>NZ_SMFY01000011.1 GCF_004339465.1 Ancylobacter aquaticus | reverse complement strand
CGCTGAAGGGGATCAACCCCGGGGCGCTGGTGATCGCGATTGCCGATCCCCATGGCCATGAGGCGGCGCTCACCGAGATCGCCGGCACGGGGGCGAGCCTGTTCGCCATGGAGCTGATGCCGCGCATCACCCGCGCGCAGGTGATGGACGTGCTGTCCTCCCAGGCGAACCTGGCCGGCTACCGCGCGGTGATCGACGCCTCGGCCGAGTTCGGCCGGGCCTTCCCGATGATGATGACGGCGGCCGGCACGGTGCCGGCGGCGCGGGTGTTCGTGATGGGGGCGGGCGTTGCCGGCCTGCAGGCGATCGCCACGGCGCGCCGGCTCGGCGCGGTGGTCTCGGCCACCGATGTGCGCCCGGCGGCGAAGGAGCAGGTGGAGAGCCTGGGCGCCAAGTTCATCGCGGTGGAGGACGAGGAGTTCAAGCAGGCGGAGACGTCCGGGGGCTACGCCAAGGCGATGTCGGCGGAGTACCAGGCCAAGCAGGCGGCGCTGACGGCGGCGCACATTGCCAAGCAGGACATCGTCATCACCACGGCGCTGATCCCCGGCCGCCCGGCGCCGAAGCTGGTGTCGGCCGATACGGTGGCGGCGATGAAGCCGGGCTCGGTGCTCATCGACCTCGCGGTGGAGCGCGGCGGCAATGTCGAGGGCGCCGTGCCGGGCGAGGTCGCCACCACGGCGAACGGCGTGAAGATCGTCGGGCATCTGAACGTGCCGGGCCGGCTGGCGGCGACCGCCTCGCAGCTCTACGCCAAGAACCTCTACGCGTTCGTGGAGACGCTGGTGGACAAGGCCACGAAGACGCTCGCGGTGAAGTGGGACGACGAGCTGGTGAAGGCGACGCTGCTGACCAAGGACGGGGCGGTGGTGCATCCCGGCTTCCGGCCTGCGGAGACGGCTCCGGCATCTGACGCTCCGGCTCCGGCTCCGGCGACGGACGCCTCGGCGGCGTGAGATGCGCCGTGATCCCGGACGGCCGCAGGCCGATCCGGGAGCGCGTGCCCGTTCCGGCGACGATCCCGGCTCAGCGCGTCGCGCGCCGGCCGGGATGACGTTCTCGCCATGCGGTTCAAGAAACAGCAAGCCCATGGGTTGCCTCGGGCGACCTTCGAGATCCAAAGGGAATTGAGGAAATGGCCAATCCGGCAGGGGGCGTGATACTCGCCCAGAACGCGCCGAGCGTCTCGGACGCCGTGGCGCAGAACGCGGCCGAAGGGGCGCGCATGGCGGCGGAGGTCGCGCGGCAGGCGGCCGAGGCGGCAGCAGCCTATGCCGATGCGGCGGCGCAGAGCTATGCCGAGGTCGCGGGAGGCGCGGTGCACGCGATCTCCGGCGGGGCGATCGACCCGTTCGTGTTCCAGCTCGCCATCTTCGTGCTGGCGGTGTGCGTGGGCTACTACGTGGTGTGGTCGGTGACGCCGGCGCTGCACACGCCGCTGATGAGCGTGACCAACGCGATCTCGTCGGTGATCGTGGTCGGGGCGCTGCTGGCGGTGGGCGTCGACACGGTGGCCGAGGGCACGGAATGGGCGCGGGGCTTCGGCTTTGTCGGCCTGATCCTGGCGGCGGTGAACATCTTCGGCGGGTTCCTGGTGACCAGCCGGATGCTCGCCATGTACTCCAAGAAGAAGTGAGCGCGGACATGAACGCCAATCTGGTCGCGCTTCTCTATCTCGTTTCGGGTGTCCTGTTCATCCTGGCGCTGCGCGGGCTCTCCAGCCCGGTGACGTCGCGGCAGGGCAATATTTTCGGCATGGTCGGCATGACCATCGCCATCGTGACGACGCTGGCCTCCTCGCCCCCGGCGGGGCTGGGCGGCTGGGCGCTGGTGATCGGCGGGCTCGCCATCGGCGGCGGCGCCGGCGCGGTGATCGCCAGGAAGATCGCCATGACGCAGATGCCGCAGTTGGTGGCGGCGTTCCATTCGCTGGTCGGCCTCTCCGCGGTGATGGTGGCGGCGGCGGCGCTCTACGCGCCGGCGGCCTTCGGCATCGGCGATCCCGGCTTCATCCACGCGCAGGCGCTGGTCGAGATGAGCCTTGGCGTCGCCATCGGCGCCATCACCTTCACCGGCTCGGTGATCGCGTTTGCCAAGCTCAACGGCAACATGTCGGGCAAGCCGATCATGCTGGCGGGGCGCCACCTGATCAATGCCGGCCTTGCCGGCCTGATCGTGGTGCTGATCGGCGTGCTGGTCATGACCGAGAGCCACACCGTGTTCTGGCTGATCGTGATCGCCGCGCTCATCCTGGGCGGGCTGATCATCATCCCGATCGGCGGGGCGGACATGCCGGTGGTGGTGTCGATGCTGAACAGCTACTCCGGCTGGGCGGCGGCGGGCATCGGCTTCACCCTGTCGAACACGGCGCTGATCATCACCGGCGCGCTGGTGGGCTCAAGCGGCGCGATCCTGAGCTACATCATGTGCAAGGCGATGAACCGCTCCTTCATCTCGGTGATCCTGGGCGGGTTCGGCGGCGATACGTCGGGCGGCCCGGCCGGGGCGGTGGAGACGCGCCCGGTGAAGCAGGGCTCGGCCGAGGACGCGGCGTTCATCATGAAGAACGCGGCCAAGGTGATCATCGTGCCGGGCTACGGCATGGCGGTGGCGCAGGCCCAGCACGCGCTGCGCGAAATGGGCGACCGGCTGAAGGCCGAGGGCGTGGAAGTGAAATACGCTATCCATCCGGTGGCGGGGCGCATGCCCGGGCACATGAACGTGCTGCTGGCGGAAGCCAACGTGCCCTATGACGAGGTGTTCGAGCTTGAGGACATCAACTCGGAGTTCGCGCAGGCGGACGTGGCCTTCGTCATCGGCGCCAATGACGTGACCAACCCGGCGGCCAAGACCGACCCGACCTCGGCGATCTACGGCATGCCGATCCTGGACGTGGAGAAGGCGAAGACGGTGCTGTTCATCAAGCGCGGCATGGCGGCGGGCTATGCCGGGGTGGAGAACGAGCTGTTCTTCCGCGACAACACCATGATGCTCTTCGCCGACGCCAAGAAAATGGTCGAGGACATCGTCAAGAACCTCAACCACTGACGAGGCGAGGGGCGGGGGCGAGGCGGAGGCGGCGGGGCGGATCGGCCCCGCCCGCCCGACCCTCCCCCCATCCCACCCGAGCCCGCGAAAGGCCCGCCAACCGGCGGGCCTTTTTG
>NZ_SMFY01000010.1:2500-5740 GCF_004339465.1 Ancylobacter aquaticus | reverse complement strand
GTTTTTGTTTGGATGTGAAGAAGCTTTTGTTTGCTGTGCTTTGCAGGCCTGGCAGCGACCTACTCTCCCAGGTCTTGAGACATAGTACCATCGGCGCTGAGGAGTTTAACGGCCGAGTTCGGGATGGGATCGGGTTGGGGCTCCTCGCAATGGCCACCAGGCCGGCGAAGCACAGCATTTTGCGAAGCAAGGATCCTTTATGGATCTGATCCTGCACGGATCATGGTCTTTGGATTGCTTTGATCCTTGATGGATGACCATCGAGGATGAGAACGATCAAGCCAATCGAACGATTAGTACCGGTAAGCTCAATATGTTACCATACTTACACACCCGGCCTATCAACGTGGTCGTCTTCCACGGTTCTCAAGGGAATACTCGTTTTGAGGTGGGTTTCCCGCTTAGATGCTTTCAGCGGTTATCCCGACCGTACATAGCTACGCTGCACTGCGGCTGGCGCCACAACAGCTCCACCAGAGGTACGTTCATCCCGGTCCTCTCGTACTAGGGACAAATCCTCTCAATATTCCTACACCCACGGCAGATAGGGACCGAACTGTCTCACGACGTTCTGAACCCAGCTCACGTACCACTTTAATCGGCGAACAGCCGAACCCTTGGGACCTGCTCCAGCCCCAGGATGTGATGAGCCGACATCGAGGTGCCAAACGATGCCGTCGATATGGACTCTTGGGCATCATCAGCCTGTTATCCCCGGCGTACCTTTTATTCGTTGAGCGATGGCCCGTCCACGTGGGACCACCGGATCACTATGGCCGACTTTCGTCTCTGCTCGACTTGTCAGTCTCACAGTCAGGCGGGCTTATGCCATTGCACTCGACGACCGATTTCCGACCGGTCTGAGCCCACCATCGCGCGCCTCCGTTACTCTTTGGGAGGCGACCGCCCCAGTCAAACTGCCCACCATGCAATGTCCCGGATCCGGATAACGGACCGCGGTTAGACATCCATATCTATAAGGGTGGTATTTCAAGGATGGCTCCACGAGAGCTGGCGCCCTCGCTTCAAAGCCTACCACCTATCCTACACATACCGACACGAATGCCAGTGCAAAGTTGCAGTAAAGGTGCACGGGGTCTTTCCGTCTGACCGCAGGAACCCCGCATCTTCACGGGGAATTCAATTTCACTGAGTCTATGCTGGAGACAGCGGGGAAGTCATTACGCCATTCGTGCAGGTCGGAACTTACCCGACAAGGAATTTCGCTACCTTAGGACCGTTATAGTTACGGCCGCCGTTTACCGGGGCTTCAATTCAGAGCTTGCACCCCTCCTCTTAACCTTCCGGCACCGGGCAGGCGTCAGACCCTATACGTCATCTTGCGATTTCGCAGAGCCCTGTGTTTTTGCTAAACAGTTGCCACCCCCTGGTCTGTGCCCCTCCCGCCTGGTTGCCCAAACGGAAGGCCTCCTTATCCCGAAGTTACGGAGGTAAATTGCCGAGTTCCTTCAGCATAGTTCTCTCAAGCGCCTTGGTATACTCTACCAGTCCACCTGTGTCGGTTTCGGGTACGGTCTATAATGTGGGAGCTATTTCCTGGAACCCCTTCGAAGCCAGAACAGAACCAATTCGTCTGACAACACACGGGATTCGTCACTACCCACAGGCTCAGGAATATTCACCTGATTCCCATCGACTACGCCTTTCGGCCTCGCCTTAGGGGCCGGCTAACCCTGCGCAGATTAGCTTTACGCAGGAACCCTTGGACTTTCGGCGACAGTGTCTCTCACACTGTTTGTCGTTACTCATGTCAGCATTCGCACTTCCGATACCTCCAGAGGCCCTCACGGGTCCTCCTTCGCAGGCTTACGGAACGCTCCGCTACCGCTTGCAACAAGTTGCAAACCCTAAGCTTCGGTGCATGGCTTGAGCCCCGTTACATTTTCGGCGCAAGAATCCTAGACCAGTGAGCTGTTACGCTTTCTTTAAAGGATGGCTGCTTCTAAGCCAACCTCCTGGTTGTTTTCGGACTCTCACATCCTTTCACACTTAGCCATGACTTGGGGACCTTAGCTGTAGGTCAGGGTTGTTTCCCTCTCGACGACGGACGTTAGCACCCGCCGTCTGTCTCCCGCGCAGTACTTCCAGGTATTCGGAGTTTGGTTAGGTTTGGTAAGGCGGTAAACCCCCCTAGCCCATCCAGTGCTCTACCCCCTGGAGTATTCACGCGAGGCACTACCTAAATAGTTTTCGCGGAGAACCAGCTATTTCCGAGTTTGATTGGCCTTTCACCCCTAGCCACAAGTCATCCGAGACCTTTTCAACGGGCACCGGTTCGGTCCTCCAGTGCGTGTTACCGCACCTTCAACCTGCTCATGGCTAGATCACTCGGCTTCGGGTCTAATCCGACGAACTGAACGCCCTGTTCAGACTCGCTTTCGCTGCGCCTACACCTATCGGTTTAAGCTTGCTCGCCAGACTAAGTCGCTGACCCATTATACAAAAGGTACGCAGTCACCCAGGACGAACCTTGGGCTCCTACTGTTTGTAGGCATCCGGTTTCAGGAACTGTTTCACTCCCCTTGTCGGGGTGCTTTTCACCTTTCCCTCACGGTACTTGTTCGCTATCGGTCGCTGAGGAGTACTTAGGCTTGGAGGGTGGTCCCCCCATGTTCAGACAGGATTTCACGTGTCCCGCCTTACTCGAGGATGAATGCTTGCATTACGTGTACGGGGCTATCACCCACTAAGGCTCGACTTTCCTGATCGATTCCACTTGTCGCACATTCACCACTGGCCTGGTCCGCGTTCGCTCGCCACTACTAACGGAGTCTCTGTTGATGTCCTTTCCTCCGGGTACTTAGATGTTTCAGTTCCCCGGGTTCGCTTCAAACCCCTATGTATTCAGGGCTTGATACCTTCATCTGACAACTGGAATTCCAAAGCCTCAAGCCTCGGGATTGCTCCCAAGGTCCAAGACTTCAGAGTCCCAGTCGTCGAAGGTGGGTTTCCCCATTCGGAAATTCACGGATCAAAGCCTGTTCGCAGCTCCCCGTGACTTATCGCAGCGTACCACGTCCTTCATCGCCTCTCAGCACCAAGGCATCCACCGAATGCCCTTAAGACACTTGATCGTTCTCATCTTCGATGCCCACCCCTAGCGAAATTCCGTGCGGAATGTCGCGGAAGCGTGGCGGTTTTGAGAGACCCGCCACACGGCATCAAAGCTATTTCTAAAGACCAGCTTGCTTCGCAGTTGTTCGAGGACGGTGCGGTCAC
>NZ_SMFY01000009.1 GCF_004339465.1 Ancylobacter aquaticus | reverse complement strand
TCGTTCCGATCGCGATGGAAGAAAAGCTGCGCTTCGCCATCCGCGAAGGCGGCCGTACCGTCGGCGCCGGCGTGGTCGCGTCCATCATCGAGTGATCGAAGCAATCGGGCCGTTCGCGACACGCGCGAACGGCTTCGGTGCCGGCGTGGTCGCCTCCGTCATCGAATGATGTCCCGGGGCGGGGTGTGCTGGCCGCATCCCTTTCCGGCGCCGAAGTTTTTTCCGCTTCGACGCCGAACTGTTGAAACCGGGGCGCGCGCCCCTCGACGTGGGCGCGCCGCCGGTTATAGTGCCTCGCGATTCGAGAGGCGGACCACCGGGGCGGTGCCCCGTCCGCCTCTTCTAGGAGTGTAGCTCAACTGGTAGAGCACCGGTCTCCAAAACCGGGGGTTGGGGGTTCGAGCCCCTCCACTCCTGCCACCCTTCCCACCGGGGTGGCAGGCAAGGCGGCAAAGGTTCTTTGACGCGAGGCGGCTTTGCGGGCTATACGCCCGCTTCGTGCATTTTTAGAAGGGTCGTGCCGGGCTGGTGCCGAAAGGCGGCGCGCGGCGGGACCCGCAGGCGGCGCGCCGCGATCAGCCGATAACGGCGCGGGCCGCATCAGAGGCGTTTCGAGACGAGCATGGCGAAGACGAACCCGGTCGAGTTCTTTCAGCAGGTCCGCGCGGAAGCCCGCAAGGTCACCTGGCCGACCCGTCGCGAGACGCTTATCACTACCGCAATGGTGTTCGTCATGGTGGTGCTGGCCTCGCTGTTCTTCCTGGTCGCCGACCAGATTCTGAGCTTCGTCATCGCTCAGATTCTGCAAATCGGCCGTTGAGGAGAGACGCGATGCCGATGCGCTGGTACATCGTCCACGCCTATTCCAATTTTGAGAAGAAGGTCGCTGATTCCATCAAGGAACAGGCCGCGCAGCGCGGCCTCACCGATCTCTTCGAGCAGGTGCTGGTGCCGACCGAGAAGGTCGTCGAAGTGCGCCGCGGCCGCAAGGTCGACGCCGAGCGCAAGTTTTTCCCCGGCTATGTGCTGGTGAAGATGGACCTCACCGACGAGGCCTTCCACCTCATCAAGAACACGCCGAAGGTCACCGGCTTCCTCGGCGCCGACAACAAGCCGATGCCGATCGCCGAGAAGGAAGCCATGCGCATCCTTCAGCAGGTGCAGGAAGGCATCGAGCGGCCCAAGCCCTCGATCACCTTCGAGGTCGGCGAGACGGTCAAGGTGTCGGACGGCCCGTTCGCCTCGTTCAACGGCATCGTCGAGGAAGTCGACGAGGGTCGCTCGCGCCTCAAGGTCGCGGTGTCGATCTTCGGCCGCGCCACGCCGGTCGAACTCGAATTCGGCCAGGTCGAGAAGGTCTGACGCCGCTTTCGCGGACGGTTTCAAGGGCGCAGCTTCGGCGGCGCCCTTTTTCGTTGGCGGCCGCGTAACCGTCAGCGCTGCGCGTTAGCGGGTTAACACCCTCGGCCCAGGCTGGCGTCCTATCCTCCCCGGCAAGCCCGTCGCCGTATCGTGCGGATGGCGGGACAACAGGGGAGGACGCAATGGCGGCCAAGCGAATCCTGATGATCGTCGGCGACTTCGTCGAGGACTACGAGACCATGGTGCCGTTTCAGGCGCTGCTGGCGGTCGGGCACACGGTGCATGCCGTCTGCCCGGACAAGAAGGCCGGCGACAGCGTGGCGACCTCGATCCACGATTTCGAGGGGCACCAGACCTATTCGGAAAAGCGCGGCCACAATTTCGCGCTCAACGCCACCTTCGCCGAGATCGATCCGGCCGGCTACGACGCGCTGGTGGTTCCGGGCGGGCGGGCGCCGGAATATCTGCGGCTCAACGCGCGCACTGTCGAGATCGTCCGGCACTTTTTCGAGGCCGACAAGCCGGTGGCGGCGATCTGCCATGGCGCCCAGCTGCTCGCCGGTGCGCGGGTGCTGGAGGGGCGCACCTGTTCGGCCTATCCGGCCTGCCGCGCCGAGGTGGAACTTGCGGGCGGGACCTATGCCGACATCGCCATCGACGCCGCGGTCACGGACGGCAATCTGGTGAGCGCTCCCGCCTGGCCGGCGCATCCGGCATGGATCGGCCAGTTCCTCGCCGTCCTCGGCACCACCATCTCGCATGGCGAGGTAAACCCGGGCGTGCGCAAGGCTGCGTGAAGCGCCTTCGCACTCCAGCCGAAGAGGATTATGATGCGCGTGGCGGGGCGGGAGGCTCCGCCGCCGAGGGAGGCACGCCATGTGCAAGCTCTTCATCGAGGCTGATTCTGCCCTGTGGCAGACGCGGCTGAAATCGCTTCGCCTGAACGGCTTCTCCACCAGCGTGCGGCTGGAGAATCTCTACTGGCAGGTGCTGGAGGAGATTGCCCAGCGCGATGGCATGAGCCTGCCGCAGCTCCTTGCCCGGCTGCATGAGGAACTGACCTTCGCCCATGGCGGGGTGGAGAATTTCGCCTCCTTCCTGCGTGTGTGCTGCGGGCGCTATCTCGCGCTTCAATTGGAAGGCGAAGTGCCGCGCGACCTGCGCACGCCCATTCGCAGCCTCGACGCCGACGCCATTCTGGCGCGCGAGGCGCATCGCAGCCGTCGCGCCCTGTACTCGGCGGCGTGAGCTTCGCCGGATAATGGCGAGGGAGGGCAGTGGCATGGAGGGACCCGCACGGCACCGTTGCGTTTGATCGCGTCTTCCTGTATGGCATGCGTTGCATCCGAGGGGTTAACGCCCCGAGGGTGCGTTCATTCGCGGGAGGCACGGCCGGTTCGCCAGCCAGCGTTTTAAACGTGCCGCTACCGCGACCCTCCATTTACGCCGCCCGCGATGAAGCCGTCGCGACGGCGTGCTTTGGCGTTTGCGACTGGCAGTCGCGCCGCCGAGGAGTTCGTCATGGCGAAAAAGATCACCGGCTACATCAAGTTGCAGGTGCCTGCCGGCTCGGCCAACCCCGCGCCGCCGATCGGCCCGGCGCTCGGTCAGCGCGGCCTCAACATCATGGAATTCTGCAAGGCGTTCAACGCCCAGACCGGCCAGCTCGAAAAGGGCATGCCGATCCCGGTGGTGATCACGGCCTATCAGGACCGCTCCTTCACCTTCGAGCTGAAGACCCCGCCGGTCTCCTACTTCCTGAAGAAGGCCGCCGGCCTTGAAACCAAGAAGAAGCCCGGCTCCGGCCACAAGACGCCTGGCAAGGGCGGCTTCGTCGGCAAGATCTCGCAGGAGCAGATGCGGGAAATCGCCGACAAGAAGATGAAGGACCTCAACTGCGAATCCGTCGAAGCGGCGGTTCGCATGATCGAGGGCTCCGCCCGTTCCATGGGCCTCGAAGTGGTGGGTTGAGCTGATGGCCAAGATTTCCAAGCGTGTTCGCTCCGTCCGCGAGGGCATCGACCCGGTGAAGCTGTATGGCCTCGATGAGGCCCTGACGCTTCTCAAGGACCGGGCCAACGCCAAGTTCGACGAGACCATCGAAGTGGCGCTCAATCTGGGCGTCGATCCCCGCCACGCGGACCAGATGGTGCGCGGCGTGTGCAACCTGCCGAACGGCTCGGGCCGGACCGTCCGCGTCGCCGTGTTCGCGCGTGGCGCCAAGGCCGACGAAGCCAAGGCGGCGGGTGCCGACATCGTCGGTGCCGAGGATCTGCTGGAGACCATCCAGGGCGGCACGATCGACTTCGATCGCTGCATCGCCACCCCGGACCTGATGCCGCTCGTCGGCCGTCTCGGCAAGGTGCTCGGCCCGCGCGGCCTGATGCCGAACCCGAAGGTCGGCACCGTCACGATGGACGTGAAGGGTGCGGTCGAGGCTGCCAAGGGCGGCGCTGTCGAGTTCCGCGTCGAAAAGGCCGGCATCATCCATGGCGGCATCGGCAAGGCCTCGTTCCCGGTCGACAAGCTGGCCGAGAACATCCGCGCCTTCGTCGACGCGGTGGTGAAGGCCAAGCCGACCGGCGCCAAGGGCACCTACCTTCAGCGCGTCGCTGTCTCCTCGACCATGGGCCCCGGCCTGAAGGTCGAGCCGGCGAGCGTGGTTGCCGGCTGATCGCGTTGTCGCACCTTCCTCACGGGGCCGGTCGCGGTCCCGTGATTGCGACGGTGTGGATTTGTCAAGCCCCTGGTGCTATCAGGGGTGACAAATCCCACGCGACTCACTATATGGGCGGTTTCGTTGCCGACGATGTCGGTGGCGTGCCGACGAAATTTCAGCTTTCGCCCGCGTAAAACCGGGCGGAGAGGCCGGTAGGGTTCGCCCTGCCGGCTTTACGTCCTGTCCGAGACTGCCGGTGCCCCTCGCCGAGGTGGCTTAATCCCGATCGGGGCCAGCATAGACGGGGTACGACCGCAGGAAGGGTTCCGGGCAACCGGGTCCTGGATTTCGGCTCGAACCAGCGCCTTGGCCGGTTTTTCGGTCCCAGGGGACAGGATACCAACCGTCGTCGCTCCGCAAGGAGGGGCGGCAAGGCGCAAACCCGGCGGGGAAGACCATCTTCCTCGCCACCGGAGAGCAAGTGAAGTGGATCGAGCACAAAAAGAAGAGCTCGTCACGACGCTGACCGACGTGTTCCAGAACACTTCGGTTGTCGTAGTGGCCCACTATTCCGGCCTCACCGTCGCCCAGATGTCGGCTCTTCGCCGCCAGATGAAGGCGAATGGTGCGACCGTGAAGGTGGCGAAGAACCGCCTCGCCAAGATCGCTCTCGAAGGTTCGGACGTCGCACATGTCGCGGCCCTGCTGAAGGGTCCGACCATCATCGCTTATTCGAGCGATCCTGTTGCGGCTCCGAAGGTCGCCGTCGACTTTGCCAAGGCGAACGACAAGTTCGTCATCCTGGGCGGAGCGTTCGGCACCACGGCCCTGAATGTGGATGGTGTGAAGGCCTTGGCCACCATGCCGTCCCTTGATGAACTGCGCGCGAAGCTCGTCGGCCTTATCCAGGCCCCGGCGACCAAGATCGCCCAGCTCAGCACCGCGCCGGCGGCTAAGCTCGCCCGCGTGTTTGCGGCCTATGCCAAAGAGAACGAAGCCGCGTGAGGCTTCCCGGTAATACTGGTTCGAACCTAAATCCAAGGACTTAAGTAAAATGGCTGATCTGTCGAAGCTCGTTGACGAGCTGTCCGCCCTGACCGTTCTCGAGGCTGCCGAGCTCGCGAAGCTCCTCGAAGAGAAGTGGGGCGTTTCCGCCGCCGCCGCCGTGGCTGTCGCCTCGGCCCCGGCCGCTGCCGCTGCTCCCGTTGAAGAGCAGACCGAGTTCACCGTTATCCTGGCCTCGGCCGGCGATAAGAAGATCGAGGTCATCAAGGAAGTCCGCGCCATCACCGGCCTGGGCCTCAAGGAAGCCAAGGATCTCGTCGAGGCGGCCCCCAAGGCTGTCAAGGAAGGCGTGACCAAGGACGAAGCCGAGAAGATCAAGGCGCAGATCGAAAAGGCCGGCGCCAAGGTCGAGCTCAAGTGATCATCTGATCATTCGGGGCCGCCGGTTCGCCGGCGGCCTCTGCCTTCGGCGGTGCCGAGGGCGCGACTGAAGGAAGCCCGACGGCTTCCCAGACGATCCGGACAGGGATCGTCTGGCGAGCCGTCGGTTGCGGGATGATCGGAGGGCAGGGCGCCACGGCGCCTCATCCTCGTCGGATTGTTCCGTGATCATAAGCCTCCACGCAAGGCCACCGGCCCTCCCGCCGGTATCGTGGATGGCGCTGACGGATACTCGGACGGAGCGAGGAGCGACATGGCGCAGACGTTCACCGGTCGTAAGCGGGTCCGCAAGTTTTTCGGCAAGATCCAGGAAGTGGCGGAGATGCCGAACCTCATCGAGGTTCAGAAGGCATCCTACGACCAGTTCCTGCAGATCGTTGAGCCGAAGGGCGGTCGCGCAGACGACGGCATTCAGGCGGTTTTCAAGTCGGTATTTCCGATTTCGGACTTTTCGGGCGCAGCGATGCTCGAATTCGTCCGTTACGAGTTTGAACCGCCGAAATACGACGTTGACGAGTGCCGCCAGCGGGGCATGACGTTTGCCGCGCCGCTCAAGGTGACGCTGCGCCTCATCGTGTTCGATGTCGATCCCGATACCGGCTCCAAGTCCGTCAAGGACATCAAGGAGCAGGATGTCTATATGGGCGACATCCCGCTGATGACCATGAACGGCACGTTCATCGTCAACGGCACCGAGCGCGTCATCGTCTCCCAGATGCACCGCTCGCCGGGCGTGTTCTTCGACCACGACAAGGGCAAGACGCACTCCTCGGGCAAGCTGCTGTTCGCCGCCCGCATCATTCCCTATCGCGGTTCCTGGCTCGACATCGAGTTCGACGCCAAGGACATCGTCTATGCGCGCATCGACCGCCGCCGCAAGATTCCGGTGACGAGCCTTCTCTTCGCCCTCGGCCTCGCCGGCGAGGAGATCCTCAACACCTTCTACGAGACCATCACTTTCGCTCGCGCGAAGGATGGCTGGCGCATGCCTTTCGATCCCAAGCGGATGAAGGGCTACAAGGCGGTGTCCGATCTCGTCGACGCCGACACCGGCGAAGTCGTTGTCGAGGCCGGCAAGAAGGTGACGGTCCGCCAGGCCCGCCAGCTCGCCGAGAAGGGCCTCAAGGCGCTCAAGATCTCCGACGAGGAGATGGTCGGCCAGTATGTGGCCGAGGACATGGTCAACCCGACCACGGGCGAGATCTATGTCGAAGCCGGTGAGGAAGTCACCGAGAAGATGCTCAAGCAGCTTGTCGAGCTTGGGTATGAAGAGGTGCCGATCCTCGACATCGACCACATCAATGTGGGCGCCTATATCCGCAACACGCTGACGGTCGACAAGAACGTCACCCGTGAGGACGCGCTGTTCGACATCTACCGCGTGATGCGGCCCGGCGAGCCGCCGACGCTCGATTCCGCGCAGGCGATGTTCCACTCGCTGTTCTTCGACAGCGAGCGCTACGACCTGTCCGCGGTCGGCCGCGTGAAGATGAACATGCGCCTCGACCTCGACGCCGAGGACACGGTGCGCGTGCTGCGCCGCGAGGACATTCTCGCGGTCATCCAGACGCTGGTCCAGTTGCGCGACGGCAAGGGCGAGATCGACGACATCGATCATCTCGGCAATCGCCGCGTCCGCTCGGTCGGCGAGCTGATGGAGAACCAGTACCGCGTCGGCCTGCTGCGCATGGAGCGCGCCATCAAGGAGCGCATGTCGTCCGTCGACATCGACACCGTGATGCCGCAGGACCTGATCAACGCCAAGCCTGTGGCGGCGGCGGTGCGCGAGTTCTTCGGCTCGTCGCAGCTCTCGCAGTTCATGGACCAGACCAACCCGCTGTCCGAGATTACCCACAAGCGCCGCCTCTCGGCGCTTGGCCCGGGCGGCCTGACGCGCGAGCGCGCCGGCTTCGAGGTGCGCGACGTGCACCCGACGCATTACGGCCGCATCTGCCCGATCGAGACGCCGGAAGGCCCGAACATCGGCCTCATCAACTCGCTGGCGACCTTCGCCCGCGTGAACAAGTACGGCTTCATCGAGGCGCCTTATCGCCGCGTGAAGGACAGCCAGGTGCAGGACGAGGTGGTCTATCTCTCCGCCATGGAGGAGGGGAAGTACTACGTCGCGCAGGCCAATATTCCGCTCGACGCAGAAGGCCGCTTCACCGAAGACCTGATCGTCTGCCGTCATGCCGGCGACGTTCTGCTGGTCACGCCGGACCGTGTCGACTTCATGGACGTGTCGCCCAAGCAGCTGGTTTCGGTTGCCGCCGCGCTCATCCCGTTCCTTGAGAACGACGACGCCAACCGCGCGCTGATGGGCTCGAACATGCAGCGCCAGGCGGTGCCGCTGGTGCGTGCCGATGCCCCCTTCGTGGGCACGGGCATGGAATCGATAGTGGCCCGCGATTCGGGTGCCGCCATCGGTGCGCGCCGTACCGGCATCGTCGACCAGGTGGATGCGACCCGTATCGTCATCCGCGCGACGGAAGAGAACGACGCGTCGAAGTCGGGCGTCGATATCTACCGGCTGCAGAAGTTCCAGCGCTCCAACCAGTCGACCTGCATCAACCAGCGTCCGCTGGTGCGCGTGGGCGACCGGGTGCGCAAGGGCGACATCATTGCCGACGGTCCCTCGACCGATCTCGGCGATCTCGCGCTCGGCCGGAACATCCTCGTCGCCTTCATGCCGTGGAATGGCTACAACTTCGAAGATTCGATCCTGCTGTCGGAGAACATCTCCAAGGGCGACATCTTCTCCTCGATCCACATCGAGGAATTCGAGGTGATGGCCCGCGATACCAAGCTGGGTCCGGAGGAAATCACGCGCGACATTCCGAACGTGTCGGAAGAGGCGCTGAAGAACCTGGACGAGGCCGGCATCGTCTATATCGGCGCCGAAGTGCAGGCGGGCGACATCCTCTGCGGCAAGATCACGCCGAAGGGTGAGAGCCCGATGACCCCGGAAGAGAAGCTGCTTCGCGCCATCTTCGGCGAGAAGGCGGCGGATGTGCGCGACACCTCGCTGCGCGTTCCTCCCGGTGTCACCGGCACGGTCGTCGAAGTGCGCGTGTTCAACCGCCACGGTGTGGACAAGGACGAGCGCGCCCAGGCGATCGAGCGCGAGGAAATCGAACGCCTCGCCAAGGACCGTGACGACGAGCAGGCGATCCTCGACCGCAACGTCTTCGGCCGTCTGGCCGAGATGCTGGACGGCAAGGTCGGCGTGGCCGGGCCCAAGGGCTTCAAGAAGGACACCCCGCTCACCCGTTCGGTGCTGACCGAGTACCCGCGCAGCCAGTGGTGGCAGTTCGCCATCGCCGACGACCACGCGATGAGCGAGCTGGAGGCGATCCGCAACCAGTACGACGAGTCGAAGAAGCGCCTTGAGCAGCGCTTCCTCGACAAGGTCGAGAAGCTCCAGCGCGGCGACGAACTGCCGCCCGGCGTGATGAAGATGGTCAAGGTCTTCATCGCGGTGAAGCGCAAGATCCAGCCGGGCGACAAGATGGCCGGCCGGCACGGCAACAAGGGCGTGGTCTCGCGCATCGTTCCGGTCGAGGACATGCCGTTCCTGGAGGACGGCACCCCGGTCGACATGGTGCTCAACCCGCTCGGCGTGCCCTCGCGCATGAATGTCGGGCAGATTCTCGAAACGCATCTGGGTTGGGCCTGCGCCGGTCTCGGCCGGGTTATCGACCGTGCGATCGAGGGCTACCGGCAGACGCAGGACATCGGCCCGCTCAAGGACGCGTTCGGCAAGATCTACGGCAAGGACGAGACCATCGACTCGCTCGACGAGGACGGTCTGGTCGAGCTGGGGTCGAACCTGCGTCGCGGCGTGCCGATTGCCACGCCGGTGTTCGATGGCGCCCATGAGGCGGATATCGAGCACATGCTGGAGCTGGCGGGTCTCGACAAGTCGGCGCAGTCGACGCTGTTCGACGGCCGGACCGGCGAGCAGTTCGACCGTAAGGTGACGGTCGGCTACATCTACATGCTGAAGCTGCATCACCTTGTCGACGACAAGATCCATGCACGCTCGATCGGCCCGTACTCGCTCGTCACCCAGCAGCCGCTGGGCGGCAAGGCGCAGTTCGGCGGTCAGCGCTTCGGCGAGATGGAGGTGTGGGCACTGGAGGCCTATGGCGCCGCCTACACGCTGCAGGAGATGCTCACCGTCAAGTCGGACGACGTCGCGGGCCGCACCAAGGTCTACGAGGCGATCGTGCGTGGCGACGACACCTTCGAGGCGGGCATCCCCGAGAGCTTCAACGTTCTCGTGAAGGAGATGCGTTCGCTCGGCCTCAACGTCGAGCTGATGAACTCCAAGACCCTCTCCGCGGTTGCGACGCCGGGCGAGAGCCTGCCAGCGGGCGAATGACCGACTGAAACAAGGGGGCGGACGCGCAGGCGTGTCCGCCCTTTCGATCGCTCGACAGACGAGACTTTTCCGTGACCCCAACCAGCCGCGGCGGCGGAGGCGGGGTCCAGCCGAAGGAGACGGCGATGAATCAAGAGGTCATGAATCTCTTCAACCCGGCGGCGCCGGCGCCGACTTTCGATCAGATCAAAATCTCGATCGCGAGTCCGGAGAAGATCCTGTCGTGGTCCTTCGGTGAGATCAAGAAGCCGGAGACGATCAACTACCGTACGTTCAAGCCCGAGCGCGACGGCTTGTTCTGCGCGCGCATCTTCGGTCCCATCAAGGACTATGAGTGCCTGTGCGGCAAGTACAAGCGCATGAAGTACAAGGGCATCATCTGCGAGAAGTGCGGCGTGGAAGTCACGCTGTCGCGCGTGCGCCGCGAGCGCATGGGCCATATCGAGCTCGCCGCCCCGGTTGCCCACATCTGGTTCCTGAAGTCGCTGCCGAGCCGCATCGGCCTGCTGCTCGACATGACGCTCAAGGACCTCGAGCGCATCCTGTACTTCGAGTATTACTGCGTCATCGAGCCGGGCCTCACCCCGCTGAAGGAGCGTCAGCTCCTCTCGGAAGAGGACTATCTGCGCGCTCAGGAAGAATATGGCGATGACTCGTTCACCGCCCTGATCGGCGCCGAGGCGATCCGCGAGATTCTGCGCGGCATGGACCTCGAGAGGATCGCTGGCAACCTGCGCAAGGAGATCGCCGAGGCGACCACCGAGCTGAAGCCGAAGAAGCTCGCCAAGCGCCTGAAGATCGTCGAGGCCTTCCAGGAGTCCGGCAACAAGCCGGAATGGATGATCCTGACGCATGTGCCGGTCATCCCGCCGGACCTGCGCCCGCTTGTCCCGCTGGACGGCGGCCGCTTCGCGACGTCCGACCTGAACGACCTCTACCGCCGCGTCATCAACCGTAACAACCGCCTCAAGCGGCTGATCGAGCTGAAGGCGCCGGACATCATCATCCGCAACGAGAAGCGCATGCTTCAGGAAGCGGTCGATGCGCTGTTTGACAATGGCCGTCGCGGCCGCGTCATCACGGGTGCCAACAAGCGTCCGCTGAAGTCGCTCGCCGACATGCTGAAGGGCAAGCAGGGCCGGTTCCGCCAGAACCTGCTCGGCAAGCGCGTCGACTATTCCGGTCGTTCGGTGATCGTTGTCGGTCCCGAACTGAAGCTGCACCAGTGCGGCCTGCCGAAGAAGATGGCGCTGGAGCTGTTCAAGCCCTTCATCTATTCGCGCCTCGACGCCAAGGGCCTTTCCGCCACCGTTAAGCAGGCGAAGAAGCTGGTCGAGAAGGAGCGTCCCGAGGTGTGGGATATCCTCGACGAGGTCATTCGCGAGCATCCGGTGATGCTGAACCGCGCCCCGACGCTGCATCGCCTGGGCATCCAGGCGTTCGAGCCGGTGCTGATCGAAGGCAAGGCGATCCAGCTTCACCCGCTGGTCTGCTCGGCCTTCAACGCGGACTTCGACGGCGACCAGATGGCGGTGCACGTGCCCCTGTCCATCGAGGCGCAGCTCGAAGCGCGCGTGCTGATGATGTCGACCAACAACATCCTGCACCCGGCCAACGGCGCCCCGATCATCGTGCCCTCGCAGGACATCGTGCTCGGTCTCTATTATCTCACCATGATGAAGGAGAACGAGCCGGGCCAGGGCATGGCGTTCTCCGACATGGGCGAGATCGACCACGCGCTGGCGGTCAAGGCCATCACCCTGCACACCAAGGTGCGCGGGCGCTATATCGGCGTGGACGAAGAGGGCAAGTCGGTCTCGAAGATCCACGAGACCACGCCCGGCC
Source organism: Ancylobacter aquaticus (assembly GCF_004339465.1). Taxonomy (GTDB): domain Bacteria; phylum Pseudomonadota; class Alphaproteobacteria; order Rhizobiales; family Xanthobacteraceae; genus Ancylobacter; species Ancylobacter aquaticus. Next base: position 6,893 of record NZ_SMFY01000009.1, on the reverse strand, counting down.
GCATGAAGCTCGGCGAATTGCTGCCGAAGAACGCCAAGACCCCCTTCGACGTCGTCAACAAGCTGATGACCAAGAAGGAAATCTCGAACATGATCGACACCGTCTACCGCCACTGCGGTCAGAAGGAGACGGTCATCTTCTGCGATCGCATCATGACGCTCGGCTTCTCCAACGCCTTCCGCGCCGGTATTTCGTTCGGCAAGGACGACATGGTGGTGCCCTCCAAGAAGTGGGACATGGTCGAAGAGACCCGTGCGCTCACCAAGGAGTACGAGCAGCAGTACAATGACGGCCTGATCACCCAGGGCGAAAAGTACAACAAGGTCGTCGATGCGTGGGGCAAGTGCTCCGCCCGCCTCGCCGACGAGATGATGGCTGAGATTTCGGCGGTGAAGAAGGACCCGGTCACGGGTCGCGAAAAGCAGATCAACTCGATCTACATGATGGCGCATTCCGGCGCGCGTGGTTCGCGCGAGCAGATGCGCCAGCTCGCCGCCATGCGCGGCCTGATGGCCAAGCCGTCGGGCGAGATCATCGAGACGCCGATCATCTCGAACTTCAAGGAAGGCCTCTCCGTGCTCGAGTACTTCAACTCGACCCACGGTGCCCGTAAGGGCCTGGCCGATACCGCGCTGAAGACCGCCAACTCGGGCTACCTGACCCGTCGTCTCGTCGACGTGGCCCAGGACAGCATCATCACCTTGCGCGACTGCGGCACCACGAACGGTATCGCCATGCGCGCCATCATCGACGCGGGCAACATCGTTGCCACGCTCGGCTCGCGCGTTCTCGGCCGTACCGCGGCCGAAGACGTGATCGAGGGGGCGACCGGCAATGTGATCGTGCCGGCCGGCCATATGATGGACGAGGCCGATGTCGATCGTATCGGCAAGGCGGGCGTGCAGGAGATCAAGATCCGGTCCGTGCTGACCTGCGAGGCCAAGAACGGCGTCTGCGGCACCTGCTACGGCCGCGATCTGGCACGTGGCACGCCGGTGAACATGGGCGAGGCGGTCGGCGTCATCGCGGCGCAGTCGATTGGCGAGCCGGGCACCCAGCTCACCATGCGCACCTTCCACATCGGCGGCGCGGCGCAGCTCTCCGAGCAGTCCTTCATCGAGGCCTCTTTCGAGGGCACGGTGAAGATCCGCAACCGCAACGTGGTGCGGAACTCGGAAGGCGAGCTGATCGCGATGAGCCGCAACCTTTCCGTCCTGATCATTGATCATGACGGCTCGGAAAAGGCGGCGCACCGCATCCAGTTCGGCGCCAAGCTGAAGGTGGATGACGGCGACGCCATCAAGCGCGGCCAGCGCATCGCCGAGTGGGACCCCTATACCCGCCCGATCCTCACCGAGGTCGAGGGTATCGTCGGGTACGAGGATCTGGTCGAAGGCGCCTCGCTCAGCGAAACGGTCGACGAGTCGACCGGCATCGCCAAGCGCGTCGTCACCGACTGGCGCACCGGCCGTGGCTCGGAACTGCGTCCCTCGCTGGTGGTGAAGGGTGCGGACGGCAAGGTGCTGAAGCTGCAGCGCGGCGGCGATGCCCGCTACACGCTGCCGGTTGAAGCCATCCTGTCGGCCGATCCCGGCTCCACCATCAAGGCGGGTGACGTTCTGGCCCGCGTGCCGATGGAATCCGCCAAGACCCGCGACATCACGGGCGGCCTGCCGCGCGTGGCCGAGCTGTTCGAGGCGCGTCGTCCGAAGGATGCGGCGATCATCGCCGAAATCTCCGGCACGATCCGCTTCGGCAAGGACTACAAGAACAAGCGCCGCGTGAGCATCGAGCCGCAGGATTCGACCGACGATACGGCCGAGTACCTGATCCCGAAGGGCAAGCACATCCATCTGCAGGATGGCGACCTCGTCGAAAAGGGCGACTTCATCGTCGACGGCAACCCGGCGCCGCACGACATCCTGGCCATCAAGGGCGTCGAGGAACTCGCCGCCTATCTCGTCAACGAGATCCAGGAGGTCTACCGGCTGCAGGGCGTGCTTATCAACGACAAGCACATCGAGGTGATCGTTCGCCAGATGCTGCAGAAGGTCGAGATCGACGACGCCGGCGAGAGCGACCTGCTCACCAACGAGCAGATCGACGCGTCGGAGTTGAACGAGATCAACGAGGTGCTGATCGCCGAGGGCAAGAAGCCTGCGCACGGTCATCCCGTGCTGCTCGGCATCACCAAGGCGAGCCTGCAGACGCGCTCCTTCATCTCGGCCGCCTCCTTCCAGGAGACGACCCGGGTGCTCACCGAGGCTGCGGTCAACGGCAAGTCCGATGATCTCGCCGGCCTCAAGGAGAACGTCATCGTCGGCCGCCTCATCCCGGCGGGTACCGGCGCGCAGATGGCCAAGCTCCGCGTGACCGCGACCTCGCGCGACGAACTCATCGCCGCGCAGAACGAACAGGACGGCGTCGCCTCCAACGCGCCGCGCCTCGAAGGACCCGCCGCCGCCGAGTGATCGGCGCCGTGGTTTCCTGAAACGACGAAGGGCCGCTCCCCACGGGGCGGCCCTTTTGCTTTGGGACGGCAACCTGGCCTGTTCAGGCGACGGCGAGGCGCACGTCGAGATTGCCCTTGGTGGCATGCGAATAGGGGCAGACGATGTGGGCGCGGGCGACAAGGTCTTCCGCCACGGCACGCTCGATGCCCGGCAGGGCGATCGTCAGCGCAACGTCGAGACCGAACCCCTTGCCGTCAGCGCGCGGCCCGATGCCGACATCGGCGGTGACTTTGGCGTCGTCCGGGATCTTCGTCTTCTGCTGGCCGGCGGCGAATTTGATGGCGCCGAGGAAGCAGGCGGCATAGCCGGCGGCGAAGAGCTGTTCCGGGTTGTTGCCGGTGCCACCCGGACCGCCGAGCTCCTTGGGGGTCACCAGTTCGACCTTGAGGGTGCCGTCGGCTGTCGCCGCCGAGCCGGTGCGCCCGCCTGTGGCGGACGCCTGTGTCTTGTAGAGGATGTTCATGATGGGACTCTCTTGCAGGGCGGCGCGTGCCGCCGGTGAAACACGCAAATGTATATCGTGCGCGATATAAAAGCTGGATAGCGCTTCGGTTGACATATGTCGAGAAAAAATACGGCGATAAAGTTTATCGCCATTTAGTTCATCGCGAATCCCGCGCTCCGCCCGATGGATGGCGCGGCCCGCGCCGGGCGCGACGGCACGAGCCCGCGTGGGGGAGGGGCCGGCGCGGTCGATCTGACGGTCCGCCGGCCTCGATTCGCGAATGCCTCACGATTCGCGACACCTTTGCGACGAAGCCGGCCTCAAGCGGCGATTCTCTGCTCTGTGCGGGCGTCGACGGCCAGGCGGCCGGAGCGGAGATTCGTTGCGTCGAGGCAGGGCGCGACGAAATCTAATGGCTGCAAAGCCTCGCACGGCCCCGTGAGCCGCCATTATTGAGGTTAAGGGTTGACGTCGGACGAGTCGGCGGGTAGAAGGCGCCTACTTTCACGGCAGGCGGTTGAAGTTACCGCGTTCGGACACCCTGTCTGGACACAGAACCTCAAGACGCTGCCGGGACGCTAGCACGACCAAATCCGGCGCATGATCGCGCATCTGGTGGCCTTTGGGTCATCGCGTGATCCTCTGAACGTATAGCGCCCTCGGCCAGGTTCTGGCCGGCGGCGCTTCTTTCGTTCGCAGGCTCGCCGGTGTGCTTATGGTTCCGATTTGCCGAGAGACGAGAATGCGGTTGCGGCCGCGGAAATTGGGTTAGCGCGAGGGCATTCCTGTCCGTAGCGCAGCGAGACGAAGGCGAGACACGTGCCGACGATCAACCAGCTGATCCGCAAGCCGCGGGAAGCCCAGAAGGCCCGGAACAAGGTTCCGGCGCTGCAGGCTAGCCCGCAGAAGCGTGGTGTTTGCACCCGCGTCTACACGACGACCCCGAAGAAGCCGAACTCGGCGCTTCGTAAGGTCGCCAAGGTTCGTTTGACCAATGGCTATGAAGTCATCGGTTACATCCCCGGCGAGGGGCACAACCTGCAGGAACACTCCGTGGTGATGATCCGCGGCGGCCGCGTCAAGGATCTTCCTGGCGTGCGCTATCACATCCTGCGCGGCGTGCTCGATACGCAGGGCGTCAAGAATCGTAAGCAGCGCCGTTCCAAGTACGGCGCCAAGCGGCCGAAGTGAGGATTGAGCGATGTCCCGTCGTCATCGTGCAGAGCGCCGCGAAGTTACCCCGGATCCCAAGTTCGGGAGCGAGGTGCTGAGCCGCTTCATGAACGCCGTCATGTATGACGGCAAGAAGTCGGTTGCCGAGCAGATCGTTTATGGCGCCCTCGACCTGGTCGAGAACCGCGCCAAGTCCGAGCCGCTGGGTGTGTTCACCCAGGCGCTCGACAATGTCAGCCCGGCCCTTGAGGTGCGTTCCCGCCGTGTCGGCGGCGCCACCTACCAGGTGCCCGTCGAAGTGCGTCCCGAGCGCCGTCAGGCTCTCGCGATCCGCTGGCTGATCATTGCGGCACGTGCCCGCAACGAGAAGACCATGGTCGAGCGTCTGTCGGGCGAATTGCTCGACGCCTCGAACAACCGCGGCACCGCCGTGAAGAAACGTGAAGACACGCACCGCATGGCGGAGGCTAACCGCGCCTTCTCTCACTACCGCTGGTGATGACGAGAGCCGGGACGAGGATCTGATATGTCGCGCATTAATGCTATCGAAGACTACCGTAACTTCGGCATCATGGCCCACATTGATGCCGGCAAGACAACCACGACTGAACGGATCCTCTATTACACCGGCAAGAGCCACAAGATCGGCGAAGTCCATGATGGCGCTGCCACCATGGACTGGATGACCCAGGAGCAGGAGCGCGGCATTACGATCACGTCGGCCGCGACGACCGCTTTCTGGCACGGCAAGCGCCTGAACATCATCGACACCCCCGGCCACGTCGACTTCACCATCGAAGTCGAGCGTTCGCTGCGTGTGCTCGATGGCGCCGTCTGCGTTCTCGACGGCAACCAGGGCGTCGAGCCCCAGACCGAGACCGTCTGGCGCCAGGCCGACAAGTACAATGTTCCGCGCATCGTGTTCGTCAACAAGATGGACAAGACCGGCGCCGACTTCTTCCGCTGCGTTGAGATGATCATCGACCGCGTGGACGGCAAGCCTGTGTGCTGCCAGCTGCCCATCGGTTCCGAGATCAACTTCAAGGGCATCATTGACCTCATCCGCATGAAGGCGGTCGTGTGGGACAATGAGGAGCTCGGTGCGAAGTATCGCGACGAAGAGATCCCGGCCGAGTTGCTCGACCAGGCGATCGAGTATCGCGGCAAGCTGCTCGAAGCGGCTGTCGAGCTCGACGACGACGTGCTCTCCGCCTATCTCGACGGTGTCGAGCCCGACGAAGCCACCCTCAAGGGTCTGATCCGCAAGGCTGTCATTGGCCGCGTGTTCAACCCGGTGTTCTGTGGGTCGGCCTTCAAGAACAAGGGCGTCCAGCCCCTGCTCGACGCGGTTTGCGACTTCCTGCCGAGCCCGATCGATCGTGGCGCCATCAAGGGTATCGACTTCGACACCGAAGAAGAGACCGTGCGGCAGCCGAACGACGCGGACCCGACTTCGGTCCTCGCGTTCAAGATCATGGACGACCCCTTCGTCGGTACCATCACCTTCTGCCGCGTCTATTCCGGCAAGTTGGAAACCGGCATGGGTCTCCTGAACTCGACCCGCGACAAGAAGGAGCGCGTCGGTCGCATGCTTCTCATGCATGCGAACAACCGCGAAGACATCAAGGAGGCCTATGCCGGCGACATCGTCGCTCTGGCGGGCCTCAAGGAAGTGCGCACCGGCGATACGCTGTGCGACCCGGCCAAGCCGGTGATCCTTGAGAAGATGGAATTCCCCGAGCCGGTCATCGAGATCGCGATCGAGCCGAAGTCCAAGGCCGACCAGGAGAAGCTGGGCCTCGCTCTGGCGAAGCTCGCGGCGGAGGATCCGTCCTTCCGCGTGTCGACCGATTTCGAGAGCGGCCAGACCATCCTCAAGGGCATGGGCGAACTGCACCTCGACATCAAGGTCGACATCCTGAAGCGCACCTACAAGGTGGATGCCAATATCGGCGCTCCCCAGGTCGCCTATCGCGAGACGATCACGAAGAAGACCGAAATCGACTACACCCACAAGAAGCAGACCGGCGGTACTGGCCAGTTTGCCCGGGTGAAGTTCGTTGTCGAGCCGAACGAAGTCGGCAAGGGCTTCGCGTTCGAGAGCAAGGTCATCGGCGGCGCGGTGCCGAAGGAGTACATCCCCGGCGTCAACAAGGGTCTGGAAAGCGTGCTCGGTTCGGGCGTGCTGGCCGGCTTCCCGGTCGTCGACGTCAAGGTCGAGCTCATCGACGGCGCCTATCACGAAGTCGACTCGTCGGCCCTCGCCTTCGAAATCGCGTCCCGTGCGGCGTTCCGCGAGGCCCTTCAGAAGGGCGGCGCGGTGCTGCTTGAGCCGATCATGAAGGTCGAGGTCGTGACCCCGGAAGACTACACCGGCTCGGTCATCGGCGATCTCAACTCTCGTCGCGGCCAGATCCAGGGCCAGGACATGCGTGGCAATGCGAACGTCGTGAATGCGATGGTGCCGCTGGCCAACATGTTCGGCTACGTCAATACGCTCCGGTCCTTCTCGCAGGGCCGCGCTACCTTCACCATGCAGTTCGACCACTACGAGCAGGTGCCGTCGAACGTCGCTCAGGAGGTTCAGGCCAAGTACGCATGATGCGTCCAGCCTGAATTTCTGAAGCGATTTCGTATCCACATAGATAAGACCGACGGAGAGCCCCGTGGCCAAAGAGAAGTTCAACCGTTCGAAGCCTCACTGCAACATCGGGACGATTGGCCATGTTGACCATGGCAAGACGTCTCTGACGGCTGCGATC
>NZ_SMFY01000008.1 GCF_004339465.1 Ancylobacter aquaticus | reverse complement strand
CGCCAAACCCGCCGTTGCGGTGGCGCCGCGTCGATGGGCGCTTTATAGGGGCACCCCCCCAGAACTGTCAACGCCCTTTTTCAGAAAAATGACAGACTTGCCGATCCGGCCGCGTGGCGCCGGGTGCCGACCTATCCGTTTGCTTTCGTTAATGTAAATTATCCACAGCCTCACAGCCGCCCGCGGTTTTCCCGCGCCCCGGCACGCAAATGGATGGCGTTTCCTAGCCGACTTTTCGGCCCGTCTGGCTCTCGCGGACCCTGCTGCAGGCTTGTTTTTAGGCACTCACGCGCCGGCCTGCCTCCGCGAGAGCCAAAGCATGGATGGCCTCGTTCCGCCAAGCCGAGTTGCCGTTCCACGGATTACCGCGATGGGGCGGCGCGCCCCTTCGGCTCGCATTGTCCAATGCCCCGCTCAGCGCCCCTCGGCTGCCCGCAGACGTGCCCACCGACAATCTGGAATACGTCTAGACCGTTATCCCGCCGTGCCTGACAATAAGCGCGGACATGAGGAGCTCATCCTCGGGGGAACGCCAATGTTCGACAGACGACACGTGCTCAAGACGGCGGGCGCCACGGCCTTGGCAGTGGGGCTGGGCAGCCTCTCGCCGAAGGGAATGGCGGCCTTCGCCGCCGACGCGGTCACGCTTCCCTTCGCCAATGGCGAGCGGCCTCTGGTCAGCTATCCCGGCAAGCGCCCGATGATCGGCCTCACCGCCCGTCCCCCGCAGCTGGAAACACCGTTCTCGGTGTTCAACGAGGGCGTCATCACGCCGAACGATGCGTTCTTCGTCCGCTACCACCTCGCCGACATCCCGCTGGAGATCGACCCGGAGACGTTTCGCCTGGAGATCACGGGAACGGTCGCGACACCGCTCTCGCTTTCCCTCCGCGACCTGAAGGAGAATTTCCCTGCCAGCGAGATCGTCGCGGTCAACCAGTGCTCCGGCAACAGCCGCGGCTTCATGGAGCCGCGCGTTGGCGGCGGGCAGCTCGGCAATGGCGCCATGGGCAATGCGCGCTGGCGCGGCGCGCCCCTCAAGGCGGTTCTTGAAAAGGCCGGGGTGGCAGCCAATGCGCGGCAGGTGTCCTTTGCCGGCCTCGATGGGCCGGTCCTGCCCGAGACGCCCGCCTTCGCGAAGGCGCTCGACATTGACCACGCGAGGGATGGCGAGGTCATGCTCGCCTATTCAATGAACGGCACCGACCTTCCCTGGCTCAATGGCTTCCCGCTGCGTCTCGTCGTGCCGGGCTATTACGGCACCTACTGGGTCAAGCATCTCAACCGGGTCACTGTGCTCGACAAGGAGTTCGACGGTTTCTGGATGAAGTCGGCCTATCGCATTCCCGACAATGGCTGCGCCTGCACCGAGCCCGGCCAGGCTGCGAAGACGACGATCCCCATCAACCGGCTCAATGTCCGCTCCTTCATCACCAATGTGGAAAGCGGCGCGCAGGTGCCCGCCGGCGAGGTGGCGCTGCGCGGCATCGCGTTCGATGGCGGCTACGGCATCACGAGCGTGGCGGTGTCGACGGACGGCGGGCAAAGCTGGAGCGACGCTGCGCTGGGTCAGGACCTCGGCAACTATTCCTTCCGCGAATGGACGGCGAAAGTGCCCCTGCAAAAGGGAGCGCATGTCCTGATGTGCCGCGCGACCGACGGCCGGGGCCAAACCCAGCCGATGCAGGCGAGCTGGAATCCGGCGGGATATATGCGCAACGTCGTCGAAGCCACGCGCGTCGTCGCGGTCTGAAGAGGGTGCCATGATCAAAACCAGCACGAGCCGCCTTCGCTGGCTCGCCGGCCTTTCTCTCGCGGCCGCTCTAACGGGGACGGTTGCGGCCGAGCCCCTCAGCTACGCGCTTCCCGATGAGACCGCCGAATTTCGCCCCGGCCCCCAGCCCGGCTTCGACGCCGCCCGTGACAATTGCATGGTCTGCCATTCCGTGGACTACATCAACACCCAGCCGCCCGGCAAAGGCCCGGCCTTCTGGCAGGGCGAGGTCCAGAAGATGATCCACGTCTACCACGCCCCCATAAGCGAGGAAGACGCGAAAGCGATCGCCGCCTATCTCGCCGCGACGTACTGATCCGGCCTGCATCCGGTGCCGCAAGGCGAAGCGGCGCGACGCGGGGAGAGCCGTGCGGGGGATGCGGGTGGGCATGCCGACGCCGAAGAGCCTATCCCTTGTGTTTGTCTACCCGCGTTTCGGGCTCTGCGCGTAACCTGTGACGTGATGGCCAGGATGGGCCAGGCGCCGAACGGCCAAAGCCGCACCTAACGATCCCTCATTATGGACGGCTTGCGGCCGGGGGATGGACAACGTCTCCCTCGGACGACTCTGGCGTCGCTTACATATGAGTGCGTCTATGTCCCCGGGCCGGCGCGGCGAAACGCCGGGAAATGGGGCCGGCGCGGCTCAGGGACTTGTGCGGAAGGCAGGCCTCGGCTATGGAGCCTGCGCTTCACGGCGCGGATGACCCCCGCGCCATGCGCGTGGAGAGGTGCCGGAGTGGTCGATCGGGACGGTCTCGAAAACCGTTGTGCGTGCAAGCGTACCGTGGGTTCGAATCCCACCCTCTCCGCCATTTATCTCAGCTTAAATAGCTGATTTCAAAGACTTCTCGCGCTAGGGCCGTTGATTGCCCCACTCGGTGGTCTGGGTGATCCCCGCCGAACGGATAATGCCGGGACTGAACATCTAGGGCACGGGCAGTGCAGGCGATCGGCCTGCTTCAACCGGCATGGCGGTTGGCGGGGCGCCTGAGGCCGAGATTCGCGCGAAGCGTCGTGCCCTCATAGGCGGTGCGAAACAGGCCGCGGCGCTGCAACTCGGGCACCACCTGCGCGGTGAATTCGACAAGACTGTCCGGCAGTACCGGAAACGCCATCATGAAGCCGTCGCAGGCGCCGGCCTCGACCCAGGCCTGCATCTGGTCGGCGACCCCCACGGCATCCCCGAAGAAGATCGCCTTGCTGCGATTATAGCGCTTGCACACCTCGCGCAGCGTCAGCCCTTGCGCGATCAGGCCGGCTATTTCCTGGAAATAGACCTGGTGGTGGTTCGAGGTGGCGGGCACCCGGTGCGGCGGCACCGGCTCGTCCAGCGGCAGGTCCGACAGATCGGTCTCAAGGTCGGTCTTAAGATAGAGCAGACCGATGTCGATATGGACGTGCTCCTGCCAGTACGCCCATTTCTCGCGGGCGTGCGCCTCGCTGTCGCCGACCACGACGGAGACGCCGGAAAGGATTTTCAGCTCGTCCGGACACCGATTGTAAGCCGGCATACGACCCTTGAGATCGCGGTAGAAAGCGACAGCCTCCGCCATGGTCGCGCCGGTGCCGAACACCACTTCCGCCGTTTCGGCGGCGAAGGCCTTGCCGGTCTCGGAGGCGCCGGCCTGGAAAATCACCGGGCGGCCCTGCGGCGGGCGGGCCATGTTGAGCCCGCCATGCACCTTGAAGAACGCGCCTTCATGGTCGAGCACGTGGAACTTCGACGGCTCGAACATGCGGGCGTTCGCCTTGTCATAGATGAAGGCGTCGTCCTCCCAGGTGTCCCACAGCCCGCGCACGATCTCGAAGAACTCTCGGGCCCGGGCGTAGCGCCGGTCGTGCGGCGGCAGTTTGTCGAGGCCGAAATTGCGCGCGGCGAAGTCGTTCGCCGAGGTGACGACGTTCCAGGCCGCCCGACCATGGCTGATGTGATCGAGCGAGGCGAACAGGCGGGCGACGTTGTAGGGCTCGTAGAAGCTGGTGGACGCGGTGGCCCCGAGCCCGATATGCGCGGTGGACCCGGCAAGGGCGGAAAGCAGGGTGATCGGCTCCAGCATGTTCATGTAGAGCGGACCGCGGGTCCAGGCGTCGAGGTTCTCGGTGCGCGCGGCGGGCGTGTCGGCGAGGAAGAAAAAATCGAGCAGCCCGTCTTCGGCGATCTGGATGATGCGCCGGAAGTAATCGACGTCCGTCGGAGCACGGTCCTGCGCGCTCGGCAGCAGCCAGGCCGAGGAGTGATAGCCATTAGCCTCGAACAAGCCGCCGAGAACCATCTTGGGACGCAACGGCATCTGTTTTTCGCCGGCCTGAAGGAAGAAAGAGGAAGCGATCTGATCGGATTGAACCGATCCTGCGCTGCAAGCTTGATCGGCGCGTGCTCTAGTGCCCCCGCCCGTTCGGGTTGGCGTGGGCGGTCGGTGCGCGCGGCTCCTCGCAGGCCGAACTGTTCATGTGTTTCATGAAAAGTTCGGCCTGCGAGGAGATGTTGAGCTTCACGTAAAGCCGCTTGCGATGGACCTTCACCGTGTCCTCGGAAATGCCGAGCACGCAGGCGATGGATGCATTGGTATGGCCGCGCAGCACCAGCTCGGCCACTTCCACCTCGCGGCGGGTGGCATTGAAGCGCCGCAGCCAGGAAGTGCCGAACGCCTCGCTTTTGTCGGCCTGCAGTTGCATGTCGCGCGAGCAGAGATCGGGCCGCAGCAGCGCGTGCTTGCGCACCAGCGAAGCCAACAGCGGCTCCGCGGCGTGGAGATCGTCCAGCACCGACTGGTCGAAGCGCGGCGCGCCGGTGCATCGACCCAGCGAGATATGGATGGTCTGCAGTTCGGTCACCGGACAGAGAATGCCGATCTCGTCGACCAGCGGCACGTCTTTGTAGTAGGTGTTGTGGTAGGCGCTGCTGGTGAAATCATAGGCGAAAATCTCCTTGCAGCGGCTAACGCCGATCGTCATGCCCTGCACGGCCGCGGTGTAAAAGGGGTCCAGCCGATAGGCCTCCTTCATGTAGCAGTGCCGGAACCGATCAGGCTGGATGGTCGAGCAGTGCTCCAGCACGATGGGCGCCTCGGCGGCGGAGAAGGACAGGATGATGCAGCTGTTGAATCCGGTGAGCTCGTAGAGCGCGGCCCTCAGCGTCCGGTGGAAATCATCCGTGCCCAACTGGTCGACAATGCCGCTGAAGGAGCGTGACGACAGTGCCAGCCTTGCGCTTTGACCGCGATCAGCCGCGCGTGGCGCACCCTGTTGTGCTGCATCGGTGAGCATCGAATTCCTCCCGGCTGTGGCGGAACGTCGACGCAAGATCAGGGCCAGCCGCAACATGCGGGCCCTGATGGTGCCTTTGAGGTAGCGCGATGCGCGTGGACGCTCTCCGCCCCGGCCCGGAACGTGAGCGTCGGGCGGTGCTGCGTCGATAAAGGCGAAGCCAGCGTTCAGAATTCGAGCAGATTGTCCCTGAAATGCGCATGCGCATAAGCCTTGCGCATCAGGCCGCGCTTCTGCAGCGCCGGGGCGAGCCCATCCTCGATCTCGGCAAGCGTGCGGCGGTGGAGATTGGGCAGCGAGAACAGGAAGCCGTCGCCGCCCACCTCCTGCATCACCTCGCCCATCTGCGCGGCGACATCGTCGGGTGAGCCGAGCAGTTCGACACCGTCGCCATCATGGTTGAAGGAGACGATAGCCTGGCGCAGCGTCTTGTTGCCGGCCGCCTTCTTAAAGTCGTCGAGCAATTGCTGGTGGCCATTGGTGGTCAGCTCGCCGATCGGCGCGTCGAGATCCAGCTTGGTGAAGTCGATATTGGTGATCTTGCCGAGGAAGGCCATCTTGAGGTCGGTCTGCCGCGCCTCGGCGGCGCGGCGCTCGGCCTGGATGGCGCGGGCATCTTCCATGCTGGCAGCGAGGATCGGCGTGACCAGGAACATCACCTTGCAGCTGTCGGGGTCGCGGCCATGGCGCACCATGCGGGCGCGCACATCGTCGCGATAGGCGCGCATGGCAGTGGCGCCGACCACGCTGGCGACGATGGTGTCGGCGTGGCGGGAGGCGAATTCGCGCCCGCGCGGCGAGCCGCCAGCCTGTGCGATGACCGGGCGGCCCTGGGGTGCCGGGCCGCAGTTCAGCGGCCCGCGCGAGCTGTAGTATTTTCCCTTGAAGTCGATCTGATGCACCCGCCCATGGTCCACCAGCATGCCGGTCTCGGCGTCCGCGACCACGGCGTCCGGGTCCCACGATTTCCACAGCTGGTCGACAACGTCGATATACTCGTCCGCCATGTCGTAGCGCAGATCGTGCTCGGTCAGTTTTTCCAGTCCGAAGTTGCGCGCGGCGAAGTCCGAGCTGCCCGTCACCATGTTCCAGCCCGCGCGCCCGCCCGACACCTGGTCCAGAGTCGCCACCAGCCGGGCGAGCAGGAAGGGCGGGTAGGCGAAGGTCGCCAGCGTCGGCACGATGCCGATATGGCGGGTCGCGCCGGCCATCAGGCTGGCAACCACGGAAGGGTCCTGCCGGGGAACGGAAATGCCGTTATTGAGGTAGATGGCGCGCGAGCCGGCGAAGCTCTCGCCGATATAGGAACTGTCTTCCAGCAGGATGTAGTCGAAACAGGCCCGCTCCAGCGAGCGCGCCACATCGAGGAACAGTTCCGGCTTCATCCACGTCTCGGCAATGCGCCCGGTCCAGGGCTGGCCCCAGGCCTGCACGCTGGAGCCCTGGAGGAAGAGACCGAGATGGAAGGGGCTTGGCATCGTCTTATCCCTGAACGTGAGCGGGCGCGGGGGCCAGCGCCGCCTGGGGGCGCGAAAGACCCTCAGTGCAGGATCGAGCGGATAAACCCGCTGAGGCGAGGATTCTGCGGGTTGTCGAAGATGCGGTCAGGCGGGCCCGACTCCATGATCGCGCCCTCCGCGATGAAGTGGACGACATCCGCCAGCTTCCGGGCGAAGGCCATTTCGTGACTGACCACCACCAGCGTCATGCCGCTGTCCGCCAGGGCGCGGATGGTGTCGAGAATGCCGGCCACAAGCTCCGGGTCGAGCGCGGAGGTAGGCTCATCGAACAGGATCAGCTTGGGCTGCATGGCGAGCGCGCGGGCAATGGCGACGCGCTGCTTCTGCCCTCCCGAGAGCTGGTCGGGATAGAAGTCCAACTTGTCGTGCAGCCCCACCTCGCGCAGCAACCGCTCGGCGTCGGCAATCGCCTCGTCCCGGCGCCGGCGCTTCACCATGAGGGGGCCCTCGATGACGTTCTCCAGTACCGTACGATGGGTGAACAGGTTGAAGTGCTGGAACACCATCGGCATTTCGCTGCGCGCGGCCCGCAGCACGCGCTCCGGCGCGACATGGAAGACGCGCCCATCCTCGTGGCAGAGAGGACGCCCATCGAAGGTGATTTCGCCGGAACTCGGCGTTTCCAGAAAGTTGATGCAGCGGATCAGGGTCGACTTGCCGCCGCCGCTGGGGCCAATCAGGAACGCCACCTCGCCCGAGCGCACGGTCAGGTCGACGCCCTTGAGGACGTTCAGCGCGCCGAAGGATTTGTGCAGCGCCCGGACGCTGAGAAGCGGTGCCTCGCTCATGGCAGCACCGCGATTTCCGGTGCCAGCGCCTTGGCCTTGCGGCCCTGCCGGCGGAGATATTTAGGGGTCAGCGAATGCTCCAGATGGCGGATCAGCCGCGAAGCCGCAAAGCTGAGGATGAAATAGATGATCGCCACCATCATATACACCTCCATATTTCGGAAGGTGTTGGAGATAATGATGTTTCCGTTTCTAAGCAGCTCATTGACCGAGATGAACGAGACGAGGGATGAATCTTTCAGCAGCGCGATGAAATAGCCGCCAATGGTCGGGATCGCGATGCGGAAAGCCTGCGGGAAGATGATCCGCCGGTAGATCATCGGCTTCGACATCCCGATCGACATGCCCGCCGCCCGTTGCCCGGGGTCGATCGACATGATCGCGGCGCGGAACACTTCGGAGAGATACGCCCCCAGATTGAGGCTGAGCCCGAGAACGCCCGCCCAGAACCCCGACAGGGTGATGCCGATGGTCGGCAGGGTGAAGTAGATCACCATGAGCTGGACGATCAGCGGCACGTCGCGCCAGATCTCGACATAGGTCATCAACGGCCAGTCGAGCCAGCGCTTCCCGCTCAGCCGCCCGAGCGCCGTTGCCAACCCCAGCACGAGCCCGAAGGCCATGCTGAGGAAGGACAGTTCAAGGGTGACGAGGGCGCCTTCGAGCAGAAAGGGGAAGTGCCGGGGGATCAGGACGAAGAAGAACTCATACATCTGGCCGTCTCCGGACCGGCTATTTCAGCGTCTTCTCCTGATGGGCGGCCCACACGCCGTATTTGGTGAGGATGGCCTTGCGGGTGCCGTCGGCATCCATCGAGGCGAGGGCGTCATTGATGGCGGTCAGCAGTTCCGGGCACTCCTTGCGCACGCCGATCGAGGTGCCGCCGAGGATATAGGGCGCCTTGGCTTCCGCCTCGGCCCATTCCGGCTTGGAGGTGTAGTACATCGGCTCGCCCAGCGCGCGCAGGTCGCCCAGCGATTCCTGCTGCGCCAGCAGCGTCGCCTGGTCCATCACCACCGCGTCGGCCTGGCCATTGCGCAGCGCCGAGAACGGGGCGCCGAAATCGTTGAAGTCCAGCACCTTGCCAGCCTTGCCGGCTTCGACGAGGACATGCGCATTAAGCGAATCCATCGTACCGAGCGTGGACGCCAGTGTCTTGCCCTTCAGGTCGTCCAAGGTCTTGATCGGCGAATCCTTGGTCACGATGACGTAGTCGTAGAGCAGGAAGTAGGGCGTGGAGAACGAGATGCCGGCGCCCTGGATGCGCTCCTGCGTCGCCGCCATGCCGGACAGGATGATGTCCCAGCGGCCGACCTTCAGGCCGGGAATGAGCGAGGTCCACTCGGTGACGACATAATCCTGCTTGGGCACGCCGATGCGCTTGCCGACCTCCTGGAAGATCTCCCATTCCATGCCGCCATAGCTGCCGTCCTCGTTCTTCCACACGAACGGCTTGGTGCCCAGCAGGCCATTCCCGGCGGTGATGACGCCGGCCTTCTTGATGTCGGCGAGACAATCGGCCCGCGCGCCGGCAATGGTGGAGAGCATCGCGACGGTTGCCAGCGCCGTCAGTCTCATCGCCAATTTCATGATGCGGTTCCCTGCCTGAATGGGGCCGCGCCGTCCGGCAGACAGCGCCGGCATGCGCGAAGTGCCGATTGTTCAAAGGGCGCGGGAGGCGAACAATAACCAAAGGTGGGTAGTCGGGCCGGTGGCGGCCTGAGGCCGCCAGGGCGGGTGGATCATCCGGCGCCGCGCGCACCCGCTGGCACGCTCATTGCTGAACGCCCTCCGCAGTCCCGTGTCGAGGTCCAGTTCATGACGGCTCCCCCCGCCTACCGTTCGCCTTCCGATTTCAATGCGCGTGCTCACAGCCGGGCGCAGGACATCGTTTTCCTGTCGGCACAATTGGGAAATCCGCAGGACGGGCTCGACGCCCAGGTCGACCAGGCGGTGGCGAAGATCATCGCCGCGCTGGCCGGTGCCGGCGCAGGGCCGGGCGACGTGGTGAAGCTCGGGCTTTTCTATCACCGCTCGCTGATTGCCCATGAGGCATTGATCCTCTCGCGCCTGCGGGCCGCCTTTCCCGCCGATCCGCCGCCGGTCGTCACCGCCATCCCGCTGCATGTCCTCGTGGCCGGTGCGCTGGTCCAGATCGAGGCCATCGCGCTGCATCCCCAGGGCGCGCGGCATGGCCAGCGTGAGGCCGTGTCTGCCGACGCCACCGGCTTCAGCCGCGCGCTGCGCTGCGGCGACCTCGTCTTCGTGGGCGCGCAGATGGCGCGGGATGCGCAGGGGCAAACGCTGCATGGCGGCGACATCGTCGGGCAGGCAAAAACCACTATCGGCCACATTGGCGAAGCGCTGAAAGAGGTGGGCGCCGATCTCTCCTGCGTCGCCAAGCTCAACACCTATTATGTCGGCCACGGCACCACGGAAGACTGGGCGATGGCGGCCCGCGTGCGCTCCGATGCGTTCCGCAAGCCCGGCCCCGGCGCCACCGGCGTGCCGGTGCCGGGCCCCTATCCCGGTGACGTGCTGCTGCGCCAGGAAGCCATCGGCCTCGTCGCGCCGGACGGCACGGCGGCGCATCGCGACACCAGCTGGCCGGAAGGCACCTGGGACTGGCCGATCCCGGTCTCGTTCGAGCAGGGGCTTAAGATCAACGATTTGCTGATCCTCGGCGGCCAGATCTCCGCCACGCCGAAAGGCGAGGCGGTTTTCCCCGGCGATCTCGCCGCGCAGGCGCGCAACACGATGGAGTGTATCGACCGCATCCTCGCCGGCTTCGGCGCCGGCATCGACGACCTCGCCAAGGTAACGGTGTTCCTCGCCACCGCTGGCGACGATGCGGACATCGCCTGTGTACTCGGCGCCCTCACCCCCTTTTTCAGCAATGGACTGCCGGCACTGACCTTCGTGCCGCTGTCGCGCCTGGGGCTGACCGGGCTGGAAATCGAGATCGAGGGCGTGGGCGCCATCCGCGCCTGAGGCGGGCAGCGGCCTAACCCTTTGTGGGTAGATATTTCAAGCCGCTGTTCTCTTAGATGAATCCGGGTTCGCGCGCTCGGGATCCGCGCGTAATGCGTCACGCCGGAGGGATCGTCATGGCATCTCCTTTCCACATGGCCTGGTTTCTCCAGGGCTCCAGCGCGCAGGCGTGGGGCGAACCGTGGACGGGAAATATCGGCCGCGAATGGATGAGCGCCGAGCTGTTCATGGATCTCGCCCGCGCGGTGGAGCGCGCCTGTTTCGACTACCTGCTGGTCGAGGATTCGATCTTCATCGGCGAGAACTGGCAGAATTCCCGCGACATCTTCCTGCGAAACGGCATCTGCGTGCCGCGCCAGGAACCTTCTGTCGTCGCAACCCTGCTGGCGGCGGCCACCAAAAGGCTCGGCATCGTGCCGACGCTGTCGACCTTCGCCTACCACCCCTATCTCACCGCCCGCATCATCGGCTCGCTCGATCAGATCTCGGGCGGGCGCGCCGGCTGGAACCTGGTGACCGGCTTCAACGACCTCGCAGCGCAGAACTTTGGGCTGGAGGGGATGGCCGACCATGACGAGCGCTACGCCATGGCCGAGGAATACGCGACCATTGTCAAGAAGCTCTGGGATTCCTGGGAGCCGGGCGCCATCGTCGACGATCACCGGAACGGCATGCTGGTCGATCCCGCCAAGGTTCACACCATCGACTATTCCGGCACCTACTACGCCTCGCGCGGGCCGCTGAACTCCGGCCCGTGCCCGCAGGGAAGGCCCGTCATCGCCCAGGCTGGCGGCTCCTCGACAGGGCGCGCTTTTGCGGCCGCTCATGCCGATACCATCGTCGCGGCGCCCTCCGGTGTCGCCAACATGAAGCGCTACCGCGAGGAGGTGCGCGCCCAGATGGCGGCCATGGGGCGCGATCCCGACAGCTGCAAATTGCTGTTCCTGCTGTCGCCCATCGTCGCCGAGACCGAGGACCAGGCCCGCTGGTTCGCCGAACAGCGCAAGGTGCAGACGGCCGAGAGCATTCCCGCGCGCCTCGCCCGGCTCGGCTGGGCCACCAATATCGACTTCTCGCAGTTCGACCTTGATGCGCCGGTGGGCGAGCTTACCACCAACGGCACCCAGTCCACCCTTCAGGCCTTCCTGGTGCGGGCGGGCAAACGCACACTGCGCGAGGCCATCGTCGCCCATTACGGGTCCGGCTATTGCGTCGACGTGGTGGGCACGCCGGACAGCGCGGCGGCGCAGATGGGCGAGATCATGGAAGAAATCGGCGGCGACGGCTTCCTCATCGTGCTGCCCGATGTCAGCCGCCGCTCCATCGCCACCATCACCGACGGGCTGGTGCCGGCCCTGCAGCAGCGCGGGCTAATGCGCCGGGCCTATGAGCACGCCCATCTGCGCGACAATCTCCTCGCCTTCTAAGGCCAGGCCGCTGACGGGATGACCCGGGGGCAAGAGCTCGCACACAGGTCTTGAAATTCAGGATATTCACTACGACTGCCCCCGGAATCGCCGCATGCCAGGGGTCGCACCCCGCTAGTTTGCTTTAACTTCGACGATTACGACGTCTCAGCGCCATCTGGACTGTCGCTGCCGCCCGACTCGGCGCTGTTCGCCGGCACGACTTCGAGCGTCGGGGTCTTCCACGGCTTGCGGGCCGGATCATCGGGCCTGTCCGAAGCAGTGTCCGAAACCATGGATTCGTGGCCGCTATGTTCAACACTCATCCCCAACACCTCTCGCATCGCGCGGGGCATGCTCACCTCCCTCACGCCGCGTTGCAACACAAAAGGCGACAGCAACTGCGTAACAGGAGGCCTAATTCTGTTTAGAAGACCGACGCATAGTAATGTTTGGTAATAAAACGGTCAAATTTACCGCCTTTCGATCGGCATCTGTTCTGATCATCGTGCTCGTCATTGCAAGCTCGATTGTTTTCCCAATATTTCGGGACGATGCATTACAGACATATATGTCGGAAAAATTAGATTATTATCGTACGAATTTTTCCAGCGGGACGCTTAAGGCGAATGACTCCAAACTATCTGTCAGAAAATTTGACCTTTTTATTTTCTTTAATCAGCAGACATTACGGAAAATCCGACAACGGCGAGGGATTTTTTCTTACTTATTTGCGTGGACGTACTATTCGGCGCCGACGACAATGACGAATACAAGCTCTTTCATATCGCCGGGGCCGCAGGAAGCTCCGAGACGGTGTCTTTGGCACCAAGCGAACTGCCCCGCCACCATCATCAGTTGCACGTCCTGAATGTCTGCATCTGCGTCGAGAGAATTTTTCCCGCTTGGGCCTGACGCCTAGCGGACGTCATCATGGACGGCACGTCCGATTTGGCCTGACCCTGTATCGGGGAAATTCGTCTCTTCGCCCAGCGGCAGCAACCATTGACGAACCAATCATCATACGTATGATGATTGGATGACCCTCTATCACGACACCCTTGACCGATTGGGTAAGGACATCTGCGCGGGCCGTTATCGGCCGGGCCAGGTGATTCCGGCCGAGCCGGTGCTGTGCGCGCAGCTTGGCGTCAGCCGCATCGTGCTGCGCGAAGCGATCAAGGGGCTGGTGTCGAAGGGAATGCTTGAGGCGCGCCGTCGCACCGGCACGGTGGTGCTGGAGCAGAGCCGCTGGAGCCTGCTCGATCAGGAAGTGATGATCTGGCGGGCCGATGCCAATGGCGTCGATCTGGCGCTCGGCTCCGACATCATGGAACTGCGCCGCATCATCGAGCCGGCCGCCGCCCGCCTCGCCGCCGAGCGGGCCAGCCCGGCCGAACTCAAGACGCTTCGGGCGGCCTATGAGGCGATGGCGGCCGCCGTTGACGGACAAGGCGACTACGTCGCTGCCGACCTCGAATTCCACAGCACCATCATCCGCGCCTGCGCCAATCCTTTCGTCACGCAATTGCAAAGCGTGATGTCGACGGTGCTGCGCATCTGTTTCGAGCGGGTCGCCGCCGTCCCCGGGGGTCGCGCGCACTCGCTGCCGATGCACCGCCGGGTGTGCGAGGCGATCGAGCAGCGACGGCCTTCCGAGGCCGGCGACGCCATCATCGAACTGCTCGACGACGCCGAGCGCGACATGCGCAAGCTGCTGCGGGCCGATCCCGAAGCCTTTCGCACGCCGGCCCAGACGGCCAGCGTGGCGCAGATTCAACAACGAGCCGATCGAGAGCTCGACCCGAAAAACAACGAGGAAATGCTGGAGGAACGCCATGCCCGGACCGTCCTGATCTAAGCGCGCTGCGCAGCTTGCGCAGTTGACCGCCCGCGCCGTGCCGGCCGCCACGTGACATCCGTCGCGTGAGCCGGGCCGTCGCCGGCCTCCCGATTCATCGTCGAGACGTCGACCGGCTTCGCCCTCGCGGGCGGGCAATGCCGGCTCATGTCGTCAGAGCTCCCAGCAAGTGCACATGAAAATCACAGCCATCGAGACCATCCGCGTCGCTGAGTTTGCCAATCTGCTCTGGGTGCACGTCCACACCGACGAGGGCGTGATCGGCCTCGGCGAGACCTTCTATGGCGCCGGCGCGGTTGAGGCCCACATCCACGACACGCTGGCAGGCCGGCTTCTCGGCCGCGACCCGCTGCGCATCGAGGCGCTCAACCGCGAGATGGTCAACCTGCCGCTGGCGCAGGCGTCCACCGGGGTGGAATACCGCGCCGCCTCCGCCATCGACTTCGCGCTGTGGGATATTTTCGGCAAGGTCTGCAACCAGCCGGTCCACCAGATGCTGGGCGGGCTCGCCCACGACAAGCTGCGCCTCTACAACACCTGTGCCGGCTACAAATATGTCCGCTCGATGAGCATCAAGCCGGTGTCCACCTGGGGCATCGGCGAGTCCGAAGGGCCCTATGAGGATCTCGACGGCTTCATGAACCGCGCCGACGAGCTGGCGGAAAGCCTGCTCGACGAAGGCATCACCGCCATGAAGATCTGGCCGTTTGATCCCGCCGGCATCGAGACCGGCGGCAATTACATCACCGTCGAGCAGATGAAGACGGCGATCCAACCCTTCGAGAAGATCCGCAAGGCCGTCGGCGACAAGATGGAGATCATGGTCGAGTTCCACTCGCTGTGGAACCTGCCGACCGCCAAGAAGATAGCGCGGGCGCTCGAAGACTATGCGCCCACCTGGTACGAAGACCCGATCCGCATGAACTCGCCGCAGGCGCTCGCCGAATATGCGCGCTCGACCGATGTGTGGGTCTGCGCCAGCGAGACGCTGGGTTCGCGCTTCGCCTATCAGGATTTCCTGAATGTCGACGCGATCGGTGTGGTGATGGTGGATTTGTGCTGGACCGGCGGCCTGACCGAAGGCCGCAAGATCGCCGCGCAGGCCGACACCTATCACCGGCCGTTCGCCCCGCATGACTGCACCGGCCCGGTGGCCTTCGCGGCGGCAATCCACTGCTCGTTCAGCCAGCCCAATACGCTGATCCAGGAGTCGGTGCGCGCCTTCTATCGCGGCTGGTACACCGAGCTCGTCACCAATTTGCCCCGCATCGAGAACGGCTACGCCTACCCGATGGAAGGTCCCGGCCTCGGCCTTGAGCTGAGACCGGACGTGTTCACGCGCCCCGACGTCAGCACTCGCCGCAGCGCTCTCTAGAAAGCGATACCACCATGTCTACGCAGCTCTTTTCCCTCGAAGGCCGCACGGCCCTCATCACCGGCTCGGCGCGCGGGCTTGGCTATGGAATCGCGCGCGGCCTCGCCCAGGCCGGAGCCCGGGTAGTGCTGAACGGCACCAAGCCCGACACCACCGAAGAGGCCCGCCGCAGGCTGGAGGGCGAGGGCCTGCGCGCCCACGCGCTGCCCTTCGACGTAACCGACGATGCCGCCGTCGCCAAGGCCTTCGTCGCCCTCGACGAAGAGGGCATCGAGGTCGACATCCTCGTCAACAATGCCGGCATCCAGTTCCGCAAGCCGATGGTGGATCTCGATCCGGCCGACTGGCGCCGGGTGCTGGAGGTCGATCTCACCAGCGCGTTCCTGGTGAGCCAGCAGGCGGCACGGCGGATGATCGCGCGCGGGCGCGGCGGCAAGATCATCAACATCGCCTCGCTCATGAGCCAGGCGGCGCGCGCCACGGTCGCGCCCTACACGGCGGCGAAGGGCGGCCTCAAGACGCTGACCCATTCCATGGTCGCGGAGTGGGCGCAGTTCAATATCCAGGCCAACGCCATCGGTCCCGGCTACATGGCGACCGACATGAACGAGGCCCTGATGAACGATCCGGCCTTCGATACCTGGGTCAAGGGTCGCACCCCTGCCAAGCGCTGGGGCCAGCCCGACGAACTGGTCGGCGCGGCGGTGTTCCTCGCCGCGCCCGCCTCCAACTACGTCAACGGCCAGCTCATCTATGTCGACGGCGGCATGCTGGCCGTCCTCTAGAGCGTGATCCCATCAGATTGAACCAATCGGATCGGTAAATCGCCCTCTAACTCTGGGAATACAGCACGCGCCGCCGCACCCACAAGAAAACCAAGCCAAGCCAAGGAGAAACCCCATGAAGACGAATTTCGGTACGAAGACCTTGAGCCGCCGCGCTGCCACGGCCGCGCTGCTCGCCGCCACCGCGCTGTTTGCGGCCGGCCCCGCCATGGCGGAAATCAAGGCCAAGGCCGGCCACGCCATGCCGGAAAGCCACCCGCAGGCGGCGGCGATGAACAAGTTTGCCGAGCTGGTCGGGACCTACACCAATGGCAATGTGAAGGTGCAGACCTATCATGGTGCCGTGCTGGGCAGCGACGAGAAGCAGCTTCAGGCGGTGCAGTCCGGCACGCAGGAGTTCTACATCGGCACGCTGGCGCCGCTGTCTTCGCGGGTGAAGGAAGTGCAGGTCTGGGATCTTCCCTTCATGTTCCAGAACACGAGGGAAGTCTACGCCGTGCTCGACGGCCCTTCCTCCAAGCAGATTTTCGAGAAGATCGAGCCGTCGGGCCTTGTCGGTCTCACCTGGACCGGCATGGGTTTCCGCAACCTGTCCAACAGCCGGCATCCGGTGACCAAGCTGGACGACGTTTCCGGCCTCAAGCTGCGCGTGATGGCCAACCCCGTTGCGCTCGACACCTGGAAGACCATCGGCGCCAACGCTACCCCGATGCCGTTCTCAGAAGTCTTCCCGGCGCTTGAGGTGAAGGCCATCGACGGCCAGGAGAACCCGCTTCTGCATATGTACGCCAACAAGATGCAGGAAGTTCAGAAGTACATTTCGCTCACCAACCACGTCTACACGCCGGTCGCGCTGGTGGCCTCGCAGAAGTTCTGGGACAAGCTCACCCCGGCCGATCAGGCCGGCATCCGCAAGGCCGCCACCGAGGCGGGCCTGCTGCAGCGCAAGCTGCTGGACGAGGGCGACAGCGACGTCATCGCCAAGTTCAAGGAGGCCGGCGTCGAAGTGGACGAGGTGCCCGCCGACCAATTGGCCCGCATCCAGGAGCAGGTGAAGCCGGTGGTGGCGAAGTTCAAGCCGCTGATCGGCGACGCCTTCGTCGACGGCTTCTACGCCGAAATCGAGAAGGCGCGCAGCGCCAACTGAGCGATCGCACCCGGCGGCCCGCCCCGGCGGGTCGCCGGCCCTCCTCCCACGGCGCACCCTTCCATTCGATGACGGAGCGAGCGCTCCGCTTTCGCGAGGTGTCACGATGAACCAACTGCTCGGCCTGGCGATCGCAGCGTTCTACCGCGTGCTTGAGGTGGTGATGGTGCTGTGCATGGTCGTCATGCTCGTCACCGTCTTCGGCAATGTGGTGCTGCGGCTCGGCTTCAACACCGGCATCGACCTGTCCGACGAATTGCCGCGCTTCGCGTTCGTCTGGCTCACCTTCCTCGGCGCCATTGTCGGCCTGCACCGGCGGGCGCATCTGGGCGTCGATCTCGTGGTGCGCGCCCTGCCGCTGCTCGGCCGCAAGCTGTGCTGGGGCATCAGCCAGGCGATCATGTTCGTGTGCAGCCTCTACATGCTCTACGGCACCTGGCTGCAGCACGACATCATCGCCGGCAACTCCTCGCCCGTCGCGCAAATCTCGACCCTCTGGGTCTATGGCGTGAGCTACATCACCAGCACCGCCATCGGCCTCATCTGCCTCGCCAACCTCGTTCGCCTCGCCCTCGGCCATGTCGCGGATGATGAGCTGATCGACGTCAACGAGGAGGGAATGTCCGAAATCCACGACATCGAGCACGAACTCGCGGACCCGGCCTCCCGCAAAGGGACAGCGTCATGATCGTCCTGATCTTCGTCGGTTCGCTGCTGGGCCTCATGGCGCTCGGCATGCCGGTCGCCTTCGCGCTCATCGGCTGCGGCCTCGCCATGATGTTCTACATGGGCATCACCGATCCCCAGATCATCATCCAGAACATGTGGGATGGCGCCAACAGCTTCCCGCTGCTCGCCGTTCCCTTCTTCATGCTCGCCGGCGAGTTCATGAATGCCGGTGGCATGACGCGGCGCATCATCACCATGGCCATGTCGTGGGTCGGCCACATCCGGGGCGGGCTCGGCTACGTCGCGGTCATGGCGGCGGTCATCATGGCCTCGCTCTCCGGCTCCGCCGTCGCCGATACCGCCGCCCTCGCCTCCGTGCTGGTGCCGCTGATGCGCAGGTCCGGCTACGATGTGAACCGCTCCTGCGGCCTCATCGCCTGTGGCGGAATCATTGCCCCGGTCATTCCGCCGTCGATCGGCATGATCATCTTCGGCGTCGCCGGCGGCGTGTCGATCACCAAGCTGTTCATCGCCGGCATCGTGCCCGGCGTGCTCATGGGCGTCGCCATCATGGTGGCGTGGCGCTGGTGCATCAAGCGCGACAACCCCCGCGTCGAGCCGCGCCGTTCGATGAAGGAGCGCGCGATCGAAACGCGGGACGCCTTCTGGGCGCTGCTTCTTCCGGTGGTCATCGTCGGCGGCCTGAAGTTCGGCATCTTCACCACCACCGAGGCCGCCGTCATCGCGGCCGTCTACTCGCTTTTCGTGGGGTTGTTCATCTATCGCGAGATCAAGCTCGGCGACCTGTTCCGCCTGATCTACCGGGCGGCGGAGACGACGGCCGTCATCATGTTTCTGGTGGCGGCGGCCGGCGTCTCGGCCTGGCTGATCACCACGGCGGACATTCCCCAGCAGCTTGCCGGAATCGTCGAGCCGCTGATGGACAGCCCGATCCTGCTGATGGCGGCGCTGATGGTGCTGGTGTTCATCATCGGCACGGCGCTCGACTTCACCCCCACCGTGCTGATCCTCACCCCGGTGCTGATGCCTGTGGTGAAGCAGGCGGGCATCGACCCGGTCTATTTCGGCGTGCTGTTTATCATGAACAACGCGCTCGGCCTGGTCACGCCGCCGGTGGGCACCGTGCTCAACGTGGTCTGCGGCGTCGCCAAGGTGCCGATGAGCGGGGTGATAAGAGGCGTACTGCCCTTCCTCATCGCCCAGACGTTCGTGATGGTCCTGCTGGTCGCCTTCCCGCAGATCGTCCTGTGGCCGCTACACTGGATGACCCGCTGACGCCGACCCCGTTCATGCTTTCTCGTTTCTCCAAGGACCCGCCCACCATGCGTGCCATCGTCATTCACGCCCCGCACGATCTGCGCCTTGAGGCCATGCCGGCAAGCGCCCCCGGCCCGCACGATGTCGTCGTGCGGATGGGTGCGGGGGGCATCTGCGGGTCGGACCTGCATTATTTCCACCAGGGCGGGTTCGGCGTGGTGCGCCTGCGCGAGCCCATGGTGCTCGGCCACGAAGTAGCCGGCACGGTCAAGGCTGTCGGGACGGCCGTGATCTCCGTCACCGTCGGCGACAAGGTCGCGGTGAACCCCTCGGGACCGTGCGGGCAGTGCGAGTACTGCCGGCGTGGCCTGCGCAACCAGTGCCTCGACATGCGCTTCTACGGCAGCGCCATGCGGTTTCCCCATGTACAGGGCGCCTTCCGCGAGGAGATGACCGTGCCCGAAGCGCAGGCGGTGAAGATTGCCGACGATGTCGACCTGTCCCTTGCCGCCCTGTGCGAACCCTTCGCCGTGGCATTGCACGCCGTGGCGCAGGCGGGCGACCTGACCGGCAAAACGGTGCTGGTGTCCGGCTGCGGGCCGATCGGCTGCCTCGTCATCGCGGCGGCCAAGCTCGCGGGAGCCGGCACGATCGTCGCCACCGACATCGCACCGGAGGCCCTCGCCATTGCCGCCCGACTGGGGGCGACACGCTGCGTGGATGTCTCCGGCGGCACCGACGAACTGGCCGATCTCGCGCAGGACAAGGGCCGCGTCGACGCGGCGCTCGAATGCTCCGGCAACGGGCAGGCGCTCGCCGGCGCCATCGGGCTCACCCGCCCGCGCGGCGTCATTGTGCTGGTAGGGCTGGGAGGCGAGCAATCGCTGCCGATGAATGCAATCGTCGCGAAGGAACTCAATCTGTCGGGGAGCTTCCGTTTCGACACCGAGTTCGCCCGCGCCGCCGAGCTGATCTCCACCGGACAGGTCGACCTCACCCCATTGCTGACCGGCAGCTTCCCGATCGAGGAGGCGGACGCGGCCTTCGCGCTTGCCTCGGACCGACGCCGGGCGATGAAGGTCCAGTTCCGCTTCGGCGGCACGTCGTGACTCTTAAGGCGCGCGGGGCTCCCCCCGCCATCGTGGTGATGGGTGTGAGCGGTTGCGGAAAGTCGTCGGTGGGCCAGGCGCTTGCCGCGATGTTCGACGCCGATTTCGTCGAGGGCGACGCGCTCCATCCCCCCGCCAGCATCGCCAAGATGGCGCGTGGCGAACCGCTGGACGACGAGGATCGCCAGCCTTGGCTCCAGACGATCTGCCAGACGATCAGCGACACCCGCGCCACCGGGCGGGGCGTCGTGGTTTCCTGTTCGGCGCTGCGCCGTGTCTACCGCGACCAGCTCCGCATGGCCGGGCCGCTCCACATCCTTTTCCTGAACGGCTCACGGGCGGTGCTGGCCGAGCGCATGCGCCAGCGCGCCGGACATTTCATGCCGTTCACGCTTCTCGACAGCCAACTCGCCACGCTGGAGGTCCCGACCGGCGAGAACGACGTGGTGACACTCGATATCGACCGCCCGCTCGTCGACGTCATCGCCCGTGCGGGGGAGGCTATCTGCCGCGTCGGTGGGCCGGTCTGAGACTCGCCATACAATTTGAGTGCCGGTCGATCCGTGCATCTCAATGCTCTTACCGCCGTGCGCCGGCATTCCCGAGCTTGAACACGGCTCATCCGCGTGATCGATTCCCTGCCGGGGCGCTCACGCGGATGGGCTTTGACGTTTGCTTCGCGCCGTCAGGCGGCGCGGACAAGCGCCTGATCGAAATCGCCGCGCACCTCGACCTCGATTTCGAGGATCGACATCGGCGTCCCACGCTCCAGGCGCACTTTCACGTTGTCCTGGTCGCAGGGAACGTGCTTGGCGACCACGGCGAGAATGTCCTCGCGCAAGCGCGCCAGCAGATCGCCGCCGCCCAGAACCTGACGCTCATGGGACAGCAGAATTTGCAGCCGTTCCCGCGCCTGGGGCGCGCTGGTGTTGGGGAAAATGCGCTTCCAGAAGGTCATGCCGCCCTCCGCAGGAATTTGCTGAACAGGCCGCCACGCTGCCGGGGCAGTTCCATGGCGATGTTCTCGCCCTTGAGGCGCAGCGCCGCGTCCTGATAGGCGCGGGCCGGCACGCTGTTCGGGTCATGGATCGAGACCGGAACGCCCATATTGGACGCCCTGAGCACGTCGTTGCTCTCGGGAATGATGCCGAGTAGCGGAAGTGACAGGATTTCGAGAACATCCTCGGTCTTCAGCATGTCGCCGCGCGCCGCGCGGGCATGGTCGTAGCGCGTCAGCAGCAGGCGCTTGTCCACCGTCTCGCCGCGCTCGGCCCTCAGCGTCTTCGAGTCGAGGATGCCGACGATGCGGTCGCTGTCGCGCACCGACGAGACCTCGGGGTTCGTGACCACGATGGCGATCTCGGCATGGCGCATGGCGAGGGTCGCGCCGCGCTCGATGCCCGCCGGGCTGTCGCAGATCACCCAGTCGAAATGCTGCGCCAGCATGCCGATGACCCGGTCAACGCCTTCTTCCGTCAGCGCATCCTTGTCGCGCGTCTGCGAGGCGGGAAGCAGGAAAAGCGAATCCAGCCGCTTGTCCTTGATCAGGGCCTGCGGGAGGCGGGCATCGCCCTGGATGACGTTGACGAAGTCGTAGACGACCCGGCGCTCCGCCCCCATGATCAGGTCCAGGTTGCGAAGCCCGACGTCGAAGTCGACGACGACGACCTTATCGCCGGTGCGGGCCAGGGCGGCGCCGATGGCGGCGGTCGTCGTCGTTTTGCCGACGCCACCCTTTCCCGACGTGACTGTGATGATCTTAGCCATGTCTTGCTTCGCTCCTAAAGCGCGGTAATTTTCAGGGTCTCGTCTTCGGTCGATACGCGGACCGCCTTGCCCCGGAAGGCATTGTCGATGTCCTCGGCAGTCCGATAGGTGCCGTCCACGGCAAGCAGCTCGGCTTCGAGCCGGGTGCAGAAAATCTGGGCCGAGGCGCCGAACGTCGCTCCGGCGATCGCACGGCCGGAAAGCGTCCCGTAAACGTGGATCGATCCGCCGGCGATGATCTCGGCTCCGGCTCCGACGGAACCGATGATCGTCACATCGCCTTCGAGGCAGACAATCGACTGGCCGGAGCGGACGCGCCGCTCGACGAGCATGTTGACGGGTTCCAGCGGCTTGCGCGGCTCCACTGGGGGAGCCGCAGCATCGGCCATGGGGAGCGCGCTGTCGCGCCCGCCGCGCAGGATGGGCGGCATCGCGGCATCCACAAGGCTCGGACGCACCCCCTCAAGGCCGACCAGCCGCACGCCCCGCGCGGCGAGTTCACCGATCCATCGCTCGACATCCGCCTTGCTTTGCACCGTGTCGGCCAGATCGAGAACGACGGTCCGGCCGGTGAAAAACCCCGGAGAGCGCTCCAGCCAGACGTCGAAATCGACCAGCCACGTCTCCAGCGGAACATCGGCGACGAGCGTCATCGCCATGAACGAACGTCCACGGAAACGGATCGACGGCCCGGTTTGACTGACAGCGTTCACGGATCGAATCTCCCCATCTGAGGGATAGATTCAGTTAATCTTGGTTAACGACTCGTTAACCGGCCCGACGATCTCCACCGTCGACATGCGGCTTTGCCCGGAAGGCCACCCTGGCCCTGCACGCCGATACCGCTGGAGCCACACCGATCCGGAAGCCGCCCATGCACCGACATCGGCACTCTGCCGGCGAGCGGGCTTTGGTGGCGAGCGTCGATTCCGGGGGCAAACACAGGGGACGCGTGAAACCGGGTTTTCTCGTACCGGATGAGAATGAGGGGCCGTGGTCGTGATAGACGAGCGTATGGTCGCACGGCTCACCCTCGTTGAACCGGCTTTGGGTCGGCAAGAGATCAAGAAAAGCCGCTTCATCGCGGTCGCCGGTCCCGTCGCGGACGAAGCGGTGGCGAAGGTCTTCATTGCGGCGCGGTCGGATCCATCAGCCAATCACAATTGCTGGGCATGGCGCGTGGGGCAGAGCTACCGCTTCAACGACGACGGCGAACCTAGCGGAACCGCCGGCAAGCCGATCCTTGCCGCGATTGACGGGCAGGGCCTCGATCGTGTCGCTGTCGTCGTGACACGCTGGTTCGGTGGCATTCTCCTGGGCAGCGGCGGGCTGATCCGTGCCTACGGCGGAACGGCGGCCCTCTGCTTGCGCGAAGCGGCGAAGGCGACACTCATCGAGGCCGTCTCCGGCACGGTCGCATGCGAGTTCGGTGATCTCGCGCTGGTTCAGGCCAGGCTGGGCGTGCTCCCAGGCGTGCAGGTGGAGGTTCAGACGTTCACGGACAGCGGCGCGATCCTGTCGGTGTCGGCGCCAGAATCGGAAGCGGTTGCCGTGGACCGGCTGCTGACGGACCTGACCAGCGGCCGTTCGGCGATCCAATGGACCGCCTAGTCATGGCCGCACGCCGCGTCGGCCGCCTCTCGGCATACCCCGTTGGCACTACTGCCCGGGCGACGCGCCAGTATGGCTGCAGGGTCCGCGTCGCCCCGGTGAGCAGGGGGTGTCGCCGCGCGATCAGCCCAGCGTTCGCTGCAGAAGCCGGGTGACGTCCACGTTCATCTGAGCGACGTTGAAGCGCATGAAATCGCGCGCCGCCTCGTTCACGCTGAAGACATTGCCGGGGGCGAGGACGATGCCGTCTCGCAAGGCGCGCCTCGCCACCTCCGAGGCGTCGGGCGCTCCGGGCAGCCGGCACCAGAGGTAGAAGCCGCCGCGCGGCAGCGTCCAGGGATGCACGTCGAGTTTCGCGAGTTCGGCGACCACCTCCCGCCGCCGCCGAGTGAGCCGGCCGCGCAGGCTGCCAAGGTGTCGGTAATAGCTGCCGTCGCTGAGGGTGCGGAAGACGAGCTCGGCCGCGAGCGGACTCGGCCCGCCAAATCCCGTCGCCAGTTGAAGGTCGACGAGCGCCTCGGTCAGGTCCGGCCGCGCGGCAATGTAGCCGCAGCGTATCGACGCCGAGAGGGTCTTCGAGAAGCTGCCGATCCGTATCACCCGGTTCAGCGCGTCGAGCGCGGCAAGACGTACCGAGCGCTCCGGCTCGAAATCGGCGAAAATCTCGTCCTCGATGATGGTGAGGTCATGGGCCGTCGCTGCAGCGAGAATCCGATGGGCATTCCTCGGCGACAGGCTTGCGCCGGTCGGATTGTGCAGCGCCGAGTTGGTGAGATAGAGGCGCGGCCGGTGGGTGGCGAGCGCCTCCTCGAACGCGGACATGTCAGGACCAAGGGGCGCATAGGGCACGCCGACGATCCGCACCGCATGCGCCTGCAGCAGCGCGCGAAAATTGAAATAGCAGGGATCGTCGACCAGCACCGTATCGCCCGGCCGCAGCAGATGGCGGCAGATCAGGTCGATCGCCTGCGTGCCCGAACTCGTCAGCAACACATGCTCGGCGCCGGCCTCGATACCCTCCGAGGCGAAATGGCGGGCCAGCAGGCGGCGCAGCGCCAGCGACCCACGCGTGGAGCCGTACTCAACCAGCGTGGCGTCATCGGTCTTCGCCGCGGCACGCATCGCGCGCCGGATCGCGGCAAGGGGCATCCAGTCCGGCGGCAGCCAGCCGCACCCGGGCCGAAGCATCTCCCGCCCGGCGTCCAGCGACTGTCGCGACACCCAGAAGGGGTCGACGGCGCGGTCGGCGGGCGCATGGGCATCGGCGCCGCGCGCGGGCACGATACTGGCCGCCACGTAGAAACCCGACCCCGGGCGCGGACGGATCAACCCCTCGGCAGCGAGGCGGTCATAGGCTTCGACCACGGTCGAGGGAGACACCGTCTTCTCGCGCGCCAGCATGCGAATGGAAGGCAGCTTGTCGCCGGGCGCCAGCGCATGGCTGGCGATCAGGCGGCGGATCGCCACCATCACCCTCTCGGTGCGCCCCTGCCCGAGGGCTGGCAGTGCTTCGTTCGGAATCAACTGTATGGCTCCGTATGGCCCCACTGTTCGGCTCGATAATACGCAAGCGTCCCTGTCGCCGCCAGCGTGCCACGCCTATCGCAGAGAGGAGAGCAAGGAACGGCAAAGGAGAGCACACGTGGCGCGCGGGTGGGGGAACGGCCTGATCGGGGTCATCATCTTCAGCGGCTCCTTGCCGGCGACACGGCTTGCCGTCGCCGACTTCACGCCGCTGTTTCTCACCTCGGCGCGGGCGGTCATCGCCGCGCTGCTCGGGACCTGCCTGCTGCTCCTGCTCCCGCACAAGCGCCCCTCCCACGCAGACGTGGTGCCGCTGGCGGTGGTCGCTGCGGGGGTGGTGATCGGCTTTCCTTTGCTCACCGCCCTTGCGCTGGAACACATCACGGCCGCGCGCTCCATCGTCTTCATCGGGCTGCTGCCGCTGGCGACGGCGCTGTTCGGCGTGCTGCGCGGCGGGGAGCGGCCGAAGCCGGCCTTCTGGCTGTTCTCGGTCATAGGGGCTGGAACTGTCGCCGGGTTCGCGCTTGGCAACGGCGTCCCGACCTCCGCCATCGGCGACCTTCTCATGGTCGGCGCGGTCCTGCTGTGCGGTGTCGGCTATGCCGAGGGCGCCCGGCTGTCGCGCCGCCTTGGCGGGTGGCAGGTGATCTCCTGGGCCCTGCTGCTCGCGCTCCCCCTGATGGCGGTGCTCGCAGTGGCGACACGGCCGGAAACATTGGCGACGGTCAGCGGCACGGCCTGGGCCGGCCTCGCCTATGTCTCGGTGTTCAGCATGCTGATCGGCTTCGTCTTCTGGTATCGCGGGCTTGCCCTCGGCGGCATCGCGGCCGTGGGCCAGCTGCAGCTTCTCCAGCCCTTCTTCGGCCTGGCGCTTGCCGGGCTGCTGGTCGGGGAGCACGTGTCATGGACCATGGTCGCGGCGACCGGCCTGGTCGTGCTGTGCGTTGCCGGCGCACGGCGCTTCGCGTGAGGAGGAGGCCGGCCGGCCTTCGACAGGCGAAGCGGGGTCCGGACGTGTCGCACGGCGCCTGATCCGGCCTAATCCGCCACCGCTACGGATTCGGGCTCGGCCGGCGCCGCCGCTACCGATTCAGGCTCTGCCGAAGCCGGCTTGGCGCCTTTGTCGGTCCATTCGGGTGGCAGGCCAAGCTGGCTGCCGACCACGCCGGCGAGGCCGGGGTAGCGGCCGTAGCGCTCGCAGGCGGCGTATTTGGGCGGCAGGCCCATCGCCGAATTGATCTTCTGCGCGGTCGGCAGATCGATCCCCGAAGCGCCGAACGGGCTCTCGCCCTTGACCAGCAGGGTGCCAAAATCCTCGCCAAAGGCATCGGCGAGTTCATAGGCGTCGCTCGCCTTCGAGGCTCGCGGCGAACTGAAGAAGGCATTCGCCCCCCGGGCCCACAGCATGGAGGCCTGTTGTTCACCCGACGCGTCGGTGGCCGCCGCCTCCATCGACAGATTGCCCATGCCGATGGGAAGGCGCGGCGTCGGCACCGGAACGCCCAGGTCGACGAAATTCATGCCTATCGAGGTGGCGGCCGAAATGCCGGCCGCAACCTCGTCGGTCTCGGTCGCCTGGGTGACATGGGCCTGCACAGTCAGATCGGCGGCCTCGTCCGGTGGCACCACCTTGAAGCGGTCGCTCAGGGCGACGCAGAGCCCGCGATTGACGCTGTTGGCGACCAGGGTCCTCTGCTGGCCGGTCAGCTTCGGGGCGATATGAGAGGGGAAGCTGGTCGGCACGATCCGAACCGTCCGGGCGGCCAGAACCTGCTCCTTGTTCACCGCGATCCGCGATTTTGTGAGAACGCCATCGGAAGGGACCATGGCGTCGTAGGAGGAGAGGCCGACACCCTGCACCAGCGGCGCGGGAGCGCAGCCGACCATGGAGCCGGCCATGGCCAGGAGGCCGGCATATCCGGCGCTACGAAGCGGTTGCATCGCACGCCACCCGGAAAGGTGAGGCTGCGTGGGATCAAGGGGTTCGGAAAGACGCTTCGATATTATCGGTGTTTTTCGGATAATCTTGAATATGCGGGAGTATCGGTCTTCCACGCCAGAATGAACGCGCATTCAGCGCCCCCCGATATCAAACAGTGCTGATGTGTACTGCACATCTGAAGCATTAACGGGAGTTGTGGGGTAAAATCGGGCGTAAAAAGTCTGAATGTGTCTGCCCGTCTCCAATTGATGTCCGAAAGAAGCCTCAATGTCCGTCGGCCACGCGCGCCACATGACCGCGGCCCGCCCGGACGTCTCGCACCCTCAGTTTTCCTCGTCCGAACCGGGTGACGATTTGTCGGAAGCCTCCAGCTAGGGCGCGGTCTGGATCATTGATTGCGACCAGTCTTCGAGGAAGCGCTTTCGGCGGGCGGCATCCTGCACCGCCAGGAGGGTCGGCCCCACGGCGATGGGGCGGGCGATGCCCGAGGTGACGACATCCGGCCCTTCGATGCCCGGCGGAGCCGCACCGTCCAGTCCGAAGAAGAACGACTGGCTCCGTCCCACGGACTGGCCCCGCTCGGACAGCAGATAGTCGACGAAGCGGGCGGCGAGTGCCGGGTTCGGCGAATGGGCCGGCACCATCGCGCCCCGGCTCAGCACCAGCGTGTAATCCGCCGGCATGATGATGCCGATCGGCTGGCCGCGCCGCACCCGCTCATAGGCGTAGGAACCGAGCATGTTGTAGCCGATGAGCAGCCGGCCGGCGGCCACCTCGTCGAGTATTTCCGAGGTGCAGCAGCGCACGACAACCTGGGCGCGGCCAAGGCTCTCCAGCAGGCGGCCATAGGTGGTGGTCGTCTGCCGGGCATCGTTAAAGGCGAGGAGATAGCCGATGCCGGAGAGCCGCACATCATAGGTGCCCACCCGACCGCGATAGCGATCGGCCTCGCGCCGAAGAAGTTCGGCGAGCTCCAGATGCGTGCGCGGAACGTCGGCGGCGGGCACGCTGTCGCGGTTATAAACCATCACGATCGGCTCGAAGGTGAAGCCGAACACTTCGTCCCGCCAGTTCGCCCAGCGCGGCGCGCGCGGAAGGTTCGGGCCATCGACGCGCTGGGCGCAGCCGTCATTGGCCAGCTTCACCAGCTGGTCCACCGAGGAGGACAGCAGGACGTCGCCGAGCGGGCGACGTTCATGACAGGCCCGGGCGGCGGCGGAGAACAGGTCGTTGGTGACATATTCCAGGATCTCGACCGTCGTGCCCGGTGCGAGTTTCTGGAAATCCTGGATCAGCGGCGCCAGCGCATAGAGGTCCGTCGCGGCATGGATCGACAGCGTGTCGGAGGGCGTGCCGACGGACGGAAACCGCGTCATGGTCTGGGCATGGGCTCCCACGCTGAGGGCGAGCAGCAGGGCGTAGCCGACCGAGACGGCGAGAGCGCCCGCCGGAATGAGGCGCGCGATGAAACGGCTCATACGAATTCCCGTCCTTGTATCGTCAGCGACAGCACCACCACGAAGCCGAAGGCCCCTTTCTCCACGAAGGACAATGCCCCGCCATGGGCGGCGGCGACCTCCGCCGTGATCGAGAGACCGAGCCCCGATCCCTTGCCATCGGACGAGGGCGCGCCGAAACGCTGCACCACCCGCGCCCACTGCGCCACGGGAATGCCGGGGCCATCATCTTCCACCTCGACCACCGCCCTGTCACCGCGCCGCGACAGCCGCACGGTGATGCGGGCCGGTGCGCCATGGCGCAGGGCGTTGTCGACGATGTTCTTGATTGCCTCCGCGAGGTTGACCGGGTCGCCGCTCACGATCAACGGATCGGGCGGCGCGTGCAGGGTGACGAGAATATCCCGCTCCAGCGTATCGGGAATCGCCTCGTCGAGCGCGCGCCGCGTCAGTTCGGTGAGGTCGACCGGCGAACGCGCCACCGCCCGCTCGCGGTGCGCCACCATGGCGTGGCTGAGAAGCTGGTTGGCGAGCCGGGAGAGTTGCCCGGTGCGGACGCGGATACGGTCGAGATGCTTGCGCCCCTCCGGCGTCACGTCGTCATTTGAGAGCAGGTCGACCTGCCCCTCCAGCGCGGCCAGCGGCGTGCGAAGCTGGTGCGCGGCATCGGCGATGAACTGCTGCATTAGTTCGACACGTCCACGCAGCCGCTCGATGAAGCCATTGATTTCGGCCACGAAGGGGGCCAGTTCGCGCGGGGTCGAGACGCTGACCAGCGTCAGGTCGAGCGGGTCGCGCTGGCGGATCGCCGCCTCCAGCCGGCTGATGGGCGCGAGCGCCCGTCGCACGGCGAAAATCGTGCCCCCGATGGCAATGGCGCCCATGACGCCGACCAGTATGAACGAGCGGAAGGTAAGATCGCGTGCCAGCGCCTGGCGCGCCTCGACCGTCTGGGCGACAACGACGACGGCCTCGCCGCGCATCTGGGGGTCGTCGAAGCGGCGCGACACCCGCGCCACGCGCACGACCTCGCCGTCGAAGGTCGCATTCTCGACAAGCGCCTTGCCCGGCGCCGCCGCTCCCGCTGCCGGATCGGCAAGGCTTTCATAGCCGGTCATGGTGCGCCCGGCCGGATCGAGCACCCGGTAGAAGATGCGGTCGCGATCGGACAGCGCCAGCAGCTCGAAAGCGGAGACGGGAAGCGCGATCTCCGGCTGGCCCTCCTGCACCTGGATGGCGTCGGCGATCTGGTAGGCGGCGCCCAGCAGCAGGCGGTCATACGCCTCGTCGGCGGCCTGGCGCGCCGAGTACCAGGCAGCGGTCATCAGCACGGCCGCGCCGAACACCAGCACCAGCGACATGAGGGCGAACAGCCGGACGAACAGCGAAGGCTCACGCCGGGCCATCGATCACCATCTGGTAGCCGAAGCCCCGCACCGTAACGATCTGGGCGCGGGCGCCCTCGATCTTACGGCGCAGCCGGCCGATATAGAGTTCGACGGCATTGGGGCCAGGGGCCTCGTCATGGCCGAACATGCGGTCGAGCAGTTCGTCCTTGCCGAAGACGCGGCCGGGGCGCGACGACAGAATTTCCAGCAGGGTGAGTTCACGCCGCTTGAGATGGACCTCGCAGTCGCCTACCCGCACCATGCGGGTGAGACGGTCGATGCTGATGTCGCCGCAGCGCAGCAGATTGGTCGCCTCCCCGCCATTGCGCCGGATGAGCGCCCGCACGCGGGCTTCCAGCTCCCGGAAGTCGAAGGGTTTCACGAGATAGTCGTCCGCGCCGATGTCGAGCGCATCCACGCGGTCCTCCACCCGCGAGCGGGCGGTGAGGATCAGCACGGGGGTCGTCGAGCCGCGCGCGCGCAACTGCGCCAGAAGGCTGAACCCGTCGAGCCCCGGCAGCATGACATCAAGGATGACGAGGTCGTAGCTGGTGCGGCTCAGCACCTCCAGGCCGGAGCTGCCATCGAGTTCCCAGTCGACCGCATGGCCGATCCGGCTGAGCCGGCCGATGATCGCCTCGCCGACATCCCTCGTGTCTTCGACCAGCAGGATACGCATCTGTCACCCGGGGCGCGGCGCCTGTCGCAAAGACAGCTGTATGACAGGAAATCGCTCTAGCAAAGCACCTCCAAGCGCCGCGCAGACGGTGTCGCAAGAGTGGAGGAACGCCCGGTCGGCGCAGGCACAACCCGCGCGGGCCCCCAACTCCGCTGACCAATCGACCCGCACCTGCGGCGACGCGATGGCACAGAGTTTTCGGAGGAACCACACGATGAACGCCACTTTCACGAAATTTGCCCTGGCCGGCCTGGTGAGCGCGCTGCTCACCGGCGGCGCCGTGGCGCTGCCGCAGAAGACCGAATGCCTTGCCGGCGCCAAGCCCGGCGGCGGCTTCGACGTCACCTGCCGGCTCGCCGCCAATTCGCTGCTTGCCGCCAAGCTGATCGAACAGCCCATGGTCGTCACCTATATGGAAGGCGGCGTCGGCGCCATCGCCTATAACCACGTCGTCGGCAAGCGCGCGGCCGATCCCAGCCTCATCGTCGCCGCCTCGACCGGCTCGGCCCTGCTGCTCGCCCAGGGCAAGTTCGGCAGCCATGACGAGAACGCGGTCCGCTGGATCGGCGCGCTCGGCGCGGATTACGGCGTCATCGTCGTCAATGCGGATTCGCCCTATAAGACGCTGAAGGAACTCTCCGACGCCTATGGAGCCAATCCGGCCAGCTTCCCGATCGGCGGCGGCGGCGCCGTCGGGAGCCAGGACTGGATGAAGGCCGCGCTCATCGCCAAGGGCGCCGGGCAGGACCCGAAGAAAATGCGTTACGTCGCCCTTGAAGGCGGCGGCGCGGTGCTGACCTCGCTGGAAGGCGGACACATCAAGATCGGCGCCGGCGACGCCTCGGAAATGGTCAAGCACCATCTGGCGGGCAAGGTCCGCATCCTCGCCGTCATGTCCCCCGAGCGCCTGACCGGCGATCTCGCCGATATCCCGACCACGCGGGAGCAGGGTTATGATTTCGATTGGGTGATCTGGCGCGGCTACTACACCGGCGCCAAGGTCAGCGATGCCGATTACGCGGCCTGGACCGATGCTTTCAAGAAGCTCGTGCAGACGCCGGAGTTCAAGTCGGAACTCGCGGCGCGCGGGCTGTTTCCCTACACCGTCATCGGCGCCGAATTCGACGCCCAGGTGAAGAGCGACGTGCAGCGCTTCAAGACGCTGGCCAAGGAGGCCGGCCTCTAAGTTCGCTCGACGCGCCCGCGGCCCCGCCCACGCGCGGGGTCGCCCTCGCCGCCCGCGTCGCCATTTGCCGCCTGCCAGGATCCCGCCATGGACGCCAATCAACGCCCCTTCCCGGGCTCGCTCAGCAATCGCATCGCCGCGCTCGCCCTGCTGGCGTTCAGCCTGATCTACGGCTTTGCCGGCAGTCGGATCGACTACGCCTTCTCCTCCGATCCGCTGGGCCCGCGCGTGTTCCCGGTTCTGCTCGCCGCGGTTCTTGGCCTGCTGTCGCTGATCTACCTCTTCGTTCCCGGCCGGTCCGAGAGCTGGCCGCAGGGAACGGTGCTGATGCGCTGCATCGCGCTGCCGGCGCTGGTGCTTATCGCCGCGCTGCTGTTCGAGCCGATCGGCTTTGCCGGCGCCATGTTCGTCATGACGGCGGGCGTCGGCCGGATTTTCGGCGCCTCGTGGCGCGCCTCGCTGATCGGCGGACTGGTGCAGGCGGCCTTCTGGTACCTGGTGTTTGGCTATCTGCTCGACGTTTATCTTCCCGTAGGCGAGCTTTTCGCCGCCTCGCGCCGGGGCTAGCACACTCATGAATCTCGATTATCTCTGGACCGGCTTCGCCGTCGCCCTCACCTGGCAGAACCTGCTGATCGGCCTTGTCGGCTGCTTCCTCGGCACGATCATCGGTGCGCTTCCCGCCATCGGCCCGATCAACGGCATCGCCCTGCTGCTGCCGATCGCCTACACGCTCGGCCTGCCGCCGGAGAGCACGATGATCCTGCTCGCCGCCATCTATACCGGCTCGGAGTATGGCGGACGCATTTCCTCCATCCTGCTCAACGTTCCCGGCGATGCCGGCGCGGTGATGACGGCGCTGGACGGCAACCCTCTGGCGCGGCAGGGGCGGGCGGGCGAGGCGCTGATGATCAGCGGCCTCTCCTCCTTTGTCGGCGGCATCATCGGGGTGGTGGGGCTGACGCTGTTCGCCCCCTTCCTCGCCAGCCTCGCCATCGGCTTCGGCCCGGCGGAATATTTCGTGCTGATGGTCTTCGCCTTCGCCACCCTGGGCTCGATGGTCGGAAGCCAGCCGGTCAAGACGCTGCTCGGCTGCGTGCTCGGCCTGATGCTGGCCACGGTCGGGCTCGACCCGACATCGGGGGCCTATCGCTTCACCTTCGACAGCCCGGAACTGGGCGACGGCATCGACTTCGTGGTTCTGGTGATCGGCCTGTTCTCGATCTCCGAAGCCATGCTGATGCTGGAGAGCCACGCCACGGGAACCTCCATCGTCGGCAAGGTCGGGCGCACCTTCGTGCGCTGGAAGGACGTCGTCTTCACCACCGGCGCCACACTGCGCGGCTCGATCATCGGCTTCGTCGTGGGCGTGCTGCCGGGAACCGGCGCCTCGGTCGCGAGCGCCGTCTCCTACACGCTGGAAAAGCGCGTGTCCGACCGTGACGGTACCTTCGGCAAGGGCGACATGCGCGGCCTCGCCTCACCGGAAGCGGCGAACAATTCCTGCGCCGCCGGTGCCTTCGTCCCTATGCTGACGCTGGGCGTGCCCGGCAGCGGCACCACGGCGGTCATGCTCGGCGCGCTGATGCTCTACAACATCCAGCCGGGCCCCCAGTTGTTCGCGGAGCGGCCGGAAATCGTCGGCGGCCTGATCGCCTCGCTCTATATCGGCAACGTACTGCTTCTGCTGCTCAACATTCCCTTCGTCGGCATCTTCTCGCGCCTGCTGCTGTTGCCGAACTGGATTCTCGTGCCGGGCATCCTCGTCCTGTCGGTGGTCGGCGTCTACTCGACCCATGCCAGCGTCGAGGCGGTATTGCTCATGCTCGGCGTGGGCTGCATCGGGTGGCTGCTGCGCAAGCTCGGCTTCGACATGGCGCCGATCATCCTCGGCTTCGTGCTCGGCAAGGTGATGGAGGTGAACCTGCGCAACGCCTTGGCCATTAGCGGCGGCGAACTCGGCATTCTCTTCCAGAGCCACATCTCGATCATCCTGTGGGTGCTGGCGGCCCTCGTCGCGGTGGGTCCCTGGGCGCTGCAGCTCTGGTCGCGCCGGCGCCGGTCGCGTGCGTGACGATGCGGGGCTTCGGCTGTTCCGAGCCCCGCGCTTGCCAGCCATGCCGTGCAAGGTCTATCTCAGCACGGTGAGAGGCTCGGCGGCGTGCCGGAGCCGCCTCGCCTTCGGCAGCAGCACGGAAAGCCCAAAGCGATGATCAGCGACATTCGCAATGCCGACGACGGCCGGATGGACGGGCGCGCGCGGCCGGGGCTGCTCAGCCGGCGCTCGTTTCTCGCCGGCTCGGCCCTCGGTCTCGGTGCGCTGGGGCTGGCCGGCTGCGCCAATCCCGACGGGATGAGCCTCGCCGAGGCAGCCAAGGTCTATGGGCCGGTGCCCGAGGAGAAGTTTCCGATTCCGGCCGTCGACGTCAGCAAGGTCAAGCCGAAGTATTTTCGCCGCACCGTCCGCTACGAGACGGAGGAAGCGCCCGGCACCCTTATCGTCGACCCCACCAATTACTACGTCTACCGCGTCGAGGAAGACGGCATGGCGACCCGCTACGGCGCCAATGTCGGTCGCCAGGGATTCCTGTGGAGCGGCGACGCCTATGTCGGGCGCAAGAGCGAATGGGCGACCTGGACCCCGCCCCGGGAAATGATCAAGCGCCAGCCCGAAGTGGCGAAATACGCCCGCGGCATGCCCGGCGGCCTCGACAATCCGCTCGGCGCGCGCACGCTGCATCTCTACCAGAACGGCGTCTACACGCTGTACACGATCTACGCGACCAGCGACCCGGAATCGATCGGCTCCGGCGTGACGAGCGGCTGTGTCGGCCTGCTGAGCCAGGACATGATCGAGCTATATGACCGCACGCTGGTGAAGACCAAGGTCGTGGTCCTGCCGGCCTGATGTCGCCCGGCATGCCGGTTGTTCGGCCCTGCCCCGGACGGGGCGGCGCCGAATTCCTCACTCAAAAGCCAGTTCCTCGGCGAGCCATGTCAGGCCGCCCACCGTCCCGGCGCGCGGGCTGTATTCGCAGCCGATGAAGCCGTCATATCCCGCCTCCGCGAGCGCGCGCCGCACCTCGTCGAAAGCGATCCCGGCACTCCCGGGCTCGTGGCGGCCCGGATGGTCGGCGATGTGGACATGGCCGATGGCCCCGGCATGCGCGCGAATCTGCGCCAGCGGATCGAGCCCGCTATTGACGGTGTGGAACACGTCGAGCAGCAGGCGGATATTGCCGCGACCGGCGTCGGCAATGGCGGCGGCGGCCTCGTCCGGCGTCTCGATGAAATAGTCCGGGACTGCCCCTGCGCTCATCGCCTCGACGAGGATCACCACCCCCCGCTCGGCCGCGCGATCGGCCGCCCAGGCCAGGTTCTCGATGTAGCAGTCCCGGTGCGCCGGCTGGCGCAGCGTCTTCGGCAGGATGCCGGCCATGGCGTGAAGCTTGCCGACCCCGATGGCCGCCGCATAGTCCAGCCCCGCGGTGACGCTGGCGCGGAACTCGTCCCGCCGCTCCGGAAAGATCGCCAGCCCCTTCTCGCCCTTGGCCGCATCCCCGGAGTACAGCCCGAACTGCACATAAGGCAGGCCGGCCTGTTCCAGCCATTGCGCCATCTGCGCGGCGGGAACGCCATAGGGGGCAGGATGCTCGACCGCCGAAAAGCCGTGACGCCTGGCGGCGCCGAACCGCTCGGAAAAGGGAAGCTCGGTGAAGAGAAAGCCGAGATGCGCGCTGTAGCCGTAGCGTCGTGTCATGGTCGCGGGGTCCTGCCCAAGCAATGAGGCGCGCCGCAGGCTGAAGCCCGGCGCGGCATGTCCGGTTCAGCTGTCTTCGTGAAACGCGCTTTCGCGCTTCTTGCGCAGGGCGGGGGCGACCATCAGCGCCAGCAGCACGAGCGCCACCGCGAGCATCGTGGCGCTGATCGGCCGCGACACGAACACCATCGCGTCGCCCTTGGAGAGCATCATCGCGCGACGCAGTTCCTCCTCCATCATCGGCCCCAGAATGAGCGCCAGGAGGAGCGGGGCGGGTTCCGCGTCGAGCTTCTTGAAGATGTAGCCGAGGATTCCGAAGCCCGCGAGAAGGTAGACATGGAAGGTCGAGTTGCTCAGGGTGAACACCCCGATGACGCTGAACAGCACGATCGCCGGAAACAGGTAGCGGTAGGGCACGGAGATCATCTTCACCCACAGCCCCACCAGCGGCAGGTTGAGGATGATCAGCATCAGGTTGCCGCACCACATGGAGGCGATGAGGCCCCAGAACAGCGTGGGCTGCTGCACCATCACGCTCGGCCCCGGCTGGATGCCCTGGATCATCAGGGCGCCGATCATCAGGGCCATGACGGGATTTGACGGGATGCCGAGCGTCAGCATCGGGATGAAGGAGGTCTGCGCCCCGGCATTGTTGGCGGCCTCCGGGGCGGCGACGCCCTCGATGGCGCCCTTGCCGAACTGGGCCGAATTCTTCGACACCCGCTTCTCCAGCGCATAGGCGCTGAAGGAAGAAAGCACCGCGCCGCCGCCGGGAAGGATGCCGAGAACCGAGCCCATGGCGGTGCCACGCAGGGTGGGGCCAATGATACGCCGCAGGTCGTCGCGCGTCGGGAACAGGTTCTTCACCTTGGGCATGATGGCCGTGCGGCTGGTTTCGTCCTCCAGATTGG
The DNA here is from genome assembly GCF_004339465.1 of Ancylobacter aquaticus. Lineage (GTDB taxonomy): Bacteria > Pseudomonadota > Alphaproteobacteria > Rhizobiales > Xanthobacteraceae > Ancylobacter > Ancylobacter aquaticus. The sequence continues at coordinate 10,503 of NZ_SMFY01000008.1, read as the reverse complement.
CAACGATCTCGCCGATGCCGAAAAGGCCCATGGCAATGACGACGAAGTCGATGCCGTCGGCGAGCTGGGGCACCTCGAAGGTGAAGCGGGCAATCCCCGAATTGATGTCCGTGCCCACCACCCCGAGGATAAGGCCGAGCAGGATCATCCCGATCGCATGCAGCAGCGAGCCGCTGGCGAGCACGACCGAGGCGATCAGCCCGAGCACCATGAGCGAGAAATAATCCGCCGGCCCGAAGGCGAGCGCGGCGCCCGCCAGCAGCGGGGCGGCGATGGCGATCACCACGGTGGCGATCGTCCCGGCGACGAAGGACGAAATGGCCGCTGTCGCCAGCGCCCGTCCGGCATGGCCGGCACGCGCCATACGATAGCCGTCCAGCGCCGTCACCACGGAAGAGGATTCGCCCGGCAGATTGACCAGGATCGCCGTGGTCGATCCGCCGTATTGCGCCCCGTAGAAAATGCCGGCGAGCATGATGAGCGCGGAATCGGGGGCGAGGCCATAGGTCAGCGGCAGCAGCATGGCGATGGTGGGGACGGGCCCCAGCCCCGGCAGAACGCCGATAGCCGTTCCCAGCAGCACGCCAAGCAGGCAGTAGAGGAGGTTCGTCGGTTCCAGCGCGACCTGGAGGCCGAGCCCGAGATTGGCGATGACATCCATGGCGTGTCCTCAGAAATTCGGCAGCAGAGGCCGCAGCCAGGGACCGACCAGGGGCATCGGCACGTTGAGCATCTCGATGAAGACCAGGCAGCAGATCGCCACAAGCCCGCTCGCGCCCAGCAGAGGAAGGGGGGCAAGCTTGAACTGCCGGCTGGCCGTCGCCGCCACGAGGATGGTCAGCAGCATCGCCACCGCCCCGCCCAGCGGAACGACGGCGAGGCCAAAGACGACGATAGCCCCGACCACCGAGGCGAGCGGCCTCAGCGCGAGGGCGCCGACGGGGGCGCCCTCCACCACGAAGGCGCGCACGAGAGAGATCAGGCCGACCAGCGTCAGCAGCCCGGCCAGGACGGTGGGGAAATAGCCCGGCCCCATGCGGGTCGTCGATCCGAAGCTGTAATTGCGCGCGACGAAGAAGCCGACGACGCCGATGACGAGGTAGATCGCGCCGGTCCAGAAATCCTTGGGAGCCCTCATTGGCCGATGTTCCCGGTAGCTGTCGGTGGGGCGAGGGCGCGCGCTGCCGGGCCCGGTTGAGCCCGGGTCCGGCAGCGGGAAACAGCGCCTTCGGCGAGCGTGCCTACTGGGTTTTCCAGGGATTGGTCTTCCACATCTCGTTCAGCCGCGCGTCGATGCCGAGGACCGACTTGCGATACTCATCGCCATACAGGCCATGGACCGGCGCATTCAGCTTCTTGGCGGTCTCCTTGAACTCCGGATCCTCCATTGCGGCCTTGAAGGCGGCGACCAGCTTGGCCTGGATGTCGGCGGGCACGCCGGGAGGGGCGACGACGCCGCGCTGGGCGCCGACCGTGAAGGCGTAGCCGCTCTCGCGGAAGGTCGGCACGTCGGGCAGGCTGGCGCTGCGCTCGTCGCCCGCCTGGGCCAGCACCCGGACGGTGCCGTCGGCCACCGGCTGGACGAATTCGCTGACATTCAGCGCCGAGACGTCGATATGGCCGCCCTGCAGTGCCGTGTTGACCGGGGCCGAGCCGTTGAACGGGATGACGTTGAACTTGACGCCCGCCGCCTGCTGCAGCTCCAGCGTGGTCAGGTGGTCGTCGCCGCCGACGCCGGTATGGCCGATGCTGACGCTTTCCGGCGACGCTTTCAGGCGGGCGATCAGGTCCGGCAGGTCCTTGATGTCGGAGGAGGCCTTCACCGCGATAGCGCCCGGATCGTCCATCACATTGGCGATATAGGAAAACTCATCGACCTTGTAGCGGACCGGGCGGTCAAAGGGGATGGTCATCATCGCCGGCGAGGTGACGCCGATGAGGGTGTAGCCGTCCGGCGCGGCGGCGAAGCCGTATTCCATGCCGATCTGGCTGCCGGCGCCGGGGCGGTTCTCGATGACGATGTTGGCACCGGGAAGCTGCTTCTGCACGTAAGGCACGATCAGCCGCGCCATCTGGTCCACGCCGCCGCCGGGCGGGAACGGTACGATCAGCATGATCGGCTTCTCGGTCGGCCAGCCCTCGGCCGCCAGTGCCGGTCCCGTTGCGAGCGTGGCAACGGCAAGGCCGAGCGCCACGAAATGCCTGCGATTGATCATTCTTTTTCCTCCCAGGATATATGTTTGTTGCGCCGGTCTAGGGCGGGCACGGGCCTTTATGCGGCCTTGGGCCATGCCTTCTGCGGGCACTGGCGAACGCCCTGAGGCGATGGTTTCAGCCCCCCTTCCACGGGCGCCCAGCCTGACCGAAACGTTCTCGAAGCAATCGCACAGAACGAAATGCAAAAAAACTTTCTTTGTCTAGCTTCATTCGTCAGAAATGCTTATGTCCCGACCGCCCCCCCCATCGACGACGATCCGCCGGGACGGCGAACGGCGCGGCGAAAAGCGCGGTCAGCGCGGCAGGCCCCCCTGCACCAGCGCGCGCATTCGCACCACGGCGGCGTCAGGCGCGGAAAGCACCGGAATGGTCACGACGGCCCGCACCGCCTCGGCGGCGCGCGAGGTCGAGAAATGCGCGAGCATGATCGCGTCATAGCCGGCGAAGTGCGGCGCCTTCTCGGCCACCAGTCGGTTATGGGTCTCGCCATCGCCCTGCCGCAGCCGATCGATCGCGTCGGCCACCACGAGGGTGTCGAGTGTCGCCGGCGTGCCGGCCTCGGCGACGAAATGGTCGAACTCTTCCGTCATCGTCGGCACCGCCGGCGCGAAGGTCGCCAGCATGCCGATCCGGCCGCCCGCAGCGATGGCCTCCCGGAACATCGCCTCATTCGGCTTCAGCACCGGGATGGAAAGCTCCGCGCTCATCCGGTCGATCGCGGGCCCGAAGGCCGAGCAGGTGATCAGAATGCCATCCGCGCCCATGCGGCTCGCATAGCGCCCGAAGTCGACAAAGCGGTCGCTGAGCGCATCGGAGAGTTCGGGGCCTTCCTTCGCCCGGTCCGTCGAGAGCCCATCGTCAAGCAGGTTGATGGCCTCCGCCTCCGGCCACAGACGAGCCATGGAGGACTTGATCGGCTCCATGGCCACGGGCGTGGCGTGGAAGAGGACGATGCGCGGAGTGGCGTTGCTCATGATGTTCTCCCGTCAGCCGGCCTGCATGTCGAAGCGGGCGATGAGCCCGCCGTCGGAATAGGCGCGATGTGCCACGGCGGAGGTCAGATGGGCAAGGAAGGCCCGCGCCGCCACCGGCTCGCGCGCCTCGCGGAAGATCGCCGCCGAAAAGTCGGTCGGCACCTGCAGCTCGTCCGGGAACGGGGCGATGACCTCCACGCCCTCCACCGACATCAGTTCGCTCACCTGCTGCACGGCGAATTCGGCCTCGCCGGTGAGGATTTTCTCGCCGGTGAACCCCGCCGGGATGACCACCGCCCTGGCGTTGATGTCGTCGGCGATGCCGAGCTGGGAGATCAGGCCGGCAAAATAGATGCCGCTCGCGCCGGTCCGTGAATAGGCGATAGAGCGCGCGCCCAGCAGCACCTGCCGGAGACGTTCCGGGGTCGAGATATCCGGCGGGGCGGCGCCCGCGCGCATGCCGAGGCCCACGCGGGCCCGGGCAATCGGCGTCACGCTTTCCGGCAGCACGACGCCCGCCGCCGCGAGCTGCGCCATGGGGCCGTCGATCAGCACGATCACGTCCGCGCGCGCCCCGGCCTCTACCTCGCGCATCAGCACCGTCGTCGGATTCCACGCGACCTCGATCTCCCTGCCCTGCTCGTGCCAGGCCGGCAGGATCCAGCTTTTGAAGGCCTTTTCGACCGCCAATGTGCTTAAGAGGCTGAGGTTGCTTCCGGCCATGGGATGTCCTTTACCTGAGAAGGTCCGAAGTGATCTCGGACCGATTGCGCGCGCCGAGCAGGGCCATGTCGCGGTCGATCTCGTCGACGAGCAGACCGATCGCATGTTCGACGGCCGCAGCGCCGCCGATGGCCGCAGCGTAGAGGAAGGGGCGGCCGACGAAGACGAAATCCGCGCCCAGCGCCAATGCCTTTAGCACGTCCGTGCCACGGCGGACCCCGCCATCGATCATCGTGACCAGCCCGGTCTTCGCCGCCACGATCTCCGGCAGCATGTCGATCGGCGCCACCGCATAGTCGAGCTGGCGCCCGCCGTGACTGGACAGGATCACCCCGTCGGCGCCCGCCTCCTTGGCCTTGAGCACGTCGCCGAGGCTCAGAACGCCCTTGATGACCAGCTTTCCCTTCCACATCCGCCGGATCTCCGCGACATGGCTCCAGGCAAGTTGGTCGCGGCTGTTGATGTTGCGCACCGCGTGCTGCGAGAACATCGGCGGCCCACGGTGCGCGTCCATGTTCTCGAAATGCGGGATGCCGTGGCGCAGCACGGTACGCAGGATCGTTCCGCACAGCCAGGAGGGGTGCAGCAGGCTGTCCAGCATCGTCTGGGGCGTGATCTTGATCGGCATGGAGAAGCCGTTGCGCAGATTGTTCTCGCGGTTGGAGGGCACCGGATGGTCCGCCGTCACCACCAGCGTGCCGAAACCAGCATCCGCCACCCGCTTCACCAGGGGCTCGATGCGCGCGAGGTCGCCGGCGAGATAGGCCTGGAACCAGGCGTCGGGATTTTCCCGCTGCACGTCCTCAAGGGGAATGAGCGAGGAGGCGCTGAGGATCATCGGCACGCCCGCATGGCGCGCGGCCCGCGCCAAAGCGAGATCGCCGCGATAGGCGACCATGGCCGCGCCGCCGAAGGGGCAGATTCCGATAGGGGCGCTGTAATCGGTTTCAAACAGCCGCGTCGCCGTCGTCCGGCCGGACACGTCCATCAGGGTGCGCGGCAGAAAGGCGATCCGGTCATAGCCGGTCCGGCTCTGGCGCAGCGCCGAACCCGTCTCTGACGCCCCCGCGACGAAGCCGTAGACCATCCGTGGCAGGTGGCGGCGGGCGGCCTTCTCGAAATCATCGAGCGCGAGCAGCTTGCGAAAGCGGCGCGCCATGGGCTTTGCGGCATCCGCCGCGCGCGCAGTGCGCGGCGCGGAGACGAGGGGCACCGCCTGTGCCGCGGCCATGTTGGTATCCATCTGGAGCTCCCAGCGTTGTCGAGGCGTATGGAGGGCCGACGGCCAAATTCTGCGCGAGACCTCGGGAGCCGGGCTCGGCGTTCTCCATTTCTGCCCACCATACCTGCCCGGCAACAGAAGAAAATCTGGCTTTGCCTTTCGTTAAATCAAACAAAATATTGGCTCTGTCCTTGACAGGGGAAACACGGGGCAGTCACGTCGGGCATCCTGCGGCAACAGCGGTTGAGCGCCCGTGGACACGCATTTTCTGGAGAGCTTCGTGACCGTCGCCGAACTCGGCTCCATCGCCGAGGCGGCGAGGAAGCTCGGGCTGACGGCCTCGGCGGTCTCGCAGCGCATCCGCGCCCTTGAGCAGGAAATGAACATCGCGCTCGTCGTGCGCTCGGGCCGCACTGTCGTGCCAACGCCGCCGGGCGCCGCGCTGCTGCCGGAAGCGAAGAAGGCGCTGCTGGCGATCAATAATCTGCGGTTGCTGGCGGCCGACGGCGCCGCCTGGGGCGAGTTCAAGATCGGGGTCTTCACCTCCGCCCTGACCGGGCTGCTCCCCCAGATCCTCGAAAAGCTGGTCCCGGAGCTGCCGACCGTCGATTTCCGCATCCTCCGGGCGGCCTCGGTGGAGCTCTACGCCCAGGTGCTGGAAGGCCGCGTCGATGCGGCGATCGTCCTCAACCCGAGCTTCGTTCTGCCCAAGTCCCTCGAGTGGTGCCAGCTGCGCAAGGAGCCGCTGATCGCCATCACCCCTGCGGATGTGACGGAAACCGATATCGGCCAGCTGCTCGCCGACCATAAGTTCATCCGGTACGACCGCAACAACTGGGGAGGCCGGCTCGCCAGCCGCTATCTCGACGATCGCGGGTTGAAGCCGCGCGAGCGGCTTGAGCTGGATTCGCTCGAAGCGATCACCATCATGGTCAGCCGGGGGCTGGGCGTCTCGATCATCCCGGACTGGCCGCCCCCCTGGCCGGAGGGCGTTCGTCTGAACAAGATCGTTCTCGACGACCGCGATTATGCCCGCGATCTCGGCCTGCTGTGGCCGCGCGCCTCGCCAAAGATCGTGATCATCGACGCCTTTCTGAAGCATGCGCGGGCGGCGTGCGCGGCCCTTCAGGGGGGTGAACCCCTCCCGGGGCACCTGCGCGACGCCGTTCGCGGCCGCCGGGCCAGAAGCTGTGTCGAGGTGCCGTGACGAGTCTGGGTCGGTTCGCCCTTGCCGCCGCTCCGGCTGGCACCGTCAAGACTGGCGTCGTCGAAAAAATCGCGCCATCAAGATTGAATGAGCTCAAAAAATGTCTCGTCTGCCGGGTGTCCAAGACGCATCCTGACAGCTTTAGCTCATGCATCGCTTGCGGAAATCGGCACGTTCCAGGGTTTCCGCTGCTTGCTGTCGCGGCCATTGCCAGCGCCTTGTACGCATCAATGACAAGACGGTGGTGGCGGTACTGCACGACATCAACCAAGCTGCCGCCATCGCCGACACGATGGTGTTCATGAAGGATGGCGCCCTCGCCGCCTCGGGTCCGCCGGGCCAGGTCGTCAACGCCGCGACGATCCGGGACGTGTTCGGCGTTACGGCGCGGGTCGTCGAGGACCCGGTGGATGGCACGCCGTTCTGCCTCGCCCGGCCCTGAGGCGGGCAGGCCATAGGCCGACGGCATTTCGGACGGTTCAGCCCAGATGCGGATCCCCGGCCGGCGACGCGCCTTGCGCCGGGCTTTCTACCGGATGCGCCGTCGGGTTTGGCGTCGCAGCTACTCTAGAATGTCTTTAAACTATTGATATTGCTGGACAATCTAATTGTTTGTAGAGAGAGTTTCTCGGGTGCGCTGGGCGCCGCTTGCTGGAGACATAGGATTGCCCGTGCTGGCTCTCGCCTCCGACCTTGGCCATCTGTTCCGCACCGAGCATGATCGCTTGATGCGGGCGATGCGTCGTCTGGTCGGCAGCCCGAGCACGGCGGAAGACCTGGTGCAGGACGTGTTCGTCGGCCTGCTCCGGGGCAACGCCTTTGCCGATGCCGAGAACAAGCAGGCCTATCTCGCCCGCTGCGCCACCAACATGGCGCTCGACCATTTGCGGCGGGAGCGGGCGCGGGCGCGCTATATCTGCGGAAGCGACCTTGCCGGCTGCGAGGTTGCCTGCCCCGTGCCGCTGCCGGACGAGGCGTTGCAGGGTGTGCAGGAACTGGCCCTCCTGCGCCGCACCATCGACGCGCTACCGTCGAAATGCCGCGTCGTCTTCCTGCTGTCGCGCGATCACGGCCTGACCATGAAGGAAATCGCCGCCCGGCTCGGCCTGTCCGACAAGACGGTGGAGAAGCACATAGCGCGCGCCATGATGCAGTGCCGTCAGGCCCTGCGCGCGGCCGGGCGGGCGATCTGAGCCGTCCCGCGCGCAGGGCACTGGGGGACAGGCCGTCGCGGCTTCGTCTATATCCGTGGGCCACACTGGGCCCGGCCGCTCGATCCCGGATGATTGATTCATGACTGCGCCCCGGCCCAGCCCCGCCACGCGCGCCGACGCCGCCTTCGAGGCGGCCAGCCTTTGGCATGCGCGGCTGCGCGAACCCGATGCCGACGCCCAGACCCATGCGGCGTTCCAGGGCTGGCTCGCCGACGATCCCACCCATTTTGAGGCCTATGAGCAGGCGGAGCGGCTGTGGGCCTCCATGGGCGGGGCGCCCGGCGGCTGGCGCGACGAGGCCGCCATCTCGGCGCTGGTCGAAAGCGCGGGCCCACGCCGAAGGCTGGGTCCCGGCATCGTGGCTGGGCTGCTGCTCTGTCTCTCGCTGGCAGGCGCCGAATGGATGCGGCGCGGCGGGCTGGAGAATCTGCGCGCGGACTACATCGCCGCGGTCGGCGAGCAGCGGACGATCCGGCTGGACGATGGCTCGGTGGTCGAGCTCAACACCGACACCGCACTGGCGGTCGATCTCGATCCCGCGCAGCGCCGGGTCCGGCTGTTCCGGGGCGAGGCGTTCTTTCAGGTCGTGCCTGATCCGCAACGCCCCTTCGTAGTGTCGACCGGCGAGGGCGAGGTGCGCGTCACCGGCACCAGCTTCAATGTTCGGCTGCGGGAGGATGTCACGGAGGTCAGCCTGCTGCAGGGCGCCGTCAGCCTGGCGGCCGCCGCCCGTCCCGAGGCCTCGCTGCGGCTTTCCCCGGGCGAGGAAGGGAGCCTCACCTCCAGCGGTCTCGGCGAGGTCCGGCCTTTCGAGGCGGAAACCGCCACCGCCTGGCGCCGGGGGCAGATGGTGTTCTTCCGCGCCCCGCTCGGCGCGTTGATCGAGGAACTGAACCGCTACCAGCGCGGCCGCATTCTGATCCTCAGCGAGCGGGTGCGCGCGCTCCCCGTCACCGGCGTGTTCGACACGCGCGATCCCGCGTCCGTCATCGACATGATCGAGGCCACACTCGGCGTGTCGTCGCTACGCCTGACCAACGCGCTCATCGTTCTGAGATGATTTTGTGAGCCGCACACTGGGGGAGTCCGCCCGCGGCCTTCGTCATACCCACTGAGGAGCTCGCCGATGCCGTCCACCCGGCTCAGGCAGAACATGTGGGACCCACGATGAGGATGATGCCTACCCGACGCCTGCGCCTGCTCGCCCTGTGCCTTCTGGCGGGAACCGCGCTCACGGCTCTTCCCGCCGGGGCGCCGCACGCCCAGGCGCAAGGTGGCGGCCAGAGCGTCGCCCTCTCCATCGCCTCCATGCCGGTGCCGCGCGCCCTTGCCGACCTGTCCGTGCATGCCGGGCTCCAGGTGCTGTATTCCGGCACCAAGGCCTATGAGATCATGTCCCGGCCGGTGAACGGGCTTTTCCCCCCGGAAGAGGCCCTGCGCATCATGCTGGCCGGGACGGGGATCAGCTGGCGCTTCGTCGGGCCCCGGGCGGTGACGATCCAGGTGCCGGGGGAAGACGCGCCCACTGGCGGGGCGGTGCAGGGCGGCGACGCGGATGGCGCGATCGAGCTCGGCACGATCGACGTTGCCGGCGCCCGCTCGGCAGCCGACCTGCCCTTCGAGACGACCGGCTCCACCAACTACATCTCCAGCGAGGAGATCGAGCGCTTCCCGCCCCAGACCGCCGGCGCGCTCTTCCAGGGAACGCCCGGCGTGATCTCCGGCGGCGGCAATAATGGCGCCTCGATCGACCCCAATATTCGCGGCCTACAGGGCCAGAACCGCGTCGCCACCACGATCGACGGTTCGCAGCAATCAACGTCGAGCTATCGCGGCTATTCCGGCATCGACAGCCGCACCTATGTCGATCCCGACCTCATCTCCGGCATCACCATCACCAAAGGCCCGGACGGCGCGGTGGCCGGCGCCATCGGCGGCACCATCGCCATGGAGACGCTGAACGTCGAGGACATCCTCAAAGCCGGCGAGCGCTGGGGCGTGCGTGCGCGGGCCGGTCTCGCCACAAATTCCATCGCCCCGGTGGTCGGGGCGAGCGAGCCGGCGTTCGGCGACCCGGATGGGGCGGACATCACCAATGGCAGCTTCGCCCTCGCGGCGCGGGAGGACAATGTCGATGTCGTCGGTGCCTTCGTGCGGCGCAAGAGCGGCAACTACTTTGCCGGCACACAGGGTTCGCAGACCACGATCGACTATCTCGGTGAGAAGGTGCCGCTGTCGAATTACGGCCACGGCCAGCTCGTCTACAACACCTCGGAGGACGTGACCTCGGCCCTGCTCAAGGCCACCTTCCGTCCCACCGACGAGCAGCAGCTGCAGATCGCCTATCTCTACTACGGCAACGAGTTCGGCGAGGTTTCGCCCTCTGTCATAACGGCGGGCAATGGCGTCACAAGCCAGCTGCCGCTCTCTTCGGTGGACATCAACCAGGGTACCCTGCGCTATCGCTACACGCCGACCAGTACCGATCTCGTCGATTTCAAGTTCGACGCCTATGCCTCAAACACGCAAGAGACAAACATATTCATGTCGCTCGGCGAGGTGGAGGCGCTCGACCAGCAGTCGGAGAATGTCGGCATGAACGCGAGCAATACGTCACGCTTCGTCATCGGCGACATGCCGCTCGCGGTGAGCTATGGCGGTAGCTACGTGTATGAGGATGCACGGCCGACCCAGGCCTATAACCCCTCCGACGTGGCGCTCTGGGCTATCCCGGCCAATGGCGAGCGGGAGGTCGGCGCGCTGTTCGCGCGGGTGACGTGGGAGCCCACTACCTGGCTCGAAATGGGCGCCGGGGCGGAGTACCTGACCTACAACACCTCCTTCAACGGCATCACGACCGCCGGCACGCCGGGCGATCCCTTCACCGGCTATTCCGGCGATCGGTTCAGCCCCAGCGCCAGCATCCTGGTGACGCCCTTGGACGGC
>NZ_SMFY01000007.1 GCF_004339465.1 Ancylobacter aquaticus | reverse complement strand
GTCGGCCGAGCGGCCGCCCCCCCCCCCCCCCCCCCCCCCCCCGCCCCCGCCCCCCCCCCCCCCCCCCCCCCCCCCCCCCCCCCCCCCCCCGCCCCCCCCCCCCCCCCCCCCCCCCGCCCCCCCCCCCCCCCGCCCCCCCCCCCCCCCCCCCCCCCCCCCCGGCCTCGGGCCGCCGAGGGTCCGGCACGGCGCCGGCCGCTGCCCTCGGTGCGCCGTCGTCTTGCGGATGTTGTCCATCTCGGGCACATCGGTTCGGCCCTTTCCCGCGATCGAGTGCCCCGCCGATGGCCCACGCTTCTCCCGTCTCCCCGCTTGCCCCCAAAACCACCCCCGAGGTCGGCCCCGTGGCCGGGGTGCGCTTTGCCACCGCGGAGGCCGGCATACGCTATCGCGGGCGTACCGATGTGCTGCTGCTCGCCCTCGATGCCGGGACCACGGTGGCCGGCGTGTTCACCCGGTCGAAGTGCCCCTCGGCGCCGGTGGAGTGGTGCCGCGCCAACCTCGCCACGGGTACCGCGCGGGCGCTGGTGGTGAATTCCGGCAATGCCAACGCCTTCACCGGCTCCAAGGGCCGGGAATCGACGGCTTTGACGGCAAAAATCGCCGCTGCGGCGCTCGGCTGCCGGGAAGAGGAGGTCTATCTCGCCTCCACCGGCGTCATCGGCGAGCCGCTGGATGCCCGTAAGTTCGAGGGCGTGCTGGAGGAGACCGCGACCCGGCTCGCGCCGCTGCCGTGGATCGAGCCGGCCAAGGCGATCATGACCACCGACACCTTCCCCAAGTTGGCGACGGCGAAGGTGAAGATCGACGGCGTGGAGGTGACGATTGCGGGCATCGCCAAGGGCGCCGGAATGATCGCGCCTGATATGGCCACCATGCTGTCCTTCGTCTTCACCGATGCCGCCATCGAGGCGCCGGCGCTGCAGGCGCTGCTCTCCAAGGGCGTGGTCGACAGCTTCAACGCCGTCACCATTGACGGCGACACGTCCACCTCCGACACGCTGATGCTGTTCGCCACCGGTGCTTCCGGCGCGCCGCGTATCGCCGATGCCAAGGACCCGCGCCTGGCGCGCTTCCGCAAGGCGCTCACCACCGTGTTGGCGGACCTTGCCGAACAGGTGGCGCGCGACGGCGAGGGCGCGCGCAAGCTGGTGAAGATCCACATCACCGGCGCGACCTCGAAGCGCTCGGCCCGGCGCATCGCTATGTCGATCGCCAATTCTCCGCTGGTGAAGACGGCGGTGGCGGGCGAAGACGCCAATTGGGGCCGCGTGGTCATGGCAGTGGGCAAGGCGGGCGAGCCGGCCGAGCGCGACCTTCTGTCCATTTCGTTCGGGCCCATCCGCGTCGCGCATCAGGGCGCTCGCGATCCCGCCTATGACGAGGCCGAGGTCTCCGCCTATATGAAGAACGACGTGATCGACCTCACGGTCGACCTCGGACTCGGGCGCGGGGCCGACCGGGTGATGACCTGCGACCTCACCAAGGAATATGTCGCCATTAATGGCGACTACCGCTCGTGAGCGGGGAAGGGCGATCGCCGTGAAACTGGTCCTTGTCGCCGCCGCCGCACTCGTCGATGCCGATGGCCGCGTCCTCCTGACGGAGCGGCCCGCCGGCAAGTCGCTGGCGGGGCTGTGGGAGTTTCCCGGCGGCAAGGTGGAGCCGGGCGAGCGGCTGGAAGACTGCCTGATCCGCGAGCTCGACGAGGAACTCGGCATCACGGTGCAGGAGCCCTGCCTGGCTCCGCTCAGTTTCGCCTCGCACACCTATGAGGCGTTCCAGTTGCTGATGCCGCTGTGGATCTGCCGGCGCTGGGAAGGGCAGGCGCGGGGCCGCGAAGGCCAGCGCCTCGCTTGGGTGAAGCCGGGTGCGCTACGTGACTATCCGATGCCGCCGGCCGACGAGCCGTTGATCCCGGTGCTGCTGGACCTGCTGGGCCCGGGGCGATAGCTCGCCGATGCGACGTGCCAGAAGACTGGATTGACGATCTGCCTACTAGAAGGTAGAAGCCCGAATGGGCACGCCATCGACCACATCCGACGCCATCCTGCTGTCCGCCCGCGCGCTGATCGCCGCTGGCGGTTATAACGGGTTCAGCTATGCCGACATCGCCAAGACGGTGGGCATTCGCAACGCCAGCATTCACCATCATTTCCCGGCCAAGGCCGATCTGGTCCGCGTTCTTGTGGCGCGCTACCGGCAGGAGGCCGAAACCGGGCTGGCGGAGCTGGAGCGTCACGTCGACGACCCGGCCGAAAGGTTGCGCGCCTATGTGGGCTATTGGAGCGCCTGCATCGCCGACGGCAGCGCGCCGATCTGCATCTGCGCCCTGCTCGCAAGCGAACTCCCCGCTCTGCCGGAAACGGTGGCTGTCGAGGTGCGCGCGCATTTTCGCGGTCTCTCGGCCTGGCTTGCCTCGGTGCTGCAAAGCGGGTCCCGGCAGGGCCGGCTGCGCCTGACGGGTTCGGCCGAGGCTGAAGCCGAACTGTTCATGGCGACGGTCCACGGTGCCATGCTATCGGCCCGGGCCTATGGCGACCCCGGCGCCTTCAACCTCGTCACGCGGCCGCTGCTGGAGCGGTTGAGTTCATGATCCCAGGCCGCGCGGGCGTGCCTTCGTGAAATAAAGGCCTACCAATCAGTAGGTAGATTGCGACTTCACTCGTTTCTACCGCCATCCCTCTCAAGGACAACTCTCATGTTCGGTATTTCCCCCATCGGCTGGGTGCATACGCTTGGCAGCCTGCCCGCCATTCCCGCCGCCGCCTACATGTTCGCCCGCTACGGCCGTATCGTTCCCCGTTCGCCGGCCGGCACGCTCTATCTGGTGTCGATGCTGATCGGCGGGTTCACGGTGTTTCTGGTTGCCCATGAACCGATAAGCAACGTCATCGGGGCCCTGACAATCCTGTTCCTGGCAGCGGGCTACACGGTGGGGCGGGTGGGCCTCAGCCGGGCCGGCCGCTACATCGAGACCATTCTGCTGAGCGTGACGGCATTCCTGCTGATGGTGCCGACGGTGAGTGAAATCCTGCGGCGGGTTCCGGACGGCCACCCGATCGTCACGCGGCTCGACGCGCCGCTGCTTCTGGGCGCGCAGGCGGCCCTGCTGGCGCTTCTGATCATCGGCGTGACCGCGCAGGTGGTGTATCTGCGCCGCGCGTCGGGAATGCGCGCGGGCTGAGCGCGTCAGCCCTCATCCTTCAGCCGGCCCTCGGGCACGTTCAGCGCGTCGGCGAGGCGGGTCTTGGCCGAGCCGGGGCGCAGCGGCTTCTGCTGGCTTTCATGCGGCGCCCAGCCGGAAAGCCAGACGATTTCAAAGGTGGCGCGCAGGCGCCCGTCCGGGTCGGCGAAGCGCTCGGCATAGACCTCGAACAGCCGTATCAGCGTCTTCTTGAGCAGCGGCGCGCGGCGCCGGTCGGTGAGCGGGTTGGCCCCGCCCATGCGGCGAAGATCGTGCAACAGCGCCAGCGGGTCACCATAGCGTACCACCACGCGGTCGACATCGGTGACGGGCAAGGCGAGGCCCGCGCGCTGGAGCAGCCCGCCAAGGTCGCGCAGATCGACAAAGGGCGCGACACGCGGTGAGATGCCGCCCAGCGTGTCGCTCTCGGCGATGGCGAAGGCCTCGCGCAGCTCGGAGAGCGTGCCGCCGCCGAGGAAGCCGGCGAGCAGCAGCCCGTCCGGCTTCAGCGCGCGGCGGATTTGCGCCAGCACGCCGGGCAGGTCGTTGACGCTCTGCAAGGCGAGGGCGGAGACGACGAGATCGAGCGAGGCCGGGGCGAAGGGCAGGATTTCCGGGTCGGCGACGGCATCGACATCCCCCCTCTCGGCCGGGCCGAAGGCGAAATAGCGCTCCACCATGCCGCTGCGGCTCAGCGCGTCGCGCAGGACGGGCGTCGGCGTGCCGAGATCGGCCGCCGTGCCGAACAGGCGCTTCACCGCATTGAGGCGGTCGACGAGGTCTTCCGCCACGCGGTCGAGCAAGAAAGTTTCCGGGCCGAGCGCCAGCGCCCTCCGGCGGCGCTGCGCCAGGGCGAGCGGATCGAACACGCTCATCGGCGAGGTGGAAATCGGGGCAGAAGACATGGGAGGCTCCTCGCCGAGAGGCATAGGGCGGCGGCGCGGATAGGTCAAAGGCGGGCCGGCGCGGGCCGTGCTAGACTGGTGGCATGGAACCTCCGTTGGAGCCGACGCGCGCGCCTGCCGACGAGGTGGAGCCGCCGCACCCCGCGCGGGTCACGCAATGGCGTGGCCTCGGGCGCCGGCTGCTGCGCGGGCTGGTGGATGTCGCGCTGCCGCCGGCGTGCATGGCCTGCCGGGCGGCCGTGGACGAGCCGGGGTGCCTGTGCGGCCAATGCTGGAGCCGCCTTTCCTTCATCGCGCCGCCCTTTTGCGACCGGCTAGGCACGCCCTTGCCCTACGGCTTTGGCGACGGGCGTTTGCTCTCGCCCGCTGCGCGGGACGCGCCGCCGGCCTATGGAAAAGCGCGGGCGGTGGCGGAATTCGGCGATGTGGCGCGCGACCTGATCCACGCGCTCAAATATGCCGACCGGCTCGACATCGCCCCGCCCATGGGGCGGATGATGGCGCGCGCCGGGGCGGATATTCTGGCCGATGCACAGGCGCTGGTGCCGGTGCCGCTGCACCGGCTCAGGCTGTGGCGGCGGCGGTTCAACCAGTCGGCAGCGCTGGCCGGGGTCATCGGCCGGGCGGCCGGTCTGCCGGTGCGGGCGGGGTGGTTGGACCGCCAGCGCGCGACCGTGCCTCAGGTGGGGCTCGACCGGGCGGCGCGGGCACGAAACGTGCAGGGCGCCTTCGCCGTGCCGGACATGGCGAAAGGGGAACTGCGCGGGCGGCGCCTGGTTCTGGTTGACGATGTGCTCACGACAGGGGCGACGATCGACGC
This sequence comes from Ancylobacter aquaticus, assembly GCF_004339465.1. Lineage (GTDB taxonomy): Bacteria > Pseudomonadota > Alphaproteobacteria > Rhizobiales > Xanthobacteraceae > Ancylobacter > Ancylobacter aquaticus. Next base: position 70,936 of record NZ_SMFY01000007.1, on the reverse strand, counting down.
CTGCGTCAAGGCACTGCTGCGCGCAGGGGCGGGACGAGTTGACGTTCTCGTGTTCGCCCGGGTTGCTGACGGGCCCGAGGCCCCCATATCATGAAGACCCGCGAGCCGGCTGCATTGGCGGACGGCGGCAAGGATGGTTCGATGGCGAAGATCGAGATTTACACGACCTATACCTGCCCTTACTGCCATGCGGCCAAGACGCTGCTTGGGCGCAAAGGCGTCGACTTTTCGGAGGTCAACGTGACCGGCGACCCGGTGGCGCGCTCCTGCATGTCGAGCCGGGCCAACGGGCGCACCAGCGTGCCGCAGATCTTCATCGGCGAGCGCCATGTCGGCGGCTGCGACGACCTCTACGCGCTAGAGGAAGCCGGTGAGCTGGACGCGCTGCTGGCAAGCTGAACGAGATTGACACCATGACCGGCTCTTCCGACACACTCACGCCCGGCGCCCCGCCGCTCGGCGGCCCGTTCCGCGCCGCGCTGATCCAGATGCGGACCGCCAAGAACGTCGCGACCAATGTCGCAGCGGCCTCCGCGCTGATCCGCGAGGCGGCGGCAGACGGGGCGAGCTATATCCAGACGCCGGAAATGACCGGCACCATGGAGGAGAACCGCGAGGCTCTGTTCAGGGTGCTGCATGCGGAGGAGGACGACCCGGCGCTGGCCGCCTTCCGGGCGCTCGCGGCCGAACTGAAGGTGCATCTGCATATCGGCTCGCTGGCGGTACGGGCGGGCGAGCACCGCGCCGCCAACCGCTCCTACCTCCTCGCCCCGGACGGCGCGATCGCGGCCTGCTACGACAAGATCCACATGTTCGATGTCGACCTGCCCAATGGCGACGTCTACCGCGAATCGGCCGCCTACCGCCCGGGCGAACTAGCCATCGTGGCGGACCTGCCGCAGATCAGGCTCGGCCTGACCATCTGCTATGACCTGCGCTTTCCCGCCCTGTTTCGCGCCTTGGCCGAGGCCGGTGCGGGCATGATCGCGGCGCCGGCCGCCTTCACCCAGTCGACCGGCGAGGCGCACTGGCACGTTCTGCTGCGCGCCCGGGCCATCGAGACGGGATGCTATGTGCTGGCGGCGGCGCAGGGCGGCACGCATGAGAACGGGCGCCAGACTTTTGGCCACAGCCTCATCATCGACCCGTGGGGCACCGTGCTCGCCGAGGGCGGCACCGAGCCGGGCATCATCGCCGCCGAGATCGACCCCGCCACGGTAGCGGCGGTGCGCGGGCGGATTCCCTCGCTGTCGAACGGCCGGCGCTTCGAGCTGGTAATGCCGGCCGATCATGGCCGGCTCCATCTCGTGCCCGGTGGCGCGGCATGATTCTCTATCGCCTGTGCTGCGCCAGGGAGCACGACTTCGAGAGCTGGTTCCGCGATTCCGCCGCCTATGACGAGCAGCGCGCGCGTGGCCTCGTCACCTGCCCGGTCTGCGGCTCGCCCGAGGTCGAGAAGGCGCTGATGGCGCCGGCGCTGGGCCGTGCGGCGCGCAAATACGCGGCGGAGGTTTCCACCGATGAGGCGCCTGTCGCGCCGGTTGCGGCTTCGGCCCCTGTGCCGGCGCTCGTTACCCAGCCGGTCGCGCTGGTTTCGGAAAAAGAGCAGCAACTGCGCGCCATGCTGCGCGCGGTGCGGGCCCATGTGGTCGCCAATTCGGTCGATGTCGGCGACGAGTTCGCCGCGCGTGCCCGTCGCATGCATGAAGGCGACGAGGAAAAGCGCGCCATTCGCGGTGCGGCCACCCCGGACGAGGTGCGCGCGCTGATCGAGGACGAGATCGAGGTGCTGCCGCTTCCGGTGCTGCCGGACGAGCGCAACTGAGGGGGAGGGCCCTCGTCATCCCGGGCGGTCCGACGGCCCGATCCGGGATCGCTGTGGCCACCTGAGGACGACCCCGGCTTCGCTTCGGCCGGGATGTTGGCCCTACGCCTCAGTTTGCCGTCCGCGCGCTCTCGATCTGCGGCAGCAGGCGCTCCTTCAGCCCCTGCGCGTCGATGGGGCCGATATATTTGTAGGCGATCCGCCCGTCCTTGCCGATGACGAAGGTTTCCGGCACGCCATAGACGCCCCAGTCGATGGCGGTGCGCCCATTGGCGTCGACGCCGACGGCGGCATAGGGATTGCCGAAGCGGCCGAGGAAACGGCGGGCATTGTCGGCGTCGTCTTTGTAGTTCAGGCCGACAAGCCTGAACCCCGGCATCTTCGACAGTTCAACCAGAAACGGGTGCTCGTCGCGGCAGGGCACGCACCACGAGGCGAAGACGTTGAGCACCGTCACCTCGCCCTTGAGCGCGGGGGAGGCGAGGCCGGGCACGGGCTGGCCCTCGTGGGTCAGGCCCTCCAGTGCCGGCAGGTCGAGCGCCGGGGCGGCACGGCCGATCAGCGCCGAGGGCACGCGCGAGGGGTCGCCGGAGAACAGCCGGCCATAGAACAGCCCCGCCAGCGCCAGAAACGCGACCAGCGGCAGCAGCACGAGCAGCCTGCGACGGCCGGCAGGGGGCGTGTCGCTTGGGGGCTTGTCGGTTGGGGGCGTGTCGGTTGGGGCCGGCGCGTTCATGCGTCGCGCCCGGCCGAGCGGCGGCGCACGCCGCGCGCTTCAAGTTCGTCGAGCCGGCGCCGCACGCCGCGCCCGTCGAGCACCGTCCACAGCGCCAGCGCGCCGAGCGTGAAGGCGCTCACGCCATAGCAGGCGAGAATGAAAAAGCCGTGCTCGCCGAACATTCAGGATGCCTCACGCATAGGCCGCCTCGGCGGCGGCGCGCGCTTCCAGCACGCGCAGGCGTCGGCGGTAGATTTCGTTGCGCATCGCCGCCATGTGCAGCGCCAGCATGAGCAGGGTGAAGCCTAAAGCGCACAGCATCAGCGGCCAGAGCAGGCTCGCATGAATGGTCGGCCCGTCCATACGGAACACCGAGGCGGGCTGGTGCAGCGTGTTCCACCAGTCGACAGAGAACTTCACGATCGGCACATTGACGAAGCCGACCAGCGAGAGCACCGCCGCCGCCCGCCCGGCCTGGTTGGCGTCCTCGATCGCCGAACGCAGCGCCAGCAGGCCGAGATAAAGCAGCAGCAGCACAAGCATGGAGGTGAGGCGCGCATCCCAGACCCAATAGGTGCCCCACATCGGCCGCCCCCAGAGCGAGCCGGTGAACAGGCAGAGGAAGGCGAAGACCGCGCCGATGGGCGCCATCGCCTTGTGCGCCACATCCGCCAGCGGGTGGCGCCAGACCAGTATGCCGAGGGCGGAAGCGGCCAGCATGGAATAGCCGAACATCGCCAGCCACGCGAAAGGCACGTGGATGTACATGATCCGGACCGTCTCGCCCTGCTGGTAGTCTTCCGGGGCGCGGAAGGCGAGGAAGAAGCCGAGCGCCAGCGTCGCCAGCGCAAGGCCGGTCAGCCATGGCAGGACGCGCCCGGAAAGGGCGAGGAAGCGGGTAGGGTTGGCAAGGTCCATCAACGCCATGGGGCGGTTCTAATCTGCCGCATGACTCTCGGCAACATGCCGCTCCCGCCTCGAAACGCGGATGTGAAGCCACAGGATGGACAAAACTGCGCTATTCAACCGGCGCATCATCGACGATAAGGGAATCGAGCGCTTATGCCGCACATCACCGTCGCGCCTCTTGCCGGCCTTCTCGCGCTGGTCGCCGTGCCGCTGGCCTTGCCGATCTCGGCGCCCGCGCAGGCCCGCTCCGTCGACCAGCAGATGATGATGATGCCCTCCGAGCGGATCGAGCAGCGTTGCAACGCCCGCGCCATGGGCGAGGTCGGCCGGGCCAACAAGGCCCTGCACCCGGACGAACTCGTGGCCTATGCCTATGCCGATCCGGTTATCAAGGGCTGGTCGATCAAGGCGCCGGGAGGGGCGGTGCGCAGCGGCGCCACCTGGTACCACATCGCCTATGAGTGCGAGACCGCGCATGAGGGGCTGGACGTGACCCGCTTCCGCTTTACGCTCGGCGCGGCGATCCCGACCTCGGAATGGTCCGGGCATTATCTCGTCGCGCCATAGGGCGCCGTTACGCGGCCGGAACGTCCATAGTCTCCCGCGAAAGGGCGCCAAAACTTGACTTCAAGACCAGCGGCGCTTACGAACCCCGCATCCTCGCAGACCCCGCGAGCCGATCCGCCGCCCGGCCCCTGAGGCTGGAGGTCAACGCCCGACAGCGCTTTGCGCCCTCGGGCGCCGTTCGGCGTTGCGTCGTGAGCTGCGAGAAAACGACCGGAGCGAACGCATGTTCGATTCATTGACCGACCGCCTTGGCGGCATACTCGACCGGCTGAAACGACGCGGCGCGCTCACCGAGGCCGACGTGAACGAGGCCATGCGCGAAGTGCGCCGGGCGCTGATCGAGGCCGATGTGGCGCTCGACGTGGTGCGCTCGTTCACCGACAAGGTAAGGGCGCGCGCGGTGGGTGCCGAGGTGATCAAGTCGATCACGCCCGGCCAGATGGTGGTGAAGATCGTCAATGACGAACTCGTCGCCATGCTCGGCTCCGACGCCAAGGCGATCGACCTCGACGCCGCCCCGCCGGTGCCGGTGCTGATGGTCGGCCTGCAGGGCTCGGGCAAGACGACCTCCACCGCCAAGATCGCCAAGCGCCTGACCGAGCGCGGCAACCGCAAGGTGCTGATGGCCTCGCTCGATACCCGCCGCCCGGCGGCGATGGAGCAGCTGGCCATGCTCGGCACGCAGGTCGGCGTCGCCACCCTGCCGATCGTCGCCGGCCAGTCCGCCGTCCAGATCGCCCGCCGCGCCATGGAGGCCGCCCGTCTCGGCGGCTATGACGTGGTGATGCTCGACACCGCCGGCCGCGTCACGCTCGACGAGGCGCTGATGGCCGAGGTGGCCGAGGTGAAGGCCGCGACGAAGCCGCATGAAGTGCTGCTGGTTGCCGACAGCCTCACCGGCCAGGACGCGGTGAACACCGCAAAAGCCTTCGACGAGCGCGTCGGCCTCACCGGCATCGTGCTGACCCGCGCCGATGGCGACGGGCGCGGCGGTGCCGCCCTTTCCATGCGCGCCGTCACCGGCAAGCCGATCAAGCTGCTCGGCACTGGCGAAAAGATGGACGCGCTGGAGGATTTCGATCCCCGCCGCGTCGCCGGGCGCATCCTCGGCATGGGCGACGTGGTGTCGCTGGTCGAGAAGGCGGTCGAGAACATCGACGCCGAAAAGGCGATGGCCGCTGCCGAGCGCATGCGCAAGGGCCAGTTCGATCTCAACGATCTGCGCATGCAGCTCGACCAGATGGAGAAGCTCGGCGGGCTTGGCGGGCTGATGGGCATGCTGCCCGGCGTCGGCAAGATGAAGAACCAGCTCGCCGCCTCCGGCATGAATGACGGGGTGCTGAAGCGGCAGAAGGCGGTCATCGATTCGATGACCAAGAAGGAGCGGCGCAACCCGAAGCTTCTCGACGCCTCGCGCCGCAAGCGTATCGCCGCCGGCTCCGGCACCAAGGTCGAGGACGTCAACCGCCTGATGAAGATGCACCGCCAGATGGCGGACATGATGAAGGCGATGGGCGCCCCCGGCGCCAAGCGCGGCCCGATGGCCGGCCTTGCCAACATGTTCGGCCTTGGCGGGGGCGGCATGGGCGGGGGCATGCCGAGCCCCGACCAGCTGAAGCAGATGGCCGAGAAGATGCCCGGCGGATTGGGCGGCGGCGGTCTGCCTCCGAATTTCCCCGGCAACCTGCCCGGCCTTCCCGGCGGACTGCCGGGAATAGGAAGCAAGCCGGGCGGCCTTCCCGGCCTGCCGGGCTTTCCGCCGAAGAAGAAGTGATGGCCCGATAAGACTTCACGCCGTCAGGACCGGGCGCGACCCGGCCCTCCACGAATTGCCGACCGCAAGGCGTGGATCCCCGGATCAAGTCCGGGGATGACGGAAGAAACCAGACGACACGAAACAAACGACCTGAAAGGAAGACCCACATGTCCCTCAAGATCCGTCTCGCCCGTGGCGGCGCCAAGAAGCGTCCCTATTACCGCATCGTCGTCGCCGATTCGCGCTCCCCGCGTGATGGTCGCTTCATCGAGAAGATCGGCACCTTCGATCCGCTGAAGCCCAAGGACGCCGCCGACCGCTTCACCCTCGACGTCGAGAAGGCCAAGGCCTGGCTCGCCAAGGGTGCGCAGCCGACCGACCGCGTCGCCCGCTTCCTCGACAGCCTTGAGCTGGTGAAGCGCGCTGCGCGCAACAACCCGGAGAAGGCCGTTCCCGGCAAGAAGGCGCAGGAGCGCGCTGCCGAAGCCGCCAAGGCCGAAGCCGCTGCCGCCGCGGCTGCTGCTCCCTCGGCCGAGTGATATCGGCGGGGCGACCTTGCGTCGCCCTGCTTGAGCCTCCTCCGAGGCCGCTTCGCGGCACCTCAGGATGACGCGGTTCTCTTGGCGGGAACCACGTCATCCTGAGGTACGAGCGTGAGCGCGCCTCGAAGGATGGTCATTTCGGAGCACATCCTCCATGCCCCATGATCGCGTCCTCCTCGCCCGCATCGGCGCCCCGCACGGGGTGCGCGGCGAGGTGCGGCTGTTCGTCTTCGCCGAAGATCCCTCGTCGCTGCAGGACTATGCGCCGCTGACCGACGAGGCGGGGACGCGCACCTTCCGCATCAAGACGCTGCGTCCGGCCAAGGACCATTTCGTCGCCCGGCTGGAAGGCGTCGACACCCGCGAGGCGGCCGAGGCGCTGACCAATCATGGCCTCTATGTCGCCCGCGACCTGCTGCCTGAGCCGGACGAGGACGATGATTTCTACCATGCCGACCTGATCGGGCTGGCTGCCTTTACGGGGGACGGTGCGCTGTTCGGCAAGGTCGTGGCGGTGCATGATTTCGGCGCCGGCGACATACTCGAAATCGCGCCGGAAGCTGGCGGCAAAACGCTGATGCTGCCCTTCACCAAGGCGGTCGTGCCGAGCGTCGACCTCACGGCCGGCCGACTTGTCGTGGACCCCGGCGAATGGGTGCGCGAAGAGGCCCCGCCGCCCGAGGCGGACCAGGGCTAGGAGCGCGGCACATGTGGCGCGCCTCCCTCGTCACCATTTTCCCCGACATGTTCCCCGGTCCGCTCGGCCTCTCATTGGCCGGGCGCGCGCTGGCGCAGGGCGGCTGGGCGCTGGAGACGGTGGACCCGCGCGAGCACGCCACCGACCGCCATCGCTCGGTCGACGACACGCCGGCCGGCGGCGGGCCGGGCATGGTGATGCGGGTCGACGTGCTGGCGCGCGCGGTGGACGCTGCCGCGCCGCTGGGCGACACCCGCCCGCGCCTGCTGATGACCCCGCGCGGCACGCCGCTCACCCAGAAGCGGGTGCGCGAACTCAGCGCGGGGGAGGGCGTCGTCATCGTCTGCGGGCGGTTCGAAGGGGTCGATGATCGCCTTGTCGCCGCGCGGGGACTGGAAGAGGTGTCGGTGGGCGATGTGGTGCTCTCGGGCGGCGAGATTGGCGCGCTGGTGCTGCTCGATGCCTGCGTCCGGCTGCTGCCGGGCGTGATGGGGCACCCCGAATCCGGCACCGAGGAGAGCTTTTCCGCCGGCCTGCTGGAATACCCGCAATACACCCGCCCGCCGAGCTTCGAGGGTATGGACATCCCGCCCGTGCTCACCAGCGGCGACCATGCCAAGGTCGCACGCTGGCGGCGGGAGCAGGCGGAAGCCGCCACGAAGGCCCGCCGGCCGGATCTCTGGGCCGCCTTTCGCGCGGCGCAGGGCCGCCCTGCGACGAAGGGGGAATGACAAACCCTTCGGTTTCGCGTATAGGCGCGCCGTCACTACCAACTGACAACAGCAAAATGCGGACGGCTGGGCTTGACGTGCCACAGCCGATCTCGCCTGAGGTGATAACATGGTCGATATTATTCGCGAGCTCGACATCGAGCAGGCCGCCAAGCTCGCCGAGCTGCGCGCCATTCCCGACTTCCAGCCTGGCGATACCGTCATCGTCAATGTGAAGGTGAAGGAAGGCGAGCGCACCCGCGTGCAGGCCTATGAGGGCGTGGTGATCGCCCGCAATGGCGGCGGCATCAATGAGAGCTTCACCGTTCGCAAGATTTCCTATGGCGAGGGCGTCGAGCGCGTGTTCCCGCTCTACTCGCCGAACATCGACAGCCTGAAGGTTGTCCGTCGCGGCAAGGTGCGTCGCGCCAAGCTCTATTACCTGCGCGACCGTCGCGGCAAGTCGGCCCGTATCGCCGAGCGCCAGGACAAGAACGCCGGCAGCCGCAAGAAGGGCGCTGCCGCCCCGGTCGCCGCCGCCGAGTGATTGGCGCGGCGCCACGGCGCCGGCATCCGTCGGCTTCCAGATGATGTTCAGGGCGGCTTCGGCCGCCCTTTTCTTTTGGCGGGCGGCCCCAGCAAGGGCTCACCGGCCGGCTGCGGTTTGTCCGGGAGCCTATACTGCGTTGGTTCTGTCGCGCACAGCTCGAAGCCATGGCCTGTGTGTCCGGAGCGGCGCCCGTCTAGCGCAACGGCCATCCGTCGGGTCCCACCGCCGGCCGGTGCGTCAGCAGTCCTTGATGTGCAGCACCCGGGTGTTGGTCTGCTGTTCGACCAGAAGGGTGCCATCGCCGAGCATGGCGGCCTGCATGACGGTGGCGAAGTCCGGCTTGCGCAGCGGGCAGGTTATGAGCTGGCGGCGTTCGGCCTTCTCCACGGTCTCCGGCTTCATCTCCACGCGATTTCCCACCTCGACAGCGGCGAAGGTGGCGAGAGTTGCGGCGATCAGGGCGATGTCGGACAGACGCATCGTGCACTCCCTTGGCTGGAGCAGCTTAGAGTGCGATCCGATCAGATTGAACCAATATGATCGGTAAATCGCCCTCTAACGCTAAGATAGAGAACGCGCTATCCGATCCGCTTGCGATGCAAGCTGAACGGCGCGGCTCTAGCGTGGGGGATGATGTCGCGCCATATCAAAGGTAAAACGGCTTCAAGCCGGGCCGATACGCTTATTTTTCCGCGATTTCATTCTAATTTTACTATGTAATACATTATTTCAATTGCAGCGCCGGGAGCTTGACGCGTCACGCAGTCGTGCGGCGGCGAAGGACGGGCTGCGGAACGGTGGCGATTGTTTGCCGCGCCCAGACTTGCTAGAAGGGTTCCATGATGGCGCATGGCTCACCGATGACGGGTTCCTGCGGCGCGGCGGTTTCGCTGGCGCCCGGTGCCGCGCGTCCGGAGGCACGCCGTCGTCTTCCCACGACCATCGGTTTCGCCGCCGTGCCGGATCATGTCCGCCTGCCGGCGCGCTTTTTTGGACGCTTCACCGCCTGCGCGGTTGCCGGGCTTAGCTGAGCGCGCCCGGAGCCGGAGCCCTCGGGTTTCGCGCTCCCCGGCTGCGCTGCTGCCCCGCCCCCTGTTTTCCTCTCCCCAAGAGATGCCCAGATGAGCACGTCCGCTCCCCGTACCCTGTACGACAAGATTTTCGACGACCACATCATCGACCGTCAGGAGGACGGCACCTGCCTCCTCTATATCGACCGGCACCTAGTGCATGAAGTGACCAGCCCGCAGGCCTTCGAGGGCCTGCGCGTGGCCGGCCGCCGCGTCCATGCGCCGTCGAAGACGCTGGCCGTGGTCGACCACAACGTGCCGACCACTGACCGCCGCTTCGGCATCGACGACCCCGAGAGCCGCATCCAGGTGGAGACGCTGGCCGAGAACGCGCGCGAGTTCGGCGTCGAGTATTTCAACGAGCTCGACAAGCGCCAGGGCATCGTCCACGTCATCGGCCCGGAGCAGGGCTTCACCCTGCCGGGCACCACCATCGTGTGCGGCGACAGCCACACCTCGACGCATGGCGCCTTCGGCGCGCTCGCCCATGGCATCGGCACCTCGGAGGTGGAGCATGTGCTCGCCACCCAGACGCTGATCCAGAAGAAGAGCAAGAACATGCGGGTGTCGGTCGACGGGAAGCTGCCCGACGGCGTGACCGCCAAGGATGTGACGCTCGCCATCATCGGCGCCACCGGCACCGCCGGCGGCACGGGCTATGTCATCGAATATGCCGGCGAGGTGTTCCGCGCGCTGTCGATGGAAGGCCGCATGACGGTCTGCAACATGTCGATCGAGGGCGGGGCGCGCGCCGGCATGGTGGCCCCCGACGAGACCACCTATGCCTATGTGAAGGGACGCCCGCGTGCGCCCACCGGCGCCGCCTGGGACGCCGCGCGGCGCTACTGGGACACGCTGCGCTCCGATGAGGGCGCCTTCTTCGACAAGGAAATCCGCCTCGACGGCGGCTCGCTGCCGCCCATCGTCTCCTGGGGCACCAGCCCGGAAGACGTGATCTCGGTCGAGGGGCTGGTGCCCGATCCGGACCTGATCGACGACGCCGACAAGCGCGACGCGAAGAAGCGGGCGCTGGCCTATATGGGTCTCGTCGCCGGCACAAGGATCACCGACATCCCGGTCGACAAGGTGTTCATCGGCTCCTGCACCAATGCCCGCATCGAGGATCTGCGCGCGGCGGCCTCCATCGTGCGCGGCTACAAGGTGCGCGAAGGCGTCTCGGGCATGATCGTGCCGGGCTCGGGGCTGGTGAAACTGCAGGCCGAGGCCGAGGGGCTCGACGCCATCTTCAAGGCGGCGGGCTTCGACTGGCGCGAGCCGGGCTGCTCCATGTGCCTGGCCATGAACGCCGACAAGCTCGGCCCGGAGGAGCGCTGCGCCTCCACCTCGAACCGCAATTTCGAGGGACGGCAGGGCTTCAAGGGCCGGACCCATCTCGTCTCGCCCGCCATGGCGGCGGCGGCGGCGATCGCCGGCCATTTCGTCGACGTCCGCACCTGGCCGCGGGCGGGTTGAGCCTCGGCGGGGAGATGGCGCGATGAGGGGCGATCCGTTCTGGGAACCGCCGCCCGACGACCCCACCGAAGTGTGGGGCCGTCGCATCGGGCGGGGGCTCGCCGTGGTAGTGGCGCTGGCCCTCGTCGCCTATCTGTTCGCGACTTATCTGAGGTGAGCCGATGACCGAGAGCGGCGACTGGCTGAAGCGCGGCGCGCCCGGCCTGAGCGAGATGGAGGCGATGGCCGAGGAGGCCTATGCCCGCCTGCCGGACGAGTTCCGCTCCCTGTGCGGCAACCTCGTCATAAGGGTCGAGGATTTTCCGACCGACGAGGTGCAGAAGGAGATGGAGGCGGAAAGCCCGTTCGATCTGCTCGGCCTGTTCCAGGGTATCGGGCTGGCGCAGGGCTACGAGACCGCTACCGGCGTGCTGCCCAACATGATCTTCCTCTACCGCCGTCCGATTCTCGACTATTGGGCGGAGAATGAGGAAACGCTGGGCGACATCGTCACCCATGTGCTCGTCCACGAGATAGGCCACCATTTCGGCCTCTCGGACGACGACATGGAGCGCATTGAGGAAGAGGCGGGCTGACGGCCCCGCTCCCGGACCGAATTTGACGGGCGCGCCTGCGTCCAGGAGATGTGAGAGATGGATACGTTCACCACCCTGACGGGCGTCGCGGCGCCGCTGCATCTGGTCAATGTCGACACAGACATGATCATCCCCAAGCAGTATCTGAAGACGATCAAGCGCACCGGGCTGGGCGTCGGGCTGTTTTCGGAGATGCGCTACATGGAGGACGGGTCGGACAATCCCGATTTCGTGCTCAACAAGCCGGCCTATAAGGGCGCGCCGATTCTCATCGCCGGCGACAATTTCGGCTGCGGCTCCTCGCGCGAGCACGCGCCCTGGGCGCTGCTGGATTTCGGCATACGCTGCGTGATCTCCACGTCTTTCGCCGACATCTTCTACAATAACTGCTTCAAGAACGGCATCCTGCCGATCAAGGTGACGCCGGAACAACTGGCCGCGCTGTTCGACGACGCGGCCCGGGGGGCGAATGCCAAGATCACCGTCGATCTGGAAAGCCAGACCATCACCGGGCCGGATGGCGGCTCGATCTCCTTCGAGGTCGATGCGTTCCGCAAGCACTGCCTGCTGAACGGCCTCGACGATATCGGCCTCACCCAGGTGAAGGCGGACAAGATCAAGTCCTTCGAGGAGAAGCTCGCCGAGGAACGCCCCTGGGCGTGAGAGCGCCGACGCGCACCCCTCGTCATCCCGCACGGCCGAAGGCAAAGCTTGGATCGTGAGACGCGCGGGACGATCCCGGCTCTGCGGCGTCGCCTCCGGCCGGGATGACGCGGACGCGTTTGCGCTGAGCATTTTCGCTTTACACCGCGCCCGTCCCGGGATGGAATCGTTCAAAACGAGAACATCCGGGAGACGCTCCATGTGCCACATCTTCGCGGGCCAAGCGCCCGAAACCTATGACGGCCAGACGCGCTCGGTGCGGATTGGCGGGCATTCCACCTCGATCCGGCTGGAGGCGGCGTTCTGGACCGTGCTGGAGGAGGTTGCCGCCCATCAAGGCATGAGCCTGGGCAAATTCGTCACCAAACTGCATGACGAGGTGCTGGAACTGCATGGCGAAGTGCGCAACTTTGCCTCGCTGCTCCGCTGTTCCTGCCTGATTTTCCTCACCGAAGTCCGCCCCGCCGCCGTCGCGCCGGCCGCCGCGCGCGGGCGCATCTTGTGCGAGAGCGGGCGGATCCACCTCGAAGCCGCCGAGTGACGCGGGGCGTTCGCCCGTCTCGTCGCCTTCAATGCACATCGTGGTGATGTGCTAGCGGTCTACCACCTGCCGCCCGTGCCGGGGCCTAGCATCCTGATCAGGGCGACGCGTTCGCCCGGGTGAGGTTCACGGCCGGAGGGACAAGTGGCGAAGGCCATTCATTCGATGATCCGCGTGCTCGATGAAGCGCGCTCGGTGGATTTCTACGCGCGCGCCTTCAGGCTGGAGGTGGCGCAGCGTCTGCCTTTTGACGGCTTCACGCTGGTGTATCTGCGCAATGCGGAAGCCGATTTCGAGGTCGAGCTGACCATCAACCACGACCGCACCGAGCCCTATGTGCTGGGTGACGGCTACGGGCACATCGCCTTCGTGGTGGATGATCTCGCCGCCGAACATGCACGCTTCGTTGAAGCGGGCCTCAATCCAAACCCGATCAAGGAATTCCTTCACGAAGGGGAGCTTCTCGCCAAGTTCTTTTTCGTGGCGGATCCTGATGGATACAAGATCGAGGTGCTGCAAAAGCACGGAAGATACCGTTGAACGACCGCGCCGGCACGCCAAGCGGCGCGGGACAGATCAATAATACATAAAAATACCTGGGAGGTAACAATGGCAACACTGATCGACAGGCGAGGTCCGTCACGCCGCGCCCTGCTTGCCGGCATCGGAGCCGCCGGCGCGCTGATGGTGAGCGGCGCCGCGGTGCTCAATCCGCGCGAGGCGTGGGGAATGGAGGTTTCGGCGCTCAAGCCGGAAACCATGCGCACGCTCATCGTCATGGCGCGCGACATCTACCCCCATGACCGCATTCCCGACCGTTACTACGCCATCGCGATGAAGCCCTATGAGGCGGACGCGGCGAAGGATCCTGCGCTGAAAGCAATGGTCGAGGACGGCGTCATCACCCTCGATACGCTCGCCAGGGCCAATTATGGCGTCGCCTATGCCGATGTCGGCTGGGAGGATCAGCGCGTCGCGCTGCTGCGCCAGATCGAGGACAGCGCCTTCTTCCAGAAGGTGAGGGGCGGCCTCGTCGTCGGCCTCTACAACCAGGAGGAGATATGGCCGATCTTTGGCTATGAGGGCTCCTCGGCCGACAAGGGCGGTTACATCGACCGCGGCTTCGACGACATCGCCTGGCTGTGAGGGGAGGCTCGCATCATGTCTGCACCCTTTGATCTGAATGACGATTCCGTCGTCGTCATCGTCGGCTCCGGCGCCGGCGGCGGCACGCTGGGCACCGAGCTCGCGCTCAAGGGCATCAAGGTGGTGATCCTTGAAGCCGGCCAGCGCCACAACATGGAAGACTTCGTCAATAATGAGTGGGAGAGCTTCTCCCAGCTCGCCTGGACCGACATGCGGACCACCTCCGGTTCATGGCGGGTCCACAAGAACTTCCCCAACCTGCCCGCCTGGATCGTCAAGGCGGTGGGCGGTTCCTCCGTCCACTGGGCCGGCGCTTCGCTGCGCCTGCAGGAGCACGAATTCAAGACGCGCTCGACCTATGGCGACATCGACGGCGCCAACCTGCTGGACTGGCCGATCACGCTGCAGGACCTTGAGCCCTGGTACGCCAAGGCCGAGGACCGGATGGGTGTGACCCGCACCAACGGCATTCCCGGCTTGCCCGGCAACAACAACTTCAAGGTGTTCGAGGCCGGCGCCAAGAAGGTCGGCTACAAGGAGGTCTCGACCGGCCGCATGGCGATCAACAGCGAGCCGCGCGCCGACCGGGGCGCCTGCCAGCAGATTGGCTTCTGCTTCCAGGGCTGCAAGTCGGGGGCAAAATGGTCGACGTTGATCGCCGAGATTCCGCGCGGCGAGGCGACCGGCAATCTGGAAGTACGCCCGCAAAGCATGGTGCAGAAGATAGAGCACGATGCCTCCGGCAAGGCGACGGCGGTCGTCTATGTCGACAAGGATGGCAAGACCCAGCGCCAGAAGGCACGCATCGTCGCGGTGGCCGGCAACTCGATCGAGAGCCCGCGCCTGCTGCTCAACTCCGCCAGCAGCATGTTCCCGGACGGGCTCGCCAACTCCTCGGGGCAGGTGGGACGCAACTACATGCGCCACATGACCGGCTCGGTCTACGCCATCTTCGAGAAGCCGGTGCACATGTATCGCGGCACCACCATGGCCGGCATCGTGCGGGACGAGGCGGTGAACGACACCAAGCGCGGCTTTGCCGGCGGCTATGAGCTGGAGACGCTCTCCATCGGCGTGCCCTTCATGGCCGCCTTCCTCGATCCGGGCGGCTGGGGCCGCTCCTTCGCCTCCGCCATGGACGGCTATGTGAACATGGCCGGGCTTTGGATCGTCGGCGAGGACATGCCGCAGGAGACCAACCGCGTCACCCTCAACACCGATGTGAAGGACGCGTACGGAATGCCGGTGGCCAATGTGCATTTCGACGATCATCCCAATGACGTCGCCATGCGCAACCACGCCTACGCCCAAGGGGCGGCGATCTATGATTCGGTCGGGGCGACGCGCACCTTGCCGACGCCGCCTTACCCTTCCACGCATAATCTCGGCACCAACCGGATGAGCGAGAAGCCGCGCGACGGCGTGGTGAACAAGCACGGGCAAACCCACGACATCCCGAACCTGTTCATTGCCGACGGCAGCCAGTTCACCACCGGCGGCGCCGAGAACCCGACGCTGACCATCGTGGCGCTGGCGCTGCGGCAGGCCGATTTCATCGCCGGCGAGATGACGCGCAAGACGATCTGACCCGGCGGGCCGCTTGCCGCCCTCATCCCCGGGCGTGTCCCGGGGACCCGGCTCTTTCTCGACGACAACCGGGGGTGGGGTGGCCGGGTCACGCCCGGCCATGAGGGAAATGACCGTCGGCCGGGAAAGATCAAACGCGACGTGCGGCACCGGCCTCGCTCCGGCCGGGATGAGAGCCTGCGATCCTCCCCACCTTCCCCCGCCGGCGCGCTGCCGGCGGTTTCCTTTTGCGGCATCGGCTTCTGGCGGGCCCCGCTTCTGGCAGGCCCCCGCTTCCAGTGCGTCTTCGCACCCAGCACGTCTTGCCACCGCAATCATCTGCCTTTAGCACTCGCACGCCGGCTGTTCGCCCGGCAGTGACGCTTCCTCAATGGCGCAAGCGAGGGACCTGATGGCGACCCACAAGCTTCTTCTTCTCCCCGGCGACGGCATCGGCCCCGAAGTGATGGCTGAGGTAAAACGGGTGATCGACTGGCTCGACCGGCGCGGCATTGCCTCCTTCGCCATCGAGGAAGACCTTGTCGGCGGGGCCGCCTATGATTCCTGCGGCCAGCCAATCTCCGAGGAGGCGATGGCCAAGGCGTTCGCCGCGGATGCTATCCTGCTCGGCGCCGTGGGCGGCACCAAATGGGCGAATGTTCACTATGAATCCCGTCCGGAGGCGGGCCTGCTGCGCCTGCGCAAGGACCTGCAGCTCTTCGCTAATCTGCGTCCGGCGGTCTGCTACCCGGCGCTTGCGGATGCCTCCAGCCTCAAGCGCGAGCTGGTCGAGGGTCTGGACGTGCTGATCGTGCGTGAGCTGACCGGCGGCGTCTATTTCGGCGAGCCCAAAACCATCACCGATCTCAGCGACGGCCAGAAGCGCGCCATCGACACGCAGATCTACGAATCCTATGAGATCGAGCGCATCGCCCGCGTCGCCTTCGAACTCGCCCGCACCCGTCGCAACAAGGTGGTTTCCACCGAGAAGCACAATGTGATGAAGACCGGCCTGCTGTGGAAGCAGGTGGTGAGCGAAGTGCACGGCGCCAATTACGAGGACGTGGAACTGGAGCACCAGCTGGCCGATTCGTGCGGCATGCAGCTGGTGCGCGCGCCCAAGCAGTTCGACGTCATCGTCACCGACAACCTTTTCGGCGATATCCTGTCCGACGTGGCGGCGATGCTCACCGGCTCGCTCGGCATGCTCCCCTCCGCCTCGCTGGGCGGCATCGAGGAAGTGTCCGGCCGTCGTCGCGCGCTTTATGAGCCCGTGCACGGCGCGGCTCCCGATATCGCGGGCAAGGGACTGGCCAACCCGATCGCCATGGTCGGCTCGCTCGCCATGGCGCTGCGCTATTCCTTCGGCGAACTGGAGGCGGCCGACCGGCTTGAGGCGGCTATCGCCGGCGTGCTGGACGGCGGCGTCCGCACGGCGGACATCTATTCCGAGGGCAAGACCCGCGTCGGAACCTCCGGCATGGGCGACGCCATCCTCGCTGAGCTCGACAAGGCGGCCTGAGCCGTCATCGCGACCCTCGGACGAGAAAAGCCCGGCTTCGGCCGGGCTTTTTGTTGGCGCGCCGGTCAACGACTCACGAAAAAGCCCGGCGCGGGCCGGGCTTTGAGGTCTTCAGCTGGATGCCGCAGGGGCGAATCAGTAACCCGGCAGGTCGAAACGGCTCGGCAGCGGCCAACGGATGCCGGTGATGCCGCTGTCGTCGCCATATTGCGGGTAGAGCGGGTGGGCGACGTAGACATAATTGAGGTCGCGCGAGGTGCCGGGCTTCACCACCGGGCCGGGATCGAGATAGGAGCGCGGCGGCAGCTTGCGGATGATGATGCGGTTGGATTCCTGCGCGTCGGCAGGCGCGGTGGCAATGACGGCTGTGCCGGCGACCAGAGCGGCAAGGGCGAACAGGGCGACACGCATCTCAACCTCCAGATAACGGTCACGTCGCGCGGCGCGCACATTCCCGTCACAAACAACATTGCCCGGAACTTATCGTTCCGTCGAGATGAGGAAAGCCCTAATTGCGTCGATCGGCGACGAAATATGCCGCTTCCACGAGAAGTGTGGCCGCGCTGCCGAAGCTGGCGAGCGCCGCTTCTGCCTCGCCGGTCAGCCGGGTGAGCTCCGCGCGCGCGCCCTCGATGCCGAGCGTGCCGACCAGCGTCGCCTTTCCGGCGGCGGCGTCCTTGCCCACCGCCTTGCCCACGAGGCTCGCCTCACCCTCGACATCGAGCAAGTCGTCGGCGATCTGGAAGGCGCGGCCGACAGCGCGGGCGTAGCGATCGAGGCTCGCCCGTTCCGCCGGGCTCGCCTGCCCGAGCAGGGCGCCGGCCTCGCAGGCCTGGCGCAGCAAGGCGCCGGTCTTCATCGCCTGAAGCTGGATGATGGCCTCCGCCGACAGGTCGAGCGGCGCGCGGTGGAGCGCCCCTTGCGCGAATCGGCCCTCCGCCGCGAGGTCCAGCATCTGCCCGCCGATCATGCCGGCCACGCCCGCCGCACGCGCGAGGCTGGCGATGAGGGCAAGGCGCACCGCCGGGTCCGTGTCATCCTCCTCGCCGGCGAGAATCTCGAAGGCGAGGGTCAGCAGCCCGTCGCCGGCGAGGATGGCGGTGGCCTCGTCATAGGCGCGGTGGACGGTCGGTCGGCCGCGCCGCAGGTCGTCATTGTCCATGGCCGGCAGGTCGTCATGGACCAGCGAGTAACAGTGAATGCACTCCAGCGCTGCCGCGGCCGGCATCGCGCGGTCGGCGCAGACGCCGAACAGCGCCGCCGATTCGACCACGAGGAACGGCCTCAGCCGTTTTCCCCCCGCCAGCGTGGCGTGCCGAATCGCGCCCGCCAGCCGCTCGCCCGGCGCGCCGCTGCGGGCAATCGCGCCTTCGATATAGGCGGTGACGGCTTCGGCGGTGCGGGCAAGCGCGAGGGCCAAAGGCGGGCGGCTTTCGGAAGTGGGCATGACGGGTCCGCAAGGGTTGTCGCAGCCGGAATTTTCCGTTCCGTGCCCGAGCCGGGCGGTGGGGTCAAGCGGACCGTTGGCCGCCGCTGTGCGTCAGGCGACGAGATTGCTGTGCCCTCCGCTGGTCACGTGTTCTAGAGTGGTTTCGCCGGGGAGTGAGCATGGGTGTTTTTTGGCGTTGGGCCTGGAAGATCGCGCTGGTGGTGGTGGCCACGCCGCTGCTGCTCGGGCTGCTCTATAATGTGGCGCCCGCGCCCTCGACGCTGATGCTGGCGCGCTGGGTGAGCGGGCAGCCGGTCGAGCGCGTCTGGCTGCCGTTCGACAACATCTCGCCGAATCTTGTCCGCTCGGTGCTGGCCTCCGAGGATGCGCGCTTCTGTTCCCATTCGGGCGTCGACATGGTGGAACTGCAGGGGGTGATCGACGAATCGGACGGGCTCAACGCCCCGCGCGGGGCCTCCACCATCACCATGCAGCTCGCCAAGAACCTTTTTCTGTGGAACGGCCGCAGCGTGATCCGCAAGGGTCTGGAACTGCCGCTCGCGCTGTATCTCAACGTGGTGATGTCCAAACAGCGGCAGCTTGAAATCTACCTCAACATCGCCGAGTGGGGGCCGGGTGGCCAGTTTGGCGTCGAGGCGGGCGCGCAGCGGGCCTTCGGGCGCTCCGCCCGCGACCTGACCGCGCGGCAGGCGGCGCTGCTCGCGGTCATGCTGCCCAATCCGCACCGGCGCGATGCCGGCAAGCCCGGGCGCGGGCTGACGCGGCTCGCCGGAAACCTGCAGGCCCGCATTCCGCGCGAGGGCGCCGAGCTGACCGCCTGCCTCGCGGGGGCGTGAAACGGGCGAGCGCGCTCCCTCAAAGGCGTGCGACAGATTTGCGTCTGCCTCTTTCGCTCGCGCGCATGAGTCTGTATAAGCCGCCACTCGAATTACGCACCATCCGGCGCCGGCCCTTCCGACTGGGCGTGAGCCAGGCCGGGACAGGAGACGACAATGGCAGTTCCGAAGAAGAAGACCAGCCCGTCGCGTCGCGGCATGCGCCGTTCCGCCGACGCCCTCGCCAAGCCGACCTATATCGAGGACAAGGATTCCGGCGAGCTTCGCCGTCCCCATCACCTCGACCTGAAGACCGGCATGTACAAGGGCCGTCAGGTGCTGAAGGTCAAGGCCGAGGCCTGATCGCCTTCTGCCGGGCTGTCTGCCCGCATTGCTGAAGCCGGCCCCGAGGGCCGGCTTTTCTGCGTTGGGCGGCGTCGCGCGACGGGATGCCTCCTCATCGTCGGTAACGATCCGGAAGCCATGGCGGCGGATGACGGGCGCGAGCACCCCCGCGCGCCTTACTGTTGCACCGGAACGATGGTACCTTCCGCCCCCTGAACCTTGGAGCGTGCCGTGTTGCGTGATGCAAGTCGTGGAATGCGCCGCCGGTTCGCCTGGCTGGTCGTCGGGGCCCTTTGCGCGCCAATCCTGGCCGGCTGTGCTTCCCGTCCCGGGGACGACGCGCTCTCGGTCATCGACGTCGACACGGTCAGCACCAGCACCCACACGATCCTGGTGGCCTCCTCGCGCGAGCGCGACCCCCGGCCCGGCGTGTTCTACAATGGCGAGCGGACGCCGGAGCTGAGCTTCGCCAAGGTGGAGATCAGCGTTCCCCCGACACACAAGCCGGGCATGGTGGAATCGCCGCAGAAATCGCCGCCCAACCCGGCTACCGACATGGTGGTGCGCGAGGCGGTGTATCGGGACACGCCGACGCAGTTCAACGCCGACCTCAAGAGCGAGCTCTCAAAGTACCCGGCCGGCAAGCGGCAGGCGGTGATCTTCGTGCACGGCTACAACACGCTGTTCTCGGAGGCGCTCTACCGCCTCACCCAGATGGCGGAGGATTCCAAGGCGCCGGGCGTGCCGGTGCTGTTTACCTGGGCCTCGCGCGGCGAAATCGCCGATTATGTCTATGACAACAACAGCGCCACGGCCGCGCGCGACCGGCTGGAAGAGACGATCCGGCTGGTCTTCAACAGCGGCGCCGATCAGGTGACGATTGTGGCCCATTCCATGGGCAACTGGGTCACGGTTGAGGCGCTTCGGCAGATCAAGATTTCCGGCAACCCTTTGCCGATGAGCAAGCTCGGCAACATCGTGCTGGCTGCGCCCGATATCGACGTGGACGTGTTCAAGAGCCAGCTCAAGCGGCTGGGCAAGCCGCCCAAGCCGTTCATCGTCATCGTCTCGCGCGACGACAAGGCGCTGGCCTTTTCCGACTTCATCGCCGGCGACAAGCCTCGCCTCGGCGCCTACACGCACGACACGGAACTGGTGGAACTGGGCGCCGTCGTCGTCGACATGTCCAATGTGAAATCGACCGACGGCTTCAACCACGCCAAGTTCGCCCAGCTGGCCGAAATGGCCCCGCAACTGCGCGGCATGCTGGCGCGGGCGGCCGGGGCCAGCGGCGCCTCTAGCGTTGAAGTGTCCGGCATCCAGTTCTCGGGCATCGACCGGATGCGGGCCGCGCAGGTCGCGGCTGGCCTGCCGGAGGCGTCGGAGACGAGTGCGGGCGAGCCCGACGAGGCTGATCCCGTCGTGGACACGGCGGCGGCCATCGTCAGGGCGGGGGCTGTGGCGCGACGGTGAGGGGAGGGCCGGCGCGGCCCTCTCACGGCAGCCCGTTCACAAGGGGCGCACGCGGTTAAAGCCTCGCTCCGGCAGCCGACCCCCGGGAGCGCGCCCGCGAGGCGCCGTCCCGGCCAGCCATTCACTCTTTCTTGCCGCCGTCGCCGAGCTTGTCGAGGCGCTTCTGCATATCGGCAACCTGCCGGCGCAGTTCGTCGAAATCGTCGGGCTGCGGGCTGGCCGCCGGTGCCGCGGCGCTGTCCTCGGCGCGGCCGCCGGGCAGAAACATCTTGAAGGTACGGTCGAACATTTCCATGTTCCGGCGGACGTGCTCGTCCAGAATCCCGAAACCGCCAATGCCGCCAATGCCCAGCGTCTTGGAGAAGTTCTCCCGCAGGCTGTTCTGTTCCTTGCTGAAATTCTCGATGGTCATGTCGAGATAGCGCGGTACCAGCATCTGCATGCTGTCGCCGTAGAAACGGATGATCTGGCGAAGGAAATTGATCGGCAGGAGGTTCTGGCCCTTGCCTTCCTGCTCGAAGATGATCTGGGTCAGCACGGAGTGCGTTATGTCATCGGATGACTTCGCGTCGTAGACGACGAAGTCTTCGCCGTTCTTGACCATCTGCGCGAGGTCTTCGAGCGTCACATAGGTGCTCGTGCCGGTATTGTACAGGCGGCGGTTCGCGTATTTCTTGATGGTGACGGGTTCGTTGGATTTTGCCATTGTGATCCAGTCGCCTTGATCGTTTCCCATTGAAAACTCTAGGACGTTTCCCACCGCCCGGCTACAGGAATTGTGGCGGCTCAACGCCGCGCGCGGGGCAGGGCGGGCGGTGCTCTTGACCTCACGTCAGGAAAAGCCGGGTGCCATTGACATGGATCACGGGTGGCTACCACGATGCTGTCACACCTGATCGAGAAGGTGAGGCGCAGGCCCGCGGGCCGAGCCCGACTACAGGACCGTACCGGAGGACGTCATTCATGAAAGACGGCATCGTCATCGTCGGCGCCGCGCGCACGGCTGTCGGCGCGTTCAACGGGGCGCTGTCCTCGCTGCCCGCCCATGAACTGGGCAAGATCGCCATCGCCGCCGCGCTGGAGCGGGCCGGCGTCGCGCCGGGCGAGGTGAGCGAAACCATCATGGGGCAGATCCTCACCGCCGGCGCGGGGCAGAACCCGGCGCGCCAGGCCTCGGTGGCGGCCGGCATCCCGGTGGAAAGCCCGGCCTGGGGCGTGAACCAGCTCTGCGGTTCCGGCCTGCGCGCCGTGGCGCTCGGCTATCAGGCGATCCTCAACGGCGACAGCGACATCGTGGTGGCGGGCGGCCAGGAATCGATGAGCCAGGCGCCGCATGTCGCGCATCTGCGCAACGGCACCAAGATGGGCAACCTTGAAATGGTCGATACCATGATCAAGGACGGTCTGTGGGACGCCTTCAACGGCTATCACATGGGCACGACCGCCGAGAACGTCGCCCGCCAGTGGCAGATAACCCGCGACGAGCAGGACAGCTTCGCCGTCGCCTCGCAGAACAAGGCGGAGGCGGCGCAGAAGGCCGGGCGCTTCAAGGACGAGATCGTCCCCGTGACCATTTCCTCGCGCAAGGGCGACATCGTCGTCAGCGACGACGAATATCCCCGCCACGGCGCGACCATCGAGTCGATGACCAAGCTTCGCCCCGCCTTCTCCAAGGACGGCACGGTGACGGCGGGCAACGCCTCGGGCATCAATGACGGTGCCGCCGCCATCGTGCTGATGTCGGCCTCCCGTGCGGCCAGCGAGGGCAAGAAGCCGCTGGCGCGCATCGTCTCCTGGGCGCAGGCGGGTGTCGATCCGGCGATCATGGGCTCGGGCCCGATCCCGGCCTCGCGCCGCGCGCTGGAGAAGGCCGGCTGGACGGTCGCCGATCTCGACCTGATCGAGGCCAATGAGGCCTTCGCGGCGCAGGCCTGCGCGGTCAACAAGGACCTCGGCTGGGACCCGAGCAAGGTGAATGTGAATGGCGGCGCCATTGCCATCGGCCACCCGATCGGCGCCTCGGGCGCGCGCATCCTGACCACGCTGCTCTACGAGATGGAGAAGCGCGACGCCAAGAAGGCACTGGCCACGCTGTGCATCGGCGGCGGCATGGGCATCGCCATGTGCCTGGAGCGCGACTGACCCTGCGTCGGCGCGGCCGATAAAAGCTGTGACCAATCGCGACGGCAAGGCGGGCTCGCGACCTTGCCGTCATCAAGAATCGACGTACAAACCGTCGAGAGTTCCCTGGGGAAGGGACGCCAGAGGGGGAAGACATGGCGCGTGTTGCATTGGTCACCGGGGGTACGCGCGGCATCGGCGCGGCCATCAGCAAAGCCTTGAAGGCGGCCGGCTATTCCGTCGCCGCCAATTATGCCGGCAATGACGCGGCTGCCGCTGCGTTTACCGAAGAGACCGGCATCCCCACCTTCAAATGGGACGTTTCCGACTTCGCGGCGTGCAAGGCGGGCATCGCCGAGGTGACGGCAAAGCTCGGCCCGGTCGAGGTGCTGGTGAACAATGCCGGCATCACCCGCGACGGCATGCTGCACAAGATGTCGCCCGAGAACTGGCACGCGGTGATCAACACCAACCTCTCCTCGGTGTTCAACATGTGCCGCAACGTGATCGAGGACATGCGCGAGCGTGGCTTCGGCCGTATCGTCAACATCTCGTCGATCAACGGCCAGAAGGGCCAGATGGGCCAGACCAATTATTCCGCCGCCAAGGCCGGCGAAATCGGCTTCTCCAAGGCGCTGGCGCAAGAAGTCGCGAAGAAGGGCATCACCGTCAACGCGATCTGCCCGGGCTACATCGCCACCGAGATGGTGCTGGCCGTGCCCAAGGACGTGCTGGAGAAGAGCATCATTCCGCAGATCCCGGTCGGCCGCCTCGGCGAAGCTGACGAGATCGCCCGCTGCGTGGTGTTCCTCGCCGCCGACGAGGCGGGTTTCATCACCGGCTCGACACTCTCCGCCAATGGCGGCCAATATCTCGGCTGATCGGGCGGCGAGGGCGTAAGGGCCAAGCGGCGGGCGCCGCTTGGCCGGACGTGGCGAACTCAGTCGATTTCGCGACGGATGACGGCGCCGGTCTTGGCGTCGATGTCGATCTCCATCTCCTTGCCGGCGCTATCGCGGCCTTCGGCTTCCCATTCACCGTCGTCGAGCTCGATCGAGGTGATCGTCGCCAGCCCGCCGTCGCGGGCGATGCGAAGCGCATCCTCGACACCGATGGCGGGTGTCTGGGCGAAGGCGGGCAGGGCGGCAAAGGCGATGGCAGCGATGGCGTAACCCAGGGATTTCATGCGGTACTCCTGAACGTTGAGGTGACGTTGGGGTAAGCGGCTCCCGGCCAAACAGTTCCCCCGACCTAACGATTGCCGGGGTGCCGGCGCTTGGCTTGTGCCTCCCGCCCGGCCATAAGGGGCGCCCATTCCAGGTGTCCCATGCCCCTCCAAGCGACTGCCCCCCTCGCGCGCCGCACCGCCACGCTGATCGGCTTTACCGCCATCCTGCTGTGGTCGACGCTGGCGCTGGCGACCTCGTCCACCGGCGCCGTGCCGCCCTTTCTGCTGACGGCGCTGACCTTCGCCATTGGCGGCACGGTGGGGCTGGGGACGGCGATGGCGCGCGGCGTCAGCCTCTCGGTGCTGCGCCAGCCCTGGCCGGTGTGGCTGCACGGGGTGGGTGGGCTGTTTGGCTACCACTTCTTCTATTTCTCGGCGCTGAAGCTGGCGCCGCCGGCCGAGGCGGGCCTCATCGCCTATCTCTGGCCGCTGCTGATTGTGCTGTTCTCCGCCTTCCTCCCGGGGGAAAGGCTGCGCCCGGCCCATATCGCCGGCGCGCTGATGGGCCTTGCCGGCACGGTGGTGCTGCTGGGCGGGCGGGCAGGCAGCCTCGGCTTCGCGCCGGAATTCGTGCCCGGCTATCTCGCCGCCGCGCTCTGCGCGGTGATCTGGACGGTCTACTCGGTCGGCTCGCGGTATTTCGCGAACGTGCCGACCGAGGTCGTCGCCGGTTTCTGCCTCGCCACGGCCGTTCTGTCCGCGCTGTGCCACGCGCTGTTCGAGCCTGCGGTGTGGCCCGCAGGGGCGGGGGAGTGGCTGGCGGTGGTGGCGCTCGGCATCGGGCCGGTCGGCATCGCCTTCTACACCTGGGACATCGGCATGAAGCGCGGCGACATTCGCCTGCTCGGCGTCATGTCCTATGCGGCGCCGGTGCTCTCGACCCTGCTGCTGGTAGCGGCGGGCTTCGCCGCGCTGAGCTGGTCGCTCGGCCTCGCCTGCGCCCTCATCGTCGGCGGTGCCGCCGTGGCGACGCTGCTGGCACGGCGGCAAGCGCGATAGGGCGTCAGCCCGGCGACCAGCCGGGCGCGGCCAGCTCGAAGCCGGCGAAGTCGAAGCCGGGCGCTACCGTGCAGCCGACCAGCGTCCAGTCGCCGAGGCTACGGGCGGACTGCCAGGCATCGCGCGGGACGATCCGCTGCGGTTCGTCGCCGTCGCCGGTCCCGAGTCGGTGCGCGATGATTGGGCCGGAATCGGCCACCGACACCCGCAATTCCAGCGCCGCGCCGGCATACCAGTGCCACGCCTCGACGGCATCCACCCGGTGCCAGTGCGACACCTCGCCGGCGGCCAGCAGGAAATAGATCGCGGTGGAGACGGAGCGCCCGTCCGAGGTCGGGTGCGGATCGCGGAACGTCTCGCGGTAATGCCCGCCCTCCGGGTGCGGGGCGAGGGCGAGGCGGGCGATGACCTCGCGGGCGGAAAGGCCGTCGAGGCGCATGCGTCAGCCCCGGAAGCTGTTCTTGAGGCTGCGCAGCTCGGTGAAGATCGCACCCGGCTCGGCGCCGGACAGGCCGATGCGGGCGGCCAGCCCCGGGTCGTCGGCGCGCATGAAGGGGTTGGTCGCCTTCTCCGCCCCGATCGTGGTCGGCAGGGTCGGCTTGCCCGCCGCCCGCAGCGCCTCGATCTCTTCGAGCCGGGCGGCGACCGCCGCATTGTCGGGTTCGAGGCTGAGAGCGAAGCGCGCATTGGAGAGGGTGTATTCGTGCCCGCAATAGACCGAGATGTCGTCGGGCAGGGCGCGCAGGCGGACGAGCGATTCCCACAGCACCGGCGGGTCGCACTCGAAGGGGCGGCCGCAGCCCATGACGAACAGCGTATCGCCGGAGAACAGCAGCCGCTCGTCCTCGAACAGGAACACGATATGGCCCTTGGTATGGCCGGGCGTTTCCATCACCCGCCCCACCAGCCCGCCCACGGCGACCGGATCGCCATCCACTACCGCGAAGTCGAGCCCGGGAATGGTCTCGCGCTCCGCCTTGGGGCCGATGACGGTGGCGCCGAAGCGTTCCTTCAGCGCCTCCACGCCGGCAATGTGATCGGTGTGATGGTGCGTGACGAGGATATGGGTGAGCGTCCAGTCCTCGCGCTCCAGCGCGGCCAGCACGGGCCCCACTTCCGGCACGTCGATGACGGCGGTGGCCTCCGTCACCGGATCGCGCAGCAGCACCGCGTAATTGTCGGCGAGGCAGGGGATGAGCCGCAGTTCGGCGGGCATGATGACCTCGAAGATTGGCGCTCGGGGAACGGCGCGGCGGAAGGCCGTCGCCGTCAGTCTAGGACCCTTTTCGATCAGGCGAAATCACCTGACCGATGAGAAAGTGCCCTGCAATCAACACGCTGGAGCGTTTCCTCGTCGCGAAAGTCTGTCAGCTTTCGCGGAAAAGGCTCTGGCAGGCTCGCGGGGCGCGTCAGCGGCATTCCTGGGCGGCACGGTCGATGGCTGCCGAGATTCCGCTGAGAGAATAGGTGTCTGTTGTGACATTACCGCGTGCCGAGGTGCTTTTCACCACCACGTCGCGGCCCTTGCGCAGGGCGTCCACCAGCCGTGTCTCCTCCGCGACATTGCGCACCCAGGCGCCGGTGCCGCGGGTGTAGAGGTCGAAGCTGGCCGGCCCGATGGTCAGGGTGGCGTCGGTGCCTTCCTTCAGCGCGAAGCCCATGACGACGCTGACCTCGCCCTTCACATTCTCGGCGGTACGGGTGGAGATGAAGAAATAGGCCGGATCGCGCTTGAGCTCAGCCGGCATGCGGGTCTTGGGCTGCGACAGCGCATAGCAGATCTTCCCGCTGCCGCTGGTGTCGAGATAGACACCCCAATCGCCCGACTGGGTAACGAGCTTGGGCGCACCCTGTGCGCTGGCGCCGCCGATCCCGATCAGTGCCAGTGCCAGGCCGGCGAGTACGGCGCGCGCGGTGCGTCGTGCCATGGTCTGCATCCTCCGTATCCTCGGGCCGCCGGGGCGGCTCCGCGTGATTCTCCGTATCGGCCGCCTCAGGGATATCCGCGCTCTTCGCGGCTGTGAACCCTTGGCGCGTCGTTAGGAGGGCTTTGCGGCTCAAATGGCTGAAGGGGGACGGCGAATTGATGGCATGGCGCGGTCCTGCGGTGGATTGTCTCCAGAAGACACCGTCGCGACCATCGTCAGGGCGTACGCAGCCGCGCAATTGCCGCCCGCGCCGCCGCCCGGTGATCGGCGCCGATATGGCTGGCCAGCAGGTTCAGCGCCGTCGCCAGCACCGCCGCGTCATCGGTGAACCCGAGGCCGACGATGATGTCCGGCACCGCATCGGCGGGCAGCAGAAAATAGGCGAGGGAGCCGAAAAGAAGGGCGCGCACCCGAGTCGGCGTCTGGCTGTCCAGCGCGCAGTAATAGGCCGCCGCCGCGTCCTCGGCGAAGGGAATGCGCGACAGGGTGCCGGCCAGCTTCGGCCAGAAGCGGGCGCGCACCCGCGCCTCATCCCCGGGGCTGGCGCCGGGGATCTCGCGGTGCTCCGCCTCATTGCCATCCACATCAACGGCGTCGGCGTCGAAAGCAGGGTCGGAACGGTGGATCATCTCGCTCTCCCGACGGGTACCGGGGAGGCCCGTCCTACGAAAGATGGTTGCCATTGCCGCCTTTCGCAACATCGCCGCCATCACATCAGCGGATAGGCGGCTTCCACCCGATAGGGCCCGCCGCCCACGGAATCGCGCGAGGAGTAGAGGACGAAGCGTGAGACCTGGAAGGTGGCGCTGCGGAAATAGCCGCGCAGGGCGAGATAGTCCGCTACCTGACGGGGGGCGGCATCGCGGAGCCGGGCGAGCGTGACATGCGGGCGGAAATTGCGCCCTTCCGGCGGCAGGCCGATGCGTTTCATCGCCCGCTCATGCTCGGCATGAAGCTCGTTCAGCGCCTGGTTGGCCTTCACCCCGACGAAGATCGAATGCGGCTTATGGTTGCCGAACTGGTCGACGCCTGAAAGGGTGAGGTCGAAGCCGAAGCGTTCGATCTCGTCGAGCGCGGCGGCGGCGTCGCGGGCGACCGCATGGTCGACATCGCCGATGAAGCGCAGGGTGACGTGATAGAAGTCCGGGCTGATCCAGCGTGCGCCGGGAAGTCCGCCGCGCAGCATCGACAGATGCTCGGCGACGTCGGTCGGGATTTCGAGGGCGGTGAAAAGCCGAGGCATGACCCCCTCCTATGGTGCCGGCAAGGGAACCCGCCACTCATTGAGACGGATTCGCAGGCCGAGGAAAAGCCAAAAATACGACAGGCAAAACACGGGCCGTCCGCATAGCCGCCATGGGCCCGGACTATCGCTGCGGCTGACGCGAACCTCGGGAGCCGATATGGTGAGGCATGATGAGCGAATCGACTGAAGACGCCGAACTTTTCACCACCCCTGCTGAGGCGGCGAAGTCGCTTGCCTTCGCCAGCATCCAGTCGATCTATCGTTATCCCGTGAAGGGGTTGACGCCGGAGCGGCTTGAGCTGGTCGATCTGGTGGCAGGGAAATATTTTCCCGGCGACCGGCTCTTCGCGATCGAGAACGGCCCCTCCGGCTTCATCCCCGAAGCGCCGGCCTTCCAGCCCAAGATCAAGTTCCTGATGCTCATGCGCAACGAGCGCCTGGCCGCTCTCGAAGCCCGCTTCGACGACGCGACGGCGGAACTGGTGATTCGCCTCGACGGTGAGGAAGCCGCGCGCGGCAAGCTCGACACGGCGGAAGGGCGGGAGGCGATCGAGGCGTTCTTCCAGCGCTATTCCCGCTATGAGCTGCGCGGCGCGCCGCGCGTGCTGGCGGCACCGCCTGAATTCCGCTTCGTCGACACCACCGAGGGCTATGTGTCGCTGATCAATCTGGCGAGCTGCCGGGCACTGGGCGAGATCATCGGCCAGCCGGTGGACCCGCTGCGCTTTCGCGGCAATCTCTATCTCGACGGCATGGAGCCCTGGGAGGAGTTCGACCTCGTCGGCCATACGATCGAGGTCGGCAACCAGGTGCGGCTCAAGATCACCCAGCGCATCTTCCGCTGCG
Source organism: Ancylobacter aquaticus (assembly GCF_004339465.1). Taxonomy (GTDB): domain Bacteria; phylum Pseudomonadota; class Alphaproteobacteria; order Rhizobiales; family Xanthobacteraceae; genus Ancylobacter; species Ancylobacter aquaticus. Next base: position 41,655 of record NZ_SMFY01000007.1, on the reverse strand, counting down.
CCGCCACCAATGTCGACCCGGAGACGGCCAAGCGCGACATGGACGTGCCAGGGACGCTGATGCGGACCTTTGGCCACACCGATTGCGGCATCTTTGCCGAAATCGAGCAGGGCGGGCTCATCGCCGATGGAGATTCGGTGCGGATCACCGTCTGAGGTCCGGATTCGGCCTTCTTCTGCCGATCAACAAAAAAGGCCCGGCTAAGCCGGGCCTTTTTCATGTGCGAGCGGGGGAACCGATCACTCCGCGACTTCCGCCGGGGCGGGCTCGGAGCCTTCACCTTCGGTGTCGCTGCGGCGGTAGCGGCGACGGCGCGTGCGCGGGGCGCGGCCGTCGGCATCGTCGGCCGGAGCTTCCTCGGGCGCCACGGCCGCTGCCGGCTTGGCAGCGCGCGTGCGGGTCTTCGGCGCCGGCGCCTCAGCGGCCGCGGGCGCTTCCGCCGGTGCCGTATCAGCGATGGTGGCCGGTACGGCAGTTGCCGCGAGCGCGGGTGCAGCCTTGGGCTCCGGCGCTTCCGCCGGTGCTTCGTTCTTGCGCGTGGCCGGAGGGGTCACAGGGGCGGTGCCGCCGCTCTGGGTGATGAAGGCGGGCAGGCCGATCTCGGCCTCCACATCCGGCCCGAGGCGCGGCTGTGGCTGCTGAGCGGGGTCGCGGTAGCCGGCGTCGCCACTTTCGCGGGGGGCGCGATTGTCGCGATAGGGGCGGCTCTCGCGCGCCCAGCGGCCTTCCCGCGGCTCGCTGCGCGACTCAGCGCGCTGCTCGTTGCGATCCTGCCGGTCACGCTCAGGCCGCTCGCTGCGGTCGCGCTCCTGGTTGCGGTCGGGACCGCGTTCCTGGCTGCGGTCGGGACCGCGCTCCTGGTTACGGTCGGGGCCGCGGTCCTGTCCACGCTCGCGATTGTCGCGGCGGTTGTCGCGGTCGCGGTAGACGTCGCGCTGGCCGCCGTCCCGCGGGCCGTTGTCCCGCTGGCCGTTGTCCCGCTGGCCGTTGTCGCGCTGGTTTCCGTCGCGCTGGCCGCTATCCCGCTGGCCGCTATCCCGCTGCCCATTGTCGCGACCGGCAAACGGTTCGCGGGTCTGATAGACGGGCTGGTTGTCCACCCCGCCGTCGTCCATGTCATCGTCGAATTCATCATCGTCGGAGCGCTGGTAGGGCTGCCCCTGCACGCCGAACTGGGCCTGCGCGGCGGCGATGATGCGGTAGTAATGCTCGGCGTGCTGGAGATAGTTCTCCGCCGCCACATAGTCGCCCGTTGCCTGCGCATCGCGGGCAAGCTGCTGATACTTTTCCACGACGTGCTGCGCCGTGCCACGCACCTTCACATCCGGGCCGTTGGACTCATAAACGCGCGTAAGCGGATTCTGGCTGCGCCGATTGCCGTTGTTGCGGCCGCGCGTACGCTTCTGCTGATTACTATTTCGCATCGAGCTGGTCTCTGTGCCCCACAAAGCCGGACGGGGAACCCCCGTTCGGTGCCATACAGGCGGGTCAATCACACGGTGTCCGCAGTCCCGCTCCTCGGCCTAGGCCTTCGGCAACGGCACGGCGGGAAATCTCGCCGTCAGTCGGGAAAAGCTGCCGCAGGCCGGGACCCTGGGGTCCCAGTCGCGCCGCAGGTCGCCCTCGACCATCGGGCTTCTTCCATGGGAGCGCATCTCGAAGATGCTTCGCCGCCGGCCAAGCCGACGCCGATCCGTCCTGACCGCATTTCTCCGGCCCGGACCCGGCGCGCGCAAACTCTGCGCTGCGGCCGACCCCATGTTTCATCGCGCAACCAAGGCCGCGCTGATAAACTTTTGGAGCGTTCGCCCCTTATGAAACGGGTTGCATCAAGGCCTTTCGCAAGGGCCTGAATGCCACTGCCAGTGACGAGCACGGCTACTCGGATCGAAGAGCGACCGGCGTTCCAATCACCAAAAGGCAGATGATGTCTCAGGACGATTCCTGCAATCGACACTAATCGGTTCGGTAACGCCTTCCAAGCCCTTTTTTGTGGCGTTTCCCGCAATATCAGGGCTTGCGGGCGACAATGGCACGGGCGATCCCGGCGAGATCACACCGCGCCGGACCATCGGCCGGCAGCCCGGCAGCGGCGAGCAGGGCGGCCACATCCCGCTCCTGCCCGATTCCAAGTTCGAGCACGGCATACCCGCCGGCCACCAGCAGGCCGGGGAGGGCGAGGCTGAGGGCACGGTAGGCGTCGAGCCCCTGAGAGCCGCCGTCAAGCGCCAGGCGCGGGTCGTGGTCGCGCACGTCCCGCTCAAGCGCGGGGATATCGGTGCTGGGAATATAAGGCGGATTGGAGACCACGAGATCGAAGCCGCCGGCGAGGGCCTGCGCCCAGTGCCCCACCAGCACCCGTGAGCGCGCCGCAAATCCAAGCGCCGCAAGGTTCTCGCGCGCCTGCCGGGCGGCCCCCAATGACAGGTCGACGCCGATCCCGAAGGCGGCGGGATACTCGCTCAGCAACGCCGCGAGCAGTGCGCCGCTGCCCGTGCCGAGGTCGAGAATCCGCAGCGGTGCGTGCCGGTCGGGGTACAGCGCGAGGGCCGCTTCGACCAGCGTTTCCGTCTCCGGTCGCGGCACCAGCGTCTCGGGGGCGAGGGTAAAATCGAGGCTCCAGAACTCGCGTCGTCCCGTCAGCCGGGCCAGCGGCTCGCCTGCGGCGCGGCGGTCGGCAAGGGCGCGAAGCCGGGCCGTATCCTCCTCCGTTACCGGCTGCTCGCCTCGCGTCACGAGGTCGAGATCGGAGAGGCCGAGGCTCGCCCGAAGCAGCGCTCGCGCCTCGCGCTCGGGCGCCTCAAGGCCCTTCTCCGCAAAGGCTGCGGCAAAGGCGCGCAGCAGGGCGGTGCGGGTGGTCACCGCTCGCCCCAGCCGCCGCTTTCGGCCTCGGCGAGCAGCGCGGCCTGATATTCGGTGGTCAGCGCGTCGACCAGTTCGCCCAGCGCATCGCCGGCGAGAATCTCCGGCAGCTTGTGGAGCGTGAGGCCGATGCGGTGGTCGGTGACGCGCGCCTGCGGGAAGTTATAGGTGCGGATGCGCTCGGAGCGGTCGCCGGAGCCCACCTGCACCTTGCGCTCATTGGCACGGGCGCTGTCGCGCTTCTCGCGCTCGGCCTCGTAGATCTTGGCGCGCAGCATTCCCATGGCGCGGGCCTTGTTCTTGTGCTGCGAGCGTTCGTCCTGCACCGCGACGACGGTTCCGGTAGGAATATGGGTGATGCGGACCGCGCTTTCGGTCTTGTTGACGTGCTGCCCGCCGGCGCCCGACGCCCGGAACACGTCGATGCGGAGGTCGGATTCGTTGATGTCGACATCGACCTCCTCCACTTCCGGCAGCACGGCCACGGTGGCGGCGGAGGTGTGGATGCGTCCCGACCCCTCAGTGTCCGGCACGCGCTGCACGCGGTGGACGCCGGATTCGAATTTCAGCTTGGCATAGGCGCCGTTGCCGTGCAGGCCAGCGACGATTTCCTTGAAGCCGCCGGCCGCACCCTCGGTCATCGACAGCACCTCGACCGACCAACCGTTCAAGGCGGCGAAGCGTTCATACATGCGGAAAAGGTCGCCGGCGAACAGCGCCGCCTCGTCGCCGCCCGTGCCGGCGCGCACTTCGAGAATGACGCCGCGCTCGTCCATCGCGTCCTTGGGCAGCAAAGCGAGCCGCACGGCGTGGGAAAGGCTTTCCACCTCTTCCTCCAGCGTGTCGGCCTCTTCCTGCGCCATGGCTGCCATCTCGCGGTCGCCGGAGGCTTCCGTGGCGAGGGTGCGGGCCTCCTTCAGCTGGCGCTCGGCGCGGCGCAGCGCCTTCACGCTCTCGACCAGCGGCGAGAGGTCGGCGAATTCGCGCGACAGGCGGACATAGGTTTCCGCCTCCGGGCTGGCGGAGAGGGCGTGCTCGATCTCCGCATGGCGCGCGAGAAGCTGGTCGAGCCGGGCATCGGGCAGGGCGGTCACGCGGCGGCACTCACAGGGGCAGGCCGGCCTTCTCGGCGAAGGCGGCGAGCTGCGGGCGCAGCGACGCCACCTCGCCGCGAATGCCGAGGAACGGTTCGACAAAGGCGGTAGCGGCGGGAAGGTCGAGTTCGAGCAGCATCGCCTTCACCGGGCCATAGGAGGCCGGGGAGACGGAGAGCCGGCGGTAGCCGATGGCGGCCAGCGCCAGCGCCTCCAGCGGCCGCGAGGCCAGTTCGCCGCAGAGCGTGACCGGCTTGCCGTATTCGGCGGCCTTGTCGATGATCGTCTTCAGCGCCCGCAGCGCCGCCGGGGCCAGCGGGTCGAAGCGGTCGGCGACGCGCGAATTGCCGCGATCGGCGGCATAAAGGAACTGCACGAGGTCGTTCGAGCCGACGGAGGCGAAGTCCACACGGCTGAACAACAGGTCGAGCTGGAACAGCAGCGCCGGCACTTCCAGCATCACCCCCACCAGCACGCGCTCGGGCAGGCCGTGGCCATGCCGGCGCAGATGGGTCAACTCGCGCTCGACGATGTGGTGGGCGCGGTCATATTCCTCCACCGCCGACACCATCGGGAAGATGAGCCGCAGCTCGCGCCCGGTGGCGGCCCGCAGCAGCGCGCGGATCTGGCTGCGCAGCAGGCCGGGCCGGTCGAGCCCGAGGCGGATGGCGCGCCAGCCCAGCGCCGGGTTTTCCTCCTCGATCGCCCGCATATAGGGCAGCACCTTGTCGCCGCCGATATCGAGCGTTCGGAACACCACGGGGCGCTCGCCTGCCGCGTCGAGCACCGAGCGATACAGCTTGAGCTGCTCATTGGTGCGTGGGAAGGCAGAGGCGATCATGAACTGGAGTTCGGTGCGGAACAGGCCGATGCCGGTGGCGCCGGTGTCCTCGATATGCGGCAGGTCGACCAGCAGGCCGGCATTGAGATGCAGCTCGATCGGCGTGCCGTCCTTGGTGACGGTCGGCACGTCGCGCAGGGCGGCGTAGCGCTCCAGCCGCTTGGCCCGGAAGCGCACCTTGTCGGCATAGGCGTTCTCGACATCGGCCGGCGGGCGGATATGCACCTCGCCGCTGACGCCGTCGACAATCACCGCGTCGCCGGCATCGACCTGGCCGACCACGTTCTCCATGTGCCCGACGGCGGAAATGCCGAGCGCCCGGGCGACGATGGTCAGATGGCTGGTCGCCGCGCCTTCTTCCAACACAAGGCCGCGGATGCGGGTGCGGTCATAGTCCAGCAGCGCCGCCGGGCTCATGTTGCGGGCGACGATGATGGCGTTGTCGGGAAGCCGGTCATGGTCGGAGCCGGCGGTGCGGCCGGTCAGCTGGCGCAGCAGGCGGTTGGCCAGATCGTCCAGATCGTGCATCCGCTCGCGCAGATAGGGATCGGTCATGCGCAGCATGCGGGCGCGGGTGTCGGACTGCACCCGCTCCACTGCGCCCTCGGCGGTGAGGCCGGTCATTACGGCCTCGCGCATGCGGTTAATCCAGCCGCGATCATGGGCGAACATGCGGTAGGCTTCGAGGATTTCGCGGTGCTCGCCGACACGGGCAACGCCCTCGTCCGCCAGCATGGTGTCGATCGAGGCGCGCAGCGTGTCCACCGCGCCGTCGAGGCGCTTCAGCTCGGCCGGCAGGTCGTCGGCGATGACCTTGGTGACTTCGATGCGCGGCTCGTGCAGCACCACATGGCCGAGGCCGATGCCTTCCGAAAGGGCAAGGCCCTTGAGATGCAGCGGGCGGCGCGCGGCGGGCTCGGCGCCGGGCAGCGCCATGGCGGTGAGTTCGCCCGAGGCGATGATCTCGGCCAGCACCATGGCCGTGGTCTGCAGCGCCTCGATCTCCTCCTCGGTGTAGGAGCGGTGGGCGCGGTTCTGCACCACCAGCACGCCGAGCGTGTTGCCAGCGCGCAGGATCGGCACGCCGAGGAAGGAGTGGTAGATTTCCTCGCCCGTTTCCGGCCGGTAGGAGAAGGCCGGGTGCGCCTGCGCGTTGGACAGGCTGATCGGCTCGGCCTCGCGGGCGACCGTGCCGACGAGGCCCTCGTCGATCCGCATCACCGTCAGATGCACGGCGCTGCGGTTCAGGCCCTCGGTGGCATAGAGTTCGAGCGTCCCGTCGACCCGCAGCACATAGACCGAGCAGACCTCGGCCACCATGTTGGCCGCGATCAGCACCACGATCTTGTCGAGGCGGTCCTGCGCGCTCACCGGCTCCGCCATGACCTCGCGGAGACGCCTCAAAAGCACGCGCGGGCCGCCGAGCGCGCCACGCATTGGCCGTCCTCGGTTTCCGGGAGCCGCTATCCCGGAGCGTCACTTAAGGCGGCGCGACTCGCGCCGCGCCGTCGCCTGACGTCAGGCGTCGAGCCCGTATACCGAATGGAGCGTTCGCACGGCAAGCTCGGTATAGGCGGCGTCGATCAGCACCGAGATCTTGATCTCGGAGGTGGAGATGGCGCGGATGTTGATCCCGCGCTCGGAAAGCGCCTTGAAGGCCCGGGCGGCGACGCCGGCATGGGAGCGCATGCCGATGCCGATGATCGACACCTTCACCACATCCGTCGCACCCTCGATGCTCTGGAAGCCGATCTGGTCGCGCACGCCGGCGAGCGACGCCTTGGCGCGCTCGAAATCGGCGGTCGGCACGGTGAAGGTGATGTCGGTGAAGCCCTCGGCCGAAATGTTCTGGACGATCATGTCGACATTGATGTTCGCTTCCGCGAGCGGCACGAACACGTTTGCCGCGATGCCGGGCTGGTCCGGCACATGGCGGATGCTGACCTGGGCTTCGTCCCGGGCGAAGGCGATGCCGGTGACGACTTCACTCTCCACGATTTCCTCCTCGTCGCAAATCAGGGTGCCGGGCGGGTCGCCGGCGGTCTTGAGTTCCGGAGCGTCCGGATCGGTGAAGCTGGAGCGCACGAAGGTGCGGACCTTGTGTACCATGGCAAGCTCGACCGAGCGCACCTGAAGCACCTTGGCCCCGAGCGACGCCATTTCCAGCATTTCCTCGAAAGCGACCTTCTCCAGCCGGCGCGCCTTGGGCACGATCCGCGGGTCGGTGGTGTAGACGCCGTCGACGTCGGTGTAGATGTCGCAGCGATCCGCCTTGATGCCGGCGGCGATCGCCACGGCGCTGGTGTCCGAGCCGCCGCGCCCGAGCGTGGTGAGCCGCCCGCTTGGCAGGTGGATGCCCTGGAAGCCGGCGATAACAGCCACCTCGCCCTGGCCGAAGCGGGCGACGATTTCCTCGCCATTCACGTCGAGGATACGGGCGGCGCCATGGGCGTCGTCGGTCGAGATGGGCAACTGCCAGCCGAGCCAGGAGCGGGCCGGAATGCCCATGTCCTGCAGCACGATGGCCAGCAGGCCGGATGTCACCTGCTCGCCGGAGGCGACGATGGAATCATATTCGCGCGCATCGTGCAGCATGGCGGCTTCGCGGCACCAGGCCACCAGCTCGTTGGTCTTGCCGGACATGGCCGAGACGACGACGGCGACCTGGTGGCCGGCCTCCACTTCCCGTTTGACATGCCGCGCAACAATGCGAATGCGCTCAATGTTGGCGACCGAGGTGCCGCCGAACTTCATCACCAGACGTGCCATTGCGGGAAACCGTACCGTGTTCTTCTGTGGGGCCGGGCGGGAGGAAGGTGGGCTCCGGCCCAAAAGGCGCGTATACATATCCACCTCGCGCCGCGCCCGCAACGCCGCCGCGCGAGCTTGGAATCCCTCTCGGCACCGCCGGGCGAAGATGAGGCGCCAATGACCGCGACCGCCACCACCGTCGATCCCCGGGAAGTCGAGCGCTTCGCCGCCCTCGCCGCCGAGTGGTGGAATCCGCGCGGCAAGATGCGGGTTCTGCACAAGTTCAACCCGGTCCGGCTGGCTTTTCTGCGCGAGAAGATCATCGCCCATTTCGGCCGCGACCCGCGCGCCATGCGCCCGCTGGAGGGGCTGCGCCTGCTCGATATTGGTTGCGGCGGCGGCCTGCTCAGCGAGCCGCTGGCCCGCATGGGGGCCAGCGTCGTCGGCATTGATCCGGCCGAGCGGAATGTGCGCATCGCCGCGCTGCACGCGCAGGAGAGCGACCTTCCCGTAGACTACCGTGCCACCACCGCCGAGGCGCTGGCGGATGAGGGCGAGCGTTTCGACGTGGTGATGGCGATGGAGGTGGTGGAGCATGTCGCCGATGTCGACCTGTTCCTCGCCCGCGCGGCGGAGATGGTGAAGCCGGGCGGCCTCATGGTGGCGGCGACGCTGAACCGCACCAAGCGCTCCTTTGCCCTCGCCATCGTCGGCGCCGAATATGTGCTCGGCTGGCTGCCGCGCGGCACCCATGACTGGAACCGCTTCGTCACCCCCGAGGAACTCCAGTCGGCGCTGGAGACGGGGGGGCTCGATGTGATCGCGCGCGAGGGCGTGGTGTTCAATCCGCTGGCCGATGAATGGCGGCGCTCGGGCGACCTTTCGGTCAACTACATGATGCTGGCGGAGCGCCGCGCGGCCGCCTGACGGCACGCCGCGGCGAAATGGCGCGAGCGGACCGGAACCGGGCGGGCAGCGGCGACTTATCGGTGCGATATCACCGCCGGGAACCCCGTTCATGCGCTCTTCGCCCTCCACGGTCGCGTGGCTCTCGCCACTCGCGGCGCTCGCCGCGCTGAACCTTTTCCTCGCCGATGTGCGCGACGGGCTTGGGCCGTTTCTCGGCGTGTTTCTTCAGGAAAAGGGCTGGGGGCCGGCCGAGATCGGCCTCGTGATGACCCTGGGCGGGCTCGTGGGCATGGCCGCGACCATGCCGATGGGCGCGCTGGTGGATGCGAGCCGCGCCAAGCGGGCGATCATCGTCATCGGCTCGGCGGCCATCCTTGCGGCGTCGCTGACGATCCTCGCCATTCCCCACTTCGCGACGGTGGCGCTGGCGCAGGCGGTGAACGGCGTCGCCGCCGCCGCCCTGCTGCCAGCCATTGCCGGGCTGACCCTCGGCCTGGTCGGGCCGGGCGGCTTCGACCACCAGCTGGGGCGAAACGAGGCCTTCAACCATGCCGGCAACATCCTCGCCGCCGTGCTGGCCGGGGTGCTCGGCTGGTGGTTCGGGCTGCCGGCGGTGTTCGCGCTGCTGGGCGCGATGGCGCTTCTCGGCGCGCTCTCCGTGCTGGCGATTCCGGCTGACGCCATCGACCATGAAGCGGCGCGCGGCGCGGTTGCCTCGCCGGCCGGCGAGGGCAAGGCACGCGAGAGCATCGGCCGCCTGCTGCGCGAGCCGGCGCTGGTCACGGCGGCGATCACCTTCGGCCTGTTCCATCTCGGCAATGCGGCCATGCTGCCGCTTTTCGGTCAGGCCATGGTGGCCACGGCGGGAGCGGACCCGAGCGCGCTGACCGCGACCACGGTGGTGGTGGCGCAGGGCACGATGATCCCGATGGCGCTGGTCGCCGCCTGGCTGGGGGCGCGGCGGGGCTATCGCCTCGTGCTGCTGCTCGCCCTCGCGGCACTGCCGATTCGCGGGGTGGTCGCGGCGGCGGCGGTGCATTACGGGGCGTTCTGGGCGCTCATTCCGGTGCAGATGCTGGATGGCGTCGGCGCCGGCTTGCTGGGGGTGGCGACACCCGGCCTCGTGGCGCGCATCCTCGCCGGCTCGGGCCGTTTCAATCTCGGCCTCGGCTTCGCGATGACGGCGCAGGGCATCGGCGCCTCGCTGTCCACCCTGCTCGGCGGGATGGTGGCGCAGCAGCTCGGCTATTCTTCCGCCTTCCTCGTGCTGGGGGCTGTGGCGCTGCTGGCGGCCGGCGCCTATGTGATCGGCGGATGCCCGGGCGGAACCGAACCCGGCCGGCCCGGCACCGCCCCGGACGTGAAGCCCGCAGCCGCCTGAGGAAAATCCGCTTTTGATCCTCCGCAACGCCCTTCCGTTGCCGTTTCGCCACACTACATGAAGACCGATGGATCGCCACAACGGGGTCCGTCACGGTGGCCGGGATACGGGCGCCGTCGTCCCACAACACCGTTCGTGCCTCAGAGGGCGGGCGGGGGGCCAGGAGGCAACGCGAAATGAACTTTGAAATCTATACCGAGCGCGCGCGCGGATTCGTCCAGTCCGCCCAGTCGCTTGCCCTGCGCGAGGGCAACCAGCAATTCACCCCCGAGCACCTGCTGAAAGTGCTGCTCGACGATCCGGAAGGCCTGTGCGCCGGGCTGATCACCCGCAGCGGCGGCGATCCCCGCATCGTGCTGGGCGATACCGAGGCGGTGCTGAAGAAGTTGCCCAAGGTGCAGGGTTCCGGCGCCGGGCAGGTCTATCTCGCCCCGGGCACGGCCCGCGTTTTCGAGGCCGCCGAACAGGCAGCCAAGAAGGCCGGCGACGGCTATGTCACCGTCGAGCGGCTGCTGCTGGCGCTCGCGCTCGAGAAGGACAGCGAGGCGGGCAAGATCCTCCTCAAGGCCGGAGCGACGCCCCAGAAGATCAACACCGCCATCGAGGCGCTGCGCAAGGGCCGCACGGCCGACAGCGCCACGGCGGAGAACGCCTATGACGCGCTGAAGAAATACGCCCGCGACCTCACCGAGGCGGCGCGCGAGGGCAAGCTCGACCCGGTGATCGGCCGCGACGAGGAAATCCGCCGTACCATCCAGGTCCTGTCCCGCCGCACCAAGAACAACCCGGTGCTCATCGGCGAGCCCGGCGTCGGCAAGACGGCGATCGTCGAGGGCCTCGCGCTCCGCATCGTCGATGGCGACGTGCCCGAAAGCCTGAAGGAGAAGAGCCTGCTCGCGCTCGACATGGGTTCGCTCATCGCCGGCGCGAAGTATCGCGGGGAGTTCGAGGAGCGGCTGAAGAGCGTGCTCTCCGAAGTCGAGGCGGCCGAGGGCGGCATCATCCTGTTCATCGACGAGATGCACACGCTTGTCGGGGCCGGCAAGACCGATGGCGCGATGGATGCGTCGAACCTCTTGAAGCCGGCGCTGGCGCGCGGCGAGCTGCACTGCGTCGGCGCCACCACGCTCGACGAGTACCGCAAGCATGTGGAGAAGGACGCGGCGCTCGCCCGTCGCTTCCAGCCCGTCTTCGTCTCCGAGCCGACGGTTGAGGACACAGTGTCGATCCTGCGCGGCATCAAGGAGAAGTACGAGCTGCACCACGGCGTGCGGATCACGGACTCCGCGCTGGTGGCGGCGGCGACGCTGTCCAATCGCTACATCACCGACCGGTTCCTGCCCGACAAGGCGATCGACCTGGTCGACGAGGCGGCCTCGCGCCTGCGCATGCAGGTCGATTCCAAGCCCGAGGAACTGGATAATATCGACCGCGAGATCGTGCGCCTGCGCATCGAGCAGGAGGCGCTGAAGAAGGAGAGCGATTCCGGCTCCAAGGACCGGCTGAAGAAGCTGGAGAAGGAACTCGCCAATCTGGAGGAGCAGTCGGCGTCCATCACCTCGCGCTGGAAGGCGGAGAAGGAGAAGCTCGGCGACGCCCAGAAGATCAAGAGCGATCTTGAGAAGGCGCGCGCCGACCTCGCCATCGCCCAGCGCTCCGGCGAGTACCAGAAGGCGGGCGAACTCGCCTATGGCACCATTCCGGCGCTGGAGAAAAAACTCGCCACCATCGAGGCGAAGGATTCCGCCGGTGAGGTGCAGGCCGGCACGATGATGGAGGAGGCGGTGACGCCCGACCATATCGCCGGCGTCGTCTCGCGCTGGACCGGCGTTCCCGTCGACAAGATGCTGGAAGGCGAGAAGGACAAGCTGCTGCGCATGGAGGACATGCTCTCCACGCGCGTGGTGGGCCAGAAGGAGGCGGTGGAGGCCGTCTCGACCGCGGTGCGCCGTGCGCGGGCGGGCTTGCAGGACCCCAACCGGCCGATTGGCTCGTTCATCTTCCTCGGCCCCACGGGCGTCGGCAAGACCGAGCTGACCAAGGCGCTGGCGTCGTTCCTGTTCGACGACGACACCGCGCTGGTGCGCCTCGACATGTCGGAATACATGGAGAAGCACTCGGTCTCCCGGCTGATCGGCGCCCCTCCGGGCTATGTCGGCTATGAGGAGGGCGGCGCGCTCACCGAGGCGGTGCGGCGCCGGCCCTATCAGGTCGTGCTGTTCGACGAGATCGAGAAAGCGCACCCCGACGTGTTCAACGTCCTCCTTCAGGTGCTCGACGACGGGCGGCTGACGGACGGGCAAGGCCGCACGGTCGACTTCCGCAACACGCTGATCATCATGACCTCGAATCTCGGGGCCGAATATCTGGTGAACCAGCCCGATGGCGAGGACAGCGAGGCGGTGCGCGAGGAGGTGATGGGCGTGGTGCGTTCGCACTTCCGCCCGGAATTCCTCAACCGCGTCGACGAGATCGTCCTGTTCCACCGGCTGCGCCGCGACCAGATGGGCACGATCGTCGACATCCAGGCGAAGAGGCTGGAGAAGCTGCTGGAAGAGCGCAAGATCGCGCTGGAGATCACCCCCGAGGCGCGGGACTTCCTCGCCGAGAAGGGCTACGACCCGGCCTATGGCGCGCGCCCGCTCAAGCGGGTGATGCAGAAGCTGCTGCAGGACCCGCTGGCCGGCCGCATCCTCGCCGGCACGGTGAAGGATGGCGACGCGGTGAAGGTCGAGCGCGGGGCGAACGAACTGCTGTTCGACACCCGCGCCCGCACGGCGGAAGAGGCGGCCTGACCGGCACGCCCCGCCGCTACGTATGAAGACCGAAGGGCCCTCTCGCGGGGCCCTTCTTTCATGAGGGGAGGGGAGCGGGCGATGCCGATACCGATGGAGCTGCAGCACGCCTCCGACGATTTCGAGCGGTTCCTCGCCGATGCCCGCGACGGCTCGGGTCTGGCGACCCGCAACCAGACCTACACGATGGTCGAGGGGGTGCTGCGCACCTTTCGCCGTCGGCTGATGCCGCAGCAGGCGCTGGCCTTCGCCGATGTGCTGCCGCCGATCCTGCGCGCTATCTTCGTCTCCCGCTGGGACCTTGCGGAACCTGTCCTGCCCTTTGCCGATCGGGCGACGCTGACGCGGGAAGTTCAGGCGCTCCGCCAGCACCATAATTTTGCGCCTGGCAGTTGCCTGACGGATGTGGCCCGCGCTCTGCGCCGGCAGGTCGACAAGGAGCCCTTCGATCGGGTGCTGGCGACGCTGCCGGAAGGTGCGGCGGCGTTCTGGCACGCCTGAGAGGGGCACGGAAAAGCCCGGCGCAGGGGATGCGCCGGGCTCGATCTCCTCCGCGGGGGCGGGACGCGCAGCGGCATCCCTCCGGCGGCGTCCTCAGCCCCTGGCGAGCAGCGCGTCCAGCTCCGGGCGGAAGGTGCCGGAGATTTCCGGGTTGTCCAGCGCGTAGGCGACATTGGCCATGAGGAAGCCGAGCTTCGAGCCGCAATCATAGATCGCGCCGTCAAAGGTGACGCTGTAGAAATCCTGGCTCTGCGCCAGTTTCAGCATGGAGTCGGTCAACTGGATCTCGTTGCCGGCGCCGCGCTCCTGGGTGGCGAGCAGGTCGAAGATTTCCGGCTGGAGGATATAGCGACCGGAAATGGCGAGATTGGACGGGGCGACGTCCTTGTTCGGCTTCTCCACCATGCGGGCGATCTTGTGCACGCCATCGGCCATCTGGTCGCCGAGGCCGACAATTCCGTATTGGTCGGTTTGCTCCGGCGGCACTTCATACACCGCGAGATGGTTGCCGCCGCCGGTGCGCTTATAGGCTTCCGCCATCTGGCCGAGGCAGCCCTTGCCGTTGGCCGGCTTGTGCAGCATGTCCGGCAGCAGCAGCGCGAAGGGCTCGTTGCCGATGATGTCGCGGGCGCACCACACCGCGTGGCCGAGGCCGAGCGGAAGCTGCTGACGGGTGAAGCTGGTGGCGCCGGGACCCATCGTCTCCTCGCGCAGCCGCTCCAGCAAATGAATCTTGCCGCGCTCGTGCAGCGTGTCTTCCAACTCATATTGGCGGTCGAAATGATCCTCGATCACGCCCTTGTTGCGGCCGGTGACGAACACGATGTGCTCGATGCCGGCGGCGCGCGCCTCGTCCACCACGTGCTGCACGACGGGACGATCCACCACGGTGAGCATTTCCTTCGGCACCGCCTTGGTGGCGGGCAGGAAGCGCGTGCCGAGGCCGGCGACGGGCAGGATCGCTTTGCGAATAGGTTTTACCATCGGGGGAATATGCCGCTTTTGATGACGCAGGTTCAGGCCGAAGAGCGAAACTCGTACCGAAACGAACTTAACGCTTCGCTCGTGTGAATGCACCGGCGGGTTAATGCGGAGGTGGCGGAATAGGTTCCGGCGCCGGTCACTTTCACGCGGCCCGCCGGTGCCGCAGAGGAAAGTGACTCCACGTTAACATCCCCGCAACCATGAAGCTGGCCTAATCATCGCCGGTTTCTGCGTTAGGATTGCGTCATGGTTCACCGCACGGCCTCCGACCGGGGGCATGCCGGCCTTATTGCCGGCGTCGCCATCGTCTGCTTCGGCCTTGCCGGATGCGCAGGCTCCGACGACATCACCGGCGCCTTTTCCGCGCCGCCGGCCGTCCATGCCAGCGCGCCGGGCACGGCAGCCCAGGCGCGCCCGCAGGCCCGTCCGGCGGCCCGCTCCGTTGCGACGGCCACGCCTTCCACCCATCCCGACATGGCCCCCGCCGCGCTGGCCCGCGACGAGGCGAATTTCAGCCGCTGCATCGCCGCGCTGGAGCCGAAGGCGCGCGCGGCGGGCGTCTCCGCCGCCGGCTTCCGGCGCTATACGGCGGGGCTGAAGCCCGACATCGGCATCATGGACAAGCTGCAGACCCAGCCCGAATTCACCCGCACGGCCGGCGACTATGTCGAGATGCTGGTCTCCGAGACCCGCATCCGCAAGGGCCGCGAGGCGATGGCGCAGAACGCGGTAGTGTTTGAGCAGGTGGAGCGCACTTACGGGGTCGACCGCTATGTGGTCGCGGCGATCTGGGGCATAGAGACCAATTACGGCAGCGCGAGGGGCTCCTACCCGGTGATCGAGGCCACCGGCACGCTCGCCTGCGTCGGCCGCCGCAAGCCCTATTTCCGCGACGAGTTCGTCGCCGCCCTGCGCATCGTCGACCGCGGCGACATTCCCGAGAGCCATCTGCGCGGCTCGTGGGCCGGCGCCTTCGGCCTCACTCAGTTCATGCCCACCGCCTTCCAGCGCGATGCGGTGGACTTTGACGGCGACGGCCATCGCAACGTGGTGGATTCGGTGGCTGACGCCATGGGCTCGACCGCGAACAAGCTGAAGCGTGGCGGCTGGCAGCAGGGCCGCAGCTGGGGCTATGAGGTCGTGTTGCCGCGCCGCTTCGACTATCTGCTCGCCGACAAGAACCGGCGCAAGACGATGCGCGAATGGGCGGCGCTGGGCATTCATCGCCCCGACGGGCGGCCGATGCCCCCGGCCGGTGAGATGGCTTATCTTCTGCTGCCCGCCGGCGCCAAGGGCCCGGCCTTCCTGATGACCGACAATTTCAAGGCCATTCTCAGCTACAACCCGGCCGACGCCTATGCGCTGGCCATCGGCCATCTGGCGGACCGCCTGCGCGGCGGCGGACCCTTCGTCCAGCCCTGGCCGGACCAGCGCGCCCTGTCGCGCAACGAGCGCTCGGAACTGCAGAAGCGCCTCGCTTCGCGCGGCTATGATGTCGGCCCGCATGACGGCGCCCTCGGCGCGCAGACGCGGGCGGCGGTGCGCGACTATCAGGTCGCGGCGGGGCTGGCGCCGGATGGCTTGGCCAGCGGCGAGGTGCTGGACAGCCTGCGCAGCGGTTCCTGATACCGCGCCGCGAGGGCGGGGGTCTTGAAACAGCCGCGATAATGGTCCACCCGTGCGGGGGAGTATCGGCATCGATACAGGCATCGGGAAACGGCTCATGCGCGGGCGGCTCGGCAACCGGCTCGGACTGAAGGCGCTGGCGGTGGCCGGCGTGCTTGTCGCCGGCTGCTCGCTGGCGCAGGCGCAGGGCGACTGGTTCCGCCCGCCGGGCGACGTCGGCCAGCCCTCCGCGCGCCCCACACAGCAGCAGCGACCGCAGCAGCGCCAGCAGGCGCGTCCCCAGCAGCGCGCCGCCCCGCCGCCTGCCGAGCCGCGTCGCGCCTGGTCGCCCTTTCAGCCGCTGATGGACCTGTTCGGAGGCCGCCGCGACAACCGGCCCCGGCGCGTGCGGCCGGTCGAACCGCAATTCGCGCCTCCGCCGCCCGTGGTGGTGCAGCAGCCGGCTGACCCGCGCGGCAAGGTCCACGCCTCGTCCAGCGAGGCACGCGCCGCTTCCGACGAGGTGAAGGAGGTTGTGCTGGTATTCGGTGATGAGCAGGCGGGCACGCTGGCGCAAGGCTTGGCGGATGCCTTCGCCGCCGACCGCGAGACCGCTGCCGTCGTCGCCCGCTCCGAGGCCGATGCGGGCTTCGGCCCGGGACGGGGGGTCGACCTCATCGCCGCCGCGCGGCAATTGCCGACGGGCAGCGAGCAGGCCAACGTCATCGTCGTGCTCGCCGGCAGCCACGATCTGGAGCCGATCACCGACGGGACGGGGGCCCGGGCGGAACTCTTCGACGAGCGCTGGCGCGACCTCTATTCCCGCCGCGTCGAGGATTTCCTGCTGGCGCTGAAGCTGCAGCGCCGAAACGTGGTGGTGGTGGGCCTGCCGCCCGTGGAAGACGCGGTGCGCAACGAGCAGATCACGCGCTACAACGCCCTGCTGAAGGAGATGGTCGAGCGCAGCGGCTTCATCTTCGTCGACGTGACCGACGGCTTCGTCGACGAGAACGGCAAGTTCATGATGTCGGGCCCCGCCGTGGACGGCCAGCGACGCCGGCTGCGCACTGCCGACGGCGTCGGCTTTACCCGCGCGGGCGCGCGCAAGCTGGCCTTCTTCGTCGACCAGAAGCTCGACGATCTCCTCACGGGGAAGGACCTGCCGGCGACGGCGGCCGACCCGGCGGATGCGCGCCCCTCCATCATCATGCTGACCGGCGGCCCGCCGGCAGGAAATGCCCGCACCCTCGCCGGCGCGCCGGGCGTGCTGTCGGCAACCGATATCCGCCGCTCGCCGATGGAAGAGGATGCCACGCCCGAGCCCGCTCGCATGCTGGTCGAGGGCACGGCGCCGCCGGCGGTGGCCGGGCGCACCGACGATTTCCGCTGGCCACCGGGCCAGCCGGACGAGCCGCTTGTGCCGCCCATGCCGCAGACACCGCTGCCCGGCACGTCGACGCCCTGAACCATCGGCGGACATGAAAAGCCGGGTGCGGGGGCCGGGAAAATCCCTGTGTCTGGATCAGCCGAGCGGCCGCCGGCCAAGGCTGGCCGAAAAGCGGATGAGATAGCCATCCGGATCCTGAACGAGAAACTGGCGCACGCCCACCTCATCCTCGCCGGCGCGATACCATTTGTCTTCCGGTGCCATGTGGAGCGGCCAGCCCGCGACGGCGAGCGCATCGAGGATCGGCTCCACCGCACCTACCGTGATCTGGAAATTGATGCCCCGGCCAAAGGGCTGTTCGAGGGGGCCGGTGATCCACTGGCGGCCCTCGCCCCGCTCTTCTAGCATCAGCTGCGCACCCTCGCGCGCGAGGTAGGCGAAGCCATCCTCGTCCCGGCGATAGGCAATCTCGAAGCCGCAGAGATCACACCAGAAGACAAGGCTGGCGGCGAGGTTCGCCACCAGCAGTTCGGGCACCAGCGGCGCCCAGACGAAATCCGGCGCGGGGGAGGGGCCTCCGCCGGCAGGGCTGTCCGCCATCTCGCTTCTCACCGCGGCAGGACGGAACTGCCCATCAGGAACACGTCGATCGACTGCGCCGCCTGGCGGCCCTCGCGGATTGCCCACACCACCAACGACTGACCGCGCCGCATGTCTCCGGCGGCGAACAGCTTTGGCACGGTGGTGGCGTAGTCGAGATCGGTGGCGCCGACATTGCCGCGCTTGTCGATCGCGAGGCCCTCCTGCTCCAGCATGCCCGCGCGCAGCGGGTGGATGAAGCCGAGGGCGATGAAGACGAGGTCCGCCTTGATCAGGAACTCGGTGCCGGGGATGGGCTGGCGCTTGGCGTCGACGCGGGCGCATTTCACCGAGGTGACGTGGCCCTTCTTGCCCTCGATGCCAAGCGTGGCGGCGGCGAATTCCCGTTCGGCGCCTTCGGCCTGCGAGGAAGAGGTGCGGAACTTGGTCGGCCAGTAGGGCCACACCGCCAGCTTGTCCTCCTTCAGCGGGGGAACGGGACGGATGTCGAGCTGGTGAACCGACAGGGCGCCTTGGCGGAACGCCGTGCCGACACAGTCGGAGGCGGTGTCGCCGCCGCCGATCACCACCACATGCTTGCCGGCCGCAATCAGGGGCTTTTCGCGCGAGACGTCCTCATGGCTGACCCGGCGGTTCTGCTGCACCAGATAGGGCATGGCGTAATGCACGCCTTCCAGCTCCTGGCCCGGCAACGCGGGGTCGCGCGGGGATTCCGAGCCGCCGCACATCAGCACCGCGTCATGGCCTTCCAGCAATTCGTCGAGCGGCGTGGTGACGCCAACATTTACGCCGTAGTGGAAGGTGACGCCTTCGCCTTCCATCTGGGCGACGCGGCGGTCGATATAGTGCTTTTCCATCTTGAAGTCGGGGATGCCGTAGCGCAGCAGGCCGCCGGCCTTGGGCTCGCGCTCATAGACATGCACCTCATGCCCCGCGCGGGCGAGTTGCTGGGCCGCCGCCATGCCCGCGGGGCCGGAGCCGACCACCGCGACCTTGCGTCCTGTCTTGTGCGCGGCGGGCTCCGGCTTGACCCAGCCGGCCTTCCACGCCCGGTCGGCAATGGCCTGCTCGACGGTCTTGATGGCGACGGGCACGTCTTCGAGGTTAAGCGTGCAGGCTTCCTCGCACGGCGCCGGGCAGATGCGGCCTGTGAATTCGGGGAAGTTGTTGGTCGAGTGGAGGTTGCGCGCCGCCTCTTCCCAATTGCCGTGATAGACGAGGTCGTTCCAGTCCGGGATCTGGTTGTGGATCGGGCAGCCATTGGGCCCATGGCAGAACGGCACGCCGCAATCCATGCAGCGCGAGGCCTGGTTGGCGACCTCGGCGTCCGGCAGGGGCAGGGTGAATTCGCGGAAGTGACGAATGCGGTCGGACGCCGGCTGATACTTCGCCTCGCGCCGATCGATTTCCAGAAAGCCCGTAACCTTGCCCATTGCGCCCTCTTTCGCGGAGCACCGCCACCTTGGAGGCATTCCACCTCCGGTGCCAGATACATCAAACATGCCAGTTGGAAAATGGCGGCGCGGCAGAGCGCCGCGCCAAGCTGCTGGTTTCGACACCTCCGGCCGTCATCCCGGAACTGCCGTGAGGCCGGTGCCGGGATCGTCCTCCTTCGGAGAGCGATCCCGGCGCGGCGCCCTGCGGGTGTGGCCGAGACAACGCGCGATCGGTGCGGAGGCGGCTATTCGGCCGCCTGCAAGCCGCGCATTTTCTCCATTTCGCGCAGCGCCCGCTGATACTCGACGGGCATCACCTTGACGAACTTGCCGCGATAGCTCGCCCAGTTGTCGAGGATGGTCTGCGCCCGATGCGAACCCGTGTAGTGCAGGTGCTTGGCGATGAGCTGGTGCAGCCGCTCCTCGTCGTGGTGGCCCATATCCGCCATGATGTCGATGCGGCCCTTGAACTCGAGGTCGCCACCATGGTGGTGCAGGCGCTCCAGAAGGTCCTCTTCCTCTTCCACCGGCTCCAGGTCGACCATGGAGAGGTTGCAGCGCTTCTTGAAGCTGTTGTCCTCGTCCAGCACATAGGCGACGCCGCCGGACATGCCGGCCGCGAAGTTGCGCCCGGTCTGGCCGATGACGACGACGATGCCGCCGGTCATGTACTCGCAGCCATGGTCGCCCGTGCCCTCGACCACCGCGATGGCGCCGGAGTTGCGGACCGCGAAGCGCTCGCCGGCGACGCCGTGGAAGTAGCACTCGCCGGAGGTGGCGCCGTACATCACGGTGTTGCCGACGATGATCGACTCCTCCGGCACGACGGCGCAGTCCTTGGCCGGCTGCACCACGATGCGCCCGCCGGAAAGGCCCTTGCCGACATAGTCATTAGCCTCGCCCACCAGCGTCATCGAGATGCCGGTGGCGAGGAAGGCGCCGAAGGACTGCCCGGCGGTGCCGGTCAGATGGATGTCGATGGTGTCTTCCGGCAGGCCGGTATCGCCATAGCGCTTGGCCACCTCGCCCGAGAGCATGGCGCCGACGGAGCGGTTGATGCTCTTGATCTGGCTGTGGATCTCCACCTTCTCGCCGCTCTCCAGCGCCGGCATTGCCTGCGCGATCAAGGTGCGGTCGAGCACGTGCTGGATCGGGTGGTTCTGCCGCTCGGTATGGTAGATCGAGACCTCCGGTCCGACCTCGGGCTTGGCGAAGATGCGGCTGAAATCGAGCCCCTTGGCCTTCCAGTGCTCGATCGCCTCGCGCTGGTCGAGCCAGTCGGAGCGGCCGATCAGCTCGTTGAAGTTGCGTATGCCCATGGCAGCCATCAGCTCGCGCACTTCCTCGGCGACGAAGAAGAAGTAATTGATGACGTGCTCGGGCGTGCCCTTGAAGCGCTTGCGCAGCACCGGGTCCTGCGTCGCGACGCCGACCGGGCAGGTGTTGAGGTGGCATTTGCGCATCATGATGCAGCCGGCCGCGATCAACGGCGCGGTCGAGAAGGCGAAGTCATCGGCGCCGAGCAGGGCGCCGATCACCACGTCGCGCCCGGTGCGCAGGCCGCCATCGACCTGCAGCGCGATGCGCCCGCGCAGATTGTTAAGCACCAGCGTCTGGTGCGCTTCGGCAAGTCCGATCTCCCAGGGCGAGCCGGCATGCTTCAGCGCGGTGAGGGGAGAGGCGCCGGTGCCGCCTTCAAAGCCGGAAATGGTGATGTGGTCGGCGCGCGCCTTGGCGACGCCGGCCGCGACCGTGCCCACGCCGACCTCGGAGACCAGCTTGACCGAAACATCGGCTTCCGGGTTGACGTTCTTCACGTCGTAGATCAGCTGCGCCAGATCCTCGATCGAGTAGATGTCATGGTGTGGCGGCGGCGAGATGAGGCCAACGCCGGGGGTGGAGTGGCGCACCTTGGCGATCACCGCGTCGACCTTGTGGCCGGGCAGCTGTCCGCCTTCGCCGGGCTTGGCACCCTGCGCCATCTTCAGCTGGATCATGTCGGCGTTGACGAGGTAGTCCGCGGTGACGCCGAAGCGGCCCGAGGCGACCTGCTTGATCGCCGAACGCATGCTGTCGCCATTGGGCAGCGGCTTGAAGCGGGTGGCTTCCTCGCCGCCCTCGCCGGTGTTGGACTTGCCGCCGATGCGGTTCATCGCGATAGCGAGCGTGGTGTGCGCCTCGCGCGAGATGGAGCCGAACGACATGGCGCCGGTGACGAAGCGCTTGACGATGTCGGCCACCGGCTCGACCTCATCGAGGGGCACCGGCGCGCGACCGAATTCCTCGGCCTCGCGGATGCGGAACAGCGAGCGGATGTTGAGCGTCTTGGCGCCGGCGTCGTTCACCAGATTGGCGAAGTGGCGGTACTTGTCCTGCGCATTGCCGCGCACCGCGTGCTGCAGCACGGCGACCGTTTCGGGGTCCCAGGCATGCTCCTCGCCGCGCAGGCGGTAGGCGTAGTCGCCGCCGACATCCAGCGCGGTGCGATAGATCGGCGCGTCGCCGAAGGCGTCGCGATGGCGCATCGCGGTTTCCTCGGAGATTTCCGTGAGGCCGATGCCGCCGATGGAGGAGGCGGTGCCGGAGAAATAGCGGTCGACGACCTCCTGGTTGAGGCCGACGGCGTCGAAGATCTGCGCGCCGCAATAGGACTGATAGGTCGAGATGCCCATCTTCGACATGACCTTGAGCAGGCCCTTGTCGATCGACTTGATGAAGCGCTTGACGATCTCGTCCTCGGACACCTCCTCGGGGATGTCGACGCGCATGTCGATCATCGTCTCGAAGGCGAGATAGGGGTTGATCGCCTCGGCGCCATAGCCGGCGAGGCAGGCGAAATGGTGCACCTCGCGCGCTTCGCCGGTCTCCACCACGAGGCCGACGGAGGTGCGCAGGCCCTTGCGGATGAGGTGATGGTGCACGGAGGCCGTCGCCAGCAGCGACGGGATCGGGATGCGGTCCGGCCCGACCAGGCGGTCGGAGAGGATGATGATGTTGTAGCCGCCATGCACCGCCGCCTCGGCGCGCTCGCACAGCCGCTCGACGGCATCGCCCATGCCCGCCGCGCCCTTGTCGGAGGGGTAGGTCATGTCGAGCGTGCGGGTGTCGAAGCGCTCTTCCATGAAGCCGATGGAGCGGATCTTCTCCAGATCCTCATTGGTGAGGATCGGCTGGCGCACTTCCAGCCGCTTGCGGCGGGAATTGCCTTCAAGGTCGAAGATGTTCGGCCGCGGCCCGATGAACGAGACGAGGCTCATCACCAGCTCTTCCCGGATCGGGTCGATCGGCGGGTTCGTCACCTGCGCGAAGTTCTGCTTGAAATAGGTGAAGAGCGGCTTCGACTTCTTCGACAGCGGCGAGATGGGTGTGTCCGAGCCCATGGAGCCGACCGCCTCCTGGCCCGTGGTCGCCATCGGCGCCATGAGCATCTTGAGGTCTTCCTGGGTGTAGCCGAAGGCCTGCTGGCGATCGAGCAGCGACACGTCGGTGCGGACCTCGCGTGCTTCCACCGAGCGCAGTTCCTCCAGCACCAGTTGGGTGCGCTGCAGCCACTCCTTGTAGGGATGCGCCTGGGCGAGGGCGGTCTTGATCTCCTCGTCCGGCACCAGCCGGCCTTCCTCCAGGTCGACCAGCAGCATGCGGCCCGGCTGCAGGCGCCACTTGGTGATGATCTCGCTTTCGGGGAAGGTGAGCACGCCCATTTCCGAGGCGAGCACGATCTTGTCGTCGGTCGTCACCATGTAGCGCGCCGGCCGCAGGCCGTTGCGGTCGAGCATGGCGACGATCTGGCGCCCGTCGGTGGCGACGATGGCGGCCGGCCCGTCCCACGGCTCCATCATGGCGGCGTGGTACTCGTAGAAGGCGCGGCGTTCCTCGTTCATCAGCGGGTTGCCGGCCCAGGCCTCGGGCACCAGCATCATCGCGGCGTGCGGCAGCTCGTAGCCGCCCTGGATGAGGAATTCGAGCGCGTTGTCGAAGCACGCCGTGTCCGACTGGCCCTCATAGGAAATCGGCCACAGCTTCGAGATGTCGTTGCCGAACAGCTCGCTGTCGACGGAGGCCTGGCGGGCCGCCATCCAGTTCACATTGCCGCGCAGCGTGTTGATCTCGCCGTTATGAGCGACCATCCGGTAGGGATGGGCGAGCGACCAGGCCGGGAAGGTGTTGGTCGAGAAGCGCTGGTGGACGAGGGCCACCGCGCTCTCGAAATCCTCGTCATGCAGGTCGCCATAATAGGCGCCGAGCTGGTCGGCGTTGAACATGCCCTTGTAGACGAGCGTGCGGCAGGACAGCGACACGACGTAATAGCCCGCCGTGCGCGGGTCCTTGGCGGAATAAATGGCGTTGGAGATCACCTTGCGCAGCACGAACAGCCGGCGCTCGAAATCGTCCTCGCTGGCCACCGCTTCGCCGCGACCGACGAACACCTGGACGTGCTTGGGCTCGGTCGGCAGCACGGTGTGGCCGAGCGAGGAATTGTCAGTCGGCACCTCGCGCCAGCCCAGCAGCACCTGGCCTTCTTCCGCCACCACCTGTTCCATGGTGGCGCGGATGATCTCGTGCCCTTCGGTGTCGTGCGGCATGAAAACGTGGCCGACGGCGTAATGGCCGGGCTCCGGCAGCTCGAAGCCGAGCTTGGCCGCTTCCTTGACGAAGAACCTGTGCGGCAACTGCACCAGCATGCCGGCGCCGTCGCCGGCGCGCGGATCGGCACCCACCGCGCCACGGTGCTCGAGGTTCAGCAGGATCTTCAGGCCGTCCTGCACGATCTGGTGCGACTTGCGGCCCTTGATGTCGGCGATGAAGCCGACGCCGCAGGAATCCTTTTCGTTGCGCGGGTCATAGAGCCCCTGCGCCACGGGCAGGCCCGGGTCGATATGGGAAATGGATGTAGTGGCGCGGTCCGTCGTGGCCGGGCGAGCCGAAGCCTGGCCAATCGCGCGCGCGGCATGGCCGCCCATTTCCTTTGTCATTCCCGTCACTCCCTCAAGGGTCGTCCTAACGCCCGGCGCCGACACGTATGGACCTCGCCGGGCGCTCCCCCGCAAGGCGTGTTCGCTCACCGAACGACGCTAGCATCCTTCGTGCCACGCCCCGGAAGGGCAGGCGCATCCGAATTATAGGACAGCATGACTGCCCTATCAACCGCGAAGATGCCAGAATTGGCGTCCGGGCACAAGCGCCGCGCGCGCCAAGACCGACGCGATTTTTCACGCTTCTTGCGAAGGGCGGGCGTCGTGCGCAAGGAACGGTAAGGCGCCCGGGCCTCGCGCGCAACGCCGTTGCGCCGCTCGGTCGCAACCGCGCCGGTCCAGCCGGCGCGCGAAGGGTCTTTCCCACGCCGTATTTGAGGCTTCCCTTGGGGGCGGTTTAAAACCTCTTCGGAGATGTCCATGCCGATGCCCAGCACGCCGACAGCCTCCGCGCCGACCGCCCGGGCGCCGAACGCTCGCGTGCCGAACGTTCGTGTGCGACCGCGGCTCACCTCGGTCGCCGCGCCGGTGCTGGCCGGGCTGTGCGCCCTCGCCAGCCTGCCGGCGCAGGCACAGGTTTTCCTCCGCCCCTATGGCGGGGTCTATGTCGAGCGCTATTACGAGCCGCCGCCGGCCTATTACCCGCCTCCGCCCGCCTATTACGAGCCGCCTCCCGCCTATTACCCGCCCCCGTCGAACTATCGCGCGCCGGGGCGCTTTCCCGCTGCCGATATCGGCCCGCTGCTGCGCTCCATGGGCATGACAGGCATCGGCCGGGCGCGTGTCGACGGACCCACTTATATGGTCGACGCCACCGCCCGCTCGGGCGCCCGCATGCGCGTGCGGATCGATGCCTATAATGGCCAGGTGATCGCCATGCACCCGATTGGCCAGGCATCGGCCGCCACGCCGCGTACCCCCTCCACCCGTCAGGCGCTGCCGGCGATCGCGCCGCTGCCGCCGGCCCGCCCGCCGGAACTCGCCGCCATTCCCGCGCCGGAGCCGTCGGCGGAAGCGCTGGGCGCCGCCGCGCCGGCGGCTTCCTCGCCGGACATTTCACCGCCGGAAGCTTCTCCCGCCGAGTCGGAGACCGGGGAAGCGCCCACCTCCGCCGCTTCTACCCCCGCCGACGGGACGGACGAATCGGCACCGGCCGCGCCGGAGGCAACAGGAGCGGTGCGGATCATCCCCGGAACCGCCGTCCCGCCGAGCGCGATGCCGACGCCCGGAAGCGGGGCCGATGCCAGCGCCGCTGAGCCGCCGGCCGCTCCCCCGCCCGCCGCTGCCGCGACGGAGAGCAGCGGAACGGGAACCGGCGTCGGCACCGGCAGCACCACGCCCGCCGGCACCGCCTCCGTCTATGCGCGCGGCGCCCCGGCCAAGCCGGAGCCGGCCGAGGAATAGGCACGGCCGGCGAAGGCCGCAACGGCAAGCGAGGAATTCGGTCCCGAATCGAAACGGGCGCCCCGGTGGTCCGCCGGGGCGCCCGTTTTGCGTTCAGCTGAGGCCGGGATGGAAGAAGGGGGAGGGGTCCTCACCCGGCCGGTAGGCCCTCGTCGGGGCCGTGCCCGAAGCGGGGGCGGTCAATCCACCCGCCTCGGGACGACGCCTCACGCCGCCGCGCTGGTCCGCGCCTCGATCACGCGCGGGGCGGTGCCGCCGGACGAAATCGGGATGGTGCGGGGCTTCATCGCCTCGGGTATTTCGCGCACCAGCTCCACATGCAGCAGGCCGTTGGCAAGGCTGGCGCCGCGCACCTCGACATGGTCGGCGAGCTGGAAGCGGCGCTCGAAGGCGCGGGCAGCGATTCCCTGATAGAGCACATCGGCGTTCTTGCCGGCATCGGCCTTGCGATCGCCCCGGATGGACAGGCCGTTTTCCTTCACCTCGATGGACAGGTCGTCCTCGGTGAAGCCGGCGACGGCGACGGTGATGCGATAGGCAGTCTCGCCCGTGCGCTCGATATTGTAGGGGGGGTAAGTCGCGCCTGTGTCGACATTGCCGACCTGATCGAGCAGCGAGAACAGGCGATCGAAGCCGACGGTCGAACGGTGCAGGGGGGTAAGATCAAACGTACGCATGGCATATCCTCACGTAAAGCGACATGCAGAAGGGTCCTCTCGAGGGAGCCGGACCCGGTTCACGTACCGCCTTCTGGCCGGTACCAATTCGAGATAGGAAGGGCTTTTCGGCGCGCAAGGGCCGGCGAGGCAAATCTCGGGCGGCGCCTTGGCGCCCGATGAACGGCGGATGAACGGCCCGCTCGGGCGACATTCAGTGCCGGGTTCTTAAGGGTTTGAGGTTCGATACTCGCCAATTCGAGGGACGGTGTGGAGTGATGGCGCGGGCATCGACGGTGCTGATCGTCGCAGTGGGACTGCTGCTCGGAACGCTTCCCCCCCCTGTGCCGGGGGGGATGCAGGCGCTCGCCCAGAATTACCGTCCCCCGCCGGGCCCGTATGCGCCGAGCCCCGGCCCCTACGCGCCTTATGACGCGCCACCGGCGCGCGGGCGGGCGAGCGGGCCGGTCGACGCCGACGCGGCGGTGCGGATGCTCCGGGGGCGGGGCTTCTCGAACATTTCGGTGATCCGCCGGCGCGGCGCTACCATCCTGCTTGAAGCCAACGGGCCGCGCGGCGAGCGCGTGCAGGTGGTGGTGGACGGGGCGTCCGGCGCCATCAGCGGCATGAAGGTGATCGGCTTCGGCGACAAGCGTTATTGAAGGCGGCGTTTGCGCCCTTGCGCCGTATTGCGCGCTTGCCGCGCGGGCGGGCTCCGCTATAAGCCGCAGGGGCGAAACCAGCGCGCGGCCACATGCAGTCCGACCCCATTCTCTACAGCACCCGGGACAACCCCGTGCCGGAAGGTGCGGTTTGCGGCTTCGTCACCACGTCCGACGGGGTCCGGCTGCGCTTTGCGCGCTGGAATCCGGAGAGGGGCGGCGGCTACGGCACGGTCTGCGTCTTTCCCGGCCGGACGGAAAAGATCGAGAAATATTTCGAGACGGTGCGCGACCTGCTGGAGCGGGGCTTCGCGGTGGCCGCGCTCGACTGGCGCGGGCAGGGCGGCTCGCAGCGGCTGTTGTCAAACCCGATGAAGGGACATGTAAGGGACTTCGCCGACTACCAGCTGGATATCGAGGCGCTGCTGAAAGAGGCCGTGCTGCCGGACATGCCGGGCCCCTGTTTCGCCCTTGCCCATTCGATGGGCGCGGCGATCCTGCTCGACCATGCGCGACGTGGCGGGTCGTTCTTCGAGCGCATGTTTCTCGTCGCACCTATGCTCGACCTCTCGCTGCTCAAGCACGACGTAGCCGCCCGGCGGCTGGCGCGCACGCTGTCTTTCGTCGGCCTGTCGCGAGCCTATGTGCCGACCCGCCGGGTGCGGCCGATGCACGAGGTGCATTTCGACGGCAATCGCCTGACCTCCGACGAGGTCCGCTTCGCCCGCAACCTGACGATTTCCATGGAGCAGCCGCAGCTCGATGTCGGCCCCCCGACCATCGGCTGGGTGAAGGCCGCCTTCGATCTGATGGAGACGCTGGCCGATCCGGCTTCGGCGCGTGCGATCCGCCAGCCGCTGCTGATGGTGGGCGCCGGCGCGGACAAGATCGTCTGCACGCCGAGCATCGAGCATCTCGGGACGCGGCTCATTGCCGGCGCACACATCATCATTCCGGGCGCCCGCCACGAATTGCTGCAGGAGCGCGACCTGTTCCGCGAGCCGCTGCTGGCCGCCTTCGACGCCTTCATCCCCGGCAGCGCGGCAGCGTGATCGCCTGAGGGGCGTAATCTGATCCGGCGGTGGGGCGGTCAGCCCCGGTTGAGCACGCTCAGCGCCTCGTCATGCACCCGGCGATCGCCCGAGGCGACGACGCGCCCGCTGGTGAGATCCGTGCCGCCTTCCCAATTGGTGACGATGCCGCCGGCGCCCTGCACGATGGGGGTGAGGGGCAATATGTCGAAATCGTTCAGATTGGTCTCGATGACGAGATCGACATGGCCGGCGGCGAGCATGCAATAGGCGTAGCAGTCGCCGCCATAGCGCGGCAGGCGCACGCGCTTCTCCACCTGCGTATAGAGGGCGCGGTTGTCCTCTTCCATCAGCAGCGGACTGGTGGTCATCATCACCGCCTCACCGAGGCCGCCGCAATGGCGCACGGTGAGCCGCCGGTCGCCCGCCGGCCCGCGATAGCGCGCCTGCTGGCCGTCGCCGGTGAAGCGCTCGCGGATGAAGGGCTGGTGCATCATGCCGTAGACCGGCTGGCCCTGCCGGCACAGGCCGATCAACGTTCCCCAGGCCGGCATGCCGCTGATGAACGATTTGGTGCCGTCGATCGGGTCGAGCACCCAGACATAGTCGGCATCGATGCCCTCGTCGGGAAATTCTTCGCCGCGCACGCCATGGCTGGGAAAGGTGCGGCGGATGAGGGCGCGCATTGCCTGCTCGGCCGCGCGGTCGGCGGCCGTCACCGGATCGAACACCGCGCCGCGGCTCTTGTCCTCGACACCCAGCGCGGTGCGGAAGAAGGGAAGGATGGCCTGGCCGGACACGGTGGCGAGTTCGTCGACGAAAATCTCGAAGTCCACCGCACCCATCGGCCCTGCCCCTGTCGCTTGCACATGCCGGCGCCCGCCGCCCGCCGCTTCCACTCCTAGCGACAGGCGGCGGGCACGGCAATCATCCAGCAACGAGGGGCCGGTGCCGTTGCGGCAAGGCGGGCCCGCGCCAAATGAGGGGCGCTCGTCAAAAATGCCCCGCGTTCCACGCATGGCTGCCATTCCGGCATGGTCAAGAAATGGGCAATTCAGTCGTTGCGCCGGAGAAGTGAACCTGCCATATTATTGCAGCGCGGTAGAGCGATTGGCGTCGCCTTACCGCCGCCCTCCTTGGGCGTTTCCTCCCTAGACTTGGGCCGCTCCGGCAACGTGAGCGGCCCCTTTCTTTTTCAGCAACCTCTTGAAATTTAACAGTTTTCGTCGCCGGCGCCTTGTCTGCGCCCGGCCGCGCAGCCGTGCCGGTGCGCGGGATTACGAATATCTCCCGCGCTTAGTCCCGGCCATGCCAGCGGTTCAGCGGCACGGTGGGCTGGACGCGCGTAGGACGCGCGATTGTCATCATTTGAACGCCTGCGACCAATTGGCAGTTTCGTTTCTTTCGCTTGGCGGTTGTCAGGCGAACGCCGGGAGCTTATGGTTATTGCGTTGCGGCGGCGTGATTGGCGTCACGCTGTCGCCGCCCTTCTTGGGCGTTTCCTCCCTAGACTTGGGCCGCTTGCGCACTGCGTAAGCGGCCTCTTTCTTTTGGGCCAAGCCGTTCTCTTGCGCCTCTCGTCGCTGCCTTCCAGTGCCGGAGGCCAACCGGCTGATATCCTGCGCCCATTGACGAGGCGCCAGCGCGCGTCTGTGCGGTCCGCAGTGGGAACCCCTGATCTGGGAGAGCGCGCGGTGCGGTAACGCGTCAGGCATGCCACACCGGAATGCGCCAGCGAGGCGCCTGCGGGCCAGCACGGGCGGGAGGGCGTTTGGAATGCCCTCGACGGCCCCGTCATCCCGGCCGAAACCAGAGACGGAGAGCCGGGAGCGTTTGCCGGCAAAGCGGCCCGGCCCTGGAAAGGGCAGGCAACCCTCCGGGAGGGTCCGCGCCGGTGCGTGCGGCTGTGTCCAAAAGGGGGAACGGCGGGGCGGCATGCCGGTTTGGAACGCCGGATTTTGAGCGCGTGGCTTTGAGCGCGCGGCTTGGAGAGCCCCGTCTGGAGCACGCCGATTTGGGCGGGCCAGCGTGGGGCAGGTTCGCGGGCTTTGGAGAGCGGCGGCTTTGAGCGCCGGATATGAACGCCGATCTGAAGCGCGCCCGCATGGAGGCGTGCTCGCGCGGCGGGCTACGGCGAGCCTAACGGAAGCGGGCGCTGACGCGCCGCGACCCCCCGGTCGGCCCGTCAACGCCCGTCAGGGCGACCCGCACTCCTGAAAAGTATTTTTATACCGTCGAATGCGGCAATAATACCACACCGAGCCCGCTACCGTATTTGGTATGCCAGAAACCGCCGATGGGTGCCTTGATTAATCCGCAATGCACCTACATCTTGCACTCGTACCCAGCGATTGGCGTCGCTGCGTACAGCCCTCCTTGGGCGTTTCCTCCCTAGACTTGGGCCGCTTGCGCGCTGCGTAAGCGGCCTCTTTCTTTTGCGCCGGACGAAGATGCCTGCCGTGGCTTTGCCATCTTGCGGTCATCCCGTTGCGGTTCCGTGAGCTCCCGAAAGAGCCCGCCAATCCTTGCAGACTGGAATTCCCTCCGCCTTTCAGGCAGCTTTGACCGATCCATCGGTAGTGGAATTTCGCCCCGGAACCGAGCGTGCAGAATTGGTATAGCTCGCATGTTTAAAATGCAAGGCTCTTCCTGAGGTTTTTTACATCACCCCATCAAAAATTTGGTCACGGACACTTAAGTAATTGATAAATATAGTTTATTCAGCAGCGGTCCGCAGCGGTGCCAGCTCCAGATGGGGCACCTCGGCGAGCGCCAGCGCCACCTCCAGCAGGTCATTCTGCACGATTTCGAAATTTTCGGAGGGTTGATACGTCGCCTCGCGCATGTAGAGGGCGCGGTTGATCTCGATCTGCACGGCGTGCATTCCGGAGGCCGGGTTGCCGTAATGCTCGGTGATGAAGCCGCCGGCATAGGGCTTGTTGCGCACCACCGAATAGCCGCGCCGGCGTAGTTCCGCTTCGATCGTATCGGGGATGATCCCGGCGCAGCTCGTGCCGTAGCGGTCGCCCAGCACGATGTCGATGCGTGCATCGCGCTGGCAGCCCGAAGGCATCGAGTGGCAATCCACCAGCACAGCGACGCCAAAGCTGCGCTGCATCTGCACCATCAACTGCCGCAGCGAGCGGTGGTAGGGCTTGTACAGCGATTCGATGCGCGCAATTGCCTCGTCCACCGGAATGCGGCGGCCATAGATCTCCTGCGCCTCGCCGACGATGCGGGCAATGGTACCGAGCCCGCCGGCAACCCGCATGGAGCGCGTGTTGGCATAGGCCGGCAGCCGCCCGTCAAACATGCGCGGGTCGAGCTCATAGGGTTCACGATTCACGTCGAGATAGCAGCGCGGAAAATGCGCGCGCATGAACCCCATGCCGAAGCGCGTCACCTGGGCGAACAACTCGTCGACGAAACTGTCCTCGGAGCGGCGCAGCACCGGGAGTTCGAGCCGCGACTGGCTGACGAAGTCGCGGGGATAGACCACCCCGCTATGGGGCGAATTGAACAGGAACGGGGCGCGAAGCGAGGCTGGCTGCACGATCTCGAAGGCGGGGTCGATCAGATCGGCGATGACGGCCATCATTCCTCATCCGCTTCCGGCACCGCCGCGCGCGGGCCTCAACGTCTCTAACATGACGCCCCGCAAGGCGGAATGCGGCGGTGGCGCGAGCGCGGCGGTTTTTGTGA
The DNA here is from genome assembly GCF_004339465.1 of Ancylobacter aquaticus. Classification (GTDB taxonomy): domain Bacteria; phylum Pseudomonadota; class Alphaproteobacteria; order Rhizobiales; family Xanthobacteraceae; genus Ancylobacter; species Ancylobacter aquaticus. The sequence continues at coordinate 10,081 of NZ_SMFY01000007.1, read as the reverse complement.
ACACGTCCGCGAGAGGCCGCCGGTGCGGGAAGGGGGCGGCGTTCACGATGTGCTAAGGGGCGCTGGAGTACCCAAGGAGAATGTGCATGCGGCGGGCATGCGCGCGTCGGCCTGCCCGACGCCGATCTCGCCGCCTCAAGACAATCAGGATGCCCGGGATGCTCAAGATCCTGCTCGCCGAAGACGACAACGACATGCGCCGCTTTCTGGTGAAAGCGCTGCAGAACGCCGGCTACGAGGTCGTTGACTTCGACAATGGCCGCTCCGCCTATGACCGGCTGCGCGAAGAGCCCTTTGAACTGCTCCTCACCGACATCGTGATGCCGGAGATGGACGGCATCGAACTCGCCCGCCGCGCCACCGATCTCGACCCTGATATAAAGGTGATGTTCATCACCGGCTTCGCGGCGGTGGCGCTCAATGCCGGCAGCCAGGCGCCGAAAGACGCGAAGGTGCTCTCCAAGCCCTTCCATCTGCGCGATCTGGTCAACGAGGTCGGCAAGATGCTGGCGGCGTAGAGACGCCGCGCGGCGCGTGAAAGCGCGGCGCGATTGCGTGTTGATCGACAGCGCCATCCACAGCCGTCATTCCCCGCTTGCGCGGGTGCAGGGTTCTGGTTATAGGGGAGCCCCGCTCGCAAGAGACCACGGAATGGGCGCGTAGCTCAGCGGGAGAGCACCTCGTTGACATCGAGGGGGTCACAGGTTCAATCCCTGTCGCGCCCACCATTCCGTTCCCTGCCGATCATCGCCGTCTTTCCATCACCGAACTACCCGTCCTTCGGGCGCGTTGGGGTGCGGCATTCGTAGGCGTCAGCGCGTCAGCCCGTTCGATTGCGCCCACCAGCGAAAGGCGTTCGCCGCCTCCGTCATCGCCTCGGCGCTGTGCGAACCCTGAAGGCGGCGGATCATGCCCTCATAGTCGCCCTCGGGAAGTGGGTGCCGCTCGGCGAAGGACAGCGCCTCGTCCAGCGTGGCGACAGTCACGCTGTCGCCGTTGACCGTCAGGCTCAGCGGCGGATCGAACGCGTGGGGCGTGGTTGGTGACAGGGGCGCAATCATGGAATTTCCCGGGTTGTCGGCGGAAAACGGACCGTTGCGGCAATGGTTCCGCATCATGTGCTGGCCCCGGCCGAAGTTGGATCAGGCGATCGCGGCAAAGCTCGGTCGCGTGTGCCACATCATACCTCCATTTTTTCTATGAAACTATTTCCCGTCATCAAGGTTATCTCGCCAGCAGATTACTTTTGGGAGGTCATCATGACGAAGACACGAGTGAAGAGTTCGGTCGGCGTTGCTGCACTGGTTGCCGCTGGCCTTATGATCGCCGCAGCCCCCGCCAGTGCCACCTCGGCCGGCCCGCGCGACACGCCGCGCTTCGGCGATACGGTGGACCGCAAGCAGGTGCGCGACCATGACCGCGTCCGCAAGCAGCAGGTGCGCCAGACCCAGGGCCAATCGAAGGAGCGCGCATTCTTCGGGCCGCTCTATGAAGGCCGCGATTCGCCGTGGCAGCGCATGAAGCGCGCTTTCGACTGACCATCGAGACGTGCCGACCCCTTAATGACCAGCCTCAAGCGCCCTGACGGGCGCTTTTTTTTAGCTGCAGCCGCTGTTGGCGGGGAGGGGTTCAGGTTTGCCCCAGCCGTTCGACGGCAGATTGGCGAAGGGCTCGGCGAAATACTGCCTCACCACCTCGAACCGGCTCGGCACGGAGTCCTGCGGCCGGTCATAGGTGAGGACCCAGAAGAAATTGTAATTGCTGTCCGGCCAGGTGTCGGGCACGCCGCCTTTCACGCCCTTCACCCGATCGAGATGCAGCAACTGGCGGAGTGTCACCTCCTCGCCGGCGAATTCCTTCTCCAGCGCCGCGCTGGCGATGTGGAAATGCTCCCACACCATCACCACTGTTTTGCCGTGCCAGCGCGGATTCTCCAGCAGGTCGCGCGCCACGTCCCGGTTCACCACGTTCAGCTTGGAATTGAAGAAGCGGTTGTTGCGGATCGGAACATAGCCGATAGGCGGCGCCACCAGCTTCATGTTCCAGGCACGGGCGATGGGCCGCGCGGTTTCCACCGTGTGCAGCGTCATGGCCAGAATAGCGGCCGGCGGATCGTCCCTGATGAGGCTCATCGGGCTGGTGGGGCTGAGATACTGCGCCGCCAGTGCCTTCGCCCGCTCCTTGCCGAGGCCGCACAGGGTGAGCGCCGTGTGCTTCTCGCCATGCCGCACGATGACGATCCGCTTGGGCGCCGCCTCCGCGACGGAAACACCAAGGGCAATCATCGCCGCGGCGAGAGCGGCGGCCAGCGCGCGCGGAAACATCCACATTCTCCCCGTTGAAACGGTAACATGCGGCGCGAAGGCCGTCCGGGCAAGGGGGTAGGCGGCGCCAGCCCCCGGCCTCGCCTTGTTGTGGGGGCGTTCGCGCAACCATCCAGCCAGGAGGCGGTTGATAGCGCGCATCCCCGCACGATATCAGTGCAGCACAGGCTTACCGTGCCTCCCTAGTCCGCCGGAGTGAACATGCAGCGCCGTTCCGATCATTTCGCCCTCGTGCCCCGCTCGCCCGAGCCTGCCGCCGCCACCTTCGGCCATCTACCGCAATGGGACCTCTCGGATCTTTATCCGGCGATGGACTCGCCCGAATTGCGGGCCGATCTGGAGGCGGTGGCCGCCCGCTCGGCGCAGTTCGAGGAAGACCACAAGGGCAAGCTCGCATCCGTTCTCGACGGGGACGATGCCGGCGAGCAGATGGCGGCCATCGTCGCGCGCTACGAGAAGATCGAGGATCTTCTGGGCCGGCTCTATTCCTTCGCTGGATTGGTCTATTCCGGCGACACCACCGATCCGGTGCGGGCGAAATTCTATGGCGACGTGCAGGAAAAGCTGACCGATGCCTCCACGCACCTGCTGTTCTTCACGCTGGAACTGAACCGGCTGGACGATGCGAAAATGGAGGCCGCCCTCGATGCGCCGGCTTTCGCCCATTACCGGCCCTGGATCGAGGATGTCCGGGCGGAGAAACCTTACCAGCTCGATGATCGCGTCGAGCAGCTCTTCCACGAGAAGGGCGTCACCGGGCGCGGCGCCTGGAACCGGCTGTTCGACGAAACCATCGCCGGGCTGCGCTTCGATGTCGACGGCGAGATACTGCCGCTGGAGCAGACGCTGAACTTCTTCGCCGAGCCGGAGGAGGAGAAGCGCCGCATGGGCGCGCAGGCGCTCGGCAAGGTGTTCGGCGACAATCTGCGCCTGTTCACCCTCATCACCAACACGCTGGCCAAGGACAAGGAAATCTCCGACCGCTGGCGCGGCTTCGAGGACATCGCCGATTCCCGGCACCTGGCCAACCGCGTCGAACGCGAAGTGGTGGATGCGCTGGTGTCCTCCGTCCATGAGGCTTATCCCCGGCTGGCGCACCGCTACTACAAGCTCAAGGCCAAGTGGTTCGGCAAGGAAAAGCTGGAATACTGGGACCGCAACGCACCGCTGCCCAAGGTGGATACGCGCCCCATCGGCTGGGACGAGGCGCGCGACACGGTGCTCGGCGCTTATTCCACCTTCTCGCCGCGCATGGCCGACATTGCCCGCGATTTCTTCGACAAGAGCTGGATCGACGCTGGCGTGCGCCCGGGCAAGGCGACGGGCGCCTTCGCCCACCCCACCGTGCCCTCCGCTCATCCCTATGTGCTGCTCAACTATATGGGCAAGCCGCGCGACGTGATGACGCTCGCCCATGAGCTGGGCCATGGCGTGCACCAGGTGCTGGCGGCGCCGAATGGCGCGCTGATGGCGCCGACCCCGCTGACGCTGGCCGAGACCGCCTCGGTGTTCGGCGAAATGCTGACCTTCCGCCGGCTGCTGGCGGCGGCGCCGGATGCGCAGGCGCGCAAGGCGATGCTGGCCTCGAAGGTCGAGGACATGATCAACACGGTGGTGCGGCAGGTCGCCTTCTACACCTTCGAGCGCCGCATCCACACCGAGCGCAAGAATGGCGAGCTGACGGCGGAGAAGATTTGCGCCATCTGGATGGAGGTTCAGTCCGAAAGCCTGGGCGAGGCGATCCATCTTGGGCCGGGTTATGAGAACTACTGGGTCTATATCGGCCACTTCATTCATTCGCCCTTCTACGTCTATGCCTATGCCTTCGGCGACTGCCTGGTGAACTCGCTCTACGCGGTGTACGAGAACGCCAGCGAGGGCTTTGCCGAGCGCTATCTCGCCATGCTGGCGGCCGGCGGCACCAAGCATCATTCGGAACTGCTGAAGCCCTTCGGCCTCGATGCCCGCGATCCCGCCTTCTGGCAGACGGGTCTCGGCCTCATCGAGCGCATGATCGCCGAGCTTGAGGCGATGGAGGAGGCCTGAGCCTCACACCGGTGCGGCGGGTTTCCGCCGCGCCGGGCTTTGCGACAATTGCGCGGCGGCTTTCCGCCGCGCCGGGTCTCCCGACATCCGCACGCCCTGCAGGCTCCACGAGGGCGGGGCGCCGAAGGTGCGGCGGAAATCATGGGTGAAATGCGCCTGGTCGCAGAAGCCGGCCTCGTGGGCGGCATGGGTGAGGCTGCTGCCCTGTGCGACCGCCGCAATGGCCCGCCGCATGCGCCCCCAGGCGCGGTAGCGCCGGTAGGGCACGCCCGCCTCGCGGGTGAACAGGTGCTGGAAATGATGGGGCGATAGCCCCACCCCGGCACAGGCGGCGGCAACGCCGGGAGTGTCGTCGGCGCCGTCGCGCAAACGGGCGAGCACCCGCGCGATGCGCCGATCAAGCGGCTGTCGGGCGCGGCGGGCCCCGAAGCCGATCAGTTCGTCGAGCGCCTCGCTCGCCCAGGCCACGCTTCCCGCATCCTCCCAAAGCTCCCGCATCAGCGTGAAGTGGCCGCCGCCGGCGACCAGCACGCCCTCCGTTTCGGTGGCGCGGGAGGCGAGGGCGGCCAGCGCGTGCGCACCCTCCAAGGTCGGCTCGATGTAGAGAACCCCGATGGGATCGCCGCCGATATCGAGTTCGTGCACCACCCCGGCCGGAACCATCGCCGTGCGGACCCAGTGCCACGCGCCCCCGGCCAACCGCAGGCCGAACCGCCCGTATAGCCCCACGAGAAAAACCGGCGCGCCGTGCTGGTGCGGCGCGTTGTAGGTGAGCGGGCCGATAAAGCAGGTGCGCTCGCCGTCGAGATGCCACAGCGGCCCCAGCGCCGCGCCTGCCGGGCCGGGGGCCGCACGTTCATACAATCGCTCAGCCGGTGCCATGGATAGCCTCTTCGACCGTGCGCTCACGACGCCGCGCGCAGTTGACCATCAAAAGGGCGCGCCGCGAAGCGGGCCCGGAGGAACGCCATGAAAATGCTCTTCCCGCCCTCCGGCCTGTGCCGGAACGAGGCGCCGTCCCGCCGTGGAATTCTGGCGGCCGCCGTCGGCCTGGTCGCCGCCCCGGCAGTGCTGCAAGGCCTTCCCGCCCATGCGGCGGCGCCGGAACTCGGCTCGTCGACCCAGACCTTCCAGCGCTTTCGGCTCGGGGCCTTCGAGTTCACCAGCCTGCTCGACGCCAGCGCCATGATCGACGGGCCGTGGCCCATCGTCGGCGAAGACCGCCCGGCCAGCGAGGTCGAGGCGCTGATGCAGGCGAACCTCCTGCCGGAAAAGCGGTTTCGCCCCGGCTTTTCGCCCACCTTGGTCAATACCGGGCGCGAGCTCGTGCTGTTCGACACCGGCAATGGCGAGAACGGCTTCGTGCCGCCCCCCGCCGGTGGCTGGCTCTCCCGCTCGCTGGCGGCGGCCGGCTATGCGCCCGAGCAGGTGGATGTGGTGGTTCTGACCCACGCGCATCCCGACCATGTCGGCGGGTTGATGAGCGGTGGCAAGCCGGCCTTTGCCAAGGCGCGCTATGTCATCGGCGCGACCGAGTTCGATTTCTGGAAAAGCGACCGTCCGCTCGCCGCGCCGAAGGAGAGCAATGAATATGGCTCGGCCATCATGTTCCGTTCCCATGTGATGCCGCTCGCCGCCCGCATGAGTTTTGTCGCGGCCGATGGCGAGGTGGTTCCGGGCATCCGCGCGGTGGCCGCGCATGGCCACACGCCCGGCCATCTCGCTTTCCACGTCGAGAGCGAAGGCAAGCGCCTGCTGGTCTGGGGCGATTGCGCCCATCACGAATTGGCTTCGCTGGCGCACCCCGACTGGCACGCTTTGTTTGACCAGGACAAGCAGGCGGGAATTGCCACGCGGCGCAAGATCTACGACATGGCCGCCACCGACCGCCTCGCGGTGGCCGCCTATCACACCTCCTTCCCCTCGATCGGCTATGTCGAGCGGCGGGGCGAGGGCTATCGCTGGCTGCCGGTCAGCTACCAACTGGCCGAGTAAAGGCCTGCGGCGCGCCGGATGCCGGAGACGCCCGAGGGGTGGAGGCATCCCCGCGACCGATGCGTCATCCCGGGCGGCCCAAGGCCGATCCGGGATCGTGCTTCCGAGTTGGGATTACGATCCCGGCTCTGCGGCTTCGCCTTCGGCTGGGATGGCGCCTGACCGTCGCTTAACTGGCGAAAAGTTGGGCTGACGAAAACGGTGCACACGTTCTAAGCTGGGAGGGTTCGGGCACCTTGCCCCTCGCTCTTCCAGCCGAGCATGCTCCGATGAATGTCGCCGCCCCGCCACCCGTCCCGCACGACGACGTCCCCTTCGCCCACACGCCCTATGACGGCTCGCGCAAGGCGTTCGCCGTTGGGCTCGCGCCGCTCGATCTCGGCGAATGGATCGAGCCGGACCCGCGGCTGGCGGCCACATTGACCGAGCGCGCGGCGCTGATCCGCGACAGCCGCGACGTTGTGGTGCGCGAGGAACCGGGGACCCGCGAGGCCCAGCGCGAGGTGCTGGAGCTGATCGTCGCCCATGTCACGACCCGCTTTCCCGAGCAGTACCTGCTGGAGGGCCGGCGCCTCACGGTGCTCGCCACCGGCCGGACCTTCGACCTCGACGACACCGGCGAGGCGCCGCTCGTCATCGCCGGCCTTCTCGTCTCCGACGATCTCGTGCTGCTGCGCAAGGGAGAGGGCGGCTATCGGCTCGTCGCCGCCGTGCTGTGCTTTCCCTCCGCCTGGTCGCTGGCCGAAAAGTTCGGCCAGTCGCTGGACCAGCTGCACGAGGCGGTGCCGGGCTATGAGAGCAAGCTCGCCCGGGTGATGAACCGCATCTTCGAGAATCTGAAGGTCGAGCAGCCGGTGTGGCGGGTGAACTGGTCGATCTATCCCGACGACGAGCGCCACCACCCGGAATCGAAGGAGCGCCCGCGCCACTGGTTCGACGACCCGGCCCATCTCGCCCCCGAGGCCTTCGTGCGCGTGGAGCGGCAGACGCTGCGGCGCCTGCCCGAAAGCGGCGACATGCTGTTCACCATCCGCATCCATGTCGACCCGTTCCTGGCCTTCCGCCGCCACCCCGAAGGAAGCGCGCTCGCTGCCTCGCTGCGCGAGCAGATCCTCGGGCTCGACGCGGAACAGCTCGCCTATAAGGGGTTGACCGAACATCGCGACGCGGTGGCGGCGGCGCTGGAGCGGATCGCCACCGGGGAGTAGAGTGTTCCGGCAGAGCGGGGGAGGGGGCGTTGGTTTTCTGGGTTCCGTTGATCGTCTGGGCGCTTGCGATCGTCGTCGCGGTGCTGATGTCGCTGCGCGGGTCTCGCCCGTTCTCGCTCGCCGTGCTGGCCGATGAGCTGCTGCGCTACATCCTGCTTCTGCCCGTAGGTCTTCAGGGGCTCTGGGCCTTCATGGGCCATGTGTTCTTCGCCGAGCAGTCGGCGGCCGCCATCGGCTGGGCGACGAGCCCGTTCCAGGCCGAGGTCGGCATGGCCAATCTCGGCATCGGCGTGGCCGGGGTCGTCGGCGCCTTTCTCGGCTCGCCGGGCTTTCGCGCGGCTGTGGGCATCGTGGCGCTCGGCTTCCTCGGCGGCGCCGGCATGGTCCATGCCATCCAGATCGAGGAGACGGGGAACCTTGCGAGTGGGAATGCCGGGCCGATCTTCTACACCGACTTCCTCACCCCGCTCGCCGTGCTCGGCTTGCTGCTGATCCAGCGCGTGCTCGGTCCCGTACCGCAAAGGTGATGGCGCGGCCACGCGCCAAGCCGTTTGCGCGCGGCCCGGTGCGCTCTAGATGTTGGGGCAACGCATGAGGCTTCCTTGACCGATTCCCATTCGCCCGACCGCGAGGCCAATCGCCTCTCCGCCCGCGCACTGCGCTATGCCCGCGTCGGAACGAGGGTCGGCGGTGTGGCGGCGCGCATCGCCGGCACGCGCCTGTTCGGCATGGATCAGCAGCAGGGCAATGCAGCAGCGCTTGCAGCCGCTCTTGGCGGGCTGAAGGGACCCATCATGAAGGTCGCGCAGCTGATGGCGACCATTCCCGACGCACTGCCGCCGGAGTACGCCAAGGAACTCGCCACCCTGCAGAACCAGGCGCCGCCCATGGGCTGGGCCTTTGTCAAGCGCCGGATGATGGCGGAGCTGGGCCCGGACTGGGCCGCGCGCTTTCTCTCCTTCGACAAGGAGCCGGCGGCGGCCGCCTCGCTCGGCCAGGTCCACCGCGCCCGCGCGCTGGATGGCGCCGCGCTTGCAGTGAAGTTGCAGTATCCCGACATGCAGTCGGCGGTGGAGGCCGACCTCAAGCAGCTCGGCATGCTGCTCGCCATCCACCGGCGCATGGACCCGGTCATCGACACCACTGAAATCGCCGAGGAAATCGGCGAGCGGGTGCGCGAGGAACTGGACTATGTGCGCGAAGCCGCTCATGCCGCGCTCTACGCCGGGATGCTGGCGGACGTGCCGGCGGTGCGCGTGCCGCGCGTCCATGCGGACCTTTCGACCGGGCGCCTGCTCACCCTCGACTGGCTGGAGGGGCGCCGGCTGCTCGATTTCGTCGACCATTCGCTGGAACAGCGAAACGCCATCGCCCGCGCCATGTTCGCGGCGTGGTGGCGGCCGTTTTCGCGCTTCGGCGTCATCCATGGCGACCCGCATCTCGGCAATTACACCGTGTTCGAGGAGGCGGGCGCGCCGGCGGGGATCAACCTGCTGGACTATGGCTGCGTCCGCATCTTCCCCCCGAGCTTCGTCGGCGGCGTGGTCGATCTCTATCGCGGTCTGCAGGCGGGCGATGCGGCGCGCATCGTCCATGCCTATGAGACCTGGGGCTTTCGCGGTCTCACACGCGAGCTGATCGACGTGCTCAACATCTGGGCGCGCTTCATCTATGGCCCGCTGCTCGACGACCGGGTCCGCACGATCGCCGACGGCGTGGCACCGGGCGACTATGGACGGCGCGAGGCCTTCACCGTCCATCGCGCTCTGAAGGAGCAGGGGCCGGTGCGGGTGCCGCGCGAATTCGTCTTCATGGACCGGGCAGCCATCGGTCTCGGCGGGGTGTTCCTGCACCTCAGGGCGGAGCTGAACTTCCACGCCCTATTTGAGGAGGCCATCGCCGATTTCTCCACCGAGGAGGTGGCGGCGCGTCAAGGCGCCGCGCTGGCACAGGCCGGTCTGGGCTGACACGGCCGGGGCGTGCCGTTGCCGGAAACGGCGTCTTCCGCTAAAGCGGAGCATCGCGCGCTCATTATTCTTTGGGAGGGGGTCGACATGGCCGATCACGGGGTGACCGAATACGCCAAGGCGGACGGCAACGACTATGCCGAGCACAATGGCACATATCACTTCTTCATCAAGATGACCCTGGTCAGCACTCTGGCTCTGTGCTGCTTCATGGTGGCCTTCGCCATTGGCGGCGCCAACGGGCACTGGGGCATCTTCACCGTCGGCACGCTGGCCTCGATCGCGGCCTGCGCCGTCGGCCTCGCCTCGCAGGATGGCAAGCCCAAGCTGCTGTTCGCCCTGCTCGGCGTTCTCGTGCTCGCCCTGATCATCACTTCCTGAGAGCACCCATGCGTATCGCTATTGTCAAAGAGAGCTCTGGTTCGGAGCCACGGGTTGCCGCGTCCGCCGACACGGTAAAGCGCTACATCGGTTTGGGTGCGACGGTATTTGTTGCGTCGGGCGCGGGTGTGGCGTCGGGGATTGGCGACGGGGAGTATGA
>NZ_SMFY01000006.1 GCF_004339465.1 Ancylobacter aquaticus | reverse complement strand
CGCCCCCGTGCCGGCGATCTCGGTGAGCGCCGCCTCATGGCCATGGGGATCGGCAATCGCGATCACCAGCGCCCCGGGGTTGATCCCCTTCAGCGCCGAAGCCTCCGGCCGCCGCACGCCCAGCACGATATCCGCCCCGGCCACCGCCGCGGCGTTGTCCGCCACAACAGTGGCGCCCGCGCCCTCATACTCCCCGTCGCCAATCCCCGACGCCACACCCGCGCCCGACGCAACAAATACCGTCGCACCCAAACCGATGTAGCGCTTTACCGTGTCGGCACTGGCCGCCACGCGCGGCTCCAGCCGGGCCTCTTCCTTCACTATCGCTACGCGCATTGCCTCACTCCCAAGATCGCCTTCCTCCCGAGAAGGTCGTTGACCGTTTCATTTCACTCTTCAAGCACGACCAGCAGGTCCTTGGCGTCGATCGCGTTGCCGGGCGCCACCAGAATCTCCGCCACCGTGCCCGCGCGCGGGGCATGGATCGCCGTCTCCATCTTCATCGCCTCGATGGTCAGCAGCACGTCGCCGGCCTGCACCGCCTGCCCGCCCAGCACCCCGAGCGAGGAGATAGTGCCCGGCATCGGCGCGGCGACATGGGACGCGTTGCCCTCCTCCGCCTTGCGCCGCCCGGCGACCTTCGGCACCGCGTCGCGGTCGACCGCCAGGATCATGCGCGGCTGGCCGTTCAGCTCGAAGAACACCTCGACCTGCCCATCGTCGCGGGTGTCGCCGAGCGCCGTGAGGCGCACCATCAGCGTCTTGCCGCGCTCGATCTCGACAGTGGTCTCGTCGCCCGGCTTCATGCCGTAGAAGAACACCGGGGTCGGCAGCGCCGAGACCGGGCCGAAAGTGGCGAGCACCGGGGCGAAATCGGAAAACACCTTCGGGTACATGAGGTAGGAGGCGAGTTCCTTGTCCGTGGCGGTGCGGCCGAGCATAGCCGACACGTCCGCCCGCTCCGCCTCCAGATCGGCGTCCTCCAGCAGCGAGCCGTAGCGCACGGTGATCGGTGCCTCGCCCTTCAGCGCCTTTTTCTGCAACGCCTCCGGCCAGCCGCCGAGGGGCTGGCCGTATTCGCCGTGCAGCATCGCCACCGCCGAGGCCGGGAAAGCGACGTCGCGCGCCGGGTCGAGCACATCGGCGGCGGACAGGCCCTGACTCACCATCATCAAAGCGAGGTCGCCCACCACCTTGGAAGAGGGCGTGACCTTGATGATGTCGCCGAACAGGTCATTGGCGTCGCGATAGGCGCGCGCCACCTCGTGCCAGCGGCTCTCCAGCCCCATGGAGCGCGCCTGCTCCTTGAGGTTGGTGAACTGCCCGCCGGGCATTTCGTGCAGATAGACCTCGGAGGCCGGGCCCTTGAGGTCGCTCTCGAAGGCGGCGTACTGGGCGCGCACGCCTTCCCAGTAGAAGGAGATGCGGCGGATCGCCTCCGGGTCGAGCCCGGTGTCGCGGTCCGAGCCGCGCAGCGCCTCGACGATGGAGCCAAGGCAGGGCTGCGAGGTCATGCCGCTCATCGCGTCCATGGCGAGGTCGACGGCGTCGACCCCCGCCTCCACCGCCGCCAGCACCGAGGCGCCGGCAACCCCAGAGGTGTCGTGGGTGTGGAAGTGGATCGGCAGGCCGATCTCCTCCTTCAGCGCCTTGAACAGCACCTTGGCGGCGGCCGGCTTGACGAGGCCGCCCATGTCCTTGAGGCCCAGCACATGGATGCCGGTCTTTTCCAGCTCCTTGGCCATGGAGACGTAGTATTTCAGGTCGTATTTCGAGCGCGCGGGGTCGAGCAGGTCGCCGGCATAGCAGATGGCGCCCTCGACCAGCTTGCCGGTCTTCAGCGCCTCGTCGATCGAGACACGCATGTTCTCGATCCAGTTGAGGCAATCGAAGACGCGGAAAATGTCCATGCCGGCATCCGCCGCCTGGCGGATGAAGAAGCGCACCACATTGTCGGGGTAATTGGCATAGCCGACGCCATTGGCGCCGCGCACCAGCGTCTGCGTCAGGATGTTGGGCACGCTCTCGCGGATCTTCGCCAGCCCTTCCCACGGGTCTTCCGAGAGAAAGCGCATGGAGACGTCGAAGGCCGCCCCGCCCCAGCATTCGAGTGACAAGAGGCCAGGCAGGCCGCGCGCGTAGGAATCGGCGACGCGCGCGATGTCGTGCGAGCGCATGCGGGTGGCGAGCAGCGACTGGTGGGCGTCGCGCATCGTGGTGTCGGTGACGAGCACCCGCTTCTGCGCCAGCATCCAGTCGGCGAAGCCCTTCGGGCCAAGCTGGTCGAGAAGCTGCCGCGTGCCAGGCGCCGGCGCGTTGGCGAAGGCCGGCGGCTCGGGAATGCGGGCGGTGGCGGCAGGCCGGGCGCGGCCCTTCACTTCCGGGTGGCCGTTCACGGTGACGTCGGCGATCCAGGCCAGCAGCTTGGTGGCACGGTCGCGGCGGGTGCTGAGATCGAACAGCGCCGGCGTGGTGTCGATGAAGCGGGTGGTGTAGCGGCAGGCGATGAAGTCCGGGTGGGTCAGCACGTTCTCCAGAAACGGCAGATTGGTCGCCACGCCGCGGATGCGGTATTCGCGTAGCGCCCGGTGCATGCGGGCGATGACCTCCTCGCCGGAGGGCGCCCACGCCGTCACCTTCTCCAGCATCGGGTCGTAGAAGCGCGTAACCACCGCGCCGGAATAGGCGGTGCCGCCATCCACGCGGATGCCAAAGCCCATGGCGCCGCGATAGGCGGTGATGCGGCCATAGTCCGGGATAAAGTTGTTTTCCGGATCCTCGGTGGTGATGCGGCACTGCAAGGCGTGGCCGTTGAGGCGGATGGCGTCCTGCGCGGGGATGCCGGTTTCGCCGAGGTCGCCGATATGGCCGCCTTCGAGAATGCGAATCTGCGCTTTGATGAGGTCGAGGCCAGTGACGACTTCCGTCACCGTGTGCTCGACCTGGATGCGCGGATTGACCTCGATGAAGTAGAAGGCGCCGGTGTCCGAATCCATCAGGAACTCGACCGTTCCGGCGCCGACATAGTCGGTGGCCCGGCCGATGGCCAGCGCCGCGTCGGTGAGCCCCTTGCGGGTGGCCTCGTCGACATAAGGCGCCGGCGCGCGCTCGATCACCTTCTGGTTGCGGCGCTGGATGGTGCAGTCGCGCTCGAACAGGTGGACGAGGTTGCCATGGGTGTCGCCGAGAATCTGCACCTCGACATGCCGGGCGCGGCGCACCAGCTTTTCGAGATAGACCTCGTCCTTGCCGAAGGCGGCCTTGGCCTCGCGCTTGGCCGTCATCACGGCATCAAGCAGCTTGTCCTCGGCCTCGATGGGGCGCATGCCGCGCCCGCCGCCACCCCAGCTCGCCTTCAGCATCACGGGGTAGCCGACCGTGAGGGCCGCCGCCAGCACCGCCTCGGGATCGTCCGGCAGCGGCTCGCTCGCCGGCATGACGGGCACGCCGACCGAAAGGGCGAGGTTGCGCGCGGCCACCTTGTTGCCGAGCGTGCGCATGGTCTGCGGGGTCGGGCCGATGAAGACGATGCCGGCCTCTTGGCAGGCTTCGGCGAATTCCGGGCTCTCGGAGAGGAAGCCATAGCCGGGATGGATGGCGTCGACCTTCGCCTCTTTCGCGACGCGGATCACCTCGTCAATGGAGAGATAGGCGTCGATCGGGCCGAGCGGCTTGGCCAGAAACGGGCCGCGCCCGACCTGATAGGCCTCGTCCGCCTTGAAGCGATGCAAAGAGAGCTTGTCCTCCTCCGCATAGAGGGCGACCGTGGTGATGCCGAGTTCGGTCGCGGCGCGGAAGACGCGGATGGCGATCTCGGATCGGTTGGCGACAAGAAGCTTCTTGATCGTGCGCGTCATGGCGTGGCGTCACCCGTGGTTGCGGTCTGCGAATGTTTGAAAACTCGAAACCTGCATCCTGCTGCGGCCAAACGGGTGCCCCGCCCTGCCTGCCGCTGCCGAACCGGCAACCGGACGATGCATCAGCCATGCCGTAATCCGGGACGGGATACCGGCGCAGGGTCAGATGCCGCATGCGTGACACGCATAGTGGTATACAGAATTCCGCATACCAGCAAGTTGATTCCGGCCCTCCCCGTCGCGAGGGCCGGCTTTCCCGCCCGCCTCCGGCTGACCTTTCGGCACGCGCTTGTGATGGTATCCGCTCTCGGCGTCGCGAAAGGGACACGCTGCGGTGCAAGATAACATCCGAGAGACAGAGCTAGACTTTTGGTCCATATGAGACGCGCCGGTGCCGCGCATCGGCGAGCCCACCGACGGAGGATATTATGGTTAGCAGGCGTGGACGCGCGACCAAGATCGTGGCGACGCTGGGTCCGGCATCTTCAAGCCCGGAAATGATCAAGGCGCTTTATGAGGCCGGGGTCGACGTGTTCCGGCTGAATTTCAGCCATGGCACCCAGGAAAACCATGGCCGCGTGCTGGCCTCCGTGCGGGCGCTCGAAAAGGAAGTGCGGCGGCCCATCGGCGTGCTTGCCGACCTTCAGGGCCCCAAGCTGCGTCTCGGCCGCTTCGAGAACGGCTTCATCAACCTGACCGCCGGCTCGACCATCCGCTTCGACACCGACCCGACGCCCGGCAACGAGACCCGCGTCTCGATCCCGCACCCGGAAATCCTCGAAGCCCTTAATGAGGGCTCCACCGTGCTGCTCGACGACGGCAAGGTGCGGGTGCGCGTGGTGAAGAAGGGCGCCGGCTATATCGACGCCGAAGTGGTGGCGGGCAACAAGCTCTCCAACAACAAGGGCTTCAACGTCCCCGACGTGCTGCTCCCGGTTTCCGCGCTCACCGAGAAGGACCGCGCCGACCTGTTCTTCGCCCTCGACCTCGGCGTCGAGTGGATCGCGCTCTCCTTCGTGCAGCGCCCGGAGGACGTGATCGAGGCCAAGGAACTGATCCAGGGCCGCGCCCAGATCAACCTGAAGCTGGAGAAGCCGCTCGCGGTCGAGCACCTCACCCGCCTCACCGAGCTGTCGGACAGCATCATGGTGGCGCGCGGCGATCTCGGCGTCGAATTGTCGCTGCCGGAAATCCCGGCCCTGCAGAAGCGCGTCATCCGCGAATCCCGCCGCCTCGGCAAGCCGGTGATCGTGGCGACGCAGATGCTGGAATCGATGATCAGCGCCCCGGTGCCGACCCGCGCCGAAGTCTCCGACGTCGCCACTGCCGTCTATGACGGCGCCGATGCGGTGATGCTGTCGGCCGAAAGCGCCGCTGGCCAGTATCCGGTCGAGGCCGTGGCGATGATGGACCAGATCATCAAGCAGGTGGAGCGCGACCCGGGCTACCGTTCGATCATCGAATCGCAGCGCCCCGAGGAAGGCCATTCGGTGGCCGATGCGGTGACGCAGGCCGCCTATCACGCGGCGCTGTCGACCAATGCGGCGGCAATCTGCACCTACACGCTCTCCGGCACCACCACGCTGCACGCGGCGCGCGAGCGCCCGCGCATCCCGATCATCGGCATTGCCAGCCAGCTCTCCACCGCTCGCCGGCTTGTGCTGTCCTATGGCGTCCATGTCGTGCACGCGCCGGAGGAAATCCACACCTTCGGCGAGATGGCGGCCAAGGCGACGCAGGTGACGGTGGAGCACGGCTTCGCGACAGAGGGCGATCTCATCGCGATCACCGCCGGCGTGCCCTTCGCTACCCCCGGCACCACCAATGTTCTGCGCCTCGTCACCATCGACAAGGCGATGGCCAACCGCACGCCGCGCCCGGAAGAGGCGGGGGACGCCATGCGCTCGCGCGCGGCGGCGATGAAGGCCGACGAGGCCGTGCTGCGCTCCGCCCCGGTGGAGCCGACGGCGGACTGACGCGCGCGGCGCGATCGCGAGAAAGACCGAAAGGCCCGCCCTCGGCGGGCCTTTTTGTTGGCGAGGCCGGGGGTGCCGGGTCTGCCGGCTTGCGGCCTCCGCCGCCTGCGCAGAGGATGCCGGAACCGGGCGCCGCCCCCCGCGTTCATCTGCGACGGCAGGCCGCCACAGGCCGCCAGTCGCGCCCCTCCAACCCCGCGAGACGACGATGACGCTATCGGGTGGCTGCAATTGCGGGCAGGTTCGCTACGAGATCGAGGGCGCGCCGCTGCGCACCGGCCTCTGCCATTGCGCGACCTGCCGCAAGCAATCCGGCTCGGCCTTTTCCTTCTTCGGCATCTGGCCGCGAGCGAGCGTCACCCTTTCGGGTGAACTCGGCTGCTGGCAGGTCCGGGCGGGCGGCGAGCGCTTCTGCCCGCGCTGCGGCTCGCAATTGTTCTGCTGGCAGGAAGGGTCCGACGAGATCGAGATCAAGCTCGGCACGCTGGACGAGCCTCCCAGCACGCTGGTGCCCGGCTATGAGCTGTGGACAATCCGCCGCGAGCGTTGGCTGGCGCCGCAGGCCGGTGCCGAGCAGCATTGGCGCGACCGAGAGGAAGCGGGTGACTGATGCCGAGCCGGGCTCACGGCAGCATCACCACCGTCGTGCCGACGCGCACGCGCTCATACAGGTCGATGATGTCCTCGTTCAGCATGCGGACGCAGCCATAGGAAGCGAAGGTGCCGATCGATTTCGGCTTGTTGGTGCCATGAATGGCGTACTGCCCGCCGCCCGACAGCGTCATGGCGCGGGCGCCCATCGGGTTTTCCGGCGTCCCGCCGGCAATGACCGCCGGCAGCTTGGGATTGTCGCGCTTGATTTCCTCGGGCGGCGACCACGCCGGTTCGACATATTTCCGCTCGATCCGGGTCTGCCCCTGCCACTGCTTGCCCCGGCGCCCGACCGCCACGGGATAGCGGATCGCCTGCCCCTCGCCGACCACGAGATAGAGTTTGCGCTCGGCGGTGCTGACCACGATCGTGCCCGGGCGATAACCCGGCTTCTCGAACCGCACCGTCTCGCGCGCCTGGCTCACGGAGGCGGGAAGCGCCAGCGCCGCCACCGCGATCAGGGGCAAAAGGAATCGACGCCGCATCGCATACTCCCAACGAAGGCCGGCGCTCTGCCGAGGCCCTCCTGTGCATAATTCGCCTGCCTGATAGCAGGAACCGGCACGCCGAGGCGCCCGTGCGCGGACACGCACACCAATATCCGGCAAATTCGTATCTATTCTGCAACAGTTGGAAAAATCCCGGAGACGCCGGCGCCGAGCCCCCGTGCCGTCAATTGACGGCCACAAATGAAGCGCTACTCAACATATAGTTAAGACCCCGGCTCCGCAGGTCCTGTCACTCTCAATTCTTTCTAACCTAAGGTAATCCACCATGATCAAGTCCCTCCTCGTCGTCTCCGCATCCATCTTCATGCTCGGCGCCGCTGTCGCCGCCGACATGCCCCAGGCGCAGCCGGTCAAGGCTGAAGCCGCTCCCGTCGGCAAGGCCCCGGTTGGCAAGTCGCCGGTCGGCAAGGCTCCCGAGCCGATCTACACCAAGGGCTGAGCGCCTTCGGTAACGCACCCCGTTTGAGGCGTGCTTGACATGACCGCGGCCGGCTCGCCCGGCCGCGCGATGTGATCGAGAGAAAAAGACGGAGTGCCGTTATGACAAAGTTCTTCAAGACAACAGGGCGCCGCAGCCTCGCTGTGGCGCTTTGTGCCTTCGTGGCGCCTGGCCTGCTCGCCGTGGCGACGCTCCTTGCCGCGACAACACTTGCCTCGCCGGCCTTTGCCACCCCGTCCGGCACGCGGGTCGCCAGCACCGATGCGAGCACCCCCGCCACCGGCGTGCCCGGCGCCTCGGAAGCCGCTTCCGCTCCGGCCCCGGCGCCCTATTACGTCGATTTCCGCGCCCGCACCGCCGCCACCTATGGCCATGCCTTCCTCTGGTACGGCAAGTCGAGCGAGCGGGCCGTGGACGTGGCCGGCCTCCACCCGGCGACCGACAGCCCGGTGCCCTATGTGCTCGGGCATTTCATGTTCGTGCAGTCGGAAACCGGCGCCAGCTATGGCGACCTCGACGAGCAGTATCTGACCGCCAATTACCGGGTTTACCTGACGGCGGAAGATGCCCCCAAGGTCTTCGCCTATATCCAGAAACTCCAGAAGACGACGCCGTTCTGGAACGCGACCACCACCAATTGCACCTGGTTCATCGGCCAGGTCGCCTCGTTCATGGGGCTCTCCACCCCCTCGCATCTTCTCCTCCCGGAGGATTATGTGAACGATCTCAAGAAGATGAACGACGCCCGCAACATGGCGAGCCTCGCCCCGGGCCGCTGATGCCGGATAGCCGTGCCCAGGATTAGAGCGGTTTCTGCCTGATCCGATTCACGTCGGGATTCCCAAATCGCGGCCGGTCTGATTCTCTCGCGTTCGGAACGGGGGAGAAGGATCATGTCGCGCGCCTACAATCAGGATTTGCGGGATCGGGTGATTGACGCGGCGCTGAATGAGGCGCTTTCGGCGCGCTCTGCTGCGGCGCGGTTCGGGTGGGCGTCGCGACCGCAATCGTCTGGGTGCGTCGTGCGCGGGAGACGGGCTCGCGGATGGCCAGGCCGCGCGGGCAGCCGCGAGGCTCGAAGCTCGACATCCATTGCGAGGCGATCCTTGGCTGGATTGCGGAGAAGGACGACATCACCATCGCCGAGATCGGGGAGCGGCTGGCCGCCGAGCGCGGCACGAGCGCCGGTGTCGGCACGGTCTGGACGTTGCTCGACCGCTGCGGACTGACATTCAAAAAAAGACCGCGCACGCGAGCGAGCAGGACAGGCCAGATGTCGCGAGCAAGCGGGAAGCGTGGTTCGACGGCCAGCCCGAGTTCGACCCGGCGCGCCTGATCTTCATCGACGAGACCTGGGCCTCCACCAATATGGCGCGCCCGCGCGGCCGATCACCGAGGGGCGAGCGGCTGCGCTCGAGCGTGCCGCATGGCCACTGGAAGACGACCACCTTCGTCGCCGGCCTGCGCCTGACCGGTATCGCCGCGCCCTTCGTGCTCGACGGTCCGATCGACCCCAACGCCTTCGAGACCTACGTCGCCAAGGTGCTGATTCCGGAACTGGCAGCGGGCGACGTCGTCGTCATGGACAACCTCTCCAGCCACAAGGGCCCGAGGGTCCGCGAGATGATCGAGGCGGTCGGCGCAAGCCTGCTCTACCTGCCGCCCTACAATCCCGACTTCAACCCGATCGAGATGGCCTTCTCCAAGCTGAAAGCTCTCCTGCGAAAAGCCGCCGAGCGATCCATCCCAGCTTTGTGGGACGCCATCGGGCGCCTCATCGATCTCGTCACGCCAAACGAAGCCGCAAACTTCTTCGCCGCAGCACGCTATGAGCCGGATTAAACCGAAAAGGCTCTAGCCGCGCGCCCGGCCGGCTAAGGCTTCACTAAGCGTTGCACAACGGAGCGCGGGATCCGATTGGCGCAGCATCCGCGCCACGTGAAACCGCCCCGACGAGAAACCACCCCTCGCCCTGTTGACGCGCCGCTTGCGGACGGTGACATCTTGCCGGACGGCGACCGGCTGGCGGGCACTCGGCCCGGCCCTGTGCCGGCATCGCCCCCCGAATGCCACAGGGTATGACCCAGATGCCGCTGCTCACCAGCGAGACTGTCCTGCCGCCCGCGACCCCTCCCAACGTCGCCGGCGCGGGACGGGTCATCTGCCTCGACGGGCTGCGCGGCGTGGCCGCCTGTTCGGTGGTGGCGTTCCACTTCTTCTATGCCTTCACCCCCACCCTGTTTGCCGACAAGGCGCGGAACGGCTTCACGGTGTTCGATACCCCGCTCGCCGTGCTGTGGAACGGCCACTTCGCGGTGGCGGTGTTCTTCGTACTGTCCGGCTTCGTCCTTGCGGCCTCGGCCCCGAAGACCGTTCGCGAAGCACCGCTGATGATCGGCCTGCGCTATGCCAGGCTCGCCCTGCCCGCCCTCGCCTCCTCCATCCTCGCCTGGGCATGGCTGGTCGGCTTTCCCGACGCCGCGCGCGAGGTGCAGGCGCTCACCGGCAGCCCGTGGTTCCGCTGGACCTACCAGCCCCCCATCCCTCCGCTCAGCCGGGCCATATGGGAGGGCGGCGTGGGCGTGTTTCTTGAGGGAACGACCCGCTTCAACAATCCTTTGTGGACCATGCAGGCGGAATTCATGGGCTCCCTGCTGATCTACGGCTCGTACGCGCTGCTGCGCGGCCAGGCACGACCGTTCGCGATGGCGCTGGGCATCGTCGTCTTCTCCGGCGTCGGCCTGTTCTACCTCGCGGCGTTCTGCGGCGGCGCTCTGGTCTACGCGTTTCGCCACCTTCTGCGCAACCACACGCTCGGCGGCAGCGTGCTCGGCATGCTCGGCCTCGTGATCGGCGCCACCTATCCCGGCCATGCCGGCGGCGAGGGCGCGCTCGTATCCGTGCAGTCCTGGCTCGGCGCCGATGGCCTGCGGCAGATCGGAGCGGTCTTCGTCGTGCTGGCCCTGCTGATCACGCCGCCGATCCGGCGGCTGTTCGAGACGACGCCCCTGCAGCGGCTGGGCGAGATTTCCTTCCCGCTCTACCTCGTCCATGTGCCGCTGATCGTGGCGCCCGCCTGCTTCCTATACGCTCGCTTCGGGCCGCTGGCACCGCTGCCATTGGCGGGGCTGTTCATCCTCACCTGCCTTGCCGCGCTGGCCCTGGCAGGGCTGTTTCTCATCACGGTGGAACGTCCCGTCCTGCTCGCCCTCAGGATCATTCGCACGCGCGGTCGCGCCCGCCTCGCCTCACCCTGAGCGGGGCCGGCGCCGATGGCGCGGCGTCCCCTCCGGTTTATTTCTTATTTCCATAAGCTAAACTTTCATGCTCATTAGCCGTTTCCACGCCACCGGCACAGCCGAGCCCCGCTCGCACAAGCCAGGCTAATCTCAGGCGAGGAGAGCCGCGTTGCGGGTCACGAAAGCCAAGGTCGCCGAGCATCGCCGCTCCATCCTCGATTCCGCCTCGCGGCTGTTTCGCGAGCGCGGATTCCGGGATGTCGGCGTGGCCGAGATCATGCAGGCGAGCGGGCTGACCCATGGCGCCTTCTACGGCCATTTCCGTTCCAAGGCCGACCTCGCCGACGAGGCCTGCCGGGAAGCCTGCGCGGAAGGCGTCCACCGCTGGCTCCAACAGGCGTCGCTTGCCGAGATTCTCGATCGCTACCTCACCCCCTCCCATCGCGACAACCCAGCCGCCGGCTGTGCCCTCGCCGCCCTCGGCGCCGACGCCGCCCGGCAGTCACCCGAGCTGCAAAAGAGCTATGCCGAGGGGATAAAGGGCTTTGTCGACGCGCTTGAGCGCCACATGGACGACGCCTCGCCCGAGGCCCGGCGCGGGCAGGCGATGGCACTGGTCTCCTCGATGATCGGCGCCCTCACCCTGGCGCGCGGCGTGGCAGCCGGCGACCCGGCGCTCTCCGCCGACATTCTCGCCAGCGCGCGCCAGCAATTGCGCGGCCGTTTCGGCGCGTAGGGGGGGCAAACGCCGTATTGCACCGCGTGCTCCGGGCTGATCGGATGGGCCGGACGAGGTTCCGGCGCGGAGTGCAAGCGGCTGATGACGGCGGGTGCCCGAGGAAACGACCCCACAAACGACGTCTGGCGGGTGGGTCTGCTGTTCTCCGCCACCGGCGTGACGGCTGGCGTGGAAACGTCGCAGCTCGGTGGCACGCTGCTGGCCATTGACGAGATCAACGCCGCCGGCGGCGTGCGCGGGCGGCGCATCGAGGCGGTGGTCTACGATCCCGCCAGCGACCCGCGCGCCTTCCGCCGTCTGGCGCAGACCCTGCTGGCAGAAGATGGCGTGCGGCTTCTCTTCGGCTGCTACATGTCCTCCACCCGCAAGGCGGTTCTGCCGGTGGTGGAAGCCCATGACGGGCTATTGTTCTACCCCACCCTTTACGAGGGGTTCGAGTATTCCAGCCATTGCGTCTACACCGGCGCGGCGCCGAACCAGAATTCGATCCAGCTCGCGACCTATCTGCTGCGCCATTATGGCAACCGCTTCTTCCTCATCGGGTCCGACTACGTCTACCCCCATGAATCGAACCGCATCATGAGCGATTTCGTGGTGCAGTCGCGCGGGCAGGTGTGCGGCGAGGTCTATGTGCCGCTGGGCGCGCCGGCCCGGGCCTTCGCCGAGGTAATGGAGAAGGTGCGCGAGGCCGGGCCGGACGTCATCTTCTCCACCGTGGTCGGCGCCGACACCGCCCGCCTCTACGAGGCCCATCACGCCGCCGGCTTCGATTCCCGCCGCCTGCCGATCGCCAGCCTCACCACCAGCGAGGCCGAAGTGGCGCTGATGCCGCGCGAGGTCGCGGCCGGCCACATCACCGCCGCTCCTTTCTTCGAGACGCTGGGCACGCCGGCGGCGCGGCGCTTCGTTGCCGCCTTCAAGAAGCGCAACGGCGTCCACAGGCCGGTGACGGCGGCGGCCGAAGCCGCCTATTTCCAGCTGCATCTCGCCATGCAGGCGCTGGAGCGCGCGGGCACGGACGCCCCCGAGGCGCTGCTGGCCGAACTCGGCGCCTGCACCTTTGAGGCGCCGCAGGGCCGGGTGCGGATCGAGCCGAGCAATCACCACGCCTGGCTGCGCCCGCGCATCGCTGAGATCGGTGCGGACGGGCGCTTCCACATCGTGTGGGACGCCGGCGCGAGCGTTAAGCCGGACCCTTATTGCGTGGTTCAGAACCTCGACGACTGGCCGGCCGATGGCCGCCAGTTCGCGCTGTCGTGACGGGAGGCGGCGAGATGGCGATGCAGGTACTCAAGGATTTGCGTGGCCTTCGAGTGCACGTGATCCACCCGCCCGACGAGGAGCGCCCGAGCCTTGTCGAGCATCTGCGGCGTATCGGCTGTGCGGTCGAGACGGCCTGGCCGGTGCCGGCGCAGTGGCCTGCGGGCGCCGATGTCGTGCTGCTCGCCATCGAGCCGGACGCGCGCGCCGACATTGTCAGCCTGCTGAAGGTGGACCCGGGAAAGCGCCCGACGCTGATCGCCATTGTCGGCTACGAGAACCCGGCAACGCTGCAGATCGTGCTGGAATCGGGCGCCGTGGCAGTGGTGGAACGGCCAATCCGCCCGTTCGGCCTGCTCACCCAGCTCACCATCGCCCGCACCCTGTGGCTGGAACGTGAGGAGGCGCGAAAGCGCGTCGCCCGGCTGGAGCACAAGCTCGCCGGGCTGCAGACCATCCAGCGGGCGAAGTCGATCCTGATGGAGAATCTTGGCCTCAGCGAGGAGGACGCCTATCAGAGCCTGCGCAGGCAGGCGATGGCCAAGCGCATGCCACTGGAAGACATGGCGGCCTCGCTTATCCACGCCTCCGAATTGCTGCAGATGTCGCCGCGCCGCGCCGCGCCGCCCGCCGGGCCTTGAACTGGCGCGGCGATGATGATTAGATAATGCCCATGGATGATTTCCGGGCACACTGCCCGGCGGATCGGTCTTCCGGCGGCCACCAATGCTGTTGGCCAGCCCAGGCAATGTAGCCCGAAAGGTTCGCGAGAGCCCGACGGGTTTTTTTGTGCCCGCCTTTGACGTGGATCGACCGCGGTCGATCCAACTGGGAACAACGCGGTTCCGCCCCTCCCCCTTCCCGACACCGCAAGGCCCGGCCGCCCGCGAGGCGCCCGCGCGCCTTTTCGAGGAGATTTTTCATGTTGCACGGCGATATTTCCAGCAGCAAGGACACCGTTGGCGTGGCGGTGGTGAACTACAAGATGCCGCGCCTGCACACCAAGGCCGAGGTGCTTGAGAACGCCAAGAAGATCGCCGACATGGTGGTGGGCATGAAGATCGGCCTGCCGGGCATGGATCTGGTCATCTTCCCGGAATATTCGACCCACGGAATCATGTATGATTCCAAAGAGATGTACGATACCGCCTCGACCATTCCCGGCGACGAGACGGAGATTTTCGCCGAAGCCTGCCGCAAGGCGAAGGTGTGGGGCGTGTTCTCGCTCACCGGCGAACGCCATGAGGAACACCCCAACAAGGCGCCCTACAACACGCTCATCCTGATGAACGACAAGGGTGAGATCGTGCAGAAGTACCGCAAGATCATGCCCTGGGTGCCGATCGAGGGCTGGTATCCCGGCAATTGCACCTATGTCTCGGACGGCCCCAAGGGGCTGAAGATCTCCCTCATCATCTGCGACGACGGCAATTATCCGGAAATCTGGCGTGACTGCGCGATGAAGGGCGCCGAACTCATCGTGCGCTGCCAAGGCTACATGTACCCGGCCAAGGAGCAGCAGGTGATCATGTCCAAGGCCATGGCCTTCGCCAACAATGTCTATGTCGCGGTGGCCAACGCCTCGGGCTTCGACGGCGTCTATTCCTATTTCGGCCACTCAGCCATTGTCGGCTTTGACGGGCGCACGCTGGGCGAATGCGGCGAGGAGGACTACGGCATCCAGTACGCCGCGCTGTCCGTCTCGCTGATCCGCGACGCGCGCACGAACATGCAGTCGCAGAACCACCTCTTCAAGCTGGTGCATCGCGGCTACACCGGCATGATCAATTCCGGCGAGGGCGACAAGGGCGAGGCCGCTTGCCCCTACGATTTCTACCGCAAATGGATCGCTGACCCGGAGGGCACGCGGGAAATGGTGGAATCATTCACCCGCTCAACCGTCGGCACCGAGGAATGCCCGATCGAGGGCATCCCGAACCCGGACACCGCCCATCGGTGAAGGGCGGCATCTTCGCTCCCTCTCCCCCTCGGGGGAGAGGGACAAGGCAGAGATCACCGCCGCGCGAGGCGGAAATAGAGGTCGGACAGCCGCAGCGGCAGGTCCTCGATGCGGCGCACCGGCATGGAATTCGCCTTGCCGAAGATGGCGGGCCCGGAGCCCACGCCGCCGGGGTCGAGGGTGACGCCGAAGGTGTCGATGCCCTGCACCCGCAATTGCAGCACCACGCGCCGCGCATCCTCTACGAGGTCTGGCGCCGCCACGTCGATATCGGAGGGTTCGCCGTCGGTGAGCACGAGAACCAGCTTGCGGAAGGAGCGCACGCGGGCGATCTGCGCCCCGACATGGCGCAGGCCCGCTCCGAGCCGGGTCGACAGGCCGGAGGTCAGCCCGGCGAGGCGTGCCGTCGCGGCCATGTCATAGGGCACGTCAAACCCTTTCACCTCGCACACCCGCACGTCGTCGCGCCCGTTGGAGGCGAAGGCGAATAGCGCGAACGCGTCACCGAGCGCCGCCAGCGCCTCGGCCAGCATCGCCACGGCGAGCTTTTCCACGTCGAGCACGCTCGTGCCGTCGGCCAGCCGCTCCCGCGTCGACTGCGACATGTCGACCAGCACCAGCACCGCAAGGTCGCGCTGCGTAAGCGCGGTGGAGCGGAACACGCGCAGGTCCGGCGTCTCCCCCGCGCGACGGGCGATCACCGCCTCGATGGCGGCGTCGATGTCGAGATCGTGCCCTTCCGCCTGCCGCTTCAGCCGGCTGGCGCGGCCGACCTTCGCCGCCTTCACCAGCCGGGCGATGCGGGCACGCGCCGGGCCGGCCTGCTCCAGCGCGCGATGGAGCGGGCGGATGTCGCCGGGCGCCGGGAGCATCGCCCGTACGCTGGTCCAATCCGGCCGCTCGATCCCCGCCTGCGCGTCCCATTCCGGGTAACTGGCGATCACCGGCCCGGTCTCCGCCGCCGCCTTCGGCCGGGCGCGGCCCGCCGGCTCGCGTGAGGGTGCCTCGTCCGGCGCGCCGTCCTCGCCCTCGCGCCGCTCGATGCGGGCCGCCTCCACCATCATCTCGATCTCGTCGGAAACCTCCGGGTCGATGTCGGAAAAATCCCACAGGCCCAGCCCGTCGTCGCGATAGGCCGGCTCCACCACATGCCCACGCGCGTCGAAGCGCAGGCGGCGCTGGCCGATATCATTGGCCAGCCGCGTGCCGATACCGAGGCTGAGGGCTGGATCGTCGAGCCGCTCGTGCGCTGCCGCGAACAGCGCCTGCGCCTTGCCGACCAGTGCGTCGGGGTCCTCATAGGCGGGATCGAACAGCCCGCGCGCCACCCGGGCGAGCAGCGCGGCGAGCGTCGGTCCATCCTCCGGGGTCGCCACATGAAACGGCGCCCACAGCCGGCGCAGGCCGGGATAGCGCGCCATCGCCAGCGTCTCCACCCGCGCATCCTCGATGAGGCCGGCCAGCGCGACCTGCACCGGCCTGAATTTGCGGATCGGAAAGCGGGGATTGCCGACATGGAGATGCGCCCCGGCATGCAGCGCGGCGGCGAGATAAAGGCGGCGGGCCGCCTCTCCTTGTACGCCGGGAAACACGTCGGGCAGGCGGATCACCGAGCCGGCGATGTTCACGCGGCGCGGCGCTTCCCCGCCGGCCGGCGGCAAGGGCTGAAGGTTCGGCGCGGTGCCCCACAGCGCGGCGAGCACGCGCGTCAATCCGGCTTCCAGCTCGGCGAATCCCGGCCCGGCGCCGATGCGCGCCAGCAGCCCGAGCGCCAGCGCATCCTCCAGCGCGAAGAAAGCCCGCCGGCGCCCCCGATCGCGCCCTGCCGCCTTCAGCCCTGCCGCGATGAAGCCCTCGAATTCAGCCACATGGCCGGGCAGCACGAGCCGGCGCGCCTGCGCGGCCACAGCTTCCACGCACTCGGGCGCCGCCTGCGCCAGGGTAAGCAGCGCCCGCCACCAGATGGCGCGCTCGCCCTCCCCCGCAAGACGCGGGGCGATCTCGACGAAGCCGTCCAGCGCGGCGGTGGTGGCACGGCCGCCAGCCTCGCGGCAGAGCGCGGCGGCGGCAAGGCCGGTCTCGCCGAGTGCGGCCGGAGAGAGCCGGCCGGCAAGCTCAACGCTGGCACGCCCGAAGCCGAGCAGTGCGCTGGCGCCGGCATTCACCTCGACCATCGCGAGAACGCCCTGCGCCCACGGTTCCAGAGCCGGCTCGCCATGCCGCGCGGCAAGCCGCCTTCGCGTCTGCGCGAAGATGGTGCCAAGGGTTTCGCGCGCGTCCATCAGCCGGGAAAGGCGGGCGAGTTCCGGCGTATCGCACGCGATAAGCCCGCTCATGGCAGGCAGGCGGAAATCGCCGCATTGAGCGCCCGGCGCATGTCGGCATCGTCGGTGATGGGGAGCACGATTGCCGCCTCGACCGCCGCTTCCAGCGACACGCCGCCGCTCGCCAGCCGCCCGGCATGGATGAGCATGCGGGTGGAGGCGCCCTCGTCCAGCCCCTGCCCGCGCAGGTTTCGCGAGCAGGCGGCGATGGCGACGAGAATGCGGGCCAGAGCAAGGTCGGCACCCGCCTCGCGCATGACGATCTCCGCCTCCAGCTCAGGCGCGGGATAGTCGAAGGCGATGGCGACAAAGCGCTGCTTGGTGGACTCCTTGAGGTCCTTCACCGCACTCTGGTAGCCGGGGTTGTAGGAGATGACGAGCTGGAAATCTTCATGCGCGCGCACCTGCTCGTTGCGCTTTTCAAGCGGCAGCAGGCGTCGCGCATCGGTGAGCGGGTGGATGACGACGGTGGTGTCCTGCCGGGCCTCGACGATCTCGTCGAGATAGCACAGCGCGCCATGGCGCACCGCCTGGGTCAGCGGCCCGTCCTGCCACACCGTGCCTTCCGGGGCGAGCAGGAAGCGGCCGGCGAGGTCGGCCGCGGTCATGTCCTCATGCGCCGCCACCGTGATCAGCGGGCGCCCCAGGCGCCAGGCCATGTGCTCGACGAAGCGGGTCTTGCCGCAGCCGGTGGGGCCTTTCAGCATCACCGGCAGGCGGTGGCGCCACGCCGCTTCGAACACCGCGATTTCGTCGCCGACCGGCCGGTAATAGGGTTCGACGGCGATGCGGAAGGCGGCGAGGTCGGGGGAAGGGTCGACGGCGAGGTTGGCGGAAGGGTCGGCGGAAATGGAGGACAAGGCGCTCGGCATGGGGTCTCCGCGTGAAAAGGCGCGGCCGTGCCCATGCAGGAGGGGACGGCCCCGCGAGGGGCAGTCGGCACTCCCTGCCGTATTGCCGGCAACGGCTTTGTTGCCCAGCGCCCGCATTAGAAATCCATTCGCTGCGCCGCACAAGAGGGCGCGGGTCGCCCCCCACCTTGCCCCGCCGTCTACCCCGCCCCCTCCAGGGCCTTGCGGAAGCGCAGCGCCGCCAGCCCGAAGAACGCGGCACCGATGGCGGCGAGTGCCAGCAGGTTCGGCCAGATCACCGAGAGCCCCGCCCCGCGATAGAGCACCGCCTGCGCGAGGGCGACGAAATGGGTGGAAGGGGAAAGCTGCATCACGTTCTGCAGCCAGGCGGGCATGCTCTCTATCGGGGTCGTAGAGCCCGAGAGCAGGTTCATGACGATAAGGATCGGCATGACGATGAGGCCGAACTGCGCCATCGAGGTCGAGACGGTGGCCACCAATATGCCGAGCGCCGTCACCGAGAACTGGTAGACCAGCATGGAGGCGACGAACAGCGCAACCGAGCCCTGCACCGGCACGCCGAGCAGCCGCTCGACCACGATGAGCAGCGACAGCGTCGCCGCCACGACGATGACCAGCCCGTTGGCCCAGATCTTCGCCAACATGATCTCGTTCGGCGTCACCGGCATGACCAAGAGATGCTCGATCGTCCCGTGCTCGCGCTCGCGGATCAGCGCCGCGCCGGAAAGGATGACGGCGAGCATGGTAACGTTGTTGATGACCTGCATCACCGCGGTGAACCAGGCGGAGGTGAGGTTCGGGTTGAATTTCGGCCGGATGACCACGCTCACCGGCGTGGCGGTCGCCCCCCTGCCAAGCGCTGCCGCCACTTCCTGCACGAGGATGTTCTGGATATAGGCGGCGCCATTGCCGGCCTGCGACATGGCCGTGGCGTCGATGTCGAGCTGGATTTCGGGGGTACGGCCGGCGATCACATCGTGCTCGAATTTCGGCGGGATGCTCAGCACGAAGACATAGCGCCCGGCATCCATCGCCGCGTCGACCTCGCGCGCGGTGATCGGCACCGGCTCCTTGAAGAAGGGCTGCATCAGCGCGTCGCGCAGCCGGCGCGAGAGCGCGCTCTGGTCCTCGTCGACGACCGCCACCGCCGCGTTCTCGACCTCGAACTTGGCACCGGCCGAAACGGTGTAGACCGCCACCGTGAAGGTGTAGAGGATCAGCCCCGCCAGCACCGGGTCTGCCTTGAGGCTGTAGAGTTCCTTGATGCCAAGGCGCCAGATGCGGGCGAGGCGGGCGAACATGCTCACGCCCCCTGCTTGCGCAGCGCCAGCATGGCGCCGGCGAGGAAGACCAGTGCCAGCGCGAACACCATGGCGATGTCCTGCCAGAGCTGGGCGAAGCCGAGCCCCTTGGTAAAGGCGCCGACGCTCACCTGCTGATACCAGGCGGAGGGGAAGGCCAGCCCCATGAGCCGCGCTCCGCCGGAGAGCGAGGACACCGGGGTGAGCAGGCCGGAAAAATTCACCGCCGGGACGATGGCGATGATCGCGGTGGCGAAGATCGCCGCCACCTGGCTCTTCACGAAGCTCGACACCAGCAGGCCGAAGGCGGTGGTTGCGAACACATAGACCAGCGAGCCGAGGGCCAGCGTGGCGAAGGAGCCTTTCACCGGCACCTCGAACACCAGCCGCGCCGCCACCACCATGGAGAGGAAGCTGACAAAGGCGATGGCGACATAGGGCACTTGCTTGCCCAGCAGGAATTCCAGCTTTGTGACCGGCGTCGACTGGAAATTGGAGATCGAGCCCGTCTCCTTCTCCTTCACCACGCCGAGCGCGCTCATGATGGCGGGGATCAGCACCAGCATCAGCATGATGACGTTCGGCACCATGGCGTTCACGCTCTTGAAGGACGGGTTGTAGCGGTAACGCGGCTCAAGGGTGAAAGGGGCGAGCGGGCTGGCCCGGCCGGTGGCCCGCAGTTCGGCATCGGTGAGGTAGCTCTGGGCGATGCCCTGCACATAGCCGCGCGTGGTCTCCGCCCGGAACGGCATCGAGCCGTCGAGCCACACGCCGACTTCCGGCTGGCGCTCGCGCAGGAGGTCACGGCCGAAACCGGGGGGGATTTCGATGGCGAGCTTGAGCTCGCCGCTTGTCAGCCGTTTGTCGAGCTCGTCGCTGGAGGTGATGGGCGCGCGGGTCTCGAAATAGCGCGAACCCTCGAAGCTCTCCAGCAATTGCCGGCTCTGGGCGCTGCGGTCCTGATCGAGCGCGGCATAGGGCAGATTCTCGACATCGAAGGAGATGCCGTAGCCGAAGGTGAACAGGAGCAGGATCGGGCCGATGAGCGCGAAGGCGAGGCGGGCGGGGTCGCGCGCGATCTCCAGCGCCTCGCGCCGTGCCGTGGCCCAGAGCCGGCCGGGATCGAAGCGCTTCACCGGTGCGAGGGCGGCGGGGCGCGGTTTCAGCTCGACGTTGGCTTCGTCACTCCCCGATGAACCCGCATTTTTGCCCGCCTCCTCCAGCACGGCGATGAACACCTCTTCCAGCGTGTCCATGCCGCGCTCGCGCTTCAGCGCTTCCGGCGTTCCGATGGCGAGCACCCGGCCGGCGTGCATCAGCGAGATGCGGTCGCACCGCTCGGCCTCGTTCATGAAATGAGTGGAAAGGAAGATGGTGACGCCATCCTGCCGCGACAATTCGATCAGCGTGCGCCAGAAGCCGTCGCGGGCCACCGGGTCGACGCCGGACGTCGGCTCGTCGAGGATGAGGATTTCCGGCCTGTGGATCACCGCCACCGCGAGTTGCAGGCGCTGGCGGATGCCGAGCGGCAGGCTCTCGGGGCGCACATCGGCGACCTCGGCAAGGTCGAAGCGGGCCTCCATCTCGGCGACGCGCGCCTCGACATCGGCGATCTCGAACAATTGCGCGTGCAGCACGAGGTTCTGCCGCACGGTGAGTTCGCCATAGAGCGAGAAGGCCTGCGACATATAGCCGACGCGCTTGCGGGTTGCCATGTCGCCGCCGGCGAGCGGCGCCCCGAACAGCTTCGCCTCGCCCTCGCTCGCCGGCAGAAGGCCGGTGAGCATCTTCATCGTGGTACTCTTGCCGCAGCCATTGGAGCCGAGGAAGCCGAAGATCTCGCCGCGCTCGATGCGGAAATTCACATGGTCGACGGCGACGAAATCGCCGAAGCGGCGGGTAAGTCCGGTCGCTTCGATCGCCGGCTCGCCGCTATGGACCGCCGGGGGCAGGTCCGGCAACGGCCCACCCTGCCCGCGCTCGGCTTCCGGCAGCAGCGCGACGAAGGCCCGCTCCAGCGTCGGCTCGCCCACCTGCGCGCGGATGTCGGCGGGACTGCCGGTTGCCAGCACCTTGCCGCCATTCATCGCCGCCAGCCAGTCGAATCGCTCGGCCTCCTCCATATAGGCGGTGGCCACAACCACGCTCATCGACGGGCGGCGCTCGCGCAGCCGCACCATCAGCTCCCAGAACTGGCAGCGCGAGAGCGGATCGATGCCGGTGGTCGGCTCGTCGAGGATGACGAGATCGGGGTCGTGGATCAGCGCGGCGCAGATGCCGAGCTTCTGCTTCATGCCGCCGGAGAGCTTGCCGGCCGGCCGCGCGGCGAAGGCCGAAAGGCCGGTGGCGGCCAAGAGTTCGGCGATGCGCTCGGCACGCTCGGTCGCGCCCTGCCCGAACAGGCGGCCGAAGAAATCGAGATTCTCCGCGATGGAAAGCGTCGGGTAGAGATTGCGCCCCAGCCCCTGCGGCATGTAGGCGATGCGCCCACCCGCCTGCCGGCGCCAGCCGCGGTCCCCAATGTCGCCGCCAAGCACGGCGACCGTGCCGGATTGGATGCGCGTGACGCCCGCGGCGAGGCCGAGGAGCGTCGACTTGCCCACCCCGTCCGGCCCGATCAGCCCCGCCATGCAGCCGGCCGGCACCGTGAGGTCGACGCCATCGAGCGCCAGCGTCCGGCCATAGCGATGGGTGACGCCGGACAGGGCTATGGCGGGCCCGCGTGCCCCCGGGCTCATTGCGGCAGCTTGACGCCAAGGGTGTCGGGCCATGGCGTCGCCGGATCGGTGCGGACATAGGCAAGGCCGCGCACGCCGGCCTTCACCCGGTCCTCATACTGGCGCAGCAGCTCCGGCGCGATGCGCAGCTTGACCCGGAACATCAGCTTCTCGCGCTCGTCCGCCGTTTCCACCGCCTTCGGTGTGAACTGTGCGCCGGTGGCGACGAAGCTGACCTTGGCCGGCACCACATAATCGGGCGCCGGATCGAGGATGATGCGCGCCTCGTCGCCTATGGCCAGCCGCCCGGCAACGCGGGCCGGCACGAACACGGTCATGTAGACATCGGCGAGGTCCAGCAAAGTGAGGATCGGCGCGCCGGCCGCCACCACCTCGCCGGCCTGTACCAGCTTGTATTCGACCCGCCCCCGGCGCGGTGCCTTGAGAGTGGAATCGTCGATCAGCGACTGCACGCGCGCCACCTCCGCCCGCGCTGCATCGGTGGCGGCGTCGGCCTCGTCGAGCCCGGCCTGCGCGGCGCGCAGCGCGGCCAGCGCGACATTGAGCTGGCTCTGGCGCAGATCGAGCGCCTGCGCCGTGCCATAGCCGCTCTGGCTCAGCTTTGAGGCGCGCTCATGCTCCTGCTGCGCCAGCGTTCGCTCGCTCTCGCGCTGGGCGATGGCGGCCTCCGCCTCGGCCACCGCCTTCTCCGCTCGGCGCACCTGCGCCTGCGCACCCGCGAGCTGGGCCTCCAGCTCGGACGTGTCCATGCGGGCGACCACCTGCCCGGCCTCCACCGTCTGGCCCTCCTCGGCCAGCACGGCAAGCACCCGGCCCGCGAGCTTGGCTGCGACCAGCACCTGTTCGGCCTCGAGCCGTCCATTGCTGGAGACGATGCCCGCCGGCAGGCCCTTGCCGGTGAGCTTGCCGATTAGCGCCTGCAGCCGCGAGCTCAGCCCGGCGGGCGGTTCGCCGACACTTTCCTGCGCCAGCGCGGGAAGCAGCAGGCAGGCCGACAGCAGGAGAGCGAGAGGGAAAGCGTGAAACCGTCGCTTGCGTGCCATCGTGCCTCCATAGGGTTGCACCGGATGATCCGGAGGATGGCGCAGCTGGCGGCGTCCGCCAAGCTGCGATTTTGCCGACGCCCTCCGTAGAGCCCGCACGGGTGCGCGCCTTGACGGCGATCAACGAAGGGAGAGCATGAACGTGTCGAATGGTGCCTTCGTCACCGGCGAAGGCGCGGGATGAGGGCCACGACCTCAAGGGTGGCCTGAAGCGTGTGACGTAAAGTGATGCGGCGCGAAGGGATATGGCGCGGCCGCGCCCTATCTCACCTATCGGCAACCTGTCTGAAGAGGATATCGCAATGGCGACCCAACCGGCGACGGACACGCTCAGCCCCGACCTCGTGCAGCGCATGAACGGCTGGTGGCGCGCGGCGAACTACCTCTCGGTCGGGCAGATCTACCTGCTCGCCAACCCGCTGCTGCGCGAGAAGCTGACCCTCGACCATGTGAAGCCGCGCCTGCTCGGCCATTGGGGCACGACGCCGGGGCTGAACTTCCTCTATGTCCACCTCAACCGCGTGATCCGCGACACCGCCGCCGACGTGCTGTTCATCGCCGGCCCCGGCCATGGCGCCCCGGGCGTGGTGGCGGCGACCTATCTCGAAGGCACCTATAGCGAGCTGTATCCCGACATCTCGCTGGACGAGGCGGGCCTGTGCCGGCTGTTCCGCCAGTTCTCCTTTCCCGGCGGCATTCCCAGCCATGCCGCGCCGGAAACCCCCGGCTCGATCCATGAAGGCGGCGAACTCGGCTATTCGCTCAGCCACGCCTATGGCGCGGTGCTGGACAATCCCGAGCTGATCGTCGCCTGCGTGGTCGGCGACGGCGAGGCCGAGACCGGCCCGCTCGCCACCTCCTGGCACGGCAACAAATTCCTCAACCCCGCCCAAGACGGCGCGGTGCTGCCGATCCTGCACCTCAACGGCTACAAGATCGCCAACCCGACCATTCTCGCCCGCATCCCGCACGAGGAGCTGGCGGCGCTGATGCAGGGCTATGGCTACGACCCGATCTTCGTCGAGGGCGAAGACCCCGAGCCGATGCACCAGGCGATGGCGGCCGCGCTCGACGAGGCCTTCGGCAAGATCCGGGCGATCCAGCAGGCTGCGCGCGAACGCGGCGACATCGACCGCCCACGCTGGCCGATGATCGTGCTGCGCAGCCCCAAGGGCTGGACCGGCCCGAAGACGGTGGATGGCAAGAAGGCGGAAGGCTTCTGGCGCTCGCACCAGGTGCCGTTCTCCGACATGTCGAAGCCCGAGCACCTGACCCTGCTCGAAGACTGGATGAAGAGCTACCGACCGGAAGAACTGTTCGACGAAGAGGGGCGGCTGATGCCCGAGATCGCCTCGCTCGCCCCGGAAGGGGTGAAGCGGATGGGCGCCAACCCGCACGCCAATGGCGGCGCGCTGCGCCGTCCGCTGCGCCTGCCGGACTTCACCAACTACGCGGTGGAAGTCGCCCGGCCGGGCGATCGCGAGCTGGAATCGACCTATGTGATGGGCTGCTTCCTGCGCGACGTGATGAAGGAAAACGAGTCCTCGAAGAACTTCCGCGTCTTCGGGCCTGACGAGACCGCCTCCAACCGGCTGCAGGCGCTGTTCGAGGTGACCGGCCGCGCCTGGGACGCGGAAACGCTCTCTTATGACGACCACCTCGCCCGCGACGGGCGGGTGATGGAAATGCTCTCCGAGCATATGTGCCAGGGCTGGCTGGAGGGCTATCTGCTCACCGGCCGGCACGGCCTGTTCTCCTGCTACGAGGCGTTTATTCACATCGTCGATTCGATGTTCAACCAGCACGCCAAATGGCTGAAATCCTCGAAGGAGGTCGAATGGCGCCGGCCCATAGCCTCGCTCAACTATCTGCTCACCTCGCATGTCTGGCGGCAGGATCATAATGGCTTCAGCCACCAGGACCCCGGCTTCATCGACCATGTGGTGAACAAGAAGGCGGAGATCGTGCGGGTCTACCTGCCCCCCGACGCCAACACGCTGCTCTATGTCACCGACCACTGCCTGCGCTCATGGAACCGGGTCAACGTGATCGTCGCCGGCAAGCAGCCCGCCCCGCAATGGCTCGACATGGACAGCGCCATCAAGCACTGCGCGCAGGGCATCGGCATGTGGGAATGGGCCTCGACGGACGCGGGCGTCGACCCCGACGTGGTGCTGGCCTGCGCCGGCGACGTGCCCACATTGGAGACACTGGCCGCCGCCGAGCTGCTACGCGGCTTCTTCCCGGAGCTGAAGGTGCGCGTCGTCAACGTGGTCGACCTGATGACGCTGCAGCCGAAATCCGAGCACCCGCACGGGCTCTCAGACGCGGAGTTCGACGCGCTGTTCACCACCGACAAGCCGGTGATCTTCGCCTATCACGGCTATCCTTGGCTCATCCACCGCCTCGCCTATCGCCGCGCCAACCACGACAACATGCATGTGCGCGGCTATGTCGAGGAAGGGTCCACCACCACGCCCTTCGACATGGTGGTGCGCAACCGGCTCGACCGTTTCCACCTCGTCGCCGACGTGTTGGACCGGGTGCCCAAGCTGAAGACCAACACCCATGTGCGCCAGGCGATCCGCGACAGGCTGACCGAGCACGCCCGCTATATCCGTGCCCACGGCATCGACATGCCGGAGGTGCGCGACTGGGTGTGGTCCGGCGGCAAGTAACGCGCCCCCGTCACACCCGCTCGATGAGCGCCATGGCGGCGGCGGGGTTGCGCGGCTTGAAGCCGCTGATGACGAACAGGAACACCTCGCGCGGCGCGACCTTCGCCGGCGGGGTGAGCAGTTCCGGCTTCAATGCGGGCGGCGTTTCCCCGGCCGCCCAGATTTTGGCCGCCGCGGCCCAGCCATCGAGCGTCGCCGGCGCATAACCGAGCGCCTCGTCCTCCACTGTTCCCATGATCCGGGCATAGACGAAGGGGGCGGTGACATCGGCAATCCGGGGGAAGTCGCTGTCGCCGGCATGGACGATGGCGACGCCATATTCGCGCGCCAGCGCCACGAAATCCGGCGTCTTGAAGCTTTCGTGCCGCACCTCCACCGCGTGGCGGATATCGTGGCCGTCGACGCGCTTGGGCAGCAGCTTGAGGAAGCCCTCGAAATCGTCCGGGTCGAATTTCTTGGTTGCCATGAACTGCCAGTTCACCGGGCCGAGCTTCTCCTTCAGCTCGGTCACGCCGCTTTTGAAAAAGCGCTCGATGGACTCGCCCGCCTCGCTCAGCACCCGCCGATTGGTGGTGAAGCGCGGGCCCTTGAGCGCGAAGACGAAGCCTTCCGGCGTCTCGGCCCGCCATCTCGCAAAGCTCTCGGGCTTCTGCGAGCCGTAATAGGTGCCGTTGATCTCGATGGCGGTGAGCTTCGAGCCGGCATATTCCAGCTCGCGCTTCTGGGTCAGGCCTTCTGGGTAGAACACCCCGCGCCAGGGCTCGAAGGTCCAGCCGCCGACGCCGATGCGGATGGGTGCGGGATGTGCCATGGGGTGCCTCGCCGATCATCGTACTGAGTGGGCTGGGTTGATGTGCGATGGGTGAAGTGTCAGGTTTTGGCACACTCGCACATGGTGCCATTTGCCATGTCACTTCATCCGGCGGCAACCGGGCGAAAATTCCATCGGACTATGGGTGCCGCGATCGGTCGCGGATGTCACAAAATGTCACGTTCGTGCATGGTGACATTTTGACATGTCACAGCCTCCGGGCCGCAAGCGGGCGAAAACTTCATCGGAATATGGATGCCGCGATCGGCCGCGGATGGCACGAAATGGCACGTTCGCACATGGTGCCATTTTGACATGTCACATCCTCCGGGCGGCAGCGGGGCGAAAACTTCATCAGGATTTGGATGCCGCGGTCGGTCGTGGATGTCACAAAATGTCATACTCACACATGGTGACATTTTGACATGTCACACTCTTCGGGCGGCAACCGGGCGAAAACTTCATCAGAATATGGATGCCTCGGTCGGTCGCGGATG
Source organism: Ancylobacter aquaticus (assembly GCF_004339465.1). GTDB lineage: Bacteria > Pseudomonadota > Alphaproteobacteria > Rhizobiales > Xanthobacteraceae > Ancylobacter > Ancylobacter aquaticus. Next base: position 114,219 of record NZ_SMFY01000006.1, on the reverse strand, counting down.
TCACAAAATGTCATACTCGTACATGGTGACATTTTGACATGTCACAGCCTCCGGGCCGCAAGCGGGCGAAAATTTCATCGGAATATGGATGCCGCGATCTGTCGCGGATGTCACAAAATGTCACGTTCGCACATGGTGACATTTGACATGTCACATTCTCTGGCCTGATGGCCGGTGAAGTGTGTATTGGGACTTCGGACCGAGCCGGCCCGCGCGAAAGACAGGAAATGCGCGGCGTCCATGGTGTCGTCGATGGCTTTCCACGCTCAACACCACGATGGTACGCCCCATCGTAGCGCGGCTCACAGCGATTGGCGGTGTGACGCGACCCGCCCGAGCAAAGAGGTGGCGGAGGTTTGGTATACGTCCTTGGCGTCAGCCCGCATCGTCCCACCAATTCCCTCGACAAGGATTGCAACCAGTTGCAACGAACGACATGCGTCGAAGCGGGAAGTCGTCTGAGCCTCAGCGTGCAGGGCACAAGGTGGTTCGTCAGGCGAAGAGTTCATCTGCGCATCCAGTGCAACCCGTTGCAACGGGCAACCTGGTTGGGTTGGGATGCCGCGATTGGTCGCGAATACATGCAATGGCACGCACGCATCTCTATCCATTGACGAGGTCGTCACCCGAGCGGGTCGAGATGCCGTGGATCTGGTCCTTCTGGATCGCGGCGGTGAGAACCTTCTCGGCCAGGCGTCGCGGCTCGAGTAAGCCTGGAAGTAGCTGGGCTTCCTCAGCTTCGAAATGCGTAGCTCGACCGTGCCGGCGCGCATCTCCCAGTCGCGCTCGCGTTATCTGTTGCGCCGCGCCAGCCGTTCCGGGCTCTTCCCTTAAAAGCCGGCGCCAGTCAGGCCGCCGCGCCCCCCATTACATCAGGCGCTGCGCGGCAAAGCCGATCATCTCTCGCAGAAGATCGGCGTCGGGGCTCTTTTCCAACAACCGCGCAACGCCCCATCGTGGCGCGGCTCCCAGCGATTGGCGGTGTGACGCGCCCCTGCCCGAGGAAAGAGGGGCGGAGGTTTGGTCTACGTCCTTGGCGTCAGCCCGCATCGTGGGATTGCAACCAGTTGCAACGAACGACATGCATTGAAGCGGGAAACGTCGTTTGCGCCTCAACGTGCAGGGCACAACGTGGTTCGTCAGGCTAAGAGTTCATCTGTGCATCCGTTGCAACCCGTTGCAACGGGCGACCCGGTCGGGGTGGGGTGTGGCCGTGTCCCTGATGGTGGTGTAGCCTCTCGGAGCCACCGCGTTGCCGGCTTGGCCGGGTTGTCAGGTGGCCACGGCTGGCAGGTCGACGATGGGATCATCGCTGATCGGCGCGATGCTTTCTAGCGTGATGTAGCGGGCGCGCTGGAGGGCCCAATCATCGTTCTGTTCGAGCAGGATCGCGCCGACGAGCCTGGTGATGACGGCCTCGTTGGGGAAGATGCCGACACCTCAGTGCGGCGCTTGATCTCGCCGTTGAGCACTCCAGCGGGTTTGTTGAGTGCAGCTTGGCGTGATGCTGCGTCGGGAAGGTCATGTAGGCCAGCACGTTGGTCTCGGCTGTGTCTATCAGGGCGGCGAGCTTGGGGACCGTCGGCCTGAGCTGATTGGCGACCCTGCGCCATTGCTGGCTGGCGGCGGGAGCATAATCCTGGGCAAACGCCGTGGCGATGAAGGCCGAGACGACGCGCCGTCCCGAGCGACCGGCATGGGCGAGCGCGTTCCTCATGAAGTGGACGCGGCAGCGCTGCCAGGTCGCGGTGAGGACTTTCGAGACGGCCGCCTTGATGCCCTCATGGCTGTCGGAGACGACGAGCTTCACCCCGCGCAGGCCACGCCGCGCCAGCTTGCGCGGGAAACCGGTCCAGAAAGTCTCGGCCTCGGCGGGGCCGATATCCATGCCCAAGCACCTCGCGCCTTCCGTTGCTGTTGACGCCGACGGCGACGATCACTGCCACCGAGACGATCCGGCCGGCCCGGCGCGCCTTCACATAGGTCGCGTCGATCCAGAGATAGGGCCAGTCGCCCTCGATGGTACGATCGAGGAAGGCCTGGACCCGTTCGTCAATCTCCTCGCAGAGCCGCGGCACCTGGCTCTTGGAGATGCCGCTCATGCCCATCGCCTTGACGAGGTCGTCGACCGAGCGGGTCGAGATGCCCTGGATGTAGGCCTCCTCGCCAATTACTTGGCATTTGGCTGTAATGACAGCCGTCAGCGCCTTCTCGGCCATCCGGCGCGGCTCGAGGAAGCCCAGAAAGTAGCGGCCCTTCCTCAGCTTGGGGATGCGCAGCTCGACCGTGCCAGCGCGCGTCTCCCAGTCCCGCTCGCGATAGCCGTTGCGCTGGGCTAGACGCTCCGGGCTCTTCTCGCCAAAGCCGGCGCCAGTCAGGCCGCCGCGCCCCCCATTACATCAGGCGCTGCGCGGCAAAGCCGATCACCTCTCGCAGGAGATCGGCGTCGGGGCTCTTCTCCAGCAATCGCCGGTGACCACTCTCAGCTACACCATGCCATGGGACACGACCGTCGTCTGCGCCTCAGCGTGCGGGCTCAATATGGTTCTTCAGGCTAAGAGTTCATCTGCGCATCCAGTGCAACCAGTTGCATCGGGCAGCCCGGCAGAGATGTGCATACAGCGATTGGCCGCGAATGCATGAACTATAACGCACACATAGGGTGGTATCCGCCATGTCACACTATCTGGCCTGCTGGCAGGGGAAGTGTTCTTGGGACTTTCGACGGAGCGGGCCTGTGGGAAGGGCACAGAATGAGCCGCTACACGGCATGCCGTAAACCTCTTTCCGCGTGCAACGCCACGGCGCTACGCCCCATCGTTGCGCGCCTCAAAGCGATTGACGGTGTGAAGTGGCCTGCCCGAGCACTAAGAGATGGCAGGGTTTGGTCTACGTTCTTGGCGCCAGCCCGCATCGTGCCCACAAATTCCCTCGACAAGGATTGCAACCAGTTGCAACGACCGACATGCGTTGAAGCGTGGAACGCCGTCAGCGCCTTAGCGCAGGTCAGAACGCGGTTGATCAGGCTAAGAGTTCATCTGCGCATCCAGTGCAACCAGTTGCAACGGCTGCCGGGTCGGGATGGGGATAAAGCGACTGGTCGCGAATGCAGGGAATGGCACGTTCAGGGCAACATCCGCCATGTTACATCATTTGGTCTGCTGGCCAGTGAAGTGCGTCTTTGGACTTCGGACTGAGCCGGCCCGCGCGAAAGGCAGGAAATGCGCGGCTTCCATGGACCTATCCATGGCTTTCCACGCTCCACACCACGACGCTACGCCCCATTTTTGCGCAGCTCACAGCGATTGGCGGTGTGAAGTGACCCTGCCCGAGCAAAGAGGTGGGAAGGTTTGGTCTACGTCCTCGTCGCATCCCGCCCCGCGGCCCGCCAATTCCCTCGACAAGGATTGCAACCAGTTGCAACGAAGGACATGCAGTGCAGCGGGGAACGTGGTCTGCACCTAAGCGTGCAGGTCAGAGCGCGGTTCATCAGACTGAGAGTTCGTCTGCACATCGAGTGCAACCAGTTGCAACGGGCAACCCGCTCGGGGCGGGATGCCGGTATTGGTTGCGAATGCATGAGATGGCACGCACCCACCTCTATCCCATTGACGAGGTCGTCGACCGAGCGGGTCGAGACGCCCTGGATATAGGCCTCCTGGATCGCGGCGCTTAGAACCTTCTCGGCCAATGCGCCGCGGCTCGAGAGAGCCTGAAAGTGGCTGCGCGCTTCCTCAGCTTCGGAATACGTAGCTCGACCGTGCTGGCGCGTATCTCCCAGTCGCGCTCGCGTTATCCGTTGCGCTGCGCCAGCCGTTCTGGGCTCTTCCCGCAAAAGCCAGCGCCGGTTAGGCCGCGCCCCCAACCCCATCAGGCGCTGCGCGGCAAAGCCAATCATCTCTCGCAGAAGATCGGTGTCGGGGCTCTTTTCCAACAACTCGCGCAACGCCACAACGGAACGCGCCATCGTGGCACGGCTCACAGCGATTGGCGGTGTGACGCGACCCTGCCCGAGGAAAGAGGGGCGGAGGTTTGGTCTACGTCCTTTGCGTCAGCCCGCATCGTGGGATTGCAACCAGTTGCAACGAACGACATGCGTCGAAGTGGGAAACGTCGTCGGCGCCTCAGCGTGCCGGGCACAACGTGGTTCGTCAGACTAAGTGTTCATCTGCGCATCCAGTGCAACCCGTTGCAACGGGCAACTGGTGGGGGTGGGATGCCGCGATTGGTCGCGAATGCATGAAATTGCACTCACGCATCTCTATCCATTGGCCGTTAACGATGTGGGTGATGATGTCCTTGAGGTAGGCTTGGGGATCGATGCCATCCAGCTTGCAGGTTTCGACGAGCGAGCCGATGACGGCCCAGTGCTCGGCACCGCCGTCGGAGCTGGCGAACAGAACGTTCTCCGGGTCAGGGCCAGGGGGCGGATGGATCGCTCGACGATGTTGTTGTCGAGCTCGATGCGCCCGTAGTCGAGGAAGAGGCAGAGCCCCGCCCAGCGCGAGAGCGCGCAGCGGATCACCTCGGCGAGCTTGGTCTTCTGGCTGATCAAGGCGAGCTTTTGCCATAGCCACGGCTCGAGGGCGTCGATGATCGGTTTGCTCCCTTGCTGCCGTGCGTCCCGGCGCTCCTCCGGGGTGCGGCCACGGATATCGGCCTCGACGCGATAGAGGTCGGCGATGCGTAGCAGGGCTTCACTGGCGATCGGCGCGGAGCCGGTCTGGGCCAACTCGTAGAAGCGCCGCCGAACATGCGCCCAGCAGAACGCCAGGCTGACCGCGTTGCGTCCGGCCAACGTCTTGTAGCCGCCATAGCCATCGACCTGCAGGATGCCCGTAAACCCATCGAGATGGGCGATCGGTCGCTCCCCTTTTCGGTCGGGCGCATAGACATGGGCGACGGCGGGCGGATCCGCGCCTCCCCAACGCCGGTCATCGCGGGCATAGGCGAAGAGTTGACCTGTTTTGGTCCGGCCCCGTCCGGGATCGAGCACCGGCGCCGTGGTCTCGTCGGCGAACAGCTTCGGCGAAGCCTTCAGCATCGCCAGCATCCGCTCGTGCACGGGGCGCAGCAGGAAGGCCGCGCGCCCGACCCAGTCGGCAAGCGTCGAACGATCGAGCGTGACACCCTGACGGGCGTAGATCTGGGCCTGACGGTACAGCGGCAGATGATCGGCGTATTTTGAGACCAGAACCTGGGGCGACCGTCGCCTCGGTCGGGATACCACCCTCGATCAGCCGAGCCGGCGTGGGTGCCTGCACCACGACGTCTTCGCAGGACCGGCAGGCGTATTTCGGCCGGCGCACTACCAACACGCGGAACTGCGCCGGCACGATGTCGAGCCGCTCGGCCACGTCCTCGCCGATGCGGTGGAGCCGGCCGGAACAGCAGGGGCAGACATCGCTCTCGATATCGACCACCGTCTCGATGCGCGGCAGATGGGCGGGCAACGCGCCGCGGTTTGCACGACGCTTTGCGACCCGCTCGGCCTTTGTCGCCGGCGCGTTCCCCTCAGATGCCGCAAAACCTGCGGCCTCCACCTGCTCGACCTCTTCCAGGGCGAGGGGAAGCTAGTCCTCGGGTAGCGTCTCGGCGCGACGGCCGAAGCGATGGCGCTGCAATTCCTTGATGATCTGACGTAGTCGCTCGATCTCCGCGTCCCGTGCGATCAGCATCGCCTGGAGCGTCTCGGGATCACGGGGAAGCTCGGAGCGGAGTGACGCCATGACACCGATTCAATCATATTCGCCAGTCGTTTGCGAGGGTTTTTCAGCTTGCCGCGACCGGCGTCGTCGTCCGTTGCGGCTCATGGACCCGGCGCCGGTCCAGACCCTCGAGCACGGCCGGCAGCTGCGCCGCTGTCAGCCGCAGCGCGCCGTGCTCGATAATAGGCCAGCGGAACTCGCCATTCTCCAGGCGCTCGGCGACCAGCACCACGCCGATACCGTCCCAGAGCACTAGCTTCACCCGATCAGGACGCTTGGCGCGGAACACGTGGACCATCCCGCAGAAGGGATCGGGCCCCATCGTCTCGCGCAGCAGAGCGGCCAGGCCTTCGGCCCCCTTGCGGAAATCGACGGGCTTCGTGGCCACCATGACCCGGCTGCGCCGGTCGGCCGATTACAACCAGGCCTTCAACGCGCCGAGCACCGCGGCGATGGTCGCCGGCGAGGCCCCGCTCTCGATCATCACGCGGGCGCCGGCGACCTCAATCTCGTTGGCCGCGGCGCGACGTGGCCGGTCACGCCGCTCCGGTCGTGACGGTGGGGCGGACGGTTCAGATGCGGGAGGCGGCTCCGGCGCGACGACCGCCGGCACGAAGGCTGGGATCATCTCGCTCGTCTTGCGTGCTTCACACCGCCAGAAGAACAGTTGCTGCGGCGTCAGACCGTGGCGGCGCGCAGCCGCGCTCACCGTCACATCCGGCTCGAAACTTTCCGCCACGAGCCGCGCCTTCTGTTCGGCCGACTAATCCCGGCGGCGCCCCGCACCCGTGAACACCTCATACCGCCGAACCGGGTCGGCAGCGCTGGATTTAAGCGGAAGCTCTGAAATCGTCATATGTCCAAGCCCTCGGGGCCCAGAACATCAACGATCACGCCGGCGCGCGATAGGTGGGGCCAAGACGACGCTTACCCTTCGACAAGGATTGCAACCAGTTGCAACGAACGACATGCGTCGAAGCGGGGAACGTCGGCGGCGCCTCAACGTGCAGGGCACAACGTGGTTCGTCAGGCCACGAGTTCATCTGCGCATCCAGTGCAACCCGTTGCAACGGGCAAACCTGTTGGGGTGGGGTGTGGCCGTGTCCCTGTTGGTGGTGTAGCCTCTCGGAGGCACCACGCTGCCGGTTTTGGCCGGGCTGGTCAGGCAACCACGGCTGGCAGGCTGACGATGGGATCATCGCTGATCAGCGCGGCGCTTTCTAGCGTGACGTAGCGGGCGCACAGGACGGCCCATTCATCTTTCCATTCGAGCAGGATGGCGCCGACGAGGCGGGTGATGGCGGCCTCATTGGGGTAGATGCCAACGACCTCGGTTTGGCGCTTGATCTCGCCGTTGAGGCGCTCCAGCGGGTTTCTGCTGTGAAGCTTGGCGCGGTGCTAGGTCGGGAAGGTCATGTAGGCCAACACGTCTGTCTCAGCTTTGTCCATCAGCACCGCGAGCTTGGGGACGGTAGGCCTGAGTTGGTCGGCGACCCTGCGCCATTGGTGGCTCGCGGCGGGCGCATCGTCCTGGGCAAACGCCGTGGCGATGAAGTCCGAGACGACGCGCCGTCGCGAGCGGCCGCCATGGGCCAGAGCATTACGCCGGATGTGCACCCGATGCGCGGCCAGATGGCGCGGAAACCTTCGAGACCGCCGCCTTGATGCCTTCATGGGCATCGGAGACCACCAGGTTCACCCCGCGCAGGCCCCGGCGCGTCAACTTGCGTAGGAATTCGGTCCATACCGACCCCGCCTTGAGGTCCCGATCTCGAGCCCCAGCACCTCGCCCCGCCCCGCCCCTCGGGGTTGAACCCGATGGCGATGACAACGGCGACGGAGACGATCCGGCCGCCGCGCCGATCTCGAGGTAACTGGCGTCGATCCAGAGATAGGACCAGTTGCCCTCGATCGACTGGTCAGAAAGGGCTTCACCTTGTCGTCGATCTCTTCGCACTGCCACGACACCTAGCCCTTAAAAATGCGCGTCATGCCCATGGCCTTGACCCGATCATCGACGGATCGCGTCAGATGCCCTGCACATAGGCTTCCGCTACAATTGCTTCGGATTTGGCTGGCATCACCGCAGTCAAGGGCTTATCGGCCATCCGGCGGACCTTGAGGAAGCCGGCTTAGCAGCTCACGATAGCCGTTGGGGCTGGGCACAGCGGGTAGGATCCTTCTCACCATGGGCCGCCGGTCACGGCGTCGACCTCCAGCTCCGCCAGGCGCTCGCCCGTAAAGCCTAACATCCCGCGCAGTAGATCAGCGTCGGGGGACTTCTGCACGCGCTCGCGCAAGTTCATCATCTCGGTGGCTTTCGGTGAATCTTTCGGTCTGGCGTTGGTTTCAGAAACCCGTTCCTACTGGAACATCGCGGGCGACCACCTCAGCCAAGACCTGCACCACGCCCGGGACACGATCGTGAAGTGGCCACGCCGAGCGAAAGAGCCGTAGTTTAGTCTACGTCTTGGCCGTCAGTCCGCATCACCCCCAATGTCCCACCAATTCCTCGACAAGGATTGCAACCAGTTGCAACGAACGACATTTGTCGAAGCGGGGAAGCCGTCGGCGCCTCAGCGTACCGAGCACAATGTGGTTCGTCAGGCTAAAAGTTCATCTGCGCACCCAGTGCAACCAGTTGCAACGGCAGTCGGGTCGGGATGGGGATAAAGCGACTGGTTGCGAATGCAAGAAATGGCACGCACAGGGCGACATTCGCCATTTTCATAATCAGGTCTGCTGGCAAGTGAAAGGCGTGTCTGGACTATGGACCAAGCCGGCTCGCGCCAAAGGAAAGGAAACGCGGCTACACGCCATACCATCGATGGCTCTCATCTAATGCCACCACACTACGCCGCATCGTTCCGCACCCCAACGCCATTGGCGATGTAAAGCCGCGCATGACCTACGCTCAGACGAGCATGGAATTCGAGGTGAACTCGGTACCGTGATGAGAGAGGATCATGCCCGGCTTGCCCGGCCACTCGTTCAGCGTCGTCAGTTCGTGCGCCACGCGCCCTCCCGAAATCGACGTGTCGCCAATAGTGGCAAGGCATTCACGCGTGACGTGGTCGACGATGTCAGCGCAAACACGTCGCGTTTGTCGCGGGATGCTGAAACGGCGGCCACACGCGAACTGGTCAAGGACGAAATTTAGCGACTAGCGCGCATTGGGCTTCGGGCTTCGCTTCAACGAGGACCGGCGCCCGTGTTCCAACGGCGCGGTGTCTCGTCCGCGGCTCGCTTCACGAGGCTTTCCTCGCGATAGCACCGATAGATGCTGTTGATCCCGAACGGGGGCCAGTGCGGGGCAGAAGGACGAACAGCCGCCGCCTTACGGCAGTTGTGCTCAATTGCCTGCCGGACGATGGATAGCTGAAGCCTGCGCTCATTGGTAAGGTCGCGCAGCTGCGCGCAGGGCAAAATCCGACGGTCGGTGGGAACGGTAGCGGACCATCTCCCGATCAGCGGCTACAATGCTGCAGGCCCGCCGTTCAACAGGCGCATCACGGCCGGCAGATGCGCGACAGCTTCGCGCGTGGCGACGGACCCCACCATTTATTGCAAGAAGCTAGCGGAATGCGGTGGCATCCAGCATCTGCTGGGCCAGCAGCCTCTTGAGCTTGGCGTTCTCATCCCCAAACTGGTTCAGGCGCTTGGCCTCGGACCGGTCCATGCCGCCATAGCGAGCCTTCCGGTTATATAGTGTTGCTTCCAGTACGCGGTGCTTGCGCAACAGATCAGCGGGCTTCGCGCCCGCCGCACACTCGAGCAAAGCCGCGATGATCTGCTCTTTCGTGAACCGCATCGCTTCTTCTGTCCGTCCTTCAGAAGCCGGACGCCAAATCGCAGTGGATGAAACACACTGTGACAGGTCAGGTTCAATCCACTGAAACGAGAGGATTACTCAGTGAATTAAAGGACGGCGGCACGGTCGAAACTTTATATTGCATTTAAATAATCAAAAGCAGTATCAACATGAACAACGCGGCAAATGAAATCCAATGCATGTGACGCACACTACGCCTAATACTACGGAATCTAGCGTCGATAGACGCCTGAGAAACTAGAGGGGCGCCCTTCTCGGCTTCGCCGCCGTAATGCTGATCGGACTTTCTCATTGTCATTTCTCGCTTCCGCGAATTGTTCGAATGGAACTGGCCGCGCCTGACGGGCGCTTCCATTATGCGGGCATTCTAGCAAGACGGACGAAGTCCTAAGAAATAATACTCAACTTCTAGCGGCATTGAAATGTATTCTAGGGTGTTAGGCGTCCACCATTTGTCTTAAAGAGCGGCGGCTCGTCTAAGATTGGTCTGATGTCCGTCACGCTGTCATGTCAACGCCCTCGCTGGCCGTATGGCCTCCTCAGACGTTCTTCCGCCGACGGTCGAGTGGGGCCCGGGCGATTGCAGTAGGTGCCTCACCCGTAGATCCCGGCCCGAGATCGGAACGGTCTCAAAGGCGTGAGATAAATTCACTCTGGCCGCGGCCATCCATGGAGATCGTGCCCCGGCCTCCAGCAAAACCTTGGCGAAACGTGGGCTGGTGAACTGGCTGAAATAGTCGGGACTGAAGATACCGGGCCACCCTGACCGGGACAAGGCCTCCTACAGCGCGTCGATGCAGAAGTCCGCGTCCATGGTGTCAGACAACCTTTAGTAGAGAGCTGTGGCTGTCCCCAGCCCATGTTCGCAACCCGTTTCAAGAACCCGCGCCGCATCGATGCGGGTATTTAGGCGTACCGACCTGGTCAGGCCTGTCGCTAGCCATAGTCCGAAGGCGCCCCCATGCCGATTGCCCTTTAGGCGGCTGCGGGTTGAGGCGTCGCAACGGCCTTCTGCGGACAATCCGTGGTATGCGACGTCGAGGATGGCCAATTGTACGCAAGGAGTTCGCCGATCACCTCCCAACAGGCCCTACGCATCGACGCGGCTCTATGACGAGCTGCCCCCCCCCGCGGCAAGGACCGGGTGGAAGGCCCCCTCCTCGACCGGGAGCGACTGGTTCGGGAACGTGCGAGAAATAAGGCAGGGGGATACCCAGCCTTTGCTCCATTGCGGTATCCGCTACGAGAGCGAAATAGACATTCGTATTGACAGATATTTATTTTCATCTGAAATTCATGCGCAGCAGAAGAAAAATACAGAAATTACCTTTAAAGGTATTCTGGTATTATCGTGAGTATGAGGTCTACTTACCTTATTTTGTTTACGGCTTGTGCTGAGGTTCCATGCTTTCAGCTGTGCCTTCTTCTTCCGCACAAGAAAGCTCATCGGCGAGCTTCAACGCACGCGTCCAGGATGCAGGGGCGCTGGGTCAGCAGCCGGTCTTCCCCAGTCTATCCCTTCCAAAAGGCGGAGGTGCGGTCCGCGGGATAGGCGAGACCTTTTCGGTCAACCCGGCGACCGGGACCGGACGCCTTGCCTTGCCTCTGCCGCTAACGTCCGGGCGTGGCCCCGTGTTCTCGGGCCTGAGCCTCAGCTATGACAGCGGCGCCGGGAACGGGCCATTGGGCCTGGGCTGGAGCATTGGCTGTCCGGCGATCTCGCGGGGCACTGATCGCGGCTTGCCGACTTACCTCGATCCAGAAGATGGCGACGAATTCGTTCTTTCCGGCTCCGAGGCGCTGGTGCGAACACTCGACGGCACCGATCAGCCCCTGCGCCGGCGGGTTCGTCTGCATGGCCGGGATTTCGAGGTGTCGTCGTTCCGCCCGCGAACGGAGGGGGCCTATGCCCGTATCGAACTATGGTGCGCGACGCGGGGGGATGAGAGCTTCTGGCGCGTCATCGATCCAGCCAATATCACCTCGATCTACGGTGACTCGCCCGCCTCGCGGATCGCCGACCCTACGGATCCCCGCCGCTGCTTTTCCTGGCTTCTCTCACGGGTTTATGACGACAAAGGCAATCTCGCCGTCTACGACCACGTCGCGGAAGACGATACCGGCGTCGATCTCCACGCCCTTCATGAACAGAACCGCGACCGGCGCTTCATCGCGGCGCAGCGACATCTCAAGAGCATTCGCTACAGCGCCGGGACGCCGTGGTATCCCGATCTGAGCCCGGAGGGCGCGCCGGCTCGGCTGCCGACGCTGTGGCGCCATCAGGTGGTCCTCGACTATGGCGATCACGATCCAGATGCGCCCCACCCTGCACCCGACCGCGCCTGGGCGGTGCGGCCTGATCCGTTTTCATCTTGCCGGCCGGGATTCGAACTGCGCAGCTACCGCCGGTGCCGCCGCATCTTGATGTTCCATAATTTTCCCGAGGAATCTTCCTGCGGCGAGGACTGCCTCGTGCGTTCGGTGGACCTCGCCTACGCCGACGAAACCCGATTCCCCGGCGGCCCGGCGCCGCTACACAGCCTGCTGACGTCGGTCACCCAAGTCGGCTATCGCCGCCGCGCGCCGGAAACCTATCTGCGTCGTGCGATGCCTCCGCTTGAGTTCGACTACGCTGCCGCCGCGCTCCATCCAGATCTGATGACGGTAGAGACCGCAGCGGGGGATCAACTCGCGAACGGCATTGATGGCCAAAAGGTGCAACTGGTCGACCTCGAAGGCGATGGCCGGCCGGGAATCCTCGAGCGTGGCCAGGGGAGTTGGACCTACCGAGCGAATTTGAGCGCGGCCAACCTCTTGCCGGGTCCTAACGGCACACCGTGCCCCATTGCCCGCTTCGCTGCCGCGCGCGAGCTTGCAGCGGTTCCTGGCCCCGGTTGCGCGCCGAACGGCATCGGCGGCCAGATACTCGACCTCTCCGGCGACGGGAAGCCCGACCTCGTCTTCTGGCAGTCGCCGCTGCCCGGGCTTTTCGAGCGGCGTCGCGATGGCTCTTGGCAACCGTTCCAGCCTTTCAAGACAATGCCGCGTATCGACTGGGACGACCCTGACCTGCGCTTCATCGACCTCACCGGCGACGGAAGAGCGGACATCATCATCACCACCGATGCTGCGCTCGTCGTCCACATCTCGCGCGGCGAGGCGGGGTTCGATCGTGCGCTGCGCCGTCCGCTACCATGGGACGAGCGCGCGGGCCCCCGCGTGCTTTTCTCGGAGCCGGGCGCGGATGAGAGCATCCAGCTTGCCGACATGACGGGCGACGGCCTGAGCGACCTCGTCCGGCTGCGCTTCGGCGAGGTGTGCTATTGGCCGAACCTCGGCCATGGTCATTTCGGCCGGCGCGTCAGCATGGAGAAGGCGCCGCGCTTCGCCGATCGCACCCGTTTCGATCCGGCAAGGCTGCGGCTTGCCGACATTGACGGCTCCGGGGCGGCCGACCTTCTTTATCTCGGGGAAGAAGGGGTCGAGGCCGCCTTCAACCGGGGCGGAAACGGCTTTTCCGACGTGCAGCGCATCGCGCGCCTGCCCGATGCCGACCTTGCCGCCTTTGTCGAGGTCACGGACCTGCTCGGCACCGGAACAGCCGCTCTTGTCTGGTCTTCTCCACGTGGCGACGGACGCGGCCACACGGTGCGCTACATCGATCTCATGCGGGGCCAGAAGCCACATCTATTGATCGGGACGCGGAACAATCTCGGGGCCGAGACACGGGTCAGCTACGCCCCCTCCACCCGCTTCGCGGTCGAGGACGCCCAGCGGGGGCAACCTTGGATGACGCGGATACCGTTTCCCATCCATGTGGTCGAGCGGACAGAGGCCATCGACCACATCGCCCGCATCCGCACGGTGACGCGCCTCGCCTATCACCACGGTCATTATGATGGCGAGGAGCGCGAATTTGCCGGCTTCGGCCTGGTCGAGCAATGGGACAGCGACGAGCCGCGCGATGGCGAAACCGCCGAGAACTGGGACACCGCGACCTGGTCGCCGCCCGTTCTGACACGCAGCTGGTTTCACACCGGCGCGCTGGTCGAGGGTCGCGAGATTGCACATCGCTTCGCTGCCGAGGCGTGGTGCGAGCCCTCGTTACGCGATCCGCTGCGGGCGGAAGACCGGGCGGCCATGCGGCTGTCGGAACCGGTTATACCGCCGGGGCTTTCCGCCCGCGAAATGGCGGAGGCCACCCGCGCGCTGCGTGGCACGCTGTTGCGCAGCGAGGTCTACGCGCAGGATGGCAGCTCCCGCGCGGGCATTCCCTATACGGTGACGGAGACAAGCCCCGCCATCGTGCGGGTGCAGCCGCGCGGGCCAAATCGCAGCAGCGTCTTCGCCGTCCGTCCGCGGGAAAGCCTCACCCTGCACTATGAGCGCGACGCGTCGGATCCGCGCTGTTCGCACGAACTGACGCTGGAGACGGACCGCTTCGGCAATGCGCTGCGCACCGTCTCGGTCGCCTATCCGCGACGCCCTCCCACGGCTGCGCCCGAACCCAGTTTGGCCGTGGGCTTTCAGGCCATGCTCGGTCGCGACCAGGGCCGGGTGCATATCACCGCCAGCGAACGCCGGCTGACCGAGGCGCTAGATGATCCGGCGGCATTTCCGCACGCGCACCGTCTTCCTTTGGTCGCCGAGACCATGACGGCTGCGATCACCGGCGCGGCGCCGGCGGCCAACCGGCCTGGGCTCACCAACCGCTTCAGTTTCGAGGAGCTCGACAGCCTGTGGGCGTCGTTGTGGACGGGTGCCCATGATGAACCTGCCGAACAGGAGAATGCCGGCGATATCGACGGCACCTCGCCTGAACCCGCCACGCCCCGCCGGCGTGTTCTCTCGCGCCTGCGCACCCGGTATCGCCGCGACGATTTCACCGGCCTCCTGCCGCCGGGAAAGCTGGAGCCGCTGGCGCTCTCCGGCGAGAACTGGGAGCTGGTCTTCACCCCGGAACTGCTGGCGCAGGTCTATGGCGACCGGATAGGTGACGCCGATCTCCAAGGCGCCGGATATGTCCAGCTTGCCGACCACTCGGGCTGGTGGCGCCCGTCGGGTCGCGCATTTCTGTCGCCGGGCGACGGCGATCTGCCGGCCGATGAGGCGATCGAGGCGCGGGCGCATTTTTTCCTGATCCGCCGGACGGTCGATCCGTTCGGCAGTGTGGCGCGCATCCATCACGCACATGACCTGATGCCCGATGAGACGGTCGATCCCGTGGGGAACAGTGTTCGTGCTACGATCGACTGGCGGGTGATGCAGCCTTTCCGCACGACCGACCCCAATGGCAACCGGGTCGAGGTTGCCTTCGATGCGTTGTGCCGGGTCGTCGCAATCGCCACCCGCGGAGACGAGGGCAACGCTCTCGGTGGCGATCTCACCGGCTTCGAGGTCGACCCGGACATGGAGGAACTGGCCGCCTTCGCGAGCGATCCGGCGGGCCGTGCGCATGCCGCGATGGGGAAGGCCTCGTCGCGGGTTCTGCATGATGTTTTTGCCTATTTCAGGACCCGCAGCCAGCCCGCGCCCACACCGTGCTGGACGGCGCGGTTGGCGCGGGAGCGCCATGCTTTCGGGGCGGACCCAGGACTTTCCGATCGAGTCAGCGTCGGGCTCAGCCATTGCGACGGCTTCGCCCGCGAAATCCAGGTGAAGTCGCTGGCGGAGCCGGGGCCGGTAACGCCGGGTGGCGCGGATGTCGCGCCGCGCTGGACCTGCACCGGCTGGACGGTGTTCGACAATAAAGGCCGCCCGCTGCGAACCTACGAGCCGTTCTTTACCGGCAAAGCCGAATACGAGCCGGGCAAGGCGGAAGGGGTGGGTGTCACCACGCTCTACGACCCGCTGGGGCGCCCCAGTGCCGTGCTGATGCCCGACAAGAGCTGGACAAAGGCGATGATCGGCCCATGGCGGCAGGAGGTCTGGGACGCCAACGACACCACGGCGATCCCCGACCCGCGTGATGACCCCGACGTCGGCGGCGCTTTCGTGCGGCTGCTGGGGGTGGCACCGGAAGCCTTTCGCTCCTGGCGCCAACGCCGGGAGGCTGGGGAGGTCGGCGCCACCGCCGAGGCGCGTGCCGCCGAGACTGACGCCGCCGCCAAGGCACATGCCCATGGAGCGACGCCTGATATCTCTCATTTCGATGTGCTGGGCGAGATTGCCCTCACGGTGACGGAGATGGGGGACAGGCGCATTGCCGGGCGTACCGCACGCGATGCCGCCGGGCGAACGCTCGCCGTTTTCGACGCCCGCCTGCGCCGCGTGACCGAGCACGGCTCGCTCCTCGGCGGGGGGCGCTTCCTTGCCGGCTACGACTTCATCGGCCGGCCGCTTTTCCGGCGGGGGATGGACGACGGCGAGCGGCGTCTGCTGCCGGATATCCGCGGCAATGCCGTTCTGGCCTGGGACGCGATGGGGCACCGTATTCGGCACCGTTACGATGCTTTGGGCCGCCCCACCCATCGCTTCGTGGCACGGGACGGCGTCGAGTCTTTGCGCGATCTGTCGATCTATGGCGAGACGGCGCCGGCGGGGCGCAACCTGCGCGGTCGTCTGTGGCGGGCCTATGACGCAGCCGGCCTCAGCGAGAGCGAAGCCTATGATTTCGCCGGAAACCTACTGAGTGCGGCTCGCCATCTCGCGCGCGGCTGGCGCGTTGTGCCGGACTGGGCGGCGCTCGACGGGTTGACCGGTGCGGGTGCACTGGACGCTGCCGCCGCGCCCTTGCTGGCGCCTGGCGAGCGCTATGTCTCGCTCACCCGGCACGACGCGCTCGGACGCGCCGTGCAGATTGTCGTCCCGCACCGTGAGGGGATGCGCCCTTCGGTCATTCGCGTCGGTTATGGCGATGGTGGCCTGGCCGAGACCATGGATGTCTGGGTGCGCCAGCCGGTGGCCCCCGACACCCTGCTCGACCCCGCCACCGCCAACCGTCGCGTTGTAAGGGACTGCCACCACGACGCGAAGGGGCAGCGCGCGTGGATCCGGTTCGGCAACGGCGTCGAGCTGCGCCATGAGCACGATCCCGAAACGTTTCGCCTGCGCCGGCTGACGACCGACCGTGGCAGCGCATGGCCGGAGGCCGAGCGGCTGGTGCAGGAACTCACCTATGCCTACGACCCGGTGGGAAATGTGACGCGCGTGCGGGACGGTGCCGACCGACAGAATGCCGTCTATTTCCGCAATCGCCGGGTCGAACCGGGGCAGGACTTCACCTATGACGCGGCCTATCGTCTGGTGGCGGCGCGCGGCCGCGAGCATCTTGGCCAGACATCGGGTGTCGCCGCGGCACCAACCGCCGCCGATGCGTGGGAAGAGGGGCGCCAACGCCTGCCGCACCCGGGCGACGGCCTCGCCATGGGCACCTATCTTGAACGATATGAGCACGACGACGTCGGCAATATTGAGCGTGTCAGTCACACCGCCGACACCGGAAGCTGGACGCGCGACTATCGCTATGATGCGCCGTCGCTGACGGATGCGGCGGTGAGCGGAGACCGTCTCACGGGGATGAGCGTCTCCGGGCTGCCGGACGTGGCCTTCGCTCATGATGGCCATGGGCGGATGTCATCCATGCCGCATCTTTCGCTGCTGCTTTGGGATGAGCAGGATCATCTCGTCGCGACCGCGCGCCAGGCGGTAAATGCCGGCACGCCGGAGACCACGCGCTATATCTACGCCGCCGGTGGCGAGCGGGTTCGCAAGGTCACCGACCGCGCCGCGCCGGCCGATGGCGATCCACGCCGTCGATCCGAGGTTATCGCGCTCGGCCCCATCGAGATCCGCCGCGACTATGCGGCGGACGGGACGACTGTGGCGGTCGAGCGCGAGACGCTTCACCTCGCCTTCGGCAGCGAGCGCGTCGCGATCGTCGAAACGCGCACAGCGGGGGTGGACCCAGGGCCGGCGCAGCTCTGGCGTTACACCTTCTCCAGCCATCAGGGCTCGGTATCGCTGGAGCTCGACGAGGCCGGGGCCGTGATCTCGTTCGAGGAGTACTTCCCCTTCGGCGGCACCTCCTATCAGGCGGTGCGGTCGCAGACCGAGACGCCGAAACGCTACCGTTTCCTCGGCCGGGAGCGGGATGAGGAGAGCGGCCTGTACCATCTGGGGGCGCGCTATTACGCCCCCTGGCTCGGCCGCTGGACATCGCCCGACCCGGCGGGCCTCACCGATGGAAGCAATCGCTACGCTTATGCGGGCAATGACCCGATCGGGCTGGTGGACCCGGGGGGGCTGGCTGGTCGCCGAGCCGGGGTGGAGGGCGACATCGGTCCGCATGGTTCGCAGGGACACAGCGGTGGAATCGATCCCGCCACCGGCAAGTACCGGCTGGAATCCGAGCATATCTGGCCGGTTTCGCACCAGCGCGAGAGTTTGCGCAATCCGGCGACCGGGCAATCTCCGATCCCGGACGGTCGCGGACATCGCGCCGACCGGAGGTCGCCCACCGCGATGGTCAAGGAGGCGGTGGCGGACACAAAGACCGGAGGAGACTTAGCGGCACTTAACGCGGCCAAAAGTGAGGCGCGGGCGGGTGGCGTCACTGCGGCCACTGCGGCCGAGCTGACGCCGGAAGCTGGATTGCGCCGGCTTGAGGCCGCCTCTGTCGCGAACGGCAGCACGCTGTCTGCGGGCGCCGAAGCGGCGGTTATCGGCCAGGTGGACAGCCTGCACACCGATGCGGACGTGCGGGCCTTCTCGCGGCGCGCCGAGAATAACCCGCTCGTCGGCGCCACGACGGCAGAGATAGACGCAGCGGTGAACGCGACCCCCTCGTCTGGGCAGCTGACAACCATTGCGACGGAGCAAAAGCCCCGGTCGACAAGCGTTTTCAAGGGCAATGCCGAAGTAGCCGCAGCCGCCACGACGGAGGCCAAGGTGCTTGCAGCCGGGGCCGAAGGCCTCGAAGTCGCCTCCAAGACAGCCGCCAAATCCGCCGCAAAGACGGGCGCGAAAACCGTGCTGAAGAAGCTGGGAACCAAGGCGCTGAAGGTCATCCCCTTCGTCGGCATGGGCGCTGGCGCGACCTCGGCGGCCTATGAGGCATCACAAGGCAATATGGGTTCCGCCACGCTCGACGTGGTCGGCCTCGTGCCGGTGGTTGGCGACGTGGTCGATGCCGGGCGTCTCGGCGTCGCCGTGGGCGAGGCGGCGGACCAGCTTCTCGGCATCAGCGATGTCGCGGCGGAACATGGCGCCGCCGCTGAAGGGGTCGCCAAACGCGTCGGCCTGTCTACCGATAATGCCCGTATCGCGGGGGCCGTCACCGCCGGCCTCAGCGCGATAACCGTAGCGCCGACAATGGCCGTCCAGCGCACCGTCACAGGATGGTTCCACTAGCCCCTAGATCGTCGTCACCGTTTCGGGAGCAGCGCCATGAACCGTGTCACCTTTCCGATCACGCCGCACTCGGACGACGGCTCGATACGCGGGTTGCAGCTGGCTCTCGAGGCTCTTCTCGTACGCGGCGTCATCGTCGTTCACGACGAGGCGACGCGCAGGGCGCTCGCCGAAGCCATCGCGCGGGAGCGCGGCTCCTATGGCGATGCGACCCGAAAGACCGTGGCGGTGTTCCAGGACGAGTCCCGGCTCGGTGACGGATCTTCCGGGGATGTGGACGAGAAGACCGCTGCGGCCATCAACGCGCTCTTGGAAAAGCTCGGCCTTCTGGACGCTGCGGCGGATGGGGTTCGCATCGTTGCCGGACAGGTCACCGCTGACAAGGCCCCCTTGCCGCGCGGGCTGACCGTTCTGGCTTTCATGGACACGCGGGCGGGGCCGATACGGGTTGGTCAGGACGATGTGGACGCCACCGGCGCCTACGCGATCCGCTATTTTCCGGTGCCCGGCGACGAGACGGCGCTCAGCGTCGTGGTAGTCACGTCGGCGCAGGAGCGCCTTGCCGCATCAAAGCCACGGATGCCCTCGGGCGCGCTAGAGCGCATCGATATTGCCTTGCCGGCCACAGAGGAGGCGCGATCGTTCACGGTGAAGGGCAAGGTCGGCGGCTCGGGCCGGCCGGCTGTCGCGAGTATTTCGCTGCGGCTCTACGACGTCAACCCGGGCGGGGCCGCAGGCCTCGTGGAACTCACCACCGGCACCACGGGCGACGACGGACGCTATGAGTTTTCCTATACTCCCGGCCGCGCCTTGGCGGAGCGCGGCAAGGACCGCCCGGACCTGCTGCTGCAGGCAGTGGAGGGCGAGCGGGTCGTGGCGGCTTCCGATATCCGCTACGACGCCGGGCCCATCGAGACGATCGACCTCGTGCTGCAGTCGGATGCCCGTACCGGCGGGGGCGAGTTCGAGGCGCTGTCGGCAAGCCTGAAGCGGCGCCTGAACCTGCCGCTGCGCGATCTGCGCGAGGACGGCAAGCAAAACGACATTTCCTACCTGGCCAACAAGTCGGGCTGGGATGCCCGTACGGTCGCAATGGCGGCACTGGCGGACCGCTTTTCGGCCGATCAGACCGAGACCGGCGAAAGCCTGGCCCCCAACCTTTACTACGCGCTGTTCCGTGCCGGGCTGCCGGCGGAACCTGCCACGCTCTACGGGAGCCCGCCGGCCACCATCCGCGCCGCGTGGGAGGCGGCGGAGGCTGCCGACATCATCCCCCGGGCCGATAAGGCTGAGCGTGAAAGCCAGCTTGCCGTGTTCCGGGCGATCGCTGCCCCGCGCGCGTTGGACGCCGCCGCCATGGCGGGTGCTTCCACCTTGCGCGAACTTATTGCCGATACGTTGAAAAATGAGAGTGAGCAGCGGCAGTTCGCCCTCCTGCGCGACCAGCATCGCGGGAACGCCAAGGCGTTCTGGGAGGATGCGGAGCGGAACTTCGGACCGGAGCGTGCGGCGCGTCTGAAGCTCGATGGACGGCTCGGCAGCTTCACCCTGCTCAATGCCCCCTTGATCGCCAAGCTGCATGCGACCCAGGACAAGCCGATCGCCGACCCCTCGGATCTTGCCCGGCGCGGCTATTTCAACCCCGACCGCTGGAGTGAACTGGTGGCCGATGCTGTGCCTGCGTCTGTCGAAGGCGACACCGAGGAAAAGCGTCGCGAGAATACGGCCGCGCTGCTGGCCGCGCAGATCCGCCTTGCCTATCCGACGCTGTCCATTGCCGAGCAGGTGCGCGCGGGCGATCTGCCGGTGAAGGATACGGCGGCGGAAGCGGTGCACGCCTTTCTCGACGCGCATCACGAGCGCTTTGCCATCGGCGCCCAGCCGGTCGCGCAATTTCTGCGTCGCGAGGGGATCGAGGCCGCGGCGGATCCGAAGGTCACGGCGGCCGTCGAGCGCATCCACCGCGTCTACCAGATCACCCCGGACGACCGGAGCATGTCGACGATGCTCTCGCGCGGCTTCGATTCGGCGGCGAGCGTGATGCGGTATGGGGCGGACGAGTTCGCCTCCGCAATGGGCGAGGCCCTCGGAGGGGCCCCTGCCGCGCGTCTCGTCCACGCCAAGGCGGCGCAGGTTCACGCCGCTGTCCTGTCGATCGCCACCACCTACGTCACCAGCGCACAGGCACCGGTGATCGGCGGGCGCGCCAATTCCTTCCTTGCCGCGACCGCCGTCGGCCAGGTGGCTCCGGCGCTGGGCGGCGACGTGATCGCCATGCCGACGCTCGAGCAACTGCTCGGCCCGATGGATTATTGCGGCTGCGACCATTGCCGCTCGGTGCTGAGCCCGGCGGCCTATCTGGTCGATCTTCTCGAATTTCTCGATAGGCCGAGCGGTGCCGGGGCGAACCCGCTCGACGTGCTGCTCGAACGCCGACCCGATATAGCGGCGCTCGCGCTCAGCTGCGAAAACACCAATGTGCTCATCCCGCATGTCGACCTCGTAAACGAGATGCTCGCCCATTTCGTGGCGCATGACCTCGCCATGACGGGCTTCGACGGGCACGACGTTACCCCGGAGGATCGACAGCCCGACCTGCTAGCGGCGCCGCGTTATGCCGATGAGGCGGCGCGGCAGAAACTGGAGACCGCCCTGTTCCCGCCGCCGCTGCCGTTCTCGCAGCGGCTCGAAGCGCTCCGTGCGCATTTTCGGGCGCTCGATACACATCTCTGGAGCGTCATGACGGCGCTGCGCCCCGGCGAGACGCTCGGCGCGGCGGCCCCGGGCGGCTATGGCTGGCGCGACATCCTGCGGGAGCGGGTCGGTCTTTCGCCCGCCGAAATAAGCCTGCTGACCGATGGCAGCGTTCCGCTTGCCGATCTCGCCGGCCTTGCCGGCGACCTGGCCCCGGATGCCGTCATCGCAACGTTGTCCGAAGCCAAGGGTTTCGCCCGCCGCGCCGGCATAAGCTATGAAGAGCTCGGACGTTTGCTGGGCATGCAGTTCGTCAACCCTGAGCGTGGGCTCCTTCCGCGGCTCGAACGGCTACACGTGCCCTTCACGACATTGGCGGCGCTGAAGGCCAACACGCTCGAGGAGGCCGATTTCCGCGCCCTGCTCCCGGCAGGTCTGAACGCGGCCGACTATGGCGGCGACGTCGTGGCCTGGGCAAGGAACGACGCCGTCTATGCGCGCTACATGTCGCTCATCCTCCTCACGGACGAGGGCGCCAGTGCTGACCCCTGCTCGTTCAACCATACGCATCTGCGCAGGGCGGAACCCGACGCGGCGAGGAACCGACTTCGGGGGGTGGATTTCCGGCGCATGCTGCGATTCCTGCGGCTGTGGCGGCGGCTGGGATGGAGCATGGGCGACGTGGATGCCGCCATCGTCGCCCTCTTGCCCAGAACGCCGGCGCTGGCCGACGAGGCCGCCGAACTGGCCGCGCTCGATGCCGGCTTCGCCTTGCTGCTCGACCGGCTGGGAACGCTGCTGCTGATGATGGACCGGCTGAAGGTGCAGCCGGGGCGCGATCTCGACCGGCTTCTGGCGTGCTGGTCGGATATCGGCACGTCCGGTGCGGACTCCCTCTATGCCCGGATGTTTCTCAGCCCAGTTACTCTGGCGGCGGACCCGGCCTTTGCCGATGACGGCTATGGCGGCCTTCCCGGCCGGCCGGACGAGCGCCTGTTAGCGCATTCCGAGACGCTGCGTGCGGCCCTGAACCTTACCGGCGACGAACTCGCGCTGTTGGCGGCGCATCTCGGCTTCACGGACGGAACGCCGCTGACTCTTGGCAATATCAGCGCGCTGTCGCGGCATGGCTGGCTGGCCCGGACGCTGAAGCTGAGCCTGCGCGAGCTGCTGGAGATGATCGTCTTCTCTGGTCTCGACCCCTTCGCAGCGCCCGATTTCCGCGACCCGGCCGAGGACGATACGGACGCGGCGGCGATGGCGCCCTGCCTGCGCTTCGTGGATTTCATCGCCGCGGTGCGGGCTGCCGGGCTGAAGCCATCCGATGTGCTTCTGCTGTTTGCAGGCGTCGATGTGAGCGGCCGATCCACCCTGTCGGCCGAGACCATCGCTTCCCTTGCGCACAGCCTTCGCGCCGCGCTGGGCGCCGTCACCGCCGAGTTCGCCGTGGCCGCTGATCCTACCGGGGATATCGCACGCAGCCGCATCGCCCTGGTGGTCGGCCAGGTCACGGCCGACGCATTCGTCGGGCTGCTCGATGGAACGGCCGTGACGGAGATCGACTATGATCACAACGGGCAGGAGCTTGAAGCCGACATCGCTGCCGCCGGGGGCGAGCGCCTCATCTATGACGATTTGCGCAAGCGGCTTGCCTATGGCGGCCTGCTGCTTCCCGACAGGGCGACAGCTTTGAAAGCCGTGCCGGGCGTCTCCGCGACGTTTACCGCCGCCATCGAGGCTCTCGCAAGCGCAAGCGAGGCACAGGCCGCGCCGATCTTTGCCGCCCTGCCGGAACTGCGCCCGCTGCACGATGCCTTCGTCACGTCGGTGGCGCCGATCGAGGAGCGGCGGCAGGCGCTGCTCGACGGAATCCTGCCGTCTCTCATATCGCTCCGGAAGGAGCGCCAGGCGATCGAGACATTCGCCACGGCGATTTCGGCGCCCGCCGAACTTGTGGCGAAGCTCGCGCAGGATGTCGCGCTCCTGCATGCCAATGAGGCGCCCGCGCGCCCGGCGGTGGCCGACCTCACCGGCATCGCCGCCGGCGGGCTGGGCCTGCGGATCTACTGGCGCAGCAATGTGCAGGGCGCGGCGGATCAGGATGTGCCGCTCGTCTCCGCGCTTGACGCGCTGCCGGGAACGCCAGGCGCCATTCTCGACAACCCGGCCCAGCCCATGGAGCCGATCTCGGCCGTCTGGTCGGGCTGGATCGACGCGCCGGAGACCGGAGTCTACGGATTTTCCATCGACACCGATGCCGGCGCGAGCGTCACGCTCCAGGTGGCAGGCGAGACGGTGCCGCTCGATGCGTCGGGCAGCGTCTTTTCGAACCGGCGGCCGGTGACGCTGGCAGCCGGCACCCCCGTGCCGCTTCAGGTGACCATCGAAGGCTTCAAGGGGCGCGCGCGGCTGCGATGGTCGGCGCAGGGGATGGGCTGGCAGATCGTGCCCTCACGCCATTTCTACCCCGACAGCGCCATGGCGCGCCTGGGGGCAACGACGCGCAGGCTCGTCGGCATCGCATCGCTGGCGGCGGGCCTGAAGCTGCGGCCGGCCGAAATCGTCTGGTTGGGCAGCTTCGAGGCCGGGCGGATCGACGGCGAAGGCTGGTACAACAGGCTGCCGGCGGCGCCGATGCCGAAAGCCGCCGCGCAGCCCGCGCTGGCGGCGCGCGTCTCGACGATCAGCCAATTCGTCGCGCTTCGGCAGAAGCTCGCCCCCGATGACGGCCGGCTGGTCGCGCTGCTGACCGCGCCGACAGCGTCGATGCCCGACGGCTCGCCCGCGCTCGAAGCCATGTCCGGATGGTCGGGCGCATCTATCGACATGCTGCTGGCACGTCTCGGCGTCTCGCGGGCAGACCTCGTGCGTCCGGCCGTCTTCACCCGGCTCGCCGAGGCCATCGAGCCGTTGATCGCGCTGCGCATCCCTGCCGGCGCCCTGATGGCAGCGGCGACGGTCGATCCGAGCGCCGCGCAGGTTGCGGCGCTGCAATCCGCACTTCGCGCCCGCTATTCCGATGCCGAATGGCGCGACCTGCTGAAGCCGGTCAATGACGGGCTGCGGGCCCGCGAGCGGGACGCCCTAGTGGCGCATGTGCTACAACGCTTCCAGCTCGATCCCGCCACTCGCCATATCGACACGGCGGATCGCCTGTTCGAGCTATTCCTAATCGATGTGCAGATGCAGCCCTGCATGGAAACCTCGCGGATCCGCGCGGCGCTTTCCTCGGTTCAGCTTTTCATCGAGAGGTCGATGATGAATCTGGAACCGCGCGTCCCGCCCGCGGCCATCCGCGCCGACCAGTGGGAGTGGATGAAGCGCTACCGGGTGTGGGAGGCGAACCGCAAGGTGTTCCTCTGGCCCGAAAACTGGCTGGAACCGGAATTGCGTGATGACCAGTCGCCCGCCTTTCGCGAGGTGATGGGCTCTCTCTTGCAGAGCGACATCACCGAGGACACGGCGGCACAGGCGCTCGGCGCCTATCTCATGCAGCTCGACGAAGTGGCCAAGCTCGAACCGTGCGGCATGCACATCGCCGAACGCGATCCGGGCATTGCCGATGATCTGGTTCACGTCGTTTCGCGCAGCCACGGCGCCGGCCGCAAATACTTCCACCGCACGCGGGAAGGAGGGAGCTGGCAACCCTGGAACCCGGTCAAACTCGATATCGAGGACGCGCCGGTCATACCGGTGGTGTGGCGCGAACGCCTTTTCCTGTTCTGGCTGACGATCCGCAAGGACCCGCTGATCGATCCGAACGCCATGGATACGAGCTCGGGTGTCGGCGACAACATCGCCAGCATGAAAATGGACACCCTACGAGGCGACATGAAGAGCTTCGCCGCACGCACCACCCAAGTGACAGTAAGCGCCATCTTGAACTGGAGCGAGAAGGTCGGAGATGCCTGGCAACCGGCGCGCGCGTCGAACCCTGAACGGCCCACAGTGCTGGGCACCTTCGCGGCGGCGGGAGTGAAGGCTTTCGATCGCTCGAGCCTGCGGTTGAAGGCGACGGAAACCGGCGACTTCCTTCACTTGTCGATCTCGGGCGCGGGCAGCGGTGCGTTTTACCTCTACAACACCCATGGCTCTCCGATCCGCAGCGAGGATGTCCCGCCGATGGAGGGGGTGCTCGTTTTCCTCCTGGGCGAGGCGCGAAAGCTCACCATCTCCCATGGTGCCCTCAGCGCGCGCTACACCAGCCATTTCACCAATGCCGACGAGACGCGCCGCCTGATCAACGTGCCCAGCCTTACGCGCTTGGTCGAGTCCTCGTTCTACGTTTCCAATGCGTGGCACGCGCCCTTCATCATTGAGGACCGGCGGCACGCCTTCTATGTGCGGACGGCATCGCGCGGCGTGACCTTTTCCGAGCAGGTGTGGTTGGAGCCCGAAACCGCTGGGACGCGCGTCATCCCCGGCATTCCGCCGCTGCGGCACGAGTTCCAGGAGATACCGGCCTTCACGCTGCCTGATCCGGTCGGCCCCATCGCGACGGGCGTGCTCGCAACACACTACGAACTCGATCGGTACATCGGCGCTGATACACGGATCCGCACGGGCATGCTGAGCGCCGACACCGTCACCTTCGACGGCGTGGAGTTCGGCCTGGCCGGCCCGGTCGCCGGCAAGAAGCTCTGAGGGAGGACAACATGCTGGTCAGCAGTTCCGCCTATTCCTTCCACGATTATCGTCTCGTCGATCTCGCCCGGCGCTTCGAGACCGTGACGCGGCCAGATGTCGAATTTACCTACACATTCGACGCGTTCTTTCACCCGCTCGTCCATCGGTTGGTGGAAGAACTGAACCGCCGCTCGCTACCGGGCCTGCTCGACGCCGATTTTCATGCCGCGCTCGCTGCGGATTTTTTTGCTGCGGCCTACAAGCCTCAGGCCGAGGATCGGCAGGTTGCCTACGGCACCTTCCCAAGGAAGGAGATCGACCTTTCGCCCGGCGGCGCCTATTCGGTCTATAATTGGGAATTGCTGTTCCACCTGCCCGTCACCATCGCAGTGCATCTCAGCAAGAACCAGCGCTTCGCAGAGGCCATGCGCTGGTTCCATTTTGTCTTCGATCCGACCTCCACCGACACATCGCACCCTCCGCCGCAGCGCTACTGGCGCTTCCTGCGGTTTCGTGAGGCGACCGACAGCCACCAGTTGGACGAACTCCTCACCCTGCTCAGCAAGCCCGATCCCGAATGCAGCCAGGTCGAGCTGGATGAGAAGTTGCGCGTGCTCGAAGGTTACGAGGCCATTCGCAACCATCCGTTCCAACCGCATCGCGTGGCCCGCACCAGGCTGATCGCCTATCAGTACTCGGTGGTGATGAGATACCTCGACAATCTGATCGCCTGGGGCGACCAGCTATTTTCGCAGGATACGATCGAGACCATCAACGAGGCCAGCCAGCGCTACGTGCTCGCTGCCAATCTGCTCGGCCCCCGGCCGGAACGGGTGCCCGCGCGGGGGCAGGTCCGCACCCGCAACTATCGCGAGCTCAAGGCCGCCGGGCTGGACGCGCTAGGCAATGCGCTGGTCGATCTCGAGGGGAAATTCCCGTTCAACACCTCCGCCCCGTCGTCGCGGCCACAGGCGCCGCAGAGCGGGCCGTTATTCGGCATCGGCCGCACGCTCTATTTCTGCATTCCCCAGAACGAGAAGCTGCTGGCCTATTGGGACACGGTCGACGACCGGCTGACCAAGATCCGCAACTGCATGAACATCAAGGGCGTAGTCCGCAGCCTCGCGCTGTTCGACCCGCCGCTCGACCCGGGCATGATGGTGCGCGCCACTGCCGCCGGGATCGACATCGGCGCGCTGACCGCCGGGTTGAACCAGCCGATCGGCCCCGTCCGGGCGCAGGCAATGATCCGGCGGGCGCTTGAACTGGCGAATGAGGTCCGCTCATTGGGCGGCACCCTGCTGTCGGCAATCGAGAAGCAGGATGGCGAGTCGCTGGCATTGCTGCGGCAGGATCAGGAAACCCGCGTGCAGGAAATGTCGCGCGAGGTCCGCTATCTGCAATGGAAGCAGGCGGAGGAAGCCACGGAGTCGCTGCTGCGCAGCCGGGCCTCGACGCTCGAGCGCTATGACTACGCCCTGCGCCAGCTGGGATTGCACCGCGACGCGGCGGCACTCCCCGACACCTTCACGCT
Organism: Ancylobacter aquaticus; assembly: GCF_004339465.1. Classification (GTDB taxonomy): domain Bacteria; phylum Pseudomonadota; class Alphaproteobacteria; order Rhizobiales; family Xanthobacteraceae; genus Ancylobacter; species Ancylobacter aquaticus. The sequence continues at coordinate 86,474 of NZ_SMFY01000006.1, read as the reverse complement.
CGGCGAGCGGCGCGAGATTACCGAGGCCAATTTCGACGGCGCGCTGTCGGCTCTGGTCAGCGAGTATGATCGGCCAGTTTCGCTCCAGAACTACCCGGCGCTGCAACTGGCCGGCGAAAGCGCACCTGATCAGGCGGCGGGCGCGGTTGGCAAGGGCTTACTCTACCTCAACGCCAAGGAGAACGCGGACGTCAATACCCACGGCCCCGCTGCGCAGGGGATACGTAAGAAGTCGATGACGGCGGACCTCGTCTCCGCCGTCATGGCCATGATCCCCGATATGGGGATCGACCTGCATTTCTGGGGGATGGGCGGCCACGCCAATATCTTCGGTGGGTCCGCCCTGTCCTCGGCGGGGCGGTTCTATTCGCAGGTGAAGGGCATGGACGCCGTCAGCGAGGAGAGCCAGGGCATGGTGTCCAGCAAGCTCTCCGGCTTTGAGCGCCGGGCAGATGACTGGATGCAGCAGGCCAACCTGGCCGGCCGGGAACTCGCCCAGATCGGTCGCCAGATCGTCGGCGCCCTGATCGCCGAACAGGGTGCGCGCAAGGAGTACGATGTCGTAGGCACGCAGATCGAGCACACACGCGATGTCGACCGCTTCCTGCGCGGGAAATTCTCCAGCGCCGAACTCTATGGTTGGATGCAGGGCGAACTGTCCCGGCTGTGCCACGATTACTACCGTTTCGCCCTCGATACCGCCCGCAAGGCGGAGCGCACGGTGAAGCACGAGCTGATGCGTGCCGAGATTGACGACGTGTCCTTCATCCGGCCGGACCATTGGAATGCCGGCCGCCGCGGCCTTCTCGCCGGGGAGGGGCTGCATCTCGATCTGAAGCGGCTGGAAGCGGCCTATGACGAGAACAACCGCCGCGAATTCGAACTGACCCGCCAGGTGTCGCTTCGCCAGCTCAATCCGGCGGCACTGCTCACGCTTCGGGCCACGGGGCGCTGCCGCTTCGATATTCCAGAGGCGTTTCTCGACATGGATGGCGTGCATATCCATCGCCGGCTGCGATCGGTGGCGCTGTCGCTGCCGGCGGTGGTGGGACCCTATACGCCGCTGCACGCGACGCTGACCCTACAGCGCAGTTCCATCCGCACCTCGGCCCAGCTGCGCGATGGCGCCTATGCGCGACAGGGCGAGGACAATCGCTTCGTCGACTATCTCGGCAGTTCCGAACAGATCGTCACCAGCAGCGCCGTCGCCGATGCCGGGCTGTTCGAGCCGACCTTTCGCGGCGAAAGCACCCTTCCCTTCGAGGGTGCGGGCGTGGTGTCGAGCTGGCAGCTCGACCTGCCACGGGAATTTCCCTCCTTCGATCGCGAGTCGTTGGCGGATGCGGTTCTGCATCTGCGCTACACGGCCCGGCAGGGCGGTGAACTTTTGGCGACGCAGGCCGCGACCGAGCTGCGTGCCGCACTGGAAGAGGCAGGGACGGCGGGCCTCGCCCTGCTCTTTACCCTGGCGCAGGATTTCGCGATGGACTGGGCGGCCTTTGTTCACGGGACCAGCGATTTGTCTCTAACACTGCGCCGCACCGACTTTCCCTATGTCACGCGGGGGAGAGACATCGCTCTCGACGGCATCACCTTTTTCGCCCCCAGCAATGGACGCCTGCAGCGCAGGGATCTGCTCCTGCGCGAGACGGATGCGGCGCGTCTGGATGAACTGTCCGACAGCCTGTCAGCCGACCCGGGAGAGGCCGTGGTCGGCGCGGCCGCCGACTCCTCTGTCCTGCGTCGCGAAGCCGATCGAGCGGTGTGCCTGCTCGTGCGCTATCACCTTGCCTGAAAAATCTCGAGGTCCGGTTGAGCGTCGAGGTCACCTCGTCAGGTAAAAAAGGCCGGTTTCAGATGGAACCGGCCTGCTTTAAAGGTCGCCTGCGACCGGAGATGTTACCACTGGTAACGAACGCCAACCTTTGCAGATCCATTATTGTAATCGCCATTGAAGAGATAGCTGCCGTTGACGAAGCTGCTCCAGCCATTCTCCTTACCGAAGATATTCAGGCTGGCGATGATCTCACCGAAGCCGCCATCGAAGTTGTCATAGGCCGCGAAGTCGGAACCCGAGTTGAGGAGCCAGGCCTGATTGTTGGCTTCAAACTCGTACCAGAAGCGCCCAGTCGCCGACGCCTCGACCCAATACGCCGCCGCGTCGTAGATCCTGCCGCCGACGCGCGCACCAATGGCGGCGCGGAGGCTGTCGCCATCCTCGAACCGCACCGCCGCGCCCGGGATCTCATCCAGATTATCGATCTGGGTGTTCACGTAGGACAGCGTGGCGACAGGCTCGAACCAAGACGTTTCCGACACGGCGAACCGATAGCCGGTATCGACCACGAAACCGAGATTGGTCACGTCGGTGCTCTCGCCGGCATAGCCGATGCCGCCCAGTGCGGGGACGCCATAGTCAAGGCTCAGGAAGTCGGCCTTGAGAAGGCCATCGATGAAGAACCCGTTATTCAAGTAGGTCACATAGGCGCCGACCGTGCCACCGGTGTAATCGGCCGTGGTGCCGCCGCCGTTGAAGCTCATCTTTGAATTGATGTAGCCGCCGAGCACGCCGACGATCCAGGTGGTTTCGGCCGTCGTCTTGCCGAAATCGGCACCGGCGATAAAGCCGTAGGTGTCCTGATCGTAGCCGGTGTCATAATTGTAGATCGAGTTCAGGCCGACATAGCTCTGGTTCGCATCCCGCGCCCCCCAGCTGCCGAGTGCTTTGCCCCACACGCCGGGAGTCACGCTAGGCGTGCCCAGCACCGGCGCCTTGGTGACGAGGCCCGTCTCCTTGGAAACGATGGTGGTCGCCGGGGTGATCGCGACCGGGTTCATCAGATAGCTGCGCAGATCGACCTGGCGATCGAGCCACAGACCCGTGGTGGTGTGCCAGATGCTCTGGGCACCGGTGATGAGGCTCGGAAGCTGGTACACCGCAGCCGTCGGCGCAGATTCGAGTACCCATACATCGTCCGGGCGAAGCGCCAGATTGTAGGTGAAAAAGCCCTTGTTGATCGGCCCGCCGGCCAGCTCGAAATCCCCGAGCTGCGTTGTGCCGCCGGTCACGTCGACAACCTCGATCCCGCCCGGCACATAGCCGCCGGGTCCGCCATTGGTGTCGAACACGAACAGTCTGGTGGCCTCGCCGTCGCCAGAAGCGACCACCGTGCCACCGGAAAGGTCAAGCACATCGGCGATCGAGCCTGGCCCACCGAGATGGGCGTCGAGCACATAGAAGCCGCCACCAACAAAGGTTGTCTCGGGTACGCTGAGGCGGTCGCCGACAATGCTGTTGGCCAGCCAAATCGCACCACCATCATTATCGAAGGTTTCGAGGTTGGCGAAGGTCACGCTCTCCGGGCCCGCCCGCAGGGCCATGGTCACGAGGCCTGCATTGTAGAAAAGGTCGTCACCGGCACCAAAATCGCTGTCGCCGCGCGCTTGGAAGTCACTGCCGGCAAAATTGCCGAAGGTGTCCGCGCCATCGCCCAAATCGACGTAGCCGACGACTCCACCGAAGTTGGCAGTGAAGGAGTCACTCTCGTAATTCACGATGGCGCGGTCGTTCAGCGAACTGATCCAGCCGAGATTGACCAGCGCCGCACCGTCCTCTCCGTTGAAGACGACGCCGGCACCGTTCGCGCCCGAGCCGCCCTGCGCACGCGATCCGACCACGACGGCGGCAAAGCCGTTCGCGCTCTGGGCGTTGATCGCCTGCGAGCCGACGCCGTCGGTATCTGCCACGTCGGCAATGACGATGGCACTGCCATCGATCGCGGAGGCCGTGATCGCATTGGCGAATGCGCCATCGGTGTAGACCTCGCCCGCGATAGCAAAAGCGTCGCCCCCAGCCTGCGCCGTGATGCCATCTGAACCAAAGCCCTCAGTGCTCGTGAGCCGGTTGACGACGATGGCGTCGCCGGTCGTCGTCGTGGCCGTGATGCCGTCGGAGAACGCTCCCGCCGTGGTGACGCTGTCGACGATGACGGTCGCGTCGCCGCCCGCCGTCGCGGTGACGCCCGCCGAGTTGAAGCCGTCGGTGTCGACGGTGAGGCCGATGACGGTGGCGTCCCCGATTGCCGTCGCGGAGATAGCGTGGGCGAAGCCGCCATCCGTGTAAACTTCGCCCGCGATGACGACAGCGTCGCCCCCAGCGTCAGCTGTGATGCCGTCGGAGCCGAAGCCCTCGGTGCTGGTAAGCTGGTTGACGATGGTGACGTCGCCGTCGACGGAACCCCCGCTGATGCCGTCGGAGTCGCCGCCCTCGGTCAAGACGCTCCCGACAACGATGGTGACGTCGTCCAGGATGGAGACGCCCGCGACGCCGGCGGAAGACTCACCCTCCGTGTGGACGCTCGCCCCCACGATGATGACATCGCTTGAAGGGTCGAAAGACGTCACGCCGGGCGAGGAATCACCCGTGGTGTGGACGTTGCCGAACAGCGTGAAGGATGTGCCGTCGGCAATGTTCACGATGCCGATACTGCCGTCGCCCGAGGTCGAGACGTCGCCGGCGACGATGTAGATCGAGCCGTCTGCCGTCTCGCCCCAGATGCCGGTGGAGTTGTCGCCCGCCGTCGTGACCGACCCGGCGAGAATATAGCCGTCGCCGTCGCGGATCGTGGCGTGTATGCCATCCGCGTCATCGCCGGTGGTCTCGACGCTCCGCGCCGCGGCGGCGACGAAGTCGTCATCTGCCGTGGCCGTGATGCCCGCACCGGCAGACAGCACCGTGTCGGCCACTGCGACGGCGGGGCCCGAAGTGGCGGTGGCGATGACGCCGGCACCACCCGCGACCACGTCATTGGCGATCACCGCGGCGAACTGGTCGCCGAACGCTTGGATGCCGTTGGCGCCGGCCGCCTGGGTTTCCACCGTGCCGAGCGCCACGACGGCTGCGACGCCCTCAAGGGCTTCAGCATTCACGCCGGTCGAATTCGCGCCCGTCGTGGTCACGTCGTCGACAACGGCTAGGGCCACTCCGCCGCTTGCGGCGGAAAGCAGGCTTCCAACGTCGATCGGCAGGCCGAGCCCGCCGAGATCGAGATCGGCGATCAGGTCGCTGATGGGGCCGATATCGTCGATCGGCGTCGCAACGACGTTCACGCCGAGCGCGTTGTCACCTTGCGTCGAAACGGCACCATTGGCGACGGCGATGGCGACGCCACCCGCCTCGGCATTGATGCCGGTAGCGGCCGTCCCGGTCGTTTCCACGCCGGTGGTATAGACAAAGGCGAGGCCGGTGTCGGCCACCGCGTTAATGCCGACATCCACGCTCTGTACGTCACCGACGGTGACCAGCGCAGCGCCGATGCCAACGGTGGCATTGACGCCGCCGCCCCCGTTCGAGGTCACGTCGCCGGCGTTCACGCTGGCCACGCCGACGCCGGGGATGTCGCCGAGCACCGGCACGCCGGTGGCGCCGAGAACCTGCGCGTTGATGGCCTGGCGCTGCGCCGTCACGTCCCCGACGTCGACGGTGGCGAAGCCAAACAAGGTCGTCGCGTTCACGCCGAAGCCGTTCTCGGCCGAGACGTCGCCCGCCGTGACGGCGACGGTGCCGAGACCTGTGGTGGCGTTGATGCCGAAACCCGTGGCCGAGGTGACATCGCCGGCGGCAACGTCGACGTTGCCGACGCCGGGCAGATCGACGCCTAGGATCGTGGCGCCGGCCAACTCGGCATTGATGCCATAGCCTGACGCATTCACATCGCCCACCGCCACGGTCACGCCGCCACCGATGAGGTCACCGAGCTCGAAATCGTCAAAATTGTTCAGGTCGAAGGTCGATCCGGACGTCGCGTTGACGCCGTACCCGCCGCTCGCGAGGATGTCTCCCGTCGTGACCGCGACCGTTCCGACGTCCGTCTCCGCATTGACGCCGAAACCGGCGGCGGAGATATCCGACGACGTCACGCCGATATTACCGATCCCGGTCGCCGCGTTGATGCCATTGCCGGCATTTGAAGTGACGGTTCCCACATTGATGGCTATGTCGCCATCCGCAAACAAGCTGTAGGTGCCGCCTGTGCCACGGACCTCTGCGTTTACACCCGTGGAGTCGCTGATGATATTGCCGGCGTCGATGGTGATATCGCCGGAGCCATTGATGGCGTTTATGCCCTCTTGGCCGGCAAAGGTGGCGGTGACATTCCCGACATCGACTGTGATATCGCCGTTCGAAAAGAACGGGCTGCCAATCGGTACGAAGCCGACGAAGGGAAGTGTCTGTCCGACCTGAAGCCGCACCTGCACGTCAACACCGGCGGAATCGGACGGGCCGGCGACAATATCGCCGCCTGTAGCCGACCGGGGCCGGTTGTTAAACACCGTGCCAATGTTCGTCAGATTCAGATTGGTCGGCGTGGTGTTGATGATTGCCGGATCGGCCATCGCCGAACGCTGGCCGAGCGGGCCGCCAAAAACCAGCAATGCGCCAAGGGCCGCGCCGAGATAAAAATTGTGTCCCGTGAGAAGTTTGGGCTGGAAGGTCGATGATGCAGCCGGCGATGTCCCAGCCCGCTTTTTCCTCATCACTCGAATGTTGCATATGCAACGCGGGCTGAAGCCGCCAGCGCGGACATTCTGGTTCATCGTCATTCCCCACGTATCGCGCCACGCTTCCGACCTGCACGCAAGATGCACCGGAGTTGAAACCATGTTCGAGATATATTGAGCGGAGATTAAAATCAATTAATCGACTACGGCATCCTGGTAAGGCGCACATAAATTGTAGAACAAAGAACGTGATTGGATGATTTATCGAGATACCTCCAAGAGTTATCAAAGCCTTGGATTAGAAAGATTTCTATACGCACCGCGACCGGTCAATTTAGGAGTTGGATTAACTCTCGTTTTCTATCTTCATATGATACCATCGATTATCTCTGGGGGCGTTGCCTGGATGCAACACAAAAGACACACGGCCAACGTGCACTTTTGAGCATCAGGGGGCTCCGGAGCAGACGCTGGATAGTGACTGTAAACATCGGGCTCGACCGCTCCGCTCGACGACGAAGCTCGAAGTCTCCGGCTGTGTCATTTCGGCTGCTTTGCCGGTAAGGCGGACTAGAGCCGACTGCGGACTGTCAGTGGGCAGCGCATCCGTGCTCGGCGATGGCCTGAGAAGGTCCGTCGCTATCCCAAGCATATCGGCTCCCGTACCTTCAGAGAGGAAGCCGGCGATGGCGCAGACTGCATCAGGGGCTCTGCGTGGAGCCTCGTCGGACTGCTGCGAGCATAGCGGGCCAGGCGCCCAAGCTGGGTGTCGCCCCGGGAACCGCGCCTCAGACTGCATCGGGGAAGCCCATCAGGCCGTCGACGATGTCAAGCAGCGTATTATTCGGTGCTGACGGCGGGCAAGACGATCGAACATCGACGCTTGCAGCACCGCAAGCTCGCCGCCTAACATCGCCCCAAGACGAAGACCACACTCCGGCAATCTACGCCGCGAGTTGTGCCGGACGCGCTGACGATGGACAATTTCATCGAAATGTATGAGATAAAATCAGGCAATTTAGAGTCGCAATTTTGAGAAAATATTATGCTATATAAAACGGAATATGTCATCATCTACATTGCAAATTTTGCTTTGGTAATTATTTGGTGGATATGTATATATTTTTCATTAAGTTTTTTGTTGTTATTTTTGTATATTATGCTGAGAGTTTATCGAAAAACAATCGTTGTTGATTCTGATTTATTGCATTATGCGTCTATTTTTGCTGCACTTTCGGCTATTTTATTTATTTTATCTATTATTATTTATAAAAACTATTACAATTAGTAATTAAAAGAATTTTTACGCCGACCTTAAACCGGGTTTAACTTTTGCCCCTTTGATATAAGTGGAATATTATCTGCCTTTCACTTTAGTTGGGGCTGGTAGTGGCGCAGGCCGGCGGGCGTGCTCGATCAGGACGACCTTTACGGAGTCGGCACCGACGAAGGGCGCGATGCCGCCTCGGCCATCGGAGCGAGCCGGGCATGGTCGAGCGCCACCAGATCATCCCCGGATTAGGCTCCCCAGCCGGCGATCTCGCGGCCGACCCGCCCGCCGGCACCGTTCTGCCCCTGGAACGCCGTATCTCCCGGGAGGGCGTAGTCAGCGTTGGCGGTAATGCCTACAGCGTGCCCGCAGCCAGGCAACGCTCCGTCGAACTTCAACCCCTCGCCGACGAGATTCGGATTTTCGAGCATGGCAATGTCATTGCCGTTCACCAGGTGCTCGAAGGACGGAACCAACAGCGGATCGACCTTCGGAATCGTCGCCGCGCACAGCGCACCCGGTCGCGCACGCCGGCGGCAGCCACATTCTGTTTCATGGAAGCGGTGACAAGGTCGCCCAGCGCCCACTCGCTTTTCATGACGCCGTAAGCGGATCCTTGCGCAGGCGAGACGGACATGAACATGACGTTCATTTCCGGCTCGAAACCCGCCGTCGACCGCATCCGCACGATCTGGTCGGCCTCAGGATAACGCGGGCCCTCGGGGCGCTCGACCATGTCGTGCGTCGCCTCGAACAGGACGAGCTTTGCGCTGTCGAAGCCATCGACGTCCTCCTGTCTGAGGAGCTAACGCTGCGCGATAACAGCCAAATCAAGACGGCCTTACGATGGGGCGGCTCGCCAAAAGAGCCTAGCCGGCTTCGGCTTCATCGAACGCCCCGAGGTCATCCACCTCCTCGGACCGCCGGAGATCGGCAAGAGCCACCTCGCGACCGATCTCGGCGTCGAGGCCGTCAAGGCGGGCAAGAGCGTCTACTTCTGGACGCTCGCCGACCATCGCGGCACTCGCCCGACCTAGCGCGAGGGGCGCCTGCAAGAACGCATCCGCTTCTTTGGCCGCCAAGCTGCCCGTCTTCTACGAGATGGGCTATCTCCCGGTCATCGTCGGCGGCAAAATCTCTTCTTCCAGCTTGTCAACGCCTGCTTGGAGCGCGGCGCCAGGTTCCTGAGCTCCAATTGAGGATTCGCCGCGTAGGGCGACGTCTTCGGCGATCCCGTCGTCGCCACAGCACTGCGCAACTGATCTGATCCCGCAGAGCCTTGTCGGCGATGCCTCGCGGCTCAAGGAAAACAAGAAATACGGACCCTTGCACGGATTGGGGATGCGCAGCCCCAGCGGGCCGGCACGCGTAGCCGGTCGCTCTCGCGATAGCCGGCCGTTGGGTTAGGCCCTCCGGGCTGTTCTCGCTGCAGCCAGTCGGGAAGGCCGCACACCTCCGGCTCCATCAGGCGCTGGACAGCAAAGCCGATCATCTCGCGCAGAAGAGCGGCGGCGAGCTCTTCTCCCGTAGCCCGCGCAAGTTCATCATCTCGTCAGCCATGGGAAGGCCATCGATTCACGGATTGCGTTCGCAACTCAAACCCAAACGGCAACCGCTCCCAAATGGCAATCGCCGATGATCACCCTTGGATACACCACCCGACGTTCAGGATCAGATCGTCGAGATGGGCCTGGATTGCAGCGAGTTGTCTCCTCGCGAACTTGCCGTGCGATTTACCAACGAACGCCACTATCTTGTATCCGAAGCTATGGTTTAACGCCTGTTGAAGGGGCACAACCTGATCGCCGGCCCGGCATATGTCGCGATCAAAGCCGCCGACCAGTTCCACACCAGAACCACGCGGCCGAACGAGATGTGGCAGACCGCCTTTACCTACTTCAAGATCATCGGATGGGGCTGGATGTACATGTCGACCGTGCTCGACGACTTCTCGCGCGACATCATCGCCTGGAAGCTCTGCAACAACATGAGAGCCGAGGACGTGACCAACGCGCTCGACGTCGCCCTCAAGGCCTTGGGCTGCAACAACGCCACCGTAAGGCACAAGACCAGGCTGCTCCGCGATAACGGCCCGGCTACATCGCTGGCGAACGGGCGGAATATCTAGTGGTTTTACCGAGACGGAGTCCGTTGGAGGATTCCGTTTGGCGCCAACCTGTGCTTGTCTGGCGCATGCGCGACGGGATCACAATCACTCTCGGCGAGGCGGACCGGCGGCGGCTTGACGCACTGGTCGCGGATCGCAATACCCCGCAGAAGCACGTCTGGCGCGCCCGGATCGTGCTCATGAGCGCCGACGGCGTCGGCACCCACGCCATCATGGCGCAGACCGGCACGACGAAGACCACCGTCTGTCGCTGGCAGGCCCGCTTCATGGCGGAAGGCGTCGAGGGGCTGCTGCGTGACAGGACGCGGCCGCCGGGCAAGGCCCTGGTGGCGCAGGACAAGGCCTCGGCCGTGGTTGCGCTGACGCTGAAGCCGCCGCCCCATGAGGCCACCCAGAGGACCACGCGGGCCATGGCCAAAGTCGCGGGGCTGGCCGTCTCCACGGTGCGGAAGATCTGGAAAACCCATGGCCCGGCCCCCCATCGCTGGCGCCAGTTCAAGCTCTCGAACGATCCCGCCTTTGCCGAGAGGCTGCATGACGTGGTTGGGCTCTATGTCAGCCCGCCGGCCCATGCCCTGGTGCTGGGCATCGACGAGACGTCGTAGATCCAGGCGCTCGACCGCCCAACCCGGACTGCCGCTGAAGAACGGCCGCGGCGCCACCCTGACCCACGACTACAAGCGCAACGGCACCACCACCCTGTTCGCTGCACTCGATGTCCTGACCGGCGCGGTGTTCGGGCGGAACATGCAGCGCTATCGGCACCACGAGTTCATCCGCTTCCTCAACGCCCTCGATCCCGACATCCCGGCCGGCAGGCTCGTCCACGTCATTCTCGATAACTACGCTGCCCACAAGCACGAGAAGGTGCGGGCCTGCGTTGACCGCCATCCGCGCTGGACCTTCCACTTCACGCCCACCTCCAGTTCCTGGCTGAACGCGGTGGAGGGCTTCTTCGCCGTCCTGACGCGCAGGCGGCTGCACAATGGCGTCCTCCGCTCCGTCGTCGATCTCCAGGCCGCCATCAACCGCTTCATCGGCGAACACAACCAGACCCCGAAGCCCTTCATCTGGTGCACCGATCCGCATGCCATCATCGTAGCCAAGAACAGAGAGTTCCAAGCGTTGGAGTCATCCACTAGGCACGGAGAATGCGCCACGTGCGCGGCGCCCCGACGCACCCGCAAACCCAGGGCAAGATCGAGTGCTAGCAGACCCTGAAGGACCGCAGTCTGCTGGATAACTATTTCCTGTCCGGCGACCTCAGAGCCAGATCTAGGCCTGCGTCGAGCACTACAATCACCAGCGTTATCACGAGAGCCTGAGTAACGTGACGCCCGCCGATGCTTATGTCGGCAGGGCCGCTTCCATCATCAAACAGCGAGAAAGGATCAAGCGACAGACCATCGAGCATCGGCGCTTGCAGCACCGCAAGCCCGCCGCCTAACATCACCCCTCAGACGAAGACCACACTCCGCTGTTCTACACCTTGAATTGTGCCAAATGTGTTGACGACGGACAGGTACCATTCGCCGCGCGGCGGGGCGGTGTTTGACAGGCATCGTGGGACAGTCCACTCTCGTCGTGCAAGGATCGCCCCTTGAGCTTGTTGGCGGCAAATGTGCAATGAAGGAACACATCCGTTTTGTCGCTGCCCGCGTCTTCCTCTGGCTAAAGACCCTGACGGGATACGTGCCCCCGGAAACCGTGTTCAAGCATCTCCACTTTGTCGGCCCCTTTACTATCCGCTTTCCGTCAAGCCGTGAGGTGACTCTCTATTCCTGGGGCGACCGTGTAGAGAACGAATTGGCTTGGCGCGGCTGGGACGGCCATGAACCGCTGGAGCGCCGGTGCTGGGCGGCCATGGTCGAGAGTGGCGGCGACATACTGGATATCGGCGCCAACACCGCGACATTCGCCCTGTCGGCCAAGTGCCTTGCGCCGGCAAGTCGCGTTTTTGCCTTCGAGCCCGTAGCCCGCATCGCCGAGAAAGCCGCCCAAAGCATCGCCGCGAGCGGTCTCGACGTGACCGTGGTGCAGGTGGCCGTCGGTCGTGAGGGCGGGGAACTGCCGATCCACGATCCCGGCGGCGAGAACGCCTACAGCGCGTCGCTGGATCCCGGATTCCTGAACGTCCCCAAAACCAGCTATAAGGTTCCGGTCACGTCGCTGGACGAATTCTGCCGGCAGCACCACGTCTATCCCAAGAGCATCAAACTCGATGTCGAAGGCTATGAGGGTGAGGTCATTCGCGGCGCGACGGAAGTGCTCGCGCGAGGGGAGTGCGTCATTCTCTGCGAATGGCTTGGTTCGCCCACGTCGCATATGGAGGCGCGCTCGATCCTGCGGCGGAGTGGCTACATCGGACTCGATGTTTTCGATCTCTCCGAAATCGACCTCTCCGGCGGCCAAGAGCACGAAAACCGGAATATCGTTCTGATTCACCGGGAAAAGGTGGTGGTGTTTCGGAAGGCGATGATGAGCCAGGCGGAACGGCACGGACGCGCGGCACTTACGGCCTCCTGAACCCGCCATCACTCGATCGGCAGCGCCTGGGCGTGCTTCAACTGGCTGAGCGCGAAGCTCGATTCGATGGAGGCCACGCCGTCGAGCCGGGTGAGGGTACGCTTGAGGAATACCTCATAGGCAGGCAGGTCCTTGACCACGATGCGCAGCAGATAATCCCGCTGGCCGGTCATCAGATAGCACTCGACGATTTCCGGCCAGTGGGCGATGGCGCGGGCGAAGCGGTCGAGCTCGTCCTCGCGCTGACGCTCCAGCTTGATCGAGGCAAAGACGCTGACCGGCAGACCGACCTTGTCCTGGTCCACGACGGCGACGTAGCGCTTGATGACGCCGGCGGCTTCCAGATTACGTACCCGCCGGGCGCAGGGCGAGGGAGAGAGGCCGACCTCCGCCGCGAGCTTCTCCATCGTCGTGTGCGCGTCCTGCTGGAGGAGCGCGAGGATTTTCCGGTCGATGGCGTCGATCTTCGGATTTGGCATGAAACACTATCCAGCGGGCTTTACGTGGCGGCTTCTGCCACGATAGGCCGGTGTAGCGACCCTGAATAGCTCCAAACGCCCTTGCCTTGTGCCTAGGCTTTTGTCATGGGTGAGCCCGGAGCGCCGACCATGGCCAAGACCGCTGCAAACAGTGCCGACAACATCGCGATCCTGAGGGAGCTGGAGCGCAAGATCCTCTGGCTGGCGACCTGGACCATCCACAACGCCAACCATGTCCGCCCCAATGCGGACGGGCTGAAGGTGGGTGGCCATCAGGCCTCCTCCGCCTCCATGGCGACCATCATGACCGCGCTCTATCTGAAGGCGCTGCAGCCGCAGGACCGGGTGGCGGTGAAGCCGCATGCGAGCCCGATCTTCCACGCCATCCAGTATCTCTCCGGCAAGCAGACGCGGGAAAAGCTGGAGAATTTTCGCGCCTATAAGGGCGCGCAGTCCTACCCCTCGCGCACCAAGGATATCGACGACGTCGATTTTTCCACCGGCTCGGTCGGGCTCGGCGTGGCGCAGACGCTGTTCGCCTCGCTGGTGCAGGACTATCTCGCCGCCAAGGGGCTGGGCCACGGACCCGAGGGCAAGATGATCGCGCTCGTCGGCGATGCCGAGATGGACGAGGGCAACATTTTCGAGGCGCTGCTGGAGGGCTGGAAGCACGGCCTGCGCAACACCTGGTGGATCGTCGACTACAACAGGCAGAGCCTCGACGCCGTGGTGCGCGAGGGGCTGTGGGAGCGGTTCGAATCGATCTTCCGCAGCTTCGGCTGGGATGTGGTCATCCTGAAATATGGCCAGCTCCAGCAGGCGGCCTTCAAGGAGAAGGGCGGCGAGGCGCTCAAGCGCTGGATCGACACCTGCCCGAACCCGCTTTACTCCGCCCTCACCTTCCAGGGCGGCAAGGCCTGGCGCAGGCGGCTAATGGACGATATCGGCGACCAGGGCGACGTCACCGCGTTGATCGAGGCCCGTTCCGACGAGGAACTGGCGGCGCTGATGGGCAATCTCGGCGGGCACGATCTTCCCTCGCTGGTCGAGGCTTTCGAGCAGGCGCGCGCGCATGACCGGCCGGTCTGCTTCATCGCCTACACGATCAAGGGCTTCGGCCTGCCGCTCGCCGGCCACAAGGACAACCATGCCGGGCTGATGACGCCGACGCAAATGGAGGCGCTGCGCGCCCGGCACCACGTGCGCGAGGGCCATGAATGGGACCTGTTCGAGGGGCTGGAGACGCCGCCAGCGACGCTGCAGGCCTTTCTCGACGCGGTGCCGTTCCGCGCCGGGGGCACGCGCCGCCACCAGCCGCCAAAGATCGAGGTGCCGGCGACGCTCGACGTGCCGCTGCAGCCGGCCATGTCGACCCAGCAGGGCTTCGGCCTGCTGCTGAACGAGATCGGCAAGCGCGACGATTTGTTCGCCCGCCGCGTCGTCACCACCTCGCCCGATGTCACCGTCTCCACCAATCTCGGCGCCTGGGTGAACCGGTGCAAGCTGTTCGCCCGCGAGGAACTGGCCGACACGTTCAAGAAGGAGCGCATTCCCTCGACCTATAATTGGGAGTTCGCCCCCAGCGGCCAGCACATGGAGCTCGGCATCGCCGAGATGAACCTGTTCACGCTGCTCTCCGCGCTCGGCCTGTCGCACTCGCTGTTCGGCGAGCGGCTGCTCCCCATCGGCACGCTGTACGATCCCTTCATCGAGCGCGGGCTCGATGCGCTGAACTATGCCTGCTACCAGGACGCCCGCTTCATCATCGCCGCCACGCCTTCCGGGATGACGCTGGCGCCGGAGGGTGGGGCGCACCAGTCCATTGCCACGCCGCTGATCGGCATGGCGCAGGACGGGCTGGCGAGTTTCGAGCCGGCCTTTGTCGACGAACTCGCGGTCATTCTGCGCTTCGCCTTCACCCATGTGCAGGCGGAGGATGGCGGCTCGGCCTATTTGCGGCTTTCCACCCGCACCATCGAGCAGCCGCGCCGGACCATGGATGCCGCGCTGGCCGCCGATATCGTCAACGGTGGCTACTGGCTGCGCCGGCCGGGGCCGAATGCGCAGGTGCTGATCGCCTATTCCGGCGCGCTGGCGCCGGAAGCCATCGAGGCAGTGGGACTAATCGCCGAGGACCGGCGCGATGTCGGCCTGCTCGCCGTCACCTCAGCCGACATTCTGCATGGCGGCTGGACGGCGGCGCAGCGCGCCCGCGAGGCCGGCGACGACGCGGCCCGCGCCCATGTCGAAACCCTGCTCGACGCCGTGCCGCCGGGCTGCGCCATCATCTCGGCGGTGGACGGCCACCCGGCGACGCTGGGCTGGCTCGGCTCGGTGCACGGCCATCGCGCGCGGGCGCTGGGGGTGGAGCATTTCGGCCAGACCGGCACGATCGCCGATCTCTACCGCCATTTCGGCATCGACGCGCAGGGCATGGTGCGCGCGGTGCAGGCGATGGCGCCGGGGCGGCCGATCCGCCATCTGGGCGCGGTGGGGTGAGGTGCGAAAAGACCGGACGGCGCCTGACCCATCAACCACACGGCGCGAAACCGACCCTGGCCGGGATAAGGCCCGGCGCTCGCAGCTTTTATTGTCGCGACGGCCCTGCTACCCTCCCAACAACGCCGTGCAACATGCGTCGGGGGCAGGGAGCAAATGGCGAAAGTGCGCGTAGCTTTATTGGTGCTTGATGTTGCCGTCGTGGCGATAGCGGCCTGCGCCGCCGTGATGCTCCGCGACCCGCCGGACCAGTGGGCGCAGCGTTTCCTCGATCTGCGCCCCTATCTCGTCTTCTCGCTCACGGCGGCGGCCATCGTTCTGCCTGTCGCGGGAACGAGCCGCGACCTCTGGCATTACGCCTCGTTCAACGATTTCCTGCGCATCATGGCGGCGGCCGTCGTCATCGTGCTGGCCGCCACCAGCGGCACCTTCGCTTATGATCGGCTGGAGGGGCTGGCGCGCACGATTCCGTTGATCCACGTTCTGCTGATTATCGGCCTGATGTCCGGGATACGGGCCGCCGCGCGGCTGCACCATGGGTTCAGGGCGAGGCCGAGGACAGGCGCGCGGATCGGGGATACGCCCACCACCGAGAGCGTGCTTGTGGTCGGCGACAACGCGGTGGCCGAGCTGTTCATCCGCGCGACGCGCGAACTTGGCCACGGGACCATTCACGTCGCCGGCGTTCTCTCGACGAGCGGCCGCCACAAGGGACGCCGGATTCAGGAAGTCGAGATTCTGGGCGAGGCGGAGGAACTCCCGGAGATCCTGCGCCGCCTCGAAATCCATGGGGTCGACGTGACGCGGATCGCGGTTGCCGTTCCGGCCGCACAGCTCTCGCCCGAAGCGCGCGAGATGTTGCAGGATCTCGAGGGCGAAATCGGCATACTCGTCGACTATCTCGCCGAGCGCCTGGGCTTTACCGCGACGCCCGGCAAGGTGCAGGACGGGCCGCACGCCAACAGCGAGGTGGGCCGCCTCCCCTCGCTGCGGGATGTTGCTGTCTGCCCGGAGCTCAGGCGGGCGTACTGGCCGATCAAACGGCTGTTCGACTTCGTCGTCGTGCTGGCGCTCCTAGTCGTCGCGACCCCGCTCATGCTGCTGGTCGCGGTAGCGGTGGCGCTCGATGTCGGCAGCCCGGTGCTCTTCTGGCAGGAGCGCTGGGGCCGCTTCGGCCGTCGCCTTCGCCTGTACAAGTTCCGCACCATGCGGTCGGCGCACGATGCCGACGGGGCGCGCATCGAGGAGGCCCACCGCACCACGCGGATCGGCAATTTCCTGCGCAAATCCCGGCTCGACGAGCTGCCGCAGCTCTTTCACATCCTGCTTGGCGAGATGTCCTTTGTCGGCCCGCGACCGCTGCTCGCGAACGAGCAATCCTCCGCCTTCACCGGGCGCCTCGCCGTGCGGCCGGGACTGACGGGCTGGGCGCAGGTCCATGGCGGCCGGCTGATCTCGGTCGACGACAAGGCGGCGATGGATCTCTGGTACATCCGCAATGCCAGCTTCCCGCTCGATTTCGTGATTGCGCTCAAGACCGTGCGGATGGTCCTCAATGGCGACCGGACCGAGGACAGCGTCGTCGCCACGGCCTGGCAGGAGGTGGCGGACTGGAAGGTCGAGCTTCGGGCCGATCGGCTGGGAAACGCCTTGCCGAGGGCCGGCTCCGCATAGATCCGGACAGCTTCACTCACATGACCCCGCCTCGCCTGCGCTGGATCGGCGTGCCTGTCCGCCTCCGGATAGGAAACAGCCGCATTCCTTCGCGGCGAGGAGCGCCTCCCCCCCGTCCTTGGCCAGCGGAAGGAAGAGCGTCTTGCACATCCTCATGACGGTCAATGCGGCCTGGAACATCTGGAACTTCCGCCGCCCCGTCGTCCAGGCCCTGCTCGCCGATGGCCACCTTCTGACCGTGCTGGCGCCGCCCGACGAGAGCGTTGCCGAACTCGAAGGGCTGGGGTGCCGCGTCCTGCCGCTCGCGATGAACGCGAAGGGGCTGAACCCCGCCGAGGGACTGCAGCTTCTGCGCCGCTTCAAGCAGGTTTTCCGCACCGAGCGCCCCGACATCGTGCTGAGCTACACCATCAAGAACAACATCTTCGGCGCGATGGCGGCGCAGGCGGTGGGCGTGCCTTTCCTGCCCAACGTCACCGGCCTCGGCACGGCCTTCCTCTCCGGCGGCCTTCTGCAGGTCGTCGCCGAAGCGCTCTACCGGGGCGCCTTCGGCCGCCTTCCTATCGTCTTCTTCCAGAATGGCGACGATCGCGATCTCTTCCTGCAGCGCCATCTGGTCAGGGACGCCCAGGCCCGCGTCCTGCCGGGATCGGGCATCGACCTCGTCCGGTTCGCCGCGACGAATATGCCGCTGCCCGAGGCGCCACCCGTGTTCTTGATGATCGCGCGCCTGTTGCGGGACAAAGGAGTGATCGAATTCGTCGAGGCGGCGCGGCAGGTCCGGGTACGCCATCCGGCTGCGCGTTTCCAGCTTCTCGGCGCCGCCGGCTCCGATAACCGCTCCTCCATCGACGCGCCGACCGTACAGGGATGGGTGGCGGAGGGAACCGTCGAGTATCTGGGCACGACACAGGATGTGCGCCCCCACATTGCCGCCGCGACCTGCATCGTGCTGCCCTCCTACCGCGAGGGGGCGCCACGCACCCTTATCGAGGCCGCCGCCATGGCCCGACCGCTGATCGCTACCGACGTGCCGGGATGCCGCGCGGTGATCGACAAGGACATCAGCGGCTATTTGTGCGATGTCCGAAGCGCCGCAAGTCTCGCAGCGGCGATCGAGCGTTTCCTCGGTCTCTCCGAGGAGGCCCGCCGCGAGATGGGCCGCGCCGGGCGAGCCAAGATGGAGCGCCACTTCGACGAGGCGCTCGTCGTCGCCGCCTATCGCCGGGCCATCGCCCATCTGACCGGAGGGAGCTGATCGGATGGCAAGGACTTTTCGGCTGCATCGATCTTTCGCCGCGGGCCAGACTTTCCGCCGGCGGACCTGCACGGCCCGTCATTCGACACTGCTTCGCGCCCATCGACCGGGCAGAACCGGAACCATCAGGCGATTATGCCCGCTCCTTCCAATCGTCCCGCCGCCAAGTGGACAGCCTCCAGCTTGGGCGAGCCCTCGCGACGATTGCCGTTGTCGCGCACCATGCCTGTTGATTTCCATTGAGAGTTGACCCGGTAGGCACGGATTTTTCCATCGAGAAGTGACCCATGTTTTCACCACGTCTCACGCGGGCTACGCGGGGGACATCTACGACAACATGCGAACGGCCGTCGATAAAGTCGGCCGGGGCAAGGAGCGCCAGGTCAACATCCGCTTCTCGGCCATGGTGAGCCACTTCCTGTTCGAGGCGGAGTTCTGCAACCCGGCCTCCGGCTGGGAGAAGGGGCAGATCGAGAAGAACGTACAGGATGCCCGTCATCGGCTCTGGCAACCCATGCCGAACTTCCCCTCGCTGGAGGCCTTGAACGAGTGGCTGGAGACCCGATGCCGGGAGTTGTGGACCCAGACCGGGCACGGCTCGCAACCCGGCTCGATCGCCGAGGTATGGAGCGAGGAGATCCGGCACCTGATGGCAGTGCCCCGGCCGTTCGACGGCTTCGTCGAACACGCCAAGCGCGTTTCTCCGACCTGCCTCGTCCACTTGGAGCGCAATCGCTACAGCGTGCCGGCGTCCTTCGCCAACCGCCCGGTGAGCCTGCGGGTCTATCCCAACCGGATCGTGATCGTCGCTGAGGGGCAGGCGATCTGCGAGCATCAAAGGGTGTTCGCTCGCTCCCATGATCGCCAGAGCCGGACTGTCTATGACTGGCGGCATTATCTGGCCGTGGTCCAGCGCAAGCCCGGCGCCTTGCGCAACGGCGCGCCCTCGCTGAGATGCCGCCGGCCTTCCGGTCCCTGCAGCAGCACCTGCTCAAGCGACCGGGCGGTGACCGGGAGATGGTGGAGATTCTCTCCCTGGTCCTTCAGCATGACGAGCAGGTCGTGCTCACAGCCGTCGAACTTGCTCTCAAGGCCGGCGTGCCGACCAAGACCCACATCCTCAACCTGCTGCACCGATTGATCGACGGCACGCCGCTGAGCACCCCGACAATCCCGGCCCCTGCCGCCCTCACGCTGACGACCGAGCCGCAGGCCAACGTCGAACGCTATGACACCCTGCGCCGACCCGGGGAGGCGCGCCATGCGTCATGACCCGGCCAGCGGGGCCATCGTCATCATGCTGAGAAGCCTCAAGATGCACGGCATGGCGCAAGCCGTCACAGAGCTGACAGAACAGGGATCGCCGGCCTTCGAGAACGCCATGCCGATCCTCTCACAACTCTTGAAGGCCGAGACCGCCGAACGCGAGGTGCGATCCTGCCAGGTGGCGATATCCTCCAGCACGGCATCCGTGACGGCACTGACCAGATCAGGCGAAACCTCGATGCCATAGAGCTCGCGCAGATGCCCGACAATCTCCCGGGCGCTCATACCACGGGCGTACATCGACACGATCTTGTCGTCGAAGCCGGGAAAGCGGCGCTGGTACTTGGCGATGAGCTGCGGATCGAACGTCGCCTGTCGGTCGCGCGGGATATCCAGTTCGATCCGGCCGGTCTCGGTCGTCACCGTCTTACGGCCATAGCCGTTGCGGCTGTTGCCGGCCTCATCGCCCGCCAGATGATGATCCATCTCGGCATTCAGCGCCCGCTCGGCCAGGGCCTTCTTCAGATCGTCGAGCAGTCCATTGGTATCAAAGGCGGTCTTGGGATCGGCGCCGGCAAGAAGCTGGTCCAAGAGCGCGTCAGGAATGCGGGGTGCCTTGCGTCGTGCCATCGGAAACCTCCATCAGGTCCAGTATGGCCGCCCCGCACACGAAATTCCTGACACTCCCGGCTCCGCGCCCGATGGTGGGCGCCATATGGTCGATATCCTCACCGCCGTGCTTAGCGATGGGCTGCCCGCCGTCGAGGCCGCCTGCTTGGAAGCTCTCGGCGAGGGGGTCCACTCCGCTGACGTCATCCTGAATATTCTGGCGCGCTCCCGGGAGCCGGCACGCGCCATCACGATCATGACCCCAGACGCGCTTCGGCTTCGTCACGAACCGGCAGCCGACTGCGCGCGCTACGACAACCTCAGGAGAGCCTTGTGATGGAACGCTCGGAAATCCTCGCCTCGATGGGCGAGCTGAAGCTCTACGGCATGAAGGCGGCCTTTGATGAGATCATCTCCACCGCCGTGAAGCGCCAGCATGAGCCGCAGCGCGTCGTCGGGGACCTCCTCACAGCTGAGATCAGCGAGAAGCAGGCACGCTCGATCAAGTACCAGATCACAATCGCCAAGCTGCCGCTGGCCCGCGACATCGACGACTTCGTGTTCGACGACACACCGATCAACGAGACCCTCGTGCGCGACCTCGCCTCCGGCAACTTCCTCGCCCACCAGCGCAATGCCGTGCTGATCGGCGGCACCGGGACCGGCAAGACCCATCTGGCGATCGCCATCGCCCGCGCCTGCATCCGCTCAGGCGCACGTGGCCGTTTCTTCAACGTCGTCGATCTCGTCAACAAGCTCGAGGCGGAGGCCCGCGCCGGCCGCCAGGGCCGAATGGCCGACTATCTCTCGCGCATGGACTTCATCGTTCTCGATGAACTCGGCTATCTCCCCTTCGCTCAGTCCGGTGGTCAGCTTCTGTTCCATCTCATCAGCCGGCTCTACGAGCAGAGCTCGGTCATCGTCACCACCAACCTCGCCTTCGGCGACGCCAAGATGACCACGGCGCTGCTCGATCGCCTCACCCACCACTGCGACATCGTCGAGACCGGCAACGAAAGCTGGCGCTTCAAGAACAGGATCTGACCTAGACCGAACCCATCCAAAGAGGGGTCCCTATTGCGCGCTTATCAGGGGTCCCGTTCCAACGCCGTTTGACAGCCCCACCTGCGAGCCCCCCCAACGGCCACCTCTCGCCGAATTCGGCACCTTCCTCGCCACCTGCTGATAACCCTGCTGCCACAGACGACATGGACGCCCGATCCTCCGCGCCTGTGCGGCCCGGCGCCGCTACCAGAAGAACGCATCATATTTCAAGGAGTCGAGAGGGCCGAAGAGCCAGCTGCGATATGGCACATAGCAAAGCGAGAAAATGATCGAACGGCTTACCCAGGCAAATAGGAACAATAGAAGGGCTACATAGGGCACAATTATATAGAATGTTCGGTGTGCCCGAAGCGGCAGATAAGGCACGCGAGCGAAGATCATGGCCTGGATGGGCACCAGATAGTAGGCCAGCCGGTCGCCGATAACGGAGGACACGGGCACTATGAACATGGTGATAATCATTGCTCCGGCCCCCAGAGCCGCCAACTTGTAATCTTGCGGAAATACGTTTGCCCATTTTCGGCGCAGAATGACGAAGAAAAACAGCGCAGTAAGGGCCAGAAGGCCCACGCGGAACGCCGCGCCGGCCGCATCGACGCCTGTATTGACATAGCGGCTGGTGGCGACCGCGGCGTTGTCCGAAGACATCAGGGCGAGGCCGCCCGGAATTGCCATAAGCCCGGCGAGGGCCAGACGGTCCCAAGAATACTGGCCGCGCACCAGTGGCACCAGCAGCAGGAACACCAGCGCGCTGGAATGCACGCCGCCGGCGAGCAAAATAAGTAACACGAAGCGCGTGAGGCGTCGATCGATGAAGGCCCCGAACGCCAGACACACGATGCCGATCGCCACCCCCTGCCGGATGCCCGACATGGGCATGTTGATAATCAGGACCGGAAAGAGGAGAACCAGAAACGCGAGGGGATTTGGCTGCCGCCTTGCCAGGGAGTGGACGCCAAGAAAGAAAACTGCGGACGAAAAAACATTGATCCACGGATAAGGCAGACCGACAGCCCGTTGGACAAAAAAAACAAGCCCCCACAACGGCTCTCTTTTTGATAATACCTCAGTAAATGTATCCGAACTATAAACATTATACTGATTAAAGTATCCCGTCCAATCACAGCCTACCTCAAAACGGAAGGCTGAGAAAAAGAAGAGGAGAAACAATACAATTGAATATAGTTTTTTTGTTTTTGTGAATCGCGCGATGATCAAGCATATAAAGACCAAGACGTAGATCATTGACGGGCTCGATCCGCTACGTCGGCGAGCAGCGCGGCGAGGCGCGGGCCCCAGACGTGCAGGCTATACGCCTCCTCCACCTTCCGCCTGCCGGCCGCCCCCATCCGCCACCGCAGGTCGGGATCGCGAAGCAACGTCGTCAGGGCGGCGTCCCATTCTTCGTGCGTCGTCGCCAGGATGCCGTTGACGCCATGCTCGATGATCTCGGCGTTGACGCCGACGGGCGAGGCGACGACGGGAAGGCCGCAGGCCATGTACTGGATCAGCTTGTAACCGCACTTGCCCCGCGCCCAGGGCGAATCGTCGAGCGGCATGACGCCGATGTCCATTTCCTGGATGCAGCCGACTTCGGTCTCCTCGCTCCAGTCCCGCTGCTCAAGCCAGGGATTGGATGCCGCTGCGCGGACCGCGCCGACCGTCATCAGACGCGCGCCACTGCGGGAAGCCGTTTCTATCAGCGTCGGCAACATGGGAGCCATGTAGTCCGTCCATGTACTGGGCGACCCGATCCAGCCGATACAGGGAGCATCTCCGCCGGTACGGACGGCGGGGCAATAGATCCCGGTATCGACCACAGTCGGCACAATCTCGACCCGCCGGGCGCCTGCTCTGATGGCCCGGTCAGCCAGATAACTGTTCCCGGCCGTCACCAATGCCGACCCTGCCATCATATGATCGAGCTTTCGGCCTAGAAGGCGGCGCACCGGACCAAGGCGGTGAAGATCATAGCGGTGGAACACCGCGTCGTCGTAGTCCAACGCATAGCGCACTCCGCGCGGCAGCACCGCGCGCTCGATCGCCCAAGGTAGCCAGGGCAGAAGCTCGGCCTCGATCCAGAGCAGATCAGCGTGCCTCGCCTGCCCTAGATCAACAAGGCGTCGCCAGAGCGCTGCCAGGGTTGCCCCGCCGGCAGTTCTGCCCGCGTAAATGGATCTCAGATAGGCATCGTCGAACAGCGGGTGCATGTCCGGCTGCAGGCCCGCCGCGCGAAGATTCGCATCGGGTTGGTACATGCGAAGTCGGCTGGAAGCCCCGAGCCGGGAGTAGCGTGGGAAAACTGAAATCTTCATGCGCTTTTGGCCTGCCCAGCCCTCCAGGCCATGAACATCAGAATAATCCAAAGCTGCGCTGAACGGTCGACGCGGCCTGACAGATGCTCAGTCCACACCTCCCGGATCGCCTGTGGGTTTAATAGTCCATCGCTTGCCAATGCCGTGGGTGACAGCAGGTCTTCGGCCCATCCGCGCAAGGGACCGCGCAGCCAAGAGGCAAGAGGGACAGCAAATCCCGTCTTGGGCCGGTCAATCAGCCCGCGCGGCACGTGGCGATAGAGAACTTGCCGCAAGATCCATTTTCCCTGTCCATTACGAATCTTCATCTCGACAGGGACCCGGGCCGCTAAGGCGATCACCGCAGGGTCGAGGAAGGGGACCCGCGTTTCAAGGCTGATGCCCATTGCGGCACGATCGACCTTACACAGGATATCGTCCGGCAGGTAACCGCGCATGTCCAGCGCCATCATGCGCCCCGCGGCATCAGCATCGAGACACGGTGGCAGGGGATCGGTGACAGTCGCCTCCGGGCTTGACCCGTCGGAATGGCTGCCTTCGAGCGCCAGCAGGGGCGTAGGAGCAGGCCAGACGCTTATGATATCCCGGTAAAGCGCGTCGACCGACTGCGCGTGGCGAAGACGTTCGGCTATCCGATGCACCTTCTGACCCATGGCTGAGATTCCGCCGGCCGATGGGCGCATGGCGTTGTGCAACTGCCCCAGCCTGTCCCATGCGTGCTCTGGCAGGGCTAGAGCCGCCGAGGCAATCCAGCGCCGCAATGCAAAAGGCATCGGCGCGATGCGATTCCAAAGGCGTGGGCCGAAGACGTGGCGATTGTAGCCCCCGAACAATTCGTCTCCGGCATCGCCCGACAGGGCAACGGTCACGCCGCTCCGTGCGGCGCGACAGACGAGATGCGTGGGAATCTGCGATGAATCGGCGAAAGGTTCGTCATAAAGCTCAGCTAGCAGAGGGATGACCTCGCGCGCTTCGGCCTCGGTGACATGGATGGCCGTATGGGTCGTACCCAGATGTCCGGCCACGGCAGCGGCGTGAGGACTCTCATCAAACTCTTTCGCCTCGAAGCCGACCGTGTATGTTTGTATCGGTTGACGCGACTGCTCCTGCATGAGCGCGACGATCAGCGAACTGTCGATACCACCCGACAGGAAGGCGCCAAGTGGCACATCCGCCACCATCTGGCGTCCGACGGCCGCGGCAAGCGTTGCCTCAACCATGTCGACTGCCGAAGCCTCGTCGGTTAGGGGCTGCTCTGCGCCCGCTTGAATCACGCTGTCGAGCGACCAGAAACGTCGGATATTCAGCCCGCCCGAACTGTCGCCTGGGCGCAGGGGGCGTGGGGGTGCCGCCGCCGGTAAGCCCGTTGCATCCACCTCGAGCAGACAGCCCGGTTCCAGCTTGTAGAGCCCTGGATGAATGCTGCGTGGCGCGGGCACATACCCCAGCGAGAGATACTCTGCCAGCGCCTCAGGGCAAACCGCGGAGGGACAGTGTGGATGTGCCCGCAAGGACTTGAGCTCCGACCCGAAGATGAGATCAGTGCCCGCCCAGCCCCAATAAAGCGGCTTCTCTCCCATGCGATCGCGCGCAAGCGTCAGTCGCTGCTCTTTCCGGTCCCACAGCGCTAGGGCGAACATGCCTGACGCCTGTCGGAGGGTTTGCTCTATCCCCCAGTGCGCGATGCCCGCCAGCAGGGTTTCCGTGTCCGAGTGCCCTCGCCATTCAGGCTCGATGCCTGAAACACTCAGCTCCCGGCGCAGGTCAAGGTGATTATAAATCTCACCGTTAAAGGCAATTACGTACCGGCCACAGGCCGAATGCATCGGCTGCGCGCCGGCCGAACTTAGGTCGACAATCGACAGACGCCGGTGACCAAGGCCGACAGCATCCTCTGTCCAAATGCCCTCAGCATCGGGCCCGCGGTGGCTGAGAGTTGAGGTCATCTTCTGGACCAGTCGCCCCAAACCACCGTTCCGGTGATCGCGAGGTGCAAGGATTCCGGTCAGTCCGCACATGGGCCGTCTCCGTTGATCAGTCCGGCATAGATACGGCCATAGGCCCGCGTGCCCGCCGAGAGCGAGAAGATCCGCTCCGCCGTCCGCCGGCAACGGGCAGAAAGATCGGGATCGGTGAGCAGGGCCTCCAGCTCCTCCCACGCCGCTTCCATCTGATGGGGAGCCGGCCCGTCGGCCAGGACCCCGACACGATGCTCGCGAATGATACCGGCGACATCGCCGACGCCGTCATTGGCGACAACCGGTATTCCGCATCCTAGGATTTCACCCATCCGCGTCGGACTACTTCCCAGCTTCCCCAGTCCGTCGGTGAAGAACATCACCGAGACGAACTGGCCCTGCAGCTCCTCCTGCACCCGGTCTGCCGGGCTGGGGGCGACACTCAGCCGGGACTGCACGGCCGGATCTGCGCCCATCAGCGCCCGCACCTGCCTGGGATCGTCACGGGTGGTGATCTCGAAAAGGACGCTTGGGTCGCGCCGGGCCGCGACCGCCAGGAAGGAGGCTAGCCAGTCGATCCGGAACCAGCCGCTCAACACCGTGCCGAGGCAGCCGACGACACGGCTTCCGGGCTTGCGCAGCGGCGGCACATAGCGATCGAGATCGGCGCAGGTCGGAATCACCACCACAGGCCGGCCCGCCATCTCCTCGGGATAGAGGCGGTTCAGGTACTCCACAGCGGCGTGGGTCAGCGACACCACGGCCGCTGCCCGCCGCACGCACGCGCGCTCGGCCGCGACGATCGCCCGATGCAACAGCGAACCGCGCCTCAGCCGCCCCGCCGTGATCAGTTCCTCCGGCCAGAGCGCGCGCATGTCGAAGATGAACGGCACGCCGGTCATCCGCCCCACCACCAGCGCCACGGCGGCCGGGATATAGGAGCGGGCATGGATGAGCCGCACCCCCCGCCGGCGCACCTCGCGCCGCACCAGCCAAGCCATTCGGAGCATCGACAGCGCCGGGGCGATAAGCGGCGGCCAGTAGCGGAAACGCTGCGGCAGCCAATTTATGCCAAGTTCCGCGCATTCACCGCGCGCACGCGCCACGCGCGCGGTGTCGGCCCAGTCCTCATCCTTCTCGTAGGAGATCAGCGTGATGGTGTAGTCGCGCGACAGCCCGCGCAGATAGGCCATCACCTGGCTCTGGCCCAGCGGTTCGAGCAGGCCGTTGCGGGTGAGATAAAGGGTTTCCGTCACGTCAGACCAAGCTGTTCGAGATAGTTGCGGGCGGCAATCTCGGGCCAGAACGCGGCCGCCCGGCGCTTCAGGGCCGTGCGGTCGACCGGCTCACGCAAGGCCGCCTCCATCGCGCGCGCCAGCGCGGGCGCATCGCCGACGGGCACCAGCGTCCCGAAGCGGCCGTTGTCGAGAATTTCCGCGGGGCCGGAAGGACAGTCCGTGGACACCACCGGCAATCCGAAGGAAAGCGCTTCGACGAGAACATTGCCGAATCCCTCGTGGTCCGAGGAAAGGGCGAACAGGTCGGCGGTCGCAAAGAAGGGGGAAGGATCCGCGTGGAACCCGGCAAAGACGACCCGATCGGCAAGGCCCAGCTCGGCGGCGAGCGCCCGCAGCTTCGGTTCGTTCTCGCCCTGGCCGAGCAGCATGAGGCGGGATTCGGGGGTGTTCCGTGCGAGGGACGCAAAAGAGTTGAGCAGAAGCGCGTGGTTTTTTTGCTTCTTGTAGCTGCCGACGGAGAGGACCCGCGCACCCGCGGGACCGCCCCACAGGGCGTCTACCCGTTGGCGGTCCGCCGCGGCGGGCTCAGCGCGGCGGGGAATGGGGTTGTGCAGCACCGCCACGCGCGAGGCAGGCATCCGGGACAGCGTGGCGATGTCCCGCGCCACCCCCTCGGAGACACCGGCGACCGCGTCGGCACATCGGTAAGTCGCAATCATGCTCGCGCGCAGAACCAGACCGTGCAGGACGCCCCAGGCGGCGTATTGGCGGGACAGCGCATTATGGTCGACCAGCAGAACGGGGCGACGGTAGCGGGCTAGAAGCCGGCCGACAATGGCGGCGCAGGTGAGAGGCCAGAGATTGGCGATCAACGCGTCGGGCTGCCGTTCCCTGAGGTAGCGGGCAAGCGACCGCGGCACCTGCGCCGTCCGGCGAACGTCAAGATCGGCAACGGTAAATTCGCGCCGCGCCTCGGCAAGAAAATCCCCTTTCGCCCGCATCAGCACGAATTCGACACGGTGGCCGTAGCCCGCCAAGGCGCGCGCGAGATCGACGCTCACGCGCTCGGCCCCGCCGCCGCGCAGATCGGGGAGGAGGATGGCGATCATCGGGCCACCAAATGGCGACAGACGCATCCTGACATCGTGAATGGTTACCTTATGAACAATTTGTAGACCATGCTTGGAGATATCATGCGACAAACTGCCCTTATAGTTCTCGTATCAGTTGGTTTGATAAAAAAATTAGATACAAGTGATTTTACTGTATTATTATTAGTATTTATATTATAAATATTCCTATAAAATATAAAATTTTGATTTATTATTCTGCGAGCCGCGTTCAGATCTCTATCTTTTATTTTATCTACATCATCACGCAATTGAATATACGCCGACAGACGCCACATCGATATCTTCTGAGGCTCGCTTAATTTTCTCCGCAGCACCTCCTTTCCTGAATATGTCGAAGTTCCACTTCCTATGCGATAATAGGTAAGTAAATCGTCTATAAAAACGATTTTACCGTGAACCAATTCTCTAAACGCCAGTGGAATACCTTCGTTTGTAAGATCCTCCCGTAATGGTCCGAAATAATCGAAAGCCCGTTTCTTGAAAGCATGCGACTGGCTTATTATAGGTATACCTTCGTTGACAACCGAATCTACAGTCATTGCGGCAAATTTGGCTCCATGCATTCTCTTTCCAATAAGAGAGCCATCTTCGCTAATTTCATATACGTTGGAATGCACTCCAATATTATCTGTATCTTCCTGTATTTTCTCTACAAAAATCTCCGTTCTCTCTGATGTGGCTATGTCATCGCCTGCCAGCCATGTGACAATATCGCCCGAAGAACACTCGATGATTTTATTGATGTGTCCCGCCAAACCTAAATTGGTCTGGTTCTTCCGAACCTTCACATGGTGACGCCCCGTATACAAAGCCGCCATTTCCTGCATTATCTCAAATGTCCGATCCGTGGATTGATCATCAGAAAGAATGATTTCCAAGGGTTCATAGGTTTGAGAGAAGGCGCTTTCGACCGCCGACACAATGTACTTTTCCTGATTGTAGGCAAAGACCACAAAGGTCACGAGGGGGCGACCTTCTCCTTCGCCATCGATTATTTCAGACCGATTACCCATTTCCTCACCTCTTTGCCCAGTTCTGCGACGCGTCCCAGCCGTCCCCCGCCCCCGATCTTCTCCGAAAGACGCGTAAGCGCCCACATGCCCATGCCGCCGGCCAAGATCAATCCGGCGGCAGCACCCAAAACGTCCGCCCAGCGACTCGCCAGATCCACCAGCAGGGCGGCTCCGATGACCAGCACGGCCTGCAGCTTGACGGCCCGGCTCCAGCGAAAGCCGATCATCCGCCCGCCGAGCCACCGCACGAGGGGCAGATGGAAGGCGTAAAGCGCGAGGAAGGCGACGCCGGTGGCCTCGACGCCAATCAGCGGCAGGCCGATATAGATGCCCGCCAAGAAGACCGTCATAGCGAGCGTGTCCGTTACTAGGAAGGTCTTGCCCGCACCTGTCGCCAGAAACACGAAGCCCAGCGGCCAGCTCATCACCTTCAGAATATCGCCCAGAAGCTGCCAGCGCAGGATCGCGATGGCGGGCTCGAACTCGGCGGAATAGAGCAGCCGGATCACCCAGGGCGCCAGCCCCAGCATCGCCAGCAGCACCGGCGCGCACAGCAGGAGCGCGACCTCGGTCTGCTCGTTTACCAGCCGCGCCGCCTGTTCGCGGTCCCGGATGGCGGCGGTCAGGCGAGGATAATAGTCGGTGGCCATGGCGCTGAGCACAAAGCCCAGATAGGTCATGCCGATGGTCCAGGCTGCCTGAAAATAGCCCAGCGCGTCGAGCCCCAGCTCGCGCTGCACCAGGGCGCGCGCCGCCAGATGCGCCAGCAGACTGACGACGCCGGTCGTCATGAAGGGCAGGCCCAGCACGAGCATGGCGCGCCACTGGCCCGCCATTTCCGCCAGGGGCACGCGCGGACCCACCGGCGGGCCGAGACGCGCCACATAGACAAGGCCAAGCAGGTAGCTGGCCAGGGGAGCCGCCAGGATCATAGCGATCAACGCCTGCGCGCCCCAAAGCCAGAGTAGGAGCACGCCGAGCACGGCGCCAGTGATGGCGGCACCGATATTGATCCGGGCGAGGTCACCCACCCGCCGCAAGCCGACGAGCAGCGCCGCCTGCGAGCCGGCGGCCACCGTCAACGCCACGCCGAGCGTCAGCCACGCCACATCGTCGGCTTGGCTTTCATCGGCAAGGATGGACCGCGCGATCCAGCCGCTGGCCAGCCAGAACAACGCGGCGCCGAGGCAGGCCAGCCCCAGCGTCGCCCAGAATACCGCCCGGCGGATCTGCCCGACGGCAACCTCGCCCCCCTCGACCTGCGCCGTGGCGATCTGCCGGGTCGCCACAGTGCCCAAGCCCAGCGCCGCCACGGTGGCGGAGGCCTGGACCAGGTTCATGTAGAGCCCCGCCAGACCGACCCCGGCAGGGCCGAGCAGCAGCGCCACGGCCTTCATTTTAACCAAGCCGACCGCGATGGTGATGACCTGAGCGCCACCGACGATCAAGGACGATCGTAGAATGGTGCGATAGGAAGATCCCTGCGTCATAACATGCGGATCACAGCGGCGGGATTGCCGCCCACGATCGACCGGGCAGGGACGTCGCGGGTGACAACAGCGCCGGCAGCGATCACCGCGCCGTCGCCGACCGTGACGCCCTTGAGAATTGTCGCTCGTGCGCCGATGAAGACGTCGTCGCCGATGACGACATCGGCCCGGCGCACGGCGCCGGGATTATGGCGGTCTTCAACGCTCAGGCCGTGAAAATCACTGTCGAGGATGCACACTTCCGGGCCGATCAACGCTCGATCCCCAATGGTGATCCGGCACGCCTCCGCAATTATCGTCAAGTTGTTGTTGGTCAGTACATTCCTACCGAAGCGGATGACCGCATCCGGTCCACGCGGGTTGAGAAAGCTGTAGCCGGAGAGGAAGTACGGTGATTCGGAATAGCCGATGGTCACCGGTCCGTCGAAAATGACCATCCCCGCCCCCCGCATGAGCACTGGCTGGCGTCGGGACACCGCGCCCTTCGTGGCCGTACGGCATGACGCCGCTCTGTAGAGAGCGATCCGGAGGCTCTGCTGCGGCAGGAAGACTCTGCTCAATACCCTTCTAGCGAACAGGTTCAGATGCGATAGCAACGGCCACCTCCCGAGCTGAAGACATAGCGAGGTGCGGTCCCATCGGCAGGCTGATGACCTCGTCGGCGAGTTGCCGTGCGAGCGGCAGCGCCTCGGGCTGCAACGCCAGTCCGGCATAGGCGGCCTGCATGTGCGGCGGGATCGGATAGTGAATCAGGGTGCCCATGCCCGCCGCGGTCAGCCGCTGCTGCAGGCCGTCGCGGTCGGTCGAGCGCACGACATAAAGGTGCCAAGCCGGATCGATCCCCTCGGGCGTGACGGGGAGAATGAGGCCGCTGTCCCCGAGCCCCTCGCCATAGGCGGCGGCGATGGCGCGGCGGCGGTCGGTCCACGCATCGAGATGGCGCAGCTTTACCCGCAGGACAGCGGCCTGTATCGGGTCGAGCCGCGAATTCACGCCCTGTGTCTCGTTCACATATTTCACCCGGCTGCCATAGTTGCGCAGAACACGTATCCGGTCCGCCAGGTCTGCGCGGTCCGTCGTCACCGCCCCGGCGTCGCCGAGCGCACCGAGGTTCTTGCCGGGGTAGAAACTCCAGCAGACCACATCGCCATGCGCCCCGATCCGCCGGCCCCGGTAGCGGGCACCATGGGCCTGCGCGGCATCTTCGACGACCGCCAGCCCGCGCGCCCGCGCCACCGCGAGTATCGGGTCAAGGTCGACAGGCTGCCCATAGAGATGCACCGGCAGGATCGCCTTCGTGGCGGGGGTGATCGCCGCATCGATCCGGGCCGGATCGATATTGTGGGTGGCGGGATCAGGCTCCACCGGCACGGGGCGCGCGCCGACGGCCGTCACGGCGAGCCAGGTGGCGATATAGGTGTTCGAGGGGACGATGACCTCGTCGCCGGCGCCGACATCCAGCGCCCGAAGCGCCAGGATCAGCGCATCGAGACCATTCGCGAGCCCCACGGCGTGCGCGGCGCCGCAATAGTGCGCCCACTCAGCCTCGAACGCCTCGACTTCCGGGCCGAGAATGTACCATCCGCTGGCCAGCACGCGCTGGACCGCCGCGTCGATGTCGGACTTTAGCTCGCGATAGGCGGCACCGAGGTCGAGGAAGGGAATCATCATTCGGCTCCGGTCGATACGAGGTGAGGGCCATCGGTCGCGTTCGTGCCGGATGTGTCCGGCGGACCGGCATGTTTCTCGGCGGCGGCACGGATGGCACCCGCCAGATCGATGGTCGCGCCGAGCCGCTTCGACCCCTCGACCGAGAGATGCCCCATATCCCGATAGAGGAACACGCCATCCATGGTCACATGGCAGAGTTCCGCCGTGCAGAGATAGCGGTCGAGCCAGATCACAGGCGCGATGCCCTCGAGAGCCTGCACCAGCTCGATGGACAAGGCGCTGTTTTCCCGGTGCTCCCGGACCGGAAAATCGCAAGCGTTGTCGTTCGCCCCGCTGAACCCCATCCGGACATGGCACAAGCCGAGATCCATTCCCGTTGCCGGCGGCGGCGAGACAATGACCAGCCGCTTTCCTGCTGCCGCCAACTGGCGTTGAACAGTCCCGACACGTTCGACAAGCGCGGATTTACGCTCCTCCTCGGAGACGATCACCGCGCCGTTCGCGGCGAAAAGAGTGGGGACTGCGCTCTGATTGAACGTCGCGCTCATTACCACCGTCTTTACGGAATCCTGAGACAGAATCCACTTCAAGGCCGCATCGTTGAAGGTGAGATAGGTCTGCCAGCTTGTATACGACCCATTGATGGCAGGGCCGGGAAACGGGGCGCATTGGGACAGCGTCAACTGGACGAAGGGCATGAAGGAAGCGCTGCTCGCCAGAGCAGGTGCCAGATGCATGGCGTAGCTATCGCCCCACAAGGCCAGCACGGGCGCCTCGGAGGTGCGGCACTTCGCCGACAGGGTGAAGCCTTTCGCGTCGCAGTCGCCGTGCAGGCCGTAATTCGGCGCCAACATTGCCTCGCTGTCGGCGACAGCGTCAAAAGCTATGCCCGCCGGCGCGATTCGGCCGCCGAAGCCAGCGCCGCCGACCAGTGTCCCCCCGATGGCCACGGCCAGAACAAGGCTCGCCAGCGACGCCGCCCCCACCTGCCAGCGCCGGGGAAGCCAGCGCGCGGCGCCACGGAAGGGTTTTTCGACGAAACGCCAGGTGAGCCAGGCCAGCACGAAGGTTGCGATCAGCAGCCCCCAGAGCAACGGGCCTTCGGGGCTGGCGACATTGCGGATGCGCGCGAAGGCCAGGAGGGGCTGATGCCATAGATAGAGGCTGTAGCTGATAAGGCCGATGCCGACGAGGGGCTTCAGGGCCAGGAGCCGGCCCGCGCTGTTATCGGCCCGCGCGAAGGCAAGAACAAGCGCCGCCCCAAGCACCGGCAGAAGGGTCGCGAGGCCGGGGTTCGGCGTCTGCTCGTCGAAAGACGCGACCGCAGCGGCGATCATGGCCAGGCCAAGCAGGCCGAGCAGGTCCGCAGGCCAGCCCCGGACACGGGCCAACGCCGCGCCGCCGACAGCGGCGACGAGTGCCCCGATCAGCAATTCCCAGATTCGCGACGGCAGCAGATAGAAATTGGCGGCCGGATGATGCTGCGCGCCATAGGTGGCCATGGCCAGGCTGGCCAGCACGACCAAGAGCAGGCCAGGCAGGACAGCCGCCTTCCGCCAGCGCCAGAGCACTGCGAGCGCGACGGGGAAGAACAGGTAATACTGCTCTTCCACCGCAAGGCTCCATGTGTGCAGAAGCGGTTTCAGCTCGTTGGCGGCGGCGAAGTAGCCAGCCTCGCGCCAGAACAGGATGTTGGAGCTGAAAAGCGCCGTTGCGGCCACGCTCTTGCCGAAGGCGATAAGTTCCTGCGGCAGCATCCAGGCCCAGGCGAAGGGCAGGCAGCATGCCATCACCAGAAAAAGCGCGGGCAGGATGCGCCTGGCACGGCGCTCATAGAAACGCATCAGGGAAAAACGGCCGGTCTCGAGATCATCGAGCAGGACCGAGGTGATGAGATAGCCGCTGATGACGAAGAAGACGTCGACGCCGACGAAGCCGCCCGACACGCCGGGAGGGCCGGCGTGAAACAACACGACCGGCACCACGGCGACCGCACGCAGCCCGTCAACTTCGGGACGATACTTCATGGCCTGCCCTCTTTCTTCGCAACGGAAGAAAACGGACGAATGTCATTCGGCCCGGGGGAGTCGGCAGCCGTTGAAACCGGCGCTGCGGGACGGGTTTCCGGCGACATGCCCCTCACCCCGCAAGAGCCAGCTCGGCCAGGAACGCATCGTAGGTCCGCAGATAATCCTCGGCCTCATAGGTGCGCGAGGCAAATACCAGCAGAACGGCATCGGCACTGTAGCGGTACTGGGTGCCCCAGATCATCTGCGGCATGAAGACACCGAGATCAGGACGATCGAGCGTCACCTCGCAGCGTGCCCGGCCATCGTCGAGCAGGACGCGGCAGGATCCGTGCAGGCAGATCAGGAATTGCTGGCATTGGCGGTGCGCGTGCTCTCCCCTCAGCTCCATCGAGGGAACATCGAAGACCGCGAAATAGCGCGCTGGAGTGAAGGGGACCTCGGTGGGGACCTCGCCCACCGTCAGGCCTCCACGCGAATCCGCGATCCGGCGCATCAGGTACAGCGCGCTGTCGCCGACGCCGAGCGAAACCCGCGCGGGCCGCGGCAAGTGGCCGAAGCTCGCTGTGTCGACATGGCGGGGGTCGGGCCGCCGCCCGGCCTCGGCGACGTTGAGATAGCCCACGACCTGCGCCGGATTGCCTTCGACAATGGCATTCGGCGGCACGGAGCGCAGGACCACCGCGCCCGGCCGCACCCAGGCACCCTGCCCGATCGTCACACCCTCACCGATGACGCAAGCCGCATCCAGCCGGGCGCCGGAGCGCACGACGATTCCCTCTCCGGCGAGAACCACCCGCGGGCCGAGCGTCACGCCCGGGCCGATCTCGGCGCTCTCCGGAACGACGCAGTCGGCTGGAATCCCGTTCATTGCCCGTCCGCCTCTCGCAGCACCGCCAGATGACCCGGGCGATCCGCCAGGAACCGTGCCTTCGGATAGACAAAGAACAGGTCCTGAGCGGTGCCCCCCACCTCGGTCATGCCGAAGCGGCGATAGAAGGATGTCGCATGCCTGTTCGCCGCGCGCACCTCCAGATCGGCCTGGTCGAGCCCCAGCACGTCGAAGCCGATGCCGAACGACAGGACTGCGCTCTCGAGCGCGGCCCGGCGCGGCTTGTTGCGGTCGAGAATCCAACTGCCCCAGGTGAATCCTTCCGGCCGGATGTTATAGAGCCGGACAGTACCGCAGGGCGTGCCGTCGCGGCGCTCGGCGATATAGTAGAACTCGCGTCCCTCGGCCTCGCGGCTCGTGTAGGCCTCGATCCAGCGACGCTGGTCCTCGGCCGTGCCCTGCACCGGCGAGAGGTGCTCGTTATAGGCCGCATCGGTGCGCAGCGCGTGAAGATAAGCCGCATCCCCGGGCTGGATCAGCCGCAGGACGAGGTTCGGTCCTTCCGCGCGGGCAAGGGTAAGGGCAGCGCTCACAGTCTCAGATCGCTCTCATCGTGGCCAAAGACACTCTTCAGGTCGCAGAACACGTGCGTTTCGCCGCACAGCGCCCGCAATGCGGCGGCGCCCATGTCGCGGAAGGCGGTGTGGGCCACCGCGAGGATAACGCCGTCATACGTCCGCCCCTCCGGCGCGGTGATGAGGTCGAGCCCGTATTCGTGCCGCGCCTCCTGCGCATCGACCCAGGGGTCGTGCACGTCCACGCCGACACCGTACTCCCTCAGTTCGGCGACCACGTCGACGACGCGGGTGTTGCGCAGGTCCGGGCAGTTTTCCTTGAAGGTCAGTCCCAGCACCAGCACGCGGGCGCCGTCGATCTGGATGCGCTTCTTCAGCATCGCCTTGACCATCTGGCCGGCGACATAGGCGCCCATGCCGTCATTGATGCGGCGGCCCGCCAGGATCACCTGGGGATGATAGCCGAGCGTTTCGGCCTTGTGGGTTAGGTAGTAGGGATCGACGCCGATGCAGTGGCCGCCAACGAGGCCCGGTCGAAACGGCAGGAAGTTCCATTTCGTCGCCGCCGCCCTGAGCACGGCATCGGTGTCGATGCCCATCCGATTGAAGATGATGGCGAGTTCGTTGACGAGGGCGATGTTGAGGTCGCGCTGCGTGTTCTCGATCACCTTCGCTGCCTCGGCGACGCGAATGCTTCCCACCTTGTGAGTGCCGGCGGTCACGATGGATGCGTAGAGGGCGTCGACCCTGTCGGCCACCTCGGGTGTCGATCCGGAGGTCACCTTGCGGATCGTGGTCAGGCGGTGCGCCTTGTCGCCCGGGTTTAAGCGCTCGGGGCTGTAGCCGCAGAAGAAGTCGACATTGAATTGCAGGCCCGAAACCCGTTCGAGCACCGGGACGCAGTCTTCCTCCGTCGCGCCGGGATAGACCGTGCTCTCGTAGATGACGATGTCGCCACGCTTGAGCACGCTTCCCACCGTTTCGGAGGCACGCAGCAGCGGCGTCAGATCCGGCCGCTTATGGGCGTCGATGGGGGTCGGGACCGTGACGATGTAGATCCGTGCCGCGCGCAGGTCCTCCCGATCGGAGGAGCAGCGCAGCAGATGCGCCTCGGCAAGCTCCCCCGCCGTCACCTCCAGCGTGCGGTCATGGCCGGCGGCCAGTTCGGCGATGCGCCCCTGGTTGATGTCGAAGCCGACGACCGGCCGGACCTTGCCGAACTCCACCGCCAGCGGCAGGCCGACATAGCCGAGACCGATGACGGCGAGGATGTCTTGCGCGCCGTGCGTTGCCTGAATGGTCATTTGCCGTAATACTCTCTGAACCACTCCACGAAACGCGCAATGCCGTCGCGGAAGTCTGTCTGCGGACGGTAGCCTGTCAGGCTCTGCAGAAGCTCGGCATTCGCCCAGGTCGCCGGCACGTCGCCCATCTGCATCGGCATGTAGTTGCGGATCGCCTTGCGGCCGAGGCACTCCTCGATCGCGTCGACGAAATCCAGCAAACGCACCTTGTCGGAATTGCCGATATTCACGATCCGGAACGGCGCGACAGGGGAAAGGCTGTCGCCGGGCTCGATCGCCTCCCTTGTGGCGGGACGCACCGGCGGCGTGTCGATCAGCAGCCGGATGCCGCGCACCAGATCGTCGACATAGGTGAAGTCGCGATACATGTCGCCGTGATTGTAGATGTCGATCGGCCGCCCTTCGAGAATGGCATCGACGAATTTGTAGAGCGCGAGGTCGGGCCGCCCCCAGGGCCCGTAGACGGTGAAGAACCGGAACATGGTGGTGGGCAGGTCCCACAGATGGGCATAGGCGTGCCCCATGCTCTCATTGGCCTTCTTCGTCGCGGCGTAGATGGTGAGCTGGGTGTCGGCCTTCTCGGTCTCGATGAAGGGCATGTCCTCATTGGCGCCATAGACGGAGGAGGTCGAGGCCATCAACAGGTGCCCGACCTTCAACCGCCGCGCCGCCTCCATCACGTTGAAGGTGCCGATCACATTGGAATCGAGATAGGCGCGCGGGTTTTCGAGGCTGTAGCGCACTCCCGCCTGGGCGGCGAGGTGGACGATCACCTCGGGCTGGAAGTCGTCGGCAACGGCGTCGAACCGCACCTGGTCCTCCAGCATCCCCTCCACGGCCGAGAAATGCGGGTTCTGCAGCAGCATGGCGTGGCGACGCTGCTTGAGCCGGACGTCGTAATAATCCGTCATGCCGTCATAGCCCTGGACACGGAAACCTTCCGCCAGGAGCAGCCGTGCCAGGTGAAAGCCGATGAAGCCGGCTGTGCCGGTGATGAGTACCCGGCGGAGATTAGCAGTCACAATCTGTCCCGTTCCCGTCTCAAACCGTATCGCTGTCGAGGTAGCTGAGATACCACTGCCTGGCCTCGCCTGCACGGGACGCCACAGCCGTTCTGGACCGGCTGCCGAACCAGATCCGGATCGGCCGAAGACGTTTGGGAAGCGGCAGGAAGCCTGCCTTCCTCAACATGCGGTAGTTCGGCGACCAGGGAAAGGACCAGGCGAGGACGAGATCGACCCCGCGCCCCCGCAGCCGCCCCAGTTCCGAATTCAGCAGCCCGGACAGGGAGGGCCCGCCAAGGGCTTCCATGAGATAGCCGATCCGGCCACCATGCCTGGTGGCCTCGCGCGTCGCCACCAGCGCCGGGCGCACCGAATCGGTGTCGGCGACCAAACGGTACTCGCCCGCCTGCGGCGCCTGGATCAGCCTGTGCGAGAGAAACGCACGGTCGCGCACGCTCGCGCAGCCGATTCCGGCCGCCTCGCGTTCCCACAGCACATCCGCCCAGTCGCCTATTTCCGTCACCGCCGGCAGATGTTGATCGCGCGAGAAGGCAATAGGAAAATCGAGGCCGAGCCCGGCCTTGCGAAGCAGATAGCCCGCCCTCAGCGGCTTGATGAGAAAGGGCACCTGGCCGAGGTTCCCCCAGCCGAGCTTGCCGAACCACGCCGGAGCCGCATTGTCGTTCGGAAACCCCCAGACAAGATCGGCCCCGGTCTCCCCCGCATGCGCGTCATAGGCGCGGGCGAGCTGCGTAAAGACGCCTTTGCCCCGCATGGCGCTGGAGACGAACGAGTCCACCGCCTGCAGGCCCGTCCCCGTGGCCGCACCGAACTTCATGCGCGACAATATATAGGCCGAGACGCCGGTGATGACGCCGTCCTGGCGGGCCACCGCGAAGGGACGCGGGTTCGACGCGAACGCCCATGCGATCGCCCCTTCGCCCGCCTTGCCACGGTCCATGCCGGAAACCTCGTAGGCCTCCAGCAGCTCCGGTCCGATGCCCTCGATCGATATGGACACGTCGCTCATGCCGCCCCGGCCATGGTCAGAGAGGTCATTCCGTGGGCCTCCCGCAAGGAACGGAAATGCGCGATGATCTGCTGCAGTCCCGCAAGGTTCGCCTCGACATGCCGGCCGAAATTGTGCGGGTGCCACCACAGATGGTAGCCCGCCCCGGCCCTGGCCGCGGCCGTCATGCCGAGCTTGATCGTGGCGATGTGCAGCGGGTGCAGCCGCGCCAGACGGCCCGCGCAGGGGCGCAGGAAGCGACTGGCCGGCACGTTTGCCGGGCTGCCGCCGGCCGGGGCGAAGCTGTGGGCGCCAAGAACGCCGCTATAGGCATCGACGAGCCGCAGGGCGCGGCGCGGATAGGTCTGCTCCTCGCCCTTGGCGGCGTGATAGGCCCAGCCCGGCGGATTTCCGCGATAGGTCGAAATGCCCAGCCTTGCGCATACATCGAGATGCGCCGCCGCGAACTGGTTGCGTGGGAAGACGATCGAGCCGAGCGTGATGCCGCGGCGTGAGGCCAGGCGGAGCGCGCCCTTCAGATCCGCCTCGAAGGCCTCCGGGGTCGCGCCATCCTCGAGGCAATAAAAATGCGAAAGCGTATGCGTGCCGATCTCCTGGCCCGGCGTCTGCGCGATCTGATCGATCAGCGAAGGCGCGAAATAATACGGGTCGGTCCTCTCGTCGCGGCCGATTTCGTCGAAATAGCCATAATTGGAAAACCGGGCATTGGTGTAGGCGGGCAACACCTCGGGCACGCAGTCGAGCAGCTCTTCCTTGTTCTCGCAGAAGAGGAAGCCGACAATGGCCCAGGTCGCCCGGACATCGTTCGCGGCGAACTGGTCGAGAATCTGCGGGATGGCGGTGCGGGCCCCCAGAATATTCGCGCCATAGCTCCTCCGGTCCGCATGATCCCGCACGCCCCAGAGAAGTTCGAAATCGAGCGAAATGACAAATTGGCCGCTCATAAAAGGCCACCTTTCACGGGAGCTCGTGCGCGTTGTAGCGGTTCGCAACGGCAGGGGCCATCCGTAGGCTCATTCACCGCCGCGCCACCCCGTGCCCGCCCGGCGCCGGCTCCTCGCCAATCTCGTCACGCAATGCGTCGATTTCTGCCTTGAGCGCCTCATACTCGTCGATCTTCCTCCTGAGAACCCGCCGCGCGATCTTCGCCTTCGCGGCAATCCCCATCCGCGTCAGGATGTAGGCATAGCGTCGCTTGTCCTTGGCGGCGGTGAAATTGCCGAGCTTCACCAGGCCTTTCTCGATCAGCGCGCTCAGCACGTAATGGACGCCGCCGACGCTGATCCCGACCGCTTCGGCGAGTTCCCGCTGCGACATTTCCGCGTTTTCCTGAAGCAGGCGAAGCACGCGGAGCCTTGCATCTTCCTGCAGCCTGTCGCGCCTCCCCGCCATCCCCAACGCCTCAAGCTACCGCACGAAGGCCGCCTTCTCGGCGCCGTGGCGTGGGGAGAATGGAATCGAATCCGGTACATCGTTCAATTTCGAGCGATATCACACGAAACCGGCCGCGAGAAGGGCGTAGCCACCCCGGGAGTCACTCGCAACCGCGACACTCCGCCTACGGCTTGAATTCGTCCGGCACTCAACGCTAGATGCGCATCTGTGGCGGGGTACGCGGCTTGATGAGCATTGACGAGGCAAGGGCGCACGGATTTCTGGCGCTGGTGAAGCCGAACTGCGGCCGCATAGCCGAACGGAATCTGCATCGCCAGGATTCTGCAGCCTTCCTGCCGATGGAGATCGTCACGCGACGGTCGAAGGACGGGTTGCCGCTTTCATCGCGACCATCGAACCGATCTACCGCTGCGAAGGCCGCGCCTCCTTGCATTGGGGTCCGGCCATCCTCACCGTCGCCGCCGACAAGCAAGGCGCGTTTGCCTTACCTCCGGAACGCCGTTCATGAAATCCTCGTCCTATCGGCCCGACATAGACGGCCTGCGCGCGCTTGCGGTCATCCCGGTCATCCTGTTCCACGCGGGCGCGGACTGGCTTCCCGGCGGCTTCGTCGGGGTCGACATCTTTTTCGTCATCAGCGGCTATCTCATCACGTCAATCATTTTCCGGGAGATGCAGGCGGGCGAGTTTTCCGTGCTGCGCTTCTATGAACGCCGGGTGCGGCGCATCATGCCGGCCCTCCTCGTGATGCTGCTCGTCACCGTCGGCGCGTTCCAAGTCATCTCCCTGCCGGATCAGGCGAGAGGCGCGGCGGAATCCGGGCTGGCGGCGCTCTTGTCCCTCTCCAATGTCTATTTTTGGCTCAAGACAGGGTATTTCGCACCGGCTGCCGAGTTCATGCCCCTGCTGCATACGTGGTCGCTGGCGGTCGAAGAGCAGTTCTATTTATTGTTTCCGGTCTTTCTGATCGTCGTCCACCGGCTGCACCTTCCGATCAAATATATCCTTGCCCTCGGCACCATCGTGGCCTTCTGCATCGGCCTCTGGCTTTCGTACAACAAATTTTCGGTCGCCTATTTCCTTCTCCCCGGACGCGCCTGGGAACTCACACTGGGCGGCACGATTGCGGTGGCCGGGCTGCCTGTCATCCATAACAGGCATGTGCGCGAGGTTTTGCCCGCCATCGGCGTCGGGCTGATCCTGTTTTCGCTCTTCTATATCCGCAGCGATTCAGTCTTTCCGGGATGGGTGGCGCTGATGCCCTGCGGCGGCGCCGCGCTGATTATCCTGGCCGGCGGCCATTCCTGGGTCG
The DNA here is from genome assembly GCF_004339465.1 of Ancylobacter aquaticus. Classification (GTDB taxonomy): domain Bacteria; phylum Pseudomonadota; class Alphaproteobacteria; order Rhizobiales; family Xanthobacteraceae; genus Ancylobacter; species Ancylobacter aquaticus. The sequence continues at coordinate 44,902 of NZ_SMFY01000006.1, read as the reverse complement.
CCCAGCGGGTCCTTGGCTCAGGCACGCTCGTGTTCATCGGACTCCTGTCGTATTCGGCCTATCTCTGGCACTGGCCGTTGCTTGCGGCGGTGCGGATTCACTTGGGTATCAACCTGAGCGCGGCTGCAGCGACAATCGTTGTCATCCTCACCTTCGCCGTCGCCTTCCTGTCCTGGCGCTATGTGGAGATGCCCTTCCGCAACCGGCGCGTAACGCCGAACCGGCGGGCTCTTGGACTTGTCGGGGCGGGCTCGGCGGCCTTCGTTGCGCTCGCGCTCGTTTCCATCGCGGCCGATGGCTTCCCTTCCCGGCTGAACGAGCGCGGCCGGGAGGCGCTCGCCGGCAAGGGGGACATTGATCCGCTCGACTCCATCTGTCCGGAGGGGGGCTTCCATGCCGAATGCCGGTTCGGGAATCCTGACGCGCCTGTCAGCTACGCCGTCATCGGCGACAGCCATGCGTCTGCAATCCGCGCGGCGGTCGAAACGTCCGACATCATGGGCGACACCGCCGGCACGCTGCTTTGGGATCCTGGGTGCCCATTGCTGGATGGTGCCGAGAGGTTGGGCTCTGAACCAGAGTGGACCGCTACCTGCAACGGCTTCAAGGCTCGGGTCTGGGAGTTCCTGCGCGACAACAAGAACCTCACCACTGTCGTCCTCGCGGGGCGCTGGGCCGGCCTTTGGACCGGCGTGAGCAATGAGGTGGGAGGCGCACTCAGAGCCCGATTGACCGATGGGGAAACCGTTTCCGCCTCTCCCGAAGAAACGAAGCGGGTTTTCGCCCGCAGCCTGACACGCACGCTCGAACGGCTGTCGAAACTTGGCCTCAAGACGATCATCATTGGCCAGGTGCCGGAGCAGGGATTCGACGTGCCTCGCGCAGCCGCCTTGGCCCGGCTCTTCGCGCTCAATGACCCTGGCGGCGTTGCCCGGCAGGAGGTCGAGGAACGGGCGGGCGAAGTCGATACGGTCCTTGCCGAGCTCTCCGCGGGACGAAACGGGGTGAAGTTGCTTTCCATCTGGCCGGTCTTCTGCGGCCCCAAATCGTGCGGAATCGAGCGGGACGGAAAGCCGCTCTATGTCGACGACGACCACCTCTCGCACTGGGGTGCCATAACAGTCGCGGCGCCGGCGCTGGCTGCGGCCATGACGCCACCTCGCTCCTTGGCGCTCCCGTGAAGAACCTGGCCCATAGCGTGTCCCTCTCCAATGGAGATAATGATACGCCATCACACTGTGGGACTAAACACCTAGGCCGTGTTGACAAAAGGGATTCCCAAATCGCTGTCTGACTGATTCAAGGCTTCCGTTCAGAGGGGGCAGATTTGGCTCGGGGCGATCTGACGGATGATTGAGTGGGCTGTGGTTGGGGCATTGTTGCCGGCCGAGCGTGGCCGGTGGTCCCGGCCGGCCCTGGACAATCGCCGTTTTCTGAACGGAATGCTCTACGTGCTTCGGGTCGGCTGCCCCTGGCGCGACATGCACGAACGCTATGGCAATTGTAACTCGGTCTATGTCCGGTTCCGTCGCTGCGCCGAGCAAGGGGTGTGGGACGCCTTGCTGGAAACGTTGGTCGAGCTTGGGCTCACCGACGACTGGCAGCATATGATCGACAGCACCACGGTGCGTGCGCGGCCACTCTCTGGCAGCGGGCGCAAAAGGGGGTCTCATAAGGAAGGTTCTGGTCGAAGCCGCGGCGGCCTTAAGAGCAAAATCCACGCCCGCGCAGATGGTCAGGGACGCCCTTTCGGCTTCGTGCTCACCGGCGGTGCCCGCAAGCGGTCGATGGTCGATCATGTGCGCGCAACCTGGCAGGTGAGCATCCGTCGCGCTTGCCGTGCTCTGCCAGTCGAGCGTTCGACCTATCACTACCGCTCCCGACGGACCCGGCAGGCCGGCCTCATCAAACGGATCAAGGAGATCGCCGAGACGCGCATGCGTTACGGCTATCGACGGATTCGACTTCTCCCGTCCGGGCAAGCCGACGGACAATGCGTTCATCGAGTCGTTCAACGGCAAGTTCCGGACCGAATGCCTCAATGCCCACTGGTTCATGAGCCTGGCCGATGCCCGGGAAAAAGTGGAGGCTTGGCGTAGAGACTACAACGAGCTACGACCTCAGAGTGCGATCGGGAATAAGCCCCCGATATCGCTCGTCGATCGGCCACCGGCATGCAGCCCTACGGTGACCCGGTTCCCCCCTGGAGGCGGCCAGCAGGCCGGTCCAACATCGGGGGTAGGCTCACCAGCCGCCAGAACGAACTCACCGCTGGATACAAGTTGGGGGCAACGTCAGCCGCCGGGCGCCGTACGAGACCGCCGGACGATCTGCGGCACGGCATCGGGACATTTCCGCCGCCTCGGCGGCCACCTCCCGCCGCCGGGTCGGCCAGGCGTCATGAAGGCGCAGCACAGCGCGAAATACGCCATCATCGCCGCCGTGCGCAGCGGATAATCGACGAAAGAATGGAGCAGAAGCGTGAGAACGGCGACCGACGCGCACTGCTGCAGCAGCCTCTTCTGCGGACCGCTGCCCGACGCAGGGGCCAGCCAGATGCGGTAGAGCCGCTCGCCGAACCAGACAAGGAAAAGCGCAATCAGGACAAGGCCCGGCAGGCCCGTTTCCAGAAAGAACTCGAGCCAGTCGTCATGGGCGCGGTTGACGTATTGCGCCGTCAGACCGTCGGTGGGCTCATAGACCGGGAAGACCGCGGTGAAGGTTGCGAGGCCCGTCCCGAAAGGCAAAGCCTCGATCGCCGCGCGCCACGTCACCTCGTTGAACATGGAGCGCAGCCGATCCGCCAGGCCCTGTTCGAAGCGGACCAGGAAGCGCTCGGCGCCGAGTTGGCCCACCAGCAGCAGCAGCCCGGCCAGCCCCAGCACGAGAAGCCCCCCCACCCGCCGCGAGCGCACCTCGCGGCCCCTGAGGCAGGCCGAAATGGTCGGCGCCATGGCGACAATACCGGCGAGAGCGACCAGCAGCAGCAGGATGCCCGCCCGCGAGCGAGCCAGCGCGAGACCGGCCATGACGAAAACAGCCATGGCACACGCGCCGGCCAGCCACAGGGCCCGGCTGGACATGGGGGCCCTGCCGAGAAAGATGTTTCCCGCCCGCCCCACATGCCAGGCGACGCCGATCAGGAAGGTCACGTAGAGCTGGGCGGCAAAGTGGTTGCGGTTGGCGAAGAAGCCGACCGCCTCGGTTCGGTTGCTGATCTCGAAGAAGCGCAGCGCGCTCGCCGGCCCCTGCGTCACCTGGGCAATGCCCAGAGCCAGGGAAATAAGGCCGAACAGCACGGCCCAGCCGGCAAGCTGCACGCGCCGTTCCACCTCCAGCAGCGCCACCAGCAGAAACAGCGCGAGCGGTGGAAGTACGGCCGGTAGCGCTGCGAGGCTTGCGGCGGGGTCGATGGAGGAACTTCCCGTCCATGCCGTTCCATCGAGAGGGAGGCCGCCACCCGCCACGATGCGGGCCGAGAGCCCCTCCCAGCCCGGCGCTCCGAACAAGGGCAGGAACTGCGCCACCGCGATGAGCAGCCCGACGATCGCCAGGCCCAGCGCGCACGCTGTGCCGAAGGTCAGCCGGGCACCAGCCGGGCGCGCCTGAAGGCGATCGGTCCAGAGCCAGGCCGCGAACGCAAGGAATGGAATGGCAGAGAACTGCAGAAGCACATCCGCGAAATAACCCGCGCGGGTGGCACCACCGAGAACGATGTTTGCCGCAAGCAGGAAAACCGACGCGAAAAACGTCGGCCCATCGTTGCCCTGTGGCTTCACGAACAGAGCCGTCCGCTCCGTCAAGGACTGACGGGGAAGAACGGAATCCTGTTGCTGCTGCTGTCGGAGACCGCAATCGCCGCCGCGATGCCCCCGCCGACGGCGACCGCCCCCACAATGACCGCACCTGTCTCGTCGAGAACGAAGCCGCAGCCGGGAGCGCGAAGCGTCTCGGTCGTCGAACCCGGCACGGTCACCATGCGCTCATTTCCGAAATCGACCACAGCGCTGCCAGACCCCTGAACCGCCACCTTGTCGCCGTTCTTGAGGGAGGCTCCGACGACGCCGGGCGTAAAACCCTGCCCCTTATCGACGAAAACCGTGCCGACGACCTCCGTTAGCGTACCGGCCGTCTGGCACTCATCCGCCACTGCTGATCCAAGGGCCACAATTGAGGCGAACCCAACAATGGCCACGACCCGTAATAAACGCTTCATAGCCCCCTCGAAAATTCGCCCACCAAACGCAATCACGAACGGTGTACGCTCGAGCATCTCCACCTTGTAACACAGGGAAATCAGCGTGCCCACAGGGCAATTTCAGCGCGCAGTGACAGGAAGGCGACAAATCCGGACAGACAAAACCCAAGTTCGGCAATCGAGCCAACGCATTATGGCATATACGCACTTGCCCGCCGCCATTGCCCGCGCAATCTGCCATCCTTGCACAGAATGCTTAACCTCTCTAATGTAAACAGAAGTCTGGATACCTCGCTTGTGTGTATGAGTTGCCGGCTGTCGTCAGCGTCTCGGAGCGAAATAACCACCACGTTCGACGATGATTGATCTGCATAATCATATTCTGCCTGGAATTGATGACGGCGCAGCAGATGTTTCCATCGCAATCGAGATGGCACGGATGCATGTCGATCAGGGAGTGGAGATCGTCGCCTGCACGCCCCACATCCTGCCGGGCCTATATCATAATGACGGGCCGCTGATCCGACGCGCAGTAGACGAGTTGCAGTCCATTCTCGATGAGGCGAGCATACCGCTCATCCTCATCCCCGGCGCGGACAACCATATCGCGCCCGACTTCGTCGCCGACCTGCGTAGCGGAAAACTGCTGACGCTCGGCGACACGCGCTATGTTTTAGTCGAGCCGCCGCACAACGTCGCACCCGCGCGGCTTGATGAACTGGTCTTCACCATTCTTTTGGCAGATTATGTGCCTATCGTGACACACCCTGAGCGATTGAAATGGATAGAAGAAAAGTACGACATCATTGAACGCATGGCGGCGCGCGGTGTCTGGATGCAGGTAACCTCGGGTTCCCTCACAGGGCGATTCGGACGACGGCCCAAATACTGGGCGGATAGAATGGTCGGCGAGGGCAAAGTAAACATCATTGCTAGCGATGCGCATGATACACAGCATCGCCCGCCGGACCTCGCCGCCGGCCGAAAGGCCGCGGAAGCTCTTGTGGGTGCGGCGGAAGCCGCGCGAATGACGTCGGGATGTCCGCGTGACATCGTGTTGGACAGGGCGCCGTCCGATTGTGCGTCCATAAGGGTGGAAGGTTTCGATGAAGCTGGGGGGGAAGACCGGGGCATGGACCGCCCGCCTCGCGTCGATGGCAGTGACCATCTTCTTGGCCGGTTGCGTCGCTTCTTCGGGGGATAATCCGTCACCGTCCGCTCAGGCCATCGCACCGGCGGCAAGTCGGGCAAATTCAGGCGATCTGGCTCCGGCCGCCACCGCTGCTTCCAGCACGGCGCGCCCCCTCGCCGCAACGGCGGCTGCAGGCCCGGCGCCGGTGGAGGCGCAGGCCGAAGTTCCCGCCAGTGAAGTGGCGGCGGTGACCGCAGCCGGCACGCCGGGATCGGCGGGTTATCGCGTCGGTCCGCTCGACATGCTCAACATCACCGTCTTCAAGGTCGCGGAATTGTCGCAGACGGTGCAGGTATCGGAGAGCGGAAAGTTCAGCTTTCCGCTGATCGGGGAGGTCCAGGCCGCGGGCCTTACGGTGAGCGAGATCGAAAGGGATGTTGCCGCCAAGCTCGGCGGGAATTATGTCCGCAATCCGCAGGTCACGGTGCTCGTCAAGGAATATAACAGCCATCGCATTACGGTCGACGGCGCCGTGGCCAAGCCCGGCGTCTTTCCCATGCAGGGACCGGTATCCCTGCTACAAGCAGTCGCGATGGCCGGCGGCGCACAGGAGGTCTCCGACGGCACCATCCTGGTTTTTCGCCGCGTCGATGGCAAGAGCAGCGTCGCCAAGTTCAATATGAGCGACCTTCGTTCGCAGAAGGTCAGCGATCCGGATCTTCAGGCGGGGGATATCGTGACGGTGCCATCCTCTGACGTGAAAGTCGGCCTCCAGTATATTTTGCGGGCGCTTCCGCTGTTCAATACCTTCATGCTGCTGTAGCCAGCCGATCGGTTAGCTCAGGATGACCCAGAGGACAGAGACAGGATGGTGAACGAAGGGGGAGACGGCGCTCGGGCCGGCGGAAGCGGGAAAAACCTGCCTGCCACCATCGACACGCGCGCATTGACCTCGACGCGGGACGGCTATGGATATGGGTATGGCGTGAGCGCCTATCCCGCCTACAACTCGGCCGAAGTTTCGGGCGACGACATCGATCTTGTGGCGCTTGCACGCCAGTTGATGGTGATCGCCTGGAAATGGCGGCACCTGATCCTGGGCACATCGGCCGTGTCTCTGGTCCTTGGGCTGGCCTATTGTTTCTTGGCGACACCGCTCTACACCTCGACGGTGCGCATCCAGATCGACCGCGAAGCCAGCAGGATCGTCGATGGCGGCTCGACCGCACCGGACGAATCCGGCGGCGGCGACTTCCAGAAGACGCATCTGGAGCTTTTGAAAACTCGCGCCATGGCAGAGCGCACCGTGGCCGCGCTCGGGCTCGACCGGGACGACGGCTTCACGGCCTCCTCGCCCGGTTTGATCGGCGCCATTTTTAACCTGTTCAGGGGCCCGCCGGAGGACGTGGATTTGGCCGCACAGGCGCAGAGGAAACTAGCCGTCGCCACCGGCCGGGTACAGGGGAGCGTTGATGTCGCTGCAGTGACCACCTCCCGACTGGTGGACATCCATTTTACTGACACGTCCCCCACGCGAGCAGCGACCATCGCAAACGCCTACGCGGACTCCTATGTCACCGCCAATCTCGACAAGCGTTTCGAGGCCAATTCCTACGCGAAGGTGTTCCTGGAGGACCAGATCAAACAGCTGAAGCTGCGGCTGGAAGAGTCCGAGCAGGCGTTGATCGCCTTTTCCGAACGCGAGGACATGATCCAGACCAATGACAAGGTCTCGATCGCCGAAAACAATCTCTCGGCGGCCAATTCCGCCCTCGGCCAGCTGATTTCAAGCCGCATCCGCGACGAGGAGACGTGGAAGCAGGTGGAGGCAAGTTCCGCTATTAACCTGCCCCAACTCCTGTCCAACGGCGTCATCGACGGGCTCCGCACGCAGCGCAACGCCCTGCGGCGCGACTATGAGGAGAAGCTGGAGACCTTCAAGCCGGGCTACCCAGCGATGGTGGAAATCTCCAACAAGATCGCCGAGATCGACCGCCAGCTGGCTACCGAGGTCTCGACGATCCGCAACGCCCTAAAAGCGACCTACGAATCTTCAGCCAGCCAGGAAGCCCAAATGCGCGAGCGCATCGAGGAACTGCGTGGTGAGGTTCTGGAACTTCAGAAGAAGAGCGTGCGCTACGGCATCCTCCAGCGCGAGGTCGATTCGAACCGGAACATCTATAACAGTCTGCTGCAGCGCTATAAGGAAGTGGACGTCGCCAGCGGCCTGGGCACCAACAACGTGTTCATCGTCGATCGAGCAATGCCCGGCTGGCGCTCGCACCCAAAGACGACTCTGATCCTGGCCGGCTCGCTGCTGTTCGGCCTTCTGGCAGGTTTTGGCGCAGGTCTCCTGATCGAACTCTTCGACGACCGCATCCACTCACCTGAGGACGCGGAGAAGGCCACTGGCCTGCCGCTCCTCGGCATCGTGCCGCGGGCTGAATTCCCAAACGGGATCGTCGCCGAACTTGCCGATCCCCGCTCCGCCGTCGCCGAGGCCTACCGATCCCTCGCGACCTCACTTCAGTTTTCGACCGAAACTGGCCTTCCGCGCACTCTTGTGGTTACCAGCGCGGGAGCCTCCGAGGGCAAGTCGAGCACGGCCATCGCGTTGGCCCGCCATTACGCCATCACGGGAAAGCGGGTTCTGCTTGTGGACGCCGACCTGCGACGTCCCTCGGTGCACAGCAAGCTCGGCTATGATAATGCTATCGGTCTGACCAACTGCTTGACGGGCATGTCTACCCTGCATGACGTGGTACAGGTAACCGACCTTGAGACGCTCGATTTCCTCGCTTCTGGCCCCCTTCCTCCCAATGCGGCCGAGATACTGGGCGGAACCCATGTGTTCTCGCTCATTTCGGTGGGGCTAGAAATCTACGACATCATCATTTTCGACAGTCCTCCAATGCTCAGCATCGCCGATGCCCAGCTTCTCGGCGCCGCAGCGCAGGCGACCATTTTCGTCACGGGCGCCGGCGACGGACGCAGGACAATCGCCCGCAACGCATTGCGGCGGCTTCAATTGGCCCGCGCCATCGTGATCGGTGTCGTTTTGACGAAGTTCGATATCCGCAGTGGGCATTACGGCTACGGGTACGGCTATGGCTACGAGTACTCCCAGGGCACCGACACCGGCAGCACCGGCACGAGCGCCAGCGGCCTCAGCGGAGGTCTCAGCGGGGTGAAGGCGCTGCTGCCGAAATTCGGCCGCCGCGACGCCAAGACCGACCACTCCGAAGCGGCGTGAACATGCCGGAGCCCGACGCGCTGGACGCCGCGCTCGCCTTGTTCAAAGACCCCGTCGCGGCGCGTGGCATGCCCCAACTAGCGCTGCCGTCCGGCATGGACCGGGTCCTCGCGGTCGCCGTCGGCGATCAGGAGGCGCTGGCTGCAGCCGAGCGGCGCAGCGGCATCGCGCGCGGTTCGCTCCAGCAGGCGGCCGGCTTCTTCATCGAGCAGGCCCTTCTCTTTCACGATGCAGACAGCTATCGCGTGCTGGGCGCCGGCCGCAGCGCAACGCATGAGGAACTGCGCCACAATATGGCGCTGCTCATGCGCTGGCTGCATCCCGATCTGCAATCGCTGCGCAGCGGCCCGCTGGACCGCGAAGTGTTCACCGCGCGCATCGCCCGCGCCTGGGAAGACCTGAAGACGGGGGAGCGGCGCAGCGCCTATGATCTGCGCCATCCCCCCGCCGCGCCGGCCCGCCCGGGCCCGGGACGCCGCGAGGCGCGAGCGTCGTCCGACCCGCGCGGCGGCTCCCGCAGCGGTGCAGGCAAGGGCGTTTCCGGAAAAAGCGGCGCAGGTCTTGGCAGCGTGGGTCTTCGCACTGCGGGTCTTGGCACTGCGGGTCTTGGCACCGCAGTAAAGCCCGGCGCCGGCAAGGGCGGCACGTCCCGGCCGGCGCCGGGCGGGGCCGCGAAAATCCGCCGCCCCGACGGGCCGGGCAGCGCGGCCCGACGCCGCCCCCCGCCGCTCAGCGTGAACCGGATCGAGGCCGCCTCCTTCTGGGTGCGCCTGTGGGGCTTCATCTGGGGGCGGCGATGAGCGAGGTGTCCGGCCCGCCGCCACGCGCGCGTCGACGGCCCCCGCGCACGCCTAGGCCGCGTCGGGTCTGGCTGCGCACTCTGCGCCTTGCCGCCGCTGTCCATCCCTGGCGCTGCGCCGCCATCGGCGCGGGCACGCTGGTTCTCTTCATCCTGATCGTGACCACCTCGCTGCCCATGGCGCTCGCCGAGCGCCATCCCGCGCTGGCGCTGGCGCTGCATCCCGAGCACCCCCGCGCCCTGCTGGCGCTGGCGCGCGAGGAACGGGCCCGGCTTACCACCGCCACGACCCAGAAAGAAGAAGAGGCCGCAGCGCGCGCCGAGGAAGCGGCGACGGCCGCTGCAGCCTCAGCCGCAGGCGGCGAGAACGCGGAGGACGCCGGCGCGTCGCCCGCGCCTGCCGACGATGCCGACACCCTCGCGCGGCAGGAGCGCGAGCACGCCGCCTCCCTCGCGCCGCCCGAAGCCGCCGAGCCGGATGCGCCCGACGCCGCCGTCGAGGAGGCCCAGCCTTCTCCGACGCCGCTGGACCTGCCGGCGATGCGCGCCGCCATCGGCGATCTTGCCACGCGCATCCTCGCCGGTGCCCCGCTGGAGGCCTCCGCCTGGCGGCTGAAAGGCGACACCTCGGACGATCTCGCCACCAGCCGGCAGGCGATGCTGGAGGCGGTGGCCCGCTCGCGCCGCGAAACTGTCGCCGCCTTCTGGCTCATGCACCAGGACTATGAGCAGCGCGATTATGCCGGCGTGGTGCGGATGGCCGACGTGCTGCTGCGCACCCGTCCGGCGCTGAACGAATACACGCTCACCTATCTCAGCTCCCTGTCGCTTACGCCCGAAGGCCGCGAGGCGCTGGTGGCGGCGCTCATCGAGAACCCGAGCTGGCGCGGGCTGTTCCTGCGGAGTATGGGCGGCAAGCTCGCCGCCTCGGACGCGCCACTGGCGCTGTTTCAGAGTCTCAAGGACGCCGGCAGCCCGCCCGGCGAGAGCGAGTTGGTTCCGCTGCTGCGGGCCCGCATGGCCGCCGAAAAGCGGGCCAGCGGCGCCTACAATATCTGGCTGCAGATGCTCCCCGAGGAAGAGGTGCTGAAGGTCCGGCCGGTCAACAATCTCGATTTCGCCGAGAACCCGAGCAGCCTACCCTTCAACTGGAACCTTCCGCGCTCGGTGAATGCCTTCATCGACCTTCAGCGCCGCAGCGACGACGCCGCAGGCCGGGTGCTGCGCATTCGCTTCGGCGTTGGCCGGGTGAGGCTGGGCTCCATGGAGCAGGTCACGTTCCTGCGGCCCGGCACCTACAGTTTCTCGGGCGAGCAGAAGGGCCTGATGTCCTCCAAGCGCGGCATAATCTGGCAGGTGCTCTGCTTTCCCAGCGGGCCCGTAGCCGGCCAGTCGAGCCAGCTCCTCGGCGCCCCGCGCACCTGGCGCCCCTTCTCCTTCGAGATCACCATCCCCGCCAATGGCCGCTGCGACGCTCAGCGGGTGCGGATGGTCCACGATTCGCGCTCCACCTCGGAGCAGTTCGCCTCGGGCGAAATCCAGTTCCAGTCGCTGCAGATCGCCCCGCTGGAGGCGGCGGCCTCCGGCGGCTGAACGGCGACGTCATTGCCCCTCGCGCTTCCCTAGGATCAGTGCCGCGCCGTGCGCGGCAGCGAAAGAATGCGCGCCTTGCTGCCCCCTTCCACCAGAGGCGCCGATGCGAGATGCTGGGCGCGCGAGGCGCCCCTTGCCGCGGCGTCGGCGAAACCTGTGCTGAAAGGGCAAGTCCCATGAAGAAGGCGACCCTCGACACGTCCGACACACTCTCCCGCAAGGATTATGAGAAGGAGCTCAAGCGCCTGCACGGCGAACTGGTAGCCCTCCAGGAATGGGCGAAGGCGACCGACGCCAAGATCTGCATCCTGTTCGAGGGGCGCGACGGCGCCGGCAAGGGCGGCGTCATCAAGGCCATCACCGAACGGGTGAGCCCGCGCGTTTTCCGCGTGGTCGCCCTTCCCGCCCCCACCGAGCGGGAACAATCGCAGATGTACGCCCAGCGCTACCTGCCGCATCTGCCGGCGGCGGGCGAGATCGTGATCTTCGACCGCTCCTGGTACAACCGCGCCGGGGTCGAGCGGGTGATGGGGTTCTGCACGGAGGCGCAGGCGGAGAAGTTTCTCGCCACCATCTCCGACGTCGAGCGGGCGATCATAGAATCCGGCGTCATTCTGCTCAAATACTGGCTCGACGTGAGCCCGGAGGAGCAGACCCGGCGGATCGAGCAGCGCATCCACGACCCGCGCAAGGTCTGGAAACTCTCGCCGATGGACCTCAGATCCTATGGTCGTTGGTATGATTATTCCCGCGCCCGCGACGCGATGTTCGCGGCGTCCGACAGCGCCTGGGCGCCCTGGTATGTCGCCGCCTCCGACGACAAGAAGCGGATGCGCCTGAACGTCATCAGCCATCTTCTGTCCAAGGTGCCCTATGAGGCGCAAAAGCGCGTCAAGATCACCTTGCCGAAGCGGCAGAAGCCCAAGGGCTATGTGGAGCCGGAAGATGTGCGCCACCACGTTCCTGCGATCTTCTGAAAACCATCCATCCGCCACCGGCGGCAAAGACCAGGGAGTGAAACAATGAGCGACGCCAAAAACCCGACCGACGGGCAGAACCAGCATCTCGGCGACGAGAGCTTCATGTCCGCCGCCGATCTGCGCGGCTATATGGACAAGATCGCGCTGGCGAAGATGAACGAGGCGGTCACGGCGATGGACCATGCCCGTCGCGCGAAGGAGGAACTCGCCAAGACTCTGTCCCAGCCGATCAATCTCACGCCGGCCAAGCTGGAGGAGATCACGCAGACACTCCTCATCAAGCTGCGCGCCGCCGCCGAGCGCGGCGAGAACGAAATCATGGTGATGCGCTTCCCAAACACGCTGTGCAGCGACCATGGCCGCGCGGTCAACAATGCCGAATCGAATTGGCCGGACACGCTGACCGGCCGGCCACGACAGGCCTACGAACTCTGGCGCGACCGTCTGCGCAGCAGCGGGTACGGACTTTCCGCCCTCATCGTGGAATGGCCCAACGGCATGCCCGGCGATGTGGGGATGTTCCTCACCTGGGGAAAGTAGTAAACTCGCACCATTCGGCTGGCCGGCCTATCCGACCGGCCGAACCATGAGCGCGCCCTTCCTGCCGCGCGCAGTGCCCTGGAGAACGGCATGTCGTCCCCGCCTCACGGCGCCGCCATCGAGCACCTGCCCTTCTTCATCACCGCGCCGGGCAGCACCGATATCCTGATGGTCGTCGCCGCCGTCACGCTGGTCGGCGCCGTGCTGCTAGCGGGCGTGGCGTTCCTGCACCTGCATTCGCTGCCCGAGCGCATGGCCCATCGCAGCCAGAAGCTGCAGTTCGAGATCGTGGCGGTCCTCTGCCTGCTGGCGCTGTTCACCCATAACCACGCGCTCTGGGTGATCGCGCTGCTCCTGGCCTTTATCGACCTGCCGGATTTCGGCACTCCGCTCAACCGCATCGCCCGCGCTGCCGAGGCCGTGGCCGGTCTGCCGCCGCCAGATCCCCGGAAAGACAGGGCGCACACGCCCTCAGCGCACGACGGCGCCACCGGAGCCGGGCCCCATGCTTGAGCTTCTTCTCTGCTCGCTGCTTACCGTCCTGCCGGACTATCTCTACCGCCGTTACGCGCAGGGCAAGCGCTTCGGGCGCGAGATCACGCTGTTCTCGGTGTGGTTCGAGCTGCGCTGGGGCATCACCGCTTGCCTCATGCTGACGGTGACGCTGATCACCATCATCTTCTACAATCACCCCTCCGCCACCAACGTCACCGCTTATTTCCGCACCGTGCCGATCGTGCCGGAGACGATCGGGCGCGTCGCCGAGATTGCGGTCGGCGTCAGCGACCGGATCGAGAAGGGCCAGCCGATCTTCCGGCTCGACGATGCCGCGCAGAAGGCAGCTGCCGAGACCGCCCGACGCCGCATCGCCGAGACCGACGCGGAAATCGTCGTCGCCCGGACCGATGTCGCCGCCGCGCAGGGACAGATCACCCAGGCGGAGAAGGCACTCCAGCAGGCGCGGGACGAGCTCGACACCAAGTCCCAGTTGAACACCCGAAATGCCGATGTCGTCTCCCGCCGCGAATTGGAGCGGCTTCAGGTCGTGGTCGAAGGACGCGAGGGGGCGGTCGCGGCGGTGGTGGCGGCGAAGGAGGGCGCGTTGATCCGGTTGGAGACGCTGCTGCCGGCGCAGAAGGCCAGCGCCGAGGCGGCGCTCGCCCAGGCCGAGGTGGAACTGGCCAAGACCGTCATCCGCGCCGGCGTCACCGGCCGGGTGGAGCAGTTCGGTCTGCGCGTGGGCGATCTGGTCAATCCGCTGATGCGGCCGGCCGGCGTGCTGATCCCCGACGATGCCGGCCGCCAGCGGCTGGTCGCCGGCTTCGGCCAGATCGAGGCACAGGTGCTGAAACCCGGCATGATCGCCGAGGCGACCTGCCTGTCCAAGCCGCTCACCATCATCCCGATGGTCGTTACCAGCGTGCAGGATGTCATCGCCGCCGGCCAGTTGCGCGCCAGTGAGCAACTGGTCGACGCTCAGCAGGTCGGCGCGCCGGGCACGCTCACCGTGTTTCTCGAACCGCTCTATGAGGGCGGCCTTGACGGCATCCCGCCGGGGTCGAGCTGCGTGGCCAACGCCTATTCCAACAATCACGACCTGATCGCCTCCGGCGAGGTCGGCACGCTGCGCGGGCTCTATCTCCACGTCGTCGACACGGTGGCGCTGGTACACGCCCTGCTGCTGCGCATCCAGGCGCTCATCCTGCCGGTGAAGACGCTGGTGTTCGGCGGGCACTGAGCGCCCTCGCGACCGGCAGCGGCCAGGGGCCGATGCTGCCGGCCGCGTCAGTCGCGTTCGGCGACGATCAGTTCGACACCCGCCTCCGCGAGGGCGCGCCGCATCGGCTCGGACGGGGGCAGGTCCGTCACCAGCCGGTGGATGCGCGCCAGCGGGGCAACCTCGAACACCGCCCCGCGCTCGAACTTGCCGTGATCCGCCAGCACGGTGACGCGGTCCGCGCGCTCGATCATCGCCTTGGCGACCTCGGCCTCCTGCAGGTCGAAATCCATTACGGCGTGGGCGTCGATCGCGCCGATGGTGAGCACGGCGTGGCGGGCACGGAACTTGCCGATCTGATCCAGCGCCAGCGGGCCGAGACTCTCGCCGGCATCGGCCCCATAGGCGCCGCCGAGAAGGAACACCTTGTGGCTGTGGTTGGTCGCCAGCGTTGCGGCGATGCGCGGCGAATTGGTGATGGCCATCAGCGAGGGACGCGCCGCCAGCGCCTCGGCAAAGGCGATGGTGGTGCTGCCGGTGTCGATGAACAGCGAATCCTCCGGCGCGAACAGCTCGCGCGCCGCAAGCGCGATGCGCTTTTTGCCGGCGGTGTTCTGCGCCATGCGCTGGGCGAAGGGCCACTCGGTCTCCGCTTCCGGGCCGCTGGCGAGCGGGCGGGCCCCCCCGTGATAGCGGCGCAGATGGCCGCCGGTCTCCAGCCGGGCAAGATCGCGCCGCACCGTCTCGCGCGACACGCCGAGCCGTCCGGCGAGGTCCTCGACCGTCACTTCGCCAGAGCCGGCGAGCACGGCGATGATAGCCTCATGGCGCGAGGAAAGTGCCACCCATGTCCCCTTACGATGCCGCACCGGAGCGGCCGGCTCATATCGTTCCCGCGCCGGTTCCCGGATCACGCTCCCGGACCCCTGCCCGTTCGGACAGATAGCGCGTGATATCGGTTATGCCAGCGGAAAGGATTCGGTCAACAGGACCAATTTTGCCCGAATACTCCGGCATGCAAAGACGCTTTATGGCGCTTTATGCCCATACGGGCAATTTATCTGACTTATTTGCATTCATTCGCCGGAGTATTATCCGCCAATGCCGACCGAATGGGCAATTAAGTCAATTTTCGGGCTTCCCTTCGTATCCCGATCCGGTACAGTGTTTGCAAGCGCGGAAAAAACAAGCAAGCACAACATTAGTGCAAGGCGGCGCGCGAGGGGAATGGATATGTCCGGCCTTCGGCCTTTCGGCGGCTCGCTCTCCGGGCGCCGCCAGCGGCGGTCTGGTCTCGCCCTCGGGCGGGCCGACCGTCCCGCTGCCGGCGCGGCAACCCTCGGGGGCCTGCGGCACAGCGGGTGCAGGCTGGACTCCGGCAGCAATGGAGCGACAGCGTGAATGTGGAAGGTGTGAAGCAGAGCGCCGGCGCCTGGCGGTTCATTAGCGCCTATGTGCGGCTGACGGACCGCGTGTCGGACTATGTCGGCTATCTCGCCGCGTCCCTCATCTTCGCCATGGGCGGCGTGCTGCTGTTCGATGCCGTGACCCGCAACCTGATCAAGATGCCGGTGCATTGGGCGGTGGAACTTACCCAGTTCATGCTCGTGGCCTATTACTTCATGGGCGGCCCGTTCACGCTGAAGAACCACGAGCATGTCCGCATGGACCTCTGGTACGCGACCCTGTCCGAGCGCGGCAAGGCCAAGGTCGACCTCGCCACCGTGTGGTGCCTGATCTTCTATCTCGGCGTTCTGCTCACCGGCTCGATATCAAGCCTGCAATACGCCATCGCCACCAATGAGAAGCGCTTCTCGATCTGGAATCCCTCGGTGATCCCGATCAAGGCGCTGCTCACGGTCTGCCTCGTGCTGATGCTGATGCAAGCCTTTGCGCTGGTCTTCAAGCATGTCGCCACCCTGCGTGGGGAGAAGCTCTGATGACCTATGAGATGATCGCGTTGCTGATGTTCGCGTCGATGGTGCTGGCGCTCATCAGCGGCCAGCTGGTCTTCGCCGGCATCGGCTTCGTCGCCTCCGCCGCCGCGCTGCTGCTCTATGGCCCCGGCGCGATGGACCTGCCGTTCAACCAGGTCTTCAAGCTGTTCAACTGGTACGCGATGCTGACCCTGCCCATGTTCATCTACATGGGCTATGTCCTGGCGGAATCCGGGATCGCGGAAGACCTCTATCGAGCCCTGCATGTCTGGTTCGGCCGCTTCACCGGCGGCCTCGCCATCGGCACCATCTTCCTGATGGTCATCATCTCGGCGATGAACGGTCTTTCCGTCGCTGGCATGGCGATCGGTGCCACCATCGCGCTGCCGGAGATGATCCGCCGCGGCTATGACAAGGTGCTGATTTCGGGCGTCATCCAGGGCGGTTCCTCGCTCGGCATCCTCATCCCCCCCTCGGTGGTGCTGGTGCTCTATGGCATGATCGCCCGCCAGCCGGTCTCCAAGCTGTGGTTCGCCGGCGTCGGCCCCGGCCTGCTGATGGCGGCGCTGTTCATCCTCTACATCTATGTCCGCGTGAAGCTGAACCCGAAGCTCGCGCCCAAGCTGACGGACGAAGAGCTGAACATGCCGCTGCGCGAGAAGCTGGCGCTGGCGCGGGCGGGCATCATTCCCTTCGCCATCTTCTTCTTCATGACCGGGCTGTTCGTCTTCGGCGTCACCAGCCTGGTGGAAAGCTCGGCGGTGGGCGCCACCACGGCGACGCTGGCGGCCCTCGCCAAGCGACGGCTGAACTGGCCGGTGGTGCGCGACACCGCGCTGAAGACGCTGAACGTGTCCTGCATGTTCATGTGGCTCATCCTCGCCGCCCTCGCCTTCGGCACGGTGTTCGACGGGCTCGGCGCGGTGAAGGCGGTGGAGTTCCTGTTCGTCCAGCAATGGGACCTCAATCCCTGGACCATCATCATCATGATGCAACTGAGCTTCATCGTGATGGGCATGTTCCTCGACGACACGGCCATGCTGGTCATCGTGGCGCCGCTCTACATCCCGCTGGTCAAGGCGCTCGATCTCGGCTTCGACAACCAGCTGATCTGGTACGGCATACTGTATACGATTACCTGCCAGATTGCCTACATCACCCCACCCTTCGGCTACAATCTGTTCCTGATGCGCTCGCTGGCGCCGAAGGAGATCACCCTGATCGACATCTACAAGTCGATCTGGCCGTTCGCCGCGATCATGCTGTTCACCATCATCATGCTGATGGTCTTCCCGCAGATCGCGCTCTGGCTTCCCGAACACATGAACGTCAAGGGCTGACCAACAGCCCCGCCCTTTCCCCCTTCCAGAGGAGAACAAGATGACCGACGAGATCAAGAAGCCCGTCCCGAAGAAGATCGACCCCGCCGCCGACGCCATCCTTGCCACCCGCCGCAGCTTCCTCGGCAAGGCGGCGCTCGGCACCGGCGCCGCGCTGGCGACCACGACGCTGGCGGCGCCCGCCGTCATCGCCCAGGCCGGCACCATCAAATGGCGCCTGCAGACCTATTCCGGCGCCCCTCTCGGCGCCCATGTCATCAAGCCGCAGATCGACGCCTTCAACGCCGCCGCCAATGGCGCGATGGAGATCGAGCTTTATTACGCCGATCAGCTGGTCCCCACCTCGGACCTGTTCCGCGCCCTGCAGTCCGGCACCCTCGACGCGGTGCAGTCGGACGAGGCCACCATGGCCTCGCCGGTCGATATCGCGGTGTTCGGCGGCTACTTCCCCTTCGCCACCCGCTACAGTCTCGATGTGCCGGCACTGTTCCGCTATTACGGCCTCAAGGAAATCTGGGCCGAGGCCTATGCCGAGGTGCCCAACGTCAGCTGGCTGTCTACCGGCGCCTGGGACCCGCTGCACATCTTCACCGTCGACAAGCCGATCAAGAGCCTCGCCGACATGGCGGGCCTGCGCGTGTTCGGCGTGCCCACCGCCGGCAAGTTCCTGTCGAAGTACGGTCTCGTGCCGGTAACGATCCCGTGGGACAACGTGGAAGTCGCGCTGCAGACCGGCGAGCTCGACGGCGTCGCCTGGTGCGGATTCACCGAGGCGTACGAAGTCGGCTGGGCCGATGTGTGCAACTACGCGCTGACAAACTCGGTCACCGGCGCATGGTTCGGCAGCTACTTCGCCAACACCCCGAGCTGGGAGAAGGTGCCGCCGCATCTGAAGGAGCTGTTCCTGATGAGCATCGACCAGTCGCATTATTACCGCGACGTCTGGTACTGGGGCGGCGAGGCCAAGCTGCGCGTCGAGGGCAAGAAGATGGAACTGACCTCGCTGCCGCCCGAGGATTGGGCGAAGGTCGTCGCCGATTCCAAGGGCTTCTGGGACGAGACCGCCTCCTCCAGCCCGCGCGCTGGCCGCGTCGTCGAAGCCTTCAAGAAATATGACGAGACCATGCAGAAGGCCGGCTACCCCTATCGCTGATCGTCCACCCGCAACCGACCTGCCGTCCACGGACGGTGGGTCCCGGCCGGCCGCCTCAGGGCGGCCGGAATGCCCCGAAGCCCGCGCCTCAGGGCGGCAGGAATGCCCTCAGGCCCGCCGCCATGGCCGCGCCATGCAGAGATCGACGTGCCGTGATGGAAAGGGGCCCCATGCTCCCCGAACACGCCCCCGCCTTTGACGAGAGCTTCGACATCGCCGTCATCGGCGCGGGAGTGGTCGGCTGCGCGGTGGTGCGCCGGCTCGCGCTGGCCGGCGCCAAGGTCGTGCTGATCGAGAAGGGCGGCGACCTCCTCTCCGGCGCCTCCAAGGCCAACAGCGCCATTCTCCACACCGGATTCGACGCCCCGCCAGGCAGCCTGGAACTCGACCTCATCAAAGCCGGGCGGGAGGAATATCTCTCCCTCGCCGGCAGCCTCGGCCTTGCCGTGGTGAATACCGGGGCGCTGGTCTGCGCCTGGAGCGACAAAGAGGCGGAAAAGCTGGAAGCGATTGCCGCGCAGGGGCGCGATAATGGCGTCTCCAACCTGGCGCTGCTCTCCGGCACCGACGCCCGCATCACCATGCCGGGGCTGTCCGAAAGACTGGTGGCCGCCATCGAGGTCGCGGACGAGCACATCATCGACCCCTGGACCGCGCCTCTGGCCTATCTCACGCAGGGCATCGCGCTGGGCGCACGTTTCCTGCGCAATGCTGAGCTTCTGGAAGGCCGCTTCGAGGATGGCTGGCACCTTTCCACCACCGCCGGCACGGTGAAGGCCCGCGCCGTGGTCAATGCCGCCGGGCTCTATGGCGACATCGTCGACGGGCGGCTCGGCTTCACCCCGGAATTCGAGATCCGCCCGCGCAAGGGCCAGTTCGTGGTGCTCGACAAGGCGGCCTATGCCCATGTCCCGCGCATCGTGCTTCCCGTTCCGACCGAAATCACCAAGGGCGTCGTCGTCTGCCCCACCGCCTTCGGCAATGTGCTCATCGGCCCTACCGCCGAGGAACAGACCGACCGCGTGCGCGCCACAGTGGAGAGCGACGCGCTGGAAAACCTGCTGGCGCGCGGGGCGCAGATCGTGCCGGCGCTGGAAGGCATTCCGGTGACGGCGGTCTATGCCGGGCTGCGGCCGGCGAGCGAAAGCAAGGCCTATCGCATCTTCTGCCGGCCGGAAAAGCGCGCGGTGACGCTCGGCGGCATCCGCTCCACCGGGCTTAGCGCCGCGCTTGGGCTGGCGCAGCATGCCCTGGGGCTGATCGAGCGCTTCGCGCTCTCGCTCTCCGCGCCTGCCGCCGTGCCGGAACTGTGCCTGCCGAACCTCATCGAGACCCAGCCGCGCGACTGGCAGCAGCCCGAGCATGGCGAGATCGTCTGCCATTGCGAAATGGTGACGAAACGCGAGATCGAGGCGGCGTTCGAGAGCCCCGTGCCGCCGGGCGATTTCGGTGGGCTGCGCCGCCGCACCCGCGCCGGCATGGGCCGCTGCCAGGGCTTCTACTGCAACGCCCGGCTGGCGCAGATGACCCGGGGCCGGCTCAGGGAGCCGCTGGCGGTCGGGGACGAACCGACATGAGCGACGCCGATGTGATCGTCATTGGCGGCGGACCGGCCGGGGTCGCGGCGGCGGTGGAACTGCGCCGGTGCGGCGTCGCCCGCGTGGTCCTGCTGGAGCGAGAGGCACAGCTTGGCGGTGCGACGCGCCATTGCAGCCATTCGCCCTTCGGCATGCTTGATTTTCGCCGGATCTATTTCGGCGCTGCCTATGGCAGGCGGCTGGAGGCGGAGTCCGCCCGCGCCGGGGTTGAGGTCCGCACCGGCCATTCCGTGGTGAGAATCGAGGCCGGGGGCCGGGTTGAGCTGGCCACCCCGCGCGGTGTCGAGACCCTTACCGCCCGGCGGCTGCTCATCGCCACCGGCGCCCGCGAAACGCCCCGCGCCGCCCGGCTCATCTCCGGCGACCGGCCGGTCGGGGTGGTGACGACGGGCACGCTGCAGGCCTATGCCGCGTTTCACGGCCTTATGCCGTTCAGGCGCCCGCTCATTGTCGGCTCGGAGTTGGTGAGCCTCTCCGCCGTACTCACCTGCCTCACCCACGGTGCCCGCCCCGTCGCCATGATCGAGCCCGGCCCGCATCCGCTCGCCCCGGCGCCGCTGATGTGGTTTCCACGCTTGATGGGCGTGCCGTTCCACTGCGGCACGGAACTGCTCGACATTCACGGCGATCGCCGTGTGGAGGACGTCACGCTGCGCATGAGCGACGGCTCCACGCTCAAGATCGCCTGCGACGGGGTGCTGTTTACCGGCCGCTTCATCCCGGAATCGGCGCTGCTGCGGCCGTCCTCCATTGGTGTGGAGCCGGGCAGCTCCGCGCCCGCCATCGACCCCTATGGCCGCACCGCCGACCCTCACCTCTTCGCCGCTGGCAACCTCCTGCGCGCGGTGGAGACCGCCGGCTGGTCGTTTCGCGAGGGCCGCCGCGTCGGCTGCGCCGTTGCGGAGGATTTGACGGAGGATCTGGCGCGCGAGCCTGCCCTCGGCGAACTCGTCCCCGTTACCTTCGACCCGCCCATCAAGCTGGTGGTGCCCGGCCTTATCCGGCGCGGCAACGCCGCCGCGCCCGCTTTCCGCGACTTCCAGCTGCGGTTCACCCGGCGGGCACGCGGGCGGCTGTCGCTGGTGCTGGACGGGCGTGTGGTCTGGACCCGCGAGAAGACATGGATGCCGGAACGCCGCATCCTGGTGCCGATCCCGCCCGCCGCCGTGATGGCAAATGCGGTGCATGTCGGTTTCGAGGAGCAGGCCTGATGCGCGTCGCCGCCATCGACCAGGGCACGACGTCGACCCGCTGCCTCGTCGTCGCGGCGGATGGCAGCGCGAAGGTCGCGGCCGCCCTGCCCCATGCACAGCGCCACCCCGCGCCGGGATGGGTGGAGCATGACCCGGAGGAACTGCTCGCCAATATCCGCGCCGTGCTGGCCGCC
This sequence comes from Ancylobacter aquaticus, assembly GCF_004339465.1. Classification (GTDB taxonomy): domain Bacteria; phylum Pseudomonadota; class Alphaproteobacteria; order Rhizobiales; family Xanthobacteraceae; genus Ancylobacter; species Ancylobacter aquaticus. The sequence goes on along the minus strand of NZ_SMFY01000006.1, from coordinate 23,275 downwards.
GCCGGGCCGGTCGATGCCATCGCCCTCGCCAATCAAGGGGAGAGTTGCCTTGCCTGGGACGCGCTGACGGGGCAAGCGCTGTCGCCGGTGATCGTCTGGCAGGACGCGCGCACAGCCGATGCTCTTGGCGCCCGATCATTGGCGGACGCGGCGCGCTCGCAGGCGATCTGCGGCCTGCCGCTCGATCCCTATTTTTCCGCCTCGAAGCTCGCCTGGCTCATCGGGAATATTCCCGCCGTCGCAGCGGCGCGGGCGAACGGGCGGCTGCGGCTCGGCACCACCGACGCCTATTTCCTCGACCGGCTCACCGGCACCTTCGCCACCGACCTCGCCACCGCCTCGCGCACCGGCCTGCTCGATCTTGCAAGTGGCGACTGGAGCACGGAGCTGTGCGACCTGCACGGCGTGCCGCGCGCGTGCTTGCCGGCGATCCGGCCCGCCGATGGCGGCTTCGGGACGATCGAGGGCGTGCCGGTGCTGGCCTCCACCGTCGACCAGCAGGCGGCACTTTACGGCCATGGCTGCCGGGTGCCGGGCGAGGCGAAGATCACTTTCGGCACCGGCGCCTTTCTCCTTGCGGTTGCCGGTCCGGCGCGCCCGGACATCGCCGGCCTGCTGCCGACCATCGCCTGGCAGCGCAAGGGCGAGGCGCCGGTCTTCGCCGTGGAAGGCGGCGTCTACGATGCCGGGGCCGCGCTGGAATGGTTGCGCCGGCTCGGCCTGTTCAGCGACACGCGGGAACTTGACGGGTTCGAGGGGCCCTCGGCCCTCAGCCGGGGCCTCGTCTTCGTGCCGGCGCTGTCGGGCCTCGCGGCACCCTATTGGGACCGCAAGGCGGCGCCGCTGTTCATCGGCATGGAGGCGGCGACCGACCGGCGCGACATGGTTCGGGCCGCACTGGAGGGCATCGCCCTGCTCACCGTCGGCTTGATCGACGCGGCGCAGCGCCCGGGCGCGCCGATCACAGAGATTTCCATCGATGGCGGCCTGTCGCAAAGCGCGTTCTTCGCACGCTTCCTCGCCGCCGCGAGCGGGCGCACGGTGAAGGTGCCCGCATTGCACGAGATGACGGCGCTCGGCCTCGCCGCGCTCTGCGGCCAGGATATCGCCTCCATTCGCGGCACCGTCCGTCGCTACATGCCGGACGGAACGGTGAGCCTGCAGGAGCGGGCCCGTTTCGACGCGGCGGTGGAGAAGAGCCGGGGCTGGCGGGCGTAGTACCCTTCAGAACACGAAGTCCACCGAGGTCAGCAGCCAGCAGCCGCGTGCCCATTCGATCCGGTTGCCGCTTGCATCGGTGTTGATCGAACTGGTGCGAAATACCGGCGTGCCCGGCGTCAGCGCGAGCAGGCTCGCCTCGTCAGGCGTGGCGAAGCCACCGCTGATGCGGGTCTCGGCGCGGCGGTATTTCTGGATGGAATGGGCAATGAACACGTCCGTTACCGACTGACGCCGGGAATAGACGGTGCGGAAGTCGGGCAGCACGCCGGCGGGAAAGACCTTGGTGCTGATATAGATCGGCTGGCCATTGGCCGAGCGCACGCGGCGCAGCCGCACCACCGGCGCGCCGACGGCGAGATGCAACTGCTCGGCAGCGGCGGCGTCGGCGAATTCCTCTTCCAGCACGGTGGTGGTGGTGGTGACGCTCTTGCCGTCGGCGCGCAGGCTCTCGGCGAAGCGGCTTCCGTCGCGCACCACCAGTGCCGAGGGCAGGCTGCGCACGAACACGCCCACCCCTTTGCGCGAGGTCAGGTGCCCCTCCTGCTGCAATTGCTGCAGCGCGCGGCGCAGGGTGATGCGGGTAACGCCCAGCTTTTCCGCCAGATGCACCTCGCCCGGCAGCTGGCCGCCGGGGGTAAGCCAGCCGCTGTCGATCAGCGACAGGATGTAGTCGTAGATCTGCTGCCAGATCGGGGCGTCGCGGCGCGGCCGAAAGATCAGCCCGTCAAAGCCGGAAACGCCATTGGCCGAACCGGGCTGCGCCCTCACGCTCCTGTTCACGTCCTCACTCCGCTGCCTGCGCCAGACCGGCCGACGGCTGGCGTTCAAGCGCCCGGCGAGCATAGACGATTCGCCCCGCCACCATCGTCGCCACCACCTCGGGATGCGCCATGTCCGAGGCGTCGACGAGCAGGAGATCGGCCCGCTTTCCGGCGTCCAGCCCGCCGCGATCGCTCAAGCGGGCGACGCGGGCGGGATTGGCCGAGACGAGCGGCCAAAACCGCGCCAGCGCATCGCGCTCGCCCGCCGCCAAGGTGAAGGCGGCGTAGAGCGGCGAGGGATAGTGGTAGTCGCTGGTCAGCACCGTGCAGCGCCCGGCCACAATCGCCTCAGCCGCGCTCAGCGCGCCATTATGGCTGCCGCCGCGCACCACATTGGGCGCGCCGAGAATGACATCCTCGCCGGCATCGCGGGCCGCCTGCGCGGTCTCCTGGTCCATCGGGAATTCGGACGCCACCGCGCCGAGCGCGCGGAAGCGGGCGCGCTCCGCGGGCGAATCCTCGTCATGGGCGAGCAGCACATTGCCGTTCGCCCGCGCGCTCGCCGCCAGGCTCTCGATGGCGGCGGGCACTGCGTCCCGGGCGGCCCACACCCGGTCGAGCAGCGCCATGTAGTCCTCGCGGCTGATGCCGGCGCGCTCCGCCATCTGGCCGATCTTGCGGGCGATGGTGCCCTTCAGCACCGAGCCAGTAGTGTGGTCGTTGAAGGCGAGGATCGGCGCGGGAGAAAGCGCCAGCCATTCCCGCACCTCTTCCAGCGCTTCCAGCGCGAAGGTCTCCCAGCGCAGATGCAGACGGGTGTCGCAGGCCAGCCCCTCCCGCAGGGCAAGCAGCGCGGCGACGAAGGCACGCGCGGCCTCCAGCGAGCGCAGGCCGGGCTCCCAGGAAATGGTGACGCCGTGAAAGGCAGTGGTGATGCCGTTCGCCACCAGCGCGCGGTCGGTGTCGCGCAGGGCGAGCTTCATGTCGAAGCGCACGCCCGGGCGCGGCATGATGTGGCGCTCGAAGGCGTCGCCATGAGTGTCGACGATACCGGGAAGCACCAGCAGTCCGCTTGCGTCGATAGTGCGCGCGGGGGCGGCGTCTGCCGCCGCCTCCCCGATGCGCGCGCCGCTTACCACCACTGGCCGCTCGCTCCACTGGCGGTCCACGAGCGCCAGCCCATTCTCGATCCGCACACTCATCATTTGCCTCGGCACCCGTTACGTCACTGTCACGTATGCGTCATACGCTGTCTATACAGATAACCGTACACCGCAGTTCCTGTCTATACAGCAATGGGCACAAAATGTTTCGCAAGCTTGTTTCCGCCCTCGCCATCACCCTGGCGACGGCCTTTGCGGCGACGGCCGAACCCGTTCGTTTCGCCGTCACCGACATTGAGGGCCTGGAGGCCCTGCAGCAGGAGTTCGGCGGCTTCCAGAAGGAGCTCTCCAAGCTTACCGGGCTCGACATCGAGCTGATCCCGGTCAGTTCCCGCACCGCCGCCGTCGAGGCGATGAATTCCGGCCATGTCGAGTTGGTGCTTACCGGCCCGGCCGAATATGTGGTGATGAAGCAGCTCAGCGACCCACGCATCGTCGTCGCCTGGCAGCGCCCGGACTATTTCGCCCAGATCGCCGTGCTGGCCAACGGCCCGATACGCACCATCGACGACCTCAAGGGCAAGAAGGTCTCCTTCGGCTCGGTCGGCTCGACCTCGCAGCATCTCGGCCCGGCGCAGGTGCTGGCCGATTTCGGCGTGATGTACAGCAAGGACTATGAGGGCGTCATCATCTCCCGCAACGTCGCGGCGGAAGCCCTGATCCGTGGCGACATCGCCGCCATCGGCCTGAACTACGGCCACCTCAATTCGATCCGCAAGGCGTTCCCCGACGCCGCCTTCGCCGTCGTCGCCCGTGGCCGCGACCTGCCGAACGACATCCTCGTCGCCCGCAAGGACATTCCCGAGGACGTGTTCGTGAAGGTGCGCGATGCCTTCCTCAAGCATGGCAACGAGCTGATGGGCGCGGTGCTGCAGGGCGACGACAACCAGAAGTTCAAGGGCGGCATCTTCATCACCGACGTGAAGGACAGCGACTACGACTATGTCCGCTCGATGTACCGCACCATCGGCATCGAGAGCTTCGGCTCCTTCATCGACTGAACCCACGCCACGGCGCCGGACGGGTCTTGCGCCCGTCCGGCGTCTCTTCTTTTTCGTGATGGAGGCCGCCATGGAGCACGTTCCCGTGCAGAACGTCGCCGGGCCAAACCTTGTCGGCGCGGGCACCGGCAACCCGCAGATCGGCCCGCTGGTCAAGCCGCCGGCGGTGACGCCCGCCCCGCAGATCATCGGCGCGCGCGGCCTCGCCAAGACCTATCCCAACGGGCAGGCGGTGTTCGCCGGGGTCGATCTCGACATCCGCGCCGACCAGCGCGTGGCGCTCATCGGCTCCAACGGCGCCGGCAAGTCGACCCTGCTGAAATGCCTGATCGGCCTGCTGCCCTCCTCGGGCGGGGAGATCACCACGCTGGGAGAGCGCTTCATGGCGGCTCCCAGCGCCGCGCAACTCACCCGGCTGCGCCGGCAGATCGGCTTCGTGTTCCAGAATCACGGGCTGGTCGGGCGCCAGTCGGTGCTCACCAATGTCATCCAGGGCAAGCTCGGCCTGCCCGGCAGCTGGCGCGCCTGGCACCAGTCCCTCGCCCGGCAGGAATGGCGCGAGGAGGCGATGGCGGTGCTGGCCGAGGTGCGCCTCGCCGACAAGGCGAACGCCCGCGCCGACCAGCTTTCCGGCGGGCAGGCCCAGCGCGTCGCCATCGCCCGCGCGCTGATCCGCCGTCCACGCCTGCTCATCGCCGACGAGCCGGCCGCCAGCCTCGACCCGGCGGTGGGGCGCGACATCATGCGGATCTTCTCCGAGCTTGCCCGCGATCACGGCATCACCCTCGTCTACACCACCCACGACATGCAGCACGCGCTCGACTATTCCGACCGCATCGTCGCCCTGAAGGACGGCCGGGTGCATTTCGACCGGCCCACAGTGCGGGTTTCCCTGCGCGATATGGATGGCGTCTTCCATGGTTAGCCTCACCTCGCCCCCCCCCTCCTCGCGCGTTCTTCCCCCGCCGCGCCTGCCCTCGATCTCGCCGCTGTCCTTCACCGTGCTGGTGGTGGTCGGGGCGCTGTTCATCGCCTCGATGGGGCAGGTCGCGCCCTCGCCGGAAAAGCTCGCCAACGGCCTGCCGCGCATGGCCGAACTGGTGGGGCGGATGCTGCCGCCCAACACCGACCCCGGCTTTCTCCAGCGCATGGGCTGGCGGATACTTGAGACGCTGCAGATCGCGCTGGTCGGCACCGTGTTCGGCGTCATCGTCAGCCAGCCCATGGGCTGGCTGGCGGCGCGGGGCATCTCGCCGCTCGGGGCGCTACGGCATTTTCCGCGCGCGCTGATCTCGCTGTTCCGCACCGTGCCCGATCTCGTCTGGGCCCTGCTGTTCGTCTCGACACTGGGCCTGGGCGCGGTGGCGGGAACGATGACCATCGTGGTCGACACCATCGGCTTCTGCGGCCGTTTCTTCGCCGAGGCGATGGAGGAGGCCGACAAGAAGCCGCAGGAGGCGCTCAACGCCATCGGCGCCAACCGCGTCACCGTGCTGTGTGGGGCGATCCTGCCGGACGTGATGCCGACGCTGATCAACTCCTCGCTGTTCGCGCTGGAAAAGGCGGTGCGGGCCTCCGTCGTGCTGGGCCTCGTCGGCGCCGGCGGCATCGGGCAGGAGCTGAAGGTGGCGTTCGACCTGTTCCAGTACCGCAACGCTTCGGCCATCATCCTCGCCATCTTCGCCATCGTGCTGGCGATGGAATTCCTCACCGACCGGCTGCGGGCAAAATTCCAGTAGCCCCCTTCGCAAGGACGGGTGCACTCCGCCACCGGCATGGGGTATGTGTCGCCGTTCAAGCGACTGGTGCCCCTCCCGTGACCTCACTCCTCCTCTCGATGCGCCCGATGTTCTTCGGCAGCGTGCTTGGCATTGGCGGCCTCGCCAATGGCTGGCGCATGGCGACAAGGCTGTGGGGCGCGCCGATGCTGATCGGCGAGGTGCTGGCGGTCATCGCCTTCGGGCTCTGGCTGCTCTGGAGCGTGCTCTACGCCTTGAAGTGGATGGCGCATCCCGGCGCGGCGCGCGAGGAGCTGAAGCACCCCGCGCAGGGGCTCGTCGCCGCGCTGGCGCCGGTTTCCACGCTCATCGCCGCCATCGCCATCGGCCCGCATATTCCCGTGCTCGGCTGGAGCCTGTTCATCGCCGGGACGGTGAGCGTCGCCCTCTATGCCGCCTGGAGCGTCGGCGGGCTGTGGCAGGGCGGGCGCGTGCCGCAGGAGATGACGCCCATACTCTATCTCCCCACTGTCGGCGGCGGGCTGGTCGGCGCCATCGCCTGCGCCACCTTTGGCCAGACCACGCTCGGCTGGATGTTCTTCGGCATGGGGGTGATGTCGTGGCTGTCGATGGAATCCGTATTCCTCACCCGCCTGTTCCAGCACGCGCTGCCGGCCGCGCAGCGCTCCAGCCTCGGCATGGAGCTGGCGCCGCCCGCCGTGGCCTGCGTCGCCTATCTCTCGCTGGCGCCGGGGCCGGCGGACAAGGTCGCCCTCGCGCTGTTCGGCTATGGCTGCTTTCTGGCGCTGGTGATGCTGCGGCTGGTGCCGTGGCTGCGCCAGCAGCCCTTCGGCCCGGGCGCCTGGGGCTACACCTTCGGCGTCGCCACCCTGCCACTCGCGGCACTGAAGCTGGTGGAGCAGGGCGCGGGCGAGCCCGTGACGCAGATGGCGCTGGCGCTGTTCGTGGCCGGAAACCTCATCATCGGCTGGATCGCCCTGCGCAGCCTGATCGGCGTGTTTGCCTTCTTCAGGACACCGGCCGGCTGAGCCTTACGCCGGTCCGCTTTCCGCCAGCAGGAACGGCCAGTCCGCGCCGATCGCGGGGCCATCGAGCAACCGCCAGCCCTCGCCCAGCCATTCGGTGAGCCCCTCCAGCGGCGCATCCGCCTCCGGGATGCGGGTCGGGACAATGACGCGCACGGCATGCTCGCCCTGCCGCCGCTCGAAGCCGAAACAGCCCCATACCGATGGCGTGATCTCCAGCGGGCGATAATCGCCGCTCGTCAGGGCGGGGTTGCGCGCGCGCAGCGCCAGCAGGTCCCGCGTCATCCGGAAAGTGACGGCGTCGTCGGCATCGGCCGGCCCTTCGCCACGCAGCGCCGCCTCGCGCGCCGCCCAGTCCACCGGCCGGCGGTTGTCGGGATCGACGAGCGAGAAATCACGGAACTCGGTGCCTTGATAGATGTCGGGCGTTCCCGGCAGCGTGTGCTGCAGAATGAGCTGGCCGAGCCCGACCAGCCGCCCGGCGGGGGCAAGCGCGGCGACAAAGGCGTCGAGCCGGGCGCGGAACTCCTCCGCCTCCGGCGCCTCGACAAGCGCTCGGGCGAAGGCGAGGCTCGCCGCTTCATAGGCCTCGTTCGGGGTTTCCCAATTGCTGTGGCGCTTGGCCTCGCGCAGCGCCTTGGTGAGATAGGTCTCCATCCGCTCCGGCGTTATCGGCCAGGCGGAAACCAGCGTCTGCAGGATCATGTGCGCGTCCAGCGGGTCGGGCATGGCGATGCCCGCCTCCTCGCGCACCAGCGGGGCAAGGAGCGCTTCCGCCTCTTCGACGAAGGTAAGCCACGCTTCGGGCCGGCCGCTCAACGCCGCGAGCCGGGCGCGCGGGCCGGGGCCGCGCTTAGTGTCGTGGGTCGCCAGCGGGATGAGGTCGTTGGCCCCCTGCGCGGCGCGCGCCTCCTGAAGCGCGTGCATCTCGGGGGCGCTGCGCGCGGGATGGTCGAGGCTGCCGCCGACCTCGTTGGCGCAGAGCAGCACCGGAAAGCGGTACAGCTCCGTATCCTCGAAACCCTTGGCCATGGCAGGCCCGCTGAGCTGCTGGAAGCGCGAGCGAAACTCGTGGTCGCTGGCCCGTTCGGGGGTCTCCAGCCGGTCGAGCAGCAGGGCGGCCGCCGCCGCGGTCAGCGGATTTTCCCGCGCCTCGACGCCCTCGCGGATCGTCGCCCAGATCGCCACGTCATCGGCGTCGTGGCCCTCGGGGGTCGCATAGGAGCGATAGACCGGGCAATAGGCGATGAGCGCCACCACGGCGTCGCGGATCGCCGCCTCGGTCAGGTCGCCGGCTTCCATGGCCTCGTCGAGACCCTCCCGTGCCAACGTCGCCAGAATGTCGACCTCGGCCTTCAGGCTGGCTTCCAGCACCTGCCGCTTGGCGCAGGCGAGGCGCTCGGGCAGCGCGCCGACAAGCAGATGGCGCGCGCGCAGCGCGGCCTCGAAGCGGCCATAGCCTTCGCCGTCGACAAACAGCGCGCTGATGTCGTTCAGCCGCTCATAGCCGGTGGTGCCTTCGATCGGCCACCGGCGCAACACCTCGCCCGGTTCCAGTATCTTCTCGACCAGCAGCGGCACATCGGGGCCCACCGCCGCCCGCAGCCGGTCACAATAGCCCGCGGGGTCGACCAGTCCGTCGATATGGTCGATGCGCAGCCCGTGGACGAGCCCACGCCCGATCAGGTCGAGCGGCAGCTTATGGATGAGGTCGAACACGTCGGGGTCCTCGACCCGCACCCCGGCGAGATCGGTGATGTTGAAGAAGCGGCGGTAATTGAGATCGTGCGCGGCGGTGCGCCACCAGGCGAGGCGCCAGTGCTGCGCCTCCAGCACGCTGGCGAGATCCGCCTGCGCCAGCGCCGCGTCCAGCGCCTGTCGCTCGCTCTCGGCGAGGCCGGTGAAAACGGCCCGCGCGGCACCCAGCCCGGCGTCGTTCGAGGCATCCTCCACCAGGGCGAAGCCCGCTGCAGCAGCGCTGAGACCCGCCGCGTGCAGCAGCGCGGTGACCGTTTCCGCGCGCAGCGGAAAGCGGTGATCGGCATAGGCGGCGTTGACGCGCCCCACCTCGTAATCGGCGCGCAGCGACAGCGCCCCCGCCTCCAGCGTCGCCTTGAGTGGATCGCCCAGCACCGGAAGCAGCAGCCTGCCGCTTTCCCATTTCACGTCGAACACGCGGGCGGCCGCCGAGCCCGGGCCGGCTTCCATCATGTCCAGCCAGAACGGGTTGTGGCTGGAGGCCGCCATATGGTTCGGCACGATGTCGAGCACCACGCCCATGCCCCGCGCGCCCAGCGCTCCGGCGAGACGCTCGAAGCCCTCTTCGCCGCCCAGTTCCGGGTTGATTCGGGTCGGGTCGGCGACGTCATAGCCATGGGTCGAGCCCGGCACCGCTAGGCTGATCGGCGAGGCATAGAGGTGGCTCACACCCAGTTCGGCGAGATAGGGCACCAGCGCCTGCGCATCGGCAAAGGTGAAGCCGCGATGGAACTGGAGGCGATAGGTCGCGCGGAGAGTGGGCTTCATGCGCGGGCAAGGCTCCAGAGGGCGGCAGCGAAGGGATCGAGCGTCAATTGCCCCTCGGCCTCGTGGATTACGCCGCCAATGCTGGCGCCGGCCGGCATGCCGGGAATGCTGGTCTGCGGGTCGATCAGCACCGGCTCCTTGCCGGCGTTCAGCACCATCACCAGCGTGCCGGCGTCATAATGCCAGGCAACGCGCAGCGCATCCCCGGTCCGGGTCAGTTCGCTTGCGCGATAGGGGCTGGCGGTGAGGGGCCAGACCAGCCGCTGGCGCTGCTCGGCCAGACGGTGGAAGGCATCGAGTTCCGCCCGCGCCTGCGGTGTCCGCATGTCCTCGGCCTTCAGCTTGGCGGAAAAGAAGGTCGCCTCGCTCAGGGGATCGGGGAAGCTCTCGCCATGGGCGTCGAAGAAGTCAGCGAATTCGCTGCGGCGGCCCTTGCGCACCGCCTCGGCCAGTTCGCCCTCGAAGTCGCAGAAGAACGGGAAGGGTGTCGGCAGCAGCGCCTCCTCGCCCTGGAACAGCAGCGGGATCGCCGGCGAGAGCATCAGCACAAAGCGCAGGAAGGCGAGTCGCTCCGGCGTCAGCGTAGCGGCGAGGCGGTCGCCGAGCGGGCGGTTGCCGATGTGATCGTGGTTTTGCACGAAGCTGACAAAGGCGTCGGGCGCGAGCGAGGTGCTCGAGGTGCCGCGCGGATGGCCGCCCGCTTCGGGATAGGGCTCGCCCTGAAAGACGAAGCCCTCGCTGAGCGCCCGCCCGGCGGACGCCACCGCATCCCTGGCATAGGGAGCGTAATAGCCGGTACGCTCGCCGCTGCCGATCACATGGAAAGCGTGGTGCCAGTCGTCGTTCCACTGCGCGGTGAACAGATGGTCCTCGCGCGTCATCCAGCCGGAGATGTTGTCGTGGTTCTCCAGCACCAGCCACGCCTCCGGCCGCACGGCGCGGCAGGCCGCCGCGATCTCGCGCAGGAAGGTTTCGGCGCCCTCGGTGGCAAGCGCATGCACGGCGTCGAAGCGCAGGCCGTCAAAGCCGAACTCTGCCAGCCAATAGGCGGCATTCTCGGTGAAGAAGGCGCGGACCGTCTCGTTCTCCAGATCGATCGCCGGCCCCCAGGGGGTGTGGATATCCTCGCGGAAGAAAGATTTGGCATAGAGCGGCAGGTAGTTTCCGCTCGGCCCGAAATGGTTGTAGACGACATCCAGCATCACCCCGAGCCCGTGCTCATGAGCAGCGTCGATGAGGGCGCGCAGATCGTCGGGCGTGCCATAAGCGGTATCGGGCGCATAGAGCAGCACCCCGTCATAGCCCCAGTTGCGGCGGCCGGGAAAATCGGCGACCGGCATCAGCTCGATGACGGTGAAGCCGGCGTCGCGGTAATGGTCCAGCCGGTCGATCAGCGCCTTGAATGTGCCCTCGGGCGTTGCCGTGCCCACATGCACTTCGGCGATGATCGCCTCGTGCCAAGGCCGCGAGAACCCGCAGGAAGGCGCTTTCGCGGGCGCCGGCACCAGGCTCCAGCCATCGGCGTCGTCCGCCTGCCCGCGCGAGGCCGGATCGGGGACGGCGACCGCCCCCTCTCCCTCGCCGATCCGGAAGCGATAGCGGGTGCCGGGGGCAAGGCCGGCCACCGAGGCGGCGAAGAACCCATCGGCGCCCTTGTCCATCGGCAGCGGCGCGGCGCCCTCGATTTCCAGCGCGACGCTTGCCGTGTCCGGGGCGTAGAGGCGGAAACGGGTGGCGGTGCCGTCGACGATCGGACCGAAGCGGGTGCTGTTCATTCGCGCCATTCCCAGACAATGAGCGTGCGGCCCGGCACGCCGAAGGTACCGCCACCCTCGACGCCGGAGCCTTCGAGGTCGTCGCCGGTGGCGAGGATCGCCTGCCAGCGGCCGGACTGCACCGGCGGGGCGACGAAATCGACGTCGACATGCGAGGCGTTAAGCATGATCACCAGCGAGGGCTCCTCCGGCAGCACCGGGGCGAGACGCAGGGTGATGCATTTGGAGTGCGGGTCGGACCAATTCTCCTCGCTCATCCGGGTGCCGCCATTGTTGAACCAGGCGACATCGGGCTGGCCCATCTCATTGCGCGAGCCGGTGAGGAATTCGGGGCGCGAGAGACAGGAATGGGTCTTGCGGAGTTCGGCGAGGCGGGCGACGAATTCCGGCAGTTCCGGGTCGTCATCCGACCAGTCGACCCAGCCGATCTCATTGTCCTGGCAATAGGCGTTGTTGTTGCCGCCCTGCGAGTTGGACCGCTCGTCGCCGGCCAGCAGCATCGGCACGCCCTGGCTGAGGAACAGCGTGGCGATTAGGTTGCGCTTCTGCCGGCGGCGCAGCGCGTTGATGGCGGGATCGTCGGTTTCGCCCTCGACGCCGCAGTTCCAGCTCTTGTTGTCGTCGTGGCCATCGCGGTTGTCCTCGCCATTGGCCTCGTTGTGCTTGTCGTTATAGGTGACGAGGTCGTGCAGGGTGAAGCCGTCATGGGCGGTGATGAAGTTGAGGCTCGACCACGGCCGGCGGCGCCCTTCCGAGAAGATGTCCTGCGAAGCGGCGAAGCGGGTAGCAAAACTCGGCAGCAGCCCCTCAGAGCCGCACCAGAACTCGCGCACCTTGTCCCGGTAATCGCCGTTCCACTCGGAGAAGCCGGGCGGGAACGCACCGAGCTGGTAGCCGCCGGGGCCGACATCCCAGGGCTCGGCGATCAACTTGAGGCCACCCAGCGTCGGGTCCTGCAGGATCGCGTTGAAGAAGGCGTGGCCGGAATCGAAGCCCTCCGGCCGGCGGCCCAGCGTCGTGGCGAGGTCGAAGCGGAACCCGTCAATGCCATAGACCGAGGCCCACATGCGCAGCGAATCCATCACCATCTGCAGCACGCGGGGATGGTCGGTGTTCACCGAATTTCCGCAGCCGGTGAGGTCGTCATAATAGCGGCCATTGCCGGGCAGCAGCCGGTAGTAGGAAGCGTTGTCGATGCCCCTGAACGACAGGGTGGGCCCGAGATGGTTGCCCTCGCAGGTGTGGTTGTAGACCACGTCGAGAATGACCTCGATCCCCGCCTGGTGCAGCCTATCCACCGCCTCGCCGATGGCGTCGAGCCCGTCCTCGCCGAGATAGCGCGGCTCGGGCGCGAAGAAGTTCAGCGTGTTGTAGCCCCAGTAATTGGCGAGGCCCCGGTCGAGCAGGTGACGGTCCTGGGTGAAGGCATGGACCGGCAGAAGCTCCACCGCAGTGACGCCGAGCTTGGCGATGTACTCGATGAATTCCGGCTGACCGAGCGCGGTGAAGGTGCCGCGAATGGATTCGGGCACCAGCGGGTGGCGCATGGTCAGCCCGCGCACATGGCCTTCATAAATAACCGTCTTGGCCCAGGAGATGCGCGGATGCTGGGTGGCGGCCATCGGCGTGCCCGCCACGACCCGTGCCTTGGGCATGAAGGGGGCGCTGTCGCGCTCGTCCATGATCAGGTCGGCATCGTCGCCGGCCCCGATCGTGTAGCCGTAAAGAGCGTCGTGCCACTGGATGTCGCCCACCAGCATGCGGGCATAGGGGTCGAGCAGCAGCTTGTTCGGGTTGAACCGATGGCCAACCTCCGGCGCCCACGGCCCGTGCACCCGCCAACCATAGACCTGCCCGCGCCCAACGCCCGGCAGATAGCAGTGCCAGACGCCGTTGGTGCATTCATGCAGGTCGATCCGCTCCATCTCGGTCTGGCCGTAACGGTCGAACAGGCACAGCGTCACGCCGACGGCATTGTCGGAGAACAGCGCAAAGTTGGTTCCTCTTCCGTCCACCGTCACGCCGAGCGGAAAGGCAGAGCCGGGCAAAATCTTGCGCATGTTGGGGTTCACCGTCACGAGTGAAGAAAGGCGTTGAGGGACGGCAAGCACGACGACACCGCGCCCGTGCACTTCGCCAGGGGCGGTGTCAGCTTCCGCCCCAGCGATTGATCCGCATCAGGCGGGCGGTACGGTCCTGCGCGAGGCGGGCATCGGGCGAGCCGCCGCTCTGCGCCGCGAGCCGCAACGCGCCAAGCGTCGCCCTCGCCAGCGGATGGCCGGGATAGGCGCAGCGTTCGCGGACGAACTCATAGGCATCGCGCAACGTGCGCAGATGGCGCCCTTCGCGCGTCGGCAAGGGGCGGTCAAAACGGGCGTCCCAAAAACTCTCGGACATTGATGCTCTCAGCTGCAGGGTCGCTCGCAAAACGCGCGCGCGCGAAAAAAGGTTCCGGCCTGCCTCCATCGGCGCGGTGGCGAGGAGGTGGCGAGAATGTGCGGTTGGCTGTTTGATGCGTTTCAGCGTGTCTGTGCTGGCACGGCGCTCGATCTTTTAAGGAAGCGCGCGCCGCCGCCCCATTGGCGACAAAGAGAAAAAATCCCCAACGCCGGCCGGCCAAGTTTCATCGCCCTGCCCGCGTATGGTATCCATTGCGGGAATCGGCGGGGTGCAGGAGGTCGGCTCGCCCGGCGTTTGCCGTCTTCCCGCCCTGTCATTTCCGTAATCGGCCATGTGCGGTACGATACTTTCCGTCGCCGTCCTGTTTGCCTGAGGCGGGGGTCCGCTCCAGTGTCCTTGGGGAAGGGTACCGCGCGGCGAGCAGGGCGTGCCGGGGTCGCAAGGGGGCAGCGTGACGTTGAGGGGAATAGTCGGGTTGCTCGCCGCAGCCGTCCCGAAAATCGCTTTGCCGAAGATCGCTTTGCCGGCGATTGCCTTGCTGGCGATTGCTCTGCCGGGAGCCGGTTTCGCCGGCAGTTTCCTGGAGCCGGCCGGGCCGATCGCGGCCGGCCAGCTCTCGCATTTTGGCGTCATCAGCATGCTGATGCTCATCGTCATCGTGCCGATGTTCGTCGCGTTGCCGATCGTGCTGTACCGCTACCGCCGCGGCGGAAAAGGGACATACCGGCCGGATTGGGAGTTCAACTGGGGCCTCGAACTGCTGATCTGGGGCGTCCCGGTCGCGCTCGTCGTCGCCCTCGGCACGGCGCTGTGGCGGCAGACGATCGTGGGCGATCCCTACCGCGCGCTCGGCCCCGACCCGCTGGTGGTGGAGGTGGTGGCGCTGGACTGGAAATTCCTGTTCCTCTACCCCGAGCAGGGCGTGGCGACGCTCGACCTGCTCGCTTTGCCCGAGGGACGGCCCATCACCTTGAAGCTGACCAGCGGCACGGTGATGCAGTCCTTCATCATTCCCCGCCTCGCCGGCCAGATCTACGCGATGGCGGGCATGCAGACCCAGCTCAACCTGCTGGCCGACGAGACCGGCGACTTCACCGGCCGCAACACCCAGTATAACGGCCTCGGCTTCGCCACCCAGTCCTTCACCACACGGGTGATGAGCGCGGACGACTTCGAGGGCTGGGTGGCCACCGCGAAGACGCAGCAGGCCGGGCTCGACGCCGCCGCCTACGCCAGGCTGCTGCCGCCTGCCGTTGTGAACGAGCCGGTGATCTATGCCCGGTTCACGCCCGGCCTGTTCGACCAGATCATCGCCAGCTTCGCGCCCGGCATGGCCGGGGGGCACGCGGGCCACGGGCCACAGGCCGGGGCGGACACGCCGGCCGCCATAACCGCGCCGGCGACCTCCCATCAGCAACACGACCACACGCCGGAGGCCGCGCAATGAACTGGGAGCTGATCTTCGGCCAGATCAAATGGACCTCCTTCGTCTTCGCGGGGATGATCGAGAATCCCTCGCTCAGCGAGGCCATCGCCTCGGGCGCGGGCTCCATCGCCGTACTCGGCGCGCTCGCCACCGTCATCCTGCTGACGGTCAAGGGCTGGTGGGTGCCGCTGTGGCGGGACTGGCTGACCAGCGTCGACCACAAGAAGGTCGGCATCATGTACATCGCCATCGCGCTGGTGATGTTCGCCCGCGCGGTCATCGAGGCGGCGCTGATGCGCGCGCAGCAGCTCTCCGCCACGGATGGCGGCGGCTTCCTCTCGGCCGACCATTTCGGGCAGTTGTTCAGCACCCACGGCACGATCATGATCTTCTTCGTGGCGATGCCGTTCATCACCGGGTTGATGAACTACGTCATGCCGCTGCAGATCGGCGCGCGCGACGTCTCGTTCCCGCTGCTCAACGCCATCTCGCTCATGCTGACCATGGCGGGGGCGATCGTCATCATGGTGTCGCTGGTGGTGGGGCAGTTCTCCACCGGCGGCTGGAGCGCCTATCCGCCCTTCACCGGCATCGAATTCAGCCCCGGCGAGGGGGTCGACTACTGGATCTGGGCGGTGTCGCTGGGCTCCATCGGCTCGACACTTACAGGCCTCAACTTCGCTGTGACGATCTACAAGAAGCGCTGCCCCGGCATGACGCTGTTCCGCATGCCGCTGTTCACCTGGACGACGCTGTGCACGTCGATCCTGATGATCTTCGCCATGGCGCCGCTGACCGCAGCCACCGTTATGCTCGCCCTCGACCGCTATGCCGGCTTCCATTTCTTCACGAATGGCGACGGCGGCAACATGATGAACTACGCCAATCTGTTCTGGCTGTTCGGCCACCCGGAGGTCTACATCCTCATCCTGCCGGCCTTCGGCGTCTGGTCCGAGGTGGTGGCCACCTTCTCCAGCAAGCGCATCTACGGCTACACCTCGCTGGTCTACGCCACCATGTGCATCGCCGTGCTCTCCTTCGCCGTGTGGCTGCACCACTTCTTCACCATGGGCCAGAGCGCCAATGTGAACGCCATCTTCGGCATCGCCACCATGATCATCGGCGTGCCGACGGGCGTGAAGGTCTATGACTGGCTGCTGACAATGGTGGGCGGGCGCATCCGCTTCTCCACGGCGATGCTGTACCACATCAACTTCCTGCTCACCTTCATCCTCGGCGGCATGACCGGCGTGCTGCTGGCCAATCCCGGCGTCGATTTCCAGGTCCACAACACGCTGTTCCTGGTGGCCCATTTCCACAACATGATCATTCCCGGCGTGCTGTTCGGCATGTTCGCGGCGGTGCAGTTCTGGTTCCCGAAGGTCTTCGGCTTCCGGCTGCACGAGGGTCTGGGACGGGCCTCCTTCTGGTGCTTCGCGCCGGGCTTCCTGCTGGCGTTCTTCCCGCTCTACTGGCTGGGCATGATGGGCGCGACACGCCGGACCTATATGTGGTCGAACCCCGACTATTTGCCCTGGCTCGCCCTCGCCATGCTCGGCGCCGTGCTCATCCTCGCCGGCTTCGCACTGATGGTGACGCAGATCGTCGTCTCGGTGCGCCAGCGCGCGCAGCTCGCCGCCCCGCTGGGCGATCCGTGGGATGGACGGGCGCTTGAGTGGTCGATCCCCTCCCCGCCCCCGGCCTGGAATTTCGCCGTGCTGCCGCAGGTGACCTCGCAGGACCCCTTCTATGAGGCCAAGAAAGCCGGCACAGCCTATCGCTCGCCCGCTTCCTATGAGGACATCGAGGTGCCGCGCAACACCGCGACCGCGCCGCTGATCGGCCTGTTCGCCTGCGCCTGGGCGTTCGGCCTTGTCTGGCACATCTGGTGGCTGGTGATCGTCTCCTTCGTGCTCATCTGGGCCGTGGTCATCGCCCGTTCCTTCGCCACCGACACGGAGGAAACCGTTCCCGCCGCGACGGTGAAGGCGGCGAACGAGGCCTTCCTCGCCGCCGCGCGCGCCGCGCCCGGCGTCACCCGTGACCAGGAGATGACGTCGGCGAACCGTGGCCGCGCTATCCCCGAAGCGCTGGAGGGCCGCTCCGGCACGATTGCTTCCGGCGCCCCCGTGGAGGCGCTGTCATGAGCCTGTCCGAACGCCTTCATCCCGGCATCAACCTCGCCGGTACCGATCCCGAAAGCCATGAGGCCGCCGAAGAGGTGCTCTTCGGCTTCTGGATCTTCCTGATGAGCGATCTGGTGCTGTTCGCAGTGCTGTTCGCGACCTATGCGGCCATGAGCGTGCAGGGCATCGCCGAAGGCCCCCGGCCGGCGGAGGTCTTCGACCTGACCGCCGCCTTCGTGGAGACGCTGCTGCTGCTGTTCTCCAGCTTCGCCTTCGGCTTCGCCATGCTGGAGATGAAGTACCGCGAGAACCGGCGCGGCGTGCTTTTATGGCTGCTGCTCACCGGGGTGCTCGGCGCGGCGTTCGTCGGCATGGAGCTACACGATTATTACGTGATGATCACCCAGCATGCGGCGCCGCCGCAGGCGAGCGGCTTCCTCTCGGCCTATTACCTGCTCACCGGCACCCATGCGCTGCATGTGTCCTCGGGGCTGGTGTGGATGGCAATCATGGCGGTGCAGGTCGCGGTCGTTGGCTTCAGCACGCCGGTGAAGCTGCGGCTGATGCGCCTCGCCCTGTTCTGGCACATGCTCGACGTGGTCTGGATCGGCATCTTCACCTTCGTCTACCTGTTCGGGGTCGCGTCATGAGCAACCGCATTCCCGCCGACATGCCGCCGAGCGAATATGAAGACGAGGGCCGCGAGCGGCGGAGCTATGTGGTCGGCCTTGTACTGGCGCTTGTGCTGACCACTGCCGCCTTCGCGACGGTGTGGCTGGATCTTCTCAGCGGCGGCGCCGCGCTCGCCGCCTTGGGCCTGCTCGCCCTGATCCAGGCGGTGGTGCATCTGCGTTATTTCCTGCACATCGACCTTCAGCGCTCGCACCGCGACGACCTGCTGCTGATCCTGTTCACCGTGCTGATCCTGCTGATCATGGTGTCCGGCACCATCTGGATTCTCTACGACCAGCATGTCCGCATGATGCCCTGACAGGCGGACCGGAGCGAGCGGCCGCAGGCTTGCGCGCCGGCGCCGCATCCTCGAGCGAGTGTCACTAGCGGAGAGACGCCAGAAATAACAAAGCCCGCAGCGAAGGCTGCGGGCTTTGTCGGTTCAGTGGTTGCGGGGGCAGGATTTGAACCTGCGGCCTTCAGGTTATGAGCCTGACGAGCTACCGGGCTGCTCCACCCCGCGTCAGAGCCGGGAAGTCGCGGTGCGCGCTTGCCGACGGCGGGTATCTAGCAATCCGCATGGCCAAATGAAAGGGGGCTGGGCTATCTTTTTGTCATCGGATCGTCGCGCCGAGGGTGAAGAACTCATCTAACCAATTGCGTCGGAAGGGTAATTCATGCCGGACAAGTTATCTGACAGCGCGGCCGAAGCAGTGGACAGTTCTCTCCCTCCCCTCCCGGTGCCGCCGCCACGGCTCACCGTGGCGTTGATTGAGGCGCACGGAGAGGCCTGCGAGGCACTCGCTTTGGCCGATCCGGTGAAGGCGGTGCACGGTGTGCGCAAGGGATTCAAGCGGCTGCGGGCACTGCTCCGGCTGGCCGGCACGGCCCGCGAGCGCGAGGTGGCCCATCTCGCCCGCGCCTCGCGGCGCGCGCTGGCGCACACCGCACGGCATCTGGCGCAGGCCCGCGACGCGGCGGCGCGCGAGGATGCGCTGGACGATCTCGTCGCCAAGGTCGGGCTTGCCCCGACCATCCGCCGCGCCGCCGGCCGCGCCTTCGCCAAACCGGGCATTGACGCGCCGGGCATCGACGCGCCGGGCGCCAGCGCGCCGGATGGAGGCGTGGGCGCTCACCGCGCTGCGCTCGACGCTCAGATGGACGCGCTCGGGAAGGCCTTGCCCCGCCTCGGCGCCGGGCTGGACGACAAGGCGCTCATAACCGCGCTGGTGGCCGGCTATGCGAAAGCGCGGCGCGCCGGCCGAGATGTCGACCCGCAGGATGACGAAAGCCTGCACGAATTGCGCAAGGAGGTCGTCGCCCAACGCTACCAGATGGAGTTGGTGGTTTTTGCCTGGCCGGCGCTGGGCCATATATGGGTGGACCAGTTGCAGCGGCTGCGCGACAAACTCGGCAAACATCACGATCTCTCGGTGCTGCGCGCCCTCGCCGAGGCCCATCCTGTGCGGGCCGACGGAAAGCCGCTCTGGCGCACCCAGTTGCTCGCCGCAATCGAGGCGCGGCAGGAGAAACTGGCACTTTCTGCCCTGCTCCTCTACGCGCGGCTGTTCGCGGAGAAGCCGATGGCCTTCCGCCGGCGGCTTTCCGCCTATATGTCTGCTGTATCCGAGAGGAAATAACGCCGTCGGCGTCCGCCCCGGCCGGCACCCCTGCAAGAGCCACGGAAAGCGCCCATGTTCGTGCGGCAGATGCACTATCTCGTCGCGCTGGCGCGCGAGAAGCACTTCGGCCGCGCTGCCGAAGCCTGCCACGTCACCCAGCCGACGCTTTCGGCCGGCATCCGCAAGCTGGAGCAGGAGCTTGGCGTGCCGATCGTGGTGCGCGGCCATCGCTTCCTCGGCTTCACCGCGGAAGGCGAGCGGGTGCTCGGCTGGGCCCGGCAGATCGCCGCCGACTATGAAAGTCTGCGGCAGGAAAAGGTTGAGACATCAGGCCAGATCACCGGCACGCTGCGCATCGGCGCCATTCCCGCCGCCACGGCCGCCGCGCCCGCCCTTCTCGCGCCGTTCCGTCTCCGCCACCCCGAGGTGAAGGTGCAGATGCTCACGCTGAATTCAGCAGCGATCCAGCGTGGCCTCGACGAGATGGAGCTCGATGCCGGCATCACCTATCTTGATAACGAGCCACTGAACCGCGTGCGCCGCCTGCCGCTGTATCGCGAGCATTATGTCTTCATCACCCGCCCGGACGAGCCCCTGGCGCGCCGGCGCAGCCTGCGCTGGGCGGAGGCCGCGGCGCAGCCCCTGTGCCTGCTCACCCCGGATATGCAGAACCGCCGCATCATCGACCAGGTGATGGGCGCGGCCGGCATCGCCTCGACCCCGGCGATCGAGACCAACTCCTTCATGGGCGTGTGGTCTTTCGTACGGCGCGGGCCGTGGAACAGCATTGTCCCGGAAGCTAGTTTTCGCGGGCTGGGCGACGCTGCCGACCTTGTCGGCGTGCCTTTGGTCGATCCGGTGCATGTCCAGCCGATCGGCCTCGTCCTGTCCGATCGTGACCCGCTGAGCCCGGTGGCTGGGGCGCTTCACAAGCTGGCACAAAAATTCGGGCGTGAAGGTTCGATTGAGAATATCTTTAAATAACAGTCGCTTCATTTGCGCCGTCTATCAATTGTTCGTCCCTTTCAATTTGAATCCCCTGTCCACCCCGTCCAATCTCGCATGGTCGGCCGCACGGAAAGCGATGGCTTACCTGACGGACCGGCATGAAGGACGCCCGTCGCCCCGCCCCTTCGCGGGGCCCCGGCTCACAGCAAGGCGGCGCGGTGCGTGCCGGCCATATTTGGTCTGCCGTGTCGCATGGCGGAAGCGTCCCTGCTCACCCTGACGAGAGGAATGCCCGATGGCCAAGATTCTCTGCGTGCTCTACGACGACCCGATCAACGGCTACCCCGCCACCTATGCCCGCGATGACCTGCCGAAGATCGAAAACTATCCCGGCGGCCAGACGCTGCCCACGCCGAAGGCGGTCGACTTTACACCCGGGCAGTTGCTCGGCTCGGTGTCCGGCGAGCTTGGCCTGCGCAACTATCTGGAATCCAACGGCCACACCTTGGTCGTGACCTCCGATAAGGACGGCCCGAACTCGGTCTTCGAGAAGGAGCTTGTCGACGCCGACATCGTCATCTCGCAACCCTTCTGGCCGGCCTATCTCACGCCTGAGCGCATTTCCAAGGCGAAGAACCTCAAGCTGGCGCTGACCGCCGGCATCGGCTCGGACCACGTCGATCTTCAGTCGGCTATCGACCGCAACATCACCGTGGCGGAAGTCACCTATTGCAACTCGATCAGCGTCGCCGAACATGTGGTGATGATGATCCTCGGCCTGGTGCGCAACTATCTGCCGTCGCATGACTGGGCGCGCCAGGGCGGCTGGAACATAGCCGACTGCGTGGCGCACTCCTATGATCTCGAGGCGATGAGCGTCGGCACCGTCGCCGCCGGCCGCATCGGCCTCGCCGTGCTGCGCCGCCTCGCCCCCTTCGACGTGAAGCTGCACTACACCGACCGGCATCGCCTGCCGGAAGCGGTGGAGAAGGAGCTGAACCTCACCTGGCACGCCTCGCGCGAGGAGATGTACCCGCATTGCGACGTGGTGACACTCAACTGCCCGCTGCACCCCGAAACCGAGCACATGATCAATGACGAGACGCTGAAGCTGTTCAAGCGCGGCGCCTATATCGTCAACACCGCACGCGGCAAGCTGTGCGACCGCGACGCGGTGGCGAGGGCGCTGGAGAACGGCCAGCTTGCCGGCTATGCAGGTGACGTGTGGTTCCCCCAGCCGGCCCCGGCCGATCATCCCTGGCGGACGATGAAGTGGAACGGCATGACGCCGCACATCTCCGGGACCTCGCTCTCGGCGCAGGCGCGCTACGCCGCAGGCACGCGCGAGATCCTCGAATGCTTCTTCGAGGGAAGGGCAATCCGCGACGAATATCTCATCGTGCAGGGCGGCGCGCTTGCCGGCACTGGCGCGCATTCCTACTCCAAGGGCAACGCCACGGGTGGCTCGGAAGAAGCCGCGAAGTTCAAGAAAGCCGTCTGAAATCCATCCCTGAAAGCCCGCTGCCCCTCCGCGAAAGGGACAACGGATTCCCTCCCGAAGACCTCTTCAAGCCGCCCCGCGCCTAGGCCGGGGCGGCTGCTTTCTTTGGACGGATCTGCTAGGCGCGCCGGCGGAGGCCGCGCCGATCGACCGATCGCCCTTGTGTTGCCAACCCCGTTGGACCCCAATCAGACCAGAAGCCCTGCCATCAGGGGCGAGCTGATACACCTCGCGAAACTGCGTGCTCAGGCGGTGCCGGAAACGACCGGGGAGGGCACAGTCTCGCCTACCAGAATCCGGATATCGTTGCCTTCGCAAAAATCGGCGACCTCCGGCTCGGCTAGCCCCAGTACCGTCACGCGATAACCCCTCGCCGCCAGAAGCTGCGCGCAGAGCGCGGAGGGGGCGCCATACATGCCGTGTGTTTCGACGAGAATAGTGCGCGGCACGAAGGCCAGATTCTGCAGGATATCGACTTCCGACCCCTCGCAGTCCAGTTCCAACACGTCGCAACTAGGCATCTGGGCGGCGGCGATTGGCTCGGCCTCGCCTGGCGCGCCGTAAATTCCGATCGCCGGCCCGATGATGGCATGGCGAAGGTTCACCCGGTCGGCAACTCCATTGAGCAGGAGCGTCTGGCGGATGATCTCGACCTGCCGTTCGCCGCCCTCGAAGCAGCTAACCGCCCCGTCCGGCCCGACCAGTCGGGCCGCGACGACAGCCGTCACTCCCGCCCCGCCACCGACAATGGTCACGGTATCGCCGGGTCGGACATGGGCTCTCAGCGCGGTCAGCAGAGTCTCCTCATAGCGGGGATTGTCCTGTACCTCGGCGAACGGTCCAAGGTGCCTGGCGACAGCCGAATCGCCGGCGTGGCGGTACACCGCGACGGGTACGCCGCCATAGATCGCGGGCCGCAGCGGGAAAAACGGGCGGACCGTCCGCGCATAGGCTTCCGCCAAAGCGCGCTTGGCGAGACTCACGGGCCCGCGCCTCTCGAGAGCGCCCTTGAGGCGGTCGATCGTCACCATGGCTTGAAACCTTTGTCGACTGTCGCACCCACGGACTCGCGCAATGCCTTCGCTCTTTGCGATGGGGCGCATTGTTGCGGTGTTGAGGCGAAGGGACAAGCGGTCGTTTGCCTGGGGCAGCGGTCGACGTGCCGCAGGCCTCGGGCCGGAGGGACTTGCCGTTGCTGTCGGCTTCCCGCCCCACCGTGCCCTGGCGTTCTGTGCGCAAGCAAAAACCCCGCCTGTGATGTTGTCACGGGCGGAGTTTTTGTTTGGATGTGAAGAAGCTTTTGTTTGCTGTGCTTTGCAGGCCTGGCAGCGACCTACTCTCCCAGGTCTTGAGACATAGTACCATCGGC
>NZ_SMFY01000005.1 GCF_004339465.1 Ancylobacter aquaticus | reverse complement strand
GGCCTCTATGCCGGCGGGTCGGTCGGCTATGGCTTTGGTTCGGTCGACGGCACTATGACGCTGGCGGATGGCAGCTACGCCCCGCGCGCCTTCGCGGAATCAGCTGATGAAACCTTCAGCGGCGGAATCTGGGGCGGGCAGATCGGCTATAGCTACCAGTTCGCCAATGGCTTCGTGATCGGCGCCGAAGCGGACTATCTTCATGCCGGCATGGGAAGTTCGAGTGTCCTTGGCGCCACCGAGGGGGCAGCCCTGATCGCCAATCGCATGCAGGAAGCCCAGACCGACTATTCTTTCGACTGGATGACGACCATCCACCTGGAAGGGGCGCCCGCTTCTCAACACGGCCCAAATGATCCTGGCCATCTTCGCCGCGAGCGCGACCACGGCCGTGTTCATATGCGTTCGCGCGAGCAATCCGCGCAGCCATTCGCCGAGCAACGTCCGCCCCTTCGCCAGGGACGGCAAGGCCGCTCGCGCGCCGTGGATCAGCATCCGACGAAGATAGCCGTTGCCGCGCTTGCTGATCCCGAGAAGACGAGGTTTGCCGCCGGTTGTCATCTGGCGCGGTACGAGGCCGAGCCAGGCGGCAAGATCCCGGCCCCGGCCAAACGTCTCCGCTCTTCCCACCGAGGCCACGAAGGCAATCGCATTCAACGGGCCGACCCCCGGGATTGTCGAAAGGAGCTTCATTGCGGCATCCTCGCGCGCGATCGCAACGAACTCGGCATCGAAGGCGCCGATCCGCTCGTCAAGGGTGCGCCACTGGGCCCGCATGTCCTCGACCAGCAGTCTGATCCGACGGCTGATCGCCACCTCGCCAGCAAGGAGTTGATCCAGTCGAAGTTCGAGCTTGCGCCGTCCCTTCGCCATCACGATCCCGCGTTCGAGAAGGATCGCTCGCAACTGATTGATTAGCGTCGTGCGCTCGCCGACTAGCCGATCCCGCGCCCGATGCAGGCTCTGCATGTCGAGTTGCTCGTCGCTCTTGAGATCGACAAAGCGCATCGTCGGGCGGGTTGCCGCTTCCGCGATCGCCTCGGCGTCCCGATCGTCATTCTTCTGAGCCTTCACATACGGGCGAACATACTCTGGCGACATCAGCCGCACATCGTGACCCTGCTCGCGAAGCAGGCGGCCAAGATGATGCCCGGCACGGGCCGCAACGGCGAGCGGAACGGGCCCCTTGCCCCGTCCCAGCGTGTCCAGAAATGCCGGCAGAGCCTGCGGCGTGAGGGCTGCTTCGGCGATCGAGGTGCCGATCAACCGGCCTAGCGCCTTGGCCGCCGCTGCGTTCTGGCTGATGACGAGCCCCATGGGGTCGATCATCAGGAGCATCCGGCCGCCCTCAGGCAGGGGACAGTCGAGGTTGCGCAGTATCTCCGGCAGACATTCGAGATGGCAGGCCAGCTTTTCGATGCCGCCGGGATCGTCCAGCGACGCTTCTACGGCGTCGATATAATGCGCTTCGCCTCTGCTGCTTCCCATTTGCCCAGCACCATCAAAGCTCGCGATCAAACACCTAGCCCCCGAGGGTGGCCGCAGCGGAGTCCTGTCCACGCGGCCCCTGTCCTCGCCGGATGGAGATCGGGGCAATTCGATAAAGGCCGCCCTTCCGGGCGGCCTTTGCTGTTCGTGTGGCAGGAAGCTGCGCCGGCCGATCAGAGGATTGAGAAATCATCCGCATCGAGACGCGCCTTGGTCACGCCTTCCAGCAGCACCGTGTGATCGCCGCTGTCGTCGAGCTGGATCACCACCCCGTCTTCGCTGTCGATCATCGCCGCGAGAACGTCGTCGAAGGTCTCGAAGTCGAGGCCGGTGAACTCGATCGTGTCCTGCCCGGCCCGGAAGTCGACGATGACGTCGGTGCCGGAGTTCGCCGCGAACACGAAGGTGTCGCGGCCGAGGCCACCGCGCAGCATGTCGTCGCCGGCACCGCCGATGAGCCGGTCATTGCCCAGCCCACCGTCGAGATGGTCATCGCCGGCGCCGCCGTCGAGAACATCCTTGCCGATGCCGCCATCGAGCATGTCATCGCCCTCGCCGCCGTCCAGCTGGTCATCGCCGAAGCCGCCATTCAGCGTGTCGTCGCCGGCATCCCCCTTGAGGGTGTCGTTGCCGAAGCCGCCATGCAGCGCGTCGTTGCCCTCGCCGCCGTCCAGCCGGTCATTGCCGAAGCCACCATGCAGCGTGTCGTCGCCGGCATCCCCCTTGAGGATGTCGTTGCCGAAGCCGCCATGCAGCGTGTCCTCGCCCTCGCCGCCATCCAGCTGGTCGGCGCGCATGCCGCCCCGGATGACGTCGTCGCCGGCGTCGCCGTAGATCTTGTTGACCTTCAGCAGATCGCCACGCAGCGTGTCGTCCCCGGCCGTGCCGCGCGTCCAGCCCTCATGCGGGTCCGAGGACACCGGCTCGACCGTCACCTTCACGGTAGCTGTCGACGTGCCGCCCTCGCCGTCGGTGACGGTGTAGCTGAACGAGGCCTCGCCGGTGAAGCCTTGCGCCGGCGAGAACACCACCTTGCCGTCGACCAGCGCCACCGTGCCGCCAGTGCCCGAGGTCACAGACTGGATAGCGAGCGTGTCGGCATCGGCGTCGGTGTCGTTGGCGAGCAGCAGTGCAGCCGCCAGCGTGGCGGCGATTCCCGCCTTGGTGGAGAAACCGCTGTCATTAGCCGCGACCGGCGCCCGGTTCGGCCGGGCGTGCACCGCGACCGTCACCGTCGCCTTGTCCTGCCCGCCCTTGCCGTCGGAGACGGTGTAGCTGAAGGAGGCCTCGCCGGTGAAGCCGCTTGCCGGGGTGAACACCACCTTGCCGTCGACCAGCGCCACCGTGCCATGCGTCGCTTCCTGCACCGAGACGATGGACAGCGTGTCGTTGTCCGTGTCGCGGTCATTGGCCAGCAGGCTGGCGATCGAGGCGGTCACGGCCTTGTCCTGCAGCGCGTAGAGCCGGTCATTCTCCGCCGAGGGGGCGTGGTTAGGCGCGCCCGCGACCGTGATGCCGACCGTCGCGGTATCGCTGCCACCCTTGCCGTCGGAGACGGTGTAGGTGAAGGAGGCGGCGCCGGTGAAGCCGGCCGTCGGCACGAACAGCACATTGCCCGCATCGTCGAGCTTCACCGTGCCGCCCACCGCATTGCCGACCGAGAGGAGAGCGAGGGTGTCGCCGTTGGCATCGCTGTCATTGGCCAGCAGCAGCGCTGCGCTCAGGATCAGCGCCTCGCCGCCGGTGGCGGTGAAGCCGGTGTCGGCCACCGCGTCGGGGGCGGCATTGTCGCCCGGCTCGCCTGGCCCTTCTTCCGCCAGCGAGACCACCGTCACATTGTCGAAGGAAACGCCGGCGCTGTCCCAGGAGAACAGGCCGACCGTGCCCTTGCTCTGGGCATGGTCCTCGATGGCGTAGGCGAACAGCGCCTGGCCGTCGACCGTGGCCTGGATCTGCCCGTCCTTCACCTCGACGCGCAGGTCGAAGGCCTCGCCCGGCGTGTACTTGGCCGGGAACTGGTTGAGGTACTTCTCGACGCCGTCCTTGACCTGGATCAGCTGGAACAGGCTGCCAGCGCCATTGCTCGGGTTGCGGTCATAGTCGCCATTGGCGTCGAGTTCGAGCTTGTAATAATTGTTCGCGTCTTCGTAGTAGAACAGCAGGCCGAGAGCGCCATTGTCCGGGGTCTCGATGGTGGCCTCGACGGCGTAGTCGGTCCATTCCTTGGCCGCCGGATCGTTGTAGAGCGCATAGGTGCCCTTGCGCAGCACGTTGACGCCGTCGCCGAGCGGGCTCCAGCCGGTCTTCCACGGATCGGAGTTGGATGCCCCGTTCCAGGTGAGCTGGCGGCTCTTGATGTCGGTCAGCTGGACGAACTTGCCGTCCTGCAGCTCCCATTGCGAGGCAGTGCCATTTGGCCCGATGCCGCCGGATTCGCCCTCGTCGACGATGGTCCATTTGCCGAGCGAGGCATTGGAGGCGAAGTCTTCCGCCAGCAGCACCCGGTCGGATGCGACCGCGTCGACCCGCACCGTGTCGTTGGCAGTCTTGCCGCTGGAGTCGGTCACGGTCAGCTTCAGGGTCTGCGAACCGGTGCCGAGCGTAGCCTGCGCCGACTTGCCCTCTGCAACGACATTGCCTTGCGCGTCGGTCCAGACATAGCTGACGATGTCGGCGAGGCCGTAGCTGCCTTCCGCATCGAGCGCCACCGTGACATTGCCATCGGCATCGAGGTCGAGCACGCGGATGTCGTCGCCGGCATGGGCGGCGAGAATCACCTTGTTGACGGCGACATTGTCGAACTGCGAGCTGCGCTGGTTGTTCGAGTAGAGGCCGACCGTGCCACCGGCGAGCGGGGCGGCATCCACCACGGTGCCGAACACATTGTGCCCGTCGAGGAAGACGTTGATCTCGCCATCCACCACCGCCACCTTCAGGTGGAAGTCACGGCTCCACGGCGTACCGGCATGCTCGGTGGCGAGCACCGTCTCGGTGCCGCCGGAAACCTTGACGAGCGAGCGGGTGTTAGTTTCGGCGTTGAGCACGACCTTATAGTGGTTCTGCTCGTCCTGATAATAGAACACGACGCCGATGCCGTCATTGTCCGTGGTCTTGAGGGTCGCCTCGAATTCGTAGTTCGACCAGGACTTGGCCGCCGGCTCGCCCCAGAGGAGAAGATTTTCGGCGGTGTCGGACTGCTCGAAGACGCGGCCTTCCAGCGCGTCCTGCCCGTCGGCGACCGTGTCGCGCGAATTCACCGTGCCCTTGACGATGAAGCCGCCGACGCCGGCGCCGATGGTGGTGGCCGCCACCTGGGCATTGCCGAAATCATCGGTCATGGCCGGGGTGCTGAAGTCGATCTGCACCGAAAAGTCGGTCGGCGCCTCGCTGACGATACCGTCCGCCTTCACCCCGCCCAGCGCGGCGATTTCCTCGTCGGTGTAGAGCTTGTCGGTGAACAGGAAGTGCGAAACGTAGAGGTTCGAGGTCTCGCCGTCCTCATCGGTGAACAGCAGCACACCCTTGCTCAGGTCGATCGTGTAGCGGTCGTCATCCATGGACTGGGTGCCGACCTTCACGCCATCGATGTATTTCGAGATGGTGACGGTGTCGCCAGTGTCCTCGATCTTGAACACCACGCGCTGCCATTCGTCGTATTTGAACGCGCCGGTATAGACGCCGCCAATGCCGAGGCCGCCGGTGCCGTCATCGCTGCTGCGCACGAACAGGTCGCCGTCATTGGTGTTGGTGATGTCGGTCTGCAGGAACGAGGTGAAGCCGCTCGCGCCGTCCGAGGGGATCAGCACGTCATAGACCAGCGTGTAGCTCGACACGAGCGTACCGGCGGGAACCGGCGAGGTCGGGGTCAGCAGCAGGCCCTGGCTGCTGGCGAGCTTGGGGATATAGGTGACATCCGGCGCGCTGCCGCCGACGGCCGGCACCGCCGGAACGTCGAAATCCTCGACCGAGTCATAGCTGACGGCAAGATCGCCCTGCGGCGCCAGCGTGCCGGTGCCGAAGCTGGGGGTGGCGCTGCCGGCATTGAAGTCGAACTGCACCGAATTGGCGCTCGGCGCGGTGGCGACGATGCCGCCGGCCTTGGTGCCGCCGAGTTCGGCTACGTCCGCGGCGCTGAGCACCTTGTCGGTGACAAGCACGCTGGAGACATAGACCTCGCTGGTCTCGCCGTCATTGTCAGCGAACAGCACCAGGCCTTTTTCCGGGTCGAGCTTGTAGCGGTCGCCGCTCACCGTCTGGGTGCCGGCGAGCACGCCGTCGATATATTTCGACAGCGAGAGCGAGCCATCCTCGTTCTGGGAGTAGGTCACCGCCACGCGGTGCCAGGCATCATAGGTGAAGCTGCCCTTGTAGTCGCTGTTGGTGCCGAGGCCGGCGGCGTTGCCGCTCTTCTTCAGGAACAGCTCGGCATCCTCATTGGTGCCGCCACCGTCGATCTGTAGGAGCGCGGTGTAGGTGCCCGCGCCTTCGGCCGGGACATAGATGTCCATCACCACCGAATACGAGCCGATCAGCGTGCCGCTGGCGGTGTCGAAATCGGCGGTGAGCTTCAGGCCCTGGGTCGAGGAGGCCTTGGGGACACGGGCAAAATCCTCCGCCACCGCGCCCGCGCCCGGCAGGTCGGCAATGCCGAATTCGGCGGTCGTGCCGTTGGAGAAGCCTTCCGGCGTGCCGGGGCGGGTCCAGCCTTCGGCATTGCCGTCGTTGAAATTGTCGACCAGCAGTGTGTTCGGGTTGGAAACGACGATCAGCACGTCGTCCTTGGAGATATGGCCGGCGCTGTCGGTCACGGTCAGGGTCAGCGCATGGTGGCCGGCGCCAAGCTCCAGCGTGGGTGTCGCGGTGGTGGCGACGACATTGCCGTCGCGGTCGGTCCAGACATAGGTCAGCCCCTGGTCGTTGTTGGGGTTGAGCGTCCAGTCGCCGTCGAGCGTGACCTGCGCCTTGTCCTGGCCATTGCCGGCGGTGACGAACTGGTCGTTGCCGGCTTTGGCGATGGCGGGCACGTCGGGCGTGCCGAGCTCGACGCCGGTGACGGTTTCCTCATGGCCGCGATAGGGGCCGGTCAGACCGTCGCGATCGAGTTCGCCATCGCCGCGCACGCTGTCCATGTAGTCGTCCAGCGCGGAGAAGTAGGTCGAAGTGTAGACCGAGTTGTTATCGGGATCGATGGTGACAAGCCGGATGGCGCCATTGCCGCCGGCGCTGCCGGAACCCTGCCCGGCATCGCTGGTGATCTCGCCCGACACGCCGTTCTGGTAGTTCACCATCATCTGGTAGACAGGATTGCCGAACTGGTCATAGCTCACCAGCGTCTCGGCGGCGTCGCCGAAGATGTGGCCGGAGAAGGTGAAGGTGATGTTGGGGTATTTCTGCACCAGCTCGCGGTACATGGTCTCGCCGTCGGTGGCGCTCTCCGGCGAGTTGCCCAGGCCGTAATCATAGCCGGTGCCCTCGTCATAGAGCGGCGCGCCGGTGGCGTCGTGGCGGCCGGCCCAGGTCATGTAGGAATGGGTGGTAAGGATGACGCGGTGGTCGAGATTGTCCTCGATCACCTCGCCCGCCCAGCGCAGCACATCCTCGCGCGCGCCAAATTCGAGGTTCAGCACCAGCCACTTGGTGCCGTCGGCGCCGGTGAAGGTGGAATAGGTGTTGTTGGCCAGCGCGGCTTCCTGGTCATAGGTGCCGCCGAAATTCTCGCCATTGGCGTTCTTTAGGTCGTCGACCGAGAAATAGTCGTTGATCCGGCTCGCCTCGAAGCTTCCGGAAACGCCGTCATGATTGCCGAGCGTAAGCCCATAGGGAATTTTGCCGTCAAGGATGCCGAGCGCTTCCTTGGCATATTGCCAGTGGGTCGGGCTGTTCTCGGTGGTGATGTCGCCGACATGGGTGACGAAGGAGATGTTGAGGCTGTCCTTGTTGTCGACCAGCCACTGGGTCATGCCCTTGAAGGTCTCGACGCCGGCCGCGTTGGTGTAGTCCTGCGTGTCCGGCAGCACGGCGATGGTGTAGGCATTCTCGCCGGTGACGCGCACCCGGACACTGTCGGTGACGCTGGAACCGCCGGCATCGGTGGCGGTGATCTTCAGGTCGGTGTGGCTCAGCGTCTCCAGGAAATCGATGGTCAGCTTGCCGTTGGCGATGGTCACATTCGCCACCGAGGGGTCGCTGCTCTCGATCGTGTAGGTCAGGCCTTCGCCGGAAAACACCTCGTTCAGATCAATCACGCGGTCTTCCGAGCCGCGCTTGGACATGAAATCGAGAATGGGATTGGTGATGGTGACCATGAGCCTTGATTCCTGTTTTGCCGGCTAGTTTTCAGCTGGACGCCTGCGCCGCAACGCGGCCCGCACATGCCGAAAGCCACACCTTCAGCGGATGGGAGGCAGCAGTAAGCGGCGCACATGACAGGTTCTTAAAGCCGGGCCGGCGGCATCCATCTCAAATAACAATGCCCTGTATGGAGATAATCGACACGCGCGCCGCGCCTGTCCTGACGCCTGCGGAAAGGTTAGGGGGCCACCGATTGTCGGTAACAAGGCACCTGTCACAATTCAGAATCTTTTGCCGCGCTAAGCTGTCCTTCATCATGTGTTCCCGCGCCCACGATTCCCCCGTGCAGAACCGTCTGCCGATCTTCCGGACACCGCAGCTGCCGGCTTTTCGAGACAGGTTCTCATTCGCAGAAGGCTGCTGAGAAACATGTCGGTTACCCAGCTTCGCGCTTTCCATTTCGTGGCCGTCGCCGGCAGCTATTCCCAGGCCGCGCGCGGCATGGCGGTCAGCCAGTCGACCCTGTCTGGCCAGGTCCGCCAGCTAGAGGCGGCGTCCGGCATGGCGCTGTTCGAGCGCAAGGCGCGCGGCGTCACCCTCACCCCGGACGGGGAGGCGCTCTACAAGGTCACCTCGCGCCTGTTCGCAGCGCTGGCGGAGGCGCGCACCCTGCTCAAAAGCCGCACCAATGAGGGCGGGCGCCTGCGCATCGCCGCCGATGGCGTGGTGCACTCGTTGCCAATCCTGCGGGCGCTGAAGCAGCAGCGCCCGCGGCTGGTGTTCTCGCTCATCGTGCAGAATTCTGACAGCGTGATCGAGCAATTGCTGGAATATCGCGCCGATATCGGCATCACCGCGCAACTGCCCACCGATCCGCGGCTGCATGTGCGCCCGCTCTCCTCGATGAAGATCGGCATCTTCCTGCCCGAGCGGCACCCCTGGACCGCCCGCACAGAGCTGTGCCTTGCCGATCTCAGTGGCTGCCCCTTCGTGCTGCGCGAGCGCGGCTCGCGCACCCGCGAGGTGTTCGAGCAGAATCTGGCGCTTCAGGACATTTCGCTCGGGCCGATCCTCGAAGTCTCGACCCGCGAGGGGGTGCGCGAGGCGGTGGCCGCCGGCTTCGGCGCCGGGGTCGTGGCGGATCTGGAGTTCGGCTTCGATACGCGGCTGCGCTTCCTGCCGCTGCGAGACGCGCCACTCGCCATCGACGAATATCTCGTCTGCCTCGACGAGCGACGCCGGCTGCCCATCGTCACGGAGTTCTTCGCCTGCGCCGCCGCGACCTTCACTCCTCCCGCATCGCCCGCGCGATCTGGTCCCGAAGCGGCTTGACGAGGTAGCTCAGCGCCGTGCGCTCGCCGGTCTGCAGATGAACCTCGGCCGGCATGCCGGGCATCAGCTGCAGCCCGTTCAGCCGGGCGATTTCCTGCGCCGGCAGGGCGACCTGCGCGACATAGAAGCTGGTGCCAGCCTTCTCGTCCTTGGTGAGGTCGGCGGCGATGCGCGCCACCGTGCCGGCCAGTTCCGGTGTGGACTTCTGGCTAAAGGCGGAAAGCCGCACTATGGCCGGCTGGCCGATCAACACCTGGTCGATATCGGCCGGGTTGACATGGATCTCGACCACCAGACGGTCGTGCTCGGGCACGATCAGCATTGCCGTCTCGCCGGGGGCGATTACCCCGCCCACCGTGTGGGTGGCCAGCTCGTGCACCACGCCGGAAATCGGCGCGATCAGCTCCACGCGGGTCAGCTTGTCCTGCGCGGCGATGCGACGCTCCTGCAGCTCGGCCCATTTGCCCTCGATCTCGCGCAGTTCCTCGATCACCTCGGCGCGCATGTCCTGGCCGATCTGGATGATCTGCAGCTCGGTCTCGCTGGTGCGCCCGCGTGAGCGGGCCAACTCGGCCTGGAGCTGCCCGCGCTCGCCCTCGATGCGGACCTGCTCGCGCTGGAGCGAGCGCAGCCGCGTCAGCGGCGTCAGCCCCTTGCCGTGCAGCTCGGTGGCACCGGCGATCTCCTCGGCGATGTAGCCCAGTTCCGCGCTCTTCGCCGTGATCTGGGCGGACAGGCCGGCGGCCTCGTCGACCAGCTGCTCGATGCGGGCGCGCATTTGCAGCACCTGGCCTTCCAGTGCGGCACGGCGGGAATTGAACAGGCTGACCTCGCCTTCGATCGCCCGGCCCGCATTCTCCTCCGCGCGCCGCGCCAGCAGCGCGGCGGAGTAGTCGATGGTGCTCCGGGAATCGCGCTCGGCCTCCAGCCGGGCGCGGCGGGCAGCCAGCTCGACCAGCTGGGTATCGACCACGGCGAGATTGGCGCGGGTGACGGTGTCGTCGAGCCGCAGCAGAACGTCTGCCGCCGCCACCTTCTGGCCGTTTCGCACCCGGATCTCGCCGACCACGCCGCCCTCGGGATGCTGGATGCGCTTGGCGTGGCTCTCCACCACCACCGTGCCCGCCGCCAATACCGCGCCGTTGAGCGCGGCGGTGGCCGCCCAGCCGCCGCAGCCGACCACGAGGAAGAGCGCGACGATGAGGGCCAGCCACAGATGGCGGTTGACCCCGTCATCGGCCACGCTGGCCGCCGGAAGCAGGCGGGAGAGCCGCGCACGCAGGCGGGCGAACAGGGTGTCGGCGGCGAGAGTGTCGGTCATGCGGCCACCGGCGTCTTGAGAACCTTGCCCAGAACCTGCTCCTTCGGGCCGAAGGCCTGCTGCTGGCCGGCGCCCATCATCAGTACGAGATCGACCGCCGCCAGCGCGCTCGGCCGGTGGGCAATGACGACGACGACACGCTTGGCCTCGCGCGCCCACATGATCGCCCGCGTCAACGCCGCCTCGCCATCGGCGTCGAGATTGGAGTTGGGCTCGTCGAGCACGATGAGAAAGGGCTCGCCATAGAGCGCCCGCGCCAGTGCCACGCGCTGGCGCTCGCCGGCGGACAGCGCGATTCCGCCCTCTCCGAGGCGCGTGTCATAGCCGTCGGGCAGCTTCAGGATCAGCTCGTGCACCCCGGCGCGCTCGGCGGCGGCGATGATCGCGGCGGGCGCGGCATCGGCGCGGAAGCGGGCGATGTTTTCTGCCACGGTGCCGTCGAACAGCTCGATATCCTGCGGGAGATAGCCGATATGGGCGCCCAGCGCGTCGCGGTCCCACTGCTCGATCGCCGCGCCGTCGAGCCGCACGCCGCCCTTGGACGAGGGCCAGACGCCGACCAGCCCGCGTGCCAGCGTCGACTTGCCCGAGCCGCTATGGCCGATAACACCGACCGCGCTGCCCGCCTCCACGGCGAAGCTGAGGCCGGCAATGGTCGCCTTGGGCTGGCCCGGGGGCGCGACGGCGAGCGCGGCGACATCGAGCCGCGCCTTCGGGGCCGGCAGCGGCATCGTCTGGGGCGCGGGGGGAAACTCCGCCGACAGCGCCGACAGCCGTGCGTGTGCCTGCCGCGCCGCGATGAAGCCGCGCCAGTTGGAGATGGCCAACTCCACCGGCGCCAGTGCCCGTGACGACAGAATGGAGGAGGCGATCATCGCGCCGGACGAGGCCTCGCCCTCGATCACCAGCCAGGCGCCGGCCGCCAGCATCAGCGATTGCAGCAGGAAGCGGAACACCTTGCTCAGCGCAGAGAGGTCGCCCGCCACATTCACCGCGCGCTGGTTGTCGCCGAGATAGGCGGCATGGGCCTCGAACCAGCGCGCCCGCATGGTCGCGGTCAGGCCCATGGCGGTGATGGTCTCGGCATTGCGGCAATAGGTTTCCGCCAGCCCGTTGCGGGTGGAAGACCGGCGGGCGGCGATGCGGGTCGGCGCCCTTGTGGCGAATTCGGTGATCAGCATGAAGGCGCAGAGCACGAGGATGCCGGCAAGGCCGACCAGCCCGAACACCGGGTGGAACAGGAACAGCACGCCGAGATAGAGCGGCATCCAGGGCAGGTCGAAAATGGCGACCGGGCCCTGGCCCGAGAGGAACTGGCGTATCTGGTCGAGATCGCGCACCGGCTGCTGGCCGTTGCCATCGCGCCCACGCTTAAGCACCAGGGCGGACATGAGGTCGAAGGAAAGCGGGCGCAGCTTCGCATCGAGCCGCATGCCGAGCCCCACCAGCACGCGGGCACGCAGCAGGTCGAGCACGCCCTGAAACGCATAGAGCACCATGGCGAGCACCAGCAGCGCGACGAGGGTTGGCAGGCTCCGGCTCGCCAGCACGCGGTCATAGATCTGCAGCATGAAGAACGGGCCGGTCAGCATCAACAGATTGATGACGCAGCTCAGGGCGCCGATGCCGACCAGAACGCTTCGGCAGGAGGCGAAGGCGGCGGCGACGGGCGAGGCTGACGGGGAACCGCTCAGTATTTTCATGGCTGGCACTCTAGGGCTGGCGCTCTTTGGTCGACGGTTCGGACCGGCACGACGGCCGATCGAAGGCCGTGCTTAGTGCTGCGGGCTGACAGGTACGTGACGCGCGCCATTTCGGCCGGCCGGCGACAGGACTGGCGACCGGCAGGGGAAGACCCCACCGGCCGCCGGCCGCCGGTGGGGTCGCACGGGAACCGTTCGCGGCCGGTCAGAAGCGGGCGGCTCAGACGAAGGCGAAATCGTCGGCGCCGAGGCCGCTGCGGGTGGTGTGCTCGATGAGCACATAGTTGTTGCCGCTCGTATCCAGCTGGAGAACCACGCCCTCCTCCGTGTCGACCATGGCCGCCAACACCTGATCGAAGGTCTCGAAGTCGAGCCCCTGGAGCTCGATGCTGTCCTGGCCGGCACGGAAGTCGGTAATGATGTCACCACCCGAATTCGCTCCGAACACGAAGACATCGCGGCCAATGCCGCCCGAGAGAAAGTCGTCGCCCTCGCCGCCTTCGAGAAGGTCGCGGCCCAGGCCTCCCTTCAGCTCGTCGTCGCCGCTGCCGCCGTCGAGAGCATCATTGCCGATGCCGCCTTCGAGGACATCCTCGCCCTCCCCGCCGTCAAGCGTGTCGCTGCCGATGCCGCCGCGAAGCTCGTCGTCGCCTTCGCCGCCTTCGAGCCGGTCATTGCCGATCCCGCCCTCGAGAACGTCATCGCCGGTACCGCCGGCAAGCCGGTCATGCCCGATGCCGCCGCGCAGGAGGTCCGAGCCCTCGCCGCCATCGAGCTGGTCGTCGCGAAGGCCGCCGCGAATTGTGTCGTCGCCGGCGTCGCCGAAGATGCGGACGCTTGTCGTGGAGGGGCCGCCAAGCACGTCATCGCCCGTAGTGCCGTGCTGCCAGCCCTCATGGCCGGGCTCCTCCACCTCCGCCGCCTCGACGGTCAGCGAGACGGTTGCGGTCGAGGTGCCGCCCTGTCCGTCGGCGACGATGTAGGTGAACGAGGCCGGGCCCTCATAGCCTGCCGCCGCCGTGAACACAATCTCGCCGTCGACCAGCGCCACCGAGCCATAGGTCGCGCCCTGCACCGAGAGGATACTGAGCGTATCGGCGTCGGCATCGGTGTCGTTGACCAGCAGCGCCGCCGCCGCCAGTGAGAGGGCGAGGCCCGCCGTGACCGTGAAGCCGCCGTCATTCTGCGCCACTGGCGCGGCGTTCGGGCGCGGCTGGACGTTGACCACCACCTTCGCCGTGTCCTGGCCGCCCTTGCCGTCGGAGACGATGTAGGTGAACGAGGCGGCCCCGGTGAAGCCGTCGGCCGGGGTGAACACCACCTTGCCGTCGACCAGCGCGACCGCGCCGTTGGTCGCGCCCTGCACCGAGACAAGGGTAAGGATGTTTCCATCGGCGTCTGTGTCATTGGCGAGCAGGCTGGAGGCCGCCAGCGTCACCACCGCCTCTTCCAGGACATAGAGCCGGTCGTCGAGCGCGTCGGGGTTCCGGTTGGCTGCCGCCTCCACGTTAAGCGTGACGGTGGCCTTGTCCGTGCCGCCCTTGCCGTCGGAAACGGTGTAGCTGAACGACGCCGTTCCGGAGAAGCCTGCGGTCGCCTTGAACAGGACGTTTCCGGCATCGTCAAGCACCACCGTGCCGCCGACGGCCTCCTGCACCGAGACGATAGCGAGGTCATCGGCGTCGGCATCGCTATCATTGGCGAGCAGCAGAGCCGCG
Source organism: Ancylobacter aquaticus (assembly GCF_004339465.1). Classification (GTDB taxonomy): domain Bacteria; phylum Pseudomonadota; class Alphaproteobacteria; order Rhizobiales; family Xanthobacteraceae; genus Ancylobacter; species Ancylobacter aquaticus. Next base: position 267,461 of record NZ_SMFY01000005.1, on the reverse strand, counting down.
GCCAGCATCAGCGAGGAGCCTGCCGCCAGCGAGAAGCCGGTATCGTTCGCCGCCTCCGGCGCGGCATTGTCGCCGGGCTGCACCGGCACATCCGCTAGCGACACCACGCTCAGATTATCGAACGCGACGCCCGCGCTGCCCCAGGAATAGAGGCCGACCGTGCCGGCGTCGAGATTGTGGTCCTCAATGTCATAGGCGAAGACCGGCTCGCCATTGACATAGGCCTGCATCTTGCCGCCGGCCGTGTCGACGCGCAGATGGATCGGCTCGCCGCTGATATAGCGGCCCGGCACCTGGGCGAGGGTCTTCTCATAGCCATCGACCATGCTGCGCAACTGCCAGAGGCCGCCTTCGCGGTCGAGTTCCATCTTGTAGTAGTTCTGCGGGTCCTGGTAGTGCAGCAGGATGCCCAGGCCGTCATCGTCCGGGGTGACGATGGTGACTTCGACCGAATAGTCGCTCCACTCCGCAGCTTCGGGCGCGTTGTACAGGGCGTAGGTGCCCGTGCGCAGCGCGTTGTAGCCATCGCCCAGTGGGCTCCAGCCACGGTTCCACGGGTCGGGATCGGAGGCGTTGCCGTTCGAGATCAGCTGGCGGGAATGAATGTCCGACATCTGGAACAGCTTGCCGTCGCGCAGCTGCCAGTCGGAGGCGCCGCCCAGCGTACCCTCGTCGACAAGGGTCCAGCCGGCGAGCGTGCCGCCCGTGAAGCCCTCGCTCAGCAGCACCTTGTCGGCGCCCACGACATCGACCTTCACATAGTCGCTGGAGGTCTTGCCGGCGGCGTCGGTGACTTCGAGCGTCACCGCCTTGGTGCCCACGGGAAGAGAGAGGACAGCCTCCTTGCCGGTGCCGATTTCCTCGCCATCGAGCAGCCAGCGATAGGCCACGATGGCATCCGGCCCGAAGGAACCGGAGGCCGACAGCGCGACCGTGGCGAAGCCGTCGCCATCCTGGTCAATGCTGCGCATGTCGCCGGCGCCATGCGCGGCCAGCGCCACCTCGTTGACCGCCACATTGTCGAAGATCGCGCTCTTCTGGTTGCTGGAGAGCACGCCGATGGTGCCCCCGCCGAGCGGCGCGCTGTCGATCACCGGCCCGCCGAAGACGTTGACGTCGTCGAGCAGCACGGTGATCTCGCCATTCACCACGGCGATGCGCAGTTCCATCTCGTCATTGAACCGGTAGCCGCCCGTGGCCGAGGCCAGCACGGTCTCGACGCCGTCCTGCACCTTGATCAGCTGGCGTGTATAGCCCTCGCCGTCGAGTTCGAGCCGATAGTGATTGCTTTGATCGGCGTAGTAAAACGCCGCGCCGATCACATCGTCATCGGTGGAACGGATGGTGACGTCGAACACATAATTGTCCCACGCCAGTGCGGCAGGGTCGTTCCACACCAGAAGCTTGTCGGGATTGTCCTGCGAGTAGTAGAGTGCGCCTTCCGGGGCGTCGATCGACGCATCGTCATCCTTGCGCGAATGAACGCTGCCTTTCACCTTCCAGAAGCCGGTGTCGGATTCGTCCAGGAAGTCGAGCTGGGCATTGCCGAAGGTGGCGTCGAGGGTGCCGGAGAAGTCGAACTGCGTGGTGTTTTGATCCGGCGCCTGGGTGAAGATGCCGCCGGCCTTGGCGCCGCCGAGCGCCGCGATCTGCTCGGCCGAGAGCACGCCCTCGGTGAACGACACGCTGTTCACATAGGCGTCGGACATTTCACCGTCCTCGTCGGCGAACAGCAGGAAGCCCTTCTCGCCATCGAGCTTGAAGCGCTCGGCATCCACGACCCGCGAGCCGATGAGCGTGCCGTTCAGATATTTGGTGAGGGTGACGGTGCCGTCCGCGCCCTGGTCCACCACCAGCGCGATGCGCTGCCACTCGCCATAGGCGAAGGCGCCGTCATAGCCGCCGCCGCCGAGTTCGGCCATGCCGGTGCTGTTGTTGCGGCGGATGAAGACGTCGCCGTCGTTGCTGTTGCTCGGGTCGGTCTGGAGCAGCGAGATGTAGCGGCCCTGGCCGTCGGGAATTAGCACGTCCATGACGAGGCTGTAGTCGGTGATGACGTCGTCATCGCCGGCCGGAGTCACCACGAAGCCCTGCTTCTCCTTCGGCGCGGGGAAGAACATCACCTGGTCGTTACCGCCCGGCAGCTCGGGAATGCCGTAGGAAGCGGCCGTGCCGAAGGTGGTCAGCGACTCCAAGGCGTCGCCCTTCTTGTCGACGATGGTGATCGTGCCGGCGCCGAGGCTGGCGGCGATGTCGCCATTGAAGTCGAACTGCACCGTGCGCCCATCGCTCACCGCGGAGAGCGGGCCGGCGGCCTTGGCGCCGCCCATGTCGGCGATCTCGCTTGCGGTGAACACGCGGTCGGAGAACACGACGCTGTTGAGATGTCCGTAGCCGCTTTCGCCATTGTCGTCGGCGAGCAGGTAGAATCCGCCCTCGCCGTCGATCTTCAGGCGGTCCATCGCCACCACCTGCGAGCCGACGAAGGTGCCGTCGATATATTTGCTCAGCGTCGCGGTGGCGTCGTCGATCTTCTCGACCGTCAGCGCGATGCGGTGCCACTGGCCATAGGTGATGGTGCCGTGGGCGCCGCGGAGGATTTCAAGCGTGCCGGTGCCGTTGTTCTTGTTCTCGATGAAGATGACGCCGTCCTCGGCGTTTTCGAGGTCGTTCTGAAACAGCGAGAAATAGGCGCCCTGGCCGTCATAGACCATCAGGTCCATCATCAGCGTGTAGGATTCGAAGTCATCGCCGGCGGACGGCTCGAAGTCCGGCTGCACATGGTAGTACTGGCTGCCTTCGAGCGGGGGGAAAGAGAGCACGCCGGCATCGCCGCCCGCCAGCGCCGGGGCGCCGGCTTGCGAGGCGGTCTCGAGAATGGTCGTATTCGCCAGCAGCGGCCGCACCGTGGTCCAGCCGGCGGCGTCGCCATCGTTGAAATTGTCGACCAGCAGGGTTCGCTCGCCGCTGATGACGACGCGGATCTCGTCGCGCGTCACCACGCCGGCGCGGTCCTCGACCTCGAGGGTCAGCTTGTGGCTGCCGACCTCGAAGGAAACGGTCGGCTTCTGGCCGGTGGCGACCACCTGGCCGTCCTTGTCGAGCCAGCGATAGGCGACGATCGCGTCGCCCGGATTGCGCGAGCCGCTGGCATCGAGGACCACCGCGCCCTCGTCGGCCCCGGCGGTGACGGTGGCGAAGATGTCGTCGCCGGCATCGGCCAGCGCCTGCGGCGTCACCGGGCCGAGATCGAGCCCGTCGAGCACCTGTTCGTGCTCCTTGTAGTCGCCCTGCAGCTCGCCTTCGGTGCGCCCGCCGGTGAGGTAGCTGTCGAATTCGGTGAAATAGGTCTCGGTCGAGATGGTGCCGGCTTCCGGGTCGACCACGACCAGGCGGATGGCGCCATTGCCGCCGCGCCCGCCATTGATCTCGTTGGCGACGCCGTTCTGGTAGTTCACCAGCATCTGGTGAACCGGCTGGCCATACTGGTTGTAGCTGGTCACGGTTTCGGCGCCGTCGCCGAAGATGTGGCCGGAGAACGTCATCGCCACATTCGGGTACTTGCTGGCCAGCTCGCGCCAGATGGTCTCGCCATCATTGGGGTTTTCGAGCGTGTTGCCCATGCCGTAGTCGTAGCCGGTGCCCTCGTTGAACAGCGGCGAGCCGAGCGGGTCGTGGCGGCCGGCGAAGTTGGTCATCGAGTGGTTGGCGATGATGACGCGGTGATCGGCATGCGCCTCGATGACATCGCCGGCCCAGCGCAGCACGTCGTCGCGCACGCCGAATTCCATCGACATCACCAGCCACTTGGTGCCATCAGGCGCGGTGAAGGTATGGTAGTTGTTCTTGGAGCTTTCCGGCTCCTGGTCATAGACGCCGCCAAAGGTGGGGCTGGTGGCGGCCTGCTTCTCCGGCGAGAACAGGTCGTCGAGATAGACCGAGCTGTGGTCGTTGGCGCGGCCCTGGTCGCTCTGGTCGTGGTTTCCCGGCAGCAGCGAATAGGGGATCTTGCCGTCCAGCGTGCGCAGCGCCGCCTCGGCGATCGCCCAGTTTTCCGCCGTGTTGCGCTGGGTGATGTCGCCGACATGGATAGCGAACTCGATGCCCAGGCTTTCCTGGTGGTCGACCAGCCACTGGGTCATGTCGCCAAAGATGTGGTTGAGGTCGGGGTTGGACGTGTAGTCCTGCGTGTCGGGCATCACCGCGATGGTGAAGGCGCTCTCGCTGGCCACACGCACACGCACATTCTCCACCGCCGTGGCGCCGTCAGCATCGGTCGCGGAGATCTTGAGATCGGTGTAGCCAAGCGTGTCAAGAAAATCGATGGTCAGCGCGCTGCCCTCGATCCGGACTGCGGCGACCGAAGGATCACTGCTCGCGATCGTGTAGGCGAGGCCGTTGCCACCGAACACGTCATCCAGATCGATGACGCGATCTTCCGAGCCACGCTTCGCCATGAAATCGAGGATGGGGCTGACAATGCTGGTCATTGTTTTCAATTCCCATTGTATACGCGCCGGAGAGTGCGCATTGCATGGGCATTCGAAGTAGTTTTCCTACGTGACAGCTTGTTGAATAACTTGGGTTCCGCGCCATTCCTATAAACAATGGGCGGTATCGACATTCTCGATAAGACGCAGATTCTGCCGTTTCTTCAGTCGGCCTCGCCAGATGGACTGGTTGAAGAGGTCGCAACCCTCGGTTAACCGAGAGGCGTTGGCAGATCACGCAGGGTGGAATGGCGGCGCGGCCGGGGGACCCGCCGAGACCTCGTAGCAACATCGTTGCTACTCTCCCGCCGCACAGCTAGTATCGACATTGTTGCTACAGGAGGGTCGTAATGCGAGCTGTTGTGAAAAAATGGGGCAACAGTGCCTCGGTGAGAATTCCTGCCTCCTTGCTGGCTGAGGCAGGGCTGAGCTTGGACCAGACCGTTGATATCCGCTCTGACAATGGTGCCATCATCATCGAGCCGATCAAGAGCCTCGAATATGATCTCGATGAGCTGATCTCTGCTATCACTCCCGAGAACATGCACGAGGAAGTCGATTTCGGTGAGCCAGTCGGAAAAGAGGCACTTTAAGGTGGTGGCCTATGTTCCCGAAGCCGGCGATATCGTCTGGCTTCAATTCTCACCGCAAGCAGGACACGAGCAAGCGGGGCATCGCCCTGCCGTCGTGCTATCGCCCACATCCTATAATCGCCTCGGGCTGATGCTGTGTTGCCCCCTGACGACCAAGCGCAAGGGGTACCCATTTGAGGTACCGATTGAGGACGAGCGACAAGGCGCCGTTCTGGCAGATCAGGTAAAATCCCTGGACTGGCGGGTCCGAGCCGCCAGCTTCAAAGGGCGGATATCCGATTCAGAGCTCGCCCAAGTCCGGGCCAAAGCACGATCGTTGATCGGTCGACCCTGAGCTGCTGCAGCCCGAAGAACGAGTATCCCGCCATGTTGGCGCTCACCCGCCGTCATGACGGAACAACGCAGGCGTGAGGCTCCGCCTTTGCCTGTCATTCATCCGGGCGCCGCGATCAGCGGCGCGCCGCCTTCTTTCCGAACGCCTTGTCGAGAAACGCTCGGGCATCGCTCGCGCCGATCCGATCGGGATAGCCGCGCGGCGGCTTGGCCCCCTCCCCCACCAGCTTTGCGATCCACTCACGCTGCTTGGGCGATGCGAGATCCTTTCCGCCGGCAGACCGTGCAGCGTCGATCCATTTCGACAGAGCGGCCGCATCGAGCCGCGCCGCTTCAGGCAAGTCCATCCCGGTCTCCTGCGACAGCTTTTGAGCATAGGCGAACTGCTTTTCCGAAGGTCCCGCGCTCGCCAGCCGGCGCGGACCGAGGAAGGTGCGGCAGATCTCGGCATCGTCAGCGGCGCCACGCGGCAGGCGCGTGCCCTCACGCTTGGCCTTGTTCCTGGCGGCCGCCAGCATCGCGGCCGAAGGCGGCCGCTTGAAGGTCGGAGACGTCGCCGGTGCCACCTCCGAGAGGCGCGCCACCAGGCCGCCGGCGCGATCGGCTATCTCTCCGATCACCGTATCCGCATCGGCCGAGCCGGCGAGAACGTCATCGAGGCGGGCCTCCATGCGGGCGGTCGCGCCCGGGTCGACCAGTTCCGGAGCGCTTTCACAGAGCAGCTTGTAGAGCCAGAGCGCCAGATCGGTTGGAACCAGGTTCTTCTTCTCCAGGACCAGCATGCCCTGACGCTTCAACCCTTCCAGGATCGAATCCCGCGTCGCCGGGGTGCCGATGCCCTTGGCTTCCTTCAGGCGCTCGCGTTCCGCCTCGTCTTTCACAAACCGCCAGGCGTTGTGCATCGCGTCGATCAGGTCGCCCTCGGTATAGCGCTTGGGCGAGGTCGTCTGACGTGGGCGAGCCCTCACGGAGGTGCAAGAGACGGTGTCGCCGTTGGCGAACGCCGGCAGCACGGCGTCATCGCCCTGTTCCTCGTCCTCCCTATTCTCCTCGTCCTCAAGGACGGCCTTCCAGCCCGGGCGAGTGACGACGCGCCCTCGCGCCTGAAAGCGCACCACGTCGACCGAACCAGGCGCCGCCGGTACTTCGACAGCGAAAGACAGCGTGGTCTCGTCAAACTCATGGTCCGGCGAGATTGCGGCAATGAAGGCCCGCGCGATCGCATCGAACAGCGTCCGCTCATCATGATCCAGCGCCGCCACGGCGGCCGACATGTTCGGGGCGTTGACGTTCGGCATAAGGGCATGATGGCTGGCGCCGGCGATGCCGGCGTCAGACCAAAGACCGGACTTGCCCTTGCGAATGACCGGCACCGCCGGCAGCTGCGGCGCCAGCTCGCCAATACCGCGGAGCGCATCGAGCAGGTTGCCGGCGCTCGGCACCAGGTTCTCCGGCAGATAGCGGGTTTCCGCCTGGGGATAGGTGATCAGCTTGTGCCGCTCATAGAGCGCCTGGGCGACATCGAGCACCTTCTTTGCGCTCCATCCCCACTTGCCGGCATGCTTCTGCAGAGACGGCAGATCGAACGGGCGCGGCGGCACCGATTTCCGCGCCTCTCGTGCGACCTCGATCGGCCCGTGATAGCTCGCGGCCGCGAGCGCTATGCGGTCTGCCCTGTCCGGATCGAAGATCCGCGCGTCTCCGCGCGGGCGATACCACAGCGACCCCTCGCCGGCGGCGCCGGCGGCGCCGGCGACGACGGCCTCGATCTCGTAGAAATCGCGCGGCGTGAAGCCGCGTATCTCCAGCTCGCGCGCGCAGACCAGCCCCAGGGTGGGCGTGCGAACGCGGCCGATGCCGAGCGGCCCGCGCCAAGGCGCCGGGCATCAGAACCAGATCCGCTGCGTAAGACCGTCAATGGTCACATCGACATAATTCGGCTGTTCGCGCACCTCGGGGCGGGTGTGCGTGTAATCCATGCAGGCCGCTTTGCCGCCGCTGTGCACCAGCCGGGCAGTTTCGCTGGCTTCGCTGCCTCTGCACTTATCAAGTCGGACTTCCTGGCGGGCGACCGAGCGGCAGGTCAGGCTGTCAGAGCCCGTCTCGCCTTCGATCCGTGTCAATAGCGACCCGTCCTCGCACCGATAGGGCTCGAATCGCGGCGTGGAGGATGAAAAGCCCACGCCTGTGCAGGTCGGGATGCTCCCGCCGGACCGCAGAACGTCGTAAAGCTGGGCGATGGGCGGGACGCACGCCGCGTACTGCATCGGCCCGCCCGGGTTGGAAATGCACAGCAATACCTGGCAGCCCCAATCGCTCGCTGGCGCTGGAGCGGCAAAAAAAAACGTGCTGGCTACGGCGCACCCCACAAAAGTTGTAGTAAAGCCGACGCTGACACTTCTCCGCCCGCTTTTCTCGCGAAGCTCTCCACCCGCTCCCGATGATTCCTTCTCTTCGCTCATGCCCGCAAAACTAAACTGGTCAGTGCAAACACCACCCAGAGATTGTGCACGATGGCGCCCTCCGCTGTCAGGCACACCATTCTCCTCGCTCAACCCAGCCGTCTTCATGGACTTGGCGCCCCCGTGAAAAGCCGCTGGCTTTTGGGGCGACCACCCCGAAGCCCGCCTTTGAGGCAGATTCCTGCCTTTCATCGACCTATTTACAGCTTATATTAGGCAGCGGAGAATGCCATGCCAAGCCCCTATGCGGCCGATACCCCGCTTAAAACACTGATCTTCGTTGCCAAGTTAATGGACTGCATCGTCGAGGATGAGCGCGAGGGAGAGACGGCAAGCCATCGCTTGAAGCAAGCGGGCATAATGTCTTACATCTACATGATGCATTTAAACGGTGAGAAAATCACGGTATCAAAGCTTAAGGAACGCCTTAAAGCGCCGAGGCAGGTTATCGTAGAGCTCTTTAAGTCGTTGGAAGATCGTGGTTTGCTTACGCACTCGACCGAAACGCATGATGGAGGTCGAGGTCGCGTCTTTGTCTACGCGCTTGCGGATAAGGCGCTGTCTCTGTAAGGGCTGCCGATTGGCTGCATATGAGACGTATATGCCACACGTCTTCGCCGCCATATTGAACATATATACGGACAATAAATGATTGCCCCGGGATCCCGATCCCGCTTAGTGTTGCGCGCCAACCGCTCGAATCGCCCGACCAGCCCATAGAGTCGGCGTTCGATCGCATCTGCAACCAGGAAAAGCAGACGGACAAAAAGGAAAAGGCTCCGATGCGATCAACATCGAAGCCTTTCGGTCTCAGGGAATAGCCCTCGCCTGCGCGAAACTGAGCCAAAACCCCAGCAATTTATGGGTTTAGTTTCGCCGGGACGTGAATTCATGTCAAGCGAAAACGCCCCTCCCGGCGACGAACCCTTTTTGCCGTTTTCAGGAGAAAACGGTGTCAAATCATACCCATGGCCTAGATGCCATCGACGTCACCGAACAGGTCGGCGGCGGCCACCTCGCGTCTCTAGCGGCACTGGCCGCACCAGGCGGGAGCGATCGCTGATGGCGCCTCAGATGTTCGTCACGCCCTTCGGCCAACGATGCCTCGACCTGGGGCACGTCGCCTCCCAGCTCGTCGCCCAATCGGCGAAGCCTGACGCCATTGTTCACAAATGGCAGATCTTCAAGGCCATACGAGAGGCCAGGGAGCTGGTCGGCGCTACGGATCGCTCCCTCGCGATCCTCCACGCCCTGCTCTCCTTCCATCCGGAAACAGCCTTGTCGGGTGACGGCGAACACATCGTCTGGCCTTCAAACGACCACCTCGCGTCGCGGGCAAACGGCATGCCGGTGTCGACGCTGCGGCGGCACATTGCGGTGCTTGTTGATTGTGGGCTTATCATCCGGCGCGACAGCCCCAACGGCAAACGCTTTGCGCGGAAGGCTCAGGACGGGAAAACAGAGCAGGCGTTCGGCTTCGACCTCTCGCCCATCGTGGCGCGTGCTGACGAACTGCTGGGGCTGGCTCAGACCGTGCAGGCTGAAAAGAGAGCCCTGCGCAGCGCGAAAGAGCGACTGTCATTGTACCGGCGCGACATCACCAAGATGATCGAGACCGGCGTGCGAGAGGGTGTGCCGGCCGACTGGCCCGGACATCAGGCGGCCTATCAGAGCATCCTCGCGCGCCTTCCGCGCGGGGCCTGCCGAGAGATCATCGACGCTATCGATGCCGAGCTTGAGGTTGTCCACACGACGGTAAGGGACCTGTTGGCGACCTTCGTAAAAACAGAGATTTTGGATGCCAATGCCGCACAAGATGAGCGCCACATACAAGATACAGCCCCTAGTGACATCGTAGAGAGTCGAGATAATCAGAGTCGGTCTAACGACCGACACGCACATATGAGCGCCTTCGGCGAAGAGGCTTCCCCGGAAAAGCCTTGCGGCGGCGGCGGGGTCGAGCAAGACCGAAAAGCCGCGCGCAAGGCGGCTGACAGCGAGATTCTCAATATTACGCTGCCGCTTGTGAAGCAGGCGTGCCCCGACGTGGCAGGCGCGCTGCCGGACATCTTCGCATCATGGTCCAGCCTCCGCCGCGCCAATCAGCCGCTTTGCCGCATGGCCTACATTAACCCCCAGGTCTGGGAGGATGCTAAATCGCAGCTTGGCGATGACGTCGCGATCATCGCACTGGCTGTGACGGTGCAGCGCGCTTTCAATGGTGACGTCAAGAATGCTGGCGCCTATATGCGCGGGCTTGTGCAGCGGGGAGCCAAGGGCGAGCTCTTCATTTCGAGAAGCCTCTTTGCCATGGCTAAGAATACGCTCGGTGAGGCGAGTTAATGCAAGGGCGACAGCGGTTTGTTCCGAACGATGGGCCTCTTCCGAAGGTCCATCCACAAAAGTTGACCCCACTGTTTCTCGCGTCTGCGGTTGTGTCGAGCCCCATTGATGTCGGGCATCCCAAGATATCGATTCCTGTTCCCGTGACACGTCTACCCCTCGATCTTTATGTGCCCGAGCCGGCCCCGCAACCGGAGGTGATGTTGTACCTAATATCGAGCGGCGGGGTAGAGCTGCAAGCACGGATCGCGGGAAAGACGTTTCGCCGGTGCCTCAAGAGCGTGATTGCTGATGGCCCTATGCGCGAGGGTCAGTTCGCCGTGGTGCAGGGCCGCCTGACACCCAACGGGGCCATAGAGGAGGCCGGTTTGGCCTACGCTCCTAAGTCCCGGACTGATGCATGAGACTGCTTTGGCGGATACGGAAGCGCATGAGGTGGCTGCAGCTCGCTTTGCTCATTGGCCTGGGTCTCGTGGCGGTCGCTCAATATGACTGGTCCGGCAACGCCGGTCGAATGGGTGACGAGGCGGCGACGCCGGCCCCTATAGCCAACTCGCGCAATATCTCAGGTCGAGCGACAGTGATCGACGGCGACACCCTTGCGGTTGCGGGGCATCGCGCGCGGATCCGTTTGTTCGGTATAGATGCGCCCGAAAGCTCTCAGCCCTGTCTAGACGGAAAAGGTCGCCGCTACGATTGTGGGGGCCGGGCGACAGCGTCTCTTGCTCAGCTAATCGGCCGTGACGGCAATGTCGTTTGCCGAACCAAGGACGTTGATGCTTATCAGCGTCTGGTCGCTGAGTGCGGTACGGCGGCCGGCGTGTCCCTCAACCGCGAGATGGTGCGAGCTGGCTGGGCAATTGATTATGTCCGATACAGTGGTGGGAGATATTCGGTGGAACAACGCGACGCTCGGATTGCACGACGCGGTCTCTGGGCAGGCACGTTCGACGCACCCGCCGAGTGGCGTCAGCGGTCATTAAAGTGAGGCGCCTAAGGGAGCAGCTTTATACGGCATGTCGGTTGGATGCATCTTCTGGCTTTCTCGGCGCCTGGCGGTGACGTAGACCGGATCAAATTACCGAAAGGCCGGACGCTCTTGATAAAAGCGTCCAATCTTCGACATACAACATGTTGGCCCCATGGCTTAACGATCAAGCGTCCACAGCGCCGGTGAGAAACAGCGGTGGGGTCATTGAAGGGGGGTCGCGAGCCGGCTGCGAACTCTTGCTTGACTGTGTTTCTAACTGCACGGCGGCACGGGGAACGTGGTTACTGGCTCTCGGCTGGTTTCTTGTCCTCGCGGAATGGAGGAACCAATGTCTGCTCCCGACAGTGTCTTCCCTGACCGCCATTACAGCGGGACAACGCTGGTATGGGCTGTCAGAAGCCCAACCACAGTGGCGAAGATCCAGATGTGGGTCTCGGGCGTATTTTGCTGACAGACGCTTTCCGCTGGCAACTGTAAGCGACAGAACATGGGTAGGGTGATCAGGGCCACGGGATGGCTCAGAGCAAGCGGCTTCGGCTCCTCGACGGCCGCGTTCGAGATAGATCTTGGCTCCGCGCAAGCTACCGGGCGGGTTCAGTCCGAAGTAGCGATGATCATTGAGGTCATGGCCGCCGGGCGCGCCACCCTGGTCACTGAAGCCGGGCGCTGGATCGCCATTCGTCCCATAGAGCAAACGACCGACGGACTGACCTTCACCGTGCTGGATGACCCCGCCACTGTTGCAGGGTACTTTCCTTGACGTTTGTGCCCCTAGTGGACATTCGCCTCCGGCTGATCCTGTGGTAGCATTTTTCTTCTCCGGTGCTCCACGCGGTGGATGGGCGCCAATACCAGAGGAGAGCCCGCGTGAAGCGCACCGAAGAAACGGCCCGCGAACTCTGCGCCATTGATCTGCGCCAGCAGGGAATCGGCGAGGAGCGTATCCCCGAGCTGATGGAGCGCTTTTGGCCGGTCCTGGCCAACGAAATCCGCCAAGGCATAGTTGACGGCGAATGGTCATTCAGCCCGGGACACATTGAGGCATTCTCGTCCGAGTATCGGCTGCTTCTCGACGGTGGCTCAGTTCCAGAGGGAGATAGCGCCGGCAGGGCCGCGCCATCGATCTAACGAGTGCAGCACAGCCCCCGGCCATTCCTCCGAATATACGGCGCCGCCACGTCTGATCGTGGCGGTGAATCGGATGTCAAATGGCGGCCTTAGGCACGCTTTGGGTCTTGGGGTGCCCATGCGGATGCCCGCTCCGGCTTCGCCAGAACGGGCATCTAACAGTCATAGCGCACTACTTCTGCCCGCCCTTGCGGCCGGCTTCACTGGTGCGTTCGCGATCGTTTGCAAAATTGCCCGAGTTATCCGACGATCCGCCAGTCTGGCGCTGATCGCCGCTCGACTGACTGTGCTAGCCCGAGCGAGAATGTTCTCCGCCCTTACGACCCGCCTCACTTGCGCGTTCACGATCCTGGGCGAAATTGTTAGAACCGCCACTGTGCTGCTGGTTAGCCATGGGGAAATGTCCTTCTCAGTTTCTGCCCCCGCTCAAACGACCGGAAATAACTTCCAAAGTTGCCAGGTAAAATCCGGTGCATGCCGTTCCACTAAAGGTCAGACTTCGGGGGAATCAGTATGCTCTGGCAGTTGTTTCAACTAATCCTTGGTGAAGCGCGTAACGTCGTGCACATCGCCGTCCTCGTCTCGCATGAAGTCGAGATCCTGTATCGGAAGAGCGACCGGCTTGGCGCCGATTCCAAGGAAGCCGCCGACGTCGACAACGACGGTGGCGACTGGGCCGGCGCTATGAAGATGCGAGACACGCCCGATTTTTCGTCGCCGAGACCATAGATGGTTGCGCCGTCAAGGATAACCGTAATGGGCGAGGTGCAGAGTGCAACCGAGCCAATTGACGTCACCGACGCCGACTTAGCGACCGCCATCGAGGCATGCGGTGGACGCACGCGTGGCAATCAAGGCACTTCTGATCGGCGGACAATTCCTTGAGCGCGAACGCGACGAGGCGCGACAGGATGCCAGCCGGGTCATGTCCGAGCCGGGCTGGCGAGGGGCCGACGCAAGGGTGCCCGTGAGTTTACGACTTGGCGTAGAAATCGAAGGCTCGTCAGGCGCGCGCGCGCAAGGTAGTCACGCCCGGTTCATCGAAGACCCGCGACCCGCTCGAGTGCCCGCTGTGCCGCCTCCAGTCGCTCCCATGAGGCCCGGCTCATTTTCACGATGGTTAGCGCTCCTCAAGCGACAGCGCCGCCCGACGGGCCGTGTGGAGGGCATACGAATGGTCTTCGAGCGCCGCCTCCAGATCGGACAGCATTTCCCTGAGTGTGCTTTCTGCTTCAGTCATCGTGTCAAACGGCGTTGGAACGGGACCCCTGATAAGCGCGCAATAGGGGCTCTGACGCATATTTGGTGGTGAGGCGTCATGCTGGGGCGACGAGGCGTGCCTCCAGCAGATCGAGTTTCCCGCGCCCGTACATCTGGCGCTTCACCAGCTTGAGCTTGGTGATCTGGCCCTCGGCCTGTCCGTTCGACCAAGGGGATGTAATGGCTGCGGCGACTGCGGATTGATCCTTTCTTACGCCGCGAGCGAACGCAGCGACGAGGCTTGAGCTTGCGCGCTCCAGCCAGAGGCCGAGATCGGCAAGAGCCTTTTTGCGAATAATGCCTTGGAAGGCGGCGACGATCTCGCGAGCCTCGACAAGCGAGGGCACGCCGCTCTCAATCGCCGCGATCAGCACGGTTTCGGATCTGGAAAGCTTGTCCCGGGCGATTGTCATCAGTCGTGCAAGGGTTCGCGCCGACGGCGTCCGATTCAAAATGCCACCCTCGACCGTCTCGGCCCGCCGGCGGCGCGTGGCCCATTCCGTTACGACCCTCAGACTGCCGCGGAACCCCTGCTGTCCGAGCCGACGCCAGAGCTCGGCACTATTGCGCTGCCCGGCCGCCCATTGGGCATCGAGCCATGGCAGGAAAAGCTCAAGGGAGCTCTCGCGGGTGCGAAACACATCCGAGCGCTGCCCGCGCAAGACACGGCGGACCAGACCGCGGCTGTACCCGGTACGGCGAACGATCTCCTTGATCGTCATCCCCGCCTTTGCGAGTTCGAGAATGGCCACGTTGGTCTCCTCACGGTGCAGATATCCTTCATATTGAATGCGTTCGGCAGCGGTGAGTAGATCCGGGTTGATAATGGAAGCTCCGACGGCGGCACGGATCTGGCGCATGGATGTGCGAACGGCGGCGACGAAGGCCTGGCTCGCATTCTCCATGAGGTGCCAGCGATCGGCGACCTGTGTCGCGGCTGGAAGGGCCTTGGCTGCGGCCAGGGCATAGCCGCCGCCTCGGTCCCGGGCGATAATGGTGATCTGAGGCTGGGTCGTAAGCCACGCCTGCGCCGTTGCCGGCTCCCGGTCAGGCAATAGGGCGATGGTCTGGCGCCGTTCCAGATCGCAGATCAACGTTCCGTAGCGCTGATTGCGTCGCCAGGCCCAATCATCGATCCCGATCACTGTAGGTGGAATGAAAGTAGGTCGCCCTCGTCTGCGGATCACCCGGAGCAACGTGTCGTTGCTCGCCGGCAGCATCAACCGTAGCGCAAAGCGCGCAGCGGGGCGGCCACCCAAGGCGAGCCCCAGATGGTGGATGATGCAGTCGAGCCTCGCCGTGCGCCGGGACCAGGGCGCTAGAATCTCGGCGTCGAAGCGCTCCGCGAAGATGCGGCGCGGACACAGGACTCCATCGCAATGAAAGCGCCGCGCCCGAATGAGGAGATGGACCGGCCTGCCGGAAAGCGGCAGATCCGCCAGCCGCCGGGTATAGCGGCTGTGAACGCGCGTTGAGGTCGCCCCGCATCCAGGGCAGTAACTCCTCGTGCTGGATGCTCGGAGACAGATCCGGATGCCGGACTCCGCGTCGGCCACCTCATCGACAATAAAACCGTCCGGCACCAACTCTGAGACCCGCAAATGCTGACCCATGGCGTTGATCCTCCACGTGAACCAATGCCAGCCAGATCCTCAACTCCATCAAAAGTGATGTGTTGGAACGGCCCGATTGCGCCGCCTGCGCCTGGGATTAACCTCTCTGAATCCAGGCGTGCCAACATGAGGAGGACAGGATGCAATCGATCACGACTATCGGACTCGATCTCGCGAAGTCCGTGTTCCAGATTCACGGCGTGGACAGTGAGGGTGTCGTAGTTGTGCGGCGCGCCTTGCGCCGCTCGCAGGTTCTCGACTTCTTCCGCCAGCTTCCTCCTTGCCTGATCGGGCTGGAAGCCTGCGCAAGTTCGCATCACTGGGCGCGCGAGATTGCTTCTCTCGGACATGACACCAGAATGATACCCCCGGTCTACGTCAAAGCCTATGTGAAGCGCGGGAAGACTGATGCGGCAGATGCCGAAGCGATCTGTGAGGCGGTGACCCGCCCGACGATGCGCTTCGTGCCAATCAAAAGCGTTGACCAGCAGGCGGCAGGTATGTTGCTTCGCACGCGTGATCTTCTCATTCGCCAGCGCTCCCAGCTCGCCAACGCATTCCGCGCCCAGATGAGCGAACTTGGCGTCGTCACCGCACTCGGCATGGTTAGCGTCGCCAAGCTGGCCGACAAGGTCCGCGATCCATCCCTGTCGATGCCGGCCATTGCCCGATATGCCCTGCTGGAAATGACGGAGCAGATCGACATGTTGACTAGCCGCATAGAACGGCTCGATGAGCAAATCTTGGCCGGCGTCAAGGCGGACGAAACCGCGCGACGCCTGATCAGCATCCCCGGGGTCGGACCGTTAATTGCCGCAACCGTTCGCGCCAGCGTGAACGACATCTCTGCGTTCAAGAGTGGCCGCGACTTTTCCGCCTGGATGGGGCTCACGCCAAGGCTGCTCTCCAGCGGAGGGAAGGAAAAGCTTGGCTCAATATCCAAGCAAGGCAACCGGCAACTGAGGACGCTCCTAGTTGTCGGCGCCTCGTCGATCATCAAACAGGCCAAACGTGGCTCTAAGCTACCGGAATGGCTCGCGAGCCTGATGACCAGAAAGCCATACAAACTTGTTGCCGTGGCGCTCGCCAACAAGATGGCGCGCATTATCTGGGCGCTGCTGGCCAAGGGTGGTGTTTACAGGCCGCCGGCACAGATGGCTGCCGTAATCTGATCAATAGTTCCGGCGTAATTGCCGGTCCGCCGCACAGGTGCAAAGGGGTGATGACCGTAGGGGACACGATCCCGGCAGAGGATACGCCGTCTGACTCAATGCGCATCAAGCGCGGGAAAATGATAAGGCGACCTATCTGCCGCGGAATGCATCATGGCCAGCAGTCGCATGACCGCACCCAAAGGCCGGACATATGAACGCACCGTCCCGGATGGATCAGACCTCCAAAAACACCTTGCCTGTCGGGCCGTTCCACATATGAGTCAGAGCCCCGTTTGGACGCCGATACCCCCTAAAACGGGGGCCTTATTCCACGCCGATTCACAGCGGATCTAGCGGCAGCACGTTGAGGCTTGAGGTAAAGGTTCGAAGGAATAGCGCTTCGCCCGCCGCCTGCGCAAAGTTGCCAATCACTGTGACCTGTTGGTCGATCACCTCGTAGCCGTCACATATCGGGCAGAGCCGGATCAGCCCATCCCGTATGAGGTCTATAAGACCGGGAAGGGGCGGCTTGGCTTCCACGATCCCGGTCGCCAACATTATGGTGCGGGCCTCAACCCGTCCGAGGTCGGTATTGGCACGGAACAGCTCCCCGTTCGCGGCCAGGCCGATTACACGCCCCCGGACGGGGCGAGCGCCAAAGCGCACTGCCTGCTGCCCGAGGCGCTTAAGCAGCGCGTCGCCGCTGATTCCTTCCGGAAACCCCGGGTAATTTTGCGTGCTAGCAATAAGGGACGCCCGGCTGCCTCCGGCGTCGATCAACACTACCTTACGTCGAAAGCGCGCTAGATAAATGGCCGCTGTCAGCCCCGCCGGACCACCACCGATGATAAGACAGTCGGCGATCGGCGCCGTCGCATCCGTGTGAGAAGTGAGCATGGGATCCTCGGTCGTGACGGCGCCCTCCAAGCCGGAGTCGCGCTGCCCGCCACAACACAAGCTATCGAGAGGCATGGACGAAGCCGTGGCTAAAACCGGCTCGCATTCGAACTCTGGAGCAAGCCCGAAGGTGAACTATTGTTCCGGGTGCGCAGGCACATGCCGCGAGGCGCGATCCCAGGAACGTCTTGCTTACGGCGGCATTAGCTTTCGCTCGCCTGGCCATGGGCTCGGTGTGAGGCGCCAGCTTGCCGTACAAAGGTGTCCTACAGCTATAAAGCTGATCAATCGGGAACCTATGCAGCCGATGCGTGGGGTTGGCAGCTTGGCGGGCTACAGGCGTCCGTCATCGTGAAGCCGGACTCCAGACGCTAGGAGATCGACAGTGAGTGAAGCTAGCCTAAGGAAAGAGATCAGAGAGGTTCGAACGGTGCTAAGCTATGCGCTCGAACAATTCACGCATGTCGGCATAATGACTGAGAGTCTCCTGACCGTCGTGGCGGCGGTGCTGGATGATGCCCGCCCAGCGAATCCCCAGGTGGCCGACGAGTGGTTTGAACGACTGCGAGATGCCGCCGTCGCCAATGTCGAAATGCGTGCGGCAGCCATGCGCCTTGACGCGATCAGCAAAGGGCAAGCTAGTCCCGAGGAACTCGCGGCCGACGAGGACCATAAGCGGGCTATGATCGAAATGCTCGGAGCATATTTTAAGAGCATCGCGCGACCGGTGAAGGAAATGCCATGACTCCAAGCATGTCGAGGGTATCGTCGGCCATCAGTTCATGAGCGGGCGGGTCGCGCGTCACGCCCAACTGCAGCAGCGTGGCCAGCCGTGTCTCGCGGGTCATCTGTGAGCAGGCCCTCACGTGGAGCTAGCCGAGACGGTGATGAGGACGGCTCTGAGTCGCCGCCTTTAATCCGAGGAATTTCGTGATTTTAAGGATCCGCCGAGAAGGAGCCGGATCGTTCTTTGTCAGCCGACGCAGCCACTCACCGGGCGCGCGCGACCCACCGTGCACATTCCCTATTTCCGTCGGGCAGGTGCCTGCGAGGTGATCGCTGCCTCATGCAGGAACGCCTCGCGGAGTGTGGCCGTGTGCTGGTGCTCAGCTGTCGATGTTGGCCGGCTCCGAAGATCGCGCCGCCGCCATAGGAACTCGGCAGCGTAGCGAGCGCCAAGGCTCGATTCGAGAGAGGGGGCTGGCTGGCGCCTGCCCCACTCCAAACCTGAGTGTCAATCGGCGTGCAAGCTTTGGATGCTGTTTGACAAGAGCAATGCGGAGTGAGCCACATGGCGGCCGTAGAGGCGGCCGTAGAGGCGGCCGTAGAGGCGGCAATGACGCGGGCGCGCGTCTCTTCCCGGCTCAGGCTGTTGGTCCAGGCTTCCGACAGGACGAACAGGATCTCGGAAGCCATGCCGAGAAGCAGCCTCAACACGAACGACAGCAGAAGGAAGGGCAGCGCGGGAAAGTTCGCCAGCACCACGCCCGCCACGACGAGGGCCACCAGCACCAGGCGACGCATGCCGAAGGACGGAACAATGCGCGGCAGCAGCAGCGCCACGATGATGACGCCAGCCGCATGCATGGCGGCGTTGGCGCCGATCACCGCCTCCCCGAAGCCCTGGTCGGCGAGACTGATGGCGATGAGAGCGGCACTGAGGCTGTAGGTCAGCCCGAACATTCTCGCCGTCGCGATAACCGCCGCCTGCGAGAGCAAGGGGGAGCGTCCGGGCGTCGGGACGGTCACGGGGACACTCTCGCGCGGTTTGCCGGGCCCGCCAGGCCAAGGTGCCGGGCGAACCGCGCGAGACTCTGGAACCACGACACATCACGACGCTCGACGATCCGCGCCAGGGTGTGGGCGTAATCGAGCACGAGGCCGGGCGTCCAGGTGCCGACATTGGCCCGCGCACGGATCAGCGCGCCCAGCCATACATCGGGATTGGTCAGAAGCATAAGCAGCTGCAGCCAAGAGTAACGGTTCGCGAGCGAGCCTTCCAATGCCGCGTCGAGCGCCTGCGCCACCACGACTGAACAATTGCGGTTTGTGAGGTTGTAGGTGTCGTCCTGCTGGTAATGCGACCAGAACGCCTGAAGTTGCCGGGGGCTGTAATTGTGGAACTCCACCCGCCCGTCGGCCTCGCACCATCCCGCCGCTTCCTCCGCATAGGAAGGCTGGAAGTGACCGGGTACGTCATTGTCCGACGTACTGCGCAGCGCGCCAACGAAATCCCCGCCCGAGCGGTCCATTTCGACGGCCGGGTAGTGACTGATATAGAGCGAAGGGGGCATCTCCAGCGACGCGTGGCCGGTGGAAATCAGGCCGTCTGCATTTACGGCCGCAACGTAGCGATCGATCAGCAGGCGCCGATGCGGCACTTCTGCCGAGCCGACGGGGGTCCACACATGGACGATCATCGGATACGCGACCGTCGCAACGCCTGGGTCGGTCATGTCGGGAGAGCGTTCGTACCAGCCGCGCGAGGAGAACATCGGCAGATGGAGAATTGTCGCATCTTCGGGCAACTGGCGAAACAGAAGGCCAAGCCGCATCAGCAGCCAGCCGCGGAATGCGAAAATGAGCCCAACGCAAAGGGCGATGCTGCGTTCGAGCGGAATGGGCCATCCCGCCAGGAAGACAAGCGCGAAGGCGAGCTGGACGGACCCATACATGACGCGCCAACGCAGATCGGGCAGCCGAAGCAGCAGTCCGACGGCAATGCGCCCGACACCATCGACGATGAACACGATACAGAAAAGCGCTGCGAGCACATCTTCAGCGCGTGCGGGCCAATGGATCGCGACGGCGCCGGTGGCGAGGAAGCAAATCGCCCTCGCGAGAGCAATTATGCCGCGCACGCTGCGCATCTCACGCATGAACAGCAAGAGATTGCCGGCTCCCATAAAAAGGAAGACGACGCCGATAGCCCGGCCGGTGAGAACGACAAGACCCGCCGGCGCGTGGAAGGCCAGGAACAGGGCACCGGCCATCAGCAGGGCGCCGATGCCGCACAGCACATACCACTGCTTGCGGAAGGCGCGCGTGCCTATGAGCAGAAATGACAGCTTGAACATGGCTGGGATGTGTCTCTTGAACGCGGCGGCTGACACCGGCTGGATGCCGATGTGCGAGTGATATAATGATATTATCCTAGAGTTTTTTATCGGGCGGAGAGCCATCCGTGATGTTCAGGTCAACTTACATACTTCCTCGCAAACTCGTTGCGGCTGCCTTGTTGTCATTCGCCCTCCTGGGATCGTCCCAGCCGGCGGACGCGGCGAACTGGGAGAACTGTGTCGAGGCCATCGCCAAGACGCAGCATGAGTTAAAGGAATCGTCGGCAAAGAATCCGACCCAACCCAAGACGCAGGATCAAAGCATCGCCGCGCAGGATTCCCAACAGCCCACGCCGTCGTCTCTGGCAGCGGCCGGCCTGAAGGAGCCGGAATCCGGGCCGGCCGGCGCCTTGAACGAGGCGTTGAACCTGCAGGCGGAGGGCAATGAGGCCGGCTGCATGAAGGCCGTCGCCAAGGCCCGGTCACTGGCGGACCTGAAGTAAGCTCCTGCGCCCGCACCTCAGAAAGCCATGCTGAGGCTGCCGCCGAACGCCTGGTCGCTGCCCCCCTCGTACCAGGTGTCTTGGTAGAACAGCGAGGTGCGCAGCGACTGGGTCAGGTTCATGTGTAACGTGCCGCTGATCGTGTTCTGGACGGAATAGTTGCCGGCAATATAGTTCCGGTTCTCCGGGAGATAGGTGATCACTGCATAGATTGGCTCAAACGGATGAAACACCGCAGTCAATGACAAGCCACTGACGGCCTGGGGCTGGTAATACTGAGTTTTCGTTACGTCGGTCGATTTGTCAAAATCGCCGAAGGCGTAGCCGATCTGCAATTGCGGCAACCACGACGCTACCTTGAGGCTCACGCGTGGCTGGACCTGATAGAAGGTGCCGAGTTCGTATTTTTCCACGGTGAGATTGGCGCCGAGCGCGATCCTCTTTTCACCGGCGATGGTCAGCGGCAGTGTGTATTGGGGCGAGATGTAGGTGGCCCATTGGTAGGTATAGCGTGTGTGCACGCCCACGCCAGCCATCACGTTGACGCTGAAATCCTCGGTTGGCTGATAGCCGACGCCCCCGACAAAATTCCATAGTTCGATCGACGCCTGCTGCTGGTAGAGTTGCTGGCCGAGCAATGTCCATTGGTCCGACAGCTTATAGGCGAGCTGGGCGCTCTGCGTGTAGAGGTCTTCTTGCGGCGGGCCGCTGGTCCAAGTCTGCACGTTGCCGGAAATCGTGATGGGTAGCGGCCCACCTTGCCGGCTGAGGTTCACCTGCTCGCTGATCGCCTGGAGATAACGCGAATTACCGAAGAAGTTCGTCATGGGCTGGGCTGTCTGCGACGCCTGCGGCGACGCGCTGCCAGTATCCGTGCCGCAACTGCCGCATCCCTGCGCCCTGGCTTCCGGGGTGGCTGCCAGCCACAGCAGGGCTGCCAGCGCGCCCAAATAGTGCCCTCGCCAACCTCGCCCCCGCCTTGCCGTGCCCACCTGATAAGGCATGAGGCGGGGCCTAACGTTCACTCTTGGATGGGAAGTACCATTTGCCATCCTTGATTGGGAGGAACGAGCCGTCATCGACGCCGACCTCGGCCGCGATGAGGTCGTTGGCGACCTTGTTCAGCGCCAGCAGCAGTTCGCCGTTCTTGGCCGTGTCCATGGCGAGGTTGTTCATCTCGCCGGGATCTTCGTGCAGATCGTAGAGTTCGAGGTCGTTCTTGGCGACGAGGTCTTCCAGCGTGGTCGGCGTATTGAAGTCGGTCTGCCCGAAATAGCGCGAGAAGCGGTAGCGCCCGTCAAAGACCGAGCGGATGCCGACGCGTTCAGCGAAGTCCGGGTCGTTCTTCAGATAGGTCTGTATCTTCTCGCTGTTGCTGACATCACCGGAGAAGGTCATCTTCACGAAGTGCTCGGCCCATGTGACGTCCTGATAGGACAGCATGTTGTAGTTGAACAGCGAAGCCGGGCGGATCGCATCGACCTTCGCCGTCGTGGGCGCCTTCAGCAGGCGGGAGAAGTCGTGCCCCTTCAGCCCGTCGGAAGCCTTGGCCTGCGCCGCCGGATCCGCGCCGGTAAGGGCGATCAGCGTCGGGGCCAGGTCGAGCTGCGAGGTGATGGCCTCGCAGGTCACGCCGCCGGGATAGGCCGGGTGATAGACGATAAGCGGCACATGGTTCTGCTCCTTGTAGGTGCAGTTGCCCTTGCCGCGCATCTGGTGATGGCCGCCCATCTCTCCATGATCGGCGTTGAACACGACAATGGTGTTCTTGTGCATGTCATTGTCCTCAAGCGCCTTGAGGACATGGGCGATCTGCCGGTCGCAGTCGCGGATGCAGTTGTAGTAGTAGTTGCGCAGGACATGCCAGCGACGGTCCTCGTCGGGCCATTCGCCCACCATCATGTCCTGGATCTGCTGATAGACGGCGTGCGCCTTCGGGCGGCCGGGCGCGTCCAGCGCCTGGCTGCGGTTGAAGGGCAGCGGCAGGTCGTCCCAGCGTTCCTGATAAAGCCGATCGTCGGGCGTTGGGAAGATGTCGATCGCTGCACTCGTGCCCTGAACGACATGGCCGGGAAGGTCGGAATTGATGTACATGACGTCGTGGGGGTTGACGAAGTTCACCGCGAGGAACCAGGGCTGGCCCTTGGCCCGCAATTCCTCGCCTTCGCGCCGCATCCAGCTCGACACGCGGTCGGCGGTGAAGCCGTCGAAAGTGTAGCCGCCCAGCCCGCTGTCGATGAGATCGCCGACGCCGAAGAAACCATCGAAACCGTAGCTTTCGATAATCTTCTGGTAGTCCGCCATCGGCGCGTCGACCGCGACCTTGGTCTGGTCGAGATTGGCACTCATGTGCCACTTGCCCTGATAGGTCGAGTGATAGCCGAGTTCGCTCATGCGATGGCCGATCGTCTTGATCGAGGTCGAGAGGTCGGGCTGCCAGAGATAGTTCAGATTGTCGAACACGCCGGAATGCTGGATGTGCTGGCCGGTATAGATGACCGAGCGTGCCGGCGAGCACACGCAGGACGCGGCCTGATGATTGGCGAAAGTGATGCCCTTCTGCTTCAGCATCTCGCGCGCCGGCACCGGGAACGGCCATTTCGGGAAGAAGTGTTCCTGATCGACGAGAATGAACAGGATGTTGTAGCCGCCCGGCGGCGAGTCCGGCGTCTGCATCGGTTGCGCCGGCGCGGTCGCGGTCGCACCCTCCGTCGCGGCAGACGCAATGCCGGGCAACAGATTGGCGCCGAGGATCGTCGCCGTCCCCTTGCCGAGCAGATCGCGTCGGGAAATGCCGCCGGGCGTATCGTCTTGGGACATTGACGTGGGCCTTCTGATTGCTCGAGCAGGACGTTCGACAGGTAGTGGAGTTAAGCTGGCCGCCGTTTCACATCGATGCCAGCCATTCTAGCGCGGGCTCCGGGCCGCTTCACCAGAAACTGCACATGCGCTGCCAGTGGCGGTGCTCGCGCGGGACCCGGTTCGCATCGCAGTCTTTTCGCGCTTGGCCGTCCAGCGCCATCATGCAGGATTTTCCTTCCCGCAGATGCTGGCACCAGCCGCGATCCTCGCTGCTGTTAAAGGACATGAAGCAGGACTTGCCCTCGACATAGGCTTGGCAGAAAGAGCGCTCGCTACCGTCGAAGGTCATGAAGCAGTTTTTCTTGGTGCAGATGTCGGGCAGCGACTGGGCGAGGAGGGGAGCCGTCGCGACGCTGAGGAATAGGACCACAAGAGCGAGAAGACGTTTCATGCGAGGGCCTTTCAGATAACCTCTGCGGCAAAGCCGATAACGATCGTTGAGATGGAGTGAGGGGGACGCCGTGCGCGCCCCTCGTCTGCTTCGGGAGAGGCCTCACGCCTGATGCCGGATGGCCCCGTTCATCATGCCCAACTCGACCTTGGTCTTGTGGATCTCGTGCGGATCGATCTTCAGGATGTTCTGGTTGAGCACGATCAGATCGGCGCGTTTGCCCACCTCGATGGATCCAATTTCCCTGTCCATGCGGAGCTGGTAGGCCGCGCCCATCGTGTTGGCATGGATCGCCTCCTCCACCGTGAGGCGTTCGTCCGCCGGGCTCAGCACGGGGGCATCCTTCAGCCCGACGAGCTGCCGCGTGACGCCGACCTGGATCGACTTCAGCGGCTCATAGGTCGAGAAATAGCCTGCCGCCGGCCAGTCGGTGCCGAAGGAGACCCGGCCGCCCTGGTTGAGGATTGTCTTGGTCCGGTACAGCTTGTTGCCTCGCACCTCGCCATAGCGCGCCACCATGTTCTCCAGCGTATCGGGATCGGCCGATGACCAATAGGCCGAGAACTGGGCGGTCACGCCCAGCTTGGCGAAACGGGGGCTGTCGGCGTCGTCCACATAGACCAGATGCGCGATTGCATTGCGCCGGTCGCGCGGCGGGTTGGTCGCGATGGCCTTCTCGATTGAGTCGAGCGCGACCCGAGCCGTGCGCTCACCGCAGGCGTGGACGTGCACATCGAAGCCGGCGGCATCCACCATGCCGATCAACTGATGCCACTGATCTTCTGTGAAGGGTGAGCCGCCGGTCGAGTCGGGCATATCGGCATAGGGCTCAAGCAGCCAGGCCGTATAACCGCCCTGTGACCCGTCGCCGACAATCTTGACGATATCGACATGGACCAGCTCGGTCGCGATCCGCTTGTTGAGGTCCTTCATCGTCGCGACGGAATCGTCGATCGGCAGCGACTTCACCGAATAGGACGCGGATACACGGAACGGCAGTGCGCCGCGCTTCTCCGCATCGACGTAGAGCTCGATGATCGCACCCTGATCGCTTCCGACCGGAGGGACGCCTGCATCGAAGACGGTTGTGATGCCGGCCGCGGCCGCCTTGGGCAGCCAGGTCTCCAGCAACCGACCCATGGCCTGCGCGGTGATTGGCTCTACCGCGTTAACGACGCCGAGAACGGCGTTGACCTCGAGTACGTAACCCGTCGGATCGCCCTTCTGGTCGCGGGCGTAATAGCTGAAACGGGGGATCGGGTCGGGCGTGTCGCGGTTGACGCCGGCCATTTCCAGAGCTTTGGAATTTGCCCACAGGCTGTGCCCGTCAATGGCGAAGAAGAAAGCGGGCCGGTCCGGAAGGATGGCGTCGAGCTCGGCCCGGTTCGGGCCCTCGGGCGGAAACATGTCGACGCGCCAGCCAAAACCGCGAATGGGGCCCGTAGGATTCTCCTCGGCATAGGCCTTGATCGCGGCCAGGACCTCGGCGAGATTGGCGAGCTGGAGATCGAGGCCGGAAGTGAGGAACGCGCCGAGGAAGGGATGGGTATGGCCCTCGACAAAGCCGGGCAACAATAGCCGGCCCTTGAGGTCGACGAGCTGAGTGTTCGGACCTGCCATCTTCATCGCGGTGACAGCGTCGCCGACATGGACGATGGCGTTGCCGCGAACGGCTACTGCGTCTGCCCAGGGCGCGGTGCCCGCCACAGTGTAGATCGGGCCGTTATGGAAGACGAAATCGGCCGGACCGCCGATTGCCGCCTTGGCTTCTTCAGCGCGCGCATCCGTCGCAAAGAACCCCGGTGCCAGTGCCGTCGCAGCCGTCATTGCCGCACCCGCCCGCAGCACTGTACGCCGGCTCATTGTCCGGTTCCGTCCGAACGCCTCGAAATACGGCGCCCAATCACACGCAATACACATTTCTAATTCCCCCCCGACGTGCACACACGGCACGCGCCACACCACACCCGCCCTTGCCGCAGGCCAGACGTCTTAGATCGACGATGGTCGCGCCCGTCGTTACAACCATCCAGCCGTAAATTTCCCCTCAGCGCCAGTCAGAATCTCCTTGTCAGTAGGCATTTTGCAATATAAAGAAAATTGAGAAATTTATTCGCATATATATCGATCTAGTTGCTTGCTTCTAGCTTATCTATCTATCAAATATACTAATATAGGCAGAGAGTCGCCGCAAGGGTGCTCTATAGATATTCATTTTTACATATTTATGCCTCTTAATATTGAAAATACCCTTTCTCGCCATCGGAGAGCGGAGGTTCAGATTGCCAGGCTTGGGTGAGCGACGTCGGCAGCCACTCAATCGCCGGCGCCAAAGGTCAGATCTCCGTTTTCTCCGATAGGCTCAAGGCGTCGTCGACCTCGATGCCCAGGTGCCGCACTGTGCTTTCGAGCTTGGTACGGCCGAGCAGGAGTCGGCAGGCGCGCAGATTTCCTGTCTGCTTGTAGAGGGAACCAGCCGTAGCGATAGTCGCTGGCGAATTTCTGCTCCGCGCCGCCATTTCGGTCATTGATCTGGCAACGGCCGCGGCCCAAATGCGGACATTCGCGAGGTGGGAGAGGTCGGCACCTATGCGCCAGTTCTAGACGTTCGACGCGTGCCCGAAACCCGACATTCGCACCGCCTTGGTTCACGCGGCCCTGTATCCAGCGCGATCTCCCGCACGAAGTTCAAAAAGGCCCGGACCTTAGCTGGCGGAAGGTGGCGCGAGGGATGATAGGCGTAGAGTGGATAAAGCTCCTCCGACCAGCCCGGCAGGACCTGCACGAGGTCGCCGCGTGACAGAAGGGGCGCGAGACCGACGGCGAGGCTTTGGAAGATTCCCTGGCCCGCCACACACGCGGAGACCGCGACGGAGGGGTCGTCCAGCACCAGCCGGCTCGTGACCTTGACCTCGACGAACTCGCCGTCGCGGTGGAATTCCCAAGGGAACGGCAGACCGGTCTGCGGATCGCGAAGCTGCGTAGGCAGGGACGATCCCCTCCGACAACATGATGCGCAAAATCTCCGATATGGAAGTCACGCTCGGTGCCATCGAGGCGATGTTCGATGAAGAGCGGGGCTCCTAGGCGGGCCAACGCAGCATTCTGGCCGCGCATCTCGTTCTAGATGCGCATCGCCTGTGTGAGGTTAGCGAGCATTCTCTGTTTAGGTTGACGAGCTTGCGCTTGCCGCTGAGCCCTTTCGCCTCGACGGACGAGCCCGCACATAGCCCCGGCTTGCCTCCTTCCGCGCATCGACCAGCTCTCGCTCAAGGAACTGCCCCGCAACAAGAAGGGCTTTGATCGTGGTGCGTGGGTCACCGCCGCACGCATCGAGGGCAGTATCAACGTCGGCGTCGGTCACGTTGATCCGTGCTGCTTCGCCCTCCGCCCCGTCCATCATGGAAGCCCCTCGTGACCGGCTGGCCAGGCTTTACGCTCGCCGTCCATAGCGCCCTGCAACTGGCGATCCATCAGGATCAGTCCGCTATTGAGGCTCTCCAGCGCGACGTACGCCGGCTCCCCAATGGGCAGTTTCCCGGCCCATGTTCTCGTCACATGGTGAAACGCACGCAGCTCGCGCTGCATCTGCGCCGCCTCATGGGCAGATAGGCCTCTCTTACTTCGCTGGATCATTCCGACCTCCATTAGGCCGTTATCGATTCCATGAGAACAAAAAGAGAACAAGGGCAATTCCGCAGGCGGAACGATCAAGCGCGCGAGGCGCGCGCCCTACGGCGCAGAGGCTGGCATATCCAGGGGCGGCTTGGGCAAAAATCGGGAACTGCCTCGCGCCCTCTCGGGTTGACAGGGCACACCCACCGGAGTGCTCACGATGGATCACAGCAACCACACGCGGCTTCTGCCTTCCGAACTCACAACGGATATCCTTGACGGCGCGACCATCTATGGTCCCGGCGACGAAAAAATCGGGCATGTTTCGCATCTTCATGGCGCCGGCCCAGCCGCCACCGTCGTTGTCGACGTCGGCGGCTTCCTTGGCATGGGCGCCAAGCCGGTCGCTCTTCCGATCCAGGATCTCGACTTCATGCGGGATGAGGACGGCGATGTGCATGCCGTTACCCGCTTTGCGAAGGATCAGCTGAAGGAGTTGCCGGAGCATACGGATCGCCCGGAATTCCGAGCCTGATTTTGGAAAGCGCCTACCGCCCACGGCGGTGGGCGCTTTCCCGTGTCGAGCGGCGCCAAGGGCGCGCTCTGCGTCATCTCCCCCAGGGGTGCTTGCGAGTTGCGCGCGATTGGTCGCAGCGGCACTGAGATGCCCCATTTTCGCGCACCAAAGGTTGCAGAGGTCGGATTCATCGCGGAGAATGCTAGGAGACCTAGGGTCAGGCTGAGAAAGGAGACCTAGGATGTCGGGCAACTCTCTCACTGCCGCATGCACCAAATGCGAGGTTGCACTGCATGTCTATGATGCATCAGATGACGACGCCGATGTGATCTGCCCCAAGTGTCAAACAGTTTTCGGAAAATGGGGCGACGTTAAGCTCGAGATTGCGACGCTTCTCGTGGCGAAAGACAAAAGTCACCCGTCGATCAATGTACAAATGAATGATGCGCCGCAAGGCTAGTCATCGCGTGTTGCCGTCGAGACGCCACGGCGGTCGGCTGGGCGTGCATTGCAGTTGGGAGCGGACCATCGCAGCCCGCTTTCTCTTTACCACCGCATTCCTCGCGATTGCGGCGGGTGCGTCGGCGGAGGATGGTTGCTGAGATCCACTAGGACCGTTCGGGCTTGGGGGAAGCCTATCCGAAAACGCTCGCCGAGACGCTTACCCAATGGGGGGACCGAGCGCCGACGGCGTGATGGGCTATTTGCTGATGTGCGGACGCTCGCGGGTTGTTGCGGCAGGACGCCCCCTTCAGAAGCTCCGATAACTCGGCGGCGCCGCCGACATGCGCCGTAGCACATCGGCAGAGCCGTTACCGACGCTGCCCCGCGACCCGCCCAGTCGCTTGCCGCATCAGGCGGCTTGATTATCTCTGATTAAAATCAATCGCTGGCGTGCGTTGCCAACAAAGGCATGAGCCATATCATCCCGCCCGCCGGTTCCCCACGCAGAACGTATGAACGGGCGGCCTCATCCTAGGTGCCCGCGCTTTCTATTCCGCCAGCGGCTCTCGTTGCCGGACGAGATTGTCAAGAATTGCCTGCTGCTGCGCGATGCGGTCGGCCGCGCGTTCTTCATCGCCGGCACCTGAGAATGCAGCGGCCTGCTCGGTAAGCTCCGAGAGGTTTTGGCGCGCAATGGCAATTCGCTTGTCGAGTTCGATCAGTTCGGTTGCATCAACCATTTCATCGCCCCTCTTTGGCGGCCGCTGGTGTCAAAAAGCAAGCGGAGTTCGTGCGCTCTGGACGACGGATTGCCGGCCCTATCGCTTGCGGTCGCCTTGATCGCCCTCGCCGGGCTTCGCCTCGTGCTCTGCATGTTGCCGGCGATCCTGACGGAGCGAGCGTCCCACGTCGACGGATTCTTTGAACTGCCCCTGCTCATCCCGGCGCACATATCGCTTGTCCGTTCCGGTATCGATCAGTTCACGCTTCGACATTGCTGGCCTCCATAGGCGCGGCAGGCGCCGCAGTGTTTGGCCAACTGCCGAATCGGCGTGGCGGTTCCCTCCCGCCTGCCCCTAGCGGCCAAACGCTCTTGACGCCTCTCCAGCCCGCCCCACGTCCCTGCAATGGCTCTTGGAATGGCGATAGGCGCCGGCTTGGGCGCAGCGCTCGGTGCGGCGGTCTTTGACAACGTCGCGATTGGCGTAGCGATGGGCATCGCTGTTGGCGCCGCCGTCGGGCATTTTATGAAAGGCGAGCGATGACCGAAACAGAAAGCACGCTCAGGGAACTCCTATCCGATCTGGAGGCGGCGCTCGAAGACTATTCGTATTCCCTCCACACGGCCCGTCGGGCGGCGCTATCGCTTCAGGAGCGCCTCGCCATCGTCAGGATGAGCCGGGCCTCATGGGAACGGCTGGAGGCGGCACAGCGGGCGCTGGAACGGGTGGCGAAATAGACCCATTCATTAAGGGGGCACCGCAGCTTCTACAGGCGTTCTAGCCGAGCAACGCGCGGTATTCGACCGAGAGCGCTTCGATCTTATCGACGGGGTATGGCCAAGTGCCATCGGCGATCCCCTGGCGGATCTCATTGGCGAGGACGGGCCAGAAACGCTCTACCAGATGGGGAATGCGATCCTCATCGATTCCCCGCTGACGCAGATCAATGGCGCAGAGTTGGCGGGCAGTGTCTTCGGTGTGCTTCACGCGGCATTCCTCGGGCATC
The DNA here is from genome assembly GCF_004339465.1 of Ancylobacter aquaticus. GTDB lineage: Bacteria > Pseudomonadota > Alphaproteobacteria > Rhizobiales > Xanthobacteraceae > Ancylobacter > Ancylobacter aquaticus. Next base: position 237,078 of record NZ_SMFY01000005.1, on the reverse strand, counting down.
AATTCCGGCCCCAACGCCGAGGGCACCGGATACCCACAGCGCTAGCACGGGATCGATCCAGGTTATGTTCACTAGAGCACACAAAAAAACTGTCAAGAAAAGTACCTTGCCACCGTGGCGAGGTCGTCCAGCACCGTGAAGGACAGGCCATTGGCGGTTCGTCCCGTGGGACGAATGGCAACCCATCGGCCGCTTTCGGTGACGAGCGTCGCCCGCCCGGCGGCCATAGCCTCGACCACCATGGTCAATTCCGATTCGACTTGCCCACTTGCCGGACTGGTCGAAAGATCAATCTCGAACTTTGCCGTCGAAGAGCCGAAACCGCTCGCTCTGAGCCACCCCGTAGCCCTGATCATCCTGCCCATGTTCTGTCGCTCACAGTTGCCAGCAGAAGGCGCCCGTCGGCAAAATACGCCCGACAGCCACATCCGGATCTTCGCCACGGTGGTTGGAGCCCCAACACACCCGACCCAGGTGGGCGCGTTGCAAGGGCGATTGACGATGGCAATGTCGACAGCGGACATTGGTTCCTCCCATTTCCGCGCGGGGACAAGAGACCAACCGGCGGCTGGTAACCACGTTCCCCGTGTCGCCGTGCAGTTGGAAAACGCGGTTAAGCAACGGTTGCGCAGCCGGCTAGCGTTCCCCTCCGATGACGCCGCCGCCGCCTCTCACCGGCGCCGTTGACGCTTGATAATTACGCCATGGCGCCGACAGGTTGGATGTCGAAGATTGGGTGTTTTCATGAAGCCCTTGGCGCGTTCCGGCCGCTCCGGTGTTCGCATGCCATTGTGATGTGTCTGCCAGACGGCCGCGCGCGGTCATGCATCCGCAGGGGCCGAAGCGGGCCGATCCAGGAGATGGAGACTCATATAGTGGGCAGGCACGTCAGGCAGAGGAACGGAGAGAGAGACCGGTGCGTTGAGCTGGCACGTCGATAATGACGACAGGAGTTCCCCCATGTTCAAACCTATTGCCGCACTCCTTGCCGCATCCGTGATGCTTAGCGCCCCCGTCTTGGCGCAAGGCACTATCACTCAGACGGCCAACGTCCCGGTAGGCAAATCCGACGCGCTAGCATCCAATCTGGTCGGCCTCGACATCGACAATGCCGCAAATGAAGACGTGGGCGAGATCGAGGATCTCGTGCTCAACGGCTCGATGACCGTGACGGGCTTCGTTCTTTCAGTTGGTGGCTTTCTTGGTATGGGGGACCGCTATGTGGTTGTGCCGCCGGACGCCATCCAGGTGACTTTCGACAACACCGCGAATGAATGGAAAGGTATGACCAAGCTCACGCGCGACCAGCTGAAGGGCATGCCCGAGTTTAAATACGAAGGCAAATTCGACGACTGATCCGCGACCGGAGGGGCCCGCTCTCTTGATCGGGGGCGGCGCCCGGCGCTGGGGTGAGGGCGCCACGCAGCGGCCGTCACTTCTCCGGCACGGCAGACCGCCTTCAATCGCGTTTGCAGCGCCGAACCATTTCCAGTCGGGGCGTGGACGAAGCGAAGACCAACGTCCTCTTCATAAAGCAGGTTTCGTATCCTTCGGGGGCATCGATCTGGACCGTCACGGCCGGATCGCCTTTGGCATTGGCGATGTGAATCGCAATTGTCAGGCAGGCGACAAGAGCCGCCGATCCGCCAACAATGTAGAGCCGTGAGCGCATGGCATGATCCCGATGACGGGGGTCAACGGATGTTATTCGAATCCGTTCCAGAAATCTGGTCGACCCCATGCCCTGCATTAGCACGTCCTCCGCTGGTGATGTGACGGACGGAGGATTCTATCTGGAGCGCCCCACAGCCTTCTCTGAGGAGGCGATGCCGTGGCGGGGTGTTCCTCCCAGCACGAGCCGTTTCGAGAGCAGTACGCGCTCGCGCTGGAAGTGCGTGCGCAAGTCCGCCGATGAATGCCGGCCTCGCGTCGTGCGCCTGCACGTGAGGCCATCGATTTTGGAACAAGTGCCGCCCCGGCAAGGCGTACAAGGCCACCGTCGTCTGCGCAGACGTCCATCAGATCACGTCGCCCAACGGCATCTGGAAGCTAGCGACCTGTTGCGACCGCAGGCGAAGATGGTGGACGACGTCCAGCTTGGCTGATCCCGTCGCAGAATTCACCGGAGCTTGGCGATGCCTATGCCGTCGAGCTTCGCGCGGTGCTTGATGGATTCTTCGCTACGCGTCATCGTTTTTGAAATCGCCCTGAGCGCCATACCCTTCTTGGCTAGAGGCTTCAGCTTTTCCAACTCCTCATAGGTCCAGGGCTGACGGTGCCGTTCAAATCGTTCGGCCATGAGTGCTCCTATTTCGCCGGACCCGACCTCGGCGATTTGGCCAACTTATACCAGCCTTGGCAGCGAGCGTGCCGCGCGTGGCCCATGTGACCCTCCCATCCCACAACAGCACAACGCGCATGGATGCTCTGGGGTCGTGCATACGGCATGACAGATAGCGCTACCGGAAGTCACCCTCAGGAGGTTGCCAAATTCCACCGTCTGTCACTCAATGGCGACGAATCGAGCGGCTGCAAATCAGCAGCGACGCCGATAACCAGGAACCAAAACAGATTAACGCTGCCGGTCTGATAATGACGATGCAAACGAAAACGGACCCCGGCATCAGATTGAGGAATGCGCGTGACCGAGGAAGACCTCCCGGAAATCGAATATTCGCCGCTCAGCGGTAGCGTGTCGGACGAGACCGGCGAGACGGTCGAAATTGCAATTTATCGCATCGTCGGCAGCACCGATGGCTGGGCCCTGGAGGTTATCGACAGCGATGATGCCTCCACGGTTTGGGAGGATCTGTTTGCCACGGATCAGGACGCGCTTGACGAGTTCCGAAGCGTGGTGGAGGTCGCCGGCCTTGCCAGCTTCCGAGAAGCCCCGAGCGGAGAGATTGACATCGGGGCGGACATCAAGCCGAAGCATTAACGCCGTGATCCTGAGACGGAGGCTGCGGCAGTGGCCTGGCCCCGTGGCGGAACGCTGGCACCGTGGAGCGCGTACGGCCGCCTAGATCAGAGCCGGGTGAGCAGCTCAATCTTTTTAGCAGCGAACTCCTCATCCGACAGAATGCCCTTTGAGTGCAGCTCGGCAAGGCGCTCAATCATCGTGAAGATATCGTCGGAGCTACGCGCTCCGTCGTCGGCGGAAGCCGGGATGGCTGAGTTCGCAACAGGGACGAAGGATTGCTCGGAAGCGGGCACAAGGTCCGCCCATTGCGTCGGCGGGCTGTTGCTCGGGCTCTCATTCCACGACCCGTCGCCTATTATGCCGGTATCTTGCCCGGCGCCATCAATCCGGACCAAGTCGGCAAGCCTCACCGATCCGAATTGGCTGGAGAAGCTCAGAGACTGGTCGCTCCCCTGCTGCTGCGATACGCCGGCAATCACGTGCTCGCCGGTATCATAGATAGCTTGAGCACCAGCTTTCTCGATCACCAGGCGCCGCGCACTCGGGAAGAAGGCATAACTCAGGTCGTTTTGCGCGCCTGAGGAGCTCGGGTGGCCGAATTCCTTGGGCCACCCAGATCCCCTCCCGGAAAGACTGCCGCTAGATCCGTGCGTCCGTATCTCGGCCGTCAGCGCGGGGTTCTCCATCAGCGCGGCGGAAATCTCCGTGCACAGCGCGTCGATTCGGTACTTCAGACCTTGGTTGAACATGTCCCCGATCATGATCATGCCGCCGCGAGCCCACTGCCCCATGCCGCCAAGCTCGGGATGGCTAAACTGCGCCATTGTTCCGTTGCCTGCCGATACCGCAAGCACCAGGCTTTCCGCTGCACCGGTACTGAGGCCATGGCGCGCGGAGAACTCTTCGATAAAACGCTGCTTCATGCTCGCCCCAGATGGTCCACTCATGCGAGGTGTGCCGCACCGCTTGTGAGAATGGTCGGCGTCACCATCTTCTCTGTCGCCGCTACTGGTACCAGCAGTGCCTCCGCCAGCCGCCTCTTACCCTCACGCGGCGACAGACGCGACGACGACGGCGGCGGCGGGGAGCCACCCAATAGCGTCGTCCGTTTCTCCATACCCAGTATGTGCTGTCGGCTGGGGTGCCATCCGGAGCTACGCCATACGCCCCCTCCAGGCCCGACTCTTTGGGAGGCGCGGCGCTCTTCAGGGCATCTAGCGGAGTTGCTGCGGCGGGAGTTGATATCATCGGGATAAGTGCGGCTATCCCGGCCACGGTCGTCGCCGCCCCGCATAGCCCGAGTAAGAAAGACCTTCTGTTCATTGGCCTTCTCCACCTTTCGAGGATAGCTCTTCCTCGGGATCAAAGCATACGCCGGTCGTTGGGAAATGCATCAGCTTCAGAGGCCGTCGTCAGGCTTTTCTGACCAAGGCAACGACGTTCGCCGCCGGCATCGCGCCAATGAACTTAGCCCAGGCATCCATGAGCTTCCGCCGCTTCTCAAGCGCGTCGCCGCGACGGTACGCGCGCTCGACCTCATCGCCAACGACATGTGCCAGCGCCGCTTCGGCAATCTCGCGAGGGAATGTGGTGCGCTCGCCGGCCCAGTCACGGAAGGAAGAGCGAAAGCCATGCACCGTGATGCCTGGGCGATCCATTCGCCTCTGCAACAGGGCGAGCATCGCCATATTGGAATGAGGCTTCCCCTTTTTAGCGCCCGGAAAGATATATTCCCCTTCGGTCCTTAGAGCCGAAACTGCGCCGAGGATTTCGAGCGCGCGCGGCGTCAATGGAACGCGATGTTCTTTCCCGGCCTTCATGCGCTCCGCCGGCACGGTCCAAACCTTAGCGCCCAGATCCACCTCACCCCATTTCGCGCCGACCACCTCGCCGGTACGGCTCGCACAGAGGATCGCAAACTCAGCATCAATGCCGCCACCGCCTTGCGTTTCCGCAGCTCGGCAATAAATGCCGGCATGTCCGCATAGGGCAGCGCGTCATGGTGCCCACGCTGGAGCTTGTGACGCTTGGCGAGCAATGAATCGAGGTGACCCCGCCAGCGGGCGGGATTCTCCCCGCCGCGGTATCCCTTCGCTTTTGCCGCATCAAGCACCCGCTCAATCCTACCCCGCACGCGGGGGCGGCAGTTTCAGCCTTGACGGTCCAAATAGGCTGGAGCACCGCGAGCACGTCGGCAGTCTCCACCTCTGAAACGCGCTTAGCCCGGAGTGCTTGGCAATACCCACTGTCGACCAATTCGCCATCGTCGCCGCGTTCAACGGAAAGCGTCATGCGCCATTGGGCAATATGCTTTGCATTCCGCAGCCCGTGCGCAATGCCATCAATAACGCTTTCTGCCATCTCGGCAAAGGTCGGCACCGCCGGAGTTGCCGAGCGGCGCTCTTCTATCGGGTTGCGTCCGGTAGCCACCACGTTGCGGGCTATGGCGGCTGCGGCTCGCGCCTGCACCAGCGAGACGCCTAGAGCGCTCCCCAGGCCCATTTCCTTTAACTTGCCTTGCCAGCGAAACAGGAACACCCACCGCTTTGCACCCGACTTGTCGACTACGAGATAAAGGCCGCCACCGTCGCTATGACGCCCCGGCTCCTTAAGGGCGGCGATGCCGCGCACCGAAAGCCTGTTCATCTCGCGAGCCATGCCGCCCCACCCCAACATTCACCCCAACACGCGACTGTCATTCGCTGGCATCTAGCGCCGCGCCAGGGCGCGGTTAGAGCCACAAAGAGCCGTATTTGCTAGGTAGTTGGCGCATGCCGTCGCGTGTAGGCGAGATAGTTAGGCGGACACCCTCTCCGCCGTTTTATCGCCATAAGCGGCTGATTTTAAACAGTTTTTACAGGCCCTGTTAGCCGACCCGCATTTTACCCCACATTTTTAAGTTGCTGCACCCCAGATCGACCGTTGAGCGCACTCTAGGCCTGTCGACCAAGGGGGCTATCGCCATTCCTCGGGGCTGACCAACGACAGCTCACATAACTTCCTCGGCCTCCACCGTGCGTCTCTCCGTGCCGGTAGAACAGTTCCCAAAGGCGGCCGGAGGTGCGGTGTGGATAGAGCCTACGCCACCCACTGTCAGTCGCGGCTAGCCCGCACCGCCACTAATGTGCGGGCACCCCCTCGATCCACGTGCAGACCCTTTCGCTGGCGGCGCGCAGCGGCGAGTCGACCGGGGTGTAGGCGAAATAGCCGCGCGACGGCAGCGAGATCTGCGGAAAGGGCGTCACCAGCCGCCCCGCGCGCAGATCATCCTCGATCAGGGTGGACGGCGCCATTGCCACGCCCAGCCCGTCCACCGCCGCCTGGATCGAGAGGTAGAAATGGTCGAGCATCAGCGTCGCTGCCGGTTCGAGCGCGCCATGCCCGGCCTTCACCAGCCAGTCGCGCCACAGCCGGGGCATGCTGGCGACCTGCAAAAGCGTGTGCCGCGCGAGGTCACCCACCTCGTCCAGCGGCTGGCGCTGCAACAGCGACGGGCTGCAGGCGGGCAGCCGCCACTCCGGCAACAGCAGGCGCGCCTCGAAGCCGTCAAAGGCATCCGGCCCGCCGCGAATGATCAGGTCGTACTCACCGGCCAGCCCGTCCACCGGCGCGCTGCCGGTCGTGAGTTCGACCTCAATGTCGGGATGCGCCTCGCGCAGCTGGCCGAGCTTCGGCACCAGCCAGCGCAGGCTGAAGGTGGCGAGCGCATTTACCCTTAGGACCACCGTGCCGCTGGGCCTGCCGCCATGGGTCGACGCCGCTCGCGCGATGCGCTCCAGCGCGGGCTGGATATCGGCGAGTAGCGCCCGGCCCTCCATTGTAAGGGCGACACCGTGGCTCAGACGGCGAAACAGCGCCGGCGGTCCGAGCCATTCCTCCAGCAGCCTTATCTGCCGGCTGACCGCGCCATGGGTGACGCCGAGTTCCGCCGCAGCGTCCTTGAAGCTCAACCGGCGAGCGGCCGCCTCGAATGCCCGCACGGCGTTGAGCGGTGGCAATGGGCGTTCCTTCGAGGGGGCTGTCATGTGAGTTTATCTGACATCATCTGGTGAAATTAGTCGTTTGCGGCCCGCCGTCCAGCCGTCGCATATCGATGGGGTGACAAAAGCATCCTTACTTCCCCGCTCCGCCGCGTCGCCGGCGCCGTCCTGCCCGCCGGACACGCGCCGGCGCACGCTGGTCCTCTCCGGCCTCGCCCATGCGCTGCATGACGGCTACACCGACGCGATCTATGTGCTTCTTCCGGTCTGGCGGGCCGAGTTCGGGCTCGACTATGTCGCGCTCGCGCTGCTGCGCGGGCTCTACGCCGGGGCCATGGCCGCGCTGCAGGTGCCGGCGAGCTGGCTCGCCGATCACATGGGCGGGCGAGCGGTGCTGATCCTCGGCACGCTGATCGCCGCGGCCGGCTATGGGTTGGCCGGCTTCAGCGGCGGTGCACTGGGGCTCTGCGCGGCGCTGTTCCTCGCCGGGGCCGGCTCCAGCGTCCAGCATCCCATCGCCTCCAGCGCGGTATCCCGCGCCTATGGATCGGCGGCGCGCGGGCCGCTCGGCACCTATAATTTCAGCGGAGACCTCGGCAAGGCCATCATTCCGGCCGCGTTGTCCCTCGGCCTGTCGTTCGCGCCGTGGCGCCCCTCACTCTGGCTGCTGGCGCTGGCGGGGATCGTGGTCGCCGGCCTCATCGCCATCTCCATGCCGAAGATCGCGCCCGCCCCACCTCCTCCCGTCCAGCGTTCCGCGCCGCCGCGCGGCGGAAACGGCTTTCCGCTTCTGCTGGCGATCGGCGTGATCGACACCGGCGTGCGCATGGGCTTCCTCACCTTCCTGCCCTTCCTGTTGCAGCTGAAAGGGGCCTCGCAGCCGCTCATCGGCACAGCCCTCGCGCTGGTCTTCCTGGGCGGTGCGGCGGGCAAGCTGGCCTGCGGCTGGCTGGCCCAGCGCTGGGGCATTGTCGGCGTCACCCTGTGTACCGAGGGGCTCACCGCGCTGATGATCGCGCTTGCCGCCTTCCTGCCGCTCGCGGCGCTGCTGGTGCTCCTGCCGCTGCTCGGGCTGACGCTGAACGGCACGTCTTCGGTGCTGTACGGCACCGTGCCCGAACTGGCACCGGCCGATCGCACCGAGCGCGCCTTCGCCATTTTCTATACGGGCGTCATCGGCTCGGGGGCCTTGTCGCCGCTGCTGTTCGGAGCGATAGGCGATCAGGCCGGCCCCGTCATCGCGACACTGGGAACCGCCGTGGCGGCACTCGTCAATCTGCCGCTCGCCCTCGCCCTCGGGCCTAAGCTGGCTAGGCGGTGAGCGGGACAGGCCCATGCCGCGTGAGACATCGACAGGGAACGACATGGCAAGCGACATGAACATGCGATCTGGCCAGTGCCATTGTGGGGCGGTGCGCTTCACCGTGGCGCTCAGCGAGGGTCTCAACTCGATCCGGCGCTGTACCTGCTTCTACTGCCGCATGCGCGGCGCGGTGGTGGTTATCGCTGAAATAGGTGGAATCGACATTTTGCAGGGGGAAGAGGTACTGACCAGCTACCGTTTCCATACCGGTGCCGCGCAGCACTTCTTCTGTTCCCGCTGCGGGATCTACACCCACCATCAGCGCCGGTCCGACCAGCGCCTGTACGCCGTCAACGTCGCCTGCCTCGACGGCGTAAGCCCGTTCGATTTTCCCGAGGTGCCGGTCATGGACGGCATCAACCACACCAGCGACACCGGAAAGCCGACCCGCCGGGCCGGCACGCTGCGCTTCATTCCGGCAAGCTGACCGGCCGGGGGCCGGCGGCAGACTGTCCGCTATTGGGTGCGTCAAGCGAGAATCGGACATATCGCCGATGAATGTCGAGGGCAAGGACTAACCCGATGCGGAACGTTTTCAAGATCTGCTTTAAGGCCATCGGCTCGGCGATTGTCTGCCGTCATTCCGTCTACCTTTCGCCCAATTCCCCAGCCTGCTAGGTGCGGCGGAGAGAGCTCTGCTGGCCACATCGAGCTTGCTCGCGGCAAGCTGACTTTTTTTGCAGTAACCATTTGCAATCAGACACACAGCTTCGCGGTCACCGGCTTGTTGCGCCCGTCGGCTGCCCGGCGCAGAGTGCTTCTATAAATGCTCGAAACACGTTCTGAGAGTATGATGGCGCTGGTAAAATCGTCCAAAATTACTGCCGGTGCTGACAAGCACGGCGCGATCGTGTCGCCTCCGGCTATTACGAAAACGGTGGCAGCTCCTCGCGCCAAACGCACGGTCTCGCGCAATGACAAGGCCTCTGAACGGCTAGCCGCCGCCACGGAAGAACTGGCAGGCGGATTGGTCGAGGCGTCCGCTGCGGCGGAAGAGCTGCGCCGCTCTATGGAGCAGATCGCCGCCGGAGCTGAAGAAGCGGCGGGTGGAGCGCAGGAACAGCTGGCGGCCATCCAAGCCGTCGGTGCCAATCTGGTGATCGCCCGCTCGCAGGCGGATGCCGCGCGGCGACGCACCGAGGCGGTGCAGATCGTCGTGGCGGAGACCGCGATCCAGATCACTGCGTCGATCAGATCAATCGAGCGCAATGCCGAGCGCCAGCAGGCGTCGGTCGTCATGATTGGCGAGCTGGAGCGCCGGGCTCGCGATATTGGCGAAATCACGCAGACCGTCGGCAAAATCTCCGACCAGACCAACCTTCTTGCGCTCAACGCCGCCATCGAGGCTGCGCGCGCCGGCGACCATGGACGCGGTTTTGCTGTGGTTGCCGAAGAGGTCCGGGCTTTGGCCGAGGCCTCAGAAAAGAGCGCCACCGAAGTCCAGGGTCTCGCCGACACAGTCCAGGTTGAGGTCCGCACCGTGGCTGACGCGATCAAGGAAGCCTCCGAGCTCGCCCAGGCGCAGGCACGCTTCGGTGCCGAGGTCGTTGGCGGGCTCGAGACCATGCGTACCGACATGGTCCGCCTCACGGAGGGCAGCGACGAAATCCTCACGGCCGCCATGGAGGCCGAGAGCGCCTCTGTGGAAGCGCAGCGCGGCGCCGAACAGGTGGCTTCCGCCGCCGAAGAACAGGCGGCCGCCGCTGGCGAGGCGCAGTCCGCCATCCAGCAGCAGGCCGAGTCGCTCGAACAGGGACAGGTCGCCGCGCATGCTCTGGCGCGCGTGACCGACGCCCTGCGCAACAGCGATGCCGGGAGTTCCGAAGTCGAGCAGATCGCAAGCACCGCCGAGGAGCTCTCCGCCACCATCCAGGAACTGTCGAGCGCTGCCGCGCAGATCATGGCGGCGGTCGCGCAGATCGACCGCGGCGCCCAGCAGCAGGCGGCGGCGACGCAGCAGACCTCCGCCGCTTTGACCCAGATCGAATCCAGCGCCTTGATCGCGCAAGAAAATGCGAGCACCGCCAATGATCGCGTCGCCGCCATCGAAGCCGTGCTGAAGCAGAGCCGGGCCTCCATCGAGCAGCTGATGGAAGGCGTCGGCACCGCCCTGACGCGCACGCAGGCGAGCTTCGCCACGGTGTTGCAGCTGGAGACAATGGGCCGGCGCATCGAGAAGATCGTCGACAAAATTGCCCTCGTGGCGATCCAGACCACCATGCTGGCGGTGAGCGGCTCGGTGGAGGCCGCGCGCGCCGGCGACGCCGGGCGGGGCTTCGCGCTGGTGTCGGGCGACATACGCAGCCTCGCGCGCGATTCGTCCGAGAGCGTGGACCGCATCAAGGACACGGTGCGCGCCATCCTGGAGCAGATCGGCTCGCTGCGCCGCGATTGCGAGCAGACCATCCTCACCGCCGAAGCCGAGGTGCAGGCCAACCGCACCATCGTCGGCTCGCTCGAAAAGCTCGATGCCGACGTCTCCGTCATGAGCGCGGCGAACAAGACCATCCTCCAGGGAGCGCAGGCGATCCTGGGCGCTGCGGGACAATCCGCCGAAGCCGCACGGCAGATCGCGGCGGCGGCGGAAGAGGCCAGCGCGGCATCGCGGCAGGCGGCGACGGCATCCTCGCAGCAGGCGCAGGGCGCCGACGATCTCGCGGCAGCGATCGAGGAGATCGCCTCGCTCGCCGACGAGTTCAAGCAGCAGAATGGATAATCAGCAGCCAATCGCGGTGGACGGCACCGTGACTCACCGCTTTCTGACCTTCCGCATCGACGCGGACTTCTACGCCCTGCCGGCGGAGGACGTCAGCGAGGTGCTGCGGGTGCCGGCGGTGGCGCGCGTGCCACAGGCGCCCAAGAGCCTGCTCGGCATCGGCAATCTCCGCGGCGTCGCGCTTCCCGTGGCGAGCGTGCGCTCGCTGCTGGGCTATACCGAGGCCGGCGAGCGCGCGGGTGCGCGGGCCATCGTGCTTCACGGCGCCACCCCGGTGGCGCTGGCGGTCGATGCCGTGGAAGAACTCGTCTCCATCGCCGCCAACCAGCTGGAAGATGCCGATGCGAGCGGCCTCGCCCGTCCCGGGGAGAGGCTCAAGGGCGTGTTCCGCTTCCACGACAAGCGCGACATCGCCAAGGTTCTGGACATCCAACCGCTTCTGGCCGCGGCCTTCGTCGCCCGTGCGCGGACGGCGCGGGCCTATTCCGTGGCAGACGGCACCCAAAAGTCGGATGCGCAGGCGGCCGCGCTGACGACCAGCAAGCTGATCACCTTCGATGTGGATGGTCAGGAATATGCCCTGCCCATCGAGCAGGTTCGCGAGATCGTCGCGGTTCCCGAGGGCGTCACCAGCGTCTCCACTGGCGATGCCGTGGCGCGCGGCGTGATGGGCTATCGCGACCGGCTGCTGCCGCTGTTTTCGCTGCGCGCCTTGCTGGGTCTCCCGGCGGCGCAAGAGCGCCAGATCGACGAGAAGGTCGTGGTCGCCATGGTCGGCACCATGCTGGTCGGCCTGCTGATAGACCGCATGCGCGCCATCATCCTTGCCGATCACGCGCTGATCGAGCCGATTCCGCCGGCACTGGCCGCGCGGATCGGCGGCGAGAGCCGCATCAAGGCGATCTATCGCGCCGAGGGCGGCCACCGGCTGGTGTCGATCCTGGACCCCCAAGCGCTTTTTCGGGAGGAGGTCATGAAGCGCCTCGATACCCAGCGCGCGCTAGACAGCGCGCCGTCCGATGAGAAAGTCGCCGCGAAGGACGACTCCTTCCTGATATTCCGGCTCGGCGATGACGAGTACGGCCTGCCGATCGCGGTGGTCGACGAGGTGATGCAAGTTTCCGCCAAGATCACCCGCGTGCCGAAGACGCCGAAATTCCTCGAAGGCGTCATCAATCTGCGCGGCGAAGTGCTCCCCGTGATCGACCAGCGTCGGCGGTTCGACATGCCGGCGCTGAGCGACGGCGTGCGGCGGCGGATCATCGTGGTGCGCACCGCGCGTCATCGTGCCGGCATTATCGTGGATGGCGTCAGCGAAATCCTGCGCAGTCCCACCGACGCCATCGAGCCCGCGCCGGATCTCACCGGCGAGACCACGCGGCTGGTGTCGGGCATCATCAATCTGGAGGCCGCCGGCCGCATCATCCTCGTTCTCGACCCCGCCGAGTTGCTGACCCGGGCGGAGCTCGGCCTGCTCGACGCCTTTGCCAAGACCGGGCCGACCACTCCGTGATCAAGCTGCTGGTGGTCGACGACTCGGCGCTCGTCCGCAAATTGCTGGGCGGCGTGTTCACCGAGCGAGACGGGTTCGATGTCCGCTTCGCCCGCGACGGCATTGATGCGCTGGAACAGAACAAATCCTTCGCCCCCGACGTCATCACGCTCGACCTCAACATGCCGCGCATGGACGGGCTGGAGTGCCTCGACCAGCTGATGATCGAACGCCCCTGCCCGGTGGTGATGGTGTCCTCGCACACCGCCGCCGGAGCCGAGGCGACGCTGAAGGCGTTCGAGCTCGGCGCGGTCGATTTCGTGCCGAAGCCGGCGGGCGCCGTCTCCCTGCACCTCAACGAATGGGCACCGCAGCTGGTGGCGAAGGTGCGCGGCGCCGCGGGTGCCCGGCTGAAGTCGAGCACAAGGCTGCGCGACCGGGTCCGTCACCGCATCGGGCAGTCGAAGGTTGCCGGGGTCGGCGCTGCCGGTGCGCGGCGGCGGAGCGCGGCGACCGGCGAAGGCCTGGTGCTGGTCGGCACCTCCACCGGCGGCCCGCCGGCACTGGAGGCGCTGCTGACGCCGCTGCCGGCAAGCTTTCCCTGGCCGATAATTGTGGCCCAGCACATGCCGGCGAGCTTCACTGGCCCGTTGGCGCGGCGACTGAATGGCATCTGCGCGCTCTCGGTCGTCGAGGTTCGGCAGCCTGTCGTGCTGATGCCGGGCACCGTCTATATCGGCGCCGGCGATATCGACATCATCGTCTCCCGCCGCGCCGCCGGCCTCATCGCCATGGCCGCTCCCGGACAGCCGGACTATCTCTGGCATCCGAGCACGGATCGCCTCGTCCGGTCGGCTATGGAACATGTGCCGGCCAGCCAGCTGGTCGGCATATTGATGACGGGGATGGGCAATGACGGCGCACAGGCGATGACATTGCTGCACGCGCAGGGTGGCAATACCATCGCCGAGGCCGAAGAGACGGCCGTCGTGTGGGGCATGCCGGGCGAACTGGTGAAAGCCGGCGGTGCCGAATGGGTGCTGCCGCTCCCCGATATTGCCGCCCGTCTGCAGAAAATGGTGCCGTGACATGCCGCTGGTCCGCAAAAGCACTGCTGCGGTAGACGCGCCGCCCGCCGACGTTGAGGAATTGAAGACGGCACTCGCCAGCAGCCGCCCGGACGAGCGCTGGCAGGCGGCGCGTGCGCTCATCGATATGCCCGGCGGCATCGCGCTGCTCGGCGCGGGATTGGCCACCGAGGCCGACATCCGGGTCCGCGAGGTCATCTTCTCCGGCATCGCCCGCACGGCGACGCCGGAGGGCGCGGCGCTTCTGCTGCAGCTGCTGCGCTCGGAGGACGCCAGCCTGCGCTCCGGCGCGCTCGATGCGCTGGCTGCCATGCCCGCCGACATGCTGGCCGGCCGGTTGCCCGAACTGCTCTACGATGAGGACCCCGACGTGCGGTTGCTTGCCTGCGAGCTGGCGCGCGGAATGCCCTCCGAGGACGCCACCCAGCTGATGGCCGACTTGCTGGAACGAGAGAGCGAGCCAAACGTTTGCGCGGCGACAATGGATGTTCTCGCCGAGATCGGCGGGCCGCAGGCACTGCCGGTACTCCAGCGCAGCGCCGAACGCTTCGCCTCCTCGCCCTTCCTCGCATTCGCAATCGAGATCGCCGTGAAGCGGATCAAGACCACCCTCGATTCCGGCCGATGAGGCGCGCGGCGTGAACGAGGATGAGTTCCGGCGCCTGTGCGAGTTCATCTATCGCCGCACCGGAATGGTTTTCACCGAAGCCAAGCGATATTACGTCGAGCGCCGCATGGCGGACCGCATGCTCGCCACCGGCTCGACCTCGTTCGCCAGCTATTTCGCCCGGCTGCGCAGCGATGTGCGCGGCGAGGTCGAACAGTTCATCAACGCCTTCACCGTTAACGAGACCTATTTCTATCGCGAGGACCACCAGCTCCAGTGCCTGAGCGCGGATTTGCTGCCCCGGCGCATTTTGCGCCCGCGTGCGAACAAGACCATCAGAATTTGGTCGGTGCCGTGTTCGACGGGCGAAGAACCCTATTCCATCGCGATCTGGCTGCTGGAGAACTGGCCGCAGGCCGATGCCTATGAGATCGAAATTCTGGGATCCGACATCGATACCCGCGTGCTGGACGCGGCCCGCGCCGGCCTGTTCGGGCGCCGCGCCCTAATGCGGCTATCGGCCGATCTCATCGCCAAATATTTCGAGCAGACTGACGCTGAGCATTGGCGCCTGATCGATGATTTGCGGCAGTCGATCAGCTTCTCCCCGGTCAATCTGGTCGAGGCTGCGGAGACGCGCGCTCATGGCGCTTTCGATGTTATTTTCTGCCGCAACGTGCTCATCTATTTCGATGATGCATCCCGGCGTACTGCGGCGGAGAACCTTTATGAAAACCTGCTTCCGGGCGGTTTTATTTGTCTTGGCCACAGCGAGTCCATGAGCCGGATATCGCCGCTATTCGATGTCTGCCGATACTCCGACGCTATCGTCTATCAGCGGCCGATGGAGCGGGCGGATGGCTGACGTGACAGGCAAGCGCATTCTGGTCGTCGACGATGCCAGCCTGATCCGGCTCTATTACCGGCAGGCGCTCGAGGCCGCCGGCTTCACCGTCGAAGAGGCACTAAACGGGCTCGAGGCGATCGAGAAGCTGCTGCTGGAGCCGGTCGACCTCGTCATCGTCGACGTGAACATGCCGCGCATGGACGGCATGACGTTCCTGAAGACGCTGCGCCGCCAAGGCTCGCCAATCGTCGCGATTCCGGCGCTCGTCACCAGCACCGAGGCCGCGCCGCAGGATTTGGACGCGGCGCGTGCGGCGGGGGCGAACTTCTATCTGGTGAAGCCGCTCGCACAGGATGTGCTGGTGCAATACGTCCGCCTGATGTGCGGGATATCGGCATGAACGAGTTCATCGAACAGTTCCTCATCGAGGCCCGCGAACTCGTCGAACAGGGCACCGCCGACCTGCTGGCCGCCGAAGAACGGCCAAAGGATGCCGCCGCCATCGACGGCGCGTTCCGTGCCTTCCATACGCTCAAGGGCTCGGCCGGCATCATCGATTTCGCGGCGATGGCGAGAGCCCTGCACGTCGCCGAGGACTCATTGTCCGAAGCGCGTGGCGGCTCGCTGCCGATCACTAACGAACTCATCAGCCATTGCCTGTCCTGCCTCGACCAGGTGGTGCAATGGCTTGAAGTCATCGAGCAGACCGGCGAACCGCCGGCAGACGCCGACAGCGGCGCCGATGCGGTAGTCGCGCTATTCGAGCCGGGGGCACCGACGCCAGCGAAGGCGTCGCCCGAGGTAGCTGCCAATCTCGATGCGTGGCTGGACGCGCTCTCGGTGGCGAAGCCCGATGTGCGCGCGGCGGCCCGTTCAGCGCTGTGCCATCAGCCCGATGAGGGTAGCTTCTTTCGCGGCGATGATCCGCTCGTCCGCATCCGCGACCTGTCGGGCCTGCTCGCCGTCGATTTGGTGCCGACAGGCCCAGCCGTACCACCGGCGGAGATCGATCCGTTCGCCTGTCATCTCCTCATCTTCGCCATTAGTTCCGAGCAGGTGTCGAGCCTGGCGCCGGCCTTCGCCGATGTCGCCGGCCAGTTCGAATGGCGCGAACTAGCGGGGCCTGTCGTCGCCACTTTGTCGCCGGCAGCGCAGCTGATCGAGGCGCAGATCGCCCTACTGCAAGGCCCGCAGGGCGAAGGCTTTGACGGCCGGAAGGCCGCCGCCCTCAACACCGCCATCAATGTACGACGCGCTGAGGGCCGCGACGCCGATGCCCGGCATATCGAGCACTTGGCCGCCAGCGATGCCGGCGTTGAGGCGCTCGTCGACACCTTGCGCTCAGGTGCTGCCGCCCCCGCCGACAACGCGGCGGAGGAGGCAAGAGCGTCCGAGCCGTCGGCACAGGATCTCGCCGCGCGCTCGCTGCGCGTCAACGTCGAGCGTATAGACGCGCTGGTCCGGCTCACCGGCGAACTGACCGTGCTGAAACACGCCATCGGCCATGCAGCCGCCATGGCAGATCGTGGCGACACCGAGAGCCTCGGGACGATGCTGAAAGCGCAGTATGGCTCGCTCGACCGATTGGTCAGCGAGCTGCAACACGCCGTCCTCAACATCCGCGTGCTGCCGCTTCGCCATGTGTTCCAGCGCTTTCCGCGCCTCGTTCGCGACATGTCCGACAAGCTCGGCAAACCGATGCGGCTGGTCATCGAAGGCGAGGAGACCGAGGCTGACAAGACCATCGTCGAGGCGCTGTTCGAGCCATTGCTGCACGTTCTCCGCAACGCCGCCGACCATGGCATCGAGGTCCCCGGCGCGCGCGCGGAAGCTGGAAAACCCCCGACCGGCGTGGTCATCCTGCGCGCCCGGCGCGATGGCGATCATCTCGCTGTCGAGGTCGAGGATGATGGGCGCGGCATTGACACTGCTCGCGTCCGCAGCGTCGCCACCGAGCGCGGTGTCGCGAGCGCGGCGGCCATTGCCGCCATGAGCGAAGAAGCGGCCGCCGACCTCATCTTCGCGCCGGGCTTCTCTACCCGCAGCGAGGTGACGGGCTACTCCGGGCGCGGTGTCGGAATGGACGCGGTGCGCGTGGCGGTGCAACGGCTGGGCGGCCGGGTCAGTCTGCACAGCCGGCCGGAGCACGGCTCGCTGGTCCGCATGACGCTGCCCTTCACCATCATGAAGACCGACGTCATGACGGTGGAAGCTGGCGGACAGGTGCTCGGCATACCGCTCGATACGGTGATCGAGACCGCTCGCATTCCGCGCGCCGCGATCTCCAATATCGGCGCGGCACAGGCTTTCACTTGGCGCAACCGCACCGTTCCGCTGCTCGATCTCTCGAGTGCTATCGACGCCTCTACTGCCTCGACCTCATCCGCCGACGCGCTGGTGGTCATCGTCACTATCGCCGGTGAATATTGTGGCTTGGAAGTCGAACGGCTGGGGGAGCGCATGGATGTGATGCTGCGACCAATGGAGGGGCTGCTTGCCGGCCTCCCTTGCGCCGGAACGACGCTGCTGGGCGACGGCCGCGTGCTACTGGTTCTCGATCTTCATGAGCTTCAGTTATGACGGTGCGATTGGGTGCAGACGGCATTATCCATATCGCGGGCGTCTGCGGCGTCGAAGACGCCGAGCCGCTGCTGCGCTACCTGCTGGCGGCGCCAGAACCGCGCGTGGACTGGCATCAATGCGAGGGCGCGCACACCGCCATCGTCCAGCTTTTGCTCAAAGTCCGGCCGGCTATCGATGGTGCCCCATTAGGCGACTTCCTAAACCAGCATATCGCGCCGCTTGTCAGCCCACGGTATGCTGGCGAAACCGCGCTGTTTAAGGCATAGAGGCGTATTAAGCACCACCGTGGCGCAGCCGCCGCCGGAGTCTCCTATCGATGCCGTTCCAAGTACTCATCGTCGATGACAGCAAGCTCGCCCGCATGGCGATCACCAAGGCGATGAATAATCTCCATCCCGACTGGACCCGCGTCGAAGCGCCCAACGCCGATGACGCAATTGCGCTTGCGCGTCAGCAGCACTTCGACATCGCCCTTCTGGACTTCAATATGCCCGGCCGTGACGGCCTTGAACTGGCTGCCGAACTGCGCGCCCTTGCCCCAGGCATCGCATTGGCGATCATCTCCGCCAATCACCAGAACGAGATCGTCAACCAGGCCCATGACGTCGGCGCGATCTTTTTGCCCAAGCCCTTGACGGAACAGGCGCTCGGCCAATTTCTTACTCAGGTTCAGCAATCCAAGGGACAGTCGTGAGCGATCAGAGCCGCCTTGCCCTTAGTGAATTGCAGATCGACGCACTGACCGAACTCGTCAATATCGGCGTCAGCCGGGCCGCCGCCAGCCTGCGCGAGCTAGTGAACCAGCAGGTTCTGCTCTCTGTACCTCGGGTCAGCCTGGTGAGCCGTGCCGATGCCATAGAAATTCTGGGAGCCAGCGAAGACAAGGGTCTTGTCGCGGTTCATCAGATCTTTGAGGGCGACATCACCGGCCGCGCCCTACTGATTTTCCCGGAAATCAACAGCCTTGAACTGGTGCGGGCCGTCACCGGCGGCGTACTTCCTCTTGAGGATATCATCGAGCTCGAACAGGAAGCGCTTGCCGAAACCGGCAACATAATCCTGAACGGTTGTCTTGCCACGATCGCGAACATGCTGCACCGCAGCCTGAAGATGTCGTTGCCCGAGATTCTTCGCGGTCAAGGCAAAGATCTGTTCAATCTAGCGCCGCCACCGGAAGACGGTGACGTCGTACTGTTTCTCTACATCAACTTCGCGGTGCGAGAGCGCGACATACGCGGCTATATCGCGATGTTGATGGACATGCCCTCGCTGGAGGCCCTGCAAGGTCTTCTCGACGAATTCATCGAGCGTACGGCGGGCGGAATGGCGCCTGAGTTAAATGCCCCTGTCTGACGGTGATCTCGCGAGTATCGTGCTCGATGGACTGGACAGCGGCGTCATCGTTGTCGACCGCGAGAAGCGCATAACTGTCTGGAACGACTGGATCGCGATGGCGACCCGCAAGTCGGCTGCCGAGTGCGTCGGTAGGACGTTTGAAGAGCTGTTTCCGGACATACCCCCGCGCTTTCATTCGGCACTTACTGAAGCGTTTATATCGGGCGCCGCCAGCCTGTTGACCCATTCCCTGCATTCCCAGGTGTTCCCGTTGCGCACCCGCGCGGGCATCGAGCTGATCCACAACACCTCGATCCGCGCGCTCGGCGAGAAGCCGCATGCGTTCTGTCTGGTGCAGATCGTCGACGTCACCCCCAGCGCGAACCGCGAGCGGGTGCTGCGGCAGCGCCAGAACGCGCGCTACCACGCCGTCGTTGACAGCGCCCTCGACGCCATCCTGACGTTGGACGCCGATGGGGTGGTGCAGCTTGCTAATCCCTCCGCCGCCCTGCAGTTCGGGCATTCGGCGGACGAACTGGTCGGTGCGACCTTGTCGACCCTGCTGGAAGACCAGCACGATTGGCGCACGGCGTGGGAGCGGGTTCTTCGCGGCGCGCCGTTGACACGGCCGGTCGAAGTGGTCGCCCGCCGCAAAGATGGCTCCACCAGCTATCTCGAACTGACCGCGTCGCGCTGGACCAGCGACTCTCGCTATTTCGTCACTGCGATCCTGCGCAATATCAATGAGCGCAAGGCGGCCGAGGCGGAGCTGCGCAGCCTCAACCTCACGCTGGAACAGCGCGTGGCCGAGCGCACCGCCGACCGCGACCGAATGTGGCGCCTGTCGACCGACATCATGGTGGTCGCCCGCCTCGACGGCGTTATCAATGCCACCAACCCGGCTTGGACGCGCATTCTGGGCTGGGAGGCGGATGAGCTAGCCGGGGCCAACTTCCTCGAGTTCATCGTGCCAGAAGATCGCAGCCGCTTTGCGAGCATCCTCGATACGCTGAGCGAAGACACGCTGCCGCAGCTTTTCGCCCTGCAGCTGCGTGCTCGCGAAGGCGGCTCCCGCTGGATCGAATGGAGCGCGGCCACGGCCGACAATCTGCTTCAGGCGGTGGGGCGCGACATCACCGCCGAGCGGGAGGCTGAATTGTTGCTGCAACGCACCGAGGAAGCGCTGCGCCAATCGCAGAAGATGGAGGCGGTTGGCCAGCTCACCGGCGGCATCGCGCACGATTTCAATAACATGTTGACCGGCGTGATCGGCGCCATCGACGTCATGAAACGCCGCATCGCCTCCGGCCGCTTCACCGATCTTGACAGGTTCATGGACGCCGCCTCGGTATCTGCCCAGCGCGCCGCGGCGCTGACGCATCGCCTGCTGGCGTTCTCTCGTCGGCAGTCGCTGGATTCGAGGCCGGTCGACATCAATCTGCTGGTCGGGTCGCTGCAAGATCTGTTGAGCCGCACGCTCGGTGAGACCATCCAGCTGGATTTCGCTTTCGACGAGAGCCTTCCGCTTGGGGCCGCCGATGCCAACCAGTTGGAGAGCGCGATACTCAACCTCGTCATCAATGCGCGCGACGCGATGCCTAATGGTGGCCAGCTCACCTTGCGTACCCGCCAGGTCGTGCTAGGCGAGGTCGATATCGTGGCCACGCCGGAGGTTAAACCGGGTCGCTACGTTGTCATCACCGTGGGCGATACCGGCGTCGGCATGACGCCGGAGGTGCTGACGAAGGTGTTCGAGCCGTTCTTCACGACTAAGCCGGTAGGGCAGGGAACCGGCCTCGGTTTGTCGATGGTCTATGGCTTCGCCCGCCAAAGTAACGGCCATGTCGAGATCACCAGTAAGCCGGCCGAAGGCACGACGGTCGAGCTATATCTTCCCGTCGCGGATTCATCGGAGGCGCCAGTTTCAGATGAGCAGGATGCCGCTCGGTCCGGTGCCGGCCAGACCGTTCTGCTGGTGGAAGATGATGATTCGGTGCGCTTGCTGGTCGCCGACATATTGAAGGAACTCGGCTACCTCCCGGTTGAGGCTTCGGAAGCGCACGCGGCGATACGCGAGCTCTCCTCCAACCGCGCCATTCACCTGATGATTTCCGATGTCGGACTGCCCGGCATGAACGGCCGCCAGTTGGCCGAAGTCGCGCGGTCTTATCGCCCCGACCTACCGATCCTATTCCTGACGGGTTACGCAGAGAACGCGGCGATCCGGTCTGGCTTTCTCGGCACCAACATGGCGATGATCACTAAGCCCTTCGCCATGGTGACGCTGGCGGCGAAGATTGACGAGATGATTTCTTCAGGATCATTGCGAGCGGTGAATTAGTTCGTAGTTTGCGAACAATTTCTGCCGTTTGCCCTCATGCGTCCTCGCGGGCAGTGTCGAGGATTTCATAACTGTTGAGCGCCGCTACGCGGCGTGCCTCGTCCCAAACTAGTGCATGTCTGCTGTGATCGCCGTCGTCCACTAGAATAACATCCAGTCAAATTATTTGAGGCCACGACGTCTGGCCGAGCACAGCCGTATCCAATCTGCTTAACTAGCACCCCATTCAGGTCAACCGGAAGCACACTTGCCGGGCACAGCACGGGATGGTGACCACACCCAGCGCCACCAGCCCTCAGCCGCCAGAATAGCCACCAATGATCGGCAGGATTTCGCCGGTGATGTAGCTGGAGCACTGCGCCGAGGCGAGGAACACATTGGCCGGGGCGATTTCTTCCGGCTGGGCCGATTCTGGCTGTCAAAAGAGCCCACATACGGCATGGATCGGAAGGTCCGCTCTTGGCGCGAAAGTGCCGACGTGCCCCAGCTCGCGAATGTCGGCTTTTGGGCCGCGGCCGTTACCAAATCAATGGCCGAGATGGCGGCGCAAAGCGGACCTCTATGAGATGCCGCTCGAGGGCGCAAAGGGTCGTGAGTGGTGGCTCACGGCTCACGCGCTGCGGCGCCTGCACCGTGGGCACCCCCGACAATGGGTGAATGCAGTTCGGGTATAAGCATTTCGGCGTGCACCGCAGCTGAGCCGTTGAGCCCTTCGCCCGATGGGCGCTCGGCCGCTTGCTCGCTATGCGTCTTCGCCGAAGTGCTAGCCCGCCCACCCCCATCATAGGGCCAACCTGCCGACAAACCCTCGACTGCCGTTGCTGGCCATTCGGCCAATGCGGCAGGGATTATCGGTCAATTCCGCACTGTGTTAGTGCCGGCCACATCGGGAAAGCGCCGTCAGCCGCAAAACACCTGTTATTGAAGTAGGCCGTAGACTCCCGATAATTCATAACTGCGTGCAATAATCGAGGTCCGTATGTCGTCCGCGCCTTATGATGCTTCCATTTTAGAAAAATAGGGCGGGGAGGTTTATCGCGTTTCGTCGTTCTGATTATTAGACTTGTTCCTTTGAAACTCCCTTAGGTATGCTGATCAGAGTCAGCAGGCGGCGACAGTCCTGCTCGATATTTCGTTCGCGCACATTAGCGACGGCAAGAAGTAGGCCCGAGCGGGGTGGGGAATCCGCCGCGAACCAGGGCGACAGCGGTGCGGGCCCGAGGTCAACGGCACAGGCCTCCAGCGCGAGCCGCCGATCGTCGAAATCGTCCGGCAGCGGCAGCATGACAGACAGGGCCGCCGGAACGGCTGTCTCGATGCCGAGCCTCGTCAGGGTATCCAATAGGCACTGCCGCCGCTGCCCGTAAAGCCGTCGCATCCGCCGTAGATGGCGCAAGTAATGACCCTCGCTTAGGAACGCCGAGAGGGCGAGCTGGAGGGCAGCGTTGGGCGGTCCGCCCAACCACGTCGCCACATCGATCAATCTGCGGGCAAGCGGCAGGGGCGCTACGAGAAATCCGACGCCCACCATTGGCGCGATCGTCTTGCTGAAAGTTCCGACATGGATGACGCGCTCGACACCGCCTCCGGAAGCCAAAGCATTCGGCGATCGGCCTGCAAGATGCAGTTCCGCCAGGTAATCGTCTTCGACAATCCAGCCGCCGCAGGATTCCGCCCATTGAAGCAATTCCTGCCTGCGATGTTCGGCCAAAGCGACGCCGCTAGGAGCTTGTTGGCCCGGCGTGACCACCGCCAGCGCAGCGCGCGGCGCCAACTCACGGCCTCGCGCGACGATCATGCCGTCACCGTCCACCGGCACGGGGACTGGATGGACGCCTGCCAATTCGAGAGCGTAGCGAGTGACGGGATAGCCGGGATCTTCAACCCACGCCTGCCTTCCCGTCGCGCCGATGGCGCGCAACGCGATCCCTAAGCCGCCCCGGAAGCCGGTCGTCACGATGATCTGTTCAGGCGAGCACTCGATCCCGCGCGCTATGGCGACGTGCGATGCTACCGCCGACCTGAGTTCGGGAAGGCCGCGCGGATCGCCATAGCCGGTCTGCAGCGATGTCGACTGCACAGCCTGTCGATGCAGCCGAGCCCACAACGTCGCCGGGAAGGCGTCGTGGGCCGGAACGCCCATCTGAAAGACGAGCGCCTGCGTAGAGCGGAAATGGAAATCTTGCGGCAGCAGGCTCTCGCCGCCTGACGAGGGTGGCACAATTGTCGGAGGCAGGTGCTCTGCGACACGGGTTCCGGCCGCTCCGGCCGCGATCAGCAATCCGCGATCGATCAGCTTTTCGTAGGCAGCCCGCACCGTACCGCGCGCGACGCCGAGCTGGCCAGCGAGATCGCGCCACGATGGAAGACGCCCACCCGACTGCAATGAGCCCTCTGCTATCGCAAACTCGATATGACGCGCGATCTGGTCGGCGAGTGTCGCCGGGCTGACGCGATCAAGCGTCAGTGTCGCCATCTTCCAGGGCGCGCCGGGCGGCATTTACGCCTGTCTGCCGATGCGGAAGTCAGGTCGCCAACCCAGCTCGTTCAACGACTTTTCTATCTCCAGCGCGCCGCCGGGTTTGGCGATGTTGTAGGCCCCGGGCCGACCATGATCGACGGCGAGGAAGGCCGCATAGGCCGCGGCTTCAATGTGCAGCGGCGCTGCACCGACAGGCTCGACTGACCACGTTCCGGGACCGTAGAGCTGCCCATAGCGGAGAATGATGCCCTCGAACGCGGCCTGATCAAGGATCGCGCTTTCAAGGGCAGCGATCCCCGAAACTGTGATGGCACGCAGATCTGTTGCCTCCAGATCCAGCGGATCGGTCTCGACAAAAGGGGGAGGCTTGGGCGCGTAGGCCCATCCGATGCTCTGTGCGACAATCCGCTTCACGCTGGCGGCTGTCGCCGCTGCGACCAGATTGGCCGTTCCCTGTCGGCGAAGGCGTGCGTTGCGTCGCGATTTCTCTTCGGGGGAAGCAGCATCGCGGTTGCCTGACAGATCGGTGAGCTGGTGGATCAGAACATCCGGAGATGCAGTCCACACGGCTTCCTTCACGGCCTCGGCGTCGAACACATCAGCGACGACGGCCGCGCCGATGCCCATCGCCTCCAGCGTAGCCTTACCTTCAGGGCTTCGGCTCATCCCGGTGACGGTGTGGCCGGCGTCCAGCAGAAGCGGGACAAGCGAGCGGCCGATCACGCCAGATGCGCCGGCCAGAAATACGTTGAGTCCCATTTTTCACTCCGGAGAATCGCGGCGTGCCGAACCCGCATCATGTCCGATCCGGCGCCATTGAAAGACTAGGTGACCGCCCCGGCGCAATAGGTTCGGCGTTGCGCGTAGTGACGATATCAGGATCAGATCCGGAATCAGGCCGTGGCATTATCCTTCAGGAAGTCTCCAATCACGGTCAGGTCGATCGCTGCCAAGGTCTTCTCCCGGGCTGACGCGGCGTGGGCCGGGTCGAGGAAGGCAGTGGCCTGCAAAGGCAGGAATTGCAGGCTCGAGATGCCGACACAGCCGAAAGCAGCGCAAAGATAGGGTGTGAGAAAATCCGGCTGATTAGCCCCCGCGCCGGAGAACACGCCGCCGGACGCGATTCCGATTAAGACAGGACGGTTCCTCAGCATCCCCACCTTGCCTTCCGGCGTCGGTAGGATCGTGCGGCCGACGCGCAGAAAATGGTCGATCCAAGCCTTCAGCACCGAGGGGACGGTGAAGTTGTTCATGGGCGTGCCGATAACGATCACATCGGCCGTCTCAACCTCGCGGATCAGTGTCTCTGACAAGTCCATCGCGCTGGCGGATGCCGCGGCCATCATCGCCGCTGGCGACGCTAGCGCAGCGGCATAGTCGGACGCCGGATGCGGCACGGGCTGAGTTCCGAGGTCGCGCCGGCTGATGGTCGCGCCGGGAGCGCCGGAGAGGAGCCTTTGGACGATCCCCGCCGAAAGCTGGCGGCTGTGAGAAACCGGGCGCGGGCTGCAATCGATATGGAGAATGTTCATGCCGGCGGCCCCAACAGCTTAACGAAACCAATGACGGCGTCGGCCAGTCCTTCGCGCTTGTAGAAGCGGCGCGCGTTTTCGTTCGTTGCTGCGGTATCGAGGACGAGCCGGCCGCAATATTCATCGACCCCGATCGCGGTCAGTTCCCTGAGAAGCGCCGCCCCGAGCCTTTTCCCCCTCTCGGCCTGAGCCGTCACAAGATCATCGACGTAAAGAAAATGATCGTGGATCAGGTTTTCCATGACCCGATATCCGGCCATCGCCAGGACCCGGTCATTCTCCCACGCAGCGAGGACGCGATACCCCTCTGTCGCCATTTCTGAGGCGCGCTCGACCCACTCTTCCACGCCCTTAAGGCGCGGGCGCAGTTGCGAGATCACGGGAAAGCAGGCGGTCAATTCTCCCGGGCCGTGCGCGTGACGCAGGACGATCCCGTTCGGCAGAAAAACCGGTGAAGGGATTTGGTCGGACATGGGCTCCTCGCAGAATTGCCGTGGTCCATCAGGAGTTACCGTCAGCGCGCTACGCTTGTCAGCACCAGGAACCTTCAACCCGAATGGCCCAAGCCGGCCTATGAGCCATCCACCATCCTGCGATGAAGCCGGGCCTTACCTTCGGTCAGGGCAAGACGGATCTTGCACCGTGCGCGACAGCTCCGCACGCTCGCATGGTCCACCGCGAGAGGCTGTTCCTGGTTCTGTTAGCCAGCATCGGCAGGGTTCATCTTCGGGCAAAGGAGAAAGCCAAGAGATGAAGCACATTGTTACGATAACAGCTGTTTGCGTGGCGCTAGCTGGGCCTGCAGCAGCACGAGACGCGGAGACTCAGGCGACGGTGCCGCAGATGGTGATCGCCGCGACGGGAATTGCCCCGACATCCCGCCCTTCAGATGCCGGCGAATTGGTCTCGGCGGAGGCGATCACCCACCTTGACCCCGTGCTGGCGTCGGTCGCCGGCCGGGCGGATCGGATGACCTATCGCTCCAGATCGCTGAACGGGAGCCCCGTCGTCGTCAGCGGCGTATTCCTAACGCCGAAGGGTCAACCGCCCAAGCACAGATGGCCGATCGTTTCGTGGGGACATGGTTCGTCAGGCATCAGTGATAATTGCGCGCCGTCTACCATCACGAACAAGGGCGGCAAAATCGACCTTTATGGCTATGGCAGCTTCATCGCGGAGTTGCTCAAGGCCGGTTATGCAGTGGTCGCGACCGATTACGAAGGGCTCGGCACCCCCGGGATCCATCCTTACATCATCGCTGACAGCGAGGGCCGGAGCATGATCGACGCAGTGCGCGCCGCGATCCATGCCGAACCGGCGCTGTCGAAATCCTGGTTTGCCGTCGGACATTCCCAGGGCGGTCAAGCGGCGATTGCCGCCGGCGAGTTGGCGGAGACGTGGGGCAAGGGTCTCGATTTCCGAGGAACGGTCGGATTGGCTCCGGTCACGAATGTCGGAGCGGCCTATAGCTATGGCTCTCCCGGTCCGGTGGACCGCGGTTTCTACCTGCTCGCGCTTCAGGGACTGAAAACGCAGGACCCGAGCTTACGCTATGACGACTATCTCGGCAGCGAGGCGCTGCAGATGCTTCCCGCGACTGCGAACGACTGCACAATGAAAATTTGGGAGGATTTCTCCGCCAACCTCGGCGCGAAAATGCCCGATTTTCAGTTCACCCCTCAATCCCCTGCGGCCGCCCTAAAGCTCCAGAAGTTGCTGGACGCGCAGAGTGTGCCTCGTGGACTGACCCCTGCGCCCATGCTGCTCCTGCAAGGCGATCAGGACCCGTCCATCAAGATAGCTGTGACCCAACAGGCCGTTCAGAACGCGCGCTTCGCCGGGACCACGGCTCAGTTCCGCGTCTATCCCGGCAAGGATCATTATTCGGTTCTGGCGACCGGGGCAGAAGGCGGCGCGGCGACCGATGTCGTGAAGTGGCTCAACCGCCAGCGCCTCAGTGTTACGCCGCCGTTGTAAGTTAGCGAGATTCTACGGCCTACTTCAATAACAGGTGTTTTGCGGCGGGCGACGTCTCTCCGCATGTGGCAGGTATCGGCACCCTAAGGAAGTGACCGATAACCCCTGCCGAATTGGCTCGATGGCCAGCACGGCAGTCGAGGGTTTTTCGGTGCCGGTCGGCAAAAAACTGCTCTCGGTTCGGTTGCGCGGAGCGGCCTGATCGCCGGGCTCTCGTCCGGCCATCGACCGAGTGGCAACTAGGGATCCGGGGGGGCAACGCCCTCGCAGGACCGAGCGTTGCGGAGACCGCGGAGTTCCGCTGCTGCACCCAAGGGACAAAATCCCAGGGGAGGAGACGTCGAGATAAACCGGCGCACGGTGCGCCCAAGGGGATCTCAATGGCGCTTCCCACGCTGCTTCTCGTCATCCTTGCCTCCTTCATCCACGCCGCGTGGAACCTGCTGGCCAAGCGCGCGGCCTCGGTCGGGCCGGCGTTCGTCTTCGCCTATAATCTGGTCGCCTGCGTCGCCTATGCGCCATGGGTGCTGTATTTGCTGGCCGAAGACGCCATACGCTGGACATGGCAAGGTGGCGCCTTCGTGCTGCTGAGCGGGCTTATTCATCTCGCCTACAGCCTCTGCCTGCAGCGCGGCTATCAGGTGGCGGATCTGTCGGTCGTCTATCCGGTGGCGCGCGGCACCGGGCCCATGCTGTCGACAATCGGGGCCGTGCTGCTGCTCGGCGAGCCGCTGACCGACTGGGGTTCGCCGGGCTCGCGCTCATTGTCATCGGCATCGGCTTGATCGCCACGCGGGGCCACTTCTCTGCCTTTCGGCTGCCGGGCGGCAAGGCCGGCATAGGCTGGGGCACCGCGACCGGGGGGCTGATCGCCTGTCAAACGGCACGCAATGTTATTCCACGCCGATTCACAATGGCGGATCGGCTTTGAGAGATCAGCGATATTGATGGGCCGGTCGAGGCGGCAGAAGCGCCTCCGAACCGAAGAAGTACGGCCCGTTTATGCGGCCGATGTACAAAGCGCGGCCAATAAATTCAAACGGACCCATTACCTAGGGATCATTCAGGGTGGAATGAAGGGTCGTTGTGGTTAAAATGATTGGAGTTTCGCGCCAAATAGGTTGGGTGGTATGTGGCTACAGAGAAGGGTTTCCGGCTCGCAGGATGTAATCTTTCACGTTGGGCTTCCGAAGACAGCCACGACATCGATGCAGCACTGGCTTCACGCCAATACGTCCACGTTGGCCGAGGCTGGATTCCATTATCCTCTGGAAATCGCTGCCTTCGGCGTTCCAAAGCACCAGTCCATAGTTACCGACCTCCGTGCCGGACGGTGCAATTCACTGCGGCGCTATATTTCGCAGGCTAGGGACAAGACGCTGCTACTCTCTACTGAAGGGATGACCAATCACCTCTACGATTTTCCGGCCGCAGGTCTGAAAAAATTCTCCAAAGCATTGTCGGGTCGCCGGCTCACGGCATTCGTCGTGCTGCGGGAGCCCCGTGCATGGCTTCGCTCTTACTACATACAGGCGATACTCAATCCCCGTATTCCCGATGTCGACTATTACGCCACCGCTCTCACCCTTGATGAGTTTGCTCGGCACCCGCGTGTCATCGCACTGCTGGACCAGCCGCAATTGACGGCTGATCTGGCGCACCGGCTTGGTTGCAATGTGGTCGTCGCGCAATATGAAGCGGATTGGCTAGGCAGGTTCTGCTCGGCTTTCTCCATTCCAATCAGCCAAACCGAAATTCCACACGCCAACAAGAGCCCCCCTCGCTGGTTCATCGAACTGATGCGCCAGTTCAACGCCAGCGGCATGGCGGATAGCAAGCGATTTGCCTGGCAGGGACTCGTCCAGCGTATGACGCGCGGCTCCCACACCATGATGCGTGATGCGACGGAGCAGGCGATGGAAGAAGGCGCGGAACTTTCTGATCTCCTGTTGGTCAAGCCTGGACATCAGGACGAGTTTGAACTCGCGGCTGAGCAGATAGACCGCCTGTTGGATTTTGTGCGCGCCGACCAAGATGCGGTTGTGCCGGCATGAAGCCATATGCGGAGAACAGTGTCGCTCCCGCCGGCCCCAGCATCACGCCGCGCGCCATCATAGCTCCCCGGGATATTAGCTTCATGATCTGCGTCGAGGGCAATGCCCTGGGCTCGCAATCGCTCCTGCTATGCGAAAGCCTGCGCCAATTCGGCGGGGCCTATGCGGATTGCGAGATATGGGCAATTTCGCCTCGGCCTGAACATCCCGTGACCCCCGCTGTGGAGCACGCACTTCAAACGCTTGGAGTGCGTGTCGTCACGCTGCCGCTGAACACGACCGGAAGCGCCTATGGCTCGATCAACCGGATCGTCGCAGGTGCCTGGGCCGAACGCCACATGACAACGCCGTATGTCGGCATCCTCGATACTGATACCCTCTTCATTCGGCCGCCGACCTTCGTCGAGGCGGGCGCCGGTGTAAGGCCGGTCGACCATAAAGGCACGGCGACTGCGGGCGTGGACGATCCGAAAGATGTTTATTGGGGCGAAATATGCGATCTCGGCGGCATCCCGCTTGATAGGCTGCCGCTGCTGCGGACGACTTGTTGCAAGACGGCCATTCGAGCGTCGTACAACGGGGGATTTCTGATCGCGCGACGCTCGTTGGGCATTCTGGCGCACACGGACAAGATATTTTTTGAAACCTACCGGCGCGATCTGCGCCCCACACCCTCGGCCACGCAGATCTTCGCATCCTGTGGCCAGGCCGGACCAGAAGCCGCAAGTTGGTGGGGGTCGAGCCAAGCAGCCCTTTCTGCCGCGATCAGCGCGAAAACCGACGACATCCTTATCTATGACAACGCCTACAACATCCCGCTGCACATATTTTCCGAGACCCGACAGCGGCTATTCTCTTTGCGTCCTAGCTTCCCATTCGATCCTGGAGATGCCGTTCTGGTGCATTACCACTACCTCGCAGCCCAGAAGCACCGGACACGTTTCCTGAAGACGCTGAAGCAGATCCACTGCCCGCCGAACGTGGCAAAATGGATTTCGCAACGCTGCTCCGAACTTGACTGGCCCATAGCCGGCTGATGGCGCTAGGCAGCGGTCTATTGCTGATGGCGCTTTTCAGCTTTGAGGACAGGGGGGTCGTGAAGTCCGGGCACGCGCTTGACGGAGGGGAGAGCGTTAGAGCCATGCCGAGCGGTTACGAAAAGTCCGACGATTACGGCGGTCCCGAGCCCGGCTGGAATGGCATGCGATCCATCGTCGTATTTGTAGGCCTTTTGGCGCTGATCCTGTTGGTTGGTCTTCAGTGGCAATGACTGGTACTCGCCTTCCGGTCCATATGGCAGCACTGCCCCGGTGGTGAGTCCTTCCGGCATCCGCCGCCATGCGCGTCAGCCGTCTGCGCCAGCGCCAACAGCAGTCCGACCTTTACAAGGATGGGCATCGCCATCTTCCCCAAAAGCGTCTGACCCCTCTCATAGCACCCTCGACTCTCGATTGTAGATGGTCCAGCATCCCGCTCGGGTTGGGGAGAGTTCAATGAAATTTGCGTTCGTGCTGGCGGCATCGCTGGCACTGTCAGGGTGCGTTACGGGCGAAAAGGCTCACTTCAAGCCAACAGCAGGTCAGGAAGCGATTGTTCGGGACGGCAACGCCGCCATCGTATCCAAAAAGCCTCGCTCGATTGTGCTCGTCGGGCCGGCGAAGCGAGAAATGGTTCCCGGCGGTCGTCCGGTCTACGTGGTGGCCGCGTACAACGATGGCCCGGATTCCACGCTGCTGGCCATCAGCAACATCACCGTCGAACAGATGGCCGGCGGAGAGCCTATTGGGGACCTCAAGGTCTTCACTTATGAGGACCTATTGAGAGAAGAGCAGGCTCGCCAAGTGATGGCGGCAATCCTCGTAGGGGTAGCTGCTGGAGCCAATGCCGCATCGGCCAACAACGCGGGCTATTACAATAGCCAATCGACAATCTACACGCCGCGTGGAACCGCTACCGTCTACACGTCAGGGTACAGCCCTGCCGCAGCCTCGATTGCTCGCAGCAACGCCGCATATGAGAACGCGGCGATGACCGCTGCCGTCGTGGAAAGAGGGCAGCAAAATCTAGCCGTGCTGGAAAATCAGGTCCTAAAAGACAACACTATTATGCCGGGAGAGTGGATCGGCGGACAGGTGCACATCGCGCCTCCATCCAACAACGAGGCCGGCAAGGAGTACAGAATCACCGTGGTCGTCGGCGCGGACGTCCACCAGATTGACGTCGCCCAACGGCCATCCGGGAGCTAGCTACCGGTCGCGGCCGCACGCGAAGAACCCCGGCGCGAAGCCAAGTTTGGCGGACCCTACTGCCGTGGCATTCACCGAAGCTTGGCGATCCCTATGCCGTCGAGCTTCGCGCGGTCCTTGATGGATTCTTCGCTACGCGTCATCGCTTTAGAAATCGCCTTGAGCGCCATACCTTTCTTGGCAAGAAGCTTCAGCTTTTCCAACTCCTCATAGGTCCAGGGCTGACGGTGCCGTTCAAATCGTTCGGCCATGAGTGCTCCTTTTCGCCGGGCCCGCCCTCGGCGATTCGGCCAACTTATACCAGCCTTGGCAGCGAGCGTGCCGCGCGTGGCCCATTTGACCCTCCCCATCCCACAACAGCACAGCGCCCATGGATGTTTCTTGGGACGTGCATGCGGAATGACAGATAGCGCTGCCAGAAGTCACTCTCAGGTGGTTGCCAAATTCCACTGTAAGTAAGCGCCGAAACGAGCCCCCGCCACGGATGGCTTCAACCCATTGAAATAGCTTCAGGAGTTCATTTCGACTGGGGTCGCGATGGGCGCTGATTGGGGCCCCAGTGATCTTCGAAATTTATCAACTGAATTAGGGTTAGGCCGTTTCCAACGAAGGTCCCGCTTCCGCGCTTATTCACACCTAGCCTCGTGCGCCCCTGCCCGACCGAGGATGCTCCCGGCCGCGCGTATCTCAGGTCAAATGGCAGCCACTCGTCTGCATGGAGGTATTGGCGGTTCGTCCACCACTCCCCAGACCTCGGCTCGTCGACGGCGCTGGATTTCAAATCGAGACACTACCTGAGTCTGGACTCTCGGGACGTTAGGGAAATAGAATACATCACTCCCGGAGGATGCATGACGGTACTATCCATTCGTTCCCAGGACTTCGAGATTTCCCGGCGTGTCGAGGAATTTCAGAACGTCGTCGCGGCGATTACAAAGGTGGACTTTGTTCCGGACGATCAGAATTCCTTTACCTCTGAGACCTCGATCGGTGTTCTACAAAATCTGATCGTCGGCTATGGTCGACATTCCGCGTCGACGGCATTTCGCACGCCCGGCCATGCCGCTGAGACCGCCGACAATGTGATGTTCCACATCCCGATTTCGGGAATCTGCTCGATCGAACAACGAGGCGGCGAACGCACCGAGCTAAGGCCCGGCCTCGTCTATGCCGACCCAGGCGAAGTTCCCGGCGTCATCCGGTTTCATGGCGAACCCACAGAGGGGTTCTATGTGTCGGTCCCGCGCGTCCATCTCTCTGACGCGACCCTGGGTCTGAACGCCATGCTGCGCGGGACCGCGCCGCTGACCGCGCAATGGCGCCTGTTCTTCAGCTACGCCCGCAGCCTGCACGAGGAACTGGCCATACTCGCGCCCGAAGAGGCCGAGCAATGCGCGACGCATGTGCAGGACTTGGCGCTGATGGCGCTCGGTGCGACGAAGGAGGCCGCCGAAGTCGCGGCCGGTCGCGGCGTCCGGGCGGCACGGTTGAAGGCCATCAAGGCGGATGTCGACCGGCATCTGACGGCGACGGATTTGACGGCGGACGCGATAGCGGGCCTTCACGGCGTCAGCCCGCGCTATTTGCGGTCCCTGTTCGAGCGCGAGGGCACCTCGTTCGGCGATTTCGTCGCCACGCGGCGGCTGGCCCTGGCCTACCGGATGCTCTCGGACCCGCGCCATGCAGGGAGCAATATCGCCAGAATTGCCTTGAGCGCAGGGTTTGGCGACCTGTCCTGGTTCAATATCCGCTTTCGACGTGTCTATGGCATGTCGCCAAAGGACGTTCGGGCCCTGTCTCGCTTACGCTGACCGAGCACTGCGGACATCAGTTCCGTTCTCCCACTTTTTCACATCCTCTCTCCCCAAGACGCTCGCAAGCGGCGCTCCTACTCTCTGCACCCTGGGCCGACGGGTGAGGGGGGATCGGGTATGGGGTTCAAGCCTTTGAGGGGCGCTCGCCCTCGCTGCGAACGGGCAATCGCGTGATGTGGGATTTTTCTATTTCCCGCTCCCTCGGCCTCATGGGCCGCACCATGCCCTTCATCGCCCTGCGTGTTGCCGTCTATTTCGGCATGGCGGTGGCCTATGTCGCCGTTACCGGCACAGGTGCCGGGATCGGGTGGGGAATCGGCGCCTTCGGTGATGATGGATTTCGCAGCGGAGCGATGTTCTGGGGTGGCGCCGTCGGTTTCGGATTGACCGCCGGCGTTCTCTATTTGCTGCGCGAATACATTCTCTATGTCGTCAAGGCTGGGCATATCGCGGTGCTGGTGGAACTGCTCGACGGGCGCGACATGCCTGTCGGAAAGTCGCAGGTCGCCCATGCCGCCGCGGTGGTCAAGCTGCGCTTTGGCGAAGCCAGTGTGCTGTTCGTACTGGACCAATTGGTCAAGGGCGTCCTGCGGGTAGTGACGGGTCTCGTGCGGGGTATCGCGTCGTTCCTGCCCATTCCCGGCATCCAGTCGTTGAGCGGCATCCTCCATGCCTTCCTCAACATGTCGGTGGGGTTCATCGACGAGGTCATCCTCGCCTATGCCATCCGCACCGGATCGACCAACCCCTGGCAGTCGGCGCGCACGGCGCTGGTGCTCTACGGGCAGAACTACAAGCCCATGCTCAAGAACGCGGCCTGGTTGACGATCATCGTCTATGGGCTTTCCTTTTTGGTCTTCCTTCTGATGCTGGCTCCGGCCGCCGCGCTGGTGTGGCTCCTTCCGGGTGGCTGGTCGGCAGGCGGGTTTGTCTTTGCGCTGATCTTCGCCTGGGCGGTCAAGGCGGCGCTGATAGAGCCCTTTGCAATCACCTGCATGATGGACGTCTATTTCAGGACCATTGAGGGTCAGGCCCCCAATCCTGAATGGGATGCCAGGCTGTCCAGCCTCTCAAAGCAGTTCAACACCATCAAGGACAAGGCCGCCCATCGGCAGGGAGCGCCCGAAGCGCCCCGGGAATCCTACGCATGAGCATGGAGGGCGCAGGCGGCTGGTCCATTCTCGGGATCGTGGCGCGGTTTCGGGGGCCGCCGCGCGGGATGCTGTTTGGCAACCTCGGCCGGCCGCGTCTCCTTGAGTTCACGCTGCCTACAGCGCAGGCGCGCGCCGCAACAGAGCGGACAAAGCCAGTCATCGCCCGGCTAAACGAGCAGCGACAGGCTCATTTCGACGCGACCGAGACGCAGTTGCGGTTGAAAATGGGCGGAGCGGCCGCAGCCGGGCTTGTTCTGGGGTGGCTGTTCATGGGCAGCTTGCCGATTGGGCTGGCTTTGATGGTCGGTGGCGCATTTTTCGCTTTTCTCATGCTCTCCGCGAAGGCCGATTACACGGCCCGCGCCGACGCCAAGCACGCTATTGTCGAGGCGATGGCGGAGGGCATTCTTGGTCTGACCTCGGTTCCACCTGATCAGCGTGCCGCCGCCTTGCCCCAAGGCCTGGTGGAGAGCTGGCGCTTGCTGCCTCCCGTCCGGACGATCACGGTAGACGACTGGCTTGCCGGCGAAACGGACGATTGTCGTATTGCTGTATTTCGGGCGGGTTTTCAGTTCGGAGGCAGCTCGAACGTCGTGCTCAAGCCGGGCGACGGCCTTGTCTTCGTGATCGTCGAGATTGCCGAAGCTGACGCCACCGAGAGTGTTTCCGACGACGACCTCACGCTCGTTTTGGGCACCGACGCCCCGCTCATGCTGCGGAGTGCGCCGCGTATCACTCATGGCCTGACGAAGAGCCAAACGGGCGATGCTGCCTTCGATGCGCTCTACGAGGTCTTTGGCGATGCCGCGCGCCTGACCCCAAAGGTTCGCGCGAGCTTCAGGGCGCTCGAAGCCGTCACACGCTGCGACAGAACCGGCACGCGCGAAGTTCCCGCAGGCGCCGGCTTGCGGGCCGCAGTGGTCCTTCGGCCAGGTTATCTGGTGGTTCTGACGCCGGTCGCCGTCTTCGACGGCGCGCTTGAGCCGCCGCCTTTCTGGCAACCCTTAGCCGCCGACACCCTGATCCCGGCGTTCGCTTCGGATCTGACCATCCTCAACGAGCATCTGACGGCGGCGATGACGCTACGAGGCGAGCTTTCATGAGGAACGAAACAAAGGGAGGCGGCAAGATGAGAGTGAGCGTCAAACGTTTTGGGTTGGCGACGGCAATGACGGCGATGGCGGCAGTGTATTCGCCCGTCGTCGCACAGCAGGCCGATAGCGCCTCGATCCTGATCTATGACGCTTCCGGTTCGATGTGGGGCCAGCTTGATGGAGGCCTTACCAAGGTCGAGGTGGCTCGCAAGGTGATCGGTGACTTCTTTGCCAGCCGCGACAATTCCGTTCCGCTCGGCGTCATCGCCTATGGCCACAACCGGCGCGGGGACTGCTCGGATATCGAGACGATCGCGAATGTCGGCGTGAACAGCCCCCCCGATCTTTCGGCGCGGCTCAACCGCCTCACTCCGCGCGGCATGACTCCCATCACGGATTCGCTCTCGCTTGCCGCCTCGCTGATCCCGCCCACGGCGGAATCGGCCGATATCATCCTTGTGACCGATGGCCTCGAAACCTGCGACGCCGACCCTTGCGCTCTTGCCGCGCAACTGGCGAAGCAGGGTGTCGCCATCCGCGCGCATGTCGTCGGCTTCGGGCTGACGTCGCAGGAAGCGGCGGCGATGAGCTGCGTGGCCGATGCCACCGGTGGGCTGTTGCTGACGCCCCAGACCGGACAGGAACTGGCCGACGCGCTCGACCAGATCGCTCAAGTGCAGCCCTCCCCGAAGCCAGAGCGGGTTGTCGAGGAAGCGTTTTTCGACATCGGCCCCAACGCCGAGGCGGGCCACATCCACGCCATCTCATACAAGGGCACCGTGCCCGCTGATTATTATGCAGGGTTTACCCGCCGGGGAAACAACGCGCCACCCGTCAGCGGTGCCTATGGCGTCGTGGGCGGCGCCGGCAAATCGGGTCGCAATCCATTCTCGCGTGTGACCCCTGCGGAACCCGGCGCGTACGACCTGATCATGGTTGGTTACAATGGCGACATCATCGCCCGTCAGCCGATCGACGTGGTGCCGCCGTCAAACGGGTTCGACGCGGTTGGTTCGGTCGAACCAGGCAAGCGTTTTGAATTGACCTGGCGCGGCCCCAATCAGCTGCAGCAGCGTATTGTCATTGCCCGCCCCGGAGCCGCGCCGGGGGACTATCTGAAAAGCTGGGGCTTTCCCTATACCAATCGCAGCAGCCAGCGCATGCGTCTGACAGCACCGGCCGAACCCGGCATTTACGAGTTGCGCTACATCTCGGCAAACCGGAAAGAAATCCTGTTCTTCCGCCAGTTCGGCGTCGGGGTTCCCTTTGAGGATGCGAACCTGACAACCAGCTCGGACCTCGCCGCGCAAGCTGCTGCCGCCACACAGGCAAAACCGGGGCAGGACGCGCTGCCGCTGGTGCGGGCCAGCTTTCGCACCGCTGCAAACCTCCCCCAAATCCCGCTTTCATGGTCAGCTGTTCCGCTCGATTCGGACATGGGCCCGGAGGCCTGGTCTCCTGTCTCCGCGATGGTCATTGGCCAAGGTGATTTCGAGCCGGGCCGCTACGAGGTCTCGGCAACGGGTCCGGGCGAGGTCGCGTTCAGGGCCGTGGTCGAGATTTTGCCCGGCCAGAACAACGACTTCGTTGTCCCGCCTGTCGCTGCTTCCGACGACAAGGCGTCGGCCAGCACGCTGTCCGGCCCCTGGCAGGTGATTGGCGTGCCGCCCTATCAGGTTCAGGCGAGAACAGATCAATTGCTGACGCTTGCGCTCGAACAAGCTGAACCGAACGGCCGGATCGGCGGGAGCTGGACCGCCAAGGAAATGCTTGCCGGGCCGGAGGCTGCTGGACGGGAGGGCACATTCACGACAGCAGCTCGCGAAAAGGATGTGCTGCGCATGACCTTCACCGTGGGGGATCCGATTCCCCGGCCCATGTCGCTTTATCTCACCCCTTTCGGCCTAGGCTATGCCGGCTCCTTGTCCTCCGGGGCGAAGGGAATGAGCGTCGTCATGTGGCCCGGCGACCATAAACCGCCCTCTCTGGCCGAGATGCGCGCCGCCGTACATGGCCCTGCCCCGGCCGATTTCGTGGATATGGCGGTTCAGGGCTCGTCCGCCCAAACAACCGGGCCGACGACGGCGGCCGCGGCAGTGTCGGTGCGCCTGCGCACACCCTTGGCGGTTGGCAAGGTGGGCGTGCAGTGGTCGGCGGTCCGCACCGATGTCAGGGAAATGGATGTCGCTTTCGCCAGCCACGATCTCCTGTCGACCTTCACGACCCACCTGACACCGGGCGGCACGTATGAGGTGGAGGGGGTCAACGAGACGGCCCGTATCCGACTTGCCGGCACGATCACGATCAACCCGGCAGGCGGCAACAATTTCGAGATTCCGGTCGCCGGAACCGCCGATGACCATGAGGACCCGGTGGCCTTCCACTGCACGGGCACTGCCTCAGGCTGCCCGGTCAATCATGCCTCAAGCGGGATCTCGCTGACCCTGCCGAACAATTGGTCGATGAGCGAGCCCTTTTTCTACGAAACCGCTGGCGGCGCGCGTGCCAATCGCCCGACGGCCACGTTCTTTACGGAAGAGGCCGGCAAGGTCATCAGCGTGGAGCTCAACCCGCACCAATGGATGGAATCGAACGGTCCGTGCCGATCCATCGCCGCCAACCAGCTTTGCATATTCGGCGGACAGGGCAGGGCTGCGCAGAGCGCGTTCGAGGGAATTTCTTCGTCGCTTCAGCTTGCCTCATCGGGTCCGAACGACGCGGCCACACCTCGATCCTCCGGGTCCACGGGGACGATTCGGTTGACCTTTCAGCCGGTGACACAGTTCGGAGCGGGCTGTTCCCTGAAGGCCGAACTTGCGAACCCGTCGGGTGAAGCCTTCACGGTTTTCGCGCCGATCAACGCCACGGCAAACGGCCAGCCGGTTCGCCCCGCGCTCAATCCGGACGCGCCCGTCGTGTTGGAAATCGACGCGTATACCGAGGCAGGTGCCTCCCTCACCCCGCCGACGCTGATGTCTCCCTGCGATACGTTGGTTGTCGGCGTTGGCCCCGTGAAGTGCCGTATGGGCGTTGGCAGTTCCAAACCGTTGACCGCCTGCCCCCTGCCAGTCGAGGTGATGGCCATCCCGGAGTTCACCGATCTCTACCTCGTAAGCGCGAGCGATCGGGCGTCCGCCGCGCCGCCGAAAGGCTCCCCGGCCGTCGTCTCGTCGTCGCGCGCGGTCATACCCGTCGATCTGGGCGGGCGTGATCCGGAGGCCGTCCTGCGTGCCCTTTTCGACAACAAGGCGAGGAACTGACCCATGCGGAACCTTCTGGCATCCACCCTCGTCGGTTCGGCCGTGATCTTCGGCTCTGTCCCGGTGTCACAGGCGCAGATGGTACAGATCGCCATGTGCATGGAAGGCGGTTGTAGCTGCCATGTGCCCGGCACGGCGCTTGCTGATGTCGAGATCATTCTGGGGTCTCCCAACCCTCCGGGGGCCGCCGACATGACGCTCGTGATGTACGAGAACGAATATAGCTGGCGTTCCCAAACGCCCGCGCAGATCGACGCCACGTTCGGCGGCAGAGGCGAATGCCCGGTTCAGTTCGAAGCACCGCTCATTCCTGAAGACGGAATGTGGCGGATAGAGACCGGGGCCACTGACGCTTCGGCCTGTCCGCTGTTCTCGCTCGCCGGTCAGGCCGTGCCGGGACAGGTCAGCGGCGACACCCGCCAGATCGGATGGGGCGGATGGTTTTCGCCCCGCAAATTGATGCATGGCCACATCGGCCAGGTGAACTGGACGTCCACCGGCGGACATTCGTGGCGCGGCGTGGTTGTGGATGAACGACTGTCAGACAACTCCGGCACGACAGGCGCCAGCGTAGTCTGGCGATTGACACTGGTGACACCCACCGAGATTACCGGCTCAACCGTCTTCGAATACGACATTTCATCGAGTCTCTCCGATGCTGCCGCACAGGCGGTTCTCAAGAACATGCAATGCCGGACGGTCACGCCGTTCACTGCGCGAAAAGTTGGATGAACCGGCATGCCGGTTTCATCCCAGGTTATCAAAATCCTCACAGACTGGCTCCGCGAGAATGGCTATCTGACCACATGAGCTTGATGTAAATAAGCCTCGAAGCAAGACCCCGCAGAGATGGCTTCAGCGCATTGAAATAGCTTCAGTAACTTCATATGATGAACCCCCAAAGGCGCCGGTCGGGACCCGGTTTATATTCGAAATTTATCAACTAAATTATAGAGTTAGAAGGTTTTCAGAACCAGGGCCCCTCTTCGATGCTCATTCACAACGCGGAGCTAATTTTAATTGTCACGTTGATCTTGGTTTGATCGAGTACTTCGGCCATATGATCGCAATTTCTAGATGTACTCAAAATTTTCTGATTTATATTGTCAACATTTGCAACGGAATTTCATTCAATGTCCTAGGACGAAACAACGTAAGGCGGTGCTCATCCCTAAAGGATTTGAACCTTTCGGCCAGTGTCTTGCTGTCGAGCCCGAACGAGGCTGTCGGTCGGGCATGTTGATGGGGCGGAGTGTCCCCGGGCGGTACTTCCGGCTATAAAACAGGCTCATTGGAGTCAACGAGACGCTCCGTCACGGCTGTGGCGCGGAGGGAGCATGCCATGTTCAAGCCATTCATCATCAATCCGCCGGTGTTTTTCGGCTCGGTGAGCATCATCTGCCTGTTCCTCGCGGTGGGAATCATTATCCCGGAACAGGCCAGCACTATCTTCAGCACGTTGCAGGCCAGTATACTGGCGGGGTTTGGCTGGCTCTACCTGCTTTCCGTCGGCATATTCCTCACCTCCGTCTTGCTGCTGTGCATCGGCAGCTTTGGCGGCCTCAAGCTGGGCCCGGACGATTCGACCCCGGATTTCCGCTTCTCGTCCTGGATCGCTATGCTGTTCGCTGCCGGCATGGGCATCGGCCTCATGTTCTATGCCGTGGGCGAGCCGATGACCCACTTCATGCAGCCGCCGACCGCCGAGCCGCGCTCGATCCCGGCGATGCGCGAGGCGATGTCGGTGACGTTCTTCCACTGGGGTATCCACGCCTGGGCGATCTATGCAGTGGTCGGCCTCTCGCTGGCCTATTTCGGCTATCGCTACAACCTGCCGCTGACCATCCGCTCGGGTCTCTACCCGCTGCTGAAGGAGCGCATCAATGGGCCGATCGGCCACGCCGTCGACATCTTCGCTATCGTCGGCACCATGTTTGGCATCGCCACCTCGCTGGGCCTCGGCGTCAGCCAGATCAATGCCGGGCTGAACTATCTTGTCGGGCTGCCGGTCGGGGCCGAGGTCCAGCTCGTGCTGATCGCCGTCATCACCGGCTTCGCCACGGCCTCGGTTGTCACCGGCCTCGACAAGGGCGTGCGCATCCTGTCGGAGATCAATCTCGTCGTGGCGATCCTACTGATGCTGTTCGTTCTGGTCGTCGGGCCAACCGAACTGCTGTTCCGCGACTTCGTGCAGAATATCGGCCTCTACCTTGACACCATCGTGTTGCGCACCTTCAACATCTATGCCTATGAGCCGACGCCCTGGATTGACGGCTGGACGCTGTTCTACTGGGCGTGGTGGATTTCCTGGTCGCCTTTCGTCGGCATGTTCATCGCCCGCATCTCGCGCGGACGCACGGTGCGCGAGTTTGTGGTCGCGGTGCTTTTCATCCCGGCAGGTTTCACCTTTTTCTGGATGACCGTCTTCGGCAACACCGCCATCTTCATCGACACGGGCATTGCCGCCGGCGATCTAGGCAAGGCGGTGGCGGCGGATGTCTCTGTCGGGCTGTTTCGGTTCTTTGAATATCTGCCGCTGCCCGTTGTCACCTCGACCCTCGCCATTGTCCTGATCGCGGTGTTCTTCGTGACCTCGTCCGATTCCGGCTCGCTCGTCGTCGATTCCATCGCCGCTGGCGGCGAGACGCAGACGACCACCGGCCAGCGCGTATTCTGGTGCGTGCTGGAAGGCGTGGTCGCGGCCTGCCTGCTGCTGGCGGGAGGGCTTGGGGCGCTTCAATCGGCCACCATCGCCAGCGCGCTCCCCTTTACCTTCGTCATGCTGGCGCTGGTCTGGGCCTTGTTCAAGGGCATGCGGGCGGACATTGCCCAGCAGCGGGCACATGCGAACCAGCCCGTCTCCGTGCCGAGCGCGCCGGCCTCCGGCGTCACGTGGCAGCGGCGGCTCGCGCTCATTCTGCACGCGCCGACGCAGCGCGAGGTCGAGCGCTTCATCGCCCAGGAGGTGCGCCCCGCCCTTGAGCAGGTGGCGCAGGAACTGACGCGACGCGGCCGCGTCGCACAGGTGCGGGAGGAAGAGAACGGCGTCGTGGCGCTGCGTTCACCGGCGGAAAATGTGCGCGATTTCGTCTATGGCGTCAGCGCCGTCGCCCACCGCCTGCCGACCTTCCTCACGGCGGGGGCCGGAAAGCCCGAATACCGCTACGAGGCGCGGACCTACTTCTCCAGCGGCGGACGCGGCTATGACGTGATGGGAATGGCGCGCGACCAGATCATCACCGACGTGCTGGTGCAGTTCGAGCGCTATCTGAGTCTCGTTCATTCACCTGAGACACAGCTTGTACATGCTGCGCCCGGGCATGAGCATGAAGGGGAAGCCTAGACTAGGATGCGCAGGCGCGTGACCGCTTCATGGTCGAGCGAATGTCCGGCTTTATGCAGAGGGCCTTGGCATATGGAGACTATACCCTTGATGAGCTGACCTCCGCGGCACGAGATGTGGCGCCGTACCTTCTCGCCAGCGCAACGGACGCCGCCAAATTCCAGATAGACCGCATGGACGAGATAGTGAGGCAGTGGCGCTCCGAATTTTCGCGGGCAGAATGGAGCCGCCTGCGCGTCATTGTGCTCGGGCCACGAATGCCGCGCAACGGTTACGTCCAGCTGGCCTATTTCAGATTCCTCACGGGACAGGAGGCCGTTGGGAGAACGCTGATCTATGGCGAGAACATTTCGGGCGTTGTCACGTTAACTTCGGCGTTGCGGCAGGCCGTGTAGTTGGAATCGGGTCCCGCGACATCTGGCATCTCGACGAGGTCGTCGTCACCATTGCCGGGCAGAAGCACTGGCTGTGGCGTGCCGTCGACCAGAACGGCTATATCCTCGATGAGATCGTCCAGATGCGCCGGGACACCAAGGCAGCGAGGCGCTTGCTGAGGCGTCTTTTGAAGAAGCAGGACTGCGCGCCCCGGCGCATGATCACTGACAAGCTCGGCTCTTATGCCGCCGCCCGGCGTCAGATCATGCCGGCGATCGGGCATCGCGCGCATAAGGGCCGCAACAACCGCGCCGAGAACTCGCACCTGCCACTCCGAAAGCGCGAGCGGGCGATGCAGGGCTTTCGATCATCGGGGAGCCTTCAACGCTTCGTCGTGGTCTTCTCCGCCCTCCGCAAACTTTTTTCGTTCCACCCCGGTCCCGCTGCTCTGCCCTAGCCGCTCACCTCTATCGCCTCAATGCTATGGCGCACTGGAAGCCGTCGCTGGCGTCACCGCCTGAGCCTGTCACCAGGCCAAATGCTCCTCTTCGCGACCGCCGGAAGTTAACGTGACAACGCCCATGCGGGATGCCGGTTGGCTAGCACCCGTTCGCCTGGGGCGTGCATGATTTCCGGCATGATGGAGAGCCCCAGCCCGAAGCCCGAATCTGCGCCGCAGGCGGTGGCGGCCTTGTCATCCGACGATGGAAAGTCGTGACAAACCTCGTTTACTCCGAAACGAAATCGGTCATGGTCTTCAACAGCAGCACGCCCACAGTGGCGCCAGCATCCTGCAGCCCCAACGTTTTCTCCTGGAACGCCGCCGCCTTGCCATGCTGGGCC
The DNA here is from genome assembly GCF_004339465.1 of Ancylobacter aquaticus. Taxonomy (GTDB): domain Bacteria; phylum Pseudomonadota; class Alphaproteobacteria; order Rhizobiales; family Xanthobacteraceae; genus Ancylobacter; species Ancylobacter aquaticus. The sequence continues at coordinate 193,632 of NZ_SMFY01000005.1, read as the reverse complement.
ACCATGGTCTTGGTCCGCTCCAGCTCTGCCTCGGCGGAGTCGGCAGCCGCCTTCAGTGCCGGAGCCAGAGCGAGGCCAGAGGCCGCGGCCGTCTCCAGTGCACCAGCCACCGGGTCCAGCACGTCAAGAATGGTCTTGTCGCCCAGCTTCGCCTTGCCACGCTCGGCAATGCCGGTAGCAAAGGCCCGCCAGAAGGCGGCCGCCTCCGGGGTGCCGATCGCCTCCTTGCCGTCGAGCGCCTTGGCGCCGCGCAGGAAGCCGGTGGCAGTGAGAGTTCCCATGGTGGAGGGGGCCGTCTTGGCCATGATCGCGCCGGCCGAGCGGAGCAGTTTGGTAAGTCCCGCGCCCGCGCCTTCGGCCGCCACGGTGTCGTAGGCCGCCGCAAACGACTTCGCCATGGTGATGCCGAGATCGCTGTCGCCGACCTTGCCGTCGAGCGCGATCAGGAAATTGCGCTGTTCGGCGAACGTATCGCGCCAACGCTGGAAAAGACCGATCAGATCGTCGGCGCGGATCGCGTCCATTGGGAAACCTCAGACCTTGTAATGGGCGAAGAACGGCGTGTTCGTCGGCGCGGCAACCAGCGGATCGAGCTCGGCGTCGAGCTTCAGCACTGAAATGGAGGCCCCGGCCATTTCCATCGCAGTGGCGAATTCGCCGATCCAGACATGTTTCACCCTGGAACCGCGCTGCTCGAACAGCTGGGAGACGCGGCGAAATAGGATGTAAAGTTCTTCCTTCGGCGTCCCACCGAGGCCGTTGACCAGCACCGCGAACTCGTCGCCGCTGCCGGCAGGCAGCTCGGCGAAAATGCGCTCCATCATCTCGTCGACCACGGCGTCGGCCGCGGCAAGCTTGGTGCGCCCGATGCCCGGCTCGCCATGGATGCCCATGCCGATTTCCATCTCGTCGTCACCGACGGAGAAGGTGGCGTGGCCGATCTCCGGCACCACGCAACTCGACAGCGCGACGCCGATGGTGCGCACATTGAGGCGGGCCTTGTCGGCGAGGCGCGTCACCTCGTCAAGTGGAAGCATCGCGGCGGCTGCGGCGCCCGACACCTTGTAGACGAAGAAGATGCCGGCGACGCCGCGACGCTTGTGCTCTTCGCCGACGGCGGAGGACGCGACGTCATCATTGCCGATGACCTGCTTCACCGCGATGCCGTCAATGTCTGCCAGCTCGGCGGCCATGTCGAAATTGATGATGTCGCCGCTGTAGTTACCGTAGACGTAGAGAACGCCGGCGCCCTGATCGATGTACTTGGTCACTTCGTGCATCTGGTCGGCGCTCGGCGACTGGAACACGCCGCCGACGGCGCAGCCATCCAGCATGTTGTCGCCGACATAGCCAAGGAACAGCGGCAGGTGGCCGGAACCACCGCCGGTGGCGATGCCGACCTTGCCGGGCGTCGGCTTCGCCACCACCAGGCAACGCTTGTCGTCATTGACGTAGGTCAGCTGGGGATGGGCCCGGTAGATGCCTTCCAACATTTCGTCGACGAAATGCGCCGGGTCATTGAGAAACTTCTTCATATGGTCCTCTCGGTTCCTCTTGGAGCGCGAAGCTGTGGCGCCGGTTGAAATCAGCCGTTCTTTTTCTGGCAGAACACGAAGAAGCCGGCGGCGAGCAGAATGAAGGTGCCGACCACCACGCGCTGCCAGGTGGAGGGGATGCCCACCATCACCAGCACGGAGTTCACCACCACGATCAGCAGCACGCCGAGCAGCGTACCGATGACGCTGCCGGTGCCGCCGGTGATGCGCGCACCGCCCAGCACGACGGCGGCGATGACGTTGATCTCGCTGCCGACGAGATCAAACGGGTTGGCCTGCCGGTTGGCGGCGGTGTGGATGATGCCGGCGAGCCCAGCCAGCGCCCCGGCATAGGCGAACAGGAAGATATGGATGGTCTTCAGGCTGTAGCCGAGCCGCTCGGCGACGCTGGCATTGCCGCCCAGCGCGAAGATGGCGCGGCCCATCAGCGTGCGGTTCAAAATCCACCAAGTCAGCAGGGCTGCCGCCGGCAGGACGAGGAAATAGAACGGCAGGGTGATGGTGCGACCGTCCCCGGACTCGAACTGGAACAGCGGCATGCGGCCGAAGGCGCCCATCTGCGGCGGCAGCGACATGATCCAGACGGTACCGATGAAGGCGAGCAGGATGCCGCGGAACAGGTACTGCGTGCCGATGGTCACGATCAGCGAGGGCACCCTGAGGTGGTGCACAAGCAGGCCGTTCACCACGCCCAGCAGCGCGCCTCCTGCCATGGCGAGCAGGAGCACGAGGGCGATAGGCATATCAGGGACATGGTCCTTCACCAGCAGCGTCATCGAATACATCGTGAACGCGGCAATGGCGGTGAAGGAGACGTCGATTCCCCCTGCCGCCAGGATGATGAACACGCCGAGCGCGAACAGGCCCATGACCACGCTGGCGCGACCAATATCCACCAGCGAGGAGGGCTGGAGAAAGGCCGGGTTGATGATGGAGACGGCGACGCAGATCGCCAACAGGATCGCGAGGGTGATGATCTCCGGGCGCCGGCTTACCAGATCGATGAACGCGCTGCGCCGTGAGGGTTTGGCGGGGATGTCGTGAAGATGGAGCGCGCTCATCGGGCGGCCTCCGTTGCGAGGTCGGACCGGGACGTCAGCATGGCCTGGTAGAGCTGTTCCTCGTCGGTCGCCCGGGCATCAAATTCGGCGACGATGCTGCCCGCATTCATTACGAGGATGCGGTCGCAGTTCTGCAGCAATTCGGGCAGATCGTCGCTGATGATGACGAGGCCCATGCCGGCTTCGGCGAGTTGCTGAACCAGGCGGTAGATCGTGTCCTTGGAGCCCACATCGACACCCACGGTGGGCCCGTGCAGGAGCAGCAGCCTGGGGTTGATCGAGAGCCAGCGGCCGATGAGCACGCGTTGCTGATTGCCGCCGGAAAGCGCACCGACCGGGAGGTCGATATCGCGCGTGTTGAGGTGCATATCCTGAGCGATTTTCCCGGCGAGTGCCCGGCCCTTCGTCTTGTCGACGATGCCGACCGCGTTGGCGAGGTCGCTCACCACGAGGGCGATCTCGTTCTCGAAGATCGACTTGTCGAGGAAGAGGCCCTCGCCCAGCCGGTCCTCGGGCACATAGCCGATCCCGAGGCGTATCGCATGGGCGGGGTGGCCGATCCGCTCGACCTTGCCATCGATACGGATGCGCCCCACGGAAGCGGGGGTGACGCCGGCAATCGCGGTGGCGAGCTCGTTGCGGCCGGAATCGGCAAGGCCGGTGATGCCGAGAATCTCGCCATGGCGCACGCTGAAGCTCACATTCGCGAAGCTCGGCGGCAGCGAAAGACCGTCCGCGGCAAACAGTTCCTCCGCCCTTGGGGCGCCGGTCCGGTAGCGCTTGGAATCGATGGTACGCCCGGTCATCAGCTCGGTGAGACGGTGCTTGGAATAGTCGGCTAGCGGCCCCTGTGCCACGCATTGGCCGTCGCGAAACACGATCGCGTGGCCGCCGATACGGTAGCATTCGTCGAGCTTGTGGGTGACGAACAGCACCGCCACGCCCTCGGAGCGCAGGCGCTCGACGACGGCGATCAGATTGTCGACCTCCCGGCGGGTGAGCGAGGTGGTCGGCTCGTCCATGATGACCATCTTCGCCCGGGTGGCGATGGCGCGGGCGATGGCGACCAGTTGGCGCTGGGCCAGCGGCAGGTCGGAGACGATGGTGGAGAGATAGGCCGGCGCCGTGGGCAGGCCGACCACGTCGAGCGCGGCCTCGGCGGTGCGCTTGAGCCGCGCACGGTCGAACAGCCGCGCCAGCCGCCCACCGCTCGCGACAAGCTGCTCATTGAGCGCAACATTCTCCGCGACCGTCAGGTTCGGCAGCAGGGAAAGGTCCTGGTAGACGGTCTCGATGCCGGCGGCGAGCGACTGAATCGGGTTGAGCGCGCGGAAGCTCCGGCCTTCGAGCACGATCTCGCCCTCATCCGGGGCGTGGGCGCCGGACATGATCTTGATGACAGTGCTCTTGCCGCAGCCATTCTCGCCGAGCAGGTGATAGGCCTCGCCCGCCGCGATGGAAAAGCTCACCCCGCGCAGCGCGTGGACACCGCCGAAGCGCTTGTGGATGTTGCGCAGTTCGAGGAACGGGCGCGCCTGCGCGCCGGTCGGCAGGGGGGTATGGGACGCGTGGGACATGAGGACTCCCCTGACACCGTGATGACGCGTGCGGTGAGCGACGCGTGCGGGACCCCGGGAAACGCGCAGGGCGTCCCCCGGGATCTGGACTTATCGGGCGATCAGAAGAGGTATTCCTTGTAGTTCGCCTTGTCGGCGAGCACCATGCCGTTGCCGATGATGAGAACACCCTCGCCTGGGCCCTTCACCACCTTCACCTTTTCGTAGCCGGGCACGCCGAGATCAGCGCCGTCCTCGACCTTCTTGCCGGCGATCAGGCTCTTGGCGACCGCGTTCATTGCCATGCCGGCCTTCTGCGGATCCCAGAAGCCGATGGCGGTGATGGCACCGGACTCAAGCAGGTCCTGCGAGGGGTTCGGGAGGCCGGTGCCGACCAGGCACACCTTGCCGGACAGGCCGGCCTCGTCGATGGCGCGGCCGACGCCGAGCACGTCATTGCCAGCCGAAGTCTGGAAGCCCTTGATGTCGGGGTGCTTGCGCAGGATTTCCTTGGCCTTCTCATAGGTGCCGTTGGCGTCGTCGAACGACTCGTTGTTCTTGTCGACCAGCACCATGTCCGGATGCGTCTTCGCGTTCTCCTCGCCCGCACCGACCCACTGCATGTGGGTGCGGCTGCCGACCGAGCCGACGAAGGTGGTCCACTTACCCTTGCCGCCCATGCACTCGGCCAGACGCTTGTTCAGGGCACGCCCGTAATCGGCATTGTCGAAGGCCTCGACATCGGCATGGGTGTTCTTCTGGTTGTCGGCCTCGTGCGTCACCACGATGATCCCGCGATCCATGGCGCGCTTGAGTGTGCCTTCGAGTACGGAGGGGTCCATTGGCACCACGGCGAGCCCGTTGACCCCCTTGGCGACGAGGTCGTTTATGATCTGCAGTTGCTGGGCCGCATCAGCGGTGGCCGGGCCGTACTGGGTGGCGACGACATCGGGATTGTCCTTCTGGAACTGCTTGACGCCGGTTTCCATGCGGTCGAACCACGGAATGCCGCTGATCTTGACTATAGTGGCGATGACCGGCTTGTCCTGGGCCATCAGCGCGCCGGCGGAGCCGGCCACGACGGCGAGGGCCATCGCCGAGCCGAGCAGCATCTTCTTCGAGAGAGCTCCCATAGTTTCCTCCTTTTTTGTTTCCACCCTCATGATCTGATCGATGCGTGAGGGTTGCGCATCACACGAGCTTCTCGCTCTTGTTCGGGGTTAGCAGGCCGACCAGGTTGTAGCGGCCGACCGCTAGGAAGGTCAGAAGCAGTGCGCCCCAGGCGAAGTCGCGAACGAAGTTCGACAACCCGCCGAAGTTCAGCAGGCTCGACATGAGCTGCAGCGCGATCGTTGCCATCACCACGCAGATCACCCGGCCATAGCCGCCCTCCGGGCGGACGCCCGCCATGACGGCGATCAGGATGGCAATGAGCAGGTAGGACGTGCCGTAGTCCCACTTCACGTTGACGTTGCGCGCCGCGATGATGATTCCCGCAAGGCCCGCCAGCAGCCCGCTCGTCGCATAGGTCGCGATCAGTACCCGCGCCTTGGGAAAGCCAGCGAAGGTCGCTGCCTTGGGGTTGGTGCCCATGAGCATCAGCCACAGGCCGAAAGGGGTGAATTTCAGTAGTGCAGCGACCAGCCCGGCGGCGCCGATGAAGACAAGGAAGCTGATCGGTACGCCCAGAAAAAGCCCATTGCCAATTGCCGACAGCAGCTCGGGGCTGCCGACAGCCACTGCCCGCCCGTCCGACAAGACCACGGCAATGCCTGTGAACAACATCTGGGTGCCGAGGGTGCACAGGATGGGCGTAATGTTCAGCCGGCTGATGAGCAGGCCGTTAAACATGCCGCCAACCAGCCCTATCACCAGTGCCACCGCGATGAAGGCAATGGAGAAGACGGTCTCGTTGCCGGTGCTCGCCAGGAATGAGGCAACGATGATCGCCGAGGCGACGCCGGAGAGGTTGGCGAGCGCGATGCCGGAAAGATCGATGCCGCCATTGCCGGCGCACATGGCGAGCATCACTCCGATGGCGAGGAAGCCGATCTCGGGCAGCTGGCCGGCCATGGACTGCAGGTTGAACGGCGAGAGGAAGGTGCCGCCGGAAATCATCGCCCCCACGGCGAGGAGCGCCGCGTTGATGACGACGAGCATGACCAGCTGTCCGCCGGTGGTTCGCATGGTCTCCTCCCGGAGTGGTGCCGGTACTTTTAGTAAACTTTGACCAGCTTCACTAAATTCGTAGCAAAGGCTTTTGCGGGGCGCAAGCGGCCTACCCGAGGTGGGTGGCAGTGTTCTGCGGGCGCCCCCCGCAGCTGCCTTGGGACCAGCGTGCCCAAAAGAGCGGCAACGTTCAGGGCCGGTAGGGCATCAGATGAAATATGGAATTTCGTATACCAAACCCTTATAGGGCAGCCTTTCTTACGCTTCTGTGGGCATTTCCGTCATCTCTCGGGCAAGGCCAGGCCCGTCGCTGCCGGAGTGTTCGATCGACGGGGAGCGCGCGAATTCCAAATGGGCCAGCCACGCGGTTCGGACTTCCGCATCATTCTTGCAAGACGGTTGCAAGGCCGAGATTTTTGGCCTAACGCTCAAAAAGGCGCCCATATGTTTACTAAACAAAGTTGGCATTTAATGCGCATCGTAGGTTCCATGGGGACGCTTAGCCGGACATGAAAGCCAAGGCGACTTTCACCATTCGGGACATTGCCGGTGCGGCGGGCGTTTCGCCGGCGACGGTCTCGCTCGTCCTGAACGGCAAGGGGGAAATCTCCGGGATCACCCGCGCCCGGGTTCTCGAAGCTGCCGCGCGTCTCAACTATGTTCCCCGCCTGGCAAGGCCGCGGCCTGAGGCGTCGGGCAGCACCATCCGCTTCCTCAAGATCGCCAAGCACGGCCACACGGTGAACCGTGACCACAGTGTCTTCGTGTCGGATTACATCGACGGCATGTCGGCCGAAGCGACCCGGCGCGGCTATGCGCTGGAGGTGGTGAGCCACGAGGGACAGAGCATGACCTCGGTCGCCGACATGATCGCGGTCGCCCCGGTCAGCGGCCTCATTGCGCTTGGCACCGAAATGTCGGAATCGGACATTCGCATCCTGCAGGGCGTCGGCCGGCCGATCGTGTTTATCGATACCTTCTGCGACATCGTGGAAGCCAATTTCGTCAATATGAACAACGAAGACGCCGTCTATCAGGTGATGGCGCGACTGCGTCAGCAGGGGTTCGAGCGCATCGGTTTCGTGGCGAGCCATGTGGAGACCACGAACTTCGACCTCCGTGAGCATGCCTTCCACCGGAATGCCGCACGGTTAGGGCTGACCATCGACCCCGCCCACATTCTCTCCGTCGAATCTACCTTTGATGGCGCCCATCTCGATACCGTGAAGGCGCTAAGCGACGGGCTCACGCTCGCAGATGGGTATTTTTGCACCAATGACGTCATTGCCTATGGCTTCATCAAGGCGCTGCGCGAGTTCGGCATCCGCATTCCGGAGGATGTCGGGGTGATCGGCTTCGACAATCTCCCGCTCGGCGCCACCATGGAGCCGGCCCTCACAACGATCGACGTCTCGAAGCGCAAGATCGGGAATCTGGCCGTCACCATTCTCGACGACCTCATCAACGCCGCCGAGCCGCAGCGGCCGGTGAAGATACTGGTTGGGGCCAGTCTCGTCACAAGGGCCAGCGATCGGGGACCGGGCGATCCCCGCCCCGCACCGCGCGCGGTCCGCCGCCGCGGCGTCGCCCAGACCGCGTAAGGAGACAGCACATGCCCCGGCTCGCGCTCATTCACACCGTGCCGTCGCTGGTCGCGCGTTTCGGACCGCTCGTCGAGGAAGCGCTGCCGTGCTGGACATTCGTCCATTCGGTCGATGAGAGCCTGCTCGCTGAAACCGTGCGCGCCGGGCACCTCACTGATGCCACCCGGGCGCGCCTCGCCGCCGAGGTGCAGGCCGATGCCGCCGGGGCCGATGCGGTGCTTGTCACCTGTTCGACCCTGGGCGAAGCGGTCGACGCCCTGCGCCCGACAACGCCGGTGCCGCTGTTTCGCATTGATCGCGGCATGGCCGAGGAGGCGGTGCGGCGCGCCCGTCGCATCGGCGTGCTGGCGACACTGTCCACTACTCTGGAACCGACCGGCCGGCTGATCCGCGCGACAGCATCCGCCGCCGGCCGTGACGTCACGATGGTCGCCCGGCTCTGCGAGGGGGCTTTTGCGCGTCTCGTGGCAGGGGACCGAGAGGCCCATGATCGCCTTGTGCGGGAGGCCTTTGACGAAGTGGCGCCGCAGGTCGAATTGGTCGTGCTGGCGCAGGCCTCGATGGCGGGCGCGTTGCCGGCCTCGGCCCAGCAGAGGATTGCCGTGCTCACCAGTCCTGAGCTGGGGATTGCCGCCGTCGCGGCTGAACTGACAGGTCGCGCCCTTGCGGCCGATACCTCCGGGAGACGTCTCTCATGAAATACCGCACGCTCGGCCGCTCGGGCCTGAAGGTATCGGCCCTCAGCATGGGAACGTTCTCCTTTGGCGGAGTGGGCGATTTCGCCAAGGTTGCCAATCACGGCGTCACCGAGGCCCGGCGCCTGGTCGATGTCTGTCTCGACGGTGGCATCAACGTCATCGACACCGCCAATATGTACTCCTTCGGCCGTTCCGAGGAGATCGTCGGCGAGGTGCTCGAAGGCCGCCGCGACCGCGTGCTCCTCTCGTCCAAGGCGCGCATGCGGATCGGCGAGGGACCAAATGACGAGGGCGTGTCGCGCTACCACCTCATGCGCGAATGCGAGCGCAGCCTTAAACGGTTGCGCACCGACCATATCGACATCTATTTCCTGCACGAGTGGGACGGTGTTACGCCCCTCGACGAGACGCTGTCGGCGCTGGATGCGCTGATGCGGCAGGGCAAGATCCGCTATATCGGCTGCTCGAACTATTCCGGCTGGCATGTGATGAAGGCGCTTGGCATCGCCGAGACCAGGAACCTGCCACGCTTTGTGACCCAGCAGATTCACTACACGCTGGAGGCGCGGGAGGCGGAGTATGAACTCCTGCCGATCGCGGTCGATCAGGGCGTCGGCGTCATGGTGTGGAGCCCGCTGGCCGCCGGCCTGCTCTCTGGCCGGTTCGGCCGCGACAAGTTCCCGGCCGATTCACGCCAGGCGGCCGGCTGGACCGAGCCGCCCATCCGCGACAGCGAGCGCCTGTGGAATATCGTCGACGTGCTGAACGACATCGCCGCCACGCGCGGTGCAACAGCGGCACAGATTTCCATCGCCTGGACGCTGTCGCGTCCCGGAATCGCCTCGCTCGTGGTCGGCGGCACCGAGGAGGCCCATTTCCGCGACAACATCGCTGCCGTTGATATCGAACTCACCGCCGATGAACTGGAACGACTGAACATCGTCAGCCGGCTGCCCTATATCTACCCCTATTGGCACCAGCACAATTTTGCCCGCGATCGCTTTTGCGAGGGAGATTGGGCCTTGCATGCGGGCTACGACGACCTCGGCAAGATCTAGCGGATGCGCTGATGCAGATGAATCTTTTTGCGGATTCCGGAGACGAGCTCGTCCGTCGGGAAAGCGCTTGGCATATCGCTCTGGCGGCTAGCGGAAGCTGCTCGTCATCGAGCGGCTAAAAGGACGTTGCCGCATTTAACATCATCGTGCTTCAACTTCCCAGCCTAGGGGAAGTCAACATAAGTCGCCCCGTCATCGGCGTGGCGGGATGGCGGCATGGCGTGTCGCGATGTAGGCGAAGGTCATGCCTGGGCCCAACTGGCCGCCCGGCCCCTGATATTCCCCGCCCATCGCGGCGCTCATGTCATTGCCGCAGACATAAAGCCCCGGAATTGCCTCACCGTGGGCATCGAGCACCTGCGCATGGGCATTGGCGGAAAGGCCGAGGCTTGTGGCGACGGGGGTTGGGTAGACAAGCACGCGGTAGAACGGCGCCTTTGCCAGTGACACCATGCACGGTTGGGCGCGAAGCTGGTGTTGTCCATGGCGGTGTCAAAACCAGGCAGTGAGTGACGGCACTTTGCTGAGCACGGCGGGGTAAAATCCGGCCATTGGTTAGGCTTATCCCTTTGGGGACGGCCAGGGATGTTTGCCGTGGAGAGTTATGCCGCGGTTCGGCGCTTCGTGTTTGTCGGAGGTCGTCGCCGGCGTGAGGCGGCGCGGGTATTCGGGTTGAGCCCGGAGACGGTTACGAAGATGTGTCGGTTCTCGCTGCCACCGGGATATACGCGCAAGGAGCCCGCGGCGAAGCCGAAGCTGGGTCCCTTGTTGCCGGTGATCGATGCGATCCAGGACGCGGACCGTTCGGCACGGGTGAAGCAGCGGCATACGGCCAAGCGGCGTTGTCACGTTAACTTCGGCGTTGCGGCAGGCCGTGTAATTGGGGTCGCATGAACCCGCCGACCATCAGCTACAAGCGCCACCGATTCCCGCCGGCGATCATCGCCCACGCGGTGTGGCTGTATTTTCGCTTTCCCCTGAGCCTTCGCCTGGTCGAGGAGATGCTGCCCGGAACGTAGTATTGCCTTCTCCTACGAGACGCTGCGGCGCTGGGCGATGAAGTTCGGGCGGGATTATCTGTTCGTTCCATCTCGGCCCCGCCGCTCTGCCCTAGCCACTCACCTCTTCGCCTCAAGGCTATGGCGCACTGGAAAGCCGTCGCTGGCGTCACCGCCTGAGCCTGTCACCAAGCCAAATGCTCCTCTTCGCGACAGCCGGAAGTTAACGTGCCAACACCAGCGCGGCACACCGGCCGTATGAGACGCCAGGGGCTCCCGCGGCACAACTGCGGGAGCCCCGGAGCCACGGGTTTCAGCGTGCGCGACGGGGCGAGCTTCGGCGTCGCGGCATCAGGACGCTCGCCCGCGTCCCCGGGCGACCGGCGCGGTGTCGGCGAAGGCATGGGCCACGATTTCCCTCTCGTGGCCCTCGATGACGTCCCCGTCTCGCCAAGAGGTCGGGGGACGGCCGTGTGGCCTGCCCCTATTGAGTGGTCCGGTTTCAGTCTAATTCATTGTCGGCCTTTCGGCCTGGTCTGATGGGGCCGGCTGCAGGGGTAAGATGACCTCTGGAGCTGGAGGCCTGTAGCCGAGTGATGAGTGCGGTCGCTCGGTATTGTAGTGGTGGCGCCAGCTCTCGATGACGATCTTTGCCTCAGCCAAGATGTAGAAGATTTCGCCGTTCAGCAGTTCGTCTCTGAGCTTGGAGTTGAAGCTCTCGCAATATCCGTTCTCCCATGGCGAACCCGGTTCGATGAAGGCGGTCCTGGACCCGACCGCGGCGATCCAGTCGCGCACGACCTTGGCGATGAACTCCGGGCCGTTGTCGGAACGAACATGGCTGGGCACGCCCCGCAGCACGAACAAGTCGGATAGCACGTCGATGACTGCAGTCGAGTTGAGCTTGCGGTCGATGCGGATCGCCAGGCATTCCCGCGTGAACTCGTCGATCACGTTCAACATGCGGAACTTCCTGCCGTTATGGGTGCGATCCTCGACGAAGTCGTAGGACCAGACATGATTGGGATGCTCCGGCCGCAGCCGGAGGCAGGACCCATCGTTCAGCCATAGGCGGCCCTTCTTCGGCTGCTTGTAAGGCACCTTGAGCCCCTCCTGCCGCCAAATCCGTTCGACCCGTTTGACGTTCACGGCCCAGCCAGCGGCGTGTAGCAGCGCTGTGATCCGCCAATAGCCATAGCGCCCATACCGGGTGGCCAGTTCGACGATGTCAGCGGTAAGCGCGGCCTCATTGGCTCGCCCCATCGGCATCTTGCGCTGCGTGGATCGATGTTGCCCCAGAACCCGGCACGCGAAGCGCTCCGACACGCCGAGCTTGCCCATGACGTGCTCGATGCAGCGCCGGCGCCGGGCGGGGCTTAGAAGTTTCCCGACGCGGCTTCCTTCAGGATAAGCTTTTCAAGCGTCAAGTCCGAGACCGCCTTGCGAAGCCGCTCGTTCTCCTTCTCCAAATCCTTCAGACGCTTCACCTGGTTGCTCTTCAGACCACCGAACTCCTTGCGCCAGCGATAGAAGGTGAACGCCGTCACCCCGATCGCCCGGATCGCCTCGGAAACCGGACGTCCTTGGGACACCAGCACGTCTACCTGCCGGAGCTTTGCGACGATCTCTTCAGGCTTGTGCTTCTTCTGCGCCATAGCGCCATCCTCCAAAGGCTCGAAAGCCTACCTTAAGGAGGACCACTTTTCAGGGGGCAGACCAGTCGCAGGCGTCGGTTGACCCGCCGCGCGACATATTCACCGAGGGTTTGAAATCCCTGAACCAGCACGATGAGCACGATCACCACGACCAGCATCACCTCCGGCATAAAGCGCTGGTAGCCGTAGCGGATGCCGAGATCGCCCAAGCCTCCGCCGCCGACCGCGCCAACCATGGCGGAGTTCGACAGCAGGCTGACAACAGCCAGCGTGATGCCAAGCACGAGACCCGGCAGCGCCTCGGGGATCAGCACCTTGCGCACGATCTGCAACGGTGTGGCTCCCATCGCCAATGACGCTTCCACCAGGCCGTAATCGACTTCCCGGATCGCCGCCTCGACGATGCGCGCGATGAATGGTGTCGCGGCAATGGTCAGCGGCACGATGGCCGCCGTGGTGCCGATGGAGGTGCCGGCGATCAGCCGGGTGAAGGGGATGATGGCGACGACGAGGATGATGAAAGGTGTCGAGCGGGTAGCGTTCACCACCACGCCGAGCACGCCGTTCAGCTTCGGGGCGGCGAACAGCTCGCCCTGGCCGCTGGTGGCGAGGAAAATGCCGAGCGGCAGGCCGAGCAGCGTGCCAATAAGGGTCGCGACGCCGACCATGTAGAGCGTCTCGAGCGTCGAATCGAGGATGAGGCGGAGGAGTTCAGGCGACATGGCCGAGCATCTCCAGCTGGATGTCCGGGCTCGCCAGTGCCGCGCTCACCGCACCGCTGGTCCAGCTCGCCGTCGGCACGCCGAGGAACAGCAGCGCGAACGGGTGGCCGCCAATGCTGTCGATCTGGCCGCCGAGGATGGCGACATCGATGCCGAGCGCCCGCGCCAGCTTGGTCACGGTCGGCTGGGTGGCCGCCTCCCCGGTAAGAGTCAGACGCAAAATAGTTTGGGACGATGCCTCCACCGGCGCGCCGAGTTCGGCCTTGATGCTGGCGGGCAGTTCGCGCCCGGCAAGGCTGCCGACGAAAGAGCGCGCCGTCGCGGTCTGCGGGTGTGCGAACACCTGGTGGACCGGGCCCTCCTCGATGATCGCGCCGTCGTCGATCACACCGACGCGGTGACAGATTTCCTTGATGACGGTCATCTCGTGGGTGATCAGCACGATGGTGAGGCCGAGCTCGGCATTCACCCGCGCCAACAGCGCGAGGATGGAGCGTGTGGTCTCGGGATCGAGTGCCGAGGTCGCCTCGTCCGACAGCAGCACCTTGGGCTCGGTGGCTAGCGCACGGGCGATGCCGACGCGCTGCTTCTGGCCGCCGGAGAGCTCCACCGGATGGCGGTCACGTTTGTCGCCCAGCCCAACCAGCTCCAGCAGCGGCGTCACGCGCTTTTCAATCTCGCGACGGCTAAGGCCGAGCAGCTCGAGTGGCAGCGCGACATTGCCGAAGGCCGAGCGTGAGGACAGCAAATTGAAGTGCTGGAAGATCATGCCGATCTTGCGGCGCTCCTCGCGCAGCGCACGCTCATCGAGCTTGTCGATGGCGATGCCGTCGACCCGCACCTCACCGCAGGTCGGGCGCTCCAGCCCGTTAATGGTGCGGATCAGGGTCGACTTGCCGGCGCCGGAACGGCCGATGACGCCATAAATCTCGCCACGCGGCACATGCAAGCTCACGCCGCGCAGCGCCTCGACGGCCGTGTCGCTGCCGCGGGCTGGAAAGGTCTTCCACACACCGTCGAGTTCGATCATCGGGCGCGCATCATCGCTACCGTTCTGGTTTTCCGGGTCTTGCTTGGCAACCGCCGACGGTCCGGCGCCGCGAGCGGCACTGTTAAACGGAAAAGTCTCGGACAGCGTGGCACGCTCAGCCTGTCAGGCCGCGTAGGCCAGAGCCGGTGAACCGGCGGCCCGGCGCGGCGCGCTGCCGAACCCGAGCCGGCGCTGCTCGCGCGCCAGCAGGGCGGCGACCCGCTCGGCGCTAAGGCCATCGCGCTTCAGCACAAGGCCAATGATGGGGTCGGCCAATATGTCGTCGAGCCGCGGCTCGCCGGCGGCAAAGGAGATGAAATCGGTCATGGTCTAGGTCCCTGAACCGGAGGGCGCCTGTGGCGCAACTGCAATCCGGCTAAAGCTGCTGAAAAGATACGAGACGAAGCAACGTCATACGCAGCAGGGACAACACATCTTGGTCATGGCTCGGCCTCCCAAAGGCATCGTCAAAACGACCCGACCACGACCATCGTGGCGCTTTAGCAATTGGTGACGCGGTGCAAGCTGCCGGGCTCAAATCCCGCGGCCAATCAGCGAATACAAATTATTCACCGATCAACAACGGCTTTACGATTAACCAACCACTTCAAATTGTCAATTGGATTGATAGACCTTTGTGCGGTCGCCCACGATTTGTGCATCACGCCTAACAAATATGCATACCTAGTATTCCATAAATTCAATAGATTATTATCAGATTCGGCGCTCCTCTCACGAGACAAGGCGCCTGGCGCCATCATTCGGGGAGCCTCCATGTCCATCAATCGGTTCATCAACCTCGCAGCCGGCATTGCCGTTGCCGCCCTCATAAGCGCCCTACCCGCGTCAGCGGCTGAAAAGATCAAGCTCGGCGTCATCGGCGGCGACGAGGAAGAGATCGCCGAAGTCGTCAAGAAGGTCGCGGCCAAGGACGGAATAGAGATCCAGATCATCGCCTTTTCCGACTACACGCTGCCGAACGAGGCATTGTCGCGCGGCGATCTCGACGCCAATGCGTTCCAGCACCAGCCCTATCTCGACGCCCAGATCGCGGCGCGGGGTTACAAGATCGTGCCCGCCGGCTTCACCATCGTCGAGCCGATCGGTTTCTACTCGACCAAGATCAAGAATTTCAAAGACCTGCCGCAGGGCGCGCAGATTGGCATTCCCAACGATCCCAGCAATGGCGGGCGGGCGCTCAACCTGCTGGCGGCCAACGGCTTGATCAAGGTGAAACCCGGCAAGGGCCTGCTGCCGACGACGCTGGATGTGATAGACAATCCGAAGCAGGTGAAGTTCCGCGAGCTCGATGCCGCCTTACTGCCCAAGCAACTGCCCGATCTCGATGGCGCGGTGATCAACACCAATTACGCGCTCGGCGCCAAGCTCGACCCACGCAAGGACGCGCTGGTTCAGGAAAGCCGCACCGAGAACCCGTATGGCAATATCGTCGCCGTGCGCGCAGGGGATGAGAGCAAGCCCACGATCCGCAAGCTGGCCGCAGCCTATCAGTCGCCGGACGTGAAGGCGTTTCTGGAAACCCGGTTCAAGGGCGCCGTGCTGCCGGCGTGGTGAGCCACTAGCTGCCCGCCTCGATCACCCCACTTTAGCATTCAAGCAGGCAGCGCCCCTTAGAGCGCAGGAGACAGACCCATGAAATGGATGCACTCGCTTATCGCAATCGGCCTCGTCGCCGCCTTGCAGACGGTCGCTGCCGCGCCGGGCCGTGCCGACGACCTCGACGCCATCAAGGCCGCCAGAATCATCAAGATCGGCACCGAGGGCACCTATGCCCCCTTCACTTATCATGACGGCAGCAACAAGCTGGTCGGCTTCGATGTCGAGATCGGTGAAGCCATCGCTGCGAAGCTTGGCGTGAAGGCGGAATTCCTCGAGGGCAAATGGGACGGGCTGATCGCCGGCCTCGATGCCAAGCGCTACGACGCCGTGATCAACCAGGTCGGCATCACCGACGCCCGCAAGGCCAAATACGACTTCTCCGATCCCTATATCGCCTCAAAAGCCGTGCTGATCGTGCGTGACGACAATACCGACATCAAGGGCTTCAGCGACCTGAAGGGCAAGAAGGCGGCGCAGTCGCTGACCAGCAATTTCGGCAAGCTCGCCGAGAAGAATGGCGCGAGCCTCGTCGGCACCGACGGCTTCGACCAGTCGATCCAGCTCGTGCTCAACGGGCGCGCCGACGCCACGGTCAATGACAGCCTGTCCTTTCTGGACTTCAAGAAGCACAAGCCCGACGCCAAGGTGAAGATCGTCGCCACCGAGGACAATGCCGACTATTCCGGCGTGATCGTGCGCAAGGGCAACCCGAAGCTGGTCGAGGCCATCAACAAGGCGATCACCGACATCAAGGCGGACGGCACCTACGCGGCGATCTCGACGAAATATTTCGGCGCCGACGTTTCCAAATAATCCCACCGTCCTAATGTGACGACAGAAGGGGTCGCCCTGCCTGGGCGGCCCTTTCTCATGAACGGAAGCCGCGCTGTGCCCTATTGGCTCGAACTTATGCTGAACTCGGCCGCCCCGCTGCTGTGGGCGGCGCTGGTGTTCACGGTCCCACTTACCCTGCTGTCCTTCGCGCTCGGCCTGACGCTTGGCTTCGTCGTTGCGCTGATCCGCTTGTTCGGCCCGAAGCCGCTGGTGGCGGTGATGCGGTTCTATGTCTGGATCATTCGCGGCACCCCGCTGCTTGTGCAATTGTTTCTGATCTTCTACGGCCTGCCGAGCATCGGCATCGTGCTGGACGCATTTCCCGCCGCGCTGATCGGCTTCACCCTGAACGTCGGCGCCTACACCTCCGAGATCGTGCGCGCGGTGATCGGCTCGATCCCAAACGGGCAGTGGGAGGCGAGCTATTCCATCGGGATGACCTGGCAGCAGGCGCTGCGCCGGACCATCCTGCCGCAAGCGCTGCGCGTGGCGGTGCCGCCGCTGTCGAACTCGTTCATCTCGCTGGTGAAGGACACCTCGCTCGCCGCCGCCGTGACCGTCCCGGAGCTGTTCCAGGCGGCGCAGCGCATCGTCGCCACCAGCTATGAGCCGCTGATCATCTATATCGAGGCGGCGCTGATCTATCTGGCGCTGAGCTCCGTGCTGTCGGCCTTGCAGGTACGGCTGGAGCGTCATTTCAGCCGCTATGGCGGCTTCGTGAAAGCCTCGTCATGATTGCGCTCACCGACATCGAGATGAGCTTCGGCGAGCTTGCCGTCCTCAAATCCGTCAGCCTCAGAATTGCCGAGGGCAGCGTCACCGCGCTGATCGGCCCCTCCGGCTCGGGCAAGAGCACGCTTTTGCGCTGCGTGAACCTTTTGGAAATCCCGCAGGCCGGCGCGCTCGCCATTGGCGAGGACCGCGTAACGTTCGCGCCCGGCAAGCGGCCCGAACGCGACGCCATTCTGCGCGTGCGGCGCCAAACCGGCATGGTGTTCCAGAACTTCCAGCTGTTCCCGCACCGCACCGCGCTGGGCAACGTGATGGAAAGCCTCGTCGCCGTGCTGAAATGGCCGGAGGGCAAGGCCCGCGCCCGCTCGCTGGAGTTGCTGGATAAGGTCGGCCTCGCCGACAAGGCGGAGGCTTGGCCAGCGCAGTTGTCGGGTGGCCAGCAGCAGCGCGTGGCGATCGCCCGCGCGCTGGCCCCGGCGCCGAAGGTGTTGCTGTGCGACGAGCCAACCTCCGCGCTCGACCCGGAGCTTGCCGTCGAGGTGGTGGAAGTCATCGCGCAGCTGGCGCGCGAGGGCACAACCATGCTGATGGCGACCCATGACCTTCGGCTCGCCGCCAATATCGCTGGCGAGGTCGCGTTTCTGGATGGCGGCCACATCCTTGAGACCGGCCCGGCCCGCGCGCTGTTCGCCGCCCCGGTTCAGGAGCGCACCCGGCAGTTCATCTCGAGCCTGCTGACGCAGTGAGGAGTGCAGACCTTCCGGCCCATCAGCGGTGACGCGGTTCCGCCACAACGCGCACCCGCGCTTCGCCGTCACGCAGCGGAGACGCTCAGTCCCTGCACACGGTGCCTCTCGATCAGTTCGGCGACGAAGCCAGAGCTCTTGGCGGCCTCAATGAAGCTCGTGAGGTAGGAGAGCGCCGCGGCTTTCGCCTTTGGCGTTCCAATCGCCTGCTGCACCGCCATGAAGCGCCCCGGCAATAGGGTCGAACCGGGAAGCAGAGCCTGATCCGCGATTAATCGCGGTCGAAGCCCAGCGAGCGCGTCGAGCCCTTGCTCGGCAAAATCCGCCCGTGCCTGGTCCATGGTGGAGGAGCGCACCAGCGTGGCGTGCTGGATGTTGCGGTCGAGCCAGAGCCCATAGGCGGTGCGCCCCGTCACCGCGATGCGAAGACCCGGCGCGTCGACGTCCCCCGTGCTGTGCAAACTAGAGCCTTCGCGGACCAAATAGGTCGCCTCGATCTCTACATAGGATGGGGTGAAGCTGATTACTTCGGCCCGCTGCGGCTCGGCACCGATCAGCCCGATATCCCATTCGTCGCGCAATGCCGTGTCGGCCAGAAGACCGGGCGACTCGTACGGTACCAATTGCAGCCTGACCCCGAGGTGGTTGGCGATAGCGCCGGCCATGTCGGGCGACACCCCGATCGGCGAACCTTGCGCATCGCGGCTCGAGACCAGCAGAAAGTTCGAGAGATTGATGCCGGCGCGAAGTACGCCGCCTGGGGCAAGAAGGTCGCGCAAGGCGGGGGAGATGGGATCGATGGTCGGGCTGAACGCCATGTTTGGTACTCGGTACTGAACAGAAAGGATCCGGGCAGCATCCTATGCCGGATCGCGACGACGGTCATGGACGTCCGTTCTCCTCACTCCACGAACACCTCCTCGCGACGCTTGCGCACCGAGGGCAGGACCGCCACCACCAGTAGGGCAGCCGTCGCCAGCAGCAGCGTCAGGCTGATCGGCTTTTCGACAAACGTCATCGGGTTGCCGTGCGCGACCAGCATGGCGCGGCGGAAATTCTCTTCCAGCATCGGCCCGATGATGAAGCTGAGCAGCAGGGGCGTCGGGTCGCAATCCAGCCGCGACAACGCGTAACCGAACAGCCCGGCGGCGAACAGCACGACCACATCGAAAGTTGAGTTGTTCACGCTGTAGGCGCCGACGCAGCAGAACAGGATGATCGCCGGCACCAGCCGCCTGTAGGGGATGCGCAGGATCGACACCCAAATGGCGATCAGCGGCAAGTTGATGATCAGCAGCATCGCGTTGCCGATCCACATCGAACACACCAGCCCCCAGAAGAGATCCGGGCGCTGCGTCACCACCTGCGGCCCCGGCGAGATGCCATGGATGGTCATGGCGCCGATCATCAGCGCCGTCACCGCACCGGACGGCATGCCGAGGGTGAGCATCGGCACGAAGGAGGTCTGCGCCGCAGCATTGTTGGCACTCTCCGGGGAGGCCAGCCCTTCGATCGCGCCCTTGCCGAAGCGTTCCGGCGTGCGGGAAATCTTCTTTTCCACCATGTAGGCGGTGAAGGAGGCGAGCAGCGTGCCGCTTCCCGGCAGGATACCGAGCACCGTGCCGACGCCGGTGCCGCGCAGGATCGGCAGAGCCGAGGCCTTGAGGTCCGCCCATTTTGGCCACAGCCCGGAAATCTTGTTGTTCAGAATTGTGCTGTCGCCCGGCGTCTCCAGCGTGCGCAGGATTTCGGAAATGCCGAACAGCCCCATCGCCAACGGGATGAAATCAATGCCGTCGCGCAGTTCCTGAATGCCGAAGGTGAACCGTGCCTTGCTGGTTTCAACATCGGTGCCGATCAGCCCGAGCGACAGGCCTATCAGCACCATCACCAGCCCGTTCAGCACCGAGCCCTTGCCCATGACGATGACCGCGACGATGGCCAGCACCATGAGCGCGACATTCTCCGCCGGCCCGAACATCAGGCCGAGCTCGGACAGCGTCGAGGCCGATCCGGCGATGAAGAAGGTCGAGACCGTGCCGGCGAACAGCGAGCCGATGGCGGCAATCGACAGCGCCACTCCCGCGCGGCCCTGCTTGGCCATCTGGTGGCCGTCCAGCGCTGTGATGATACCGGACGACTCGCCGGGCATGTTGACGAGGATCGCCGTGGTCGAGCCGCCATATTGCGCGCCGTAATAGATGCCGGCCAGCATGATGAGAGCGCCAACGGCCGGCAGCTCAAAAGTCACCGGGAGCAGGATGGCGATCGTGGTTGCCGGCCCGATGCCTGGCAAAACGCCGACCAGCGTGCCCAACAGCACGCCGATCAGGCACAGCAGAAGATTCTGCCAGGAAAGCGCGACATCGAAGCCGAGCGCGAGATGACCGAGAAATTCCATCACAGGAAGTTCGGCAGGATCGGCAGCGGCAGGCCAAGCCCATAGGCGAACACCGCCCCGGCAATGGCGGCGAGCGAGCCCGCAAGCACGACGCGTTCAGCCCAGCCCTCTCCCTGTTGGGCGAGTGAGGAGAAGAACACCGTCGCCGTGGCGCTGGCGAGCAGGCCGATCGGCTGGATCAGTAGCGCGAACGTCAGCACGCCCAAGCTGATGCTGGCTGCCCCACGCCAGTGGATCGGCGCTTCCGGCGCGGCATCGTCTGCGCGGGCGGGCCGGGCAAGCAAAGCCTTGATCAGGATAAGCACGGCCACCGCGAGCAGGCCTATGGCGACGGCACGGGGAATGAAGCCGGGTCCCATGCGCACCGCCGTTCCCACCGGGAGATAGCTGCCGAAAGCCAGCAGAGTCAAGGCAAAGGCGGTGGCGAGGCCGGCAGTGAGAACGTCGCGATTAAGGGGCACTGGCAATCTCCAACTCATTAATCTATATTTTCTATAGACAATTAGAAATGTCAATTTAGGATCGTGGCGAATTACGGAGGTTCTCAGCGATGAATGGTGTTTTCAGTCTATTAGCCGGCGCCGCACTGGCACTGACGCTCGTCCCCGCGTCCGCCGACGAGGTGGACGTGTCGAAATACCCGCAGTCCCAGGTGCGCATCGTCGTCACCTCGTCAGCGGGCGCCAGCGCCGACGCGCTGACACGGACGGTGGCCCGCGAGCTTGGCAAGATCTGGGGCAAGGACCCCATCGTCGAGAACGTTGCCGGCTCCAACGGCAATATCGGGCTGGAGCAGATCGCGCAGGGCAAGCCTGACGGGCTCTCGATCGTGGTCGGCGGCGACAAGGTGCCGCTCAACGCCATCTTCTTCGGCCCGGAGCTGAAGAGCGACCTGATCAAGGACCTCTCGACCGTCACCAAGGCGGTGTCGAACCCGCAAATCCTCGTGGTCCGACCCTCGCTCGGCGTGAAGAACCTCGATGAATATCTGAAGCTCGCCCGCGAGAAGAACGGCACGCTCACCGTCGGCACGCCGTCCAATGGTGGCGCCCATCACATCGGCCATGAACTGCTCGGCCAGCTCACCGGCACCAAGTACACCTTCATCCCCTACAAGGGCGGCGCCCCGGCGGTGACCGACCTGCTTGGTGGCCATATCGACGCGGTAATCATCACGCTTGCCGCCGTTACCGAGCATGTGCGCGCCGGCCGACTGATCGCCATCGGCGTCAGCACCGCCAAGCGCTCAGCAGCCCTGCCCGACGTTCCGACCTTCCAGGAACAGGGCATCAAGGACTTCAACATCGAGACCTGGCAGGGCGTCTTCGTCTCTGCCAAGACCCCGCGCCCGCTGGTCGAGAAGATCAACCGCGACTTCGTCGCCGCGCTGAACGCGCCCGACGTGAAGAGCTTCCTCGAAGGCCAGGGCTTCGCCGTCGTCGCTTCGACCGCGGCGGAAGGCGATGCAGCCGTGCGCAGCGATTTCGAGAACTACAGCCGCGTCATCAAGGCCGCCAACATCAAGCTCGATTGAGCATTTTCAGGACGACTGCCGTGACGGACAAGCACATCCATCTCAACGTCTTCGTGCCGACCACCGGCCATCACGAGGCGTCTTGGCTCTACAGCGGATCACAGCCCGAGCGCCTGACCGATGTCGATTATTACCGAGAGATCGCGGCGATCGCAGAGCGCGGCAAGTTCGACTCGCTGTTTCTCGCCGACCAGCTCGCGATCGGGCGCAGCGTGAAGCATGTCGCGCAGGGCAAGTTGGAACCGCTGACGCTGCTCTCGGCGCTGGCAGGTTCAACCTCGCATATCGGCCTGATCGCCACGGCCTCCACCACCTATTCCGAACCCTATAATCTGGCCCGGCAGTTCGCCTCGCTCGACCATATCAGCGGCGGTCGCGCCGGCTGGAACATCGTCACGTCCTGGTCCGCCGAGGCGGCCGGTAATTTCGGGCTCGACCAGCGCAACTCCCACACCGACCGCTACCGCCGCGCGACGGAGTATGTCGAAGTGGTGCACAAGCTGTGGGACAGCTGGGAGGACGACGCCCGCGTGCTGGACCGCACGCGCGGCATCTATGCCGACACCGCCCGCATCCACGCCATCGACCATCAGGGCGAAACCTTCCGGGTGCGCGGGCCGCTCGACGTGCCGCGCTCGCCGCAGGGCAACCCCGTACTGGTGCAGGCCGGCTCCTCCGATGAAGGCCGTGGCTTCGCGGCACGCTATGCCGAGGCGATCTTCACCGCGCAGCAGGATCTCTCCGAGGCAAAGGATTTCTACGCCGATGTGAAGCGGCGTGCTCTGGCGTTCGGCCGCGACCCGGACGACATCAAGATACTGCCCGGCCTGTCGCCTATCCTCGGCTCTACCGACACTGAAGCTCGCGCGCTGGAAGAAGAGCTCGACGACCTCACGCTTCCCGTGGTCGGCCTCAAGCACCTCTCGCAGCGCTTCGACGGCTTCGACTTCAGCGTCTTCCCGCTGGACGAGCGCATCCCGATCGAGGCCTTCCCCCGCCCGGAGACGGTGCAGGGCGCGCAGAGCCGCTCGCAGGTCATCCTCAACATCGTCGAGCGCGAAAAGCCGACGCTGCGCCAGTTGCTACGCCGCCTCGCCGGCGGTCGCGGCCACAAGGTGCTGGCCGGCACGCCGAAAGCGGTCGCCAACCATATCCAGCTCTGGGTCGAGCAGCGCGCGGCGGACGGCTTCAACATCATGCCGGCCTTCATGCCGGGCGGGCTCAGCGCCTTCGTCGACGAGGTCGTGCCGATCCTGCAGGCGCGCGGGCTGTTCCGCCGCGACTACACCGGCCGGACGCTGCGCGAGCATTACGGCCTCACCCGCCCCGAGAGCCGCTACGCCCGCTCGGCCTGAACCATCCCTGACACTATGCGTACCCGGAGTTCGCCATGAACTTTTACTCACCTGCCACCGGCATCGTGCCCGATGCCCCCGTTGCGACCGACCAGCTCCCGCGGCTGGAATTGCGCGACCTGCGCAAGCGGCTCGGCGACACGGCGGCCGTGAACGGCATTGATCTGCAAGTGGCGCCCGGCGAAAGCGTTGTGCTGCTCGGCCCATCCGGCTGCGGCAAGACCACGACGCTGCGCATGGTGGCGGGCTTCCTGCAGCCGGAAGGCGGCGAGATCCATCTCGACGGGGTGCTGGCCTCCAATGCCTCCTTCGCGCTGCCGCCGGAAAAGCGCCACCTCGGCATGGTGTTCCAGACCTATGCGGTGTGGCCGCACAAGACGGTGGCGGACAATGTCGGCTACGGCCTCGTGGTTGCCGGCAAGAAGCGCGCGGAAATCGACCGCGAGGTGGCTGCGGTGCTCGATCTGGTGCAGCTCGGCGATCTGGCCAAGCGCTACCCGTCCGAACTCTCCGGCGGCCAGCAGCAGCGCGTCGCGCTGGCGCGGGCGCTCGCCACCAAGCCGACCCTGCTGCTGCTCGACGAGCCGCTCTCCAACCTAGACGCCTCGCTGCGGCAGGAGATGCGGTTCGAGCTGCGCGCGCTGCAAAAGCGCATCGGCATCACCACGCTCTACGTCACCCACGACCAGGACGAGGCGCTGGTTCTCGCCGACCGCGTCGTGGTCATGAACAAGGGCCGCATCGAGCAGGTCGGCACGCCAGAGGAGGTGTATCGCACCCCGGCCAGCCGCTTCGTCGGCAATTTTGTCGGCACCGCGAACCTGCTGGAGGGCACCATCGTCAACATCGATGTCGCGGCAGGGCGTGTCTCGGTGGCGCTCGATGCCGGCGACATCGTCTCGGCGCGGGCATCCGCCGGCTGGCTCACTACCGCGGCGCCCGGACAGCGCGCGACCCTGCTGCTGCGCCCCGAGGACATCCGTTTCGACCGCCCGGAAAAGCCTGACCAGCAGACCGGCCTCGATGTGCGGTTCGTGTCGGCCGCCTTCCTCGGCAGCCGCTACGAACTCCAGCTCGCCGCCAAGGACACGCCGCTGCGCGTGCAGTCGCGCACCGCGGGCACTTTCAAGGACGGCCGCGCCCTGCTGTGGTTCCGCGCGGACAGCGCCTGGGTGGTCGCATGAGCAGCGCCACCCTCTTCACCGATGACCCGCGCGATGTGCCGGACGGCCCCGCGCTGCTGCAGCGGCTGTCCGACATCCAGCCGGTGAAGCTTCTCGTCATCGGGTTCGCGATCTTCATCCTGCTGGCGCTCATCGCCTACCCGCTGGCCTTGCTCATCGGCTACAGCGTCGTCGACGCGCAGGGCAACCTGACCTTCGACACGTTCGAGAAGGCCTTCAACCGGCGCGGCATGTGGGCGGCGACGGTGAATTCGACCGCGCTGGTCGCGCTGGTCACGGCGGGCGCCTGCGCCCTCGGCATTCCGCTTGCCTGGATCGTCGCGCGCACCGATGCGCCCGGCAAGATGCTGGTGACTCTGGCGGCCGGCATCTCCTTCGTCATCCCGTCCTTCATCTCGGTCGTGTCGTGGATTTTCCTCGCCGCGCCGAACTCCGGCTATCTCAACAAACTGGCCGTCGAGTATCTCGGCTTCACCCACGCGCCGTTCAACATCATGAGCTTCGGCGGTCTCGTCTTCATCGAGATCATTGGCGTCTATCCTCTGGTGTTCTTCGCGGTCAGCGCAGCGCTGCATAATGTCGATGCCAGCAACGAACAGGCCGCCCGCGTGCTAGGCGCGGGCCGGCTGCGTACCACCCTGACTATCACGCTGCCGCTGGTGCGGCCGGCGATCCTGTCCGCCATCATCCTGGTGATGCTGGACGCGCTGTCGTCCTTCGGCGCGCCAGCGGCTATCGGCACGATGGCGAACTTCTCGGTCATCACCACCAAGATCTACGACCTGCTGAAATTCCCGCCGCAGTTCAATTATGCCGCCGCGGTGGCGATGCCCATCATGGTGTTCACCGCCGTCAGCCTGCTGATCCAGAAATACGCCGTGCGGGCGGAGAACTTCCGCACCCTCACCGGCAAGGCGACCTCCGACCAGATCACCACGCTCGGCCGCTGGCGCTGGGCGGCGGGCGGCTTCTGCATCGTCGTGGTGTTCGCCACCGCCGTGCTGCCCATCGGCGCGCTGCTGCTGCTCTCGGTGCTGTCATCGTTCGGCGCCGACATCACCTTGAGCAACCTCGTCACCAAACATTACGCGCTGATCTTCGACGCCGATTTCGTCGCGCGCGGCTCCATCATCAACAGCCTGCTGCTGGCGCTCGCCACCGCGACGGTTTGCGCCGGGCTCGGTCTGGTGCTCGGCTGGGTGGTAGAGCGGGTGCAGTTCTTCGGCCGCGAGGCCATCACCTTCCTTGTCATGATCGCCTATGGCTTTCCCTCCATTGCCTATGCGGTGGGAATACTGATGGGCTACGTGAACCTGTTCTACGGCACACTGACGCTCATCCTCATCGCCTATGCCGGCAAGCTGCTGCCGATCGCCTTCGTGCTGGTGCGCAACGGCATCCAGCAGCTCTCCACCGACCTGGAGGAGGCCGCGCGCATCTCCGGCGCCGGCTGGCTGCGCAGCGTGCGCGACGTCACTTTCCCGCTGGTGCGCGGCGCGGTTGGCATCGCTTGGGTGCTGGTGTTCTCGCTCAGCCTGCGCGAGCTGTCGATGTCCGCCATCCTCTCTCAGGCGGATACGCAGGTCATGCCCACCGTGGTCATCCAGTTCATCGAGGACGGCGCCATCGAGCTCGCCGCCGCGCTGTCGGTCGTCATCGTCACTGTCAGTCTCTCCATCCTCGGCCTCATCCGCTTCTTCTCGCGGAAGAAGACGGCCGTGGTCAGCTAGCCGGGATGCCCGCCATGCCTGTCAACACATCCACCCCGCCCTTCGACGAGGTCTGGGACGTGCTCGTCGTCGGTTTCGGCTTTGCCGGCGGCGCCTCGGCGATCGCCGCCTATGATGCCGGCGCGCGTGTGCTGCTGATCGAGAAGATGCCCGATCCCGGCGGCATCTCGATCTGCGCCGGCGGCGGCATTCGCACCATCGTCGAGCGCGCCGGCGCCCGCGCCTATCTGCGCGAGACGGTTGGCCCCGACGTGCCGGATGACGTGCTCGATGTGGTCGCTGCCGGCATGGCCGAGCTGGAGCCCTATTTCCGCGACCTCGCCACGGTGAACGGCGCGGAGATCGCCGTACACCGCCGCATTGCCAACTACCCGTTCACGGGCAACGACGCCTTCGGCACGGTGGAGGTGCTATCCATCCCCGGCTTCGATGCGCGTACTGAGTACCCGCAGGTGCGGGGCCGGCTGCGCGGGCCGAACGTGTTCAAGCTGGTGCACGACAATGTCCGGGCGCGCGGCATCGAGACACGCCTCAATACGGCCGCCGAACGGCTGATCCTCGGCGCCAACGGGGAAGTGCTTGGCGCCATCACCCGCACCAATGGCGAGGTGAAGCGCATCGGCACACGGCGCGGCGTCATCCTCGCCTCCGGCGGCTTCGAGGCCGCGCCCGATCTGCAGCGCAAATACTGGCAGATCCGCCCGGTGCTTCCGGTTGCCACGCGTGGAAATACCGGCGACGGCATCCGCATGGCGCAGGCCGCCGGCGCCGACCTTTGGCACATGTGGCACTTTCACGGCTCCTACGGCTTCCGCCACACCGACCCGGCCTATCCCTATGGCCTACGGGTCAAGAAACTGCCGGATTGGACGCCGCAGCTGCAGGAGCCGGACGTGCGCATGTCCTGGATCGTGCTGGATTGCCAGGGCCGGCGATTCATGAACGAGTACCAGCCCTATATCCAGGACACCGGCCATCGGCTGCTCGACCAGTACGACGCGCAGTCGCAGCGCTTCCCGCGCATCCCCGCCTTCCTTGTGGTGGATGAGGACGGACGCAAGCTCTACCCGCTCGGCCAGACCGTGATCAACGACCGCTCGGTCGAACCCTATGAGTGGAGCGACGATAATTTGAAGGAGGTCGGCAACGGCATCCTGAAGCGCGCCGACAGCGTCGAGGAACTCGCCGCGCTGATCGATGCCGATCCCGCCACGGTCGCGGCGAGCCTCGCGCGCTGGAATGCGGCGGTCGAGGTCGGCACGGACGGCGACCACAACCGTCCGGTCGGCTCGCTGTTCCCCGTGAAGAACCCGCCCTTCTATGTCGGCGAGCTGTGGCCGGTGGTCAGCAACACGCAAGGGGGCCCCGCGCATGACGCCCGCCAACGCGTGCTCAATGCGCATGGCGAGCCAATTCCCGGTCTCTACGAGGCCGGCGAGCTCGGCAGCATCTGGGGCTTTCTCTATCTCGGCGCCGGCAATCTCGCGGAATGCTTCGTCACCGGCCAGATCGCCGGCAAGGACGCCGCCGCACAGCAGCCCGCCGCCCTCCCTTCCGAACTCACAGCCGCCTGAGGTTTCCTATGACCAAGCAGATGGCGCTCGGCGCCTTCCTCTACCCCACCGGCCACCACGCCGCCGCTTGGCGCCACCCGGAGGCGCAGGCCGATGCCGGCATCAACTTCAAGCATTACGCCGAGGTCGCGCAGGCGGCCGAGGCCGCCAAGTTCGACATGCTGTTCCTGGCCGACAGCGCCGGAGCTCGCGGCGAGGACTGGGGCGCGCTGGCGCGCTTCTCCACCCATTATGTCGCGCAGTTCGAGCCGCTGACGCTGCTCGGCGCGCTGGCCGCCGTCACCGAGCGTATCGGCTTGGTCGCCACCGCCTCGACCACCTATAACGAGCCCTACACGCTGGCCCGCAAATTCGCCTCCATCGACCATATCAGCGGCGGGCGCGCCGGCTGGAACCTCGTAACCTCGGGCAATGAGGGCGAGGCCTATAATTTCGGCCGCGACCGCCATCCCCCGCACGATGAGCGCTACCGCCGCGCTACCGAGTTCCTCGCCGTCACCGAGGGGCTGTGGGACTCATGGGAGGACGACGCCTTCGTCCGCGACAAGGACAGCGGTGTCTTCTTCGATCCCGATAAGGTCTACAGCCTCGATCATCGCGGCGAGTATTTTGGCGTGCGTGGGCCGCTCAACATTCCGCGCTCGCCGCAGGGCTGGCCGGTGCTGGTGCAGGCCGGCTCGTCTGAGGCCGGCAAGGCTCTGGCCGGCGCCTCGGCCGAAGTCGTTTTCACCGCGCAGCAAACCCTTGCCGACGCGCAGGCGTTCTACCGCGACGTGAAGGCCCGCGCCGTCGCTGCGGGTCGCTCCCCCGACGACGTCAAGATCATGCCGGGCATCTTCCCGGTGGTCGGCCGCACCGAGGCGGAGGCACAGGCGAAGTTCGAGGAACTGCAGAACCTCATCCACCCGGACGTCGCGCTCTCCATCCTTGAGCATCGCCTCGGCATTCCGCTGCGCCATCTGCCGCTCGATGGCCCGCTGCCCACCGACATTCCAGTCACCAATGCCGCGCAGAGCCGGCAGGTGCTGCTGCTGGAACTCGCCCAGCGCGAGGGGCTGTCGATCCTGCAGCTCGGCCTGCGTGTCGCTGGCGCGCGCGGCCACTGGCAGGTAATCGGCACGCCGGAGCAGATCGTCGACAAGATGGAGGAGCGCTTCCTCAACGAGGGCGCCGACGGCTTCAACGTCATGCCGCCCTACCTGCCAGGCGGCCTCACCGACTTCATCGAGCTGGTGCTACCCGAACTGCGCCGGCGCGGCCTGTTCCGCACTGAGTACGAGGGCCGCACCCTGCGCGAGCATCTCGGGCTCAAGCGCCCGGCCCGTCACCACAAGCACACCAAGGCGATCGACGCCGCAGCCGAGCATACGGCTGCGAAAACGTCCGCCGCCGCCTGATCAATTGACCCTCGGAGACTGACATGACCCTCAATAAGAGAACCCTGCTTAAGGGCGCAGCCGCCGCGCTGCTGATCGCGGGCTCGCTCGCCACCTCGTTCGCCCCTGCCCGCGCCGACACGCTCCCCGAACGCTTCAAGGACCTCTACGAGGCCGCGAAGAAAGAGGGTTCGGTGGTGTTCTACACATCGTACCGGCAGGAAACGAGCACCCAGGTGCTGGAGTTCTGGCGCAAGAACTTCCCCGATGTGAAGCTCAACATCGTGCAGAAGCAGACGCTCGACTTGATCCCGACCATCGAGGCGGAAAAGGCGGCGGGGCGCACCAATCCGGACGTGGTGTTCATCAGCCAGCGCTTCATTCTCGACGACTGGAAGAAGCGTGGCTACCTCACGCCCTACAAGGTGCGCGACTTCGACAAGATCGGCGGCAATTACAAGGACGCCGACGGCACCTACCTCGCCACCGCCGCAACCCTGCTGTCCGCCGCCTACAACCCCAAGGCCTTCCCCGACAAATCGGTGCTGCCGAAGAAGATCGCCGACTTCCTCGACCCGAAGTGGAAGGGCAAGATCGTGTTCTCCGACCCGAAGTCGGCGGCCTCGCAGCTGACCTGGTTCCAGACCCTCCTGGCCCACAAGATCATCACCTGGGACACCATCAAGGGCTTCGCGAGCCAAGACTTCCTGTTCACGCGGGGCAATGCGGAATCGGTGCGCCTGCTGGTGGCCGGCGAGCGTGATCTGTCGCCGCTGATCTCCTCGCAGAACGTTATTACCGCCAAGGAGAAGGGCCAGAGCATCGAGGCCTATATCCTCGAGGATGGCGTGGTCACCAACGAGAACTATCTCGCCATCTTCAAGGGCGGCCCGAACCCCACGGCAGCCAAGCTGCTGGAAGAGGTGCTGACCAGCGCCGAGGGTCAGGAACTCGTCGCCAATGCCGGCTCCTACATCCCGACCCATCCCGACGCGAAGACGCCGGAAGGCCTGCCCAAGCTCGCCGACCTGAAGATCATCGTCGCGGACCAAGATATCGGCGGCGACGCCTCGACGAAGTTCCTCGAGCAGTTCGACGCGGTCTTCAACCGCCAGTGATTGGCCGCAGGCCCTTCCCGAACGGGAGGGGCCTTTCTCCCACCAGGTTAAGAACAAGATGAGCGCCAACTTTCCCCGCATCGACGCCGCCACCCTGCATGCCACCCTCTCCGGTGACACCGAGATCGCCCTGCTCGACGTGCGCGAGGAAGGCGTGTTCGCCAGCGCGCACATTCTGACCGCCTCGAACACCCCGATCTCCCGCTTCGAGCGCATCGTCCCGGCGCTGGTGCCGCGCCGCGCCACCCCGATAGTGCTGGTGGATGACGACGAGACGCTGGCCACCCGCGCCGCCGGCCTGCTTCGCGCGCATGGCTATGACGACGTGTCGATCCTGCACGGCGGCGTGCCAGCATGGAAGAGCGCCGGCTTCGAGCTGTTCGCCGGCGTCTATGTGCCGAGCAAGGCCTTCGCCGAGTTCGTCGAGGTGGAGTACGCGACCCCGCATATCGACGCGCACGAACTGCAGGCCCGCCGCGCCGCCGGCGAGGACATCGTGCTGCTCGATAGCCGGCCTTATGACGAGTACAACTGGATCACCATTCCCGGCGCCATCGATTGCCCCGGCGCCGAGCTGGTGCTGTGTGCCCGCGAGGTCATTCCGTCCGACGAGACGCTAGTGGTGGTGAATTGCGGCGGACGCACCCGCTCGATCATCGGCGCTCAGATATTGATCGACGCCAGCCTGCCCAACCGCGTGGTGTCACTCAAGGACGGCACACAGGGCTGGCATCTGGCGGGCCTGGACGTCGCGCGCGGCCAGGACCAGATCGCACCAAAGCCCTCTCCCAAGACCCATGACTGGGCACGCCATGCCGCCGAGGCCCTGGCCACGCGCCTCAACGTGCCGACCATCGGCGCGGCGACGCTGGCCCGCTTCGAGACTGAGCGCGACGACACCACGCTCTACCGCTTCGACGTGCGCGGCACCGACGAGTACCGTCATGGGCATCGCCCGGGCTTCCTCTCGGCGCCCGGCGGCCAGCTGGTGCAGGCCACCGACACCTATATCGCCATGCGCGCCGCGCGCATTGTGCTGGCCGACAGCGATGGCGTGCGGGCCCGCAGCACGGCGGCGTGGCTCGCGAGGCTCGGCTTCCCCAATGTCTATGTGCTCGACGAGAACGCCCCGGCGGGCCGCGTCGAGACCGGCGCCGCACCGGAGATCGTTCTCGGTCTTGATGGAGCCAGCGCCGAGACCGTCACCGCCGCCGAACTCTCCGCGCTTCTGGCGCAGGGCGACATCATTGTGGTGGACCTCGCCACCAGCCGGCAGTACCGCGCCGGCCACATTCCCGGCGCGTGGTTCTCCGTGCGCGGCCGGCTGGCGACGGATGCGTCGAAGCTCCCCGTCGCGCCGCTCTACGTCGTCACCTCGCCCGACGAGGTGATCGCACGCCTCGCGGTGGCCGAGCTGGCGCAGGCGACCGGTGCGGTGGTGAAGCTGCTGGCCGGCGGCACCGACGCCTGGAGCACGGCCGGCCTTCCGCTGGAGACCACGCCGGAGAACCTCGCCTCCCGAACCGATGACGTGCTGCTCAAATCCTTCGAGCGCCGCGAGGACCGCGAGGCGGCGATGCGGGAATATCTGCAGTGGGAACTCGACCTGGTCGAACAAGTGCGCCGCGACGGCACGTTGCAGTTCCGCCTCTGACATAAACAAGCATCGGTAGAGATATGAGTTCGCATCAGCAAAAGTCGCTTCACGGCAAGGTCGCCCTCGTCACCGGCTCGGCCCGTCGCATCGGCCGCGAAAGCGCGCTGCTGCTGGCGTCAGAGGGTGCCCATGTCGTGGTCCACGCCAAGACGTCCAGGGACGAAATCGAGGCGGTGGCCCACGAGATCCGCGCGGTCGGGGGCAGCGCCAGTACGGCGCTCGCCGACATCACCGATGAGTCGCAGGCGCAGGGCCTCGTCGACGAAATCGTCGCGGCCCATGGCCGTCTGGATATCCTCGTCAACAACGCCGCCATCCGGCGCGAGACGCCGTTCGCCGAGATCAGCCTGGCCGCATGGCGCGAGATCAATTCGGTGATCGTCGAGGGCGCCTTCCTCGTCACCCGTGCCGCGATCCCGCACATGGTTCGCCACGGCTTCGGCCGCATCGTCACCATTGGCGGCGTCAGTGCGCATTCCGGCGTGTTCCACCGCGTCCATGTCGCTACCGCCAAGGCGGCACTGGCCGGCTTCACCAAGGCGCTAGCGGTTGAGTTCGGCGAACATGGCATCACCGCCAACCTCGTCGTCCCGGGGCGCATCGGCGGCAACCGCTCGGCGACCTCGGGCGCCGGCGGCGCGTTCCCGGGCGGCGGTCATCTGCTGGTCGGGCACGAAGGCGAGCCGCGCAACGTCGCCGAGTTCGTGCGCATCCTCGCCCTGCCGGCCGGCAGCTTTACCAGCGGCCAGACCATCCATGTGAACGGCGGAATGTATCTGCCCTAGTCCTTTGATGCCGTCAGCCGACGGCCGGACCGTGCGCAGGGGAGCGCTTGCTGTGGGTGATTTAGGGATCGACGGGTGGGCGAGGTCTTCGACATCCCTTGGCGACCTCGCCGGGCTACCAGCGACCCCGGCCAGAGACTCCGGGGAAGCCCTTAGCGCTGGCTGGAACCTTGATGAGATCGTCGCGGCGCTGCGGCAATCGCGCGATGTCACCCACAATATCCGCCATCGCGGGCGCCTGCGCCCGCCGCCCTCCCGCGAGGCGATCACCGAGGCGCTGAAGGGCTTGGCTGCCGCGCTGTTTCCAGCGCATTATGGCCAATCCGGGCTGACCTCGGAGACGATCGATTACTTCGTCGGCGCCACGCTGAATACCGCGCTCACCACGCTCGCCGAGCAGGTAAAGTGTGAGTAAGCGCCGAAACGAGCCCCCGCCACAGATGGCTTCAACGCATTGAAATAGCTTCAGGAGTTCATTTCGACTGTGGTCACGATCGGCGCTGATCGGGACCCCAGTGATCTTCGAAATTTATCAATTGAATTAAAGGGTTAGGCCGTTTCCAACGAAGGTCCCGCTTCCGCGCTTATTCACAGCTATAGCGCGACGATCTTGATGAGACGAGCTCGCATCGTGATTGTCGCGCCGCAGACGGCTGAACACAAAGGGCCAGACGGTGGCGTCGCGCTCGAAAGCCGGGCGCGGCAAGGTCACCGCGCCGATTGTCCTGCTGGTGCCGCAGGTCAAGCTCCCGAAGCGGCTGGATCTCGCGCGGGAAGCGGACCGGGCGTTGGACAGTGTGCCGGGGTTGATTGTGGCGAACTGGCTTGAGACCCGGTTCTGAACGGTGTTGGTCGACATGTGGGCGGCGCTGGCATATATTGCCAACGACTGCATGGAGGCGCGCATGGTCACGCGAAACGTCGTTCTGACCGATACGCAATCTGACCTGGTCGACCGGCTGGTCGCATCGGGGCGCTACCAGAATGCCTCGGAGGCCCTGCGGGCGGGCCTGCGGCTGCTCGAACGCGAGGAAAGCGAACTGGGCGAGTTGCGTGCCCGGCTGCAATCCGGCTTTGAGGAGGCCCGCAAGGGGGATCTTGCCGAGGGTTCCGGCGAGGACGCCATTCGCCGCGCCTTTGCGACCGCGCGCGAAATGTCCTGATGCCGACACCGTGGCGGCTGACGCGGTCGGCGGAAGCCTCGCTCATCGACATTGCACAATGGACGGTCGAGACCTTCGGGCCACGACAGGCGGCGGCGTATGAGGAAGACCTCATCGCCGTGTGCCGCGACATCGCCGCAGGCATTGCCATATCGCAGGACTGCCGGCGGCTCATCGACCCGAACCTGCCCGAGGACCTGCGGTTCGCGCGCGCGGGCCAGCATTTCGTTATCTTCATTGAGGATGCCGCGCAGGTGATCATCATCGATTTCCTGCACGGCCGATCCGATATGCTGCGACGGCTGGCCAACCTGCCTTTCCCGAGAGGCGACAGGGATCACTGAAACCGGGTCGGTCCTGGAGAACCGGGATCATCATGCCAACCCTACGGGAAACCATCCACACGGCGCTGCACACACGACTTGCAGCGGCTGCCCGCCACCGTCCTGCGCGGCGGTCGCTACCCGGGCGCATCCCGGCCGATGGCCTGCGGATCCTGCGCGACGGCGAGGCACGAGGTCACGCTGTCGCCGCTGCGCTACCAATATCAGCACCAGGCCGAGATCGAGGCGGTCGTGCAGGGGACAGACCGTGACGCCGCCTTCGACACGCTGACTGTGAATAGGCGCCCAAGCGGGCCCCGCCACAGATGGCTTTTAATACGTCGAATTTTTTCGAGATCTCATGACGCCCAAGGTTCCGATCGGCGTTGGTTGGGACCCGGTTGGGTCGGTATTTTATTTATTAAATTAAGGAGTTAGGAGGTTTACAGCCGGGGTCCGAATTCCGCACTTATTCATCGTCAATCACATAGCGTCGTGCGCTGCTCACCTCGACCGAGCGCGAGGTGCCGCCGCTATTGCCCATCAAGGCGTTGAAAAGACCATCGCCACCTCCACTTCGGCATGCGCTCCCGCGCCGAACTCATGAGTCTGGCTCAATCGCTGCGGCTGATCGTGATTGTCGCGCTATAGTCATGCACTGATGCCGACCAGGCCGGCAGCTAAAAACAGATAAGAGGCAGGCCCCGTGGAGCCTGCCATTACGGGCCGCTCAGGCGGCAGCAGCCTTCGGGGCGCGACCGCGGGGCTTCGGGGCCGGCACGACTGGCTTCTTGCGCTGCTGACCCAAGCCCATCTTCTTGGCAAGGTTGGACCGCGCTTCGGCGTAGCTCGGTGCCACCATCGGATAGTCGTTGGGTAGACCCCATTTGGCGCGATAGTCCTCCGGCGTCAGGGCGTACTTGGTGCGCAAATGGCGCTTCAGCGACTTGAACTTGAGGCCGTCTTCCAAGCAGATGATGAAATCAGGCGTCACCGACTTCTTGATCGGCACGGCGGGCTTCTGCTCGATTTCAACGGGCGGGGCAACCGATAGCTGCCCAACAGAAAGCAAGGCGCTGTGCACGCTGGCAATTAGCGCGGGCAGCTCATTGGCGGGAACTGAGTTATTGCCGACAAAAGCAGAAACCACGCCAGCGGTGAGCTCCATGAGAGCGGCATTTGTATCAATATCTTCGGACATATATTTTCTCCAAAAACGGAGCATGTATTTAACATCATTGTGCAGAGAAGCAATATTAGCAAAAAATTATAACGCTCATTTGAGCTTGACCCCATGCCTTGAGTGATCCTCTTATGGATTAGGCCGCTCAGGGACCGTTTTAGAATGATCACGGATTGACGATACGTCGGGGTATGAGGCTTACGGGGGCGACGTGGATCATGGCCTCGGAGACATCGAGGCGCTGCTTGTAGTCGCGGACGAGGCGCTTCCAATGGGTCATCCAGCCGAAGGTGCGCTCAACCAGCCATCGCCTTGCCAGCACCTTGAAGCCGGGTTCCTTGTTGGTGCGGCGCACGATCTCAAGGACGAAGTCACGGTACCCGACAGCATCCATGAGGCGGGTGCGATCGTAGGCGCAATCAGCGAACGGGCGCTTGAGCCAGGGCCAGAGCTTGCGGATGGCCGCGACGATAGCCTGGGCGCCGGCGCTGTCGGAGATATCGGCGGCGGTTAGGTTGACCATGAGCAGCCACCCATCGGTATCGGCGGCAATGTGGCGCTTGCGGCCGACGACCTTCTTGCCGGCGTCAAAGCCCCCCTTTTCCGCCGTTGACGCCTTGATCGACTGGCTGTCGACCACTGCCGCGCTCGGGAACTGCTCCCGGCTTTTGCGATCGCGATCAAGCATCAGCGCGACATCGTGGATCGTTCGGAACAGTAGCCGCCGGACGACGCCGTCATAGGCAACCTCGAGTAAATGCGGGAACCGCCCCGGCCTCAAGAACCAGATCATTCGACGCCATCACGGGCTGGCCGTCCGTGCTGCATGTGCACCAATCGAAGGCTTTGCGGCCAAGAAGCCGGTTGGCAACGCGGATTGGTTCGATTGCGGAACTCAGGCTCATCATCGAGAAGCGCGGCGCCAGAAGGAAGCCAAAGCGCAAGGGTTCGTGATCCTTGTTGAGTAGCAAATCACTCTCCCGTGGCGCGCCAATGCCGATCGCCGCATTCGCGCACAGCCCATACCTGCCAGTCCAGCGACAGCGTTAGCGGCGCCATCGAAAGCGGCGGGGTTTGCGGATATGACGCGGGCAAGAAGATCAAAGGGCGCAAGCGCGACCTCATCACCGATACGCTCGCTTCCTGATCTTCGTGCGGGTCCACCGGGCCAATATTCAGGATCGAGATGGCGGCCACGGTCGTCGGACCATCGAGATCGTCAAACGCTCCGACACGGCCAAGGGCTTCGTCGCCCTGCCCCGCCGCTGGTTGGTTGAGCGGACATTTGCATGGCTCGGCCGCTGCCACCGCCTTCGCTCACATCGCCAGCATCCGCATGCTCACACGCCGCATCGCAAGACATTGCAAACCCCTGTGAATTTTTGAATCCGGCTCTTTGAACAACCTCGCCATGCAATGTAGGGCCGCGCTGCCGCCCAAGTAAATCACACTGACAGGGGACAACGCCGACGACGCGCGCCGCACTCACACCGAACCGCACCCAGGCCTAGCGGTGCGTCAAATCCGCCGCAACCGCCGCCAACACCCGAACACGAAGATCCACTGACAGAGCTTTTGACATGCCTGCCGGCCTCCAGCCCGAGCCAGTTCAAACCGATTTGGGAATCTCAAGTCGATTCAGTCAAGTCGAAACGTGCTCCAATTAGTAGATATCTCCAATACATGCGCAACTCGTGTACTTTATTCGCATAGGCGCCTCATCGGTTTCGGAATGGTTGGAGAATGTTCGATTTGCCTAGATCATTTCCGACATATTGACTGTTTGCGAAAAAGATGAAGCAGGGCATTATATGATATATGGTTCTCAGAGGGACAGATAAATACGAATATAAATCATTGGAATTTATCTCATTTACCCACAAATCGTTATCCTGATTAATTTGCGACAAGACAATCGCTAAGCTTCGCATTGCCAGGGCGCGGTAAGTGGCGTTCTCGTCCAGGGTCGCGGCCGCAAGGGACGCCTTTGCCAGCTCGACCGTAGGCCAGAGCGGTCGAGAGGCCGAGGTCACATTACCCCAGGCGTCGATAGAGTTCGGGATGGTCTGGGTCAGTCCTGCCGAAGGAATGCCGGCTGCCTCGAGGCCGAAGTTGAAAAGGCGCCATGCCAAGTGGAGCGCGCGTTTCGAGCCGGTTTTCGTGGCATAGATGAAGAGAAGCCAGGCCCATTCAAAATGATGGCCAATCTCCCTCTTCCGCCTTTCGGGCGCGAGGGCCTCCCATCGCGGACCAAACCACTCATCGATCGCACCCTGTTCGTCCACGAGGCGCGCCGCCAGATCGACGATCCGTTCGGCGCGCCCAAGCCATCCACCGTCCGGATCGACAGCGGCAAGCATTTGGTAGGCTTCGAACAGGTGCATCTGGGGGTATTGCAGGCGAAAGTGGCCGGCCCCCGCAGGATCGAGATAGCCTCCCAGGGGGTCGAACCAGTCCCCGTCGAGACGCGCCGCGATCTCTTCGGCAACCGCAAGCACTTCCGTCCTGCCGGTCGCCGCGGCGTACCCGCCAAGCGCCAGAAGGACAAAGGCGATATCATAGAGATCGCCGCGCGGATCGCTGACACGCCCGTCCCTGTCCACGCGATGCGCAAAATGCCCTGAAGGCAAACGACAGGTGTCGAGGAGAAAGGCGAGCCCATGCTCGGCGCCACGCAGCGTTTTCGGCGAAGCGTCGAACTGATAGGCCATGCTGAACGTGTAAACGAGCCGTCCGGTCACCATGGTGGTGTGTTCGCCCGGCAGGATTTGCCATGGCTCAGTCGCGTGGATTTCCTCCACATATCCGCGAAGTCCCGGCCGGCAGCTGCGCTCGACCCAGCGAGGAATGAACCGGTCCTTCAGCCATGCCGAAAGATCCACGGGTTGCGCAGAAGCGAAAGGGACGGTCATCGGGCGGCTTCTACGCTGACTTGGCTTACATCACCGCGCCGATCTGCCAGGGGACGAACTCGGCGTCGCCATAGCCGAGCTGCTCCGACTTGGTGCGCTCGCCCGATGCCACGCGCAGAAGGGTGTCGAATATCTCGCGGCCCTTGGCTTCAAGCGAGACGCCCTCGAGTATCTCACCGCAGTTGATATCCATGTCGTCGGTCATGCGGTGGTACATCTCGCTATTGGTGGCAAGCTTCAGCGAAGGCACCGGCTTGCAGCCAAATGCCGAACCCCGCCCTGTCGTGAAGCAGATGAGGTTGGCTCCGCCAGCGACCTGGCCGGTGGCCGAGACCGGATCGAAGCCGGGCGTGTCCATGAACACGAGGCCGTGCGTGCGCACCGGCTCGGCATATTCATAGACCGCCCGGAGCGCGGCCTGGCCGCTTTTCGCGACGGCACCGAGCGACTTCTCCAGTATGGTGGTGAGCCCCCCGGCCTTGTTGCCGGGAGATGGGTTGTTGTTCATCTCGGCGCCGTTGCGCGCGGTATAGTCCTCCCACCAGCGCAGCCGCTCCATCAGCCGGTCACCGACGCCGGGAGAGGCGCGACGCACCAGCAGGTGCTCGGCGCCGTAAATCTCCGGAGTTTCGGAAAGGATTGAAGTCCCCCCGTCGCGCACCAGCAGGTCCGAGGCGAAGCCGAGCGCCGGATTGGCCGTGAGGGCGGAGTAACCGTCGGAGCCGCCGCATTGCAGGCCAAGCACGAGTTCGCTGGCCGGGCGGGTCTCGCGCCGTGCGGAGGCCGCGCGCGGCAGCATCTCGCGGATGGTGCCCGCGATCTGGTCCACGGTGCGGCGCGTGCCACCGGTCTCCTGGATGGTCAGCGTCCGGAAGCCATCGCTTTCCTCGACCCCGCATTCCTTCTTCATCCGGGCGATCTGCAGCACCTCGCAGCCGAGGCCGACCATCACCACGGCGGCGAAATTGGGATGGCAGGCATAGCCCCACTGCGTCCGGCGCAGGACCTCGTAGCCTTCGCCCCGCTCGGCGAGGCCGCAGCCCGTGCCGTGAATGATCGGCACCACGCCGTCGATGTTCGGGTAGGCTTCCAGCACTCCCGACCGGATGATCGCATCTGCGGCAAACCGGGCGACGGAGGCGGCGCAGTTCACCGAGGTGAGAATGCCGATGTAGTTGCGCGTGCCCGTACGCCCGTCGCTGCGACGATAGCCCTGAAAGGTCGACGGTACGTCGAAAATGGGCTGGTCGACTGCAAAAGGGTTCGTGCCCAAATCGGCACGGGACAGAACGGTCGCGCTCACATTGTGGACGTGGACCCATTCGCCGGGCGCGATGTCGGCGCTCGCCAGACCGATCGGCTGTCCGAACTTTATGATCGGCTCGCCGATACCAATCCGGCATAGGGCCATCTTGTGCCCGCGAGGAATCTTGTCGCAGGCAAGGACCCCGCTCGCGCGGTCGCCGGGCTGGATTGCGTCCAACGCGACGACGAGATTGTCAGATCCGTCGAGCCGAAGGATGCGCGGCTCTGCCCGAAATGAGGATAGGGATAGGTCGCTCATCGCCTGCCGATCGGTTTGCCTTCTGTGATATGCTAATATATTAGTGTGAACATGCCAACTACGAAGAGTCCAGAGCCGCGGCTCTCCTCATCCCCGATTCCCCGAGCCGCCATGCGGGCCATTCCGGCTTCGGCGCGCATCTATGAACTGCTGCGCGACCGCATCGTTGGCGGCGAGATGCCGCCGGGCGCCTCTGTGTCGGAGAAGGAACTCGCCGAGCGCTACGGCGTCAGCCGTACGCCGGTACGCGAGGCGCTGCTGCGCCTTGCCGACGAGCGGCTGATCGACATCTTCCCCCAGCGCGGCACCTTCGTGTCCCATATCAGCGTCGAGGCCCTGCGTGACGGCATGGTGATCCGCGAGGCGCTGGAACGCGTGGCGGTTCGCCACGCTGCCGCGAAGGTGACGGATGCCGACATCTCGGAGCTTCGTCTCATCCTCGACCGTCAGCAGGCCAGCGAGCAGGCCAGCGACTGGGCCGGCTTCCACGCGGAAGACGAGGAGTTCCACCGGCGCATCGCCATCCTGTCCGGACATCCGAACCTCTGGCGGGTGGCACGGCAGGAGAAAGTTCAGATCGATCGCTGCCGCGTGCTTCACCTACCGATCTCCGGCCGCCGCGAAATGGTGATGGCCGAGCACCGCGCGATCCTCGCCGGCCTCGGCGCGCGCGATCCCGACACCGCTGACCGGGCGATGGCGGAGCACCTCGGCAACGTGCTGCCCGGCCTGGACGAACTGCTGCGCGCACGTCCCGAGTATTTCGACGCCGATGTGCGTACCACCTCGGAGGGTGAGCCGGCCGCAGTGCCGCTTCGCGCCGTGCGGAGCAAGGACAGGTCCGCGCGATGACTTCGCTGACAAGGTCCTCGTTGCCGCGGCTTTCGGCGGCGTCACTGGGGAGGCTGGCACCGGACACCGCGCGCCCCGCCTATGATCGCGCCAGCCAGCGCATCGGCATCGTTCACCTGGGGATCGGGGCGTTCCACCGGGCGCATCAGGCGGCCTTCGTCGACGACCGCATGATCGCCGGCGAACGCGACTGGGCCATTCTCGGCGCGAGCCTGCGCTCGCCCGAGACGCGTGACGCCCTGGCGCCGCAGGACGGGCTCTACACGCTGGTCGAGCGCGACGAGGACGGCGAACGCGCGCGGGTCGTCGGCTCGGTATCGCGCCTGCTGGTCGCGCCGGAAGCGCCGGCCGCCCTGCTCGAAGCGATGAGTGCCCCGCAGGTGCGGATCGTCTCGTTGACGGTGACGGAGAAGGGCTATTGCCATGATCCCGCGACCGGCGACTTGCGCGAGGACCATCCCGACATCCTCCATGACCTCGCCATGCCCGGCCTGCCGCGCAGCGCGCCCGGATTCCTGGTCGAGGCGCTGGCACGCCGCCGCGCGGCGGGCATCCCGCCCTTCACCGTGCTCTGCTGCGACAACCTCCCGGCCAACGGCAAGCTCGTCCGGCGCATCGCCAGCCGGCTGGCCGGTCTTCGCGACGCGGGTCTCGGTCATTTCGTGGGGAACGAGGTGGCGTTCCCCTGCACGATGGTCGATCGTATCGTCCCGGCGACGACGCAGGCCGACCGCGACGCCGTGGATGCACGTCTTGGAGTGGCCGATGCCTGGCCTGTCGTGACGGAGCCTTTCCGGCAGTGGGTTATCGAGGACGACTTCACCTGCGGCCGTCCCCGCCTTGAGGAGGCGGGCGCCGAACTTGTCGCCGATGCGGCCCCCTATGAAACGATGAAGCTTCGCCTGCTGAACGGCTCGCACTCCGCGCTGGCCTATCTCGGCTATCTCGCCGGCCACGAGACGGTGGCGCAGGCGATTGGCGCGCCAGGCTTTGCCGCCTTCATTCGCGGGCTCATGGACATTGAGGTCGCGCCGACGCTGGACGTGCCCACACAGACCGATCTTGCCGCCTACAAGGCCGCGCTGCTCCGCCGCTTCGCCAATCCCGCGCTGCATCACCGGACATGGCAGATCGCCATGGACGGCTCGCAGAAAATTCCCCAGCGCTGGCTGGCCACCATCCACGCCCGCCTTGCCGTTGGCGCCCCGATCTCGCGCCTCGCGCTGGCGCTCGCGGCATGGATGCGTTTCGTGAGCGGCATCGACGAGCAGGGCCGGCCGATCGATGTGCGCGACCCCCTCGCCGGACGCCTGCGCGCGCTCGCCGATGCGGCCGGGCCGTCGCCGGAGGCGCTGGTTCCGAGCCTGCTCGGCGTGCGCGAGATCTTCGATGCGGGCCTCGCGGCCGATCCGCGCCTCGCCGGCGCTGTCCGCGACGCGCTGTCGACCCTTTACCGGATCGGCGCCGGACGCGCCGTTGCGCAATTCGACTACAAGCCGGAGGCATGACGATGAGACAGGGCTGGCGCTGGTTTGGTCCGAGCGATCCCGTGACGCTCGACCATGCCCGGCAGGCGGGTGCGACCGACATCGTGTCCGCCCTCCATCAGGTGCCGCCGGGCGTTGCCTGGGCCCGCGACGAGGTCGAGGCGCGGCGCGCCATCATCGAGGACGATTCCGGCAACCGCGCACCCCTGCGCTGGTCCGTCGTCGAAAGCATCCCCGTCGCCGACGAGATCAAGCGCGAGGGTGCGGGCGCCCGTGCCGCGCTTGATGCCTGGATCGCCAGCCTCGAGGCCGTGGCCGCGGTCGGACCGCGCGTTATCTGCTACAATTTCATGCCGGTGCTGGACTGGACGCGCACCG
This sequence comes from Ancylobacter aquaticus, assembly GCF_004339465.1. Classification (GTDB taxonomy): domain Bacteria; phylum Pseudomonadota; class Alphaproteobacteria; order Rhizobiales; family Xanthobacteraceae; genus Ancylobacter; species Ancylobacter aquaticus. The sequence goes on along the minus strand of NZ_SMFY01000005.1, from coordinate 151,017 downwards.
ACCTCGACTGGCCGCTGGCGAACGGCGCGACGGCCCTGCGCTTCGACCAGCACCGTTTCGCCGCCTTCGACCTGTACGTGCTCAAGCGGCGGGGTGCGGCAGCCGAATATGATGAGGCCCAGCAGGCTGCGGCGCGCAAGGTTGCCGATGCGCTCAGCGATGACGACGTCGCAACCCTGATCCGCACCGTGCTGGCCGGCCTTCCCGGCGGCACCACCAAGGGGCTGAGCCTCGAGGAATTCGGCGAGTATCTCGAGGCCTACGCCGCTATCGATGCCGCGCGGCTGCGGGCCAATCTGATCGCCTTCCTGGAGATCGTCGCCCCGGTCGCGCAGGCGCTCGGTGTCAAGCTGACAATCCATCCCGACGATCCGCCGCGCCCGTTGTTCGGCCTTCCGCGCGTGGCCTCGACGGCGGCGGACTTCGCCGCCCTGTTCGCCGCCGTGCCCTCGCCCGCCAACGGCCTGTGCTTCTGCACCGGCAGCCTCGGCGTGCGAGCCGATAACGACCTCGCGGTAATCGCCGAACGATTCGCCGACCGCATTCACTTCACCCATCTGCGCGCCACGCGCCGCGACGCGGATCACCTCGGCTTCCAGGAAGCCGATCATCTCGACGGCGATGTCGACATGCCGGCCGTTCTCGCCGTTCTGATGACGGAGAACCGGCGGCGGAGCGAGAGCGAGAAGATCGTTCTGCGCCCCGACCATGGACACCGCATGTTGGCCGACCTCGCCACCGACGAGGTCTGCAATCCCGGCTATACCGCCGCCGGGCGCATGAAGGGGCTGGCGGAGCTGCGCGGCATCATGCGCGTGCTGGACCGGCTGCCCGACGCCGGGCTCGCCGCCCTTCGGTGACGGACAAGCGCCTCAGCCACGAAAGGCCGCGCTTCCCTCCGGAAATGCGGCCTTGCTCTTTCATGGCGGCCCGCTCAGACGGCGGCCTTCTTCACCCGGGCGACGATCTGCGTCGGGTTGACGAAGCGCAGCGCCACGATCAGCCAGATCAGCGTGCTGAGCATGTAGATGACGGCCATGGCGTCGATCGACTGGCCCGCGCGCACGCCGGCGGCGAACACCGAATAGTACAGTGCCACGACCAGCGTCTGGCTCGACGGCCCGGCGGTGAGGAAGGTCAGCTCGAACATCGACACCGTGCGCACCATGGCGAGCAGTGTTGCCGCCAAGATGCCTGGCACCAGCAGCGGCACGAGGACGTGAATGAACAGCCGGCCCGTTCCGGCGCCAAACACCCGCGCGGCCGCCTCGACCTTGGGGTCAATCTGCTCGATGAACGGGATCATCAGGATGACGGTGAACGGCACGGTCGGCACCAGATTGGCGACGATGACCCCCCACATCGTGCCGGCCAGGCCGACCTTGTAGAGCACCGTCGCCAGCGGAATGCCGAAGGTGATGGGCGGCACCAGCAGCGGTAGGAGAAACAGCACGATTACCAGCGGCTTGCCCGGGAAATCCCGGCGCGCCAGCGCATAGGCCGCCGGCACACCGATCAGCGCCGAGAGCAGCACCACCGCTCCGGCGATCTGGAAGGTCACGAGCAGCACGTCGCCGAGCTGGAATTCCTTCCAGGCAGAGGCGTACCAGCGCAGGGTGAAGGCCGCCGGCAGCCAGGAACTGAGCCAGCGCGTGCCAAAGGAATTGATGACGACGGTCGCGATCATCGCGAGGACATTGACCACGAAGAAAATGACGAAGGCCCAGACGAGCGTCCGCCACAGCCGTTCCAGCGCGCTTTCCATCGGCCTCACCCTTTCCCGCCGCCGGCCGGGCCCGTGTAGAAGAGGCCCCGTCCCGCCAGCACCAACCCGACGAAGCCGAACTGCACCACCGCCATGATCATCGCGATCGCCGAGGCGTAGGAGTAGTCGTACTGTTCGAAAGCCGCCTGCGCGGCGGCGAACGAGATCACCCGTGTCTCGCCGGCCGGCGCACCGAGCATCACCGCCGACGGAAACACCGAGAAGGCGTCGACGAAGGCAAGGCAGAAGGTGACCGCCAGCCCCGGCACGATGAGCGGCAGCACGATGTGACGAAACCGGCTCCGGGCGCGCGCGCCAAGCGTGGCAGCCGCCTGTTCCAGCGCGGGGTCGATGCCCGAAATCATCGATAGCGTCAGCAGGAAGGTGAAGGGAAAGCCGGTGATGACGAGCGAGATGAACACGCCCCAGTAATTGTGCACGAGGCGGATGGGGCGGTCGATCAGACCGAACAGGATCAGCGTACGGTTGAGCCAGCCCTGTGGGCCGAGATAGTTCAGCAACCCTTCCGCCACCAGCACCGTGCCGAGCGTGATCGGCAGCACGAGAATGGTGGTGAGCAGGCGCTGGCGCCGCATGTGCCGCACCTGCATCGCCACCGGCACCGAGAGCGCGATGTTGAGCAGCGTCACCGGCAGTGCGAGCCGAAGCGTCAGCCAGATCGTGCCGTACATGTAGGGATCGGAGAAGAACTTGGTGTAGTTGCCGAGCCAGCCCCCCTCCTTCGGCGCGAAGGACAGCAGCAGCCCGTAGACGAAGGGGTAGACGAACAGCAGCACCACGAAGAGCGCGGCGGGAAGGACGAGCAGCGTCACCCCGTCAATGCCACGGTCGGCAAGGGTGCGCCGGCGCGGGCGGCTCGAAGTGCTCATCCCACGCCCCCCGCCGCATAGACCAGCGTCCGCTCGGCGGGCGCGCCCAGCTGCACCGCTGCGCCGACGCCAAGCGGGGCATCGGTTCGGAAATAGAGTTCCGCGCCGCCCGGCTCGGTCGCCGTGCCATAATAGCCCTCGCCGCGATATTCGAGCCCGGTCACCTCCGCATGGATCGGCCCATCGGCCATCGGCACGAGGTCGGCCGGCCGGATGGCGACGACCACCCGGTCACCCGCAACATCCACCGCCTGGCCGCGGATCGCGCCGGCAAAGCCGCAATCGACCTCGACCTCCTCGCCCTCGCGGCGAACGAGCCTGCCCTGAATGGCGTTGCGGAAGCCCATGAACTCGGCGACATCGGCATGGAGCGGCCGTCGGTAGAGGTCCTGCGGCGTTCCGATCTGCCGTACCTCGCCGTCGCGCAGCACGACGATCCGGTCGGCGAGCGAGAGTGCCTCGTCCTGGTCATGGGTGACATAAATGGTTGCCGAACCGAGCAGTCGGTGGATGCGGCGGATTTCGGCGCGCATTTCCAGCCGCAGCTTGGCGTCGAGATTGGACAGCGGCTCGTCCATCAACACGAGGGGTGGCTCCACCGCGATGGCGCGGGCGATGGCGACGCGCTGCTGCTGCCCGCCGGAAAGCTGGCCGGGAAGCTTGGCGCCCTGGGAGGTGAGGCGCACCACGTTCAGCGCCTCGTCCACCCGCCGCTCGATCTCGGCCTTCGGTACGCCGCTCATCTGGAGGCCAAAGCCGACATTGCGGCGCACGCTCATATGGGGAAAAAGCGCGTAGTTCTGAAACACCATGCCGAAGCCACGCTCCTCCGGCTTCAGCGTGTCGATGCGCTTCTCGTCGAGCCAGATGGCGCCGTCGCTCAGCGACAGCAGCCCAGCAAGGCAATTCAGTGCTGTCGATTTGCCGCAGCCCGAAGGGCCAAGGAGGGCAATGAACTCGCCGCGCTGGACGGTAAGGCTGATCTCCTTCAGCGCGTTGTGGGCGCCAAAGTTCCGGCTCATGCCGTCGAGCCGGAGCTCGCGAAAGCCGGCGGATGCTATCGCCATCGCGCTTCAATCCTGCTGGTAAAAAAGATGTTCAGAGCCTTCCGGCGGGCCGGGCTGAGACAGCCCGCCGGACGCGCGTTACGTTACTTCTTCATCTTCGCCGCGCCGATCTCGCGGTCCCACTTGTCGAACATCGCGACGAGCGGCTTGGCATCCAGCGGGGCTTCGGTCGGGTTGTTGGCGATCAGAGCCGCATATTCGGGCCGGCCGAACTTCTCGATGGTCTCCTGGCTTTCCTTGGGCGCCATGTCGAGCGTGATGCCCTTGATGGCCGGGCCCGGATACATGTAGCCGTGGTCATACATGTAGGCCTGCTGCGCAGGCTTGAGCAGGAACGCCATCAGCTCCAGCACGACCTTGAGCTTCTCTTCGGAAATACCCTTGGGGATCGCCATGTAGTTGGCGTCGCCGACCCAGGTGAAGTTCTTGAAAGCGCCGACCTTATACTCTTCCGGGACGATGCCGAGATAGCGCGGGTTGATGTCCCAGCCGGTGGTAGTGGCGATGATGTCGCGCGTGCCGTTGGCCAGCTCCTTCATCGAAGCGGTGGTGCCGGCGGTGTAGTACTCGATGCAGGTGTCGAGTTCCTTCAGATAGGACCAGGTCTTGTCCCAGCCGTTGATCGGATCCTTAGGATCCTTGTCGCCGAGCAGATAGGGCAGGCCCATCACGAAGGTGCGGCCGGGGCCGGAATTGGCCGGGCGGGCATACATGAACTTGCCCGGATTGGCCTTGCAATAGGCCAGCAGCGCTTCCGGCGTGTCGGGCAGCTCCTTCACCCGGTCAGGAGCGTATTCGAGCAGCGGGCCGGACGGGTACCAGTCGATGACGAAGGCTTCGCCGCGGGCCATCTCCTGCATCAGATAGGCCCCGGGGATGTAAAGCTCCTTCAGATTGGGGAACTTGTCGGCATATTTCGGCAGGATCTGGAGCCACAGCCCCTGCTCCATGCCGGCGGCGAGTGCGTCGTTGCCGGTCAGCACGAAGTCGATGTCGACCCGGCCGGCTTCCTGCTGCGCCTTCAGCTTGCCGGCAAGCTCGGGTGCCGTCGCCTGGGTGAAGATGAACTTCGAGACCAACTCGGGGTGCTCGGCCTGGAACTTCTCAAGCGCCGGCTGGCTGACCTGAAGGTCGCCTGCCACGTCGATCACACTGATCACCACAGGTTCGGCCATGGCGCCGAAGCTGGTCGAGACGAGCAGGGCGCCCGCTGCCAGCAGGCTGGATTTCCAACGCATAAAGGACATTTGTTCTCTCCACTCTGGTTTTGTCGGCGATCGGCACTGACAGGTGCGGACTTAGGCGTTCGCGGCTGCCGTCTTCTTGGTGAGGCGGCTTGCGGCGGCGCGATCGAGAAAAGCGTGGCAGGCGGGATGCTGCTGGAGAATGGAGGCCGGCCACATATTGGTGACAGGCCCCTCCAGCACGTGCTGGACCGCCTCCGCCTTGCGGGCGTCCGGTACGGTGAGAACGACGAGGCGGCTGGAGACGATGCGCTGCACCGTCATCGAGATCGCCTCGTGGGGCACGTCCTCAAGGGTGGGGAACCAGCCTTCGCCGAACTGCTGGCGGCGGCAGCGTTCTTCCAGCTCGACCACCTTGTAGGCGACGGTCGAGGTGAAATCGGCGGGGGGATCGTTGAAGGCGAGGTGGCCGTTTTCGCCGATGCCGGCGAACATGACGTCGATCGGATGAGCGTCAAGCTCGGCATTGATACGGGCAAGCTCGGCGTCGAGGTCGGGCGCGTCGCCGGCGATGAAATGGAAGGCGCCCAGCGTCGACAGCCTGCCGGTGAAGCGCTCCTTCAGATATTTGCGGAAGCTGGCCGGGTGGGTCTCCGGCATGCCGATATATTCGTCGAGGTGGAAGGCGGTAACCTTCGACCAGTCGATGCCGGGCGCGGCGACCAGCGCCTCAAGCATCTCGAACTGGCTCGCGCCGGTGGCGATGACGACATTGGCCCCGCCGCGCGCGGCGATGGCCTCGCGGATGGCTGAAGCGCCGAATTCGGCCGCCGCCGTGCCGTTTGCCGTTTTGGTCTCGTAGAGGTGGATGTCGATCATGATCACTTCCTGCTGGACGGATCGGGTTCGGCCGGCGCCTTCCGGCCCCTGGGCGCCGGCGCGGGGGCGGGTGCTGGCCCGGTAGAGCCGCGGATGACAAGCTCGCCCTTGATGACGTGGCCCTCGACGGGCGGCGTGGGATTTGCGAGGCCGTTGAGCAGCAGATCGACGGCATTGGCACCCGCCAAAGCGCAGTGGGCGTTCACGCTGGTCAGCGGGGGATAGGTGGTGGCGGCGATGATGTCGTCGCAGCCGACCACGCTGAAATCGCCAGGCACCGACAGGCCGCGCTCGGCGAGCCCGGCCATGATGCCCTGGGCCACCACGTCATCGACCGCCAGCGCGGCGGTGACGCCGGCCTCCAGCAGGCCGGCCACGCAGTCCCGCCCCGCCTCATGGCTGGGCCGGCCGGCGTCGATTTGCACCACCGAGAGCCCATGGGCGGCGCCGGCGGCCGTGACGGCACGGGCGCGCTGCTGGCTCGACCACGAGGTGCGCGGCGCCCCGACATAGGCGATCGCACGGTGGCCGAGCCCGGCCAGAAGCACGACGGCGGCGGTGAAGCCCGGTCCGGTGTCGACCAGCACGCGGCCGATCCCCTCAAGGTCGCGATTGATCACCACGACCGGCTTGCGGGCGGCATGCTTGCGGATGAGCGGCTCATCGAGGCGGGGCGAGGCGAGCACGAAGCCGTCGACCTGGGCCGCGAGCTTTGCGAGCAGGACGTCCTCCAGGTGCGCGGTCTCGTCCGAGTCGCCGAGGAAGGTGGCGTAGCCGCGCTTGTAGGCCTGCGCTTGCGCACCGCGCATCAGCGCGGAGAAGAACGGATTGGCGACGTCGGGCAGGATCAGCGCGATGTTGCCCGCGCGTCCGGTCGACAGCGCCCGCGCTACCTGATTTGGCACGTAGCCGAGGCGCTGGGCGGTCCCGAGCACCTTCTCCACCGTCGCCGGCGTCAGCAACTCCGGCTGCGAAAAGGCCCGCGACACCGTCGCCTGAGACACGCCTGCTTCACGCGCGACGAGGCGGATGGTGGGTACGGGCATATGTGACGACGATTTGGTCAAGTTTTCTCACCGATGAAACCGGTTTCATTGTGAGAATGAAACCGGTTTCATTAGGTGTCAATGGCGTTTTAGGCCTCGTGCCTTGACCCGAAGCAATTGTCATGACGTGGCGCGGCGGAATCAGCACATGACCCGATGAAGCGAGACGCCGGCAGGGGCGCCTCACCCGCGCCTTGCCACAAGGCCGAGAACCTTTTCGCGCAAAGAGCCTGCGTCCCCGCGAGCTGCGGCGATGATGAGTTTCCCCATGCCTCGCAGAGTCCGCGCAACAACGGCGGGCGTCGACATGTCGACGAGCCGGCGAATTGGGCTTTCCCGGGGTGTGCGGCCCGGGCATATGATGGCTTGGCGGCGATGGAACGGGAATCGGGAGAGCGGCTTTGGTTCACCGCACGCGCGGCCCGGCTAAGGCGAGAGCGCTCCCGTTCCGTGGTCGAAGAAGTACGGAGGATATCTTCTGACCGATATTCCGGAAACCCGCACAAAAAGCTGTCATTTTCGATTTTGATGGGGTCATCCTCGATTCAGCTGGCGTCACGACATATGCTTTCGCCCACTGCTATGTTGGTGAAGACGCCGGCAAGATCGCCGCGGTCGTTGACTACCAGCAGCGGCACGGAGGCATTGGGCGACGCTAAAAGTTCGTCCATTTTCGAGCGCAGCCTCGTCGGCCTGCCGGCCGACCCGGAGACCTTGCGGGCGCTGCACGGCCGGGTTCCGCTTCATCTCGTCTCCGGCATGCCGGAGGACGAACTGACGGCGGTGCTGGCGCAGCGCGGGCTCACGCCGTTCTTCGCGTCGGTCGCCGGCGCGCCCAAGCACAAGCGGGAGGTGTTCCGCCGAATCCTCGATGTGGGGGGCCTCGCAGCGGAAGAGGCGCTGGCGTTGGGCGATTCCACCACCGAGTTCGAGGCCGCGCGCGACCTCGGCATTCCATTCTTCGCCATCGTGGCCGAGGGCACCCCGGACTTCTTTCCGCCCGACGTGCCACGGCTCGACGATCTCTCAGGCTTTCCTGCTCTCGTCGCGCGATGAGCAGGGTCAGTTCATCCACAAGCCGCCGGTGACGTTGATCGCCTGCCCGGTCATGTACGAGGATTCGTCGGAGGCAAGGAAGGCGACCACGCGGGCAATGTCGTCGGGGCCGCCGACGCGGCCGATCGGAATGAGGTGCTCGCGCGGATATCCACCACCTTGCCGACGGCGGTGATGGCGGCGTTGTTCACGGCGATGTCGATCGGCCCGAGCGCGACCTTAACCTGATCCATCGCCGTCGCCACCGCATCGGCATCGGCGACATCCACGGCGAGCACCAGCGCCCGGCGCCCGGTCACCTGAACCATCGCCGCCGTTTCCTGCGCGCCTGCGAGATCGAGATCGAGAACGGCGACGTCGCAACCCTCCTGCGCGAGGCGGGTAGCAATGCCGCGACCGATACCGACCGCCCTGCCGGTGATGACGGCGACGCGTCCGTCGAGATTGTACATGGCGCTTCCCGCCTCAGTGCGCGCCGGCTCGGACTGTCCGGCGTCAGCACCTGTCAGGCGACACGGCAAACTGCCCCCCTGCCGCCATGAGGAACTGACCCCCTCGATGGCCAGGAGGTCGGCATGGAAGACAGGAATGGGCAGAGTTCTCCGCGGATGAATGGACCGCGGAGGGACGAGATGAAGACGCCGGACGACGTGTCGGCGATGGTGCGGCTGAAGGGGCTGGGTTGGGGCGCGAAGCGGATCGCGGCGGAGCTCGGCTGTTCGAAGAACACCGTGAAGCGCTGGCTTCAGTATGGCGACTGGCGTCCCTGCGTGACGCCGTCGCGGTCGAAGAAGCTGGACGGACTCTCGGACTTTTTGGCGGAGCGGTTTCGCCGGCACGCCGGCAATGCCGACGTGATCCGCCAGGAACTGGCGGCCGAGAAGCGCATCCATGTCAGCCTTCGCACGGTGGAGCGCACGGTCGCGCCGCTGCGGCGGGAACTGGTGGCCGCGGCCCGGGCGACGGTGCGCTTCGAGACGCGGCCGGGCGTCCAGTTGCAGATCGACTTCGGCGAGCGGCGGGTGGAGATCGGCGGGGTGGCGACGAAGGTCTTCTTCTTCGTTGCAACGCTCGGCTATTCCCGCCGGCTGCATGTCCGGGCCTTCGGGCACGAGAAGCAGGAGAGCTGGTTTGCCGGGATGGAGAGCGCGTTCCTGGCCTTCGGCGGGGTGCCCCGCGAGGTGCTGCTCGACAACGCCCGGGCGCTGATCCTGCATCATGATCCGGCGAGCCGCGAGGTGGTGCTGCATCCCCGGCTGCATGCCTTCGCCAAGCACTGGGGCTTCCGGGTCCGGGCCTGCGCGCCGTACCGGGCACGCACCAAGGGCAAGGACGAACGGGGCGTCGGCTACGTCAAGAAGAACGCCATTGCGGGGCGCAGCTTCGCCAGTTTCGCCGAGATGGAGGCGCATCTGGAGGCCTGGACGCGGGAGATCGCCGATCGCCGCATCCACGGCACGACCGGAGAGGCGCCGGCGGACCGCTTTGCCCGCGACGAGAAGAAGGCTCTGCGTCCTCTGGCCGGCACACCGCCCTTCACGACGGCCCGCGATCTCATGCGCCGGGTTGGATCCGACTGCGCCGTCGCCGTCGACGGCAACGCCTACTCGGTGCCGTGGCGGTTGATCGGCGAAGAGGTCCGCGTCACCGTCGGCAACGCCATCGTGCGTGTCCATCATAGCGGCCGCGAGGTGGCGGTCCACGGCGAGTTGAAGGGCCGGCACGGCCGCGTCGTCGATGACGCGCATCTGGCGGGTCTGGTCGGCGCCAAGGACCGCCCGGTGCCGACCGCCGTGGATGTCATGGCCGCGACCGTCAATGTGCCGCTGCCGATCCCGGCCTTGCTGCGTCCGCTGGCGGAATACGAAGCGGCGGCGGGAGGATCGTTCTGATGGACGGCCACGATCACCTGACGGCGCTCCTGTCGCGGCTGAAGCTGACGGCGCTGCGCGACCAGCTCGACAACCTGATCGACGAGGCCGGGCGCAGGGAACTGACGATCCGCGAGGCGCTGACGATGTTCTGCGAGCGGGAGGTGGCGCGGCGCGACCAGCGGCGCATCGACATGGCCTTCGGCCTCGCCCGCTTCCCCTTCGTGCGTGATCTCACAGGCTTCGACTTCGGCGCCCAGCCCTCGCTTGACAAGGCACAGGTCCGGGAGATCGCGACGGGGCGCTTCATCGCCAACGGCGAGGCGGTCCTGCTTCTCGGGCCGCCGGGTGTCGGCAAGACGCATCTGGCCGTGGCGCTGGGGCGGGAGGCGATCGTGGCCGGCTACACAGTCCTGTTCACGCCGGCGACGACGCTGGTGGCGCAACTGGCCAAGGCGCACGGCGAGGGGCGGCTCGAGGAGAAGCTCTCCCACTACGCCAAGCCCAGGCTCCTGATCGTCGACGAGCTGGGCTATCTGCCCTTCGAGCCGGATGCCGCCCATCTCTTCTTCCAGCTCGTCAGCCGCCGCTACGAACGCGGCGCCATGCTGGTCACCTCCAACCGCGCCGTGGGCGAATGGGGCCAGGTCTTCGGCGATGCCGTGGTCGCCACGGCCATCCTCGATCGCCTGCTTCACCACAGCCACGTCATCACCATTCGCGGCGACAGCTATCGCCTGCGCGAAAAGCGCCGCAGCGGTCTTTTGCAAAAGACCGCCGCGGCGCCACAACCCTCGAACGCCTGAAATAGGCAAACCCCAAGGGGGTCAGGTCCTCGTGTCGTCAGGGGGTCAGTTCCGAATGTCGCTGGACAGCACCCATGGCACGGATTTGCGGTTGAGATTTAAGGAGGGTTTTGGCCTCGTCGTCATGACGAAGGAACGAAGATGACCACCAGATCCTCGAACGCCAAAAAGCCTGCGGAGCAGGTGGTGAAGGACATTCGCCGCGCGACGCGCCGGCACTTTTCAGCGGAAGACAAGATCAGGATCGTGCTGGACGACCTGCGCGGCGAGGACAGCATCGCCGAGCTGTGCCGCGAGGAAGGCATCACCCAGAGCCTGTATTACACTTGGTCGAAGGAGTTCATGGAGGCCGGCAAGCGCCGGTTGGCCGGTGACACCACTCGTGCCGCGACCACCGGCGAAGTGCAGGACCTGCGCCGCGAGGCCCGAGCCCTGAAGGACTGCGTGGCCGACCTGACGCTCGAGACCCGGCTGCTCAAAAAAAGCATGATCGCGCCCTATCGGTGAATGCAAGGCATTCACCTGCCGGGTGGGAGATGGGGCCGACGACGAATGAGGTATCCTGCATCCGAGAAGCTCGAGATCATCAGGATCGTCAAGCAATCGCACTTGCCCGCCAAGCGCACCCTGGACCAGCTCGGCATCCCCCGCTGGACGTTCTATCGCTGGTATGACCGCTACATCGAAGGCGGACCGGAGGCGTTGGAAGATCGGCCGTCGGCGCCGAGTCGGGTGTGGAACCGGATCCCGGCGGGCATCCACGACCAGATCATCGAGTTGGCGTTGGAACAATCCTAGCTGAGCCCCCGGGAGCTGGCCGTACGCTTCACCGACGAGCAGCGCTACTTCGTGTCGGAAGCCACGGTTTACCGGCTGCTCAAGGCCCACGACCTGATCACCACCCCGGCCTACGTCGTGATCAAGGCGGCCGACCAGTTCCACACCAAGACCACCCGCCCGAACGAGATATGGCAGACCGACTTCACCTACTTCAAGATCATCGGGTGGGGATGGATGTACCTCTCGACCGTGCTCGACGACTTCTCGCGCTATATCATCGCCTGGAAGCTGTGCACCAACATACGGGCCGAGGACGTCACCGAGACGCTGGACCTCGCCCTGGCGGCTTCCGGCTGCGGCAGCGCCACGGTACTGCACAATGCACGAGCCCCGGCTGCTCAGCGACAATGGCCCCAGCTACATCGCCGGCGAAGTGGCGGAGTACATTGAGGTCCGGAAGATGAGCCATGTCCGCGGCGCCCCGTGCCATCCCCAGACCCAAGGCAAGATCGAGCGCTGGCACCAGACCCTCAAAAACCGCATCCTGCTGGAAAACTACTTCCTGCCCGGCGACCTCGAGGCCCAGATCAAGGCCTTCGTCGAGCACTACAATCACCAGCGCTACCACGAGAGCCTGGCCAATGTGACACCCGCCGACGTCTACTTCGGCAGGGCGCCGGCCATCATCAAACAGCGTGAAAAGATCAAGCGACAAACCATCGAACATCGGCGCTTGCAGCACCGCAAGCTCGCCGCCTAGCATCAATCCCCTGATGAGCCTGCACTCCGCTAATCCACGCCGCGATCTGCGCCAAATGTTCTGACGACGGACACTGGCGAAAGGCAACGCTACCGTCGGCACGCGCGCCGTGAACCTGGAAAATCCGCTTCGCGAGGTCCAGGCCGATAATGCTAACCTCGTTCATAGATGCCGTCTCCTCATTGTGACGTTGTTGCAAACATCACTCTGGCACACTCGATGCCGTCGGGAGGGGGCAACCACTCCATCACTTCTCAGTGGAAATCCAGGGTCAGTTCTTCCCGGAAATCAACACTTAGCGTACGTTTACGATCAGATTTTGCGACGGCCCCCCATAGGGTACACTCCATCGGCTGTCCCAAATACCCGCATTTTGGCAGCTCTGCTCAACCTTGTACCGTCGGGCCGCGGCCCCGATTCTGGAGCGCCTCCCGTACGATATCGGGCGTCAGGTGGGGTGCGAGGCGTCGAATAAATTCGAGCGTATAGGGGCGCAGATAGGCATTCGACCGCAGCTTGAGATAGGTCATGCTGGATTCGAACAGGTGTCTGGCGTCGCGTATGCCGAGCCCGACATCGGCCTTTTCGTCGAACGAGACGCTAGCGAAAATGGCGATGCCGAGGCCCATCAGCACGTAGGTCTTGCAGACATCCGCGTCGATGGCGCTGAGCACGATCCTGGGCTCCAGTCCGGCCTGCTCGAAGGCGCCGAGAACCTTCCACCGCCGACGATGCAACGTCTCGCCGGCGAAGCGCGGATCGTAAGTAATGATCGGGTATTGCGCGACCTCTTCCAAGGTCAGATGCTCGGCCGACAGGATGGGATGGCCGACCTTTGCCACGACACTGCGGGTCAGCTCGAAACACGGCAGGCCCACCAAATTGGGAAATTCCCGCGCCGTCTCGGTGCCGATGGCGATATCAGCCTCGCCCGCGTCCACCAGGCTGCAGATGCCCTCGGGATCGCCCTGCTTCAGCACGATCTGGACGTCTGGAAAGTTCTTGAGAAACGAGCTTACCACCGGCGGCAGCACATATTTCGCCTGCGTGTGGGTGGTGGCGATGACCAGGGTTCCGCGACTTATCGCGGAAACGTCATCCTTGAGAATGCGCAAAGTCCCGAGGTCGCCGACCACGCGCTTGGCAATCTCAAGCACCTGCTCACCCGGTTCGGTGAGGCCAATGATGCGGTTGCGGGTCCGCTGGAAGATGGGAAAGCCGAGTTCGCTCTCCAGCATCTGGACCTGCCGGCTGACGCCGGGCTGCGACGTGTGAAGAGCTTCGGCGGCGGCGGAAAGGTGATTCCCCTGCCTCGCAATCTCAAGAACGTAGCGGAGCTGCTGAAGCCGCATGACACTTCCTGGTATTCTCTCTTGTTATACTGTCACCCCACAATATTCCTAAACGACACATGGTGACAAGCGCGGACGCTAATTGGCGAACGGGTCGTGGGGCTCTCCCCTGGCGAGCTCAATGACCACGGTCTTGGTCTCGGTGTATTGCCGGATCACGTCCATGCCGCTCTCGCGTCCGATGCCGCTCATCTTGTAGCCGCCATAAGGCAGCATCCAGTGCACCGGCCGGAAGGTATTGACCGACACCAGGCCGGACTGGAGCCGGGCAGCGACGCGATGAGCGCGCGTCACATCGGACGTCCACAGCCCGGAGACCAGGCCGTAATCCACGTCATTGGCCATCTCGACCACGTCGTCCTCCGTATCGAACGGAATCAGAGCCAGCACCGGCCCGAAGACCTCCTCCTGGGCGAGGCGCGAGCGGTTGTCGACGTAGCCAAACACGGTTGGCTCGATGAAATAGCCCTTCTCGAACATCGCCGGTCTGCCGCCGCCCGTCATGAGGCGTGCGCCTTCGGCCGAGCCGAGCGCGATGTAGCTTTGCGTCTTTGCAAGCTGTTCCGCCGACGTGTGCGGGCCGATATGGGTGCGCGGATCGAGCGGCATGCCGACGCGTATGCGTCGAACACGATCGACGAGTTCCGCCGATATCCGCTCATAGACCGAACGCTCGATGAAGAGCCGCGAGCCCAGCGAGCAGGACTGGCCGGTGGAGCGGAAGGCACTGTGAATAGCCACCGTCACGGCTTTTTCCAGATCGGCATCGGCGAAGATGATGTGCGGCGACTTTCCCCCGCATTCGAAGGTGCAGCGCTTGAGCGTGCCGCTCGCACTCTGCATGATCCTCTGCGCCGTTCGGTGATCGCCGGTGAAGGTAATCTTGTTGACCTTCGGATGGGCGACCAGAGCCGCGCCGGCCGTCTCGCCATAGCCGGGGACGATGTTGACGACCCCGGCGGGAAAGCCCGCCTCTTCCGCGAGGCGACCGAGTTCCAGCATGCTCGCGGGCGTCTGCTCGGCAGGCTTCAGCACGATGGAGTTCCCGGCCGCCAAGGCGGGACCGAGCTTCCACGAGGCCAGCAGGATAGGCGAGTTCCACGGGAGAATGGCGGCAACGATGCCGATTGGCTCCTCCCGCGTATAGGCTAAGGCGTCGGGACGGAAGGGAATCTGATCGCCGAGGATCTTGTCCGCCGCGCCGGCATAATAGGTGATCCAATCGGCGGATCGCTGCATCTCGCCGAGCGTGTCCCTAATGGGCTTGCCGTTGTCGCGGCTCTCGATTTCGGCCAGCCGTGCCGCGTCGCGCCGGATAAGTTCGGCGAGCCGCAGGAGCAGTCCGCCACGCTGCGTCGGTGTGAGCTTATGTGCCCACGGCCCCTGCATTGCCTGCCCGGCCGCCGCCACGGCGCGGTCGACATCGACCTCATCGGCCTCCGCCACGTCCTTCCACACCGTTTCGGTAGACGGGTCGATCGAGGCGATGACCCGGCCCGAATGCGGCAGGACCCATTCGCCGCCTATGTACAGGCGGTCACCGATTGCGCCGTTCGCGTCGGCCTGCTGCGTCGCGGCCATGGATCAGACCCCTTCCCTGACGCAGCTGCCGACCGCGCGGGCGGCTATGTCGCGCACGAGCGCGGCGAGCGGCGTGGATTCGGGGAGGTCGATCAGCGCGACACCGGCATCGTGCGCCCCGTCGCCGAACAGCCACCTGGTATTGCGGGCGAACTTGTCGAGAACGTCGGCCTGCGACAGGGCCGCTTCGGCACTGCCCGGATGATAGGGAATGTGTTTGGAGTAGACCTTGCCGCCGTCTATCTTGATCCCCATCCGTGCCGGGCAATGCGCGGGATAGTCGGAATCCGGGTCCGGCTCGGCGGTGATGCGGCTCGCGAGCTGGCGGATCGCCGGATCGACGAGACGCGCGTCGCTGAAGGTCTCGAGGCCGACATCGCCGTGAAGCAGCGCGCTGGCAATTGTGAAGGGCAGGCTGAAGCGCGCCTCATGGCGGGTCCGCGGCGCCCATTTGCGCTCGCGCGGCTCGGTGACGAGCGTGAGGCCCGGCTCGGCGAGCTTGCAATTGACGCGCTCGATGCGGTCCAACGACACGCCGTCGCGCGCCAACTCAACCAGCAGCTGCTTGCAGGCCTCGATGAAGGCGTGGAGCAGCTGGCAGCAGGGGTAGGGCTTGAACGCCGTCGCCGGCAGATACCAGTGCGTGCCGAGCCCCGCTGCAGGCGTCACCCAGTTGAGCGTGCCCTCGATGGGCGTGAGGTGCGTCTCGAAGAAGCCCATCTTGCCCTCGAACACGCTTTCCGGCCCGGTGATGCCGGCAATGGCGAGATCGATGGCGATGATGCCGCTATGGGCGCCCCATCCGCCATGCAGAATCTTCGAGGTCGCGCCGGTGCGGGTCGATTCCTGTATGCCCGACGCCATGGAGCCGGCGATGCCGAAGGCATTCACGATCTCGTCCGACGTACATCCGCGCAGGCGCCCCACCGTCGCCGCAGTGCCGAAGGCCCCCAGCAGCGAACTTGTGTGATAGCCGCGGGCGAGGAAGCGTTTGCCGGCGACGAAGCCGAGCCGGATCATAATCTCATAACCGACGGCGATCGCCGTCACGACGTCGGCGACGGTGCCGTCGTCCTCCTCGGCCACGGCAAGCGCGGCCGGCAGCACGGTGGAGCCCGGACGTGCCAGCGACGAACCGTGCTTGTCGTCCATCTCGAGCGCCTGGGCGAGCGCGCCATTGATCAGCGCGGTCATCTCCGAGCGGCATTGAGTGCCCAGGCCGAACACGGTAGCGCCGCTCGCCGCCTGCCACTTCGCAGCGAGCCTGCGGGCCGCCTGCCCGCTTTCCTCGCTCGGCGCGGCGCCGGCGATGCAGACACCTATCGTATCGACGAGATGCAGGTGACCGGCCTGCCGGACCTCGGGCGGGACGTCGGCGGCGGTCAGGCCGGCGGCAAAGTCGGCAAAAACGCGGGCAAGGGCACTCTTCATCTCGGTTCTCTCCGTCGGACGCGAACTGCCGGGGCGTGGCCCCGAAAGTCGCGGAAAAGCAAAATCGGTGGCATTCCCCGACAAGATGTCATCGGGGCTTTTGTGGCCGGCTCCTTGCTGGCCGCTTCACTGCTTCGTCTGGTACGATCGCCGGTCACGCTCTGGGCGACGGCGATCCTTGTCTTCGCCTCGGCAACGCCGGGCACCACGATCGCAGTCCGAAATTCATTCGACGATGCACGGTCGTGTAGCGATCTTCTATTACTCGGCTTGCTCCACTCCGTGACCTCCGGTCGCGACGCGGTCGCGGGATGTACTTGCCTGAGAGATTTCATAACGCCGCGTAAGTATTACGTCACAGAATATCTTGACATTCTGGCATGCTGCAGCCGCATGCTGGCGAACCACCATCACCCCCGGGGCTCCGGCTGCTCGGTAGCCAGAATCCGGCTCAGGTTGCCGTCCCGATTGGCCCGGCTTTGGCGGCGCTTACTGACGGCCGTCATGGTCAGCGAGAAGATCATGACGGCGAGTATCGCCATCGTCGCCGGGCGCTCGAAGACATAGGTTATGTCGCCGCCGGCCAGCTGGTAGGAGCGCAGCAACTCCGTCTCCAGCATGCGTCCGAGCAGCAGCCCCACCACGACCGGGGCGACGGGATATTCGAACTTCACCAGCGCGAAACCGATGATCGAGAAGACGAAGAGCGTTATCGGCCCACCGATCGACCCCTCGACGGCATAGGTGCCCATGGTCGCGATGACGAGGATCGCCGGCAGGATGTAGCGGGTGCGAATGCGCACGATGTTGCAGGCGAGATAGATGAATCCGATGCCGACCACCAGTAGGAGCACCGCCTGGACCATGTTGTTCAGGATGATCGCGTAGACCATGTCCTTCTGGTTCTGGATGAAGGACGGCCCGGGCACGATGTTGTGCATCATGAACGCGGCAAGCAGGATCGCGGTGGCCCCGCCACCAGGAATGCCGAGGGCCAGCATGGTCGCCATGGAGCCGCCCTCGGCGCTAGCAACCGCGGATTCCGCCGCAATCACGCCCTTCGGATTGCCCTTGCCGAAGGTGGCGCTGTCCTTGGCGGTTCTCTTGGTTTCAGCATAGGCGATGAGGTTGCCGACCGACGATCCCACGCCGGGAACCGCGCCGATGACGATGCCGATGACCGAACCGCGGATCAGCACGCCGGGATACCGGAAGGTTCCCCAGCAGCCCGCAAGGATCCTCCTGAGGCTCACCGTCCGGGCGCTCTCGGCGTCGAGGATGTAGTCCTTGCTGGCGAGCGAAAGGAGTTGGCCGGAGGCTAGGAGCCCGATCATCGCCGGCACGGTCGATATGCCGCCGAGCAGTTCAGGCATCCCTAGCGTACCGCGGACGAAGCCGGCGGTATTCATGCCCACCGTGCCGAGCAGGATGCCGAACGCGGCGGCCAGAAGGCCGCGGGTGGCGTAGCGCGTGCCGAGCGATCCGAGCAGCAGCATGCCCCACATCGCCACCGAGAACATCTCGAACGGACCGATCTTCAGCACGATACTCGCGAGCGGCTCGATGACGAGCAGCAGCAGCACATAGCCGAGCAGGCCGCAGATGGTCGAGGCGAACAGCGCATAGCCGAGCGCCTCGTTGTGCAGACCCTTCTTCGACATGGCATAGCCGTCGAACGTCGTCGCATAGGACGAGGGCGATCCGGGAATGTTCATCAGGATCGCCGGCACCGATCCGCCGAAGCCGGCACCAGTATAGACCGAGGTCAGGAACACCACACCTGGAAAGAAATCCATGTAGAGCGACATCGGCAGCACAATCGCCATGGCCATGGTGATCGAGACGCCCGGGATCGCGCTGAAGACGAGGCCGACGATAAGGCCGGGAATGATCCATCCCCATGAAGCGACTGAGGTCCCCATGAGGTCGAGAGCGCCCGCCATTGCATGCATGTCGATCATATTGGGCCTCAGAGAATGAAGGTGACCATCGGATAGGACATGAGCGCCCTGAATCCGTAGACGGCTGCCAGGGTAACGGCGAGCGGGTAGACGATGAGCGCCACCGGCCGCCGCTCACCGCAGATCGCCATGGCGGCGATGCAGAACAGCGAGATCGCCACGTCGAAGCCGACGACGTTCAGCGAGAAGATCATCAGGCCGAGCGCCAGCCCCAGCACCACGACGCGGGCCAGTTCCTTGCCGCCCTGTGGCAGCGATGGCGCCAGCGGGTCGTCTTCGAGCAGGACATCGGCGTCCGCCGGCCTGTCGGCGCGGCGGAAGCACTGCGGCACGATCAGCGCGCACAATGCCAGCGCGCAGAAAGCCAACGGCTGGAGCAGCAGCAGGTTGTTGAGGCTGGTCGAGACGTGACGGGCATTGAGTAGATAGAGGGTGATGCTCACGACCATGAGTAAAATGAACCCGAGGTGGAGCCAGTCGACGACGTAATGCTGATTTCGAATGCGCATCTTCACTCCCACTGCGTCGGTTTTTCCCGATCAGTCTTGTTCTCGCCCTTCGCGCTCGGTGCGCGAGGGTTATCCGGCCGCCGTTCGCGCGGACCGGGATGGCGGTCGAATCCGCGGAAGTGACGCCGTCCATCCGGCCGGCAATTCCTCGAAGTCCTGCAGAAGATCGAACATCGCATCGGCGTCGAGGTCCGACCCAGCGAAGGCGAGGCAGTCGTTGAACTTGCGACGCAGATCGGCGTCGGTGATGTGGCCGCGCGCGCGCGCCACGCGCTTGCTCAGCCGCACCTCGCCGGACGCAAGCCGCAGTTGCACCTGGTCGTAAGGCGAATAGCCGGGCAGCAGCGGATCGCGTTCCGCAATGATGGCCACACGTATCTTCGCCATCAGATCGCGCATCGCCGGCGCCTGCACCCGCGCATCCGTCAAATGCGCCAGCGCAACGTCACCGTCCAGCACGGCGCAGGCGAGGGCGAACTCCAGACTGAACTTCGCTGCCAGAGCCGTGGTCGGCCGGTGATGCTCCAGCACGGTCGCCTGTGTCGTGCCGATCCTCGCCTCGATCTCCACGATGTCGGCAGCGTCGAAGCCGAGTTGAACGCGCAGATCGAGAATGGCGTCGATCGCCCGATGGCTGCAGTAGCAGACCGGGTATTTCTTAAAGCTGAGGCCTTGTTCCAGAATCCGCCATGCCGTTCCCAGCCGGCAGGGGCTTTCGAGGTCGACCCCTCCTTGATGCGAAACTGCCGAGAGCAAGCCCTGGGGGTGCTCGATGACGGTGTCGGAGGCGGTCATGCCGTTTGCTGCTAGCCTTGCTGCAAGCAGACCGGACGAGGCCGCCCGGCCAGCATGGAACGGCTTGGTCATCGAGCCGAAATTCGCCACCAACCCACCGGTCTGCGACGCGCCGATGCCGATCGCATGAACCGCCTCGATAGACCCGAGGCGGCGCAGATTGGCGATGGCTGCGGCGGCGGCGGCGGCGCCATAGGCCCCCGTCGGATGCCATCCGCGCTCATGAAGCTGGCCTGGCTCGCGCCGCGCCAGCTCGGACCAGACCTCGAAACCAACGACATAGGCGGTGAGCATGGCCGCGCCCGTCGCGCCGATCACCTCGCCCTCGGCGAGGATCGCCGGCACCAGGACGGCGCTGCGATGGCCGGCCGGGGAGGTGTCGTCATAGTCCAGTGCATGCGCGGCCGTGCCGTTGACCAAGGCTGCCGTGACCGCACAGGCTCGAAGCTCCGAGAGATGAAGCGAAGCCTCGCCACCGGCGGTGCCCGCCCCCAAGGTCGACCGCAGGATGCGGACGCCCTCTTGGGTGCTGCCCGCGACCATCACCGCGAGGCAATCGACGAAACCGCGCCGCGCGCGTTCGCGCGCCTCCGAAGGCATGCCGTCCGCCGCCATCGTCGCCGCAAACGTTCCGATATGCCCCGTCAGCGACATGCCGCTCAGCTGCCTTTCAGGAGATAGGCGTGCTCCTGGAGGACTTTCGCTGTCTTCTGATACATCGCGTCGGAGGCTTCCGGTCCGTACCAGACTAGCCCGAGTTGCTGGACCTGCGAAGCCTTAATGGCTTCCGGATTCTTGGTCGCCCGCTCGAAGGCGCCGACCAGGGTCTTGAAGATTTCCGGCTGCTCCTGCTTCAGCTTGGTCGGCACTACCCAGCCGCGCAACGCGCCGGGCAGATAGTTTACTTTGATCCCGGTTTCGGTCGCGATCTTGCTGACCAGCGGCGCACCGCTCCACTCGGCGATGGTCTCGTCCCAGAAGCCGGCCAACACCCGAATCTTGTCCCGGAGGTTGATAAAGCCCTCGGCGCCGGCAAAGCCGACGTCGATCTGCCCGCCCGCCGCGGCGTTACGAACCGGCCCGCCGCCATCATAGGTGACGAGGCGGATCTTCGCCGTGTCGATGCCGACGGCCTGCAGCACAAGGATCATGTTAACGTAGTCGACCGAACTCGCCTGCACACCGAGACTCACGCTCCTCGGGTCCTTCTTCAGCCGGTCCAGCGCGTCGGCGAAGCTCTTGACCGAGGTGTCCTTCGCGGTCACCGCCATGGTGAAATCGCGCGAGGGCAGATTGATCATTGAGAAGTCGTCGACCTTGAACGGCGCCAGCCCCTGCGCGATCGTCAGGGGGATGTAGGTGACAGCGCTGTTGCAAATCGTATAGCCGTCGAGCGGCTGGTTCAGCAGGTAGGTGTGGCCGAGCACGGTTCCGCCGCCGGGCTGGTAAACGACCTCAAGCGGCTGCCCCAATTCCTTCTGGACGAAGGGCATGGCCACGCGGGACAAGCGGTCGCTCGACCCGCCGGGCGCGAACGGCACGACGATTTTGATCGGCCGGCTCGGATACTTATCCGCCGCACGCACAATGTTGGGGCATGCCAGGCTCGCGCCTGCCAGCATTGTCAGCTTGAGCGCCTCACGACGCGTGGTGCCGCTTTTCACGTTTGGTCCTCCCATAGTGGCCCGTCTTGACGGCGAACCTTTCTTGATCTTGGTAGAGGATAACGAGCTGCGGATACCGGCGATAATAATTTCCAATCTTTCAGCATAACCGGAGCGCATACTGCCCAGGAATTTTCTGTCTGCCGTCAGCGCCCTTGAGACCATTTAGGGCGAAGACGCTTCGCGCCAGATCCAGCCGCACTGCCACTGGTAAGCGTCGAACTCGTCCCGCTCGCCGTCTATGACGTGCTGTTGTCAGGAGCGGCGGTATGACCTCAGTCACTCACCCTACCGATGCACAGAGACTGGCCCTTATCCTCAACGATCTGCGTCTGCCCGCCATCAAGCTGAACTGGCCTGAGATCGCCCAGCGTTCCGATAAGGAAGGCTGGCCCGCCGCCCGCTTCCTCGCCGCCCTCGCTGAGCACGAGATCGCCGAGCGGGACAGGCGGCGCATTGAACGTCATCTCGGCGAAGCGCTTCTCCCGCCTGGCAAAACCCTGGACAGCTTCGCCTTCGACGCCGTGCCGATGATCTCGCGCTCCCAGGTCATGGCGACCTGTTGCGGAGATGGCTGGCTTGAGAGGGGTGCGAACCTGATCTTGTTCGGCCCGCCCGGCGGAGGGGAAAGCCATCTCGCCGCGGCAATCGGCCTGGCGCTTATCGAAAACGGCTGGCGGTTGCTGTTCACCCGCACTTCTGACCTCGTCCAGAAGCTGCAGGTCGCTCGCCGCGAGCTGTCCCTGGAAGCCGCGATCGCTCGGCTCGACAAGTACCTCCTGCTGATCCTCGATGATCTCGCCTACGTCGCCAGGGACCAAGCCGAGACGTCCGTCCTGTTCGAACTGATCAGCTCCCGCTACGAGCGCCGCTCCACCCTCATCACCGCAAACCAGCCCTTCGGCGAATGGAACAGGATCTTCCCGGATCCCGCCATGACGCTCGCAGCCGTCGACCGCCTCGTGCATCACGCAACGATCTTCGAGATGAATGTCGAGAGCTACCGGCGCCGGGCCGCCGTTCAACGTCGCACCGGAGCAGGCAGGCCGCCGACCTACGCGACAATCAAGACCATCGACCAAGCGCCGACGGGAGACGACAAGCCATCAGGCTGACCTTGCCAGCGACAATCAAAAGCACCAATCTCAACCCGCCGCGACAATCTGTTCTCATCCTGATTGACGCGCCGCTCTCATCAAGATTGTCGCGCTATACCCCGTCGAGTGTTCCCGCGGGACAAGACCTAGCCATGCAGCCAGATCGCGGGCCTTCTGGAACTGGCGTCCGTCGCCGACGGCCGCCAGAAGGGCGGTGGCGCCGAGTGCTCCGATGCCGGGGATCGTCATGAGCCGGCGGGCAACATCTTCTCGATCTGCAATCGCAGTTATCTCCGTCGCCACGTCCTGAATGCGCTGCTCCAACTGGTGCAGGTCGGCGAACAGACGCCTACCAGTTCAATTGGAGCCACGATCGGTGGAGATCGGCGGCACGCCGCTGACGGTGAAGGTGGCCCACCTGCAGCTCTGCCACTGCCGCCGCTTTTACATCCAAGCTTATCCGCGTGAGACCCAGGAGATGGTGTTCGACGCCCCCTGCCCGGGCCTTGCCCCGGGCGATGGGCATCAGTCGTGCAACGGTTCGCACCGACGGCGTCCGATTCAGGATGCAGCCTCGACTGCGCTTGGGCACCAGCGGCAGAAATGGCGCGATGAAGCGCCATTCCTCATCCATCAAATCCGTCGGGTAGCGCTTCGCGCGCTGCTCAGATCCAGCCATCCCGCCACGGCTCGCTCGGATCCACATCCCAATCTTGGATCATGCCGCCGCCATCGCCTCAACCCATTCGCAAACGGTCTCTAGGGAGTTTCAAGCGTCCGCGGGCGCGACGGACGCTTCCAGAGCAGGCGCTTCGCCGCCGGCAGGACGAACAGCGCCAAGGTCAGGAGCAGCAGCGTCAGCGAGATGGGGCGCTCGAGGAAGATCATCGGATCGCCCTGCGAACTGATGAGCGCACGACGGATGCCCTGTTCAAGGATCGGCCCGAGGATGAGGCCGAGCAGCGCGGGAACGGCAGGATAGCGCAGCTTGTCGAACAGGTAGCCCAGAACGCCGAAGGCCAGCCCGACACCCATGTCGAACACGCTGTTGTTGATGCTGTAGATCCCGTAGAGCACGACGGAACATATCATCGGAAACAGATAGCGTGGCGCCACGAATACCATGGCCGCAAGCAGTGGGGTTAGCACGATGGTGAGCACTACCAGCATGATATTGCCGATATAGAATGTGCCGATCAGCGGCCAGACGAAGTCGGGACGGGTCGTGAACAGCAGCGGCCCCGGCTGAAGTCCCAGCATCAGAAGCCCGCCCATCATAACGGCCGTGGTGGCAGAGCCGGGTATACCCAGCGTGAGCAGAGGGATCATCGCTGCATAGGACGCCGCGTTGTTAGCGGCCTCCGGTGCGGCAACCCCTTCCACGGCCCCTTTGCCGAAGCGTTCGGGGGTCTTCGACATCCGTTTCGATGCCGCGTAGGCGAAAATCGTCGATGTCGTCGCGCCCGCACCTGGCAGGACGCCGACCACGAAGCCGATGATCGAGCCCACGACCAGATCCTTCCAGCAGACCAGAACGTCCGCAAGGCGGGGGAACAAAGATCGAAAAGTGTAGCTCGGTGTAGCTAACTTGCCGAGGGACTGCTGATCCAGTGCGCTCAGGATCTGGCCAAGACCGAAGACACCGATAGCCACGACGGTGAACTCGAAGCCTTCCAGCAGATTTGGCATTCCGAGCGTATAACGGGTGGAGCCGGAGATGATGTCGATACCGACCATGCCTAGCCACACGCCGAGGGCGAGAGAAATGAAGCCCTTGAATTTGTTGTCTCCGCCAAGCACCGTCGTGAAGCACAATGACATTATCATCAGCGAGGTCATCTCGGCCGGCCCGAAGGCGATGGCGAACTCGGCGAACTGCCGGCTCACCGCCACGAAGAGTATCAAAGCGATCAGCCCGCCGACGAAGGAGGCGAAGATACTCATGCCGAGCGCGCGTCCGGCCTGACCGCTCCGCGCCAGCGGATAGCCGTCCAGCATCGTCATCATGGCGGCGGATTCGCCGGGGATGCCCAGAAGAATCGACGTCACGGCACCGCCGTACATCGCCCCGTAGTAGGTTCCGGCGAGCGCCGCCATGGCGACCAGCGGGTCGAAGTTGAGGATGACTGGCAACAGGATCGCGATAGCGGCGGATGGGCCGAGCGCCGGCAGCACGCCGACCGCCAACCCGAGCATCACGCCGGAAAAGGTCGCGAGGAGATAGCTCGGGCCTATGGCGACCGAGAGCCCCGACAGAAGCAGAGAGAGCGTTTCCATGATTGGCTCCTGCGTTGGTGCGCTGCGCCCGGGGGGCCGTCAGTCTTCCCAGGTGCCCCAGGGCAGTGGGATTTCGAGAACCACATCGAAGAGGTAGTAGCTGGCGAGCGCGGCGATGACGCCAAGGCACCAGATGGCGACGTGTCCGCGCAGGCTGGTCGGCCGCTCCACGCAGTAGGAAACGGCGGGCACGTAGAGCATGGTGAGCGGCACGAGCCCGCCCCAGGGCAAGGAAGCTATGAGCGCGGCCGTGGCGAGGGTGATGCCGGCAACCGGCGCCAGTTGCGACAGCGACAGCCGATCATCCTCGAAGGCGCGCCGCGCGGTACGGTCGAACAAGACGCCGATGCTGCAGATGAGGATGATCGTGCCGGCGATCAGCGGGAAGAACCCGCTTCCCGTAACATTGATGCCGCCGATGCCGTAGCCCAACGCCAACGCGATCATCCAGACGCTGAAGACGAGAAAGCAAACAGCACCCGCGATATCCAGATGGGCCAGTCTCATCGCATGTCCCTCGGCTCGCATCCCTTGAAGCAATCGGTTGACGGGACGGAGTAAACCGCCCGCCCCGTCGACGAGTCACTGCTTCTTGAGCAGGCCCATCTCCTTCATGAAGCCACGATACATGTCATTGAGCTCCTTGAAGCGCTCTCCAAGAGCGGCACTGTCGAGGAACACCGCATTGGCGTTGTTCTTGTCGAGGTACTGGGCCTTCCATTCAGGGCTGTCGGCTACCTGCTTGAACACGTTCTGCATGTAGGCGACATCCGCCGGCTTCAGGCCCTTCGGCATGACGAAGGCGCGCAGCTGGCCAAGCTCGATGTCGACATTCTGCTCCTTCAGGGTCGGCACATCGGGAAGCACCGACACGCGTTCCGTGGTGGTCATCGCCAGCGGCACGAGGCGTCCCGCTTTGATCTGCTCCAGCACCTCGGAAGGATTGCCGAACTGGACGTCGATATGTCCGCCCAGAAGCGCGGCGAGCACTTCGCCGTCGCCGCCATAGGGCACGACGCTGGCCTTCAGCCCGGTCTTGTCCTGGAACATGCGCGCGAGCAGCGCATGGTCGGTCAGCACGCCGGTCGCGCCGAAATTGGCGTGCCCCTTGGCGACAAGATCCTTCACCGACTCGATGCCGGAACTGGCGCTTACCACCATCACATAGGGGTCTTCCGCGATCGCCGCGAGCGGGGTGAAGTCCTCGTAGGAGACCGTTGAATCCCCGCTCAGCGCGGTCGTGAAGAAGCTACCGGACATCGTGCCGAGGTAGTACGGGTTGTCCTTGCGCGCGGCGAGATAGGTGTAGGCGATTACGCCGCTGCCGCCGGGGCGATTCTCGACGATGATCTTCGTCGGGATGAGCTTCTTCTGGGCGATGATGTTGGTGACGGTGCGGGCGATGATGTCGCTGCCACCGCCCGCCGAGCCATGCACCACGAAGGTGAAGTCGCGCGAGGGATATTCCGCGGCGACGGCGGGCGCGGCCGACAGCATTCCGGTGAACAGAACGGCACGTGCGATCGTTTTGCAGAAGATAGTCATGGCGTTTCCTCCGGTCGCCGTTTTCGGCGACTTTGTTCATTTGGCAGTCGGATAGGCACTACCCCCCCAACGAACGCAGCGTTTCGTAGAGGTTGGACTTGCGCTCCAGCCCGACGCCGGGGGCATCGGACAGGGCGATGTAGCCATCTTCCACCGGCGTCTCGTCAGCGAAGCCGTTGAACGGAAAGAAGACGTCCGGGTAGGACTCGTTGCCGCCCAGCCCCAGCCCCGCCGCGATGGCGAGCGAGAGTTGATGCCCGCCATGCGGGATGCAGCGGCGCGACGACCATCCATGCTCATCAAGCACATCGAGCGTCCGGATGTAGTCCACGAGGCCGTAGCTCAGCGCGCAGTCGAACTGTACCCAGTCGCGGTCGGGCCGCATGCCGCCATAGCGGATGAGGTTGCGCGCATCCTGATGCGAGAACAGGTTCTCGCCAGTCGCCATGGGCAGGCCATAGGCGGAGGTGACGATGGCGTGCAGTTGGTAATCCAGCGGATCGCAGGGCTCTTCGTACCAGGCAAGGCCGTAGGGCTTGATGGCATCCGCGCAGGCGAGCGCGGCCCTGAGGTCGAAGCGACCATTGGCGTCGACCGCGACCCTTGAGGCGTCGCCGAGCACCTGGATGGCGGCCTCGATGCGCGGAAGATCCTCAGCGAGGGGAACGCCGCCGATCTTCATCTTTACCTGCGTGTAGCCGCGATCGAGATAGCTGCGTACCTCGTCCTTCAGGCCGGCAATGTCCTTCCCGGGGTAATAGTAGCCGCCCGCCGCATAGACGAAGACCTTCTCGTCATAGGCGCCGCCGCGATAGCGGTCCGCGAGCAGCTTGTAGAGCGGCACGTCCTCGATCTTGGCCACCGCGTCCCAGATCGCCATGTCGAGCACGCCGACAGCGACAGAACGTTCGCCATGGCCACCCGGCTTCTCGTTCTGCATCGCCACCTTCCAGATGGCGAAGGGATCGAGATTGCCGCTCTCCTCGTCGACAAGCGCGGCTGGATCGGCGCGCAGGATGCGGGGAATGAAGCGCTCGCGCAGCAGGCCGCCAGCGGCATAGCGCCCATTGGAGGAGAAGCCGTAGCCGATGATCGGCTTGCCGTCGCGTACCCTATCGGTGACCACCGCGACGATGCTTGCTGTCATCTGGCTGAAATCGACGACCGCGTTGCGGATCGGCGATGCGACTGACACCGTCTTCTCGCGGATCTCGACGATGGAGACGGCCGGGCGGCGCGCCGAGAGAGTGGGGGAAGCAAGCGCGCTCATGGCTTCACCCTGGTCGAGCGCACCGCGTCATAGTCGACGGTGAGGCCGAGACCGGGCTTGTCGGAGAGCGTGATCTCGCCATTCACCGGCACCGGCGCGTCCTTGAAGAACGCCTCGCCGATCGAGACGATGCCGAGATGCCACTCCACGTACCAGCCGTTCATCAAGCCGGCCATGGTGTGCATGTTGAACAGCGGCCAGCCGCCGCCATTGGCGATGGGCAGATTGTAGGCCTGCGCCAGATGGGCGGCCTTGCGGGTCTCGGTATACCCGCCGTTGAAACAGCAATTGGGCTGAAGAATATCGACGGCATGCTTCTCGACCAGCTCGCGCAGACGCCAGCGATGGCCCTCATTCTGTCCGCCCGCGATCGGGATGCGGGTCGAGCGCCGCAGGTCGTGCATTGCGCGGGCGTCGTTCTGGTGGAGCGGCTCCTCGAACCAGGTGATGTTGCAATCTTCGATGGCGCGGCAGAGCTGTTTGGCCTGGACCGGATTGAACAGGTAGTTGGCGTCGATCATGATATCGATGTCGTCGCCGACCGCGTCACGCACCTTGCGCACTCGCCGGGCATCCTCGCGCCAGCCGCCCTTGTCTACGGCCACTACCAGCTTCAGTCCCTTGAAGCCGTTGGCGACATGAAGCTTGGCGGCTTCCGCCAGCAGATCGAGGTCGTATTGCGGGAAGCCGAAGGTGCAGTAGGCAGGCACATTCTTGCGTGCGCCACCGAGCAGCCCGGCGATGGTGCGGTCCACGCCCTTGCCGTGAATGTCCCACATGGCGATGTCGAGGCAGGAAAGAGCGCTGGAAATGACGCCGGTCATGGCGCGGGCGTTGAGCTTCCACCAGACCCGGGAGTGGACGGCCTCGACATCGCGCACGTCCATGCCACGAACAAGCGGCAGGATGTGGGTATGGAGCGTCTCGACCACGGCGTGGGGCAAGAACTGCCCTGTCATGCCTATGCCGGTCACGCCCGCGGCGGTCTCGACTTCGCAGAACACGAACTCCGTCTGCTCCTCGCGACCGAAGCCGGCGATCTTCTCGCTGAGCAGCGGAATCTGAATCGAGATGGTGTGGACGCTCGCGCGGATGTCCTTGATGACAAACGAGGCGTCCACGCTCGCCTCTGCAGGCAAAGCGAGTTCAGAAAGTGTTGACACTACAAAGCCTCCCGTAATGGCCGTTTATCGTTCAGCCATTGATGTTGCGCAGAAGGCGGACCTTGCCTTCTGCAATATGCTGCTCCGTGGCACGCTGGGCGAGTTCGGGGTTCCCGCTGGCCAGCGCATCAAGGATGACGCGGTGTTCGCGATTGCTGTTCTGCATGGACGCGACGGTATAAAGACCCTGCCGGCGGAAGAGCTGAAGTTCGCTTTCCAAGGTGGGCCAGATTTCAGTCAGCCTGTAATTATCGGCGTACTCGACGACCTGCTGATGGAAGTCGGTGTTGAGATTGTAGAAACGAACGGTATCATTCTCGCTGATCGCCTCGTTCATGGCGTTATATACCTGCTCGAGACCTTGTATCTTAAGGTCGTCAATGCGCGGGGCCGCGAGCCGACCTGCCATTCCGAAGAGATTTCGGCGGAGATCATAGAGATCGAGCGCTTCCTTTGCGCTTAGTGAGCGCACATAGAAGCCCTTGTTCATCACCGACTTGAGCAGGCCCACCCGTTCCAGAAGCCGGCAGGCTTCTCTCACCGGCCCCCGGCTGACGCCAAGAAGCTGCGCAATGACGGCTTCCTTGACGCGCTCGCCTGCATCGATTTCGCCATTGGCGATCAGCCGCTCGATCTCCGCCTGGATATGCGGCACCGAGGATTCAACGCGCAGTTGGGCGCTAGCACGAGCCTTTGTTTTCATGAGGCAATCATATGGATCGACTAAAAAGTGTCAACACACTTACGAAATAAAAATAGCACAGATAAATCAAGTTGTTAAGGAATAACATTCCGGACTATACCGTCATTTATCGCGTAAAAATGTCTACACATGCGGCTAAGTGGATGGCTCGGTCGCTGGAACGCCCGACCACCCCCGGCTTGCTCATTTCCTGCCGTGCGGCCCTGCGCTCCGGCCACGGATATCAGCCTCGACGCAATAGAAGTCGGCGATGCGCTGCAGGGCCTCGCCGGCGATCGGCGCGGGGCCGGCCTGGGAAAGCTCGTAGAACCGCCGCCGAACATGCGCCCAGCCGAACGCAAGGCTGACCGCGTAGCCATCGACCTGCAGGATGCCGGTAAATGGAGATGGGCGATTGGCCGCTCAGTTTTTGTGGTCGGGCGCATAGACAATGACGCCAGGCGGATCGAAACCACCCCAGGGCCGGTTATCGCGGGCAAGGGTCGCAAGGATCGCAACGTGATGCTCGCGCCCGATCTGCTCGACCTGCTGCGCCGTCGGTGGAAGGAGCGGCGGCCGCAGGACTGGCTGTTTCCCTGTCGCGATCCCGGCCAGCCCATCACCACCCGGCAGCTCGACCGGGCGTGCAGGATGGCAGCTTCCGTCGCTCGGCTCGACAAGCGCGTCTTCATACACACCCTGCGGCACAACCGCATTGCCGGCGGGGACCTCGCTGTCGTGTCGGCTGCCTACGGCCTCGGCGCGACCCCGCACTGGGTCGGCGACCCGTCCGGTCATCCTGCCAAAGCGCCCGGCGTTGAGACACGCTGCCCAATTCCGGAATTGGCCAGCTCCACGTGCCATAAGCGCTTCAGTCATATGAGAAACTCGTGTTCCCGCCTTATTCGCTTTCCTGTGTCCACACGGAAGAACGTACATCCGGCTGTGAGATGACACACTGCCAAGAGGGCACCCCCGCCGTTACCGGGCGGCAGCAACACACGGACAAACGCATAATGGCAACCACGGACGGAAGCTGGGGCGGCCTGTCCCTTACGGGGCGCCTTATGGAAGGCCGCAGGGGCATCATCACAGGTGCCGCCTCCGCGAACGGCATAGGCAGGGCCGCTGCACTTTTGTTGGCCGCGCACGGCGCGCGCCTCGCCATACTTGACAATGACGAAGCCGGCGCCAGGCAGGGAGCGTCGTTGCCGAACCCAGCGATTCGAGTTGCGAGCCGACGGATCTGGGGCTTCCACCCACGAAGGTCCCAACGCCGACGCGGCGCCAGATGCGACCGTCGTTTTCCAGCAATTGAAGTGCCTCGCGCAAGCTGGCGCGCGAGACACGCAACATTTCCGCCAGCTGGCGCTCCGGCGGAAGGCGGGTATGCAGCGGATAGCGTCCGGTCTCGATCCACGCTGTCAGTTGCTTCGCGACGGAAATTATGGCTTCCGATACCCCCATGCGAGAAGGCGATCGGCGAGATACACGCTGGTCGTCGGATCTGCTGTGAACTCTATTGGCCATAGTCACATGTTAGTTGTGAATAAGCGCCGGAGAGGGACCCTGGCTGGAAACGGCCTAACCCTTTAATTTGGTTGATAAACGTCGGAGATGACTGGGGTCCCGATCTGCGCCGATCGGGACCCCAGTCGAAATGAAATTCCTGAAGCTATTTCAATCAGTTGAAGCCATCAGTGGCGAGGTCTCGCTACTGCGCTTATTCACATGAAGGCGCTGGTTCCAATTCTCATTCCCGCCATGGAGCAACACGGCCACCTCACGTTGGCACAAAATGTTCGTGCCGGCTTGATGGCCATGAGCGCCTCGACCATCGATCGGGTTCTTGGGCCGCAGCGCGAGCGAGCCGGCGCGGGAAAGCGACGGCGCCCGTCGATGTCGGCGTTGCGTCGCTCGATCCCGGTGAGGATTTTCTCCGACTGGAACGATCCGCCGCCGGGGCTTGTCGAGGCTGACCTTGTCTCGCATTCCGGCCCCGTCGCCTCGGGCTCATTTGCCCATATTTTTGTTCTCACCGACATCGCGTCCGGCTGGACGGAATGCGCGCCGCCTCTTGTCCGGGAACAGTCGCTCGTTGTCGCTGTCATTGATGCTCTCCGCGCCGAGATGCCGTTTCCGTTGCTGGGCCTGTATACCGACAACGACAGCGTCTTCATGAACGAGACGATCCGGGACTACTGCGGTGCGTGAAGGGATCGTGTTCACTCGCTGCCGACCGTAGGACTTGAACCGCCTCTTCGGCTCCTTGTCGCCCTCCACCTCCGGCAGCCGGCTGACGCCGTGGCGCTGCAGGCAGCGGTGCAGCGATGAGCGCGTCAGATGCGGGATCGTCGCCTGCAAGGCATAGAGGCAGTCGTCGAGCGGCAGCAGCGTATGCCGGCGGAAGGCGATGATGATGGCCTCTTCCTCGATCGACAGAACCGTCGATGTCGGCTCACGCGGCCCCGTCGGCAGATCGGCGACCGAGGTCCGCTTCTTCCACTTGGCGACGGTCTTCTGATTGATCCCGTAACGCTTCGCCAGCGCTCTCAGGCTCTCTTGTCTATGCTGTATCGCTCGACGGACCGCCTCTGTCGTCGTGGCGCTCCCGTGAAGAACCTGGCCCATAGTGCCTCCTTCCACTCCCGCGAAAAGTCTGCACCATCAAAGCCCGGGATCAAACACCTAGTGGCGTCCTCCTCCCGCGCGAAGGAATGGCACTTTGCCTGTCCGCGTGTGCCGGTGCGGCCCCAGCGGCGGGAGAGGCAGATTTCCTCGAACAGCGTCGGATCGATCGACAGCATGTAATGGTGGGCCATCCTTCGGGCCGGGTCTCGTCGTTCGACATAGAGCTGGTAGGGCTGTGCGATCATGCACCAAGAGTCGTGCGCCAATCATGTAGCGTTCAACCAGAGTTTTGAATCGGTCGGCGCCGACTGGTTCATTCCGGTGACGTTCGGGGCTGCCCTAGGGCATCGCATTAGGCCGGTGGCCGCCCGGCGGAGCGGGTTCGCTCGGCGTGCTGCACTTAGCCGGCTGTCAGGGAGTGGATGTCGCATTCGTGGCGCCGGTCCCGTTGCAGGATATCTTTGAGCGTGCCCACTCCCCTCCCCCAGCGGGGTATCCAACTCGAAGCGCAAGTTCCGCTGGGCACAGAGGTCTCCGCTGTCACAAACGCCGAAGGGCCGCTTCGACAAGGCCGGGCCCCTTGTCAGGAACCGGCGCCCACCCATGGTGATGGTGCGCTCGCCATTCCCTGCCGGGGTGAGTCGCGGGGGCGATTCTCGTAAGGGCCCCCGCGAAAAGGCCGAAACGGGATGATTGCATTCCGTCCTGCCGAGAATAAACGGGGAGGATAAGAGGCTTAGCGAGCTTGACGAGGAAGTCATAACTAACAGTAA
The DNA here is from genome assembly GCF_004339465.1 of Ancylobacter aquaticus. Taxonomy (GTDB): domain Bacteria; phylum Pseudomonadota; class Alphaproteobacteria; order Rhizobiales; family Xanthobacteraceae; genus Ancylobacter; species Ancylobacter aquaticus. The sequence goes on along the minus strand of NZ_SMFY01000005.1, from coordinate 118,182 downwards.
ACACACATGATATCGACGTCTGATCACCGGGTCGGCGGGGTCGCGATTGCGACGTTAAGCTGCCGTTAACCACTAAGGGCTTGCGCCCGGTCGGCTGGTCAGTATCGTCACGGAGAAATCGTCTTACTTCGAAAAAATCCGTGATGAAGGCTTTCAACGTGAACCTCGCCGCTGAACATGCGCGAAAACTGCTGCCCAGGGTCGACGAGACCATTGGCGCCCAGGCCGAGATGCTGAGTTCGCAGCTTCAGGCGATGAGTGAGGCGATGTTTCCGCCTTCGGCGAAGAAGGTTCTTCGCCGCTTCACATCGGGCGAGGCGGCGCGGCTGATTGGTGTTTCCGATTCGACCCTGCGGAAGATGACGCTGGCGGGCGAGGGGCCGATGCCGGACACGGCCGGCAACGGGCGCCGCCTCTACACTCTCGGCCAGATCAATGAGGTTCGCGGTCTTCTGGCTGGCTCGACCCGCGGACGGGAGAGCATCGAGTTTGTCCCGCACCGTCGCGCAGGCGAACATCTTCAGGTGCTGGCCGTAACCAATTTCAAGGGCGGATCGGGAAAGACCACGACCTCAGCCCACCTAGCGCAGTATCTCGCGCTGCAGGGCTACCGCGTGCTGGCGGTCGACCTCGACCCGCAGGCCAGCCTTTCCGCTCTGCTGGGCGTGCTGCCCGAGACCGACGTGCTGGCAAACGAGACACTCTACGCCGCCATTCGCTACGATGGCGCACGCCGGCCGCTGCGGGATATCATCCGGCCGACCTATTTTGAGGGCCTCGATCTGGTGCCGGGCAATCTCGAACTGATGGAGTTCGAGCACACCACGCCGAAGGCCCTTGCGGCGACGGACCGCTCGCGGGAGGATCTCTTCTTCACGCGCGTTGCGGCGGCGTTTGACGAGGTTGCCGACCGTTACGACGTCATTGTCATCGACTGCCCGCCTCAGCTCGGCTTTCTCACCTTGAGCGGACTGTGCGCAGCCACTGCGATGATCGTCACGGTGCATCCGCAGATGCTTGATATCGCCTCGATGAGCCAGTTCCTACTTATGACGCGTGATCTTCTGGGCGTGGTCCGTGAGGCGGGCGGTGAGCTGAAGTATGATTTTATTCGCTATCTGTTTACCCGCTTCGAACCGCAGGATGCGCCGCAAACCAAAGTGGCGGCGCTGCTGCGGAACCTGTTCGATGACTTTGTCCTGACCAACCCGATGGTGAAATCCGCCGCCGTCTCTGATGCTGGGCTGACCAAGCAGACTCTCTATGAAATCGGGCGCGAAAACTTGACGCGGTCCACCTATGACCGCGCCATGGAGGCCCTTGACGCGGTCAACGCAGAGATCGAGGGATTGATCAAGGCGGCTTGGGGGCGGGCGCAATGAGGGCGAGCTGCAGTGCAAGCTTCGGGGCTCCCGGCCCGTGGGGTGTGGTGTTGGGAGCTCCCAACACCACCGGAGTCGAGCCTAACGCTGCTGCCGGCCCGGGGCGCTTAGCCGGGGTGCGGGTCTTCCTGTTGGGAGCTCCCAACAGGGTTGCTCGCGCGGGCGCGGGTCCCTCGCCGTGGGATGGGAGCAGATGCGATGAGTCGTAAGGATGCGATCAATTCGCTGTTCATGACGAAGCCTGATGCGACGGCGGCCTCCCCTGCCCGCTCGGTCGAGCGCGTTCGCACCGGTGCAGTCGCCGCTATGGGTGCGTCACTCCAGGAATTGTCGGAAACGGCAAAGGCCGGGGAGCGGCTGAAGCAACAACTCGCCGCTAGCGACGTGGTGGTGTCGCTCGAACCGAGCCAGATTGAAGGCTCGACCATCGCCGATCGCATCTCGATCGAGATCGATCCGGGTTTCGAGCAGCTGGTGATGAGCATGGCCGAGCACGGGCAGCAGGTGCCGGTGCTTGTGCGACCGCACCCGAATGCTACCGGGCGTTTCCAAATCGCATATGGACGCCGTCGCCTTCGCGCCGCTGAAAGGCTGGGGCGTCAGGTGAAGGCGATCGTCAAGACGCTGAGCGACGCCGAACTCGTCGTCGCTCAGGGGCGAGAGAACCTCGACCGCCAAGACCTATCCTTCATCGAGAAGGCGCTTTTCGCAAAGCGGCTCGAGGATGCCGGCCACGACCGGCAGACCATTATCGCCGCCCTGTCCACGGACAAAGGCGATCTTAGCCGATACATCGCGGTTGCGCGCCGCATTCCGGAACCGCTCATTCGGCGGATCGGCCCGGCGCCGAAATCGGGACGGGCTAGATGGCTTGGCTTGGCGGAGAAGCTGGAAAACCAGAAACTGCTCTCGAGTGTGGAGGCGATATTCGACGACCCCGCAATCCAGGCGATGGATAGCGACCGGCGGTTTCAGGCGCTCTGGCAGAAATTAGCCTACAAGGCGCGCCCGCCCACACGGGCGGATGTGTGGGCCACGCCACAGGGACGGCGGGGCGGCCATGTCCAGCGAGCCGCCGGGCGGACGGCACTGGTCTTCAATGAGAAGGCTGTGCCTGCCTTTGCGGATTTCGTTGTGTCGCGGCTCGATACGCTGTTCGCCGAGTTTTCAAAGGTAAGGAAGGGAGATGCGGATGACGGAATGACCGGCTGAAATCGGAGCTACCGGCACCGAACATATACCCGGCAAAAAGAAAAAGGCCCCCGAAACGAGTCCCGGAAGCCCTTCTCAACGTCTAGCAACCTGAGAATCGCACTTCCTGGAATCACCGTCAAGCCTTTCGAGGCCTTAGCGCCGTTTCGGCGAGCAGATTTCTTTTGCCTGAACACAGGCGGAAGAGAATGGAACGACATATCACGACGACGCCCTTTGGGCGGCGGTCGCTATCGCTTGCCCATGTGGCAAGCCAGGCAGTGGCAAAGGCGCGCCCGCTCGACAAGGCGGTACACAAATGGAACGTGTTCCGGTCGATCTGCACCGCGAAAGCGCGCATCGGTGTCTCCGAGCGGGCACTTGCGGTGCTCGACGCGCTGCTGTCCTTCCATCCGGAAACGGCGCTGACCGGACAGGACCTCATCGTCTTCCCCTCCAACCAGCAATTGTCACTGCGGGCCCACGGCATGGCGCCTGCGACGCTGCGCCGGCATCTCGCGGTGCTGGTCGATGCCGGGCTGATCGTGCGGCGCGACAGCCCCAACGGCAAGCGCTATGCCCGCAAGGACCGGGGCGGCGAGATCGAACTGGCTTTCGGTTTCGATCTGTCGCCGCTGGTGGCGCGGGCCGATGAATTCGAAGCCTGGGCTGAGGAGGTGAGGGCTGAAGATCGGGCACTCAAGCTGGTGCGCGAGCGCATCACCCTGTGCCGGCGGGACATCGCCAAGATGATCGCCACCGGGATCGCGGAAGGCGTGCCCACGCGCGGACGAGGGCAGGGCCCTGCCGACTGGATGGAGATCCACGGCCTTTTCCGGGCCATTGTCGAGCGGATTCCACGCAACGCCATCCGGCCGGCGCTGGAGCCGATCGCCGAGGATCTGGCGCTGCTCGCCGACGAGATCCTTACCCTGCTGGAAGCGCATTTGAAAACGTCAGTTTCGAGCGCCAATGAGTCTCGAACTGAGCGCCACAAACAGAATTCAAATCCAGACTCCCCTATTGATCTTGAACCACGCTTTCGAGAAAGCAGGGGGGCGGGGACCGAACTGAAGACAGAACCGCCGCGCCAGCCAGAAGGCGCCTACCCCCTCGGCATGATCCTCGATGCCTGCCCCGATATCGTCGACTATGCCCGGGGCGGAATTTCCAACTGGCGGGACTTCATGGCGACCGTTGCCATCGTCCGGCCAATGCTGGGGATCAGCCCTAGCGCCTGGGAGGAGGCGCAATCCGCCATGGGCGAGGTTCAGGCGTCCGTGGCGGTCGCCGCCATTCTCCAGCGCGGCACGGCGATTAACAGCGCTGGCGGCTATATCCGGGATTTGACGCGAAAGGCAGAGACCGGTGCCTTTTCCATCGGACCGATGCTGATGGCCCTGATCGGCAAGCGGAAGGGCGAGAAAAAACGGGCGTGAGGCCGGGCCAGGCGGATTGTAGGGCGAGCGTGACTGTAATACTTTTATTTCGAGTATCCTTACCGGGGTTGATATGATGAGCACGACCGTGACGTCCAAGGGCCAGGTGACGATCCCCAAGCCCGTGCGCGACCTTCTGGGCATTGTGGCGGGGAGCCGAGTTGATTTTCGGTGCGCACCGGATGGCAGTGTTGTCTTGACGCGGGCGGACAAAGAACGCGCGCCCAGTAGGTTCGCCAAATTGCGCGGGCATGCCGGCAGGGGGCTGACGACGGATGCGATCATGGCGTTGACGCGCGGTGACGCGTGACCTTGATCGATACCAATGTCCTGCTCGATCTGGTCACCGATGACCCGCACTGGGCGCAATGGTCGATCGACCAGCTGGAGGCGGCATCTCTGCGCGGTCCGTTGCTGATCAATGATGTCGTCTACGCCGAGCTTTCTGTTCGCTATGAACGGATCGAGGCTATCGAGGCGGTTCTGAGCGAAACGGGGATAGCTGTTGCGCCTGTGCCGCGCGCGGCGCTTTTTCTGGCGGGCAAGGTCTTTGCCTCCTACCGCAAGGCGGGTGGCACCCGCACCGGTGTGCTGCCGGATTTCATCATCGGCGCTCATGCGGCGGTGAGCGAGCTGCCTTTGCTCACGCGCGATAGCGGCCGCTACTCGCGCTATTTTCCCTCACTGTCGCTGATCTCGCCGGAAACCGGCGTCTAGGAATGCGTTGCGGAGGATCAGGAATCCAGCCCGTCGACGGGCTTCATTAAGGGCCAGTACCTTGTCGCCCGCAGCGTGTCTTGTTATATGACCACTGTAGTCATATCGGGAGGTGGTTGTGAGAGAGATCCAGCTCAAGGACGCGAAGGCGAGCCTATCCTCGGTGATTGACCAAGCCATTGAGGGCCATCCTGCCATCATTACGCGGCACGGCCGTAAGCAGGCCGTCGTCCTGTCGTTCGAGGACTATGAGAAGCTGGCTAATGTTCCGAGTTTTGGCAGGCTGCTGGCCTCTTTTCCCGGCGATGAGGGGGATATCCCGCCGCGAAGCGCAAAGCCTGCTCGATCCGTCGTCGATTTCTGATGTTTCTGGTCGACACCAATGTCATCTCGGCACTGGCGCCCTCGAAGTGCGGTGCGGTGGCGGAGTTCATCGCCTGGCTGGATGAGGCCAGTCCGTATTTGTTCATGTCCGTCATCTCCGCTGCCGAGGTGGGCAGTGGGATCGTAAAGGCGGAACGGGAGGGCGCGACCACAAAGGCCCGAAGACTCGCGGAGTGGTGGCAGAGCCTTGAATACCTCTATGCCGACAAGCTGCTGCCGTTCGACCTGAGATGCGCACGCGCGGCCGGGCTCATCCTCGATCGGGCGCGGGCGCACCAGCCGGGCTTCGAGGATATCGCCATCGCCGCCACGGCTCAGGTTCATGGTTTTACGGTGCTGACGCAGAATGTGCGGCACTTCGAGCCCTTGGGCGTTCGCGTCGCTGATCCCTTCGAGCAGGTGCCAGCCTTGCCGTGATCGTGCAGGGGAGGGCGCTCTTCCGTTACAGCCCCGCCGCCTTGGTGAGATTCACCCGGAAACGGTCGCGTCGGCGCTGGTAGCGGCGGGTCATCTCGGCGGAGGCGTGGCCGAGCTGCTTTTGCACATAGCGCTCATCTACCTCGGCCGAAGAGGCAAGGCCGGCGCGCAGTGAATGGCCGGAGAACTTCATCCCCCGCTCGCCCTCGGAGAGGTTGCCGCGCACCCCGGCGGCCATCGCCGCCCGCTTGACCAGGCGGGCGACCTCGCGGTCGTTGAGGCGCTCGACGCCGACCTTCGTCCCGCTGCCAGTCACCCGCCGGAATAGCGGGCCATGGCCGATGCGGGCCAGCTGCAACCAAGTCTTGAGCGCCACCACGGGGCAGGTGGCATCCGACGAGCCGCGACCGATCTCCACCTCGCGCCAGCCGGTTTTTCCGCGCAGCGTCACTACCATCCCCTTGTCGAGGACTTCCACCCAGCCGCGCCCGTTCGGCGTCTGCTCGCGCCCGAGATCCAGCCCGACGATTTCGGAGCGGCGCAGGCCGCCGGCGAAACCGATGAGCAGCATGGCCCGGTCGCGCAGGCCGCGGAGTGTTCCGCTCGACCTGAGATGCGCGCGCGTGGCCGGGCTTATCCTCGATCGGGCGCGGGCGCACCAGCCGGGCTTTGAGGATATCGCCATCGCCGCCACGGCTCAGGTTCATGGTTTTACGGTGCTGACGCGGAATGTACGGCACATTGAGCCCTTGGGCATTCGTGTCGCCGATCCCTTCAGGAACTGCCTTCCTTGCCTTGAGGTCGCGGCGGGTTATCTCGGCGGAGGCGTCCTCCACGGCGCTAGGCTGGCGATCGGTCGCTGAGAAGCGATAGCAGCGTCGGATTAATGTAGAGATTCTCCCGGCCAGCCTTCATTTCCTGTAGCAGGCCTCGCTCGGTGAGGGTCTTGAGATAGACTGACGCCGCCTGTCGCTTGGCGATGCCGGCAGATACCAGATCGCCGATCCGGCAATAGGGATTCACGAAGATCACCTCGGCCAACTCGCGTGAATAGATCTTCGGTAGATCGCGTCGAATTTGGCCTGCCGTCTGATCCAGCAAGTCGCGAATTGCACGAATGCGCGCTGTCGACCAGTCGGCGGTCTCCCGGATCGCCTCGAGCATGTAGAGGATCCAGTCTTGCCAGGCGCCATCGGTCGTGACGGCGAGGAGCCGGTCGTAATAGGCGCGCTTGTTGCCGATGATGTAGCGGCTGAGATAGAGAACCGGAATGTCGAGCAAGCCCTTGTCGACCAGGTAGAGAAGGTTCAGCACCCGGCCGGTCCGGCCGTTGCCGTCGATAAAGGGGTGGATCGCCTCGAACTGGTAGTGCATCACGGCCAGTCGGATCAGCGGGTCGATATCCTCAGCCTCGTGGATATAGCGTTCCCAGTTTGCGAGTTTCTCTCGCAGCAAGGCCTGTCCGTCCGGCGGTGTATAGACGACCGTGCCCGTCGCTTCGTTCATCAAGGCCGTACCGGGTGTGGCCCGGATGTCCAGTTCGACGCCCTTGATGGTCCGACACACGGCAACAGCCGTGGACGTCGACACGGGTCGCTGCTTGAGCGACTCGAAGCCATCGTTGAGAGCTGTGCGATAACGCAGCGCCTCCTTTGTCGCCGGATCGGCCTGGTCGCCGGCCTCGTTGGCGAAGCGGAACAGCCTGTCGGTCGTGGTGACAATGTTCTCAATCTCGGAGCTCGCTTGCGCCTCGAGCAGCGGAATCGAATTGATAAGGACAGCTTGATTGGGAATGAGCTGACCGGAGACGCGAAGTTCCGATAGCGCTGCCCGTGCTGCGATACAGGCCTTCAGCACTGCCTTCGTCTCTACGTCCTCACACGGGGGCAGGAGAGGAAGGTCATTGTAGGGGCTGTCGGCGCGAAACGACATGTCGAGCAATCCTCGTGCTATCGACATATCGGATAGATATGTCGTCGGCATCGACAGATCATCAAATCATGTCGATAAAGTCGCAATTTATCGACATGATTTCAATGCCGCAAGCGTACGAGCCCTGGGGCTCTCAACGCACAGCCACGCCGCACATTCCAAAATCCTGAGCCCGATCACGCCAATCGGCAACCCTTGAGCGTCGTGCCTTCCCATTTTCGGTCGACGGGGAAGTACTCTTCTTCTTTCGTCGGCTTACAGCCCCGCCGCCTTGGTGAGGTTCACCCGGAACCGGTCGCGCCGGCGCTGGTAGCGGCGGGTCATTTCGGCGGAGGCGTGGCCGAGCTGCTTTTGCACATAGCGCTCGTCGACTTCGGCCGAGGAAGCAAGGCCGGCACGCAGCGAATGACCAGCGAATTTCTCCTCGCGCTCGCCCTCGGAGAGATCGCCGCGCACGCCGGCGGCCAGTGCAGCGCGCTTGACCAGGCGGGCGACCTCGCGGTCGTTCAGGCGCTCGCTCCCGACGCTCTTGCCGTTGCCGGTCACGCGCCGAAACAGTGGGCCATGGCCGATCCGCGCCAGCGTCAGCCAGGTCTGCAGCGCCGTGACGGGGCAGGTGGCATCCGAGGAGCCGCGCCCGATCTCCACCTCGCGCCAGCCGGTCTTTCCGCGCAGCGTGACGACCATACCCTTGTCGAGGATCTCCACCCAGCCGCGGCCGTCCTGCGTCTGTTCGCGCCCGCAATCCAATCCGACGATCTCGGAGCGACGCAACCCGCCGGCAAAGCCGACCAGCAGCATGGCGCGGTCGCGCAGGCCGCGAAGCGACCCGCGCTCCAGCGTTTCCAACATCGCGCGGAGGTCTTCGGGAAGCACCGCTTCCTTCTGGCGGGGTGGGGCGGCATGGGTGTTGCGGATGCCGGCAAGCACGGTGGCGATGTGGCGATCCTTGCGGTCGAGCGGCGTGCCGCGCTGGGCGTAGTTCCAGCCAATGGCGGAGAGCCGGCGCTCGATCGTCGCCACGGCATTCGCTTTGCCGTCGGAAAGCGCCGTGCCCGAAGCGCAGGCGGTGATGTAGAGCCCGACGAGCTGGGGGGAGGGGGGCAGCGGGTCGAGACCGTGCCGGCGGCACCAGGAGGAGAAATGCGCCCAGTCGCTGGCATAGGCGCGCCGCGTGTTGGCCGAGCTCGACGCCTCGACATAGTCGCGGGCGCGCGCCGTGAGACGTTCGAGATGCGCGGGCAATGCGGATGGCGGCTGCACAACAGGCGAGGGGAGGGGTGGCTCAGGCAGCTGATCCTTTGCCTCCACGATCTGTCCCTCTGCCTCACCCATCAATCGGCGTCCCAGGGATCGACGAAGGAGGCGCCTGTGTCATCAAAATCCTTCACATTGCGGGTGACGAGAATGAGATCGTGGACAATGGCGGTCGCCGCGATCAGCCCGTCAATGTCGCCGCGCGGCCGGATAGCGGCGATCCGCCCCCACTCGACCGAAATCGGATCGGTGATCGGGAGAATGCGGTCGGCATGATCGTGGCGGATCTTGCGCAGCCACTCGGCCAAGTGTCCGGCCGTCCTGGGATCGGCCTTCTGCTTCAGCGCGATGCCCCGCATGATCTCGCCGAGGGTCAGGGTGCTGAGATGGACGGTGAGCGGATCCACGCTCCGCAGCCACGATATCGCAGGCAGTGAACCGCGCCGGGCTTCCGAGATGACGTTGGTATCGACGAGATACATCAGAACGCCACGTCACGGCTGGGAGCGCTGGCGCGTTGTTGAACGGCCTCGGCGAGGTCTGCGTCCCAAGCTGGGCCGGAGAGTAGATCATCTACCAGGCTCGGCCGGCCGGCACGCAGGGCGTCGTAATCGGCGGCGGAGAGCACCACAGCAGCGCGCTCACCGCGCAGGGTGACGATCTGCGGGCCCTCGGAGCGCGCTTTCTGCACCACGCGGGAGAACTGGTTCTTGGCATCCTGCAGCGGCCATTCCATCTGCTCAGGCTCCTAGCTAGACTGTCTAGCTATATAGGTGCAATTCTGACGGGTCAACGACGCAAACTCCGGCGATCACGGGGCGATTTCGACCCGATACGCTGGCCACTTTATATAAAGAGTAAAACGACCGATAATGCAACATTATCGGATGTTATTATTCTCCGACAGGTCGTGCGGTTATATGCGCTTTTGATAGACTAAAGCGCACGCACCCGATAGGCTTCCGTCATGGATGCCGCGCTGATTCCGCCCTTTCCGGTCCCTTTGGTCGTCCCCACTGTTCCCGGCTGGGCGCTGCCGCGCGGCTCGGTGGCGCAGCCCGCCGAAGCCGCTTTTCTCGCCGGTGCGGCGTTGAATTCCCTTGATAGTCTGGTTCGGGCGAATCCGCCCTGGGCCGGCGCCTGGCGCCAGCGCCTCGCCCTGATCTGTGCCGTCACCGCCATGTCCGTCGTCGGAAGGGCCGAGGACGAGGCGGCGCTGCGCGATGCGTGGCACCTGCGCCAGCCGGGCGACGATCCGGGCCCGGCCGGCAATATTCTCGCCGCCTGCAAGCGTCTCGCCGGCCGCTCCCCGGGTGTCGATCTGGAAACCCTGCGATCGGTCGCCGGGCTGCTCGGCCTTCGCTGGAGCGACGAGCTGGCGACGCTGCCGGATCAGGTCGAGGCTCTGGCCCGCGCTGGGCCTCCTGCGCCTTTTGCGGCTGCCGCGATTGCCAGAGAGGTGCAGGCACTGCGACCCGACGCCGAGCTGCTCGGCTGGTGGCTAGCCGACCAGCTCCTGGCGCTGCGCTTGCGCTGGGCTATGCCCGCGCCGTTGCTGATGGGCCAGGCGCGTAGCGCCGTTTTTCGCCGCACCGGCAGGGGAGGGCGGTTGCGTTCCGGGGACGATGGCTTCGACGCGGCCGTCTGTCTCGCCGTGGCCCAAGGCGCCACTCGGGCCCTGCGCTGCGCGGACGAGATTGCCCCTCGCGCGGCCCGGCTGCAGGCGATACTGCCCAGGCTGCGCGCCAAGGGTGCCGGGGAGGCGATCGCCCTTCTGCTCGACGATGACGCGGTGCCGGGCACGCTGACGACACCGAACCTCTCGCGCTGGGGCGCGCGGCGCTTGTTCGAGCGGCTGGAAGCGTTCGGCGCGGTGCGCGAGCTGACCGGCCGCGCCAGTTTCAAGCTCTACGGGCTCTGACATGGCGCGGCGTGCGAAAACTCCGATGAGCTTCGATGCCGAGCTGGCGCAGCTTCCGCCCGAGCTGCGTTGGCGCGAATGGATGGGCCGGGTCGAGGCGGTTATCTTCGCATCGCCCGTGCCGGTGACCCGCGAGGCGCTGGGGCGCGTGGTTGGCCGCGACTGTAATCTTGACCTCATCATCGACGACATCCGCGCCGAGTTGCGGGGCCGGCCCTATGACCTGGTGGCGGTTGCGGGCGGCTGGCAGCACCGGACCCGCCAGAGCTTCACGGATGCCATCCAGGTGGCGATCGGGCTCGGCACGACCGAGCCCAAACCGCTGTCGCAAACCGAGGCACTGGTGCTGCTGTGTATCGGCTACTTCCAGCCGATCACCCGTGGCGAACTCTGCCGGTTTTTCGGCAAGGAGATCAGCCGCGATGTCATCGGTCATCTGCGGTCCCTGGGCTTCATCGCCGCCGGGCCGCGTTCGCCGCAGCCCGGCGCGCCTTACACCTATGTGACCACCCGAGAGTTCCTCAGCCACTTCGGCTTCAACACCCTGGGCGATCTGCCGAATATGGAGGCGCTCGAGGATTCGGGGCTACTGAGCAAGGAGAGGCTGCTGGCGGGGGAGTTTCCGTTGGCGTTCATGGAAGGCGATGGGGAAGTCGGGGATCTGGAGGACTTCGACCCGGAAGGCGAGGCGTGACGGTTGACGCCATCTCTATATGGACGCCGCGGGCGGGCGATCTTGGCCCAAAAGCTCTGAAGCATCTTCGCGGGCCAAGTCGGCCCGACTGGTTCTGACCTAAACCAGTCTCTCGATCGCCCTTTCGTCGACGTCCGCTTTGCGCCTCGGGTGCAGAAGGGCAGCTACACGGCATTCGCTCCCGATAGCGGATCGTCTGGATACGGCCCGAGGCTGTGTGAGAACTCACTGTGGATCGTCGCGCAGGTTGTTGCCACGGCGCGCGTCGGCTCCGATCACCCGGCTATCGCCTTGAGGGTAGAGGCCACGCCGGCGACGGCAATGGCGCGCTTCATGTTGTAAGCCAGGATCGCCAGGCTGGCTTCGGTGGCGACGTGCTTGAGGCCGCGCGTTCGGAAGTGGGTCGCACCCATCCAGCCCTTGATGGTGCCGAAGACGTGCTCGACGGTACAGCGGCGGACCGCCATGGCTTCGGGCATCGCTTGAAGCCTGCGCTCCATGGCATCGAGCACCGCTTCGTGCTCCCATCGTCGGATGCGCTTCTCCTTGCCGGCCGTGCACAGCGGACGCGACGGGCAGGCGCTGCAGGCCTTCTGGTTGAAGTAGACGCTGATGAGCTTGCCGCCCTCCACCCGGGCAAAGCGTTTCTGCAGCTGTTGCTCGGCGGGGCAGCGATAGGTGTCGGTCTGCGGCTCATGCACGAACATAGCCTTGCCCCAGAAGCCGCGCGCCTGAGCCGGCGATGTGTTGGGCTTGGGCACCATCGGGATGATGCCAGCTTCGGCGCAGGCGCGGATCTGCTCGCCCTCATAGTATCCACGATCTGCCAGGGCGATCATTGCGGCAGCGCCGGTCGCGGCCTGGGCGGCTGTGGCCGTCTCGAGCAGATGCGAGCGGTCATGACCGCGGTCGGTCACCGCATTGGCGACGACGATGTGGTGCCGGGTATCGACGGCCGCCTGAACATTGTAACCGACCACGCCGCGATGATCGCTGCCGGTTGCCATGGCGCGGGCATCCGGATCGGTCAGCGATATCTGCTCATCGGGGGAGGCTTCCAGCTGCCGGCCGATCGCCTCGAGTTCGCCAAGGCGCCCGCGCAGCGACGCCAGTCGCTCGGTCAGGTGCGCGATGCGGGGCGTCGCCGGGCCGGTCTCCGCCCTGTCGGTCTCCTCAAGCTCGGCGAGATAGCGCGCGATGCTCTCCTCGACATGGGCCTTGCGCCGCGCAAGCTTCCCCTTGGTATAGTTCTTCTCGTGCGTGTTCACCGCGCGCAGGCGTGATCCGTCGATTGCGACCATGCCACCACCGACCTGGCCAAGGGCACGGCAGATTGCAACGAAGCGCTGGCACGCGATCTGGATGGCACCAGCATTGTCGTGACGGAAGTCGGCGATGGTCTTGAAGTCGGGTGCCAGCTTGCCGGTCAGCCACATCAGTTCGATGTTGCGGCCTGCCTCGCGCTCCAGCTTCCGGCTCGAGGTCAGCTGGTGCAGATAGCCATAGACATAGAGCTTGAGCATCGTGCCCGGCGCGTAGCCGGGCCTGCCGGTCGATGCCGGCTGCACGCGGGCAAAACCGAGCTCGGCAAGATCGAGTTCATCGACAAAGGCATCGATGATGCGGACCGGATTGTCGGGATCGACATAGTCCTCCAAACACGCGGGCAGAAAGCTCGCCTGATGACGGTCGGCAGCCTCGACAAAACGTCCCATCTGGCACCTCCGAAGCAGTGCCTAAACCTAGCATAATCAGGGGTTTTCACACAGCCTCGGCCCCATACCGGACACTCTACTTCCGCGGCAGCGCTTACGGCCATTGTCGGTCACGAGTTGAAACGGCGGGAAGTGCGCACTCCTAGTCAAATCTGCGCCACCCGTGTCGAACGTCAATTACCCGACCAGATATTCAGATTTCTCTTGCCCGAAAAGCAAATGCGAAAAATCCCCTTTGCGTGCCAGAATATCCGCGAGCGAGTAGCTGTCGAGCACGGACAGGAAGGCCGTCAGCGCCTCGTCGAACACGCTGGTCAGCCCGCAAGCGGGCGCGATGATGCAGGAGCCGCAGCCGACCAGATCAAAATCATCCTCGGTATGGCGAATGAGCGCGCCGACATTGATCTCCGCCGGCGATCGCGCCAACCGGATGCCGCCCTTGCGTCCTCTCACGCTCGTCAGGAAGCCGCTTCCGACGAGATCGCTTACCACTTTCATGAGGTGGTTCTGCGAGATGCCATAGGCTTTGGAGATCTCCGCGATGGAACACGCCTGCTCGGGCCGGCAACCGAGATAGAGCAGAACCCTCATCGCGTAATCGCTATAGCGGGTCAGGCGCATCCAAACTCTCCAATCATGCAATTCTGTCGCATGTTTTAGACCTTGTATAAAGATGCATATTAAATGCATCTTATAGCGAAGGTGAGGCGCGCTAATCGATCCTCGCGGACCGAGAGCCGCGCCCCTTCCAGCACGAGGGAGACTTGAATGACCCAGCCCCTGAGTCCGACCACGATCGCCGTGGTGAAAGCTACTGCGCCGGTGCTTGCCGACCACGGACCGGCGATCACGGCCGCGATGTATCGGCGCCTGTTCCAGGACGAGCACATCCGCCGCCTGTTCAATCACGCCAATCAGGAGAGCGGCGCGCAAGTGAACGCGCTTGCGGGTGCGATCCTCGCCTATGCGCGCAACATCGAGAACCTGGCCGCACTCGCGCCGGCGGTGGAGCGGATCGCGCAGAAGCACATCGGCTACAACATTCTTCCCGAACATTACCCTTACGTCGCGACCGCCCTGCTCGACGCGATCAAGGAAGTGCTGGGCGATGCCGCGACGAACCATGTGCTCGCCGCGTGGGGCGAGGCCTACTGGTATCTGGCCGAGATCCTCAAGTCACGCGAGGCCATAATCCGCGAGGAGAGCCGCGTCGCGGCGGGCGGCTGGAGCGGCTGGCGCGCCTTCAAGGTGGCAGAGAAGCGGAAGGAGAGTTCGCTCATTACCTCCTTCATCCTGCGCCCGGTCGATGGCGGCCCGGTGCTGCGCCACAAACCTGGGCAATACCTGACCTTCCGTCTCGCCGCCCCGGGGCAACCGGCGATGAAGCGCAACTTCTCCATCTCCTGCGCGCCCAATGACGATCGCTACCGCATCTCCGTAAAGCGCGAGGAGACCGGACACGGCGGCTCACGATTCCTGCATGATCAGGTCGCCATCGGCGACATCGTCGAGGCGACGGTTCCCGCCGGCGAGTTCTTCCTTGATGAAAGCCCGCAGCGGCCAGTCATCCTGCTGTCCGGCGGCGTCGGGTTGACGCCCATGATCAGCATGGTCGAGACGATCGCCGCGTCGCATCCCGGCCTTGAGGTTCACTACGTTCACGGTACGACCAGCAGCGACACCCATGCGCTGGATCGCCATGTGCGCGCGCTCGCCCGGGAGCACGGCCGGATTTCCGTCGCCACCTTCTATGACAAGCCTTCGGACGTCGATACGATCGGGCAGACCCACGACGTGACGGGCCTCATTACCGTCGACTGGCTGAAGGCGAACACACCCCTCACCCAGGCCGACATTTTCCTGTGTGGACCCAAGCCGTTTCTGCGCGCTCTTGTCAGCGGGCTCTCGTCCGCAGGGGTCGCGGCCGACCGAATCCACTATGAGTTCTTCGGCCCGGCGGACGAATTGCTCGCGGCCTGAAGCAGTGACCGATGGTGCCCTGAGGAGGACAGTGTGACCGATCAGACCGAGAAAAGCGGCGACGGGCAGGACGACACGTCGGCGCGCGGGATTCGACAGTTCGAAATCGCGAGCTGGGCGCCCGAGAGCGACAACGTCACCTCCTTCATCCTGCGTCCGCTCGACGGGCCCCCCCCTGCCGCGCACGTCGCTGGCCAGCACCTCACGTTATTCGCGGAAGTGCCCAACTCCGGGCGGCAGAAGCGCAATTATACCATTTCCTGCGCGCCCAATGGCGAGCATTACCGGATCTCGGTGAAGCGCGAGGAGAAGGGTACCGTCTCAAAATGGCTCCACGATCTCGCCCAGCCCGGCACCGAGCTGGGAATAGCCCTGCCCTCGGGACGCTTCATGCTGCCGGACACGGATGAGCGTCCCCTTGTCATGATCAGCGCCGGGGTAGGGCTGACGCCGATGGTGGCGATGCTGGAGGAACTCGTCGCGAAGGGGCGAAAGGTCCCGGTCCAGTTCATCCACTGCAACCGCAACCACGCGTTTCATGCCTTCCGCGCACCTGTGCGCGAACTGGCCACCGCGCAGGGCCATACGCAGGTGACCATCATCTATTCGCGTCCGGGCGAGGAAGAATTGGGGACCGAGTTCGATATCAAGGGCCATCTCACCCTCGACTGGCTCACCGCCAACACGCCCATTAGCGAGGCCGACTACTTCGTCTGCGGGCCGCTCGGCTTCCTGCGCGCCTTTGTGCCCGCGCTCGCCAAGGCGGGCGTGCCCAATGAGCGGCTGCATTACGAATTCTTTGGCCCGCTCGACGACCTGTTCGGTGACGACAGCGCCGTTTCCGAGGCAAAACCTGCACCCGCCGCCGCCATCGGGGCGTGGGAAGCGCGCGCGGCTGCCGGCTTCACGCGCGGGGCCATCGGCGCGGCGCTGATCGACAGCGCGGCCGACGCCATCGTCGCCAGTGATGCCAAGGGCGACATCGTGCTGTGGAACGCGGGTGCGCAGCGCGTTTTCGGCTTCACGCAGGACGAGGCGCTGGGGCAGTCACTCGACATCATCATCCCCTCGCCGTTCCGCGCGCGGCACTGGGAGGGCTATCACGAGACGGTCGCCTCCGGGGAAAGCCGCTACGGCGCGGGCGACATGCTCGCCGTTCCCGGCCTTCATAAGGATGGGCGGCGGCTCTCGATCGAATTCACCATCGTGCTGATGAAGGACGATGGGGGGCACGTCACCGGCATGGTGGCGAGCGTGCGCGATGTCACGGCGCGCTTCGAGGAGACGAAGGCGCTGAAGAAGAAGCTGGCGGCGCTGGAAGAGAAGGGCTGAAATGACGGAAGATCTAATGGGAGCTCTGGCCGCCGGTTTGTCCATTGGATTGCACTGGCCGAAAGTGGACATTCCGAAAGCCCGATAGGGGGCAGTTTAGGTCTCGGACATTCTCGGCAATATGTCCGCTTCTCGTTTGAAGTCCACGATAGCCGACAGTCTGCCGCCGTGAAGAGTTTCGGGCGCCGGCAGGCGTACGAAAGTCCCCGAGGAAGGAACCCGCGGGGCACAGTCGATGGCTATGGGGATTTCGATCTGCGGTCGATGTCGGCGATGGTGCCACCGCCGCTGGGAAGCGTGGGGGTGGATGCGGAGAGGCCGCTTCGTTGTACCTGCGCGCGGTCCAGCCGATCCCGGACGAGGCTCTTTGCGACCCTGTCGGCGGCAATATTGACGATGGACGCGCGCGGGTCCGTTGCCTGCGACTGGGCGCCTGCGGCTGAAGGTTCGACCATGCCATTCCGGGTCATGGGTCGGTCTCCCGGTCCATCGCCGACGCGTGCGGCGGCCCGCGTGGCTGTCTCCAGCGTTCGAACGTCTCGATGATGATCATGCGTCCGCCGCAGCAGCGGCATGGCGGGCGGAAGTCCTCCGGTTCGTCGGAGACGCGGGGGTCGGGCGGCGCGGCGACATCCAGGAGTTCGCGGGCAAGCGCGAGACTGGCTTTGCGGGCGGAGCCGGCGAGTAGGCCATAGTGCCGGATGCGATGGAAGCCGCGTGGCAGGACATGGAGCAGGAAGCGGCGGATGAACTCATCGACCGCGAGCGTCATGATCTGCCGGCGGTCCGCGCCGTCGCGGCGGTAGTCCTTGTAGCGGAAGGTGACGCCGGTCGCGTCGAAGGCGATCAGGCGACCGTTCGAGATCGCCACCCGGTGGGTGTAGCGCGACAGATAGGCGAGCACCGCCTCCGGCCCGGCGAACGGCGCCTTGGCGTATACCACCCATCGCTTCCCCCGAACGGGAGCAAGGTGGCGCAGGAAGGCACGTCGCTCGGTGAGGTGCGCCATGGTCCCGAAGAAGCCGAGCCGTCCGGCGTCGCGCAGCGCGAGCAGCCGCGTGAGGAACAGCCGCCGGAACAGCTTGCCGAGCACGCGCACCGGAAGCAGGAAGGCAGGACGCGACGAGATCCAGCGGCTCGCGTCAGGCGCGATGCCGCCGCCCGGCACGATCATGTGCACGTGCGGATGGTGGGTCATCGCCGATCCCCAGGTGTGAAGCACGGCGGTGATGCCGAAGCGTGCGCCGAGATGCCTGGGATCGGCGGCAACCGTCAGCATCGTCTCCGACGCCGCCTTGAACAGCAGGTCGTAGACCACCGCCTTGTTCTGGAACGCGATGTCGGCGACCTCGGCGGGCAGCGTGAACACGACATGGAAATAGCCGACCGGCAGCAGGTCGGCGTCGCGTTCGGCAAGCCACGTCCGCGCAGCCGCGCCCTGGCACTTCGGGCAGTGCCGGTTGCGGCAGGAGTTGTAGGCAATCCGCCACTGGCCGCAGTCCTCACAGGCCTCGACGTGACCGCCGAGGGCAGCGGTGCGGCAATGCTCGATCGCCGACATGACCTTGAGCTGGAGAATGCTCAGGTGCCCTGAACGGGCGGCCCTGTAGGCGGGCCCTGCTGCGCGGAAGATGTCGGCGACCTCGACCGAGGCGCGCATGGCTTAGCCGCTGGGCAGACTCTCACCTGGCCTGAACAGCCCAAGCTTGTCGAGCGGGCTCGTGACCGTGCGAACCGTCTTGGTCGCGACCTTCGCATAGAGCGCGGTGTTGTTGAGCTTGGCATGCCCAAGCAGGACTTGGATGATCCGGATGTCGGTGCCGTCCTCCAGCAGGTGGGTCGCGAAGCTGTGGCGCAGCGTGTGGGGCCCGACCCGCTTGGTGATGTCAGCGGCCCGGGCCGCCTCGACGACGATGCGATATAGCTGCCGCGTGCTGATCGGCTTCATCGCGTGCTGTCCTGGGAACAACCAGCCATTGCGGTGCATCACGCCCTGCTGGCGCCCGACCTTCCACCACTCACGCAGCAGCGTGAGCAGGTCCTCGGAGAGCATGGCATTGCGATAGCGCCCGCCCTTGCCGCGCTCGACGCGCAGCAGCATGCGTTCGCTGTCGACGTCGGCGACCTTCAGCATCGACACCTCGGCGACCCGCAGGCCAGCGCCATAGGCGACCGACAATGCGGCCTGGTGCTTGAGGCACGTGGTGGCGTTGAGCAGCCGGGCCACCTCGTCGCGGCTCAGCACCACGGGCAGGTTGCGCCGATGCGCCAGCCGGACGAGCCTGCGCGCCAGATCCGGGCGGTCGAGCGTGTGGATGAAGAGAAAGCGCAGCGCCGACACGATGCTGTTCATCGTCGGCACGGGGACGCCGTCCTCCTGCTGCTCGATCTGGAACCGGCGCAGGTCGTCGGCGGTAGCGGTATCAGGTGAACGCCCGAGGAATGCCGCCAGGCGTCCGATGTCGCGGAGATAATTGCGCTGCGTCTCGCGTGAGAAACGCCGCAGGTTCATGTCGTCAATCAGCCGCTGGCGCAGCGGGCTGACGGGTGCATCAAGAACGGGATGGGGCATTGGTCAGGCTCCTTGTTGAAGAAGCCCGTCATGCTCTGCCGCTGCCGCGCGACGCTCAATGCAGGCCCGACCTCCGGCCTGTGCCCTCTACATCAACCCCAGGCACCTCCCGCGCAGCGGGTTCGTTCCCCGGCCCCGATTGCGCCGTTGCGCTGGTAATGGGGATCTCCCGCGGCGATGACCGGCTGGGGGTGGAGAGCGGAATGGCAGCTTCTGAACGGCTACGCTCGGAGAGCGGGCATGCCTATGCCGACCAAGGCTTAGACTTGACGGGTATGTCGGGGGCAGCGGCTATGCGCCTATAGCGCTAGTCATGCCTACGCCACTTCCGCGTTCCTGCGCCTGTAACCGAGCCAGACGAGCGATGCGGCGGCAAGCGCCAGCCAAGGCAGGAGCAGGATGTTGAGCGTCTGCCAGCCGAACGTCTGAAGCAGAGCGGCGGCGCTGAAGGACGAGGCGAGACCGACCGCGAAGATCGTCATGTCATTGGTCGCCTGCGCTTTGCCACGCTCTGTCGCCGTATAGGTGGTGGTGAGCAGCGTCGTGCCGCCGATATAGAGGAAGTTCCAGCCCACTCCGAGGAGGGTCAGCGCGCTCGCGAAGGAGCCGAAGCCGGTTCCGGTGAGGGTGAGCAGCACGTGTCCGGCGAGGATCAGCACGCCCGCCAGCATGATCTGGAGCACGCCGAAGCGGGCTATCAGCGAGCCAGTGACGAAGGAGGGCAGAAACATGCCGAGCACATGGAGTTGGATGACGGTGGCGGCAGTCGAGAGATCGTGACGGTGATGCACCATGGCCAGCGGCGTCGCGGTCATGGCGAGGATCATCACCCCGTAGCCGGTCGCCGCGCCGAACAGAGCAACCAGATAGGCGGGCTGCGAGACGATGGCCCACCACGGACGGCCCGCCTCGGATACGCCCGCTTCCTCCCGCGGCGCGGGCACGCGCAAGGCGGAGAGAACGCCCGCCCCGGCAAGGGACACCAGCGCCAGCAGCAAGAACGAGCCCGCATATTCGGCCGGGAACAAATCCGCGCCGAAGCGACCGACCATCGGCCCCACCAGCGCGGCCACCACGCCGCCGGCCAGGACCAGCGAGATGGCGCGCGATCGGAAGGCATCGTCCGCGACCTCGCCCGCCGCGAAGCGGTAGAATTGCGCAAAGGCTTGATAGGCGCCGACGAGGAAGGTGCCGAAGGAGAGCAGCAGCAGCGAGCCGATCCAGATGCCCGCCGCACCCGCAATGCCGCCCACCACGCCGAGCAGCGCGCCGAGCACGAAGCCGGCCCGCCTGCCCACGCGGGTCATCCACATCGAGGCCGGGAAGGTGGTGGCAGCGGTGCCGAGGAACATTGCCGCGATGGGCATGGTGGCCAGTTCGGGCCGCGAGGCGATGTGGCCGCCGGCCAGCCCACCCACCGTCATCACCATTACCGAAGCTGTCTGGAACAGCGCCTGCGCGCCGGCGAGCAGGAAGACCTGCCTGTGCATGGACGAGGGCGCCATCAGAACACCAGCACCTTGTCGGCAGGGATGGCATTGGCCGCCAGTTCGTCCATAGTGCTGTGGCGCGCGACCTCGATCATCTCGGCTTTGCTCAAGCCGCGCGCGTCCATACAGGTGCCGCAAAGCAGCACCTCGCCCTTGCCGGAGGTGATACGCTTTAGCATCCGTTCCATATTGTAGTAGCCGTCCGGCGTCTTCTGCCCTGCCTTGGCGGCAACAACCGCATCGGCCACCCGGAACACAGTGACGGTGTTCGCCGCGTCGGCCTTGGCGAGCGCGTGGGCCAGCCGCAGCCCGTTGTAGCAGCGTTCGGTGCCATAGGGCGGATCGTTGAGGATGATGAGCGTCTTCATGCGCGTTGTCCCTCCCAGCGGCGTGTGCTACTTTCACATTCAATAATTATATCGAATGAACTATTGTGACCATGGTCGGCATGTCAATCCGCAATCCGAAGCAGTCGCTCTACGTGCAGTTCGCCGCCGTGGCGAAGGCGCTCGGCAACCCGCAACGGCTGGAGCTGGTTGAGCATCTGGCGCAGGGGCCGCGCAGCGTCGATGCGCTGGCGACCAAGCTCGGCCTGCCGATCGCCAACGTCTCCCAGCATCTCCAGGCCATGCGCCGGGCCGGTCTTGTCACTTCCGACCGTAACGGCAAGTTCATCAATTATCGTCTGGCCGATGACAGCGTACTCGCCGCCTTTGCCGCCATTCGTGTGGTCGCGGAGCACCATTCGGCAGAGGTGGAGCGCGTGGTGAGGGGCTGGTTCGACCGCCATGACGATATGGAGCCGGTCACGCGCGACGAACTGGCGTCGCGCATGAAGGAGGGTCTGGTCACCGTCATCGACGTGCGCCCTGCGGACGAGTTCGCGCTCGGCCATCTGCCCGGCGCGATCAATGTGCCGTTATCCGAACTCGGCAGCCTCCTGCCCGACCTCCGCACCGACCGTGAGATCGTCGCCTACTGCCGTGGCCCCTGGTGTGTAATGTCCTTCGAAGCCGTTGCGGAATTGCGCAAGCGCGGGTTCAGCGCCCGCCGGCTGGAAGACGGTTTGCCGGAATGGAGGGCGGCGGGGATGGCCGTGGAGCAGGTTCTGCGGGGGGATACAGCGGCAGTTGGCGGACCATAATCCCCAACGGTATGACTGCTTCCAGGCACAGCCTTGCTGGCCTGGAGCGAGTTGGATCAGGTCGGATGCCGATATTCGGCGTTCCCTATTTTTGTGCTGGAATCTGTCCGATTGCAAACGGCCCCATACCGGTCAGGCGTAGCCGCCCCAGTGACCTTCGGCTCATAAGCTATGCTGCTGAGTTTATAGGAATCAGTCTGATTGGCCGCAGCGACCGACTCTCTACCGAGAGTTGCTAGCCGCTTGGCGCGACCGCTGACGTCATCGGTGAGCATGCACGCTGGCGAACGCCGGATCGCGCGGCGCAATCTGGTCGAGCGTGATCTCTCTAAAACGCGTGGCGAAAAAGGTCGCAGCTTCTGCCATGGTATCCACCATCACAGCGTTGACGTTTTTTTCCACCAAGCACTTGGCATGCGCGCTGCGGTTACCGATGGCGAAAAGACTGGGGCGGCCGAGCGCTTCATAGACGTCGAGAAGCGTGATCTCGCTTAAATGACGCGCGAGTTGCCACCCCCCGCCATGCCCCCTCTCAGAACGGACCAGGCCCGCCTCGCGCAACCCCGCCATTGTCCGCCTGAAGACGGCGGGATTGGTTCCCATGCTCCGGGCCAGCACATCTGACGTAAGCAGTCCTTTCGCCTGGCCCATGTGCAGCAGGACGTGGAGCACGTCGGAAAGGCGGGTGTCTCGGTTCATCGTACAGCTCCCTCTGTGCATCGTCGTTGGATAGCGCCACGGCGCCCATCGATCCGTACGGCTAATTCGTATCTTCTATTGATACGTGATATCGATGCGATTATGTATCTCCAACTGTTACATACCTTGAGGCTCGGAGGCTGCCCGCCATGGATCACAGACATGCGCCCTTCATCAACCCGGCCGTCGTCGCCTCCTACGCGGCCGATGCCCCTCGCAAGGTGCCCGGGTTGGCCGATCTCCATCGCATGGTGATGTTGCTTCTTGCCGAAGGGGCGCCGGGAGACGCGCATATACTCGTTGTCGGCGCGGGAGGCGGCATGGAAATAAAGGCCATGGCCGAGGCACAACCGGCATGGCGTTTCACCGGCGTCGATCCCTCACCCGCAATGCTGGACCTCGCGCGCCAAACGGTTGCGCCTGTTGCGGATCGTGTCGATCTGATCCAGGGCATCATCGATCAGGCGCCCGAAGGCTACTTCTATGGCGCGACATGCCTGCTCACACTGCATCACCTCGACCGAAACGAGCGACTGCGAACGTTGAAGGAGATTCGCCGCCGTCTCGGGCCGGGCGCCAGGCTTGTGACCGCGGCGCACTCGGCACCTGGTCCTGACCCCGAACGGTGGATGGCGCGTTCGGTCGCCTTTGGCGATCGCGACGGCCCCGACAGGGCCAAGGCGGCAGCCATTGGCAGGATGATGATGGAGCGTCTGCCGCTGCTGACGCCGGCCCAGGAAGAAGACATGCTGCGCGAGGCAGGGTTCACTGACGTAGAGCTGTTTTACGCCGCCTTCTCGTTCCGCGGCTGGGTCGGCACTGCTGGCTGACGCCAATGACGCGCCCCCGTGAGCTACGGCGCGGTATGGGCGCTTAACTATACACCTTATACCTTAGCGGCGCTTAGCGATCGGCGGGCCCCGCCCGACGAAGATGAGCATAAAGTCAACGCTATAGCCCTCTGCCGAGTTCCGGTTCTCGCGCTCCAGCGTCTTGGGCTTCGCCGCCATGTCCGTGGTAACACCAACTTGCGGCCGCAATCGACCATTGGCATTCATCACCCACTCGCTCAGCGTCTGCGCCGTGCAGCCGATCTTGGCCCCGATCGACATGATCACCGCACAGCGGGAAGGATGTTCGCCCTCGTGGTCCAGCAACAGCCGAACCGCGCAGACTCGCATCTTAGGCGGAAATTAGTTCGTCGTCTTTCTCTTCATGGCTCCATCTTCTCAGGATTTGGAGCCTCCGGGAAACCCGTCGCGGTTCAATGCGACAATGCCGCTTGTCGCCCCAAAAAGCTGGTCAGCACCATGATTAAAGCACGACCTGGATCGACATCGTCGCTGGTTCAGGATACTTTATTTGAAGAGATCTAAATTAGTTCTCTTTTCGCGTGTCGAGGCCGACAATGGCTCCGAGCATCTCCGAAGAACCTGATATGGCGCGGAGCGGCGGTCCGCCGCCCTCCCGGCGTGAAGAAATCGTTGCTTTCATCGTGCTTGCTGTCCTCATCTGGCCGATTATCGCCGTGGGAATCGTAGGCGGCTACGGCTTCCTCGTCTGGATGTTTCAGTTACTCTATGGGCCGCCCGGCCCGCCGGCACATTAGGTGACGTCATGGTCGGCCCTTGGCTCGACAGGCGAAAATTCCTGAGCGGACGCTTCGCCGCCAAGCCTGCGGTCCGTCCGCCTTGGAGCCGTGAGCCGATCATAGCCTCGGCCTGTTCTGGCTGTGGCGGCTGCGTCGACGCCTGCCCACAATCGATCATCGCGCTGGATGAATGCCAGAGGCCATTCGTGGATTTCAATGCCGGCGAATGCACCTTCTGCGGAAAATGTGCCGATGCCTGCCCGGAACCGGTCTTCGACCGCGCCATGGCGCCATACCCGCATGTCGCCGTCATCGGGAAGGCCTGCTTTGCCGGCCGCGGGATCGTCTGCGAGAGCTGCGGCGATGCGTGTCCTGAGGCGGCTATCCGTTTCCGGCCGTGCTTGGGTGGTCCTGCCCAGCCGAGCCTAGCCGCAGATCGATGTACCGGCTGCGGCGCTTGCATCGCTGCCTGCCCGGCAGGCGCCATCGCCGCGAGCCCCGCCGATTCGGCCGTCATGGAGGCAGGACATGGATGACGTCCGGCACATATCTAGCGCGGTGGTAATGGCCTTCCCACATCGCTGCGCCGAGGTCGCGGTCCGGCTGAAGGCCTTGCCGGATACCGAGGTGCATTACGTCCAGGACGGCAAGATCGTGATCGTGCTCGAAGGTAGCAGCACAGGGGAGGTCGGTTCCCGGCTTGCCGCGATCGGGCTGATGGACGGTGTGTTGGCCGCGAACCTCGTCTTTGAACAGATCGACATCCAGGACGATCCCGGAGCTGTCCCATGAGCCCGTCACGCCGCGAAATCCTCAAGGCGCAGGCCGCCGGTATCGCCGCGCTTGCCGCCAATATCAGCCTGCCTGCTGTCGCCCAGCCGGTGGCCGGCGGCGTCGAGGCGCTGAAGATCCAATGGTCGAAGGCTCCCTGCCGCTTCTGCGGCACCGGCTGCGGCGTCATGGTCGGCGTCAAAGAGGGGCGCGTCGTCGCCACCCATGGCGACGCGCTTGCCGAGGTCAATCGCGGTCTCAACTGCGTGAAGGGCTATTTCCTCTCCAAGATCATGTATGGCGGGGACCGCCTCACCCAGCCGCTGCTGCGCAAAAAGAACGGCGCCTATGCCAAGGCCGGTGAATTCACGCCAGTGAGTTGGGACGAGGCGTTCGACGTCATGGCCGAACAGGCCAAGCGCGTGCTGAAGGAGAAGGGGCCGACCGCCGTCGGCATGTTCGGCTCGGGGCAATGGACCATCTGGGAAGGCTACGCGGCCACCAAGCTAATGCGCGCCGGCCTGCGCTCCAACAACCTCGATCCCAATGCGCGCCACTGCATGGCGTCCGCCGCCTACGCCTTCATGCGCACCTTCGGCATGGACGAGCCGATGGGCTGCTATGACGACTTCGAGGCCACGGACGCCTTCGTTCTCTGGGGCTCGAACATGGCGGAGATGCATCCTATCCTCTGGACCCGGGTCGCCGACCGGCGCCTCGGCAATCCGGATGTGAAGGTAGCTGTGCTCTCGACCTTCACCAATCGCAGCTCGGACCTCGCGGACATCCCGATTGTCTTCAAGCCGGGAACCGACCTCGCCATCCTCAACTACATCGCCAACCACATCATCACAACGGGGCGGGTCAACAAGAACTTCGTCCGCGACCACGCGACCTTCGTGCGCGGGGCGACCGAGATCGGCTACGGGCTACGGGACGACGACCCGCGCGAGGTCGCGTCGCGCAAGGCCAAGGACGTGGCGGCGACGGAGCCGATCGACTTCGATGCCTACGCCGCCTTTGTGAAAGACTACACGCTTGACAGGGTCTCGAAGCTCAGCGGCGTCGAGCCCGGCTTCCTGGAACAGCTTGCCGAGCTCTATGCCGATCCGAAGCGCAAGGTGGTCTCGCTGTGGACTATGGGCTTCAACCAGCATGTACGCGGCGTGTGGGCGAACCAGCTCGTCTACAACCTGCATCTGCTGACGGGGAAGATCTCCGAGCCGGGCAACAGCCCGTTCTCGCTCACCGGCCAGCCCTCGGCCTGCGGCACGGCGCGCGAGGTCGGAACCTTTGCGCATCGCCTGCCAGCGGACATGGTCGTGACCAATCCAAAGCACCGCGAGCATGCCGAGGAGATCTGGCGCATCCCACATGGCATTATCCCGGAGAAGCCAGGCTACCACGCGGTCCAGCAAGACCGCATGCTGCGCGACGGCAAGCTCAATTTCTATTGGATACAGGTCAACAACAACCTCCAGGCCTCGCCGAACAACACGCATGAGGCCTATCCCGGCTATCGCAATCCGGAGAACTTCATCGTCGTCTCCGACGCCTATCCGACGGTGACCACCATGGCCGCCGACCTGATCCTCCCGGCAGCGATGTGGGTGGAGAAAGAGGGCGCCTACGGCAATGCCGAGCGGCGCACCCATTTCTGGCACCAGTTGGTGCAGGCGCCCGGCGAGGCGCGCTCCGACCTCTGGCAGATGATGGAGTTCTCCAAGCGCTTCACCACCGATGAAGTGTGGCCGACGGAAATCCTCGACGCCAATCCGACCTATCGCGGCAAGAGCCTGTTCGAGGTGCTGTTCAAGAACGGCAATGTCGACCGCTTCCCGGTGAGCGAGCTCGATCCGGACTATGCCAATAACGAAGCTGCGGATTTCGGTTTCTACGTGCAGAAGGGGCTGTTCGAAGAATATGCCGCCTTCGGACGCGGCCATGGCCACGACCTCGCGCCATTCGACACCTATCACAAGGTGCGCGGCCTGCGCTGGCCTGTGGTGGACGGCAAGGAGACGCGCTGGCGCTATCGCGAGGGACTCGACCCCTATGTGAAGGCCGGCAAGGGCGTCGAGTTCTACGGCAATGCCGACGGACGGGCCAAGATCATTGCAGTGCCCTACGAGCCGCCGGCCGAGGTGCCGGACGCCGAGTATGATTTCTGGCTGGTCACCGGCCGCGTGCTCGAGCACTGGCATTCCGGTTCCATGACCATGCGGGTGCCGGAGCTGTTCAAGGCTTTCCCGGGTGCGCGCTGCTTCATGCATGCCGAGGACGCGCGCAAGCGCGGGCTCAACCAGGGCGCGGAGGTCCGCGTCATCTCCCGGCGCGGCGAGATGCGGACCCGGATCGAGACGCGCGGGCGCAACCGCATGCCCGAGGGCGTCGTGTTCGTCCCGTGGTTCGACGCTAGTCAGCTCATCAACAAGACGACCCTCGACGCGACTGATCCCATCTCCAAGCAGACGGATTTCAAGAAATGCGCGGTCAAGATCGTCCCCGTCTGAGCGCGTTGTCGCTGCTGATGATCGTCGTTGCGGCCTGCGCCGGCTCCTCGCTCGCTGTGATCGGCGCTGGCTCGCAGGAGGCGGCGCCAGTGACGCTGGTACCCCGGCTTACCGGAACCGCCGACCCGATGGCGCAGAATTCGATCCCGCCGCTCGACCGCCCAATCGTCGACGACATGCGGCGGATGCGGAACTATCCCGAGCAACCGCCGATCATACCGCATTCGATCGACGGCTATCAGCTCACGCTCAATGCCAATCGCTGCCTCGAATGCCACAAGCGCGAATTCACCGAAGGCTCGGGCGCCCCGATGATCAGCGTGACTCATTTCCAAGACCGCGACGGGCAGGTGCTCGCCGACGTCACGCCACGCCGCTATTTTTGCACCGAATGCCATGTCCAGCAGACTGACGCGCGGCCGCTGGTGCCGAATAACTTCGTCGACGCTGACGATGTCGGCCGCAAGAAATAGGTCGCCGCGATGGTGAATCTGAAGGCTCTCATCCTTGCCGCCTGGCGCCTCGTGGTTCGGTTCTGGCGGACCATCAGCCGGCCGAGCGCCTATCTTCCGCTCGGCTTCCTCACCCTCGGGGGCTTCATCTGCGGCGTGATCTTCTGGGGTGGTTTCAACACCGCGCTGGAGATCACCAACACCGAGAAATTCTGCACCTCTTGTCACGAGATGCGCGACAACGTCTATCAGGAGCTGCAACAGACCGTGCATTTCACCAATCGCTCTGGCGTCCGCGCGACATGCCCGGATTGCCACGTGCCGCATCAATGGACCGACAAGATCGCCCGCAAAATGCAGGCCTCCAAGGAAGTGTGGGGCAAGATCTTCGGTACGATCTCGACACGCGAGAAGTTCCTCGACATGCGACTGACGCTCGCGAAACACGAATGGGCACGGCTCGAGGCCAATGACTCGCTAGAGTGCCGCAACTGCCACTCTTCGGTCGCCATGGACTTCACCAAGCAGACCCGACGGGCGGCCGATATACACAGCCGCTATCTGCTCACAGGGCAGCGCACCTGCATCGACTGTCACAAAGGCATTGCTCACCAATTGCCCGATATGACGGGCGTGGAACCGGGCTGGAAGGAGGCGCCGGAACTCCAGGGCAAGGATCAGACCTCGCTTCATCTGGCGGACCAACTGAGGGCCTACACCGCCTCGCTGCCCTAGCAGGTCCCTTCAAGGATTAAAGAGCCTGGAGAGCCGCGGCGCCTCACCGGCCCTCGTCGTGAGCGCGCGTGCGCACTTCCGCCCGGTAGTCGGCCTCGACCTCGGTGCGGAAGTTTGTTCCCCGACAACGTTCGCCATCCCATCGCACCCTAGGAAGGGAGCAGGGCCGGCATCCGCACGGCTGAGGGAGACTCTAAATGTCCGCAAGCCACGGGGGCGCGGCCGCATGAGCGAACGCTTCACAACATCCGCCGCCCGCAACGTCTTCTATGGCGGCTCCATTTTCTTCTTCGTGGTGTTCGTGGGCCTCACTGCTCAGAGCCACTGGCACATCGTCACCACGTCCACCGACGAGGCGACACTTTCCGAAAGTGTCATCCGCGGCAAGCACGTGTGGGAGAAGCACTCCTGCATTAACTGCCACTCGATCCTCGGTGAGGGCGCCTATTTCGCGCCGGAGGTTGGCAATGTCTGGATCCGCTATGGCGGCAAGGACGACCCGCAGGCCGCGCGCGAGGGGCTGATTGCTTGGATGCGCTCCCAGCCCTCGGGGGTGGAGGGCCGGCGGCAGATGCCGCAATTCCACCTGTCCGACCAGGAGCTCAACGACCTCGTCGACTTCTTGGAGTGGACGAGCCGTATCGACACCCAGAAGTGGCCTCCCAACGACGCCGGCTGAGCGAGAAAAACCCATGAAATATGCAAGCCAACGCGTGGCGTACTGGTACTTCACCTGCGCCATGGTACTGTTCGGGGTCCAGATCCTCGCCGGAGTGCTGGCCGGAACCGTCTACGTGCTGCCGAACGTGTTGTCGGAGCTTCTTCCGTTCAACATCATCCGGATGATACACACCAATGCGCTGATCGTCTGGCTCTTGATGGGCTTCTTCGGCTGCGCCTATTACCTAGTACCCGAGGAAGCCGAGCGCGACATCGAGAGCCCGATGCTCGCCTATGTCCAGCTCGGCCTGCTGATGTTCGGCGCGCTGTCGGCGGTCGCCGGCTACACGCTCGGTGTCCACGAGGGCCGCGAATTCCTCGAGCAGCCGCTTTGGATCAAGGTCGCCATCGTCGTGGTCGCCCTGATCTTCCTCTACAACATCTCGATGACCGTGCTGAAGGGGCGGCGGACCGCAGTAACCAACGTACTCCTTTTGGGTCTGTGGGGCATCGCCCTGTTCTGGCTGTTCGCTTTTTATACGCCGGCCAATCTTAGCGTGGACAAGCTTTACTGGTGGTACATCGTGCACCTGTGGGTCGAGGGCGTCTGGGAGCTGGTCATGGCCTCCGTGCTCGCTTTCCTGATGATCAAGACCACCGGCGCCGACCGCGAGGTCGTGGAAAAGTGGCTTTACTCGATCGTCGGCCTCGCGCTCTTTTCCGGACTTCTGGGGACCGGCCATCACTATTACTGGATCGGCGCGCCTGGATACTGGCAGTGGGTCGGCTCGGTGTTCTCAGCGCTGGAGATCGCTCCTTTCTTCGCCATGGTGATCTTCGCCTTCAAGATGGTGTTCAAGGGCCGCAAGGATCATCCGAACCGCGCCGCCGTGCTGTGGTCGCTCGGCTGCACCGTAGGCGCCTTCTTCGGCGCCGGGGTGTGGGGATTCCTGCACACCCTATCGTTCGTCAACTACTACACGCACGGCACCCAACTCACCGCTGCACACGGCCATCTCGCCTTCTTCGGCGCCTATGTGATGTTGAACCTCGCGCTGATCACCTATGCGATGCCGTATCTCAGGGGGAAGGCGCCCTATCACCAGGGGCTCAACATCGTGTCCTTCTGGCTGATGACCGGGGCGATGACGGTGATGACCTTCGCGCTCACCTTCGCGGGCGTCATCCAGGTCCATCTGCAGCGCGTGCTCGGCATGCCCTATATGGAGGTGCAGGATCAGATCGCGCCCTTCTACTGGCTGAGGCTCGGATCGGGCGTGGTCGTCGGCATCTCGGCGATCCTGTTTCTCTGGTCGGTGTTTGGGCCGGTCCGCGAGCGCAGGGCCAAGGCCGCAAGGGTCGCAGTCCAGCCGGCGGAATGAAACGGAACCGGGTGGCGCCGCGCCGCCCGGTTTGCTCCGCCGATCCCACTGAACATTCCGGAGGCCTCCGATGCCCGCCCTTTCCGACTTCGCTGCGAAGATAGCCCCCCCACTTGACCCGCTGCCCTTTTACGCGCCCTCCGGTGTGGAATGTGCACTGTTTGAGCATGCCTATCGCAATCAGCTCCCGGTCCTGCTCAAGGGGCCGACCGGTTGCGGCAAGACCCGATTCGTCGCCCATATGGCGGCTCGGCTCGGCCGCCCGCTCTATACCGTCTCCTGCCATGACGACCTGACCGCCGCCGACCTAACCGGTCGCCATCTACTAAAGGGTGGCGAGACAGTGTGGGTCGACGGGCCACTGACCCGAGCCGTGCGTGAGGGGGCGATCGTCTATCTCGACGAGGTGGTCGAAGCCCGCAAGGACGTTACCGTGGTGCTGCACCCGGTCACTGACGACCGCCGCGTGCTGCCGCTGGAGCGCACCGGCGAACTGCTGGCGGCGCCCGCCGAGTTCATGCTCGTCGCCTCCTACAATCCCGGCTACCAGAACGTGCTGAAGACGTTAAAGCCCTCCACCCGGCAGCGATTCGTCTCGATCCAGTTTGATTTTCCTGACCCCGATGCCGAGGTGGCGATCGTCGCGCATGAGAGTGGCCTAGCGACAGACCGCTGCGTGCCGCTGGTCCGCATCGCCAATGCGCTGCGCGACCTCAAGGGCCAGGACCTGGAGGAAGGCGCCTCGACCCGCCTACTGGTCTATGCCGCGACGCTGATCCGCGACGGCGTAAAGCCGGAGATCGCCATCGAGGCGGCGCTGCTGCATCCGCTCAGCGACGATCCCGAGGTGCTGAAGGCGCTGGCCCGCGTCGCCGACCTCGCCTTCGGCTGAGGAGGGCGTGATGTCGATCCTCGAGCCGGAAGAGTTCATCGGCGAGCACTGGCACCGCCTCGTCGGCGGCGTCAGCACCTACAGGCGCTATCCTCGGGCAGCGGTGAGCCTGACCACGATGCGGACGCGGCTCGGTGTCCTCTACCGGGCGCTGGGCGGCGATGGTGCGATCCGCATCGTCGAGAGTGCACCCGTCGCCTCGCGCCACCGCCTCAATCTCATCGAGCGGATGGGCCTCGGTACTGAGAAGATGAGCCTGCCGATCCTTGACGCGGCGACGCTGCGCCTGCCGGGAACCATCGAGGTGTTTCCCGACCGGGCGGATAACGAGGCACTCTACGAATGGCTTGCCGCTTGGTTCGCCCATGCCGTTCCAGTCGCGGAGGGCGACGGAGACCCGCTCCGCACCGACCTATGCCGCCTGCGGGCCGCGGTCGCTACGACGCGCGCGACGCTCACGGCTTGGCCGGGGCTCGGCCGGCACCACCGGCGCCTGCGGCAGGCGACGCTGGCCGTCCGGCCTGAGCGCCGGCTGCCGCCGCATGAGGCCAGCCTTGAGGATGCGATCCGCGCCACTCTCGGCGGGCGGCGCGACGCGGCGAATCCCTATCTGCGCGCCATCGAAGATCGCGCCTTCGACATTTCAGATGTGAGGTCGCCGCGCGGCTATCGTACTTTCCTGCCGGTGCCGCTCTTCGGCGACATCCATGGCGGAGCCGCCTCCTTCTCACTCTACGATGATGGCGAGGTTGATGGCCAGTCCATCTCCGTCGACGCGAAGCGCCGCCGCGCCGAGCGGCGGGAGACCGACCAGAGCGATCGCGGCGATCCGCTCTGCTTCCATCGTTTCGAGACCATCTTTGCCGTCGCGGAGATGGTGAACGTCAACCGCAAGGTCGACGATGATGACGAGGAAGGCGCCCGCCAATCGGCCGACGACCTTGCCGAGCTGACTATCGGCGCTAACCGCCGACGCTCCGCAGTGCGGCTGAAGATGGACCTCGACCTCGCCCCGGCCGAGTCGGACGGCGCGGCCCTCGCGCAAGGGCTCACCTATCCGGAGTGGGACTGGAAGAAGGCGGCCTATCGTCCCGACCATTGCCGCGTATATGCCGACCCCGCCGCCGAGCAGGGCGAGGACTGGGAGCCGGACGCGGCGATGCAACGCCGCATCGCCGCTGTTCGCCGCCAGTTCGAGGCGCTGCGGCCGAAGCGGCTGATGCTGCACGGCCAGCCCGACGGTGACAATCTCGATCTCTCCGCCCTGGTGCGCGCGGTCGCTGACCGCCGGGCCGGCGGCCTCGGCTCAGAGCGCGTCTTTACAGCGGCACGCGCGCTGGATCGAGACCTGTCATTGGCCGTGCTCATGGACGTCTCGCTCTCGACTGACGCATGGATCGGTACGCACCGGGTGCTCGACGTCGAGAAGGGTGCGCTGTTGGCGTTGACGCACGGGCTCACTGCCTGTGGTGACGAGCACGCCATCTTCACCTTCACCTCACGCCGGCGCACCTCGGTGACGGTCTCGACCGTGAAAGGCTTCGAGGAGCCTCTGACCCCCACCGTCCTGCGCCGCATCACCGCGCTGAGCCCCGGGCAATATACCCGCATGGGCACTGCGGTCCGCCATGTCGCCAAGGTACTCGCCGAACGGCCGCAGCGGCATCGGCTGCTGCTTCTCCTTACCGACGGCAAGCCGAACGACATCGACTATTATGAGGGGCGCTACGGCATTGAAGACACGCGTGCGGCGATCCGCGAGGCCCGCAAGCAGGGCCTTATGGGCGGCGAAATCGAAGGGGGCGACGCTCAAGTTCTGTGAAGCGCTCGCGCCGGCGTAGCCGGCGGCGATGCCGATATAGGAGCCGGTCCAATTGGACGGCGCGGCCGAATAGTCGGCGCCCCACATGTCATTGAACGCCGATCCGGTGCTCTGGGCGAAGGCGGGCGCGGCCACGGTAGACAATGCCAGCCCGGCCAGCGTGGCGACTATGAGTTTCATCGCAGATGTCCCTACTATCGGTGTTTCTGCCGTTTGGCAGTCCATAGGGAACGTGCGGAAGTCGTCGCATAGAGGCAAGAAATCGGGGAGGCTATACAGTAAGTTGCCGCCAACATCGCCGTTTTCTGCGGGACTTATGTTGAGAGTCGATCTAGACATGGGCGCAACAGGAAACGGCCCCGCGTGAGCGGGGCCGTTTTTTCTCTTCGCTTGCCTGGGAGGCCGCTGCTAAGCGGCCTCCTCCGTTGCGGCGGACTGGTAGCCGTGGAGATAGCCGGCGGCCCGTTCGGCGTGCGCGGCCGCTGTGAAAATGGCGCGCTTGTCTTCCTTCAGCACCTTCAGCCAATGCGCCACATAGGAGGCGTGATCCTCGCGCGGCTCCAGAGCGATATCGAGGTCGGCCGCGAGGAAGGCCGCGCCGATCTCGGCGACCAGTTCCTCGGCCGCGTATCCGGCATCGCCCCAGCGCTTGGCCTCAAAGTTGCGATTGAGACGCGGCTTTGCGCCGCTCCAGTGCACCAGTTCGTGCAGAAGGGTGGTGGCGTAGCTCTCGGCGTCGATGAACGCCTCAAAGGCCGGCATCTGGATAAGATCAATCGCGGGGCTGTAGAACGCCTTGGAACCGCCATGGCGCAACAGGGCGCCGGTGTTCGCGACAAAGCTATCAGCGGCCACATAGCGGCCAGCTGGCGGGACGTTCAGGACGGGCGCGGCGGTGTAGTGCTCGGGAAGTCCGTCGATCTGGTCGGCGTTGAACACGTTATAAGTCTTGAGGAAGGGAATGCGGGTTTCCACCTCCTCGCCGTCATTGTTGACTTCGTTGCGCTCGATGGCGCCGGCATAGACGACGACGCATGAGCGTTCGCCCTTGCGCACCTGCCCTACGCAGGGTTCAACCGCACACGTCCTCTGACAGTGCTCTGCTGATTAATAGATCGAGAAAGTCTGGCGCTCCTAGGCGAGGCTCCCAGCGAACCTTTCGGCGAGCCTCTTCGCTTTGAAGGCGTCGCCAACCCAGTCGATGAACGCCCGGGACTTCGCGGGAAGCAGCGTGCGCGAAGGGTAGTAGATTGAGATCGCCCCTGCGTCGCAGTACCAGCGCGGCACGAGGCGGATAAGGCTGCCGTCGTCGAGCGCGGAGAGCGCATCGGGCATTGCCAGAAGGGCAAAGCCTAGACCGAGCAAGGCTGCTTCACGCATGGCGGCCGGCTCGTTCACGACGATGCTTTCGCGTACAGGCGCAAGGACCTCCCGGCCAGCGACATCGCGCATGGTCCGGTGGCGTATCCGTCCACTGCGCAGATTGCGCATGACGATGCCGTCGAGATCGCCGAGACCCGTCGGATCGGCAGGCCGCACGCGATCCCGCATATAGACCGGCGAAGCCACGGCGATGAGATGGGCGGGCGCTAGGGTGCGGATGACAATGCCGGGGGACAGCTCGAACCCGCCTCCAATGGCCGCATCATATCCCTCAGTGATCAGATCGACCGGTCGGCTCTCGAAATGCCATTCCGGCTTGATGCGTGGATATCGCGCCATGAAGCCCGGCAGAAGCGGCATCAGGTAGTTGAGACCGAAGGTAGGCGGCATGCTGACCTTCTCCCCGATCGGCGGCTTATATCGTGTTTGAGAAAAGGCGACGGGGCAAGGGATGCGGCCCCGGCGCGAGTGGGGAGGAACGTGGCAGGGCTATACGCCCTGCCGCCGCATCTTCTGGACGAGGGCGACGTTCGCCGCCGCCTGATCGGTGGACAGGTCCCGGGCATAGGTTTCAGCCGCGGCGTCTGTCTTGCCCTGCATGGCGAGGACGAGGGCGTAGGACTGACGCACCCGCGCATCGGCCTCGGGGCTCCCGGCGGCCTGCTGCGCGAGGGCTTCGGCCTCGGGCAGGCGTCCGGCGAGAGCGAGCGTCATGGCCTTGTTGGACATGACGCGCGGGTCCTGGCGCAGATTGAGCGAGCGATCGAAGAAGGCGAGCGCGGTCGCATAGTCGCCCTTCTGGGCGGCTGCCACGCCCTGGGCGCTGAGGACGGTGGGGTCCGGGCGATCGGGCGTGTGGGCCTGGGCGAGGACATTCGCGCGGCAGTGCTTGACGATACGGCCTCACGTTCAACTCCGCCTAGACGTTCGACCTTGAGCTGGAGAGCAGCGCAGGCCGGCGCGTGCTGGAAGACTGGACGCTGCCGCCCGTCGATCTGTGGGCAGTATCACAAAAGGGCGCCTTGCCAGTTCCAAGGCGCGCGCCTTGGCCGATTGTGCGGAGAGCATCCTGGAAAAATAGGGATACTTGCGATGTACCGCGACGCGCCCGAGGCAGAAGTTCGCCGCGCAGACGACGAATGGCAGCTATCGGCCCGAGGCTGTGTGAAAACCCCTGATTATGCTAGGTTTAGGCACTGCTTCGGAGGTGCCAGATAGGACGTTTTGTCGAGGCTGCCGACCGTCATCAGGCGAGCTTTCTGCCCGCGTTTTTGGAGGACTATGTCGATCCCGACAATCCGGTCCGCATCATCGATGCCTTTGTCGATGAACTCGATCTTGCCGAGCTCGGTTTTGCCCGCGTGCAGCCGGCATCGACCGGCAGGCCCGGCTACGCGCCGGGCACGATGCTCAAGCTCTATGTCTATGGCTATCTGCACCAGCTGACCTCACCTCATCAGTGAGCGCCTGAGCCACGTCTGCATGTGCCTCAATTACGTTGATGCCGGGAACGGCCGCCTCGACGTTCACCTTCGTCGCGGAAGACTTTGTGTAGGCAATTTGCCGACGATCGAATCCTTGTCGCACGAGGACACCTGGCGTGACCACATTGTTATCGTAGAGGCGGAGCTTTGCTACGCCCGCTTTGGCGAGCATCATCGCGACGGCACTGCCGATGGCGCCACACCCCATCAACGTCACGCTTTTGCCGCGCCAGTAGGCCGCAGGCGAAACACTGTCACGTCGTTCGACGATTTCCGGCCTGTCTTCCAGAACCCGGCACCATTCGACCTTGGCCTCGAATGCCCATGCGTAGAACACTTGCTCATCGATAGGATTGTCGTCAGTTCGGGCGATCGCAGCCGCCCTCAATTTGTCCGTCTGCGCTACATCCATACGCCAACAGGCAAGGTGCTGGAGAAGTCGTCCGCCGGAAACGCCACGCATGGCCGCTCCAAGGACGAAAATGGCGCATTTGCCTTCCCCTGTACGCAGCACGCCGATCGTCATCAAGAGGCGTATCATGGTCAATGAGACGCCCCGCTCCATAAGAGCGACGATGAGGTCCCAGACGGTGGTGGGATACTCGAAGGGCATGGTGGTGGGAAGCAGGATCACCGAGGCCAGTCGGATATCGGGAACCTCTTCCGACTGCTCGATCCAGCGACCCAACTCGGCAGCGTGGGACGCCTCCCGCGGGATCTCGACGTAACCGCTCCAATAGGTCTCGGTGGGTTCAGGTGCGTTTTGGGTGGGAACGACACGAAAGTTGGCAACTGGGTAGGCGACCGGCGGATGGAGCGGCATCCCGACCGGGTCAAGTTCGCCAGCCGCACCGGCCTCTAACCACTCTCCGAGCCGCTGCATGAAGCCAAACATCCCCCGAGTGGCCTGCCACTCCACATCGGGCGCTTGATGTAAGCAAATGGAGCTACCCCATTGCACATGGGCGAATGCGCCGTACCTGTCGTGCGTAAAGTTGACCGTCGGCCGGTCAAGCGGGAAATCCCAAGGCACGGAGATCCGCAGACGCTCCCTTGCCTTTAGGGGAATGCCACCTTCTCTTCTTTCGAACGGCTTGCAGTTCACGGACACGACGACCGTCATGCCCTCGTTTTCTCTCGCCGGGTCAATGATCTCAAGTAGTTCAAACGCCTCGGGCGATACGGCTGTGATTTCGCCGAGTTGGGCAACAGCCCAAGCTTGCCCCTCCGACTTCATACCCTGCCGAAGCCCACCTTCGTCGCAGGTGGACTGTCGGTGCCTTCGGCCGCTGCAATCGCCGCCATCAGCGTACTCTCGGCCATGTCTGACATCTCGTAGTCTTCGCCGTCGGTGACAATCCCCAGAGCGGTAGAGGAAAAGATGATCGGCCGGACGTTTTCCGGCGTGCTCACCTCGCCCGTGCAGAGGAACTCGGTGTTGACGATCTCTTCGTAGCGGTTGCGGGCCACCCGGTGCGGGGGATTGTCACCGGATTCGTTGCGGCCCTTAAACTCGTTGGAGCTTGAGACGATGTAGCCTGGTTCAAGCTGGCAGGCCGCAAACTCGTCCATCACATCCTGACGCAATGACCCATCCTCGTACATCACCTTCTTCGAGCAGTGGTGCGGAGCAAGGAGGACATTCCACTGCAGCTTGTCCTCGTTGCCGTGGCTATGGGTCTCGTCAAAGACCTGCATCACCGTGGGGTAAGAGAGGTCGCCTAGGAACAGGCCACGCATGGGCGTACTACCGCCGATGGTAATCTGCATAGCAAGGCTGGTTTCATTGCGCGCGTCGGCCATGCCTTCCTTGAAGGGCGCATGGATGAAGGCCTCAAACCGGTTGGAGACGTCATTGCCATCCAGGGTGAAAATCGAATTGCCCGGCCGTGTATAGAATTCTTCCTCGGGGAAACCGTAGTAGCGTTCCCCTTCCTGAAACAATTCGCTGTACCCGATGATCCGCACGCGGTCGCCGCTGCCCGGATCGCCGCCCACTTCGATGCTGCGTTCGGCGCGGCGGTGAGCCTCGGCGCGGAAGGCCTGGGCGTCGGCTGAAAGCTCATAAGTGTCTTCATATTCGCGGAAAATGCGCGGGGTGTGCCAGAGTTCGCCGATGTCAACGCGTTCGAGCAAATCGGCAAAGCCCCGGCAGTGGTCGAGGTCGGGATGGGTCAAGGCGAAGCAGGAAAGATAAGGTCGGCCATTCACGACCGGCAGCTTCGAGACCAGCTCATCCACGATCGGGATATGCTCATTACCCTCTTCGTCCGCCATCTGCTTGTCGTTGAGGTCAACCTGCATGACCTCGTTCTCGCTAATGACGATGGTCGTTGAATCCCCCGTGCCGACCGGCCAGAAGATGAACGATGGACCGCTGACGCTTGCGAACATTCATTTCCCCCAAGATTGGTTCCACACCGCGGCAATAAACCGCACATTAACCAAATTTAAGGTGCGTAACGGCGTGTTCAAGAGGGGGCAATTCGCTGCGGCCGCGGTTCGGACATGTTAAAACCCCTCCGAAAGCGCGGTATCAAGGTGGTCCAGCTTTACTCGTAAAGCAATGGCACTGCACAAAATCCGCGCAGTAATTCACTGTCATGAAGAATTGCGGTCTGGTGCATAGCTCGATGGCCGGTTTCAGGCAGTCGAACAATTGCATCGAATAACCGAAATCGGGGCGCAAAGTGGCCGTTCCCAGCAGCGTGTCGGGAAGGCCGCTTGGGGCAACATGGTTATCGGGCCGAGGCGAGCGCACAGCCCACTCTCTGGCTCGCCTCGCACCGGAACTCATGCCGCCGCAAGAACAATGATGCCTGCGATGAGCACGCCGCATCCCGCCAGCCGCCACGGCCCCCCGTCTCCTTGAGGATCAGCATTCCCATCAGGGTGCCCACCATCATCGACATCTCGCGCATCGGTGCGGCAAGGGGGAGCGGCGTACCACCTTTCAGCGCGGCGAGGATGAGGATGGGGCGCAGCAGCTAGAGCAGACCGACGCTCATCCGTCCACCAACAGCCGCGCATGCGTTCCAGCGCGCGGCGCGGGTTGGCCGCGGCCATACGCGAACGCAGGGCATCTGCCGCAAACACCTGCTTTCGGTCGCCCCTGTCAGTCGGCGCGGGCGGGAAAGTCTTCTAATGATCGACACTATGCACTTTCGCGCTCGATAATTTCGAAACCGACATTGATGATCTTCTCCACGACCTCATCGCCTCTGAGGCGAGAGAGCAGAAGCTGCGCCGCGCGCCTACCAATTTCGCCGCGTCGCACCCGCACGGTCGTGAGTGGAGGCACCGTCTGAGCCGCAACAATGTGGTCGTCGAAACCGGCTATGGCGATATCTGTCGGGACACGCCATCCTTGGCGTTGGCATTCATAAAGAGCCCCCGCCGCCCATACATCGCCGGCAAAAAAGATCGCATCGAGGTCCGGCTCGACCGCCCTCAGATGAAGCAGAGCCTGAGCGCCCTCCTGGTATCCAAGCATGAGGTCCAGGATCAGTTCGCTTCGAACGGGTATCCGTGCCTCTTTCAGTGCGGCGCTGTAGCCCCGTTGCCGTTCCTGAGCGCGGTCATTGAGCCGGGTTTCACGGCCGACAAAGGCGATCTTCCGATGTCCACGGCTTAGAAGATGGCTCGTCATCGCCTTGGCCGCGGCAAAGTTCGAGTAGGCGACAACCATGTCGACGGCCCCTTCCGCGCGCGACAGATCTCCCGATTCGACGACCGGAATCGCCGCGCGCTGCAGCATGGCATGAGCGGCAGCCGGCATTTTGCTTCCGTGTATGAACAGGGCGTCCGGGCGGCGGGCGAGGAATGTCGAGATCAGTGATTCCGTCTCGGATTCGTCTTCTCCCGTCCTGCCGAGCAGAAGGTGAAATCCCTCTTCGCGAAACTCGTCGCTCATGCTTTCGATCGTCTCGCTGAACACGGGGTTCCCGATGGTCGGCACCATGGCGGCAACCACGTTGGTTCTCCGGGAGGCGAGACTACCCGCGACGAGGTTCGGCACGTAGCCGATCTCGGCGATCGCGCGCATTACACGCTGACGCGTTTCCTCGGAAACGGATTTCGGCTCGTTGAGGACCCGAGAAACCGTTGTAAGGCCGACCTTTGCCGCGCGGGCAACGTCGATCATCCGGGCTGTCTCTTTCAAGCGAGGCCTCATTTTCGAATTAGACCCAATCTAGGTTGGTTGACATCGGAATGGAAGCGCTACCATATTGTCTGGAAGCGCTTCCATGAGAGAGGCGCGGAGGAGGCGGTGCAAGCCGCAGGGAGGAAAAAATGAAGCTTCTTAGCCTTGTCTCAGGGCTGGCTGCGGCTGTCTGCATTTCGGCCGCGACCATTCCTACGTCGGTGAAGGCCAACGAGTATATCTCATTCGGGTCCGCTAACAGCGGCACCTCGCAATATGTCTATGCGGGCATGATGATCGGTCTCGCCCGCCCCCATCTGCCCGACCTTCGTATCACCAACGAAGCGGTGAGCAGCACGACGCAGAACCTCGATCTGCTGCGGCGCGGCGAAGTGCAGATGGCGATTGTCTCGCCGGAGCGGCTCTACTACGCCGTGAACGGCCAGGGCGACTACAAGGACCAGAAGATTCCCGGCGCGATCCTGTGGGTGATGAACGACCAGGCCACGATCATGTTCGTGCGCGCCGATTCCGACATAAAGAGCTTCGCCGATCTGAAAGGCAAGCGGGTCAATCTCGGCCCGGCGGGTTCATCCAACGAGGTCAAGAACACCAAGATCCTCGAAGCCTATGGCTATGAGCGCAAGCCCGGAACCAAATCGGATTTCACCGACCTGACGGCGGTTCGCCTGTCGCATCCTGAAGCTGCGAATGCGCTGGCGGAGGGAGCGATCGACGCTGCCATCGCCACGCAGCCCGTGCCCGATCCGTCCTTCAGTGAAGTCGGCTTCTCCTTGCCACTTCGCTACATCGGTGTCGAAGAGGCGATGCTGCCGAAAGTCGCTGAAGTCTATCCGTGGATGTGGTCCACCAAGGTGCCGGCGGGCAGCTTCAAGGGGCAGGACGCGGATCTCGTGACGATCGGCGACCGCAACTACGTGATCGGGCACGCGACGAATCTGTCGGAAAAGGCCGCTTACGAACTCACCAAGACCTATTTGGAACAGCTGCTGCCGGAAATGGCGAAGCAGGTGAACTATCTCCGCCCCTACGCCGCCGACCCGAATCTGCTGGCCGGCCCGTGGCCGGTGGCCGGCCATCCGGGCGCGCTCAAATACTATACCGAGCGCGGGATCACCCCGCAGATCGTCTCCCCATAACTGCGACGATTGTTCCCGCCGGCGACTGCGGTCGCCGGCCTCCAATACGCATGTAGTGAGGCGCCCGATGCCCGTGAGCACACCATCCGTCCGAATCCGCGACATTGAAACCATCCCGCTGCGAATACCCTTTGCCAAGCCCTTCAGCTTCGCGGCGCCAACGGACACCAAAAGGGAATCTGTCGAGGTGATGATCGTTAGGATCACCACCGAGGAAGGTCTCGTCGGCGTGGGCGAAACGCAGGCCTGGCGCCGGCAGGGAAGTTTCGAGACGTTGACCGGCCTGCACGCCACCATCCAGGAGGTCTTCAAGCCGTTGATCCTCGGCAGGTCGCCATTCGCCATCAACGCCATCATGCGCGATCTCGCATATGCCGCGGACCACAGTCTTTATGCGCAGGCCGCAGTGGGCGATGCGCTCTACGACCTGATGGGGAAGGCGCTCGATCTTCCTCTCTCGACCCTGCTCGGCGGAGAGGTGCGCGACAGGATTCCGGTCGGTCTCGCCCTGTCGATCACGGAGCCGGACGCGATGATCGACCAGGCCCAGGCCGCCTACGATTCCGGCTATCGGCATCTGCGGATCAAGATCGGTCTCGATCCCCGGCTCGATGTCACCAATGTGCGGCGGATGCGCGAGCATTTCGGCGATCGCGCCGTGCTGCGCGCGGACGCCAATGGCGGCCTTTCCTACAATGAAGCGCTGCCTCTGCTGCATCGCCTTGACGACTACGGCCTCGACGTCGTCGAGCAACCCGTTCCGGGCTGGGACCTCCAGGGCATGGCCCGGCTCGGCCAGTCCGTGCGCACGCCCATCTCCGCCGATGAAAGCCTGAGCAGCGGCCACAGTCTGCTCGACATCGTCAAGCAGCGGGCGGCCACCATTATCCAGACGAAGACCGGCAAGAACGGGGGAATACACTCCATTCGCCGGCTCTGGACCATCGCTCAGGAAGCCGGCATCGGCATCTTTCCCGGCAATCATCCCGGAACCAGCGTGGCGACGGCGGCCGTCGCGCACCTCTGCGCCTCCTATGCGGGACCCTTGCTGGTCGGCGATTTCCAGACCGGGTCGACCAGCATGCTGGCCGACGACGTGGTGCGCGATCCGATCCGCGTCGAGGACGGCGCTGTTCGCGCGCCCAGCGGCCCAGGTCTCGGGGTCGAACTCGATAGTGAGAAGCTGGACCGCTACCGCATCGACGGGGGGGGCGGATCATGACCGATGTTGTAGTCATCGCACAGGGCAGCCTCAGCTACAGCCGGCGTGTTGCCATCTTGGTGGTCGGGCTGGCACTCATCGCCTTGACCGTGTTCACCAGTGCCACGATCCCGTTGCCGCCGACCGTCCAGCGCGGCTTGTTCGTGCTCGGCATCGTCTATCTCGGCTTGCTGCTGAAGCCCTTGCCGGGCGGGTTCGTTCTTCTCGACATACTCCTCGCCGCGGGTGCAACGATCTCGTTCGGCTACCTTGTCGCGAACTGGGAGGTCCTGGCCTACCGTGCGCTGTTCGAGCCGGCCCTCCATGAGGTGATCCTCGGCCTGGTCGCGCTGGTCAGCGTCATCGAACTGACCCGTCGGCTGGTGGGATGGCCGATCGCACTGCTCACGGTGATCGCGTTTCTCTACGCCCTGTATGGCCGCTATCTCCCGGACGCGTTCGCGCATCGGGGCTTCTCGGTCGAGCGCATCGTCAATTCCCAGTATCTCACCCATGAGGGCCTGTTCGGCTCTCTGACGGGCGTGGCCGTGACCCTCGTGGCGATGTTCCTCGTGTTTGGAGCGCTGGTTCAACAGGTCGGGGTCGCCGACCTCTTCATGAAACTCGCCGCGAAACTGAGCTTCGGCAAGTTCGGCGGGCCGGGAAAGATCGAGGTTGTTTCCAGCGCCTTGATGGGGACCATCTCGGGCAGTTCGACCGCCAACGTGGTCACGACGGGGACCACGACGATACCGATGATGCGGCGGGCGGGTTTCTCGCCGACATTCGCCGCCAGCGTCGAGGCCGTGTCGTCCACCGGCGGCCAGCTCATGCCACCCGTGCTCGGCGTCGCCGCCTTCCTGATGGCGGAACTGACCGGCATTCCCTTCGGCACCATTGCGCTCGCCTCGCTGATCCCGGCTGTTCTTTACTTTGTCTGCGTCTTTGTCGAAGTCGATCTCGAATCGCGGAAGCTGACATTGGTCACGGACTGGGATGACGCCGGTCGTGCATCCCTGAAAGAAATAATCCGGAAAATCTATCTGCTTCTGCCCATCGTCGTTCTCGCGTATTTTCTGTTCGCGATGTATTCGCCGACGAAAGCAGCCTATTACGCCTGCATCACGGCTCTGATTGTCGGCGTTCCGAAGTGGAAGGAGTTGCTGACGGCTGCGGCGGGCAAGCAGTTCGTCATGGATTTCGTTACCTCCGCCACGACGGTGGTCCTTGCTTGCGCATGTGCCGGAATTATCGTGGGAATATTGTCGCTGACCGGGGCGACGATGTCGCTTAGCTACGCGCTGGTTGAGCTCGCCGGCGACAATTACTTCCTTCTCCTCGTCTTCGTGATGTTTCTCTGCATTATTCTCGGGATGGGGCTTCCGACGCCGGCGGCCTATGCCGTGGCCGCGGCCTTCGCGGCGCCGATGCTGGTTCAGGCCGGGGTGCAGATCCTCGCCGCCCATATGTTCGTGCTCTTCTATGCGAGCCTTTCGTCGATCACGCCACCGGTGGCCGTCGCCGCCTATGCGGCCGCAGGGATTGCCAATGCGTCGCCGATGCGCGTGGCGGTGACAGCAACCAAGCTGGGGCTCTCGGCCTTCATCATCCCCTTCGTGTTCGTCCAGGACCCGGCGATCCTCATCGGGCAGGCCCCGATTGTCGACACCGTCATCGTCTCCGTGACGGCCTTGTTGGGTGTGACGGCGCTGGGGCTGTCGACCATTGGCTATTACAGGGGCCCGGTCAGCATGATCGAGCGCCTCGGATACTTCGCGGCGGCCATCATGATGATGATGCCCAGCGTTCTTCTCAGTCTCGGCGGCATGGTGCTCGCGGCAGTTCTGCTCGTGATCCACTTCAGGACGTATCCCGCAGAGAACACCAAGCACTCACAAGAACTTCAAAGGATCTGACGAATGGGTATGACCA
Source organism: Ancylobacter aquaticus (assembly GCF_004339465.1). Taxonomy (GTDB): domain Bacteria; phylum Pseudomonadota; class Alphaproteobacteria; order Rhizobiales; family Xanthobacteraceae; genus Ancylobacter; species Ancylobacter aquaticus. Next base: position 73,794 of record NZ_SMFY01000005.1, on the reverse strand, counting down.
TCATTGAGAAAATTATGGCGCGCAATTCTGGTCTTGAGACGGTGACGCCGGGCCAGTTCGTCGATGCGAAAGTCGACCGGGTCATTGCCCATGAGGAGTTCTACCGAATTCACACGGCCTGCGAGTACAACGGGCTGCCGGGCATCCCGCGGATCTTCGACCTCGACCGCTTCCATGTCGTCATGGAGCATTTTCAGCCCGCCATCGACAAGGTGCAGGCCACGCGCGGCGTGAAGATGCGCGAACTCGCCGAGCACTACCAGCTGCGTCATTTCCGCGACACGCTGGCCGGGGTTCTTCACCGCATCGTCATGGAAGACTACGTCGTGCCGGGCGAACTCGCGCTGGGTTCGGATTCGCACAGCGTCGCCTGGGGCGCGCTGAACTGCGCGGGCAGCGGCATGGGTGAGCACGAGCTGGCTTTCGCGCTGACCTTCGGCACGCTGTGGTTCAAGGTGCCGGAGACGATCAAGGTCGTGCTCGAAGGCGAGTGGCATCCCGCGATCGCGCCGAAGGATGTCGCGCTGTGGCTCGCGGGCAAGTATACGACCGCCTTCGCACTTTACCAGTCCATCGAGTTCACCGGTCCCGCCGTTGCGAGAATGAGCATGGAACAGCGTTTCCAGCTCTCCTCGCACGCGGTCGAGCTTGGCGGCAAATTCGGCCTGTTCGAATATGACGACAAGACGCGGGAGTTCCTGTCCCAGCGCAGCATCCTGCGCGAACAGCTCGACAACGCCAGGCCCGTTTCTGCTGACCCCGATGCCCATTACACACAGGTCATCACGATCAACCTCGATGATCTCGCGCCTCAGGTCGCCCGCCCGCACACCTTCCAGAATGTTGTCCCCGTCGACGAGGTCGCGGGCATCAGGATCGACCAGGCCCTCGTGGGGTCGTGCGCCAACGGCCACATCGAGGATATCGAGGTCGTCGCGCGCATCCTGCACGGCAACAAGGTCCATCCGAAGACGAGGCTGTTCGTGCAGCCCTCGTCCTGGGCGGTGTGGCGGGAGGCCTCGCGCCGGGGCCTCTTCGACACGATCCTTGACGCCGGCGGCCAGGTCATTTCCCCCGGATGCCACCTGTGCCTGGGCATGCAAGGACGGCTCGCCGACGGCGAGGTGTGCATCACCGCGACAACACGCAATCACAAGGGCCGCATGGGAAGCGGCGAGGCCGACATCTATCTCGCCAGCCCCGCCACCGTGGCCCATTCCGCGCTCGCGGGCGTCATTGCCGATCCCCGCACCAGCACTGTTCCGTCGAAGAAGGTAGCCTGACCATGAACGCTCCCACTCGCATCCTCAGAGGCCGGGTCTGGAAGTTCGGCGACAATATCGACACCGACATCATCGCGCCGGCCGACGTCATCTCCTTCGGTCTGGGCGACGCCAACGAACAGAACATGGTCAAACAGGCCGCGTTCCGGGATGTGCGCGAGAAATTCTATGAAAAAGTGCAGCCGGGCGACATCCTCGTCGCCGGCCGCAATTTCGGCCTGGGCTCCCACCGTGAACCCGCCAACAAGGTTCTCGTCAGCCTCGGCTTCTCCGCCGTCATTGCGGAGTCGATCGCGCGCCTGTTCTTCCGCAACTCGGTCGCCATCGGATTTCATGCCTTCTCGGTCCCGGGCATCGAGGTCTTCGTACAGGAGGGCGAAACGCTTGAGATCGACATGCAGGCATGGCGCGTGCGCAACCTGGACCAGGGGACCGATCTGAAGCTCGACCCCTATAGCGAGCTGGTCCAGACCATCATCGAGTCGGGCGGCATTATCGAGGTGATGAAGCAGCGCATCGCATCCGGCCTCGTCCCCGCCGAGTGACGATACTGTGCGCGATCTTACAGCCTACGACATCCAAACGTTGATCGTCGCCGCGCGCTGGACGCTGTTGCTGGCGCTCATCTCGTTCACGGGTGGCGCGATCGGCGGGCTTGTTCTGGCCGGCCTGCGCATGTCGCGTTTCGCGCCGCTCCGGTTGTTGGCGGGCCTGTATGTCGCCGTCTTCCAGGGCACGCCGCTGCTTCTCCAGCTTTTTCTCTGCTTCTTCGGCCTCAGTCTGCTGGGGATCGAAGTGTCGGCGCTGGGAGCGGCGGCGTTCGCGATGATCTGCAATTCGAGTGCGTTTCTGGGCGAGATCTGGCGGGGGAGTATCGCCGCCATTCCCAAGGCGCAGTGGGAAGGCGCGGTCTCGCTCGGCCTTTCTCGCCCTCAGCAGTTCGTCTTCGTGATCGCGCCACAGGCTCTGCGCATCGCTCTACCGCCAACGGTCAACTATATGGTGCAGATCGTCAAAAATACGGCTCTGGCCTCCATCATCGGTTTCTACGAACTGAGCAAGATGGGATCCGTATTGAACAACATTACGTTCTCTCCTCTGGCCATATTCGGCGCCGTGGCGCTCATCTACTTCTTCATTTGCTTCTCGCTCACCACGGCGAGCCGCCGGCTGGAGGTAAAGCTGCATGAACGCGGTTGAGCTGCATGAGGTTTGCAAGACGTATGGCGACACCGCGGTCCTCAACGGCGTGTCCCTGGTGGCCCGGAAGGGCAGCGTGATCGCCATTATCGGCCGCTCCGGATCGGGCAAAAGCACGATGCTGCGCTGTGTGAACGGTCTCGAAACGATCCAGTCCGGCCGGATCGACGTGGCGGGCCACCGGATCGGCGACGGCCGGACAAACCTGCGGATGTTGCGGCAGAAGGTCGGGATTGTTTTCCAAGGCTATAATCTGTTTCCCCATTACGACGTACTGAACAACGTCACGCTCGCCCTGCGTCTCGTGAAGAAGATCTCGCGCACCGAGGCGGAGGAGATCGCGGCACGCGTGCTGGGTCAGGTTGGCCTGGCCGAGAAGCTCAGGGCGCGTCCGAGCGAACTGTCCGGTGGCCAGCAGCAGCGCGTCGCCATTGCCCGGTCGCTGGCGATGGCCCCGGAGATCATGCTGTTCGACGAGGTCACCTCCGCGCTCGACCCGGAACTGACCGGCGAGGTGCTGAAGGTGCTCGCCGATCTCGCGGGCAGCGGCATGACCATGCTGCTTGTCACCCATGAAATGGCGTTCGCTCAGAATATCGCGACCGAAGTTGTGTTCATGCATGGCGGAAAGATCTGGGAGAGCGGCCCGCCCAGCCAGCTCTTCGCGAATCCGCAGACAGCAGAACTCAGAAAGTTCATATCGCAATAATTAAGAACGAGAGGAACGACCATGAAAAGACTTCTGTTTGCCCTTGGCACCACCCTTCTTACGCTCTCCGCGCCTGTTTCAGCGTCGGCGCAGAGCCTGGATGCCATTATCAAGAGCGGCAAGATCCGCATCGCCACCGACATCGGCCTGCCACCCTACGGCATCCTCAATGCGAAGAACGAGCCTGACGGTATTGATATCGCCGTCGGCAAGGCGCTCGCGGCCGGGCTCGGGGTGACATACGAACATGTGCCCGTCACGGGCAATAACCGCATCGCCTATCTTCAGACCAACAAGGTCGACTTGGTCATCTCGACCTTCTCGATCACGGCGGATCGCGCCAAGAGCGTCGATTTCTCGATCCCCTACGCCCTGCAGCGCAGCATTGTCGTCGCTCCGGCGGAGGTCGAGGTGAAGACCTATGACGACCTGCTGAAGCTGCGTGTGGGCGTGGCGCGCGGCACGACGCACGAGAAGCGGGTCCTGAGCCGGGCGCCCGAGGTCAAGTTCATCCGCTTCGACGACGATGCCGCCGCACAGGCCGCGCTGATGTCCGGACAGGTCGATGCCATCGGCATCAACGATAGCGCGGCCAGCACGCTCGCCAAGCGCTACCCCGACCGGAAATTCGAGATCAAGCTTGAAAACGCACCGAGCTATCTCGGCATCGGCGTCAACCGGAACAACCCCGATCTTCTGCGCTGGGTGAACACCTGGGTCTTCGAGAACCGCGTGAATGGCCGGCTGGACGAGATCTACAAATCCTATGTCGGCATCGACCTTCCGCAACTGCCGTCGTTCTGACGCCGCGCAGCCGCCAGCGGCATTGCCGGCGGCCGGAGAGTGCCAATGACCTACGTGTTGCAGTTCGGCGATATCGAACGCTTCCTGCCGCTGGTGTGGCAGGGAGCGATCATTACGCTGCAGCTGACGGCGGCGGCAATCATCGGCGGTTTTGCTGTCGGCCTTGTCTCGGCGGTCGGCCGTGGTTCCAAATGGTCGGTCCTGCGTGTGCCGGCCGCGATCTATGTGGAAGTCACCCGCAATACACCGCTCTTGGTGCAAATTTTCTTCGCATTTTTTGCCCTGCCAAGCCTTGGTCTGCGGCTCACACCCTTGGAAGCGGCATTCTTCGCCCTTATCTGGAACAATGGCGCGTATATGACCGAGATTCTGCGCGCCGGGCTCGTGAGTGTGCATAGGAGCCAGCTGGAGGCAGGACAGTGCCTCGGCATGTCGTGGTTGCAGGTTTTCGTCTACGTCCAGCTTCCGACCGCTATTGCCAATGTCTATCCGGCTATGGTCGGCCAGTTCATGATCATCTTTCTCAATTCCAGCGTTGCGTCCACCATCGGCGTCGAAGATCTGATGGGCGCCGCAGGATACATACAATCGGAAACCCTGCGGGCTTTCGAGATCTATCTTGTGACCGCTGCTGCCTATGTCAGCCTCGGGTTCGTGATCCGCGGCATCTTCGCGGCACTGGCGCCGGACAACCCGTTCAAGCGCATTGTGTGCCGATGGGTCCACGCGCTGAGTGCCGCCGGCTCGTCACCCCATCCTTCACGTTCAGATGTTTGAGTGTGCTATGACCCTATCCTTGGAACTCGCCTCCTATGTCGATCGCGCCACGACGTCCTCGACGAGCGACGTGCTGATGAAGCGCGGCGTGCGCGGCTATATGCGGCAGCACGTCCGCCCGCTCGACATGCGGTGCAAGATGTTCGGCCCCGCCGTAACGATCGAACGCGTGCCGCTGGAAGACCTTGAGGAGACAAGGCGCCTGCCGAACGCCGAGATGATTGCGGCAATCGAGACCGCGCCGGCGGGATCGGTGATCGTCAGTGCCGGACGTGGCGCCGAAGAAGAGGCGGCATTATGGGGCGGGCTACTCGCCGCGGCCGCGCATCGCAACCGGCTAGCCGGCACGGTCTCCGACGGTCCGATACGCGATCCGCTCGAAATTCTGGAGCTGAAGCAGCCCTGCTTCACGACGGGATGCGCGCCCCCCGGCCAGGCGGGTCTTCTGGCATTGAAGAGCGTCGGCCGGCCGATTCAATGCGGCGGTGCGATGGTGAACCCGGGGGACTACATATTCGGCGATTCAAACGGTGTGGTGGTCATCCCAAATGGTCAGGTCTTGGAGATCATGAAAGCGGCTGCTGATGTGGAAGCGGGGGACCAAGAGGCCGCCGCCCTGATCCTCGCTGGAACCAGCCTGCCGGAGACAATGAGAAAGCTGGGCCGCATCTGACCGTGGAGGTCTGCCGACACGGGGCGAAGACGTTAGAGCTGCGAACGACCTGAATGGATCGAGTGGGATTCTCAAACGAGGCGCGAGGTGCTCCAGAGTGTCTGCCGGAGGGAGGCCGGCAGACATGTCTTTTTTCGGTCGATCTTCGGGTTCGGTGCTTTCAGACGTTGCTGCCGGTGCAACGCACCGTGAGGCGGGCGCGCGTTTCAGGTGTGAGTGGCACTAGCGTTAGCCGTTGGCGCGAAAGGGAGCGCGACATGGGCGGCTCGGCGGTGACCGGCGCTCGGATCGGATCGAGGCTCGTCATGAGGCGGTGATGGCGGCGCTTTAGCACCGCCGAGACGCTACCATCGAGGAGATCCGGTTCGCGCGAGCCTGGAAAAGCAGGGATAATCTTCGCCTACGGAACGACCCCGCGCTTCGTCGCGCGCCACGCCATGGCTTCGAGACCTATGCTGGCAAGGCTTGGCCCTGGGACTGCGGCCCGGCGAATAAGGAACGATGTGAATCGGCGTGGAATAAGGCCCCCGTTTTAGGGGGTATCGGCGTCCAAACGGCCTATTGCGCGCTTATCAGGGGTCCCGTTCCAACGCCGTTTGACAGACGGGACCATTTTCGAGGCGTGCAACGATGCCGATGCGGAAATGTGGTCCGTCTATGGACACTACCGGCCGACAGAGACGCATGTCGGGTGCGAGTGCATCACCGATGGCCCGCCCGGCAATATGGCCCGCGCCGTGGCGATTGCCGAGCACCTTGGGCAGCTGTGGGGGCTTCCCGTCAAACGGCGCTAGCCCATGGGGGCGCCGAGTGAACCACCCAAGGCCGGGGCGCATGGCGTCCCGGCTCTTGTCTCCGCAAGGATTGCCCTTAAAGTAAGGATGTTCCTTACTTGGAGTAGGTTCTATGATCACGAGCAAGCTCACTTCCAAAGCTCAGACGACGATTCCCCAGCCAGTGCGCGCGGCGTTGCAGCTTCGCGAAGGCGATGAAATTGCCTACCGGATTGAGAGCGGCGTTGTCGTTCTGACGCGAGTGGAGGCTGTACCTTCTGATGATCCGTTCGCCAGCTTCGACGAGTGGAACAGCGAAGCGGATCGAAAAGCATATGCCAACCTTTGAGAAGGGCGCGGTTGTCCGCGTCCCATTCCCTTATACCGACAGGAACACCCGCCAGCACAGGCCCGCGCTCGTCGTCTCAAACGGGGGAGTAGGCGAGGACGGCGCTCTGGTTTGGGTCGTGATGATCACTAGCGCGGAAAATCGACCATGGCAGGGCGATATCCCGTTCAATGACAGTTTCCAAGACGCCGGCTTGCCCGCGCCGTCCGTGGTGCGTCCCTGTAAGATCGCAGCAATCGAGGCGCGGCATGCCGAGCGTATCGGTGATGTGAGCCCGGCAATGCTCCGGGAAGTCGAGAGCGTCATTCGCCGGCTTCTCAACTTATGAAAAAGACCCGGAGCAGCTGGACACTGACACTCCGGGTCTCGATCTTCATCTAAACACTACCCCGGGAGCGGGCGAAAGCTCGCCCCTCGACCTCCACTTATATAGCACACCCCCGTTCCAGGTTGAAGCGCCGAGCGCGGCCGCCGCGCGGATCGACCGCGCGGAGATCCGCCGCAAAAGTGGGGCTCCGCCACCCCTCTCGCCTCTCCCCCCTCGATGCCGGCGACGACATCACAGGATCACAGAGCGCGCCAGGCGCGCGAGTTCCCTCCTGCAGGGCGTGGGGCCAGGGGGCGCTGCCCCCTTGTAACTTCGCCCTCCCGCGATCGGTTAAGCTGACCGCCGCGGTGACGGGTGGGAGGCCGCAGCCCCCTGGGTCGTTCGAGACCGTGGATGAGATCGGCTCCCCACCCGTCGTTCCCTCGAACCCGGACAGTCGCCAGGGCCGCAAGAGCTCGTTTAGGCAAGGATGGGTCATGTCGGAACAGATCACCGTTGGCATCGATGTCTCGAAAGACTGCCTCGATGTCCATCTCCGCCCCCTGTCGGAAGCCTTCGCCGTCTCGCGCGACGGTCGCGGTCTCGCCACTCTGTGCGATCGCCTGAAGGGACATGCTCCCGCGCTCGTCGCTCTCGAGGCGACCGGCGGGTATGAGACGGTGGTCGCAGCGGCACTCGCCGGCGCCGGCCTGCCGGTGGTGGTGGTCAATCCGGCCCAGGTCCGATCCTTCGCCCGCGCGCTCGGCAAGCGTGCCAAGACCGATCCGATCGACGCCGCCGTCATCGCCCACTTCGCCGAAGCGACCGCGCCGGAGGTCCGGCCGCTGCCCGACGAGGCGACCCAGATATTGGCCGATCTCGTCGCCCGCCGCCGCCAGATCGTCGAGATGATGGGTGCGGAGCGCCAACGCCTGCGTCGCATGACCCTGCCGAGGGTCCGCCGCTCGATCGAGCGGTTGATCCGAGCCCTGGAGAAGGAACTCGCCGATCTCGACCACGATATCGACGACGCCGTGCGCCGATCGCCCGCCTGGCGCGAGGCCGAGGACCTGCTGTCGTCGGTGCCCGGCGTTGGAACGATCGTCGCGCTCACTCTTGGCGGAGTTGCCGGAACTCGGCACCCTCGATCGCAAGAAGATCGCCGCATTGGCGGGCCTCGCCCCGTTCACGCGGCAATCGGGAAGCTGGAAGGGCCGAAGCTTCATCGGCGGCGGCCGGACCACAGTCCGAACCGTGCTGTTCATGGCCGCCCTCGTCGCCGCCCGGCACACCCCCGTCCTGAAGGCCTTCTACCAGCGCCTGCTCCAGGCCGGAAAGCCGAAGATGCTCGCTCTCCTCGCCCTCGCCAGGCGCCTCCTCGTCATCCTCAACGCCATCCTCAGGGATCGACGCCCATGGAAAAACGCTTGACCGCAAAGACAGTCGCTCATCCCCAGCAAGGGCGATGACGCCACCCCCCAGCATTCGGCCGCAAGCGGCCTGCCATGCCGGCAGCGTAAACGCCGCCGCCCTCCGGGTGGGTAATTCCCCCCGTCATCATCCCCCTTGCCCCCAACTCCCCCGGTCTCCGCGACCCTCAGGAAGCAGGACGCAGCCTGCTTCGCAGCGAACAAGGAAGGGAAACCGAGATGGAACAGCACACCAACCCCGATTTTAATGGCACCGTTCAGCCCGTCGCCGTGTTCGGCGCGGACACCCTCACAATCAGCGCCGGCGGCTTCTCCCTCTCGCTCACCATCAAGGCCATCGAACGCCATTGGGACGCCCTTTCCCATTTCCCGGATCGTCGCGCCCGCATGGAGCTTGGCGCCCTCGGTGAGCGCGTCAACGCCTTCACCGCCCATGTCACCGCGATCGTGGCGCGGGGCGGCATTCTGGACGCTGGCGCCGAAATCGAGCGTTTCACAGTCCGCCATGTGCAGCTGACGCGGCGCGCTTGGGCGATGGAGTCGCGGTGCATGTCGTGGTTCGTCGTCGGGCCGGCCCGGTTCCCGGTGGATCGGAACCGCAAGCGGCAGGCATCGGCAGACAACGCCTTTCGCACCGTGAGCGACCACACCAAGGCGGCCCGGGCCGCCGTCGAGCGTATCGCCTTCCCTCATGGTGCCCCCGGCGAGCCGATCCGCGCCAGCAACCCGGATGCGCCGGCACTGATCCGCGCCGAGATCGAGAAGCGCCAGGCCGCGCATGCGATGATGAAGGCCGCAAATGTCGCCATCCGCTCGGCGAAGGGCAAGGACGTGGACGCCAAGGTGCAAGCCGTGGTCGACGCCACGGGCTGGCGCGAGGCAACGGCAAGGCGCTGCGTCGTGCCTTCGCAGGAATGGATGGGCAGCGGCTTTCCCGCCTATCAGCTTGCGGGCGAGCTGGCCGAAATAAAGCGGCTTGCGACCCGGCTTGCGACGATCGAGGCGAACCGCGAGCGCGGGACGGTCGAGCACGAGCACAACACCACAGCCGGGCGCCTGCGCGTGGTCGAGAATGGCGACGCCGCTCGCATTCAGATGTTTTTCGACGGCAAGCCCGAGGCCGCGACGCGGGACCTGATGAAGCGCGAGGGCTTCCGTTGGGCGCCGTCCGAGGGGGCTTGGCAGCGCCACCTCAACAATGCCGGGCGCTATTCCGCCTCGCGCGTGGTGTCCGCTCTCCAAGGGGAGCCCAGCGCATGACCTGCCGTCCCGGCTTCAGCACCTTCGCCGGCCGCGTCGCTCTGGCGCGGCAATCGGTCCTTTCCGGCGCGTCTGCAGACGCTTTTGATGCCTGCTTCAAAATGTTCGACGGCGAGATGGTCGCCGCCGCCCTTATGCGCGCGGCTGAAAAAGACGCCGCGCTCGCGGACGCCATGCCCAAATACTTCGACATGGAACTGCTGCAGGAGATCCACGCCCGCCACGCATCGACCGACCTTGAGGCCGCCGCCGCCGCGATCCGCAGGAAAGAGGCGGCACAGAGCCGGGCGAGGGCGAAGAGGTGGGAGCTTGAGGGTGACGGGCAGGCGGCGCTGTTCTAGCGCCCTGTGAGGCGAAGACGCCCCCCGACGACTACAGCGCCGGGGGGCAGCGCTTTCCCAATCCGATGGCCCGCCGAGCGGCCGGGCCGGTCCCGCGCTCAGGCGGATCGACCGCCCGCGCGCGTGGCGAGAGTGGGGCCATGCCACCCCTCTCGCCTCTCCCCCCTCGATGCCGGTGACGACATCACGAGGCCAAAGAGCACGCCAAGGCGCGCCAGTTTCTGGCTGAGGAACACGGGGCCAGGAGGCTCTGCCCCCTCTGCCCCAGCAAGGGCGATGACGCCACCCCCCAGCATTCGGCCGCGAGCGGCCTGCCATGCCGGCGCGTAAACGCGCCGCCCCTTCGGGTGGGTGGTTCCCCCCGTCATCATCCCCCTTGCCCCCCAACTCCCCCGCTGCTCCGCGCGAACTCGGGAAGCAGGACGGCCTGCTTCGCCTAAGAACTGTATAGGTTAGGGCGAAACCTTGACGACAGTCCTTTCGTAACGCTCGACTTTCCCCGTGATCCTGATCCGAATGGAGATTTGATATGTTCACTCTCAACCGCGCTGAAATCATCGGAAGCCTTGGCGGCAATCCCGAAATCCGTACCTTCCAGAATGGTGGCCGTGTTGCCACCTTCCGCGTGGCGACCAACAACAACTATAAGGACCGGGAGGGCAATTGGAAGGAAGTCACGCAGTGGCACACGGTCGTCGTCTTCGATGATCACCTCGTCAAGCGGATCGAAAAGCGCCTGCAGAAGGGGACCAAGGTCCATGTCACCGGCGCCATGGAAACCCGCGAATATGACAAGGACGGCCAGACCCACAAGGTGACGGAAATCGTTCTGCGCCCCTTCGGCAATGGCGACATCATCCTGCTCGATGCGTGGATCGCCGAGGGCTGAACAGGTAAAGTCCGGGTGGTGAGATCGCTCCCACCCGGTTTTCCTTGCCCGCAACGGGATGGAGAGACCCATGGAACCCTATCGAGCCCGTACATTCCCAGCGCCCGCCGAGCGGGGCACGGATGCCCGTCAACCGCCGGCCCGCCGGCCGATCTGGTTGCGCATCCTCATCTGGCCGTTGCGCCTCCTGGGCTCGATGGCGCGGAGCATGGCCCTCTTTGTCCTCGTGACCGGCCTGCCCTTCGTCGTTCTCATGCGCAAGCTGTCCCTGGTCTGGATCGTCCTCGCCGTGGCGGGTTTCGCTTCCGGGGTGCCAGCCCTTCACGCCTCACTCATGCTGGTGGCCGGCGCTGTTTCGTGGCTGTTCATGGATGCCTGGAACTGGGCTCTTTATCGCCTGCTGCCTGAAGACGACGTTCTGATCGCCCCCTATCATTGATGTCGCGCGGCGGGCGGCTGCTGCGGCCCGGGGACGCCATTCGCGGCCGTTCGCTTGGGTTTGTGGCCGCTTGAGCGCGCAGTTCTGTGCGAAATCCGTCAGGCTGTGGTGGGCTTCGCAGGGTGGCGAATGCCATATTTCTCAGCCCTCATCGCGGTTGACGGCACAAGCCTGATTTTCCCTCCTTGGTCCGGGTCGATCGACGATGCGGCTTGGGGCCTAAGCGTCGATCTGCAAAAGTCCTTGCCACTTTTGCGTCACATTCCCGTTGCCGCGCGTCCATACCGTGCATTAGCCTTGTATGCACGCATATCAGTCTGGTGGGGCGGGATGACACTTCATCGCAGCGTTCGTGGCCGTGCCGTTTCGTCCAATTCCCTCCTTGCCCTTGCGGCCATCGGTGTAGCGGCCGCCACGCTTTATGCGGGCCACGGCGCCATCGCGCAGGCGCCGCCGCCCACAGCCGGCCAGGCGGAACCGGCCAAGCCGGATGCCAGCGCGCCACCTGCGGCCGCACCTTCCGTTCCTGAGACGACCGCTCCGGCTTCGGAAAAGCCGCAGGTCTACGGGCCATCCGGGCTGCGGTCCGTGCCCGAGCCGGAGAAGGGCGAGGCAGATCCGGCGGCGGCGGCTGATGCGGGGGAAGCTGGTGAGGCGGAGCCGCAGGCAGCTGCGGTCCTCGCGGCGGATCCAGAGCCCGGCGGCTTCAGCGCGGGCAGCAACATCACGCCGGAGCCCAGCCAGGCGAAGCCGGACAAGGCGCCGTACAATGGCAGCTTTACCCAGATCGTCGATCTGAAGGTTCCGGCCTTCAGAGGAATCGAGCCGGATATCGACCTCGTCTACGATTCCAGCCTCGGCCTGCGCGCCGGTGGCTTCTTCGCGGGTTATGTGGGTGTCGGCTGGCAGGTTTCGAGCCTCAGCGACATCGTCCGCATTTCGGTGCGGCAGGGCGCCCCGGCCTTCGACGCCAATGACACCTTCGCGCTGGATGGCACGCCACTCGTGCCCTGCGCCACAGCGGCGACCAATCCCAGTTGCGCATCGGGGGGCACCCATGCGACGCGGGTGGAGAGCTATCGGCGCATCGTCTTTGCCGCAGGCGACAACAGCTGGACCGTGACCGGTAAGGACGGCACCCGCTCGATCTACCGGCCTGTCTCGACCTGGGGCAGCACGGTGCCCAGCGGCGACACCGACCCGGCAAAGCTCCAGAATCAGTTCCGCTGGCTTCTTGCGCAGGTGATCGACACCCACGGCAATACGGTCTCCTACAGCTATGGCTGCGGTATCCTCCCCTCGTGCTGGCCGACGCGGATCACCTATGCCGGGGTGCAGATCGACTTCATCGCCGACACGGTCGCCGACGTCCAGACCTCGGCTACCGGGCGCAGTCTGGCGATCCAGGACAAGCGTCTGAAGCGGATCGAGGTCCGCGTCGACGGCAACAACTACAAGGCCTATCTGCTAGCGCAGGAGACGAGCCTCATCACCGGCCTTGCCCGGCTGGCCTCAGTCCAGGAGTTCGGCAGCGACTTCGTCATTCAGCCGGACGGCACGGCGATCGGCACGGCCCTGCCGCCGACGACCTTCGCCTACTCCAATCCGGGCCTCGACTTCACCACCGAGAATCTGTTCAACGCCACGTCAGCTTATGCCTCGTCGGGCTTTGGTGATTTCAGCGGCGATGGGCGCGTCACGAACGCGCGTCCGCTTCCGGCCATTCAACAGGACAGGTACTGCGCCTTTGCCGGCTTGATTGCGCCCAACATACTGCGATGCCCGGTAGTCAGAAGTCGTTCGATTACAAATTGGTACGATGATAGCATCGTACTTGATTACGATGGGAATGGGATTGATGATTTCATATGGGCGCAAGTTTATCGAGGGGATTGCGATGATTTGTCCTGCCCACGCTTGCAAGGTGGGTCATATACGTACAGCATATCCCGCAATGGCAGCGTCAAAGAATTAAGAATAGAAGACGTAAATATCCCCCTTCCTTGGTATCAGCTCATCCGAGAGGAGCCGGTTCCCTACAATCACTCGACCGCGGTTGGTGATTTCGATGGGGACGGTCGCGAAGAACTCGCGATGATAAGCAGCACCCGAAATTATCCTGCTGCCTCTCATACTCGGATTTACTCTTTCAATGGCACGACCCTCGCCGCACGAGGTGTCTCGCTCGGAGCCGGAGCTTCAATCATCCCCCCGCCCATGTCGACCGCCGATGTCGACGGAGACGGTCGATCGGAGGTCATCAAATTAGACCGGCTCTTTGCGATGGGAGCGGATGGCAATTTCCTTCCCGGCAGGCCGATTCCCAATTTGGGCAAAGTGGGTGACCTCAACGGCGATGGAAAGTCGGACCGGATCAGCTTCAACGCCCTTCAGAATAGAGTCCGGGTTTCATATTCGGATGGAACAAATTTCACGGATCCGGTCCCTATCGGAAACTTGCCCATTGCCATGGGTGAGGGCGGAGTTACTGTTCTTGCGGATGTCGATGGCGATGGTCGCACGGATGTAATTGTGCGGCCACGCGCCACGTGGCTGGCCTCGATCGTTTTCCTGGCGCGCGGTGACCAGACATGGGAGCAGCGGATTATCCCCGTGGTCGCCGGCGCCGCCGATTTCAACGGTGACGGTCGGGCCGATCTTATGAGGGGATCAGTTAGCTCTTCCTCGGGAACCCGATCTCGCTACCATTATAGCGGAAACGTCCTCCTTGCCACTTTCGGCGTGCCGGACCTCCTGACCTCTGTGACCACACCCTATGGCGCGGTGACGAGCGTGACCTATGCGCCGTCGTCGGAATGGACGCGCAGCAATCGGCTTCCGGCCACCTACCAGACGGTAAAGGAGGTCTCCGTCTTCGACGGTCGGGGATCCACCTCAACCACCAAATACGCCTATGCCGGCGCGCTTTATGACTACCCCGAGCGACGTTTCCTCGGCTATCGCAATGTCACCATGACGCTGCCCTGCGAGACGTGGGAGCCGAAGTGCCCGACGCGGGACTACACCTTCCGCCAGGATGTGGCCTCCGCCGGCAAGATCGAGCGGCTGGTGTCCAAGGCCGGCAGCGGCGCGGTGCTGCGTGAAGACGTCGAGAGCTATGAGGATATCCGGCTTAGCCAGCCGCCCTTCTTCTCCCGCAATACCGCCTCCGACCAGGCGATGTGGGCGGGCGGCCAGTCTCGTACCGCGCGCACCGAACGAGTGTTCGATCTCTACGGCAACGTGACGACGCTGCATGAGCGCGGCAGCGTGGGCGTGGCGCAGGATGACCGCTCGACGGTGCAGGCGTTTGCGCCGAACACCAGCCTCTACATCGTCGACAAGCCGCGCGAGGAACTGCGCTACGGATCGGGCGGCCCTTCCAGCACGCCGCTGGCGCGCAGCCTGGTCTTTTACGACGGCGCCACAGTGAACGCGACGCCGCCGGTGCGCGGCGATCCCACCCGGCTGCGCCGCTGGCTCGGCCCGGCGGATAATTGGGTGGAGCGCACGGCCGCGTTCGACAGCTATGGCAACCGCACCGCCGAGGTGGACGAGGTCGGCAACCGCACCGAGCATGTCTTCGATCCCGTCCATCATCTGCTGGAAGTCGAAACGAAGCAGCCGCCCTATTTCGACGGTGACACCCGCTTCCGCACCACCACCACCTGGAACCCGAGCTGCCGCGCCTCGGCGGTCGAGACCGACGTCAACCTGCAGCCGACCACCCGGACCTATGACCCGCTGTGCCGGCTGACCCGGCTGGTGCCGCCGGGCAATGACTTCCGCGGCTACGAGTACCGCGACATCGGCGATCCAACGAGCCAAGGGGTCATCGTCACCCGGCCCGGCGCGACGGCAGCGGGCGATCTCTGGACGGGCTATTTCTTCGACGGCCTTGCCCGCCCCTACTTCATGTCCTCGCGCGGCCCATCGACGACGAGCGCCATCGTCCAGCAGCGCAGCTTCACGGCACGCGGCGAGATCGCCTCGATCTCGCTGCCCTATTACCCCACCGAAACGCCGCAGCTCTCGACCATGACCTATGACGGTCTCGACCGGCTAACCCTCACCGTCCTGCCGGACACAGCAATGATCACGCAGAGCTACGGCCTCAGCGCCGCGCCTCTCGGGTTCATCAGCACGACCACCACCGATCCCAACGGCAATGTCTCGGTGGTCCATACCGACGCCTTCGACAACAAGATTCGCGAAGACCGCATGCTCGGCGGCTTCCCACTATCGACCAATTACGGCTGGGACGCGCTCAACCGGCTCGCCACTATCACCGACCCGATCGGGGCGCCGTGGTCCTATCAGTACGACACCCTGTCCCGCCGAACCGCGGCGCAGGATCCCGATGCCGGGGCGTCGTCCTACAGCTATGACCCCGCCGGGCGGATGCTGACCCGCACCGATGCCCGCAGCACGGTGACCACCTTCACCTATGACCGGCTCTCGCGCGTCACCTCGCAGACAGTGGCGCCGAGCGGCGGGCCCTCCGAGGTCACGACCTCCCTTTATGACGAGGCGCGACCCGGCTTCTACAATGTCGGCAAGCGGACCACGCAGACCAAGGCCAATGTCTCCACCACCCGCACCGATTACGACAGGGCCGGCCGGGCGGTACGCGAGCAATGGACGGTGCCGCCTTCAGGCACAGGGTCGGAGACCTTCACGCTGGAGACCCGCTATGACGAAGGCGGGCGCATCCGGGGCAAGAGCTTCCCCAATGGCGACGTGGTCGGCACGCCGGCCAATCCGTGGACCTATGACGAGGCGGGGCGCCTGCTCGCCATCCCCGGCCATGTCAGCGCCTTCCTCTACGACGCCGCCGGCAAGACCACCTCGGCCACCTACGCCAATGGGGTGACCACCGTCTTCGCCTATTCGCTGCCGCGCGGCTGGCTCGACCAGGTGACCACGGCCAAGGCCGGCACGACTCTGTTCCAGGCGATCTATGCGCACGATGCTGGCGGGCGCATCACCTCGGTGGCGACGTCAGGCACGGCGCCGGCGGTGCCGAGCGACAGCTGGGCCTATGAATATGACGATGTCGACCGTCTGATCACCGCCGACAACACGGATGACAGCCGGGACCAGAGCTTCACCTATGACAATGCCGGCAATCTGACCTTCGCCACCGGGGTTGGCGCCTACACCTATCCGGAACCGACGGCGCCGCGTCCGCACGCCCCGCTCACCATTGACGGTGCCACAATCAGCTGGGATGCGAGCGGCAACCTCACCAATGGGCGCGGCCGCACCCTTGCCTGGGACGGCGAGAACCGTCCCGTCACCATCACGCTCGCCGGCGCCAGTGTGGCGATGACCTATGGCCCCGAGGGCGAGCGGCTGAAAAAGACCACCGCGACGGAGATCCCGCCGGGCTCGCCCTGCGCGGCGCCGGCGCCGCAAAAGATCACGCTTACCGTCACCGGCGACATCGAGCGCGTGACCTCCTATGCGTGCGAGGGCTCTCCTGCCGCATGGACGGCGAAGACCACCTGGCGGCTCGATGTTCATGCCGATACGCAGCTGGTGACGCCGGATGCCGGCGGGGCGACCGCGCCGGTGTTCCTGCATCGTGACCATCTCGCCAGCGTCAAGCTCACCACGGATGCCACCGGCTGCGTCGCCAGCCGTTCCGCCTATCGCCCCTATGGCGACCGAACGCAGGCGGAAGCCCCCTCCATACCCGGCTGCTCGCCTGCCGCCCCGGCCGAGCCGCGCGGCTTCATCGGCGAGCGCCACGATCCGGAAACCGGGCTGCTCTATCTCCACGCCCGCTATTACGACCCGGTGATCGGGCGCTTCCTCTCCCCCGACACACTCGATCCGATCGAGCCCGGCGTCGGCACCAACCGCTACGCCTATGCCGACAACGATCCGGTGAACAAGAGCGACCCGAATGGGCATTTTGTTAACAACCTATGGGGCGCTGGGGCTGGTTTCCTCACCGGCTTAGCGATCCAAGAGGCTGAGATTGCGCTCGGTTATCGTTCAGAGCTCAGTTACGGGGCTCTAGCCGTAGATGCAGGTTTGGGTGCGTTAACGAGCGGCCTAAGCGCCCCTGTTCGCTCCGCAGCTGCTGCTGCGACATTGACCGCTGCCAAAGCTCTTGCTCAGAATCGCGTGCTCGGTAGAGCCGGGGAGGCAATCGCCATCAGGGCGCTCAGAGCCCAAGGATACGATGTCGCTACGCAGGTCGGCGTAAGAGTTGGGGGGGCTGATGGAGCGTATGCCGTCTTGGATGCAGTCGCCCGAAAAGGAGGAAGCATCGTGGGAGTTGAAGTGAAGACTGGTGCCGCGCAACTCACAGGGCCACAAAAGGCCGTAAAAGCAGCTATTGACGCTGGAATGGATGTCAGGGTTGTTGGTGGTTCTGTCAATGGGGCACAATTTGCAAACCGTTCAATAGATAGCATGTCCGTCGTCCGTATATCTCGAGAAGCGGCAGCGCGTGAGGCCGGAATTGACCTTGGGGCTGCAACGGCGGCCGCAAAAGGGCAATTTTTGGGAGGCGCAGCATCAGCGATGGAAAGTTCCACAAGGGATAACGATGATGATTCAGACGATACTGACTGAGGTTTTTGCAGCTGGTATATGAGGTACTAGAGATGTCAGAAGATCAGAAAAAATTATTTGAAGCCAGAGCTTGCATTTTAGATTTAGTAGTTAAAAAATTGTCTGAAATTAACTATTCAGTACGCAAAAGATCGACATACATTAATTTTACAATTAATACGAACTTGTCAAGAAATACGTTTCAGGTTTTAGATAAGGACTACAGGTATATGCATTGCTTTGAATTGCATTGCGGAATAAACTGGAAGAATGTATGGAAAATTGTTTGGATCGATGATCCTACAATAAAGGACGAAATGTTTAATGACATTGCATTGATAGGGTTGATGTCAACAAGTAATCCAAAATTTGCTAGCTTAGAGTATAGGTCGTTATATGAAGTAGAGAGTTTGTCTGATCGAATTGTCGAATATCACAATGAGATTGTTGTTCCATTTTTCGATAAGTGGTCAGATTATAGTAAAATAAAAGACGAATTCTTCGAAGCATCAGAGTCCGCAAAATCTGTCTGCCTTCTGGAAAGCGATGTCTCGCGCATTGCTATTGCTATTGCTATAGTTGATGGTGACACGGAGTTGGCTCGGGGGCTGATCCAAAAACATGGCGCCCGTTTCGTTTCGGATCCCCGTTCGATGCGAAAGATGGAACGATTTTTTGAGACGTTGCGCGCGCGCAGCCTTGTTTAGGTTCTCGGATACGCGCGGCCGGGGTCCATTGCAGCATCGCCGTTTGCGCTCCGGGAGGATAGCCGCCTTTGTCCGCAACCCGGAGCCGGTCGTCCTTTATCACGGCCTGCAGATCGTTGATGGCGAAGCCTCCTGATAAGCGGCGGCGTAGGCTGGCCACCAGCATCACCGCGCCGTGTTCCTGCATCGCGACCATCTATCAGCGTGAAGCGTGGCGCTCGATGGCATCTGAGGTCATCTCGCTGACGTTGCCCCTTGTCGAAGCCGATTCGCCGGAGAGGGGCGTTCAGCGAATTATTGCTCATGCCCCGGTCATCCTAGCGCAGGCTGGGGGGCACAAAGCGGCCTGTCCCGGTGCGGGGTGACATTCGTTCAGCACCGCCAGCGCCTGGGGCCGGCGACCAGGAGAGGATTATCCGGGCCGTGCGATAGGAACGCCTTCGCGCGGCCTTGCTCGGTTCGATCCGCACAGGAGGGCAAATCATGACCATTCCCGACACCCTACGCGACCTTCTTTCAGATCTTGAGGCCGCGCTAGAGGATCATTCATTCGCGCTCCACAGGGCTCGCAGGGCCGCGCTACCGCTTCAGGAACGGCTTGCCGTGGTCAGGGCGAGCCATGGGTCGTGGGAGCGGCTGGAGGCGGCCCAGCGGGCTCTTGAGCGCGCGGCGGGCAGTGCGATCTAACAGAGCAAGCGGGTCGCGGTCGGAACGCGCAGCGTACCCGTAGCCAGATCGGCTACACTAAATCGCGTCCGTGCGAGACATCGCAATCTGGGCGGCCCGGGTCCATTGCAGCATGGCGGTAGATGCGGAAGGCGATCCGCCACTTGTCCCGGCCAGCCGTATCCATCCATCGGCCATCATCGCCTCTATGTCCGGTCCCAGCGGAGCCGCCTGCGGCCAGGGCCGGCCGGCGGTCTCCTCCCAAAGGGCCATGACCGCCGCCGGCACCGAGAGCGCCGCCGGGGGCGGGGGCGACGGCGCATCGAGCTCGATCGCCGCCGCCATCATTCGCTGGTATCCCGTCTCAGCCCATTCCCGCGCTTCCTCAATTGACGCGAAGCCGCCGGCGCGCGAGGCACCCTCGCAGACGCGATAACCCGTCTCCTTGAGTGCCTTTGTAATGGCGACGGCCCCCCACGGAACCATCGCCAGCAGAACCACCGTCTCCCCGGAAACCAGGTCCGTGGTGTGCGGGTTCTGAATGCGCCAGACCAGCGGTTTCACCCGAGCAGACCGGGCCGTCGTGTCATCCATCCGCCAACGTTCGCCTGATGAGCTGTTCGAGTGGTTTCGGCGTGTCCCCTGCCAGACGCTCGGCCCGCTCCTGCGCGGCAAGAGCGCGCCTCAGCTTCTCCTTGACCGTGCCAAATCCCAAAGCGCTGACGACCAAAAGCTCGTGCTCGGTCACGCGAGCATCCCTCTCGATAAGGCGTGTTTCGATCAGGTGGTCAACGTTCGATGCGGGCACCGGCCACTGAAAGCTGTCGTCGGTTCGGGCCGATGCCCCCTTTCCCCGAATGAGCTTCGCGTTGTTCTGCACCATGTACAGAAGGACGCGGTATTGCGACGTCGTGAGGTGCACGGGTGCGGCCGGCTGCGTCATGTCGAGAACACGTCTTCCCTTCTCCGTCAGCTGGTCCGTGCTCTCGTCCAACCATCCCCTCCGATGACAGCTGCGGACAGCACAATTCCAATAGCCAACCGTGGCGCGAGAGGCTGGCCGGCCATGATCAAGCGGACGGCCTTCCGAGGCGTTGACGAGGATCTTGCGTTGCGTCGGCGTGATCCGTGCGCCCATCGTCACTTTCCTCCCTTCGGAGCAAAGCGATTGGCCTCGGTGCGCGCCACCATGTCCGGGCGCCGGAAATAGATCGCTCGCCCGCAGCGCAGCGGCCGCTGCCCGGCCTTGATGATGATCTGATCGTCGCGTCGCATGTCCTGCAGGATTTCATGCGGCAGGATCAGCGCGCGGCGCTGATGGTTGACGCTCTCGGTCGCGCGGGCGGAACTGGCGAGCAGCCCCGCCTGCCGCGAACTCGATCCGACCTCGATCGTCATCTCGCCGCACAGGTCGGAAAGGCGCTTTGCCGTCTCGTGCGTTCCGACAGCGGCGTAGGAGGTGAGCGCCGCACTCTCGAACCAGGCTTGCGCGCCGGCGCGCCCGAAATGCCCCACTATCTGTCCGACCGACTGATAGAACAGCATGAGGCTGATGCCATATTTACGGCCTCGATCGCGCGCCTCCTCCAACAGCTTCATGTAGCCGAGCAGCGAGGCTTCATCGATCAGGAACAGCACGCGGCGCCCCGTGCTGCCGTCCGCCTGGATCATCGCATTGAGCAGCGCGCCGATGATGACGCGGCCAATCCCCGGATAGCTCTTCAGCGTGTCCATGCGCAGATTGAGAAACAGGTCAATCTTGCCACGCGACAGGTCAGCGGTCGTGAAGGTATCGCCACATACGAGCGAAGCGTAATTGCCGAGAGAGAGCCATTGCGTGTCCTTCGAGGCCGTCGAATAGACGCCCGAGAAGGTCTGTTCGGTCATGTTTGTGAAAACGCCCAGCGACTCCTGAACGAAATCCGGCTCGGCTTCATCCTCGACGATTTCACGCAGGAGAGCGATGAACGACGGCTCAGGCCGACTGACGAGCTGGCGCAGGCTCCGCAGCGTTTTCTCGCCCTCGAAATTGGGCGAGAGCAGGATATAGGCGAGGATGCCCGTCAGCAGATTGTGCGCCTGGTTCTGGAAATAGCTGCCGGTCGAGCTTTCGATCTTTCCACTCTCCGCGAGCAGCATGTGCGCGACCGCCGCAATGTCCTCTTCCTTGCGAGACGACGTCGCGATCCAGTCGAGAACATTGAACCCGATGGTCGGATCGGTTGGGTCCAGGACGAACACGCGGCGACCTGGGTTCATGTCGCGACGCGCCTTCACGAGCATGGGCGCAATCTCGGTCGACGGGTCGAAGCAGACGATCGGTTCGCGATAGGTCAGGCCGGTCGGGATGACGTTCGCCGTGGTCTTGAAGCCGCCCGATCCGGCGAAAAACAGCAGATGGCCGGAATCGTTGCCATAGCGGTAGCAGAGCAGAGGCGCGGCGCCGCCCCGGCCCCAACTGGCCCGGTCGCCCGCCTCGAAATCAATCTCCGCGACCACATCCTTGTCGACGCGATATGCCTCTCCAAGGACAATCTCGCCATCGGCCGGAAAGAGCTTTTGCGCCTTGCCGAGATCCATCCAATCGGCATCACCGATCATGCCGCCCTTCACGCGCCTGACCCTATCGGGCACATGCGTGGAGAGCCGCGCGCCGAATCCGGCAAGCCCGAAGGCGACGACGCCGCCGCCGATCACAAAAGCGCTGATGTAGCCGCTCAGCTCGTTGAAGCTCATGCCCTGTTCGGCATAGGGCGCGAGGCGCGCATATTCGCGCCAGGCATAGGCAAGCCCGACGCCGACAACGAGCAGCAGATTGATGAGCGCGAGCGGCATGCGCTTGTGGCGCGGCAGCAGCGCTACGACCGCGAGGCAGAACGCCGGCGGCAGTACGAAGTTCACCAGCGGCGTGGCGCGCATGAACCAATAGTGCGACTGGCCGGTGAGATCGGCCGCGAGGTCGGGCCACATCGTGTCCGTCACGAAGATGCAGATGGCGAGCACCGACGCAGGTAGGAGCGCCCACGCGAGCGTGGGGTCTTTCCAGTTGATGTTGTGCATGTCGTTCCTCGAAAACGCGCCCGGCGAGGCCGGCGCCGCGTCATCCATTGCGCAGCGCCGGCCTGCCTCGATCAGCTCAGGCGCGGTGATGGCGTCACGGACGGTTCGTCCGCATCAATGGCCGGCGCCGCGTCCCCGAAGGCCGCGCCGCCCAGGGCGCGCAGTTCGCGCCAGCGTGGATCGTCCGGCGTCAAGCGTGCCGCGCTCACCAGGGCGCCGAGAATGAAAGCGCGATCCGCGCCGCGAAGCCCGGCCTTCACGACCAGGCCGCCGAGCGCGATTTTCTCACGCACATCCTTGCGGCGTTCATCGAGCATGAGGCTTCTCCTCTTCCACCTCAGTTCAAGGATTGCGCGGTCATTGAGTGCCAGCGGGGTCAGCGGCCTTTGCCGGCGACGGTGCTTCAATCCCTGAATTCGCAGGCGCCAGCCGAGGGCGAAATCGCGCGGCTACCTCAGCGAAAGCGGCCTTCAGCTCCTCGTCGGTCTGTTCAAACTCACCCAGCCCCGCCGCCAGAGCGAGCCGGCCGAGGCGTTCCGCCTGCTTGGCCTGGAGTTCCCTGCGCTTGCGGTGCAGCTCCTGAATCTGAGCATCGATATCGACAATGCTGGTCATTCTACTGGCGGAGCGAATGCGGCTCATGAGCGTGACTTCCCTTTCACTTATCGAAAGCAATGGGAAGACCGTAAATGACCAAACGCCGCTCTCCAAAGCATTGGCAGACCTATACAGGTTGCAGGCCAATTATTTTTTCAGGGGCGCCTTTCGGGTGCCATCGCCGGCACATGTGCCGGCTCTTGGAGCGGAGTGGGCTTGCCCACGAAGACTACAAGCGCAATATGTGTCGCGTTGCGACGTTGCGGCCCTGGTGCTAGGGTGCGTCATGGCGATTGGATACGCACGGTTCACATTCGTAGGTAGTCGAAGCGGCGGAAGCGCCGTTGCGGCCGCCGCGTATCGGCATCGTGCCGCCATGACGGACAGGCGCCTGAATAAGCCGGTGTCCTTCACGCATAAGGCCCGCGACCTGGATCATGAAGAGATCAGCCTGCCGCCCGATGCGCCGGAATGGATGCGGGCGCTTGTGGAGGGCGGCTCGATCGCGAAGGCGAGCGAAGAGTTATGGAATGCGGCCCAGGGCGCGGAAGTACGCGCCGATGCCCAGCTCGCCCGAGAGCTTTTGCTGGCGCTCCCGGTGGAACTGTCGCTCGACCAGAACATCGCTCTCGTGCGCGAGTTCGTCGAGACGCATCTGACCTCAAAGGGCATGGTCGCTGATTGGGTGATCCACGGCACCAAGGACAATCCGCATTTGCATCTCATGCACACAATCCGGCCGCTGACGCCTGAAGGGTTCGGCCCGAAGGTCAGTCCTGTTCTTGGCGAGGATGGCAAGCCGTTGCGCGTGGCGACGACGGCCCGACCCGAGGGGCAGATCGTCTATCAGCCGTTCGTGGGGGAGCGTTCGGTCGACCGGGCGTGGAAGCTCGGATGGGCAGAGACCGCGAACCGCCACCTGGCGCTTGCCGGCCACGACATCCAGATAGACATGCGCTCCTATGTGGAACGCGGGCTCGACATCAAGCCGCAGCGCCATCTTGGAACGACCTTGGCGGCCTTGGTGCGCGAGGGCAAGGCGACGCATTTTGCGCCGGCGCGCGAGGCCGAGCGGCAGCAGACGGCCGACCGACTGGCAGCCGATCCGTCCCAGCTGATCACGTTGATAAGCGACCAGCAATCGACGTTCACAGAGCAGGATATCGCCCGCGCGCTGCATCGCCATGTCGACGACATCGCGGTGTTCCAGAACATCAAGGCCGCCGTTCTGCAAAGCCCCGAGCTGTGCTTGTTGCGTCCGGCCGTGCCGGCGGACAAGTCGATTGGCCGCACGGCCGAGCCCGCCATTTACACCACGCGCGAGATGATGAAGGTGGAGCACGGCATGGCGGAAGCCGCCGACCGGCTCGCCGCTGTTCGCCGCTTCGGCGTCAGCGAGAAGGTGGTGATGAAGGCCGTTCGCGTGGTCGAGACGAAAGACGCTTCGTGTCCGTTCCGTTTCGACGAGGAACAGGTTGAGGCCGTCCGCCACGTCACCGGAAACAGCGCGATTGCCGCCGTCGTCGGCTATGCCGGCGCGGGTAAATCGACCTTGCTGGAAGCGGCTCGGGTGGCGTGGGCGGATGAGGGGCGCCGGGTGTTCGGCGCGGCCCTGTCCGGTAAGGCGGCCGAAGGTCTTCAGGAAAGCTCGGGCATCGTCTCGCGCACTCTCGCGTCGTGGGAGCTTGCGTGGAAGAACGGCAACGCGCCGCTGCAGAAGGGCGACGTTTTCGTGATCGACGAGGCCGGCATGGTGTCGTCGCGCCAGCTCGCGCGGTTCGTCACTGCCGTGGAGGAGGCCGGCGCAAAGCTGGTGCTTGTTGGCGATGCCCAGCAGCTCCAGCCGATCCAGGCGGGCGCGGCGTTCCGCGCCATCATTGACCGTATCGGGGCCAAGCACCTTGTCGGCGTGCGCCGCCAGCGCGAGGACTGGATGCAGGAGGCGTCCCGCAACTTCGCGAGCGGCAATGCCGGGAAGTTCGGCCAGGCGCTCGCCGCCTATAATGAGCATGGCGCCGTCCGGCAGGTGGACACTCAGGACACGGCGCGGGCCGCTCTGGTGGCGGACTGGACGCAGCGGTGGGCCGAGGTGAAGGCGCAGAAGGAAGCCAAGGGCGAGGCGCTACGCGGCGACGAGCTGATCGTGCTGGCGCACACCAATGCCAATGTGCGCGCGCTCAATGACAGCCTGCGCGGCGTGCTTCAGCAGGCCGGCGAACTGTCCGAGGCGCGCAGCTTCACCACGCAGTCGGGCACCCTCGAGTTCGCCGCCGGCGACCGTTTGTTGTTCCTGGAGAACGCGAGCTTCACGGAGCCGACCGCACTGCGGCTGGAGCGGCAGAGCGTCAAGAACGGCATGCTCGGCACCGTCATTGCCACCACGGACGAGGCCGGCAATCCGCGCCTGACGGTGCGCCTCGATGCCGGCCGCGAGGTGACGTTCACCACGGACACCTATCGCAACATCGACCATGGCTATGCGACCACGATTCACAAATCGCAGGGCGCGACCGTCGATCATACCTTCGTGCTCGCGTCGTCGATGATGGACCAGCATCTGACCTATGTGGCGATGAGCCGTCATCGCCATAGCGTCACGATGTATGCGGCGCAGGACGAGTTCTCCAACCCGCGCGCCGGCCGTCTGGTCGCGCACGGGCCGGCGTCCTATGAGCACGAGCCGTCGAACAAGATGAGCTACTTCGTGACGCTGGAGAACGACAAGGGCGTGCGCAACACGGTGTGGGGCGTCGACCTTGAGCGCGCCTTGACGGCGAGCGGCGCGGAGGCCGGCGCGAAGATTGAGCTTCAGCATATGGGCTCCCAGCCAGTCACCCTGCCGGATGGCACGCTCACCCATCGCAATGAGTGGCAGGTACGCGATGCGGCCAGCGTGACCTTCGAGCAGATCGAAAGGCAGCTCTCGCGCTCTGGCGCCAAGACGACGACGCTCGATTTTGAGAATGAGCCGCTGTACCGCGATCACGCGAACGCCTTCCTGGAGCGTCGCGGCTTCGAGGTGTTGCGCGACATCGGCCCGGCGCTTGCAGCCGTTGTCGAGAAGCAGGCGGCGCGGCTTGCCCAGCATCGTGAAGCGCTCGCGGATTTGTGGAGCCGCGCCGAGCACGCATTCCAGCGGATCGGCCTCAGTCGCGCAGCGGATGCCGCCCCCGCCATCGCGGCCGACACTCACAAGATCACCACCGAGGACCGGATTGGGCCGGAGCGTCCCGCCCTCATTGCGGGTGTGAGGGAGCACGCCGAGCCGCTGGTCGATGCCGCCCGGGCGCGCTTCCTGCAGAGTGCCGAGGCGCGCGACAATGACGCCGAGCTGACCGCCCGGCTGGCGCGGATCTACCGCAACCTGGAGGGCGCCCGGCAGGCGATCACGGGCGCGGCGCTGCGCCTGCAGGGTGACACGGCGCGCCTGTCCGAACAGGTCGTTCAGCGACCGCAGAGCTTCGGCGGGTTGCGCGGATCCAGCCGTCTCATTGATGGCCGAACTGCCCGTTCGCAGCGTGAGGAAGCCATGCTTGCGGTCCCCGAGGTGGCGACGCTCGCGCGCATGCAGGCCATTGCCTGGCGCAACACCGAGACGCGTCATGTCGCGGCCGAAGAGCGCCGGCGCGAGGCGATGAGCGTCGCCATCCCGGCACTTACGCAGAGTGCCGCCCGGCAGCTCGATACGCTGCGCTCGCTGCGCCAGCAGGGCGGCGACGAGGCGTGGCGCAAGGGCGTGGACATGCTGCGCCAGGATGCCGGCCTCAGGTCGGAAATCCGCGCCGTGAACAACGCGCTTAATGCCCGGTACGGATTTGCCGCGTTCACAGACAAGGCCGACGAACTGGCAGCGCGCACGATCGAGGAACGCACGCGGGCCGAGGGGAGAAAGGCGCTTGCCGAGGAAGCGCCGCGCCTGTCCGAGGTGCGGGCGGTATCGGCCGCGCTGCAGCTGGCCGAGAAGCGCGAACAGGCTCAGGCGGCGAAGGTCGACCAGGTGCCGGCGGCGCCGGCGGTCATCGCCACTCCGGCCGAGAAGCCCGCGCCGATGTTCGCGGCCGTCACCAGCTTCAGCGAGAGCGTGGAGCAGGTCGCCACGCGGCGCGCCTGGGCGCGGCCGCATGTCGAAAAGGATCTTGCCGAACTCGCGGCCGAGGCCCGTAAGGTCTGGACTGATCCGGCCCGTGCCGTCGCGACGATTCGCGCGCGGGTCGAGGCGGGAACGGGCGCGCAGCTTCGCCAAGAAATCTCCCAGACCCCGGAAGCCTTCGGCGAGCTTCGTGGCTCGGGGCGCATGCTTGACCGCTTCAGCGCCGCCGGCGCCGAGCGCAAAGCCGCGCTCGAGGCCGTCGCCCATGTCGGCGCCGTCGCTTTTGCTGTGCAGAGCAATCTCGCAAACTATCGCGCCCAGGAGGTCAAGGCCGAGACCGAGAACCGTTCCCGCATGGCGATCGAGGTGCCGGGCTTCACGCCGGCCGCACAGAGCGCCATCGAGCAGGTCCGGGGCGCGACAGACTCCAAGGCTCGCCAGCAGGTCGTCGCCGGCATGAGCCTGGAGGTTCGGGCCGAGATTGCCCAAGTGGACAAGGCGCTACGTGCCCGGTTCGGCAACTACACCGGTGCCAGGGATCATGAGCTGGCGCACCGCATCCCCACCGAGCAGCAGGGGCGCCTCGCCGCTACGCGGCCTATGATGGTCGCGACGGGCGCGGCCGTCACCGCCGGCCATAACCTTCAGCATGAGCAGGAGCGGCTGCAACGCGGCCAGACCCGAGGCATCACGCCGAGCATGTAGCCGCGACGGATCGAAAGAGGAACGACGTGATCGAGCAGTCATACACCATCGCCCCGTCCCTCATGGCGCCCACGACGCTGCCGGACCTTGCCGCGCGCGACATCGCGCGGCGGGCGCAGGAGACGCCCCGCGCTCAAGCCGCAAGGGTTGCGGCAGAGGGGCGGAGCGAGATCGCATATCGGAACCGGACGGCAATACAGGCGACGCTCGACACCATCGCGGCGGCCGACAATCCTGCCGACACGGCGCGAGTGCTCGCCAGATCCATCGAGAGCAATCCTCAAACCCTCGGCCGCCTGCCGGGTCGCGCCGCCACCTTCTGGCGTAGGGAGGATGACGAGAGGCGCGAAGCCAGAGGCGCCGTCGTCGACCTTGCAGTCGCCGTCGAGAAATATGGCGATGCCCTCGCCTATGAACGCTCAGAAATCCTGCGCGCGCACCGCGACGAACAAATCCGGCTCGCAACTGCGATTCCCGCACCGTCGCGCGAGCTTGCGGTCGTGCTCACCCAGCCTGTCGGCAAGGCGGTCGAGGCTTTGCAGCATGATCGGACGCTCGCTGACGAACTGGTGAAGATCGTGGAGGCCGGCCGCCGGCGCCTCAGCGCGGACGATCTACGCGAGCCCGGGCGCGTGCCCGATGCCTATCGTCATGCGACCATGCTGCGCGATATGCACCAACAGCATGCGCGCCAGCAGACGCGGGATCGAGAGATAGGGCCCATCCTCACACGATAGAGCGGCTATTCGGCCGAGGCCATCCTGGCGTCTTTTTTGAGCGCCAACGTCCCGGTAGCGTCGCCTAGCGCGCAAGACGCCAGCGTTGATGCACGGTTCGCTGGCTCTCTGGAAATTGCGTGATAGCCGCGCTTTCGCTTGCCGCGCAGCAGCCCGAGAAATAGCTGGACAGCCTCTTCCTCGCGTTCGAACGTGTGGCACTTCGCCTGACCGCGCGCGCCGATGCGACCCCAGCGGCGGGTGAGGCAGACTTCGCCGAACAGAGTCGGTTCGATCGACAGCGCGTAAAAGCGGGCCATGTTCCTGACCGTATCTCGCCGTTCGACATAGAGTTGGTAGGGTTGCGCGATCATGGGACAAGAGTCGCGCGCACGGCATGTTGCGTCCAATCAGAGTTTTGAATCGGTTGGGGTCGACCGATTCATTCCGATGAAGGCCTTGAATCCGCGAGCGGGAGTCAACCGTTGTCCGCGCCGCTTTAATGTTCCGCTCTGTCACCGTCTGGACCGATGAGCCAGGACGGGATGTCTCGCATCCCGTGTATTACGCGCCACACGTCGATATGGTTGGGATGCTCGACGTAGAACACCAGATAGGGTACCGCTTCAGCCGCAGGCTGCGGAGGTCGGCCATCTGGAGCTCGTAGGCATAGCGCAGTGAGCCCGAGGCGGGATGTTCCGCGATCAGTCGATCGGTGGCTTGGAGATCGTCGACAAACCCGAGGGCAACAGAGCTATTCGCATCGCGCAGATAGTGGCCGAGGGCTTCGTCCACGTCCCGCTCCGCCCGTTGCCGCGGGATGACAGGCTTCGGGCTCACCGACGCGTTGAACCGGCGATCCTGGCCCGCAGGCTGTCGAAGTACCGGTCGTCGGCTGGCGCCGATGCGGGTGAGGAAGCTCCCTCCAGCAGCAGGCCACGCAGCCGCGCACGGTCCTGATCGCGGCGGATCAGCTCGCGCACATACTCGCTGCTCGTCGCGTAGCCGCGCTCCGCAACCTGCTGGTCGACGCAGCTTTTAAGGCCTTCAGGCCGTGAGATGTTCATCGTGCTCATGCATGGAGAGTAAAAGCTTGGCAAAATTTGGCAAGGTTGGATTCCGCTGTGAATAAGCGCTGGAGAGTGACCCTGGCTGGAAACGGCCTAACCCTTTAATTTGGTTGATGAACGTCGGAGATGACTGGGGTCCCGATCTGCGCCGAGCGGGACCCCAGTCGAAATGAAATTCCTGAAGCTATTTTAATCAGTTGAAGCCATAAGTGGCGGGGTCTCGCTTCTGCGCTTTTCACAAACGGCACATCCTGACCGACACCGACGGACGCCTGCTCTGCGTGCGCGTCCATGCCGCCGACACCCAGGATCGCGAAGGCGGCAAGCTGCCGCTCAAGGCCTCGCGCCGACGCTACCCGTTCATCGCCCACGTCTTCGCCGATGGCGGCTATGCCGGGCGTCTTGTCACATGGGCCGCCGACAAGACACACATCACCCTCGAGATCATCCGCCGCGGCGCCAAGGCCAAAGGTTTCGAGGTGCTGCCGCGTAGATGGATGGTGGAGCGGACCTTTGCCTGGATCTTCAAAAACCGCCGCCCCGTCCGCGAATACGAGCAGATCACCGCCGTGACCGAAACTCTCACCACCATCGCAACGTCAGCCACACTTCTGCGCCGATGCCAATGAACCAATACCTTTTCAAACGGGCTCTAAGCCGGCATCGATAACGTCCGGTCTTGGGTCGTTTCCCGCCGGGCTTGTAGGTCGGGCGTGACGCGAGACCATCGCCTGGATGGTCGGAGGCTGACCGGTGCCTTTGTATAAAACGAGAGAAAATAATCGCAGATCATCAAGCATTGATCACGTCAAAACTATTTTAGAGATAATCTAAACAAGAACAAGAAATATTACAATATAGGCCCAGGATATTGATTTCTGGTTTGATTGGCACCTAAGAACTTTCACCCTGTTGGGATGAGGCGGGTAGGTTCCCAATGCGTAGTAAGGATCGGTTGCGAGCACTTTTCGTGTCTGAGCGCTCGTCCGTGCTTGGGTTTTTCCGCCGCGCGACCGGTTCCTCCTCCATGGCCGAAGACCTGACGCAGGAAACCTTTCTGCGTCTCGCCGCAACCGATGTCGCCGCGCTGGCCAATCCGTCGGCCTATCTGCGCCGGATTTCGTCCAATCTCATCGCCGACGTCAACCGCAGCCATGTCCGCCGCCGGCTGGCCGAGGCGGAGATCAACGACCTGCTCGACGTGCCGGATCCCGGCGCCGACCCCGAAGCCCTTCTGATCGCTCGGGACAGTGTCGACCGCGTGCTCATCGCACTCGCCGAACTGCCGCAAAGGCGGCGCGACATCTTTCTGGCCTCGCGGCTCGAAAATGTGCCGCACCGCGAGCTTGCCGAGACGTACGGGATCTCCACACGAACTGTCGATATCGAAATCCGCAAGGCGCTCGAGTCTTGCGCCCAGTGCCTGCTGGATTAGGCGTTGCACCAATGGTCTCCCCGGTCTTCCCGATATCGCCTATACAGGCCGGCGAGCTACGCTTGAACGAGCGGTTTTTGGGCGCGATGGAATCGGGTGACGACACGGTGGGCGGCACGAACGGTGGCCGAAGGGAACTCGATGCCCTGCAGCACGAGGCCATCGGCTGGGTGACCCGCCTCACGTCAGGCGAAGCGACGGTCGAGGATGCTCAGCAGCTCCAGGCCTGGCGCGGACGCAGCAGGGCGCATGAGGAGGCGTTTCGTCTCGCCAGCCAGACATGGCGTCACGCCGGCTTTGCAGCGAGCGCCAATCTCCGCCGCCCGGCGCCGACCCGTCGGCTCTTGCTCGCTGGAGTTGGGACGGCGCTTGCCGCCGGCTGGGCCGGGGTTTCGCTCGGGCTGGTCCCCGGCCTCGATCAGATTATGTCGGACTACGCGACCGGGGTTGGCGAGCAGGCCAGGTTCGCCCTCCCGGACGGCTCCATGATTCATCTCGACGGCGCCACCGCGCTTGATGTCGAGCTGACCGAGGATTCGCGTACAGCGAAGCTGGTAAACGGCGCCGCCGCCTTCGACATTGCTGCCGGCGCCCTCCCTTTCCGTGTCACCGCCGGTCCCTGCGTGATTTCCGCCAACGATGCTGACTTCACCCTCACAGCCGGGTCGGGACCGATCCGCGTCGAATGTACCCGTGGCAGTCTCGCCATTTCGGGTGACGTCACCGCCCGGCTCGATGCCGGCGAGCGGATCATCCTTTCCCCCGACCACCCGACAGTGGTGGAGCCGATGAACTCGACCCTGGCTGGAGCATGGCGGCGCGGGCTTCTGGTGTTCGAGAACCGTCCGCTCGCCGAGGTCGTCGACGACATCAACCGCCATCGCCGTGGCCGCGTCGTGCTGGCACGACCGGGCCTTGGAAATCGGCGGGTGGACGGTGTGTTCCATCTCCAGCGCCCAGAAGAGATTGTAGACAACCTCGTCGCCGCGCTCGCGCTTACCGAGACACGGCTTCCCGGAAACATCGTCATCCTGACGTGAATTTTTTTGCCGTAGGGGATTCGCATTCCCCGCACGCCGTCGTCTTACCTAACGGGGCGCCCCGACGCGCTCCCTGGGGCTTAAAGACGATGGGGATTACTGGACTATGACCGCAAGCAGCCTGATCGCGCGCGCGAACCGATGCCGGCACCTAAACCATCGTCAACATCTGCTCGCCGGCTGTGCGCTGATTGCTCTGGCGAGCGTCGCGGCACCCAGCCCCGGTACCGCGCAGACCCAGGCTGCGGCGGCGCAGATCTCAGTCTACGCAATCCCCGCCGGCCCGGTCTCCGGCGCACTCGCGGCCTTCGGCGCGGCCAATGGCCTGCAGATCGTCTATGATAGCTCGATTGCCCAGGGGCTGCGCTCTCCCGGCGTGCGTGGCGCACGCACCAGCGAGCAGGCATTGGCGGAGCTGCTGGCCGGCACCGGCCTCAACTGGCGCTTCACCTCGCCGCGCTCGGTGACCATCGAGGCCTCGGTGCCGAGCACAGCCTCGGTCGTGGTGGGCGAGGACATGATCGAACTCGACGCCATCACCATTTCCGGCGAGAAGCTGACCCGCGACCTCGCCAATGTCTATTCGAGCGTTGGCGTCGTCACCGGCGAGCAGTTCTTCGACTACGCGATCGAGGACTTGAACGGCGCACTCAATAAGCTCGCCAACACCCGCGTTTCCGGCTCCAATCGCGGCTCCAGCGGCATCGTCATCCGTGGCCTGTCGTCCCAAGGCCTCACCTCGCCGACCAATTCCTCGCCCACCATCGCCTTGATCGTCGATGGTGCCTCGCAGAATGGCGAAGGCATTCAGCGCGGCAATCGCGGCACCTGGGACGTTGCCAATGTCGAGGTGTTCCGTGGGCCGCAATCAACCTTGCAGGGCCGCAACGCCATGGGCGGCGCGGTGGTGGTCAACACCAATGACCCGACCTGGCACTGGGAGGGTGCGGCCGAGTTCGACTATCTGGATTCGTCCGATTCCGGTTATCAAGGCAGTGGCGCGTTCATGCTGTCCGGTCCGCTAGCGGAGAACCAGCTCGCCTTCCGCGTCGCTGGCCAGTATCTGGAAGGTGATCGCGGGATCGCCTTCGCGGATCCCCTGAATGGGCCCCTGGACAATGACGAGTTTTCCAGCCTGCGCGCCAAAGTGCTGATTACGCCGGAACAGCTCGATGGCTTCGAGGCGCTGATCACCGTCAGCTACAATTCCGACAAGCCGGGCTTCCCGGTGGCATCAGGCCCGAACTTCTTCGATCGCCGCTTCAACAGCGACGTCTCGGCAGCGGAACTGCGATATACCGATGTCACGACCGTGATCGCCGACGTATCCCAGCAACTCTCCGAAGGGGTCAAGCTGCGCTCGGTCACGGCCTATATCGAAACCGATGCCGACATCTCCAGCCTGCCGGGCTCGACATTGTATCTGCGTGACGAGCTGCGCGCTGGTGAGGACTTCACCGAAGATCTTCGCCTCGAACTCGAAGAGGGTGTCCGCCCGCTAAGCGGCGTGATCGGGTTCAACTATGGCCGGTTCAGCAACAAGCCGGACTCCGAAATCTCCGTCGCCGCGCCGGAATACGGCATCTTCGATCCGATCCTCTACCAGGAGTTGGACAGCCGCAATCTGATCACTTCCTATGCAGCGTACGCCGATCTGCGCTACGCGCTGGATGAGCGTTGGACTGTACTGTTCGGTGGCCGTCTCGGCTATGAAACGGTAGAGAACCAGGCAGACGGACGGACTCTCAACCTGTTTGAGACGATCATGACCGGGATACCGGCTTACGAGTCCTCCAGTTATGACGCCGACGTCGGTTACCTCGTGGCGCTGCCCAAGATCGGTATCGCCTACGCGATCGATCCTAAACAGACGGTAGCCTTCACGGTGAGCGAGGGCTTCCGCGCCGGCTTCACGGCGGTCGATGGCAGCGGCAATGTCTATGAAGTCGATCCTGAGAAGCTGTGGGCCTATGAGGTGGCCTATCGCTCCAAGTGGCTGGACGACCGGCTGGAGGTCAACGCCAACGGCTTCTATTACAAGTATAGCGACCTGCAGACCGACGTCGACGATCCCATTCTCGGCTATCCGCAGACCATCACTGCCAATGTGGGCAAGGCCCACGCCTATGGCGGCGAAATCGAGCTTCGCGCGCTGGTGACGCAGGAATTCACCGCCTTCGCTTCGGTGGGTTTGCTCAAGACCGAATTCGACAGCGCCGTTCCGGCTGTCGGAATCGAGGTCGGAGGTGAATTCCCCGAAGCGCCGTCGGTGACCTTCAACATTGGCGGCATCTACCGCCATGCCTCCGGCGTCTTTGTATCCGCTGATCTTGCCTATACCGATAGCTACTATTCCACAGCCGACGTCGCCAATACAGCGGATGAACAGGTCTCGGCCTTCACCATCGTCAATGCCGCAATTGGCTATGAGGCGAAGAACTGGTCGATGACTCTGTTCGCGAAAAACATATTCGACGAGGCGTATCTGACCGGGATCTCGGTGAGCGGCAGCTCATCCTCAGCAACCGTCGGCGACGGACGCATGATCGGCGTGCGTGCCCGGGCGACGTTCTGAACCTCGCCGGTGACAAGGCCAATGCCATGAGCGGATGGACAGACGACCGTGAGAACACCACCGCGGCGGCGCGAGAGCTTCGCGCCGCCTTCGGCGTCATGGCGCAGCATTGGCCCTTGCCGGAGGTGGAGATCGGGCCCATGGCGCCCGGCTTCATGCCCGTCCCGTCGCTGTTCGCCGACGACCGGTTCCTCGCCAAAATGCTGGCGCGCCAGCAGGCGGGCACGCCCGGCCTCGACGCCAAGGGCGCGGCGGCGTACTTCATCTCCGAATATGCCGGCGTGCTCGGCATTGCCGCCGCCTCGCCCTACCTGTCGCACGGGCTGGTCCCGGCGTTTGTGCCGGAGAACTGCGCGCTGGCCTTCGAACTGCCTTCCGAGGGCAGGCCGAGGGTGCGTCTGCGACTGCTCGACCCGCGCTGCGTGACCGATCGGGAGAGCAATTCCCGCCGCAGCTCAAGCTGCATTCCTGTCGATCGAGAAGGATTGCGCAGCGAGCTACGCGAGGGGCTGGAGGCCCATATGGAGCCTCTGATCCATCGTCTGCGGGGGCGCACTGGCCTGCCTTGGCAGGCGATGTGGCGCCTCGTCTCGGATTCCGTCGCCGCGCGTTTTCTGGAAGCCGGCCGCCAGTTCGGATGTGAGGAGGAAGCACAGGCCGAAGCGCTCGCCATATTGAAGGCTCCTGGCTCGCCGCTTTCCAACCGGCAGCTGCATTTCTTCGAGATCGTCATACGCGACGAGGCGAGCCCGCGCCGCATCATCGCCCGTCGCAGCTTCCGCGCGCGAGGCGGCTGCTGCCGGTTCTACACGGCGCCAGGCGGATCCTACTGCTCGAGCTGCGTGCTGGTTACTCCGCACGAACGCCGTCGACGCATCGAGGCGCAGATGCGGCACCGGCTCGGCCTGCCCGCGCTCGAGGACACGGCCTCCGCCGATGCCGCACAGCCGAAAGACCTCTCCTCATGACAGTACGGGCCATTTTATTTGCCTGCCTGACCGCGCTCGGCCTCTCGGTCACGCCGTCCCATGCGCAGGGCGGCTGCGACGGCCGACTGATGGACGACCCCGGCGTGCTGCATGCGCCGATCTGCGTGCCGAAGGATCCCGCGCGCATCGTTGTGCTGGACCCCACCTTCAGCCTCGGCATGGGGCTGGAGCTTGGCCTGCCGATCGTCGGGGCGCCGCTCAAGCTGATGAGCGACCGGATTCTTCGCGATGAGGCCGAGCGCCATGGCGTCGCCGATCTCGGCAGTTACTTCGAGCCGAATATCGAGCGGCTGGTCGCGCTCAAGCCCGATCTCATCATCGGCGTCTCCATGGCCGACAGCGCTTATCCGCTGCTCTCGCAGCTGGCGCCGACGTTGCTGATCTCGGCGGGGGACTGGAAGGCCTTTCTGTCGCTTCTTGCCAGAGCCACCGGCCGCGAGCGCAGGGCAGAGGAGCTGCTCGCGGCCTATGAGGCCCGCGTGGCGAAGTTGAAGCCCCTCATTCCCGAGCAGCGGGTCTCGGTGGTGCGAATCACCTCTTGGGATTTCCAGGTCAATCTCGACGGACCGAACACCTATGGCCCGTTCTTGGTGCTCCGCGATGTCGGCGTGCGGCGGACCGACTATGAGACAGCGCAGGGCGACGCGACGCTGAAGCGGCCTGACTGGGAGGAACTGAACAACCTTCAGGGCGACGTGCTGCTCTACATCGTCGGGGGCGCGAACAACTCAGACACCAATGGCCGGCATGAGGAAGTGACCGGCAATCCGCTTTGGCAGATGCTGCCGGCGGTGCAGGCCGGACGCGTCTATCGGGTCGATGCCGGCACGTGGATGGAGTTCAACGGAACAACCTCGGCGCATCGCGTGCTGGATGACATCGAGCGCCTGATCATTGCCAAACCTTGATGCCATCCTGCCGGGCCGCCGCAGGAACCGACGGGCGCTCGGCCTTGTGCTGCTCATTGCCCTGGTGCTGCCAATGGCGTTGTGGGCCCTGACGGTAGGCAGTTCGCAGATCGCCCCTGGCGTGTGGTTTGACGCCCTGATGCACCCGGACGGCTCGCGCGAACACATCGTGCTGCTGGACATACGCCTGCCCAGGATGCTGGCCGGACTTCTGGTCGGCGCACAGCTCGCGGTTGCCGGCGCCATCATGCAGGCGGTAACGGCCAATCCGCTGGCCTCCCCGGGTCTGCTCGGCATCAATGCCGGCGCCGCCTTCGCTGTCGTGCTGGCCCTCGCCTTCACCAGTATCGATGCCAGCGGCAGTCTGGTCTGGTTTGCATTCGGTGGAGCGGGTGTCGCGGGCGGCTGCGTCTATGCGCTGGGTTCGATAGGCCGCGGCGGTGCGACGCCCCTGAAGCTTGCTCTGGCCGGCGCAGTGCTGACCGCGTTCCTGACCTCGGTGACCACAAGCCTGCTGCTGCTGGACCAGGGCACGCTGGACAATCTGAGACTTTGGGCGGCCGGCAGCCTCACGGGGCGATCGCTATCGACTGTGGCGGAGCTCGCACCCTATGGTCTTGCCGGGCTGGCATGCGCTCTTGCCGCCGCGCGCCCGATCATGACGCTGAGCCTCGGCGGCGACCTTGCCAGCACGGTCGGCCAGAACGTGGTGCGGTGGCGGCTGCTCGCCGGCCTGCTGGTGGTGGTGCTCGCGGGCTCCGCCGTGGCCCTTGCCGGGCCGGTCGGCTTCGTCGGCCTCGTGGTTCCCCACGCCGCGCGGATGCTGGTGGGCGCCGACTACCGATGGATCATGGCCTATAGCGCGCCGCTCGGCGCACTGCTGGTGCTTGTCGCCGATACCGGCATCCGCTGGCTTGTTGGCATCGACTTGCCGGTCGGCATCACCATGGCGCTGCTCGGCTCCCCGGTCTTCATCGCACTGGCGCGCCGGCGCAGCGGGATGATGCGATGAACCGCGGACTCGCACTCCTCATTGTTCTCGTGGTGATCGCCGCAGCGCTGTCGCTGAGCTGGGGCGATAACGGGCTCGCGCCACAGGACATTGTCGCGGCACTGAGGGGCGATCCGATCGCCGCGATCATCCTCGGCACGGTACGTGCGCCGCGCGTCGCGACCGCGCTGCTGGTGGGCGCGTGCCTCGGCGTCGCCGGAGCCATCACTCAGGCCGTGATGCGCAACCCACTCGCCGAACCCGGCCTGCTCGGCATCAATAGCGGTGCAAGCCTCGGCGTCGCGCTGCTGGTGATCGGCGCGGAGGGAGCGGTCGGCCATCTCATGCCGCTCGCAGGCTTTGCGGGGGCGGCGGTCGCTGCGACCGCGATCTACGTGCTGGCCTGGCGAGGCGGCACATCCTCGATCCGGCTGATACTGGTCGGCATCGGCATCGGCGCGGCGACAGGCGCGGTTACCTCGCTCCTCACCGTCTTCGGCGACATCCGCGACGTCCAGCGGGCGCTCGCCTGGATGGCGGGCAGCATCTACAACGCCGATTGGACGAAGCTCCGATGGCTGGCCGTGTGGTCGCTTCCGGCTCTTGCCATCACGTGGTGCCTCGCCCGCGATCTCGATCTGTCCGCCTTCGACGACGATGTCAGCGGCGCACTTGGCCTGCCGCTGCAAGCGATGCGCGCCGCACTGATCGCCTTGTGCACCCTGCTTGCCGGGGCCTCGGTGGCGGCGGCCGGGCCGATCAGCTTTGTCGGCCTGCTGGCACCGCAATTGGTCCGCGGCCTTTCCTCCCGCCACGCGGTCCGCCTGCCGGCCGCCGCACTCTGCGGGGCGCTCCTGCTGGGCGGTGCCGATCTTGTAGGGCGGCTCGTGCAATTGCCCGCAGGTCTGCTGACGCCGGTGATCGGCGTACCGTTCGTCGGGCTCCTGCTATGGAGGCGAAGGAATGACTGAACCGACATCTCCGGTGCTGCTGCAGGCTCACGACGTCACTATCGGCTATGACGGCCGGGACATCATGAACCGCCTGTCGATCGGCATTGAGCGCGGCCGGTTCACCGCCTTGCTGGGCCCGAATGGCTGCGGCAAATCTACCTTGCTGCGCGCCCTTGCGGGTCTGCTTGCGCCCAGATCCGGCACGATCCGTCTGGAGGGGCAGCCGATCGCGCAGCTTTCGCGCAAGCAGCTGGCACGGCGACTGAGCTTTCTTCCCCAGATACCGCGCGCGCCGGATGACATCACGGTGCGCGATCTCGTGGAACAAGGCCGTTACCCGCATCGCCGGCCGCTTGCCCCGTGGTCGGCAGCCGACCGGGCGGCCTGCACCGAGGCGCTCGAACTTACGCACATGGTGGCGCTGGCAGATCAGCCGCTCGCCGCGCTCTCCGGCGGGCAGCGCCAGCGTGCCTGGCTGGCGATGACGCTGGCGCAATCCGCCGACATCCTGCTGCTCGACGAGCCCACTACTTATCTCGACATGGCCCACCAGCTCGAGCTGCTCGCGCTGTTGCGGCGGCTGGTCGACGAGCGCGGCAAGACGGTTCTCGCCGTCCTGCACGATATCAACCAGGCCGGGCAATTCGCCGACAAGCTGGCTCTGCTAAGCAACGGTTCCATCGCCGGCTTGGGCCGCCCCGTCGATGTCGTAACCCCCGAGATCATTCGAACGGTATTCCATGTCGACGGAATGGTGCTGCCCAACCCGATGGCGCCAGGACCGCTCTTCCTGCCGAGGACGGCGCTGACGATCATCGATGCCACGGGTGAGGATGCTACGCGAAGCTAGGTGCCTGCGCCGGAACTTTGAGGGTAGGCGGCACGGCAGCCAACAGTGCGACATGGTGCGCCGTCCGCTGCAACTTTCAGATTGCGGCTTGTTCTCCTTTCAGCCTGGGGCGGAGCTTGGACCGTGCGGGAGGCTGCTTTTGGCAGAAACGCGTGGCCGACACTCCGGTGTGCGGCAAGTCAGCCTCGCGAAAGTTGACCGGTTTGCCGGACGTCCCATTTATCCGGATTGAGACAGCCGCAGCAGACTGGTCTGGTAATGATGATTTCGTTCGAGAATACGTTCAGCTCGCTCCCGGCGAGCCTCTATTCGGTCGTAAACCCGACTGCCGTCCGACAGCCCCATCTGATCAGGCTAAATGACCGCTTGGCCGAGGAATTGGGCCTTGATGCGCAGTGGCTGCGGACCGCTGACGGGCTCGCGGCGCTATCAGGAAATGCGGTCGTAAGCGGGTCTCGTCCAATCGCATTCGCCTATGCCGGACATCAATTCGGAAACTTCGTTCCCCAGCTTGGGGACGGTCGGGCCATCCTGCTCGGAGAGGTTGTGGGCCGGGATGGCACGCGGCGCGACATCCAATTGAAAGGCGCCGGGCGTACGCCCTATTCGCGACGAGGCGATGGACGCGCAGCCTTGGGACCGGTCCTGCGCGAGTACATCGTAAGTGAAGCGATGAACGCCTTCGGCGTCCCCACCACGCGCGCGCTGGCCGCGGTCGCCACCGGCGATCGGGTGCAGCGCGAGACCGGGCTTCCGGGGGCTGTTCTCACCCGCGTAGCCGCAAGCCACATTCGGGTGGGAACATTCCAGTATGCAGCTGCCCGCGGTGACGCCGAGGCTCTTCGTAGGTTGGCGGATTACGTTATTGCGCGGCATTTTCCCCAAGCGGGCGACGCGGACAACCGATACCTTTCCATGTTCGATCATGTGGTCCGCGCCCAGGCAAACCTCGTCGCGCACTGGATGTCGCTGGGCTTCATCCATGGCGTGATGAACACCGACAACATGGCGATTTCCGGCGAGACCATCGATTACGGCCCTTGTGCCTTTATGGATATCTACGATCCGGCAAAGGTATTCAGCTCGATTGACCAGTTCGGCCGCTATGCCTTCGGCAACCAGCCCCGCGTCGCAGCCTGGAATCTGGCGCGGTTGGCCGAAACCCTACTGCCCCTGATCGACGAGAAGCAGGAGCGGGCGGTCACGCTGGTTCAGGAGATGCTTGGCGGCTTCAGGGAAATGTTCGAAGAGGCCCACCTGCGCCGTATGAGGAAGAAGCTCGGGCTCAGTACAGAAAATCCCGAGGACGCTCGGCTTGTCGAGGACCTTTTGGAGGCCATGCACCAAGATCAGGCGGACTTCACTCTGACGTTCCGAAGCTTGTCATCACTGCCGGCAGATGAGAGCGGCCCCGGAAGGCTAACAGACCTGTTCTCTGATCCGAAGCGCATCGTGGCTTGGCACAACCGGTACGAGGCACGCCTGCTGCTGGATCCCGTCTCCCCGCAAGAAAGGGGGCAGGCGATGCTCCAGATCAATCCGCGTTTCATCCCGCGCAATCACCGGATCGAGTCTGTCATCCGCGCGGCCGTGTATGAGAACGACTATGCGCCATTCCATGGCCTCGTACGCGTGCTGGCTACGCCATTTTCTGACGAGCCCGTCGATGGAGGTTACGAACTGCCGCCACGCCCGGATGAAGAAGTCCTGCAGACATTCTGTGGTACATGAAGCCATCTCCTACATCAGTGTCGTAAATAGTGAATTGCTGGCATCGGCCTTGTTAGGTGGATGCTCCAATGGAGGTGCCAACGCCTTCAACCCGCAAAACCTTCTAGATTGCGGCAGAAGGGAAGCCCCACCACTCCGACGAACGGCTGGGCTGGGCCGAGAGGAGACTGTCAGCTTCTAAGAATACGGCGCGGGAAATTGGACTTGCCGCACGCGTTCAACACGATCCTGAGTTGAAAACTCGCTCGGTTGAGCGCGAGCGATCGGGAAGAGAACTATGTGTACGCGATAGTCCCATGACGGACTTGGTGTCTCCGTTGCTCGCGATCCATCCTTCAGTCCGGAAGGGGAATGTGCTCGTCCCGATCGTCGATCGGCAGATCGAAGCGCCCCTTGCCCCAGTTCTGCGCGCGCCATTCCGCTTTGGCCTCTTCGATACGGTCCCTCGAGGACGCGACGAAATTCCACCAGATGTAACGCGGCCCGCCAAGTGTGGCGCCGCCGAGGATCATCAGTCGGGCACCCTGGCCGCCCGCTGCGACCGTGATCCGGTCGCCCGGGCGGAAGACCATCATCTGCGACGCCGCGTATTCCTGTCCTCCAACCGAGATCGAACCTTCGACGATGTAGATGCCTCGGTCTTCGTGATTGTCCGGCATGGGAAGCCGAAATCCGGCTTCGAGCGTCACGTCGGCGTAGAACGTCTCAGAGAACATCGTCGCGGGCGCCTTCCGGCCATAGGCGTCGCCGAGTATGAGCCGGACGGAAACGCCACGATCCTCGATCACCGGCAGCGCCTCTTTGCCGTGGTGTTCGAATATCGGCGCCATGTCCTCGTGGCTTTCGGGCAGCGCCAGCCAGGTCTGTATGCCGAACAGGCTGTTCGGACCGCCGCGGGCGGCTTCGGAGGTGCGTTCCGAATGGGTCACGCCGCGTCCGGCAACCATCCAGTTCAACGCGCCGGGACGGATCATCTGGTCGGCACCCGTACTGTCTCGGTGGTGAAAATCGCCGCGATAGAGGTAGGTGACGGTGCCGAGACCGATATGCGGGTGCGGCCGAACGTCGACGCCCTGTCCGGTCAACAGCTCCGCGGGCCCGGCCTGATCGAAGAAGATGAACGGTCCAACCATCTGCCGGTTCGGTGCCGGCAGAGCGCGCCGAACCTCAAAGCCGCCGAGGTCCCGGGCACGCGGGACAATCAGGGTTTCGATCGCATCGAGGCCCACGGCATCGGGGCACCCCGGTTCGATTGCTGGGTTCCAGCTCATGCGCGTCATCCTCTTCGGTTTTCAGACGGCCTCGCTTGTGCCGATACGGAGGCCTGATGTCGACCAATCCGGGACGGACGGGCGGGTGAGCGCCTTCGGTCCGATCGGTGCACAGACTGGCGGGCAAATGTCTGACCAAGCTAGTGCCGCGCGAGGGTAAGCTGTGTCGCAATTACTGGGACGTACGGGCGACGCGGTCGCGTTGAGCGGTCACGCGGCGCGATATTCAGCCGGCGGCTTGCGGATCAGGCGTCGCGCGGATCGGGGTTGGAGTCGATCCCCCAAAGCTGTGGATTCAGCTCGAAACTCTTAATCAGCATCTCGGTGAGGACCCGTACTTTCCGCGCGGGATACTGACCCGGCGGGCGGATGACATACGCGCCGGCTGAAGGAGGCGGATAGCGCGTCATGATCGGAACCAGCGCCCCGGAGGCCACGTAGCCATAGGTGACGCAATCGGGGAGCCAGGCGATGCCGAGCCCCGCCGCGGCGGTGGCGGCAAGCGCGGTCGCGCTGTCGGCCTTGAACCTGCCCTGCGGCTGAACCGTGACGGTCCTGTCACCGTCCCTGAACTGCCAGCTTTCCGTCCCCTGCATCAGCGCCTGATGGGTGACGACTTCATCCGGTGTCCGAGGTGAGCCGCGCCTCCTGATATACTCCGGACTTGCCACCAGCCGTCCGGAGATCGGTCCTAT
The DNA here is from genome assembly GCF_004339465.1 of Ancylobacter aquaticus. Taxonomy (GTDB): domain Bacteria; phylum Pseudomonadota; class Alphaproteobacteria; order Rhizobiales; family Xanthobacteraceae; genus Ancylobacter; species Ancylobacter aquaticus. The sequence continues at coordinate 30,944 of NZ_SMFY01000005.1, read as the reverse complement.
GCGCTTGGCGATCAGGTTGGAGTCCTGGAGATACCCGACCCGGATGGCGCAGTCGAAACCCTCCGCGATGAGATCAACGAAGCGATCGCTGTAGGAGGTGTGAATCTGCAGCTGAGGGTGCTGATGCGCCATTTCCGCGAGCACGGGCGCGAAATGGGTCGGGCCGAAAGCAAGCGGCATGGCAACCCTCAGGCGGCCACGCAGATCTCCGGTCGGGAAAATCGACTCTCTGGCTGTGTCGATCTCGGCGCTGGCGCGCGCCGCGTGTTCCCTGAAGGTGATCCCCGCTTCCGTCAGCGCGGCGCCGCGGGTCGTCCGCGCAAGAAGCTGAACGCCGAGTTCCGCCTCGATCCGCAGCAGCCGCCGGCTGACGATGGACTTGGAGGTGCCGAGCCGGCGCGCGGCGGCCGATACGCCCCCGACATCGGCCACGGCGACGAATGTCCGAAGATCTTCGATGTCCATTCGCGTTCCTCGTTTAGCGACACAGCTTTCCAGATTATGGCACTACCCCATCGCCTAAAGGAACAGCAAGTTGCGGCAAGGCAAATGTCGCCCGCTGGTGCATGCCTCCTGTGAAATCATAGCCGTTCGCAGCGGCAGAGAAAGTAAGTCTTGATGACATTCCGTAACGGCCTTGCTTCGCTTCTTCGTCCCGAAGACTCGGTCCTCGTTCTGATCGACCACCAGCCCTACCAGCTCGCCAACGTGAACAGTCACGAACCTCAGATGGTGATCAACAATACGGCGGGGCTGGCCAAGGCCGCCAAGGCCTTCGGCGTCCCGACCATTCTGACGACCGTGATCGCGGCGCGGGGCGGCCTGCTCTTCCCGCAGATCACCGATGTGTTCCCCGGTCAGGAGGTGATCGACCGCACGTTCATCAACACCTGGGAGGACCCCAAGGTGGTCGATGCGGTCAAGGCGACGGGCCGCAAGCAGCTCATCATCGCCGGACTGTGGACCGAGGTCTGCGTGGCTACGCCGGCGATCCAGGCCCTTGGCGAGGGCTGGGATGTGACCGTGGTCACCGATGCCTCCGGCGGCACCTCGGTGGAAGCCCACGACGTTGCCATCCAGCGCATGATCGGGGCCGGCGCGAACATGATGACCTGGCTGGCGGTAGCGGCCGAATGGCAGCGCGACTGGGCCCGGCTCGATACCGCCGTCAAGATAACCGACGTGATTGTCCAGCATGCCGGCGGGAGTGGCATCGCCTATCTGTGGGAGCAGCAGTTGCTCAACACGCCGGTGCCGCCCGAAGGCTGATAGATCGGGAATGGCGGGGATTTCGTTGCGGGTCGGAGTGACCCGCGAAAGCGACCTCGCCATCCCCATCCGATCCGACCCGCCGTGGCGGCCTCTGTCGCAGTCAATCCGCCGATAGTTCCTTCGCGCGCGGCCGCACCGTCAAGTCCGGGATACACGCGCCACACGGAGGGGCGGCATTCGATCCGGTTGTTTCATCGACAACAATGTCAGCCAGGTGTGCGATGGAATTCTCTTCGTATCTTGCCTACGTGCTGGTCAGCGCGGCACAGAGCGCGACACCCGGCCCATCGACGTTGTTTCTGGTGAACAATGCCCTCGCCCTGGGGTGGCGCCGCGCGTTGGGGGCCTTGAGTGGTGATCTTGTCGCAATCGGGCTGCTGGCGACCCTGTCGGTCGTGGGAGTGGGCGCTCTTCTCGTCGCCTGTCCCATCGCCTTCATGGCCCTGCGTCTGCTGGGCGCGTCCTATGTCATCTGGCTCGGGTGGAGCTACATTCGCTCCCCCTCGCCGCAGGAGGGGGCACCCGCCACGGCGACGGCGCCCGCACCAAGCGGCATGGCGCTTTGGCTCCAGTCGTTCGGCGTGGGTGTCAGCAATCCGAAGGCCGTGCTGTTCTTCGCCGCACTGTTTCCTCAGTTCATCCCGGCGGAGAGCGGGCCGTCCGTGCTCGCCGTTCTGGTCGTGACCTTCGTCATCGTGAAGCTCATCGTTCTCGGCGGCTACGCGCTCGGGGCCCGGCCCCTCGTCCGACTATTCCGTGGAACCGAGCATGCGCGGCGCGGACGCAGGTTGACCGGCATCATCTTCGTGGTCTTCGGGGCGCTGATGATCTGGTCCGCCCTGAGCGCCAGCTAGCGCGGCGCGAGCTGGAAGCAGGGCCTTTTGATGAAAGCCGGGCGATCGTGAAGCCCGACGGCATGTGCCACAAGCTATGCTGGCCCTTTGAATGACCTGCGTGCGTCAGGCACCCTACCGGAAAGGCAAGTCGATGGCTGAAGCGAGCCTTGGGGAGATGATCGGACCTGCGGTCGTGCTGATGGGGGCGGCTGTCGTCGCCGTGCCGTTGTTCCGGCGGATCGGCCTTGGATCGGTCCTCGGCTATTTCGCCGCCGGCCTGCTGGTCGGGCCGTCGGTGCTGGGCCTGATTGCCGATGCCGAGTCGATTCTTCATTTCTCCGAGCTCGGGGTGGTGATGTTCCTGTTCGTGATCGGACTGGAACTACGCCCACAAAAACTCTGGGCGATGCGTGGCCAGATCTTCGGGCTGGGCTGTGTCCAGGTGGTGGCCGCGACAACCGCCCTGGCGCTGACGGGGGTGGCGGTGTTCGGCTTTTCCGGCCCGGTCGCCTTCATCGCCGGCACGGGCTTCGTTCTTTCCTCGACCGCCGTCATCATGTCGGTGCTGCAGGACCGGGGCGAGATCTCCAGCGCGGAAGGCCAGAAATCGGTCGCGATCCTGCTGTTCGAGGACTTGATGATCGTGCCGCTTCTGGCGGTGGTCGCCTTCCTGTCGCCGCTGTCGCACGGGCAGGCCGGATGGACCGAGATCCTGGCGGCGGCGGCGGCGCTGGCGGTGCTGCTGGGGGTGGGGCGCTGGGGGCTGAACCCTTTCTTCGCCCTGCTGGCGCGCGCGCGAACGCGGGAGGTGCTGACGGCCGGGGCGTTGCTGGTGGTCCTTGGCGCGGCTCTCCTGATGGATGCCGCTGGCCTCTCGATGGCGATGGGCGCCTTCCTTGCCGGCGTGATGCTGTCGAGTTCCAGTTACCGCCATCAGATCGAGAGCGATGTCGAGCCGTTTCGTGGCCTGCTCATGGGGTTGTTCTTCCTCTCTGTCGGCATGTCGCTCGATCTTTCCGTCGTCGCGGCCGAATGGCAGCTCCTGCTGGCGATGCTGGCGGCGTTCACCGTGGCGAAGGGCGCCATGGTCTACGCGGTCGCACGCCTGTTCGGCAGCTCCAACCATCAAGCTGTGCACCGTACGTCCATGTTCCTGCAGGGCGGCGAATTTGCCTTCGTGCTCTATGCCGCGGCAACATCGGGCGGCGTGATCGAGGCGCGGGACAATGCGTTGTTCGTCACCGTCGTGATCCTGTCCATGGCCATAACACCGCTGTTCATGATAGCCGCAGGCCGGCTCTTGCGGGCCGGGGTGTCGATGGACGGCGTCGATGTCGCGCACGATCTGAAGGGGCGGATCCTCCTCATCGGCTTCGGTCGCTTCGGCCAGATCGCCTCGCAGCTTCTGCTGTCCAGGGGCATCGACCTTGCCGTCATCGACCGGGACCCGGACCGCATCCGCGATGCTGCCCGATATGGGTTCAAGGTCTTCTTCGGCGATGGCACCCGGCTCGACACCCTGCGCCAATCCGGTGCGCGTGAGGCGGATGCGATCATGGTCTGCATCGACGACCCGAAGGCCGCGACGCAGATCGTGGAACTGGCGCGGCATGAATTCCCGCAGGCCAGGCTTCTGGTGCGCAGCTATGATCGCGGACACGCCGTCGAGCTGATCCGCGCGGGCGTCGATTATCAGATTCGCGAGACGGTGGAATCCGCCTATCTGATAGGAGCGGAAGGTCTTCGCGCGCTGGGGTTTGCCGAGGTCGACGTCGAGGAGGCAGCTGAGGACATCCGTCAGCGCGACGCGGAGCGCCTGTCCGAGCAGGTCCAGGGAGACCTTATGTCCGGCCTGGATCGGCTGCTCACCAAGCCCATCCCGGAGCCCCTCCGCCCGGCGTCGGTTCCCCCTCCGGCGGCAAAGCAGAACTGACGGTGCTCGCCCACTGATACCGAAGACGGACGACGATCCGAAGGGAACTTCGATAAAGGTGTTCGACGGATTTCGGACGGCGCTGGCGGGCAATTGCGTGCCGTTGGTCCGCGACGTCCCGTCGGGCCCGTTTTTCGGCGTCGACCGTGAAGGCTCCAAGGGATGCTGACCGTCAACGCCAATGTGCTGAACGCGGACCTACTGGCTTTCGTCATCGACTGAGGCGGGGGTGCTGATCGCGGTCCCACCGCGCGGATGTTAGCGGGCGTTATTACAAGAGTGGCCAGACTGTCTGATGATGGTTCCAATTAGGCTATGCTCAAGCCAATTTCCCGACGGATGCAGACGGCTTCGGGGCCGGTGGCGGACTGTCGGCTTCTAGCGTCAGGAAAGTCAAATCTGCCGTCGTGGTTGACCGACGCGGCATCCGGCGCCGCGCATTGCAGCTCGCGCGTATCCTCGATGAGAACAACGCGATCATCTGTCTTCGCGACCCCTGCGAGCAGCGCGTTGGTCAGCGTGGTCTTGCCGGTCGATGTGCTGCCGACCACCAGGATGGTGGCGCGGGATGCCACGGCCAAGCGCAAGGCTTCGGCCCGGCTAGCCGACATAATCCCGGTCGCTACGTAACCGGCGAGCGTGAACAGCGCGACGGCGGGCTTACGAATGGCAAATGTCGGTGCCGCCACGACCGGCGGCAGCAGGCCTTCGAAACGTTCTCCCGTCTCGGGCAGCTCGGCTGAAACACGCGGAGCTCCCGCATGGACCTCGGCACCCACATGGTGGGCGACGAGCCGCACGATGCGCTCGCCGTCAGCGGGCAAGAGCCGCTCACCCGTGTCGGATAGTCCCTCCGAGAGCCGGTCGATCCACAGCCGCCCATCCGGGTTCAGCATCACCTCGACGACGGTCGGATCTTCCATATGCCGGGCGATCGCCGGACCCAGTGCCGTGCGCAGCATCCGCGCGCCGCGGGCAAAACCCTGATGATGATGTGATGCCGCCATGCGACCCCCGACGTGCCGGGGTCCTGACGATCTCATCCCGGGTGGGGATGATTAAAAGAGCCCGATATTGGGCCGGTTCAACAGGATTCCATCCGCATCGCAGCGTGGCGTGCAACGACAGGTGAAGGGCGGTGTTGCTGTGCTGTGATCGGAAGCGGCATAGGGAGCCTCCGCTTCACGGCTTGAAACAATGCTCCCTGTGCCAGCGCAGGAAATGGGGATGGGGCCGTTCGATCAACCTACGAGGGGCGATGGCGCGCCCGTCTTTGTTGATGAAGGCGCGCACGCCGTCGGGATCGTTGGTTTGCCGGGAAATGAGGATGTCTAGATCATCCGAGAGGCTGATCAGCCCGCGATCGAACATCCAGTGCGCCGTGCCCGACAGCGCCAGCCCGTTGCTAACGATGTCGGGGCCGTTCGCTTCCACCGGGCGGATATGCGCCGCGGCCACCTCGGCACGCCCGCCGCCATTGATCAGCTTGAGGCCGCTGATGGTACAGCGCTCGTCATAGGCGCGCAGCACGACGCGCCGGAAGATGCGGTCGCGGACGATGCGAGAGGACAGAGTGTCGACGCGCTCGCGTGGCTGCTCGAACGCGAATGGCGCCTGTACTTCTTCAAAACCTGAGAGGGATGCGCCCTCGTCGACGCGGGGCAGCAGCGGCTCGCGGTCATTCAGCCCGAGAGTGACGATCCGGTTGAAATCATCCGGCGAGAGTGGACGCACGGCGGCTTGCGCACGCCCTGAAAATGCGCCCGTCCGCGTTCAGCACACCGCGTTCGACCACGCCATCGGCATCGGTGAACGGCACCGGGCTGGCAAAATCCATATAGCTGCCCGGTTCGATGACGGCGAGATACATGCCCGGAGCGGTGGGATCGGGAACGACGCGCTGGACCCTGGCGATCGCGAAATAGCCGCGGGTCTCCGCCACTTTCCGGGGTTCGTAATAAACGATCCAGTCGCCGACGCAGGCCTCGACGCGCCCCAGATATGGGCGCGGGAACTGATATCGCTCAGCCGGGCTATCGTCATAGATCGAGTCCGAGCGGTGAATGAAAACGCCGAATCCCATGTGCCATCCCTGATCCCCATTCGATCGTAGCGCACAATGGGTATCGTTCGGCAGCAGGTGGACCTTTCACCCCTTGGTTGCGCGCGTTACGTTATCGACCCGGCATCACGCTCCCAGTTCTCCTTCGCGCTGCCGTGAGCGATAGGACGGCTATCTATCAATCACATACTCGCTATTATGTGAGCTATAGCGGGAGACTCTATCGCTCATGGTGCGGAACTGGACGCAGCCCGGCTGGCCGCATTTTGCCTATGATTCGGTTGCCCTCGAACCGCTGGAGCGGCGGTTCCTCCTGCTCACCGGCGAGGTGATCGGCGCGGTCCGGCATGTGAGCGACGGCGAGCGCGACCTGCTGCGGATCGAACTCCTCAGCGATGAGGCCGTCAAGACCAGCGCGATCGAAGGGGAGACCCTGGATCGCCTCAGCGTGCAATCCTCACTGCGCCGTCAGCTCGGCCTCGACACGGACAATCGCAACGTGAAGCCGAAAGAGCGGGGCATCGCGGAGATGCTGGTCGATCTCTATCGGAGTTGGGCCGATCCTCTCGACGCCGACACACTGTTCCGCTGGCACCGCATGCTGATGGCGGACAGCCGGCATCTGGAGATCATCGGCGGCTACCGTCGCCATGAAGACGCGATGCAGATCGTGTCCGGCCGACAGGATCGGCCGACCGTGCATTTCGAGGCGCCGCCATCCTCTCGGATTCCGGACGAGATGGCCGCCTATCTCACCTGGTTCAATGGCTCCGCCCCGGGCGGTGCAACGCCCTTGCCAGCACTCACCCGGGCCGGGATCGGACATCTCTATTTCGAGAGCATCCATCCCTTCGAGGACGGCAACGGCCGCATCGGCCGAACCCTCGCTGAAAAATCCCTCGCCCAGAACATCGGGCAACCGACCCTGATCGCGCTCGCCCATACCATCGAGCAGCATCGCAAGGCCTATTACGACCAGCTCGAGGTCCATCAGCGGGCGCTCGATGTCACGGGCTGGCTGGTCTATTTCGCAGAAGCGATCATCGCGGCCCAACAGACGACGCTCGGTCGCGTCGCCTTCTACATCGCCAAGGCGCATTTTTACGATCGCTTCCGCGACAAGTTGAACGAACGGCAGGAAAAGGCGATCGCCCGCCTGTTCCGTGAGGGCCCCGGCGGCTTCACGGGAGGCCTGAGCGCGGAGAACTACCTCGCGATCACCGGCACCTCACGCCCCACCGCCACACGCGACCTACACGATCTGGTCGAGAAAAGCGCCCTGACGCGCACCGGCGAGCGCCGCTACATGCGCTACCACCTGAATCTGCCGTAAAGCGGTGAGCGGGCAGCATGTGGTGCAACCGCTTTGTCCGTTCGATCGCCCTCGGGGCATCCACTTCAAACTGCAGGATGCGCCATAAGCGGAAGGCCGCTGCGGCTATCGCGAATAGCCGTTTTGGGGCCGGTAGCGGACGGTCCGCTATTAGGGACTTCAAACGAGAAGCGGACATTCGCCGATGAATGACCGAGGCCGAAACTGACCCATCTATGACCTTCAGCAGGTCCGCTTTCGGCAGCCCCCTCTGGCCTTGGGTTCTTGGTCGCGCGTGGACCGAGGATGACGACGAAGACCGCGACAAAGATGAACGTAGCGACGATGACGCCAAGCTTCAGGGGGTGGCGCATCAGTGCGCCGGAACGACCGCCGCGGCGATCACAGGCGTGCGGCGCCGCCGTCGACGAACAGCTCGATGCCGTTGATGTAGCCCGCCGTGTTACCGGCCAGGAACAGGGTCGCCGCCGCGATGTCGTCCGTGGTGCCGATACGGCCGACGGTGCTCTGTCCGGCGAGGAAATCGAAAGTGGCCTCTGCCTCTTCGGCGGCGAAGAAGCCCTCCAGACCGGGGGTGCGGACGGGGCCGGGGCTGACGACGTTGATACGGACGCCGGAACCCTTGATCTCCTGCACCCAGCCCGTGACGAGGGCACGTACGCCGGCTTTGGCTGCCGCGTAGACGCTCATCCCGATCGGTGGGGCCTTGGAGGCGTTGGAGCCGATCAGGACGATCGCGCCGCCCGACGGCATGATCGGCAGGGCGAACTGGACCGAGAAAATCGTACTCTTCAGGTTCCAGGTCAGGGTGTCGTCGACGTGCTGCTCGGTGACGTCCACGAGCGGGACAGGTTCGCCGCCGCCAGCGTTCGCGATCAGGACGTCGAGGTGACCGTGATCAGCCTTCAGGGTGTCGAACAGGCGGCGGAGGTCGGCCAGCTTGGTCGCGTCGGCAACGATGCCGCTCGCATTGGGCCCGAGCTCGGCGACCGCTTTGTCCAGCCTCTCTGCGTGCCGCCCCGTGATGATGACGCGTGCGCCGGCGTCTACGAGGGCTTTGGCGATGCCGTAGCCGATGCCTGCAGAGGCGCCGGTGACGAGGGCGGTCTTGTTTTCAAATGACATAGGAGCTCCGGTTAGAACGATGTAGCAGTTACTACATAAAATCTCCACCGAACGCAAGATATTTTTTAGCGATCACTATATCATGGGCGCCTTGAGTTAATGTGTAGTGGTCGCTATGTTGTCTGGGTGAAGTCTGTTGCCGCAAAACTCTCCCGCCGGCCCGCCTTTGATCGGGATCAGGGCGTCCGTGTCGCCCAGGCGATGTTCCACGCACGTGGTTATGATGCCGTGGGCGTTGCGGAACTGACCACCGCTCTCGATATCAAGCCGCCTAGCCTATACGCCGCGTACGGGAGCAAGCTCGGCCTATTCGAGCGGGCGCTGCAGAGCTACGTGGAGACGGACTTCCTTCCGGTCAGCGAGATTCTCGCGACAGATGACGATCCCGCACGGTCCCTGACCAACCTCTTCGTCGCGGCGGCCCGGCATTACACTCGCAATCCCGAGCGACGCGGTTGCATGATCACCGAGGCGATGCGTGCCGACGATGCCGACGCCGCAGCGGTCGCGACGGCTCTTGGCGAAAGCGGGAGCCAGATTATCCGCGACTATATAGCCGCCCACGCGCCGCCTGAGGCAGTCGACCGGATTCTCGACTACGTCCTGATCAACCTGCGCGGCCTCTCCTCGTTCGCCTGTCTCGGATACACCGCCGAGAAGCTGGTGGGCTGCTCGGAGGTCGCCGGAAGGGCGCTGAAGGCCGAGTTCGCGACCAACGCGGCCAGCTGACGCCGAGCGCGCTTCGCAACGCGTTGGGCCGCCGAGTGGCCGACATTCCTCAATGCCTTGCGCATACTTCACCGGATCGCACGGCGAGATTGACGCACATGGCAATTTAGCGACCGCTACACTCTTGTAGAGGGTGGGCGACGTCTGTATGTAGTGATTGCTATATACAGAGCGATTTCCGCCCGCAACGAGAGAACGTCATGTCCACTACCCCAGACGCCGTCACCCGCCTCATCATCGAGAGCGAGGTTCGCCGCCTCCTCGCCCAGTACGCCCACAACCTCGACTTTGGTGACGTGGAGGCCAACGGCGAACTCCTTGCTGATGCCCAGTTTACGGTCGTCGACCAGTCCATCACCGGCAAGGACAACATCGCGAACTTCCTGAGGACCAACCTCCAGTATCACTCAGATAAAACACCACGGACGTGGCACTCCGTGTCGAACATCCTGATCGAGGTGCAGAGCGCCACCGAGGCCAGGTCGGTCTGCTACTTCACCGTCCATCAGCAAACCGATGGCCTGCCGCTGCAACCTATCGTGACGGGACGCTACATCGACACCTTCGCGCTCCGCGACGGCAAGTGGCGGTTCGCCTCGCGAGCGGTCGATCCTCATCTGTTCGGCGATATCAGCCATCACGTGGCCTCCGCCGCCGCGCCCGCCGCGGCTTGAGGCGGTCATGACGAGCAAGAGACACGCGCTAGTCACCGGCGCCAACAAAGGCATCGGTCTAGCCATCGCCCGGGGGCTGGCGAAAGCCGGCCTCTCGGTCTGGATCGGCGCGCGCGATCGCTCCCGAGGGGAAGAGGCCGTCAAGCAGCTTCAGGCCGAGGGCCTGGACGTGCGTTTCCTGGAGATCGATGTCGCCGACGAGGATAGCGTCCGTCGCGCGGCCGAGACGGTCGCGAGTGAGACCGGGATCCTCCATGTCCTCGTGAACAACGCGGGCATCATCCTCGACCGGAAGCGGCCACCGAGCGAGGCCAGGATGGAGGACATCAAGGCCACTTTCGAGGTGAACCTTTATGGGCCCATCCGCGTCACGCAGGCGTTCCTGCCCCTCATCAAGGCGGGCGAGGATGGCAGGATCGTCAACATGGGAAGCGGCGTGGGCTCCCTGGCCCTCATCCTCGACCCGACATCGATCTACTCGAGCGTCAACTTCCTCGACTACACGACGTTGAAGGTCGCCCTCAGCGCAGTGACCGTGGCTTTCGCCAAGGAGCTTGAGCCGCTGGGCATCAAGGTCAACGTCGTCGAACCGGGGAATGTTCAGACCGACCTCAACGACAATGAGGGCATGCTCACACCCGAGGAAGGCGCCGCGACTGCGATCCGGATGGCCCTAATCGACAAGGACGGTCCGACCGGAGGCTTCTTCGGCAGCCACGGCCGCCAACCCTGGTGACGCTGGTGAACATGCACTGTCACTCGCGATTCGAAGGCTAGGCGACACACTACCGGCCTTCTCTCTACCGATGAGAAGCAGCAACCGCGACCAGATGACGTCGACCGGGTGGGATGGCCGATGAGGGTCCTACGGAAGCCAAGGCAGGCAGCCCCGGTGGTGTCCCAGACTAAGCAAGGAGCAATACAGTGAGCACATCAGACAAGAGCAAAGTCGCCGTCGTGACAGGCGGCAGCAGCGGAATTGGCTTCGCCATCGCGCGAAAGATGGCGGCACAGGGCATGCGGGTGATTATCACGGGGCGCCGCCGGGATGCGCTGGATCGCGCAGTCGAAGAACTCGGCGGCGGCGCTGTCGGCATCGTTGCCGATGTTTCCAGCACTGCGGGACTGGAGGGGCTGTTTACGGAGATCCGGTCGGAGTTCGGGCGGATCGATACCCTCGTCGCCAATGCCGGCGGTGGTGTCCACGCCCCATTGGGGAAGATCACCGAGGCGGCCTATGACCAGCAGTTCGATACGAACGTCAAAGGCATTGTCTTCACCGTGCAAGGCGCCTTACCGCTCATGCAGCCGGGTTCATCAATCGTTATTGTCGGTTCGACAGCCTCCATCGATCCCGGTCCGACCATGAGCATCTATGGGGCCACCAAGGCGGCGGTGCGTAATCTCGTCCGGAGTTGGGTCAGCGATCTCAAGGGGACAGGGATCCGTATCAACATTGTCAGCCCAGGCCCGACGAACACGCAAGCGCTGCGGGACGCTTTTGGCGAGCATGCGGAAGAAGGTATGGCCTTCCTCAAGAACAAGAGCCCGATCGGTCGCATCGGTGAGCCCGAGGAAATCGCAGAGGTCGCTGCCTTCCTGGCGAGCGATGCCGCCAGCTACGTCAATGGTGTCGAATTGTTCGCCGATGGCGGCGCGTCTCAGGCTTGAGAGGGAGAAGGACCATGTCCACCGATATCATCAATCATATCGAGTTCCCTGTCGTGGACGCGGAGCGCGCGCGCCGGTTTTACGAAGCGGTTCTGGCACCGCTGGGACTGATGCTCGTGATCAGTATTGATGCCGCCCGCGCGCCTCATGGCGGCGCGCGACACGGCTTCGGGAAAAATGGCTATCCGAGCCTGTGGGTTCACCAGCAGATTGGAGCGAAGCTCCCGATCCATCTCGCCTTCACAGCTGATGACAGGGTAACAGTCGATGCGTTTCATGCCGCAGCACTTGCCAACGGCGGAACCGACAATGGCGCTCCCGGGATCCGAGAGCGCTATCATGAAAACTACTACGCGGCCTATGTCCTCGATCCCGACGGCAACAATATCGAAGCCGTCTGCCAGAGGGATTGAAGCTTCGCCCGTCGGGCCAAGCCGTCTACGATCTCGGCTAGAGATCGGTGATCCGCGTGTCGGCGATGGTTTCGGCAAAGCCATTTCCGAACAGCCCGGCGGGTGTCTGGAAGCCGGGCTGGACCTCACCGGCCAGCACACGCCGGGCGGCTTCCGCGGCGGCCAGGGACGTGAAGGTATAACCGTTCACCGTGTCGAGCACGGAGCGCACGATGGTCCCGTCCGCGTCGGTGACTTCGACAGCCGCGCGATAGCGGCTCGCTTCACGCTCTTCGACACTGGGGCCGTTCGGAAGATCCTTGAGATCTTCCGTCGGAAATGCGCCTGCGGTGACGTGGACGAAGGTTTCGATGTTGGGAACGCCGATCGCATGGTGGATCGTCACGAGGTCGGGTAGCGTTACAGGAAAGGACGATTGCGGCCCACTGCCGAAGTCGAAATCGCGAACCTCTTCCGGGCTGCGCGTGACGCGCTCGCCGTCGACGAGTTGCAATGTCTCCGGCGCGATATTCTGGCTGGCGCTAATCGCCGATCCTCTCGACATCGCTCCTGTCACCTGAAGCGCAATGCTGATCTTCCGGGCATTCTTCGCGCGAGCGATGGCATGTCCGGCGAGACTGCCCAGCATCGCGACGCTGCCACCGCTTCCCGGCAGCAACATGACCCCGGCCGCGCGGGCCTGGCCATCGAGCGCTAAGGCTTCGCGGTATGTGTCGAGTTCGGCCGAGAAGTCGAGATAGTGGACCCCGGCACGGATCGCGGCAGACATCAGCGGCTCCGCCGTGTTCGCAAAGGGACCTGCGGCGTTGAGCAGAACGAAAATTCCAGCAAGGCTGGCCACGACGGCATCGGGATCGTCCAGCAAAAAAATTCTGACGCTCGCTCCGAGACGGCCGGCCAGCGCTTCAAGCCTCGCGCGGTTTTGCTCGCGGCCTGCAAGAACGAGATTCAGTCCGGCAGATGCGGCATGTTCCGCTGCCATGCCACCGGTGTAGCCGACAGCTCCATAGATCATGAGAGTGTTCATGGGCTTCTTCTTTTTTTCTGTGATTATTCGAGATCGGCGTCGATGCGCGTGATCAGCCCGTCGTCGTCAACCGAGATGTCGAGAAGGCCGATTTCGTGACCGAAGTCTCCGGTAAAATCGACGCGGACCCGAGCGCGGCTCTCGCCGATCATTTCGATCGAAAGGAAGCGGGTGACCGTGTGATAGCCGATGAAATACCGCTCGATGTAATCGCGAGTGCCGGCCCGGCCGTCGAAGCGGCGGCCCGTCGACGGGTCGTCGATCACCGCGTCCGGCGTGAATAGGATCAATGCTGCGCTGATATCAAATGCGTTGGTTGCGGCGATCAGCGCATCTGCCGTCGCACGCAGTGTATCGGCGGTCATCGCATCAGCCCCCGTGCTGCCAGCTCTTGAAGACGAATTCGAGGCTGTAGCCATCCGGGTCCCTGACCTGCGCCGCATAGTAGCGGGGATCGTAGTGAAGCTGTGGCCCCGGCGCGTGGATCTCGCTCGCCCCGGCTGCCCGCGCCTCGGCATGGGCGGCATTCACGATTGTCTCGGAATTAGCGACAAAGCCGACATGCACGGCGCCGGGTGCTGGCGTGCCTTCTCTCAGCCAGAAGAACACTCGGCCGTTGGCGCCGAAGCCCTTGAGGTCGGGATGCCCCGCCGGGCCCTGGCTGCCGTCATAGTCGTGGCGGGAGGTGATCCCGAGGATCGGGAGCACCCTCTCGTAAAAGGTGATCGAGCGCGTGATATCGCTCACCGTCAGGAAGATATGATCGAGCATGTAAACCTCCTCAGATGAGATAGCCGCCAGCCACTTCGATGTTTTGGGCGTTGACCCAGCGGTTGTCGTCCGACAGCAGGCTGGCGACCATGCAGCCGACATCGTCCGGTTCGCCGACGCGACCGAGTGCTGTTTGCCCGGCGAGCAGCGCTTCGAATTCTTCAGAAAGACCTCCGCCGAGTTCGGTGCGGATCGGTCCCGGTGCGATGGAGTTGGCGCGGATGCGGCGCTCCCCGAACTCTTTGGCCAGGTACCGGGTCAGCACTTCGAGCCCGCCCTTAAAGGAGGCATAGGGCGCAACGCCTGGTGTCGCTACGCGGCTGGTTGCGCTCGTCACGTTCACGATGTGGCCGCCATCGGCCATCAGGGGAAGCAGTGCCTGCGTCAGGAAAAACGGCCCCTTGAGAAGCACACGGAACAGGCTGTCGAATTCGTCTTCTGTCACGGTCGCGATCGGATTGTAGAGCCCGTATCCGGCGTTGTTGACGAGAAAGTCGAAGGTCTCGGCATTCCAGGTCTTTGCCAGCATTTCAGCGACCGCGCTGCGAAACGCCGGGAAACTCGCTCTCGTGCTCACGTCCAGCTCAAGGGCAACAGCCTTACCGCCGTCAGCCTCGATTGTCGCGACGACCTTTTCGGCGGCCTGCTTGTTTCTGTTGTAGGTGAGGATGACGCCCATGCCGCGCCTGGCGCACTGAATTGCGATGCTGGCGCCAAGGCCACGGCTTCCGCCGGTAATGATGACAATGCTCATTTGGTGCTCCTTCGATTGGATGACCAAGAGATAGCCGTGATGGCCTAAGCTCCGCTCTCAGGATTCTCTTCGAATCTTGCCTATTTCTGCTTTTCCGTTGAATCCGAGCTGTCCGTGTGAAACAACAAATCCATGGACGCACAGCTTCAAGAATTGCGGCAACTGGCATCACGGGCGGAGAACCGCCGCACGGAAACGGGTATTCCCCGCGTCGCCATGGTGCAGGGCGAAATTCCCGAACATCAGCTTGCGGCCGTCTACGAGCCCATGGTCAACCTCATCCTCACGGGCTCGAAGACCATGACGGTCGGGGACCGCAGGTTTTGGTATGATCCCGCGACCTACTTCGTCATGTCGATCGATCTTCCGGCGGTCGGTTCCGTGCATCCGTCTGACGACGGAGATCCCTATCTCGCCATCAGCCTGACGCTGGAGCCCGCGATCGTTGCGAACCTGCTGGCGGACCTGCCCGAACCTGCCGGAGGCGAACTCTACAGTCCCGGTTTCTCGGTAGCACCTGTGACGCCCGAACTGCTCGATGCTTGTTTGCGGATGTTGCGCCTCATGGAGCGCCAGGGCGAAATTGCGGCCCTTGCTCCAGCCTATGAGCGCGAGCTCCTGTTCCGGGTTCTGCAGGGGCCGCTCGGCTGGATGCTGAGGGACATCGCGACGCCCGACACAGCGCTCTCCCGGATCGGTATCGCCATTCAATGGATCAGGGAGAACTTCGCAAAGCCACTTCGCGTTGAGGCATTGGCAGAGATGGCGGCGCTCAGTGTTTCCACCTTTCACCGTCACTTCAAGGCCGTGACGGCGCTTAGTCCGCTGCAGTACCAGAAGCATGTACGATTGCTGCATGCGCGCTCCCTCCTCATCGCAGGAGAGGGCAACGTCACATCGATTGGCTTCGGCGTAGGTTACGAAAGTCCGACGCAGTTCAGCCGCGAGTATGCGCGCCAATTCGGCCTGCCGCCGTCCAAAGATGCCGCGAGGCTTCGAGCATAACCGTGACAATGGGAGCGTGCAGCAGCTGAGCCGTTGAGCCGTTCGCCCGCAGGGCACTTGGCCGCTTTCTCGCTACCCGTCTTTGCCAAGGTGGTGTCCCGGCCCAGGTTCCATCATGGCGCGAAGCAGCCCGGGCGCCGCAATTGACCCATGATCGACATTTGCCACTTCCTTTTACCGCGGGCTCGATCCGGCGGTGCGGGCTGAGTGCAGTGAAACCTCTGGGCGACCGCCCCCAGCATGCTATTTCGATGGAGGTATCTTCGTACACAAATCGTGAAAGTTGCTGGCTGTCGATATGTGCCGCTGCGTCGACGAAGCGGCCCGTCCTGGCGAAATCCTCGTAGGAATAATCGATTGACAACAACCCGCGGCGATCCGCAGGACGCCGTCCATCTGCCCCGACGTGGGTACGAACGTATTCCGCGTCAGATAGAATGAGACGCCTTCGTTGAGGGAGCGCTTGCCGACAAACGAGCGCGGCGTGGCTGCCGAAGCGCCACCGATGGTCGCATGGTCGCGCCCATGTGGCCGAGGATGGTCGCAGCGGGGAAGGTGGTATCAGTTTATTTTTCTGTCCTAAGCTCCGCCATCGGCAAAGCCGCGTTGTGGGTCGGCGCCTCGTCCTCTTCTCCCCAACGGGGAAAGGCCTTCAGGTCCAGGTCGAACAGATCGAGCACCCGCCCGATTGTATGGGTGACCATGTCGTCCAGAGACGCCGGCCGTGAGTAGAAGGCCGGCACCGGCGGCGCGATGATGCCGCCCATTTCCGTCACCGCCAGCATGCTCTTGAGGTGGCCAGCGTGAAGCGGCGTCTCGCGCAGCATCAGCACCAGCCGACGGCGCTCCTTGAGGCAGACATCCGCTGCCCGGCTGATGAGCCCGGACGTCACGCCATGCGCGATGTCGCTCATGCTTCGCACCGAGCAGGGTGCCACGATCATTCCCATCGTCCGGAACGAGCCGCTGGAAATCGGCGCGGCAATGTCGCCGGGGGAATAGACGACATCCGCGAGGCCGCGCAGTTCCTCCGCGGTCATGTCGGTTTCATAGGCGCGCGTCATTTCGCCGGCCTTGGAGACGACGAGATGACTCTCGATCTCCAAGTGCCGCAGGGCTTTCAGCAGGCGCACGCCGTAGACGATGCCGGTGGCGCCGGTAATGCCGACGACCATCCGCCTGGGTACGTTCCCCATGTTCACGCTCCCCAGGCCATCATGCGGGCGTGGAGCCGACATGCCGGGGATCGAAGTTCGAGGGAGCGGCGGGCCGGGCCCCGAAGGCGAAGGGGCGATCAGAAAGTGTGTAGCGATACCAAGGCGCGTCGTTCATGCGGCCGAGCTTGTGACGCAGCCCGCCAAAAGCGCCGTAGATTCTCCGGTAAGGCTGGCCGTGGAAATGGGTGAGGATATCCAGCCACGCCCGCGGCTCGGCTGCGATGAAGGCCTCCATCTCACGGGCAATCTCTTCCTCGGAGAGCGGGACGACGCCGTCCGGCGGGTCGCCGAGATCGGTGACCGCGCTCTTGATGAACTCGTCCGGGTTCCAGCCCGCGCCCATCGGCTTGGTGCAATCCATGCCGATTTTCGAGGCGACGCCGGGTTCGGCGCATTTCGGGTCCACCGTCATGGTGTTGCAGTCCTTGAGGATGACGGTGTCGCGGTCGGGCATGTAGCGGAAGGCCATGGCGGCGAGGACCGCCTGGTCGTCCCAGATGTCGACGTCGTCATTGAACACCATCGCCACCTTCGGCAGGCCCTGCTTGGAACAGGTGAGCATGAGGCCGAGCGCCTGCTTGGCGTCGCCCGCGCCCAGCGGGCGGATCTTGGCATACGCGATGTTGGACAGGCCGCCCGCCGGGCTGCGCACCTCCACCACGTCGATTCCCGCGAGACGGAGCGCGCCGTAGAGGTCGGCCTCGATGGCGGGAAGCTGCAGCATGTTGTCGGTGTACCAGGGATGCATGCCGCCAATGGTGCAGTGCTGGTAGATGGGATTTTTCCGAAAGGTCATCGCCTTCACCTTGAGGCGATAATTGTGCTTCATCCCGCCGCCATACATGCCGGTGAATTCGCCATAGGGCCCCTCATCGAAGGTCAGGCCCTCGCTGGCCATGAGTTCGCATTCCAGCACGAGTTCGGCATTGGCCGGCACCAGCACGTCGATGGTCTCGCACTTCACCATCTTCGCCGGCGCGCCATAGAAGCCGCCGAGCACCTCGAAATCGTCGGTGTCGCCGGGGACCCCGACCAGCGCCGAGATCTTGTCGAGGATCGGGCCGCCGATGACCATGGCGACTTCGAGATTCTGCCCCTTCGCGGCCGCCGCCATGGCGTGGATGCGCTGGCGGTGCGAGGTGCAGGTCATGTCGACCGACTTCTCGTTCTTCGAACGGAACATCGAGCGGTAGATGCCCCAGTCATACACCCCGGTGTCAGGATGCTTGCTGATAAACAGGTTGTCGTTGGTATAGGCGTGGCCGTCGCGGTCATGGTGAAGGAACAAGGGCAGCCGGGTCAGGTCGACCTCGTCGCCGGTCAGGATCACCTCCTTGCACGGCGCGGTGTCCACGACTTCCCACTTCGCGCGCGACTTCGCCCGCTCGACCATCTGGCGGCCGGTCTGCGTCCTGTCGCACTCCATCGCCCAGGCATACATGTCCTGGTTGGAGTAGGCATTGGCGAGGACCGAGAATTCGCAGTCCCTGACCTTCTCGATCAAGACGGCCTTGGTCGGGTTGGCCTCTAGCATCCGGGGGATCTGGTCGACGCGGATTTCGTCGGTGATGCGGACGAGAAACCCGGCGGCCTCCATGGCCTGGACAAAGTCGGGGAGCGACTGCTGGGACGCCATTGGTCGGATACTCCGTGGCCGGTTCAGGAAAAAGCCGGATCGGCCACGCCCGATTCAACATAGTCGCGCAGGTGATCCATCAGCGCGCCCCAGAGCGTGTTGCACTTGATGAAATTGGCCTCGTCATGCGGCCAGCCGCCATGAGTCACACGCAGCCGGGTCCGCCCGTCCGGCGTCGAGGCAAGCGCGAAGCTCGCCGTGGTGCCCACGGCATCGCCAGGACCCTTGGTGCAGGTCCACAGGATATCTTCCGCATCATCCCGGTCAATCCTCCACAAGAATTCTGGTCGACCTGTATACTTCAGATGCCAAGAGCTCCCGACGTCACCTCCTCCCTCGACATGCGGAGTATTCCATCCACGAAGCCCCTCGGGGGTATTTATAGCCTGGCGTACTTTGTCGGCATTTGCCGAAATCAATATTTCATGCTTAAGTGAATGTTCAATGGCCATTTGGCCCTCCATAGACCTTCGTCATACTGACCTGAATGTCGCACGCGATGCAAGTGGTCAAGCCGCGTCGTCCGGCCCGCCACTTCCCTGCCTCGCGCATGCTCACGCCTCCCGCTCCACCCGCTGGCCGGCAAGCAGCGCGAGCAGCCAGCCACCAAGAGCGATCGCCCCGAGAGCGACGGCGGCGCCCAGCGCGGCCTCGGCGAGGCGGTCGATCAGCAAGGGAGACCAGGCGAGGTTGCGACCGAGATTGCTCATGCCGATAGCCAATGGCGTGATGAACAGCAGCGCGATCGCGTAATTGCGGGCCAAGAACAGTTCGGCGACGGCCTGACAGAGCGCAATCATCAGAATGAGGGCGAGCGTGCCGGGCTTCTGCGCGAACAGGAGCGCGGCAATGGCAACGCCGCCCAGCGTGCCCGACAGCATGTGGGTCGCCCGGCGCATCGCATCGGCGGGCGTAAGGGCGGGCATCAGGGCGGATGCAGCGATCGGCGCCCAGAAAGGATGACCCATCCCGAAGGAGAGCGCGAGTCCCCAGGCGCCCACCACCGCCAACGCCGCGGTCAGGATGACGACGGCGTGGCGAAGCCGGTCGAGCCTGCTCAGGCCTGCCCGCGCCCTCTCCCGCACGCTTCGGACCAGGGAGCGTGCGCCAATCGCACCTTCCCCCTCCAGCACGGTGAGCAGCACAGCGAAGCCGGCCGCTCCCGCGCCTACGCCGACGGCCGGCAGAAACGCTCCGCTCTCCAGCGGAATGCCGGCCACGACGAGCAGCACGAGAATGAAGAAGATTTCGCCGCGCGGTACCCACCCCATCAGGGTGCCAAGCGTCCCCGCTCCCACGACGACAGCCGCGAGCAGAAGGAAGAGCACCCATTGCGGCCCCTGAGCCACGGAAAAGGCCGCGGCCACGGTGAGGGTGAGCAAAAGCGCCACGCCCGCGACGGCCTGGGTTTCGATCCGCTGCCGGGCGTTCTCACTGTGGCCATACAGCGAGGTGAGCGCGCCGAACGCTGCGTAAACCGCAAAATGGAGCGCCTCGGCGCAGTATACAAATACCAGCGGAACCGCTACCGAAAGGCCGACACGAAAAGCCGCCCTCCAATCCCCTGTCTTTACCTTGAAAGAAAAGCTGCGCATTAATCGCGAACCCGCAGGCGTCGAGAACGGTGGAACATGCCTTACAAAGACTTGCGCGCCTTTCTTTCCAGCCTGCGTCAGTCCGGAGAACTTGTCGACGTTACACGCCCCATTGCCTTGCAGTATGACGTAGCCAAGGCTCTCGCCAAGAGCAGTGCGGCGGACGGGCCAGCGCTCCTGTTCGAGCAGAACGGGACGGAATTTTCCCTGGTTGCAGGTCTGTACGGCAACCGCCGGCGCGCACTGATCGCCTTCGAGGCGACCGACGCGACGATTCACGAACGCGTGACTGCCGCTATCGACAACCCCATCGGTCCCGTCGACATCAACGGACCGGCCCCCTGCCAGGAAGTGATTGTGACCGGGGATGACATCGACCTCACCCGGCTGCCCGTTCCGACCTACAGCCCCAGGGATGGGGGGCCCTATATCACGGCCGGCATCGTCGTCTCCGAGGACCCCGACACGGGTATTCCGGACATCGGAAACTATCGGTTCCAGCTTCACGATTCGAAGGTGCTCGGGGTGTTTTCCGCCCCCAATCATCGCTTCGGCAAGAACATGGCCAAGGCGATCGAGCGGAAGGTGCCGCTGCATGGCGCCATCGTTATTGGCGTCGATCCCATGATCGCCTTTTCCTGCCAGGTTCAGGGGGGCGACGCGACGAATGACTGGTTCGTCGCCGGCGGGCTGCGGGGCGAGCCGGTCGAACTGGTGCAGGCGGTCACCAGCACGCTGAAAGTGCCAGCCCATGCCGAGTTCATCATCGAGTTCATGGTCGATTCAGACGACCAGCGCGTGGAGGGCCCGCTCGGCGAGTATACCGGCTACTACACGCCCGCCTCACTGAAGCCGACCGCCAAGGTGACGGCGATCACCCACCGCAAGGACGCGATCTTCCAGGGCCTGCTCACCGGCAAGCCGATCACCGAGAACCATGTTCTTAAGCAGATTCCCTTCGAGGCCTCGATCCTTCGCCAGCTACAGGCTCAGTTCCCGACCATTTCCGATCTCTCGATCACCAGTTCGGGCGGCGTTCAGGTCTATGTCGTGATCGCGATGACGTCGCGCTACGAGGGCGAGGCGCGGCAGGCGATCCTCGCCGCGATGGCCTCGAACCTTCATCCCAAATGGGTGGTGGTCGTCGACCCCGACATCGACATCCGCAATTCCTCTGAGGTGGAATGGGCGAAGTCGTTTCGCGTCAAGCCGCGCGAAGACGTGTTCGTCGTCGACCGAACCGCCGCCGCTCCGCTCGATCCCTACACCGATGGCGGCTATTCATCGTCCGTAGGCATAGACGCCACAAAGCCCTTCGGTGTTGACTTCCCCGAAGTGTCGGAAGTGCCGGGCTGGCGAAGCTTCGATCTGCCGGAAATCATCCGCAGCAAATAACCGCCGCGCGCCAACGGGCTGCGCGGCAGATCACCGCCATTTTTCAATTGCAGGCCGTCACAGCAGCGAACGCCCGACGCTAAGCGGACGATACAGAATGGAACCGAGAGTAGCCTTCCATGCGAGCCGTGATGTTGCGTCTTTTGCCTGCCATTCGAGGTCTAGCCGCCACCCTCGGCCTGATGCAGCCGGCGGCGGCGGAGAACTATCTCTGCCATCAGCAATTCGCCCTGTGCACCTCGGCGCCCTGCATCCCGCAGCCGGGCAACCCCGACATCTCGATCTGCGTCTGTGACGTGCAGGAGGGCGCCAATTTGGCAACGGTCGCCTGCGACACGGTCAAGCCGAGCACGGACGCGGAGGGCGTTCGCACCGTCTATTCGCAGTTCGCGCTGACCCAGTTCGAGCAGGGCAAGAAGGGGCTGAAATGCGAGAGCGGCACGCCCTGGTCGAATTGCCTCAACAAGATTTGCACGGTCGATCCCGCCAACCCCGACAAGGCGATCTGCGCGTGCGACGTGGTCCGCACGGGCGACTGGCAGACCGCTGGCGGCGATTGCGACGCCGCCACCTGCAAGACGGCGTACTGGTCGGGCGCCCTCCTCGCCGATTCCAGGAGCAACGCCGATTTCATGATGGAACAGCTCAAGATCACCAAGTCGCCCGCCGAGGCCTGCCCGGTTCCCAAACAGTAGCCGGATCGCCGACGCCATTTGACGACGGCAATCAAAAGGAGCGGCCATGCGCAAGATCGCGCTCGAAGAGCATTTCACCACGCCGGAGCTTGCCGGAAGCTACGTGGCAAGGCCGACGCAGAGCGACACGCTCTTTGCCGATGTGGAACGTCGTCTAGCCGACTTCGACGAGTTGCGGCTCGAAATGATGGACAGGACCGGCATAGAACTGATGGTGCTTTCCGTCACTACGCCGGGCGTGCAGGGCGTCCGCGATACAAAGGAGGCCATCCGGCTTGCGCGCGGCGCCAATGATTTCCTCGCGCGCGAGGTGCAGAAGCGGCCCGATCGGTATGCCGGCTTCGCCCATCTCGCCCTGCACGACGCCGAGGCCGCTGCGGCCGAGCTCGAACGGGCCGTCCGGGAACTCGGTTTTCGGGGAGCGCTCATCAACGGCCAGACCAACGGGCATTATCTCGACGAGGACCGCTACCTGCCTTTCTGGGAGCGTGTCGAGGAACTGAATGTCCCGGTCTATCTGCATCCCGGCGCCATGGCCGACCAGCCCGCGATGTTTGCCCATCGCCCCGAAATCGGTGGTCCCATCTGGGCCTGGACGGCGGAAACCGCGGCCCATGCGTTGCGGCTCGTCTTCGGGGGCACGCTCACCCGCTTTCCCGCGGTGAAGATCATTCTCGGCCATATGGGCGAGACGCTGCCGTTTTTGCTCTGGCGCCTCGACAGCCGGCGGGAGTTCGACCTCGGCGAGAAACTCGCGCCGGACGCTCTTCCCTCGGCGATTATCAGGCGGAACATCGCCGTCACCACCTCGGGGGTATGCGACCCGGGAGCGCTGATCGCGACGCTTCAGGCGTTAGGCGACGACAATGTGATGTTCTCGGTCGACTACCCCTATGAGGATCCGCAGCTCGCCTGCGATTTCATCGAATCCGCGCCCATCAGCGAGGACGTGCGCGCGAAGGTCTGCCACGGCAACGCCGAACGGCTGCTGCGCCTGTAGTTGGCGCGGACAATGCTCGCTGGACAGGAAGCCAGTTCATGGACGAATGCCGCAATGGAAGACCCGTGATGCTCCGCCCGCCTAGGGCGTATGCCACATCGAAATTATCCGCACGACCGTCATGCAAGGCGGTTACCGCCGTAGCGGTTCAGGCCCTTGTCGCAAAGGTGCTACGTGCCGTGCCTCGCTCATGTCCGCTTTTGCGCCGCGGCCGTTGCCAGACCGATGACCGAGATGGCGGCGCAAAGTGGACGTCCCTGAAAGGCAGTAGAGCGGCAGGTATGGGGCAACATGGATCATCGGGCCGAGGCGAGCGCATAGCTCACTCTCCGGTCTCTCGCATGCCCGCTGTCCACAAGCCTGAATTCTCGCCGGCTCGCACCGCGCCATCTTGCTAGCAGCGAAGATCGCGCGGCCGACAGCAGGATGACCACGCCGCATCCCGCCGCAGGGCATGGGACTTGAAGCGCTTTCGCAGTCAGCGCGAGGCGTATCCAACGATCCGGAGCTTACGCCCAAATCGCCTTCCGCATTTGTTGCTTCGGCTTCTGTAGCGCCGATCTCGATACCTCTAAGACCGGCAGCAGGCCAACCCGGCACGGGCAGCTCCGCTCGCCGACACTATTCAGCTGCCTCCATCATGACGGTAGGCGGACTCCAATCCCCCGCTTCGATTTCCGCAATGCGGGAGTCCAGTTCGGCGATGACGTGGCGGGAGAACGGGTAGAGGTGCAGATAGAGCACCATGTTGACCATCGCTGCCTCGAGTGCGGAGGGGTTCTTTCGGATGCAGTCGATCAGGCTGACCCAGAAATAGGGCGCAAATCGTGGGCGGACCACGCTGATCGCCCAGCTTGCGCGCAGAAGCAATTTCAGGTCGCGCCGGATGCCCGCCCACGTCGCCCCTTTGCCGAAGGATCGTCGCTTCACCTTGCTGGCCATGCCGCGCACCCTTCCAAAGAAATGCCGAGGGTGGTAAATCTCCTCGATGACCTGCCGGTAATCGGACAGGATTTCATCTCGGGGGCGAAGGGTTAGGAAGTTGAGCCCTGCCGTGCACTGATCGCCCGCATCGGAGGGGGCGACATTGTAGCCTTCGAAAAGACGCCCTTCGCGTCGCAGCCGCCGGGTGAGTTGCGTGTTCGGAAGGGCATAGAGCAGACCGACCATTGCAACCGGTATCTCGCTTGCACGGATGCACTCGACCATTGACGGTGAGACGCCGCCGCCCTCGGTGTCGAAGCCGACGATGAAGCCCCCCGTCACGTAGATTCCCGCCGCATATATGCGCTGCACGCTCTCCGCGATGCTGCGGCGGGTATTCTGTTTCTTTTGCATCGCCACCAGAGTGCCCTCGTCGGGGCTCTCGATGCCAGTGAATATGACGAAAAAGTTGGTATCGCTCATCATCTGGAGAAGCTGGGGATCGTCAGCGACGTTCAGCGAAACCTCGGTCGAGAACTCGAATGGATAGCCTTGAGTCTCCTGCCAAATCTTTAGTTCCGGCAGGAATTTTTTTATGGCCTTCTTGTTGCCGATGAAGTTGTCGTCGACGAAGTCGACATGGCCGCCATAGCCAAGCCGGCGAAGCGCCTCCAACTCGGCAAGCATCTGCTCGTTAGACTTGGTGCGCGGGACCCTCCCGTAAAGTTCGATGATATCGCAGAACTCGCACGTGAAGGGGCAGCCGCGCGAGAACTGCACGCCGACATAGAGATAGTCGCTGAAATCGATCAGGTCGAAACGTGGTATCGGACTTGCCTGCACATTGGCCTTGAACTTCTCGGCCTCGAAACGACCCGAGGTCGCACCGCGCTCCCACGCCTCGACAAAGCGGTCGATAATGCCTTCGGCCTCGCCGAGCACTAGGAAATCGGCCGCGGCATAGACCTCGGGATTGGAGGTGGGATCCGGGCCGCCGAGACAAACCGGTCGTCCCATCTCGTGGCAGCGGCCGATCAGCGCCAACGTATCGAACTGCTGCGGCAGCATCCCGCCGGTTAGCACTATATCCGCCCATAATATGTCGCTGTCGGCCACTTCGCGGGCGTTGCGGTCAATGAGCCGGATCTCCCAATGGCTTGGTAGAAGTGCGGCAACCGTGAGCAGGCCGAGAGGGGGTGCCACGCAGCGCGCGCCATACAGCTTGCAGGCTTCAGTAAAATTCCAGAATGAATTTGGATTGAATTTCGGAAAAATCATCAATATGCGGGACTGCGATCGCACAGTCGAGGTGACGTCTAGTTCATGCATCTGCTTACCTTTGCTTCAGCAAAACCCACCCTTGTCACATGCCAGTATTTAGAAGGCATCAAGTCATGCTAGCAGAATGCCACGCTATGATGAACCCATGCGCAGGTTGCATTCACCCAAGGGTGCGGCGCAGTCACCTTCGGCAACAGGCCCAACGATCATTTGGTTCTCGGCCAAGCTGGCAACCGCACTCTTTTCCATCGACAAGCGGGACGGTAAACGCCTGGTAGCATTACTCGCACAGGCGCGCGGGTGAAAAGCACTCGGTAGGATTCGAACACATACGTCGAAGAAATCGGCTGGCGCTCGGCTGTTCCATAAGCAATGTCGGCTTTCGCGAAGTCTCATGGATCGGTCGAACGGCCGGTATCGGCGGCGCAAAGCGGAAGTCTGTGAGAGGCCGCTCGAGGGGAGCAAAGAATCATGGGCGGTGTCTCACGGCTCACGCGCCGGTGCTGGTGAGCTATCTCGACGGGCCGTTCGCGCCCGCCGTTGGGGAGGCGCTTTGCGCCGGCGACCGGATGCCGACCTGCAGGGTCGCGCCGCCATGGGTTGGGCTTCCCGCTGTGGCTGTACGAGGTGCTGAGGGGAACGCTTCGTGCTGCTGGTGCCCGTGGGCGAGAAGACGGCGGCGGTCGAGGAACTGGCCATCAACCTTCGCCGGCGCTGGCCGGGCGTGCTGCGCATGGCGCTGGGCGGTTCCGCACCGCAGGGCCGCCATCCGAAAACTGTCATTCATGCTCTTCAGCCACCGTGCCCTACGGAGTTTTTATCTGTAATCAATCTAAATCATTGATGTTGCATCACAATCCGAATTGTCTAGGTTGGCGCCTTGCGACTGAATCTGCGCGGGCGATGAGCGGCGCGCGACTTTCCCGGTAATCACCTTGGCCTTGAGCGCAACCAACAACCGGACAACGCCGCCACTTGACCTCGTTCGCGGCGATGGGGCGGACCATGAATAAGGTGCTCAACCATTGGCTGGGGGATCTTTACCGGCGTCATCATCATGACCTCGTGCGCTTCGCGGCTCGACTGGTGGGGGATCGCGACGCTGGCGAGGAGGTGGTGCAGAATGCCTATCTCCGGCTCGCCGGCAGGCCGGCGCAGGCGGTGGCAATCGAGCATCCCAAGACCTATGCCTTTACCGCGACCCGCACCGCCGCCATCGACTTCACGGCCCGGCGCCACGCCGAGTGGCTCCATCGGGTCGACATCGAGGAGATCGACGGGCTCGCCGCCAGCGGCGACGCTACCGGCGCCCTCCATCACCGGCGGCGCATCGTGCGGCTCGCCGTGCTGCTCAACGAACTACCGGCGGCCTGCCAAACGGCCTTCGTGATGAACAAGCTGGAAGGTCGCAGCCACCGCGAAATAGCGGCGCATCTCGGCATATCCGTAAGCATGGTAGAAAAGCATGTTCTTCGTGCCCTCACGCATTGCAGGGACCTAATGCGCGACGATGAGTGAGCGCGCGCGATGAGGATTTTGCCGACGGCAACCGTCTATAAGCGATGGGGTGGACGCCCCCCGGCGGCATCAATGTGCCAATGTGGCGGGTGTTGAAGCACCGCTACAGAGGGGAGCGTCCATGAGAGAGGTTAGCATCATCGGCCTGGATTTGGCCAAGAACGTGTTTCAAGCGCATGGTGCCGGGGCTGATGGTTCAGTTGTGTTCCGTCGCAAGCTGTCGCGCGAACAACTACTGAAGTTCATGGCAGCTCAGCTGCCTTGCGTGGTTGCGATGGAAGCCTGTGCCAGCGCGCATCACTGGGGCCGTGCGATCGGCGATCTCGGTCACGACGTGCGGCTGATCCCGCCCGCTTATGTGAAGCCGTTTGTTAAGCGGCAGAAGAACGACATGGCGGATGCCGAAGCGATTGCAGAGGCGGCATCGCGGCCGACGATGCGCTTCGTTGCCGTAAAGAGCGAGGCGCAGCAGGCGGCGGCGATGGCCTATCGGACCCGCGATCTTCTGGTTCGCCAACGCACACAGACGATCAACGCTCTGCGCGGGCATCTTGCCGAGCAGGGCATCGTGGCCCCTACCGGTCCTGCACATGTGGGACGCCTCGCGGCTGCCATCGACGGTGATGACGGTATGCTGCCTGCAGCGGTGCGCGACCTTGCGCGTCTTCTACTGGACCAGATCGCCGGCCTGGCGACAAGATTGGGGGCCTTGATGCCGAGCTTCGCAAGCGTGTGACCAGTGACGAGACAGCAAAACGGCTGACGACGATCCCGGGAGTGGGGGCCGTCACTGCAGCGGCTATCACCACCTTCGCGCCGCCGAAGATGCTGGTCGCCGTGGCGCTGGCCAACCGAATGGCGCGCACGGCTTGGGCGCTGCTGCGCAAGGGAGAGGATTACAGGGATCCGGGGACGGTCGCCGCATAGGTGGGTGTCGTCGGGTTGTCGCCGGATGTGAGAGGGAGCGAGGGAACGTAAGGGCAGACGGTCAAGAGACCGGGTCGGAAGAACCATTTTTGACGACACGGCGCAACCAAGCGCGGGTAAGCGAACTGGATCCGACCTGCATATCTCCATACAGGCCCGCGGCGCATGACAGGCCGCATCTTCGAGGCCGGACACACGACCGCACCTGATCACATGCCCGACCGTGCCCAAGATTCCGCTTGCATCAAAGGGGGCGTCCACACACGTGTCCTCTATTCCCGCTCCGATACGAGACCCTATTGGTGACATTGCCGATCGATCGACCCCCCCACCCGCCGCGCGCCCTGTCGGATGAGGCGCTGGCTTTCATCGTGCGACTGCATTCCGGCGAGGCGCGGCCGGAGGTCGTCGCCGCCTTCGCCACCTGGCGACGGCTGAGCCCCGACCACGAGGCCGCCGCGCGCGAGGCGGAACAGCTTTGGGGCGATGCCTCGGAACTGCATCAGGATTCGCGCAGCGGCCTCATCCGGCCCGGCGCAGGCCGTCGCGTCCGTGCCGGCCTCTCGCGACGTGCCATGCTGGGCGGCGCCGCCGGACTTGGCGTCGCGGGCGCCGGAGGCGCGTGGTTGCTCACAACACTGGGGCCACGCGCGGACATCGCGACCGGCACGGGAGAGGTGCGGACGGTCATGCTGGCCGACCGCACGCGCGTGACGCTGAATGCCCGCAGCGCCCTCGCCCTGGATCTCAACGCCTCCGCTCGCCAGGTCCGCCTGATCGAAGGGCAGGCCTTCTTCGAGGTCGCACCCAACCCTGCACGTCCTTTTGAGGTGGCGGCCGGAGCGGCCCGGTTGCGGGCCCTCGGCACCGCCTTCGATGTCGATGCCAATCGCGGCGACGGCTCGCTGGCGGTAAGCTTGGTTGAGCACGGGGTGCAGGTTACGGCCGCCGGCGAGCTGACGCTGAAGGCAGGCGAGCGCGTCCGCATCGCTTCGGATGGTCGCATCGGCCCTGTCACGCTTCAACCGGCGGACGTCACTCTCGCCTGGCGCTCGGGCATGTACATCGCCGAAGATCGCTCACTCGCCGATATCATCGCGGCGCTTCGCCCCTACCATGCGGGATGGATTATTGCCCGCGGCGCGGCGATCGACGCCCTGCGGGTCAATGCGGTGCTGGACCTTCGTACCCCCGAAGCCTCGCTCGCGGCCCTCGCCCAGGGGCTGCCGATCCGGGTCATCGCCCTCTCGCCCTTCCTCACCATCGTCTCGGCGGCGTGAGCAAGAATTTTTCTGGCACGGCGCTGAGGATTTCCACCCCGCTCCCGGTCTTAGCCAGTGAGGGACCCGACGACCCGGCAGAAGACGTCCCTCTTCACGCGAGCGGAGACAGGACTATGGCGGGATTCAAGGGGTGGACTGGAATTCTGCGGGCATGCCTTGTGGCAACAACGATGCTGGTCCCGGTGCACGTTGCTACCGCCCAGGCGCAACAGTCGAGCGCGGTGCGGAACAGCTTTGACATTCGCGCCCAGCCGCTCGGGACGGCTCTGACGGCCTTCGCCCGCCAGACCGGCATCAACTTCGCCTATCCGGCCTCGCTCACCGCCGGACGAACCTCCCCGGCGCTGCGCGGCAGTTTCCTGCCAGAGGAGGCGCTGGCCCGACTGCTTGACGGGAGCGGGCTGACCTATGCCTTCACCAGCCCGACCAGCGTGACCATCTCTGCACCGATGTCGGGCGGGATGGATGCCGGCACCGACGGCGCGATCGAGCTTGGCGCGATCGATGTCACCGGCACCGGCTCGGCGGCCGATCTCCCTTTCGAGACGACGGGCTCCACCAGTTTCATCTCTTCCGAGGAGATCGAGCGCTTTCCGCCGCAGACAGCCGGCGCGCTGTTCCAGGGCACGCCCGGCGTCATCTCCGGCGGCGGCAATAACGGCGCCTCGATCGACCCCAATATTCGCGGCCTGCAGGGCCAGAACCGCGTCGCGACGATGATCGACGGTTCGCAGCAATCCACGTCGAGCTATCGTGGCTATTCCGGCATCGACAGCCGTACCTATGTCGACCCCGACCTGATTTCCGGCATCACCATCACCAAGGGGCCGGATGGGGCGGTGGCCGGTGCCATCGGCGGCACCATCGCCATGGAGACGCTGAACGTCGAGGATATCCTCAAGGCCGGCGAGCGCTGGGGCGTGCGGGTGCGGGCCGGGATCGCCACCAACTCGATTGCTCCTGTCATTGGCGAGGAGGCGGCGGTGTTCGGCGACGCCGACGGCGCGGCCATCACCAATGGCAGCTTTGCGCTAGCGGTGCGCGAGGAGAATGTCGACCTCGTCGGTGCCGTCGTGCGGCGCCAAAGCGGCAATTACTTCGCCGGCACGCAGGGCACCCTGACCACCACGGACTACCTGGGCAACGAGGTGCCGCTGTCCAATTATGGCCGTGGCCAGCTCGTCTACAACACTTCGGAAGACGTGACCTCGACCCTGCTCAAGGCCACCTTCCGCCCCACCGAGGAGCAGCAGCTGCAGATCGGCTATCTCTATTACGGCAACGAGTTCGGCGAGGTGTCGCCGTCGTTGATCACGGCTGGCAACCAGACGACTTGGCAGATTCCGCTGAGTTCGGTCGAGATCAGCCAAGCGACGCTGCGCTACCATTACACGCCGGTCGACAACAATCTTGTCGACTTCAAGATCGACGCCTATGCCTCGACAACCGACGAAACCAATGTCTTTGCCGTTCTCGGGGAGACGCCAGAACTGAAGCAGCAATCACAGAATGTCGGCTTGAACGCCAGCAATACATCGCGCTTCACCGTCGCGGGCATGCCGCTCGCGATGAGCTATGGCGGCAGCTACGTCTATGAGGATGCACGGCCGACCCAGGCCTATAACCCTTCCGACATTGGTCTCTGGGCCATTCCGGCCAATGGCGAGCGGGAGGTTGGGGCGCTGTTCGCGCGGGTGAAGTGGGAGCCCACCGCCTGGCTCGAACTGGGCGCCGGGGTGGAGTACCTGACCTACAACACCTCCTTCGACGGCCTCACGACCGCCGGCACGCCGGGCGATCCCTTCACCGGCTATTCCGGCGATCGGTTCAGCCCCAGCGCCAGCATCCTGGTGACGCCCTTGGACGGC
>NZ_SMFY01000004.1 GCF_004339465.1 Ancylobacter aquaticus | reverse complement strand
GGCGGAGGCGGCGGGGCGGATCGGCCCCGCCCGCCCGACCCTCCCCCCATCCCACCCGAGCCCGCGAAAGGCCCGCCAACCGGCGGGCCTTTTTGCATTTGTGGGGGCCGCAGGCACCGCGCTTAACCGGATGTCAACCAAGTGCGGCTAGCGTCTGCCCATGACGCGCGGCGTATCCTGGTTTTTCGTAGCCCCGCTCGTCCTTCTGGGGCTTGCCGGCTGTAAGTTCGGGCTGCACGAGCAGCGCGAACCCTGGCGCACGGAAGCCGAGGAACGGTGTCTGGCGGAGGGCCGGGTCAAGCCCTCCGCCTACATCGTCCCGGACCGGGCGATCAATGGCGCCGGCACCTGCGGCATGGACCATGCCTTCCGCGTCACCGCCCTTTCCGAGGGAGCCGTCGAGGTCTCCCCGCGCGCCACGCTTGCCTGCCCGATGACCTCGGCCGTCGACCAGTGGGTGACGCAGGACGTTCAGCCTGCTGCTCTGGCCTGGTTCGGCCAGCCGGTGGTGAAGGTGAAGCAGATGTCGTCCTATTCCTGCCGGCGGATGAACGGCGCGAAGACGGGCAAGATCTCCGAGCACGCCTTTGGCAACGGCCTCGACATTGCCGGCTTCGTGCTCGCCGACGGACGCGAGATTTCGGTCAGGAAGGACTGGAAGGGCAGCGCCGATGCGCGCGGCTTCCTGCGCACCGTGCAGGCCGACGCCTGCGAGCGCTTCACCGTGGTGCTGGCGCCGGGCTCCAACGTCTATCACTACGACCATATCCATGTGGACCTGATGCGCCGGGCCTCCGGCAGCTCGACCTGCAAGCCGGCGGCACAGCGCCCGACCCCGCCCAATCTGCCGGTATTCAAGGCGCCGCCGCTCGGTGCGCCGTGGCAGGCCGGGCCGATGTCGTCGGTGCCGGCCGAGAATTATGGGCCGGAAGTCGCCGACCAGGAGGGGTATGACGTCGAACCCGACGCGCCGGCTCCTCTGGCTCCGGCTCCTCGTGCCTCGTCCCGCCCCGCAGCCATGCGGGCGGCGCCAGCCTCCGCCTATCCAAATTCGGCCTATCCCGCCCCCGCCCATCCCGCCGCGCCGGCCTATCCGGCGGCGGGGCGCGCCCCCGCCGGGACGGTGGGGACGCCGATGGTGCTGACCCCGCCGACGGTCGATCCCTACGCCAATGGCGGTTACGCTCCAGATCCCATCCCCGACGCGCCGGCCCGCCTGACCTATCCGGCCCAGACCTATCCGGCGCAAACCTATCCGGCGCAGACCTATCCAGCTCCCGCGCCGGTGGCGCCGCCTTCCACCCCGCCCGCCCGCACGCGGCCGCCCGGTCTCCTGCCACCCGGCAGCATTCCGCTGGCGAAATGGCTGGGGCTCGACACGACGCCGGTGGAGGCGACCGGCAATGTACGTTCCTTCACCACGCAACGGGAGTTCGCCAGCCCGATTCCCGGGCCGGAGGCCGAGACGGGCGCCGACTGAGGCACGGGAAAGGGCTCAGTCGAGCAAGGTGTCGAGGCCGCGCTTCACGCCGACCCAGCCCCGAACCTTGCGGGCGGCGAGCAGCGTGCCGGCGACATAGGGCGCGGCTGAGGAGCCGGCATCGTGGCGGATCGTCAGCCGCTCGTCCGGCGCGCCGAAGATCGCCTCCACCCCCAGCACGAAGGACGGCAGGCGCAGCGCATGCACCCGCACCTCGCGCGGGCCCTCGCCAAAGGCGCCGCCGCGCGTCTGCGGCACGCCGACCACCTCGGAAACGGGACGCGACGTGGCGGGCTGGCGCAGGCCGGCCAGCGCCTCGGCAAGCTCGCGGCCGGTGCCCGAGGGCGCGTCCGGCTTGCCGGCGGAGGCGTAGTCGATGAGTTCGACATCTGCGACATATTTGGCCGCCTCCAGCGTGAACCGCTTGAGCAGGGTGGCGGTGATGGAGAAATTGCCGGCCGCCAGCAGGCCCGTCTCGTGCGCCCGCGCCACCTCGTTGAGTTCGGCATAATCGGCGGCGCCCAGCCCCGAGGTGCCGATGACCACGGCGAGGCCCGCTTCCAGCGCGGCGCGGGCATTGGCCTTCACCACGCCCGGCTTGGTGTAGTCGATCAGCACATCGGCCGGTACGGCAAGCGCCTCCGCCACGCTGGCGAAGACCGGCACGCCGGTGGCGGCGCCGCCGAGCGCGGTGCCCAGATCCGTGCCGGCCTGCGTGCGGGCGACGGCGGCGACCAGTTCAAGGTCCGGAGCGGCGGTGATGGCGGGCGCGAGGGCGCGGCCGACCCAGCCGGTGGCGCCGGCGAGGATGATGCGGATCGCCATGGCGGGCTCCTTGAGTGCTGGCGGGGAGCACAGCAGTAGCAAGCCCGGCGCCCGGCGCCAAATCGCCCCCGGCGCCAAATCGCGCGTGGGGAATACGCGTCGGTAAAATGGGTGCCAGCCGGCCTATAAGCCGGGTTTTGTATGGCGGGATTTCTCCCACGTGACGGCCATTCCTCTGGGACGCCAATTACTTGGCGCCTCAAGCAGTCAACCCGGGTGGCTGTCCGAAGACGGGACCTGAAACGAGGCCATCTCTGGCAGCGCGTCGTGCCACCCCTATACGACTTTGCTCCCGGTGGGGTTTGCCGTGCCGCCTCCGTTGCCGGACGCGCGGTGCGCTCTTACCGCACCGTTTCACCCTTACCGCGGGCGAACCCGTGGCGGTCTGATCTCTGTGGCACTTTCCCTAGGGTCGCCCCCGCCGGACGTTATCCGGCACCGTGTCTCCGTGGAGCCCGGACTTTCCTCGGCATCTTGCGATGACGCGGCCGTCCGGCCGGCTGGCGCGTCAGCACATGCGCGAGCGCGGCGCCCGCGTCAAGGGGGCGGGGCGGGAGAGGGGCGGGCACGCCTGCGGTCCGGGCTACGCAAAACGAACCCGCCCGGCCGAAGGCGCACGCCGGCGGAGTCGGGTTAGTTCGAGGCCATGATGGTGCGGGCCTTGCTGCAATAGCTGCGCGCCGCCGAGGACATGCGCTTGGCGCCATGCCCGCCCTGGTAACGCATTACGGTGCCGCAGGTGTCGCCGCCGGCGAGGCGATAGGCGCCGGCGAGGTAGCGCATGCCCCAGCGGATATTGGTGGCGGGGTCATAGAGCTTGGCGCGGGAGCCCCTGTAGCCGACGCCCCGTGCGGTCTGGTGCTTGATCTGCATCAGCCCGACCTCGCCGGCGCGGCCGGTCACATTGGGCTTCCAGTTGCTCTCGATACGCACCACGGCGCGGGCGAGGGCGACCGGAATGCCATTGGCGCGGGCCTCGCGGTCGACGAGAGCGGTCAGTTTATTCTCGTTGGAGGAAACGTTTATCTCCGAACCGCTACGGGATTCCGGCGTCGGGCGTTCAAAGATGGATTTGGCACTGGCTATATTAGTCGAAGAGGCAATGAAGAGAGCGGCGATAAAGGAAGCAGAGAGGAGATTGGAAACGTTCATTTCGCGGCGAAGGCCTTTTCATCCGATTGCGACGATCGGGAAAAGCCCATAAAATCTGTTACGAATGTGACGTTAAACGTGCGCCTGGGTCGCAATCGAAACGTGTGGAGGCCGCAAGCGAGCGGAAGTACCGTGCAATGTGGCGCCTTCGCAGCGAGGGTGAAGAATAGTTGCGCGCGAGCGACAGCGCACGCAGCATGCTGTCGCGCTGCGCTCAGATTATGTGCACGCCGGAATTTCAGGCTGATTCGGGGGCGCCGGCCGGCCCATCGCCCTCCGCTGCCGGTCGGGCGGCGCAGAGCGAGTAAAGCGTCGCCAGCGTCGAGACATCGGCGATGCCGTCGACCCGGGCGCGGCGGAAATGGCGCTGGAAGGCGCGGACTACCGCCTCGGTGGTCTCGCAAAAGGTCCCGCTCACCGGCACGCCATAGCCATAGAAGGCGAGCATCGCCTGCAGCGCCTCCACAGGCTGGCCGTGCTCGCCGCGCATGAAAAAGCGCCCGTCGCTCGGCGGGACTTCTTCCACCAGATGGCCGACGCCGAAACGGTGCAGCGCCTCCCAGGGGAACTTCTCGCCGGGGTCGTTCTTGCGCATCGGGGCGACGTCGGAGTGGGCGAGCACGCGGTCGGGCGGGATGGGCTGGCGCGAGAGAATGTCCTTGGACAGCGCGATGACCGCCTCGACCTGGATCGCCGGGAAGGGCGGGTAGCCGAAATCATGGCCGGGATTGGCGATCTCGATGCCGATGGAATGGGAATTGATGTCGGTGGCGCCGGCCCAGAAGCTGGCCCCGGCATGCCAGGCACGGCGCGCTTCGGGCACCAGCTGGAGGATGCGGCCATTTTCCAGCACGACATAATGCGCCGAAACCTGCCGCTCGGGCGAGCGCAGCCAGTCGACCGCCTCTTCGCTCGATTCCATGCCCGTATAGTGCAGCAGCAGCATGTCCGGCCGGGGAACGCCGAGGCGCGGGCCATGGTTCGGCGAGGGCAGCACCTGCGCAACCAGCGGCGAGTTGGGCGGAAAAGCGTCGGGCGCGTCGGTCATGACCACGAGCTAAGCCTGCGGCATCGGCGATTCAACAGATTCTTAAGGTTCATGGGGCGTTAATGCCGGATGCCGAGCGCGGCGGAATCACCCCTGTGGAGCGTCCACAGGACGTGGTTTCGCAACGCTCATTACATTGACGCCCATCGTGTCCCATGGTATCCCAGATCATCCCGTTGCAGTACCGCGTAAGCAATGCCGATGGCGCCGTTCCGGCGCCTGTCGTCCGGCGTTGGCTACGTGGTGCGGACCCAGCGGGGCGTGTTTGCGTAGGGGCGTACCGGGCCAATGGAACGTTTCGTATCGACCTATCCGATGCGGCTCGATTCCAAGGGCCGGATGTCGATCCCGGCGCCGTATCGCGCACTTCTCGCGCGGGACGGGTTGGAGCACCTGTACTGCCATCCCGCGCTCGACCTTCCCGCCCTGCAGGCGGGCGGTGCGCGGCTGATGGCGGGGATCGACGCCCTGATCGCGCGCTATCCGCCCTATTCGGAAGCGCGGGAGGAACTGGCGGGCGCGCTCTACGGGGCGATCGAGATGGTGAAACTCGATCCGGAGGGCCGCGTGATGCTTGGCGAAGGGCTGAAAGCCCATGCGCAAATCAAGGACGAGGCCGTGCTTGTCGGCCTCGGGGATTATTTTCGGATCTGGGAGCCCGATCGCTTCCGGGCGCATCTGGCGGAGGCCACCGCGAAAGTGCGCGCGCTGAAGCAGGAGATCGGCTCTCAGGGGGCGACGCGGGATTCCCGCGCCGATGGGGCATGATGGCGGGTCGCGGCGGTTCGGAGACGGACGCTGCCGGCGGACCGGCCCGTCATCTGCCTGTCCTTCTCAACGAAGTCCTCGCCTATCTCGCCCCGCAGCCCGGCGGCGTCTATGTCGACGGAACCTTCGGCGCCGGCGGTTATACGCGCGCCATTCTCGGTGCGGCCGATTGCCGGGTGATCGCCATCGACCGAGACCCCAACGCCATCCGCGACGGGCAGGCGCTGGTCACGGAGTTCGGCGGGCGGCTGACGCTGGTGCCCGAGCGCTTCAGCGCACTGGACGAGGTGGCGCAGGCAGCCGGTGCGCCGCTGGTCGACGGCGTCGTGCTCGATATCGGCGTCTCCTCCATGCAGATCGACGAGGGCGAGCGCGGCTTCTCCTTCCGTCGCGACGGGCCGCTCGACATGCGGATGTCGCAGGACGGGCCTTCCGCCGCCGATCTGGTGGCGAAGCTTTCCGACACCGATCTGGCGAACCTCATCTACCGCTTCGGCGAGGAGCGCCATTCGCGCGCCGTCGCCAAGGCGATCCTTACCGCGCGGGCCGAGGCGCCGATCGAGCGCACGCTGCAACTTGCCGACATCGTCTCGAAGGTGGTGTGGGCGAAGCCGCACGAGCCGCACCCGGCCACCCGCACCTTCCAGGCGCTTCGCATCGCGGTGAATGACGAACTGGGCGAACTCGCCCGTGCCCTCGCCGCCGCCGAGCGTGTGCTAAAGCCCGGCGGGCGGCTGGTGGTCGTGACCTTCCATTCGCTGGAAGACCGCATCGTCAAGAATTTCCTCGCCAACCGCGCCAAGGTCGCCTCCGGCTCGCGCCATCTGCCCGCCGTATCGGGCGCGGCGCCGAGCTTCACGCTGGTGGCGCGCGGCGCGGTCGAGGCGGGCGAGGAGGAGCGCGCCGCCAATTCCCGGGCCCGTTCCGCCAAGCTGCGCGCCGCCGCACGCACCACGGCGCCGGCCCACGCCTATGGCGATCTCGGCTCGCTGCTGCCGCCTCTGCCCGTCCTTGACGCCCACCGCCGCCGCTGAGGTCGAGACATGTTCCGCATCTTCAATGCCGTCTCGGTCATCGCGCTGCTCGCCGCCGCCGGCATCGTCTACCACGTCAAATATTCCTCGGCCTTCGAGGCGCAGGAAATCGCCAAGCTGCGGACGGAAATCCGCGGCGAGCGCGACCGCATCGCCATTCTGCACGCCGAATGGGCGCGCCGCACCGCGCCCGACCGTGTCCAGACGCTGGCGGAAAGGCATCTCGACATGCGCCCGCTCGATGTTGACCACATGGACCGCCTCGCCAGTCTCCCCGCCAAGCCGACTGCGGGCGGCGACGGGCTGAGCGGCATGATCGAGGCGCTGGTGGATGGCCCCTCGCTCACTCCGCCGGCGTCCAAGGTTGCGGCCCCCGAGGCTACAGCACCCAAGCTGGCCAAGCCGGCGCGCAGCACGCCGGTGGCCCGGCTTCCCGACGACGCCCCGCTGCCCGAGCAGCCATTCTCCGCCGAACCGCTGCCGCTTTCGGCCCTGCCGTCGGCCGGTACCATGGGCACGCCGCGCCGCAGCCCCACCGGGCCGCAGGGCGTTCTCGGCGCGCCGCTCAATCCGGCGGCGGGCGTGCCGCTGCTTCCCCCCAGCGATGTCGGCCAGTAATCCCGAGGTGGCACCATGACCAATGTTCCCAAGATGTCTGCCTCCCCGATTGGCCGTCGCCTGCTGCGCTTGCCTCGTCGTCTGCTGCGGCTGCCGAGCTTACTGCTGCGCGGCCTGCTGGCGATCGTGCGCGCGGCCTTCGGGCGTGGCCGGCCGGAGGCCCATGCGGTGGCGCGGGCGCGCATCGTGCTCTGCATGCTGGTGTTCGCCGGGACCTATCTCGCCATTGCCGGCCGCCTCGCCATCCTCGCCTCGGCGCCGGAAGGCGCGGTGGCGCGCCGCATCGTCGCCACCGACGCCGTGGCCTCGGCCCGGCCGGACATTGTCGACCGCAACGGGCTGGTGCTGGCCACCGACGTGAAGTCCGCCTCGCTCTATGGCGAGCCGCGACGGCTGATCGATGTCGACGAGGCGGTGGAGGCGCTCACCGCCGTGCTGCCGGATCTCGACGCCAATGAACTGCGCCAGCGGCTTTCCACCGATCGCGGCTTCATCTGGCTGCGGCGCGACATCACCCCGCAGCAGCAGCGCGAGATTCACAATCTCGGCCTGCCCGGCATCGGCTTCATGACCGAGAACCGGCGCGTCTATCCCGGCGGCACGCTCGGGGCGCATGTGCTCGGATCGACCAATATCGACAATCAGGGCATTGCCGGCATCGAGAAATGGGTCGACACGCGCGGCCTTGCCGACCTGCATCTCGCCGGCTTCGCCTCCGACCGGCAGCAGGAGCCGGTGGAACTGGCGCTCGACCTGCGGGTCCAGCACGTGCTGCGCGACGAACTCTTCGCCGCCAAGGAGAAATTCAAGGCCATCGCCGCCGCCGGCACGGTGGTGGACGTGCGCACCGGCGAGATCGTCGCCATGGCCTCGCTGCCGGATTTCGACGCCAACGACCCGGCCCGCTCGCTCGATCCGAAGAACCTCAACCGCCTGACCACCGGCGTGTTCGAGATGGGCTCGACCTTCAAGGCGCTGACCTTTGCCATGGCGCTGGACAGCGGCCGCTTCACCATCAACTCGACGCTCGATGCGCGCGGGGCGCTGAGCTTCGGCCGCTTCCGCATCAGCGACTACCACGCCGAAAACCGCGTGCTGACGCTGCCGGAGGTGTTCCTGTTCTCGTCCAATATCGGCACGGCGAAGATGGCGCTGTCGCTGGGCGTCGACGCGCACAAAGCGTTCCTCGCCAAGACCGGGCAGCTCGACCGGCTTCGCACCGAACTGCCCGAGAGCGCCATGCCGATCGTGCCCAAGCGCTGGGGCGAGGTGAACACCGCCACCATCGCCTTCGGCCATGGCCTCGCCGTCGCCCCGCTGCAAGCCGTCATGGCGGTGAACGCGCTGGTGAATGGCGGCACCCTCATTCCCCCCACCTTCCTCAAGCGCACCCGCGAAGAAGCGCTGGCCGCCGGCACGCAGGTGATCAGCCCCAAGACCAGCGCCGAGATGCGCTATCTGCTGCGCCTCAACGCCGAGAAGGGGTCCGCCAAGAAGGTCAACGTTGCCGGCTTCTATGCCGGCGGCAAGACCGGCACGGCGGAGAAGGTGATCAACGGGCGCTACTCGAAGACCAAGCTGCTGACGACCTTCACGGGCGTCTTCCCGATGGACAATCCGCAATACCTCGTGCTGGTGATGCTGGACGAGCCGCAGGCAGTCGAGGGCACTTATGGCTACGCCACGGCCGGCTGGAACGCGGCGCCGACGACGGGCAAGATCATCGCCCGCGTCGCGCCCATGCTCGGCATCATGCCGCGCACCGACACGCCGCCGGCCGAAAGCCTGCTCGCCAACACCACGCTGGCGCGCGCGCAGTGATGTGAAAGAGCGCCAGGTGCGGCGCGCAGGACGACGCCAATGCCTGACCGGATGCGACCCACCGTCGACTGCGCCCGCCGCCTCACCCTGAGGGGACTGATCGGCGAGGATGCCGACTATGCCGGCGCCGAGCCGGAGCGTGCCGTCGGCGAGCCCTCGCTCGACAGCCGCAGCGCCCGGGCGGGCGACGTGTTCTTCGCGCTTTCGGGGGCGAAGACCGACGGCCTCGTCCATGCGCGCGACGCCATCGGGCGGGGCGCCGTCGCCGTGGTGGCCGAGGCGGAGCGGCCCGGCTGGCTCGACCCCGCCATCTCCTATGTGCGGGTGGGAAACGCCCGCCGTGCCGTGGCGCTCGCCGCCGCACGGGCGTTCCCGCACCAGCCCGGCACGATCGCCGCTGTTACCGGCACCTCGGGCAAGACGTCGGTCGCAGCTTTCACTCGGCAGATATGGCAGGGCCTCGGTTTCAAGGCCGCCAGCCTCGGCACGCTCGGTGTGGTCGCCCCCTCCGGCGCGGTGTACGGCACGCTGACCACGCCCGACCCGATCGAATTGCACCGCACGCTGCACACGCTGGCGGATGAAGGGGTGACGCATCTGTGCCTGGAAGCGTCCTCGCACGGGCTCGACCAGCACCGCCTCGACGGCGTGCGGCTGAAGGCGGGCGGCTTTACCAATCTCTCGCGCGACCATCTCGACTATCACCCAAGCATGGAAGCCTATCTCGACGCCAAGATGCGGCTGTTCCGCGATCTCGTGCCGCGCGGTGGCGGGGCGGCGGTGTGGGTGGACACGACCGAGGGGAGCCATGTCGCCCAGATGGCTGCCGAGCATGAACTGAACGTGCTCGGCATCGGCGTCGCCGGGGCCGGCATCGCGCTGCTGTCGCGCGCCGATGAGGGGCTCGGCCAGCGTCTGGAGATCGAGGTCGCCCGCGCGCGCTATACGCTCAAGCTGCCGCTGGTCGGTGCTTTCCAGGCCTGCAACGCGCTGGTGGCGGCCGGCCTCGCGATTCTCGCCGGCGCCCCCGCGCGCGAGGTGCTGCCGCAACTGGAGACGCTGGAGGGGGTCCCCGGCCGGCTGGAACTGGTGGGCACGCGGGACGGTGCCGGCGTGTTCGTCGACTATGCCCACAAGCCCGACGCCCTCGCCAATGCCCTTGACGCGCTGCGCCCTTATGCGAGCGGGCGGCTGATCGTCGTCTTCGGCTGCGGCGGCGACCGCGACCGTGGCAAGCGCCCGATCATGGGCGCCATTGCCGCCGCGAAGGCCGACGTGGTGATCGTCACCGACGACAATCCGCGTGGCGAGGACCCCGGGTCCATTCGTGCCGCCATCCTCGCCAGTGCCGCAGGGGCGCGCGAGATCGGCGACCGCGCGGAGGCCATCGCCGCCGCCATCGGCATGGCCGAGGCCGGCGATGTGGTGCTGATCGCCGGCAAGGGTCACGAAACCGGCCAGATTATCGGCGACCGGACGTTGCCATTCTCCGACCGCGACGTCGCGGTCGGGCTTCTCGGGAGATGACCGCATGGGCGCTGGTTCGGCCGCCGCTTCGCCGCTCTGGACCCCGGACGCGCTCGCGCAGGCGACCGGCGGTACGCTGATGGGGGTGCCGGCGCGCGCGATCGGCGGCGTGTCGATCGACACCCGCACGCTCGCCCCCGGTGACGTGTTCTTCGCCATTCGCGGGGAGAACAGCGATGGCCACACCTATGTGGCCAAGGCACAGGAACGCGGCGCAGCGCTAAGCGTCGTCGAGCGCGGGCGGGTGGCCGAGATGCCGGAAGGCGCGGCGCTTCTGGTGGTGGACGACGTGCTCGGCGCCTTGGAGGCGGCCGGCCGTGCGGCCCGCGCCCGTACGCAGGCCCGCATCGTCGGCGTCACCGGCTCGGTCGGCAAGACCACGACCAAGGAAGCACTGGCGCTGGCGCTTGGGGCGGATGGCCCGACCCATGCCTCGGCGGCCTCGTACAATAATCACTGGGGCGTGCCGCTCTCGCTCGCCCGCATGCCGCAGGCCAGCGCGTATGGCGTGTTCGAGCTGGGCATGAACCATCCCGGCGAAATCACCCCGCTGGTCGCCATGGTGCGCCCGCATGTGGCCATCGTCACCACCATCGAGCCGGTCCACATCGCCCAGTTCGACAGCGTCGAGGCCATTGCCGACGCCAAGGCCGAGATCTTCACCGGCGTCGAGCCGGGCGGGGCGGCGGTGCTGAACCGCGACAACCCGCAT
Organism: Ancylobacter aquaticus; assembly: GCF_004339465.1. GTDB lineage: Bacteria > Pseudomonadota > Alphaproteobacteria > Rhizobiales > Xanthobacteraceae > Ancylobacter > Ancylobacter aquaticus. The sequence goes on along the minus strand of NZ_SMFY01000004.1, from coordinate 279,054 downwards.
TTCGAGCGGCTCGCGGCGGCGGCTCGGGCGGCGGGCATCGACACCATCATCGGCTTCGGCGAGGCGGAAGGGGCGCAGGCCCGCCTCGCCAGCGTCAAGCTCAAGCCCGACATGTCGACCGCCATGGCCGACATCATGGGCGAGAGCGTGAGCTTCAAAGTTGGCCTGCCGGGCCGGCACATCGTGCAGAACGCGCTCGCCGTGCTCGCTGCCGCCCAGCTGGCGGGCGCCGATCTGTGCCTGGCGGCGCTGGCGCTCTCCGGGCTCGGCCCGCCGCCGGGGCGCGGCGTGCGGACGGCGCTGGCGGTGAAGGGCGGCGAGGCCCTGCTCATCGACGAAAGCTACAACGCCAATACCGCCTCCATGCGCGCCGCGCTGGCCGTGCTGGGCACCACGCCGGCGAGCGGGCGCGGGCGGCGAATCGCGGTGCTCGGCGACATGCTGGAACTTGGGAGCGCGGGGGAAGCGATGCACCGCGACCTCGCCCCGGCGGCCGCCGGGGCCGATCTCGTCTTCTGCGCCGGCCCGCTGATGCGGGCGCTGTGGGAGGCACTTCCCGAGAGCCGCAGGGGCGCCTGGGCACCCGATTCGGCGGCGCTGCTGCCGCTGCTGGCCGAGCGGCTGCGCGGCGGCGACGTGATCATGGTCAAGGGCTCGAATGGCAGCCGCATGGGGCCGCTGGCGCGTGCTCTCATCGAGCGTTTTCCCGCCGCCCATCTTGCGGAAGCGGCGGAAACATCGGAATGACCCGGGCCGGTCACTTCTTCCCGATTCCGGGCAAGCCCCGCCGCCCGCAGCGGCCCGCCGGCCTGTCGCCCCGCCCACCCGAAGGTTGATCCTCCATGCTGCAATGGCTCGCCGAATTCCAGGGAAGCGTCCCGGCGGTTAACGTCTTCCGCTACATCACCTTCCGCACCGGCGGGGCGATCATCACCGCGCTGCTGTTCGTCTTCATGTTCGGCCCGGCCATCATCGCGCTGCTGCGGCTGAAGCAGGGCAAGGGCCAGCCGATCCGCACCGACGGGCCGCAGTCGCACCTTCTGACCAAGAAGGGCACGCCCACCATGGGCGGGCTGATGATCTTCTCGGGGCTCATGGTGGCGACGCTGCTGTGGGGCAACCTGTCCAACCCCTATGTCTGGGTGGTGCTGTTCGTCACCATCGGCTTCGGGCTGATCGGCTTCTATGACGACTATCTCAAGGTGACGAAGCAGACCCATAACGGCCTGTCCGGCAAGACGCGCCTCGCCATCGAGGCGCTGATCGCCGGCACCGCCGCCGTGGTGATCATGCATGTGGGGCGCGATCCGCTGTCCTCCTCGCTGGCCTTCCCCTTCTTCAAGGACCTGCTGCTCGACCTTGGCTGGTTCTTCGTCATCCTCGGCGCCTTCGTCATCGTCGGCGCCGGCAATGCGGTGAACCTGACCGACGGGCTCGACGGTCTCGCCATCGTCCCGGTCATGGTCGCCGCCGCCAGCTTCGGGATGATCTCCTATCTCTCCGGCAACGTGCTGTTCGCCGATTACCTGCAGATCCACTACGTCGCCGGCGTCGGCGAACTGGCGGTGATCTGCGGGGCGATCATCGGCGCGGGCATCGGCTTCCTGTGGTTCAACGCCCCGCCCGCGCAGATCTTCATGGGCGATACCGGCTCGCTGGCACTGGGCGGCCTGCTCGGCACCATCGCGGTGGCCACCAAGCACGAGATCGTGCTGGCGGTGATCGGCGGGCTGTTCGTGCTGGAGGCGGTGTCGGTGATCGTGCAGGTCGCTTCCTTCAAGCTCACCGGCAAGCGCGTGTTCAAGATGGCGCCGATTCACCACCATTTCGAGCAGAAGGGCTGGACCGAGCCGCAGATCGTCATCCGCTTCTGGATCATCGCCGTCGTGCTGGCGCTGATCGGGCTCTCGACGCTGAAGCTGCGGTGAGGAGGGGCGGCCCGCACCCTCCTTCGCGCCTCACCCCGGCAGCGCCAGCACTTTCTTCACATTGTCGGCGTGGACGGCCTCATAGGGCGCGAAATAGGTGAGGGCGCCGGTGGCGATGTCGCCGGCGATGAAGGTGGACAGGTCCTGGTCGGCCAGCGCCATGTCGATGCGGGTGTGCAGCAGCTTGTTCACATAGCGGATCGTGGCGTCGATCAGCTCGGGACCGTAGCCACCGGCAGCGATCACGTCAGGCGCGCCGTGATTGGGCAGGATGCGCCGATAGCCCCATTCGCGGATTCGCTTCAGTTCCTCCACATGGACCGGCAGGCGCTCGGGCTCGCCGACATAGGTGATCGGCTCTTCCAGCGTGTCGCCGGCCAGCATGAGGCCGAGCTCCGGCAGCAGCAGGATCAGCCCGTCCTGGCTGTGGATCTCCGCCGGCTCCAGCCTCACCGTGAGCCGGCCGACCGTCAATTCGCTCGGGCCGGTGATGATCTTGTTCGGCATGACCAGCGGGAAGATCGGCGGGTCGCCATTTTCCAGCGCCACGCGGTTGGCGGCGAGTGTCCGCTCGGTGCGGTCCAGCGCGACGATCTCGTCGGTGGCGAAGACGGCGTTGCCCGCGACATGGTCGTCGTGCCAATGGCTCAGCACCACGCGGAAGGAGGTGACGCCCGCCTCTTCCAGCGCCCGGCGCATCATCTGCGCGTGGGGAATCGAGATATGGGTGTCGTAGAGCAGCGCCTCGCTGCCATCCACCACCGCATAGACGCAGACGCCGAGCGCATAGGCGCCGTCGTCGAGCCAGTTCGGCGCTGCCGAATGCGCGCGCGCCCCCTCGATCCGGCCGTCATAGAAGGCATAGATGTTGGGATGGGGTCGCAGGACCCGCATCGTCGAGCCGAGGGGAAGCAGAGCGGGGGCGGACATGGCAAGCTCTCAGGCTGGGGGGTCGGAAATGCTGTCGTGTCGAGCGCCGATCATTTCATCGGTCGGCGAAATGCGCTAGCGAGGGGGGCCGCGCAGCCCCTTTCGCGGGTGTCGTTGCCAAGGTTGCTCCCCATGATTCCCGTCTCCTCCCTCAAGGACCGCGCGGTCGCCCTGTTCGGGCTCGGCGGGTCGGGTCTCGCCACTGCGCGGGCGCTGCTCGCTGGAGGTGCCTTGGTCACGGCGTGGGATGATTCGCCCGCCTCGGTGGAAAAGGCGGCGGCGGAGGGCATTGCCACCGGCGACCTCAACACCGCCGACTGGTCGGGCTTTGCCGCGCTGGTGCTGGCGCCGGGGGTGCCGCTTACTCATCCCGAGCCGCACTGGACGGTGCGGAGGGCGCAGGCCGCCGGGGTGGAGGTCATCGGCGACATCGAGCTGTTCTGCCGCGAGCGGCGGCGCGCGGTGCGCCGGCCGGCCTTCGCGGCGATCACCGGCACCAATGGCAAATCGACCACGACCGCGCTGCTCGCCCATCTCCTGAAGGTCGGCGGACGCGATGTGCAGATCGGCGGCAATTTCGGCCCGGCGATTCTCGGCCTCGAACCGCCAAAGGCCGGGCGGGTCTATGTCATCGAGTGCTCGTCTTACCAGATCGACCTCGCGCCGAGCCTCGATCCGGCGGTGGGCATCCTGCTCAACCTGTCGCCCGACCATATCGACCGGCACGGGACGGTGGAACATTACGCGGCGGTGAAGGAGCGCTTGATCGCCGGCGTCGAGGCCGGCGGGACGGCGGTTGTCGGGGTCGATGACGATTTCTCGCGCGCCATCGCCGAGCGGGCGGAGGCGACGGGCAAGCGGGTCGTAAGGCTTTCCGTCCAGCAGAAGCTGGCGGACGGCGTTTTTCTCGATGGCACCGACATCGTCGAGAGCGAGGCGGGGGAGCGTAAATTCTCCTTTTCGCTCAAGGGTATCGGCTCGTTGCGCGGCGCCCATAACGCGCAGAACGCCGCTGCCGCCTATGCGGGCGCCCGTGCGCTGGGCCTCGCGCCCGAGGTGATCGCGGCCGGCATGGCGAGCTTTCCGGGTCTCGCGCACCGGATGGAGCAGGTGCGGACCCTCGGCAACGTGTTGTTCGTCAACGATTCCAAGGCGACCAACGCGGATGCGGCGGAGCGGGCGCTGACCTCTTTCGAGGACATTTACTGGATCGCCGGCGGCAAGCCCAAGGAGGGCGGCATCGCGCCCCTGCGGCCGTATTTCTCAAGGGTACGAAAGGCTTACCTGATCGGCGTGGCGGCACAGGAATTCGCCGCTACGCTGGGCGATGACGTGCCGCATGAGATCTGCGGCACGCTCGACGTGGCGGTCGCCCGGGCTGCAGAAGACGCTGCAGACGACGCTGCAAAAGCCACTGCAGACGCTGCTGCAACGTCCAAGCTGCAAGCTGCCGTCACCAAGCTGCAACCGGCCGTCGTGCTGCTGTCTCCCGCCTGCGCCAGTTTCGACCAGTACCGCAATTTCGAGGTGCGGGGCGACGCCTTCCGCGCGCTCGTCAATGCGCTGCGCGATGTCTGAGCACGCGCGTCGGCATTAAGCGCCCGTCAACCTTAACCGTCCGATACTCCGGCCAACCTGTTTCCCGGAGTGGCGTACATGATCTCGCGTGCCGAAAGGACGGTCGTCGGCGAATGGTGGTGGACCATCGACCGGCTGCTGCTCGGCGCTCTTGCCGCCTTGATGATCATCGGCATCGTGCTGGCGCTGGCGGCGAGCCCGCCGGTGGCGGCGCGCATCGGCATTCCCGACCCGTTCCACTTCGTGAACCGGCAGGTGATGTTCCTGGTGCCGGCGCTCATCATCCTGATCGCCACCTCGTTCCTGTCGCCACGCAACATCCGGCGCATCGCGCTGGTGCTGTTCCTGTTCTTCCTCGCCCTGGTCTGCGCCACGCTGGTGGTGGGGCCGGAGGTGAAGGGCGCGCGGCGCTGGCTCAACATCGCCAGCATCACGGTGCAGCCTTCGGAATTCCTCAAGCCCAGCTTCGTCATCATCGCCGCCTGGCTGTTCTCCGAGAGCGTGCGGCGGCCGGAAATGCCGGGCCAGTTCCTCGCCATCGGCCTTCTCGGCATGGTGGTGACGCCGCTGGTGATGCAGCCGGATTTCGGCCAGACCATGCTGGTCTCGCTGGTGTGGGGCAGCCTGTTCTTCCTGGCCGGGCTGCGCATCGTCTGGGTGGTGGGCCTCGCCGGTGTCGGCGCGTCGGGCCTGTTCATCGCCTACAAGATGGTGCCGCACGTCACCCAGCGCATCGACCGCTTCATGAACCCGGATTCCGGTGACACCTACCAGATCGACCTGTCGATCAACTCCTTCCTCAATGGCGGCTGGCTGGGGCAGGGGCCGGGCGAGGGCAGCTTCAAGAACGTGCTGCCGGACGGCCACACCGATTTCATCTTCGCGGTGGCGGGCGAGGAATTCGGCGCCGTGCTGTGCCTGATGATCGCCGGCCTGTTCGCCTTCATCGTGCTACGGGCGCTTTCCCGGGCGCTGAACGACGAGGACCCCTTCGTGCGCTTCGCCACGGCAGGCCTCGCCATGCTGTTCGGGCTCCAGTCCTGCATCAACATGATGGTGAACCTGCACATGATGCCGGCCAAGGGCATGACGCTGCCTTTCGTCTCCTATGGCGGCTCCTCGCTGATCTCGCTGGCCTATGGCATGGGCATGCTGCTGGCGCTCACCCGGCGGCGGCCGCGCACCGCGACGCTGGCGGAGCTGGAGCGGCTCGGCACACGGCTCGGCGCGCCGATGCCGCGCCCGGCGTGAGGTCCGCCATGGAAAACGCGGCCCGTCCGCTCGTCATGCTCGCCGCCGGGGGCACCGGCGGTCATCTCTTCCCCGCCGAGGCGCTGGCCGGCGTGCTGGCCGCGCGGGGCGTGGATGTCGACCTTGTCACCGATTCGCGCGCCGCCCGCTATGCCGGGCATTTCCCGGCGCGACGGCTGCATGTGCTGCCGGCCGAGACGGTGCGCGGGCGCTCGCCGGTGGCGCTGGCGCGCACCGCGCTCACGCTCGGGCTGGGCTTCGTCAAGGGCTTCCGGCTGATGCGGGCGATGAGGCCGTCCATCGTCGTCGGCTTTGGCGGCTATCCCACTTTGCCGCCGATCCTTGCCGCGCACTATGCCGGGTTTCCGACGCTGATCCATGAGGCCAATGCGGTGATGGGGCGGGCCAACACGCTGCTCGCCGCCCGCGTCACCGCCATCGCGTCCGGCTATCCCGATATCTGCGCCGCAAAGCCAAACCTCGCCGCCAAGGCGCACCACACCGGCAACCCGGTGCGCCCCGCGGTGATCGCCGCCGCCGAAGTCCCCTTCGCGCCGCTCACGCCGGGCGGGCCGATCGACCTGCTCGTGACCGGCGGCAGCCAGGGCGCGCGGGTGATGAGCGAAGTGGTGCCGAACGGCATCGAGGCCCTCGATGCCGCCCTGCGCACACGGCTGCGGCTCGTGCAGCAGGCGCGGCCGGAGGACATCGAGGCCGTGCGCGCCACCTATGCCCGCCTCGGCGTGCAGGCGGAAATCGAACCCTTCTTCGCCGACCTCCCCGCCCGCATCGCGCGGGCGCATCTCGTCATCTCCCGCTCGGGGGCGATGACGGTGGCGGAACTTGGCGTGATCGGCCGGCCGTCCATCCTCGTGCCGCTGCCCGGCGCGCTCGACCAGGACCAGCTTGCCAACGCCACCGCGCTCGCCAATGGCGGCGGGGCGGTGGTGATGCCGCAGAGCCATTTCACCCCCGACAGCTTCGCCACGGCCCTCGCCCGCCTTGCCGGCGAGCCCGGACGGCTGGAGGCGATGGCGACTGCGGCCCGCGCCATGGGCCGGGCGGATGCCGCCGAGCGCCTCGCCGCGCTCGTCCTCGACCTCGGCAAGATCCATGTCTAGGAATGCGGGCGCCGCCAGCCTGCGTTTTCACCCGACCAAAGGCCCGGTGACGGGGGCGGCCCGCTCGTCTATTCCTGCGCGCCCGGATATTCCTGCGCGCCCGGACGTCACGCCCGCGCCGCGCCGGCGCGGAAGGAAGATCGCATGAAGCTCCCGCTCTCTCTCGGCCCCATCCATTTTGTCGGCATTGGCGGCATCGGCATGAGCGGCATCGCCGAGGTGCTGCACAATCTCGGCTACACGGTGCAGGGCTCCGACGTTGCCGAGAGCGCCAATGTGAAGCGCCTCGCCGAGAAGGGCATCAAGGTGCTGATCGGCCATGCGGCGGAGAACATCGACGGCGCCGAGGTGCTGGTGGTCTCCACCGCCATCCGCCGCGACAATCCCGAGCTGGTCGCCGCCCGCGCCAAACGCCTTCCTGTCGTGCGCCGGGCGGAGATGCTGGCCGAGCTGATGCGGCTGAAAAGCTGCGTCGCCATCGCCGGCACCCACGGCAAGACCACCACCACCTCCATGGTCGCCACCCTGCTCGACGCCGGCGGCTTCGACCCCACCGTCATCAATGGCGGCATCATCAACGCCTATGGCACCAATGCGCGGCTCGGCGATGGCGAATGGATGGTGGTGGAGGCGGACGAGAGCGACGGCACCTTCCTCAAGCTGCCGGTTGAGGTCGCCATCGTCACCAATATCGACCCCGAGCATCTCGACCACTTCAAGACCTTCGAGGCGGTGCAGGCGGCCTTCCGCAGCTTCATCGACAATCTGCCCTTCTACGGCTTCGCGGTGATGTGCACCGATCATCCCGTGGTGCAGGCGCTGGTGGGCCATGTCGAGGACCGGCGGGTCATCACCTATGGGGAGAACCCGCAGGCGGATGTGCGCATCGTCGATGTCGATTTGCGCGGCGGGGTGTGCCGCTTCGCCGTGCTGTTCCGCGACCGTCTGGGTACGGTGGTGCACGAATTGCGCGATCTCGTGCTGCCGATGCCCGGCAACCACAACGCGCTGAACGCCACCGCCGCCATCGCGGTGGCGCATGAGCTGGGCGCCAGCGACGAGCAGATCCGCAGCGCGCTGGCGGGCTTTGGCGGCGTGAAGCGGCGCTTCACCCGCACCGGCGAGGTCGACGGCGTCAGCATCTTCGACGATTACGGCCATCACCCGGTGGAGATTTCCGCCGTGCTGCGCGCCGCCCGCGCCTCCACCGAGGGGCAGGTGATCGCGATCGTCCAGCCGCACCGCTATTCGCGGCTGCAATCGCTGTTCGACCAGTTCGCCACCTGCTTCAACGACGCCGACCATGTGATCGTCGCCGATGTCTATGCGGCCGGCGAGGCGCCCATTCCCGGCATCGACCGCGACCATCTGGTCGAGGCGCTGCGCGCACGCGGCCACCGCTCGGTGATGGCGCTGCCGGGGCCGGAAGCGCTGGCCGGGCTGGTGAAGGGGCTGATGAAGCCGGGCGACTATGTCGTGTGCCTGGGCGCCGGCAACATCACCCAATGGGCCTACGCGCTGCCGGGGCAACTTGGCGGGGAGCCGCTCGCGTGACCTTTCCCGACCTCACGCCCGAACTTTCCGCCCGGATGCCCGATCTGCGCGGGCGGCTGATCGCCAACCAGCCGCTGGCCGAGCTGACGTGGTTCCGCGTCGGCGGGCCGGCGCAGGTGCTGTTCACCCCGGCCGACGAGGACGACCTCGCCGCTTTCCTCGCCCACCTGCCGGCGCAAATCCCGGTGACGGTGATCGGGCTCGGCTCCAACCTCATCGTGCGCGATGGCGGCGTGCCGGGCGTCGTGATTCGGCTCGGGCGCGGCTTCAGCGAGATCGTGGTGGAGGAGGGGCACCGGCTGCGCGTCGGCACGGCGGTGCCGGACGTGAAGCTCGCCCGCGCGGCGGCGGAGGCCGGCATTGCCGGGCTCGCCTTCTATCGCGGCATCCCCGGCGGCATTGGCGGGGCGCTGCGGATGAATGCCGGGGCGCATGGCGGGGAGACCTGCAACCCGCTCGTCGAGGCGCGCGGTGTCGATCGGGCGGGGCAGGTGCGCACCTTCTCCAACGCCGATTTCGGCTTCAGCTACCGGCATTCGCAGGCCCCGGCCGACATCATCTTCACCCGCGCGCTGTTTCAGGGGCGGCCGGGCGAGACGGCGGCCATCGTCGCCGAGATGGACCGAATCACCGCGGCGCGCGAGGCCACCCAGCCGATTCGCGAGAAGACCGGCGGCTCGACCTTCAAGAACCCGCCGGACGGCAAGGCCTGGCAACTGATCGACGCGGCCGGCTGCCGGGGGCTGACCCGTGGGGGCGCGCAGATGTCGACCCTGCACTGCAATTTCCTGATCAATACCGGCGGCGCTACCGCCGCCGACATAGAGGGGCTCGGCGAGGAGGTTCGCCGGCGCGTGAAGGACCAGTCCGGCGTCGAGCTGGAATGGGAGATCAGGCGTATCGGCCTTCCCGGCTGAACGATGCGGCCTTGCGTGCCGCCGAGGAGAGTTTCATGGGCAAGCATGTCGCCGTCCTGATGGGCGGCTGGTCGCCGGAGCGGCAGGTGTCGCTGTGGTCGGGCGAAGCGTGCGCGAAAGCGGCGGAAAGCGTCGGCTACCGCGTCACCCGCGTCGATGTGGGGCGCGATATCGCGCAGGTTCTCAGCGCGCTCCAGCCCGACGTGGCACTGAACGTGCTGCACGGCCGGCCGGGCGAGGACGGCACGATCCAGGGCATTCTGGAGGTGCTGCGCATTCCCTACACCCATTCCGGCGTGCTGGCCTCGGCGCTGGCGATGGACAAGACGCAGGCCAAGATCATCCTCGCCGCCCATGGCGTGCCCGTGCCGGAGGGCCGCCTGGTAACGCGGGCCGAGGCGGCGCGCGAACACGTGCTGCCGCGCCCCTACGTGCTCAAGCCCAATACCGGGGGCTCCTCCGTGGGGGTGTTCATCGTCCGCGAGGACCAGGAGCACCCGCCGCAGGAACTGAATCGCACCGATTGGGGATTCGGCGAGGACCTGCTGGCGGAGCGGTATATCCCCGGTCTGGAGCTGACCTGCGCCGTTATGGGCGATCACGCGCTCGGCGTTATCGAAATCCAGTCCGACCTAAAGTTCTATGATTACGAGGCAAAATACGCCCCGGGCGGTTCTCGCCACATTCTCCCGGCCCAAATTTTACCGATTGTTTACCAAAAGGCGCGGATGTTAGCGGTCAGGGCGCATCGCGCGCTCGGCTGTCGGGGCATCAGCAGGACGGACTTCCGCTACGACGACCAGACCGGGGACGAATCCGGTCTTGTCTGTCTGGAGGTCAATACGCAGCCCGGAATGACCGAGACGTCGCTTGTGCCCGAATTGGCAGCCCATGAGGGCCATTCGTTCGGTGAGTTAATACGATGGATGGTGGAGGACGCTTCGCTCGATCGCTGACCCCGCGGCAGACGCCTGCGGGCAAGCGGACCGGCGCGGCCACCGGCGATTCGACCCGAAGCGTGCGTGCCCGCCTGCCGGCGCGTTCGGCGCCGGTGTCCGAGCGCACCCGTTTTCTCGACCGCACCATCATCGGCGGCCGGCGCCTGCTGGTCGGCCTGTGCACCTCGCGCGCCGTGTTCACCGGCGCCGGGGCCTGGCTCACGGCGGCGCTGTTCGTCGCCACCGGGCTTTACGGCATGGAGCGCGGCGGCCACATGCCGGCGGCGATCGAGACCGCCCGCGACATGGGCGATGCCGCCGCCAACCTCGCCGGGCTCAGGATCGCCAGCGTCAATCTTTCCGGCCAGAATCACGTCACCCCCGGCGACATCCTCGCCACGGCTGGGGTGAAGCCGACCTCCTCGCTGCTGTTCCTCGATGCCGAGGGCGCGCGCATGCGCCTTGAAGAGCTGGCGTGGATCAAGCGCGCCACGGTGCAGAAGCTCTATCCCGACCGCCTCGACATCCAGATCGTCGAGCGCGAGGGCTTCGCGCTCTGGCAGAAGGACGGCCGGATCAACGTCATCGCCCGCGACGGCACGGTGATCGCGCCCTATTCCGACGATGCGCGCTATATCCGCCTTCCCATCGTGGTCGGCGACGGCGCCCAGACCAGCGTCGTCGAGATCGTCGAGGCGCTGAGCCTGGTGCCCGGCGTGCGCGACCAGGTGCGTGCCGCCATCCGTGTCGCCGACCGCCGCTGGACGCTGAAGATGCGCAACGGCGTCGATGTGCGCCTGCCGGAGCAGGGGCTGAACGACGCGCTCGAACAGCTCGCTCTGCTCGACCAGCAGAAGTCGCTGCTCTCGCGCGACATCACGATTGTCGACCTGCGTCTTCCCGACCGGGTCTCGGTCCGTCTTTCCGATGCGGCCTATGCCGCCCGCGAGGCCGAGCTGAAAGCCAAGGCCAAGGCCAAGAAGGGCAGCAGCTCATGAGACCGCGCGCGCCCTTCGAGATCGCCCCGAAAATGCGGCCGCTGCCGCCGCGCCGCACCGGCGTGGTCGGCGTGCTGGAAGTCGGCACGTCCAAGATCGTGTGCATGATCGCCCGGCTGAAGCCGCGCGAGGCGACGTCGAGCCTGCGCCGGCGCACCCATTCGGTGGATGTGCTCGGCATCGGCCACACCAGCGCCCATGGCATCAAGGGCGGCACCGTCATCGACATGGAGCGCGCCGAGCACGCGATTCGCCGCGCGGTGGATGCGGCCGAGCGCATGGCCGGCGCGCAGATCGCCTCCGTCATCGTCTCGCTGGCGGGCGGCCGGCTCGCCTCCGAACATTTCAACGCCGAGGTCGACCTGCCGGAGCCGGCGGTGGCCGAGGGCGATATCCGCCGCGTGCTCGACGCCGCCTCCACCTTCGCCGTCGGCGAGGGGCGCACCATCCTGCACGCTTTGCCGGTCGGCTACGCGCTCGACGGCGCGGGCGGCATCGGCGAACCGCGCGGCATGCTGGGACGCCGGCTCGGCGTCGATCTCCACGTCGTCACCGCCGAGGCGGCCGCCGTGCGCAACCTGCTGCTGTGCATCGAGCGCTGCCATCTCGGCGTCGAAGCGATGGTGGCCGCCCCCTATGCGGCGGCGCTGTCCACGCTGGCCGACGACGAATCGGAACTCGGCGTGACGCTGATCGATTTCGGCGCCGGCACCACCACGGTGGCGGTGGTGGAGAACGGCCATTGCGTGCATGTCGACGGCATCGCCATCGGCGGCCAGCACGTGACCAACGACGTGGCGCGCGGGCTCTCCACCCGCCTTGCCGATGCCGAGCGGCTGAAGAGCCTGCATGGCGGGGTTATGGCGATGGGCGCCGACGAGCGCGAAATGCTCACCGTGCCGAGCATTTCCGACGACCATGACCTTCCCCGCGCCATTCCCAAGGCGCGGCTGGTGCGGATCGTTCGCCCGCGTGTCGAGGAAATCGTCGAACTGGTGCGCGACCGTCTTCACGCCTCCGGCCACGCGGCGGGAGCGGGCCGGCGCATCGTTCTCACCGGCGGCGCCGCGCAACTCACTGGCCTTGCGGAGCTTGTCGGTAACATACTGGGACCACAGGTGCGAATCGGTCGCCCGCTCGGAATTTCAAAGCTGCCCGAGGCGACGCGCGGCGCGCCCTTTGCCGTCGCCACCGGGCTTCTCGTCTATCCGCAGGTCGCGGGACTCGAACATTTCGAGGCCCGCCGCCGCCGCCTCTCGCAGGGCGACGGCTCCGGCTATTTTTCGCGCGTCGGTCACTGGCTGAGGGAGGCCTTCTGACGTGCTCCATCCAATCCGCGCCGGCGGAACCGGCACCACAGGGATCATGACGGGCCGCGCGCCCGCCGGCGTTAGGGGACACTAAAAATGACCATCAACCTCCAGGTACCGGACATCCGCGAACTGCGTCCCCGCATCACCGTCTTCGGTGTCGGCGGCGCCGGCGGCAACGCCGTCAACAACATGATCACGGCCGGCCTGACGGGGGTCGACTTCGTGGTCGCCAACACCGACGCGCAGGCGCTCACCCTCTCCAAGGCCGAGCGCATCGTGCAGATGGGCGTCGCCGTCACCGAGGGGCTCGGCGCCGGCTCGCAGCCGGAAGTCGGCCGCGCCGCCGCCGAGGAAGCGCTCGACGAGATCCGTGATCACCTGGCCGGCGCGCACATGGTGTTCATCACCGCCGGCATGGGCGGCGGCACCGGCACGGGTGCGGCCCCGGTCATTGCCCGCGCCGCCCGCGAACTCGGCATCCTTACCGTCGGCGTCGTGACCAAGCCCTTCCATTTCGAGGGCCAGCGCCGCATGCGCATCGGCGAGATGGGCATCAACGAGCTGCAGAAGGGCGTCGACACCCTCATCGTCATCCCGAACCAGAACCTGTTCCGGGTCGCCAACGAGCGCACCACCTTCGCCGACGCCTTCGCGATGGCGGACCAGGTGCTCTATTCCGGCGTCGCCTGCATCACCGACCTGATGGTGAAGGAAGGCCTGATCAACCTCGACTTCGCCGACGTCCGCGCCGTGATGCGCGAGATGGGCAAGGCGATGATGGGCACCGGCGAGGCCTCCGGCGAGCAGCGTGCCCGCCACGCGGCCGAGGCGGCGATCGCCAACCCGCTGCTCGACGAAGTGTCGATGCGCGGCGCGCGCGGCCTGCTGATCTCGATCACCGGCGGCAAGGACCTCACCCTGTTCGAGGTGGACGAGGCGGCGACCCGCATCCGCGAGGAAGTCGATCCCGACGCCAACATCATTCTCGGCGCCACCTTCGACGAGACGCTGGAAGGCCTGATCCGGGTGTCGGTCGTCGCCACCGGCATCGACCCGGCGGTGATTCCCGAGCAGATCCCCCACATCATGAACAACCTCCCCGATCTCGGCGGCCGCCGTGTCTCGAATGCCGGCCGCGCCGCCGTGGAAGCGCGCCGCGACGCCGCCCTGCGCTCGGTCGCCTCGGCGCTCGACGCGGAAGATTTCGGCGCCCCCCATCACGAGCCGAGCTTCGCGGCCGCGCCGGTCAACGATCATCCCTATGGCGAGCCGTCCTACGCCCAGCCGTCCTATGCGCCGGCCGCCATCGACGAGGTGACGATCCGCCAGATGGCGCCCAAGCAGCCGCACTATGCCGAGCCGGAGCCCGCCCCCTACAATGAGGCGGCCTATGAAGAGCACGCGATCGACCCCTTCATCCCGCCGCAGGCCGAGCGCCCCGCCCCGCGCATGCCGCGCGTCGACGAGCTGCCCATGCCGGCGCAGAACCAGATCCGCGCCGCGCGCGGCGAGATGACCGATCATCATCACGCCGAGAAGAAGCGCATGACGCTGCTGCAGCGCCTCGCCAATGTCGGCCTCGGCCGCAACCAGGACGAGGACGAGATGGAGCCCCCGGCGGACATGCGTCCCGTCGTGCGCCGCGCGCCGCAGCAGCCCGAAGGCCGGCCGCTGGCCGACATGCGTCCCGAGACCTCGGAATACGCCAAGCGCCCGGCGGCGGCGCGTCCGGCCGATCCGCGCGCCGCGCGCCCGGCCGAGGACGATCACCTCGACATCCCCGCCTTCCTGCGCCGTCAGGGCTGAGGGCGGGTCCGGCAGGCGGCCTCGCGCCGCCTGTTACACAACGTGTGACGCACTGCAGCGCCCGGGTCGCGAGGCCCGGGCGTATCTAATTGAAATAAAAGGGGTTTTGATGTTGTTGCGTCAGCGTCGAAACGGTAACAGACGGTAAGCAAGCGTGATTTGGCGCAGACTCGCCGCGCCGTTATCTTGCCAGCCAACGATAAGCGTCCGCAGCGGATTCGGTTCCGCATTCTGCAAGGCGGCGCACTGTGTTGGTTTCGGGGATTGGGGAGAGCGGGGCGTTTTGCGCTTCCGTTTTTTGGGTCGAATGAACGCTGTACGGCAGACCACCCTTGGCGACGACGTGACGCTTTCCGGCGTCGGCGTCCATTCCGGCAAGATGGCGCAGATGCACCTCTCGCCCGCCGAAGCCGACACCGGCATCGTCTTCTTCCGCAAGGACACCAACCAGTCTGTGCGCGCCTGCCGCGGCGCGGTGCGTGGCAGCGATCTCGCGACCGTGCTGCGTGATTCGGACGGTCCCGCCGTTTCCACCGTCGAACATCTGCTCGCCTGCTTCGCCGGCCTCGGCGTCGACAATGCCCGGGTGGAGATCGACGGGCCGGAAGTGCCGATCCTCGACGGCAGTGCCGGCGATTTCGTGGCGGCGGTGGACGAGGCCGGCATTGTCGAGACCGGCCATGCCCGCCGCTATCTGCGCGTGCTCAAGCCGATTCGCGTCGAGACCGAGACCGGCTTCGGCGAACTCGTGCCCTACGACATGGGCTTCCGGCTGGAAGTCGAGATTGATTTCGACCACGCCGCCATCGGCCGCCAGCGCTTCGCCGCCACCATGTCGCCGGACGTGTTCCGCAAGGAACTCGCCGCCGCCCGCACGTTCGGCTTTGTCAGCGATGTGGAACGCCTGTGGCAGGCCGGCTATGCGCTCGGCGCCTCGCTCGACAACACGATCTGCCTCGGCGACGAAGGGGTGATCAACACCACCGGCCTGCGCTACGCCGACGAGTTCGTCCGCCACAAGGCGCTGGATGCCATTGGCGACCTCGCCATTGGCGGCCTGCCGCTGCTGGCCCGCTATCGCTCCTATCGCGGCGGGCACAAGCTGAATTTCGCCGTCGTCGACGCGCTGCTGTCCGACCGCTCCGCCTTTGAGATCGTCGAAGCCCGCATCCCGGCCCGCCGCACCGTCAGCAGCACTGCCGGCCTGGTCGCGGTTGCCGTCCCGGCCTACGCGCCGGAGCTGTGAGCCTCCCGCCGGTGCGTCTTTGCCCGGCATCGGTCGAGGTCGCCGGACCGACCGCATTCCCATTGGCGCCTGCCCGCCATGTGCGTCGCCCGGCCTTTCCTTTTCCGCTTCTCCGCCTCGGCGCGTTCCGCCCGGGCTCCTACTCTCCGCCCGCCCCTGGACCGCGTCCCTCGCGCAACAGGTGGCATGAAACGGTGGCCGGTGGCGCCTCTTTGCTCTTGGCATCCCAAGGCGCCATAATCCGGTCGGAAAGCCGCCTTAGCGCCTGACACGCACGTGGCGTCGAAGCAGCGACCAGATCGGGATCGAACTTGTGATGCGTCTTCTCTGTCTTGGCCAGACTGTTCCCGCTCGCGGGACTCCCGCCACCCCCCGCGCCCGCAGGGTGCGCTCGGGTATCGTCGCCGTGCGTTTGCTGGGGCTTGTGCTGGCCGGCGCCTCGCTGGGCGGTTGCGCCAGCCTGTTCGACACCAGCAAGGAAGAAACGATCTACCCCGACGTTCCGGCGGAGCAGCGCTACAATGAGGGCCTGACCCTCATGCAGAAGAGCGAGTATAGCGAGGCCATCACCCGCTTCGAGGATGTCGACCGCCAGCACCCCTATTCCGAATGGGCGCGCAAGGCGCTGCTGATGATCGCCTATGCCAATTACACCCAGGGCTCCTATGAGGAGAGCATCGCGGCGGCGCGGCGCTACCTCGCGCTACACCCGGGCTCGGAAGACGCGGCCTATGCGCAGTACCTGGTCGCGGCCTCCTATTTCGACCAGATTCCGGACATCTCCCGCGACCAGCAGCGCACCCAGCGCGCGATGGATTCGCTGGAGGACGTGATTCGCAAATACCCCAATACGGAATATGCCGTCAGCGCCAAGAAGAAGCTCGAAGTCGCCCGCGACCAGCTGGCTGGCAAGGAGATGATGATCGGGCGCTATTATCTCGAACAGCGCAACTATGCCGGGGCCATCAACCGCTTCAAGGTGGTGGTGACGCGCTACCAGACCACCCGCCATGTCGAGGAGGCGCTGTACCGCCTCACCGAAGCCTATATGGCGCTGGGCGTGATGAGCGAGGCGCAGACCTCGGCGGCGGTGCTCGGCTATAACTTCCCCGACAGCTCCTGGTACCAGGACGCCTACAAGCTTGTGCAGTCGCGCGGCGTCGATCCGAAGATGAACGAGCAGTCGTGGATCGCCAAGGCGTTCAAGGGCTTCACCCTGGGCTAGAGGCCGGCGGAAGCCGGAAAACGCCTCTTCCGCCGCGCCGCGACATGTGAGAACGTAGCGAGAACACGGATGCGCGTCCTCTCGCGACCTGCTAGAAAGACACGCCTCGTCCCGCAGGAAAACGTTCTGGAGCGTCACGCATGCTGATCGCCCTGTCGATCAGGGATATCGTGCTCATCGAGCGGCTCGACCTCTCCTTCCATTCCGGTCTCACCGTAATGACCGGCGAGACCGGCGCCGGCAAGTCGATCCTCCTCGACGCCTTCACCCTCGCCCTTGGCGGGCGGGGCGATGGCTCGCTGGTTCGCCAGGGCACAACGCAGGGACAGGTGACGGCCGAGTTCGACCTCGCCGCCGATCACCCCGCGCGCGGCCTTCTGGCGGAAGCGGGCATCGACGATGACGGCGCACTGGTGCTGCGGCGGGTGCAGCACGCGGACGGCCGCACGAGAGCCTTCGTCAACGACCAGTCGGTGAGCGCGCAGATGCTGCGCAACCTCGGCCGGCGGCTGGTGGAAATCCACGGTCAGCATGATGACCGGGCACTGGTGGACCCCGCCTCCCACCGCGCCCTGCTCGACGCCTATGGCGGGCTGGTGGAGCTTGCCGAGGAGGTGGGCGCCCGGGCGCGCGGCTGGCGCGTGGCGCGCACCGAGGCGGCACAGGAGAAGGCGCGGCTCGACGAGGCGGCGAAGGAGGCGGACTTCATTCGCCACGCGGTGGAGGAACTCACCGCGCTCGGGCCCGAGCCAGGCGAGGAAGAGCGCCTCGCCACGCGCCGGACCGAGATGATGCGCTTCGAGAAGATCGCGACCGATCTCGCCGACGCGCAGGACGCCGTCGGCGGCAATAATTCGCCCATTCCCGGCCTTGCCGCCGCCGTGCGCCGGCTGGAGCGCCGGGCTGGCGAGGTCGAGGCGCTGGTGCGCCCGGCGGTCGAGGCCATCGACGCGGCGCTGAACGCGCTGGACCTCGCCCGCACCCATCTCGACGCGGCGCTGCGCGAGGCCGATTTCGATCCGCACGAGTTGGAGCGCATCGAGGAGCGGCTGTTCGCCCTGCGTGCCGCCGGGCGGAAATATGCCTGCACGGTCGACAACCTGCCGAACGTCGCGGCGCGCTTTGCCGACCAGATCGACGCGCTCGACCATGGGGCCGAGACGCTGAGAGGGCTGGAGGCCCGCGCCGACGCCATGGAGGCGGCCTATCGCCACGCGGCGCGCGACCTGTCGCAGAAGCGCCGGACCGCCGCCGTGGCGCTGGACGCGGCGGTGAACGCCGAATTGCCGCCGCTGAAGCTGGAGCGCGCGCGCTTCCTCACCGATTGCCAGGTCGACGAGGCGGCGCAGGCGGACGGCTATGACCGCATCGAGTTCTGGGTGCAGACCAATCCCGGCACGCGCCCCGGCCCGATGATGAAGGTGGCGTCGGGCGGCGAATTGGCGCGCTTCCTGCTGGCGCTGAAGGTGGTTCTGGCCGACAGGGGCTCGGCGCCGACGCTGGTCTTCGACGAAATCGACACCGGGGTTGGTGGCGCGGTGGCGGACGCCATCGGCGCCCGGCTTGCCCGGCTTTCGGCCCGCGTGCAGGTGGTGGCGGTGACGCATGCCCCGCAGGTGGCGGCGCGGGCCGGCAACCATTTCCGCATCGCCAAGGAGGCAATGGCCGATCTCGACCGGGTGGCGACACGGGTGGCGCCGCTGGCGCCCGCCCACCGGCGCGAGGAGATTGCCCGCATGCTGTCGGGCGCCGAGGTGACATCCGAGGCACGGGCGGCGGCCGACAGGTTGCTCAAAGGCGCGGCCGCCGATTGATGCCGGCCGGGCAGCCGGCATGCGCGTGGCGGCCGTCGACTTCCGCGCCGCGCTGGCCTATTCGACGTTCGCACGCTCCATTCCTCTCTCTGCCGGCTTCCCATGACGTCCTCGCTGCCCCTCGCGCCTGCCCCAGCGGTGCCTGCCCAAGCCGCGCCCGCTCAAAGCCCGGCGGTTTCTGCGGCGCGTGCGCCCGAACTGACGGTGGTCATTCCCACCTTCAATGAGCGCGGCAATCTGGAGCCGCTGGTGGCGCGGCTGGAGCAGGTGCTGGCCGGTATCGCCTGGGAAGCGATCTTCGTCGACGACAACTCTCCCGATGGAACCGCCGATGCGTTGCGCGCCATCGGGCGGCGCGACCCGCGCATCCGCTGCATCCGCCGCATCGGGCGGCGCGGGTTGGCAGGGGCGTGCATCGAGGGCATGCTGGCGGCGCAGGCGCCGATCGTGGCGGTGATGGACGCCGATCTGCAGCATGATGAGGGCCTGCTGCCGCGCATGCTCGACGCGATGGGCGCGGGTGCCGATGTGGTGGTGGCGACGCGCTACGCCCCGGGCGGCGATGCGGAGGGCTTCAGCGCCTGGCGCGGCCGGGGCAGCCGGATCGCCACAACGCTGGCACAGCGCGTGCTGCATGTGACCTCCTCCGACCCGATGAGCGGCTTTTTCATGCTGCGGCGCGAGACGGTCGAGGAACTGGCGCCGAAGCTCTCGACGCAGGGCTTCAAGATTCTGCTCGACATTCTCGCCACCGCGCGGGGCCGGCTCAAGGTGCAGGAGCTGACCTACAGCTTCGGCGTGCGGCAGAGCGGCGACAGCAAGCTCGACAACCGGGTGCTGATGGATTTCCTCGGCCTCATCGTCGCCAAGGCGAGCGGCGGGCTGGTCTCGCTGCGCTTTCTCTCCTTCGCCACGGTGGGCGCGGCCGGCCTCGTCGTCCATCTGGCGACGCTGCGCCTCGGCCTGGGCTTCGCGCTCAGCTTCCTGGCGGCGCAGACGGTCGCCACATTGACGGCGATGACCTTCAACTATGTCCTCAACAACCTGCTCACCTATCGCGACCGCCGGCTTACCGGCTGGGCGTTCCTGCGCGGGCTGGTGGCGTTCTATGCCATTTGCGGGCTCGGCGCCGCGGCCAATGTCGGCGCCGCCGAATGGGCCTTCTACCAGACCGCCCAATGGTGGCTCGCCGGCATCGCCGGGGCCTGCATCGGCGCGGTGTGGAACTACGCCATGAGCCGGGCGCTGGTGTGGAAGGACGCGGCATGAACCCGCCTGCCGCCGGCCCGGCGCCCTCATCTCCACCCGTGGACATCGCCACGCGCGGCGCGCTGGTGCTGATCGGCCTGATGCTGGCCTGGCGGCTGGTGCTCGCCGCCTTCGTGCCGCTGGTGCCGGACGAAGCCTATTATGCGCTGTGGGCGCAGGGGCTTTCGGCCGGCTATGTCGACCACCCGCCGATGATCGCGTTCTTCATCCGCGCCGGGCAGATGCTGCTGGGCGACACCCCGCTCGGGGTGCGGCTGTTCTGCGTGCTCGCCGCGCTGCCGGCGAGCTGGTTCGTCTGGCGGGCGGCGACGGAGTTGCTGGAGGACCGGCGCGCCGGGGCGCTGGCGGCGGTACTGTTCAACGCGACGATCTTCGGCTTTCTCGGCATGACGCTGGCGACCCCGGACGCGCCGCTGGCGCTGTTCTGCGCCGCCATGGTGTGGTGCGCGGCGCGGCTGGTGCGCGCGCCAACACCCTTCTGGTGGCTGGCCATGGGACTGGCGACCGGGCTGGCGGCGCAGTCGAAATATTCCGGCGTGATGCTGGCCGGCGCCTTTGCGCTGGCGGTGCTGGCGCTGGCGCCTCTGCGCCGGCAATTGCTGACCCCCTGGCCGTGGCTGGCGGGACTGCTGGCGCTGCTCGTGTTCCTGCCCAACATCGCCTGGAACGCGACCCATGACTGGGCGACGCTGACCAAGCAGGGCGGCCGGGTGACGGCGCAGGCGCCGTTCCGGCCCGGATTCCTGCCCGAGTTCATCGGGTCGCAGATCGCTCTGGCGACACCGCTGGTCTTCCTGTTCGCCGTGCTCGGCCTGATGCCGCGCCGCGCCGCCGCCACCTTCCGGCCGGGGGGCGGGCGGGCGCTGGTGTTGATCCTGCTCTTCGTGCCGCTGGCCTATTTCGCCATGCACGCGCTGTGTTCGCGCGTGGAGGGGAACTGGGTTGGCTTTCTCTACCCGCTGCTGGCGGTCGCGGCGGCGGCGGGGATGCTCGCCCCCATGGGCAGCGGCTGGGCCGGCCGGAACCTGCCGGGTCTGGCACGGGCGACGCTGCCGCTGGCGTTCGGCCTGATACTCGCCTTGGGCATTCACGCGCTGTTCGTGCCCACCACGCTGGCGGGAAACAAGGATGCGGTGCTGCGCATGACCCGCGGCTGGCCGGAATTCGCTGCCGAGATCGACGCCCGCCGTCGCGCCATCGGCGCCAGCGCCATCCTCACCAATGATTACCAGATGACGGCGATGCTGAAGCGCGAACTGCCGGGCGTGACCGTGCAGCAATTCGACGAGCGCCAGCGCTACGCCTTCATGGACGAGCCGGAGCTGCTCTCCCTGCCCGGGCCGCTGCTGCTCGTGTTGTCCACCTTCCGCTCGTTCAACGACATTGCCGGCGCCTTTGGTGGGCGCAAGGATCTTGGCGAGGTGTCGCGGCGGTTCCGCGACGTGACGATGCCGCCGGTGCGGCTGTTCCGCCTCGACCCGGTGGAAGCGCCCGCGACGGCCGGACCGGCCGCCCCCTGATCGGAAGACTTGAGGCGGCCGGCGATTTCTGAAAAAGGGAGAGGGCCCCGGCGGTGTGCCCGCCCATGCCTGCGGTGAGTGCCATGTCGCGATCCCTGACGCCTTCCTCCGCTCTGCCGGGCGACGAACCGCCGGACGATGCCGCTGGCAAGGACGTCGCGACGCTGACCGCCGACGAGGCGGCCGGTGAGCACGCAAAACTCGGCGAGGACATCGCCGGCCAT
This sequence comes from Ancylobacter aquaticus, assembly GCF_004339465.1. Lineage (GTDB taxonomy): Bacteria > Pseudomonadota > Alphaproteobacteria > Rhizobiales > Xanthobacteraceae > Ancylobacter > Ancylobacter aquaticus. Next base: position 257,422 of record NZ_SMFY01000004.1, on the reverse strand, counting down.
GACCGGCGCTACTACCAGGACGACGCGCCGAGCGTTTCCGACGCCGATTACGACGCGCTGCGCCGGCGCTATGAGGCGATCGAGGCGCAGTTTCCCGAACTGCGCGGGATGGACAGCCTGTCGGAAAAGGTGGGCGCCGCGCCCTCCGCCAAATTCGCCAAGGTGCGCCATGCCGTGCCGATGCTGTCGCTCGGCAACGCCTTCGCCGATGAGGAAGTGGAGGAGTTCGTCGCCCGCGTGCGCCGCTTCCTCGGCCTGCCGGCCGATGCCGACCTCGCCCTGACCGCCGAGCCGAAGATCGACGGCCTGTCCTGCTCGCTGCGCTACGAGAACGGCGAGCTCAAACAGGCGGCGACGCGCGGCGACGGCTTCGAGGGCGAGGACGTGACCGCCAATGTGCGCACCATCGGCGAAATTCCGCAGCGACTGAGGGGCCAGGACGTGCCCGCCATCGTCGAGGTGCGTGGCGAGGTCTATATGGGCCACGACGCTTTCGCCGCGATCAATGCCCGCCAGCTTGAGGCGGGCAAGCCGCTTTTCGCTAACCCGCGCAACGCGGCGGCGGGCAGCCTGCGCCAGCTCGACCCGAAGATCACCGCCAGCCGACCGCTGCGCTTCTTCGCCTATGCCTGGGGCGAAGTGGGGGAGGAAGGGCTTCCCGCCGACACCCAGTTCGGCGTGATCGAGGCGTTCAAGCGCTGGGGCCTGCCGACAAATCCGCTCACCGTGCGCTGCCATTCGGCGCAGGAGCTGCTGGCGCATTACCGCAGCATCGGCGAGCAGCGCGCCACGCTGGGCTACGACATTGACGGCGTCGTCTACAAGGTGGACAGCCTCGCGCTGCAGGGGCGGCTGGGCTTCGTCTCGCGCTCGCCGCGCTGGGCGCTGGCGCACAAATTCCCGGCGCAGCGGGCGATCACCCGGCTGGAGCGGATCGAAATCCAGGTCGGGCGTACCGGCGCGCTCACCCCCGTGGCCAAGCTCACCCCGGTGACGGTGGGCGGCGTCGTCGTCTCCAACGCCTCGCTGCACAATGAGGACTACATCAAGGGCATCGGCGGCGCCGGCGAGCCGATCCGCGGGACCCTGGAAGGCGAGCCGATCGACATTCGCGAGGGCGACTGGGTGACGATCCAGCGCGCCGGCGACGTCATCCCGCAGGTGGTCGGTGTCGAGCTGGAGCGCCGGCCGGCCGAGGCGACGAAATTCGTGTTCCCCACGCTGTGCCCCGCCTGCGGCTCGCATGCCGTGCGCGAGGAGGGCGAAGTGGTGCGCCGCTGCACCGGCGGGCTGATCTGCCCGGCGCAGGCAGTGGAGCGCATCCGCCATTTCGTCTCGCGCGACGCCTTCGACATCGAGGGGCTGGGCGAGAAGCAGGTGCAGGCGTTTTTCGAGGCCGGGCTGGTGAAGCAGCCGGCCGATATCTTCACGCTGGAGGCGCGGGATTCCGCTCCCGGCGCGCTCACAAGGCTGAAGAACCGCGAGGGCTGGGGCGAGACCTCGGCCAAGAACCTGTTTGCCGCCATCGCCACCCGCCGGCGCGTGCCGGTAAACCGCTTCCTCTACGCGCTCGGCATCCGCCATGTCGGCGAGACCAACGCGAAAAGGCTGCTGCGGCATTTCCCGACCATCGAGGCGCTGCGCGAGGTGGCACGGGCGGCTGTGCCGCCGGGCGAGGAGCACCCCAAGGGCAATGAGGCCTGGGCGGAGCTGGTCGGCATCGAGGGCATCGGCGCGGTGGTAGCGGAGGCGGTGGTCGATTTCTTCGACGAGCCGAACAACCAGGCGGCGTTCGAGGCGCTGCTGCGGGAGGTGACGCCCGAGCCGATGGAAGCTGTCGCCAGCGCCGGCGCGGTGAGCGGCAAGACGGTGGTGTTCACCGGCGCGCTGGAAAAGATGACCCGCGACGAGGCCAAGGCGATGGCCGAGCGGCTGGGCGCCAAGGTGGCGGGCTCAGTGTCGAAAAAGACGGATTATGTCGTGGCGGGAGCGGATGCCGGCTCCAAGCTCGCCAAGGCCCGCGATCTCGGCGTTGCCGTCCTCACCGAAGACGAGTGGCTGGCGCTGGTTGCCGGCTGAAGACGCAGAAAAGCCGCCGCGGGGGGAGACGCGGCGGCTTTTCAATAACGGCGCGCGACGGTCAGAGGCGGCCGGTAAGCATCATCACGATCAGGATCACCAGAAGGATGGTGACGAGACCGCTCGGGCCATAGCCCCAATTGCGGCTGTAGCCCCAGCTGGGCAGAGCGCCGACAAGGATCAGGATCAGAATTACAATCAGAATAGTCGTCATGCCGAGTCTCCAGCCATCCCGTTACATTGGTCGCCGGGATAACGTCACCGTGACGCGAAGGTTCCATTGAACCTTTAGCTTCTCATGACGGGCATAAACGCGCCTTCAGACGGCCAGTGGCGCCGTCGCCGCCTCCAGCCAGACGCGCGTGGTCGCATCGACCAGCGGACCGATCTCGACGCGCACGCGGGCATGATAGGCGTCGAGCCAGGCGACCTCGTCCGGGGTGAGCAGGGCGGTCTCGATGCCGCGCCGGTCGAAGGGGGCAAGCGTCAGGGTCTCGAAGGCGAGCAGCGTGCGTTCGGCGCCGGCCACCGCCGGGCCATCGACCACAATCTCAAGGTTTTCCAGCCGGATGCCGTAAGCGCCCGCCTTGTAGTAGCCGGGCTCGTTGGAGAGCACCATGCCGCGCGCCAGCGCCACCGTGCCGAGCTTGGAAATCCGTGCCGGCCCCTCATGCACCGAGAGATAGGCGCCGACGCCATGGCCGGTGCCGTGGTCGAAATCGAGCCCGGCGGCCCACAGATGCTGGCGGGCGAAGCTGTCGAGCTGCGAGCCGGAGATGCCGAGAGGAAAAACCGCGCGGGCGATGGCGATGTGCCCTTTCAGCACGCGGGTGAAGCGGTCGCGCATTTCCGTGCTGGCGGTGCCGACGAAGAGCGTGCGGGTGACGTCGGTGGTGCCGTCCTCGTATTGCGCACCGGAATCGATGAGGAACAGTTCGTCGGGGCGGATCGCCCGGTTGGTCGCCTCGGTGACACGGTAATGCACGATGGCACCATTGGGCCCGGCGCCGGAAATGCTGGGGAAGGAAATGTCCTTCAGTTCGCCCGTCTCGCGGCGGAAGCCCTCCAGCGCGCACACGGCGTCAATCTCGGTCAGCGCGCCCTTCGGTGCCTCCGTGTCGAACCAGGCGAGGAAGCGGGCGAGCGCGGCGCCATCGCGCCGGTGCGCGGCCCGCATGCCGGCAAGCTCGGCCGCGTTCTTGGCCGCCTGCATCAGCGCGACCGGGCTCGCGCCGTTCGACACCTTGCCGCCGGCGGCCTCTACCCGCGCGGCCAGCAGGGAGGGGGCGGTCGCCTGATCGAGGCGCACGGTGGCGCCGCCTGCGGCCGCCATTTCCACCGCGCGCTCCAGCAGCATCGGCTCGGCGATCTCGGTGACGTGGCCGAGCGCGTCGCGGGCGGCGTTGGAGAGCTTGCGGCCGTCGACGAACAGGGTCGGGCGGCCGGTGCGCGGAATGAGCGCCCAGGCCAGCGCAAGCGGGGTGAAGTTCACGTCGCCGCCGCGGATGTTGAAGGCCCAGGCGACCGAATGCGGATCAGAGACCACCAGCGCGTCGAGCTTCTGCTCGGCCAGAGCCGCCTGTATGCGGGCGATCTTGTCCGGCGCGCTCTCTCCGGCCAGCGTCGGGTCGCGCAGGGTGACGGGGGCGAGCGGGGGGGCGGGGCGGTCGTGCCACACCGCGTCGAGCGGGTTGCCCTCGACCGCCACCAGAACCGCACCGGCTGCGGTGGCGGCACGGCGCAGCTTCTGCTCGCCTTCCACCGTGGTCAGCCAGGGGTCGTAGCCGAAATGCGCGCCGGCGGTGAGGTGCTTTTCCAGCCAGCGTTCGGGCGAGGTTTCCGCCAGCGGCACCACGGTGAAGGAGGCGGTGTCGACCTGTGCGGCGGCCTGCAGCGTGTAGCGTCCGTCGACCACGATCGCGGCTTCGTCCCGCAGCACCAGAGCGAGGCCGGCCGAGCCGGTGAAGCCGGTGAGCCAGGCGAGGCGCTCGTCGCAGGGCGGCACATATTCGTTCTGGTGCGCGTCGGCGCGGGGAATGAGAAAACCGTCCAGCCCGCGCCGCTCCAGTTCGTCCCGCAGCAGCTTGAGCCGGGCGGTGCCGAGCGCGGGGGCGGCGGAATCGGCGAAGGTCTGGAACTTGGCTTCAAACATCGGGGGCCTTGGGCAGGTGCTGCACGGAAGGGTTTCCGCGCAATCAGACCATGCCCGGCCCACTGACGCCAGCGGCGTTCCCCCTGCCGTCAACGACCCGCTTGCCTTGCGCCGGGGGCCCCGATCGCCGGGCCGGCCGGCGGCGTCAGCGGGTGGCGGCGGCGATGGAATCGGAGATGATCTCCAGCCCGAGGTCGATCTCGGCCTCGGAGACGGTGAGCGGCGGGGCGATGCGGAACACGCCGCCCATGCCCGGCAGCTTGACGATGTTCATGCTCAGGCCCCGGTTCATCGCCTCTTCCATGACGCGCGCGCCAAGCTCGAAGCCGGGTTCCTTGGTGCCGCGATCGAGCACGATTTCCAGCCCGAGCAGCAGGCCGCGCCCGCGCACATCGCCCACGCAGTCATAGCGTTGCTGAAGCGAGAGCAGGCCATCCTTGAGCCGCTGACCGCGCGTGATCGCCTGTTCCACCAGCCCGTCGCGCTCGACCACGTCCAGCACGGTGACGCCGACGGCTGCGGGAAGCGGATCGGAAACATGGGTGGTGTAGAACAGGAAGCCCTTCTCAAAGGCCTTTTCCTCGATCGCGGGGGCGGTCATGACGGCGGCGAGCGGCAGGCCGGCGCCGAGCGTCTTCGAGAGCGTCATGATGTCGGGCGTCACGCCGTCGCGCTGGAAGGCGAACATGTGGCCGGTGCGGGCGATGCCGGTCTGCGCCTCGTCGAGGATGAGCAACATGCCCCGCTCCTCGCATTTCTGCTTCAGCGCCTTGAGGTAGCCGGGCGGCAGTTCGAGAATGCCCCCGCTCGACAGGATCGGCTCTGCGATGAAGGCGGCCAGCGCGCCGGTGGACTGGCGGTCGATGAGCGAGAAGGCGTCGTCGAGCTCGGCCTGCCAGTCGTTGGAACCGTCCGGATGGGTGAAGCGCGGCCGGTAGGAGTTCGGCGCGGGGATGACGAAGGAGCCCGCCGCCACCGGCCCGTAGCCCCGGCGCCCGGCGCTGTAGGTTGCCGCCGCCGCCGCGCCGGTCATGCCGTGCCAGCTCTGGGCGAAGGCGACGATCTCGTGCCCGCCGGTCACCAGCTTCGCCATGCGGATGGCGGCCTCGTTCGATTCCGCGCCCGTGGAAAGCAGCTGGACGCGCTCCAGCCCCGGCGCCAGCGCGGCGAGGCGGGAGGCGAGCTCAACCACCGGGCGCGAGAGCATGCCGGAAAACAGATGGGCGACCCGGCCCATCTGGCGCTCGACGGTGGCGACGATGTCGGGATGGGTGTGGCCGAGCACCGCGCTCATCTGGCCGGAGGTGAAGTCGAGAATGCCGCGTGCGTCGGCATCATAGACAAAACTGCCCTCCGCCCGCTCGACGATGATGGATTCGAAACTGGGCCCATAGCGGGTGAGGTGGGTGCCGGCGGCGGCCCAGAAGGCGGGGTCGGCGTTCTGCGACCCGGCGTTGGTCGTCTCGGCGTTCTGCGTCTCGGCGTTCAGCGACTCGGCGTTCAGCGACTCGGCGTTCAGCGTCATGGGATCACCCGTGGAATGGCCAGGTTAAAAGAGCTAGCGGGCCTTGCCCATTCAGGCAAACTGATATTACTTCATTCCGATATTGATGAAATTGATAGTTCGATGACGCTTATCCCGGACCTCGACCTCGCCTTGCTGCGCAGCTTCGCCGTCGTGGCGCGCACGGGCTCGATCAGCGGCGCCTGCATGCAGATCGGCCGCACCCAGTCGGCGCTGAGCATGCAGATGCACCGGCTGGAAAGCGCCCTTGGGCAGCCGCTCCTGCACCGCAGCGGCTCGGGCGTCCGCCTCACCATGGCGGGCGAGAAGCTGCTGGTGCATGCCGACGCCCTGCTCGCGCGCCACGACGAGATCCTCGCCGACATGGTGGGGACGGGGCTGCGCGGCCCGGTGAGCTTCGGCTGCCCGGAAGATTATTCCGCCGCGTTCCTGCCTGAGCTTCTGCGCGGCTTCTGCGCGCTGCATCCCGATGTCGAATTGCGCATGGTGTGCGCGCCGACGCTGGAACTGCGTCCGCTGCTGCACCGGCGGCAGATAGAGATGGCGCTGGTCTCGGTGTCCGATCCCGGCGGCAGCGAGGTGATCCGGCAGGAGGACTTCGTCTGGGTGGCCAATGATGCCGCGCCCTCGGTGCTGGGCCAGCCCAGCCTGCCGCTGGCACTCTCGGCGCCGCTCACGCTGGATTATCGCGCGGCCTGCGCGGCGATGGAGTCCGTGGGGCGGCGCTACCGGGTGGCCTTCGCCAGCAACAGTCTGGCCGGCCTCATCGCCATCGCCCGCTCTGGCCACGCGATAGCGGTGCTGACCCGCATGGCGGTGCCCCCCGATCTTCATATCGTCACCAACGGCATGCCGGCGCTTCCCAGCATCGGCATCGCGCTGGAATATGCCGACCCGCGCCCTTCGCTGGCGGCGCGGGCGCTGGGCGCGCATATAAGTGCGGCGCTTCCGGCGCTGCGGTATCGCGCGAGCTGAGCGGTATCGCGCGAGCCGAATCCTGGCAATTGCGCCCCGCCCTCGCCAAATGGGCACGCCGGTGCCATTTTGTTCCCTCAAGAATCATCCATCATGACTGAGAGCAGGCCTTTGGCCGACCCCCGAAATACCCCGGATGGCGATCCCTCCGACTTCCCGTTCGACCTGCCGGTGGCTACCCCGCGCCCCGGCGGCATCGCCGCGCGCGCGGCGGCGCTGGCCAATCCCGGCCATGGCGCGCAAGGACGGGGCGTCTATCTCGATGGGCTGAACCCCGAGCAGCGGGCGGCGGTGGAAGCGACCGAGGGTCCCGTGCTGGTGCTCGCCGGCGCCGGCACCGGCAAGACACGGGTGCTGACCACGCGCATCGCCCATATCCTCTCGCTCGGCCTTGCCTGGCCCTCGCAGATCCTGGCCGTCACCTTCACCAACAAGGCGGCGCGGGAGATGAAGGACCGCATCGGCGCCATGGTCGGCGAGCAGGTGGAGGGCATGCCGTGGCTCGGCACGTTCCACTCCATCGGCGTGCGCATGCTGCGCCGGCATTCCGAGCTGGTGGGGCTGCGCTCGGGCTTCACCATTCTCGACACCGACGACCAGATAAGGCTGCTGAAGCAGCTTCTGCAGGCCGAATCCATCGACGAGAAGCGCTGGCCGGCGCGGTTGCTCGCCAACATCATCGACGGCTGGAAGAATCGCGGCCTCTCCCCGGCGCAGGTGCCGGCCGGCGAGGGTTCGGCGTTTGCCAACGGGCTTGGGCAGAAGCTGTACACCGACTATCAGGCGCGGCTGAAGGCGCTGAACGCGGTGGATTTCGGCGATTTGCTGCTGGAGAGCATTCGCCTGCTGCGCGAGAACCCGGACGTGCTGGCGGAGTATCATCGCCGCTTCCGCTATATCCTCGTCGACGAATACCAGGACACCAATGTCGCGCAGTATCTGTGGCTGCGGCTGCTGGCGGCGGGCTCGCGCAATGTCTGCTGCGTCGGCGACGACGACCAGTCGATCTATGGCTGGCGCGGCGCCGAGGTGGACAACATCCTGCGCTTCGACAGCGATTTTCCCGGCGCCACCGTGGTGCGGCTGGAGCGCAATTACCGCTCCACCGGCCATATCCTCGGCGCGGCGGCGCACCTTATCGCCCACAATGCCGGGCGGCTCGGCAAGACGCTGTTCTCGGAAGGCGAGAGCGGCGAGAAGGTGACGGTGACGGGCGCCTGGGACAGCCAGGAGGAAGCCCGCGCCATCGGCGAGGAGATCGAGCAGTTGCAGCGCGCCGGCCACGCGCTGACGCAAATCGCCATCCTCGTGCGCGCCTCGTTCCAGATGCGCGAATTCGAGGAACGCTTCGTCACGCTGGGGCTGAACTACCGCGTCATCGGCGGCCCGCGCTTCTACGAGCGGGCGGAAATCCGCGACGCGCTGGCTTATCTCAGGGTCATCGCCTCGCCGACCGACGACCTCGCCTTCGAGCGCATCGTCAACGTGCCCAAGCGCGGGCTCGGCGACGCGGCGCTGCGGCAGATCCACGATCATGCCCGCGCCGCCCAGCTTCCACTGGCCGAAGCCGCCCGCGAGCTGGCGGCGAGCGAGGAACTGAAGCCCAAGGTGCGCCTCACCTTGCGCGAGCTTGTCGGCTCGTTCGACCGCTGGCGGGAGCAGATGGCCACCATGCGCCATCACGAACTGGCGGAGATCGTGCTGGACGAGTCCGGCTACACCGAGATGTGGCAGAAGGACCGCTCCGCCGACGCTCAAGGCCGGCTCGACAACCTCAAGGAACTCGTGCGCTCGATGGAGCCGTTCGAGAACCTGATCGGCTTCCTCGAACACATTTCGCTGGTGATGGATGTCGATCGCGGCAATGGAGGCGATGCCGTCAGCATCATGACGCTGCATTCCGCCAAGGGGCTGGAATTCGATACTGTGTTCCTGCCCGGCTGGGAGGAGGGCGTGTTTCCCAACCAGCGCGCGCTGGACGAGCAGGGCCGTGCCGGGCTGGAGGAGGAGCGCCGCCTCGCCTATGTCGGCATCACCCGCGCGCGCAAGCGGGCCAAGGTGTTCTTCGCCTCCAACCGGCGCATCCACGGCCTGTGGCAATCGGCCGTGCCGAGCCGCTTCCTCGACGAATTGTCGGAGAAGGACGTGGAGGTGACGGAATCGCGCGGCGGGCAGGGCTGGGGGGGCGGCCAGTCGGGCCGCTATGGCTACGGGCCGAGCCGTTTCGACGAGGCGCAGACCTTCGGTTCCTCCTATTCCACGCCCGGCTGGCAGCGGGCGCAGAACGCCTCTCGCGCCGGCGGCGGCGGATCGGGCGGGTCGTCAGGCGGGTTTTCCGGCGGCGGGTCGGGCACCTTCGCCGACAACCGCCCCTCGCGCTTCGCGGCAAGCGAGAAGGCGCGCGGCGGGCTGGTCATCGAGGGCGAGCTCATCGCCCGCTCCACCGGGCCGGCGACGCGCTTTGCCGTCGGCGACCGGGTGTTCCACCAGAAGTTCGGCTATGGCGAGGTGGCCTCGGTGGAAGGCAACAAGCTCACCGTGCAGTTCGACAAGGCCGGCGAGAAGAAGGTGGTCGACAGTTTTGTCGACGCGGCGTGAGAGGCTGAGCCTTCCTCCCGCGCTGGCGTTCGGGCGCGGTCTCGCTTACAGAGCGGCCACCGCCTCTAAAGCTCGCCCCGCCACCCCGTGAGGACCGCCATGCTCGAAGGATTGCCGCCCAATGGCGCGTCGCATGTGATGCGGGTGGATGCGCCCGAGCACGAGGCGCGCGCCATCGCCGAATATCTCGGCGAGAGCTTCGACCCGGCCGAGGTGGCCGCCGCCGCTTTCGAGGTCGAGGACCGCGCCGAAGGGGCGGGTTGGGCGGTCGAGGTTTATTTCGGCGATCCGCCGGACGAGGAGATGGTGCGCGAGCTGGTGGCGCTGGTCTCGCCGGACGCGGCGGCGGCGGCGGTGTTTTCGCTGCTCGACAAGAAGGACTGGGTGGCCGCCTCGCTGGAGGGGCTGGCTCCGGTCGCCATCGGTCGCTTCGTCGTGCATGGCTCGCATGATCGCGGGCGGCTGGCGCCAAGCCGGATCGGCATCGAGATCGAGGCGGCGCTGGCCTTCGGCACCGGCCATCACGGCACCACCAAGGGGTGCCTTGCCGCCATCGACGCTTTCGGCAAGCAGCGCCGCCCGGCCCGCACGCTCGATGTCGGCACCGGCACCGGCGTTCTCGCCATGGCGGCGGCGCGGCTGTTCCATGCCCCGGTGCTGGCCAGCGACATCGACCCGGTGGCGGTGGCGACGGCGCGGGCCAATGCGGTGGCGAACCGGGCCGCGACGCATATCCGCTTCCTGCATGCGCCGGGGCTGGGTGCGAGGGAGTTCCGCCGCGAGGGGCCTTACGACCTGATCCTTGCCAACATCCTGCTGGCGCCGCTCAAGGGCATCGCCCGGCAGCTGAGCCTGCTGCGGGCACCGGGCGGGACGGTGGTGCTGTCGGGGCTGCTGCCCTCGCACGCCAATGCGGCGCTGGCCGCCTATCGCGCGCAGGGCCTGCGGCTGAAGCGCCGCCGCACCATCGAAGGCTGGACCACGCTGGAACTCACCGCCGATCGCGGGCGCAACACCACGCCCGCCGACCGCCGGTGAGGGCCGCTCAGCTGAGGCGGATCGGCATGTTGACCGGCCGGCCGAGCCCTTCCGGGACCGGCAGCGCGCCATGGGCCGCCTTCATCAGCGCCAGCCGTTCCAGCACCTCGTCGGGGAAAGGCACCACGCGGCGGGTGCCGGCTTCCACATGCTGGGCGATCTGTTCATAGGTCGAGGCGATCCAGCCCTCGCGGGCGTGGTGCAACTCCTGGAACAGATGCATGCGCTTCTCGTCGTAATTGATGAGGCGAAGCGTCGCCCGCACTTCCTGTCCGGCGCGAAGTTCGCGCTGGAAACGCTGATGAGCCTCCATCGTAACGAAAGAGGCGCTGCGGCTTTCCACCATGTGCGGGCCAAGCCCGACAAGGAACACCGCCTCGTCGACCGCGCGGTCGAACAGGAGGCTGTGGAAGGCCGCGTGCAAATGCCCGTTGTGATCGGCCCAGCCCGTGTCGACCGTCATCACGGAAGACACGAAAGGCGCGAAAAATACGGGTTCGAAATCGATCCCGTCCAGCATGACACCATCCCGACCGCTGAGCGCGAGGTACCGCGCTGCCTTATTGACAAGCATTGTGCCGACTTTCAGTGCAGTCGTCACCTGCCGTGATGGCAATTGAATGACTGAATTCTTGCCTTTGCGGGGTTTCGTCGGGCTTTTTGCACGGCGGCAGCGGCGCGGCGGGAGTCGCGGCCTGCGCTGATAAGGTATAAGCGGTTGGCGCTGCCGGCTTTGGCGCCACGCGGCGGGTGCATACGAGCTTCGGGAGAGCGGGATGGAAACCATGGTCGAGGAGCGTCTCGCGATGCAGGCGGGCCCTGTCCCCGTGGACCCCGCCCGGGTGCAGGACGTGGTTGCCGCCCTTTCCCCCCGTTTCGGCGACCGGCTCGCCATCGGCCGGGCGATCCGTGAACAGCACGCCAACACCATCACCTGGCTGGCCAACGAGGCGCCGGATGCGGTGGTGTTCGTCGAGAGCACCGAGGAGGTTCAACTCGTCGTGCGCGCCTGCGCCCGGCATGGCGTGCCGGTGATCGCCTTTGGTACCGGCACCTCGCTGGAGGGGCAGATCAACGCCCCGCACGGCGGCATTTCCATCGACCTCTCGCGCATGAACCGGGTGCTGTCCGTCCATCCCGAGGATCTCGACTGCGTGATCGAGCCGGGGGTGACGCGCAAGCAGCTGAACGAGCATCTGCGCGATGCCGGCCTGTTTTTCCCCATCGACCCCGGCGCCGACGCCTCGCTGGGCGGCATGGCCTCCACCCGCGCCTCGGGCACCAATGCGGTGCGCTACGGCACGATGAAGGACAATGTGATCGCGCTCACGGCCGTGCTGGCCAATGGGGAGGTCATCACCACCGCGCGGCGGGCGAGGAAATCCGCCGCCGGCTACGACCTCACGCGGCTGTTCGTGGGCGCCGAGGGCACGCTCGGCATCATCACCGGGCTGACGCTGCGGCTGGCCGGCATTCCCGAGGCGATTTCCGGCGGGGTCTGCGCGTTCCCCACCATCCGCTCCGCCTGCGACGCGGCGATCCTCACCATCCAGTCCGGCCTGCCGGTGGCGCGCATCGAACTGCTCGACGAGGTGCAGGTGCGGGCCTGCAACGCCTATTCAAAGCTCGACCTCGCCGAGCAGCCGACCCTGTTCGTGGAGTTCCATGGCACGGAGGCCAGCGTGCATGAGCAGGCCGGGCGCTTCGGCGATATCGCGGCGGAATATGGTGGCGGCACTTTCAGATGGGCGACACGGCCCGAAGAGCGCACCAAGCTCTGGCAGGCGCGGCACGACGCCTACTGGGCCTGCCTGCCGCTGAAGCCTGGCGCCAAGGCGCTGGCCACCGATGTGTGCGTGCCGCTCTCCCGCCTCGCCGACTGCGTCGACGAGACCAAAAACGATATTGAGGAGATGGGGATGCTGGCGCCCATCGTCGGTCATGTCGGTGACGGCAACTTCCACACCGTCACTCTGGTCGACATGAGCGACCCGCAGGATGTGGCGAAGGCGAAGGACTTCATCTCGCGCATGGTCAAACGCTCGCTGGCCATGGGCGGCACCGCCACCGGCGAACACGGGGTCGGCCAGGGCAAGCGCGGCTATATGGAGGCCGAGCACGGTCTCGCCGCGCTGGATGCGATGCGGGCGATCAAGCAGGCGCTCGACCCGCAGAACATCATGAATCCAGGAAAGATCCTGCCCTGAGAGACGGGCGCGAGGGAAGCGCCGGCAGGCCCGCCGCGGCGTTTGTGTCGCGTCTGCATCAATTCGCGCCTTGTGCGCGGCGCGTAGAACGCAAAAATCATCAACGATCTAGCGTAGAGTGTTCCGGCAGCCGCCAGGGGGCGACGATGCCGGGGCCGAAAGGCCGGAGGGATGTGTGCAGAACCTGCTGTTGACGATTGCGGGCGCGATCATATTGGCCGTCGCGGCGGCCTTCGCGGCGCCGTTCGTCGTCGACTGGTCGCAATGGCGCTCGACCTTTGAGGCGCAGGCGGCCCGCACCCTGGGCGCGCCCGTCGTCATCCGTGGCCCGATCGACGCACAAATCCTACCCACCCCGCGCGTGGTGCTGCGCGACGTGTCGATCGGCGTCGATGGCGGTGGCACCGGACTGTCGGTAGCGGAACTGTCCGGCCGGCTCAATCTGGGCGCGCTGATGCGCGGCGAGGTGGTGGCAGACCATGTCGGCCTGCTGCGCCCGCGCGGGCGGCTCGTGGTCGACACGACAGGCAAGCTCTCGCTGCCCACCGGCGTCACCCGGCCGGGCGGCTTCAGCATCGCCGATATCTCCGTGACCGACGGCAGCTTTGAAGTGGTGGATCGCGCCAATGAGCGCGCGCTCAAGCTGGACAACATCGACCTGACCGGCGCGGTCGGCGGGCCGACCGGCCCGGTACGGCTGGAGGGTGAGGCGGACGCGGCCGGCCTGCGGCGCCGGGTGCGGCTCAGCCTGACGCAGTTCGCCGCCGACGGCACCGCCAAGATGCGCCTCGGGGCGCAGAATGTCGGTTCGCCGCTCGCTGTCGATGCGGATGGGGTGCTGAGCCTTGCCGGGGGGGCGCCGAGTTTTCGTGGCCGGGCGGCGCTGGTGCGCGCCGCGCCACCTTCCGCAACCGCAGCGACTCCTGGGAGTGCCGGGGCCGACCTGTTGAAGGCATGGAGCCTGTCGGCAAAGGTGGAGGCGACGTCGCAGGCGGTGGCCGCCACCGAACTCAGCCTGACGCTCGACGCCGCCGAGCGGCCGGTGGAACTTTCCGGCGCCGCGCGCCTCGTCGGGGCGGGGCCGGGCACCCCCGATTCGCGGCTCGACCTCACTCTGGCGGCGCGCCAGCTCGATCTGGGCGCCATGACCGGCGGCGCGACGCCGCTGGCGGCTACCGACGCGCTGGCGCGGCTTCTGGCGCCACTGGCCGACCTCGCGATCGTCGGCTCGCTCGATCTGTCCAGCGACACGGTGCTGCTCGCCGGGTCGGCGGCGCGCGAGGTGAAGGCGGGCCTCGACTGGTCGCCCGGCGGCTGGCGCGCCCGCACGCTGGAGGCGCGGCTGCCCGGCGGGGCGCATATCGCGCTCTCCGGAAGCCTGCCGCGCGTGGCCGGTTCCGGCGATCCGAACGCGGCCCTGTTCGGCGGCAGCGGGGTGCTGGAGGCGCAGGATTTGCCGGGCTTCGTCGCCTGGGCGATGCCGCAGGCTAGCGGGCTGGTGGCCAGTCTGCCCGCCGGCGCGGCCCGGCTTTCCGCCGAACTCAGCGTCAGCGCCGGCGGCTTCGCGCTGGACAAGGTGGACCTTTCGGCCGGGGACAGCCGGTTCGCCGGCACCGCCGCCTACACGCTGCCGGCCGCCGGCGGGCGAGGGCGGGTCGATGCGGTGCTGACGACGTCGGATGTGGATGTCGACGCATTGCTGCCGCCGGTTCAACGTCTGGTGAATCTCGGCCTCGGCACGACGGACCTCAATCTCAGCCTCAGTGGCCAGCAGGTGCGCCTTGCCGGTGGCAGGGCCCGCAGCCTTGACGTCATCCTCAAGGGCGGGGCCGACGGGCTGGGCATCGAACGCCTCGCCATCGAGGATCTGGCGGGGCTCGACCTCACCGGCTCCGGCCGGCTTGCCGCCTTTGGCCGCGACGGGGCCGGGGACGCCCGCTTTACCGCCAAGCTCTCGGGGCCACGCGCTGATGGCCTGCCGGGGCTGGCGGTCGCCTTCGGCCTGACCCGCATCGAACCGTTCCTGACCGCGACGCAAGCGAGCCTCGCGCCGGTGGACCTCACCCTCGCTTTGGTGTCGCAGGCCGGGCGCACCACGGTCGACGCCGATGGCCGGCTCGGTGGCCTGTCCGGTACGGGGCAGATCGGCTTTGGCGCGGATGGAAAGCTGAGCGGGCGGGCCGAGATCGATGCCCGTGACGGCAGCGCCGTGCTGTCCGGCGTCGGCGTTCCGGGCCTGCGTCCCAAGCTCGGCCCCGCCCGCCTCACGCTCGATCTCGATCAGCGGATCGAGGCGACGCTCGATTTTGCCGGGTCGCGGCTGCGCGGGGAGGGCACGGCGGCGCTGGATGCCGCCGGCCGCCTCGACCCCGACCTCGCGCTGACGCTGGAAAGCGCCGACCTCGCGGTCCTGCTGCCGCAACTGGCGGCCGCCGGCACGGGCCCGGTGCCGGCACGGTTCACCGGCGCACTTGCCCGCGAAGGCGAGGGCTGGCGGATAGGGGCGCTTTCCGGCTCGCTGGGCGATCAGCCGCTCGCAGGCACCCTCGGCTACACGCCGGGCGAGCCGGTGCGGGCTGAGCTTGCCACGCCGCGCTGGAACGTCGCGCGGGCACTGGGTCTTGTCGTCGGCGCCGCCGGCGCGGGGGAGGCGGAGGGATGGTCGCGGGCCCGCTTCGGCCCGGCGCCGCTTTCCAGCCTTGCCGCCGAGTTGAAGCTCAATGTCGCGCGCTTCGATCTTCCCGGCGGGCTGGCGCTTGGCGAGGCGACGATCGTGGCGCGGCTGGCGCAGGGCCGGCTCGCGGTGGAGAGTGCCACCGGCACGCTGGCCGGTGGGCCGTTCTCCGGCAAGTTCAACCTTGCCCGCACCGGCGAGGCCGTGCAGTTCGACGGCCGACTGGGCCTTACCAGTGCCGACAGCGCCGTGCTTTTCGCGGCCCTCGGCGTGACCCAGCCGAAGGTGCGCGGCCGCGTGAGCACGACGCTTGACGTGACCGGGCGGGGCAATTCTCCCTTCGCGCTGGCGAGCCAGCTGCAGGGGCAGGGCAGTTTTGCCATCGAGGGGCTGGAAGTCGACCAGAGCGACCCGAAGGCGCTGCACTATGTGATGCTGGCGACCGAGCGGGGGCCGCCGCCGGACCAGCAGCGTCTGGCGCAGTTGCTGAGCGACGGCCTGGCGCGCGCGCCGCTCAAGCTGGCGCGGGTGGAGAGCGCCGTCAGCGTGGTCGATGGCGTGGCCCGCACCAGCGCTGCCCGCCTCGCAGTGGGCGAACAGCGTTTCGGGTTGAGCGGTGCGCTCGACATTCCGGCCCTGAGCTTCGAGGCGACGCTGGAGATGCAGGATGTCGCCAATGCGGGCCTGCCCGCCGCCCCGGCCGCCGCCGTACGGTGGGGAGGGCCACTTGCCGCGCCGGACCGCCGTTTCGACCTGACGGCGCTGAGCACGGCCATCAACATGCGGGCGCTGGATCGGGAGACCAAGCGGCTGGAGGCGGAATATGGCCGAACGCCGCTGACCGATGGCGGCGAAGCGACGGACGCCGCGCCAGCGCGCAGGCTTGCCCCCTCGCCGGCGCCGGCCCCTCAAGCGGCGCCCCGCGCCGCATCTCCCGCAAACGCGGCACCACGCGCCGCTTCGCCCGCAGCCACGGCACCGCGTCTGCGGATGCCGGCCACACCGGCCGCCCCGCGCGCGCCGACGAGCCCGGCCCGGCCAGCCGGGCCGCAATCCTATTACGGCCAATACTCCCCGCCGGGGGCGATGGCGCCGGGGTCCGCCGCGCCGCCGCTGGCGCCGCCGGTCGACATTCCCAACGACCCGCTGCGCAGCACGATCATCCTGCCGCCGCTGGCGCCGTGACGGGCGCCCGGCTCAGGCGTCGACGACGTCAGTCTCGACGAAGTCTTCGGCGGCATAGCCCTGCAGGTAGAGCAGGGCGGTGAGGTCGCCATGGTCGATCCGCACCTGTGCCGCCGCCGCCACGGCCGGCTTGGCGTGGTAGGCGACGCCGAGGCCGGCCTCGCCGATCATGGCAAGATCATTGGCGCCATCGCCGACCGCCAGCGTGTCGGCGTGAGCGAGGCCGAGGCGGGTGCGCAGCTCGACCAGCGCGGCGAGCTTGGCCTCGCGGCCGAGAATGGGCTCCTCGACTAGGCCGGCGAAGCTCTCGCCATCGGCGATCAGCACATTGGCGCGGTGGGCGTCGAAGCCGATCATCGCCGCCACGCGCTGCGTGAACAGGGTGAAGCCGCCCGAGACCAGCAGCGTGTGGGCGTCGTTCGCCTTCATGGTGCGCACCAGCGCGGTGCCGCCCGGGGTGAGGCGGATGCGCTCAGCGATCACCGTGTCGACGACGGCGAGCGGCAACCCCTTCAGCAGCGCCACGCGCTCGCGCAGCGCCGGCTCGAAGGCGATCTCGCCGCGCATGGCGCGCTCGGTGATGGCGGCGACATGCGCTTTCATGCCGGCATAATCGGCCAGTTCGTCGATGCACTCCTGCCCGATCATGGTGGAGTCCATGTCGGCCAGAAACAGCTTCTTGCGCCGCCCCTGCGCGGGCAGCAGCGCCGCATCGACCGGGGCACCGTCCAGCGCCGCGCGCAACGCCTCGATGTCGGCCGCGCCGGCATGGGCGATCTCGGCGGCGATGCCGGGATTGAGCACGCGCGTCGCGCCGGGCGCGGGCAGGGCGGCGCGGGCACGGGCAAGGAGCGCCTCGTCCACCGCCGGGGCGGCGGGATGGGAGACGAGAACGACGACGTGGGAAAGCGGGGCAGGGGAGGGGGAATGCGTCATGGCTGCGACTGGGACCTTGCCGCCGGGCCGGCGTCGGGCAAAAAGGCAGGATGGAAACCCGGAAGAGCGAGGCGGACGTGACCGCGAGAGCTGCGCGCCCGCGCGCCGTGCTTATTGCAGGACCGACTGCGAGCGGCAAGTCGGCGCTGGCGCTCGCACTGGCGGAGCGGACCGGCGGCGTGGTGATCAACGCCGATTCGATGCAGGTCTATCGCGACCTGCGCGTGCTCTCGGCACGGCCGACGCGCGAGGAAGAGGCGCGCGCGCCGCACCGCCTCTACGGCCATGTCGACGGGGGCGAGGACTATTCCGTCGCGCACTGGCTGGAGGACGCCCGCGCGGCGCTGGCCGAGGCCGAACGGGAGGGGCGGCTGCCGATCTTCACCGGCGGCACCGGGCTGTATTTCAAGGCACTCACGCAGGGGCTCTCGCCGATCCCGGCCATTCCGGCCGACATACGCGAGCGGGTGCGCGGGCTCGGCCTCGACGCGCCGGCGCTGCATGCGCGGCTGGGCGAGGTGGACCCGGAGACGGCGGCGCGGCTGCGGCCCTCCGATACGCAAAGGCTGATGCGGGCGCTGGAAGTGTTCGAGGCGACGGGCCGGCCGCTGGCGCGCTGGCAGGAGACGCCGCCGGAAGCGCCCGTGCTGGCACCTGAGACGAGCGTGCGGCTTTTCCTCGCCACCGACCGCACCGCCCTGCGCGCACGCATCGCCGAGCGCTTCCACGCCATGATGGGCGAGGGGGCGCTGGAGGAGGCGCGGGCGCTGCTGGCGCGCGAGCTGCCGGCCGACCGCACTCTGCTGAAGGCGCACGGCATGCCGTGGTTCGCGCGCCATCTCGCCGGGGAAATCCCGCTGGACGACGCCATCGAAGGCGCGATCCTCGACACGCGGCACTACGCCAAGCGGCAGGACACCTGGTTCCGGCACCAGCTCGCCGGCTGGACGGCGCTGCCGAAGGAGGACGCCGCTGGCTTTCTGGCGGAGGCGGTGAACTGAGGCGCGTCAGGCGCGGGCGGTGCGGCGGACGGGGAGAGGGCGCAGGCGCAGAACGGCCTCGCTGAGCACCGCGACGCCCAGGCCGGCGCCGGCCACCCACCAGCTTGGGCTGATGGCGTAGGCGAAGGAGAGGTTCGCTCCCAGCACCCGCGCCGGGTCGATGCCGGTGGCGGCCGCGTACCAGCCGGCCTCGATCAGCGCGGTGAGTACGCCGGAAACGGCGGCGAGGCCGATCAGGTTAAGGAAGCCGGTGCCGCGCCCATATCGCTGCATCACCCGCCAGCCCATCAGCCAGACGAACAGGCCGGTCATCAGCACCGGCTGGGTGACGTCGAGTTTCTGCTGCATGAAAAAATGCAACAGGGCGAGCGCGGTGGCGGGATAGACGAGAAGGTGCAGCTGGTTCCAGCGCTCCGCGCCCAGCCGCCGGATCGCCCCGTCCCACGAGGTGGCGGACAGCGCGGCGAAGACGAGCAGCGCGACGAAGCCAATGGTGAGGTAGATGCGCAGCACGATCTCGGTCGCGGCGGTGGCGATATTGCCGGTGTCGACGAGATAGGCGACGAAGTGGATGGCGATGAGCAGTGCGGCCCCGAGGCCAAGGGTGCGGCGGGTGAGCAGCAGCTTGGGCCAATTGAACAGCCGGCGCGCCGGCGTTACCGCCAGCGAGAGCAAAAGCAGCCGGACCGCCCAGTCGCCGACGAAATGGATGATCTGGATGAGCGGGCGTGCCCCCAGCGCCGCCTCGCCTCCCAGAGCCCCGCCGGGCGCCGGGCCACTGAGGCCGGGCGCGCCCAACCCCGGTCCTCCCAACCCCGGTCCTCCAAGGCCAGGACTGCCAAGGCCGGGGGCGTCCGGCGCGGCGAAGCCGCCGCCGAGCGCCTGGGCCAGCAGCAGGCCGAGGGGCAGGATGACGACGAGCAGCGCACCGATTTTCTCGGGACTGAGCTTGCCGGAATTCTCGCGCAGGAAGGGCATGGGCGGTCCGCTGGGGTCGATGACAGGGCAGTTCCCCGCCTATACGTCCGCAGCGGCGGCAGAATTTCAACGGCGACGCGCACGTTGGCGTGATGTCGCCCGAGGCGGACGCGCGGCTGCCCGAGGCATCGACCGCCCCCCGCACCCCGACGGGGGCGTGACGGCGTGTGGTCCTCACTCCTCGAAGATACGCGTCACATGGCCCATCTTGCGGCCGGGGCGGGCTTCGGCCTTGCCATACAGGTGCAGATGCGCGCCGGGTTCTTCCAGCAGGGCCTGCCAGTCATCGGCCTCATCGCCGATGAGATTGGTCATCTCGACATGGCCGAGACGCTCCACCGCGCCGAGCGGCCAGCCGGCGATGGCGCGCACATGCTGCTCGAACTGGCTGGTGACGGCCCCGTCCAGCGTCCAGTGCCCGGAATTGTGCACGCGCGGGGCGATCTCGTTGACGATCACCCCCTGAGTGCCGTCCACCACCACGAGAAACATTTCCACCGCGAACACACCGACATAGCCGAGCGCCTCGCCGATGCGGCGGGCAATCTCGCGGGCGACGGCGTCGACCACCGGCGTGACATCGGCCGGCACGGTCGAGCGGTAGAGAATGTGGTGGCGGTGCTCGTTCTCCGTCACCTCATAGGCCTTGAAGCGGCCATCCTCGGTGCGGGCGGCCACGACCGAAACCTCGCGCTCGAACGGCACGAAGCCCTCCAGGATCGAGGGGTGCCGGCCGATGGCCTTGAAGGCGGCCGCCGCGTCGTCGCCCTCGCGGATGATGACCTGCCCCTTGCCGTCATAACCGAAGCGGCGGGTCTTCAGCACCGCCGGACGGCCGATCTCATCAAGCGCCGCCTCCAGCTCCGCCTCGTCATGCACGGCGGCAAAGGGGGCGGTCTCGATGCCGAGGCGGGAGACGAAGGTCTTCTCGTCGAGCCGGTCCTGGGTGATGCCGAGAGGGTGCGCACCGGGATGCACCGGCACGTGGCGGGCGAGGAATTCGGCGGTGTAGACCGGCACGTTCTCGAATTCATAGGTGACGACATCGACGCTCCGGGCGAAGCGCTCCAGCGCGCCGAGGTCGTCATAGGTCGCCTGTGTGTGGGCGGTGGCGACGTCGAAGGCAGGGCTGCCTTCCTCGGGCGCATAGACATGCGTCTTCAGCCCGAGCGGGGCGGCGGCGAGGGCGATCATGCGGGCAAGCTGCCCGCCGCCGAGAATGCCGATCGTGTCGCCGGGGGCGAGAATTTTCGGGGAGGCGTTCATTCCGGCCGCTCCGTCACGGCGGCGGTGCGCGCCGCGCGCCAGGCGTCCAGCCTTGTGGCCAGCGCTTCGTCGGAGAGCGCCAGCACGGCGGCAGCCAGCAGGGCGGCATTGGTCGCCCCGGCCTTGCCGATGGCAAGCGTGCCCACCGGGATGCCGGCCGGCATTTGGACGATGGAATACAGGCTGTCGAGGCCGGACAGCGCCTTCGATTCGACCGGCACGCCGAACACCGGAAGCGGGGTGAGCGAGGCGACCATGCCGGGCAGATGCGCCGCGCCGCCGGCGCCGGCGATGATGACTTTGGTGCCGGCCGCGCGCGCGCCCTTGGCAAAGGCGACCATGCGGTCCGGCGTGCGGTGGGCCGAGACGATGCGGCAGTCATGGGCAATGCCGAGCGCTTCCAGCACGTCGGCGGCATGGCGCATGGTTTCCCAGTCGGACTGGCTGCCCATGATGATGGCGACGGGCTTGGGGTCGGCGGCCATCCCGGCCGTCAGGTCGCTCATTCTGTCTATCCGCACCTTTTGGGGAAAGGCGGGGATTATAGGAATCGCCGCCCCGGGGGCAAGGGAAGATGACAGCCGGGCCGGGCGGAACGCGCCGGCGCGCCTTCGGCCTCGGCGGCATTATGCTTAACACCGCCTTTACCAAGCGCCGGCAAAGTGGCCGCCGAGAGATTCCCGGAGGATCCACCTGCCGTGTTCGTGAGTTGAACCGTCTGTGGGCTGTGGTCAGATCGTCGCCGAATCCCTGCCGGGACAGGCGAGGCCGGTCTGTCCGGGGCGGGAACAAGCGGAGAAGTCGATGTCCGGTCGCGGCGTTACGGGTACGGTCGAGAAAAAGAGCGCCATGCGACATCGGGCGGCCTCGCGGAGCATGCTCGCGGTGGCGACAGGGCTGGCGCTTGCGGCGGCCGGGGGACCCGGCCTGAGCGTGCAGGCGCAGGAGTTCTATGGCAGCGCCATCGCCATTGACCGCGCCGGCCATGGCACGGGCGACAGCCTGCCGGCTTTCGATGCCGACGCGGCGGGGATGCTGCGCCCCGGCCAGGCGGCGGCGGCCTTGCCGGCGATCGCCGATGATAGCCAGCCTTTCGATGCGCTCGATCCGCGCCGTCCCAGCCCGGCACACAGCGCCGCGCTGGCGCTGCACGGCCCGGACGCCCCGCTTCCCGTCGAATCGACAGCGCCGGCTCCTGTGGCGGCGCTGGCCCCTGCGACGACCCTGCCCTCCGCGCCGATGGTGGGCGATGGTGCGCCCGGCCTTGGCGAGGGCACGTCCGGCACCCCGACCGGAGCCGCACCACCTGCATCTTCTGCACCTTCACCGGCGACGGCTGAGCCCGCCGCACCTGCTGTGACGCCGTTTTCGACACATCTCGCCGCGATCGTCGAGAGCGGGCTGGCGCGCTTCGCCTCGCGCCCGACCGACCGGGAGGCGCTGGCCGCCTATTACACCGCGCGTAACTTCCAGCCCGCCTTTACCGGGGAGAGCGGGCTCGCCCCGCTTGGGCAGGTGGCGCTCGATACCTTCGCCGGGGCCGGTGCTGAGGGGCTCGATCCGGCCGACTACGCCGTGCCGCCCCTGCCGGCGGATGCCGACGCGGCGCAGCGCGCCGAGACCGAGATGCGTGTTGCCGCGGCGACGTTGCTCTATGCCCGCCACGTGCAGAGCGGCCGGTTCGACCCCAAGACGCTCTCCAAGGATGTCGACCCCAGCCCGACCGTGCCGGATTCGGCGGCGGTGCTCGCGCGTGTCGCCGATGCGCGCGATCCCCAGGACGCACGGGCGGCTCTCGCCAGCTTCGCCCCGCAATATGACCAGTATCGGCTGCTGAAGGACCAGTTGGCACAGCTGCAGGCGCAGGGGCAGGTGGTGTCGCATGCCCCCATCCCGCCGGGGCCTTCCCTGCGGCCGGGCGAGAGCGACCCGCGCGTGCCACTGCTGCGCGCCCGTCTCGGCGTCGGCCTCGACGCCGGCGCGCAAGAGGGCGACGAATTCTACGAAGGCGCGCTGGTGGAGGCGGTGCGCGCCTTTCAGGCCCTTGCCGGCCAGAAGGTCGACGGCATTGTCGGGCGCAACACGCTGGCGGCACTGAACGATGCCGGCGCCGATCCCGTTCCCGACATCATCGCCAACATGGAGCGCTGGCGCTGGCTGCCCCATGAGGTCGCCCCGGCCTATGTGATGGTGAACATCCCAGAATTCATGGTCCGCATCGTCGTGGACGGCAGCCCGGTGCACGAGACCCGCGTGGTGGTGGGCAAGCCGGAAACGCAGACGCCGATCCTCAGCGAGAGCATGCAAAACGCGGTGTTCAACCCATCCTGGCATGTGCCGCCGAGCATCATCCGCAACGAGATGCTGCCCAAGCTGCGGGCGGACCCTTATGCGCTGGTGCGCCAGGGCATCGACGTGGTGCGCAATGGCCGCGTGATCGACCCCGGCACGGTGGACTGGCGCCGCGCGGGCACCCAGGGCTATTCGTTCCGGCAGGAGCCGGGCGAGCGCAATGCGCTGGGGCGCATGAAGTTCATGTTCCCCAACAAGCACGCGGTCTATCTGCACGACACGCCCAGCCGGGCGTTGTTCTCCCGCGACCGCCGCGCTTTCAGCCATGGCTGCGTGCGCGTGCACGAGCCGATGGAGTTCGCCGAGGCTCTGTTCGCGCTCGGCCGGCCGGGCGAGGGCTGGAGCCAGCAGCGGCTGTCGCGTCTGCTCGGCGGCAAGGAAAAATCACTGCCGCTGAAAAATAAATATCCGGTCCATCTCGTCTATTTCACCAGCTTCGTGGATGGAAACGGGCAATTGGTGACGCGTGAGGACCTCTATGGGACCAACGCCGCCACCAAATCGGCGCTCGGCATTGGCGGTGCGCGCCAGTTTGCCGACCGCAAGGCGGACACGGTCCGCCGCTGAGCGGCGAAAAGGCAGCTCCGCACCATCGCCCTGTGGCAGGTTGGCCACGATCGAGCATAAACTGGGCCCGAGCGTGGTAATCCCTCGCGAATTTGACCGCGCGGCACTCTTTTGCCACAGTCGGTTCCTAGTCCGGGAGGCAATAGGTGTGGGGGCGGGGTCGTAATGACCTCTTAACCAAACCCGACAAGACTATGTTCACCAAGCGCGGTCCGGGTGCTCCTGCCCGTATCGTCTCAGGAAACGTTGATATCGGGTCCCCGTCCTTGCGCATCACCCAAGCC
Organism: Ancylobacter aquaticus; assembly: GCF_004339465.1. GTDB lineage: Bacteria > Pseudomonadota > Alphaproteobacteria > Rhizobiales > Xanthobacteraceae > Ancylobacter > Ancylobacter aquaticus. The sequence goes on along the minus strand of NZ_SMFY01000004.1, from coordinate 233,605 downwards.
CTCCGCTCGTCGAAATTCGCCAAGGTTGCCGCCATCGCTGCGGTGGCCACGCTGTGCGGCGCCGATCTGCTGCAGGACGCGGTGGCCAATGGCGACACGCGCACGCTGACCTTCCATCATGTTCATTCCGGTGCCACCGCCACCGTCACCTTCAAGCGCAATGGCCGCTACGACGCGGCGGCGCTGAAGCAGCTCGATGTCCTCATGCAGGATTGGCGGCGCAAGGAATCGATCAAGATGGACCCCCGGCTGTTCGACATCGTCTGGGAGGTCTATCGCGAGGTTGACGCGACGCAGCCGATCCAGGTGATCGGCGGCTATCGCTCGCCGGCGACCAACGCGATGCTGCGCTCGCGCTCGCGCGGCGTCGCCCAGACCAGCCTGCACACGCAGGGCAAGGCGATGGACTTCTACATTCCCGGCGTCTCGCTGGCGAAGGTCCGCGAGGCAGGGCTGCGGCTGCAGCGCGGGGGCGTCGGCTTCTATCCGACCTCCGGCTCGCCCTTCGTGCACATGGATACAGGCGGCGTGCGCCACTGGCCGCGCATGAGCCGGCCCGAACTCGCCCGGGTCTTCCCGGATGGCAAGACCGTGCACGTGCCGGCCGACGGCAAGCCGATGTCCGGTTACGCCACGGCTCTGGCCCAGGTCGAATCGCGCGGCAGCGAGCCCGGCGGTGCCGGCGCGGCCTTTGCCGGCCTTCCCGGCGGCAATGATCCCAAGCGCCGGGTGGCGGCGAACGGCGCACCGCCCAAGAACATCTTCGCCAGCCTGTTCGGCAAGGACGGCGACGACGACGAAGAGACCGCGCCGGCCACTGCCGCGACCGAAGCGCCGGCCCGGGTGGCAGCTGCGGCGCCTGTGCCCACGCCCGCTGCCGTGCCCGCGGAAATCGCGCTGGCCGCTGCCGTACCCACCCCCATGCCACGCCCGGCGCTGCCGGCTGCCCAGGCCGTCGCCGCAGCTTCCGCCGTCGTTTCGGCTCCTCCCGTCCTCTCGGCCCCAGCCGTCTCGGCGGCTCCTGCGCCGATGGCCCGGTTCGAGGTGGCCTCGCTCGGGCCAGTTCCGCTGCCCCGGCCCAATCCTCTGCCGCGCGGGGCGGTGGCGTCCGCTGCGCCGGCGCCCCGTCCGGTCGCATCGACCGTGCCGGTTGAATCGACTGTGCCGGCCAGCGACAGGGCCGACCTCGCCGCGCTCGCCGCCGCCATCCCGCTGCCGGGTACGCCCGAAGCCGCGACCAGCCGGCAGATCGCCAGTGCCATCACCGGCACGCCGCTGTCGCAGACGCGCCCCAGCGAGACCGGCGGGTTGCCCGAGGTGATCGTGCGCGGCACCAGCGGCGAAGGCCCGGCACTCGCCTATGCCGACGCCTCCGGCAGCGTTTTCGCGGCGCCGCGCCTCCAGCCCGGCCGTGCGCCGGCACCCGAGGTGGCCACCGCCCGCGCCGCCCGTCCCGCAGAGGGCGCGACCACGGCCGCGCAGACGCGCAAGCCGCAGCCCTATTCGCAGGCCATGGTCGCGGAAATCCGCCGCCTGTTCAGCGGCCCCAGCGTTGCCGGCAAGGTCTCCATGCACCTGCCGGAGCTGCGCCGCTTCGCCGCCTTCGTGGCGCCGCCGCGCCGCATCGTCGCCGCGCAGTTCAGTCGCGACGGGGCCAAGGGCCTGACCACCACGCAATTCTCCGGCGAGGCGGTGGTGGCCGTGCCCGTGGTGGCGATGATGACCGGCGCCGCCCCGCTGAAGAAGCCGCTCTGAGCCCTCTGTCATGACCGGGAAACGGCGCGGGCGGCCACTGGCCGCCCGGTCGGTCTGTTCGGTTCTGTGATTGGGCTTAGGCCCGGCGTCAGCTCGGGCTGAGCATGCCCAGCGCCTGCATGTAGAGATCGACGATCGCCTCGTGCTCGGCGCGCTGGTCGGCGTCCTGCTTGCGGATCTTCAAAATCTCCCGCAGCGCCTTGGTGTCGAAGCCGGTGCCCTTGGCTTCGGCGAAGACGTCCTTGATGTCGTCGGCAATGGTCTTCTTTTCCTCCTCAAGGCGCTCGATGCGCTCGATGAAGGATTTCAGCTGTTCCTTGGCGAAGCCGGCGGCGGCATCGGACATCGGCTGGTCGTTGGGAATATCGGACATGGTGTCTCCGGGGCATCGGGCAGGGCCCGGCGTGTAGACGGCAATTCGGGCGGCGATAGGGAGCGCAAGCCGGGCGGGTCGTCAAGGCAAAGGCGCGCTCCCCCGGCGCCGAGGGGCCGGCTAGCCCCGCTATCCACCGCGAATCGACATGAGCGACGCTTCAGTGCGTGCCCAAGCCGCACAGCCGCGTGGCGTGAATGCGTGGCCGGGCCGCGCCGCTGCGCGGCGTCAGTGCGCGCCCGGGCCGGGGAAGGCGGCCTTCTGCTCGGGCGTGGCCTCGCTCTGGTGACGGGCCTTCCATTCGTCATAGGGCATGCCGTAGACCGCGACCCGGCTTTCATCCTTGGTGAGCGGAACGGCGCGCTCCTTTGCCGCGTCCAGCAGCCAGTTGGACAGGCAGTTGCGGCAGAAGCCCGCCATGTTCATCAGCTCGATGTTCTGCACGTCGGTGCGCGCCCGCAAATGGGCGACGAGGCGACGGAAGGCGGCGGCCTCAAGCTCGGTGCGGGTCGTGTCGTCGAGGTCTGTCATGGAAATCTCCCGGGAAACGTCTTCCGGTCAGATGGGGGGTACCGGGCCGGTGCGCGAGCCATAGGCGCGCGCTTCGTGCAGTTCCGGCCGGGCGAGGATGTCGGGCAGCAGCCCGGCGAGGCGGTCGGCCCAGCCGCGCTGGCCCTCGACCTCGGCGATCAGGTCCTGGCGGATTTCCAGCAGCGTGTTGGACAGGCCCCGGAGTGTCGCGTGGCGAAACAGGCAGTCGCCCCGCAACGCGCCGTCATAGGGCTCGTTGTCGCCGACGATAAGGTCGCCGGGCGCCTCCAGCGCGTCGATGAGTTCGCGGGTGAAACGGGGGTCGCTGTCCCACAGCACGGCGGCGTGCCAGGGGCGGGCGAGCCCGCGCCACACCGGCGTGAAGCTGTGCAGCGACAGCAGCACCGGCACCACGCCCTGCGCCAGCGCCGCCTCGATCTCGGCATGGATGGCGTCGTGATAGGGCCGGTGGAACCGGGCGATCCGGTGCTCGATTTCCGCCTCGTCCACATGGCGGTTCCCCGGGATAACCGCGCCATCCGACAGCCGCATCACCAGGGTCGGGTCGTCCTCGCCGCGATTGGGGTCGATCAGCAGGCGCGAGAAGCGCGAGAGCACGGCCGGGCAACCGAGGCGGTGCGCCAGCATGCGGGTGACGCCGGCCGCGCCGATGTCATAGCCGATATGGCGTTCCAGCTCGGCCTTGGGCAGGCCGAGCGAGCCATAGGCCGGCGGCAGCGCATTCGAGGCATGGTCGCACAGCAGGATGAGCCCGGCCTCCAGCGTTCCCGGAATGCGCTCGAAAGCGGGGAACGGGGCCGGGGGGGCGGCGACGCTGTTGGTCGTGGCGGAGTCTTCCGTCGAAAGGCGGCGCATAATTGCCTGTGCGTTGAGGCGAAGTGTTCAAGAGGATATCGACGTAGGCCCTGCCGTGCCATAGGAATACGCCCGTTTCGCGTCGCGCCGCTCGGGATTCGCGTCGGCGCGCACTAGAGCACGCGCCGATCAGCTTGCAACGCAAGTTGATCGGATAACGCGTTCTCTATCATAGAGTTAGAGCGCGACTGGCCGATCAGGTTGGTTCAATCTGATCGGGTCGCGCACGAAGCAATGGTCGGGCAGCAGACCGGCAGGAAGGGCTCCTTCGGGGCGGGGTATGGTGGTAATGTCTGAGGTTTCGGCGCGTAATTTTCTCGATCGCCTGTTTACCGCCGCCGTTGCGGCTGCTCACCCGTCCACCTGCCTGCCGCCGGCCCTGCCGCCGCCCCCCCCCCATGGCCGGCTGATCCTGCTCGCCGCCGGCAAGGCCGCCGGTTCGATGCTGGAAGTCGCCGAGCGGCATTATCTTGACGAGATGGGCGTCGACCCCTCCCGGCTGGTCGGCATCGGCGTCGCCCGCCACGGCTATGGCCGCCCCACGCGCCAGCTGGAGATGGTCGAGGCCGGCCACCCCGTGCCTGACGCGGCGGGCCTTGCCGGCGCGCAGAAGGCGATCGACCTCGCCGCTTCCGCCACCGCCAACGACCTCGTGCTCGTGCTGCTCTCGGGCGGCGCCTCGGCCAACTGGATCGCCCCGGCCGAGGGGGTGGAACTCGACGACAAGCGGGCGCTGACCCGCGCGCTGCTGCGCTCGGGTGCCAACATCACCGAGATCAACACGGTGCGAAAGCACCTCTCGCAGATAAAGGGCGGCCGGCTCGCGGCGCTGGCCCAGCCGGCGCGGGTGGTGACGCTCTCCGTCTCCGACGTGCCGGGCGACGACCCGGCGGTGATCGGCTCCGGCCCGACCGTGCCGGACCCGACGACGCTAGCGGAGGCGCGCGACGTGCTCGCCCGCTACCGCATCGACCCGCCGCCTTCCGTCGCGGTGGCGCTGCGCGACCCGGCCAATGAATCGCCCAAGCCCGGCGACCCGGCCTTTGCCGGCTCCGAGTACATTCTGATTTCGCGGCCGGCCGATTCGTTCGTCGCAGCGGAAAAGATCGCCCGTGAGGCCGGCATCGAGCCGGTGCTGCTCGGCGACAATCTGGAAGGCGAGGCCCGCGAGGTGGCGGCGGCGCAGGCGGCCAAGGCCAAGGAACTGAAGGCGGCGGGCCGCAAGGCAGTTCTGCTCTCGGGCGGCGAACTCACCGTGACCATGCGCGGCGAGGGGCGCGGCGGCCCGAACCAGGAGTTCGCGCTGGCGCTCGCCGTCGCGCTCGACGGCGCGGCGGGCATTTATGCGGTGGCCGGCGACACCGATGGCACCGATGGCGGTGGTGGCGACGCTTCCGACCCCGCCGGCGCCTATGTGATGCCGGACACGCTGGCCCGGGCGAAGGCGCTGGGTCTCGATCCTGCCGCCTTTCTCGCCGATAACGATTCGACCAGTTTCTTCGAGTCCCTCGGAGACCTGCTTACGCCGGGGCCGACCTGCACAAACGTCAATGATTTCCGAGCCGTTCTCGTCGACGAGTGACACAGAGGACCGGCGCGCCGTCCTCCCGGGTGCAACCCGCCGTGGCGGGGCTGCGCTGCGCATGATGGGGCGCGCCTGTATGGCGGCGGTGCTGGCGGTGCCGGTGCTCGCGTGCCTGATGCCGCAGCCCGCAGCGGCGGATTTCCGCCTGTGCAACCGCTCCCCCAGCCGGGTCGGTATCGCGCTCGGCTACAAGGACGGCAATGCCTGGTCCACCGAGGGCTGGTGGAACATCGGCGCCAACAGCTGCGAGACGCTGCTGCGCGGCGATCTGGTGGCTCGCTTCTATTACGTCTACGCCATCGACTACGATCTCGGCGGGGAATGGTCCGGCAAGGCCTTCATGTGCACCCGCGAGAAGGAATTCACCATTCGCGGCATCCAGGATTGCCTGGCACGCGGCTTTGACCGCACCGGCTTCTTCGAGGTCGACACCCATGAGCAGAAAAGCTGGACGGTGCAGCTGACCGAGAGCAAGACCTCGCAGGCCGAGGCCGGCACGGGGCTGCCGCAGCTGCCGCCCATGCCCCCGCCGCGCCCCTGAGCGCGCCGCGCCGGGATTCTGCGGCCATTCCGACCGGGCTCAACAACGAAAACCCCGGAGCGGAGCTCCGGGGTGCTGGGGTCGTGACGACTTCAGAGCGCGGTGCCCGGCAACCGGGCGGACCGGACGCCGCCGATCACTCGATCGGCAGCGCGGTGAAGCGAATTTGCCCCTCGGGATCGGCCACCATCAGCAGAGCCGAGCGGCGACCCTCCTTCTTGAGCGCCGCCAGGCGGTTCTCGACATCCCCGGGGGTCAGGGTGGCTTCCTGATTGACCTCGACGATGAGGTTGCCCGCGGCGATGCCGCGCTCGGCGGCGACCGAGCCGGCTTCGACCGCCATGACCACCACCCCCTTGAGCTCGTCCTTGATCTTGAAGCGCGTGCGCAGCTCCGGCGTCATCTCCGCCATCTCGACGCCCATCAGCTTGAGCGTCGTCACCGGCGGCGGGGCGTCCGGCTTCTGCTCCGGCGTTTCGGTGGCGCTCGGCGATGGCGTGCCCTCGTCGAGGCGACCGACGACGAGCTTGAGCGTCTCCTGCTGGCCCTTGCGGATGACGACGACGTCGACTTCCTTGTCGACCGGCGTGTCGGCCACGATGATCGGCAGCGCGCGCATGTCGCGCACTTCCTTGCCGTCGAAACTGGTGACCACATCGCCGGCCTTGAGGCCGCCCTTGGCGGCCGGGCCGTCCTCGTTCACCGAGCCGATCAGCGCCCCGCGCGCGCGATCGAGCGACAGGCTCTCGGCGATTTCGGGCGTGACCTGCTGGATACGGACCCCGATCCAGCCGCGCCGCGTCTCGCCGAACTCCTTGAGCTGGGCGATGATCGGGATGGCGGTGTTGGAGGGCACGGCGAAGCCGATGCCGATGGAGCCACCGGAGGGCGAGATGATGGCGGTGTTGATGCCGACCACGTCGCCATCCATGTTGAACAGCGGGCCGCCGGAATTGCCGCGGTTGATGGCCGCGTCCGTTTGCAGGAAATTGTCGTAGGGGCCGGAATTGATGTCGCGGTTGCGGGCGGAGATGACGCCCACGGTGAGCGTGCCACCGAGACCGAACGGGTTGCCGATGGCCATCACCCAGTCGCCGACGCGCAGAATGTCGGAATTGCCGAACTTGACCGCCTTGAGCGGCTTATCGGGCTCGGGCGTCACCTTGAGCAGGGCAATGTCGATCTTGGTGTCGCGACCGACAATCTCCGCCTTCAGCTTCGAGCCGTCGGCGAAGTTGGCATAGACCTCGTCGGCATCGGCGATGACGTGATTATTGGTGACGATGAAGCCGCTCGCGTCGATGACGAAACCCGAGCCGAGCGAGGAAACGCGGCGCGGCGCCTGGTCTTCGCCCTGCTGCTGGCGGCGCTTGAAGAACTCCTCGAAGAACTCTTCGAAAGGCGAGCCCGGCGGGAGTTCCGGCGTCGGCACGCTGCGCGAGGGGGCGACGGTCTGCGAGGTCGAAATATTGACCACCGCGTCCATGATCAGGGCGGCGGTGTCGGCCACCGTGTCGGGGCCCTTGACGGCGGCAGCGTCGGCCGGCTGCGGCATCACGGCCAGCGGTGCGGCCAGGCTGAAGGCGATGAGCACGGCGCCGAGGCGGCGCACGAGGCGGCCCATGGTGCGGTGCGGCCGGGGGGAGGAAGGGGCCCGCTCCAGGGCAGGAAGCGCGACGGTGGAACGCTTAAGGCCGGGGCCCTCAAGGCAGTTGATCATGAAGCCTCCTTGACGCCGCCACGCGGATCCGGGCGGAACGGCCCGAAACTCAGGGGCCGTTGCGTCAGACGCTAACCGCCGCAAGATGCGATGCAAGCCAAAAGAGCGCGAGGCGGGGCGCGTGGCCCCGCCTCTTTAGCCTCGGATAAGCCAAACGATGGCCAAGCCCAGGACGGCGCCGACGATGCCGGCCACCCGCAACGGCGAATCGGTCAACTGCGTGATCGCATCGGCGGAGCGGCGCACCGCCGCCGGAGCGGCGGCGAGCACCAGACCCTCAATCACCAGGACGAGGCCGAGCGCGACGATGAGATCGTACATCGTCGCGCCGCGTTAGTTGGCGGGCGCGAGAGGCGCCGCCGGTGCCGCCGGCGCGACGGGCGCAGCCGCCGCGCTGGGAGCCGCGGCCGGGCGGGCCGCCGGATTGCCGAAGAAGCGGAAGAATTCCGAATCCGGCGCCAGCAGCATCCGCGTGTCCGAGCCCTTCAGCGAGGCTTCATAGGCCTGCATCGACCGATAGAAGTCGAAGAAGCCCCGGTCCTGATTATAGGCCTGCGCGAAGATCTCGTTGCGCTGGGCCTCGCCCTCGCCGCGCAGTTGGTCGGCGGTGGCATTGGCTTCGGCGACGATGATCGTCGAGTCGCGGTCGGAGCGGGAGCGGATGGTCTGGGCCGCTTCGGCACCCTGCGCGCGGATCTCGGAGGCTTCGCGCTGACGCTCGGTCTGCATGCGCTGGAACACCGCCTGGCTGTTGGCCTCCGGCAGGTCCGCGCGACGGATGCGGACATCGATGACGTCGATGCCGAAGCCGGTTGCCTCACGGTTCACCTGGTCGCGAATGCGCCCCATGAGCGCCTCGCGCTGGTCGCGGACCACCTCGATGAAGGTGGATTCGCCCAGCACGCGGCGCAGCGACGAGTTCAGGATCGTGGCGAGACGCGAGTTGGCCGCGTCGATGGTGCCGACCGACTGGTAGAAGCGCAGCGGATTGACGATGCGATACCGGGCGAAGGCGTCCACGACGAGGCGCTTCTGATCGGAAGCGATCACTTCCTGAGACGGGTTTTCGAGATCGAGAATGCGGTTGTCGATGAGGATCACGCTGTCGACCAGCGGGATCTTTGCGTGCAGGCCCGGCTCCTCGATGACCCGGATGGGTTCGCCGAGACGCAGAACGAGCGCCTGCTGGGTCTGGTAGACGCTGAACAGGGCCGAGAACAGGCCGATGAGGACGGCGGCGACAAGGACCGCCAGAATGAGACCGAGACTGTTCCTCATTTCGCGGCTCCCTGAGCGGCCGCCGGAGCGGTGGTGCTGCCCGTGAGCGGTGCGAGGGGCAGATAGGGGACGACGCCGGAAGAGCCGCCTGCCGCAGGATCGATGATCACCTTGTCCATTCCGCCGAACACGCGTTCCATTGTTTCGAGATAGAGGCGCTGGCGCGTGACTTCGGGCGCCTTCTGGTACTCGCCCAGAACGCTGAGGAAGCGCGCCGCCTGGCCTCTCGCCTCGATGATCGCCCGCTCCTTGTAGCCCTCGGCGCCCTGGGTGATGCGCGCGGCATCGCCTCGGGCTTCCGGCACCACGCGGTTGGCGTAGGACTGGGCCTCGTTCTGGAGACGCTCGGCGTCGGCACGCGCCGCCTGCACGTCACGGAAGGAATCGATCACCTGCGAGGGCGGATCCACCTTCTGCAACTGGACCTGGGTGACGAGAACGCCCGCCCGGTAACCATCCAGCGTGCGCTGCATGAGTTCCTGCACCGCCGTTTCGATGTTCTGGCGCGCGCCGGTGAGGATGGGCTGGATGTTGGTGCGGCCGACCACCTCGCGCATGGCACTCTCCGCCACGGCCTTGATGGTGCCTTCGGGGTTCTGGACGTTGAACAGGAAGTTGGCCGCGCCGACGTCTTCGAGCGAGCCGGCCGCCGCAGGCTTCACCATCCAGAAAACGGCGAAATCCACGTCGACGATGTTCTCGTCGCCGGTCAGCATCTGGCTTTCTTCCGCAACGTCGCGCACTGCCGCTCCACGGCGCGGATCGTCGCCGGTGCGCAGGCCGATGTCGATGCGGTTGACGCGCGTGACCTGGGGGGTCAGCACGGTCTCGACGGGATAGGGGAGATGGTAGTTCAGGCCGGGATTGGTCGTCCCGACAAATTTGCCGAAGCGCAGAACCACGCCCTGTTCGTCGGGCTCGACGCGGTAGAAGCCGGAGAGCAGCCAGATGACGATGGCCAGCGCCACCACCACCACGATGCCCTTGCCGGTGCCAAAACCGCCCGGTATCGCCGTCCGCAACTTCTCCTGACCGCGACGGATCAGATCTTCAAGATCGGGAGAGTTCGGTCCTGACGATTGCGGACCAGTGCCCCACGGGCCGCGCGGACCACCGCCCCATGGCCCGCCGCTCTGGTTCTTCCATGACATTCCGCGCCAACTCCGTTTGCGCGCCCGGCTTGTCCGGGCTCGCAAGCGCAGAACCGGCAGACGCCACCGTGCAAGAAAACCCGCGCCTCGCCGTCCGAACGACGTGACGAGGCGGTTATAGGTGACGAGGCATCAGGTTACAACGCGCCGCCACCTCCCGATATGGGTTCTGCGGCGGGTTTACGCAACGGTAGAGCGCAGCGATCCATTGCGCTCGGCATGTTCAACGGCTTCGCGGCCGGGGGCCGGGCTACGGTAATGCGCCAGAACATAAAGCCGGATCGCCGATGACAGGTTGCCCTGATTGCGTCCGGAATCAATCGAGGCGACGATTTCCGACAAGGTGCTGCGCCGGTTGGCCGCAATCTCCTTGAGGGCGTCCCAGAACTGATCTTCCAGACTGACGCTGGTCTTGTGCCCGGCAATCACGATCGACCGCTTAACCACGGGGCTCTTCATGTCTCGTCCTCTCGTATGCGCCTATGCCCTTCAAGCATCTTTTCCTGCTTTCGTTCCTCGGCCGCCGCGAGCTCGCGCTGACGCTTTGGACGGCCAAACTCCAAACGCCGGGCCGCGGCGCTTTGTTCCGCCTGGCTGCGCGCGATCCGCTTGCGATGGCGATTGAGGTTTACGATGTCGCCCACAGGCGCCAGCCTCCAGTGAAAGGGGGTGCAGAATCTTCGCGTCGCGCTGCATTAGTTCTCTCATAATATCGGCGAAAATGGCTCTTTCCAAGAATTTGCCGTTTTGCGGTATGCGGCGGCCGTCATCGCCGGCGCGCGCGCGGGGGCGAACGTGAAGCGTTGCGGGTAGCGGGCTGCCGGAAGATTCAGACGCGACTGCGGTATTGGGGTGCTTGAAAAAGACAGCCGGCGGCGGGCTCAGAAGCTGTGCTTGTCACGCATTTGTGATCTTCTGGTCCGGAGCCTTGCGGAGACCGTCACCGCCCCGGTGCTGCATTTCGTCCCCCGGCGCCGCGTGCTAAACCGGCCGCGAACACTGGCGCCCCCTATGATCGGGCCATCTTGACGCACGCGACCTCCGAAAGGCTTTGACGATGAGCAATACCCGCATCGAAACCGACACGTTCGGGCCCATCGAGGTGGAGGGCGACAAATATTGGGGCGCCCAGGCGCAGCGCTCGCTCGGTAATTTCAAGATCGGCTGGGAAAAGCAGCCGCTGCCGGTGGTGCGGGCGCTCGGCATCGTCAAGCGGGCAGCGGCGGAGACCAATCGCGATCTCGGCCATCTCGATGCGGCACTCGCCGACGCCATCGTCGCGGCGGCGCAGGAAGTTATCGACGGCAAGCTCGACGCTCATTTCCCCCTCGCGGTCTGGCAGACCGGCTCGGGCACGCAGTCGAACATGAACGCCAATGAGGTGATCTCAAACCGGGCGATCGAGATTCTGGGCGGCACGCTCGGCTCCAAGAAGCCGGTGCACCCGAACGACCACGTCAATATGAGCCAGTCGTCCAACGACACCTACCCGACGGCGATGCATGTCGCCGCCGCCGAGGAAATCGTCCAGCGCCTCATCCCCGCCCTTGCCCTGCTGCGCGACGCGCTGGGCGAGAAGGCCGCGCAATGGCAGCACATCATCAAGATCGGCCGCACGCATACGCAGGACGCCACGCCGCTGACACTTGGTCAGGAGTTTTCTGGCTACACCCAGCAGGTCGCGGTCGGCATCGAGCGCATCGAGCAGACGCTGCCCCGGCTGATGGAACTGGCGCAAGGCGGCACGGCGGTCGGCACCGGGCTCAACGCACCGATCGGCTTTGCCGAGAAGGTGGCCGAGCGGATCGCCGCCATCACCGGCCTTCCCTTTACCTCCGCGCCGAACAAGTTCGAAGCGCTGGCCGCGCATGACGCCATGGTGTTCTCGCATGGCGCGATCAACACGGTCGCGGTGTCGCTGTTCAAGATCGCCAACGACATCCGCCTGCTCGGCTCCGGCCCGCGCTCGGGCCTCGGCGAACTGGCGCTGCCGGAAAACGAGCCGGGTTCCTCGATCATGCCGGGCAAGGTGAACCCAACCCAGTGCGAGGCGCTTACCCAGGTCTGCGTGCAGGTGTTCGGCAATAATGCCGCGCTGAGCTTTGCCGGCAGCCAGGGCCATTTCGAGCTGAACGTCTACAACCCGGTGATGGCTTATAATTTCCTGCAATCGGTGCGCCTGCTCGCCGATGCGGCGATCAGCTTTACCGACAATTGCGTCGTCGGCATCGTGCCGCGCGAGGACAACATCAAGGCGGCGCTGGAGCGCTCGCTGATGCTGGTGACGGCGCTGGCGCCGAAGATCGGCTACGACAATGCTGCCAAGATCGCCAAGACCGCGCACAAGAACGGCACTACGTTGCGCGAGGAAGCTGTCGGTGGGGGCTATGTTACCGATGAAGAGTTCGACGCTATCGTTCGGCCTGAGAAGATGATCTCGCCTGGTTAATGTAAATTCATGAACCTGAACGGTCATTCATCTTCGTTTCTGAAGGTAATACTGTTTCATTACAGAAGTTTCATTTGAATCTTTCTGAGTCATGACCCAGCATCGGGCTCACCTTCACAGGAGATGAGCCCGATGAAACATACGATCATTGCTGCAACGGCCGCTGCCCTACTCGCTGGTGTGACCTTCGGCGTGGCTGCGCCGAAGCCGGGTGCGGGCGACCATCCGCGCCCGAGCGTGGAGCAAATGGCCGAATTCTCCGGCGCCATGAGCGAAGCGCGTATCGCCGCCCTGCAGGCCGGGCTGCGCCTGACCGCCGATCAGGAGAAGCTGTGGCCGGCGCTGGAGAGCGCGCTGCAGGCTGCCGCCAAGGAACGGATGGAAAATCGCGCCGAGCGCCGCGCCGAGAGGGCGGACAAGCCCAAGGGCGAGCGCCCCGACGTGATCGAGCGGCTGCGCGCGCAGGCCGACGGCATGGTCGAGCGCGGCCAGACGATGAAGAAGGTCGCCGACGCGGCTGCCCCGCTCTATGACAGCCTCGATGGGTCGCAGCAGCGCCGCTTCGCCATCCTGTTCAAGCAGGTCGAGCATCCGCGCATGGCGTCCGGCCGCCACGGCAAGGACCATGGCCCCCATCGCGCCGGCCCCGGCCGCCATGGTCCGGACGGCCCCATGCACCACCGCATGCCGCCCGGCCCGATGAACGATGGCCCGAACGGGCCGGCCGCCGGCCCGGATGCCGAACCGCTCTGACCGACCTGCGCAACGTCATCCCGGACGGCCGAAAGGCCGATCCGGGACCGTGCGCCGACCCGTTCGCCGACGCGTTTGCGCCGAGCGCGGCTCCCGCTGCGCTCGGTCGCGAAGGCGGTTGGAGGGATTCAGTCGCCGGCGAGCGTGTCCAGCGCCTCGCCGGTGACGCGCTGCATGGTCCAGGCGTCGAGCGGCACGGCGCCGACCGAGCGGTAGAAGCGGATGGCGGGCGCGTTCCAGTCGAGCACGTTCCACTCGAAGCGGCCGAGCGCCTCGTCGCGGCAGCGCTTCGCCAGCCGCTGCATGAGTGCCTTGGCGATGCCGCGCCCGCGCAAGGCCGGGCGCACATAGATGTCTTCCAGGAAAATGCCCTGCCGCCCGCGAAAGGTGGAGAAGGTGTAGTACCAGAGGGCGAAGCCGGCCGGCGCGCCCTCCCACTCCGCGATGTCGCAGAACACGCGCGGCTGAGGCCCGAAGAGCTCGCGGGCGAAATCCTGTTCGCTCGCCTCCACCTCATGCAGCAGCTTTTCGTACTCGGCGAGTTCGCGCACGAAGGCGAGGATCAGCGCGGCGTCTTCCGGCCGGGCAGGGCGCAAGGTGAGAGACATGGGGGCTCGGCTTTCGTCTTTATGGAGGTCGCCGTCATCCTGAAGTGCGTTCGAGGCTCGCTGCGCGAGCGCCTCCGGAAAACTCGGCGAGGGCGGGCGAGAGTCAGACCGCCACCGGCGCCTTGATGGCCGGGTGGGGGTCATAGCCCTCGATGGCGATATCCTCGAAGCGGAAGGCGAACAGGTCGTTCACCTCTGGGTTCAGCTTCAGGCGCGGCAGGGCGCGCGGCGCGCGCGAGAGCTGCTCGTGCACCTGGTCGAGATGGTTGAGATAGATGTGCGCGTCGCCGAAGGTGTGGACGAAGTCGCCCGCCTTCAGCCCCGTCACCTGCGCCACCATGTGGGTGAGCAGGGCATAGGAGGCGATGTTGAACGGCACGCCGAGGAAAATGTCGGCCGAGCGCTGGTAGAGCTGGCAGGAAAGCCGCCCGTCCTGCACGTAGAACTGGAACAGGCAGTGGCAGGGCGGCAGGGCCATTTTCGGCACGTCGGCCGGGTTCCACGCCGAGACGATCAGCCGGCGCGAATCGGGATTGCGTCGTATATCGGCGACCACCTGTGCGATCTGGTCGATGACGCCACCCTGCCCATCCGGCCAGGAGCGCCACTGATGGCCATAGACCGGGCCGAGATTGCCCTCGGCATCCGCCCAGTCATCCCAGATGGAGACGCCGTTTTCCTTGAGATAGGCGATGTTGGTATCGCCGGCGAGGAACCACAGCAATTCGTGGATGATGGAGCGCAGGTGCAGCTTCTTGGTGGTGACGAGCGGGAAGCCCTCGCCAAGGTCGAACCGCATCTGGTGGCCAAACACCGACAGCGTGCCGGTGCCGGTGCGGTCGTCCTTGCGCGTGCCCTCGCGCAGCACCCGTTCCAGAAGCTCGTGATAGTTCCTCATGCCTGTGGTTCCCAAGGCGTTCATGCCCACTACATATAGCACGCGCGGGCGCCGGCACACCCGGCAAGCGGCCAAACGTCCTTCCGTCCCCAACCGTCCAAGTTTGCTTGCACGGCCCGCTAGCGGCGGTAACGGGGAACATTCCCCGTGGGGGCCGACTTGTCCCGATGCGGCTAAAGTCTGAGGGAGGACCACGTGACCAAAAGTACCGACGCGCTCAACACCGATCTGCATCGCCTGCGCATGCACCTGAACCTGCTGGAGAAGGATGCGACACATCCGCTCGACTTCACGGTGGAGCATTCCCACACGGCGCCGGCTCTGGTGCTTCGTGAGGGCCAGGCCCTGCGCAGCGCCCATTCCGACGTGCGACTCGACTACGAGATGATGCGCCAGATCTTTATGGAAACGCTGCGGACGGAGATTGCCGCGCAGGAGGAAAAGCTGCTCGGCACCAATGGCGGCAACCGCCCGATCGAGCATCTGCAATATGGCGACCAGACCGAGGCGTAGGTTTTGCAAGGGGACAGGAAGGGGGAGTTGCGCCTGCCCCCTTCCAACCGGCCGGGCAAACCCCTATATTCGACGTGCCGGTGCAAGCCGGATATGGCGATAAACGGATATCGAAATAAACTCTTCGGACCCGGGGGCAGTACCCGGCGCCTCCACCGGAGCCCACTGAAGGGCGGGCTGCGGCGGGGGCGAAACAGGATCGACGAGAGCGTAAAGGATCTTCTTTCGCCCGGCATGGTACCACCGTCATCGGACCAAACATGTAGTTGGCAATGACAACTATGCTCCGGTTGCTCAGGCCGCGTGAGCGGTTTGATCTACGGAAAATAAGTCCAAGCGGGTAGCACCGTGAGGCGGGGTTCGCAGGCACCTGGCAACAGAAGCCTGCACTTCATTCTCACAACGCACTGGCCGTCGGGGCTGAAATCGGGTTCATTGCCGGCATGAGCGTCGATCTGATCCGATATGACCTGCTGGTGCAGGATGCGTTGCGTGGCGTCGTTGGCCGCGTCCTTACCGATGTGGCCCGTGACGGGCTCCCGGGGGAACATCATCTCTATCTGGCCTTCGATACCTGCGCGCCCGGCGTGCGGATTTCGACGCGCCTGAAGGAGCGTTACCCCGAAGAGATGACCATCGTTCTCCAGCATCAGTTCTGGGACCTGATCGTCACCGACCAGTTCTTCGAGGTTGGCCTTTCCTTCAATGGCATTCCCGAGCGCCTTCATGTGCCCTATGCGGCGCTGAAGGGCTTTTTCGATCCTTCGGTCAAATTCGGGCTGCAGTTCGAATCGGTGGAAGACGAGGCCGACACGGACGAGGACGGCTCGGACGAGCCGACCGCCGCGGCGCCGACGCCGATCGGCGAGGGGCGGCCGACATCGGTTCCCTCAACCCGCGCGCCTACGCGCCTGACCGAAGTGCCGCCCAAGCCGGCGCCGGTGGAGCCTGTGGCGGCCCGGTCCATCGGGTCGAAGCCCAGCGCGCCCAATTCCAGTGGTTCCAAGCCTGCGGTCGCGGTGCCGGATGCCAAGGCGGCGCCGAAGTCGGCTCCCGCTCCGCGCACGCCGGTCAAGCCTTCTCTCGATACCGCGCCTTCCGTCGATGACGCCGGCAAGGATGACGCCCCGCGCCCGACCGAGGCCGACACCACGGCGACCGACAGCAAGGTTGCTGACGGCAAGGCATCGAACGCCAGGAGCGCGCCGAAGCCGGCGGAGGACGACGAGCCGACCGATGGCGGCTCCGGCGGCGCGCAGGTCGTGCGGCTCGATGCGTTCCGCAAGAAATAGATCCGTCGGCGTCGCCGCGCTGCGTCGTGCGCGCCGTGGCCAGATAACCCTCCCCGAATCCGGACGCGCCCGTGGCCGCACAGCATGATGTGATCGTCGTCGGCGCCGGTGCGGCCGGCCTTGCGGCCGGGGCCCGGTTGAAACAGGCCGGGATCGACGTGCGCGTGGTGGAAGCGGCGGCCCGGACCGGCGGGCGGGCTTTTACCGATACGGCGACCTTCGGCGTTGCCTGGGATCGCGGCTGCCACTGGCTGCATTCCGCCTCGGTGAACCCGCTGCGGGCGGCGGCTGACGATCTCGGCCTCGCCTATCTTTCCCGCGGCAACCGCAAGGCGCGCGCGACCCATCTCGGCGACCACTGGGCCGAGGAGGGCGAGCGCGAGGCGATCTGGCAGGCGATCCAGCACAGCTATGACGCCATCCACAAAGCCGGCAATGAGGGGCGCGACATCGCCGCCAGCGAGGTGCTTGGCCCGCAGACGCCGTGGACGCGGCTTGCCCGGCACTGGCTGACCCTGCTCTCGGCGGCCGAGCCGGAGCGGCTGTCGACGCTGGACTATGCCGCCTATTCCGACACGGGCGAGAATTATCCGGTCGAGAAGGGCTATGGCGCGCTGGTGCAGGCGGTGGCCGCCCGCGCCGCGCCCGATCTCGACATCGTCACCGGCTGCGCCGTCTCCACCGTCGACTGGTCGGGCGAGGGGGTGGCGCTCGCCACCTCGCGCGGCACGCTCACCGCCCGGCTCGCCATCATCGCGGTGCCGACCTCGGTGATCGCGCGCGGCGGGCTCGCCTTTGCGCCCTTGCTGCCGCCCGACCTCGCCGAAGCTTTCGAGGCGTTGCCGCTGGGCGCGGCGGAGAAGGTGGCGTTCCTGTTCGACCGCGATGTCTTCGGGGTCGAGCCCACCAGCTATATCGACACGCTCGACCTGCGCGATCCCGAGCGCAAGCCCGTCAATTTCGTGCTGAACCCGTTCGGGCAGCCGATGGCGATCGGCCAGCTCGGCGGCGCCAATGCGGCGCGGCTGGTACAGGCGGGGCCGGAAGCGATGCGCGATTTCGCCCTTGCCGCGCTCAAGGACGCCTTCGGCGCGGGAATCGAAAAGCACATTGTGAGCGTCGCTACCACCGGCTGGGTTGCCGATCCGCTGATCGGCGGCGGCTATAGCTGCGCGCTGCCGGGCCTCGCGCCTCTGCGCGCGCGGCTGACCCGGACACTGACCGAGCCCCTTGGCGCGCGCGTGCTGTTCGCCGGCGAGGCCTCCTCGCCGCACGCCTATTCCACCGCCCATGGCGCGCACCAGACCGGCCTTGTTGCCGCCGGCACGGCGCTGGCGCTGCTGCGCGGGAGAGCCGCATGACCGTGCTGACGCTTGTCGCCGCCGTGGCGGAGAACGGTGTGATAGGGCGCGGCGACGCGCTGCCCTGGCATATTTCCGGTGATCTGAAGCGCTTCCGGGCGATCACCTGGGGCAAGCCGATCCTGATGGGGCGGCGCACCTTCGAATCGATTGGCCGGCCGCTGCCGGGGCGCACCAGCCTTGTCATCACCCGCGACACCGGCTTCCGCCCGCCGGAGGGCGTGCTGGTCGTGTCCTCGCTCGGCGCGGCGCTGGAGCGGGGGGCGCAGGAGGCGGAAAGGCTTGGCGTCGACGAGATGGCGGTGGTGGGTGGCGCGCAGATCTATGCGCAGGCCTTTCCGCACGCGAGCCGGCTGCGCCTCACCGAGGTGCACGGCCGGCCGGAGGGCGACGTGCATTTTCCCGACTTCCCTCGTGAGGACTGGCGGGAGGTCGGCCGCGAAGGGCCTATCCAGGGCGAAAAAGACGAGTTCGCCTTCAGCTTCGTGGATTACGACCGGGCGTGAGCGGCGCCTCTCAGATCGGCCGGCCTTCAACCTTGATCGACAGTTCCTCTTCCAGATCCTCGATCTCGTCGAGATGGGGATAGAGGGCGAGGGCCTGGCGGGCCGCCTCCAGGGAGCGCTTCTCGTCGCCGATTTCCTTGCAGATGATGGCGATGCCCGCCCAGGCCCCGTAATGGCGGGGTTCGCGGGCGACGACCTGGCGCAGGTCGATCAACGCGTTAGAAAAATCCTGCCGCAGGAAGAAGACGGTAGCGCGCTTGTTCCACGCCTCCAGATAATCGGGCTCGATCGTTAGCAGGCCGTCCAGCAGTTCCACGGCGAGGTCGAACTGCTTGGCCTGCGTCGCCTGCGAGGCGCGCGCCATCAACAGGTCGGCCGTGTCGCTTCCCGAGGGGGTCAGCGCCACGTCGATGCGGGCGGCGACGGCCTTGGCCGATTCCTTGTCCGGGGCGACCTTCAGTGCGGCAAACAGGGCATCGAGCCGCTTGGCGCGATCGGGCTCGGCGGGTTTCGCGACTTCAGCAGGCTTGGCGGCTTCGGCAGGTTTGGCGGCTTCGACATCAGGCCGCGCGACATCAGGCCGCTCCACGGCATCGGGCGGGGCGACGGTCTGGGCCATGGCGCCAAGCGGCGCGGCGGCGAGGATCAGGGCAGCAAAAAGGGCGCGCATGTCCCCATGTTAGGAGCCACGGCGCCCTTGAGCAATATTGGCAGGCCGATGTCCGCGAAATCGTGAACGCGGCCGGACGCCTCAGCGGACTTCGATCAGCCCTGGCGGGCCTTGAAGCGCTTCTGGGTCTTGTTGATGATGTAGACGCGGCCCTTGCGGCGCACCAGACGGTTGTCGCGGTGACGGCCGAGCAGCGACTTGAGCGAGTTGCGAATCTTCATGACACTAACCTTCGGATCGACGGCGCCTGCGTTTGAGACCGCGCCCCATGGCCGCGCCTCGATCCGCCAGCAGAAATTGAGGCCCGGCTGATAGCGGAGGGGAGGGGGCCTTGTCAATCGCCGGCGGGCTTTTCCCCGGGTAACGAAGCCTTTAAAAGCCGCCCCGCGCCGCCTTGTAGGGCGCCATGCCGGCGCGGGCGAGTTCATCCGCGCGCTCGTTCATCTCGTCGCCGGCGTGGCCCTTGACCCAGTGCCAGCGTATCTCGTGGCGGGCGATGGCGGCCTCCAGCCGCTCCCACAGGTCGACATTCTTCACCGGCTTCTTGTCGGCGGTGCGCCAGCCATTGCGCTTCCAGCCGGCGATCCATTTGGTGATGCCGTTGCGCATATATTCGCTGTCTGTGTGCAGATCGACGGTGCAGGGGCGCTTGAGCGCCTCCAGCGCGGAGATCGCCGCCATCAGCTCCATGCGGTTGTTGGTTGTGGGCGATTCGCCGCCGGAGAGTTCTTTCTGCGAGCCGGCATAGCGCAGGATCGCACCCCAGCCGCCGGGGCCGGGGTTGCCCGAGCAGGCGCCGTCGGTCCAGATGGCGACGATGCCTTTCGGCGCGTCGCCGGGCGTCTGCGGGGTGGCGTCGTCGGCGAAGACGCGGGCGGTTCCGGGGGCTGTCTTCACGCCGCTGTGCCTTCGCTGATGCCGTAATCGCGCGGGCTCGTCACCGAGCGGTGGAAGCGCAACTTGCGCAGATATTCCAGCGGGTCGTGCGGGCGCACCAGCGCGCCGGGCGGCACGTTCAGCCAGTCGACCAGCCTTGTGAGCAGGAACCGCAGCGCCGCCCCGCGCGCCAGCAGTGGCAGCGCGGCGATCTCGTCCGCGCCGAGCGGACGCTCGGCCTGGTAGGCGGCGAGCAGCGCGCGGCCCTTGGTCTGGTTGAAGGCGCCATCCGGCTCGAAGCACCAGGCATTGAGGCAGATGGCGACGTCATAGGCCAACAGGTCGTTGCAGCCGAAATAGAAGTCGATCAGGCCGGACAGGCGCCCGTCGGTGAAGAACACATTGTCCGGGAACAGGTCGGCATGGATGACACCCGCCGGCAGGCCCGCCGGCCAACGCGCCTCCAGCACCGACAGTTCGTCGGCGATGAGGGTGGAAAGGCCTGGGGAGACGATGTCCGCCCGGTCACGCGCCTGTTCGTAGAGCGGGCGCCAGCCGGCAACGGAGAGCGCATTGGCGCGGTGCAGCGCGGTGAAGTCGGCGCCGGCCTTGTGCAGGCCCGCCAGCGCGGCGCCGAGCGCGGCGCAATTGGCGGCCGTGGGGCGGCGGACCGATGTGCCCAGAAGGAAGGTGGCGATCAGCGCCGGCCGCCCGGCCAGCGTGCCGAGCGCGATGCCCTCGCGGTTCCTCACCGGCTGCGGGCAATCTATGCCGCGCGTCGCCAGATGCTCCATCAGCCCGACGAAGAACGGCAGGTCGGCCGGGTTCACCCGCTTCTCATAGAGCGTCAGGATGAAGCTGCCGGCCTCGGTCTGCAGCAGGTAGTTGGAATTCTCCACGCCCTCGGCGATGCCCTTGAAGGCGCGCAGGCGGCCGAGATCATAGGTGGCGAGGAAGGCTTCGAGCTCTTCCGGGGAGACATCGGTGTAAACGGCCATGGGGTGGGGTCGAGCCTATTCGGCGGCGTCGGAACGAAGCTGCCGGGGCAGCGGGAAGAACACGTCCTCGTGGGCGGTATGCACCGTCTCCACCTTCAGCGTGTAGCGCGCGGCGAAGGCATCGAGGATTTCCTCGACGAGGACTTCCGGGGCCGAGGCGCCGGCGCTGACGCCGAGCGAGGCAATGGCGCCGAAGACGTTCCAGTCGATCTCGCTGGCGCGCTGCACCAGCACGGCGTGGCGGCAGCCCTCGCGCTCGGCGGCCTCGCGCAGGCGCTGGGAATTGGAGGAGTTCGGCGCGCCGACCACGATCATCGCGTCCACGTCAGGGGCGACGCGCTTGACCGCTTCCTGCCGGTTGGTGGTGGCGTAGCAGATGTCTTCCTTGTGCGGCGCCACCATGGACGGGAAGCGCTGCCGGAGGATCGCCACGATCTCGGCGGTGTCGTCTATCGAGAGGGTGGTCTGCGTCGTGAAGGCAAGATTGCCGGGCTCGCGGGGCTGGAAGATCCGGGCCTGCTCGGCGGTCTCGACCAGCGAGACGGCGCCTTCGGGCAACTGGCCCATCGTGCCGATGACCTCCGGGTGGCCGGCATGACCGATGAGCACGACCTCGCGGCCCCGCTTGTGATGGACGGTGGCCTCGCGGTGGACCTTGGTCACCAGCGGGCAGGTGGCGTCGATGGCGAAGAAATTGCGCCGGGCCGCGTCCTCCGGCACCGAACGGGCGACGCCATGGGCGGAGAAGATGACGGGGGCGGTGGTGCCGGCCGGGACCTCGTGGAGTTCCTCGACGAAGACGGCGCCCTTCGCCTTCAGCCCTTCCACGACATATTTGTTATGCACGATCTCGTGCCGCACATAGACCGGCGGGCCATACATCTCCAGCGCCCGCTCCACCGCGTCGATGGCGCGCACCACGCCGGCGCAGAAGCCGCGCGGGGCACAGAGTAGGACGCGAAGCTCGGGCTTCCGGGCAGATGTTTCGGGGGTCATCGCAGGGTCCAGCGGGGCCTCGCCACCGTCATGGGTGCCGGGGCCCGCGCTGTCAAGCTTGGGCGGATCAGGGCTGCTTGATGAAGGCGCCGACGATGTCGAGCATCACTTCGTCCGAGATGGCGGGCACGCCGAAGCCGAGGCCGAAATCGCTGCGCTTGATCTCGGCGGTGCCCGTGAAGCCGATATTCTCCACATTGGTCATCGGGTTGATGCCGGCGCCGAAGAAGCTGACGTCCAGCGTGACCGGCTTGGTCACGCCATGGATCGTCAGCTCGCCCTCGATGGTGGCATCGGACCCTTCAACCGTGACCCGCTTGGACGTGAAGCGGGCGGTCGGGAATTTCGCCGCGTCGAAAAGCTCCGGGCTCGCCAGATGGGTGGCGAAGCCTTCCGAGGTGACGCGCAGCCCGGAAATGGGAACGGTGATCTCGAGCTTCGCCTCGTCGGGCTTGGTCGGGTCGAGAACCAGCGTCCCGCTGGAGGCGCCGAACATGCCGGCGAGCGGGCTGATGCCCATGTGATCGACGGTCCAGACGATCTGCGTGTGGTCCGGGTCCACGCCATAAGTGCCGCCGGTGATGCCCGCGACATCGTCGGTGCCGGGCATTTCGCGAGGCGCGTCCTGCGCGATCGCGCCGGAGGTGAATCCGATCAGCAGGGCTGTCGCCAGAAGTCGAAATGGCTTCATTGGTTTCTCCTCGATTCGGGAGGGCGGACGCTATCAGTCGCCCCGTCGCACGGCCACACCGACCCTCGTCTTAGGAATTGCAGGACGGCGCGCGGAAGCCTATATTCGCGGCATCCCGGTCATCGCGAGACGGTCCGAGGCTCCGCCCCGCAGGGTGGTGGGGCGCGGGGAGAAGTTTGCGCGGCCGAAAGACCTCAAATCTGTACGCCGGCTCGGTTTCATCGCCAGTCCGGCGCCTCACTGGATGGAGCTGCGTCCCATGGCGAACGCCCCCCTCATGCCGAAGGCCACCGCCGTGTGGCTGGTCGAGAATACCGCTCTGACGTTCGACCAGATCGCGGACTTTTGTAAGCTGCACGTGCTTGAGGTGAAGGGCATCGCCGATGGCGAGGTCGCGCAGGGGATCAAGGGCAGCGACCCGATGACCACCAGCCAACTCGCCCGCGAGGAAATCGAGCGTGCCGAGAAGGACCCCAATTACCGGCTGAAGCTGCTGGAATCGAAGGTGCGCCTGCCGGAGCCCAAGCGCCGCCGCGGCCCGCGCTACACCCCGGTTTCCAAGCGCCAGGATCGCCCGAACGCGATTCTCTGGCTGCTGCGCAACCATGCGGAGCTGAAGGACAGCCAGATCATGCGGCTGGTCGGCACGACCAAGACCACCATCGAATCGATCAAGGAGCGCACCCACTGGAACGCGGCTCACCTGACGCCGATGGACCCGGTGACGCTCGGCCTGTGCTCGCAGATCGACCTCGACATCGAGGTGCAGCGCTCCTCCAAGGACCGCCCCGCCTCGGCCGCCCCGTCCGGCGAGAACGAAGCGACGCTGCTCCCGGTCGACGTGTCGACCGGCGACGGGCCGGAGCCCTTCGTGCCGCCCCCCAGGCCGCGCGAGGAGCCGATCAACCTGGACACCGTGTTCGCCAAGCTCGGCGGCTCGCGCAAGAGCGAGGCCGACGACGAGGAGTGAGCCCCGCCGGCACCTGCCGGCATCAGGCCTGAACGTGAAACGCCCGGGGCGGCAACGCGGCCGGGCGTTTTCACGAGCGCATCTCGTTACGCCGCCGAACTCTTGGCGAGTCCGCGGGCATTCAGCGCGATGGCGATCTCGTCGAGCACGGCCGGGTCGTCGATGGTGGCGGGCATGTTCCACGCCTGCGCATCGGCGATCTTCTTCATCGTGCCGCGCAGGATCTTGCCGGAGCGTGTCTTCGGCAGGCGGTTGACGGTGATGGCGAGGCGGAACGCCGCCACCGGGCCGATGCGCTCGCGCACCAGCGCCACGATCTCCGCTTCGATATCGGCCGGCGAGCGGGCGACGCCTGCCTTCAGCACCACGAAGCCGCAGGGCACCTCGCCCTTCAGCGCGTCATGAATGCCGATGACGGCGCATTCCGCGACATCGGGATGGGCGGCGAGCACTTCCTCCATGCCGCCGGTGGAAAGGCGATGCCCGGCGACATTGATGATGTCGTCGGTGCGGCCCATGATGAAGAGCTGGCCAGTGGCATCGGTGAAGCCGGCATCCGCCGTCTTGTAGTAGCCCGGGAAATCCATGAGGTAGCTGTCGCGAAAGCGCTCGTCCTGCCGCCACAGCGTGGGCAGGCAGCCGGGCGGCAGCGGCAGCTTGATGGCGATGGAGCCCATGCGGTCGGGGACCGTGGGATGGCCGCCCTCGTCGAGAATATCGACCTGATAGCCCGGCATCGGCACGCCGGTTGAGCCGACGCGGATCGGCAGGGCGCCGAGGCCGACCGGGTTGCCGGCGATGGCCCAGCCGGTTTCGGTCTGCCACCAGTGATCGACCACCGGCACGCCGAGCCGGGCCTTGGCCCATTCCACCGTGTCGGGGTCGGCCCGCTCGCCGGCCAGAAACAGCGTGCGCAGGCTGGAGCGGTCATAGTCGGCCATCAGCCGGCCTTCCGGGTCTTCCTTCTTGATGGCGCGCAGGGCGGTGGGGGCGGTGAACAGAACCGCTACCTTGTAGTCCTCGATCACCCGCCAGAAGGCGCCCGAGTCGGGGGTGCCGACCGGCTTGCCCTCATAGAGCACCGTGGTGCAGCCGGCGAGCAGCGGGGCGTAGACGATGTAGGAATGACCAACGACCCAGCCGATGTCCGAAGCCGACCAGTAGACCTCACCCGGCCGCGTATCGTAGAGCCCCGCCATCGACCAGCGCAGCGCCACCATGTAGCCGCCGCTGTCGCGCACCACGCCCTTCGGCTTTCCGGTCGTGCCCGAGGTGTAGAGGATGTAGAGCGGATCGGTGGCCTCCACCGGCACGCACTCCGCCCGCATGGCGGCGGCGCGGGCTTGCTCGCGCCGGGTGGCCCAGTCATGGTCCCGGCCCGGGGTCAGCGTCGCCTCGGCCTGCGGGCGCTGGAAGACGAGGCAGGCTTGCGGCTTGTGCGTCGCCAGGGTCAAGGCGAGGTCGAGCAGCGGCTTATAGCTCACGACCCGCGACGGCTCGATGCCGCAGGAGGCGGAGAGCACGACCTTCGGCTGGGCGTCGTCGATGCGGCCGGCGAGTTCGGCGGCGGCGAAACCGCCGAACACAACCGAATGGACCGCGCCGATGCGGGCGCAGGCCAGCATGGCGAACATCGCCTCGGGGATCATCGGCATGTAGATCACGACGCGATCGCCCTTGCCGACGCCGAGGTCGCGCAGCAGGCCGGCGAGCAGGCTTACCTCATCCTTCAGCTCAGCATAGGTAACGGTGCGCCGGGCGCCGGCGACCGGGCTGTCATAGAAAATCGCCGGCTGCGGGCCGCGCCCGGCTTCGACGTGCCGGTCCACGGCATTGTGACAGACATTGGTGGTCCAGCCCGGAAACCAGCGGCCATAAATCCCCAGAGCCGCATCGAAGACCCGCTCGCCTTCCGACATCCAGTCGATGGCGCGGGCGGCCTCGCGCCAGAATCCCTCGGGGTCGCGGATGGAACGGGCATGCATGTCGGGATAGCGGCTGGCGGGAGCGGGCATCGCGGCGTCTCTCCAGAGGAACGTTCTTGTCGAGCGGGCTTTTTGTTGCTCGAGATTTCGCCTTTCGCGAACGTCTGGCAAGACGCTGAAATGCTTACGCCCTTGGTCGGGATCGCGCCGGAGGGTTCAACGGGTGCGCAAAAACGAACCGCCGGCAGGGTGCCGGCGGCCGGGTCTTCGCGTCCAATCGGTGGAAAAGCCGGAAAGGCCGGCCAGCGCTGCTAATGCAGCGTTGCGCCCTTGAGCCGGGCGATCTCGTCCTTGAGGATCAACTTGCGCCGTTTCAGATCCGCGATACGGGTATCGTCGGTCGCGGGGCGAATGGTCTCTTCCCGCAATTGCTTTTCGAGTGCCTGATGACGGCGTTCCAACTCGGCAACATGCGACTGCATGGTCATGGACAGTATCTCCTGTCTTCCGAAGCGAACGTCATCAGTCTGTCACGAGAGAAACGGGCTGTCGATGAAAGGATGTGCTGCACTGCACCGTGGTAATGGGAGGCGGCGGGCGGGGCCGCTGTTGCGGCCGGCCGCGAGGGCGGCGATACTCGATACCGACCCCGGGCCTGCCGGGGATGAGTCGGTTTTGGGTCGGGCGTTTGACACAGATGACGGCGGAAGAGGAACGCGAGCTCCTGGCTCACCTTGAGCGCTTGCGGCAGGAACACCGTGATCTGGATGTCGCGATCCAGGCACTGCAGGACATGCCGGGCAGCGACCAGCTTCAGCTCGCCAGGTTCAAGAAGCGCAAGCTCCAGCTGCGCGACCGCATCGGCTATATCGAGGATCAGATCTGCCCCGACATCATCGCCTGATCGGCGGGATGCGTGGAAGGGGGCGCGGATTGGCGTCCCGCTTGAGGGACGGCTTGTCAGGGGTGTCGCGATCCCGGCACGAGGGCTGCGCCGTCGGCCGGGATCCGTGTCGACAGGCTCAGAACTGGGTGAGCAGCACGTCGGCGTTGGTCTTGTCGGCCTTGCTCGGCACGTCTTCGACATTGAGAATCAGCACTTCGCCATCGTCGACCAGCATGGAATAGCGCTTGGAGCGCACGCCGAGGCCGGCGCCGGAGGCGTCGAAAATGAGGCCGACCGCCTTGGCGAACTCGGCATTGCCGTCCGAGAGGAAGACGATTTTGCCGTTGGCATTGGAGGCCTTCTCCCACGCCGCCATGACGAAGGGATCGTTGACCGCCGTCACCGCAATGGTACTGACGCCCTTGGCGAGGATTTCCTCGGCACGGGCGATGAAGCTCGGCAGGTGGTTCTTGTGGCAGGTGGGCGTGAAGGCGCCGGGCACGGCGAACAGCACGACCTTCTTGTTCTTGAACAGCTCATCGGTGGATTTCGGCACCGGGCCGTCCTCCGTGGCCACGCGGAAGGTGACGCTGGGAAGCTGGTCGCCGACCTTGATCGTCATGGAGATGTCCTTTCATACGGCAGGAAGGGATGGGAGCGGACCCGCCGACGGGCCGTGCCGAACGGTGCCGCCGCAACCAGCGGGTCCGGTCGGCTGGTACCATAGCGGTTTCCCGCCTGACGGGAAACGGGTTCAGCGGGCGGAAAGGGGGGTGTCCACTTCGATCGCTCGGTCGCCATCGACGAGGGTAAAGCGCAGGCGGGCGGTGGTGACATCCGCACCTTTGGGAATGCCATCGACCGGCAGCACGAAAATGGTCCGCCCGTCGGCGCCGGTCTCGCGCGCCGGCAGCGGCAGTGCCCAGTCCTCGTCAGGCCCCTCGACAAAGAGATCGGCGGTGGCGGCGTTGCCGACATGGGTCGCGATGCGGATGGTGGCGCCATCGGAGGCGTGATGCAGCTCGGCGGCGGCGATGCCGGGTTCGCTCCGGGCGCCGAGTTCTGCCGGGCGGGGCACGCTCGCCAGCGCCTGCGTCAGGGCGGCGGAGGGCGCGCCGATGCCGCCCGGCGGCAGGGCCAGATCGAGCGCGGCATTGGCCGGCTGGCAGATCTTGCCGCACACGGCGAAATCGAGGTTGAGCTTCAGATCGACCGGCTGCGAGCGGTCCTTCGGCGTGATGCGCAGGGGCAAAACGACATCGCGCTTGTAGCCGATCGAGAAGGAGCCGCCATCGTCGAACCGCACCGGCGCGGGCCACAGCACCTCGACGGCCTCCACATTGCGTGAGCCGCTCCAGTCGAAATGCGGCGGCACGCCGCTGTCGCCGGGATAGCGCCAATAGGTCTTGAGCCCTTCAGGCAGGCGGATTTCGACGCCGCCAATCAGGCTGCCGTCGTGGCTGCCTTCCTGGGCGCCGCCCGCAACGAGGCGCGCAGCGGTGCCCTCCCGGGCAGACCAGGCGGAGGTGTCGCCGGCCAGGGCCGGGCCCGCGAAGGGCACGAGCGCGAGCGAGCACAGAGTGAAGCGACGCAGACGAGACAGCATGGCCTTGGCGATAGCCTCTCCGCTCACGATGGGGAAGTCGCGCGGGGCGCACTTTCGTGTGAGGCGGCACGTCCCGCCGGGCCGACATCGGCGAGTGGGCTTCAAAAATGCCCCGGCGGGGATTACGCTTGCCCCATGTGGATCGGACGCGAGCGCCCCCGGAACTCCGACGCCCCTGCGGGCGGGACCTTCCTCGATGGACAGATGCTGGTCGCCATGCCGGGCATGCGGGACGAGCGTTTCGCCCGCGCGGTGATCTATCTGTGCGCCCACTCCCCGGAAGGGGCGATGGGCATCGTGGTCAACCAGCCGGCCAGCCACGTCAATTTTCCCGATCTGCTGGTCCAGCTCGACGTCATTCCGCAGGAGGAGCGCATTCATCTGCCGCGCAGCGCCGGCGGCGTGAAGGTGCTGCGCGGGGGGCCGGTGGAAACCGGGCGCGGCTTCGTGCTGCACACCGCCGATTTCTTCATCCAGGATTCGACCCTGCCGATCGACGACGGCATCTGCCTGACCGCAACGCTCGACATTTTGAGGGCGATGGCGACCGGCAGCGGGCCGGCGAGCGCGATGCTGGCGCTCGGTTATGCCGACTGGGCGCCCGGGCAGCTGGAAAACGAGATCCAGCAGAATGGCTGGCTGCATTGTCCGGCCGATCCGGCGCTGGTGTTCGAGGCCGATGCCGGCCAGAAATACGATCTGGCGCTGCGCAAGATCGGCATCGACCCCGGCATGCTTTCCAGCGAGGCGGGTCACGCCTGAGCGTGCGCGGTCGTCTCCAGCGCTTGCCGCCGTTTTAAGCGATTATCGTCAGTCTCAGGCTTGTGACGTCGGCGCGGCTGCAGGACGGGGCGGCGCGGAGGCGGGTTGCGTTGCCGTAGCTGTCGCTGCCTGCTGCGGGCTCGCCGCAGCGGAGGTTGGCTGAGCGATGCGTTGCGCGGCCTCGGCGGCGCTGGCGGGCCGTGCGGCGGCCAGAGGCGTGGTGGCCGAGCCGACACTTGCACGGGCGCCGCGCGACAACTGGCGCCCGCGTTCGAGAAGCGAGGTGGGTGGCTGCTCGGGCTGCAGGCGCTTGCGGGCCTCGTCAGCCGTCATCGCCTCGCCAAAGAAGCGTCCCTGGCCATAGCGGCAGCCGAGCTTTCCGAGCGCGACGGCAACCTGCTCGGTCTCGACGCCTTCGGCAATGATGTCCATGCCCAGATCCTGCGCCATGTTGACGATGGTGCGCAGGATGACGGGGCGCTGGGCCTTGTTGCCGCTGCGGCCCAGTGCCTTGGTGAAGGTGCGGTCGACCTTGATGCTGTCGAACGGGAAGCGTTGGAGATAGGCGAGCGCCGAATAGCCGGAGCCGAAATCTTCCAGCGTCAGGCCGGCGTCGAGTTCGCGCATGCGCAGGAGGATCTGCGCCGTATATTCCGGATTCTCCATCGCCAGCGACTCGGAAAGCTCCAGCTTCAGCGTGCCCGGGGCGACGACATTGCGGGCGAGCACCGCCTTGAGGTCCTGCAGCATGTCGTGGCGCAGCATCTGGCGCGAGGAGATGTTGACCGAGATGAAAATCGGTTCGCCGCGCAGGGTTCGCTGCCACACGCCGAGCTGACGGGCGGCGGTGTCGAGCACGAAAAGCCCGAGATCGACAATCAGCCCCGATTCTTCCGCAAGGCCGCGGAAGTCGATGGCGGCCATGGACCCCAGCGTGGGGTGCTGCCAGCGCATCACCGCTTCAAAGCCGGCGATCCGGCGCGTCGCGATGTCGACGATGGGTTGGTAGAGAACGCTGATCTCGCCGCGTTGCAGCGCGTCCCGCAGGTCCTGCTCCATCGTCAGCCGGTCGAGCTTCTGCGTGCGCATGTTGGGCCGGAACACCTCGATGCGGTCGCCGCCGACGCGCTTGGCGAAGTACATCGCCAGTTCGGCGTCCTTCAACGTCTCCAGCGGGGTCCGCTTTTGGCCGTCGGCGAGCAGCAGGCCGATGGAGGCGGTGATGAAGATTTCGCGGTCGCCAAATGTGATGGGCGCGCGCAGCGTGCGGCGCAGCGTGTCGGCGAAGGCGGTGATGCGCTCGGGGTCGCGCTCGGAGAGCAGGATCAGGGCGAAATGGTCGCTGCCCAGACGCGCCAGCGTGTCCTGCTGCTTGACCAGGCGCATCAGGCGGCGGGCGACGGTGAGCAGGATGGAATCGCCCGCCGGCATGCCGAGAGAGGCATTCACCTGCTTGAAGCGGTCGAGGTCGATCAGCATCACCGTCGGGCGTATCTGGTCGTCGCTGCGGGCAAGGCCGCTGGCGGCCGCGACGCGATCGAGGAACAGCTCGCGGTTGGGCAGGCCGGTCAGATTGTCGTGCACCGCGTCGTGGAGCATGCGCTCCTCGGCGGTCCGGCTGTCGGTGACGTCGGAAAGCGTGCCGATGCAGCGCACCACTTCGCCATCGGTGCCCACCACCGGCCGGGCGCGCAGGTTGAACCAGAGATAATGGCCGTCATGCGCGCGCAGGCGGAAATCCTGGTCGATGCGCCCGCGCCGCTGGTCCAGCAGCCCGTCCAGCGTGGCGCGGAAGCGGTCGCGGTCGCCGGGATGGATGATGTCGAGCCAGCCGGCGGCCTCGGTCTCCAGCGTCCCCTGCTTGAGGCCCAGCATGTGCTCGGCCTCGGGGCTGACATGGATGCGGTCGGTGTCGACGTCCCAATCCCAGACGATATCGCCCGAGCCGGCCACCGCCAGCGCCCGGCGCTCCAGTTCCTGCGCGCTGCCGGCGACCGAGCCGATGCCGGCGAAGGCGTGCTGCATCACGGTGAAGCCGATGAGCATCACGATCAGCACGAGGCCGCCGAGCAGGGCCGGGGCGACAAGGTCATTGCCGATGCGGCCCGAGACCGCCATGCCGGCGGTGATCACCCACACGACCAGCAGGAACAGTGTCGGGATGATGAGCACGGCCCGGTCGTAGCGATGCAGCGCCAGCCAGACCACGACGCCGAAGCCCATGAAGGAGATGACCAGCAGCGACGGCCGGGCGATGCCGGCTGCGGCGGAGGGGTCGAGCAGAGCGAGGCCGACGATGGCGGCGAGGAACACCAGCCAGCCGGCGGTGACATGGGCGTAGCGCACATGCCAGCGGTTGAGATTGAGATAGGCGAACAGGAACACCACCAGCGTCGCGGCGAGGATCGCCTCGCCCGCCGCGCGCCAGAATTGCTGCGCCAGCGGCGAGATGCCGAACACTTTCGACCAGAAGCCGAAATCGAGGCCGATATAGCCAAGCACCGCCCAGGCGAGCGCTGCCGCCGCCGGGAACATCACGCTGCCCTTCACCACGAACAGGATGGTGAGGAAGAGCGCGAGAAGGCCGGCAATGCCGATGACGATGCCGTTGTAGAGGGTGAAGCTGTTGACCTTGTCCTTGTAGGCTTCCGGTTCCCACAGATAGAGCTGCGGCAGGCCGCCATCGCCGAGTTCGGCCACCAGCGTCACCGTGGTGCCGGGGTCGAGCGTGAGGAAAAACACGTCGGCATCGGGGGCGTTCTGCAATTCGGGGCGGAAGCCCTGGCTCGTCGTCACGTTGAGAATGCGGCGATTGCCGAGATCCGGCCAGAACACGCCCGAGCCGACCATACGGTAATGCGGGGCGACGATCAGCCGGTCGACCTGCTCGTCGGTGTTGTTGGCGAGGGCGAAGACGGCCCATTTGCTGCCATTCGGCCCGGTTGCGACCGAGCGCACCTCGATGCGGCGGACGATGCCATCGGCGCCGGGCACGGTGGAGACCTGAATGCGGTCGGTGTCGCTGGTGCGGCGCTCGATGGCAGGGGCGAGGTCGACCACCGGGGCGTCGAGCCGGATTGCCACCGCCTCCAACGCGCGGGCGCCCGGCACGCCCAGCGCGAGCATCGCGAACAGCAGCGCCGCCACCACCGCGAACGCCCGGGCGAGGGCCGGCCGGCGGGAGGTAGGACGCGGTGTTACCCGCGACGGCACTGGACGAGCGATGACCAAACGAAATCCCCAGAAGGCTGCCTTGAACGCCGCGCCGCCGGCTCCCGACGGCGAAGCGCCACGATGAGTAAAGGTGCCCGGCGGCATGAGCAAGGCGGGAACTCCGCGCCCTGCGCTTCCGTCGGGGTGGAAAGGATGGCCCGCCCCCCGCAACCGGCTCGTTATCGAAAACGCCACGCCCGGCTAATAGGCCGGGGCGGGCGTCCATGGCTTGATGCGCGTTTGTGCCTGCGCGCGCTGTTCGGGAGTGAGAGAGGCGACCAGCTTGTCGAGCATCGGATCATCGAGCTTCTGCGCCTTGGCGGCGAGATGCCAGGAGGCGGCAGCGATCACGTCCTTGGGAGCGCCGCGTCCGGCGGAGAGGATACGGGCGTAGCGGTTCTGCGCGATGGCGTTTCCCTGCAGCGCCGCCTTGCGGAAAAGTGCGGCGGCACGCTCCTCGTCCTTCGGCACGCCCGTGCCGTTGAACACGACGATGGCAAGTTCGGTGGTGGCGACGTCGTTGCCGATCTCGCTGGCGCGCTGCAGCAGCCGGGCCGATTCGACAGGGTCCTGCGGAACGCCATTGCCGTCGCGGTAGAGCGTCGCAAGCGCGTAGAGGGCGTCCGGCTGGTCGCTCTCGGCCCCGCGCTTGAACCATTCGGCGGCAATGGCCGGCTCCTTCGGCGCGACCTGGCCCTGGAGATAGACGAGCCCGAGATTATAGGCGGCGCGGGCATTGCCGTTTTCGGCGGCCCGGCGGAAGAAGTCGACCGCCTGATCCTTGTTAGCGGCCGAGGGCGAGGCCATGAGAATGGCGCCAAGGGTGAAAAGCGCGTCGGGATTACCCTTCGCCGCCGCCGCCTCGTACCATTCGCGTGCTACCGTCGGGTTCTGGCGTACCCCATAGCCCTGGGAGAGCAGTTCCGCCGCCAGCGTCATGGAGACCGGGTCGCCTTGGGCATTGGCGCGGCTGACCGCGAGGTCCAGCGCCGTGCGGTACCGGCCGCGCTGATAGGCGGTGAAAGCCGGGTCGGGGTCGACGCCTGAAGGGGCCATGGTCCTTGGCGGGCCCATTCTAGGCACCGCAGGATTCGGCGCGGCCGTTTTTGCCGCGCCCGGGGTCGCGGCGGGGGATGTCGCGGCCAGTGAGGGGGACTGCGCCTGTGCGGCGCCCCACGGCCCGACCCCTGCCAGATGCGCCAGCAGCAGGCCGACCGGGATCGCCCAACCTCGGGCCAAGGATCGCGCCATATGGCGGCCGGGCGGGCGGGCCGGTCGCATCAGGAGGCCTCTCCGATGGCGGCCAACCGCTCGGCCAGAGCGCGGGCGCCGTCGCGCGGTGCCTCGAAGACCAGCGTGTCCACGGCCACGAAGTCGGCTCCCACGGCGACAAGCGCCGCCACCTCGTCCAGCGTGCGGGCATAGCCGACGCAGGGCGGCTCGAAGAGCTGCGCCCACCATTCGGTGCGCTCCAGCGTCACCTCGAAGGGCGGGCGGCGCCCCTCGGCGTCCGGCTCGCCGAACATCACATAATCGGCACCGTTTTCCGCCGCCGTCATGGCGTCGTGCTTGGTGCGCAGGCCGCCTGCGCCGGCGATACCGTCGGGCCGCAGCGTCGGCGCGGCGCTTTTCAGCGCTGCCGCCTCGTCGAAATGAGCGCCGTCGGCGCCAAGGGTGGCAACGAGTGCGGGATTGCCGTCCACGATCCCGGCGGCGCCGATGGCGTGGCTGGCATCAAGCAGCGGCCCCAAAGCCTGAGCCGCCGCGCCATCCAACGGGCGCAGCAGCACGGCGGCGATGTCGACCTCCTGCGCGGCCTGGCGGAGCGCCTCGGCTTGCGCCGCGATGCCGGCCGGATCGGCCAGGGCCGGTACGAGCACATAGAGGCGAGGCGCCAGTCGGGTCGGCGTGGAATCGGAGCGGGTGGAGGAACGAGCCATCAGGGAACAGTCTTGTGACGAGCCATGGGGAAGCCATCGTGCAGGATGGCGGCGAAAGCACGGCACGCGCGCCTGTCTGTCTAGCGCGCTCGGCCCTTGCCGGTCCAGTGACGGCGCCGGGAACGAAGGACGGCATCGCTCTGCCTCAATGCGGTAACATTTTGACGGCGTTCTCTTCTCCCGTCATTTCGGGTCGCGACAGGTTTCACGGGACTATGTCTTATCGACGTCTTATCGACGCGAAACGGCGGTGATACTGGTTGGCCGGGCGTGTTTGCCTGTATCCGCATTTGTTGCTGCCCGTTGGGGGAAATATGCGCCACCATCCTCATCCTGCTGCCGCGCTTGCGGCGGTGCTCGCTCTAAGCGTCACGCCGGCCCTCGCGCAGCAGCCGGCCGCTCCGGCCGCCGCGACCGCGACCGCCCCGGCCTCCGCCATCCCGCCGGCATTGGCCTGGCCGCGTAGTTTCGACCTCGGCGACAAGCTGCTGCAGGTCTATCAGCCGATGATCGAGCAGTGGAACGGCGATCAGATTACTGGCCGTGCCGCCGTCGCCATCGGGCCGAAGCCGGCCGATGCCCCCTCCGCCGCCTCTGGTGCCTCCGCCGCCCCGGCGGCCGGCCCGACCTATGGCCTTGCCCGCTTCACCGCGCGGGTGGCGATCGACAAGCCGTCCAAGCTGGCGCAGCTGAGCAATATCCGCATCACCTCGGTGGACGTGCCGACCGATGCCGCGCAGGATTCGGTGCTGCTGGCCGCGCTGCAGTCGCGCATTTCGCCGCAGGGCATGACCTTCGCCCTCGATCATCTGATGACCAGCTATGCCGCGACCAAGCAGCTCGACAAGGAGATGACGCAGCCGGTGGAGAACACGCCGCCCCGCATGGTCTTCGCTGAGACGCCGACCCTGCTCGTGCTCGTCGCCGGCCAGCCGGTACCCCGGCCGATCGACGGGGTGCAGGGCTTCCAGCGCATCGTCAACACCCAGCCGCTGATGCTGGTCGACGGCGCCGGCCTCTATCACCTGCAGGCCGCGGGAACCTGGTATCAGGCGCCTGCCGTCGAGGGTCCGTGGACCGTGACCGCGCAGCCGGACCCTGCGCTGGAGGCTGCCGGCAGCACCGCGACCTATGAGGAGCCGGCGCAGACCATGCTGCCGGCCAACGGCCAGAAGCCGGCAACGCCGCCGGCGATCATCGTCTCGACCACCCCGACCGAGCTCGTCATCACCGCCGGCGCGCCGCAGATGACGCCGGTGGGCGGCACCTCGCTGCTGCGCGTCAGCAATGCCGACCACGCGATCATCCTCGATCCCGACAGCAACCAGTACTATGTGCTGGTTTCCGGCCGCTGGTTCCGTGCCGCCGGCTTTGCCGGCCCGTGGAGCTTCGTGCCCGGCACCAGCCTGCCGGCCGGCTTCGCCAAGATCGCACCGACCGACCCGGCGGCCAATGCGCTGGTCGCGGTGCCCGGTACGCCGCAGGCCAAGGAGGCGGCGATTGCCGCCACCGTGCCGCAGACCGCCACCATCAAGCGCGACACCCAACTGGCGATCCAGTATGACGGCGGGGCCCCGAAATTCGAGCCGATCAAGGGCACCATCCTGGCCTCCGCGGTGAACACCCGCACGCCGGTCATCCAGCTCGACCCGGGCCGCTACTACGCGCTGTTCCAGGGGGCGTGGTTCGTCTCGACGACACCGACCGGCCCGTGGGTGGTCTCCGACGTGGTGCCGGACGCGATCTACACCATCCCGGTGTCCTCGCCGCTCCATTATGTCACCTATGTGCGGGTCTACGCCTCGACGGCGGATGTGGTCACAGTTGGCTACACGCCCGGCTATATGGGCGTGGTGATCGAGCCCGGCGGCACGGTGGTCTATGGCACCGGCTATAACTGCGTCGGCTATATCGGCTCCTTCTGGTATGGCTGCCCCGCCACCTATGGCTATGACGCGGCCTTCGCCTGGACCGACGGTTTCGGCTTCGGCTACGACGCCGCCTTCGGCTGGGGCGCCATGTATCCCTGGTGGGGGCCCTATTGGCGGCCCGGCCCCTGGGGCGGTCCCTGGGCCGGCGTCGACATCGCCCGCACCAACATCTATGGCGCGTGGGGCGGCGCGGCGACCTGGGACCATGCCTGGGGTGTCGGCCCCTATGGTACCGCCTGGGGCGCCAACGCCGTACATGGCGTGACCGGCTGGGGCACGGGCTTCGCCGGCCGCTCCGGCGCCGCCTTCAACCCCTGGACCGGCAACTATGCCGCCGGGCGCTCGGCCGCCTTCTTCAATCCCTATACCGGCGCCCATGGCGAGGCGCGCGCCGGCGTGGCGGGCAATGCCTATACGGGCAACGCCGTCGCCGGGCGCGAATCAGCGGGCTACAACCCGACGACGGGTGTCGGCCATGCCTCGCAGACCGGCGTCGTCGACAATGACGGCCATGTCAGCGTCGACAGCCGCGGCGTCGCCGGCAATGCCAAGACCGGCAATGCCGTGGCCTGGAACAATGGCAAGGTCTACACCGACCATGACGGCTCGATTCATCAATACGACGCCAATAATGGCTGGCAGCACCAGTCCATCGACGGCTGGAAGGGTGACACCGATGCGGGCCAGATCGACCGGCTGAACCAGCAGCGCCAGTATCAGGGCTATGGCGACGCGCGTGCCGACAGCTTCGCCCGCGCCGGCGGCTATGGCGGGTTCGGCGGCGACCATTATGGCGGCGGCTTTGGCGGCTACGGCGGTGGTTTCCACGACAGCTTTGGTGGTGGTGGCTTTGGCGGCGGCTTCCGTGGCGGCGGCGGCTTCGGTGGCGGGCGCCGCTGAGGCCAGCTTCGCCTAGGTTTGACGATAGTAAGCGCCGCCCTCCCGGGGGCGGCGTTCTTTTTTCCGGCGGGAGCAAACAAAAACGCCGCCCTCCGGGGCGGCGTTCGCGTCTTGGTGAAGCGTCAGGCCAGGCCGTTCAGGCCGCCTTCTGATGCTCGATTTCCGGCGTCCACTGGCCCAGCGCGGCGAGATAGTTCATCTTCGCTCGGTGGGTGAAGGCGGCCTGGCCGGCGGCGACGTTCTCCGGCTTGCCGGACCAAGCCTTCTGCGGCGCGGCCTGCAGAGCGCGGCCATACGAGAAGGTGAGGTTCCACGGCAACCCGCCATTGCGGATCATCGCGTCGAGATGGGCGGTGGCCTCCTCGTCCGACTGGCCGCCGGAGAGGAAGGCGACGCTGGGGACAGCCGAGGGCACGCAGTTCTTGAGGCAGCGGGCGGTCTTCTCCGCCACTTCCGCGACCGAGGCCTGCTTCTGCGACTTGCGGCCGGCGATGACCATGTTCGGCTTCAGCACCATGCCTTCCAGCTTCACGCGGCCATAGAAGAGCTGCTGGAACACTTCCTTCAGCACCCATTCGGTCACGTCGTAGCAGCGGTCGATGTCGTGGTCGCCGTCCATAAGCACCTCCGGCTCGACGATCGGCACGATGCCCGCCTGCTGCGCCAGCGCGGCATAGCGCGCGAGCGCCTGCGCATTGGCGAGGATCGAGGTGTAGCTGGGAATGTGCTGGCCGATGTCGATCACCGCGCGCCACTTCGCGAAGCGGGCGCCGAGGTCGTAATATTCCTTGAAGCGGCCAGCGAGGCCGTCGAGCCCTTCGGTGATCGTCTCGCCGGGGCAGCCCGGCTGCGGCTTGGCGCTGAGGTCGACCTTGATGCCCGGGATGGAGCCTGCGGCCTCGATCAGCTTGACCAGCGGCGTGCCGTCCTTGGCGTTCTGGCGGATGGTCTCGTCGAACAGGATGACGCCCGAAATATACTGGGTCATCGCCTCGGAGCGGAACAGCATCTCGCGGTAATCGCGGCGGTTTTCCTCCGTCGACTCGACGCCGATGGCATCGAAGCGTTTCTTGATGGTGCTGGCGCTTTCATCCGCCGCCAGCAGGCCCTTGCCCCCCGCTGCCAGCTTGAACGCCACCTCTTCCAGGCTTGCCGTCATTCTCTCTCTCCCGCGCGAAACAGACCGGCCGGCACCGCAGCCGGATGGAACGCGGGGCCGGACCGATCGGATACTAGCACCGGGCGGCGCGAACCCGAATGAGGGGACCGCGCGCCGCCCGGGCGTCGTTCAACGTCTCAGGGCCTCGACGCCCGGCAGGGGCTTGCCCTCAAGCCATTCGAGGAAGGCGCCGCCCGCTGTCGACACATAGGTGAAGCGCTCCGCCACCCCGGCATGGTTGAGGGCCGCGACAGTGTCGCCGCCGCCCGCTACCGACAGAAGTCTCCCGGCATCCGTGAGTTCCGCCGCTGCCTTGGCGACCGCGACGGTCGCAGTGTCGAAGGGCGGCAGCTCGAAGGCGCCGAAGGGGCCGTTCCAGACGACGGTCTTCGCGTCTTTCAGCCGGGCCACAACGTTCTCGACCGAGGCCGGGCCGGCATCGAGCATCATCTCGTCCGGCCGGATGTCGTCGACCGAGGCGACGCGGTGCGGCGCGTTGGCCTTGAATTCGGTTGCGGCCAGCGCGTCGACCGGCAGCACGATG
This sequence comes from Ancylobacter aquaticus, assembly GCF_004339465.1. Taxonomy (GTDB): domain Bacteria; phylum Pseudomonadota; class Alphaproteobacteria; order Rhizobiales; family Xanthobacteraceae; genus Ancylobacter; species Ancylobacter aquaticus. Next base: position 195,348 of record NZ_SMFY01000004.1, on the reverse strand, counting down.
GTGCAGCCGGCGGCCTTGGCCTTGTCGAGGATTTCCAGCGCGGTTCCGGCGAGGTCATGCTCGCACAGCGACTTGCCGACTTGTCTGCCCTGCGCGGCGAGGAAGGTGTTGGCCATGCCGCCGCCGATCACCAGAATGTCGACCTTGGCGACGAGATTGCCGAGCAGGTCCAGCTTGGAGGACACCTTGGCGCCGCCGACGACGGCGAGCACCGGGCGCTCGGGCTTTTCCAGCGCCTTGGCCAGCGCCTCGATCTCTTCCTGCATGCAGCGGCCGGCAAAGGCGGGCAGCGTGTGCGCGAGGCCCTCGGTGGACGCATGGGCGCGGTGGGCGGTGGCGAAGGCGTCGTTGACATAGAGGTCGCCGAGGCTGGCCAGCGCCGCCACGAAATCCGGGTCGTTCTTCTCTTCCCGCGTGTCGAAACGGGTGTTTTCCAGCAGCAGCACCTCGCCGGGCTGGAGCTTCGCCACCGCGGCCTCGGCGACGGGGCCGATGGTGGCGGGGGCAAAGGCGACCGGCTTGCCGAGGCGGCTCGCCACCTCATCCGCGAGGAAGCCCAGCGACAGTGCGGGGTCTTCGCCCTTGGGGCGGCCGAAATGGGCGAGCAGGATGACCTTGCCGCCCTTGTCGGAAATCTCGCGGATCGTGGGCAGCACGGCCTGGATGCGGGTGTCGTCGGTGACGCGGCCATTATCGACCGGCACGTTCAGGTCGACGCGCACGAGCACGCGCCTGTTGGCGACGTCGGCGTCATCGAGGGTGCGAAAGGCGGAGGCCTCGCTCATGGTCTTCTCCCTTGGATTGTTGATCTTGAATGCGAAACGGCCGGACCTCCTTGGCGGGAGGCCCGGCCGGGCCGGATGTTCAGATCAGCTTTCCGAGGGCGACCGCCGTGTCGGACATGCGGTTCGAGAAGCCCCATTCATTGTCGTACCAGGACAGCACTCGGACGAAATTGCCTTCCAGCACCTTGGTCTGGTCGAGATGGAAGATCGAGGAATGGGGGTCGTGGTTGAAATCGGTGGAAACGTTCGGCTGGTCGGTAATGCCGAGGATTCCCTTGAGCGGGCCGCTGGCAGCAGCGGCCTTGATCGCCTCGTTGATCTCTTCCTTGGTCACCTTGCGCTTGGCGACGAAGTTGAAGTCGACGACCGACACGTTCGGGGTCGGCACGCGGATCGAGGTGCCGTCGAGCCGGCCGGCCAGCTCGGGCAGCACGAGGCCAACGGCCTTGGCGGCGCCGGTGGTGGTGGGGATCATCGACAGCGCCGCAGCACGGGCGCGGTAGAGGTCCTTGTGCATGGTGTCCAGCGTCGGCTGGTCGCCGGTGTAGGAGTGGATCGTGGTCATGAAGCCGTGGTCGATACCGACGGCGTCGTTCAGCACCTTGGCCACCGGCGCGAGGCAATTGGTGGTGCAGGAGGCGTTGGAGACGACGAGGTGGTCCTTGGTCAGCTTGTCATGGTTGACGCCGAACACGACCGTGAGGTCGGCGCCTTCCGCCGGGGCGGAAACCAGCACGCGCTTGGCGCCGGCGGCCAGATGGGCGGCGGCCTTGTCGCGGGCGGTGAAGATGCCGGTGCATTCGAGCGCCACATCGACGCCCAGCGCCGTGTGCGGCAGTTCGGCCGGATTGCGCACCGCCGTCACCTTGATCGGGCCGCGGCCGACATCGATGGTGTCGCCGTCGACCGTCACGGTGCCGTTGAAACGCCCATGGACGCTGTCGAAGCGAAACAGGTGCGCGTTGGTCTCGACCGGGCCGAGATCATTGATGGCGACAACTTCGATATCGGTACGGCCAGACTCGATAATGGCCCGCAGCACATTGCGACCGATGCGACCAAAGCCGTTGATGGCAACCTTGAGCGTCATGCGTTTATTCCCCAGGTAAGCTTTATCATCACGATCCGCGCGTTGGCCTCATAGCGCGGCGGACGCTACGACACCAGTCGCTCTTTTGACGCTGCTACCCGGACGCAGGGCTGGCGCATTGTTCATGCGCCAGCTGCATGGCTTGAAGGGCGTGTTCAGCGCTTGAGGCGGCTGAGCGCGGTCGCGACCACGGCTTCCACGGTGATGCCGAAATGGGCGAACACCTGGGGGGCCGGACCGGAGGCGCCAAATCCCCGCATGCCGATGAAGGCGGCGTCGGAGCCGACGATCTCGTCCCAGCCCTGGCGGATCAGGGCTTCGACCGCGATCTTCACCGGCGCCGTGCCCACCACCTGGCGGCGGCTTTCCTCGGGCTGGTTCAGGAACAGCTCGAAGCAGGGCACGGAGACGACGCGGGTCGCCACGCCCTGCGCTTCCAGCTGCTCGCGCGCCTTCATCACCAGCGAGACTTCCGAGCCGGAGGCGAACAGCGTGACCTGCGCCTCGTCGGAGGCGGAGGCCAGTTCATAGGCACCGCGCGCGGTGAGGCAGCGCTCGCTGTCGTCAGTGCGCAGCAGCGGGAGGTTCTGGCGGGTCAGCGCCATCACGCTCGGGCCGGTCGTGTGCTCCAGAGCCAGCTTCCAGGCTTCCGCCGTCTCCACCGTGTCGCAGGGGCGGAAGACGAGGAGGTTCGGAATGGCCCGCAGCGCGGCGATCTGCTCGACCGGCTGATGCGTCGGGCCGTCTTCGCCCACGCCGATCGAATCATGCGTGAACACATAAACCACGCGCACGCCCATCAGCGCCGCGAGGCGGATGGAGGGGCGGCAATAGTCGGAGAAGACCAGGAACGTGCCGCCATAGGGGATGAAGCCGCCATGCAGGGCGATGCCGTTCATCGCCGCCGCCATGCCGTGCTCGCGTATGCCCCAGTTCACATAGCGGCCGTCGTATTTCGGCGGCTCGACATAGACCGAGGTCGCCTTGGTCTTGGTGTTGTTGGAGTGGGTGAGGTCGGCCGAGCCGCCCACCATCTCCGGCAGAGCGGCGGTGAGGGCCTCCAGCACGATCTCGGAGGATTTGCGCGTCGCCACCGCCCCGCCATCGGCACGGGCCTTGGCGATCACGGCGGCGATCGTCTCGCCCATCTTGGAGGGCAGGTCGCCGCGCACGCGGCGCTCGAACTCGCCGCGAAGTTCGACGTCGACCTCGGTGAGCCGCTGGTTCCAGTTCTTGTGCGCCTGACGCGAGCGCAGGCCGGCGAGCCGCCAGGCGTCGAGCACGTCGCTGGGAATGACGAAGGGCTCGTATTCCCAGTTCAGGAAGGCACGGGCGGCGGCGATCTCGGCGGCGCCGAGTGGCGCGCCATGGACGGCGTTGGTGCCGCCCTTGTTGGGCGCGCCATAGCCGATGGTGGTGTGGCAGGCGATCAGCGTCGGCCTGTCGCTGGTCTTGGCGGCCTCCAGCGCGGCGAGGATGGCGTCCGGGTCATGGCCATCGACGCGGGTGGCGTGCCAGCCCGAGGCCTCGAAGCGGGCGAGCTGGTCGGTCGCCACGGAGAGCGCGGTCGAGCCGTCGATGGTGATGTGGTTGTCGTCCCACAGCACGGTGAGCTTGTTCAGCTTCTGGCGGCCGGCGATCTCGATCGCCTCCTCCGAGATGCCTTCCATCAGGCAGCCATCGCCGCAGATGACATAGGTGTGGTGATCGACCAGTTCGCCGCCGAACTGGGCGGCGAGCATGCGCTCGCCAAGCGCGAAGCCAACCGAATTGGCGAGGCCCTGGCCGAGCGGGCCGGTGGTGGTCTCGATGCCGACCGTGTGGCCGTATTCGGGGTGGCCGGGCGTGCGCGAGCCGAGCTGGCGGAAATTCTTGATGTCGTCGATCGACATGCCCTCATACCCGGTGAGGTAGAGCAGGGCATAGATCAGCATCGAGCCGTGGCCGGCGGAGAGGATGAAGCGGTCCCGGTCCGGCCAATGCGGGTCGGTCGGGTCGTATTTCAGCACCTTGCCGAACAGGACGGTGGCGACATCCGCCATTCCCATCGGCATGCCCGGATGACCGGAATTGGCAGCTTCGACGGCATCCATGGCCAGTGCCCGAATGGCATTGGCCATGCGATCGTGCTTCTCGCGGTTTGACATGAGGACGGATGTCTCCGAGGCAGATGGGTTGCTGTGTCAGGGCGCGACGTTTAGAGGCCGCAGGCCGGGCGGCGTTGCTCCCGGGCGGCCTGCTCAGCATGCGGGCGGGTGCCGGCGAGTGATAGCATCACCGGGCGCGCTGTCAAAGACAGGCCTGTGACGAGCAGGCCTGTAACGAGAAAGCGCGCAACCGGGGCTGCCCGGCGCCAAGAGCTGCCGCCTCCCGCCGCCGCCGCCACTCGGGGCGGAAGATGTGCGTTGTTCCCCCATCATGTGCGTTAGTTGACGCGGTTTCCCCCCGCAGGCTCAATATCGCCGGAATCGTTCGGCGATGAATCGCTTGACGGGGGGAGGGGATGCGGGCCGGCGGCGTCGCCTTCCCACCCTAGATTTCGGCCCCTGCTTGCCGCCCGTGCCGGGCGAAAGAACGGAGACGTCATGAACGCGCCTGAGGCGGGCGAACCGACGAACGTGCTGGACGCGGCGCTGCGGCGCTTCGACAGTGCGGTCGATGCACTCGAAGGCGCGATCGAGCGCCGGCTGGAAGTGGAGCGGCAGGAGGCCGCGCTTGCCCAGCAGCTGCATGTGCTCGGTGCCGACCGTTCGCGTCTTGCCGATGCCCTTGACGGTGCGCAGGCCCGCGCCGACCGGCTCGATACCGCCAATGACGAGGTGGCGCGCCGGCTCGGCAGCGCCATGGAAACCATTCGCGCGGTGCTCGCCGCGCATGAACGCTGAGGGGCGGCAATGGCCTATGTGACCATCAGCATTGGCGGGCGCGCCTATCGCATGGCCTGCGACGACGGTCAGGAAGACCATCTCAGCGGGCTTGGTGAGGAGGTCGATGCGCGCATCGACCAATTGCGCATCGCCTTTGGCGAGATCGGCGACCAGCGCCTGAGCATCATGGCGGCCATCACCATCGCCGATGAACTGAGCGAGGCGCGTCGGCGGCTTGCGGCGCTGGAGCAGGAGGCGGCCACGGAGCGCGCCGCACGCAGCGCCGCGACCCAGCGCCTTGGCGAGACCGAGGCGCGGCTGGCGCGCAGCGTCGTCTCCGCCGCCGAGCGACTGGAGCGGCTGACCCGGGAACTGGGTACCAGCCCATCCGGCGGCGTCGGCATGGGTTGAGAAACGTCGCGGGCGCGCGGGTTTCTGCCCGACGCCCTGCGCCGGTGCGGCCCGGGCGGCTGGCCCGGCGGGCTTGACGCGCCTCGCCGCGCGGCGCACAGGAGCAGACCGTTCTCTGGCTTCCGATCGCGCTTCATCTGGAATTTGACATGATCCGTACCCCCCTGATGACCGTCATGGTCCAGGCCGTCCGCAAGGCTGGCCGCTCCCTGATCCGCGATTTCGGAGAGGTCGAGAACCTGCAGGTGTCGCTCAAGGGGCCGGCGAATTTCGTCTCCAACGCCGACCGCAAGGCCGAGCGCATCCTCCAGGACGAGCTGACCAAGGCGCGGCCGAGCTACGGCTTCATCATGGAGGAGGGCGGCGACGTCGATGGGACCGATGAGAGCCATCGCTGGATCATCGACCCGCTCGACGGTACGACCAATTTCCTGCACGGCATCCCGCTGTTCTGCGTCTCGCTGGCGCTGGCGCGCGACGGCGTGCCGGTGGCGGGGGTGATCTACAACCCGGTCACGGACGAGCTTTTCGTCGCCGAGAAGGGTGCCGGCGCCTTCATGAACGATCGCCGCATCCGCGTCGCCGCCCGGCGCAATCTGGCCGATGCCGTGGTGTGCTGCGGGCTGCCGCATATGGGGCGCGGCGACTTCGCGCAGTTCGGCCGCGAATATGGCGCCATCGCGCCGAAAGTGGCCGGCCTGCGCCGCACCGGCACCGCCGCGCTCGACCTTGCCTGGGTGGCCGCCGGCCGCTTCGACGCCTTCTGGGAGCGGGGCCTCAGCCCTTGGGACATGGCGGCCGGAATCGTGATGGTGCGCGAGGCGGGCGGCTATGTCTCGGACCTCGACGGCGGCGACAAGATGCTGGCCAAGGGCGACATCATCGTCGGCAATGACACGGTGCGCCGCGACCTCCTGGCGCTCGTAAGCAAGGCGTAGGGAAAGCCCTGACGGCAGAGAGATAACGCCCGTTCATCCGGGCTCTGCCGCGTTCCTTTTCCGTGCGTCTGTGGCATAGTCCGGCCCGAAGGGCGGTCTTTTGGGGCCATCGCCGTCCTTCACGGGGACGGCCGACGGTATGAGCGCTACGGATTCATTTCATAAATTGTCATCGCCCCGCATCTTTCTGGTGCGGATGTTCGTGTTTATCCTGCTGTGCGTGGCGCTGGCCTCCATTCTGCACGAGCCGATCTGGCGTGCCTTTCTCAACAATCCCGGCCTGAACGGCGTCATCTTCGGCGTTCTGCTGATCGGCATCATCTTCGCTTTCCGCCAGGTGGTGCGCCTGCTGCCGGAAGTCGAATGGGTGAACAGCTTCCGCATCGCCGATCCCGGCCTTGAAGTGCGGCGGGCGCCGGTGCTGCTGGCGCCGATGGCGGCGCTGCTCGGCGACCGCGTCGGGCGCATGTCGATCTCGCAGGCAACGATGCGCGGCATTCTCGAATCCATCGGGACCCGCCTCGACGAGGCCCGCGACCTGCTGCGCTACCTGACCGGCCTGCTCGTCTTTCTCGGCCTGCTCGGCACCTTCTGGGGACTGCTGGAGACCGTCAGCTCGATCGCCGGGGTGATCGGCTCGCTCGAAGTGGGGCCGGAATCGGCCTCGGTGCTCGACACGCTGAAGACCGGCCTTGCCGCGCCTCTGGGCGGCATGGGCATCGCCTTCTCCTCCTCGCTGTTCGGCCTTGCCGGCTCGCTGGTGCTCGGCTTTCTCGATCTCCAGGCCGGACAGGCGCAGAACCGCTTCTACATCGACCTCGAAGACTGGCTCTCGACCACGGTCGAGGATCTCGGCACGGAGGCGGCGCGCACCCGAGGGCCTGTTCCCGTGCCGTCGCATACGGCGCCGATCGGCCCGTTGCCACTGCCGCTGCCGTTGTCGATACCCCTGCCGCCCCCGCCGGCGCCGACACCGGATTTCAGCGACCTTTCCGCCGCCATTGCGCGGCTTGAGCGCACCATGACCGAAGCCGGCTCGCAGCGCGTCACGACCGCCATGGCGCATCTGGCGGAGAGCCTGCAGGGCCTCGTGCAGCACATGCGCAGCGAGCAGCAGATGGTGCGCGACTGGGTGGAGGCGCAGGCCGAACAGCAGCGCGACATCAAGCGCCTGCTGGAACGCATCGCTGACGCCAAGTCGGATCGCGAGAGCGCCTGATGGCCCTAGGACGTTCCCGCCGTGGCGATCGGCAAATCGACTACTGGCCCGGCTTCGTCGACGCGCTGTCGACGCTGCTGCTGGTCTTCGTCTTCCTGCTCTCGGTCTTCGTGCTCGCGCAGTTCGTGCTGACCCAGGAAATCGGCTCCAAGGACGACGCCATGGCGCGGCTGCAGGCGCAGATCCGCGAACTGACCGACCTGCTGGCGCTGGAGCGGGCGAGCGATGCCGAAACCGACAGCCAGATGGGCGCGCTGCGCGCCAGCCTGCTGCGGCTGGAGCAGGAACGCGACGTGCTGAGGGATGCGGCCGCCGCAGTGGCCAGCCCGGAGGAGATCGCCTCCGCCCAGAGCCGGAGCGCGGAACTCGACCGCCAGCTCGGCGCGGAAAAGGACGCATCAGCCTCGGCTGCGGCGCAGATCGCCATCCTCAACCAGCAGATCGCCGCGCTGCGCCGGCAGATCGCCGCGCTGGAAGAGGCGCTGAACATTTCCGACCAGAAGGACAAGGAGAGCCAGTCACGCCTCGCCGATCTCGGCCGGCGGCTCAATGTCGCCCTGGCGCAGCGGGTGCAGGAACTGACGCGCTACCGCTCGGACTTCTTTGGCCGGCTGCGCTCCATTCTGGGTGACAGGCCGGATGTGCGGGTGGTCGGCGACCGTTTCGTCTTCCAGTCGGAAATCTTCTTCGATCCCGCCGCCGCGCAACTGCGGGACGATGCGCGGCCGGCGCTCGACAAGCTCGCGGCGGCGCTGATGGAGCTGGAAAAGCAGATTCCCGCCGACCTCCCCTGGGTGCTGCGTGTCGACGGGCACACGGACGACCGGCCGATTGCGACCCCGCTCTATCCCTCGAACTGGGAGCTCTCGGCCTCGCGCGCCATCGCGGTGGTGCAGTATCTGGCGCAGCGAGGCGTGTCGCCGCAGCATCTCGTTGCCGCCGGCTTTGGCGAGTACCAGCCCATCGATTCCGGTAGCGACGACGCGGCCCGCGCCCGCAACCGCCGCATCGAACTCAAGCTCACCGAGCGATGAGCCATGAGCGACGCGCGATGAGCGAACCGCGCGCCGCTCTACTGGCCGGCTTCGACTGGAGCCACATGCCCGCCATGACCGGCCTGTGGGTCGAGGCGTGGCAGGAAGCATTGCCGGAAATCGACTTCGAGGCCCGGCGGGGCTGGCTATGCCACCGCATCGGCGCGCTGATCGACGAGGGCGCGGCGATTGACCTCGCGCTGGCGGAAGGGGAGGGCGGCGTTGCGGGCGCGCTGCTCGGCTTCGTCTCGGTCCACCCGCGCACTGGCTATGTCGACCAGCTTGTCGTCCATCCCGACCATTGGGGGGCCGGTGTAGCCAGCCGGCTGGTCGCCGCCGCCGCCGCCCACTCGCCGCGCCACCTCGTGCTCGATGTAAACGAGCAGAACGAGCGCGCGGTGCGCTTCTACGAGAAGGCCGGCTTCACCGTGGTGGGGCACGGCGTCAACCCGACTTCTGGCCGCCCGACGCTTCGCATGGAGCGCAAGGCCAAGGGACCGGCGGACAAGGCCTGAACGGCGGCCCTTGTCCGTTTGCCGTTTTGCCCGTCGCCCCTATTTGCCGGCGTTCGCCTCGCCGAACTGGAGCGCGGCAAGGCGCGCATAGAGGCCGCCCCGCCCGACCAGGCTGGCATGGGTGCCTTCCTCCACGATACGCCCGCGCTCCATCACCAGGATGCGGTCTGCCGACAGCACCGTCGCCAGGCGATGGGCGATGACCAGCGTGGTGCGGCCCTGCATCGAGAGGTCGAGCGCCTGCTGGACCAGAGTCTCGCTTTCCGCGTCAAGCGCCGAGGTGGCCTCGTCCAGTAGCAGGATGGGCGCCTGCCGCAGGATGGCGCGGGCGATGGCGAGGCGCTGGCGCTGACCGCCCGACAGCGTCACCCCGCGCTCGCCCACCGGGGTCTCCCAACCTTCGGGAAGGCGGCCGACGAACTCGTCGGCGCGGGCGAGCCGGCCGGCTTCCTCCACCTCGGCGTCGCTCGCATCGGGGCGGCCGAGGCGGATGTTCTCGCGGATCGAGGTGGCGAAAATGGCGACATCCTGCGGCACCAGCGCGATGCGGGCGCGCACGGCCTGCGGATCGGCCTCGGCAAGGTCGACGCCGTCCACCAGAATCTGCCCCGCAATCGGGTCATAGAAGCGCAGCAGCAGCTGGAACAGCGTGCTCTTGCCGGCTCCGGAGGGGCCGACCACGGCGATGCGCTCGCCCGGCGTGACGCTGAAGGTGACGCCGGCAAGCGCCGGCACATCGGGCCGGGCGGGATAAGCGAAGGCCACGTCCCTGAAGGCGATGGCACCGCGAGCCGGCACGGGCAGCGGCACGGGCCGTGAGGAGACCACGACCTTTGGCTTCTCGTGCAGCAGCTCGGCGATGCGCTCGGTGGCGCCGGCCGCCTGCGAAATCTCGCCCCACACCTCGCCGAGCTGGCCGAGGCCGCTGGCCGCCAGCACCGCGTAAAGCACGAACTGTCCCAAAGTGCCCGCGGTCATCGAGCCGGCGAGGACGGCGTTGGCACCAGCCCAGAGAATGCCGACCACGCTGGCAAAGACCAGAAAGATGCCGACGCCGGTGAGCCAGGAGCGCGCCTGCACGGCGCTCCGCGCGGCCTCGAACGCATGCTCCACCTCGCCGGCGAAAAGGCGGGAGGCGGCGCCCTCGGCGGTGTTGGCCTGCAGGCTGCGCACCGAGCCGATGGCCTCGGCGGCATAGGCTGAGGCTTCCGCCAGCGTGTCCTGTGCGCCGCGCGAGCGCTTGCGTACCCCGCGCCCGGCGAGGAGCAGCGCCGCGACGATGACCGGAATGGCGATGAGCAGCGTGGCGGCGAGCCACGGGCTGGTAATGACCATCATCACCGTCGCGCCGAAGAACAGCACGATGTTGCGCAGGGCGATGGAGGCGGAGGCGCCAACGGCCGACTTGATCTGGGTGGTGTCGGCGGTCAGGCGCGAGATGAGTTCGCCCGACTTGGCGCCGTCATAGAAGGCGCCGTCGAGGGTGAGGACATGGGAGAACAGCTGGGTGCGTAGATCGGCGACGATGCGCTCGCCCAGCGTCATGACCAGATAGTAGCGCGCCGCCGAGGCCATCGACAGGACCGCCACGACGCAGATCATCACCGCGAAATAGCGGTCGATGAAGCCGGCATGGCTTTCGTCGAAGCCGAAATCAATCATCCGCCGCACGGCGATCGGCACCACCAGCGTGGCGATGGCGGCCACCAGAAGCGCCGCCAAGGCGGCCAGGGCGCGGCCGCGATAGCGCAGCAAATGCGGCCAGAGCGCCATCAGCGGCCTGAGGCGCGGGCGGCGCGTGGCGGCCTTGTCCGGCACATCTGTCGTGGAAGCGATGGTGGAAGCAGGCTGTGAAGGCTTGGAGGCGGCTTGTGTCACGGGCATGTCTCGGTTATAGAGCCGCTCGGATTTCCGGCAGGATCGTTTTGTAGATCGCCGCATGGCTCCCGAAAGGGGCCAGCCGTGCGGCGGCTGAGGATGCTACCCATGAAGAGCGACATCCATCCCGACTACCACTTCGTCAAGGTGGTGATGACGGACGGCACCGAGTACACGACCCGGACGACTTGGGGCAAGGAGGGCGATGTCCTCCAGCTCGATATCGATTCGACCTCGCACCCGGCCTGGACCGGCGGCTCCGGCCAGCTGCTTGACCGCGCCGGCCGCGTGTCCAAGTTCCAGAAGAAGTTCGCGGGCTTCCTCAAGGCCTGATCGGCCGGGGAGGGGCGCCCTCGGGCGCGCCACCGCAGCGTTTGTCGAACCAACGAGATCCACCCTCGCGCAAGGCATGGTCTGGCGCGAGGGTTTTCGTTTGCCTGGCGACGGGCTCGCTCCGCGATAGGGGGCGATCAACGATTCTCGAAGGCGCGGCGCAGCCGGCCGATCTGCCCGGCGACGACATTCGGTCGCAGGGCGGCTTCATCCACCGCTGAAGGCGCGGCGAGAGCCGCTTCAAGCTGCGCGATCTTCTGCTGCAACGCGAAGCTGCGCTGAATGAGGGCGACCAGCGGTTCCGGCAACAGGGCCTCCTGGTCGATGTCGCGCAGCGGTCCTCGGATGTCGATCTTTCCGGCCTCGCGGCGGGCGGTGGCCTCCGCCATCTCGCCCTCGGCGACGGCGCGGCGCAGCAGCAGCCAGGAGGCGAGCTGCATCAGCCGGGTCGACAGCCGCATGCTCTGCTGCACATAGGTGGCGAGGAGCCCCCGGGAGAGCGTGCCGCTGGTGGCGCGCCCCTCACCGTCGAGATAAGCGGCGGTCTCCTCGACCAGCGCCATGCCCTCCTGAAAGAGGGCGAAGAAGGCGGGCGAGGCCAGGCGGCGTTCGGCGAAGCGGATCATCTCGGCGGAGGGTGCCTCGCTGGCCGCGTGCGGGCGGGCGTCCAGCGTGCCGTCTCTGCCCGAATCTCCACGGAAGCTGCCCATCGTGCCGAACCCCTCACGGGCGCATGACGGCGCCCGACACCGCAGTCTGTCGCGCAGCGGCGGGGCGCTGTCCAGTCGGAGGCGCTCAATTCGGCACGGGTCCGATTCGTCCTCGGGATAGCGGGGATGAAAAAAGAGCCGCCCGGGGGGCGGCTCGCTAAGTGGTAGACAGGGATGCGTCAAACAGAGTGGACAGAGGCCACTCGCGGTCAAAAAAGACCACCGCCAGTAATAGGTTGGAAAGCTTAATGGCGGGTTAAGACGCCGGCTTTCAGCGCTTGAAGACGTTGTCGGCGGCGGAGCGCGAGGCGCGCTTGGCTTCCAGAGCGCGGCGAAGCCGCTCGATCTCGGCGGAAAGCTGGGCGATGTGCTCTTCGATCTCGCTTTCGGAGAGGGTGGAGATATCGCTTCCCACGGTGTGCCCTGCCGGCTTCAGGGCCGGGGCCGCCGAGGAGAAAAGGTCGTCGTCGATCGCCATGGCGCCGCTCCTGTTGACCGCGGGCAGGACCCTCGCCCACCCGGCGGATGGCTGTCGTCTCCAGTCTAGCCGCCGAGGCCTGCGGTTGCCAGCGATGGCGGCTTGACCTAGGACGGACATCACATTCGACAGGATGAGGAAGACGCCGTGACCGAGCTGCCCGCCACCATGACCGCCATCGGCCTTCCCGTCCCGGGCGGCCCGGAAGCCCTGGTTCCCGAGCAGCGCCCGGTGCCGGTGCCCGGCGCGGGCGAAATCCTCGTCAAGGTCGCGGCTGCCGGCGTCAACCGGCCGGACGTCATGCAGCGCAAGGGGCTCTACCCGCCGCCGCCCGGCGCGCCCGACATTCCGGGGCTTGAGATTTCCGGCGAGGTGGTGGCGCTCGGCGAAGGCGTGACGCGCTGGAAGCTGGGCGACAAGGTGTGCGCGCTGGTTTCCGGCGGCGGCTATGCGCAGTATTGCCTCGCCGACGAGGGCTCCGCGCTGCCGGTGCCGGCCGGCCTTTCCATGGTCGAGGCGGCGGCGCTGCCCGAAACCTTCTTCACCGTGTGGACCAATGTGTTCGACCTTGCCGGGCTGAAGGCGGGCGAGCGCTTTCTCGTCCATGGCGGCACCTCCGGCATCGGCACGACGGCGATCCAGCTCGCCAAGGCGTTCGGCGCCACCGTGTACACGACGGCGGGCAGCGCCGAGAAATGCGCCGTCTGCCGGGAACTCGGCGCCGATGTCGCCATCGACTACAAGAACGAGGATTTCGTGGCCGTGGTGAAGGAGAAAGCCGGCGGCAAGGGGGTCAACGTCATCCTCGACATGGTGGGTGGCTCCTATATCGCCCGCAATTACGAGGTCGCCGCGCCGCAGGCCCGGCTGGTGCAGATCGCCTTCATGGAAGGCTCCAAGGTGCAGATCGACTTCATGCGGCTGATGCTCAAGCGCCTGTCGCATATGGGCTCAACCCTGCGCTCGCGGCCGAAGGCGGAGAAGGCGGCCATTGCCGCCTCGCTGGTCGAGAAGGTCTGGCCGCTGATCGAGGACGGCAAGGTGAAGCCGGTGCTCGACCAGACCTTCCCGCTGGAGAAGGCGAGTGAGGCCCACGCCCGGATGGAGACCAGCGCCCACATCGGCAAGATCATGCTGACGGTGGGGTGATCTCTTCTGAACGGCGGAGCCGGTATTGCCGGAAGGACTGGGCATCCCGGCCACCGCTTCGCCTCTCGGCCGGGATGAGGGTGCCCGTTCACCGAAAGCTGTTCACCCTCGGCGTTCTCCCTCTGGCAATTTGCCCGGCGGCATCCTAGATTTGTCGCGCGGGGCTGCGGGGTTCGTCAGGAGCATATATTTCCGGGGCCTTATCGATCTCAAAGGGAGCTGTCCCTGACCAAGCCCCTGGGCTTGGACATATGGCGCCCACCTACGTTGTAGGTTCCCGGGATCGAGCCTCCAACGGCCATCGCGGCTCCGCACTCATCTCATCATGCCCCAGTTGACCGACGCCCAACTCGACAAGGCCAGCCTTCGCACCGTGGCTCTCGCCCGGCGGGCGGCGCTTGCCGGGCCTGCGCGCGAGGTTGCCGCCGAAGCGGCGGCTCTCCACGCCATGCAGTGGCTTGGCGAGGTCAAGGGTGAGGTTGTTTCCGTCTTCGCGCCCATCGGCGGCGAAATCGCCACCGATCCGCTGGTGCGTCGGCTGCGGGAAGCCGGCGCCGCCGTCGCCCTGCCCATCGTGCTGGATGTCGGCAAGCCGTTGCTGTTCCGCTTGTGGGAGCCGGGCGCGGAACTGGTGCCCTCAGTCGGGCCGGGCCGGATTTCCATTCCCGCACCGCCGGAGGGGGCGCCAGCGGTCTCGCCCGATGTGCTGGTGGTGCCGCTCGCCGCTTTCGACGCCCGTGGCAACCGGCTGGGCTATGGTGCCGGCTTCTATGACCGCACGCTCTGCCTGCTGCGGCGCGCCAAGCGTATCGAGGCGCTGGGTTATGCCTTCGCCGTGCAGCAACTCGCCGCCGTGCCGGCCGAGCCGCACGACGAGCGGCTCGACGCCATCGCCACGGATGCCGGCATCGTTTGCCCGGCCGAGGACTGACGCATGCGCCTTCTCTTTCTCGGTGACGTGGTGGGGCGCGCCGGCCGCCAGATCGTGCTGGAACACCTGCCGCGCCTGCGCCGCGACTGGGCGCTCGATGTCGTGGTGGTGAACGGCGAGAACGCCGCCGGCGGCTTCGGCATCACCGAGGCGATCTACGAGGAATTCCTGGAGGCCGGAGCCGACGCGGTGACGCTCGGCAACCACGCTTTCGATCAGCGCGAGGCGCTGGTGTTCATCGAGCGGGCGCCGCGCCTCATTCGCCCCGCCAATTTCCCGCCCGGCACGCCGGGGCGCGGCGCGGCGCTGATCGAGGCGCAGAACGGCGCGCAGGTGCTGGTGGTCAACATGATGGGCCGGGTCTTCATGGACCCGCTCGACGATCCCTTCGCGAGCATCGACCGCGAGCTCGACGCCGCCCCACTCGGGCTGGTGGCGGACGCGACCATCGTCGATTTCCACGCCGAGACCACCAGCGAGAAGCAGGCTTTCGGCCATTGGTGCGACGGGCGGGCGAGCCTTGTCGTGGGCACCCACACCCATGTGCCGACCGCCGACCATCGCATCCTGCCGGCCGGCACCGCCTTCATGACCGATGTCGGCATGTGCGGCTGCTATGACGGGGTGATCGGCATGGACAAGGAAGAGCCGCTGCGCCGCTTCACCCGCAAGATCGGCTCCACCCGCTTCGAGCCCGTCGCCGGACCGGGCACGCTGTCCGGCCTCGCGGTGGAAACCGACAGCACCGGGCGCGCCGTCGCGGTGGCGCCGGTGCGGATCGGTGGTAGCCTGAGCGAGGCCGTGCCGGGCTTCTGGTAGCGGCTACGGCAAAGAACTCAGATCCGCTTTGCCTGTCTCGTTTGTCGGAGGAATTGATGGGCATCGTGGGCGTTCTCAGGAACGAGGGGTTGTTAACGTTCCTTTACAAGGCGCAACGCAAGATAAAGAGAGTTTGCATTTGGAGAGCGAACAGACTGTTCAATACAAAAATCGTGAAATCGTACTACGGAGTCCTTCTGACGGCTAACTGGGATGATGCAACGTTTCGATTTTGCATGCATGGCAGCTATGGAAAATTTTTATCGAACTATCTGCGTGGTATCGACTACCCCTTTATTTTTATCGATATTGGTGCCAATCAGGGATTGTACTCCCTCATCGCAGCGCAAAATATGTTTTGCGAGAAGGTTGTAAGTCTCGAGCCCGTGAGCAAGACGTTTGATCTTCTCGCTTCCAACATCCGGGTTAATGGATTGGCCGACATTATCGTCGCTCTGAATTGCGGCCTATCATCCGAAAATGCGCGGGTGAAAATACGCTTGAAGGCGGGTCACAGCGGCGCGGCCTCCCTTCACAACACGTTTGGTGCCGCCGAAGGTGCCGAGGAGATTCAGATATCCACCGCCGCTATCCTTGAGCCGTATCTTGCCTCGGGGCTCCCGCTGGTCGTGAAGATCGACACCGAGGGACATGAGGACGTGGTGATCGGGGAACTGGCGCGGAGCGATTTCGCCAACCGGGTGGCTTCCGTGTTCTACGAGGTCGATGTCGCGTGGTCGGACCCGGAAAATCTCAAGGCAGGCTTGCGCGGCATGGGGCTAAATCACTTCGACCAGATCGGCGGCGGCACGCATTATGATGTGCTGGCGAGCCGGGAGGCTGGCCAGACCGCCTGAGTGCTGTGCAGCATAAGGCGGCGCGCTCTGTGCTTTACGCGCGCCTACCGTCTCGCCTATAAGCCGGCACCCTTTTGTTTCAGGTATCCGGACAGGGTTGGCCACAGGCCCGCCCGGTGTGACGTGGAGGCGGCCATGGCGGGTCATTCGCAATTCAAGAACATCATGCACCGCAAGGGCAAGCAGGACGCGGTGCGCTCCAAGCTGTTCTCCAAGCTGGCGCGTGAAGTCACCGTTGCCGCCAAGCTCGGCATGCCCGATCCGGCGCTGAACCCCCGCCTGCGCGCCGCCGTGCTCGCCGCCCGGGCGGAAAACATGCCCAAGGACAATATCGACCGGGCCATCAAGAAGGCGCTGGGCGGCGATGCCGAGAATTATGACGAGATCCGCTACGAGGGCTATGGCCCGGGCGGGGTCGCCGTCATCGTCGAGGCGCTGACCGACAACCGCAACCGCACCGCCTCGGAAGTGCGCTCCTACTTCACCAAGTCCGGCGGTGCGCTGGCGGAGACCGGCGCCGTCTCCTTCATGTTCGACCGCATCGGCACCGTCGAGTTCGACGCCGCCAAGGCCTCGGCCGACGACATGCTGGAAGCCGCTATCGAGGCGGGTGCGGACGATGTGACTTCCGACGAGCACGGCCACGAGATCGTCTGCTCGGTGGAAAACCTGCACGAGATCGCCCGCGCGCTCGAAGCGAAATTCGGCGAGCCGCGCAAGTCCGGCCTGGTCTGGCGCCCGCAGAACACGGTGGCGGTGGATGACGAGGTGGCGGAGAAGCTGATCCGCCTGGTCGACAACCTCAACGACAATGACGACGTGCAGAACGTCTATGCCAATTTCGAGCTGTCCGACGCCTTCGTCGCCAAGATGAGCGATTGAGCGTCGCTCGCCCGCTCGTCACCGCCCGATCAGCGTGTCGAACAGTGGCAGGCTGAGAAGGGCGGCGGCCGCGATCACCCAATAGGCGGCGATGCGGTAATGCCGGTCCGAGGCGCCGCGAAAGGCCCGGGCGCCGGCATAAAGGCCCACCGCATAGGCCGGGCCGAGCAGCAGGGTGAGCCGGCCGACCTCGGCGGTGAACATGCCGCCCAGCGCATAGGCGGTGCCGCTCGCCAGCGTCACCAGCGCGAAGAACCCGAACAGGTTCGCCCGCACCAGCGCGGAGGGCTGTCCGCTGCCGAGCCAATAGGCCACCACGGCCGGCCCCGACATCTGCGCCGCGCCGCCGCAGAAGCCGGCGACGGCGCCGACCGCCAGCGTCGTCGGCAGGTTGTGGCGGCCCGTATGGCGCCAGCCGGAAACCAGCAGCACCAGAAGGCTGAGGCCGAGCAGCGCCAGCGCCCAGCGCAGCAGCATCGGGTCCAGATGGGCGAGCACCCACACGCCAGCCGGCACCGCCACCACCGCCCCGGCCGCCAGCGGCGCCACCTGCCGCCAGATGCAGGCGCGCAGCGCCGGGACCAGGAAGGGCAGGGTCAGCAGCGTGTCGATGACCATGAGCGACGGTGCCGCGACGCGCGGGCCATAGGCGGCGCTGACCAGCGGCACGAAGATGAGCGCGCCGCCGAATCCCGAGAAGCCGCGCGTCACGCCCGCGACCAGCGCGGTGAGGAAGGCCCAGACGAGGGTGGGATCGAGCACCATGGGGAACCGCGGGAGGCACGTCGCCGGAGCGTGGATCGCAGACCTAGTCCCGCCGCCGTGTAGCGTCAACACGGTTGGTGATGGATTTCCGACATCCATCAGCTTTCGCGAACGTGGCTATTCGCAAAACGCGTTTGCGCGAAGGGGTCGCGCACGCCACATTCGGCTCAACTCGCGGTCCGGCCTCATGCCGGGCGCCACTCTTTCCTGCGCCGCGCTGCGGCGGGATTTCGATCATGGACAAATCCGTCTCCGCGGCCGCGCTTGGCGGCACGGCCGCTCCTTCGCTTTCAGACCGCCTCATTGGTGCCGGCTGCGCACTTCTCGCCGTCGTCATCTGGGGAGGGTGGATCGTCTCCACTCGTCACGCCGTGCACGGCCATCTGCCGCCGGCGACCGTGGGCTGGCTGCGCTTCGTGGTGCCGGCCGTGGTGTTGGCTCCGGCCTGGATACGCATAGGACTGTGGCCGAAGCGGAACTTCTTGCCCTTCCTGCTCTGCTTCATCGGCGCCGGCGCCTTCTTCTTCCTCGATGTGGCGAACGCGATGCGCTTCGTCCCGGCGGCCGATGTCGGCCCGCTGCTGCCCGGCACCATGCCGCTGATCGTCGCCGCGATCTCGGTGCTGGTGTTCCGCGAGCGGCTGGGGACGGCGCGGGCGATCGGCTTTGCCGCCATCGCCCTTGGCGTGGTGACGCTGGGCGGTCGCGGGCTGCTTTATCCCGGGGATGGCGCGTGGCGCGGGCACGCGCTGCTGCTGGTCGGCGCCTCTATGTGGGCCTGTTATACGCTCGCCTTTCGCCGCACCGGCATGAAGGCGACGGAGACGGTCGGGCTGGTGGGGCTGTGGTCCACGGCGGTGCTGACGCCCTATGGCCTGCCGGGCGTGGTCGACGCGGTGGCCAGCGGCTATGGCCGCGAAGTTCTGTTCCAACTGGTCGTGCAGGGTCTGCTGTCGGGCGTGGTCGCGCTGGTGGCCTTTGGCATCGCCATCGAGCGGCTCGGTTCCTCGCGCGCCGCCGCCTTCACCGGGCTGGTTCCGGCGCTGGCGGCGCTGATCGCCGTGCCGGCGCTCGGCGAACACCCCGACATGGCGGCGATCATCGGCGTGACGGCGACGGGGGTCGGCGTCGTGCTGGCGAGCGGGGCATTCAGCGGGCGGCGCTAGGCTTTGCGCGTTAATGGCGGGTTAACCATGAAGGGCGTTCGCCGCCATCCGGGCCAAGCCACACGCCGCATCGCCCCTAGGCGTTCGTCCTTTGTTCGGGTACGCCCTAAGGGATGGCGCCGTCTCCGATTCGCATCCTCGGCCTCGATCCCGGCCTCCGCCGCACCGGCTGGGGGGTGATCGAGGCTGCCGGCACCCGGCTCGCCTTCATCGCCTGCGGCACGGTGATGCCGCCGGAGGAGGGCGGGCTGGCGGAACGGCTCGCCTGCCTGCACACCGACCTGATGAAAGTGCTGCGCGCCTACACGCCCGACGAAGCGGCGGTGGAAGAAACCTTCGTCAACGTCAACCCGGCCTCGACGCTGAAGCTCGGCCAGGCGCGCGGCGTGGTGATGCTCACCCCGGCGCTGGCGGGGGTGCCGGTTTCCGAATATGCGGCGCTGCTGGTGAAGAAGACCGTGGTCGGCGCCGGCCGCGCCGAGAAGGGGCAGATCCGCATGATGATGAAGATCCTGCTCCCCCAGGCTGATTTCACCACCGACGATGCCGCCGACGCGCTTGCGGTGGCCGTTACTCATGCGCAGCATCGGGGCATGGCGGCGATGAAGGCGCAGATGGCGGCCAAGGTTTCGGCAAAGCTCACGTCACGGGTGGCAGCACGATGATCGGCAAGCTGAAGGGCCTCGTCGACTCATATGGCGACGACCATCTGATCCTCGACGTGCAGGGGGTCGGCTATCTCGTGCACTGCTCGGCACGCACGCTGCAGGCATTGCCGCGCGTGGGCGAGGCGGCGACGCTTTTTATCGAGATGCTGGTGCGCGAGGACATGATCCGCCTCTACGGCTTCGTCTCACAGGCCGAAAAAAGCTGGTTCCTGCTGCTGCAGAATGTGCAGGGTGTCGGCTCCAAGGTCGCGCTGAACGTTCTCTCGACGCTTTCGCCCTCGGAACTCGCCAATGCCGTGGCGCTGGGCGACAAGGTCATGGTGGCACGGGCCAATGGCGTCGGGCCGAAGGTCGCCGCGCGTATCGTCGCCGAGCTGAAGGACAAGGCGCCCGGCTTTTCCAGCGTCGATCCCGGGGTCGCGGGTCTTGTCGCGCAGATCGAGGACCGGCAGGCGCCCCGGCCGGTGGCGGACGCGGTCTCCGCGCTGGTCAATCTCGGCTATGGGCAGATACAGGCCAGCGCCGCGATTGCCGGCGCGGTGCGTGAAGCGGGCGAGGACGCTGACACCGCCCGGCTGATCCGCCTCGGGCTCAAGGAACTGGCGAAGTGAGCGAGAGCCGCCTCATCGCCCCCGACAAGCGCGAGGAAGACCTCGCCGAGGCCTCGCTGCGGCCGCAGAACCTTGCCGAATTCGTCGGGCAGGAACAGGCGCGGGCCAATCTCGACATCTTCATCCGGGCGGCCAAGGCGCGCGGCGAGGCGCTGGACCATGTGCTGTTCGTCGGCCCGCCGGGGCTCGGCAAGACCACGCTGGCGCAGATCGTGGCGCGCGAGCTCGGGGTGGGCTTCCGCTCCACCTCCGGCCCGGTCATTGCCAAGGCGGGCGACCTCGCGGCGCTGCTGACCAATCTCGAAGAACGCGACGTGCTGTTCATCGACGAGATTCATCGGCTCAACCCGGCGGTGGAGGAGATCCTCTATCCGGCGATGGAGGATTATGAGCTCGACCTCATCATCGGCGAGGGGCCGGCGGCGCGCTCGGTGAAAATCTCGCTGTCGAAATTCACCCTGGTGGGCGCGACGACGCGCTCGGGCCTGCTGACCACGCCGCTGCGCGACCGTTTCGGCATCCCCGTCCGGCTGAATTTCTACACGGTGGACGAGCTGGAACTCGTGGTGACGCGCGGGGCGCGGGTGATGGGTATTCCTATCGCCAAAGACGGTGCCCGCGAGATCGCCCGCCGGGCGCGCGGCACGCCGCGCATTGCCGGCCGGCTGCTGCGCCGGGTGCGTGACTTCACGCTGGTGGCGGGCAAGGACATCATCGACCGCGCCGCCGCCGACCACGCGCTGCTGGCGCTGGAGGTGGACGGGCTCGGCCTCGACCAGATGGACCGGCGCTACCTCTCCGTGGTCGCGCATAATTATGGCGGCGGGCCGGTGGGAGTGGAAACCATCGCTGCCGCGCTCTCCGAGCCGCGCGACGCCATCGAAGAGATCATCGAGCCCTATCTGGTGCAGCAGGGTTTTCTCCAGCGCACGCCGCGCGGGCGGATGCTCACCGCGCACGCCTTCAAGCATCTCGGCCTTGCCACCCCGTCAAGCGTCAACCAGATGCCGCTGTTCGACGAGGGCGGGGAGTGAGCCGGGGCGCGTTGCCATCGACGCCACGTCCCCGGTGATGTAAGTCCCCTTCACATGAGCTGGTCCCGAAACGGCGGAGAATCGCGCGGCTATCATCACGGCAACCTCCGGGAAGCCCTGATGAAGGCGGCGCTTGAGCTCATCGCCGAGAAGGGCACTGCCGGCGCCACCTTCGCCGAGGCCGCGCGCCGGGCCGGGGTGAGCCCCGCCGCGCCCTACCGGCATTTCCGCGACCGCGACGAATTGCTGGCGGCGGTGGCAGCGGATGGGTTCGAGCGCTTCACCAAGGCGCTGGAAGCGGGCTGGAACGAGGGAAGGCCGAGCCCGGCGGAAGCCTATGAGCGGCTCGGCCGGGCCTATCTCGGCTTCGCCCGCGAGCACCCGGCGGATTATGTCGCCATGTTCGAATCCGGCCTGCGCAACGACGCCTTTCCCGCGCTGGACCAGGCCGGCCAGCGCGCCTTCGGGGTGCTGCGCGAGGCGGCGGATGCGCTTGTCACCTCCATGCCGGGCTCGGGGCGCCCGCCCGCGCTGATGGTGGCGCTGCACACCTGGGCGCTGGCGCACGGCGTCGCCTCGCTGTTCGGCCGGGCGGATGGGGCGCGGCGCAAGCTGCCCATGGCGCCGGAGGATCTGCTCGAGGCGGCGTTTCTGGTCTATCTCAAGGGTCTTGGCGCCGGCGGCTAGCGCGCACGCCGTTCAGGGCTCGGGCGTCGCGTTGAGTTCGATGCCGTCCTGCGCGGTCCGGCAGAACAGCAAGATGTCGTCGGGGATGTTCTCCGGGGTCAGCACCACCGGGCGCTCGGCCTTTTCCGCGAGCCAGAGCATGAAACGGGCAAGCGCCTGCCAGTCTTCCGGCGTATCGACATCGGCGGGATCGATGTCGAATTCGATATCGTCGCTGCGGAAAAAACGCAGGGTGACGAGCACTTCGCCCGTATTCCACCGCAGGCGTGGGCTTGCGCTTTCCCAAACGGCAAACACATCTTCAATGCGCGGGGGCAGGGCGGCCGGTTCGCCGTCGATCTCGAAGACGGGCGACGGGTCGAGCGCCCGCAGGCCGTCGAGCACATCCTGCCAGCCATCTGGGCCGGCATCGAGCACATAGATGTCGCGTGAGGCGCCATCCGGCTCGAAAAGCCAGGCGACATCGGTCCATGGGGGAATCGGTGCTGTCATCGAAGCGTCCTTTGCCCCTAAATCCCGCAGGACCTGCCTATTGACAAGCGGCAACCGGATTTCTATCTATGTAAATGTGATTAACATTAACCCAATCGGCCACGGTCGTGCGGGTTTCAAGCAGGAGCGGAAGCCCATGGAGCTCGCACAGAAGCTCGACAGTTACGGCAAGCCGGCCTGGATCGCGCTCACGGTGCTGGGCTTCATGGCCTGGTGGCCCGTGGGTCTTGCGGTCCTGGCCTTCACGATAGGGAGTGGACGGATGTTTTGTGGTGGCAAGCGCGGCTTCGGCCGCTGGCAGGATGAAGGCGCGGAAGCGGTCCGCAATTTCGGCAGCCGTTTCAGCGGCGGGTTCCCCTCCAGTGGCAACCGCGCCTTCGACGAGTATCGCCAGGAGACCTTGCGCCGGCTTGAGGACGAGCAGAAGGACTTCCGTTCCTTCCTCGACCGCCTGCGCCAGGCCAAGGACAAGGCGGAGTTCGACCAGTTCATGGCCGACCGCCGCGACCGTCCGACCCCGCCTTCCGCCCCGATGGGCGAGGCGCAGGGCTGATCGTTCCCGGTGGTGGCCATAGGCCGCCGGATCGACGTAGGCTTGAAAGAACCGCACCTCCTGGTCGCAGGGGGTGCGGTTTCTTTTTGTGCAACCGAGGGCTTTGCTGCCTCGCGATTGCCGGTAAGATGGCGGTAATCGAAGGAGGTGGGCATGCTTCCAGGGGACCATGACATTCTTGCGTGGGTGTTCGGTATCTTGGCGCTCAGCTTGTCGATCGTCTTCACGCTGGTGACGGGATTTGCCTTCGTGCGGGAGCTAACCCGGCTCGCCGCTGCGGAGGGGATGAGCTTCGGCGGCTACATCTGGAGCTATTCCTGGGCGGTGCTGCACGGTCCGGCCGCCTTGTGCTTGGCCTTCCTCTTCACCTCCACAGCTACCGGTATCAGCTTGTGGCGCGATGTCGTGGCCATGCAGCGGGAAATGGAGCTGCGACGCGCCTTCGGCGCCGGTCTCTGGCATGGCTACGCGGTGAATTTTCTCGACCGTGTCACCAAGAGCTTTGCCGACAAGGGCCTACCAGCACCGCGTTTTGTCATTGCCTCGCCGAGCTTCAACGTGCAGGCGCGGCTGGATTTCGCCGATTTCCTCGGCCAGCAATTGCCGGCGGCGCTTCAGCGCAACGGGTTCGAGATGGTTTCGCTCTATGGGCAGGGAGATCCCTCCTGGTTTCGGCAGGTATTCCGCGTCCGACCCATCGGCGGCGGAGCGCCGGATGAGCGGCCAGTGTTCTTCGATCTTCCGAGCACGTTCGTCGCCTTCGAGGGCGCAGTACAGGCGGTGATGGTTCAGCGCGGAACCGCGATCACTCCCGAACGGCAGGTTCAGCTTTTCCAGGACATGAAGTGCGATTTCTTCGCCGCTTCGGTGCTTTGGTCGACGGAGAGCGGCGCCCCCGTGACGCCAATCGAAATGCCCAACCGGGACGTGGCTGCCTTCGCCCACAATCTTGCTCGCCTGCTGGTGGCAGAAGGGGCAGCAGGCGGCGGTGGCGGAGCGGACCCGAAAGCTGTTCCCCTTTGTTCACAAGAGCCGCGCCCTCGTCTATGACGGCGGCATGAACGAGCGCACCGACCCTCTCTCCCCGCATCCTCTGTCTCCCGAGACCCTCCGGGCGGACCCCTTCCTGCATCTGGCGGGAACGCTGGTGCCGGGCGGGCATGTGCTCCCCGTGCGGGTCTATTACGAGGACACGGATTTTTCCGGCATCGTCTACCACGCGAACTACCTCAAGTTCATGGAGCGCGCCCGCTCCGACCATCTGCGCCTGATCGGCGTGGTGCAGGGCGAACTGTTCGGGCAGGCGCTGGCCGAGGCGCCGGGCTTTGCCTTCGTGGTGCGCTCTATGGAGCTACAATTCGTCCGCCCCGCGCGCATCGACGACGTGCTGGAAGTGCACACCAGCCCGGTCGAGGTCGCCGGCGCCTCCATCACCCTCGTCCAGAAGGTGAAGCGCGGTGACGATCTCATCGTCGAGGGCAAGGTGAAGGTGGCCTTCGTCGCCCAGGGCCGCGCCCGCCGGATACCTGACGCGCTGCGCGCCGCCATGAAGCTGGCGCTGGACGAGGCGCCGCCTCTCTAGAGCGTGCGGTTCGTTCCTGCCCCTGTTGCGATGCGGTAACGCTAACCCGGTATTAACCCTAATAGGGTGTTGTATCGGCCGGCTGCGGGTGCGGCCCGGCCTCGATCGCCCAAGTTTGGACAGACTCGGTCGGTTGATGGCGTGCGCGTTCCCACAGCAGCCATGCGGGCATTCGCTGCGGCGGCAGCTCATGCATGGTGGCCGTGCGACCCTTAACGAGCTGGCAGGATTGGCTTGATGACGCTGAAGAAGCTTCTATTCGCGGTGATGCTGGTTCTCGCGGCACCGACGTCCTTTGCCATCGCCCAGACTGCGCCCGTGCCCGTTACCGCAGCACCCACGGCCCAGGTCGACGGGCAGGCGGTCGCCGCCCCCGACGGCACGGTCGCCGCCCCGGCAGGTGCCGGCATGGGCAGCGCCGACCTGTCGCTGATCGGCCTTTTCCTTCAGGCACACCTGATCGTGAAGCTGGTGATGGCGGGCCTCGTGCTGTCGTCCATCTGGGTCTGGGCGATCATCATCGACAAGACCATCCTGTTCGGCCGCATGAAGCGGCAAATGGACCGCTTCGAGACCACCTTCTGGTCCGGCCAGAGCCTGGAGGAACTATACCGCTCGCTGTCGTCGCGGCAGAACCACGCCATGGCGGCGATCTTCGTGGCGGCGATGCGGGAGTGGAAGCGGTCCTATGAAGGGGGCGCGCGCTCGCTTTCCGGGCTGACGCAACGGCTCGACAAGGTGATGAACGTCACCATCGCCCGCGAGGTGGAGCGGCTCGAGAACAGGCTGCTGGTTCTGGCGACGGTCGGTTCGGCGGGCCCGTTCATCGGCCTGTTCGGCACGGTCTGGGGCATCATGACCAGCTTCCAGTCCATCGCCGCCTCGAAGAACACCAGCCTCGCCGTGGTGGCCCCCGGCATCGCGGAAGCCCTTTTCGCGACGGCAATCGGCCTTATCGCCGCCATTCCCGCGACGATTTTCTATAACAAGTTCGTCTCGCAGGTGAACCGGCAGGCGTCGCGGCTGGAGGGCTTCGCTGACGAGTTCTCCGCCATCCTGTCGCGCCAGATCGACGAACGGGGCTGATCCATGGGCATGTCCGGAGGAGCAGGAGGCGGCTGGCACTCGCGGCGTTCGCGTCGTCGGGCGGGCGGCGCCGTCATGTCCGAGATCAATGTCACGCCGATGGTCGACGTGATGCTGGTGCTGCTCATCATCTTCATGGTCGCCGCGCCGATGCTCACCATGGGCGTGCCGCTCGACCTGCCGCAGACCGAGGCCAAGGCGGTGCCGCAGGAGAGCGAACCGCTGGTCATCAACATCACCAAGGACGGCAAGATTTTCCTGCAGGAAACCGAGATTCCGGTCAACGAGCTGGTGCCGAAGCTGCAGGCCATCGGCAAGGCCGGCTATGAGGAGCGTATCTTCGTGCGTGCCGACACGAGCCTCGACTATGGCTCGGTGATGCGCGTGATGGGTCGCCTGTCCGGCGCCGGATTCAAGCGCGTGGCGCTGGTCTCCGAAGTCGAGCAGGGGGGCTGACGCATGCGGGCGGGCTTTCTCTCCTCGGCGGCGCTTCACGTCGGCATCATCGGCTTCATGGCGGTCTCCTTCGCGTCTCCCTCGCCGTTCGAGGCGACGCCGACCGAGTCCATGCCGATCGACATCATCTCCGATGCCGAAATGTCGAAGATGATGGCCGGCAAGAAGGACGCACCGAAAGAGAACCCGAAGCCCGTCGTCGAGAAAGTCGATGCGCCAAAGCAGGCGGAGAATCTCGACGCCAAGGTTTCGGAGAAGCCCGAGGTGAAGGCCGCCAACGAGCCTTCCGCCCCGCCGCCGCCTCCGCCCCCGCCGCCCGAGGCGAAGCCGGCCGAGCCCAAGCCCCCGGCCGCGCAGGCCGAGGCCAAGCCCGCCCCGCCGCCGCCCCAGGATGCCGAGGCGCTGGCCGCCAAGCCGCCGGAGCCGCCAAAGGAACAGCCCAAGCCGCAAGAGCAGGCGCAGGCCACCCCGCCGCCGCCCGCGCCGCCGAAGAAGCCGAAGAACATTCCGCCCAAGGTGGTGCAGGAGCCCGCCCCCGAGCGCGATTTCAACCCGAACCAGATCGCGGCCCTGCTGAACAAGCAGGACCCGCGCCGCATGGCCGCGCTCGGCGACACGATCAACAACACCGCCTCGCTCGGCGCTTCGGTCGGCACGGCGAGTTCGCTGTCGCAGACCGAGATCGACGCGCTGCGCGCCTATATCGCCCGCTTCTGGAAGCTGCCGGCCGGTGCCGTGGATGCCGGCCAGGTCACGGTGGTGTTCAAGATCGTGCTCAGTCCCGACCGTAAGATGATCGGCGCGCCGCATCTGGTCGAGGTGCAGGGCGTCGGCAATCCTTACGCGCCGGTGGTGCGCGAGACCGCCCAGCGGGCGTTGTACGAGATCGCCAACCAGCCCAATCCTTTTCCGATGCTGCGCGCCGACCGCTACGATACGTGGCGGGAACTGGAGCTCGGCTTCAATCCGGCCATGCTTAATTGATGCCCGTTTTTTCCGAGGTACCCAGAATGTCGCGGCGTTTTTCCCTTGAAGCCAACGGCCTTGTCGGCCGCCGGTCGGTCCTCGTCGGCATGGCGGCGCTCGGCGGGGCCGGGCTTGGCGGGTCGGCGCTTGCGCCAGACGTGGCGAATGCCGCCGTGCGCCTCGACATCACCTCCGGCACGGTGCAGCCGCTGCCCATCGCCATCACCGAGTTCGTCGGCGGCGGCAGCCCGCAGGATATCGAGGCCGGCAAGGGGGTGACGCAGATCATCTCGGCCGATCTGCGCCGTTCGGGCCTTTTCGCCCCCATCGACCCGGCCGCCTTCGTCGAGAACATCAGCAACCCGGACGCCTCGCCGCGTTTCCAGGACTGGCGCGTCATCAATGCCCAGGCGCTCGTCACCGGGCGCATCACCCGCCAGCCGGACGGCCGGGTGAAGGCGGAATTCCGGCTGTGGGACGTGTTTGCCGGCCAGCAGCTGATCGGCCAGCAATATTTCACCCAGCCGGAGAACTGGCGGCGTGTCGCCCACATCATCGCCGACGCGATCTATGAGCGGCTGACCGGCGAGAAGGGCTATTTCGACACCCGCATCGTCTTCGTCGACGAGAGCGGGCCGAAGGAAAAGCGCATCAAGCGCCTGGCGATCATGGACCAGGACGGCGCCAACGTGACCTATCTCACACGCGGCGACGATCTCGTGCTGACCCCACGCTTCTCGCCGACCAGCCAGGAAATCACCTATATGAGCTATGGCGGCGGCGAGCCGCGCGTCTATCTGCTCAACATCGAGAACGGCCAGCGCGAGGTGGTCGGCAACTTCCCCAATATGAGCTTCTCGCCGCGCTTCGCCCCGGATGGCCAACGGGTGATCCTGAGCCTGCAGCAGGGCTCTGATTCAAACATCTTCGTAATGGACCTGCGCTCCAAGGCCACCACCCGGCTCACCGACACGGCGGCGATCGACACCGCGCCCTGCTACTCGCCGGATGGCTCGCAGATCTGCTTCGAGAGCGACCGTGGCGGCGGCTCGCAGATCTACATCATGAACCCCGACGGCTCGAACCAGCACCGCATTTCGTTCGGTGATGGGCGCTATTCGACCCCGGTCTGGTCCCCGCGCGGCGACGTGATCGCCTTCACCAAGCAGGCGCAGGGACGCTTTGCCATCGGCCTGATGCGGCCGGACGGTTCGGGCGAGCGCATCCTGACCGAGGGCTACCACAATGAAGGGCCAACCTTCGCGCCCAACGGGCGGGTCATCATGTTCTTCCGCGATGCCGGCGGCGGGGGCGGGCCGCAGCTCTATACGGTCGACATCACCGGCTATAACGAGCAGCGCGTGCCAACGCCGAGCTACGCCTCGGACCCGGCCTGGTCGCCCTTGCGCTCCTGAGCCGGTTCTGTCAGGGAACGATTAACCATAAGCGACGGTTTACGGCAGGGTCGTGAAATTGGCGTATTTCGGCAAGGTTTCGTAAAGCACGACGGAACATTGATGGATGCCAGCAGCCACGTCGGCAGATCAGTCGGGAATTCAGGAGTCAGCGGTATGATCCGTATGTTGCGCCATCTGGGCGGCGCGCGCGTCGCCTTCATCGTCGGTTTCGCGATGCTCGCGGCCGCCTGCGCCAAGAACCCGATGGACGGCGCCGGCGCCGCTCTGGGTTCGGCGCCTCCCGGCAGCCCGCAGGAGTTCATCGTCTCGGTCGGCGACCGCGTGTTCTTCGAGAGCGACCAGACCAGCCTCACGCCGCAGGCGCAGGCGACGCTCGACAAGCAGGCGCAGTGGCTGAACCAGTATGCGCGCTACAGCTTCACCATCGAAGGCCATGCCGACGAGCGCGGCACGCGCGAATACAACATCGCCCTCGGCGCCCGCCGCGCCCAGAGCGTGCGCGATTATCTGGTGCAGCGCGGCGTCCCGGCAAACCGCATGCGGACCATTTCCTACGGCAAGGAGCGCCCGGTCGCGGTCTGCAACGACATTTCCTGCTGGTCGCAGAACCGCCGCGCCGTCACGGTGCTGAACGCCACGGGCACCTGATCGCCTTATCCGCGCATCGGCTTGACCCGGCCCGCCCTGCGGGCCGGGTTTGGCGTTTGTGGGGACGGTGGCGTGCAAAGGGATGACCCTAGGTCAAACTTTGGACGTGATCGGCCCCGTATGCTCAAATGGAAAGTGCGTGGCTTTCTGCCGCCGCTTCGCTGCTCCCGTTTCAGTGCATGGCCATGATGACCGTCCGCCCGCTCCGTTTCGCCGCTCTCGTTCTTGTCGCCGCTCTCGCCGCTTCTTCCGCTCCGTTCGAGGCAGCGCAGGCGCAGGCCGACAACAATTTCTTCGGCAATCTTTTCAAGCCGCCGGGACAGGTACGTTCCGGCAACCAGCAGGCGCAGCCCGACCAGACCGAGAGCATGGTCACGCGCATCGACCGGCTGGAGAGCCAGCTGCGGCAGATGACCGGGCAGATGGAGCAGCTGCAGTATCGCAACCAGCAGCTTGAGCAGCAGCTGCGGCTGCTGCAGGGCGACACGGGCGCCGGCACGGCGGCTGCGGGCGAGCCCGCGCGCCGTCCTGACGTGTTCGATCCCGCCGCGCAGGCCGGAGCTCCCGGCGCGCCTCGCCCGCTGGGCGGCGGTGGCGCGAGCGGCGCGCCGATGGACCTTGGTACGCTGTCGGGAGCCGTGGCGGGCGGGAGTGGCCAGCCGGCGGCCTCGCCGAAGGAACTGTTCGATCTCGGCTTCGGCGCCCTCCAGCGCCAGGATTATGCCGGGGCGGGCGACACCTTCGAGCAGTTCGTCAAGCTTTACCCCACCGACCGCGCCACGCCCGACGCCTATTACTGGCTGGGAGAGAGCCAGTATCTGCGCAAATCCTTCAAGGAAGCTGCGCAGAATTTTCTCAAGGTTTCAACGGACTACCCGAATGCGGTGAAGGCGCCGGACGCGTTGCTGCGTCTTGGCCAGTCGCTCGCGGGCATCGGTGAGAAGGATGCCGCTTGCGCGACGCTCAACGCCGTCGGCAACAAATATCCGCGCGCCTCGGCCACGGTTAAGCAGGGGGTGGAGCGTGAGCAGAAGCGCGCCGGCTGCTGAGCCGGCGCTCGCTGACCCCGCCGGCCCGGCCACGGCCGATCTTGCGACGCTTTTCGCGCCTTTCACCGTCCATTCCGATGTGCTGCTCGCGGTTTCCGGCGGGCCGGATTCCACCGCGCTGATGCTGCTGGCCCAGCGCTGGCAGGCGCAATGCCGCCCCCCCACGCGGCTTCACGTCGCCACTGTCGACCATGGCTTGCGGCCCGAATCGCGCGCGGAGGCGCAGGCCGTCGGCGCACTGGCAGGGCGGCTCGGCTTGGCGCATGCGCGTCTCGACCTGCCGGTGCCGCTACCGGGTACGCGGCTTCAGGAAGCGGCGCGCCATGAGCGTTATCAGGCACTTGCCGCCCATGCCGGGGCGATCGGCGCCACCGCGATTGCCACGGCACATACACGCGACGACCAGGCCGAGACGGTGCTGTTCCGGCTGATGCGCGGCTCCGGCATTGGAGGGCTGGCCGGCATGCGCGCGGCGCGGCCGCACGGCCCGCTCACGCTCCTGCGCCCGCTTCTCAGCCGGCCGAAGGCGGAGCTGGTCGCGCTCTGCCGGGCGGCGGGCATCAGCTTCGTCGAAGACCCCTCGAACAGCGACCCGCGATTCGCCCGGGCGCGACTGCGGACACTGCTGCCATCTCTAGCTGCAGAAGGCCTCGATGCTGCAGCGATGGAGCGGCTCGCCCGCCGCATGGCCCGCGCGGATGCCGCGCTGGAGGCGGCGACCGACGAGGCCCTGCGCACGCTGTGGCTTTCAGCGGCGGAGCGAACGGGCGAGGGGACGATCCGCCTCACCCGCGCCGGGCTCGCCGCCCTGCCGGAGGAGATTGCCCTGCGCCTCCTCGGGCGGGCCGTCGCGGCGGTGGGGGAAGGGCCGGTTGAACTCGCCAAGCTGGAGGCCCTCGCCGCCTGGATCAGGGCGCTCGCGGGCGACGAGCACGGCGCCCGCACGCTCGCCGGGGCGCTGGTGCGGGTGAACCGCCGGGCCGTCGCCATCGGCCGGGCACCGGCACGGCGGGCGTTTCGGCAGGCCCGCTGACGTCGAATTGCGCGGAAGGTCGCAGGCGCCTTGCCCCGGACATCTTGGCAATTACCCCTGCGCCACCTAAATTACGGAGCGACAAGGGAGGGCCGCCAGCGCCGGCGGTGCCCGCGCGTCGGTCTATTCCGACGCCGAAAGGGACATGATGAACGCCAATATTCGGAATTTCGCCCTCTGGGTGATCATCGTTCTTCTTCTTCTGGCGCTGTTTTCGCTGTTCCAGAACCCGGCGCAGCGTCAGGCGACGAACGATGTCAGCTTCTCGCAGCTGCTCAACGAGGTCGATCAGGGCCGCGTGCGCGACGTGGTGATCCAGGGCCCGGAGATTACCGGCACCTTCACCGACGGGCGCGCCTTCCAGACCTATTCGCCCAACGATCCCTCGCTGATCCAGCGTCTGTATGGCAAGGGCGTGTCGATCACCGCCAAGCCGCTGACCGACAATGTGCCGTGGTTCGTCAGCCTGCTGATTTCCTGGCTGCCCTTCATCGCGCTGATCGGCGTGTGGATATTTCTGTCGCGCCAGATGCAGGGCGGGGCGGGCGGCAAGGCCATGGGCTTCGGCAAGAGCCGCGCGAAGCTGCTGACCGAGGCGCATGGGCGCGTCACCTTCGAGGACGTGGCCGGCATCGACGAGGCCAAGAGCGACCTCACCGAGATCGTCGACTTCCTGCGTGATCCGCAGAAGTTCCAGCGGCTCGGCGGGCGCATTCCGCGCGGCGTGCTGCTGGTCGGCCCCCCCGGTACCGGCAAGACGCTGCTCGCCCGCGCCATCGCCGGTGAGGCCAATGTGCCGTTCTTCACCATTTCCGGTTCCGACTTCGTCGAGATGTTCGTCGGCGTCGGCGCCAGCCGCGTGCGCGACATGTTCGAGCAGGCGAAGAAGAATGCGCCCTGCATCATCTTCATCGACGAAATCGACGCGGTCGGCCGCCATCGTGGCGCGGGCCTCGGCGGTGGCAATGATGAGCGCGAGCAGACGCTGAACCAGCTTCTGGTCGAGATGGACGGCTTCGAGGCCAATGAGGGCATTATCCTCATCGCCGCGACCAACCGCCCTGACGTGCTCGACCCGGCGTTGCTGCGCCCCGGCCGCTTCGACCGTCAGGTGGTGGTGCCCAATCCGGACGTGGTCGGCCGCGAGCAGATTCTCAAGGTGCATGCCCGCAAGATCCCGGTCGCGCCGGACGTGAACCTCAAGGTGATCGCCCGCGGCACGCCCGGCTTCTCCGGCGCTGACCTCGCGAACCTGTGCAACGAGGCCGCCCTCATGGCCGCGCGCCGCAACAAGCGCATGGTCACGATGAGCGACTTCGAGGACGCCAAGGACAAGGTGATGATGGGCGCGGAACGCCGCTCGCTCGTCATGACCGAGGACGAGAAGATGCTGACCGCCTATCACGAGGGTGGCCACGCCATCGTCGCGCTGAAGGTGCCGGCGACCGACCCGGTGCACAAGGCGACGATCATTCCGCGCGGACGTGCGCTCGGCATGGTCATGCAACTGCCGGAGCGCGACAAGCTCTCCATGTCCTATGAGCAGATGACTTCGCGCCTCGCCATCATGATGGGTGGCCGCGTGGCCGAGGAACTGGTCTTCGGTGCGCAGAAGGTGACGTCTGGCGCGAGCTCCGACATCGAGCAGGCCACCCGCCTCGCCCGGATGATGGTGACGCGCTGGGGCTTCTCGGAGAAGCTCGGCAATGTCGCCTATGGCGACAATAATGACGAGGTGTTCCTCGGCATGTCGATGCAGCGCCAGCAGAATGTTTCGGAGGCCACGGCGCAGACCATCGACAGCGAAGTGCGTCGGCTGGTGGATGAAGGCTATGCCGAGGCCAAGCGCATTCTGACCGAGAACAAGGACCAGCTCGAAATGCTGGCGCGCGGCCTGCTCGAATACGAGACGCTGTCCGGCGACGAGATCATCGGCCTGCTCGACGGCAATGCGCCGGTGCGCGACACCACCATCGAGCCCGCCAATACGCGCGGTTCGGTGGTGCCGAGCGCCGGCAAGAACCGCCCGCCGCGCCCGGATGCCGGCATGGAGCCGCAACCGCAGGCCTGATCCCCTCCTCGGGGTGATTTGAAGGGAAGATTTGCGCAAGCAAGTCTTCCCTTTTTATTTGTCTCCAGTGGCGCGGCGCGGCAGGCTGGCGAAGTATCCCGCGAGATAAAATCGCGTGACCTGATCGCGCCGGCGTCGATGGACGGTCTTATTCGGCCGGGTCGGCACCGCAACGAACGCTTACACTTTGTGAAAGCCTTACCTGTAGGCTGGATGATAGAGAAGAGTGAGCGGCGAGGCGCCGCTGGCGCGCCGCGACGGCGCCGATTCGCATGAGGCAGGGCATGGCACGCACATTATTTGGCACCGACGGCATTCGCGGCCGGGCCAATGGCATCATCACGCCGGAACTCGCGCTGCGGGTCGGCATGGCGGCCGGCCTGGTGTTCCAGCGTGGCGACCACCGCCACCGGGTGGTCATCGGCAAGGATACCCGCCTCTCCGGCTACATGATCGAGAATGCGCTGGTCGCCGGTTTCACGGCCGTGGGCATGGATGTGCTGCTGCTCGGCCCGATGCCGACGCCGGCGGTGGCTATGGTGACGCATTCCATGCGTGCCGATCTCGGCGTCATGATCTCCGCCTCGCACAACCCCTATGATGATAACGGCATCAAGCTGTTCGGTCCCGACGGCTACAAGCTCTCCGACGAGCTTGAAACCCGGATCGAGACGCTGATCGCCGGCGACATGGGCAGCATGCTCGCCCAGCCCGCCGATATGGGCCGCGCCAAGCGCATCGAGAGCGTGCATGCGCGCTATATCGAGTTCGCCAAGCGTACCTTGCCGCGCAACCAGTCCTTTGACGGGCTGCGGGTCGTGGTCGACTGCGCCAATGGCGCGGCCTATCGCGTCGCGCCGGAAGCGCTGTGGGAACTCGGCTGCGAGGTCATCACCATCGGCGACCAGCCGGATGGCTTCAACATCAACCGCGATGTCGGCTCGACTGCCCCCGAGGCGTTGGCGGCCAAGGTGCGGGAAGTGCGCGCCGATATCGGCATCGCGCTCGATGGCGACGCCGACCGGGTATTGATCGTCGACGAAAAGGGCCGGCTGGTGGATGGCGACCAGTTGATGGCCGTGGTGGCCGAGAGCTTCCACGAGGACGGCCGGCTCTCGCGCAACGGAATCGTTGCCACCGTCATGTCCAATCTCGGCCTAGAGCGCCATCTGGCCGATCTGGGCCTGACGCTGGCCCGTACCCCGGTGGGCGACCGCTATGTGCTGGAGCACATGCGCGCCAACGGATTCAATGTCGGCGGCGAGCAGTCCGGCCACATCATCCTGTCGGACTATTCCACGACCGGCGATGGTCTGGTCGCGGCACTGCAGGTGCTGGCCATGGTGCAGCGTCGCCAGAAGCCGGCTTCCGAAGTGTGCCACCGTTTCGAGCCGCTGCCGCAGATCCTGCGCAATGTGCGTTACAAGAGCGGCCGGCCGCTGGAAAATGACGGTGTGCTGAGGGCCATTGCCGCCGCCGAGCTGAAGCTGAACAGCCACGGGCGGCTGCTCATCCGCCCCTCCGGCACCGAGCCGGTGATCCGGGTGATGGGCGAGGGCGACAATCGCGACCTGGTCGAGGCCGTGGTCAACGACGTGGTCGAGGCGGTGGGGCTGGCGGCCGCGTAGGGGCTGGCCGGGTTTCCCCGGCTAACCGTCCAGCCTTCTCAGCAACCCCCGATAGATCTCGTCGTCGTCGCACAGGCCGGCGAGGCGGCCGAGGCTGTCGACGAGCAGGATCGGCAGGTCGGTGTGGCGCTTGAGTTCGATCGCCGCCTTCAGCTTGAGATCGACGGGCGCGACGATGCAGTCGGCATCGTGCGCCAGCTTGTCGTCGATGAGCCCGGCCTCGCCATCGGCGGTTGCCAGCAGGCCGGCACGACCGTCGAGATCGAGGGAGAGCGGGCGGCCTTCGCCGTCGACCTTCAGCCGGACATGGCCGTCCTTGTCGAGCACCACCTCGTCGCCCTCGCGGGCGAGGCTGGCGGCCGGGCGCATCACCGCCGTGCCGCGCAGCACGTTGAGCGGGTTCATGTGCTTGACGAACTCGGCGACATAGGCGGTGGCCGGGCGCAGCAGGATGTCCTCGGCGGTGCCGGCCTGGACGATGCGCCCGCCTTCCATGATGGCGATCTTGTTGCCGAGCTTCAGCGCCTCGTCGAGATCGTGGCTGACGAAGACGATGGTCTTGTGGATGCGCCGCTGCAGATCGAGCAGTTCGTCCTGCAGCTTGTCGCGGATCAGCGGATCGAGGGCCGAAAACGGCTCGTCCATCAACAGGATATCGGCATCTGTGGCGAAGGCGCGGGCGAGGCCGACGCGCTGCTGCATGCCGCCGGAGAGTTCGTTGGTGTATTTCTCCGACCAGTTGGTGAGCCCGACCATGGCGAGCTTCTCGTCGACGATGCGGTTGCGCTCGGCCGCGCCCATGCCGCGCAGTTCGAGCCCGAAGCCGACATTGTCGCGCACCGTGCGCCAGGGCAGCAGGCCGAACTGCTGGAACACCATGGACACCGTGTGCATGCGGATGTCGCGCAGCGTTTCCTCGCTGCAGCGGGCGACATCGACGGCGGCGCCGTTGTGCTCCACCAGCACCTCGCCGCGCGCCACCTCGTTCAGCCGGTTGATGGCGCGCAATATGGTGGACTTGCCCGAGCCGGAGAGGCCCATCAGCACGCAGATCTCGCCGCGCTCGATGGCAAGGCTCACCCCCGCCGCGCCGAGCACGGAGCCGGTGGCGGCGAGGATTTCGTCACGCGAGCGGCCCTCGTCGATGAGCTTGAGCGCGTTCTTCTGGTCGGCACCGAAGACGATGTCGATGTTGCGAAATTCGACGGCAGGCATGGCTCAACCCTTTCGCGAGCGACGCTCGGGCCGCTTGCAGACGCGGTCGAGCACGATGGCGAGGACGACGATGGCGAGGCCCGCCTCGAAGCCCATGGCGATGTTGACGGAATTGAGCGCCCGCACCACCGGCTTGCCGAGGCCGTCGGCGCCCACCAGCGCGGCGATGACCACCATGGAGAGGCTGAGCATGATGCACTGGGTGATGCCGGCCATGATGGTGGGCAGCGCATAGGGCAGTTCCACTTTGAACAGCAACTGCGTCTTCGTCGCCCCGAAGGCCTTGCCGGCCTCATACAGCGCCGGCGGCACCGAAGAGATGCCCAGATGCGTCAGGCGGATGGGGGCAGGGATGGAGAAGATGACGGTGGAGATTAGCCCCGGCACCGCGCCCAGGCCGAACAGCACCAGCGTCGGGATGAGATAGACGAAGGTGGGGATGGTCTGCATCAGGTCGAGGATCGGCCGGATTGCGGTGTAGAGCCACGGCCGGTGGGCGGCGGCAATACCGATGGGCACGCCGACCACCACGCAGACCAGAGTAGCGCAGATGACGAGCGAGAGCGTCTCCATCGTCGCCGACCAGTAGCCGAGATTTGTCACCAGCAGGAGCGCGCCGACGATGAACACAACCAGCCCAATGGAGCGGTGGACCAGCCATGCCGCCAGCCCGAACAGCGCGATGAGGAGCAGCGGCGGCACCCAGAGCAGCGCGTCGGTGAAGCCGCCGATCAGCGCCCCCAGCACCAGCGAGACGAAGTCGAAGAAGCCCTGACCATGCGTGGTGAGCAGGTCGACGAAGTCGCGGAGCCAGAGTCCCAGGGGAATCTTGTGCTCG
Source organism: Ancylobacter aquaticus (assembly GCF_004339465.1). Classification (GTDB taxonomy): domain Bacteria; phylum Pseudomonadota; class Alphaproteobacteria; order Rhizobiales; family Xanthobacteraceae; genus Ancylobacter; species Ancylobacter aquaticus. The sequence continues at coordinate 158,486 of NZ_SMFY01000004.1, read as the reverse complement.
GTCAGCCAGTCATACATGGGCGCTCCTCGGCGGGGTGAGTGAGGGCGGAAAAGGCGTGATGGTCGCGCCACATCCGGGCGCGGCCGGGTTGTCTCTCCCGTCATCCCGGACGGTCCGCAGTGCCGATCCGGGATCGCGTAAAGGCGGAGAGCGATCCCGGCTCACGCTGCGCGCGGCCGGGATGACGTGCTGGTTTTCAGAGCTTCAGCGCGGCCTTCACCGCCGGCACGGCCGGCTTGCCGTCGATCGTGGTGACGCCGGCGAGCCAGGGCTCCCACACGGTGGGATTGGCTTTGAGCCACTTGTCGGCTGCCTTGGAAGGCTCCATGGCGTCGAGCAGGATATAGCCCATCACCACATTTTCGGTGTCGAGCGAGAATTTCAGGTTCTTGATGAGCGTGCCGACATTGGGGCACTCGGCGGTGTAGCCGGCGCGGGCATTGGTGTAGATCGTGGCGCCGCCATAGTTCGGGCCGAACACGTCGTCACCGCCCGAGAGGTAGCTCATCTTGTATTTCGAGTTCATCGGGTGCGGTTCCCAGCCGAGGAAGACGATGCCCTCGTTCCGCCGGGAGGCGCGCTCGACCTGGGCAAGCATGCCCTGCTCGCTGGATTCGACGAGGTCGAAGCCCTTCAGGCCGTATTTGTCGTCCTTGATCATGTCGAGGATCAGGCGGTTGCCGTCATTGCCGGGCTCGATGCCATAGATCTTGCCGTCGAGCTTGTCCTTGAACTTGGCGATGTCTGCGAAGGACTTCAGGCCTTCGTCATAGAGATAGGTCGGCACCGCCAGCGTGTACTTGGCGCCTTCGAGGTTCACGCCGATGACTTCGACGCTCTTGTCCTCGCGATAGGGGGCAAGGTCCGCTTCCATGGTCGGCATCCAGTTGCCGAGGAAGACGTCGATGTCCTTGGTCTGCATGGATTTATACGTCACCGGCACCGAAAGAACCTGCGTCTTCGGGGTGTAGCCTAGAGCCTCCAGGAGCGCGGAGGCGAGGGCAGTGGTGGCGGTGATGTCGGTCCAGCCGACATCGGCGAAGCGGACCGTCTTGCAGGCGGCCGGCTCGGCGGCGTGGGCCACGTCGTGCGGCTGGGGGGCGACACCGAGCGCCAGCCCAAGGGCGGCGGCGGCGATGAAATTGAACATGCGCATCATTATTGTTCCCGTTGGCATCCTGGCTGGATCATGGAACCGGCATGGCCTGACGCCAAGCCCGGCACGGCCGGAATCGACAAGTCGGGGACGGCGGCGTCTCGCGGCGCCCGAACGGGCCCGACCCGCTCCACCCGGATGCGGCCTCTGGAGGCTTCTTTTGAACAGCTATTCAAAACGCGATTGGACTATTTGTCACGCGCAATTTTTGCTCAAAAATGTCGAATTTTCGACGCTTTTGGAGGCCGTTTGCCGAATCGCGCCACGTCGACAGAAGCGTTCCGACACGGGCGTTTGCCGATGGAGTGGGGATTGTCGGCACGCCTGATCCATGTATTGTACGAGCATTCAATAACGCCGTTCGTGACGATCAGGAGGTGCCGGTGGCCCGGGCGAGTGCGCAGGCGCAGAAGCCTCAGGCGCGGTTCGATCAGGTGGAGGGTCCGGCCGGCCCGGCGCGTGTGGACGAAGAGACCCGTCGCCGCGCGCCGGAGGATGTGCGCCGCCGCCAGTTGATCGACGCCACCATCGATTCCCTTGCCGAAATCGGCTTCAACGCCTCGACCCTGGCGCAGATCGCCCGGCGTGCCGGCGTCTCCCCCGGCCTCGTCGCGCATTATTTCGGCGACAAGGACGGCCTGCTGGAGGCGACGCTCCGCCATCTCTCGCTGCGGCTCTACCGCGCCTCGGCCCAGCGCCTGCGGGAAGCGCGCACGCCGCGCGCCCGGGTGCAGGCTCTGATCGACGCCAATCTGGCGCCCGAGGAATTCGACCAGCGTACCTCCAGCGTCTGGCTCGCCTTCTGGGGGCAGGTGCTGCATTCCGAGCGGCTGCGCCGGGTGCAGCGCATCTACCAGGCGCGCATGCTGGCCAATCTCCGCCACGACCTGCGCGGCCTCGTCGCGCCCGCCGACGTGTCCCGCGTCGCCATCACCATCGCCGCCATCATCGACGGGCTGTGGCTGCGCTCCTCGCTTTCCGCCGCCGGCGAGACCGATTCGGTCAGCGCCCGGCAGGTCGCCTCGCTTTTCGTCGACGCCCAGATCGCCGCCGCCGCGCCGGCGCCTTCCAGCAGTGGACCTTCTTCCATGAGCACCCGACCCAAGCTGCACGCCAACCATATCGGCGGGCATTACCGCCCGACGGGCGGCGCCACCTTCACCACCTCCAACCCCGCCACCGGCGAGGTGCTGGCGGAGATCGAAATCGCCGGCGAGGCCGAGGTCGAGACGGCGGTGGCGGCCGCGCGCAAGGGCCAGAAGGTGTGGGGCACGATGACCGGCGCCGAGCGCGGGCGCATTCTCAAGCGGGCGGTGGACCTGCTGCGGGCGCGCAATGACGAACTCGCGCATCTGGAAACGCTCGACACGGGCAAGCCGATCCAGGAAACCAGCGTGGTCGACGTGCTCTCGGGCGCGGAATGCCTCGAATATTATGCGGGCCTCGCCGCTACGCTCTCGGGCGAGCATGTGGACCTCGGCCCCAGCGCCTTCGGCTATACCCGCCGCGAGCCGCTCGGCATCGTCGCGGGCATCGGCGCGTGGAACTACCCGCTGCAGATCGCCTGCTGGAAATCTGCCCCCGCGCTCGCCTGCGGCAATGCCATGATCTTCAAGCCGGCCGAACTGACCCCGCTCACCGCGCTGAAGCTGGCCGAAATCTATGCCGAGGCGGGCGTGCCGGAAGGCGTGTTCAGCGTCGTGCAAGGCTTTGCCGAGACGGGGCGCCTGCTGACCCGCCACCCCGGCATCGCCAAGGTGTCGCTCACCGGCGAGGTCGGCACCGGCAAGAAGGTGATGGCGGACGCCGCCGGCACACTGAAATATGTGACGCTGGAACTCGGCGGCAAGTCGCCGCTGATCGTGTTCGACGACGCCGATCTCGACGATGCGGTGTCCGGCGCGATGCTGGCCAATTTCTATTCGGCCGGCGAGGTCTGCTCCAATGGCACCCGCGTCTTCGTGCATGAGAGCGTGCGCGCGGCCTTCCTCGAAAAGCTCACTGCCCGCGTGGCGAAGATGGTGGTCGGCGACCCGCTCGACCCGGCGACGCAGGTCGGCGCGCTGATCTCGCCGGACCATATGGAAAAGGTGCTGGGCTACATCGCCAAGGGCAAGGCGGAGGGGGCCAAGCTGCTGGCTGGCGGCGAGCGCGTCACCAGCGGGGCGCTGGGCAAGGGCTGCTTCGTCGCCCCTACCGTGTTCGACGGCTGCGACGAGGCCATGAGCATCGTGCGCGAGGAGATTTTCGGGCCGGTCATGGCGGTGCTGTCCTTCACCGACGAGGACGAGGTGATCGCGCGGGCCAACGACACCGATTTCGGCCTTGCCGCCGGCGTGTTCACCCGCGATCTCTCGCGCGGGCACCGGGTGATCGCGCAGCTTCAGGCCGGCACCTGCTGGATCAACGCCTACAACATCACGCCGATCGAGCTGCCCTTCGGCGGCGTCAAGCAATCCGGCCTCGGGCGCGAGAACGGCAAGGCGGCGATCGAGCACTACACGCAGCTCAAGAGCGTCTACGTCAATCTCGGCCGCGTCGAGGCGCCTTACTGATGCGCAACGGCGCCCACGATCTCTATGATTTTGTGATCATCGGTGCCGGCTCGGCCGGTTGCGTGCTGGCCGACCGGCTGAGTGCGGATGGGAGCACCCGCGTTCTCGTGCTGGAATATGGCGGCTCCGACCGCTCCGTGTTCATCCAGATGCCGAGTGCGCTCTCCATCCCGATGAACATGAAGACATACAACTGGATGTACGAGAGCGAGCCGGAGCCGGGCCTTGGCGGGCGGCGGATGCACTGCCCGCGCGGCAAGGTGCTCGGCGGCTCGTCCTCGATCAACGGGCTCGTCTATATGCGCGGCGCGCCGGCGGATTTCGACCGCTGGCAGGAGGAGGGCGCGCAGGGCTGGTCCTATGCCGACGTGCTGCCCTACTTCCAGAAAGCGGAGGCCCGGCGCGAGGGCGGCGACGCCTATCGCGGCAGCGATGGCCCGCTCGCCAACCGCTACGGCACGCTGGAGAATCCGCTCTACAAGGCCTTCATCACGGCGGCGGAGCAGGCCGGCTACCCCGCCAGCGACGACGTGAACGGCTACCGCCAGGAAGGCTTCGGCCGCATGGACATGACCGTGAAGGACGGCGTGCGCTGGTCGGCGGCCAATGCCTATCTCAGGCCGGCGATGAAGCGCAGCAATTTGAAGGTCGAGACCCATGCGCGTGTGGAGCGCATTCTGTTCGAGGGGCGCCGCGCCGTCGGGGTGCGCTGGTCGCGCGGGGGGGCCGTGCACGAAGTGCGGGCCGCCCGCGAGGTGATCCTGTCGGGCGGGTCGATCAACTCGCCGCAGCTTCTGAAACTCTCCGGAATCGGCAATCCCGAGGAATTGCGCCCGCTCGGCATCGAGGTGATGGCCGACAGGCCGGGAGTGGGCGAGAATTTGCAGGATCATCTGGAGATCTATTTCCAGCAGGCCTGCACCCAGCCGATCACGCTTTACTCGCAGATGGGGCTGTTTGCCCGCGGCCTGATCGGCGCGCGCTGGCTTCTGCGCAAGGACGGGCTCGGCGCGACCAATCATTTCGAGGCGTGCGGTTTTATTCGCTCGCGCCCCGGCATCGCCTCGCCGGACATCCAGTATCATTTCCTTCCCCTCGCCGTGACCTATGACGGGCAGGATCTGGCGAGCGAACATGGCTACCAGGCCCATGTCGGGCCGATGCGCTCCAAGAGCCGGGGCTGGGTGCGGCTCAACTCGGCCGACCCGTTCGAGGCACCGCGCATCCAGTTCAACTACCTCACCCATCCCGACGACCGGACCGAGTTCCGCGCCGCCGTGCGCCTGACCCGTGAGATCTTCGCGCAGGAGGCGTTCGCACCCTATCGCGGCAGGGAGATCGCGCCGGGGGCGGGGGTGACGAGCGATGAGGCGATCGACGCCTTTGTCGAGGAAAAGGTTGAGAGCGCCTATCACCCTTCCTGCACCTGCCGGATGGGCGCGCCCTCCGACCCGCTGGCGGTGCTCGACCCGCAGATGCGGGTGATCGGGGTGGAGGGGCTCCGGGTGGTGGATTCCTCCGCCATGCCGTCCATCACCAACGCCAATCTCAACGCGCCGACCATCATGATGGCGGAGAAGGCGGCGGACCATATTCTCGGCCGGCCGCTGCTGGCGCCCTCCAACGCGCCCGTCTATGTCGCGGCAAACTGGCAAAGCGCGCAACGCTAGAGAATTTTCCGCGAGAGTTGACAGACTTTCGCGACGAGAAAATGCTCCAGCTCATTGAATATAAAGAGCACTTTCTCCTCGATCAGGTGGTTCCACCTGATCGGAAAGGCTCTCGAGCGCGCTGAAAGCTTCGCCGGCCGCTATGACAGGTTCGGCGTGATCGGGTTCGGGCTGGCCGGCTTGCCGGCAGCGGTTGCCGGAACGTCCATGGCGGCGGCGCGGGCAGCCGCTCCGGGATGGATTGAACGTTCGGCGCGGCGAAGGCTGCGGGCGGCACGGTACGCGGAAGCTGCACCCTGTCGTACCCGGCGCCGAAGTGCCGCGCGGTCATCGGCCCAACGGTAGCCGAGCGCGGTCAACCGCTCCTCCAGCGCCGCATCGGACAGGGTATCGCGATAGCGCACGAAGATGAGGTGGTGGAGCGCCGCCGCCAGAATCAACATCAGCCCGATGGAGATGACCACATCGGAGAAGAAATGCCCGCCGAAAGCGATGCGGTTGAGACCGACCGCCGCGACGAAGATGCCGATCAACGTGCCCACCTGCCAGCGCCATTCGCGGGGCACGAACAGGATGAGCGGCAGGAGACAGGCGGTGGTTGCGGCCTCGCCCGACGAGAAGGAGTGGTTGCCCAGCCCCTGCACGCCGATCACCCACGGGTCCTCGAACGGCCACGGGCCGCCGAACTCAGTGACGTTCAGCGGGCGCGGACGGCCCCAATAAGGCTTGAGAATGCCGTTCACCAGCAGGGCCGGGCCGAGCAGGTACAGAGGAACGAACAAAAGCGCCATGCGAGGCGGAAGCAGGCTCGCCTTGGCGGGGAAGGAGAGCTTGAGGATCAGGCAGACCAGAATAAGCAGCGGCAGCGAGATGGAAATGTTGGAGGCGAAGGTGCGGAAATCCTGCAGCAGGCCGATATGGGCTGCCGGGAATCCCTGGCCCGGAACGTAGAAAAGGCCGGAAAAAGCGAGATCAATCTGAGGAAACAGATAGAACATCAACGACAGCAAAGCTGTCACAAGAACGGTGGCCAAGAGCGGCGAGCGCCGGCAGCCATCCATGAGATCGCGCGAAAAATTGCTGGGGGAGACCATTGTTCAGTCTTGTCTGTCTCAGGAAGGCGGTCGGAGAAAGCACGCCCATATGACCATCGGATGAAGGCAGGCGTGCCGGCCGGCGGGAGGAGCGTTGGCGCGCGCCCTTCAGTCGGATCGGCTGGCGCCGGTCGGGAGCGTGGCGTCGCAGGGCGCGTGCCGGCCGCACCGGGCCGCCGCGACAGCGAGCGCCGGCGGCTTATGGCGAAGGAGGGCAGGGCCACGCGGCCCGCATCCCGCCTCGACGGTATCGCTCATGAACGGTTTCCCTCTCTCGCGCATGCGTCGCCGGCCCCCGGGAAGCGGTAGCTTGTTAGCGTCTCTTCGTGGCGATTGCATGAGGAAACGCGCGTCGAGCATAGGCAAAGTTCGCCGCTATGCCACCCGCAATCCCCAGATGGCGGGGTGTATTAGCGCGCGGTGACCAGGCCGAGCGCGCGCAGATGCGCGAGGATTTCGCGCGCCGCCTCTTCCGGCGCCGGGTCCACCAGCAGGCGGCCGCCGCCGCTGGCGGCCTCCGTGGCGGCGCGCAGCCGCTCCAGCGCGGTGGAACCCGCCGCCGCCTTGGCGATGAGCTTCGGGCGGGGGCGGTAGGGCCGTTCCTCCACGGTGGGCGAGGGGGCGGGAGCGTGCCGGCCGGGGCGGGCCTCGCTGCTGCCCCGCCGGGCGGCGGCGAAGGCGAAGGGCAGCGGCGCCGGTGCGGCGGGGTGCACGGTGACGAGCGCCGGCAGCCGAACAAGGAGGCGCCGCCGCGCGCCGCGCGCCAGTGCCTGCTCGACGCCGAGCGTTCCCGGCGCCTCGCCGAGCGCCAGCGCGGCGGCATCGGCGATGATCGGCAGGCCGAGCGTGCGCGCCAGCGTGTAGGGCAGCAGGCCGGAATCCTCGCCGCCCTGTCCGGCGCGGCCGGCGAGGATGAGGTCGTAGGCGCCTTCCGCCAGGGCGGCGGCAAGGCTGGGGGCGGGGTCCGACTCGCCCTCATTGTGGAGATGCACAAGACGGGCAAGGCCATGGCCCAGCGCATCGGTGAGCGGCCCGAGCTCCGGGCCGGCATGCAGGCCGGTGACGTCACCGCCGAATTGGCGGCCGATCTCGACGGCGAGGCGAATCGCCTGCAGCTCCACCGGCACCGGGGCGGGACGGCCGGACACCGGATGCCGGCCAGCTGAAAGCAGCACCGCGATCTTCATGGTGAAGTTCTCACGGCTGGCGCTCCTGTTGCAGCAACGCCAGCAGGGCCGGCATCACTTTCTGCGCGTCCGCCACGATGGCGAGGCCGGCGCGCTCGATCATCGCGGCGTGCAGGTCGGTGTTGACGGCGATCACCTGCTCGCATTTCGCCACGCCCTGCAGATGCTGGGGCGCGCCGGCAATGCCGAGGGCGAAATAGACGCGCGCGTCCAGCACGGTGCCGGAGGCGCCGACCTGCGCGCTGCGCGGCATCAACCCGGCATCGCAGAGCATGCGGCTGGCGCCGGGCGTACCGTTCAGCGCCGCCACCAGCGCGCGAAACGTGTCGAGGTCGCTCACGCCATTGCCGGCGGAGACGACGAAATCGGCCTCCGCAAGCGACACTTTCGCCGGATCGGCGGGGATGAACTCGGCCGAGAGAACGGCGCCGCCGGACGGTTGCGGGAAGGCGAAGGCGACGGGCAGCGCCTCGTGCAACGTGCCGGCATGGGGGGCGACGGCGTCCGGGGCGAGGTTGACGAGGCGCGGGGGCACGCGGCGCTGCTCCACACGCCGGCCGCGCGCGGCGCGGGTGACGGCCTTGGGCGAGAGGCTCTCGGCGCCGGCAAAGAAGGGCTCGCCCGAGAGGGCCGCGAGCCGGCGAGCAAGATCGCCGCCGTCTGTGCTTTCCGGGAACAGCACATGGCGCAGGTCGAGCGCGGCGAGCGCGGCGTTCAGCGCCAGCGCCTTCGCCTCCGGGTCGTGACCGGAAACGGGCAGGGCCAGCACGCGGTCGGCGCCGGCCGGGCCGAGATCCTCGCCCGGCTGCGCGACAAAAGCGAGCACCGCGCCGCCGCCTTCATCCGCCAGCATCCGCGCCGCGCCGAAGAGCTGGCGATCATGGGCGGAGAGCCGCCCGCCCGGCGCATCCGGCACCACTGCGACGAGAAAGGCGGGCTCGGCAATGACACGCAGGCGCGGCGCGGCCTCCGGCGCCTCCGGGAGGGCGGGCGGCATGGCCGAGGCGACGGCCACGCGTTGGGCGCGGTCCAGCCGGCGGCGCAGCGTGCCGGGCACGAGGGCGAGGCGTTCCTCCGCGCGCGGGTCGCGTCGTGGGCGGCCGGCGGGCGCGGGAGCTGCCGCGAGGTCGAAGCGCGGCCGGGCGCCGCCGGCGATGCGATGGGCGGCGCGGGCGGCACGCGGGTCTTTGCGCGGGCGGCTCATACCAGCGCCTCCGCCGGGCGGGCGGGAGTGGTGCCGGCCTTTTCCACCGCCATCAGCACCAGCTCGGCGATATCATGCACGGCCGGGCGCTCGCCGGTGACGCCTTCCAGCATGGCGGAACATTGCGGGCAGGCGACCGCCACGATGCCGGCGCCGGTCGCGCTCGCCTGTGCCATGCGGATATCGGGGATGCGCCGCTCGCCTTCGATGTCGGACACCGGCGCGCCGCCGCCGCCGCCGCAGCACATGGAGCGTTTGCCGGACCGTTCCATCTCCCGCCGCTCAATGCCGAGCCGGTCGAGCAGGCGGCGCGGGGCGTCGACCTCGCCATTGTAGCGGCCGAGATAGCAGGGGTCGTGATAGGTGATGCGCGGGGCGTCCAGCGCGCCGAGGTCGAGCCGTCCCGCCGCCGCCAGCTCGTCGAGGAAGGCGGTGTGGTGGACGACCTCGTAGGCGCCGCCGAAGTCGCGGTATTCATTGCGCAGGGCGTGCAGGGCGTGAGGGTCGGCGGTGAGGATGCGGCTGAACCGATAGCGCGACAGCGTCTCGATATTGGCGCGGGCGAGGCGCTGGAAGGTGGCCTCGTCGCCGAGCCGGCGGGCGAGATCGCCGCAATCGCGTTCTTCCTCGCCGAGCACGGCGAAGTCGACCTTCGCCTTTTGCAGCAGGGTGATCAGGGCGCGCAGCGTGCGGCCATAGCGCAGATCATAGGCGCCCTCTCCAAGCCAGAGCAGCACCTGTGCCTCCCCCTTCGCCGATATCAGCGGCAGGGTCAGGCCGGCGGCGAAATCGGTGCGGGATGTGAGCGCCCGCCCGCCCGGCTCGTCGGCATAGCGCAGTTCCATCAGCGGCGCGGCGGCCCTCGCTGGCACGGCGCCGAGCTCCAGCGTCTGAAAGCGGCGCAGATCGAGGATGGCGTCGACATGCTCGATCATCATCGGGCATTCCTCGACGCAGGCGCGGCAGGTGGTGCAGGACCACAGCGTGTCCGGGTGGATCATCGCGCCCGCCCCGACAATGGGCAGGCCCGGCCCGCCTATGCCCGCGACGGGGCGGGCGTTCGGGTAGGGGCTGCCGGCATAGGCGGCGTTGGTGGCGCCGGGTTGCAGGCTGGCGGCGAGGTCCTGGATCAGCCGCTTGGGGTTCAGCGGCTGGCCGGCGGCGAAAGCCGGGCAGGCCACCTCGCAGCGCCCGCACTGGATGCAGGCGTCGAAGCCGATCAGCCGGTTGAAGGCGAAGTCTTCTATCGTCGCGGCGCCGAGGCGCGGGGCGTCGAGATCGAGCGGGGCGAGGCCGGTGGCGCGCTCGCCCCCGAATCGACCGGGACGGGGATGGGCGACGAGATGGGCCGCACCGGCAAAGGCGTGGCGCATCGGGCCGCGCTCGATCTGACACGCGAGGCCGAGGCCGCCGAGGACGGCGCAGGCGAGGCCGAGCCAGCCGAGCGGGTACAGGGCACCCCCGAGCGCGGTGTCCAGCGCGACGAGGAAGCCGCCGCCGGTATAGGCCGCGAGCAGGAAGGGCAGGAGCTGGAACCGCCCGCCCGAAAGCCGCGCCGGCTTCACCGGCAGGCGCCGGCGCCCGACCATCGCCCCGCCGGCAAAGGCGAACGCAAAGGCCAGCGCGGTGAGCCACCAGAACAGCCGGGAGCCGCCGAGAAGGGGAATCACGCCGAGGAGCGCCAGCGCCGAGGCGCCCAGCAGTCCGCCGGCAGCCAGCGCGTGCATCCGTGCGGCATAGGGGTCGCGCCCGACAATGTGGTGGACGTCGACGAGGTAGCGCCGGGGCAGGGCGAGCAGGCCGGCGGCCCAGTCGATTTTCGCCGCCCGCCCGACGCGCCACAGACGCGCGCGGCGCGCGGCCAGCGCGCCGGCGAGGAGAAGCATGGCGAGAATGGTGAGCGAGAGGAGGAAAGCGAGCTCAGTCATGATGCGCCGCCGTCGCTCGTTCCCTAGGGATGACGGTGCTCATGATCGCGCCTCACAAATCCTTGCAGAGACGGAGCGAATCATAGAGCGCGGCGTGGATGTTGCGGCCGGTCCAGGCGTCGCCGACGCGGTAGAGCGCGAAGCCGGGCTGGCCGGTCCAGCGTTGCGGGCGGCCTTCGATGAGGGCGTCGAGGTCGGTCTCGCCGTCATTCACCGAGGCGCCGCGCAGCGCCTCGAACAGGGCGTCGACGGGAAGCGTGCCGTAATCCACCACCACGCGGTCGACCACGCGCTCTTCCTCCGCCTCGGTCATGGTGTTGCGTAACGCGGCGATGAGGCGGTTGCCTTCCGGGTAGATCTCGATCAGTTCGGTGTTGGCGGTCATCACCACGCCGAGCTTGTACAGCTCGCGCAGATGCACCGGCTTGTTGGTGGTGCCGACCTCCTGCGCGATCTGCACATCGTGCGTCACCATTTCGACCAGGCAGCCCTTCTTCGCCAGCGCCTCGGCGGTGGAGGCAGCGTTGTGGCCGCCGATCTCGTCGAACAGCAGCACCGAGCCGGTGGGCTCGACCTTGCCGGTGAGGATGTCCCAGGTGGAGACGGCGTGCTCATTACCCTTGGCGTGGCCGAGATTGGGCACCCCGCCGGTCGCCATGATGACCACGTCCGGCTGCTCGGCGGCGATGTCGTCTGCGGTGGCGGCATGGCCGAGGCGGAGATCGACGCCCTTCTTTTGCACCTGCGCGAACAGCCAGCGCGGAATGCCGGACAGCGCCTCGCGCCAGGTGGCCTTCGCGGCGATGTTGACCTGGCCGCCGACGACCGGCTCCTTCTCGAACAGCACCACGCTATGCCCGCGCTCGGCGCTGACGCGGGCGGCTTCCAACCCGGCCGGGCCGGCGCCGACCACGACCACCTTGCGCGCCACATCCGCCTTGGGGATGACGTGCGGCATGGTGGCTTCGCGGCCGGTGGCGGCGTTCTGCAGGCACAGCGCGTCGCCGCCGACATAGATGCGGTCGATGCAGTAGCCGGCGCCGACGCACTGGCGAATGTCGTCGTCCCGGCCTTCCATCAGCTTCTTGACGAGGTGCGGATCGGCGATGTGAGCACGGGTCATGGCGATCATGTCGACATGGCCCTCGGCGACGGCACGCGCGCCGGTGGCGAGGTCGGTCACGCGCTGGGCGTGGAAGACGGCGACGTCGACCTCGCGCTTGATGGCGCTCGGCAGATAGAGGAAGGGCGCGACGGGGAAGGACATGTTGGGCAGGGACAGGGCATGGGCCATCTCGTCCCGGGCCTGCCCGCCGACCACGTTGAGGAAGTCGACAAGGCCGAGCTTCGCATATTCCGTGGCGATGGCGACGCAGTCCTCATGGTTCAGCCCGTCGGCGATCAACTCGTCGCCGGACATCCGCATGCCGATGACATAGTCGTCGCCGGTGGCCTCGCGCATGGCGGAGAGCACTTCCTTGCCGAAGCGCATGCGGTTTTCCAGGCTGCCGCCATACTCATCCGTGCGCTGGTTGACGGAAGGCGACCAGAACTGGTCGACGAGATGGCCATGGGCGGCGGAAATCTCGCACCCATCCAGCCCGCCTTCCTTGCAGCGCCGGGCGGCGTCGGCGAACGCCTTCACCACGCGGCGGATGTCGTGCTTGTCCATAACGCGCGGAATGGTGCGCGAGGCCGGCTCGCGCCGAACCGAGGCGGAGAGCGTCGGCAGCCAGTTTTCCGTGTCCCATTTGGTCCGCCGGCCCATATGGGTGAGCTGGATCATCAGCTTGGCGCCGTGGGCGTGCACCCGCTCGGAGAACTGCTGGAAATAGGGAATGACGCTGTCGTCGGTGACGGAAATCTGGTTCCACGGCGCGGCCGGGCTGTCGATGGCGACCGAGGAGGAGCCGCCGAACATGGTGAGCCCGATGCCGCCCTTGGCCTTTTCCATGTGGTAGAGTTGATAGCGCTCCTGCGGCTTGCCGTCCTTGCCATAGCCCGGCGCATGGGAGGTCGACATCACCCGGTTGCGGATGGTGAGACCCTTGATGGTCAACGGTTTGAGCAGTGCCTCGGCATTGGCGATCATGATGGGCGGCGCGCTCCCTCGCCGTGACGGTCGAAACCCGATGCTGACACGATAGGTCGCGTGCGCCTATGCCGGACAGAAGATTTGCGCCATCGCGCCGGTAGCGTTGCGACCGGGCTGCTTCAGCGCAGCAGTATGCGCAGCGCCGAAGGGCCGGCGAGCGCCAGCACCAGCAGCGCCAGCGGCACCGCGAAGACGAATCCGACAGAGCTGAAGCCGACCGCGCCGACGACCCCGCCACCGAAGAAGGCGACGAGGAAATAGCTCAGAAGCCTCAGCTTCTCGCGGTCGGCCAGCACCAGCGGCGCGTCGGCGGTCCGCCGCCGCCGGTTGGAATAGAGCAGTTTTCCCAGCTCGATGCCGATGTCGGTGACGATGCCGGTGACATGGGTGGTACGGATCTTGGCGCCGGACATCTTGGTGACGGTGGCGTTCTGCAGGCCCATGATGAAGCACAGCACCGCAACGGCGAGACCGAGCATGAGGCCGGACTGGCGGGTGAACGGGCCGATCGCGGCGAAGACGAGCAGCAGCAGGGCTTCCAGCGTGAGGGGCAGCGAATATTCGCGCCCGGCGACATGCAGCCGCCCCCAATTAACGAGAACCGACGAGATGGCAGCGCCGAGCACGAAGGCGGTGAGTGCGCCCGCGGCGGCGAGGACGAGGTCGATCGCCCCGAGCACGGCGTGGTCGGCGGCCGAGGAAATGATGCCCGACATGTGCGAGGTGTATTGGCCGACCGCCAGCAGCCCGCCGGCATTCGTGGCGCCGGCGACGAAGGTCATGGGCAGGCCGAGCCAGGCATCGGCGAGCGGCGTGCGCTCGGGCGCCAGCATGCCGGAGGTCAGATCGCCGTAGCGGGCGGCCAGCCGGCGGTAGCCGGTCGGCTTGCTGGGCGCATTTAGGGGCGCATTCATGGGCGCGTTCATCGACGGTGCGCGGAGATGTCCGCATGGCTTGGGGGCGTGGAAGTGCCCCGTGTGATTAATACCATGATCCGGCCGGCGCCAGCGGGGAGTGCGCAGGGCTGTCGCGGCGCTCAGCCCCCGGGGCGGGCCGGCGCCGCCGGCAGCGCCTCGCGCCGCTCGCGGCTGGGCGGGCGTCCGAAATGGCGGGCATAGGCGGTGGAGAAATGCGCCGCCGACTGGAAGCCGCAGGCCAGCCCGACATCGGTGACGGGCAGTGGCGAGAGACGCAGCAATTCCCGCGCCCGCTCCAGCCGCAGGCGCAGCTGATAGGCCGCCGGGGCGACGCCGAGATGGCGCTGGAACAGCCGTTCCAACTGGCGGGCGGAAACGCCGAGCCGGTTGGCAATGCCGGAGACGCCGAGCGGCTGCTCGATGGCCGCCTCCATCAGCCGCACCGCGCGGGCAAGCGTCGGATCGGGCAATAGCGGGCGCGGGCGGGCGACCACCTTCTCCGGCCGGCGCGGGGCGCGGTCGACGATGAACTGCTCCGACACCTTGTCGGCCAGCGCGCGGCCACCCTTGGCCTCGATCAGCGTGAGCATCATCTCCAGCGGCGCGACGCCGCCGGTGCAGGTGAGCCGGTCGCGGTCGATGGCGAAGGCCTCTTCGACAAAGGTGATTCGGGGGAATTCCTCGCGCAGCGCCGGCAGGTTCTCCCAGTGGACGGCGCAGCGGTAGAAATCCAGAAGCCTCGCCTCGGCCAGGACAAAGCTGCCGGTGCACAGCGCGCCAAGCGCGACGCCTCGCCGCGCGAGGCGTCGCAGCGCGTCGGCGATGGCCGGGGTAGCGGCGTGGCGCACATCCGTGCCGCCGCAGACCAGCAGGAGGTCGAGCGGGCCCGCCTCGGCGAGGGCGTGCGTGGGCGACAGGCTCAGGCCGTTGCTGGCCACAGCGGGCGTGCCGTCCATCGTGACGATGCGCCAGGAATAGAGCTCGCCCTCGGTCACGTAATTGGCCATGCGCAGCGCCTCCAGCGCGTTGGCGCAGGCGATCATCGAATGGTTCGGCAGGGTCAGGAAGCCGATGCGGGTGAGGGAGGCTGTGTCGAGCACGTCAGAGGCACCCGGGGGATGGCTTGCCCAATGTTGCTGGGGATGATGTTCGGAAAGCGGCGCGCAGGATTACCTCGGCTTCGTCACCGGCCGGCGCCAATCATGCCGCAAAATGGTCGCCAAAGCAGGGGGAAATGCGACGAGATAACGGGGGATTCCTTCCATGCGGTCCATGATGCGCTCGCGCTCCACTTTTCAGTCCTGGCTGCCCGGCCGCATCATGCTGCCGGTAGGCTTCGCGCTCGCCATCGCCGCCGGCACCTATGTGATCGCCGAGGGCAATGGCTATGCACGCGGCAAGGCGGACGAGGCCGGCGCACTTCAGGCGCAGGAGAGCGTCAAGACGCTCGCCCGGCTGGTGGCGCTGCCGGTCGATCTCGCCGAGGAGCCGACCGACAAGGGCGACCAGCTCGACATTCCCACCATGATCCGTGCCATCGAGCCCGGCTCGGTCTACAAGCCGCCGCAGAAGTCCGCCGCGAAGTCGGTTGTGCCGCGTGTGACCAATGGCGAGGCGCCGCTGTCCAGTGACATCACGGTGGCTTCGCTGCCGGCCGGGGTGGAGCGCTTCGACCAGTGCGGCGCCCGCTGCGACAGCCGCGACCCGATGGTGACGCACGCCTCGGTGCCGGTGGTGGTCGGCGCACAGCAGATGCCGCCCGAGCCGGCCACCTTGCCTTCCGCCGCCCCCGGCCGTCCGCTCGATCTGGCGTCGGCCGATCCGGCGGTGGTGCCGCCGGCGCCGGTGATGGCCCGGGAACCGGAGAAGAAGGAAGGTTTCCTCGGCCTGCCGCCCATTCCCACCGCGACCGAGATTGTCGATCTCACCGTCGATGGTACCAACCGCGCCTATGACGGCATGAAGCAGGCGGTGAACGGCGCGCTCGACCTCTGGCGCTGAGCGCGCATGGGACTGCGCGACATCAGGTAGCCGTCATCCCGGACGGAGCCGGAGGCGACGCGCCGGGATCGTCCAGCGGGAAGGGACAGCGATCCCGGACAGGGCCTGCGGCCCTTCCGGGATGACGTTTTGCGGGATGACGTTTTGCCAGAATGACGTCGCCGCGTCCGCTCAGCGGTCGACGACGAGGTTGCTGGTCGGCTTCGAGCAGCACAGAAGCGCCATGCCGGCGTCGATCTCGCGCTGGCGGATGCCGCCGCCATGCTTCATGTCGACCGTGCCCTCGATGAGCTTGGACTTGCAGGTGCCGCACAGCCCCTTCGAGCAGGAAGAGGGCAGGCGCACCCCGGCGCGGCGGGCCGCGTCCAGCACGAACATGTCGGAGCGGCACTCGATGCTGCGCTTCTGCTTGGCGAACTCCACCGTGTAGGTGACGACCGGCGCCTCGAGTGCCTCGGGTACCGCCTGGAGAAGTTCGGCCGAGACCACTTCCGCCGCCACCTCCGGCTCGGCTTTGGCCAGCTCGGCAAAGTCGAAGCTCTCCTCATGGTGGCGGGACATGTCGAAGCCCGCGCCCTTCAGCATTTCCCGCACCGCCTTCATGAACGGCGCCGGGCCGCAGACGAAGACCTCGCGCTCGCGGTAATCGGGCGCGACATGTTCGAGCACGCCAAGACTGACCCGGCCGCGCAGGCCGTGCCAGGGCGCGCGCGGGCTGTCTGCCTCGCAGACGGGGGCGAAGCGGAACGTGCCGGGCTGGTTACGCGCCATCAGTTCCAGCTCCTCGCGGAAGATGATGTCGTCCGGCGAGCGGGCGGCGTGCACGAAGACGATGTCGCGGGGGGCGGCGAGGTCGTGGAGGGTGCGGGCCATCGACATGACGGGCGTGATGCCGCTGCCGCCGGACAGCAGGAGATATTTCGGCGCCGGTGACGGGGTGCCCTGCGAGAAGCAGGAGAACTCGCCCATCGGGCCGATGGCGCGCAGGTGCGAGCCGACCCTGACATGGTCGTGCAGATGGTTCGACACCGGGCCGCCGGGCACGCGCTTGACCGTGATGGAGAGCGTGTGCGGGCGCGTGGGGGCGGAGGCGATGGTGTAGCAGCGATTGACGCTCTCGCCGCCGATCTCGATATCGAGGGTGAGGAATTGGCCGGGCTTGTAGCGGAAGACGCAGGGGTCCTTCGGCGCCAGTACGAAGGTCTTCACATCCGCCGTCTCCTCGCGGATGGCGAGGACGATGAGCACGTCGTCGCCCTCCGGATTCCACTCCGGCAGGGCGCCCGTCAGCCGCAGCGCGGCGGGTTCGGGCAGGACGGTGAATGTGGCGGCGTCCATGAGGTCTGTCTCGTGTGAGCGGCTTTGGCCATTGGGCGGGCGTTGCTCCCTCTCCCCGTCGGGGAGAGGGTTGGAATAGGGGCGCCGTGTCATCATCCTGGACGGTCCGCAGGGCCGATCCGGATCGCTCGAAGAAATCGTGAGCGATCCCGGCTCGACGCTGCGCTTCGACCGGGATGACGGCTGGCCGGGCCCTCCACGCCTAGGTCCACAAATCGTGGATCCCCCGTGCCGAGCCCGGGGATGACGGTGGATCCGGGCTGTGCCCGGCGGATCGCCTCAACGCCCCAGATGCGCGATCATCCGGTTGACGTACCAGTTGCAGAACTTGTCCACGAGCATCTCGGTATGAGGGGAGTAGGGGCCGGGCTCATAGGCCGGGCTGCGGGCGCCTTCCTGGCAATAGCTGACCAGCGTCGAATCCTGGTCGTTGGTGGCGTCCCACACGCCGACCAGATTTTCGAGGTCGTAGTCGACGCCCTCGACCGCGTCCTTGTGCACCAGCCACTTGGTGCGCAGCAGCGAGCGCTCGGCATCCAGCGGCAGTACCGAGAACACCACCGCGTGGTCGGACATGAAATGGTGCCAGGAATTCGGCTGGGTCCAGAAATGCAGCGCGCCGTGGCGGGGATCGTTGATCTTGCCGAGCAGCTTTTTGCACGCCGCCTTGGTGTCGTTGGTGTGGCTTTCGCCGTCGCCCGCCAGCGGCAGGCGCTCGGTGCGGAAGCCGGTCGCCATGTCGTCGAGGTGCTCCAGCATGGTGGAGGGGAAGCCGCAGCTCTCCCATTCGCGATGGCTGGTGGTCAGCAGCCTGGCGTAATCTTCGGCCTCCTTGCGCTCATGCTCGTCGAGTTCTTCGGGCGCGAAGCCGAAGCCATAGGCGAAGAGTGGCACGGTCAGCTCGGGATGGTTGCCAGCGCAGTGATAGCACTCGCGGTTGTTCTCCATGGTGAGCTTCCAGTTGCCCGGCTCGATGATGTCCTTCTCGAAGGCGACCTTGGCGTTCTTCAGATCGTGCGGGGCGAGATAGGGCCCCATCTTCGCCGCCATCACGTCGAAGTCGGCCGGCGGCTCGTCGGACAGGCACACGAAGAGCAGCCCTTCCAGCGAGCGCACATGCACCGGCTTCAGGCCATGGCACGAGGGATCAAACCCCTCGCCCATATGCGAGGCGGCGAGCAGCTTGCCGTCGAGGCCGTAGGTCCAGGAATGATAGCGGCAGACGAGGTTGCCGACCGTGGTCTTGTAGTCGTGCACGATCGGCGCGCCGCGATGGCGGCACACATTATGGAAGGCGCGGACCTCCCCATCGTCGTCGCGCACCAGGAAGATGCTGGCCTTGCCGATGTTCAGCGTCATGGCGTCGCCCGGCTCGGGAACATCGGGATCGACGCCGACGAAGATCCAGTGCTGGCCGAAGATCACGTCCATGTCCGCCTCGAAGATCTCGGGGCTGAGGTAGAACGGCGCCTCAAGGCTGTAGCCGGGCTTGCGGCGGCGGAGCAACGCCTTCAGCGGCGTGGCGGTCGAATCCAGCATCGTCTGTTCTCCCTCGCGCGGGTCCCGGGCCCGCTTGTCGCGTCGTCTGGAATTGTTCGACGGAAGAGCGACGGCGACTTCTCTGGAAACGACAGACAATTTGCTGGAAGCGACATTCCCCTGTGACGCGCAGAACGTAGTGAGGACGGCGCGCAGCCGCGCCGTCCTCGTGCTCACTTATTGAAGGGCGAGAGAGCTCACATCGCGGGCAGGATGGCGATGTCGTGCACCTTGCCCTCGACCCCGGCGATCTTGCCCACGGCGGTGGCCTTGCCGGTGGCGAGATCGACCGAATAGAGCGTGTCGCCGGCCATCAGCCAGCCCTCATTGGCGCCGGCCGGGGTGGTGACGATGTCGAAGGCGAAGGTGTCGCCGGTGACGCCGAGCTTGCCGACCGAGTTCAGCACGCCATCATTGGGCGGGGCCTGCTTGACGAGGGTGCCGGCGGTGGCGTCGATGTCGTAGAGCGCGGTTTCCTTGGTGCCCTTCACCGAATTGGTGTAGGCGCCGGCGACGACCTTCGAGGCCTTGCCCTTGTGCATGTCGCCTTCGGCGTATTTCAGCGCGCCGTCCGTCGTCACCTTGCCGTCGTCGACATTGGCGCGAAGGTTGGTGCCGTCGCTGCCGATGACGCGCAGCCGGTCGGCGACCGGGTTGAAATCGACGGTGGCCATGGAGCCGGCCGGCAGCATGGTGCCAAGCGTCGACTTCTTCATCGCCTTGCCGCTCATCGGGTCGATGGTGACGACGGTGCCGTCGGCGAACAGCCCGTAGAGCATGCCGTCGGCGGGGCGCACGTCGATGCCGACGAGCTTGCCGTCGCCGGCGATCTTCATCGGGGTGCCGACCTTGGCGGCCTTCACATCGACGATGGCGATCATGTTGCCGTCGAGCAGGGCGGCGACGGACTGCGCCTGCGCGCCGGTGGTGGCGAGAGCGAGGCCGGTGACGGCGCTGAAGGTGAGGGCGATCATCGAGCTTTTCATGGTGGCGAACTCCGTTTCGCGCCGAACCTGTGTCGGCTGGGACAAAGCGGCTACACGCGAGATCGACCGGCGGATGCAGAAGGATGCGAAAAAATCTCTTCCCCTTGCATCCGAAACCGAAGCCGGGGCGTATGAGTAACAAGCCTTACTTTGCGGGAGCCGCGAGATGACGACCCTGCTGTACACCGCCGATGGCGCCGCCGATGACGACCTCGCCGAGGCGTTGCGTGGCTGCGCGCGCGGCGAGCGCGCCGGGCTGCAGCGGCTCTATGACCGGCTGGCACCGAAGATGACCGGCGTCGCGCTGCGCATGCTGCGCCGTCGCGACCTTGCCGACGAGGTGGTGCACGACACCTTTCTGCGTATCTGGGAAAAGGCGGACAGCTTCGACGCGGCACGCGGCAAGCCCACCTCCTGGGCCTTCGCCATCCTGCGCAATACCGCGCTCAACGTGCTGCGCGGCGAAGGCCGGATGGATCTGGTGGCGGATTACGAGGCGATCGAGCCCGCCTCGGAGGAGGCCGATGCCGAGACGCTGGTCATGGCGCTCTCCGAGGCGAGCGCGCTGCGGCGCTGCCTCGACCGGCTGGAGCCGGCGCGGCGCCGGGCGATCCTGCTCGCCTATATGCGAGGGCTCACCCATGGCGAACTGGCGGGCCGGCTCGGCGTGCCGCTGGGGACGGCGAAGGCGTGGATAAGGCGCAGCCTGCTCACCCTGCGGGAGTGCATGACATGAGCGCGGACGAGCGCGACCGGCTGGCGAGCGAATATGTGCTCGGCCTGCTCGATGCCGATGAGACGCGCCGTTGCGAGGAAAGGCTGGCGCGCGACGCCGGGCTCGCGCTTCAGGTGGAGCTGTGGCGGGCGCGCCTCGCCGAACTCGACGCCACGGCCGCGCCGGTGACGCCCGATCCGGCGCTGTGGACGCGCATCGAGGCGGCGCTCGGGCCGATTGCCCCTGCGCCGCAGACGCCACGCCAGACGCCCGCGCGGCCCTCCCGGATCGCGACGTGGTGGGAGAGCCTGAGCCTGTGGCGAGGCTATGGACTGGCGGCTTCGGCCGCGCTCGTCTTGCTCGCCCTCGGCACCCTTCATCTGGCGCGGCAGGCGGCGCAGGCGCCGGTGCTGGTGGCGGTGCTGCTTTCCGACCAGAACCAGCCGGCGGCGGTGGTGAACGCCTTCCGCGACGGGCGCACGGAGCTTCTGGCGCTGAGCGCCTTGAGGGCGCCGGAGGGCAAGTCGCTGCAGGTGTGGACGCTGTGGGACCGGGAGCGCGGGCCGGTCTCGGTTGGCCTGCTGGAAGCGATGCGCAATGTGGAGCTGAGCGTCGAGGGCCTGCCGCGCCCGGCCGCTGCGCAGCTCTATGAGGTGACGCTGGAGCCGGCGGGGGGCTCACCCACCGGCCGCCCGACCGGGCCGATCCTTATGAAGGGCAATGCCAGCCCGACCGAGGTTGGAATCTGAGGGCGGCGCCCGCTACTCGAACAGCCGCTGCGCCGCCATGCTCTGCACCGCCACCGGCGCGCGCGAGCGCGCATCGGACGGGGTAAAGCCGTGCTGGGCCTTGAACTGGCGGGAGAAATGCGCGCAGTCGGAAAAGCCGGCCTCCAGCGCGATATCGGTGACCGAGCGGCCTGTCGTATCGAGCAGGAAGCGGGCATAGCGCAGCCGCAGCCGGCGATAGAACTCGGCCGGCCGCTGGCCCATCACGGTCTGGAACAGGCGCTCCAGCTGGCGGGTGGAAAGCTGCAGCCGGCGGGAAATGTCGGCGATGGGCAGCGGGTCGGCGAGGTGCTGCTCCATCATCAGCAGCGCCCGGCGCACGCGGTCATCGGCGACGAGATCGGCGATCGGCGGGTGCGGCTGGGATTCGGTGCCGGGGCGCTGGCGATCCAGCAGCAGCACATGGCGGCTCTTCTGGGCGATGGAGCGGCCGAGATACTTCTCCACCAGCGCCGTGGCGAGGTCTGCCGCGCCGCCGCCGCCGGCGCAGGTGATGCGGTCGCCGTCGATGACATAGAGACGGTCCGCCACCGGGGTGTGGTGCGGAAACTCCTCCATGAAGTCCTGGTAGTGATACCAAGAAACGCAGCAGCGTCGTCCGGTCATCAGACCGGCGCGCGCCAGCACGAAGCTGCCGGTGCACACGCCGACCAGCGGCACGCCGGCGCGGGCGGCGCGCTTGAGATAGGCGATGCTCTCCTCGTCGAGCTGCTGGCCACCGTGCAGCAGGCCGCCGACCACGATGATGTAGGCGAAGTTCGCGGGGTCGAGGAACGGGCCGGAGGGCGCCACTGTGATGCCGCAGCTGGCGCGGATCGGCTCCGGCCGCGACGACATCACCTGCCAGCGGGCGAGGATGGGGCGCGAACGGTCGCCATCATCGGCGGCGAGACGCAGCTGGTCGACCATCAGCGAGAAGGCGGACAGGGTGAAATTGTCGGCAAGGATGAACCCGACATTCAGCGCCGGTGCGGCCGTCGTGTGCGACGGGCTCGATGTACCGGGGGAGATGGGTCGCTGATGGTTCATGGCCTGCTCCTGCCGGTACCATAGCAAATTTGCAGCCCCCGGGTGCAAGCGCGTTGAGGTTTCGCGCGGGCGGGGGTCGAGGTCAGCATTCCGGCAGGTTGACCGCGAGGCCACCCAGCGAGGTTTCCTTGTATTTCGAGGCCATGTCGCGGCCGGTTTCGCGCATGGTGACGATGACCTTGTCGAGCGAGACGATGTGCGTGCCGTCGCCATGCAGGGCCAGCGAGGCGGCGTTGACGGCGCTGATGGCGCCAAAAGCGTTGCGCTCGATGCAGGGCACCTGCACCAGCCCGCCGATCGGGTCGCAGGTCATGCCGAGGTGGTGCTCCATGCCGATCTCGGCCGCGTTCTCCACCTGCGCCGGCGTGCCGCCCAGTGCGGCCGCGAGCCCGCCCGCCGCCATTGAGCAGGCGACGCCGACCTCGCCCTGGCAGCCGACCTCGGCGCCGGAGATGGAGGCGTTGATCTTGAACAGCGCGCCGATGGCGGTGGCGGTGAGTAGGAAGGTGTGCAGCCCGGCCCGGTCGGCACCGGGGCAATGATCCCGATAATAGCGCAGCGTCGCCGGCACGACGCCGGCCGCGCCGTTGGTGGGGGCGGTGACGACGCGCCCGCCGGCGGCATTCTCCTCGTTGACCGCGATGGCGTAGAGGCTCACCCAGTCCATGATCTCGTGCGGGGTGGGGGCGTTGCGGGCGAGGAGGGCGTCGCGGATCGCCTTGGCCCGGCGCTTCACCTGCAGCCCGCCGGGCAGTTCGCCCGACGTAGCAAGGCCGCGATCAATGCAGGCCATCATCGCCTCGACGACACCGTCCAGCCGCGCTTCCACCTCGGCGGGCGGGCGGCGGACGTGCTCATTGGCGAGCACAAGCTCGGCGATGGAGAGGTTTTCGCGCGCCGCATAGGCCAGCAGCTCGCGGGCGTTGCGGAACGGATAGGGCAGGGCGACCTCGTCTGGCCCGGGCGGCTGGCCCACCTCGTGCTCCGGTACGACGAAGCCGCCGCCAATGGAGCACCAGCGGGCCTCGGCGATGAGGGTGCCCTCGGCGGAAAAAGCGCGGAAAGCCAGCGTGTTGGGGTGCTGCGGGGTGGGCGAGACGCCGTCGAAGACGATGTCGCGGGCGGCGTCGAAGCGGAGGCCATGGCTGCCGCCGAGCGGCAGGCGGCTGTCGTCGGCCACCCCGGCGACGAGCGCGTCGGCGCGGTCGGGGTCGACATTGCGCGGGTGCAGGCCGGCGAGGCCGAGGATCACCGCCTTGTCGGTGCCGTGACCCTTGCCGGTCCAGGCGAGCGAGCCGTAGAGCGTCACCTCGACCCGGGCGGTGCGGGCCAGCAGGTCGTCCGCTGCAAGATTTTCGGCGAAGCGCAGCGCCGCCAGCATCGGCCCCACCGTATGCGACGATGACGGGCCGATGCCGATCTTGAAGAGCTCGAAGGCGCTGATCATGGCTGCCTGTCCCGATAGGTCATCCCGGCCAAAGCGGAGTGAAGAGCCGGGATCGCTCTCCATCCGGCTACGATCCCGGATCGGCCTGCGGCCGTCCGGGATGACGTTGAGTATCTGCTGTGTCGAATTCAGGTTCTGATCGGCAAAAGTCAGGCCAGCTCGCGGCGGGCGTCTTCCAGCAGTTCCCAGACATAGGGCGCGAAGGAGCGCCAGACATCGAGGTGGAACACGTCAGGAGCATGGCGCACCAGCAGGATTTCCGCCTTGTGGAACACGGTGCGGGTGCACATGCCGATGGGGAACGCCGCCAGCGAGAGGTCCAGCGGGTTGCCCTGGTTCAGCACGAAGGCAGCCTTTTCGCCCGCCACCTCGATGCCGACGCTGCGTTCCGAGACGTCGACCAGCGCATGCGGCAGGCCCGTAGTGGCGGCCTCGATGGCGGTGAAGAGCGGCGCGGCCTCGGCATTGGGAACGAGCAGCAGCCACTCGTCGGGGCCGAGCCAGAAGGCGAAGCGGCCACCCGCCGTGTTGAAGCGGCAGGCCTCGCGCGGCAGGGGCACGCCGAAGGCTTCCCCCGCCGGCCCGATCGCCGCCTCGCGGCCGCGAAACACCAGCCGGGCGGCCGGGGCGAGCGCGGCCAGTCGCACGGCCGCGACATCGCGCGACGCGGCGGCGAGAACATGAAGCGGGTTGGCCGGAGTCAGGGGCGTCGTCATGGATGCGCTCTCAACCATTGAGGCGGTCTCCCTTGGGGTCGTAGAACACCGGCTCGACCACCTCGACCTCGATGGCGTGGGTGGGCATCGGCACCATGAGCTTCGTGCCGATGCGGGCGCGCCCGCCCTTGACCATGGCCAGCGCGATGGAGCGGCCGAGGACGGCGCTGTGATAGGAGGAGGTGACGAAACCGAGCATCGGCACCGGCACGGGCGCCGACGGATCGGCGACGATCTGCGCGCCTTCCTCCAGCACGACGGCCGGATCGGTGGTCTTCAGCCCGACCAGTTGCCGGCGGTCCGGGGCGCTCATCGCCGCCCGCGCCAGCGAGCGCTTGCCGACAAAGTCCTTCTTCGCCTTGCCGACCGCCCAGCCGAGATTGGCGTCGTCCGGTGTGGCGGTGCCATCCGTCTCTTGCCCGACGATGATGTAGCCCTTTTCGGCGCGCAGCACGTGCATGGTCTCGGTGCCGTAGGGCGTGATGCCGAAGCGCTCGCCCGCCGCATGGACCGCCTCCCAGACTGCGCGACCATAGGCCGAGGGGACGTTGATCTCGAAGCCCAGTTCGCCGGTGAAGGAGACGCTGAACAGGCGGGTGGGCACGCCGAGGATGGTGCCCTCGCGCACGCACATATGCGGGAAGCCCTCCTTGGAAAGGTCGATGCCCTCGATCAGCGGGGCAATGACCTCGCGGGCTTTCGGCCCCTGCACGGCGATGACTGACCACTGCTCGGTGGTGGAGGTGAGCCACACGTCGAGATCCGGCCATTCGGTCTGGAGGTAGTCCTCCATATGGGCCAGCACGCGCGGGGCACCGCCGGTCGTGGTGGTGACGTGGAAGCGATCCGACGCCATGCGGCCGACCACGCCGTCATCCATCACGAAGCCGTCCTCGCGCAGCATGACGCCGTAGCGCAGCCGGCCGGGTTCCAGCTTGGCCCAGGCGTTGGTGTACATGCGGTTCATGAACTCCGCCGCATCCGGCCCGACAATCTCGATCTTGCCGAGGGTGGAGGCGTCGAACATGCCGACGCTGGCGCGCACCGCCTTGCACTCGCGGGCGACGGCGGCGTGCATGTCCTCCATGCGCCCGCCTGCTCCTGCACGCGGGAAGTAGAGCGCCCGCTTCCAGTTGCCGACATCCTCGAAGGCGGCACCCTGTTCGGCGGCCCAGTCATGGATGGCGGTCTTGCGCAGCGGATCGAACACATCGCCGCGCGCCGCTCCGGCGAACAGGCCGAACGTGGTGGGGGTGAAGGGCGGCCGGAAGGTGGTGAGCCCGATCTTCGGCACCGGCGTGTCGAGCGCCTCGGACACGATGCCGAGGGTGTTCATGTTCGAGGTCTTGCCCTGGTCGGTCGCCATCCCCGTGGTGGTGTAGCGCTTCACATGCTCGATGGAGCGGAAGCCTTCGCGGGTGGCGAGCAGGATGTCCTTGGAGGTGACGTCGTTCTGCCAGTCGACGAAGGCCTTCGCCAGTGCCGGGTTGCGCCCGTGCGGGGTGGCGCCGATGAAGCCGGCGGTGCCGAGATCGTCGGCGCTGGCCGGGATCGTGCGCGAGGGCGTGGCCGGGGCCGGCGTGGCGCCGCGTGCGGGGGAGGTGAAGGTGGCTGCAGCGCGGGCGGCGGCCTCGCCCTGGGCATAGCCATCCTCCAGCACGCGCTGGAGGCCGTAGACGCCGCGACAGGACCCGGCGGAACGCTCGCGCTCCACCGAGGTGCCGGGGAGATAGGCGCCGGCCGCGCCGTCCCAGACCAGCTTGCCGCGCGACTGCGAGAACAGATGCACGCTCGGCGTAAAGCCGCCGGACATCAGCACGGTGTCGCAGGCGATCGTCTCAGTCGGGCCAACCTCGCCATTCCTGGCCTTGGCGAACTGGGCGGAGGACACGCGCAGCCGGCCCTTGGTGCCCACCAGCACGGTGGAGGGGCGCACGTCGATGCCGGCGGCCAGAGCGCGAGCCGGGAGCTCGCCCGAGACCTCAGTGCGCAGATCGGCGACGGCGACGATGGTGACGCCAGCGGCCTTGAGGTCCAGGGCGGTGCGGTAGCCGGCATCGCAGGCGGTGAAGATCACCGCGCGCTCGCCGACTTTGGCGCCGTAGCGGTTGGCATAGGTTCGGCCGGAATCGGCCAGCAGCACGCCGGGCCGGTCGTTTTCGGGGAACACCAGCGGGCGCTCCAGCGCGCCGGCGGCGAGCACGACTTCCTTCGCCCGCACCTGCCACAGCCGCTCGCGCGGCAGGCCGGCGCCGGGGACGGCGAGATGCTCGGTCACGCGCTCGGCCAATGCGACGAGGTTGTGCGGGTAATAGCCGAAGGCGGTGGTGCGCGGCAGCAGGGTGACGTTGTCCTTGCCGGCCAGCGTCGCCAGCGTGGCGGCGAGCCAGTCGGCCGCCGGCTGGCCCTCGATGGTGGCGGTGGTCTCGCTGAGCAGCGAGCCGCCGAGTTCCGCCTGCTCGTCGCACAGGATCACACGCGCCCCGCTCTCGGCGGCGGCCAGCGCGGCGGCAAGCCCAGCCGGGCCGGCGCCGACGACGAGCACGTCGCAATGGACGTGGTTCTGGGTGTAGCGGTCCGGGTCCGGCAAGGTGGGGGCGACGCCAAGGCCCGCCATGGCACGGATCTTCGGCTCGTAGAAGCGCTTCCACGCCCCGGCCGGCCACATGAAGGTCTTGTAGTAGAAGCCCGATGGCAGGAAAGGCGAGGCGAGGTCGTTGACCGCGCCGGCGTCGAAGGCGAGCGAGGGCCAGCGGTTCTGGCTTTCCGCCTTCAGCCCCTCATAGACTTCCACCTGCGTGGCGCGCAGGTTCGGTGCCGCGCGGGCGGCGTCGCGCGCGACGTTGACCAGCGCGTTCGGCTCGTCCGAGCCGGCGGAGAGCAGGCCGCGCGGGCGGTGATATTTGAACGAGCGGCCGACGAGGTGGACGCCATTGGCGATCAGCGCCGAGGCCAGCGTGTCGCCCTTGAAGCCCGAGAAGGTCTGCCCGTCGAAGCGGAAGGACAGCGGCGCGGCGCGGTCGATGCGCCCGCCCGAAGCGGTGCGGAAGCGGTTGGTCATGTCACGGGTTCCCGCCGCTGGAGCCGTCGATATCCGGGCGCGGCTCGCCGGCCTTGTAGGTGGTGACGAAGAAGTCGCTCACCGTGTCGCGCAGCGCGTTGAAATAGCGGCCGCAGCCATGCATGTGGCGCCAGCGCTCGGCGTGCAGGCCCTTGGGGTTGGTGCGGTTGTAGAGGAAATCCGCCCATTCCTGGTCGGTGAGGGCGGAAGGGTCGGCCGGGCGGGCGATGTGGGCCTCGCCGCCATAGCGGAATTCGACTTCCGGCCGGGCGCCGCACCAGGGGCAGGTGATGATGAGCATGTCCTGCCCTCCTCAGTGCGCGACGGCGGCGGCGGCCGCTTCGTCGATCAGGAAGCCGTCGCGGAAACGCTCCAGCGTGAACGGCGCGTTGATCGCGTGCGGGGTGTCGCGGGCGATGGTGTGGGCGAAGACATGGCCCGAGCCCGGCGTCGCCTTGAAGCCGCCGGTGCCCCAGCCGCAATTCACGTAGAGGCCCGGCACCGGCGTCTTGGCGATGATCGGCGAGCGGTCCGGGGTGACGTCGACGATGCCGCCCCAGTTGCGCAGCATGCGCAGGCGCCGGAACTGCGGCACCAGTTCGCAGATGGCGTCCAGCGTGTGCGAGGCGATGTGCAGCGCGCCGCGCTGGGAATAGGAGGTGTAGGCGTCGGTGCCGGCGCCGATCACCATCTCGCCTTTGTCGGACTGCGAGATATAGGCGTGGATGGTGTTGCTCATCACCACGGTGGGGAAGGCGGGCTTCACCGGCTCCGACACCAGCGCCTGCAACGGATAGCTTTCCAGCGGCATGCGCACGCCGGCCATCGCCATCACCACGCTGGAATGGCCGGCGGCGGACACGCCGACCTTCTTCGCCCGGATGAAGCCGCGCGAGGTTTCCACGCCTTCGACCGCGCCCGAAGGGCCGCGCCGGATGCCCGTGACCTCGCAGTTCTGGATGATGTCGACGCCGCGCGAATCCGCCGCGCGGGCATAGCCCCAGGCCACCGCGTCGTGGCGGGCGGTGCCGCCGCGCCGCTGCAGCGCGCCGCCGATGATGGGGTAGCGCATCGACTTGATGTTGAGCGGCGGGCAGAATTCCTTCACCTGCTCGGCGGTCAGCCATTCATTGTCGACGCCGTTCAGGCGATTGGCGTGGACATGGCGCTTGAAGCTGATCTCGTCGTGATGATTGTGCGCCAGCATGAGCACGCCGCGCGCCGAATACATCACATTGTAGTTGAGGTCCTGCGAAAGGCCTTCCCACAGCTTTACCGCGTGCTCGTAGAGCCCGGCGCTTTCGTCGAACAAATAGTTGGAGCGCACGATGGTGGTGTTGCGCCCGGTATTCCCGCCGCCGAGCCAGCCGCGCTCGATCACCGCGACATTGGTGATGCCGTGTTCCTTGGCGAGGTAATACGCCGCCGCGAGGCCATGCCCGCCGGCGCCGACGATGACGACATCGTACTCGGCCTTCGGCTCGGGATTGCGCCATTGCGGCTGCCAGCTCTTGTGGCCACCAAGCGCGCGGCGGAACAGTTCAAAGCCGGAGAATTTCTGCACATTCGCCTCCGACGGAGATAGACGCCTGCGGTACCCTGACCGCCTTTAACCTGAGCCGCATGGTTGCGCGGCGTCCCTGCGGGCGCGAGCACTGTTTCGGCGCCGGCGTTGAACAGATGCGACATTGGATGCGACATCACCCTGCGGCGCGGCGCGCGGCTTTGACAGCCTCTTCACGCGCTGGTGACGGAAGGCACCGGGCTTTCCTTGCGGAAGCCATGATCGCTGATTACCTGCGTGCCGACACAGCAACACGGGATGCACCATGTTCAACAGCGGTAGTTTCGACGCCAAGCGGCTGCTCGACCAGTTCCTCACGCCGCAGACGGGCACGCAGGGAGGGCTCCCGGCGCAGCAGAACTCGCTGGGTGGGCTGCTCGGCGGGCTGACGGGCGGCCTTTCCGGCGGCATTACCGGCAGTGCCAACGCCCAGCCCCCCGGGGCGGGAACCGCCGGCGGCGGCGACCTGATGGGGCGTGCCAAGGACTACCTTGGCAATAATGGCGGCTCGCTCGCCTCCGGCGCGGCGGCTGGTGCGCTCGTCTCGCTGGTGCTCGGCAGCAAGGGCGGGCGCAAGATGGCCGGCAATGCAGCGGCGCTGGGCGGCCTCGCGCTGGTCGGCACGCTCGCCTACAAGGCCTACCAGAACTACCAGCAGGGCCAGAAGCCGCAGCAGACGGCGGCCGAGCCGGTGCCGACGCAGCTTCCCCCGGCGCAGTCGCCCTTTCACCCGGCGCAGGCCGAGCGCAGCCATTTCGACGTGACGCTGTTGCGCACCATGATCGCCGCCTCGCTCGCGGACGGGCATGTGGACGAGACCGAGCGCGGCGTGATCTCGGCCAAGCTGGGCGGCGCCCAGCTCGACGAGGCCGAGCGCTTCCTCACCAATGAACTCGGCGCGCCGGCCACGCCCGAGGCGCTGGCGGGCGAGGCCACCTCGCCCGAGCAGGCAGCCGAGATTTACATGACTGCCCTGCTCGCCATCGACGCCGACACCACCTCGGAGCGGGTGTTCCTCGCCCGGCTGGCGACGGCGCTCAAGCTCGACCCCGCGCTGGTGCCGCATCTGGAGGCCAGCGCCCGCGCCGCCCGCGTGGGCTGAGGCGTCTTGGCCTTCGCCCCTGAACGCCCGTCATCCCGGCCGGAGCCGAGGACCAAGAGCTCCGCCGGGGCGGCAGGACCAAGAGATCCCGCGGAGGCAAAGCCCTGCTTCTTGCCGGAGGTAATCAAGGTTAAGCGTTAAGGTTAAGCCACTCTTAATCACTCGCGGGCACAGTGCAGCCGTCGAAGAGCGCCGGGAATCTCCCGGCTCATCCGGGATGGTTGCATGCGAGTTTTCGGGGCGTTGAAGCGTGGGGCGGGCCTGCGCCGAGGAGGCCGGCTTCTGGCGGCGGCGCTGGCCGTCGTGCTGCTCGGCGGCGCAGCGCAGGCGGCGGACCCGATCGATGGGCTGGGCGGCGACGATCTGCTGGCCGACGACCTGCTGGCGATGGCGCCGGAGATCGACGAGGGGCGCAACTGGTATCTGCGCGGCGATATTGGTTACGTCTTCAATGAGGCGGCCGACTTCGGGGCCGCCGGCCACGCCCCACTCGACGATGCCGGCGTGTTCGGCCTCGGTGTTGGCGCGCGGCTGAGCGATCTCGTGCGGGTCGACATCACGGCCGATTACCGCGGCCCGGCGGATTTTTCCACGCGCGGGATAAGCGGCGAGGCCAGCGCGACCACCGTTCTGGGCAATCTCTATCTCGACCTCGGCACCTGGCACGGGCTGACCCCGTATGTCGGGGCGGGCCTTGGCGCTAGCCATGTCTCGCTCTCCGGATTTGCTCCCGCCGGCGTCGGTGATGCCGACGGCTGGGGCTTCGCCTGGGCGGTGACGGGGGGCGTGGCGGTGACGCTGGCGCCGAACTGGCAGCTTGACCTCGGCTACCGCTATCTCGGCATCGAAAACGTCGCGATCGACGGGATATTCTCCGACCTCAGCCAGAGCGCGCATGAAGTGCGGCTCGGCGTGCGCTACCTGTTCGACTGAACGCCCGCCGCGCCGTCAGAAATTCTCGTCGGGATAGACGCCCCAGAGCCGCGCCTGCTTGACGAAGCCTTCAAGGCCGTGGCCCGTCACCTCCACCGCGCACCACCCGCCCGTGCAGCTTGCCGGGCGCACCAGCACATGAGCCGCGAGATAGGCGCGAATGGGCGCCTCGGCGTCTGGGGCGACGCGCAAGGCGACATTTTGACCGTCGCGCGTGCGGATCGCCGCCGTCCGGCGCACCGTGAGCAGCGCGCTGTGGACCCAGCCGACATCGCCGGTATTGTCGCGGATGCGGCGCCAGTTGCCGAAACGGTTGACCACCTCGACCGGCCAGCCGCGCTGATGGAACACCCAGTGAACGGGATAGGTGACTCCCGGCCCGACGCGCACATTGGTGACACCGTTTCTGAGCGCGGCGAAATAGGGAAGCTCGCGCTCGGCGAGCGCCGGCCCGCCCGACAGAAAGAGGGTCGCGAGGACGAAAAGCACTGTTGCTCCCTCGTTCCTCACGACCATGCTCCTCTGTCTGTCCCTGCCGCGCCGGTCGCCTTTCAGCGGCAGCCCGAGAGGATGCGGTTGGTGGCGGCGGTGACACCGTCGAGCGAGAACGCGTAGCTCGTATCGTTGCCGCGCGCCGACGTGGCGCTGATGTTCATCTGGCTGCCGCCACGCAGCGCCTCCAGAAAGGCCGGTTCGCGCTCGGCCCGCCGCAGCCAGGCGCTGCTGCCCTCGGTCATCATCACGAACTTGTCGTCGCCGATGCTGGCAACGACCTGCGAACCGCTGGCAAAAGTGTAGCCGGTCTGGAAACTGACCTCGGTGCGCTGTGCCGTGTCGGGCAGGGCGGTAACGAAGAACGTGACGTCACCATGAGTAAGCTGCGCGGGCATAGCCGAGGTCGGCGTGCTGATCGTGTAGCATTGCGGCTTGCCGTTGGTGTTGAAGCGCCAGGCGCTCCAGTCCTTGTATTCGCCCATTGCTGTCGGCTTGGCAGCCATGGCGCCGGTGCTGGCAAGGAACATCACACTCAGTGCGATGGCGGTCCGTCCAATCATGGGGGGAAGCCTCCTCTCGTCTGTGGTTGAGCGGAGGACACTTGTCGGTCAGCGTTAAGACGGCGTTAAGGCGGGGGGCCGGATCGCGATCACAATGTGGACAGGCCGGCGGATTGACGACGTTTTCGCGGCCGCCGCGCCTGGAAGCGGGCGGCCGATGCGGGCCGCCCGCCGGGTCCGGATGGCTGGCAGATCAGATGCGCAGCAGCGGATCGGGGTTCAGGGCGTGTAGCGTCCACTGGCGCTGCACCGTGTGGAAATGCACGTCCTTTCCGCCCTCGGCGGCGAGGATTTCGGCGATCTGCGTATCCTTGGCTGTGTCGGGGGCATGCACCCACAGCAGTAGCCCGCCGTCGCCGATCTGGCGCTCGATGAAGGCGGCGTGCTTGCGTCCGAACACGCGGGCGAGCAGCAGGCCGACCACGCCGCCCGCCGCCGTGCTGCCGGCGGTGACGGCAATGGCGGGAATCAACGCCGCGCCACCCGTGCCGGCGACCAGCGCCGCGCACAGGCCGGCGACCAGCGCCGGGCTGCCGGCCAACGCGGCCAGGCCTTCCGCCCGTTCATCGGCCGGCACATAGGCCCCGCGTGGCACGTCCCCGGCTTCTTCGAGTTCGCTAAGCGACTTCAACGAGAAAGCGCCATGTGCGCCCAGAACGCTCATGTCCTTCTCTTCAAGGCCGATCTGCAGCAGCGAATCGACCGCGGCGTGCAGCGCGGCCTCCGAGCTGAAGACGGCCACGGCTTCGCGCTCGCTATATTCCGTCGTGACGTCGTCCGTGGGTTCGATCGAACTCATCCTGCGTCCTTCTTGGTGCTGTCCGTCCCTCAGATGCCGGACGAGAGCCGAGGGCGGCCCCTCCGGCATGTTGTCGCAGCCCTCAAGGCGAGAGCGGCCGCGTAGCACCGAGTGTCGCGATTGCGGCGGGCGACGCCAGAGAAAATGTGCGCGCCATGCCGGCTGTCGGGGCGAGCCACCCGTCCGCACGCCCGTGCGACGCCCCCTTGCGTTTCCCCACCGGCGGGAGTAATTCGCTCCTCGGGCCACCTCTCCCCAACGAGAGGCTTCCATCTGAAAGGATGGCACCATGACGAACACCGCTCTCCCGGCGACCAAGCCGGCCCATCCCAATTTTTCGTCCGGCCCCTGCGCCAAGCGTCCCGGCTGGACGCTTGAGGCCTTGAGCGACGCACCGCTCGGCCGCTCGCACCGTGCCAAGGTCGGCAAGGCAAAGCTGAAGCTCGCCATCGACCTCACCCGCGAAATCCTCGATATTCCCGCCGACTACCGTATCGGCATCGTTCCCGCCTCCGACACCGGCGCGGTGGAGATGGCGCTGTGGTCGCTGCTCGGCGCCCGGCCTGTCGACCTGCTGGCCTGGGAAAGCTTTGGCGAAGGCTGGGTGACGGATGTTGTCAAGCAGCTCAAGCTCAAGGACGCCCGCGTCCTGAAGGCGTCCTATGGCGAACTGCCGGACCTTGCGCAGGTGAATTTCGACCATGACGTGGTCTTCACCTGGAACGGCACTACTTCCGGTGTCCGCGTGCCGAACGCGGACTTCATTCCCGCCGACCGGCAGGGCCTGACCATTTGCGACGCCACCTCTGCCGTGTTCGCGCAGGACCTCGACTGGTCGAAGCTCGATGTCGTGACCTATAGCTGGCAGAAGGTGCTGGGTGGCGAGGCGGCGCACGGCATGCTGATCCTCAGCCCCCGCGCGGTCGAGCGGCTGGAGAGCTACGTGCCGGCCTGGCCGCTGCCGAAGATCTTCCGCCTGACCAAGGGCGGCAAGCTGATCGAGGGCACGTTCGAGGGCGAGACGATCAATACCCCGTCCATGCTTTGCGTCGAGGACTATCTCGACGCGCTGAACTGGTCGAAGGCGGTCGGTGGGCTCAAGGGCCTGCGCGCGCGTTCGGACGCCAATTTCAAGGTGCTCGCCGATTATGTGGCGAAGACTCCGTGGATCGACTTCCTCGCCAAAGTGCCGGAGACCCGGTCCAACACCAGCGTGTGCCTGGTGGTCGCCGACCCCGAGGTGAAGGCACTGGCGCCGGACGCGCAGGCGGCCTTCGCCAAGGCGCTGGCGGCGTCGCTGGAAAAGGCCGGCGTCGCCTATGACATCGGCGCCTATCGCGACGCGCCGGCGGGCCTGCGCATCTGGGCTGGGGCCACGGTCGAGACGTCCGATCTCGAAGCGCTGCTGCCCTGGATCGACTGGGCCTTCGCCAGCGCCAAGGCGGGCCTCAAGCAGGCCGCCTGAACACCCTTCGAAAGTCCCGCCGCTGACGCAAGGGGACGGCGAAGGGGCCGCGTGTGGCTTGATGGCGAATGGCTCCTCTCCCGGCCGCGTTTCGCCCTCAAACTCTTCCCGCGTGCGCCCGACGAACGCTTCGTCGTCCTCTCCCGCCAGCGGCGGGAAGCCTCCTTCTTTCCCGCGCGACGCGGGTCGATCTCACCCTTTTTCCGAACAGGATGAAGCCCATGGCTCCCCGCGTTCTCATTTCTGACGCTCTCTCCCCCGCCGCCGTGCAGATCTTTAAGGATCGCGGCATCGAGGTCGACTTCCAGCCGGCGCTGGGCAAGGACAAGGACAAGCTGGCCGAGATCATCGGCAATTACGATGGCCTCGCCATCCGCTCCGCCACCAAGGTGACGCCGAAGATCCTGGCCAACGCGACGCGGCTGAAAGTGGTCGGGCGCGCCGGCATCGGCGTCGATAATGTCGACATCCCGGCCGCGACCGCCAAGGGCGTGATCGTGATGAACACGCCGTTCGGCAACTCCATCACCACCGCCGAGCACGCCATCGCCATGATGTTTGCGCTGGCCCGCGAAATTCCCGCCGCCGACGCCTCCACCCAGGCCGGCAAGTGGGAGAAGAACCGCTTCATGGGCGTGGAACTGACAGCCAAGACACTGGGCATCATCGGCTGCGGCAATATCGGCTCCATCGTCGCCGACCGCGCCATTGGCCTGAAGATGAAGGTCATCGCCTTTGACCCGTTCCTCTCGCCCGAGCGCGCCAAGGATATCGGCGTGGAGAAGGTGGAACTGGACGACCTGCTTGCCCGCGCCGACGTCATCACCCTGCACACGCCGCTGACCGACAAGACCCGCAACGTGCTCTCGGCCGAGGCGATCGCCAAGACCAAGAAGGGCGTGCGCATCGTCAACTGCGCGCGTGGCGGGCTGGTCGACGAGGCGGCACTGGCGCAGGCGCTGGAGAGCGGCCATGTCGCGGGCGCGGCCTTCGACGTGTTCATCACCGAGCCGGCGACCGAGAACCCGCTTTTCGGCTATCCCAACGTGATCTGCACCCCGCATCTGGGCGCTTCCACCACCGAGGCGCAGGAGAATGTCGCGCTGCAGGTGGCCGAGCAGATGAGCGATTACCTGCTGCGCGGCGCCATTTCCAATGCGGTGAATTTCCCCTCGATCACGGCTGAGGAAGCTCCGAAGCTGAAGCCCTTCATCGAGCTGGCGGAAAAGCTCGGCTCGTTTGCCGGGCAGCTCACCGACACCGACATCCAGACCGTGCGCATCACCTATGATGGCGCGGTCGCCGGGCTGAAGATCAAGGCGCTGACCTCTGCGGCGGTGGCCGGCCTGCTGCGCCCGGCGCTGGCCGACATCAACGTCGTCTCGGCGCCCTCCATCGCCAAGGAGCGCGGCATCGTGGTGGAAGAGACCACCCGCGAAATTGCCGGTGACTACGAGAGCCTGATCACCCTTACCGTCATCACCGAGAAGATGGAGCGCTCCATCTCTGGCACGGTGTTCGCCGATGGGCGCCCGCGCATCGTCGACATCAAGGGCATCAAGGTGGACGCCGAATTCGCGCCCTCCATGCTCTATGTCACCAATGAGGACCGGCCCGGCTTCGTCGGCCGCTTCGCCAGCCTGCTCGGCGATGCCGGGCTGAACATCGCCACCTTCGCGCTCGGCCGCGACCGGCAGGGCGGCGACGCCATCGCGCTGGTCGAGGTGGACGGCAAGGTACCGGCCGAGCTTGTCGACAAGGTGCAGCAGCTGCCTTCCGTGAAGCAGGCCAAGCCGCTGGCGTTCTGAGCCGCGCCTCCAGCTACATGAAAAGGCCCTCCGGAAACGCTCCGGAGGGCCTTTTTCGTGGCGAGTGTGCGGCGTCGCTCAGAGCGGGAAGGCGGCGCGGTGCAGCTTGGCGGCGGCCTTGGCCAGCGCGACGATCTGCTCCCAGTCGCCCATCGTCACCGCATCGTTCGGCGCCACCCAGGAGCCGCCGACGGCGAGCACATTGGGCTGGGCAAGGTAGGTGCCGACATTGGTCGGGCCGATGCCGCCGGTCGGGCAGAAGCGCAGATCGGGCAGCGGGCCGGCCAGCGATTTCAGCAGGGCGACGCCGCCGACCGCTTCGGCCGGGAACAGCTTGAGCACCGGAAAGCCCATCGCGTGCAGCGCCATCGCCTCGGTGGCGGTAGCGCAGCCGGGCATGACCGGCACCGGCGCCTCGGCCAGCGCTTCGGCCAGCGCCGGCGGGCAGCCGGGGCTGACAAGGAAGCGGGCGCCGGCATCAATGCATTTCTGGATCAGGTCCGGCCGCGTCACCGTGCCGGCACCGACAATAGCGTCCGGCACCTCGGCGGCGATGGCGGCGATGGCTTCCAGCGCGGCCGGCGTGCGCAGCGTCACCTCGATCAGCGGCAGGCCGCCCTCGGCCAGCGCCCTCGCCAGCTTCACGCCGGCGGCGACACTCGCCACGGTGACGACGGGGACGACAGGGGCGCGGGCGAGCAGGAAGCTGGGATCGGGAAGCGACATCGGGCACCTTGCGGGGATCTGGCGAGAGTTGCTTGGCCCATGAAGACCGCCGGGCACCGCCTTGTCGAGAGCCAGCGGCAAGTTTTGTGCGCTGCGGGGTAAATCCTGAGCCCTTCCCCGCCCCGCCATTGGCCATCCGCCGGGCAGCGGCCCGCGCACCGGCCCTGCCGATCAGGAGGCGAAGCTGGTCGAGCGGGAGAGCGCGTCCCACGCCGCCATTTCCGCCTTCACCTGATCGAGCTTCTGCGCCACGAGGCCGAGCGCATCCTCGCCGAGGAACAGGCGGGTCGGGGGATGTTCCGCCTCCACCAGCCGAAGCAGGGCCTGCGCTGCCCTGTCCGGGTCGCCGGGCTGGTGGCCATTTTTTGCCTGGCGCGCCGTCCGCAGGGGATCCATCACCGCGTCGTAGTCGCCTATGCTCCGCGCGGTGCGATCCATCGAGCGCCCCGCCCAATCGGTGCGGAACTGGCCCGGCGCCAGTGCGGTGACGTGAATGCCGAAGGGGGCGACCTCCTTGCCGAGGGATTCGGAAATGCCCTCCAGCGCGAACTTGCTGCCGCAGTAGAAGGCTATGCCCGGCATGGTGATGAAGCCGCCCATCAACGTGACGTTGACGATGTGGCCGCGCCGCCTCTCGCGCATGCCCGGCAGCACGGCCTTCATCATCGCGACCGGACCGAACACGTTGGCCGCGAACTGGCGTTGAAGGTCGTCGATGGAGGATTCTTCGAGGATGCCCTCATGGCCGTACCCTGCATTGTTGACCAGGACGTCGATCGGGCCGGCCTCGCGCTGGGCGGCGCGGACCGCCTCGGGTATGGCGGCATAGTCCGTGACATCCAGCAGCAGCGGAAAGGCGCGTTCCGACGCGCCGAAGGTTTCGGCGTCGGCCG
This sequence comes from Ancylobacter aquaticus, assembly GCF_004339465.1. Classification (GTDB taxonomy): domain Bacteria; phylum Pseudomonadota; class Alphaproteobacteria; order Rhizobiales; family Xanthobacteraceae; genus Ancylobacter; species Ancylobacter aquaticus. Next base: position 120,715 of record NZ_SMFY01000004.1, on the reverse strand, counting down.
CGCGGCGCACGGTGCCAATCACCCGGTGGCCATCGGCGAGGGCGGCGGCGGCGAAGGCCCGCCCGAGACCGGAGGCGACGCCGGTGATAAGGAAGGTTTTGGAGTTGGTCATGGTGGATTCCTGCTGTTGATCGATCGTGAATTTATATCATGATATAATTTCGATATGGACCAAAGCAAGCCCCGGCCCGACCGGCCGAAATCAACGACGCGTGAGCGCATTCTGGATGCGGCCGAGCGGCTGCTGGGGCAGGGCGGCGCCGGCTTCTCGATGCGCGAGCTTGCCGAGGAAGCGGGAGTGAGCTTCGCCACGCCGTTCAACCAGTTCGGCAGCAAGGCCGGCATCATGCTCGCCCTATCAGAGCGCCGCATCGATGCCATGCGGGACCGGCTTGCCCGCGCGACGCTTCCGGCGACGGCGGTGGAGCGTGTGCTTGTGGCGACCGATATCGCGACGGCGGTCATGCTGGGTTCGTCCGCCGTCAATCGCGCCGTCATGGCGGCGGTAGGCGCGCCCAATGACCCGCCCGGCAGTGTGGCATTGCGCTCCGGTGCGTGGTGGGCCGAGGCGCTTGGCGCGGGTGCCGACCTGCCGGCCGGGGTGCGCTCTCTGGCGATCGCCGTGCTTCCCCGGCAACTCGCCATCGCTTTTCGCGGCGTCCTGTCGTTCTGGACGGCGGGCGAGCTTTCGGACGAAGCGCTTGGCCCAGAAGCGCGCGCGGCGGCGGCGGGTGTTCTTCTCGGGTTCAGCGGGCCCGCCGACCGGGCCAGACTTCTTTCTCTTCTCGAAGCCGATCAGGGCCCGACCGCGCCGCCGCCGGGCTGAACGCCCCGTTCGGCATGTGGTGCGGCAAGGGTCGACACAGTCGGCATCGCCTAGCCGTTTTCGCGTTGATGACCTAGCCTGACGGACGACACCTCCCCCGGCCCGAGTGAGCCATGTTCAACATCGATTCGATCTATCCCCGCGATCTGGTCGGCTATGGCCGCACCCCGCCGGACCCGAAATGGCCGGGTGGGGCGCGGATCGCGGTGCAGTTCGTCATCAATTACGAGGAGGGCGGGGAGAACTGCGTGCTGCATGGCGACGCCGCTTCCGAGGCCTTCCTGTCCGAGATCGTAGGGGCCCAGCCCTGGCCGGGGCAGCGACACATGAACATGGAGTCGATCTACGAATACGGTTCGCGCGCCGGCTTCTGGCGGCTGTGGCGGCTGTTCACCGCGCGCGGCCTGCCGGTCACGGTCTATGGCGTGGCCACCGCGCTGGCGCGCAACCCTGAAGCAGTCGCCGCGATGAAGGAGGCGGAGTGGGAGATCGCCAGCCACGGGCTGAAATGGATCGACTATCGCAACCACTCCTACGCCGCCGAGAAAGTCGATTTCGCGACGGCGTTGCGCCTGCACACAGAGATTGTCGGCGAGCGTCCGCTCGGCTGGTATACCGGCCGCACCTCCGAGCACACGCGCCGTATCGTCATGGAGGATGGCGGCTTCCTCTATGATTCCGATATCTATTCCGACGATCTGCCGTTCTGGGTGGAAGGGCCGCGCGGGCCGCATCTGAGCATTCCCTACACGCTCGACACCAACGACATGCGCTTCGCCATTCCCGCCGGGTTCGATCATGGCGAACCGTTCTTCGCCTATCTGCGCGACAGCTTCGATGTGCTCTATGCCGAGGGGGCACAGGCGCCGAAGATGATGAGCGTCGGGCTGCATTGCCGGCTCGCCGGGCGGCCCGGGCGTTTCCTCGCGCTGCAGCGTTTCCTCGACCACATCGCGCGGCATGACCGGGTGTGGGTGCCGCGCCGGATCGACATCGCCCGGCACTGGCACACACACCACACGCCATCCCCCGACGCCGGAGTGACCCCATGAACGCTCGCAAGACCTTCCTCGCCGGCCTGCTGCTCGCCGGGGCGCCAGCCGTCGCGCAGGCGGGGGAACTCGTCATTCCACTGCCGGCCGGTGCCAAGGCCGAGACCATCAAGGCGCACTACACCTGCGGCACCTTCGGCACTGTCGAGGCGCGCTATTTCAACGCGCCGCCGGTGGCGCTGGCGAGCCTGGCGTTCAAGGGCGAGTTCATGGTGGTGTCGAATGTCATCGCCGGCTCGGGCGCGCGCTATGCCGGCGGCACATACATCTGGTGGACCAAGGGCAACAAGGCCGACCTCTACGACGTGACCTTGGGCGAGGATGCGGCGCCGGTCGCCTCCTGTTCCACGACGCCCTGAGCGGGCTCCTCTCGATGCGCGGGACGCTTGCGCGGCGGGCGGCGAACTTCGGGAAGATGGCGCTGGATGACCTGGAACAGCAAAGCGGTGGTCCAGCCGAACATCATGATGCCGCTGCCGGCCGTCATCGGGCCGATCAGGCGCGTCGTGGTCTGCTGGAGCGAATCGCCATAGCCGAGGGCGGTGTAGTTGACGAAGGCAGAGTAGTAGGCGTCCTCGTGATGCACCACGAGGCCCTTATGGGCATAGACGAAGGCCCAGATGCCGACCTCCACCAGATGAGCCGCGAGCAGCACGACGTTGGCAACCATCAGCGCCACCATCAGACGCAGGCGCGGGTGATGGGACAGCAGGTTTTCATACGGGTCCGTGTAGTCGATGAGGACATAGGTCGCCATCAGGTGGACCAGCATCACCAGCAGCATCACGGTGATGCCGGTGGCGACCTCGTTGAAGAACATCGTGGTCTCCCGGGGGGCGGCGGAGGAGGGAAGAAATGCCTCAGGATATAAGCATTCGCGCGCTTAATACGGCGGAAATCCAGCTGGCGCTCGACTGGGCCGGCGCGGAGGGCTGGAATCCTGGTCTTGGTGACGCCGCCTGCTTTGCCGCCGTGGACCCGGGCGGCTTTCTTGTGGCGGAAATGGAGGGCGCGCCGGCGGCGGTGATCTCGGTGGTGAATTACGACGCGCGCTTCGCCTTTCTCGGCTTTTACATCGTGCGGCCGGAGATGCGCGGGCGGGGGATTGGTTTTCGCCTGTGGCAGGCGGGCCTGGCCCATGCCGGGGAACGCACGATCGGGCTCGACGGTGTGCTGGCGCAGCAGGCGAACTATGCGCGGGAAGGCTTTGTCTTCGCCCATCGGAACATCCGCTTTGAGGGCGTGCCGGGGCCGGGCGAGGCCGGTGCGACGGTCGATCTCGCGCAGGTACCGTTCGAGGCGATAGCGACGACCGACGCGCAGGTGTTTCCCGCTCCCCGCGCGGCGTTCCTGAAAGCCTGGCTTACAGCCCCACGCCATGCCGGCCGGGCGGTGCTGCGCGAGGGGCGGCTCAAAGGCTGGGGCGTGGTCCGCCCGGCGCGGGCGGGGTGGAAGATCGGCCCGCTCATCGCCGAAGACGCCGAAGTCGCGGACGAGCTGTTTCGGGCGCTTCGGGCGGCGGCGGGGGACGCGCCGATCGTGCTCGACGTGCCCGAACCGAATGTGCAGGCGGTGGCGCTGGCCCAGCGGCATCGGCTCGGCCCGGTGTTCGAGACTGCCCGGATGTATCGCGGCTCACTCCGCCCGGCGACGCTTGAGCCGCTCTTTGGCGTCACCAGCTTCGAGCTCGGCTGAACCCCTGCGACGCCCGGTTTTCGGCGCCCACAGCGTGGCAATAACCACGCCGGCCAGCACCAGCGCATAGCCGGCGGCGTGGTAGAGATGGGGGCGCTCGCCGAGGAAGACGATGGCCAGCGCCGAGCCGAACACCGGCATCAGGTGAAAGAACGGCGCGGCGCGGTTCGGCCCAACCAGTTGCACCGCGCGATTGAAGAACAGATAGGCCAGCACCGAGGGGAACAGCGCGACATAGATGATGGCGGTGAGCGCCTTCGCGTCGAAGACGAGCGGCGGGCCGACCGCCCGTTCGACGAGGAAGAGCGGCGTCAGCATCAGCATGCCGAGGCCGAGGCTGAAGCCGAGGAAGCCGAGGGCGGAGAAGGCCGGTCGGCGCGCCAGCAGCGAAGAATAGGCGCCATAGAGCACCATCGCCGCGATCATCCAGAGGTCGCCCTCATTGAACGCGATGTTCACCAGCACCGCTGGATCGCCCCGGCAGATGATGGTCAGCACGCCCAGCAGCGACAGGAAGATGCCGGCCGCCTGGCCCATCGAGAGCCGTTCGCCATTTATCAGCAGCGACCACAGGGCGATGAGCAGCGGTCCCGTCGACTGGATCAGCAGGGCGTTGAGCGCCGGGGTGAATTCCAGCGCGTGGTACTGCATGGTGTTGAACAGCGTGATGCCGGTGAGCGCGAGCAGGCCGACCAGTTTCCAGTGGCGGCGCAGCAGCGGCCAGTCCGCCCGCATCGCCTGCCACGCGAAGGGCAGTAGAATCAGCACCGCCAGCGCCCAGCGCAGCCAGGCAAGGCTCGCCGGCGGCACATGCCCGGCCACATGGCGCCCCATCACGATGTTGCCCGCCCAGAAGAGCGAGACGAGGGTGAGCAGCAGATAGGGCGCGTCGAACAGGCGGCGGAACATCAGCAAGGCCGGGTGCGGAACGGGTGGCCCACCGAGGCTCTAAAGCAATTTCGCCGCGCTGGCGCTGCCGCGCCCCTTGGCGCCTCCATGAAATATTCTGATCCATCCTCGCGCGGAGGCGATGTGTGCGGCGCGGCGCGGTGGCAGGCGCGGGCGCACGGGAGGGGCGATGTTCAAGCCTCGGCGCGGATGTGCAGCCTCGTGCCCCAGGGGTCGGCGACGGCAAAACCCTGTGGGCGTATCGTCACGGCCTCGCCCGACGCGGCGAGCCGGTCTCGCACCGCTTCCACCGAGGCGGTATCGGGCAGGATGACCTCGAACGCGACCAGGCCGACGCTGCCCGAGGGGGCCTGCTCGCCGCCCCGGCTCTGCCAGATGTTGAGCCCCAGATGATGGTGATAGCCACCCGCGCTGACGAACAGCGCGCCGGGATAACGATCCGTCGTCACCGTGAAGCCGAGCCCATCGACATAGAAGCGGCGCGCGGCCGCAAGATCGCCGACCTGGAGATGCACATGGCCGACGCGCGTGCCCTCGGGCATCGGCGCGTCGAGCGGGACGGCCTCGGGCGCGTCGCCCAGCAACTGGCGCAGGTCGAGCGGCTGGGTCGCCATCTCGACTGTCTTCCTGTCCCAACGCCAGTCGCTTTCCGGCCGGTCGCGATAGATCTCGATGCCGTTGCCGTCGGGATCGTCGAGATAAAGCGCCTCGCTCACCAGATGGTCGGAAGCGCCGAGCCGCACGCCCTGCGCGATCAGCCGGCGGAGCACGACGGCGAGGGCGGGCCGGTCCGGCACCAGCAGGGCCACGTGGAACAGGCCGGTGGTGCCGCGCGGGCGGGCGCCGGCGTCGGGCGCACCCACCAGTTCGATCAGCGTCTCCCCCTCGACGCCCAGGCGCAGGCTGCCGTCGTCGTTCCTGCCAAGGAGAGCAAGCCCCACCGTGCCGGTGTAGAACGCCGCCGCGCGGGCCGCGTCACGTACGCGCAGGCGCACCGCCCCCATGCGCAGCCCGGCCGGCAGGGTCGGCACCGGGCCGGCGGAGGGGGGCGGGGCAATGGAGGTGGTTGTCATATCGGGTCCTCGCGACGACGGCGTTCACTGTCCCTAAGGTCGTGCAACGCCCGCCGCCCCGCAATCGGCAGATGATTGCAGGCTCGCAATACCGCCCTGCCATTGCCGCCCGAAGACCGGCGAAATGTGCACCGCATCGCTGGCAGTGCCGGCGTTCTTGCCTCTCCCGGTGTCATCCCTTAAGACGATGCAGCCCCGGTCGGACGTTTCGCCGGGGCTTTGTCTGTGCGCGGGCACGGCACGCCGCCGCACCCCGCCTCGCAATGCAGGAGCGTGGCTCAGTGGCGAATGTGGTCGTCGTCGGTTCCCAGTGGGGCGACGAGGGAAAGGGCAAGATTGTCGATTGGCTCAGCGAGCAGGCGGACGTCGTTGTCCGCTTCCAGGGCGGGCATAATGCCGGCCATACGCTCGTTGTCGGCGACAAGACCTACAAGCTGTCGCTGCTGCCGTCCGGCGTAGTGCGCGGCGCGCGTCTGTCGATCATCGGCAATGGCGTCGTGCTCGACCCGTGGGCGCTGGTCGACGAGATCACCCGCATCACCGGGCAGGGCATCGAGGTGACGCCGGAGCGGCTGCGCGTGGCGGAGACTGTCGCGCTCATCCTGCCGTTGCACCGCGAACTGGACGCGATTCGCGAGAACGCCTCCGCCGGCACCAAGATCGGCACCACCAAGCGCGGCATCGGCCCGGCCTATGAGGACAAGGTGGGCCGGCGCGCCATCCGCCTCGTCGATCTCGCCACGCCGGAGACGCTCGACGCCAAGATCGACCGGCTGCTGGCGCACCACAACGCGCTGCGGCGCGGCCTTGGCATCGAGGAGGTCGACGGCGCGCGGCTGCGCGACGAGCTGACCGAGATCGCGCCGAAGGTTCTTCCCTATATGGACCGCGCCTGGGCCCTGCTGGACGATGAGCGCCGGCGCGGCGCCAAGATCCTGTTCGAGGGCGCGCAGGGCGCGCTGCTAGATGTCGACCACGGCACCTATCCCTTCGTCACCTCGTCCAACACGGTGGCGGCGCAGGCGGCCACGGGTTCCGGCCTCGGCCCGGGCGCGATCGGCTATGTGCTGGGGATCACCAAGGCCTACACCACCCGCGTCGGCGAAGGCCCGTTCCCGACCGAGCTGCACGACGACACCGGCCGCCGGATCGGCGAGCGCGGCCGCGAATTCGGCACCGTCACCGGCCGTCCGCGCCGCTGCGGCTGGTTCGACGCGGCGCTGGTGCGCCAGACGGTGCGGACTTCCGGCATCAACGGCATCGCGCTGACCAAGCTCGACGTGCTCGACGGATTCGACGAGCTGAAGATCTGCACGCGCTACCGCCTCGACGGGCAGGAGATCGACTATTTTCCCGCCGGGCAGGACGCTCAGGCGCGGGTGGAGCCGATCTATGTGACCATCGAGGGCTGGACCGAATCGACGGCGGGCGCCCGTTCCTGGGCCGATCTGCCGGCCGAAGCGGTGAAGTATGTGCGCCTCATCGAGGAACTGATCGGCTGCCCGGTGGCTTTGCTGTCCACCAGCCCCGAGCGGGATGATACGATTCTCGTGCAGAACCCTTTCGAATCCTGACGCTCCACCCCGGACCCGATCGCTCCCCATGGCCGACTACTACCCGCTCATCGCCCGCGCCATTGGCGGCCTCCCCGAAAAGACCGGGGAGGCGCGCAAGGCTGTCTATGAGCGGGCCCGGCGGGCGCTTCTCGCCCAGCTGACAGCCGTCGACCCGCCCCTCTCCCAGCCCGATGTCGCCCGGGAGCAGCAGGCGCTTGAGACGGCGATCAGCCGGGCGGAAGCCGACTTCAGCACCGTGGCGCCGCCGCCTGCCGCCGCGCCGCCGCCCCGGGCTCCGAGCTGGCCGCCTGCCGGCCTCACGCCTGCCGCGCCGCCGGCAGCGCCACCTGCAGCGTCCGCGCCGCCACCGGCCGCTTCCGCGCCTTCGGCGCCGGTTTCTCCCCCTCCGGTGCCGCCAGTGCCCGCGCCGCCGCCCGCCGCCCGGGCGCCGTTGACAGCCCCCCCTGCGCCGTCGACCTTTCCTGCTGCAGCTCCTCCCGCGCGTACCCCGGAGCGGCCGTTCGAGCGTGCGGCCGAGCCGACGACGGGGTTCCATCCGACCGAAGCGGAAGCGGTTGCCGCCGGGCTGGAGCCTCCCCGTAGCGCCGGCGGCTCGTCCGACTGGCGCCGGGAGGCCACGCGGCTGGTGCGCGAGCGGGAAGCGGAAGAAGCCGCGTATCACGCCGGCGCCGAAGAACCGTCGGCACACGAGCCCGCCGCTGCCGAGGTGCCGCCGCCTGCCAAGGGCGGACGCGGCCGCCTCGTGGCCATTCTTGTCTTCCTGCTGCTGCTGATCGCCGGTGGCGTTGTCGGCTATACCCAGCGCGAGACCATTGTCGCGCTGATCAATGGGGCCGGCGGTGTCACCTCATCGCCCTCGGCCGAGGCTCCGGCGACCTCCGCGCCTGCGGATGCCGCCAAGTCGACCGACCGTATCGTGCAGGCCGACGACGTGGCCGCCCCGGCGGCCTCGACCGCTCCGCAAGCCGGCAGTGCCGCCGGCACGGCCATCGGCGCCGAGCAGCGCGCCGTGCTGTTCGAGGAGAGCCCGGGCGGCGGCGAGCAGGGCCTGCAGCAATATGTCGGCACGGTCGAGTGGAGCACGGAAAGTGCGAGCGCCAGCGACGGCCAGCCGGCCGATATCGGCGTGCGGGCGGAAATCTCGATCCCGGCCCGCAATGTCAGCGCCACGCTGACCTTCCGCCGCAATCAGGACCCGTCGATTCCGGCCTCGCATATTCTCGAAATCCAGTTCAAGCTGCCGGCAGGCTTCGATCTCGGCAGCATTTCCAGCGTGCCGGGCATGCGGGCCAAGGCTTCCGAGGGCGCCCAGGGGGCGCCGCTGGTCGGCCTCGCCGTGCGCGTGGCGCCGAACTATTTCCTGGTCGGCCTGTCGTCGCTGCCGGCGGATGTGCAGCGCAATCTCGGCTTCATCATCACCCGCAACTGGCTCGACCTGCCGCTAGTGTTCGAGAACGGCCGCCGCGCCATTCTCGTTCTGGAAAAGGGCGGTGCGGGCGATCAGGCGTTCCGCGAGGCCTTCACGGCCTGGGGCCTTCCGGTTGGCCCGGCGCAGAACGCCAACTGACAGGCTACCGCCACGGTCTCGGTCGGCTATTCGGGGGGAGCGTCGCGCTCCCCCTTTTTGTTGGGCCCGGTACGGGGCGCCGCGCGCCACGAGCATGCCCCCGTCTGCGGCGTCATGCGTCCGGGCGTGAGCGGCAGTCGGCAGGAGCAACCCGGCGGGGCTAGAATAATGGCGGCCGTGTTTGCGGAACGGCCGGGCGCGGAAGAGGGCGCGGCACGGGAGCCGGGATGCTTGGCCGGCCGGACATATGAAAAAGCCCCGCGGCATCGCTGCCACGGGGCTTTGTGTTGCAGGCCTGCCTGAGAGGTCAGGCGGCGGCGCGCTTGTTCAGCACATCCACCAGCGTCTTGCCGAGGCGCGCGGGCGAGGGGGACACGACGATCCCGGCCTCTTCCATCGCCGCGATCTTGTCTTCCGCGCCGCCCTTGCCGCCCGAGATGATGGCGCCGGCATGGCCCATGCGGCGACCGGGGGGAGCCGTGCGGCCGGCGATGAAGCCGACCATCGGCTTCTTGCGGCCGCGCTTGGCTTCGTCCTTGATGAACTGCGCCGCTTCTTCCTCGGCCGAGCCGCCGATTTCGCCGATCATGACGATGGACTCGGTGGCGTCGTCGGCCAGGAACATCTCCAGCATGTCGATGAACTCGGTGCCCTTGACCGGATCGCCGCCAATGCCGACAGCGGTGGTCTGGCCCAGGCCCTCCTGCGAGGTCTGGAACACCGCTTCATAGGTGAGCGTGCCGGAGCGCGAGACGATGCCGACCTTGCCCTGCTTGAAGATGTTGGCCGGCATGATGCCGATCTTGCACTCGCCGGCGGTGACGATGCCGGGGCAGTTGGGGCCGACGAGGCGGGACTTGGAACCGTCCAGCGCCCGGCGCACCTTCACCATGTCGAGCACCGGAATGCCTTCGGTGATGCAGACGATGAGCGGGATCTCAGCCGCGATCGCCTCGCAGATGGCGTCCGCCGCGCCCGGGGGCGGGACATAGATCACCGACGCATCGGCGCCGGTCTTGTCACGGGCCTCGGCGACGGTGTCGAACACCGGCAGGCCGAGATGGACCGCGCCACCCTTGCCCGGCGAGGTGCCGCCGACCACGTTCGAGCCATAGGCCATGGCCTGCTCGGAGTGGAAGGTGCCGTTCTTGCCGGTGAAGCCCTGGGTGATGATCTTGGTGTTCTTGTTGATGAGAATGGACATCAGGCGGCTCCCTGCACAGCCTTGACGATCTTCTGGGCGGCGTCGTCGAGATCGTCCGCCGGGATGACGTTCAGGCCGCTTTCACGGATGATGGTCTTGCCTTCCTCGACATTGGTACCTTCGAGGCGCACCACCAGCGGAACCTTGAGGCCGACCGTCTTCACCGCAGCGATGACGCCGCGCGCGATGACGTCGCACTTCATGATGCCACCGAAGATGTTGACGAGGATGCCCTTCACGCTCGGGTCCGAGGTGATGATCTGGAACGCCGCCGTCACCTTCTCCTCGGTGGCACCGCCGCCGACGTCGAGGAAGTTGGCGGGCTCTTCGCCGTAGAGCTTGATGATGTCGAGCGTGGCCATGGCGAGGCCGGCGCCGTTGACCATGCAGCCGATCGAGCCGTCGAGCGCGATATAGGCGAGGTCATATTTCGAGGCCTCGATCTCCTTGGCGTCTTCCTCGGTCTCGTCGCGCAGCGCGACCACGTCCGCATGGCGGTAGAGCGAGTTGGAATCGAAGGAAATCTTGGCGTCGAGGCACTTCAGCTTGCCGTCCTTGGTGACGACCAGCGGGTTGATCTCCAGCATCGCCATGTCCTTGCCGACGAAGGCGGCATAGAGCTTGGAGACGATGTCGCCGGCCTGCTTGGCGAGGTCGCCGGTGAGGCCGAGCGCCTGAGCGACGGTGCGGCCGTGATGGGGCATCACGCCGGTGGCCGGGTCGATGGAGAAGGTGTGGATCTTCTCGGGCGTCGAGTGGGCGACTTCCTCGATGTCCATGCCGCCTTCGGTGGACACGACGAAGGCGACGCGCGAGGTGGCGCGGTCGACGAGGGCGGAGAGGTAGAACTCCTTCTCGATCTCGGAGCCTTCCTCGATATAGACGCGGTTGACCTGCTTGCCGGCCGGTCCGGTCTGGATCGTCACCAGCGTCTTGCCGAGAATCTGCTTGGCATTGGCGGCGGCATCGGCGGCGGACTTGACGACGCGCACGCCGCCCTTCTCGCCGGCATCGGCCTCCTTGAACTTGCCCTTGCCGCGCCCGCCGGCGTGGATCTGGCTCTTCACCACCCAGACCGGGCCGGCGACCTTGGCCGCAGCGGCTTCCGCCTCGGCGGCGTCGATAATGGCAACGCCGTTCGGCACCGGGACCCCGTATTCGCGGAGCACTCCCTTGGCCTGATACTCATGGATGTTCATAAATTCCGCTCCTCCACAACCGGACGGTCGGGAGGGCTGCCGAAGGCCCCCCCGTCGATTGGCGTATCCTATTTCCCTATAGGCGCTGACGCGCCAAGACGCTACTGCGCCGAAACGCAGGCGCCCTATGCCGCTACTGCACGAAGGTGTTGCTGAGCGTGCCGATGCCCTCGATCACGATATCCACCGTGTTGCTCGGGGCCTTCATCACGCCGACGCCCACCGACGTGCCGCAGCAAATTATGTCGCCGGGGTTCAGCGTCATGTCGTGCGAGATGCGGCTCACCAACTGGTGGGCCGAGAACACCATGTCGCTGATCGGGTAGCGCTGGCGCTCGTCACCGTTGAGCACGGTGCAGACGACGAGGCTCGCGGGATCGACGTCGGTCGCGACCACGGGGCCGAACGGGCCGAAGCCGTCGAAGCTCTTGGCCCGCACCCACTGGGCGAAGGTAGCATCCTTGTTGATGATGTCCGCCGCCGTGATGTCGTTTACGCAGGTGTAGCCGAAGATGTAGTCGCCCGCCTGTTCCTCGGAGACGGCGGTCGCCTTCCGGCCGATGACGATGCCAAGCTCGCCCTCATAGACGACCTTGCCGTCATAGGAAGCCGGCCGGTGGACGGTGGCGCCGGGGCTGGTGAGGCTGGAGCCGGCCTTCAGCAGATAGAGCGGATCGGCCGGGACGGGCGAGTTGAGCTTTGCCGCGAGGGCATGGAAATTGTTCCACAGCGCGATGATCTTGGTCGGCTCCGTCGGGGCGAGGAGGTCGACCTCGGAGAGCGCGACGCGCTCTCCGGTCGGGGTGGCGTCATTGAACATGTCGCCGCTGTAGACGGTGATGGTGGTGCCCTCAAGCGTGCCGAAGCCGGCAGCGCCCGAGCGCTGGTAACGAACCCAGTGTGCCATGTGTCGCCGAACTCAGTTGTAGCAGCCGGCGATCTGCGCGCGCTGGCGAACCAGGGCGAGCACGACGTCGAGGGTGGGGGTCGGGATTCCGGCGAGGCGGCCCATTTCCTGGACGACCGTGACCAGCGCGTCGATCTCCATGGCGCGGGACCGTTCGAGATCCTGCAGCATCGAGGTCTTGTGCGCGCCGACCGCGCCCGCGCCGTCGATGCGGCGCTCGACGCCGACGCGGAAGTTCACGCCGGACTGGACGGCGATTTCCTGCGCCTCAAGCATCATCGCCTTGGCAATGGCACGGGTGCCGGGATCGGAGGCGATCACGTCCAGCGTGGCGTGGGTGAGGGCGCTGATCGGGTTGAAGCAGAGATTGCCCCACAGCTTCAGCCACAGCTCGTCGCGGATGTTGGGAAGCACAGGCGCGCGCATGCCACCCGCCGTGAAGGCTTCCGACAGCTTGGTGGCGCGCTCGGTGATCTCGCCCGAGGGCTCGCCCAGCGGGAACTTGTCGCCATAGACGTGCTTGATGACGCCCGGCTCGACCACTTCGGTGGCGGGATAGACGATGCAGCCAATGGCGCGCTCGGGGCGCAGGCCGGCCCACTGCTTGCCACCGGGATCGACGCTTTCCAGCGTCTTACCTTCGAGGTGGTCGCCATGCTTGTAATAGTACCAGTAGGGCACGCCGTTGACGGCGGTGACCACGGCGGTGTCGTTGCCCAGCAGAGGCTGCATGGCATCGACCACACCCGGCACCGAATGGGCCTTGAGGGCGACGATGACATAGTCCTGCGGGCCGAGTTCGGCCGGGTTGTCGGAGCAGGGAATGTGCTCGACACGCTCTTCGCCGTCGATGAGCAGCTTGAGGCCGTTCTTCTTCATGGCTTCGAGATGGGCGCCACGGGCAACGAGGCTGACATCGACGCCCGCCCGCTTGAGCTGAACGCCGACATAACCGCCGATGGCGCCGGCACCATAGATGCAGACCTTCATGGGATTCCCTCCTATGTCCAGGCTACCCCCGCGGCGCCCGGAACTTTGTTTGGTATTTTGTATGCCATGATTAGGTGCGATGAGCCCCTAGTCAAGAGCGAAGGCACGGGCGTGATAAAACGTCGCGCATGTTTAGCCGCTTCGCATTTCCTCGCGGGGCGTGTTTGCGACGGGTCACTTAAGTTACTTCGGCCGACACCGCCTTGTCCACGGTGTATAGGCCAGAACAATTGTCTGAATGAATACGCAAAAGACGGCGCGGGGTGCCGCGTTTCACTGGCCGGACAGCAATGCTTACTTTTCTCGCCAAAAACAGTTCGGGGGCGCCAAGCGCCCCCGAAGGTCTTTCTGAATTATGAATTCAGATGGTATCAGGCATCCGGCGCGACGGTGTGATTTGCCATCAGTTCCAGAGCCTTGACGAGCGCCGAGTGATCCCAGGCCGAGCCGCCATTGGCCGCGCAGGTGCTGAAAAGCTGCTGCGCCAGAGCCGTCGAGGGCAGCGCCATCTGCATCTGCCGCGCACCGTTCAGGGCCAGGTTCAGGTCCTTCTGGTGCAGCTCGATGCGGAAGCCCGGGTTGAAGGTGCGGTTGATCATCCGCTCGCCATGGACTTCCAGGATGCGCGAATTGGCGAAGCCGCCCATCAGCGCCTGACGCACCTTGGCCGGGTCCGCACCCGCCTTGGAGGCGAACAGCAGAGCCTCGCCGACGGCGAGGATGTTTAGCGCGACGATGATCTGGTTGGCGACCTTGGTGGTCTGGCCATCGCCATTGCCGCCGACGAGCGTGATGTTCTTGCCCATCTTCTCGAACAGCGGCTTCACCGTGGCGAAGGCGCCATCCGGTCCGCCGACCATGATGGTGAGCGAAGCCGCCTTGGCGCCCACTTCGCCGCCGGAAACCGGGGCGTCGAGATAGTCGCAGCCGAGCTCGTTGATCTTCTTGGCGAACTCCTTCGTTTCGACCGGAGCGATGGAGCTCATGTCGACGACGATCTTGCCGGCCGAGAGGCCCGCCGCGATGCCGTTTTCGCCGAACAGGGCGGCGGCGACGTGGGGGGTGTCCGGCACCATGGTGATGATGATGTCGGCGTTCTTCGCCACTTCCGTGCCGCTGGCGCAGGCGACGCCGCCCTTGCCCGTCAGCTCGGCCGGAACCGGCTTGACGTCGTAGAGATAGAGCGTGTGGCCCGCGTCGATGAGATGACCGGCCATGGGCGCGCCCATGATGCCGAGACCGACAAATCCAACATTCGCCATCGTCTTATCCTCGTTTTCCTAGGAGTTTCGTTTCTTGACCGGCATGGCCTCACGCCGCGCCAGCGAGTTCCTTGAGCCAGCCGAGGCCCGCTTCGGTGTCGCCCTTCGGCTTGTATTCGCAGCCCACCCAGCCCTCATAGCCGATGGCATCGAGATGGCGGAACAGGAAGGGGTAGTTGATCTCGCCGGTGCCGGGCTCGTTACGGCCGGGATTGTCGGCAAGCTGCACATGCGCGATGGAGGCAAGGTTCGCCTCGATGGTGCGGGCGAGATCGCCCTCCATGATCTGCATGTGGTAGATATCGTACTGGATGAAGAGGTTGTCGGAGCCGACTTCCTCGATGATCGCCTTCGCCTGCTTCGTGTAGTTCAGGAAGAAGCCGGGAATGTCCCGCGTGTTGATCGGCTCGATCAGCAGCTTGAGACCGGCTTCCTTGATCTTCGGCGCGGCGAACTTCAAATTGTTGACGAAGGTGTTGTGCAGCAGCTCGCGGTCGGCACCGGCGGGCACGATGCCGGCGAGGATGTTGACCTGCGGGCAGCCGAGCGCCGTGGCGTACTCGATCGCCTTGTCGACGCCGGCGCGAAACTCGTCCACGCGCTCGGGAAGGATCGCGATGCCGCGCTCGCCGCCGCCCCAATTGCCGGCGGGGAGATTGTGCAGCACCTGCTTCAGGTTGTTGGCCTTCAGCTTGGCGACCAGCTCATCGACGGGGAAGTCATAGGGGAACAGGTATTCGACGCCGGTGAAACCGGCGGCGGCGGCCTTCTCGAACCGATCGAGGAAGGGCACCTCGTTGAACAGCATGGTGAGATTGGCGGCAAAACGGGGCATGGACCGCTCCTGGGGCATTCGGAAGATGGACGGGCCCCTCGCCCCGGCGGGGAGAGGAGTGGGGTGAGGGAGCTACCGCACTGCGGAGGCTTTTTCCCTCACCCGCCGCTACGCGGCGACCTCTCCCCAACGGGGAGAGGAAAGTAAAGATTATTCGGCCCGCGAATGAACGCGAACCCATGCTCACGCCTTGGAAGCGCCTTCCAGCGGCAGGTCGAGCACGTCCTCGAACTCGTTCACGGCGTCGATCTCGGTGCCCATGGCGATGTTGGTGACGCGCTCAAGGATGAATTCCATCACGACGGGCACCTGGTGCTCCTTCATCAGCGCCTTGGCGCGGACGAAGGCGTCCTTGAACTCGTTCGGCGAGGAGACGCGGACCGCCTTGCAGCCGAGGCCCTCGGCCACCGCCACGTGGTCGACGCCGTAGCCGGCATTTTCCTCGGCGTTGATGTTGTCGAAGGCGAGCGAGACCTCGAAGTCCATGTTGAACCCGCGCTGGGCCTGACGGATCAGGCCGAGATAGGAGTTGTTCACGACGACGTGGATGTAGGGCAGCTTGTGCTGGGCGCCCACCGCCAGTTCCTCGATGAGGAACTGGAAGTCGTAATCGCCCGAGAGCGCCACGATCTCCGCGTCCGGGTCCGCCGCGCGCACGCCGAGCGCCGCCGGCAGGGTCCAACCGAGCGGGCCGGCCTGGCCGCAATTAATCCAGTTGCGGGGCTCATAGACGTGCAGCATCTGCGCGCCGGCGATCTGGCTGAGGCCGATGGTCGAGACGTAGCGGGTGTTGCGCCCGAACGCTTCGTTCATCTCTTCATAAACGCGCTGCGGCTTGAGCGGCACATTGTCGAAATGCGTCTTGCGCAGCATGGTGTTCTTGCGGTCGAGGCATTCCTTGGCCCAGCCGCTGCGATCCTTCAGCTTGCCGGCGGCCTTCATTTCCTTGGCGACATCGAGGAACATGTCCAGCGCCGCGCCGGCATCGGAGACGATGCCGAGATCGGGGCCGAACACGCGGCCGATCTGGGTCGGCTCGATGTCGACGTGAATGAACTTGCGGCCCTTGGTGTAGACGTCCACCGAGCCTGTGTGGCGGTTCGCCCAGCGATTGCCGATGCCGAACACGAAGTCCGAGGCCAGCATCGTGGCATTGCCGTAGCGGTGCGAGGTCTGCAGGCCGCACATGCCGGCCATCAGGTCGTGATCGTCGGGAATCGTGCCCCAGCCCATCAGGGTCGGGATGACAGGCACGCCGGTCAATTCGGCGAACTCGACGAGCTGCTTGGACGCATCCGCGTTGATGACGCCGCCGCCGGAGACGATGAGCGGGCGCTCCGCCTCGTTGAGCATGGCAATGGCCTTCTCGGCCTGCTTGCGGGTCAGCTTGGGCTTGTAGACCTCGAGCGGGGAATAGGTCTCCTCGTCGAATTCGATCTCGGCCATCTGCACGTCGATCGGCAGGTCGATCAGCACCGGGCCGGGACGGCCGGAGCGCATGACGTGGAAGGCCTGCTGGAACACCATCGGCACGAGCGCCGGCTCGCGGACCATGACCGACCACTTGGCGAGCGGCTTCGCGATCGATTCGATGTCGACGGCCTGGAAGTCTTCCTTGTAGAGGCGGGCGCGGGGCGCCTGGCCGGTGATGCAGAGGATCGGGATCGAATCCGCGGCGGCCGAATACAGGCCGGTGATCATGTCGGTGCCGGCCGGGCCGGAGGTGCCGATGCACACGCCGATATTGCCGGCGGCGGCGCGGGTGTAACCCTCGGCCATGTGCGATGCGGCTTCGACGTGACGGGCAAGGATATGCCGTATCGAGCCGCGGGCGCGCATGGCGGAATAGAACGGATTGATCGCGGCGCCGGGAACGCCGAAGGCGACAGTGATGCCTTCCTTCTCAAGAATCCGGATCGCGGCATCGACGGCACGCATCTTGGCCATGGCACTTCCTCCTCGCGTCGCAGGCTGGCGGGGGCTCGCCCCTCATGGGGCTGGCGGCGCCCGGCACCGGCCATTCCGACCTGTTCAAAACGTTTATTCGGCCACCGCACGCCTTGTCAGGCACCGGGTTCAGAGAACCGGGTGCATGCTGCAAAGCGGCATCATTCTTTCCGCGCTGCGGAATGAATTTCCGAAATCGCGGAAAACATGCCACGTCATCCTCATTTCCGCAATACGGGATGTATTTCTAGTTTGCGAAAAAAGAACGGATGCGCCTTTATGCGGGGGAAGCGACGCGACCGAGCGGTGGCATGGATCGGCGGCGAGCGGAGAGTGGGCAGGGACCGTGTTCCCGTCCCCGAATTTCGGAGGTTATCTGCGGATGAACCAGGCTGTTCCGACCGTGCGCCGCCGTGGCCGTCCTTCCTCCGCCACCGGCACAGAGGGCGGGGGCGAGGTGCAGTCGCTTGACCGCGCCATCGCCCTTCTGGAAGTGCTGGCGCTCGCGGACGGGCTGACGCTGAGCGAGGTGGCGCGCGCCGCCGAACTGCCGACCTCCACCGTGCACCGGCTGCTGACCACGCTGGAGCGGCGGGGCCTTGTCGGCCACGATGCCGCGACCGGGCTGTGGATGGTCGGCATCGGCCTGTTCCGCGTCGGCTCGGCGTATTTGCGCATCCGCAAGCTGCCGGAAATCGCCCGTTCGCTGCTGCGCGAGCTGTCGCACGGGGTGAACGAGACGGTGAACCTGTCGCTGATCGAGGGGCCGCATCTGGTCTGCGTCGCGCAGGTGGAAAGCCATGCGGCCGTGCGCGCCTTCTTCCGCATCGGCGGCGACCTGCCGATCCATGCGTCGGGTGGTGGCAAGGCGATCCTCTCGGGCATGAACCTGGAGGCGCGGCGCGCCTGGCTGGGCGGTGATCAACTCCAGCGCTACACCGAGCATACGCATGTCAGCCGGCGCGCCCTGCAGGCGGACCTCGCCGAGATTGCCGAGCGCGGCTTCTCCATCGACGATGAGGAGCACACGCCGGGCATGCGCTGCGTGGCGGCGGCGGTACTGGACGAATGGCGCGAGCCGGTGGGGGCGATCTCGATTTCGGCGCCGACGGTGCGGATGCCGCCCGAGCGCATCGCCGATCTCGGCGCCCGCGTGCGCGAGGCCGCGCGGCGGCTGACGACGCAATATTCGGGGCGGTAGACGGCAAAAAAATGCCGGCGCATTGAGCGCCGGCACCAGTCGCCTAGGAGGAACCGAACGTCGGGTAAACCTTCGTCCTGCTCCGGGAGGCTCGTTGGCTATTCCACTCCGCCGCTTAGCCCTTTCCGATCAGGTGGAATCACCTGATCGAAGAGAAGGTGCTCATTAATTAAGAAGCTGGAGCATTTTCTCGTCGCGAAAGTCGTTCAACTTTCGCGGAAAATGCTCTAGCCGCGCAGCTTCGAGAGAAATGCCGATAGGTCCGCGCGGTTTCCCGCGGGGAGGCGGGCGGCGCGACCGGCGCGCCGCCCGGAAGTTGATCAGACCAAAGTGGTCAGACAGCCTTGGCGTCGTGCAGGGCGACGATCTCTTCCTGCGAATAGCCGAGATCGGCGAGCACTTCATTGGTGTGCTGGCCGAGCAGCGGCGAGGCGGTGATTTCGACCTCGACGTCGGAGAACTTGATCGGCGAGCCGACGGTCAGGTACTTGCCGAGCTTGGGGTGATCGACCTCGACCACGGTGCCGCTCTTGCGCAGCGACGGGTCGTTGGCGATTTCCTTCATCGACAGCACCGGGGCGCACGGGATGTCGAACTTGCGCAGGATGTCGATGGCCTCGAACTTCGTCTTGTCGGCGAGCCAGGACTCGATGAAGGCAAAGATGTCGAAGATCTTGTCCTGGCGCGCTTCGGCGGTGTTGTAGGCCGCGTCGTCGATCCATTCCGGCTTGCCCAGCGCCTTGCAGATCGGCGCCCAGGCATGGCCCTGAATGGTGAAGTAGATGTAGGCGTTCGGGTCGGTTTCCCAGCCCTTGCACTTCAGCACCCAGCCCGGCTGACCGCCGCCGCCGGCATTGCCGCCGCGCGGCACGACGTCGGAGAACTCGCCGTGGGGGTACTGGGGGTACTCTTCGAGATAGCCGAGAGCATCCAGGCGCTGCTGGTCGCGCAGCTTGACGCGGCAGAGGTTGAGCACCGAATCCTGCATCGACACGGCGACCTTCTGGCCCTTGCCGGTCTTGCCCTTCTGGTGAAGGGCGGTGAGGATGCCGATGGCCAGATGCATGCCGGTGTTGGAATCGCCGAGAGCGGCGGCCGACACGGTCGGCGGGCCATCCCAGAAGCCGGTGGTGGAGGCGGCGCCGCCGGCGCACTGCGCGACGTTCTCGTAGACCTTCAGGTCCTCATAGGCGTGGCCTTCCGAGAAGCCCTTGACCGAGGCGAGAACCATGCCGGGGTTGAGCGACTGGATGTGCTCCCAGGTGAAGCCCATGCGGTCGAGCGCGCCGGGGCCGAAATTCTCGACCATCACGTCCGACTCTTTGATGAGCTTGGTGAGAACTTCCTTGCCCTGCGCCGTCTTGGTGTCGAGCGTCAGCGAGCGCTTGTTGGAGTTCAGCATGGTGAAATACAGCGCGTCGGCGTCCTTGACATGACGCAGCTGCGAGCGCGTGACGTCGCCCGAACCGGGGCGCTCGACCTTGATCACGTCGGCGCCGAACCAGGCAAGAAGCTGCGTGCAGGCCGGACCGGCCTGGACGTGCGTGAAATCGATGATCTTAATACCTTCGAGGGGCTTAGACATTGTAGTCGACTTCCCTTTTTCCGTTAACAGTCCGACGGAGGCTCACCCTGCCGCCGGAATGAGACGCCCATCCCTCTTGGATGGACATCATACTTCTCCCCATGCCCCCAATTCCCGACGGGATCGGCAGACATCTCCCAGGGGGGGATCGACTTCGGAACGACTCACGATTTTGTTCGTCCACCCTGGTCTCACGTTCCATCGGGCGTCGGCGCAGATCGCGCTCTTCGCCCGGCAGACCGTTCCTCGCGACGCGCCGCGACGCTATTCGCCGGGCGCCCCGTTCGTTCGTTTCCTCCCGCCGCCGGGAGGCCTGCTTGACGGCCGGCGTGAACGCCGACCGTCAATTTCCTGTGCCGCCCGCAGGCGGCAAAGCCTCACGCAACGGGCGTCACTCGGCCGCGAGGCGCACCGGCTCGCCGACGGCGCCGGACGCCTTGATGCGGGCGATCTCGTCGCCGCCGAACCCAAGCACCCCGGCGAGAATCTCCTCGGTGTGCTCGCCCAGCAGCGGCGAACGCTCGACCTCGACATCGTTATCCGACAGCTTGATCGGGTTGCCGACGGTGAGGTACTTGCCGCGCGTGGGGTGGTCGATCTCGACCAGCGTCCCGGTCGCGTAGAGCGACTTGTCCTCGGCGATCTCCTTCATCGAGAGCACCGGGCCGCAGGGGATGTCGACCTCGTTGAGGATTTCCATCGCTTCGAACTTGGTGTGGGCCATGGTCCACGATTCGACGCGGTGGAAGATCTCGTTGAGGTGGGGCAGGCGCGCCGCCGGCGTGGCGTAGTTCGGATCGGTCTTCCAGTCCGGCTCGCCGATGACGTCGCAGATCTTCGCCCAGACCGGGGCCTGGGTGATGAAATAGATATAGGCGTTGGGATCGGTTTCCCAACCCTTGCACTTGAGAATGCGGCCGGGCTGGCCGCCGCCGGAATCATTGCCGGCACGCGGCACCGAATCGCCGAAGGGCAGGCCCTCGCCGAACTGGCTGTATTCGCGCAGCGGGCCGCGCTCCAGGCGCTGCTGGTCACGCATCTTCACGCGGCAGAAGTTCAGCACGGCGTCCTGCATGGCGCAGAGCACCTTCTGGCCACGGCCGGTCAGCGTGCGCTGGTAGAGCGCCGTCACGATGCCGAGGGCGAGGTGCAGGCCGGTGCCGCTGTCGCCGATCTGGGCGGCGGTGACGAGAGGAAGCCCGTCGCGGAAACCCGTGGTCGAGGCCGAACCGCCGGTGCACTGGGCGACGTTCTCATAGACCTTGCAATCCTCGAACGGCCCGGGACCGAAGCCCTTCACCGAGGCGAGGATGATGCGCGGGTTGAGTTCCTGGATGCGCTCCCAGGTGAAGCCCATGCGGTCGAGCGCGCCCGGTGCGAAATTCTCGACCATCACGTCGCAAATCTTCACCAGCTCCTCAAGGACCTTCTTGCCCTCGGGGTTCTTGGTGTCGAGCGTGATGGAGCGCTTGTTGGAGTTCAGCATCGTGAAGTAGAGGCTGTCCGCGTTGGGGACATCGCGCAGCTGGGCGCGGGTCACGTCACCCTCGCCGGGCCGCTCTACCTTGATCACATCGGCCCCGAACCACGCGAGAAGCTGCGTGCAGGTGGGGCCGGACTGAACATGGGTGAAATCGAGGACGCGAACGCCGTCCAATGCCTTGCCCATGGGGTTCCTCTCGAGATGACCCGGCTTTTCGCCGTTGTGTCGTTGCAGCGGGGATGGGACGGGTGGGGAATTTGCCGCTCCCCACCCGTCCCGGTTTGACTTACTTCTTCTTCACGACGCTCTGCGGGTTGAGGCTGCCGATATTGCCGCTCTCGCTGCCGGCGGCCGGGTCGATCACGGCGTTGATGAGGGTCGGCTTGCCGCTATCCATCGCCTCGTCCACGGCGCGCTTGAGCTCGTCCGGGGTCGTGACATGGACGCCCACGCCGCCGAAGGCTTCCATCATCTTGTCGTAGCGCGAGTCGGCGACGAACACGGTGGTGCCGGGATCGCGACCCGTCGGGTCGGTGTCGGTGCCGCGATAGATGCCGTTATTGTTGAAGATAACGACGCAGACCGGCAGGTTGTAGCGGCAGATGGTTTCAACTTCCATGCCGGAGAAGCCGAAGGCGCTGTCGCCCTCGACGGCCAGCACCGGCTTGCCGGTCTCGACCGCCGCGCCGATGGCGAAGCCCATACCGATGCCCATCACGCCCCAGGTGCCGACGTCCAGGCGCTTGCGCGGCTGGTACATGTCGATCACGCCACGGGCGAGGTCCAGCGTGTTCGCGCCCTCATTGACGAGGATCGCGTCCGGGCGCTCCTTGATGACCTGCTTCAGCGCGCCGAGCGCGGAATGGAAATCCATCGGGGTCGAGTTCTTCAGCAGGCGCTGAGACATCTTGCCGATATTGACTTCCTTGCGGGCGTTGATGGCGTCGATCCACTCCGCGGCGGGCGCCTTCCAGCCAGTCTTGATGGCCTCGCTCAGGGCCTCGACGACCGAGCCGATATCACCGACCAGCGGCGCGGCAATCTCGACGTTCGAGTCCATTTCCTTCGGCTCGATGTCGACCTGGATGAACTTCTTCGGGGCGTCGCCCCAGGTCTTGCCCTTGCCGTGCGACAGCAGCCAGTTGAGGCGGGCGCCGATCAGCAGGACGACGTCGGAATCCTTCAGCACCGTCGAGCGGGCGGCGCCGGCCGAGAGCGGATGGTTGTCGGGCAGCAGGCCCTTGGCCATCGACATCGGCAGGAAGGGAATGCCGGAGGTCTCGATGAAGGAGCGGATCTCGTCATCGGCCTGCGCATAGGCGGCGCCCTTGCCGATGATGATGAGCGGCTTCTTCGCCGACTTCAGCACGTCGAGCGCGCGGGTGATGGCGGCCGGGGAGGGGAGCTGCGCCGGGGCGGGGTCGATCACCTTGACCAGCGACTTGGCGCCGGCATCGGCATCCATCACCTGCGAGAACAGCTTGGCCGGCAGGTCGAGATAGACGCCGCCGGGACGGCCGGAGCAGGCCGCGCGGATGGCGCGGGCGACCGCAATGCCGATATCGGCCGCGTGCAGAACGCGGAAGGCGGCCTTGCACAGCGGCTTGGCGATGGCGAGCTGGTCCATCTCCTCATAGTCGCCCTGCTGCAGGTCGACGATCTCGCGCTCCGAAGAGCCGGAGATGAGGATCATGGGGAAGCAGTTGGTGGTGGCGTTCGCCAGGGCGGTGAGGCCGTTGAGGAAGCCCGGCGCCGAAACGGTGAGGCACACGCCCGGCTTCTTGGTCAGAAAGCCGGCGATGGCGGCGGCGTTGCCCGCGTTCTGCTCGTGGCGGAACGAGACGACGCGGATGCCTTCGGCCTGCGCCATGCGGCCCAGATCCGTGATCGGAATCCCCGGCACGCCGTAAATGGTGTCGATATCGTTCAGTTTGAGCGCATCAATGACCAGGTGGAAGCCATCGGTGAGCTCCTGTTCGGTCTCAGCTGCGGCATTCACGTCAATTACCTGTGCGACTGCGGACATCCCGTATTCCCTCCCAAACGTCCTTCGGCGGGTTTTTGCCGCCCTAATCTAGGTCTACGTGGTTCTCGACATGCTCGGCGAGCCGGAGCGTGTGGCCTCTGACCAGACGCTCGGCGCGGTCCGCGTCCCGCGCCTCGAGTGCAACAATGATCTCCAGATGGTCGGATGCCGAACGCTGCGCCCGGTCCATCTCAAAGATCGTGCGGTGGCGGATGGCCCGTACATGGAAGAACAGGTTTTCCGTCATCGCCACGAGCAGCGAAGAGCCGCTCAGCCGGATCAGCGCCTGGTGAAACGCGATATTCGCACTCGAATATTCGTCGCACCGATCACGCTCGATCCGCGCCAGATCGAACTTCTTGAACAACGTCCTCAGCTCGGCGATCGCCTCATCGCTTGCGCGCTGCGTGGCGAGGCGGGCCGCCATGCTTTCCAGCGCCGCCCAGGCCTCGATCATTTCGATGATCTCGGCCTTGGAGCGGCGAACCACCATAATTCCCCGCCGGGGCACGGCGCGGAGCAGGCCCTCCTGCTCCAGCATCGCGACCGCCTCGCGGATCGGCGTCCGGCTTGCGCCGAGACGCTCGGAAATATCGCGCTCGTCGAGCAGCATCGGCTCGCTAGAGCCGTAGATATTCATGTGTGTGATGGCTTCCTTGAGAGCGGCATAGGCCTTGCTCTTGAAGCTCTCCTTGGCCGGCAGGCGCTCGATGGTCAGACCATTCTCACCGCTTTGCCAGTGCTTGCTCACAACTGCCTTGCTGCTCACGGAAGCGTCCTCTGCGGAAAACCCACAGCGGATTTCCGAAAAAGTGGCATACCAAATACCAACATGTCAATTCGTATGCCCCCGTCACGGGGGCGCCTCCGGCTCCTTTTCCTCACCTTTGCCGAGCGCCTTCTCAGCCGTTCCTGACCTTTGGTAAGGAGGGTGGAGCGCACTTGCGTATGCAATATACCACGGACGATCGGGCAATGCGAGAGCGCTGGAACACTTTGCGGCGTGGCGCAGCCAAAAGTTCGCCTCCGGCGGCGCCCGGACAGGCCGCTCCCGTGCTGCCATCACCGCAAGCCCTTGATACGAAAGGCGCCTTCGCCGTGTGGCGCAGGGGTCGAAAACGCGGGCGAGGGCGGCGCGGGACAGTGAGACGGGGCCGGTGCGGGCTCAGGACGGGAACTTGCCGTGCTTCTCGACATGGGCGGCGAGGCCTAGCGTGTGCTCGCGCACCAGCCGCTCGGCGAGATCGGCGTCACGGGCGACCAGAGCGGCGATGATGCCGCGATGCTCCTGCAGCGAGCGTTCCGAGCGGTTTTCCTGCCGCACTGAAACAGCACGGATGCCGCGAATATGGATGAACAGGTTTTCCGTCATCTCGGCGATCATATCGCAGCCGCCGAGCCGGATGATGTTCTGGTGGAACCGGATATTCGCGTTGGAATACTCGTTCATGTGGTCCGCGGGCGCTTCGCCCTCGAAGTCGTGGAACAGCTCCCGCAGTTCCGCGAGCTCACGGTCGCTGGCCCGGCTGGCCGCGAGCCGTGCGGACATGCTCTCCAGCGCCGCCCAGACGACGATCATGTCGATGATCTCGCGCTTGGACTTGCGCACCACAAAGATGCCGCGCCGGGGCACCGAGCGCACGAAGCCTTCCTGTTCGAGGACGGTGAGAGCCTCGCGGATCGGGGTGCGGCTCACGCCGAGATCGTGCGACAACTGCCGCTCGTCGAGCCGGATCTCGCTGTCCTGCCCATACATGTCCATCTCGGTGATGGCCTTCTTGATGGCGTCATAGGCCAGTGTACGAAGGCTGGTATTGGCGGCGAGAGGGGCGATGTTCAGTCTCGTCTGGGTGTCGGCGCTTTCCACGGGCGTTTCCTCGTCAGTTGCTGAAGATGTTGTTCTTGTTGTTGTCCGCTGCAGTTTTCTGCAGGGCGGCCGCTTTCGCCCGGCCAATACGTGCCATTCCTCGGGATCTTTCGCGATTCTCTAGGGCGGAACGGCCTTTGTGAGCATCGTATAACACATACAGAATGTCCATGCGGGAGGGTCCGGGGCGCACGAAGCCGGGACGATCCGCGCCCGCACTCGCCTCGGCAGTCTTTTCCCGATCGCCGCCGCGCCGCGATGCGCCACCGGGCGCCGGTTCAGTCGCGCCAAGGGTTCCTGCTCATCTGACGTTGGGTAATAAAGAACAAGTATTCCCTTCGGTAAGGTGCCGTTAGGTCAGTCGTTCTCCATAGAATTTTAGTTGTTTGTGGTATGCAGAATTTTGCATTACCGAAAATACGTAGTAGGGTCGCCGGAATGGCTGATCGACGACCCGTTTATGTGGTCACGAAAGACGGGCATTCAAAAAGAATAACAGAGATTATCGACTCTCTTTACGTTGGGAAACGTTCGAGGACAACATGACATCTGACGCAACGGCATCCATTAATAAAAAGCGCTGGCTTCAGCTGGTGTTCGGCGTGATCTGCATGTGCATGATCGCCAACATGCAGTATGGCTGGACCTTCTTCGTCAATCCGATGCAGGAAGCCCACGGCTGGGATCGCGCCGCGATCCAGGTGGCGTTCTCCATCTTCATCGTCACCGAAACCTGGCTGGTGCCGGTCGAGGGTTGGTTCGTCGACAAATACGGCCCGCGCGTCGTGGTGCTTTTCGGCGGCGTGTTCTGCGGCCTCGCCTGGGTGATCAACTCCTACGCCGACACGCTCACCATGCTTTATGTCGGTGCGGCGCTGGGCGGCGTCGGTGCCGGCGCGGTGTACGGCACCTGCGTGGGCAATTCGCTTAAGTGGTTTCCCGATCGCCGCGGCCTTGCGGCCGGCATCACTGCCGCCGGCTTCGGCGCCGGCTCGGCGCTGACGGTCATCCCGATCCAAAACATGATCAAGAACCAGGGCTATGAGGCCGCGTTCTTCTATTTCGGCGTGGGTCAGGGCATCGTGATCACGCTGGTCGCGCTTTTTCTTGCCGCGCCGAAGAAGGAGCAGATCGTTGCCTTCGCCGCGAAGGCGATCGCCAAGGTCTCGCAGTCGGCCCGCGATTTCGCGCCGAAGGAGATGCTCTCCACCCCGCTTTTCTGGGTGATGTACGCGATGTTCGTCATGATGGCCGCCGGTGGCCTGATGGCGACCGCCCAGCTTGGCCCGATCGCCAAGGATTTCGGCATCGCCGATATTCCGGTGAGCCTGATCGGCATCACCCTTCCGGCGCTGACCTTCGCCGCCGCGATCGACCGCGTGTTGAACGGCCTTACCCGCCCGTTCTTCGGCTGGGTGTCGGACCAGATCGGCCGTGAAAACACGATGTTCGTGGCCTTCGCCATCGAGGGCGTCGGCATCTACGCGCTGAGCGTGCTCGGCCACAACCCGGTGATGTTCGTCATCCTAACCGGCCTGGTGTTCTTCGCCTGGGGCGAGATCTACTCTCTGTTCCCAGCGATGTGCGGCGATGCGTTCGGCTCGAAGTTCGCCACCACCAATGCGGGCCTGCTCTACACCGCCAAGGGTACGGCGGCGCTGATCGTGCCCTTCACCAGCATTCTCACCACCGTGACGGGCAGCTGGCACGCCGTGTTCATCACGGCAGCGGTGCTGAACATCGTCGCTGCGGTGATGGCGCTCGCGGTGTTGAAGCCGCTGGCCAACGCCCATGGCCGCCGCGCGGCGGCTGCTGCTGCGGGCGCGGCGAAGGGGCCGACCAAGGTGGTGGCGGCCGAGTAGCCGCCTCTCCCTACGGCCAGATTTCTTTCAGGGCCCGTCCTCGGACGGGCCCTTTTTCTTGTCCGCAGCGCCGAAGGCTCTGCGCACTTGCGCGGGGAATTGGAAAGCGGCCAGCATTAAAATTGTAAACTCGCGACGAAAATGGGGCGCGAGACGTTCTCTTTCATGTCATCGCCACATCGATATGGATGTCGTTAGCGACAACGGCAAGTTAACGTTCCCGAAGGTTCTTGTTATTCATCTTCTATTTAGATCTCAACTGACGCAAGGTCGCTACGCGACAACGATGTGACATCTATTAAAGGGTGGTTCGACGGCAAGTGGAAATTCTACGGCGTCTTTTGGCTTACGGAACGTGTGGTGAGTCATAAATCGCAATTGGCATACATAATATTGTCGATTATGATCCGCCCCCAGCGGGTCGGTTCCGCAACCCTGCGTCAGGGCGCCTCCGAGGTTTCGGAACGCGACGTAAGGGGGCGGATACCGCGCAACCTTTGGGAATGAAATGCCGCTCAAGCGGCCGTCGCGGGGGCGACGCAGAAAGCGCCCCCGGGGCCAACGACAAGCCGGCGCCGAGCCGAAAGGCAACGGAACGACCGCAATAAAAAGCCGATCCGCGGCATTTATCGATTTGGGAGAGGAGATCGCCCTTGAATACGTCCAAGACCATGGCGGCCGTCGGGCCGGGCAAGGATTATTCGGAAAGCCGTCGTTGGCTTCAGCTCGTCGTCGGCGTCGTCTGTATGGTGGCGACCGCGAACATCCAGTACGCCTGGACGCTGTTCGTTCCTGAGATTCAGGAAACCTTCGGCTGGGAGCGCGCGTCGATCCAGATCGCGTTCACCATCTTCGTTCTGGTGCAGACCTGGCTCGCGCCGATCGAAGGTTTCTTCATCGACAAGCTCGGCCCCCGCCTGATGGTCGCCTTCGGCGCCCTGTTCATCGGCGCGGCCTGGGTGATCAACTCGCAGGCCACCAGCCTGATGGGCTTCTACCTCGGCGCGGCCATCGGCGGCATCGGCGTGGGCTCGATCTACGCGACCTGCATCAACAACGCCCTGAAGTGGTTCCCGGATCGCCGCGGCCTCGCCGTCGGCCTGACGGCGGGCGGCTACGGCGCCGGCTCGGCCGCCACGATCCTGCCGATCGCGGCGATGATCGAGACGTCGGGCTTTCAGGAGACCTTCTTCTTCTTCGGTCTGCTGCAGGGCGGTCTCGCCTTTGTCGCCGCCTGGTTCCTGCGCTCGCCCAAGGTCGGTGAGGTCAAGGCCTCCAGCAAGCTCAACCAGAGCCGCCGCGACTACACGCTCGGCGAAGCCATGAGCACCAAGCTCTTCTGGCTCATGTTCCTGATGTTCATCTGCGTCGTCACCGGCGGCATGATGGCGGTGGCCCAGCTCGGCGTCATCGCGCAGGATCTCGGCGTGAAGGAGTTCCAGGTCGACCTGTACTTCTTCGTCATGGCCGCGCTGCCGCTCGCCCTGATGCTTGACCGCGTCATGAACGGCATCTCGCGCCCGCTGTTCGGCTGGATCTCGGACCATATCGGCCGTGAGAAGACGATGGTCATCGCCTTCACGCTCGAAGGCATCGGCATCATCGCGCTCGGCGCCTTCGGTCACAATCCGTGGGCGTTCCTCATCCTCTCCGGCGTGGTGTTCCTCGCCTGGGGTGAAGTCTACTCGCTGTTCTCGGCTCTCGCTGGCGACGCGTTCGGCACCAAGCACATCGGCAAGATCTACGGCGTGCTCTACACCGCCAAGGGTATCGGCGCGCTGTTCGTGCCGGTCGGCAACCTGCTGATGGAAGCGACCGGCACCTGGTCGACCGTGCTCTACACGGTTGCCGCCATGGACCTGTTCGCGGCCTTCCTGGCCATCGCGGTCCTGCCGAAGGTGCTCAAGGCGCATGTGGTACGTTCCGCCACCATGCCGCCTGCCGTGGAGAAGACGGCGACCGCTTCGGCGCATGCCTGATCCATCGGCGGCCCGCGCGGCCGCCGGCCGGAACGTCTCGCAGATACGTTCCTGACGTTACCTTCTCGACTTGGGGGCCCTCGCGGGCCCCCTTTTCGTTCGCGCGCGAGGTTTCGGGGGCCGCTTCGAGCTTATTCGCGTGCCCCCCCCCCCGGAGGGCGGTTCAACTAGCCTCGCCGGGAAGAGCGAGGGCGAGGTCGGCGAGGTAGGTCACCTTGAGGCTGGCACGGGAGCCGAGATCTGCGACGGCCGAACGGTCGAACCAGCGGGCCTCAAGCGCGTCGTCCGCGGCCACGGCCTCGCCGGAGCGCCAGCGGCACAGCACCACGATCATCGCGAAATGATGGGCCAGCGCGCCCGAACCGTCATGCTCGATGAAGTCGAGCACGGTGAGCAGGCGCGGTGCGTCGGCAGCAATGCCGGTTTCCTCGTGGAGTTCGCGCAGCGCCGCGTCGAGATAGGTCTCGCCCGGCTCGATCCGGCCGCCGGGAAATCCCCAGAGACCCTGGTCGGGCGGATTGGCCCGGCGCACCAGCAGCATCTCCTCCCCCCGCGCGACGAGGGCGAGAACGGCGGGGATAGGGCGGACCGGAGGCGGCGATGACATTCCTGGCGTACTCCTGAGCGGTGCGCGGCCGGACGAAGCCCGGCCGCGCAGGGAAAAAGCCTACTCCGCCGCGCTCGCGTCGCGATAGAGCTGGCCGCCGCCGGCGCGGAAGCGCCCGGCCATCTCCTCCATGCCCCGTTCAGCTTCCGCCTGCCGGGCGTTGTCGCGAATCTCGTGGCTGATCTTCATCGAGCAGAATTTCGGCCCGCACATGGAGCAGAAATGCGCCAGCTTGTGCGCCTCCTTCGGCAGCGTCTCGTCATGGAAGGCCATCGCCGTATCAGGGTCGAGGGCGAGGCTGAACTGGTCCTGCCAGCGGAACTCGAACCGCGCCCGCGAGAGCGCGTCGTCCCACGCCCGCGCCAGCGGGTGGCCCTTGGCGAGATCGGCGGCGTGGGCGGCGATCTTGTAGGTGATGACGCCGGTCTTCACGTCATCACGGTTGGGCAGGCCCAGATGCTCCTTTGGCGTGACGTAGCAAAGCATGGCCGTGCCGAACCAGCCGATCATCGCCGCGCCGATGGCGGAGGTGATGTGGTCATAGCCGGGGGCAATATCGGTGGTCAGCGGCCCGAGCGTATAGAAGGGCGCCTCGCCGCAGGTGGCGAGCTGCTTGTCCATGTTGGCCTTGATCTTGTGCATCGGCACATGGCCGGGCCCCTCGATGATGACCTGGCAATCGTGATTCCACGCGATCTGCGTCAGTTCGCCCAGCGTCTCCAGCTCGGCGAACTGGGCGGCGTCGTTGGCGTCGGCGATGCAGCCGGGGCGCAGCCCGTCGCCCAGCGAGAAGGTGACGTCATAGGCGCGCATGATCTCGCAGATCTCGGCGAATCGCTCATAGAGGAAGCTCTCGCGGTGATGGGCGAGGCACCACTTCGCCATGATGGAACCGCCGCGCGAGACGATGCCCGTCACCCGATTCGCGGTCAGCGGCACATAGGGCAGCCGCACGCCGGCATGGATGGTGAAATAATCGACGCCCTGCTCGGCCTGTTCGACCAGCGTGTCGCGGAACACTTCCCAGTTGAGGTCCTCGGCGATGCCGCCGACCTTCTCCAGCGCCTGATAGATCGGCACGGTGCCGATCGGCACGGGGGAGTTCCGCACGATCCAGTCGCGAATGTTGTGGATGTTTCGGCCGGTGGAGAGGTCCATCACCGTGTCGGCGCCCCAGCGGATCGCCCACACCATCTTGTCCACCTCGTCGGCGACCGAGGAGGTGACGGCGGAATTGCCGATATTGGCGTTGATCTTGACGAGGAAGTTGCGGCCGATCGCCATCGGCTCCAATTCGCCGTGATTGATGTTGGCGGGGATGACCGCGCGCCCGCGCGCCACCTCGTCGCGCACGAATTCCGGCGTCACCACATCGGGGATCGCCGCGCCGAAATCCTCGCCGTCGCGGATGATGTCGCGCATCCGCTCGCGCAGGCCGTTCTCGCGCAGGGCGACATATTCCATTTCCGCCGTGACGATGCCGGCCCGCGCATAGGCCATCTGCGTCACCGCGCCGGCTTTGGCGCGCAACGGGCGATGGCGCAGCGGGAAGGGCGTCACCAGCTTGTCGGCGGAGACATTGCCATTGTCCTCCGGCTTCACGAGGCGCCCGTCATAGGCCTCTACGTCCGAGCGCGCACGCACCCAGGCGTCGCGCGGGCGCGCGAGGCCGGCGGCGATGTCGATGTGGGCGCTTGCGTCGGTATAGGGCCCCGAGGCGTCATAGACCGCGAGGTTCGGCTCGTTCGCCGAGGGGTGCAGCAGAATTTCGCGGAACGGCACGCGAAAGCCGCGCGCCGGGCACTCGGCATAGATTCGGCGCGAGCCCGGAATCGGCCCGGTGGCGACGCCGATGGCGGTGCTCTCAGGATTTTTGGTCGTCATCATGGATCTCCAGAACCAAAGGTTGGGGAGATCCGGGTGTTTGACGTTGGGGAAGGATGACAATGCACGGCGCGGGACCATGCCCGCAGCGGCGACGCCATTCGGTTCCGATCCCTTCGCCGGCATGACCCGGATCAGGTTCGAAGGGTCATCGCGTTGCCATGCCTTGCGGCACAGCCGGCGCTCTCTCAGCCCCCTAGCGGGGCTCCCCTTGGAACAGAATGATCTTCGACGAAAGTCGGCGCGGGGTCAATTCAGCTGAACCGTCACCCTGCGGCTGCCGTATTTCCTGTAGATTGCTGATCGCAACGAAACGATGCCTGAGATATCGGGGGACCCATGGCCAGCCAGACGCTTCTGCCCCGCACTGCCGCACGCCGCGCACTGATCGCCGGCGCGCTCGCTTTCGGATTGCTCGCGCCTGCCGCGGCCTCGGCGCAGCAGAATTGCGGCACTTCGGGCGCCGGCTTCGACGCCTGGCTCGCCGGCTTCAAGCAGCAGGCGGTGGCGCAGGGCGTCTCGCCGCGCACGGTGGCGGCCGCGCTCAACGGCGTGAGCTATGCCCCCGACATTGTCGGCACCGATCGCGGGCAGAAGGTTTTCGGGCAAAGCTTCTTCCAGTTCTCCGACCGTATGGTCGCCAATTACCGCATCCAGCAGGGCCGGCAGCAGATGCAGAAGAATCCGGCGCTGTTCAGCCGGATCGAGCAGCAATTCGGCGTGCCGGGCGCCGTGCTGGTCGCCTTCTGGGGGCTGGAGACCGATTTCGGCGCCTTCATGGGCGACAAGCAGACGATTCGCTCGGTGGCTTCGCTGGCGTGGGACTGCCGCCGGTCGGAGATGTTCCGCACCCAGCTGATGGCGGCGCTGAAGATCATCGACCGGGGCGACCTGACCGTGCAGACCATGCGCGGCCCCTGGGCGGGAGAACTGGGCCAGTTCCAGTTTCTGCCCGACCATTATCTCAATTACGGCGTCGACTTCGACGGTGACGGGCGGGTCGACCTCATCCGCTCGGCGCCCGACGCGCTGGCCTCGGCGGCGAACTATGTCAAGGCGCTGGGCTGGAAGCCCGGCCAGCCCTGGCTGGAGGAGGTGAGCGTGCCGCCCAACCTGCCCTGGGACCAGGCGGACCTCTCGATCAAGGTTCCCCGCTCCCAATGGGCGCGCATGGGTGTGGTGCGGGCGGGCGGCGGCCAGCTTCCCGCTGACCAGCTTCCCGCTTCGCTTTTGCTACCAATGGGGCGCAATGGCCCGGCCTTCCTCGTCTATCCCAATTTCGACGTCTTCACCGAGTGGAACAACTCGCTGGTCTACGCCACCTCGGCGGCCTATCTCGCCTCGCGCGTTGCCGGGGCCGGGCCGTTCAAACGGGGGCAGGGCGACAAGATCCCGGTGCTCTCCATGGCGCAGGCGAAGGAACTGCAGACGCTGCTCAACGCGCGTGGTCACCATGTCGGTCGGATCGACGGCATTGTCGGCGCGGCGACGCGACAGGCGATCAAGGTGGAACAGATGCGGCTCGGCCTGCCGGCCGATTCCTACCCGACCCCGGAACTGGTGGCGGCGCTGCGCGCGGGGAAGTGACGGCCTACAGCACCGGGACGCCCTGCTGCTTGGCCTTCACTTCCGGCTCGACATGGATGTTGACGAAGACATCCGCGACTTCCGCCTCCAGCGCGTCCTCGATGCGGTCGCAGATGGCGTGTGCGTGGCTCACCGGCATGTCGCCGGGCACGACGAGGTGGAAGTCGACGAAGATCACGCGGCCGGCCTGACGCGTGCGCAGGTCGTGCGCCTCGATAGCGCCGGTGGCCTCGGCGGCGATGCGCTTGCGGATGCGCTCCAGCGTCTCCGCCGGCACCGCTTGGTCCATCAGTCCGCCTACGCTTTCCTTCAGCACCGAAAAGCCCGACCACAGAATGTTGACGGCGACGAGCCCGGCCAGCACGAGGTCGAGCTTCTCCCAGCCCGAGACCGCCGCCAGCGCGACGCCGATCAGCACACCGGCCGAGGAGACCACGTCGGTCAGCAGGTGCCGCCCGTCGGCCGCCAGCGCGGGAGAGCGGGCGCGCCGTCCTTCGCGAATCAGCACCGCGCACCAGATGCCGTTGATGACGGTGGCGGCGGCGTTGATCGCCAGACCCAAGGGCGAGGCCTCGAAGCTGTGCGGTTCGAGCCAGCCGAGATAGACCTCGCGGAAGATGGTGATGGCGGCGACGACGATCAGCACGCCGACGATGACGGCGGAAAAATACTCCGCCTTGGCATAGCCATAGGGGTGGGCGGCATCGGCCGGCTTGGCGCTGACGCGCAGCGCCACCACGGCGGCGATGGCGGTGGCCACATTGACGATGCTTTCCAGCGCATCGGAATACAGCGCCACGCTGCCGGTGAGCAGGAAGGCGGCGTATTTCAGCCCGAGCACGACCAGGCTGATGCCGACATTGATCAAGGCGATCCGCGAGGAGAGAGCCATCGGCGCATACCCGTTATGGCGCCGCGCGCCCGATACGGCAGCGCTTAGTCGGTCAGCGGGCGAAAATCAAGCAAGACCAATGACTTGCAAGTCATTCGCAGAAGCATTCGCAGTCGTTTGAGCCGGGCGTCTCAGGCGTTGGCGTGGCGCGGCAGGAGCGCGCCGCGATGGCGGATGACGCGGCCGGCGAGGCGATGGCCGGCCTCTGCCGCTGCTGCGGGCACCTCGCCCGCGAGGCGGGCGGCGAGATAGGCGGCATTGAAGCTGTCGCCCGCCGCCGTGGTGTCGATCGGCTCGACCGGCTGGGGAATGGGCACGAGCTGCGAGGTGCCGCCGCTAACCACCAGCGCGCCCTCGGCGCCGTTCTTCACCACAATTTCCTGAACGCCGAAGGTGGCAAGGCGCTCGGCGGTGGCGGTGGGGGAGCCGTCGCCCCACAATGTCGCTTCGTCCTCGAAGGTGGGCAGCGCAATCGAGCTGCGCTTGAGCGCCTCGGCATAGACGGCGCGCGCCCGGGACACGTCACCGCGCCAGTTGCGCGGACGGAAATTGCCGTCGAAGACGATGCGGGTGCCGCGCTCGCGGGCGAATTCCAGCGTCGCCAGCAGGCGCCCGAGCCCGGCATTGGAATAGAGCGAGAGAGTGATGCCGGAGAGATAAATGAGGTTCGCCTCGATCAGCGCCTCGCACATCGCTTCCCAACCCGGCAGCTCGAACAACTCGCGCGCCGGGGCGGTATCGCGCCAATAGGTGAAGCTGCGCTCGCCCTGCGGGTCGGTGTCGATGAGATAGAGGCCGGCTGTCCGCCCCGGCACGCGCGCCATCAGCGTTGTGTCGAGGCCCTCGCCCTGGGCAGAGGCGCGGATGGCGTCGGAATAGGGATCGTCGCCAAGCGCGGTGGCGTAGGCGGTCTCCACGCCGGCGCGGGCGAGATAGACGGCGGTATTGAAGGTGTCGCCTCCGACGGACTGGCCGAAGCGGCCATCGGCGCCGCGCGCCAGCTCGACCATGACTTCGCCGATCGAAATTACCCGGGTCATGCGTCCCTCCCTATCGCGTGCCGATTCGCGCGGGAGCCTCGCTTTATTCCCCCCGCGAGGCAAGGTCGGGGCGTTTTCCCGCCCCGCTCGGCAAGGTCACAGCGGTTTTCCGTCCCGTACGCGACGCGACGCGACGGAAAAGACGCGCTCAGAGCTGGACGCCGCGGGTCAGGGCGCCGTCGACCACCAGATTGGTGCCGTAGATGAAGCTGGCCGCCGGGCTTGCGAGAAACACGGCGGCGTTGGCGATTTCCTGCGGCGTCGCCATGCGTCCGGTCGGATTGAGCGCCAGCGCCTCGGCGTACAAAGCGGGGTTGCCGTCCTTGATCTGGTTCCAGATGCCGCCGTCGAAATAGGTGTTGCCCGGGGAGACGGTGTTGGCGCGGATTTTCTTCGGCGCCAGCTGGAAGGCGAGGCCTTGCGTGTAGTGGATCAGCGCCGCCTTGAACACGCCATAGGGCCCGCAGGCGAAGTCGATCTCGCGGCCCGATACCGAGGAAATGGTGACGATGGAACCGGCGGCGCTCTTCTCCAGATAAGGCATGGCGGCGTTGACGAGGCGCACCGTCCCCATGAGGTCGGTATCGAAGCCCTTCTTCCAGTGCTCTTCCTCATGGCCGACCGCGAGGGCGCTGACATTGGCGACGACGATGTCGAGGCCGCCAAACGCGCTGGCCGCCTTCTCCACGAAATCGGCAAGGGCGCTGCCATCGGCCACGTCGGCCCCGACACCGAGCGTCTTCACGCCGCTCCCGCCCAGCCGGGCGGCGGTGGCCTGCGCCTCCGCCTCGTGGCGACTGCACACGGCGACATCGCAGCCTTCGGCCGCCAGCGTTTCGGCGATGGCGAGGCCGATGCCCTTGGTGCCGCCGGTGACAACGGCGCGCAGTCCCTTGAGTCCGAGATCCATGGTCGGTGATCCTTAACGAGCGGGGGTGTCTCGACCCATGATCCCCGCACCATGGCAAAGGCACAAGCCGCCGCGCCGGTTTATCCCAGTGCGGCGTGCGGCGAGGCGTTCACGGCGCGATGATGATGCGCGGCGCGATGGTGGGCTGGGCCGGCGGCGCGGCTGCGGTGGCGTCGGCTGGCCCCGGCGCCGTGGCGGCCGGTGCGGGCGGCGCCGGCGGCCAGTCGCCCTCGGGAGCGTAGCGGGATTCGAGGTCGCGGGCGCGGCGCTCGTTGTGACTGAGAAGACAAATCAGCCGCTGCTCGATGACACCCGAGCCGCCGAGCCGCCCGCCAATGCTCTGGCGCGGGCCTTCGCCCTCGAACGGGGCGATGCTCTGGCACTCGAAGTTTCGCCAGTGGACGAACCGGCCCTGCGCTTCCTCGAACAGGCCGATCCAGCGTCGGCGCTGCGAGGGTTGCAGATCGGCCCGCGCCTCGATCGTCGCTGCGACGCCCTCGACGCTGCGCTGGAGGTCCCGCTCGCCCGCCACCTGCAGAGCGGTAAGGCAGTCGAGATAGGCGCGCGGCTCGGCATGCTGGCGCCGGCATTCCCCTGGGCTCCCGGCGACGGCAGCCCGCGCCGGCGCGCAGAACAAAAGCGCCACGGCGGCAAGCGAGCCGAGGAGGCGAAGCGGGTGCGTCATCGTCTTCGCTCCTTGCCGCGATAGCGTGCTCAGGCGGCGCGGGCTGTCTGCAGGAAGGCATCCATGCGCTCCAGAGCGCGGGAAATATTCTCGGCCGAGTTGGCGTAGGACAGGCGGATATAGCCCTCGCCGAACACGCCGAAATCCGGCCCGCCAATGGTGGCGACTCCGGTCTCATCCAGCAAGGCGGTGGCGAGCGCCTTCGCCGAACTCCAGCCGGTGCCTGATATGTTGGGGAAGGCGTAGAAGGCCCCCTTCGGCACGGCGCAGCGCACGCCCGGCAGGGCGTTAAGGCCATCGACCACCAGATGCCGGCGGCGGTCGAACTCCGCCACCATTTCCGCCACGCAGTCTTGCGGCCCTGTGAGTGCCGCGAGCGCGCCATATTGCGCCGGGGCATTGACGCAGGACCATGCATTGACCGCCAGCTTTCGCGCGGCGTCGAACAGGCCTTCCGGCCACAACGCCCAGCCGAGCCGCCAGCCGGTCATGGCATAGGTTTTCGACCAGCCATTGAGCAGAATCAGCCGGTCACGGATCTCGGGATAGGCCAGCAGCGTGGTATGCGCCTCGCCGTCGAACAGGAACTGGTCGTAGATCTCGTCGGAAAGAATGGCGACATGGGGATGCGCCGCCAGACCGGCGACGAAGGCGTCGATCTCGGTTTTCGGGGTGACGCCGCCGGTCGGATTGGCCGGCGAGTTGAGTATGACGAGGCGGGTGCGCTCGGTGATGAGGGAGAGAGCCTCGCTGGCGGAGAAGGCGAAGCCGTTCTCCTCCCGCGCCGGCACCGGAATGGGGGTTGCGCCGGTGAACTCGATCATCGAGCGGTAGATGGGGAAGCCGGGATCGGGATAGAGAATTTCCGCGCCAGGTTCGCCCAGCATGAGGATGGCCGAAAACATCGTCACCTTGCCGCCGGGCACGATCATCACCCGGCCGGGGTCGATGTCGAGGTTGAAGCGGCGGTGAATGTCGCCCGCCACCGCCTCCCGCAGCGGCTGGATGCCGACGGAAGGGGTGTAGCCATGCTGGCCGTCGCGCAGCGCCTTGATGGCGGCCTCGACGATGTGGCCGGGCGTGGCGAAATCGGGCTGGCCGATGCCGAGATTGATGATGTCGCGCCCCTGTGCCGAGAGGGCGGCGGCGCGCGCCAGCACGGCGAAGGCGTTCTCCTCGCCGATCCGGTCAAAGGCCGCGACGGGGTGCAGGGGCAGGCGTGTGGCAGGCGTCATCATGTCCTCGTCGCGTTCCGTTGGCGTTTCCGTCGGGGCGGTGCATCAAAGCTCTTGCAGTCTTTCGCATTCGTGTCACACGGGAGCGGGGCGAGGTTCAAGGGGCCGGTGGCGCGTGAGTTGGGTGAGATGCTGATGGGTGTGCCGCACGACCAGACCTCCCCGCCGCAGACGCTGCCCCTCGGCGCCCCCGTCGACACCGCGCCGGCGCTGCGGCCCGCGCGCACCCGCCTCATCGGGCAGCACGTCGATCTGGTGCCGTTCGATCTCGCGGCCCACGGCCCGGCGCTGTTCGCCGCCAGCCACGGGCCGGAGAGCGAGGCGATCTTCGCCTATCTGCCCAATGGTCCCTATGAGGACTACGCCGCCTTCGAGGCCTATTACGGCGCGGCGGCGGAGCGCGACGATCCACTGATGTTCACGATCGTGGACAAGGCGAGCGGCGTCGCGGTCGGCCATGCGACCTATCTCAGGATCGACCCGGCCAACCGCACGATCGAGGTCGGCCATATCCTCTACACACCGGCGCTGATGCGGACGCCGGGCGGCACCGAGGCCATGTATCTCATGGCCAGGCACGCATTCGAGACGCTCGGCTACCGGCGCTATGAGTGGAAGTGCAACGCGCTCAACGCTCCTTCGCGCCGCGCGGCGGAACGCTATGGCTTCCGCTTCGAGGGGCTGTTCCGCCACCACATGATCGTGAAGGGCCGCAACCGCGACACGGCGTGGTTCTCCATCCTGTCGGAGGAATGGCCGCAGATCGCAGTGGCGATGGAAGCGTGGCTGGCGGCGGAGAATTTCGACGCGGCAGGCCGGCAGAAGGTCTCGCTCGCGGTGCTCAATGCGCGCGAGCTGGAGGTCGAGGGCCGTAAGCTACGCCGCGCCGACCTTTCCGATCTCGCCGCCGTGGAGGCTCTGCAGCGCGCAGCCTATGCACGCAACCGCATCCTGCTCGGCGTGGAGCCTGTGCCGCTGCTGTGGGATTATGGCCAAGTGTTTCGCGAGCGGGAGGTCTGGGTGCTCGACGGCAGCGAGGGGGTCGTCGCCGTCGCCATCCTGCAGCCGCGCAGCGAGGATTTGCTAGCCGACAGCCTCGCCGCCTGCCCGCGGGCGCAGGGCTTCGGCTATGGCAATCTGCTGCTGGCAGCGGCCGAGGCGCGGGCCCGTGCGCTCGGCCGGACCACGCTGCGACTCTATACCGGCGAGCCGCTATCGGCCAACATCAACTGGTACCGCCGCAAGGGCTACGCCATCGAAAGGGTCGAGCAACTGCCGGACAGGCGGCTGGTGCATATGGCCAAACCCCTGGCTGATCCGGTGGGGTGAGG
Source organism: Ancylobacter aquaticus (assembly GCF_004339465.1). Classification (GTDB taxonomy): domain Bacteria; phylum Pseudomonadota; class Alphaproteobacteria; order Rhizobiales; family Xanthobacteraceae; genus Ancylobacter; species Ancylobacter aquaticus. Next base: position 81,498 of record NZ_SMFY01000004.1, on the reverse strand, counting down.
GCGGTGCGCGCCTGTTCCGCGCGCGCTTTCCTTGCGCCAGAGCGCGGATGGCTTACATTCGGCGCGGGCATTCGCCCTGAACCTGTGCTGTTGGACGTTCGACGATGAACTATGTGGAGGCGGCCGGCGCGCCGCTGCGCAAGACCGGCCATATCAAGCTGCACGGCCCCGAGGGCTTTGCCGGCATGCGCAAGGCCGGGCAGATGACGGCGCAGGCGCTGGACCTCGTGCACGAGCTGGTGGCGCCGGGCGTCACCACCGAGGCGATCGACCAATTGGTGTTCGAGTTCGCCATGGACCATGGCGCGCTGCCGGCGACGTTGATGTATCGCGGCTACCGCAAGTCGACCTGCACCTCGATCAACCATGTGGTCTGTCACGGCATTCCCAATGACAAGCCGCTGCGCGAGGGCGACATCGTCAATGTCGATGTGACGCTGATCGTCGACGGCTGGTATGGCGATTCGAGCCGCATGTACCCGGTGGGCGAAATTCCCCGCCGCGCCGAGCGGTTGCTGGACGTGACCTACGAATCCATGATGCGCGGCATCGCCGAGGTGAAGCCGGGCCGCCATGTCGGCGATATCGGCGCGGCGATCCAGGTTTTCGTCGAGCCGCTGCACATGAGCGTGGTGCGCGATTTCTGCGGCCATGGCGTCGGCCAGATTTTCCACGACGAGCCGAACATCGTGCATGTCGGGCGGCGCGGCGACGGGCCGGAACTGATGCCCGGCATGATCTTCACCATCGAGCCGATGATCAATCTCGGTCGCCCGCATGTGAAGGTGCTGTCCGACGGCTGGACGGCGGTGACGCGCGACCGTTCGCTCTCCGCCCAGTTCGAGCACACGGTGGGCGTGACGGAGACCGGGTGTGAGATTTTCACCCGTTCGCCCAAGGGCTACGACAAGCCGATCTTCAGCAACGACTGAGCGAGGCGGGAGCCCGCATGGCGCGCAACGGAACAGGGCGGAGCGGCGGCCGTGACGACCTGCCGGCCGATCCTGATTCAGGAGCCGCGCCGGCCGGCTTCGCCGAGGCGGAGCCGCATTTTCTCGGCCATCGCGAGCGGCTGCGCGAGCGCTTTCGAAAGGCGGGCGGCGAGGCATTGCCCGACTACGAACTGCTTGAACTGGTGTTGTTCCGCGCCGTCGTGCGGGCGGACGTGAAGCCGCTTGCGAAGGCGCTGATCGACCGCTTCGGCTCCTTTGCCGAGGTGGTCACGGCCCCGCCCGGGCGGCTGCGCGAGGTGAAGGGCGTGGGCGAGGCCATCGTCACCGAGCTGAAGCTCATCGGCGCTGCGGTGGAGCGGGTGACGCGCGGGCAAGTGCGGGCGCGCCCCGTGCTCTCTTCCTGGAGCGCTGTGATCGCCCATTGCCGCGCCAGCATGGCCTTTGTCGAGCAGGAACAGTTCCGCATCCTGTTTCTCGACAAGCGCAACCAGCTCATCCTCGACGAGGTGCAGCAGCGCGGCACGGTGGACCACACCCCGGTCTATCCACGCGAAGTGGTGAAGCGGGCGCTGGAGGTAGCGGCGAGCGCCGTCATCCTCGTCCATAACCACCCGAGCGGCGACCCGACGCCTTCCACTGCCGACATCCAGATGACCAAGACCATAATTGATGTGGCCAAGCCCCTCGGCATCGAGGTGCATGATCACATCATCGTCGGCAAGGACGGCCATGCGTCCTTGCGCGGCCTGCGGCTGATCTGACGCGGTCAGCGCGGGCCGGAAAGCGGCCTTGCCTCCGGGTCGATCTGCCGGGCGGCGCGCAGGCCGGATTCGATGGCGCCTTCCACCCAGCCGGTCTTCAGCGTGGTGAAGTCCCCGGCGAAATGGATACGCCCTTCCGGCACGGTCCATTCTTTCACCATCCAGCCGCCGCCGATGGGCGTGGAGCCGAAGGAGCCGCGAATCCACGGTTGCTCGCTCCAGGCGAAATCGCTGACGCTGACGACGTCGCCGAGCAGGCCGGGCAGGTCCTGCTGGAAGATATCGACGACCTGCTGGGCGCGCACGTCGCGCGGGGCGGCGAGCACGCGGTCCGCATTCTCGCCATTGAGATAGAAGAACCCGCTGCCATGGCCACCCGGCTCGTTGCCGGTGATGTCGATGAAGCGCTCCCAGGGCCGGTCGCCGCCGGCCATAGGCCAGCCGCGCACATTCTGCGTGAGCCAGCTTGGCTTTTGCGTCTTGACGATGACCTTGACCGTCTTGTCCCATTCCATCTCGGCGATCATCCGCGCCTTGCCGGCGGACCAGCGGGGCGTGACCTCGACCTCGTCCATCACGCTGAAGGGGATGGTGGAGACGATGGCGTCGCCGATGAATTCCTTTCCGCCCTTTGTGCCGACGCGGATCCGCGCGCCGGTCTGGTCGATGGCCGTCACCTGCGCGTCGAGCACGATGTTGCCGCGGCCAAGCGAGTTCGCCATCGCCATGGGCAGGCGGTTATTGCCGCCCTGGATGCGGAAAACGTTCTGGTCGCCGAAATGATAGGCGAGGTCGGGAATGATGCTCAGCGTCTGCGCGTAGGGGGTGAACAGTCCCGCATTTGCCGCGAGCAGCTTGAGGAAGGCGGGCGACGCGCCGACGGGGCGTAGCAGGTCCTCCAGGGTGATGTCGTCGAGCCGGTCGAGCAGGTCCTGGTCGGGCCAGTCCGGGCCGAGCACGGTGTGGGTGTCGAGGCCGGCGCGGAACAGGTAGCGGTTGAGATTTGCCGATACGGTGACGTTACGTTCTTCCGCCGTGAGGTCCCACGGCCAGTTGGTGACGTCGGCCGACTTCGCGGTCTTTCCGTCGACCATGTAGACCGGCAGCCCATCATTCAGGCTGAGCAGGGGCAGGTTGAAGCGGCGCACATAGTTCAGCACCAGCGGCATGTCGGAGCGGAAATGGCCGCCGCCGGCCTCGGTGAACATGCCGTCGCCCAGCGGGATGGAGAGAAGCCGGCCCCCGATGCGTCCCTGCCGCTCGATCACCGTCACCTTGTGGCCGCGCCGCTGCAGCGCCAATGCGGCGGTAAGGCCGGCCATGCCGGCGCCAAGGACAAGGACCTCGATCGGTTGCCCCGTTTGGGTCTGGGACAGCGCGGGGCCTGCCAGCGGCACACTCGCCAGGGCGCCTACCGTTGCGGCGGTCCCGGCCAGCAGCGAACGACGGGAAAACGTGCGGGGGGAAGTGTCGGTGGTCATCTGTCCAAGCTCCGCCATGCTTCACGGAATTTAGCAGGAGACCTGTTAAGGAGTCTTTTGCCGTCCCCGGAACAGCTCAAAGTAGAACCTCTTTGCGAGAGTTAGAAGCGCCGTTCACGGCCGGCTGAGCAGCAGCGGGGCTCCTTCGTCCGGTGGCACTTTCTCCCAGCCGCCATCCTCCTGCGCGGCGAAGCGCAGGCCCTCGCCGCCGGCGGTGAGCAGCACAAGGCTGCCGCTGTCGAGGCGCCAGCGATCGGGCGCCAGCGCGACGAAGCGCGCCGGGCAGCCCGCCAGGAGCCGGGCGCGGAAGGTGCCGCCGCCGGCGTCGGTGGCGGTGAGCTCAAGCCGGCACACCGGCTTGGCCGCGGTCTCGGAGATATCCCAGGCGCCAACGAGGTCGCCGGCGTGCAGGCCGGGATCGGCGAGGCGGGGATTGACCAGGAAATAGACGCCATCGCCCTCGCGCAGCGCTTCCCAGGTGCCGCCCACGCCTTCCGTGAATTCGGCCACCAGCGCCCCGTCCGGCCCGTGCAGGCGGATGGACTGGCCGGGGCCGGGGGCCCAGGAGGCGATGTCGACGCTGAACAGGATGGCGTCGGCGCAGGCCGGCCGGTCGAAGGCGAGGTCAAAGCGCGCCGGGCCGGAGCGGGTGCGGCCCTCCGGCTTGTCGGAAAGGGTGATGGCGCAGACCCTGTCGCCATCGGCGTTGGTTAGCCGGTAGTCTGCCGCCAGCGATGTGGCCGAGGGAGCGTCGCTTTCCTGCGCGAAAACCCGATCCGCGAGCGAAAGGGCGAGCGCACCGGCCGCGAGGGCGGCGCCCACGCGGATGGTGCGGCGCGTGACTATCCGGGGCGCTGACATGCGCACGCCCTCAGCCGGCCTGTTTCACGGGCGTTTCCGGGACCGGGGTGAGAACCGGCTTGCCGGCCACCCAGGCGAGGAGATTGTCGACCACCAACTGGCCCATGGCGTCGCGGGTGACATGGGTGGCGGAGGCGACATGGGGGAGCAGTACGACATTGCTCATGCCGATCAGCGCGTCGGGCACATGCGGTTCATTGGCGAAGACATCGAGCCCGGCGGCGGCGATGGTGCCGTCTTCGAGCGCCTTTATCAGCGCCGGCTCGTCGACCACTGAGCCGCGCGCGACATTGATCAGAACGCCCTTCGGACCGAGCGCCGCCAGTATCTCGGCATTGATCATGCGATCGGTTTCGGCCCCGCCGGGCACGATGACGATGAGCGCGTCAACATCCTTCGCCAACCCGATCAGTTCAGGGTAATGGGTGTAGGGCACATCCGCCACCGGGCGGCGGCTGTGATAGGCGATGGGCCGGCCGAAGCCTTCCAGCCGGCGGGCGATGGCGCGACCGATACGGCCCATGCCGACGATGCCGAGCGTGCGGTCGCGCAAGGTCGCGGTCAGCGGGAAGCCGCCGGAGGGCCATTTCCCCTCCCGCAGATGCCGCTCGGACTGCGGGATCTGGCGAATGGTGGCGAGCAGCAGCCCGATGGTGAGGTCGGCCACCTCGTCGTCGAGCACGCCGGGGGTGTTGGTGACGACGACGCCGCGCCGGCCGGCGGCCTCAGCATCCACCGAATCATAGCCAACACCGAAATTGGAGACGATTTCCAGCGCCGGCAATCGAGCCATCAGCGCGTCCGTCACCCGGCGGGCGCCGCCGCCGGTGGAGCCGACGCCGGTGGCGACGGCGCGGATGCGCGGGCCGATCTCGGCCAGCACGGCCTCGGCGTCGGGCGCGTCTAGGCGGTGAACGGTGAAGTGCTCGTTCAACTGCGCCTCGATCATGCCCATCATCGGGCCGGTCTGGAGAAGGTCGGGGCGGCCGGACATGGGGCACTCCTGCGGACGAAGGGGCCGACATTCCTCACCAAAGCCGGGCACGTTTCAAGCCCGATTCGGCCGAAATATCCTTTCGTTCTCAGGCCGGCTCTTCCTCCAGCCCATCCTCGGTGTCCTCGTCCGCGTCAGAAGTCACAGTGCCAAGCTGGGTCGAAAGGTTGCGCTCGATCCGGCGCAGCATCTTGCGGAACCGCTTGCGGTCTTTGCCGTCGAGCCCGGCTGTCATCGTGTCCTCGATCGAATCGGAAATCTCGTCGATCGCGCCGGACCGCTGGCGGCCTTCCTCCGTGAGATGGACGCGCACCAGGCGCGCGTCGCCTTCCGAGGCGCGGCGCACCAGCAGCCCCTGGGCGGACAGCCGGCCCACCGTCTTGGAGGCGGTTGGCGGGCGAACCTTCAACGCGGCGGCGAGCTCCGTCATGGTGCGCCCGTCGGTTTCGCAGAGCAGCTTGAGCACCGTTTCCTGCCCGGGAAACAGACCGATCTCCTGAAGACGGCGCGCCGCCAGGGCGCGCTGGAGCCGGGCCACGTGATGCAGCCGCTGGCCAATCTTCTTGTCGAAGCCGTCCTTCATGGGTGCCCCTGCGATCCAAAACACGCCACGGTACAATTATCCAACGCAATGATAACCCATTGCCGTGACACAAAACAGGCGGCACCCAGGGGTGCGGCGAAGGCACCTTGTCGCGCATTGATTTCAGAGCCGGGCGAAGCGCGCCTCGACCTTCGCGAGGAAGGCGACGCGGTGCTCAGCGCTGGCGGAATCCATGCCATGCAGGGCCAGCCAGAGCTTTTTTACGCGCGGATGCACGATCCCGCCGACGCCATCGAGCAGAATCCGCCGGCCCGGCTGGCCGATCCACAGCCACCAGTACCAGGGCGAGCCGAGCGAGGTGACGGCGGCGACGAGGCGGATATTGGTGAGCCGGCGTTCCAACTGGCGATAGGGCTGGGGCATGCCGAACGTCTCGTGCGGCACCAGCACGCGATCGAGCCAACCCTTCAGCACGGCGGGCGGCCCGTACCACCAGGTGGGCGCCACGAAGATGAGGGCCTCAGCCTGCTTTACCCGTTCGAGATAGCCGGCAACGGGCCGCACATTAACCCCCGGCTCGTGATAGGCGAGCCGCTCGTCGCGGTCCATCACCGGATCGAACCCTTCCGCGTGAAGGTCGATCAGATCGACCTCATGCCCGGCGGTCCTCAGCCCGCGGATCACGGCATCGCGCATGCCAGCGTTGAAGCTTTCGGCCACCGGGTGGCAATAGACGACAAGCGCGCGCATCAGCCGGCCTCTCCCGCGTTGCGGCTGTCCAGCCCGGGGAAGAGATAGGTGCGTCCGGTGGCGAAATCGAAGGCGGGGTTCTCCCAGGCGATCATCTTGCCGGGGTTGAGCAGGCCTTGAGGGTCCGCCTGCCGCTTGAACGCCAGTTGCGCCGGGTCGGTCTGTTTCATGCCGCCTTCCTCAAGCGTGTAGCGGTGGGGGTTGAAAACCGGGATGCCGCATTCCTCGTGCAGGGCGACGATGGCGTCCAGCCGCTCGTCGCTGATGTAGCGCACCAGCGGCAGGCCGAAACAGGTGATTCGGCCGTCGAAGCGGACGAATTCCAGATGCGCCGGCAATTCGTCGCCGAGAAGAGAGTGGATGCGCGCCAGCCGCGCCAGCGGGTCGGGGTGCGGATAAAGGGTTTGCAGATAGGTGATGGACGGTTCGACCCGCAGTGCCCTGAGCGTCGTGTGGTTCCAGGCAAGCTCATAGAGCGGCGGCAGGCCCTTCGTCTCCTGCGGCGGCAAGAGGTCGGACCGGAACAGCATTGCCCCGCCATGGCGGGCGGTGAAGCTCTCGAACGCCGCGCATCCCATCGGCGCGAGCATGACCAGCACGGCATGCATTCCGTCCGGCAGAAAGCGGCGATGGCGCAGGAAGGCGGTTTGCGGCACCGGCGCGGCGATGACCGAGACGAGCTTCTTCAGCAGCGCGTCCTGCTCGCCCAGCGCCTGCGCATAGGCGGCGGCGTCAAGAAAGTCGGTGAAGCCGACAATGGCCTCGATCCAGGTATAAGCCGGGGCGAGCGGCATCTCGACCTCAAGCAGGATGCCGTTGGTGCCATAGGCATGGGCGACCTTCTGCACCTCCTCGCCGGAAAGCGTGAAGATACGTGGCGTCGCCTCCATGGTGGCGATGCGCAGCGAGAGGATGTTGCCGAGGTCGCGCAGCCCACCCCAGGTGATGGAGCCGACCCCGCCCGAGCCGCCGGCAATGAAGCCACCGATGGACGCCGTGCGGTAGGTGGAGGGGTGCAGGCGCAACTCCTGTCCGCTTGGCGCGCAAGCGGCGTCGATATCGGCGAGCAGGGCGCCGGCCTGCGCCCCCGCCCGGCCGGGGGCGATCTCCAGCACCCTGTCGAGGCGTGAGAGGTCGAGCACCAGCCCGCCGGCCAGCGGCATGGCTTGCCCGTAATTGCCGGTGCCGGCGCCGCGCGGGGTGACGGGAATGCCGAGCTCGAAGCAGGCGGCGAGGACGCGCAGCACCTCCTCCTCGCCAACGGGCGAGGCGACGATGTCGGCGACAACTCCGTCGAGCTGGCGCTTCAATGTCGGCGAGTACCAGTAGAAGTCGCGGCTCTTCTGACGCAGGAGGGCGGGATTGTCCTCGGTGCGGATGCCCTCCAGCCGGGCCTTGAGGGCGGCGAGGTCGAATCTCTTGCCGTGGCTGAAGCTCTTGCCTTGGCTCACGCGGGGCGCTCCATTAGGTCGTCGAGTTCGGCATAGTCGGGCGGCGTGCTGTCGATGGCGCGCCCGCCCCGCAACACGGTGCGGCCTGTCGGCGGGCGGGAGAGCCATTCGTTGAGGCTGCGCGCCGCGAACAGCGAGAGGTCGGCCACCGCGCCGGGGGCGAGCGTACCGGCAGCGACGTTCATATGGGTCGCGGGTGCGCGGGTGATGCTGGTCGGCCAGTCGCCATGGGGATGGTCGAGATGGGCGATGCGGCTGGCCTCCCGGTAGACCTCGGCAAGGTCGAGGTCGCCATAGGCAAAGAACGGGTCGCGCGCATTGTCGCTAGCCACCATCACGGGAATGCCGCGCGCCTTCATCTCATGCAGCAGGGTGACGCCACGCCAGCGCGGGGTGCGGGCGGCCTCCCGGTGCTGGAGATAGAGGTTGCACATGGGCAGGGAGACGACAGCGATGCCCGCCTGCGCGACGCGGTCGAGCGTGCGGTCGGCCTCGTCCGCGTCCTGCGCTGCGATGGCACAGCAATGGCCGGCGAGAATCGGCCCCTCGAAGCGGCGCGCCAGCGCCATCCGCGCCAGCAGGTCGAGGCCACGCCCCTCGCGGTCACGCTCGTCCACATGCAGGTCGAGGCCGAGGCCGAAGCGCTCGGCGGCCTCGAACAGACGCTCCAGCCCGGCTTCGAGCTGGGGCGTCGCATAGGTGTAGCTGCCGAGCAGCCCACCATGCTCCCGCACCAGGCTTAGCAGGCTGGCGAAAGCGGTGGCGTCCAGCACGCTGTCGATCGCCGTCAGGCCCACGGCCTGCAGTTCGATCCGCCCGCGCCAGGTCTCGCGCATCTGCGCGAAGACCTTCCATGCGGTGGCGGCACGCGGGCCGTCGGAATCGATGTGGGTGCGGATCGCCACCGTGCCATGGGCATGGGCGCAGCGCAGGGCGAAGTCGAAACGTCGGCTTATATCTTCCTCGCTCCAGTTCGCCGCCCGGTCGGCGGCGACGGCCCGCACTGCCCCGTCGAAGGTGCCATCGGGGTTCGCCGCCCGCTTCCAGATGAAGCCCTTGTCGAGATGGGTGTGGATATCGACGAGGCCGGGCAGCACCAGCCGGCCCTGGAGGTCGAGGCGCGGACCGGCGTCCATGAGCGTGCCGACCGGCGCGAGGCGGGCGATACGCGCCCCTTCCAGCGCGATGTCGAGCGCCACCAGCCCTCGGCATCCACCGGCCCGGCGAAGCTGGGGACGAGGCCGGCGGGCACCCGCGCATGGGCGAGCACGAAGGCGGCGGGCGGGGCTTTGAGGCCCGCCATCATCACGCCCGGCCGCCCAGTTCGCTCTCGTGCCAGCGCCGCAGCACCAGCCAGGAGAGCAGGCTCAGCCCGGCATAGATGAGGATGCCGGTGAGCGAGATGAGCAGGAGCGCCGCGAACAGGCGCGGGATGTTCAGTCGGTAGGCGGATTCGACGATGCGGAAGGCGAGACCCGAACCCTGCCCGGCCGAGCCGGCGGCGATTTCGCCCACCACCGCGCCGATCAACGCCAGCCCGCCGGCAATGCGCAGCCCGCCGAGGAAATAGGGCAGGGCAGTCGGCAATTTGAGCTGCGCCAGCGTCTGCCAGCGCGTGGCGCCAGACAGCCGGAATAGGTCGCGCAGATTGGGATCGACCGATTTCAGCCCCAGCGTGGTGTTGGACAGGACCGGGAAGAAGGCGACGATCCAGGCGCAAACCAGCACGGCGGCATCGGTGGAGAGGTAGATCAGCATAAGCGGCGCCACCGCGATCACAGGCGTCACCTGCAGGATGACGGCAATCGGAAACAGGGAGAATTCGACGATGCGGGCGCTGGCAAAGAGCAGCGCCAGCGCCGCCCCGCCAGCGACCGCGAGCAGGAGCGCGATCACCGTGGTCTTCAGCGTTACCAGCATGGAAGCGAAGAGGACCGCACGGTCCTCGATCAGTGTTTCCAGCACTTTGCCCGGCGCCGGCAGCACATAGGGCGGCAGGTTGTTGAGCTTCACCACCGCTGCCCAGGCGAGGATGAGGGCCGCCAGCACACCGAAGGGCAGGAGCCAGCGCAGCGGCGAGGTGGACATCGCCGCCTCCGCTACGGCGCGTCCATCGCCCGGGCGAGGGCGAGGGAGGTTTCGCGGCACAGGCCCGCATATTCCGGCGAGGTGCGGAAGGTCTCGTCCCGCGGCTGGTTCGGGTCGATGACGAGTTCGGCAGAGACCCGCCCCGGCCGGGCCCGGAACACCAGGATGCGCGAGGACAGGTAGACCGATTCGAACACCGAATGGGTGACGAAGACGATGGTGCAGCGCAGGCGTCGCCACACGTCCAGCAGGTCGTTATTGAGTTTGAAGCGGGTGATCTCGTCCAGCGCGGCGAAGGGCTCGTCCATCAGCAGCAGGCGTGGCTTGGTGACGAGCGCCCGGGCGATGGAGACGCGCATCTTCATGCCGCCGGAAAGTTCGCGCGGATAGGCATCGCGGAAGGCGGCAAGGCCGACCAGCTCCAGCGCCTCCATGATGGCGGGCTCGGCCTCGCGCCGGCCGACGCCCGCGAGCTTGAGCGGCAAGTGGACATTGCCGAACACGCTGGCCCAAGGCATCAGCGTCGGGTCCTGGAACACGAAGCCGATGGAGTGGCGCTCCCGCCCGCGGCGGGCCGTTTCGTCCTCGTCCCAGTCGAGCCGGCCCTCGCTCGGCTCGGTCAGTCCGGCGATGAGGCGCAGCGCGGTCGACTTGCCGCAGCCGGACGGGCCGAGCAGCGAGACGAATTCGCCCTCGCGCACCGCCATGTCGAGCCCTTCCAGCGCGGTGACGCCATTGGCGAAGCGCTTGCCGACGCCGGAAAGGCGCAGCAGCGGCGCGCCGTCCGCCTCCGCGCGGGGCAAGAGGTCAAGCGTCGCAGCGTTCATGCCCGGCACGCGCATGGAGCAACGGGAACGGGGCGGCTCATTTCGGCGCCAGCTCCTTGCCGACGCCCTTGTTGACGAATTGCAGCGTGTAGGATTTGGCGATGTCGATGCCGGGCTCCAGTACTTTGGCCTTCACCATCGTGTCGTAGAACCCCTTCATCCGCGCATCGGTCATGGCGCCGATGCCGAGCGAGGCCGTATCACCGGAATCGACGATGCCGTATTCCTTCATCCTGGCGATGGTGAAGGCGATCATGGCATCGGTGATTTCGGGGTTGTCCTGCTTGATCAGGGCATTGGCCTTGGCATTGTCGCCGTAGAGATAATTGTACCAACCGATGATCGAGGCATCGACGAAGCGCTGCACCAGATCGGGGTTCTGCTTCACCAGCTCGTTGCGCGTCTCAATGGTGGTTGCGTAGGTCTGGAAGCCGTAATCGGCGAGGAGGAAGAGCGTCGGCTTGAACCCGCCCTGCTGCTCCACCGCATAGGGCTCGGAGGTGATGTAGCCCTGCATGGCGCTGTTCTTGTCCACGAGGAACGGCGCCGCGTTGAAGGTGTAGGGCTTCACTTGGTCTTCGCTGAACCCGTAGGCATCGACAAGCCATTGATAATAGCTTGCCAGCCCTTCCTTGGAGATGAAAAGGGTCCGCGTCTTCAGCTGCTCGAAGGCGGTGACATCCGGATGGGCGATCAGGACCTGCGGGTCCTTCTGGAACATGGCGGCTACCACCTGGGTGGGGATTTCTTCGACCACCGAGGAAATCGCCTGCAGCATGTTGCCGCCCATGTAGAAGTCGATCTTGCCGACCGGCAGCAGCAGCCGGTTATTGGCCTGCGGTCCGCCCGGCAGGATGGTGACGTTCAGCCCGTATTTGGCATAGGTGCCGTCCGCAAACGCCTGGTAGAAACCGCCATGCTCGGCCTGGGCCACCCAGTTTGTGCCGAACGTCACCTTGTCGGCCGCCCGTGCCGGAGCAGTGGGCAGCAGGGTGGCGGCGACCAGCGCACAGAGCGCGGCGAGGGGGAAGAGGCAACGCAAGCGCGACAGACGCGGGCGCATCGAAATCTCCATCCGACTAAAAAGGGCGGTGCGTGACGAAACCCATGCCCTCATGATAGGCGAGCTTAATCGTCATGCACATATGCTGCGGCGATTAGACTGTGCATGCGCAGCATCGGCCGGCAACAGCCCGGCCGGCCAAACCCGAGAACGCCGCCAATGCTCCGCCATCTCGTGCCGCCCACCATCCGCCCGCCCTTCGCCCGCTACAGCCACGCCGTCGAGATTTCCGCAGGGGCGCGGCTGCTGCTGGTTTCCGGCCAGCTCGGCATTTCGGTGGAAGACGTCATCCCCGAGAGCGTGGAAGCGCAGGCGGCCCTCTGCTTCGCCGCCATCGCCGCCTGTCTTGGTGAGGCGGGAATGGCGCGCGAGGATATCGTGCGGCTGAACGCCTACGTCACCGACCGCGCCCATCTGCCCGGCTACATGGCGGCGCGCGACCGCTTCATCGCCGATCCGCCGCCGGCCTCGACGCTGATGATCGTCTCCGGCTTCGCTCGGCCGGAGTTCAAGGTGGAGATCGAGGCGCTAGCCTCGCGGGTGGATTGAACCTAGAACGCGCCCATTCCCACACCGGACTTGCTGCCATGCCTCCCAAACGCTTCTGGACCGAACTGAGCTGGACCGATTTCGCCCAAGGCGACACCGAGAACTGGATCGCCATATTGCCGGTGGCGGCGGTGGAACAGCACGGGCCGCATCTGCCGGTCGGGGTCGATGCCTTCATCGGCGAGGGCTATCTGAATCAAGTGGCGCGCCTGCTGCCCGACGACATTCCTGCCGTGTTCCTGCCCATGCAGGCGATCGGCAAGTCCAACGAGCACATTGATTTTCCCGGCACGCTGACTCTCTCGGCCGAAACGGTGATCCGCGCCTGGACCGAGATCGGCGAAAGCGTCCACCGCGCCGGGGTGCGTAAGCTGGTTCTGGTCAATTCGCATGGCGGCAACGTGCCAATCCTCGACATCGTGGCGCGCGAACTGCGCGCCCGGCTCGGCATGCTGGCGGTGATGGTGTCCTGGCATCGCTTCGGCTACCCCGAGGGGCTGTTCACCGCACAGGAGCGCCAGCACGGCATCCATGCCGGCGGGGTGGAAACGTCGCTCATGCTGGCCTTCCGGCCCGACACGGTGCGGGTTGACGAGGTGCGCGACTTCCCGCCGGTGACGCTCGCTATGGAACAGGAATTTGCCTTCCTGCGCGCCGGCTCGCCGGCCGGCTTCGGCTGGATGGCGCAGGATATCCAGCCCTCGGGCGCGATGGGCGATGCACGCGAGGCGAGCCTCGAGAAGGGGGAGGCCTGCTCGCTTTATGGCGCGCGCGCCTTTGTGGAACTGCTCGCCGACGTGCATCGCTTCGACCTGTCGCGGCTGCCGGCCGGTCCACTCGGCGGGGCGGCTGTCTGATGGAAGGGTCGATCGCCCGCCCGGCTTTCCACAGTCGGTCTCTCGACCTCCCGGCGGCGCGTGCCTATGCCGCGCGGGTGTTGGAGCGTTTCGGCACCTCGCCGGAGAATGCCGCCGTCACGGCCGACGCGTTGATGCGGGCCGAGGCGGACGGGCTCGGCACGCATGGCCTGACCCGGCTGCCGAGCTATGGCGCCATGGCGGCGGCCGGCAAGATCGACGGCCACGCCGTGCCGAAGATGCGCCGCGTCGCGCCCTCCGTGCTGGCGGTGGATGCGGGCAATGGCTTCGCCTATCCCGCCCTTGCGCTTGGCCTGCCGGCGCTCGCCGGGATGGCGCGCGCGAGCGGCATCGCGCTGATGGCGGTGCGGCGCTCAAGTCATTTCGGCGTCGCCGGCCAGCCGGTGGAAGCGCTGGCCCATGAGGGGCTGGTCGGCCTCGCCTTTTCCAATGCTCCGGCCGCCATTGCGCCCTGGGGCGGCAAGCGGCCGGTCTTCGGCACCAACCCCATAGCGTTCGCGACACCGCTGAAGGGTCGCGCGCCGGCTGTGGTGGACCTTTCGGTCGCCAAGGTGGCGCGCGGGAATATTCTTGCCGCCGTGCAGCGCGGCGAGGCCGCCATTCCCGAGGGCTGGGCCCTGGACAGCGAGGGCAATCCGACCACCGATGCCAAGGCCGGGCTCGCCGGCACCATGGTGCCGATGGGCGAGGCCAAGGGCACGGCGCTCGCCTTCGTCATCGAGGTGATGGCGGCGGCATTGACCGCCTCGACCTTCGCCTTAGACGCCCCGAGCTTCTTCGACGGCGATGGGCCGCCGGCGGCGGTCGGCCATGTCGTCATCGCCATAAATCCCGGTGCGGTCGCGGGCGACGCTTATCTCGACCATCTGGAGCGGCTGGCGCTGGCAATCGAAAGCGAGCCAGGCGCGCGGCTGCCGGGCACAAGGCGGCTGTTCAACCGCGAGCGCGCCGCGCGGGAAGGCGTAACGCTTAGCGCGGGCGTGCAGCGGGCGCTGGCGCAGATGGGGTTCGTGGACACCACCGACTGAATCGCAACGGGAGATACAAAAAGGCCCGGGCATGCCCGGGCCTTTCGCGCGTCGCGGTGCCGGACCGGCGCTCCGTTCACTTATAGGCGGCGATCGCCTTGAGGATCAACTCGCGGGCGCGCTCCGGGCCTTCCCAGCCGGCGACCGTGACCGTCTTGCCCTTCTCCAGATCCTTGTAATGGGTGAAGAAGTGGCCGATCTGCTCGATGATCAGTCCCGGGAGGTCTTCGTAGCTTTTGATCTTGGAATGGTAGGGGTAGACCGAGTCCGCCGGCACGGCGAGGATCTTCTCGTCGCCGCCCTTCTCGTCCGTCATCATCAGCACGCCGATCGGCCGGCAGGCAATGACCGAGCCGGCGAGCAGCGGCATCGGCGAGATGACGATCACGTCGATCGGGTCGCCATCGTCACCGAGCGTGTTCGGGACGAAGCCGTAATTGCCGGGGTAGAACATCGGCGTGTGCAGGAAGCGGTCGACGAACAGCGCGCCCGATTCCTTGTCGATCTCGTACTTCACCGGCGCGCCGCCGGCCGGGATTTCGATGATGGCGTGGACTTCGTCAGGCGGGTTGGGCCCGACCGAAATGCGCGAAATATCCATGAATGGGCTCCAACGGCTCCAGGTCGACGGGGCCGGCAAGGCCGGCGGGCACAAAGGCGCCCTCTCATAGGTCGATGCGGGCGCGCCGTCGAGATGTGTCGTCCCATCAATTCGACGGGCAGGCCGCTGCTGCGGCAGGAAGGCGGAAGCGAGGACGCTCCGTCTGTCGCTTGATACAGTATATCTTTCATCTGGACGAGTGGCGCCGATATACAGTATCAATTCCGTCTCTGGAGATTGAGCATGTCCGTCGCCCCCGTCCGCCTGCACGACCACGCCCACGGTTCCGCCCCTTCGGAAGGGCGTGGAACGACAGGAGCCGGCGGGCACGGGCATGCTCATTCTGCAGACCATGATCATGGTCACGGGCACCCGGCCGGCGCGTCTCGCCACCGGCGCCATTCCCACGCGGCGGGCGAACGCCACCCTCCGGCCCGCCCGGGCTTTTCGCTGCTGCGGCTCTCCGCTTTGCAGCGCCTCGCCATCGCCCTGCCGCTGGCGGCAGCGCTCTGGGTACTGGCGCTGGCAGTGATCGGAGTGGGCGCGTGATGGGAAACGTCCTGGCCTTTCGCAACCTCACCCTCGGCTATGACCGCCACCCGGCGGTGCACCATCTCGAGGGCGAGGTGCCCGATGGCGACCTGCTCGCCATTTGCGGGCCGAACGGTGCGGGCAAATCGACCCTGCTCAAGGGTATCGCAGGCGTGCTGACGCCGCTCACCGGCCGCATCGAGGGCCATGTGCCGGCGCGGGAAATCGCCTATCTGCCGCAGGCGGCGGAGGTCGACCGCTCCTTCCCCATCGACGTCTATGACCTCGTCTCCATGGGCCTCTGGCGCCGAGCCGGGCTGTTCGGCGGCATCAACCGCGCCGATCGTGCGCGCATCGAGCAGGCGCTGGCTGCCGTCGGGCTGGAAGGCTTCGAGGCGCGCCCCATCGGCACCCTGTCGGGCGGACAGATGCAGCGCGCGCTGTTCGCCCGTATGCTGCTGCAGGATGCGCGCCTGTTGCTGCTCGACGAGCCCTTCACCGCGCTCGACGCCGGCACCATCACCGATCTCACCGCGCTGGTGAAGCGCTGGAACGGGGAAGGCCGCACCGTCATCGCGGTTCTGCACGATTTCGAGCTGGTGCGCGGGCATTTCCCCCGCACGCTGCTGCTGGCGCGCGAGGCGGTGGCCTGGGGCGCCACTGGGGACGTGCTGACATCGGACAATCTCGCGCAGGCGCGGCGCATGTGCGAGGCCTGGGACGAGGACGCCCCCGCCTGCGCCCCGACTTCGGGGAGGGCGGCGTGATGTATGATTATGTCATCGGGCCGTTCGCCGAGTTCGATTTCATGCGCCGCGCGCTGGTCGGCGTGCTGGCGCTCGGCGTGGGGGCCGGGCCCATCGGCGTGCTGATGATGCTGCGCCGCATGAGCCTTGCCGGCGACGCCATGGCCCATGCCATCCTGCCCGGCGCGGCGGTCGGCTTCCTCGCTGCCGGGCTCAACCTGTTCGCCATGACGGTGGGCGGGCTGGTGGCCGGCTTTGCGGTGGCGCTCGGCGCCGGCGCGGTGGCGCGGGCGACGCAGATGAAGGAAGACGCGGCGTTGGCTGCCTTCTACCTCATCTCGCTGGCACTCGGCGTGCTGTTGGTGTCGCTGCGCGGCTCCAATGTCGACCTGCTGCATGTGTTGTTCGGCACCGTGCTGGCGCTCGACGACGCGACGCTGCTGCTCATCGTGTCGATCTCTAGCCTCACGCTGCTGGCGCTGGCGCTGGCCTGGCGGCCGCTGGTGCTGGAGAGCGTCGATCCCGGCTTCCTGCGCTCGGTGAGCCGGGCCGGGGCGCCCACCCACCTCATCTTCCTGGCGCTGGTGGTGATGAATCTCGTCGGCGGCTTCCATGCGCTGGGCACGCTGCTCGCCGTCGGGTTGATGATGCTGCCGGCCGCCGCCGGTCGCTTCTGGACGCGCGAGCTGACCGCGCTGGTCGGCCTCTCGGTGCTGATCGCCTGTGCCTCCGGCGTGCTGGGGCTGCTGGTGTCCTATCATTCTGGCGTGCCCTCCGGGCCCGCCATCATCCTCGTCGCCGGCGGCGCCTATGCGCTGTCCGTGCTGTTCGGGCCGGTGGGCGGGCTGCTGCCCCGCTTCCTGCCCAACCGCCATCTTGAAGCCTGAGGAGCCCCCCGCATGCTCACCCGCCGCCTCACTCTCGCCGGCGCGCTCGCGCTCGGCCTCGCTCTCCCCGCTGCCGCGCAGGACACCGCGCCGAAAATCCCCGTCGTCGCTTCCTTTTCGATCCTCGGTGATTTCGTGACGCAGGTCGGCGGCGACCGCGTCGAGGTCACGACCCTCGTCGGCCCCAATGGCGACGCCCATGTGTTCCAGCCGGCTCCCGGCGATGCCAAGAAGGTGGCGGGCGCGCAGATCGTCTTCGTAAACGGCCTCGGTTTCGAGGGCTGGATCGACCGGCTGGTGAAGGCGTCCGGCACCAAGGCCGAGATCGTCGTCGCCACCAACGGCATCGCGCCGCGCGCGATGGCCAAGGAGGACGAGGAAGGCCACGACCACGCTTCGCACGACCACGGCAAGGGTGACGAGGAACATGATCATGACGACCATGCCAAGAAGGACGGGCATGACTATGACCACGGGGGGCACGACCATGGCGGCGTCGATCCGCACGCCTGGCAGTCGGTGGCGAATGCGCAGGTCTATGTCGCCAATATCCGCGACGCGCTGATTGCCGCCGATCCCGCAGGCAAGGCGGCCTATGAGGCGAACGCGGCCGCCTACACCGCCCGGCTGCAGGCGCTCGACGCCGAAGTGAAGGCGGCCGTTGCGACCATTCCGGAAAACAACCGCCGCATCATCACCTCGCACGATGCCTTCGGCTATTTCGGAGCCGCCTATGGCGTCGAGTTCATCGCCCCGCAGGGCGTCTCCACCGATTCCGAGGCCTCCGCCAAGGATGTTGCCCGCATCATCCGCCAGATCAAGGCCGCCAAGATCCCGGCCGTGTTCATGGAGAACATCTCCGATCCGCGCCTCGTCAAGCGCATCGCCAAGGAGACCAAGGCCAAGGTCGGCGGCGAGCTTTTTTCCGATGCGCTCTCCGATGACAAAGGCCCGGCCAGCACCTACATCGACATGATGAAAAACAACGTCGCCCAGCTCTCCTCGGCCCTTTCGAGCTGACGCTGGTCTGTCGTCATCCCGCACGGCCGCAGGCCGATCCGGGATCGCTCGGCACCGTTGAACGGAACAAGCGAGCCCGGATCGCCGCGTGGCGGCATCCGGGATGACGCTTTTTAAATGACCACTGGAGTTCACCATGCCCGACGTGGCTTCCACCAAGATTCCCGTCACCGTGCTCACCGGCTATCTCGGTGCCGGCAAGACGACGCTGCTCAACCGCATCCTCTCCGAGCCGCACGGCAAGAAATTCGCCGTCGTCGTGAACGAGTTCGGCGAGATCGGCATCGACAACGACCTCGTGGTGGGCGCCGACGAGGAAGTGTTCGAGATGAACAACGGCTGCATCTGCTGCACCGTGCGCGGAGACCTCATCCGCATCATCGACGGCCTGCTGCGCCGCAAGAACGACTTTGACGGCATCATCATCGAGACCACGGGCCTTGCCGACCCGGCCCCGGTGGCCCAGACCTTCTTCGTCGACGAGACGGTGGGTGCCAAGACCACGCTCGACGCGGTGGTGACGGTGGCCGACGCCAAATGGCTGAAGGACCGGCTGAAGGACGCGCCCGAGGCGAAAAGTCAGATCGCCTTCGCCGACGTGATCCTGCTCAACAAGACCGACCTTGTCACCGAGACCGATCTCAAGGACGTGGAGATGCGGATCCGCGCCATCAACCCGTTCGCCCGCATCCACCGTACCCAGCGCTCCGAGATCGCCATCGACAAGGTGCTGGGACAGGGCGCGTTCGACCTCGACCGCATCCAGGCGATCGACCCCGATTTTCTGGAAGGCGGCCACCGGCATTTTCACGACGAGGAGATGCGCTCCTATTCGTTCTCCTCGGACAAGCCGCTCGACCCGGACAAGTTCTTCCCCTGGATCCAGAACCTGACCCAGACGGAAGGGCCGAACATCCTGCGCTCCAAGGGTATTCTCGCGTTCAAGGACGACCCGGAGCGCTTCGTTTTCCAGGGCGTGCACATGATCCTCGACGGCGACCATCAGCGCCCGTGGCGGGCCGACGAGCCGAAGCTGAGCCGCATCGTGTTCATCGGCCGGCAGCTGGACGCGGCGGCACTGGAAAAGGGTTTTCTCAGCTGCGTGGCGTGAACGGCCGGCACAGGTGCCCGGCGTAAGCGGAGAGGGGCGATGGGGGAGTTCGAGGGTCGTGTCGCGCTGGTGACGTGCGCGGCGCGGGGACTCCGGCGGGTGACCGCGCTCGCCTTCGCGCGCGAAGGCGCCCATGTCGTTATCACCGACATTGACGAGGAGAGCGGGCGCGAGACCCTCGCCCTGGTCGATGGCGCCTGGATCGCGCATTGATCGCCCGCTCTGGGGCGTGACGCGGTCTCCGGCATCGGCTAAGCCTGTGGCCCTTTGCGAACAACGATAGCGTCATGGCCTTGCCCTCCTCCCCTCCGTCTTCCCTCACCTCGAAATTGCGTCCGCTCGACCTCGGCGGCGCGGTGGTTGGCCTGCGCTTCCTCGGCCCGCTGGCCGCCTTCGTGCTGGGCGAGGGCGAGATCGTGCTGGTGGGCGACGACGAAGCCCGGGTGCGGGCGCATCACGGTGCGGTGCTCTCGGTCGCTGGCGACGACAAGCGGATATTGACCGGAGGCGATGACGGCCGTGTGGTGGCGACGCGGGCCGACGGCTCGGCGCAGGTGCTGTTCGAGCAGAAGGGCCGCTGGATCGACCAGGTGGCGGCGGGCGCCGATGGGGCCTTCTCCTTCTCGGCAGGCAAGACGGCCCATTTCCAGCCCGCCAAGGGCGAGGCGAAGTCGCTTGACCTGCCCTCTACCGTGGGCGGGCTCGCCTTCGCGCCGAAGGGCACACGCCTTGCCATCGCCCATTATGGCGGCGTCTCGCTGTGGTTTCCCAACGCGGTCGCCAAGCCGGAAAGGCTGGAGTGGAAGGGTTCGCATCGCGGCGTGATGTGGAGCCCGGACATGCGTTTCGTGGTGACGACCATGCAGGAGGCGGCGCTGCATGGCTGGCGCCTCGCCGACGCCGGCCACATGCGGATGACCGGCTATCCCTCGCGGGTGACGTCGATGGCCTTCACCGCCGGTGGCAAATTCCTCGCCACCTCCGGTTCCAGCGAGGCGATCCTCTGGCCCTTCTCGAGCAAGGAGGGGCCGATGGGCAAGCAGCCCTCCATGCTGGCGCCGCGCGACGTGCGCGTCTGCGCCGTTGCCGCCCATCCGCGCGACGAGGTGATCGCCTGCGGCTATGAGGACGGGCTGGTGCTGATGGTGCGGATTTCGGACGGCGCCGAAATCCTGCTGCGCGCGCCCGACGGTGGCGCCGTCACCGCCCTGGCGTGGCGCGGCGATGGCAGCGCGCTCGCCATCGGCACCGAGAGCGGGATGGGCGGGCTCACCACCTTTTGAGGTTATTTAGTACCGTAAAATGAGGGCTCTGGCCGTCTCCCCTGTTGCACCGGCACCACGCTTGCGCGGGGCATGTCGCCGTCGGGCGAACAAGCGGGCGCGTGTCGCCCAATAGTCACCTGCCTGTCATCCCTCCTCGGTAGCGCGGATATCAGAACGCGATATCCGGGGAACTGACCGCCATGAACCGCCTGTTTTCATCTGCCAGCCCTGCGGCCCTGCTTGCCGCCGGCGCCCTGTTCGTTGTGCCGATTGCCGGGGCTCGCGCCCAATCTTTCACGGTGCCGACCGGCGTGACCGAGACCGCGCCGCAAAGTGTGGCGGGCACGGATAGCGGCGTGATCGCCGAGCGTGGCGCGCTCGACGTCGACGGCACCGCGATCACCTGGAGCGCACCGGCGACGGGAGCGGGTGTCGATCTGCGCAATAACGGCACGATCGCCAGCACCGGCCGGGCGCTCGACACCGCGTCCGATGTAAGCGGTACGCTGACCCTGACCAACAATGGCGACATCACTTCTGGCGACGACACGGTGCGGATCAACGGCGCCTTTGCCGATGGCGAGCTGTACGTCGTCAATACCGGCTCGATGACCGCCACCAGCGGCCAGGTCTTTGATCTCAACAAGGCGACGGCGGAAAGCGCCTATGTGAACATCGACAACAGCGGCACGATCACCGCGCTCGACAACGACGCCATCCGCTTCGGCGCCGGCACCATCGTCCTCACCAATTCGGGGACGATCCAGACGCTGGAGGCCGAGAGCCGCGCCCTGAAGTTCGACGGCGACGAAAATATCGACACGCTGGTCTCGTTCACCCTGATCAACAAGGAAGGCGGGCAGATTCTCGGCCTCGACGACGGCTTCAAATTCGCCGCCGATTCCGACACGTCTGACGCAACGATCTACATCGAGAACCATGGCCTTATCGACGGCGGCATCGGCCAGGCCCTCGACTTCGCCGACCTGACCTCGCCGGACAACAAAATTTCCATCGTCAATTACGGTACGCTTCAGTCCTCCGTCGCCGACGGCATCCGCCCCGGTGCCGGCGCCGTGGTGACCAATCACGGCATCATCCAGTCGACCGACCTCACCAGCGACGGCGACGGCGTTGATTTCCAGGACGCCGGCGGCACCGTGTTCAACAAGGCGACCGGCCAGATCCTCGGTGCCAAGCACGGCGTGACTGGCGACGGCGCGATCGCGGTTCTCAACGAGGCCGGCGGCCTGATCGTCGGTCGCAACGGGTCGGGCATCAATGTCGACAGCTCCGGCGACACGGTAGTCACAGTGGTCAATCACGGCACCATCCGCGGCGAGGTGACGGGCCTCATCGACGATGACGGCGATCCCGATGGCGTGCCGGACGGCGATGGCGACGGCGTCGATGTCGACGGCCAGATATTGTTGAGCAATTACGGCCTGATCCAGGGCACCGGCGCCACCGGCACCAATGATGGCGACCCGAACACGGCCGACGGCATCGCCGCTGGCGGCGGCACGATCATCAATCATGCGGGCGCCGTCATCGAAGCGTTCGACAACTACCCGAATGACGGTCTGGATGATGTCGGCCGCGCCATCCTGATCGACGACAGCTCGCAAGGGGCGGCGCCTTTTGCGACCCAGATCGTCAATGAGGGGATCATCCGCTCCGACGGCACGGCGATCACCCTGATCGGCTCGCAGGACGACACCATCGTCAATACCGGCCTGATCTCCAGCGACAACGACGTCGCGGTCGATATGGGCGGCGGCGACGATCTGTTCGTCTATGTCGACGGCAGCGAGGTCGTCGGCCTCGTCATCGGCAATGACGGCTACAATACCCTCGAACTCGGTGGCCTCGGCACGTTCGACCTGTCGCTGCTCGGCGACGACGCGCAGTACCGCGATTTCAGCACGCTCTTCGTGGATGAGGGCTCCAGCTTCATCGGCATTGGCAGCTCGACCTTCGATGGCGAGGTCCAGATCGACGGCACCTTCGTGCTGAACGGCTCGCTCGGCTCGGCCTCGGTCGGTATCGGCGAGGATGCCGTCCTCGGCGGGAACGCGACCCTGGGCGCTCTCGCCGTCGGCGCCGGCGGCACGGTGTCGCCCGGCAATTCCATCGGCACCGTCACTGTGCTGGGCACCACGACATTCGCGGCCGGCTCGGTCTACGAGGTCGAGTTGAGCGGGCTCGCCTCGGACCAGATCGTTACCGACACCCTCGCCCTCAATGGCGGCACGGTGACACTCTCGGCGATCGGGCCGCTCTATGATGGCACCGTCTACGACATCGTCTCGGCCTCCGCCACGACCACGCCGATGGCGCAGTTCGCGCTTGAGGACCCCGACTTCCTGTTCGTCGATGCCGAACTCGGCCGCGATGACGCTTCGGTGACGCTCACCATTACCCGTAACGAGGTTGCCCTCGCCAGCCTCGCACACACCGCCAACCAGGCGAGCGTCGCCGGCGCTCTCGACCGCGCCGATGGCAGCCTGCTGCAAGGCACGGTGCTCGCCGGCACAGGCGCCCAATCGCAGGCTATCCGCGCCGGCTATGACCTGCTCTCCGGCGAGGTGCATGCCTCGGTCGGCACGACGCTCTACTTCCAGTCGACGCTGGTGGCCGACACGCTGATCGGCCGCCTGCGCCAGACCTCCGCGAGTGGGGCTTCGCCGGCACTGGTGGCGCTCGCCACCGGCGGACCTACTACCGCTTACGCGGCGAAGGCGCCGGAAGCGACGAGCCCCTTCCCGGTCAAGGCCCTGCCCGTGGAGCCGGTGGGTCCGGTCTACGCCGCCTGGGCGCAGGGCTTCGGCCAGTGGAATTCGGCGAACGGCACCGGCAATTCCGCCGATGTCGATTCCTCGCTCGGCGGCTTCCTTGCCGGCGGCGACGTCACCTCCGGCAACTACACCTTCGGTCTGGCGGCCGGCTATGCCTCCGCGACCCTCGATGTCGACGACCGGATGAGCAGCGCCGATGCCGACACGGTGCTCCTCGCCGCCTATGCCGGAGCGAGCTTCGACGCCTTCCGCCTGCGCGGTGGCGCCAGCTATGGCTGGAGCGACATCGACACGACGCGCAGCGTCGCGATGCTCAGCCTGTTCGAGAATCCGCTCGGTTCCTATGACGGCGCGACGGCTAACGTCTTCGTCGAGGCCGCCTATGCGATGGAGGCCGGCGGCATCGCCTTCGAGCCCTTCGCGCAGATGGCATGGAGCTGGATCGATACGGACAGCTTCACCGAGACGGGTGCCTTCACCAGCGGGCTCGCCTCCTCCGGCCTGTCCTATGACGTGCCCTATTCCACGCTTGGCCTGCGCCTCGCCACCACGCTCGCCCTGGGCGAGGGCACGGTGACGCCGCATGCCAGCCTCGCCTGGCGCCATGCCTATGGCGACATCACCCCGGAGCTGGGCATGACCTTCGCCTCCACCGGCATCGCCTTCTCCGTGGCCGGGGCGCCTATTGCCGAGGACAGCTTCCTGTTCGGCGCCGGCGTCGATTTCGCGGTGGGGGAGAACGTGCTGCTCAATATCGGCTATGAGGGGCAGTTCGCCAGCGACGTGAACAGCAACGCGATCAAGGGCGGCTTTACCTACCGCTTCTGAGGTGGCGTGCGGCCGGGCCTGAATGCATCAGGTCCGGCCGCACGCCCCTACCGCCGCGCGGCAAATGGGCTACGCTCACGCATCACAGGAGTTTGCCCCGCATGAAGATCGAGGACGTTCGCCGCACCGCCTATTCCATGCCGCTCACGAGCCCGTCCTACCCGAAGGGGCCCTACAAGTTCTTCAACCGCGAATTCTTCGTCGTCACCTATCGCACCGACATGGCTGCGCTGGAAAAGGTGGTGCCCGAGCCGCTGAAGGTGATCGAGCCGATCGTCAAATACGAGTTCATCCGCATGCCGGATTCGACCGGCTTCGGCGACTATACGGAGACCGGGCAGGTGATCCCCGTCGAGCTGAATGGGGTGAAGGGCGGCTATGTCCACTCCATGTATCTCGACGACGAGGCGCCGATCGCCGGCGGGCGCGAGCTGTGGGGTTTCCCCAAGAAGCTCGCGCGACCCAGCCTGAAGGTTGAGAGCGACACGCTGGTGGGGACGCTGCACTATGGCAGCGTGCTCGTCGCCTCCGCCACCATGGGCTACAAATACGCGGCGCTCGACAAGGCGGCCCTGCATCAATCGCTGCTGGGGCCGAACTGGGTGATCAAGATCATTCCCCATGTCGATGGCACGACGCGGGTGTGCGAACTGGTCGAGTATTATCTCGAAGATATCACCGTGCAGGAGGCGTGGACCGGCCCGGGGGCGCTGGGCCTGTTTCCACATGCGCTGGCCGATGTCGCCAAGCTGCCCGTGCTGGAGGTGATCTCAGCGGCGCATTTCCGCACCGATCTCACCCTCGGCCTCGGCAAGGTGGTGCACGACTATCTGAAGGACTGAGCGGGCGTCATCCCAGTGTCAGTCGCTCAGTAGCCATGAAGCCGAAGAAGAGCGCCAGCCCGAAGGCCAGCAGCATCAGAGCGGCGAGGAATTCCATGCCGCGCAACGCCAGCGCCGCCGTCGAGCCGGAGCGGTTGGCGGCGAGCCGCACGGCCGCGTGCTTGGCGAACACCGCGAGCGCGGCGATGGCGCTTACCGTCAGCGCGGTGCCGACGCCCATGAGCAGCGCCGAGGCGGCGCCGACCCAGAAGATGCCCTGCGCCAGCGCGAAGACCAGAACGAGGATCGCGCCCGAGCAGGGCCGTAGACCTACCGACATCACGGCGCCCCACCATTCGCGCCAGCCATTGCTGCGGGGCAGGTCGTCCGGCGCCAGCATATGGGCGTGGTCGTCGCCGCAGCCGCAATCGGGCCCATGCCGATGCGCCGGGGTACCGCGCCACGCGGAAAGAACGGCGCGGCCCTTGGTCCAGGCCAGCCGCAGGCCGACGACGACGATCAGCCCATAGGCGGCAAGTTCGATGATCGCAACCGCCCGGCTCATCGTGGCGGCGGTGGCGCCGATGATGGCGGCGAGAATGCCCGCGACGAGGATGGCGGTCAGCGCCTGTGCCAGCGCGCTGGCGAAGGCGAGGCCGACGCCGCGCTTCAGCGTCGCCTCGTTGGCGAGCAGGTACGACGAAATCACCGCCTTGCCGTGGCCGGGGCCGGCGGCGTGGAAGACGCCATAGGCAAAGGAGATGCCGCCGAGCAGGAACACGGCGTGCCCGTCCTGTTTCGAGGCGCGCACCGCCGAGGTGAGCAGGCGATAAAATTCGGCCTGCTTGGCGAGGATGAAGCCGGCAATCCCCCCGCTTTCCGGCGCAGCCGGGGCGCCGACGCCGAACGGGCTCTGGGCGAAGGCGGGGTGCAGCAGGAGCGCACCAGCGACCAGCGCCAGAGCGAAGGCCGCAGCCCGCCGGCTCACGAGCATTTCACCGTGACGCGGTTGGCGAATTGCGAGCCGAACTCACTGGCCGAGGTGAGGGCGTTGAAAAAGCCTTCCGAGAGCGTCGTCGAGTTGCCGGTCGCCGCCGGGTCCGGCCGGTGCAGCGTCAGCGCGCAATCGCCCGCATTGCCGGCGAGTTTCACAGGATCGTTGTCGGCGAGCTGGAAGGCGACGAAATAAGTGGGGTCGTACACATCAAGCGCCATCTCCCCTTTCTTCGCCGGGGGTTCCGCGAAGGGCAGGGTGAAGTGCAGGGTCAGCGCCGTGCCGTCATAGGTGAGGGAATAGTCTTTGGGGGGCAGGAACTTGATGTCCTGCTTGCCGCGCTTGGCATAGGTGAAGAAATCGAATTCGTGCAGGGATTCGATGTTCACCTGAGCGAGTTCCTTCAGCGTCTTCTCGCTCGGCTTGCCGTCGGGCGTGGTTTCCAGCCCCTGCAGCGCATAGGTCGAGAACGCCTCGTCGAACTTCCAGTGGTGGCGCACGCCGGAAAGCGTGCCGGCGGGCGTGTAGTCAAGCTCGGAATGCACCTCGACCCATACATGGGGATGGGCGAGCGCGGCGCCGGTGAGGGCCGTGAGAATGACGAGCGTCGCCAGAAGTCGCTGAATCACGTCGGGCCTCTCCGAAGCCGCCAAGGTGACGGACTGGTGGCGGTGGAGTTCGGCGGAATGGTGACGGATTGCACCGCAAACGGCAACGGCCGCCCGGAGGCGGCCGTTCTATAGGTTCACAAGCGCGTGCAGCAAGCGATTGCAGCAAGCGACTGAAGGCAGGTCACGCCGCCTTCCGGGCCTTCGGCTTGATCAGCTTGCGGTTGACCAGCACTTCGGCGATCTGCACCGCGTTCAGCGCCGCGCCCTTGCGCAGATTGTCCGACACGCACCAGAAGGAGAGGCCGTTCTCCACCGTCGCGTCCTCGCGAATGCGCGAGACATAGGTGGCGTCCTCGCCGGCGGCCTCGTAGGGGGTGATGTAGCCACCGGGCTCGCGCTTGTCGATGACGAGCACGCCCGGCGCGTTGCGCAGCGCCTGCGTCGCCTCCTCGGCGGTGATCGGCTTCTCGAACTCGACGTTCACGGCTTCCGAATGCGAGATGAACACCGGCACGCGCACGGCGGTGCAGGTGAGCTTGATCTTGGGGTCGAGGATCTTCTTGGTCTCGACCATCACCTTCCATTCCTCCTTCGTGTAGCCGTCTTCCATGAAGACGTCGATGTGAGGAATGACGTTGAAGGCGATACGCTTGGGAAACTTCTTGGCTTCCACCGGGTCGGAGACGAACACCGCGCGGGTCTGTGCAAACAGTTCGTCCATCGCGTCCTTGCCGGCGCCGGAGACGGACTGATAGGTCGCCACCACCACGCGCTTGATCGTCGCCAGATCGTGCAGCGGCTTGAGAGCCACGACAAGCTGGGCGGTCGAGCAGTTCGGGTTGGCGATGATGTTCTTCTTGGTGAAGCCTGTGATGGCGTCGGCATTCACTTCCGGCACGATCAGCGGCACGTCACTGTCGTAGCGGAAGGCGGAGGAATTATCGATCACCACGCAGCCCTGGCGGCCGATCTTCGGCGACCATTCCTTGGAAACGTCGCCACCGGCCGACATCAGGCAGATGTCTGTGTCGGAAAAGTCGTAATTCTCCAGGGCTTTGCACTTGAGCGTCTTGTCGCCGAAGGAAACCTCGGTGCCGACCGAGCGGCGAGAAGCAAGCGCGACCACCTCGTCGGCGGGAAACCCGCGCTCGGAGAGGATGTCGAGCATTTCGCGGCCCACATTACCCGTGGCACCGACGATGGCGACCTTGTAGCCCATGTGCTGATCTCCTGAAGGCCCTGCCATTCACAGGCTCGGGCGAGCGCGGGCTTTTACGCGATAAGGGACGCAAGGGCAACGGGTGGGAGGAGGGGGCGGGCGAAGGCGTTTTCCTCACCCATACGGACAGGCGCCTGCGGACTGTTCCCGGATCACCATCCTTCGAGGCTCGCTACGCTCGCACCTCAGGATGACGGCGGGCAAGGGGAAGGCAAAGTGGTGTGGTTGATCCTCCTTGGAAGCCCAGCGATGCCGGGCTTCTCGGGGCGACGGTGATGCTCAGATGAGGTCAAGTCTCTGCCGGTCGCTCACAGAGCCACGTCATCCTGAGGCGCGAGCGTAGCGAGCCTCGAAGGATGGTCGCCCAGGCGCGTCACCCTTCCCGCACAGACTGTCGCCGAGCGGCATGACGGAGTGTCTCCCAGTCACTGCAGATGAGGGCTTCCTTCTTGACCCGGGTCCAGCCCTTAATCTGCCGTTCGGCCGCGATGGCGTCGGTGATGCGCTCGAACGCTTCCGACCAGACCAGCGTTACCGGACGTCGCCGAAACGTGTAGCCGGGATAGCTGCCGCTCTCGTGCTCGGCGAGGCGCTTGTCCAATGGGCCGCTGGTCGACCCGACATAGAACGAGCCGTCGGCACAGCGGAGCATGTAGACGAACGCACCCATCGTCGCTCCCGGATGACCATCCTTCGAGGCCCGGCTGCGCCGGGCGCCTCAGGATGACGGTGTGTGGGTGGAAGACAAGAACCCCGCTTCGGCGGCCGTGAGAGCCACGTCATCCTGAGGTGCGAGCGCAGCGAGCCTCGAAGGATGGTCGTTTGGCAACCAGGATCCCCGTTCACCCCTTCGCCGCCATCGTCTCCACCGCGCTGCCGGCGGCCTTCCAGGCGGTGAAACCGCCCTTGAGGTGGCAGACCTTTTCCAGCCCCATCTCCTGCGCCGTCTTTGTCGCCAGCGCCGAGCGCCAGCCGAGCGAGCAGTAGAACACGAAGCGCTTGTCCTGCTGGAAAACCTCCTTGGCGTAGGGGCTTTCCGGGTCGATCCAGAATTCCAGCACGCCGCGCGGGCAGGGGAAGGCGCCAGGGATGGAGCCTTCGCGCTCTCGCTCGCGCGGGTCGCGCAGATCGACGAAGACCACGTCGTCGCGGGCCTGCAGGGCCGCGGCTTCCGCCACCTCGATTCCCGTGACCACGGCCTCGGCTTCCGCCAAAAGCTGCTTGTAGCCCTTCTTCATCGCGGTCACTCCGCGGCGTCGGCTCCGGAGGCCGGGCGCCCGACGCCGAAGCGGCGCTCGACATAGTCCTCGACGATCTTCTTGAAATCCTCGCGCAGGCTCGGGCCCCGCAGGGTCATCGCCTTCTTGCCGTCGAGATAGACCGGGGCGGTGGGAAACTCGCCGGTACCGGGCAGCGAGATGCCGATATCGGCATGCTTGCTCTCGCCCGGGCCGTTGACGATGCAGCCCATGACCGCGACGTTCAGGGTCTCGACGCCGGGATAGTGCTTCTTCCATTCCGGCATGGAGGTGCGGATGAAGTCCTGCACCTCGAAGGCCAGTTCCTGGAAGGTGGTTGAGGTGGTGCGCCCGCAGCCGGGGCAGGCGGCGACCAGCGGCACGAAGGTGCGCAGGCCCATGGTCTGCAGCATTTCCTGCGCCACCGTCACTTCGCGGGTGCGGTCGCCGCCGGGCTCCGGGGTGAGCGAGACGCGGATGGTGTCGCCGATGCCTTGCTGCAAAAGCACGCCCATCGCGGTCGAGGACGCGACGATGCCCTTCGAGCCCATGCCGGCTTCGGTGAGGCCCAGATGCAGCGCATAGTCGGCGCGGCGCGCCAGCTCGGCGTAGACGGTGATGAGATCCTGCACCGCCGAGACCTTGGCGGAGAGGATGATTTTTTCACGCGGGAGTCCGATGTCTTCGGCCAGCGCCGCCGAGAGCAGGGCCGAGCGCACCAGCGCCTCGCGGGTGACCGCGCGCGCCGGCGCCGGGCTCGGCAGCTTCGCGTTCTCGTCCATCAGCGCGGTGAGCAGGTCGTCGTCGAGCGAGCCCCAATTGGCGCCGATGCGCACCGGCTTGGCGTATTTGATTGCCTGCTCGACGATGGTGGCGAAGTGGCGGTCGCGCTTCTGACCGAAGCCAACATTGCCGGGATTGATCCGGTATTTGTCGAGCGCCTGCGCGCAGTCCGGGTACTTCGTCAGCAGCAGATGGCCATTGTAGTGGAAGTCGCCGACGATCGGGGTGTCGAGCCCCATGCGCAGCAGGCGCTCCTTGATTTCGGGCACGGCGGCGGCGGCCTCGTCGCGATCCACCGTGATCCGCACGATTTCCGAGCCGGCGCGGGCGAGTGCCGCGATCTGCCGGGCGGTTCCGTCGGCGTCGGCGGTATCGGTATTGGTCATCGACTGAACGACCACCGGCGCGCCGCCACCCACGGTGACGCTGCCGACCTTCACCGCGACGGTGGCACGGCGCGGGGCAGGGCCGGCGGCTTCGAGATCGGGCGCGACGACGGAGGCGGGGGAGAGGGCGTCCATGGCGTTCATCGTCCGGGGACTGGGGTGCGCAGCGTGCGGCTGGGGTTAAGCCGGTGCGGGCGGTGCGTCAACGGGCGGGGGCTCGGGCGGGAACTCACGGCGTCGTCTCGGCATGGGCGTGAGGGTGGGCCGCCTCCCGCGCGTCGTTTGCGGCCGCATCCGCTCCGGCCGCCGTGCGGCAGCGGGCGCAGGTGCCGGCGATCTCGATGACAGGCGTGCGCGGGGTGAAGCCGGCTGCCCGCGTCGCCCAGGCGAGATCGCGGCCGATAGCGTGCGAGGCGACTTCCGCCGTCACGCCGCAGCCTTCGCAGATGAGGAACACGATGACGTCGTCGGCACCATGCTCGCGCCCGCAGACCAGATAGGCGTTGCGACTCTCGATGCGGTGGGCCAGCCCCTCGCTCACGAGGAAATCCAGCGTCCGGTACACCGACATCGGCGGCGGCTTCTCGCCGGAATTGCCGAGGCGCTCCACCAGATCATAGGCGCCGAGCGGGGTGTGGCTGTCGGCCAGTTCCTCCAGCACACGGCGGCGCAAGGGCGTCAGCCGCGCGCCGCTGCGGGCGCAGCTTTGCTCGAAGCGGGCGATGGCGCCGGCCACGCAGGCGGCATGGTCGTGGTCGTGGCCATCATGGTCATGCCCTTGCGGGCCACCGGGCGGGGGAGAGGTGGTCGACATGCTGCCAATATAAACCTTCCCCGGTCACGGCGCCATGACGGCGCTATCACGCTGCGATCACCCCGCCATCACGCCGGCCGGCCGGGCATGGCGAACGAGTTGGCGCAAAGGTTGATGGTCGCATGCGCTTCGCCCTTGTGAGGCTCTGTGCGCCGGAGCAGGATACGGCCGCCGGTTCGTTCATTGGGGGTTCCATGCAGGCTTTCAAATTCATTCTGGTCGCGGCGCTCGCGCTGCCTCTGGCGGGGTGTTTCGAGGGGCCTTCCGGTCCTGCGGGTCCGAAGGGCGAGGCCGGCATGGCCGGTCCCGCCGGGGCGGCAGGCCCTGCCGGCGCCACCGGGCCCGCCGGGCCTGCGGGTCCTTCCGGCCCTGCCGGTCCCACGGGTCCGCAGGGTCCTGCCGGCACGGCGGGCACGCCCGGCGCGCCGGGGTCCTCCGCCATCACCGTGCGCAGCGCGCCCTGCCCGTCGGCAGGCTGCACCAGCGGCTGCGAGAGCGGCGAGGTGATCGTCTCGGGCTATTGCGTCAACACCGAACGCAGCTTCCAGCACATCGCGTCCTTCGCCGATGATGGCGGCAAGACCGTGGTGGCGTGCGAGCACCCGGTGAAGGAAGTCGTCGCGGTCTGCCTCAAGCAGCCGTGATCCTCCGGTAGCCGATCTTCCAGGCGGGGCGGTGATGCGCGCGTCATCGCCCCGCCTTAAGTTCCGGCGGGCGGCCAAATGCTGCTCGTGCTTTGCCGCTCGTCCTGTCGAATGAGGTACCGTGCATGTCCTTGAAGGGTAAGAACGCCGTCGTCACCGGGTCGACCAGCGGCATAGGCCTCGCCATAGCCCGCGCCCTCGCTGCCGAGGGCGTGAATGTCACGCTGAACGGCTTCGGCGACGCGGCCGAGATCGAGCGGCTGCGGGCCGGCATCGAGAGCGATTTCGGCGTCGCGGCGCTCTATTCCGACGCGGATCTCACCAAGGGGGCCGCCTGTGCCGGGCTGATCGCCTTTGTGCAGGAAGCGCTCGGTTCGGTGGACATCCTCGTGAACAATGCCGGCGTGCAGCATGTCGCGCCGGTGGACGAATTCCCGGACGACAAATGGGACCTCGTCATCGCCCTGAACCTCTCCGCCGCCTTCCACACCATCAAGGCCGCCGTGCCCGGCATGAAGGCGCGCAAATGGGGCCGCATCATCAATACCGCCTCGGCCCATGCGCTGGTCGCCTCGCCGTTCAAATCGGCCTATGTCGCCGCCAAGCATGGCATTGCCGGCCTGACCAAGACCGTGGCGCTGGAAACCGCGCCGTTCGGCATCACCGTCAACGCCATCTGCCCCGGCTATGTCTGGACGCCGCTGGTGGAGCAGCAGATTCCCGACACCATGAAGGCGCGTGGCATGACCGAGCAACAGGTGAAGGACATGCTGCTGTCCGAGCAGCCGACTAAGCAGTTCGTCACGGTCGAGGAGGTAGCGGCTCTGGCGGTGTTCCTCGCCGGCGACAATGCCCGCTCGATCACCGGCGCGTTGCAGCAGATGGATGGCGGCTGGGTGGCGAAATAGCCGCTTCGCTAAAAGCAGGCGCCTCTCGACGCGCGGCCGGCTTTGTGGTGTGACGGCGCGATGAGCCAGACCGCCTCGTCTTCCGAAGACGCCGTCCCCGCCAATGAGGGGACGTTCGACATAGCCGCCCGCGTGCTGCACCGCGACGGGATGATGCTCGTCATCGACAAGCCGCCCGGCCTTGCGGTCCACAAGGGGCCGAAGGGTGGTGAGACGCTGGCCGACCATCTCGACGCGCTGCGCTTCGGCCTGCCCAATGCACCGGAACTCGCTCACCGGCTCGACAAGGACACCTCCGGCTGCCTCGTGCTCGGCCGTCACCGCAAGGCGCTGGCCGATCTTGGCAAGGCGTTTGCCGACGGGACGGTGGGCAAGACCTACATGGCCGTTGTGCGCGGCGTGCCGGCCGAGGCAGGCGGGCGCATCGAACTGAAGCTCGCCAAGCGCTCGCCGACGCGTGGCTGGTGGATGGCGGTCGACCCGAAGGGCCAGGAAGCCATCACCGAATGGCGTAAGATCGCTGAGGGCGAGGGGCTGGCGGTGCTGGCGCTCTCGCCGCTCACCGGGCGCACGCACCAGTTGCGCGTGCATCTCGACGCCATCGGCCACCCGATTCTCGGCGACAGCATCTATGGCGGCGCCTCGCGCCTGCCGGGCGGGCCGATCCTGCACCTGCATTCGCGGCGGGCGATCATTCCGCAGAAGAAGGGCCGCGATCCGGTCGATGCGCGCGCGCCTTTGCCCGCTCATATGCGCGCCACGCTGGAGCGGGCCGGGTTCGACCCGGCCGCGCTGGAGGCGCTGGCGGATGAAGCCGGCTTCACAAAGCTGGGTGGCTAGAGCACGCTCGGTGAATTCCGGCTCGCCGGACGTCCTCGAGGTTTTTGTTTTTACGCATTTTATTCACGCGAACCGGAACCCACTTCGCTCGAAAATGCTCTAGTTCCTAGCGGTCACCCGATTCCAGATCGAACACCGCAACGTCGCCAACCCCGTGCGCGAGCGCCGCGACGAGCGGCTCGGCAAGGCGCACATGGGCGGGATGGGTGAGGTAGGCGTCGCGGTCAAGGGCGGAACTGAACTGCATGACGAGGCCATGGCGATAGCCGTTGTGCAGGCCTTCCGGGCTGGTGTTGCTGCCGGCGCTCACGGCGACGAGGCCGGGAATGACCTCGGGAAGCCGGAGAAACGGCGCGAGCAGTTCATCGATGCGAGCGCCGGGCATGTTGTCGGGAAAGCGCAGAAGAACAATGTGCGTGATCATGGTCTGCCATGTCTCCGGGGGCGCTAGCTCTTCAGGGTCTTCGCCAGCCGGCCGCCGAACTGGCCGCAGCCGATCAGCCCGGGTGTCGGATGGGTGATGACCTGCACCGGCATCTCGGCGAGCCGCGCCTCGAAGGGCGGATGCTCCTCGAAGGCGGCGCGGAACGCCGAGCCGGCGAACAGGGTGGCAAGCCCGACCGAGACGCCGCCGGCGAGATAGACGCCGCCGCGCGCATTGGTGATGAGCGCGAGATCCCCGGCGATGCGACCGAACAACCGAAGGAAAACAGCGCAGCTGTGATGCGCCGCATCCTCGCCCCGCAAGGCGGCCGCGATCACCTCCTCCGGCGAAAGGCTGGCGCCGGACAAGATGCGGTGGATGCGGGCAAGGCCGGAGCCGGAGAGCGCATGCTCTACCACGACAGGGCCAAGCTCCTGCACCATGTGGCCGAGCAGCAGCGCCTCCTCGGAATCGGCGGCGCCGAGCCGCACGCGCCCGCCTTCGCCGGTCAGCACCATGCGGTTGCGACCCGCTTTTACCAGCATGGCGGTTCCGAAGCCGGTGCCGGGGCCGCAGACCAGAATGGGCGCATCGCGCTCCGCCCGGCCGGCGCCCACCGCGACGAGGTGTTCCGGGGTGAGCGCCAGCACGCCGAGGGCGAGCGCCTCGAAATCGTTCAGCGCGGCGAATTTCTGCCAGCCGAAATGGCGGCGCATGTCGCGCTTGGAAAAGGACCAGTCGCGGTTGGTCAGGCGAATGACCTCCTCATCCGCCGGCCCGGCCACCGCGAGCACCGCGCCGCCGACCGCCGCGCGGGCCTCCGACCCACGCTGGGCGAGGTCGGCCTCGATCATCTGCTTGAAGCCGCCGAAGTCGTCATTGCGGTGGATCTGGATGTCGCGCGGGACACCGCCCGTGTCGACAAGGGCCAGGCGCGAGGAGGTTCCGCCGATATCGGCGATGAGGATCAGGTTGGGCATGTTCCGTTCGCTGCTGGCGCAAGGCGTGAGGCGGGCCGGGAAGGCGGGTGGGCGGGCTGAAGGGGGATAGGACCCAATCTCGCCCGGTTCGACAACCCCCGAGCGGCTATTTGGATGCCTCGCCCCGGCGCGATCGACGGATAAGGTTGCCTTCCCGCGTGGCTGGGCCTAGTCCCATCGCGATGAAAGAACCGCGCTCCGCCTCCCGATCCGCTCCCGCCGCAGAAGCGCCCGGCCTTGCCGCCCGCCGGGCGGCGGCCGATGCCGTCGAAGCCGTGCTCGAAAACGGCCATCCGCTGGAGGAAACCCTTGAACGGCTGACCCGCGAACTGGATGAGCGGGATCGGGGGCTGGCGCGGATGCTCGCTGCAACCACGCTGCGGCGGCTGGGGAGCCTGCGCGCGCTGCTGCGCAGCCTGATGGAGCGGGCCATCCCCGAAAAGGCCCGGCGGGTCGAGGTTCTGATGCTGGTTGGCGCCGCGCAGATCCTGTTCATGGACGTGCCCGACCACGCGGCGGTGGGCACCACCGTGACGCTGGTGGGCGAGCAGGCCAGCACCGCCGGCTTCAAAGGCCTTGCAAATGCTGTACTTCGGCGGATCGCGCGGGAGGGCAAGGCGATCCTTCCCGACGTCGCGGACCAGCCGGAATGGATGGTTGAGGGCTGGACGGCCGCCTATGGCCCGGCCTCGGGCGAGGCGATTTCGCGGGCGCTGGCCAGTGAGGCCCCGCTTGACCTCACCGCCCGGCAACATCCTGAAGCGCTTGCGGAAAAGCTCGGCGGCCGGTTGCTGCCGACAGGCTCGGTACGTCTTGTCGAGGCCGGCAACGTCA
This sequence comes from Ancylobacter aquaticus, assembly GCF_004339465.1. Lineage (GTDB taxonomy): Bacteria > Pseudomonadota > Alphaproteobacteria > Rhizobiales > Xanthobacteraceae > Ancylobacter > Ancylobacter aquaticus. The sequence continues at coordinate 45,987 of NZ_SMFY01000004.1, read as the reverse complement.
CCGCGCTGGCGGGCTTCAACGAAGGCGAATGGTGGGTGCAGGACGCGGCAGCGGCACTGCCGGCGCTGCTGCTTCGCCCTGCTGCAGGAATGACGATTGCCGACCTCTGCGCTGCACCCGGCGGCAAGACGGCGCAGCTGGCCGCTGCCGGCGCGCGGGTGGTGGCGGTCGACCGTTCCGCCCCGCGCCTGCGTCGGCTCAAGGCCAATCTGGAGCGGCTCAGCCTTGCCGCCGACATCATCGAGGCCGACGCCACCCGCCTCAAGGCCGGTCCGTTCGATGGCGTGCTGATCGACGCCCCCTGTTCGGCTACCGGCACCATACGCCGCCACCCGGAAGTGGCGTGGACCAAGGCGCCGGCCGATATTGTCAGCCTCGCTTCGCTGCAGGCCCGCCTTCTCGCCAACGCCGCCGAACTGGTGAGGCCGGGCGGGGTGCTGGTCTATTCCACCTGCTCGCTGGAGCCGGAAGAGGGCGAGCGGCAGATCGCCGCCTTCCTCGCCCTCCGCCCCGATTTCGTCCGCGACCCGGTGGTGCCCGGCGAGTGCGGCATTCCGGCGGAATGGATCAATGGAGAGGGCGAGGTTCGTACCCTGCCCACCCATCTGCCGGACGAGGACCCGCGCTATGCCGGCCTCGACGGCTTCTTCGCCGCGCGGCTGCGCAAGGGGTGAGGGATTTCACAGGGACCGGCAGGCCGGTTCGCGGGCGTGGGTGGGTGCGGCTGGACGTGCGGACTCGCTTCGCTAAGCTCGCGGCCATGGCAGAGCTGGTGATTCCCGGCGTCTTCGAGTGGGGCTGAGACGCTGATGGCCCGCGATATCTTTGCGGACCGTGCCCGTTTGGCGCGGTTCGCGGCCGAAACCGGCTGGAACGGCCTGGTGGCGCGAACCCTGGCGCATCCGTGGTTTCCGTGGCGCGCGACAGCCGTGCCGGTGCCCTCGCGCCTGCTGTTCGCCCCGCATGAGCTGCGCACCGGCGACCCGGCGCGGGCCGCCGACTTGTATGCCGGGCGCTACAGCTTCGCCGGCAAGCTGGTCCTGACCGATGGCGCCTCGCCCTTCGAGATGCTGCCGCCCTCGCCGGAATGGGCGCGCGACCTTTATTCCTTCTGCTGGCTGCGGCATTTGCAGGCCGCCGCTTCGCCCCTCGCCCGGGCGCATGCCCGCGCGCTGGTGGGTGACTGGATCGCCATGCGCGGCCACCGGCTGCCACAGGCCTCGCTGCCGGAAATAGCGGCGCGGCGGGTGGCGAGCTGGCTCACCCAGGCGCCGCTGATCCTGCAGGATGCCGACCCCGGCTTTCACCGCCGCTTCATCCGCAGCCTCACCGCGCAGGTGCGCTACATCAAGAGCGTCGGCCCGCACGCGCCGGACGGGAGGGCGCGCCTTGCCTGTGCGCTCACCCTGGCGCTGGCCAGCCTGTGCATGGCCGACCAGACCCGGCTGATGCGCACTGCGCAGAAGCGCCTGGTCGACGAACTTGATCGGCAGGTGCTGGGAGATGGCGGCCATGTCAGCCGCAATCCCGGCATGCTGGTCGAGGTTCTGCTCGACCTGCTGCCGCTGCGCCAGAGCTACGCCGCCCGCCATCTGCCGCCGCCGCCGGCGCTGCTCAACGCCATCGACCGCATGATGCCGATGCTGCGCTTCTTCCGGCATGTGGACGGCGCCTTCGGGCTGTTCAACGGCATGGGACCGACGCCGGCGGATGTGCTCGCCACCGTGCTCGCCTATGACGATGCGCGCGGGCGCCCGGTGTCGAACGCGCCTTATTCCGGCTATCAGCGCATGGAGGCGGGCGCGACGGTGGTGATCGCCGACACCGGCGCGCCGCCGCCCATGCCGCTGAGCCTTGAAGCGCATGCCGGCTGCCTTTCCTTCGAGCTCTCCGCCGGGCGGCACCGTATCGTGGTCAATTGCGGCCTGCCTGCCGCCGGGCGGGAGGAATGGCGCGCGATCGCACGGCAGACGGCGGCCCATTCCACCGTGGTGGTGGAAGACGCGTCATCCTGCCGCTTCCTCTCCGCCGGGCCGTTGACCCGGCTGTGCGGAGCGCCGGTGCTGGGCGGCCCGGGCGACCTGCATGTCGACCGTGGCGAGCGTGGGGGCGCCGATGTGCTGCGCGCCAGCCATGACGGCTATGCCCGGCGCTTCGGCGTGGTCCATCAGCGCTCCTGGCGGCTGTCGGCAGACGGCATGCGGCTGGACGGCGAGGACCTGTTCCGCGTTTCGCAGGGCGAGGAATTCCCCGCCGACCAGCCGGGCCGCTATGCGGTGCGCTTCCACCTGCACCCCTCGGTCGAGCCCTCCCGTGCCTCGGACGGGCAGACGGTGATCCTGCGGCTGCCCGACGGCGACGACTGGGCCTTCACCGCCCCGGACAGTGCCGTCGTCATCGAGGAAAGCATCTTCCTCGGCAGCGGCGCCGGTCCCCGTCGCACCGAGCAGTTGGTGATAACAGGCACGGCCCGGCAGACGCCGCGGGTGGAATGGACCTTCGTCCAGCTGCGGGCGCTGCGGGGATAGCGGGCGGGCCGCGTGGTGGAAGGTTCACCCGGAAGGCCAGACGTGATAGGGCGGCGGCCATCCTGTTTTCAACGCACTGGCCGCTCCCATGTCCGCTGACATCCGCCCCATCGCCCGCGCCCTCCTTTCGGTGTCCGACAAGACCGGCCTCGTGCCCTTCGCGCAGGCGCTGGCCGAAAAGGGAATCGCGCTGGTCTCCACCGGCGGCACGCGCAAGGCGCTGGCGCAGGCGGGGTTGGAGGTGAGTGACGTGTCGGACCTCACCGGCTTTCCCGAAATGATGGACGGGCGGGTGAAGACGCTGCACCCGGGCGTGCATGGCGGCATTCTCGCCATTCGCGACGATGCCGGCCACCGCGCCTCGATGGACGCGCACAACATCCTGCCGATCGACCTCGTGGTGGTGAATCTCTACCCGTTCGAGGCGACGGTGGCGGCGGGTGCGGGCTATGACGACTGCGTCGAGAACATCGACATTGGCGGGCCGGCGATGATCCGCGCCGCCGCCAAGAACCACGCCGATGTCGCGGTCGTGGTCGACCCGTCGAGCTATGCCACCGTGCTGGCCGATCTCAACGACAAGGGCGGCACCACGCTCGCCACCCGCCGCAAGCTGGCGCAGCTCGCCTATGCCCGCACCGCCACCTATGACGGGGCGATCGCGAGCTGGTTCGCCGAGGTGGAGGCGAAGGAAGACGCTGGCGAGGGCGCCGGGGCGGCGGCGGAAAGCCGCGTCTTCGGCGGTCGGCTGGCCGAGGCGCTGCGCTATGGCGAGAACCCGCACCAGAGCGCCGCCTTCTATGTCGGCGGCCCGGCCCGGCCCGGCGTCGCCACGGCGCGCCAGCTTCAGGGCAAGGCGCTCTCCTACAACAACCTCAACGACACCGATGCCGCCTTCGAGGCGGTGGCGGAGTTCGACCCGGCGCGGGCGCCGGCGGTGGTGATCGTCAAGCACGCCAACCCGTGCGGCGTCGCCGAGGGGGAGACGCTGGTCGAGGCCTATCGCAAGGCGCTGGCCTGCGACCCGACCTCGGCCTTTGGCGGCATCGTCGCGCTGAACCGCACGCTGGACGCCGAGGCCGCCCGTGCCATCGTCGACATCTTCACCGAGGTGATCGTCGCCCCCGACGCCACCGAGGAAGCCGCCGCCATCATCGCCACCAAGAAGAACCTGCGCCTGCTGGTCACCGGCGCGCTGCCGGACCCGCGCGGGGGCGGCCGGCTGGTGAAGTCGCTGGCGGGCGGCTATCTCGTGCAGTCGCGCGACAATGCGGTGGTGGACGACATGACGCTGAAGGTGGTGACCCAGCGCGCGCCGACCGAGGCCGAACTGGCCGACCTCGCCTTCGCCTTCCGCGTCGTGAAGCATGTGAAGTCGAACGCCATCGTCTACGCGAAGGGCCTGGCCACGGTCGGCATTGGCGCCGGGCAGATGAGCCGGGTGGATTCGGCGCGCATCGCCGCCCACAAGGCCCGCGACGCGGCGGCCGCCGCCGGGATGGCCGAGCCGTTGACGCGGGGCAGCGTGGTGGCCTCCGACGCCTTCTTCCCCTTCGCCGACGGGCTGGTCACCGCCATCGAGGCGGGAGCCACCGCCGTGATCCAGCCGGGCGGCTCGATCCGCGACACTGACGTGATCGCGGCGGCGGACGCGGCCGGCATCGCCATGGTGTTCACCGGCGTGCGGCACTTCCGGCACTGAGCGGAGGGCGAAACGCGAAAGGGCCGGCGTGCGGCCGGCCCTTCGATGGAGGCGGCGACCGCCCTCAGAAGCGGTAGGTGACGCCGACGCCGACGATCCACGGGTCGAGATCGGCGGTGCCGGAGAGGGCCTGGCCGGCGACCACGACGTCGAAATCGGGCTTCAGGAAGAGCTTCTTCACATCGACGTTGAGGCCCCAATGGTCGTCGAGCATGTAGTCGAAGCCGACCTGCAGCGCCCAGCCGAACGTGTCCTTCACGTCGATCGAATCGGCCGAATAGGCCTTCTGATCGAAGAAGAAGGTGTAGTTGATGCCGGCGCCGACATAGGGCTTGAAGGCGCCGAAATCGGTGAAATGATATTGCAGCGTCAGGGTCGGCGGCAGCAGCCAGACCTCGGCGATCTTGCCGAGGCTGGAAATCGTGCCGGCGCCGCTGATGTCGTGCGGCGTGACGCCGAGGATCAGCTCGGCGGCCCAGTTTTTGGTGAAATAGTAGGTGATGTCGAGTTCCGGGACGACGGCGTCGGAATAGTCGAGATTCGAGCCGTTGACGCCGTGTACCGACCCGCCATCCTCCGGGAACACGCCGAGCAGGCGCAGGCGAATCTGCCACGGGCTCTGTTCCACCACCGGGGCGGGGACCTTGTAGGCGAGCGGGGGCGTGCCTGCCATGTCGGCCGCGCGCGCCGGCGCTCCGCCGAGTACGGCGCCGAGAAGAACCAGACCCGCCGCCGGAGCGGAAAGACGATGTAATGTTGATCCGATGGACGGCATGCCCAAACCCCTTGATTCCCCTGCCCCTGTGCGGAGCACGCGGCTAGTGGTGGGGGGAGGGGACGGCCGTGAGCTTGATCGAGATCAATCCGGCGATACTCTTGTATTCCTGTGACCGGGGCGCAACAGGGGGAACAGCGACGGCCGTCGCGGCATTTCAGCGGGTGGAATAGACGTATACTAGAACAATCGGCTACAGCCGGTACGCGGGCGCCCATGCGGGGCCTGCGGCATCCGGCGGGGGGAAATGATGGGCGTCGAAGGGTTCCTGGCCAGCGAAGACGAGCGCGTCGCGCGCCAGCTCGTCGAGCAGGCGGACCTTATCCTGCAAGCGACCGACGGCGATGTGCCGGCCCGGTTCGCCCACGGGTTGTTCGGTCGGGCAGTGGCAGAGGATGTGCGTGTCTACACCCCGCACGAACTCGCCGGCCTGGCACGCCTCGCCTATGCGCATCTGAGGGTCCGGCGGCGCGACAGCTTCGACATCCGCATCGACCAGCCCGAGCCCGCCGAGGGCGGCGACCGGCTCGCCCGGGTGTCGGTGATCGAGATCGTCAATGACGACATGCCCTTCCTGCTCGACTCGGTCATGGGCGCGCTCAACGCGCAGGGCCTGACGGCGAGCTTCGTGGTGCACCCGATCATGGGCGTCGACCGCGACGCGAGCGGGCAGGTGACGGGCCTCGTCCCCGGCGAGACGCCGGCCGGCGCGCGCATGCGGCGCGAGAGCCTGATCCAGATCCACGTTCCGCGCATCGAGGACGAGGGCCGGCGCGCCGCGCTGATCGAGGACCTCGGCCTGGTGCTGAACCAGGTGCGCGTGGTGGTGGGCGCCTGGCAGCCGATGATGGCGCAGGTGCGCGCCGCCGTGACCAACCTCACCCTCGCCCCTGCCATGGTGCCGCGCGAGGACCGCGAAGAGGCGATCGCCTTTCTCGAATGGCTGCTGGCCGGGCGCTTCACCTTTCTCGGCTGCCGCCATTACCAGGCCACGGGCACGCCCGGCGGCACGAAGGCGACGGTGTTCGAGCGGCGCATGGAAGACGCGCTGGGGTTGATGACGGACGAGGAATTCCGGCTGTTCCGCCCCACCGGCGACCCGCGGACCGTGAGCACCGACCTTGCCGACGCGCTGGCCGACCCCAGCCCGCTGATCGTCACCAAGTCGCGCGCCGTGTCCAATGTCCACCGGCGGGCCTGGATCGATGTCGTGCTGGTCAAGCGCTACGATTCGCAGGGGCGCGTGGTCGGCGGGCTGTGCATCGCCGGGCTGTTCACCGCCACCGCCTATACGAGCTCCGTCCGCACCATCCCGATGCTGCGGCGCAAGGCCGCCACCGTGCTGGCGCGGGCCGGCTTCGCCCCCGAGAGCCATTCCGGCCGGGCGCTGGTGAAGGTGCTCGAAACCTATCCCCGCGACGACCTGTTCCAGATCGACACGACCGCGCTCTATCAGTTCTCGCTCGCCATTCTCCAGCTCGACGAGCACCCCCGCGTGCGGGTGCTGGCGCTCAATGAGCGGTTCGACCGATTCGTCTCGATCCTCGTCTTCGTGCCGCGCGAGCGCTACGACAGCGAGGCGCGCGAGAAGATCGGCAACCTGCTGGCATCGAGCTTCGGCGGCCAGATCGTCGCCTTCCGGCCGATGTTCCTGGAGGGGCCGCTCATCCGCGTCCACTTCATCATCGAGCGCGGCCCCGGCGAGGTGCCGACGGTCAATCGTGCCACGCTGGAAGAGGCGATCGGCGCCATCATCCGCACCTGGGGCGATGGCTTTGCCGAAGCGCTGGCCGCGACCGTGCCCGCCAGCAAGGCGAGCGAGCTGATGGAGCGCTACGCCAGGGCGTTCCCGGCCGGCTACCAGGCGGCCACCGCGCCGGCCGAGGCGATCGACGATCTCAGGCTGATCGAGGATCTGGGCGATGCGAGCCCGGTGGCAGCGGATTTCCGGGCTTCGGCGCTGGGCGAGCGTGGGCGGGTTTCGCTGAAGGTGTTCAGCCACAAGGTGCCGCGCCTGCTCTCCGAGCGGGTGCCGCTGCTCGAATCGATGGGCTTCGTTGTCATCGACGAGCGCACCTTCACCGTCCGGCCCGCCGGCGGCGCGCCGGTCTATCTGCACGACATGCTGCTGTCGCGGCGCGGCGGCGGCGACATCGCGCTCGATACGCTCGGGCCGAGGCTGCATGCGACGCTGATGGCGGTGCTGCGCGGCGGCGAGAGCGACGGCTTCAACGCGCTGGCGCTGAACGCCCAGCTCGGCTGGCGCGACATCGCGCTGCTGCGGGCGCTGGGGCGTTATCTGCGCCAGGTCGGCATTCCCTTCAGCCAGGACTATCTTTGGCAGACGCTGAACGCCCATCCCGCCCTTGCCCAGAAGCTGGTGGCGCTGTTCCATGCCCGCTTCGACCCCGACCACGCCGAGCGTAGGGCGGAGCGGCAGGAGGAACTGCGGGCCGCCATCGAGACCGCGCTGGCCGACGTGCCGAGCCTCGACGAGGACCGCATCCTGCGCCGCTTCGTCAACCTCATAGGCGCGGCGGTGCGGACCAGTTTCTTCCAGCGCGGGCCGCAGGGCAGCCACCGGCCGACCATCGCCTTCAAGTTCGCCAGCGCCGAGGTCGAGGGGCTGCCGCAGCCGCGCCCGCTGTTCGAGATCTTCGTCCAGTCGCCGCGTGTCGAGGGCATCCATCTGCGCTTCGGCCGCGTCGCGCGGGGCGGACTGCGCTGGTCCGACCGGCCGCAGGATTTCCGCACCGAGGTGCTGGGACTCGTCAAGGCGCAGCAGGTGAAGAACGCGGTCATCGTGCCGGTGGGCGCCAAGGGCGGCTTCGTGCCCCAGCAGCTTCCCGCCGGCCCGCGCGAGGCCATCCAGGCCGAGGGCGTCGAGGCCTACAAGCTGTTCATCTCCAGCCTGCTCGACGTGAGCGACAATATCGAGGACGGCCGCACCGTCCATCCCGCGCACACGGTGCGGCACGACGAGGACGACCCCTATCTGGTGGTGGCCGCCGACAAGGGCACGGCGACCTTCTCCGACACCGCCAACGCGCTCTCGCTGGAACGCGGCTTCTGGCTGGGCGACGCCTTCGCTTCCGGCGGCTCGGTCGGCTATGACCACAAGGCGATGGGCATTACCGCGCGCGGCGCCTGGGAGGCGGTGCGCCGGCATTTCCGCGAGATGGATGTCGACATCCGCCGCACGCCCTTCACCGTGGCCGGCGTCGGCGACATGTCCGGCGACGTGTTCGGCAATGGCATGATCCTGGAGAACACGATCCGCCTTGTCGCCGCCTTCGACCATCGCGACATCTTCCTCGATCCCAATCCGGACCCGGAAGCCTCGTTCCGCGAGCGCCAGCGGCTGTTCGCGCTGCCGCGTTCCTCCTGGCAGGACTACGACAAGTCGCTGATCTCGCCCGGCGGCGGCGTATTCCCGCGCACCGCCAAGAGCATCCCGCTGACCCTCGCTATGCGCGAGGTGCTGGGCTTCGACAAGAATTCGGCCTCCCCCTCCGAGGTGATCAGCGCGGTTCTGCGGGCGCCGGTCGACCTGTTGTGGTTCGGTGGCATCGGCACCTATGTGCGCGCCACCGCCGAGAGCGACGCGCAGGCGGGCGACCGCGCCAATGACGGCCTGCGGATCACCGGCAGCCAGGTGCGGGCGCGGGTGATCGGCGAGGGCGCCAATCTCGGCGTCACCCAGCGCGGGCGCATCGAGGCGGCGCGGCGCGGCGTGCGGCTGAACACCGACGCCATCGACAATTCCGCAGGGGTGAACACCTCCGATATCGAGGTGAACATCAAGATCGCCATGGCCCCCGCCTTGCGCGAGGGGCGGCTCGACCCGCAGGCGCGGGCGCAGGTGCTCGCGGGCATGACCGGCGATGTCGCCGCGCTGGTGCTGGCCAACAACTACCTGCAGACGCTGGCGCTCTCGCTGGCCGAGATGCGCGGCCTCGACGATCTCGGCTTTCTCCAGCGCCTGATGCAGCGGCTGGAGGAGCGCGAGCTGCTCGACCGCGCCGTCGAATATCTGCCGACCGACAGCGAGCTGAACGAGCGGCGCGGCCGGGGCGAGGCGCTTACCCGGCCGGAAATGGCGGTGCTGCTGGCCTATGCCAAGCTTTCCGCCCAGGCCGACCTGATCGACACCGACGTGCCGGATGACCCTTATCTGGCGCGCGAACTGGTGGCCTATTTTCCCGCCGAGCTGCGCGAGCATTTCCCCGAGGGTATCGAGCACCACCGGCTGCGGCGCGACATCATCGCGACCCGCCTGTCGAACGCCATGATCAACCATGGCGGCCCGGCCTTCGTCGCCCGGCTGACGGACGAGACCGGGGCGGGGATCGACAGCATCGCCAAGGCCTTCGCCGTGGTGCGCGACGGTTTCGGGCTCTCGGCGCTCAACGGCGAGATCGACGCGCTGGACGGGCTGGTGTCGGGCGCGGTGCAGCTCGACCTCTATGGCGTCGTGCAGGACATGCTGCTCGACCGCTCGATCTGGTTCCTGCGCAATGTCGACCTCCGGCGCAATCTCGACGAGCTTGTCGGCCATTACGCCGCCGGCATCGGCCCGGTGGAGAAGGTGCTCGCCGGCCCGGTGCGCGAATTGCTGCCCGAGGAGACGCGGGTGCTGCACGATGCCCGCATCAGCCAGTGGACGCAGGCCGGCGTGCCCGAAGTGCTGGCGCGGCGCATCGCCCGGCTGCCGGCGGTGGAGAGCGCGACGGACATCGTGCTGATCGCCGACCGCACCCGGGCGCCGCTGGCGGACGCCGCCGTGACCTTCTTCGCCGTCGCCCTGCTGTTCCGCCTCGACCGTATCCTCGGCCCGGCGCGCACCCTTTCGGTGAGCGACTATTACGACCGGCTGGCGCTGGAGCGGGCGCTCGCCGCCTTCGAGGCTGCGGTGCGGCGGCTCACCGCCGAGGTGATCGAAGATCACGGGGCCGGCGTCGCCGGGGTGTCGAGCTGGGCGCGGGCTCGCGGCGAGGTGGTGGAGCGGGCGCGCAACGGCGTGCACGAGATCGCCGGCTCGGGGCTCAGCGTGTCCAAGCTCTCGGTGGCGGCCAGCCTGATCGGCGATCTGGTGCGGGGGTAGTAGAGAGCCCGGCTCTGCGCTGCGCTTCGGCCGGGATGACGGAGGGGAGGCCCCCCTCCGTGCGGAAGTTTGATTCCTCCTACACCGTCGCGTGCTTCTTATTCTGGCGGTGGGAGATGAGGTCGTCGACCACGGCGGGGTCCGCCAGCGTCGAGGTGTCGCCGAGATTGCCGAACTCGTCCTCGGCGATCTTGCGCAGGATGCGGCGCATGATCTTGCCGGAGCGGGTCTTGGGCAGGCCGGGGGCGAACTGGAGGAGGTCCGGCGAGGCGATGGGGCCGATTTCCTGGCGCACCCAGATCACCAGTTCCTTGCGCAATTCCTCGGTCGGCTCGATGCCGGACATGAGCGTCACATAGGCATAGATGCCCTGTCCCTTGATGGTGTGGGGATAGCCGACCACGGCGGCCTCGGACACCTTGGGGTGGGCGACGAGCGCGCTCTCGACCTCGGCCGTGCCCATGCGGTGGCCGGAGACGTTGATCACGTCGTCGACGCGGCCGGTGATCCAGTAATAGCCGTCGGCGTCGCGGCGGCAGCCGTCGCCGGTGAAATACTTGCCGGGATAGGTGGAGAAATAGGTCTGCATGAAGCGCTCATGGTCGCCATAGACCGTCCGCATCTGCCCCGGCCACGAATCGGCGATCACCAGATTGCCCTCGGCGGGGCCGTCGAGCGGCTTGCCCTCGGCGTCCACCACTTCCGGGATGATGCCGAAGAAGGGGCGGGTGGCCGAGCCGGGCTTGAGCGCCGTGGCGCCGGGCAGCGGCGAGATGAGGATGCCGCCGGTCTCCGTCTGCCACCAGGTGTCGACGATGGGGCAGCGCTCGTCGCCGATCACCCGGTGATACCATTCCCAGGCTTCCGGGTTGATCGGCTCGCCCACCGAGCCGAGCAGGCGCAGCGAGGCGCGGCTGGTCTTCTTCACCGGGGCGTCGCCGCCCTGCATCAGGGCGCGGATGGCGGTGGGGGCGGTGTAGAAGATGTTGACCTTGTGCTTGTCGATCACCTCCCAGAAGCGGGAATTGGTGGGGTAGTTGGGCACGCCCTCGAACATCAGCGTGGTGGCGCCATTGGCGAGCGGGCCATAGACGATGTAGCTGTGGCCCGTGACCCAGCCGACATCGGCGGTGCACCAGTAGATGTCGCCCTCATGGTAGTCGAACACGTATTGGTGGGTCATCGCGGCATAGACGAGATAGCCGCCCGTGGTGTGCAGCACGCCCTTGGGCAGGCCGGTCGAGCCCGAGGTGTAGAGGATGAACAGCGGGTGCTCGGCGTTCACATGGGCGGCGGGGCAATGGCGGGTCACCAGCTCGGCGGCCTCGTGATACCAGACGTCGCGGCCGGGCTCCATGTTGACCGTGCCCCCGGTGCGACGGACCACCACGACGTGATCGACCTCGATGTCGGTGAGCTTGGCGATGGCGGCGTCGACATTGGCCTTCAGCGGAACCTTGCGGCCGCCGCGCAGGCCCTCATCGGCGGTGATGACGACCTTTGAGCTGCAGTCGCTGATCCGGCTGGCCAGGCTGTCCGGTGAGAAGCCGCCGAAAACCACCGAATGAACGGCGCCGAGCCGCGCGCAGGCGAGCATCGCAAAGGCCGCCTCGGGGATCATCGGCATGTAGATGGTGACGCGGTCGCCCTTCTCGACATTACGATTGCGCAGCACATTGGCGAAGCGGCAGACCTCGTCATGCAGCTCCTGATAGGTGATGTGACGCTGCTCGGACGGGTCGTCGCCTTCCCAGATGATGGCGACCTGGTCGGCACGGGTCGGCAGATGCCGGTCGATGCAGTTCCAGGCAACGTTGGTCACGCCGTCCTCGAACCATTTGATCGAGACGTTGCCGGGTGCGAACGAGGTGTTCTTGACCACGCTATAGGGCTCGAACCACTCGATCCGCTTGCCCTCATCTGCCCAGAAGGCTTCCGGGTCGCGCAGCGAGGCCTCGTATTTCGCCTGATAGGCGCGATCATCGAGGAAAGCACGCTTGGCCCATTCCGCGGGCACATCGTAAATCTTGTCGGTCATGGCGTCTCCCTCCAAGGCTCGGGCGGCGGCCTCTCTGGGGCCGCCTCGCTCCTGTTTCTCATGAAATTATGGGCGGCGCCTTGACGCGCGACAAGCGCGGGTGCGCCGAACTTTGGTCGGGTGCGGCCTTGCCGCACGGTCCGAGGGCTCGGTCGGCCCGCGCTCAGGCCCCGGCCCCGATCTGCCGCATCAGCGCCGGCACGTCCATCAGGATACGGGTGTCCCTGATGCGGCCGTCCTCGATGCGGTCGATCACCATGCCCCAGACCGATACCGTGCTGCCGGAAGCCGGCATGCCGAAGAATTCGCCGCCATGGGTGGCGGTCCATGTGAAGCGCGTCAGCACCTTGTCGGCTTCGGCGATCTGCTCCTCGACGGTCCAATGCATGTCCGGAAAGGCGGAGAACAGGCCCCGCAAGACATCCTTCAGCCCCGCCAGACCCGGTCCCTGGCCGGGAAACGGCACCTGCTCCATCATGTCCTCGGCCATGTAGTCGCCGGCGACGTCGGGGTCGTGACCGTTGATCGCCCGCTCGATGAAGTCGCGGACCAACTGCTTGTTATCCTCGGTCATATCCGTTCCTGTCATGGCTCGTGGCCTGATATCGGGGAAGGCGCGGCACCGCCCGTGCGTTCGGGGCGCGGGCGCCAGACGCTGGTGGCCTTGATCTCCGCATCCTCCAACTCGCGCGGGACCGGGACGGCGTAGTCTGCCACCTTTTCCAGCCTCTCGCGCGGCAGGTAGGAGCGGCCGGGATCGCCGATCCACACCCGCGCGCCCTCGTTGGAGAGCGCCTCCAGCCAGGCGAAGACCTTGGCCGCGAGGTCGCGCTCATAGGCGATGTCGCCGGCGAGCACCACGTCCCAGCCGCCGGTCGTGCCGATCACGTCCGTGGTCCGCACCGTGATGGCATCGGTCTCGTTCAGGGCAGCGTTCAGCGCGATGGCGGCGTGGGCGAAAGGGTCGATGTCGGCGCAGTCGACATAGGCCGCTCCCGCCTTTGCCGCGGCGATGCCGACCAGCCCCGAGCCGGCGGCGAAATCCAGCACGCGCCGGCCGCGCACCGTCTCGGGATGATCGAGGATGTAGCGGGCGAGGGCCTGGCCGCCGGCCCAGGCGAAGGCCCAGAAGGGCGGCGGCAGGCCGATTTCGCCCAGTTCCTCCTCGGTGCGCTGCCAGATCGGCAGGGATTCCTCGGCGAGGTGGAGGGTGATTTCCGGCACCAGCGGCGGGGCGAGGCGGCGCGTCTCGGCGCGGATGAAGGCGGCGGGATCGGCGACGGCGCGCGGCGTCACCGCGTGCCGCCCGCCATCTCCAGCACGATGTCCCATTCGGTATCGGTGACGGGCTGCACCGACAGGCGGGAGAATTTCATCAGCGCCATCTCGGCGAGGCGCGGCTCGGTCTTGACGGCGGCCAGCGACACCGGGTTCTTCAGCGGCTCCACAGCCTTCACATCGACCATGACGAACTTGCCCGAGGGGTCGGAAGGGTCGGGATAGGCCTCGCGGATCACCTCGACGATGCCGACGATCTCCTTGCCCTCGTTGGAATGGTAGAAGAACCCCCGGTCGCCGAGCTTCATCGCGAGAAGCTGCTGCTTGGCGAGGTGGTTGCGCACGCCGTCCCAGTGCGTGCCCTTGGCACCCGCCGCGACCTGGTTCTCCCAGGACCATTTGAACGGTTCGGACTTGTAGAGCCAGTGCGCCATCTCACGCTTCCGCTTTCTGGGGGCGGGCCAGCAGCGACCCGATCGCCTGTTCGATATCGCTGCGCCCGGCGAGCACGTCTTCCACCGCGCGGGCGATGGGCATGTCGACGCCGCGCGCCTGCGCCATCGCCACCAGCACGCTGGCGGTGAGCGCGCCTTCCGCCAGCTTGCCGGGCGGGTGCAGGCCCTCGTCCTGCCCGAGGCCGAGGCCGAGCGCGTAATTGCGCGACTGCGCGGTGGAGCAGGTGAGGATGAGGTCGCCGAGGCCCGACAGGCCGGTCAGCGTCTCGGCGCGGGCGCCATACGCCTTGCCGAACCGCATCAGCTCGGCAAAGCCGCGCGCCACCAGCGCGGCCCCGGCGCTGGCGCCCAGCTTGCGGCCGCCGACGATGCCGGCCGCGATGGCGAGCACGTTCTTGGCCGCGCCGCCAATCTCGACGCCGCGCACATCGGCGCTGTGGTAGAGCCGGAACGAGGAGGAGCCGAGCGCGGCGGCCAGCGCCTCGGCAATGCCGGGATCGCGCGAGGCGAGGGTGACGGCGGTGGGCAGGCCGGCCGCGACATCGGCCGCGAAGCTGGGGCCGGAGAGGATGGCGGGGACCGCCTGCGGGCAGGCCTCGCCGAGCACCTGCGTCATGAACAGCGAGGTGCCGCGCTCGATGCCCTTGGCGCAGGTGACGACCGGGGTTCCGGGGGCCAGATGCGGGGCGAGTTCGGCGGCCACGCTGCGGCTCGCCTGCGCCGGAACGACGAGAAGAATGGCATCCATGCCCGCCAGAGCCGCGAGATCGGCGGTCGGGCGCACCGTATCCGCGAGAACGACGCCCGGCAGATGGGCCGGGTTGGTGCGGCTGCGCGCCATCGCTGCCACGAGGTCGCGGTCGCGGCCCCAGAGCACCACCTCGCGGCCGGCGCGGGCGCTGGCATTGGCGAGCGCGGTGCCCCAGGCGCCGGCGCCGACCACACCGATGGAGGCGTAGCGTGCGGCCATCAGCCGCCGGCCCCGGCCGGGCCAAAGGACGGTACCGGAAGAACGGGAGCCGCCGCGTCGACTGCTGCCACCACGTCGGTCGCAACCGCCGGGGCCGTCGCATCCGCACCCGCTGCGTTGCCAGAGGCCGGGAGGGTAGCCGCGTCCACCTCGGCCAGCGGCCAGCGGGCGCGGGGGGAGACGTTGAGCCCGTCCTGGAGGCCGCGGGCCAGCCGCTCGGCGCCCGCCCAGGCGATCATCGCGCCATTGTCGGTGCACAGTTCCGGCGGGGGCACGGCGAGGCGGGTGCCGCCATCGGCCGCCACCTTGTGCAGCACCCGGCGTACCGCCTGGTTGGCGCCGACGCCGCCGGCCAGCACCAGCGCCGAGGGCTTGAGCCCCCGCTGGCGCATCAGCCGAAGGGCGCAGCGCACACGGTCGGACAGGACGTCGACAATGGCCGCCTGGAAGGAGGCGCACAGGTCGTTCACGTCCTGCTCGCTCAGCGGGGCGATCTTCAAAGCCTCGATCCGCACGGCGGTCTTGAGGCCGGAGAGCGAGAAATCGGGCACCGGCTTGCCGTGCAGCGGGCGCGGCAGGGCGAAGCGGCCGGGGTCGCCCTTCAGCGCCGCGCGCTCTACCGCCGGGCCGCCGGGATAGGGCAGGCCGAGCATCTTGGCGGTCTTGTCGAAGGCCTCGCCGACGGCATCGTCGATGGTGCCGCCGAGCTTGGCATACTCGCCGATGCCGGTAACGGCGACCAGCTGGGTGTGGCCGCCCGACACCAGAAGCAGCAGGAAGGGGAAGGGCACCTTGTCGGTGAGGCGCGCGGTGAGGGCGTGCGCTTCCAGATGGTTGACGGCGATCAGCGGTTTCTTCGCTGCCAGCGCCAGCGCCTTGGCGGTGGTGAGGCCGACGATGACCCCGCCGATCAGCCCCGGCCCGGCAGCGGCGGCGATGCCATCGACCTCGGCGAGGGTGAGCCCGGCGGCGCGCAGGGCGCGCGCGATCAGATGGTCGAGAACCTCGACATGGGCGCGGGCGGCGATCTCCGGCACCACGCCGCCAAATTCGGCGTGGTCCTCGGTCTGGGAATGGACGATGTTGGACAGGATCGTGCCGGTGCCGTCGGCACGCCGGCGCACCACCGCGGCGGCGGTTTCATCGCAGGTGGTCTCGATCCCGAGCAGGAGAAGATCGCGCATTGACTTTACGGGGTTGGACAGTGAACTGAGCCGGCACCGAACCGCTTGTGGCCCGACCGTATCATCCGGCTCTGCAATGATACGGTCCTATCGGCCCACAAAATATTGATATTGTGGCCAAAAACCCGACATCTGAGTTTCAGCCGCCGGATTTTACCCACTAGCACCGCAGGACCGCATGACGCAATCGCTTCCCAAACTCCGGCTCGGCACGCGCGGCAGCCCGCTGGCGCTCTGGCAGGCGCATGCGGTGCGCGACGCGCTGCTCAAGGCCCATCGCTGGCCGGACGAGGCCGTGGAGGTGCAGGTGATCCGCACCACCGGCGACGCGATCACCGACCGCGCGCTCTCCGAGGCCGGTGGCAAGGGGCTGTTCACCAAGGAGCTTGAGGAAGCGCTGCTCGACCGGCGCATCGACCTCGCGGTGCATTCGGCCAAGGACATGCCGACCCGCCTGCCGGACGGGCTGCATCTGGTCGGCTATCTCCCGCGCGCGGATGTGCGCGACGCGCTGATCCTGCGCGAAGGCGTGGCGCTGCGCGACCTGAAGCCGGGGGCAAAGGTGGGCACCGCCTCGCTGCGGCGCGAGGCCCAGCTGCGGCGACTGCGGCCGGACCTCCATGTCTCGCTGCTGCGCGGCAATGTGCACACCCGCCTCGCCAAGGTGGAGAGCGGCGAGTTCGACGGCACGCTGCTCGCCTATGCCGGGCTGAGCCGCCTCGGCCTCGCCGACAAAGTGAGCTCGGTGCTGGAGACGGCCGATTTCCTTCCCGCCGTCGGGCAGGGGGCGGTGGCGATCGAGACGCGCTTCGGCGACATCGCCGTGGACGCGCTGGTGGTGCCGGTGGCGTGCCCGGCCACCGGGCTGGCATTGCGGGTGGAGCGGGCCTATCTCGGCCAGCTCGACGGTTCCTGCCGCACGCCGATCGGCGGGCTGGCGCAGCTGGAAGGCGACGAGATCCGCTTTCGCGGCGCCGTGCTCTCGCCCGACGGGGCGCGCTATTACGAGATCGTGCGCTATGGGCCGCGCAATCGCGCGCTGGAACTCGGCATCGCCGCCGGCCAGGAGATGCGCGCTCTGGTGCCGCCCGAACTCCTTCCGCACTGAGGGGCGCGACATGCGGGTGCTGGTGACGCGGCCACAGCCCGACGCGCAGGCCACTGCCGCACGGCTCGCCGCTGCCGGGCATGGCGCGCTCGTCGATCCCATGCTCGCGGTGGAGGCGGTGGAAGCCCGCCTGCCGCCGGGGGCCTTCGATGCGGTGGCGCTGACCAGTGTCAACGGCGCCCGCCTGCTGGCGGCCCGCCCGGAACTGCCGGCGCTGGCCGCGCTGCCGCTCTACGCGGTCGGCCGGCGGACGGCGGCGGCGGCGCCGGCGGCGTTCGGCGCGGTGCATGTCGCCGGGGGCGATGGCGCGGCGCTGGCCGAACTGCTGCGCGCCAGACTGCCGCGCGGGGCGCGGCTGCTCTATGTCGCCGGCGAGGAGCGGGCGGTGGACCTCGGCGCCGTGCTGGCGGGGGACGGCATTTCCACCGAACTTTTCGTGATCTACCGCACCGTCCCGGCCAAGGCACTGGCGGGCACGACGGCGGAGGCGGCGAGGGCGGGGCGGATCGACGCGGCCTTCCACTTTTCGCCGCGCACCGCCGCCACCCTTGCCGACCGGGCGGAGGCCGCCGGCGTGGCGACGTATTTCCGCCATGTCGAGCATCTGTGCTTCTCTGCCAATGTGGCGAAGCCGCTGGCGGCCGCCGGCTGGCCGACCCGGATCGCCGCCGCGCCGACGGAAGAGGGGTTGTTCGCGCTTCTCGGCGGGTAGGCCATTGCGGTCTCCGGGAGGTTGCGGCGCAGGAACAGGCGGTCTATCCCGGAACAAGGGCCGGCCCGGCGCTTTATCAACGTAGAGGTAAGGACGTGGCGACAGACGATCCGAAAAAGGCTGCTGAGGACAAGGTTGAGGCCGGGGGCAAGCCCACGCGCCGCAAGCCGCCGACGCTCGACCTTTCCGCTCGGGAAGTGACGCCCGTTTCCGACGAGGCGAAGACAGGCGAGCCGGCAGGGCCAGCCCCCGGTCCAGAGGCTTCCACGCCCGAGCCCACCAAAGCGGATACATCCCCGGACATGCCCCCAGAGACACTCAAGCCCGATGCCGCCGTTGTGGCCGATGACGTGCCGGTGCTCGACGCCGGGGGCGAGGGCGGCAGCGCGAAGGGCGAGGCGGACGAGGTGCCCCAGCCGGTGCATCCCGTTCCCCCGCCCGCCGAACCGCGCCCGAAGCGCCAGCTCGGCATTTTCGGCACGCTCGTCGTCGCGCTGATCTCCGGCCTGATCGGCGGCGCCTTCGCGCTGGGCGTGGTGTCGACCTTCTACGGCGCCGAGGAGAATGTCGACGCCATCACCGAGCTTGAAGCGCGGGCGCTGGACCTGCGCCAGCGGGTGGAACTGCTGGAGGCCCGCGCCGGCGAGGCGACGGCTGCCGGCCTCGCCGCACCCGCCGAGCTGGCGACCCGGCTCGACGCGCTGGAAAGCGGGCTGAATGCGCTCGGCTCCAGCGTCGATGCCCTTCCGGCCTCCGCCCCGTCCGAGACGACGCCGGCGGCGTCGCCCGAGGATGTCGCGGCGGTGAAAGGCCAGGTCGAGGCGCTGGAGCAGCGGGTGAGTGCGATTCCGGCCCCCATGCCCACCGCTTCGCCCGAGGCGCTCGCCGCCGCCACGGCCCGCCTCGGCGCGCTGGAAAGCAAGGTCGCCGCCACCACCGACGCCCAGCGCGCCAGCGGTGAAGGCGCGGCGCAACTCGTGGTGCTCGGCCGGTTGCGCGAGGCCATCGTCGCCGGTCGCCCCTTCGCCACCGAACTGAAGGCGGCGCAGGCGCTGCTGGCGGACGAGGCAACGCCGCTGGCCACGCTGGAGCCCACTGCTGCCACCGGCTTCGCCACCGACGCCGGGCTGGCCGCGCAGTTGCGCGCCGCCACCGCACCCGCCCCGACGACGGAGCCGGCCTCCGGCACGGGCGCGGATGAAGGGATCGTCGCCGCCTTGCTGCAGGGAGCGCAGAAGCTCGTCACCGTCCGTCGCACCGACGAGGCGGCGGCGACGCCTGACCTTGCCAGGGCTGAGGCGGCGCTGGCGAAGGGCGATGTCGAGGCCGCGCGCGCGGCTATCGCCACCCTGCCCGAGACGCAGCGTGCCGCCGCGCAGCCGGTCCTCGCCACGTTCGATGCCCGGCAGGCCGCGCTTGCCACCCTCGCCGAGCTTGACCGTCGCGTGCTTGCATCTGTTGCGGGAGGAAGCCAGTGATCCGGCTTGTCGTCTATCTCCTCGTCCTCGCCCTTGTGGCCTTCGGCATCGCCTGGCTGGCAGACCGGCCGGGCGCGGTGGTGATCGACTGGCAGGGCTGGCAGGTCGAGACCAGCATCCTGGTCGCGGCCAGCGCCCTGCTGGCGCTGCTGGCGGCGGTGATCCTGCTGTGGACGCTGCTGCGCCTGATCGTGCGCTCGCCCGATACCATCGCCCATTCCTGGCGCAACCGGCGCCGCAATCGCGGCTGGTCGGCGGTGACGCGCGGCCTTGTCGCGGTGGGCTCGGGTGACGCGGTGGGCGCGCGCAGGGCGGCCAACGACGCCCAGCGCCTGCTCGGCGAGGAGCCGTTGAGCAAGCTGCTGGCGGCGCAGGCGGCCCAGCTTTCCGGCGATGCCGCCGGCGCCGAAGCGGTGTTCCGCTCGATGACCGAAACCCCCGGCACGCGCCTTCTCGGCCTGCGCGGCCTGCATGTGGAGGCGCGCCGGCGCGGCGACCAGAGCGCGGCCCTGCAGGCGGCGGAGGAAGCGGCGCGGCACGAGCCCGGCCTTGCCTGGGCGGCTGACGCGGTGATCGAGGCGCGCTGCCTCAATGGTGATTTCGCCGGGGCCCTGGCCATGCTGGAGCGCGAGGCGGCGCATGGCGCGCTGGACCGGGCGACCCATCGTCGCCGGCGCGCGGTGCTGCTGGCGGCGCAGGCACAGGCGCTTGAACTCTCCGACCCCGCTGGCGCACGCGACAAGGCGCAGGAAGCCGCGCGCCTCGCCCCGACGCTGGTTCCGGCGGCCGATATTGCCGGACGCCTGCTCGGCGCCGCCGGCGATGTGCGCAAGGCGGCCAAGATCATCGAGGCGGCTTATGCCGCCACCCCCCACCCCGATCTCGCCGATGCCTATCTCCATCTGCGGCCGGGCGATGCCTCGCGCGAGCGGCTGAAGCGCGTGCGCACGCTCACCGCCCACCAGCCGGCGCATCCGGAAAGCGCCATGGCGCTGGCGCGCGCCGCGCTCGATGCGCAGGATTTCGACGTCGCCCGCACGGCGCTGGCGCCGCTGATGGTGTCGCCGACGCAGCGCGCCTGCCTGTTGATGGCCGAGCTGGAAGCGGGCGAGCATGGCGATGTCGGCAAGGCCCGCGAATGGACCGCCCGCGCCGTGCGCGCCCAGCGCGACCCCGCCTGGGTAGCCGATGGCGTGGTGGCCGAGGCCTGGGGGCCGATCTCCCCGGTCAGCGGGCGGCTCGACGCCTTTGAATGGAAACTGCCGCCGGGCCTCGCCACGACGCCGATGCTGGAGAACGAGGCGGAGCGGGTGAAGCTGGCGATCGCGGCCGCCATCGAGAGCCGTCCGCCCGCAGCGGAGGGCCCGGTGGTCGATCTGGGGCCTGCGGGCGCCTCGCCGACCCTGGCGCCGGCAAGTCCGGTGCAGTCAACGCCGGTGTCGGCCAATCCGATGCTGGAGCCGGAAGAGAAGGCGAAACCGGAGAAGGTGGTGGCGAAGGCCTCGCCTCAGCCGGCCATGGCAACCCCCGTGGTGGCGATGCCGCATTTGCCGGACGACCCCGGCCCCGGCGCGCCCTTCGCCGACGAGCCCGGCGCGGTGCCGCGCGGACCCTATATGTGAGGCGCCTTGCCGAGGACGGGCGATGGCCGGCTGGGCGGTGCGCCTCGCCGGCCTCTTCCGGCCGATGAAGAGCACAAAAAAAGCGCGCCGGAGCGGCGCGCTGATTTCCCCTAAAGGTGCCCGGTCAGAAGCCGGCCGCTCGTCAAGCGGCCGGAGGGTGCAAGTGCAGTCGGAGTACATCCGTCCTGACCGCGCTTCATCCGGCGAGACACTGACGAGGTGTCAACATGCCGGAAGCCCTGTTCTGACTGGGTTGTCACCTATGTGGGATGCCACGCCGGCTTTGCAAGGGGTGTCTCGGCGAGAGGCATCTCGTGCGGTCTTCGCCCGTTGCCCGTTTCCGCTCTCAGGCCCTCATGCCCGGCCGGGCCGAGCGCGGCCCTGACGATCGCGGGGCGGCACGGCCGCGCTTCGGCCAATGCCGTCGCTGCCACGCCGCTTCGGCTCAATGTACCCGGCGGGTGGACAGCGGCTTGAGTGCGGCAGGCCCGGGCGCGGCAGACCCGGGCGCGGCAGGCTTGGCCGCCTTGGCTGCGGGCGCAAAGGCCGCCGCGCTGCGGCCCTTCTGCTCCTTCGCGCCGCCGCGCGGGCTCTGCTCGCCGAACAGTTCCGCGAGCTTGTCGGTCATGGCGCCGCCCAGCTCCTCGGCGTCGACGATGGTGACGGCGCGCTTGTAGTAGCGCGTCACGTCATGGCCGATGCCGATGGCGATCAGCTCGACCGGGGACTTGTCCTCGATCTGCTGGATCATCCAGCGCAGATGCCGCTCCAGATAATTGCCGGGATTCACCGAGAGGGTGGAATCGTCGACCGGCGCGCCGTCGGAGATCATCATCAGGATCCGGCGGGATTCAGTGCGTGCCAGCAGGCGATTATGCGCCCATTCCAGCGCCTCGCCGTCGATGTTCTCCTTGAGCAGCCCCTCGCGCATCATCAGGCCGAGATTGCGGCGGGCGCGGCGCCAGGGGGCGTCGGCGGATTTGTAGATGATATGCCGCAAATCGTTCAAACGGCCGGGCGCGCCCGGCTTGCCGGCCGAGAGCCAGGATTCGCGCGCCTGCCCGCCCTTCCACGCCTTGGTGGTGAAGCCGAGGATCTCGACCTTCACGCCGCAGCGCTCCAGCGTGCGCGCCAGGATGTCGGCACAGGCGGCGGCGACCGTGATCGGGCGCCCGCGCATCGAGCCGGAATTGTCGAGCAGCAGGGTGACGACGGTGTCGCGGAAATCGGTGTCGCGCTCGCGCTTGAAGGACAGCGGCTGCATCGGGTCGAGGATGATGCGGTGCAGGCGCGCCGGGTCGAGCATGCCCTCTTCCAGGTCGAACTCCCAGCCACGGCTCTGCTGCGCCATCAGCTTGCGCTGCAGCCGGTTGGCAAGACGCGCGACGATGCCGGACAGATGCACCAGCTGCTTGTCGAGATGGGCGCGCAGCCGCGCCAGTTCGTCGGCGTCGCACAGTTCGTCGGCGTTCACCGTCTCGTCGAAGCGCGGGGTGAAGGGATGATATTCCGGCGCGCGCGGCTCGGCCGGCACCGCGTTTTCGGGCTTCCAGGGCTCGGAGGCGTCGTCGGATTCGCCCAGCTCCGCGTCGTCGGAAAGCTCGGAATTGGGCTGGTCCTGCTGCTCCTCGGATTCTTCCGGGTTCTGGTCGGAGGACAGTTCGGTGTCGACCTCGGTCTGGCCGTCGGCGTTGTCCTCTTCCTCGCTGTCGCTGCCCTTGCCGTTGTCGTCGTCGCGGCTGTCGTCGGCCTCGGTGGAGGGGTCGTTGTTCTCGTCGAAGGGGGCGATATCCTCGCCCATGCCGAGCGAGGAAAGCAGGTCGCGCATCGCTTCGGCAAAGCGGGCCTGGTTGTCGGCGGCGCCGGAGAGCTCGTCGAGCGCGCTGGCGCCGTGCTCCTCGATGAAGCCGCGCCAGAGGTTGACCATCTCGCGGGCGGCGGCGGGCGGGGCCATGCCGGTCATGCGCTCGCGCAGGATGAGCGAGAGCGCATGCTCCAGCGGCGCGTCGGAGCGGTCGGACAGATTGGCGAAATTGGCCTTCTGGTAGCGGTCTTCCAGCATCGCCGAGAGGTTCAGCGCGACGCCGTCCATGCGCAGGGCGCCGAGCGATTCGCAGCGTGTCTGCTCGGCGGCTTCAAAAGCGGCGCGGGCCTCCTGGCCCATCGGCACGAGACGCTGATGCACCTTGGGATCGTGGCAGGCCATGCGCAGGGCCATGGAATCGGCGTGGCCGCGCATGATGGCGGCGTCCTGCTTCGACATGCGGCGCGCCGGCTCGGGCAGGCGGGCGCGCCCGTCGGCATAGCCAGGCTTTTCCGAGCCGAAGGTGACGTCGATCTCGCGATTGCCCGCAATGGCGCGCAGGCAGCCGGTGACGGCGCGCTTGAGCGGCTCGGTCGGGGCTTCCTTGGGCGGGGTGCGGCTGATGCGGTTCGACGTGGACATGGCAAGCCTTGGAGGTTGGCGGCCCTCTCCCGATGGAGAAGGCGGGACCGGCGGCCGGCCGGTCCCGGGGAGGCCGTCAGGACATGACGACGTTGATGGCCGATTCGGTCAGTTCCTTGCCGAAGCAGCGCTGGTAGAACTCGGCCACCAGCGGGCGCTCCAGCTCGTCGCACTTGTTGAGGAAGGTGACGCGGAACGAGAAGGCCAGCTCCTGGAAGATCTCGGCGTTCTCGGCCCAGGTGATGACGGTGCGCGGGCTCATCACGGTGGACAGGTCGCCATTGATGAAGGCCTGCCGGGTGAGATCGGCCAGCCGCACCATGCGGGCGGCGGTGTCGCGCCCTTCCGGGGTCTGCAGGTTCTTGGCCTTGGAGACGATGATATCGACCTCCTTGTCATGGGCCAGATAGTTCAGCGTGGTGACGATGGACCAGCGGTCCATCTGCGCCTGATTGATCTGCTGGGTGCCGTGATAGAGGCCGGTGGTGTCGCCGAGGCCGATGGTGTTGGCGGTCGAGAACAGGCGGAAGGCGCCGTGCGGGCGGATGACGCGGTTCTGGTCCAGCAGGGTCAGGCGCCCGGCGGATTCGAGCACGCGCTGGATCACGAACATCACGTCCGGGCGGCCGGCGTCGTACTCGTCGAACACCAGCGCGACGTTGTTCTGGTAGGCCCAGGGCAGGATGCCGTCGCGGAATTCCGTGACCTGAAGGCCGTCGCGCACCACGATGGCGTCCTTGCCGATCAGGTCGATGCGGCTGATGTGGCTGTCGAGATTGATCCGCACGCAGGGCCAGTTGAGCCGGGCGGCGACCTGCTCGATATGGCTCGACTTGCCGGTGCCGTGATAGCCCGTGACCATCACCCGGCGGTTATGGGCGAAGCCGGCGAGGATGGCGAGGGTGGTCGGCCGGTCGAACAGGTAATCGGGATCGATTTCCGGCACATGGGCGTCCGGTTCGGCGTAGGCCGGCACATCCAGATCGACATCGAGGCCGAATACCTGACGAACAGAGACCTTCATGTCCGGCAGCGCGGGCGCTTGCGTGAGCGGGGCGGTCATTCTTCCTCCGTTGCCGCGCGTGGTCGCGCGGGCTGGTCTGGCACGCGCACTTCCTAGCAGAAGCCCGCGTTCTTGAGATGATTATAGGACTGGATCACGTCGCGCAGACGGTCCTCGGTTGAAATGTCGCCGCCATTGGCGTCGGGGTGATATTTCTTCACCAGCACCTTGAACCGGGCCTTGATCTCCTCGGGCGTGGCGGAAATCTCCACGCCGAGGGATTCGAAGGCGCGGCGCTCGGCATTGCGGATCATCCGGCTTTCGCGCGGGGGCTCCGGCTCCGGGCGGGCACGTCCGCCCACTTCGCCGAACATGCCGAACGGATCGGCGATGTTCTCCGTCGCGTGGCGCTTGGCGTGCTCGGCGGCGCGGGCCGCCCCGCCCTTCGAGCCCATCTTCCAGGTCGGGCGATGGCCGGTGGCGGCGTCCTTCTGGTAGGCGGCCACGGCGTCGTCGGCCATGCCGTTGAAATAATTATAGGACTGGTTGTAGGCGCGAGCATGCTCGAAGCAGAAGCGCCAGAACTGCCCCTCCATCTGCCGGCCCTTCGGCGCGCGATGAGTCGCAGGGTTGCAGCAGCCCTCCCACTCGCAAGCGGGGCCTTCCGCCTTCAGGCGGCGATCGCGATTGGGCTTCACGCGGATGCGATCGAAGAGGGGGGAGTCGAGCTTCATGGTCTGACGATTATGCTGTTGCTGGAGCAGGTATACAAGAAACCGCTGGTTCGTCACCGCCCCGCAGGATCATTGCGGAGCCTGAGCCGATCGGATTGCGGTGTGCAGGATCGGTGATTCCCTCACCTGACCGGGCGGGGGAGAAGGGAGTATCCGATCCGATTACGGTTCTATCGGGTCGGCGGAGGCCATGGCGGGATGTTGGCCCGGGAGGCCGGCCCGGGATGTTGACGCGGCTAGGGGGTGGGCGTACCGCATCGCTCATGAGCACGCAAATCCCAAGCCCGCCCATGCCCTCCGACGACGCCGTAGCGCAGGCGCTGGCCCGCGTGCGCGCGGCGCTGGCCGAACTGTCGCCGAGCGTCCTGGAACTTGAAGATGAAAGTCATCGGCATGAAGGCCATGGCGGGCATCGTCCCGGTCAGCTCACGCATCTTCGCGTGCGAATTGTCGCGCAGGCGTTCCTCGGCCAGAGCCGGCTGGCGCGCCATCGCCTGGTGAACGGCCTGCTGGCGGAAGAAATCGCGCGCGGCCTGCACGCCCTCTCCATCGAGGCGAAGGCGCCCGGCGAGTAGCCGGACGCCCCGTTCGTTTGCTTGTGCCCTATATGGGTGGCACGGCGCGAAAATCCATCTGCCGAAATCCACCTGCCGGAATCCACCTGCCAAATCTGTCCGCCGAATTCTATCTGCCGATCTGCAGGACCCTGCGGCCGGAGCCGTCCAGGAAGGCGATCTGGCCCTCGCGGAAGTCCCAGGAACGCACGGCGCGCAGCGCCGAGGCGACCTGTTGCTCATAGACCTGCTGCGCATTGTTGCAGGCGCGGCGGGTCGACATGACGGGCGCGAAGGTCACGTTGCGCCCGCGCAGTTCCATCCGTGTGCCAAGGCTGTTGCATCCGGCGGTGAAGGACACTCCCAGGTTCGGGCCGACGGTGAGGCTGGCGCGCGATTCGCGTGGGGCCGGAACGCCCCGGCCGTCGGCGCCGGCGATCCAGATCCGGTTCCACTGGCCCTGCCAATTGACGGCGGGCGCCTCGGGGCGCGGAGGCGGGGCGCGGTCCGGCACGGTGATGAAGCGGAATTCGGCATGGGTGCCGCGCCGGTCCGACGAGGCGGCGAGTTCGCCGTTTCGCTCGACCGTCACGTATTTTCCGTTCTGCACCGAGCGCAGCGACACGGAATTGCCGTGCGCGTCCATCTCGAAGGTTTCCCACCCGCGAATGTGCGGGCTGCCCGTGCCGAGCAGGGTGCGCGGGCCGATGCCGGCGCGCACATAGGTGCCATCCTTGGCGCGCAGGGCGATGCGCCGGCCTTCGAGCCGCACCACATCGAAGCGGGCGGCGTCGCGCGTATTGCCGGCGGCGACCAGCATGCCCGACCGCACGGTCACATTGGCATTGGTCGACGCCCACTGGATGACGATATCGGCCGCCAGGGCCGGGACGCTCAGAAGGCCGGTTACGAAAGACACGGCCAGAAATTTCCTTACGACTGAAATAATCATGATGCTCCCCAATGTCCTGCTCGACACGGGTAGGATAATGGCGCTCGCGGCTGAACTGGCGATGAAATCGAGGTTTAGCCGCCGTTCATCTTGATACCGCCGCGCCGGGCGCCGACAGGCCGGGCCGGGGCGTTCGAGAGGCGCCTGAGATGGCCGCCTTCCCCTGCGGCCGGGGGGGTGCCGCCGGCCCCCGATGCCGCCCGCCGATGCCCGTCAGGGCGACTCGCGCCGGGCGGAATTGACGTAGCGTCGCCTTGTTGCCTTTGTGCTCATTGTTTCCATATTCAAAGTGTACCGTCGGACCGGATGGCCTGATTTCCCTGCGTGTACGTTCATCATTCGCCGGGGTAGCCGTTCGTTACGTTGAAAAATGTGGGAGGGTATTGATGTCTCTGACCAACCGGGCCGAGAGAAGCCTGATAAACCACGAAGAATACGAGATTGTCCGGCTGACGCATCATCCCGAGATCTACGATGTGACCAGCGACGATCTCCACGCCACCCGCAAGCGCCTGCGCGACCTGCAGCAGAAGGCGCGCACCTTGGCGTGGGAGAAGCGGCGCATCTCGCGCGGCAAGGCCGAGCCGCGTGGCGGCAGCTTTCCCGGGACCCAGGAACGTCCGAGCCAGCGCAAGCAGGTGTTCGCCGCCGCGGTAAAGCGGCTCAGCAAGGAAATCGAGCGTCGGGCGCGGCTTGAGGCACGTGCGCCGCAGGTCGAACTGGCCGAGAAGGCCCTGGCGATGCGCCGGGAGAACTTCACGGCGCCGACCGCCCCCGACACCGCGAATGAGGGCATGCAGGTTATTGCCAGCCGGCGCCGGCGTACCTCGGTTCATCCCGGAAAGGTGGGGCGCGTTTCCCAGCGCACCAAGGCCGCACAGGCCCGCCGCGACGCGAAAGGCTAGGTCTGACGGGTGGCGGCACTCCCGGGCGCCGCCACCGTCGTCCGCCGCAGCGGCGAGACGCGCAGGAGGGTGATGCGGTTGCGCTGCTTGCGCATCACCTGGAAGCGGAAGCCGTGGAACATGAAGGCCTGTCCCGGCTCGGGGATGATGCGGGCCTCGTGGATGACGAGGCCGGCAATGGTGGTCGCCTCCTCGTCCGGCAGATGCCAGCCCATGGCGCGGTTGAGGTCGCGGATCGCCACCGTGCCCTCGACACTGACCGAGCCGTCGGGGTTGCGGCGGGCGCCGGTGAAGGCCTTGTCGTGCTCGTCGGATATGTCGCCGACGATCTCCTCCAGAATGTCCTCCAGCGTCACGAGACCCATCACCTCGCCATACTCGTCGACGACGAGGGCGAAATGCTGCTTGCGCCGCCGGAAGGCCTTGAGCTGGTCGGGCAGGGAGGTCACGTCCGGCACGAACCAGGGCGCCCGGGCGATTTTCTCGACGTCGAGCTTCGAGGTGTCGTTGCCGACCGCGATCAACTCGCGCAGCAGGTCCTTGGCATGCAGCACGCCGACGATGTTATCCGGCCGTTCGCGCCACAGCGGCAGGCGGGTGTGCGGGGAGGCGAGCACCTCGTTGACGATCCTCTCGGGCGGCTCGTCGGCGTTCAGACTGGCCATCTTGGTGCGGTGGACCATGATGTCGGAGACGGCCAGCTCGCCGAGGTCGAGCAGCCCGCCGAGCATGTCGCGCTCGTCCTTCACCACGCTGCCCTCGCGGTGCAGCAGGTCGACCGTGCCGCGCAGTTCCTCCGAGGCGGAGAGCACATTGGTGGTCGCGCCGAGCGGCACGCCCATGGCACGCAGGATCGTGCGCACCAGCGCCTCGATCGCCAGCGTCAGCGGCCCGAACAGGCCGACGATGAAACGGATCGGCCCGGCCACCAGCAGCGAGACGCGGTCGGGGTGGTTGATGGCGATGGTCTTGGGCAGGACTTCGGAGAAGATGACGACGACGATCGTCATGCCCACCGTCGCATAGGCGATGCCGGCGGTGCCAAACCAGGCCAGCAGCAGCCCTGTCGTGAGCGAGGACGCGGCGATATTGACGAGGTTGTTACCGAGCAGGATGCCGCCGATGAGGCGCTCGCGCTGCCCCATCATCCGGTTCACCAGCGCGGCACGGGTATCGCCATTCTTTTCAAGCGTGTGCATCCGCGCTTTGGAGGAGGCCGTCAGTGCCGTCTCGCTGCCCGAGAAGAAAAAGGACAGCAGGAGGCAGATGACGACGGCGCCGAGGGCAATCCAGTCATAAGAGGTCATGGGGCCTTCTTAGCCGGGCCGGCGTTCCACCTCAAGGAAGGCACGCACCTGCGAGGGGTCGACGTCGCGGGCGATGTAGCTCTGGCCGATGCCGCGGGCGAGGATGAAGGTGAGCGCGCCGCGCGAGACCTTCTTGTCTTGGCCGATCAGGTTCATCAGCCCGTCCGTGTCCGGCAGCTCGCCCGGGATGTCGGCGATGCGGGTGGGCAGGCCGACGCTGCGCAGATGCGCTTCCACCCGCGCCGCATCGCCTTGCGCGCACAGGCCCTGCGCGGCGGAGAAGCGGAAGGCCTGCGCCATGCCGATGGCCACCGCCTCGCCATGCAGCAGGCGCTGCGAGAAGCCCGCGCCCGCTTCCAGCGCGTGGCCGAAGGTGTGGCCGAGATTGAGCAAGGCGCGATCGCCCGTCTCCTTCTCGTCGCGGCTGACCACCGCGGCCTTGGAGGCGCAGCTGGTGGCGATGGCCTCGATGCGCTCGGGGCCGCCGCCGAACACGGCCTGCCATTTGCGCTCCAGCCAGGCGAAGAAGGGTGCGTTGTCGATCAGCCCGTATTTGGCGACTTCGGCATAGCCGGAGCGGAACTCGCGCAGCGGCAGCGTGTCCAGCGCGCCGGTGTCGGCGAGCACCAGGATGGGCTGGTGGAAGGCACCGACGAGGTTCTTGCCGTGGCGCGAATTGATGCCGGTCTTGCCGCCGACGGACGAATCGACTTGCGCCAGCAGGCTGGTCGGGGCCTGGACGAAATCGACGCCGCGCCGCAGCGCCGCCGCGGCGAAGCCCGCGAGATCGCCGACCACGCCGCCACCGAGCGCGAGGACGAGGTCGCCCCGCTCGATCCGCGCGGCGAGCAGCGCGTCCACCACGTCCTCGAAGACGGCGAAACACTTGGATTTCTCGCCGGGTGCGACATGCACCGGGGTGGGGGACAGGCCGGCCTCGCGCAGCGATGTCTCCACCGTGCCGAGATGGCGGTCGGCGACATTGTGGTCGGTGACGATGCCGACGCGGGCGCCCGGCCGCAGGGCGGCGATGCGCGCCCCCGCCTCGGCGAGCAGGCCCGGGCCGATGACGATGTCATAGGAGCGCTCGCCAAGCCCGACGCGCAGCTGCGTGCGGTCGGCGGCGGAAGGGGCGGCAGCCGCAGATGCGGCGGGCGTGTTCATGTCTCGTCTCCCGAAGCCGGCGCGGCGAGATGGCCCGTGAGCGCCTCGATTACGGTGTCGACCATCACGTCCTGCGGCACGTCATGCGACACCACGGTGACGTCCGCCAGCGCGTAGACCGGATAGCGCTGGTCGATCAGCCGCGCCAGCGTCGCCTCGGGGTCGTTCTTCAGCAGCGGCCGGTCGTCGCGCCGGCGCACGCGGCGCAGCAGCACGTCGAGTTCGGCCTTGAGCCACACGCATATGCCGCGGGCGGCGATGGCGGCACGCGTTTCCTCGCTCATATAGGCGCCGCCGCCGGTGGCGAGCACCATTGGCCCGGCCTCCAGCAGGCGGGCGATCACTTTTTTCTCGCCGTCGCGGAAGGCGGGCTCGCCATGCAGGGCGAAGATCTCGGGGATCGTCATTCCCGCCGCCTGCTCGATCTCGGTGTCGGCGTCGGCGAAGGGCAAAGCGAGGCGGCGGGCGAGGCGCTTGCCGACGGATGACTTGCCGGCGCCCATCATGCCGACGAGCACGATGGAGCGCGCGCCCTGAAGCTCGCGCAGGCGCGTCGCCTTCTCGTCCTGTTCGGGTTCCGCCGTCATGGCACCATGCTCGCTCAAACCAAGCGCGGACTAGCATTGGCGCAAGGGTGACGCAATGCGAGGGGGGCGCAAAGAGAAACGGCCGCGCGTGACGGTGGCGGTGTAACGCTCCGTTCAGATAGAGATGGCAGGGTGAAACCGAAATCGCCCGTGTCGCGCGCGTTTCCGACGGCCCCCTAAGGCCGTAGGATCGGCGCCACCCACCATCGAATCGCGCAAGGCCCTGCCTCCCCATGCCGAGCCTCATCCGTCTTCTCGTCATCCTCGGCATTCTCGGCGGCATCGGCTATGGCACGCTGTGGGCCTTCGCCAATCTGGTGAAGCCGCAGATGCGCGAGATGAGCGTCGTGGTGCCGCCGGATCGGTTCGCCAAATGAGCGCGCCGGCGCTGTCGCCCGGGCTGGCGCAGCTGTTTCTCGACATGATGGCGGCCGAGCGCGGGGCCGGGGCGAACACGCTGGGCGCCTATCAGCGCGACCTTGAGGACTATGAAGGGTTTCTGGCGACGCAGGGCACGGATGCCGCGTGCGCGGCAACCCGCGACCTGCGGGCCTGGCTGGCGGCGCTCTCCGTGCGCGGCCTTGCCAGCGCCAGCGTGGCGCGAAAGCTCTCGGCGGTGCGCCAGTTCCACCGCTTTCTCTACGCCGAGGGCCATCGCGGCGACGACCCCGCCGCCGTGCTGGAAGGGCCGCGCCGCAGCCGGCCTCTGCCCAAGGTGCTGACGCTGGAAGAGGTGAGCCGCCTCATCGCCACCGCCCATGCGCGGGCCGGCGAAGCGGTGTCGAGCTTTGCCGACGGCGCGCGGCGGGCGCGCACCGCCTGTTTCATCGAGCTGCTCTACGCCACCGGGCTGCGCGTTTCCGAGCTGGCGGCGCTGCCCGCCTCGGCGGCGACCATGAAGGGAGATGCGCTCATCGTGCGCGGCAAGGGCAACAAGGAGCGCCTCGTGCCGCTGGGCGAGCCGGCCAAGGCGGCCATGGGGCTCTATCGCGCCGCGCTGGACAGGGCGGCGGCCGGGAAGGCGGCGAAGAGCCAGGGCAAGGTACCGCAGGAGCGCACGCGCTGGCTGTTCCCCTCCGGTGCCGCCACTGGCCACATTACCCGGCAGCAGGTGGCGCTGGACCTGAAGGACCTCGCTCTGGCGGCGGGGATCGACCCGGCACGACTCTCGCCGCATGTGCTGCGCCACGCTTTCGCCAGCCATCTTCTGGCGCATGGGGCGGAGCTGCGCATCGTGCAGACGCTGCTCGGCCATGCCGACATCTCGACCACGCAAATTTATACCCATGTGCTGGACGAGCGGCTGAAAAGTCTGGTGCGCGATCTGCATCCGCTGGGCGACGGCAGCGGCGATTAAGCGCATTTGCGGCCTTGCCTTGACGTCGCCACCCTCTCGGGGCAGCTTCCGCGCAACTTCGCGGGTCGCCTCTCCGGGCAGCCCCCCTTATCTTGTCAGCCGGTTCAGTCATTTCCAATGCGCAGCTACCTCGATTTTGAGAAGCCCGTGGCCGAGCTTGAGGCCAAGCTGGAAGAATTGCGCGCCATGGCGGCGCAGGGCGACGCGGTCGCCATTGGCGATGACATCGTCCGGCTGGAGGGCAAGGCGCGCGACGCTTTGCTCCAGCTTTACGCGAATCTCTCCCCCTCGCAGAAGACGCAGGTGGCGCGCCACCCGCTGCGCCCGCACTTCTCCGACTATGCCGCGCACCTGTTCGAGGAATTCGACCCGCTGGCCGGCGATCGCAAGTTCGGCGACGACTACGCCATTCTCGGCGGCCTCGCGCGCTTTCGCGGGCGCGCCGTCTGCCTGATCGGGCAGGAAAAGGGCTCCAGCACCGAGACCCGGATCAAGCACAATTTCGGCATGGCCCGGCCGGAGGGCTACCGCAAGGCGGTGCGGCTGATGGAACTGGCTGACCGTTTCTCGCTGCCGGTGATCACGCTGGTGGATACCGCCGGCGCCTTCCCCGGCCTCGACGCCGAGGAGCGCGGGCAGGCCGAGGCGATCGCCCGCTCCACCGATGCGTGCCTCTCGCTCGGCGTTCCCAATGTTGCCGTCATCATCGGCGAGGGTGGCTCGGGCGGCGCGATTGCCATCGCCACGGCCAATCGGGTGCTCATGCTGGAGCATTCGATCTACAGCGTCATCTCGCCGGAAGGCGCGGCCTCCATTCTCTGGCGGGACACCGCCAAGGCGCAGGAAGCGGCGATGAACATGAAGATCACGGCGCAGGACCTGCTCCGCTTCCATGTCATCGATTCGATCATCTCCGAACCCGCCGGCGGCGCCCATCGCGGGCCCGAGGCGGCGATGCAGGCGGCGGGCGATGCCATCGAGGCGGCGCTTGGCGAGCTGGACGGAATGGACCCGGCAGCGCTGCGCAAGGCGCGCCGCGAGAAGTTCCTCGCCATCGGCCGGACCCTCTAGAGCGCGGCCGCGCGCTCGGGGGCGATCCCGGCGGGGCGGGGCAGACGACGGTGGTAGCCGGGGACGGGATTGCGCGCCCCGTCGGCTCGGTATAACGCTTTGGCCTGGTGCTTCGAGCGCCGGGCTTTCGGGGAGACTCCGGGGTTGAGGTTTCACGGGTTATCGAGCCTCTCGCGCCAGGCGCGTGACCGGGGACTCGGCGCGCCCTGGCGCGCGGCCCTGCTCGCCGGCTGTACCGCGCTGGTGCTGGCGGGCTGCAATGGCGGCGACAGCAACTCGCCCATGTCCAAGGCCAGCAGGACCCTGTCGCCGAAGACGCTTGCGCTGATCCAAGAGAAGGACATGACCAAGTCCAGCCCGATCGTGGTGCGGATCTTCAAGGAAGAATCCGAGCTGGAGGTCTGGAAGGAAACCGCCGGCGGCGACTATGCGCTGCTGAAGACCTACCCGATCTGCCGCTGGTCCGGCGAACTGGGGCCGAAGGTGAAGGAGGGCGACCGGCAGGCGCCGGAGGGCTTCTACACCATCACCCCCGGCCAGATGAACCCGAATTCCAGCTATTACCTCGCCTTCGACCTTGGCTTCCCCAACGCCTATGATCGCGCCTGGGGCCGCTCGGGCAGCAATCTGATGGTGCATGGCGATTGCTCCTCGCGTGGCTGCTACGCCATGACCGACGAGCAGGTGCAGGAGATTTTCGCGCTCGGGCGCGAGAGCTTCTTCGGCGGCCAGCGCTCGTTCCAGGTGCAGGCCTACCCGTTCCGTATGACCACCGACAATCTGGTTCGCCACCGCAACAACCCGCACCTCGCCTTCTGGAAGATGCTGAAGCAGGGCAGCGACGTGTTCGAGCTGACCAAGGCGCCGCCGAAGGTGGATTATTGCGGCAAGCGCTACGTGTTCAACGCCACGCCGACCGACCCCGGCCAGAAGTTGCAGGCCTCCGCTCCCTGCCCGGACTACACCCTGCCGGAAGGGCTGGAGGAGGCGCTTGCCGCCCGCCAGAAGGACGTCAGCACCAAGATCGCCAGCGCCGGCACGCTGCAGCCGGCCGCCCCGGTCAAGACCGGCAAGGATGGCGGCATGCACAAGGTGTTCCTCGCCAAGCTGGAGAATCCCGAGCTTTCCGCCCCGGGCTCGCTGCCGCCGGTGGTGAAGCCGCCGGGCGTCGACTATGGGGTTTCCACTACCGAGCCGGCGCCGGCCGAGAGTATCGCGCTGGCCAATGCCGACACGGTGAGCGAGACCGTCAATGTCCCGCTGCCGGCGGCGCGTCCCGACGACGCGCCGGGAGGCCCGCGCACCGCTATCGCCGCCGCCCCGGCCTCGGGCGGGTTCTTCGACAATTTGTTCAGCGGCCTGTCGCCGGCGCCTGCCACGCCCGCACCGGCCGAGGCTGCAGCGTCCACCACGTCGGCGGGTGCGGCGCCCAACATGGTGCTCCTGCCTCCGCAGGCCGGGGACGCCCCGGCGGCGACGGCGGGCACCCCGGCACGGCCGCCGGAGCGGGCGGCGCTGCCACAGCTGGCCTCGCTCGACGCGGGCAGCAATGGCGGCTTTCTCGACAGTTTGAAGAACTGGTTCGGCGGCAGCCCACCGCCGGCTGCCGCACCGGCCGAGCCGATCGCCGATGTGCCGATGCCGCCCGCCCGTCCGCCGGTGCCGCGCCAGGCGACGGCAGCGCCCGCGGCACAGCCTGCGCGCGTGAGCCGGCCGGCTGCCGCTGCGCCCACCGCCGCCTCGTCCTCAGTGGGGTCGCCCTCCGTGGCATCGTCAGGCAGCGAGGCGTTGCCCGGGGCGGTGCCGACCCTGCCGGGTGCCGCCGGCATATTGGCGCCAGGCAGCTTCTCCACCGTCCAGTAAAAACGTCGGCTGGGCCGTTTCAGGCGATGGCTGTGCTGTGGGCGCTGGCCACGCGCCAGCCCGCCGGGTCCTGCCGCCAGATGCGGGTGAAGCGCAGCGTCGCCTCGAAGGGCGCGCCGCCCGCCGTGCCGGTGGCCTCGGCGCGCAGCACCGCGAGCACCACGCCCGGTGCGATGGGGCTCAGCCGGTAGGCCGAGAAGGCCAGCGTCTCCAGCCGGAACGCGCCGGTGCGGTGAAGGTCGAGGTCGTCTTCCTTGCTCAGCACATGGCCGAACTGGTTGACGAAGACCAGGTCGTCGGCCAGCAGCGCGTCGAGCGCGGCAACGTCGCCCGCGAGAGCGGCCTCGCACAGAAGCCGCTCGGCGGCTTCGACGCTCTCCAGGTCGTGGGCCGTCGAGCCGCCCTGATCCATGGCCACGGCTTCAGACAAACTTGCCGTGGCAGTGCTTGTATTTGAGGCCCGAGCCGCAGGGGCAGGCCTCGTTGCGCCCGACCCGGCCCCAGGTGGCGGGGTCATCAGGGTTGCGCGCCGGCGCGGCTGCGTCCTCCGCCGGCGCCAGCGTCGCCTCGGCGGCGATCTCGGAATCGGCAAGCGCGAACTCGTCCTCCCCGGTCGCGGGGTCGATGTGGTGCGGCACCATGGGCGGCATGTCGTCGGTCTGCGGCGCGGACATCACCTCGACGCGCATGAGCTGGGCGGTCACGGCCTCGCGCAGGCTGGCAAGCATCGCCTCGAACAGCTGGAAGGCTTCCGACTTGTACTCGTTCAGCGGGTCGCGCTGGGCGTAGCCACGCAGGCCGACGACCTGGCGCAGATGGTCGAGCGTGACCAGATGCTCGCGCCAGAGATGGTCCAGCGTCTGCAGCAGGATCGACTTCTCGACATAGCGCATGATGTCGGGGCCGTATTTGGCCGCCTTGAGCGCCATCGCCTCGTCGGCCCGGCGCTGCACGCGCTCGCGCATCTCCTCGTCGGCGATGCCTTCCTCGGCCGCCCATTCCTTGACCGGCAAGTCGAGCCCCAGCACGCGCTGGAGCGCTTCGTCCAGCCCGTCCGTGTCCCATTGCTCGGGATAGGCGCTGGGCGGAACGTGCTTGATGACGATGTCCTCGATGACGCCATGGCGCATCTCGGCCACCGTCTCGGCGACGTCCTCGTCCTGCATCAGCTCGACGCGCTGCTCGAACACCACCTTGCGCTGGTCGTTCATCACGTCGTCATATTTCAGCAGGTTCTTGCGGATGTCGTAATTGCGCGCCTCGACCTTCTGCTGCGCCTTTTCCAGCGCCCGGTTGATCCAGGGATGGACGATCGCCTCGCCCTCCTTGAGGCCGAGCTTCTGCAGCATGCCGTCGAGCCGGTCCGACCCGAAAATGCGCATCAGATCGTCTTCCAGCGACAGGAAGAAGTGCGAATGGCCGGGGTCGCCCTGGCGGCCGGAGCGGCCGCGCAGCTGGTTGTCGATGCGCCGGCTCTCGTGGCGCTCGGTGCCGATGACGTAGAGCCCGCCGGCTTCCAGCGCCTTCGCCTTCAGCTTGGCGACCTCGTCGCGGATGCCGGCCTCGGCGGCGGCGCGCTGCTCGCCTTCCGGCATGTCGCCGATTTCGTGGGAGATGCGCATGTCGGCATTGCCGCCGAGCTGGATGTCGGTGCCGCGGCCAGCCATGTTGGTGGCGATGGTGACGGCGCCGGGCACACCGGCCTGGCTGACGATGTAGGATTCCTGCTCGTGGTGGCGGGCATTGAGCACCGCGAACACCTGGTCGTCCCCCGTGCCCTGGTCGCCGTCATAGAGCGGGCGGAAGGCGTCCGGGTCGGAAAAGTCCTTCTGCTTGAAGCCGCGCTT
Organism: Ancylobacter aquaticus; assembly: GCF_004339465.1. Lineage (GTDB taxonomy): Bacteria > Pseudomonadota > Alphaproteobacteria > Rhizobiales > Xanthobacteraceae > Ancylobacter > Ancylobacter aquaticus. The sequence goes on along the minus strand of NZ_SMFY01000004.1, from coordinate 9,243 downwards.
CTTCAGCAGCTCGGCCAGAAGTTCGGATTTCTCGATCGAGGTGGTGCCCACCAGCACCGGCTGGCCCCGGCTCTTGCAGTCGACGATGAGGTCGATGATGGCGTTGTATTTCTCGCCCGCCGTCCGGTAGACCTCGTCGTCGTCGTCGACGCGCTTCACCGGCAGGTTGGTCGGAATCTCGATGACTTCGAGATTGTAAATGTCCTGGAATTCCGCCGCCTCGGTATTGGCCGTGCCGGTCATGCCGGACAGCTTCTCATACATGCGGAAATAGTTCTGGAAGGTGATGGAGGCCAGCGTCTGGTTCTCGGGCTGGACCTGGACCCGCTCCTTGGCTTCCAGCGCCTGGTGGAGCCCTTCGGAATAGCGCCGGCCCGGCATCATGCGGCCGGTGAACTCGTCGATGATGACCACTTCGTTGCTGCGAACGATGTAGTCCTTGTCGCGCTGGAACAGGGTGTGGGCGCGCAGGGCTTGGTTGACGTGGTGGACGACCGAGACGTTCTCGATGTCGTAGAGGCTCTCGCCCTTGAGGATGCCGGCGTCGCGCAGCAGGTTTTCGGTCTTTTCCATGCCCGCTTCGGTCAGGGCGACCGAGCGCTGCTTCTCGTCGACGTCGTAATCTTCCTTCGAGAGCTTGGGGATATAGGCGTCGATGGTGGTGTAGAAGTCCGAGCGGTCGTCGAGCGGGCCGGAAATGATCAGCGGTGTGCGGGCTTCGTCGACCAGGATCGAATCCACCTCGTCGACCACGGCATAGAAGTGCGGGCGCTGGACCATCTGGTTCAGCTCATACTTCATGTTGTCGCGCAGATAGTCGAAGCCGAGCTCGTTATTCGTGGCGTAGGTGACATCGCAGGCATAGGCGGCGCGGCGCTCATTATCGTCCAGGCCGTGATGGATGATGCCGGTGGTGAGGCCGAGGAAGCGGTAGACGCGCCCCATCCACTCGGCGTCGCGCTTGGCGAGGTAGTCGTTGACGGTGACGACGTGGACGCCCTTGCCGGTCAACGCGTTGAGATAGACCGGCGCGGTGGCGACCAGGGTCTTGCCTTCGCCGGTCCGCATCTCGGCGATGCCGCGCTCATGCAGCACCATGCCGCCGATCAGCTGCACATCGAAATGCCGCTGGCCCAGTGCCCGGAGGGACGCCTCGCGCACGGTAGCGAAGGCGGGAACCAGCAGGTCGTCAAGGCTGGCGCCGTTTGCCAGCTGCTCGCGGAACATGACGGTGCGGGCGCGCAGAGCGTCGTCGGAGAGTGCCTTCAGCTCCGGTTCCAGCGCATTGATGGCCGCGATCTTGGGCTGATAGCCGCGCACGCGGCGGTCATTGGCCGATCCGAAGAGCTTTCGCGCGAGAGCGCCGAACATGAGACTTCCAATCCGAGTCCGCCAGGAGCAGGTGTCGAACGGGCGGTGACGGGCCGCCGCATCCTCTTGAGCAAGCTGCGGGCGCGAGAGCGCGGGCTGAAGCCTCATCGAGACGCCATTTGCGGCCGAAATGGGTCTTCAGGGCCGTGCCGCCGCGAACGGCTTGCGGGTTCTTGCGTCACATAAGCGCGAGTGCCGGCAAGAACCCGCACCGCGTGCCACACTTATGAACGGGTTTGGGGGTTGTCAATCGCAGGCCGGGCGACAGTTTTGCTTCCCAGCGGGCTCTCGCCCCGGCGGTCCATTCGCCGGCGCTCCGGCGGCGAAATATCTGGCGCCGGTGATCTTACACGCTTGCAACCTGAACCGGGCTGGGCCAGCTTTCGCGGCCCGCAGCGGCCAACTGAAAATTGAGGAACGCTTCATGACCCGTCATCGCCCGCACACCGCGCCCAAGGGGGCCCATCGCCCCGCCGGCCGGGTCACCGCCGGCCCGCTGCGCGCCGGTCTTCTCGCCGCCCTGATCGGCGCGGCCCTCGTTCCGGCGCTGCCGGCGCTCGCGCAGGACGCGGCGGCACCCGCGGCCACGCCGGCGACCGCTGCCACGCAGGGCGATGACCCGGTGCTCGCCACCGTCAACGGCACCCCGATCCGCCGCAGCGACGTGACCGCCGCCGCCGCCGAACTGGCGCCGAACCTGCCCCAGCAGATCCAGGGCGCGGCGCGCGACGAATATGTGCTCGGCTTCCTCATCGACCTCAACGCCATGGCGCAGGCCGCCGAGGCCGAGAAGCTCTATGAGACCGACGCCTTCAAGCGCGAGATGGACTTCATCCGCAAGCGCGTGCTGATGCAGGCCATTCTCACCAAGGCCACCAAGGCTGCCCTCACCGACGAGGCCATGCAGAAGACCTACCAGGAAGCGGCGTCGCAGCAGAAGCCGGAAAAGGAAGTGCGCGCCCGCCACATCCTGTTCCGCGCCGACCCGAAGGACCCCGCCGCCGGTGCCGCCGCCGAGAAGAAGGCACAGGATGTCGAGGCCCAGCTGAAGAAGGGCGCGGACTTCGCCAAACTGGCCACCGAACTGACCGAAGACCCCTCGGGCAAGGAAGATGGCGGCGATCTCGGCTTCTTCACCAAGGAGCAGATGGTGCCGGAATTCGCCGAAGTCGCCTTCGAGATGAAGCCCGGCGACGTGTCGAAGCCGGTGAAGACGCAGTTCGGCTGGCACGTCATCAAGCTTGAGGAAGAGCGCGAGCGGCCCGTGCCGACCTTCGAGGAAGTGAAGCCGCAGATCGAGCAGTTCGTGGCGCAGAAGGCGCAGGCCGACGTGGTGCAGAAGACGCGCGACGCCGCCAAGGTGGAGAAGACCGAAGCGGCGCCGAAGCCCGGCGACCTCCTCACCCCGCCCGCCGCCAAGCCCGCCACCCCGTGAGCCGCGCTACGCTGTGAGCCGCGCCCGGCGGCCTTGCACGATGTTTCGGGCAAGCGGCGCCGGGCCCTGCAGGGCGGGGCCGGTTCACAGCACGCCGGGGCGCTGCCGCTGAACGGCTGTTCGGCGAGACGCTCCGGCGCGTGAGCGTTATCCGGCCGCGACCTCACCGTCGCGGCCAGATTTGCCTGGGCTCAAGAGTGCATGGCCCCCGGCGCGCAAGCCGCCGCCCGGCTCCGGCACAGGCGTGCATTTCGGGGCTGACCCCGGGCGTGATTTTTCCGGCCTCAGGCCCGAACGCGCCGATTGGGGCTCGAAGCGCTCGTTGGACGTATCCGCCAGAGGCCCGTGCCCTGCGGCGGAGGCGGGTCGACGATCAAGGGTCCCGCGTTCCAAGAGCCGTGGCCCTTCGCATGCGTGGCGGCGGTGGAGGACAGGGCAGGAACTGCGGCAGGCTCGGACCGTGCTGGTCGAGCGTGCGAGGGCCTGCCCGGATGCGAGGGTGGGGTGGGCCCTTAGGACGGGATGACGAAGCCGGTGCTCGCGCATGGCTACTGTCCGATGGGCCCCGTCTAACGTCCAGGGCCGCGCGAGTGGGGGGGGGGCGGTTCCGAATCTTCTCCGCCAGGCCGACGCCGTCCGCCCTCGCAAACAAGGCAGGCCGAGACGCTCTCGCCGATGAGCCGAACCTCCGACGGGTTCTTCCCACGGGCCTCGGTACTTCTGGCCGCACCCCTGCGGCGCCCGCCGTTGCCGGGCCGAGAGGCCTCCATGCATTCAGCCGGCCGCAACTGCGGCGCCGCTTGCCGGCTGTTCTGCGCCAAACCTCACCATGCCGACCGGCGTCCGCGCGCCGGCGGCATCGGCCAGAGCGGCTGGCGCGCGCCTCGTGCTGCCGACCCGGCAACACTGCTCCAGCCAGTGGACGGGGCTGATCTTCAGATCATCGCGTCGATGAAGGGTGCGGGACGGCGATAAGGATGGCCCTGCGTCTTTCCCTTGAAGCACATGGCGTCGTGCAGGCGGCGAGGCGTGGAGCGCACGGAGACGCCGATCGCGCGCCGACATAAAGCCGGCCCGGACTGTGCCGGCTTATTCGGCGTCACGGGGTCTATCAGGCATCTGATGGCGTTCGGCGGCGCCGGGACCGTGCGTTCTGCGGCTTCGCGCAGGGGCTTCAGCTGGGAGAAGGTCATGTTGATGGGGTCGAGGTCGGGGTTGTCGGGCGCGAGGTGGAGCGACGTTGCGCCGGCTGCGTGGACCATCCCGCCGACCCTCGGGCCCTCGTGGCTCGGCGGGTTGCCCATGACAACGATGATGCCTGGCGCCAACTCCGGCACGCGAACCGCGTCCACAGAGGTCTCGAGGGCGGGGCGGTCGATCAGGCCGGCGGGCACGAAGGGCGTGGCGACCCCGGACAAGCGCAGGCTCGCCACGAAGGTGGTCGTTCTCCAATGGCCGTGGGTCAGCCGCGCGCCACCGCTCGCCCTCCATGGCTCATAGCCACGCAGCGCTATTCTGGCTGGGGTTCTGATTTCGCCGTCGGGTGTTGTCGATCAGGTGTTGTCGATCAGGTCGCGCTTTATTGGACCGGGCGCGCGGGATCGACGTTGAGTTGGCCGTCGAACCACGCTCCGCCCCACTCGAACGTCCGGGGTTCGCCTCGGGGGCGGGCGCGGACTTGATGCAGGTGCGGCCTCTCCTGTCGAGGAAACGCCCGGCCGTAACGCCGCCGGCGCCCGCCCCGTTCTCGGCTCCGCTGACGGATGTCCGCGACGGGAATGTCGTCCTTCTCGTCGCCGCCCCCGGGAGCGTCTCCCGGCGAGAGCCGAGCTTCGGGCCGTTCGGCAGGTCGCTGGGCTTGGCCCGGCCGCAGCCCGGTTTCGCGAGCGCGCGGCTTTCGGACCACCGCTGCGGCCACCCGACGCCGCGCGCCGACACATCCTCCCTGCAGCTGGAGTTGGCGTCGATCGTCCGAGCTCGCTGAGCCGGGCTGCATGCACGTTACAGCTCCATCGACTTTGCTGGCAGGCCAGGAACCAGAGGGCCGCTGATCCTGGAGCCCGCACTCGAATCGGTTCACGTCGAAACCGCTCCAGTGCCGTTTCGCCCTGACGGATGCTGCGCCGCGAATTTCCTGTCTTGCTCAATTTCGCCGATGGTCTGCGAAGACCAGGAAATTGCCACGTTGACTGCGGGCGGGGGTGACCGGCAGGCCTGGGGTCAGACACGTCCGGACAAGCCTGTAGCATCGACGTGCCGGTGCGGGCCAAGACACGCAGGCTCCGGCGAACTGTCTGGCCGGCGGGGGTGACGAGGGAAGGTCGATTGATACGCTCGGCCAATGCGGGAATGCGATAGTCGTAACCGCCGCTTCCGGCCTCGAAGATCACCGGGGGAGCCCCCTCGATCGCGGCGCGCCCGGCGGCGATAGCGTCCAGGTAGTGGGGCGCGCAGAGTCCTGCCGGAGGAAAAGGGCGAGGCGACGCGTAACTGTTCTCAGCCGATGACAGGCTGTCACTTGGTTATGGCACTGTCCCTGTCGTGCGAAACCCGACGTGGCACGCAAGTGTCCGGTTTCAGAGACCCCGGAGGCATATCCTCTCCTGCTCGGCTGCACATCCGTGGGGGCGTCCGCGCCGTCGCCGCCTCACACCTTCGGCAGACAGGTGCGCGCGGCGGCATCGTTCGGCGGCGCGGGCTCAGCGTCGGAGGCAGCCACGTGCCATCTGCCGGGCGGCGGATGAGAGGCTTGGCGCGTCGTTGTCGAGCCGTCGTGTCAGAAGGCGCGCCCAGACATAGCCGCTGACGAGATCAAGGCCGGCCGCGAGATCGAAATCCGCTGCCAGTTCCCCACGCCGCGCGGCCCGATCGAACAGGTCGGCGAACGGAAAGCTGCGCTCGGCGAGGAAAGCGCGGAGCATTTCCAGCGCCGCCGGATCATGCTGGGCCTCCACCAGCAGGGCAGTGAACGCTTCGCCAGCCGGGGTCTCACGCCAGAACGTCAGCAGGCGAGCCAGCGCGGCGACGAGATCGCCTTCCAGCGACCCGGTGTCGGTGTCGGACAGGTCCAGCGGCTGTCGTGCGTAGATCTCGATCAGCAGGGCCGGCTTGCCGTTCCACCAGCGATAAATGGTCGGCTTGCCGGCGCCCGCGCGGCGCGCCACCTGTTCGATGGTAAACCCGGCGTACCCCACTTCCGCGAGCACCGCCTCGGCCGCCTCAAGAATGGCCTCGGCCGCCGCTTTGCTGCGGCGCGGCCCGGCCGAACTGCGCCGACCCGCGCGGCCCAACGCACGAACAGGCCTTTGCCGAAAGGTTCCGTTAACCATCTTCATTAACCACAAGGACGAGGGTGTCGAGACGATTATCGAGGCGTTCAAACGGGCCGCGTTGCCCCCATAACAAGGCCCTATCCAAACGCAATAAAACGAAACAAAACGTTTTAAGTTATAAAACGGTACGTTTCGTAACGATTGTAACTAAATGACACTTATAAGTTTTTCTTAACGTGACGGAACGACTTGCCGGCATGCGTCGGCGGCCTGCTGCCATCTATGGGGCCCGCATCCCTTCCCGCCATACCGTCGGATATGGCCGAATCACTCGCACCAGCGGCGCCCCCTTTCTCGCCTGTTCCCCGCCGAAGGTAAAGACTTTCGCAGGTGCGGCGCCAACTGGGCGGAATATGGAGCGGCGGGTGGGGGGCGGGCGTTGGGACCGCGTGAGTTTGGTCGGACGCTGGTTAGGTCGGGCGCCGCGTGATGCGGATTTTCCACGACGGACAGCAGCGGCAGAAGCAGAAGGCCGGGGTCAGGACGAGAAGAAAGCAGCACGCGACAAGGGAAGGAGAAAGGGACGGCGGGGACAAAGGAAGGGAAGGGAAGGGAAGGGAAGGGAAGGAAAGGAAAGGGAAGGGAAGGGAAGGGAAGGGAAGGGGGAGGCAGCCGACGCAAGTGAGGGGGGCTGCGAAGGGCCGCCCGAGGCGAGTCCTGGCCGTTCCAGTAGTGGGCCGTTCCGCTAAAGTGGCTACGCTCCAGCGCCGGCTGAGGGGCTAAGCCGTTCGACGTCGCGTCACGGCGCGATCATCCCCGACGGGTAGTGAGCGGCTCGGTCGGGGATTCCTTGGGCGGGGTGCGGCTGATGCGGTTCGACGTGGACATGCCAAGCCAGTCCTCTATTCCACTCACCATAAAGGTCTTGGCGCTCGGGCGGCCCGGCTTGCGATCCCTATGGTTTCGGGGCGGTTTTGTTGCCTCCGTCTCTAGCGCCCGTCTCTAGCGCCCGTCTCTCGGCCCCGTCTCGTGTCCCCCCCTCGCCCCATCTCTGGTCACGCGGTGTTTCGGCACCTGGTCTTTGGGTGCCCACTTCGCTCATCCCTGGTCCATCAGCAATCTGGTCTCGTGACAGTCCCGGCGATTGGCGCCAAGCCTCCCGCACGGGTGGTTTCTCGTTGGGCCGGTGCTCTGCATCAGGTAGGCGCACTGTCTTTTGTTCTCACGGGGATGCGGGGGAATGTGCGGAACACAGCCTCATTCGGGAACGCCCCGGCCTTTTTCCACGACTGGCGTCTTCGCGGGGCCGGAGCCCTACGCGTCGACGGTCCGTTCACACTGGCGTTCGTACCTTGCGGTGCGATTTGGCCGCGCATTCGTGCGCCGCATCGGCCGGGTCGTCACGCCACCGCTCCCGCGGGCCCGGCAGCCGCGTTGCCCCGGCGGTTCGAGGCGCTCCAACCCTGGTGCACCAAGAATGGCTCGCAAAGGCGTCTCATCTCCGGGGAGTATGCCGTCTGAAAGGCTGAGGCATCGGATGGGTGCCCCCGGCGATGATACCCATTGCGGCGTGCAGGCGCGAACGTCGCGTCGCATCTGGCGAATATCCCATCCGCCTGCTGTTGATATGCCGGACAAGGCCGGCGGAACTGAAAATGCGAGGCCGCCTTGCGTTGCTCCGAGAGAATGGATCGACAGCCGCCTTAGTGACGAAAGCCTGATCAGAAAATAGCGATCCTCTCCCGGCTGCGTCGGAGGTCGAACGGTATTCTATGCCGCAAATCCGTCGGCCTTCGATTACGTCAAACAACTTCTCGACCCAGGGTGCAAACACCCGGCTGAAGCAGTCCCGATGCGCACGGGGGGTGGAGGCCATCATGGCGAATGACACGCGTTCTGCGGACAAATGGTCATCCTGGTGCGCCCTCCGGGTTGTTGCACCTCGCCTTCGATATATTGAAAGCCGGCAAACTGTTCGTCAGCGCATGCTTGCGCGTGACCATTTAAGCGGCTCTTTCTGCTACGAGGCTGACGTTCTCCAGCCGTTGCATGTCGCCACGAGCGGCGCGCGCGTCGTGCAACTGTGAAAGCCCGTAGCTGGGTCGGTACTATGGCCCCGCGCGCGCTGGTGCAGTACCCTGCCGCCCGGATCGGTGCCTTGAGGCCAAGCAATCTCACCGGCGCGCCGGAACACTCGGGGCGCCATCCTGCATTCCAGCCACGGCGGCCGGCGCCCACCCCGTTTCGATGAACTGTCTCCCGCCGCGCCCGTACTTCAAAGGTTTCCGGCCGAACGGGCAGGGGTGGCCGGCCGCGGCGTCGAGGCTCAGATGTCGATGTCCGCTTCTGTCTTGGCGGGGCTCCCGAATGGCGTCTGCGATCAACGCCGGCCCGCCAGAGCATCCATGGCGAGTGGGGTGCAGGCCGGGACGGAGCGAAGCCTCGATGGCCGTCTATCCGGGGTACGGTGCCGGCGCGTGACGCCGTGCTCCTGATCATGGCGGTGAACCATAGTCGACTTACTTAGCCGGCTTCGTGTCTAGTGAATAAGCGCTCGCGCCAGGGATCTGTTCGACGCCCCCGAGAGAGCTACATCCCAATCGCAGCGGGAGGCTGCGGCCGGCAGGACGGGTGTCCCGGGGAACCTCTAGACAGGCTTTTGGAGACTTTAGCGCGCCTTCGCGGTGACCGGTCGGGCGCGTCGGGCGAGCGCTCAGGCGGGCGGAATTTTGCCCCAGGCACACGGCCCACTGCAGAAGTTGCCGCGCGGGCACGCCATTGCCCCCCACTCGATGTGTAGTGCACAGGCGCTGGAGAAATTGTCGCCGTCCCATCCCTTCCACTCGACGTAGCTACCGTAAGACACGGGGAGAGGCCTGGAGATAGTCCAAGCTTGCGTGACGATGGGAAGATGATGACGTTGGGGGGCGCTGCAGCGTCACGCGCGGCGTAAGCGGCCGCGCGGCCGCTTACGCGAAAGGCGACCGGCCTGCCGAAGGGGGGCATATAGGCGGCCAAGCGCAAAGCAGCCAAGCGCCAAGCAGCCACGCGCCAAGCAGCCACGCGCATAGTCGGCCGAGCGCGGGGGGGGGGGGGGGGCCGCGCGGGGGGGGGGGGGGGGGGGGGGGGGGGGGGGGGGGGGGGGGGGGGGGGGGGGGGGGGGGC
>NZ_SMFY01000003.1 GCF_004339465.1 Ancylobacter aquaticus | reverse complement strand
CGCCAAACCCGCCGTTGCGGTGGCGCCGCGTCGATGGGCGCTTTATAGGGGCACCCCCCCAGAACTGTCAACGCCCTTTTTCAGAAAAATGACAGGTTCACGACCTTGTTGATAAACCCGTCGCAAAAGGGAATAAACACTTACCTTTCAATTGGTTAGTCTTGCTGTCCCAGTTTTCCGCCGGCCCCATTGCTCCTCCCCGGCCGGTGATTTTCCCTTCTCGCCGGCCGGCCGCGCCGGCCCTCAAAACCGGGCCGAAAGCCGGCAGATCCAGCATCCGCAGGCCCCCGCGCCCCCGGGGCGTCAATGGTCGGAGAGCACCACCTCCTCGTTCCATTCGCCCTCGACCTCTTTGACGATCGCCTGGCCGCAGATCACCCGTCCCTTCACCGGGTCGAAGGTCAGGGTCGGGTCGCCCTGCAACTGCCAGCCCTTGTTGAGCGCGGCCGAAACGCGCTTGCAGAAGGCCTGGTCGTCCGGTCCGGTGAGATAGCGATAGAGCTTCATGGACATCTCTTCCTCAGTTCCGCTGTTCAGTTCCGCCGGTCGATCGCATCGGCGAGTGCCACCGTCTTGCGGGCGATGTCGGCATGCATGCGCTCCACCATCCGTCCCTCGACCTGCACGACACCCTTGCCGGCATGCTCCGGCCGGTCGAACAGCGCGATCAGCGCCCGCGCTGCCTCCACCTCTTCCTGCCGGGGCGAGAAGGCGGCATTGCAGGGGCCGATCTGGTCCGGGTGGATCAGCGTCTTGCCGTCGAACCCCATATCGGCGGCTTCCCGGCATTCGCGCGCAAAGCCGTCGACGTCGCGAAAATCGTTCCACACCGCATCGAGCACGCCGACCCCGCCGGCGCGGGCCGCCAGCACGCAGTGGGAGAGCCAGCTCGCCATCGGCGCGCGCCCGGGCACGATGCGGGCGCCGGTTTCCTTGGAGAGATCATTGGTGCCGAGCGCCAGCACGGCGAGCCGGCTCCCCGGGTTCTTCGCCGCCAGCGCAATGTCGAGCGCCCGCAGCACCGCGATCGGCGTCTCGATCATCGCCCACACCCGCAGCGAAGGTGCCGCGCCCAGCGCCTCCAGCGCGCGGCCCACCAGCAGCAGCGTCTCGGGGTCGTCCACCTTGGGCAGCAGCACCGCGTCGGGACCCTCCTCCTTCGCGCTGGCGGCGGCGATCATGGCGAGGTCCTGCGTGAACCAGGGTGTGTCGACACCATTGGTCCGCACCACCACCTCGCGCGGGGCGAAGCCGCCCTCGCCAAGGGTCGTCGCCACGCGCTCCCGGGCCTGCGCCTTGGCATCGGGCGCCACCGCGTCCTCGAGGTCGATGACAATGGCGTCGGCGGGCAGGCTGCGGGCCTTCTCCAGCGCGCGCGGGTTCGAGCCCGGCATGAACAGCACGCTGCGGCGCGGACGGACGGGTGTGGACATGATTCGCTCGGCTCATTGGCAGGAAAGAGCGAAGAGCCTATCCCGCTCACTGGCGGGCTGCCAATCGGGCGCCGGTGCCCGGTCGCGCCGCCTTACGGGTCAAGGCCATGGACGAGACTTACGACGTGCTCATTGTCGGCGGCGCCATCATGGGTGCCGCCTCCGCCTATTTCCTCACCCTTGATCCCGCCTTTCGCGGCCGCGTCGCCGTGGTCGAGCGCGACCCCAGTTTCGCGCAGGCGTCCACCGCCCTGTCGGCCGCTTCGCTGCGCCAGCAATTCTCGATTCCCGAAAATATCCGCATGTCGCTGTTCGGGCTGGAATTCCTCCGCAGCGCGAAGGAGCGGTTCGGAGCGGACACCGATCTCGCCTTTCACGAGGGCGGCTATCTCATCCTCGCCTCGGCCGCCGGCCTGCCGATCCTCGCCGCCAATCACCGCACGCAGCAGGCCGAGGGCGCCGACATCGCCCTGCTCGATCCTGCCGCGCTGAAGGCCGCCTTCCCCTGGCTGAATGTGGACGATCTCGCTGCCGGCGCGTTTGGTCGCTCGGGAGAGGGCTGGTTCGATGCGCACGCTTTGCTCGCTTGCCTGCGCAGCGCGGCGAAGGCGCAGGGAGCGCATTTCATCACCGGCGAGGTGGTGGGGCTCACCCGCGAGGGTTCCCGCATCACCGGCGCGACGCTGGCGGATGGGCGCCGGCTCGGCTGCGGCGCGCTGGTTAATGCCGCCGGGCCGCAGGCGGGGCGCGTGGCGGCGATGGCCGGCATTCCCCTGCCGGTGGAGGGAAAGAAGCGCTGCGTCTTCGTGGTGCATTGCCGTACGCCGATCGCGAAGCTGCCGCTGTTGGTCGACCCTTCCGGCTTCTATATCCGCCCCGAAGGCGCCTACCAGATCTGCGGCGCGCCGCCGGCGGAAGACAACGACCCCGACGCGGCCGGCGATTTCGAGGTCGATTGGTCGGTGTTCGAGGAAACCATCTGGCCGAACCTCGCCCACCGTATCCCGGCGATGGAGGAACTCAAGGTCGTGCGCGCCTGGGCCGGGCATTACGAGATGAACCTGCTCGACCACAACGCGGTGATCGGCCCGCACCCGGAAGTGGCGAATTTCTACTTCATGAACGGCTTTTCCGGTCACGGCCTGCAGCAGGCCCCCGCCGCCGGCCGCGCCATCACCGAATGGCTGGTGCATGGCCGCTCGCTGTCGCTCGATCTCGACGTGTTCTCCTATGAGCGCATCGCGAGCGGCCGCCCGCATGCGGAACTGAACATTATTTGAGGGGGTGGGGGCGGGGCAGCCTCCAGTCCCATCGGGGCTATCGTCATCCCGGACGGCCGCAGGCCGATCCGGGATCGTGTGCCAGCGCATCGAACGGCCGGGATGACGGGGCGGAGAGAGGTGTGCCCGGGGCACGAGGCGGCCGGTTTCACGACGCGGGCGGCATGGTTTTCCCTGGGTCCCGGATCGTCGCCGCGCTGCGTGCGGCTTGTCCGGGGAACACGCCGCGCAACGCTGGGGAATGAGCGCCCCGTTTCCCGGACGCCTGCAGCGCCAGCGGGGGGCGATACGGGACCCAGCGCAAGACTCCTCGGCGGATGTCTCTTACCCGAATGTCTCCGGCTGACGCGTTTGCGAGCACGTCGTCGCCACAAATGGCTCCAAACGCCCGCCCGAAAAATCCACGCCGCCGAGCGCCGCGCTCCTAATTACACGTCATTTTTGTGCATTTATTCCTTTTGTACGTTCTAAATTGGTGTGATATACGAATACCCCGACTACCCACAGGGATTAGCCGACATGGCCGCGCCGCAGCAGCAGAAACTGAAGGTCAATGGCCCCGTCGCCGTCACCGCCAACCGTCTAACCGACGGCGCCGTGGTGTGGCGCACGAAGGCCGGCGGCTGGTCGGTCGAGCTGGCGGACGCCGCTGTCGTGACCACCGCCGATGCCGCCCTCGCTTTGCTCGCGGAAGCCGGAAAGCGTGATCTCGATGCCGTCGGCCCCTATGTGGCGCCGGTGCTGGTGGGCACGGATGGCGCGCTCGCCCCGGGCAATCTGCGCGAACGCATCCGCGTCGCAGGCCCGACTTTTGAACTGCCCCATTGAAGACGCACAAGGCCCGCCCCGCCCATGTATGCCTATGATGAATTCGACCGCGCCTTTCTGGCCGAACGTGTCGCCGAGTTCCGCGACCAGGTCGGCCGCCGCCTGTCGGGCGCGCTCTCGGAGGACGAGTTCAAGCCGCTCCGGCTGATGAACGGCGTCTATCTCCAGTTGCACGCCTATATGCTGCGCATCGCCATTCCCTATGGCACGCTGAGCGCCGCGCAGTTGCGCCGCATGGCGCATGTCGCGCGGGTCTATGATCGCGGTTACGGCCATTTCACCACCCGGCAGAACATCCAGTTCAACTGGATCAAGCTCGACGAGCTTCCCGAGGCGATGGCCGCGCTGGCCGAGGTTGGCGTCCACGGCATCCAGACCTCGGGCAACTGCATCCGCAACGTCACCACCGACCAGTGGGCCGCCGCGACGCCGGAAGAATGCGACGACCCGCGCATCTGGGCGGAAATCCTGCGGCAATATTCGACCCTGCACCCGGAATTCACCTACCTCCCGCGCAAGTTCAAGATCGCTGTCACCGCTGCTGGTCACGACCGTGCGGCGATCAAGGTGCACGATGTCGGCCTGCGCCTGCACCGCAATGAGGCCGGTGAGCTCGGCTTCGAGGTGCTGGTCGGCGGCGGTCTCGGCCGCACGCCTTTTGTTGGCAAGTCGATCCGACCGTTCCTGCCGGCACGCGAACTGCTCAGTTACATCGAAGCCATCATGCGCGTGTACAACCAGTACGGGCGCCGCGACAACATCTACAAGGCGCGCATCAAGATCCTCGTCCACGAGATCGGCGCCGAGGAATTCTCCAAGGCGGTCGAGGCCGAATGGGCGGCGATCCGCGACGGGGCGCTGCACCTCACCGACGAGGCCATCGCCGATATCCGCGACCGCTTCATCTATCCCGCCTTCGAGACGCTGGAGAACGAGCCGGCCGAACTCATCGAGGCGCTGGCCGACCCGCGCTTCGCCACCTGGCACCGCAATTCGGTGCACACCCACAAGGTGCCCGGGCACGCCATCGTCACCATTTCGCTGAAGCCCGTCGGCGCTCCTCCCGGCGACGCCACGGCGGACCAGATGGACGTCGTCGCCGACCTCGCCGAGCGTTACGCCTTCAGCGAAATCCGCGTCGGACACGAGCAGAACCTGTGCCTGCCGCACGTAGCGCAGCGCGATCTGCCGGCGCTGTGGGCCGCGCTTGACGCCGCCGGCCTCGCCACGCCGAACGTCAACCTCGTCAACGACATCATCTCCTGCCCGGGACTGGATTACTGCGCGCTGGCCAATACCCGCGCCATTCCGGTGGCGCAGGAGATCGCCAAGCGCTTCGCCGATCTCGACCGCGCCCGCGGCGTTGGCCGGCTCCACATCAATATCTCCGGCTGCATCAATGCCTGCGGCCACCACCATGTCGGCCATATCGGCATTCTCGGCGTGGAGAAGAACGGCCAGGAATTCTTCCAGATCACCCTGGGCGGGCGTGCCGACGAGCACGCCCAGCTCGGCACGCTGCTGGGGCCGGCAGTGTCCTATGAGCAGGTGCCCGGCCTCGTGGAAGACGTGGTCGACACCTATATGGAGCTGCGCGCCGGGCCGCATGAACTCTTCATCGACACCGTCGCCCGCCTCGGCGTCGAGCCCTTCAAGGAGCGCGTTTATGCCGCTCATTGAAAAGGGTGAGATCGTCGCCGACGCCTATGTCCGCGTGGCGGATGACGAGGCGCTGCCGGAAGGCGCGCCGGTGCTCATCGGCATCGACCGCTTGCTCTCGGAGGCCGAGGCGCTGAAGGGCCGGCAGGCTCCGGTCGGAATCATCTGGCCGAACAACCGCCCGATCGCCGAAATCGAACCGTATTTGCCCCAACTGGCGCTTATCGCGCTGAACTTCCCCTCCTTCCGCGACGGGCGCGCCTACAGCCAGGCGCGGCTGCTGCGCGAGCGGCTCGGCTGGACCGGCCCGCTGCGCGCTATCGGCAATGTGCTGCGCGACCAGTTCCTGCTGATGGAGCGCTCCGGCTTCGACCAGATCGAGGCGGTGAAGCCCGCCGATGCCGAGGCCTTCGACGAGGCGACCCACCGCTACACCGTGTTCTACCAGCCGGCCACCGATGCGCGCCCGAGCCTGCTGCGCCAGCGCCTCGGCCGCACCATTGCGGGAATACGTTCATGAGCTTCCAGCGCCCCGGCCTCGATTTCACTCCCGCCACGCCCTGCACGGATGAAGTGGGCGGGCTCGCCTGCGCGCTGGTCGATGCCGGCCCGGTCGAGATTATCGAGGCCGCGCTGCGCACGGTCGGGGCCGGCCGGCTCTGCCTGGTGTCGTCCTTCGGCACGGAATCGGCCGTGCTGCTGGCCTATGCGGCAGAGGTCGACCGCTCGATCCCGGTGGTGTTTCTCGACACTGGCTGGCTGTTCGAGGAAACGCTGGCCTATCGCGACATGCTCACCGCCCGCCTCGGCCTCACCGATGTGCGCAGCCTCCAGCCGGACGCGGCGCGGGTGGCCGCGCTCGATGGCGGGCGCGACCTTTGGTTCACCGACCCCGACACCTGCTGCCGCATCCGCAAGGTGGAGCCTCTCGCGCGGGCGCTGGACGGTTTCGACGGCTGGTTGAACGGGCGCAAGCGCTATCAGGGCGGCCTGCGCGCCTCCATTCCGGTGGTGGAGCGCGACGGCGTGCGCCTCAAGTTCAACCCGCTCGCCAATCTCGACCGCGCGGGCGTGGAAGCCGCGCACAAGGCGTTCGCCCTGCCGGACCATCCGCTGGTGGCGAAGGGCTTCGCCTCGGTGGGCTGCATGCCCTGCACCAGCCGCGCCGCCGAGGGCGAGGATTCCCGCGCCGGCCGCTGGCGTGGCAAGGCCAAGACCGAGTGCGGCATCCACACCCTGCTGAACACCGTCGGGAACTGAGCCGGCCCGTTCCCCTGGCTCAAGCCATGGCAAGCGGCCACGGGCGCAGGCCTGCCCTCGCCCCGCGCAAACGCCGGGCGAGGGGGTTACGTCGCTCAGGCGGCAGCGACGGCCTGGGAGGCCTTCGCGGCGGAGGCATCCACCAGCGCCTGCCAGCCGAGCTGCGAGGCGAGATGCAGCACGACGAGGTCGGTCCAGCCTTCGGCATGGAACCTCGCCACCACCTCCGCCGGCAGCGCGCGGAAAGCCGCCTCGTCCACCATGCGGAAACCGTTGACGGTCGCTTCGGGGGGCGGCGCGGCGGCGGAATCCCTCCTGGCGTGATAGTTGATCCGCACCGAACGATCGACCAGCAGCTTGTGGTCCAGCAGCGCCTTGCCGAAGGCGGCGATCCGCACGGCCTCTAGCCGATAGCTCTCGCAGAACGCCATCGCCGCCTGGCTCGTCGCCGTCGGCCGGCCGGCCGTGTCGAAGAACGCGTCCACATCCTCCCCCGACGCCCCGTTGACGACGCGCGGAGAAGCGCTGTCCACCGCCAGCATCGGCGCCCCGCCGCTCGCATTGGTCATGGGCACGAAGGGGTAGCGGCGCACATAGCCGGGCACATAAGTTCCCGCCCGCCACTGGCCCTCGCCATCGACGAACAGGTTGCGCCCGGCCGCCACGCCGAGCACCGCGAGCGGGGTAGCGGCGGCGTCGGGCGCAAAGACGATGGGGTAGTGACGGCTCGCCGGAGCGAATTCGCTGGCCACCAGCGGCACCACGGCGGTGTCGGCGGCGAAGCGGAAATCGTGCGCCCGGCGCAGCCCGAACGTGCCGTGTTCCTGGCTGCGCAGCAGCATCGGGTTCCGGTAGAAAAGCGGCAGGGTGGCAGCGGTACTGGGTGGCATCGGGGTTTCCTCACGTCACAATCGTTTATGGGCCGGGCATCCGGCGGGCGGCGAGGGCATCAGCCGGCACGATACGCCCGCCAGGGCGCCCCCGCGAGGCGAATGGCACACCATCGGGCGGGCGGGGCGCGACGTGCCCAGGCACCGCTAGGCTTGGCGGATGAAAACCCTCGGTAGCTGAAAGGCTCAATAGCTGAAACGACGGCGGAATTGAACCGTGATGTCGCCCCGCCGAATGAGGATCGCAACGGTCTTGTCGATACCGGCGACGAGGCGGCGGTCAGGTTCCGGCCGAGCGCGTTGACGACGCCGAGGTGCCCGGCGGGGTGGAGGACACCCTCCCGACCTGCGGCGACAGCTTCCCCCCTCGGTCGAACGCCTCGTCCCGGAATTCGCCCGCCCGCCTGGTTCTCGCCTTGCGGGGCAGAGCCGCACGCCGCGCGGTGGCTTGTCGGGGTCCCGCCCCCGGCACCTCCCCGTCTCAGCGCCGCCCGACAGCGCCGACGATTGGAGCCGCCCACAGCGCAGCCAACAGCCCCCGGCTGTTTTCTAGTAAATCGGTAGATTTAATGTTGACCCTGTCTGCCGGCTGTGAAAACCTCTCCCCATCGCATTCACCAGCGCCACCGCGCTGCCGGAGAAATCGCCCATGTCCTTCCCTTTCAAGCCCGTGGCGAAGGCCGCGCTCTTTGCCGCGTTCGTCGCCGCGCTGGCAGCACCGATCGCACTGGCGCCGGCGGCCCGCGCCGCCGATGTCACGCTGCTCAACGTTTCCTACGACCCCACCCGCGAGCTCTACGCCCAGTTCAACAAGCTGTTCGCCGCGCGCTACAAGGCCGACACCGGCAAGAGCGTCGAGATCAAGACCTCGCATGGCGGTTCGGGCAAGCAGGCGCGCTCGGTGATCGACGGGCTCGACGCCGACGTCGTCACCCTGGCGCTGGCCTATGACATCGACGCCATCGCCGACCGGGGCTTCCTGGCGCAGGACTGGCAGAAGCGCCTGCCGGACAATGCCTCGCCCTACACCTCGACCATCGTTTTCCTGGTGCGCAAGGGCAACCCGAAGGGCATCAAGGACTGGGACGACCTCGCAAAGCCGGGCGTGCAGGTCATCACCCCCAACCCCAAGACCTCGGGCGGGGCACGCTGGAACTACCTCGCCGCCTGGGCCTATGCGCTGAAGACCTACGGCTCGGAGGAGAAGGCCAAGGAGTTCGTCGGCGAGCTCTACAGGCACGTTCCCGTGCTCGACACCGGCGCGCGCGGCTCCACAGTCACCTTCACCGAGCGCGGCGTCGGCGACGTGCTGCTCGCCTGGGAGAACGAGGCCTTCTTGTCGAAGAAGGAATTTGGCGACGACAGGTTCGACATCGTCGTCCCCTCGCTCTCCATCCTCGCCGAGCCGCCGGTCGCCGTGGTCGACAAGAATGTCGCGCGCAAGGGCACGGGCGAGGCCGCCGAAGCCTATCTCAAGCTACTCTACAGCAAGGAAGGCCAGAAGCTGGCCGCCGAAAACTTCTACCGTCCGCGCGACCCGGACGTCGCCAAGGACTATGAGAAAGTCTTCCCCAAGGTCGATCTCGTGACCATCGACGACCCGGCCTTCGGCGGCTGGCGCAAGGCGCAGCAGACCCATTTCGCCGATGGCGGCGTGTTCGACCAGATCTATTCCAACTGACGATGTGACGGGCCGGCGGGGCCGGCTTCCGCCGCCCCCAGCGTCCGCGACCAAACGAACCTCCAAGGCCGTGCCGCAGGGCACGGCCTTCGCCGTGAAAACCACCCGCCCGGAGCGCCGCCTTGAGCGACATCACGCTGGACCGAACCACCTTCGTGGGAAGCCCTCCCCCGCCCGTCGCGCAGCGGGCCCGGAGCGTCGTCCCCGGCTTCGGCCTCACATTGGGGCTGACGCTGCTCTGGCTGTCGCTGGTGGTGCTCATTCCGCTGGCGGCACTGTTCCTGAAGACCGCCGAACTGTCGCCGGATCGGATCTTCGCCATCCTCACCGCGCCGCGCACGCTCAACGCGCTGAAAATCTCCTTCGGCCTGTCGCTTGCCGCCGCCAGCATCAACCTCGTGCTCGGCGGCATTATCGTCTGGGTGCTGGTGCGCTATGACTTCCCCGGCCGGCGGGTGCTCGACGCGCTGATCGACATCCCCTTCGCCCTGCCCACGGCGGTGGCCGGTATCGCGCTCACCACGCTCTATGCCGAAAATGGCTGGATCGGCGCCCTGCTGGCGCCGCTCGGCGTCAAGGTCGCCTTCACCCCGCTGGGCATCCTCATCGCGCTGATCTTCATCGGCCTGCCCTTCGTGGTGCGCACCGTCCAGCCGGTGCTGGAAGACCTCGACCACGATCTCGAAGAAGCAGCGGCCACGCTCGGCGCCGGGCGCTGGACCACGGTGCGGCGCGTCATTGCCCCAGCGGTGTTGCCGGCCTTCCTCACCGGCTTCGCTCTCGCTTTCGCCCGCGCGGTGGGCGAGTACGGCTCGGTGATCTTCATCGCCGGCAACCTGCCGAACGTATCGGAAATCGCCCCGCTGCTCATCGTCATCCGGCTGGAGGAGTTCCGCTACGCCGACGCCACCGCCATTGCCGCGACGATGCTGGTGGCGTCCTTCCTGCTGCTCTTCGTCGTCAACGGGTTGCAGCGCTGGTCGCGCAGCCGCACCGGGAGGCTGGCATGACCCCCGCGCCCATCCGCGACGAGCCCGCTCTGGTGCGCGGCATCCTCATCGCTCTCGCCGTCCTCGTCATCGGCCTGTTCATCCTGCTGCCGCTGGTCAATGTCTTCGCCCAGGCCTTCTCCAAGGGCTGGGAGGCCTATCTGGCGGCGCTGGTCGAACCCGACGCGCTGGCGGCGGTGCGGCTCACCTTGCTGGTCACGGCGCTCTCCCTCACGGCCAACACCACGATGGGGCTGGTGATGGCATGGTCGCTGACGAAGTTTGAATTTCGCGGCAAGAGCCTGCTCATCACGCTCATCGACCTGCCCTTCTCCGTGTCCCCGGTGGTGGCCGGCCTGGTCTTCGTGCTGCTGTTCGGGGCGCAGGGTTATTTCGGCGAATGGCTGATCGACAATGGCTGGAAGATCATCTTCTCCTGGCCGGGCATCACGCTGGCGACGATCTTCGTCACCTTCCCCTTCGTCGCCCGCGAGTTGATCCCGCTGATGCAGGAGCAGGGTACGATGGAGGAGGAAGCCGCCGTTACGCTCGGCGCCGGCGGCTGGCGGGTGTTCTCGCGCGTCACCCTGCCCAATATCAAATGGGCGCTGCTCTATGGCGTGCTGCTGTGTAACGCCCGCGCCATGGGCGAGTTCGGCGCCGTCTCGGTGGTGTCGGGCCACGTGCGCGGCGAGACCAACACCATCCCGCTGCAGGTCGAGATCCTCTATAACGAGTACCAGTTCCAGGCGTCTTTCGCCGTCGCCTCGC
Source organism: Ancylobacter aquaticus (assembly GCF_004339465.1). GTDB lineage: Bacteria > Pseudomonadota > Alphaproteobacteria > Rhizobiales > Xanthobacteraceae > Ancylobacter > Ancylobacter aquaticus. Next base: position 548,552 of record NZ_SMFY01000003.1, on the reverse strand, counting down.
TGCTGGCTTTGCTTGCCATCGTCACGCTTCTGGCCAAGACGCTGCTGGAGGCCCGCCTCGGCCGCAGCGGCGGGCGCCACTGAACCAATCCCCGCGAGCGCAGGCAAAAAATCAGGCGCGCTTGCCGCGGGTCGCCGCTGCCGGCACGACAGGACCGCCCGCCGCGCCGGGTCCCTCGGACGCGTCCCAGAGCAGGGGCGCCGCGCCCTCATGCAGTGGCAGGCCGATCCCGGCCCGGCGCTTGGGCAGCTTTTCGGCCATGCCGAGCAGTTTCTCGCGCCGACGCATTTCCGCCCACACATCGTCCGGCTCGATGCCGAGTTCGACCCACAGGACGACCAGATTGTAGAGTAGATCAACGCTCTCGCGCACGGTGGCGGCGCGGTCGCCGACCACAGCGTCGAGCGCCACCTCCACCGCCTCCTCGGCCACCTTCTTGGCCATCGCAGCCCGGCCCTTGCGGAACAGCTTCTCCGTCCGCACCGAAGGGTTGGTGCCCTTCCGTGTCGCGGCCACGGCGGCGTGCAGGCGGCGGATCGCATCGCTCATGCTGGATCGCTCATGCCAAATCACTCATGTCGAATCACTCGTGAAGCGATTCTAGAACCATTTACGTGAAGCCTGTGCGGCAGCCCGTGGGTCGGATGGCGCCGGTGTGATCCGTCGGCCGGGCTTTGCCTTTTGCGCCGCCGCGGGGTTCGGGTTATGCAAGGGGCGAGATACCTTCTCGGGCCGGCCTTGGCCCGCCGTCCCCGGTTTGAAACGGATATTGGAAGCGTGCTGAACCTTTCCCTGTTCCGCCCCCGCCGCGCCTGGCTCGTGGCCGGGCTTGTCGGCGCCGCACTGCTCGCACCGCTGACGGCGCGCGCCACGCCGGCGCTGGTCATCGAGGTCGACAGCGGCAAGGTGCTGCTGGCGGAGGATGCCACCAAGCCGTGGTACCCCGCCTCCATCACCAAGCTGATGACCGCCTATGTCACCTTCAAGGCCATCCGCGCCGGCCGGCTGACACCGGAGACGCTGATCACCGTCTCCAACTACGCGACGACCCAGAAGCCCTCCAAGATGGGCTTCAAGGCCGGCACTCAGGTGACGGTCGACAATGCCCTCAAGATGATGCTGGTGAAATCGGCCAACGACATCGCCGTGGTGCTCGCGGAAGGCGTCAGCGGCAACCTGCCCGCCTTCATCGACGAGATGAACGCCACCGCCGCCGAACTCGGCATGACCGGCACCCATTACGCCAACCCGAACGGCCTACCCGACCCGGCGCAGGTCTCGACCGCGCGCGACCTCGCCATCCTCGCCCGCGCCATATTCCTCAATTTCCCCGAACAGGCCGACCTGTTCCGCATTCCGGCGATCAAGGTCGGCCCGGCCGTCATCCGCAGCTACAACAAGCTGATCGACCGCTATCCCGGCGCCGACGGGATGAAGACCGGCTTCATCTGCGCCTCTGGCTTCAACCTGGTAGCCAGCGCGACGCGCGGCAACCGGCATCTTCTCGCCGTCGTGCTGGGCACCGAGTCCGGCAAGGCGCGCACGGAGGAGGCCGCCCTGCTGCTGGAGCGCGGCTTCCAGCAGTCCGGCAATGTGTTCGGCTCGCTCGCCCCGTCGGTGGATTCACTGCGCAATGAGAGCGGCCCGCCGACCGACATGCGCGCGCAGGTCTGTGGCGGCAAGCGCAAGAACACCGCCTCGGAAGCCGATGATGACAGCGGCCCGGCGCCCACCGGCTATGTCGCCGCCGGCATGGCCCGGCTCGACGGCACCGTCACCGGCGCCAGCCTGCTGCAGAAGCTGCCGCCCTCCATGCCCCCGGTCGAAGTGTTCGTCGGGCCGTTCCCCAGCGCAGAGGCGCTCGCCGCCGCCTACCCGCCGCCGCCCGCACCGAAGAAGCAGACGGCAAAGAAGCCGGCCGGCAAGAAGGGCCAGACGACGGCGATCATCGACCCCGCCGATCCCGCCGCGCCGGCCCCGAAGCCCAAACCGAAACCCAAGCCCAAGCCTGCGTCGAAGCCGGCGTCCGGGCCGGCCAACCTCGCCGTTCCTCCCCCGCCGCAATAGAGCGGGCGTGTTGCTCGCGGGCGCGAACGCGGCACCGCCGGGCCGCGCCCGAACAGGATTTCGCTCATGAGCGAGGCGACCCACCTCCCCCCGGAACCCATTCCGGTCACGTTGCTCACCGGCTTTCTCGGCGCCGGCAAGACGACGCTGCTCAACGCCCTGCTGCAACAGCCGGGCATGGCGGACACCGCCGTGCTGATCAACGAGTTCGGCGAGATCGGGCTCGACCATCTCCTCGTCCAGCATTTCGACGACGCCACCGTGCTGCTCGCCTCCGGCTGCCTGTGCTGCACCATTCGCGGCGACCTGTCCGAGGGGCTGGAGCAGCTTTTGCGGCGCATGGACAATGGCGCCATCCCGCCCTTCCACCGCGTGCTGATCGAGACCACCGGCCTCGCCGACCCGGCGCCGATCCTGCACGTCCTGATGATGCACCCCTATCTGGTGATGCGCTTTCGGCTGGACGGCGTCGTCACCGTGGTCGACGCGGTGAACGGCCTCGGCACGCTCGACGCCCACCCGGAATCCGTCCGGCAGGCGGCCATTTCCGACCGTATCGTGCTCACCAAGACCGATCTGGTCGACACGCCCGAGCGCGAGGTCGGCCTCGCCGCGCTGCGCCGGCGCCTTGCGCGCCTGGCGCCAGGCGCCCCTGTGCTCAATGCGGCGAAGGGCGAAGCGACGCCCGAGGCGCTGCTCGGCGCCGGACTTTACAATCCCGCGACCAAGATCCCCGACGTGTCGCGCTGGCTCGCCGACGAGGCGGTGACGGCGGCGGAGGAGGCCTCGCGCGCCCACTCCCTGAACGGGCATGTCCATGACGAGAACCGCCATGACGAGCGCATCCGTGCCTTCACCGTGGCCACCGACGCGCCGGTCTCCGCCGCCGCCATCGACATGTTCCTGGAGTTGGTGCGCGGCACCCATGGGCCCAAGCTCTTGCGGCTCAAGGGCATCGTGAAGCTGGCCGAGGACCCCGAGCATCCCCTCGTGCTGCACGGCGTCCAGCATGTGCTGCACCCGCCGAGCCAGCTCGCCGCCTGGCCGGACGACGACCGGCGCACCCGGCTCGTGATGATCGTGCGCGATGTCGAGCCGGCGGTGATCCGCCGGCTGTTCGACGCCTTCATGGGCTTGCCGGCCATCGGCCAGCCGGACGGCGTCGCCATGACCGACAACCCGCTCGCGCCGGCCACGCTCCGGCGCTGAGCCACGAGCACCGGCGGGCTATTGGCTCGGCAGCGGCGCGCCGTTGAGCAGAACCTGCGTGCTGCCGGCCGCCGGCGGAGTGGCTGTCGCTCCGGCGGGGCTCGCGGCCGCCTCGGCGGCTTCCGCCCTCGCATCCGGCACGGCGATCACCATCGCCCAGTAGACGCTGTACTTGCTGCGCGGCGAGCGAACGGCGGCGATGCCGAGGCGGGTAGCACCCGCGAGCAGCATGTTCTTGTTGTGGGAGGGCGAATCCCGCCAGCCGGAAAACGCCTCGGCCAGGGTGTGATAGCCGGCGCCCACATTCTCCGCCGCCTTGAGTCCGCTGAACCCGCCCACCTTCAGCCGCGTGGTCAGTCCGCGCCCGCCAATATTGTGCGAGAGCTTGTCCGCCGACGCCATCGCCTTGGCCTGTCGCTCGGCGACGTTCATCAGCACGGGGTCGATCGTCACCGCCGGCAGGCCGCGCCCGCGCCGGTAATCGCTGATCAGCGCGGCAGCCGCCTGCGGGTCGAGCGCGCCGCCCTTCGCGATGTTGGCATAGAAGGTCTCGTCCACCGGCAGGGTGGTGGGCCCGGCGGCACAGGCCGCGAGCATCAGGGGCACCAGCAGCAGACCGGCAAGGCGCTTCAACAGCAAGGTGGACATGCGCGACTCATCTCAAGGAGGAGCGGATAAGGCACGGTGCGAACCGGACCCGGCCCGATTGAATCCGCCCGGATCGGTAAACCAATCCTTAACGCGCCCCCGGCGAGCGGAGCGTCCCGCGAATTTTACCCTAGGCGTCGTCATCTCCGGCCGCCGGTTCGTCGCCGATCGGCCCGCCGCGATAGATGGCCCACGGCGTGTAGGGAATGCCGATCTTCGCCGTCTTCAGCCGGTCCAGCACGGCGAAATGCAGATCGCTCTTCACGGTGAGCGCATAATCGACATTCGCCACCACGCAGCGCAGCTCGAATTTCAGATAGCTGTCGCCGAACGCCATCAGGAAGACGCGCGGCGGCGGCGAGCGCAGCACCTGCGGGTGGTCGCAGGCGCAGCCGATGAGGATGTCGCGCACCTCGTCGGCATCCGCGTCATAGGCGACATTCACCGCCACGATCACCCTGCCGCTGGTGTTGGCATGGGTGAAATTCTTCACCATGCCGGTGATGAGGTCGGAATTGGGGATCAGCACCGCCGCGCGGTCGAAGGTCTCGATCTCGGTCGCGCGCACGCTGATGCGGCGCACATAGCCCTCCTCGCCCTTCACCGCGATGGTGTCGCCGACCCGGATCGGCCGCTCGGCCAGCAGGATCAGGCCCGAGACGAAGTTCGAGACGATGGATTGCAGGCCAAAGCCGATACCGACCGAAAGGGCACCGGCGACCAGCGCGATGTTCTCCAGGTTCAGCCCGAGCTGCCCCATCGCCATCGCGCTCACCGCGATGAAGCCGATATAGCCGATGATGGTGGCGATGGAATTCTGCAGGCCCTGGTCGAAGGCGGTCCTGGGCAGGATCGCCACCGCGAACCAGCGCTGAACGGCCCGGGCGATGACGATGCCGATCACCAGGAACAGCAGCGCGCTCAATATGTCGCCGAGCGCGATGGTCGAGCTGCCGATGGTGAAACCAAGCGTGACGCGGCTCGCCAGATCGGCGAAATCCGAGGTGGAGGTGCCGAAAGTGCCCACCACCACAATGACGATGCCGATGATCGCCACCGCCTTCAGGACGCCGGCAACGAGCACCGAGAGCAGTTCGAGGCTGGCCGGCCTGATGCCCAGCGTCTTCGCCGCGTGGCGCGCCCTCGGGCCGGTGGCGAGGGAGTCGATGAACAGCGCGTTTATCAGCGCCACGACGAGATAGAGCGCCCCCGCCATCACCACGCCGATCAGCGTGCGCGAGGACAGGAAAGAGGCGATGCTGACATAGCCTGTGATCAGCGCGCCGAGGATGGCGAGGTTCAGCACCCAGAAGGGAAACTTGATCCAGTTCAGCAGGGAGGACGAAGGGGCGTCGCGGCCATCCTCGGCCTTGCTGTCCGGAATCTTGCTGTCCGGGATTTTGCCGTCCGACGCCTTGGCCTCGTCCTCGTCATTGTCGGCGGACAGCGCATTGAGGGCGCGCATGGCGCGCGAGGCCACCACGACGAGGCAGAGCGACATCGTCGCGCTGGTCGCGACCGAGAGCGGCACCGGCACCACCAGCGCGCGGTGTACCGCGCCGAGCACCACCGCGATGCCGAGAATCCACAGGCCGACCGCCGCATGGCGGTAGATCAGCCGGACCATGTCGTCCGAGAGCGGCACCACGCGGCGCTGCGGTTCCCCCGGCGCCAGCGCGCCGTCGAGCAGCCCGCGCCCGACGGCGAGGATGTAGACGGCGAGCAGAACGCCCTGCGCGATCTCGTTCACCCGGGGCGGCAGCAGGTCGAAACTGTTCAGCAAGGCCAGCACGGCACTCACCGCCAGCGGCGCCGCTGCCATGCGCAGCAGGGCCACCAGCGCTGAAAGCCCGCATGCCCTCAGACGCGAGAGCGGCTCGCCCTCGGTGCCCAGTTCGGCACGGTGCAGCGGCCGCGCGAGCATGTGGCGCGCCAGGAAAATGAGAGCGACGATCACCAGCGCGCCGAAGGCCACCGCGACCTGCCCGAGAAACGGCATGCGCGCATTGGCATAGGCCGCCCAGTCGCTCAGCAGGTAATTGATGCCGCGCAGTTCCACCGGCACCGCCGCGGCGGCCTGCAGCCAGAGCGACGGATCGAGCACGCTGTAGGAGCGTGCGAGCAGCGTATCGGTAAACAGCGCCCGCCGTCGGCTGGTGATGCGATCGGAGAGCTGGTCCGCCCGCACCTTCAGCAGCTTGGCCTGCTTGAGCACGCCGTCGAGTTCGGTGGCGCGGGCGGTCAGCGCGTCGCGCTCGGAGGTGATCGAGCCGTCTTCCGGCGCCGCATCCTCGGCCGGCTTGGGGCCGATTTCCTTGACGCGATGATTGAAATTGGCGAGCAGCGGCTCCAGCAGGGCGATGCCGGCGGTCAGATCGGTCCGCACCGGGTCCAGCCGGTTGCGCAGATCGTCGAGGTCGATCGAGCGCAGCCCGTCGCGCCCCAGCGCCGCCTCCACGCCGTCGACAATGGCGCGCTGCCCCTCCAGCTTCTGCTGCACCTGCACCTGTTCGAGCGGTGCCTGTGCCCAGCCGACGCTGGCGCTGGCCAGCAAGGCCAGCGCCATGAGCACCGCCAAAAAGAGAGGCGCGACGCCCAGCAGCGGGCGGCGGCGCCGCCCGAAGGCGGACAGCGCGGCGGCGCGGGTCGGGGGCGTCGGCAAGCGGAAGATGGGATACCGGGAGCTGGGATACATCGTGCCGGGCGGATTGGAGCCAGTGGCCGACCTGTCTCAGTCCCGATCAAGGCCAAGTCAAGGCCGGGTCAAGGTCGAGGTGCTACCGAGGGCGGCCGCAACGGCGCACGCGGCCCGCCCGCTCCCGGCGCTCGGCATCAGTTGCCGCGCAGATGCGGCGGCAGCATCCGGCCCTGAAGGGCGGAGGCGGAGGACAGCACGGCGAAGATGTCGCCGATGAATTCGCGGGCCCGCGAGAAGAAGGTGGCGCGCGGGGCGCGCATGCGCCCGACCGTTTCCTCGTCGTCGAGCTGGAGCTCGGCCGCGTGGTGGACGGCAAGATTCCGCATCGGCCCGTTATTGGGCAGGAACACCACCTGAAGTTCTTCGATTCCGCGATTCTGCGCCAGCAGCACGAGATGACGCATGAGCGCGGAACCGATGCCCTTGCCCTGAAAGGGCCGCTCGACGCTGAACGCCGCCTCGGCCGCCGCCGGCTTTCCCAGCCGCGTGCCCAGCGGGTGAAGCTCCGCAACCGCCCGCAACTCGCCGTCCACGAAATAGCCGATGGCGCTCGCCTCGCCGGAGACCAGCCGGGTCGCGTGGCGGGCGAGCGCGCCATCGGAAACCACACCGCCGAAGCGCATGAAGCGGCTCAGCGGATCGAGCCGCAGCAGATGCGCCAGTATCACCTCGCGTTCCGCCGGCACCAGCTTGCGGATATGGCCTGGGAGCCTTGCCATCGCCGCCGGAGGCGCGACAGATGGTGCGGGAGACGAAGGGGCGGCGGACGGTGTCATGGGTTCGGTCTCGACGGGACCGCGATCATTGTTGCGGCGCAGCAAAAATATGCGCGTCGCACCATGAGACAACTCCGGCATCTGCATGGCTCGCATGCGGCGGCGCAAGCCACGCCCCACCTTACGCCGTAACCGCCGCCGCGCCAATCAAGGACCGGCAAGCGAGCCGGCCTCGACATTCACGACGAATTTCACACCGAGGCGCCCATCGCGGCTCGCTGCCGAGGAACGATACCGGGTCGGCGGTGCCGATCTATCCGCGACGGTCAGTCGGCGACGATCAGCGGCTGGCGCTCAGCGTGCGGGCCCGCGTCACCACCTCGGTGATCGCCTCGCGCAGGGCGCCATCGGCGGACAGGCCGAAATTATAATGGCTCATCGAGAACGGACCGACCTTGCCGGGATGGGCCGAACGGAAGCCGACATAGAGCCCGAGAAACACCCCGTCCGGCGACAGCATGGCCGCACCGGAGACGCCACCTTCAGCGTCGCAGTCGATCGCCACTTCGCGCACGCCGCTCGACGCCGTGGTCGTGACCTTGCGGGCCTGGCAACTCTGCAGCGAATAATCTTCCTGGCCGCCGCTCCTCGCCGCCGCCGCCAGCACGATATTTCCCGGTACCTGCATCGTGCCTGGCATGTAGGGCTTCACGCCCTTCACCGGCCCGGCGAGCGGCACCACCGCCCAGTCCTTTACTGCCGGCTGGCCATAGGGCTCGCGGGCGCCGCACACCACCTTGTCGACATCGACCGACACCTTCTGCCGGTTGCCGCCGGCAGTGGTCTCGAACGTGCAATTGGCGCCCCGCCCGCGCGGCTCGCCGCCGGGGGTGAACAGCACGTGCGAGGCCGTCACCAGCACATTATTGGCGCCGACCAACTGGCCGGTTCCCACCGCCGACCCGCAGCGCACCACACCGGTGGCGCCGAAGCGCGAGGCCATGGCAGCGGGCGACAGGCCGGCGACGCGGGAGTAATCGTCGCGGCTGAGCCGGTCGTCGCGGTCGATGATGATGGCGGAGGAAGGCAGGTTGGCGGAGGTCGAGGCCTTGCGCTCCACCGCTGCCGCTGGCGCGCTGTACGCGACGATCCCGCACGCCAGCATCAATGCTACGGTCATGGCCCTTACCGGGGCCTTTCCGCCTAGATCGCCAAAGCCCCGCACCCGCATTCCGGTCTCACCTGCTGGAGAAGCACGGGGAGTGTGCCGGCAGGAAGGCGAGCGCGTCAAGGCAAACAAGGAATAACGCGGAACCCTTCCCTTCGGTTCCCGTCTATCTGCCATGCATTTTCTGCGGAGATCGTCGCGGCTTCCCGCCACAGTCCGCCTCGCCGGCGGCACGCCGACCGAGCGGGAGCGGACTTTCCATCGGTAGCCTTTCGCAACGCTTGCCGCAACGGCCAGCTAGCGATAAGCGTGCGCTGCAACATTGCGGGGTGGCCCAATATGGCGGAAACGGTGGCGGCGGAAGCGGGCGGATCGGTGCTCGCCGCACGATATGTCGCCCGCATGGCGGCCGGCGACATCACGCCCGATGCCGGCCAGGCTCGTGTCGTCGGCGCCCTCGCGAGCCTGGAGCAGCGCATCGCGTCCCGCCGGCTCGCCCGCAAATCCTCGGCGCTGGGCTGGCTGTTCGCCCGGCGCGAGGACGCCATCCCCCGCGTGCGGGGCCTCTACATCCACGGCGCCGTCGGGCGCGGCAAGACCATGCTGGTCGACCTGTTCTATGAGAGCGTGGCGGTGCGCAAGCGCAAGCGGCGCGCGCATTTCCACGAGTTCATGGCCGATGTCCACGCCCGCATCTTCCAGGTGCGCAAGGACATGAAGGAAGGCCGGGTGAAGGATGGCGACCCCATCGCCCCGGTCGCCGCCGCGCTCTACGAGGAAGCGTGGCTGCTGTGCTTCGACGAGTTCCACGTCACCGACATCGCCGACGCGATGATCCTCGGCCGCCTGTTCGAGAAGCTGTTCGATCTCGGCGTGGTCATCGTCGCCACGTCGAATGTCGCCCCCGACGACCTCTACAAGGGCGGCCTCAACCGGGCGCTGTTCCTGCCCTTCATCGCGATGATCGAGCAGCACATGGAAGTGGTGCGGATCGAATCGCCGACCGACTACCGCATGGAGAAGCTCGGCGGCGCCCGCACCTGGTATGTGCCGGCGGCGCACGAGACGATGGCCGACATCGACCGCGAGATGGACAAGGTCTGGCATCGCATCGCCGGCATTGATGGCGGCGCCCCCACCCACCTCGCCTCCGGCGGGCGCACCATCCCGGTGCCGCGCGCCGGCGGCGGCGCCGCCCGCTTCACCTTCGCGGATCTGTGCGGCGTGCCGCTGGGCGCCACGGACTATCTGCGGCTCGCCCGCAGCTTCCACACGCTGGTCATCGACCACATTCCCCAGCTTGATCAGGACACGCGCAACGAGGCCAAGCGCTTCATCACGCTGATCGACGAATTGTACGAGAAGGGCGTCAAGGTAGTGGCCTCCGCCCCCGCCGAGCCCGAGCAGCTCTATCTCGGCACCGAGGGCGCGGAAGCCTTTGAATGGGCGCGCGCCGTCTCGCGCCTGCACGAGATGCGCTCGGACGACTACATCGCCCGCCCGCATGGCCGGGGCGATTCGCACGCCAGCGGCAACACCACCGGCCTCGTCGAGACCTGAGCGGAGGGTTGCATGGCGGCCCGGCCCTTCCAACATGCACAAGACGCCCGCCACGCGGACGGCACCCTCACGGACGCTCCGGCATGAGCAGTCATTCCCACCATACGCACGAAGCGCCGCCCCATCACAGCTGCGCCCTCACCGGGGCCATCGTTTCCCCGCGCGACGGCCTGCGCCTCGACATGCTGCGGCCGGGCCTCGCCGATCACATCCGGGCGCTGCACCCCGGCATCGCGCCCGATGCCTATATCTCGCGCAAGGCGCTGGCCCGGGAGCGCAGCGCCTATATCGCCGAAACGCTCAGGGCCGAGCGCGGCGACCTCAGCCAGCTCGACCACGATGTGATCGCCAGCCTCGCGGCCAACGACATCCTCACGGAGAATATCGAAGACGAGATCGAGAGCGGCCGCACCCTCGGCGAGCGCGCCGCCGACGCCATCGCCTCCTTCGGCGGCAGCTGGACCTTCATCATCTCTTTCGTCGTGTTCATCAATCTCTGGATGGCGGTCAGCATTGCCGGGCTGATGGGGATGTTCGATCCCTACCCGTTCATCCTGCTGAACCTCGTCCTGTCCTGCGTTGCCGCCCTTCAAGCGCCCGTCATCATGATGAGCCAGAAACGTCAGGAGGCGAAGGACCGGCGACGCTCCGAGAATGATTACCGCGTCAATCTTAAGGCCGAGCTGGAAATCCGCCATCTGCACGAGAAGATCGACCACATGCTCACGCGGCAATGGGAGCGTCTGGCTGAAATCCAGGCAATCCAGATCGAACTGATGGAAGAACTCGCCGGTCGGCGCCGTTAGGACCACCGCCTGCGCCTCCGATGTCATGTATTTCGTATACCAGTACTTTCTCCGAAAGTCGTACTCCCACGCATTTACCTCAACGGCCTTCATCGCTTGAACCATGCGGCGATAAGGTCTATCGGAACCCCGGCGCGGCGGAGCGCCGCACCCTCCCCTCGGAAAGTCAGGAAATCTCATGGCTCGAGCAAAGATTGCACTGATCGGGGCTGGCCAGATCGGCGGTACTCTCGCCCTTCTCGCAGGCCTCAAGGAACTTGGCGACGTCGTGCTTTTCGATGTGGCCGAAGGTATCCCGCAGGGCAAGAGCCTCGACATTGCCGAAGCCGCGCCGGTCCTCGGCTTTGACGCCGCGCTCTCGGGCGCCAATGGCTATGAGGGCATTGCCGGCGCCGACGTGGTGATCGTGACCGCCGGCGTGCCGCGCAAGCCCGGCATGAGCCGCTCCGATCTCCTCGGCATCAATCTCAAGGTCATGGAGCAGGTCGGCGCGGGCATCGCCCAATACGCCCCCGACGCCTTCGTCATCTGCGTCACCAACCCGCTCGACGCCATGGTGTGGGCGCTGCAGAAGGCCTCGGGCCTCCCCACCCACAAGGTGGTCGGCATGGCCGGCGTGCTTGATTCTGCCCGCTTCCGCTATTTCCTGGCCGACGAGTTCGACGTGTCGGTGGAGGACGTCACCGCCTTCGTGCTGGGCGGCCATGGCGACGACATGGTGCCGCTCGTGCGCTATTCCGGCGTCGCCGGCATCCCGCTGCCGGACCTCGTCAAGATGGGCTGGACCAGCCAGGAGAAGGTCGACGCCATCGTCGAGCGCACCCGCAAGGGCGGCGGCGAGATCGTCAACCTGCTCAAGACCGGCTCGGCCTTCTACGCCCCCGCTGCTTCGGCGATCGAGATGGCGACCTCCTATCTCCGGGACAAGAAGCGCCTGCTGCCCTGCGCCGCCTATCTCACTGGCCAGTACGGCATCGACGACCTCTATCTCGGCGTGCCGGTCATCATCGGCGCCAATGGCGTCGAGCGGATCGTCGAGATCGAGCTGGATGCCACGGAACGCGCCATGCTCGACAAGTCGGTCGCCTCGGTGAAGGAACTGGTCGGCGAGTGCCAGAAGATCGCCCCCGGCCTCGGCGCCTGATCAATGCCCGGCCTCCGGCGTGGGCGCAGCGGTGCCCCTGTCGCGAGGACGTGAACGGCCTTCGGGCCGATTATGGGCGGCGGGAGGGTCCCGCCGCTGGTGCCGGGAGCGCCGCTCCCGTTATGGCTTATGCGTGATGAACGGCGTTTTCGCATCCCCGTGCCGCATTCCTGCGGCATTCCCGAGGTGAATACGCGACCTATATAAAGCCTAACCGACTTTCGCTTCGCGTTGCGGGGCACCGCAGTGAGCCCGGGGCACCGGCCTCGGGCGCTCTTCGGCAAGAAAGCACTGCCACCGGACCCGAACGGTCCCCCAGGAGCCGACGATGTCGCGCGCGGACGTGAACGAGACCTTTCTCAATACCTCCTTCCTTTACGGAGCCAATGCGGCCTGGATCGAGGACCTCTATGCCCGTTACGAGGCCGACCCGAATTCGGTGGATGCCGAGTGGCAGGCCTTCTTCGCCGGGCTGAAGGACGCCCCGGCCGATGTCGAGAAGAGCGCCCGTGGCGCCTCCTGGAAGAAGGAGGGGTGGCCGATCCACGCCAATGGCGAACTTGTCTCGGCGATGGACGGCCAATGGATCGAGGTGGAGAAGGCGATCGGCCGCAAGGTCGAGGCCAAGGCGAGCGAGAAGGCGCAGAAGGCCGGCGTTGAGCTGACCACCGCCGACGTGCAGCAGGCCACCCGCGATTCCGTCAAGGCGCTGATGATGATCCGCGCCTACCGCATGCGCGGCCACCTCCATGCCAAGCTCGACCCGCTGGGTCTTGAGCCGGTGCGCGCTGCGCCCGAGCTCGACCCCGCCTCCTACGGCTTCCGCGAGGCCGATCTCGACCGGCCGATCTTCATCGACCATGTGCTCGGCATGGAATTCGCCACCGTCCGCCAGATGGTCGCCATCCTCCAGCGCACCTATTGCGCGACGCTCGGCGTCGAGTTCATGCACATCTCCTCCCCCGAGGAGAAGGCTTGGATCCAGGAGCGCATCGAGGGCCCGGACAAGGAAATCACCTTCACCCGCGAGGGCAAGCGCGCCATCCTCAACAAGCTGGTGGAGGCCGAGGGCTTCGAGAAGTTCCTCGATGTCCGCTACACCGGCACCAAGCGCTTCGGTCTCGATGGCGCGGAGAGCCTGATCCCCGGGCTCGAACAGATCATCAAGCGCGGCGGCAATCTCGGCGTGAAGGAGATCGTGTTCGGCATGGCCCATCGCGGCCGCCTGAACGTGCTCACGCAGGTGATGGGCAAGCCCCACCGCGCGCTGTTCCACGAGTTCAAGGGCGGCTCCTGGGCACCCGACGAGGTCGAGGGCTCCGGCGATGTGAAGTACCATCTCGGCGCCTCCAGCGATCGCGAGTTCGACGGCAACCAGGTCCACCTGTCGCTCACCGCCAACCCCTCGCATCTGGAAATCGTCGACCCGGTGGTGCTCGGAAAGTCCCGTGCCAAGCAGGATCTGCTGCGCGACACCGAGCGCACCCAGGTGCTGCCGCTGCTGCTGCATGGCGATGCCGCCTTTGCCGGCCAGGGCGTGGTGGCGGAATGCCTCGGCCTGTCTGGGCTGAAGGGACACCGCACCGGCGGCTCGATCCACTTCATCATCAACAACCAGATCGGCTTCACCACCTATCCGCGCTTCTCGCGTTCCTCGCCCTACCCGTCCGATGTGGCCAAGACCATCGAGGCGCCGATCTTCCACGTGAATGGCGACGACCCCGAGGCCGTGACTTTCGCCGCCAAGATCGCCACCGAATTCCGCCAGCGCTTCCGCAAGCCGGTCGTGGTGGACATGTTCTGCTACCGCCGCTTCGGCCATAATGAGGGCGACGAGCCGGCCTTCACCCAGCCCTTGATGTACAAACTCATCAAGCAGCACCCGACCACGCTGGAGCTGTATTCGCGCAAGCTGGAAGCCGAAGGCGTCATCGCGCCCGGCGAGATTGACGCCATGCGCGCCGAATGGCGCTCCAAGCTCGACATCGAACACGAAGCCGGCCAGGCCTACAAGCCGAACAAGGCTGACTGGCTCGACGGTCGTTGGGCCGGCCTGAAGGCGGCCGCCGCCGAGGACGACCCGCGCCGCGGCGTCACCGGCGTCGATTTCGACGAGCTTCGCACGATCGGCGAGCGCATCACCACCGTGCCGGAGGGCTTCCACGTCCACCGCACCATCCAGCGCTTCCTCGATTCCCGCCGCAAGGCGATCCTGCAGGACGGCGCCGGCATCGACTGGTCGACCGCGGAGGCGCTCGCCTTCACCTCGCTCCTGCTCGATGGCCACCCGGTCCGGCTCTCCGGCCAGGACAGCGAGCGCGGCACGTTCTCTCAGCGCCATTCGGTGCTGATCGACCAGGAGACTGAGGAGCGCCACACCTCGTTCAATCATGTGCGCGAGGGCCAAGCCCATTACGAGGTCATCAACTCGATGCTCTCGGAAGAGGCCGTGCTCGGCTTCGAATATGGCTACTCGCTGTCCGAGCCGAACGCGCTGACGATTTGGGAAGCCCAGTTCGGCGACTTCGCCAATGGGGCGCAGGTGGTCTTCGACCAGTTCCTGTCGTCCGGCGAGCGCAAATGGCTGCGTATGTCGGGCCTCGTCTGCCTGCTGCCGCACGGCTATGAGGGCCAGGGGCCGGAGCACTCCTCCGCCCGTCTGGAGCGCTTCCTGCAGATGTGCGCCGAGGACAACATGCAGGTCGCCAATCTGACGACGCCGGCTAATTATTTCCACGCCCTGCGCCGCCAGCTCAAGCGCGACTTCCGCAAGCCGCTGATCCTGATGACGCCGAAGAGCCTGCTGCGCCACAAGCGCGCCGTCTCGACGCTGGCGGAATTCGGGCCGCAGACCACCTTCCACCGCGTGCTGTGGGACGATGCCGACCGCAACTTCGCGGCCGCCCTGCCGGCCGAGGCGGTGAAGCTGAAGCCGGACAGCGAAATCCGCCGTGTCGTGCTGTGCTCGGGCAAGGTCTATTACGACCTCTACGAGGAGCGCGAGCGCCGGGGGCTGGACGACGTCTACATCATGCGCGTCGAGCAGCTCTTTCCCTTCCCGCTCAAGACGCTGGCGCAGGAGATCGGCCGCTTCAAGCAGGCGGAAATCGTCTGGTGCCAGGAAGAGCCGAAGAACCAGGGCGGCTGGGCCTTCGTGCAGCCCTATCTCGAATGGGTGCTGGAGCAGGCCGGCTCCGCGTCTTCTCGGCCGCGCTACACCGGCCGCCCGGCCTCCGCCGCCACGGCGACGGGGCTGATGTCCAAGCATCTCGCGCAGCTCAAAGTGTTCCTGCAGGACGCCCTGGGCTGAGCATCGCGACGATTAGTAAGACCTGAGTTCGCAAGACCCGAGGGAGTGCCGGCCCCGCAGCCGGCAAACGGTGAGGAAGAACGAGCATGGCCACCGAGATCCGCGTTCCGACGCTGGGCGAATCGGTCACCGAGGCAACCATCGGCAAGTGGTTCAAGAAGGCGGGCGACACCGTCGTCGCCGATGAACCCATTGTCGAACTGGAGACCGATAAGGTCACGATCGAGGTGCCCGCGCCCTCGGCCGGCGTGCTCTCGGAGATCATTGCCAAGGACGGCGAAACGGTCGGCGTTGGCGCGCTGCTCGGCTCCATCGGTGAAGGCTCCGGCGCGGCGAAAGCCGCTCCCGCCGCCGCTCCGGTCAAGGCGGAAGCTCCGAAGGCCGAAGCTCCGAAGGCGGAAGCACCCCCGGCCGACGCCCCGAAGCCGGCTCCGGCCGCGGCCGCGTCTTCCGGCTCCAATGGCCCGGCGGTCGCCAAGCTGGCTGCCGAGAGCGGGCTCAACCCCGCCATGCTCGCCGGCACCGGCAAGGATGCGCGCGTGACCAAGGGCGACATGCTCTCGGCGCTGGCCGCCGGCGGTTCCAGCCCCGCAGCCGCGCCGGCCCCCGCTGCCGCCCGCGCCCCCTCAAGCGCCGATGACGCCTCGCGCGAAGAGCGCGTGAAGATGACCAAGCTGCGCGTCACCATCGCGCGTCGCCTGAAGGAAGCCCAGAACGCCGCGGCCATGCTCACGACGTTCAACGACGTCGACATGTCGGCGGTGATGAACCTGCGCACCCAGTACAAGGACGTGTTCGAGAAGAAGCACGGCGTGAAGCTGGGCTTCATGGGCTTCTTCACCAAGGCGGTGATCCAGGCCCTCAAGGACGTGCCGGAAGTGAATGCCGAGATCGACGGCACCGACCTCGTCTACAAGAATTACTACCACATTGGCATCGCCGTCGGCACCGACAAGGGCCTCGTGGTCCCCGTGGTGCGCAATGCGGATGAGCTGTCCATCGCCGGCATTGAGAAGGCCATTGCCGGCCTCGGCCGAAAGGCTCGCGACGGCAAGCTCGGCATCGAGGACATGCAGGGCGGCACCTTCACCCTCACCAATGGCGGCATCTACGGCTCGCTGATGTCGACCCCGATCCTCAACGCCCCGCAGTCCGGCATTCTCGGCATGCACCGCATCGAGGAGCGCCCGGTGGTCGTGAAGGGCCAGATCGTCGCCCGCCCGATGATGTATCTGGCGCTGAGCTACGACCACCGCATCGTCGACGGCAAGGGCGCCGTCACCTTCCTCGTCCGCGTCAAGGAAGCCCTGGAAGACCCGACCCGGCTGGTTCTGGATCTGTAATCGGCCGGCACTTTTCCTCAAGGGCGGCCGGCAGGGGCCGGCCGCTCCTCAATGGGTAGCATCATGTCCTACGATCTTGTCGTCATCGGCACCGGCCCCGGCGGCTATGTGTGCGCCATTCGCGCCGCCCAGCTCGGACTCAAGGTCGCGGTGGTCGAGAAGCGCGCGACCTTCGGCGGCACCTGCCTGAACATCGGCTGCATTCCCTCCAAGGCGCTGCTGCACGCCTCGCACCGCTTCGAGGAAGCCGCCCACAGCTTCGCCAAGATGGGCATCAAGGTCGGCACCCCGACGCTGGACCACGCGGCGCTGCTCGGCTTCAAGGACCAGGCGGTGGAAGGCAACACCAAGGGCGTCGCCTTCCTGATGAAGAAGAACAAGATCGACACCTTCCACGGCACGGCGAGCATTCCCACCCCGGGCAAGGTCGATGTCGCCATGGCGGATGGCTCGCAGCAGACGCTGGAGACCAAGGCCATCGTCATCGCCACCGGCTCGGATGTGGCCAGGCTCCCCGGCATCGAGATCGACGAGATCCGCATCGTTTCCTCCACCGGCGCCATTGCGCTGGAAAAGGTGCCGGGCAAGCTGCTCGTCGTCGGCGCCGGCGTCATCGGGCTGGAACTCGGCAGCGTGTGGCGGCGCCTCGGGGCTGAGGTCACGGTGGTCGAATATCTCGACCGCATCCTGCCCGGCATGGACAATGAGGTCGCCAAGTCGTTCCAGCGCATCCTCGAGAAGCAGGGCGTGGCATTCAAGCTCGGCGCCAAGGTCACGGGCGTCGACGGCTCGGGAGAAGCGCTCAAGGTCTCCGTCGAACCCGCCGCCGGCGGCACCGCCGAGACGCTGGAGGCCGATGTGGTGCTCGTTGCCATCGGCCGCGTCGCCTACACCGAAGGCCTCGGCCTGCAGGCGCTGGGCGTCGAGACCGACAAGCGCGGGCGCGTCGTCACCGACCATTATTACCGCACCAGCGTGCCCGGCATCTTCGCCATCGGCGACGCCATTGCCGGCCCCATGCTGGCCCACAAGGCCGAGGATGAGGGCGTGGCGCTCGCCGAGTTGCTCGCCGGGCAGGCCGGGCATGTGAATTACGACGTCATCCCCGCCGTGGTCTACACCTTCCCGGAGGTCGCTTCGGTCGGCAAGACCGAGGAAGAACTCAAGCAGGCCGGCATCGCCTACAAGGTCGGCAAGTTCCCCTTCCTCGCCAATGGTCGCGCCAAGGCGAATGACGAGACCGACGGCTTCGTCAAGATCCTCGCGGATGAGGCGACCGACCGCGTGCTCGGCGCCCACATCGTCGGCGCCGAGGCCGGCGAGATGATCCATGAATGCGCCGTGCTGATGGAGTTCGGCGGCTCTTCCGAGGACCTCGCCCGCACCTGCCACGCCCATCCCACCCGCTCCGAAGCGGTGAAGGAAGCCGCGATGGCGGTGGAAAAGCGCGCCATCCACATGTGAGGGCGCGGCGCTGGCGCCCCCCGCACAAAAAGCGGCCCGGAAGTCACCTTCCGGGCCGTCTTTCAACGAGGGGGAGAATGGGGCCGGTCAGGAACCCTTGACCTCGGTCTTGGTCTGTTTCGCCGCATGCGCCGGGCATTCCGCGAAAGCGGTGCCAGCTACTGCGGTGGTAAAGGCAAGTGCGCAAAGAGCGGTCACGAGACGCTTCATCGATTGGTCTCCTCTGGAAGGTCCAATGGGAAGAAGTGTCTCCCAGCTTCCCCAAGGTGAAAACCCCCTTGGGGTTCCCCCGCACCGTCTGGCCGCCGTTTAACGGCCGGATCACGCATCCGTGTAGGTCACGGCCTCTATTTTCCAGCCATCGGGGTCGAGCAGGAACGCGGCGTAGTAGCCGTCGCCATAGTGCGGCCGCAGGCCCGGCCCGCCGGAATCCCGCCCGCCCGTCTCAAGCCCGGCGGCGTGGAACGCCTCTACTGCCCGCCGGGTCGGCGCCATGAAGCACAGGTGGAAGCCCGGCGGCGGCGTGATCGCGTCCGCCCGATGCTGGATCCAGAACGGCGCCGCGCCCGGCGTCCCCTCCGGCGATGGCAATTCCCCCTCCGGCCCCCAGCAGGCGGACTCGCCTTCGGGTTCGGCATGGGAGGAGACGCGCACAAAGCCGAGCGGCGCCAGAACCGCGTCGTAGAAGGCGAGCGACCGCGCATAGTCGCTAACCCCGATCGACATGTGCTCGATCATCGGCTGAATGGGGGTCATCGCGTCCTCATGTCGTCGTCGCGCGCGGGTGCGCCGCTTTCCACGCCGCCATCAGCGTCGCCGTGTCGACCGCGGCATAGATCTGCGTGGTGGACAGCGAGGCATGGCCAAGCAGTTCCTGAATCGAGCGCAAATCGCCGCCACGCCCCAGCAGATGGGTGGCAAAGGAATGGCGCAGCGCGTGCGGGGTGGCGCTGTCCGGCAGGCCGAGCGCGCCACGCATGCGCTCCACCGCCAATTGCACGATGCGCGGCGAGAGCGGCCCGCCCCTCGCGCCGCGAAACAGCGGGGCCGTCGGCTCCAGGGCGTAGGGGCAGGCGCGGGCATAGGCGTCGATGGCCTCGATCACCGACGCCAGCACCGGCACCATGCGGGTCTTGCCGCCCTTGCCGTGGACGAGAATCTGGTCGCCACGCCCCGGCGCGGGCATGTCGCGGCGCATCAGCCCCAGCGCTTCGGAAATGCGCAGGCCGGAGCCGTAGAGCAGCGCCAGCACCGCCGCGTCGCGTGCCAGAATCCACGGCTCGCGCGCATCCCCCGCTCGCGTCGCCGGGTCGGCCAGTGCCCGCGCATCGGCCATGCCCAGCGGGCGCGGCAGGGTGCGGGGAACGCGCGGTCCGCGCACGGCGGTGAGCGCGCCCACCTTGCCCAGCCCCTCGCGCTCCAGATGCCGGCCGAAGGAACGGGCGGCGGCGAGAAAGCGCATCTGCGTGCGGGCCTCGATGCCCTCGGCGCGCCGCGCCGCGATCACCGCCCGCACGTCGCGCGGCTGCATCCGGGCGAGATCGGCCATATCGGGAAGATGACCAAGGTGGCGCGCCAGCACGCCGAGAAAGGTCCCGACATCCCGCGCATAGGCCTCGCGGGTCTTTGGCGAGAGCCTCCGCTCATGGCCGAGACGCCCGAGCCAGCCAGCGAGTGCCGTAGCCACATCCGGCGCCGCGCCGGCCAGCAGCCCGCGCTCGGCCCGCTCTGCCCTTTGTGCGTCCGTACTTGCCATGGCCTCTCCTCCGAACCCGGGGACATTCTTGGCAAGGGCGCGGTTAAGATTCGCCTTACCGGCTGCGCGGTTGCCCCGCCTCGACACAGCCGTACCACCCCGTTACGCTGCAACGCCTTCCCTCCCCCAACGCCATCATCTTTCCCATCGTCACACAAGCGTGGCCCTATCTTCAGGAGTCTTCCCGTGTCTTACGATAGCTACGTCGAGTGGAAGGGGTGGGACGGCGACAACTTCTCCAGATATGGCGCCAGCGAAGCGCTCTTTTACAACGCCGAGTTCGGGCATGTCGTCGACAGGACCAGAGGCGTTCAGCCGCGCGTGATTGAAATCGGTTTCGGCAATGGCTCCCTGCTGGGCTGGCTCCGGGACAATGGAGCCGTTGCCACAGGCATCGAGGTCCAGGATGAACTGAAGGAAAGGGCGCGGCAGGCCGGCTTCGCTGTCATCGACACGCTCGCGGAGGTGCCCGATGACAGCGTCGACATGGTCGTGGCCCTGGATGTCTTTGAACATGTCCGCTACCCCGACCTGCAACGCCTGTGCGAGGATATCCGTCGCGTCCTGAAGCCGAACGGCTATCTGATCGCACGCTTCCCGAATGGCGACAGTCCGTTTTCGATGCGTTTCCAGAATGGCGATGCGACCCATGTTCTCTACATCGGCGGCGCCCTGATCGCAGGGCTGATGAGCACAACGGGCTTCTCGGTCGACTCTCTCCGCGCGCCCTCCGAAGTACCAGTGGGCGTGAAGCAACACCTGATACACACCATCAAGTGTACCATGCGTTATCTTTTCCTGACATATGTCAGGCTCGCCTTCATGGGACCGGCAACGCCGAATACGTTTGCATTCAATTATATGCTTGTTGCGCGCAAGAAAGCAGCTTTGTCCTAGTGTCGGCAGTGTCTCAAGACACTACCCTAGTGTCCGACCGCGACAATAGGATGGTGGGGCCGGGATAAGGGCGGTGCGATCACGCGCGGGGCGGCACACCGTGCCGCGATGCGCTATGAAGTCTCTCGCCATGCTTGCCCCCGCCGATTCCCCCTCCCTGTTTCCCGCGCCGACGCGCGTGGTGGACGTGCTGCTGCCGCTTGCTATCGGCTCGGCCTATTCCTACCGCGTGCCGGAGGGCATGGAGGTAGCGGTGGGCGATATCGTGGTCGTGCCGCTTGGCACCCGCACCACGCTCGGCTGCGTCTGGCCGCGCCGGGACGATGCCGAGGTCGATACCGCCAAACCCGATACCGCCAAACCCGCCCCGGCCAAGCCGGTCGACCCCGCCAAGCTCAAGTCGATCCAGCGCCGGTATGACGTGGCGCCGCTGAACGCGCGGATGATCGCCTTCATCGAGTGGATCGCGGAGTACACCGTCACCCCGCCTGGCATGGTGCTGCGCCTTGCCCTGCGCCATGACGAGAGCGCCGGCATCGCCCGCGAGCGCATCGGCGTGCGCCTCACCGACCATCGCCCTGAGCGGCGCACCAAGGCACGTGAAAAGGTCATCGCTGCGCTGGAGGACGGGTTTGTCCGCGCCAAGAGCGAGGCGGCGAAGGAGGCCGGCGTGTCGCCCTCGGTAGTGGATGGGCTGATCGACGACGGCGCGCTGGAGACGGTGGTTCTGCCGCCCGAGCCCGCCGCAGAGCCGCCGGACCCCGACCACGCGACGCCGGAGCTGCTGCCGGCGCAGGCGCAGGCTGCCGCCCGGCTGGTCGCCTCGGTGAAGGCGCAGACCTTCCAGCCCTTTCTGGTCGACGGCGTCACCGGCTCGGGCAAGACCGAGGCCTATTTCGAGGCGGTGGCGCAGGCCATTCGCCAGGGTCGGCAGACGCTGATCCTGATGCCGGAAATCGCCCTCACCCAGGCGTTTCTCGACCGTTTCGCCCGCCGCTTCGGTGTACGCCCGGCGGAATGGCACTCGGCGGTGTCGACCAAGCGGCGCGGGCGGATCTTTCGCGGCGTTGCCTCGGGCGAGGTGTCCGTGGTGGCGGGCGCCCGTTCGGCACTGTTCCTGCCGTTCCGCGACCTCGGGCTCATCCTGGTCGATGAGGAGCACGATAGCGCCTACAAGCAGGAGGACGGCGTCCACTACCACGCCCGCGACATGGCGGTGGTGCGCGCCCGGTTGGAAGGGGCAACCATCGCCCTCGTCTCCGCCACACCCTCGATCGAGACCGAGGTGAACGCACGGCGCGGGCGCTATACCCGCCTTGCCCTGCCGGAGCGTTTCGCCGGCACCAAGGTGCCCCGGCTGGAACCCATAGACCTGCGCCGCGAAGGCCCACCGCGCGGCCAGTGGATCGCCCCGCGCCTCGCCCGCGAGATGGAGCGCACGGTGGAAGCCGGCGGGCAGGCGCTGCTGTTTCTCAACCGGCGCGGCTATGCCCCGCTCACCCTCTGCCGCGCCTGCGGGCACCGCATCAGATGCCCCTCCTGCTCCTCGTGGCTGGTCGAGCACCGTTTCCGCCGGCGGCTGGAATGCCACCAGTGCGGCTATGCCATGCCGGTGCCGAACGAGTGCCCGAACTGCCACGAGCCCAATGCGCTCATCCCCTGCGGCCCCGGCGTCGAACGCCTGCACGAGGAGGCGGCGAAGCTGTTTCCGCAGGCGCGGCTGCAGGTGCTCTCCAGCGACCTCGCCGGTGGGGTGGAGCGGCTGCGCGCCGAGCTAAGGGCGATCGAGGATGGCGCAGTCGACATCATCATCGGCACCCAGCTCGTCGCCAAGGGGCATAATTTCCCGGGCCTCGCCATGGTCGGAGTCATCGATGCCGATGTCGGCCTCGGGCACGGCGATCCCCGCGCCGCCGAGCGCACTTTCCAGCTGCTGCACCAGGTCGCCGGCCGCGCCGGGCGGCACGAGGTGGAAGGGCGCGCCTTTCTCCAGACCTACATGCCCGAGCACCCTGTGATGCAGGCGCTGGTGGCCGGCGACCGCGACGCCTTCTACGACCGCGAGATCGCCATCCGCGAGGAGGCGCATCTGCCGCCCTTCGCCCGGTTCTGCGCCCTCATCGTCTCGGGCACCGATTCCCACGCCGCGCAGGCCCATGCCCGCGCGCTGGCCGCCTGCTCGCCCGTCACCGACAAGGTGCGGGTGCTCGGCCCGGCCGAGGCGCCGCTGGCGCTGATCCGGGGCCGCCACCGCTACCGGCTGCTCGCCCGCTGCGAGCGCAGCTTCGACCTCTCGGCCTATGTCCGCGCCTGGATGGCGAGCGCCCCGCGCGCCGGCGGCAGCTTGCGAGTGGATATCGACATCGACCCCCAGAGCTTCGTCTAGAGCCCTTTCCGATCAGGGGAAATCATCTGATCGAGGAGAAAATGCTCATTCATCAATAAGCTGGACCATTTCGTGGTTGCGAAAGTCGGTCAACTTTCGCGGACAATGGCTCGAGCAGGGCAGGCCTCGTGCCGGCCGGCGGCGCCTGCCGCGTTGCGTCGTGACTTCGCGTCCCACTCCTGCTTTTGTGGCGGCGGCGGTAGCATTTACCGGCCCGGAAGAGCGAGCGGCGTCATGATGGGCCTTCCTTTCTTCGGATTCTGCGTTGCCCTGGCCTTCGCGGCAATGGGCCGAAGGGCTCTCGCCGTCGCCGCCGGGCTGGTGTCGATCGGCGTGCTGCTGGCGCTGTTCAAGCTGCACGTCACCTCCGCGCTCGACATCGCGCTGTGAGGGCCGCGCCATGAACAAGCCGACCATGGGGACAGAGGATGCCCCCGGCCTCCTGACCCCGGACCTTTCCCGCCTGCTCAATGCGCTCGGCCTCCTTGCCATCGGCGCCGTGCTGCTGGCCGCTTTCTACGACCAGTTCATCGGCGGCGAACTGCCCTGCCCGCTCTGCCTCCTGCAACGCGCCGGCTTTGTCGGCGTCGGCGTGGGTCTGGCGCTGAACCTTAAGTTCGGCCCGCGCCCGAGCCACTATGCCATCGCCATGCTGTCCGCGCTTGCGGGCGACGTGGTCGCCGTGCGGCAGATGCTGCTGCACATCGTGCCCGGCTCGGGCAGCTTCGGCGCGCCTTTCCTCGGCATGCATTTCTACAGCTGGGCGGCACTGCTGTTCATTGTCATCGTCGGCGGCTGCGCGCTGCTTCTGCTGTTCGACCGGCAGTTCGCCCCCGTGCCCCGGGTCTACCGGCTCGGCGGGCTGGCGCTTTTCGCCTTCGCGCTGATCGCCCTGCTGGCCCTTGGCAATGGCGTCTCCACCGTGCTGGAATGCGGCGGCGGCCTGTGCCCGGACGACCCGAACAGCTACCTGATGTTGGACGACGAGCCTCCCGCCGCGGCGCCGGCGCCCTGAGAGCGGGTGTGGAAGACCGCCCGGGCCGAAGGCTTCACCACCATTGACGAAGGCTCGCGCGGCGCCTAGCTTCCCGGCCATGATGATCGCATCGACGATGAAGGCGCGAATTAGCGCGGGACGGCGAATTCGCCGCCCGGCCGACAGGTTCGGCCGGGTTTCCTGACGCACGCCTTCCCGATTCCTCGTCATCATCGGACGCTCCCATGACTGCCGGTCTTTGCCGCCATCGCCTCGTCGTCGAGGCGGATGCCCATCCCAATCTCATGCTCCGCCTGCTGGAGCCCTTTGCCATCCACGATGTCCAGCCCACCCGCATCCGGCTCGACGGACCGGCGGATGGAAAGATCGACCCGGCCCATCTCGGCACGCTGCGGGCGGAGATCGCCTTCGTCGCGGCTCCTGAAATCGCCGAGCGCCTGTGGGCGCGGATCGACGTCATGGTGCCGGTGCGGAACTCCCATCTCGTGTCGAGCGCCTCGGGCGAGATCGCGGCCTGATCGATGCTGACCCAGCTCGGCGCCATCGCCCTTGTCGTGGCGCCGGTCTTCGGCCTCATCGGGCTTGGCTTCCTCGCCTCGCTCTCCGGCCATCTGCGCGAGCGTGCCGCCGAGGGCCTGTCCGAATATGTGTTCGGGCTGGCGGTGCCGGTGCTCATCTTCAAGACCCTGGCCGAGGCGGAGTTGCCCCGGGAGGGCCAGCCCTGGGGCTACTGGATCGCCTATTTCACCGGCGCCTTCCTGGTCTTCGCCCTCGGCATGGTCGCGTCAAAAAAGCTGTTCGGGCGCGGCCATCTTGAATCGGTGATCCAGGGTTTCGCCTCGGGCCAGGCGAACACGGTGTTCGTCGGCGTGCCGCTCATCCTCCAGGCTTTCGGGCCGGAGGGGGCGGTGCCGCTGTTCCTGCTCGTCGCCGTCCATCTGCCGATCATGATGGTGCTGGCCACGGTTCTGGCCGAAGGCGCGGCGGCCGGCGTCTCGGTGACCACGTTCAAGCGGCTGGGTCGGATGCTGACGCTCAACCCGATCCTGCTCGGCATCTATGCCGGCGGCATCGCCAAGCTCACCGGCTATGTGCCGGGCGGGGTGTTCAAGCAGACGCTGGACATGCTCGCCGCCTCCGCCGTGCCCTGCGCGCTGGTCTCGCTCGGCCTCGCTCTGCACCGCTATCCCATTCGCGGCGACATAGGCCCGGCGCTCCTCATCTCGACGCTGAAGCTCGGCGTGCACCCCGCCATCGTCTACGCTCTCACCCGCGTTCTGCCGATGCCGCCGGTCTGGGCGGACGTGGCGGTGGTGTTCGCCGCCATGCCCTGCGGCATCAACGCCTATCTGCTGGCCCATCGCTACAAGGTCGGCATCACCGCCTCGGCCAGCGCCGTTTCCCTGTCGACAGCGGCAAGCCTGTTCACCGTGACGATCTGGTTCCTGATCCTGGGCGTGAGCTGAGCTACGCGCCGCTCAGTTCAGCTTCATGCAGTTGGCGTAGAAGGTGGTGGTCGCCGGCCAGTCCGAGAACACGCCGATCACGCCGATATCGCGGGCGAGCACATCGAGCAGCGCCAGCGCATCGCCGTCGCGGTCGATCACCGGCTTGACCGACTGGTAGTAGTAGCCGCCGCCCGTGTCGAGCGGGCCGGAACGCTCCAGCGACCAGCCGATGAGGCCGAGCCCCGCCTTCTTCGCCTCCTGCGCATAGACGGAAGGCACGATCCTGCCGTCCTTGTGCGTCACCATCATCCACAGCGGCGGGGCGAGGATCTTCACGCCCTTGTCGGCCAGTTCCTGCATGGAGGGCTGCCAGGTCTCCGGCTTCATGTTGTCGAAGCCCGTGCTCCCCTCGTCACGCCCGTCGAGATAGACCGCCTGGGCGCCGAAGGCCGGCTCGGCCTTGAGCCAGTAGAGCACGTCGTCGAGGCGGAAGGACTGGGCATAGACATCGCGCGGGTCGACGCCGGCGGCCTTGTACTCGTCGATCATCTGCTGGGCGTAGTTCTCCTGGCTGTAGCCGCCCTCGAAGGGCATGGCGACCTCGGGGGTCTTCAGCTCCGGCGTGAACTTCAGGCCGAGCGCCTTCACCAGCTCGATATACTCCTTGTGCGAAATCAGCGTCGCCCGGTTCACATAGAGGTCGGTGCGCCAGCCCGGCGTGCCGTCCATATAGTCCTGCGCCGTCACCCCGCGCGGGTTGAACCCGTCCATCTTCGGCCGCAGCGATTTGAACTCGGCCAGCGTCAGGTCGCTCGTGCAGCACTTCGCGCTCGCCTTGCGCCCGGTGGCGTGGTCGGCCGGCTGGAACCCTTCCGAGCATTTCGCCGCGAGTTCCGGCCGGGCGAGAATGTCGGTCGTGGTGTGCAGGTCGCACTGGGCATGGCGGCACACCAGCTCGCGGTCCTTCGTGAAGGCGACGTCGCATTCGATCACGCCGGCGCCCATGCGCGCGGCGGCGATGTAGCCCTCGCGCGTGTGCTCGGGAAACTGCAACGGCGCGCCACGATGGGAGATGGAGAAGTTCTTCGCCGTGAACGGACCCTTGCACTGGGCCAGTTGGTCCTTCAGTGCCCCGTCCTTCATCTGGTCGACGAGATAGAAGGGGCGCGGCCCGATCTCGATGCTGCCCATTTCGGCCACCGCCGGGGCGCCAATCGCCAGCGCGAACAGGGCCGTGGCGAGGGTCCGGAGGGTGGAACGCAAAGGCGCGCGCAAAGCGAGGAACATGGACACGGCGTTCTCCTGTCGGCTCGGACGGTACGTCTTGGCTATCCCCGGCCGGTGACAGGGGTTTGACGCAGGCTCGCTAAACGGACGGTGGGTCGACCGCCTGCGGCCAGCGCATCAACGCCTCCTGCCCCGCCGGGGTGAGAGCATAGACGCCCCGCTCGGTGCGGGCGAACCAGCCATAGACATTGTCGAGCAGGATCTTTCCGGCATCCGGCGCACGCGGGCGCAGGTCGCGCGGGCGCGCCGGCCCCGCTGCCAGCGCCGCCGCGCAGGCCAGCGCCTGCTGGCGATAGGCGGTCATGATCGGCACCCGCGAGCCGCCCCCCACCGCCGGGTCGCCCTGCCGCCGCCTGTGCTCGGCCACCAGTTTCGACCGCCGGCGCGGGTCCTTGCGCGGCATCGGCGCGTCCGGGGCGACGAGAATGGTCACGTCCCCCGCCGGCGACACCACCAGCATGCCGAACCCCAGTCGGCGGCAGAGATTGCGGAAGCGCGAATCGCTCTCGCGCCCGCCTCCGCGCAGCGAGGCCCGAGCCGCCAGCCACACTTCGTCGCCAGCGCCGGCCCGGTGCACCGCCTGCAGCACCAGCTCCAGATTGAACGTGAGCTTCAGTTCGCCGATCACCACCACCGGCGTCTCGTCGTCGGAGAGCGCGACCAAGTCGCAGCCGCCGATCTCCCCCTTCACGGTGAAGCCGCGGTCTTCGAGAAAGCGCTTGATCGGCAGATAGAGCGTGGTCTCCAGGGTCGGTACTCCGGGCTCGAACTCAGGAACGGCGCGGCGCGCGCGGCGCCGTCGGAGAACTGCTTCCCACGCGCTTCTCGGCCAGCCAGATGACATGGCGGGCGCCGCTCTTGCCATGGGCACGCACGCGGGCTTCTTCCACCGCGAAGCCGGCCCGGCGCAGGGCTGTCGTGAAGCCGCTGTCCGGCGCCGAGGACCACACCGCCAGCACCCCGCCCGGGCGCAGCGCCGCCCATGCCGCGCCGAGCCCTGCGGGGCTGTAGAGCCCGTCATTGGCCGCCCGTGTCAGCCCGCCCGGCCCGTTGTCGACATCGAGCAGGATGGCGTCATAGGCGGCCCTGCCCTCGCCGATCAGTCGGGCGACATCGCCCTCGAACAAAGTGACGCGCGGATCACTCAGGCTGTCGCCGAAAATCTCCGCCATCGGCCCGCGCGCCCAGTCGATCACCGCCGGCACAAGCTCCGCCACCACGATCCGCGCGTCGTCGCCCACCTCGCCCAGCGCGGCGCGCAGGGTGAAGCCCATGCCGAGCCCTCCGATCAGCAGCACCGGCGCGGGGCGGGCGCCGAGGCGGGCGCAGACCAGCGTCGCCAGCGCCTTCTCCGAGCCGCTGAGGCGGCTGTTCATCAGTTCCGTCGCCCCGGCCATGATGGAGAACTCGTCGCCCCGGCGCTTGAGGCGCAGTTCACCGAAGCCATCGGGCACTTTGGCGGTATCGAGCAGGGTCCAGGGAATCATCGGGCGTCTCGTCGCGAAGCAGCCCCTTCGGTACCGCCGATCAGGCCCACCGGGCAAGGACGCCCGCGCGGGACGAGCGCCTCCGCGCTAGAACCCCGCCCGCCGCCGCACCTCGGCAGGCGTCATTCCCTCCGCCCGCAGCGCGGCGAGGCTTTGCGAGCCGATGGATTTCGACAGCTTGCACCCTTCTGCGTCCAGCAGCAGGGCGTGGTGGGTATAAAGCGGCGCGGGCAACCCCAGCAGCACCTGCAACACGCGGTGGACCGAAGTCGCCGCCTTCAGGTCCGCCCCGCGCACGACATGGGTGACGCCCTGCAGCGCATCGTCGACCACCACGGCGAGGTGGTACGCGGTCGGCACCTCCTTGCGGGCGAGGATCACATCGCCCCAGGCGAGCGGATCGGCGGCAACCCGCTCCGCCGCGCCGCTGGCCGCGTCGATCTCCCGCCAGCCGAGCGGCCCGGTCATTTCCACCGCCCGCGCCACCGCCTGACGCATGTCGAGGCGGAACGCATGGGGCTCCCCCGCCGCCACCCGGCGGGCCCGTTCCTCCGCGCCCATAGCGCTGCGGGAAAAGGGAAACAGAGGCGCCCCGTCCGGGTCGCTCGGCCAGCCCGGCCGGCCCGCCACCACGCGGCGGATGTCGCCCCGGCTCTCGAAGCTGGCATAGACGAGGCCCAGCGCGTCGAGCCGGGCCAGCGCCGCTTCATAGTCGGCAAAATGTTCGGATTGCCGGCGCACCGGCGTCTCCCACTCCAACCCCAGCCAGCCGAGGTCCTCGAAGATCGCCGTCTCGAAGTCGCGCCGGGAGCGGACAGGATCGATATCCTCGATCCGCAGCAGCAGGCGCCCGCCGCCGTCTCGCGCCAGCGCGTCGTTCAGCAGCGCGGAGCGCGCATGGCCGAGATGCAGCAGGCCATTGGGGCTCGGCGCGAAGCGGAAGACGGGTGACGCCATGACGGGCTCAGCGCGCCGCCACCACCGCGACGCCCGCGCCCACCATCACCCCGCCGGCTGCCCGGTTCACCCGGCGCACCACGGTCGGCGTGCGCAGCAGACGGCGCGCGCGGCCGGCAAGAACGACATGGCCGCCCACGACCACCGCCTCCACGACGAGAATGATGGCGGCAAGGCTCGCCAGTTGTCCGGTCGTCAGGGAGGACCCGACCACATTCGGCAGCAACGCCACATAGAAAAGCGGCATCTTCGGATTGCCGAGATTGAGCGCGACGCCGGTCGCAAACACCGGCAGCAGTCCGCGTCGCTCTACGGCGGGCTGCTGCGCGGGCACCACGGGTTCCGCCCGCCAGAGACGCACCCCCATCCAGACGAGCCAGGCGGCACCGGCATAACGCAGCGCCGTCATCACCCAGCCCATCTCCTGCGCGATGAGCGACAGGCCGAAGGCGGCAAGGGTGAGGAAGATAAGCACGCCGGCCACCGTACCGGCCCCATAGGCGATGCCTGAGGCCGCGCCATGCGACAGGGTGCGCGCGACGATGGTCATGTTGTCAGGCCCGGGACTGGCGGCGAAGACGAAAAAGGCCGCCGCGAAGGCGAGCAGCGTCGAGAATTCCATGGCCACCGTCCCGATCCGAGCCGCATCCGGGCGCAAGGTTAGCCGCTTCGCCGCGCCCCGTAAGCTCAGAACTGGCGCGCCACCATCATCTTCTTGATTTCGGCGATTGCCTTGGCCGGGTTCAGCCCCTTCGGGCAGGCCTTCGCGCAATTCATGATGGTGTGGCAGCGATACAGCCGGAACGGGTCTTCGAGGTCGTCGAGCCGGTCGCCGGTGGCCTCGTCGCGCGAATCGATCAGCCAGCGATAGGCCTGCAGCAGCGCGGCGGGGCCGAGATAACGGTCGCCGTTCCACCAATAGCTCGGGCAGGAGGTGGAGCAGCAGGCGCAGAGAATGCACTCATACAGCCCGTCCAGCTTCTCGCGGTCGCCGCGCCCCTGCCGCCATTCGCGTTCCGGCGCCGGCGTCTCGGTGTGCAGCCACGGCTCCACCGAGGCGTGCTGGGCGTAGAACTGCGTCATGTCAGGCACGAGGTCTTTCACCACCTGCATGTGCGGCAGCGGGTAAATCTTCACCGCCGAGGCGTCCACCTCGTCCATGCTCTTCAGGCAGGCCAGCGTGTTGGTGCCGTCGATGTTCATGGCGCAGGAACCGCAGATGCCCTCGCGGCAGGAGCGGCGGAAGGTCAGCGTCGGGTCGATCTTGGTCTTGATCCAGATCAGCCCGTCCAGCACCATCGGCCCGCAATCGTCGCGGTCGACATAATAGGTGTCGACATGCGGGTTCTTCCCGTCATCCGGGTTCCAGCGGTAGATCTTGTACTCGGTCAGCCGGTTGGTGCCGGCCGGCTTGGGCCACACCTTGCCTTCGACAAGCTGCGAGTTCTTCGGAAGCGTGAGCTGGACCATGGCGAGCGATCGTTCCCCGGCTCAATACACCCGCTTGCGCGGTTCGATGTACTGGATGTCGTTCGACAGCGTGTAGGTGTGCACCGGCCGGTCGTCGAGGCGCACGGTCTGCGTCTCGAAGTCCATGAAAGCCAGCGTGTGCTTCATCCAATGGGCGTCGTCGCGATCGGGATAATCCTCGCGCGCATGGGCGCCGCGGCTCTCGGTGCGGGCGGCGGCGCTTTCCATGGTCACGCTCGCCTGCGCGATCAGGTTGTCATATTCCAGCGTCTCGATGAGATCGGAATTCCAGATCAGCGAGCGGTCGGTGACGTCGATGTCGCTGGTGCCGGCAAACACGTCGGCGATCAGCTTGCGGCCCTCTTCCAGCACCTCGCCGGTGCGGTAGACCGCGCAATTGTTCTGCATCACCTTCTGCATCGACAGGCGCAGCTCGGCGGTGGGCGTGCCGCCATGAGCGTTGCGGAAATGGTCGAGCCGGGCCAGCGCGAGGTCGGCGGAATCGGCCGGCAGCTCGCGCTGCTTGTCGCCAGGGGTCAGGATGTCGGCGCAGCGCAGCGCCGCCGCGCGGCCGAACACCACAAGGTCGGTCAGCGAGTTGGAGCCGAGCCGGTTGGCGCCGTGGATGGACACGCAGGCGCACTCGCCCACCGCCATCAGCCCGGGCACCACATGGTCGGGGTTGCCGTCCTTCTTGGTCACCACCTCACCGTGGAAGTTCGTCGGGATGCCGCCCATGTTATAATGCACCGTCGGCAGCACCGGGATCGGCTCCTTGGTCACGTCGACGCCGGCGAAGATCTTGGCGCTCTCGGAAATGCCCGGCAGGCGCTCATGCAGGATCGCCGGGTCGAGATGGTCGAGATGCAGGTAGATGTGGTCCTTGTTTTTGCCCACGCCCCGTCCCTCGCGGATCTCCATGGTCATGGAGCGGGAGACGACGTCGCGCGAGGCGAGGTCCTTGGCGGAAGGGGCGTAGCGCTCCATGAAGCGCTCGCCTTCGGCATTGGTGAGATAGCCGCCCTCGCCGCGCGCGCCCTCGGTGATCAGGCAGCCCGAGCCATAGATGCCGGTGGGGTGGAACTGCACGAACTCCATGTCCTGCAGCGGCAGGCCGGCACGCAGCACCATGGCGTTGCCATCGCCCGTGCAGGTATGGGCGCTGGTGGCGGAGAAATAGGCGCGGCCATAGCCGCCGGTGGCAAGGATCACGGTCTGCGCGCGAAAACGGTGCAGCGTGCCGTCATCCATCTTCAGCGCGACGAGGCCGCAGCAGCGGCCTTCCTCGTCCATGATCAGGTCGAGGGCGAAATACTCGATGAAAAATTCGGCCGAATGCTTCAGCGCCGCGCCGTAGAGCGTGTGCAGGATGGCGTGGCCGGTGCGGTCGGCGGCGGCGCAGGTGCGCTGCGCCGGGGTCTTGCCATAGTCCACCGTCATGCCGCCGAAGGGGCGCTGGTAGATGCGGCCCTCCTCGGTGCGCGAGAACGGCACGCCCCAGTGCTCCAGCTCGTAGACGGCGGCGGGCGCGTGGCGCACCAGATATTCAATGGCGTCCTGGTCGCCCAGCCAGTCCGACCCCTTCACGGTGTCGTACATGTGAAAGCGCCAGTCGTCGGCGCCCATATTTCCCAGCGAGGCGGCGATGCCGCCCTGCGCCGCCACGGTGTGCGAGCGGGTCGGGAACACCTTGGTCACGCAGGCGGTGCGCAGCCCGGCTTCCGAACAGCCGACCACCGCGCGAAGGCCCGCGCCGCCGGCGCCCACCACCACCACGTCATAGGTGTGGTCGGTGATCGGGTAGGCGGATGTGAACGACGCACCATTGGCGGCGCCAGTGGCGGAAGTGGTTCCGGCCATGGGGTCAGCCTCCGAAACTGATCTTGAGGACGGCGAAGGCACCGGCGCTGCCGACCGCAATGGTGAAGAACGTATTGGCGATCAGCGCGAGCACCTTCATTCCTTCCGCAGGCAGATAATCCTCGATCACCACCTGCATGCCGATCCGCATGTGGAAGCAGACCGAGAAGATCAGCAGCAGCAGCACGATGGCCACCAGTGGATGGCCGAGAATGGCGAGGGTCTGCGCCTGCCCCTGTCCCGCCGCCCATATTACGATCGGCAGGGCGATCAGGATCAGCAAAAGATTGGCGAGCGCGGTCACGCGCTGCAGCCAGAAATGGCCGGTGCCGGAGCGCGCGGAGCCGAGGCCGGCGACGCGCCGGCGCGGGGTGCGCATGGAAGAACCCGGGGACACGCTCATGGGTCAGCCCTTCACCAGCCAGATGACGATCCACAGCACAGCGGTCAGCGCGATCGACCCGCCGATGGTCAGCTTGGCGAACAGTTCGCGCGGCCCAGGGCCAAAGCCCGCGCCGGTGTCCCAGACGAAATGGCGTATGCCGCCGATGGCGTGGTGGATCAGCGCCCAGCTGTAGCCGACCAGCACCAGAAGGCCGAACCAGCTGCCGTAAATCCCGTTCACCAGGGAAAAGGCCCGCTCGGAACTGGCGGCGGCGAGCAGCCAGACCACCAGCAGCGGCGTGCCGAAATACAGCGCCATGCCGGTGATGCGATGGACGATGGACATCATCATCGTCAGCATCGGACGGTAGATTTGCAGATGTGGGGAAAGGGGCCGCTCGGCCGCTCCTGCCATGTCGGTGTCCCAGATCACTCAGGAATGTGGTGTGTGCGTAACCGAAACGATTGCAGTTCGCAATCATTCCAAAGGTGGCGTCTATCGTTCCTCCCGCCGCGCTCCGCTTTCGGGTTGCGCTGCAGCAAGGGCACCCTAGCGCATCGCACCGGCCCAGCGCACCCCCCTTTTCGGACCCGGCAGCGGGCCGGCAAGCCCCGCGAAAGCCGGCGCTGACGGGCTGTTAACCATCTTTGCCTTTTAATTGACTGAAATCCGCCGTCAGTAGGGGCGCGCGGAACCCGCGCATTCGAGGTCGCGTTGTCCATGCTTTTTGCGAAACCCAGCTGCCTGCTTGGCGCAATACTGACGCTGCTCGTCGCCCTCACGGGCCCGGCCGCCTCCCCGGCAGCTGCGCAGTCGCGGGATTCGCTCCGCACCCTCGTCTCCGGCGGCCTCACCCGCGAATACATCCTGCACCTGCCGAAGAATGCCCCGCCCGGCCCGCGGCCGGTGGTGATCGCCCTGCACGGCGCGCTTCAGCCGGCCGGCATGATGCAGCGCTATCTCGATCTCGACGCGGTGGCCGACCGCGAGGGCTTCGTCGTCGCCTATCCCAAGGGGCTCAACCTTTTGTGGAACGACGGCCGCAGCTCCATCGCCGGCTTCATCCCGCTGCTGCACAAGCGCGACGATGGCCGCTTCGTCCTCGATGTGCTGGAGGCGCTGGAAGCCGAGGGCATCGCCGATTCCTCCCGCGCCTATCTCATGGGCTTCTCCAATGGCGGCTTCCTCACCGCCTTCATCGCCTGCCGCTACGCCGAGCGCTTCCAGGCCTATGCGACACTGATGATGACGGTGCCGAAGGACTATGCGGAAAGCTGCCGGCCCTCAAAGCCGGTGCCGATCCTGCTGATGAACGGCACCTATGATCCCATCGTGCCAATGTTCGGCCGCCCCACCCCCGGCGCCCGGCTGATGTCCGCCAATGATTCCGCCGCGCTGTTCGCCCGGCTCGACGGCTGTGCCGCGCCCGAGCGCACCAGCGCCCCGCATGCCCGCATCACCCGCTGGAACGACTGCGCCCCCGGCGGCGCGGTCGCCTATTACGAGGTCGCCGGCGGCCACCAGCCGCCCTCGCAGTCGACCGATGCGGTGGACGCGCTCGCCTCCGTGCTGCTCGGGCCGCGCCGCAGCGGGCTCGATGCGCCGGAGGAGATATGGACGTTCTTCAAGCGGTTCGGCGGCGCCCCTGCGGTCGAAATCGCCGGCCGGGCACCCGCCGCCCCCGCGTCCAGCACCGGCGCCTCCGCCTCGACCGCGCTCTCGCTGACGCCTGTCCCGGATCCCCGCGCGATCCGGCGCGAGCCGGCCACGCTGGCCAATGCCTGGGAGGGCATCGTGCCGGAGATCAACGGCACGGACGCCAGCGCCCCCGCGCCCACCGCCTTTGCCGCCCAGGACCCCGCCCCCTCGCTCACCCGGCCGATCGCGCCCGGCGCGCCGCTGCCGTTGCAGGCCGGCTTCGTGCGCGCGGGCTTCGTGCAGCCGGGTATGGTGCAGGGGATGGGGACCGCTCCGCCGACCCTGCTGGCGCAGGTGCCGTTGCCCCCGCCCTCCCCGCTGCGCGCACGCGCCGCCAGCGCCCAATAGGGCAGTACCGCGCGCCCGCTCGGCGGGCGTCCGGTGTCCCTTCCCAAGCGCCCTCCCGAGCCTGCTCCCACTTGGCCATCGCCATCCTTTCGCCGTGAGCCGGCTCTACATCGGCCCCCGCCCGTCGGCGGTCCTGTCGATTCGCCGGCGCGGCGGGTTGACGGGCGCGGTTGACGGCGGCATCGTCGCCTCCCATCCGCGCTGGGGGTATTTTAAAACCTCCGACGCCATCGCGTCCGGCGGACGCCACAGGAAACAGACGTGCCGGAGCCGGTCGCCGACCGCGCGGCGAGCATGTCGGGAAAAGGCGGGGAAAGCCTGTTGGAGACGAGGCGCGGACTGGCAAGCGTGAGGCGCTCCCACCTCGCGGCGTTCGATCTCGGCGACGAGCCCCCGCTCGGCGTCGACGGTGACGCCGAGGAGCCGATCAACCGCCGCCGCATCTCCATTCGCTGGCTCATGGCCACGCTGCTCACCGGCATTTGCGGCGCCGCCCTCATGGGTGGGGCGGTCTATGCCGCGCTCGATGGCGAATACCGCTTCGCCCAGTCGCCGGAAACCGTGCGTTCCGCCCTGCGCGGCGCGCTGGCCGCCGGCGAGCGCCCGTCCAATGTCGCCCGCAAGGGCGACCGCATGTCGATCCTCTCCGAAAGTTTCAGCGCCAAGCAGACGCTGCGCCTCTCCACCACCGTCAAGGATGGCGACCGCGAGGTCATCCGGGTCCGCGCCGTCACCAAGGTGGCGACCAATCTTGCCCAGGGCGTCACCTCCGCCTCGGTCGACGTGCCGCGGTTCAACCCGGCCAAGCTGATCGCCGAATCGACCAGCGATGAGACCGAAGCGGTGCAGGCCGAGCCCACCGGCGACCTCACCATCGTCCTGCGCGACATCGGCGCCCTCGCCCCGAGCACGAAGTTCGCCGCCGAGCTGCCGATGGAAGACGTGCTGATGAAGGTGCGCGAGACCGCCGAGTTCAGTTTTCCCACCGCCGACGCCCGCGCCCCGGCCTTGCCGGGCCTGGGGATGATGGCCTATGCGCCCTCCGGTTCCGCCGATCCGCTGAACGCGCTGCAGCAGCCCGACAACATGTCGGCGGTCGACAAATCGGCCGACGACGCCTCCGGCGGCAATGACTGGTCCGAGCGCACCGTGGTGGCCAAGGCCGGCGACACTGTCGCCTCCGTGCTTATCGATCTCGGCGTGCCGGAAGTTGCCGCCAACGGCGCCGCCCGCGCCTTCGGCACGCGCGAGCTGGCCGGCAAGCTCGCCCCCGGCCTGCGGCTCAAGGTGCTGCTCGACAACGCCACCGAGGGCGCGATGCCGCTGCGCGTGGCGGTGTTCGGCGAGAGCGGCCATCAGGGCACGGTGGCACTTTCCGACAGCGGCACCTTCCTGCCGGTGCAGGAGGCCAGCGACACCCAGGTCGCCGATCTCGCGCCCGAGGATGGCGACGAGGAAGCCGGCGGCGGGCGGATCACCCTCTATGACAGCATCTGGGAGACCGCGCTGCGCCACGAGGTGCCCCGCCCGGTCATCGAGAGCATGATCCGCGTCTATTCCTTCGACGTCGACTTCCAGCGCCGCGTGCGCGCCGGCGATTCCTTCGAGGTGCTGTTCGAGCCGGACGAGGCGGGCGGCGCCGGCGGCGTGCTCTATGCCGGCCTCACCGTCGGCGGCGAGGAGCGGCGCTACTACCGCTACCAGACGCCCGACGACAGCCTCGTCGACTTCTATGACGATGGCGGCAAGAGCGCGAAGAAGTTCCTGGTGCGCAAGCCGCTCTCCGGCGGCCAGCTGCGCTCCGGCTTCGGCATGCGCCGCCACCCGATCCTCGGCTACAGCCGCCTGCATTCCGGCGTCGACTGGTCCGACCGCACCGGCACCCCGATCTATGCCGCCGGCAATGGCGTGATCAAGAAAGCCGCCTGGACCTCCGGCTATGGCCGCCGCATCGAGATCCAGCACTCCAATGGCTACGTCACCACCTATTCCCACCAGTCCAGCTTCGCCAAGGGCATCCGCGAGGGGGTGCGCGTACGCCAAGGCCAGCTCATCGGCTATATCGGCTCCACCGGCCTCTCCACCGGCGCGCATCTGCATTACGAGGTGCTGGTGAACGGGCGCTTTGTCGACCCGATGCGTATCCGCCTGCCGCGCGGGCGGGCGCTGGACGGGCGCATTCTGGCCAGCTTCGAGAAGGAGCGCGCCAATATCGACGCACTTCTCAACCACAGCAACGCCCCGCGCGTGGCCGCCAGCGCTGCCAGCGCTGCCGAGACCAACTGATGCTCGACGGTCCGCGCCTCGCCCCGCAGGCCGGCGGCCCCGCCACCGCGCTGGTCGTGCTGCTGCACGGCTATGGCGCCGACGGTCGCGACCTGATCGACCTCGGCGAGTACTGGGCGCCGCTGCTCCCGCACGCCACCTTCGTCTCGCCCCATGCCCCCGAGCCGCTCGCCGTCGCCCCGGTCGGCCGGCAATGGTTCGGCTATACCGAGCGGGACGACCGCGAACGCTGGGCCGGGGTCCAGCGCGCGCAAGCCGCGCTTGACGCTTTCCTCGACGCCGAACTCGCCCGGCTGAACCTGCCGGGTTCGCGCCTCGCTCTGGTCGGCTTCAGCCAGGGCACGATGATGGCGCTGCACACCGGCCTGCGCCGTACGGTCGCGCCCGCCGGCATCGTCGGCTTCTCCGGCATCCATGTCCTGCCGCCCGAGCGGGGCATGGCGGAATTCGACGCCGAGATCGTCGCCCGCCCGCCCGTGCTGCTGATCCATGGCGACCTCGACCAGGTGATCCCGCCCATGGCGCTGCCGCGCGCGGTGGAAAGCCTGCAGCGGCAGGGCATCGCAGTGCGCGCGCACCTGTCCAACGGGCTCGCCCATGGCATCGACGCCACCGGCCTCGCGCTTGCCGGCAGCTTCCTGACAGAGGTGCTGGCCTGAAGCCTGCCGCACTGCGGCGAATTGCCGGCCGGCGCTTCACAAGACTGACACGCTCCCTATAGAGTATCGCCGTGCGTCACGCGGCGCCGACTCAAGCGGCCGTGCTGACGCTCCTGACAGGGAGCGAGCGTTGACGGCGACTTTGTCTCCGGGTGCCTGGCCTGCCCTCGTGCTCAACGCCGATTACCGGCCGCTGAGCTATTACCCCTTGTCGGTCTGGGCGTGGCAGGACGCGATCAAGGCGGTGTTCCTCGACCGGGTGAATATCGTCGAATATTATGAGCGGCAGGTCTCCAGCGCGACCTTCCAGATGCGGCTGCCGAGCGTCGTCTCGCTGAAGACCTTCATCCGCCCCTCGCGCCAGCCCGCCTTCACCCGCTTCAACGTTTTCCTGCGCGACCGCTTCACCTGCCAATACTGCGATTCGCGCGAGGACCTGACCTTCGATCACGTCATCCCGCGCTCGCGCGGCGGCCAGACGACGTGGGAGAACGTCGTCGCCGCCTGCTCGCCCTGCAATCTGCGCAAGGGCAGCCAGATGCCTGAAGCCGCGCACATGCTGCCGCGACAGAAGCCCTACCAGCCCAACGTGTTCGACCTGCACCAGAACGGCCGCCACTTCCCGCCGAACTACCTGCACGACAGCTGGATGGACTATCTCTACTGGGACACCGAGCTGGACCCGTGAGCGGAAAAATCGTCATCCCGGAAGGACCGCAGGCCCTGTCCGGGATCGCGTGCAGGAACGCTCACGCCTTTGCCGTCGCGCCCCACATCGCCACCACCACCAGCGCGCTGGCGATGAAAGCGTTATAG
This sequence comes from Ancylobacter aquaticus, assembly GCF_004339465.1. Classification (GTDB taxonomy): domain Bacteria; phylum Pseudomonadota; class Alphaproteobacteria; order Rhizobiales; family Xanthobacteraceae; genus Ancylobacter; species Ancylobacter aquaticus. Next base: position 509,682 of record NZ_SMFY01000003.1, on the reverse strand, counting down.
CCGGCGAGCGACAGGCCGAGCAGGCGCCACGGCGCCTCGTCGCAGCGCACCACCCGCGCGCCCTGGAGCTGGCCCAGCAGGTCGCCCCCGCCAAGCGCCGGCCCGGCGCCGGAACAGGTGTCCGGCCCGGCCCAAAAGCCCCATTCCACGCCGGCATGATAGACCGCGAGGAAGGCGCCCAGCGCCATCAGCATGCCGCAGAGCCCCAGCGCGACCCGCGCCGGCCCTTCCTTGCCGAGGAGCGCGAACACGCCGCCAATCAGTGCCACCGGCACGGCGATGTAATAGGGAATGCGCTGTTCGAGGCAGAGCGGGCATGGCGCCAGCCCCACCACCAGTTGGAAATACCACGCCCCGGCCAGCGCCCCGGCGCTGGCGAAGGCCACCACCAGCGCCGCCGTCACCTGGCGATTGCGCACCGCCCGGCGAGCGGCGGGCGAGGGGGCGGCGGCGTGTGGGGCGACAGGCGTGGACATCATTGGCGGGCACCGATCTCGAAACAATCGCGCCAGTACTAGCCGCTTGGCCCGCCGGCGCAAATGGGGCCGAACATCACGTCTGCCCGAGGCCGGCGCACGGCAGCCAACGCCTCACCCTGCCCGTCATGCCAAGGCGCGAACCTCCCGCCAGTCCCGAAGCATGTCCCGCGCCTCACGCCAGCGCGAAGCGCAACGCCCGCGCCATCGCGGAGGGCAGGATCGAGGCATGGTCCTCCCCCGCCATAAGCTCGGGCATGTCCCGCGCCTCACGCCAGCGCGAAGCGCAACGCCCGCGCCATCGCGGAGGGCAGGATCGAGGCATGGTCCTCCCCCGCCATAAGCTCGAAGCGCACCTCCGCCGCCGGGCCGAACGCCGCCGCGGCCCGGTCGGCAAAGCCCCGCGCCCGGTCGACCATCGCCCGCCGCGCCCGCCGCGCCGCCATCTCGCCCGCCTCCGGCCGCAAGGCCTGCCAGGGGGCGAGCGCCTGCTCCCACTCGCCGACGAGCATGGACAGGCGCGGCGGCCGTTTCCGCGCCAGCGCGAGGCCCTCGACAAGCCGCGCCTCGTCCCACCAGATCGAAGGGCTTACCGCGACATAGGAGCGGAAGGCGGCGCTGTTGCGCGTCATCACATCGAGCGTGAACCAGCCGGCCAGCGAATGGCCGAACAGCGTCTGCCGCGCCGGGTCGAGCGGAAACCGCGCCGCGAGATGCGGCTTCAGCACCTGCTCTATGAAGGCAAGGAAGGCGTCGCGCCCGCCGGTCGGCCGGGCACTGTCCTCCGCCCCTGGCCCGGCCGTGTAGTCGACATGCCGCCGCACCCTCGCATCGTCGCCCTCAGGATACCCGATACCGACCAGCATCATCGGCGCGATGCCGGTCGCCTGCGGGCGCACCGCGCCGCGCCGCAGCACCTCGGCAAAGGTGGCAAAGCCGGCATTGGCGTCGAGCATGAACAGGGCGGGAAAGCCGGCGGCCGGCGCCTCGCCCTGCGGCCGGGCAAGAAAGATCCGCCACGGCACCCCGCCGCCGGGCGGGGCGAGGTCGAACCATTCGGCGTCGGGCAGTGTGACGGGGTTCATCGAAAACGCCGCAGGAGAAGGGAGGACAAGGGGGCGCCGGGAAACCCCGACCCTCCCCTCTTGCCCCAACAGGCCCCCGGCGCCAAGCCCGCCGGCATCCCCGAGCGGGAAGACAAGGATGCCCGGACCAGACCAGGGCATGACGGCGAGGGAGGCGAAGAGGCGGGAGGCGCAGGATGGGGAGGCAAAGGACGGCTCCCCTTCCCCCTCTCCCCGTCGGGGACGGGGCCGCCAGCGGCGGGAGCCTGGGTCCTTCGAGGCTCGGCTGTTCCGAGCATCTTAGGATGACGGGGAAGAAGAAGGACGCTGCCGGCGCCTCGCTACCCGCGCTGCGCGCTGCTCTTCACCTCTCCTCGACGGGGAGGTGAGGAGCAGCGCCCGGAGAGTCCTCGATAGGCTGTCCGGAAGGACAATACGGCAGGGCGCTGCTCGCTTTAGCGAAGTACCGACCAGTGATATGGCTTGTGTATGGACGTCTTCGATTGGTTGACCGGCTGGTATCAGGCCCAATGCGATGGCGATTGGGAGCACAGCTACGGTGTGCGTATCGACACCCTCGACAACCCAGGCTGGACGTTGACCGTCGACCTTTCCGGAACCGACTGCGACGGCCAGACACTCAATCGAATCCAGCATAATTACCATCACCCGACTGACTGGTGGACCTGCTGGACAGAAGACAACCTGTTTCGGGGGGCCGGCGGCCCGCTGCATCTTCGTTCGCTGGTGGAAGCGTTCCGCGCCTTTGCGATTGATAGCCCTCCGAAGGACCGCCCCACACTGGAACCGTTCCAGAAATTTCTGTGACCTGGCAGGAACTTGACCCGCCTTTGCGGCTCATGCAGAACCCAGTGCTGCCCCATGCCGGTCGGAGATCGTATGCGCCCGCCCTCTGCCCCAGCCGGTCCCCAAGCCGAGGTCCGCCACGCCTCCCATGCCGGCGAGCGCGCGGCTTATGCCCGGCTGGTGCGCCGTCGCATCCTCCTCGTTGCCGGGCTCGGCGCGCTGATGCTGGTGGCGCTGCTGTTCGACATCGCGACGGGCCCCTCCAACCTTCCCCTTGCCGATGTCGTGTCCGGCCTGCTGAACCCCTCCGGCCTCGACGCCCCCTCCCGCGTCATCATCTGGGAAGTGCGCCTGCCTTATGCGCTGATGGCGGTGCTGGTGGGGACGGCGCTGGCGCTGGCCGGGGCAGAGATGCAGACCATTCTCAACAACCCGCTGGCCAGCCCGTTCACCCTCGGCGTGTCTTCCGCCGCCTCCTTCGGCGCGGCGCTGGCGCTGGTGCTGGGGGTGAGCCTGCCGCTGATCCCGGCCGACTGGAACCTGCCGGCCTTCGCCTTCATCTTCGCCCTTGGCTCGGTGCTGATGCTGCAGGCCATGGCCAATCTGCGCGGCACCGGGGTGGAAACGCTGGTGCTGTTCGGCATCGCGCTGGTCTTCACCTTCAACGCGCTGGTGGCGCTGGTGCAGTATGTCGCGAGCCAGGAGGCGCTGCAGCAGCTGGTGTTCTGGAGCATGGGCAGCCTCTCGCGCGCCAGCTGGGACAAGCTCGGCGTGCTGGCGCTCGTCATCCTTGCCGTCGTGCCGTTTTCGCTCAAAGCCTCCTGGCGAATGACGGCGCTGCGCCTTGGCGAGGACCGGGCGCGCTCCTTCGGCATCTCGGTCAGGCAACTGCGCTTTTTTTCGCTGCTGCGGGTGAGCCTGCTGGCCGCCACCTCGGTCGCCTTTGTCGGCACCATCGGCTTCATCGGGCTGGTGGCCCCGCACATTGCCCGCCTCCTGGTCGGCGAGGACCACCGCTTCTTCCTGCCGGCCTCGATGCTGGCGGGTGCCGTCATCATGTCGCTCGCCTCGGTCGGGTCGAAGCTCATTGTGCCCGGCGCCCTCCTGCCGGTCGGCATCGTCACCGCGCTGGTCGGCGTGCCCTTCTTCATGGTGCTGATCTTCGCCCGGCGGGAGCGGCTGTGATGGCGCCGCTTCTCACCCTCGACGGCCTGTCCGTGTTCTATGGACGGCGGCCGATCATCGAGAATCTGAGCCTGACGCCGATTACCGGCGGCGGCGTCACGGCGCTTATCGGCCCGAACGCGGCCGGCAAGACCACGCTGCTGCGCGCGCTCGCCGGGCTGGTGCCGGCGAAAGGATCGATCCGGCTGGTTGGCATGGCAAGCCCTGCCCACCCCCTCGAACTCACCGGCCTGCCCGTTTCGCAGCATGCGCGGCACGTCACCTACATGCCGCAGGCGCTGCCCCAGCGCGTGGCGCTCACCGTGTTCGAGGCGACGCTCTCGGCGCTGATGTCGGCCCGCAGCGACGTCGTGCTTTCCACATCCGAGGCGCAGGCGCGCGCGCTGGAAACGCTCGAACGGCTTGGAATCCTCGATCTTTCCCGGCGCGGGCTCGATGAGCTCTCCGGCGGCCAGCGCCAGCTCGCCAGCCTCGCCCAGTCGCTGGTGCGCGAGCCCACCGTACTTTTGCTGGACGAGCCGACCAGCGCGCTCGACATCCACCACCAGATGCGGGTGATGCAGCTGGTGGCGGAACTGGCCCGCGAGCGCTCCATCATCGTGGTGATCGTGCTGCACGACATCGCCCAGGCCGCCCGCTATTGCCAGCGAATCGTCGTTCTGGAACATGGCGTCGTTGCCGCCGATGGCCTGCCGGAACAGGCCATCACCCCGCAGATGCTGGCGCGTGTCTACAAGGTCGAGGCCCGTGTCGAGCCCTGCTCGCAGGGCTTCCTGCAGGTCATCGTCGATCGGGCGGCCTAGAGCATTTTGGAGCGAAGTGGGTCCCGGTCCGCGTGAAGGAAATGCCTTAAAACAGAAACCTGGAGCACGTCCGGTGAACCGACTTTCACCGGACGTGCTCCAGTCACCCCCGCAGCGTGGCGCCGCCATCGACATAGAGATCGGCCATGGTGACATGGCCGGCGCGGTCGGAGAGCAAAAACAGCACGGCGTCGGCGACATCGTCCGGGTTCGCCAGTTTTCCCAAGGGGATCCCGGCCTTGAAGGTTTCCGGCGTGCCGGCGATCACCCGGGCCGCGCCGTGCTCGTCCGCCCACATGCCGGTCTGCATCGGGGTTAGTGTCGAGCCGGGGGCGACGATGTTGCAGCGTATGCCGTGCGGCGCCAGTTCCAGCCCGAGGCAGCGGGTGAACATGGTCGCCGCCGCCTTGGAGGCGGCATAGGCCGCCATGGCGTGGCGCGGAATGCCGGCGGCATTGGACGACACCACCACCATCGCCCCGCGCTGTCGCGGCTGCATCACCCGCGCCACCGCCCGTGCCACCCGGAACACGCCGGTCGCGTTGATATCCAGCACCCGCTCCCACTCGGCGTCGGAAAGGCTCACCACCGGCTCATAGGACAGCACCCCCGCCACATGGGCGAGCAGGTCGATGGGGCCGATCTCCCGCTCGATCCACGCCACCAGCGCGTCCACCGCCTCGGTGGAGCGCACGTCGAGCGAGGCCGGAACGACGGCGGCGCCCAGCTCTTCCGCCAGCGCCTCCGGCCCCACCGCCTCGCGGTCGGTGGCGACGACGCGCACGCCCTCCGCCGCGAGCTGGCGCACAAGCGCCATGCCGATGCCGCCGGCCGCGCCCGTCACCAGCGCGACCTTGCCGTTCAACCCGCTGTCGCGCATGTCGCTGCCTCCCTTTTCTCCGCCGCCACCAACGCCTTCCCCAGCACGGGGGCGATCGCCTGCACCGCCTCCGGCCCGGTGAGATGGGCATGCAGGCTCGGCACCTCGATCACCTCGACCGCCGCCGCATAGGGCGCCCACATGGCGGGCGAGAGGTCACGCCCCGCATGGTCCAGCGCGGCACGGAAATGCAGGACCGGCCCTTCATAGCGGCGGTGGAAATGCCCGCGCACCAGCCGGTTGTTGCCCGCCACCACCCGCACGACGCCGTCCAGCGCCGCGTCCGGCAGCTGCCCGAGCGGGCTGTCGGAGGCGCGCAGGAAGGCGAGCACACTGGCGCGGTTCAGCGCCAGCGCCGGCAGCCGGTCGGGGTCATGGCCGGCGATTGCGAGCAGCGCCTTCAGCGCACCCGCTTCGCCCGGGTCCGGCTCGCCGCGCCAGACATCGCAGGGGTAGGAATCGAGCATCGCCACGATCCCCACCTTCTGGCCGGTATCGGCGAGCCGCACCGCCATCGCCTGGGCGAGGATGCCGCCGACCGACCAGCCGAGCAGATGATAGGGCCCCTCGGGACGGACAGCGCGCAGCCGCGCGACATAGTCCGCCGCCAGCGCCTCCAGACTTTCCGGCGGCGGCACGCCCGGCGCCAGTGCCGGTGCCTGCACGCCATAGACCGTGCGGCGCGGGGCGAGCGCCCGCGCCAGCCGCCCATAGCACCAGGAAATACCGCCGGCGGGATGGATGACGAACAGCGGCGGCAGGTCAGGCGCGCCCTCAACCAGAGCGATGAGCGGCGCGAGGCCGAGATCCTCCGCCGGCGCTTCGGCTTCCAGCAGGCGAGCGAAGCCTTCCACGGTCGGCCGGGCGAACAGCGCGCCGAGGCCGGGATCGCGCCCGAAAGCCTCGCGCACGCGCAGCAGCAGCGCGACGGCACTGAGCGAATCCCCGCCCAGCGCGAAAAAATCATCCTCCGCCATCGCCGGTGCGTCGAGCTGCAGCTGCGCGGCGAACAGCTCTGCCACCTTCCGCTCGGCCGGCGTGACCGGCGCACGGTTGCCGGAACCGGCAAAATCCGGCGCCGGCAGCGCATTGCGGTCGAGCTTGCCATTGGCGTTCACCGGCAGCTCGTCCAGCGCGAGGATCGCCGCCGGCACCATGTGGTCCGGCACGCGGGCGGCAATCCCGGCCTTCAGCGTGGAAAGGTCGGCGCCCGGTTCGGCCACGACATAGGCAATGAGGCGGGTCGCGCCCCGGTCCTCGCGCGCGAGGACGGCGCACTGGCGCACGAGGCCGCTGTCCATCGCCGCCGCCTCGATCTCGCCAAGCTCGATCCGCAGCCCGCGTATCTTCACCTGATGGTCGGAGCGGCCGAGAAACACCACCGCCCCGTCCGGCCGCCACAGAGCGAGATCGCCTGTGGCATAGATCCGCTCGCCCGGCCGGAACGGGTCGGGAAGAAAGCGCTCCGTGGTGAGGTCGTCGCGGCCGAGATAGCCGCGCGCCAGCTGCACGCCGCCGAGGAACAGGTGCCCCGGCACGTCGGGGGGCTGCGGCCGGCCCCGCGCGTCGAGCACATAGAGCCGCGTGTTCCACACCGGGAAGCCGATCGGCACAGGGCGCGAGGTATCATCCGCGCCGGCCGGCCAATAGCTCACATCCACCGCCGCCTCGGTCGGCCCATAGAGATTGTGCAGTTCGGCGCGGAGCGTGCGGTGGAATCGGTCGCGCAGGTCCGCCGGCAATTCCTCGCCGGAGCAGAACACGCGGGCCAGCGCGAGCCCCTGCGCCGCCGGCTCGGCGAGAAAGGCCGCCAGCATCGAGGGCACGAAATGCGCGGTCGTTATCGCCTCCTCGGCAATGATCCGCGCCAGCGCCAGCGGGTCACGGTGGGCGTCGGGCGGGGCGATGACAAGGCAGGCGCCTGATATCAGCGGCAGGAAGAACTCCCACACCGAGACGTCGAAGGTCGCCGGCGTCTTCTGCAAAATGCGGTCGGTGGGGGTGAAGCCGTACTGCGCCCGCATCCAAACCAGCCGGTTGACGATGGCGCGATGCTCGATCACCACGCCCTTCGGCTCGCCGGTGGAACCGGAGGTGTAGATCACATAGGCCGCATCCTCCGGTGCCGGGCCGGCGAGCGGCGTGCCGGCGGGCGCGTCGGGCCAGCTATCGGGCGCCGCCACCTCCGCCTTGCCGGCGAAACGGGGACTGTCCCCGGCCAACGCCAGCACAAGGCGCGGCTGCGCCGAGGCCAGAATTCGGGCGAGCCGCGCATCCGGCTGCGCAAGATCCAGCGGGAGATAGGCGAGCCCCGCCCGCAGCACCGCGACCAGCGCCACCACCAGATCGAAGGAACGCGGCAGCGCCACCGCGACGATGCCGCCCTCGCCCGCCGCCACAAGGCGTTCCGCCAGCGCCCGGCTACGGGCGTCGAGCGTCGCATAGTCCATCGTCTGGCCGGCGAAGCGCAGCGCTGGCGCCTGCGGCGTCGCCCGCATCTGCGCCTCGATCAGCGCCGCCAGCGTCGTGTCCGGCACGGCGTGGTCGGTGGCGTTGAGCGTGAGCAGGTGCCGGTGCGCCTCCTCCGGCGTTGCCGTCGCCACATCGGCAAGGCTCCCGGCCGCGCTTGCCGCCGCGATGAAATGCGCGAGCCGGGCCGTGTGCGCCTCGACGGTTTCAACGGCGTAGAGGTCCGGGTTGGCGTCCACCTCCAGCCGCAGCCCGTCGGTGCCGTGCAGGCGGAAGGTGAAGGTGATGTCCTCCACCGGCCCGGTCGACAGCACCTCCAGCCGGTTGGTCAGCCCGTCAAAGCGCGGCGTCTCGTCGAAGGGCAGCAGATTGATCAGCGGCCCGTGCAGCCGCCTCTGGCCGCCGACCCGCCTGAGATCGCGGCGCAGCTGCTCGGAGCGGTAGCGCCCGTGCCGGCGGGCGCGGGTGAGGCTCTTCGCCACCGCGCCGAGATAGGTGTCGAGATCGCCGTCCCCCGCCACGTCGACGCGCAGCGGCAGCACGTTCATCAGCATCGCCGGCACCCGCGCCGCGGCGCTACCCAGCCGCGCCATGAACGGCACGCCGACGATCACCTCGGGCGTGCCGGTGTGCCGCCCGACATAGGCGGCGGCCAGCGCCGTCACCACGTCCGGCCACGGGATCGCCGTGCGCTCGGCTGTTTCCCGCAGGCGCGCGAAGGCGGCGGCGTCGATTTCCACCGCGCGGCGGTGAAAAGTCGCCGCGCTCGCCGGAATTCCGGGCGCAAGGCTCGCCACGTCGGGGGCGTCGGCGAACAGCGCGCGCCAATAGGCGCCGTCCGTCGCGCGCTTGTCAGAGGCGCGATAGGTCGCGTCTTCGGCGAAGGCGACGCTGATTCCGGGTAATGCCGGCCCCGGCGCGGTGCCGCGCCGGCGGGCATTGTAAAGCTCCGCCACGCGCTGGGTGAGCAGGATCATCCCGTAGCCGTCTATGGCGAGATGGTGGATGCGCTGCTGCCAGATGTGCCGCTCCTGCCCCAGCACGAACAGCCGCTCGGCGGCGAGGGGGTCGCGCGCCGGGTCGATCGGGGTCGCCATGTCGCGGGCGATCGCGGCCTGCGCGGCCGCCAGCGGGTCCGTCTTCCGCGAGAGGTCGATCACCTCCAGCACCGGGCGATGCGCCGGGTCGATCACCTGCATCGGCCCGCCGGGCGTGTCGATCAGGCGCAGCGCCAGCGCGTCGGCCTCCCCCACCGCCTGCGCCAGCGCGACCGCGAAAGCCTCGCGGTCGAGCGGCCCGGTCATGTCGATGGACTGGCCGGTATTGAACAGCGGATTCGAGGGGTCGAGCCGTTGCGCGTACCACAGGCCCGATTGCGCCTCGGTGAGCGGATGCGCCGCGTCCATCGGATCAGCCACGCATGCTTTGGCGCGCCTCGACCAGCGCCCACCAGCTGTCCAGCGTCGGGCTCTCGGCGAATTCGGCGAAGTCGAGCGCCAACCCGCCTTCGCTCCATTTCAGCACCAGATTCATCGCCCGCATGGAATCGAGGCCGAGGTCGATGAGGCTGTCGCCGCCGCCGATCTCCTCGGGGTCCTCATGCAGCATTTTCGCGATGTCGGCCCGCATCGTCGCGCGCGTCACCGGCGCGGCTTGGGTGACGATACGGCGGATGTCTCCGGGCTCGATCGCCATCACAGCGCCTCCAGAATGCGCGCGGTCATCACAGGCACGCCGCATGTGTCGGCGACATAGGAAAGGGCGAGGTCGTGCTTCACGCGGGAGAAATCCGCCAGCGCGTCGGCTACCATGAACGGCTCGATGTCGCGCATGAAGGCATCGGCCGCCGTCAGTGTGCAGCCGATATGGGCGTAGACACCCGTGATGATGAGCTGGTCTCGCCCGCGCGCGCGAAGCAGCGTCTCAAGATTCGAGCGCTGGAAGGCGCTGTAGCGGTGCTTCACCAGCACCTTGTCGCCCGGCTGCGGCGCCAGCGCGGCAAGGATCGGCTGATGCTCGGCCGCGCCGCTCATGCCGGGGCCCCACAAATCTGCCTGCAGCCCCCGGTCGCGCCGGTCCTGGTCGCCCTCCTGCGCGGTGTAGAACACCGGCACGCCCGCCTTGCGCGCGGCCTGCGCCAGCGCGGCGATATTGGCGACGACAGGGGCGAGCGGGGAGGCATCGGGCGCGAAGGGGCGCAGGAAATAGTTCTGCATGTCGTGGACCAGCAGCGCCGCGCGGTCGCGCTCCAGTTTCCACGGCGCGCGAGGCGCCGGGAGATCATTCGCGCCCGGCAGCGCATAGGGGGCAATCGTCGGCAGCCCTTTCGCGCTCATTCAGCCCTCCATTTGCGCGAGAAAACGCCGGCGCAGACTGGCGCGCAGCTCCTTGCGCGACACCTTGCCGACCGCCGTGGTCTCGAAGGCATCGACGAACACGATCTGGTCCGGCACCTTGAAGTCGGCCAGTCCGCGACTGCGCATCCACGCTTTCAGTGCCGCCGCCTTGGGCCTCTCGCCCTGCGCGATGATGAAGGCGCAGGAACGCTCCCCGAGGAAATCGTCGGGCAGCGAGACCACGGCGGCGTCGAACACGCTGGCGTGGCCGAGCAGATGATCCTCGATCTCCTCGGCGGAAATCTTCTCGCCCGCGCGGTTGATATGGTCGCCCGCCCGCCCCTGCACCACGAGGTAGCCCTCGGCCGTGCGCTTCACCACGTCGCCGGTGCGGTAGAAGCCGTCGGGCGTGAAGGCGCGGGCATTGGCGCCGTCATTGGCGTGATAGGCGCGGATCGTGTAGGGCCCGCGCGTCAGCAAATTGCCCGCCTCGCCCTCCGGCACCGGCACGCCCTCATCGTCGAGGATCAGCACCTCGTCATCCGGGCTGATCGGCCGCCCCTGCGTGGTGACGATGACCTCCTCGGGGTCGTCGAGCCTCGTGTAGTTCACCAGCCCCTCGGCCATGCCGAACACCTGCTGCAGCGTACAGCCCAGCACGGGGCGCACCCGGCGGGCGGATTCGGGCAGGAACTTCGCCCCTCCCACCTGCAGCACCTGCAGCGAGGAGAGGTCGTGCGGCGTCGTCGGCGCCGCCTGCAGCCACAGCAGCGCCAACGGCGGCACCAGCCCGGTCATCGTCACGCCCTCGCGGGCGATCAGCGGAAAGGCCGCTTCTGGGCTCGGCGAAGGCGCGAGCACCACGCGCGAACCCGCATAAAGCGCACCGAAAACGCCGGGCGAACTCATGGGAAAATTATGCGCCACCGGCAACGCCGCGAGATAGACGCTCGAAGCGTCGAGCCCGCAGATCTCGGCACTGGCGCGGAACGAATAGATGTAGTCGTCATGGGTGCGCGGGATCAGCTTTGAGAGACCCGTCGAGCCCCCGGAGATCTGCAGGAAGGCCACCTCGGAGGGGTCGGCATCCCCCGGAAGCGTGGCCGCATCGCCGTCGGGCAGCGCGTCGAGCGCGACGAACGGCCCCGCCTCGCCCACCACCACGACATGGGCAAGCTCCGGCACCTCGCCGCGCACCTCTTCCGCCAGCGCGCGGTAGTCGAAGCCGTCATGCCGGTCCGCGACGATGTAGCCGCGCGCCTGCGCCGTGCGGGCGAAGTGGACGATCTCGACGCTGCGATGCGCCGGCAGCGCATAGACCGGGATCAGCCGGGCGCGGAACAGGCCGAACACCACGGAGAGGAATTCGGGAATGTTGGGCAACTGCACCACCACCCGGTCACCCGGGCGCAACCCCAGCGCCAGCAGCCCGCGCGCGAGGCGTTCGGCGCGCGCCTCCAGCTCGGCAAAGCTCCAGCGCCTCTCGCCGCCGACCACGGCGAGGCGGTCCGGCATCGCGGCGGCGCGCGCGCGCAGGAAAGAGGTGAAGGTCTCTCCCCGCCAATAGCCCTCTTCGCGGTAGCGCGCGGCGAATTCGGCCGGCCAGATCTGTTCGAGCGGTCTCACGCCGTCTCCTCCTCCAACGCCCGGCCCTGTTCGTCGATGCCGAGCGCGGTGAGCAGGGCGGCGAACTTGGCCGAGGTCTCCTCGCCCTCCGCCGCCGGGTCGGAACCGGCGACGATGCCGGCGCCGGCATAGAGCCGTGCCTCGCGCCCGGCAAGCTCGGCGCAGCGGATCGCCACGTGCCAGTCGCCATCGCCGGAAGCGTCGCACCAGCCGACGGCGCCGGCATAGAAGCCGCGCTCATAACCCTCCAGTTCGGCGATGGCGCGGGCGGCCGGCAGGCGGGGGGTGCCGCAGACGGCTGGGGTGGGGTGCAGCAGCAGCGCGAGGTCGAGCGCGGAAAGCGAATCGTCGCGCAGCCGCCCGGCAATCGGCGTGCCGAGGTGCCACATGCTGGCGGTCGACGTCAGTTCCGGCTCGCTGGGCGCGGCGAGTTCCGCGCAGTGCGGCGCCAGCTGGTCGAGAATGGCCTCCACCACCTCGCGATGCTCGCGCCGGTCTTTTTCGGAACCGAGCAGCGCCTGCGCCGCCGCGCGGTCGGCCCCGGCGTCGCGGGCCCGGCGCGACGAACCCGCCAGCGGGTGCGAGGTGACGGCCATTCCGCGCTTCGACACCAGCCGTTCCGGCGTCGCCCCCACCAGCGCACGCGGCGCCCCAGGAGACGGCAGAGGCACGCAGAAGGCAACAACGCTCTCATCCCGCGCCAGTGCGCGCAGAAGCGCCGTCGCGTCGAGCGGGCGGTCGGCGGTGATCTTCAGGCTGCGCGAGAGAACGATCTTGCGCAGTCCCTCCCCGCCTTGCGCCATCCGCGCCAGCGCCCCGGCGACAGCGGCCTCGTAGGCGGCCAGCGTCGGCTCCGGCGCCACCTGCCAGCGCGGCGAGCGGAGGGTTCCGGCCCGGCCCGGCGAGGGCGAGGCGGCGGCAAGGTCGACAAGGCCGGGACGACGCGAAAGTGCGGCCGGACGATAGAGATGAGGTGGCGCGTCCGCGCGGAACGGCAGCGCCCCGACCACGAGGTCCGGCCCCTCCCCTTCCGCCAGCAGAAGCCGCACCCGCTCGCCGAGCGATCCGGGCCCCTCGGCAATGCACCCGAGCACGCCCCGCGCCACCAGCGTCTCGTCGGCGCCGGCGAGCACGAAAGCCATGTCGGCCGCCGGCGCGAACGAGGGCGACGCGCCGGCAGCGAACCCGGCGGCCCTCGCCGCCTCGTCCGCCACCGCCATCGCCGCGCCCGCACGCCGACGCATCGCTCCGTGGGAAGCCGTCATGACGGCGGGGCTCCGGCGCTGCGGCTCAGGGCTTGATCAGGGTGACGGTGTCACCATAGGGGTCGACCATCGGCACCGGGCGCGCGCGGGGCGCCTCCGCAGCGGGACCACCCGTCGGCTGGGCGCCCGGGGCAGCGGCGGCACCCGCGGGCGGCGTCGCGGGACGCGGCGGGCGGCCGGCAGACTTCAGCTTGTTCGAGACATAGGCATTGCCCGTCGCGACATCCACCGCCACGGTCTGCGGCATCGAGCCGGTGACGACATTGGCAACCGGCTCCAGGGTCTTGGTGTCGACCAGCGAGGTGAAGCCGGCCTGGCGGTTGGTGACATAGAGCAGGCTGCGCTGTGGGTCGATCGCGAGGCTGAGCGCGCCGGCGCCGGTGGGGATTTCCTTGATGATCTTGCCATCCTTGGCGTCAAGCACCGTGACCTCGCCGGAACCCTGGTTGGCCACGAACACCTGGTCGCCGGAGGCGTCATAGGCGAGGTTGATCGCCCCTTCGCCGCCCGAGGGGAAGCTCGTCACCTTCTTGCTGGCGAGGTCGACAACATGAACCTCGTTGCTCTCCATGGCGGAGAGGAAGAGGCGCTTGCCCTTGGCGTCCAGCGAGATGCCGGTCACGGAGCCCGGCAGATTGTCGATCGTGTCGACGATTTCCTTCTTGGCACCGTCGACAATCCACACCGAGGAGGGCGTGTCGCGCCGGCCGGTCACGGTGACATAGGCGCGGTTGGCCGCCTCATCGACCACGACCTCGCGCACATGCGCCTTCTCGCCCTTGGCGATCTTGGCGACCACCTTGCCGGTGGCGAGGTCGATCACCGCCAGCGAGCCGTCGCGGGTCTGGGTGCCGTAGAGCGTCTTCGTGGTGTTGTTGACGCCGAGGCCGAACACCGGGTCGTCGCCGAGCGCGATGGTCTCCTTGGTCTCCAGCGTTGCCGGGTCAAGCGCGTAGATGAAGGTCTCGGTCGCCCCGCGGCCGCCGGCGGCGGCGACATAGACGCGGTTCATCGGCGCGCTGAAAACCAGTTCGTACAGTCCCGCGCCGGGCTTCACCGATGTCACGAATTCCGGGTCGGCCAGCGCCGCCCCGGCGAGGCCGACCAGCGCGACAGAAGCTAAAGTGACGCGGGCAAGGGCGGCCCGGGCGAGGGCGCGGGATCGCAGGCTGGGCCGGGCAAAGGTCGCGTCGATCGGCATGACGTGTCTCCGTTGAGTGATGTCGGGATATCCGGGACGGTGGTCGCCCCCGGCGGGCGCCCCGTCAGTCGAGGCTGATCCAGTTGGGCCCCTCGACCGGCACGGCGAGGAAGCGCTCATTGACCTGCGCCACCGTGCCCTCGACATCGAGCGCGCCGAAGCGGCGGGGGTGGATCCACTTGGCCAGGATCTCGACGGTGATCAGGTCGAGAGGCGAGTTGAGAAGCTGGTGCGAGAGCCCGTGGACGCGGCGGTCGCGCACCGCCGCGAAGCCGGAGAAGCCCGGCCGCTCCAGCAGCCGCGCCAGCCTCTCGCGCGCCGTCGCGGCGCTGTATTCCGGTCCGATCAGCAGGCCGGCGGTGCCCTCCATGTGGCTGCCGCCGGTAGCGATGTAGACCTGCGGGTCCTGCGCGACCACATATTCGAGGTTGAGCTTGCCGAAGGCGCGCGGGATCACCGCCGCGCCGATATTGGTGCCGCCCACCGCCTCGATGATGTCGCCGACATTGCCGCGACCGGGCGAATTGCAGCAATCCGCCGTCATCGCCGCATGCGGCTCCAGAAACACGCGCGGCCGCTCGGCCTCGGTCAGCCCGGCAAGCTTTTCGCGCACGGCGTCGAGATGGGCGCGGCGGAAGGCAAGAAACTCCTGCGCCTTCGCCGAGCCCCCGGTGGCTGCGCCGAGCAGGGTGAGGCTCGGTTCCAGATTGACCAGCGGATGGGTGAAGAAGTCGATCACCACCACCGGAATGCCGGCCGCCTCGATGCGGGCGCGCTCCTCTGGCGAAGGCTGGGCGCCGAGCGAGAACACGGCGAGATCGGGCTGCGCCGCCACCACCTGCTCCACCGATACGGCACCGGCGGAACTCGCCACCTTGGCGAGAGCGTCGATGGCGGGGAACCTCGCCCGGTAGGCGTCATAGGTGCGCGTGCCGATCCGGTTGATGTCGCGCGGCCACGCGGCCAGCACGCTGACCGGATCGCGATGAATGAGCGCCAGCGCGATGAGGAACCGCCCGTCGTCGATCAGCAGCCGTTTCGCCGGCGCCGCCAGCGTCACCTCGCGCCCGGTGACGTCCTGCAGCACGATCTGCGCCTGCGCCGCCACCGGAACCGCGAGGGCGAAAAAGACAAGCGCCCATGCCGCCAGCCATCCCGCCCGGAGGCGGCACGTGGCGGCAGTGTTGGCGCGGGTGGGGGAAAACATGAGCGGAAAATACCGGCGGGGGACGCTATTGATGAAGCCTAATCCCTCCGGGACACCCGGCATGTCAACTAAACAATTTGTAATTGCTTGTTTTTAATTAGTCTAATTTATATCATCTTTCGTCATCCGGACTGTTTTACTTATCGTAAAGCCTCTTGTCTTGACGCGGCGTCATCACAACGCCGTTGCCAGCAGCCCGTGCTCCTGTGTCGTTGAGGTGACGCAGAAGGCTGGCACTGTTCCTTCCCTTTGGAACCACGAGCCGCGACGGTCCTCGAAAAAGGGGACGTCATTGGCTAAAGGGGTAGTAGGCTCCTGACGGGCGGCAGGAGCCTCGCCGCCAACCGGATTGAGAGCACCCATGCGCGTCGCGATGATCGGTACAGGTTATGTCGGCCTGGTTTCCGGCACCTGCTTTTCCGACTTCGGCCACGACGTCACCTGCGTCGACAAGGACATCTCCAAGATCGAGCGGCTCAGGGCGGGCGTCATGCCGATCTTCGAGCCCGGCCTCGACGATCTGGTCGCGCGCAATGTGGCCGACGGCAGGCTGCGCTTCACCACCGACCTCGCGGCGGCGGTCGCCGACGCGGAGGTGGTGTTCATCGCCGTAGGTACGCCCTCGCGGCGCGGCGATGGCCATGCCGACCTGTCCTATGTCCACGCCGCCGCCCGCGAGATCGCCCGCGCCGCCGAGGGCTTCACTGTCGTCGTCACCAAGTCGACCGTGCCTGTTGGCACCGGCGCCGGCCTTGAACAGATCATGCGGGAGGAAGTGCCGACGGCGGATATCTCCGTCGTCTCCAATCCCGAATTCCTGCGCGAGGGCGCGGCGATCGAGGACTTCAAGCGCCCGGACCGCATCGTGGTCGGCACCGCCGATCCGCGCGCCCGCGAGGTGATGGCGGCGCTCTATCGCCCGCTCTCGCTCAATGCGGCGCCCGTGCTGTTCACCGATCGGGCCAATGCCGAGCTGATCAAATACGCCAGCAACGCCTTTCTCGCGGTCAAGATCACCTTCATCAACGAAATGGCGGATCTCTGCGAGAAGGTCGGCGGCGACGTGCAGGAAGTGGCGCGCGGCATCGGCCTCGACCGCCGCATCGGGCCGAAATTCCTGCATGCCGGCCCCGGCTATGGCGGCTCCTGCTTTCCCAAGGATACCCTCGCTCTGATCCGCACCGCGCAGGAGGCCGGCACGCCACTGCGCCTGGTGGAGACCGTGACGACGCTGAACGAGACCCGCAAGGCCGCGATGGGCCGCCGGGTGCTGGAGGCCATGACGGTGTCCCCACGCGGGGCCACCGTCGCCGTGCTCGGCCTCACCTTCAAGCCCAATACCGACGACATGCGCGACAGCCCCGCCATCAACATCATCCAGTCGCTGGTCGACCGGGGGGTGAAGATCCGCGCCTATGATCCGGTCGGCATGGAGGAGGCGCGCAAGGTTCTCCCCGAGGGTGTCCATTACGCGACCGGCGCCTATGAATGCGCCGAGGGCGCGGATTGCCTGGTCATCGTCACCGAATGGGACGCCTTCCGCGCCCTCGATCTCGACCGGCTGAAGACGCAGCTGCGCAGCCCCATCGTGGTCGATCTGCGCAACATCTATCCGCCGGAAGACCTGGTGCGCCGGGGCTTCGCCTATGTCGGCATCGGCCGGGGCGATCTCTCCATCGGCTGAGGCCCGCCGGCGGAACAGGGCCCCCTCCCCCGCGTTCACCTCTCGATCGGCAACCCGGTAGGGCGACCAACGGCCGCGCTCATTTCCCGCGAGCAACAGCGTCGCGATGGGCATTGGCGTGGGCGTGGGCGTGGGCGTCGGGATGGCAATGAGGGGAGAGACGGGCATGGGCACGGGCGACAGACGGGCGATATGGGGCGCGGCGCTGACCGGCGCGGTGATCGGCGCCTATGCCGGCGCGGCCCTCCGCCCGAGGCGCCAAGGCCCGACCCCTAACGGCCCGACCCCTAACGGCCCGACCCCTCACGACCCGGCCCCTGACGGCGCGCATGCCAGCGCTGCCGCCGCGCGGCTGGAGAGGGCACGCGGGCGCACCGCCACCAATCCAGCGCAGATTCCCCGTCGCGGCTGGCGCGACATCCTCCTGCGCACGGCCAAGAACTTCTTTGCCGATCGGGTGCTCGGGCTCGCCGCCGGCGTCACCTTCTACACGCTCCTCGCCACCTTCCCCGCTCTGGCGGCCATCATCTCGCTCTACGGGCTGTTCCTGGATCCCTCGACCATCCAGGGCCAGCTGGAAGCGGCCTCCTGGGTCCTGCCGTCGGGCGCCATCGAGGTGATGCGCGACCAGATCGCGCGGCTCACGGCGACCGGGACGTCCGGCCTCGGATGGCGGTTCGTGTTCAGCCTGGGGGTGGCGCTCTGGAGCGCCAACGCGGCCACCAAAGCGATGATAGAGGCCCTCAACATCGCCTACCAGGAGGACGAGCGGCGGTCCTTCTTCCACTTTACCCTGGTC
The DNA here is from genome assembly GCF_004339465.1 of Ancylobacter aquaticus. Classification (GTDB taxonomy): domain Bacteria; phylum Pseudomonadota; class Alphaproteobacteria; order Rhizobiales; family Xanthobacteraceae; genus Ancylobacter; species Ancylobacter aquaticus. The sequence goes on along the minus strand of NZ_SMFY01000003.1, from coordinate 491,880 downwards.
ACGCTGGGCTTCACCCTCTGCGCGGTGCTGTTCGCGGTCCTCGCGCTGGCGAGCGTGGTGGTGCTGCCGCTGGTGCTGAACGTGCTCGACATTCCCGGCGGCACCGAGCGGATGATCTCGCTTCTGCGATGGCCGGCGCTGGCCGTGGTCGTGGCCTTCCTGATCACCGTCGTCTACCGCTTCGGCCCCTCGCGCGAGCGTCCGAAATGGCGGTGGGTGAGCATGGGCAGCGCCCTTGCCGCGCTGCTGTGGCTGGCGACCTCGGCCGGATTCTCCTGGTATGTGAGCCACTTCGCGTCCTATGAGCAAACCTATGGTTCGCTCGGCGCGGTCATCGGCTTCATGGTGTGGATCTGGCTGTCCATGACGGTGCTTCTGCTCGGCGCGGAGCTGAACGCGGAGATCGAGCACCAGACCGCGCGCGACACCACCACCGGGGCACCGTTGCCGATGGGCCTGCGGGGCGCGCGGGTGGCCGACACGATCGGCGCGGCGCAACCCTGATCGACGGGTCCGCGCGGCTCACAGGACGATCAGGCGATCCGGCAGTTCATTGGCGTCGCCGGGGGTGGGCGGCACATGCCGGGCGAGAATGTGCCCGGCTGCCGCCACGCCCTGCACCAGCCCGTCGCCCAGCCGCCCCTCGCGCGCCTCGGACAGCACGGCGGCGCACACGCCCTCCCAAGCCTCAGGTCCCACCTTGGCGTGGATCGCCTCGTCGGCGACCACTTCCACCAGATGCTCGGCCGGCGCCACCAGGATCAGCACCCCGGTGCGGTCGCTGGTGCGATGCACGCCGAGCGCGAGGAACTGGTCGACAGCGGCGGCCCGGCCGGCTTCCTCGCGGGCAAAGCGGGGCACGGTGCGCGCGCCGAGCGGGGTGAAGATCAGCACCGCGCCGGCCACCATGAAAGCGCAGGCCTGAATCGACAGCAGCATCGGCGTGTCCAGCGCGGTCAGCAAAGCGAGCGGCCAGGGCAGCACCAGCGCCAGCAGCGCCGCCCACATCAGCCCGTAAAAGCCATGGTTCACCAGCGGCCGCGTCAGCACCACGACACGGATCTCGCCTCCCGTCGCCGCTTCCGCCTGCGCGATGGCGGCGGCAACGGCCGCATGCTCCTGTTCGTTCAAGCTCTCGCCCATCACCAGCTTCCCGATGCCCCGCCGCCGCCGGACGAGCCGCCGCCGCCGGAGAATCCGCCGCCACCGCTACCGCCGGACCATCTGCCGCCACCCCGGCGCGACCAGTCCCAGCCGGCCGCGCCGCCCGTGAGCGCACCGGCGCCGCGCCGCCCGCGCATGCGCAGATGGCCGGAACGCGCCTGCCGATAGAACACGAAGCCCCAGAAAGCGATCATCAGCACGATGAAGACGATGTGCCCCCAGTCGTCGCCGCTCATTTCCGGCTCGGCCGCGAGGCGGGCGCGTTCCTTCGCCTCCTCGGGGTCGAGATTGAGCACCTCGATCACCGCCTCGGCGCCCTTCTCGATTCCGCCGGCGAAATCGCCGCCGCGGAAATCCGGGAGAACAGCGGTCTGGATGATGGTGCTCGCCACCGCATCGGGCAGCACGCCTTCCAGCCCGTAGCCGGTCTCGATCCGCACCCGCCGCTCATTGGGCGCGACCAGCAGCAGCACGCCATTGTCCTTGTCGCCCTGCCCCAGCTTCCAGAAGCGGAACAGCCGGTTGGCATAGTCCTCCACCGAGGTGCCCTCCAGCGAAGGCACGGTGGCGACGACGAACTGGTCGGTGGTGCGGGCCTCCTGCGCGGCGAGCCTGGCCTCCAGCGCCGCGCGGGCCTCGGGGGTCAGCACCTGCGCGCCGTCCACCACCCGTCCCGTGAGCGCGGGAAAAGTCATCTCCGCCCGCGCCGGTGCGAGCCCGAAAACAGCAAGGGCGATCAGCCCCGCCAGCATCGCGAGCGCGACAGCGCGGGCACCGCGTCCGGGGAGAATCAACGCCCGCACGGTCAGTTGAACTTCACCTGAGGCGCCTTCATCTGCTCCTCGGCGATGGTGAAGGTCTCCATCGGTTTCATGCTGCGGTAGAGCGTGTTGGCCCAGAGCACGCCGGGGAAGGTACGCAGCTCGGTGTTATAGACGCGCACCGCCTCGATATAATCGCGCCGCGCCACGGCGATGCGGTTCTCCGTGCCTTCGATCTGCGCCTGCAGCGCCAGAAAATTCTGGTTCGCCTTCAGGTCCGGATAGGCCTCGGAAATGGCGATCAGCCGGCCCAGCGCGCCTGAAAGCTGCTGCTGCGCCTGCTGGAACTGCCGGAACTGCTCGGGATCGGTGATGGTGGAGGCATCGACCTTGATCGAGGTCGCCTGCGCCCGCGCTTCCGTCACCTGCGTCAGCACCTCGCTCTCGTGCTGGGCGTAGCCCTTCACGGTCTCGACGAGGTTGGGGATCAGCTCGGCGCGGCGCTGATACTGATTCAGCACGTCGCTCCAGGCGGCCTTCGCCTTTTCCTCATTGGTGGGAATGTTGTTGACCCCGCAGCCGGCGAGGCCGGTGGCGAGGACCACCAGCAGCAGCGGCGCGAGAAGGCGGCGGGAGAGCCCCGACAGGCGGGAGAGGTTCGGCATGACGGGCCCTTTCAGCAGCACGGCCGCACAGGCGGCACGCTGATTATAGAGCGGAGCGGTGCAGAGTTCACCCACTCCCGCAAGGCCGTCGGCCGAGAACCTGCGCGCTCACGTCTTGCCGCTGTCCCGCTCGCCCAGCACGTTGAAGGCGAACATCATGGAAACGGCAAAGCCCAGCAAGAGAAGCGCGGAGACGAGGGGAATGGGAAGAAAGCCGAGAGCGCTCATGGCGGCACGTCCAGTCAGAGAGGCGCTTGATATAGGCGCGCCAGCCCGCTTTGGGATGAGGCTCATCCATGCGGGCAAGCCATTGATGAATTGCAAAAATGACGGCGCCGCGGCGCTTTTTTCGCCGATTTGCGACGCCCCCCAAAAATTGGCGCGTGGGCCGACCGCACCGTTGGGATCCCGCATGTCGCGACCCGGCCGGCCCGCCCAGCATTGAGCGGGCGGAGCCACGCTCAGGGCGTCGCCAGCTTGAGCTCGCGCAGTTCCTCCGCCGTGAAATAGAACATCTCTTGCGGCGGGGTCTCCATGGCGCTGATCCAGACCCGGGGGTCGACCCCCATGCTGACCAGATGGCGCTGGGCCTCGGCGGAAACGCGCTGGGCCTGCGCCATGCCTTCGGCGCCGTCGAGGCGCGCCATTCCCGGCTGATGCGCGGCGAATACCTGATGCACGCCGATGGCCGCTCCCGGCTGTGCCGTCCGCTTGACGCCGGCCGCGAAAATGAGCGGGCAGGAGGAGGCGCAGAGCGCCTTTGCCTCGACGCGGGTGTCGAGCTTTCGCTCGCGGATCAGCCGCCCCATGGACAACGCATCGGCAACCGAGCCGCCGGGCGAACTCAGCACCACCGCCTTCACATAGCTGCCGCGCTTCTCAAGTTCGGCCTTGAAGCGCTCGGCCGTGCCGGGGGTGATGGTGCCCTTGGCCTCCAGCCGGCCATCGGCCAGCAGGTCGATCGTCATTGCCTGCCGCAGTTCGGAATCGGGCGGACGGTCGGGGCGGTCCTCGCCCGGCGGCGCTATGTCGGGGCGCGCGGAAGGCAGATAGGGCACGGCCGGGGCTTGGGCAGGCGCGGCGGGGTCGGCATTCGGCAGGGAGGCCGGCGCCGGCTCGCGCTCCTGGAAGTCCCACACCACCACCAGCACCGTCAGCACCACGAGGGCGCGGAAAACCAGCGTCAGCAGCGTCTCGTCCGGCCGGTCCCCGAGAGCCCGGCGCCACAGGGGGCGCCTCGGCGCGGGGGAGGATGGGCCCGTGGCGGCGTCCAAAGGCTCAGTCCTTCTTGATCCGGTTGGCGGGCAGGGTCGTGACTGTCGCGGCGGGCGTCACATCCGCCGCCGTCTGCCCCGCCCCGGCCCCGGCCAGCGTCGCCTCGAATGCCTCCACTTCCTCGGCGGTCCGCCGCTCCTCGCCCACCTGCCGGGCCAGCCGCAGCGCGGTGATCAGCTGGGCGGCCGACATCGTCTCCGCCTCCGCAGGCTGCTCCTCGCGCCGGATCGCGGCGTGCACCACGCACAGGATCAGCACCAGCACGGCCGGCAGCAGGTCGATGGAGATGGCGCCGGCCCAGCTCGGCAGAAAATCACCGGCATAGCGCACCACCGCCTCGGCAGTGGAGAGCGGCTGGAAGCGGGCGGGCTCGACGGTGCCGGTGCCGATGATCTTGTCGGCCGCCAGCGAGAGCGCGCTGGCCTGCGCCTGCACCGCCTTCTCGACGCTGCCGACAACGGTGGTCTGGCGCCCCGCGAGGTCCGCCGTGCGGCCATCGGCGGCGGGGGCGATGAAGCCGGTGACGAGATCGTCGGCCGCCCGCCGCACCGCCGGCGCCATGGAAGTTTGCTCCAGCGAGGCGATGGTGCCGATCAGCGCCAGTGCCTCGGCACCGAATGCGTCCGAACGGGCCTTGATGTTGCCCTGTCCGGAGACGAATTCGCGCATGCGGGCGATCTGCGCGCTGCCTTCGGCATAGAACGCCCGCGCGCGCTCCCCGCTGGCCGCGACTTCCCGGGCGAGGTCGTCAAGCTGGCTCGACATCTGGCTCAGCAGTTGAACCACCGTGCCCGAACCGCCGGTGCCGGTGAGGGCGCCCCCGCGTTCCGCATCGGCCAGGCGCGCGAAGCGGGTGGAGGCCAGCTGGATGTCGGGCAGAAGGCTCTGCGCGCCCAGCGCCCGGTTGTGCGCCGTGTCGAGGTCGCGGGTGTAGTTCTGCACCGTCACGGCAAGGTGCTGCTCGATCGCCGCCGACCCCGCCAGCGCGGCAGCGTTCAGCCAGGACGACATGGCGATGATCATCAGCGAGCCGAGCAGCATGGCGGCGGCGAGCCAGACGCGGCTCACGACGTCCCGCACATGAGGCAGGAAGCGCAGCAGGAACGACCAGAAGGCGTAGATCGCGATCGAGACCGCGGTCGAATAGATGATCGCGGCAAACACCGTCGTGACGGGCGAGCCGTCAAGCAGTTCGCGGACGCCGAGATAGGTATAGACACCCGACGCCAGCGCCAGCACGGCAAGCGTGAGGCGCATGGTAACGTCGAGCCCGGACACGCCGTCGCGCAGAGCCGAAGCCATTCAGGGAAACCTTCGTGGAAAACCGTCTTGATGTTGCCGCGCTTTACGCCGGCAATGTGACGCAAGGCGAAGCAGGGTCCCGCCCTGTATCACAGGTCCGTTATGCCTGCCGGCAACACGCCCCCTTTCCACCCCACCCGGGCGGGTGGGAAGCGGAAGGCGGCCCAATCGAACCAAGCCATGCCTATGAACGTTCCAGTTGCGTCACCCGGCATCTCTGGCCGTAGCTATGGCTGCGGGCGACGGTCGGAAAAGCGGCGGGCTGCCGGGAAGGCATAAGTCGGTATGGATGTGACATTTTTCGACGACAAGGAGGAGTTTCCGGGCCTCTGCCCGGTGTGCAAGCAGCACGGCGCCACCGCGCGTCTCCGCGTCGAAGGCGTCCGCTACCTTGGCGCGCCCCTGGAGATGGCCGAGTGCCTCCACTGCCGCACGCTCTACGCCTCCTCGCAAAGCCCTGTCGTCGGCTACGATTTCCCGGGTTTCGAGGAAAATTACTGGCTGAACCATGTCCAGTCCGGCGCCGGCATATCGGCGATGCTGGAGCCCCTGCTGGCTGTCGCGGGCGGGAAAGGCGGCCGGCTTCTGGATATCGGCTGCGGCTTCGGGTTCGTCGGGCATTTCTGGGAAACGTCCGGCTATGGAAGCGCGGTCGGTCTGGAGACGAGCCTTTACGGCAAGATCGGCCGCGAGAAGCTCGGCACCACCATTTACCCTTCCTACTACGCGGCGACGCCGCAGATTGCCGGCGAAAAATTCGACTTCGTCTACTCCAGCGAGGTGATCGAGCACGTTCCCGATCCCGCCGCTTTCATCGCCGAGATTTCACAGGCACTGAGCGACGAGGGCATCCTGATCCTGACGACGCCCTGCGCGGACGCCGTGGTCCCGGGCGCGTCCCCTCCGGAAGTGATCGCCATCCTGTCCCCCGGGTTGCACTATTTCGTCACCCGCGAAGAGGCCTTGCGCGCCCTGCTGCACGATCAAGGCTTCGCCCATGTTCATATCGCGAACAGCGGCACGCGCCTTTTTGCGTGGGCATCCCATGTTCCCCTGCCCGAGATTTCGTCCGGCTTCACCCATTGGGAAGCCTATTACGATTATCTCGACAAACTCAGCCGCAACGCCGACCCCCATGTCGCGGGCGGCGCGCTGTATCGCCTGGTCAAGGACGCCGTGAACCGGGGTCAGCTTGACCGCGCCTCGGCCGCGCTGGACCGATGGGTGCCGCTCGCGCGCTCCACCTATGGCATCGACTTTCTCGCGCCCCGGGCCATCGAGCAGCGTTTCCTGGCCGCAACCGGGCCTGCCAACGACGCATTTCCGTCCTGGCTGGGATGCGGCCTGTTGTTCTACGCGCACACAGCCTCGCAACTGGGTGGACATCCGCGCCTGCTTGCCGATGTCGTGCGTTCCGCCATCGTGATCATGCAAAGCGAGATCGCGAAATTCGCGCAGTTCGCCCGGGAGCCGACGCATTTCCTTCCCCTCGCCAAGCAGCTTCTGGACGAGCTCGACCACGCGGAACTCCCGCGTCCGGCATCGGATGTGAGGCCGCAATTCGTGCGGGCCCCAACCGCCAGCCTGCGCGGCCGGACCGTCGCCCTGCTCTGCGGCTACGCACCCGATGGCCTGCCCAGTCCGGCACTGCTGGCGCTCTGCAAGGCGATCGCGCGCAAGGGTGTCGAGACGCATGTCTGTCTGGCGGTGCAGGCGCCGGTCGCTCAGCTCGCCGTCGCCGGGCTGGAGGACGCACGGACGATCGCGTTCCGCATGAACGACAGCTATGATTTCGGGATATGGGCGGCGCAACTTGGCGTGCTTCCGGACGTATGGAACGCCGAGCGGATCATTTTTGCCAATGACAGCGTGATTCTGGTCAATGATGCCGCCTTTGACGACCTCATGGACGCGATGAGCCGCGATCCTTCCGAGTTTATTGCCCTGACCGACAGCATAACGCCCGTTCCTCATGCCCAGAGCTACTTTTTCCAGCTGCGTGGAGAAGCGCTGAACGATTGGCGAACCCGCAGTTTCTGGGCAGGCCTTCCCTCCGCCCTGGACAAGCAGGAAGTGATCGACACCTGTGAGCTTGTGCTCACAGACCTGATCGGCAAGAACGTCAATCTTCGTCGGAATGTTATTTTCAGTCTGGAGAAAACATTCCCGAATTCCGCGAATGACGATTTGCCAACGGGCAATATCCCCCATTTTTTCTGGGAACGACTTCTGCTGAAAGGCATGCCCTTCATCAAGGCGGAACTGCTCCATAGCAACCCGATGAATGTGCGGATCGACCATTGGCGACACGTCGTGCGGGGTGTCGGCGGCAACGTCAAACTCGCGACCAGGCACCTGAAGGAACTGGACCGGACACGCGGTGTCCCCTCTCTCCCGGCGCCGCCGCGGCGCCGACCCGTGAAGGACATGCGCAACTTCCTGCTGGGCCTTCTTCTGGGAACAGCGCGGCTGGAGCGAATGCGCGAGTGGAATCGAGGCCGGCGGGCGCGACGCCGGCAACGACGCCTGGCCGAAAAGGATTAAAGCCGCTTGAGGCTGGAGACGGCCTTCGCCCGCGCGGCCGGTATCGCGCGTCCGTTTCCGGCACATGCGACATGCCGCCTCTCACGTCACGCCCCATCTTCACCCCGAACCGTCAGCCCGATAACATCCGCCGCCATGCGCGCCCTGCTCGATCTCCTCGATTTTCACCTTCAGCCCAGCATGATTTTCGCCCTTATCGGCGTCATCATCCTGATAACGGTGGCCATCATCGCCTTCTGGGGCTTTGACGAATGAGCACGTTCTGCTCGGCCCAGGCCGAGCGACACGGCAAAACCATCGGGAAACGCCCATCGGCGGGACGCGACAGGATGAAAGACGCTTACCTCGACCGTCGATAAGGCCCGGGGATGATGCCGCCCGGCGTGTCGGGCGAGTGGAAGGAGATAGCTCTGCGGTACATCGATTTCAGTTCGTGGCACGGCCTGCTCGTGACGCTGCTCGGCCTGGCTCTTTTCGCCCTGGTCGGCGTCGGCATTCGTCTTCTGGTGATGCTCACCTTCCAGCAGCGGCGCGAGCGGATGAACCGCCAGATCAACGAGCGGCTTCGCACGCTGATTGCCGCCTACAAGGTCCTGGGCGGGTCTTTCACCGGCGACCTCACGGTCGATCCCCGGCATCTGCGGGATGTTCGCAAACAGCCCGCGCCCGAGGGTAGTGAGGGCACCGACGACGTGCCGGCGACCGCCGTCGACGAAGGGTCGGCAATCGCCTCCGGCGAAGGGTCTGATCGCCGGCGGCGCATCCGCGATGCCGTCGAAGCGGCCCTTTCCGACATCATCCTGCTCGGCACCGAGGAACATGTCCGGCTGGCAGAGCGGGCGGCGCGCGAGTTGATAGCGGGTCGACCCGTCCACCTTCACGATCTGGTCGTCGCGCTGCGCAATTTCATCCGCGAGGCGCTGGACCTTGCCCCCATCCCTGCGGACCTCGCCATTCCCAACCAGGGGCCCACACGCCCCGGATCGCCCGGCGGGCGCGGCAACGCCGAGCGGGGGGCGAATACGCGGGGCGGTGGCGGTGGCGGGGCCGGCATGGCAATGGGTGGCGGCGCGGGGATGGGGCTGGGCGTCGGCGGCGCGTCATCCGACGACGCATCGCCTCGAAGCACCGAGACCAGGTGATCGACGGCCGGGCATGATGCTGCCACTTGGCCCTGCGCCTTGGGCCCCGACCCGCCGCAGCCGGCACGGGAGTACGCTTCGACGCGATACGGCCAGCGGCGGAATATGTGCGCCGAATGCCTGCGGCCGAATGCTTGTGGAAACGCTGCGCGACGGCGTGTACTCGTGAAGAGTGTGCTCGCCGAAGGCCGACCGCACCACACCTGATGGGAGCCGGCCTGCATGCCGTTCAGCGACGAAAACCATCCCTTGTGGGAAGTGAAGAGCCTGAAGCGCGCCCTTCACGCGGCGGGCGTCGCCTTGTGGGCGTGGACGCTTGAAACCGATGCCTTTGCGATGGACGAGCAGGCTTTCATCCTGTGGGGCCTGCCGCCGACAGACAAGGTGACATTCGAGGACCTGTCCTCGCGCATTCACCCGGCGGACCGGGACAGGGTCCGCGCGGCCTTCACGGCGACCCGCGCTTTGGTCGGCGCCTACGAGATCGACTTCCGCATCCTGCTCGATCAGGAGATCCGATGGATTTCCGCGCGTGGCCTCGGCAATGATGAGGGGGTGCATCGCGGCCAGATGTCGGGCGTGTTCCTTGATGTGACGGGGCGCAAGCAGGCGGAAGAGGGCCACGAGCTGCTCGCCGGCGAGATGAGCCACCGGGTGAAGAACCTTCTGGCCATCGCCGCCGGTCTCACCAGCCTCACTTCCCGCTCGGCCACCTCGGTCGAGGAGATGGCACGCGAACTCATCCAGCGCCTGACGGCGCTCGGCCGGGCGCACGACCTTGTCCGGCCTCTGGACGCGAGCCAGGGAAAGGCCGCCCTTCTGGGCGACCTGATCGCCGTCCTGCTGGCGCCCTATGATGATTCAGGAGCGTTCAGCGGGCGTGTCCGTGTTGCCGTGCCGCGCATGGGCATCGGCGAACAGTCCGCCACAACCCTTGCCCTCGCCATACACGAACTGGCGACCAACTCGCTCAAATACGGCGCCCTGTCGGTGGCATCGGGGATGCTGGATATCTCGGGCAGTTCCACCGACGACGAGGTCTGCATGGTGTGGACCGAACGCGGCGGGCCTGCCGTGGAGTCCAAGGGAAGGGAAGGCTACGGGACACGGCTGCTGAAGCGCAGCGTGGCCGGCCAGCTCGGCGGTTCCATCGAGACCGACTGGTCGGACGACGGAATCATCGTGACCCTGAAGATGAACGCCCACAATCTGGCGACCTGACGGGCCGGGCGCACGGCGGGCGGCATCGCACGCTGGTCAGCGAGCCCGCTAGCCGCGCTGGTCCGCGTTCCGCTCGTCGGCGAACATGACCATGAACCCGCCGATGATGCCGACGACAAAGGCGGCGGCGCCGATTCCGGTAAACGCCGGGTGCAGGCCGTGCTCCAGCCACGTCACGGCCAGCAGGCCCGCAACCGAGACGGTGACGCCGATACCGCTGAATATCGTTCGGGGCTTCATCCATTCCTCCGGGCCAGCACGGTGCGCGCGCTACCTTGGCCGCCCGCCCGCTTCCCCGCAACCCTTCCCCGGCCACGCGGCGCCCAGTCGTGGGCAGATCGCGGGGTGAGCGCCGAAGCGCTCAAAACTTGATCAACAAATTCAACGAATAAGTGAGAGGCCTGGTGGAGCCGAGCGGGATCGAACCGCTGACCTCTGCAGTGCGATTGCAGCGCTCTCCCATCTGAGCTACGGCCCCAAGCCTCAGGCTGCGCCTTGTACGTTCGCCGCCCCCGCGCTGTCAAGGCGGCTCGTCACGGTTGCCGCACAGTGCTGTGAATCAGGGTTGCCGCAATGCAGCGGCAGCATTAAGCATCGTGGCGGACGGCGCTTTGGCGACCGATCCGGTCCGGTCGAAAAACCGGATCGGCGGGCGGTCTCCAACGCGACGAGAGAGTCCGCGCCGCGCTCCCGCCCCTGCTTCGAGGCTGCCGATGTATTCGCTTCTCTGGCTGTTCGACACGCTGATCACGCTCTATGTCTGGATTCTCATCGCCTCGGCCATCCTGTCCTGGCTGGTGGTGTTCAACGTGGTCAACGCGCAAAATCCCATCGTGCGCAGTGTCGGCGAATTCCTCTGGCGCGTGACGGAGCCGGTGCTGGCGCCGCTGCGGCGCGTGCTGCCCAATCTCGGCGGCATCGACATCTCGCCGGTGATCCTGATCGTCTTGCTCTATTTCATCCGCAATCTGGTGTTCGAGCTCGTCGCCGGCGCGTGAGCGACGCGCCGGGCAGCGCCCTGCCCTGGACGCTCGCCGCCGATGGCGTTGTCGTGACGGTGCGCGCCACCCCGCGTGGCGGGCGCGACGCCATTGACGGCATCGTCGCGCTCGGCGACGGGCGCTCCGCCCTGAAGGCCCGCGTCAGCGTCGCCGCCGAGGATGGCAAGGCCAATGCGGCGTTGGCGAAGCTGCTGGCCAAAGCCGCCGGCATCGCCCCCTCGCGTGTGGAACTGCTGTCGGGCGCCACGGGCCGCACCAAGAGCTTCCGCCTCAGCGGCGACCCGCAGGACATTGCCGCCCGGCTGGCGGGTTTCGAGGACAGTGACGCACACGGCTAAGAGCGCCAGAAGCGGGGTGCCGGCAGGTGCCCGCCCTGGCGTCAGGCATCCGCCCGTCAGGCGTTCCAGCCGAAGGCCAGCTTTTCCAGCGCGCGGCCACCGAAGGTTTCGGTGGAACGGGCGACGCCGAGCCCGCCCATGGCGCGGTAGAAACCCAGAGCCGGCTCATTGGCGGCCAGCGCCCACACCGCCAGCCCGTCAAAGCCAGCACTCGCCAGTTCCTTGCGGGCATCGCCGAACAGGCGGCGGCCGAAGCCCAGCCCCTGATATTCCGGCCGGAGGTAAAGCTCGTAGATTTCGCCCTCGAAGGGCAGGCCGCGTGCGCGGTTTCGCCCGACATTGGCATAGCCGGCCACCGCGTCGCCGAAGGTCAACACGATGACGCGCGAGCCGCGCTTGAGCGCGGTCTGCCACCACAGGGGGCCGCGCCGCAGGATCATTTTTTCCAGCTCGGCGCCGGGAATAAGGCCGCGATAGGCAAACCGCCATGCCGAATCATGGATATCGGCAATGTCGCCTGCATCGGCCGGCCGAGCCCGGCGTGTCTCGACGAGAAGCGTGCTCATGGCCCGATGGGAGCAAATGCGCTCGGCGGGATCAAGGGCTTTCCGCACCGATGCCAGCATCGTTCCACCGGGGCGTGGCGCCGACGCCACGTTCGCACCCGCGCAACCCGGCGCTCGCGCGGGCCGTCGCCGACCTGCGCGCGTCACATCGCCGCCGCGCCGAAAGGCGCGTGCGGCGGCATTATCGAAAGGGAGACGGCCACCGCGCAGGCGCGGTGGCGGCAGAACTCCGGGACGTCAGACGCCCTCGGACTCCTTGCGGCGCTCTTCGCGCTTGCGCTCGTTCGGGTCGAGCCAGCGCTTGCGGATGCGGATCGACTTCGGCGTCACCTCGACCAGCTCGTCGTCCTGAATCCAGGCCAGCGAACGCTCCAGCGTCATGCGGATCGGCGGGGTGAGGCGCACCGCCTCGTCCTTCGAGGTGGTGCGGATGTTGGTGAGCTTCTTGCCCTTGAGAACGTTCACTTCGAGGTCGTTCTCGCGGTTGTGCTCGCCCACGATCATGCCCTGATAGACCTTCCAGCCGGGCTCGATCATCATCGGGCCGCGATCTTCGAGGTTCCACAGCGCATAGGCCACCGCCTCGCCGGCCTCGTTGGAGATCAGCACGCCGTTGCGGCGGCCGGGAATCTCGCCGCGATGCGGCTGATAGGCGTGGAACAGCCGGTTCATGATGGCGGTGCCGCGCGTGTCGGTCATCAGCTCGCCCTGATAGCCGATAAGGCCACGGGTCGGTGCATAGAACACGAGGCGCTGGCGGCTGCCGCCCGAGGGCTTCATCTCCACCATTTCGGCCCGGCGCTCGGACATCTTCTGCACGACGACGCCGGAATATTCCTCGTCGACGTCGATCAGCACTTCCTCGACCGGCTCAAGGATCTCGCCGGTCGTCTCGTCCTTGGAGAACACCACGCGCGGACGCGACACGGCGATCTCGAAGCCCTCGCGGCGCATGGTCTCGATCAGCACGGAAAGCTGGAGTTCGCCGCGGCCGGAAACGAAGAACGAATCCTTGTCGGAGGATTCCTCGATCTTCAGCGCCACATTGCCTTCCGCCTCGCGCAGCAGGCGGTCGCGGATGACGCGGCTGGTCACCTTGTCGCCCTCGGTGCCGGCGAGCGGCGAATCGTTGACGATGAAGGACATGGTAACGGTCGGCGGGTCGATCGGCTGCGCCTTCAGCGGCTCGGTCACTTCGAGCGCGCAGAAGGTGTCGGCCACCGTTCCCTTGGAAAGGCCGGCAATGGCGATGATGTCGCCCTGCACGCCCTCTTCGATCGGCTGGCGCTCGATGCCGCGGAAGGCAAGAATCTTGGAGACGCGACCCTGCTCGACCAGCGAGCCGTCCTGCGCCAGAACCTTGATCGACTGGTTCGGCTTGATCGAGCCGGAGGTGATGCGCCCGGTGATCATGCGACCGAGGAAGGGGTTGGCTTCCAGCAGCGTGCCGATCATGCTGAACGGGCCATCATCGACGGTCGGCTCGGGCACATGCTTGAGCACGAGGTCGAACAGCGGCGCCATGCCCTGGTCCTGCGGGCCTTCGGCGCTCGCGGCCATCCAGCCATTGCGGCCGGAACCGTAGAGGATGGGGAAGTCGAGCTGGTCGTCATTGGCGTCCAGCGCCGCGAACAGGTCGAAAACCTCGTTGATGACTTCCTGCGAGCGCGCGTCCTGGCGGTCGACCTTGTTGATCGCCACGATGGGGCGCAGGCCTACCTTGAGCGCTTTGCCGACCACGAACTTGGTCTGCGGCATCGGGCCTTCGGCGGCGTCGACCAGCACGATGGCGCCGTCGACCATGTTGAGGATGCGCTCGACCTCGCCGCCGAAATCGGCATGGCCGGGGGTGTCGACGATGTTGATCCGGGTATCCTTCCAGACCACCGAGGTGGCCTTGGCGAGGATGGTGATGCCGCGCTCCTTTTCGAGATCGTTCGAATCCATCACACGCTCGGCGACGCGCTGGTTCTCACGATAGGAGCCGGACTGCTTCAGCAGTTCGTCCACCAGCGTGGTCTTGCCGTGGTCGACGTGGGCGATGATGGCGATGTTGCGCAGCTTCATATGAAAACACCAAAAAGCGGGCCCGAACGGTTCCGGACCCGCATGAATTTTGCGGCGCACTATACTCAGAACGCCCGCGAGATCAACGCCGGAAGGCACGAACAGCCCGCGAAGGCGCGAAAAAGCGCCGCCAAAACGCCCCGGCGGACGCTCCGCGAGAGCGCCTAGTGGTCCCGGCGCAGTTCCCACAGGCGGCGGATCTGCGCCGGTTTGAGGATCGCTCCCTCCGAGGTGCGCAGCCACGCTACCTCGCGATTGGCCGGCGACTGGGTCATGGCAAAGGCGACGGCATCGTCCACCGAGCCGAACTCATAGGCCTGCGGCCACGGGTCGGGGGCGTCGACCGCGTGGGAAGGCGGCCAGTATTGCAGCCGGACGGGCTCGTGATCGGGGGTCATGAACCTTCTCCTCGGCGCGCCAGGGATCGACAGGACGCCGCGCCCGCGCGCGCTGAAAGACAAGTCGCGACGTTTTTGGCAACGCGCTGGCGAATGGCAGGTTCCCTTGCGCCTGCGCCCGTCACCGCCCTCGGCGACGACTCCCCTTACCGGATGAAACGGCGCGAGGCCGCGCCCGCCCTTGAAGCGCCCCGCCGCATCGCCCACTTTGTAAGGGTCGCGACGCCTGGAGGGGTCGCGATGCGAGGAGTGGGTGATGGATCAGACTGACGGCAAGCAACGCAATCCCGAATATACCGAGAGCGAAATCGACGAAAGCGTCGAGGAAAGCTTCCCCGCCAGCGACCCACCGGCCTTCAGCGGCATCACCGGCGACGAGGTGAAGCCCTCCGACGCCGCCCCGGAGCCCACCGAGAAAGACGTCGACGAGGCGCTGGAAGAAACCTTCCCCGCCAGCGACCCGCCGGCCTTCGGCGGCATCACCGGCGACGTCGAACCCTCCGATGGCGGCGTGCCGGGCGGAACCAAGGTCATCCCGCCCGCCTAGCCCCGGCGCCTCGCCTGCCCTCACCGGGCAGGACTCTCCGGCCTCACACCGGCCGCGAGGGCGCGCTGCGCTTGGCCCATGGCCCGAAGCGTGCGTCCGGCTGGGCGGCGCGCAGCATCATCATCTCGCCGACATTCTCCGGCGAGAGCAGGCCGACCAGCCGCCCGGCCCCATCCACCACTCCCACGACAGGCGCGCCCTTCTGGGTAAGCAGCGCGAGCGCGCGGTCGAGCGGGGTGCGGGTGCCCACGGTGGGCACGTCCGCCTGCATCGCCTCCAGCACCGAGCCGCCCGGCCCCTGCGCCTGCAGCGCGCGGATCATCGCGTCGCGGGTGAGCACGCCGCGCAGGTGCTCGGCGCCGTCGACGATGGGGAATTCCTTCTGCGTGGTGCGGATCAGCGCTTCCGCCGCGTCGCCCACGCTCGCGGTCGGGCCCAGCGTCTCGAACTGGGTGATCATCGCGTCCTCCACCAGCAGCCCCTGCGCCACCTGCTTCATCTGCACCTGCCCCGCCTCGCCGGAGGCGGCGAGGAAGACGAAGACGGCGATGATGATGAGCATCGGGTTGCCGAAAATGCCGAGCACGCCGAGGCCGATGGCAAGGCCCTGGCCGATGGAGGCCGCCATCTGCGTCGCCTGCGCGTGGCTCATCTTCATCGCCAGCAGCGCCCGCAGCACCCGCCCGCCATCCATGGGAAAGGCGGGAATGAGGTTGAACACCACGAGGAAGATGTTCGCCGCCGCGAGCTTCGCCAGCAGGCTCACCTGCGGGTTCTCGATGGCCTCGATATGCTCCATCCCGACATTACCGCCGAGAAACACCAGCAGCACCGCCGCGATCGCCACATTCACCGCCGGCCCGGCCAGCGCCACCACCAGCTCCTCCGACGGCTTTTCCGGGATGCGCTCCAGCCGGGCGATGCCGCCGAACGGCCACAGCGTGACCTCCGGCGTCTTCACCCCGTAGCGCCGCGCCGCGAAGATGTGACCGAACTCGTGCAGCAGCACGCACAGGAACAGCAGCGCCACGAACGCCACCCCTTCCCACGCCGCCCCCGCACCGCCGCGCTGGTAATAGGCGACCCAGATCCAGACGAGGAACAACAGGAAAGTGACGTGGATACGCACCGCGGTGCCGTAGACATATCCGACGGTAAGCGACCAGGGCATGGGGTTCTCCTTGAGGTGCGTTCGCTACCATAGCGCCACCGCCGCCGCATGACAGCGCAAGAGCACGCCGGGCGGGGAATCGTCGGCACCTCCGGCAAGGAACCACCGCCGTGCCTCCGGGTTCTCCCCTCGAACCCGAGGAGACATTTCACATGGACGACAACACCACGGCCCAGGCCGTCGACCGCGTGTGGGACATGATGGCGGACATGCGGATCTGCATGCTCGTCACCCGCGAGGGCGAAACCCTGCGCGCCCGCCCGATGGACGCCCACCCCTCCCGCGAGGAAGGCTGCATCTGGTTTCTTTCCGACCGTCGTGGCCACAAGGACGACGAGCTTCAGCGCGACCCGCAGGCCGCTCTCACCTTCGCCAAGCCCGGCGACAATAATTACCTCTCCGTGTCCGGCCAGGCGGAGGTCTCGAACGATCGCGCCAAGATCGACGAACTGTGGAGCGATATGAACAAGGCGTTCTGGCCGGAAGGCAAGACCGATCCGAACATCTGCGTCCTGCGCTTCATGCCCGAACAGGCGGAATACTGGGACGGCCCGTCGTCCTCCATCGGCGTGCTGTTCAAGATGATGACCGCCCGCCTTTCCGGCACGCCGACCGATCTCGGCGACAACCGCAAGGTCCCGCTGGACTGAGCGGCTCTCCGGGCTCAGGCCGCCCGCGCCTGCTCCCGCGCCGCTTTCATGTCGCGTACCGGGCTGGCACCGAACAGCCTTCCATATTCGCGGGTGAACTGCGGCACGCTCTCATAGCCGACGGCAAAGGCGGCGCTGCTGGCGGAAGCGCCCTGCGCCGACATCAGACGCCGCGCCTCTATCAGCCGCAGCTGCTTCTGGAACTGCAGCGGCGAGAGCGACGTCACGCTGCGAAAATGCTGGTGGAAGGTGGAGGGGCTCATGCCCGCCGCCGCCGCCAACCGGCTCACCGGCAGCGGCTTGGCGAAATTGTCGCGCAGCAAGGCCACCGCCCGGGCGATGCGCTGGGCGTGGCCGTCCGGCCAGCCGAGCCGGCGAATGGCCGCGCCATGCTGCCCCGCCAGCAGCCAGTAATGCATCTCGCGGATCAGCGGGGCCTGCAGCACTGGCAGCGCGGCCGGACGATCGAGCAATTCGAGCAGCCGCAACGCCGCCGCCGCCACCTCGCCGTCGGTGCGGTCGACGCGCACCGGCGCGGCATCGCCCGCCAGCGCCGGCCCCATTTCCAGCACCAGTTCGGCAATGACCGCGAGATCCAGCTCGAGCACCAGCGAGACATAGGGCGCGACGTGGCTGGCTTTGGTGATCTGGCTCACGATCGGCACATCCGCCGTGATGAGCAGCGACTCTCCGGCGTGAAGCTGAAAATCCCGTGCGCCCATCGTCACCTGCTTGGCCCCCTGCACCACCAGGCAGACCAGCGGCCGCGCAATGGCGTGGGTGATGCCCGAGGGCGCCGGCACCCGAAAGAACATGACGCCGGGGATCGGCGTTGCCGCGATCCCGTTGGCATCGGCGTGCAGCCGGCCATGCCGGTCCATGATGTCGAGCAGCGTTGTCATGCCGCCATCCTACCCCAACGCCGGGCAAGCGGAAGCGCCTTCGGAGATTCAGGCAAGAACTCGCGGCTATCCGGCAACCCCGGGCGGGCGGGCCGCGCCATATTTGGCTCACCCCAATGACAGGAGACGGACCCATGACCATCACCCTCATCACCGGCGGCAGCCGTGGCCTTGGCCGCAACACCGCGCTCAGCGTTGCCCGTCGCGGCGGCGATGTCGTGCTGACCTATAACAGCCGAGCCGAGGACGCGCAGGCCGTCGTCGCCGAAATCGAGGCGCTGGGCCGCAAGGCCGTGGCGCTCCAGCTCGACACCGGCAAGGTCTCGGGCTTCCCCGCCTTCACGGAAAAACTGCGCGCGACGCTTTCCGACGTGTGGGGCCGCGACACGGTCGATCATCTCGTCAACAATGCCGGCCATGGCGATTATGCCTCGATTGCCGAGACCACCGAGGCGCAGTTCGACCGGCTGGTCGACGTGCATCTGAAGGGCGTGTTCTTCCTCACCCAGGCGCTACTGCCGTTGATCGCCGATGGCGGGCGCATCGTCAATTTCTCCTCGGGCCTCACCCGCTTCGCCTATCCCGGATATGCCGCCTATTCCGCGATGAAGGGCGCGGTGGAAGTGCTCACCCGCTACTTGGCGAAGGAACTCGGCCCGCGCGGCATCGCCGTCAACACGGTGGCGCCCGGCGCCATCGAGACCGATTTCGGCGGCGGCGCGGTGCGCGACAATCCCGAGATCAACAAGCACATCGCCGGCATCACCGCGCTCGGCCGCGTCGGCGTGGCGGACGATATCGGCCCGATGGTGGCCAGCCTGCTCTCGCCCGATAATCGCTGGGTCACGGCCCAACGCATCGAGGTGTCGGGCGGCCAGGCGATCTGAGGGCAGAGACTACGGCTCAGCGGACATGAGGGGCAGTATCGAACAGGCGCCTAAGCTGCTCCGCGCCATCCCACGCGTCGGGCCGTTCGGTCTCCCTTCCGCGCCAGAGCCGTTCGCGGCACCATGAAGCTCGATAGCTCCTCAGGGATCCCAGTATCGTTTCTTCAGCATCCGCTGACGCCAGCGGTTCGTCGTCGTAACCGGGCTCCCAGAGGCAGCAGGGGCAAATGGCCATGCCTGCTAGACCATGACTCTCATCGTAAGCGGGCCCGTATGAATACCCCGGGTAGCCGCACGCCGGGCATACCCAGCGCCCCAGCGCATCGCTGATGTTGAACTGGAGAGCAGAGATCATTACCCGGAATCCAGAACAGCGCTCATCCTAAGATCATGCCCGGATGACCTCCGGGCATGACAACGTTCGATGAACTCAGCCCCCGACCTTGCGGTCGCGGCTGCCCAGCGTGCGCAGGCGCAGGGCGTTCAGCTTGATGAAGCCGGCGGCGTCGCGGTGGTCATAGGCCACCGCGCCCTCCTCGAAGGTGACGAGGTCCTGGTTGTAGAGCGAATAGGGCGAGGTGCGCCCGACCACGTCGACATTGCCCTTGTAGAGCTTGATCCGCACCTCGCCGGTAACGAATTCCTGGCTCTTGTCGATCAGCGCCTGCAGCATCTCGCGCTCGGGCGAGAACCAGAAGCCGTTATAGATCAGCTCCGCATAGCGGGGCATGATGTCGTCCTTCAGATGCGCCGCGCCACGGTCGAGCGTAATGCTCTCGATGCCGCGATGCGCCTGCAGGAGGATGGTGCCGCCGGGGGTCTCGTAGACGCCGCGCGATTTCATGCCAACGAAGCGGTTCTCGACAAGGTCGAGCCGGCCGATGCCGTTCTCCTTGCCGAGCGCGTTGAGGCGCGTCAGCAGGCTGGCCGGCGACAGCGTCTCGCCGTCGATGGAGACCGCGTCGCCCTGCTCGAACCCCACCGTGATGTAGGTCGCCTTATCAGGCGCATCTTCCGGGGAAATGGTGCGCTGATAGACGAATTCCGGCGCTTCGACCGAGGGGTCTTCCAGCACCTTGCCCTCGGAGGACGAGTGCAGCAGGTTGGCGTCGACGGAGAACGGCGCCTCGCCGCGCTTGTCCTTGGAAATCTGGATCTGGTGGGATTCGGCGAAGGCGATGAGCTGCTCGCGCGAGCGCAGGTCCCATTCGCGCCAGGGCGCGATGATCTTGATCTCGGGTTCGAGCGCGTAATAGCTCAGCTCGAAGCGGACCTGGTCATTGCCCTTGCCGGTGGCGCCATGGGACACCGCATCGGCACCCACCTTGCGGGCAATCTCGATCTGCTTCTTGGCGATCAGCGGGCGGGCGATCGACGTGCCGAGCAGGTAGAGCCCCTCATAGAGCGCATTCGCCCGGAACATCGGGAACACGTACTGCGAAACGAATTCCTCGCGCACGTCCTCGATGAAGATGTGCTCGGGCTTGATGCCGAGCAGTTCCGCCTTCTTGCGCGCCGGCTCCAGCTCCTCGCCCTGGCCGAGATCGGCGGTGAAGGTCACCACCTCGCAGCCATAGGTGGTCTGCAGCCATTTGAGGATCACCGAGGTGTCGAGACCGCCCGAATAGGCGAGCACCACCTTCTTCACATCGTTCGCCATGTCACGTTCCGGAGTGTCACAAACCGCAGGAAAAGCCGCCGCCAAGGGCGCGCGGACTATAGGCATGGCGCGCGCGGGTGCAAGTTTTCGTGTGCACGAAAAAGCGCCGGCCGGTTCAGACCGCCGGGGTAGAGGGCGGCGGCACCCGCTGGGCGGGCGGCAGCGCCGCCGGCACCCGCTCGGCCCGAAGCGGCTTCCAGAAACCGGCATTCCACCCGGCGACCAGCCAGTAGGCGAGCCCGCCGGCAAACCCGGCGGCCACCACGTAGAGGTCCCCGTCGAAGGGCACCGGCACCTGCGCATAAGGAGCGAACACCGACGCGGCGAGCCAGGCCGATACCGCGCCGTTGCCCACATGGAACATCCAGGAGCGCACCGCGAAGGCTTCGGCGAACAGGATGCCGATGAGCGCCACCGCCCACATCGCCAGCACCACCATCATCAGCAGATAGCTCGCCGCCGCCAGCGCGTCGTAGAGCGCGATGGCCTCGACATCGACATTGCCGGCGAGCAGCTCGCCGATCCGCCAATAGCCGAACAGGATCACCAGGAAAGAGGCGATGAAGCCACAGATCATGCCCACCGGAACCAGGATGAACCGCAGCAGCAGGCGCAGCAGATTGTCCATGCGCCCCGCCTAGTCCGCCGCCGCCATGGCGCGCAACGCCAGCCGCTCGCGGGCGGAGAGCTTTTCCGTCTCGCTCTTCAGCTGGCCGCAGGCGGCGAGAATGTCGCGCCCGCGCGGCGTGCGCACCGGGCTGGAATAGCCGGCGCGAAAAACGATGTCGGAGAACTGCTCGATCGTCTCCCAGTCCGAGCACTCGTATTTGGTGCCCGGCCACGGGTTGAAGGGAATCAGGTTGATCTTGGCCGGAATGCCCGCCAGCAGCTTCACCAGCGCTTTGGCGTCGGCGGGGGAATCGTTCACGCCCTTCAGCATCACGTACTCGAAGGTGATGCGCTTGGCGTTGGAGGCCGGGGGGTAGGTGCGGCACGCCTCCAGCAGCGCCTTCAGCGGGTATTTCTTGTTGATCGGCACCAGCTCGTCGCGCAATTCGTCGCGCACCGCGTGCAGCGAGATGGCGAGCATCGGCCCGACCTCGCGCCCGAGCTTCTCGATCTCCGGCACCACGCCTGACGTGGAGACGGTGATGCGCCGCTTGCCGATGCCGAGTCCCTCGCCATCGGCCAGCACCTCGATGGATTTCGCCACCGAGTCATAAGCGTAGAGCGGCTCGCCCATGCCCATGAACACGATGTTGGTCACCAGCCGGTCGCCCTCGGTGGGCAGGCCCGGGCCGACGGCACGGTCGCGGCCGGGATAATCGCCAAGGCGATCGCGCGCCACCATCACCTGCAGCACGATCTCGGCCGCCGTGAGGTTGCGCACCAGCCGCTGGGTGCCGGTGTGGCAGAACGAGCAGTTGAGCGTGCAGCCGACCTGTGAGGAGACGCACAGCGTGCCGCGGTCGCTCTCGGGGATGTAGACCATCTCGACATCGTGCGGCTTGTCGCCCGCGATGTCGGGCGGCAGGCGCAGCAGCCATTTGCGGGTGCCGTCATTGGACACCTGCTCGACCACCACCTCGGGACGGTCCAGCGTGAAGGCGGCACCGAGCTTCTCGCGCAGCCCCTTGCCGACATTGGTCATCTCGTCGAAGGAGAGCGCACCGCGCAGGTAGATCCAGTGCCAGAGCTGGGCGACCCGCATGCGCTGCTCGCGCTCGGAGACGCCGATCTGGGCGAGCGCGTCGGCAAGCCCGGCACGGTCCAGCCCCGCCAGCGAGCGACGCGTCTGCGTGCGCGGCGTCTCGGCGCGGGCGATCTCTACGGGAGCACGCGCCCCGGCGGCGGCGGCCGCAGTGGTGTCGATCAGGTTCATGTTGCTATCGATGATGTCCGTTTGCGCGCCTCATAGCACAGAGCGGCGGGCGAGGCGAATTGTGGGGCCCGACCCTCATTCACGGGAACGTGAACGTGACGAGATCCATTCGATCTGATCATTGGACGCCTCCCGTTCGATGGAGGTTTCCCATGCCGCCCTATTTGATCCTGTCTTTCGCCATCGCGGCCGAAGTTGTTGCTACGAGCGCAATGAAAGCCTCGCAGGGTTTTACCAGGCTCGGGCCGTCGGTGCTTGTCGTATTTGGCTACGGCTGCGCGTTCTACTTCCTGTCCCTGGTGCTGGACCGCATCCCTGTCGGCATCGCCTACGCAGTGTGGGCCGGCGGTGGGATCGTGCTGATCACTCTCGTGGCATGGGTGGTTTACGGTCAGCGGCCTGACCTCGCGGGCTTTGCCGGGATGGGCCTGATCGTGTCGGGCGTCCTTGTGCTCAACCTGCTGTCAAAAACGAGCGCTCACTAAGCGCGGCGTCACCCCTTCACTTCAGCGGCACCCAGATGTCGATGACGAGGTCGTCCTGCGGCGTGGTGCGCGGGTCGGCGCGGTATTCCTCGACATAAACGTCCTGCGCCTCAAGGTCCTTGGCGTCGAGCAAATTGGCGATCTGCTCATAGGTCGGGTCCATCGCGTCATAGGGGCCGCGATGGGTGAAGCGCAGCGCCCTGCCGGCCGGCGAGGCGGAAAACGCCATGCCGCCCTGCGGCTTCTCGGCTGTCGCCCCCTCGAACGGCACCGCCGCCTCGAAATCAAAGCCCATGTCGTCGGTCGAGGTGTAGATGATGAAGGAGGCGCCGTTGGGCTTCAGCTTCAGCCGCGCCATCTCGGCGTCGATCTCCTTCAGCGTCGCGACGATGGTTGTGAAGGCGTCGTCCCACGTCGCGCGCGCCTTCTTCATCAGCACCGGCACCGGCTGCATCACCGCCGGGTCGCCAAAGCCGTCCGGCCGGGTCAGGGGATCGGGCGCGGGGGCGACGTTCTGCGTTTCCACCGCGCGCGGGTCCACCATGGGCGGGGCGATCATGTCGTCCTCGTCGAGCGGCGCGGCCTCGGGCGCCGTCACGCCGGGGGCGATCTCGGGCTCGGCAGCGGGAGGCGCGGCCGCTGGCGGGGTCTGCGCGGCCACGGGAGCGGCCAACAGAGCGGCGACGCTCACCATCAGGGCGAGCAGCAGCGCGGTCCGCCGCAGCAGGGCGCGTTCGGGAGCAAGGCGTAGAGTCATGAAATCACCGGAAAGCCGCGCGGGCGTTGCGGGCGTTATAGCATCGCGCCGCGCCAGGTGCAGGCGCCCATCGGGGCAGATCGCGTGATCGTGGCCGGACGCGACCTTGTTTGCCGCGCTAGGCCGGGAAGACCCGTTCGAACCGCTCGCAGGCGATTTCAAGGTCGCCGTCGACCACGTGGCCGCTGCCGGCCAGCACGCGCCGATAATAGGCGAGGTGCGCCTCCCGCCACCAGGCAAGCGTGCCGTCGCCCTCCCCCTCCAGGCGCGCAAATTCCTCGTCCACCTCGGAAAACCGCCGTATCTCCACAGAAATGGTGCGGATGACGGCCCTCGCCTCGCCGGCCCAGTCGGTGACAAGGAAAAACTCCCCCGGCTGCGGAAGGGCGGCGCGAGCCAGTCGAACCTCGGCAAGCGACGTGGCGGTGGCGCGCTTGACGCCGGCGAGCACCAGCGCGAGGCAGAGATTGGCGTCTTCCGCATTGTCGCAGAAATGGAAAGCAGCGGGCGCCTCCATGGGCGCATCCGCATTCACCGCGCGATAACGCGCCCAGAGCTGTCCCAGGGAAGGTTGCATGCGGGCAGGGTAGCGAAGGCTTTTCCCGCGTTCAACGAACCACCGGCCAATCAGGCTGGTCATCGCGAAGCGCTTCGCCATATAAGGACGGCACCCATTTTGAAGCTTTGGGCCCATGGCTGCACTGGAAAATCGACCTTTCGTGAAGATGAACGGCCTCGGCAACGAGATCGTCGTGCTGGATTTGCGTGACGCGCCGCTCGCCGTGCCGCCGGAAGAGGCGCGCGCCCTCGCCCGCCCGGACGTGCTGCCCTTCGACCAGATCATGGCGCTGTACCCCCCGCAAAGCGAAGGCACGCGCGCCTTTGTCCGCATCATCAACAATGACGGCTCGGAATCCGGCGCCTGCGGCAACGGCACGCGCTGCATCGCGCTTTACGAGGCCGGCCGCACCGGCACCGACCACATGGTGTTCGAAAGCGTCGCCGGCCCGCTTGCCTGCTCCATCGCGCCCGAAGGCATCACCGTGGACATGGGCGTGCCGCGCTTCGGCTGGCACGACATTCCCCTCGCCGGCCCTGTCATGGACACACGCGCCATCGAATTGCAGGCCGGCCCGGCGGAATCCCCCGTGCTGCGCGCGCCGGCCGTGGTCAATGTCGGCAACCCGCACGCCATCTTCTGGGTCGAGGATGTGGAGGCCATCGACCTCGCCCGCCTCGGTCCGGAGCTGGAACACCACCCGATTTTCCCGGAGCGGGCCAACATCTCGCTCGCGCGGGTCGTCTCCCCGGAGCACATCGTGCTGAAGGTTTGGGAACGCGGCGTCGGCCTCACCCGCGCCTGCGGCTCGGCCGCCTGCGCCACGGCGGTCGCGGCCGCGCGCCTCGGCCTCACCGGGCGGCGCGTCACCGTCACCCTGCCGGGCGGCGATCTCGTCATCGACTGGCGCGAGAGCGACGATCACATATTGATGACCGGCCCGGCGGAGTTCGAGTTCGACGGCCGGCTCACCGCCACCATGCTCGGCGGAGCCGAGCTCCCGGCGACGAGACCCGGCGGAGCCGAGCTCCCGGGGACTAGACCCGGCGGAGCCGAGCTCCCGGCGACGAGACCCGGCGGAGCCGAACTCCCCTCCGGCGCCGCGTGACCATGGCGCTCGCCTCCCCTGCCCTCGCCGCCCGCGAGGGCGCTTCCCCCGTCGAGGTCGTCACCTTCGGCTGCCGGCTGAACGCGCTCGATTCCGCCACGGCGAAGGCCATGGCCGGCGCGGCCGGGCTTGAGAACGTGGTGATCGTCAACACCTGCGCCGTCACCGCCGAGGCGGTGAAGCAGGCCCGCCAGACCATTCGCCGGCTCAAGCGCGAATCCCCCTCGCGCCGCATCCTCGTCACCGGCTGCGCGGCGCAGACCGACCCCGCCCGCTTCGCCGGCATGGAAGAGGTCGACCGCGTGCTCGGCAATGCCGAGAAGACCGCGCCCGAAAGCTGGCAGGCGGCCCGCGCCGCGCTCGATTTCGGTGTCGGTGACGCAGCGAAGATCGTGGTTGGCGACATCATGGCGGTGCGCGAGACCGCGCCGCATCTGCTGGACGGCCCGGCCGACACCATCGAGGGGCACACCCGCGCCTTCGTGCAGGTGCAGGAGGGCTGCGACCACCGCTGCACCTTCTGCGTCATCCCCTTCGGACGGGGAAATTCCCGCTCGGTGCCGATGGGCCCCGTCGTGGCCCGGGTGCGGGCGCTGGTGGAGGACGGCGCGCGCGAAATCGTGCTGACGGGCGTCGACCTCACCTCCTATGGCGCCGATCTTCCCGGCACGCCGCGCCTCGGCACGCTGGTTCGCACCCTGCTGCGCCATGTGCCGGAACTGCCCCGGTTGCGACTTTCCTCCATCGACTCGGTGGAAGTAGACGCCGAACTGATGCGCGCGCTGGCGGAGGAGGAGCGGCTGATGCCGCATCTGCACCTCTCGCTGCAGGCCGGCGACGATCTCATCCTCAAGCGCATGAAGCGCCGTCATCTGCGCGCCGACGCCATCCGCTTCTGCCGCGACATCCGGCGGGCGCGGCCGGATATGGTGTTCGGCGCCGATCTCATCGCTGGCTTTCCCACCGAGACCGAAGGCCAGTTCCGCGCCTCGCTCGACCTTGTTGACGCCTGCGGGCTCACGCATCTGCACGTCTTCCCGTTCTCTCCCCGGCCTGGCACCCCGGCCGCCCGCATGCCGCAGGTGCCGCCCGCACTGGCCCGCGAGCGGGCGCGGCGCCTGCGCGAAAAGGGCACGCACGCCCTGCTGTGCCACCTCGCCGGCGAGGTTGGCGCGCGGCGCGAGGTTCTGACGGAGCGTGGCGGCATGGCCCGCACGAGGAGTTTCACCCCGGTGCGCCTTTCCACCCCGCTGGCGCCCGGCACGCTCACCCAACTCCGCATCGCCGGCCATGACGGCGTTCGGCTGATCGCGGCATGAACGACATGAACGACGACACCACCGCCCGCCCCGGCTTCTGGAAACGCCTGACGCAGGGACTCACGCGCACCGCCACCGGCCTGTCCACCGGCATCACCGACCTGTTCACCAAGCGCAAGCTCGACGCCGACACGCTGGAAGACCTGGAAGACGTACTGATCCGCGCCGACCTCGGCGTGGACACGGCGGCCCGCATCGCGCTCGCGGTCGGCAAGGGACGGTACGAAAAGACCATCGAGCCGGACGAGGTGCGCGCGCTGGTCGCCGCCGAGATCGAGGCCGTGCTGAAGCCCGTCGCTATGCCGCTGGAATTCGCCAGCGACACCAAGCCGTTCATCCTGCTGATGGTCGGCGTCAACGGCTCCGGCAAGACCACCACCATCGGCAAGCTCGCCGCCACGCTGAAGGCGCAGGGCAAGAAGGTCGTGCTCGCCGCCGGCGACACGTTCCGCGCGGCGGCGATCGAGCAGCTCAAGGTGTGGGCAGACCGAACCGGCGCCACCGTCGTCTCCCGTGCCCCGGGAGCCGACGCCGCCGGCGTCGCCTTCGACGGACTGCAACAGGCGCGGGTAGAGGGCGCCGACGTGCTCATCATCGACACCGCCGGGCGGCTGCAGAACCGGGTCGAGCTGATGGCGGAACTGGAAAAGATCGTTCGCGTCATCAAGAAACAGGACGCCACCGCCCCACACGCCGTCGTGCTCACACTCGACGCCACCGTCGGGCAGAACGCGCTCCAGCAGGTGGAGGCGTTCAAGCGGGTGGCGGGCGTCACCGGCCTCGTCATGACCAAGCTGGACGGCACGGCGCGCGGCGGCATCCTGGTCGCCCTCGCCGCCAGGCACGGCCTTCCCATCCATCTCATCGGCGTCGGCGAGGGTATCGACGACCTGCAACCCTTCGCGGCGCGCGATTTCGCCCGCGCCATCGTCGGACTGGAGGACTGACCATGACCAATTCACCGTCCGAAGTGCCCGCCGCCACGCCTCTGCGCACCATGCACCCGCTGCTGAAATTCGCGCTGGAGCTGGGGCCGTTGGTGGTGTTTTTCATCGCCAACGGGCGTGGCGGCATCTATCTCGCCACCGGCGCCTTCATGGTCGCCACCTTCGCCGCGCTGGCGGTGATGTGGATCATCGCGCGAAAGATCGCGGTGATGCCGCTCGTATCGGCCGGCGTCGTGCTGGTGTTCGGCACGCTGACGCTGGTGCTGCAGGACGACCATTTCATCAAGATGAAGCCGACGCTGGTCAATGCGCTGTTCGGCATGGCGCTGCTCGGCGGCCTATGGCTGCGCAAGCCTTTGCTGCCCTATGTGCTGGGCGATGTGTTCATGCTGACGGACAAGGGCTGGCGCGAGCTCACCGTTCGCTGGGGCGTGTTCTTCCTCGTCATGGCGGTGCTGAACGAAATCGTCTGGCGCAATGTCTCGACCGACACCTGGGTGGCGTTCAAGACCTTCGGCTACCTCCCGCTGACGCTGGTCTTCGCCATGGCGCAGGTGCCGCTGATGACCCGCCACGCGCCGCCCGAGACCAAGAGCGAGACGAAGCCCTGAAGCGGGCGGCGGGCGAAAGGGGCGGCGGGTCCTCGACCCGCCGTCCGGCGCCTTCTCAGGGGCAGGGATTGCCGCGCAGCTGATGCACGGCGTCGATGCGCGCCAGCACCTCCGGCGACAGCGTCAAATCCACCGCGCCGATGTCCGTCGCGAGTTGTTCCATCGTCGTCGCACCGATGATGACCGACGCCATGAACTCGCGCGTGAGGCAGAAGGCGATGGCCATCTGCGAAGGATCGAGCCCGGCGTCGCGGGCGATCGCGAGATAGTCCTCGATCGCCTCTTCCGCCCCCGGGACCTGGTAGCGGAACGCCCGCTGGAACAGCGCGGTGCGCGAGCCCTCGGGCAGTGCGCCGTTCTGGTATTTGCCGGTGAGGTAGCCCTGGCCGAGCGGCGAATAGGCCAGCAGCCCCACATCCTCGCGCAGGCTCACCTCGGCCAGCGCCGTCTCATAGGTGCGGTTCAGCAGGTTATAGCTGTTTTGCACCGAGGCGACGCGCGGCCCTCCCGTGCGTTCCGCCTCGCTGAGAAACTTCATCGTGCCCCAGGCGCTCTCATTGGAGAGGCCGACATGGCGGATCTTGCCTTCCTTCACCAGCTCGCCAAACGCATCCAGCGTCTCGGCGATTGGGGTTTCCTCGCCCGCCGCGCTTTTCCAGCGGGTGGGGTTCGCGCCGAACAAGTCCACCGGGCGGCCCGGCCAGTGCAGCTGGTAGAGGTCGATATAGTCGGTCTCAAGCCGCTTCAGGCTCTTCTCCACCGCCTCGCGAATCTGCCCGCGCGTCGGGCGTGCCGGGGCGCCGTCGTCGCGGAACCACGTCATCTGCGAAAGGCCGCATACCTTGGTGGCGAGGATCACCTTGTCGCGGTTGCCGCGCGCCTTGAACCAGCTGCCGATGATGCGCTCGGTCGAGCCCTGCGTCTCGGGCTTGGGCGGAATGGAATAGAGTTCGGCGGTGTCGAAGAAGTTGATGCCGTGGTCCAGCGCAAAGTCCATCTGCGCGTGGCCCTCGGCCTCGGTATTCTGCTCGCCATAGGTCATGGTGCCGAGACAGATCGAGGAGACCTCGAGGCCGGTGCGGCCGAGCGGGCGATACTGCATATGAGGTCGCTTTTCGGAAGAAACGTAGGGAAGGGGTCGCAGGAAGATAGGAAGCCCTCAGCCGAGCGGCAAGCTGCCGCAACGTCCCGGCGGGCTGGCAAGCGCCGCCATGCCCCCGGCTCGCCGGCAGGCGCGCCCTTCTCGCGCCCCCGCGTCCGCCCTCAGGGCGGGGCGGCCCCCGCCGGCGGGCCGGCCTTCAATGCCGCCGCGATCTCCTCGAACGCCGCCGTCATCGCCGGTTCCACCAGCGCCGCGCCATGGGCGGAAAGGTGGTCGCCGTCGATATAATAGGTGCCGTCGCGGTCGCCCCAGACATAGCGCCCGTCGCGCGCGAACAGCTCGTCGAAGGACAGCACCCACACCTTCTCGCCCCGCAGCTTGTCCAGCTCCGCCTCTGTGAAGGCCTGGCGCTTTTCATCCTCCTCGACGGTGACGGAAGTTTCCCGGACCGCCTGCTCGAACTGCGCCTCGCCCTGCCCTTGCTCCAAATCGAGCAGGATCGCCTGTTCGATCACCTTTCGCGGCAGCACCTTGTTCTCGGGCACCTGGTCGATCAGCACCACGGCGACGCCGAGATCGCGATAGTCCTTCACCGTCGCTGCGACATGGCTGGAGAAGGTCTCGCGCGAGGTCGCGAGGGACGGAAAATACGGGTCGCCTTCCGGGCCCAGCGCGAAGACGCGGCGCCCCTCGCGGCCGGCATAGACCGACCAACGGGCGGCCAGCACCACCACGTCGAACTTGCCCTCGCGCACCGCCTGCACCTGGTCGCGTGTGGCCTGCTCGCACACCCCGACATCGAAGATCGCCCGGTGCAACGAGGTGCGGTTGATCGGCGGGCAGCTGGCGAGCGCCATCTGGTACACCGCATTCTCGCGCCCGACACCGGCAAAGGCCCGCAGGAGCGAGCCGGCATGGCTGTCGCCGATGATCAGTATGCGCAGCTTCGGGTTCTCCGGGGCAAAGACCGTGCACAAAGCCGGTCGGTTTTCGCCCGGCGGCACCGGCGTGCAATCGCCGCGGAGCCCTGCCCCGCGCGTCGACGCGAGCAGCCTTGCGGCATAGCTGCCGGGCTCCACCCCGGCGAGCCGGCTCGGAATGCCGGCGGAGACATTGCCATAGAGGCCGAAAGCCACGAAGCCGGCACCGGCCACGCCGCTGGCCATGAACACGGCGCGACGCGACGGCAGCAGCGGAATCGGCCGCCGGCGGAAGGGCTGCTCGACAAAGCGCCAGCTGACATAGGCCAGCCCCATCGACAGCAGCGCCAGCGCCATCATCAGCTCCGGCGCCGGCTCCACCAGCGAGCGGATACGGGCGAAGGCGAAAAGCGGCTGGTGCCAGAGATAGGCGCTGTAGCTGATGAGGCCGATGCCCACCAGCGCCCGCGCCGAGAGCAGGCGGGCGACCCAGGTGCCCTTATGGGCGAACAGCACCACCAGCGCCGCCCCCCCCACCGGCACCAGCGCATAGAGGCTGGGGAAGGG
Source organism: Ancylobacter aquaticus (assembly GCF_004339465.1). Classification (GTDB taxonomy): domain Bacteria; phylum Pseudomonadota; class Alphaproteobacteria; order Rhizobiales; family Xanthobacteraceae; genus Ancylobacter; species Ancylobacter aquaticus. Next base: position 461,362 of record NZ_SMFY01000003.1, on the reverse strand, counting down.
CGTATTTTCGTCGAAGGCGAAGATCGCGAACAGGATCATCGCCAGCCCCAGCGCGCTCAGGCCATTGCTGGCGCGGGGCAGATTATTGGCGCCGAGCGGGTGGCTGGTGGCGAGAAAGCCGCAGATCGAGCCGGCGAGAAGCTCCCAGATGCGGAACTGCGGCAGGTAGAAATTCGCCCGCGGCGCATACCGCCAGCCCCATTCGGTGGCGAGAAGGCCGAGAACCGCCGTCGCCACCACCAGCCAGAACACCGTGCGCCGGCCGAAGCGCCACAGCAGAGCCAGGCTCAGTGGCGCGAAAAGGTAATACTGCTCCTCGACCGCCAGGCTCCAGGTGTGCAGCAGCGGCTTCAGTTCGGCAGCGGCGGCGAAATAGCTGCCTTCCTCGCTCCAGAACAGGAAATTGGACACGAAGAACACCACCGCCACGAGGCTGGAGCCGAACTCGCGCAACTGGTCGGGGATCATCCAGAGCCAGGCGAAGGGCAGGCACGCCAGCATCACCACGGTCAGCGCCGGCACGATGCGCCGCGCCCGGCGCTCATAGAAGCGGGCGATGGAGAAGGTGCCGCCCTCGATTTCGGACAGCAGGATGATGGTGATCAGGTAGCCGCTGATGACGAAAAAGACGTCGACCCCGACATAGCCGCCGGAAAACACCCCGAAACCGGCATGGAACAGGATCACAGGAACGACGGCGACGGCCCGCAGGCCATCGATCTCGCTACGGTATTTCATGTGCCCCCGCACAGGCAGACTACGCACGACATGGCCCCGGGGCCGAGCGATAGCCCACGCTGTCCGGCCCGTCGAGAACCGAGAGGCCACAGGTCGTCACAATTCTGCCATCACCGCTGGCGTTGCGGAGGCGCCCTTCAGCCGGGGTTGGCCTCGCCCGCGGCCGGGGCCTTCAGCGTGGCAATGAACGCCTCCACGGCGGGGAGCATGCGCGCGACGATGATGTCGACGCCTGCAGCGGTGGGGTGGACGCCGTCGGGCAGGTTCATCGTTTTGTTGCCCGCCACCCCATCGAGGAAGAACGGATAGAGCGCCACGTCGTATTTCTGCGCCAGCCGCTCATAGATGCCATCGAAGCGCTTCTGATAGGCGGCGCCGAGATTGGGCGGCGCCCGCATGCCGGCCATCAGCACCGGAATGCCGCGCTCCTTCAGCCGGGCCAGAATGGCATCGAGCGAGCGCTCGGGAATGGCGGGATCGAGGCCCCGCAGCGCGTCATTGGCGCCGAGCTCCAGGATCACCCCGTCGGCCGTCTCGGGGATCGACCAGTCGAGCCGGGCGAGGCCGGCGCTGGTGGTGTCGCCGGAAACGCCGGCATTCTCGATCACAACCTCGTGTCCCTTGGCCGCAAGCGCCGCCTGCAGCCGTACCGGGAAGGCCTGGCTGGCCGCGAGGCCATAGCCGGCGGTGAGGCTGTCGCCAAACGCCACGATGCGCAGCGGTTCGGCCAGGACAGGCGTGGCAACGCCCACCCCGCCAAGCAGGGCAAGGCCGCAGAGAGCGAAGAGCCGATGGAGCAATCGTGACAAAGGCCTACCCTTTCGGAAACGGTGCAGCGCAACATATGGTGCGGGAGATGTCGGCCTCCAGATGGCGGGGCCTTCGCCGACCCGGAACAGACGCGAAAAGAGCCCCATGCCTTCCGAAGAGCCCATGCCTTCCGAAACGACCACCGCCACTGCCATCCGCCTCGACGGCGTGGACCTCTCCCTCGGCAGCGGCGCCGCCCGCGTCCATATCCTCAAGGGCGTCTCGCTCGCCATTGCTCAGGGCGAGGCGGTCGGCCTGGTCGGCCCCTCCGGTTCGGGCAAGTCGAGCCTCCTGATGGTGCTCGCCGGGCTAGAGCGTGCCGACGCGGGACGGGTCGAGGTGGCGGGCGAGCAGCTCACCGGCCTCGACGAAGATTCGCTCGCCCGCTTTCGCGGCCGCCATGTCGGCATCGTCTTCCAGGCGTTCCACCTCATCCCCACCATGACGGCGGTCGAGAATGTCGCCGTGCCGCTGGAGCTTGCGGGACGGGCCGACGCCTTCGCGCGCGCCGCCGCCGAACTCACCGCCGTCGGCCTCGGTCACCGGCTCGACCATTACCCCTCCCAGCTTTCCGGCGGCGAGCAGCAGCGCGTCGCCGTCGCCCGCGCGCTGGCACCGGAGCCGCGCATCCTCGTCGCCGACGAGCCGACCGGCAATCTCGACGAGGCCACCGGCCGGCAGATCATGGACCTGCTGTTCGACGCGCAGGCGCGGCGCGGGGCCACGCTGGTCATCGTCACCCATGACGCGACGCTCGCCGCCCGCTGCGACCGCACGGTGCGGCTGCGCTCCGGCGCCGTCGAAACCGGGGAAACGCTCGGCGCCCTTGCCGGGGCCGGCCACGAGAGCCGCGCATGAGCACGGATCAGGTTTCAACCTCGGCGGCGGAGGCCGGCCGGGCCCCGTCGCTGCGCGCGCCCAGCCGCCGCACCCTGCCGCTGCGCTTCGCCCTGCGCGAACTGCGCGGCGGCCTGCGCGGCTTCGCCGTCTTCCTCGCCTGCCTCGCGCTCGGTGTCGCCGCCATTGCCGGCGTCGGCGCCTTCTCGCGCGCCCTGACCGACGGGCTGGCACGCGAAGGCACCTCCCTGCTCGGCGGCGACGCCGCCTTCACCCTCGTCCAGCGCGAGGCGAGCCCGGAGGAATACCGGCTCATCGAAGAGGGTGGGCGGGTCTCCACCATCGCCACCCTGCGGGCCATGGCCCGGGCCGGCAGCGGCGAGGCGCTCGATGCCACGCTGGCGGAAGTGAAGGCGGTGGACGGCGTCTACCCCATGGTCGGCACGCTCGACATCGCCCCGCCGCAGCCGCTTGCCGCCGCGCTGGCCCCCGAGGGCGACGCCTATGGCGCGCTGGTCGACCCCTCGCTCGCCGACCGCCTGCAACTGAAGACCGGCGATCGCTTCCAGCTCGGCGCGGCGACGCTCATCGTCAAGGGCACCCTTGAGCGCGAGCCGGACCTGCTCTCGACCGGCATCGGCTTCGGCCCGCGCCTCATGGTGTCGGTCGAAGCGCTCCGCGCCAGCGATTTGCTCCAGCCCGGCAGCCTGGTCCGCTGGCATTACCGGGTGAAGATGGATCGCCCGGCGGAACTCACCCCCTTTGTCGAGCGCGTCCAGAAGGGCGCCCCCGAGGCCGGCTTCGAGGCTCGCACCCGCGACGCCGCCGCCCCGCGGCTGGAAAACAATGTTCGCCGCTTCACCGAATATCTCACCCTTGTCGGCCTCACTGCGCTGCTGGTGGGTGGCGTGGGCGTCGCCAATGCGGTGAAGAGCCATCTCGACGCCAAGCGCGGCGTCATCGCCACCTTCAAGAGCCTCGGTGCGCCGGGGGTGACGGTGTTCGGCATCTATCTCGCCGAAGTCGGGCTGATCGCGCTGATCGGCATCGCCATCGGCATCACGGTGGGCTCCGCCCTGCCCTTCCTCGCCGATGCCGCCTTTGGCCATTTGCTTCCCGTCGCCATCGAGCCCAGCCTCCAGCCGGGCGCGATCCTGCTGGCGCTGGCCTATGGCGCGCTGATCGCCCTGGCCTTCGCGCTCTGGCCGCTCGGCCTTGCCCATGACGTGCCGGTGTCGGCGCTGTTCCGCGAGCATGTGGAAGGCGCACGCCACCGCCCGCGCCTCGTCTATGTCGTCCTCACCGCGCTGGCCGTGGCGGCGCTGGCAGGCCTTGCCGTCTACGCCTCCGAGCAGCGGCACATCGCGATGATCTATCTGGCGGCGGCGGCGAGCGTGCTGGTGACGCTGCGCCTTGTCGCGGCCGGCATCATGGCGGTTGCCCGCCGGCTGCCGCGCCCGCGCTCCACCGCGCTGCGGCTGGCGCTGGCCAACATCCACCGGCCGGCGGCGCTCACCCCCACCATCGTGCTCTCGCTCGGCCTCGGCCTGACGCTGCTGGTGACGCTGGCGCTGATCGACCGCAGCCTGACGCGCGAACTCACCTCCCGCCTGCCGACCGAGGCGCCCAGCTTCTTCTTCCTCGACATCCAGAACACCGAGACCGAGGCATTCACCCGCTTCCTGGCCGAGAAGGCGCCGGAGGGCGAGGTCGACGTGGTGCCGATGCTGCGCGGGCGCATCCTCACGCTGGGCGGGCGCCCGGTGGAGAGCCTCGATCCGCCGGCGGAATTCGCCTGGGTGCTCTCCTCCGATCGCGGCATCACCTATGCGCAGGACCTGCCCGAGGGCTCCATCCTCGCCAGCGGCGAATGGTGGCCGGCCGACTATGCCGGCCCGCCTCTGGTGTCGTTCGAGCGCGAGATCGCCGACGCCTTCGGCCTGAAGATCGGCGACGAGGTGACGGTGAACGTGCTCGGCCGCTCGATCACCGCCACCATCGGCAATCTGCGCGATGTGGAATGGGAGCGGCTTGCCATCAACTTCGTCATGGTGTTCTCGCCCAACACCTTCACCGGCGCGCCGCACACCTCGCTCGCGACGCTGACCCTGCCGGAAGGCGGCGATGTCGCCACCGAGCGCAGCCTCGGCCGCGCCGTGGCGGCGGATTTCCCCGCCGTCACCGCCGTGCGGGTGAAGGAGGCGCTGACCCAGATCGGCGAGATCGTTGCCAACCTTCTCATCGCCATACGCGGCGCCAGCCTTGTCACCCTGCTCTCCAGCGTGCTGGTGCTCGCCGGGGCGCTGGCGGCGGGCCAGCATCATCGCGTCTACGACGCCGTGATCCTGAAGACGCTTGGCGCCACGCGGGCGCGGCTGGTGGGCGCCTATGCACTGGAATATGCCGCGCTGGGCCTCGTCACCGCCGTCGTCGCGGTCGGGGCCGGCGCGGCCGCGGCCTATGTGGTGGTGGTGTATGTGATGAAGCTCACCTTCGCCTGGTCCTCCGGCGCGGCGCTGGGCGCGGTGGCGGTGGCGCTGGTGCTCACCGTCGGCTTCGGCCTCATCGGCACCTGGCGGGCACTGGGGCAGAAGCCGGCACGCATCCTGCGCAACCTGTGAGTGGGTAACGGCAGAACCTGCCGCCGCCAGCCTGCCAAACCCGACAAGCGCTACGGCGGAACCTTCTGCCGCAGCGTCATTCCTGTCGCAAACTTCACTTGCGGGAGGCCAGCGGGGCCCTCATATTCAAGGGCGACGGCCCACACGCCCGGCACAGTGCCGGTGGCGGCGTGGGTGACGAGATTTCGCGAGAGGATTCGACCATGTCCGACTTTAACCGCAACGTCTCCGTGCCGCGCTTCGGAGCGACGGCGGCCCGGACGCAGGCCGACATCGACCAGGGCCTGCGCGCCTATATGCTGCGCGTCTACAACTACATGACCCTCGGCCTCGCCATCACCGGCGCGGCGGCGCTGGGCATCTACATGCTCGCCGTTTCCAGCACGCCGACCGAATACCAGCTCGCCGGCATCTATCTCACCGAGACCGGCGCCGCGCTGTTCACCAGCCCGCTGCGCTGGGTGGTGATGTTCGCCCCGCTCGCCGCCGTGCTGTTCCTCAGCTTCCGGGTCGACCGGCTGAGCGTCGGCGTCGCGCAGACCATCTTCTGGGTCTATGCCGCGCTCGTCGGCGTGTCGCTCGCCAGCATCTTCCTCGTCTACACGCATGAGAGCATCGTGCGGGTGTTCTTCATCACCGCAGCGGCGTTCGGTGGCCTCAGCCTCTACGGCTACACCACCTCGCGCAGCCTGTCGGGCCTCGGCTCGTTCCTGATCATGGGCCTCATCGGCGTCATGGTCGCCATGGTGGTGAACATCTTCCTCGGCTCCTCGATGCTGCAGTTCATCATCTCGGTGGCGGGCGTCCTCGTGTTCGCGGGCCTCACCGCCTACGACACCCAGCGCATCAAGGAGATGTACTTCGCCGGCGACGACGACGTGGTGGCCGGCCGCAAGGCGATCATGGGCGCGCTGACCCTGTATCTCGACTTCATCAACATGTTCCTGATGCTGCTGCAGCTGTTCGGCAACCGGAACAACTGAGCCGCCGCATCACGGCGTTGACCATCAAAGCCCCGGCCCTGCGCCGGGGCTTTTTTTGTCGCGGGACACGGCCGATCCGCCATCATATTTCCGCTGCGGAACGCGGGCAGAATGCATCCCTGCCCAACAGAACGAGGAGGAAACCATGAACTATATCGACGGGTTCGTCGTCGCCGTCCCCACCGACAAGAAGGACGCCTACCGCGCCATGGCCGAGAAGGCGGCGCCGATCTTCCTGGAGTGCGGCGCCCTGCGCACGGTCGAAACCTGGGGTGACGACGTGCCGGACGGCAAGGTCACGGATTTCCGCATGGCGGTGAAGGCAACGCCCGAGGAAACCGTGGTGTTCTCCTGGATCGAGTGGCCTTCGCGCGAGGCGCGCGACGCCGGCATGAAGAAGTTCATGGAAGATCCGCGCCTCGCCGGGATGACCGAGATGCCCTTCGACGGGCAGCGCATGATCTTTGGCGGCTTCTCCCCGCTGCTGGACGTCACGCGCGACTGAGAGAGCCGTCCGCCTGCCGGCTCACAACCGATGTGGCCGGCCCGGCGATTGTCGCGGTGCCGGCCGGGCGCTACATAGCCCTGGCCGGCGCCGTCCAGAAGGGTCGCGCCCCGGGAGCCTGATCCGCGCAGGTCGCATCCGCCTGATCGGTGAATCAGTCTCCCCCTGATGGAGAGGCGGGACCCCATGAACTGGACGGATTTCAAGCGCGACGCGAATTTCATCGACGGCGCATGGATCGGCGCCGATGGCGGCGGCACGATCGACGTCACCAACCCGGCCACCGGCGAGGTGATCGGCACCGTGCCGAATGCCGGCGAGGGCGAGACGCGCCGCGCCATCGCTGCCGCCGAAAAGGCGTTCGAGACCTTCTCGCGCACCACGGCGGACGAGCGCGCGAAGATGCTGCGCCGCCTGCATGCCGCCATCATGGACAACCAGCGTGCGCTGGCCGAACTGCTCACCATCGAGCAGGGCAAGCCGCTGGCGGAATCCATGGGCGAGGTCGGCGCCAGCGCCGCCTATATATTGTGGTTCTCCGAGGAAGCCCGCCGGGTCTATGGCGACGTCATCCCCTCGCCCTGGGGCGAGCGGCGCATTCTCGTCACCAAGCAGGCGGTCGGCGTGGTGGCGGCCATCACGCCGTGGAACTTCCCCTCCTCCATGGCGGCCCGCAAGATCGGCCCGGCGCTGGCCACCGGCTGCACCTCGGTGATGAAGCCGGCGACCCAGACGCCCTATTCGGGCCTTGCCTGGGGCGTGCTGTGCGAACAGGCGGGCTATCCCGCCGGCGTGGTCAACATCCTCACCGGCTCGGCCTCGGCCATTGGCGGCGAGATGACCGCCAACCCCACCGTCCGCAAGATCACCTTCACCGGCTCCACCCCCGTCGGCAAGATGCTGATCAAGCAGGCCGCCGACACGGTGAAGCGCGTCTCGATGGAACTGGGCGGCAACGCGCCGTTCCTGGTCTTCGACGACGCGGATGTCGAGGCGGCGGTGGCCGGGGCCATCGCCTCGAAATACCGCAATTCCGGCCAGACCTGCGTCTGCGCCAATCGCTTCTATGCCCAGGCCGGCATCTATGACGCCTTCGTCGCCCGGCTGGCGGAGGAATCGGCCAAGCTCAAGGTCGGCTCCGGGCTGGAGCCGGGCGTGGTGCAGGGCCCGCTGATCGACGACAAGGCGGTGGCCAAGACCGCGAGCTTCGTTGCCGATGCGCTGGCCAAGGGCGGCCGGCTCGTCGCCGGCGGCAAGCGCCACGATCTGGGCGGCCAGTTCTTCGAGCCGACCGTCATCGCCGACGCCACGGCCGAAATGAACTTCGCCCGCGAGGAAATCTTCGGCCCGGTCGCCCCGGTCTTCCGCTTCGAAACCGAGGAAGAGGCCGTGCGCCTCGCCAACGACACCGAATTCGGCCTCGCCTGCTATTTCTACACGCGCGACCTCTCGCGTGCCTTCCGCGTTTCGGAAAACCTGCGCTACGGCCAGGTCGGCATCAATGCCGGCGTCATCACCACCGAAGTCGCACCCTTCGGCGGGGTGAAGGAATCCGGCATTGGCCGCGAAGGCTCGAAATACGGCATCGAGGAATATGTCGATGTGAAATACGTCTGCATCAGCCTGTAGGCCCTCACGCAGGCACGCGACGAAAAAAGGCCGGTCGCAAGACCGGCCTTTTCATAGGGTGCGAGGGCAAGCCCCCTCAGGCCTTGAAGTCCTCCAGCCGGAACGGCAGCGAGCGCAGCCGCTGGCCGGTGGCGTCGAAGATGGCGTTGGAGAGCGCCGGCGCCACGCCCGGCACGCCGGGCTCGCCGATGCCGGTCGGGGCGTTGGCGGAGGGCAGGATATGCACTTCCACCTCAGGCATTTCCGACATCCGCAGCGGCACATAGGTGTCGAAATTGGCCTGCTCGACCACACCGCCGTCGAGCGTGATTTCGTCATGCAGCGCCGCGCCGAGGCCGAAGCCGACGCCGCCCTCGATCTGCGCGGCGATCACGTCCGGGTTGATGGCGATGCCGCAATCGACCGCGCAGACGACGCGCTCGACCTTGATCCTGCCGTCCACCACCGAGACGTCGATGACGCTGCCGACCACGGTGTCGAAGCTCTCATGCAACGCCACGCCGCGCCCCTTGCCGGCACCCGGCTTCTCGCCCCACTTCGCCTTCTCCGCCAGCAGCCGGAGCACGGCGGCATGGCGCGGCTGGTCCTTGAGCAGTTCGAGCCGGAACTCCAACGGGTCGCGGCCGGCCGCGTGCGCCAGTTCGTCGATCGTCACCTCCACCACATGGGCGGTGTGGGTGTGGCCGACCGAGCGCCACCACAGGGTCGGCACCGCGACCTTGGGCGTGTGCAGGTCCACGGCGAACTCGGCGATGGCGTAATTGGTGTCCGAGGCCCCTTCGACCGAGGTTCCGTCCACCCCCTCCTTCACCGCAAACGCCTCGAAGGGCGTGCCGACCATGAAGGACTGGCCGACGATCTGCTGCTGCCAGCCGGCGATCTTGCCGTCCGCCGTCAGCCCGGCCCGCACCGTGTGGTAGAACATCGGGCGGTAATAGCCGCCCTTGATGTCGTCCTCGCGGGTCCAGACCAGATGCACCGGCGCGCGGCCGTCGATCGCCTTGAGGATGGTGGCGGCCTCGGCGACATAATCGGCCGCGGTGTTGGCGCGCCGGCCGAAGGAGCCGCCGGCATAGAGCGATTCGATCTTCACCTGCTCCGGCTTCAGGCCGAGAATGCCGGCGGTCACCGCCTGCTCGATGGTCTGGAACTGCGAGCCGGTCCAGATCGTGGCGCCGTCCGCCGTCTTCTCGATCACGCAGTTCAGCGGCTCCATCGGCGCATGGGCGAGATAGGGGAAGGCGAACTCGGTCTCGATGGTCTTCGCCGCGCCCGCCAGCGCCTTTGCCGCATCGCCCCGCCGCGCGGCGGGAAGCCCCGGCGTCGCCGCCAGCTTGCGGTATTCGTCGAACAGTTCGGCGGTGCCGCGCGTCTCGGCCTTCGTCTCGTCCCACTCGACCGAGGTGAGCGCCTCGCGACCCTGGATCGCCGCCCAGGTGTTGGTCGCCAGCACCGCGATGCCGGAGGGCACCGTCACCACGTCGACCACGCCGGGCACTTTCTTCGCCGCTGCCGCGTCGAAGCTCGTCACCGTCGCGCCGAAGCGGTCGGGGCGGCGCACCACGGCGGTCAGCATGCCCGGGCGCCGCATGTCGAGCGCATAGGTCGCCGTGCCGTCGGTCTTCACCGTGGAATCGAGCCGCGGCAGCTTGGTGCCGATCAGGGTGAAATCCTTCGGCTCCTTCAGCGTCACCTCGCTCGGCACCGGCAGCTGCGCGGCGGCCTGCGCGAACTCGCCGAACGTGCCGGAATGGGTACCGCTCTTCAGCACGCCCTTCTCGACCGTGACGCTCTCGGGCGCCACGCCCCATTCCTTCGCCGCCGCCGCGACCAGCATGGCCCGCGCCGCCGCGCCGGCCCGGCGCAGCTGGTCCCAGCTATTGGCGACCGAGGTGGAGCCCCCGGTGCCCTGCACCGGGCCGAAGGCGAGGTTGTTGTAGAGCTTGGCATCGGCCGGGGCGAAGGCGGTTCGCATCTGGCTCCAGTCGGCGTCGAGCTCTTCCGCCACGATGGTCGGCAGGCCGGTGGTGACGCCCTGGCCCATGTCGACATGCTTGATCAGCACGGTCACCGTATTGTCCGGCGCGATACGCACGAAAGCGTTCGGCATTGGCGGGGCCGGCGGGGGGGCGGCGGCTTCTTCCGCCAGCGCCAGGCGCGGGCCGAGGTGAAGGCCGATCACCAGCGCGCCGCCGGCGGCGCCGAGGCCCTTGAGGAAGGAACGGCGGGAGGCGGCCAGCGGCGCGCCCATGCCCGCCAGCATCTGCCGGTATTGGTCGGGTGTGATGAGGTGCATGGCGCTCACGCGAGGTTTGAGGCAGCTTCGTGGATGGCGGCCCGGATGCGCTGATAGGTGGCGCAGCGGCACACATTGCCATCCATCGCGGCGTCGATGTCATCGTCCGTGGGCTTGCGGTTTTCGCTGAGCAGGCCCACCGCCGACATGATCTGGCCGGGCTGGCAGTAACCGCACTGCACCACGTCGAGCGTGCGCCATGCCGTGACCACGGCTTCCCCCACCTTGCCGGTGGTGGCGACGCCTTCGATGGTGGTGACGCTCTTGCCCTCGACATCGGACACGAACGTCTGGCACGAGCGCACCGCCGCGCCGTCGACATGCACCGTACAGGCGCCGCACAGGGCGGCGCCGCAGCCGAATTTGGTGCCGGTCAGGCCGGCAATGTCGCGCAGCGCCCACAGCAGCGGCATGTCGCCGTCGGCTTCCAGGGTCTGTTCGCGGCCGTTGAGTGTGAATTTCATGATGTGCCCTCTCCTTATAGGGATGAGGACGCGCAACAGCGATGGGCCCGCAATCACCTCCCGGCGGCGGCAAGCCGTGATGTCTGCGCTCCCGTGCAGAGGCTAGCTCTTCATGACGAGCATCATAAATCACCGTTCCGTGATACCCGCGCGGCCCTGAGATACCAATGCGCTAGGCCGCCGCCTCGACGTGCACGCCGAGCAGGTCGCGCACGAAATCGGCGAGATCGGCGATGTCGTCGACGATGCGGTCGTCGCCCCGGCTGGCGGAAGCGTAGAAAATGCCGTCGAGCATCAGGCCGATGCGGCGGGCGGTGCGGGGAATATCCACCGGCGCGAACCGGCCGCTCTCCACCCCGCGCGCCAGAGCCCCTTCCAGAAGCTGCTTCTCGCGGCCATAGAAGCCGGCGATCAGCCCGTCGAGTTCGTCATCGCGCAGGCCGGAACTGGCATAGTCCGCCATCAGCTTGACCATCTGCGCCAGCGTCGGCGCCAGTTCCATATGGATGTCGAGCCAGGCGAGAATCTCTGCCAGCGGCTCCGCCCCGGCGGCGCGGCGCGCCTCGTAGCCCGCCATAAGCTGCTCGATGGCGTGCCCAAGGGCGCGCCGCACCAGATCGTCCTTATTGTCGAAATAGTGGTAGAGCAGCCCGACATTGACGTCGCAGACCAGCGCGATATCGCGCACCGTCACCACCGAAAAATGGCGCGTCGCGAACAGCCGCAAGGCTTCTTCGAGGAGCATGACCCGCCGCTCGGCGGGCTGGAGGCGCTTGCGCGCGGTTCGGGCGGCCATCGGTTTCCTCCGTAATTCTACGGAATTTTCTGCCTTGCTCATATGCTAGGCGTGCCTATTTGTTGGGCTTGCACGCGATATTAAGTCACCGTTTAATAGCCCGGTAAAGCCATTTCAGCGACCGGAGCCACCCCTCATGAAGCGCATACTCAGGGCTGCAGCCGTCTTCGCCAGCCTCGCCGCCGTCGCCCTCGCGGGATCACCCGCCGCCCACGCCGCCCCGAAGAAGACGTTCAAGGTCGCCTACACCGTCTATATCGGCTTCATGCCGTTCGCCTACATGAAGACCTCCGGCATCATGAAGAAATGGGCCGACAAATACGGCATCGAGGTCGAGGTCATCCAGGCCAACGACTATGTCGGCTCCATCAACCAGTTCATCGCCGGAGAGATCGACGCGGTGGGCGTCGCCTCGATGGACGGCCTCACCATGCCGGCCGCCGGCGGCGTCGATACCTCGATCCTGCTGATCACCGACTATTCCGACGGCAACGACATCGTCGTCTCCAAGACCGCCAAGGACATCAAGGAACTTGCCGGACAGGACGTGTACCTGCTGCAGTACAGCGTCTCGCACTACCTGCTGAACCGCGGCCTGCAGCTCGCCGGCATCACCGACCCCACCGCCTCCAAGACGGTGAACATTTCGGACGCGGAAATCTCCGCCGCCTTCATTTCCCAGGGCGACATGGCCCACGCCGTCTCGTGGAAGCCGCTCACCGAGGATATGCTCAAGGTCAAGGGCGCCACAAACCTGTTCGACAGCTCCAAGATCCCCGGCGAGATCATGGACGTGTTCATCGGCAACACCCAGACGCTGAAGGACAACCCGGATTTCGCCAAGGCCGTGGTCGGCGCCTGGTATGAGGCGCTCGCCATCCTCAAGGCCGGCGGCGCGCCCGCCGAGGACATGCGCGCGGTGATGACCAGCGCCATGGGCACCGATGCCGGCGGCCTGCAGGCGCAGCTCGACACCACCCACTTCTTCTACACCCCGGCCGAGGCGCTGGCCTTCCTCACCTCGGCCGACAACGCCAAGATCTGGGACAATATCCGCACCTTCTGCTTCCAGCAGGGCCTGTTCGGCCAGGGCGCCACCAGCGTCGACACCATCGGCATCGAAGTCGCCGACGGCACCGTGCTGGGCGACAAGGCCAACATCAAGATGCGGGTCAACGCCTCCTTCACCAAGGACGCGGTCGACGGCAAGCTGTGAGCCGCAGCGGCTCCCTCTCCCCGTCGGGGAGAGGGGCTCTACGGGACGACGGTAAGGGGCGGCGCCTCGCCCCGTCCCCCGGGCCAGCGGCTCAGCATGCAACGCCGATCCGGGGCGTGGGGAGCCCTCCGGCAAAGCCTCTCCCGCGCCGTCATCCCGAGATGCGAGCCAAGCGCGCCGCGAAGGATGGAATCGTGAGTGCCTGAACATCCTTCGAGGCCCGCCTCTGGCCGGGCACCTCGGGATGACGGTCAGCCCGGGCTCGCGTGCGAAACCCGGATGACGCCCTCCAAAGGGAAAAACCCATGCGCCGCATCATCAATTATGCGCCCCGTCCGGGCGTCCGGCTGATCCTTGCCCTGCTGCCCTTCGTGGCGGTGCTGGCGATCTACATCTTCGCCTCCAATGCCCGCCTCGCGGTGGAGCCGGCGGACAAGCTGATGCCGAGCTTCGCCAGCTTCTGGACCACCATGGTGCGGATGGCGACGACGATTGACCGGGCCACCAGCCAGTATCTGCTGTGGTGGGACACCTGGCTCAGCCTGCAGCGCCTGTTCCTCGGGCTCGGCATCTCCGCCCTGCTCGGCCTGGTGCTCGGTATCATCGTCGGCTTCGTGCCCTATCTGCGCGCCACCTTCGAGCCGTTCTTCGCCGCCTTCTCGCTGATCCCGCCGCTCGCCGTGCTGCCCATCCTGTTCATCCTGTTCGGGCTCGGCGAGGCCTCGAAGATCGTGCTGATCGTGTTCGGCATCGCCCCCTTCATCATCCGCGACGTGATGCTGCGGGTGGCCGCCATCCCGGCCGAACAGATCATCAAGGCGCAGACGCTGGGCGCCTCCACCTGGCAGATGATTTCCGGCGTGGTGCTGCCGCAGGTGATGCCGCGCCTCATCGATTCGGTGCGGCTCTCGCTTGGCGCCGCCTGGCTGTTCGTCATCGCGGCGGAGGCCATCACCTCGGAGGGCGGGCTGGGCTACCGCATCTTCCTGGTGCGGCGCTATCTCGCCATGGACGTGATCCTTCCCTACGTCATCTGGATCACCCTGCTCGCCTTTCTCATGGATTACGCGCTGCGCCGCCTCAGCGTCGCCGCCTATCCCTGGGACCAGATAAAGGCGACCTGACATGACCACCATCCGCTTCGAGAACGTCTGGAAGGAATATGACGAGCGGGTCGTGCTCGAACAGGTGAACCTGTCGCTGGCCGACCACGAATTCCTCGTCATCATCGGCCCTTCGGGCGTCGGCAAGACCACGCTCCTGCGCATGCTGCTCTCGCAGGAACAGCCGACGCGCGGGCGCATCCTGCTCGATGGCGAACCCATCGCCAGCGAGCCCACCGCCGACCGCGGCGTGGTGTTCCAGCGCTATTCGGTGTTCCCGCACAAGACCGTGCTGGGCAATGTGATGATGGGCCCGCAATGGGCCGGCGCGCCACTGCTCGGCCGCTTCTTCGGCGCCCGCCGCCGGGCGCTGGAAGAGCGGGCCATGGCGCTGCTGACCCGCGTCGGGCTCGGCGAGCACGCGGAAAAATACCCCGCCCAGCTCTCGGGCGGCATGCAGCAGCGCCTCGCTCTGGCACAGGCGCTCATCATGAAGCCGAAAGTGCTGCTGCTCGACGAGCCCTTCGGCGCCCTCGACCCCGGCACCCGCAAGTCGATGCACGAACTGGTCGGCGAGCTGTGGGAAGAGAACCGCATGACCATCGTCATGGTCACGCATGACCTGCCCGAAGCCTTCCTGCTCGGCACCCGCGTCATCGCCGTCGACAAGCGGCGCAACGACCCGCAGGCGCCCGAGCGCTTCGGCGCCACCATCGTCTCCGACTTCGAGGCCAAGTGCCGCAGCGTGCGCGAATCCAGGGCGTTCGAGACGGAGCGCGAGCGGGTGCGCCTCACCCTGCTCGCCGGCAATTCCACAACCGAGGACCGCCCACCCGTCCCGGCAATTGAGACCGCTTTAGTGAAGGACTGACAGCAATGGTCGACAAGCGTTTCCATCTCGCCTGGTTCATGAACTTCACCCCCGACGAATGGCGCGAACCCTTCGGCCAGGGCGGAAATCCGTGGGACGGCCAGTTCTATATCGAGATGGCCCAGGCCATGGAGCGCGCCTGCTTCGATCTCATCATGATCGAGGACAAGCTGATGGTGCCCGAAACCTTCGGCGGCTCGCGCGACCTCTCGCTCAAGCACGCGATGATGGTGCCGAAGGCCGATCCCGCCCCGCTGGCGGTGGCCATGGGCATGGCCACCAAGCATCTCGGCGTGGTCGCCACCCTGTCCACCATGGCCTACCCGCCCTTCATGCTGGCGCGGCTGTGCTCGACCATCGACAGCCTGACCAAGGGCCGTTTCGGCTGGAACGTCGTCACTTCGGCCGAGGACCTGATGGCGAAGAATTTCGGCATGGACAAGCTGCCTCCGCGCGAGGACCGCTACGCCATGGCCGAGGAATATCTGGAAGTCTGCGACAAGCTGTTCAACTCGTGGGAGCCGGACGCCGTGGTGCTCGACCGCGCCAACGGCATCTATGCCGACGGTTCCAAGGTCCACACCATCGACCATGACGGCACCTACTATAAGGTGCGCGGCCCTCTCAACACCGTGCCCTCGCCGCAGCGCCGCCCGGTCTATCTGCAGGCCGGCGCCTCCCCGCGCGGGCGCGATTTCGCCGCCCGCTACGCCGACGCCATCGTCTCGGTGGCCAATGGCGTCGAGGGCATGAAGGCGTTCCGCGCCGACATCCGCGCCCGCGCCGTCGCCCTCGGCCGCGACCCCGACGAGATCAAGGTGTTCTTCTGCATCACGCCGAGCCTGGGCGAGACCGAGGAGGAAGCCCGCGCCCGCTTCGACCGCGTCACCCTGTCCGACAATTTCGTCAATGACGTGCTCATCTCCATCTCCGCCATCACCGAGATCGACTTCGCCCAGTTCGACCTCGACCAGCCCCTCCCGGAAAAGCTCGTCACCAACGGCGAATCCGGCACGCTCGACAAGTTCCAGCAATGGGGCTCGGGCAAGACGCTGCGCCAGCTGGCGGCGGCCGGCGGCGGCGGCCTCGTCTCCTCGCTGGAGCTGATCGGCACGCCCTCGCAAGTGGCGCAGAAGATGGGCGAGGCGATGGAAGAGGTCGGCGGCGACGGCTTCCTCATCACCACGCCGGTGCTGCGCGTGTCGCGCCGCTACATCACCGAGATCTGCGACGGGCTGGTGCCGGAGCTGCAACGGCGCGGCCTCACCCGCACCGAATACAAGCACCAACTGCTCCGCGACAATCTGCGCGAGTTCTGAGCCGCGCCCCGGCACCACCGCCGGCGCGGCACGCCGCGTCCCGTATCAGCGCCGGCGAGGCTCCGGCAGAAGGAGATGGCATGTCCCCCCCGTGCTCGCCGCTCGACAGCGCTCCCCCCACCCCTCCCCCGGTCACGCGGGAGGGCTTTCGCAACGCCATGGCGCGCCTGGGCGCGGCGGTGAACATCGTCACCACCGACGGGCCGGGCGGGCGCCACGGATTCACCGCCTCGGCGGTGTGCTCCGTCACCGACAGCCCGCCCACCCTGCTGGTCTGCCTCAACAAGGGGTCGTCGGCGGCCGGTCCCGTCCATGCCAATGGCGTGGTGTGCATCAACACGCTGGCGGCAGGGCATGAGCCGCTCTCGAATCTCTTCGGCGGCCGCACCCCGCCGGAAGAGCGCTTCGCCGGCGGCGCGTGGCGCGTCGCCGCCACCGGCGCACCGATGCTGGTCGGCGCGGTGGTCGCCTTCGACTGCCGCGTCGTCCGCACGGTCGAGGTCGGCACCCATGACGTGCTGTTCTGCGAGGTGGTCGGCGTCGCCGAAGGCGGCTCGCATGAGAGCCTGATCTATTACAGCCGCCGCTACCACACGCTCTCCGGGCCCACCGACGACTGAGCGCATCAACAGCAGGTGATCACCAGCTGTTTGCGGGCGCACTGGAAAGCCAGTCGACAGGTGCATGCGTAAGTATTCGACATGGCGTGCAGCCCGCCCGCCTGTCGAGGAGCATCCGCCATGGGCGTCACGCAGATTGTCGTTTCAACCCTGCTCGCCAGCGCCTTCATCCTGCCCGCAGCGGCGCAAACGCAGAAACGCACGGCCCCGCCTTCGGCCTTCCCCTGGCTGCGCAACTACGCGACGTCGGAGCCGGCAGCCAGCCGGGCCGCCCGGAACGGCGATGCCGCCATACGCTGGCAGGAAACGATCAACGCCTATGCGCACAGGTGAGCCGCCACGCGGGGGCCGGAGTGACCCGGCCCCTGCGGCGTCCCGCACCTAGCTGCCCCGATAGGTCGAATAGCTCCACGGCGTCACCACCAGCGGCACATGGTAATGCCCTTCCGGCTCGGCGATGCCGAAGCGGATCGGCACCGTGTCGAGAAAGGAGGGGCCCCTCTGGCCTTGCCCGGGCAGGCCTTGTCCCGGCAGTTCCAGTCCGCGCGCGGAAAAATAGGCGCCGATGTGGAAGACCAACTCGTAGCGGCCCGCGCGCAGCGGTTCGTTCGAGATCAGCGGCGTATCGGTGCGCCCATCGGCGTTGGTGGTCGCGGTGCGCAGCAGCGCCCGCCCGCTTATTCCCACCTCGAACAGTTCCACCCGCACCCCCGCGGCCGGGCCGCCCTTGTGGGTGTCGAGCACATGGGTGGATAGCCGGCCATGGACCTTCGGCAGGCCCGGCCCCGACACCCGTTCCACCAGCCGTAGCGCGGTGATATGGCCGATCTCGTCAAGCGCGGTGGAAAGCTCCGCCTCCCGGCCCTGAAGCATCCGCGCCTCGAAGGCATCGAGCAGCGCGTCGCGTGTCTGCCGCCGCACGCAGATGACGAAGGGAAAGCCGAAGCGGGCGCGATAGGCGCCGTTGAGCCGCTCGAAGCGCGCATATTCGTCGTCCGACAGCCGGTCCAGCCCGAGCCCGACCTGCTCGGAGATGGAGTCCGCCGCCATCGCGCCCGCCCGCGCCGCCTTGCCGGCAAGGTCGGGATGGCCCGCCACGAAGGCGACCCGCTCCGCCTCCGGCCGCGCCCGCACCGCCGCCATGAGCGCATCGTG
Organism: Ancylobacter aquaticus; assembly: GCF_004339465.1. Taxonomy (GTDB): domain Bacteria; phylum Pseudomonadota; class Alphaproteobacteria; order Rhizobiales; family Xanthobacteraceae; genus Ancylobacter; species Ancylobacter aquaticus. The sequence goes on along the minus strand of NZ_SMFY01000003.1, from coordinate 443,399 downwards.
CAGCGCCTCCACCGTGGCGAAAGGCGCGCGGGCGAAGGCGGCCTGCGCCACCCATGGCGCATGCTCGAACACCCCGTCCAGCGCGACGACGAAGCCGTTTCGGTCGAGGCCGTTCAGCGTGTCGAGGGACAGGGGCGCGGGAAAAGCAGCATCGGACACGGGTTCACTCCTGGCTGGGGACGGCAGGCATGAACGGATCGCCCGCCCTCTCGCGGTCATAGACGCGCCGACCCGCCACATAGGTCGCGCGCACGGCGCGGTCATCGCCCAGCGTCATCAGCAGGAACAGCAATTCCTCGATCGAGCTGCAATAGCCGGCGCGAAAGTCCATGAACGGCGTCGCCTTGGGGTCGAGCACGCAGATATCGGCCTCCGTGCCGGGCGCCAGCCGGCCGATCCTCTCCTCAAGTCCCAGCGCCCGCGCCCCGCCCAGCGTGGCGAGATAGAAGCCCTGCACCGCGTCGAGCCGGTGGCCGGTCAGCGCCGCCACCTTGTAGGCCTCGTTGAGCGTCTGGAGCTGCGAGAGCGAGGTGCCCCCGCCCACATCGGTGCCGAGCCCCACCTTCACCGGCCGGCGCGGATCCACCGCGTCGAACAGCCTGAACAGGCCGCTGCCGAGAAACAGGTTCGAGGTCGGGCAATGCGCCAGCGCCGCACCGCTCTGGTGGCACGTGCAGAAATCGCCTTCATGCAGATGCACGCCATGGCCGAACATGGAGCGCGGCCCCACCAGCCCGGCATGGGCATAGACATCGAGATAGGAAGCGCGGGCGGGGAAAAGCGCGCGCACCCATTCCACCTCGCCGGGATTCTCGCACAGATGGGTCTGCAGAAAGAGCCCGTTGCGGGTCTTCAGCAGCGCGCCAGCGGCGTCGAGCTGGGCGTCGGTCGAGGTCGGGGCGAAGCGCGGGGTGACGCTATAGAGCGCGCGCCCGCGCCCGTGCCAGCGCTCGATCAAAGCGAGGCTCTCGTCATAGCCGCGCTGGGCGGTGTCGAGCAGCGCTGCCGGCGCGTTGCGGTCCATGAGAACTTTGCCGGCAATCATCCGGGCATCGAACCGTTCCGCCTCGGCAAAGAACGCGTCGACCGAATGCGGATGGACGGTGCAGTAGACCATCGCCGTGGTGGTGCCCGCGCGCAGCAATTCGCGCAGGAACAGGTGCGCCACCCGCTGCGCATGGGCGGCATCGGCAAAGCTCATCTCGGCGGGAAAGGTGTAGGTCTCCAGCCACTCCAGCAATTGCGCGCCGAAAGCCCCGATCATCTGCATCTGCGGGTAATGCACATGCGCGTCGATGAAGCCCGGCACGATAAGGTTGTCGGGGTAATGGACGATCTCGATGCTGGCGGGCAGCGTGTCGCGCAACGCGGCATAGGGGCCGAAGGCGGTGATGATCCCGTTCTCGATCACCACCAGCGCGTCGTCGTGAGTGGCGAGGCAGGCGCGGGAGGGCTGCTCGAACGGATTTCCGGTCAGCGTCGCCGCCGGGCCTCGCAAGGCGATGCTGCAGCCGGGCGGATTCATTCGGCGGCCTCTTTTGCAGCTTGAGAGTGCAGCAGCGCGTACAGTTCGTCGGCCATGAACGGTGTCGCCCGCAGCCGCACCCCGGTGGCATCGAAAATCGCATTGGCCAGCGCCGCCGCAACCGGGTTGAACGGGCTCTCGCTCATTGATTTCGCCCCCATGGGCCCGATGGAATCGCGCGTATCGGCAAAGAAAACCTCCGTGCGCGGCACATCGGCGAAGGCGGGAATGTGGTAGCCGCGAAAGCTGGGATTGGCCACCGCGCCCTCGCTATCCATCATCAGCCGCTCATAGAGCGCCGCGCCGATGGCCTGGGCAACGCCCCCCTCCACCTGCCCCCGGCACTGCATGGGGTTCACCACCGTGCCGGCATCCGCCGCATGAACCGAGCGCAGGATGCGGATCTCGCCGGTGCGGGAATGCACAGCAAGCTCAAACCCTTGCACGTTGAACGCGACCGAGCGCGGCGTGCCGGCGGCATCCCCCACCGCCTCCAGCGGGGCGAGATCGGCCAGCGGGACCGTCGCCGTCCCGGCCATCACCGCGTCACCCTCGATCCGGCATTCCCCGGCCGCGACGCCCAGCCGGCCGGCGGCAGCCGCGCGGATTTTTCCCACCAGAAGCCGTGCCGCCTGCTGCGTCGCCGCGCCCGCCACCACGGTTCCGGTCGAGCCATAGGCCCCGGTGTCATGTTCGACATCGGCGGTGTCGGACGGGTGCACGATGATTTGCCCTGGCCGCGCGCCCAGCACCGTCGCGGCGATCTGTACATGCACGGTCGTGGTGCCATTGCCGAACTCCGCTGTCCCGGTGCGCAATTCGTAGGTCCCTGAAGGGGTTAGCGCCAGCCGCGTCTGCGCCACATGCCCGCGCGGGGGAATGGTGTCGATCATCGCCGCCGCGACGCCGCGCCCGATCTGCCAGTCGGCCGAAAGGCTCGCTGCCGAAGGTTTTTCCAGCGCCGCCTCCACCAGATCGAGACACTGGTCGAGCCCGTAGCTTCCCATCTCCACATCGGGATGTGGCGCACCGGAAGACACCATCGTGTCGCCCGGCAGCACCACATTGAGCCGCCGGAATTGCAGCGGATCGAGCCCCAGCCTGTGCGCCAGCTCGTCCATGGCGGATTCGACCGCGAAGATGGTCTGGCTCAGCCCATAGCCGCGAAACGCGCCGCTCGGCAGGGAGTTGGTATAAACCGAGCAACCCTCTATCTTCTTGTTCGGGCAGCGATAAAGCGCAACGCTCTCGCCCGAGCCGTGAAACAGCACGCCCACCGCATGGTTGCCATAGGCGCCCGTGTTCAGCAGCATCCGCATGGAAAAGGCGGTGAGCCGCCCCTCCCGCGTGGCGCCGATCTTCACCGTCACCTTCATCGGGTGGCGGCTGGTGGAAGCGGCGAACTGCTCCTCGCGGGTAAACTCCAGCTTCACCGGCCGGCCGGTCTTCAATACGGCCAGCGCGACGATGTCCTCGGTGAGCATCTCCTGCTTGCCGCCGAAGCCGCCGCCGACCCGCGCGGCGAACACGCGCGCACCCTCGCGCGGCAGATCGTAGAGATCGGCCAGCGCATCGCGGGTGAGGAACGGCGTCTGGGTTGAGCTGCGCAACACGAGCCGCCCCTGCGCATCGCGCCAACCGATGCAGCCATGCGTCTCCAGATGTGCGTGCTGAACCCGTTGAGATTCATAGGTCGCCTCGTGGATCACATCGGCCTGCGCGAAACCGGCGGCGATGTCGCCCACCTCGCCCTCAAGCGCGGCCACGATGTTGCGGGAAGCGTCGGCAATGCGCGAGGCCGGCCCCTTGCCCCCATGCACAAGCGGCGCGCCGGGCACGAGTGCTGCCTCCGGGTCGAACACGGCGGCAAGCGGCTCATACTCCACGCGGATCGCCGCGCACCCCGCCTCCGCCGCCTGCTCGCTCACCGCCACGACAGCCGCAACCCGTTGGCCGATATGGCGCACCACATCGTCGAGCACCCGGGTGTCGTCGACATCGTCGGTGGCGTGGTGATGCCGCGCGGTGGAAAACAGCCGCGCGGGGGCGTCCTCATGGGTGAGCACCGCCACGACGCCGGGCAGCGCCAGCGCCGCTGCAGTGTCGATGGCGCGGATGCGGGCATGGGGGTGCGGCGAGCGCAGCAGCTTCATGTGCAGCAGGCCCGCCAATTCACCCTCCGGCGCCACATCCATCGTGTAGCGGGCGGCGCCGGTGACGATGGCGGGCCCGGCCGGCGCGGCGAGGCTGCGGCCGACGCGGCCCTCATTGGCGTCCGTCTCCACCGTCACCGCACCGCCGATCGCATCGGCGATCGCGCCATAGCCGGTGCAGCGGCAGAGGTTGCCCTTCAGCGCCTCCGGCAGGTCGGCCCGCTGGCTTTGGTCGAGCGCGGCGGCGGTCATCACCATGCCAGCGGTGCAGAAGCCGCACTGGAAGCCCTGCGCCGCGAGAAAGGCCGCTTGCATCGGGTGCAGCCCCTCGCCTTCGGCCGTGCCGGCCAGTCCCTCGATGGTGGTAACAAAGCGCCCCTCGGCGCGAAAGGCCGGGGTAACGCAGCTATGCACCGGGCGCCCGTCGAGATGCACCGTGCAGGCGCCGCAATCGCCGGCATCGCAGCCTTTCTTGACCCCGAACCAGCCCAACTCCCGCAGCAGCGTACGCAGGCACTGGCCCGGCCGGGCCCCGGCGTCAACGGCGCAGCCATTCACCGTGAACCTCACGCGCGCGCCTCCGCCAGCTCGTCGCGGATTTCCTGCGCCAGAAGAGCGGTCATGTGGCGGCGCCACTCCGGCCGGCCATGCATGTCGTCATAATAGAGCTCGTCCGGAATGGCCGCCGCCAGCCCGGCGGCGAGTGCGGCGGCTTCGGGCACGGCGGGGAAAGCCAGCCGCACCGGCCGGCGGGTCGACGCGGTGACGGTAAGGGCGAAGGTGCCGTCCGCGTCCCCCGTGCCAATCACCAGCACGCCCGAACGCCCCAGAGGGGTGAGCGAAGCGCGGCGGAAGGCGGCGCGGCGGCGCAGGGCCTGCGCCGGCAGGTGAACCGCCCGCAGCACTTCCCCCGGTGCCAGCGCCACCTCGCGCGGTCCACGCACGACATCGACGATGCTCACCCGCCGCTCGCCGCCATCCGGCCCCCACAGCACGCCCTCGCCATCGAGCGCGGCGCAGAGCGAGATCATCGGCCCGGCCGGCAGGCCGAGGCAGATATTGCCGCCCACCGTGGCCATGTTCCATATCTTGAAGGAGGCGAGGAAGGCATGGCAGCACTCGTGGATCAGCGACGCCGACCGCCACTCCACCGGCGCCTCGAAGCCGTTCAGTTCGGCAATCGTGCAGGTGGCGGCGATGCTCAGCCCCTCCGCCTCGTGGCGCAACGCCGGCCAACCGAGGTCGGCGAGGTCGATGAGGCGCCGCACATGCGGCTGCGGCTCCGAGAACAGCCACGTCCCCCCGCCAAGCACGGCATCGCCGGCGCAGGCCGGCGGCAGTTCGGCCCGTCCGCGCGGGCGCAGCACATCCGTGACCGCGTTGAGGTCCATACCGTCGATCCCTGCCGCCGTCCCCGCGCCCGCTCAGCCGCGCCCCACGGTACAGACGATCTGTCCGTGCGGCTCGTCGGTCGGGGTGAACACCTGCCCGTCAAAGGCGCGGCCGAAGGGCGAGAGGTCGATCGGAAGGTAGTGCTTGTTCGGGCAGGCCATGGCGATCTGCGCCACCTCCGGCACCGCCGCCAGCACGGCCTCGCCCATCTGGTAGAGGGTCGCCTGCACGCCGGGGCTGTAGGTGGTGGCGAAAACCTTTAGTGCCGCGTCCAGCACCGCCGCATTGGCCGCCGCATAGCTCGCAGGTACGCCGCTCCACAGCCATTGCGCGTCCATCGCCGTGGCGAACAGCCGGTCGGCGGTCGGCTTCAGCGTCGTCGCCTCGTCGAACCAGTAGTCTTCCCAGCCCGACTGGGTGGTCTTGAGGACGGTAAAGCCGTCGACGCCGGAGGACAGGCGGCTGCCCTCGCGGGTGGCCGCCAGCGTCACGATGGGCTTGCCATTGCCGTCGAGCACGAAGGCATGGTCATGTGGGGTGCCCTCGACCTCGATGCGCCGCCATTTCGTCTCGTGGGCCGAGACCTCCACGCCGCCGACATGGGGGTAGCGGTCTAGGAAATACTGTGCCAGCGCGCCGGCGAACACCTCGTTCTCTGCCGAGACATGGTCGCGCGCGACGATGTTGATGATGTTCTTGATCGTATCCGTGGCGATCACCTGCCGGTTGTCGCCCTGCGTATACGCAGCGGCGAAATCGCCGGTGAGCATCGCCTGCACGGATAATTCGCGCACCTCGTGGCGCGCGCTGTCGCGCTGCACCCGCATGATGCGCACGCGGCCCTTGCCATAGCTGTTGGAAATGAGCGGCATGGGCACTGTCCCCCGGGTGCGGATCGTCGGCTAAACGGTTGCGCATGCGAAACCAGTGCCAGTCTGGCACTGCGGCACGTCGCGCGAAAGCCATCCAGACCGATTGGACCGAAACGCCGCAGCGCTAACGCTGGCGGGCGAGGCGATCGACGCGCGCCCGCGTCCGGCGCGGAAGCGGGTGGCGCTGGCCTGCCGGCTGGGTGAACATGCACGCCCGCCGGTTCAAGCCGAGTTCCCCATGACCACTTCCGCCGATCCCGCTCCCGATCTTCTGCCGCGCCCCTTCCGTCTCGACGGGCGCATCGCCCTCGTCACCGGAGCGGGACGTGGGCTCGGCTTCGAGATGGCGAAGGCGCTTGCCGCCGCCGGCGCGCAGGTGGTGATCAATGGCCGCCACGCCGGCCGACTGCAGGCGGCGGCAAGCGCCCTCGCCACAGCCACCGGCCGCCCGGTCGCTATTGCCCCCTTCGACGTTGCCGACCCGGCCGCCGGGCGCGCGGCGATCGCCTCCATCGTCGCGGAACAGGGCCGGCTCGACATACTGGTCAACAATGTGGGCGCCCGCGACCGTCGGCCGCTGAAAGACTTCGCGCCGGGAGAGGTCGAGGCGCTCATCGCGACCGATCTCGTCGGCCCGATGCTGCTGGCGCGCGAAGCGGCCGAGCACATGGCGGCGCACCGGCATGGCCGGCTGATCACCGTCACTTCCATCGCTGCCCACATCGCCAACCGGCATGACCCGGTCTACACCGCCGCCAAGGCGGGGCTCGGCGGGCTGATGCGGGCGCTGGCGGTCGATTATGCCCGGCTGGGCATCACCAGCAACGCCATCGCCCCCGGCATGTTTGCCACAGAAACCAATGCCGGCCTGGTCGGCGATGCCACTTTCTCGGCCTTTGTCGACATCCGCGTGCCGCTCGGCCGCTGGGGGCAGCCCCAGGAAATCGGTGCGGCTGCCGTGTTCCTGGCGTCGGACGAAGCGTCCTTCGTCAACGGCCATGTCCTCGTCGTCGATGGCGGCCAGTCGATAAGAATGTAGTTCGTCGCCACGGCATCTTTTCGGCCCGGGTGATTTCTCTCCGACGCAAAACGCTTTAGACAGCCGCGCAGGACTGGCCAGAGCGGAGAAAAACGGATGAGCTTCAGCGATGAACTGCGCCAGGAAAACGCGCAGGACTGGCAGGCCTGCGTCGATCATCGTTTTGTCCGGGAGATCTTCGCCGGCGCGGTGCCGCCCGAGGTCATGCGCCGCTATCTGACCCAAGACTACCAGTTCATCGACGGCTTTGTCGCCCTGCTGGGCATGGCGATCGCCACCGCCGACCGTTTCGACTCGCGCATCCGCCTCGCTCAATTCGCGGCGATGATCACCAGCGACGAGAACACCTATTTCCAGCGGGCCTTCGTCTCGCTTGGCGTACCGGAAGCCGAGCGCGCCCACCCGGTGCTGACGGCGCCGACATCCGGCTTCCAGGCCCTGATGAAGGACGCCGCCGCCAGCCGGAACTATGGCAGTTGCCTAGCCGTGCTCACCGTGGCCGAATGGATCTACTTGAGCTGGGCCGACCGGCCGGGTGAAAAGCTTCCGCCCGACTTCGTGCATGCGGAATGGATCACCCTGCACAATAATGACGGTTTTCGCAGCTTCGTCACCTGGTTGCGCGGCGAGCTGAATCGCATCGGCGCGGCTACCGACGCCGCCGGCCGGGCCGATGCCTCCGCCTTCTTCCGCCGCGCCGTAACGCTGGAGCGGGCTTTCTTCGATCACATCTACGAGTGATTCGACAAAGCTCGCCACGCAACCCCGGACGTCCGAGGATTGTACTTCGAGGCGACGCTCATCAAGAAATTGTGCGCGTCGCTCTGGTTGTGGAGTCTTTCGCGGAGCCTTTTCCCTTCGGGCAACGCATCTGCGCGGCAGTACAGGAGCACCCTGTCGTATTGGCGGGCGGCACGATCGGTCGACGCTAAAACCCTTTGCCACTGCGGGACTTCATTCGACTTGCCCAAGGGCCGCCGCAACAGCGCGCCGTGATGCCGGAAGCCTTCGGCAATAAAGGTGCTGCCGCGAAGTTTTCAGTTCGCAACGAAGAAACTGCCACAAACACGCCGCTTTGCTTGTCGATTGCTTATTGACGTTTCCACGTTTGATGTTAAATCGATGGCAGATTCAATGGAGAAAATAAATGTCTGAGCAGGAAAGCGTGTCGGCCGACTATCTCGGCCTCACCGCGGATGTCGTTGCGGCTTTCGTCGGCAACAACTCGGTGCCCGCCGCCGAACTTCCGGATCTGATCGCCAAGGTGCATGGCGCCCTGCTTCGTCTCTCCGCTCCCGTTCCGGCCGTCGTCGAAGAGATCTTGAAGCCTGCCGTCCCGGTGAAGAAGTCGGTGACGCCGGAATATATCATCTGCCTCGAAGACGGGCTCAAGTTCAAGTCGCTGAAGCGTCATCTTCGCACCAAGTACAATATGACGCCCGAGGAATACCGCGCCAAGTGGGGCCTGCCGAACGATTATCCGATGGTCGCGCCCAGCTATGCTGAAGCGCGCTCAAACCTCGCGAAGAAGATGGGTCTCGGCCAGCAGCGCAAGAAGCCGGTGCCGGGCCCGGTGGCCAAGCCGCGCGGCCGCGCCAAGAAGGTCGCCTGAGGCTGACACTGCGCCTGAAGCCGGTGATGGCGGCGGCCGGTTTGTCGCCGCCCCGGCTCTCTACGCGATAATGCGGAGCCTGTTCTCGTCGCGAAGTTCTATCGCTGTTCGCGGAGAGTGCTTCAGGTGTACGCAAATGAAGAAGGCCGCGTCGGCAGGTGTCGACGCGGCCTTTTCTTTGCGTTTTACGTTGCCCGCCGACGCCGGGCTCTGCAGCCCGTCTCGCGCCGTCCCGCGCGGCTGGGGCAGAGCGGCCGGCGGCAGCTCAGCGGCCGGCGGAAGGGGACAAGGCGGCATCCCCCGCCAGCCAGTGCTCGACGAAGGCCTCCAGCCACAGCCGAATGCGCGCATCATGCTGCAGCCGGTCGGTGAAATGCGCCCGGCGCGGGCGGGCGCCCGGCAGGGCAAGCCTTTCGACACCCCGCACCGTCCACCGGCACATCATGTGATGCGTGACTTCCGGATGAAACTGGATGCCATAGGCGCCGGCGCCGTAGCGGAAGGCCTGGTTGGGGAAGGTCGGCCCTTCGGCGAGCAGTTCCGCCCCTGCGGCGAGCTCGAAGCCCTCGCGGTGCCAATGATAGACATGATCGGGCCAGTGCGCCGGGCCGGCGGGTGGCGGCGTGGCCGGATCGCGCAGCATCTGCGTGCCGGCATCGGTGGCGCGGATCGGGTAGTAGCCGATCTCGACCAGCCCTTCGGGGTGCGGCGCGACGCGGGCGCCGAGATGGCGCGCCAGCATCTGCGCGCCGAGGCAAATGCCGAGATAGGGCTTGCCCTCGCGCAGCGGCACGCCGATCCAGTCGATCTCGGCCCGCACATAGTCGTGGCAGTCATTGGCGCTTTGCGGGCCGCCGAACACCACCGCTCCGGCATGGCCGGCGAGCGTGGGCGGCAGCGCTTCGCCCAGGCACGGCCGCCTTATGTCGAGCCGGTGCCCCCGCTCGGCCAGCAGCCTTCCGACGCGGCCGGGGGAGGAATGCTCCTGATGGAGCACGATCAGAATGGGGAGCGGGGTCTCTGCGAAAGCCATGATCTCGGTGCGGCGGGAACCGGGCGGGAGTGCCGAGCCTCCCGCAAGCAAGGATGACGCCACGATTCGGCCTGCGGCTCAACCCCTCGCCAGCGCGGGGCAGGCATTCAGCCCTCGAAGGTGTCCCGCACGCGCTTGCGAATATCCACCCGGTCGCGCGAAGTGATGTTGAGCAATTCGGCCGCGCGCCAGACCAGGTTGTCCTCGAACTCGGTCAACCCGCCATCGGCATAGGCGACCTCGAACATCATCTCCACCACCCGGCGACGGCCTTCTTCGTCCATGGCGCGGTTCAGCACGCTGGTGAAGGCGTAGAGATCGACAGCCTCGGCATCGCGGGCGATGGCGGCTTCGAGCAGCTTTTCGGCGTCGTCCTCGGAGAGCGCGAAGCGGGCGGCGAGGAGGCGGCGCAGCTTGTCCATCTCGTCGGCGCCGATCACGCCGTCGATCGTCACCACATGCACCAGCAGGGCGGCAGCCGCCAGCCGGTAGTCGTTCTCGGCAAAGGCGGAAGCCTCGCGAGCGCCGCCGGCAATCTCGGCAATGAAATCGGTCAGCGAGCGCAGCATGCCGGGCGGCTCCTCCTGCGGCGGGTCGGTCGGTTCAGCAATGGGATGAGGTCCCGCGGCGGACCTGAACCGTGGGTAACGCAATCATTGCGGGGGCGCAACGGCGGCCCGGCCGCGCGCGACCGAAGCTGCCGCGTCGGTGCAGCCGCGCCACACCTCCACGCGTCAGGCCGCAGGGCGCCGCAAGCAAAAAAGCCCGGCGGGGTCGAGGAACCCGCCGGGTCGAGTGTGCGTGTGGGGCGTGCCGACGCGCGGCGCAGGCGCCGCCCTATTCGAGATAGTCGGCGTAGCGCGAGACGTGGTCGGCCAGCCCCAGCGCGTGATTGCGCACCAGCACCTCGGCCGCGTCGGTATCGCGCGCTTCGAGCGCCTGGATGATGGCCAGATGATCCTGGATCGAACGGTCGGCCCGGTTCTCCTCGCCGATGGTCTTGCGGCGGATCATCCGCATGTGGGTGAACAGGTTTTCCGCCAGATTGACCAGGATGCCATTGCCACCCATGGCGATGATCGTCTGGTGAAAATGGATGTTCACTTCCGAATACTCGTCGAGCTTGGCGTGCGGGCCGCCGGCCTCGTCGAAGGTGGCGAACATCTGCCGCAGCCGGCCGATCTCCTCGTCGCTGGCGTGGACCGTGATCAGCCGCGCCGCGAGGCTTTCCAGCGCGGCCCAGACCTGGATCATCTCGATCACTTCGCGCCGGGTCTTGCGCACGACATAAATGCCGCGCCGTGGCACGGAATGCACGAAGCCCTCGCGTTCAAGTTGCGCCATCGCCTCGCGCACCGGGGTGCGGCTGACCCCGAGGCTCTGGGCGAGCTGGCGCTCGTCGAGGCGCACCTCGTTGGACTGGTCGTAGATGTTGAGCGAGACAATCACCTCCTTGAGCGCGGCATAGGCGCGGTTCTTGAAGGTGGACGTGTCCTCGAGCGGCGCCACGGAGAGCTTGGCCGCTCCTCCATTGACCCGTCGAATGGTGCTTTCGACGCTCATCATGATGCGTCCATCCCCAGCCGGCCGCTGAGCACCGGCCCAAGGCATCGGCGATGAAGCTTCGTATCGGCATAGATCATTGGCGTTGCCTCCCGTCCCCCGAAACGCCGGTTCGCGCTTCCGTCCGCCGGCCACCTTCTGGTGCGTGGCTCGGGCGGCGGAGTGTCCCGCGACCGTTGATGGCCCGATTTCCCTCTCCGGGGGCGAGGGATTCGGCGGAAGAGCGATTGGCCCCGCCCTTCGCCTGGGCGCCGCGAGAGGGATGACGCAAGGTCATCCTTCTTGCGACAGAGCCCGCCGCACAAAAAGCGCGGCGGGCCATTTCAGTGCCGGGTTCAGGCCGGCTGGGTGGTGTTACCACGCAGCTTGGCGAAGGCCATGGCGATCAGCGGCCACAGGCCGGCGATGAGGCCGAGGCCCATGATGGTCGACACCAGCGGGTTCGACCAGAACACCGCGAGCGAACCGCCCGAGCCGAGCAGGGACTGACGGAAGGCTTCCTCGGCGCTGTCGCCGAGAACGATGGCCAGCACCAGGGGCGCCAGCGGGTAGTTCGTCTTCTTCAGCAGATAGCCGAGGACGCCGAACACCATCATCATCAGCACGTCGAACACGTTGTTGTTCACCGTGTAGGCACCGATGGCGCAGATCACCAGGATCACCGGGGCGATGATCGAGAACGGAATGCGCAGGATCGAGGCAAACAGCGGCACCGTGGTCAGCACCAGAATGAGGCCGACGATGTTGCCGAGATACATGGAGGCGATGAGGCCCCACACGAATTCAGCCTGTTCGACGAACAGCATCGGACCGGGCTGCAGACCCCAGATCAGCAGGCCGCCGAGCAGAACCGCGGCGGTCGGCGAGCCGGGAACGCCCAGCGCCAGCATGGGAAGCATGGCGGCGGTGCCGGCGGCGTGCGCGGCGGTCTCGGGGGCCACGACGCCCTCGATTTCGCCATTGCCGAAGTTCTTGCCGTTCTTCGACACGCGCTTGGCGATGCCATAGGCCATGAAGGAGGCCGGCGTCGCACCGGCGGGCGTGATGCCCATCCAGCAGCCGATGATGCAGGAGCGCAGAGACGTGGCCCAGTATTTGGGCAGCGTCTTCCAGGTCTTCCACACGATCTTCGGGTCGATCTTCGCCGCCTTGCCGCGGAACTCCAGGCCCTCTTCCATGGTGAGCAGGATTTCACCGATGCCGAACAGGCCGATGACCGCGATCAGGAAGTCGAAGCCGTTGAGCAGCTCGGTAACGCCGAAGGTCAGGCGCAGCTGGCCGGTCACCATGTCGAGGCCGACCGCCGCGAGGGCGAAGCCGATCATCATCGACACGATGGTCTTGGCCGGCGGTTCCTTGCTCATGCCGACGAAGGAGGCAAAGGCGAGGAAGTACACCGCGAATTTTTCGGCTGGACCGAACTGCAACGCGAACTGGGCGACCAGCGGCGCGATGAGAGTAATCATCACGATGGCGAAGAAGGCGCCGACGAAGGACGAGGTGAAGGCGGCGGTCAGTGCCTCGCCTGCCCGTCCCGAGCGGGCCATGGGATGACCGTCGAAGGTCGTCGCCACGGACCAGGGTTCGCCCGGAATGTTGAACAGGACCGAGGTGATGGCGCCGCCAAACAGCGCGCCCCAGTAGATGCAGGTCAGAAGGATGATCGCCGAGGTGGGCGACATCGAGAAGGTCAGCGGCAGCAGGATGGCGACGCCGTTGGCTCCGCCCAGTCCCGGCAGCACGCCGATGATCACACCGAGCAGGATACCGATCACCATCAGCAGGATGTTGAACGGATCGCCGGCTATGTAGAAGCCGTGATAGAGGTTGATGAAATTGTCGACGATCATGGGCGCGTTTCCCTGGGAGCGGCCGCAACCGGCCCCGTCTTATCTGTTGGCGTTCAGAGTCCGAGCATCGCCTCGATCGGCCCCTTGGGGAGGGGGATCAGGAACCAGCGCTCAAGCGTCAGGTAGAAGAACGCGGGCACACCGACAGCGACCGCCAGCGAAAGCGGGAAGCCGTATTTGCCCAGCCAGGTCATGAACACGACGATGAGCAGGAACGACGGAAGGTAGATGCCGAGGAACGGGATCAGCGCGACATAGATCGTCGCCGGAATCAGCACCCGCAGCACCTGGCCGAGTTGGCCCCATTCCGCGAACAGGCCCGAATCCGCCTCGCGCAGCGCCATGACAAGGTTGATCAGGCTGCAGATGCAGATGATGAGCCCGACATAGAAGGGAAAGAATCCGGCCTGCGGACCGTCCGAACCCCACCCGGAGCCGACGATGACGCTGCCATAAATGACAATGAGGCCGAACAGCATGGTCAGCAGTGCCGTGCCGATCTCGACGGCACGTTGCCTGGGTCCAGCTCCGGCTCCGTGGTGAGCCTGTTCCATCAAGATTCTCCGAAAAAATTCGCGCAAAAGACCACCCGGCGGGACTACCCCGTCGGCGGCGTGTTGGAGGCTCAATCGCTGCTAGGGTGTTCGTCTCAGGCCCGGGGGCGGCCAGGCGGAGGACCTTTCGATCCCCCGCCCTTCGCCGTGTTTCCACGATTCTCGCAGATTCCGCAGTCGGCTATCGGCCGGCTGTTCTCGGGCGTAGGCGCCAGTCGTGGCGCATCAGTTGCCGGCGATGAAGCCCGCTTCCTGCATCAGGCCCTTGTGGGTCGTCTCGGCCTGGTCAAGCCACGCCTTGAACTCGTCGCCCGCCATGAAGGTCTGGTTGAACGCGCCATCCTTCATCAGCTGCTTCCACTCGGGGGTCTCGCGAACGCGCTTGAACAGATCGACGAAGTAGGCGACCTGCTCGTCGGTCACGCCCGGGGGCATGAAGACGCCGCGCAGCATCAGATATTCCACGTCGAGACCTTCCGACTTGCAGGTCGGAACCGAGGACCAGGACAGGTCGCCCTGGATCTTGTCGGTGTAGGGCAGGGTCTTCGAGTCGAACACGCAGAGCGGGCGAACCTTGTCGCCGCGCCACTGGGAGACGGCCTCGATCGGGTTGTTCACGCTCGAATTGATGTGCCCGCCGACCAGCTGCACCGCAACCTCGCCGCCGCCCTTGTAGGGGATGTAGGTCAGCTTCTTGCCGAGCGCCTTCTGGATGGCGACGGTGATGATCTGGTCTTCCTGCTTGGAGCCGGTACCACCCATCTTGAAGGTGTTGTCCGGCGCCGCCTTGATGGCGTCTTCGTATTCCTTGGCGGTCTTGTAGGGCGCCTCGGCGTTCACCCACAGCACGAACTCGTCGAGCGCCAGCATCGCGACCGGGGTCAGGTCCTTCCAGTTGAAGGGAATGCCGGTGGCGAGCGGGGTGGTGAACAGGTTGGAGAGCGAGATGACGATCTTGTGCGGATTGCCCTTGTTGCTCTTCACGTCGAGGAAGCCCTCGCCGCCGGCGCCGCCGGACTTGTTGATGACGACCAGCTGGGTCGACATCAGGTCATGCTTGGCGATGATGCCCTGGAGCGTACGGGCCATCTGGTCGGCGCCGCCGCCGGTGCCTGCGGGCACGATGAACTCGACCGGCTTGGTGGGCTCCCAGGCGGCTGCGGCGGGCAGCATGGACAGGGCCGTCATGCCAAGAGCGGTCACGGCACCGAGGCCGAGAGCATGCAGATGTTTCATTTGGCGTTTCCTTCCCAAAGGGTTTGGCGAACGGCCGACTCAGTGACTGGTCGGCTCTTTGTTTGGGTCTCACCTCGCGTCCGGGGACGGGGCGGGACCTCGATAACCGGCGATATTGTTGTGTCTCTCCGCCGGATATTCTGTGGAATAACTTGTACCAAGAATAAGCCGAAGCCAAGTGCTAATTCTAAAGTTCAATGTTGCGCCGCAAGGTCAATTGGCATTACGTATTTTGGTTATTATGTATTTGGCATACCGCTCTTGGTATACGTAATAATTCATAATGTGTGAGTGAATATGTTATTACTCAAACCATTGACCAGAAAGCCTTTTTTCACAGGCTTCCGCTGCGGCGCTGACGAACCTCCCGGGCATGCGCAGGGCCGCGGGGACCCCAGGTTGCGGCTCTCTTGCCCTCGTGCCCGCTGCCGCGCGAATACATGAGTGCCCGCACTTCGCCTGATTTCGCCCTGCGCTCGCCCACTTTGTCGCCATATTGTTGCGGTGCAACACAGATATGTGGAAGCGGACTGCGGATTCCCTGTGGTCCGGACCGGCGTTCCAGCCGGCACCGCACGGGAAATCGGGGCGATGGCGTCCCTCCCCGCCGCCCCGGGTCGCGGCGCGGAATCGTTTTTGCTAGGAGTCAGGTGAAGCGGCTCCCGCGCCTACCGTGGCGCGACTATGGACCGACCCACCTCCCGTCCCGGCTGCGGGACATCAAGGAGACACTGATCAGATGACCAGCCGCGTGATTCCGGTGGCTCCCTTCACCCTCACCGTCTTCGGGGCGACCGGCGACCTTGCCCGCCGCAAGCTGATCCCGGCGCTCTTTCATCGCGATCTCGATGGCCAGCTTCCCGACGATGCCACCATCATCGGTGTCTCGCGCCGCGCGCTGAGCGACGACCAGTTCCGCGCTTTCGCCCGCCAGGCGCTGAGCGACCACATCCCGGCGAGCGAGCTCGAAGGGCCGGAGGTGGATCGCTTCCTCGCCCGCCTGTCCTATGTCGCCGCCGATGCCGACGCCGATGGCGGCTGGCCGGAGCTGGCGCAGCGCGTCGAGGCGTTCCCGGACCATATCCCGGTCTATTATCTCGCCACGGCCCCGCATCTGTTCGGGCCGATCTGCGAGCGGCTGGGCAAATACGGGCTCTCCCGCAATGGCCGCGTCGTCATCGAGAAGCCGATCGGCAAGGATCTCAAATCCGCCGTGGCGCTCAATGAGCAGATCGGCCGCATCTTCCCGGAAGACCGCGTCTACCGCATCGACCATTATCTCGGGAAGGAGACGGTCCAGAACCTGATGGCGCTGCGCTTCGCCAACGCCCTTTTCGAGCCGCTGTGGAACAACGCCCATATCGACCATGTGCAGATCACCGTCGCCGAAGCCCTCGGCGTGGAGGAACGGGCCGGCTATTACGACACCGCGGGCGCGATGCGCGACATGGTGCAGAACCACATCCTGCAACTGCTCTGCCTCGTTGCCATGGAGCCGCCCGCCTCGCTCGACGCCGACGCGGTGCGCGATGAGAAGCTGAAGGTTCTGCGCGCCCTCAAGCCGATCGACGACCAGAACATGGCGGCCGTCACCGTGCGCGGCCAGTACCGCGCCGGCGCCTCGGCCGGCGGGGCGGTGTCGGGCTATCTCGACGAGCTCGGCTCCTCCACCAGCCACACCGAGACCTTCGTCGCGGTGAAGGCCGAGGTGGAGAACTGGCGCTGGGCCGGCGTGCCCTTCTACCTGCGCACCGGCAAGCGGCTCGCCTCGCGGGTCTCGGAAATCGTGGTCGGATTCAAGCCGGTGCCGCATTCGGTGTTCGACGCCAATGTCGGGCCGATCGAATCGAACCGTCTGGTCATCCGCCTCCAGCCCGACGAGGGCGTGAAGCTGTGGCTGATGATCAAGGATCCCGGTCCCGGCGGCATCCGCCTCACCCATGTGCCGCTCGACATGAGCTTCGCCAAGGCGTTCAAGGTCCGCAACCCGGACGCCTATGAACGCCTCATCCTCGACGTGGTGCGCGGCAACCAGACCCTGTTCATGCGCCGCGACGAGGTCGAGGCGGCGTGGAAATGGGTGGACCCGATCCTGCAGGCGTGGCGTGGCGCCAAGGAACCACCGCGACCGTACACCGCCGGCACCTGGGGCCCCTCGGCCGCCATCGCCCTTATCGAGCGCGACGGCCGCACGTGGCTGGAAGACGGCGCCTGACCGGCGCCTGTGGCTTGAAGACGGCGCCCCGCCGGGACGTGTGGGCGCTCAACGGGACGTGCGGCGGCCGGGCTCCAGTCGTCGCATAACTGCCCTATACTGGGGATGGCGCGGCCTCGCGCCGCCATCGGTAAAGGAGCCGGCTTCGGGCCGGCGCGAGAGGGAGACTGCGCGAGCATGCCGGAACTGCACGAATTGAAGGACAGCGCCGAGGTGGCGCGCGCGGTGGCCGATTTCGTCGGCGCGGCGCTGAGCGCGCGCGTGGCCCGCAGCGGCTATGCCAGCCTCGCGGTTTCCGGCGGGCGTACCCCTACCCGCTTCTTCGAGGAACTTTCCACCCGCGACCTGCCCTGGGAGAAGATCGCCGTCACCCTGGTCGACGAGCGCTGGGTGCGCGAGACCTCCGATCGTTCCAACGCGCGGCTGGTCCGCCAGCATCTAATGCAGAACAACGCGGCGGCGGCTAAATTCATCCCGCTCGCCAATGACGCGCCGACGCCGGAAGACGGCCTGTTCGCGGTCAACGAGGCGCTGGAGGAAATGTCCTGGCCGCTCGCCTGCGCCATTCTCGGCATGGGCGATGACGGCCATACCGCCTCATTCTTCCCCAATGGCGACCATCTGGAAGAGGCGATAGACCCCGACGCGGCGCTCGGCCTCATTCCGATGCGCGCCCCCGATGCCGGCGAGCCGCGCATCACCCTCACCTTGCCCGTGCTGCTGGGCGCCGACGCGCTCGCCTTGCACATCGAGGGCGAGGCCAAGAAGCCGGTGCTGGAGAAGGCACTGGGCGAGGGACCGGCGACCGAAATGCCCATCCGCGCCGTCCTGCGGGCCCGGCCCAGGCTCGACATCTTCTGGTGCCCCTGACGCCGGCACCACCCCTCCGGCTGCCCGCCCGGGCCGCCGGCCATCACCGAGCGGCCGGAATCGCCGGCCGCTGACGCTTCTGAGGAGAGCCGCATGGCCAATGCCATTCCGTCCAGCGTGAATGCCCGCGTCGGCGAGGTTACGGAGCGCATTGCGGTGCGCTCGCGCGACGCCCGCGGGCGCTATCTGGAACGGATCGCCCTGGCGGCCGAGCGCGGGCCGAGCCGGGCGAAGCTCGGCTGCGCCAACCAGGCGCACGGCTTCGCCGCCTGCGGCCCCTCGGACAAGGCCATGCTGCGCGAGGGCCCGGGCGCCAATCTCGGCATCGTCACCGCCTATAACGACATGCTCTCCGCCCACCAGCCTTATGAGACCTATCCCGAGTTGATCCGAACTGCGGCGCGCCGCGCCGGCGGCACCGCGCAGGTGGCCGGCGGCGTGCCCGCCATGTGCGACGGCGTCACCCAGGGCGAGGCCGGCATGGAACTGTCGCTGTTCTCGCGCGACGTGATCGCGCTCTCGACCGCCGTCGCCCTCTCGCACCAGACCTTCGACGCCGCCGTGTTTCTGGGCATCTGCGACAAGATCGTGCCCGGCCTCATCATCGGCGCGCTGTCCTTCGGCCATCTGCCGACGGTGTTCATCCCGGCCGGGCCGATGACCTCGGGCCTGCCGAACGACGAGAAGGCGAAGATCCGCCAGCTCTTCGCCGAGGGCAAGGTTGGGCGCGAGGCGCTTATGGAGGCCGAGAGCCAGTCCTATCACGGGCCGGGCACCTGCACCTTCTACGGCACCGCCAACACCAACCAGATGATGATGGAGATCATGGGCCTGCACCTGCCCGGCGCCTCCTTCGTCAATCCCAACACGCCGCTGCGCGACGCGCTGACCACGGCGGCGGCGGAGCGCGCCATGGCAATGACCGCGCTCGGCAACGACTATGTGCCGGTCGGCCGCATGCTGGACGAGAAGGCGTTCGTGAACGGCATTGTCGGCCTGCATGCCACCGGAGGCTCCACCAACCACACGCTGCACATCGTCGCCATGGCGGCGGCGGCAGGCATCCGGCTCACCTGGGACGATTTTTCCGACCTTGCCGACGTCACTCCCCTGCTTTGCCGCGTCTACCCCAATGGCAAGGCCGATGTGAACCATTTCCATGCCGCCGGCGGCATGGGCTATGTCATCCGCGAGCTCATCTCCGATGGCAAGCTGCACCGCGACGTGGAAACCGTGTGGGGCGGCGGGCTCGACGCCTATACGCAGGAGCCGATGCTGCTTGCGGACGGCACGCTCGGCTGGCGCGAAGGCACCGCGGCGAGTGGCGACGAGGCGGTGCTGCGCGGTGCCGGGGCGCCGTTCCAGTCGACCGGCGGGCTCAAGCTTCTCGCCGGCGAACTGGGCAGGGCCGTTATCAAGACCTCCGCCATCGCGCCGGAGCGCCATATCATCGAGGCGCCCGCCCGCGTGTTCCACAGCCAGGAGGAACTTCAGGCGGCGTTCAAGGCGGGGTCGCTCACAGGCGATTTCATCGCCGTGGTGCGCTTCCAGGGCCCGAAGGCCAACGGCATGCCGGAACTGCACAAGCTGATGCCGCCGCTCGGCGTGCTTCAGGACCGTGGCCACAAGGTCGCGCTCGTCACCGACGGGCGACTGTCGGGCGCGTCCGGCAAAGTGCCGGCGGCCATCCACGTCACCCCGGAGGCCGCCGATGGCGGGGCCATCGCGCTGATCCGCAATGGCGACATGATCCGGCTCGACGCCGTCGATGGCACGCTGAGGGTCTTGGTCGAACCGGAAGTCTGGGCCGAGCGGGCGCCCGCCCCGGCCAATCTCGCCCCCTCGCATGTCGGCGTCGGGCGCGAGTTGTTCGCCGCCTTCCGCGCCGCCGTCGGCACGGCCGACACCGGGGCCAGCATCTTCGCGGTGTGAGCGTCCCCGGTCGGGATCAACGTCGTTCCGCCGGGCGCGTCGTCATGCCGAGGTGCCCGCCGTCGGCCGGGCCTCGAAGGATGGTCATCGAGGCCCGCAGCCCGGCCTCAGTAGAGCGGGCCGATCTTGCCGAGCGGCAGCACGCCGAGCATCACCCGCCCGTCGCGGAAGGCGAAGGGGAACGAGCTCGCCTTCTGCCCGTCCACCGTGGTCGGCATCCCCGCCATCATCATCGCCGGGGCGAGATTGGCGAGGAAATCCGGCATCAGCCCGGCCTCGGCCATCGCCGCGAACAGCGGCTGGGCCTTCACCACCGCGAGGTCGAGCCGCCCGTCCGGGCGGTGCTGGGCGTCGAGGCCAAGATCGCCCGAGGCGCTGAGCGCGCCCCCGCCCCCGGTGACGCGCGCCAGTTCCAGGTTGATCCGCCCGCCCGCCTGCTGCCACAGCGCCAGGCGCTGGGCCGCCGGCATGGTGCGGAAAGGCGGCACCTGCGTGAGCGTCGCCTGCAGCTCGCCGTCGATGGACTTTGCCGCGAGGGCCGCCGCCTGGGCCATCGCGACGCCGGAGGTGCGCGCCTGTGGGGTACTCAGCGCCATGCCACTGGCGCCGGTAAAGCCGAGAGCGATGTCCAGCGTGCCCATCGCCTCGCCGGGATGGTGGCGCACATGCAGTTCCACATGGCGGGCGGAGAACACCGTCGTGCCGCCCTCGGCCAGCGTGTAGTCATTGGCGGCGACGGAGGCGCGCTCGGCCCGCCCCTCGCTGCCCACGCCGCTCACCTGCAGCAGCGACCAGTTCGCGGTGATCTCACGGCCGGTCGAGGTCTCGGTCAGCACGGAGGGCCCCTCGAACTCGGCGATGATGTGGCGCGGATTCCACACCTGTGCCACCGCATGGGCACGGGTCATGCGAGCCGTCCACTCGGCGGGGCCGGCGAAGGTCACGCTGGGCGCGGTGCAGATCAGCTCGAAGCGGAAGGGAAAGCCGCCGAGTTCGCGGTTGGCGCAGTTCCAGGCCCGCCCATCCGCCGCCTCGCGCACGATCCAGGCGTCGATTTCCGCCGACGCCCGCTCGGCGCTCCAGTTCCAGGCGAACGACCAGCCGATGCCGACCACGACGATGAGCGCGAAAGGCAGCGCGATCAGCCACCGGCGGCGCCGGGATGCGGCAGGATCGGGATGGACGTCGGACACGCTCATGCAGCAACTCCGGGGGTCAGGGGCGGCGCACGCTCTGCCGTCGATGCGGCAGGCTTAAGGCGGGGCGCTGGGCTGGGGTGGGCAAGGTGGGCAACAGCAGCCATTTGTTTAGGCCAGCCGCGCCCCTTGCGCCATGCCGCCCGGTCGCGCAAGCAAAGCCTGTTGCCGCCCTTGCCCGATTCCGCCCTCTTGCAGGTGCCCGCCATGCCCGCCGCCGGCCTTCTCGCCCATCCTCCCGCCCCCGGCGAACCGCTCTGGGTCTTCGGCTATGGCTCGCTGATGTGGAATCCGGGCTTTGCCTATGAGGAGCGGCTGCCGGGCAAGCTCATCGGCGCGCATCGTTCCTTCTGCGTGAAATCGGTCCACTGGCGGGGAACGCCGGAAAAGCCCGGCCTGGTGCTCGGCCTCGATCGCGGCGGCGCCTGCGTCGGCATTGCCTTCCGCGTGGCGGCGGACGCGGCGGAAGCGACGCTCGCCTATCTGCGCGAGCGCGAGCAGGTGACGAACATCTATCGCGAGGCGGTGCGGCGTGTGTGGCTGAAGGATGGGAGCGCACGAACGGTGCCGGCCGTGGTGTTTCTGGTCGATCGCGGCCACGCCCAATATGCCGGGCAGATCACCGCCGAGGAGCGGCTGCATCTGATCCGGCAAGGTCAAGGCATAGGCGGGCCGAATGCCGATTATGTCACCGCCACCGCCCGGCACCTGGCCGAACTCGGCATCCGCGACCGGGAACTGCGCTGGCTGGTCGAACGGCTCTGAGTATTTGCGCGGAGCCTTCGCCCGAGGCCGTCGCGCGGAGCACGTGCACGCCCCTGCCGCTCACATCGGTGCGAGCGTGCCGCTTTCGGCGTCGGGCAGGATGCGCAGGTGAATTTCCTGCGCCCCGGTGGCCATGGCGGCACTTCGCGCCTTGGCCCCGGCGGGGCCGGTCCACACCGGGATGCGGCGCGTACCTTCCATCCGCACCGCGATGGCGATGGCGGCGGGATAGTCGGGTGCCTCTTCGGCGGCATAGACGGAGTACATCTGACGACGTCCATCCATGCCGCGCCAAAGTCGGAAGCGCCGCGCCAGCAAACCGCTGGCGCTGAGCGGACCGGCATCCTGCAGCGAATCAAAGCGTAGCGTGTCGCGTGTCATCATGGGAACAAATCTAGAACATCTGGTTGCGGCGTCAACTCTGCCTGTGGAGGAATCCGCGAAGATGCTGAAGGTTCCCTTGACAACGCCTGTCAGGGTGGCGGCAACCGGCCTGCCTCACGCAATTGCGATGTCACCGCCGGCCAGGCGCGCACCCCGAGAGAGGCGGCAAGGAACTTCACATACTCGACCGCCAGCAGCCGCAGGCTGGCCAGCGGCGCCTGGGGGCTGGCGTCCGGCCGCCGCGGCACCACCGGATACGGTACGAGCGTGATCCCCGCCGTGGTGCGGCGCAGTTCCACCAGCGCGCGCGGCATGTGCCAGGCCGACGTCACCACCAGGAGCGAACGAAAATGGTTCGCCCGCGCCCACTCCCCCGTCTCGATCGCGTTGCCCTGGGTGTTCAGGGCCGAGCGGCCAAGTTCGACGCAGCATTCCAGCGCCTCCCGCGTCGCCGGCACCGTCCGCACGATTTCGTCCAGCGTGGTGTCGGGGTGGACGCCGGTGATGAGCAGGCGCTTTCCCCGCCCCTCAAGCAGGAGGTTGGTGGCGTCGATGATGCGCTCCGACCCGCCGGTCAGGACGACGATGCCGTCGGCGCGTCGCCCGGCCTGCGCCTCGCGCCCCTCGATCCCGGCGACAAAAATCGCGAAGCCCACGAGCAAGGCAAGGAAGGCCGCCAGCGGCACGGCGGCCAGCATCCAGAAAAGGCGGACCAGACGCCGGCGGGCCGGCCGGTTCGGCGCATGGGCGGGATCGGTGGGGGAGAGGGTAGCCACGGCGTTGCCTAGCTGATGCCGCGCAAGGTGCGGTAGACGGTGAGGCGCGAGGTGAGCGTCGTCACCAGCGCCACCAGCACCGCGACACCCACAATGCCGCCGTAGCCGCGCGCGTCGATGGTGATCGCCCCCACCAGCGTGTCGATCTGCTGGTCGAAGCTCAGCCAGGACGGCAGGGTCGAGCCGAGGAAGAACAGCGCAATGGCCGCGCCGCCGCCGATGGCCGCGCCCTTGAGCCCGACGGTAAGGAAATGGCGCTGGAATTCCGACACGATGAAGACATCCCGAGCGCCGACGAAATGCAGCACCTCCACCACGAAGCGGGCGGCGTCCACCGCCGCGCGCGTGGCCACCGTCACGCAAAGCACGGTGGCGGCGGCAACCAGCGCCAGCACGGCGAGCCCGATCGCCATCGCCGTCCGCGTCGTGGTGGCCAGCCGCTCCGCCCACACACGGTGATCGTCGAGTGTGGCGGAGGGCACTTGCCGGGCGAGTTCGGCACGCAGGGCCGGCATCGTCTGGGCATCGGCCGTACCGGCGAGCGTCACCGTGATCAGCCTCGGCACCGGCAGGTTCGCGAGGTCGAGCCCGGTGCCGAGCCACGGCTCCAGCAGCTTCGACGTGGCGGCAGGGTCTAGCGCCTGCGCGTCCGCCACACCGGGCGTGGCCTTCGCCAGTTCCACCGCCCTGGCGAGTGCGGCCTCGATATCGAGGCCGTCACCCGGCTTGATCTCGATCGTCGCCTCGCGCGCGATGTCGGCGGACCATTCGGCCGCGACATTGCTGACCGCCGAGACCGCGCCGATGGTGATGCCGGCCAGAAATGTCATGATCGCGATCACCGCGATCAGCGCCCGCGCCGTCACCGTCGCGCCGGGCACGATCGGCCGCTGCACCGCCGATCGGATCGGCGGGGTGGGGCCGGAGCGCGACGGACCCGGGCCGGGCTTGGCCGCCTGTTCTGCGCTGGCGGCGGCCGGCGCGCGCAAACGCCCGGCCATCGCCGCCAGCCGTCCCGAGGCGCTCGTTCGATGTTCAGTCATAGACGGTCAGGCGTCCCTGATTGATGACGAGACGGCGCGCGTCGAACTGGTCCATCAGCCCGATGTCATGGGTGGCGATCAGAACCGAGGTGCCGCTTTTATGCAGTTCCAGGAACAGGCGCAGCAAGCGTCGCGCCAGGCTGGGATCGACATTGCCGGTCGGCTCGTCCGCCAGCAGGATTTCCGGCCGGCTGATCAGCGCCCGCGCGATGGCGGCGCGCTGCTTCTCGCCGCCCGACAGCACAGGGGGAAGCACATGCATGCGCTCGCCCAGCCCCACCCATTGCAGAAGCTCGGTCACCTCGGCGCGATAGGTCGCCTCCTCCCGCCCCTGCACGCGCAGCGGCAGGGCGACATTCTCATAGGTGCTCAAATGGTCTAGCAGGCGGAAATCCTGGAACACGATGCCGATGCGCTGGCGCAGCGCCGCTGTCTCGTCGGGGGCGAGCTTGGCGGCATCGCGGCCGAACACCGTGACAAGGCCGCGCGTCGGCCGCAGCGACAGGAAAAGCAGCCGCAGCAACGTGGTCTTGCCCGCACCGGAGGGGCCGGTGAGGAACTGGAAGGAGTGCGGAGGAATGCCAAAGGTGACATCCCGCAGCACCTCCGGGCCCATGCCGTAGCGCAGGCCGACATTTTCGAAGCGAACCAAGACTCAATCCTTCGGCGGAGACTGCCCCCCGCTGATTCTGACGGCGCGACCTCTAACATAGCGTGTGCGCGCCGTCGCAAAAGACGGGAGCCCCCGCTGGTAGCAGGAAACCCCGCTGGACGCGCGGTGACGGCCCGTTCATCCTGCTCGGCGAAGCACAGGGTGCACCAACAGCGTGCGCCACCTGCCGCGCGAGAGGAAGTCGATGACCGAAGAAAATGCCGCCCCGACACCCGCCGACGTCGGCCCCACCTATCGCGACGCCCGAATCGAGGTGCTGTTCGACGCCGAGACCATCGCCGCCCGCAACCGCGAACTGGTCGACGAGATTGTCGCTGCCGCGCCGGAGAAGCTGGTGGTCCTCGCGGTGCTGAAGGGAAGCTTCGTCTTTGCCGCCGATCTCATCCGCGCCATGCACAATGCGGGACTCGCGCCGGAGGTGGAATTCATCACCCTGTCGAGCTATCGAGACGCGCGCGTCTCCTCCGGCCAGGTGACGGTGCTGCGCGACATCGAGACTGATGTGCGCGGGCGCGACGTGCTGCTGATCGACGACATCCTCGAATCGGGCCGGACGCTGGCCTTTGCCAAGGACCTGCTGGCGGCGCGCGGCGCGCGGCGGGTCATGGTCGCCGTACTGCTGGAAAAGCCGCACAAGCGCGCGGTGCAGATAACGGCGGATTTCATCGGCTTTCCCTGCCCGGATTATTTCGTCGTCGGCTATGGCATGGACGTCTCGCATGCGTTCCGCCAGTTGCCCTTCATCGGCTATATCCCCGAGGCGGAGAAGTAGGCGCCAGCGGTCACCCACCGCCTCGCACTGTCGCTTGGTCAGCGTGAAACGGCAGGCCCGGATCAGCAGGCCCCCCGGGAAGCGTCGGGCAATGCCGCCGGTTCAGAAGTCGCGCAGCAGCCGCTCCAGATAGTCGAGCTCAAGGCGCGGACGGTCGGGCTCGCCGAAGCGGCGGCGCAGTTCCTCCAGCACCCGGCGGGCGCGCTGCATGTCGATTTCTTCCGGCACCTTCACCGTGTTGTCGTCGCCATAGTCGCGCGAGCGCATCGGCCGGCCGAGCGGGTCGGTGCGCTCGGCGCTCTGCCCGGAAGGGCCGCCCGGCCCCTCGCCGCCGGGGCCACCCTGCTGTTGCTGCATGGCCTCGGCCATCTGCTGGGCGCCCCGGCGCAGCGCCTGCAGCGCCTCGCTCTGGGCATCCACCGCGCCGGTGCCGTCACCTTCGCCAAGCGCCTGCTCGGCCTCGCGCATCGCCTGCTCGGCCTGGGCGAAACCGCCTTCGCCAGGCATGCCCTGCCCTTGGCCCTGGCCGCGCCCCTGGCCCTGGCCTTGGCCCTGCTGACCCTCGCCCTGCTGACCCTCGCCCTGCTGGCCCTGGCCTTGTTGCCCCTGACCTTGCTGCCCCTGACCTTGCTGCCCCTGACCTTGCTGCCCCTGACCTTGCTGGCCCTCGCCGTTCTCGCCTTGCTGACCCCGCTCGCGCATGGCCTGCTGCATCTTCTCGCGCAGCTGGCGCAGCTGCTCGCGCAGTTGCTCCTGATTTTGCTTCAGCTCGTTGAACGCTTGGTCCTGCTCCCCCTCCCGCCCTTCCTTGAAGGTGCGGTCGCGCAGCTGCTGCTGGCGGCGGATCATGTCGCCGAGCTGGTCCATGGACTGGGACATCTGGCTCTGGCCCTGCTGCTGGCGCTGCTGCTGACGCCCGGCCTGCAGGCCGTTCAGCATGTTCTGCAGCTCGCTCAGCATCTGTCGCGCGGCATCGCGGGCGCCGTTTTTCGCCATGTCCTCGATGCGGTCGAGCATCTTCTGCAGGTCCTGCGGGCGGACCGTGCGGGCGTTCGGGTCCATCGGCTGGTTGGAGTCGGCACGGTTCTGGTTGCGCTGCGCCTCCTGCGCCAGCGCCTTCATGAACTCGTTCATGGCGTCGCGCAGTTCCTGCGCCAGCTTCTGGATTTCCTCGTCGGACGCGTTGTTTTCAAGCGCGTTCTGCAGCGCCTGCTGGGCGTCGCGCAGCCGCTTCTCGACATCGGAGAGGTCTCCATCCTCGATGCGGACCGCGACCTCCCAGAGATAGTCGACGACGCCGCGCAGATCGTCGTCGCTGCGGGCATTGGCCAGCCGGAAAGACGCCGTGCGCAGGCCCATATAGTGCAAGGGATCGGGCGTGAACACTTCCGGCGCGATGGCCAGCGCGTCAAGCCCGGCCTGCACCCGTTCGCGCATGTCGGCATCAAGCGCCAATGTCCGCCGCTCCTCGATCAATGCCCGCGCCAGCGGGTTGGAGAAGCTTCTCTGCGGCAGCGTGAGGCTACGCGGGGCGGACTGGCCGACATTGCCGGCCTGGTCACGGGCCACCAGCGTCAGGTCGACCCTTGTGCCCGCCCACGGATTCTCGGTGAAGTCCTTCGTCGTCTGCCCGCTCGCCACCTTGGAGCGGCCGCCGACCAGCGGCAGCGGGAAGTTCGGCGCCTCCACCAGCGTGCGGGGCTCGGCACGTTTGGGCGCGTTCTTCAGCGCGTGCAGCGGCGGGGGCAGCGGCAGGGCGACAAAGCGCGCCTCGGCGCCGGCAATTCCGTAATCGTCCTCGGCCTTGTAGCTCAGCGCCAGCGCGTTATTGCCCGAGGCCTGCGGCTCCTTGGTCAATTCGATGGTCGGCGGGTTGTCCGGCTGCGCGCGGAAATGCCAGGAGACAAAACGCCCGTCCGGCCCCTCGATGCGGGCCGCGCCGTCTGTGGCGATGACAAAGCGCCGCTCGTCGCCGGTGGCGGGCGGAGCCGCAGCCGTGGGTACGCGCGACCCCTCCGGCGTCTCTTCCTCTTTCGCCGGCGCCGTGGCAATGCCGCCCTGCGTCACCAGCTTCGCGTCCTCAAGCCCGATGATACGCACCACCAGCTCGCTGCCGGCCGGCACGGTCATCGCGCTCGCCTCATAAGCCGAGTCGGCGGCAGGGTCAGGCGCTCCGGCGGCCGCCTGCGCCAGTTCCTGCGAGCGCAGCCCCGGCAGCATGATCGGCGCGCGGCCGGTATAGCCGGGCGGCGTTACCCAGGCATCGACGCGGTAGGGCTTCGGCGGCACCAGCTCGGCCCAATCGAAAGCGGCGGCGATGCGCCGCATATGGTCGCCCGGCACCATGAAGAAGGTGGCGATCACCCCGAGCAGCACCAGCGCCCGCAGCGCCTGCCCATCCTTGGCGGCGACGCGCGGCGCCGGCAGGCCGACGCGGAAGCTGCCGATCTGCGCCGACATCCGCGCCAGATGCGCCCGCCAGAGCGCGGCGCCAACGGGATCGTCAGGCTTCGAGGCGAGATGGTCGGAGAGGGCGGTGGCCGGCCGGTGCGGCAGGTGGCTTTCGCGGTCGAGCCGCGACAGCGCCTCGCCGGCCGAGGGCGGCCGGATGCGCAGCGCCGGCACCAGCGCCAGCGCGAACAGGGCGGCGAACAGGACAAGCCCGATGACGCGGCCATAGGGCGGCAATGACAGCCAGAGGCCGAGCCAGGAGGCGATGAGGAACAGGCCGAGCGCAGCCCCGAGCGCGACCACGGCAGGCCACACGCGCTCCCACAGGAGCACGCCCCAGGCCCGCTGCAAAGCGGCGCCCATGCGGTGCTCTGCGGAATTGCGCTGCTCGGCAGAGCGGCCCTCGCTCCGGCGTTCGCCGGCCCGCAACTTCTCCGCGCGCGCGCCAGCCGCCGCCGGGCGGCCCTCGCCTTCCGTTCCATCCGGTGTTGCCGTCACGCGGCCGACCTCCGAGGTTCTCAGGTCCACACCAGCCCCAGCGTCACCTTAACATGGCGAATCCGCCGCGCCAGTCCTGCACCTGGAACAGGCACGCTCACTTCATCATCACATCGTGAGATGCCGCG
Source organism: Ancylobacter aquaticus (assembly GCF_004339465.1). Taxonomy (GTDB): domain Bacteria; phylum Pseudomonadota; class Alphaproteobacteria; order Rhizobiales; family Xanthobacteraceae; genus Ancylobacter; species Ancylobacter aquaticus. The sequence goes on along the minus strand of NZ_SMFY01000003.1, from coordinate 414,867 downwards.
TGAGGCAAATGCGGCGGCGCGACGCCGGGAGACTCAGGCCAGCCAGCCCGGCATCCGGTCGAGCGCAATGAGGTCGTCAACCTCCACGCGCGGCCGCACCACGGCGAATTCCCAGCCTCTGACCAGCACTTCCGGGATCAGCGCGCGTGTATTGTAGGTAGAGGCCTGCACCGCGCCATAGGCGCCCGCCGTCATCACGGCGATGAGATCGCCGGCCTTCAGTCCCGGCAGTCGCCGCCCGAGTGCCAGGAAATCGCCGGATTCGCACACCGGCCCGACCACATCCGCGACCATCTGCCCCTCACCGGGCACCGCCTCGCGCACGGGCAAGATTTCGTGATGAGCGTCGTAGAGCGTCGGGCGGATGAGATCGTTCATCGCCGCGTCGACAATGACGAAGTGCTTGCCCTCGCCTTCCTTCACGTAAAGCACGCGGGAAACGAGGATGCCGGCATTCGCCACCAGCATGCGCCCGACCTCGAAGACGAGGCCGAGGCCGAGATTGTGCGTGTGCCGCTTCACCAGCGCGGCATAGGCGGAGGGCAGCGGTGGCTCCGCCTCGCCGGCGACATAGGGCACGCCCAGCCCGCCGCCGAGATCGAGATGGGTCAGCGGATGCCCGTCCGCCATCAGGTCGCGAGCGAGTTCCACCAGCAGCGCGGTGGCATTGTCGAACGGGCCGAGATCCGTGATCTGGCTGCCGATATGCATGTCGACGCCGGTGATGCGCAGCCCCGGCAGCGCCGCCGCGTGACGGTAAACCTCGCGCGCGCGCGAGACCGGAATGCCGAACTTGTTGTCCGACTTGCCGGTGGAAATCTTGTGGTGGGTCTTGGCGTCGACATCCGGGTTGACGCGGATCGAGATCGGCGCGGCCACCCCGTGGCTCACCGCCACTTCGGAGAGGGTCAGCAGTTCCGGCTCGCTCTCGACATTGAAGCACATGATGCCGGCATCGAGCGCCCCCGCCATTTCCTCGCGCGTCTTGCCGACGCCGGAGAACACGATCTTGCGCGGCTCGATGCCTGCCTGCAGCGCCCGCTTCAGTTCGCCGCCGGAGACGATGTCGGCCCCCGCGCCGAGCTTGGCGAAGGTGCGGATCACCGCCTGGTTGGAATTGGCCTTCACCGCGTAGCACAGCGTGGTCCGCATGTCGGCGAAGGCGTCGGTGAACACCCGGTGGTGACGCTCCAGCGTCGCCGTCGAATAGGCATAGAAGGGCGTGCCGACCGCGCGGGCGATGTCGGCGAGGCTCACATCCTCGGCGTGGAGGATGCCGTCACGATAGGCGAAATGATGCATGGCGCTTCGGTGGTCAGAGCAGGCCGTCGAGGATGAAAGGCTGGTCCGGCTTCACCGGGCCGGTATCCTTTGGCACCTTGCCGTCCGGGCCGGGCTGCGCCTGCGGCGAGTTCGGCGGCGGCTCCAGCGGGCCTTTCACGCCGCAACCGCCCAGCGCCAGCGCGCCACCGAGCGCGAGCGAAAGGGTAAGGACGCGGCACAGGCGGGAGAGAGCACGGGACAAGGAGGCTTCCTCGGCTGGGTCAGGTGACGTTCTGGCGCAACCTATAACGGCGCCTGCGGAAAGGCGAGCCCGCAGCACGCTGCGGCTACGCCTCGAAGGTGGCGATCACGGGCACATGGTCGGAGGGCCGCTCCCAGCCGCGCGCCTCGCGCAGCACGGTGAGCGCGCGGGCGGCAGGGGCCAGCGCGGGGGTCGCCCACACATGGTCCAGCCGCCGGCCGCGATTGGACGCCGCCCAGTCGGCGGCACGGTAGCTCCACCAGGTGTAGAGCTTCTCCTGCGGCGGAATGAAAGTGCGCATCACGTCAACCCAATTGCCCGCAGCCTGTAGCTTCGCCAGCCTGTCGACCTCGACCGGCGTATGGCTGACCACGTCGAGCAACTGCTTGTGGCTCCACACATCGGCCTCCAGCGGCGCGATGTTGAGGTCGCCCACCAGCACCGAGCGCGCGGCGGGGTCCTGCGGGTGCAGGTGTTCCCAGGCGGTGGCCTCGTCGAGGAAGGCCAGCTTGTGGCGGAATTTCTCGTTCACCTCAGGGTCGGGGATATCGCCGCCGGCCGGGATGTAGAAATTGTGGATGGTCAGGGGCGCGGACAGCCCCGCCTCGCGCCCGAGCACCACCGAGATGTGACGCGCATCGCCCATGTCGCAGAAGCCCTGCCGGCTCACCGCCTCGAAGGGTCGCTTCGAGAGGATGGCGACGCCGTGATAGCCCTTCTGGCCATGGATGGCGGCATGGGGATAGCCGAGCTTGGCCGCCTCTTTCAGCGGGAAGCGGTCATCCGGCGTCTTGGTCTCCTGCAGGCAGATGACGTCCGGCTGGTGTTCCTCGGCGAGCTTGCCGACGAGCCCGATGCGCAGCCGCACCGAATTGATGTTCCAGGTGGCAATGGAGAGCGGCAAAGCGGAGGGACCTTCGCGGGCGGGAATCGGCCGCGACACTAGAGCATTTTCGCGTGAAGGGGAGCCCGCGCCGCCGTCTTCGCCGCCTCAGGCGCTCGTTCTCCGACAGACCCTCGCCGGAACTGCCCCGGCCGCCGCCCGCTCCGGGTGCCGGGTCAAACCCGGGCATGAGGGAGGGGAGCGCGGCTTATCCGCGATACGGCCGGCCCCCCCCCTCAATTCCGGTTGATGACGAACAGCATCGGGTCCGGCCGCTGGGCGGTGTCGAGGTTGGAGACGGCGACCGTGGTGTCGTAGCCCTGCGGGTCGGTGACGGTCCACTGCTTGAGCTGCATGGTCTTGGCGTCGAACATGATCATCAGTCGATAGGTACCGACCATGGGCTGCTTTTCCTCGATCACAACCGTGGCGAAGATGTCGTCCTGGTAGACGCCGGTCACGTTGGTGTTGCGGGCGAGGTTGAAGTTCTCCGACAGCAGGAAGCGCAGCGGCGTGGCCGAGAGCGGGGAAATGTCCTGCGTCTTCAGCTTCTTGTCGCGTACCGCAACCGAGCGCCCGTCGGCCACCAGCTCGATCCGGCTCGGCGCTTCATATTCAAACAGCACCCGGCCCGGCTTGAGAATGTAGAACTGCCCCTGCTGGCGGGTGCCGTCGGGATCGACCTGCACGAAATCGCCGATCATCGTCTTGAAGCTGTTGAAGTAATCGTTGATTCGCTGGACCGTCTCATTCGCCGCGCGCTGGTTCGCCACGGCGGCGACCTGGATATTGGGATCGGCGGTCGCCGCAGTCGCCGGGTCTGCCTGCGCGGTACGCATCAGCGCCGCCGGCTTTTTCGGCGGCACCGGCACGAAGGACGGCGGCGACATTTGCGCCAGCGCGACGCCAGCAGGCAGGAGTATTGCGGGCAGAAGCAGCAGGGCGGCGGCGCAGATACGGAGCATAGGGCGCATGGGGCAAATCTCGCTGGGGCACGTCTCGGATGGCGCGCGGCGCGAAGGCGGCCGGGGTGCGCAGGGATGTGTCAACAACGCGGGTAGCGCGCCGCTGTGGCGATCCTGTGGCCCCGACGCAACGTCAGCAGCGTCCGGGTGGAAGCGGGCGGGGTGCGAGGCCCTCATCGGCTCAGTAGCCCTCCGCCCCGCCGGACTCGGCGAGAATCTCGCGCTTGCCGGCATGGTTGGCCGGGCCGACCAGCCCCTCGCGCTCCATCCGCTCTACCAGCGAGGCGGCGCGGTTGTAGCCGATCTGCAGCCGGCGCTGGATGTAGGAGGTAGAGCATTTCTTGTCGCGCAGCACCACGGCCACTGCCTGCGAGTAGAGGTCACCGCCTTCCTCGCCGCCCATGCCGCTCTTGTCGAAAACCGCGCCGTCGTCTCCCTCGCTGTCGAGATCGACCGTCACCTCGTCGAGATAATCGGGGGCGCCCTGCGCCTTCAGATGCTCGACCACCCGCTCCACCTCCTGGTCCGACACGAACGGGCCATGGACGCGCGAGATTCTGCCGCCGCCGGCCATGTAGAGCATGTCGCCCTGGCCCAGCAGCTGCTCCGCGCCCATCTCGCCGAGAATGGTGCGGCTGTCGATCTTGGACGTCACCTGGAAGGAAATCCGGGTCGGGAAGTTCGCCTTGATGGTGCCGGTGATGACATCGACGCTCGGGCGCTGGGTGGCCATGATGAGGTGGATGCCAGCGGCGCGGGCCATCTGCGCGAGGCGCTGGATGGCGCCCTCGATATCCTTGCCGGCAACCATCATCAAATCGGCCATCTCGTCGACCACCACGACGATATAGGGGATCGGCGAGAGGTCCATTTCCTCGCGCTCATAGATCGCCTCGCCCGTTTCCTTGTCGAAGCCGGTCTGCACGGTCCGCACGATCTGCTCGCCCTTGACCTGCGCCTCGGCGATGCGGGCATTGAAGCCGTCAATGCTGCGCACCCCGACCTTCGACATCTTGCGGTAGCGTTCCTCCATCTCGCGCACTGCCCATTTCAGCGCGACGACCGCCTTCTTCGGGTCGGTGACGACGGGGGTCAGCAGATGCGGGATGCCGTCATAGGTGGAAAGCTCCAGCATCTTCGGGTCGATCATGATGAGCCGGCACTGTTCTGGCCGCATCCGGTAGAGCAGGCTGAGGATCATCGTGTTGATGGCGACCGATTTGCCCGAGCCGGTCGTGCCGGCGACCAGCAGATGCGGCATGCGGGCGAGGTCGACGATGACAGGCTCGCCGCCGATGGTCTTGCCGAGCGCGATGGCGAGCTTGTGCGCCGCCTCGCCGAAGTCGCGCGCGGCCAGAATTTCGCGCAGCAGCACCTTGTCGCGCTTGGGGTTGGGCAGTTCGATGCCGATGGCGTTCTTGCCCGGGATCACCGCCACGCGGGCGGAAATCGCGCTCATCGAGCGGGCGATGTCGTCGGCGAGGCCGATGACGCGGCTGGACTTGATGCCGGGGGCCGGCTCCAGTTCATAGAGCGTCACCACAGGTCCGGGGCGCGCATTGACGATGGCGCCGCGCACGCCGAAATCGTCGAGCACGCCTTCGAGGTCGCGGGCATTCTCGTCCAGCGTCTCGCGCGACAGGGCCGGGCCGCCGCGCGGCGGCGGGGGCGCCAGGAGATCGAGCCCCGGCAAGGCATAGCGCCGACGTTGCTCCTCCAGCGCGGCGCGTCCGCCGCGGATCGAGCGCAGCGGCGGCGGGCGCTTGGCCGCGCGCGGTGCCGGCGGGGGTGACGGCGCGGCGAAATCCTCGTCCAGAGGGTCGGGCAGATCGTCGTCGGCACTCTCGAACCCGGCGACATCCTCTTCGTCGTCAAAGGCTTCGCGCTGGCCGAAGCTCGGCTCGTGCCGGCCACCGCGCAGGGACGCGAGGTCGTCATCCTCCGCTCCATTCAGGCCGACGCGCGCGCGCAGCCTGTCCGACAGCCCGCCCGAGGGGCGTGGCCGGCGGGCGCGGCGGCTTCCGCCGGGGGCGATGCGCGCCTTCAGCGACAGCGCAGCATGGGTCATCATGCCGAGCAGGAACGCCAACCAGCCCGGCTCGTCATCCTCGAAGCCGGCGGGTTCGCGGCGCGTCTCGTCCGGGTTTTCCTCCGCACCGGCGCGCAGCCCGAACCCGACCGCCAGCGGCAGGGTGAGTGCGGCACTGACGAGGCAGACGACGCCGACCACCGCGTAATCGGCACTGGTCAGCCAGCCGGCGCGCAGCGCGCCTGGCACTGCCAGCAGGAACTCACCCAGCACGCCGCCGAGCCCGCTCGGCAGGGGCCAGCCGCCGAAACGCGGCAGGCACGCGGCGAAGCCGGCGGCGAACACGATGCCGGCCACCAGCGCGATCAGCCGCGCCCGCAGCCGCCCGGGGTGGCGATGGGTCAGGATGAGCCAGCCCCAGATGCCCACGGGCAGCACCGCCGCCAGCGCGGCGACGCCGAAAAGCTGCATCATCACATCGGCGAACACCGCACCGGGCACGCTCAGGAGATTGGACGGTGCCGCCGCGCTGGAGCGGCTGAAGCTGGGATCGTCGGCCGACCAGGTGGCCAGCGCCAGCAGCATCAGCGTGCACAGGCACAGCAGGGCGAGGCCGACGAACTCCGCCGTCCGCCGGCCAAGCGCGCCCCGCACCTCCTCCGGCAGAAACCCGCCCGGCGCGCTCTTGCCCGCCCGGTGCGCCCGCCCGCCCGGACCGGCAGCGCCGCCCCCCTTGCCGGCGGGATCGACCCGCAGCCTTGGCCGGGCGGCACGGGAAGGGGCGGCCTCCAGCCGAGGCGTCCGCATTGATGTCTGCGTCCCCATATCGCGCCCCGTGTCCTTGCCCCGCCTCGCCAAACGCCCCGCCCCGCTCAGGACAGGCCGGCCAGAAGGCGCGGCAGCGCCTCCCGCGTCGTCGCCAGATCCTGCACCAGCGCAATGCGCAGATAGTCCGCGCCGGGATTGCGCCCGAGCGCATCGGAGCGGCAGAGATAGCCGCCCGGCACGGTACGCAGCCCCTCGCGCTGCCAGAGCCGGCGCGCGGCTTCCTCGCCGGCGCTCAGCCCGCCGCTGCGCAGCCCGGCCACGTTCAGCCAGAGGAAGAAGCCGCCATCGGGCCGCTGGTAATCGAAATGCCCACCGAACACCTGGTCGGCGATGTCGACCTTCGCTTTGTAAAGGTCGCGGCTCTCGTCCACATGCACCTCGTCGGCCAGCGCCGCGATACCGACCCATTGCAGCGGCTCGGGCACCTGTGGCGCCGCGACATTGCGGAAATCGGCGAAGGCCTCGATGAAACGCGCGTCACCGGCGCAGAAGCCGCAGCGCAGGCCCGGCAGGCTTGAGCGCTTGGACAGCGAGTTGAAGGCCACGACGCCCGCGAAATCCGGCCCCGCCACTTCCAGCACCCCGGTCGGCGGCGCGTCGCCGAGCCAGATCTCGGAATAGCACTCGTCGGCAAACACCATCACCTCATGCGCCTGGCACAGCGCCACCAGCCGCTGCAGATAGGCGCGCGGGGCGATGGTGCCCTGCGGGTTGGCGGGCGAGGCGAAATAGAGCGCGACCGAGCGGTCGAGCAGTTCGGGGGTCAGCGCGTCGAGGTCGGCCAGCCAGCCGCCATCGGCCGGCAAGGGCAGGTCGACGCTCTCGCAGCCGGCGGCCTCCGCTCCCGCGCCATAGGCGGCATAGAACGGGTTGGGCAGCAGCACCGCCGGGGCGCTGTCGCCGAGGCGGGCGCGCTTTTGCGGCGAGAGCAGCCGGCGCGCCATCAGCGCGGCGAAGAATAGCCCTTCGCGCGAGCCGTTCAGCACCAGCACCTCACTCTCCGGGTCGGGGGCGCGCACCAGCGTGTAGCGGCGGGCAAACCAGTCGCTGGCGGCACGGCGGAATTCCGGCAGCCCCTTGCCCGCGGGGTAGCGGCCGAAGCCGTCGAGATGGGCGGCCAGCACGGCGCCGACAAAGCCCGGCATGGCATGGCGCGGCTCCCCGACCGCCAGGCTCAGCGCCGGCTTTCCCGGCGCGAGATCGGCGAGCAGTTCGGTCAGCCGCACGAAGGGCGAACGCGCCGCCGGCCCCGGATCGGGGGCGGCGCTCGCCGGGGTCGCGACGACGGCGGGAGAGAGGGCGTCAGGCACGGGGAACGTCTCGCCTCGGCCACGGAATGCGGCCTCTTGCGGCACAATAGCCCCGCTGCGGTAAAGGCGTTCTTAACCATGCGCGCGTGATGGCGCCTTTGAATGGAACGTTGCGCGCGCAAACGAAAGGCCGGCTCAGAGCCGCGCCCGCTCGTCCTGCCGGGCGAGACGGGCCAGCAGATAATCGACTTCCGCGCGCGCCGCCACCGAGAGCGCGGGCGCCGGCTTGCGCTGGGCGTCCGAGGCGATGAAGCCGCGCCTCATCAGCACATATTTGCGCACCGCCAGCCCCACGCCCTGCTGTTGCTCGTAGCGCAGCAGCGGCAGATGGGCATCGAACAGATCGTGCGCCTCCTCGCGCCGCCCCTCCCGTTGCAGCCGCACGACATCGCCGAGCATTTCCGGGAAGGCGTAGCCGGTCATCGCGCCGTCGGCCCCGCGTTCCATCTCGAAATCGAGGAACAGGCCGCCATTGCCAGTGAGGATGGAGATCGGCCGCATCGTCCCTTCCTCCTGGAAACCCCGCAGCGCCGAAATCTTCTCCAGCCCCGGCCAGTCCTCGTGCTTCAGCATCACGCAGGACGGATTCTCCTCGACGATCTGGCGGATCACCTTCGGCGTCATCTGCACGGAAAGAGTGAGCGGATAATCCTGGATCACGAAGGGAATGTCGCTGCCGATGGCCTCCACCGCCTGGCGGTAATAGCCGGTGATCTGGTCGTCGGTGCGCAGCGCCGGCGGCGGCGCGATCATCACGCCGGCCGCGCCGCGCTCCGTCACGGTGCGGGCCAGCGCGCGCATGGCGGCAAAGCCGGGTGCGGAAACGCCGACGATGACCGGCAGCGCGCCAAAGCCCTTGATGAAACGCGCGGTGAGGGCAAGCGCCTCCTCCGGCTCAAGTTTGGGCGCCTCGCCCATGATGCCCAGAACGGTCACGCCCGTTGCACCGGCGGCGAGATAGCGCCCGATCAGCGTCTCGACCGAACCATGATCAATGGCGCCGTCCGGCGTGAAGGGCGTCGGGGCGATGGGGAAAAGGCCGGAGGCAGTGGCGTCGAGCGGCATGGTCGGGATTCCGGTTCAGAGGCGGGTCGTGCGCGCAGGCGTCCGGCAGCGGTCGCCGCTCTTCACCCGTGCACCGGGCCGCACGATGCCTGAGACGCTGCCGGGAAAGAACCGTCTTGTTCTATGATCATACCCTAGAAATTATAGGCTCCGGCCTCAGTTCATGCGGCACAGCGTGTCGGGGACCACCCCATCAGGCCTTGGAAACGGCCTGTTGCGGGGTGCCCTCCACCGCCTCCAGCAGCAGATGGACCAGGCGGCCGGCCGGCGAGCCGCGCGGCCACAGCATCCCGATCTCGCGCGCCCGCGCCGGCGGCGGCAGGTCCAGCCGCACAAACGTGCCGGTATCGGGCCAGGGCCGCGACCAGTCCGGCACCAGCGCGATGCCGAGCCCGTTTCCGACCATGACCGCGATCGCCTCCAGCGAATCGAGCTCCAGCCAGTCGCGCGGCGTGATGCCGAAATCCTGCAGGTACTGGTCGGCCAGCCGCCCGCCCCAGTTGTTGCGGTCGTAGCGCAGGAAAGGGCGGGTGGCGAGCAGGATCGCGATGTCGTCCTGCGCCCAGGCGGTGGGGCAGAGCAGGACGAGCCGTTCGGAGCGCAGCAGCCGCCAGTCGAACGATTTCAGGATCGGGAAGGGCGGCTGGACGATGAGGGCGGCGTCGATCATGCCGTCCACCAGCTGCTGATACAGGGCCGACGAGGTACCAGGCAGGATAAACACCTCGACATCCGGCACACTGGCCCGCAGCCGCTGCAACGCGGCGGGCAGCAGGCCCATCAGGGCGGTGGAGATGGCGCCGAGCCGCAATTCGCCGGACGGCATGTCCTTGGCCGCCAGTATCGTGAGATGGCGGACATCGGTGAGGATGCGGCGGGCCTGGTCGAGTATGGCGTGGCCGGCATCGGTCGGCCGCATCTGGCGGCCCGAGCGGATCAGCAGCGGCACGCCGATTTCTTCCTCCATCGCCTGCATGCGCTGCGCGACGGCGGCCGGGGTGATGGCGAGGCGGCGCGAGGCTTCGGCAAGCGATCCATGCTCGACGACCAGTAGAAAAGTTTCGAGGTACCGCGTTTCCATAGATAGATTTTCTAGGGTCTGAAGCAAGCGCACACAAGCTTTGTTCTCTTGCCACGCGGTGCTCAACTGCCTTCCAACAGGAGGACAACGTGGAACTCGGACTGAACGGAAAAACCGCCCTGGTCTTTGGCGCCGGTGGCGGGCTGGGTGGTGCGATCGCGCGCACTGGCAGTTGAGGGCGCGCGCGTTGCCGTTGCCGACATTGATACGGAGGCCGCCGCCCGGACCGCCGGCGACATCGCCGGAAGCGGCGGCACCGCACGGGCCATCGGCTGGAACATTGCCGACCTGGCTGCGGCGCCCGGCCATCTCGCGCGCCTGACCTCCGAGTTCGGCCCGGTCGATATCCTCGTCAACAATACCGGCGGCCCGCCGCCGACCCCCGCCAGCGGGCAGGCGCCCGAGGTCTGGTCGCGCTATTTCGACGAGATGGTGCGCTCGGTCATCGGTGTCACCGACCTTGTGCTGCCGGCGATGCGCGAACGTGGATGGGGCCGGGTGATCACCTCCACCTCGTCGGGCGTGGTCGCCCCCATCGCCAATCTCGGCATATCCAACGCGCTCCGGCTGGCACTGGTGGGCTGGTCCAAGACCCTGGCGCGCGAGGTCGGCCGCGACGGCGTGACCGCCAATATCGTACTGCCGGGCCGCATCGCCACCGGCCGCATCACCTTTCTGGACGAGCAGAAGGCCAAGCGCGAGGGCCGGCCGGTGGCTGACATCGTCACTGAGAGCACCGGCTCCATCCCACTCGGGCGCTATGGCGACCCCCGCGAATATGGCGACACGGTCGCGTTCCTCGCCAGCGAACGCGCCTCCTACATCACCGGCTCCGTCATCCGTGTCGACGGCGGCCTCATCCCGAACATCTGAGGAATGACATGAGCCTTGATCCGGAACTTGTCCGCACCCTCCAGAACGTCTCCACCGCGACGCTGACCACGATCCTGCTGAAGAAGGGTCTGCGGAACGTCTGGCTGCGTGGCACCAAGCCGGTGCGGCCGGGCCAGCCCCGGCTGGTCGGCAAGGCCTTCACGCTGCGCTTCGTGCCGGCACGCGAGGACCTTGCGACCCCCGAAAGCTGGTCGAAGCCGATCTCCACCCGTGGCGCCATCGAGGCCATGCCGGAAGGCGTCATCGTCGTCGCGGACGCCATGGGCGTGCTCGATGCCGGCATCTTCGGCGACATCTTGTGCGCGCGCATGGTCAAGCGCGGCGTCACGGCGCTGATCACCGATGGCGTCATGCGCGATATCGAGGGCGTTCTGTCCACCGGCCTGCCGATCTGGTGTGAAGGCACGGCGGCGCCTCCCTCCGTCGCGGGCCTGACCTTCGTCGGCTGGAACGAGCCCATCGCCTGCGGCGGCGTGGCCGTCTTCCCCGACGACATCATCGTGGTGGACCAGGACGGTGCCGTGGTGATTCCGGCCGCCTATCTCGACATCATCCTGGCCGAGGCGCCGGAGCAGGAGCGGATGGAGGCCTGGATCATGACGGAGGTCGGCCGTGGCGTCGCGCTGCCCGGCCTCTACCCGATGAATGCCGAGACCCGCGCCCGCTACGACGCCTTCAAGGCCGGCCAGTCCTGAACGTCGCCTCCCTTGCCCTCACAGCCGGCGCGGCGCTCAGGCGCGGCGCCGGCTTTAAGCTGCGGTGAGCTCGTCGACGATCATCCGCGCGATCGGCATGGCCGAGGTCGCGGCCGGCGACGGCGCGTTGCACACATGCAGCATGCGGGGCGAAGAGAGGAACAGGAAATCCTGGACCAGGGTCCCGTCCTGCAGGATCGCCTGCGCGCGGATGCCGGCGCCCGGGCTGCCGAGGTCGTCAAGCGTCAGGCTCGGGCAGTATTTACGGCATTGCTCGAGATAGAGGCGGCGGAACAGCGAGTTGCGGAACTCGTCCACGCCCGAGCGCAGATTGCGGCGCGCCATTCGCCAGAAGCCGGGAAAAGCGAGCATCGAGGCCACGTCGGCAAGCCGCACGCTGCCCTTGCCATAGCCCTCGCGGGAAAAACCCAGCACCGCGTTCGGGCCGACCGTCAGTCGCCCGTCGATCATCCGCGTCAGGTGGATACCGAGGAAGGGCAGATCCGGGTCCGGCACCGGGTAGATGAGATGGCCCACGAGGCCCGCCTTGCTCGCCGGCAGCGTGTAATATTCACCACGGAACGGCACCACCAGATGGGTTGCCTCCAAGCCGGCCAGACGGGCGATGCGGTCGGACTGCAGGCCGGCGCAGGCGACCAGCCGCTCTGCCCGCAGCGTGTTACCGCTGTCGGTTCGCACCATGACGCCGGACGTCTCCTCGACGATGCCGGTGGCGCGGGTGCCGAGCCGCAGCGTGGCGCCGAGGCCCTTCAGGCGCTCGCTCATGGCAAGGCAGATTCGCCGATAGTCGACGATGCCGGTGGCCGGAACCCGCAACGCGCCCAGCCCGCTGACATGGGGCTCGATCTCGCCGAGCCGAGCCGCCGAGACCGGCTCGACCACGATCTCATTGCGATGGGCGCGCTCTTCCAGCGCCGCCAGGCGTTCCATTTCCAGCTCGCTGGTGGCGACGATGAGCTTGCCGCAGGTCTCGAAAGGGATGCCGTTCTCGCGGCAGAACTGTTTGGTGGCGACGGCCCCCTCGCGGCACAAACCCGCCTTCAGCGAGCCGGGCTGATAATAGATGCCGGCGTGGATGACCCCGCTATTATGGCCGGTCTGGTGCTGGCCGAAGCCGTCTTCCTTCTCGAGCAGCACGAGCCGGGCCCCGGGATCGCGCGACAGGATGTCGAGCGCGGTGGCGAGGCCGACAATCCCGCCACCGATGATGCAGTATTGATAGTCCATCACGGCGCTTTCCTGTTGAGCGGCATGGCCTCGGCGGCGTCGGCGGGAATCTTGCGGATTTTGGCCAGTCTCAGGATCGGCGGCAACAGAATGACGATCGCCGTGCCGATAAACAGCACCAGCGCGATCGGGTGCTCCACGAACACGCTCAGATCGCCCTGCGACTGAATCATGGTCGCCGGATGTTCCGCTCCAGCATAGGGCCGAGCACAAGGCCAGGCATAAGCGGAACGGGCGGGTAGGCGCACCGGCCTTGATCTGCGGCAGCACTTCCGAAGGGTTGAAATAGGCGATGTCGACGTGGCCTCCGAGAATGGCCGCCATGACCTCGCCGTCGCCGTCGAACGGGACCGGGACGTTCTGAACGCCGAATGCGTTTGAGGTCATCTTCGCCAGCAGCGCCGCATCGGAGACGATGCCGACCGTGCCGCCGGTCAGGCACTTGGCGCGCTTGAGATCGTCCAGCGTCTTGTACTCGGAGGTGGCGGGCACGACCAGCACATAGGGCGACTGGGCAATGGTCGCCGGGGAACAAAACTCTTGATGAGATTGCTTCAAACAAAAGCAAACTATTGCCGCGCGCCGGCCGCCGAGGCCGTCCCGCCATGCGTCCCGACATCCAGCCACCTAACCGACGATACCGCGAGCGCCGACTCAAGGCCCCGGCGCCTGCGCCCTCTTCTTGAACCAAAAGAAAAGGCCCCGGGGGAGCCGGGGCCTTCAGGCAGCGGGAGGCTGCGAAACGGGGGCGACTGCGCGAGCAGGCCCTGGGAGAAAGGCGCCACGGACCCGCCGCGCGCCATTCCTGGGAGAGCTCGGCGCGCGGGCTCGCCGCGCGCCGTCGATCCGAGCGCTATGCCCCGATCAGCTGTGGTAAGCGCGCTCGCCATGCTCGACGATGTCGAGACCCTCGCGCTCCTTCTCCACCGACGGACGCAGGCCGACGATGACGTTGACGAGGTAGAAGATGATCGCCGAGCCAATGCCGCACCACACGAAGGTGAGCAGCACCGCCTGGGTCTGGATCCAGACCTGAGCGCCCATCTCGTAGCCGCTGATGCCGGGACCGCCGAGGGCGGGGGCAACGACGATGCCGGTGCCGATGGCGCCGACGATGCCGCCCACGCCGTGGACGCCGAACACATCAAGGCTGTCGTCATAGCCCAGCGCGTTCTTGATGGTGGTGCAGAAGAAGAAGCAGATGATCGAGGCGACGAAGCCGAGGACGATCGCGCCGAGCGGGCCCGACAGGCCGGCGGCCGGGGTGATCGCCACGAGGCCGGCGACCATGCCGGAGATCGCGCCGAGCATGGAGGGCTTGCCCTTGGCCAGCCACTCGATGAGCGTCCAGCCCACGATCGCGCCGGCGGTGGCGACGAAGGTGTTGATGACGGCGAGCGTGGTGCCGGCATTGGCTTCGAGGTTGGAGCCGGCATTGAAGCCGAACCAGCCCACCCACAGGACGCTGGCGCCGATCATGGCGAAGGGCAGCGAGTGGGGAGGCATCAGTTCCTTGCCGTAGCCCGTGCGCTTGCCGACGATGATCGCGCCGACGAGACCGGCGAGGCCGGCATTGATGTGCACCACCGTGCCGCCGGCGAAGTCGAGCGCGCCGTGCAGGAACAGCAGACCTTCCGAGAACCACACCATATGCGCCATCGGGTAGTACACGAACGTCACCCAGAGGATGCTGAACAGCACGATCGCCGAGAACTTCATGCGCTCGGCGAAGGCGCCGACGATGAGGGCCGGGGTGATGGCCGAGAAGGTCATCTGGAACACGATGAAGATGTATTCCGGAATCTTCACATTGGCCGAGAAGGTGTCGGCCAGGCTCTCGGTGGTAACGCCGGCGAGGAAGGCCTTCTCGAACCCGCCGATGAAGGCGTTGCCGGAGGTGAAGGAGAGCGAGTAGCCGTAGAACACCCAGAGCAGCATCATCACCGCGGCGACGACCAGAACCTGCATCAGCACGGAGAGCATGTTCTTGGCGCGCACGAGGCCGCCATAGAACAGCGCCAGGCCGGGCACGGTCATGAACAGCACGAGGATGGAGGAAACCATCATCCAGGTGACGTCGCCCTTGTCCACGGTGGCGACGGCGGCAACCGCCTCGGCCGTGGCTTCCGCGCCGGTGGCCGGGTTGTCCTGGGCGAAAGCGGCGGCCGCGAACAGCGCCGTCGTCGCCAGCGCAGGCAGGCCCGCGCGTATCCAATTCTTGATCGTCATGGGTTCAGTGCTCCGTCGCAATCGGAAAATATCGGGATCAGTGGCGCTCAGAGCGCGTCGGCGTCGGTCTCGCCGGTGCGGATGCGCACGGCCTGGTCGATCGCGTAGACGAAGATCTTGCCGTCGCCGATCTGGCCGGTCTTGGCCGAGGTGGTAATGGCGTCGATGACCTTGGCCACCTGATCGGAAGGCACGGCGACCTCGATCTTGAGCTTCGGCAGAAAGCTCACCGCGTATTCTGCGCCGCGGTAGATCTCGGTGTGGCCTTTCTGCCGGCCATATCCCTTGACCTCCGTGACGGTCAGTCCGTGCACACCAATGCCAGTGAGCGCATCCCGGACTTCCTCAAGCTTGAAAGGCTTGATGATAGCCATGACGATCTTCATGGTTCGTGTCCCCGCTTGGCCCCGAACCGCTGGCGGGGTTCTGGGCGTTTCATGTCGGACTCGGCCAGGTTGATTCTTCAACCTTTCCGGTCAAGCCGGGAACACAGAATCAATTCGCGTGCCAACCGTTATGAATCAATGCTTTTGGCACGAATGGCCGCGCCGCATGCGGCCTATCGGGGCGCACGCTGGCGCTGCGTTGCGCCTGTGCGACACGGCCCGCTTGCTCAATTCTTGGTCGGCCAAATGACCCATCCTGAGTCACCGCCCCACAATCGCCATACGCAGATTACTTTTTAGGCAGATGCCTGCGCGGTAGGCGTTGCAGGCGGCGTCGCCAAAGGCCGCACCGGGCGGATCAGCCCTTCCTGCGCCACCGAGGCCACCAGCCGGCCGGCGCGGTCATAGATCAGGCCCCGCGCAAGGCCCCGGGCCCCGGCGGCGCTGGGGCTGTCCTGCGCGTAGAGCAGCCAGTCATCGGCGCGGAACGGCCGGTGCAGCCACAGCGCGTGGTCAAGGCTGGCGACCTGCAGGCTCTCGCCGAGCACGCTGGTGCCGTGCAGCGCCGTCGTCGCCTCCAGCAGCGTCATGTCGCTGGCATAGGCGAGCACGGCGCGGTGCAGGTCCGCCTCGTCCGGCAGCGCCCCATTGGCGCGGAACCACACCGCCCGGCGCGGCGCGGCGACCGTCTCGCCGAGGCCGATCGGCCTGAGCTCGATCGGGCGCGGCCGCTTCCAGTAGTTCAACACCGGCGCCGGCAGCCCGGCGAGCACGTCGGCGGGCAGGTCGCCGATGCCCGGCACCTGCTCGGGTGGGGGCACCACCATGTCGAGGTCGAGCTGGTGCTCCAGCCCCGGCTCCTCGCGATGGAACGACACCGACATGATGAAGATCGGCCGCCCATGCTGGATCGCCACCGCCCGCCTTGTGGCGAAGCTGCGTCCGTCGCGCACCCGCTCGACATCGTAGATGATCGGTATGTTCGGGTCGCCGGCGAGCAGGAAATAGGCGTGCATGGAATGGGCGCCCGCCCCTTCCACCGTGCGCTGCGCCGCCACCAGCGCCTGCGCCAGCACCTGCCCGCCGAAGACGCGCGTGCGGAACGGCCACGATTCCGGCGGGTTGTCGCCCCGGAAAAGGTTGTCCTCCAGCCGTTCAAGATCGAGCAGGGCGACGAGTTCGGCGGCGCTGTTGGTCATGGGCGGGCGGCTCCTCATCGGGTCGGGGCGTCGGGGAAGGGGCGGGCGTCACCCGCGCGCATTGTCCGGGGTGCCTAGCTAAGGCATAGGTGGGAGCGCGCACAATGCGCGGATGGCCGGGAGCGGAGGCGGCACGCCATGCAGCAGCAACCCATGCAACAGGGCCAGCGATATGATGCGGTGATGGCGGGCGGCGGGCTCGCCGGGCTTTCCCTCGCCTTGGCGCTGCGGCAGGGTCTGGGGGAGAGCGCGCGCCTCGCCGTCGCTGATCCCGCCTTTGCCGCCCCCGTCTCCTCCCCGCCGGCCAGTACGGATCTGCGCGCCTCCGCCATCGCCGCCGGCGCCCGCCGCCTGTTCGAGGCGCTCGGTGTGTGGGAGAGGGTGGAAGCCGAGGCCCAGCCGATCCTCGCCATGGAGATCACCGATTCCAAGCTGGGCGATGCCGCCCGCCCGGTGTTCCTGTCATTCGACGGCGAGGTGGAGCCGGGCGAGCCCTTCGCCCACATGGTCCCCAATGCGGTGCTGCAGGACGCGATGACCGAACTCGCCCGCACGCGCGGGATTGATCTGCTGCCGACGCGCATCGCCGGCTTCACCTCCGGCCCGGCCCGTACCGCGCTGCGCTTCGCCAACGCTCTGGCCCACGGCGCCGAGGCCTCCGCCTCCCTGCTCGCCGCCTGCGATGGCGGCCGCTCGAAGCTGCGGGCGCTGGCCGGCATCGGCGTCACCGGCTGGCCCTACGAGCAGTCGGCCATCGTCATGACGGTCGGGCATGAGCGTGCCCATGGCGGCAAGGCGATCGAGCATTTCCTGCCGGCCGGGCCCTTCGCCATGCTGCCGCTCACCGGCAACCGCTGCTCTATCGTCTGGACCGAGGAGAGCGGGGTCGCCGCGCGCCTGCTCGCTTTGCCCCGCGTGCTGCTGCAGGACGAACTGGAACAGCGCTTCGGGCTTGGGCTGGGCGACATCACGATTCTCGACGCGCCAAAGGCGTTCCCGCTCGGCTTCCAGATGGCGCGGTCCTTTGTCGGCGAGCGCCTCGCGCTGGTCGGCGATGCCGCCCACACCATCCACCCCATCGCCGGACAAGGCATCAATATGGGCCTGCGCGATGTCGCGGCGCTGGCCGAGGCCGTCACCGACGCCGCCCGGCTCGGCCTCGATATCGGCGGGCCGGACGTGCTGGAGCGCTACCAGCGCTGGCGCCGCTTCGACACGCTGGCCATGG
The DNA here is from genome assembly GCF_004339465.1 of Ancylobacter aquaticus. Classification (GTDB taxonomy): domain Bacteria; phylum Pseudomonadota; class Alphaproteobacteria; order Rhizobiales; family Xanthobacteraceae; genus Ancylobacter; species Ancylobacter aquaticus. Next base: position 397,302 of record NZ_SMFY01000003.1, on the reverse strand, counting down.
GCGCCGCGACGGACGGGCTCAACCGGCTGTTCGGCATGCGCTCCGACGCGGTGCGGCTGGTGCGCGATGTCGGCCTCGGCCTCGTCGAGCGAATGCCGGCGCTGAAGGGCTTCTTCATCCGCGACGCCGCCGGCATCAGCGGGAAGTCCCCGCGCCTGCTGCGCGGCGAGGCGCTCTGAGGCTCAGCGCGCAACCTCTTCCTCGGTCAGCGTGCGCGCCTCGTCGGCGAGCAGGATGGGGATGCCGTCGCGAATCGGGTAGGCCAGACGCGCGGCGCGCGACACCAGCTCATGCGCCGCCCGGTCATAGTCGAGCGGCCCCTTGGTGACGGGGCAGACCAGCAGTTCGAGCAACTTCGGGTCGATTTCATAGCCCGAGCGCGCGGCGGGAAATTCGGGGGTGGTGGCCATGGGCAGGGTTCTCTCGATCTACGCGAACGGCGGAAACGTATTCCGGCTATATAGCGCAGCAAGCTGACATTCTCACGTCGCCGCCTCACCTCGCCGCCTCTCACCCGCCAGCCGCACGGACCGATGGACTCTCCCGCGCTCGATCTCGCCCAGGAACCGCGCCTCGATGGCGAGACCTTGCAGCAATGGGTGTTTCGCCGGCTGCGGCGCTCCGTCATGGCCGGCCGCTTCCCGCCCGGCAAGGCGGTGACGATCCGCGGGCTGGCCGATGCGCTCGGCGTCTCCTCTATGCCGGTGCGCGAGGCGCTGCGCCGGCTTGTGGCCGAGCGGGCGCTGGTGCTGCTCGACAACCGCCGCGTCCGCGTGCCGGAAATGACCGCCCGCCGCTTCGAGGAACTGATGACGGCGCGCACTTTGCTGGAATGCGAGGCCGCCGCCCGCGCCCTCGCCGGCGCCGATGCCGCCTTCATCGCCCGGCTCGATGCGCTCAACGGCGATTCCGATGCGGCGGTGGCGGCCGGCGACACCGAGGCGATGATCGAGACCAATCTCGCCTTCCATGGCGCACTCTATGGCGGGCGGGCGGACAATGTGCTGCTGCCGCTCATCGAGTCGGTGTGGCTGCAGATCGGCCCGTTCATGCGCATGGCGCTGGCCGATTTGGAGACCCATTACCCCGTCGACCGTCATGCGCAGGCGCTGGCGGCGCTGCGGGCGCGCGACGAGGCGGCGCTGCGCCGGGCCATCGAGGCCGACATCCGCGACGGCATCGGCCATCTTCTAGCGCAACTGGGATAGGCATCGCAGGCGTGCCGTCACGCCCGGCCTTGGCCCGGCCATGACCGCGTTCGCGAGAAGGTCGCTCAGCCCGCCGCCTTCAGCCGCGCCCCGCCGCGCCGGCGCTCGGCCGAAAGGCGCGCCGCCGTGCCGAAGGCGGTGAAGACGCCGCTGGAGAGCCTGTCCTGCCAGAAGCGCCATTCCGGGTGCCACTGGATCGCCAGGTTGAAGCCCGGCGCGTCCGGCACGCGAAAGGCCTCGATCGTGCCATCCTCGGCCTGCGCTTCCACCACCACGCCCGGCGCGAGATCTGCCACGCCCTGCCCGTGCAGCGAGTTCACCCGCCAGTTCGTCGCCCCGGCGAGGCTGGCCAGCACCCCGTCGGGGGCGAGGCTCACCTCATGCACGGGAGCATACTGGCCCGCGATGTCGAGGCTCGAATCCTCGCGATGATCGAAGCGGCCGGGCTGGGCATAGAGCTTCTGGAACAGCGTGCCGCCGAGCGCGACATTCATTTCCTGGAACCCCCGGCACACGCCGAACAGCGGCACGCCGCGCTCCAGCGCCGCCCGGATCAGCGGCAGCGAGATGTCGTCGCGGTGGGGGTCGGCCGGCAGCGGCGGGTCGTGCGGGGCGTCGCCATAATGCTGCGGCCCGACATTGGACGGGCTGCCGGGCAGGAACAGCGCGTCGACCAGATCGAGAATCTCGTCGATCACCACCCGTTCCGGCGCCATGTCGGCATCCACCGCCGAAATCGTGCCCGGAATGAGCACGGGCATGGCCTGCGCGCCGCGCGCCACCGCATAGATGTATTTTTCCGTGACGCCATGGACGACGTGCCCGTCCCTGGCCTTCACATCGCTGATCACTCCGATGACCGGACGCATGCTGTCTCCTGCGCTCTGCCCGCCAGATGTGGCGCGTGCCCCCGTCGGCTGTCAACGGCATGGCCGTGGAGGGCCGCCTTGCAGCGGGCGCGTAGGCCGGTGCAGGCCCCCGCCGCGCGCCGCCGGCCTTGCGCCCGATCGCCGCTGCCTCCGGGACACCCCATCGCCAGGCGTTTCCGAGGATGATTCTTCGTGTATGAAGGGCCACCCCTCCGCCCGCAGGCTGCCGCCGGAAGCTCATGGTTTTTTCGTCCGTCACCTTCCTCTTCTATTTCCTGCCGGCGTTCCTGATCTGCTACTTCGCGACACCGGGGCTGCGGGCGCGCAACCTCGTGCTGCTGGCCTTCTCGCTGGTCTTCTATGCCTGGGGCGGGCTGGCCAATGTGGCGGTGCTGGCGGTTTCCATCCTTGCCAACTACCTCTTCGCGTTGATGATCGACGCGCGCGTCGGCCGCTGGCGGCTGAGCATGTTGGGGCTGGCTGTCGCGCTGAACCTCGCCGGCCTCATCGCCTTCAAATATGCCGGCTTCCTCGCCGAGAACATTAATCTGCTGCTGCCGGCCGGCGCCCAGCTGCCGGTGGTGCACCTGCCGCTGCCGCTCGGCATCTCCTTCTTCACCTTCCATGCCATCTCCTATCTCGTCGATATCTATCGCGGGAAGGCACGGGCCAATGGCCGGTTCGAGGAGATCGCGGTCTACATCACCATGTTCCCGCAGCTCGTCGCCGGCCCTATCGTGCGCTACTCGACCATCGCGCACCGCATCCGGGCGCGGCGCACGACGCTGGGGCGCGTGTCGGCCGGGCTGCGCATCTTCGTCATCGGCCTGTCCTGGAAGGTGCTGATCGCCGACGAGGTGGCGCCGCTGGTGAGCGTGGTGTTCGACAACACCACCGCCCCGAGCCTGGGCGAGGCGTGGATCGGGGTCAGCGCCTATGCGCTGCAGATCTATTTCGACTTCGGCGGCTATTCCAACATGGCGATCGGCCTGGCGCTGGCCATGGGGCTGAAATTCCCCCGCAACTTCAACCTGCCCTATGGCGCGCTGTCGATCACCGATTTCTGGCGCCGGTGGCATATGAGCCTGTCGAGCTGGTTCCGCGACTACGTTTACATCCCGCTCGGCGGCAACCGGCGCGGCCATGTCTATACGGCGCTCAATCTCTGGACCGTGTTCCTGCTCTGTGGCCTTTGGCACGGGGCGAGCTGGACCTTCGTCATCTGGGGCGTGCATCACGGCACCTTCCTGGTGCTGGAGCGCACGCGCCTCGGGGCCGCGCTGCGCGCCGCGCCGCGTCTGGTGAACCGCGTCTATGTGCTGGGGGTGGTGCTCACCGGCTGGGTCTGGTTCCGCGCCGAAAGCCTGCCGCAGGCCCTCGACCTGTTCGCCGGCCTTGCCGGCCTCAACGGGGCGGGCCCGCTCTCGGTCAATCTCCTGGCCGATCTGGAGCCGGTGACGATCATCATCATGGTGCTGGCCTGGCCTCTCGCCATGTTCGGCCTGCCGCAGCCGCGCCCGAAGCGGCTCTCGGAGCGCGCGCGCCGCATGCTGTTCGGCATCACCGACACGGTGCTGATGGCGCTGCTGTTCGTGCTGTGCATCCTGTCGGTGGGAGCGGCGACCTATTCGCCCTTCCTGTATTTCCGGTTCTGAGGAGAGCGAGACGATGGCGCTGCTCATGGCTTTCCGTCGCTGGTGGGCGTTCGTCTTCGTCGCCCTCCTCTCCTTGCCGGCCCTCGGCCTGCTCGTGCCAAACATGCCGGGGCCGATCCGCACCGTGCTGGCGCCGGACGCGCGCTGGTGGGAGCACGCCTCCGAGCGGCTCGACCCCTACATCAACAACGCCTTCGGCTTCCGCGGCCCCGTGCTGGCCGCGCATCGCCGCTATCTGCGCTTCATCGGCTCGGCGCCGGGCACCCGCGTGCTGGACGGCAAGGATGGCAGCCTGTTCCTGCGCGACGACAACGCACTGGAGCAGTCGATCGGCCAACTGGTCCGCCCGCAGGCAGTGGAAAGGCTCGCCCAGCTCGCCCGCGAACTGAAGGACAGGATGGCTGCCATCGGCGGCACCTTCGTCCTCACCCTGGCGCCCAATGCCCACACCGCCCGCTTCGACATGCTGCCCGACTATATCCGCGAGCAGCGGCACCAGCCGAGCGAGTACGATCTCGTCGCCGCGCGGATGAAGCGGGACGGCATCGCCTTTGTCGATCTGCGCCGCTTCCTCGCCGAGGCCGCGACGCAGGGGCCGATCTATTATCGCTACGACACCCATTGGAACGCGCGCGCGGCGCTCGCGGCGTTCAACGCGGTCATGGCCGCCGCCGGGCAACCCGCGCTCGCCATCCCGGATTCGGAGGCCTTCGGCGCCCCCCGGATACGGAAGGGCGGCGACCTGCTCACCGTCGCCGGCATTCCCGGCCGCGAACCGCCCGATCTCGAATATGTCTGGAAGCCGCCTCTGGCGGGCCCGCACGAGACCACGCCGCTCACCGGCATCGTCACCGCGCCGCCGCCGGAAAAGGACGATTACGGCTTCCATGCCTTCTCAACCGGCCATCCCGGCCCGCGCATCATGGTGGTGGGCGATTCCTTCACCCAGGGCTTCTGGTACAACCCGCTGGTCTACCGCGCCTCGGCGGCCGTCTGGATCCATCACGCCGCCTGCGAGTTCGATCAGGGCATCATCGACCGCTTCAAGCCGGACATATTGATCTACGCCCCGACCGAGCGGTTCCTCACCTGCAAGAACTGGAGCCGCACCAAGCTGCCGGCGGCGGCCCCGCCGGAGGGCGGGTGAGGCACCCCCGCTCCCACCCTTGCCTCCTCTCGCCGCCTAGCTCTAAAACGCCGCAGCATTCCAACGGCCGGATGACCGCCATGCCCCTCTCCCGCGACGACCTTCTCGCCCGGCTCGCCGAACTTGGCATCGCCACGCGCACGGTCGAGCATCCCCCGCTGTTCACGGTGGAGGATTCGCAGGCGCTACGCGGCGACATTCCCGGCGGCCACACCAAGAACCTGTTCCTGAAGGACAAGAAGGGCAGCCTCTTCCTCGTCGTGGTCGAGGAAGAAACCCGGGTCGACCTCAAGAGCCTGCATGGGCCGCTCGGCGCGGCCAGCAAGCTCTCCTTCGGCAGCGCCGAGCTGCTGGAGGAGGTGCTGGGCGTGAAGCCCGGTGCCGTCACCGCCTTCGGCCCAGTCAACGATGTCGAAGGACGCGTCACCGTGGTGCTCGACGAAGAGTTGATGGCGCACGAGGCCATCAACTGCCATCCGCTGGAAAACACCGCCACCACCACGATCGCCAGCACCGACCTCGTCCGCTTCCTGCGTGCCACCGGCCACGAACCGCTGGTGCTCGCCGTGCCCCGGCGCAGCGCGGCGGAGGAACCCGCCACCGCCGGGAGCTGAGCGCCCCCCGTTGCATTCGCGGCGCGGCAGACCATTTTAGACGCCAAGTACGAGCCCTATTGCGAGGACGCCCCATGTTGCTGAACCAGCCTTCCTCCTCCGCCGCCAAGGGCGATGCGCCGGCCGGCGACGATGTGGTGATGGACGTCACCACCAAGAGCTTCATGAAGGACGTGGTCGAGGAATCCCGCACCCGCCCGGTGTTGGTCGATTTCTGGGCGCCCTGGTGCGGCCCCTGCCGCCAGCTGACCCCCATCATCGAAAAAGTGGTGCGCGCCGCCAAGGGCAAGGTCCGCCTCGCCAAGATGAACACCGACGAGCACCCCGCCGTCGCCCAGCAGCTCGGCATCCAGTCGCTGCCCACTGTCTATGCCTTCGTCAACGGCCAGCCGGTCGACGGCTTCATGGGCGCGCAGCCGGAAGCGCAGATCAAGGCGCTGGTCGACAAGCTGGTCGCGGATTCGGGCGGTGGCAATGACATCGCCGACATTCTCGCCAGCGGCGAGGCGGCCCTTGCCGAGGGCGATCTTGTCGGCGCGGCGGAAATCTTCGCCGCCGTGCTGGGCGAGGAGCCGGCCAATCTCGCCGCCATTGCCGGCCTTGCCCGCACCGAGCTGACCGCCGGCAATCTCGAACAGGCCAAGGCCACCCTCGCACTGGCCCCCGAGGCCGGTGCCAGCGACAGCGCCATCGCCGCCGTCCGCGCCGCCATCGAGCTGGAAGAGGCCGCGAGCGCGCTGGGCGACGTCAAGGAACTGGAAGCGAAGGTCGCCGCCAACCCGCTCGACCACCAGGCCCGCTTCGATCTTGCCGTGGCGCTGAGCGCCCGTGGCAAGCGCGAGGAGGCGATGGACCATCTGCTTTCCATCGTCCGCAAGGACCGCGCATGGAACGATGACGGCGCGCGCAAGCAGTTGGTTCAGTTCTTCGAGGCCTGGGGGCCGACCGACGAGCACACCCTCGCCGGTCGCCGCCGCCTGTCCTCGCTTCTCTTCGCCTGACGCCGGCGGGGGTGTCCCCCGCGACCGCCGAGAAACGGCGCCGGGAAACGGCGCCGAAAAATCGCGCAAGGAATGCAATGGCGATCAACAAGCCCTATACCGAACCGTCCGAGCTGGCGCCCATCATCCCGCTCTTCCCGCTGGAGGGGGCGCTGCTGCTGCCGCGCTGCCAGCTGCCGCTCAACGTGTTCGAGCCGCGCTATGTCGCGATGATCGACGCCGCACTGGCCGGCAACCGGCTGATCGGCATCATCCAGACCGCCCCCGAGCAGCCGGACCTGGCCGTGCCCGGCGCGCCCGAGATCGTCGCCGTCGGCTGCGTCGGCCGTATCACCGAAATCGCCGAGAGCGGCGACGGGCGCTATCTGCTCAACATCAGCGGCATTGCGCGCTTCAAGGTGATGGCCGAGGTCGATTCCGGCACGCCGTTCCGGCAGGCCAAGGTCGATTACGCGCCGTTCCTCGCCGACTTCACTCCCAATGCCGGCGCCGACGCGGTGGATCGCGGCACGCTTCTGCGCACGCTGGCCGATTATCTCGACGCCAACCGGCTGGAAGCGGACTGGAAGAGCATCAAGGACGCGCCCAACGAAGCGCTGGTCAATGCGCTGGCCATGATGGCGCCCTTCGGCCCGCGCGAGAAGCAGGCGCTGCTGGAAGCACCCAGCCTCGCCTCGCGCGCCGAAATGCTCATCGCCGTCACCCAGATGACCATGGCCCGCACCGGCGGCGAGGGCGACGGCACGCTGCAGTAGCGCGGGCGTATGATTATCCGCCCTCCCCCAGCGTCGGGGAGAGGTGGCCCTTGCAGTGGGTCGGTGAGGGGGCGGGACGATCCCGCCCCTTTTTCTATTCCGCCGCCATCGGCGGGCGCGGCGTGGAGTGCGGGCCGGCATCGACGGCATGCAGGCCGGCGCGGATCACGGGAGCGTCCACATGCTCGTCCGGCTCGTCGCGCTCACCGATGAAGCGGCCGAAGATCCGACCCATAAGCCGGCCGAGATCGTCCATCAGGGTGAACACCGCCGGCACGAACACCAGCGACAGCACGGTGGAGGCGATGAGCCCGCCGATGACGGCGATGGCCATGGGCGAGCGGAAATCACCGCCCTCGCCTAGCCCGATCGCCGAGGGCATCATGCCTGCCACCATGGCAATGGTGGTCATGATGATCGGCTGCGCGCGCTTTCGACCGGCCTCGATCAGCGCGGTGGTGCGGTCGACGCCCGCATGCACCGCCTCGATGGCGAAATCGACCAGCAGGATGGTGTTCTTGGTCACGATGCCCATCAGCATCAGGAAGCCGATCACGACAGGCAGGGTCAAGGCGTTGTGGGTGACGAGCAGCGCGATGAAGGCGCCGCCCACCGACAGCGGCAGGGCGATCAGGATGGTGATCGGCTGCAACACATTGGCGAACAGCAGCACCAGCACCGCCAGCACCATCAACACGCCCGCCCCCATGGCGGTGGCGAAGCCGCCGAACACTTCGGCCATGATCTCGGCATCGCCGGTCTCCGTCAGCACCACATTGGCCGGCAGGTTCTTGGCCGACGGCAGGGCATAGACCTCCGCCAGCGCCTCGCCGAGCTGGGTATCGCCGGCCAGGTCGGCCTCGATGGCGACCCGGCGGGCGCGGTCATAGCGGTCGAGGCTGGAAGGGCCGGTGCCGAAGTCGATGTCCGCCACCGAGAGCAGCGGCACCGAATCGCCGGCGGCGGTACGCACCTTCAGCGTCTCGAAGGTGGAAAGGTCGCCGCGCGCGGCCTCGTCCAGCTGCACCCGGATCGGGATCTGGCGGTCGCCGGCGGAGAACTTGGCCAGATTCTGCGACACGTCGCCCAGCGTGGCGATACGTACCGTCTGGGCGATGTCGGCGACCGAGACGCCAAGCTCCGCGGCTTCCGCCAGCTTGGGCACGACGCGCAGTTCCGGCCGCTCCAGCGCCGCCGTGGTCTGCACGTTGGAAAGCCCCTTCACCTTTTCGCGGATCTCCCGCTCCAGTTCCAGCGCCTTGGCCTCCACCAGCGCGCCGTCCGAACCGGAGAGAATGACGGTGAATTCGCGCCCGCCGGGGCCGGCCCCGCCGGAAGCGCCGAAATTGAAGCGCAGGTCGGGAAGCTGGGCGATCTCCTCGCGCAGGCGCATCTCGAACTGCTTTTGCGTCGCCACGCGTTCGCCGCGCGGCACCAGATTGACAATGATCGTGGCCTTGCGCACCTCGCCGCTGCTGGTGGCCGCCCCGCCCGCCGTGCCGGAGCCGGCGGTGGCGAACACGCTGGCCACCTCGGGCTGCGCCTTCAGCTTGGCGGCGATCTCGTCGACCACGCGCTGCGTCGATTCCAGCGTCGCTCCCGGCGGCAGTTCCAGCGCCAGCACCGAGCGCGACACATCGGAATTGGGAATAAAGCCGGAAGGCAGCAGGGTGGAGAGCCACATCGAGCCGATGAACAGAAGGATACCCGCCGCCACGGTCAGGAAGCGGTAGCGGATCGAGCGGTGCAGCAGCCCGATATAAGCGCGCATCAGCGCCCCGTCCGGCTTTTCGCGATGGCCATGGTCGCGCATGAAATAGGCGGCCAGCATCGGGGTGAGCAGGCGCGCCACCAGCAGCGAGAACAGCACCGCCACCGCCACGGTGATGCCGAACTGCCGGAAATACTGGCCGGCAATGCCGCCCATGAAGCTGACCGGCAGGAACACGGCGACGATGGTCAGCGTGGTCGCCACCACGGCGAGCCCAATCTCGTCGGCAGCCTCGATGGCGGCGCGATAGGCCGATTTGCCCATCCGCATATGGCGCACGATGTTCTCGATCTCGACGATGGCGTCGTCGACCAGAATGCCGGTGACGAGCGTCACGGCGAGAAGGCTCACGCCGTTCAGCGAGAAGCCGAGCATGTCCATCACCCAGAAGGTGGGCAGGATGGACAGCGGGATCGCTGTCGCGGTGATGATGGTGGCGCGCCAGTCGCGCAGGAACAGCATCACCACGATCACCGCCAGCACCGCGCCCTCGATCAGCGTGTGCATGGCGGAGGTGTAGTCGGCCTGCGTGTACTTCACCGTCGAATCGATCAGCGTGATGGAAACGTCGGGATGGCGCCTCTCCAGATCCCGCAGCGCTTCGTCGGTGCTCTCGGCCACCACCACGTCGGAAAAGCCCTTGGCGCGGTAGACGCCGAAGGCCACCACCGGCATGCCGTCGAGCCGGGCGAAGATGCGCGGCTCGGCCGCCCCGTCCGTGACCGTGCCAAGATCGGCAAGCCGCACATGGCGCCCGCCCGGCAGGGCGATGCGGGTCTCGGCAAGACCGGCCACCGTGGTGGCGCCGCCGAGCGTGCGGACGGACTGCTCCTGCGTGCCTATTTCACCGCGCCCGCCGGCGAGGTCGACATTGGTAGCGGCGAGTTGCCGGTTCACATCCGCCGCCGTCACGCCGAGCGCCGCCAGCTTGTCGGGGACGAGCGAGATGCGGATCTCGCGCTCCACGCCGCCCTCACGCCTCACCTGCGCGACGCCGCGCACGCCCTGCAGCGCACGCACCAGCGTGTCGTCGACGAACCAGGACAGTTCCTCCGGCGTCATTGCCGGGGCGGAGGCGGCATAGGTGACGATCGCCATGCCCTCGACATCGACGCGCTGGACCAGCGGCTCCTCGATATCCTGCGGAAGATCGGTGCGGACCTTCGTCACCGCATCGCGCACATCGTTCACGGCGCGGTCGACCTGCGTCTCCAGCTGGAACTCGACCACGGTGAGGGAGGCCCCCTCGGTGATGGTGGAGGAGATGTGCCTCACTCCCTGCACGCCCGCGATCGAGGTCTCGACGATCTTCGTCACCTGCGCTTCGAGCTCGCTCGGCGCCGCCCCCGGCTGGGTGATGGCGACAGAGACGATCGGCACGTCGATGTTCGGCATGCGGGTGATCGGCAACTGGTCGAAGGTGTAGAGGCCGATCGCGGTCAGCACCACGAACAGCACGATGGAGGGCACCGGCTTGCGGATCGCCCAGGCAGAGATATTGAGCGCCATCAGACGCCTCCCTTGTCCGGGTCGGCGGCCAGCGGCACCGGCGTCACCCGGTCGCCATCGCGCAGGAAGCCGCCGGCGCGGGCGACAACGCTCTCGCCCTCGCGCACCCCCTCGGTGATCTCGACCACGCCATCGCCCTGCAGCCCGATTTTCACCGGGCGGCGGCGCACCGTGTCACCCTCGACGACGAGCACGAAAATGCCCTCGGAGGCGAACTGCACCGCCGATTGCGGCAGCGCCACGCCCTGGTGGCGGGCGATTTCGATGACGCCCCTGCCATAGGCGCCCGGGCGCAAACGCGGGTCTTCCGGCAGCGCCACCGCGACGCGGGCAAGGCGCGTCGTCGGGTCGACCTTGGCGCCGACAAGGCGCACCGTGCCGTCCAGCGGCGTGTCGAAGCCGGCCGGCGTCACCGCCACGCTGAGGCCCGGCGTCACCCGCGCCAGCGCCGATTCCGGCACTTCGGCGTCAAGGTCGATGGCGCCGTTCTTGACGATGCGGAACAGCGGCTCGCTATTGGCCGAGAGCACGATGGCGCCGACGCGGGCGGAGCGGGCCGAGACGATGCCGGCCTGAGGGGCCTTGATCTCGGTGCGGGCGAGCCGCACCTGGATCTCGTCGCGCGTGGCCTTGATCTGGGCCGCATCGGCCTGCGCGGCCGTCACCATTTCTTCCGCCGCCGTCACTTGCGCGGTGGAAACCTTCACCGCGCGCTCGCGCTGGTCCAGCACCTCCTGCGAGGTGGCGCCGGTCTTGATCAGGGTGCGGGCACGCTCGACGGCGGCGTCCGCCTCGGTCAGCTGCGCCAGCATCTGCACCAGTTGCGCTTTCTGCTGGGCGATGGAGGCCTGCGCCTTGGCGGCGTTGGCGGTGTTCTGGGCGAGCAGCGTCTCCAGCATGTCGCGCGAGAGGCGCGCCATCACCTGCCCCTGCTCCACCCGGTCGCCCTCTTCCACGAGAATGTCGGTGATCTGGTAGCCGTCGATCTGCGGCCCGACCATGATTTCCTCGCGCGCCACCAGCGTGCCGGTGACGGGCAGGCGCTCCACCACCTCGCGCGTGGTCGCCGGCACCACGGAAATGGTGATGCCCTTGACCTCGTTGGGGGCCGGGGCGGCAATTTCGGCCTGCGCCGGCTCGCCAAGGCTCAGCCCGGCGGCGATCCGGTCGCGGAAGGCATAGCCGGCAAGGCCCACGACCACGGCGGTCATGGTAAGGGCGAGCGCGATGCGCCCGCGCAGGGATGGCGGCTTCACGGTCATGATGTGCGGTCCGGTGAAAGGGTCGGCGTCGTGGCGGGCGCCAGCATGCGGCCGATCAGGCCGGCCAGCGCCGGCATCATCTGGGCGAGGGAAAGGTCGGGCTCGAAGCTCTGGCGCAGCACCAGCCCGTCGCCGATGGCGTTGATCATCACCATCACGACGTCGGGATCGAGAGAGGGGTCGATCTCGCCCCGCGCCTGCGCCGCGACGAGGTGGACGCGGATCGCCGCGTTCATTTCGTCCTCGACCGCGTCGAAGGTCGGCTTCAGCGCCGGATTACGCGCCGCCTCGGCATAGATTTCCGGCCCGAGCGCCAGCGTCACCATGGGCGTCTCGCCGGAGAAAAGCGCCTGTCCCATGCGGGCCAGCCCCTCGACGAAGCCAGGCGCGCTGTCCAGCAGCTCAAGGCAGCTCATCCGCACCGCCCGCTCCTCGTCGACAATGGCGACGATGATCGATTCCTTGGACGGGAAATAGCGGTAGAGCGCGCCCGGGCTCATCCCGGCCTCGGTGCAGATCTGCTGCATGGACGTGCCGTGGAAGCCGGCGCGGGTGAAGCAGGCAATCGCCGCGTCCAGCACCCGCCGGCGCGGGTCGCGGCGCAGCTTTTCCGGCGGCGCGGCGGCCGGTGCCACGCCGGAATGCGGCGTCGCGGCAGGCTTCACACCAGGATCGGCCAGAGGGAGGCGGGGGGCGTGGGTGTTCATGCACCTTCAATTGCTGGAGCGAACGTTCGTTCGCATCTAGACACACGTTAAAACCGAGTCAAGAACGAACGTTCGTTCGCATTGTTGATCGGCACCAGGATACGGAAACATGATGCATTCCGGCGGCTCCGCGCCTATTTCGCTGGCGCCACCACCGGCTGGAACTCGCGCGCCACCCGTTCATAGACCGGGCGCTTGAACGGGACGATCAGCTCCGGCGTGCGCTCCAGCCGCTCCCAGCGCCAGGCGACGAATTCCGGTTTGTGATGCCCGCCACCCGGGCGATCAACGTCGATCTCGTCATCCGGGCCGGTGAAGCGCAGGGCGATCCATTTCTGCGTCTGCCCGCGAAAGCGCCCCTTCCAGGCCTGCCGCGCCAGTGGCTCCGGCAGGTCATAGGCGAACCAGTCATCGGCGATCGCGAGCGGCTCGACCGAGGAGACGTTGGTCTCCTCATAGAGCTCGCGCAACGCCGCCTCTTCCGGGCTCTCGCCGTCGTCGATGCCGCCTTGCGGCATCTGCCAGGAATGCTGCGCGTCCACCTGCTCGGGACCGCCCCGGCGCTCGCCGAGAAAGACGAGCCCGTCGCGGTTGACGAGCACCACCCCGACGCAGGGGCGATAGGGAAGCTGGTCGAAAGGGATCATGAAGCCACCGCAGGACCTTGGAACGCACGCGTCGGCGGGATCATAGGCGAGGAGACGGGTCGCGCGTAGAGTGCGCGCGCAGCCGCGTGGTCACGGGGTTAACGCGGTCTCACTCCCGGGGCCCGCGAAAGGCCCGGCCGTGGCCGTGTCGAGCGGCCGAGGGCCCGCCATCACTTGGCTGCGTCCGGTCGCGCCGTCGAACACGGTAATGCTGGTGCCGTCATACCCGCCGAGAGGGGGCCGCAGCGTCGGCATGTCGGCAGCGACGCCCATGGTCGGGAAGCCACCCGCGTCCAGCGCGAAGGGCGCGCTGTGCGGTTCGGCCGGCTCGCCGGCCTGGAACACATAGGCGGCCACCGCCACGCTGACCGCCGACAGGGCGGCGAGGCCGAACACCCCGACCGCCGCATAGTGCCGCGCGCGATCGCGTCCGGCGTCGCGGCCCGGCAGGCTTTCGCCGGTCAGCTTCGGGTCGGACGGACGAGAGGAGAGCATGCGGAGATGAGGCGCGCTGTTCATGGCTTCTTTGTCGCCGCCGACCAAGGCGGGATCGGGGCAAAATCGGGCGTTCGCCGCGGCAGTGCAAAAAAGCGAAAGGCCCGCCTTCTATGAAGACGGGCCTCGCTGTATCGGTGACGCCCCCGGCCAGCAGCCGGGGAGCGCGATCGGTAACGCGCAATCAGTTGCGCGCCATCATCAATGGCGCGCGATCCGCGCGGCGCCGTCAGTTCGGCACGGCCGCCTTCGGGTCGGCGGGGTAGGCGGCATTCTTCTGCACGCCCTCGATCAGGTCGATCGCCAGCTTGAGCTGGGTGTCGTCCTTCGGCTCCGGCGGCACATAGGCCGGCGAGCCGGTCTGCTCGTCCTCGCCGTTCTTCAGATGGCCCTTGAGCGAGGCCTCGCCCCGCGTCGTCTCGACGCCAGCCGCCTCGGCCTTTTCCTTCACGTCCTGCGGCACGTCCTGGACCAGCTCGATATCGGGCTGGATGCCCTTGGCCTGGATCGAGCGACCCGACGGCGTGTAGTAGCGCGCCGTGGTCAGCTTGATCGCGGCATTGCCGGAAACGGGAATCACCGTCTGCACCGAGCCCTTGCCGAAGGAGAGCGAGCCCAGCACCGTGGCCCGCTTGTGGTCCTGCAGCGCACCGGCGACGATTTCCGAAGCCGAGGCCGAACCGCCATTGACCAGCACGATGATCGGCTTGCCCTTGGCGAGGTCGCCCGCCCGGGCGTTGCGCCGCTCGGTCTGCTCGGGGTCGCGGCCGCGGGTGGAGACGATCTCGCCACGGTCGAGGAACGTGTCCGACACGTCGATCGCCTGGTCGAGCAGCCCGCCCGGGTTGTTGCGCAGGTCGATGATGAAGCCCTTGAGCTTGTCCTCGCCGATCTGCTTCGTCAGGTCGGCCACCGCCTTCTTCAGGCCCTCGCCGGTCTGCTCGCTGAACGAGGTGATGCGGATATAGCCGATATCGTCATTCTCGACGCGCGAGCGCACCGACTTGATGTTGATGATGTCGCGGGTGATCGACAGTTCGATCGGCTTGTCCGCGCCCTTGCGGACGATGGTCAGCTTGATCGGCGTGTTGACGGCACCGCGCATCTTGTCGACGGCCTGGTTCAGGGTCATGCCCTTCACCTCTTCGCCGTCCAGCTTGGCGATCAGGTCGCCCGCCTGCACGCCGGCCTTGGCGGCCGGGGTCTCGTCGATCGGGGCGACCACCTTGACCAACCCCTCCTCCATCGTCACCTCGATGCCGAGCCCGCCGAACTGGCCGCGGGTCTGCACCTGCATGTCGCGGAAATCCTTCGCGTCCATGTAGGTGGAGTGCGGGTCGAGCGAAGTCAGCATGCCGTTGATGGCCGCCTCGACCAGTTTCGCGTCTTCCGGCTTCTCGACGTAATCGGCGCGCACGCGCTCGAACACATCGCCGAAAAGGTTCAGCTGGCGATACGTATCCGAGGCCGCCGCCATCGCCTGGGTCGGCTGAAGCAGCAACCGCGGCTGAGTGGCACCGACCGCGATCAAGGCGCCGGCCGCCGCACCGAAGAGAAATACAGACGTCCTACGCATCATCCGCGTACCTTCTCGCTTTCGCTCGTCGCCCACCATGGCGTTGGATCGATCGAGTTACCATCCTTGCGGAACTCGACGTAAAGAATGGGTTGGGCGGTTCCAAGGCCGGCCGACGATACGAGCTGGGGACCACGCCCCATCACTCCCACCGGCTCGCCGGACAGCACGAACTGACCCAATTCCACCGTGATCTTATCCATTCCGGCGAGCAGGATATGATAGCCGCCGCCAGCATTGATAATTAACAGTTGTCCATACGAGCGGAAAGGCCCGGCATAGACCACCCAGCCATCGCTGGGGGACGCCACCTGGGCCTCGATGCGGGTGCCCATGGACATGCCCTTTTCCTGCCCGCCATAGCCGTCCTCCGCGCCGAAAGGCTTGAGCACCGCGCCGCCGACCGGCAGCTTCAGCAGGCCCTTGGCCCCCTCGAAAGGCACGCCGGGGCTGAGCCGGCCGGGGTTCTGAAGCGCCGCCAGCCGGTCGGCCTGGCCGCTCCCGGCGCCTTGCTGCGCCTCGATTTGCGCCGCATCCTGCGCCGCCTTGCGGGTGGCGGAAACCTCGGTCTCCATGCGCTCCATCAGTTCGCGCACATTGCCCGCCTCGGCGGCCAGCGCGGCGGCCCGGGTCTTCTCCTCGGTCAGCGCCGCCTCGCCCTGCTGGAGCGAGTTCTTTTTCTCCTCGATCAGGGCAGCGGTGCGGGCGCGCTCGTCGGCAAGCGAGCGTTTCAATTCTGCGAGAGCGTCGCGTTCGCGGGCGCTGTCCTGGCGCACCCGCTCCTGCGCGGCGAGTTCGCTGGCGAGCAGATCGGTCTCCGCCTTCAGTTCCGGCAGCACCGCGCCGAGCATCATCGCGGAGCGGATCGACTGCAGCGCGTCGTCCGGGCGCACCATCAGCGCCGGTGGCGGGCGTCGGCCCAGCCGCACCAGCCCGCCCAGCACCTCGGCCAGCACGGCGCGGCGGGCGTCGAGCGATTCCCGGATATCGGCCGCCTCGCGGTTGAGCAGCAGCAGGCGTTGCTCGCTGACGTCGAGCTTGGCCTCGGTCTCGCGCACCCGGATGGCGGTGTCGAGCAATGCCTCGTTGAGCTTGGCGCGGTCGCCTTCCAGCGCCGCCATTTCGGCGGCGAGGCGCTTTTGGGCGGCGGTGGAATCCTTCAGCTCGGCGTCGAGGCGCTCGATGCGCTGCTTCTGCTCCTGCGTCGCCTCGGGCGCGGCCGGCGCGGCGTCCTGCGCCAGCACCGGCGCCGCCGACAGCCCCGCGAGCAGCGCCAGCACGGCCAGCCGCGCGCATGCCTCCGCCCGGCGAGAGGGCCGGCGGCGAGGGGGCGAAGCGGTGCGGTGTGCGGGCATCGGCACAGGGAGGGGCCGGCATGGTTAAGGTGAGGTTAGCGCGCCGCCATCCGCCTCAGGCCTTGTGGTAGGGATGGCCTGCGAGAATGGTGGTCGCGCGGTAGATCTGCTCGGCCATCATGACGCGAACCAGCTGGTGGGGAAAGGTGGCGCGGCCGAAGGCGATAAGCCGGTCGGCCCGCCCCCGCACCGGCTCGCTCAAGCCATCCGCCCCGCCGATGACGAAAGTGAGGTTCCGCGCGCCACGGTCGCGCAAGGCGGCGAGATCGGCCGCGATCTGCTCGGAAGTCATCTCAAGCCCGCGCGGGTCCAGCGCCATCACCGCCCCGGCCTCGGGCAGCGCGGCGATGAGGGCCGCGCCCTCGTCGGCCATGCGGTCCTCGGGGCGGCGGGCGGCGCTTTCCGCGATCTCGGTCACATCGGGGCCGGAGAGGCCGAGCGAGCGGCCGCCCTTGCCGGCGCGGTCGAGATAGCGCGCGCACAATTCCCTCTCGGGCCCGGCCTTTAGCCGGCCGACGGCGAGAACAAGCAGGCGCAAGGCGCGCTCAGCCGCGCGTCAGGTTTGCCGGCCCGCCGGGAACGGCGGCCGACCACATCTTCTCGATGTTGTAGAACCCGCGCACTTCCGGCTGGAAGATGTGGACGATGACATCGCTCGCATCGATCAGCACCCAGTCGCAGGCCGGAAAGCCCTCGACCCGCACGCCCTTGACGCCATGTGCCTTGAGCGCCTCGACGAGGTGCTCGGCAATGGCGCCGACATGACGCTGGGCGCGGCCGGAGGCAACGACCATGTAATCGGCGATGGTCGTCTTGCCGCGCAGTTCGATGGAGACGACGTCCTCGGCCTGGTCATCATCGAGACGGGCGAGAACGAGGGCAAGAATCTCCTCGGCGTCTAAGCGCGCGTCGGAGACAGGTGCAGTCGCCGGGCTGGTGTCGGCCGCTGCAAGCGCCATGATGGACAGGGGACCTGTTCCTCTCGTCGGGGTACGTCAATGCGCACGGGCAGCCCTTCCGCCGCGTGCAAGCCCCCTTAGGATAATGCGGATGGGCGCGATCTTCAACTGGGGGGCGTGGAAAGGGCCGTTGACCTGATCAGTCCACGCTCATCCGCGCGCGCAGAATGGCGGCGGCCTCGGCCTGGGGAGCCTTCAGAATCGACTGATAGAGCCGGATCGCCGCAACGCAGTAGCGTGATATGTCGGAACGCTTCGGATCACGCTCGTTCAGGAGCGCGATCTGCGCAGGCGTCAAAGCGGGGCGCATGCTATCGGTGGCGCGGGCAAGCATCTGCGCCACCGCCGCCCCGTCGTCCGCCGGGCGGTCGCTCGCCGACTCGACCACACGCTGCCCCAATTCCCTATATTTCATGAGAACATCGGACGGGAACGAGAACTGAATCCGGTAGACAGCTCCGCCCTTTGCAGCCAACCTCGCGCAGTTGGTGGCGTTTTTCTCGTGCAGCAGGATAAGCTGATCGACAAGCAGTCGACCCAGATCGACGACCACCTGGTCGCTTGCCGATCGTATATTTCTAACGATCGTTATGTACTCGTAATAACCAATCGTCTCAATCGCATCTTGATTGGTCTCACCCTTTACGTAACCGTCGTAGACGGCCTCGATTAACTTATCAAACTCTTCCGGGTCCGTCGCCTCTAGGTGAGCAACGAGAGGGCGTCCATTCACGACGAGCGCAGCAAAGCCGGCTTTTGTTGCGCGCGCCCCGAGTCCCGACACCGCGAATTGCGATCCGTCGGACACATGGGTGACGACCCCCGCAGCCTGCAGTTCCTCGAGTTCCGGCATCCACAATTCGTCATTCGGCGTGGCTATTGCCTTTTGAACAAAGGTCGAATCGTAACCGGACCGCACCATGACGTCTGCCTGCGTTTTATTCGCAGCCCGCAAGTCGACGCCTGAAAATCCGGGAAAGGCCGGCCCGTGGAACCCCATCTTTGCTTCCGGTGCGATCCAGCGCTCGACCCCTCCCGCAAAGGCGATGGTGCAGGCCGAAGCACACAGGCTGGACACATAGGTCTTGAGGCCGGCTTCGCGGATGACCTTGTTGAGCCGCAGACCTTCCCCAAGCCGGCCACCGATGCTGTTCAGGTGGATGGTCTCTATGCGTGGTGATGCCTTCAAGAGCGTCAGCAGTTCGTCGGTCAGGCCGTATTTGAATCCGCCCGTGATCTCTACCTCGACGCCATCGCGCATGATCCGCAGTCCATAGTCGGGAACGCTTGGATCACCTTCAAACGCCGTTCGGTATGTTTCCTTGATCTGCGGAATCGCGCTTTTCGCAAAGACGACAAGAAACGAGAATGTCCCGAGGACGATGGTGAGCTTGGCGATGCCGGCCCAGATCGGCCTTTTGCCGATCACCACTCGCTTAACGATGTTCCGATTGGCTGAGCGCCATACCCCGACATATTGCCACGTCGTGAGCATCACCCCGGAGAACCAGACAAACGCCACGGCCCCGAATATATAAGTCGGTCGATACAAACTATCGAGCGTAACAAAGACATTTGTTGCGACCGATATGACAAACACAGGTATCGCCATCAGGAATCCGACAACCCAGTACGATACGCCGAGGGAGTAGTAACCCCTCCAATGGTTGGAAAGCACATTCCAACTTTTGGTTGGCCTCGTTGCAATGGGCTGCGCCCTGGCCGACGTGGGAGTGCTGTCGTCGACAGTTTGAACGATCGGCGGACCGGCCTCTACGGCTTGCCCCGGCTCGACTGGCTCCGACAACTTTGCCTGCTTACGGCCACGCCAGAGAGTGTTGAGCGAAAACAATATGAGACAAAGGATCTGCGGCAGCGCGTAAAGAGCGATACCATCCTCAAATCCGCCATCGTATACCGATGATCTTACCAATAAGACTAAAATACACGAAATTAGAACTGCAATATATTTCTGCATGAACACGCGAAGACAGAGCAGCACGGCCCATGTAAGAAACAGTGAGGCGAACAAAGAGCTCGCCGTAGAAACCACGAAAACAGCCGTCATCGGAACATACCCCACCCGCAGCGTCAGGATGCCATGTGGGCCAGCCAAATGCCACCGGACGACGCCGCGGGTCGATTTGCAACCGGCGCTGCGATGAGCCGCCTTCCGCGGCCTCCCCGGTTGGCTGGCGACAGCCGCTTGCTGTCGAGGCCCTCACCTCCGATCCCTAATCGCGTCCACGACAGCCGCGACTTCAGACTTTCAGGGCATCCTGGCCGATGCCCGCCCGCGCCCCGCGCGGTGGTGGGTAGCCATAGCGGCGTCGCGCCCTGCCCGGTTCACACTTACCCTCCCCGACCCCTTTCTAGCTCTGGCCTCCCGCAGCAAGTTGGCGCAAAGATCGGGCGGTACGTTGCGCCGATGGCCGGCCGAGAGGATCGCCCCCGATGAATCGTCTCGCCCTGCCGGGAATGGCGGCGGCCCTCGCCGCGCTGCTCGCGCTGTCCGGCCCGGGCTCTGCGCAGACCGCGCCGCCCGCGTTTGGCCCCGACGCCCTCATCATCCAGGCGGGCAGCATGGCCGAGCTCACCGCGAAATGGTGCCCGGCGAACCCGGAGGTGGAGCACGTCGTGGTGCTTCCCGCCGCGCTGTTCGTCGACAGCGAGCAACTGATCTGCGACGGCAACCCCTACAAGCTCTACCGGCTGATCGAGCACGACGACCCCGACGACTTCGAGTATTTCCTCGATCCGCCCTTCACCAACCATGTCCGGCTCGGCTGCGATGGAAAAGCCGGCCGCACCATGAAGACCGTGGCGCTGAACTGCCGGCCGCTGCACCCCAATCCCTGATGCCCAATCCCTGATACCCAATACCTGACACTCGAAACCATAGTCCCGGCGCCCTCCCCGCGGATGTGCCCCATGCCCGGCCCCTCGCCCACCCGCCGCCAGATCGTCAAGGGCCTCACGCTGGCGGCGACGGGCCTTGCGCCCGCTTTGTGGCCGGGCGCTGCACGGGCGGAGAGCTTCACCGTGGGGCTCGTCGCCATCGGCCCCTGGGACGACTGGGGCTGGAACCAGTCCTTCGCCGCCGCCGGGGCGGCGCTGGAGGCGGCCGGCGTCACGGTGGTTGAGGCCGGCTATCTCCCCGAAAGCACCGACTACGACAGCGGCCGCTACGATGCTGAGACCCGCGCCTATGCGCAGGCGCTGGACGGGCTGGTGGCGGACGGTGCCCGGCTGGTGCTCTCCACCTCGTTCGGCCATGACCCGTTTCTGTGGGCGGCGGCGCTGCGGCACCCGTCGGTGCTGTTCCGGCAGACTTCCGCGCTGGAAGACGACGCAACGCCGGCCAATGTCGGCAGCCAGAACGCGCTCATCAATCAGGGGCATTATGTCAACGGCGTCGCCGCCGGCCTGTGCACGCGCACGAACATGCTCGGCTTCGTCGCCGGCCTGCCCGTCGCGCCCGTGCTGCTCAACATCAATTCCTTTCTGCTGGGCGCCCGCGCCAGCAACCCGCAGGCGAGCGTGCGGGTGCTGTTCACCGGCGGCTGGGAGGACGAAGTGCATGACGCGGCGACGACCAATGCTCTGGTAGATGCCGGCTGCGACGTCATCACCTGCCATCTCGACGCGCCGAAAGTGGCCATCGAGACGGCGGAGGCGCGCGGGGTGAAGACCTGCGGCCACGCCTTCAACCAGAACCCGCTGGCACCGAAGGGCTACATCACCGGCGCGGACTATCACTGGGCCGATCTGTTCGCCACCTTCGTCCAAGCCGTGCGGCGCGGCGAGGCGCTGCCGAAATTCACTGTTGGCGGCTATGACAAGGGCATGGTGCGCTCCAGCCCCTTCGGCGCCGGCGCAACGCCCGTGGCGAGAACGGCGGCGCGGGAGGCGATCGCCGCGATGACGCGCGGCCAACCCATCTTCGTCGGCCCGATCCGGGACAATAAGGGCAAGGAAAGAGTGCCGGCGGGCACGACCTATGGCCCCTATGCCAACGAATTGCAGCGCACGGACTATCTCATCGAGGGCGTCATCGGCTCGGCTAGCTGAGGCGCGACGTAGCTCTCGCTCACGACGTCGGCCACCGATGTCTCCGCCTCGTACCGGACATCAAGGCCCTCGATCGCGCGCAGCGCCGGCACGGCGAAATCGGTGAAGGCGCGCACCACCGGGCGCATGAACCGGACGGAGGGATAGGCGAGGAACGCCTCCGTCGGCTTGACCTCGTAAGCGGGCAAGATGCGAATGAGGCGGCCATCCGCCAGTTCGTCGGCAACCAGCAGCCGCTGCACCGGGCCGGCGGCATGGCCGGAGACCAGCGTGGAGGCGATGACTTCGGCACTGTTGGTGCGCAGCACCGGGTTGACCGGCACCTCCATCGTGTCGCCATTGCTGTGGCGCAGCGAGAGCAGGTCGCGCGGCGCCGGCAGCCGCGCCCCGACGATGACGCCGGCCTGCGAGAGCTGGTCGAGATCCTCGACAGGGCCGCAGCGCGCGATATAGGCCGGCGCGGCCACCAGAATGCGCTCGATCCAGCCGAGATGGCGGATGATGAGGTTCTGGCCGGAAGGGCGGCCATAGCGCAGCGCCAGGTCGAAATTCTCGTAGATCAGGTCGATGTCGCGGTTCTCCAGGATCAGGTCCACCGCCACCGCCGGGTGCTGGCGCTGGAACGCCATCACGATGCCATGGACATGCTTGGCGCCGATGCAGGTGGGGGCATGAAGGCGCAGATGGCCCTCGATCGCGCCCATGTCGCGGCGGACGCCTTCCAGCGCCGCGTCGATGGTGATCAGCGCCTCGTGGCTGCCCTCATAGAGCGCCTGCCCATGCGCGGTGGGCCGCACGACGCGGGACGAGCGCTCCAGCAGCCGGGCACCGACATGGCGTTCGAGATTGCGCACATGCTTAGTCACGGCGGGTTGCGAGATGCCGAGATCCCGCGCGGCGGCGGTGACGGAGCCGCGCTCGACGGTGCGAATGAAAGCGCGCAGGGCGACGGCGAGGTCCATTCCATATCCAACGGCTATGATGCTCATTCCACCATAACCAATAGACGTGGTGCTCGCCAGCTGTCTTCATCCGCGCCGTTTCGGGCAGGATGGGAAGACGGATGAGAATCACGAGACGGGTGGCCCTGGCGGGGCTGCCATTCGCACTGGCGGCGTGCACAAGGGCGGATCGGCCCCGGCCGGAAAGCGCCGCATCGACGTTCGGCTCACCCTTTCTGTCGATGTACGCGCCCGTCGACACCGAGCCGTTTCCGATTCCGGCGATCGAGCCGGATCAGGTCGCGCCGGAATTCCTGCGCCGCGAGGTGAGCTATCCCACCCGCGAACAGCCGGGCACCATCGTCGTCGACCCCGCCGCCCGCTATGCCTATCTCGTCCTGGAGGGCGGGCGGGCGCTGCGCTACGGCATAGGTGTCGGCAAGGAGGAAGGCTTCAACTTCCGTGGCGAGGCGATCATCGCGCGCAAGGCGGAATGGCCGGGCTGGCGGCCCACCCCCGACATGATCAGGCGCGAGCCGGAACGGTACGGCCCGCTGCGCGAGGGGCTTCCCGGCGGCAGCGGCAACCCGCTGGGCCCACGCGCGCTCTATCTCTACCGCGACGGCCGCGACACCTATTACCGGCTTCACGGCACGGTGGAACCCTGGACCATCGGAACCATGGTCTCGTCGGGCTGCGTCCGGCTGCTCAACCAGGACATCATCGACCTCTATCGGCGCGTTCCTGTCGGAACCCGCGTCGTGGTGCTGCCGGCGGGCGGCGCTTCGGCGTGAGACGATTCGGGAAAGGTCGAGGCGGGGCGCAGCACCGCCCTCCCGCGCTCACCCCTCGCCCGCCTCCCGGATTCGCGTCGACGACACCGGCGATTTGAGCCCGTGCAGGAACACCCAGGCCGGGGGGCGCATCAGCGGGAGCGCCCCGGCCTCGCGCTCCGGCAGCCGCCAGCGGGCGAGCGCGGTGGCGGCGGGGCTGGCCATGGCGGGGAAGGTGCAGCCGGGGCGGTCGATAATGGCCATCGGCACGAGCCCGGCAATGGCGCGCCAGTGCTGCCAGCGGTGGAACGAGGCGAGGTTGTCCGCCCCCATCAGCCAGACGAAATGCACAGAGGGATAGCGCCGCACCAGCGCGGCCACCGTGTCGTGGCTGAAGCGGGTGCCAAGCCCCGCCTCCAGCCCGGTCGGCAGCAGCGCGGGATGGGCGGCGACGGCGCGAGCCTGTTGCAGCCGCCGGTCCAGCGGGGGTAGCGCGCGATTGTCCTTCAGCGGGTTGCCGGGCGTCACCAGCCACCACACGCGGTCGAGCCGCAGCTTTTTCAGCGCCAGCAGGCTGGCGGCGCGGTGTGCCTCATGCGCCGGGTTGAAGCTGCCTCCATAGAGCCCGATCCGCATGCCGGGCGCCAGCGGCGGCATGCGGGTGAAGGGCGGCGGCATCGCCGCCTCGCCCCTCTCCGCCTCGGAGAGGTTGGCGCGGAACCCGCCGGGTGGGGGTAAACGGCGATCCGTCATCCCGGCCCCAACGCCCCCTCACCCCGGCCCTCGCCCCGTCGGGGAGAGGGAGCAAAAGCGCGGCAGCTCAAAGAGGGCATGTCACGGCCGGATCTGGCCGGTGCCGCGCACGCGGTATTTGAACGAGGTCAGCTGTTCGGCGCCCACCGGCCCGCGTGCGTGCATGCGGCCCGTGGCGATGCCGATCTCGCCGCCGAAGCCGAATTCGCCGCCATCGGCGAACTGGGTCGAGGCGTTGTGCACCACGATGGCGGAATCGACCTCGTTGAGGAACCGCTCGGCCACGTCCGCATCCTCGGTGAGGATGGCGTCGGTGTGGTGCGAGCCATGGGACTCGATATGGTCGATGGCCGCGCCCACACCGTCCACCAGCTTCACCGAGATGACGGCATCGAGATATTCGGTGCGCCAGTCCTCGTCGGTGGCCGGCGTCACCCGCGCATCGGCGGCCTGTGTGTCGGCGTCGCCGCGCACGGCGCAGCCCTCATCGAGCAGCATGGCGACGAGCGGGGCCAGCAGGCGGCTGGCATCGGCGCGGTCAACCAGCAGCGTCTCCGCCGCCCCGCACACGCTGGTGCGCCGCAGCTTGGCGTTCTTCACGATGGCGAGTGCCTTGCCAAGGTCGGCGCCCTTGTCGACATAGATGTGCACCAGCCCTTCCAGATGCGCGAAGACAGGCACCCGCGCCTCCGCCTGCACCCGGGCGACGAGGCTTTTTCCCCCGCGCGGCACGATCACGTCGACAGTGCCGCCGAGCCCGGCGAGCAGTTCGCCCACCGCCGCGCGGTCGCGGGTCGGCACTAACTGGATAGCGTCGGGCGGCAGGCCCGCGCTGGCGAGCCCCTCCACCATGGCGGCATGGATCGCGCGCGAGGAATTGAAGCTGTCGGAGCCGCCGCGCAGGATCACCGCATTGCCCGCCTTGAGGCACAGGGCGCCGGCATCGGCGGTTACGTTGGGCCGGCTCTCATAGATCACGCCGATCACGCCGAGCGGCGTGCGTACGCGCTCCAGCCGCAGCCCGTTGGGTCGTTCCCAGCTTTCCGTCACCTTGCCGACGGGATCGGCCAGTTCGGCGATCTCCTCCACCGCGCGGGCGGTGCCCTCCAGCCGCGCGGCATTGAGGGTCAGGCGGTCGAGCATGGACGGGCTGATGCCGGCGGCCTGCGCAGCCGCCACGTCCTGCGCGTTGGCGGCGAGGATGGCTGCGGCGTGGGCGCGGATCGCGCGCGCAGCTTCCATCAGCCCGGCGGCCTTGGTCGCGGCCGGGGCGAGCGCCAGCACGCGGGCGGCGGCGCGGGCACGCGTGCCGATCGCGGCCATCAGCGCCGCCACATCCTCTGCCACTTCCGCCTGCTCACGCGGCGCCGGGGCACCGAGGCGGGTCTCGGTGGCGGAAGCGTCGCGCAGGGCGGAGGAGGCGGTCATGGCGTCACCCATCAAGTTGGTCGGGGGTGGTGAAAGCGGGCGCCCTGTCTAGCACAGGCGGGCATCCGGGCACCAAAGCGAAATGGTAAGTGCCGCGCTCTTTACCATATTGCGCCGGCGGGATTCGCATTTGCGACTTGCCATTTGCCCCCAAGCATCCGATGTCACGGCGACAATCCCGCCGCCGAGCCGCATCCGCGAGGAGACCGCCGCTCTTGTTTCGCGCCTTCGACATTGCCTGGGACGCCTTCTGGCGCTTCGTCGAGGATGATGGCTGGGCGATTGCCAGCCACATCGCGCTTTCCGCGCTCATGTCGCTGTTCCCGTTCCTCATCTTCGTCACCGCCCTCGCCGCGTTCTTCGATTTCAAGAACCTTGCGGATGAGACGGTACAGCTGATGCTGGAGGCCTGGCCGGCGCAGGTGGCCGACCCCATCGGCCGCGAAATCCGCAACGTGCTCACCCAGGTCCGCACCGACGTGCTGACCATCGGTGTGGTGCTGGCGATCTATTTCTCCTCGAACGGCATCGAAAGCCTGCGCATCGGCCTCAACCGCGCCTATGGCATGCGCGAGGCGCGCTCCTGGTACTGGCTGCGCCTCGAATCCATCGGCTATGTCGTCGTCGGCGCCGCCGGCCTGCTGGCGCTGTCCTTCCTCGTCGTGCTGGGCCCGGTGCTGTGGCTCGCCGCCGTGCGCTACGTGCCGGCGCTGGAGCCGTTCGGCTGGGTCATCACCTTCCTGCGCTACGCCGCGACCTCGGTCATCCTGATCGTGGCGCTGGTGGTGGCGCATATGTGGCTGCCGGCCGGCCGACGTACCATGGCCGAGGTCGCGCCGGGCATCTTGGTGACGCTCGGCCTATGGCTGGCCGCCGGCGCCGCCTTCGGCCGCTACCTCTCCGAATTCGCCGGCAATTATGTCACCACCTATGCGGGCCTCGCGTCGGTGATGATCGCGCTGGTCTTTCTCTACACCACCGCCTCGATCTTCGTGTATGGCGGCGAACTCAACGCCTCGATCCGCCGCGCCCGGGAAGGGCGCTTCTGAGCGCGATTCCTTCGCATCGCACGCCGATCGGCACGTGCTCCCGGCGGAACCTCCCCCTCTCCCGCGGCTTGACCTTGGTCAAGGCGCCCGGGCGCGTTTCGGGCGCCTATTGGCGCAGTGGGTTCGAGACGGCAAGGAGGCTCGCATGAGCACCAGCTACGACAAGATGAAGATCGAGGAAGGCGCGTGGGTCGTCGTGTGCGACGGGCGCAAGGCACTGATCCTGTGCAACAAGGGAGACGCCCTTTTCCCCAATCTCCGTTCCCATGAGGTGCATGAGCAGGACAACCCGCCGACCCGCGAGCAGGGCACCGACCAGCCGGGCCGGGTGCATCAGTCGGTGGGCTCGGCGCGCTCCTCGGTGGAGCCGACCGACTGGCAGGAAGAGGGCGAGCGCGCCTTCATGCGCCAGCTTGCCGCCCGCCTCGATGCCGCCGTGACGGCCGGCGAGGTCAAGTCGATGGTCATCGTCGCCGCCCCGCGCGCGCTTGGCGCGCTGCGCCCGCATCTGTCCAAGGGCGTGCAGGACATCGTCGCCGCCGAAGTTGACCGCGACATGGTCAAGCTGCCGATCCACGAGATCGAGAAGCATCTGGCGGCCTGAGCGGGCCCCGATTTCCCTTGAGGTAAAAGCGGACTACCCTGCCCCGCCGCCGGCACCCCCGGCGGCGGGGTTTTGCCGGACGCCGGGGGGCGGGCATGTGGGATTTCTCGATTGCGACCACGCTCTCGCTGGTGCTGCGCACCTGGCCGTTCGTGCTGCTGCGCCTCGTCGTCTATGCCGCCATCGCCTCCGGCTTCGTGCTCGGCACCGGACTGGGCGCGGGCACGGGCTTCACAATCGGCCTCGCCTTCGCCGGCGACGGGCCGCTCACGGGGGCACTGATCGGCGCGGTCGCCGGCCTCTGCCTCGTCTGCGGCGTGCTGTGGTGGGTGCGGCAATATCTCGTCTATCTCGTAAAGGCCGGCCATGTCGCCGCGATGGATGCGCTGCTGCAGGGCCGCGCACTGCCGGGCGGGCGGGCGCAGATCGCCTATGCGCTCGCCACGGTGCGGGCGCGCTTTCTTGAGGTGAACCTGCTCTTCGCCCTCGACCTGCTCATTCGCGGCGTGGTGCGGGCCCTTGTCGGCCTGCTCAACCTGCTCACCGGCTGGATACCCGGCTTCCGCTCGCTGAACGCCTTCGTCAATGGAGTGCTGAAGGTGGCGCTCGGCCTCGTCGACGAGATCATCCTCGCCTACATCATCCGCCATGGCGAAGCGTCCCCCGCCGCGGCGGCACGCGACGGGCTTGTGCTCTACGCCCAGAATGCCGGCCCCATGCTCCGCAACGCCATCTGGATCGCGCTGTTTGAATATGCGGCGGCGGCGGTCCTCTTCCTGTTCCTGCTCGGCCCGGCGATCGGCCTCGCCTATGCGCTGCCGGGCGGGCTCACCGGCTTCGGCGTCGTCTTCGCCCTCGTTGCCGCCTGGGCGCTGAAGGCGGCGCTGATAGAGCCACTGTCGATCGCCGCGCTGTTGCAGGCCTATGACATCGCCATCGCCGGCCAGCGCCCGGACCCGGAATGGACCGCCCGGCTGGACGGCGCCTCTGCCGCCTTCCGCAATCTGGCCGACCGGGCGCCGCGCCCGCACCCGGGCCCCACCCACGCCGCCGGCCAGCCCGGGTGAACCGATGGCCGTTCCGCGCGTATTGCCGAACACGGACCGCGCGCCTGTCCGCGCGTGCCGCCTGCCTGACACCGATTTGACGCCGGCCACGAGCCTGGAAGGTGCCCCATGAAGACCCTGTCCTTCTTCCGCCTCGTCCTCGCCGTCGGCCTCTGCCTCGCCGTCGGCGCGGTCGGATCGCTCGTCACCGCGCCGCAGATTCCCACTTGGTATGCCGGGCTCGCCAAACCCTCCTGGACCCCGCCCGATTCGGCGTTCCCCATCGCCTGGACGATTCTCTACGTGCTGATGGCGGTGGCGCTCTGGCGGCTGTGGCAATTGCACGCGCCTGCCCCGGCGCGCCGGCTGGCCATCGGCCTGTGGCTGGCGCAGCTGGCGCTCAACGCCCTGTGGTCGCCGCTGTTCTTCGGGCTGGAGGCGCCGGGCGCGGCCCTCATCGTGGTGATGGCGCTTTGGCTCGCCATTGCGGCCACGATCTGGGCCTGCACGCGCATCGACCGCATCGCCGCGTGGTTGCTGGTTCCCTATCTGGCGTGGGTGTCCTATGCCACCGCCCTGAACGCTGCCATTGTCGTCCTGAATTGAGAATTCGCCCATCCAGCGTTCCCAGGGCGCTGCCGGAGACCCCGATGGACCTCGTCACCATCGCCAAATTCATCGTCCTGCCCATCGCCCTCGGCTCGGTGGCGCTGGTGCTGGTGCTCGGCCTTGCCAACATGGCACGCGGCGGCCCGCCCGAGCGCTCGCAGAAGCTGATGCAGTGGCGCGTTCTGCTGCAGGCCGTGGCGCTGTGCTTCGTGCTGCTCACCATCATCCTGATGAATCAGGGCTGAGAGGGTTTCCATGGTCGTGCTGAACCGCATCTACACCCGCACCGGCGACGACGGCACCACGGCGCTCGGCACCGGCGAGCGGCGGCCGAAATATGATCTGCGCGTGGCCGCCTATGGCACGGTGGACGAGACCAACGCGACGATCGGCGTCGCCCGGCTGCACACGCGCGCCGAGCCGGCGCTGGCGGACATGGAGGCGATACTGGCGCGCATCCAGAACGACCTGTTCGATCTCGGCGCCGACCTCGCCACGCCGGAAACCGGCGAGGATCTCGGCTACATCCCGCTGCGCATCGTCGCCTCGCAGGTCGACCGGCTGGAGCGCGACATCGACACGCTCAATTCAAGCCTCAAGCCGCTGCGCTCCTTCGTGCTGCCGGCCGGCACCCCGGCGGCGGCGCATCTGCACGTCGCCCGCACCGTCTGCCGCCGCGCCGAGCGGATGACGGTCGAGCTTTCCACGACGCTGGGCGAATTCGTCACCGCGGAAGCGGTGAAATATCTCAACCGGCTCTCCGACCTGCTCTTCGTCATGAGCCGCGTCGCCAATGCCCGCGCGGCGGCCGAGGGCGAGTCCGGCGGGGAGAACACCGGCGACGTGCTCTGGGTGCCGGCGGCGGGGCGGGAGTGACCGCCCCGGACGACGCGCCGGCCGCGCGGCCCCGTGTCTTCGGCACGCCGGACAGCGTCTATGTCCGCATCGTCCGCCTGACGCTGATCGAGAAGGGCGTCGACCACGAATTGGTGCCGGTCGATCCTTTCGCGCCGGAGGGCCTGCCGCCCGGTTATCGCGAGCGCCACCCCTTCGGCCGGATTCCGGCGTTCGAGCATGACGGCTTCCGTCTCTATGAGACCGGCGCCATCACCCGCTATGTCAATGAGGCCTTAGCGGGCCCTCCTCTCTTGCCCGACGACGCGAGGGCACGGGCGCGCGCCAACCAGATCATCAGCATCGCCGATTCCTACGCCTATCGGGCGCTGGTCTGGGGCGTCTATGTCGAGCGGGTGGAGAAACCCGCGCACGGCGAGCCGAGCGACGAGGCCCGCCTCGTCGGCGCGCTTGACGAGGCCCGGCTGTGTCTGGCCGCCATCGAGGCCCTCATGGCCGGGGCGCCGTTCCTTGCCGGCCCCCAGCTCAGCCTTGCCGATCTCCATCTCGCGCCGATGATCGACTATGTCAGGCAGGCGCCGGAAGGCGCCGCGTTGCTGGCAGCGCATCCCGGGCTCGCCGCGTGGTGGGCCCACATGGCGGCCCGGCCGTCGCTGCAACAGCTCGGTCTCGCCGCGCGTTAAGCGCCGGCGCGGTGGCGTTTTCGTCCGCGAAGCGGCAATGTGGCGCCGCGTCGCGCGCCGCATCGCTTCCGAGATTCGCTGTTCCCCATGCTCATCCCCTTCAACGACGACAACCCGCTGGAGGGGATCACCCATGCCTATGTCACCTGGGCGCTGATCGCGGTGAACGTGCTGGTGTTCCTGCTGGTGCAGCATGGCTACCGCGCCGAGATCGACATTCCTTCCGCCTTCGGCTTCGGCGCCATTCCCGCCGTGGTCACGCATGCGGCCGTGCTGCCGGATGAATATGTCCGCCTGCCGGCCGAGCTGACGCTGGTTACCTACATGTTCCTGCATGGCGGCTGGCTGCATCTGGCCGGCAACATGGCCTTCCTCTGGGTGTTCGGCGACAATGTAGAGGACGCGCTCGGCCATGCCCGCTTCCTGCTGTTTTATGTGCTGTGCGGTGTCGCCGGGGGCCTTGCCCATGCGCTTGCCGTGCCCGATTCGGCCTCGCCGCTGGTCGGCGCCTCGGCGGGAATTTCCGGGCTGGTCGGCGCCTATCTCATGCTGCACCCCAATGTGCGGATCTGGGTGCTGATGTTTTTGCGCGTGCCGCTGCGGGTGCCTGCCATCCTGCCGCTCGGCGCATGGATCGGCGTCCAGCTTTGGAGCCTGTTCATGTCCGGCGACGAGGAAACCGCGTGGTGGGCCCATATCGTCGGGCTTCTGGCCGGCGCTGTGCTCATCGTGTTCCTGCGGCGGCCGGGCGTGCCGCTGTGGGTGATGACCCGCGACGGCACGCCGGACGGGCGCCCGCCCGTGTGATCGCCGGTGTGATCGGGCGTCGTGCACGCCGTGGTGAGCGTTGACAGTGCCGGGGCCGGACCATAGTTTGCCGGCGATTTTCGCAGGCCGCTCCCGCCCTCCACGCTCCGCCCTCAAGCGCCCCTCTCCGGCTTCTTGCGCGGCCCTGCGCAGCGGCGCCGCCTGCCTCAACGCGGCTGCCAGAGGCAAGGTCTCGCACCTTGCCCGAGGGGGAGACAGGTGATGAAGATCCTCGTGCCCGTGAAGCGGGTGGTCGACTACAACGTCAAGATCCGGGTCAAGGCCGACGGCTCCGGAGTCGAATTGGCCAATATCAAGATGTCGATGAACCCGTTCGACGAGATCGCCGTCGAGGAAGCGTTGCGCCTGCGCGAGGCCGGCGTCGCCAGCGAGGTCATCGCCGTCTCCATTGGCCCGGTGAAGACCGACGAGACCATCCGCACCGCGCTCGCCATGGGCGCCGATCGCGGCATCTGGGTGAAGACCGACGAGGCCGGCATCGAGCCGCTCACCGTCGCCAAGCTGCTCAAGGCCATCATCGCCGCCGAGGGTCCTTCCCTCGTCATCCTCGGCAAGCAGGCCATCGACGACGATTGCAACCAGACCGGCCAGATGCTCGCCGCCCTGCTCGGCTGGCCGCAGGCGACCTTCGCCTCGAAGGTGGTGGTCGGCGAGGGCACGGTGGACGTGACCCGCGAGATCGACGGCGGCCTGCAGACGCTGCGTCTGGCGCTGCCGGCGGTGCTGACCACCGATCTGCGCCTCAACGAGCCGCGCTATGCCTCGCTGCCCAACATCATGAAGGCGAAGAAGAAGCCGATCGAGGAAAAGACCGCCGCCGCGCTCGGCGTCGACCTCGCGCCCCGGCTGGAAATCCTCTCCACCTCCGAGCCCTCGGGCCGCACCGGCGGCATCAAGGTGGCCTCGGCGGCCGAGCTGGTCGCTCACCTCAAGACGGCGGGAGTGCTCTGACGATGGCCGACACCCTTCCCACCCTGCTGCTTGCCGAACATGACGATGTGAGCCTCAACCCTGTCACCGCGAGGGCGCTCACCGCCGCGCTCGCCCTCGGCGCCCCGGTGCATGTGCTGGTCGCGGGAGAAAACGCCCGCGCGGCGGCCGAAGCCGCCGCGAAGCTCGACGGCGTCGCGGAAGTCCTGCTCGCCGACAGTCCCGCCCTCGCCCACCGCCTTGCCGAGCCGGTGGCAGCCCTCGCCGTCGCGCTGGCATCGGGCTATGGCGCGCTCGTCGCCCCGTCCACCGCCACCGGCAAGAGCGTGATGCCACGCATCGCCGCCCTCCTCGACGCGATGCAGGTGTCCGACGTCATCGCCGTCGTCGCTCCGGATATTTTCGACCGGCCGATCTATGCCGGCAACGCCATCCAGCGGGTGCGCGCCACCGACGCCACCCGCGTGCTCACCATCCGCACGGCCTCCTTCGCCGCCGCCGGCGAGGGCAACGCGGCACCGATCCGCGCCCTCGACGCTGCCGCGCCTACAAGCGGCGCCAGCTTCGTCAGCGAGGAGATCGCCGCCAGCGCCCGCCCGGACCTTTCCGCCGCCCGCATCATCGTCTCCGGCGGAAGGGCGCTCGGTTCGGCGGAAAACTTCCACGCCATTGTCGAGCCGCTCGCCGACGCGCTGGGCGCGGCGGTGGGTGCCTCGCGCGCCGCGGTCGATGCCGGCTACGCCCCGAACGACTGGCAGGTCGGCCAGACCGGCAAGGTGGTGGCGCCGGACCTTTATGTCGCGCTCGGCATTTCCGGCGCCATCCAGCACCTTGCCGGCATGAAGGATTCGAAGGTCATCGTCGCGATCAACAAGGACGAGGACGCGCCAATCTTCCAGGTTGCGGATTACGGGCTGGTCGGCGACCTGTTCGAGATCGTGCCGGCGCTTCAGGCCGAAATAGCTAAGGCAAAAGCCTGACGGGACACTATACTGCCGCCCTCCGCAGGGGCAGAACGGACGTGGCAATGGCTTTCGAGATCAAGCGCATCGGCATCATCGGTGCCGGCCAGATGGGCAACGGGATCGCGCATGTGTGCGCGCTCGCCGGCTATGACGTGGTGCTGAACGACCTCGAAGCCGACCGCATCAAATCCGGCCTTGCCACCATCAACGGCAACATGTCGCGGCAGGTCTCCAAGGGGCTCTACGCCGAGGACGAGAAGAAGGCCGCGCTCTCCCGCATCCACGGCACTGACCAGCCTTCCGACCTCTCCGATGTCGACCTCCTCATCGAGGCGGCGGTGGAGAAGGAAGAGATCAAGCGCCGCATCTTCAACTCCATCTGCCCGTTCCTGAAGCCGGAGGCGATCCTCGCCACCAACACCTCGTCCATCTCCATCACCCGCCTCGCCGCCTCCACCGACCGGCCGGAGCGCTTCATCGGCATTCACTTCATGAATCCGGTGCCACTGATGCAGCTGGTGGAACTGGTGCGCGGCATCGCCACCGAGGACGAGACCTTCGAGCTGTCCAAGGGTTTCATCACAAGGCTGGGCAAGACCTATGCGGTGGCGGAGGATTTCCCCGCCTTCATGGTCAACCGCATCCTGCTGCCGATGATCAACGAGGCGATCTACACGCTCTATGAGGGCGTCGGCTCGGTGGACTCCATCGATACCGCCATGCGCCTGGGCGCCAACCACCCGATGGGGCCGCTCCAGCTTGCGGATTTCATCGGACTTGATACCTGCCTCTCCATCATGCAGGTGCTGCATGAGGGGTTGGCCGATTCCAAGTACCGCCCCTGCCCGCTGCTGGTGAAATATGTCGAAGCCGGCTGGTTAGGGCGCAAGACCCAGCGCGGCTTCTACGATTACCGCGGCGAAAAGCCGGTGCCGACGCGGTAGAGGCGGGGCACGCCGGCACGCTGAGAAGGTCGTTCCCGTCATCCTGAGGTGCCCGTTACCGCCGGGCCTCGAAGGACGCAGAAGGGTGCCCTTACACCTCATGGCCGGGCGTGACCGGCCATCCACGTCCTCCTCCGATCGCCCCCTACCCCATCTTCCCCCTCACCCACCGCGCCGGCCGCCCGTCAATCGCCGCCAGCCCCAGCGCGATGATGGCGAAGCCGGCGAATTCGCGCGGCTCCAGCGCCTCGCCCAGCACCAGCGCGCCGAGCAGGATGGCGCTCACCGGCACCAGGAACGTCACCAGCGAGATGTTGGTCGCGCCGTTGCGGCCGACAATGCGGAAATACAGGATATAGGCCAGCCCGGTGGAGAGCACGCCGAGCCCGAGCAGCGCACCGACCACCGGCAGCGAGGGCGCCGGCAGGTGCCAGGGCTGTTCGATCAGCGCCACCAGCGGCAGCAGCAGCAGGCTCGACGTCGCCAGCTGCGCCATGGCGATGCCGAGCGGCGGCAAATGGCGGAAGCGCCGGGAATAGACCGCGGCGAAGCCATAGGAAACGGTGGCGCCGATGGCAGCGAGCTGCGCCGGCAGTTCGTGCCCGCCGAGCTGGCCGAGCAGCGCCGGCCCCATCATGACGGCCACGCCGAGAAAACCCAGGCTCACCCCAACCAGCTTGCCGGCGGTGAACTTCTCGTCATGGGTGAAGGCCTGCGCCACCAGCACGGTGAACAGCGGCGTCGCCGCGTTGAGGATGGAGGACAGCCCACTCGGCAGATGCTGCTGCGACCAGGCGATGAGCCCGAACGGAATGATGTTGGCGATGACCGCCAGCACCATGAACTCGGCCGCCAGCCGCCGGTTCAGCGGCATGTGGACGCCGCGCGCCCGGGCGATGATCCAGAGCGCCAGGGCCCCGATGGCGACGCGCGTCAGCACCATGGTCAGCGGGGGAATCTCCGCGATCGCCACCTTGCCAAAGAAAAAGGACCCGCCCCAGATCACGCCCAGCAGCGCCAGCGCCGCCCAGTCGGACGGGGCCATGGGCAGCGGCCCGGCGAGCGCCGTGGCAAGCCCGGTGCGGTGGACGGGGCTCGACGCGGACATGGCACGCTCCTGCAGGATGGAGCGGCGTTCTAGTCCTTCCCGGGGCACCGCGCCACCCGATTCCGTCGAGCAGCGCCTTCGTCCACCTGGGGTGCCCGGCACCGCCGGGCCTCGAAGGACGCAGAACCTGCCCGCACGGGACGTGTGGAAGCGGTGGCGCGCGCCTGCGTGCTCCGAGGCCGGCCTTACGGACCTACGGCGTCGCCTTCGTCTCCGCCAGTGCGGCCTTCACCAGCGCCACCGCATCCGGGCTCGCCCATTCCGCCGGCCCGGCGATGTGCCCGAGCTCGCAACCCTGCGCGTCGATCAGCATGGTGGTGGGCAGGCCGAAGCCGCGCCCGACCACGCGCAGGTCCTGGAAGGCCTGCGCCTTCGGGTCGGTGTAGAGGGCGAGGTGCTTCAGCCCCGTCTCCTCGAAGAAGGTCTTCGGCTTGGCAGGGTCGCGGGTGTCGATATTGACCGTGATCACCTCGAAGCCCGGCGCATCGGCACCGCCCGCGCGCCCGAGCGTCGCCTGCAGTTCGTCCAGCGCCGGCATTTCCTTGCGGCAGGGCACGCACCAGGTGGCCCAGATGTTGACGAGCTTCAGCCCGTCGCCGCCGACCTGCGACAGCCGGGTCGGCTGGCCGTCTGGAGCGAGGAAGGCGAGGTCGGGAATCCGGGTCGGCTTTTCCGTCGGCGCGAAGGCGGCGAGTTCCCCGGTGGCCAGGGCGGCGAGGCGCTTGCCGGTCGCGCTGGCCGCACGGCACTGATCGTCCGCCGCACCGGCCTCATCGGCCGCGCCGACAGGCGCCGGCGCCGCCGGTCCGGTGGCAACGACGTTGCGCGGCCCGCCCCCTATCCCGTATACGCCTGCCAGCCCGGCGACGGCGCCCGCCACCACAGCGGCCGCCAGAAGCAGGGCGAAGCGGCCGGTGCGGCGCGGCGGAACCTCGCTTGCCGGTTCCCTCGCCGCCTCAGGTTGTTCGGTCATGGCCGTCCTCGCGGAGAAAAGTCTAACATGAGCAACAAGATGTGGGGTGGCCGCTTCGAGACCGGGCCCGATGCGATCATGGAGGAGATAAACGCCTCCATCGGTTTCGACCAGCGGCTGTTTGCGCAGGACATTGCGGGATCGAAGGCGCATGCCTCGATGCTGGCGGCGCAGGGGATCATCGACAAGGCTGATGCCGAAAAGATCGCTGCCGGTCTAGACACGATCCTGTCAGAGATCGAGTCCGGCGATTTCGTCTTCCAGCGCGCGTTGGAGGACATCCACATGAATGTGGAATCCCGCCTCGCCACCCTGCTCGGCCCGGCGGCCGGCCGCCTCCACACCGCCCGCTCCCGCAACGACCAGGTAGCGACCGATTTCCGGCTCTATGTGCGCGACACCATCGACACGCTCGACGCGCAGCTCCGCGATCTGCAGCAGGCGCTTGCCGAGAAGGCGCTGCTGCATTCCGGCACCGTGATGCCCGGTTTCACCCATCTGCAGACCGCCCAGCCCGTGACCTTCGGCCACCATCTGCTGGCCTATGTCGAGATGCTGGGGCGCGACCGCAGCCGCTTTCGCGATGCCCGCGCGCGGCTCAACGAGTGCCCGCTCGGCGCCGCCGCGCTGGCCGGCACCTCGTTCCCGATCGACCGCTTCGCCACCGCGCGCACGCTCGGCTTCGACCGGCCGACGGCGAATTCGCTCGATTCCGTCTCCGACCGCGATTTCGTGCTGGAGACGCTGGCGCACGCCTCGATCTGCGCCATGCACCTCTCACGCTTCGCCGAGGAGATCGTCATCTGGACCTCGCCGCTGGTGGGGCTGATGAAGCTATCCGACCGCTTCACCTCCGGCTCCTCGATCATGCCGCAGAAGCGCAACCCGGACGCCGCCGAGCTGGTGCGCGCCAAGATCGGGCGGATCGCCGGCGCGTTCTCAGGCCTGCTGATGGTGATGAAGGGTCTCGCTCTGGCCTATGCCAAGGACATGCAGGAGGACAAGGAAGGCACCTTCGATGCGCTCTCCACGCTCTCGCTGATGATCGCGGCCACCAGCGGCATGGTGCGCGACATGGTGCCGGACGAAAAACGCATGAAGGCGGCGGCCGGCTCGGGTTATTCCACCGCCACCGATCTCGCCGACTGGCTGGTGCGGGTGCTCGGCCTGCCTTTCCGCGAGGCGCATCACGTCACCGGCCGCATCGTCGGCCTCGCCTCGGCCAAGGACGTGCCGCTGCACAAGCTCAGCCTCGCCGAAATGCAGTCGGTGGAGCCGCGCATCACCCAGAAGGTGTTTGGCGTGCTCTCCGTCTCGAAATCAGTGGCCAGCCGCGTTTCCTATGGCGGCACCGCGCCGAAGAATGTCCGCGCGCAGGCCAAGCGCTGGATGAAGCTGCTGGCGAAGCCGGCGTAGCCACGCAGCTTCATCCCGGACGACCGGATACGGCCGCTGGCCGTTCCGGGATGACGGACGGGGCGGCGCCCTACCCCTTCCGCCCCAGCAGTCTCAAGGCGTTCGCCGTCACCAGTACGGTCGCGCCGGTGTCGGCAAGGATGGCCGGCCATAGACCCGTGATGCCGGCGATGGTGGTGACGAGGAACACCGCCTTCAGCCCCAGCGCCAGCGTTATGTTCTGGTGGATGTTGCGCATGGTGGCCTGCGACAGCCCGATCATCGCCGCGACATCCCCCACCCGCCCGTGCAGCACGGCGGCGTCCGCCGTCTCCAGCGCCACGTCGGTGCCCCCGCCCATGGCGATGCCGACATTGGCCGCCGCCAGCGCAGGTGCGTCGTTGATGCCGTCGCCGACCTTGGCGACCTTCAGCCCCTCGCGCTGCAACTCGTTGATAATGCGCTGCTTGTCCGCCGGCATAAGCCCGGCCCGCACCTCGATGCCGAGAGCGGCGCCGATCGCCTGCGCGGTGCGCTCATTGTCGCCGGTCAGCATGATCGTGCGGATGCCGGCGGCCTTCAGCGCATCGAGCCCAGCCCGCGCGTCCGCGCGCGGCTCGTCGCGCAGGGCGATCAGTCCCTGGGCGCGCCCATCGGCCAGCAGCACCGCCACCGTCTTGCCGGCCTCGTTGAGGGCGGCAATGGCGGCGCTCTGCGCCTCGCTCAGCGGCGCGCGGGCGGCGGCGGCCTTGGGCGAGCCGAGGAACAGCGCCGCGCCGTCCACCGTGCCGCTCACCCCTTCGCCGCCCAGCGCGCCCGCCTCGCGTACAGTCGGCACGCTGAGCCTGCGCGCAGCCGCTTCCGCGAGTATGGCGTTGGCGAGCGGATGGGTGGAGCCGGATTCGAGCGCGGCGGCACGGGAAAGCAGTTCGTCCTCGTTGCCCTCGAAGGCCACGATATCCGTCACGTCGGGCCGGCCCTGCGTCAGCGTGCCGGTCTTGTCGAAGGCCACCGCGTCGATGGTGCGCAGCGCCTCCAGCACCGCGCCGCCCTTGATCAGCAAGCCGCGACGTGCCCCCACGGCCAGCCCGGCGGCGATGGCGGCCGGGGTGGAGATCACCAGCGCGCAGGGGCAGCCGATGAGCAGCAAGGCGAGGCCCTTATAGACCCATTCATCCCACCCGGCGCCGAACAGCAGCGGCGGCACCACGGCTACCAGTGCTGCGAGAACGACGACGAAAGGGGTGTACCAGCGTGCGAAACGGTCGATGAAGCGCTCGGTCGGCGCCTTGCTCTCCTGCGCCTCCTCCACCAGCCGCACCACGCGGGCGATGGTGTTGTCGGAGGGCGCCGTGGTGGCGCGCAGGGTGAGCGCGGCCTCGCCGTTCACCGTGCCGGCGAACACGCCATCGCCCGCCTGCTTGCCCACCGGCACGCTCTCGCCCGTCACCGGCGCCTCGTTCACCGATCCAACGCCGTCCAGCACTTCGCCATCGCAGGGGATGCGCTCGCCGGGGCGCACGAGGATCACGTCGCCAATGGCGAGGCTCTCCGCCGGCACCTCGCGCGTGGTGGCGCCCTCCACCCGCCGGGCGGTCTTCGGCACGAGGGCGGTGAGCGCGCGGATGGAGGAGCGCGCCCGCCCGGCGGCGACGCCTTCCAGCAGTTCGCCGACGAGGAACAGGAACACCACGGCTGCCGCCTCCTCCGAGGCGCCGATGATGACCGCCCCGACCGCCGCGATGGTCATCAGCATCTCGATGGAAAAGGGCGTTCCCGACAGCGCCGCCATCAGCGCCCGCCGGGCGATCGGTACCAGCCCGAGCGACAGGGCTGCGATGAAGATCCAGGGGTCGAGCCCGGGGTAGAAATGGCCGAGCCCATAGGCACCCGCCAGCGCCGCGCCGCAGATAAGGGTCAGCCGCGCCTTGCCGGTCTTCCACCACGGCATGTCGTCGGGCAGATGGGAATGGCCGCCGGGTGCCGGGGCCGGGGTCGCCGCCGCGCCGGCCGGGGCAGCGTGGTCGTGTCCGGTATGGTCGTGCCCCGCATGGTCGTGCTCATCATGCGAATGAGCATGACCATGGCCGCAGCCTGGGCCATGGTCGTGCCCGCAGTGGGGGTCGCGACCGGGCGCCGCCTTCGCCGTGGCCGGCAAGGGCGAGATGGCGTAGCCAAGCCCGGTGACGCGCCGCTCCAGCAGCATCAGGTCGGCGCCCTCGTGGGACACCGTCATCGTGCCCGCCGCCACCGCAACCGACACGTCTGCGACGCCATCGAGGCGCCGCACCGCTGTCTCGATCTTCATGGCGCAGGACGCGCAGTCCATGCCCTCGATACGATAGCGGGTCTTTGCGGCTGACATGTCGTCTCTCCTGCACCGGGCCTTGCTTCGGCGGCAGACAGACCCTAGTTCCTCTAGCGACTAGAGGAGCAAGCGGGAAATGACAGGCATCTTCACCATTGGCGACGCCGCCCGCGAAAGCGGCGTGAAAGTGCCGACCATCCGCTATTACGAGGAAATCGGCCTGCTGCCTTCCCCACCGCGCACCGAGGGCGGGCGCCGCGCCTATGGCGCGACCGATCTGCGCCGGCTGGCCTTCATCCGCCATGCGCGCGAGCTGGGCTTCGAGATCGACGCCATCCGCACCCTGCTGAAACTGCAGGACGAGCCCGACCAGTCCTGCGCCGCTGCCGATGCCATTGCCCGCGATCATCTGGCCGGCGTCGAGCGGCGCATCGCCAGCCTCACGGCGTTGCGTGCGGAATTGCAGCGCATGGTCGAGGGCTGCTCGCACGGCCATGTCGCCAGCTG
The DNA here is from genome assembly GCF_004339465.1 of Ancylobacter aquaticus. GTDB lineage: Bacteria > Pseudomonadota > Alphaproteobacteria > Rhizobiales > Xanthobacteraceae > Ancylobacter > Ancylobacter aquaticus. The sequence continues at coordinate 357,002 of NZ_SMFY01000003.1, read as the reverse complement.
CCGGGTGATCGAGATCCTCGCCGACCATGGCGAATGCGCGCATCATCAGGGCGGGCGGGCCTGACCGCACGGGCGCCGCTCAGGCCTGCGCCAGTCGCGCCTCGTCCCGCCCGGCCGGCTCCTGCGTGAAGCCCGCCCGCGCCTCGCGCACCGCTGCGGCGATGAAATCCTCCACCGTGCGGATGCGCCGGAGGTCGCGGATATCGGCATGCGTCACCAGCCAGTAGGCGCGGCGGAAGCTCAGCTCCGGCAGCACCCGCACCAGTTCGGGATGCTCCAGCGCGGCGTAGTCGTGCAGGATGCCGATGCCCCCGCCCGCGCGCACCGCCTCCATCTGGCCGACCACGCTGGCGCATTCCAGCCGGCGCGCCTCCACCTCGCGAAACACCTCGAAATAGTCCAGCGCCGGCGAATAGACGAGATCGGGCACATAGGTCACCAGCAGCCGGCCGGTGACATCGCGCAGGTCGTCGACCGGGCCGGTGCGGGCGAGATAGTCCCGGGAGGCATAGACGCCGAGCGTGTAGTCGGTGAGCTTGCGCGCCACCAGCCGCCCCTCGCTGGGCCGTTGCAGCGTCACCGCGATATCCACCTCGCGCTTGGGCAGCGAAAAGCTGCGCGGTAGCGGCGCCAGCTGGATGGAGAGGCCGGGATGTTCCTCGGCCAGCCGGCCGAGGCGCGGGGCGAGGAAATAGGTGCCGAAACCGTCCGGCGCGCCGATCCGCACCGTGCCGGCGAGCGCGAGATCGACATTGCCCAGCGCCGCCTGCGCCTGCAGCATCTCGGTCTCGATGCGCTCGGCATGGGCGAGCAGCCGCTCGCCGGCGGGCGTCAGCTCGCTGCCGGTGGTGCGCCGCTCCAGCAGCTTCGAGCCGAGGCTCGCTTCCAGCGCGCCAAGCCGGCGGCCGACGGTGGCGTGGTCGAGCCCGAGCTGGCGCGCCGCCGCCAGCATCTGGCCGGCGCGGGCGACCGCGAGAAAGATGCGCAGATGATCCCAATCCATGGGACCATCACTAGCCAATTGTGCGCAGCCGCACAACGGATGCGAAAACATCGTCGTTGAAGTGACGACTTTCGACAAGCACAACCGCAGGCAGGAAGAACAGAGGGGAGATCGTCATGGCGGTCATCGGGCATTACATCGGCGGCAAGGCCGTCACCACGGCCGGGCGCAGTTCGCCGGTCTTCGATCCCTCCACCGGCGCGCAGACCGGCGAGACACTTCTCGCCAGCGTCGCCACGGTGGGCGAGGCGGTCGCTGCGGCCGCCAAGGCATTCCCCGGCTGGGCCGACACGCCGCCGCTGAGCCGCGCGCGCATCATGTTCAAGTTCAAGGCGCTGCTGGAGCGCGACATCGACGCGCTGGCCGAAGCCATCACCCGCGAACACGGCAAGACCTTCGAGGACGCCAAGGGCGAAGTCACCCGCGGCATCGAGGTGGTCGAGTTCGCCTGCGGCATTCCCCATCTCCTGCGCGGCGACTTCACCGAGCAGGTGGCGCGCGGCGTCGACGTGTTCTCGGCCCGCCACCCGCTTGGCGTGGTGGCCGGCATCACCCCGTTCAACTTCCCGGTCATGGTGCCGATGTGGATGTTCCCGGTGGCGCTGGCCTGCGGCAATGCCTTCGTGCTGAAGCCCTCCGAGAAGGACCCGACCCCCTCGCTGATGCTCGCGGAACTGCTCAGCGAAGCCGGCCTGCCCGCTGGCGTGTTCAACGTGGTGCAGGGCGACAAGGAGGCGGTCGACGCCCTCCTCACCCACCCGGACGTCGCCGCGGTGAGCTTCGTCGGCTCCACCGCCATCGGCGAATATGTCTACAAGACCGCCGCCGCGAACGGTAAGCGGGCGCAGGCGCTGTGCGGCGCCAAGAACCACCTCGTTGTCATGCCCGACGCCGATCTCGACAAGACCGTCGACGCGCTGATGGGCGCGGGCTACGGCTCGGCCGGCGAGCGCTGCATGGCAGTGTCGGTGGCCGTGGCCGTCGGCGGCGTCGGCGACGCGCTGATGGACAAGCTGGTGCCGAAGGTGCGGGCGCTGAAAGTCGGCCCCGGCATCGACCGCGACAGCGAAATGGGTCCGCTGGTGACGAAGGAACACCTCGCCAAGGTCTCCGGCTATGTCGATGACGGCGTCGCCGCCGGCGCCGAGCTGGTCGTCGACGGGCGCGGCCTCAAGCTGCAGGGCTATGAGAACGGCTATTTCATCGGTGGCTGCCTGTTCGACAACGTCACCCCCGACATGAAGATCTACAAGGAAGAGATCTTCGGCCCGGTGCTCTCCGTGGTGCGTGTCGATCGCTACGACGAGGCGCTCAAGCTGGTCAACGAGCACGAATACGGCAATGGCGCCGCCATCTTCACCCGCGACGGCGACGCCGCCCGCGCCTTCGACCGCGACGCCAAAGCCGGCATGATCGGCATCAACGTGCCGATCCCGGTGCCGGTGGCCTTCCACTCCTTCGGCGGCTGGAAGCGCTCGGTGTTCGGCGACCGCAATGTCTATGGCATGGAGGGCGTGGGCTTCTACACCAAGATGAAGACCACCACCGCCCGCTGGCCCACCGGCATCCGCGAGGGCGCCCAGTTCGTCATGCCGACCAGCGGCTGAGGTCATCCGCCTCGCCAAAGCGTCATCCCGGACGGCCAGAGGCCGATCCGGGATGCCAGCGTCTCTTGCTCCCGCGCATGGATCACGGCTCTGCGCTCCGCGTCGGCCGGGATGACGACTAGACGTCGGCCCGGCCTGTTCCCCGCACCGCCGCCTGGAAGGGCGGGGCGCCGCCCTCCCGCCAGAACAGCTCCGATGTCGTGTCAAGGAAGGTGGCGAAAAGCGCCTTCGCCTCGCTGCGACGCACGCCTGCGACAATCTCCACCGGCCGGTGCTGGTGGCGTAGCGGCGCGCCTGTGAGCGTCACCGAGGCGCAGCCGCCATAGGCGTCCTCCATCGCGTAGACCAGTCGTGCGATCGGCAAATGCAGCAGCGTGCCGAAGCACATCACGCAGGGCTCCAGCGTGGTGTAGAGGGTCAGGCCGTCCGCACGGGAAAAGCGATAGTCGCCCATGAAAACCCGGTGAAACAGGTTCATCTCGGCATGGCTGAGATGATTGGACGCCATGGACTTGTGCGCGCGGCCGAGAACCTGCGCTCCCCGCGCCAGCACCGCGCCCACGGGAAACACACCCGCTTCCAAGGCTGAGGCCGCCTCCGCCAGCGCCTCCCCCATCATGCGTTCATCGCTCGACAGATGCTCCATCGGTAACGCCCCTGAAGCCCCTCCCACCTCAGTCGTGCGAGCGGCCGAAGTCCGGCGCGGCCGTCTCCTGGCCGATCTCGATGATCGAGCGGCGGATGGCGCGGGTGCGGGTGAACAGGTCGAACAATTTGTCGCCCTCGGCCCAGCGTATCGCCCGCTGCAGCGCGATCAGATCCTCGGTGAAGCGCCCGAGCACCTCGATCACCGCCTCGCGATTGTTGAGGAACACGTCGCGCCACATGGTCGGGTCGGAGGCGGCGATGCGGGTGAAGTCGCGGAAGCCGCCGGCGGAATACTTGATGACCTCGGACTGCGTCACCGCCTCCAGATCCGCCGCCGTGCCGACGATGTTGTAGGCGATGAGGTGCGGCACATGCGAGGTGATGGCCAGCACCAGGTCGTGGTGCTCGGGCGTCATGGTCTCCACATTGGCGCCCATCGCGCTCCACAGCGCGGAAAGCCTCGACACCGCGCCCTCGTCCGCCCCCTCGGGCGGGGTGAGGATCGACCAGCGATTCTTGAACAGCGTGGCGAAGCCGGCATCCGGGCCGGAATATTCCGTGCCCGCCACCGGATGGCCGGGGACGATGTGCACATTGGCCGGCAGGTGGGCGCGCAGCGCGCTCACGACCGCGCCTTTCACCGAGCCGACATCCGAGACGATGGCGCCGGCTTTCACATGGGGGGCGATGGCCTGCGCCACCGCGCCCATGGCGCCGACCGGCACGCAGAGGATGATGATGTCGGCACCGTCCACCGCCTGCGCCGGGGTCTCGGCGACGCAATCGGCGATATCAAGCGCCAGAACACGCGCGCGCACGGCCTCGGACCCGTCATAGGCGACCAGCGTGCCGGCCAGCCCGCGCGCCCTGGCAGCGCGCAGGATGGACGAGCCGATGAGCCCGACGCCGATGACGGTGAGCCGGCCGATGAGCGGATGCGCCAGAGGCGGATCAAGCACCATCGCCCGTCTCCCTGCCGGCCATGAACGCCTTCAGCACCTCGACCAGCAGCCGGTTGGCCTCCTGCGTGCCGATGGTCACGCGCAGCGCGCCCGGCAGGCCGTAGGAATCCACCCGCCGCAGGATCAGCCCGCGCTGGCTGAGGTAAGCGTCGGCCTCCTTCGCCGTGCGGCCGGGCACATCGGGAAAATGCACCAGCAGGAAGTTGGTCACGCTCGGCGTCACGGTGAGGCCCAGCGCGGTTAGTTCCTGCGAAAGCCAGGGCAGCCACGTCTCGTTATGGGCGATGGCGGCGTCGACATGGCCGGTATCCTCGATCGCGGCGACGGCGGCGGCGAGGCCGGGCGCCGAGACGTTGAACGCCCCGCGAATGCGGTTGACCGCGTCCACCACCTCCGCCGGCCCGTAGAGCCAGCCGACCCGCAGCGCGGCAAGGCCGTGGATCTTCGAGAAGGTCCGCAGCATCACGACGTTCGGGCAGGTCGCCACCAATTCGATGCCGGCCTCATAGTCGTTGCGGCGGACATATTCGGCATAGGCCGCGTCGAGCGCGAGCAGCACATGGGGCGGCAGGCCGCGCTGCAGCCGCTTCACCTCGTCGAAGGGGATGTAGGTGCCGGTCGGGTTGTTCGGATTGGCCAGGAACACCACGCGGGTCTTCTCCGTCACCGCCGCCAGCAGCGCATCGACGTCGGAACGGTAGTCCTTTTCCGGCGCCACCACCGGGGCCGCCCCGGCCGCCAGCGCGGCGATGCGGTAGACGAGGAAGCCGTGCTGGGAATAGAGCACCTCGTCGCCCGGCCCGGCAAAGGCGGCGGCGGTCAGCATCAGCAGTTCGTCCGAGCCGGTGCCGCAGACGATGCGCGCCGGGTCGAGCCCATAGGTCGCGGCAATCGCCTCGCGCAGCTTCGTCGACGAGCCGTCGGGATAGAGCTCCAGCGCGGTGGCCGACTGGAAGGCGGCGATGGCCTTCGGGCTGGGGCCGAGCGGGTTCTCATTGGCCGAGAGCTTGTGCACCTTCACGCCCGGACCGGCATGCGATTTCCCCGGCACATAGGCCTCGATCTCCAGCACGCTGGCGCGCGGGACGGGACGGGTGGGGCGGGACGCGGCGGTCGACATGAGGGGGCTCCGAAGGGCGGCGGTTCTCGAAAGAGGAAAGGTCAGGTGATGGAGGGCGGGCGGGACCGGCGCGGGGCGTCAGCCCTGCGGCGAGTGGGTATAGCGGCTCGCATGGCTCCCGACGAGGGCCGCCGCGCGCACCGAAGCACCGCCTTCGCGCAGTGCCGCCAGCACCGTGTCGAGATTGACCGCGCCGCCGACCGGGATCGAGGCCAGCAGCGCCGCGCCGTCGAGCCCGCGATCGGGCACCGCGATCACGTCGGCCAGCGGCGCCAGCGCGCGGGCCGCCTGCGCGTTCCAGCCCGATATATGCAGGCTCCAGGTTTCCACCTCCGTCACCGCCCCGTCCGTCACCGGATGGGCGATGCAGAACACCGGCAGGCCGGCGGGGTGGTCGGCCCGCTCGACGAAGGGCAGGCGGGCGATGATCTTGGGCGCATGGGCGCCCTCCAGCGCCGTCCACCAGGCCCCGGCGGAGGGCGAGGCGAAGGCCGGCACCAGGCCGAGATCACCGCGCGAACGCGCCACCGCCGCCACCACGCCGGCCGCGCCCATATGGCCGATGAACGGCACGGTGAAACCGAAATGGAAGCGCGAAGCGTCGCGCATCGCCGCCTCGCCCGAGGCGAGGTCGGCATGCACGGCGTAAGGCGCCTGCACATAGGTGAAAGTGGAGATGATGACGCGCCAGATGCCTTCCACCGTGTCGAGGGGAAGGATGCCGCGGTGCCGGTCGACGATCTGGCGCATCATCGAGGCCTCGCGCGCCGGGCGGAAGGCCGAACCGCTCTCGGTGCCCTGCGCCCGTTTCACTGCCACCAGCCGGTCGATGATCTGGCTGCGCTCGATCAAAAGCGCGTGCATCGAGGCGTCGATGCGGTCGATCTCCGCGCGCAAGGTCCCGAGGTCCGGCGCGGCAGGCGCACAGACCGGCGAAAGGGCGGCTTGCGGCCCTTCGGGCCTATCGGCTTTCATGTCCATCGGGGGATGTCGTACCCCTCGCGCGCGCCGCGCGCAAAAGAAAATCGGGGGCCCGCCTCTATTGACAAGTGGCGGCTGTGGGATCATCCGATCGTCCGGTATAAAGAACTCTTCGTCCGGTATGACGGTTCCCATGTCCGACAACACGGTCCAGCGCGATCTTTCGGCTTATGAGGCGGCCCGCGCCGAAGCGGACCACCCGCATTCCGCCGTGGTGCGCTTCGGCGCCGAGGCGCCGCTCCAGCTCGATGCTGGCGGTGTGCTGACCCCGTTCCAGATCGCCTACCAGACCTATGGCACGCTGAACGCGGCGCGCTCCAACGCCATCCTTCTGTGCCACGCCCTCTCCGGCGACCAGCACGCGGCGAATGTCCATCCCGTCACCGGCAAGCCGGGCTGGTGGGAAACGCTGGTCGGCCCGGGCAAGCCCATCGACACCGAGCGCTTCTTCGTCATCGCCTCGAATGTGCTGGGCGGATGCCTCGGCACGACGGGCCCCTCCTCGACCAACCCGTCCACCGGTCAGCCCTATGGCCTCGACCTGCCCGTGGTGACGATCCGCGACATGGTGCGGGCGCAGGCGATGCTCATCGACCATCTCGGCATCGAGAAACTGCTCGCCGTGGTCGGCGGCTCCATGGGTGGCATGCAGGTTCTGCAATGGGCGGCGAGCTATCCCGAGCGCGTTTTCGCCGCCATGCCCATCGCCACGGCGGCCCGGCACTCGGCCCAGAACATCGCCTTTCACGAGGTCGGCCGGCAGGCGGTGATGGCCGATCCCGACTGGCGCGGCGGGCGTTATCTGCATGAGGGCACCAGCCCGCGACGCGGCCTCTCGGTCGCGCGCATGGCCGCCCACATCACCTATATGTCGGATTCCTCGCTGCACCGGAAATTCGGCCGGCGGCTGCAGGATCGCGACGGGCACACATTCTCGTTCGACGCCGACTTCCAGGTGGAGAGCTATCTGCGCCACCAGGGCGAGTCGTTCGTCGACCGCTTCGACGCCAATTCCTATCTCTACGTCACCCGCGCCATGGATTATTTCGACCTCGCGGGGGAGTATGAGGGCGTGCTGGCCAATGCCTTCAAGGGTGTGAAGACGCGCTTCTGCCTGGTCTCTTTCACCTCCGACTGGCTGTTCACCACGGCGGATTCGCGCGCCATCGTGCACGCGCTCAACGCCTCCGGGGCGCAGGTCTCCTTCGCCGAGATCGAGAGCGACAAGGGCCACGATTCGTTCCTGCTCGACGAGCCGGAATTCTTCGCCATCACGCGGGGGTTCATCGATGCCGCCGCGCGTGCCGTGGGAGCTCTCTGATGGCCGCGCGCGACCTCACCATGAGCGAGGCCGCCCGCGTCGCGGGCGCGCGGGTCGATCTGCTGCTCATTGCCGAGATGGTGCGGCCCGGCTCGCGGGTGCTCGATGTCGGCTCGGGCGACGGCGAATTGCTGGAACTGCTCGCCACCACGCGCGGCTGCGACGCGCGCGGCATCGAATTGTCGCGCGAGGGCGTCAATGCCGGCGTGGCGCGCGGCCTGCCGATCATCCAGGGCGACGCCGATATCGATCTGGCCGACTACCCCGACAATTCCTTCGACTACGTCATCCTCTCGCAGACCATCCAGGCGACGCGCCGGCCGAAATGGGTGCTGGAACAGATGCTGCGCGTGGGCAGCCACGCCATCGTCTCCTTCCCCAATTTCGGCTTCTGGCGCATGCGGCTCGACCTATTGGTCAATGGCCGCATGCCGAGCACGGAAAACCTGCCCTATAGCTGGCACGACACGCCGAACATCCATTTCTGCACCATCCGCGATTTCGTCGCGCTGGTGGAGGAAGTCGGCGCCCGCATCGACCGCGCGGCGGCGCTCAACGGCTATGGCCACCCGGTCCGCGTCAACCTGCCCTGGGCGGTATGGAACCTGCTCGGCGAGCAGGCCGTGTTCCTGCTCTCGCGCAAGGGGTGACCGGGGCGCCGTCAGCGCAGCAAAAACGACGGCATGTCGTGCGGGCCATCGGCGATGGCACCGATTGTCACGGTAGCTGCATCGACCGTGTCGACAAGGCGATGGCACTGGCAGTGAAGCTCGCGGCACTCGGCTGAGGCAAAGAGGGACAGTTCCTTCGGGACATTCCCTTGATGCGGCATCTCGGCCAGCGTTGCGGTCAGTTCCTGCGACGCATCCAACGCCCGTGCCACGCGTTCGGCAGATTCGGCCTCGATAAGAAACGGCGTGTCTCGGCGAGACAACGCGCGGCATGGACGGTCATTTCAACGGCATGCCGCATCCGAGGTCATACGATGGAGCCTTCGCGGACGCGCTTGAAGGCCTCTTCTGCCGGGAGAACGTTCCCGTCCCGAATGTCCTTCTGCCCCATCTGGACGATCCGCATCAACGCGGTCGCCTCCTGCATCTGCTCATCAAAGGCTCGCCCCCTCACCCCCCCATCGGCTGCGGCGCCAGCACCGGCTCGAACACCCGCAGGCGGGCGCGGCGCTTGGTGGGCACCGGCTTGTAGACCTGCTTGGTGGCCTCGACGATGTGCACCCCGGCGAAGGGCAGCGCCAGCGTGGACCCCGCCCGTTCCCACGCCACCGCCGAGCGCAGGAACCAGTTGCGCGGCACGGGGGGCATGTACAGTGCCTCGTCCCAGCCCACCGGCGTGAACAGCGCCTGGCGCAGGAGATCGGTGATCTGGGTGCGCGAAAACGGCCGTCCATGGCCGAACGGGTTGTTCTCGGTGCGGGCCCAGATGCCGCGCCGGCTCGGCACCACGCAGATGAGCCGACCGCCCGGCGCCAGCACGCGCCAGACCTCGCGCAGTACCTCCCTGGCCTCGGGGGTCATCTCCAGCAGATGCACGGCGATGACGCGGTCGATCATCCCGTCGCGCAGCGGCAGCTCGGTCTCATCGACCAGCGCCGCCAGCGTCGGCGCGGCCGAAGGCCAGCGCGTCACGCCCTGCGCACCCGGCATGAAGGCGAGCGCCCGCTCGCATTCCTCGCGGAACATGCCCAGATAGGGCGTGGCATAGCCGATGCCCAGCAGCGACAGGCCGCGCACATTGCCGGAGCGCGCGCGGATGGCGCGGCCGACAAGGCGGCGCGTCACCACGCCGATGGGCTGGGCATAGAAGCTGCGAAGGCCGACAACATCAGGATACATGGCCCAAGCTTATAGCCTGAACCAATGACGCCTTGAAATCACCACCCTTTTAGGCCACATAGGCGGGGCATGCGGGATCTTCGTCCGCATCGGGGCCGCGTCGCTCGATGTCCGCTTCGGCTGGGAGCCGGATCCGGTCAGGTTTTCCTGATCGAATGTCCGCCTTCACTTCTGAGCCGCGGCAGTCTTCGGCCCTTCATCACCTGAAATCGCCGACGTCCCAGGCCACGCGGGGTGTCTCACCACCCCCGTGATTCGCGGTTTGCGCCCGATGTGTGCGCGAACGCAATCGCCCATGAAAGATTTTTACTTGAACTCCTTTTCCGAACTCGGCCTTGCCGAACCGATCCTGAAAGCCCTCGCGGAAGCGAACCACACCACCCCCACCCCGATCCAGATCCAGGCCGTGCCGCAGGTGCTGGCCGGGCGCGATCTTATCGGCATCGCCCAGACGGGCACGGGCAAGACGGCCGCCTTCGCGCTGCCGATTCTCCAGCATCTCGTCACCAACCGTTTCCGCCCCGAGCGCCGCTCCGCCCGCGCGCTGGTGCTGAGCCCGACCCGCGAACTCTCGGGCCAGATTCTTGAGAGCTTCCGCCTGTATGGCAAGCATGTGCGCCCCTCCACGGCGCTCGCCATCGGCGGCGTGCCGATCGGCCGCCAGGCCCGCTCGCTCGCCAATGGCGTCGACGTGCTCGTGGCGACCCCCGGCCGCCTCGTCGACCTGCTTGAGAACAACGCCGTTCGTCTCGACATGGTCGAAGTGCTCGTCCTCGACGAAGCCGACCAGATGCTCGACATGGGCTTCATCCACGCCATCCGTGCCATCTGCGCCCGGCTGCCGGCCAAGCGCCGCAACCTGTTCTTCTCGGCCACCATGCCGCGCGAGATCGAGAAGCTGGCGGATTCGCTGCTGACCGACCCGGTTCGCGTCGCGGTGACGCCGGTCGCCAAGACGGCCGACCGTGTCGAGCAGAAGGTGATGTTCACCGATCGCTCGGGCAAGCCGAACCTGCTGGTCGAGCTGCTGTCCGGCCCGGACATGGACCGCGCCCTCGTCTTCTCCCGCACCAAGCACGGCGCCGACCGTGTGGTGAAGGGTCTGGCCGGCGCCGGTATCGCCGCCGAGGCGATCCACGGCAACAAGTCGCAGCCGCAGCGCGAACGCGCTTTGGCCGCCTTCCGCCAGGGCGTCGTCAAGGTGCTGGTGGCGACCGATATCGCCGCCCGCGGCATCGACGTCCCCGGCGTCAGCCACGTCATCAATTACGACCTGCCCAACGTGCCGGAGAGCTATGTCCACCGCATCGGCCGCACCGCGCGCGCCGGGCGTGAGGGCATCGCCATCTCGCTGTGCGATGGTGAGGAGCGCGCCTTCCTGCGTGACATCGAGCGGCTGATCAAGATCACCATCCCCTCGGTCGACCGTCGTGGCGAAAGCCGTCGCGAAGGTGCTCCGCGCCTCGAAGGCTTCCGTTCGGAAGGCCGCCCCGAGGGCGCCCGTCCCACGCGGGACTCCCGTGGCCCGCGCAGCGATGCGCCGCGTGGTGCCCGCCCGTTCGCGCGTGGCCCGCGCCCCGAAGGCGACGTTCGCAAGGACGGCCCACGCCATGAAGGGCCCCGGCTCGACACGGTGGTGCGCCGGGATGGCCCGCCGCTGGAAGGCCGCCGGCCGCCCCGCCGCAAGGCCTATCGCGCCGCCCCGTGAACAGTTGATGCGGCCCCGCACGCCCGGAAAGGGTGCGCGGGGTGTCGCGGGGGCTGGCATCTGCGGCACCGCAGCACTATCAGGACAAGACAAATGCCGGCCGGCAGGGTATTGGCCTAGCGGCAAGGCCGGCAGCAGCCTTTACGAGGAGAGCCATTAATGGCGAAAGAGGAACTGCTCGAGTTCGACGGCACCGTGACGGAAGTTCTGCCCGACGGCAACTTCCGCGTCGTGCTCGACAATGAACACGAGATTCTCGCCTATGCGGCGGGCAAGATGAAGAAGAACCGCATCCGCACCATCGTCGGCGACCGAGTCGTCGTCGAGATGTCGCCCTATGATCTGGAGCGCGGACGCATCAATTTCCGTCACAAGACCGGCGGACCGACCCCGCCCATCGGCAGCGGCCAGCGGCGCCCGCCTCCCGGTCGTCGGCGCTGAGCAGCCGGGCGTCGCCGCCCGGCCCCTCTCCCCGCCTCGCGCGGGCATGCCTCGTTCGTCCGCGCCGCGCCCGGTTGGTTCAGACCGGCCAGTCGGCAAGGCGCCAGGCCGAATCCCAGAACATCCATTCGAGTTCCGTGGCCCGCTTGTAGGCCGCGTGCATGCGCGCGAGCACGGCGGGGGACGCACCCGTCGCCGCGCGATCAGTGGTGGCGATTACCGCCCGCACCGCCTCGTGGAACTCCTCGCCGGCATACGTGTCGATCCAGGCGTCGTAGGGGTTGGGCCGCACCGCCCGGCCGAGAATGTCGCGACCGACCTCGGCATAGATCCAGAAGCACGGCAGCAGCGACGCCAGCACCACCGGGTAGGGCTCGCTATAGGCGGTCGCGATCAGGAAGCTGGAATAATGGTGGCACACCGGCGACATCGGCGTGCGCTCGAATTCCGCCGCGTCGACGCCGAAGCTCTCGAAGAAGTCGGCATGCAGCGAGCGCTCCACCACGACCGCGACCTTGGCCCCTTCCGCGAACTGCACCAGCCCGTCCGGATCGTCCGCCTTGGCCGCCGCGATTGCCAGCGCCCGGCCGAAGGCGATCAGGTAGTGCGCGTCCTGCAGCATGTAATGCCGGAAGCGCTCCAGTGACAGCGTTCCATCCGCCAGCGCCTCGTTGAAGGGCATGGTGCGGATCGCCTCATAGGTCGGCAGGTTCCGGCCCCAGGCGTGGGCGCTGAAAGTGGAGCCTTCGCTCATGGGCGTTTCCTCCTGACATGAAAAAGGGCCGCTGGTGACAGCGGCCCGGATCATAACCGTCTCACGGGGGGCGGCAACGCGCGCCCGTCACGTTCAGTGCGAGATACGCGCATCCGCCTCGATGGCCGCCGCCGCCGATGTCAGCTGTTCGAGGAACTGCTGGCGGCTCGCGCGGATGGTCTCGTCGCGGGCGTCCTCGACGTCTTCCTGGGCGTCGCGGATCATCTTGGCGAGGTTCTCGGCACGCAGCTCGGCGAGCGGAATGGCGGTCTCGGCCAGCACGGTGAGGCCCTGCGGGTTGGCTTCGGCGAAGCCGCCGCGCACGAAGAGCTTCTTCGGCGCGCCATCGCCCTTGATCGTCAGCACGCCGGGCTTCAGCGTCGACACGAAGGGCGCATGACCGGCAAGGATGCCGAACTCGCCCTCAGCGCCGGGGACGATGACTTCCGTCACCGCGCCGGAATAGACGAGGCGCTCGGGAGAGACGAGTTCAAACGGGAAGGTGGCCATGGATCCTCCAGGGATGCGTCAGCGTCAATGATCGACGCCCCGTGCCGTCAGCGGCCGGGGCGCGCGGATCACGCGGCTTCGGCAGCCATCTTCTTGCCCTTCTCGATCGCCTCTTCGATGGTGCCGACCATGTAGAAGGCCTGCTCCGGGAGGTGATCATACTTGCCTTCCACCAGGCCCTTGAAGCCCTTGATGGTGTCGGCAAGGTCGACGAGCTTGCCGGGCGAGCCGGTGAAGACTTCGGCGACGTGGAAGGGCTGCGACAGGAAGCGCTCGATCTTGCGGGCGCGGGCGACGGTGAGCTTGTCCTCTTCCGAGAGCTCGTCCATGCCCAGGATCGCGATGATGTCCTGCAGCGACTTGTAGCGCTGCAGGGTCTGCTGGACCGAGCGCGCCACGTTGTAGTGCTCCTCGCCGAGGATCAGCGGCGAGAGAATGCGCGAGGTCGAGTCGAGCGGGTCGACGGCCGGATAGATGCCCTTTTCGGCGATCGAGCGCGACAGGGTGGTGGTCGCGTCAAGATGGGCGAAGGAGGCGGCCGGCGCCGGGTCGGTCAGATCGTCGGCCGGCACGTAAATGGCCTGAACCGAGGTGATCGAACCCTTGGTCGTGGTGGTGATGCGCTCCTGCAGCGCGCCCATGTCGGTGGCGAGCGTCGGCTGATAGCCCACCGCCGAAGGGATGCGGCCGAGCAGAGCGGAGAGCTCCGAGCCGGCCTGCGTGAAGCGGAAGATGTTGTCCACGAAGAACAGCACGTCCTGGCCCTGGTCGCGGAAATGCTCGGCGACCGTCAGGCCGGTCAGCGCGACGCGGGCGCGGGCGCCGGGGGGCTCGTTCATCTGGCCATAGACCAGCGCGCACTTGGAGCCCTCGGTGGAACCGCCATGCTCGTGCGGGTCGACGTTCACCTTGGACTCGATCATCTCGTAATAGAGATCGTTGCCCTCGCGGGTACGCTCGCCGACGCCGGCGAACACGGAATAGCCGCCATGCGCCTTGGCGATGTTATTGATCAGCTCCATGATCAGCACGGTCTTGCCGACGCCGGCGCCGCCGAACAGGCCGACCTTGCCGCCCTTGGAATAGGGCGCCAGCAGGTCGACGACCTTGATGCCGGTGACGAGGATTTCAGCCTCGGTCGACTGGTCGGCGTAGCTGGGGGCCTGCTGGTGGATGGCGCGGGTGGTCTCGCCGACGATCGGGCCCTGCTCGTCCACCGGCTCGCCGATGACGTTCATGATGCGCCCGAGCGTGCCGGCACCGACCGGCACCGAGATCGGGGCGCCGGTGTCCGTCACCGCGGTGCCGCGGACCAGACCTTCGGTCGAGTCCATGGCGATGGTGCGCACGGTGTTCTCGCCGAGATGCTGAGCCACTTCGAGCACGAGGCGAGCCCCGTTATTCGTGGTATCCAGCGCGTTCAGGATCTCCGGGAGGTGATCCTCGAACTGCACGTCCACGACGGCGCCGATGACCTGCGTGATGCGTCCGACATTAGCCATGTTCGTCGTCCTTCCGGTCCTGCCTCAGAGCGCCTCGGCGCCGGAAATGATCTCGATGAGTTCCTTCGTGATCATTGCCTGGCGGGTGCGGTTGTAGGTCAAAGTCTGCTTCTTGATCATGTCACCCGCGTTGCGGGTGGCGTTGTCCATCGCGCTCATGCGCGCGCCCTGTTCGGACGCGCCATTTTCGAGCAGCGCCTTGAAGACCTGGACCGCGAGGTTGCGCGGCAGCAGGTCGGCGAGGATTTCGGCCTCGCCAGGCTCGTATTCGTAGACGGCCTCGGCGCCGGTGACGGCGGCGGACGGCGCGGCGAAGGTCGCCGGAATCAGCTGCTGCGCGGTCGGGGTCTGCGAGATCACCGACTGGAAGCGGCTGAAGAACTGGGTCGCGACGTCGAATTCGCCGGCAGCGAACATCGCGCCGATCTTGTCGGCGATCTTCTGGGCGTCGGCGAAGCTGACGCCGCCCTTGCTGGTGCGCAGCTCGACGACCTCGACGATCTGCTTCTCGAACTGGCGGCGCAGCGCGTCGTGGCCCTTGCGGCCCACGCAGAAGATCTTGACCGTCTTGCCCTGCGCCATCAGCGAAAGGGCGCGCTCGCGGGCGAGGCGGACGATCGACGAGTTGAAGGCGCCGCACAGGCCGCGCTCGGCGGTCAGCACGAGCAGCAGATGCGTCTGGTCCTTGCCGGTGCCGGTCAGCAGCAGCGGCGCGTCGGGCCCGCCGGAAATCGTGCCGGCGATGTTGCCGAGCACGCTCTCCATGCGCACGGCATAGGGGCGCGCGGCTTCCGCCGCCTGCTGGGCGCGCCGCAGCTTGGCGGCGGCGACCATCTGCATGGCCTTGGTGATCTTCTGCGTCGCCTTCACCGAAGCGATGCGATTGCGCAGATCCTTAAGGCTGGCCATCTAACTTGGACTCCCCTGCCCCGGTGCTCGGCTCTGCCGCTCAGGCGAAGGTCTTGGAGAAGGAATCGAGCGCCTTGACAAGCTTCTCGGCGGTATCCTTCGACAGTTCCTTCGACGTGCGGATCGCGTCGAGAATGTCGGCATGCTTGGTGCGCAGGAAGATCAGCAGGCCCTGCTCGAACTCGCGCACCTTCGCCACCGGCAGCACGTCGAGATAGCCGTTGGTGCCGGCATAGATCACCACCACCTGCTCCTCGACCTTCAGCGGCGAGAACTGCGACTGCTTGAGCAGCTCGGTGAGGCGGGCGCCGCGGTTCAGCAGCTTCTGCGTCGAGGCGTCGAGGTCGGAGCCGAACTGGGCGAAGGCGGCCAGTTCGCGATACTGGGCGAGCTCGCCCTTGATCTTGCCGGCAACCTGCTTCATCGCCTTGATCTGGGCCGAAGAGCCGACGCGCGACACCGAGAGGCCGACGTTCACCGCCGGGCGGATGCCCTGGAAGAACAGGTCGGATTCCAGGAAGATCTGGCCGTCGGTGATCGAGATCACGTTGGTGGGGATATAGGCCGAGACGTCGTTGGCCTGCGTCTCGATGACGGGCAGGGCGGTCAGCGAGCCGGCGCCGTTGTCGTCATTGAGCTTGGCGGCGCGCTCCAGCAGGCGCGAGTGGAGATAGAACACGTCGCCGGGATAGGCTTCGCGGCCCGGCGGGCGGCGCAGCAGCAGCGACATCTGGCGGTAGGCCACGGCCTGCTTGGACAGATCGTCATGGACGATCAGCGCGTGCATGCCGTTGTCGCGGAAGAACTCGCCCATGGCGGTGCCGGAGAACGGCGCCAGGAACTGCATCGGCGCGGCGTCGGAGGCGGTGGCGGCGACGACGATGGAATATTCCAGCGCGCCCTGCTCTTCCAGAACCTTCACGAACTGGGCGACGGTGGAACGCTTCTGCCCGATCGCGACATAGACGCAATAGAGCTTGGCCTTCTCGTCGGTGCCGGCGTTGATCGACTTCTGGTTCAGGATGGCGTCGAGCGCCACGGCGGTCTTGCCGGTCTGGCGATCGCCGATGATCAGCTCGCGCTGGCCACGGCCGATCGGGATCAGCGCGTCGATGGCCTTGAGGCCGGTCTGCATCGGCTCGTGGACGGACTTGCGCGGGATGATGCCCGGCGCCTTCACGTCGACGCGGCGGCGCTCGGTGTACTCGATCGGACCCTTGCCGTCGATCGGGTTGCCCAGCGCGTCGACGACGCGGCCGAGCAGGCCCTTGCCGACCGGAACGTCGACGATGGCGCCGGTGCGCTTGACCGTCTGGCCTTCCATGATCTCGCGGTCGGAACCGAAGATCACGACGCCGACATTGTCGATTTCGAGGTTCAGCGCCATGCCGCGCGTGCCGTTCTCGAACTCGACCATCTCGCCCGCCTGGACGTTGTCGAGCCCGTAGATGCGGGCGATGCCGTCACCGACGGACAGGACCTGACCGACCTCGGAGACTTCGGCTTCCTGGCCGAAATTCTTGATCTGCTCCTTGAGGATCGCGGAAATTTCAGCGGCGCGGATATCCATCAGCGAACCTCTTTCATCGCAGTGCGGATCGAATTGAGCTTGGTCTTGAGCGAGGCATCGACGAGCTTCGAGCCGATCTTGACCTTCAGCCCACCCAGAAGCGAGGGATCAACCTCGATGGCGAGCTTGACGTCCTTGCCGGTGAGCGCGTCGAGCGCCTGCTTCAGCGTGGCGGCGTGAGCGTCCGAAAGCGGCTGCGCCACGGTCACTTCGGCCGTCACTTCGCCCTTATAGGCGGCGACCAGCAGCGCGAAGTCGCGCAGGATGGCCTCGACGGTGAAGAGCCGGCGGTTGGCCGCAACGGTCTTGAAGAAATTGGCGGAAAGACCCGTGATGCCGGCCTTGGCGAGGAGGGCGGCGATCGCCTTCTCCTGCTCCTCGGACGAGAAGACCGGGCTGCGCACCAGGCGCTTGAGATCGTCGCTCTCGGCGATCATGGCGCTGAACCTGTCCAGGTCCGCCTTGACCGCATCGACAGCATTGGCGTCGCGGGCCAGCTCGAAGAGCGCTGTCGCGTAGCGTCCTGCCGCTCCGGATACGTAGGTCTCGGCCACTTTGCCTCTCTCGGGGCTTGTCCGGAGCGCGTCACCCGACAGGGACGCCTCTTCCAGACTGGAAGGATGTGAACTCAAGGCGGCACAGGGATTTCCCTATACCCGGCAGCGAGGTCGGCGGTTCCCTAACACGGCTCTCGGCGTGCTGCAACACGAGGGCGTGAGGGAAAAACCGGGGCAATTGACGTAGCGGCCGGATAATGCCGGCTCACGCGCCATCTCCCGCCGCCGCAAGGCTTTGCGCGCCCTGCGGCGCATTGCTGCACCACGCCTTTTCCCCACCCCGCCGACGGGTTTTCCACGCCTGCGCGAGGATGTCGCGCTTTCTGGCATACCAGAGTTCGCCCCGCACGCACAGGATCGCCATCGTGGAGGCGCGCGCTCAGTCGCGGGCCACCCGGAGCGCCGCCGCCGCCGCGATCGGCCCCAACACCATCGCGGCCAGCGAGAGGCCAAGCAGAATGCGGAACGGCGTGCCGAACGGCACCGTGCCGCCGAGCGCGGTGGAGGTGGCGGCGACGGCGAAGATCAGCACGGGAATCGTCAGCGGCATCACCAGCACCGCCACCAGCAGCCCGCCGCGCCGGAACACGGCGGCGAAGGCGGCGCCGATCAGGCCGAGAAAGGTAATAGCCGGCGTGCCGACCAGCAGGGTCAGCGTCAGCGCACCGATGGAAGCGGGCGCGAGGTTCAGCAGCAGCGCCAGCACCGGCGCCGCCACCACCAGCGGCAGGCCGGTGGCGATCCAGTGCGCCAGCCCCTTGGCCGCCGCCACCAGCTCCAGCGGCAGTGCGCCCATGGACAGCACGTCGAGCGAGCCGTCCTCGGCGTCGGCGGCGAACAGCCGGTCAAGGCCGATCAGCGATGCCAGCAGCGCGCCGATCCACAAGATCGCCGGGCCGATGCGGGCCAGCAAAGCAAGGTCCGGCCCGATGGCGAAGGGCGTCACCACCACAACGGCGAGGAAGAACACGACGCCGAGCCCCGCCCCCCCGCCGGCGCGCAGGGCAAGCCGCAAATCGCGGACGAGCAGTGCCCCAAACGCCCGCCTCATGCGTCCACCCCCTCGACAACCGGCCGTGCGGGCCGCCAGGCGCCGAGATCGAGCCCGTCGCAGGGGCCGAAATCGAGCGGGGCATGGGTGGCGGCGACGATCAGCCCGCCCGCCGCCACATGCGCCCGCGCCAGTTCGCCGAAGCGCGCCTGCGCCGCCACGTCGAGCGCCGTAGTCGGCTCGTCGAGCAGCCAGAGCGGACGCCGCGCCACCAGCAGGCGGGCCAGCGCCAGCCGGCGCTTCTGCCCGGCCGAGAGCACTGCCACCGGCAGGCGCTCCAGCCCGCCGAGACCGACCGCGTCCATCGCCTCGCCGACGGAAAGCGCCGGGCGCCCGAGCATGTCGCGCCAGAAGGCGAGGTTCTCCTGTGCGCTCAGCGCACCCTTATGGGCGTCGAGATGGCCGAGATAATGCGTTTCCTCGGTGAAATCGTCCGGCTCGGGCGTCCCGTCCATCCGCATCGCCCCGGCTTCCGGCCGCGCCAGCCCGGCGAGGATGCGCAGAAGCGAGGATTTCCCCGTGCCGTTCGGCCCGGTGACGATCAGCGCCCGCCCGGCCTCCAGCGTGAAGCCGAGTCCCTGGAAAAGCAGGCGCACGCCGCGCCGGCAGGCCAGATTCTCCACCACGAGCTGCATCACCCGCTCCGCCCCCTGCCGCAGCCGACGCGCCGCACAATTTTCCGACGCATCGCGTCATGCCCTCTAGGATCGGAGTTTGAAATGGCTCTATATAGAAATCTGAACGATGCGCCCCGTGCCGTGCCAGGGCCTGCCCGAGCTGAGCTATAGCCCGCGCGCCCGCTTCCCTCCAAGGCCCAGCGCATCCTGTCACTTTGTTAGCGGGGACCTGCCAGCCGTGACGTCTCTCGACAGCTTCAAAAGCCGTAAAACCCTCACCGTCGGGTCCAGGACCTACACCTATTACAGCCTGCCGGAGGCGGAGAAGAACGGCCTCGACGGCGTCTCGGCGCTGCCCTTCTCGATGAAGGTGCTGCTGGAGAACCTGCTCCGCTTCGAGGACGGCCGCTCCGTCTCGAAGAAGGACATCGTCTTCATCAAGGACTGGCTGGTCAACCGCGGCAAGGTCGAGAACGAAATAGCCTACCGCCCCGCGCGCGTGCTGATGCAGGACTTCACCGGCGTTCCCGCCGTGGTCGACCTCGCCGCCATGCGCGACGCCATGGTGCATCTGGGCGGCGACCCCAAGCGGATCAACCCGCTGGTCCCCGTCGACCTTGTCATCGACCATTCGGTGATCGTGAACTTCTTCGGCGACAACGCCGCCTTCGGCAAGAATGTCGATGAGGAATACAAGCAGAACCAGGAGCGCTATCGCTTCCTGAAATGGGGCCAGTCGGCCTTCGACAATTTCCGCGTGGTGCCGCCCGGCACCGGCATCTGCCACCAGGTGAACCTCGAATATCTCGCCCAGACCGTCTGGACGAAGGACGAGGACGGGCAGACCGTCGCGTATCCCGACACCTGCGTCGGCACCGACAGCCACACCACCATGATCAACGGCCTGGGCGTGCTGGGCTGGGGCGTGGGCGGCATCGAGGCGGAGGCGGCCATGCTCGGCCAGCCGGTCTCCATGCTGATCCCCGAGGTCATCGGCTTCAAGATGACGGGCGAGATGAAGGAAGGCATCACCGCCACCGATCTCGTGCTCACCGTCACCCAGATGCTGCGCAAGAAGGGCGTGGTCGGCAAGTTCGTCGAGTTCTTCGGCCCGGGCCTTGACCACCTCACCCTCGCCGACCGTGCCACCATCGGCAACATGGCGCCGGAATATGGCGCCACCTGCGGCTTCTTCCCGGTCGACCAGGAAACCATCGCCTATCTCGACGAGACCGGCCGCACCGACGAGCGCATCGCCCTCGTCGAGGCCTATTCGAAGGCGCAGGGCATGTGGCGCACCGCCGGCACCGCCGACCCGGTGTTCACCGACGTGCTGGAACTCGACATCTCCACCGTGCTGCCCTCGCTCGCCGGCCCCAAGCGCCCGCAGGACCGCGTGCTGCTCTCCGGCACCAAGCAGGGATTCTTGGCCGCGCTGGAAGGCGAGTTCAAGAAGGCCGGCGAGACCGGCAAGCGCGTGCCTGTCGCCGGCACCGACTATGATCTCGGCCATGGCGACGTGACCATTGCCGCCATCACCTCCTGCACCAACACCTCCAACCCGAGCGTGCTGATCGCCGCCGGCCTGCTCGCCCGCAACGCCGTGGCCAAGGGCCTGACGTCGAAGCCGTGGGTGAAGACCTCGCTGGCGCCCGGCAGCCAGGTGGTCGAGGGCTATCTCAACGCCGCCGGCCTGCAGGGCGACCTCGACGCGCTCGGCTTCAACCTGGTCGGCTTTGGCTGCACCACCTGCATCGGCAATTCCGGCCCGCTGCCGGAGGCGATCTCGGAAGCCATCAACACGCACGACCTCATCGCCGGTGCCGTCATCTCCGGCAACCGGAATTTCGAGGGCCGCGTGAACCCGGACGTGAAGGCGAACTATCTCGCCTCCCCGCCCCTCGTCGTCGCCTATGCCATTGCCGGCTCGCTGCAGATCGACCTCGCCACCGAGCCGCTCGGCATCGGTTCGGACGGCCAGCCGGTGTTCCTCAAGGACGTTTGGCCGACGAACCAGGAAATCGCCGCCTTCATCCGCGCCAACGTCACCAAGACGATGTTCCAGGAGAAATATTCCGACGTCTTCAAGGGCGACGCGAATTGGCAGAAGATCGCCATTCCGCTGGGCGAGACCTATGCCTGGGACGACCGCTCCACCTATGTGCAGAACCCGCCCTATTTCGAGGGCATGGGAATGGAGCCGGAGCCCGTCACCGACATCATCAAGGCGCGGGTGATCGGGCTGTTCCTCGATTCCATCACCACCGACCACATCTCGCCCGCCGGCTCGATCAAGGAAGCCAGCCCCGCCGGCGCCTATCTGCGCGACCATCAGGTCCGCCCGGCGGACTTCAACCAGTACGGCACCCGTCGCGGCAACCATCAGGTGATGATGCGCGGCACCTTCGGCAATATCCGCATCAAGAACCAGATGCTGAGCGGCACGGAAGGCGGCTTCACCCGTCACTGGCCGGACGGCACCGAAATGCCGATCTACGACGCCGCCATGCTCTACCGGCAGGAAGGCGTGCCCACGGTTGTCTTCGCCGGCAAGGAATACGGCACCGGCTCCTCGCGCGACTGGGCGGCCAAGGGCACGGCGCTGCTCGGCATCCGCGCCGTCATCGCCCAGAGCTTCGAGCGTATCCACCGCTCGAACCTGGTCGGCATGGGCGTGGTTCCGCTGGTGTTCCAGAACGATGAGTCCTGGCAGTCCCTCGGCATCAAGGGCGACGAGGTTGTCACCCTCAAGGGCATCGAGGGCGACCTCAAGCCGCGCCAGACGCTGATCGCCGAGGTCACCTTCGCCGACGGCACGGTGAAGCAGGTTCCGCTCACCTGCCGCATCGATACGCTGGACGAGCTGGATTACTTCCGCAATGGCGGCATCCTGCCCTTCGTGCTGCGCAATCTCGCGGCCTGAGCCGGCGGCTTCGCCTGCGTGAAAAGCCGGCGCGGGCCTCCACCCGCGCCGGCTTTTCCACATTCGGGCGCCCCGCGCCCGCACTTCCGCCGTGCCCGGCCTCGTGCCACAAGCTGTCACGCCGGCGTGCGCGGCGACACCCGAATGTGACTGGTCGGCGCGCGCCGGCCGCCTTATTCCCTTGGGAGCGGACCGGCCGGCATGGCCCGGCGACGGCTCCGCCTCCGAGCCCCGCGCCATCCCTGCGGACTGGCCCGCTATGCAACCGAGACGTCCACGCCCAAGGACCCCCGCCCGACATGTCCGTGACCGCCTTCGCTTTGCACCTGCCTGTTCCTCGTGTCCGTGCGGCGGCGCTGGCGCTGCTCGCCTTTACCCTCGCGCTTCCGGGCGCCGCCCGGGCGGAAGACGTTTCGGTGCCAGCGGTCAAGGCCGCGCCGGTGAAGCCGGTCACGGCGCCGAAGGCGGTGATCGAGCTGTTCACCAGCCAAGGGTGCTCTTCCTGCCCGCCCGCCGACAAGTTGATGGGCGAGCTTGCCGCCCGTTCTGACGTGATCGCGCTCACCCTGGCGGTGGACTATTGGGATTATCTCGGCTGGAAGGACACGCTGGCCAAGCACGGCCATTCGCTGCGCCAGAAGGCCTATGCCCATATGCGCGGCGACGGCAAGATGTTCACCCCGCAAGCCGTGGTCAACGGCCGCGCCATGATGATCGGCTCGGATCAGGCGGCGCTGGAGCGCACGCTGGCGTCCACCACCCCGCCCCCCGTTCCGGTCTCGGTGGAGAGCAGCGGCCGCACGGTCAAGGTCCGCATCGGTGCCGTCCCCGGCGCGGCGAAGGGCGAGGTCTGGCTCTGCCCGGTGGCCAGCCGCATGGATGTCGAGATCGGCCGAGGCGAGAACGAGGGCGCCAAGGTGGTCTACCACAATGTGGTGCGCGGCTGGGTACGGCTCGGCACCTGGGAAGGCACGGAAGCCAGCTTCGAGGTCCCGGTGCATCGCCAGCCGGGCGATTCCGTCGACGCCGTGGCGGTCTTCGTCCAGTCCGGCTCGTCCACCGAGCCGGGCACCATCCTCGGCGCCGCCCTGCACCCGCTCGACTGACATCTTCGGAAACTCGAATCACGCCCTCGTTAACCGAAAACACAAGGCTGCCCGATTTCAGCCGTTGCGATGCCCCTTGTGGCAGCCAATCTCCTCTTCATAGCGTTGGGCCGGTTCGCGAGTGCATCGGTTTCCCAGCCCCCCAGCCCCCCGCGGTGCTTGTGGACCGGCCTGACGTTATCTCCAGTGGAGCGACCGAAGCGGATCGTTTCCATCCGTTTCGGTCGCTCCACCATTTCAATGCGTTGTGGGCTGACTTGGTCGCCACATTCAAAATGCGAATGTCGCGGTCGGACCACTCGATTCAATCCCCGAATTGCCCTTCAGGGCCGGCCATGTCGCCGGCCCTTTTTTGTGTCCGGCGGCCGCGCCCTTCGGCCTGCGCGGGCGTCCCGGCGCGAAAGGCGCTTGAAGCGGCGCGCCACCCGGTGGATCATGACGCCGACATGACATGCTTCAATCCGCAGGCCCTCGCGCGCCGGGCCTCAGAAGCGGGAGGCGCCGCGTGGCGGAAATCGACCCCATAGCCTTGCCGGTCGGCACCCGCACCGACCGCGTCACTTTCGACCGGCGCGAACTCGACCGCATCCTCGATCTCTATGGCCGCATGGTCGCGCAGGGCGAGTGGCGCGACTACGCCATCGACTTCACCCGCAACAAGGCCATCTTCTCGATTTTCCGCCGCGCCACCGAGGTGCCGATCTATCGCATCGAGAAGGACCCGCGCCTTGCGCGCAAGCAGGGCGCCTACACGGTGGTGTCGCAGACCGGCCTCATCCTCAAGCGCGGGCACGAGCTTGCGCGGGTGATCGCCGTGCTGGAAAAGCCGCTGCGCGCCGTCAACTGACGTTTCCCGCCTGATTCGGAGAGTTCCATGCGCAGCCTGACCGTTGCCGCCACCCAGATGCGCTGCGACTGGAACATCGAGGGCAACATCGCCCGCGCCGAGGCGCTGGTGCGCGAGGCGGCGTCGCGCGGCGCCACGCTCATCCTGCTGCAGGAGCTGTTCGAGACCCCCTATTTCTGCCAGGACCAGCTGCACGAATTCCTCGACCTCGCAAAGCCCTTCGAGGGCAACCGGCTGATCGCTCATTTTTCCGCACTCGCCAGGGAACTGGGCGTCGTGCTGCCCGTCTCCTTCTTCGAGCGCGCCGGCCAGGCCACCTTCAACAGCCTCGCCATGGTGGACGCGGACGGCCAGGTGCTCGGCCTCTACCGCAAGAGCCACATTCCGGACGGGCCGGGCTACACCGAGAAGTTCTATTTCTCCCCCGGCGACACCGGCTTCCGCGTCTGGAACACGGCGGTCGGGCGCATCGGGGTCGGCATCTGCTGGGACCAGTGGTTCCCGGAATGTGCGCGGGCCATGGCGCTGCTCGGCGCCGAAGTGCTGCTCTACCCCACCGCCATCGGCTCCGAGCCGCAGGATGCGAGCCTCGATTCGGCCGGCCACTGGCAGCGGGTGATGCAGGGCCATGCGGGCGCCAACCTCATGCCGCTCATCGCCTCCAACCGCATCGGCCGTGAAGAGGGGCGCAACGGCACGTCCCTCACCTTCTACGGTTCTTCCTTCATCGCCGGCCCCACCGGCGAGAAGGTCGCGGAGGCCGGGCGTGACGCGGAAACGGTGCTCACCGCCACCTTCGACCTCGACGGCATCGCCCGCCAGCGCCAGAGCTGGGGCGTCTTCCGCGACCGCCGGCCGGACCTCTATGGCCCGCTGCTCTCGCTCGACGGGCGGGCGCCGACGCGCGCGATTGGATGACATCATGAGCGAGACACGATGAGCGACACACGATGAGCGAAACCCTCGCTACCCTCCCCGCCGCCGACGGCTTCCGCATGCCGGCGGAATGGGAGCCGCATGCCGGCACCTGGATGATCTGGCCGGAGCGGCCGGACAATTGGCGCGCCGACGCCGAACCCGCGCAGGACGCTTTTGCGGCCGTGGCGAGCGCCATCGCCCGCTTCGAGCCCGTCACCATGCTCGCCAGCCCGCGCCAGTGGCGCCATGCCCGCGCCGCCCTGCCGCCCGCCGTGCGCGTGGTGGAGGCCACCTCCGACGATTCCTGGTGCCGCGACTGCGGCGCCACCTTCCTCACCGATGCGCGCGGCCGGCTGCGCGGCGTCGACTGGGGCTTCAATGCCTGGGGCGGGCTCTACAGCCCCAGCGACCAGGACGAGCTGATCGCCGCCAAGATGCTGGAGATCGAGCGTGCCCCGCGCTACGACGCGCCGCTGATTCTGGAAGGCGGCTCGATCCATGTCGATGGCGAGGGCACGGTGCTCACCACCGAGGAGTGCCTGCTCAACCCCAACCGCAACCCCGGCCTCTCCCGCGAGGAGATCGAGCAGCATCTGAAGGATTATCTCGGCGTCACCAAGGTGCTCTGGCTCGGCGCCGGGCTCGTCGACGATGAAACGTCAGGCCATATCGACAATCTCGCCTGCTTCATCCGGCCCGGCGTGGTGGCGCTGACCGGCTGCGACGATCCACTCGACCCGCAATACCCCATCTCGAAAGACGCGCATGAGCGCCTGTCGCGGATGACCGACGCACGCGGGCGGGCGCTTGAAGTCGTCACGCTGCCGCTGCCCGGCCCGCTGTTCCGCAGCGGCGCGGAAGCGCTGGACCTTGGCACCGAGCCCGGCACCATGTCGCGCCGTCCGGGCGAGCGGCTCGGCGCCTCCTATGCCAATTTCTACCTCGGCAACGGCTTCGTGCTGATGCCGCTGCTCGACCCGGCGCAGGACGAGGCGGCCCGCGCCATCCTCTCCCGCCTGTTCCCGGAGCGCGAGGTGGTGGGCGTGCCCACCCATGAGATCATCCTCGGCGGCGGCAACATCCACTGCATCACCCAGCAGCAGCCGCTCGGCACGCCGGGCTGACACTCACCCCTTCACCAGACCGAGCCGGATCAGGCTTTCCGCCGTGGCGAGGATCGCCTCCTGCGCCGGACGCGGCGACCAGCCCAGCACGTCCCGCGCCTTCGCGTTCGACGCGCTGCAGCGGATGCCGAGCCGAGGCACCGCCATCCGCGCCATCGGCAGAGCGAGGGCGGCAAGGCGCACCGCGAGGTCCGGCAGCTGGAAGCGCGGCACCCGCCGCCCCGCCGGCCCGAGCCCCGCACGCAGTGTCCGCGCCATCTCATGCAGCGACACCGCGTCGCCGGCGGTGGCGAGAAAGCGCTCGCCCGCCGCCTCCGGTGCCGTCATCGCCTTCAGATGCAGATCGGCGACGTCGCGCACGTCGACAAGGCCGAGATAGATGCGCGGCGTCGCCGGCACCGCACCGTCCAGCAGCGCCCGGATCAGGTCCAGCGAGGCCGACATGTCGGCCCCCAGCGCCGGGCCGAGCACCACGACCGGGTTGATGGTCGCCAGCTCCATGCCGCCCTCGGCAGCGATGAAATCCCACGCCGCCCGCTCCGCCAGCGTCTTGGAGCGCGTATAGGCGTCGACGTCAGGGCCATCGGGGTCCGTCCAGTCGCGCTCGTCATAGCGACCCGCGCGCGGCGCGTGGCCATAGCCGACCGCCGCGAAGGACGAGGTGACCACCACCCGCCGCACCCCCGCCGCCCGCGCCGCCTTCAGCACCCGCAGCGTGCCCTCGCGGGCGACCCTGATCAGCCCTGCCTCATCGCCCGCCGCGAGGCCCGCCGGCACCGGCGAGGCGACATGCAGCGCGTAGTCGCAGCCCGCCATGGCGGCGTCCCAGCCGTCATCGTCGAGCAGGTCGGCGTGGTGGAAGCCGAGCGCCGCCCCCTCCTGCGCCCCGCCGGCCGCGAGCTGGGCGCGTGCCTCGCCCTCCCGCCCCATGTCGCGCAGCGTCGCGCGCACCTCATGGCCGGCGCGCAGCAGAGCAAGGATCACATGGGCCGCGATGAAGCCCGAACCGCCGGTGACGAGAACACGCGCCATCACGCCCCCCGATCGCCCGGCGCGGCAACGCCCAGCATCTTGAGGGCGGCGCAGGCGGCGCCGTATCCATTGTCGATGTTCACCGCCACCACCCCCGGCGCGCAGCTCGCCAGCGCCGAGGTGAGCGCCGCACGCCCCCCCTCCGCCACGCCATAGCCGACCGAGGTCGGCACGGCGATGACAGGCGCGCTCACCAGCCCGCCGAGCACGCTGAACAGCGCGCCTTCCATGCCCGCCACGGCGATCACCACCCGGCAGGCGCGGATCTCCTCGATCCGCTCCATCAACCGCCACAGCCCCGCCACGCCGACATCGGCTATGAGACGTGCGTCCTGCCCGTTGAAGGCGAGCGTCTGCACCGCCTCGCGCGCCACCGGCAGGTCGGAGGTGCCGGCCGCCACCACCGCCACATGGGCCTCCGCCAGCGCCACCTCCCCGCCGAGCACTGCGGTGCGCGAAAGCGGGTCATAGGCGAGACCGGCGCGCGCCGTCTCATCAAGCGCGGCAAAGCTCGCCGGCTCCAGTCGCGTCAGCAACAGCCGCGCCCCGCGCGCACGGGCGGCCGCAACGATGTCCGCGAGCTGGCCGGCCGACTTGGCGCCGCACAGCACCGCCTCGGGAAGGCCGGTGCGCGTCGCGCGCGCCCAGTCGAAGGTGAAGTCCATCGCCTAGGCCCCGACGGAGTTGACGCCGACAAACATGGCGCCGCGGCGATAGGCGCGGGAGCCGGCATAGGTTCGCCCGGCGCGTGCGGACAGCCCCACCATCAGCGCATCCACCGCACCCGCATGCCCCATCGCCTCCTCGCCCAGTTCCACCGACACGCCCTCCCGGGTGATCCGGCAGCGCAGCGTACCGCCGCCGGTCAGCGCGGCGAGGCGGCGCTCGGCCCTCTCGACAAAGGCGAGGTCGTCCGCGTCGATGGCGATGCCCGTCTCGACCCGGCTGGCGAGGCAGGGCTGCGCCGGCAGTTCGGCGACCTCGCCGAGCCCCAGCGTGCGGGCCAGCGCGCGCACATCGGCCTTGGTCATCTCCGCCTCGATAAGGGGATGCACCACCCGCCGCTCGGCGGCGGCGATCAGGCCCGGCCGGTAGTCGCCGAGATCGTCGAGATTGGCGCCGGAAGCGATCGGCCGCTCGGTCAGGCCGGCGATGCGGTCATACAGATTGGTCTTGCAGAAATAGCAGCGGTCCACCGGGTTGTCGCGGTAGCGCGGATCGTCGAACTCGCCGGTGCCGGTCACGGTCAGTTCCCAGCCCTGCGCCGCCGCCACGCGCCGCACCCGCTCCGTGGCGTCCGCCGGCACCGCCGGGGAAACCGCGTGGATCACGGAGAGCGGCACGCCGTGGGCAAAGGCGAAGCTGGCCAGCGTGAGTGAATCCACCCCACCGCTCACCGCCACCGCCAGCGCCGGGAAGCGGTCGAGCACGCGCGCCAGCCGCAGGGCGGGCGGCAAATCGGGCGGCAAAACGGGCGGCATGTCGGGCTGGGCCTCACGCATCGCCAAGCTCCGCATCGCCACGCTCCGCCCGTTGCTTCAGCGCCCGCCGCGCCGCCAGCGTGTCGCCGGCCAGCGCATCGCTTTCCGCCTTCACCGTGTCGCCACCCGGCCGCGCCGCGCGCTTCACCGCCACCCCGGCGCTCTCGCCCGCCGCGCGCTTAAGGGTAAGGCGCCGCTCCTCGCGCAGGCGCAGCCCTAGCGTCGAGGTCTGGGCGAAACAGGCGCGCGCCACAGCCTCCATGCTGTCCGGCCGCACCAGCAGCCGCAAGGAGATCACCGGCCGCCCCTTCTTGCCCAGGCGCTGACCGACGCTGACATCGAGCACGCCGGCCTGCGCCCGTAGCAGCTCGGTGGCGGTGCCGATTTCCTCGCCCGTCATGTCGTCGATCTCGCATGCGATGACCGCCACGACGTCCCCCAGCAGAGCGTCCTCCACCCGCGCCTCCTCGAAGACGAGAGCGCGCAGCACATTGGGCAGCCCCGGCAGGCTGCGCGTTCCCGCCCCGGTGCCGGACGCCACCAGCCGCCCGCCCATGGGCCGGCCGGGCCGCGCCAGGTGCTTGAGGATCGCCGCCCCGGTCGGCGTCACGCGCTCGCCGGAAACCCCGTCGTCGCGCCAGTCGAAACCGGAGAGGATGGCGGCGGTGGCAGGTGCCGGCACGGGGAGAAGCCCGTGCTGCGTCTTCACCAGCCCTCCGCCCAGCGGCAGCGGCGAGACGGTCCAGTCGGCCCCCTCCAGCGCAGCCGCGAGGCTGCCGGCCGCGACCACGTCGAGCAGCGAATCCCAGTCGGCGATCTCATGGAAATGCACATCCTCCACCTTCACCCGGTGAATGGCGGCCTCCGCCTCGGCCAGAATGGCGAGGATGGCGCAGGCGTGTCCGGCCGTCCCCATGCTCAGCGGCGCCCGCCCGATCCGCGCCCGCATGTCCAGATAGGTGCCGGCATCGTGTGAATGCCCATGTTCATGAGCCGGCTTATTATTGTCCGGCACCGCGCCGACCGCGTGGTGGTGGTGCGCGTCGACAGGCGGGCAAACAGGTTCATGGGGGTGAGCGCCCTCCAGCCCGAAGCGGCGCGCCGCGACAGCCCCGCTCAGCCCCTCGCAGAAAAAAGGCACGCCAGCGCCTTCGGGGAGCACGGCGGCCGCGTCCGCCAGAACCCGCGCGACAAGATGAGGAAAGGCATCCAGAAGCGCCGCCACGAACATGTCCCCGGCAACCCCGCCCACCGCGTCGAGATGGATGCGCCTCACACTACCTGAAGTCACGACGCTGGAGTTCGCGCCGCTGGAGTTGGTGCCGCCGAGGTTCACGCCGCTGCCTGCCGGTCCCGGCAGACCGGAATCACATAAGGCCCCTCGGGAATGATGGCGAGCGCGTTGTCACCCGAGCGCGCGAGGCTCGCGGCAATCGCCTCATTGAGATCGGGCACGATCTCCACTGCGGTGATGCGCCGCTCCTCCGGCGTCAGTCCTGTCGTGTGAAGCTGGATGCGCCCGACCCGCATGGGCTTGAGCTGCATCTCGGTCTGCCACTCGTCGACATCGGCCAGCGTCTTGGCGGTGAGCGTGGCGAGGAAGCGCTCCGGCCCCAGTTCCACCAGCCGTTCCTGCGCCGCGCGGAACTCCTCGCTGCCGAAGCCTTCCGAACATTCCGAGGCGATGATCAGCGTGCCGCCGGGCTCCAGAATGTCGAGCGGCGTCACCATGCCCTTCACGGTCTGATAGTAGGTCTTGTCGAGTGGATAGCCGGCTGAAGATGTCACCACCGTGTGGTAGCGGCGCGGCGCCTCGATGACGGTCGAGCTCTCCACGAACGCCACGGCGGCAAGGTGGCTGGCGATGATCTCGCCGAAGGAAACGAAGACAAGATCGCGCTCCTCGTCCAGCACCGTGTTCAGCGCGTAGACATCGCCCAGCTTGCGCACGATCTCCAATTGCTCCTCATGCAGCGGGTTGCCGACAAGGTTGCACTGCACCGCCAGCGGGTCTTCCATGAAGCGGGCGGAATGGAAGGTGCGGATGGTCTGGTGCCCGGCGACGCCCGGCGCCACCACTTTGCGCCCGCCGGACCAGCCGGCCATGAAATGCGGCTCCACCAGCCCGGTGGCGATGCGCAGTTCCGCCTGTGCAAATCGCCGGTCGATGAACACGGGCGTGCCGCGCGTCGACGTCGGGCCGAGGTCGACATGGGCGGCCTCGTCGCGGGCGAAATGGTTCTCCACCCGCACGTTCTCCAGCACCCAGGGGTCGCCGACGAGCTCGGCGAGTTCCTCGCCCTCATTGGGCCGGTGCAGCCCGGTCGCCACCAGCACGGTGATGGCGCCGGCGGGAATGCCGGCGGCGATCAGCGTCTCGATCATCGGCCGCAGGAACACGCCGTTCGGCACCGGGCGGGTAATGTCGCAGATCAGGATGCAGGCGCTCGCGCACCCCTTCGCCAGCTCCTTGAGCGGCGCCGAGCCCACGGGGTGCTCGAAAGCGTGGCGGATGCCGGCCAGATTGTCCGGCAGCTTGGGCAGCGCCGCCTTGCGCAGCACGGTCGGCTTCGCCCCCGGCGGCAAGGTGAGGTGCAGCGCGCCGCGACCGAAGGCGAGTTCAAGGGCGGTCTCAGGCGGGGGCGATCCCTCGTGCATGGTCATTCCTTGGGCGTGACGCCCGGACGCGCAGAGCACCGCGCGAACGAGCAGGATGGCCCCCATGATAGACGCTTGCTGCCGGCGCATAAACCTGTGACGCGGGCCCGCCGGTCACGCACGCGTGCAGGGTGCTAAACCACCGTGACCGACGGCGCGCCTTCCACCACCCGCCCGATCATGGCGGCGCGCGAAAAGCCGGCGGCGCGGATGTCCGCCAGTACCCGTTCCGCCGCTTCCGGCGCCACCGCCACCAAGAGCCCGCCCGAGGTCTGCGGGTCGGTGAGCAGGTGCCGGCTCCAGTCCGGCAGCCCCTCCGGCAGGCGCACCCCCTCGCCATAGCTCGCCCAGTTGCGGTGCGAGGCGCCGGTAATGAAGCCCGCCTGCGCCAGCGCTTGCGCCTCGGCGAGGAACGGCAGCGCCCCCGCCTCGATCTCCAGCGCCACGCCCGAGCCGCGCGCCATTTCCAGCCCATGGCCGAGAATGCCGAAGCCGGTGACATCGGTCACGGCATGCACCTGCGCGTCCCGGCCGAGCGCGGTGCCGACGCGGTTGAGCTGAGTCATCGAGGCGATCATCTCGTCATAGGCGGCGGGCGACAGCTTCTCCTTTTTGAACGCGGCGGAATAGACGCCGACGCCCAGCGCCTTGGTGAGGATCAGCGCATCGCCGGCAAAGGCGGTGCTGTTCTTGCGGATCTGCTCGGGCCGCGCCGTGCCGATCACCGCGAGGCCGTAGATCGGCTCCGGCGCGTCGATCGAATGCCCGCCCGCCACCGGAATGCCGGCCTCGCTGGCGATGGAGGCGCCACCCTTCAGGATCTCGCGCACCAAAGAGGGGTCCAGCTTGCCCAGCGGCATGCCGAGGATCGCCAGCGCCAGCAGCGGCTTGCCGCCCATCGCATAGACGTCGGAAATCGCGTTGGTGGCGGCGATGCGGCCGAATGCGTAGGGGTCGTCGACCATCGGCATGAAGAAGTCGGTGGTGGCGATCAGGCAGGTCTCGTCGTCGAGGAGGTAGACCGCCGCGTCGTCGCCGGTCTCGGTGCCGACCAGCAGCCGCTCGAAACCCGCGCTGGAAGGCTGTTCCGCCAGCAATTCGCGCAGCACCGAAGGCGCCAGCTTGCAGCCACAGCCCCCGCCATGGGCGAGGCTGGTGAGGCGGAACGGGGCGGCGGCCGGGGTGTCGAGCATGGGATGCGCTTTCGTCAGGCGTCATCCCGGCCGGCCGAAGGCCGATCCGGGATCGCGTGAAAGGGGCGGGCGATCCCGGCTCTGCGCTACGCTTCGGCCGGGATGACGATTGAGGCCCCTCAGGCCGCCACCTCGCTGGCGGTGATCGCATAGGCGAAAGCGTCGGGGTCGAGGCAGTCATGGCGCAGGCTCGCCACTTCCGCCTGCGGGTACATGAGGAAGCCAAGCTTGGGCCCGCTGGATCCCGGCAGGGCGATGTCGTGGCCGTCATTATAGGCCAGCCAGTTGCCCTCCCAGGAACCGAACAGCGCCTTGCGCGCAGCCAGCACCTTGGCGTCGTCCATGGCGTTCTTGCCCGGGGGTTCCTCCAGCACGACCTTGCGCACATCCGCCGGGTCGGTGGCGACCCAGCCGAAGCCGTCGAGCCACACTTCGGCGCGGCAATGCTGCGCCTTGGAAATGGTCGGCGAATTGGCGCCCAGGCTCTTGTAGCCGAAGGCGGAAGGCGCCACGCGGATGCCGTAGAGGTCGCGCGCGGGAATGCCGGCGGCGCGGTTCAGCCCGACAAACAGCGCGTTGAGATCGGCGCATTTGCCGCCGAGATTGCCGCTGGCGAGCAGCGAGCCGACATCGCCCGTGCCGCAGCCGCGCGTCGCGGCATTGCGATAGGTGTTCTCGACCACCCATTCATAAATGGCCCGCGACTTCTCGACATCGCTCGTCTTGCCGGCGGTGATCGTGTCGGCGGTCGCCTTCACGATACCGTCGGTGGGGATGAGGTCGGTGGGCGCGAGGAACAGCGTGCGCTCCTGCGCCGAAAGCGGCGCGGCGTTGCCCGGCGCCGAGAAATCAGTGGCGCGGTCGCGGGTGGAAAAGCGCGAGGTGATCTCGACGCTCGGCTTGGCCTCGCCCTCGGCCCAGGTCAAATGCAGCATCTGCGCGCCGTAATGCGGGTCCTTCACCACCTGCGCGGTGGCGGCATTGGTTTTCCAGGTGCTCTCGCCGGGCCTGAACCAGTCCGCCGCGCTGTAGGAGGGCAGCGGCACCCAGGCTTGAGCGGGTCCGCCCTTGCCCTCCACAGGCTTCACGTCGAGCACCGTCACCACCTCAAAGTCGCGCCACTTGCCGGGCTTGGGGGCGAAGGCGGCCGCCGCCGCCGGACCGGCGGCCTGTGCGAGGGCTGGGGAGGAGAACAGCGCGGATGAGAGCAGGGCGGAAGGCAAGGCGGCGAAGGCGGCAAGCCCCGCCCCGGCCTTGAGGATGTCGCGACGGCGGATCGTGGCGGGCCTTGTCATGGCGAGTTCTCCCGGGTCGGTTCTTGTTGGTCGAGGGGTGGCAGCCCCGCGCCTTCAGGCGCGACGGCCGAATCGGCAGGCATGTCCGTCATCAGGGCGGTGAGTTGGCGCTCGGCGGCCGGGTCGTCCCAGTCGACGGGACCATCGGCGAAGAGGCGCAGGGCGTGGGTGCCGTCGAGCACGAAGCTTGCCGGCAGGCCGGCGACCTTCCACGCCTTTAGCGCGGCGCGATCCTCGTCCAGCAGCACGGGAAACGGCACGGGACGGGCATCGAAAAAGCGGCGCACCCGCACCGGCACCTCGCCCACATCGACCGCGAGAATCGCCACGCCGCTTGTCCCGCGTTCGGCGAGCCGTGAAAGCCCCGCCATTTCCTCACGGCAGGGCGCGCACCATGTCGCAAAGAAGTGAACCAGCACCGGGCGCCCCTTGAGCGCCGCGAGATCCTGCCGGCCGTGATCGAGCGAGGGAAGCGACAGCGCCGGCGCCCCGGCCCCGATCGGCAAAGGCGAGGCGGCACAGGCCATCCCCGCTCCGCCAAGCGTCAATGACGCAAGGGAAGATACGACGAGCAACAGACTCCGGTTCTTCTCGCCCCGACACGCGGGAGCCGTAGATGCGAGCACGGCAGTAATGCTGCGCCGTGGTTGGCAAATCGTCAATTGGCTGCCTGGCGAAATCGTCGTTACCGCAGCGCAGCATTTCAAAACCGCACGGCAACATGGGAAGGATTTGAAATTGCACGGGTTTTTGACTCGTCTTTAGCCCTTTGTCTGTTTGACATTGGAGAAGCTAAAAAATAGCCTTGCGATTGGCAAAGCCTATCGCCCGATGGGCTTCATGACGAGAACACGGGAGGGCCACGATGAATATGGAGCTCTCGCGCCGTACGTTCCTCAAGACGTCGGGAGCCGGCATTGCCGGTACCACGTTGGGTGCCTTCGGCTTCAGCGAGGCGGAGGCAGCCGTCGCCTCTGCCGTGAAGCCGTTCCACCTGGTGAACACCACGGAAGCGCGAAACACCTGCACCTACTGCTCGGTCGCCTGCGGCATCATCATTTATTCCAAGGGTGATCTGCGCAAAGGCGAGAAGGCCGACATCGTCCATATCGAGGGCGATTCCGACCACCCGACCAATCGCGGCACGCTCTGCCCCAAGGGCTCGGCCCTGCGCGACATCGTGAAGTCGCAGACCCGGCTTACCCAGCCGATGCTGCGCAAGGCCGGCTCAAACGCCTTCGAGGCCGTCTCCTGGGATGTGGCGCTCGACAAGATCGCCCGCGCCATGAAGGACGACCGCGACGCCAATTTCGTCGCTACCAATTCGGACGGCGTGACAGTCAATCGCTGGCTCACCACCGGCTTCCTCGCGGCCTCCGCGACCACCAACGAAACCGCGTTCGCGACCTACAAGGTCGTGCGCTCAACCGGCATATTGGCATTCGATAACCAAGCGCGCGTCTGACACGGCCCGACGGTGGCGAGTCTCGCCCCAACATTTGGCCGTGGCGCCATGACCAACGCCTGGACGGACATCAAGAACACCGACCTTGTGATCATCATGGGCGGCAATGCCGCCGAAGCCCATCCGTGCGGCTTCAAATGGGTCACCGAGGCGAAAGCCAACCGGGGCGCCAAGCTCATCGTCGTCGATCCGCGCTACAACCGCTCGGCATCGGTGGCGGATTTCTACGCGCCGATCCGCCAGGGCTCGGACATCGCCTTCCTGATGGGGCTGATCAATCACTGCATCAGCCATGACAAGGTGCAGTGGGAATATGTGAAGCCCTTCACCAACGCCACCTTCGTGGTGCGCGAGGGCTACGCCTACCAGGACGGCCTGTTCACCGGCTATGACGAGGAAAAGCGCGACTACAACCGCGACAGCTGGGAGTACGAAATCGGGCCGGACGGCTATGCCGTTGTGGACGAGACGCTTCAGAACCCGCGCTGCGTGTGGAACCTGCTGAAAGAGCACGTCGCCATCTACACGCCCGAGATGGTGGAGCGCATCTGCGGCACGCCCAAGGAGGCGTTCCTCAAGGTGGCAGAGATGGTCGGCGAATGTTCGACCCCGACCAAGACCATGACGAGCATGTATGCGCTCGGCTGGACCCAGCACTCCAAGGGCTCGCAGAACATTCGCGGCATGGCGATGCTGCAGCTCATCCTGGGCAATATTGGCGTGCGCGGCGGTGGCATGAATGCCCTGCGCGGCCATTCCAACATCCAGGGGCTGACCGATCTCGGGCTGATGAGCAACCTCATCCCGGGCTATCTCAACATCCCCACCCAGAAGGAACCGGACTTCACCACCTATATGTCGACCCGGGCCTTCAAGCCGCTGCGGCCGAACCAGACGAGCTACTGGCAGAACTACCGCAAGTTCTTCGTCAGCTTCATGAAGTCGATGTACGGGCCCGCCGCGACAGCCGAGAACGACTGGGGCTACAACTATTTGCCCAAGCTCGATGTCGCCAGCTACGACGTGCTGCGCATCTTCGACATGATGAAGAATGGCAAGGTGAACCTCTATTTCTGCCAGGGGTTCAACCCGCTTCAGGCTTTCCCGGACAAGGGCAAGCTGGCGGCGGGTCTCGCCAAGCTGAAAATGCTCGTCATCATGGACCCGTTGCAGACCGAGACCGCCCGCTTCTGGGAGGATCACGGCACCTTCAACAAGGTGAGCCCGGCGGATATCCAGACCGAGGTGATCCAGCTTCCCACCACCTGCTTCGCCGAGGATGAGGGCTCGCTGGTCAATTCCGGCCGCTGGCTGCAATGGCACTGGCCGGGTGGCTCGCCTCCGGGCGAGGCCAAGACCGACATCTGGATCATGGCGCAGATCCACCTGCGGCTGAAGGAACTGTACCAGAAGGAAGGCGGCGCCTTCCCCGACCCGATCGTCAACCTCAACTGGACCTACAAGGACCCCGGCGAGCCGACGGCGGAGGAACTGGCGCGGGAGATGAACGGCTCGGTACTGGCCGACGTGTACGACCCCGTCGACCCGACCAAGAAGGTGCTGGAAGCCGGCAAGCAGCTTTCCGGCTTCGGCCAACTGCGCGACGACGGCACCACGGCGGGCGGCTGCTGGATCTTCTCCGGCTGCTGGACCGAGGCCGGCAACATGATGGCGCGACGGGACAATTCCGACCCGGGCGACGCCGGCATGTTCCTCAAATGGTCGTTCTCCTGGCCGGCGAACCGGCGCATCCTCTACAACCGCGCCTCCTGCGACGTCGACGGCAAGCCGTGGGACCCCTCGCGCAAGCTGATCGAGTGGGACGGCGCCAAGTGGACCGGCTACGACGTGCCGGACATCGCGCCCACCGCCAAGCCGAGGGATGTCGGCCCCTTCATCATGAACCCCGAGGGCACCTCCCGCCTTTGGGTGCGCAAGATGATGCGGGACGGGCCGTTCCCGGTGCATTACGAGCCGTTCGAGAGCCCGGTCGCCAATGTCATCGCCCCGAAGATACGCGGCAACCCGGTGGCGCGCGTGTTCCCGGACGACTGGAAGACCTTCGCCGACATCGGCGATCCGGCCTTCCCCTATGCCGGCACCTCCTACCGTCTCACCGAGCATTTCCACTACTGGACCAAGAACAACCATGTGAACTCGGTCCTGCAGCCGGAACAGTTCGTGGAGATTTCCGAGGAACTGGCGAAGGACAAGGGCATCGAGCTCGGCGGCTGGGTGCGGGTGTGGTCGAAGCGCGGCGAACTCTACGCCAAGGCGGTCGTCACCAAGCGCATCAAGCCGATGACCGTCGACGGCAAGATCGTCCACATCGTCGGCGTGCCCATCCACTGGGGCTTTGTCGGCGCCGCCCGCAAGGGCTTCACGGCGAACACGCTGACCCCCTTCGTGGGCGACGCCAATATCGAGACCCCGGAGTTCAAGGCGTTCATGGTCAACATCGAGCCCTCCACCGGGCCGGTGGTGGCATAGGGAGGCGGCAGCATGTTCCCACCCATCCCCAACCCCTCCGTCGCCTCCGACGCCGCCACCCCGCGTTTCGGCGAGAAGGATGTGATGCGCCGCTCGGCCTCCGAGGTCACGCCGCCTGCCCAGCGGCTGACCGAGGTCGCCAAGCTGATCGACGTGTCGAAATGCATCGGCTGCAAGGCCTGCCAGGCCGCGTGCCTGGAATGGAATAACCTGACCGAGGAGATCGGCTTCAACCACGGGACCTACACCAATCCCATGGACCTGACGCCGGACACCTTCACCCTGATGCGCTTCACCGAATGGGTGAACCCCGAGACCGAAAATCTCGAATGGCTCATCCGCAAGGATGGCTGCATGCATTGCGAGGATCCGGGCTGCCTCAAGGCCTGCCCGGCGCCCGGCGCCATCGTGCAGTACTCCAACGGCATCGTGGACTTCCAGCACGACAACTGCATCGGCTGCGGCTACTGCATCAAGGGCTGCCCGTTCAACATTCCGCGCATCTCCAAGGTCGATCACACCGCCTACAAATGCACGCTGTGCTCCGACCGCGTCGCGGTCGGCCAGGGCCCGGCCTGCCAGAAGGCGTGCCCGACCCAGGCCATCGTCTTCGGCACCAAGGACGAGATGAAGGACTGGGCCGAGCTGCGCATTACCGACCTCAAGTCGCGCGGCTTCGAGAATGCGGGCCTCTATGACCCGCCGGGCGTGGGCGGCACCCATGTCATGTATGTGCTGCACCATGCCGACACGCCGTCCATCTATGCCGGCCTGCCGGATAATCCGCGCATCTCGCCCCTCGTCGACGCCTGGAAGGGCATGACCAAATATGTCGGCCTCGCGGTGATGGGCTTCGCGGCCGCCGCCGGCTTCCTGCACTATGTCGTCGCCGGGCCGAACAAGGTCTCGGAGGAGGACGAGGAGAACGCCGAGAGGCTCGCCGACGGCACGCCGCCGCCGGCACCGCCCGCCGGCCTGCACGAGGGGAGGACGCCATGAGCGCCGACAACCTCAAGACCGATACGCCGAATGATGTGGAACCGGGCGATTCCGTTCGCCCGGGCCACCCGGTGCAGGTGTCGCGCTATACGCTGCCCGCCCGCATCAATCACTGGATCACCGCCCTCAGCCTCGTCCTGCTGGCGCTGTCGGGCATGGCGCTGTTCACGCCGAAGCTGTTCTTCCTCACCGGCCTGTTCGGCGGCGGGCAGTGGACGCGGGTGCTGCATCCCTGGATCGGCGTGGTGCTGTTCTTCTCCTTTGCCGGACTGTTCCTGCGCTTCTGGCGGGCGAATCTCCCCGCGCGGGAGGACGGCACCTGGCTCGCCCGCATCAGCGACGTGCTTCGCGGGCGGGAGGAGAGGCTACCGGAAATCGGCAAGTACAATGCCGGCCAGAAATTCGTCTTCTGGGGCATGTCGGGCCTCATCATCGTGCTGATCGCCAGCGGCATCGCGATGTGGGACCAGTATTTCTACGCCTTCACCACCATCGAGCAGAAGCGTGTCGCCGTCCTCGTCCATGCGGTGGCGGCGGTCTGCATCATCTGCGTGTGGATCATCCACGTCTATGCCGCCATCTGGGTCAAGGGCACCATCGGCGCCATGACGCGAGGCAAGGTGACAGGCGGCTGGGCCTGGCGGCACCACCGCAAATGGCTGCGCGAACTGGTCGGCAAGCCGCGCCGCCCCGTCCCGCGGCCCGGCACGCCGGCGGAATAGGCGGGCGGCGACCGCCTTCCCGGAACGGCCCTCGGCCGTCCGGGAGGGCGCAGCAGGGCGACGTCGAAAAGCGCGCGGCGCCCCAGATGTAACACGTGGCCCGTGCGGTTCGTGAGGTGATGATGTCCCAAGACCTTAAGCCCGACCCCACCGTGATCGGTGCCGTCTCCATCCCGCCCTTCGCGGTACTGCCCGATCCGTCGACCCTTTTCGGTGTGCGGGCGAAGCGGCTGCGCACCTATGCGGCGGTCAGCCCGCTAAAACCCTATCTCGACTTCATCGCCGGCCTCATCGAGGCGCAGCAGGCCATTATCCCCGCCCTGCCGCCGGTGGAGCCGCACGATCCGGAAAGGCTGGAGCGTGCCCGCGCCTTCGAGATGCCGGCGCTGGAGCGCGCCACCACCACGCTCGACGACACGCTGGAGGCAACGCTCGACCAGTTGTTCGACGCCGCCGCCGGCGTGCCGATGCCCGACGAGGCGGCACAGGCGCTGACCCGTGTCCGTCTCGCCGAGGGTGCGGGGCGCGCGCAGATGGTGCGCGACGTGCTGGCCCATGATCTGCCGGTGGAAAGACTGGCCGAGCATGTCTATGTCGCGGCCGCGCTGCAGGTGCATTTCGCCCGCCTCGCCGCCACGCTCGACGCAAAAAAGCTGGTGCCGGTGGGCGATGGCGTGTGCCCGGCCTGCGGCGGCCCGCCGGTGGCTTCGCTCATCGTCGAATGGCCGAACGCCCATGGCAACCGCTTCTGCGCCTGCTCGCTCTGCTCCACCCTCTGGCACTATGTCCGCATACGCTGCTGCGCCTGCGGCACCACCAAGGGCATCGGCTATCAGGAGATCGAGGGCAGCCCCGGAACGGTGAAGGCGGAAACCTGCGACGAGTGCCACACCTATGTGAAGGTGATGTACCAGAACAAGGACGTCACCATCGAGCCGGTAGCCGACGACATCGGCACGCTGGGTCTCGACCTGATGATGCGCGAAGGCCCCTATCGCCGCGCCGCCTTCAATCCCTTCCTGCTCGGTTATTGAGGACGGGGCCATGGACGCGACCTCCCGCCTCGCTTCCCCCTCGCCGCGCGACCTGCCCTCGGTCGACCGCGTGCTGGCGACGCCGGCCGGCCAGCAGGCGGTGGAGCGTTTCGGCCGTGCGCCCGCCACGCAGGCGATCCGCGCCGCACTGGACGAGGTGCGCGCCTGCCTGCTGGCGGGCCGGCTCGCCGCCCTGCCCGCACCCGACCACGTGGCGCTTGCCGCAATCGAGGCGCTGGAGCGCGGCGCCCGGGCCAACCTGCGCTCGGTGTTCAACCTCACCGGCACGGTGCTGCACACCAATCTCGGCCGGGCCGTACTGGCGGAAGAGGCGGTAGCGGCCGCAACAGCCGCCATGCGGTCCGCCGTGGCGCTGGAATATGACCTTGCCACCGGAAAGCGCGGCGAGCGCGACGACCATGTGCGCGCGCTTCTCATCGAGCTGACGGGCGCGGAGGACGCCACCGTCGTCAACAACAACGCCGCCGCCGTGCTGCTGGTGCTGAACACGCTGGGCCTGGGACGCGAAGCGATCGTCTCGCGCGGCGAGTTGATCGAGATCGGCGGCGCCTTCCGCATGCCCGATATCATGGCCCGCGCCGGGGCGACGCTGGTCGAGATCGGCACCACCAATCGCACCCACCCGAACGACTATGCCGGCGCCATCAATGATGCGACCGGGCTGGTGCTGAAGGTGCACACCTCGAATTACCGCATCGAGGGCTTCACCCGGGAGGTGCCAGCGCGGGAGCTGGCGGAGATTGCCCATGCGCGCGGCGTGCCCCTCGTCAACGACCTCGGCTCGGGCACGCTGTTCGATCTCGCCCGCCTCGGCCTCGCCCATGAGCCGACGGTGCGCGAGGCGGTGGCGGAAGGGGCGGACCTCGTCACCTTCTCCGGCGACAAGTTGCTCGGCGGGCCGCAGACCGGCTTCATCGTCGGTCGTGCCGACCTCATCGCCCGCCTCAACAAGAACCCGATGAAGCGGGCGCTGAGGGTCGACAAGATCCGCCTCGCGGCGCTGGAGGCAACGCTCAGGCTCTACCGCGATCCGGAAAGGCTGGCCGCCCGGCTGCCGACCCTGCGGCTGCTGGCGCGCACCCGCACGGAAATCGCCGCCCGCGCCCATGATCTGGCCGAACCGCTCGCGAGCGCCCTGGGCGAGGATTTCGATATCGAGATCGTCGATTGCGTCAGCCAGATCGGTTCCGGCGCCCTGCCGCTGGAAACGCTGCCGAGCGCGGGCTTCGCCATCCGGCCGGCGGCGGAGGCCTCCGGCGGCCGGCTTAACGCGCTGGCGGCGGCGCTGCGGTCCCTGCCCGTCCCGGTCATCGGCCGCATCAATGAGGGCGCGCTGATCCTCGATGCGCGCGCCCTGGAGGACGAGGCCGGCTTCCTCGCCAGCCTCGCCCACATAAGGGTGCCGGAATGATCATCGGCACCGCCGGCCATATCGACCATGGCAAGACCGCGCTGGTCGGCGCGCTCACCGGCGTCGATACCGACCGGCTGAAAGAGGAGAAGGCGCGCGGCATCTCCATCGACCTCGGCTTCGCCTATCTGCCCACAGAAGCCGGCACGCTCGGCTTCATCGACGTGCCGGGGCATGAGAAATTCATCCACACCATGCTGGCGGGGGCCAGCG
Organism: Ancylobacter aquaticus; assembly: GCF_004339465.1. GTDB lineage: Bacteria > Pseudomonadota > Alphaproteobacteria > Rhizobiales > Xanthobacteraceae > Ancylobacter > Ancylobacter aquaticus. Next base: position 314,959 of record NZ_SMFY01000003.1, on the reverse strand, counting down.
GCATCGACTTCGCCCTGCTGGTCATCGCCTGCGATGACGGGGTGATGCCGCAGACCCGCGAGCATCTCGCCCTCATCGACCTGCTCGGCATCACCCGCGGGATTGTCGCCCTCACCAAGGCCGACCTTGCCGACGAGAACCGCCGGGCCGACGTGACAGCCGAGATCGCCGCGCTGCTGGATGGCACGGCGCTGGCGGGCGCGCCCGTCGTGCCGGTCTCCGCCCACACCGGCGAGGGGGTGGAGGCGCTGCGCGCCCGCCTCGTCGAGGCGGCCCGCGTTTTCGCCGCCCGTCCAGGGGAAGGCCGTTTCCGCCTCGCGGTGGACCGCTCGTTCACGATTGCCGGCGCCGGCACGGTGGTGACCGGCACGGTGCTCTCCGGCCGGGTGCGGGTGGGCGATCCGCTGATGGTCGGCCCCGACGGCCTGCCCGCCCGGCTGCGCTCGCTCCACGCCCAGAACCGCAAGGCGGAGGAGGGCCGCGCCGGTGATCGCTGCGCACTCAACCTCGCCGGCGAGGCCATCTCGCCCGACGCGATCCAGCGCGGCGACATGGTGCTCGACCCCACCCTCCACGCCCCCACCGAGCGGCTCGACGCCACCCTCACCGTGCTGGCAAGCGAGCCGAAGCCGCTCGGCGCGTGGTTTCCGGTGCGCTTTCACCACGGGGCGAGCGAGGTCGGTGCCCGTCTGGTCCCGCTCTCGGACGACACCCTCGCCCCCGGCACGACAGGCCTCGTGCAGATCGTGCTGGAGCGCCCGGTCGCCGCCGCAATGGGCGACCGCTATGTGATCCGCGACACCTCGGCCCAGCGCAGCCTCGGCGGCGGCCGGTTGATCGACCTGCGCGCCCCCGCCCGCAAGCGCCGCACGCCCGAGCGCCTCGCCCAGCTCGACGCCCTCAGCCAGACCGACCCGGACGCCGCCGTCGCGGGGCTGCTGGCGGTCGCGCCCTGGTATGTCGATCTCGTCGCCTTCGCCCGCGACCGGGCGCTGGCACGCGACGCGGCGCCGGCCCTCGCGGCCCGGCTCGGCCTCACAGCCTTCGCCGCTGACGGCACCCTCACCGCGCTGTCGCCGGAGCGCTGGGCGCTCTATGCCGGCGCGGCTCTGGCCGAGCTGGCCCGTTTCCACGACGCCAATCCGGACCTGCCGGGCATCGGCGCGGAGAAGCTGCGCCTCGCCCTCACCCCGCGCCTCTCCAGGCCCGTCTTCACCGAGGCGCTGCGTCACCTCGCCGAAGACCGGGCGCTGGTGCTGGAAGGCGCCTGGGTCCGGCTGCCCGGCCATGAGGTGCGGCTCACCAGCGGCGACGAAATCCTCTGGGCGCGGATCGCACCGCCCCTCGCCGGCGCCGCCCGCTTCCGTCCCCCGCGGGTGCGCGATCTCGCCGCCATGACCGGCGAGGCCGAAGCCGACATCCGCCGGCTGATGAAGCTGCTGGCCCGCATGGGCAAGGTGGACGAAGTGGCCCACGACCATTTCTTCCTTCGCCCCACGCTCGCCGAGATGGTGGCGATGGCTGGCGCGCTGTCCGCCGCCGCGCCGGGGCGGGAGTTTCCCGCCAGCGCCTTTCGCGATCGCATCGAGGAGGGCGACCATGCGGTCGGGCGCAAGGTGGCGATCCAGATCCTGGAATTCCTCGACCGCCACGGCGTCACCCTGCGGCGCGGCGATCTGCGCCGCATCAACCGCCACCGGCTGGACCTGTTCGGCGCGATCGACGACACTGCGGTCGAGCAAGGCGTTCCCGCCACCCCCGCGCCGGGTGCGGGCGTGACTTCTGGAAGAGCGTTACCTCCGGTGAGGTATCCGGACTTCAAATCCGGAAGGGGCCGCGAGCCGGTCCCTGGTGGGTTCGACTCCCACTCTCTTCCGCCAACTCCTTCGCCTTCCGGTTCCGGGCCGCACCGGTAGAGCGTGTTCTGCGGAATTGCGTTCACCTCGCCTGAAAGTGCCCGCGCGCGACCCGATCCGGTGACCTCGCCTGACCGTGAAGAAACGGCCCTCCCGTCGATAGCCTGAGCCTGTTTGGCGAAGGGAGCCCGTCGCAGACGCTCTAGGGAATTCTCATACCAAGAGGGGTGCCCCTCCGCTCCCTTCGGTTTGAATTTGCGCAAGTGCCCGCCACCCCGGCCGGGCCGTGCGTGCGGGCAAGATTTCCCGCCGCCGTCCCCTAGAACAGTCCCAGCACCGCAGGACGCCGCCACAAACTGGGCGCACCTGCACCCCGATGCAGCAAGGAGAGCGGAACATGGAGAATCTTTCCCGGCGCACGATGCTCGCGCTCAGCGCCCTCGGCGGTGCCGCCGTCGCCGGCGGCGCGGCGCAGGCCGCCACGTTCGGCAACCCGGACCAGCCGGCGGAAGGGGCGATCAATGCGACGCCCGGCGCTCTGTCCAGCCCCGGCCCGCAGAGCCCGGCGCTGGAGGCGCAGATCCCGTCCTTCCAGAACCCGCCCGCCACCGATGTCGGCAACATGCCGATGATGTGGTCCTCCTTCAACATCATGCCCAAGCGCATCCAGGCCGGCGGCTGGGCGCGGCAGATCACCGCCACCGAATTCCCCGCCGCCAAGGAAGTCTCCGGCGTCAACATGCGCCTCGGCCCCGGTGGCATCCGCGAGATGCACTGGCACCTCGCCGGCGAATGGGCGCTGATGACCAATGGACGCTGCCGCATCACCGTGCTGGACAAGGACGGCACCCCCTATGTGCGCGATGTCGGCGCCGGCGACCTGTGGTTCTTCCCCGCCGGCTACCCGCACTCGCTGCAGGGCCTGGGTCCCGACGGCGCCGAATTCGTTCTGGTCTTCGACGACGCCTTTCAGTCTGAATACAACACGCTGCTGCTGACCGACTGGTTCGCCCACACCCCGCCCAACATACTGGCGCAGAATTTCGGCGTGCCGGCGGATACCTTCAAGAATATCCCGCTGCAGGATCTGTGGATCTTCCAGGGCAAGGAGCCGCCGCCGCTCGCCATTGACCAGGCCGCCGTCGCCACCGGCCGCTCGCCCGCCGAGCCTTTCACCTTCTCGCTCACCGCCACCACCCCGGTGAAGAAGAACGAGGCGGGTGAAGTTCACCTCGCCGACAGCCGCACCTTCAAGGCCTCCACCACCATCGCCGCCGCCATCGAGACCATCCGGCCCGGCGGCCTCAGGCGCATGCACTGGCACCCCAACGCCGATGAGTGGCAGTACTGGATCAAGGGACGCGGCCGCATGACGGTGTTCAACACCGGCCCGCGCGCCCAGACCATCGACTTCCAGGCCGGCGATCTCGGCGTCGTGCCCAAAAGCCAGGGTCACTATATCGAGAACACCGGCGACGAGGACGTGCAGGTGCTCGCCGTGTTCCGCGCGCCCGAATATCAGGAGGTCGACCTCGCCGACTGGCTGGCCCACGCGCCACCGGAACTCGTCGCCCAGCACCTCAACATCGACCCCGCGATCATTGCCCGCTTCCCGCGCGGGCAGGTCGGCCTCCAGCCCGGCATTCCGCCGCGCTAAGCCGAACCCATACTTCGGTATTAAAGCACCACTCCAAGGTAATGGGGGCCGACACTTTTGTCTTGATTGCGCCTGCCGGCCCCTGGGTTAACGTGCTGGTCATGGCTGGCGCAGGCGGCGGGAAACGCCCTCCTTCCCGCTTCGGCCCTATCTGGAGAGCGCTCCCCGCGCCCCTCGCGCGGCGTCTCACAGGTGCCGCGTAAAGGCCCCATCCTAGCAGGCGCGCTCCCCCGCGCCTTCAGGCCGGACATCGAACGAAACCGCTTTTTCCCACTCGCCTGCTTCAGCAAAAGGATCGGAACCATGGGTTACGTCACCACCAAGGACGGCGTCGAGATCTTCTTCAAGGATTGGGGTCCGAAGGACGCCCAGCCCATCGTCTTCCATCATGGCTGGCCGCTGTCCTCCGACGACTGGGACACCCAGATGCTGTACTTCCTCGGCCAGGGCTTTCGCGTCGTCGCCAGCGACCGCCGCGGCCATGGCCTTTCCGCGCAGGTGAGCGAGGGTCATGACATGGACCATTACGCCGCTGACGTCTCGGCCGTGGTCGAGCATCTCGACCTGAAGAACGCCGTGCATATCGGCCACTCCACCGGCGGTGGCCAGGTGGCGCGCTATGTCGCCAAATTCGGCGTGCCGCAGGGCCGCGTCGCCAAGGCCGTTCTGGTGGCCGCCGTGCCGCCGATCATGCTGAAGACAGAAGCTTATCCCGGCGGCCTGCCGATCGAGGTGTTCGACGGCTTCCGCGCCGCGCTGGCCGCCAACCGCGCCCAGTTCTACATCGATGTCGCCTCGGGCCCGTTCTACGGCTTCAACCGCGACGGTGCCAAGGTCTCGCAGGGCGTGATCGACAATTGGTGGCGCCAGGGCATGGTCGGCAGCGCCAAGGCGCATTACGAGGGCATCAAGGCCTTCTCCGAGACCGACCAGACCGAAGACCTCAAGGCGATGACCGTCCCGACCCTCGTGCTGCAGGGCGATGACGACCAGATCGTGCCGCACGCAAACGCCAGCGCGCTGCAGGCGAAGCTGCTGCCGGACGCCACGCTGAAGGTCTATCCGGGCCTCCCGCACGGCATGCTCACCACCCATGCCGACATCGTCAACCCGGACATTCTCGCCTTCATCAAGGGCTGAGCAGGCATATCGCCCTCAACGCTGCGGCCGTCCCTCGCGGGGCGGCCGTTCCGTTTGGTGCCGCCCGCAATTCCGCGAGGGCCGGCGCGCCTCACCCCATCGCCGCCGCCGGCGTGCCGGAAAGCTCGGCTTCCTCGGCCTCCAGCGCCGCGCGCTGGCGCCGGGCCGCCGCCGCGTCGGTGCGCCGCTTGGCGATCTCATAGGCGATGGCGCCGATAATCGTCACCGCCACGATCACCACCGCCAGCGCCGAGATCGCCGGCGTGGAACCCTGCCGCACCCGCCCGGCCAGCACCGTGGTCAGCGTCTTGTCGGAAAGAATGGCGAAGGTCGTGGTGTTGTAGTTCTCGAACGAGGAGAGGAAGGCCAGTATCGCCGCCGAGGCCAGCGCCGGCTTGAGGAACGGCAGCAGGATGTGGCGAAACACCTGCGGGTAGCTGGCGCCGAGGTCAAGCGCCGCTTCCTCCTGCGAACGGTCGAAACGCTGCAGGCGGGCGAGGATGATCAGCATGCAATAGGCGGAAATGAAGCTCGCCTGCCCGAGCACGGTCAGCACCACCCCGTCATAGAGGAAGCGCGTGCCGGTCTGCCCGGTGAACTGGCGCCAGAACACCACGGTGGAGATGCCGATGATGATGCCCGGGGTGAGCACGGGCGAGACCACGACGAGGTAATAGAGCGAGCGCACGCGCGGCTGGATCTGCGTCATGATGATGGCGCCGGCCAGCCCGATCGGCACCGAGATGCACACCACCAGCAGCCCGATCCACAGGCTCATCTTCAGCCCGGTCATCATGTCCTGGTCGGCGAACAGCGCCGAAAACCAGTCCAGCGTCACCCCCTCGATCGGCCAGACCTGCGGGTATTGCGGGGTGTTGAAGGCGGAAACCGCCATCACCGCCAGCGGGCCGAGCAGATAGAGGAAAAACACCGCCGCATAGAGCGCGAACATCACCCGCTGGAACGGACCCGGCTTCATCGCGTGATTTCTCCAAGGCTGAGCCGGAACGCCTTCAGCACCACGAGCACGAAGAGGATGCAGCTCACCAGCAGGATGAAGGCATAGGCCGCCCCCTGCGGCCAGTTGAACGCCTGGTAGAAGCGGTCATAGACGATGGGCGTGAACCACAGCGTGCGCGGCCCGCCCAGCACCAGCGGCGCCGCGAGCGCGCCAGCCGTCAGCATGAACACCAGCGTGCAGCCCGAGGCGATGCCCGGCTTGGCGTGCGGCAGCACGATGAAGGCGTGGATGTGCCACCAAGGTGCGCCAAGGTCCCGCGCGGCCTCGACCTGGTTTGTGTCGAGGCTCTCGATGGCGTTGTAGAGCGGGAAGATCATCATCAAGAGATAGGCGTAGGAAAGGCCCATATAGAGCCCGACATCGGCGCCGAGAAAGTCGATCGGCTCGGAAGTGAGCCCGCCGCCCATCAGCATCTGGTTGATGATGCCACCCGAGGACAGCAGCACCCGGAAGGCGAAGGCGCGCAGGATCTCGTTCACCCAATAGGGCAGGATCAGCAGCAGCAGCAGCACCCGCAGCCGCGCCGCCGTGGCCGATTGCGCCATGTGGAAGGCCAGCGGGTAGCAGATGGCGAAATTGATCAGGGTAATGACGATGCTCACCCCGATGGTGAGGAAGAAGGCCTTGATGTGCAGCCAGTTCCATTCTTCCGTCGAGGTGGTCGAGCCGAACAGGAAGTAGCGGTAATTCTCCAGCGTGTAGAGATCCTTCGGCCCGCCCATCTGGGACGGCGGCAGCTTCGGGCGGAACGACATGTCCACCATGGCGAGCTGCGGCAGCAGGATGATGAAGAAGGCCCAGAAGCCGACCGCCAGCACGAGATAGAGCCCGATGGGAAGGCCGTTGCGCTGGAAGAAACCGCCCCCGGTCGCCACGCCAGTGCGCCGCTCATAAGCGGCAAGGCCGAAGAAGAACACGACCACCGCCAGCGGCAGGCCGAAGACGAAGGCGAGGCTGCCGCTCATCTCAGTGCCTTTCCGGCCGCGCCAGCAGCAGCGCGTCCTCCGGCCGGAAGCCGAGGTGCAGATGCTCCCCCGGGGTCGGCAAGGCGAGGCCGGGGTTGCCCCCGAGGCTCGCCATCACCTTCTGGCCGGTCTTCACCCGCAGCGTCACATGGGTCACGCTGCCCTCATAGGCGACATCCAGCGTCTCGCCGGCGAAGCCGACCGTGGTGCCGTTGGCGCGCAGCTGCATCGCCTCCGGCCGCACGAACAGCAGGGCTTCCTGCCCAACGTCCAGCGCCACCGGGTTGCGGCCGCTGAGCGTGCCGAGCGGCGTGTCCAGCGTCGCCATCGCGCCGTCGCGGGCGGTGATGCGGCCACGGATCTGGTTGTTCTCACCGACGAAGGCGGCGACGAACGGCGTGCGCGGCTCGGCATAGACGGCGCGCCCGTCACCCACCTGCTCGATCACGCCGGCATTCATCACGGCGATGCGGTCCGACATGGTCAGCGCCTCGCCCTGGTCATGGGTGATGTAGATGAAGGTGATGCCGACCCGCTTCTGGATCGCGCGAAGCTCGGCGCGCATGTGCTGGCGCAGCTTGAGGTCGAGCGCCGAGAGCGGCTCGTCGAGCAGCAGCACGGAGGGTTCCACCGCCAGCGCGCGGGCAATCGCCACGCGCTGCTTCTGGCCGCCGGAAAGCTCGGACACCTTCTTGTGGCCGTGCTCGGCGAGCGCGACCTGGATCAGCAGGTTCTTCACCTTCTCGTCGCGCTCGTGCCGGGGCACGCCGCGCACGCGCAGGCCGTAGCCGATATTCTCCGCCACCGTCATCATCGGAAACAGAGCGAGGTTCTGGAAGATCAGCGCGGTCGGCCGCTTGTTGGGGCCGATGCCCTTCATGTCGGCACCACCGATCCGCACCGTGCCGCGCGTGGGCTCGATGAAGCCGGAGATCGTGCGCAGCAGCGTGGTCTTGCCGCAGCCGGACGGGCCGAGAAAGGAGAAGAACTCGCCCGGCTCGATGGTGAGGTTCGCGTCCTTCACGGCGACGAAATCGCCGAAGGTGACATTGACGCCCTCAAGCTCGACGGCAGCGGCCATGCGGATTTCCGTTCAGTTGGTTGCCGTCATCCCCGACGCCGCACCAGCGGCGATCGGGAAGCGTGTGACGATGGGCGGAGACGGCAGGCGGTCGACGAGGACGCCGTCATCCCGGCCGAAGGCGACGCCGCAGAGCCGGGATCGCTCCCTTACCCCTGGCAGCCCGGATCGCACCGCCGGCGCGTCCGGGCTGGCGAGGAAAAGGGACGGCGCGCGGCCGCCCCGTGCCTCACGCCGCCTTGAACTTCTCGGCGTACTGGGTGCGCAGCTCGGCGTACCACGACGGCTCCGGCGGGCGGCTCCACAGGTTGTCGAGCGCGTTGCCGGGATAGGCCTCGGCGAAGTTCTTCTTGGCGACCTCGGAGAGGAAGGCGTCCGAACCCTTCACGACAGGGTTGTAACCCGAGCCATTGGCGACCATGGCCGAGATTTCCGGCGTGTGGATGAAGTTGATGAACTCATAGGCCTGTGCGGTGTTCTTCGCCGCCTTGGTCATCGACCAGCCGTCGATCCAGGTGATGGCGCCTTCCTGCGGCGCCATATAGGCGACCGGCTTGCCGTCCTTCTTCAGCGACAGGGGCGGGCCGTCCCAGGTCTGGCCGATGACGCAGCCATTCTCCATGAAGCCGGACTTGGTGTTGTCGGCCGAATCCCAGAACTGCTTGACCTGCGCCTTGTTGGCGACGGCGAATTCGAGGATCGGGTCGTAGATCTTCTTCATCGTCGCCTCGTCCTTGAAGGCGTCGAGCATGCGGTTGGAGGGCAGCTTGCCGGTCTTGTCCCACCACAGGCCGATGCCGAGCAGCAGCGAGTGCGGGCGGCCCTGCATCTTGCCCTTGAACTCCGGCGACCACAGCGTGCCGTAGCTCAGCGTCGGGTATTCCAGCTTGGCGAGGTCGGTACGCCAGGCGATGGCTTCCGAACCCCAGCAATGGGGCACATGGTACAGCCCGCCATCCCAGGTCCACACGCTGGTGGAGCCTTCCATCATGGCCGGCAGCACCTGGTCGAGCTTCAGCTTGGAGAGGTCGTAGGGCGCCAGCACGTCCAGCTCCTGGAACTGGGGCGCGCGGTCGCGGGTGGGGGCGCACAAATCGAAGCCGTCGCCCTCGGTGGCCTGCAGCTTGTTGATCTGCTCCTCGTTCTGCGAGAACGGGGTGGAGTTCACCTTGATGCCGGTCTTCTTGGTGAATTCGGGGATCACCGGGTCCGGCAGCTCGTCCGCCCAGTTGAGCAGGTTCAGCTCGCCGGAGGAGGAGAACGCGTCGCGCACCAGATAGGGGCCGGCGGCGGTCATGGCGCCGGCGGCGAGCGCGCCCTTGAACAGCACGCGGCGGGTGAAGCTGCGCGCGGCGAGCAGCGTCTCGATGGACGAATTGGTCGGCTCGGTCTTCTTCGTCACGGCGTTCCCCTCGGAATGGCGATGCATCGCCTAAAGGGGAGCACGAAGCATGCCAGCGCCGCGCCGCCGTTGCTGCGTTGCACAAATCCGACCGTACCCTTGTCGAATCCCGACGCCGCCCCGCCGCTGCCGCGCTTTTCGGCACGGCTTCCTGCCGCACTGCACGCGAAACGGGCGCCCGCCTCACCCCAGCGCGGCGAGGATTTCTCCGGCCAGCGCGTGCACATCGTCGCGGTGGCCGGTGCGGCCGGAGGGCGCGTCTGTCGTGGAGGTCATCACCAGCGAGACCCCGCGCGCGGGCACCACATAGAGCATCTGCCCGCCATAGCCCCAGCCATAATGGGCGGTCGCCCCGTCGATCTCGCGGGTGAACCAGCCATAGCCATAGGCGTCGCCGGTGAAGCGCGAGGCGGTGCGCGCCTGCCAGCACGCGCCGATCCACGCTTCCGGGATCACCTGCTGGCCCTTGCCGTTGCGGCCCCCGTTGCGGCAGGTTTCAGTGAAGGCGAGCAGCGAGGTAGGCCGCATCGCCATCTGGTTGCCGCCGAAATACACCCCCTGCCGGTCGCGCTCCCAGCTGGCGATGGAAAACCCCTCGATGGGCCCGAGCCAGTCCCGCGCCAGCGCCAGCGTCGAGCGCCCGCTCGCCCGCGTCAAAATCGCCGAGACGAGGTGCGAGGAGCCGGTGGAATAGAGCATCTGCCCGCCGGGCGCGTCGACAAAGGGCCGCGCCAGCGCGGCGCGCACCCAGTTCGGGCTCGCGATCCACGCGCCATAATAAGCGCCGGAGGTGCGCTCCAGCCCCGCCTGCATGGAGAGAAGGTTGCCGAGCGTGATCTCATAAAGGCGCGGGTCGGGGTCGGCGGGCAAATCCGCCTTCAGCAGCGGCGCGATCTTCTGCTCCGCCCCTTCCAGCACGCCCTTGTCGATGGCGATGCCGGCCAGAATGGCGAGGATGCTTTTCGAGGCCGACTTGATGTTGGTCGGCCGGTCCACCCGCCCGCCGGAATAACCCCGCGCGGCCAGCGTCTCGCCGTCCTTGGCGACCAGCACGGTGCGCAACGGCTCCAGCCCGCCGGCGCGGTCGAGCACCGCGTTCAGCGCGGGCGTGGAGGATTCGGGCGGGGGCTCAGCCTGAGCGCGCGCAAGGCGCGGGGCGAGCAGAAGCAGCGGAGCGGCAAGCAGGGATCGACGGTGCATGCCGCAGAAGATAGGGCGGGCGGAGGCGAGCGATGGTCACGTTTTCTCGACGACAAGTGAGAATGCAGACCCTAGCTACGAGGCCAGACTTCTCATGTACCTGTTAAAAAAGTCAACACACGTACTATTTGACATTTGCGGCTTGAATGCCTTCCTATGAAAGGCACTTATATTTTTTCGCCCAAGCATTCTCCAAATATTTTGCTCGACAACAAATTCATCGGCGTCTGACATTTTAAAAGTTGTTGCAAATATTCTATTTATCTTGGACGGATTCTCTACTGACATAATTTCCATGTTCATTGGATGGAACGCAAATCCGAGAAATATAATAGTATTGGAATTTATAATATTATCTCTGATGGAATTAAGATTATTTAAATTATACATTTGTTCAGTAAACGTCTTTATTTTTGCAGATATTTTATATATATCTACACTTTTATCTCCGAAATTAACCGACCCAGATCGATTTTGCCAAGGAAGATCTCCGACAGTGCCATACGGATGAAATATATCAAGTTTTGATACTAGAAACTCAGCATAAGATCGATCTATCTTGTAATAGACAAAGAGCGCTTCAACGAGAAATCTCTCTATGCAGCGGTCGTAATTAAATATAATGAATGAAACATTTTCAAATATATTATCTATATTATCTTTTGATACTCCCTCAGTAAGAAGCTGAAAAAACTTTACATACCATGTACCCGATAGGTAGCTCAGTAAAAATCTATCATCGTGACTATCATTATTTACAAATTTACTGGATGCCTCCGAATCCAATATAGCAGCCACTATTCCCATTTTGCCACAAAGCTCTAATGCTCTGTTTCCGGCATGAGCATCGAGAAAATTATCTATAGATAATGATACGGGCAACGCTTCCGTAATATGTCTTGTAGACAGAAGAAAATCGGAAAAGCTTGATAAACCTTCTTGACGCGAATACAATTGAAGAAATCTTGCAATTCGCACATCTCCATTGAAAATATGGACGTTTCTTTCAACATTAGTAAGCAGCATTCTTACGATTATATCTTTTAGATCTTCTCCGGTTGGAAGACGAGCCTCTTTGCTGGCGCCCGCGCCCACTACAAAAATGGTTTTTGATTTAAACATCGGAAAGTGCTTCTGAGAGAGGGCTGGCAGAGACTACACTAGCCTCACCCTCCCCCCAGCACCAGATCGTCCCGGTGCACCATCGCCGCGCGGCCTTCAAACCCAGTAATCGTGACGATCTCGTCCGATGAGCGGCCCTTGAGGCGTTCGGCGTGGTCGTGGTCATAGGCCACCAGCCCGCGCCCGATCTCGGCACCGTCCGGCCCGCGCAAAATCACCGCGTCGCCCCGGCTGAAATCGCCTTCCACCCGCTTGACCCCCGCCGGCAGCAGCGAGGAGCCACGGCGCAAGGCGGCAACCGCGCCGGCGTCGAGGTGCAGCGTGCCGCGCGGTTCCAGCGCGCCGGCGATCCAGCGCTTGCGCGAGGCCACCGGGTTGGCGGGGGCGAGAAACCAGGTGCAGCGCGCCCCGGTCTCGATGGCGCGCAGCGGGTTCTTCACCTTGCCGGAGGCGATGACGAGATGCGCGCCGGCGGTGGTGGCGATCTTGGCCGCCTCCACCTTGGTCTTCATGCCGCCGCGCGACAGCTCGGTGCCGGCGCCCCCGGCCATGGCCTCGATTTCCGCCGTGATGCGCGGCACCACGGGAATGAGGGTGGCGTTGGGGTCCTCGTTCGGCGGGGCGGTGTAGAGCCCGTCAATATCCGAGAGCAGGATGAGCAGATCGGCGCTGGTCATGCCGGCGACGCGGGCGGCCAGCCGGTCATTGTCGCCATAGCGGATTTCCGAGGTCGCCACCGTGTCGTTCTCGTTGATGACGGGGACGACCTTCAGCTCCAACAGCTTGGCGATGGTCGAGCGGGCGTTGAGATAGCGCCGCCGCTCCTCGGTGTCGCCCAGCGTGATCAGGATCTGCCCGGCGGCCACGCCCTCATGGGCCAGCGCCTCCGACCAGGCCCGCGCCAGCGCGATCTGGCCGACAGCGGCGGCGGCCTGGCTTTCCTCCAGCTTCAGCGGGCGCTTGGGCAGCTTGAGCACGTTGCGCCCCAGCGCGATGGCCCCCGACGAGACCACCAGCACTTCCTTGCCCTCGCGATGGAGCTGCGCCACATCCTCCGCCAGCGCCGCCAGCCAGGCATGGCGCAAGGCGCCGCGCGAAGAATCCACCAGCAGCGCCGAGCCGACCTTCACCACGATGCGGCGGAAGGCGCCGAGCTGCGGCGCCGCCGGGGCGCGAGCGGCCTCGGGCAGGGCAAGGGCGTTTTCGGCGGCATCGGCGTCGGTGGGAAGGGTCATCGCGGCGGGCTTCGATCAGAGGAGAGACGGCGCGCTACATACGCGGTTTCGCCCGTCCGCGCGCGGGAATTGTAAGGGCCCTTACCTCGCCCCGCCGGGGAGAGGTCGCCGCCTCACGGGTGCCAGGGCTCGGCCGGCGCGCGCTGCTCTTCCACCGCGCGGCCCTCGGTGATGACGGCGGCCAGCGCCCGCAGCGCCTCGCGCACCCCCTCGCCGGAGGAGGCGGAGAGCGCCAACGGCTTCTTCTTGGCCGCGCGCTGGAGGCGGGCAAGCTGGGTCTTCAGCGTTTCCTTGTCGAGCGAATCGACCTTGGAAAGCGCGACGATCTCCACCTTGTCGCCGAGGTCGTGGCCATAGGCCTCCAACTCGGCGCGCACGGTCTTGTAGGCCTTGCCGGCATGTTCGCAGGTGCCGTCCACCAGGTGCAGCAGCACGCGGCAGCGCTCGATATGGGCCAAGAACCGGTCGCCGAGGCCGATGCCCTCATGCGCGCCCTCGATCAGGCCGGGAATGTCGGCCAGCACGAACTCGCGCTCGTCCACCCGCACCACGCCCAGCCCCGGGTGCAGCGTGGTGAAGGGGTAGTCCGCCACTTTCGGCTTGGCGGCGGTGGTGGCGGCGAGGAAGGTGGACTTGCCGGCATTGGGCAGGCCAACGAGGCCGGCATCGGCGATGAGCTTGAGCCGGAGCACGATCCAGCGCTCCTCGCCCTCCTGCCCGGGGTTCACCCGGCGCGGCGCCTGGTTGGTCGAGGTCTGGAAATGCGCGTTGCCGAAGCCGCCATTGCCGCCCTTGATGAAGCGGATGCGCTGGCCGATTTCGGTCAGATCGGCCAGAACGGTCTCCCCGTCCTCGTCGAGAACCTCGGTACCCGCCGGCACTTTCAGCACGACATCGTCGCCCTTCGCCCCGGCGCGGTTGGAGCCCATGCCGTAGCCGCCCTTCTTGGCCTTGAAGTGCTGCTGGAAGCGGTAGTCGATCAGCGTGTTGAGCCCGTCGACACACTCGATCCACACATCGCCGCCGCGCCCGCCATCGCCGCCGTCCGGCCCGCCGAACTCGATGAATTTCTCGCGCCGGAACGAGAGGCAGCCCGCGCCGCCGTCGCCGGCGCGGACATAGATCTTGGCCTGGTCGAGAAACTTCATCGTTACGGCTCAATGTTGCAGGGTCCCCGCAGCGGCGGGAACCCGGACAGGATAGCAAAAATGCCGGCTCAATGCCGGACGGCGTCAAGCGCGTGCAGGCGCGCGGGCTGGGTGGCGCCCCAGGCGCGCAGCGAGGTCCACAGCCGCCGCTCCAGCCGGAAGCGGTCCACCGGCACCGAGGCGCCCATCGCCCGCACCTTGGCGAGGCCGACGCCGGTCCACTGGAAGCCGCACTTTTCCAGCACGCCGCGCGAGGCCGGGTTGACGACACGGGCCGAGGCCGCGAGGGCGTTCAGCTTGCGGTCGCCAAAGGCGTGGTCGATCAGCGCCCGCACGGCTTCGGTGGCGATCCCGTGGTCCCAATAGGGCTCGCCGAGCCAGTAGCCGATCTCGGGCGCGTCCTCGTCGCGGCGGTTGAAGCCGCACATGCCGACCGGGATCGCCGGCCCGAAGCCGTTGGCGCCGGGCAGACGCAGCGTCGCCTCGTTCTTCAGGAAGATGGCGAAGGTCGCCGCCTCCGGCCCACCCGGCAGATTGGCGACGAAGGACGCCGCGTCCGCCATGCCGTAGGGGTGGGGAATGTTTGCCGTCATCTCCGCCACCTTGCGGTTGTCGGCAAGCTCGGCGATCCACGTCATGTCCTCGATCCGAGGCGCGCGCAGAACAAGGCGGCCGGTTTCGAGGACGGCGGTACTGCTCTCGACGAGGGGTGACCCGAGGGTCGCTTCGACAATGGTCATCTGAGGGCTCCTGGGACCAGAACGACGAAGGGGAGGCGGTTTCCTCGCCTCCCCTGTCGGGTACCCCGGGTGTCCTCTAGGGACGTTCGGGAAATCCTTCCGGTCGGGCGAGACCGGGGGGATTTCCAAGAACCCTCACCGGCTTTATTCGGCGGCCTTGGCGGCCGGAATGACGGATACGTACGTGCGCGAATTGGCTTTAGCTCGGAACTCGACGCGGCCTTCGGTCAGCGCAAAGAGGGTATGGTCCTTGCCCATGCCGACATTGGTGCCGGGATGCCAGGTCGTGCCGCGCTGGCGCACGATAATGTTGCCAGCGATGACCTTCTCGCTGCCGAACTTCTTGACGCCGAGGCGACGACCGGCCGAGTCGCGACCGTTGCGGGAGGAACCGCCTGCCTTTTTATGAGCCATCTTGCTCTCCTATTTCCTAGCTGGCGGTCTCAGGCGCCGAGAATCGAGGTCACGCGCACGACGGTGAAGTCCTGACGGTGACCGATCTTGCGACGCGAATTCTGACGGCGACGCTTCTTGAACGCAATAACCTTCGCGCCACGGGTGTGCTTGACCACCTCAAGCGTGACGGAAGCGCCGTCGACCAGCGGAGCGCCGACCTTCGGGCTGTCGCCGCCGAGCATGAGAACCGGCAGGGTCAGCGAAGAACCCGCCTCGGCCTCGATCTTGCCGACGGTAACGAGCGCATCGGGGGCAACGCGATACTGCTTGCCACCCGTCTTAATGACCGCGAACATGTTTTGTCCTTTCGTTCGATGCCGGTCTCCGGCGTTGCCGCCTGGACCGGCTTCTTTCGGTCGGTTGAAATAAGCGCACGGGACACAGGTTCCCACGACGCAGTCCGGCTCCTTACAAAGCGAAGCCTGTCCTGTCAAGGAAAAGCAGCCGTTGCAGGGCCTGCGCGCGGGCGGGCCTTTCCTTCGCCACGTCGCGCGTCCCCTCCCGATGGCGCCGCCCGGCCGAGGCGGCTATCGTGCGCGCCGCCCCGCCGCAGGACCTTCCCGATGACCGACGACGACATGGCCCGACCCGACGCGCAGGCCCTTGCCGGAATCCGGGTCCTCGATCTCTCCCGCGTGCTGGCCGGTCCCTGGGCGACGCAGACGCTGGGCGATCTCGGTGCCGACATCATCAAGGTCGAGAAGCCGGGCGAGGGCGACGACACGCGCGGCTGGGGCCCGCCCTGGCTGGCCGATGGCGAGGGCCGGCCAACGCGCGAAAGCGCCTATTTCCTTGCCGCCAACCGCAACAAGCGCTCGGTGGCGATCGACATGGCGACGCCGCAGGGGCAGGCGCTGATCCGGCGCCTCGCGGAGCAAAGCGATGTCGTGGTGGAGAATTTCAAGGTCGGCGGGCTGAAGCGCTACGGGCTCGATCATGAAAGCCTCATGGCGCTCAACCCGCGCCTTGTCACCTGCTCGATCACCGGCTTCGGGCAGGATGGGCCGGAGGCCGGCCGCGCCGGCTATGATTTCATGATCCAGGGCATGTCCGGCCTCATGTCGGTGACAGGCAGCCCGGACACCGAGCCGCAGAAGGTCGGCGTCGCGCTGGTCGATATCCTCACCGGGCTGAACGCCACCATCGCCATATTGGCGGCACTGGAGCAGCGCCACCGCACCGGGCGCGGCCAGCATATCGACATCGCGCTGTTCGACGTGGCGGTGGCGAGCCTCGCCAATCAGGCGCTGAACTTTCTGGTCGGCGGCACCGCGCCGCGCCGTCTCGGCAACGCCCATCCCAATATCGTGCCCTACCAGGCCTTCGAGACCTCGGACGGCCATCTGATCCTTGCGGTCGGCAATGACGCGCAGTTCGCCCGCTTCTGCCGCCTCGCCGACCTGCCCGAGATTGCCGCCGATGCGCGCTTCGCCACCAATCGCGAGCGCGTCGCCCATCGCGAGGCGCTGATCCCGCCCATCGCGGCAGCGCTCAAGCGGCAGACCACCGCCGAATGGCTCGCCATGCTCGATGCCGCCGGCATTCCGGCCGGGCCGATCAACACCATCGCGCAGGCCTTCGCCGAGCCGCAGGCGCTGGCGCGCGGTCTCGCCATGAGCCTGCCGCATGCGCTCGGCGGCAGCGCGCCGGGGGTGCGCAGCCCGCTGCGGCTGAGCGATTCCCCGCATGGCCAGCCCACCGCCCCGCCATGGCTCGGCCAGCACACGGACGAGGTGCTGGAGACCCGGCTCGGCCTGAGCGCTGCCGAGCGGGACGCGCTGCGCGCCGCCGGCATCATCTGAACACGGCCCCTCGGGCGACTGCCCGCAAAATTGGCACTGTCATTTTTCAGGCAAGCGGCCCTTTGTGATCGCCGGCCGCCGGGCCACGCTGCACCCCGCAATGGCGCAACGATCCTGCCTGGAGTGCACATGATGACAGAGGCGAAGACCGACTTCTCGAAAGGCGCCGCCTACATCAACGGCCAGTTTGTCCCGATCTCGGAGGCCAAGGTCCCGGTCGGCGACTGGGGCTTCACCCATTCCGACGTCACCTATGACGTGGTCCATGTCACCGATGGCGGCTTCTTCCGCCTGGAAGATCACCTCGACCGTTTCCACCGCTCGCTGGAAGGCTACCGGCTGAACCCGGGCGTGAGCCGCGAGGAGATGCGGGCGATCCTCGGCAAGGTGGTCGCCCTCTCCGGTCTCAAGGACGCCTTCGTGGCGATGATCTCGACCCGTGGCATCCCGCGCGTCTATGGCTCGCGTGACCCGGACGACTGCGACAACACCTTCATCGCCTATGCCGTGCCATGGGTGGACGTGATCAAGCCCGACGTGCAGGCGCGCGGCGCCCATCTGCTGGTCGCGCAGGTGCCCCGTATCTCGCAGAACTCGCTCGACCCGACGCTGAAGAACTACATGTGGCGCGACTTCACGCGCGGCATGTTCGAGGCCAAGGACAAGGGCTTCGACACCGCCATCCTGCTCGACGCCGACGGCTACCTGACCGAGGGCGCCGGCTTCAATGTGTTCATCGTGAAGGACAACAAGGTCATCACCCCCGATCGTGGCGCGCTGCGCGGCATCACCCGTCTCGCCGTGCTCGACATCTGCCCCGAGCTCGGCCTGGAGCCGATCGTCGGCCCCATCACCTTCGAGGAGTTGATGGACGCCGACGAGGTGTTCACCACCACCACCGCCGGCGGCGTCATGCCCTGCTCGCGGGTCAATGAGCGGATCTACGGCAATGACCGCCCCGGCCCGATCAGCGCGAAGATCAAGGAGACCTATTGGCGCAAGCACAAGGAGGGCTGGCACATGACGCCGGTCAACTATGCCGATGCCGAGAACCCCTTCGCCGTCGCCGCCTGAGCACGCGCCACTGCACGGAGCCGGACCCCGGGGGCGAATCGCCCGGGGGCGGCGCTCACCGGGAGACGACGACGGGTCGGGCGATTCCTGCCGATGGTCAACGCCACACACAATGAGGGGACAGACACATGAAGCCGCACGAGCCGATTTCCGCTGGCGTCTCGCAGGACACGCCGGACAGCACGCCGCGCGCCGGACTTTCCGTCGGCCGCCGCACCGTCCTCAAGACGATCGCCGCCGGCGCGGTGGCGAGCCTTGCCGCGCCCTATATCCGCCCTGCCTCCGCCGCGCCCACCCAGCTGCGCGCGCTGATGTGGGAAGGCTACCTGTTGCCCGACGTGATTGCCGCCTTCGAGGAAAAGCACGGCGTGACGTTTTCGCCCACCTTCTTCGACGGCAATTCCGAGGCCTATAACAAGCTGCGCGTTGGCGGCACCAAGGATTTCGACCTCGTCCAGGCGGACGGCTTCTGGCCGAGCCTGTATTTCCGCGAAAAGCTGATCCGCACCGTCGACTACGCGAAGATCCCCGCCACTCAGCACCTGTTCCCGGTGTTCAAGCCGGCCGAGTTCAAGCTGCTGACCGACGCGACGACCGGTAGCGATTTTGGCGTGCCCTTCTGCTGGGGCAGCTACGGCACCACCTACAATGCCGACGTGGTGCCGGCCGAGAAAGCCGCCAGCATCGAGCTTCTGTTCGACCCGGCCTATGCCGGTCGCCTCTCCACCAGCGCCCGCTTCGAGGAGAACATCGCGCTGGCCGGCATTCTCGTCGCCACCCGCATGGGCACGATCGACAAGCCGCGCCCGAACGGCAAGCCGTTCAACCCCTATGATCTCACCGACGAGGAACTGGCCGGCGTCGAGAAGCTGCTGATCGAGCAGAAGCCGCTGCTGCTGACCCGCTACCAGGACAACGCCACGCTGGCCCAGCTTCTGGAAAGCGGCGCCATCGTCGCGGCGCCGGAATTCGCCCAGACCTATCGCCTGCTGCTGGCCAAGAAGGCGAAGGGCGAGATCGACACCACCTTCGCCCACACGCTGGTGCCGAAGGAGGGCGGGCTCGGCTGGGTCGATACCTGGCTGGTTTCCTCCGGCGTGCCGGACGGGGCGACGCTCGATGTCTGCCAGAGCTTCATCGACACCATGATCACGCCGGAGACGATGAAGAAGGTCGCGCTCGCCAGCGGCTGCTCGACCACCATCGACATTCGCGCCCTGTCGACCCCGGAGGAGCAGGCCCTCTATCTGATGGACCGCACCGGCGAACTCTCCAAGATGTACATGTTCGACCAGCCCTCCTCGACCGAGAAATGGGAGCGGGTGTGGTCGCGGATGCAGGCCGCCTGAGCGCGCGGGCGGCCGTGGCACCCGCGCCGGCCGCCCGCCCTGTCCTTCCGACCTGACATTCCGGGGAGCCCGCTACGTGTACATTACCCTCGACGGGGTCTCGCGCCAGTATGACAGCATCTGGGCGGTCGACCGCGTGACCATGGGCATCGGCAAGAACGAGTTTGTCTCGCTGCTCGGCCCCAGCGGCTCCGGCAAGACGACCCTGCTGCGCATCATCGCCGGGCTGGAGAAGCCCACCACCGGGCGCGTGCTCATCGACGGCGAAGACGTCACCGACCTGCCGCCGCACAAGCGGGGCGTCGCCATGGTGTTCCAGGAATTCCTGCTCTTCCCCCATCGCACCGTCTCCGAGAACCTCGCCTTTCCGCTGCGGATGATGAAGCTGCCCGCCGCCGAGATCGCCGAGCGGGTCGCCTGGGTGGTCGGCATCCTCTCGCTCGGCGGGCTGGAAAAGCGCTACCCGAACCAGCTTTCCGGTGGCCAGCAGCAGCGCGTGGCGCTGGGGCGGGGGCTGGTGGGGCGCCCCAAGGCGCTGCTGCTCGACGAGCCACTGGCCAATCTCGACCGCGAATTGCGCCAGGAGATGGAGGTCGAGATCCGCCGCCACCAGTCGGCGCTCGGCATCCCCTTCATCTATGTCACCCATAATCAGGAAGAGGCGCTCTCGATGAGCGACCGCATCGCCGTGGTACGCAAGGGACGCATCGAGGATTTCGCCGCCCGCACCGACATCTATGACCGGCCGAAGACCGCCTTCATCGCCCAGTTCGTCGGCCGCTCGAACCGCTTCGAGGGAACGGTGGACGCCGCCGGCCGGCACGTCGCGACGCGCTGCGGCACCATCCTCGCGCTTCCCGCCCCGCTGACAGCCGGCCACGCGGTGCAGCTCTTCATCAAGAACGAGAAGCTGCGCCTGGCGCCCGACGACGGCACGGATGGCGCCAGCCACGGCGCCAATCGCCTTGCCTGCACGGTGAAGGACGTCATCCTGCGCGGCGCCTATGCCGACTACATCCTCGCCTTCGGGGATCGCGAGCTCAATGCCAGCCGCCCGCGCTCGGAGCGCGCCTTTCTCTCCGGCGAGGCGGTGATCGCCCATCTCAACCCGGAGGACATCGACCTGTTCGACATGGACGGGGAGCGCCCGTCATGAAAGGGCGCTGGGCCGGACGCGCGCTCCTCGGCGTGCCGACAGTGTTCCTGTTGGCGCTGTTCGTGCTGCCGCTGCTCTCGATGGTGGTGCTCAGCTTCTGGCGCACCGAAAATTACCACATCGTGCAGGACTGGAATCTCGGCAACTACATCACGCTGGCGACGGGCGGCGCCTATGTCACCTTCCTCATCCGCTCGCTGGTGATGGCGGGCGTGGTCTCGCTGGTGTGCATCCTCATCGCCTGGCCGGTAAGCTACGCCATCATCCTCTATGGCGGGCGCTACCGGCTGCTGCTCACCCTCGCCTTCGCCGTGCCGTTCCTCACCGGCGAGGTGCTGCGGGTCATCGCGCTGCAGGGGCTGCTGGGGCCGGTCGGGCTGATCAACGCGGTGCTGATGGCGCTCGGCAGCGCACCGCTGCGCTTCATCATGTACACCAACGTCGCCAGCGCCATCGGCCTCGTCTACCTCTATTTGCCGATCGTGGTGACGGTGATCTACCTGTCGCTGCTGAACTTCGACGCGCGGCTGATCGACGCCGCCAAGATCTTCGGCGCCAGCCCGCTGCGGGCCTTCGTCGAGGTGACATGGCCGCTGAATCTGTTCGGCACGCTGATCGGCTTCGTGCTGTGCTTCATCCCCTGCCTGTCCGCGACGCTGGTCCCGCGCTTCCTCGGGGGGGCGAACGGCACGCTTTACGGCATGGCGATGGCCCAGCAGTTCGGCGAATCCGGCACCTGGGCGCTGGGCGCGGCCATGGGCGTGGTGCTGTTCCTCACTTCCATCATCGCTGTGCTTCTGGTCGGCATGCGGGTCGATCTGCGCCGCACCGGCTTCACCGGCTTCGGGAGGGGCTGATGCGCGGAACCCTCACCAGAAGGCTCGGCACGTACACGCTGCTGGCGACGCTCATCCTCTCCTATCTCTTCCTCTATCTCCCCATCCTTCACATCGGCCTCGGCTCCTTCGCCCGAAACCACACCTTCCCCTACCCGCCGCGCTGGACGCTCGACACGTTCGGGCGGCTGTTCGGCAACTCGCTGTACCAGACCGCCTTCTTCAACAGCTTGGTGCTCGGCATCGGCGCGGCGGCACTCGCCACCGTGCTGGCGGCGGCGGCGACGCTGGGGCTGATGCGCCATGCCGGGCGACGGGCGGGGCTGTACCTCGCTTTGTTCATCGCGCCGCTCTTTGTCGCCGAGGTGCTCGTCGGCATCGCCTCGCTGATCTTCAACGGGCTGCTGCTGCAACTGCAGGGCAACCTCGTCTCCGCCATCCTCGCCAATGCGGTGCACTGCTTCAGCTATGCCCTGCTGATCATGGCCACGCAGCTCTACCGCTATGACTGGCGGCTGGACGATGCGGCCATGGTGTTCGGCGCCTCGCCGCTGCGCACCTTCTTCGAGGTGACGCTGCCGCTGATCTGGCCCGGCCTTCTCGGCGCCTTCGTCGTCACCTTCATCATGGCGTTCAACAATCTGGAGATTTCCTTCTACCTGCTGGGCGCGACGCCGACCCTTCCCTCGGTCGCCTGGGGCGCGCTGCGCTATGGGGTGAAGCCCGAGCTCTACGCGCTGGCCACCGCCGTCAATCTCGTCGTCATTCTCGGCCTCGGCGTCATGTTCGTGCTCATGCTCACCGGCAAGGCACGCTTCGGCCATCGGCCGGAGCGCGCGCGGGCAGTGTAGCCTTCCCGCCGGCGCGGCGGATTCTGGCACGGCGATTGCGTCAGCCGGCGCGGGGGCCAGGGGGCTTGAACCGCGGAGGACACGACGTGTTGCTCGATGCGCTGGGCCTGAAGCTCGAACGCCGGCCGGATTCACCGCTGTACCGGCAGATCCATGAGGGGCTCGCGGCGGAGATCGTCGCGGGGACGATCAAGCCCGGCCAGCGGCTGCCCTCGACGCGCGATCTCGCCCAGTCGCTCGGCGTCTCGCGCAACACCATCATGCTGGCCTTCGAGCAGCTGGCGGCGGAGGGCTATCTGGAAGGCCTGTCGGGCTCGGGCACCTATGTCTCGCGCGAGCCGCCGGCGGAGGTGATCGTGCCGGCGGCGCCGCGCATCAATCCCGCCATCCGCGCGGCCGGCAGCCTCGACCGCAGCGCCGAGATGGAGGTGGCGATCGAGGCGCCGGAAGACATGCCCGCCGCGTTCGGCGGCGCCCTTGCCCACGCGCCGCGCACGCTGCGCCACATGCGCCGCCCGGTGACGTTCCGCTCGAATTTCCCCGCGCTCGACGCCTTTCCGGTGCAGCTCTGGGCCAAGCTCGCCGCCGACCTCTACCGCCAGCTCGATCCCGACACCGCCAACCATCTGATGGGCGAAGGCGATCCGCAGGGCTATGCGCCGCTGCGCGAGGCTATCGCCCGCCACGTCTCCTCCGGGCGCGGCATCGAATGCTCGGCCGACAACGTCATCGTCTTCGCCGGCGCGCAGCAGGCCATCGACCTCGCCTGCCGCCTGCTGCTGATGCCGGAGGACGAGGTCATTTGCGAAGACCCAGGCTATGACGGGATCTACGCCTCGACCATCGCCACCGGCGCCACCCCGGTGCCGGTGGCGGTGGACGCAGACGGGCTCGATGTCGATCGCGCCCTTGCCCGCGCACCCCATGCGCGCATGGCCTATGTCTCGCCCTCCAAGCAATTCCCGCTCGGCATGTCACTGTCGCTGGAGCGGCGGAAGGCGCTGGTCGACTGGGCCGAGCGCACCGGCGGCTGGATCATCGAGGACGATTACGACAGCGAGTTCCGCTATGCCGGCCGGCCGCTGCCCGCGCTCTACGCTCTGGATCGCGGACGCCACGTGCTCTATCTCGGCACCTTCAGCAAGACGCTGTTCCCCGCCCTGCGGCTCGGTTTCGCCATCGTGCCGGGGCCGCTTGTGGAATCGTTCGTGTCGGCCCGCACCGTGGTCGGGCGCTATTCGCCGATCCTCGAACAGGTGCTGGTCGCCCGTTTCATGCAGGAAGGCCATTTCGCCAGCCATGTGCGCAAGATGCGCAAGCTCTATGCGCAGCGCCAGGCGCATCTGCTGGCGCGCGTGGGGAGCCGTCTCAGTTCGTTCATGAGCGCCCAGCCCACCGACACCGGCATGGAAATCGTCGCCCGCCTCGCGCCCGGCCTCAGCGCCCAGGCGCTGGCGCGCGCGGCGGCGCGGGCGGGGCTGGAGATCATGCCGCTCTCGGCGCTGGCGCGGCATCCGGAGACCGATGTCGACGACTACATCACGCTCGGCTTCAGCCCTTTCGCGCCAGCCCAGATCGACGCCGGGGTGGAACGGCTGCGCAAGGTGCTGGTGGAACTCGCCGGCGGCGCCGTGCCGGCCACCGCCGCGTGAGGGAAAGGCCGGCGGGCCGGCCCTTCCGGGAAAGGCCGGCGAACCGGCCCTTCCCTCGACCTCAGCGCTACTGCCCCTTGGCCTTGGCGAGGCAACAGGGCTCTATTGGCCCTTCGCCTTGGCAAGGAAGGAGCCATCGAAGGTCTTCGACAGGTCGATCTTCGCCGGGTCGATCTTCGGGTCGGTGGTGGTGATGAGGTTCAGCGCGCTCTTCATGCTCGCCTCGTTGATGTTGCCATCGGTCGAATAGGATTCGCGCGAGGCGTTGAACGCCTTGATGTAGAGGGCCTTGTCGCCGAGCCAGTATTCCTGCGGCACGGCCGCCGCCACTTCCTCGGGCGTCGCCTTCTCCAGCCATTTCAGCGTCTTGTAGAAAGCGTTGGTCATGGCCTGCACGGTATTCGGGTTGGCCTTGATGAAGCTCTCCTTGAAGTAGAGCACCGCCGCCGGGTTCTGGCCACCGAACACCGCTTCGGTGCCGGCAGTGGTGCGGGTGTCGACGAGGATCTTCAGTTCGCCCATGTCCTGCAGCTTGGAGATGACCGGGTCGAGATGCGAGATGGCGTCGATTTCGCCCTTCTGCATCGCCGCCACCGCCGAGGCCCCGCTGCCGACGCCGATGAAGGAGGCGTCGTCGGCCGACATGCCGTTCTTCATCATCAGGTACTGCACGAGGATATAGGTGGAGGAGCCCGGCGCGGTGACGCCGATCTTGGCGCCCTTCAGGTCGGCGACCGATTTGATGGTGTCCGCCTTGCGCTTGCTCACCCCGACGACGATGCCGGGATAGCGGCCAAGGTCGATGACGGCGCGGATGTCCTGCTTCTTGTCCTGCATGCGGATCGTGTGCTCATAGGCGCCCGCCACCGCGTCCACCGAGCCGCCGATCAGCGCCTGCAGCGATTTCGAGCCGCCGCCGAAATCGTTGATCTCGACGGTCAGCCCTTCCTCCTTGAAGTAGCCGAGCCGTTCCGCCAGCGTCAGCGGGAGATAATACAGCAGCGGCTTGCCGCCGACGCCGAGCGTCAGGTTCGGCTTCTCGATCTCGCCGGCCTTTGCGGCACCGAGGGCGGGAATGAGCAGGCATGCCGCCAGCAGCAGGGTACGCATCTTCATGGCACTTCCTCCCGTTTGTTGTCGTTGAGTTCAGTTCTGTTCGCTCGCCGCCTGCGGGCGCCACACCAGCAGGCGATTTTCCACCCGCGTCACGAACCAGTCGATGACGAGCACGAAGGCAGCGAGGATGAACATGCCGGCAAACACGCCGGTTACGTCGAACACCCCCTCCGCCTGATGGATGAGATAGCCGAGCCCCGCCGCCGAGCCCAGATATTCGCCCACCACCGCACCCACCAGCGCGAAGCCCACCGCCGTGTGCAGCGAGGAGAACATCCACGACATGGCGGAGGGCCAGTAGACGTTGCGGAAAAGCTGGCGCTCGTTCATCCCCATCATGCGCGCATTGGCCAGCACGACGGGGCTCACCTCCTTCACGCCCTGATAGACGTTGAAGAACACGATGAAGAACACCAGCGTCACCCCCAGCGCCACTTTCGACCAGATGCCGAGGCCCAGCCACAGCATGAAGATCGGCGCCAGCACCACGCGCGGCAGCGCGTTGACCATCTTCACATAGGGGTCGAACACCGCCGCCACCACCGGCTTGCGGGCGAACCAGAAGCCGATGACGACGCCGCCCACCGAGCCGATGATGAAGGCCAGCACGGTCTCGGTCAGGGTGATCCAGAGGTGCTTCCAGATGGTGCCCGAGACGAACAGCTCGACCACCCTGGAGAGCACGTCGAGCGGCTTGGAAAAGAAGAACTCGGGCAGCAGGTAGTCGCCGCCGATCGGCACCGTGGCGCCGATGTGCCAGATGGCGAGCACCACCACGGCGACGAGGATCTGCAGGAAGAGCAACTTGACGGGGTGCAGCTTCATGAGGTGGCCTCCACGCCGTCCATGTCGTCGCCATACGTCTTGGCGACCTCGGCCTTGAGCTGGTTCCAGATCATCCGGTGCAGCGCGTGGAAGCGCGGGTCGAGCCTGATCTCGGCCGCGTCGCGCGGTCGGGCGAGGTCGATCGGGTAGTCGCCGATGATCCGCGCCTCCGGCCCGGCGGACATGATGACGACGCGGTCGGACAGCGCGATCGCCTCTTCGAGGTCATGGGTGACGAACAGCACCGCCTTGCGGTCCTGCGCCCACAGCCGCAGCAGCAGCGTGCCCATGATCTGCCGCGTCTGCGCGTCGAGCGGGCCGAAGGGCTCGTCCATCAGCAGGATCTTCGGCTGGCGGATCAGCATCTGGGCCAGCGCCACGCGCTTCCTCTGGCCGCCGGAAAGCTCGTGCGGGTAGCGCTCGGTGAAGCGGGCGAGGCCCACCCGCTTCAGCCAGTCCTGCGCCTGCGCCACCGCCTCGCCCCGGCGCATCCCGCCGATCTCCAGCGCGATCGCCACATTGTCGAGCGCCGTCTTCCACGGCATCAGCGCGTCCTGCTGGAAGAGGTAGCCGGCCCGCGCATTGAGGCCCACCAGCGGTTCGCCGAAGATCGACACCGTGCCGCCCGCCGGCGCCAGCAGGCCCGCCGTGGCGTTGAGCAAGGTGGACTTGCCGCAGCCGGTGGGGCCGACAATGGCGACGAACTCGCCCTCGTTCACATGCAGCGAGGTCGGCGCCACCGCGTTGAACACCGGCCGTCCCTTGACGGCGAAGCTGATGGCGATGTCGTCGAGCGCCACCGCCAGCGGACCGTCCGAAATCGGGCGTCCCGCCTGCGCCGTTTCGGCAGGTGTCGGCTTTCCGGCGGCGTCGATGAGCTGTCCTGCCATCCTGTCGTCCTACTGGGCGGCGCGCAGAGGCGCCGGCACGGGGTGAAGATCGCCGCTGCGCCCGGCCTTGGCGACCTGTCCGGGAATGTCGTGGCCGAGCAGCGCCGGCAGGCTGCGCGCCAGCGCAAGCAGGGCGGACAGGTCGACCCCGGTGTCGACGCCCATCTCGTCCAGCATGTGGACGAGGTCCTCGGTGGAGATGTTGCCGGTGGCTCCCGGCGCGAAGGGACAGCCGCCAATGCCGCCCAGCGAGGCGTCGAAGCGGTCTGCCCCCGCCTCCAGCGCCGCCAGCGCATTGGCGAGACCCATGCCGCGCGTGTTGTGGAAATGCAGCGTCAGCGGCACCGCGCCGAACCGCCCCTTGAACGCGCTCACCAGGGCGGAGACCTGGCGCGGATTGGCCATGCCTGTCGTGTCGGCCAGCGTCACCGAATGCAGCCCCGCCTCAAGATAGGCCTGCGCCAGTGCGAGCACCTTTTCCGCCGGCTGCATGCCCTCGAACGGGCAGCCGAAGGCGGTGGCGATCGAGCCGTTGAGGCTCGTTTGCGTGCCGGTCGCCAGCGCCGCGATGGCGCGGAAACCGTCCAGCGACTGCGCGGTGGTCATCCGCATATTGGCGAGGTTGTGGGTCTCGCTCACCGACAGGACGAGGTTCAGCTCGTCCATCCCGGCCTCCAGCGCCGCCTGCGCACCGCGCAGGTTCGGCACCAGCGCGACATAGGTTACTTCAGGCCACCGCCTGATGGCGCGCGCCACTTCCCGCGCATCGGCAAGGTTGGGCACGGCGCGCGGCGAGACGAAGGACGTCACCTCGATCTTGGCGACGCCGGTCTGCGACAGCGCGTCGATGAGCGCGACCTTGTCCTCGGTCGGCAGAAAGCGCGGCTCGATCTGCAAGCCGTCGCGCGTCACCACCTCCTGGACGAACACGCGCGGGGGAGGGCCGGCCCTCATGCGGGCTCTCCCGCCGGAGCGTCCGGCGCCTGCGCGACCGCCCCCGCCGCGACCAGCGCCGCGATCTCTTCCTCGCCATAGCCGAGCGCAGCCAGCACCGGCGCCGTGTGTTCGCCAAGCCGCGGCCCGACCCAGTTCACCGCGCCGGGCGTGGCGGAGAGCTTGGGCACGATGCCGGGCATCTTCACCTCAAGCCCGTCCGGCAACGTGGAAGGAAGGATCATCTCGCGGGCGAGATATTGCGGGTCGTCGACAATGTCGGCCACCGAATAGATCCGTCCGTTCGGCACCTCGGCGGCATCGAGCGCCGCCGTCACCTCGTCCAGCGAATGCCGGCGGGTCCAGGCGGTGATCGCGCCGTCGATCTCCTCGACACGCGCCACCCGCCCGTCATTGGAGGCGAGGCTGGGGTCTCCGGCGAGGTCGTCGCGCCCGATCGCCCCCATCAGCCGGCGGAAGATGCCGTCGCCATTGCCGGCGACGATCACATAGCTGCCCTCGGCTGTCGGGTAGGAGTTCGAGGGTGCGATGCCCGGCAACGCGCCGCCCGAACGGGTGCGGACGAAGTCGAAGGCGTCGAATTCGGGAACGAGGCTTTCCATCATGTTGAAGACGCTCTCGAACAGCGAGACGTCCACCACCTGTCCGGTGCCGCGCCCGGACTTGATGTGCAGCAGCGCCATCAGCGCGCCCATCACCGCGTGCAGGGCGGCGAGCGAATCGCCGATGCTGATGCCGGTGCGCGCCGGCGGCCGGTCCGGCTCGCCCGTCGTGAAGCGCATGCCGCCCATCGCCTCGCCCACCGCGCCGAAGCCGGGCCGCTCGCGATAGGGCCCATCCTGGCCGAAGCCGGAGATGCGCACCATGACGAGGTTGGGGTTGATCGCCTTGAGCGCCTCCCAGCCGAGGCCCCAGCGCTCCAGCGTGCCGGGGCGGAAATTCTCGATCAGCACATCGGCGTCGCGCACAAGGCGGCGCACCACCTCCTGCCCCTCGGGCAGGCGCATATTGATGGCGACGGATTTCTTGTTGCGCGACTGGAGGTACCACCAGAGCGAGGTGCCCTCATGCAGCTTGCGCCATTTGCGCAAGGGGTCGCCCTCGCCGGGCGCCTCCACCTTGATGACCTCGGCGCCGAACTCCGCCATCAGCCGCGCGGCGAAGGGCGCGGCGATGAGATTGCCGAGTTCGATCACACGGATGCCGCTCAGCGGCCCCTCCACGGGACCTTGCCGGGAAGCTTCCATCGCAGGCGCTCCTCACACGTCGTTTTTTCGTTCTATCGGCCGAAAGCGACCGTGGGTCCACCCCTCTTTAGGCAAAGACGGCGGGCGAGGCCAGCCGCCACGCCTCGCCCCTGCGGCGCCGGCCGGGCGCGCGAGGCCCGGCCGGCGGGGTTTCTCAGAACGACACGGTCAGCCGGGCGTTGACCGAGCGACCCGGTCCCGCCACGCCATAGCCCCAGGCCGGCGAGGTGCCCATCATCGACGACACCTGGTAGTTCACCAGATTGGCGCCGCCGAGCGGCAGGTCGTACTCGGTGTCAAAGACGTTCTCGATGCCGAGGTCGAGCTTGATCGGTCCCTGCTGGTAGCTGGTGCGCAGGTTGAACAGCGCATAGGCGTCCGTCTCCAGCTCGTTATGCACCTCGCTCACCTCGGTCTTGGCGCCGACCAGCTGCACCTCGGCAGTCGTGGTCCAGTCGCCGAGGATGT
Source organism: Ancylobacter aquaticus (assembly GCF_004339465.1). GTDB lineage: Bacteria > Pseudomonadota > Alphaproteobacteria > Rhizobiales > Xanthobacteraceae > Ancylobacter > Ancylobacter aquaticus. The sequence goes on along the minus strand of NZ_SMFY01000003.1, from coordinate 285,716 downwards.
GGTCGAGCGCCAGCGTCGCGTTGACTGGCATGATGTGGTACAGATTTACCCCATCGACCCGCTGCCCGCGCACGAAGTTCAGATTGCCGCGGAAGACGCCGCGGCCATAGGTCGGGTTCTCCCAGAGGTTCAGCCGCCCGTCGATGTTCACGCCATAGAGATAGGCGTCGTCATTGGCGAACTGCAGATAGACGAACCCCTCGGTGGCGGTGAGGTTGTCCGGCAGGCTGGCGAGGCACCCCGGCAGGGCGCAGCGGCGCACGTCGATATAGTCCTCGACATAGCTGGCATAGGGCGAGACGCGAAATTCCCATGCCTGGCGCACCGGGTCGCGCCAGGTGGCGGTGAGGCTCGCCGTGTGGGCTTTTTCCGGCTCCAGGTCGATATTGCCGACATAGCCGTTGCCGTCGCCGAACCAGCCGATCATGCTCATCGCCATGGCGTTGGTCGACCATGAATAGCGCTCGTAGAGATTGGGCGAACGGGTCTTGCGGGCGAAACCGAAATCCAGCTGCCGCGCCTCGTCCGGCTGGTAGCGAAGGATCGCCGAGCCGTCGATGTTGATGTCGGTGCGGGCATGGTCCAGCGCGTTGAAGGCGGCGGCTTCCGCGCCGTACATCATCGCGTTGTAGCCCTGCACGTCGCCGGTGTTCATCCACACCACGTCGCTGCGCGCGCCGAGAATGGCGGTCCATTCCTGCGAGAGCACGCGCTCCCACTCGGCAAACACCCCGACGCGCAGGCGCTGGCCGTCATTGATGTTCCAGAACGTGTCCGGGCCCATCATCATCGAGCCCTCGACGGGGGGCCACCAGTCGTCGAGCTGGTTGTAATACAGCTCGTTGCCGAGGCGCACGATGTCGATGCCGGTCGGCTCCAGCGTGGCCCTCACCCGGTAGCCCATGTCGCTGGACTGCGTGTCCATCGGCATGTCGCCGGTCTTGTCAGGGGCGATGAAGCCCATGGTGTGGCGCACATTGTTGTAGAAGGCGTTGGCTTCCAGCTGGCCCCACTCAAAGTTCTTCTCAAGCGTTCCGTTGACGAAGAAACTCTTGTTGTCGACCATGTCCATGTACTGGTTGACATAGCCTTGGTACGGAATGAACTGCCCGCCGAGCTGGAAGGTCACGAGGCCGTCGTCAAGCTTGCGCGACAGGCTCAGGGCGTGGTTCTGCGTCTCGTACAGGGTGGATTTGATGGTCGTGCCATCGCCCGACGTGTAGTCGTCGGCCTGCACCCAGCCGCCGGTGTAGTTGACACTGCCGACATCGTTGGCGGCGTTCAAATTCACGTCGACGCCGACCACGTTGCCATTGCTGCGGTAATAGCCGGAGACGCTGCCGGAAAAGACCACCTCCGGGCTGTCGGTAAAGGTCGGGGGCGCGACGCTCACGTCGATGCGCGCGCCAGTATAGTCGCCGCCCAGGCTCACCGGCGCGGTGCCGGAGTAGACCTTGACCTGCCCGATCATCGCCGGGTTCACATAGGAGAGTGGCGGATTCATCATGTTCGGGCAGGCCGGGCCGAACAGCATGCCGTCGATCGACACCTGCACCTGGTCCGCGCTCATGCCGTTCACCGCCGGCAGGCTCGACACCCCGCCCGCCCCCCAGGAGGCGCCACCCGGAACGGCGTCGATCAGCGAACCGGAATCGCTGGTCCACAGCGTCGCGTTATTGGCCTCGATGGCGGAGATCGTCCCGGTATCGGCGGGCACGAAGCTTTCATAGGAAATACCCAGCGGCCCCAACCGGGCGACGCTGTCGGCCGGGCGAACCACGGTGACGGTCGGCAACTGTTCGTCGCTCGCGCCGTCGGGCACCGCGCCCTGCGCGTGCGCGGTCGCGACCAGTGCGGGAAGGCACAGCAAGGCGAGGGCCGGGCCGGTCAGCGCCGTCGAGCGGCGCAGCAGGGGGCGACAGGGAGAACGCCATGACGGCGTGCGGGAAGAGGGAATCGGGGGCTGCATGGCGTTTCCATCGGTCTGCGGAACGCACCTACCGGTCGGCACGCCAGACAGGCGCCCCCGTTCGGTGGTTCCGGTTTTTCAGAAGAGGGCGCTGCGCGAAGCGGCGCCGTGGTCAGACGATAGAAAGCGCCCGCGGCGGCCCGCGCGGATGATGCGCGGAGCGGGCAAAGGAAACGGGACGCGGGGCGCGGATATCCGGCGCCCAGACGGCCGGCAGGGCGGGCCGCACCATCGCCTCCCCCGCCTCGATCAGCGGCGGCAGGATGGCATTGAGACGCAGCGTGCAGAGCGGACAGTGGGGAACATGGGCCCCACCCCCGTCATCCGTTCCAGGAAAGGTCGATGCGGCGCCGCTGAGGCAGATCGCGTGGACAGAGGGGGAGAGTGGGTCGCCCGCAGCGCGTCCGGCGAAGACGCTGGCGAGCAGCAATTGCAGGACGAGCGCATAGGCCAGCGCCAGCGCAAGCGCGCCCACGCCAAGCCCATACCGTCTTGAAACCCCTGCCATTGCGACGATTCCCCCGGCGGATCATGGCAGTCCGCCGGGGGCTCGCACAGGGCTGACGAAAGCCTGACCCCTGGACAGTTTGTCCAAGGGCCCGACGGTCAGGACGGGGTACCCGGGAGGCGCGCGGCCTCCCGGCTCAGGGCGTCACGCCGCGTCGTAGAGGCGCCGCTCGAACAGCGGTGTCCCGCGCAGCCCACTGAGCGCCTTGGCGGCGGCCAGCACGGCGAGGTCGACCAGCGGCTCGACGATGATGACCAGCATGTAGGCGGCGCCGAAGGAGAAGATCGACGAGGCGTTCTCCACGGTGAAGCCGTGGCCGTAAAACGCCCAGAACGCCACCCACACCACGATTCCGGCCTGGTAGGTGGTCGAGAGCGCCAGCGCCTGCCGGTACTTCAGCTCCACATAGGGCGTGGCGGGCGCGATGATGCGGCCCGCCAGCGCGGTGAGCGCGAACAGCGGCACCAGCAGGGTGGTGACGTTCATGCCGTATTGCGGCAGGTCGAACGGCGCGAAGAAGATGCCCTGCAGCGCGAGGCCGGCCGCCAGCCCGATGGCCGCCGGTGCGACGCCGAAGATAAGAAACAGCGTCGAGCCAAGGATGAGATGCACCTCGGAGACGCCGACCGGGTGGTGCGGCAGCATCTCGAAGAAGCAGAAGACGAGAGCGGTCGTGAACAGGCTGCGGACGACGAGCGAGACGACGCCGCGCTCGCGCATCGCGTCGGCCGCGAGCTTGAGCGTATAGGCGCCGGCACCGGCCGCCGTCACATAGCTGAGCCAGATCTTTCCTTCGGCCACGAGGCCGGGTTCGATATGCATGATGTTCTCCTGTGCCGTCTCACCCGACGGCGCGCATGGGATTCATCCACATGGCCGGTCTCCTGACTCGCGGGTCACGGCATGCCTTCCGCCTTCCCGGTCCTCGCCCTTCGGGGCTCGTTCCAGTGGCTCGATGGAAGGCCGCTCGCCGCTTACAGTCGCGGGGGCGGTCGAGGCTTCGGGCGAGGGACCTCGCGGTCCATCGCGCCCTACCCCGTTCCCGTTTCATCCGGAAGGGTCTCCCCAGCCGGACACCATGAAGAATCGATGGGTGCATCGACAGCGGCATAAAACAGCGCCCTCTCACGGCGCGCAAGCGGCTCCCGCTCGCACGCGGCACCCCCGCCATGCAGGCAGGCGGAAATCGCAATCTCGAGGCGCGGCCGGCGCGCAGGGCCCGCCTTGGACAGAATGCCCAATCGGCCCCACGGCGTGCGCGTCCTAGAAGCGGCACACGGGTAAATCTGTGCCCGCGCCGCGCGCCGGCGTCGGGGCGGTTCCGGCGTTACGGCCACGGGCTGGACAAGGCCCCGAAACCCGCCCATTGGGCAGGCGATACGCGGCGGGAGACGTCAGGATTGGCTTTGGAATCGACCGGCGACGCGAGCGACAGGAAGAACCTGCTGCTGCTCATCCAGCTGCGCTGGATCGCGGCCATCGGCCAGCTTGTCACCATCTGGTTCGTGCATGTCGAACTCGCGATTGCCCTGCCACTGATCGAGATGCTGGCGGTAATCGCCTTTCTGGTCGGCCTCAATCTCGTAAGCTTGCTGCGCTATCGCCACCGCGAGCGGGTGACGAACACCGAGCTGTTCCTCGAATTGCTGCTGGATGTCGGCGCGCTCACCGTGCAGCTCTATCTCAGCGGCGGGGCGCTGAACCCGTTCATTTCGCTGTTCCTCCTGCAGGTCATCCTCGGTGCCATCCTGCTGGAGACGTGGTCGGTGTGGACGCTGGTGGCGATCACCAGCGCCTGCTTTATCGGCCTCACCGCCTTCCACCGCGATTTGCCGATGCCGCACAGCCATCTGGCCGGGTTCTGGAACCTGCACGTACAGGGCATGTTCATCTGCTTCGCACTGTCGGCCTGCCTGCTGGTGGCGTTCATCACCCGTATCAACGCCAATCTGCGCCGGCGCGACGCCCGGCTTGCCGAGTTGCGCCAGCAATCGGCGGAAGAGGAACATGTGGTCCGCATGGGGCTGCTGGCCTCCGGCGCGGCGCATGAGCTGGGCACGCCGCTCTCCACCCTCTCGGTCATCCTCAATGACTGGGAGAAGATGCCCGCGCTCGCCCGCAACAGCGAACTCGCGCAGGACATGACGGACATGCAGGCGCAGCTCGCCCGCTGCAAATCCATCGTCACCGGCATCCTGCTCTCCTCGGGCGAGGCGCGCGGCGAAGGCACCATCCGCACCGGCGTGCGCGCCTTTCTCGACGAGGCGGTGGCGGACTGGCGGTCGTTGCGGGCGCCTGTTGCCTTCGACTACGAGAACGCCTTCGCGCCCGACGAGCCCGTCATCTCCGACCTCGCCCTCAGGCAGGTGATCGTCAACGTGCTCGACAATGCGCTGGAAGCCTCGCCCCTCTGGGTCGGGCTGGTGGCGCGGCGCCAGGGCGACACGCTGTGCGTCGAGGTCAGCGACCGTGGCCCCGGCTTCCCCCCCGAATTCGCGGCGGAACTGGGAAAGCCCTACCGCTCCACCAAGGCGCGCGCCGGGGCCGGGCTCGGCCTGTTCCTCGTCGTCAACGTGCTGCGCCGGCTGGGCGGCGCGGTGGAAGCAGGCCGGCGGGCCGAAGGGGGCGCCTGCGTCCGGCTCACTTTGCCGCTCATCGGGCTTTCGGGAGGCCGGCCATGAGTTCTGCCCCCGCCGGCCCGCTGCTGATCGTCGAGGATGACGCCACCTTCGCCCGCACCCTCAAGCGCTCCTTCGAGCGGCGTGATTATGAGGTGACAAGTTGCGCCGGGCTGGCCGAGGTGGCGGCGCTGCTGGCGCACACCCGCCCGGCCTATGCGGTGGTCGACCTCAAGCTCGCCGGCGAATCCGGGCTCGACTGCGTGAAAGCGCTGCACGCCCATGACCCCACGATGCGGATCGTCGTGCTCACCGGCTTCGCCAGCATCGCCACGGCGGTGGAGGCGATCAAGCTCGGCGCCTGCCATTACCTGCCCAAGCCGGCCAATGCCGACGATATCGAAAAGGCGTTTGGGCGGGTCGAGGGCGATGTCTCGGTGCCACTGGCCGGGCGGCCGACCTCGCTGAAGAACCTCGAATGGGAGCGCATTCACGAGACGCTTGTCGAAACCGAGTTCAACATTTCCGAGACCGCGCGCCGGCTTGGCATGCACCGGCGTACGCTCGCCCGCAAGCTGGAGAAGCGGCAGGTGACGTAGGCAGGTGACGCAGGCATGTGACACGGCCGGCCGGACGACGCGAGGCTGCAGCGAAAAGCCCGATCGGCAGCCTGACATTGCAGCAGCGGCGGCAGCGTCCTCGGCAGTCGGCGGGCGCCCCCCCCCGACCCTCAGCCTTTCAGCCGGTACAGCCCGACATCGATGACGCCGGCGCGGAAGCCGCCTTCGCAATAGGCGAGATAATACTCCCACAGGCGCCGGAAATCGGCGTCGAATCCCAGCGGCTCGATCTGCGGCCAGGCCGCCAGAAAGCGCGCGCGCCAGTGCGCCAGCGTCTGCGCATAGCCGATGCCGAAGCATTGCGTTTCAACGAGTTCCAGCCCCGCCGCACTCGCGTGCTCGGTGATATGCGCCTTGGTCGGCAACATGCCGCCGGGGAAAATGTGGCGCTGGATGAAATCGGTGTTGCGGCGGTAGCCGTCGAAGCGGTCCTCGGCGATGGTGATGACCTGCAGCACCGCTGTTCCGCCCTCGTTCAGGCAGGCACGCAGCTTGGCAAAATAGGTCGGCCAGTAGGCTTCGCCCACCGCCTCCAGCATCTCGATGGAGACGACCCGGTCGTAACGGCTTGATACATCACGATAATCCTGCAGGCGCAACTCGGCGCGCTCCGCCAGCGCGGGATCGGCGGCAAGCATCGCCTGCCCGTAGGCGAGTTGCTCGCGCGACAAGGTGATGCCCGTCACCGTCGCTTCCGCACGTGCCAGTTCGGCGGCGAGAGCGCCCCAGCCACAGCCGATTTCGAGCACGCTCTGGCCGGGCTGGACCTCCAGCATGTCGACGATATGCGTCAGGCGGGCCTGCTGGGCCGCTTCCAGCGTCTGGCCGGGTTCGACGCGGATGGCAGAGGAATAGCTCATGCCCGCATCCAGCCACGCCCGATAGAACGCGTTGCCGAGGTCGTAGTGGAACGCGATGTTGCGGCGGCTGCCGGTCCGGGAATTGCGGCGCAGTCCATGGCGCAGCCGGTTCCACAGCCGCACCGGCCCCAGCGCGTCGATCCGCCCGGCGAGCACCGGCAGATTGTGGGCGGCAAGCTCGATGAGAACAGGCAGGTCCGGGCTCGACCAGTCGCCGGCGATGAAGGCGTCGGAGAACGCGATGTCGCCGCCGGTAACCAGCCGGCGCAGCGCGCGCCAGCGATGCAGCACCAGCGTCGCCTCCGGCCCGGGACGAGGCCCGCGCCCGATGAGGCGGCGGCCCTCGGGCGTCACCACAATGAGGCTGCCCACCGCCAGCTGGCGCAGCAGCCGCGCCAGCACCGCCTCGCGCCAGCCATGTCGCAAGCTGGTGCCACCGGCACGCGCGGCCGGCGCATCGCCTGTGCTGGGCACGTCGGTGGAGTGATGGGCAACGGTGTCGGCGTCACGCGGCATGCGGCTCTTTCCTCAGGGTCGGTGCGCGGGCGAAATGCTGACGGGCGAGTCGGGCGCCTTGGGGCGCGGGCGCAGGCCAACGCCCTTGGCCCAGATCCACAGCGCTTCCCAATGGATGCCGGCGATCACCTTCAGCGTCAGCAGCGGATAGCTCAGCATCGCCCGCAAAAGCTGGCGGTCGTTCAGGGGGCGACGGATGGCGGTCTGCACCGCGCTCAGCACCGGCCCCTCCGCGTCGCTGGCGAGGATGGCGATGCGCAGTTCCTCTCCGGGCGGGGTAACGCGGAAGGAATAGGTCAGGCCCATATCCATGAACGGCGAAACGTAGAAGCGCTTCTCCGCCTTCTGCCGCAGGGGGGCGAGCGCCCCCGCCGCGACCGGAATCAGGTAGGAATGGCGCTGGCCGAAGGTGTTGTGGACCTCGTAGAGCAGCGCCGCCAGCGACCCATCGCGCCGATGGCAAAAATAGACGCTCAGCGGATTGAAGGCGTAGCCGAACAGGCGCGGCAGAGTGAGCAGCCGGATCGCCCCGCCATCGGTCTCCAGCCCGGCGGCACCGAGCAGGCGCTCCACCTGCGCCTTGAGCGGTCCCGCCTCGGGATCGGCATAATCGCGGTCATGAAAGCTGAACACGTTGAAACGGTTGCGCGAGAACAGGCGCAGCTTCGCGTCCAGCCCGGCCACTTCGTCGAGGTCGAGCAGCAGCGAGAACAGGCGATAGGCCAGCCGGTGCCGGCGCGGCTTCAGCCGCACATGCATCACCGAGCCGGCATAGAGCGCCGAGGCCTCGCTCATGTCACGCGCTCCGGTCGGCGCGTCCCGGCGCTGTCGCGCGGCAGGGCGATGCGGCCGGATTCATCTGCCACCGTCCATGGACGCCGTACTCCGCCCAGCGCCTCGGCTACCGCAAGACCGGCCTGCAACCCGTCCTCGTGGAAGCCGGCGCCGAAATAGGCGCCACAATACCACACCCCGCCCTCACCCTGCAGCGACCAGAGGCGCTCCTGAGCCGCCATCGCCCCGCTGTCGAACAGCGGATGCTCATAGCTGGCGCGGTAGAAGACGCAGGCCTCCTTGGGCGGCTCCACCGGGTTCAGCGTGACGAAGAGCGGCCGGTCCTGCCGCAGGTCCTGCAGCCGGTTCATCCAATAGGTGACGCACAGCTTTTCGCCGGCGCGCCTGTCGGCAAGGTAGTTCCACGCCGCCCACGCCGCCCGGCGTCGTGGCATCAGCCGGGTATCGGCATGCAGCACCGCCTCGTTGCGGCTGTAGCGGAAGGCACCGAGCAGGTTCCGCTCCCCCGCGCTCGGGCCCTCCAGAAGGGCGAGCGCCTGATCGGCATGGGTGGCGATGACCACATGATCGAATCGCCGCTCATCGCCGGAGGCGTCGATAACGCTCACGCCGCCCGCCCCGCGGCGCACCGCCCGCACCGGCCCGCCGGCAATGACGCGGCCGCCAAAATCCGCGCGCAAGGCCGCGACGTAGCTGCGACTGCCGCCCGTCACGGTGCGCCAGACCGGGCGATCAGTCAGCTGGAGAAGGCCGTGATTGGCGCAGAAGCGCACGAAGGCCGCCACGGGATAGCGCCCGACATCGGCGGCCGGCGTCGACCAGATCGCCGCCGCCATCGGGTAGAGGTGATCGTGGCGGAACGCCGCTCCGTAGCGATGGGCATCGAGATAGGCGTCGAGACTCTCATCGCCCATGCCGGCCAGATCGCGCGGCGCGTTGCGGTAGAAGCGCAACAGGTCGGCCAGCATCGCGGCGAAGCGCGGCGAGGCGAGATTGCGCGGCTGGGCGAACAGGCCGCGCAGCCCGGAACCGGAATATTCCAGCCGGCCGCCATCCAGCGACACCGCGAACGACATTTCTGAAGCCTGCGTCGCCACGCCGAGATGGGCGAACAGCGCGGTGAGGTTGGGATAGGTCTTCTCGTTGAAAACGATGAAGCCGGTATCGACCGCGACGCCCTGCGCCATCACCGTGTTGGAATGGCCGCCAAGCCGATCCTCGGCCTCGAACAGCGTCACGTCGTGGCGCTTGGCGAGCAGCCAGGCTGTGGACAGGCCCGAGATTCCAGCACCGATGACGGCGATGGAAAGCGGCGAGCCGGGCACGAAGTCCTGACGAATGTTCATGGCCGGTTACTCATGGGCACAGAAAATCCAGAGCGGTGGAGCGGCAGGCGAAGGTTGTCTACTGTGTACGTCGCCGGCACGGCGCTGGATCACTCGCGGGCGGATGATCCGGCGGCAAAGCCGGTGCGTAGAAGGGTTCATGAATGCCTCGCTCGAACATGCCCGAACCGCAGAGCCACGCGCGGCCTCGCCCCTGCGGCGGAGGCCGGAGGTGACGCGACTGATGAAAGACGATGGCGTGCCGGACGGCGCAGAGCTGGCGCGGCTGATCGGCATGGTCGCCACCGAGCGCGACCGGCAGGCCTATGCGCGCCTCTACAGCTATTTTGCCCCGCGCCTGAACGCCTTTCTGAGGAAGTCCGGACTGCCGTCCAATACGGCGGAGGAGATCGCCCAGGAGGTGATGCTCTCAGTCTGGCGCAAGGCGTCCTATTTCGACCCCGCGCGGGCCGGGGCGGCGACATGGATATTCACCATCGCCCGCAATCTGCGAATCGATCACCTGCGGCGGATCAGGACTGCCGCCGTCGGCGAGGACGAGCAAGGCGAGATCGAGACCGCGCCCTCAGGTGAGACGCTGCTGCTGACAGCGGAGCGCGAGGCCCGGGTGCGCGAGGCGCTGAAGACGCTCTCCGCCGAACAGGCCACCGTGCTGCGCCTGTCCTTCTTCAGCGAGAAGGCGCATTCGGAGATCGCCCGCGAGCTCGGCCTGCCGCTCGGCACCGTCAAATCCCGCGTGCGCCTTGCCCTCGGGCGGCTGCGCGTTCTGCTGGAAGGCCAATCATGACGATCCGTCATCACGCGACCGATGAAACGCTGATGCGCTATGCCGCCGGGCAACTGCCCGCCGGGCCGGCACGGGTGCTCGCGGTGCATCTCGCCGGCTGCCCGTGCTGCCGTTCGCGCCTTGCCGAGTTCGACGCTGTCGGCGGCGCGCTGCTGGAGGCGATGCCCCCGGCCCCCATGGCGCCCGATGCCTTTGCCGCCGCGTTGCGCGCTATCGACGCGCAGGAACACGCCCTCCCGGCGGCACCGTTTCTGGCGCGCGACGCGAAGGCGGAGGTGCCGGCGGCACTGCCCGGCGGCGTACCCCTGCCCGCCGCGCTGCGCGACTGCGAGATCGGCCCCTGGCGTTGGATCGGCCTCGGCGTGCGGGCGAGCGCGGTGAAGCTGCCGGAAGATCGGCAGGCCCGGCTGACGCTGCTGCGCATCGGTCCCGGCCGCAAGATGCCCGATCACGGCCATGTCGGCACCGAATTCACCCAGGTGATTTCCGGCTCCTTCTCCGATGGCTACGGCCGCTACGGGCCGGGCGACCTCAGCGAGATGGACCAGGAGATCGAGCACCAGCCGATCGTCGATCCCGATGGCGAGTGCATCTGCCTCGCCGCGCTGGAGGGCAGCATGCGGCTGAACGGCTTCTTCGGCCGGCTCGTCCAGCCCTTCGTCAGGCTCTAGCGGATGCGCGCCGCCCTTCTGCTGGTTGCCGCCCTGCTGAGCACGGGCGCCGCCCGCGCCGCCGAGGGGCCAGCCGCCGTGCTGAACGCGCTCTCCCGGCTTGAGCCGGTGCGCGTCACCGAGAACATCGCTTATGCCGATGGCCCGAGGCACCGGCTGGACGTTTACGCACCGACATTCGGCGCGACGCAGGGCCTGCAGGTGGTGGTGTTCTTCTATGGCGGTAGCTGGGATTCTGGCGACCGCGCCATGTACCGCTTCGTCGGCGCTGCGCTGGCCGCCCGGGGCATGGTCGTCGTTATTCCCGACTACCGGCTCTATCCCGAGGTGCGCTTTCCCGCGTTTCTGGAGGATGGTGCGCGGGCGGTGCAATGGGCCCGCGCCAATGCCGCCGCCTATGGTGGCGACCCTTCCCGCCTCATCCTCATGGGTCATTCCGCCGGCGCCCAGATCGCCGCCATGCTCGCCTTCGACCGGCAGTGGCTCGGCGCTGTGCGGCTCGATCCACGCCGCGACGTGGCCGGGCTTGTGGGGCTCGCCGGGCCTTATGATTTCCTGCCGCTGGAAAGCGCCACGCTAAAGAAAATCTTCGGTCCTCCGGCCGGGCGCGAGCGCAGCCAGCCGATAAACTTCGTCACCGGCGAGGCGCCGCCCGCCTTTCTCGCCACCGGCGCCCGGGACACCACCGTCGATCCCGGCAACAGCAAGCGCCTCGCCGCGCGCATCCGCGCAAAGGGCGGCGAGGCGACGCTCAAGGTCTATGACAGGCCTGACCACCGGCTGATCCTGGGCGCGCTCTCCCCGCCGCTGCGCCTCGTCGCCCCGGTGCTGGACGATGTGACCGGCTTCGTGCGCCAGCTGTCGCAGCGCGAGGCAGGCCGGTGACGCTGCTCACGCCCTTCGCCGCGCTCGCCCTCGGCCTCAGCCTTGCCATGGCGGCGGCGTGGTGGGCGGCCGAGCGCAGCGGCAATCATGGCTGGGTGGACACGGTGTGGTCCTATGCTACCGGGGCCGCCGGCGTAGTCGCCGCGCTGATGCCGCTTGGCGGCGATCCCTGGGCGCCGCGCCAGCTTCTGGTGGCAGTGCTGGTCGCGCTCTGGTCGGCACGGCTCGGCACACATATCCTTGGGCGTACGCTGCGCGGCCATGACGATCTGCGCTATGCCGACCTGCGCCGGCAATGGGGCGCGGCGGCTTCAAAAAGGCTTTTCCTGTTCCTGCAGGTCCAGGCTCTGGCCGGGCTTGCTCTGGCAGTGGCCGTCGCAGCGGCGGCGCACAATCCCCTGCCCTTCTGGCGGGCGGGCGATGGACTCGGCGCCGCGCTGTTCCTGGCCGCCGTCGCAGGCGCGGCCATCGCCGACCGGCAATTGGCGCGCTTTCGCAGCGACCCGGAAAATCACGGTCGGGTGTGCGCCGCCGGGCTATGGGGAATGACGCGTCACCCGAATTACTTCTTCGAGTGGCTTGGGTGGATGGCCTATCCCGCCATCGCGCTGTCCCTTAGCTATCTCCCGGGCTTCGCGGCCTTTCTCGCACCCGCGCTGATGTATGTGCTGCTGGTCCATGCGTCCGGCATCCCCCCGACGGAAGCGCACATGCTGCGATCCCGGGGCGAGGCATTTCGAGCCTACCAACACCGCGTCAACGCCTTCTGGCCCGGCTGGCCCCGCCGCTCGCCTAGTCGATAACGGCGCGGGTGATCAGCATACCGGCCGTGGTGGCGAGGGCGGTGAGCAGCGTTCCCCAGGCGAGATCGATCGCCGTCATTGCCGCCGGCCAGTTGCGCAGCGTCGCATGGTTGGTGAGGTCGTAGGTGCCGTAAGCCACCAGGCCGAGGAAAGCGCCGAGCGCCAGCGCCGTGGTCCAGCGGCCCGAGGCCAGCGCGGGCTGCACCGCGAACACCACCACGCCGGCAATGTAGAGCACATAGAACAGAACGGCCGGCGGCCAGTTCGGCTGCTCGGCCATCAATTCGCCGATCAGCGGCCGGTAGACCCGGCTCGACATGAAGCCCAGCCAGAGCGCGTCAAGCGCGAGGAAGACAAGCCCTGTCGATGCGTAAGCGACGATGAACTGCATGTGCGCGCCCCCTGGAGCGATCGGGTGATGCAACCGGGTACGGCCCGCCGCGGCAGGCGGATCAGTTGGCGCCCGCAGCGTGAAAAGCCGACCCCGAAGGCGGGAACGAAGCGCGGTGCGCGCGGTTGTCCGCGCAGGCTTGGGACATCACGCAATGGAGAGCGACAATGGCCGAGAAAAACCTCGAAACGCTGTTTCACGAAACGCTGAAAGATATCTATTACGCCGAGCGCAAGATCCTGAAGGCGCTGCCGAAAATGGCGCGCGGCGCACAGTCGCCGGAACTCAAGGCGGCCTTCGAGAAGCACCGCGACGAAACAGAAGGCCAGATCGAGCGCCTGCAGCAGGTGTTCGAGCTCATCGGCAAGCGCCCGCAGGGCAAGACCTGCGCCGCCATCGAGGGCATTCTTGAAGAGGGCGAGGAAATCCTCGAAGAATTCAAGGGCCAGCCCGCTCTCGACGCCGGCCTCACCGCTGCGGCGCAGGCGGTGGAGCACTATGAAATAGCCCGCTACGGCACGCTGAAGCGCTGGGCGCAGGTTCTCGGCATGAAAGACGCCGTCAAGCTGCTGGACGCCACGCTGAAGGAAGAGTCGATGACCGACGACGCCCTCACCAAGCTGGCCGACCAGGTCGCCAACCAGAAGGCGCTCAAGGCGGCGTGACGCGGCAGTTGCCGCCGCAGACGCGGACAGGCGGCTTGTTCTGTGCTGGATATCCCGGCGCGGGCTTCGGTCCCGCGCCGGCTAATAAACGACACCCCACACCCGCAGTAACCTGAGCAAACCCGCCCGCGCCGTCGCGGTAACTCCGTCATCCGGCTGTGCGCCGGAGGGTATGACGCGAGGCCACGCCCCCTTTGCGCCTCTGAAAGGGAACGCATCGCCCGCCGGCCGGTTAGTCCAACGCACGCGCAGGCTTCCCTCGGGCCGAGTCCTTCGTGATGAGCGATGGTTCCGGCCAGTCTTTATGTCCCGGGTCGGGCGCCACGCACCGTATCTCTGGACCTAAAGGCTGGCTTCATGCGCTTCCCAACTCTCACTGTGGCCACAGCCATACTGATCGCGCTCGTCGGGCTTTGTCTCGCCGGCGGCGGACTATGGCTGGTGAGCCTTGGCGGCAGTTGGTTCTATGCAGCGCTCGGCCTCGCACTTCTCCTCTGCGCGACCCTGGTCGGGCGGGCCCGTCCGGCGGCACGCCTCGTCTTTGCCGGGGCGCTGGCCGCAACGCTGGGCTGGGCGCTGTGGGAGACGGGGCTTGACTGGTGGCCGCTAGCAACGCGCGGCGGGCTGGTGGTCCTGCTCGGCCTGTGGCTGCTGACCCCGTGGGCGCTGGGCGGACAGCGCCGCTGGGACGGCGCGCGGATCGCCCTTGCTGTTACGCTTCTGGTCTGCATCGGTGTCGCCGGCACAGCGATGCTGCGCGATCCGCATGCCATTGAGGGGCGGCTGCAGGCGCAGACGGACGGGGCGACGATCCCCGCCGGAAACGTGCCCGACGGCGAATGGCACCATTACGGCCGCACGCTCGCCGGCCAGCGCTACACGCCGCTGGCGCAGGTGACGCCGGAGAATGTCGGCCAGATGGAGGTGGCGTGGACCTACCGCACCGGCGATGTGCGCGGCCCCGACGACGTGGCCGAGACCACCTATCAGGTCACGCCGCTCAAGATCGGGGCGCTGCTCTACCTGTGCACCCCGCACCATATCGCCATCGCCCTCGACGCCGAGACCGGCGAGGAGCGCTGGCGTTTCGACGCAAATGACGGGCTCGACCCCAACCGCCAGCACCAGACCTGCCGCGGCCTGTCCTACTACCGCGACGCCAGCGTCATCGAAACCGACATGGCGGCAGCCCCGGCCTGCACGGCGCGGGTCTATCTGCCCACCTCCGATGCACGGCTGATCGCGCTCGACGCCCTGACCGGCGCGACCTGCTCCGACTTCGGCGACAAGGGCACGGTGAATCTGTGGGCCAATATGCCCCACCAGAAGAGCGGCTTCTATTATTCCACCTCGCCGCCGACGATCGTGAATGATCGCCTGATCATCGGCGGCTCGGTGAACGACAATTACGATATGGAATCGCCCTCCGGTGTCATCCGCGCCTATGACGCGATGACCGGAGACCTGCTGTGGGCGTGGGATTCCGGCAATCCCGACCGCACCACGCCGCTTGGCCCGGACGAGACCTACACCGCCAACTCTCCCAATAGCTGGTCGGTGTTCAGCGCCGACCCGTCCCTCGGCCTCGTCTACATCCCGCTCGGCAATGCCACGCCCGACCAGCTGGGAATGGACCGCAGCTCGGCGGTGGAACGCTTTTCCTCCTCGGTCGTCGCGCTCGACATTGCGAGCGGCGCGGTGCGCTGGGTGTTCCAGACCGTGCATCACGACCTCTGGGACATGGACGTACCGGCCCAGCCGGTACTCATCGACCTGACAACCGCCGAAGGCACTACGCCCGCGCTGGTGCAGGCGACCAAGCAGGGCGACATTTATGTTCTCGACCGGCGCAGCGGCGCGCCGGTTCTTCCGGTCAGCGAGGTCCCCGCGCCGGGCGGCGCTATCGAAGGGGACTGGACGGCGCCGACTCAGCCGGTTTCGGCGCTGAGCTTCTCCCCTGCGCCGCTGCGCGAGAGCGACATGTGGGGCGCGAGCCTGCTGGACCAGCTTGCCTGTCGCATCATGTTCCGCCAGATGCGCTATGAGGGCCGCTACACACCGCCCTCGCTGGAGGGCACTCTGGTCTATCCCGGCAATTTCGGCACCTTCAACTGGGGCTCGGTGGCGGTCGATCCGGTGCGCCAGATTCTGTTCGGCATGCCGACCTATCTCGCCTTCACCTCACAATTGGTACCCTCGGACGACATCGACGCCGACGAGCAGGTGAATGCCGGTGAGGCGGGGCTGAACGTGAACGCCGGCGGCGAATACGGCGTGCGGATGGGGCCCTTCGTCTCGCCGCTCGGCCTGCCGTGCCAGGCGCCGCCCTGGGGTCTTGTCGCGGGAGTGGACCTCAGGACCGGCGCCAAGGCCTGGATGCACAGGAACGGCACCATCCGCGACGCGGGACCGTTCCCTCTGCCGCCGATCCCGATGGGCGTTCCCGGCATTGGCGGGCCGCTGCTCACGGCCTCGGGCGTCGCCTTCCTCGCCGCCACCATCGACGACTATATCCGCGCCTATGATGTCACCACCGGCACCCAGCTCTGGCAGCAGCGCCTTCCGGCGGGTGGCCAGGCGACCCCGATGAGCTATGAGGCGGGCGGGCGCCAGTTCGTCGTCCAGGTGGCCGGCGGCCACGGCTCGATCGGCACCAGGGCCGGCGACCATGTGATCGCTTATACGCTGCCGCCGCGATAGCCGGCCGGCCCTTCGTATTGCCGCCAAATCCGTGCGACGGTATCATTCGGCGCGCGCGAAACTATCACGCCCAGCGAATGCCTCGCCCCGCGACGAACAGGGCGAAGAGACGATCGCCAAACGGAGTTGGACAGCGTGACAGAGCGCGAGGCGACGGAGACACCGCCTTCCACCCGCCCCCATGTGGTCATTGTCGGCGCCGGCTTCGGCGGGCTGCAGGCCGCGCGAGGGCTTGCCCGGGCGCCGGTGAATGTGACGCTGATCGATCGGCATAATTATCACTGTTTCCAGCCGCTGCTCTATCAAGTCGCCACCGCCACGCTCTCGCCGGCCGATATCGCCTGGCCGATCCGTCACATTCTCTCCCGCCAGACCAACATCACCATGCTGATGGCGCGGGCGGAGGGCGTGGACCGCGACCGCCGCGAATTGCTCACCAGCGAAGGCCCGCTTGCCTTCGATTTCCTCGTTCTGGCCACGGGGGCGACGCACTCCTATTTCGGGCATGAGGAATGGGCGCGCTACGCCCCGGGGCTGAAGGATATCGAGGACGCCACCCAGTTGCGCCGGCGTATCCTGCTGGCCTTCGAGCGAGCCGAGGTCGCTTCCGATCCGGAGACCCGTAGACGGCTACTGACCTTCGCCATCGTTGGCGGAGGTCCCACGGGGGTCGAACTTGCCGGGTCCATCGCCGAGATTTCCAGTCACGCTCTGGCCCCCGATTTCAAGCGCGTCGATCCGCGCACCGCGCGCATCCTGCTGATCGAGGCGGGCGAGCAGCTGCTTCCGGCGCTGCCGGCGCGGTTGTCCGCCCATGCGCGCGAACGGCTTGAGGCGATGGGCGTGGAGGTGCTCACGGGTCGGCCGGTCATCGACATCGGGCCTGACCACGTCACGCTCGAAGGGGGCAAGAGCGTGTCCGTTTCGACCAAGATCTGGGCGGCCGGGGTGCGCGCCTCGCCGGCGGCGCAATGGCTCGGCGCCGACGCCGATCGCGCCGGGCGGTGCTGCGTCAAGCCCGATCTCAGCGTGCCGGGCGATCCGGACATCTTCGTCATCGGCGATGCCGCCGCGATCGTAGACAGCGAGGGCAAGCCGGTGCCCGGTATCGGGCCCGCCGCCAAGCAGATGGGCGATCACGTCGCCCGGGTTATCAAGGCGCGACTGGCCGGCAGCCCGTCCCCCACCTTCCGCTACCGACACGCCGGCGACCTCGCCACCATCGGGCGCAACGCCGCCGTGGTGAAGCTGGGACGCTTTGAACTAACGGGGTTTCTTGGCTGGATATTCTGGGGCCTCGTGCATGTCTATTTCCTCGTCGGCGCCCGCAACCGCATCGCCGTCGCGACGTCCTGGCTGTGGAACTATGTCACCTATCAGCGCGCGGCACGGCTGATCACCGGCGATGTCGAGACCCCGCCCGTGGGCGAGCTGGAGCGGGACGGGCGGAGCCTGCATCCGCCGAACTGAGCGGGCCGGCGCTCCCTGCGCATCACCGCCCGTTCGGAGCGCTCCCGCCGCTGGCGTGCGGACCCGGATCAATTTCTTGGCAAAAGCGGCGGGCCAGATTGCCGAATGCCGTGACCCGCGCGCCCATCACCTCAGCCCATGCCGCTGACGGTCAACCGGTTTCGCTGTTCTTTAAACAGGATAGCCGACAAGGCCGCGAACGGCCGGCGCGCGGCTTGCGATAGCGCCGGTAATCGCAGTGCCGGTCCGTAGAGGTATCTCAGGCCCACCGGCGTTACGCCGGGCATGTTACACTTTGTCATCGTCGGTGAACACAAGCAGGCTGGCGACTGAGAGATCACGGGGCGGTTCTCGTTGCGCTTTCGCAAAACTCCATGGGAGGAGCCTGCGCATGTCTTTCGAGATGTCCGAAACCGTCAACCCGACCGAGTTTGTCGACGCGCTCGCCGGGGCCGCCTATGAACCCGAGGACGTCGCCCTGCTCGACACCGTGTTCGCCCGGGCATGCGGCCAAGTGTCCGAACGGCTGGTCATCGGCGAGGGAATTCGCAGCCTTCTGGCCTTCGCCATTCTCGAAGGGGCGAAGTCCGGGCTGCGCGACCCCGAGCACCTCACCTCCTTCGCCCTGCGCGCCCTGCCGAGTTTTCGCGCGCAGGAGCGGCAGCGCTGAGACCGCGCCGACCGGATCGATTCAATCTGATCGGGTCGCTCTACATGTTCGGATCGTGCGGTTACTCACCCGGCGGCTCGAAGATCGCCTTCGACACCCTGGCATGAATGCCCCAATTTCCGTCGGCGACCTGGGTGACGCCGAAATCGACCGCCACCGACATCAGCGAAATCGCCTCGTCCTCGTCCAGCCCGTAGCGTTCCATCAGGAAGTTGCGGGTGGCACGAAAGGCGCTGCGTAGCGCCCGGCTGAGCGAGGAGCGCTTGAACACTTCGGACTGGGCGTTGCGACCCAGTTCCCTGAGATAGTTGGTGTAGCTGAAGCCGTGCAGCAGCCAGGCATCCGGCGTCTCGATGAGCGGTGCCGCCAACCCGTTGAGAAACACCTTCTCCGTCTCGCCGCGCTTGTGCAGGACGAGGCGCACCTGCCCGGTCAGCGAGCATTCCAGCGCCGTGCCGCTGATCTCGCCATCGCCCTGCGCCAGATGCGGATCGCCGAGCGAGAGCAGCGCCCCCGGCACCGCCACCGGGAGATAGACACTCGCGCCCTTTCCCGCCCGCCAATTGTCGATATTGCCGCCGAAATAGCCGGGCGGCACGGAATCGACGATGTCGGTCTCGCGCGGGGCGACCGCGATGAAGCCGAAATGCGGGCGCACCGGGATGCGGGCGCCCTTGAGCACGCCCTCGCGCTTCTCGATGCGGGCATGGTCCACCGGCACGCCGGGATAGTCGATCGTCTCGTGCAGCACGCCGAACGGGTCGGTCTGCGGCACCCAGCGGAAGGAATAGATCGCCTCGGCGAAGCCGCTCTCGCCGGCCGCGTCGGTGCGGTAGACCGTGATCACCTCGCGTTTGCGCGGCTCGTCGAGAATATCGTCATGGTGGAAGCCCCAGGCCGCCGCGGCATTGGAGCCGAAGGCCTGCCCCGTATAGGCCGGGTTGGCGCAGGGGCGCGGGCGCAGATCGAGAATCTCCACCTCCAGCACGTCGCCCGGCTCGGCGCCGTGGACGAAGATCGGCCCGGTGCAGATGTGCACGCCAAAACCCTCGCCAGCCCCGCGCCCGAAAATGGAGGCGTTGACCGGGCCGGCGCCGCGCCGGTCCACCGCCTTGAAATCGCGCGTCCAGCGAAACACGCTCTCGGCGCCGGCATCGCCCTGGATCATCCGCTCCGGATCGTCCGAGGCGTGCTGGGTCAGGGTCTCGACCGTGACACGGGCGCCCGAGCGCACGCGCAGCACCGGCGGGATGGTGCGGGAGAGATAGCCCCAATGCACCGTGTCGCGCGTCACAGCCAGATAGTGTTCGCCGGGCGCACCCGCCTCCGGAGACGCAGGGGTGGCGACATCCGGCGGGGTCGTGTCCAGCCCGACAGCGTCCGGGGTGGCGGGAGCGGCGGCGTGCGGACCGGGTCGCACCGGGCGCGAGCCCGAATGCATCGGGCGCCCGCGCGTCCAACGGGTCGCGACGGTCGAGCCGGCGGTTTTGCGGTAGTCGCGCGGCGAAATGGCGTAGGCGGCACTGAACACCCGGCTGAAATGCGCCTGATCGCCAAAACCCCAGCGAAAACCAATCTCGGCGATGGAACGGTCGGCATGCTGGGGGTTGACCAGATCGAGCCGGCACTGTTCCAGCCGGCGATGGCGCACATAGTCGGAGAAGGAACGGTCCTGCCCCTCGAACAAGCGCTGGATGTAACGTGCCGACAGGCCCTCGGCCTTGGCGATGTCGGCGACCGAAAGGTCCGGCTCCCGCAGCCGCGCTTCGATCTGCCCGCACACCCGGGCGAAATGGGCGGCCTGAACCTGAGTAGCGTTGTCTTCCTCCGGCCGGGCCTCGGCCAGCAGGGCGGAAAGGACAAGTTCGGTGATGGCCGGCTCGGCCGCCATCACGTCGCCATCCTCCATCATCGCGAAATGGGCCGCTAGGGCACGCATCATGGGGCGGGCGGCGAGCGCGGAAATGGATTCGCCGAGCACCAACGTCGGCACGCTGGCGGCGCGACCAAGGCGCCCCACCAGCCGCTCGCGCGGCAGGCGCAGCAGCAGCAACTCGAAATCATTGCGGAACTGCACCGAGAACCGCGTCGTCGGATCGCAGACCCACAGATCGCCATCCGCGAACTCCGCCGCGCGGCGGCCGGAATCGGTGAGGTGGCCACGGCCATAATTGACGAAGCCGATCAGGATCTGCGGCTCGGCATCGACCAGCGGGGAAAGGTCCTGCGCCCGCGAGCGCAGCAGGGCGAAGGTGGCCTGGGTCGGCGACCTCTTGATCGACACCTCGCCGAAATGGAACACCGCATCCTTCGGCATCCGCGCCACTAGAGCGAGGTCGGCCAGCGTCTCGCGCCAGGCGGCTTCCTGCTTGCTGGCGGGAAAGGCGTTGATCGAAATCGGAGCGGCGCGGTTCATGTGCGGCGGTCTACACGGTGAGTGGCCATCTTCGCAGTGAAGCACTTTGACGAACGGCGCACAAAAACTTGTCGCGCTCCAGAGGTCGACGGCCGCACAATATCGCGTCACTTCTCCGTAACTAACGGGCTTCATTGCGATAACGCCTCGGCCGGCGGAGATTGCGAAGCAGCCATGCTGCGCCATTGCCCCCAATGGGGCATTGCCCCTCCCCTCAGGGCAGCGTTTCCTTGAGCCTGATCAGGGCGCGCCGCAGGCTCAGGCAGCGCCCCATCCAGACAAGGGGAACAACATGGATCGCCGTGGATTTCTGGGGGCCGGCCTTGCCGGCACCGCCGCTGCCGTCACGCTCGCCGCGCCGCACGTCGCCCGCGCCCAGGAGACGTTCAGCTGGAAGATGACCAATGCCTATGGTCCCGGCGCGCCCTTCTATGTCACCGGCCCGGGCAGCCCGACCTATTTCTGCGAGCTGGTCGACAAGATGTCGAGCGGTCGCCTCAAGATTCAGCATTTCGCGGCTGGCGAGCTGATTCCGGCGCTTGAGGGCTTCGATGCGGTGTCGTCCGGCACGGTCGAGATGAACGCCGCCAACTCGTATTTCTGGGCGGGCAAGGTGCCTGCCGCGCAGTTCTTCACCTGCGTGCCGTTCGGCCTGAACTTCCAGGGTCAGAACGCCTGGATCTACCATGGCGGCGGCCTCCAGCTCTGGGAAGAGCTCTACGACCCCTTCAATCTCGTGCCGATGCCGCTGGGCAATACCGGCGTGCAGATGTCCGGCTGGTTCCGCAATCCGATCGAGAAGGTCGAGGATTTCAAGGGCCTCAAGATGCGCATCCCCGGCCTCGCCGGGAAGGTCTATTCCCAGCTCGGCGTCGACGTGAAGCTGCTGCCCGGCGGCGAGATCTTCCCGGCGCTGGAGCGCGGCGTGATCGACGCCGCCGAGTTCGTCGGCCCCTATCAGGACCGGCGCCTCGGCCTGCAGAAGGCCGCCAAGTATTACTACACCACCGGCTGGCACGAGCCGAACAATGTCACCGAACTGATCGTCAACAAGACCGCCTGGAACTCGCTGCCCGACGACCTCAAGGAGATCGTCCGCGTCGCCGCCGCCGCCTGCAACGTCATCAGCCACACCTGGTGCGAGGCGACCAATGGCGAGGCGATGGTCGATCTGGTGCAGAACCAGGGCGTGATCGCCGGGCCCTACCCGAAGCCGGTGGTCGACAAGCTGCGCGAAGTCACGACCACCACGTTGCAGCAGCTCGCCGATTCCGACCCGAAGATCAAGAAGGTGTATGACAGCTTCACCGCCTTCGCCGAAAAGCACAGCCAGTGGGCTGGCCTCTCGGAAGCCGTCTACCAGACCCAGATCCGCAGGGGCTCATGACCTCCGCACTGGAAAAATGCGCCCGCGGCCTCGACGCCATCGTCGAGGCCTGCGGCTGGGTTGCGGCGTGGACGGGCTTCGCGCTCGTCCTCGTCATGGCCGGCAATGTGTTGATGCGCTACGCCTTCAACACCGGCTCGGTGGCGATGCAGGAGCTGGAATGGCACCTGATGGCACCGTTGACGCTGCTGTGCATCGCCTACACGATCAAGCATGAAGGCCATGTACGGGTAGACATTCTCTATGCCCGCCTGCCCTTGCGCGTGCGCCAAGGGATCGACCTGTTCTCGGCGCTGAGCGTGGTGGCGCTGTCGGTCATCATCATCTTCCTGTCTTGGCGCTACGTGATGCAGTCCTACCGCATCGGCGAAGGCTCGCCCGATCCCGGAGGGCTACCCTATCGCTTCATCATCAAGGCGATGATCCCGGCCGGCTTCGTGCTGCTGCTCCTCCAGAGCCTTGCTGCCACGCTGCGCGCGCTCCTCCCCTTCCTCGGCGGGGAGGCCGAGCCTCCCGCGCAGGTGCCTGCCAATGCCGTACAATGAAATCCTGGCGATCGCCTGCATCGCCTCCTTCTTCGTCATGCTGCTCATCGGCGTGCCGGTGGCCCTCACTCTGGCGATTAGTGGCTTCTTCTTCGGCTGGCTCGGCTTCGGCACCACGCTGTTCGGCCTGCTGCCGGCGCGCATATACGGCGTCACGGCCAACTACACGCTGATCGCCATTCCGCTCTTCGTGTTCATGGGCGTGATGCTGGAGAAGTCGCGCCTCGCCGACGAGCTGATGGAGGTGATCGGTCATCTCTCGGGCAGCCTGCGCGGCGGCATGGGGCTCGGCATCGTGCTGGTCGGCATGCTGATGGGCGCCACCACGGGCATTGTCGGCGCCACCATCGTCACGCTGGGCCTGCTCACATTGCCTACCCTCCTGCGGCGCGGCTATGACCGCAGCCTCTCCTGCGGCGCCATCTGCGCTTCCGGAACGCTCGGCCAGCTCATCCCGCCCTCGACCATCCTCATCCTGCTCGCCGACATTCTCGGCGAATCCGTCGGCACACTGTTCGCCGCCGCCCTCATGCCCGGACTGATGCTCACCGGCATCTTCTGCGTGTACATGCTGCTGGTCGGCGTCATCTGGCCGGAAAAAGTGCCCGCGATCCCGCTTGCGGAGCGTCAGGCGATGCCGCGCGGCGAGCTGTGGCTGAAGGCACTGAAGGTCGGCCTGCCACCAATCGGTCTCGTGCTCGCCGTGCTCGGCTCTATCATCGGCGGCGTCGCCGCGCCGACGGAAGCCGCCAGCATGGGTGCGCTCGGCTCTATTCTCGTCGCCGCCTTCGCCCGCCGTTTCACGCTGAAGACGCTGGTCGACACGGTGCAGACCACAGCGCGCATCACCGCCATGATGTTCTTCGTGCTCATCTGCTCGCAGGTTTTCGCGCTGACCTTCAGGGGCCTCGGGGGTGAGCGGCTGGTGCACGACGCCTTCGCTATGGTGCCGGGTGGCACCGATGGCATTCTCATTTTCATGCTGCTCATCATCTTCGTGCTCGGCTTCTTCATCGAGTGGATCGAGATCAGCTACATCGTTGTACCGATGTTCCTGCCGCTGCTGATCAACGCCAATGTCGACCTCATCTGGGCCGCCGCGCTGATTGCCACCGTGCTGCAGACCTCGTTCCTCACCCCGCCCTTCGGCTGGGCGCTGTTCTATCTGCGCGGGGTGGCGCCACCCGAGGTGACGACCGCCGAAATCTACCGGGGCGTCATTCCCTTTATCGCCCTGCAGATCTGCGCCGTGGCGCTGCTCTTCACCTTCCCTGCGGTAGCGACTTGGCTGCCGAAGGCGATCGGCTGGTAGCCGGAGTTCCGTGACATGCTGAATACCGTTCGTGCCCGCCGTGGCATGGTGACATCGCCGCACCATCTCGCCAGCGAGGCGGGGCTGCGCGTGCTGCGCGAGGGCGGCAATGCGGTGGAAGCGACCATGGCCATGGCGGCGGCGCTCGCTGTCGTCTATCCCCACATGACCGCCATCGGCGGCGACGGATTCTGGCTGATCGGCGCGCCGGGCGAGGAGCCCGTCGCCATCGACGCCTGCAGCCGGGCCGCGAGGGCGGCGAGCCCGGAGCTTTATTTCGACGCCGGGCATGAGGCGATCCCCCAGCGCGGGCCGCTTGCTGCCAACACTACCGCCGGCACCATCGCCGGTTGGGGCGAGGCGCTGGCGCTGAGCGTCGAGCGCGGCGGCAGGCTACCGCTGTCGCGCCTCGTCGAAGACGCGGTCTGGCACGCCCGCAACGGCTTCGCCGTCACCGCCAGCCAGAGCGAACTGACGGCGGAGAAGCGCCCCGAATTGGGCCACGTCTCGGGCTTCGCCGACACCTTCCTGGTGAACGGCGCCGCCCCGGCGACCGGATCGACCCTGAAGCTGCCGGCGCTGGGCGAGACCCTGCACCGGCTGGGCAATGAGGGCACCGAGAGCTTCTATCGCGGCGCCCTGGCGCGCGAGATCGCCCATGATCTAGCGGCCGCCGGCTCGCCGGTGACACTGGAAGACCTCGCCGGCTGCCGGGCCAGCCGGGTGGCGCCGCTGTCGGTGAAGCTTCCGGGCATGCGGCTCTACAATTTCCCCCCGCCGACGCAGGGGCTGGCCTCGCTCATGATCCTCGCTCTGTTCAGCCGGCTCCGCGTGAGGGAGGGCGAGGATTTCGCGCATCTGCACGGACTGGTTGAGGCGACCAAGCAGGCTTTTCTGGTGCGCGACTGCCTCATCGGCGATCCCGACGCGATGACCGGCGATCCGCGCGACTGGCTGACCGATACCGCGCTCGACGACCTTGCCGCCCGCATCGACCCCGCGCGCGCCCTGCCCTGGCCGGCGCCGCCGTCGGCCGGCGACACGGTCTGGCTCGGCGCCATTGACGGCAACGGGCTGGCGGTCAGCTTCATCCAGAGCATCTATTTCGAGTTCGGCTCCGGCGTCGTGCTGCCGCAAACCGGCATCGTCTGGCAGAATCGCGGCTCAAGCTTCGCCCTCAAAGGCGAGAGCCCCCGCGTGCTGGCGCCCGGCCGCAAGCCGTTCCACACCCTTAACCCGGCCATGGCGCAGTTCGAGGACGGCCGTCACATGGTCTACGGCACCATGGGTGGCGAGGGTCAGCCGCAGACGCAGGCCGCGCTGTTCTCGCGCTACGCGATGTTCGGGCAGGAGCTGCAGGCGGCGATCACCGCGCCGCGTTGGCTTCTGGGGCGCACCTGGGGCGCGGAAACGGTGTCGCTGAAGCTGGAGGACCGCTTCCCGCCGGCTCTCGTCGACGCGCTGCGCGCGGCTGGGCACGAGGTGGAGACGGTGGCGCCCTTCGACGCCATGATGGGCCATGCCGGGGCCATCGTGCGCCAGTCCGATGGGCGGCTGGAGGGGGCGAATGACCCCCGCAGCGACGGCGCAGCGATGGGGTTCTGAGGCGCGAACGGGTGGCAAGGGTGCCGCGATTGGGCATGGCGCGAAATGAGCCATCGCCACTGGCACCGCTTTTGCTAACCTTGGAGCCCCGGCTGTGCGTGTGCAGGACGGGGCGTTCTTACCCCGTTCGAGTTAGCCCCTATGGGACCCCAGGTCGTACCCGTCGCTTCCGACCCCACCTGCCCGCCCGACGCCGATGTGGTGATCGTCGGAGGTGGCATAATCGGCACCACCAGCGCGCTCTATCTCGCCGAACGCGGCCTCAAGGTCGTTCTCTGCGAGAAGGGGCACATTGCCGGCGAACAATCCAGCCGCAACTGGGGCTGGTGCCGGCAGGCCAAGCGTGACCCGCGCGAGTTCGAGCTGATCCGCGAGGCGCTGCGCCTGTGGCGCGGCATGGACGCGCATATCGGCGCCTCCACCGGCTTCACCACCACAGGCATTCTCTTCGCCGCCAATGACGCGAAGAAGGAGGCCTCCTTCGCCGACTGGGTGAGGGACGCCGCCGGGGCGGGCATTCAGGCCGAGATGCTCTCCGGCGCAGCGCTCGCGCACCATATGCCCGGCGATACCCGGCCCCCGCCCGCCGCGCTCTGGTGCTCCTCCGACGGACGGGCGGAACCGCAGCGGGCTGCGCCTGCCATCGCCGAGGCGGCGCGCCGGCGCGGCGCCCTCATCCTCACCGATTGCGCGGTGCGGGGCGTCGAGACCGGCGGTGGAAAGGTGATCGCCGCTATCACCGAGCGCGGGCGAATCGCCACGCCCCATGTCGTGGTCGCCGGCGGGGCGTGGACCCGGCGCATCCTGCGCGATGTCGGCATCGACCTGCCGCAGTTGAAGGTGCGCGCCAGCGTGCTGCGCACCTCGCCAGTGGCGGGCGGCCCGACACCGGCGCTGTGGGACCATGATTTCGCCTTCCGGCGCCGGGAGGATGGCGGCTACACCATCGCCAACGGCCATGTGAACGTGGTGCCGATCGTGCCGGACAGTTTCCGCTTCGCCTTCGACTTCCTGCCCGCATTGCGGATGGAATTCGCCTCGGTCCGGCTGCGCCTCGGCCCGCGCTTCGTCACCGAATGGCGGGAGCGCGCGCGGCGCACCTTCGATGAACCTTCGGTCTACGAGGCGGTGCGGGTGCTCGATCCTGCCCCGGACAACCATTATCTCGCAGAGGCATTCGCAGCGCTTCAGCGACGCTTCCCCGCCTTCGCGGGAGCGCGGATGGTGCAGAGCTGGGCCGGCTTCATCGACGCAACGCCGGATGCGGTGCCGGTCATTTCCCCTGTCGACACGGTGTCCGGCCTTGTCGTCGCCGCCGGCTTCTCCGGCCACGGCTTCGGCATCGGGCCGGGCGCCGGCCATCTGGTCGCCGATCTCGTCACCGGCGCCCGGCCGATCGCCGACCCGCAGCCCTACCGCCTGTCGCGCTTCTTCGACGGCTCGCGCCCGCGCCCCATGGCCGGACTGTGAGGATGTCACCCCCGAGCGGAGACCTCTGATGGTCGAGACCCTTGCCCGTCGCCCCATGCCGCGTTCGCTCTATCGGCAAACGGCGCCCCCGCCGCCGGAGACCGCTGCCCTTGCAGGCGACATCACCGCGCAGGTCGTGATCGTCGGCGGCGGCTTCACCGGCCTCTCCGCCGCGCTGCATCTCGCCGAGGCCGGCGTCGACACCGTCGTGCTGGAAGCCAGCCAGATCGGCTGGGGCGCTTCGGGGCGCAATGGCGGGCAGGTCAATCCGGGTCTCAAATGGGAACCGGACGAGCTGGAACGTACTTTCGGCGCCGATCTCGGCGGGCGGATGGTGCGCCTCGGCGATCAGGCCCCTGCCCTCGTGTTCGATCTCATCGCCCGCCACGGCATCGACTGTGCCCCCCGGCGTGGCGGCACGTTGCGCGCGGCCTTGTCCGCGCGTGTGGCTGCGGATGTGCGCGACTTCCAGCGCCAATGGGTGGGCCGGGGCGCCGATGTGGTGATCGCCGAGCGCAAGGAGATGGCCTGCCTTACCGGCACCGGCGACTATCTTCTCGGCGCCCATGACCGGCGCGGCGGGCAGGTGAACCCGCTCGCCTATTGCCGCGGCCTCGCCAGGGCGGCACAGAAGGCGGGCGCCCGCCTTTTCACCGGCACGCCGGCCACCCGGCTCGCCCGCAGCGCCGGGGGGTGGGAGCTTTCCACGCCGACCGGCCTTGTGCGGGCCGAGCGGGTGATCCTCGCCACCAATGGCTATAGCGACGATCTCTGGCCGGGGCTGCGGCGCAGCGTGGTCCCGGTCTATTCCTCGATCACCGCCACCGAGCCTCTGCCGCCCGATCTTGCGGCGCCCATCATGCCGAACGGCGTCGTGCTCTACGAGATGTCGTCGTCCTATGCGTATTACCGTCTCGACGATGCCGGCCGCTTCATCATGGGCGGGCGCAGCCTGCTGCGGCCGGCCACCGCGCCGGAGGATTTTCGCGCGCTGGTGGATCATGCCACCCGGCTGTTCCCGGTGCTGAAGGCGGTGGAATGGACCCATCGCTGGAACGGACAGGTCGCCGTCACCCGGGATGTCCTGCCGCATCTGCACGAACCGGAGCCGGGGCTTACCATCGGGCTCGGCTATAATGGCCGCGGCGTTGCCATGGCGACAGCGACCGGCCGCATGCTGGCGCGGCACGCCACCGGCGGCGGACGGGAGGCGCTCGACCTCCCCGTCACCCGCATCCGGCCGATCCTCGGCCATGCCGCCTGGCCGCTGGCGGTGAAGGCCCGGCTGAAATGGGACCGGCTGCGCGAAACTTTCGACCGCTGACGGCGCGCCGCGTCAGGCCCCGGTGCCGCGCAGGCGTTCCGAGCGCCGCCGCAGCAGCTCCAGCGTCAGCATCAGCAGCGCCGCGAAGATGACCAGCAGCGTGGCGGCGGCGGTGATGGTCGGCGAGATCTGCTCGCGAATGCCGGAGAACATCTGGCGCGGCAGGGTGCGCTGGTCCGGGCTGGCGAGGAACAGCGCCACCACCACCTCGTCCCAGGAGGTGACGAATGCGAACAGCGCGCCGGACGTCACGCCCGGAGCGATCAACGGCAGGGTAATGGTGCGGAACGCCGTCCAGGGCGAGGCGCCGAGCGAGGCGGCGGCGCGGGTCAGCGTGCGGTCGAAGCCGGTGAGCGTCGCGGTCACGGTGATGACGACAAAGGGCGTGCCGAGAATGGCATGGGCCAGAATGAGGCCGAGATAGGTATTGTTCAGCCCCACGGCGGCGAAGCCGAAGAACATCGCCACCGCCACGATCACCACAGGCACGATCATCGGCGAGATCAGGATCGACAGGATAAGCCCGGCAAAGGGCACATTGCCCCGCGACAGGCCGAGCGCGGCGAGCGTGCCGAGCCCGGTGGCGATCAGTGTGGCGAACACCGCGACGATGCCGCTGTTCTGCAGCGCGATGCGCCAGCGCTCGTCGGTAAAGAAGTCGATATACCAGCGCAGGCTGAGGCCCGGCAGCGGATAGGTGAACCAGGGCTCACTGGAAAATGAAAGCGGCATGATCACCAGGATCGGGCCGATCAGGAACAGGAAAACCACGCCGCAAAAAAGAGCGAAGAAGAAGTAGAAGAGCTTTTCGCGCGGCGTCGCATAAGAGGGTGCCAGCATGTTGATCAGCCCAGCTTTACCTTGTCGATTCCGACGACACGATTAAACAGCGCATAGAGCGCCAGAGTTATCAGCAGCAAGATGGCGCCGAGCGCCGAGGCCTGCCCCCAGTTCATCTCGCGATTGGTGTAGAGCGCGACGAAATAGCTGACCATCTGGTCCTGCGGCCCGCCGACCAGCGCCGGGGTGATGTAGTAGCCGAGCGACAGGATGAAGGTGAGCAGGCAGCCGGCGCCGACGCCCGGCAGGGTCTGCGGCATGTAGACGGAGACGAAAGCGGTCAGCGGCCCGGCGCCCAGCGAGCGCGCGGCCCGCAGATGCGAGGCGGGGATCGACTTCATCACCGAATAGATCGGCAGGATGGTGAAGGGCAGCTGGATATGCGTCATCGCCAGCACGGTGCCGAAACGGTTGAAGATCAGCTGCACCCGCTCGGTGGTCAGGTTCAGCGCCAGCAGGATGTCGTTGAGCACGCCATTGCTCTGGAGCAGCACGATCCACGCGGTGGTCCGCACCAGGATCGAGGTGGTAAAGGGTAGCAGCACAAGGATCATCAGCACATTGGCTCGGGCCGGCGGCAGGATCGCCAGCAGATGCGCCACGGGATAGCCGAGCACCAAGGTCGCCAGCGTCACCAGCAGGCTGATCCAGATCGTACGGATGAAGATGTCGATGAAGATCGACTGGTCGGGGGCATTGCGGCTGATGGCGCCTTCCGCGTCCTGGCGCAGGTCGAGCGAGGTGAGCAGATAATAGGGCGTCAGCGTGTTGCCCGCCCGCTTCATGATCGCCCAGAACTCCACCGATCCCCATTCGGGATCGCTGGCTATGAACTTCTCCCCCCACGGCCCACCGCCGCCGGCGTCGATCAGCCGACCGGCCTTGAGAAAGCGCGAGCGGGCGCCCGGCACCTCGTAGTTGATGCGCTTGCCGACCAGCGCGGTGGTCCGTTCCTTCTGCGTCTGCACCAGATCCTCGGCAAAGGCCGCGAAAACGTCCTCGCCGGGGGTGGCCTGGCCGTCCCATCCGTCCAACGCCGCGATGGTGCGGGGCATGGTCTCGCGGACCTCGGTATTCTCGACCGAACGCACCAGCATCAGCCCGATCGGCAGCGCGAACACCGCCAGCACGAACAGCAGCAGCGGAGCGACAAGCGAGAAGGAGCGCACGCGATTGACGCGCTCGGCGCGCCTGAGCTTGGTCTTGAGCGAGGTGCGGTCCACATCGGGTCCGGCATCGCCTTCCAGAGCGGTCACGGCCATGTCGAGATCCCCCTCGGCTGGTGCCGCGCCGTCCGTCCGACGGACGGCAGCGCGATCGGTTTCCGGCCGGGACACCGAGAGCCCCGGCCGCCATTTCCGGCCCGCCCCCGCAGGGGCCGGCCGGTCACATCGTGGCGCGGCGGGGATGCGCCCCCGCGACGCCCGCGATCACTGCGCGATCCAGGTGTTGAAGCGCTTCAGCAGCTCTTCCTTGTTGTCGCCCCAGAAGACCGGATCGTTGGCGAGCGCGGTCTTGGCATTGTCGGGCGCGGTCGGAAGGTCCTTGAGGATGTCGGGCGAGACCAGCGGGGTGGCGGCGAGCAGCGCCGGGCCATAGGAGATGTACTTGGTCTGCTCCGCCTGCGCCTCGGGGCTGGAGGCGAATTCGATGAACTTGTAGACCGCGTCGAGGTCCTTCACGCCCTTGGGAATCGCCCACAGATCGTAGTCGAGCAGTTGGCCGTCCCAGACGATCTTGAAGTTCTTCTTGTCCACCTTGTTGGCGTTGAAGATGCGTCCGTTCCAGGCGGTCGCCATCACCACTTCGCCCGAGGCGAGAAGCTGCGGCGGCTGGGCGCCGGCCTCCCACCACACGATGTCGCCCTTGATGGTGTCGAGCTTTTTGAAGGCGCGATCGACGCCTTCCTTGGTCTTCAGCGTCTCATAGACCTTGTCGGCGGGCACGCCGTCGGCCATCAGCGCGAATTCGAGATTGCCGAAGGGCGTCTTCTGCAGCGAGCGCTTGCCGGGCCATTTCTTGGTGTCGAACAGGCCGGCAAGGGTGGTCGGGCCGTCCTTAATCTTGTCGGCGTCATAGGCGTAGATCGTCGAATAGATGATGGTCGGGATGCCGCACTCGAAGGTCGAGCCCTTCACGAAGGCTGCCTCGCCTCCGAATTTGGAATAGTCGATCGGCGTCAGGAACCCCTCGTCGCAGCCCTGCTGGGCGGTGGCGGCGTCGACATCGACGGCATCCCAGGTCGTGTTGCCGGATTCGACCATGGCGCGGATGCGCGCGGCCTCGCCGTTATACTCTTCCTGGACGATCTTGGTGCCGGTCTTGGCCGTGTAGGGCTTGTAATAGGCCTCTTCCTGGCTGGTCTGGTAGGCGCCTCCCCAGGAGGTGATGGTGAGGCTGTCCGCCGCGAAGGCCGTGCCGCAGGTCGCGGAGAACGCGAGCGCGGAGAGGGTCAACGTCAGCGACTTGAGCGGCACGAGCGACTTCATCTGCATGGACTTTCCCTTTGGATCGGTTGGCGGGAGGCGTCTGGGGTCAGGCGTCAGGCCGCATCAAGGGCGCGGCAATCCTGCGCGCGCCATCCCAGCGGTATGCGGGAGCCGACAGCGAAGACCGGCCGGTCCTCGACATTGCCGATTTTCACGACCATATCGGCGCCGCTATCAAGCACGCAGCGAACGCGCACATGGTCTCCGAGGTAGATCATCTCGGCGACCACTGCCTCGAAATGGTTGTCGAGCGGACCGCCAGGCGGGGCGATCTTGACCCGTTCGGGACGGATCGAGAGCAGGCATTCCTCGCCCACCCGCGCCGCATCGGTGAGGGTGGCGGTAACGACATCGCCATTGGCGAGCACGACCGAGCACAGCGTGCCGTTTGCCGCCTCGATGCGGCCGGGAAGCCGGTTGTTCTCGCCGATGAACTGGGCGACGAAGGAATTGGCGGGGCTTTCATACAGTTCGGCCGGCGGGGCGACCTGCTGGATGATGCCGGCATTGAACACGGCGACGCGGTCCGACATGGTCAGCGCCTCGCTCTGGTCGTGGGTGACATAGACCACGGTGATGCCGAGGCGCTCATGCAGATGGCGGATTTCCATCTGCATGTGCTCGCGCAGCTGCTTGTCGAGCGCGCCGAGGGGCTCGTCCATCAGCACCAGCTTGGGCTCGAACACCAGCGCCCGGGCAAGCGCCACGCGCTGCTGCTGGCCGCCGGAGAGCTGGCCCGGCATGCGCGCGGCAAAACTGCCGAGGTGCACCATGTCGAGCGCCTTGGCGACGCGCTCCGTGATCTCCGCCTTCGGCCGTCCCCGCACTTTCAGGGGATAGCCGACATTCTGCGCCACGCTCATATGGGGAAACAGCGCGTAATTCTGGAACACCATGCCGATATTGCGCTTCTCAGGCGGCAGGGAATCGATGCGGGCGCCGTCGAGCATGATGTCGCCGGAGGTCGGCGTCTCGAAGCCGGCGAGCATCATCAGCGTCGTCGTCTTGCCCGAGCCCGATGGCCCCAGCATGGTGAGGAACTCGCCGCGACGGATGCGCAGGCTGAGGTCCTTCACCACCAGCACCTCTCCGTCATAGCTCTTCTGGACGCCGGCGAACTCGACGAAACTCTCGCTGGCACTCACCGGAAGCTTCATGGTTCCTCCTCAAGACATCGCCGCGCTGACGAACGATTCGTTCCCCACGCGGCCGCATCAGCCCTCAGGCATCTGCCGGATTCGCCCGAGGGGTACTCCCTGGCTTCCGCAAACCGCATGCCAAGCGGCACCAAGGGTGCCGGCCAACCAGCCCAGAAGAGAATAAATTCATTATTTTTCAATGGTTTGAGTTCTGCTGTGCGGCCCTTTTAAGGGCACACCGGCAAGGGCAGCCACCGCCGCAAGCGTGAAATCGCCGGAAGGGCGGGGCACGGAATACCGCGCGTCTGGTCCGTCGCGAGGCGACAGAAGTCGTTATTGATCAATAAATAGGCGCGCCTATTTTATAACTACACTCAGGTAGAAACCGTGCGGTTCCGCCGTTTTCACCGCCCCCGCCGCGCGCGAGACGGCGCGGGCCGGGGGAGGCTTCCGAGAGGGCGCACCGGGCGGCATGCCTGAATCGCCATATCCGCTGAACGCACGCGACCTTCGCCTAAGCCGGCGGCGGCAGGAGGGAAGAATGACCCTTTTCGATGCGCCCGGCGGGGTTGGGCCGCCGCTCCACTTTCAGAATGTGGGCGCCCAATCACAAAACGGCCCGGCCGCGGGCGCGGTCGGGCCGTCTCGATCTCGGCGGGTTGAGGCGCCTTCAGAGCAGCGATTTGGCCAGCAGCATGTGGACGCCCTTGTTACCGTCCACCATCTGCGTCACCCGCAGGTTTCCCGCCAGCGAGCACAGCATGTAGGCCTGGTTGCGCGAGAGGTTGGTGCGCTCGCATACATGCTTGACCATTTCGCGCGTCGCCTGCTTGGCGGCGTCGTCGAGATCCTCGTCGAGGCCGATCGACATCAGGTGCGTGGCACTCTCGGCAAAGGGCCAGTCGAGTCGCATGTCCTTGCGCAAAGTGAGGCGAAACGTGCCGGTGACGCCGGTTTCCAGCGCGGTAATACACACCTCGCCATCGCCCTGCACGCCATGCCCATCGCCGGCGAAGAACAGCGCGCCCTCGTTGAACACCGGCAGATAGAGCGTGGTGCCAGCGCGCAGTTCCTTGTTGTCCATGTTGCCGCCAAAGGCGCGCGGCACCGGCGAACCGCAGCGACCCCAGGCCGGCGGCGGGGCGGTGGCGATGATGCCGAAGAACGGGTCGAGCGGAATTTCCGTGCCCCACGGCATCACGCAGACATTTTTGGCGTGGTCGACCACGGGGTGGATGGTCTCGTAGTCGGTGAACTCGTCCGGCAGCGTGCCAAGCAGCGGCAGGATCGAGACGAAGCCCCAGTCCTGGCGCACCTTCACGTCGAGAATGTCCACCTGCAGCGTGTCGCCTGGCTGGGCGCCCTGCACATAGACCGGGCCGGTGATGAAATGGGGCCCCGGCCCCGGCGGCAGCGTGTCGAGCGCGGCCATGTAGTCGGCCGGAACCGGCAAATTGTCCGGCAGCGTCTCCTTGCCGCCAGCGGGGAAGGAATGCAGCGTCACCACGTCTCCCGAGGCCACCTCCAGCACCGGGGGCGTGGTGCTGTCGAGATAGCCCAGCACCATGTTCTCCGGCGTGGCGGGGATTTCGAAGCGGCGCGACATGGGGAACTCCTGAGCTGGACGGCGGAAACGGGTTCAGACGGCGATGAAGCGGGAGAGGTGCTCGCGCGTCATCGTCTCGGCACGGCCGGTCTCGGCCACCGCGCCACGCGAGAGGATGATGAAAGCGTCGGCGGTGTCGATGGCGAAGTCGAGATATTGCTCCACCAGCAGAATCGAGAGCCGGCCCTTCAGCGCCCGCAGCACCTCGCCGATCAGGGCGACTATGTTCGGCTGGATGCCCTCCGTGGGCTCGTCGAGGATCAACAGCTTTGGCTGGGTGACGAGGGCACGGGCGAGCGCGAGTTGCTGCTGCTGACCGCCCGAGAGCGCGCCACCTGGGCGCCTCCACATCTCCCGCAGAACCGGGAACAGGTCGACCGCTTCGTCCATGGCCGCCGTGCCGAATGTACCGTGGGCGCGGGCGGCGGCCTCGACATTCTCGCCGACCGTCAACTCGGAGAAGATCTCGCGCCCCTGCGGCACATAGGCGAGGCCGGCGCGCGAGCGTCTGTGGGGCGACCAGGCGGTCGCGTCGGCACCGTCGATCATCACCCGCCCGGCGCTCGGCGCCAGAAGGCCCATGAGGCATTTCAGCAGGGTCGACTTGCCGGCGCCGTTGCGCCCGAGCACGGCCAGGCATTCGCCGGGCGCGATCTCGAAACCGATCTGGCGCAGCACCTGCGCCGAGCCGTAATGCTGATCGAGGGCTTCCACCGCAAACCGCATGCTCATCGCCCCAGATAGACCTCGACCACCGCCGCGTCGGCGCGGACTTTGTCCATCGATCCCTCGAACAGCGTGCGCCCCTCATGCAGCACGGTGACACGGTCG
This sequence comes from Ancylobacter aquaticus, assembly GCF_004339465.1. Classification (GTDB taxonomy): domain Bacteria; phylum Pseudomonadota; class Alphaproteobacteria; order Rhizobiales; family Xanthobacteraceae; genus Ancylobacter; species Ancylobacter aquaticus. Next base: position 250,478 of record NZ_SMFY01000003.1, on the reverse strand, counting down.
GCGATGCGCTCGACGAAATCCATGTCGTGCTCCACCACCACAATCGCGCGGTCCGGTCGCTTGAGCGCGCGAACCAGTGCGGCCGTGCGCTCGGTCTCCTCATCGGTGAGGCCGGCGACCGGCTCGTCGAGCATCAGCACCTTGGGGTCGGAGGCCAGCACCATGCCAATCTCCAGCCATTGCTTCTGGCCGTGGCTGAGTTCCCCGGCCAGCCGGCTGGACTGGTCGACGAGCCCCACCGTTTCCAGCACCTCACTGACGCGATCCTCCAGTGCGGGGGCGTCGAGACGGGCACGGAAGCCGACATCGGCGCCGATGACAATATGCTGTCGAACACTCAACCCCTCGAAAACACTCGGCTTTTGAAACTTTCGGCGCAGTCCCGCGCGGGCGATGGCGGCTTCGCTTAGACCAGTGAGGTCGGTGGCACCGTCAAAGAGCACTCGCCCCTGCTTCGGCCGGGTGATGCCGGAAATGACGTCGAGCAGCGTCGTCTTGCCGGCGCCGTTGGGGCCGATAATGGCGCGCACCTCGCCATAGTCGATGGCGAGCGAGAGATCGTCCAGGGCGCGGAAGCTGCCGAAGCGGACGGTGAGGCCGTCGACGAGAAGGGCGGTCAGGCTCATGGTCGCGCCTCGCCTATATCGGCGGCGATCCGCTTCGCCCCCATGGGGCGCACCAGCTTGAATTTCGCCAGATCCATCAAGCCGTTGGGGAAGACCAATACCACCAGGACGATGAGCCCCGACAGGATGAACGGCCAGATGTCCGGCGCGGCGAAGGACAGCCAGAACTTCACCGCATTGACCAGAAGCGCGCCGACCACCGCGCCCACGAGATGCCCACGCCCGCCAATGGCGACCCAGACCGCGATTTCGAGCGACAGCTCGGGCGAGAGCACGCGGGGATTGATGATGCCGACCTGGGGGACGTAGAGCATGCCCGCCAGCATGGCGATGACGGCGGAGAGGCACCAGACGATGAGCTTGAGCCGCACCGTCTCGTAACCCATCGTCCGCAGGCGGGTTTCATCGTCCCTTGTGGCCAGCATCAGCGCGCCGAAGCGGCTGCCGACCAGCCACCGGCAGCCCGCCAGCACAAGCGCCAGCACCAGAAGCGAGGCGACGGCCAGCGCCGTGATCATGCCGGATGTGCCCATCGGCCAACCGAGCAGGACCGTGAAGCCGGTCATGCCGTTATTGCCGCCGAAGCCGGTGTCGTTGCGGAACATCAGCAGCATGGCGACGTAGACCAGCGCCTGCGTGATGATGGCAAAGTATACGCCGCCCACCCGCGAGCGGAAGGACACATAGCCAAACACGCCCGCGATCAGCGTGGTGGCGACCACGGCGGCAATCAGCGCATAGGGGAAGAACTCGAATCCTGCCCAGTAGAAAGGAAAATCCTTCCAGCCCATGAACTGCAGAAAGTCCGGCACCGTGCCCGTGGTTTCAAAGGAATGCTTGAGCAGGTACATGGCGATGAAATAACCGCCCAGCGCGAAGAACAGCCCGTGGCCGAGCGAGAGAATACCGAGATAGCCCCAGATGAGATCCAGCGAGATCGCCAGCACGGCGAAGGCGGCAAGCTGGCCGATGGCGTTGGCGAGGTAGCGCGACAGGGCGAGTTCGGTTCCCGACAGCCCCGCCATGACCGCCGCGACGAGAACGATGAGGCCGATGAGGAGGGCGATGGGGCTCGTGGGACCGATGCGGCTCATTTGCGGCGCCCCTTGACGGCGAATAGGCCCTCGGGCCGCCATTGCAGGAAAGCGATGATCATCAAAAGCACGATCACCTTCGCCGCCACCGCGCCCCAGAGCGGCTCGATCAGCACGTTGATCTGGCCGATGCCGAGCGCCGCGACTACCGTGCCAGCGATGGTGCCGACCCCGCCCAGCACCACCACCATGAAGGCGTCGATGATGAAGTTCTGGCCCATTTGCGGGTTGACGCTGTAGATCGGCGACAGAGCGAGGCCCGCCAGACCGGCGAGGCCGGAGCCGAGGCCGAAGGCCATCATGTCCACCCGCCGGGTCGGGATGCCGATGCAGGCCGCCATTTCGCGGTTCTGCGTGACGGCGCGAATGTTGAGGCCGAACGGCGTGCGCCGCACCAGCCCCCAGGTCAGCGCCAGCGTCACCACGGCGAAGACAATCGCGAACATGCGGTTCCAGGTGAAGATGAAGTCGCCGATCACAGGCACGCCGCCGGTGACATAGAACGGCGTCTCGAATTGCAGGTTCTGGGTGCCGAACACCACGCGCACCAGATTCATCAGAAACAGGCTGACCGCCCAGGTGGCGAGCAGGCTCATCAGCGGACGCTTGTAGAGATGGCGCAACAGGCTGGCCTCCAGCGCGATGCCGATGGCGGCGGTGACGAGGAAGGCGACGGGGATGGCGAGCACCAGATACCAGTCGAGCAGCGAGGGTGCCACGATGCGCAGCCCCTGCTGCACCAGCCAGGTGACATAGGCGCCGATCATGATCAGCTCGCCCTGGGCGAGGTTGATGACGCCCATCAGCCCGAAGATGATGGCGAGGCCGATCGCCGCCATGAACAGGATGGAGGCGAAGCTCAGGCCGTTATAGAGCGTCGCCAGCACGTCGCCGAGGGCGATGCCGCGCTCGACGCGGGCCGTGGCGGAATCCACCGCCGCGCGGAAATCGGGGTTGGCGACATAGGCGGGATCGGCGGTGAGCGCGCTGATCTGGGTGAGCGCGCGCCGGCTCGGATTGTCGGCAATGCGCGCCAGCGCCCGGATGCGCGCGGCGGGATCGGCGGCGTTGAGCGCGGCGGTCTGGGCGAGGGTTTCGATCTCAACCTTCAGGCCGGCATCGGTTTCCGCCTCGGCGGCGATGTCGAGCAGCCCCTCGGGAATCAGCGCCGGCCGGCGCTCCAGCGTCTTTAGCGCCGCCGCACGCTGGGTGACGGTGGGCGCTGCGCGCAGGGCCAGTGCCGCGTCGGCAAGCTCATAGACAGCGCGGTTCTTCAGGCTGAGAACGGGGGTGCGCGCCTCTCCCGCCGCCGCGCGCGGCGTCCGGGTGACGGCGTCGAGACCGCTCTCGGTCAGCACGGCGCCGGCATCGTCGCAGGCGAGCTTGCGGTCGATCACCGCGCGGGCCAGCGGGGCCGCGAAAGCACGGTCGGCATCGTCGCCCGACATGGCGAGGCCGGTGAGCACGCTCGCCGCCTCGCCCATCGCGCCCGCATTGCCGCACAGATTGCCGATGAGGCCGGCACGGTCGAGCGCCTGCGCCCCCGCCGCAGGGGCGAGGAACGGGCCGCCGGCCAGAAGGCCAGCAAGAAGGAGAGCGAAACGCGCCAGCTTCATCGGGAACTCAAGCGGCCATTCGCGGCGGTGGAAAGCGACGAGCGGCAGGTGAAACGCGGTTGTGACAGTCTACCCCGGCGTCATCCCGGATTGGCCGAAAGGCCATATCCGGGGATCGGCCAAGGAGAGGGTAGGCGATCCCGGCGCGCCGCCTCCGGCTGCGGCCGGGATGACGGCGTGCCGGACACGGCCTATTCAGCCATAGGGGCTGAAGGGCACGGGCTTGGGCGTGTCCTTGGACTGCCAGAGAATGTCGAAGCCCTGCGCGTCGTTCACCGACCCGATGAACACGCCGCGCGCGACATAGTTATTCTCGCCGGTCATCGAGATGGTGTAGCCCGAGGGGCAATCGAAGGTAAGGCCGGCAAAGGCCTTGGTGACTTCCGGCACGTCGAAGGAACCGGCCTTCGCCGCCGCCATCGCCCACAGATGCACCGAGTCGTAGGCCGACACCATCGGGTCGATCGACACCGTGCCGGAGAACGGCACGCTCTTGGCCTTCACATTGGCGGCCCAGTTCTTCAGGAACGCCTCATTGGCAGGGCCCTTGGCGTTCTGCAGATAGGCCCAGCAATTGAGGTGGCCAACCAGCTTGGCGGTGTCGAGGCCTTCGAGGTCGGCCTCCACCATGTCAAGGCCGAGCACCGGAATGTCGGTGGCGAGAATGCCCTGATTGGCGAATTCGCGCATGAAATCCGGGATCGAATTGCCGACCACGGTAAGCACCACCACCGGCTGGCCGCCGCCTTCATCGGCAAAGGCGCGGATCTGGTTGACCAGCGTCTGGAAGTTGGAGAAGCCGAAGGGGACATATTCTTCCTTCCAGGCGCTCTCCGGGATGCCCTTGGACTTCCAGTAGCCCTTGAGCTGCTTGTTGATGGTGCGCGGCCACACATAGTCCGAGCCGAGCATGAAGAAGCGCTTGGCGGAAACGCCTTCCTCTCCCATCAGATAATCCACCGCCGGCAGCACCGAGCTGGCCGGGGGCGAGTTCACATAGACGACGTTCTTGGAGTTCTCGTCGCCCTCGAAATGCAGGGGGTAATAGAGCAGGCCGTTCTCCTGTTCCACCACCGGCAGCACGGTCTTGCGCGACACCGAGGTCCAGCAGCCGAACAGGGCGGACACCTTCTCCTGCTGCAGCATCTGCTTGGCGGACTGGGCGTAGAGCGGCCAGTCGGAGGCGGGATCGGAGACCAGCACGTCGATAGTGCGCCCGTTCACCCCGCCCTTGGCGTTGATCTCGTCGGCGGCCATCCGGACGACATGGTTCAGCCGGCCTTCGAGATTGGCCATGGTGCCGGAGGAGGAGAACAGGCAGCCGAGCTTGACCGGGCCGGACTGCGCCTGCGCGTTGCGCAGGAAGGCGGGGGCACTGAGCGGGGAGGCCAGCCCGACGGCGGCAAGGCCGCTGGCCTGAAGGAGGGAACGCCGCGTGATGTTGACCATGGACCACACCTCAATGTTCGGAAGGTGCGGGGATTGTGTGGAGGCGGGCCGCCGGCGCAACTTCATATAATGTTCAGCCCTGCCCAAAGCGGCGCCAGAGAACGGCCCGGGCAGGGCTTTCTGTCAGGATTGCCAGAAAGTTCCCTGTGAGGGTGCCAGGCCACGGGCCGCGGCCGGGCGGAAGGCGCGGCGGCGGGCGCCCCGCGCGGCGGCGGGGAGCAGCGCCCAGCAAGGCGCGCCAAGCGTTCGCGCGAAGGCACGGCATGGAACCCGAGAAAGTGCATTCACCTCGGCGGGTCCCGGGTCTATAGTGCTGCCCATGAGAAGCGCACGCTGAAATTATGTGCGCCAGCCGATGCGGGCGGCGGGGCGGCGGCCGCGCCAAAGCGCGTGGGTACGGGACTGTTCGCGAAGATCCATCCGTGTGCGAAGCCTGAGGACGAGCCGATGCGACGTTCGCAGTTCACCGACAGCGAAATTCTCCACCTCATCCGCGAGGCCGATGCCGGCGTGTCGATCCCCGAGATCTGCCGCACCGCGCAGGTGTCGCTGCGCACCTTCTACCGCTGGCGCCGACGCTTTGGCGGGCTGGACGAGGCGGCGGTGATGGAGATGAAGGAACTGCAGGCGGAGAACCGGCGGCTGAAATCGCTGCTGCAGACGCTTTCGCGCCAGCAGCGCCCGGCGCCGGAGGCCGCCTTTCGCAAGGACGGCGAGCCCCGCTTGCCCGCCGCCCGCGCCTCCGCGCTCGCGGCAGAGCGCTGCGGCGGCGCCGTGGTCGGCCGCTTCGCCTCCGTGCGGGTGACGCGCTAGAGCATTTTCCCCGAAAGTTGACAGACTTTCGCGACGAGAAAATGTTCCCGCCTATTGATTAAAGAGCATTTCTTCCCCGATCAGGTGATCCCGCCTGATCGGGGAAGGGCTCTCGCCGGCTATCCCTCGGCGGACCGGCCGCGCGTCTGGGCGTGGAAGATCAGCCGGTTGCAGACCAGGATCGCCAGCAGCGAGCCCACCCCCACCAGGGTGAAGATGGCGTTGACCGAGGGGGTGAAGCCGAAGCGCATCTGGTTCCACACCCAGATCGGCAGGGTCGGCGAGGTGCCGGCGAGGAAAAGCGTCACCATCACGTCGTCGGCCGACAGCGTGAACCCGAGCAGCGCGCCGCCGATGATCGCACCCCTTATCGAGGGGAACAGCACATGGACGAAGCTCTGCCAGTGATTGGCGCCTGAATCCATCGAGGCTTCCAGCAGCGCCCCATCCAGCCGGCGCAGCCGGGCGAGGATGATCATCAGCATAACAGGCATGACGAAACTCGCCTGGCCGATGACGATGCGCCCGACGCCAGAAGGGATCTGCGCCAGCTGCGTCGCCAGCACCATGACGATGCCGAGCACGACGCCGGGAATCGCCACCGGGATCGCCAGCGCGAACTCGAAGAAGCGCGCCCGCCGCACCCGGCCATAATGCAGCGCGAAGGCGAAGCCGGTCGCCGCCACGCCTGAGACCAGCACGACGCAGAAGCCGACAATGAGGCTGCGCTGCACCGCCTCCAGCATCGCCTGGTTCCCCGCCAGCTCGGCGTACCAGCGCAGCGTCGCCCCGCTGAGGGGAAAGGCCTGCACCGAGGAATCGTTGAACGACATCAGCACCATGATGGCGAGCGGGGCGTAGAGGAAGAGATAGGGCAGCGCGAACAGCACCATCGCGCCCGCCCGCAACAGGCGCTGGCCGGAGGTGAGCCGGCGCGACGCCACCGGGGGACGGGCGCCCTCGTCGCCCGTCAGCACGCCCTTGGTCTGTCCCGCCCACAGCACCAGCGCCAGAATGAGGCCGACGCTGACCATCAGGCACACCGCGATGGCGGAGCCATAGGGCCAGTTATTGGCGATGCCGAACTGCGAGGCGATCACCATGCCGATCATCGTGCCGTCAATGCCGCCAACCATGGAAGGGGTGACGTAATCGCCCACCGTCATCAGGAAGGCGAGCGCGAAGCCGATGGCGACGCTTGGCCGCGAGAGCGGCCACACCACATGGCGGAAGGTCTGCCAGGAAGAGGCGCCGCTGTCCTGCGAGGCCTCGATCAGCGCGTGCGGAATTTTCTCCAGCGCGGTGAAGATGGCGATGAAGCAGAAGGGAATCGCGATGTAGGTATAGGTCAGCAGTACCGAGAAGCCGGTATAGAGGAAGGCCTCGCTCGGCTGGTCGAGAAGGCCGCTGCCGACCAGCGCCGAGTTCAGGATGCCGTTCTGGCCAAGAATCATCCGCCAGGCGAAGACCCGCATCAGCAGGCTGATCCACAGCGGGATGATGACCAGAAGCACCAGCACCGAACGGTTCTTCTGCACCACCCGCGCGGCATAATAGGCCATGGGATAGGCGATGAGGCAGCCGATGGCCGCCGCCCCGAAGCTTGTGGCGAGCGTCTTCAGCAGCAGGAACTGGAAGCTCGACGACTTCCACAGCCTGACATAGCTGGCGATGGACGGATCGAAGACGATGAAGCCATTCGAGGTCCGCAGGAAGCTGGTGCCGATGAGCAGCAGGTTCGGCACCAGCACGAGGGCGATGAACCAGGCATAGACCGGCCAGCCGAGGATGCTGAGCTTGAGGAAGCGGAGGGGGCGGGTTGCGGAAAGGGACATGTCAGAGGCGATATCAGCCATGGAACACCGTCGCCTGGCCGGGGTCGAACAGCACCCGCACCGGGCGGCCAGGGACGAAGCCCTCGCCGCCCATGGTGGGCACGGCGGCGATGATATTGTGGTCGCCGCAGCGCACATTTACCTCCAGAGCATTGCCGAGGAACAGCACATCCTCCACCGTGCCGTCGAGCATGCAGGCCTCGCCGCCCGTCGGGTCGGCGGGGGCGGCGGCATCGGCAAGGCGCACGCATTCAAAGCGGATCGCCATCCGCGCCGGGCCGGAGCGCGGCACCATGACCCCGGGCAGCGCCCGCCCCCCCAGAAGCGCGGTGAGACTTCCCTCATGGGGCGCACCCTCGATCGGCAGCAGGTTGGAGCGGCCGACGAACTGGGCGACGAATTCGGACGCCGGGTCGAAATAGATCTCGCGCGGCGTGCCAAGCTGGGCGATCCGCCCCTCGCTCATGACAGCCACCCGGTCGGACATGGACAGCGCCTCGCCCTGGTCGTGGGTGACATAGACGAAGGCGATGCCGAGCTCGCGCTGCAGCGAGACCAGCATGTGCTGCATCTGCTGGCGCAGCCGCAGGTCGAGCGCGCCGAGCGGCTCGTCGAGCAGCAGCACGCGCGGCCGGCAGACAATGGCGCGGGCGAGAGCCACGCGCTGGCGCTGGCCGCCGGAAAGCTGGTGCGGCAGCCGGGCGGCGAAATCGCCCATGCTGACGAGCGCGAGGCAGTCGCGCGCCTTGGCGAGACGCTCGGCCTTGCGCGCGCCGGCCATGCGCAGGGGATAGGCGACGTTTTCCAGCACGCTCATATGCGGGAAAAGCGCATAGGACTGGAACACGGTACGCACGTCGCGGCGGAACGGCGGGACATCGGTGATGTCCGCGCCGTCCATGAGCACGCGCCCGACATCGGGCCGCTCGAAACCGGCGATCATGCGCAGCAGCGTGGTCTTTCCCGAGCCGCTCGGCCCGAGGATGGAGAAGAACTCGCCGGGCGCCACGGTGAGGGAAATCCGGTCAAGCGCCGGCCGGACCGCGCCGTCATAGGTTTTGTCGATGCCGGCGAGCGCCAGGATCGCCTGCGAAGTCTTCGCCATCTCTCGTGCTCCGAGTTGCAAGGTCAGCAGGCGCGCATCAGAGCGTGCCGGCCTTGAAGTCGTTCCAGATCTGCAGCCGCCGCTCGAAATCTTCCGGCTTCTGCAGGATCACCAGCTTTTCCCAGAAATCGCCGGCCTGCGAATCGGGAATGTTGGTGCGCTTGAGCGTCGCCTCGCTCACGCCGCCGGCCTTGGCCTCGCTGAGGTCGAGCACGCCGTTATTGGTCGAGGCCTCGATGAACCGGGCCTGCCACTTGGTGGAGAGATTGTCGTTGATGAACTTGTAGACGATGTCGCGGTCGCCCTTCTTGGAGACGCCGGTGCAGTCGATCCAGGTGGGGGTGCCCTCCTTCGGCAGCGAATAGGCGAAGTTCTTGCCCTTGTCCTGCAGCGAGGTGACGACCGCGATGTTTTGGCAATAGCCGATGACGGCCTCGCCGGCGGCATAGATGGTGACGGCATCGTCGAAGCCGCGGGCGATGGTGCGGATCTGCGGGCGCAGCGCGCGCAGCGCTTCCTCGCAGGCGGCGAAATCCGCGTCCGTGAGATTGAACGGGTCCTTGGCACCGACCGAGAGCGCGATCATCGGAAAGCAGATGGTGCAGTCGTCGAAGATGTTGACCTTGCCCCGGTATTTCTCGTCCCACAGCGCCTTCCAGCTGTCCGGCGTGGACATCGCGTCGGCATTGTACATCAGCGGCTGGGTGCCCCAATTGTAGGGCACGGCAACCACCTCGCCGCCGACATCGGTGTATTTCTTCCAGGCGAGATTGGGGGTGATGTTCGCGATGTTCGGCACCTTGGCGGTGTCGAACGGCACGATAAGCCCGGCTTCCTTGAAGCGCGGCAGCGAGCCGGTCTCGATATACATGACGTCCGGCTGCACCGCCCCGGAGAAGGGCTGCGAGAACAGCTCGTCGACCGAGCCGATGGTGACCGGCTTCACCTCGACGCCATTGGCCTCGCTCCATTCCTTGCACCAAGCGGGATCGTGATAGGTTTCCCAGGTCAGCAGCACGATCGGCTCCTGCGCATAGGCCCGGCGCAGAACGCCGGGGGCGGCCAGCGTGGCGGCGGCCGCGCCCATGCCCTTCATGACGCTGCGCCGCGAAGGCGCCCAATCTCCAGTATGGAAGGTCATTTTTTTCCCCTGTGTTCGGCCTTTCTGGCCGACACCCGGTTCGGCAACTCTCGTGCCACCCGGGTTTGTGTCGATTTTCTAAGTTGATTTCAGCAATCTCGTCCGACTGTTGCCGATGACTCGAAGAGTAGATCAGTCTCTTTCACGTGTAGTGCTGGAGTATCGGGCCGAAATACCACTCATTATCGCGACAGTGTCGCAGCGCGGCGCAACCGTGAGACAGGATCGCGCGAAGGCGACGCTGTTTCAAGGATGAGCGCCCCCGTCGCAGGGGCGCGACAACGGGCGCGGGCGAGGCGGGAGAGCGTCAGGTGGAGATACCGTAGCGCTGCAGCTTGCGGTACAGCGTGGCGCGGCTCAGCTGCAGCGCGGCGGCGGCCGCTTTCACATTGCCGCCGCAGCGCGCCAGCGTGGCGACGATGGCCTCGCGCTCGGCCGAGGCGATGGCATGGCGGGCACTGCCGGCGTCGGCAGAGGCCTGCGCCTCGGCGATGCCGCCCTCCCCCGCCGGCGCCTCGACGCCACCGGCCACCGGCCACCCGCCAATGGCCATGCCCGCCGCCGGAAAAGCCGGGCGGATGGCGATGTCCTCGCAGCCGAGCACCGTGCCCTCGCAGACATGGACGGCACGGTTGAGCGCGTGGCGCAGCTCGCGCACATTGCCCGGCCAGTCATGGGCCATGAGCAACGCCAGCGCTTCCGGCGACAGGGTGAGCCCGCGCCCGGCATCGAGGCCGGACAGCACCTTCTCGATCAGCGCCCGGCGGTCGGTGCGCGCGCGCAGCGCGGGAATGTCGATCACCGCGCCGGCGAGCCGGTAATACAAATCCTGCCGGAACTGGCCGCGGGCGACCTGGGCTTCCAGATTCTGGTTGGTGGCGGCAATCACCTGGAGATCGACCCGGCGCGGCTTGCCGGCGCCCAACGGCGTGACCTCGCCGGATTCGAGCACATGCAGCAGCCGCGTCTGCTGGCTCACCGGCATGTCGCCAATCTCGTCGAGAAACAGCGTGCCGCCATCGGCCTCCACCAGCCGGCCGGCATTGCCCTCGCGCCGGGCGCCGGTGAAGGCGCCGCTGCCATAGCCGAACAGTTCGCTGTCGATCAGCGTGTCCGGCACCGAGGCGCAGTTGAAGGCGACGAAGGGCGCAGCGCGGCGCGGGCTTTCCTCATGGATGGCGCGGGCGAACGCGTCCTTGCCCACTCCGGTCTCGCCGAGCAGCAGGATGGGCAGCGAACCGCCGAGCACGCGCCGCACCAGCCGGACATTGGCCGCCATGCGCGCATCGCTGCCGGCGCAGTCATCAAGGGTAAGCACGCGCGGCGCCGCGCGGGGCGGGAGAGCCGCCGCTGCGGGAGCGGCCGCCGGGCGGGGGCGGGCCTCGCCCGCCGGCGGTGCGGCGGCGAAGGGCGTGGCGGCGGGGCGAGACCCGGCGCTGGCGCCACGCGCGGGCGCTTCAAGCGGCCCGCTGAGCGAGACCGAGATGGCGTCGCCGCCCTTTTGCAGGTGCAGCGTCAGCTCGGTGCCGCCGAGGCGGGACAGGTCGGCAAGGCGATGGTCGCGCTCGAACACCGCCCACAGGCTGCGCACGCGGGCAAGCTGGATGCGGTCGCGCAGCATGTCGCGGGCGGCGTGGTTGAGGCCGACAAGCTGGAAGTCGCCATCCACCGCGATCAGCCCGTGGTCGACGGCGCCGATGGCGAATTTCAGGATGAAGCAGCGGCGGAAGGCCTGGCGGAACATGCGCTCGCCGATGCGGTCGGCGAGGCTGGAGGACAGGCCCAGCACCACTTTCAACGTCTCGCGCTGCAATTCGGGATTGCGGATCGAGATGTTGATGGCGCCGATCAGCTCGGCATCCGGCCCGAACAACGGCGCGCTGGCACAGGAAAGCGCGGAGAATTCGTAGAAGAAATGATCATTGGTGAGCACGCCCACCGGGCGGCGCTCGACCAGGCAGGTGCCGATGGCGTTGGTGCCGGCGGAGGGCTCGGCCCAGGCGGTGCCCGGCCGCTCGACCTCGCTGTAGAAGTCGGGATGGTAATTGGCGCGCTCGGTGATGATGTAGCCGTCGACATTGCCGAGGCTGATGGAGAAGCCGGACACCGAGACCGCCCCGAACAGAGCGTCGATCTCCGGGCGGGCATAGTGGATCAGCTCATCATTGGCCTCGCATTGCCGCCTCAGCTCGGCATCGCTCACCGCCTCGATACGGAACTTGGCGCCGGGATCGAAGCTGTAGCCATCCATGCAGCGCCGCCACGAGGCGGCCATGGAATCGGCGGCGCGGGGCACGTTGAAATCGCCGGCGGCAGGCGCAAGCTGGTTCGCGCTCGTGACGATGCGCGCGACATGGCTGCGCAGATCCAGCATCGCGGCCTCCGGTTCCGAGCCCCCGCTTGACAAGCCCTCGCTTAAATTGTGCGCAGCACAAAGTTTAATCGTCAACCCGCTTCCTCCTCCTTCGCGACACAAACGAAAAAGGGCCGGCAATGCCGGCCCCCTCGCTCAGGCGAAGAGCATGCGCAGATGGTCGTTGAGGAAGACCCCGTCCGGGTCCATCTCCCGGCGCAGGCGCTTGAAGGCGTCGTATTTCGGGTAGATGCGCTCCAGCCGCTCCGGCGTCATGAAATGATGCTTGCCCCAGTGGGGGCGCGCGTCATAGCGGTCGAGAATGGCATCGGCGTCGCGCAGCATGGCCCAGCTCGCCTCCTCCAGCGGGCCGGAAATGGACAGCGCATAGCCATCGCGCTCGGAATAGGCCGAGAGATAGGTGTCGTCGCCCTTCACCGCCCGGCATTCGACGGGGTAGATGGCCTCCGGGTACTTGGTCTGGAACATGTGCCGCACCTCGCCGAAGGCTTCCTCGAAGCGGCCGAAGGGCACGGCGTATTCGATCTCGCGGAAATTCGGCACGTAGTCATTGGGGTAGATGATGGAGGAATGGTCGAATTCCTCCCCCGGCCCCAGCGTGGGCGCAGGATCGGCCACCGGCACGGGGTTGTAGGTCCGCATGTGGCAGAAATCGTAGTCCCGCGTCGCCTTCGAGGGCACGGCCCCGCCCGGCAATTCGTAGAGATCGGCCGATTCGCGGCGCGGCAGCCAGAAGAACCAGAAGGTCCGGTTGGCATCCAGCAGCTCATGCAGATTGGCGATGCAGTCCTCGGTGTCGGTGTTCCACGAGCGCTTGTGGATGTTGTAGGACGGCACCGCCTGCAGCGTCACCGACACGACGAGGCCGAACATGCCGATGGAGGTGCGGAACGCCTTGAACAGTTCGCCATCGGCGGCGGAGAGGTCGCGCAGTTCGCCCTCCGCCGTGACGATGCGGGCGCCGATGAGCTGGGTCGACATGCAGGCCAGCGTCTTGCCAGCGCCGTGGGTGCCGGTCATCAGCGCACCGACGATCGCCTGCCGGTCGATGTCGCCCTGGTTGTTGAGCGACATGCCCTGTTCGCGCAGATACTTCGTCAGCGCGCTGACGCGCATCCCCGGCCGCACCGTGACCTGCAGCTTCTCCCTGTCCACCGAGACGACCTGGTTGAAGGCGTCGAAGTCGACATGCACGCCCGGCGTCGGCACGACGGCCGGGTTGGAATGACCGGCCCCGCTGGCGCGGAGCGGCAGGCCGAGCCTGCGCGCCTCGCGCACGATGGCGCACACCTCTTCCTCGCTAGTGGGGCGGGCGGTGTAGCGCGGCACGAAATACTGCTCGCCGAACCAGTTCCACCAGAGTTTCCCGGGCTCCAGCAGCCCGGCCGTGTCGACGCTCGACATCTTGTTTCCTCTCCCGCGCTCAGACCGCGATCGCCGGCAGATCTTCAGCCAGTCCCGCCTCCCCGAGCCCCGCCTCGCCCAGTGCCGCATTGACGATGGGCATCACGCGCGTGGCAAGCAGTTCCATCGAGCGGCGCATGGCGGGTTTGTCCTCCCATTCATGCGAGGTCATCATCAGCGTGCCGAACGGGCCAACCTCCTCGCGCAGTTCGAGGATCTTGCGCGCCACCGTCTCCGGGCTGCCATAGATCACGAAATTGTCGCGCACCATCTGCGGCGTGATGGTGGCGGGATCGGTGTCGCGGAAGGGGGCGAGCAGCGCCGCCGCGCCCATGCGCTGATACACCTGGAACATGTAGTCATAGTACCAATCATAGGCGCCGCCGGCCTTCTTCACCACGCGCTCGGCCTCCGCGTCCGTGTCGGCGACATGGATGGAACGGGCGACGCGCCACTTGGTGCCGTCCGGCGTCTTGCCGAGCTTGCCGAGTTCGTCGCAATAGGTTTCCCAATGGGTCTTCACCACCCAGGAGGCGACGAAATTGGCCGAGATCGGCATGAAGTCGTTGCGGGCGGCGACGCGCATGGATCCGGAATTGGGGCTCGACACCGAGACGGCGAGCGGCGGGTGGGGCTTGGTCAGCGTCTTCGGGAGGATGCCGACGCCAAGGTCCGGCCAGTAGCTCTTGGAGAGCTTCACGTTCCAGAACTTGCCTTCGATGTCATAGGGCGGATCGGAGGACCAGATCTTCTTCATGATGGCGATGGAATCGAGCATCATCGCGTTGCGGTCCGCGTCCTCCGTGCCGAACACCTCGAAGTCCGAGCCGAGGCCGCCGGTGCCGATGCCCAGCAGCAGGCGGCCGGGGGCGAGGTGGTCCAGCAGCGCAATGTGAGACGCGGCCATCACCGGATGGTAGAGCGGCAGCGGCAGCACGCCGGTGCCCAGCTTGATGCGCTTGGTCTGCGGCGCCATGTGCGCCAGGAACATCAGCGGCGAGGAAATCTGCTCGATCTCCGCCGAATAGTGCTCGCCGATCCACGCTTCCTCGAAGCCCAGTTCGTCCGCCAGCTTGAACGCCTCGATGTCCTCGGCCAGGGCGGTGGGATAGTGCCTGTTTACCGAATGAAGCGGCATCATGAAGAAGGAAAGCAGCACGACGGTCTCCCTTGACTGCGACCGGCAACGTGCCGGCAACGCACCCTTCGGCAAGGCCCGTGCCAGAGACTTAACCCACTGATCTGACACCACTCTTCACGATGGACCCGTCACCGCCGCGTCGGCCTGTCTCATTGCGGAGAAAGCCGGCGCGCGGCTGCGAAACGCCGCTCTCAGAACCGCGTGGGGGCGAAAGGGGCGAGGTCGAGGGCGGGCGGGCGCCCGGCGACGAGATCGGCCACCGCCATGCCGGTGCGGGCGGCGGAGGCGAGGCCGACATGGCCATGGCCGAAGGCGTAGACCACGGCGGGGCAGGCGCTCGCCCGGCCGATGACGGGGAGCGAATCCGGCATGCTCGGCCGGAACCCCATCCAGCGCGAGACCCGCGCCTCCGGATGATGCGGGGCGAGGCCGGGAAACAGCCGCCGGCCGAGGGTGAACAGATGCGCCGCGCGCTTCCAGTCCGGCGGGGCGTCCAGCCCGGCGAACTCGACCGTGCCGGCCATGCGCAGCCCGGTCTCCATCGGCGTCGAGACGAATTTGGCGCTGGCATCGAGGATCGGCCGCAAGGGGCGCGTCTCGGGATCGGCGATCAGCACGTGATAGCCGCGCTCGGTGTCGAGCGGCACGTCGTCGCCGAGGCCGGCCGCGAGCGGACGCGAATGCGCGCCGCAGGCGACCACCGCCGCGCTGGCGGGGATGAGGCCGGCATCGGTCTGAACGCCCTGAAGCGCCCCGCCCGCATGGGCAAAACCGAGCGCCCGGGCCTGCACGACCCGCCCGCCATCGCGAAGGAAGGCATCGGCAACCGTGCGCACCAGCCGGTTGGGGTTGATCGTGTGGCCGCATTGGCGGAACAGGACGCCGACCGTGTAGTCGCGCGAAATGCTGGGCTCGAACGCCCACAAATCCGCCCCACGCATCACCTCGAATGGGATGTCGTTGTCGCGGCGCAGTTGGAAGCCCAGCGCGTCGCCGGCGAAATCCGCCTCGCTGCGGTAGACGGCGAGAAAGCCGTCGCGCTGGATCAGCACCTCGTTGCCGGCATGGCGCACCAGCGGCAGCCAGGCGCTGAAGGAATCGTCGAGCAGCGGCTTCAGCGCCCGCGCTTGCGCCTGCACGCGCTCCCGCGTGCCGGATCTGACGAAGCGGGCGAGCCACGGCGCCAGCGTCGGCAGATAGCTCCAGCGGATGGAGAGCGGGCCGAGCGGGTCGAGCAGATAGCCCGGCACCTTCATCAGCGTGCCCGGCATCGACATGGGCACCACGGAGGAAGGGGCGAGCACGCCGGCATTGCCGAAGGAGGCGCCCTCGCCGAGGCCGCCGCGCTCGATCAGCACCACGTCAAACCCCTCGCGCAGGAGAAAGCTGGCGGTGGCAACGCCGACCGCGCCGCCGCCGATGACGGCAACGGTGCGCGCGGTGCCGGGTTTGCTGGAAGATGTCATGGATCAGGCCGCCTTGATGCAACCGGCGCAGCGTGCGCCGCGAGTGATGCCCTGCGCAGGGTGCGCCGATGACGCTATCGGACTCCGTCGACAACTGCGCCTGAACGCGCCACCGGAAGCGGTATACGCTATATATTCGATAGTGCCTTGGTATCTTCAAGTATAGATTAAAAATAAACTTCGCTCTTTTCTCACACCTGAGACGGCAACGTCTCAGGTGTGAGACGTAGCCATGCGCGGCTGGGGAAGGGAGGCGGACCCGGCGCGCGCAGCGCCAGCGAGGGGTGGGCTGGGGCGGGTGCTCCCCTCGCTGGCGCCTGCGTCGGGCTGGCCCCGGGGGCGCCACCGACAGCCCGGATGGCGCCTCTGACGGGCGCACATGCCGGGTATACGGCTGCCGGCCCCGCCCGGTTCACAGGGCGGCGGTGGCCATCATCTCGACGAGGTTGGCGCCCTGCCCGGCAAGGCGGGATTCGACCGTGGCACGCGCCGGGGCATTGGCGGCGTCGACCCAGCCGTCCCACACCGTGTTCATGGCGGCGAAATCGGCCATGTCGTGCAGCCAGATGGTGACGCGCAGCAGCCGGCTCTTGTCGGTGCCGGCGTCCGTGAGAAGCGCGTCGATCTGGGCAAGCACGTCGGCGGTCTGGGCTGCGACGTCGGGCGTCTTCTCCCGCGCGACAACGCCGGCGAGATAGACGGTGCCAGCATGCACGACGACGCGCGCGAGTCGGCCATTGGAGGACAGGCGCTGGATGGACGGATCGGGAGGCATGGCAACCATGAGGCTGGAGCAAAGATGACGACGGGCACGCGTGCCGCGCCCGTCGTGCCCGCCCTGCGCAATGCCCGTGCCAACATGTAGGCGTTGCGCCGTCAGCGTTCTGCCAAGGGCATGCGGCGCGGTGAATACGGGACGAGACACACCGGCGGTGAGACCGGCGCACGATTGAGACGCGCGGATGAGACGGGCGGCTGGGGCCCCCTTGCCCCCTTGCCCCCTTGCCCCCCTTCTCCCCCCCCCCCTTGCCGGCCGGGCCCATCCGGGCGATGAGACGACCCTTGGACGGCGCGTTGGCACGCCTCGTGCCCCGAGGCTGGTTACAAAGCTCGGCGCAAAAGTTCGCCGCGAAAGCCTGCTGCGGGGCCGCCCGGCGGAAGTGGTGTTGGAAGAAGCATGAGTGAGTTGTCGGTCGCGGGCGCGCGGCGTGCGCTGTTCGCCTCGCGCGTGGCCGTGAGTGCCGTGTTCTTCGTCGGCGGCTGCGGGCTGACGCTCTGGGCGACCTATATCCCGATCCTCAAGGCGCGGGCCGGCTTGGACGATGCGCAGATCGGGCTGGTGCTGATGTGCGTCTCGCTCGGCTGCCTTTGCGGCATGCCGGCGGCGGGGTTCCTGCGCCCGAGGCTCGGCCCGCTGCGCGCGGGCGCGCTGGCCGGCATCGCCTTCGCCGCCGCCAGCTTCGGGCCGGCGCTGGGCGTCACCCTGCCGCTGCTGGCGCTGTCGGCCGCCGTCTTCGGCCTGTGCTTCGGCTTTCTCGACGTGTGCATGAACGCGCATGTCTCGGCGCTGGAACGCGAGGTCGGCCGGCCGATCATGTCCTCGGCGCATGCCTTCTTCAGCCTCGGCACCGTTGCCGGGGCGCTGGCCGGCGGCACGCTGATCGGCTTCGGCTTCGCCCCGCCCCTCGGGCTCGGCCTCGCCAGCGTGGCGCTGGTGGCGCTTGCGCTGGCCGCGATGCCCTGGCTGTGGCTGCCCGAACGACATGTGCGGGAGGCCGCCGACACCTCGATCTTCCGCCTGCCCAACCGCACCATGCTGGGGATCGGCGTGCTCACCGTGCTCGCCTTCGTCATCGAACTGGCGCTGATCGACTGGGGCGCGCTCTATCTGGTGCAGGCGACCGGCTCGGGCCCCGCGCAGGCCGCCTCGGGCGTCGCCGCCTTCTCGGTGGCGATGACCACCGGCCGGCTGCTTGGCGACCGCATCACCCGCGCGCTGGGAGCGGTGACGACGATCCAGATTTCCGCCGCCATCGCCTTTACCGGCGTGGCGCTGGTCGTGCTGGCGCCAACCACGCTGGCGGCGCTGCCGGGCTTCGCCATTGCCGGGCTCGGCATCGCCAATCTGGTGCCGATCCTGTTCTCGCTGAGCGGGCGCATGCCGGGCATCCCGCCCAATGCCGGCATCGCCATGACGGTGACGATCGCCTACAGCGGCGGCCTCCTCGGCCCGCCACTGATCGGCTTTGTCGCCCATGCGCTGGACCTGCGTGCCGCCTTCGCGATGCTCACCGTCGGTGCGCTGGCGATCGTCGTGGCGGTGCGCGTGGTCATTCCCCGCGCTTTGCGCCACTGAACACCCGGCACGTTCAGCTCAGCTTCATCACCACCGACTTGGTCTCCAGATAGGCGTCGAGATGCTCGGTGCCGGACTCGCGGCCATAGCCGCTGGCCTTGTAGCCGCCGAAGGGCACCACAGGGTCGAGCCCGCCATAGGTGTTGACCCACACCGTGCCGGCGCGGATCGCCTTGGCCATGCGGTGCGCGGTGGAAAGGTTGCTTGTCCACACCCCGCCGCCGAGGCCGAAGGGCGTGTCATTGGCAATGGCCGCCGCCTCCTCCGGCGTGTCGAAGGGGATGGCGGTGGCGACCGGCCCGAAGATTTCCTCGCGGGCGATCCGCATGGCGTTGGTCACGCCGGAGAGCACGGTCGGCTCGAAGAAATGGCCGTCCCCCAGCGCCCCTTCGGTGAGCCGCCGGCCGCCAGCCGTGGCGGTGACGCCCTCGCTGATGCCGATCTCCATGTAGGAGGTGATGCGCTCCAGTTGCCTCGCGTTGACGATCGGGCCGATCTGCGTCGCCGGATCGAGGCCGTTGCCAACCTTGAGCGAGCGGGCATAGGCGGAGACGCGGGCGACGAATTCCTCGTAGATCGGGCGCTCGACCAGCAGACGGGTCCCGGCGACGCAGATCTGGCCGCTATTGGCGAACACGCCCATGCCGGCGCCGGCCACCGCAGCCTCCATGTCGCAATCGGCGAAGATGATGTCCGGCGACTTGCCGCCCAGTTCCAGCGTCACCCGCTTGAGATTGGTCTTCGAGGCCTCGACGATCTTGCGGCCGGTGACGTCCGAGCCGGTAAAGGCCACCTTGTCAACATCCATATGCCGGGCCAGCGCATCGCCGGCGGTGGGACCGAAGCCGGGCACGATATTGACCACGCCCGCCGGCACGCCGGCTTCCAGCAGCAATTCGCCGAGCCGCAGCGCGGTGAGCGGGGCATCTTCGGCGGGCTTGAGCACCATGGTGCAGCCGGTGGCGAGCACTGGGCCGATCTTCCAGATCGTTGAGGTCAGCGGCGCGTTCCACGGGGTGATGGCGCCAACCACGCCGACCGGCTCCTTCAGCGTGTAGGTGAACACCTCGCCGGGCAGCGAATTGGGCAGCGTGCCGCCCGCGATGACGGTGCACATGCCGGCATAGAAGCGCGGCAGGCCGAGCGCGCGCTGGCGGCGGGACTGCATGGCGGTGATCGGTGCGCCCATGTCGAGCACGTCGATGAGCGCCAGCGTGTCGAAGTGCTTTTCCACCAGATCGGCGAAGCGCAGCAGGCATTGCTGGCGCTGGAACGGCGTGAAGCGGCTCCACGGCCCGTTGAAGGCGCGCCGTGCGGCGGCCACCGCGAGGTCGATATCGGCGGCGTCGCCCTCGGCAATCTCGGCCAGCACCTCGCCGGTCGCCGGGTTGAAGGTCTTGAAGGTCTTGCCCGAGAGCGCGGGGACGAAGGCCCCGTCGATCAACAGCCCCTTGGGCAGCGGGGCGATGATGTCGGCGATGGGGTTCACGGAGAGGGTCATGGCAGGGCTTTCGGCAACGAAAGGGATGTGGACGATGCCGCAAGGCTTGTGCCAGCACCTGCATGCGGCACGGGCAAGGGTTCGCCCGGGGGCGCGCGGGCGGATGGCGCCAGGAAAAGCGTTGCCGGCGCTGAGTTCCGGCCCGTCGACGGTGGCTCGCGGCGGCTGGCACAATGGGCCGCGCGCGTCTCAGATCGGCGACATCTGTCGCAGCGCGGCGCGAGACGGACGGGCGCCGGCCGGGGAGATGGGCTGTCAAATGCAGGCTGGGCGCGGCTGGCACGGCGCTTGCGGTTCTCTCCCCGACGCGGCCACGCGTGCCGCGAGGTGGAGTTCGCCATGATCGACCCGACAGATTTCAAGCAGGGCATGCGGCGCCTCGCCGCCGGCGTGTCCGTCATCACCACGATGGAGAACGGGCAGCCCCACGGGTTTGTCGCGACATCCGTCACCTCGGTGGCTGCAGATCCGACGCCGACACTGCTGGTCTGCGTCAATCGCAATGTCTCCTGCCACGACGTGATCGGCGCTTCACGTTCGTTCTGCGTCAATCTGCTGGCCGAGCCGGAGTTGGAACTTGCCAAGGCGTTCTCCTCCTCCGCCAACCGGCATCTGCGCTTCAGCACCCATGAATGGCGAGCGCTCGCCACCGGGGCGCCGGCGCTGGTGGGGGCGCTGGCCAGCTTCGACTGCGAGTTGGCGGAAACGGTGAGCGTGCACAGCCACAGCATCTTTCTGGGCAGGGTGGTCGCGCTGCATCTGCCGGAGGGGCCGCTGCACCCGCTGATCTATGCCGGAGGGCAGTTTGACACGCTGGGCTCGCGCGCCCGGCCGCTGTAGGCACTGCTGCTTCCACGAGTTGCAACGTGCAGAGATAGCGCATGGCGGAGGGCCGTGACGGTGTATACAATGCGCTGTCTGTCGCCCTTTTTCTCGCCATCTTTTGTCTCTGCCCTTTCCCCTGCCGTTTGCCCAGGTGTTGCTTATGCCGCGCGATCTCGCCTTCACCCTCCCCGCGCTCCGAGCCGCCTATGCCGGGGGACTGCGGCCGGAAGCGGTGATCGCTGAGGCCTTCGCCCGGCTCGACGCGCTCGACGATCCCGGCATCTTCTTGTTCGAGGCGCGCGAGACGGCGCTGGCGGAAGCACGGGCGCTGGGGGCGCCCGATGGCCGGCCGCTCTGGGGCATTCCCTATGCGGTGAAGGACAATATCGACGTCGCCGACATGCCGACCACGGCGGCCTGCCCGGATTTCCTCTATCGCGCGGAAATGGACGCGGCAGCGGTGGCGCGGCTGCGGGCCCTGGGCGCGATTTGCCTCGGCAAGGCCAATCTCGACCAGTTCGCCACCGGGCTGGTGGGAGTGCGCACGCCCTACCCGGTGCCGCGCAACGCGATTGACCCCGAACTGGTCCCGGGCGGCTCCTCCTCCGGCTCGGCGGTGGCGGTGGCGCGCGGGCTGGTGGCCTTCAGCCTCGGCACCGACACCGCCGGCTCCGGGCGGGTGCCGGCCGCGCTCAATGATATTGTCGGGCTGAAGCCGAGCCTCGGGGCGCTGTCCTCCGCCGGCATGGTGCCGGCCTGCCGAACGCTCGACACCGTGTCGCTGTTCGCCCACAGCGTGGGCGAGGCGTGGGAGCTGTTCGGCCATTGCGCCGGCTTCGACCCGGCCGACCCTTACTCCCGCCCGCTGCCGCGCCAGCGTCTCTCGCCCCTGCCGCGCGGCATCGCGGTGGCGGTGCCGGACGCGGCGAGCCTGCGCACTTTCGGCGACGAGGTACAGGAGCGCGATTTCCGCGCCACGGTGGAGCGGCTGCGCGCCGACGGGGCGAGTGTCCGCGAGATCGACCTCGCACCGTTCTACGCGGTGGCGGATCTGCTCTATGCCGGCCCCTGGGTGGCCGAGCGGGTGGCGGCGGTGGGCGCGCGGCTGACGGTGTCGCCCGACACGCTGCACGAGGTGACGCGCGCCATCCTCGCGCCGGGGCTGAAGCTCTCCGCCGTCGACGCCTTCAAAGGGCTGTACCGGCTGGAGGAACTGCGGCGCGTGTGCGCGCAGGCGCTGGAGGGGTTCGATTTCCTCTGCGTGCCGACCATTCCCTGCTTCGTCACGCTGGACGAGGTGGCGGCCGATCCGTTCGGTCCCAATAGCCGGCTCGGCACCTACACCAATTTCGTCAATCTGCTGGATATGTGCGGCATCGCCGTGCCGACCGGGCCGCGTCCCGACGGGCGCCCCGGCAGCGTCACCGTCCTTGCGCGCAAGGGCGAGGATGCCCGCGCGGCGGCGCTGGCGTTGCGGGTCGAGCGCGGGGCGGCGCCGTCTCTGGCCGACGCGCCCGTGGAAGACGACATCGCCGGGGATGAAATCGCCATCGCCGTCTGCGGGGCCCACATGGCCGGGCTGCCGCTCAATGGCGAACTCACCTCGCGTGGCGGGCGCTTTCTGCGCGAAGCCCGCACCAGCCCGGCCTACCAGCTCTTCGCCCTGCCCGGAGGGCCGCCGGCCCGGCCGGGACTGGTGCGCGCGAGGGACGGGCAAGGCGCGGCCATCGCGCTGGAGATTTGGGCGCTGCCGCGCGTCGCGTTCGGCGACTTCCTCGCCGGCATTCCCGCCCCGCTCGCCATCGGCACGGTGGCGCTGGAGGACGGCCTTGCCGTGAAGGGTTTCCTGTGCGAGCCGCACGGGCTCGCGGGCGGGCGCGACATTACCGCCAGCGGCGGCTGGCGGGCGGCGCAGGCGGCCGCGCTCTAACGGGCGCTCAGCGGAGCGGCTCCATCAATTCGGCAATGCGCGCGCCGACGGCGGCGAAGGAGTGGTTGCGCTGGAGAAGCCGGTAGCCGGCCAGCGCGCGGCGTGCGGCGGCGGCCGGGTCGTCATGGATGTGCCGCAGCATCTGGGCGGCATGAGCGACGCTGGGCTCGGCCCAGTGGTTGCCATCCGCGGCCGGATAGGCACCGGGGGGCACTGGCACGGTCCGGTAGTCGACGGGATAGCCGGTCTCGGGCGTGATGAAATCGCGGGTTCCGCCGAAATCGGTGGTGACGACCGCCTTGCCCCGGGCGAGCGCCTCGGCTCCGCCGAGCCCGAAGCCCTCCGCGCGGTGCAGCGAGAGGAAGACGTCGCATGCTTGCATCAGCGCCGCCATCTCCTCGCGGGAGACGGTGCTGTCGATGACAGTGATCCGGGGGTCCTGCGCCGCGAGCCGGGCCAGATCGGCGCGGGCCTGCGGACCCGACATGCCGCGCGCCTTGACGAGCAGCCGCGCATCCTCGCGCCCGACCGGAAAGGCCAGCCGGAACGCCTCGATGGCTGCCTGCGGGTTCTTCCGCGCCACGACAGATTCATAGTCGAAGAAGGTCAGGATGCGGAGCGGTCCGCGAAAGTCGGGCGGCGCGGGCGGCGCGTCCGGCAACGCCAAGGGCTGCGGCACGAGATGGACCGGGCGCTTCTGCGAGGCGACCAGCACGTCGCGCACGAAGACCGATGGCGCCCAGTAGGCGTCGAAACGGTCGAAGGCGGGCCGCAGATCCTCGGGCGTCTTCCGCAATTCCCAGGACGTGTAGTGGATGTTGGTGCGCCCCCGGCAAAGCCGCTTGGCCATGTCGGGCAGGTAGAGCACGCTGGAAACCGTCAGCGTCGCCGCGTGGCGAGTGGGCTGCCCGATGCGCGCGTCGAGCGAGCGGTCGGAGCAGCGGCCGGGGAGCCGGATATCGACCGGGCTGGTCGGCAGCCCGGCCGCATCGACGGCACGAACGATCAGGCGGGCGGCCTCGCCCAGCCCTATCTCCGCGCGGAGATAGCCGACGACGTCGAGTCCGAACGGCAGCCGCCCTCCATGCAGCCAGCAGGGCGTCACGACGCGGGGCGGACAATTGGCCGGCACGCGCAGCACCCTGCGCATCAGGCCGATGAGACTGCGTTTCGCCATCGAGCCTCGCCTGTCGGGGTCGGAAAGCGTGCGTTCGCAGGTCTTTACGCCGGCACGGCCGTGGTGCGGCGCGTCAGCCCTTGGCACCCTGCCCGCGCGCATAGACATCCTCGTAGCGGATGATGTCGTCCTCGCCGAGATAGGTGCCGGTCTGCACCTCGATCAGCACCATCGGCACCTTGCCGGGATTCTCCATGCGGTGCACGGCGCCGAGCGGGATATAGACCGACTGGTTCTCGGTGAGCAGGCGCGGTTCGCCGTCGATGATGACGCGCGCCGTGCCCGAGACCACGATCCAGTGTTCGGAGCGGTGATAATGGCTCTGCAGCGACAGCGCTGCGCCGGGATGGACGACGATGCGCTTGACCTGGAAACGATCGCCCAGCGCCAGCGTCTCGAACCAGCCCCAGGGCCGGTGGTCCCTAGGAAAATGCTCGGCCTGGCGGGCGCCGCGCGCCTTGAGCGCCGTCACCGCCTGCTTCACCTCCTGCGAGCGGGAACGATCGGCCACCAGCACCGCGTCCGGCATCGCCACCACCAGCATGTTGGTGAGGCCGATGCCGACCAGTTCCAGCCCCTCGGCCTCCGAGCGCAGCAGCGAATCGGCGCAGTCGATCGCCGTGACCGGCCCGTGGGCGACGACATTGGCGCCATCGGCCACGCCCTCGCGCATGACGGAAGCCCAGTCGCCAAGGTCGGACCAGTCGCCGGCAAAGGGCACCACGTCGAGATTGTCGGAACGCTCCATGATGGCGTAGTCGATGGAGATGTCCTGCGCCCGCTGCCACGGCTCCGGGGCGAGGCGCAGGAAGCCGAGGTCGCTCGCCGCCTCCTCCACCGCCTGCCGCACCGGAGCGAGCATATCAGGCGCGTGGGCCTCGAACGCCTTCAGCGCGGTTTCGACCGAAAACAGGAAGATGCCGGCGTTCCAGAGATAGTGGCCGTCCGCCAGCATGACGGTGGCGCGCCCGGCATCGGGCTTCTCGACGAAGCAGCGGAGCGGCACCGGGGCGAGGGCCTCGCCCTCCGGCGCATGGGCGAGCTCCAGCCAGCCATAGCCGGTTTCCGGCCGGGTCGGGCGGATGCCGAACGTGACGATGCGCCCTCCCTCGGCGGCGGGCAGGCCGGCGCGTATGGCGGCGGAAAACGCCGCGCTGTCGGGCACCACCTGGTCGGAGGGCATCACCAGCAGCAACGCCTTCGGATCGCGCGCCGCCAGATACTGCACGGCGGCGAGGATGGCGGGGGCGGTGTTGCGCGCACTGGGCTCGATCAGCACCGCGCCGGGCGGAATGCCGGCCTCGCCGAGCTGCTCGGTGACGATGAAGCGGAAATCGGCATTGGTGACGATGATTGGCGGGCGCACATCCGGGCCGGACAACCGACGGGCGGCGGCCTGGAACAGCGTCTCGCCTTCGCCGAGCTTGACGAACTGCTTGGGGAAACTCTTGCGGGACAGCGGCCAGAGGCGGGTGCCGGAGCCTCCGCAGAGAAGAACGGGATAAAGATGTGCCATGAAGCCTGTTCGTTCGCAGGGAGGTATCCTGAACAGACGAAGTGTGGGCGGCACGGTGGCGAAAGGCAAGGCGGATCAATCGTCTTGATCTCTTCACCCGAAATCCGTATCGCCGAAGATGGCGCGCCGCCCCCCTGCGCGCCCGCACACATGGAGGCTCACGCCATGCTCACCTGCTTCAAGGCTTATGACATTCGCGGACGGCTCGGCGAGGAATTGAACGAAGCCATCGCCCGCCGCATCGGGCGGGCCTTTGTCGAAGGGCTCGGCGCCAAGCGCGTGGTGATCGGGCGCGACTGCCGCGCCTCATCAGCCTCGTTGGCGGCGGCCTGCACCGAAGGGCTGGTGGCCGGCGGAGCGGAGGTGCTCGACCTCGGCCTGTGCGGCACCGAGGAAATGTATGCCGCCGTGACCGACTTCGACGCCGATGGCGGCATCGAGGTAACGGCCTCGCACAACCCGATGGACTATAACGGCATGAAGCTCGTGCGCGCCGGCTCTGCCCCGCTCGACACCGCGACCGGGCTGGCGGCGATCCAGGCGCTGGCGGAAGGGCCCGAGCTGCCGGACCGCGCGGGCGGGCACGTCACACCGGCGGAAGGCGCGTGTGCGGCCTATGTCGCGCGCGTGCTCTCCTTTGTCGATGTGAGCGCGCTGCGCCCGCTCACCGTGCTGGTCAATGCCGGCAATGGCGCGGCCGGGCCGACCTTCGACGCGCTGGCGCAGGCGCTGGAGGCGCGCGGCGCGCCGCTGACCTTCGTGCGCCTGCACCATGAGCCGGACGGCAGTTTCCCCAACGGGATTCCCAACCCGCTGCTCCCCGAGAACCAGCCGGTGACATCGGAGGCGGTGCGGACGGCCGGGGCCGACATGGGCGTCGCCTGGGACGGCGATTTCGACCGCTGCTTCCTGTTCGACGAGACCGGGCGCTTCATTCCCGGCGAGTATATCGTCGGCCTGCTGGCACAGGTGTTCCTCGCCAAGGAGCCGGGCGCCGCCATCGTCCACGACCCGCGCGTGGTGTGGAACACGCAGGACCAGGTAGCCCACGCCGGCGGGCGCGCGATTCAGGCGCGCACCGGCCACGCCTTCCTCAAGCAGGCGCTGCGCGATACCGGCGCGGTCTATGGCGGGGAAATGTCGGCGCACCATTACTTCCGCGACTTCATGTGCTGCGATTCCGGCATGATCCCGTGGCTGCTGGTGGCGGAGCTGATGGGGCGCAGCGGCGCGACGCTGAGTGAGCTGGTGTCGGCGCGCATGGCGGCCTTCCCCTCCTCCGGCGAGATCAATTTCCGCCTCACCGACCCTGCCGGCGCGGTGGCACGGGTGGAGGCGGCGTTTGCCGCGGAGAGCCCGGCGCGCGACGAGACCGACGGGCTCTCGCTCGATTTCAGCGACTGGCGGCTCAATCTGCGCCGCTCCAACACCGAGCCGCTGCTGCGGCTGAATGTCGAGGCCAAGGGCGCGCCGGAGCTTTTGGCGCAGAAGGTGGCGCAGATTACCGCGCTGGTCGAGGGCGGCTGAGGCTCATCGCCCCGGCGGCGCCTCCACCACATGGCCCGGCCACGGGTTGCGCCCCTCACGCAGGAACACCAGCGTGTCACGCCAGAAGCCTTCCGCGTGGCTGTCGTGGAACAGGCTGAAATGGCCGATCGCCTGCCGCCCGTAATCAGCGGGGGCGAGGCGCACCAGCGTCCGCCGGGCGCCGGTGTAGTAGCCGAGCGTGCGGGTGAGCGCCGGCACGGTGCCGAGCGGATCGTCGCTCATCGCCACGGCGAGGATGTCGGCATGCACGGCCGCCATGCGGGCACGCACCGCCTCGCGCTCGGTGCGGGGATGGCTGGTCTCGAAGCGGGGGCCGCGAAAGCTCCATTCATGGGCGACGCCGGCCGGCAGGTCCTCCAGCCAGCCGAGCCGCCGGCCGGGAAAATAGCCGAAAAGCACGGTGAGGGCCGGCATGGCGACATGCCATTTCAGGAACAGGCCGGCACGCTGGCGCGGGGCATAGTCCATCCACCACGCATATTGCGCGCCCATGGTCAGCATACGGGCGATGCCGGCGCCGCTCTCCGCAAGGCCGGGCAAAAATCCGCCGATGGAATGGCCGACCAGCATGAGCGGGCCGGCTGAGCGCGCCGCCATGAAGCGCAGCGCCGCGTCGACATCACGCTCGCCCCAGTGGCGCCAGCGAATGGGTGAGCCGCGCAGGCGCGCCGGCCGCGACAGGCCGATGCCGCGATAGTCGAAGGTCAGCACATCGAAACCGTGGCCGGCGAGAAAACGGGCGTAGCGGTGATAATAGCGTGCCGCCACCCCGGTGGCCGGGTTGATGACCACCGCGCCATGCGGGGCCGGCGCCGGGCCGCCCGCCGCCCAGATGTGCCCGCCGAGCACGAGGCCATCCCGGCACGCGATACTCACCTCGCGCGGCACGCACCCGCCCATTTTACGCTCCCGTCTCCCGACCGACCACGTTCAGGCTAGGGCCGAAAACCGGCGCCGTACATGCGCCGACACGTAGGGCAGTGCTGTGCGGATGGCGACGGCGCCGGGGCGATGGCGGCCTTTCGCGGAGAAGGATTGCACCCCGCAAGCAATCTCGGCCCGGCCGTTGACCGAGCCGAGATGAACGCAGAGACGGCAGAGGCGCTCAGTTGCTGGAGCGCATGTTGCCTTCGACCTGCTCGCGGATGGCAACAGCGGCGTTGCGCGCGGCGATATTGTCGGCGGCATTGCGGCCCTCGACGAGGGTCTGGACAGAAGCGGGCGCCGCGTGGCGGGCGGCGGCCTCGGCCGACACGGCACCAAGGGCCAGGGTGGAGGACAGGACGGCCAGGGCAAGGATCTTGTTCATGGGGCTTCTCCGGATTTCCGCGCCGCGGGATGCGGCCTCGATCACCCGGACACGCTAGGCGCCCGCCCCTTTTCCCAAAATCACACATGGGCTTCGCGGATGCACCCATTGATGTCGGCGAACCTATGCCATGGGATGATGTCTCCCACCATTGGCATCAGCGACGCCTGCGCTCAGCGAATGAGCAACGCCAGCCGGCGCCGCAGGTCGCGCGCCGTGCGGCGCAGGCCGGCCTTGAGGCGGTCGAGCCGCAGCGCCGCCACCACACGGTCGCGCAGGGCGGTGAGGGTCAGGATCACCCACGCCATCCAGGGCAGGCTCATCAGCTTGGGCCGGCCGGCGGAATAAATGCGCTCGATGATGACGAAGCTCAGGAGATAGGCGAGCAGGAACAGCACCGTGCCGGCCTTGGGCCAGCCGCCGGCGATCCACAGCAACGCGACGAATTTCAGTGGCTCGATGGTGATATAGGGAATGACCAGCAGCACCAGGATGGTCCACACTGAGCGGGCGGCGATCCAGCGCTCGAAGGCGTGCATGATCTTCAGCGCGGCGAGGCGGGCGATGAGCGGGCGGTAGAGCGGGCGCACCAGCTCGTCGAGCAGGATGAGAGGCGCGCACAGCAGCCGGAACAGAAAGCCGAGCGCCACCCGCACCGGGCGTTCGCGGAAACGGGCGCGACGCCGCGCGCGCGGACGGGCGCCCTCGCCGGCGGCGGGAGGGGGCCCGGTTGGAGCAAGGGGCACGCGAGGCGGGGCGGGGGGTTCCATTCCCCTCCTTATCGGCGCGACGCCGCAAAATGGCTAGAGCACGCGCCGATCGACTTGCACCGCAAGCTGATCGGATCGCACTCTAGAGGCACCCCCTCAGGCGGCGCGGTGCGCGGCTTCCAGCGCGAGAAGGCTGCCGGTGGGAGAGACCTCCTCCGGCGTCGCGCACAGGCCCCGCCGGGCCAGCCAGCGCCCGAGCGCCGGCTCGGCGGTCAGCACCGCGAAGGGCACGGCGCCCATGAGGCCGACCAGCACCGGCAGCGCCCAGGGCAGCGCACCGGGCGCGAACCCGAGGAGCAGCGCGCCCAGCACCCCGCCAAACAGGAATTGCGGCCACAGCCCGGCCATGGCGGTGCGCCAGGACAGGCGCTGGGCGTCGCGCGACTGCGCCTCCCAGGTCACGGTGCGGCCGAAGACCAGCCCGACCATGAACAGCGCGATGCGGAAGGCGACAACCGGGCCCAGCAGCACCGAGAAGACGAATTCCGACAGCGCCCCGCCCACCAGCCGCCCCGTGCCGCCATAGCGCTTCCGCTCCCCCGCCCGCAGCAGCACGTCCAGAAAGCCGGCGGCCTTCGGGGCGAGGCTCATCGCGAACATGGTGGCGAACAGGCCCAGCCCGAGCGCGGCGGGAAACGGGCCATCGGCCTGCTCGGCGTCGAACACCTTCAGCGCGGCGAGGGCGATGAAGGCCATCCAGGCGAGAGCGCCGACATACATCAGCATCGCCCAGGCGATCTGGAACCGGCTCATCGGCTTGAGGCCCGGCAAGGCGATGAGCCGCCAATACTGCATGTTGCCCTGGCACCAGCGCAGGTCGCGGCGGGTGAATTCGGTGAGGTGGGGCGGGTTCTCCTCGAAACTGTCCATCTCCTCCGGCAGCACCCGCACCTCATAGCCGGCGCGGCGCATCAGCACCGCCTCGATCTGGTCGTGCGAGAGGATGTGCCCGGCGAGCGGCCCGGTGCCCGGCAGGACGGGAAGGTGGCAATGCGCCTTGAACGGGGCGATGCGGATGACCGCGTTGTGCCCCCAATAGGGCCCGCAATCGCCCGCCCACCAGGACGCGCCCATCGTGTAGGAGCGCATGCCGTGGCGCATGCCGAACTGGAAGATGCGCGCGAAAGGCGAGCGCGAGGGCAGGCCGACCACGAGGCTCTGCAGGATGCCGAGGCGCGGATTGGCCTGCATGATGCGGATGAGGCGCAGCGTAGCGGAGGCGCCGAGGAAGCTGTCGGCATCGAGCGCCAGCATCAAATCGTGCTCATCGCCCCAGCGGTCGAGAAAGTCGCGGATATTGCCGGCCTTGAAACCTTCATTGCTGCTGCGGCGGCGGTAGTGCAGCGCCGCCCCCTCGCCAAGCTCGGCCTGCCACGCAGCGAAAAGCGCCTCCTCGGCAACGGCGATGTCGGGCTGGGTGGTGTCGGACAGCACGAACCAGGCAAAGTTCGCCCCATTGCCTGTGGACGCGAGTTCATTCTGCATGGCGCGCAGGCGGGCGAAGGCGCGGGCCGGGTCCTCGTTGCGCAGCGTCATCACCATGGCGACGCGCGCGGTGATCGGCGCGTCGTCGGCCGCACGGCCGGCATAGGGATAGACCGAGCGCGACGCATCGCCCGGGCCGTGCAGCAGCCACAGGCCGATCGCCGCGTTCCAGAAGCCCAGAATGGTCCAGGGCGTGGAGAGGCAGAACGCCAGCAGCAGGAAGCCGTCCAGCACGGTGAACCCGCCATGGCCGAGCAGATGGGCGAACAAGGCGACGAGCCCGGCATAGGTCACGCCGATGAGCGTGAACACCAGAGCCCGCCGTCCCGCCAGCTGCCGCAGCGACTGCACGCCGGTCGGCGTCCGGGGCTCCGCCTGTTCGGCGGAAATGAAACGCCCTTCGGCGACCTTCTCATCCAGACTCATGCAGTCCTCGGCTCGACGCAAGCGAACTACCCCTGCGGCACCTCGCTGAGCTTGTACGCAGCGCAACGCCGGCGGTTCACGCGGTTTTGGGGATCTAACCCGACCGTGATGCTGTTATGCACGCGAATGTGGCAGGGGGTAGCATCCACAATGATTGAAGCATCGGACACATGTACGCAGCTCTGGTGCGTGACGCCGGGAGGCTACGAACTGCGCCGTGCCCCGCTCGACCGGAGCGGCGACGACATGCTGACCGTGCGCGCCCTCGCCTCGGCGGTTAGCCGGGGCACGGAACGCCTCGTGCTGGAAGGCGCGGTGCCGCACAGCGAGCACCAGCGCATGCGCGCGCCGTTCCAGAACGGCGATTTTCCGTTTCCCGTCCAGTATGGCTATCAGAGCGTCGGCGTGGTCGAGGCCGGGCCGGCGGAATGGCTCGGCCGCACGGTCTTCGCGCTGCATCCGCATCAGGATCTCTATCGCCTGCCGGTGGCGGCGGCGATGCCGGTGCCGGACGCGCTGCCCCCCGAGCGCGCCACGCTGGCGGCGAACATGGAAACCGCGCTCAACGCGCTGTGGGATTCCGGCGCCGGGCCGGGAGACCGCATCACCATCGTGGGAGGCGGAGTGATCGGCCTCTTGCTGACCGCGCTCGCCGCCCGGCTTCCCGGTGCCGAGGTGACGCTGGTCGACGTAAACCCGAAGCGGGCGGAACTGGCGCGCAGCTTCGGCGCCGCCTTTGCGCTGCCGGCCGAGATCACCGATGATGCCGACATCGTGTTCCACACCAGCGCCAGCGCCGCCGGGCTGGCCACGGCGCTGGCGGCGGCGGCGTTCGAGGCGAAAGTGGTCGAGGTGAGTTGGTATGGCGGGCGAGCGCCCTCCGTGCCGCTGGGGGAGAGTTTTCACAGCCGGCGGCTGCAACTGATCGGCTCGCAGGTGGGTTCCGTATCCGCATCGCGTCGGCCACGCTGGCCGCATGCGCGCCGGCTCGCCAAGGCCCTCGCTTTGCTGGACGATGTACGGCTCGACCGTCTGGTCACGCATATCGTGCCGTTCGGCGAGGCGCCGGCGAGGCTGCCGGCACTGCTGACCGAAGGGGAGGACGCGCTGGCGATCCTGCTCGATTACCGATGAGGGATGCCATGTACTGTGTCGAAGTCCGCGATCGCATCATGATCGCCCATTCGCTGCCCGACCCGTTCTTCGGCCCGGCGCAGGGCCTGCACGGCGCCACCTTCGTGGTCGATGTCGCGTTCTTCCGCGCGGCGCTGACGGCGCAGAACGTGGTGGTCGACATCGGCGCCGCGCTCGACGTGCTGAAGAAGACGCTGGCGCCCCTCGCCTACCAGAACCTCGACACGCTGCCGGAATTCGCCGGAAAGCTCACCACCACGGAATTTCTCGCCCGGCATATTTTCGACGCGATGGCCACCGCTGCCGGCGCCGGGGCGCTGGGCGAGGAAGGGCGGGGGCTGGCGAAGATCCGCGTCACCCTGCACGAGACCGACCTCGCCCGCGCCAGCTACGAAGCCGGTCTCGGCTGAGGATGGCCGCGTGAGCGCCTTCGCCTTCGCCATTCCCGGCGATATCTCCCTTCCCACGGGCGGCTATGCCTATGACCGCCGGGTGATGGCAGAGGCACCCCGCGCCGGCGGTGCGTTGACCCATGTCGCCCTGCCGGGCGGCTTCCCCTTCCCCTCCCCGACGGAGCTGGAGCGCAGCGCGGAGATCCTGCGCGCGCTGCCGCCCGGCCAGCCCGTGCTGATCGACGGCCTCGCGCTCGGCGCGCTGCCGGCGCCGCTGCTGCGGGGGGTGGAGCGGCCGCTGGCGGCGCTGGTGCATCACCCGCTGGCGCTGGAGAGCGGGCTGAACGAGGGCCAGCGGGCGGAGCTTTTCGCCAGCGAAAGGGCGGCGCTGGCGCAAGTGTCGGCGGTGATCGCCACCAGCCCTTCCACCGCCCGATGCCTCGCGCGGGAATATGGCGTGCCCGCCGAACGGCTGAGCGTCGCCGTGCCCGGCACCGACCCCGGCCTCCGCGCTTCCGGCACCGGCCGGCCGCTGCGGCTGCTGGCGGTGGGCGCGGTGATCCCGCGCAAGGCCCATGGCGTGCTGGTCGAGGCGCTCGCGGGCTTGAACGCGCACGACTGGACCTGCCACATTGTCGGCGCCACCGATCGCGACCCCGACGAGACCGCCCGGGTCGCGGCGCGCATCGCGACGCATGGGCTGGGCGCGCGCGTCCGCCTTACCGGCGCGCTCTCGCCCGAGCGGCTGGCCGGCGAATTCGACGCCGCCGACCTTTTCGTCACCGCCTCGCTGTTCGAGGGCTATGGGATGGGGCTGACCGAAGCACTCGCGCATGGACTGCCGATCGTCGCCACCCGCGCCGGCGCCATCCCCGACACCGTGCCGGCGGAAGCCTCGCTGCTGGCGGAGCCCGGCGATGTGGCGAGCCTCGCCGAGGCGCTCCGCCTGCTTTTCGATGAACCCGACCGCCGCGCCGTTCTGGCGCAGGCGGCGTGGCACCATGGTCAATCCCTGCCGACATGGATGCAGACCGCGGCGGTGCTTCTGGCCGCCCTGAAGGAGATGCCCCGATGAGCGGTTTTGCTGCCGACTGGCTGGCCCTGCGCGAGCCAGTGGACCACGCTTCCCGCAACCCGACGCTGGCGGCCCGGATGCGGGCGCATTTCGCCGGCCGCGACGCGCTGACCATCGTCGATCTCGGCTGCGGCACCGGCTCCAATCTGCGCGGCCTCGCCGGCGACCTGCCGCCCCGCCAGCATTGGCACCTGATCGATGGGGACGCGGCACTGCTGAAGCGGGCGCGCGAAGACCTCGCCGCGTGGGCGGAACGTGCCGAGCCGGCCGGCGAGCGCCTTGTGCTGCACCGCGACGGGCGGGTGATCGAGGTGAGCTTTGAGCGCGCGGATCTCACCGTCCGCGACCTCGATTTCACCGATGTCGGGGCGGAGCTGGTGACGGCGGCCGCGCTGTTCGACCTCGTCTCCGAGGACTGGCTGGAGCGTCTCGTCGCCCGGCTGGTCGCCCGGAAGCTGCCGATCTATGCCGTGCTGAACTATGACGGCGAGGCCGAGTGGCAGCCCGCCGAGCCGCTGGACGGAAGGGTGATCGCCGCCTTCAACCGCCACCAGCGCGGCGACAAGGGATTTGGGCCGGCGCTCGGGCCGGCCTCAAGCGAGGCCCTCGCGCAGTTGCTGCGCCAGCACGGCTACACGTACGGGTCCTTCACCAGCCCATGGGTGCTCGGCCCCGCCCATGCCGCGCTCATCGGCGCGCTGACGAATGGCTTCGCCCAGGCGGCCGGCGAAATCGAGCCGGCACGAAAGGCCGAGTTCGCCGCGTGGGCGCGCGCACGGGCGGCGGCGGAGAAGGTGACGATCGGCCATCGCGACGTGTTCGGCCATGCCTGACGCGCGCCGGTGGCGCCGCCTCAGAACGGCGGCCACATCCGCGCCATCACCCCGTCGCGCTTGAGGAAGCGGTGGTAGAGCGCCGCCGCGATATGCGCCAGCGCCAGCACGCCGAGGATCTGCGCCAGCAACCCGTGCAGGCCGAGAATCCGCTTGGCGAGCCCTTCATCCGGCGAGAGCAGGGCCGGAAGATCGAACAGCCCGAACACGTTCAGCGCCGGATAGGCCGACACCCCGGCCCAGCCCAGCACCGGCACGGCGAGCAGCAGCAGATAAAGCGCGGCGTGCACGGTGGCCGAGGCCACGCGCTCCAACGGGGTGAGCGACGCCTCCGGCGGCGGCGCGCCTCGCCGCAGGCGGACCAGCACCCGCAGCACGATGAGCCACAGCGCGAGGAAGCCGATGAACTTGTGCAGGCTGTAGAGCGAGCCGGTCAGCGCGTCGAACCCTGTCGCCTCGCCGCGCGCCACCATGTAGAGGCCGAGGGGGATGAGGACGAGCACGATCAGCGCGACCACCCAGTGCAGGGCGCGGGCGGTGGGGCCATACCGGACCGGCGTGGACGGCACGTCCCGATCAGAAGCCGACATGCGTCCCTCCCTCGCCGGTTCGTCGCAGGTCACAGTCGCAAAGAATATTGCCGTCGTCGAGCAGATAGGTATCGACATGCGGGCGCAGCGCGCCCTCCAGCCCGTCTATCGGCCGCAGCGCGAGGCCCGGACGGCCGGAGCCGAGAATGATCGGCGCCACGCAGACATGCAGGCGATCGACCAGCCCGGCATCGATGAAGCGGGAAATGGTCGACGCCCCGCCCTCGATGAGAATGGTGCGGTGGCCGCGCGCCGCCAGCGCGGCAATGAGCCTTGCCGGCTCGAAGATGTCGGGCTCGCTCTCCGGGCCGATGCGGTCGACATCGTCCGGCCAGCCTGCGCCGTTGTGGGTGAACACAATTCTGTGACAGCCATCCGCCTCAAGCCATTTGGCATCGCGCGGCGAGCGGCCGGTGCGGTCGATGACTGCCCGCGCCGGGCTGCGGCCGGGGACGCGGCGCGTGGTGAGCCGAGGGTCGTCGGCCACCACCGTGCCGACGCCGACCACCACCACATCGGCCAGAGAACGCAGCCGGTGTAGATGGTCGAGACCGCACAGCCCATTGATATCGCGCGATTTTCCTGTCGGCGTCGCGATCCGTCCATCCAGCGACTGGCCGAGCTGGGCGACGATGAAAGGCGTTGTGCGCGGCCGCGCGATCGGCGCGTAGAGCGCGGCCAAGGGATCGATGGGTATCTCGCGACGATTCAACGACAGCCCCCCGCTGCTTGCCTGTGTACACACTGAACGATGCGCGAGCGCCCGGCGTTGCTGGTCCGTTGGCGCCCTACATCCGTAGCTACTACGTGCGAAACGCCAAAACGGTGCAGTGAAGAGGATTCAAATGACCAACAGCGTGATGGCCGCCGGCACGATTGCAAGCCTCTTCGGCGACGCCTCCCTGACCGAGGCGGAACGTGCCATCGCCGAGATGCGCGCCGGGCGCCCGGTCATCCTCGCGCAGGCGGGCCGGCTGTTCCTGGTCGCCAGCGCCGAATTCGCCGATGCCGAACGCCTGTCGGCATTGAACGAACTGGCGGGCGGCGCACTGCAGCTGGTGCTGACCCCCGCGCGCCTGCGCGCGCTTGGCCGGCCGGAATATACCCAGCCAATGGCGATCCCGGCCTCGGCGCTCGGCTCGGAGCGGGTTCAGGCGCTGATCGCCCAGGAGCTGAGCGCACGGGATATGAATGGACAGGCCAAGGCGGAGCTGCGCGAAGAGCTGGTCGAGCCCGGCCCGGCTGGCGCGGCGGCGCTGCAGCTCGCTACCCTCGCCTTGATGCTGCCGGCTGTGCTGATGGGCCCGCTCGCCCCGGCGGCGCTGACCCTGCCGGCGCTGACCGTGCGGGCCGAGGCGATCGCCGGCTTCGGCGAGGACCGCGCAACCCACGTGGAGATTGTCTCGCGCGCGCCGGTGCCGCTGATCAGCGCCCGCGACTGCGAATTCGTGGTGTTTCGCGGCGGCGAGGGCATGCGCGAACAGGTGGCGGTGATTGTCGGCGCGCCCGATCCGGCGCGCCCGGTGCTGGTGCGGCTGCATTCGGCCTGCCTGACCGGCGACCTGTTCGGCTCGCTGCGCTGCGACTGCGGCGACCAGCTGCGCGCCACGGTTGCCTCCATGGCGCAGGCCGGCGGCGGGGTGCTGCTCTATCTCGACCAGGAAGGCCGGGGCAACGGCATCGCCAACAAGATGCGCGCCTATCGCCTGCAGAGCGACGGGCTCGACACCTATGAGGCGGACGAGACGCTCGGCTTCGATCTCGACGGCCGCCGCTTCGACTTCGCCGCCGCCATGCTGCGCCAGCTCGGCTATGACAGGGTTATCCTGATGACCAACAACCCCGAGAAGATCGGCGCCCTACGCCGGGCGGGGCTCGACGTCACAGGGGTCGAACGGCTCTATGGCCGGCGCGGGGCCGACAATATCCGCTACCTCGCCGCCAAGCGCGACCGGGCCGGGCATTTCCTCGACCTCGACGCGCTGGACCATCACGCGCCGACCTCCTGCGGCTGAAGTTTCCCCACTCACTTTACCCGCGTTCCCCTGGCCTTCCGCCTCGAAGGCCCGCCTCGACCCCGGCTCTTCCGAGCCGGGGTTTTTCTTTGTCGGCCTCGCCAAAACGCGGGTGCCTGTCGATTGAAGGATGGCGACATTAAATTGTTGACACTTTACAATCGCCGGGTAGTCTCTCCCCATGTCGTCCTCCTCCGCCGCCCATGATGTCAGCTTCCTGCGCCTCACCTCGCTGCCCATGCTGCTGGAGCGCGAGATCGAGAGCATGATCCTCGACGGCCGGCTCAGCATTGGCGGGCGCATCAACGAGAACCAGCTCGCCGCCACTTTCGGCGTCAGCCGGGGGCCGGTGCGCGAGGCGTTGCGCTCGCTGGAGGCGCTGGGCCTGGTTGAACTGCTGCCCAATCGCGGCGTGTTCATCCGCAGCCTCGATATCTCGCAGGTGGTGGAGATGTACGGGGTGCGGGCCGCGCTGTTCGGCTACGCCGCGCAGCTTCTCGCCAGCCGCACCGAGGCCGGCGAGGTCGACCGGCTGCGCGCCATGCTCGACGAGATGACCGAGGCGGCGCGGGCCCATGATTTCGACCGCTACTACCCGCTCAATTTCGCCTTCCACGACTTCATCGTCGAGCAGGCCGGCAATGGCGTGCTCACCGCGCAATATCGAGGGCTGGTGAAGCAATTGCGGCTCTATCGTGCCGGCAATCTGATGACCGGCAACACGCTGGAGCTTTCCAACGAAGAGCATGCCCGCATCGTCGAGGCGATCGCCCGCCGCGACGCCGCCACCGCCTATCAGACGAGCTTCGACCATGTCGAGCGCGGCAAGGAGCGGCTTCTGGCTCGCTCCATGTCCACCGCCCGGCCCGAAGAGCGCCGCGCCTGACCGACGACGACGCGCCCCTCCCGCGCCAAGGGGAGGCCGCGCTTTTAAGCCGTCACAGCATCATCGGGAGACCGCCCGGCAGAGGCGACCCCGCACCCTGGGAGGAAGTCCATGCGAAAGACCCTGACCGGCCTGCTGGCCGCCGCACTCGCCGTTGGGCTCGGTACGCTCAGCCTCAACGCCGAACCGCTCGCCTACCCGCACAAGGTCGTCACCCTCGTCACCCATTCCAGCCCCGGTGGCGGCAGCGACGTGTTCCTGCGCGAACTGTCGAAATATCTCGGCAAGTATATCGGCGCCACCTTCATCGTGGAGAACGTGCAGGGCGGCAGCGGCGCCAAAGCGGTGGCCCGCGTTGCCGGCGCGCCGGCCGATGGCAGCGTGTTCTACGCCACCACGCCGACCTACATCTACACCTCGCTGCTCTCCAAGCCCTCCGCGACTTACAAGGACCTGGAGCCGCTGGTGAATTTGTTCGCCGACAGCGAGGTGATCTACACCCGCACGGACGGCCCCTACAAAACGCTGCAGGACGTGATCGACAAGGCCAAGAAGGACCGCGGCCGGTGGGGCGCCGCCAACCCGGCCTCGCTGGAGCGCCAGGCGGCCGAGCAGCTCAAGCGCGCCGCCGGCGTCAATGCCGCCATCGTCACCCATGAGGGCGGCGGCGACATGATGCTCAACGTGATGAACGGCACGCTCGACATCGGCATCGGCGAAATCCAGGAACTGCGCTCGCAGCTCGCCGCCGGCACGATCCGCCTGCTCGCCACCTTCAACCCCGAGCGCATTCCCGAAAAGCCTGACGTACCGACCGTGAAGGAGAGCGGCTTCGACGTGACGCTGGTGAAGTTCCGTGGCCTCGCCGGGCCCAAGGGGCTGCCGGAGGATGTCACCAAGGTCTGGGACGTGGCGATCAAGAACGTGCTCGCCGACCCCGACTACAAGGCCCGCTACACGGAAGAAGTTCTGGTGCCGAACTTTATCCCGCACGCCCAGTACCAGGCCTTCATCACCAATTTCGCCGATACCACCGAAGCGTTCCTGAAGGAGACCGGCGCGGTCAAATAGCCGGACCGCCCGCGGCGCCGGGAACACTCCGGCGCCGCCCGCTGCCCCTCCGCCCCCGAGGAACGCACCATGAAACAGGACTTCCTGAGCGGCGGCGTGCTCGTCGCCCTCGCAGCCGCCTATTACGCCGCCAGCGGCTCGATCGCCGAGAGCACGCTGTCGGACGAGATCGGCGCCACCGGCCTGCCCCGGCTGCTGGCCATGCTGCTCGCCCTCATCGGGGTTGCGCTGATCGCCCGCACGGCATTTGTCGCCCTCTCGGCCCGCCGGGCGCGCGTGCCGGCGGAGGCTCCGGCGGAAGAGGAGGAAGGCGCCCCGCTGCCCCGCGCCATCGGCTTGCTGCTGATCGGCGGCGCCTATGTCGTGCTGCTGCCCTTCATCGGCTATTTCCTCGCCGTCGCTTTGCTGATCGCCGGCGTGGCGCTTTACGAGGGCGCCGCCCGCAGCTGGGTGGTGCCGGCCGCCGCGCTGGGCGGGGCGACGCTGTACTGGGCGATTTTCGTCAAGCTGCTGGGCGTCCACCAGCCCGCCGGCACCCTTTTTCAGGGATGGCTCCTGTGACAACCTTCTGGGACATCCTGCATCTTCTCACCGCCACGCCGCTGGTGCCGGTCGCGATACTCGGGTTGACCTGGGGCATTCTCGGCGGCGCGCTGCCGGGCATTTCGGCCTCGATCACCATGGCGCTGGTGCTGCCGTTCACCTACACGATGGACCCGGCGATGGCGATCGCGCTGCTCGCCTGCGTCTATATCGGCGCCGAATATGGCGGCTCGATCCCGGCCATCCTGATCCGCACCCCGGGCACCAACTCCTCGGCGGCCACCGTCATTGACGGCTATGAGCTGAACCGGCAGGGGCGGGCCGGCGAGGCGCTGGGCATCTCGCTGATGTCGGGCGTGGTGGGCAGCCTGTTCGGCCTCGCCATGCTCGCGCTGCTGACCGAGCCGCTGTCTTGGCTGGCGCTGGCGTTCCGGCCCACCTCCTATTTCGCTCTTGGCGTACTCGGCCTCAGCGTCATCGCCTCGATGAGCGGCGATTCCCTGCTCAAGGGCCTCGCCTCGGCGGTGGTCGGGCTGATGATCGCCACGGTTGGCACCGACCCGATTTCCGGCGTCACCCGCTTCACTTTCGACGTGGCGGACCTGCTCAGCGGCGTCGAGCCCGTGGTGGTGATGGTCGGCCTGTTCGCGCTGACCGAGCTGATGAGCCAGTCCGGCTCCACCGCCGTCACCCAGCTCGGCGGCTCCATCCGCATCCGCCTGCCGGGCTGGGAGATGATGCGCAAGCTGCGGCGCTCGCAGGCCATCGGCTGCTTCCTCGGCCTGTTCGAGGGGCTGACCCCGGGCGGGGGCGGCTCGGTCGCCGCCTTCATGTCCTATAACGAGGCCCGTCGCTGGTCGAAGACGCCGGAAAAATTCGGCAAGGGCTCGGAGGAGGGCATCGCCGCGCCAGAGGCCGCCAACAACACCGTCGCCTCCACCGCGCTGATCCCGCTGCTGAGCTTCGGCATTCCGAGCTCGAACTCCACCGCCGTGCTGCTGGGCGGCCTGCTGATGCACGGACTGCTGCCGGGCCCGCGCCTGTTCGAGCAGAACCCGCAGGTGATCGACAGCCTGTATGTCGGCTCGCTCATCGCCATCATCGCCCAGATCGGGGTGGGCGTGCTCATTCTGCCGGCCTGCGTGTGGCTGGTGAACCGGCCGCGCCCCTACCGCGCCGGCTTCATCCTCGCGCTCATCCTGTCGGGCCTGTACACGCTCAACAACAGCCCGTTCGACCTCGGCCTCGCCCTTGCCCTTGGGCTCATGGGCTATTTGATGCGGCTCGCCCGCTTCCCGGTGCTGCCGATGATCCTCGGCGTCGTGCTCGGCCACATGGTCGAATCGAGCTATCGCCGCTCGCTGGTGCTGTCGGGCGGCGACTTCCACATCTTCGTCGAGGACCCGATCGCCGTCGGCCTGCTCGGCGCCGCCCTGTTCTTCATCGTCTTCTCGCTGGCGCGCGAATACCGCGAGGCGCGCCGCACCAAGCTGCAGGAAACCCATTCGTGAACCAGCACAGCGCGATCTCCGAGGAAACCGTCGCCGGCCGGCTCGCAGTCTTTGCGGCCAGCGCCGCCCCCCCGCCGGCCGCCGAGGCGGTGAGCCGGCGCCTGCTGCTCGACATTTGCGGCCTCGCCTTCGCCGCCCGCTACGAGCCCTATACGCGCGCCGCACTGGCCAGCGCGGCCGGCACGGGTCCCTGCACCGCCATCGGCCACGCCCAGGGCCTGAACCTCTACGACGCCGCGCTCGCCAACGGCACGGCGGCGCATGGCGAGGACTATGACGACACCTTCGAGGGCGGGCCGGTGCATGCCGGGGTGGTGGTGGTGCCGGCCGCGCTCGCCATCGCCCAGCATCGCGGGCTCGATGGCGCGGCAGTGATGCGCGCCATTGCCGTTGGTGCCGAACTGATGAGCCGGCTAAGTCTCGTGGCGCCGCAGGCGATCCATAAGGCCGGCTTCCACCCCACGGGCGTGATCGGCGCCATGGCGGCGGCGGCGGCAACGGGGGCGGCCCTCGGGCTCGACCGCGCGCGGCTGGCCAATGCGCTGGGCATTGCGGGGAGCCTCGCCTCCGGCATCATCGAATATCTCGCCGACGGCTCATGGACCAAGCGGCTGCACCCCGGCGCGGCGGCGCAGGCAGGGCTGCGGGCGGCGCTGCTGGCGGAGGCCGGCTTCATCGGGCCGGCCAGCGTGTTCGAGGGCGACCACGGCTTCTTCCGCGCCTTCGCTCCCTCCAAGGCGGCGAATTTCGCCCCGCTGCTGGACGGGCTGGGGGAGAGCTGGATCATGCCGACCATCGCCTTCAAGCCTTATGCCTGCGGAACCATGACCCAGCCCTTCATCGACTGCGCCATCGCGCTCGCCGGTCAAGGGGTGCGCGCCGAGGAGATCGTCAGCCTGGTGTGCCGGGCGGGCGAAGGCACGGTGCACCGGCTCTGGGAACCGCTCGCCGCCAAGCAGGCGGTGCCGAACGGCTATGCGGGAAAATTCTCCACGCCCTTCTGCATGGCGGTCGGCTTTCTCGACGGAGCGGCCGGGCTGGTGCAGTTCGCCGACGCGCAGACACGGCGCCCGGACGTGCAGGCGCTGGCGGCGAAGATTTCCTACGAGATCGACCCCGCCGACGAATATCCCCGCAACTTCACCGGCCATCTCCGGGCGACGCTGACCGACGGCTCGGTGCGCGAAATCCGCCAGCCGCACATGCGCGGCGGCGCGCGCGAGCCGCTTTCCGATGCCGAGCTCGTGGCCAAGTTCGACGCCAATGTGGCCTTTGGCGGCGGCGATGCGGGCGTGGCGCAAGGCTTGCGCGCCGCCATCGACTCGATTGCGGCCGGCGGACCGGTGCGGCTGGGAGAGAGCGCATGAGCACGCCCGACCGCGAGAGCACCTCCCGCCCCGTCGCCATCGTCACCGGCGGCTCGCGCAATATCGGTCGCGCCATCGCGCTGGCGCTGGGCGCGGCGGGCATGGCGGTGGTCATCGTCGCCCGCAGCGATCGCGATGCGGCCGAAACGGTGGTGCGCGAGCTGGAGGCGCTCGGCACGCAGGCGACGCTGATGCTGGCCGATGTCGCCCGCGAAGCCTCCGCCGACCTCATCGTCGAGCACGCGCTGGAGCGTTTCGGCCGGCTCGACATTCTGGTCAACAATGCCGCCATCCGCCGCGAAAAGCCGGTGGAGGCGATGAGCTTTGCCGAGTGGCGAGAGATTCTGGCCATCTGTCTCGACGGCGCCTTCCTGCTCAGCCGCGCTGCCATTCCCCATCTCGCTGCCTCGCCGGCCGGCGCCATCGTCAACATCGGCGGGCTTACCGCCTATACCGGCGCGCCAAATCGCGCCCATGTGGTCGCCGCCAAGGCGGGGCTGGACGGGCTGACCAAGGCGCTGGCGGTGGAGCTGGCGCCGCGCGGCATCACGGTGAACCTCGTCTCGCCCGGCCGCATCGGCACCGACCGCAGCCACGCCTCGGCCGAGAAGAACCCGGCCCACCACGCCCGCAACCAGACCTTACTGGGGCGGGAGGGTACGCCTGAGGAGGTGGCCGCGATGGTGGCCTATCTCGCCGGCCCAGCCGCCCGCTTCCTCACCGGCCAGACCCTGCACGTCAATGGCGGCGCTTTCCTGCCCTAGCCCGGGCGACCCCTCCGCCCTCCGCGAAGCCAAGCCGTCATGTTCGGTGCTGCCATGTTCGGTGATGTGAGCCTGCTGCATTACGCGCTGGTGGCGGCCGTCGCTTTCGTGGCCGGCATCGCCGGGGGCGTCACCGGCTATGGGCCGGGCCTGCTGATGCCGCCCATCCTGCTGCCGATCATCGGCGCCGAGGCGGTGGTGCCTGTCATCGCCGTCTCCGCCATGCTGTCCAACACCAGCCGGCTATTCGCCTTCCGCCGCGCGTTCGATACGCGCCGCGCCGCGCTCATCGTCGCGGTGGCGCTGCCGACCTCGGCACTGGGGGCCTATGGCTATACCCGCCTGTCGGGAGCCGGGGTGTCGGTGGTGATCGGCGCCGTGCTGATGCTGGCGATTCCGGTCCGCCACTGGCTCTCCCGGCTGAACGGCCACCTCAAAGGGCCGGGGCTGATGGCGGCGGGCGCCGGCTTCGGGCTGCTGATGGGCGGCACGGCGGGCACGGGCGTGGTGCTGCTGTCGATCCTGCTGGCCGCCGGGCTCAACGGCGCGGCGGTGATCGCCACCGATGCCGGCATCTCCCTGGTGCTCGGCGTGGTGAAGGTGGGGGTGTTCCAGGCGGCCGGGGCACTACCCCCCGCCTCCTGGATGATGGCGCTTCTGATCGGGGTTTCGGCGACCCCCGGGGTGTTTGTGGCCAAGCGGCTGGTGGGCACCCTGTCCGAGGGCGCCCATATCCGCGTCCTCGACGGCGTGGTGGTGGTCGGCGGGCTGGTGCTCATCGTGCAGGGCCTGCGCGCGCTGATGTGACCGGCTTCGCCCCCGAAGTCGCCGCCTTTGGCCGCCGCCTCAGCCCGGTCGGCCGGGCGTGCCGCGCCTGGCCCGCAGCGAGGCCATGCTGGCGAACACGCCATCGCGGAACACCAGCCCGTGCATCAGCGCGGCAGCGAGGTGGAGGAGGAACGTGGCGAACAGCGCGAGCGCCAGCGCCGTGTGGGCCGCCCTCAGCCAGGCGTAGAGCATGACGTCCTGCGGCACGATCGGCGGAAGCTCCAACCCGCCGTACAGCACGACCGGCAGGCGGCCGGCCGAGAGCATCGCCCAGCCGACCAGCGGCACGGCCAGCATCAGCGCGTAGAGCGCGACATGCGAGGCATGCGCCGCGAACCGCAGCACGGGCGGCATGTCCGCCGGCAGCGGCGGGGGCGGGTTCAGCTGGCGGTTCACCAGACGCACCGCGACGAGCGCCAGGATAGCGATGCCGAGCGGGCGGTGGATCGACAGCAGCCAGTGATAGTCGGCGAGCGAGGCAACCATGCCGATGCCGATGAACAGCATGGCGAGGATCATCAGCGCCATCAGCCAGTGCAGCAGGCGCGAGAAAAGGGCGAAACGCGGGGTATCCATCGTTCAACCTCCCGTCGCCGGGACGCCGGGCGTCGCTGGCGGGCGCGCCGGCACTTGAACCTCGCTCGGCGTCTTCGGCTCGCCGGCGCGGCGGGTGAAGGAAACCGAATAGGCCGCGGAGCGGGCGCTCAGCAGCGGGTCGTTGGAAGTGGCGATACCGTCGGGCAGCACCAGCGGGTCGTAATTGATGTCGCGGCAATTGCCGGGGCCTTCGGCCTCCACATGGTCGAGGGTCAGCGTGCCGGCATCGATCTCCTCGCGCCCGGCCGGCCAGGGCAGGGTCGCGTCGTTCGTCGGGTCGCCGGGCTGGCCCACGGTGATGACGAGGCGGTAGCGCAGCGGGCCTTGCTGGAGGCGGGCGACGAGGCCGTCGAAAAGGTAGTTGGGTTCGCGTGCCGCGCCGGACGGTGGCACCTGCGCGACGAAAGGATCGAGCGCCACCATCGACCAGCGCACGGGCGTG
Organism: Ancylobacter aquaticus; assembly: GCF_004339465.1. Taxonomy (GTDB): domain Bacteria; phylum Pseudomonadota; class Alphaproteobacteria; order Rhizobiales; family Xanthobacteraceae; genus Ancylobacter; species Ancylobacter aquaticus. Next base: position 205,523 of record NZ_SMFY01000003.1, on the reverse strand, counting down.
GAAGCACCTGAACTGTCGACGAAGCGGAAGGCGTTCAAGCCATTATAGCGCGCATCGGCGAAGCCGGATGAGACCGGCCGCGCCTTGATGAGGCCGAGCGCCCGCGCCGTTTCGGGATGGGTGCCGAGGAAGGCCGTCATCTGCGCCGGGTCCGGCTTGCCGGTCGCGGGGTCGGCGGCCGAGGCGGCGAGGAGCCCGTAGAAGCCGTCCGCCGTGTTCACCGGAAACACCGGAATGTCGTTCATGCCCGTGCGCCACTCGCCCCCGCTGGCCGGGCGGAAGCTGAGCGCGAGACTGCGCACCTCGGCCCCGGTGTCGGGCAAAAAAGGCTTGCCGATGCCGACCGCGAAGCGGCCGACAACCGGAACGGCGCCCGACCCGAAGACGGCGGCCCGGGAAAGGCGGGCGCCGGCGCCATTGCCGGCGAAGGTGCCGGTGACGCAGACGCCCTTCGCGTGGTTGCGCCTGAAGCCGGGATGAATGCCGTTGACGGCCTGGAAACGGTCGACGATGCGCGTCTGGGTAAGCGCGCCGGGCGAGAGGAGGCCGACCGTATAAGCAAAGGCGCCGGCCACGCCGGCCAGTACCAGGCCGGTCACCCCCAGCCCGGCGAGGACACCGGTGCTTGGCGGCCACAGCCGGTAACGGCTGCGATCGGGTGGTTTCGAGATCATTGAAAGGAGCTCCCGGGTAAGAGGCCACACGCGATCCGTCACGCCGGGCGCGCGAACTGACGCGCCATTCCGGCAACGGACCGACGGCCCCGCAGCAGAGGAGCCGGGACTGCAATTGTTTATCCCTTTTGAACGGTGCACGGCCGCCGCCGTTCACGATGCCGTGGCAGGACCTGCGGGCGCGCCCGTTCAGGCGCTGATCTCGTCCACCAGCCGGCCCAGCATCACCGCGCAGCGGGCGAGCTGGTCGCGGCTGACATATTCGTCCGGCTTGTGGGCGTCGCGTATGTCGCCCGGCCCGCACACGACGGTGGGAATGCCGAGCCTTTCGCGGAACAGGCCGCCCTCGGTACCGAAGGCGATTTTGCGCAGCGGACCCTCACCGTTCAGCCGGCGCATCATCGCCACCACCTCGGCCTCGGGCGGGGTCTCCAGACCGGGATAGGCGTTGACGAGGTCGATTTCCACGCCGGTGCCGGGAAAGCGCGCCTGAGACTGCCGGGTGAGTTCGGCCGCCTTGTCGAACAGCCGGTCCATCACAAGGGCGGGATCGTCGCCCGGCAGGTTGCGGATCTCGAATTCCACCGTGCAGCCATTGGGCACGATGTTGAGCGCGGTGCCGCCATGGATGGTGCCGGCATGCACCGTGGTGAAGGGCACGGCATAGGCGTCATCGCGTGGCCCCGCAGTGAGCTCGTCCTGCATCGACCGCATCTCGCCCAGCATATCGGCGGCGAGGTGGATCGCGTTCAGCCCCTCGGGGGCGTGGCTGGAATGGCATTCCCGCCCCCGGCAGGTGACGCGCGCCGCCAGCTTGCCCTTATGGGCGACGACGGTCTCCAACATCGTCGGCTCGCCGATGACACACAGCGCCGGCAGGTCTGCGCTGCCCACCAGCCGCTCGATCAGCCCGCGCACGCCGACGCAGCCGATCTCCTCGTCATAGCTGAACGCCATGTGCAGCGGGCGCGCGAGGCGCCGTGTCGCCGCCGTCTCGGCGGCCGCCAGCACGCAGGCGAGAAACCCCTTCATGTCGCAGCTGCCGCGCCCGAGCAGATGGTCGCCGCGCGCGGTGAGGCGGAACGGGTCGCTGGTCCACGCCTGTCCCTCCACCGGCACCACGTCGGTATGGCCGGAGAGCAGCACGCCGCCACCGCCCGGCGGACCGAGCACGGCGTGAAGATTGGCCTTGGTGCCGGCCTCGTTGTGCACCAGCGTCAACCGCGCGCCGAGCGGTGCCAGAAGATCGCGGACATAGTCGATGAGAGCGAGATTGGACTCGCGGCTGACAGTGGGAAAGGCGATCAGCCGTTCCAGGATCTCGATCGGTCGGGAGGCGGTCATGAGCGGGCCGGCAAGGAGGAGAACGGGGTATCGTGCCGGCAGGATGACGGGCGGCGGGCCATTGGCAAACCATTAATTTGGCATTGTCTGGATCGGAAAAGCCGAAGCTGGCGCCAAAACGGGCCTGCCGGAAAATTAGTCCCAGAAGCCTTGGACGCCGGAGGCGGCACCCCTAACATGCGCACCCAACAAGGCTTTGTAGGAGAGCGAGCGGATGAACCAGCAGACCGGCAATATGCGCGTCGATGGCGGGCGGCTGTGGGGCAGCCTGATGGAGATGGCGCAGATCGGTCCCGGCATTGCGGGCGGCAACAACCGGCAGGCGCTGACCGATGCCGACCGCGAGGGACGCCTGCTGTTCCAGCGCTGGTGCGAGGCGGCGGGCATGAAGGTGGGGGTCGACGCCATGGGCTCGATGTTCGCCCGCCGCGAGGGGACCGACCCGGACGCCCTGCCCATCCTGATCGGCTCGCATCTCGACACCCAGCCGACCGGCGGCAAATATGACGGCGTACTCGGCGTGCTGGCGGCGCTGGAAGTGGTGCGGACCCTGAACGATCTCGGCCTGCGCACCCGCCGGCCGGTGGAGGTGGTGAACTGGACCAATGAGGAAGGCTCGCGCTTTCCCCCCGCCATGGTCGCCTCCGGCGTCTATGCCGGCGTCCACGCGCTGGACTGGGCCTATGACCGCACCGACGCCGACGGCCTGCGTCTTGGCGACGAGTTGGAGCGCATCGGGTTCAAAGGCGAGGAGCCGGTGGGCCAGCGCAAGGGCCACGCCTATTTCGAGCTGCATATCGAGCAGGGACCCATCCTCGAAGAGGAAGGGGTGGATATCGGCATCGTCACCCATGGCCAGGGGCTGCGCTGGGTCGAGGTGACGCTGACCGGGCGCGCGGCCCACACCGGCACCACGCCGATGGACCGGCGGCTGAATGCCAGCCTCGGCGCGGCCCGCATCATCGACCGCATCGAGAGCATCACCCGCGCCCATGGGCCGAAGGCGGTCGGCGCGGTGGGGCAGATCGTCTTCGCACCGAACTCGCGCAACATCCTGCCGGGCACGGTGGTGTTCACCGCCGATCTGCGCCATCCCGAGCTGGCCGTGCTGACGTCGATGTCGGATCAGGTGAAGCAGGCGGCGCGGGAGGTGGCGGCGGACCTCGGCATCGGGGTGGCGATCGAGGAAGTGGGCGCCTTCGACCCTACCGCCTTCGACGAGGCGCTGCTGGCGGATTTGCGCGCCGGTGCGGGACGGCTGGGCTATTCGCACCGCGACATGGTGTCGGGCGCGGGGCACGACGCGTGCTGGGTGGCGAAGACCATGCCCTCCGCCATGATCTTCTGCCCCTGTGTCGACGGGCTCAGCCACAATGAGGCGGAGGAGATCAGCCCGGAATGGGCCGGCGCCGGCACGGATGTGCTGCTGCAGGCCGTGCTGCAGGCCGCCGAGGTGGTGGAATAGCCGCGCCGCGCACCCGCATGCCCGGGCCCGTGCCGGGCATGCGAAGCGGCGTGGCACGGGTTTTGGCGATCAGGCTTGAAAGCACCGAATGACTGGGTCCCCGGCCAAGCCCGGGTTCCCCCCGCCCTCAGCCCTTCCGCCAGAGCGCGGCGCCGCCGGTGAGGCCGGCATCGTTATTGGCGAGGCTCACATTGGCCGGCAGGTCGATCTCGACATGCTTGGCATTGCCGCCGCCGAGATAGAGATGGTCATAGTGCAGCAGCACGTAGAGCAGCTCGATCACTCGCTTCACGTGGTGGTTCCAGTGCTTCTTGCCGTGCTTCTCATAAGCGGCGACGCCGAGATATTCGTCATAGGTCAGGTTGTCGTGCACCGGATGGTGCGCCAGTTCCATGTGCGGCATCAGTTCGCCGTCGCGGAACAGCGCGGTGCCGGCGCCGGTGCCCAGCGTCATCACCATCTCCAGCCCCTTGCCGGAGATGATGCCATAGCCCTGCATTTCAGCGTCGTTGATCAGCCGCGCCGGCGCGCCGAGGCGCTTCGCCATCGCGTCGGCCAGCGCGAAGCCCTCCCACAGCTCGGTGCCGAGATTGGGCGCGGTCAGCACCTTGCCGTTGCGCACCACGCCGGGGAAACCGATGGAGATACGGTCGAAGGCCGGGTGCTTGGCCGCCATGCCGGCATAGGCGTCGAGCAGTGCGTCGGGGTGGCAGGGATGGGGCGTCTCGACCTTCTCGCGCTCGGAAATCATGGTTCCGTGGTCGTCGATCACCGCGCATTTCAGCCCGGTGCCGCCGACATCGACCGCGAGAATGCCCGCCGTGCCGCTCGCGGCCGTCTTCTCTGTCATCTGGTTCATCCTCTCAACTCGACGCTTGCGCGGGCTCGGCGACCCGCCGGCTCACCTCGTGATCGTCCTCGTCGGCACTGGCGTGGAAGAGCGGGTGCTCGCCGTCGATGGTGACGGTGAAATCCTCGCCCTCCCAGGTGCCCGACTCGGTCCACAAGAAGGTGAACCGCAGGTGCCCGCCATGGTGCGCGCCGGTGGTCGGCAGGTCGGCGATGTGGAGGCCGAAGGGGTTGGGGTGCGTGGACGTGTCGTGCGTAGTGGCCCAGCCGTCGAGCGACCAGTGGATGGTGGCCGGCGCCTGTAGCTCGATACGTAAGGCAAGCCCGGCGGGCAGCGAGCGCAGTTTCTGGTTGAAATGCCAGAGGCGGCGCGGCGATGTCACCTTGTCCACGAGATAGCGCTGCACGGTCTGCGGCGGCGTGTCGAACACCTTGCCGTCCCGCAGCGAGCGCATGAGCTTGATGTGCTCGGAATGGGCCCAGACCAAAGGCATGGCGCTGCCCGACGGGCGACCCTTGAACAGCTCCCGCTCGGGAATGTCGTCCTGGTCCCACACCTGTTCGGGCAGCAGCCCGCCCGGCCCGGCGCAGTCCTCCAGCGTGACCAGCAGTTGCCCGGCCCGCACCAGATTCCCGGCGGCGATCTCGTAATGGGCGCGCTCGCCGGTGAGCAGCGGCCAGGCGCGGCCGATGCCGGTGCCGTCGAAGGGCGAACCGTCCTCGTGCTCACCATAGCCGTCGCCATTGTAGCGGTACCAGACCGGGCCCTGCGGCAGCTCGACCTTGAGGATGGCGTCGATCGCCTTGATGGTGGCGAGGATGCGCGGGTCGTCCGGCGCGCGCAGGCCGAAGCGGACCAGCGCCAGCGCGTCCGGCGAGATGAGCTGCGCCGCCGGCCGGTCGCTGTCGCCCGGCGGGCGGTTCTTCACCGGCACGAAGCCATCCAGCGGGGACGCCGCGTCCGCCGTCTCCGGCGGGGCGACGCGCACATAATAGCCCTCCACCCCCAGCTTGTCCGCCAGATCCGTGCCGGTGGCGAAGGTCCAGTGCTCGATCGAGTCGTTCCACGCATCCGCCTTCTCGCGCAGATACTGCGCCTCGTCCTTGCGGCCGAACAGGTCCATCATCTCGGCGGCGGCGAGCAGGGCGGAGATTTCCGCCGCCAGGGTGAACGGCGAATAGCCGGCATCCTCCTCCCAGCGGTCCTGCCCGGTGACGGGGCCGTTGAGCACGATGAAGCGCGCGGCGCGCGCGATCATGTCCATGTAGCTGTCGAGCTCGCCACGGGCGAAGTGGCCGCCGCGGCGGATCATGTCGGCCAGCAGGATGGGGAAGGCGCATTCGTCCATCTGCACGCCGCCCCAATAGGGCGCGCCGTCGAGCCAGACATTCTGCGACCAATGGCCGTCTGTCTCCTGGATGGAGCGCAGATAGCCCAGCACCGACTTCGCCTCGTCGGAGGCGCCGGCCGCGAGCAGGCCGCCGGCGTTCTCCACCAGGTCGCGCGGCCAGACGAGGTGATAGCCGCCGAGGTCCTCGTCGCCCTTGTTGAAGCCCCACGGAATCGAAAGGCTGGCGATGATGGCGCCAGGCACGGAGCTGGGCTGGTGGGTGGCGAGCACGATGGTGCTGGCGCGATAGGCATTGATGTTCGAGCGGTTCTGCGGATGGTCGAGCGGCAGCAGCGCCCCCTGCCAGGCGCGCCAGCCCTGCACATAGGTGCGGCGCAACTCCTCGAAGCCCTCCTGCAGGCTGGAGACGGCGCGGAAGCCGGCCTCCTCCGGCCGGGCGCCGAAGCCGAGCGCAACCAGCATTTCGCCATCGCAGGCGGCAAGGTCGATTTCCGCGCTGAGCGCGATGTTGCCGCATTCCGCCCGCTGGTAGCGCTCATTGAGCTCGCCGCTCTCGTTCAGTTGCTGCCAGCCATCCGAGGTGCCGACATAGCCGACGGAACGCGCTTTCCACGGCACCGAGCACGCCACTGCGAGCGACTGGCCGCGACGGCCGGAGGCGAACACCATCGGCGTGCCCTTGTACTCGCCGACCCAGCCGGTGTTGTCAGCACCCGCATTGAGCAGATGCGGCGCCAGCAGCACGAACAGACGGTAGTCCGAGATGTCGCCGATCAGCGCCTCGAAGGTGACCTTCTGGATCAGCACTTCCCGGCGCGGATCGGTGAGAATCTGCTTCTGGATGCGCCAGCGCCCGTCATTGGCGGTGTTGAGCAGGTGATAGGCCGGCACGCCATGTTCGAGCACGCCCACTTCGTGCTCGGCATCCCGCTTTTCCTCGGCGAAATAGCCGTCGGGCCCAGTGACGAGAAAGCCGAAATCGCGGGTGCAGGCGGTGTCGACGCGGGGATAGTAGATCTCGTTGAGGATGCCGTGGCTCAGCGTGAACCACAGCCGGCTCGCCGCCGTGCGCGCCGTGCCGACGCCGACCTTGGCGCTCGATGTCCAGCGCGCCGGCCCGCCGGGGCCGCCGGGCGGTGTGAGTTCTCCATCCGTGCTCATCGTTTTCCCCACTCACGCGCCCTTGAAGACGGGCGATCCTTGCTTGGCGGGCCGGGCCAGCCCGGCGCGCGCGCCTCCCGTGCCCCATCGGGGAACCTGCGAGAGATTTCCGGTGCGGTCAATCGGGCATGGCGGGCGGGTCTTTAATGCCGCCGCAACGCGAGATTGGCCCGGTCTCAACCGATAGAGAATGACGTGCGCACATCAAGCTACCTCGGCACCGCGCCCGCCAGCCGCTATTGCCATCCCCGCGCCCTCAACGCGACGCGCGGCGCGCGGCCTTGCCGAGCATCGAGACTGGGTGCGAATCCAGCGAGGAGCGCCCGGACGTCGTATTAATTTACCGCGCTCTGCCGTGTGTCGGCAGGCGCGACCCCCGCCCTGCCAAGGGTTCCCGGACGTCGGGGAGAATTGACATACGTACATCATGATTGCCCTTGATGCGTAACCGAACTGCGTTACGCTGCGGACAGCCAACGATAAAAGCACAACGGTGGGCCGCTGCGGCGGTCGGGAGGAAAACATGCGGACCATCAAGGGGCCGGGCCTGTTTCTGGCCCAGTTCATCGGGACAGACGCGCCCTTCGACAGCTGGCACAACATCACACGCTGGGCCGCCGAGTGCGGCTATGCCGGCGTGCAGGTGCCGACCAACGACCCGCGCATTCTCGATCTCGACAAGGCCGCCGCCTCGCGCGACTGGTGCTCGGAATGGGCCGGGCAGGGCTCGCAGAACGGGGTCGTCGTCACCGAACTGTCCACCCATTTGCAGGGTCAGCTGGTCGCGGTGCATCCCGCCTATGACGCGATGTTCGACGGTTTCGCGGCACCTGAGGTGCGCGGCAATCCGGCCGCGCGGCAGGAATGGGCGGTCGACCAGATGAAGAAGGCGCTCACCGCCTCGAAGCATCTGGGCCTCACCGCAATGGTCACGTTCTCCGGCGCGCTGGCTTGGCCCTATGTGTACCCGTGGCCGCAGCGCCCGGCCGGGCTGGTGGAAGAGGCGTTCGACGAACTGGCGCGGCGCTGGCGCCCGCTGCTCGACCATGCCGATTCCTGCGGCGTCGACCTCTGCTTCGAGATCCACCCCGGCGAAGATTTGCACGACGGCGACACGTTCGAGATGTTCCTGGAGCGCATCGATAATCACCCGCGCGCGAAAATGCTCTACGACCCCTCGCATTACGTGCTGCAGCAGCTCGATTATCTCGACCATCTCGACATCTATGCCGAACGCATCGGCATGTTCCATGTGAAGGATGCCGAGTTCAACCCGACCGGCCGCAAGGGCGTGTATGGCGGCTACCAGCCTTGGCTGAAGCGCGCCGGCCGCTTCCGCAGCCCGGGCGACGGGCAGGTCGATTTCGGCGCCATCTTCTCCAAATTCGCCGAGATGAATTTCGACGGCTGGGCGGTGGTCGAGTGGGAATGCTGCCTCAAGCACCCCGAGGACGGCGCGCGCGAGGGGGCTGAGTTCGTCAAGAACCACATCATTCGCGTGACCGAGAAGGCGTTCGACGACTTCGCAGCCGGCGCCACCGACCGCGCCGCCAATCGCGCCTTGCTGGGGCTGGACCGATGAGCGGCCCCGTCGCGAAAGCCCCCCTGCGGCTGGGCATGGTCGGCGGCGGCTCGGGCGCCTTCATCGGCGCCGTGCATCGCATCGCCGCCCGGCTCGACGGTGAATTCACCCTCATTGCCGGCGCGCTTTCCTCCACCCCGGAGAAGTCCCGCGCCTCGGCGCAGGCGCTGGGGATCGCCCGCGCCTATGACGACTATCTCGCCATGGCGAAAGGCGAGGCGCGGCGCAAGGACGGCGTCGAGGCGGTGGCCATCGTCACCCCCAACCACATGCATGCCGGCCCGGCCATCGAGTTCCTCAAGCGCGGCATCCACGTCATCTGCGACAAGCCGCTGACCGCGACCATGGCCGAGGCGAAGAAGCTGGCCAAGGTGGCGGAGGCATCCAAGGCGCTGTTCATTCTCACCCACAACTACACCGGCTACCCGATGATCCGGCAGGCCCGCGCCATGGTGGCGGCGCGAGACCTCGGCCGCCTCCGTCTGGTGCAGGTCGAATATGTCCAGGAGTGGCTGACCGAGGCGGCGGAGAAGACCGGCTCCAAGCAGGCGGAATGGCGCACCGACCCGGAACGTTCCGGCGCCGGCGGGGCGACCGGCGATATCGGCACCCATGCCTACAACCTCGCCGGCTTCGTCTCCGGCCTGACGGCGGAAGCGCTGGCGGCGGACCTCCAGACCTTCGTTCCCGGCCGGGCGCTGGACGACAACGCCCATGTGCTGCTGCGCTTTGCGGGCGGCGCACGCGGCATGCTGTGGGCGAGCCAGGTGGCGCCCGGGAACGAGAACGGCCTGCGCCTGCGCCTCTATGGCGACAAGGGCGGGCTGGAATGGGCGCAGGAGGAACCGAACTCCCTCTGGTTCACCCCCTTCGGCGAACCCAAGCGCCGCATCACCCGCAACGGCGCGGGGGCGGGGCCGGAAGCGGGCCGGGTCTCGCGCATTCCGCCCGGCCACCCGGAAGGTTATCTGGAAGGCTTCGCCAACATCTATGCCGAGGCCGCCCGCGCCATCCGCGCCCATCAGGCGGGTGAGCCGGCGCCGGAAGGCGTGATTTACCCGACGCTGGCGGACGGGTTGGCGGGCATGCGATTCGTGGAGGCCTGCGTGCAGTCCTCCCGCCGCAATGCCGGCTGGGTGACGCTATGAGCGCCGCCCCGGAGCGCGTAGACGCCCCGGTGCTCGAACTCGTCGATGTGCGCAAGAGCTTCGGGCCGATCGAGATACTGCACGGCATCGACTTCGCGCTCCACGCCGGCGAGGTGCACGCGCTGATCGGCGAGAACGGCGCCGGCAAGTCGACGATCATGAAAATCCTCGGCGGGTTCCTCGCCCCCACCTCCGGCGCGGTGCGGCTCGACGGCAAGCCCGCACCCTACGCCAGCGGCGCGCAGGCGGAAGCTGTGGGCGTGGTGGTGATCCACCAGGAGTTCAACCTTGCCCCCGACCTCACCGTCACCGAGAACATTTTTCTCGGGCGCGAGCTGGGCGGGCTTTTCCTCGACCATCGGGCGATGCGGGCGGGGACGCAGGCGCTGCTCGATGAACTCGACAGCCCGATCCGTCCGGACAGCCGCATCCGCGACCTGCCCGTTTCCGACCGTCAGATGGTGGAGATCGCCAAGGCGCTCGCCCGCAAGGCGCGGGTGCTGATCATGGATGAGCCTTCGGCCGTGCTCACCCATAAAGAGGTCGAGGTGCTCTTCCGCCAGATCGAGCGGCTGCGGGCGCAGGGCGTGGCGCTGCTCTACACCTCGCATCGGCTGGAGGAGATTACCCGCCTCGCCGACCGCGTCACCGTGCTGCGCGACGGCGCGGTGGTGCGGCAGGCCGGGCGCGGCGAACTGACCGAGGACGGCATGGCCACCGCCATGGTCGGGCGCAAGCTGGAGGACATCTACCCGCCCAAGCGCCACCATGCCGGCGCGGTGGCGCTGGAGGTGCGCGGCTTTTCCGTGCCGCCCCTGGTGAGGGACATTTCCTTCACCCTGCGGCGCGGCGAGGTGCTGGGCATTTCCGGCCTCGTCGGCTCGGGCCGTACCGAGCTCGCGGAAGGGCTGGTAGGCCTTCGCGCCGCTACCGGCGAGATTTTGCGCCATGGCGTGCCCGTGCATGTCGGCTCGGTGCGCGAGGCCGCAGCGCGCGGCATGGCCTACCTCACCGAGGACCGCAAGGAGCACGGGCTCCTGCTCGACAAGAACCTGACGGATAACCTCACCCTCTCCACGCTGGCCCGCTTCGGCACGGTCTTCATCGATTCCGGACGCGAGGAAGCGGCGCTGACACGGGCGATCGGCGAATTCGACATTCGCGCCCCGCGCCGCGACATGAAGGTGGGCAATCTCTCGGGCGGCAACCAGCAGAAGCTGCTGCTCGCCAAGACCATGCTCGGCGACCCCGAAGTGGTGATCATCGACGAGCCGACACGCGGCATCGATGTCGGCACCAAGAGCCAGATCTACGCCTTCATCGACGCGCTCGCCGCCGAGGGGCGCAGCGTCATCGTCATCTCCTCCGACATGCCGGAAATTCTCGGGCTGTCCGACCGTGTGCTGGTGATGCGCCACGGCCGGATCGCCGGCGAGCTGTACGGCGAGCGCCTCACCGAGAACGCCGTGGTGCGCCTCGTCATGGGCACCAACGAACAGACTTCAGGAAGCGCCGCCCATGTCTGACACAACGCGCCCCGACACCGCGCGGGCCGACCTTGCAAAGCAGGCTGCCGCTGCTCCGTCCCTCACCGCGCGCCTGCCGGGCCTCTCCGCGCTCGGCCCGCTGCTGGCGCTCATCCTGCTGGTGGCGCTCGGCGCCTACCTCAACGAGAACTTCCTCTCCGCCGGCAACGTCACCAACGTGCTGGCCCGCTCCGCGTTCATCGGCATGATCGCGGTGGGGATGACCTTCGTCATCACCTCCGGCGGGCTCGACCTCTCGGTCGGCTCGATGGCGGCGTTCATCGCCGGGGTGATGATCCTCGCCATGAACGCGCTGCTACCGACGATGGGCGTCGGCGTGCCGTTGATCCTCGCCGGCATGGCCATCGCCCTCGGCGCCGGGCTGCTGGCCGGGCTCGGCAACGGGCTTCTGGTGACAAAGGCGCGGATCGAGCCGTTCATCGTCACGCTCGGCACCATGGGCATCTTCCGCTCGCTGGTGACGTGGCTGGCCGATGGCGGCACGATCAGCCTCGATTTCGCCGTCCGCCAGCTCTACCGGCCGGTCTATTATTCCGGCCTGTTCGGCATCGCCTGGCCGATCATCGTCTTTGCGCTGGTCGCCATCGCCGGGCAGATCGCCATGCGCCACACGCGCTTCGGCCGCTACTGCGAGGCTATCGGCTCCAATGACAAGGTCGCGCTGTATTCGGCGGTGAATGTCGAGCGCATAAGGTTGATGACCTATGTGCTGCTCGGCCTGCTCGTCGGGCTGGCTACCGTCATGTATGTGCCGCGTCTCGGCTCGGCTTCCGGCACCACGGGCATGCTGTGGGAGCTGGAGGCGATCGCCGCCGTCATCATCGGCGGCACCGCGCTCAAGGGCGGCTATGGCCGGGTGTGGGGCACGGTGATCGGCGTGCTGATCCTCAGCCTGATCGACAACATCCTGATCCTGGCCGACCTCGTCTCGCCCTATCTCAACGGGACGATCCAGGGCGTCATCATCGTGCTCGCGGTGGTTCTCCAGCGCAGCAAATCATCCGCCTGAGAGCGGAAATAACGGGAGGAAACACACATGGAACGCAGGACATTTCTCACCACGGCTGCCATTGGCACCGCCACCGCCGCCGCCGGCCTTTCCCTGCCCGCCATGGCGCAGGGCAAGAAGGCGGTGATCGGCGTCTCGATCCCCTCCGCCACCCACGGCTACATGGGCGGGCTGAACTGGCACGCGCAGCAGGCCATCACGCGGCTGAAGGCGACCTATCCCAACCTCGAATTCGTGCTCGCAACCGCCGGCAATGTCGGCAAGCAGGTCAACGACATCGAGGACATGGTGGCGACCCGCAACATCGACGCACTGGTGGTACTGCCGTTCGAATCCGAGCCGCTGACCAGCCCGGTCAAGGCGGTGAAGGACGCCGGCAAATGGGTGACGGTGGTCGATCGCGGCCTGTCGCAGCCCGGCATCGAGGACCTCTATGTCGCCGGCGACAACACCGCCTTCGGCCGGGTCTCGGGCGAGTACTTCAAGGCCAATCTGAAGTCCGGCGCCAAGATCGTGGTGCTGCGCGGCATCCCGACCACGCTCGACAATGAGCGCGTCGACGCGTTCCAGGCCGCCATTGCCGGCTCGGGGATCGAGATCCTCGACATGCAGCACGGCAACTGGAACCGCGACAAGGCGTTCTCGGTGATGCAGGACTACCTGTCCAAGCACAAGCAGATCGACGCCGTGTGGGCGGCCGATGACGACATGGCGATCGGCGTCATGGAGGCCATCGCCCAGGCCGGCCGGCAGAAGGAGATGTGGATCGTCGGCGGCGCCGGCATGAAGGAGATGATCAAGCGCGTCATGGACAAGGACCCGCAGATTCCGGTCGACGTGTCCTACACCCCGGGGCAGATCGCCACGGCGCTGGAAGTCACCGCGCTGCGCTTCGTCTCCGACACCCCGGTCTATGGCCGCTTCATCATCGGCTCGACACTGATCACGCCGGAGAATGCGGCGCAGTTCTACTTCCCGGACAGCCCGTTCTAAGGGCTCCACCATACGCGCTCCGGAGGGGGCCGCGCGCCCCCTCCTCCTGGCCCGCATAATCTGACGACGCTCCATGACGCTTTTCGACGGCGACGCGCTCGCGCTCGCCCCCCGGCTGATCGGCGTGACGCTGCTGGTCGATGGGGTCGGCGGCGTCATCGTCGAGACCGAGGCCTATCTACGCGACGACCCCGCCTCGCACAGTTTTTCCGGCCCGGGACGGCGCAATGCCGCGATGTTCGGGCCGCCCTTTCACGCCTATGTCTACCGCTCCTACGGCCTGCACTGGTGCTTCAACATCGTGGCGGAAGACCATGGCGCCGTGCTGGTGCGGGCGCTGGCGCCGCTGATCGGGCTGGAGCGCATGACGGCGCGGCGCGGGGGCGCGGCCGGGCTTTGCTCCGGGCCCGGGCGGCTCACCCAGGCGCTCGCCATCACCGGCGCCCTCGATGGCGCCCCGCTCGATGGGCCGCCCTTCGACTGGTGCGACCGCGACGGCACGCCCGACATTGTCAGCGGGCCCCGCATCGGCATCTCGAAGGCCGTGGCTGAACCCTGGCGCTTCGGCCTGCGCGGCTCGCCCTTCCTCAGCCGGCGCTTCGCCTGACCTCCACAGGAATACCCCCGGCCGGTAGCCGGCGAAGCTGACGCGCCGACCGGCGCGAATCCTGACTGCCGTGACGCTCTCGGCGGCAACGAAACCCGGCGCCTCGGGTTAGTGGGACGCCGGATCACACTCACATGCCGAGGGAGCGCACATATGGCACGCAAGGCCAAGGGGGCAGCAGGTTCCACCGCGACGATCCACGACCAGACGCTTTCGCGCGGGAATGGCGGCGAGCTGCATCAGTTCGCGCAAGGCGACACGCCGGTCCTCACCACCGCCCAGGGCGGACCCGTCGCCGACGACCAGAACACGCTGAAGGTCGGCGCGCGCGGCCCGGCCCTCATCGAGGACTTCCACTTCCGCGAGAAGATGTTCCATTTCGACCATGAGCGGATTCCCGAGCGCGTGGTGCACGCCCGCGGCTATGGCGCCCACGGTTATTTCGAGACTTACGAATCGCTGGCCAAATACACCCGCGCCGACCTGTTCCAGCGCCCCGGCGAGAAGACGCCGGCCTTTGTCCGCTTCTCGACAGTGGCGGGTTCCAAGGGCTCCTTCGACCTCGCCCGCGACGTGCGCGGCTTCGCGGTGAAGATCTACACGCAGGAGGGCAACTGGGACCTCGTCGGCAATAACATCCCGGTGTTCTTTATCCAGGACGCCATCAAATTTCCTGATGTCATCCACGCGGTAAAGCCCGAGCCCGACCGCGGCTTCCCGCAGGCGCAGTCGGCGCACGACAATTTCTGGGACTTCATCTCGCTGACCCCGGAATCCATGCACATGATCATGTGGGTCATGTCCGACCGGGCGATCCCGCGCTCCTTCCGCTTCATGGAAGGCTTCGGCGTCCACACCTTCCGCCTCCTCAACGCGAAGGACGAATCCACCTTCGTCAAGTTCATCTGGAAGCCCAAGCTCGGCCTGCAATCCGTCGTCTGGAACGAGGCGGTGAAGATCAACGGCGCCGACCCGGATTTCCATCGGCGCGACCTGTGGGAGGCGATCCAGTCCGGCAATTTCCCGGAATGGGAACTGTGCGTGCAGCTATTCGACCAGAAGTTTGCCGACAGCTTCGATTTCGATTTGCTCGACCCCACCAAGCTGATCCCCGAGGAGATCATCAAGCCGGTGCCCGTCGGCCGGCTGGTGCTGGACCGGATGCCGGATAATTTCTTCGCCGAGACCGAGCAGGTGGCGTTCATGACCCAGAACGTGCCGCCGGGCATCGACTTCTCCAACGACCCGCTGCTGCAGGGCCGCAACTTCTCCTATCTCGACACCCAGCTGAAGCGCCTCGGCAGCCCGAACTTCACCCATATCCCGATCAACGCGCCCAAATGCCCCTTCGCGCATTTCCAGCAGGACGGGCATATGGCGATGCGCAACCCGGTGGGGCGCACCAACTACCAGCCCAATTCGCGCGGCGAAGGCCCGCGCCCCGACCCGGCGCGCGGCTTCCGCTCCTTTGCCGAAGAGATCGACGCGCCGAAGGTGCGGCTGCGGCCCGAGAGCTTCGCCGACCATTACAGCCAGGCGCGGCAGTTCTTCAACAGCCAGACCGGGCCGGAGCAGAAGCACATCGCCATGGCACTGACCTTCGAGCTGAGCAAGGTAGAGGACGTGGTCATTCGCGAGCGGATGGTGGCGCATCTGCTCAACATCGACGAGGCGCTGGGCGCCACGGTGGCCGACAAGCTCGGCATCGAGAAGCTGCCCAAGCCCGCCGACGCGGCCGTGACCCCGCGTGACGACCTGCCGGCCTCGCCCGCGCTCAGTATCATCGAGAACGGGCCGAAGAGCTTCAAGGGCCGCAAGGTGGGCGTTCTGGTCAGTAATGGCTGCGACGGGAAGCTGCTGAAGGCACTGCAAGAAGCGCTGGCGGCGGAAGGGGCGACGATGGAGCTGGTGGCGCCCAAGGTCGGCGGCGTAGAGACCGCCGACGGCAGCAAGCTTCCGGCCCATCACATGATCGACGGCGGGCCCTCCGTGCTGTTCGACGCGGTGGCGCTCTTGCTGTCCGAGGAAGGGGCCGAGCGGCTCGCCGGCGAGGCGGCGGCGCGCGATTTCGTGGCGGACGCCTTCGCCCACTGCAAGTTCATCGGCTTCACCGCCGCCGCCGTGCCGCTGATGGCCAAGGCCGGCGTCGCTCCGGATGAAGACGAGGGGCTGATCGCGCTAAAGGATGGCGCGTCGGTCGACGCCTTCATCGAAAGCTGCCGATCGCTGCGCCTGTGGGCGCGGGAAGGTGCCGTCAAACTTTGAGGAAAAGCGCACCGGGGCGGACCGTGACGGAAGCGTTTCGCCCCGGTGACGCGTGCGACCCATGAAGATCGCCACTTTCAACGTCAACGGCATCAATGGCCGCCTGCCGGTGCTGCTGCGCTGGCTGGAGGAGGCGCGCCCGGATGTCGTGTGCCTGCAGGAGCTGAAAGCGCCGGACGCGCGCTTTCCGATCCGCGCCATCGAGCAGGCCGGCTATGGCGCCATCTGGCACGGCCAGAAAAGCTGGAACGGCGTCGCCATCCTTGCCCGGGGGCGCGAGCCCATCGAGACAAGGCGCGGACTGCCGGGCGATCCTGACGACGCGCAGGCCCGCTATATCGAGGCGGCGGTCGAGGGCATGGTGATCGCCTGCCTCTATCTGCCGAACGGCAATCCCGCGCCGGGGGCCAAGCTCGACTACAAGCTGCGCTGGTTCGCGCGGCTGGCGGCGCATGCGGCGGAACTGCTGGCGCTCGACGTGCCGGTGATCCTCGCCGGCGACTACAATGTCATGCCTACCGCGCTCGACGTCTACAAGCCCGAGCGCTGGGTCGACGACGCGCTGTTCCGGCCCGAGGTGCGAGCAGCGTTTCACGCGCTGGCCGCGCAGGGCTGGACCGATGCGCTGCGCGCTCTGCACCCGGAGGCGCGGCTCTATACCTTCTGGGATTATCTCCGCCACGCCTTCGAGCGCGACGCCGGGCTGCGGCTCGATCATCTGCTGCTCAGCCCGACCGTTGCGCCCCGCTTGATCGCCGCCGGCGTCGACCGCGCCGTGCGCGGGTGGGAGAAGGCGAGCGACCACGCCCCGGTCTGGATCGAGCTGGCGCCCGCCCGCCCGGCCCGGCGGAAAGCCGCGCGCTCGAGTGCGATCCGATCAGATTGAATCAATCAGATCGCCAAATCGCCCTCCAACTCCAAGAGTGAGCACGCGCCGCTCATTTCAACCCGTCGAGATGACTGCGGATATGCGCCGCTTCGGCGGGCGTGGTGGCGAGGCTGATCGCGGTCATGAAGCCCTCGCGCGCCTCCCTCGTGCGGCCGAGTTGCATCAGCAGCGCACCGCGCAGGCCGTGATAGTGGAAGTAGCCCCCCAGCCGGTCGCCCAGCGGTTCCACCATCGCGAGCGCCGCTTCCGGCCCGCGCAGCTTGGAGATCGCCACCGCGCGGTTGAGCGTCACCACCGGCGAAGGTTGCAGGATTTCCAGCGTGCCATAGAGAAGATCGATCTGCGCCCAGTCGGTGTCCTCCGGCTTTTCCGCCCGCGCGTGCAGCGCCGCGATCGCCGCCTGCACCTGATAAGGGCCGGGCCGGCGGTGGCGCATCGCCTTGTCGAGAAGCGCGAGCCCTTCGGCAATCATCGCACGGTTCCACTGGGCGCGGTCCTGCCGGTCGAGCAGGATGACCGCGCCGTCAGTGTCGAACCGGGCGGCGGCGCGGGCATGTTGCAGCAGCATGAGCGCGGCAAGGCCCATGATCTCCGGCTCGGCCGGGAACAGCCGCAGCAGCAGCCGGGCGAGGCGGATCGCCTCCTCGCACAGCGGCTCGCGGGCCTGCGTCTGGTCGCCGGCGGCGGAATAGCCCTCGTTGAAGACGAGGTAGAGCATGGCCGCGACCACGCCGAGCCGCTCCGCCCGCTCCACCGGGCCGGGCGGCTCGAAGGGCACCCCGCCCTCCCCGCTTTGCGCACGGGCGATGCGGGCCTTGGCCCGAGTGATGCGCTGTTCCATCGCCGCCTCGCTGACCAGGAAGGCGCGGGCGATCTGGCCGATGGAGAGCCCGGAGACGATCCGCAAGGCGAGCGCGATCTGCTGCGTCGCCGGCAGTTCGGGATGGCAGCAGATGAACAGGAGGCGCAGCACGTCGTCGCGGTAATGCGCGCCATCCATGCGTGCGACGACGTCCGCCTCGGCGTCTTCGGTGTCGGAAAGGATTTCTTCCGGCGGCAGCTCGGTCTGCCTCGCCCGACGGCGCACGCTATCGAGCGCGACATTGCGGCCAACGAAGATGAGCCAGGCGGCCGGGTCGCGCGGCGGGCCGTTCTGCGGCCAGGTCCGCAGCGCCCGCAGGCACGCCTCCTGGAAGGCTTCCTCGGCGAGGTCGAGGTCGCGGAAATAGCGCAGCAGCGCCGCCAGAGCCTGCGGGCGCGCGGCCGTGAGCGTGGTGCCGATCGCGCGCGCCTCGTCCATCAGGGCCGCGCGCCGCCATCGACGAACAGGCCGACCGGGCGGATCTCATAGGAGCCACCGGGATTGGCGGCGCCGAGTTCGCGCGCGATGCCGAGCGCCTCCTCCAGATCGGCGCAGTCGAGGAGGTAGAAGCCCAGCAGCTGCTCCTTGGTCTCGGCGAAGGGGCCGTCGAGCACCAGAGGCGGGTCCTGGTCCTTGCGCAGCGTGGTGGCGGCGGTTGTCGGCAGCAGCCGCGCCACCGGCCCGAGCTTGCCCGCCTTGGCGAGCCGCTCCTGCACCACGGCGAGTTTCTGCATCACCGCGTCGTCCTCTTCCTTGGTCCAGGCGCAGACGACGTCTTCCTGGTGGTAGCAGAGCAGGGCGTAGAACATGGAAGGACCTTTCGCGAGGGAGGGATCAGCCGCCGCTGATCGCGGTGATGACGAACACGTCGGCGCCGGGCGTGAGCGGGGTTGCGAGTCGCGCACGCCTCCCGTCGACGAAGACGTTGATATGGCGCCTTATCGCCGGCGTCTCGTCGCAGATGCGCTCGCGCATGCCGGGCCAGAGCGCGTCGAGCCCCTCCACCATTTCCGCGACGCTGGCAGCATGAAGCGGCACCAGCCGGTCGGCGCCGGGAAACAGCACGACGAGATGCGCCGGCAGGCGCACGAGGACGGGTGCGGGCCGCGCCGCCTCCATCTTCTCGCCAGCCTCGTCCATGGCCTTCACCGCTCCAGTACCAGCGTCTCGACCGAGGTGATGGTCGGCAGGTGCGGCGCTACGCAGTCCCAGCTCGCACCCTCGTCGGCGCTGGCGTAGAGGCCGCCGGCATTGCTGCCGAAATACACCCCGGCCGGTTCCAGCGTGTCGGTCGCCATGGCCTGGCGCAGTACGTTGAAATAGGCGCCACCCTGCGGCAGGCCGGTGCGGTTCGCCTGCCAGCTGGCGCCGGCATCGCGCGTGCGCCAGACAGCAGCGTTGCCCTCCGGCATGAAGCGCCCCTTGATGTCGCCGTTCAGCGGAATGAGGTAGAGGCCATCGGGGTCGTGCGGATGCACCGCCGCCGGGAAGCCGAAGGAGGAGGGCAGGCCCTCTTCGATGCTCTCCCAGCTGCGGCCGCCATCGTCGGAACGGTACATGCCGCAATGGTTCTGCTGGTAGAGCCGGCCGCGCCGGCCCGGCGCCATGACGAGGCAGTGCACGCACTGGCCGAATTCGGGATAATTCTGCCCCTCCGGCATGAAGTCGGCGCGGGTGCCGCGATTGCGGGCCTCCCAGGTGGCGCCGCCATCCTCGCTGGCGAACACCCCGGCGGCCGAGATGCCAACCCAGATCTTGTTCGGGTCGGACGGGTCGAGCACCAGCGAATGCAGGATCAGCCCGGCGCCGCCGGGGTTCCATTCCGGCCGGCTCGGGTGTTTCTGCAGCCCGTCGACATGGCTCCAGCTCTCCCCGCCATCGGTGCTGCGGAAAAGCCCCGCCGGCTCCACCCCGGCATAGAGTGTGCCGTCCGCGCCCGCGGCGAGGCTCCACACCGCCTTCACCGGCGCCTGCCCGGCCTCATAGGCGAGGCCCTGGCTCGAATGGGTCCAGCTCGCGCCGAGATCGGTCGACTTCCACACCGCCGGGCCGAACCATTCATTGCCGCCGCCGGCATAGAGCGTGCCGCTCAATGGGTCAGCGATCACATGATTGGTCGGCCATGTCTCGCAGAACGGCCCGCGCAGCTGCCAGGAGCGGCGGGCCGCGTCGCTCTCAAGCACAAAGGCGCCCTTGCGGGTGCCGACCAGAACGAAAACCTGCCGTGCCATCGTCCCCTCCCCTCACTTGACCGCCACCACGACCAGCCACGACACGCCGAAACGGTCGACCAGCGAGCCGAAGGCCGGGGCGAAGAAGGTGGGGCCGAGCGGCATCGTCACCTCGCCGCCCTCGGCAAGCGCGGCGAACCGCGTCTCGGCCTCTTCCTTTGTCGCGACCGAGAGCGCCAGCGAGACGCCGGCAAACCCCGCAGCGTCCGACTGGGAGCCATCCGAGGCCATCAGCTCGGCCTCGCCGACGCGGAAGCTGGCATGCATCACCTTGTCGTCCCAACCGTCCGGCACCATGCCGGGCGGCGGGGCCTCCGGCGCCTCGCCAAAACGCATCAACGCGGTCACTTCCGCGCCGATCGCCTGCGTGTAATAGGCGAGTGCCTCCTCGGTGCGGCCGTTGAACATCAGGTAAGCCTGCACGTTCATCGTGGTTCTCCCTTTGACTGCCCTCTAGGCCCCAAGGACGATGGACGGGGCGCGGAACCGACAGCGCCACGAAAAAAATCTTCGGTCGGTGTCGGGGCCGGCAAGGGCCATTCGTCCTTTGGCACGACCCACATTCAGGAGGCTCAATCGCCATGCCCAGCACGATACGCCTGCACCGCGTCCTCGCAACCCGCCCGGAAAAGGTCTATCGCGCCTTCATCGAGGCGGACGCGCTGGCCAAATGGCTTCCGCCGAACGGCTTTGTCTGCACGGTGCATCATCTCGACGCCCGCGTCGGCGGCACGTTCCGCATGGCGTTTCGCAACTTCACGACCGACGCCAGCCACACTTTCGGCGGCACCTATCTGGAGCTGAGCCCCGGAAAGAGCCTGCGCTACAACGACCGCTTCGACGATCCCGCCCTTCCCGGCGACATGCTGGTGAGCGTGACCTTGAAAGAGGTCTCGGTCGGCACCGAACTGGACATCGTGCAGGAAGGCATACCCGACCTCATTCCGCCCGAGGCCTGTTATCTCGGCTGGCAGGACTCACTGAAGAATCTCGCGCAGCTGGTCGAGCCGGAACTCCGCGAATAGCGTTGGCCGGCGCGCGGGTCTCTGGCGGGGTCAGCGCGCCGTCGACACCTCGACATCGCCATTGAGCCGGGCGCAGCAGGCGAGGATATAGCCCTGGCGCTCCTCGCGAGCGGAAAGGCCGCCCTTGTGGATCATCGCCACCTCGCCGCCGAGCTTCCTCACCCGGCAGGTGCCGCACATGCCCTCGCCGCAGCCGGTGGGGATGACGAGGCCGCCGGCCCGCGCGGCGGCCAGGACGGTCTGCCCCGGCGTGGCCGGAAAGTGGCGCCCGTCAATGGTCAGCCGGAGTCCCGGCGCCGGGGCGGGCACTTCGGCGACCGCGAGAGGCACGACCGCGTCGGCCAGGGTTCTGGCGGCGCCGAAGCTTTCGGTGTGGAAGCGCGCCTCCTCGCCGCCTTCGGCGTCGAAAATGCGCCCGATCGCGGCCATGAAGCCGCCCGGCCCGCAGCAGAACACCTCGCGCCGGGCGAGGTCCGGCACCATCAGCGCCATGCTCCGCCGGTCGATGGTGCCGCGAAACCCGGCCCAGCTCTGGCCGGCGGGAACATCGGCGACGGAGGTGACGATCCGCAGGCTCGGCATCTGCCGGTCCAGCGCCGCCAGTTCGTCGGCGAACAGCACATCGGCGGGGGTCCGCGCGGCGTGAAGGAACACCACGTCCACGCTCTCGCCGCGATCCGCCAGCCAGCGCAGCATCGACATCATGGGGGTGATGCCGCTGCCGCCCGACACCAGCGCGAAAGCGGGGGCGTGATGATGGGCGAGCGAGAACCGCCCGACCGGCCCGCGCGCCGTGATCTCGGTGCCGGGGATCAGCGCCTCATGCATCCAGCGCGTCGCATGTCCGCCTGGGGCCGCCTTGACGGTGATCTCCACCACGTCCGGCCGGGTCGGCGTGGAGGCGATGGTAAAGCTGCGCCACGCCGTCTCCCCCGGCAGCGGCAGGGCGAGCGCCAGCGCCTGCCCGGGCAGGTGCTTCACCGGCTGGCCGCCGACCTCGCGGAAGGCGAAGGTGACGACATCGGCCGTCTCCTGCCGCCGCCCGACGCAGGCGAGCCGCAGATCGCGCGGTGTCATTACTCGGCCGCCACCCGCAGCCCCGGCGCGCCGGGCGGCAGATGCGCCGCCAGCGTCGCCATGTACCAGCGATTGAAATCAAGGATCATGAACTCGCCGGCGGGCGAATAGGGGCCGGGCTCATAGGCGTCCGACCGAACGCCGAGGAAGTTCTGCTCGGCCAGGTGCTGGTCCTGCTGGTTGGTGATCTGCCAGACTTCCTTGAGCCGATCCACGTCGTAATCCCATCCCTCGATGGCGTCCTCGTGCACCAACCAGGTGGTGCGCACCTCAGTCTCCATCGGCCCGCGGGGCAGCACGCGGAAATGGATGATGTGGTCGGAGAGGAAGTGGTTCCAGTTGTTCGGCACATGGAACATCCGCACCGAGCCGAGATCGCGCTCGGTGAGGTCGCCGACCAGCTTCTTGCAGGCCGGCTTGCCGTCCATGGTCATCGAGGTCACGCCCTCGTTGAAAGGCAGGCGGATGCAGCGGAACTCGATGCCGCCATCGGCCGGCCGGTGGGGCAGGCCGAGCGCGTCCCATTCCTGCGCCTTGCGCAGCATCAGCTCGCTGAACCAGTGGGTGCGGGTGTCGTTGGGCAGCGCCGCCTCGACCAGCGAGACCAGAAGCTCCGGGTGATTACCGGCGCAGTGGTAGCACTCGCGGTTGTTCTCGATGACCAGCTTCCAGTTGGCCTTCTCGATCAGCACCGATTCAAACGCCACCTTGGTGCGCGCCGGCTGGTGCGGCGCGATGTAGGGCGTAACGGTCCGCTTGAAATGATCGAGATCGGGCGGGGCCTCGGCGAGGCAGATATAGATCAGGCCGGCCACATTGGCGGCATGCACCGGCTTGAGCGAATAGCGGCGCGGGTCGAAATCCTCCGGCATCTGGGTGGCGGAGAGCAGTGTGCCGTCGAGGTCGTAGGTCCACTGGTGATAGGGGCAGACCAGCCGTCCCACCGTGCCCTTGTGCTCCTGGCAGACGCGCGAGCCACGGTGCCGGCAGGTGTTGTGGAAGGCCTGCACCTCGCCATTGTCGTCGCGGACGATGATGATGGAGTTGCGGCCCACCTCCAGCGTGAGGTAGTCGCCCGGCTCCTTCACCTCGCACTCATTGCACGCGAACAGCCATTGCGTGCCGAAGATGGCCTTCATCTCCATCTCGAAGACATCGGCATCGTAATAGAGCGGCCCCGGCAGGCTGAAGCCCGTCCGGTACTGGGCCATCAGTTCCGCCACATTCTCGCTCGCGCTCATTGTCGGCTCCCGGCATGCGAGACGCGAGTATCCTACGGTTTCGCCGTCAGGTCGGTCCCGAATGCGACAGCCGGCGACAAGGAGGCGACGTCGCTGCCAGTCGGCAGCGATGGGGAGGCGACGTCGCTGCCCGCCGGCGGCGACAAGGAGGTAACGTCGCTGCCCGCCGGTCCCGCCTGCCCCTCCGCCTGCGGGCCCTGCCGCCGGCCGGCGCGTTCGCGCAGTTCGCTCGGGCGCATGCCATGCAGGCGCTTGAACCACTGGCTGAGATGCGAGGTGGAGGCGAAGCCGACGGCCACCGCGATCTCCAGGATCGGCTGGCTGGTATAGATGAGCAGCTCGCGCGCCCGGTCGACTCGCAGCGAGAGATAATAGCGCGCCGGCGTCATGCCGAGATGCTGGCTGAACAGCCGCTCCAGCTGGCGCGGACTGAGGCCCGCCGCCTGCGCCAGCTCGCCGACACTGACCGGCGCTTCCAGATGGCGCTGCATGGTCTGCACGGTGCGCTGCAGCGGGGCGGGAAGGCTGCCCACCCGCCGCAGCCGGCCGCCGCGCTGCTCGTCATTGGCGTCGCGGATGCGCTCGTGGTGGAACTGGTTGGCGACGCGCTGGGCGAGGTCGGGATCATACCGATCGGCGATGACGTGCAGCATCATGTCCATCGCCGCCGTGCCGCCCGAGCAGGTCATCCGGTCACGGTCGATCTCGTAGATCTTGCCGGTGGCGATCACCTTGGGAAAATCCTCCTCGAAGGCGGCGCCGTTCTCCCAATGGATGGTGCAGCGATAGCCGTCGAGCAGCCCGGCCCAGGCGAGAAGATAGCTGCCGGTGGAGAGCGAGCCCACCGCGATGCCGCGCCGTGCCGCGCCGCGCAGCACGGCGAGGTAGCGCTTCACGTCATCAGGCGCGATCCGCATGCCGCCGCAAACGAAAATGGCATGCGAGCCTTCCAGCGCCTGCGCCACCGGGGCGGCGTCGAGCCTTATGCCGTTGGAGGCGACCACAGGCTCGCCATCTATGCTGCACAGCCGCCAGCGGAAAACTTCGCGTCCGATCAGCCGGTTGGCCGAGCGCAGCGGCTCGATGGCCGAGGACAGGCTCATCAGCGAGAGGTTCTCGATCAGCAGGAAGCTGAACGTCAGAGGTTCGGTGACCTCGTCGTAGAACATGTGGACCCCGGGGGCGGAAGAGAGGTCTTTAGATTGGCTCAAAACCGTCATCAGGGCAATGAAACCGACATGGCGGACCCTCTGTCGAAGCCGCCCCCCGCCTTCAGGAGGCCATGGCCGCCGCCTGCCAGCCCTGCAACGCCGCCCAGTCCGGCTCCAGCCGGGCGAAGCGCCCGAGGCGCAGGGACGAGAGGTCGGCGAAGGAGCACGCCCCGTCCGTCACCAGCTGCTGGATGGCCCGCCCGCTCGCCGGCGACAGGCCGAAGCCGACGCCTGACAGCGTGGCGACGGTGAGGTTGTCCCAGCCTTCCGGCCGGTCGATCACGGGCCGGCCGTCCGGCGTGTTCTCGATGAGCCCGGCCCAGGAACGGATGATGCGGGCATGGCCGGCGAGCGGCAGCAATTCGGCCACCCGCTTGGCGATGTTCAGCATCAGCGGGGTTGCCGGCCGGGGGCCGCCCGGCAGCTCCTCCGTCTCCACCCATTCATGCGGGCCACCGCCATAAGCGAGATTCCCGCGCAGGGTCTGCCGGCCGTAAAGGCCATTGCCGTCGACACCGCCGAGCGGCATCAGCGGCAGCGCCTCGGTGACGATCATCTCGGCGCGGGCAACCTTCAACGGAATGTCGACGCCAAGCAGCCCCGCCAGCCGCCCGCTCTGCGGGCCGGCCGCCAGCACGAGATGGTCGCAGCCGAAGCGGCCCTGGTCGGTGTCCACCGCGACCACCCGGCCGCCTTCGGTCGCAAAACCGGTGACGGCGGTGTGCTGCATCACCCGCCCGCCCAGTGCCTGGAGGGCCCACGCATAGGCCTGCACCGTGCGGTGCGGGTTGGCGTGGCCGCCGAAATGGTAGTAGTGGCCGGCAAAGACGTTGTCGCCCGCAAGCGGCACCAGTTCGCGCACCTGCCTTGCGTCGATCTCGTCGATGCGGAAGCCCTGATGGCGGGCATTGACCACCGCACGGCTGTAGAGCGCCAGCTGCTTCTCGTTGAGCGCGATGCGCACCCGGTTCGGCTGGAACTCGGTGGGATGGCCGAGCAACTCGTCCATCAGCGGCCAGAGCCGCTGCTCCTCGGCGAAGAGCGGGGAATGGTGGTGCGAGCACCCGCCCCCATTGCGCCCCGACGCCTCCCAGCCGACGATGCCCTTCTCGATGACGACGACATCCACCCCGGCGCGGGCCAGCCACCAGGCCGCGCTCAAGCCCGTCACCCCGCCCCCGACGACGATCACGGAGGCGCCCCTGGCGCCCTCCGGCTGCGTGAGATCATTCGCTGGCATGGGGCTTTTCCACGGCAAGGCCGGCAACGGTGTACTCCTCCTCGACATCCCAGAACGGCACCCACTGGCGGGGCATGCCGAACCAGGAATCCCACTGCTCGCCAAAGGCCGCGTCCTCGCTTTGCGGCGCGGCGGCCTTGAGAGGCAACGGACGCACCGGCGCGCGATAGCCGGCGAGGGGCACGGCATCGAGCGGCACCGCGGCCTGAAGGGCAAGCAGAGCCTGGATCTGCTCGCGGCAGCGCCGGCCCTGGCATGGGCCCATGCCGGCCCGGGTGAGGCGCTTGATCTGGTCCGGGTGCGGCGGTCCCTCGCCCAGCAGGCTGGCAAGGCTGCGCGGGCGGTTGTCGGCGCCCTGCCAGTCGAGATAACGCGGCGGGCGCACGTCGAGAATCTCGCGCGCCGTGACTTCCTCGCACTGGCAGACATAGGGCTCGCCCGCCGCCTCGATCACGCTGGCACGCACCCAGTCCTTGCGGTAGGCGTCGATGTCGTAGGTGGCTTCGCCGGGCGGCGGTGCGGCAGAGGGAGCCTCGCCGGCCTCGCCCAGCGCGCTGGCTGCGACCGCAGCCGCGTATCGTGCCTCCATTTCGGCAATGGCCACGTTCCCGCTCTTGGCTGGCCAGATGCCGGCACAGTCCCCCACCGCCTGGACGACGGCGACGCTGGTGCGCGCCGCCTCGTCGAGCACGGGCGCATAGCCCCCCCGTGCCGCGTCGAAGGCCAGCACGCAGCCCGCGGCATCGAGCAGATCGACCATCGGCACGGCGCCGATGCCTAGCACGACGAGGTCGCAGGCGAGCACACCGGCGGATGTCGTCACGCCGCGCACGCCATCGAGATCGGTCTCGACCGCGCGCACCACCTCGCCGCAGCGAATGGCGACGCCGGCGGCGCGCAGCTCGGCGACGAGATCGTCCGGTCCCACCGGCGCGGGCGCCTGCTCGATCACCGCCGCCACGGCGATGCCCTGCGCGCGAAGCGCAAGCGCCGCCAGCAGCGCCTCGGCCGTCGTGCCGAGCACGACCGCCCGGGTGCCTGCCAGCGCGCCATAGCGCGTGGCCAGCTGCACGGCGGCCGTCGCCCCCATCACCCCCGGCGCCTCCCAGCCGGGGAAGGCGAGGCCCATGTCGCGCCGCCCGGTGGCGACGATGGCGCGCTCGAAGCTGACGAGATACGTGCCGCTCTCCTCGTCGGCGAGGCCGGCGAGCGGACCCGGCATCCAGCCTAGATTGGCGCCATTGGCATAGAGCCCCCAGCATGCGGTGCCGAGCCGCACATCGACGCCGAGTTCGAACGCGGTGGCGAGGTCCGGTGCGCTCTCCAGCATCGCCTCCATCATGGCATTGCGGTTGCGCGCCACGCCGCCGACACGGCCGCCGAAATGCAGCGGCACGCTCTCGCCCATGGTCTCGAACGGCACCGGGTTCTCGTCGACCAGCACCACGGAGAGCCCGCGCTGCGCGCCCTCGATGGCGGCGGCAAGGCCGGCGGGGCCGGCCCCGATAACGAGAAGCTGGGCGTGCCCGGCGACCGAAAGCGTCTTGCCGGCGACGGAACGAGGGTCGACGCTCATGCACCGTCTCCGATCGGCGCCAGCACCTGTTCGGCGAGGTCCGCCGCCAGGGCTCCAGCGCCCACGCCCGTATCCATGCCCATGCCCGCGACCAGCGTCTCGATCACCTGCCGGCGGTTGTCGCCGAGCCGGCCGGCCAACGCGTGGAACTTGGCGGAGATGGCGGCGTCCGACAGCGGATTGGCCGGCCCGCCCTCGGCCTGCGTCCATTCCGACGTGACACGCCGCCCGTCGCGGGTCGTCAGCGCGACCACGGCGAAGCGCTCGGCGGGAAAACGGGCGCAGATATCGGGGTCCTCGACCAGGCGGATGGAGGCGGAAAGCTCCAGCACGGCGGGGTCGGAAAGGCCGGCGCCGGTGATTTCGTCGGCGCCGAGCCGCCCGCGCAGGATCATCGCCGCCAGCGGGAAGGGCAGGCTGTACTGCGCCTCCTCGGTGGTTGCCGGGCGGGCCGAGGCGAGGCGCACCGCCTCCGCGAAGCTCCTCACCTCGACATCGGCAACATCGGCCCCCGTGAGCCCGTGCTCGGCCATCAGCCGGCGCGCCGCCTCCACCGCCGGCTGCGCCCAGCGACAGACCGGGTAAGGCTTGAAATACTGTTCGAGAATGTACCAGCGGCTGCCGAGATCGCCCCACAGCGCCTGCTGTTCCGGTGCCTCCAGCGTCAGCGCCGGGGCGCCGGTGAAGCCGTCGGCCGCGAGATAGGCGGCGGAAACACCGGCCAGAGCGCCCCAGCCGGAACCGTCCTTCAGCATGGTGGGGTGGTCGATGCAGCGCATCATCTGGCTGCGCGGGCCGTGATATTCGGCCGTGCCGAGCGCCTCGCGCGTCTGCGCAGGGGACAGCTTCATCAGCCGGGCGCCGAGCGCGGCGCAGGCAAGCGCGTTCCAGGCGCCCGAGGTGTGGTAATCGCAGGCGCTGGCATGCAGGGCGATGCCGGCGCGGGTGGCGATTTCATAGCCGATGACGAGGCAGGTCAGCACCTC
This sequence comes from Ancylobacter aquaticus, assembly GCF_004339465.1. Classification (GTDB taxonomy): domain Bacteria; phylum Pseudomonadota; class Alphaproteobacteria; order Rhizobiales; family Xanthobacteraceae; genus Ancylobacter; species Ancylobacter aquaticus. Next base: position 177,189 of record NZ_SMFY01000003.1, on the reverse strand, counting down.
GCGGTCGTCCAGCGCCAGATCCTCCGCCTCCCAGAAGGCGAGCAGCGCCGGCAGGAGGGCGACGCCGGCATGGCCCTTGGTCAGGGCGTGGCCGTCATGGGCGTCGAAGGAATCGATCAGCGAGGCGCCGGCATAAGCGGCCCCTGCCGGGGAGACCCGCCGTCCGTCGAAGATCATCCTCGCCCCGCGCCCCTCCCCGGCGCCGAACTGGCGGGCGGCGTGATCGCTGACGATCCGTGCCAGATCGGTACGCCGGCCGCTGGCGGCCACGCCGATCAGATCGAGCAGGCAGCGCCGCGCCAGCGCCGCCACCGGGACAGGCAGGTCGGCATAGCGCAGATCGTGGATGAAATTCTGGACGTTCATGGTGTCGCCTCTGGAGAGCCGGCCGGGACGCACACGCCGAACCCGACAGCGACAATCCTTGCAGGGCGCGCGGATCGGCCACCCTGCCCTTTGCGACGAGCGCCATCAGAAACGCGACATGACACCGACAACCGTCGCGGGCATCGTAACAACCTGGCCCCGGCCGATTGCCGGTGAAAAATACCGGGGAATGGCGGCGATGTCGGAATCCTCGCCCCCGGTGTCGAAAAACCCTACGAAAGCTGCACCCTGCCCGTGCATCAGTAGAGGCGTTGCAGCAAGGCCCCTTCGGCTGCGGGATCGGGCACTCATTCGGGAAGCAACGGCCTTGGAAACCCTGAACTTCGCCATCGCCAACTGGTCGCAGATCCTCGCGCGGGGGTGGGAGCACATCTCGCTCGTCGGCGTGGCGGTGAGCATCGCCATTCTCACCGGGGTGCCCATCGGCATTCTCATCACCCAGAGCCGCGTCGCGGCCGACCGCGTGCTGTATGGCGCCGCGATCATCATGACGATCCCGTCCATCGCCTTTTTCGGCCTGCTCATCCCGGTACTGTCGCCCATAGGCCAGGGCATCGGCTATCTGCCGGCGGTGATCGCGCTCATCTTTTATTCGCAGCTGCCGATCATCCGGAACACCTACACCGCCATCATGAACATCGACCCCGCGCTGCGCGAGGCGGCGCGCGGCATGGGCATGACCGCGTTCCAGCGGCTGCGCGAGGTGGAGCTGCCGGTGGCGCTGCCGGTCATCATCAACGGGGTGCGCAACGCAGTCGTGCTCAACATCGCCATCGCCACCATCGCGACCTATATCGGCGCCGGCGGGCTCGGCGTGTTCATTTCGCGCGGGATCTCGCAGACCGATCCGCGCCAGCTCATCACCGGCGCCATCGCGGTCAGCGTGCTCGCCATCCTCGCCGATCTCGGCCTTCTCCTGCTGCAGCGGCGCCTCACGCCCGTCGGGCTGCGGCAATCCTGACAGCGGGGCGACATGATCCGGCTCAAGAACCTCACCAAGATCTTCGGCGCCACCACCGCCGTCGACAATGTCAGCATGGAGGTCGGCGCCGGCGAGGTATGCGTGCTGCTCGGCCCGTCGGGCTGCGGCAAGACAACGACCATGAAGATGGTCAACCGCCTGATCGAGCCTTCGGGCGGGCGCATCTTCATCGACGGCAAGGACGTGACCGAGGTCGACGCGGTGCAGCTGCGCCGCTCCATCGGCTATGTCATCCAGCAGATCGGCCTGTTTCCCAACAAGACGGTCGAGGACAATATCTGCGTGGTCCCCGACATGCTCGGCCATGACCGCAAAGCCTCGCGCCGGCGCGCCGCCGAGCTGCTGGAAATGGTCAATCTGGAGCCCGCCGCCTACGCCAAGCGCTACCCCAAAGAACTGTCCGGCGGGCAGCAGCAGCGCATCGGCGTCATCCGCGCGCTGGCGGCCGATCCGCCGGTCCTGCTCATGGACGAGCCTTTCGGCGCCATCGACCCGATCAACCGCGAGGTTATCCAGGACGAGTTCATGAAGCTGCAGGCGGCTCTGAAGAAGACCGTCATCTTCGTCAGCCACGACATTGACGAGGCGGTGAAGATGGCCTCACGCGTCGCCATCTTCCGGGCCGGCCGGCTCGTCCAGTACGACACGCCCGACACCATCCTCGCCCATCCTGCCGACAGCTTCGTTGCCGATTTCGTCGGCGCCGACCGCACGCTGAAGCGCCTGCGCCTGATCACGGTGCGCGACGCGATGACCGCCGATCCCCCGCGCGTCAGCCCGCAGGACAGCGTCGAGACGGCGCTGGCGCTGATGGAGCAGCACGGCCACATTTCGGTGGTCATGGTCGGTCCGCACGGCAAGGTGCTGGGCTTCGTTCGTGTGGAGGCCCTGCGCGGCAAGCGGGGCAAGGTCGGCGACCATTTCGAGAAGCTGACGAGCGTCGTGCGCGTCGACGACAATCTGCGCAATGCGGTGTCGCAGATGTTCACCAACGACCAGTCCTGGCTCGCCTGCATCGACGCGGACGGCGTCTATCAGGGCTACATCACCCAGCGCGGCATCACCCATCTTCTGGGTGCAACCTATCGGGACAGGTGATGCAGGGCGCGCAGGCGACACATCCCATGCGGGCGCTGGCGAGCCTCTGGCGTCTCACCGTGCTCGGCCTCGTGTTTCTGCTCGGCATCTGGGCGAGCGCCAGCGGCACGCTGACCGCGATGATGGCCTATCGCGAGGATATCCACTTCCTCACCCTGCAGCATATGGAACTGGTCGCCATCTCCGGTGCCATCGCCATTCTCACCGGCATCCCCATCGGCATCGTGCTGGCGCGGCGCAGCCTCGGCCTGTTCGGGCCGCTGGTGGCGCAGATCATCAATCTGGGCACCACCATCCCGACGCTGGCCATCCTCGCCCTGGCGATGACGGTGCTCGGCCTGGGGGCGCCGCCTGCGATCTTCGGACTGGCGGTGCTCACCCTGCTGCCGATCGTGCTCAACACCGTTGCCGGCCTTCGCGCCGTGCCGCCGGCGCTCGTCGAGGCCGCGCGCGGCATGGGCATGACCAATAGGCAGATCCTGTTCCAGGTCGAACTGCCCAACGCGCTATTCGTCATCGCCGCCGGAATCCGCACCGCGCTGGCCATCAATGTCGGCACCGTGCCGCTCGCCTTCCTCATCGGCGGCGGGGGGCTGGGCGAGCTGATCTTCACCGGCATCGACCTGATGGATACCGGCCTCCTGCTGGCAGGCGCCATCCCGACCGCCCTGCTCGCCGTCGCGGTCGATTTTCTTGTCGGTCAATTGCAGTTCTGGCTGGTGCCACGCGGCGTCAATCCCTTGAGATAACAACATCCAGAGGAGAAGAAGATGCGTTTACTGAAGGCTATGGCCGTTGCGGCGGCGTTTCTCGGCTTGGCCGGTGCGGCCAGCGCCGACACCATCGTGGTCGGCGGCAAGAACTACACCGAGCAGCAACTCATGGCGGAAATGACCGCCCAGCTTCTCAGCGCGAAGGGCTTCGAGGTCGACAAGCGGGCCGGCCTCGGCACCGCGCCGCTGCGCCAGGCGCAGGAAAACGGCCAGATCGGCGTCTACTGGGAATATACCGGCACGTCGCTCATCACCTTCAACAAGGTGACGGACAAGCTGGATGCCGAGGCGACCTACGCCAAGGTGAAGGAGCTCGACGCGCCCAAGGGCCTGGTCTGGCTGAACCCGTCCAAGGCCAACAACACCTACGCCTTCGCTATGCGCGCCGCCGATGCGAAGGCGAAGGGCATCGTCTCGATCTCCGACCTCGCCGCCAAGATCAAGGGCGGCGACACGCTGACCTTCGGATCGAACGCCGAATTCTACGCCCGGCCCGACGGCCTCAAGCCGCTGGAGGAAAGCTACGGCTTTAGCTTCGGCCGTGAATCCGTCAAGCGCATGGACACCGGCATCGTCTATCAGGCGCTGAAGGACGGGCAGGTCGATGTCGGCCTGGTCTTCGCCACCGACGGGCGCATCCCCGCCTTCGACTTCGTCGTGCTGACGGACGACAAGGGCTATTTCCCGACCTATGCGATGACCCCGGTCGTCCGCAAGGAGGTGCTGGATGCCAACCCGAAGCTCGCCGACATCCTCAACGGCCTCTCCGCCAAGCTGGACGACCAGACCATGGCGAAGCTCAACGCCTCGATCGACGTCGACAAGAAGTCGGTGGAAGAGGTGGCGGCCGGCTTTCTCAAGCAGCAGGGGCTGATCTGAGGCAAGGGGCGCGCCCCTCCCCGATCCCAAGGGAGGTCGCTCGCGACAGCCCTACGCCTTCGCAAGCGGATGGCGTAGGCTCGTCGCATGGGACTGTTGACCTTCAGCCTGAATGTCACTCTCGACGGCTGCATCGACCATGAGGAGGGAATCGCGGATGCAGAGACGCACGCGTTCTTCACCCGCCTCATGGACGAGGCCGGGGCGATGCTGTTCGGCCGCATCACCTACGAGATGATGGAGAGCTACTGGCCGGCGGTGGCGCGCGGCGATTTCGAGGCGCCGCCGGCGATACGCGAATGGGCGGTCAAGCTGGAGGCCAAACCGAAATATGTGGTGTCGTCGACGCGAACGGACTTTCCGTGGGCCAACAGCCATCACATCGCCGGCGACCTGCGAACCCGCGTGCAGAGGCTCAAGGACGCGACTCCGGCCGGCGTACTCCTCGGCAGCGGCACGTTGGCGACCGAACTGGACCGGCTGGATCTGATCGACGAATACCAGTTCCTCGTCCATCCCATGATCGCCGGCCACGGCCCGACCCTGTACCAGCGCGGGCTGCCCGGTGCGCGACGGCTGGCGCTTGTCTCGGCCAAGCCGCTCCGCAACGGCGCGGTCGCTCTGCACTATCGGCGCGCGCACTGAGCCTGAGACGTCCCCTTCATGGCCGGCAAAGTGCGGGGGTCTGGCGCGCGATCTCACCCCAGCCGGTAGAGGTCGGAACGGCGGTCGGCGAGATAGTCGTGGCCGGCCCGCCAGGCCTCCACGGTGGCACGCTTCACTTCCGCCGCGATCAGCGCCGGCCCCTCGGAGGTCGCGGCCGCCATCACCGAGCCGTCCGGCGCGGTGATGCGGCTCATGCCGATAAAATTGAACGCCGCGTCGCGCCCCACGGCATTGGCGTAGACGACGTGGCAGCCATTCTCATAGCCGCGCGCCGGCACGAGAACCTCCGGCACCACGGCGTAGGGATGGCTGGTGGCGCTGATGACGATGAGCGTATCCGCCCCGCGCAGCACGAGATCGCGCGCGGCCTCGGCGAATTCGAGATCGTAGCAGATGAGCAGGCCGAGCTTCAGCCCGCTCCATGGCATGACTGGCGACGGCAGGCCCGGCGCGAACAGGCCCTTCTCATGCGGGCCCCAGAGATTGACCTTGCGGTAATTGCCGCGAACGCCGCCCTCCGGCCCAATGGCGATGGCGGCGTTGTAGAGCACCCCCTCCGCCTCTTCGGCATAGCCGAGAACAAAGCCGGTGGCCGCGCGCCGGGCGAGTTCCCGCACCCGGTCGATGAACGGCGCGTCCTGCGCCACGGCAAGCCGGCGCACGCGCTCGGGCGCGCCATAGCCGCACAGTGCGAGTTCGGGCAGCGCGATGAGATCGGCGTCCGGCGCCTGCGCGACCGCCCGCTCTAGCAAAGCGAACGCCTCGTCATGGCTCTCCGGCGGCGTCCCGTTCTGGGCGATGGCGATGCGCAGGCTGTCGGTCATGAGGGGTTCCTCTATAGGCAAGGCCGGGGCGCCCAAGGCCCCGGCCCGCCGAGATGTCGTCCGTCGACGGCTCGTCCCGCCTTACTTCGGAATAAAGCCCTTCTCCTTCAGGTAGATTTCGGCGACCTTCTCGATGTCGAGGCCGTCAATATCGGCCTGCCCGTTCAGCTTGATCTGGGTCTCGGTGTCGAGCGAGTTGGTCACGGCCTCGATGGCCGGGCCGATCTCCGGGTGCTTGGCCAGTATGTCGTCGCGCACGGTGATGGCGGCGTTGTAGGCGGGAAAGAACAGCTTGTCGTCGTCAAGCACGGCGAGGCCCACCTTGCCGATGCGCGCATCGGTGGCGAAGGCGACGATGACATCGACCGAGCCGCTGTCGACCGCCGTATACATCAGGCCGATCTCCATCGGCTTGATGGAGCCGAACTTGTAGCCGTAATGCTTGCTCATGCCGGGATAGCCGTCGAGCGGGCGGGCGGCGAACTCGACCGAGGAGCCGAGCGTCCATTCCGGCGCCTGCTTGGCGAGGTCCGATATGGTCTTGATGTTCAGTTCCTTGGCCTTGTCCGCCTTCAGCGCGAGCGCATAGGTATTGTTGAAGCTGGTCGGCGCGAGCCAGGTGATCTTGTACTTGTCCTTGTAGGCGTCGCGGACGACCTCATAGGCCTTCTTCGGGTCGGTGATCGGGTCCAGCTTCAGCACATTGGCAAGCGCGTCGCCGGTATAATCCGGCAGCACGTCGATGGCGCCGGAAAGGATCGCCTGCTGGGCGATGCCGGTGCCGCCGAGATTGGCGAAGCGTTCCACCGGCAGGCCGAGCTTCTTCTCGATGACGAGCGCCGCCATGATGCCGAGCATGGCCTGCTCGGTGATGTTGGGCCAGCCGATCTTGATCGGCGTCTCGGCCTGCGCGCGCGGCACGGCGATGGCGGTAAGCGCGAGCGTCACGGCTGCGGCGGCGCAGACGGCGCGGCGGGTGAAGGGCCGGTTCATGCGTTCTGTTCCTCTGGATGTGCGACGCTGTTGGCCGCGTCGTGGTTGCAGGTGCCTTCCCTCGGGATCGAGATGTCCCAGGTTCTCGTCTTGGCGAGGACATCGCCCTCGAAGAGGTCGAGCCGCGCGGAAATGTGGAAGCTGGCGGCGTCTCCGCTCATGCAGGCGTGGCTCTCGGTACGGACCGACCAGTCGCCGCGCGCCAGGGTCATGGTCCAACCGGTCTCGATGCGGGCGGAGAGCGGGTCGCCGGCCGCGATCTCATAGGTCTCGTCGTTGATCCGGCCGATCACCATGCCGCTCGGCTCGATGCGCTCCTCGCCATAGTCGAGGCGGACATGCGTTCGGCTCAGGCCGGACACCAGCTCGCGCGACACCTCGCGGCGGAAGCTACCGGCGCGCAGCAGGGTGCGCGGCTCGGGCGGCGGGAGCACCGGCGGGTCCATGTCCGGCAGGAGGCGCGAGCCCGTGCCCGGCTGCCAGACCGGGAGGTCGAGCCGGCTCGCGCCGGTGAACAGGCTCAGCGTCGCCGCCTCGGGTGCCGGCCACACGGTCGGCCAGTAGGAGGTGGAGAGGGCGACGCGCAGGCGATGGCCGGCCTTGAAGCGATGGGCAACGTCATTGAGCGCGATGGCGACGCTGTAGCACCGCCCCGGCTGAAGCGCGGTGAAGCGGTCGTGCCCCTCGATGTGATTGAGGTTGAGCAGGCCATAGCTCACCCGCGACGAGGTGCCGTCCGGTGCGACATCGTTCAGCCGCACCGCCACTATGGCCCGCGGCCGGTCCACCGCCAGTTCCAGATGGAGCACCGGCGGGCCGATCACCGCGACGTCCTGCTGCAAGGGCAGCGTGTCGAAACACAGGGAGCGCCCGTCATCCTCGCGCTGGTCGGTCGGCTGGTCGGCCGCAACGCCATAGGCGCACCATTCGCCGGCGCCGGTGCCGATGTCGAGCGGGCTCAGATGCGTGAGCGTCGCCGACGGCGGCGGGATCGGCTCAAGCCCGGCGGTGCCGAGATAAAGCGGCTGAACGGCCACGTCGGGCGAGGGCCAGACGTCGAAGCCGACCCAACGTCCCGGGCGTTGCTCATGGGCGGGATCGGCGGGCAGCTCGTCCTGCAGCCACACGCGCAAAAGCGGCTCGCTCTCGATGCCGGTGTCGACGCCCTTTAGCCAGCGGTCCCACCAGCGCAGCGCCTCGCCAAGAAAGTCGATCGCCGGGCCGGGCACGGCGAGATGGGGATAGTCGTGCCCCCACGGGCCGATGAGCCCCCACCGCATGCCGGGAAGGCCCGAAACGAGGCGCGGCACGGCGTTGCTGTAGGAATCCGCCCAGCCGCCCACGGCCAGCACCGGCACCTCGATGCGGGAATAATCCTCGCCCACCGAACCCTGCCGCCAATAGGCATCGCGCAGCGGGTGGCGGGTCCATTCTGCGATGAACAGCGCGGCCTTGTCGGCCCGCTCAAGCCACGCCTCGCGCCAGCCCTCGCCGACTACATCAGGGTCCGGCGGGCGGGAGAGGTCGGCGAAGAAGGTCTGCGACCAGGTGAGGTTCGCGCTCAGCGGGCAGCCGCCCATGTAATGGACATCGTCGGCGTAACGGTCGTCGGTCGACCCGACCGTGAGGATCGCCTTCAGCTGCGGCGGGCGCAGCGCGGCGACCTGCAGCGCGTTGAAGCCGCCCCAGGAGATGCCCATCATGCCGATGCGGCCATCACACCAGGGCTGGGCGGCGATCCACTCCAGCGCGACAAGGGCGTCCGCCTGTTCCTGCGCGGTGTATTCGTCGGCCAGCAGCCCCTCGGAATCGCCGGAGCCGCGAATGTCGATGCGCAGGCACGCATAGCCATGGGCGGCAAAGAAGGGATGGACCCGGGCGTCCCGCGCGGCCATGCCGTCCGACTTGCGATAGGGGATGTATTCGACGATCGCCGGCACGGGCCGGTCGAGCCCCGCCGGCCGCCACAGCCGCGCCGCCAGCCTCACGCCGTCCGGCATCGGAATCCAGATGTGGCGCTGGCATTCCACCTCGTGCGGGGCTGCGGCGGAGGCTGTCATGGATCAACCCGTGCTCGCGCGCAGGAGGTCGCGGATGTGCAGGCTGCCGCCACCTTCCACCGCTAGCTCGTCCCGGCCAGTATCGAGCATCTGTAGAAAGGCCGCCTCCAGCGTGGCGGTGCGGTCGATGGCGGGGGCCGCTGCGGGGGCGGCAGCATCGCCCATCACCGAGGCGACGGAGAGCGTGCTGAGCAGCTTCACCAGCCGGTCATGGCCGATCAGCTCGGCGACGAAATCGTCCTTGGGGTGGCGCAGGATGTCGACCGGCGGCTGGTGCTGGACGAGCCGCCCGGCCCGCAGCACGGCGACCTTGTCGCCAAGGCGGATCGCCTCGTCCATGTCGTGGGTGACGATGATGATGGTCTTTCGCACCTTGCGCTGGATCGCCAGCAATTCATCCTGCACCCGCACGCGGGTGATCGGGTCGAGCGCGCCGAAGGGCTCGTCCATCAGCAGCACCGGGGGATCGGCGGCGAGCGCCCGGGCGACACCGACGCGCTGCTGCTGGCCGCCGGAAAGGCTGCGGGGGTAGCGGGCGCGGTGCGTCTCCGGCACCAGACCGACGAGGGTGAGCAGTTCGTCGACACGGGCATCGATGCGGGCCTTGCCCCAGCCCAGCAGGCGGGGAACGATGGCGATGTTCTCGGCCACGCTCATATGCGGGAACAGCCCGACATACTGGATGACATAGCCGATCATCCGCCGCAGTTCCTTCACCGGCATCTGCGAGATCGGAGTGTCGCCGAGCACGATGTCGCCGCTCGTCGGCTCGATCAGCCGGTTGACCATCTTCATCGTCGTGGTCTTGCCGCAGCCCGACGGCCCCACCAGCGCGAGGATGGTACCCGCCTCGACCGTCAGCGACAGCCGATCCACCGCCGGCGGCGTGCCGGGGAAGGCCTTGGTGACATCGCGGAACTCGACCTGGAGCGCCATCGGCACGCCTTCCTATGATACGCGCCGGCTGGCGAGACGCTCCAGCCCGAACAGCAGGTAGTTGACGGTGATGGCGAGCAGCGCGGTGAGGCCGGAGCCGATCAGCAGCGGCGTCGTGTCCATGCGGGAAATGCCCTGCAGGATCAGCGTGCCGAGGCTGTCGACGCCGATATAGGCGGTCAGCGTCAGCACCGAGACGAGCATCACGGCGGAGATGCGGATCCCCGCGATGACGATGGGCAGGATCGCCGGCACCTCGACGCGCAGCAGGATCTGCGCGGGCGACATGCCCATGCCCCGCGCCGCCTCCAGCAGGCGCGGATCGACCGAGGCGAAGCCGCTCGCCGTGTTGCGCAGGATCGGCAGCACGCCCTTGACGAAAAGCGGGACGAGCGCGCCCGATATGCCGATGCCGAGAAACGGGATGGCGAGGGCCAGCAGCACGATTTCCGGGCAGGCCTGCAGCACGTTCACCACAGGCACGATCAGCGTGTCGAGCGTCTTGAAGCGGTACACCAGCGTGCCCAGCGTCACGCCGAGGACGATGGCGGCGGCCAGCGCGATGGCGAACAGGATGACGTGCTGCTCCAGCAGGTAAAGGATGTTGTCGCCGAAGACCTCGATATACTCGGAAAAGCTCATGGCGCGGCTCCCTCGCGGGAGCGGGAGAGGCGCTGCTCGGTGCGCTTGAGCACATAATCGGCGCCCAGCGCCATCGCCAGCACTGGCACGCTGCCGGCGAGGACGAGGTTCCACGACATGATGGAAATGCCGCGGAAGATGAAGTCGCCCAGCCCGCCGGCAGCGATCAGCGAGGCGAGCGTCACCATGCCGATGGCGTTGACCACCGCCACCCGGAGCCCGGCGAAAATCACCGGCAGTGCCAGGGGCAGCTCGACCCGGAACAGCCGGGTGAAGCGGCCCATCCCCATGCCGACGGCGACCTCCCGCAGGTTCGGGTCGATATTGGCGAGGCCGGTATAGGTGTTCTGCACCACCGGCAGCAGCGAGTAGAGCACCACGGCGACGATGGCCGGGATGACTCCGATGCCCAGCAGCGGGATCATCAGCCCGAACAGCGCGAGCGTCGGCACGGTGTAGATGACGCTGACCGTGTTGAGCACCACGGCAGCTGCGAAGCGGTTCATGTGGCTGGCGATGCCGAGCGGCAGGCCGATGGCGAGCGCCAGGCCCACCGCCATCAGCGACAGCCGCAAATGCCACCACGAGACGGCGAGGATATCCTCCCAGCGGCTGGCGAGGAAATCGGCGAGGCTCATGGTTCCGCGCTCCCGGGAGCTCCGGCACGCGGCGTCTCGATGGTCCACTCACGGGCGAAGACGCGCGCGCCCGTTTCAAACGCCTCATATTCGGCATGAAGCCGCCAGCCGGTCACTGTGGCGGTCAGCGTGCTGCGGGTCTCGATCCGCACTTGCCAGTCGCCGCGCCTGAACGCGGCGGTGCGAAGGGCGACGGAAGTGGCTGCGGAGGGGTCGTCGCGCCGCGTCGTATAGGTTTCGCTGCCGAGCGCGCGCAGTTCCAGCCCGGTTTCGGCGATGCGGATGGCGCCAAGATTGCGCACCACCTCGACACTGGCGCGCCCGGTGGCGACCTCATGGGTAATGGCGAGCCGGCCGCGTGCCGGCGCCTCGATCACCTCCACCTCCAGCGGCGGCGGCGACCAGGGTGTGCCGAGTTCAGGCACTGCGGCGCCCTCCCCGCCGCGCAGCGGCAAGGTCAAGGCGCCGGCCGTCAGCGTCGCCGTCGCCGCGACGGGCAATGGCATGGTCAGCGGCCAGTATTGCGTGGAGACGGCGACCCGCAATCTGTGGCCCGCCGGGACCCGATAGCCGACGACCTTGAGGGGAACGCTCACTTCGATACGCTCGCCGGGCACCAACGGCTTTCCGGCGGCGAAGCCGTCGCGATGGGCCAGGCTCAGCAGCCCATAGGTGATACGCGCGCTTGTCCCGTCCGGCGCGACCGTGTTGAGGCGAATGGCCAGGATCGCTTCCGGCCGATCGACCGTGACGCTCAGTGTGACGTCCGGCCGGCCGAGGATTTCCAGCGGCGCGTCCAGCGGGCCGCTGTCGAAGCAAGCCGACCCGGCATCGTCCTCGCGCTGGTCGCCGGGCATGTCCGGGCCCCAGCCATAAGGGCACCATTCGCCCGAGGCGAGGCCGACCGTGCCCGGCGATTTCACCGTTACCGCGAAGGGCAAGGCGGCTTCGGCGGCGAGGCCACCGGGGCCAAGATGCAGCGTGCGCGACGCGACATTGGCGCTCGGCCATGTGTCCTCGGCCACCCAGCGCCCCTGTCGCACGCTGTATTGCGGCCGGGGCGGCTCGTCTTCCTGCATCCAGGCGGTGAGCATCGGCTCGGCCTCGATGCCGTTGTCCACGTCCTTCAGCCAGCGGTCGAACCAGCGGGCGGCGAGGCCGATGAAATCGAACGCCGGGCCCGGCGTCGCCACATGCGAATAGGCATGAGCGCCGGGACCGATGACGCCCTTGCGCGGGCCGGACAGGTGCGACAGCAGGCGGTGCACCGCATTTGTGTAGCCATCCGCCCAGCCACCCACCGCCAGCACCGGCACCTCGATGCGGGAATAGTCCTCGCACGCCGAACCGCTGCGCCAATAGCCGTCCCGGTTGGCATGTCGCATCCAGCGCGCGGCCGGCGGCTCGCTGATCGCCTGCATGCGGGCGAGCCACATCTCGCGCCAGCGCTCCCCCACGATCTCCGGGTCGGGCGGGGGCGCCAGCCAGGTGAACAGCGTGGCGCCATATTGCAGATTATCGTTGAGCAGCGCCCCGCCCATATAGTGCATGTCGTCGGCGAAACGGTCGTCGGAGCCGCAGACGGTGACGATGGCCTTGAGCGCCGGCGGGCGGGTGGCGGCGATCTGCAAGGCGTTGAAGGCGCTCCAGGACAGGCCGATGAGGCCCACCGCGCCCGAACACCACGGCTGCTGCGCGATCCAGGCGATCACCTCATTGGCGTCGGCCCATTCCTGCGGCGTGTATTCGTCGTCCATCGTGCCGTCGGAATCGCCCGCGCCCCGCATGTCGACGCGGATGGCGCCATAGCCGGCGGCGGCGAGACCCGGATGAAGGATCGCGTCGTCGCCGCGATGCCGGTCGCGCCGCCGGTAGGGCAGGTATTCGAGGATGGCCGGCACCGGCGCCGGCGCGCGCGGACGCCACAGCCGCGCTGCCAGCCGGCAGCCATCGCTGAGAACAATCCAGACGGTCTCTTCGATGAGCATGGCGTCCTATCAGGCATCGGCACGATCGCCGCCTACTGATACACGCCGCACCGCTAGTGAAAGCCACGTATGCGACCTCCCGCGTCAGATTGACGACAGGTAATCGCTGCACCTGCCCGACCCCTGTGCAGCGGCGGCCGTCGCCTAGCTTTCAGGCACAGCTTCCCCGGGGCCGCTCGGTTCGCACTCCCCTGCCGCCCTACCAGCGCACCAGGCGCGGCGCGAGAACCGCCCCGGCCACCGCGAGGCCGGCAATGGCCAGGCTGTACCAGGTGGCGACGAAGAGCGGGGAATCGTCGGGGCAATGGGCGGCATAGAACGCGCCCGCCATTCCTCCGGCCAGCAGCCCCGCCACCGCCCCGGCCAGCGCCGGCCGCGTGGGCGCGCCGTGGCGCAGCACCGCCAGGAACACCAGAAGCGGCGCGGCGCCGATCAGCGGAATGAAGGTGAGGCAGACGCGGGCATTGACGCCGACCAGCCGTTGGGCCCAGTCGGATTCCGGCACGGCGAGCAGTTCCAGCCCCACGCCGGCGATCAGCAGCAGCGGCCCGGCCAGCAGCCAGCCCAGCGGCGCGCGTGTCTCTTCCCCCGGGCGCACCAGCCGCCGCAGCAGGACAAAGGCGCTGGCGGCCAAGGCAAGCGTCACGACGAATTTGAACACGAAGCGTGCGGTCTCCAGCGAGGCCAGCGCATCCGGGCGCGGGCCGAGGGCGACAGCGAACACCGCCCCCGCCAGCACAAGGGCGAGCCCCATCGCCACGCGCCAGGCGGTGCCCAGCGGCAGCGCCCGTCGGCCTGTGTCGGCGGTCATCGCCCGGATGAGGTCTTGCGTGTCCATGTCACTCTCGTCCAAATCGCCGCGCGATTGCGGTCAGCCCCCGATGCAGCGCCACCCGCACCGCCGCCTCGGTCATCGCGAATATCCGCGCCGTCTCCTCGACCGAGCGGCCCTCGACGGAAATCGCCGCCACCACCGAGCGTTGCGTGGGAGCGAGCCCATCCAGCGCGCGGCCGATGTCGCGCGCGCTCACGGTCTCGACCTCCGGCTGGGCGAAGGTCTCGGCGATGTCCTCGACGTCGATTTCCACCCGCCGACCCCGCCGGCGAAAGGCGTCGATCAGCTTGAAGCGCGCAATGGCATAGACCCAGGGCAACACCGGCGCCTGCGGCAGCCATGTATGGCGCTTCAGATGGATCGCCAGCAGCACCTCCTGCACCACATCCTCCGCATCGACCCCGCCATGGGTGATCTTTCCGCGGGCATAAGCGCGGACAAGACCGGCGACGCGGTCGAGAAACATCGCATAGCGACGCTCATCCCCCGCCAGCGCGGCGCGGAGCAGATCGGCAAGTTCGCCCTCGTTCCTGCCGTTCAACGCCGCTCTCTCCCTTTCGCGCGCCCAGGCCGCCTTGTTACGGGCCGGGCGAAAAATTGTCCAAGCGCCCGGCCGGGGCGATCACGACTTCGTGTCGAAGAGCCGCGTAACTCCGGCGATCGGCGCCTCGAATGGACCATGCACGGCCGACGATGGCCGCGCCACATTCCACAGGAGACGATCCATGAACCGCTCGACCCTCGCTCTCGCCCTTGCCGGCTCGCTCGCCACCGCCCTTGCCGGCGCCGCCTTCGCCGCTCCTCTGGCGCCGGAAAAAATGGTCGGCAACGAGAAGTGCTACGGCGTCTCTCTCAAGGGCCAGAATGACTGCGCCGCCGGCGCCGGCACCACCTGCGCCGGCACCTCGACCATGGACTATCAGGGCAATGCCTGGAAGGCGGTTCCCAAGGGCACCTGCGTGACCATGAAGGGCGGCATGCATATGGGCTCGCTGGCCCCGATCAAGAGCTGAGCCGGCTCAGGAGGCCCGCGCGGCGGGCCTCTTCCTGCCTCCATTGCTCCCTCCACCAGCCGCGAGACACGACGATGAACGCTGTCGCCCGTGAAAGCCTGCCCGCCCGCGCCGGGCTCGGGCTCAAGCCCGAACATTACGGCCATGTGCTGGAGGCTCGCCCGGATGTCGGGTTCTTCGAGGTCCATGCCGAGAACTACATGGGCGCAGGCGGGCCGCCGCACCGCTATCTTGAGGCGGTGGCCAGCCTCTACCCGCTCTCGCTGCACGGCGTCGGCCTGTCCATCGGCGCGGCGGGACCGCTCGACACGGCGCATCTGCGCCGGCTGCGCGAGTTGATCGACCGTTACCGGCCGCAGAGCTTTTCCGAGCATCTCGCCTGGTCGACGCACGACACCGGCTTTCTCAACGATTTGCTGCCGCTACCCTATACGCCGGAGACCCTGGCGCGGGTGAGCGAGCATGTCGACGAGGCACAGCAGGCCATCGGGCGGCAGCTCCTGCTGGAGAATCCGTCGACCTATCTTCTCTTCACCGAGAGCACGATCGACGAGATCGACTTTCTGGAGGCGGTGGCCGCCCGCACCGGCTGCGGCCTGCTGCTGGACGTCAACAATGTGATGGTCTCCTGCGTCAATCACCGGCTGGACCCCGCCGCCTATATCGACCGCTTTCCGGTCGAGCGCGTCGGCGAGATCCACCTCGCCGGCTATGACGAGACGGTGGACGGCGCCGGCGACCGGCTGCTGATCGACGCGCATGGCTCGCCGGTCAAGACCGATGTCATGGCACTGTACGACCTTACGCTGGCGCGCGCCGGGCCGCTGCCCACCCTGATCGAATGGGACAATGACGTGCCGGCCTTCCCCACGCTTCACGCCGAGGCGGTGCGCGTCGACGCGCTGCTCGCCGGGCAGGCGGCGCGGCGCAACCACCTGAAGCGGGCGGGCTGAGCCATGGAATTCACCGCGAGCCAACACGCCTTCGCGCAGGCGCTGCTCCATGCCGACCAGCCCCTGCCCCCCGGCCTGACAGGCGCACGCGGGACGGCCGATGAGGCGCGCTTCGCGGTCTACCGCAACAATGTTCATGTCGGGTTGACCCGGGCGCTGGCCCAGCGCTTCGGCGTGAGCGAAAAACTGGTGGGCCCGGACTTCTTCGTCGGCATGGCGCGGGCCTATGCGCAGGACCGCAAGCCATCCTCGCCGCTGATCATCGATTATGGCGATGAGTTCCCCGATTTCATTGCCGGCTTCGCTCCGGCAAGGGCGCTGCCCTATCTCCCCGACGTCGCCCGGCTGGAGGCGGCCTGGACGCGGGCCTATCACGCGGCCGATGCCGCTCCGCTCACCCTCGCCGTGCTCGCCCCCCTCGCGCCGGAGGATCTGGCGACTCTCATTCTGCGCCCGCATCCTTCGGCGGCTCTGCTGCGCTCGCCCCATCCGGTCGGTTCGATCTGGGCAGCGCATCAGGGCACCGACGTCACCCCTGTCGACGACTGGCGACCCGAGACGGTGCTGGTCGTGCGACCGGAGATGGCGGTCAATGTCCATGTCCTGCCGGTCCGGGACGGACTGTTCGCCGCGCTGCTTTTTGCCGGCGGCTCGCTGGGTGCGGCGGCGGAAGCCACGCTCGCCGAAGACCCCGGTTTCGATTTCGGTGCCGCGCTGGTCGGCCTTCTCACCCTCGGCGCCTTTGCCGCCATCGCACAAGGGGACGTGCCATGAATCCCGCAATGAATCCTGACACGGCTACCGAGACCCGCGCCCTGTCATCGCACAAGCTGCTCGCGCGGGTCGCGCGGGCGGAGGATGTGATGGCGGCGATTCCGCCCGCCTTGCCGCTGCTGGCGCTGCGCGTCGCGCTAGCGGTGCCGTTCTTCCTGTCGGGCCTGACCAAATGGGACGGCTTTCTCACCCTGTCCACCGGCGCCCATTTCCTGTTCGAGGAGGAGTTCCGGCTGCATCTTTTCGGCGGCGCCCACCCCTACCCCTTTCCCACGCTGATGGCGGCGGCGGCGGGCACGGGCGAGATCGTCCTGCCGCTGCTCCTGCTGCTCGGCCTCGGCACCCGCTTCGCCGCGCTCGGCCTGCTGGTCATGACCGCCATCATCCAGCTCACCATTCCCGAAGGCTGGGCGAATTTCCATCTGCCCTGGGCCGCCATGGCGTTCACGCTGGTGGTGTTCGGCGGCGGCCCCCTGGGGTTGGAAGAGCTGTGGCGGCGGTCGGTCCCGTCACAGCGCTGAGGTGGCGGCCCGTCAGCTGAACTGCGTCAGCGTGTCGAGATCATCCTGGCTAAGGTCGAGCGCGTCGAAGTCGCCCGGCGAATAGCGGCGCTCCGACTGCGCCGCCACCGCGCGGCAGGACTCGGCCTCGGTGCGGATGGCCGCCAGCAGCCGCTCGATGGTCGCCGGCGCGTGGCCGGCGCCGAATTCGCAGCGTATGATCAGGGCGCCGCCCTCCTGCCAGCAATTGAAGGCCAGACGGTGCGGACGCGCCGCCTGCGCCGCCCGCTCACGGCCTGCCCCCAGCCGGACCAGAGAGAGGCCGGCATGGCCGAAGCGGCTGATGTCGCCGAGGAAATTGAACGACACCTGCGCCCGCGCCCCGGTCAGTGACCTGTCCGCGACGCGCAGCAGCCCATAGCCCATGGCGCGCCCGGCCGCCGCACGCGCCAGATCCTTGACCGCCAACAGCCAGCCCGGCAGGTCGCTCGCCTCCCCCGGCAGCGCCAGAGGATAGCGCGTGGTGAACCAGCCAAGGGTGCGCGAGAGGTCGATGGCGGCATCACCCGGCTGGCGGCCATGCCCTTCCAGCTCGATCTGCAGCGCGCCCCCCGTCCAGTCCACCAGCGGGCGGGCGATGAGGGCGAGCGCGCTTTCCTGCGGCTGGTGGCCGAAGCGCTCGGTGAGATCGGCCAACAGAGGCTGGCACAGCGCCGCCTCCAGCCGGAGATCGCGGGTCTGGGCGTCGCCTTCCACGTCCGGCGCCTCCGGGTAATCCAGCGGCACGCTTGCGGGCGCCTGTGCCACCGCCTGCCAATAGGGGCGATCGGCCTCGAAGGCGGCGCCGGTCCCCGCCTGATGGAGGCACCACCACGACCATGCCGTGGGCGGCGCCAGAACAGGTTGTGGCGGATCGGACAGCGCCCGGGCGAGGTCGTCGGCGATAATCGCCCAGGACACCATGTCGAAGACGAGATGATGCACCGCCAGCACGAGCCGCAGGGCCGCGCCGGCCTCGATCATGCCGGCGGCGAAGGGGCGCCCCGCCATCGGGTCCAGCAGCGCCACCAGACGGTCAGCCATGCGGTCCTCGATGGGCGACACGTCCTGCCCGACCGCCACCCGCTCCTGCAGCAGCGCCGGTGGCGGCGCTCCATTCTCGACCTGCTGAGCCGGCGGCACCCCGTCGAGCAGACGCATCCGCAGCCCGTCATGGCGCTGCACCGCCGCCGACAGCGCCACCGACAGCGCCTCGGCAGGGGTGCCGGCGGGCAGCTCGAACACGGCGGTCAGCGCCCAATGCCGGCGGTCGGGCATGTCGATGCCCATGAACCAGTTCTGGATCGGCGTCAGCGGCACTGGCGCCGCCACCGGCCCATGCTCCTCCACCGGCCGCGCGGATACCTTCTGCATGACCCCGGCCAGCGCCTGCGGCGTCGGCGCGGTGAAGATCTGCGCCGGGGAGACGAGCCACCCCGCCGCCCGGGCCTTGCCGGCGAGTTGGATGGCCATGATCGAATCGCCGCCCAGCGCGAAGAAATCATCGTCCGGGCCAATCGACACCGCCGCGCCGCGCCCGGCGAAAAGCTCCCGCCACAGCGCCAGAACCGTGGCGAGCGCGCCCTCCGCGCCGGTGGGCGCGGCGGGAACAGCAGCGGCACTCTCGCGCGGCTGAGGAGCGGCGAACAGCGCCCGCAGCGCCGCCCGGTCGACCTTGCCATTGGAGGTCAGCGGCAGCGCCTCAA
The DNA here is from genome assembly GCF_004339465.1 of Ancylobacter aquaticus. GTDB lineage: Bacteria > Pseudomonadota > Alphaproteobacteria > Rhizobiales > Xanthobacteraceae > Ancylobacter > Ancylobacter aquaticus. The sequence goes on along the minus strand of NZ_SMFY01000003.1, from coordinate 158,503 downwards.
GGAGGAGCAGGCGCGACGGGCGCTGCGCCTCGGGCAGCCTTTCGTCGAGAACGGCACCGAGACCCTGTGCACTCTCCCCCGGCGCCACCGCTGCGCCGACAAGGCGCACCGGGCCGTCCCCCTCGCGCAGGGCCAGCACCATGGCATCGCGCACACCGGGGCAGGCGCGCAGGATGGCGGCCACGCCATTGGGATCGACCCGGTGGCCGCGAACCTTCACCATGTCGTCCTTGCGGCCGAAAAAGCGGATAAGTCCGTCGGCGTCCCGGGTGCCAAGATCGCCGGTGAGGTAGGCGCGCGCCCCGTCGGCAAGGCGGCTGAAGCCGGAGCCGGCAGCGGCGGCAGGTTCCGGGTCACCCTGCCCTAGATAGCCCAGGGCCACGCCCGCACCGCTCACCCGGATTTCACCCGTCTCGCCGGCGGCCAGCACCGCACCGTGCTCGTCGACGATGTCGATGCGCGCGCCGTCGAGCGCGTAGCCCACCGGCACGCGGTCCGACGCCTGCGCCTGCGGCCCGGCGGCTAATGCCGGCGTCACCTCGACCATGGTGCAGCCGATGGTGGTTTCGGTCGGGCCGTAATGGTTGAAGATCCGCAGCCCGGGCCGCAGCGCCTTCAGCTTCCGCACGAGGCCGAAGGTCAGCACGTCGCCGCCGCAGATCAGCGCCCGCCGGGGCAGCAGGGCAGCCGCGTCGGGATGCGCCATCAGCGCGGCGAGATGGCTGGGGACGATCTTCAGTACATCGGCCGGGTGGCGCCCCATCCAGTCGATGAAGGCGGCGGGGTCGCGGGCGGCCGCCGCGTCCACGACGTTGAGCGTGCCGCCGCAGGCAAGGGCGCCGATGACGCTGGTATAGCCGAGATCGGCGGCGAAGGAGGTGGCGATACCAAAGACGGGGGCGCCCGCGTTCGGGTCGGCGAGAGCCAGCCGCTGCAACAGCGCCCGTGCATAGGCATCGAGCCCGCCGCAGGAAACCCGCACCCCCTTTGGCCGCCCGGTGGAGCCGGACGTGAACAGGATATAGGCGAGGTCCGACGCCTCGCAGGCCATGCGCGGGGGCGCCGAGCGTTCCTCCGCGTGGCGGTTCCAGCCCAGCACGGGCAGCGGGGCCTGCTCACCGTCCGTCGTCGCATCCGCCACCAGCGCCCTGGCGCCGCTTTCGGCGAGAAGCGTGGCGCGGTAGGGCGCGGGATGCTCGGGATCGAGCGGGACGAACGCCGCGCCGAGATGGCTCGCCGCCGCCATCGCCACCAGCGGCCCGGCGCCGCGCGCGAGGCAGAAGGCGACGCGGTCGCCGGGCCCGACGCCCTGTGCCGCCAGCCGCGCGGCGAGGTCGCCGCTGGCCCGCGCCAGCTGCGCCCAGCTGAGCGTGCCCTCGCGGTCGATCACCGCCGGCGCGTCGGGCGTCCGCTCGGCCCAATGCGCGACGCGGTCCGCGAGGCTGGACGGCAGCGGGGCCGAAACCGGCGCGGTCTGGGGGGGCGCCGTGCCAATCGCTTCCAGCAGGGCGCGATAGCGCGCGATCCAGCCTTCCACACGAGCGGCATCGAACAGGGCGGTGTTGAAATTGGCTTCGAGGACGAGCCCCTGCTCGCTCGATTCAAGGTTCCAGTTCAGGTCCCAGCGCACGCTGCCATGGGCATTGGCGCGGATGTCCGGCGTCCGCCCGGCGAAGGCCGCCAGCGTCTCCACCCGGTCGAGATTGAACGACACGCTCGCCAAGGGCGGGCGGGACGGATCGCGCCGCACGCCGCTGGCCTTGACGATGGCGGAGAGCGGGTAGGCGGGATAGGCCATCGCCTGCGCCATGGCGGCGCGGGCGGTGGCGAGGGCATCGGCGCCGATGCCGGCAAGCCGCAGCGGCACAGTGGAGATGCAATAGCCGGTCAGCCCCGGTTCCCCCACCAGCGGCTGGCCGGCGGCGAAGATCGCCACCACGAGATCGTCCTGCCCGGAAAGCTCCGCCAGAAGCTGGCCATAGGCGGCCAGGCACAGGGTGAACAGCGAGCAGTCGAGCGCCCTCGCCCGCGCCGCCAGCTGCGTGGCAAAGGCGGGCGGGAGCAGCGTCCGGACGGTGGCGCCATCATAGGTCTGCAGCGGCGGGCGCGGCCGGTCGGCGGGAAGCGCCAGCGCCGGCGGCGGGCTGGCGAACACGGCCTGCCAATGGGCGGCGGCGTCCGAATCGTCAGCGGCAGCGCGGGCGAAGCTCGCAAAGCCTTCATAAGCGGACGGCGCCGGCAGCAGGGCCTCGGTCCCGACCAGATGCGCGGAATAGAGCCGGCCGAGTTCGTTGGCCAGCACCTGCATCGACCAGCCATCGGTGACGATGTGCGGCTGGATCAGCACCAGCGCCGTCGCGTCGCCAAGGCGCAGCAGCGCCGCCCGCAGCAGGCCGGCGCGCGCGAGATCGAACGGCCGCGCCGCCGCCTCCCGCACCCAGCCCGCGAGGGCCGCCTCGTCGGCCAGCTCGGCCTCCTCCAACGCCACCCCGGCGTGGGGATCGATCACCGCCGTGCCGCCGCCCTCGGCGAAGCGCATGCGCAGGCTGTCATGGCGCGCCACGAGATCGGCCAGCGCCTTGTTCAACGTCGGCGTATCGAGCCAGCCGGGCAGGCGCAGAACGAGCGACTGGTTATAGGCCGCCGCGCTTTCCGGGCTGAAGGCGGCGAGCGTCCACAGCGCCTGCTGGCCGGGCGCGGTGACAAGCGTCCGGGCCATGGCGGCCGCAGCCGGCAGCGACGTGCCGCCCATCAGGCCTACGGTCGCGAGGGCGCGGGCACTTTCCCGCACCGCCCGCGCCACGGTGTCAAGGTCTTCCTCGCTATGGGCGGTGGAGAGGAAGCAGGTGCGCCCCTCCCACACATAGACCCCACGTGAAATGAGCTGGCTGTAAAACAGATCGCTCGCGCCGGAAAAACGCAGCACAGAGGAGAAGTGCTCCACCCGCAACGGGCTGCCGTCTTCTTCCAGATCGGTGTTGAGCCGCCGGCACAGCGCCTTGGTGCGGGCGTTCAGCCGCTCCTGCAGCGCCGGGCCGGACGCCTCCAGATGGCTGAGCATGGCGGTCGCCGCCGCCATGGCGAGCGGGTTCTTGTTGAAGGTTCCTGCGAAAAAGGTCCGCTCGGCCTTGGGGCCACCGGCGCCCTCCAGCGGCCAGACGCCGCCGTCGATGCCATCGAGAAACGCGCTTTTGCCGGAGACGACGCCGATCGGCAGGCCGCCGCCGACGATCTTGCCATAGGTGACGAGATCGGCCCGCACCCCGGCCCAGGCCTGCGCCCCGCCGGAGGCGACGCGGAAGCCGAGCAGCACCTCGTCGAAGATCAGCGCCGCGCCGGCCCGTTGGGTGAAGCCGCGCAGCCATTGCAGGAACTCGCGCGGCTGCAATCCGGGGCGCCGGCTCTGCACCGGCTCGACGATCACCGCCGCGAGCCGCTCGCCCAGCGCTTCCAGCGCCATCTGGCTGCCCTCGGGGTCGGCATAATCGAGCACCACCACATCGGCCAGCATGCCCGGCGGCGTGCCGCTGGCGAGCGGCAGGCTGGCGCCATCGACGCCGGAGCGCGCCAGGGTGCCGTCGAAATGGCCGTGATAGGAGCCGGCGAACATCGCCACCAGCGAACGGCCGGTGGCGTGGCGGGCAAGGCGCAGCGCGGTCATCACCGCCTCGGTGCCGGTGTTGCAGAACAGCACCCGCTCATTGCCGGTGAGCCGGGCGATCGCCGCCGCCGCCGCGCCGGCCTTTTCCGCCTGCGGGCCGAGGAACAGGCCCTGGTCGGCAATCTGGCGCTGGATCGCCTCCACCACCATGGGCGGGTTGTGGCCGAGCAACTGCACGCCGAAGCCCATGGTCAGGTCGACATAATCGTTGCCGTCGGCATCGACGACGCGGCTGCCCTGTCCCTTCACGCCGATGATCGGGTAGAGCAGCGCCTTGGTCTCGGGCCGAAAGCCGGCCACCGCCCGGCTGTCGGCAAGCACCGCGCCATAAGCTTCGCGCTGGTGCCGGGAGGCGCCGTGCGCGGCGCTGAAGCGCGTGGCGAAATCGGCGATGAAGCCGGCCGCCTGCGGACTCATCGGCTCGGCGGAAGGGGCGGGCGCGGCGTCCGGTGCCACTGGCGGCAGGACAGGGCTGGACATGCGGGCCTCCGTCATCGCCCCCAGGGCGGCCGAGATCGGGAAGGCGGATGGCGGGGCGGAAGCGGGATCGGAAATCTTGGCCTCCACTTCGCGCACCACCCGCTCCAGCAATGCCCGGGGCGTGGTGAGGGTGGCGAAGAGCTCGCGGCGCGGGATCGCCACCTTCCAACGCCGCTCCAGCGTGGACAGCGCCTCGGTGAGGGCGAGCGAATCCACCCCCAGCGTGAAGAAGCCGGCATCTCCCGCCAGCGCTGCCTCGCTCAATTGCAGGCTGCGCCGCAGGCTGGCGGCGATGCCGGCGCGAATCTCGTCCCGGTTCGGCGCCGGCCGCGGCGAGGCGAGCGCGGCGGCCGTCACCATCGGCGTCGGCGGGGCCACCGGCACGGGATGGCGCGACGGCGCGTCGATCCAGTGGCGTTCGCCGGCAAAGGGATAGCCGGGCAGGTGCGCGCGGGCGGCGGCGCCGGCCGGCCATGTCACCTCGACCCCGGCGACAAAAAGCCGGCACAGCGCCAGTGCCAGCGTCTCGTTCGCCGCGCGGTTGCGGCGCATGGTCGGGATGAAGCGCGTGTCCCGGCCCTCAAAGCCGGGGGCACGCTGGGCGAAGCCGACCAGCGTCGCGGCCGGGCCGATTTCCACCACCACCTGCACGCCCTCGCCGGCCATCGTGTCGAGGCCCGCACCGAACCGAACCGGCTGGCGGATCTGCCGCCCCCAATAGGCGGGATCGCGCAGATCGGCGGAAAGGTCGCCGGTCACATTAGAGACCACCGGCAGGTGCGGCACGGACAGGGCCGCGCCACGCACCTTGTCCTCGAACGGCGCCACCGCCTTGTCCATCAGGTGGGAATGGAAGGCGTGGCTGGTGGCGATGCGCTGGCTGCGGATGCCCTGCGCATCGAGATCGGCCACCAGCGCCGCGATCGCCTCGCTCTCGCCCGACACCACCACTTCTTCCGGTGCGTTCAGCGCGGCGATGTCGAGCCGTGCGCCGAAGGTTTCCACCAGCGGGGCGATCTGTTCCAGCGGCGCGAACACCGCCGCCATCTCGCCCCCGCGCGGCAGCGCGCCCATCAGCGCGCCGCGTGCCGCCACCAAGTCGAGCGCCGCCTCGAAAGGGAGCATGCCGGCGACGCAGGCGGCCGACCATTCGCCCAGACTGTGGCCGGCGACGATATCGGGCGTGACACCGAACGCGGCGAGCCGCCCGGCCAGCGCCATCTCCAGCACGAACAGCGCCGGCTGCACCTCCGCAGTGTCGGTCAGTGGGCCGGCTGTCGGCTCGAACATCCGCGCGGCGAGATCGAGGCCGAGCTGCGTCCCGGCCGCATCGATGCGCGCGCGAAAGGTCGGGTCGGCTTCGTAAAGTTCCGCCGCCATGCCAGGCCACTGGCTGCCCTGCCCGGAAAACAGGAAGGCGACCTTGGGCCGCCCGGACACGGCAAGGCCGGCCGCACCCGCGAGCGGCGCCTCGCCCTCGGCAATGGCACGCAGGCCCGCCAGCGCTTCCTCGTGGCTGCGCGCGAGGCACGCGGCACGATGGGAAAAACGCCCGCGCCCGGTGTTCAGCGCCGCGGCGATGCCAGCGAGCGAGGTCCCGGGCTCGGCCGCCAGATGATCGGCGAGCCCGGCCGCCATGCGGCGCAGGCCCTCGGCATCCCGGGCGGAAAAGGCCAGGATCGTCGGAAGCGGGGCTTCGAGGGTCGCCTCCGGCACCGGCGGGGCCTCTTCAAGGATAAGATGGGCGTTGGTGCCGGAAAAGCCGAAGCTGCTCACCCCGGCGCGGCGCGTGTCGCCGGCGGGCCAGTCCATTGCCCGGTCGACGACGCGGACGGGCAGATCGCCCCAGGCGATGCGCGGATTGGGTTGCGACTGGTGCAGCGTTCCCGGCAGCCGCCCCGCTTCCAGCGCCAGCACCATCTTGATGAGGCCGGCAACTCCGGCGGCGGCCTCCAGATGGCCGGTATTGGTCTTGGCGGACCCCAGCAGCAGCGGCGCGGTGCGCCCCGCACCATAGGCGGCGGCAAGCGCCTGCACCTCGATGGGGTCGCCGAGCGGCGTGCCCGTGCCGTGGCATTCGACGGCCTGCACCTGCGGCGCCGACAGCCCGGCATCGGCAAGGGCGCTGGCGATCACCGCGCGCTGGGCGGCGCCATTGGGGGCGGTGAGTGCGCTGGAATGGCCGTCATGGTTGATCGCGGAGCCGCGAATGATTGCGCGAATGGCGTCACCGTCGCGCCGCGCATCGGCAAGGCGCTTCAGCACCACCAGCCCGCCGCCCTCGCCGCGCACATAGCCGTCGGCGCCCGCGTCGAAGGTGCGGCACGCATGGCCGGGGCCCAGCATGCCGGCGGCCGCGAGTGCCGCTGTGAGCTCCGCATCCAGCGTCAGATTGACCCCGCCGGCCAGCGCGAGGTCGCATTCGTCGCTGCGCAGGGCGCGGCAGGCCGCGTGCACCGCCACCAGCGAGGAGGAGCAGGCGGTGTCGATCACCAGAGCCGGGCCGCAGACATCGAGCCAATGGCTGATGCGCCCGGCAGCGATGGAGCCCGCATTGCCCAGAATGGCGGCGGGGGAAAGCGTGTCGGTCGCCCGGAAGCGGGCCTCATACTCATTGGCGCCGAGGCCGAGGAAAACCCCGGTGGCACGCGGCCGCCGGGCGGCATCGGCATAGCCGGCATCTTCCAGCGCCTGCCAGGCCAGCATCAGCGCCAGACGGTGCTGGGGGTCCATGGCGTCGGCCTCGAGCGGGCGCAGGCCGAAGAAGTCGGCGTCGAAACGCTCCACCCCATCGACATAGCCGCCCGGCGGCAGTCCCACCCGCTCCGGCCGGTCGGCCGGGGCGGGGCGGACGGCGTCGCGCCCCTCGAACAGCAGCCTGCCATAGGCGGAGGCCGAAGCCGTCCCGGCGAAGCGGGCGGCCAGCCCGACGATCGCCACCGGCTCGCGGGCGCGCGCCGTCTCGGCCCGCAGGGTGTCGATACGTCCCTCCAGCGCCAGCATCAGATCGGTGATCTGTTCGGGGTTCAGCCGGCTCAGCCGTGTGAGCAGGCCCGCGCGCCGTTCCTCAGTCGTGGCCACGACCGCCCCCTTCAATCATCGACAACAGTTCGTCCAGATCGCCGCCCGCCCCCGGCGGCGGCGCCGGTATCTGAGGCGGGGTCTGCGGCAGGCTCGCCGGTGGCGATCCGCTCAGATGCGCCACCAGGGCGGCAACCGTCGGGTGGTCGAAGGCGAGGGTCTGCGGCAGGGCTTGGCCGAGATGCGTGCCCAGCGCGCCGGCGAGATCCACCGCGTCGAGCGAGGTAAGGCCGAGTTCGCCCAGGCCGCGATCCAACGGCACGGCGGAGACGGGCAAGGCGAGCCGCCGCGCCAGCCAGTCGCGCAGCCAGCCCTCCAGTGCCGACGCCTGCCCCGAGGACGACGCATGAGCGCCGGGCGCGGCACCGCGCGTTTCCTCCAGCGCCTGCTGCCGCGCGCTGCGCCATTCGGCGATGACCGGCAGCGCGCCCTCGCGCCAAGCCTGCCGATTGGCGGCGCGCTGGATCTTGCCGCTGGAGGTGCGCAGCACCGCGCCCGGCTCCACCAGCACAATGCGCGCGAGCTGCAGCTCCAGCGTCTGCCACACCGCCGCGCTGATGGCGCTGAACAGCGGCGCCGGATCGGTGCGGCGCTGGGTGCGTTCCAGCTCCTGCACCAGCACCACCTGCTCGCCGCCCGGCTCGCCGACCAGACCGAAAGCGGCACCGCCGCCCGCGCGCAGGGCGGGATGCGCGCCCTGCGCCACCCGCTCGATATCCTGCGGGTAGTGATTGGCACCGGACAGGATGATGAGGTCCTTGATGCGCCCGGTGACGCACAGCTCGTCGCCGATCATCGCCCCGAGATCGCCGGTGCGCAGATAGCCGGTGGGGTCGTCCTCGCCGGCGAGGCGTACCCCGAAGGTGGCGGCGCTCTCCTCCGGCCGGCGCCAGTAGCCGCGTGCGATGGTAGGACCACCGACCCAGATTTCGCCGACCCGGCCGGCGGGCTGGCGGCGCCCGGTCTCTGGGTCGGCGATGGCGATGCTCACATCCGCCAGCGGTGCGCCGCTGCCGGGGATCACGAGGCGCCGGGACGACGCGCCGGCCTCGACGATGCGCCCCGCCTCCAGCGCGGCGGCATCGAGAGCGAACAGCAGGGGTGCCACCCCGACCGGGCTGGCGGTGACGGCGAGCGTCGATTCGGCCAGCCCATAGGCCGGGGCGAAGGTCTCACGGCCGAAGCCATGCGGGCCGAACACGCCGGCGAAATCCTCCATCACCTGCGGGTCGATCGGCTCGGCCGCGTTCATCGCCATGACGAGGGAAGACAGGTCGAGCCCCTCGCGCGCCTCAGGGGGAATGCGACGGGCGCACAGATCATAGGCGAAGCTCGGCGCCGCCGTGTGGGTGCCCCGGAAGCGGCTGATCGCCTCCAGCCAGAGCACCGGGCGCTGAAGGAAGCTGTTCGGCGCCATCTGCACCACCGGGCAGCCGGAATACAGCGTCTGCAGCAGGCCGAAGATCAGGCCGAGATCGTGGAAGGCCGGCAGCCACGTCACCATGGTGCTCGACGGCGAGAGCTCCCACGCCGCCTCCATCCGCGCCATGTCGGCCATGAGGTTGGCGTGGCTCACTTCAACGCCCTTGGGCAGGGCGGTGGAGCCGGAGGTGTACTGGATGAAGCAGGTGGCGGCGGGGTCGACCGCGCGCAGCGGCGTGGCCTGCGCCGGATCGCTGTCGATGTCGCCGACATCCTGCCAGCGGATCGCCGCCAGCTCGGCGCTGTCGGCCTGCCAGAGGGCGGATTGCTCGGCCACCCCGCCGCCGGTCAGGGCCACCGTGGCGCCGCTGTCGGCGGCCACCGCCTGCAGGCGCTGGATGAGCCGATGCCGGCGCGGCGGGTTGATCGGCACGGCGAGCCGCCCCGACCACTGGCAGGCAAGGAACGCCACCAGAAAGTCGACGCCCGGCTGGAATACCAGCAGAACCGGCGCCCCCGGCGCGCGCTCCCGCTCCAGGAACCCGGCGACGCGGGCGGCCCGCGCCGCCAGTTCCGCCGCGCCGCAGCGCTCGAACACGGCGCCATGGCTGTCGAGGAAGGTGATGGACCAGCGGTCGTCGGGGCGTGCGGCAAGCGCCACCAGCCGGGTGGCGATGGTGCCGGCGGGCGAAGCCTCCGTCATTGCGGCTGCGCCTGCTGCTGCAGCTTCTGCCATGTGTAATGTTCCAGCATAGCCTCGTGGCGGGCCGCGAGGGCGGTCAGGATGTGCAGCTCGATATCGGGATTGGCGGCGAGCAGCGCGCGCAGCGACACGGCGTCGATCGTCAGCAGGTGGCAGGCCTTTCGCGCCACCACGCGGGTGAACTCCTCCGCACCCTCCAGCGCCGCGTAATCGCCCATGGAATCCCCCGGTTCGAGAATTCCCACGGTCATCAGCGTGCCGTCGGACAGACGAATGCTCTGCTGCGCCTCGCCCTGGGTCATGAAGATGAGGCGGTCGGCCGGCTTGCCGTCCTCGACCAGCACTGTGTCCGGCCCGACGGTCTCCACCGTCATGCGGGCGAGCAGGCGTTGCAGGAAGACTTCCGGCACATTCTTGAGAATGGGACGCTTGCGCAGCCGGTCGAGAAGCTGCTCGCGCGGCACGGTGCCTTCGGCCGCCCCGGCGATCACGCTGCGCTGCCAGAGATCGGCATAGACGCCATCGGCCTCAAGCAGCGCCTGATGGGTGCCGCTCTCCACCACCCGGCCCGCCTTTACCACATAGACGAGATCGGCATGCTCGCACTGGGTCAGGTCATGCGTGACGGCGACGACGGTGCGTCCTTCCGTAACCTTGCGCAGTGTCTCCTCCACCGCCACGCGGCTCGCCGGGTCGAGCGCCGAGGTGGCCTCGTCGAGCAACATGATCTGCGGGTCGTGCAGGATGGCGCGGGCGATGGCGATGCGCTGGCGCTGCCCGCCCGAGAGCTTGCCGCCGCCCTCGCCGACATTGGTGTCGTAGCCGTCGGGCAGGGACATGATGATGGGGTGGATGTCGGCGGCCTTGGCGGCGGCTTCCACCTCGGCGTCGGTGGCAGTGAGCTTGCCCATGCGGATATTCTCCCGCACCGACGCCTGGAACAGGATGGTTTCCTGCGGCACCAGCGAGATAAGCGAGCGCACCTGCTCCTCCCCCAGAAGCCGCATATCGACCCCGTTTACCCGGACATGGCCGCTGCCGGGCGAGAACTGGTTCTCGATCAGCCGCAGGATGGTCGATTTGCCGGAGCCGGACGGCCCCACCACCATCACCCGTCGCGGGCATTCGATGGTCATGGACACCTTGTCGAGCGTCGGGCTGCTGCCGTCATAGCTGAAGCTTACCTCGTCGAAGCGGAGCGAGCTGACCTTGTCGCCGATGGATTCCGGGTGTTCCGGGTCGGGAGCCGCATCGGGCTTGCCAAGCAGGGCCTGCACCCGCTCCAGCCCGCCAACGCCCTGGATCAGCAGCGGCAGCTGGGCGCCGATGAAGCCGGCAGCGCCACCAATGGTGAGCAGAAGGGTGATAAAGGCGACGATTGTGCCCGAGGACACCTCGCCGTGGACCGACTGCATGGCACCGAGGCCGATGACCAGCAGTTGCGCCGCGCTGACGCCGAAGCTGGTCAGGCGTCCGACGAGGCCGGAGGAGAAATACTGGTGGTAGCTGGCCCGGAAAAGCCGGCCCAGCTGCCCGCTGAACAGCGTCGCCTGCAGCTCGCGCAGGCCGAAAATGCGGATCACCCGCTGCATGAGCAGGGTTTCCTTGACCACATGGGCGACCTTGGCGTCCTCCGCGCCGCGCTCGTAATTGTAGCGCACGGCGCGCTTGCTGAAGCCCCTCGGCAGCCAGAACGCGATCATCAGCGAAACCAGGGTGGCGATGGCCAGCTCGGTGTCCAGCGAGAAGGCCACCGCCACCGAGCCGATCAGCATGAGGCCCTTGGAGAACAGGCCCGGCACCGCCCAGATGACCGCCTTCTCCACCACGGTGATGTCGTTGGAGAAATCGGCGATGATCTCGTCGGTGTCGGAACTGGCGAGCTCGCGCGCATCCATGTTGTTGATCTTGGTGAACATGCGCGCGCGCAGGTCGTTGAGGATGCGCGGGCCGAGCTTGGCGATGGTGTAATCGAGGATCACGCCGAAGAAGGACGCGCCCAGGAAGCCCCAGGTCAAATAGGCGAGATAGGTGCGGATGGCCTCGACATTGCTGGGCTTGATGCCCTCGTCGAACAGCGCCTGCAGCCAGAGCGGCACATAGACGGCGTAGAGAATCTGCACCGCATTGGCGAGCAGGAACCAGAACAGCAGCATCTTGTGCCGTGCGGCCGCCTTCCCCACCCAGGCCACCAGATGGGTCGGCCCTCTCTCAGGGGTGCCGGCGCGAATGACGTCCTGCCATTTCAGCTCCAGCGCCCCGGCGGAGATGCCGGCCACGGCCTGGCTCGCGGCGTCCACATTGCCGTCGGCACCCATCTTGCGCCCGAATTTCAGAAAGCCGCGCGGCCCCTTGGCCATCAGCAGATATTCGACGAAGGCCGCCGCCCGGCGCACATCCTTCTGGTCCACCTCCGGTAGCAAGAGGCGGCTCGCCAAACCGTTGAGGTCATGGGCCTCGGTGCGCGGAATTCGCACCGGCGCGGACTTCTTGCCATCCTCGCGCGCCACTTCCAGCAACACCGAGTGCAGCAGGCCAAGCCCCAGCAGGCCCCAAGCCCCGGCGGGCATCGCCAGCTTATAGGTGAACAGGTGATGCGCAAGCCGGCGCATCGGGTCGCGCCGGGCCTCTTCGGGATTGGCCGCCATCGCGGCGGCGATGAAACCGCTGTCGGGCTTCATCGCCAGCCGGTCGCAGGCGAGGCCGTAAAGGCGCTGCAACTTGTGCTGAACCTCGTCCTCGGTGTCGTGTTTCTTGAACCAGTCGAAATGCCGGTTGGACATGGCGGCTCTTTATGATTCGCGGGCGGGCGGGAAAAGGGCGGGCGGGCAGGGGGCGGGCCGTCCGGCAGGCGCCGGTTCAGACGCGACCCGTTCGCCAACAAGGCGGGCGAAAGCCGGGGCGGCGGCGCCGCTCCAGGGAAAATGACCGGCGTCGAGCGCGCGGAACTGGACGGGCCCGGCGCACACCTCGCGCCAGGCCGCACATTCCTGCGCGGACACCGAAGGATCGGCGGTGAGGCGAATGACGGACGTCGCGCAGCGCAACAGCGGCGCGGCGCCCAGCCGATAGGTCTCGCACGCTTCGAGATCAGCCCGCAGCGCCGCCTCCTCGCGCGCGCCGAGCAGATCGCCAAGGTCCGGCCCGACGGCGCCGAAGCACTCGCGCAGTTCGGCCAGCAGCACGGCGCGGGGGAGAAGGTGCAGCGGCGCGTCGCTGGGCGGGCGGCTCGGCGAGCGAAAACCCGAGACGACGAGATGCAGCCGGGACGCGCAGTCGGCGTCGGCCCGCTCCAGCGCCAGCGCCGTCTCGAAGGCGAGCAGCGCACCGAAACTGTTGCCGAGAAGGGTCAGCCCTGCCCCTTGCGGCGCCAGTTCCGCGTCGAGGGCGGCGGCGATCTCACCCGCCAGGCGGGCCGCCAGCCGCCGGACATCCGCCTCCGGCGCCCCCGGCACATCCGGCGCGTGGCCGGGCAGCGCCACCGTGGCGATGGCAAGATCGTCCGGCAGGACGGCGGCGAGGCCGAGACACGACAGGACGCTGCCGCCGGCATGGGGAAGGCAGATGATCGCCGGCGCGCCCGCCGGCCGGCGGACCCAGCGCAGGAGAGCGGGCGACAAAGCAGGCGATACGGCTTCGGGTTCGGCCCGGACAGCCGAGGGGAGCGAGATCATGACAAAATTCGCCAATGGACAGCGACCGCCGATGTGCCACACCGTGGGGGCGCGGTGCTCCGAGACCACCCCGCCACTCGCCGCGCCCGTCGCGCGACCTGCGCCCCCGCCGGGGGGAGAGTCCCGAAAAAACGGCTTAGCCGCGCAAACGTCCAGGAGGATCCATGCCGAACGACACCTCTCCCATCGACGAGTCCATGATCGAGACTCTCGACCGCGACGGCGCCATCTGCCTCAAGGGGGCCTTCGGGCCGGAATGGGTCGATCTCGCGGCGGAGGGCATCAGGCGCAACATCGCGAGCCCCGGCGCCCTGTTCCAGAGCTTCTCGCCCAATGACAAGGGCGCCTTCTACTCCGACATCTGGTCGCGCCGGCACATTTCCGAGCTTGAGACCTTCGCGCTTGAATCGCCGTCCGCCGCCATTGCCGCGCGCTGCCTGCGCACGCCCACCGTGCGGCTGCTGCAGGACACCTGGTTCTACAAGAGCCCCGGCACGCAGGCGCGCACGCCCTGGCACCACGACAATGTGGTGCTCGGCCCATTCTGCTCCATCTGGGTGGCGCTCGACCCCATCCCGCGCGAGGCCGCGCTGGAGTTCGTGCGCGGCTCCCACCGCTGGAACAAGCTGTTCATGCCGGCGAACTTCTTCGAGAGCGAACAGGCGGCACTGCCGGCGGTGGAGGAATTTTACGCCCGCTACCACGGCGACTTCGACATTTCCGCCAGAGATACCTTCTCCCGCGTGCCCGACATCCAGGGCCACCGCGAGGAATACGACATTCTGGGCTGGGACATGGAGCCCGGCGACTGCCTGGTCTTCCATGCCCGCACGCTGCACGGCTCGCCGGGCAACACGCTCGACCACGACACACGCCGCATGGTGACGCGCTGGGTCGACGAGACGGCGGTGCTGGCCCCACATGGCCGCACCGTGGTCGACCGGCTGGTGGCCGAGGGCTTCGAGGTGGATCTCGCGGTCGGCGCCCCGATTCGCGGAAACCTCTTCCCGGTTCTTTCCCCCTTCGCATGAGGGGCGGGGGAGCCGGCGCGCCGGCCTGCGGACGCTACATCCCAGGCGTGCAGCGCCGGGCCGGCCAGGGTGGGTGGGCCACCGCCCGATAGCCACGGGCGTAGGGATACCAAGCCGGCTCGTAAGGGGAGGACGGTGCCACGCCGGCGCCGCCCACAAGCCGGCCTCGCCGGGGCCTTCCGCCAGGGCGCCGCGACCCGTTGCGCCGCCAGCGGCGCCCTGCTCGTGGGCGAAACCGCATGCTGCCGCGCCTTTGTGTGGAAGGCGCGTTGCTTCCTCTACGTCATGCATCATCGAAAGCCTGTCATCGGCCACACCGGCCAGGTTCCCGGGTGACGACCGACGCGGCGACCGGCGTGGACCATCGACCGACACAGGACTCGACGGCCGGCCTCGCGGCACTTCCGCCCCCCGCGCCGCACGCGGAGGTTGATCTGCAAAGGGGGCTAAACACGAAGTCGACTGAGCTAGACATGATACTCTGGCCATGTGGAGCATTGGTGAAGTGCTAGAACCTTATTGGGCGCCGTGCGAGAAAATACTGAGAACCGAACAAAAATAGACGGTTGCCCGTGTTCGCGCCTCGCTGTAGGTTTCGCTCCGCAACTCTGGCTGGAGAAGATCCTGTGGCAAGTATGTTTATGACGATCTCTCGTTGTCACGTTAAGGCGGGTAGCGAGCAGGATGCGCGCGCGCTTCTCGAAAAAGAAATGCTGCCCAACGACGGTAAGAAGCCGGGCGACGTTATCGAAGGCCTGGTCGGCTTTGGACTTATGAAGTCCAAGAAAGACCCGTCCATGTATGGCATCGCAACTGTCTGGGAAAGCGAAGCTGCTTTCGACAAGATGGCGGCCAACCCGCGCGCCAAAGATGGCGGCGGCATTGTCGAGAAGCTGCAGAAGCTGTGCGACGGTGACGTCAAGGGCGAAGGCTTCTACATCGAAAGCCTCTGAATACTTCCGGCGGCGGCCACGGCCGCCGCCGTCTCCCCGCGCCTCATAACCGATGTTGCACTCAGAAGTTGCAGATTCGGGATCAATCCGTGCAAGGCAGGTACGACTCGGCGCGCCTTTGCCACGCGGTCCTTCGACGGCACAGGGAATGAACGCCGGCAAGCCGTTTCCGCGACGGCTACATTGCAAACAATCCCGCTGCACTGCACTCTGCTTTAAAAGGTAGCGACGTGACCCGAGGTCCGATCGAAGATATCTACGGTCTGACCGATCTACAGCGCGCAATTCTGGTGCGATGCGTAAGTTATCCTGACCAACCGCTTTTCATGGGCCAGTGGTGGGCCCTGCTGGCCGGCCCCCTTGATGCCGATGGCTTTGCCGCCGCCTGGGCCGCCATCGTCCAGCGCCACGCCGCGCTGCGCTCCGGCTTTCACTGGGAACTCAAGGGTGCGCCGGCCCAGGTGGTGGTGTCGGCACCTGTCTTCGAGGTCGAGCGGCTCGACTGGAGCGCCCGCGACGACTGGCGCGCCGCGCTCGATACGCTGCTGGAAGAGGACCGGGCCCACCCGTTCGATCTGCGCCGCCCGCCGCTGATGCGGGTGCGCCTCATCACCGTTTCACCGGAACGTGCACCCGAGGGCCCGGCGCCACGTCACCTGCTGGTGTGGACCCGCCATCACCTCGCGGTCGATGGCTGGTCGCTCGGCGAGATTCTGGGGGAGGTACTGACCCTGTATCGCGGCGGCACCGTGCCGCCCGCCCTCCCCTTCCGGCGCTATGTGGAGTGGTGGCAGGGCCGCGACGACAGCGCCGCCCGGGTCCATTGGGGCGCCGTGCTGGCCGGCCACAGCCCGGAATCGGTCGCCCGCAGTTCCACCGTTTCCGCCCCACGCATCGGCGAGGCGTTCCGTGTTCTTTCCCCCGCCCTCGCCGACCGGCTCGGCGCGCTTTCGCGAACCGAGCGGCTGACGCTGAGCACCCTGGTAGAGGGCGCCTGGGCGCTGGTGCTGGCCCGCACGGACGGCGTCGACGATCTCGTGATGGGCTGCGTCGAGACAGTGCGCCCGCCCGAGCTTCTGGGTGATCGCTCAAGCGCGATGGTGGGGCCGCAGATCGGCGTGCTCCCAAGCCGCGTGCGCCGCGACGCTTTGCCCCTGCGCCACTGGCTGGCCGAGCTTCAGCGCGCCCGCGTGGCGGGTCGGGAGGCCGGGCCTCTGGCACTCGACGCACTGCGCGACCTGCTCGGCCTGCCGAGCGACGCGCTGCCGCTGCGCAGTCTGATCGCGGTGCAGACCTATCCGCTCGCATTGGCCGCCGCCTTTCGCGCCGCCGGGCTGGAAATCCGCGCCAGCGGCGACGTGACCCTGCCGGACATGCCGCTCAACCTGATGGTGGAGATCGGCGAGGCGTTCGAGCTACGCCTGATGGTCGACCAGCAGCATGTCGCGCTGCCGCAGGCGCGCCAGCTGCTCGACATGCTCGCCACCGCGCTGGAGCGCCTTCCCGACCATCTCGATGCGCCCGCCAACGCGCTGAACGTGATGCCGGAAGCCCTTGATCGGCAGATTTCGGCCGCCCTCACCGGCCGCCCCCTGCCCGCCGCGTCCGGCACGGCGCTGGACCTCATCCTGGCGCAGATGCGCGCCCGGCCGGAGGCGCCGGCAATTGTGGCGACGGACCGCGTCTGGACCTATGGCGACCTCGGCAATAGAGCGGCCGCGCTGGCCGGCCGGCTGGCGGCGGCCGGGGTGAAGTCCGGAGCCCGGGTGGCGGTGAAGCTCGAACACGGCCCGGAGGCGGTCGCCGCCATACTCGGAATAGTTTGCGCCGGCGCGTCCTATGTGCCGCTCGACCCCGAGACGCCGGCCGAGCGGCGGGCGATGATCATCGAGGCCGCTGGCGTCGCCGCGCTCGTCACCCGCCGTGCCCTTGCCGAAACTGTTCCCGGCCTCCCAATCCTCACGGTGGATGACATCGCGCCGGAACCGGCCGACCTCGACGCGGTGGTTCGGCCGGCGGCGGCGGACGAGGCCTATGTCATCTTCACCTCCGGCTCCACCGGGCGGCCGAAGGGTGTGAGCGTCGGCCACGACAATCTGCGCACCCATGTGGCCGCCAGCGCAGCGGAGAATGCCGACCTGCCGATCGGCCGCTTCCTGCTCACCTTCCCGCTGTTCTTCGACGGCTCCGTGACCGGGCTGTTCTGTACCCTGTGCGAGGGCGGCACGCTGGTCATGCCCGATGCGGCGCAGGCACGCGATGCCGACCGGCTGGTCGCGCTCATCCGCGAGGCCGCCGTCACCCATGTCTGCCTGACGCCCTCGCTCTGGGCGCTGCTGCTGGAGACTTCCGGCCCACAGGGCCTGCCGGGCCTGCGCCTTGCAAAGGTCGCGGCCGAGCCCTGCCCGCCGGCCTTGGTGTCGGCCCATGCCGCCCGTGCTCCCAACGCCGTGCTGTGCAATGAATACGGCCCGACAGAGGCCACGGTCTGGGTCTGCGTCGAGCGTTGCCGGCCGGAAACGACGGGGGCCAGCGTCGCCATCGGCCATCCGCTTCCCGGCACGCGCCTGCACGTGATGGATGGCGAAGGCCGGCCCTGCCCGTTCGGCACCATCGGCGAACTCGTGGTGTCCGGGCCGGCAGTGGCCCGCGCCTATATCGGCGCGGAGCCGGGGGTCGTCCTGCGCACGGTTCTTCCCGGTGCCGACCCTGCCCCGGCCTATCGCACCGGCGACCGGGTCTCGCTCGGCTTTGACGGGCGGCTGTTCTTCCATGGCCGCCGCGACCGGCAGGTGAAGATAGCCGGCTATCGGGTCGAGCCGGCAGACGTCGAGGCGGCGCTGCAGACGCTGCCCGGCATACTCGACGTGGCCGTGGTGGTCGAGGAGAGCGAGGGGCGGCCGGCCCGACTCGTCGCCCATCTGGGTGGGGCGGACCTGCCCGACGACGCAACGCTGCGCCGGCTTCTCGCCGCCCGGCTGCCCGCCTACATGATTCCGCACGCGTTTTTTCGCCATGCCCGCCTGCCGCGCACCGCCAATGGCAAGGTCGACCGCGCCGCTTTGCCGCCGGCTCCGGTTGTCGACAGTGCCGAGGCCCCGCCGCAGGGTACGCTTGAGACCGCGCTCGCCGCGCTGTGGAGCGAGGCGCTGGGCGGCGCCCGTGTCGGGCGGCACGATCATTTCTTCGCGCTGGGCGGCTCCTCGCTTCTCGCCATGCAGATGATCGCCCGGGTGCGCCGGGAACTCGCTCCCACGGCGACGCTGGCCGACCTGTTCGAGGCGCCGCAGCTCGCAGGCCTGGCGGAGCGGCTAGCGGAGCGAATGGTGGGGGCTGATACCCGCCCCGAGCCCGGTCCCATCCTCGCAGGGCGCCAGCGCGCCCGTGTTGAGTTGCCCTCGTGACCCTCACCGCTCTGCCGGGAGGCCGCTGATGGCGAGCGGCTACATTGCCGGCCTCTCCTTCGGCCAACGACAAATCCGTATGGCGGAGCTGTTGCGGCCGGGGCGCACCCTGTTCGCTATGCCGCTTCTGGCGCGGCTATCGGGTAACGTCGACGAGCCCGCCCTGCGCGCCGCGCTCGCCGCGCTGATCCGCCGCCATGACGGCCTGCGCGCCAGCTTCCCGCTGGTGGACGGGGTGCCGGTGCAGGCGGTAGCCGATGAGATCGACGCTCCCCTGTCCGTCATCGAAACCGGGCTGCCCTTCGCCGGCCCGGCCTTCGCGGCGATGGTGGCCGCGCGGGCGCAAGCGCTGGTGGACGCGCCTTTCGACCTCTCGACGGGGCCCCTCGCCCGCTTCCTGCTGCTGCGGGCCGGCGAGGACGGGGCGGCGCTGGTGGCGGTGTTCCATCACATCGTCTGCGACGGCGCCTCGCTCGACCTATTCCTCGCCGAGCTGAAGGCGGGCTATGACGACGCGCTGGGCGCCGGCACCGGGCCACGCCCGGACCTGACGCTGCAATTCCCCGATTTCGCCGATTGGGAGCAGGAGAGCTTCGGGGCCGGCGGGCCGGAACCGGAAGCCGCCCTGACGGCGTGGCGCGCGGCGCTGCACGGCGCCCCGGCGCGGCTCGATCTGCCCTATGACCGGCGGCCGGGCAACCTGCCGGAAGCCCGCTCGGCCCAGGCCGAGTTGCATGTGCCGGGCGATGTCGGCGCCCGCCTCGCGGCACTGGCCCGCAGCGAGGGCACGAGCGAGTTCAGCCTTTACCTCGCTCTCATGTTCGCGGTGCTGCGGCGCTGGAGCGGGCTGGAGGATATCGTCGTCACCCTTCCCGCCTCGCGCCGCGACCGGCCCGAATTCACCGGGATGATCGGGCTGCTGGTGGACACGCTGCCGATCCGCGCGCTTCTGGCGGCCGATACACGCTTTCCCGCGCTCGTTGCGCAGGTGCGCGATGCGTTGCGCGCCGCCATGGCGCATCGCGACCTGCCCTTCGAGCGCATCGTCGAGGCGAGCAGCGTCGAGCGGCGCGGCGAGGCGGCGCCCTTCCTGCAGGTGCTGTTCGGCGCGGCGGAGACGCCTTCCGCCCCGCTCGTCGCCGGCGACGGCACCGTCTTCGAGCGTCTGCCCGAGCAGCTGGAACAGGAAGCGAAGGCGGATCTCTCGGTGGTCTACGCCACCCGTGAGGACGGCCTGCGCCTGTGGTGCCGCTACGATTCCAGCCTGTTCGAGGCCGAAACCATTGAGGCCGTGCTCTCCGCCTTTGGTCGCCTCGCGCAGGCGCTGGCGGACGAGCCCGACCAGGCGGTACTGGAGGTTCCGCTGCTGACGCCGGCGGATGGCGCGGCGCTGGTGGCGCGCTTCAACCCCACCGCCCTCGCCTATGAGCGCGAGGCAAGCGCCATCGACCTGTTCTTCCGCGCCGCCGAGCGTCATCCCCACGCGCCGGCCATCGAGGAGAACGGCATCACGCTGGGCTATGGCACGCTCGCCGCGCGGGTGCGCCGGCTGGCGACCGTCCTTGCCGCGCGCGGCCTGGCTGCCGGCGACGTTGCCATTCTCGCACTGCCGGTGTCGGCCGCCCTCATCGAGGCGCAACTGGCGGTGCTGACGCTCGGCGCCGCCCATGCGCCGGTCGACCCGAGCTTTCCCGCCGAGCAGCGTGACCAGCGTGCGCGCAGCGCCGGCGCGCGGCATGCCGTGGTGCTGGATCCCGCGCTCGCCACGTCCGGCTGCGCCACGCTCGACTGGGCGCAACTCGTGGCCGAGGCGGAAACGGCCGCGCCGCACCCGGGCTGCGAGGTAAGCGCGCAGAGCCCGGCCTATGTGATGTTCACCTCCGGCTCCACCGGCACGCCCAAGGGCGTGTGCGTGCCGCACCGTGCCATCGTGCGGCTGGCACGGGCGCGCGGGCTGGCGGCGCCGGGGCTGCGGGCCGCCGTCTATTCCAACCCCGCCTTCGATGCCTCGACGCTGGAAATCTGGCTGCCGCTGCTCAATGGCGGCACGCTGCTGCCGGTGGACCGCACCGTGGTGATGGACCCGCGCGCGCTCCGCCTGTTTCTGGCTGAGGCGCGGGTGTCGCTGCTCTGGGTCACGGCCGGCCTGTTCCAGCAGATCGCCGCGCTGGACCCCGCTGCCTTTGCCGGCACGCGCGTGGTCATTACCGGCGGAGACGTGGTCAACCCGGTGGCGGCGCGGGCGGTGCTGGCGGCGGGCCGCGACCAGGGGCTGGCGCTGCTCAACGGCTATGGCCCCACCGAGAACACCACCTTCAGCACACTGTTCGACATGGCCGGCCTGCGCGAGGACGAGCTGAGCATCCCCATCGGCGCGCCCATCTCCAACAGCACCGCCTATGTGCTGGACCCCGCCGGCCGGCCGCTGCCGCCGGGTCTGGTGGGTGAGATCTGGCTGGGCGGTGACGGCATCGCGCTCGGCTATGCCGGCGACGCAGCGCTGACCGCCGAGCGCTTCCGCCCCGACCCCTTCGCCGGGGCGCAAGGGGCGTGCATGTACCGCACCGGCGATCTCGGGCGTTGGAGGGCGGATGGCAATATCGTCTTCCTCGGCCGCGCCGACCGGCAGGTGAAGGTTCGCGGCTTCCGCATCGAGCTGGGCGAGATCGAGGCGGTACTGGCGCAGCATCCGGCGGTCGGCGGCGCGGCGGTGCTCGCCCCCCGCCGAGCGAGCGGCGAGCGCGACCTCCTCGCCTATGTAACGCCAAGGCCGGGCCAGCCGCTCACCCCGGAGGAACTGCGCACCCATCTGGAGGCCCGCCTGCCCCGGCAGATGCTGCCGCACGCCTTCCTCGTGCTCGACCAGCTGCCGCTGAATGCCAATGGCAAGGTCGATGCCCGCGCGCTGCCGCCGGTGGAACTGGCCGACACCCCGACGGAACCGCCGCTGGAACCGCGCACGCCCGAGGAGCGGATTCTGGCGCGGATCTGGGGCGATCTGCTCGGCAGCGCCGGCCGCTCGCAGGTCGGGATACAGGACAATTTCTTCCATGTCGGCGGCGATTCCATCCTCACCATCCGGCTGGTGGCGCGGGCTTTTGAAGCCGGGCTCGATATCGAGCTGAAGGACGTTTTCGAACAGCCGACCATCGAGGGCCTCGCCGCCATCGCGCTTCGCCGGAGGCGGGCGGTGCAGGTGCAGGCCCACGGCGCCCGCCATGGAGCGGAACTCATCGCCGCCGCCTGCGACCCCCGCAATCCCTGCCGCTTCGTCAGCGTCACCATGGGAACGAAGATTCCGGCCGCAAAGGTCTCGGCGGTGGATCTCGGCTACGCCATCCAGCGTCTCGCCGAGCGGCACGATGCGCTGCGCCTCGTCCGGGTGGAGGATGCCAGCGGGCGGTCGCTGGCCGTCTCGGATTTCCTCCCAACAGTGCCCGTGCGCTTTGTCGACGTTCCCGCCGGGACCCTCGACGACCTCGACCGCTGGATCGCCGACCACAGCGCCCGGCTGGCGCGCGGCATCGACCTGGCGGCCGGCGTGACCATCGCGGCCACGCTGGTGAAGCAGGAGGCCCCCGCCGGGAGCAACCACACCGTGGTGCTGGCGCTGCATGAGGCGGTGGCCGACGACCGCGCCTTGCTGCTGCTCGCCACCGAGCTGGAGGCGGCGCTGGCCGCAGGCCCCGACAGCGCCCGCCAGCCCGCGCCGGCGCTGAGCTTTTCGCACTGGCTGGGCTGGCTCGCCGGCCATGCCGCCAGCCCGCTGGTGCGCGAGGCGGCGATGGCTTGCGAGGCGGCGCAAACCCTGACCCCGCCCGACTCGTTCACCGCCACGGCCCCGACTTTTGCCGGGGCGCAGCTGCTGCTGGGCGCCGCCACCTCGCGCCAGCTGCTGGAGGACCTGCCGGGGCGGCTCGGGGTCTCGCTACTGGACGCGCTTCTGGTCGCGCTCGGCGAGGCGCTGGGCGGCGCACCCGCTATCGAACTGCTGGATGGCCGCCGCACCCTGCCCGCCGGGGCGCCGGGAGCCGCCGGTCTGGTCGCCAATCTCGATACGCTGCTGCCGCTGCAGGCCTGCGCACCGGGCACCAGCGCGGAAAGACACGCGGGAGACCGCCCGCTCGGCCTGCGGCTGCGCGAGACCAAGATGGCCCGCCAGCGCGCCGAGCCGCTCGGCCTCGCCTTCAGCGCCGTGCGCTCGGCCTTTCGCCTTGCCCCGCCGACAGTCAGCCTCGCTTTGCTGCCGGCCGAGGGGCAGGATCCAACGATCCGCCTGCACCCGCACACGTCGAACGTCTCCGCCACCGTGCGCGCCAGCCTGACGGCGCGGGTGACGGGCGGGCGGCTCGCGCTCGACTGGTCCGAGGCCTCGCCCGGCCCGGTGGCGACGGCGCGGCTGGACGCGATCACGCACACGCTGCACGCCATCGCGCACTGGGCGCAGGAACAGGCGGCGCCGCTGCTCACACCCGGCGACTTCCCGCTCGCCGGCCTCGATGCGGCGACGCTGGACAAACTGGCCGGACCAATTGCCGATGTCGAGGACATCTACCCGCTCTCGCCGATGCAGGAAGCGATGCTTTTGCACTCGCTGAGCCGTCAGGGGTCGGCAGTGAATTTCGAGCAGAGCTGCATGCGCTTCAGCGGCGCGCTCGACAGTGCCGCCCTGCGCAAGGCGTGGGCGCTGGTGTTCGAGCGCCACCCGGTGCTGCGCACTGTGTTTCGCTGGCGCGGGCTGCAACGACCGCTGCAGCTGGTTCGCCGAAATGCCCGAGCGCCGGTGGAGCTGGAAACCTGGCAGGGCTTCAGCGCCGAGCGGCTGGAACAGCGGCTGGCACAGGACCGGGCGGAGGGCTTCGACCTCGAAGCCGGCCCGCTCGCCCGACTGATCCTCATCCGGGTGAGCGCGAGCGAGGCCTATCTCATCGCCAGCTTCCACCACATGCTGGCGGATGGCTGGTGCCTTGCCCAGCTGGAGCGGGAAGCGCGCGCGGCCTATGAGGCGTTCCGGCGCGGCGTTCCACCGGCACTGCCACCACCCGCCCGCTTTCGCGATTTCATCGCCTGGACCTCGACGCTTGAGCGTGCCGCCCTGCGCGCCGCGTTCGTCCCGCTTCTCGCCGGCGCACCTGCACAGCCGGCGCTGCATGCGGCGGGAAACGGCGCGGCGGCCTATGTCACCGCCCGTCGCCAGCTCTCCGTCGCGCAGAGCAAGGCGCTGAGCGACCTCTCGCGCCGGCGCGGCCTCACCATCGCGGCGCTGGCGCATCTGGCCTGGGGGCTATGGACGGCGGCGCGGCGCGGCGTCGACGACACCGTGTTCTGCACCACCGTTTCTGGTAGGCCGCCACAGGTGCCCGGCATCGAGCAGATGGTCGGGCTGTTCATCAACAACCTTCCGGTGCGCCTGCGCTTCACGCAAGCCAGCCCGCTGCTCGCCCTCGCGCAGGAGATGCAGCGCCAGATCGCCGCCCTGCAGTCTCAGGCGCAGCTGTCGCTGATGGAGGTGGCGGAGGCTGCGGGGGTCGGCGACCGCGCCTCCGCCCTGTTCGACACGCTGCTGGTGGTGGAAAACATGCCGGCAGGCTCGGACGCCTGGGCCGGCGCCGGCGGGCTGCGGGTGGAAAGCGTGCACAACGCGCTGAAATCCGCCTACAGCCTCACCGGCGTCGTCGTGCCCGGCGAGCGCATCGGCCTATCGCTCGTGCTGCCGGACCTCGACGGCACCGCGACCGCAATGACCGAGGCGATGATCGCCGAATTCGCCGCCGTCCTCGCCGCCCTGCCCGGCGCCATCGAAGGCACCGTTGACGCCGTGCCGCTCCCCGACGCCGCCCCGGTTGCCCGCGCGGTGGGCGCAGAGGCGAGGAGTGCGGAGGCCGAGAGTGCGGGGATTGAGAGGCAAGCGCCCGCGCCCGTTCACGCCAATGCCACGGAGGCGGCAACGCTCGACGTGCTCTCGGCCATCCTCGGCCGCCGGCTCGGCCTCACGGAAGACGTGCTGGACGCCGGGCTAACCTCGCTTGGCCTTGCAACCGTGGCCGCCCGCCTGTCCGAGCGCCTGCGCCGGCCCGTGCCGGTCACGGCGCTGATCGAGCACCGCAGCGCTGCCGCGCTGGCCCGGGCTCTCGCACGGTCCAACCGCTCGGAGCCGGTATGGAACGCGGTGGTGCCGCTCACCGGCGGGGATGGCGAGCCCTTTATCTGCGTCCATCCCATTGCCGGGGATGTCAGCGCCTTTCTCGAACTCGCCCGCGCCTTTCCCGTCGGGACGCCCTTCTGGGCCTTGCAGGCACCGGGGCTGGAGCCGGGGCAGGAAGCGCCCGGCAGCGTGGCGGCGCTGGCATCGGCGAATCTCGCCGCGCTGGCCCGCCGGGGCCTGCCGGCCCCGCGCCACCTCGGCGGCTATTCCTTCGGCGGCGTCGTCGCCTATGAAATGGCGTGCCAGCTCTGCGCGCGCGGCACCCCGCCCGAGCGGCTCGTCATCATCGACACCCCCGCCCCGCTGGGCAGCCATTCGGTACTGCCGCCGGACCCGGAGCGCGCGCAGGCGCAATGGCTGCTGCGGATGGCCGATGTGCGCGCCCGCCACCACGGCGCCCCGCTCGATCTCGGCGTGGACGACCTGTTGCCGCTCGACGAGGAGGCTCGCTTTGCCCTTGCCCGGACGCGGATGCGCGAGGCTGGGCTGATCGCGCCCGAGGCCGACATCGCCTGGCTGCGCCGCGCCTATGGCGCCAGCCGCGCCCTCTATGAGGCGTTCCTCGCCTATGCCCCCGCATCGAGCGCGCCGCGTGACCTGCCGCTATGTCTGGTGCGCGCCGCCAGCCTCCACCAGGGCGACCTCAGCGAGGCCGACCGCGCAATCCTCACCATGCCGGATATGGGCTGGTCGCGCCTCAATGATCGCCTCCTCGGCGTTGAAAGGGTCACGGGCGACCATGTGTCGATGCTCTCGGGCGAGGGGGCGACGCGCACGGCGGCGGCTATCGCCGCTTTTCTCGACGTGCCTTGCCCGGCGTGCAGGTAGGATGACGCCATGGGTGCCCCCCCGATTCGCACGCGACAGACCAAGCAACATGGCCCCCGCCATGCGCGCTTCTCTGTCGCCGTACCGCCCGGAAGGCTCCGCTCCCTACCGCTGGGGCGGCTCTGCTGCATTGTCGCCCCGCTGCTGCTCGCGGGCTGCATGGTGGGGCCTAATTTCCGGGCCCCATCGGCACCCGCGGTAAGCGGATACACGGTCGAAACCCGGCTGCGGCCGGCGATGGCGACCGATATTGTCGGCGGCGCGCCGCAGAACTTTGTCGACACCCTCGATGTCGGCGGGCAATGGTGGCGGGAGTTCAACGCGCCACAGATCAATGCCTTCGTCGAGGAGGCGGTGCGCAATCATCCCGATGTGCGGGCCGCGCAATATGCCCTTCGCGCGGCACGGGAGACCGCGCTGCAGGTGCGAGGCCAGTGGGTGCCGCAGGTGAGCGGCAATGTGTCGGCGACGCGCGAGCAGATCACCGCCGCCTCCGGCGGGACGACCGGCAAACCGACGCTCTACAATCTCTACGAGACGACGGTGAACGTCTCCTACACGCTGGACGTGTTCGGCGGCATTCGCCGGCAGGTGGAATCGGCCGAGGCGCAGGCGCAGTACCAGCGCTTCGAGATGGAGGCGACCTATCTCGCCCTCACCGCCAATGTGGTGACGTCCGCCGTCACGGATGCCTCCCTGCGGGCGCAGATCGCCGCCACGCAGGCGATTGTCACGGCGGAAACCGACCAGTTGCGCCGCGTCCAGCGCCAGTTCGAGGTGGGCGCGGTCTCGCAGGTCGACGTGCTGGCGCAGCAGGCGACACTGGCGCAGACCCAGGCCACACTGCCGCCGCTGCAGAAGCAACTGGCCCAGGGCCGCAACCAGCTCATGGCCTATCTCGGCCGCCTGCCCAGCGAGGATCGCGGCGAGAGCGTCGATCTCCGGAGCCTGCGCCTGCCGCGCACGCTGCCGGTGAGCCTGCCCGGGCAGCTGGTGCGCCAGCGGCCCGACATCCGCCTGGCCGAGGCGACCCTGCACCAGGCGGCGGCGACGGTGGGCGTCAACACGGCGAACCTGCTGCCGCAGTTCACCCTCACCCCCTCGGTGAGTTCCCAGGCCCTCACCGTCGGTCAGCTGTTCACGCCGCAAGGTCTCGCCTGGACCGCTGCCGCCAGCATCGCGCAGACGCTGATGGACGGCGCCCAGCTCTACCGCACCAAGGAAGCCAGCGTCGCCGCCTTCGAGCAGGACTATGCGCTCTACCAGAGCACGGTCCTCACCGCTTTCCAGAATGTCGCGGATGCGCTGCGGGCGGTGCAGTACGACGCCGCGACCCTGCGCGCCCAGGCGCTGGCGGAACAATCCGCGCTCGACAGCCTGAAGATGGCGCAGGAACAGTTCAAGGTCGGCGCCATCGGCTACGCCATCGTCATCGACGCGCAGCAGACCTACCAGAACGCCGTCATCGCCCGCATCCAGACCCAGGCCATGCGCTACAACGACACCGTGGCACTGTTCCAGGCGCTGGGCGGCGGCTGGTGGAACCGCATCGACGAAACCAGCGACGCCGCTATCCGCAATGGCGGCTATCTTGAAGGACCGGACGGGCCCGCCCTCGCCGCAACCCGGCCGGGCCTGCCCGATTTGCCGCCCACGCCCGAGCCCGGCACTGCCAAGGAGAAATCCCGGTGAGCAAACCGCGTGTCATCCTGTGGCTGGCGCTCGCCGCCCTTGCCGGCGGGGCCTTCTATGTCGTGAAGGACCGCATGGCCCCAGTGGGCGCCCCGGCGCATGGCGGCGCCCCGGCGCAGACCGTGGCGGCGCAGGCGGCGCAGATGCAGACATGGCAGCCGACCATGGAGCTGGTTGGCGAGCTGAGGGCCTCCGAGGGCGCCGATCTCTCGCTCCAGGTGTCCGGCATCGTCGAGACCCTGTCCTTCGAATCGGGCGACGTGGTGAAGGCCGGCGCGCCGCTGCTGCAGCTGGTCGACGACGATCAGGTCGCCAAGCTCGAATCGCTCAAGGCCACCGCCGAGCTGAATGCCATCATCCTGAAGCGCGACAACGAGCAGCTCAAGATCAAGGCGGTGAGCCAGGCAACCGTCGACACCGACCAGGCCAATCTGAAGAATTCCCAGGCGTTGGTGGCGCAGCAGCAGGCGCTGGTGAGCTATTACGGCCTCAAGGCACCGTTTGCCGGGCGCCTGGGCATTCGCAACGTCGATCTCGGCCAGTATCTGAGCGCCGGCACGGCCATCGTCACCCTTCAGGCGCTCGACCCGCTCTTCGCCGATTTCTTCGTGCCGCAGAAATTCTTCGGGAAGCTGAAGGTGAGCCAGCCGGTCAAGGTGACGGCCGACGCCTATCCCGGCGAGAGCTTCCCCGGCACGGTGAGCGCCATCAATGCGAAGGTGGAGAGCGGCAGCCGCAATGTGAAGGTACGGGCTGTGCTGAAGAACCCGGATGGCAAGCTGGTGCCGGGCATGTTCGCCAAGGTCGCGCTCGACATCGGCGCCGCCGAGACCTTCGTCACCCTTCCCCAGACCGCCATTGTCGCCAATCCCTATGGCTCGACCGTGTTCGTGCTGGAGAAGACCGCCGACGGCAAGGGGCTGGTGGCGCGCGAAACCTTCGTCAAGCTGGGGCAGGCGCGCGGCGACTTCATCGCCGTCGTTTCCGGGCTGAGCGAGGGCGAGACGGTGGTGGTGGCCGGCCAGATCAAGCTGCGCAACGGCACCCCCGCCGTGATCGACAACAGCCACATTCCCAAGGTCGAGCTCGATCCGAAAATGTCGAACTGACAGGGAGCGGACCATGCCCATCACCGATATTTTCGTCCGCCGCCCGGTCCTGTCGCTGGTTGTCAGCGCGTTGATCCTGGTGATCGGCGTGCGTGCCATGTTCGCGCTGCCGATCCTGCAATATCCGGAAATGCAGAACGGCGTGGTGACGGTGACGACCACTTATGCCGGCGCCGATGCCGACATCATCGCCGGCTTCATCACCTCGCCGCTGGAAAACGTCATCGCCCAGGCCAACGGCATCGACTACATGACCTCGTCGAGCCAGACCGGGGTCAGCTCGATCACCGTCAATCTCCGGCTGAACTATAACACCGGCGACGCCCTTACCGAGATCAGCACCAAGGTCAGTTCGGTGCTGAACCAGCTGCCGAACGGCACCCAGCAGCCGATCCTCGCGCTGAAGACCGGCTCCACCATCGACGCCATGTACATCGCCTTCTCCAGCACGGTGCTGGCCGAGAACGAGGTGACGGACTACGTCGCCCGCGTGGTGCAGCCCAAGCTGCAGGCGGTGGCAGGCGTGCAGGTGGCGGAAATCCTCGGCGGCAAGAACTTCGCCCTGCGCGCCTGGCTCGACCCGGACAAGCTGGCCTCGCTCGGCCTCACCGCCACCGATGTGGCGACCGCGCTGGAGACCAATGACTATATCGCTGGCGTCGGCACCACCAAGGGCCGGCTCATCCAGGTGAAGCTCTCCGCCGCCACCAATCTGCATTCGGTGGAGGAGTTCCGCGAGCTCATAATCAAGAATGTCGACGGCGCGGTGATCCGCCTCAAGGACGTGGCGGAGGTCACGCTGGGCAGCGACGACTACGATTCCCGCACCAGCTTCGACGGCAAGTCCGCCGTCTATATCGGCATCCAGGTGGCGCCTTCCGCCAATCTGCTGAATGTCGTCGCCGGCGTGCGGGACATGCTGCCGAACATCTTCGCCGACCTGCCGACCGGGCTTTCCGGCACGGTGCTCTATGACGCCACCGATTACGTCAACACCTCGATCCGGGAAGTGGTCAGCTCGCTGTTCGAGGCGGCGCTGATCGTCACCCTCGTCGTCTTCGTCTTTCTCGGCTCGTGGCGCTCGGTGTTCATCCCCATCGTCGCCATTCCGCTGTCGCTGATCGGCAGCTTCGCGCTGATGCTGGCCTTCGGCTTCTCCATCAACCTCTTGACGCTGCTCGCGCTGGTGCTCGCCATCGGCCTGGTGGTGGACGACGCCATCATCGTGGTGGAAGGGGTGAACCGCCACATGGAGCAGGGCCTCAAGCCGCTGGACGCCGCCATTGCGGCAGCGCGCGAACTGGCGGGGCCGATCATCGCCATGACCGCGGTGCTGATCGCGGTCTATGTGCCGGTGGGCTTCCAGGGCGGGCTCACCGGATCGCTATTCACCGAATTCGCCTTCACCCTGGTGGCGGCGGTGATGGTGTCGGCGGTGATCGCGCTTACCCTGTCGCCGATGAGCTGCGCCTATCTTCTGGCGCCCTACGACCCTTCCGCGCGCACGCTGGAGGCGCGCATGGTCCGCACCATCGACGGCGCCATGAAGGCCGTCACCCGGGTCTACCGCGCCGCGCTGTCCGCCTCGCTGCACCTGCTGCCGCTCACCGTGCTGTTCGGCGCGCTGGTGCTGTCGAGCATCTACTGGCTCTATTCCAACTCGACCTCCCAGCTGGCACCGCCGGAGGATGAGGGGGTGATCCTGACCATGATGACGGCCGCGCCCAACGCCACGCTGGAGCAGCGCGAATTCTACGTGCAGCAAATCTACGACATTCTCGACAAACGGCCGGAAACCGACCTCGTCTTTCAGATCAACATGCCCGGCCAGGTCATCGGCGGTTGGGTGCTCAAGCCCTGGGACCAGCGCAGCGTCTCGGCCCTGGCCCTCGCCCCGCTGATCCAGCAGGATTTCAACAAGATCGCCGGCGTGCGCGTCGCCGCCTTCCAGTTGCCGCCCTTGCCGGGCAGCAGCGGCCTGCCGATCCAGTTCGTGCTGAAATCCAACGACACCTATGAACGGCTCTATGAGGCCTCCCAGAACTTCCTCGCCGAGGCGATGAAGAGCGGCAAGTTCATCTTTCTCGACGGCGACATGAAGATCGACCAGCCGCACGCGGCCATCCATTTCGACCGCGACAAGGTCTCGTCGCTGGGGCTCAACATGAGCGATGTCGGCGCCGCCATGGCCACCATGCTGGGCGGCAACTACGCGAATTATTTCGATCTCGGCGGCAAGTCCTACAAGGTCATTCCCCAGGTGAAGCAGCAGCACCGGCTCAACACCGACCAGTTGCTGAATTATTACATCAAGGCCTCGGACGACACCTCGGTCCCCCTCTCGACCTTCGCCTGGATCGAGATGAAGACCGTCCCGCAGTCGCTGAACCATTTCCAGCAGCTCAATTCCTCGACCATTTCCGGCATCGCCATGCCCGGCGTGTCGGATGGCGAGGCGCTGGCCGAGCTGGAAGCTATCGCCGCCCGCGCGCTGCCCTCGGGCTACAGCTATGACTTCGCCGGTTCCTCGCGCCAGCTGGAGCAGGAATCGAACGGCTTCGTCACCACCTTCGCACTGGCGCTGGTCATCATCTTCCTGGTGCTGGCGGCGCTGTTCAACAGCTTCCGCGATCCGCTTGTCATCCTGGTCTCGGTGCCGATGTCGTTGGCCGGAGCGCTGTTCTTCATCTGGCTCGGCATTGGCGGCGCCACTATCAACATCTACACCCAGGTCGGGCTGGTCACGCTCATGGGGCTGGTGAGCAAGCACGGAATCCTGATGGTGGAAGTGGCCAACACGCTGCGCAAGCAGGGGCTCGCCAAGCGCGAGGCGGTTATCGAGGCCGCCAGCATCCGCCTGCGGCCGATCCTGATGACCACGGCGGCCATGGTGCTGGGCGTCACCCCGCTCATCATCGCCACCGGGGCCGGCGCCAATTCGCGCTACAATATGGGCCTCGTCATCGCCTCCGGCCTGTCCATCGGCACGCTGTTCACCCTGTTCGTGGTGCCCGCCTTCTACCTGCTGCTAAGCCATCGCGACGAGGCCGTGCCGGCGGCTTCGGTGTCGGCGGCACCGGCGGCGTAGCATGACCGGCCCCGGCGTCACCTCCCCGGTCTTTGTGCACGAAACCGGCTTCGCGCGAGAGGCCGCTTTCGCCCTCCACGCCGGCGGTCGCACCCTCTCCTGTGCCATGTCGCTGGTGGCGGCACCGCTGGAAGAGCTGGACGCGGGCGCGCCCGGCTGGCTCGCCCCCGACGAAGCGGCGCTGCTGACCAAGCGGCTCGCGGCGGCCCGTCGCCAATCGCTTCTCGCCGGGCGATGGGCGGCCAAGAACGCCCTCGGTCTTCTCGCGCCCGGGATTGCCGCCCGCGACATGTGCATCCTGCCGGGCTTGTTCGGGCAACCCGTGGCCGCGCTACCGGGCCTGTCCAATCTGCAGGTTACACTGGCTCATGCCGGCGGGGCGGCGCTCGCCGTGGCGCACCCCGAATCCTGCCCCATGGGGGTGGACCTTGAGCGCGCCTTACCCGAGCAGCTTGGCGCACTGCGCGAACAGGCCACGCCGCGCGAGCGGGAAAGGGCGGCCGCTGCCCTGCCCTTTGACGAACCCCAGCGCCTGCTGCTGCTGTGGTGCCTCAAGGAAGCGCTGTCCAAGGTGCTGCGCTGCGGGCTGACCGTGCCTTTCAACCTGCTGGAGGTGGCAAGCCTTGAGCCCCTGCCCGGCGGGGCGCGGGCCCGCTTCGAGAATTTCGCCCAGTATGAGGGCATCGCCTTCGCCGCCGCCCCCTTCGCCCTCGCGGTGGTGCGCCCCCACATGGCGCAATGGCAGGGTGGCGACGGGTTCGCCTCGCCCTTTGTGCTCCACGACTGGCTCGCCTCGCTCGGCCAGACGGAGAGCGCGATCCGATCAGCCTGAAATCAAGCCCGCCGGATTTGTCCTGCGCAGCGCGCAGCCGCTTTGGTCGTGTTCGACGAGCGCGACACTGAGGGCTTCGTCGCTATGCCGATAACAGGCGGTCATTTCCGGGCGGCTGCAAGCTTCGCCGAGTCAGCACACCCTCGGACGCCGCGCTGGCGATGCTGTGCAGCTTGCGGTAGCGTTTGCGCATGGTGCCACGGTGCCTATGCGCAATACGCGGCCTGACGGGGCTGGTCCATCGTCGGGGCGCCGACGCGGTTGCTGGCAACAGCCGATATCTCACTGACCTTGGCTGAGGCGTCGACGGCCGGTGCTGCGCCAATCACCAGTTCGGAATAGCGGATCGCGCCCATGGCCACCGTCTACGCACACTCGCTGCCGGGTCGCCCCCTTGATAACTGGAGACACTCGCCGACCACGCGGCGGCTGTCGGCGCGTTGGCGCGGGAATTCGCGGAGCCTCTGGGATGGGCGGAAGTCCTGCACCTCGCCGGAAGCCTGCATGACATCGGCAAGGTGTCGCCGGAGTTTCAGGGGTACATCGCCGGGCAGCGCCTCTCGGGCGGCGACCACGTCCGCCGGGGCGCGCCTCGCGCTCGACCATTATGGCAAGGGTCCCGGCAGGGCGCTCGGCACGATCCTCGCCGCCATCATCGCCGCCCATCATGCGGGCCTCGCGGATGGCTGTGATCTGAACCGCCGTATGGACTCAGCGCATCGGCTGGTCCCGGCAGAGTGGCAACACCATGCCGGGCCTCTGCCGGAAGCGGCGGAGCTGAGGCCGCGCGTGCCGCCGCCGGCGGGAGGGCCGAAGGGTTTCGCCCTGAGCTTCCTCCTGCGAATGCTGTTTTCCTGCCTCATCGATGCCGACTTCATCGCGACGGAGCGCTTCTATGCGGCCGCGACGGGTGAGACGATCGAGCGAGGCAACCACACCGATCTCGCGGTGCTGCGCGCGCGTCTTTGCGCCATACCTGCATGTCCGCAACGATGCCGTCAGCAAAGGGGGCCGCGACGAGACGCAACGGACGGGCCGTCGCTTAAGCTGCTCAACCCTGCGAGGGCGAAGGGCCTGCGCGCAGTCGCCTGACGTGTCGGCTCAAAGCTCCAGCGCCGCTGCCCCTCGGCGTCGACCTCCCGCCCGCGTGTCCGATGCCGAGATTGCACGTGTTATTCTCCGCACCGAGCGCGGAGGATAACAAATCCCTATTCATGAGTTGCACGGCTGGCGGGTGATGTCGGGCGAATTGACAGCCACGCTACACCCTCGCCGAGGCGGCGTAGAAGGGTTCGCGCGGTTCGTCGGGGATATAACCCTCGTAGAACTTCTTCACATGGGGGAATACGGCGAGGCCGAGTTCGCGGCGCTCGACCTCTTCCGGGCTGCGCGGCTTGCCGAGTATATCGGCGATTTCGGCGAGCACCGCATCGCGGTCGATAGTGGTGAAACGCCCGTCCTGATAGACGATTTCGCCATTGATGAAGACGGCATCGACCGCGCCGGTCTTGGCGCGCTGCACCAGTGCGTCGAGCATCGGAATGTCCGGATCCTGGAACGGGTAGGTCGCCGTCGTCCAGTTGATCAACGCCGCATCAAAAAAGCGGCCGGGGTCGAGCCGACCGATCTCGGCGCCAAAAGCGGTCGTCATGCCGCCGGCTTCCGTCGCCATCTTCACCACCTGCGCACAGGTTGGCACGTCGTCATCGTCCATGCCCGGCGTGCGATGGACACGCAGCGCCAGTCGCAGCTCGGAGAGCATGTCGCGGTCATCGTTAATGCCGGCCTCGTCGAGCCCCAGGCCGACGGTGATGCCCTTGGCCTCCCACACATTCAGCGGGGCGAGGCCTGAGCGCAGCCGGAAGTTCGACGAGCAATTATGGCAGATGCAGGTGCCTGTGTCGGCGACGATGTCGATGTCCTCGCCGTTCAGCCACACGCCATGGCCGAGCGTCATATGGGGGCCGAGGATGCCGAGGTCGTACAGATGGCGCAACGCGGTCTTGCCGGTGCGACGACGGGCATATTCCTTCTGATACGCCGTTTCCAGCAGATGCATGTGCATCGGCACGCCACGCGCTGTTGCCTTCTCGTTCAGAGCCAGCAGGCCGTCATCGGTGCACCAGTGCAGATTGGCAGGGGCGAGCTGGATGCGGGTTAGGGTTTGCCCGACATTCTCATCGCTGAGCTGGTCGAAAAGCCGCATGAAATCGTCGAATGGCAGGGCCTGCGACGTGAGGTGCGCCGCGAGCTTTGTCCCCAGCGGAGCGGGAAGTCTGGCGCAGAAGTCCTGATCGGCCTCATAGACGAGGCGGTTCTGCTCGCGCACGGCGTAGCAATAGGAAGCGCGCATGCCGAGCGTGCGGTAGGCGTTCAGAACCTTCGTTGACGCACCGTGGACCGCCTCGTAGCCGCCCGACATCCAGCCATGGATGTGCTGCACTGTAGTGACCCCGGAGGCGATCATCTCGAAGGCGGAATACAGCGTGTCGAGATAGAGATCGACCTTGCGCGCGGGCATGCGGCCGGCGAACCAGAGTTCGAGCGCGTAGTCCGGCGAGCCGAGTTGCAGCGGAGTTAGCCCAACATGGTGGTGGCTGTTGACGAAACCCGGAAGCATTGCGTGGTTGGGGTAGCTCTTCACCTCTGCCGCGGGCGCCAGCTTCTGCATGGCGTCGGACGCGCCGACGGCCACGATCACGCCGTCTCGGGACAATACGGCGCCGTCCTCGATAACGACGGGAGTGTGGCGATCCTTGATGCCGGTGACGACCCAGCGAGCCTGGACGATCAGTTCAGCCATGACGTGGTTTCCTCTCAACTCAAGCGGACAGGCGCAGGCATCGCGCGGTGGCGTTTTGCGCGCGGGCCTCGGCGAGGCGGGCGAAATCGACGGTAGCCACGACGAGACGCGGCGCTGCCTGCGGCGCAATCGCGAGGATCGCGCCGTTGGGGTCGATGGCGAGGCTCTCGCCATCGTGGCGGACCGGGTGGCCCAGCACGGTCTCGGTGCCGTAGCGTGCAGCCGTCAGCGCATAGACCGCGTTGGCGCGGGCGTGGGTGCGCAATTCACTGGCAAAAAGTCCCTCCGGGTCGGAGGGAGCCGGGCCGCCGACCATGACCGCTATGAGGTCCGCGCCGGCCTTTGCCGCGGCGCGCCAGCATTCGGGGAAGCGGCGGTCGTAGCAGATCAGTGTCGCCACCCGAATCGGGCCGACCTCGACCGCGCCTATAATGGCGGGGCCGGGGGCGAAATGGTCGGCTTCGCCGAACGCGTCGGCCGGATTGGCCGGCGGAAGATGTATCTTTCCCGCAACCCGCTCTACCGAACCATCGGCGCGCGCCAGCGCGGCAGCATTCAGCGGCAGGCCGTTCGGTCCCGTCAATGCCATGCCGAACAGCACGGCAACGCCGTTGCTGCGCGCGGCGGTCGCCATGCGGGTGGCCGTGCGGCCTTCGATCGTTTCGGCGCGGTGAGACCAGCGCCCCGGATCTTCGCCGGCCACATAGGCCTGCGCGAACAGTTCCGGCAGCACGACCAGCGTGGCCCCGGCTTGGGCAGCCGCCTTTATGCCGGCTTCGGCCTCCATCCACAAAGGCAAGGGGTCCTCGTCCGCAGGCCCGATGGAGACCGCGGCAACTTTGGGCAAGGCCATCATGGCGGGCTATCCGGCTTCCTGCTCGGCGAAGGCACGTTCGACTTCGTCGGCCAGCAGTTCGGTGAACATGTCGCGATAGGCGTGGTAGCGCGGATCCCGGCTCTGGCGCGGACGCGGCAGATCGATCGGCACGATGGTCTTCACCTGTCCTGGACGGGCGGTGAAGACCACCACACGGTCGGCCAGCGAGATGGCCTCGTCGATCGAGTGGGTGACGAGCAGCACGCAAGCGCCGCTGTCACGCCAGATCTGCAGCAGAAAGTCTTGCATGCGCGAGCGGGTCTGCACGTCGAGCGCTGCAAACGGCTCGTCCATCATCAGTACCTTGGGCCGCATGGCGAGCGCCCGGGCGCAGGCAGCGCGCTGGCGCATGCCGCCCGAGAGTTCGTCCGGCTTCTTGTCCAGCATGTCGCCAAGGCCGACGCGCTTGAGCATCTCGATCGCGATCTCGCGCCGCCGGACCGGCTGCTCATGCTGAATGGCAAGGCCGAAGGCCACATTGTCGGCGATGGTCAGCCAGGGAAAAAGCGAGGCTTCCTGGAAGATCAGGCCACGCTCGGCGGAGGGTTCCGTGACCGGCTCGCCATCGCAGAAGATGGCGCCCCCCGACACATCCTCCAGGCCCGCGATCATGTAGAGCAGAGTGGACTTGCCGCAACCGGACGGGCCGAGCAGCACGATGAATTCGCCGGGCGCGACATCGAAGGTAAGGTTGCTCAGAGCTTGCACCGGGGCGCGGCCCTCGGGTGTCCATCTCTTCGACACCGAGCGGATGGAAATGGCGGGACGCGAACTCATCGCGATGCTCCCTGGTTCGGGGCGACCCACCACAGCATCTTGCGCTGCACCTGTCGCAATCCCCAGTCGGAGAGAAAACCGAGCACGCCGATGATACCCATGGTGAAAAAGACCAGCCGGGCATTGAAGGTGGAGCGGGCCATCGAGGTGATCTGCCCGAGGCCGGTGCCGACGCCCACGGTCTCTGCGATCAGCACCACCATCCACGCGGCGAAGAGATTGAGCCGCAGAGTCATGAACAGGCTGGGCAGTATCGACGGTAGAATGACGCGCCAGAACGTCTGGCGGCGCGTCGCGCCCATGATACGGGCGACGTGGATGTAGTTCTTCGGCACGCTCTCGATCTGCGCGCCTGTGGACAGCACGATGGCGAAGAACACCGTGATGAACACCAGGAACACCGCCGGCACGTCGCCGATACCGAACACGAAGATGGCGACCGGCAACCACGCGACCGGCGAGATCGGTGCCAGCAGCAGGATCGTTGGCAGCAGCAGATTGCGAGCCGGCTTAATGTAGTGGATCGTCGCACCGACGGCGACGCCGCAGATGAAGCCCAGCGTCAGCCCGATGACAACGCGCAACGTTGTCGAGCCCATGGTCAACAGCAGCGCAAGCACGCCGCCGCCGCTCGCCACGCTGCCGATGCGGTTCGACCGATCGAAATATTGCAGCGTGCCGGGGATGTCAGAGAGAAAAAGATGCGGCGGCGGCAATAGCAGCGGGTTCGCATAGCCCAGCGCCCAGAGCAGTTCCCATATCCCGGCGAACAACCCGATGGAGACGAAGCCCCAACCTAATGTCGCGAAGCGTCGCCGCCAGGCGGGTGACAGCACCAGACCTACCTTCCGCTCCGGCTCAGCGGGGCTGAGGGATGCGGGGTCGACATCAGCGCTCATGGTCATGGCGTCCTTCCGACATCTCGCGCGACGCTGCGATCGGCCAGGCGCGGACGCCCGGCCGATGGGATGGCTCGTCAGGCCGACTTCAGCTTCAGGCCGTCATAAAGCGGCTTGTTCTCGGCGATCACGGCTTCGAGCAGGCTCCAGTTGAAGGCCCCCTTGTCCGGCAGTTTCTTGACGTAGCCGAGATCCTTCATGGACTGGCCGCGATCGATGATGAACTGCGTTTGGTTGCGCTGGTCGACCACGATCGGCTGCTTGGAGGAGGCGTCGATCGCTGCTTCCATGGTCGTCTTGTAGTATTTTCCGACGGTGTCCTTGAGCGCTGCCGTCTTGTCGGCTTCGGCTTGAGACTGGGCGACGAACAGTGCCTTTATCACCGCTTTCACGGCGGCCGGGTTGCTCTCAAGCAGCGGGGTGCGGACGGCAAGCACGCAATCCGAGTAGCCCTTGCCGTAGACGTCGGTGCCGTCGGAGAGCACGGTGGCGCCTTCGCGACCTATGACGCACTGGGAAGCGTAGGGCTCGATGTGGCAGATCGCATCGATGGCGCCGGCCATGAACGCCTGTGCAAGCTCCGGAGAGGTGTCGAGATATTTGATCTGCACATCGTTGAAGGAAAGTCCGGCCTTCTTCAGGTAGTCGTAAGGCAGGACTTCGAGCGTATCGGCCTGGAAGGTGCCGAAGGTCTTACCCTTGAGATCGGCGGCGGATTTGATGCCTTCCTTGGCGACAATGATGCAGCCTTCGACGCCGCCGCCCGCGATGATCTTCACCGGTGCGCCAGCGTCGTACAGCGTCATGAAGTTGGAATAGGGAATCATCGACATGTCGACGAGGCCCGCACCGAACATGGTGGTGATTTCGGTGTTCGACGGCGTCACCACGAATTCGAGATCGACACCGTCGGCCTTGGTGAGTTCCCGCTCCTTGGCGAGAAACATGCCCATGTTGCAGAAGCCGGAGCCGTGCGTCGCCTTGATGGTGGTGCCCGCGGCATGCGCCCTGCTGGGCGACAGCAACGCCGCAAGGGCCGGTGGCAGGGCGATGGTCGCTGCGGCACCGGCGACGGTCGATTTCAGGAAGTTGCGGCGCGAGAAATTGCGAAAGAAGGTCCCGTCACGATCGCACATGATCCCCTCCGGATCTTGAGAAGCGATGTGACCCCATCTGCTCAGCTCGATCAGTGTCGATCTGGCGGATCATGCCGATACAGCACGTATGCCGACACCAGCGAGATCCGCGAATGGGATCACGATGATGGGCACGCCAACCCGGGAGAGCATCTTCGCCCTGCGCTATCCTTCATGCCACGGCAAAACAACCGAGTTACAACTTCTAAATACACTACAACGTATTTAAACAGTTCACGATGGACAGACTAGTCGTCGAAATATCGTAATTTAATGGTGAATCTTAACATTCTAATAGGCGCCCTCTATTTCTATCCTTGCACATAGCATCCCGCAAATCACTGCGGCTTGGTTACCCATGGGCACGGCGGAGAGCGTCAGCAATATTTCGATCAGGCGAGTAAAAGCGCTGATTTTGCGCGGCGCAAGCATTTTTTGCGTCGTGAATACAATTTAGTCCAAGCGATTATGAAACATGCATACTATGATTATAATTCATGCGCTCCGAGCGATCCGAGCCTCAGGATTGCGTTGTGCTTTCGCGACCTCGACACCGCGGCGGAACATAGGACGATACCGAAGAAGCGAGCACCCCAAGGCGCATGCGTTCGGGGGCGCCTGGTTAAGGGCGCGCACCTCGTCATTGGTGTGGGTGAGGATAATGCGGCTGCGGTCAGGCACGGCCTGCTGGGCGCGCTCCCAACGGTCGATCCGTTCGCCGCGCGCCTGTTCCCGCGCTTGCCGGTTTCGATCTGCGACACGAAGGCATGCGCGATGCCGGCTTTCTCAGCGAGCGACTTGGCGGACAGGCCGGGACGCCGCGCCAAACGCGGATGGCATTCACGCCGGCCACAGGGCGGTCGACCAAACGCCTTAACGCAGGTGACTTCGTCGGCCCAGCCATCGCGCCCGCCCCGCCCGGTCTCTCGGCACGACCTTGAGCAGTCCATCAGCTACTCCAGAGCTCGCCAAGGCAGGCCAAACCGCCGTGGGCAAACAAAAGCGCCCCGAAGGGCGTCTGCTAGCATCTGATTTTAATGGGAAAATTTGGAGCGGGCGATGGGATTCGAACCCACGACCCCAACCTTGGCAAGCAATAAACTACGACGCAGCCTAGATACGCTTTATTCCTCTCTAGTACAACAGAGTCCGCTCGTGTCCGAATCTGGGTCGGGCACGAAAATTGGACTTGGCGAAACCCGGTCGAATTGCCGATAATTTCCTGAGAAAGCAGGGACGGTAACCGGTCAGCAACCCGAGAAAATAGGCAGCGCAGCGACCGCCTATCAAGCGGCCTCCTGCAGACTCATCACCTTCTGTAGTTCGGCGAGAATCCCTGCGTGATGCTGAGCAAGGTGCCGGACGATACGAGCGTTACCCAGTAAGCGATTCACGTAGCCGATAGCCTGGACCAGATCGAGTTGGTCGGCCCCATACGCTTGCTCGACGAGTTTGAATTGCCGATCGAGATTTTCCGACTCGCGCTGCATCACCGAGATCTGTTCATCGGTCAGTCCGCGCCTACGCCGCTGCCGGCCTTCGGCAAGCTGGTCCTCCGGCGTTGACGCGACAAGCGACCGGGCATAACCGGTGGAATAGCGGTTCATAGTGATCATGGACTGCGCCGCTTCGATCTGGCGCATCGGCTTCAGGAAACGGAGCTCGGTGAAAACGCTGAGCGGTACATGCTTGTCCCGTAGCAACTCGGCAGTCTCCGGGCAGATGCCGACGAGCAGGTTCCGCTTCATCCTGATATTCGCGATATTAACATTGAGGGCGCGAGCTAGCCGTTCCTCGGGTACGCCCTTGCGGATGGCATTCAGGATCATCTTATGCTCCTGAATGATCGCAATCCGGCTGACGCGCTTGTTATATGTAAATGCCTCATCGTCGAGCGCGATCAGGCAGACGACCTCCGTTTCGCCCCGGGCCCTGAGGATGTCTAGACGTAGGTGGCCATCGAGGAGATGAAACTGCTCCTTGTCGGCGCTGTCGCGAACGACTACCGGCGGCTCGATGATCCCGACCTCTGCAATTGAGGCGGCGATTTGGGCATATTTAACGGACCTGCGAACCGTCTCCGAAACATTGCGCAGCGGCATGATGACGTTGATGGGGATTCGCAGACTGGCTTCCTCAAAACCAAGCTTTACCGACGTCACGGGACGCTTTGTCGTCATCCCCTTCTCTCCTGGGACTGAGTTAGGCGCGTCGCGATCCGTTCCGGCATGCTCATCAGCGCCTCGTCTTCTAGTATCCCCATGAAGGTGTCGTCGCGAGAAAGCCGCCGAAAGGCTTCGACAATCAACACCAAACGGTCCTTTGAACCATTTGCTCGCCGGATCATGTCGCGTTTGCGCTCGGCGTCCTCCTCATACGTCCTCAACAATTCTGCAGTAGATAAACGCTTCGTTGCGGACGATTTCTGCGCGTCGAGTTCCTTGCCTCGGCGACGACGGGTCTCGACCAGCTTCTTAGCGGCGAGCAGGCGTTTGCCGCGGAGAAGGCCCTTATCGTAGGCGTCCTGCAACGCTCGCTGCACGCTGTGGTCGTCAGCTTCCGCGATCTCCAAGGCGACGCTGAGGGGGATGGTGCGGGATTCGACTGAACGTAAAAGGCGTTGCTCACCTTGTTCCAATAGGCGGGCCACACCGTACACATAGTCGTATGACAGGCCGGTTTTCCGAGCGATGTCCGTTACCGAATGGCCGCGCTCGCGCATCAGGCCGATGTCCTGCAGGAGGTCGATGGCGCGGTGCTGACGGCGAGCACAGTTCTCGACCAAACTCGCGATCAAACAGTCCTCTGTGTCAGCGCTAACGACAAGTGCCGGAACTTCCTGCTGGCCGAGTGCTTGATACGCCTCGAGCCGGCCCTGCCCACACACGAGATCGTAGAATGGCCCACCAGCCTCGACCCGCCTTGTAACGGTGATAGGCCGTTTCAACCCGATCTTCGCAATGTTCTCGACTATCTCCCGAAACACCCGCTTATTGCGGAGGCGGGGATTGAGGACGTTGATCCGTTCAATGGGGACCCATTCGACCCTTTGTGCGGGCCGCGGATTCATCACGCGGCCCTCGGGAACGGTTGCCGGGCAGCCATTCCGTAAAAGGTATCGGGGGTATCGAAGCGATACGCATCGAGCGACAAGCCGTTATGCTCGCTTAGCCTAAGTACGGCCGTTCGCATATCGAGCCTCGGCAAGAGATAGTAGTCGCGGGGAACCATGTTGTTCTCGTCCATTCGGACTGCAACGGTCAGGTCAGGCTTCAGAGCGGTGTCGAGCCGCAGCTTCCATCGCAGCGATCCGGCCGACGTCCGTAAACACCGCACGATAATGATGGAGGCCGTGAACTCCTCATTGATCGTGAGTATGTCCGTGAGTGGATTCCGAATGACGATCCCGCCAGCCAATCGCAAGCCAGCGAGCACCTCATCCACAAGGGCCGGGTGCAGCGAGCGCAGCTTCCGATTGATCTCGAGGTAACGGTAGTCCCGGGCGGGCGAAAACCCAGCTAGGGCGTAGGCTCGGATTAACCCACCGAATCGGCACCTATAGGAACTACTCGACGGCGCGCCTTCCATCTCATCAATGATGAGCCCGGATAGCATGCCGTTGCGCTCAAGGATCGATCGCAGAATCTCTAGCATTGCCTCATCGCTGAGGTGCTGTGCCCGCGATGCGATGATCGCCTGAGCCTTGTCGAACGTTTCCGGGTCGACAACCCGTGGGAACGCATTGTCAGCACGGATCCAATCTTCAGGCTTATTGGATACGTGCCGGTCCTTCAGCTTGAAGGAGGTACGTGCCCAGACGTTGTTCCCAATGTATTTTTCGTTGGTCAGAAGCTGATGAACTGTCCCTCGCGTCCAGGGTCGACCAAGATCTGAGAGCACCCCCTGACCATTCAGAAAGTCCGCGATCTGCTGCTCGCTTTGGCCATCGACGAATAGCCGATAAACCTGCTGAACAAATTTCACTTCCGCCGGTGGCCCTAGCACAAGGATCACGCGATCGGTTGCGATGCTTTTCTGCTGTCCGTGCTTAAGCTCCGTCTTAGCCTCACCATGCTGATCGACAAGAAGGCGGCGCAGACCGAAACCGGCCGCTCCGCCTTGGCGGTAGCCGAGCCTGATTAAGTTTGCCTGCCCTGCGAACCCCTTGACCGATAATTCACGGCTGTATTCCCCGGCCATCGCGCGTTTGACGGTTTTGATGATCGAGGAGCCGATGCTGCCATCATTCTCGAACTGCTCCGCGCAATAATGGACCGCGATGCCGGCCCGTCGACACCGAAGCTCGTGGCTGGCGGCTTCGTCTGTATCTTGCCACCGCCCTAGCCGGCTTACGTCATAGACGAGCAAAGCTCGAAAGTCGGCCTGACCGTGCTCTATGTCATACAGCAACTGCTTTAAAGCAGGGCGCCCTCCAACCGTGAGACCACTTCTTCCCTCGTCTGCGTAGGTTCGCACGATGCGGAAGCCGCGTTGTTCAGCATATAGACGAACTGCTAAAGTCTGATTATCTGTGGAATATTGCTGGTGTTCGGTCGACATGCGGACATATTCAGCAGCGGGTATCCCCAGCGGCTCGGCCGATGGGATTTGATCGTTGCCGTTGTTCCAGTTGATGACCATCGCCGGCCTCGTTGGCTCGGCGGCACAAGCCGCATTTCAGCATTACCCCGGAAGGAGCAGGAGAATGCTTCCCAAGAGCGGTAGAAAACTTCCGAATGCAAACCGGGTCCCCTCAGAGGCCGAATATATAGCGCAGATTAGCAGCGCGCTTCGGCACGATCTCGGAGGAACTGGAGTTGCCGTAAAGACCATCATGCGCTGGACAGGCGCAAGTGAGAGGAGCGCACGAACGTGGATGAACGGGACAGGGAGCCCAAGCGGCTACCATCTCCTCCGCCTCGCTCGCGAGTGCGACGCTGTCTTTGAGGTTATTGTCGATCTCACCAGCCACCCAGATGCTAAGCTAGGCGTCGATTTACATGCTGCGGAAGTGGCAATAGCGAGGGCGATGGGAGCCTTTGAGAATCTCAAACGCCAAAGGTCCACATCAGGCAGGGGACATCGCCGAATGTGACTTAGGGCAGCGCCGCCAGCGTTCGGCGAGACTAAAAGACGG
Source organism: Ancylobacter aquaticus (assembly GCF_004339465.1). Lineage (GTDB taxonomy): Bacteria > Pseudomonadota > Alphaproteobacteria > Rhizobiales > Xanthobacteraceae > Ancylobacter > Ancylobacter aquaticus. The sequence continues at coordinate 114,711 of NZ_SMFY01000003.1, read as the reverse complement.
AAGTCGGGTCTAATCCTCGGCACCCTACGTACCTCAGTACGCTTGGATTCCCTGCGCTACCCAGTATCCAAGTTTTTCATGGGGCGGGGCGGCTACGCGTGCGTGGGCGCGTGCGGGACCCCTCCCGGTTCCTGGCACATCATTAGGGCGGCGGCACACAGTCAGTGCCGGCACCGGCGTCATCGCCAATCATGCGGGCGATATGGGCTAAGATTGCCGACCAGATCTAGCTGGCTTCACCACACGGTTATGGATTTCAATCTGATGCCAATCCAAAAAGAGTCTGGCGCGGCCAAAGCCGGAAAGCGGATTAAAGCCAACGAACCACTGCCTGCCCGGCTTAAGGGGCTCAGCCGCACAACGCGCTTCCTGACTGATGGAGACCCGTCCGATTACACATGGGTTGGGGTTGAGCCATTTCTTACCCAAGAGCAGAAGTCGCGAGCTGAGGCGATTATCGCTCTATCGCCTATTCTTCTGGCAATAATTGACGGTAACCCCAGCAACGTGGATCGCCGCGTGCGACTCGATCGCGGTTTGAATGCGCTTATCGGGGTTCCACTTAGTCGAGGCCGCAAGTATAAGGACCAATTATCACATATTGAACGCGAACTCGCGCGAACATACTTCCTGAATATTTTTGGCTTCAATGGCACCAAACTCGCGTACGGAACGCTTTGCCGCCAAGCACTTCAACAAGCGAATGCCCTTCAGGACTTGGCCGAAGATCAAGTTGCGGATCGCATCAAAACGCTTCGGCGCCGGTTCGAACGCAACATGGAGCGGTTGCTCATTGAAGCCGCCTTGAGTTTCGAAGCCGAGCACATTGTCCGCCAAAACGGGAAAGCCAAAATCCTAAATGTTTTGAGTGAGCTAGGCGTCGCTGTTGCATAGGGGCGCATATGGGCGATTTGCGCCTCTGGAACCGCGCTCAAGCATGTTTACTCAGGGGTCTCCGCAAAATTGGAGGCTTCTATGCCGAACACATCCACTTCCCCCGAAGGTTTACTGACCCTCGCCCAGGCAGCAGAGGCGCTTGGCGTTCATCTGTGGGCCATTCGCCGGGCCGTGAAGCGCGGCTCCATACCGAGCTACACCCCGTTCAACAGTCGCCGGTTGGTACGTCTATCCGAGGTCCTGTCATTCATCGACGCCTCCAAAGTGGAGGGCGCATGATGGATAAGCTCTTTGACAAAGCCGCGCTGCACGCGGCAAGCGTGAAAGCCGCTGACTTCCTCCGCCATTTTTGCGCTGGTAACGATATCCACTGTGTCGCAATCGGCCCCGATTGGGACATTAATCCGAAGACATTCAACCAAGATCAACATGATCATTTGGTTGAATGGATCAACAGCCACCAAAATCGCTGCAATATTTACTTTCAGGTCAATAGACTAAAGCAGGGCATCAGGAATCGGAAGGCCAAAAAGTCCGACATCGAAGCGGCGCGCGCGCTGCATGTCGACGTCGATGACACGAACGCTTTGGGGCGCATCCTCAACTTTCCGATCAAGCCGACCGTCATTGTGCATTCGGGTGGCGGGTTCCAAGCATTCTGGCTGCTTCGGGAACCGGTGTCCGATCTAGCAGCGGTGGAAGATATCAATCGACTTATCGCTGAGCAGTTAGGCGGCGATCATTGCCACAACATCGATAGAATTATGCGCGTACCTTGGACGATTAACGTTCCAAATGCGAAGAAACGAGGGATGGGCCGAGTGCCCGTGATGGCCAAAATTGTCGCAACTGAATGGGAGCTAAGATACGGGCTGGAGGATTTAGCCGCATTGCTCAATATAGCCGCGGCACCGCTCACCGTAATCCACCAAGCCGCAACCATAGGACATATTGTTCCTATGAGCCTCGCCGATCTTCATGCGGATCTTACAGAACATCTTCGTACGTTAATCCTGACCGGGGATGATGCAGAGCGACCGCGCGGCAGCGCAAAAGCACGGTATCCGTCGCGCAGCGAGGCAGTATTCTATGTTTCGTGCGGAATGGCGCGGGCAGGATACTCTGCTGAAACTATAGCAGGCATTCTGTCAAACCCGGGCTACGGTATTTCGCAGTCGATCCTCGAAAAGCGAAGCCCTCAGACATACGCGTTAAAGCAAGCCCTCGCGGGATTGGCGGCGGTAAATGACGGCTGGCCCGACGCAGATAAGGCCGGACGCCCGCGCGCAACGATGCGCAATGCTATGGTCGCGATACGCCGCCTAGACCTGCAATGTCAGTTCGACGCATTTAGGCAGCGCAAAACATTGATGGGGCACGTGCTCGAAGAGCATCAAGGTGAGATAAGCGATGACGCCGTTTCGGTAATTCGCAATCTGGTGATTGACCGCTTCGATTTCGATCCTAGAGCAGACCATGTACGGGATGCGATCACAGGCCTATGCCTGGAGAACACATTTCACCCAATTCGGGAGATGCTAGATGCGCTCTCCTGGGATGGAAAAGATCGCCTCGATACCTGGATGAACAGGTACCTCGGCGCCCCGGACACGCCGCTGAATACGGCTGTGGGACGCATCCTCCTTGTCGCAGCCGTGCGCCGCATTCGGCAGCCCGGGGTCAAGTTCGATCAGATCATCGTTCTTGAAGGGCGGCAGGGCTCGGGGAAGTCGACATCGATCCGCATCCTTGCGGGCGAGGGCAACCACTCCGATCAGGAAATCCTTTCGCTCGATGCCAAGGCGCAAATCGAGCTGCTTGACGGCGTCTGGTTCTATGAACTTGGCGAAGTCGAGGGGATGAACAAGGCTGAGGTCAACAAGATCAAAGCCTTCGCGTCTCGCCAGATCGACAAGGCGCGAATGGCCTACGGATATTTTGCTGTAATCCGACCTCGACAGGCCGTCTTTATTGGCACGACCAATGAAGACAAATATCTCCGCGACCAGACGGGAAACCGTCGATTCTGGCCCGTAAAAACCGGCGAAATTGACCTCGTCGCTCTGCATGAGGACCGGGACCAGCTGTTGGCCGAGGCCGCTTATCGCGAGCGGCAGGGCGAATCCATCGAGTTGCCGTCCGATCTGTGGGAGGCCGCCGCGGTTGAGCAAGAGGCTCGGCTGGAAGAGGATCCCTGGCTGCCGATGTTGGAAGGACTTAACGGGGTGGCCGCTGGTGAGGAAGCGCGTCTCTATACCGATGATCTGCTCTCCACGAACCTCGGAATTCAGAGAGACCGCCAGACCCAAGCACACACCAAACGGCTTTCGCTGCTGCTCCAAAACTTGGGCTGGAAGCGGGACAAGTTCAAAGTTGGCGGGCGAACAGTGCGAGGCTTTTCTCGCCCGAAAAGAACCGACCACGCCGACGACAAGCGCTTGGCAATTTAACCCGGTGGCATGGTGGCATGGGTGGCGCGGCCACGGTGAGGCCCGCCGCGCCGGCCCAATGTCATCCTGGGCGGCGTAGGGCGGCGGGCGCTGCCACTGCGGTGGGCCACCCGTGCCACCGTGCCACCGCTGCGATTTCAACCCGGTCGACGCGGGAATCTGAATAGCCACGAACCCCGCCACCGCGGGGCTCGACACACCTAAGCATCTCGCGGTTACGCAACAGGTTACGTCGGGAACGCTCTCCCGCTCGCCGGCGATACCTTAGCGATTAATTGTGCCGGTTACGTCGGCGTGTTTTGGTTTTGCTTTTTCATTGTGCTCGGTGATCGCTATGGACTTCTCAGTTACCCTGACAAAACGAACGCGCAAGCGGAAGCTCATCTCGGGAGCCGTCGCACTTCAAGACCGCTACGTGCTGAACTACCGGGAGCCCAAAACAGGGCAGCGTCGCCAGATGTTCTTCGAGCGGAAGAAGGACGCCGAGGCAAAGCAGCGGGAGCTGCTGGCCAAGGTCGCCGACGGAACCCACGTCGATGAGCGCACCGTTCCGACGGTCGCGGCCGCGCTAGATCACTGGCTCGCCGACAAAGCCGGGAAGGTGAAGCCGTCCACGCTCGCCGGGTATAAGGTCGTCGCACATCTCATCTGCGGGCCTCTGCTCGAGGGCAGCCGACGCGAACGGCATGACTTCACCGAGACGGGCGTCAAGCCCAAGGGCGCCAAGTTCCTCCGGCTCCTGGGCGACGTGAAGACCAACGAGCTGACGACGGCGGAGATACGTGCCTGGCACCGCACTATCGTCGAACAGTGCGGAAACTACAGCGCCAACCGGGCGAAGTCGCATCTCCAATCGGTTCTCGCGCTTACGGAGGAGGATTTTGGGGTGCGTGCGCCGTCGATGCCGACCGGCCTTACCCGTCAGCGCCACAAGCCCAAGAAGACCATTCTTACGTCGCAGGACATCCGCACTCTGATCAAGGCCGCGCGTGACGACTTGGAGCACGGCGTCTACTACGCCTTCCCCTTCTTGGCAGGTACGCGTCCCAGCGAACAGTTGGGCCTGCTGTGGAGCGATGTCGATTTCGAGAACGGCATCGTCCATATCCGCCGCGTGCAGGAGCGCGACGGCTCCCTGACTGACATGACAAAGACGGAGGCGGGAACGCGGGAAATCCCCATGGGTGCCACGCTGCGCGAAATGCTGCTGGCCTGGCGCCTTCGCTGCCCTCGGAACGGGAAAGAGCTCTATCGGGTGTTTCCCGGCCCTGGCCGACTGCAGCCTTGGCCGCTGCCCCGCCTCGGTGGCGGTGGCGCCCTGCTCTACCAAAACTTCCGTAAGCGCTATTGGGTGCCGGCCTTCGAGGCGCTCGGCCTGCCCTACGTCACGCCGCATTCGGCACGGCACTCCTTCATCTCCACCTTGCAGGCCCAAGGCATCGAGGTTGGTTTGGTGGCGCAGATTGCCGGCCATGCAAATCCCAACGTGACGCTCGGCCATTACACCCAGGCCGTTCGCGGCGGATCGGCCGCCATTGCCGCGCTGGAGCAGGTCTATGGTTAAGTTGTTGGCACCTGTTATCGCATTGATACTATTGCAAATAATTGTGTGGGGCGTGCAGGCGTGCTGTGATTTTCTGTTCGAAGTGGGAGAATCTCATGCGCTACCTCGCCGTCACCGACAACGCTACCGGCGCCACCGTCCTCATGACACCTGAGGAGGTCGAGGCACTTACCGCCATCGACGCCGATGAGATAGCCTGGGCAATAGAAGAGTGCGGCGTGTGTAACTCCCTCGATCACACGATCCTCGACACCCGCTCGGAACAAGAAATCCTCGCGGTCGGGTGATCCGTCTGCCTTCGTGGCTGCGAGCTGCGGGAGGGCGCCACCGGCGCCCACCGTGGCCCGAAGCTATGTGTGTAGCTGCGCACCCACTGACAGCGGCGGGCGTACGGTCCCATGGCTACGGTGCGCCCTGCTGCTGGGCATAGGCCCCCCGGCGGCGCGGAATGGCTCATACCCCCTTCGACGGGTCCCCTGCCCATGCCTGTCGGGGAATTCCGGCCCTCCGACATATTTCGGGAGTATCTGCCCCACTCGGCGCCGAACGGACGGTCAAGGGCTGTGATACCTTTCATGCAACCTTAGGACACTGGGACGGCATCCACTGCGCGTGAGATTGTCTAGCGTCAATCGACCCGATACTCGACCGAGGTTCCAGCGATCCCGATGACAGTCAGGCTGCGGCCCTCAATGCTCACACTCTCACCGGGCCGCAGCGCGAATTCGAGAGGTCGTGCCGCCGTCGCATAGCTCGTTGTCGGGCGCGGCCCGACATAGGTGTAGGACGTCGACGTCGCGTTGCCCGATACCGGCGTGCCGCCGACCATGCCAGATACCCGCGTCTCCGAGGTCTGCGGGATCATCATCGGGGTCTGGTTCATCGTCGTGGCGTTGCTCTCGACAGTGATGTCGGAGCGCTCGAAGACCGCCCGCCCGTCCTGGTTGCCCAGGTAGCGGACGCTGACTTTTCCGGCGTTGGTGGTGCGGCCGAATATGTCGGCCTGCCCGAATGCATTTGGCAGTGGCTTGGTAATGCGGAAATCCATCACTGTGTCGCCGGGCCCGGCCATTCGGGCGGCACCGGCGCTTATTCCGCTCAGCTCGACCTTCTTGTCGATCGGCGAGCACGCCCCGACCGTCACTGCCAGAATTGAAACCATTGCCATCGAGCGCATTTTTCACCTATCGGATTGAAATGATGCAATAAATCACGCGGTATCGGCACCGACAATTATCCGCGTCCACTGGCGGCATCGCCTTCCAGCTCGACAAGTAGTTGCGCCAGCGGGTCGGAGGGTGGGGAACTGACGGGGTAGCCGCGTACGAAGTCGCTGGGCCAACGGTTGCATGCTGCGCGGCCCGCCTTCACGAGTGATGGAGGGCTCGACGGGTGAAGCAGCAGGAGAAACACGACGTGAGCGGTTCTGAACGCCCATAGGTCGGCATCGGGTGCGACACCGCGGAGCCGCGCGGCACAATCTTGGATGAAGGCCTCTCGCTCGACGCGCGGAAAGTGCTGATAGACCAGGAGCGACTTTCCCGCAGCGTAGAAGGTGGCAACTTCGTCGAGGTAGAGGAATTTGGACGAGCCCTTACGGCCTTTGCGCAATGCCACTTCGAGGCCGTTGTCCGGATCGAAGAAGATTAGCTCGGCGGTAGCCAGCGCTGACTGGCACGCAGCCATATAGGCCGAACGGCCGAGTAGGTCGTCGCTCATCGCTGCGTTGAAATAGGTCGCGCCGGGGACAGCCTCGCTCGCCTCGATAGACCCCAGCCGGCGCCGGTCCGGCTCGGCGGCCACATGGGCCAGCATGTCGAATAGATCCGGATCGAAAGCCCGATAGCGCTCGGGTTGCTGCAAATAGGCAAGCTTGCCGCCATCGGCGCGCCCATCCGGGGCGGTTAGCATCCAGCACACGCCCATCCGGTTCGTACCGCTCGCTGCTAGGGCGCGCAGCAGCGCGTATTTCCGATAGTCGCTGATGTCGCCGACGTACTGTTCTTTCATGCATCGCCGCTCCGGAACCGAACCGAGCGACAGGCATATCGAAATACCCCGATTTGGGGTATCCGAAATTCGGGTTTCTTTGGCGTGCTGGCTCACACGCTGGCGAACCCGTGGCTTCGATATATCTCGAACAATATCAGGCGATCATTGCGCGGCTGGTCCAGGCCCGGAAGGATGCCGGCCTTACGCAGGTCGAACTAGCTGAGCGTCTCGGCCAACGGCAGACGTTCGTCTCAAAGTACGAGCTGGGTGAGCGCCGGCTCGACGTGGCAGAGTTCATCGAAATCTGCAAAGCGATTGGCGTGGAGCCGGCGCAACTGCTGACAAGCTAATAGCCACAAGCGCCAGAAGTGGACCTTGCCAAGTGCGGGTCTGAACGTCCGGCATGGGGCCGTCTCCGGACGGTCCGCTTCTGGTGAGCTGAAGGCAGTAAGTTGCTGTCTTAGATTTGCCGAAGGGGGCAAAGATTGTCTGGTCCGCTTCCCACCCCCTTGTTAACATTTGAAATGCTTACGGCCCCACGGGCCGTGGAGCCGCTGTCCGCAATCGAGGCGAGTTCACCCACTCGCCAAGTTTTATGTTCTGGAAAGCGAACAATGAGCGTGTCCAACTTCGCGCGTGCTGACTACAGCTTGTCGAACACAGACCCCATGCGCGGACTGAAGAGGCGATCGTAAGTCTTAAGCAGGAAACTATCGGTCATGCCTGCTACATGATCGCAGATCACACGCACATCACTATTCGAACGCTCAAACTCAGCATATGCGTCGGCAGGCAATAGAGCTTTTGGATCTGATACTAAGGCTTCAAAGACGGATATCACCATCTTCTGTCCCTTGAATTCTAGGTGCTGAACTTCCGCGCTCTTAATGACTTTGTCCACGATCAGCGCCTGAAGTGCGTTCAGGAAGTCCCGCTGGGGAGCGGAAAGGGCCGCGCGGAATCTTAGGAGCGGATCATCAAATTGTTTGAGCTCAATTATCTCGATATTTGTTATGAAGTGGTGGACCAATCTGCTGATATAGTGTTTACGCCTCTTACCTTCGCCAAAAAGGCTACAAAAAAATGTTTCGTAGACGTTATTTTGACTTTCGCTCGGGTACTTTTGCTTCAGGGCGTTTAAAAAGATCCCGCTCTTTGCTTCGGTGACGGCCGTACGGAAATCACGCTCAGTCACCAAGCCCATTGCGATCGCGTCCTCCAAGTCGTGTACGCCATACGCGATGTCATCGGCCACATCCATAATACTGCAGTCGAACGATTTGTGCCGCGGCGTTGCGTGCTTTATCTTTCCGTCCTCATCCTTCATAGGTGGTTCGAAAGCCGTGAATTTATCACGGTCCAACTGACTAAGCGGTTGCAGAATCCAGTCGACAACATCCCGCTCGCATTCCAAGTAGCATTTGGGCGGCTTACAGCTTTCCCTATCGATCACGCGTATTGATTGCGGCACTTGGTCCATCTTCGGGACACGTTCGCGGTTGGCTCCTTCCTTGTAGCTGACAGGATATTTTAGGACGCCAAGCAGCGTCCGCCTCGTCAGATCGGCACCGTGATCTTCGGAGAAATTTTCCAGACGCGACAGTATACGAAGTGTATGGCCATTCCCTTCAAACCCTCCATGATCTCGCATGCAGTAGTTAAGAGCAACTTCTCCACCGTGGCCAAATGGCGGATGGCCAAGGTCGTGCGCAAACCCAATTGACTGAATCAGGCTGACGGATGGTAGATGTGGATGTGCAGGATGATCCTTGAATATCCCGAGTTGTCTTACAATGCTATTGGCGATTTGGGCGACTTCTAGCGAATGGGTTAAACGTGTTCGGTAGAAGTCACTGTCGCCCAGATTTAATGTTTGTGTCTTGCCTTGCAGTCTCCGAAATGAACCCGAGTGCACAATGCGAGCATAATCAACATCGAACGGGGTTCGTGCGTCTTCGGGGTGTTGCCTCCAGCCGCTTTTTCTATCGTCCCAATTGGTCATAGCCCCTCACTTTCGGGAAATGATGTAGAAGGTTTGTTCCTTAAGAAAGCAAGAAACAAAAGCGATCTCAAGCCGTTGCTGCTTCAGGTCGAAGTTGAGGGTAACGCCGGCCCTACGATAATTGACTTGCTTCGTGCGATCATCATACTCGACGTCGTCGCCTTGGGAAGGGTAACAACCGGCGCCGGGTCGCTTGACCGTCGTCACCGATGCGGAACGACAGGAAAGGCTCATGACGCCAACGCCGCCGGATCCGATCGATTATAAGCTCATCGGCCTAGCCGAAGATGGCGGAATCGGCGACCTGCTCGCCGGACTCGATCAAAAGCAGGGACGGGTTCGCCTGCAGGCGCTGATCTCCGAATGGCTGCGCATGGAGAATCTGGTCGTCCTGACCGGCTCAGGCACATCGGTCTCGGCAGGCGGCAAGACCATGGCCAATCTCGAGACGGCAGTCTTCGACACCATCGAGGCGATGGCCGATCTGCCTGCCTCGATCGCGCCGATCCTCAAAGCTCGCCGGCTCAACGTCCAACTTGCCGATCTCCTAGGCGAGCCGATCGGGTTTGAGGTCTGGCTGTCCTTCGTGGCAAATGCCTTAGCGATCGCCGAAAATGCTATCGGCCCGTTCGGCGCCGTCGCCTGGCCAAGCACGCCGGCCCCGACCAAGGATGACCTCAAATGGTTCGTCGACCGCCTGCGCATCGCGATCTTCGCCGAATGCGCGCTGTCACTGCCCGATAGCGCGCTGGCGACCACCGCGGACAAGATCGCCCCCCAGCTGGCCTTCCTCTCCAAGCTGGTCGCGCGTGACAGCAATCTCGGGCGCACGCACCTCTTCACGCTTAACTATGACACACTGTTCGAACAGGCACTCGAACTTCTAGGTGTGCAATATTTCGATGGCTTCACTGGCCGCGCCGCCGCGCGCTTCGACCCATCAGTCTACGGCCTCGACATTTACTATCCCGGCGAAGTTGCCGAAGGACGCGTACGCCGCTTCGACAAGTTCCTTCATTTCTACAAGTTGCACGGCTCCATCCACTGGTTCGAGCAAGGCCTCGAGATGCGCGCCCGCCATCCCGACCTTGCGCCGTATCGCGCATATGCCAGCATGACCGCAGGGCAGAAGGCCGCAGCGCTTGTCCCGCTAGCCCAGAACGCTCGATCGGTCGGAATTCTGCCCACTGCCAACAAATTCGCGCAAACTCTGGCCATGCCCTATGCGCACCTCTTCCGATCGTTTCAGGTACGGCTCGGCATCCCCCAGACCTTCCTGCTCGTCCTTGGCTACGGGTTCGGCGACGATCATGTGTCGCGGATCATAGAGAACGCGCTTATGAACCCATCGCTCATCATGCTGGTGGTCGAACCTAATCCCAATAGCCCGGTGATTGCGCGCATCCTCCGCTACAAGGATCTCGGTAAGCGCGCCTTCGTGCTGTGCCCGACCGAGGCTGGCTTCGCCCTCGAGCCCTTTGCTCGGGCGACATTCGACGATTTCGCCCGCACGGTGATGCCGGACGTTCAGTGGCTCGACGATTTCCTGCGCCTTCGCCGCTTCGAAAAGCAGATCGCTTTGTCCGCCACGCCTGCAGCCACGCCGAATGACGCGGATGGATAATCCGCGCCTCATCGGCCACATTGTCTCGGTCCAGGGCTTTCGGGTGAAGGTCGAGCTGCTACCGGAAACCCGCTCGGCGCTACGTGCGACGGTCGACGGCGTTCAGGCCGCAATCGCGATCAATGCTTATTTGACCTTTGCGCTGGGCGCCGGCGAAACGGTGATGGGCATCATCACCGATCTCGAAGCGCGTGAGACTTTTGATCCTGGCAGCGGCGACGATCTCAGTCTCGAACTAATGAGGCCACGCCGGGTTGCGAGCGTCCAGCTGCTCGGCACGATCGAGCATAATGACGACGAGCCCTCCTTCAGCCCGGGCATCTCGATTTTGCCGACGCTCGACACGCCGGCGGAGATCGGCTCGCCCGACATTCTGCGCGCCGTCTTCGAGATTCCGCCGCGGCGCAACAAACCCGAGGGTTATGAAGAGAAAGACTTCGACTGCGATCTCAAGATTGGTTTCCCGACTGGGCAGTCGCGCAATGTCGTGCGCGCCTCCTATAACGATCTCTTCTCGCGGCCGCTCGCTATCGTCGGCAATACCGGTTCGGGCAAATCCTTCTCGGTCTCCAGCCTCATCCAGAAGGCGATGAAGGCGCTCAACGGCGCGCGCGAGGAGCCGCACGTCTTCATCCTGGATATCAATGGCGAATACGCTAAGGCCTTCCCGGCCGCCGAACCCGAACAGCGGCTGCCCGATCGCATCTACCTCAACGGCAAAGAATTTGCCCTGCCGCTGTGGTTTCTCAACGCCGAGGAGATCTGTGCCTGGCTCAGCGCGTCAGAACAGACCCAAGAGCCGGTGCTCAAGGATTGGTGGGCGATCGCTAAGGGCGGCAATGCGACCGCGGCCGCGAGCATGGGCGCGTTCCAGAACGCCATGAGCGCGCTCGATCAGCTGCTGACTGAACTGACCAAGATCAAAAAGAAGGCCGCCGGCTCCTATTGTGACGCGGTCACCGGCCATCTCGCCGGGTCAGGGATCGACACCACGGCCTTCACCGCTCTGTTCACCGGACATCGCCCGGCTAACGACTACAACACCGAGGTGATGAACAATCAGGCAGCGATCGCAGCGGCAGCCGAGGCGCTTAGGGACGCGATCCGTGCGAAGATCGTCGGCGGCAGTGGCGAGGCCGAGGCTGGTGCACGCACCGCCGATTCCCCGCTGCCGATCGCGCGAGCGACGCTGACCGATCCATCGCTAATAAACCGCGCGGTTTCCAAAGAGGATACATTCCGGGTCGATGCGCATCTGACGACCTTAAAGCTGCGCCTGAAGACGCGGCTCGATGACAAGCGTTGGCGCGCCTTCCTCAATTATGAGGACGCTGCCACCAAGGTCGAAACGCTATCGTCCTGGTTTTCCCGGCTTGGCCTTGGCGCCAACGCCGGGCCCAAGGTCTCGGTGCTTGACCTGTCGATGCTGAGCAATGAGGTATTGCCCTATGCCTGCGCAGTCATTGGCCGAATCCTGCTTGAGGCGCGTGAGCGATTGCCTGCGGCCTCGCGCTACAAGCATCCGTGGGTCCTGGTTCTCGAAGAGGCGCACAATTATGCCCGCCCGGCGCGGTCGGACGAGGATCGTGGTCATCGCCTGGCGCGGCTCACCTATGAGCGGATCGCCAAGGAAGGCCGCAAGTTCGGGCTGTCGTTGATCATCGCCAGCCAGCGGCCGAGCGAGATAAGCCAAACCATCATCAGCCAATGCGCCAATTTCATCAGCCACCGGCTGCAGAACCCCGACGACATCGACCATTTCCGCCGCATCATCCCGATGCAGGCGCGGCGGCTGCTCGACCAGGTGACGATCCTCGCTTCAGGCGAGGCAATCGTGTTCGGTAGCGCCTTTCACATCCCTACGCGGGTGCAATTTGATCGGCCAGATCCGGGACCATACAGCCAAACTGCCGCGCCATATCATGAGTGGCGCAAAGAGGCGTCGGCCTTCCCGCTCAGCAAAGTCATAGAGGCTTGGGGCGCCTAAAGTGTATGCACTTGCGACCCTCCGCCCGTTCCTCTTCTAGCGAGACGCACGCCTTCGCCACTCGATAGTGGCAAGACCGGTTTCCACCCGATATCCCTTCGTCAGGGGCAGGCTGAACGAATGGCAGCTTTTGGGATCAGGGTTTCCACCGTGGAACGTCCGAAATGAGGGCGCACAGCGGGAATCACTTCCCCAAATGGAGCCGATAGCGGACTGTCCGCTCTCGGTGGGCAACCAGAGCAAGCGGACGCGATGCTGAGTGTTTTGCCATCGCCACCTTAATGGCCGCATTGACCAACCACGGGTTCACCTGCACCTAGACTTTCCATTTGTCGTCCCATGTGTTGGCAAGCATAGGAATCGAAATTGCATCTGGGTTTCCATCTTTCCTAAGTCTCTCCTCCCGGTGAACGGCCAAACACAGGTAAATTATGGCGGCCCGTGCAAGTCCGACTAGCCTGAGTGCCTTCGCCTCGAAATCATGCCTTCCGACATGCAGGCCGATCTTTTCGGTTTCTGCATCGTTGAAATTGGCAAATGTCACGCCCCATTGTTCGTGAATCTGGCAGTATTTGTGCTCAAGATGATGACGCAGAACCGCCAGGTCCTCCGCGTCCGGTTCTGTGGCTTTCTGTAGCTCAGGATCATAAAGGTCTTTGGATAGCCAAAATAAGCCCCGAAGCGGCCAATTCGCCCTATCCTGGAAGAACGGCCGGAGCGGTCTTGGATTTCCTTTCGTCTCATACCAGATCGAGCTGAAGTACACTTTTGTCTCGGGAATGCCGAGTTCGAGATAATGGTTCAGGAAGAACGCAATCTTGTCGAACAAGGAATACGTCATTCGATAGGCCTGTCGCGCCTTCTCGACGTTCACCCCATAGCTCGGATAGTCGAGCGTGTTTGTGAGCTTCACGTACTTGTCGGCAAAGTGCACTGTGTCAGCCGTCATTCCCTCAAAAAGGAAGAACCTTGCCGTAGCAAATTCCTGCTTGAGCTGATTGAAAAGTCCGAAGACTGCCGGGGGCATCGCTCCGCCCTTATCGAAAGCAAGTGTGATCGACGGCAGAACCAGGCTGTCGATTGCGGCTATCGAGTATGTGCCGAGGTCATTCATGGGATTGAGAAACAACCGCTTCTCCAAGCACCAGCGACGATAAGCCTTCTCTGCCCTTGATCGGCCCAGACTGTGCTCCTCTTCCAAATTCTCATTGGCGGATTTGACATTGAGCCACGTTGAAATCTTTTTCGCTCGCTCAGCAAAATATGGAACAAGCTTTGTGTCCTCTATATTTTCGTGCACAGCATCGCGAGCTGTTCCTGCTACGAAGTTATCGTGAGCTTGTCCCGTAATGAGTTGGGAATATCCCGGATCGCTGACTGAATCAGCATAGTTCAGCAGCCCCTCGCCTTTACTAAAGAGCGCCTTGGCAAAGCGCCCCTCAATCGCCAGGGCTTTGTCCCAATAACGAAGTGCTTCCACAGGGCGACCGACTGAATTGAGCTTGCCGCCGAGATTGGTCAAAATTTGGCAGCGCCGGATCGGATGGAGTTTTTCGAACCCCTTATGCCTGACAGCCCTACGAAGTTCGAGCAACTCGCTTTGGAGATGTTCCATCTCCCATTGCCAGGATTGTGCCAGTCCCTCGTGGTGCTGGCGGTTGTTGAATGCATTGGCGCGAAAGTAGTGCAGAAGAACTTCATCTTCGTCGCGGATGGTCTTGCATAAGGCGAGCTGGTCTAGAACCGCGAACGCCCGGTCAGTGAGCTGCGGATCGCTCCTGTCAAATCCTTCATCAATGTACTTACCCGCCTTAGCGAGCGATTTCTGGAATGTGGACTTGGCCAATAGATCTCGCGTATTTGGGGTGAGCTTCCGTTAGCATCTGCGACAAAAATGTCATTTTAGCACTTTGTCCGCTATCCGGTACCAGCGAAAAACGTTTGAACGTCCGAACTCGAGGCGCGAACGGGCCGTTCGCAACGGCGTGCCGAGAGGACAGCTTTGGATCGGATACGGAGGCCAGCAACTGGATATCAAGCCACTAGGAGCCCGGGATGCACCATTCATCTGCGGTTTTCCGCAATCCGGCGCTGCCGCACTCCCGTGACACCACGACTTCAAATCACCTGTTCGCGCTGACCATGTAACCGAGCTGTAACCGCGGCCTCGCCTGGTCGCAGCATCACACCTGAAATCGCGAGCCCCAAAACGACAAAAGCCCCGCTACCGCGAGGCTTTGTGTCTAATGAGAAATTTGGAGCGGGCGATGGGATTCGAACCCACGACCCCAACCTTGGCAAGGTTGTGCTCTACCCCTGAGCTACACCCGCCCGCTCCGCCGTCCCGCGCCGCCTTGTCTGCGGCCCCGAACGGGCCGTCTCTATGCCTCAGCCTCGCGGAGAATGCAACGGGGGTCGGTGGGTTTTCTCACAGGGTGATGACAGTGTCTCTTCCGCCCTGCCATAACAGGCTTTCCAACCTCAAAGCACGCGGCGGGTGAAGGCATCGGCGAGGCGGGTGCCGTCGCCGGCGCGCTCAAGCCGGCAATGATGAACGAGCTGACCCGCCTCCCGCCCGCTCTTCAGGCGGCGGACCACCACGCGCTCTCCCGGGTCGATGTTGCCGTGGAAATACACCTCACGCGAGCGCGTCGTCGCCCGCGGCGCGCGCCGACCGTCGAAATGCCATTCGGCGCGATCGATAAAGGCGAGGAAACTGGTGAAATAGAGAAAGCCGGCGCCGTTGAAATCCTGCGCCGGGCAGGGATCGATCTCCAGCGTCGCCTCCTGGCCGCGGGACAGGCCGAATCCGAGCCGCGCGTCCCCTGTCGCGCGTCCCGCGCGGAAGGCGGCGGCGCGGGCGGCAAGTTCCGGTTCGCGCCGGCCTCCACCCGCGCGGGCCGGGGCGGGAAAACCCTCCAGCGCCACCCGCGCCACGGTATGATTGCCGCCTCCGAGCGCTCGCCGCACAAAGGCGGAGACCAGATGAACCGTGCCAACGGTGCGCCCCCCGCAGGTGAGGTCATGCCGGCTGGCGCATTGGGTGCGGGAGATGCGGCGGATATCGCTGCGGATCGTCAGCCAATCATTCGCGCCGAGAGAGGCGAAATCCGCGTCCTCCACTGACAGCGCACTGAAGGCGGCATAGACCGGCGCGCCGTCGGCATCGTGGAAATCGGGCACCGCGCGGCCGGCCATCGCCGCCAGCGCCATCCAGTGGCGATGGCCCAGTTCCTTGAGCAGCCACGTTTCCGAAAGCCCGCCGAGGCAGAGCTGCGGCATGCCGAGCTGCACCCTGTCCTCCGCGACGGGTACCGCCGGCGCGAGGAAGGTCCCTGGAGGGAGCGCGAGGTTCATGCGGCGCTTCCCTGCCGGGCCTGCTGCGCGCGCGCATCGATATGCGCGACGATATGGGCGGCATCACGCCCGACGCTGCCGAAGCGGCCGGAGCCCCATGTGTGCAGCCAGGGCAGGCCGATGAAATACACGCCCTGGAGTGCGGTGATGCCGCGCCTGTGCTGGGGATGGCCGGCGCCGTTGAACACCGGCGCGTCGAGCCAGCGGAAATTGGGCCGGAACCCGATGCACCAGACGATGGAGGCGATGCCGGAGGCGGCGAGGTCGAGCCTCGGGCGCTCGCTTTGGGGCTGCCAGACGGCCTCGTAGACCGAGGCCGGCGGCGCCTCGATACCGTTGGCGGCGATATGCTTGTCGATGGCGGCGTTGATGCCGTTATAGGTCCGGTCGGCCTCGTCGAGTGCCTGCGTGAGGTTCGGCTCGAAGAGCAGGCTCTCCCCGTCGAAATCACGCAGCGCGCCATAGAGCTCCATGCCTTCAAAGGCGAATTTGCGCAGGTCGATGTCGCGCCCGCCGTCGCGGCCGGTGACGTAATGGTTGGTGTTGTCGCGCACCCCTTCACGCAGCGGGTGCTCTTCCACGGGCATGTCGTAATAGCCCATGTCGGCAAGCCATGTGACCACGTCCCGGCCGCGATAGAAGCGGGCGCAGCGCGGGGCATTGCCGACGGCGAGAAACACCTTGCGGCCGGCAAGGTGCACATCCTCGGCGATCTGCGCACCCGACTGGCCGGAGCCGACCACCAGCACCGGCCCTTCCGGCAGCTGGCCCGCATTGCGGTATTGCGCCGAATGGATCTGCTGGATCGAGCTTGGCAGGCGTTCAGCCATGCGCGGCACGATCGGCTCATGATAGCCGCCCGAGGCGACCACGACATTGTCGGCGCTGAAATCGCCCGCGCTGGTGGCAATGAGGAAACCGCCCTCCGGGCGGGGGGTGACGCGACGCACGCTCACTCCCTCGCGAATGGGCGGGTCGACCTTGGCTCGGAATTCTTTGAGATAGCTGAGGATTTCATCTTTTTTCATGAAGCCGTCCGGGTCCGGGCCGGCATAGGAATGGCCGGGCAGGTCGCACTGCCAGTTCGGCGTCACCAGGCAGAAATTGTCCCAGCGCTGGGTTTCCCAGGCGTGCATGGCCCGGTGTTTCTCGATCACGAGATGCTCGATGCCCAGCGCCCGGAGATGGTAGCTGGCCGACAGGCCGGCCTGCCCGCCGCCGACCACGACCACGGGGTGATGCGCGACGCGGTTCTCGTTCATGGGGTGTCTCCGGGGCTCATGCGTCGAAGCTTTCGACAGCGACGCGGGCGTCGGGAAGGGTTGCGAAGGTGCGTCCTGTGGCCTCGATGCGGGCGAGCTGGCCCAGCGCGCGCGAGCAGGGAAAGCCATAGCGGGCCTCGACGCGAGCGCTGGCGATGTTCAGCGCCTCGCGGCTTTTCGCCAAGAACTCCAATAGCTTGTAACTTTCGCCGGGGACAAAATAGTCCTTGATGACCAGCGAGGGCGAGTAGCAGCCCTCGACCGTGCCGTCCGGCCAGCGGATGGTGAAGTGCATTTCAGGCATGGACATCCTCACGCATGAATGGCCTCCGCGAGATTTTCATAGAGGGGCAGGTGCGCCCGTGCGGTGCTCGTCCAGTCATGCCGGGCGGCAACGTTCGGCCCGGTTCGCGCAAGGTGGGCGCGGGTGTCCGGCTGGAGCGCCAGCATCAGTGCGTCGGCGATGGAGCCGGCATGAAGCGGGTCGCACCACACGGTTTCGCCCTCGCCGATATGCTCGGTGAAGGGCGCGATGCGCGAGACCACGGTGGGAATGCCCGACGCCATCGCCTCCAGCGCCGCTAGGCCAAAGCCTTCCGTCACCGAGGGAAAGGCCAGCACATCGGCCAGCCGGTAGAGCGCGGGCATGTCGTCCTGCGCCAGCGGTCCAGGGCGCAGGACGACGCCGTCCGGCAGGCCGGAGGCGGCGCGCGAAGCCTCGAATTCGGCGAAATAGGCGTGATGATCCAGTACCGTAGCGCCGCCGGCGATGATGAGCTGGGCGCGGGGGTGCATGGCCCGCAGCTGAAGGAAGGCCTCCAAAAGGCGCCTCGTGTTCTTGCGCGGTTCCACCCCCCCGACACTGAGCACGATGGGGCCTGAACCGAGGCCGAGCCGGGCCGCCAGTCCGGCTTCCCTTCCGTCCGGCACCGGCGAGAATTGCCGCGTGTCGACGCCATTGCCGACGAGGACGGCTTCCAGCCCAAACGTCTCGTCGAGCCGTTTCTGCCACAGCCGGCTGACGACGAAATGCCGGTCGGCGGCGGTGACGGAGCGGCGTTGCAACTCCATCAGCGCGGGGTCGCGGAAGGCGTCGAGATGGTGGACGGTGCGGGCGAAGCCGGGGATCAGGCCGCGCTCCTTCAGCGTCGCCAGAGCATTGCCGGACAGGCCGTCCTGGGCGTGGAAGACGTCGAAGCGGCGATGTTCCACAGCGTTGAAATAGCTTACATATTCGTCCGCGCGCTGGCGCACCATGGCGACCATGTCGGCGCCTGCGGGCGCGGCCGGCACGCTCACCGTGGAGCACAGGGTGGGGCGGAAGAAGCCGGCGCCCCGGGCATCCGGCGCATGGACCACCGCCTCGAAACCCAGCCGTACCAACGCGTCGCCGAGCTCCAGCGCATGGACCACGCCGCCGCGCGGATTGGTGGAATGGGCGAGGAGCGCGATGCGCAGAAGGCGCGTCATGCGGCGTCCTCCGCGACTGCAGGCGCTGCTGCCTCATCAAGCTGCAGAACGGCCGGTCCGCAGCCGAGCAGGCTGCGCCTTGCAAAGTCCCAGATCGTCTCCCGCGCCGCGCCTTGCACCAGCTCGACCCGTCGCCCGGCCGTCACCACGCCGACGGACGCCGCCGCGATGTCGCGCCCGTGGAAGGCGGCGAGAACCGCCGGCACATGCGCCGGCGTCGCGGTGAGGAGATAGCCGTAGCTGGGGAAGCTCATCAGCCAGCGGGCGGGGTCGACGCCGTCGGGCGCGGGCACCTTCGCCAGATCGATCTCGACCCCCACGCCGGAGCACTCGGCCAGCATGGCGGCGGTGCCGACCAGCCCGCCCTGGCTGATGTCCTTGGCGGCGCGCGACAGCCCGGCCTCGGCGATGAAGGGCAGAAGTTCGAGATCGCCGCGCAGGCGCTGTGCCGGGGCGTCGGTCGCCGCCTCCCAGTTGGAGAAGGGCTCGCGGTAGCGCCCGCGCAGATCGATGGCGGCGATCAGCGTCTCGCCGGGGCGGGCGTCGAAGGAGGTGAGGAGCCTTGATGCCCGGCCGAGCACGGCAACGGAAAGCTGGCTGCGATCCGTGGCGAGATTCGTATGGCCGCCGACGATCGGCACGCCGAAGCGGGCGGAGGCGGCACGCAGCCCCTCCAGCACCGGGGCGGCGCCGTCCTCGCCGCTCGCCCACACGGCGTCGACCACGGCGAGCGGGCGCCCGCCCATGGCGGCGATGTCGGACAGGTTGACCATCACCCCGCACCAGCCGGCGAACCACGGGTCGCCGGCGACGAACGCGTTCATGAAGCCTTCGATGGCCAGCAGCAGATAGCCGTCGCCATCGGGAATCGCCGCGCAATCGTCGCCCACCGGCACCGCGCCTTGCGTTCCCAGACCTTGTCCGCCGAGGCCCAGCCGGGCAGCCGCCACGGCGATATCGGCCTTTGCCGCCATGCCCCGCGACGCGCGAAGCTTTGCGGCGACAGCCTCGAAAGCGGTGGAGGAGAGCGCGAGGGAGCCCATGTCACGCGGCCTTTCGCAGTGTCGAACCGCGGGAAGGCGCGCGGAAGCCGGTCTCGGCGTCGAGCAGCGGCGGGTAGAAGGCGAGGTCCGCCTGCATGAGTAAATGGGGGCGGCTGTGCAGTTGCTTCTCCTCGACAATGTTCCAGTGCAGACGGCGGAACAGCAGGGCGTTCTGGGCCTGCACATGGGCGAGGAAGCGGGTGCAGCCGCGCGCATGGGCGGAGGAGACGGCGAGGCGGATGAGCGCCGCCCCGAGCGCCCCGACCTTGCGATAATCCGGCGCCACGGCGAGGCGCGAGCCCCACCACAGGCCAGGCTCCTCCTCGTGGATGCGGACCGTGCCAACGACATCGTCGGCCAGCACGCCGAGCAGCGAGACGGCGACAAGGGGAATGGCGGCCTCGTCGATCGCGTCGCGGTCGTCCCCGGCGAACAGGCCCTGCTCGTCGCAGAACACCTCGTGGCGCAGCCGCGCGGCGCCGCGCTTCTCCCATGTGGCGGTGGCGAACTTCACCTGGAAGTCGGCGGCGAGGAAGGGGCGGAAGGTGCCGTACATCATGCGCAACCTCCCGCCGCACCCTGGCGCCGCTCATAGGTGGACAGCGCCGAGCAGGCGCCGCATCTGGCGCAGCCGGCCTTGACGTCGATGGACTTCAACCCGGTGGCCAGCAGCATGCCCGAGAGCGGGCCGAGAATGGAGTTCATGAAGGCGGGAGACGGGGTGGGGTGGCTTTCCAGCGGCGTGCCGGAAATCGGAACGAAGGGCACGACGAAGGGATAGACGCCCATCCGTGTGAGCCGATCGCAGACGGACAGGATGTCCTCGCGGGTGTCGCCGAGCCCGGCGAGGATGTAGGTGGAGACCTGCCCGCGCCCGAACACCGGCACGGCGGCGGCGAACGCTGAGAAGTAGCGTTCCACCGACACCTGCGCCTTGCCGGGCATGATGGAATGGCGCACCGCCTCGGTGCAGGCTTCCAGATGCATGCCGAGCGCGTCGGCGCCGGCCTCAAACATGCGGGCGAACCAGGCGTCGTCGTCCGGCGGCTCGCACTGCACCTGAATGGGAAGGTTGACCGCGCCCTTCACCGCCCGCGCGCTCTCGGTGAGGAGGGCCGCGCCACGGTCCTTGCCGGGCGGGGTGCCTGTCGTCATCACCATGTGCTTCACCCCGTCGAGTTCGACGGCGGCCTTGGCGACTTCCGCGAGTTGCGCCGGGGTCTTGCGCTCGATGGTGCGGCCCGCCGCCAGCGACTGGCCGATGGCGCAGAACTGGCAGGTCTTGGTGCGGCTCTGGTAGCGGATGCAGCTTTGCAGCACCGTGGTCGCCAGCACGTCGCGTCCGTGCAGCACGGCGATCTTGGAATAGGGAATGCCGTCCGCTGTGCTCAGCCCGTAGAATTTCGGCTGCAGCGGAAACGAGACTTCGCCGAGCACCAGCCCGTCGCGGCTGATGCGGCTGCGGCCGAAGGCGTCCGGCTTCTCGACGAGATAGGGGCTCTCGAAGGCCGGCGCGGTGTGGACGGGGACCATCACCGTCATGCCGTCCAGCGTCATCGCCTTGTGGTCGGAAGGCCCGGCCCCGCCCCGGCGCGAATCGGCGCCGGCGCGGGGATCAACCAGCCGCACCCCGTAGGACTGCAATTCGTTGATCAGCTGTTCCGTCGGCAGCGGCCGCAATTCGGTCGCCAGATCCATCGGCTTCATCGCAAACGCTCCCTGTCTGGACGGGGAAGGTGGCCCCGGCATGGGTGTGGACGGGCACGGCCGGGCGGGTGTCGTGGTGAAGGCTGAGCAGTTCCGGCCGGGCGTAGTGGCCGACCGAATCCATCATCCGCTTGCGCTTGGTGATGAGCGCCAAGTCGAGATCGGCGATCAGGATGCCCTCGCCTGTCGTGAGCGGGGGCACGACATGGCTGCCCTCGGGCGAGATGATCGCGCTCATGCACCCGCCGGTGAGCGTGCGGCGCAGCTTCTCCTCAGGGCAGATGCGGGCGATCTGCTCCTCGGTGAGCCAGCCGGTGGCGTTGACCACGAAGCAGCCCGATTCGAGCGCGTGGTGGCGGATCGTCACCTCGATCTGCTCGGCGAAGATTGGCCCCACCAACGAGCCGGGGAACTGGGCGACGTGGATTTCCTCGTGCTGCGCCATCAGCGCATAGCGGGCGAGCGGGTTGTAGTGCTCCCAGCAGGCGAGCGCGCCGACGCGGCCGACCGCCGTGTCCACCACCTTCAGCCCGGCGCCGTCGCCCTGCCCCCAGATCATCCGCTCGTGGAAGGTGGGGGTGATTTTGCGACGCTTGAGCGTGAGCGTGCCGTCGGCATCAAAAATGAGCTGGGCATTGTAGAGCGAGCCGTGGTCGCGCTCGTTCACCCCCAGCACCACCACGACGCCGAGCCGGCGGGCGCTCGCGCTGACCGCCTCCGTCACCGGGCCGGGCACGACGACCGCGTTGTCATAGAGCCGCAGATGCTCCGCCCCGGTGAGCACGGGGGGCAGCACGAAGGAGAAATAGGGGTACCAGGGCAAAAACGTCTCGGGGAACACCACGAGCTGCGCGCCCTTGCCCGCCGCCTCCTCCAGCGCGGCGAGCACGCGGGTGAGCGTGCCCTCCAGGCTGTCGAGGGAAGGGGCGATCTGCACCGCGGCGGCGCGGACGACGCGCTTGTCTGAAGTCTTGTCGTTGGCCATCGCGGCCTTCCTCCGTTCATCCGCCCTCCCGGACGACGGCACCGCCGCCGATCCGGGAGGGCGCAGACGCGTCACAGCGTCCAGGTGTCGAGGATGAAGGCGTTGTCGCGGCGGTGGAGCAGGATGATGTCGAGCACGTCCAGCGGGCTGACCGGGACGATGCCGGGGATCAGCGCGCCCTCGCCATGGCCGTACAGCGCCTGCAGGGCGAAACGGCAGGCATAGACCTTGCCGCCATCGTTCAGGATCTTCTCGATGCGGTTGTTGAAGTTGAGATGGCCGGGAAAGGCCTCGTCGCCGAGCTTGGGAAAGCCCCGCTGCACGCCGAGCGTGACGCCGGGGCCATAGAGCAGCACCGAGGTCTCGAACCCCTTCTGGATCAGGCGGGAGGCCTGGAGAAGGTTCACGAGGCCAATCGAGCCCTCGAAGGCGACGGTGTGGAAGGTGACGAGCGCCTTCTCGCCCGGGGCGGCCTTTACGTCCTCGAACTTCTTGTCTTCATAGTCGACGAGCACGTCGCCCTTCTGGTGGGCCGGCACGGTGAGGGTGGCCATGTCGCTCTCCTTGGCTGATGAGGGACCGGCTCTGCGCCGGGTACGCCAGATAGGATTGCAATCAATGTGCCAATTGACAGAATGCAAAAAGAATCATCAAAACAATCAAATTACATACAATAATACATTCAATTAGACAAATTCAGAGCGATCCGGTTTGGCGAGTTAACGGGCGGACGCTTAGAGAAACGGCGGGAAAGTGCCCGCTTCCTGCGCATGCAGCAAAGGTCGATCCGGTACACGACTTACGCAGCAAGTTGTGGACCAGTGGTGACACGCCACCTCTGCAACATTATACAGTCAATTACGATGGGCTATGGTGGGCGCCGTCATCCGGGCCACGCGCCGCGAGAGCCGGGATCGCGATAAGCTCCGACAGACGATCCTGGATCGGTCGACGCACGCCCGGGATGACGACAAGCAAAGTGACGAACCGATGGCCGACTGGATTCCCGACCTCACCCGCTCCGACAAACCGCGTTATCTCGCCATTGCCGACCTGATCGGCGAGGACATCCGCGCCGGCCGGCTGGCGGTGGGCGACCGATTGCCGCCGCAGAGGAAGCTCGCGGCCCGGCTCGACATCGACTTCACCACCGTGGCGCGCGGCTATGTCGAGGCGCAGAAGCGCGGCCTGGTCGAATCGCGCGTCGGGCAAGGCACCTTCGTCACCGGCGCGCCGCGCCCGAAGACACGGGCCGCCAGCGCCACCCGCCCGGGAACGGTCGATCTCTCGATGAACCTGCCGCCCGAGCCGGACGACCCGGCGCTGATCGAGCGCATGCAGGACGGGCTGGCCGAAGTGGCGCGCGATCTGGTGGCGCTGCTGCGCTACCAGGGTTTCGGCGGTACATCGGCGGACAAGGACGCGGCGTCGTCTTGGCTCGGCCGGCGGGCGCTGGTGCCGGCGCAGGAACGCATCTTCGTGACGCCGGGCGCACATCCCGCACTGCTCGGCATTTTCGGCCTGTTGGCGCGCCCCGGCGACACGATACTCTGCGAGGCCATCACCTATCCCGGGGTGCGCGCCATCGCCGCCCAGCTCGGCATCAAGTTGCATGGCCTGCCGATGGACCTTGACGGCATCGACCCCGACGCCTTCGCGGCTGCCTGTCGCGACATGGCACCGAAGGCGCTGTACCTCAACCCGACGCTGCAGAACCCGACCACGCTGACCATTCCCGAGGAGCGGCGCGAGGCGATCGCCAAGGTGGCGCGACGCTTCGGCGTGCCGATCGTCGAGGATGACGCCTATGGCTTCGTGCCCCCGCATGGACCGCCGCCCCTGGCGGCCATCGCGCCGGACCTGACCTGGCACATAGCGGGGCTGGCCAAATGCATCGGCGCCGGGCTGCGCGCCGCCTATGTCGTCGCTCCCGAAGCCCGCGCGGGCTATCCTTTCGCCAGCGCGCTGCGCACCGCCAATGTGATGGCCTCGCCGCTCACCACGGCGCTGGCGACGCGCTGGATCGAGGACGGCACCGCCGACACGCTGCTGCGCTTTATCCGCACCGAATCCGCCGCGCGACAGGCGCTGGCGAGCGAGATCCTGCCTGCGGGTAGCTTCCGCGCCGACCCGCTCAGCTTCAATCTCTGGATCGAGTTGCCCGCGCCGTGGACCCGCTCGGCCTTTGTCGGCCATATGCGCTCCACCGGCATCGGCGTGGTGGCGAGCGACGCCTTCACCGCGACAGGGCCGGCGATCGAGGCGGTGCGGGTGTGCCTCGGCGGCCCCGCCACCCGCGCCCAGATCCGCTCGGCGCTGGACTTCATGGCCCATGCGCTGGAGGAGTCGCCGGAAGTGGTGTCCTCGGTGATGTGAGCGAGTGGCGCAGAAGGGTTCGCCGAAGAGGAGTTGGCCGAACTCTCTCGCGCTGGGTCCCGGATCGGCACTCCGGCTTCGCCTCCGCTGGTCCGGGACACAAGTGTCTCTATTTCCCGCACAAGCTGCGCAAACCGCGGCGCCGATCCGGGACCCAACGCAAAAACCCTTCGGCTCTTTTTCGTTGCCGTCATGAGGCAAGAGCAAAGCTGGCCTCGAAGTACGCGCCCCTCACGCCAGCGCCCGCGCCGCGCCGATGAGCCGGTCGACATCGGCCTCCGCCGTGGCGAAGGAGGTGACGAGGCGCACCACGCCCTCGCCCCAGCGCTCGGTGTAGAAGCGGAAGCCCTGCGCCAGCAGGCCCTCGCACATGGGGGCGGGCAGCCGGGCGAACAGCATGTTGGCCTCGATCACGCCCTGAATCTCCACCCCGGCCATGCCGTCCAGCCCATCACGCAGCCGCGCCGCCATCGCGTTGGCGTGGCGGGCATTGGTCAGCCAGAGGTCATCGGCGAGATAGGCGTCCATCTGCGCGGCCAGGAACCGCATCTTGGAGGAAAGGTGCCCGCCGCGCTTGCGGCGGAAGGCGAGTTCGCCGGCCCGCGCGGGATCGAACAGCACGATGGCCTCCACCCCCATGGCGCCGTTCTTGGTGGCGCCAAAGGAGAGGATGTCGACCCCGGCCTTCCACGTCATCTCCGCCGGGCTCGCGCCGAGCGCCGCCACCGCATTGGCGAAGCGCGAGCCGTCCATGTGCAAGGGCAGGCCGGCATCGCGGCAGACCGTGCCGATGGCGGCGGTCTCCTCCAGCGAATAGAGCGTGCCGAGCTCGCTCGCCTGGGTGATGGAAACGCAGGAAGGCTGCACGCAATGCACGTCGCCCCGGTTGCGGCGGGCGGCTTCCCCAAGCGCGGCAGGGTCGATCTTTGCGCCCGCGCCGGGCACATGCACCAGCTTGGCGCCGCCGGTGAAGAATTCCGGCGCGCCGCATTCGTCATTCTCGATATGGCTGTCTGCATGGCACAGCACCGCGCCCCAGGGCGGGGTGAGCACGCTGAGCGCCAGCGCATTGGCGGCGGTGCCGGTGGAGACCAGTAGCACCGACACCTCGCGCTCGAACAGGGCGCTGAGACGGGCCTCTACGCGGGTGGACACCTCGTCGGCGCCATAGGAGGGCATGGCGCCCTCATTGGTGGCGGCGAGCGCTTTGAGGATGGCGGGGGAAATTCCGGCGACATTGTCGCTGCCGAAACCGGGCGGGCGGGCGGAGGGGGCGGTGTCGGTCACGGCGGGTCCTGATGATGCGCGGCGCAGACCCCAAGGGCGACACCGGCGCACCCCCCATTGTCAAGTGCGCGCGGGAGGCGTTCCCTGCGTCACTTGCCGGATGGCGCGGGCCGGCGCGGCGGGCTTAGATGCGGACATGAGTGCCAGTGACCATGTTGTCGCCGACCAGGAAGCGGTGTTCGCCCTGCTCGCCGACCCCGCCACCTACGGTGTACGCGACGACATAAGCCGCATCGATACCCATGGCGCGGTGGTGTTTCTCGCCGGCGCCGATGTCTACAAGGTCAAGCGCGCGGTGCGCTTCTCCTTCATGGATTTCTCCACGCTGGAAAAGCGCCGGCGGGCCTGCGCCCGCGAAGTGGAGCTGAACCGCGCCACCGCGCCCGAGCTTTATCTCGGCCTCACACCCATCGTCCGGTGGCAGGGGCAGCTGCATCTGGGGGGTGAGGGCGACGTGGTGGAATGGGCGGTGCATATGCGCCGCTTCGACGAAAACGCCACGCTCGACCAAGTGATGGCGCGCGCGGGCGCGGAAGGCAACGGGCTCACGCCGCCGCTGGTCACGGCGCTGGCGGAAGCCGTGGAGCGCGCTCACCGCCACGCGCCA
This sequence comes from Ancylobacter aquaticus, assembly GCF_004339465.1. Classification (GTDB taxonomy): domain Bacteria; phylum Pseudomonadota; class Alphaproteobacteria; order Rhizobiales; family Xanthobacteraceae; genus Ancylobacter; species Ancylobacter aquaticus. Next base: position 88,101 of record NZ_SMFY01000003.1, on the reverse strand, counting down.
GTTGTTGCGGGCACCTCCGGCCGGGAATTGCGGGCGGTGGCGCGCAATGTCGTCGCCGGGCTGCGCGAGGCGCCGGAGATGCTCTCCCCCGCGGCGGTGTCGGCGCTGGAGGCGGCCTTCCTTGAGGCCTTCGACCGGCTGGAGCCGCTGCTGGCGCGCCGGGCGGCGGCCGGCGAGGTGCGGCGCTGCCATGGCGACCTGCATCTGCGAAACATCGCGCTCATAGACGGGGCGCCGGTGCTGTTCGACGCGCTGGAATTCGACGAGGCACTGGCCAGCATCGACCGGCTCTACGATCTCGCCTTCCTCATCATGGACCTCGCGCTGCGCGGGCGCGCCTTCGAGGCCAATCTGCTGCTCAACCGCTACCTTATCGCCTGTGGCGACGCCCCGCCCTATGACGGGCTGGCGGCGCTGCCGCTGTTCCTCGCCTTGCGGGCGGCGATACGGGCGCAGGTGAGCGCTGCGGCGGCAGCCCAGCGCACCGGCGCGGCGCGCGCGGCGATGGCCGAGGAGGCGTGCGCCTATCTCGCCTTCGCGCAGGGGGCGCTGGTCCCGCGCCCGGTTAAGCTGGTGGCGGTGGGCGGGCTGTCCGGCTCCGGCAAGAGCACGCTGGCGGCCGCGCTGGCGCCGCGCGTCGGCCCGCTGCCCGGCGCGGTGCATCTGCGCTCGGATATCGAGCGCAAGCGCCTCAACGGCACGCCGGAGCTGGAGCGCCTGCCGCAGGAGGCCTATTCGATGGAGGCGACGCAGGCGGTCTATGCCACGCTGCGGGCGCGGGCGGAGGCGATCCTTGCCGCCGGCCATGGCGTCATCGTCGACGGCGTGCACCAGCGGCCGGACGAGCGTGCCGACATCGCCGCGCTCGCCCATGAAGGCGGGGTGGATTTCCTCGGCCTGTGGCTGGAGGCGCCGGTCGAGTCGCTCACCGGGCGGGGGCGGCGCGGCGGGGCGACGCCTCCGACGCCACGGCGGAAGTGGTGCGCTGGCAGGCCGGGCGCGAGGCCGGCCCGCTCGACTGGGTGCGGCTGGACACGTCACCATCACCAGCCGAGGTGCTGGCGCGGGCGAGCGCGCTGCTGGAGGGGTGAGGGCTGTTTCCGAGCGCTACTTTTCCGCCGCGCGGGCGCGGGCGTCGTCGACCACGTCCTTGAAGCCCTGATAGTCGAGCGCGGCGGCGACCTTGAACGGGCCGACCAGATAGACCGGCGTGCCCGGCAGGCCGAGGGCCTCGGCCTGCTCGTTATTGCGCTTGAGAAGCGCGCCGATGTCGCCGGCATGGGCCTTGAGGTCCTTGGCCAGCTTCGCCCGGTCGATGCCGGCATCGGCCAGCGCTTCGCTCATGCGCTCGGTGGAGGATTTGCCGGGCAGGTTCATCAGGGTCTTGTGGGCGAGGACGTATTTGTCCTGGTAGTTCGCGGCCAAGGCGAGCTGGGCGGCGACCACGGAGGATTCCGCCAGGATCGGCCAGTCCTTGTAGACGAGGCGGATCTTGCCATCCTCGTTCACCAGACGCTCCAGCTCCGGCAGGGATTTGCGGCAATACCCGCAATTATAGTCGAAGAAGGCGACGATGGTGACATCGCCCTTGGCGTTGCCGAAGGTCGGGGTTTGCGGGTCGTGCAGCAGGGCGTCGACATCGAGCGGCTTGGCCGCGCCGGCCGGCGGGGACACGTCCGGCGTCGCGGCAATTGCCGGAAGCGAGGCGCCGAGCATGGCGCCGGCGGCGGTGAGGAGCAGCGCGCGGCGCTTCATCGGAACGTCCTTTTGCCTGTGCCGCGCCCGACGGAGGCGCGTCCGGGAGGCTTCATCGCGGGCGCAGCCCATCGAGGATGAGGCGCTGCACGTTGCGCGTAGCCTCTTCGACAAATGCGTCCTCGTCCAGTCCCCTGCCGAGCAGGGCGTCGATCTGCGGCGCGAAGTCGGCATAATGCTGCGTCGTCGCCCAGAGGGCGAAGATAAGGTGATGCGGATCGATGGGCGCCAGCTTGCCCGCCGCGATCCAGCCGCCGATCACCTCGGTCTTGGCGTCGACCAGCTGCTTCAGTGCGGTTTCCAGCTCATGGCGCAGCAGCGGCGCGCCCTGCACCACCTCCAGGCAGAACAGGCGCGAGGCTTCCGGATGGGTGCGCGAGAAGCGGATCTTGCGGCTGATATAGGCGCGGATGCCCTCGATCGGGTCGGTCTCCACCTCCAGCGCGCGCAGCGGGTCCAGCCATTGATCGAGAAGCCGGCTCAGCACCCCGACATAAACCTCTTCCTTGGAGGCGAAATAATAGAACAGATTGGTCTTCGACACGGCGGCCGTGCGGGCGATCTGCTCCACCGTGGTGCCGTGCAGCCCGTGGCGCGAGAACAGCGACAGCGCCGCGTCGAGGATGGCGTTGCGCTTCTCGGCGATGCGGCGCAGGCGATGGGGCGTTTTGGTGCGCGTGGTTTCGGTGCGCGTGGTTTCAGCGCCGGAGGGTCCGGGGCGCGAACCGGCCGGGTCCGCGGCGCGCGCGGCCGCCGGCCGGGCCGTGCGGCGGAGCGGAGGAATGGTGGAACGCGCGGCTGTCAACAAAAGCTCCCGCCTTGACCCGTGACCTGACATGGCACGGAAAGGAAAGCCGCCGCAATATGCAGCGCGCCGCCGCGTCGATTCGGCCGGTGGCGCGCCCCGGCAAGCACCTGCAAGAGACGTTGCGAGAGACCGTGCACGAGACCCTGCGAGAGACATCGACGATGGCGACATATGACCGGACCTCCCGCCTGCTGCACTGGCTGGTGGCGGCGCTGGTGCTGGTGCAGTTCACCACGGGCTGGAGCTGGGGCTATTTCGAGCGGGGATCGGGGCCGCGCTTCTACCTGTTCAATGTGCATATCTATGCCGGCTACCTCATTCTGGCGCTGGCGAGCGCGCGCATCGGCTGGCGGCTGCGCCACCCGGCGCCCCCCCTGCCCCCCGGCATGGGCCGCCCGACCGAGATCGCGGCGCGGGCGACGCACGGCCTGCTCTATGTGCTCATCCTGGTGCAGCCGATCCTCGGCGCGGTGACGATCACCGCCTTCGGCAAGGCGCTGGGCTGGACCGGCCGGGTCCATGTGGCGCTGGCCTATGTGATCGCCGCCATCGTCGCGCTGCATGTGGCGGCGGCGCTGTGGCACCATTTCGTGCGGCGGGACGGGTTGATCCTGCGCATGCTGCCGGCCCGGCGCTGAGGGCGTGTCGATGCCCGGGTCCGCCATCCGCCGCGTGCTGCCGTTTCTCGCCCTTGCTTTCCTCCTGCCGCTTTCGCCAGCACAGGCTCAGCCCGTCACGATACAGGCGACGCCGATCGAGCGGTTCGATGCCGGCGGGGCGCGGCGCTTCGGCCCGCTGGAATTTCGTGGCGGACTGGTGCTGTCCTCGCCCTCTTCGACCTTCGGCGGCCTGTCCGGCCTCGTGCTGGATGCGAAGGGCGAGGAGTTTCTGGCCGTCACCGACAAAGGGTGGTGGCTCACCGGCCGCATCGCCAGCGAGGGCGACCGTCCGGTCGGCATCACCGATGCCCGCATGGCGCCGATGATGGCCAGCAATGGCAAGGCTCTGGCGGGGCAGGGGCGCGGCGACGTCGAATCGCTGGTCCGCGTGCCCTCGGGCGTCCTTGTCGGCATCGAAGGGGCGCAGGAGATCTGGCTGTTTCCGGGGCCCGACCCGCTAAACGCCTTTGGTACCAAGCTGGTTTCCGACCCCGCTTTGTCGCGGCTTGGCGGCAATCAGGGTCCCGAGGCGATGCTGGCCCCGCCCGGCGGCGCGCCGGCGGCGGTAATCGTCATCGCCGAGGAAAGCCCGGACGATCCGGCCGCCCTGCCCGGCTTCCTGTTCGCCCCGCTCGGCGCGCCCAAGCCCGTGGGACGCTTCACCGTGCGGCGGATGGACGAGTTTTCCGCCACCGATGCGGTGCTGGCCGATGACGGCATGGTGTATTTACTGGAGCGCCGGTTCGATTTTTTACGCGGGGTGGCGCTGCGCCTGAGGCGCTTTCCGCTTAGCGCGATCACCCCCGGGGCGGTGATCGAGGGCGACATGCTGCTCACCGTCAACCGGCTGGCCGCCATCGACAACATGGAAGGGCTGGCGCTGCACCGCAACGGCGCGGGCGAGCTGATCCTGACCCTCATTTCCGACGACAATTTCTCCCCGCTCCAGCGCACGCTGCTGCTGCGCTTCGCGCTGATCGAGTGAGGGAGAGGAAGAGGGCTCTGGGTGCGATCCGGGTCGAATGGATCGGACAGCGCGTTCTCTAGAGCACGCGCCGATCAGCTTGCATCGCAAGCCGATCGGATTACGCGTTCTCTATCCTAGAGTTAGAGGGCGATTTACCGATCAGATTGGTTCAATCTGATCGGATCGCACTCTAGCGCGCGGCGCCGTCGGCCGGGGCGCCGGACCAGGGCTTTAGCCAGCCCATCAGCGCGCCATAGGGGATGAGCGCGAGGAGCGCGAAGCCGAGCTTCACCAGGAAATCGAAATAGGCCAGCCCCATCCACAGCGGCACGGTGATGCCGGTGGAGGCATAGGTGACGGGGAAGGACATGTCCGCATCGCCGGCAAAGGCGAGGGAGAAGAACAGCGCCGTGTCGACGGCCGAGCCTATCACGCTGCCGGCGAGCGGCGCATGCCACCAGCTCAGCCGGCGCAGGCGATTGAACACGCCGATATCGAGGAGCTGGCCGAACAGGAACGCCGTGCCGGAGGCCAGCGCGATGCGCGGCGTCGCCAGCCAGATCGACAGCAGTACCGCCAGCGCGAAGCCGGCATAGACCACGCGCCGCGCGCCAGCAGGGCCGAAGCGTCGGTTGGTCAGGTCATTGACCAGAAAGGCCAGCGGATAGGTGAAAGCGCCCCAGGTGAGGAAATCCTGGAGGCCAAGCTGCTCGACCGGATGCTGGACAAGCACGTTCGAGGCCGCCACCACCGCCATCATGGCGATGACGGGAATGGCGAGCCGCGTGAACGGGATGCGGGTGCCGGCGGCGCTCATCGCTCGCTCAGGCGGCGACGGCGTCGCTCGTCACGGCAACGGTCGCCTTGGCGACGGCGCGCTTGAGCTCGGCAGCCTTCGGCGACAGCTCTTCGCTGCGGGCCTTCATCAGGAAGGCATCGAGGCCCCCGCGATGGTCGACCGTCTTCAGGGCATTGGCGCTCACGCGCAGCTTCACCGACCGCTTCAGCAAGTCGCTGGTGAGCGTGACGTTCACCAGGTTCGGCAGAAAGCGCCGACGGGTCTTGCGGTTGGAATGGCTCACGCGATTGCCGGACAGAACCGCCTTCCCGGTAAGTTCGCACCGACGCGACATCGTGGAGTTCCTTGTATCAAAACCGTTGCGTCGCAGGCCGTATAGTCCGCCCGACGATCCCGCATCCGGTATCCGTGGAAATTGAGAGCGCTCCTATAAGGGCCGGTCCCCGTGCCGTCAAGGCCGGCGCCCTCCATCATGACCGGAGTCTCAACGGCGTCGAGGGCAAGAGAATGATCTCTAGTCCCGCAGTTGCCTCGCGCTGGACCACGTTTCCCGGAGATTAATTGGAGTCCGCACCCGATCTCTTGTTGCTCAAAGCCTCCCCTATCGCCGACATCAGTTCATGCCGGAAGAACCTAGAAACGCGCAGGCCTCCCGTTCGGTTCTCCTCGAAATGATACCAACGATAGTCGTCCTTCCACCACTTGCCGACGACAGCGCCTTCGAGCTTAACAGCACCATCGCGTCCTAGTTGGGCGTCGCCCGGACGCTTGGGATTCCTAGACAAGGCCGCCTCCCCGTTTGTCGGCAAGACTAAACGGGTCTTTTTGGTAGGGGCAAGTCAGCTAGGGGGTGATCCGCTGGATGCCGCCCCCCGACCGCGAAGACGCTTCTTCGCTGTAAGGTCGGGGCGATGGCGACTTCGTGAGGGCGCGAGTCACAGTTCCGCCGCCTTCCCCACACATCCGAAACAGGGATAGATTCACGCTTCGGCCCGCGGGTCGCACGATTCGGGAATGTGCCTTGATGATGCGGGTGTGCCTCACGGCTTTAATGGCGCTTGCCGGCGCGGGCGCGACGGTCCCGGACGCTTTTGCCGACGGGCGGCTGGAGGCGCGCTACCGCATGTCGCTGGGCGGGCTGGAACTCGGCCGCGCGGCGCTGCTGATCGAGGTCGACGATAGCTCCTATATCGCGTCCGGCAGTGGCCGGCTCACCGGCGTGGTGCAGGCGGTGTCCTCCGGCAAGGGCACGGCCGGTGCGCGCGGCCTCGTCGGCCGGGGCGCGCTCGCCCCGCGCAGCTTCGCCATGGAAGCGGTATCCGACAAGAAGACCGAGTCCATCCGGCTGGCGATGAACGGCGCCGGCGTCACCGACATGCGGGTTGAGCCGCCGGTATTTCCTTCCGCCGACCGGGTGCCGGTGGCGGACAAGGACAAGAAGGGCATCTTCGACCCGATGACGGCGGCGCTGGTGATGGTGCCGGGCACCGAGGAGCCGGTCTCGGCCAAGGCGTGCGACCGCACCCTCGAAATCTTCGACGGCCGCCAGCGCTACGACCTCACGCTGAGCTTCGAGCGCATCGACCAGGTGAAGGCCGACAAGGGCTATGCCGGCCCGGCCGTGGTCTGCCGCATCGCCTACCGCCCGGTCTCCGGCCACAAGCCGAGCCGGACGGGTGTGAAATACATGATGAAGAACAAAGACATGTTCGTGTGGCTGGCGCCGGTGGCGGGCACCCGCGTGCTGGTGCCGTTCCGCGCCTCGGTGGCGACGGCCATCGGCATCGCCCAAATGGAAGCGGAAGCCTTCGAGACGAAGGCGCTGGTCGGCACCCGCTCCACCCCGGCCAAGGCGGGGTTGCCCTGAGGCGACCCGGCGTGAGTTTCGCCGGCTGACGGGCAATTGCGGCGAGGCGCCCCATATCCGGCGTGCCCCTTCGGGCCCAGCGTGCTAGAAGAACCGCCCGCCGGCCCGCCCACACGAACGGCTCCAGCTGAACGCCTCCATGAACATCGCCGCCCCGCCGGCCGCCCTGCGCCCTGCCGCCAAGCCCCTGCCGCCGTCGCTGCGGGCGCGCGGCGTCACCGCTGTGCTCGGCCCCACCAACACCGGCAAGACCAGCCTCGCCATCGACCGCATGCTCGGCCATTCCTCGGGGCTGATCGGCCTGCCGCTGCGCCTGCTCGCCCGCGAGGTCTATGGCAAGCTGGTGGAGCGCGCCGGCGAGCACAATGTCGCGCTGATCACCGGCGAGGAGCGGATCAAGCCGGACAATCCGCGCTACTGGGTCGCCACGGTGGAAGCGATGCCGCGCGATCTCGATGTCGCCTTCGTGGCGCTGGACGAAATCCAGATCTCGGCCGATCTCGACCGGGGCCATGTGTTCACCGAACGGCTGCTGAACCGGCGCGGACGGGAGGAGACGCTGCTGCTGGGCGCCGCCACCATGCGCCCGCTGGTGGAAAAGCTGCTGCCGGGCGTCAACATCCTGGTGCGCCCGCGCCTGTCGAACCTCACCTTTGCCGGCGAGAAGAAGATCACCCGGCTGCCGCGCCGCTCGGCCATCGTCGCCTTCTCCGCCGACGAGGTCTACGCCATCGCCGAGCTGATCCGCCGCCAGCAGGGCGGGGCGGCGGTGGTGCTGGGCGCTCTCTCCCCGCGCACCCGCAACGCCCAGGTGGCGATGTACCAGAATGGCGACGTGGATTATCTCGTCGCCACCGACGCGATCGGCATGGGGCTGAACCTCGATGTCGACCATGTCGCCTTCGCCGGCGACACGAAATTCGACGGCTGGCAGTTCCGCCGGCTCAACCCGGGCGAGATGGCGCAGATCGCCGGCCGTGCCGGCCGCGCCCAGCGCGACGGCACCTTCGGCACCACCGGGCGCTGCACCCCCTTCGACGCCGAGATGGTGGAGCGGCTGGAGGCCCACGCCTTCGAGCCGCACCGCATGGCGCAATGGCGCAACAGCGTGCTCGATTTCTCGTCCATCGAAGCGCTCAACCGCTCTCTCGCCATCCCGCCGCGCGAGGAGGGACTGACCCGTGCGCCCACCGCCGACGACGTGCTGGTGCTGGAACGACTGGCCGGCGATCCGGCGATCCGGCGCCTCGCCACCAGCGCCGGGGCCATCGAGCGGCTGTGGGAAGCCTGCCAGCTGCCGGACTACCGCAAGGTCTCGCCGGCCTCGCATTCGGACCTCGTGGCGACGGTCTATGACGACCTGATGCGGCGCGGAAGGCTCTCCGCCGAGTGGTTTGGCAAACAAGTGGCCTTGGCGGACCGAGCGGAAGGTGACATAGACACCCTGTCGGGACGTATAGCGCAGGTCCGTACCTTGACCTTCGCAGCGAACCGGCCGGATTGGCTCGACGACCCGGAACACTGGCAGGGTGTCACGCGGCGTGTGGAGGACCGGCTTTCCGATGCGCTTCACGAGCGGCTCGCCCACCGCTTCGTTGATCGCCGGACCAGCGTGCTGATGAGACGCCTGCGAGAGAACGCGATGCTCGAAACAGAAATCACCAAGACCGGCGACGTCGTCGTTGAAGGCCATGTCATCGGGCATCTGCTCGGTTTCCAGTTCGCGGCGGATGCCTCCGCCGGCGGGCCGGAGGCCAAGGCGTTGCGCGCCGCCGCGCAGAAGGCGCTGGCCGGCGAAATCGAGACGCGGGCCAATCGCCTCTCGGAGGCGCCCGACGATGCCTTCGTGCTGTCGACCGACGGCACGCTGCGCTGGATCGGCGATCCGGTGGCCAAGCTCATCCCCGGCGAGGAGGTGCTCACCCCCCGCCTCAAGGTCATTGCCGACGAGCACCTGACCGGACCCGCGCGCGATGCCGTGCAGGCCCGCATCGAGCTGTGGCTCAAGGCTCATATCGAGAAGCTGCTCGGCGCGCTGATCGCCCTCGGCAAGGCCGAGGACGTGGCCGGCATCGCCCGTGGCATCGCCTTCCAGCTGGTCGAATCGCTCGGCGTGCTGGAACGCCACCGCGTGGCCGAGGAGATGAAGGCGCTGCCGCAGGAGGCCCGCGCGGTGCTGCGCGGCCATGGCGTGCGCTTCGGTGCCCACCACATCTACATTCCCACCTTGCTCAAGCCGGCGCCGCGCGCCCTTGCCGCCCAGCTCTGGGCGCTCAAGCATGGCGGACTGCAGCAGAAGGGGCTGGACGAACTCCCGCACCTTGCCGCCTCCGGCCGCACCTCGATCCCGGTCGACCCGGAAATCCAGAAGGGGCTCTACCGCGCCGTCGGGTTCCGCGTGGCGGGCGAGCGGGCGGTGCGCGTCGACATTCTGGAGCGCCTCGCCGACCTCATCCGCCCGGCGCTTGCGTGGCGGCCCAATGCGCCCGGCGAGAAGCCGGCGGGGGCGTTCGACGGCAATGGCTTCATCGCCACCGTCGCCATGACCTCGCTGGCCGGCTGCGCGGGCGAGGATTTCGCCTCGATCCTGCGCTCGCTCGGCTACCGCATGGAACGCCGCCCGGCGCCGGTGGAGGCCGTGCCCGAAGCCCCGGCGACGCCCGCTGTAGCGGCCTCCGTGCCGGAAGCGACGACCGCTGAAGCGACCACCACCGAGGCGACCACCACCGAGGACAGCACGGCGCAGGCGCCTGCGGGCGACAGCGTGTCGGCTGAACCAGTTATGGCCGAAACGCCGGTTGCCGAAAGCGCCGGAACCGAAACCGCCGCTGCGGACCTTCCGGTCGGCACCGATGTCGCCTTCGACCAGACGGTCGAGCCGGCGCTGGAAGAGGCGCCCGTCGAGATCGAGGCCCCGCGCGAGGTTCTGGCCGTGGACGCCGCCGCCGTCAGCGGCGAGGTGTTCACCGACCCGGTCTTCGACCAGACCGTCGAGCCGGCGCTGGAAGCTGCGACGGACGCCGAGGCCGCGCCCGCCGGCGATGCACCGACCGAGGGCGCCGAGGCGGCGGCCGATGCTCCTGCCGCGATGCCCGCCGAGCCGGCGATGATCGAGATCTGGCGTCCGGGCCGGCCGCCCGGGCAGAACCGCCCGGCGCACCAGCCGCGCCGGGGTGGCCAGGGCGCGCGCGAGCCGCGCGACGGCGCGCCGCAGGACCGTTCGGCCCCGCAGACGCCCGCGCCGGCTGAAGGCGCCGCACCCGATGCCCGCCGCGAACGGCCCGAGGGCGAGCGCGGCCGTCGTCCGCCTCGCGAGGACCGGCGCGAGCGCCGTCCCGAGCGTGCGGAAGGCGAGCGCGAGCCGCGCCGCGACGAGAACCGGGGCCATTCGGGTCCGCGCCCGCCGCGTCCCGAGCGGCAGGACCGCAGCGCCGGCCACGCCCGGCCCGACGCGCGTCATGAACCGCGCCACGAATCGCGCAACGAGCCCCGCCGCGACAAGCCGGTCGATCCGGATTCGCCCTTTGCCGCCCTGCTCGCCCTCAAGGCGCGCATGGAGGCGGAGAAGAAGGGCGGCTGAGCCGTGCGCCGCGCCGGCGAGGCTCCTGTCCCGCCCGGAGCCGGCGGGGGAGTCGAGGCGGCGGATAGGGGTGCGGAGGCCGGCCCGGTCCGGCAGCGCCTTGATGTCTGGCTGTTCCATGCCCGCTGCGTGCGAACGCGTAGCGCCGCGGCCCAGCTGGTGAAGGCGGGGCGGGTGCGGCTGAACGGCGCGCGCATCACCGCTCCAAGCCACCCGGTCCGGCTCGGCGACGTGCTGACCCTCGCGCTCGATTCGCGGGTGCGGCTGTGGCGGGTGGCCGGATTTGTCGCCCGCAGGGGGGATGCGCCGGCGGCACGCGCCACCTATGTGGAGGTGGCGCCGGAGCCGGCGCCGGGCAGCCATGCGTCCTGAGCCGGGGATGTGTGTTGCGCCATTACCGGAGGTGCGCTAGGGGAGCCGTTGCGGGGCCGTCTTGCGCGCCTAATTCACATGCCCCGCACGGAGACTGGACCAATGACCTACGTAGTCACGGATAATTGCATCAAGTGCAAATACACCGACTGCGTCTCCGTGTGCCCGGTGGACTGCTTCTATCAGGGCGAGAACTTCCTGGTCATTCATCCGGACGAGTGCATTGATTGCGGCGTCTGCGAGCCCGAATGCCCGGCCGAGGCGATCAAGCCGGACACCGAGCCGGGCCTCGACAAATGGCTCACGCTCAATGCCGAGTACGCCAAAATCTGGCCGAACATCACCGATCGCAAGGACCCTTTGCCCGACGCGAAGGAATGGGACGGTGTGCCCGACAAGCTACAGTATCTCTCCCCCGAACCGGGTAATCAGGACTGACCCGGCTGCCCTCGCGGCAGCCCCGCTTTCTCGCCCGCCCCGGCCGCGCGCCCCTGCCGCATCCGGGCGGGCGCGCGCGTTGCATTGCGGCAGTATTTTGATTCTCCCCAGATTTGTGCTATATTGCCCTTCGTGCAGTCGATTGGGTTTGCCATGGCGCAGCGCTCCCGGACCGGAGCGCCCCTCCCGGAATTGATGTTGGGCCTTCGCTCCTCGTGCGGCCACCGCCGCGGGAAGGGCTTCCCTTATTTTTCCGTCGACGGCTGAAGTACGGCTCCCGCATCCGCGGGGCGCCGGGGTGTTCTTTTCCCTGCGGCCAGGCCGCAGGCGGTAGCGCGCCGAGGGCGACGCGGCGCCGGATGAACCGAGACCCAGGAGCAGGCACAGAATGACGTCGACGAAGAAGCCGCCCAGCAGCAATGTCCGCCAGGGTTTCAAGACGGGCGAGCACATCGTCTATCCCTCCCACGGCGTCGGGCGCATTGTGGCGATCGAGGATCAGGAAGTTGCGGGCTTCAAGCTCGAACTTTTCGTCATCCACTTCGAGAAGGACAAGATGACGCTGCGCGTCCCTGTCCCGAAGATCGTCTCGGTCGGCATGCGCAAGCTCTCCGAGCCGGTGGTGATGAAGAAGGCGCTGGAAACCCTCAAGGGCCGCGCCCGGGTGAAGCGCACCATGTGGAGCCGCCGCGCCCAGGAATATGAGGCGAAGATCAATTCCGGCGATCTCGTCGCGATTTCCGAAGTGGTGCGCGACCTCTACCGTTCCGAGGCCCAGCCCGAGCAGTCCTATTCCGAGCGCCAGCTCTATGAGGCCGCCCTCGACCGCATGGCGCGCGAACTCGCCGCCGTCGACAACCTGACCGAGACCGAGGCGATCAAGCTGATCGAGCAGAACCTGCTCAAGGGCCCGCGCCGCCTCGGCAAGGGCGAGACCGAAGCCGAGGTCGAGGCCGACGCGGTGGAACCCGACGACGAGGCCGATACGGAAGAAGCCGCCGCCTGAGGCGCGCCCGCGCGCTTGTCGCGCGCAAACTTCGACATTCAAGGCCCGGCTCGCGCCGGGCCTTTTTGTTTGCGTACATCCAGGACAGCCCGACGGCGCGTTCGCGGGAACTTCCCTCCGGCTGTCGCGTTGTCGCCCCGTTCGGGCTTGGCGCGCCTGCGTGCCGCCAAAGCGCGGCAATGCCGGGGCAAATCTTCGCCGGCCCGGCTGGTTCGGGGAGATGCGCATGAGCGAGGACGCCCGCCGCAGCAGCCAGATGGCGCGCAAAGCAATGGCGACGCCGCTGCTGGAGCGAGACCAGGAATATGAGCTCGCCCGCCGCTGGAGCGAGGAGCGCGACGAGACGGCGCTGCACGCCCTCATCCACGCCCATATGCGCCTCGCCCTGTCCATCGCCCGCCGCTTCCGCAATTACGGGCTGGCGATGTCGGATCTGGTGCAGGAAGGCCATATCGGCCTGATGGAAGCCGCCGCCCGCTTCGAGACCACCCGCGAGGTGCGCTTTTCCACCTACGCCACCTGGTGGATACGCGCCGCCATCCAGGACTATGTGCTGCGCAACTGGTCGATCGTGCGCGGCGGCACGTCCTCCGGCCAGAAGGCGCTTTTCTTCAACCTGCGGCGGGTGCGCGCCCGGCTCGAACTCGCCAATGGCAGCGCAAAACTGGCGCCGACCCGCGAGGAACTGCACCGCTCCATCGCGACCAAGCTCGGGGTCAGCGCCAAGGAAGTCGCCCGCATGGATGCGCGGCTGAACATTCCCGACCTCTCGCTCAACGCTCCCGTGGCGGCCGGCGAGGAGGACGGCGCGGAGCGGATGGACCAGTTGGTGGCGTCCGACCCGTTGCCCGACGAGGAAGCCAGCCGCGAAATCGACGGCGAGCGCCGCCGGCGCTGGCTGATCGGCGCGTTGCGCGGCCTGAACGAGCGCGAGTTCCGCATCATCAAGGCCCGTCGCCTGGCCGATGAGAGCGAGACGCTGGAAGTGCTGGGCGCCCGGCTCGGCATTTCCAAGGAGCGGGTGCGGCAGATAGAAAGCCGTGCCATCGAGAAGTTGCGCTTTGCGCTGACCAATGGCCCCGATGTGCCGCGCGGGGCGTTTACGGCGTGAATTCTTGCGGGCGAGAGGCGGTGACGGTCGTCCCGACGCCACGTCGTCGAGGACCGGGCGAAGCCCGGCCATGACGCCGGCTCACCCGTGAGCCGCGCCGCCTGCCAATCCCGGCCCTCGGCCACGATGACACCCACGCCGACATGCGCGACGCCGGCGGCGGCTGATCGCCTCTATTCCGCGATGATCTTGTAGGGGGCGCCATAGCTGAGCTTGTCGCTGCGGCTGAGCCCGTTGAGGATAAGGAAGCGCTCCAGCGCCATGTCCTGAACGTCCATCTTCGCGGCCATGCGCTCGGGCGTGTCGGTGAGGCCGGCGGTAACGATGCGCAGGCGCAGCGGCTTGACGTTTTCCGCCTCCTCGATCGACACCCGGCGGAAGGTTTCGGCCGCGTCGCGGAAGGCGCGGTCGAGGTCCGGGGTCAGCTCGCGGGCGGCGAAGATCAGCCGGTAGACATCGCTGCCGAAGCGGATGGCGAACATGCGGAACGACCACTGGTCGCCGCGCGCCACGGCGGTGGCAGCGGGAAAGCCATTCAGCACGAGGCTTTCGACGGTGGATATTTCCACCCCCTCGATCCAGCCGGAGGACAGATATTGCGACAGGCTCTGGTCCCCGGCGACCCGCACCGCGTCGAGCCGCAGCGCCTCGCGCCCGGAGGCGCTGGCGCCGAGCACCGCCTGCGAGGTGTTTTCCAGCGTGAAGCCCTGCGGCGCGGTGAAGGTGAAGCCAAGCTTGGGGTGGAAGAACCGGCTTCCGCGCACGAAGCCTTCCTTCGGGTCGTCGCCATAGACCAGCCCGTCGATCGCCGTCAGATACGGCTTGCGGTCACGCTCGCCGGGCTTGTCGGGCGAGGCATATTCGCGCGCATTGGCCATGACGATGGAGATACGCTCCGGCGTCGCCGGATGGCTCGACAGGAAATCGGGCGAATCCGCGCCGGCGCTCTGGTTAACCGAGGTGGAGCGCATGCCGGCCTGCCGGCTCATGGTGGTGAGGAAGCGCTCCGCCCCATAGGGATCGAACCCGGCGCGGGCGCTGATGCCCACGCCAATGGCATCCGCCTCCAGTTCCTGCCCGCGCGAGAAGCTGGCAAGCGACACACGGCTGCGGGCCAGTGCGAGCGCGCCGAGATCGGAATCATTCACCACATCCGAGATGACGCGGCTGACCAGAACCGCCTGCTTCATCTGGTCTTCGCGCGTGGCGGCGTGATTGGCGATGACATGAGCCATTTCGTGCGCCAGCACCGAGGCCAATTCGGCATTGTCGGAGGCCAGCGAGAGCAGGCCGCGCGTCACATAGAGCGAGCCGTTCGGCAGCGCGAAGGCATTCACCGCCGGCGAATTGAGAATAGTGACGCGGTAATGCAGGTCCGGCCGCTCGGACGCCGCGACGAGGCGCGCCACCACGCCCTCGATCTGCTTCTGCAGTTTCGGATCCTTGTAGGCACCGCCATAGGAGGCAACCAGCCGATCGTGCTCCTTGCGCTGCGCCGGCGTGAGCGCCTCCTCCATGCCGGACTGCCCGGCCGGAGCTGTGGCCTGCCTGTCGTCGACGGCGGCGGCACAGGCACCCAGGACAAGAACGCCGCCCAGCAGCAGAGCGCGCGCCAGCACCTGCCGGAACGCGCGCGCGGGGGCGCGTTGCCACGCGCGCCAGAAAGGCGCTGCCGGCTCCATCCCTCTCCTGCCCGTCGCTGCCTTCACTCGTCCCCCGTCGGCCGATCCCGGCCTTTTGCCCCGCGTCCAGCCCGCATCCCAGGCGGATCGACCACGAGATCGATCTGCTCCGCCCGGCGCAGGGTGATCGCCGGCCCGCCGGCCTCGAACACCGTGCCGCGCAGCCGCACCCATCGCCCGGCAAGCCCTGCCACGTCGTGGCCGTGCGCCTCAAGTGCCGCCCGACCCTCGCTCTCAACCCTGCCGGTCATATCCTGACGCCAAACCCGGCCGAAATTGAGGTAATCCACGCGGTTTGTCTTTCCAACGTCAAGAATGCGGCCTGCCACGATTGTGAAGCGCCCCTGCTGGGCACGAATGGCCTCTATATCCCAGGCATCGAGCGGCAGCGAGCGCCACAGGCCGCGATTCGCGCGACGGGCCTCGCCCTCCGATTCCAGCCACGAAGGCAGGCAGCCGAGGAACAATAGTTCCGGCCGCGCCAGCGCCAGTCCCGCGCGCAGCAGCGCGTGCTGGAGTGTGCCGGCCTCCCCCTCAAGGCGCACCAGGGCGGCGCGGCGGCCATAGCGGTCGCGCGCCGGATCGGCAGCGAAGGCGATGTCGCGTCCGGCCACGCGCGCCGCCAGTTCAGGTTGCCAGCCGACCGCCGTCCCGGCGCCGCCGCCCGCCAGCCCGGCCAGCCGCAGCACCGTGCCATCGGCCAGAACGAGGTCCCCCGCCGGGCTGACGCTCGCCACCTGCGCCCGTGCCTGGAAGAGCTCCGGGCAGGTGGCGGACGCGACCGGCCCCGAAGCAACGGGCTGCGATACGACCGGCTCCGAAGCAATTTGCGCCGAAACGCCGGGGACTGGAACCAGGCCGAGCGCGGCAGCAACGGCCAGGGCTGCCAGAGGCCCGCGGACGCGGCGGCGCCACGGCGAAAACGGAGGCGATGCGGTCAGGCGATGCTGCATGACACTCCCCATCGTCACGTCGCGAACGCCGCCACGCCGCAGCCCGCCGCAACATCGGCGCCCGTCCGCGGCCGGGGCGCGGATCGCGCAGCACCTCGCTGCAGCGTAGCGCAAGCCGGCGCCTTCGCCCATACCGGCCACGTCTCCCGCTGCCACGCGCCACGGCCCGCTTTCACCATGAGCGCCGCCGCCCCCTTGATCGACGTACCCAATTGGGTTCATGTACGCGCGGTCACTCCCGGTAGCTCAGCAGGATAGAGCACAGGTTTCCTAAACCTGGGGTCAGGGGTTCGATTCCCTTCCGGGAGGCCACCACCTCCGCCGAGGCTGTCCGGAAAATCTATGAAGCGCAACACTTTGTGAGGCGTCAGCAGTTCGGTACAGGCTCGCGTAATCCGTTGGCATCCAACGGTTTTGTTGGCATATTTGTTGGCATCGGCGATGCCAACACCAACTGAATGCCAACATTCATGGCACTGACGGACACGGCCTGCAGAAACGCCAGGGCGACGGACAAACCCCAAAAACTGTCCGATAGCGGCGGCCTTCATCTGTTCGTCAGCCCCTCTGGCGGCCGGCTGTGGCGAATGGCCGTCGGTTTGACGGCAAGCAGAAGCAACTTTCGTTTGGCGCCTACCCTGCGGTCTCCCTCAGGGACGCACGCGCGCGCCGGGATGAGGCAAAAGTACTCCTCGCTGCAGGCTTCGATCCAGCCGAGCGGCGAAGGCAGGACCGGGTCGAGTCTGACGCCCTCTCAAAACACACTTTCCGGGTGTTGGGCACCGAGTACCTCGCCAAGCTGGAAGCTGAGGGCCGGGCTGATTCGACGGTGAGCAGCACCAAATGGCTGCTTGAGGACTTCGCCTACCCGGCGCTCGGCGACCGGCCCATTGCCCAGATCAAGCCCACCGAGGCGCTCGAACTCCTCAAGAAGGTGGAAGGGCGTGGCACCTTCGAAACCGCGCGGCGGCTGCGGGGGATCTGCAGCCGTGTGTTTCGCTATGCGGTCAGCACGCAGAAGGCCGAGATCGACCCGACACATCCTCTGCGCGGGGCCCTCATCGCGCCGAAGACCCGACACCATTCCGCGATCGTCGAGCCCACGGCGATCGGCGCGCTGCTGCGGGCGATCTACGACTATCAAGGCAACGTGCTGACGGCCGCCGGCTTGAAGCTGGCGGCATTCACCTTCGTGCGGCCGGGAGAATTACGCCTGATGGAGTGGCGCGAGATCGACCAGGAGGGCGCGGTCTGGTCGATCCCCGCCGAGCGGATGAAGAAGCGTCGCCCGCACAAGGTGCCCTTGGCGCGGCAGGCACTCGCAGTCCTCGACGAGATTCGCCCCCTCACCGGAAAGGGCCGCTTTGTTTTCCCCAGCCTGCGCTCGGACGACCGTGGCATGAGCGAGAATACGCTGAACGCAGCTCTCAGGCGAATGGGCTTCGACAAGGGCGCGATGACATCCCACGGCTTCCGCGCGATGGCGGCGACGCGGCTCAACGAGATGGGCCATTGGAGTGTGGACGCTATTGAGCGTCAATTGGCGCATCAGGACGCCAAGGCCATCCGCCGCGCCTACACCCATGCCGCTGAGTACTGGGACGAGCGCTTGCGCATGATGCAGGTGTGGGCGGACTACCTCGACGCACTGAGGACGGCCCCGGCGAAGCATGCATGAGACACCGAGCGACGGCACCCACCGTCACGTCCGGTTCGAGACTTTTTGACACGATCCGCGCCTTAGCTTCGGCAGCCCGATCCCGTCGGCGACCCGCGCCCGTGAACACCTCATACCGCCGGACCGGCTCGTCGACGCTGGATTTATGCGCAAACTCTGAAATCGTCATGTGTCCAAGCCCTCCGGCTCATAACATCAACGATCACAACATCCCGCGAAAGGTTGGACCCAGACGACGCTTGCGCTCTTCCGCGTCTGCATCGCAGAGCTCGCCCGACGCCGCGCCATCGGAAAAGTCGCATTCGCCAAAATCCGTGGCCCGAGGCTCTCGCCGGAGGTCTGCCTATGGTCAAGACCGGACACAAGACGATCCTCCATTCAGGGTCGCAGACTGCGCTCGCACGCCCAACCTATGAAGGTGCCCCCGGGACGGCGCTGATCTCGACGCACTCGATACTCCAAAATCGAATTCGTCGACTAGTGACGCTTCTTAAGCAGCCGGTTCAAACGATGTTGAACAAGAGGAATAGACGCCATCCAAAATGCCATGAGAACAATAATAACTATCCCATCAATCCAACCTGATGTTCCGCCAGACATTCTTCTTATATGCGAATTAGCCACCACTATCGATATAAATAAAGAAATAACCAATATTAATGAAATAGATAATATTGCATAAAATCCCATAGATGGTGGCGACGCAGCATAGCCTCGAAGACCTGGAGGTACGAATATCAATGATATATAGGAAGCACCCAATAAAATAAATAATGTTGACACGATACGAACAGGAAATACATTTCGCTCTGACATTTTGTTAATATCATTGAATATTAATATTATATAAACCCACGCATAAAGTCCGCCTGTCAAAACTAATATTAAAAGCATCAACGCCACATTGCGCGGATATACGTTTTTTATTGCCATATCACCAGACCTAAACGTGCGCTTATGACGAAGGCCGTGACAGATGCTTTTCTAGCGAAGCGTTCCGCCGGTAAGACCGAGGAAGGGCAATAGCCATTTTCTGCAAGAATAGCCGTGTCGGTCGCGTCTTGTGGAACGGAATAGACAACCCGTCGAAGGTAGCCTAAATCCGGCGCGCAATGCGAGGAATGCGGGCGTTCAATTCCAGCTTTCTGCCCTTCGGTTCCTTCGCATACGCTTCCCGAACCAAATTTTCGTAAATCGCCGGATCAAGCAGGTCTTCGATGTCGGCTTCGGCGGGAGCGGCTTCAAACGCTTCGCTCACAAATACGACACTAGCTTTCGGTGCCGAGGAAAATCTTTGATCGGCTTCAGTTTCGTAAAGCCAGTGGCCGGGTTCAGGCTGTGCAGCGCGCGCAGAATGTTCGACTCGCCACTTTCGTTTCGCCCCAGCAGCGCTGTAGTGCGTGATACGTCGATCTCGCCGCTATCGCTGATCGAACGAAAATTCCGAATGCGAAATGATTTAAGTTCCATCTGCTCGCCCTCTGGGCTGCCACGATAGCGTGTTTTACGTGGCAATGGGTGAGGTGCAGTTCCGAGGGGAGCATTTCGACTTGTGCAGCAGCGGAGCCGTTGAGCCCTTCGCCCGCAGGGGCGCTTCGCTGCTTGCTCGCTGTGCGTCTTTGCCGACGTGCTAGCTCGGCTCACCCCCCATGGAGCCAAGCCACCGACAAACCATCGCTTGCCGTTGTTGGCCATATGGCCAATTCGGCAGGGTGTCGGCGCCGGCCACGTGCGGAGTGACTTCGCCTGTCGCAAAACACCTGTTGCCGACATCGCGCGGTCCGGCAACATGAAGGGCTCAATGACACGGGCACCTTGGTGCACCCGTCTCCAACAACGTTGTACAACGCTGCCTATAGATCGGGGCTGAAAGGGGTCATTTCCATTTTCCGTTGTAAAGATACAGAAATGGAATCATTGGAAAAATAAACCAAACAGGCCCATTGTTCGGATACCAAAATAATACCATATTTGATTGAAACAAACCGTTTATTATCGCGATAATAAAAATTGCTGTCAAAATATATAAAAATGGTGATGATATTATGCTCTTAGCCGCATATGGCGGCATCCCTAATCGCCTTAGGGAATACATAAAAATTAGTATTACCAATGTTGCATAATATATGATTTCGATCGCAATGAATTTATTATAAAATACAAAAATAAATAGAATAATGTCTATTGCAATAATCGGAAAATATCTAATCACGACTAATATATCCCAATGAGACTTAATAGAACGTCGTGTCAACCTGATGACTGTCGGATATAGATATTCCAGACAACTCGTTCATAAAGGCCGCTAATCCACATTAGCACGAATGACGATCCTCCAAAGGTCCGGAAGCCGCAGACCCAAACATCCAATCCGACCCGATGACGCGGCTTTATTAATTGTGTCCATTAGCCGCTCCCGGACGGTCGCTTTTGGCCATACATGAAGGGAGTGCAGCAGGTGGTACGCGGGCCGTATCGCTCCGGCGGATCGCGCCATGTCGCACCGGATCGCAGAGAAGCGGTTTCATTATACGCCATTCAAAGTCAGTCAGGTCTATCGGCTCATCCGTCGGTGTGGGCCTGCTCTCGCCCCTGTCCTACATCCTCATCTTGGCCGCTCTCCAAACCGGCGCCCCGCTTACCCTCGTCGCGCCGATGCGCGAGATTTCGATGATGGTGGGCGCGCTGATGGGCATGCTGATCCTCAAGGAGGCGATAGGGCCGTGGCGGCTGGGGGGATGCGGCCTGCTCATCGCCGGTGTCGTTCTGCTCTCCGCCACATGAGTTGCGGTACGAGGCGAGCCGGAGAGTGGGCTATGCGTTCGCCTCGGCCCGATGACCCATGGTTACCCCCAAAGCCGCCCTCCCGACACGCCGCTGCGACCGCCCGCTTTGCGCCGCCATATCGGCCTTTGATCTTGTACCGGTCACGACCCAAAAGCGGACATCAGCGAGGTGGGGCACGTCGGCACTTCTGCGCCAGGATACGATTTGACTTGTTCCATCTTCCGGACGTTCGGCGAGCAATCAAACGAGAGAGAATGACCTGCTCCTGAGTGCCCCGTATGCCGATTGAGTTTTGTCCGCGTGAGCCTACAAGCGCAGCAATCGTTCGGCGTTGCCGTGGCAGACCTTGGCGCGCACGTCTTAGCTGATGGACGCGGATTCGATGAAGTCGGAGGCGACCTGCGAGTCCTCATACGGATAGTCGACCGAGAGCATTACGTTGTCCTCGCCCAGCGCCTGGAGGGTCGCGATGAGCGCTCCCGGGTCGCATACCCCCGAGTGGTGACGGCGATGTTCCGCTTGATGATTGCGGAAGGAAGGGCGTCGGCCGCGAGTTTCTCGCCGAGGTCGAACTCCCGCCGGCTGTCGAGGCGCCAGAGCAAAAACGGCAGCGTCTCGCCCATATGGCCGAGGACGATCTTCACCTTGGGAAAGCGCGTGAGCGGGCCGCCGAAGACAAGTCGCAGCGAATGGGGCTGCGGTTTCCGCCGTCCAAGCCCAGATCGGGCCGCCGATTTCGGGGCGATGCGCGAACATGGCGGGCTGGTCGGCCATGCTGCCGGGATGCAGATAGATCGGGACATCCAGTTCCTCGACACGCTCCCAGAACGGCAGATAGCGGTCCTCGTCGAGGTAATGCCCGTTGGGCTGGCGCGGCCAAGGCCGATGGGCCCGACTATATTGAGCGGTCTACAAAACGGGCCGCCGCCACTGTGCCATCGGCCATCTCAGCCCGGTGGAGTTCGAAAACAAGGTCGGATTAGATTAAACGACTACAATCAAAAACAAGACGCGCGGACGTGCCCGGGGGGGCAGCGGTCTGTCGCGCACAGGTTGGCGCCCTTTTTGTTTGCTTCTATGGCGACGTAGGCTAGCGTCGCGCAACGCCCTGGCGGTCTGCCCTCAAGCAAGCCTCCGACAAGCACCTCGCATTCGATCACAATACGAGAGGACAAATAGATGAGCATGTCCGAGATCCAGCGCTTTGGCGCTGACTTGCAGTCCGACGCCGCCCTGCGCGCGGAGGCCGAGACCGTCGGGACGCAGGCCACGTCGCCAGACGACGTGACCGCCTTCGCCGCAGCCAGGGGCTATGACTTCACCGCCGACGAATTGGCCGAAGTGGCCTCCGAGGCCCGGAGCAAGCTCTCGGATGCCGAACTCGACGGCATCTCGGGAGGAGCAGACGGCAACGGCTACCTGGTGTCCTTTGCCGCCGCCATGTTGTTGTGGGCTTTCATACCGAAAGATCCCGCTCTCTACCCAAAGTAGCCCAAGGCCGCGTTGCCCGCAGTCTTGTCGTGCCGGCCAGCTCCATTTAGAGCACCTCGCCCTGGCGGACGTATTGAACGCCGGATATGCGTGAAACGGACAATGGAGCTGGCGCCGCACTCGACATGCGTGGAGTGCGGGCCGCACGGCCGCAGGCAACGCTCGACGCGGATACGCGCCATACGAACGTCGAGAGGCGCAAGGTCTATGATCTGACCGAGCCCCGCGGAATCCGCCCCCGGGTGCAACGCCCATGAATCCGCGCAAACCCAGCTTGGGAATCCTTTTCGAGCCCCGCTGAACGGCCTGTCTGGACAATCAGCGGCTGAGGGTCGTCCGGCTTTTTAAAGCAGGTTCTCGGCTCGCTTCACACCAGTTGCCGTTCCGAAAGCCGCCTGAACAGGCCATCTTGTGCCATCAGCTCGGCGTAGCTTCCCTGCTCGCGACAACGACCGTCTTGAAGCACCACAATGCGGTCCGCCTCCATCACGGTTGAGAGCCGGTGAGCCACCACGAGCCGGGTTGCGCTGAGGGCGTTCAAGCTTGCGGTGACCAGCGCCTGGGTGCGGTTGTCGAGTGCGCTGGTGGCTTCGTCCAGCAGCAGGATGCGCGGCCTGTTGGCGATGGCACGGGCCAGAAGCAGGCGTTGCACCTGCCCGCCAGAGAGGGCGCCGCTGCTGTCGGTGATGAGGGTACGCAGGCCCATCGGCATGGCGGCGATATCCTCGGCCAGCCCGACCTGGCGGGCCGCCTCCCATGCCGCCTCCTCGCTCAGGTGCCGGTTGGCACCGAGGATGTTGTCCAGCAGATTGCCGGGCATCAGGCGCCCGTTCTGAAGCACAACGCCGAACTGGCGCCGCACGGCCTGGATGTCGAGGCTGCGAAGGTCATGGCCATCGAGCAGGATGGCGCCGGCATCCTGGGCCTCAAATCCCAGCAGCAGCCGCAGAAGGGTGGACTTGCCGCCCCCCGAAGGGCCCACCAGCGCGACGAACTCGCCCGGCGCGATGGTGAGCGAAAGATCGTCCAGCACCGTCGGCCCATCGGGGCCATAGCGGAAACTGAGGTGGCTGAGTTCGATCGCGCCGGACAGCGTGCCGGGGTCGATCTTGTGGGCGTCAGCCTCCGGCGGGGTCATCAGGATGGGCGCCGCATAGGCATAGGCCGGCTTCAGGGCCGCGATCTGCACGGCGGCGCCCGCTAGCCCCACCATGCCTTCGAGCGCTTGGCCGAACGCCGAGAGGAAGGCCAGCACGACGCCGAGGGCAATACCGCTCTGGGCCGTGTCGGCGAGGTAGATCACCGCGAACAGGCACGCCGTGGCCAGCGGCGTGAACGCCTGTCCGATCAACGCGGTCACGTTGGTTATCTGGTCCGCGCCGAACCGTTGGTTAAGAAAATCGCCATAGGGCTGGGTCCAACGCAGGAAGGCGCGGTCCTCGGCTGCCGCCAGCCGCAGCCGGGAAATGCCGATGGACAATTGTAGCAGAAACGCGGACGCGGCCCCGGTGGCGGCGAGCACGGCCCGCTCCCGTCGAACCCGCAGCAGGCCCAGTACCACGGTCGTCGCCGCTAGGAGCGCGATCAGCCCGAGGGCGACGAACGCCAGCTTGGGTGCGTACCAGAACATCAGGCCCAGCGAGATCATCGCGAAAAGCCCATTGATGAGGGAGGCGATGATGGTGCCGCTGATCGCTTGCTCGATGGTCTGAATTATCAAGGCCCGCTGGGCGAGGTCGCCGGCGGCATAGTCCTTGAAGAAGGCCATGGGCAGGCGCAGCAGGCGGTCCATTACCGCCGCCTGTATCCGCGAACCGGAACGCCCTTCTATGCGCAGCGCTGCGATCTGGATGGCGTAGCGAAGGCCGAGAGTTACGGTCGCGGCGGCGACCAGCACCAGCCCCATCTCCATCAGCTTGGCGCTGTCATGACCGGGAATGACCGTATCCACGAGGAAGCCCGTGGCGATGGGCACCCCGAGCGAGAGGATGCCGCCGATAAACCCGAGCAGGATCACCATGACGGCGTCGGTCCGGCTCCAGCGAAATGCGCCGCCGCCCACGTCCAGCCCTTTCAACGCGCGATCCGGGAAGGGCGCGTAGAAGCTGATCGCCTCTCCCGTCAGCAGCGCCGCCTCTTTCGCCGCGAGCCGGCGTGGGGGACCGGGGATGGACGGATCGATCACGAGATGGTCGCCACCCCCGGTTCCGCCGGGGACCACGGCTATGGGCTGCGTGCCGTCGCCGGTCATGAGCACGAACGGCCCGACGTCCGCCCGCCACCAATCCTCCTCCAGCAGCACGCGGCGAACCCGCAAATGGTTTGCGCGCGCGAGTTGGTCGATGCCCGGAGGGGCCACGCCCTCCGCATCGTGCGCCCGGCCGTGATAGGTGAAGGGATGGCCGAGCGCCTGGGCAACGGCGGCGCAGGCTTGGGCGAGGGGATATTCCCCTGTCTCGGGTACGAGGCGGCGCTCCGGTGGCGTCAGCGGCGCGGCAAGGCGGTCCAGGGCGTCCTGTTCCGATGCAAGATTGGCCTCGTTGCGTGCGCGCCGCCGATTGAGCTCATCCACGCGCGCGAGGCGCAGATTAAGCGGCAGGATCGTTGCCACCGCCGCATGGAGCGCCGTGATCCCGGCCCAGCAGTGGCCTTCGCCCAGGGCCTGAAGGGTGTCGATACCCCGGATCGCCCGCGCCTCCGGCAAGACCAGCCAGCAGCTATCGTGCAGAGGCAGGAGTGTTTCCGCGGACCGTGCGATATGGTCGCTGTCGAGATAAAGCGGGTCGTGATCGCCGCACGCCACCCACAGGACTCCCTCCTGTGCGGAGAGGCGGGTATCTGCAGCCAGTTCGATTGTCTCGGCGGCGCGGAGGCGTGCGCCAATGTGCGGTGCGGGCACGACGAGCCGTGCCATGGCGCGGGACAGGCCGGCTATCCAGCTGTCCAGCGCGCGGGCGATCTCGGCTTGCAGATCACGATCGCCGTGACGGGCCAGATGCTCCAGCACCGGACTGTCGGCGGCTAGCAGCCGGGTGCCCGCAGTCCCCACCGCCAGCAGGCCGATGGGCGGAATCGCCGAGTCGCCGTCGAACGGCAAGGCCAGGTCCCCAGCTTCCAGCGTGAACAGGTGACGACGCAGACCCGTCGCGTTTCCCTCGTCATCGAGGGCCACCAGAAACAGGTCCATGGCGCCTTCGAGCACCAGCAGGCAGCGACGTGAAGCGGACAGGAGCAGTGGGGTATGGCCGGAAACACCCTGCTCCACCGCCCCGGCGGCGCGCAGGCCGGCGGCGAGTTTCGGGCTTGTTGAGGGCACGGGAGAGGAGAGAGCGTTCACGGCTCAGGTCTCCACCAGCCGGCGGTAGGCTCCCGCGCAGGCCATCAGTTGCTCATGCGTTCCGCGCTCGATGATTTGGCCTTGATCCATCACCACGATCTCATCGCAATCGCGGATGGTGCTGAGGCGGTGGGCGATGATGAGGCACGTGCAGCCGCGCCGCCGGATATTGTCCATGATGGCCTTTTCCAGCACCGGGTCGAGCGCGCTCGTGGCTTCGTCCAGGATCAGGATGGCCGGGTCGTTCACCAGCGCCCGGGCGATCTCGATGCGCTGGCGCTGGCCGCCGGAAAAGTTGCGGCCACCCTCCGCCACCAGGCTGTCATAGCCGCCCGGCCGGCGGGTGATGTCGTCATGGACCATGGCGTCGCGGGCGGCGGCGATCACCCGCGCCTCCGGCATGGTCTGGTCCCACATGGTGATGTTGTCGCGCACGGTGCCGCCGAACAGCACGATGTCCTGGTCCACGGTACACAGGCCGTCACGCAGCTCGGCGCGGGCGAGGTCGCCGAGCGCGCGGCCGTCGAAGTGGATCGTGCCCGTCCAGGGCTCATAGAGGCCGGCGACGAGCCGCCCTACCGTGGACTTGCCGCTGCCGGATGCGCCTACCAGCCCCACCCGACTGCCCGGTACAAGCGCCAGATCGAAGCTCGTGAGGAGCGGCGGGTCCAGCAGGCTGTATCCGAACTCGACCTTGCTCAGGTTGACCGCCCCTTCAAGGCGCCGCGCGGGGCGTGGGGACACCGCTTCGCGTGCGAACTCCGGTGCCAGGGAATGGTCGAGCACGTCATCGAACTGATCCAGCGTGCCGCGCGCGGCCTGCAGGAGGAGACCGGCCTGAAGCAGGGCTTGAACCGGGACGTTGAACGCCGAGGCGAGCAGTTGGAAGCCTACCAGCGTGCCGATGGTCATCGGCCCGTCCATCACCAGCCAGCCGCCGACCACCAGCACGGCGACCGTGGTCAACTGGCCAAGATACTCCGGCATGGCCGTCAGCAGGGCATGCCGGCGGCCGATTTCCTGCTGCTGGTTCACCACCAGGGCATGCTGGCCGGACCATTGGGAGAAGAACACCGCATCGGCGCCGCTTGCCTTCAGGGTCTCAATCATCTGCAAGCCCTGCATCGTCTTGCCGCCGAGCTTCACATTGTCGATGGTGGCCTTGGTCTGGAGTTCGGTGAGCCGCTGCCGGGTGGCGAGGAAAAAGCCGAGATTGAGCAGAGCGGACACCAGCACCACGCCAGTCAGCGGCGGGCTGTATCCTGTCATGACGGCGAGGAAGAACACCACGGCGCCCGCCTGCACTACCAGTTCCACGAGCTGGCCCGCAGCGTTTTCGGACAGTTCCTGGGCGAGATGGACCCGCCCGCCAATGCTGCCGGCGTAGCGCTGGGCGTAGAACCCGAGCGGCAACCGAAGCATGCGCAAGACGAAGTGCCCCGCCGTCTGAACCGCGATGCGGGTCTTCAGGCGCTGGAGGATGGTCTTGCTGAGAAAGGTCAGCACCCCCTGCCCGAGGGCGGCCGCGACCATGATGGCCAGAAGCCACTTCACCCAATGGACCTGCTCGTCGATCAGGTAATAGTCCACGAACACCTGGGTGAAGCTCGGCATGACGACGCCGACCAGCACCAGGGCCAGACCCGAGACGATGGCGTAGAGCACCGCTTCCCCACCGCCGGTCAGCCGGCTCAGCAGGCGGGGCAGGATCGGCGGCTTGTTGCCGCCGGGCTGGAACGCCGCAGTGCGCGCGAAAGACAGGACGATGCCGGAGTAATGGCGATCGAACTCCTCCTCGCTCAGACGGCGGCGGCCGAAAGCGGGGTCGTTGAGAAGCACCTTGCCGCCGGCGAACCCTTCGACCACCACGAAATGGTTCATGTCCACGAAGGCGATCAGCGGCACGGGCATGGTTTTGAGGTCGGCCAGCGCAAGGCGGAACCCGTTCGCCTCCATGCCGTAGCCGCGTGCCGCGCGCAGAAGATTGCCCGCCCGACTGCCATCGCGCGAGACGCCGCAGGCGACCCGCAGATCCGACAACGGCACCCATAATCCATGGGCGGCGAGCACCATGCCAAGCGCGGCGGCGCCGCATTCGGCTGCCTCCAATTGCAGGATGGTCGGGGTGTGGACCGGGCGCATGGGACGGCGCAGGGACGCGTGGGCGGCTTCCGACACGCCTAGAGCCCCAGCCGGGTTAGGAGATACTCACTGCTGGGAATGACCAGCGCGATGATCGGAATCTCGCCCACCACCACCTGCGCCGTCGTCATCGTCCCGCCGGCAATAGGCGTGGCCGGCCCTTTTCCCGATGACCACGCGTAGCCCGTGGGCGTCGTCGGGTCCACTTCAAGCGCGATGGTCACGGCCACCGGTGCGCCCTCACGGGTGAGCTGGTCCACGAGGGTGGAGTTCTTCAGCACCCGCAGCATGCCCTCGCGACTGGCGGGGATTGCGGAGACGGATGTGACGGTTCCCCGGATGAAGCCGTCGCGCTGGACCCGCACCGTCGTCGGGACGATCTGCGCCGGCATGCCCGGCTGGATGCGCTTGCCTTCGCCGCGCCCCACATAGACCAGATTGACCAGGGAGGCGGTCTCATCCGCCCCGCTCGGCAACATCCGCAGGATGGGACTGCCGGCGCCGATCAATTCGCCTGTATTGGCGGCCTGCTCGACCACGACGCCGTCCATGGGGGCGGTTACGCGGGTCTTGCGGGCGAAGTCCACCAGCATGGCGGAGAGGTCGCGATCGGCAGCGGCGATCCGCATGTCGATTTCCAGGCCCTCGCGGTGAGAGCGGGTGGTCTGTAATTGTTCGTCGGTCGCGATTTGCGTCAGGGTGCTTTCAGACTCGAGCCGGTCAGCCTGGGTCTGGTGAAGCTGCCCGCGGGTGGCGAGCACGCGTTCACGGACGATCAGCCCCCGTTCCAGCAGCGCCTCCTGGCTCGCCAGCAGCTCGGAGGTGGTTGCCTCGAGCTTGCGCAGCGACTGGATGCGCTCCCTAAGGCCGGCCTCCCGATCTTTGATCAGGAGGTCGCGCGCCTTCTGCTCATTGCTCAGGAAGGCCGAAACGCGGGTCTTTTGATCCTCGAGCTTTTCGAGTTCGAGGCGCTTGAGCTCAAGCTGTGATTGGAGATCCGGCTGGTCCAAAACCGCCACTGGCTGGCCGGCTTTCACCACGTCACCCGGCGCAACGAGCAGGCGCGCGAGATAGCCCTGGGACGGGGTGGTGATGTCGGCGACCCCGCCGGGGCTCAGCAGAATGCCATCCCCCGACACTTTGAGCGGCGCATTGGATAATATGCTCCAGGCTACCGCCGCCACGAGCGCGATCCCGAGCCCGGCCAGCGCCACCCACGCGAAGGAGGGCACCACCCGCAACATCCGGTCCAGCTGGTCCGGGCTCGGCGGGCGGACAAGCGGACGCGCTGATGCCCCCTTCAGCAACGCGGCTGATGGATGCTCCCCGACGGCGGCAGTTGAAGACACAGGATCCGGGCGTGTGTTCACAAATGGCCTATGCGGCTAAGTCGGGACAGTGTTTTGAAGGAAAGTGACTATCATGGGAGACGCCGCTTCGAGACAGCATTCAGTTCGCAATTTGGGAATTTCGCAGCGCTTGCGCCTTCCTCCCCCGTCCTCGCCACCCGAGCCCGCGAACTGAAACGTCGGGGGTTTGGAAAATGCGCCCCATGGTTTGCCCTATTATGGCACCGGAATTGAACGCGGGTTTTTGGGAAGAGGGGACAGCTTGCTGCGCAGCCCCAACATGCACGCCATGGTGCAAGCGGTAACAGAGCCGATCTCCCTATCACGCCGCCAAGGCACGTGTAGGCTCACCGGAGTCGAGTTGAAGCGGAAGGCCAGCGCGTCAGGAGGTCAGATCAAGGGATCGCCCATTCGGCCAATGAATGATCCAGCGCTGGCGTCGCGCTATTTCGCGGGAGCATCAAGGCTAAACGTCTTTGCTGCTTCGACAGCCTCTTCGCCACCGAATTCGACGGCCTCAGCTCCAATGTGAATTTTTAACCCCAAGGGCGCTCCCCGACGCGCCAATGCGATATGTCCGCTTTGCGCCGCCATCTCGGCCTTTGATCTGGCAACGGCCCCGGCCATAAGCGGACATCAGCGAAGCACGGCGCGTAGCTCGTTCGTCAGCCCTTATCTCGGCCCTCCCGCGTAGCCTATTCAGATCTCACCTCGCGGCCCTCGACTCAGCAGCCTAGCCACCGCGATACTCGTATCCATCGTCGCGTTGGCCCCTAGTTCTCAAATGTTGTTTGAGCGCGTCGACGTCTTCAATGCTCCACCCTTCAATCCCAGTTGCTTCCAACCATGCGTTCAAATAGTGCTCTGGCGCATAAACGTGCCCGTATCCCATAGGGACAGTGTCCGCCAAGGGCATGTCTATGAGCACTTGGAGCATGCTCACGACGGGATACCACCTGATCGCCGGAGAAACGTCCGGACCACGCGGCGATTTCATCCAGTCAGCTTCTTGATAGAACAGGCTCTTGTTAAAAAAAGTAATCGCGTCACTTGCGTACTGCAAGTACACGAAACGCACGCTGCCCCATTGTGCTGTATTTCCCGCAGGAGGGCCGTCCTGGTTCATGAACCGCACAAATCGTCCCTTCTGGAACACGGGAAGCCATTCGGTGGAGCCCGCATCGCGGTTCTCAGTGAGCGACCGCCATTTCTCGCTTGGGAAAGGTGCTCCACTCCAGACGGCCCCGTGGATCGGATCTCCAAGGATGTCAAAAAACGTTATCGACCGCTGAGAGTTAAACGCTCCAAGGCTCAGGCCGTGAAGATAGAGCTCCGGGCGCTCGTTGACTGGGAGTCCCTTCCAGTGACCATAAACCGCCCGGAACAGAGCCTCTGCCGATTCAAGCCCATGTTCCGGTTGGAACAGCAACGATAGAGGGCTGTTTAAATAGGAATACTGCAAAGCAACGCTGGCGACGTCGCCACTGAACAAGAACTCAAGTCCATCTATGGCAGACGGGTCCACCCATCCCGTACCCGTTGGAGTTATGATAACCAACGCGGCGCGATCAAAGGCATTTACCCGGATCAACTCGTCGAGCAATAATTTAGCGCGCTCACTCGGCGTCTCGGCGACCTGAAGGCCAGCGTAGAGCCTTATCGGTTCAAGCGCCGGCTTTTGGGTGAAATCGCTTATCTCTGCCGCACTTGGCCCTGAGGCAACGAATGCTCTTCCGGTTCGTCCTAGCTTGCGCCATTCAAGTTTCGATCCCGGGCTTCCCGCGCGCTCAGCGATGAGCGGCTGCGGCCGATCCGGCTCGATCAAGGCGTCCAATCGTTCAAACGATCGATCTAGAGCGCGAAACGCATAGTCGACGAGCACCCCATTTACTATGGTTGTGGTCAACACGGCAGTGATGGCGATGCCGGCGACGATGGATACCCGAAGTGGGAGGAAGCTGTTTAGCTTGTTTGCTATACGTCGTCCTATCCCAATCAGGCCGCGCGCCACGAAAAGCAGAGTCACAAAAGTTGCAATGGCAATCAGGCTGACGCTGAAGGGGTAGCCAGTATCGACTGGTACCATACCTAGCACGCCCCGAACCGAATCTTGCCAGATGCCGGCTTGACGCAAGGCGAGCAGCACGATGCACAAGCAAATGACCGCTGATGCCAGCGTCGTGTAATTTAAAACCCGAGCACTGAGACTGGGTATTTCCAGGTAGCGCCACAGCCAACGGACAAGGACGCCTATCCCGTAACCGGAACTGAACGCGACGCCCGCAAGAACTCCCTGAATCTCGAAGCTGCGCGGAATGAGACTGGGAGTTAACGAGGCGGCGAAGAACAAAGCTCCGACTGCGAGTCCGAACCCGCACAATGAACGCTCTATGCTTTTAAGCGCACTAACCAACAATAGTCGTTTCAAACCTGATCCTCGGAATGCCGCTCTGCGTCTGGGCTTGCTGTTTGGACCTATATCGATGGCCTCTTGAGGCCTTGGTGTCTAGTTCATCGATGGCCGGAGGGTTGCTCCGACGAGCGAGGACACGAGGCGCCCTAGGCTGTAGGCGCGGCGGCAGAGCGCCAGCGGGGCGTTTCGTCGGCGCGCCAAAAGGAAGCCGACCGACGGCTCGCGTTGCTGCCGGATATGCGGATCGTCGAGGTTTCATGACACCCGATGCAGGCATGGATCGAGCGCGGCAAGCAGGGGCAGCGCACGAAATTCATCCGTTGGAGCGGATTAAGGTGTCGCCGGCACCACTGACCCATAGCCGCCCTTCAGCGACAGCCGCCTTGCGCCGCCATCTCGGTCATTGATCTAGCAACGGCCCCGGCCCATAAGCGGGACATCCGTGATAACCGCATCTAGTTACCTTTGCGCTCGAAGCTGAAATAGGCGGGTCGTCCACAAACCACCATTTGGCCGAAGACCAACGCCCTCCTTCCAAGGTCGAACGTCATCCCGTTCTAACCGCGTTGATGACCCGGACAACGCCGAACAGATTGACGTCATAGAGGTGTTGAACCTGCGCGGCCGAGGATTCCTCGGCGCCTCCGAACATGCCGACGCCGGCATTGTTGACGAGCACGTCGATGCGCCCGGTGCGTGCGAGCACCTGCGACACGAGGGCGGCCACCGAGCCGTCATCCGTCACGTCGCAGGCCAGCATTGTGACCTCGCTCGGAGCGGTTCCGCTCGGTTTGCGGCTGGTGCCGAAGACGGTGAAGCCGGCCCGTGCCAAGGCCTCGGCGCTCGCCCGGCCAATGCCGGACGACGCCCCCGTCACAAGAGCGGTTTTCGGGGAGTGTGAGGACATAGCTGCTGATCCGGTTTGCGGGACGAGGGAACGGGTCCGCCATCGCGGCCCAAATAGTCACCGTCGGCCGGCGCCGCAGGGCCGGCCGTGGGTCAGGGTGAGGCGACGATGCCGTCACTTCAGCCGGACGACGACCTTGCCTTTGGACCGTCCGGTATCGAGATAGGCCAAGGCTTCGTTGGTCGCTTCAAACGGGAAGACCCGGTCCATGATCGGGCGGATGGCCCCGGCCTCGATCAGCGCCGTGATCTGGCTCAACTGCCCGCCATCCGCCCGCATGAACAGGAAGGAATAGGCGAGCCCCCGGCCTTTCGCCTTCCGGCGAATGCCGAAGCTCAAAAGGCGCATGAGCTGCCGCAGCCCCCAGTTCAGCCCCTGTTGCCGGGCGAAATCGGGGTCCGGCGGGCCGGAGATGGAAATCAGCTTCCCGCCGGGCTTCAGCACGCTCAGGGACTTGTGGAGCGTGTCGCCGTCCAGGCTGTTCAGGACGACGTCGTAACCCGTCAGGACTTTGTCGAAATCCTGAGTCTTGTAGTCGATCACGACATCGGCGCCGAGGTTTCGGACCAGATCGACATTGGCGGTGCTGGTGGTCGTCGCGACCGTCGCGTCGAGGTGCTTGGCCAGTTGAATAACGAAGGTCCCGACGCCGCCCGAACCCGCGTGGATGAGGATCTTCTGCCCCTTGCGCAGACCGGCCCGGTCGACCAGGGCCTGCCAGGCGGTGAGCCCGACCAGGGGTATAGACGCTGCCTCCTCCATGGTCAGGTTCCGCGGCTTCAGCGCGAGATCATCCTCATGGACGGCAATCCGCTCTGCCAAGGTTCCAACCCGTCCATCGCGCGGCCGGGCATAGACCTCGTCCCCCGCCGTGAAGCGGCGGACATTGGCCCCGACGCGGACGACCCATCCCGCCAGGTCGTGCCCCAGAATCAACGGCGGGCGATAGGGAAGAATGGGTTTGAAGGCGCCATCTCGGATTTTGGAATCCAGAGGGTTGAGCCCGGCGGCGTGGATCTCGACCAGCACATCCTCATCCCCCACTGCCGGCTCCGGTCTATTGCCCAATCGCAGGATGCCACTCTTCTGGTACGTATCGAGGATGAAGGCCCTCATGATGGTGTGCTCTCTGGGTTCCTGCGGATGACCCGCCACCGGTGGGAGGGCCGGGACTGTTGCCGGCGAGCCTGGCCGTGGTGGGCAAAGGCTCAGTCGGCCGTCCGGTAACGCGCGGCGGCGTGTTCCTGGCGGGTGTTCGACAGCATGGCCTGACGCGCCGCTTGGAACGCGTTCCACTGTTCCACATCGGGCAGCGGCGGGATCGTGACGGCCTCGCGGCGGTCGAAGCCGGTCATGGCCGCATCGACCAGCTCATTGACGTCCATCACCCCGGTCATGGCAGACCGGCGTCAGGCAGCGATTGGAAGCTGGGCGGCGATGGTCGGGGCGGTCATACTCGCCCGTGCCATTGATGACCCCGCTTTTTCAGACGAAATTCTCGAGCAAACCCGGGCTTGGATCGAGGCGGGGATCGAGGACGGGGGAGCCCTGTAATTCCGGTCCACGCGGTCCGCCAAACACCGCCGATTCTGCGCTATTGAGCGATGTTGAGGGGCGACAACGGCGAGCTTTGTCATCTCCCGCGCAGATTCCACATGGCACCTCAAACAGCCCGGGTGATTGATCCGCTTCGCTGCCGGCGGTCCCTCCACACGACGTGACGGCGGCTTCGGCGAACCCGACGGATGACTTCGCCGCTGGGCCGCCAAATGCTGTAATGTCGGCAATGACACCACCACGACCGCCCCTTACTCGCCTAACCGGAACCTCTCCCGAGGCTGCGGCTTAACTGACATGGCCCGTTCCGCCCCCTCATCCCTGGCGCGATGATGGGCTGAAAGGCGAACATGCTGGCCACACTGCGCGCGGTTCTCGACCGTCGTTCGTCCGCGCCCTGGAGCGACACGGCCCCTGTCCGGGAGGAGCTGTTCGGCGTCGAGCGGCTTGAGCAGCATGCCGAAAGCCTCGCGGCGGCCCAACTGGTCTCGTCGCATCCCCCGGTCGTCGTCTCCCTGCAAAGCCGCCTGAACGACAATGCCAGGGTGCTGCTGGCGGCCTATCGCGCCAGTGCCGCCGCGCTGGAGGAGGGGAACGGGGTTGTGCCGGCGGCCGAGTGGCTGCTGGACAATTATCACCTCGTCGAGGAACAGATCCGCGAGATCCGCGACGACCTGCCGCCGGGCTATTACCGCCAGCTGCCCAAGCTCGCCGCAGGACCGTTCGCCGGCTACCCCCGTGTCTTCGGCCTCGCCTGGGCGTTCGTCGCCCACACCGACAGCCATGTCGACCCGAACATTCTGAGGCGCTTTGTTGCCTCCTATCAAACCGTCGAGCCGCTCTCGATCGGCGAGCTGTGGGCGGTGGCGATTACGCTGCGGATCGTGCTGATCGAGAATCTGCGCCGGTTGACCGACCAGATCATGGTCGGCCAGGAGGCGCGGGCGCAGGCCGACGCGCTGGCGAACCGGGTGCTGGAGACCGGCTTCGCCGGCTTTGCGCTCGACAGCGATATCGTGGCCCGCTCGTCCGAGCCTTTGTCAGAACTGTTCGCGGCGCAACTGGCCAAGCGGCTGCGAGACCAGGATCCGCGCACCACCCCGGCGCTCGGATGGCTCGATGAGCGCCTGAAATTGCAAGGTTCCTCGATCGACGAGGTGGTTCAGCACGCCCAGCAAAGGCAGGGGGCGTCAAATGTCACGGTGCGCAATGTCATCACCAGCATGCGCTCGATCTCCGACATCGACTGGGCGGAATGGTTCGAGAGCGTCAGCCTGGTCGACCACACGCTGAGCGGCGCCAGCGGCTTCGACGAGATGGACTTCGCAACCCGCAATCTCTACCGCAGCGCCATCGAGCAGTTGGCGCGCGGCTCGACCGTCAGCGAATTGGAGGTCGCGCGCCGCGCCCTGAGTGCCAGCGCGGTCCTCGGAGAGCAGAGGTCGCGCGATCCCGGTTATCATTTGATCGCCGGAGGTCGGCTCGCGCTGGAGACGAGCATCGGCTTCCGCCCGCCGGTGCGGCTGTGGATTTCGCGGCTCAACACGCCGCTCGGAGTCCACGGTTATGCGGTCGCTGTGCTGGTCACCACGCTGGCGCTGCTGATACTCGCCTATGCGTGGCTCGACGTCCCCGGGGGCTTTGCCGGCTGGGCGTTGCTGCTGGCGCCGCTCGCCTTCCTGCCGGCATCGGATGCGGCGAGCGCGCTGGTCAACCGGGGCGTGGCGCGCTCGTTCGGCGCCTCGCCCTTGCCGGGGCTGGAGCTTGCGGCCGGGATTCCCACCGCCTTGCGCACGCTGGTGGTCGTTCCGACGCTCCTGACCAGCGAGGCCGATCTGCTGGAGCAGATCGAGCGGCTGGAGGTGCATTATCTCACCGGCTCCAGCGGCGATCTTGCCTTCGCGCTGCTGTCGGACGGGATGGATGCCGACCAGGAGACGGTCGAGGGCGACGAGGCCCTGCTTGCCACCGCCACGGCGGCGATCGCGCAGCTCAACCGCCGCTACGGTCCGGCGCCGTCCGGGCTCCGCTTCCTGCTGCTGCACCGCCACCGCGTGTGGAACGATGGCGAGGGCAAATGGATGGGCTGGGAGCGCAAGCGCGGCAAGCTGCATGAGCTGAACCGCCTGCTGCGCGGCGCCACCGATACCAGCTTCATCGCGCTCCACGGCCAGCCGCCGCAGGTGCCGGCGGACGTGCGGTACGTCATCACGCTCGACGCCGACACCCGCCTGCCGCGCGATGCGGCGGTGCGGCTGGTCGGCAAGATGGCGCACCCGCTCAACCGGCCGCAGTTCAGCGTCGCCGAGCAGCGCGTCGTGGGCGGCTACGCGATCCTGCAGCCGCGCGTGACGGCCTCGCTGCCGATCGGGCGCGACGGCTCGCTCTACCAGCGCGTCTATTCCGGCCCCGGCGGCATGGACCCCTATGCGGCGGCCGTGTCGGATGTCTATCAGGACATGTTCGGCGAGGGTTCCTACACCGGCAAGGGCATCTATGATGTCGATGCGTTCGAGGCCTCGCTCGCCGGGCGCATCACGGAAAACGCGCTGCTGAGCCACGATCTGTTCGAGGGTATCTATGCCCGCGCGGGTCTTGCCTCGGATATCGAGGTGGTGGAGGATTTTCCCTCCCGCTACGATGTAATCGCCAAGCGCAAGCACCGCTGGACCCGGGGCGACTGGCAGTTGCTGCCCTGGGTGTTCGGCCTGCGCTCGGGCGCCCATGCGGTGCCCACGCTCGGCCGCTGGAAGATGCTGGACAATCTGCGCCGTTCGCTGGTGATGCCCTTCACCTTGGCGGCGCTGGGCGTGAGCTGGCTGGCGCCGGCACCGTGGAATGTCCATGCCGTGCTGGCGCTGCTGGTGGCGATCGCGATCCCCGCTTTTCTGCCGGCGCTGTTCTCCAT
Source organism: Ancylobacter aquaticus (assembly GCF_004339465.1). Taxonomy (GTDB): domain Bacteria; phylum Pseudomonadota; class Alphaproteobacteria; order Rhizobiales; family Xanthobacteraceae; genus Ancylobacter; species Ancylobacter aquaticus. The sequence goes on along the minus strand of NZ_SMFY01000003.1, from coordinate 51,535 downwards.
CGTGCCGCGCGGGGTCGGAATCCGGCTGCTCAGCCATGTGACGGCGCTGGCGGACGATCTGCGCATCGCGGTGCTGCAGACCGTGTTCACCTTCGCCTTTCTCCCCGATCAGAGCTGGCGGCTCGCCGATGCGGTGGTCCGCACGCTGTTCCGGCTGTTCGTCAGCCATAAGCATCTGCTGGAATGGACCACGGCAGCGGTGTCCAGCGCGCAGCCCCGGCTCGATCTCATCGGCTTTTACCGGGGGATGCAGGGCGGCACCGTGCTGGGGCTGGCGATGACGCTTGGTGCCTTCGCCTGGGCGCCGGAATCGTGGCCCGTCATCCTGCCCTTCGCCCTGCTGTGGCTGGCCGCGCCCGCGCTGGCCTTCTGGGCGAGCCGTTCGCCGCCCATCGCCAAGACGCTGGCGGTCTCTGTCAATGATGCCGACGCTCTTCGGCTGATCGCCCGCCGCACCTGGCGCTTCTTCGAGACGTTCGTCACGCCGGCCGAGAACAGGCTGCCGCCGGACAATTTCCAGGAGGACCCCAAGCCGGTGATCGCTCACCGCACGTCGCCGACCAATATTGGGCTCTACCTCATGTCATCGGTGGCGGCGCGCGATTTCGGCTGGTCCGGGACGATGGAGACGGTCGAACGGCTGGAGGCGACGCTGTCGACCATGCAGCGCCTGGCACGTTTCAAGGGGCACTTCTTCAACTGGTACGGTACGCGCGACCTGCGGGTGCTGGAGCCGGCCTATGTCTCCTCGGTCGACAGTGGCAATCTCGCCGGCCATCTTCTCGTCGTCGCCGTCGCCTGCGAGGAGTGGATCGCCGCACCGCTCACGGCTGAGGCCGAGGCCGGCATGGCGGATGCCATCGCGCTGGCACGCGAGGCGCTGGGCACGACGCAGGTGGTGGCCACCGACGAGCGCGCCGGCCAGCTGGACGGCCTGTTCGTCGAGATAGCCGCGCTGCTGCGCGGCGGACAGGGGCTGGAGGCCTCGACGCCGGCCCTGATACGTCTGACCGAGAAGGCGTCGCGCCTCGCCGCCGACCTGGCGCCGACGGCGGATGAGAGCGGCATGCCGGATCTGGTATTCTGGACCGAACGCCTGCGCCTTGCAGTGACTGAGCATGAGCGCGATCGGCTCTACCTCGCCGATGCGCCCCGCACGCTGCGCAACCGCCTGCGCACCATCGCCCAGACCGCGCGCGACATGGCGCTGGCGATGGATTTCGCCTTCCTGCTCGATCCCGAGCGGAAGCTGCTTTCCATCGGCTACAGCGTTCCCGACAATTGCCTCGACCCGAGCTGCTACGATCTGCTGGCTTCGGAAGCCCGGCTCGCCAGCCTGTTCGCCATTGCCAAGGGCGACGCGCCTACACGGCACTGGTTCCGGCTCGGGCGCACGGCGACGCCGCTCGGCAGCGGGTCCGCACTGGTGTCCTGGTCCGGCTCGATGTTCGAGTATCTGATGCCCTCGCTGGTGATGCGGGCGCCGACCGGCAGCCTGCTGGAACAGACCAACCGACTGGTGGTGGCGCGCCAGCAGAGCTATGCGCGCGGGCTCGGCGTGCCCTGGGGCATCTCGGAATCCGCCTATAACGCGCGCGATCTCGAATTCACCTACCAATACTCGAATTTCGGGGTGCCAGGCCTGGGGCTGAAGCGCGGCCTGTCGGACAATCTGGTGATCGCACCCTATGCCACGGGGCTGGCGACGATGATCGACCCCTCGGGGGCGCGGGAGAATTTCGCCCGGCTCGCCGCTATGGGGGCAGGCGGGCGCTACGGCTTCTACGAGGCGCTGGACTTCACCCCGGCCCGACTGCCCGACGATGCCAGTGTCGCCATCGTGCGTAACTTCATGGCCCATCACCAGGGCATGACGATCGTCGCCATCGCCAATGTGCTGGGCGGCGGGAAGATGCGCGCGCGCTTCCATCGCGAGCCGATCATCCAGGCCAGCGAATTGCTGTTGCAGGAGCGCATGCCGCGAAACGTGATCGTCGCCTATCCCCGCGCCGAAGAGGTGAAGGCCTCCACCAGGGGGCAGCCCGGCGAGGCGCCGAACGTGCGCTCGCTCAAGCCGCCATCGGGCGGCGCCCCGGTGACGCATCTGCTCTCCAATGGTCGCTATGTCGTCATGGTGACCACTGCCGGCACCGGCTTCAGCCGCTGGCGCGACATCGCCGTGACCCGCTGGCGCGAGGATGCGACGCGCGACGTGCAGGGCTCGCACATCTTCCTGCGCGACAGCCAGAGCGGGGATCTCTGGTCGGCCGGCGCCCAGCCCTTCGGCGTTGCTGCCGAGCATGACGACGTGGTGTTCTCCGAGGACCGCGCCGAGTTCATCCACCGCAGCCCGTCGCTCATCACCACCATGGATCTGCTGGTGTCCGGCGAGGATGATGGCGAGGTGCGGCGCGTCTCGCTGACAAATAGCGGGCGGCGGGCACGCGAGATCGAACTCACTTCCTATGCCGAGCTGGTGCTGGCCACACCCGCGACCGACAACGCGCATCCGGCCTTTGCCAAGATGTTCGTCGAAACCGAGCACCGCCCGGAATTCGGCGCGCTGATCGCCACCCGCCGGCTGCGCTCGCCGCACCAGGCAGAGGTCTGGGCCGCACATTTCGCCGTCATCGAGGGCGAGATGCTTGATCCCCCGCAATACGAGACCGATCGAGCCCGCTTCCTCGGCCGCAACCGCGAACCGGCCGAGGCGGCCGTCATCCGCGAGGGGGCGCCGCTGTCCAATACCGTCGGCACCGTGCTCGATCCGGTCTTTGCGCTGCGCCACCGCGTGACGGTGCCCTCCGGTCGCACCGTGCGCGTCGCCTTCTGGACGCTGGTCGCGTCGTCGCGCGAGGAACTGCTCAACCTCGTCGACAAGCATCATGACCGCAACGCTTTCGAGCGGACGAAGACGCTGGCGTGGACGCAAGCGCAGGTGCAGCTCCGCCATCTCGATGTGAAGGCCGAGGAGGCCGCCGACTTCCAGCGGCTTGCCGCGCCGATCCTCTACGCCGATTCCCGTTTCCGCGTGCCCTCCGACGTCATCATGCGCGGCGCCGGGCCGCAATCGGCGCTCTGGCAGTATTCGATTTCCGGCGATCTGCCGATCGTGCTGCTGCGGATCGACGATCTCGAAGACATGGCGCAGGTGCGCCAGCTTCTGCGCGCCCATGAATATTGGGGCATGAAGCGGCTGGCGGTCGATCTGGTCATCCTCAACGAGCATGCCTCGTCCTATGTGCAGGACCTGCAGATCGCCATCGAGACGGCCGTGCGCTCAAGCCAGTCGCGCCCCCGCTTCGGCGACGAGCAGGGGCAGGGCACGGTTCATGTGCTGCGCACCGATCTGATGAGCCTGGAAGGGCGCGGGCTGCTGCAATCGGTCGCTCGCGTCGTGCTCTCGGCGCGTCGGGGCTCCATCGCGAACCAGCTCAGCTATATCCCGGCCTTCCTGCCGCGCGCGTTGGCCAAGCGCCGCCATCGGGCCGTGGCGCCGTTCGTTCCTCCGGCCGAGCTGTCGCTGGAGTTCTTCAACGGGCTTGGCGGTTTCGACAAGAACGGCCGCGAATATGTCGTCCAGCTCAGCGGAGAGCAGACGACGCCGGCGCCGTGGATCAACGTGATCGCCGGCAGCGGCTTCGGCTTCCAGGTCTCGGCGGACGGCAGCGGCTATACATGGGCGGAGAACAGCCGGGAAAACCAGCTGACCCAGTGGTCGAATGACCCGGTCGCCGACCCGATTGGCGAGGCAATCTATGTCAGGGACGAGGCGACCGGCGATGTCTGGAGCCCCACGGCGCTGCCCATTCGCGACGGCGGCAGCTACATCGCCCGCCACGGCTTCGGCTATTCCAGCTTTTCGCACGAGGCCAACGGCGTTGCGCTCGACCTGCTGCAGTATGTGCCGCTGGCCGACCCGATCAAGATCTCGCGCCTGACGCTGACCAACAGCTCCGACCGGGTGCGCCGCCTCACGGTGACGGCCTATGTCGAGTGGGTGCTCGGCACCGTGCGCGGCGCGTCGGCCCCGTTTATCGCCACCGAGATGGATGTCACCACCGGCGCGTTATTCGCTCGAAACGCGTGGAGCGCGATCGGCCATGGGCGTGTGGCCTTTGCCGATCTCGGCGGGATGCAGACCGCCTGGACCGCCGACCGCACAGAGTTTCTCGGCCGAAATGGCGAACTTTCGGCGCCTGCCGCGCTGATGGGCAAGGTGCCGCTCTCCGGCAAGACCGGCGCCGGGCTGGACCCATGCTCTGCGTTGCAGAGCACCATTGTGCTGCAACCCGGCCAAAGCGTGGAGATCGTCGCGACGCTCGGCCAATGCCGCACAGCGGACGAGGCGCGCGTGCTGATCGCCCGCTACCGCGCGACCGATCTCGACGCCGTGCTGAAGACCGTCACCGACCATTGGGACCGGTTGCTCGGCGCGGTGCAGGTCAAGACGCCGGACCGCGCCACCGACATCATGCTGAATGGCTGGCTGCTTTACCAGACCATCGCCTGCCGTATCCGCGGACGCTCGGCCTTCTATCAGGCGAGCGGGGCCTACGGCTTCCGCGACCAGTTGCAGGACGGCATGGCGCTGAGTTTCGCGCAGCCGGAGGAGACCCGCCGTCATCTGCTGCGCGCCGCCGCCCGGCAGTTCGTCGAGGGCGACGTGCAGCATTGGTGGCTGCCGCATTCCGGCCAGGGTGTGCGTACCCGCATTTCCGACGACCGGGTCTGGCTGGCCTATGCCGCCGCCACCTATATCGCTGCGGCGGGCGACGAGCCGGTTCTGGACGAGGACGTGGCGTTCCTCGAGGGACCGCCATTGCGGGCGGGGGAGCACGACGCCTTCTTCCAGCCGATGCAATCGCATGAGAGCGCCTCGCTGTTCGAGCATTGTGCGCGCGGGCTTGATCAGTGCGTCGAGCTCACCGGTGCCAACGGCCTGCCGCTGATGGGCACCGGCGACTGGAACGACGGCATGAACCGGGTCGGGGAGGGCGGCAAGGGCGAGAGCGTCTGGCTCGGCTGGCTGTTCATCCGCACGGTCGAGATGTTCGCCCCGCTCGCCGAGGCCCGCGATCCCCAGCGCACCGCGCGCTGGCGCGCCCATGCGGAGTCCGTGCGCGCGGCGATCGAGCGCGAGGCCTGGGACGGCGAATGGTACCGCCGCGCCACCTATGATGACGGCTCCTGGCTCGGCTCCAGCGCCAATGACGAATGCCGGATCGATTCCATCGCCCAATCCTGGGCGGTGCTCTCAGGCGCGGCCGAGGCGGGCCGTGCGGCGCAGGCCATGGCCTCGCTGGAGCAGCATCTGGTGCGCCGCGAGGAGGGCATCGCGCTGCTGTTCACGCCCCCCTTCAAGAGCACGCCGCACGATCCCGGCTATATCAAGGGCTACCCGCCGGGGCTGCGGGAGAATGGCGGGCAGTACAGCCATGCCGCCATGTGGGCGATCCTCGCCTTCGCGAGGCTCGGCGACGGCACAAAGGCGCATGGGCTGTTCGCACTACTCAACCCCATCAACCACGGCACCTCGCCGGGTCAGGTCGCGACCTACAAGGCCGAGCCCTATGTGCTGGCCGCGGATGTCTACTCGGTCGCGCCCCATGCCGGGCGCGGCGGCTGGAGCTGGTACACCGGCTCGGCCGCCTGGATGTACCGCGCCGGCATCGAGGGCATTCTCGGCATAAGGAAGGAGGGCGCGCATCTCACCGTATCGCCCTGTATTCCCGAGGACTGGCCGGGGTTCGAGGCGCGGGTGACGATTGCCGGAACGCAATACGAAATCGTGGTTGGGCCGGCACGGGACCGGGCGGACGTCGTGGCGCGGCTGGACGGAGCTTCGGTAGAGCGCGTCGATGGAGCGTTTCGCGTACCGCTGGATGGCACGGCACATCGCTTGGTCGTCGGCGGTCCTCGGACCTGAGGTAGGCGACAGAACCGAAGCCGTCGGTCCGGACACGTCATTGGAGCGTGCGGCCCCTCCCAGCGGCAGACAAGGGTCATCACTCGTCATAGGGCTATAGCGAACGCATAGTTCTCATCTTGGTCGCTCGTGGCCGCCAGAATCGACTGATAAAACTGTCTCTCAAGCTTCGCGGTTGCGACCTCGTCAAGATGAAGATCGGATCGCTTGTCTCCGGCTCGGCAATACGGGCCCGATCAATGGTGATCCAGCAGAAGACCGGCCGGCCCGTCCAATTCGAGATCACCGCAGACACGAGGGCAAGTCTGCTCGCGTGGCTCGAACGCCGTGGTGGCTGTATCGACGACTACGCGTTCCCGAGCCGGGTCGACCACGAAGGGCACCTCAGCACTCGACAGTACGCGGATTGGTCAATGAACGGGTTATGGCGATTGGACTGCGCCCCGAGGAATACGGAACGCATTCGCTCCGCCGTACCAAGGCTGCCCTGATCTACAAGGCTACCGGCAATCTCCGAGCTATTCAGATTCTGCTTGGACACACCAAAATCAAAAACACCGTTCGATACCTCGGTGTCGATATAGATGATGCGCTTACTCTTGCCGAGACAATGGAAATCTGAGCCGCGCCGCCATTGCCGTTGTTCAGAATGCCGGGCATCGCTCCCGGGACCGGACGTACGCTGGCAGCTACGAAGTGTGCGGAGCACGGGTCACCAGCGACGCCGGGCGGCGGCCGGGCGAAGATGTCGCGAGGTCGGTTGCACCAGTGAATTTGTCGGCGAAGGTGCCGAACATGATCATTTCCTCGCGCCCATACGGCCGCGCATCGCGGTAACGGCGGAGGTCGGGCTGGTCAGCACTTCCCTGCCGAGCGCGTCCTCGACCGCCGCCTTGGCGCGAGAAGTGGAGAAGTGCGCCAGCAGCACCGCATCGCAGTGGCGCAGCTGGGGCGCCGCCTCGGCCACCAGCCGATTGTGGGTTTCTGCGTCGCCGCCCTTCAGCGCGTCCATCGCACCGGCGACCAGCACAGTCTCCAACTCGGCGTCGGAGCCGGCGGCCTGCGCGGCCTCGCGGAACTCAGCCTCCATGGTGGCCACCGCAGGGCCGAAGGTTGCCAGCATACCGATGCGTCGGCCGGCGGCGAGCGCCTGATCGAACATTGCCTCGTTCGGCTTCAGCACCGTAATCGGCAGGCGGCGCGCCGCCTCCTCGATCGCCGGACCGAAGGCCGAGCAGGTGAAGAGAATGCCGTCAGCGCCGGTCAGCGCGGCATAGTCCGCCAGCATGTTAATACGCCGGCTCATGCGGGCGGTGAGATCGCCCTCGGCGGCGCGGTCCGGCGAGAGGCTGTCGTCGAACAGGTTGGTGCAACGGGCCGCCGGCCAGAACTGGGCGAAGGCGAGAGTGATCGGCGCGATGGCGACTTCCACCGCGTGGATCAGGGCAATTCGCGGCGCCATGTCATTCCCCCGTTCGTGGCCGTCGAAGCGCGGCATCGGCGATGGCGGCCGCGCGGTGCAACATGCGCAGTCCGCCGGCGATGGCGAGTTCCGGCGTTTCACCTTCCGGTGTCTTCATCTCGACGCTGATCAGTGGGACACGCGTCGGCAGCGGCCGGGTGCCGTAGCCGTTGCGCACCAGGGCGTCGAGGAAGGTTACGGCGTCGTCGACGCCGACCGCCCCGCCCTGCGCGCCGAAGCGGCAATGCGAATCGCCGAAGGTCGCCAGCGCCGCTCGGTCGAGGCCGCAATTGGCGATATGGGCATGGATCGTCACCTCGCGCGCCGCCGCCACCGCGCCGGCAATATCCTCGCCAAGCTGCACGATATGGCTGAGGTCGAGGGTGAGGCCGATATTGGAATGTGTGCGACGTACCCTCTCGATGAGCGCGGCGGCTTCGACCGTGGGCCCGAGCAGGCGCTTCTGGTCGAGTTCGCGGTCGAAATGCTCGAGGGTCAGCCAAAGCGGATCGTGCGGACGCACCGCCTTCGCATGCGCGCACAGCTCCTCCAGCACGACGGCGAGGCGGTCAATGGCGGCGACGCGCTGCTCCGGCACCGTGTCGGGGCCGGAGCAGAGCAGTATCATCCGGCAGCCGAGGCCGGCGGCGGTCTCGATGAGCTTCTTTAGCTCCGCCATCGCCTCCGCGCGCGCCTCGAGATCGGCCGCGCTGGGGTCGATGCCCTTGCGGCGCATGATGCCGCCGACCACGAACACGGCGTCCGTTCCGGACCAGGCAAAGCCGTCGCGCAGAGCGGCCATACCGTCCGCATCCAGCGCCCAGGCGCCCTCGACGGCCTGCAGGCCAGAGTCGCGCAGTAGCCGCTCGGTCGTCTCCAGCGGGTCGTTCGGGGTGGTGGAGTAGGCCGCCACATGCACGACGCCCGCGCCGTAGATCTGCTCTCCTATGCGCAGCATCGGCTCACAGCGCCCGCATGCTCTTGGCCGCTGCGATGATTGACAGCTCCATATTGGTGGAGCCGGCGATGCCCTTGCCGGCGATGTCGAAGGCGGTGCCGTGCGAGACGGTGAAGACCGGGATCGGCAGGCCGCCGATGAAGTTCACCAGATGGCCGAACTCCAGGATCTTGATGCCGGAATTGCCGTGGTCGTGATACATCGACAGCACGATGTCGAGACCGAGCTTGTCGATGTCGATGAAGACCGTGTCGGCCGGGATCGGTCCGATGACCTTGATGCCTTCGGCGCGGGCGTCGTCGCAGGCCGGCCCGATGTCGGTCATCTCCTCCGTGCCCATCAGCCCGTGCTCGCCATTATGCGGGTTGAGGCCGGACACGCCGATGACCGGATCGGGCACGCCGACCATGGCGAGGCTGTCCTTCAGCACCTGAATCTGGGCGAGCACGCGGTCGCGGGTGCAGATATCGGCGACCTGGCGAAGCGGCACGTGGTTGGTGACGCGGGCGAGGTTGTATTTGCGGCCCATGAGGATCTGGATCGAGCGTTTGGCGCCGGTGTAGTGGCGCGAAATCTCCTCGAAGCCGGTGTGCTCGTGGCCGCCGTCCTTCATCGCCCGCTTGTTGTTGGGCGAGACGACGACGGCGTGCGCCTCGCCGGCCATGCCGAGGCTGATGGCGTGAGCGATGCTGGCGCCGCTGTAGCGGCCGGCCTCGGCGGAGACCTCGCCGCGGGGGCACAGCGACAGGTCGAGCCTGTCGAAGGGCAGGATCTCCACCGTGCCCGGCGCGCCGGTGGCCTCGGAAGGGCTGGAGAGCAGCCGAATCTCCAGCGGTGCGCCGGCGAGCGCCAGATCGCGCTCATACACTTCGGGGCTGCCGATTATGATCGGCGCGGCGGCTTGCCGGACCTCTTCGCTAACCATCGCCTTGAGGGCGATCTCCGGGCCGATGCCGCTAGGGTCGCCGTTGGAGATCGCGACGATGGGCTTGCCGTCCTGGGTACGCATGTTCCGCTTCTTTCCTTGGATGTTTCCTGTCGAGGCCGCGACGCCGATGCTCGCGGCGTCGGTCTTGCGGCGTCAGTCCTCGTCGTCCCAGACGCCCTCGAAGTGGGCAATCTGCTCCGGCATGGTGCGCAGCAGCCGGTTGCGCCCCGCGAGGCTGTGGTCGCGCAGCACCTCGGCGATGCGCGAGGGATTGCCGTTCCTCAATACTTCGAGGATCAGCGCGTGCTCGGTCGATGAAGCGCGGACATTGCCGTCGAGGATGAGCGCCCGCTTGCGCCAGATGTGCAGCTCGCGGTCGAGATTCTCGTAGATGCTGGCGAGGTGCTTGTTGCGCGTGAACGCCATGATGCGCGAGTGGAAGCGCCGGTTCAGCACATAGAACTGATCCGCCTCGCCAGCCGCGACCGCTGCCTCCATCCGCACATGCATTTCTGCCAGCTCGGCGATCTGCTCGCGGTTGATCCGCCGCGCCAGGATGCGCCCGGCATGGGAGAACAGCGCGGCGCGCACGTCATAGATCTCCAGCACGTCCTGCAGGTCGAGCACGCGCACGAAGAAGCCGCGATTGGCCTTGAACTCGACAAGCCCGGCTTCCTCCAGCCGGCGGCAAGCCTCGCGCACCGGGCCGCGGCTGATGCCGCGCTGGTCGGCGAGCGCCTTCTCGTTGATGCGGTCGCCCGGCTCCAGCCCGCCGTCGATAATCGTGTTCTCGAGCTCGCGATAGATCTTGTCCGCGATCGACGAGGCGGTAGCGGCTTCTGCGTCATAGAGCATTTCGGGATTGGGCATGTGTCGCTCCTCGATCCCCAAACTTGCCCAAGCCGACATCAGTGTCAACAATAATGCCAAAGTGTCGGCAATCCGCCTGCCCATAGGCCGGCTCCGCGCCTGAATTTGGCCGAGCGAAGAATCCGTGACGGTGCCGACGCGGCATAAAATCAAGCAATTACAAGGCCTAGAGAGGAATCTCCAAGGATCCGTTTGGAAAATTTTGTGTTGACAATCCTCTGATCCGGCGATTGGTTGGGGTTCGGAGAGCGCGTTGACGCATCCCAACAAAGGCCCCGGCGCCGTCTTGCACGTGGCGCGATTGGCTAGATTTACGCGATGGGAGGACCAAAATGCCGACAATTCGATCGACACGGATTCAACGTTCTTCGCCGGCCCGCGCCGGACTGGTGGCTTCGCTGGCGCTTTTGGCCGCTGCGGTGGGTTGGAGCCCCGCCGCCAAGGCCTTCGAGCCGGAGCGCGACGTCACCATCGTGGTCACCAGCTCTGCCGGCGGCGGCAGCGATATCATCACCCGCGTGCTCGCTGACACCATCACCAAGCTGAAGCTGACCAAGTCCAACTTCCTGGTCGAGAACCGCACCGGCGGCAGCGGCGCCGTCGGCTACACCTACGCCGCCAAGCGTACCGAGGACCCCTATCTCTGGACCAATATCGGCGTGAGCTTCTTCACCACGCCGCTGCTCGGCCAGAGCCCGGTTTCCTACAAGGACTTCAAGCCGCTCGCGGCCGTATCCGAAGACCCGTACATCATGGTGGTGAAGGCGGATTCGCCGCTCAAGACGCTAGCGGACGTGAAAAAGGCCGGCCGCATCGTATCCGGCACCACCGGCATTGTCTCTGACCCGGCGCTGCTGGCGAAGAGCCTGGAGACCGCGATGGGCATCAAGGCCGACATCGTGCCCTTCGGCGGCGATGGCGAGGTGGTGACCGCTCTGCTCGGCGGCCACATCCAGGTGCAGTTCGGCAATCCCAGCGAAGTGCTGCCGATGATCAAGGACGGCAAGGTGCGCGCTATTGCGGTGAGCACCAAAGAGCGGATCCCGGCGTTGCCGGACGTGCCGACCATCCGCGAGAGCGGCTATGACGTGACCATCACGCAGCTGCGCGGCTTCGTCATGCCGAAGGACGTGCCGGACGAGGTGGTGTCTTACTGGGCGGGCATCATCAAGCAGGCGCTCGACAGCGATCTCTGGAAGACCAACTATCTCCAGCGCTTCGACTCGGTGCCGCTCTATCTCGCCGGCAATGACTTCCAGGCCGAGATGGACAAGCGCAACGCCGACTACAAGACGCTCATGACCTCCCTCGGGCTGATCAAGTAGCCCTGTCCCGACACCGCGGGCCGGCACCGGGTGCCGGCTCCGCCCTGCTCATTGGAGGGATGGTATGGGAACAGCCCTGCTCGACCGCGCCTTCACCCTTGTGCTGCTCGGCCTCGGCCTGTTCATCACGGTAAGCGCGTGGAACTACGGCCTCTATCAGAACGGCATTCCCGGCCCAGGCTTCTTCCCGATCATCGCCGGGCTGATGATGACCCTCCTCGCGGCGGCGCTGCTGGTGCGCGACCTGTCCGGGCGCATGCGGCTCGCAGGACGGATCGACCCGGTGGTCATGCTGTCGGTCTTCGCCGTGACCGGCGCCATCGTGCTTTTCGTCTTTCTCGCGCCGCTGACAGGCATGGGGCTCGCCGCCTTTGCCGTCATGGTCGGGGTCGGCTACGTCACCGAGGAATCCCACCGCCGCGACCGCTTGTTCCTGCTGCGGCTGGTGCTGGTTTCGGCCGGCACGGTCGTCCTCTGCTACATCCTCTTCGCCAAGGTGATCGGCACGCCGCTCGTCACCGGTCCGCTCGGATTCTGAAGGCAGCGCGCCGCCTTCATCCGGAGACAGTTCCATGGAAACGCTCGCACTTCTCGGCCATGGCATCGCCAATGCCGCGACCGACCCGGCCATGCTTCTGGCCATCACGCTCGGCGCCTTCGTCGGCCTGCTGATCGGCGCCCTGCCCGGTCTTGGCCCGACGGCGGGCGTGGCGATCATGCTCCCCGTCGCGGTCGGCTTCGAGCCAACGGTGGCGCTCGCCATGCTGGCGGGCGTCTACTACGGGGCGATGTTCGGGGGAGCGGTGACCTCGATCCTGCTCGGCATACCCGGCGACGCGCCCTCGGTGATGACGGTGCTCGATGGTTATCCGCTGGCGAAGCAGGGACAGGCCGGCCGCGCGCTCGGGCTCGCCACCTACGCCTCTTTCATCGGCGGCCTCGTCGGCCTGCTCGGCCTGACGCTGATGGCACAGCTCGTGTCCAGCTACGCGCTGATGTTCGGCCCGACCGAGATGACGGCTCTGATGGTGCTCTCGTTATCCCTCGTCACCGTGCTGGGCACCGAGGATCATCTGAAGAGCTTCCTCTCGCTCGCCCTCGGCCTGTGGATCGGCATGATCGGCCTCGACCAGATCATGGGCGGGCCCCGCTTCACCTTCGGCTCCATGTTCCTGCTCGACGGCCTCGACTTCTCGCTCATCGCGGTCGGCATGTTCGGCCTTGGCCAGATGTTTTTGGCGTTGGAGGAGCACACCCCCGACGCGGTGGGCGCGGCCTCCTATTCCTACCGCTCGATGATGCCGAAATGGCGCGACTTGATCGCCACCCGCCGCTCGCTCGGCATCGGCTCGCTGATCGGCTTCCTCGTGGGCGTGCTGCCGGGCGCCGGCGCCACGGCGGCCACCATGATGGCCTATGGCGCGGCGAAGAAGATGTCCAAGGAGCCCGAGAAGTTCGGCAAGGGTGCGCTCGACGGAGTCGCCGCGCCGGAGGCGGCCAATAACAGCGCCTCATACGGCGCCATGGTGACGCTATTCACGCTTGGCGTGCCGGGCTCGGCGACCACTGCCGTGCTGCTTGCCGGCCTACTGATGGTCGGCCTGCAGCCGGGTCCGCGCCTGTTCCAGGAGCAGGGGGACTTCGTCTGGAACCTGTTCGGCACCTTCTACATCGGCAATCTGGTGCTGGTGTTCATGACCATCCTGCTGACGCCGATCCTGGCGGCGGCGATCTTCGTGCAGCGCGGCCTGCTCTTCGCAGGCGTCATCGGCATCGTCATCTACGGCATCTACGGCATCGACCTCGACCTCTCCGCCATCGCGGTGATGGCTGGCTTCGGCGTGCTCGGCTACGTGATGGAAAAGCTGAAATACCCGGCCGTGCCGCTGATCATGGGCGTGGTGCTCGGCCCGCTGCTGGAACTCGGCATGCGCCGCGCGCTCATCGCCTCGGGCGGCGATGTGGCGGTGTTCTACCAGCACCCGATCTCGGCCGGATTGTTGCTGGCCAGCGTGGTGGTCATCGGTCTGCCTTATGTAACCCTCTTTCTCTCGCGCCGAGCGAAGACCGCCCGCGCGTGAGTGGTTATGATCTGGAGGAAAATGCCCGCTTTCGACATGCGCGCCATCTTCTGTTTATGTGAAGGGTCTCAGATGCCTGACCGTCTCGTCGACGATGCAGACGGGCAGGCATCTGCAACCCTCAAGGCGATAACCGCGTGAACGGAGCAAACGCGCGCCACAGCAACAACCTGCTCGACGAGCCACAGAGTTCTCACACAGCCTCGGGTCGGTAGTAGAACGGCGGCTATCTGCCGAGCAGCAGCCAAGACCTGCCAGTCCGTAGGGCAGCGACGCATTGGGGCGGTCAGGTGCGATGAACTCGGCTGCTGCTTACGCGCGTGCCGTCGCGGTTCGCTGGTAGCCCCGCGTCCAACCGCGGAGCTATCGCGGCTGGCTGACGCGGCAATGTCGATTTCTACAAAATTGATGTCGATAATTGATGCTCGCCAGTGCGCGGCTCGACCTACGATGCGTGCACAAGTGCATTCGTCGGGCTTGCTTAGACGTAAATGGCCAGCCGTTGACAAAAAATAAAATCAAGCCATTCCGATCGAGGGTTCCATGAACAAGATAGTTGCCTGTTTGGTTGGATTGTGGCTAACGGCTATGCCGTTTGTTGCGATCGCCGCGGATGTCAAGCTTGGCGCCAAAGGATTTACGGAAAATATATTGGCCGGCGAGATTACCCAGCAGTATCTCGTGTCTAAGGGCATCGGCGCAACCCTGACGTCAGGACTCGGAAGCAACGTTGTCCGTCAAGGCCTGGTTTCGGGTCAGATCGACCTCTATTGGGAATATACCGGTCCTGCTCTCGTGAATTACCACAAGATGCCCGGAATTCCGCGGTCACAGATGCTTGCCAAGTTGAACGAGCTGGACGCGCCCAACGGGCTCGAATGGCTCGACAGCTCGGACGTGAATGACACCTATGCCCTCGCGGTACGCCGTGAAACAGCCAAGGCAAGGGGATTGCGGACGACCAGCGATCTGGCTGCGGCGGTCAATCGGGGAGAGAAGATCACTTTCGGCTGCAACGCGGAATTCTACGGCCGCAAGGACGGGCTCATGCCCATGCAGGAAGCCTATGGCTTCTCCTTCCCGCGCGCGGACATCGTTCGCATGGATTCCGGCCTCGTCTATCAGGCGCTGCGCGACGGACAGGTCGATGTTGGTCTCGTGTTCTCGACCGACGGCCGCATCCCAGCCTTCGACTTCGTCCTTCTGGAAGACGACCGGCAGTACCACATTGCGCAGGTAATGACCCCGGTAGCCACCAAAGCGGCGCTGGAAGCACACCCTCAGCTCAAGCCGCTGCTGAAGGACATTTCCAGCCGGCTCAACGAGGAGGTCATGGCCAAGCTCAACGCCCAGGTTGACGTCGAAAAGAAGACCATCCCCGAGGTTGCCAACGGGTTCCTGAAGTCCTCCGGCCTCGTCAACTGAGCACGTAGCCATCATGCGCAAGCTTTCGCGTCGGGACGGCGACCTTCGCACGTTCCTCTTGACGATCGAGACGGCGGATCTGTCCAAGGAGCTAATGGACAAGGCGCGCTGGTGCCTTGTCGATCTGATCGCGACCGCCGTCGCCGGTTCCGCCACGCCGCTGGCAGGCATACTCGTCCGCTATGTCGGTGATTTTCACGGGGTCGGCATCAATGGCGGGCCAAGCTGCCGGCCGATGATCGGGGGCCCGCTTACCAACCCGGTGGGCGCTGCGCTGCTGGGCGGAATGGTGATCGACTCCATGGACGCGCATGATGGACACTCGCTCACCAAGGGACATGTCGGCTGCGCGGTACTGCCGTCGTTGCTGGCAGTCGCCGAAGCGGCCAGACCTGATCTCAAAGGAGGCACTTTCCTGCGCCTGCTGATCGCTGGCTACGAAATCGGCACGCGGGCGGGCATCGCCCTGCACAGCAGCGCCCCGGAGTATCACTCGTCAGGGGCCTGGAATGCCGTCTGCTGTGCCGCTCTTGCGGGGCATCTGCTGGAACTAGACGAAACGCGCTTCCAGCACGCCCTTGGCATTGCGGAGTATCACGGTCCGCGCAGCCAGCTAATGCGCGACGTCGACTATCCGACGATGGTCAAGGACGGTTCGGGCTGGGGAGCGATGGCTGGCGTATCGGCAGCCTATCTCGCCTCGGAAGGTTTCACCGGCGCGCCGGCCGTGTCTGTAGTCGACGAGGATCTCGATGAGGTTTGGAATGACCTGGGCGAGCGCTGGCGTATCCGGGAGCAATACACCAAGCCCTATCCCGTCTGCCGCTGGGCGCATGCCGGCATTGACGGTGTTCGTGAGCTCAAGGCCGCTCATGCGATTGAGCCTGACGATGTCGACAAGGTGATCGTTCACACCTTCCATGAGGCCACACGTCTGTTTCAAGGCATCCCGGAGACGACTGACCAGGCGCAGTACGGCACGTCGTTCCCGACGGCTGTTGCGCTCATCCATGGCGATGTGCTGCCCCAGCATGTCGTGGATGACGCGCTCGGCGATCCGCAAGTGCGCAGGCTCACGGAGCGGATCCGTTATGTCGAGGATGGAGAATATTCGCGGTTGTTTCCCGCTCGGCGCTTCGCTCGCGTCGAGATCAGGCTGAAGGACGGCTCAGTCCATTTGTCAGCGCCGCGCGAGCCGCGTGGCGATCCGGATGCACCGCTGTCCGTCGCTGAACTGGAGCGCAAGTTCCTGCTGTATACGACGCCGGCATGGGGTGAAGAGCGGAGCCACAACTGCCTGCGTTACCTCAGCCAGTTCGGCCGGCCGGGAACCACGGTCCGCGACCTTTTGCACGCGATCCGCAATTAATAGCGGCCGCACCGCCTCTCACGCACCTGTCCGGCTTGCCTTGCGATACTGCGACGGCAACTGGTCGTGGAAGTGCAGGAACCATCTGGAGAAATGCGCGACCGATCCGAACCCGGCGGCGACCGCGATCTCAACCAACGGCTTGTCGGTATAGCTGAGCAGTTCGCGGGCGCGCTCGGTGCGTAGCATCAGGTAGTAATGCATCGGCCGCAACGAAAGATGCGTCGTGAAAAGCCGTTCCATTTGTCGTTCACTGATGCCCGCCCGATCGGCGATCTCGCGGATGGCCAGGGGATCTTCGATGTGTTCCCGCATGATGGTGGTGGCCCGCCGGATCGCCGGAGGCTGGTAGGTCAGGTTACGCTGCCGCCAGCCTGATTGCGGCTCGTTGTGCGCCCTGATCTTTGCATGCTGGAACTGCGCGGCAACCTCGTTGGCGATGTCCGGGCCATACCGCAGGAGGATAATGTGCAGCATCATGTCCATCGCGGTGGTGCCACCCGATGATGTCAGCCGGTCGCGGTCGATCTCGTAAACGGCCTCGGTCACGATCAGGCCTGGAAATTCTTCGCGCAGTGCCGGGAGATTTTCCCAGTGGATCGTGCAGCGGTATCCCGCGAGAAGTCCAGCGCGCGCAACAAGATGTGTGGCCGTTGACAGTGCGCCGATGGCGCGCTTGCGCCGGTTCGCATTGCGCAGGGCGCGAATGATCGGCCGCTCCTGCGCTGCGGTGAGGCGCGTGCCGCCGCACAGCACGAGTGCATCTATGCGGTCAGTCGCCTCGTCAACCGCCCCGGCCTCAAGAACCAGATCATTCGACGCCATCACGGGCTGGCCGTCCGTGCTGCATGTGCACCAATCGAAGGCTTTGCGGCCAAGAAGCCGGTTGGCAACGCGGATTGGTTCGATTGCGGAGCTCAGGCTCATCATCGAGAAGCGCGGCGCCAGGAGGAAGCCGAAGCGCAAGGGTTCGTGATCCTTGTTGAGTAGCAAATCACTCTCCCGCGGCGCGCCAATGCCGATGGCCGCATTCGTGCACAGCCCATATTTTCAAAGGGATAGATACTCAGTTTCGATCGAAAAAATGACAGGAATGCCTTTTCACAAAGAAGTAAAAAACTTTACCGAAGAGGTGCTCGATTTTTTCTGCTACGCCAGTATTGTCCCTAATTTACATGTCACACTCGGCCACCGCCCACTCGGGGGCAGGATGAGAATGGGTGAACAAGGCAAGAGCATAGTCGACACTAGTCTGCGCTTCCACAAGTATGACAATCTGTTTTGCTGTGATCTTTCAGTATTTCCCGACATTCCCGCGTCTAACCCTCCCTCACATTAGGGGCAATTGCACTCAGGCTCGCCCTTAAGTGCATGCACGGCGCCGAAGCCTCGGTGCCTCAGCGACAACTATTGGTCTGGCTCGTCCGCTCCCGAGACGACCACCACGGGGTCAGAATGCGGAATGTCGGCTCTCTCCGTTTTCGTGCGGGAAGCGGACCGACTGCAAACGGCCCCCAACAGGCCATTCGTCATTATCGCAGCGAACTCAGCTCATGCTGCGGCCGCCCCTCCCTCAATATTCCTTGGCGAGCATGATGGTGAGGACGCGCCGGGTGCGGGCGGGGTCGGCGGAATCCTCGCTGCCGAGGGTCAGGGTCGGGTCGTAGTAGTCGATCTTCCAGAAGACGCGGCCGAGACCCTCCAGGCCGATAGCGCCGAAGTCCCGCTCATCATGGGGATCGTTGTCCGGCGAGAAGTCGTCATGGTGGCGGACGCGGGCAATCGCGTACGTGGGCCTGACATTCCCCTTAAATGCACGCCCAGGGCATCCAGCAGATTTCGTCAAACGACATGACATCTGGGCGGGCGGGCCGTTTCGATCGCATCGAGCAGCGCGAGCGCCGGACTGACGACGCCCTCGAGCAAGGCCCGTTCCGGCCGGGCCCGCGCGAGCACGCGCAACCCCATCAGGACCCCCAGCAGATGCCGGGCGAGGTCCTCCGCCGGCAGGGCAAGCGTGATCGTTCCGTCGACCTGTCCGGCTCTCACGCGTCCGAGAAAGAACGCTTCGATCCGGGTGAGCACGCCGGCGACTATGTCCTGGAATCCCGGATCGTGCGGCACCACGTCGAGCGCCGCGTTCACCAGCATGCATCCTCTATGCGTGCGGTCATCAAGCGAGCGTTTCAGTATCTCGGCAAAGAACGAGCCGATGGCCTCACGCGGCGCCATCGCCTCGCACCGCCGGATACGATCCAGGATGCTTGTCTCGACATAATGGTCCAGAGCCCGCTGATAAAATGCCCGTTTGTCGCCGAAGGCATTGTAGAGGCTGGCGCCGGTCAGGCCTGTTTTCTCGATGAGGTCACGTACCGAGGTCGCTTCGTAGCCGCGACTCCAGAAGCACTCCACCGCCGCATTCAGCACGGCCTCCTCGTCGAATTCCCGCGGTCTTGCCATCCCGATACCTGTCGATGTGTCTGAGCCGCATCTTGCCATCGGCAGCGGCTCGATGCATTATAGAACGATCGAACTAAAACTCAATGTGTGGCGCCCAATACCGCAGGCGGCCGCTGCGCACGACGTCGCAGAACCCGGGAGATGTCGATGATCCGTCTCTATTTCCACCCGACGCCCAATCCCGCGAAGGTCGCCCTGTTCCTCGAAGACGCAGGTCTTCCGTACGAAACCCACCCTGTCGACACCAGCAAGGGCGAGCAGCACACGCCCGGGTTCCGCGCAATAAATCCCAACGGTAAAGTGCCGGCAATCATCGACACGGACGGTCCGGCGGGCAAGGAAGTGCGCGTGTTCGATTCCACCGCGATCCTGATTTATCTCGCGGAGAAGACCGGCACGTTTCTTGGCAAGGCGGCAGATCGGCCCGAGCTGCTTTCGTGGCTGCTGTTCCTTGCCTCCGGCCTCGGGCCCTTCTCGGGCCAGGCCGTTCACTTCCAGTTCGCCGCGCCGGAGGGCGAAGCCTATGCCCTCAACCGTTACCGCCGCGAGGCCGAGCGGCATTATCAGGTGCTGAACGACCATCTTGAAGGGCGGACCTATATCGCCGGGGACGACTATACGATCGCCGATATGTCGGCCTGGGGCTGGCTCGACCGCGCCTCGCGCGTGCGCAAGGGTGCCGATGACCCGCTCGCGCCATTTCCCAATCTCAAGCGGCTGTTCGAGACGGTCGACAAGCGCCCGGCGGCAGCCCGCGCGCGCGCGGTCGGCAAAGACCATCCCTTCAAGCGCGTGAGCGACGAGGAGACCAAGCGTGCGCTCTTCCCGTCCAACTATCCCCCGGCTGCCTGATCCGCGCTGAAGCGTTTGTGGAGTTGGAGAATGACGGATTCGTCCGAATACAGGCCTCCGAAAGTCTGGACCTGGAACAAGCCGAGCGGGGGCACCTTCGCCAACATCAATCGGCCGACCGCCGGGTCGACGCATGAAAAGGCGCTGCCGGTTGGACGCCATCCGCTCCAGCTGTACTCGCAGGGCACACCGAACGGGGTGAAAGTCACCATCATGCTCGAGGAGTTGCTCGCGCTCGGGCATGCCGGCGCCGAGTACGACGCCTGGCTGATCCGCATCGGCGAGGGCGACCAGTTCGGCAGCGGCTTCGTCGAGGCCAACCCCAACTCCAAGATCCCGGCGCTGGTGGACCGCAGCGGGCCGACCCCGGTGCGGGTGTTCGAATCCGGCTCGATTCTCCTCTACCTCGCCGAAAAGTTCGGCGCCTTCCTGCCGGCCGAACAGCCGGCACGCGCCGAATGCCTGTCCTGGCTGTTCTGGCAGATGGGAAGCGCGCCCTATCTAGGCGGCGGCTTCGGCCATTTCTACGCCTATGCGCCGATCAAGATCGAATACGCGATCGACCGCTTCGCCATGGAGGTCAAGCGTCAGCTGGACGTTCTGGATCGACGCCTGAGCGAGAGCGAATATCTCGGCGGCGCCGACTACACCATCGCTGATATCGCGGTGTTTCCCTGGTATGGCGGCCTCGCCAAAGGCTGGCAGTACGGCGCCGCCGAATTCCTGTCGGTGCAGGGCTACGCAAACGTACAGCGCTGGGCCGATGCCGTTTTCGCGCGACCGGCCGTGACGCGCGGCCGCATGGTCAATCGCACGAGCGGCGATCCTTCCGAACAGCTCCGCGAACGCCACGACGCCAGCGATTTCGAGACCAGGACGCAGGACAAAATAGAGGGAACACAATCATGAAGATCGACGGCAAGCGTGTCCTGATCACCGGTGGCTCAAGCGGCATCGGCCTTGCTCTCGCGCAAGCGCTGCTGGCCAAGGGCGCGAAGGTCGCCATTAGCGGCCGACGGGCGGAGGTCGTGGCGACAGCGGTACGGAACCTGCAGTCGAGCGGCTCTTGCATCCATGGCATTGTCGCCGACGTGGCGACGCCAGAGGGGCGCGCGGCAACTCTCAAGCAGGCCATCGACGCGCTCGGTGGGCTCGATATCCTCGTCAACAACGCCGGCGGCGTCCGGGCCGGACGTCTTGAAAACACCCCCGAGGCTGAACTGCAGGCGATGATCGAGGTCGATCTCGTGGCACCGATCCTGCTGACGCGCGCGGCGTTGCCGGCGTTGCGGGCCAGCGGCGACGCCGTCATCGTGAACATCGCTTCCGGCATCGCTCTGGTCGGTGCGCCATTCTACGCGACCTATGCCGCGACCAAGGCCGGTCTCGCCCGCTTCGGCGAGGCGATGCGACGCGAGCTAAAGGGCGAAGGCATCCATGTGCTGACCGCCTATCCCGGCGGCACGGACACGCCGATGATGAAGTCCAATCGCGCCGGTCCCGAGCTCGGATTCGCGCGCGAGCCGGCCTCGGCTGTCGCCGACGCCATTGTCGCCGGCATCGAGGAGAACGCGTTCGAGGTGATCCGGGGCGGCGAGACCCGTGCTCAGATGATCGCGCTCAACCGCGACAATCCGGCTGCCGTCGACGAACGCTTTCTCGGATTGAAGCCGGCGCTCGAGGAAGCGGTGAAGGATCACTCGGCGCTCTGACCGGCGGAATTCGGTGGCGCATCGTCGTCCGAGGACGGGACGGCGACATAGACGCGCCACGCACCCGCCTGCGCCTCGGCCAGCCGGTAGAACCGATTGGCGGCGAACGGGTCGTTCGCCCAGGCGCCGTCGAGGGCGGTGAGCAGCACAGTGCCGCAGCCATAGGTCTCGGCCAGAGCGCGGACGTCGTCGGGCGATCCACCGCCGGCGAAGGTGCGGAGAAACCGGCCTGAAATCTCGGCCCGGCGTTCTGGCGAAAGCGGGGCGAAAGCGATCGCCAGTTCGTTGCCGGCGAAACACGAGCGGCGATCGCCAAGCAGCGCCCAGGAAATGTTGACCGGCCACGGCGTCATGTCGGCGAACAGGCCGGGGTTGTTTGCGACCCGTGCGTCTTCGGGCGTGTGGCGCCGTACCGCCGCCCACATGGCGGGTGCCTTCGCAAACGCCTCTGCCGAGGGCGACAGCTCGCCCCTCGCGTTGCCGGCGATGATGATGGCGCCGGCTGGCACGCTCGCCGCGAAGGCCGCCACTGCGAGGCTGGCCACAAGGCGGGTGCGTTGTTCGACCCAGCGCGCAATCCCCGCTGCAGCGGCAGCCGTCAACACCAGTAGCGCAGGTAGCACCGCGCGCCAGCCGAGATCGTTATTGTCGCCGACCGTGCTGACGAGCAGCCAGCTCGACGCGAGACTGACCGCGACGACGGTGAGCAGCGCGTGGACATCGATCCGGCGCACATCGTCCTCCTCGCGCTCCGTGGCCATGCGCGCCAGCGTCAGGGTGCCCGCGATATAGACGAGCGGAAATTCGACGACGAGCAGCACCAGCCAATAGGCCGCCATGTTACCCGCCCCGCCGAGGGCAGCTTCCGCCAGCGGACCGAGCACCGCATAGGGCACAACCGCTACCGGGCTTCCAGCCGCCCGCAGCAGCGCGGCATGGTACTGGGCGACGAGAAGCGGCGAGGCGATTGCGAGGGCGAGCAGCCCTGCCGCGACCCCCGCCCCGACAAAGCGCGGCCACGCCGGGAGCGGGATCGAGGACAGCATCAGAGGCACGAGCGCGGCGGCGACAAGCGCCATCACCACCCCGCCGACCCAGATCGAACTCTGGAAGCCGGCCGACATGACAAGGGCCAGTATCACGGTCGAGAGGAGATTTGGGTTGCGCGTGAGGCGCGTGACCAGCAGCGTGGCCGTGACGAGGCAACCCGCCGCCGCGACATGATGCGGACTCCAGCTCGACTGGAACAGCCAGCCGGCAAAACCGCTGGCGGGCTTTAGCAGAGCTTCAAGCGCGGTACCGCCGACGATGGCCTCGAGGACTGGCCGCAACGAGCCGGTGCAGCACAGCGCGAGGGCGATGGCCGGAGCAAGCCGCGAACCACTGAGGTAGCGCGCGAGACCCGCCATGAGCGCGAGGGTCGAGAACGCCGTGAACCAGCTCGCCGCTGCGTCCGCCTCCCAGCCGGTTGCGCCCGTCAGGCCAGCAAGCTGGGCGGCGCCGAAATGCCAGAGATAGTAATAGGCGACGTCCGCTGACTGGCCGGTGGGCCCGAAGAATGGATTGACTGGGGGCACCCCACCCCGAACGATCTCGTCGATCAGCGCGATCTTCGAGTGATCAAAGATGGCGGGCGCGAGGATGACGCCCTCCGCGACCTGCTTCGGCAGCACGGCCAGGGCGGGAGCCATGGCCACCACCGCGGCCATGGCAAAGAGCCACCAGGGCACAGCGTCTGTGCTGGCCGAGGGCTCATCCAGCGAGTGCCTCTTCACCAGAAGGACGGAGCACAGCAGCACCGCCGCGCCGATCGTCGCGACGGGCGAGAAGCCGATCAATTGCCCCAGCGCCAGCGCGACCGCGTTCTGCACCGCCCAGCCGAGCGCCGGCGCGACCGGCAGCGCCAGCCCATGGCCAAGCGCCAGGCGGCGCGCCAGCACATAGCCGACGCCGGTCCAGAGCAGGAGGCCGACGGCGGCGCAGAGAAGGGCCGAAATAAGCGAGAACATCGCCTATCCGCATCCGGCTGCAACGGGTTCATCGCGATGCCGGGGCGTCGGCACGCTCACAGCCCGCTGAACCAGTTGAAGCCCTGCTTCTCCCAGAACCCCTCCTGGTAGGTATTGGTGACTTCGATGGCTCGTATCCATTTCGGGTTCTTGAAGCCTAGCTTCACGGCGGTGCGCAGGCGCAACGGGTAGCCAAACGGATCGGTGATCGGCTCGCGGGCGTATTTTGTGGCCAGAATGGTCTGCGGATGCAGCGCCGAGGGCATGTCGATGACTTCCAGATAATCGTCATTGCCGTGGAAGGCGACGTATTTCGCCGTCAGGTCGGCGCCTACCAGCGTCAGGAAATGCCTGAGGTTAGGGCCGGACCACTGGCCAATATAGTCCCATCCCTCGACACAGATGTGCTTGATGATCTCTTCCTGCTCGGGAAGGGCATAGATCTGTTCAATGTTCCACGGGCGCCTGTCGTTGATGAGGCCCGCAAGCTCCAGCTTCCAGCCGGAAATATCGATCGGCTTGACGTTCTCAATCTCGTAGTAGGCGTTGAAGCGCGGCGGATTCACCACCTGCGCCTCCGAATAGGTGGGCGCCAGCCGGTTCGGATCGAAGATTGCCGCCTGCACCCGGTCGTTGAAAGAGGAGACCGTGCGCAGCACGCTCTGGACCTGCGGCTGCTCGGCGACGTCGCATCCGGTCAGCATGGATAGCGCGCCGAGGCTCACCGCGCCGCGCAGCAGCTTGCGACGGTCGATATCCTCGATCAGCGCGCGGTTCTCGGTGAGGATGCGCTGCTCCGGGCCGCGGCGCGGCTGGAACAATGAAGTCGAGCGTCGGATGATGGACATGGTGCGATCCGTCACATGTTCGGGGAATTGATGGAGACGGGCGCATCGGCCGGCCGGACATCGACCCTCGGGCCGCCGGTAAGCATCGCCAGAATGGTGCGGGGCACGAGCAGGGCGAGCGCGATGTGCACGACCATGAACAGGCATATCGCCGTCATGCCGAAGAAATGCACGATGCGCGCGCCCTGGAAATCGCCGAACAGCGAGACGAGGAACGAAAACTGCACCGGCTTCCAGATGGCGAGGCCGGAAATCACCTGCAGGATGATCACCAGTATGACGCCGACATACAGCGTCTTCTGCACCGCATTGTAGTGCGTGAGGTCGGCATGCTGGAGCTTGAAGGTGAGCGCGGCCAGCGCTTCGCGGATCACCTCACGCGGTGAGATCGGCAGCAGCAACCGGCGGAAGCGGCCAGAAATCACCCCGTAGGCCAGATAGGCAAGCCCGTTCAGTGCGAGAACCCACATGCCGAAGAAATGCCATTGCAGGCCGTGCTGGGCCCAGGGGCCGAGCGTGATCGCGTCGGGGAAGTGCAGAAATCCGAAAATCACCTCGTCATTGTAAATCTTCCATCCGCTCATGATCATAATTATCATTGCGATCGCATTGGTCCAATGCATGAGTCTTATGGGCAGAGGATGCATTTTCTTTTGCGTATTCATCTTACTTTTTCCATATTTGTATAATGAATAGCCGTATAATCAATATTATACTTGTATCTACGCAAAGATATTACTATCTTCGGCGCCTGATCATTATTTCGAATGAAGGGTGCCCGCCATGAAGGCCACGTTGTTCTCTGTTCTTCTCGGCGTGTCCGTCCTCGGCGTCGCGCCGGGCGGCGCCCACGCGGATGATCCCCCGCCGATGCGCGCCGAAGGCGGTGCCCATACGCAGCCGACGCAGGCGCAGGACGGGCTCACTCCCGAGCAACGCATGAACCGCCGCTTCCCGCAGAAGGTGCGCGTCGGCGACCTCATCGGGCTGCCAATGCAGGACTACGACGATCGTATCCTCGGCTATGTCGAGAAGGTGGTTCGTACCGCCGATGGCCGGATCGTGCTGGTGATGCCGTTCGGCGGCTGGTTCGGCTATGGCGGACGCCCGGTCGGCGTTCCCATCGAGACGGTGGCGATCCTCGCCCGGCACCTGAACGTGCTGGACATTCCGCGAGACGACTTTCCTGCACTGCCGAGCTGGAAGGATGGCGAGGGCACACCGATCCCGGCGGACGATATCATCCTCATCGCAATCTCGCGTCGCTGAATCCGGCGGAGACGGCACGGCGTCGCGGCGCGGCTGATGATTTATCATCGGTCGCGTCCGGCAAGTTCCGCTACCAGCGCACTCACATCGGCGATGTCAGAAAAGCGCTCCGGCTCGACGGCAAGTGCGCGACCGAGACGGAGCGCGCGACGCTCGCAGCCGGCCCGCAGTTCCTCGTCCGCGATGGCCTCGAACTCGGCAATATGGGCGAGCCCAACAACGCGACGATGCATCTCAATGCCGGCAAAGCCAATCGTGTCGCGCCAGATCTCGTCGAGCAGGGCGTTCAGGGCAAGCGCGGCACCTTCGGCATCATCCTGATGCTCCAGCAGTTCCCGCCCGCCGAGGATTCCGGAACGCTCGGTGAGCCATAGATGCGTAAATTCAGCGACGAAAACCTTCCACACGGTCTCGGCGAGAGCGAGGATCCAGCCGCGATAGGAGGTTGCCTCGTCGTCGCTCGGCCGCAACGCGCCTTGTGCGAGACATGCCATCCAGAGATTGGCGAGCAGCGACCCGATGTCGAAGCCGATCGGCCCATAGGTGGCGAATTCGGCGTCGATGACCCGGCTGTCCTCGG
The DNA here is from genome assembly GCF_004339465.1 of Ancylobacter aquaticus. GTDB lineage: Bacteria > Pseudomonadota > Alphaproteobacteria > Rhizobiales > Xanthobacteraceae > Ancylobacter > Ancylobacter aquaticus. Next base: position 25,458 of record NZ_SMFY01000003.1, on the reverse strand, counting down.
CGCTGACCATGATCGAGCCGGTATGAAGGTCTCCGTGCAGCAGCGTCTGCGCGCTGGTGCAGAAACGGGTCTTCATGCGGAGTGCCGCAAGCTTCAGCGCCCGGTCGCCACGAAGTTCAATGACGTCGCGATCGAGAAGCGGATTGTGGCGATTGCGCACGCAATCGTGGAATGGGTCGGTAAAGAACAGATCCTCGGTGATGCCACACAGCTCTACATTGCCGGCAAACAACGCCACATCCGCCTTCCGGCGTGCTGTTTCCATCGACCAGTCCGATCCGCGGAACAGCGTGCGCGCGAGATAGCGGCCGAGATGCCCGCCCAGCATCGGATAGCGCGTGCCGTCGATCAGGCCCCTGCGCAAAATGATGTGCGGGGTGAGATGCTCCATGATCTGGACGGCCTGCTCGCGGTCGAACAGGTGCATGTGAGGCATGCGGCCGGGATCGCGGGCACCGAGGCGCATGCTGGCCTCATGTTCGAAATAGGCGCGATCGAGCGACATCGGCCAGCTCTCGCCAACCACGCGCGCATAAGGCAGCGCCTGTTTCACCACCAGCGAACCGGCCGGTCCTTCCACGATAAAGACGAGGTTGAGGTTGCCGTCGCCGACCTCGCGCACCCGCCACTCGGCCGAAGGGCCGAGCCTGCGTGTCATTTCCGGCAGGCCGCCCAGCCGGGCGGGCATCGTGGTCGGCGTTAGCGGCTCATAGGGAGATCTGGTGAGCATGTCTGTCTCCGCAGTATGGCGCGAGGACCGGACGTGCCCGCAGGGCGCCTCGCAGAAGTACCTACGCGGGCAAGGCGCCGTTCATTACACCGATCACGGATTGGTGAACGGGTCAGAGCGCAGCAGTCCGGCTCGGCGAGCGGCCAACACAAGCGCGTGTCTCGGTAACAATCGAAACGGAACCCGCGAATGGCAGAAGCCGGCCGCATGGGTCGCCGCACAGCGATCGGAGTTCCGATGAAACCCCTCTCTCTTCCCGTCACTGTTCTGACCGCCGTTCTGCTCTGCGCTTCGATATCTCGGGCCGCCGCCGAAACCGTGGTTACGCCGGAACGGCAGCCCGTCGTCGTCGAACTCTTTACGAGCCAGGGATGCTCGTCTTGCCCGCCTGCCAACGCCAATCTCATCGCGCTCGCGGCGCGCGACGACGTGCTCGCACTGAGTTTCAGCGTGACCTACTGGGACTATCTTGGCTGGAAAGACGTGTTCGGGCGGCGTGAATATACCGAGCGGCAAGTGACCTACGAGCCGAAGCTGGGGCAGAGCGGGCCCTTCACGCCGCAGATGGTGGTGGATGGGCGTGCGAGCGCCATCGGGTTCGATCTGGCACAGATGCGCCAGCTGATCGGGGCGAGCCCGCGCAAGCGCGGCCCGACGCTGACCCTCGCTCCTGAGCGTGTGGGCATCGGCGCCGCCGCGTTGCGCGCGCCAAGTGACGTTTGGCTGGTCTGGTACGATCCGGGCGTGGTCCAGGTCCCGGTGCGGCGTGGTGAGAATTCCGGGCGCACGCTGCCGCACAGCCATGTGGTCCATAACCTCGTCCGTCTCGGGGGATGGGACGGCCGGGCCACCAGCTTCACCACTCGGGCGACGCCGGCGGGACTGAAGGCGGCCATTCTGGTGCAGGAGAGTGGCGGCGGTCCCGTCATTGCTGCGGCGACGCAGTAAAGCCTTCCACCTGCAACTTCACCGGAACACGCTCAGCCGGCATGCGTCTGGTAGAGCGCCGCGAGCGCCCTCAAGGCCCTGTGCAGCGACACCCGGACTCCCGTTTCGCTCATGCCGAGAAGGGTGGCGGCCTCGCGCGCCGAGCAGCCTTCGACCGTAACCGCCTGGATGACCGCGCGCTGCTGCGTCTTCAACTTTCCCATCAGACGCTCCACCTCACCCGGTTCAGCACAGGCGAAAGCGTCATTTGCCGGCAGCATATCGACGAGGTCGTCAATGGGAACGGTCCCTTGGCCGGAACGCCGCAGCACGTCGATGAGCTTGTTGCGGACGATCACCGAGATCCATGGAGTAATCGGCCGTGCCGGGTCCCATGTGCTCCTTTTAAGGTGGATGGCCAGCAAAGCTTCCTGAACCGCGTCTTCGGCATCGGTAGCCGGTGCGCCGAAACGCGCGCAGCTTTGGCGGGCCAGCGTGCGCAGGTGCGGCGTCACGGCATGAAGAAAACGGCGATAGGCATCCGCGTCGCCGGCCAGAGCGGCGCGCATGCTCGTCGACCATTCACCCTCGCGACTCGCTTGCCTCACGCACGCTCCCGTATGAATCCCGTCATCAAGCTCAGCCAAGGCAGTTTTATATCGTACGATCTAAAATACCAAGACGCTCGCTCCCATAGCCATGCCGTCAAATTCAGACAGTTGCGAGACAGGCGGGGCGGCGCACACGGCGCCTGCGTTTTCAGCCGGCAGAAAATCTCCCTTTCATGGCTGCGAAGACCGTGCCCGTTGGGATTTGCCAGCGGACGATTCCTGCGTGAGCGCGAACCGGGATGGCCCTGGCACTCTGACCGGAACCGCTGACGGAAAAATGCAAGGCCGCTGTAACGAAGCCGCCACTCGCTGCGTAGACACTTCAAGGCGCTTAAACCGCCCAGGCGGAATGCGCCTGGTTTCATCCCGGATGCCGACCAATCGCAGGTTCCATGGACGACCGTCCCACTCGAAATGTTACGCCGCGCACTGTCGCCGCCCGCGCTTTGGGCGTGGGGCGCCCATCGCTGACGGCGTTGACGCCCTCCATCGACATGAGCGCGACCTATACGCGCGACCATGACAACGGGTACAGCGCCGGCCGCGTTTATGGCCGCAAGGACAACGCGTCGGTTCAGCAGGCTGAACGGTACGTTGCCGAACTCGAACACGCGCAGGAAGCGATGCTGTTCGGTTCGGGCATGGCGGCTGCAACCGCCATCTTCACGGCGCTCCCACCCACGCACATCGTCGTGCCGAGCGCGATGTACTGGGGGCTGCGTATCTGGCTGCAGGGCGCATCCCGCTACGGGCATGACATCACCTTTGTCGACATGTCCCGGTTGGACGAATTTCGTGCGGCCGTCCGCCCCGGCAGGACAGGGCTGGTGTGGATCGAAACCCCGAGCAATCCACTCTGGACAATCACCGACATTGCCGCCGTTGCCGACTATGCCCATCGTGCCGGGGCACAGGTCTGCGTCGACTCGACAGTCGCGACCCCTGTATTGACCCGACCGCTGGATTTCGGTGCCGACATCGTCATGCATTCGGCGACCAAATACCTCAATGGCCATTCCGACGTGGTCGCCGGCGTGTTGGCCACGGCCGACCGCTCGGAACTCTGGCTGCGTGCGAAGGATACGCGCGACCAGTCCGGCACCGTTCCCGGCTCTTTCGACGCATGGTTGCTGATGCGCGGCCTGCGCACGCTTGATCTGCGCGTGAAGGAGCAAAGTCGGAGCGCGGCGATCCTTGCTGACCGGCTCTCCTTGCATCCGGCGATCGAAACGGTGCTCTATCCGGGACTTCCACACCATCCCGGATATGCGACTGCCGCCCGGCAGATGGCGAATGGCTTCGGCGGAATGCTGTCGGTGCGGGTGAAGGGTGGCGCGAAAGCCGCCATCGCGGTAGCCGCGAATGTGCAGCTCTGGCGGCGGGCCACTTCGTTCGGTGGAATCGAAAGCCTGGTCGAGCATCGGCTGTCGATCGAAGGCGAGGGATCGACCTGTCCCGAAGACCTCCTGCGTCTCTCCATAGGCCTCGAGGATGCCGACGATCTCTACCGGGACCTTCTCCAGTCCCTCGACCTGCTGCTCTAGCGATCCGCGGAGAATTCGATTCATGAAAACGATAGCAGTCGCGGTCATCTGCAAGACGCCGGCGCCGGGCAAGTCGAAAACCCGCCTCTCGCCGCCGCTGCGGCCGGAAGAGTGCGCGCAGATCTCCTCCTGCTTCATCGCCGATCTTTCCGCCACCATCGCCAGTCTCGCCGAGGATGTCGACGTCGACGGTTACGCCGTCTATACGCCGGCCGGCACGGAGGAAGCGCTGAAGCTTCTGCTACCGCCGGGCTTTGGTCTGGTGCTACAGGGCGAAGGTAACCTTGGCGATCGTCTCGAAAAGGGCATTGCCGATCTGCTGGTCGCCGGTCATGCCGGTGCGATCCTGATCAATTCCGACAGCCCGACCCTGCCGAAGTCCATCCTTCGGGCCGCGGTCGACGCGCTGAAGACCGGTGACGACCGGGTTGTCCTAAGCCCGGCGCTCGATGGCGGCTACACCCTCGTCGGGCTGTCGCAGCCGCATGCGTACCTCTTCAAGGACATCCCGTGGAGCACCGGGGACGTCTATCGGCTCACGCTTGAGCGCGCCCGAGAGATCGGGTTGCCGGTGGTTGAACTCGATGCCTGGTACGATGTCGACGATGCCGAAACCTATGCGCTGCTCGAGCGGGAGATGGAGGGTCTGCCACTGGCGTTTGCGGCCCCGGGGCTGTCGGGCGAGAGCGCACCGCGAACCACGGACTTCGTTCGCCATCGCGCGGCATCGGGCGCCGCTGTGAAGGCCGGCACCATGCTGTCTTCCGTCGCCGTGGTCATTCCTTGTCTCAATGAAGAGGAGCCGATCGCCGACGTCGTCCGGGACGTCCTCGCCGCAGGTGTCGGGGAGGTCATCGTCGTCGACAATGGCTCGAGCGACCGCACCGCTGAGCGCGCCGCCGCCGCCGGGGCTCGCGTGATATCGCAGCCCGTGCGTGGATATGGCCGGGCTTGCGCAGCAGGTCTTCTCGCCCTGAAGCCCGAGACCAAGATCGTGTGTTTTCTCGATGGTGATGGCAGCGATGTGCCGTCCTTCATTCCCGAGGTGGTGGAGCCGGTACGGGCCGGCACGGCCGATTTCGTCATGGGTTCGCGCTTGCGCGGCCATCGTGAAGCCGGCTCGATGACGCCGCAGCAGATTGTTGCAGGGTGGCTGTCCGGCGTGCTGCTGAGAATGGTGTATGGCGTCCGTTTCACCGACATGTCGCCGATGCGCGCCATGCGGGTCGACAAGCTGTTGGCGCTCGGCATGATCGAGCAAACCTATGGCTGGAATCTTGAAATGCAGATGCGTGCCGCTGCAGCCGGCCTGCGCTGCGTGGAGATTGCCGTCGATCACCGCCGCCGCCGCGGCGGGGAGTCGAAGGTGTCGGGCAATCTGATGGCCGGGGTAACCGCCGCCTGGAAGATCACCACAACCTTCATCCGGCTGGCGCGGCTGCAGAGGCGATCCAGCGCGGCCAAGGCCGGGCTCACGGCCCGCTCGCTGCCCGATGGACGGCACTGACGTACGAGGAGAAACGGCAATGCGGGTTCTTCTGACCGGTGCAGCAGGTTTCATCGGCATCCATGTCATGGACGGGCTGCTCAGCAGGGGGCACGACGTCCGGGCGATGGATTCGCTGCGCCCCGACGTCCACAAGGGCAGCCTGCCATGGCGCGTTCCGCGGGGCGTCGAGCCTCTCATCGGCGACATGCGCGATCCTGTGGCAGTTGAGGAGGCGATGGCCGGCATCGATGCCGTCATCCATCTCGCCGCCAAGGTGGGCCTCGGTGTCGATGTGGGCGACATGCCGGACTACGCCGCTTCCAACGACGTGGGAACGGCCGAGGTGCTGGTGGCGATGGCCCGGGCGGGCGTGTCGCGCCTCACTTTGGCGAGTTCGATGGTGGTCTATGGAGAAGGCTTCGGCCTGTGCTCCGACCATGGAGCCGTGCGGCCGGCGCCACGGTTTGAGCGCGCGCTCAAGTCAGGAGACTTCGAGCCGCCCTGTCCTCATTGCGGCCAGCCGCTCGAAACCCAGCTTGTCGTCGAGGACACCCCCTTCGACCCGCGCAATGCCTATGCCACCAGCAAGGCCGCTCAGGAATTTTACGCCGCCAACTGGGCCCGGGCGACCGGCGGCGCGGTGGCGATGATGCGCTATCACAATGTCTATGGCCCGGGCATGCCCAAGGACACCCCCTATGCCGGGGTCGCCTCGATTTTCACCTCGGCATTGCGGCGCGGCGAGGCCCCACAGGTCTTCGAGGACGGCCGCCAGCGGCGAGATTTCATTCATGTGCGGGATGTTGCGGCCGCTACCGTGCTGGCCTGCGAACGGCACGAGAGCGGGGTGCGGGCCTTCAATGTCGGTTCGGGAATACCGCGTACCGTCGGCGAAATGGCAGCGGCTTTGGCAACGACGCTTGCCGGACCTGCTCCGGTGGTGACGCAGCGTTATCGGCTCGGCGATGTGCGCCATATTACGGCCGATTCCTCGCGGTTGCGGCGCGAACTCGACTGGCAACCGGAGATCGACTTCCATGACGGGATGGCCGAACTGGCCCACCTCGACGCGGCTTCCGAGTTGTCGAGCCCCCATCGCGCGATGATGCCGCAGGAATGAACAGGACCTTGCTCATCAGCATGATCCTTGTCAGCGTCACGCTGAATGCGGCGGCGCAGCTTTTCCTGCGATGGGGCGCGCGCTCCGCAGCGGAGGTGACCACTGGATCGTTGCTCGAGTCGATCGCTTCATTGGCGCTACGTCCGTCGATCCTGGTCGGCCTGGCCTGCTACGGCGTCAGCATCCTCGTCTGGCTCTACGTGCTTGGCCGCGTGGAAGTGTCTTTCGCCTATCCATTCCTTGCGCTTGGCTTCGTTATGGTCGCGGTCGCCGGCTGGCAACTGTTCGGCGAGTCGATGCCGCCGATGCGGGTGGCGGGCATCGCCATCGTCGTTGTCGGTGTGCTGGTATTGGCGCGCAGCTAGCGGAAAAATCCGATGCGACGTGTTATGTGTCCGGCCGCCGAGGCGAGGTCGCGTTTGCGCCGTCCGGTCAGCGAATGAGGCGGCAGATGCCGCTGGGCAGGAGCGGTGCGTTGAAGACCGACAATCTGATTGAGCTGCTCGCGAAGGACAACGCGCCGCAATGGTCGTTCCGCATGCTGTTCAGTGTCGCACTGATATGCAGTGTCGCTGCCGCTGGTGTCCTGTTTTTCGCGATGATCGGCGTGCGGCACGACTTCCTGATCGCGGCCGAAACGATGCGTTTCCTGATGAAGTTCGTTGTCACCCTCACTCTCGCTGCAGGGGCTCTTGGTCTGGCGCAGGCAATGGCGCGTCCAGGGGCCGAATTCGGCGCGTGGCCGTGGCTGCTCGCTGCCGCGCCGGCGCTGCTAATCATAGCGGTGGCCATTGAGCTATTGGTCGTGCCGCCCGAGGCGTGGACGGCGAGGCTGGTTGGGCAGAGCGCCAGCTTCTGCCTGAAAGTCATTCCATTTTTGTCGCTCGTCCCGCTCGCCCTTCTGCTTCTGGCTTTGCGGCGTGGCGCTCCGAGCAATCCGGGCCGCGCCGGTACTCTCGCCGGGCTGGCGTCGGGCGCCATCGCCGCAGCGTTCTATGCCGCCCATTGCCCAGACGACAGCCCGCTGTTCGTTGCGGCCTGGTATGGCATTGCCGTCACGATCATGGCTGGGGTCGGCTATCTCGCCGGTCGCCGGCTGCTGCGCTGGTAGGTAGGATCAGACGCTCCTGAGCCGACAGGAATCACCTCATTACGCATATTGCGGGCACGGCAATGTAATGAAATCGCCCTCACCAGCGTACCCGTAGGTATGCCGGGGGAGGCCAATCGTGAAGACCGCCGAACTCATCGAGCTCCTGGCGCGTGACGTAGCTCACGGCCGGCCGTTTCGTACGGTTTTTCTCGCTGCGGCTTTCGGGAGCGTGGCATTTGCCGGCGCGTTGTTCTTTTCGTCCATCGGCGTCCGGCCGGATCTTGATCACGCAGCAAGGACCGTTCGATTCCTGGCAAAATTCGCGATCACGGTTCCGCTTGCTATTGGTGCGACGGGTTGGGTGATGGCGATGGCCTGTCCAGGATCGGAACCTGGTGCCTGGCGGTGGGTGCTCGCCGCCGCACCGATCGTTCTGCTCGGAGCTATCTGGTGCGAATTATGGCTTCTACCGCCCGAGGCATGGCAGGCGAGCATGACCGGTCATAACGCTCGATTCTGCCTGACGCTTATCCCGCTCCTGTCCATCCTGCCGCTCGCCTGCCTCCTGGCCGCGCTGCGACATGGCGCACCCACCCAGCCGGGACGGGCGGGAGCGATCGCCGGTCTTGCCGCTGCAAGCATAGCCGCGACCTTCTATGCAGCGAATTGCGACGACGATAGCCCGCTCTTCGTTCTGCTCTGGTACCCAATCGCTATGTCAGTCGTCGTAGCTGCCGGGTATGTAGTGGGTCAACGCCTGCTGCGTTGGTAATGACCTGAGCGCGCTTTGCATGGTGATCACGGGCATTCGCATGATCAACACGGCCAAGACCACGACCATGAGCCGGCTCAGCTTCGTCTGATCGACACCGGCCACGGCCTTCATAAGCTGGAGCTGCACGGCCACGGCGGCATGGCACATTGGCGCTTCCGCCCCGAGCGCGGCAAGCCGTGGGCGGCGGGGGAGGTGGCGATCACCACGGAACGTGCGAATGGCACCAGCCAGACATTCAGCTTCAAGGAGCGCGACGGCTTCATCGAGAGCATTGAGACCGTGCCGATGCCGATCGACTTTATGACCCGCATCCCGCTCGGTCACGGCAACCACTCGCACGATTTCGACGTGTCGTTCCTCAAGAGCACCGAGGGCCACGATCATCTGCACGAGGAAATGCGCGGGCTAAAGGTCGGCACCGATGGCTACCAGGACGCCCATGAGCTGGCCCACGCCAACGACATCCGCAAGCGCTTCGCCGACCGCAAGGTGACAACCTGGCAGATCGTGTTGTTCGGCCTGACCGGCGGCCTCATTCCCTGTCCGGCGGCCATCACCGTGCTGCTGCTGTGCCTCCAGCTCAAGGAGTTCACCCTCGGCTTCGGGCTGGTGCTGTGCTTCTCGATCGGTCTCGCCCTCACACTGGTGGGGGTCGGCGCGGCGGCGGCACTGAGCGTGCAACACGCCACCAAGCGCTTCACCTGGTTTTCCACCTTCGCGCGCCGCGCGCCTTACTTCTCCAGCATGCTACTGATCGCCGTCGGCCTTTATGTCGGCTGGCACGGATGGACAGGTATCATGGCGCTCGCATCCAACATGCCAGCCGGGTGAAACATGCTCGCTGTCCTGACGAACCGGACATACCGGCACCTGTTCCTCGCGCAAGTCATTGCCCTGATCGGCACCGGGCTGGCGACGGTGGCCCTTGGCCTTCTCGCCTTTGACCTTGCGGGCGCCGACGCCGGCGTCGTGCTCGGCACCGCGTTCGCCATCAAGATGATCGCCTATGTCGGCGTCGCACCGGTCGCCGCCGCCTTTGCCGAGCGGCTGCCGCGACGGACCCTGCTGGTCTCGCTGGATCTGGTTCGTGCCGCCGTCGCGCTGCTGCTGCCCTTCGTGAGCGAGATCTGGCAGGTCTATATGCTGATCTTCGTGCTCCAGTCGGCGTCCGCCGGATTCACGCCGACCTTCCAGGCGACCATCCCCGATGTCCTGCCGGATGAGCGTGACTATACCCGTGCGCTCTCGCTTTCCCGTCTCGCCTATGATCTCGAAAGCCTGGTCAGCCCTATGCTGGCCGCCGCCCTGCTCACGCTGATCAGCTTTCACAGCCTGTTCGCCGGCACCGTCGTCGGCTTTCTGGCTTCAGCGGCCCTCGTCGTCTCGGTGGCCCTGCCGAGCCCGCAGGCGGGAGAGAAGCGGGGCATTTATGACCGGACCACGCGCGGCATGCGCATCTATCTGGCAACGCCGCGCCTGCGCGGTCTTCTGGCGCTGAATCTCGCCGGCGGCCACGCTCACAGGCATGCCTTCGTCATCGACAGCCATCACCCTGAATGGCCGCGCACATGATGGCGCCTGCCGATGGCTACCGATCATGACCGAGCTTGCGGCCTATGCCGGCCTCTTCTTCTCCGCGCTGATCGCTGCCACCATCCTGCCGATGCAATCCGAAGCCGTCCTGGTCGGGCTGCTGCTGACGACCGACTATCCGGCGTGGGCGCTGGTAGGGGTGGCGAGCCTCGGCAATGTTCTGGGGTCGGTCATCAACTGGCTGCTCGGGCGCGGCATTCACCGGTTTCGGCACCAGAGTTGGTTTCCCGTCAAGCCCGCGGCATTGGCGCGCGCGGAGGCCTGGTACCGTCGCTACGGCAAATGGTCCCTGCTTCTCAGCTGGGCGCCTGTTATCGGCGATCCGTTGACCGTCATTGCCGGGGTGCTGCGCGAGCCGCTGCCGATCTTCCTCATCCTCGTGACGCTGGCCAAGGTCGCGCGCTATGTCGCTCTTGCCGCCGTCACACTTGGGCTGGGCTGATCATGGCCTTCTGGGAGCACATTGTCGGGTTCCAGCAGGAAATCTACCAGGCCTTCGCGGAACAGAACCGGGATGCTGGGCCGCGATTGCCTTGGGCCACCACGTGCGGAAAGCAGACGTTCCGAACCTCAACGCCGGGTCAGATTCGACCTCGGCCAATCATCGGCGACATGTCCGCTTTAGTTTGAAGTCCTGAATAGCGGACAGTCTGCCACCAGCCCTTGATCGGCGCGTGCTTATGATCCAAGCGTTCGCGGACTATCTCGACACATCGAGGACAGCGCCTGCGAAAAAGGGGTGATGTGCGACGTCAGCACATCACCCCTTTTTCTCGCCATCTGGCGCCGCGTGCGCCCGGCACAGCCGACCGGCAGGCGATATCGCTGGGCTTATGGAGGCGCGCGCCGCGTTTATCGAGCGCGCCCGCATTCCATCGAAATCCTCACTTCAGCGACAAGGCCAGCCCGCTCAAATCAAGGCTGACGATGACGCCCTTTTGCTCGCCGCTCAACTCCAGGATGGCGCCGCTCTGGTTCGTCAGGACGACGACTTGCGCGCCCTTTCCAAAGGCGGCGCCAGCACCGCCCTGTGCATAGACCCCAGAAACGTCAGACGGCCGTCGGATGTTTTTGACCGTTCCATGAAACCGCGTCTCCGAAGCGCCGAAGGTGAAGCCGTAGCTAAGCCCCCCGACCGAGAGCGGATATTTGCGGCCCTGGAAGGTCAGCACGCCGTCTCCGGCTGATCCGCCGATCACGAACCCTGCCTTCACGATGCGGATGCTGATGGTGCCGTCAGCGGCACTTGCCATCGATATTCCGCCGATGAGCGTTGCCAAAGCGAGGAGCCCAACCCTTAGTACCGACAGGACGTTCATCGACGAGACCTTCCAAACTGAAGCGATGTGCCATGTTGCCCACCGCTAGATAACGCTCACTCTGGCCGTTCGTTGCTCAACAATCAACCGCGTGACTGAACGCCTTTTCGGTGCGCCAAGGCTGCCGGCGCGGCCGGCGGCCGGAACCGTCCGTCAACGCCTGTTGCGCGGCCTGATCTCGACGTCATCTCACGAAGTGGCGTCGTCCGCTTCGTCGAACCTTGTCTGGCCCTCTACCGGCACCCAGACCCCTCGCATCCTGAAATTCGAGCGTGAGGGAGAAGACGTCGTGGTCTCCGCTGCCGCCGAGGCACGTCTTCAGAAACCACCCGGGTAGCCTCCAATCCTTCTCGACCTCTGCCGGAAAGCTGGTCACGACGTCTGACGATAGATCTGGAATGGAGACGAGGGGGCGCATATGCCCGATTTTGGCGCTGGCAGGGGAGCCGTTATGGTATGGAGAGCCCAGGCCACACTCCGGTCGTAAAGCGCCCGTTTTCAATCAATCTTTGGGCTCGTCACACTCAAGGGACCCATGGCCGCCACAGCAGAACAATTGAAGCCGCTTCTTTGGGAGCCGAAAAATCTCGTCCGTGCGATCGAGGCGGCGGGAGTCACGCTCTGGTCCTGGAACGTGGATACGGACGCGCTGGCCATGGATGACGGCGCCTATGATCTGTGGGGCATCCCGCGCAACACGGACGTGAAGTTTGAAGACCTGTCCGCGCATATCCATCCCGCCGACCGCGACCGCGTGCGCGCCGCCTTCAACGCGACACGTTCGATTGTCGGTCCATACGAAATCGACTTCCGCATCATGCTCGGCGAGGAGTTGAAGTGGATTTCCGCGCGCGGTCAGGGCGACGACGTCGGCATGGTCCAACGGATCATGTTCGGCATTTTCATTGACGTCACGGGTCGCAAACAGGCCGAAGAGGGCCGCGAGCTTCTGGCGGGCGAGATGAGCCACCGCGTCAAGAATCTGCTCACGATAGCCTCCGGCCTTACGGCCATCACCTCGCGCTCGACCTCGACCACAGATGACATGGCCCGCGAACTGACCCAGCGATTGACGGCGCTGGGGCGTGCGCATGATCTGGTGCGGCCGGTGCCCGGCCAGACCGTGGCGGCCTCGGCGCTTCTCGGCGATTTGCTGACGGTCTTGCTGGCGCCCTATGACGATCTGGGCGCTTTCAGTGGCCGGATACGGGTCTCGGTCCCAAGAATGAGCGTCGGTGAATCGTCGACGACGATCCTGGCGCTCGTTGTCCATGAACTGGCAACCAACTCGCTTAAATATGGCGCCCTGTCGGTCGATACCGGCACGCTCGATATCTCCTGCTCCGCACGCGACGAAGCCGTCACGGTCGTCTGGACCGAAACCGGAGGGCCGGAGGTAGAAGAGCCCTCTGTCGTTCGCGGCTACGGAAGCAAGCTTTTGGCGCGCAGCGTCGCGGGACACCTGCGCGGCTCCATCGCCTATGACTGGAAGAAAGATGGGCTCGTCGTCACGCTGAAAGTCGATCCGACGCGTCTGGCAGATTGAAGGCCGGTGCTGAAACGCCCTCACGCACCTGGCACCACGCCGCCTTTCGCCTTCGACCTCTCGGCTGCGGCCTCACAGACGAGCAGACGCAGGAGATCGGGAAAGCGCGCTTCGAGATCCGACCAGCGCAGCTGATTGGTGCGGCTGTTGCCGAGATCGACCTGCCGAATGAGCCCGGATTCACGCAGGACGCGGAAATGGTGCGTTCGGGTCGCCTTGGTGACGGGCAGATCGAACGCGCTGCAATGGCGGATGCAGCCGCCATCGGCCGCCAGCGCGAGCACGACCTTCCGGCGCACCGGATCGGCGAGCGCCGCGAAGATCGCGCCGAGCTCCATCTCGCCGACGTCGGGGTGGCCGTTTTCGTCGGGCATCTCTTCGCTCCGTTCTCGTCGAGGTATGGATTGCATCGTACCTCGGGCTGTGCATCAGATCGTCCCCGCCTATGGGAGGACATTGATCATGACGACAAGCCGTATCGTCGAATTGGCCGAGTTCGGGGCCCCCGACGTCCTCAAGCTCGTGCAGCGGGAGATCGCCCCGCCCGCTGCCGGTGAGGTCCAGATCCGCCACACGGCGATCGGCTTCAACTTCATCGACATCTATCAGCGCAAGGGCATTTACCCGCTGCCGCTGCCCACCGGGCTCGGCTTCGAGGCGGCAGGCGTGGTGGAAGCCGTCGGCGAGGGGGTCCGCGAGCCCGAGGTTGGCGCGCGTGTCGCGTATATGAACGCCGGCGTCGGGGCCTATTCGGAGCGCCGCAATGTCGCCGCCGACAAGCTGGTCGCACTCCCCGACAGCGTCAGCGACGACATGGCGGCGACGCTGCTGTTCAAGGGCATGACCGCGCAGTATCTGGTGCGCAAGACCCATAAGGTCGAACCCGGAGACGTGGTGCTCGTCCATTCCGCCGCCGGCGGGGTCGGCCAGATCCTGACGCGCTGGGCCACGGCGCTGGGCGCAATCGTCTTCGGCACGACAGGCTCGCCGGAAAAGCGAGAGACGGCGCTCGCGGCCGGATGCAGGGAGGTGCTCGACCTTAACGATCCGCAATGGCCCGAGGCATTCCTGGCCGCCGCCGGAAAGAAGGCCCGCGTCGTTTATGACGCTGTTGGCAAGGATACGCTGCTGCGCTCGCTCGATTGCGCGGTGCCGTTCGGTCTCGTGGTCAGCTATGGAGCCTCGTCGGGCAAGGCCCCTTCCATCGACCCGGAAGTGCTGAACAAAAAGGGCTGCCTGTTCCTGACGCGCCCCTCCGTGTTCCCTCATAACGCGGACCCGGCGACCTTCCGCGCGAACGCGGCCGATCTCTTCGACGCCATCGCGAACGGTCATGTAAAGGCCGATATCGGGGCCCGGTTCCGGCTCGACCACATCGCCGAGGCTCACCGCGCGGCCGAGGAGCGCCGGGTCAAGGGAGCGATCCTCATCATTCCCTAGCAAGAACGGGAAAGTTCGGCAGGACGAAGCTCTGCATCATCTGCCGCGAGCGCCGAACAATGGAGGAGGCTTGCACCCGGCACGCACTCCACGCCGCACACAGTCGGCCCCGCGAATGCTAAAGTGCGTTGCGCGGGAATACTCCGTTTCCCGCCCCGTGAAGTGCGCCGGTTCGAGATGATGAAAGCCAAGGCCGCCTCCCCGGCACCCCGTGTCACGCTCGCCGATGTCGCGCGCACGGCGGGCGTCGACATGTCGACCGCTTCGCGCGTGCTTCGTGGCGAGACGACGCAGCGCGTGCGCGAGGAAACCCGAGACCGCATTCTGAAAGTCGCCGAAGAGCTGCAATATCTCGCCAATCCGCTGGCAAGGGGCCTGCGCACCGCGCGCACCTATACGATCGGAATCCTCGTTCCGCAGCTCGACAACCCGGTATTTTCATCCGCCATCCGGGGCGCAGAACTGGCGGCAGAGCGGCTCGGCTATTCGCTGCTGATTTCGCATCGCGAGCCCGGCACCGCCGGCACCACCATCGCCAAACTCTCGCAGACCAACCGGGTGGACGGGCTGCTGGTCGCCAGCCTTGACGACGACGAGGTGCTGCGCACCGACCTCACCGCCGCGCGCGTGCCTTATGTGCTGATGAACCGCGTGCTGCCGGGCGCGGCCCTTTCCGTCATCCTCGACAGCCGCGCGGCCGCCCGGCGCGCCGTCGCCCACCTCACCGCGCTCGGCCATACGCGCATCGCCCATCTCTCCGGCCGCGAGGGCGGCTTCAATGCCAGCCAACGCTTTGAAGGCTATCGCGACGGGCTGATCGACGCCGGCCTTGTGTATGACCCTCGGCTGCTCTGCGTAGCCGGCTACACGGCAGAGGGCGGCATCAGGGCGATGCAGGAACTGTTGCCCCAGCGCCCGACCGCCGTGCTCGCCGCCACGCTCGTGTCCGCCGCCGGCGCGATGACCGTGCTACACGAGGCCGGACTGCGCATCCCCGAGGACATCTCGGTGATCGGCCTGCACGACGCGCCCGTGGCCGGCATGCTCTACCCGGCGCTGACCACGGTGATGATGCCGACCGAGGAAATGGGCAGCGTCGCGGCGACCTTGCTGATCCGCGCCCTGAATGGCGAGAGCCCCGAGGCGGTGCCACCGCTTCCTCCCGGCGCGTTGATCTCGCGCGCCTCCACCGGCCCTGCGCCACGCTGACATTGCCGGCTGATTCTACCCGCTTGACGACTACGGGCTTCTCTGACAGTTTTGAACAAACGATTGTTCATAGGAACAAGGGAGGACGCCAGATGAGATCATCGCCACGTGCCTCCCGTCTTGAGAGGTGCCAATGACCGGCCTAGCGATCGCCGCTGCCCGAGATGCAGACACGATAGACACCGCACTGGCAGCGGATTTCGCTGCCATCGTCGGCGCCGACAACACGCTCAGCGAGTTCGAGGCGCGACGCGCCTATTCCCACGACCGCCTGCCCTTCGCCAATTTCCGCGAGCGCCACGGCAAGCTGGCCGGCGTCGTGCCCCGCCTGGTGGTGCGCCCCGGCACGGCCGACGAGGTGGAGAGCGTCGTGCGGCTGGCTCGCGCAAAGGGCATCCAGCTCATTCCGTTCGGCAACGGCTCGGGCGTGCTCGGCGGCGCCATTCCGCTTGACCATGAAGTGATGGTCGACCTGCGCCGGCTGGACCAGATCCTGTCGATCAACCCGCAAGACGCGATGGTGACGGTGCAGGCCGGCATGAATGGCGCGGAATTCGAGAAAGCGCTGAACGCCGAAGGCTTCACCACCGGCCATCTGCCGCAATCCATTGAGATTTCCACCGTGGGCGGCTGGGCTGCCTGCCGGGGCGGCGGGCAGGCTTCGAGCCGTTACGGCAAGATCGAGGACATCGTCGTTGGCCTCAAGGCCGTGCTGCCGGACGGGACGCCGATCGAGGTGCGCCCCGTGGCGCGCCGCGCCGTCGGCCCGTCGATCCGCGACCTGATCGTGGGTAGCGAAGGCGCCTACGGCATCATCACCGAACTTACCCTGCGCCTGTGGAAGCTGCCCGAAGTGGAGCGCGGCGTGGTCCTCGCCTTTCCCTCGCTCGACGCTGCCTGGGAAGCCGCGCGCCGCATCATGCAGGCCGAGCTTCGCCCGACCGTCGCCCGCATCTACGACGCGGCGGAAAGCGCGGAACGCACGGCCGACATCGAGGCCTTCAAGCGCAAGCCGATACTGGCGATGATGGTGTTCTCGGGATCGGAGCCGATGGTGACGGCCGAGCAGGAGATGGCCCTCGCCCTCGCCGCCGAGCTTGGCGCCGAAATAACGTCGGATGGGCCATACCGGCACTGGAAGGAGAACCGCTATGTCGCCTATTCGCAGAAATGGCAGGCGGCGGGCTATTACAACGACACCATCGAGGTCACCGGCAACTGGTCGGCCATTCCCGGCATGTATGCCGCCATGGCGGCAGCGGCCCGCGACATCTTCCCGGACATCCATTTCGGCGCGCACTGGTCGCATATCTACCCGGAAGGCGCGTGCCAATACATGACCATCCGTCTGCCGCCGATGGAGGAGCAGCAGGCGCTGCCCCTGCATGCGCGGCTGTGGGAAACCATCCAGACGCTCACCCTCGACCATGGCGGCTCCATCGCCCATCATCACGGCGTCGGCGTGTTCCGCAATCCGTGGCTGGCGCGCGAACTCGGCGCGGGGCTCGGCCTGTTGCAGACCATCAAGGACGCCATCGATCCCGGCAATCTGATGAACCCGGGCAAGCTTGGCCTGCGGCCGGCGGCGGGCGCCGTGGATGTGCGCAATGGGTAGGCGGCGCCCCTCCATGAAGGAGATGAGCGATGGCTGATCTCCTCGTCGGCATCGACCTCGGGGCTGGCTCGCTGAAGACCAGCGTGATCCGCGCCGATGGAACGCTGGTCGCTGAGGCTGCGGCGGCGATCGCCACCTCCGCGCCGCATCCCGGCTGGAGCGAGCAGGACCCGAGGGACTGGTGGCGTGCCGTGTGCGAGACCGTGCCGCGCGCGCTTGCCGCTGCAGCGGGGGCCGGCACGGTGGCGGGGATCTCCTTCTCCGCCGGCGCCCATACGCAGGTGCTGGAGGATGCCGATGGCCACATCATCCGCCCGGCGATCCTGTGGAACGACCAGCGCTCCGGCGCCGAAACGCGCGAACTGCGCGAGCAGGCCGACGCGCGCATTCTCGAAATCGGCGCAAACCGGGCCAATCCGACCTGGACGCTGCCGCAGATGCTGTGGCTTCGCCGCCATGAGCCGGAGGCGTTCGCCCGCGTGCGCCGTCTCTACGTCGCCAAGGACTGGCTGCGCGCGCAACTGACCGGTACCTGGGAAACCGACCTGATCGACGCGGTCGGCACGCTGATGGCCGACACCCGCACGGGCTCATGGTCGGAGGAGCTCTGCGCCATGATCGGCTGGCCGCTCGACACGCTGCCGCCGATCGTCGCCTCGAAAGCGGTGGTCGGCCGGGTGACGGCGGCCGCCGCCCGTGCCACCGGAGTTGCCGAGGGCACCCCGGTGGTCTGCGGCACGTCGGACACGGCCGTCGAAACCTATGGCGCCGGCATGACCTCGGAAGGGCTGGGCGTCATCAAGCTGGCCACCGCTGCCACCGTCAGCGTGCTGTCGCGCCACCCCCGGCCGGACTTCAAGGTGATCAATTATCCCCATGTCATGCCCGACCATTGGTATGTCATCGCGGCCACCAATTCCTGCGCGTCGGCGCATAAATGGCTGCGCGACACGTTTTTCCTGCACGCCGGCGACGATAGCGGCGGCGTGTTCACCCGGATGGACGCGCTGGCCGGCAACGTGGCACCGGGGTCGGAGGGGCTGTTCTTCCACCCCTATCTGAACGGCGAGCGCAGCCCGCACTGGGACCCTCTGCTGCGGGCCGATTATGTCGGGATCGGTTTCAATCACGGCCCCGGCCATTTTGTCCGCGCGCTGTATGAGGGCATCTCCTATTCGCTGCGCGACTGCCTGATCGCCCTGCGCGGCCAGGGACTGGACTTCACCACCGCCCGCCTCACCGGCGGCGGCGCCCGGAGCCCGCTCTGGCGGCAGATCGTCGCCGATGTGCTCAATGTCGAGGTGGAGGTGCCGGCCGTCGCCGACGCGTCGTTCGGAGCCGCCCTTCTGGCCGGCGTCGGCGTCGGCGTCTACGCCGACGAGCACGATGCGGCGCGCGCCATCAAGGTCGTGTCCCGCCTCGTGCCGGACCCCGAACGGGCCGCGCTCTATGCCCGGGGGCATGTGATTTACGGCGACATACAGGCGGCATTGGCTCCGTTGAACCACCGCATCCATGACTTCGTGAGCGGACGCTGATGGGTCTGCGCAAGTGCGAGAGTGAATGAGAATGGCACAGGTCAGCCTGAAGCAGGTCCGCAAGGCCTATGGCGGCACGGTCGCCGTGCATGGCGTGGACCTCGAAATAGGGGACGGCGAGTTCGTCGTGTTCCTGGGGCCGTCGGGATGCGGAAAGTCGACCACGCTGCGCATGATCGCGGGCCTTGAGGAAATCACCTCCGGCACCATCGAGATCGGCGGGCGCGACGTGACGCGGCTGGAGCCGAAGGACCGGAACATCGCCATGGTGTTCCAGAACTACGCGCTCTACCCGCACAAGACGATCTACGAGAACCTCGCCTTCGGCCTGCGTATGCGCAAGATGGAGCGCGACGAGATCGACCGCCGGGTGAAGGCCGCCTCCGTCATGCTCGGGCTCGACCCTTATCTGGAGCGCAAGCCCAAGCAGCTTTCCGGCGGGCAGATGCAGCGCGTGGCACTCGGCCGCGCGCTGGTGCGCAACCCGGAAGTGTTCCTGCTCGACGAGCCGCTCTCCAATCTCGACGCCAAGCTGCGCGTGCGGATGCGCGAGGAGATCGCCCGGCTGCATCAGGAGGTCGGCACCTCCATGGTCTACGTGACCCATGACCAGGTCGAGGCCATGACGCTGGCCAACCGCATCGTCATCATGAAGGACGGCTATGTGCAGCAGGTCGGCGCGCCGCTGGAGGTCTATGATCGCCCGGCCAACCTGTTCGTGGCGAGCTTCGTCGGCTCTCCCGAGATGAACCTGGTCGAGGGGCGCGTGGAGGCCGGCGCCTTCCGGTCCGGCGGGCTCACGATTCCCCTGCCGGAAGGCGTGCAGGCGGCGGAGGGCACCGACATCGTGCTGGGCGTGCGACCTGAGCACATCAGCGTCGGCGAGGGCCCCCACGCCCTCCCGTTCGACATCGCCGTGATCGAACAACTCGGCGCACAGACCCTGTGCATCGGCCAGGTGGCCGGCGTGCGGCTGAGGGTGCTCATGGAGCGCACGGACGCGGTGCGAAACGGATCGGCCCTGCCGGTCTCGTTCCGCCCCGAAGGACTGCATCTGTTCATCAAACAAAGCGGGGCGCGTCTCGACACGAGGCGCTCACCCGTCGGGCAATGACGTCGGGCAACGACCCGGAACGCCAAGGCGGAACAATCATAACGGGAGGAAGAACGACATGGCCACTACAGTGAAAACCGGCGGGTTGTCCCGTCGTACCCTTCTGAAGGCGGCGGGCACGGTCGCCGGCGGCATCGCCGCCGGAACGATTGCCGCGCCGGCGGTCCGAGCCCAGGGCACCAAGACGATCCGGTTCCTGAACACGGAAACCTCCATCGACAGCATCCGCGCGCTCAAGGTCGCCGCTGCCGAATATGAGCGGCAGTTCGGCACCAAGGTGGTGATCGACTCCGTCCCACTGGACGGCGCCTTCACCAAGGTGACGACCTCGCTGCGCGGCGGCACCCCCTACGACATCGCCACCTTCGCCTTTGTCGGGCATGTGCTGATCCTGGCCAGCGAGGGGCACCTGATGCCGCTCAACGAGCTGACCGACAAGTACAAATGGGGCCCGAACATCCTCTTTCCGATCGACGGAAAGGTGTTCTGGTATCCCTACGACTACAATCTCGGCTGGATTTACTACCGCAAGGATCTGTACGAGCAGAAGGGGCTGTCGGTTCCCAAGACTTGGGCGGAGTTCCTGAAGAACGCGCAGACGCTCAACGGCGATGGCCGTGCCGGCGCGCTCTACCCCATAGGCTCGAACGGCGCCACCAACTGGCTCTCCCCCGGCTTCATGTGGGCGGAAGGCGTCAAGCTGTTCGACGACAAGTGGAACATCATCTTCGACAGCCCGGACATGGGCCCGCGCGTCACCGGCTTCCTCGACTTCTTCGGCGAGCTCTACAAGACCATGCCGCCGGGCTCCAGCCAGGCCAGTTTCGGCGAGGTACTGTCGAACTTCACCTCCGACAAGGTCGCCCATTCCGCCTATGCCGGCCGCATGATCGAAACGCTGGAGCGCAACGCACCCGCGCTCGCCGACAAGTTCGGCATCATGCCCTACATGGATTCCGCCGGGAAACACCAAGCGGTAAACCATGGCTATGACGGCTGGGTGGTGCTGAAGACGCCGAATTCGGACGAGTCGATGAAGTTCATGAAGTGGTTCACGGAGAACCAGTTCATCAACTTCCTGCACACCGCGCCGCTGCATTTCCAGCCCCCGCGGCTGGATGTGTATGACGATCCGCGCTGGCGCGCCCATCCGCTCATCGAGAAGCACAGCGCGGTGGTCGAGACCATGCGCTCGTTCCTGACCGACAAGAACATGATCCTCACCTCGCTCGACACGCAGGGACCGGCACCGGATCTGCGCCCCGGCAAGATATTCGAGGCGTTCGTGTTCCCGGAAATGCTGCAGAACAAGTGCCTGAAGAACATGTCGTCGGCGGACTGCCTGAAGACCGCCGCCGACAAGATGCGACAGGTCATCGCCTGACCTCACCCGACCTGCTGCCTGCGACGCGGCCATCGGGCCGTGCCGCAGGCCTCACACCCGGAACGAGGGCGCGCCGTGAGTTCTAAATCCACCATCTATTCCTTCCTGATACTGGGCCTGGCGGTGACGCTGCTGCTGATCGTGGCGCCCGTGGTCTATGCCATCTCGCTCAGTTTCTACCGGATGGATTCCTTCGTCGGCACGCCGGAATGGGCGGGCCTCGACAATTACGCCCGCGTCCTGTCGCAATGGGAATTCTGGCGCGCCCTCATCAACGGCTTCGTCTACTCGCTCGGCACCATCGTGTTCCAGGTGGTGCTCGGCATCGGCTTCGCGCTGGTGCTCAACCAGGTGTTTCCGGGCCGGAACCTGGTGCGGGGCCTGTCGATACTTCCCTACCTGCTGCCGACCGTGGTCGTGGTGCTCACCTTCAAATGGATGGTCGACGGCTCCATCGGCGTGCTCACCAACGTGATCGCCGCGCTCGGCCTGCCGCCGGTCTACTGGTTCGAGAGCCCGGGCGCGGCCATGGCCTCGGTGATCCTTGTCAGCGTGTGGATGTGGACGCCGTTCGTCACCACCACCTTCCTTGCTGCCCTGCAGACCGTGCCGACATCGCTCTATGAGGCGGCCAAGGTCGACGGCACCACTGCGATCCAGCGCTTCTTCCACATCACGCTGCCGATGCTCAAGCCGATCCTCACGGTGATCGTGCTGCTGAGGGCGGTGTGGATGTTCAACAAGTTCGACGTGATCTGGCTGCTGACGCAAGGCGGCCCGGTCGGCTCCACCGAGCATCTGGCGATCCTGTCCTACCGCACCGCCTTCTCGCTGTTCGACATCGGCGGCGGCGCGGCCATCGCCACTATCTCCTTCGCCATCCTCTCGGTGGCGGTGTTCATCTATTTCCGCATGTTCCCGCTCGATACGGAGTGATGCCCATGGTCCGCTCGCTCCCCGGCCGCCTCGCGCTCTACATCGCGGCGCTTGTCATCGCCGTCTATTCCGCCTTCCCGATCTACTGGATGGTGCTGTCGTCTCTGCGCGCACCCGACGTGCTGCTGACCAGCACTTCGCTGATCCCGGGCCCGTTCACCACGGAATATTACTGGAACCTGCTGGAACTGACCGACTACCCCACGCAGTTCGTCAACAGCGTCATCGTCGCGGCGGTGACGGTGGTGGTGACGATGGTGTTCTCGGTGATGATCGCCTACGCCGTCACCCGCCACCGCGTGCCCGGCAAGCGGCTGATTATCGGCGCGATGCTGTACGCTTACATGTTTCCGCCGCTGCTGATCGCCATTCCCATGTTCTCCATCTTCGCCAAGCTCGGGCTTGGCGACACGCTGGCCAGCGTCATCGTCTCCCATCTGACGCTGACCCTGCCGCTCGGCGTGTGGTTCCTGTGGGGCTTCTTCAAGAGCATGCCGTTCGAGCTGGAGGAAGCGGCGATGGTGGATGGCTGCACCCGGCTCGGCGCCTTCCTGCGCGTGGTGCTGCCGCTGTCGCTGCCGGGGCTGATCACGGTCGCGATCTTCTCCTTCCTGCTGTCATGGACCGACTACACCTATGCGCTGATCATGATCGGCTCCGACGCCAACAAGACCGTGCCGGTGGGGCTGGCCTCGATGATCGGCTCGTTCGATCTGCGCTGGGGCGAGATCATGGCCGGCTCGACGCTGATCGCGCTGCCGCTGTTCGGTGCCTTCGCCCTGCTCAGCCAGTATTTCATCCAGGGCCTCGGGGCCGGCGCGGTGAAGGGCTGATCCCCGCTCTCAGGAGACATCACCGATGGATCTCGGCCTGAAAGGCAAGATCGCCTTGATAACCGGCGGGGCCGGCGGCATCGGCCGGGCGGAAGCGGCAGCCCTGGCACAGGAAGGCGCGGCCATTGCCGTCAACGACCTCGACGCGCAGGCAGCGGAGAGCTGTGCCGATGACTTGCGAGCAAAGGGCTTTGCGGCCATCACGGCCATCGGCGACGTTTCCGAGCCGGACGGCGCCGCCCGCGTGGTACGGCTGGCCGCCGAGCAGCTGGGCGGACTCGACATACTGATCAACAATGCCGGGGCGGGCGGGCGCCATCTCGGCCGCAGCGTCGAGGACATGGACGTCGACGACTGGGACGTGATCGTCCGCACCCATCTGCGCAGCACCTTCCTGTGCAGCAAATACGCCGTGCCGCTGATGCGCGACCGCGGCTTCGGCCGGATCGTCAACACCTCCTCGATGAACGTCACCGGCGGCGGACGGCCGGGCGTCGCCAATTATTCGGCGGCCAAGGCCGGGGTGCTCGGCTTCACCCGTACATTCGCCAAGGAGGTCGGCGGCTGCGGAGTGACGGTGAACGCCATCGCGCCCGGCTATGTCGAAACCAACCTCATAGCCGGCTTCTCCGAGCAGCAGCGCGCGGTCATCACCGGCCAGAATCCGCTCGGGCGCTTCTGCCAGCCCGAGGAGGTGGGCGCGGTGATCGCCTTCCTGTGCTCGAAGCAGGCCTCCTTCATCAACGGGGCTCTGATCTGCATGGACGGCGGCAAGCGCGATTTCCATTGGGGCGACGCATGACCTTTCGCGCTTTCGGTGCGCCGCACCGCTATATGCAGGGCCCCGACGCGCTGGCCGAACTTAAGGGGCTCGCGGCACTCTACGGTCGCCGTCCCTTCGTCGTCGCCGATGCCGTGGTGGCCGAGTTGCTCGGCGATCGGCTGCGGGCGGAACTGGACGGGGCCGGGCACGCCACATTCGGCCTGTTCGGTGGCGAGTGCACGGCCGCGGAAATCGAGACCCTTGCCAGCGCGGCGCGCGCGGCACAGGCCGACGTGATCATCGGCGTTGGCGGCGGCAAGGCGATCGACACGGCCAAGGGCGTGCGCATGGCGCTCGGCATACCGATCATTATCGTGCCCACCATCGCCTCGAACGACAGCCCGACGTCGCGCCTCGCCGTGCTCTACCGCGAGGACCATGTTCTCAGCGAAGTGCGGTTGATGACCGCCAGTCCCGACGTGGTGCTTGTCGATACCTCGATCATCGTTCAGGCCCCGGTGCGTTTTTTCATTGCCGGCATTGGCGATGCGCTTTCCAAGAAGTTCGAGGTCGAGCAGTGTGCCGCAGTCGGCGGAACCAACTTCTTCAAGGGAAGCCCCACCCGGCTGGCCCTCCGCATAGCCGACGCCTGCTACGGCATCATCCGCGCCGAGGGTGAGGCGGCCGTCCAGGCGGTGCGCAACCATGAGACCACCGAGGCCGTTGAGAATGCGATCGAGGCCTCCATTCTGATGAGCGGGCTGGCGTTCGAGAGCGGCGGCCTCTCCATCGCCCACTCGCTGACGCGGGGCTTCTCGGCCGTCCCGGAAATCGCCCGCGCCCTGCACGGCGAGCAGGTCGCGCTGGGGCTGCTGGTGCAGTTGGTGGCCGAGGGCCGCGACCCGGCATTCCTCAATGATTTGCGTGACTTCTATCGACGCATCGGCCTGCCCACCTCGCTCGCCGCCTTCGGCGTCAGCGACCCGGGAGCCGTGGAGACCATCGTACAGACTTCGTGGCAGACTGCCCCCTATATCAAGAACTTCACCCACCCCCTGTCGCCGCAAATACTGCATACGGCCTTCATGACTCTGGCGTGAGGGTTGATCAGTCCGTCGAATCATGGTTCACGCGGGGCACCACGCCCGCGCGCTTCGGGGCCGTCGCCAAAAGGCGGCCTGATCGCCTGCGCAAGCCGCCAATGAACGTCGCCTTTTGACCGTCAGCCTGGGCTGTCGCGTGCCTGTTCAGGTGGGACGCCGCCACGCCCGTCATCAGCCACTCGCGCACATCCTCGAAATGCCGGGTCGAGTGCGCGCGGCGAGTCAAAGTTAGTGCCTCTAGGCGGGGCACCTGGCACTTCATCGCGCCGGGCAAGCCCATGCAAAACCGATTCTGCGAAAGCTTCAACGGCCTCATGCGCGACGAAAGCCTGTTGTTCGGGCTCGATGATGCACGAACGAAAATCGCAGCATGGGTTGACGACTATAACCTGCGTCGTCCTCACACAGCGCTCGGATACATCCCGCCGGCGTCCTACGCCGCCAGTTTCATCACCAACGCGCAATTCCGCGCAAAAACCGCCGAGGCTCTAATCGCGGCTGGATGATAAAGCAGTGGCAGATCACTAGATATGAGCCTGATTAAGCTGCAAACGTTGATCGCAGCGGTCCACGTGCCGCGGGCTGCAGGGACTTGCCGTTGCTGTTGGCTTCCCGCCCCTGCCGTGCCCTGGCGTTCTGTGCGCAAGCAAAAACCCCGCCTGTGATGTTGTCACGGGCGGGGTTTTTGTTTGGATGTGAAGAAGCTTTTGTTTGCTGTGCTTTGCAGGCCTGGCAGCGACCTACTCTCCCAGGTCTTGAGACATAGTACCATCGGC
>NZ_SMFY01000002.1 GCF_004339465.1 Ancylobacter aquaticus | reverse complement strand
GGCGGAGGCGGCGGGGCGGATCGGCCCCGCCCGCCCGACCCTCCCCCCATCCCACCCGAGCCCGCGAAAGGCCCGCCAACCGGCGGGCCTTTTTGTTTGTCGTCGCAGGCACCGATGCTGCGCTGCCGCGACAGATTTCATTGACGCCGTGTGTATTGCATACCAGACTTAGACGAAAGAATAAGAAGCGTGACAGTCGAGGCTCCACCAGAGGGATACGCCATGCTTGTCGCCGATCTCATGAAGCTGAAAAGCGCCCGCGTTCCAACCATCCGCATGGCGGAAACCGTTGAAATGGCGGCAACATTGCTCAACCGCGAGCGTATCGGCGCCGTGGTGGTGAAGGACGCCTGCGGCTCGGAGGGCGTCACTGTCGTCGGCATCTTCTCCGAGCGCGACGTGGTGCGGGCCGTGGCCGAGCGTGGCGCCGGGGCGCTGCGTCTCACCGTCGGCGACCTGATGTCGCGCAACATGATCTCCTGTCGCATGGAAGACAGTATCGACCATGTCCGTGCGCTGATGGAGGAGCACCATGTGCGCCATCTCCCGGTCATGGAAGAGCACCAGCTGGTCGGCGTGCTCAGCATTCGCGACGTGCTTTCGCATGATGTGCGCGCAGCCGCGGCACCGGCCGGGGTCGGGCAGCCCTCCGCGGCGAGCCACACCACGCTGCCGGCCTGAACCGGGCACATGAAAAAGGGCGCCATCGCTGGCGCCCTTCATCTGCCGAGTCGAACCGCGCGGCCGTGCCTACAGCGCCGGCGACACGTCCTGTCGCATCGGCGCCGTCTCCATCTGGTGCACGCGGTCGATCACCGCCTTCTGCACCTTCTCGAACGCCCGGACCTCGATCTGGCGTACCCGCTCGCGCGACACGCCGAACTCGGAGGCGAGGTCCTCCAGCGTCATCGGGTCGTCGGACAGGCGTCGGGCCTCGAAGATGCGGCGCTCGCGTTCATTGAGCACCGAGAGGGCGCCGGACAGGGCACTGCGCCGGTTGTCCATCTCCTCATGCTCGACCAGTACCGATTCCTGGCTGTCGCTATCGTCGGCCAGCCAGTCCTGCCATTCGCCGCCGCCTTCGACATCGCCGCGAAGCGGGGAGTTCAACGAGGAGTCGCCGCCGAGGCGGCGGTTCATCTCGATCACTTCCTGCGCGGTGACGCCGAGCTTGGTCGCGATCTGCTGCACCTGGTCGGGCCGCAGATCACCTTCCTCCAGCGCCGAAATCTGGCTCTTGGCCTTGCGCAGATTGAAGAACAGCTTCTTCTGCGCCGCCGTCGTGCCCATCTTCACCAGGCTCCACGAGCGCAGGATGTATTCCTGGATCGAGGCCTTGATCCACCACATGGCGTAGGTGGCGAGACGGAATCCCTTTTCCGGCTCGAAGCGCTTCACCGCCTGCATCAGCCCGACATTGCCTTCCGAAATGACCTCGGAGATCGGCAGGCCGTAGCCGCGATAGCCCATGGCGATCTTGGCCACGAGGCGCAAATGGCTGGTGACGAGACGGTGCGCGGCGTCGGAATCCTCGTGCTCGCGCCAGCGCTTGGCGAGCATGTATTCTTCCTGCGGTGCCAGCATGGGGAACCGGCGGATTTCCGCGAGGTAGCGGCTCAGGCCACCTTCGGCGGACGGTAGGCTCATAGCGGAACGGGCCATGACTGCACCCTCCTTGTCTCACGGTCCCCATCAGCGGGCGACCGGCATGCGGCCGCTTTTCAGCCGGCCTCTACTCATACTAGCAGGAAGGAGCCGATTTTGCGAAAGCGCAAGGCGCTCGACGGTCACGAAGCGTTGAGCCGGCGGCGCCCTCAGCCCCCTGCCGCGAGGGCCTGATGAAGGCGGGCGAGGTCCGCCGGCAAGGCGCTCTCGAACGCCATGAGTTCGCCGCTGGCGGGATGCTCGAAGCCGAGCCGGGCGGCATGAAGGGCCTGCCGCCCGAGCCCGTCGAGCGCCTCGCGCGTGGTGTCGGGGAACCGGCTGGCGCGGGTGCGCTGGCCGACCCCATACACCGTGTCGCCGAGCAGGGGATGGCCGATATGGGCCATGTGGACGCGGATCTGGTGGGTGCGGCCGGTTTCCAGCTGGCACTCGACCAGGGAAGCGATCGGGCGGCCCTGCATGTCCGCATAGGTGGCGAGGCGCTGCCAGTGGGTGATGGCGAAGCGTCCGCCGGTCCGCACAGAGATGCGCTCGCGGGCCACGGGGTGGCGGGCGAGGGGGGCGTCCACCGTGCCGCTCGGCAGGTCCGGCGCGCCCCAGATGAAGGCGAGATACGCCCGCTCCAGCGGGCCGGTGCGGCCGTGATCGGCGAACTGGGCGGCCAGCCTCTTATGGGCTCGGTCGTTCTTCGCCACCACGATGAGGCCCGAGGTGTCCTTGTCGAGCCGGTGGACGATGCCGGGCCGCCGGACGCCGCCAATGCCGGAAAGACTGCTGCCGCAATGAAACAGCAGCGCATTGACCAGCGTGCCGTCCGGGCTGCCCGGGGCGGGGTGGACCACCATGCCGGCGGGCTTGTCGACCACGATCAGGTGGTCGTCCTCGTAGACGATGTCGAGCGGGATATCCTGCGCCGCCGGAGTGGCGTCCTCGGGCTCGGGCACCTCGACGCTGTAGCTCTCGCCGACCACCGCCTTGGCCGAGCCGCCGGCAACGGGCTGGCCCGCGCGCTGGACCCGACCCTCGGCGATCAGAGCCTGCAGGCGGGTGCGGCTGAACTCCGGCAGGTGGCGCGCCAAAACACGATCGAGCCGAAGCCCTTCATCCTCCGGCCCGACGGTGATATCGACGCGCGTCGCGACCACCTCCGGCGCGACATCGTCCATCTCCTCGTTGAGCTCCGGTGCCGGCATGACTTCTCCTGATCCAGACGACAAGCTCGACCCGGCGGCCGAGCGCGTGCTGCGCCGGATGCGCCGCTTCGCCGCCTTCTCGGGGCTTATCATGCTTCTGGGCTTTCTCGCCGTCTTCGGTGCCATCGGATACAAGCTGATGAGCGGCAGGAAAAGTGTCCCGGCCGAAATCGCCGGCACGATCCAGCTGCCAAAGGGCGCGGACGTGCGCGCGGCGGTCGTCGCCGGCGATCTCATCGCGGTGACGGTGACGCGCGAGGGCCGGATCGAAACGCATTTGTTCGACCTTGAAACCCGCGCGCCGCGCGGTGTCCTCGGCTTTGCCAGCGCACCCTGAGCGCGGCCGGCGAGGGCGCGGCGCATGGCATCGCGCAAGGCATCGACGGTGCGGGCCGGTGGAAAAGCCGCCGGCACCCCGCCAAGCCCCTTGATTGCGCGGCAAAACCGCTCTATCAGACCGGCCTGCCTAGATGCGCCCATCGTCTAGCGGTTAGGACGTCGCCCTCTCACGGCGAAAACCGGGGTTCGATTCCCCGTGGGCGCGCCAGCAATTTCAAGGGGTTAGGCCCCTGCCGGTTGCAGAAAATCAAAACGTACGGAAAATATACGGAATAGGCGCTTCCATGCTTGTGGGAGCCATGGCGAGCTTCCGGGCGCTTCTGCTTGATCAACAGCGAGAGCGGGTTCTCGGCGTCGCCCTGAAGTCTGACCTTGTCGTTGAACATGCCGAGGTGACGGGCCACGTTCTCCAGCGCCTTGTCGCGGTCGCGGAGCTTGACCTCAAGGCCGTCCCTTGTGGCCTTGACCCCATCGAATAGAAGAAGGGCGGAGCCGGATAGCTGGCCCGTGTCTGTCGCCTGGACACGGCCGACACCCTGGCCACTACACTCCGGGCATCGCGGGTGCGGGCTGAGCGTATGGTCATAGTCGAAGCCGCCGTCGCATGTCGGCGCGGGGCGCTTCTTCAATTCGGCTTCCGCAACAGCCTCGCTGAACTCGCGCGGCGAGCGCCAGTGGTAGAGGTGGCCAAGGCCATAGCAATAGCGGCAGGCACCGTGTCGGTACTGAATGACATCAGCCGCATTCGCGGTCGCGATGTCCCACCAGCGGCGCAGCACGGCGTCGGCCTCGATCTCGGTACGGGCCGAACGTTCCGCCATAGCGGCCTTCACCGCAGCCGCGACACAAGTTTTACCAAGCAGCTCAGGCCCGATGCGATTGGCCGTCCTGACGCTGTATCCTGCGCGAACCGCTGCGGCCGTTGAGTTCAGGTCGATCAGGTACTCGCCCACGAAGCGCTGCTGCCTGGCGGTGAGGTTGCGGGCTTTCATGAGAGTTCTCCGGCTTGTGCGAGGAATTCGAGCCGCTTGGCCACGATATTGAGGATCCCGGCAGCCTCTGGCCCGAGATCGAGCGTGCTCAGGGCCGCTAGCACCTCGGCATGTGCGCGTGGCAGGCCTCCGTCGAACTCGGCGATGGAAGCCCGCTCGCGAAAGGCATCCGGCTGTGCGAATCCGGCCGTCGCTAAAGTGGCGAAACGGCTAAGGTCTCCGCTATGTTGTGTGTTTTCAGTAACTTGACCGTTCTGGGTGCCGCTAAACCCGTCGCTAAGGAGGGCGAAGGTTCTGGCCGTGGTCTCAGCGCTGGTTGTCCATGGCGGATGCCTCTCACCGCGAAGCGCTGCCGAAGCCGCGCGTGGTGCCGCTGATGCGGACGGTGTGAATGGGACATAGTCCATCACTGCGCCCCCGCGGTCAGCCTGAGACGGCGCGGACGCGTCGAGATTTCCTCGACCCAGCCGTGCTCGACGAGAACCACGAGAGCCTCCTCAGCCTTATGCTTGGATCGCAGTCCATGGGGGCCATGCGTCAGAATCCGGCTAAAGCCGACGTCGCCACCTTCTTTCTTCAGCCATTTCAGCAGATTCAATGCGGTCTCGATGCGGGCATCGACAGGGGCTGCTCCCTTGAGGCGCAGGAGTTCCTGAACGTACCAATCCATCAATTGCATGGCATTCCGCATCGCCTCTCCGCCAATCTCGGGGGCGTCGATGTCCTCCACGATCGTCAGCACCCCGGCAATCCGTGCGGCATTTTCGGCTGCCTTCGCCGCGAAGCCGCGGATCAGCGCGAGCGGCCCCTCAGCGCCAACCAAGCCCTCAATGCGATCGTGGAATTCGATCCAGACCGAACACGCCTCTTTGCCGATCGGCAGTTCCCGCGGATTGAGCTCGTTGACAATGTACTCCGGGGGCAGAAGCGCCGGCTTGGCTTCCAGGAGGCGCAGCAGATGGGCACTGTAGTGGCGGATCGTCGCATCCACGTCTGAGGGAACGTCGCGATGGAAACGTGTGCCGGCCAGGCTCTCTGGCGAGGCGACGAGAAAGCGCGACAGCAGGCCCTGATCGAGCAGAGCTTCGCTGCCCAGGAAGTCCGCTGCCCCTCCCGGCTGGATCATGATGTGAATGGCAAGCCGCCGCCCATTGAAGATCGACACCCCGTCGCCCGCCCTGACCCGCTTGATGGGACTTCCATCCCATGCTTCGGAGAGAAGGGCGGCGGTACGCCGGCGGTTGTCATCGGTCATGGCATGACCGCCTGTGAACATGCTGCCTTCAGCGGTAAAGAGGCCGAGCGAGCCCTGAAGCGCCGGCATATTTTTGGTGAGACCGTCGCTGGTGATGTCGGCCACGAGGATGAGCGGCCTGATAGGCTCGACCGGCTCTGGACCGATGCCCATCAGCCTCTCCTGCCTTTCCTCGAGTCCAATCTTCGCGTTGTTCTCGATCTTCCGCTTTTCGGCAGCCCAGGCGGCGGACTTCACGCGCCAGTCGGCGCGGGCCGCCTTGTGCTCTGCACCGAGTTGAGTTTCCCGCTGGACGACCGGGCGGGTCGCCTCATTGTCCGTGGCGCTCTTGCGATCACCCGACGCCGCGACCGTCGCCATGAAAAGCGAGAGCGGTCTTTTCTGGCCATACCCACACAGTTTCGGCGCAGGCACCTAGCTTCGCGTAGCATCCTCACCCGTGGCATCGATGATCGTCAGCGCTGTCCTCGGCAGGAACAGCGGTCCTGGCGCCATCGGATTGGGCAGCACCATTCCGTCGACATGGAATACCGTTCGAATGGTCTCGGGGGTTATGACATCGACGGCGCGGCCCATGCCCGCGATGGAGCCGTTGCTCAGCAGAGCCAGCTTGTCGGCGAACTGCCCGGCCTGGTTGATATCGTGCAGGACGGCGAGAATCGTCTTGCCTCGCTCGTCGACCAGCCGCCGCAACAGCGCGAGCAGCTCGAGCTGGTGGGCCATGTCGAGATAAGTGGTGGGCTCATCAAGCAGCAGGATGTCGGCGGATTGCGCCAGCGTCATCGCCAGCCAGGCACGCTGGCGCTGCCCGCCGGAGAGCGCGGCGAGCGGCTGATCAGCCAGCGCCACCATGTGCGTAAGTTCGAGGGCCTCGGTGCAGGCCGCCCGGTCGGCTGCCGACCACGGGGCAAGCGGCCGTCGATGCGGGTAGCGGCCCTGTTCCACGAGATCGCGCACCGTGATGTCATCCGGCGCGCGCGGTATCTGGGGAAGAAAGCTCAGTCGCCGTGCCAGCTGCTTGCGCGAAAGCTGCGCGATCGGCTGCCCCTCCAGACTGATCGTGCCGGCTCTGGGCGCAAGCAGACCCGCAAGGGCGCGCAGCAAGGTGGATTTGCCGCAGCCATTCGGGCCGAGCAGGGCGGTGAACCGTCCGCGCTCGATACCGATCGACAGGCGGTTCACGATGTCCCGGCCGTCATAGCCGATAGTGACGTCGCGGGCCTGAAGCAGCACCGGAGATGTCGGTTCAGTCATTCCTTCGCCTCCATAGCAGGAGCCCGACGAACGGTACGCCGATCACCGGCGTCAGCAGACCTGCGGGCAATTGCACGAGCCGCCCTACCAGATCGGCACCGCCCAGCAGGAGTGCCCCGCAGAGTGCGGCGGCCGGCAGGCGGACCGCGTGGCGGGAGGACAGGCCGCGGACCAATTGCGGCGCCAGCAGGCCGACAAAGCTGATCGGCCCTGCCGCCGCCACCGACGCCCCGGCAAGCAGGGTGCACAAGGCGATCAGCGCGGCGCGCATCGCTTGCAGCGGCAGGCCAAGCGCGCAGCTGACATCGTCATCGAAGGCGGACAGATCGAGATCGCGGGCGAGGCACCACGTGATGGCAAGAGCAGGAAGCGACCACACGGCCAGCCATCCGAGCTTCGTCCAGTCGGCGTTGTAGATGCTGCCCGCCATCCAGGCGAGCGCCCGCTGGACGTCGCGGATGTCGCCGAACACGGTGAGGAGCGAGGTAACCGCGCCTGTCGCCGCGCCGATGCCGATGCCGACCAGTATCAGCCGGATCGAGGATGTGCCGCCTCGCCAGGCCAGCACGTAGATCGCGGTCGCAGCGACCGCCGCCCCCGCAAAGCCTGCGAGCGGCATGAGATGGCCGACCGCTCCCTCCGCGCCGATCACCAGCAGCGCGACGCCGAGGCTTGCACCGCTATTGATGCCCAGCAGGCCGGGTTCGGCGAGTGGGTTGCGCATCACGGCCTGGGTGATGGCGCCGGCGACGCCGAGGCACGCGCCCACGAGCAGCGCGGTCGCGACGCGCGGCGCACGTACCGTGCCGAGGATGATCGCGGCGATCGGATCGCCCCTCAGCGCCGCGACAATGTCCTGTGGTGCGAGCCCGTTATCGCCCCAGCTCAGCGACAGCGCTGCGGCGATCACCACGAGAAGGGCGAGGAGTGCGAGTCCGCGGTTCATCGCATCATCCCGCTGCGCCGGCGCGCCAGTGCGATGAAGACCGGGGAGCCGAGCAGCGCCATGGTGATGCCGACCGGCAAGTCGATGCCGACAAGCCAGCGGATGCCGGCATCGGCAACAAGCACCAGCAGTGCGCCGAGCGGCGCGCTATAGGCCATGATCCATCGGTAGTCGGCGCCCACCAGCATCCGCGCGGCGTGGGGAACCACGAGGCCGACGAAGCCGACCGGCCCGGCAAGGGCCACGGCGGAGCCCGCGAGCACCACCACCAGCAGGCCGGCGAGCAGCCGCCACCGCACCACGTTCTGGCCGACCGTGCTGGCAACGTCGCCGCCGAGGCTCAGCGTCATGATCGGGCGCGCGGCGGCAAGAGCGCATGCCAGCCCGGCAAGGCCATAGGGTGCGAGCTCCGCCACGGTCGCCAGCGAGCGCCCCATGAGGCTTCCGGCCGCCCAAAGCCTCAGATTGTCCAGCGTGCCCTGGTCCAGCAGCAGCAGGCTGGTGGTCACCGAGGTCAGGAACGCGGTCAGCACTGCGCCGGCCAGAGCAAGCTTCAGTGGCGTCGCACCGCCGCGACCTATCGAACCCAGCGCATAGACGCAGCCGCCCGCGACACCCGCTCCACCGAATGCAAACCAGACCAGACTGCCGCTGGCATCGATACTGGTGAAGGCGAGGGCCAGCACGACAGCGAAGGCGGCGCCGGCATTGATGCCGAGCAGACCCGGGGAGGCCAGCGGATTAGCCGTTACCGCCTGCATGATGGCGCCGGCAACCGCGAGCTGTGCGCCGACCAGAAGTCCGGCCAGCATCCTGGGCAGGCGTATGTCCAGCAGCACGATGTGTTCGCGCGAGCCGTCCGGGTGCATCAGGGCGTCAAACCACATGCCGGGGGCGATCTGCGAACTGCCTACCGTCAGGGCCCACAACGCCATCGGCGGCACCAGGGCAATGAGCAGCACAAGGCCGAGTGCCCGTCGGTTCCTGCGGCGGCCCGGCAGGATGGCATCAAGGTTTGGCAATGATCAGGCGCTCGATGTCATCCAGCACGCGATGCGCCGAGGTTGTTCCGTTGAACTCCATCCACGTGCCGGCATCGACCCGATAGACGCGTCCGGCCTGCACCGCCGGCAGCATCTGCCAAAGCGGATTGCCGGTCACTTCCTCATGCCGGCCATTGGTGTCTGAGTTGTTCGCGCCCCCGACGATGTAGAGCAGCACGTCGCCCTGAAGGTTGTTCAGTTCCTCCCAGTCAGGCCGCTTCAGCGTCGCGTCGCCCTGCGCTGTCTCATAGTCGGTCCGCCGCACGCCGACATCGCGGAGCACCAAGAACGGGCCATAGGTGTTCGGTCCGTCGAGATTGACCTGGAAATCCCAAGAGGTAATTCGCACCACCGAGACCCGCTGGTCGGGAATGCGGGGTTTCAACTTCGCTACGCGGGCGTCATAGGCCGCAAGCAGTTCCTCTGCCCTGTGCTCGCGGCCAGTGGCTCTGGCAAGAAGCGACAGAAAGGTCTTCCAGTCCCCCGCCGAGATCAGCAACGTCGGCGCCAGCTGCGAGAGCAGCGGGTAGGCGCTGTCGGCCATGGAGACGCCGATGATGAGATCGGGCTTGAGCGCGACCAGCCGCTCGATATTCGGCTCGAAGTAACTGCCGAGATCGGCGACGCCATGGCGCTCGGCCTCATCGCGAAGAATCCGGTCGCTCATCAGGCTGAGCGGCGCCCCGACGATCGGCAGGCCAAGCTCCAGCCCCATGCCGAGGCTGAAGGTGGGGTCCAGCACAACGATGCGCGCGGGATCCTTCGGCACGCAGATCGGCGCGTGCAGCACGTCGGGGTCGTCGATCAGCCGGCCGTCGCAGCCGCCCTGCGCATGGGACGGCGTGACCGAGAGGCCGAGCGCGGTCAGGCAGGCAAATAAAATGGCCCGCACTGTCATGAGGAGAGGTCTTTCGGCTGTGCGGCATCGGCGGAGGCCGTGTCCTCGAGCGCGGGCAGGCCGAGCCGGTGCCGCATCTGCGCCTCGATGCGTCGACGGCGTTCGTGCGGAGTAACCAGCACGCAGCTCGAGCAGTAAGATCCGCCCGGCGCCGTGTAGAACCGGCAGCAGCCGCCGCGCGCGCGGAAGCTGCGGCGGGCGACGATGCGGCCCGGGCTCGCCTCGTCGCGTATGACGATCTCGAAGAAGTGCAGCTGTCGGTTGGCGAGCGGCGAGCCGGGCGCCTTCAATATGGCGAGCGCTTCGGCCTGCGCTTCCTCCTCGCATCCGAACTGCCGGCCGGCTTCCAGAAAACGGGCGGCGACGGAATCCGAGACAAGGCGCCACATCGCCTGCCAAGGCAGGCCAGTGCGCCCTCGCAGACGATGGATTAGAGGCTCCATATGGGCCTCCAGCCCCTCGCGTAGCTCGCTCCGCAAGCCCTCCCGATCGACAGGACGGCAACTTGCGCCGTGCCGCGATTGGCCCGGCCTGCCGGTGACGCAGCGCGGGTCGAGCAGTCGCAGCCGCACCCTCGGCCTGCCCTCAGCAGGCAGTTCGAAGGCCAGCGCACAGTTCTCCGGCACGAACGCCGGGACCAGCCCGTGCGACAGGTAGGGCGAGGCGGCGGCAATGCCGAGCACGCCAGCATATTCGGAGATGAAGTACGCCGCCGCGCCCTTGGCGTCGAGGCCGGGCGTACCCGCCTGCTGGCGCGCCAGCATTTTGGCGAGGAACCGGTCGTCGGCGAATAGCGCCGGGACGGGCATGAAGCCGGGCGCCATGGGCCCGATCTCCACCTGCGGCAAGGGCCAATGCTGCGCCATGACGCCGAAGGCGGCGCGAAGCTCTCGCGCCGCCGCGGTGGTGTTCTCACGGTCGTCTGTCCATCCGCTCATGGCATTGGCCTTGTCACCGGCGAGGTTCAGAACGTCGCCCGGGCACGCACGCCGATCATGCGTCCGTCGCCGACGGTTGCTGAGGATGAGCTGCCGCTCACCGAGATCCCGGTCAGATACGCCTCGTCGAATATGTTTTTCGCGAACAGAGTCATCGACCAGTTCTTCGCCTCATAGCCAATCGCGGCATTGACGATGGTGAAGGCCGAGATCTGTTCATCCGCTGTATTGGCGACGTCGGCTGTGGAATAGTAGCTATCGGTATAGGCAAGATCAGCGGATACAAAGACGCCGGAGGCATGGCGGTAGATGCCGCCAATGTTGAAGGTCACCGACGGCGCTTCGGGGAATTCACCTCCGACCTCGATTCCGACAGCCGGAACGGCGCTGTCGAATTCGGTCTTGAGCAGACCCACCGAAGCGAAGGCGGTGAATTCCTGCGTCACCAGCGCGCGAAGCTCGATTTCGCCACCATAGGCGTGGGCCTTGCCCACATTGGCAGTGATGGTCTGCGGATAGCCGAGGATGGGGTCGTCGACGTCGGTCTGCAGGTCGCTATACTTGTAATAGAAGCCATTGGCGTTGGCCTCCAACCGGTCGTCCAGCCACTTGGAGCGATAGGCCACCTCATAGGCCCACAGCTTCTCGGGATCGACCTCATAGACATTACCGCTGCCATCGACCGCCGTGAAGCCGGCGCGGAAGCCCTCGCTCACCGTGAAGGCTACCGTCTGTTTAGGATCGATCGCGTAGGCGATACCGATCTTGGGCAGCGCCACGAGGTAACCGACGTCGGCGTCATAACTGGAGGACTCGTAAGCCGGTATCCCGGTCATGATCGTCTCAAACAGGTTGAGAGTCCGTCCGTCTGCCTGGTTCTCTACTGTTTCATAGCCGAGACGGCCACCGAACAGCACAGTCCAGCGCTCATCCAGCGCGTAGCGCAGATCGGCGTACGCTGCGTAGGAAGTGATCAGATTGCGGCTGTCCAACTCCTGGTAGAGGATCGGATCGAAGATGCCGTATTCCGGCGCGGCGACGGAGATTTCGGAGTCCGGCTTGTTGCTGAACCGGCCATAGTTGAACCCGATGACACCGCTTAGCGGGCGGACACCCTCTTCGAGTTCGAGGCGAAGATCTTCGGTGAAGTCCTCCCCGGCGCGCAGCTCGTCACGCAGATACAATGTCGAGCCCGGCAGGCTGGAGATGTCGGCATCGGTTTCGATATAGGCCGTGACCGAGCGCAGCTTGACCCCTTCCGAGAGTTGCTGGGATACGTCGGCGATCACGGTCGTGACGTCGGTATACCGCAGTTCCGCCGCCGAGACGTCGCTATTGAAGCGGCGGTCGAAGAAGTTCGGGCCAGACGCCACCGGGAAGCCCGGCTTGTCGGAATTGTAGCTGACGGTGATCAGCGCCTCGAAGCCATCGAGCTGTTCCGGCGTAATCAGCACTTTGGCGCGCAGGCTGGAAAACTCGTCATTGTCCAGGGGCCCATTCAGGGGATCCGCGAAGGCGATCCCGCGATCACCTTCCAGATACTGGCCAGCGACGCGGAAGGCGAGCTGGTTCTCCGCTAGCGGACCGGACAGCATGAACGCGCCACTGCCTTGATAACCGGAATCGGACGAATCCAGATAGTCGAACTCGGCCGCACCCTCCCAGTGCCAGGTCGGGTCATTGGTGTTGACCACCACCGCGCCGCCCATGGCGTTGCGGCCCTGCAAGGTTGATTGCGGCCCACGGAACACCTCGACATTGGCAACGTCCCAGGTGCCGCGATTGCCGCGCTGAATACCTTCGCCGTTCTGCGAGGCACCATCGACGATCAAGGCAATGGTGGGAGAGGAATTGGTCGGCGAGGTGAGGCCCTGGGACGACAGACCACGGATGACGATGCCGCTGGAGCCGCGATTGGAGCCGGAAACGCGGGTGTTGGCGAGTTTATTGAGCGCGCCGTTCAAGTCCTCGATCGCGTAGTCGAAGAACTGCTCGCCTGTGACGACGCCAACGCTCGAATAGACATTGGCGAGGTCGCGGGTCAGCTTCTCGCCGGAAATGGTGATGGCGTCGAGTTCGATCATGTCCTCGCCGACCACGACCGAGGCTGTGCTCGGCACCGAGGCCTCGATGGTCACCGAACGCGGCGAGGTGAAGCGCCAGTTGAGGCCGGTGCCGGCCAGCAGCTCCGCCAATGCCTGCTCGCTGGTGCGTGCGCCACGCACGCCGGGAGAGCGCAGCCCTTGGGCAATCGAGCTGTCATAGACGATCTGCACGCCATTGGCCGCGCCGAAGGCCGCGAGTGCGCCGGAGACCGGGCCGGCGGGGATTGCGTAGACTGAGATCTGCGCCGCCGCAGCCTGGGTCTGCGCGGCACCGGGGCTGGGTGCCGCGACGCTCGCCAGAGCAATCAGCGCACAGCCGGCGAGCAGATGTTGACGATGGTTTAGGAGCCGGCGTCGGTTCGCGCGCGCGATCAGGCTGCTTGCGGTCATAGTCCAGTAATCCCCATCGTCTTTAAGCCCCAGGGAGCGCGTCGGGGCGCCCCGTTAGGTAAGACGACGGCGCGCGGGGAATGCGAATCCCCTACGGCAAAAAAATTTACGTCAGGATGACGATGTTTCCGGGAAGCCGTGTCTCGGTAAGCGCGAGCGCGGCGACGAGGTTTTCTACGATCTCTTCTGGGCGCTGGAGATGGAACACACCGTCCACCCGCCGATTTCCAAGGCCCGGTCGTGCCAGCACGACGCGGCCACGGCGATGGCGGTTGATGTCGTCGACGACCTCGGCGAGCGGACGGTTCTCGAACACCAGAAGCCCGCGCCGCCATGCTCCAGCCAGGGTCGGGTTCATCGGCTCCACCACTGTCGGGTGGTCGGGGGCAAGGATGATCCGCTCGCCGGCATCGAGCCGGGCGGTGACGTCACCCGAAATGGCGAGACTGCCACGGGTACATTCGATGCGGATCGGTCCGGACCCGGCTGTGAGGGTAAAGTCGGCATCGTTGGCGGAAATCACGCAGGGACCGGCGGTGACACGGAAAGGGAGGGCGCCGGCAGCAATGTCGAAGGCGGCGGCGCCGTTTACCAGCTTCGCTGTACGCGAATCCTCGGTCAGCTCGACATCAAGCGCGGTGGCGCCGTCGAGATGAATCATGGAGCCGTCCGGGAGGGCGAACCTGGCCTGCTCGCCAACCCCGGTCGCGTAGTCCGACATAATCTGATCGAGGCCGGGGAGCAGCCCGAGCGAAACCCCGGCCCAGCCGGCGGCAAGCGCCGTCCCAACTCCAGCGAGCACGAGCCGACGGGTCGGCGCCGGGCGGCGGAGATTGGCGCTCGCTGCAAAGCCGGCGTGACGCCATGTCTGGCTGGCGAGACGAAACGCCTCCTCATGCGCCCGGCTGCGTCCGCGCCAGGCTTGGAGCTGCTGAGCATCCTCGACCGTCGCTTCGCCGGAGGTGAGGCGGGTCACCCAGCCGATGGCCTCGTGCTGCAGGGCATCGAGTTCCCTTCGGCCACCGTTCGTGCCGCCCACCGTACCGTCATCCGTTTCCATCGCGCCCAAAAACCGCTCGTCCAAGCGAAGCTCGCCGGCCTGTATAGGCGATATCGGGAAGACCGGGGAGACCATTGGTGCGACGCCTAGTCCAGCAGGCACTGGGCGCAGGTCTCGAGCGCCTTCCGGATTTCGATATCGACAGTTCGTGTGGAGATCCCGTACCTCTCGGCAAGCTCGCGGTGCGGCACATTTTCGAGCCGCGAGGCCAGAGAGATGTCGCGCCGCCTTTGCGGCAGTTCGGCGAGTGCGATGAGCACGCGGTCGACACTGTCCCGAGCGATCAGAAGGGCTTCGGGGTCGGCGCCGGGATCCGGCACGTCGAGCAGGTCGTTGATCTCCGCCTCGGCCAGCCGGCGGCGGACATGGCTGCGGTTGACGTCGGCGATGAGATTGGACGAAATCCGGCGCAGATAGGCCGACGGATTGGCCAGCGCGGCGACATCGATTGCGGCAAGACGCAGAAAGGTCTCCTGCGTCAAGTCTTCCGCAATGGCGGCGGAGCCGGTCGCGCGGCGGAAAAACCCAAGCACCGACGAGCGCTCAGACACGAAAAGTGCTCGCAACCGATCCTTACTGCGCATTGGGAACCTACCCGCCTCACCCCAACAGGGGTGAAGGTTCTTAGGTGCCAATCAAACCAGAAATCAATATCCTGGGCCTATATTGTAATATTTCTTTTTATTGTTTATATTATCTCTAAGATCGTTTTGACGTGATCAATGCTCGATGATCTGCGATTATTTTCTCTCGTTTTATACAAAGGCGCCGGTCAGCCTCCGACCATCCAGGCGATGGTCTCGCGTCACGCCCGACCTACAAGCCCAGCGGGAAACGACCCAAGACCGGACGTTATCAATGCCGGCTTAGGGTCAGTTTCGGCATCGAACATTCATCGGCGATATGTCCGCTTCTCGTTTGAAGTCCCCAATAGCGGACAGTCTGCCACCGGCCCCGGAGCCGTCTGTCAGCAAAGCGTCGCCTTCTCGGCCATTGATCTGGCAACGGCCGCAGCCCAAAAGGGACATTGGCGAGGTGGGGCGGTTCGGCACCTTCGCGGAGGACGTTGGTTACAATGCCTTCTAGCAAACGTTGAAAATGAAGCGCTCCCCACGACTTCCTTGGGTCAGAGCGGTCGCGACCGGTGCATCTGGCCAGTCATATCGACGCCGGCAGCACCGGGCCGATAACGCGAGCGGTCATGCAGATCGCGCTCAGACGTGGCGGTGTTAGAGGCAATGAACTATTGTGCCTTGGCAAGGCTTCGAGCTCGCCCCAGCCCCCTCAGCAGCGCTTCGATAATTTGATCCGTAGCACCCGCTCGGCGGAGATACGCTGCGGGGTCGCGCGCGAGGATCTTCGTCTTCTCCATCTCCGTGAGCGCTACTTGCGTCGCCTCGCGATTACCTGATTCGGCATTTGCGATTGCCATCAACATTTGACTGACGGCGGACCCACCCACGGCCGATCGCTGAGCAGCCGCAAGCATTTGTGGGTATTCGTCGCGCAGGTAATGATCGACTGCGATCAGGTGAAAGTACCAGCCCGGAGGATTGGGCGTGCGCTGGATCGCTTGCGTCAGGATCGGGATCCCCTCGTCAAAAGCGCCGCGCACTGCCAGACGCCAGCCCAGTTGGGCGAGAGCATCAGGGTCATTCGGGTTGATCTCGACCGCCTGCCGCGCAAGGCGCTGGCTGTCCTCGTAGCGCCCCATATAGTGTTCAATCGACGAGAGTGCCTTGAGGGCGACGGGATTGTCGGGCTCGATCTTCACCGCCCGCGAGGCCGCATCGAAAGCCAGATCGTACTCTCTCAGGCGTGCCGCGTCGTCAATGTCGCCATACCGGCCGCGATCGAGATAGAGCCAACCAAGCATCGCCCAGGCTTCGCTGTAACCCGGGTCGCGCCGAACGGCCTCGTCAAGGCATTGGAGGATCGGTGCGGCCTCGCTGCGCGAGAAACTGCGACGGTACCTGTAGGCCTGCTGCACGCACAGGTAGCTCTGCATACTGGACACCGCCGGCATCTTTTGCTGGAGCAGATCGGCGTTTATCGCTCCGTAAGGTTGCCCCAGCACGGTCGCTATCTCGCCTGCAATTTCTCTTTGTGCGGCGATCAATGCGCCCGGCTCCAACTGCCGGTCATAGGATCCCGACCAAAGAACCTCGCCGGTGGCCGCCTTCGACAATTGCACGGCAACGCGCACCAGGGGGACATCCCCGCGAACACTGCCACGAATGACGTAATCCGCCTCCACCTCCGCAAATGGGGGGGTGGATGGGCGGTCGGAGGCGGTCCGGATCGGCGGAACATAGACGCGGAAACTCGGGAAGCGCATCAGATCGCCGATCAGGTCTTCTCCGACGCCATCCGCCAGACCCTGCGCCACCGCACCGCCCCCCGACGCGGTGAACGGGAGCACCATTACAGCGGGACCGCGCCCAGATGCCGATGGCTCGGAGGTTGGAGCTACCGTCCATCGAAAGCCGGCAACGCCTACGACGATGAGAAGGACGGCCCCGAGTACAACGATCGCCGCAACGCGCCCCCAACCCGGTGGACGCACGGCTCTAGGCGGTACGACGTCCGATGCTGGCGCAACCACGATGCCCTGCCCGCTATCCGGCGAATTCCGATCAAACCGCGGCACATAGGATCCCTTCGGGATCGAAATGCGCACAGGGTCATGACGGCCGGCTTCGACATAATAGGAATCCAGATCACGCCTGAGGCGGCCGGCTTCCAGACGAACGACAGGATCGGCCTGCGCATCGAAGCTCTCATCGCGGCCAAAGACGCCAACGGCGACGGTGAATCCCTTGAGTGTGTGAGCCTTGCCGGAAAGTGTCTGTTCGACGATGAAGCTCAGAAAATTCCGGCGCCTTGGACTCGCTTCGAAACTTGGGCTGGACAGGATTGCGGCGAGTGCCGCACGCACATCTTCGGCTGTCGGCGCATCCGGGCCGACCCTGTCCAGAGAGGCGAACACTCGACCCGGCACAGCCTTCACTCACATTCGGCGCATAGAGACGTCGGACGAAGCTAAACACTTTTAAACGACAAACGCACCGAGTTGGTTGCGCCCCGCGATCGGGAAAGGCATCGCTCCTCGAATATGGCTGACTCGCTGCGTCGCAGGCCTCGTCATTGAAGGTACGTACATGTTCGTACTTCCCCATCGGCAGCATCCGATGACTATTCGACCTTGAAACGAAGGCCGGTTATGTCGGCAAAGCTGAAGGCCCTTGAGCGCGAGAACCGCGAGTTGCGGCAGGCGAACGAGATCCTGCGCAAGGCATCCGCTTATTTCGCCATGGCTCCTATCGGCGAATGCAGGCATTCGATGTGGCCGGTTACCGGCACTTCGGACTCGAGGCTACCCTAATGCTCATCCGTGGCGTCGCCGGCGTGGATTGCCTTGGCATCGGATTGGTGGCGTGGCGCGCGGCGATATAGGCGAAAGTCATGCCCGGACCGAGCTGGCCGCCGGGCCCCTGGTATTCTCCGCCCATCGCGGCGCTCATGTCATTGCCGCAGACATAAAGCCCCGGGATTGCGCGCCCGTCGTCGTCGAGCACCTGCGCCTGCGCGTTCGCGGC
Organism: Ancylobacter aquaticus; assembly: GCF_004339465.1. Lineage (GTDB taxonomy): Bacteria > Pseudomonadota > Alphaproteobacteria > Rhizobiales > Xanthobacteraceae > Ancylobacter > Ancylobacter aquaticus. Next base: position 1,373,901 of record NZ_SMFY01000002.1, on the reverse strand, counting down.
CAGGCCGAGGCTGGTGGCGACAGGCGTGGGATAGACGAGCACGCCGTAGAACGGCGCCTTTTCCAGCGGCGCCATGCACGGGTTGGGACCGCGGACGATGTCACCGTTGGAGCGGTCATAAATACTGTCGCCCTTGGCGAAATCCTCGTCGCGCCCGTGGGCGCACATCTCGTTCCAGCGGGCGATGGTTGCCGACAGCCCGTCGGGGTCGACGCCGAGCGCCTTCGCGAGTTCGGCGGGAGCGTCGCCCCGCTTGAGATAGCCGTTGGCGAGATGGGGGCGCAGCCAGAAGGTCATCGGGCGGATCATGCCGAGCCCATAGCGCCACAGGAAGCGGGCATCGCAGACGAGCGCGGCGGGAATCGTCGGCTGGCTCGCCTCCGCGCTTCGTATCGCGCGCGAGAACCTGTCATAGGAGGCGGCCTCGTTCGCAAAGCGCCTTCCGGATCGGTCCACGGCGATCAGGCCCGGCTTGGCGCGGTCGAGAACGATGTGCGGAAAAACCGCCGTCGATCCGTCGCGTCGCGTGGCGATGGAACTCGGGAACCACACCGCGTTTCCGCCGCCCGGCGCACGAAGGGCCGCGCCGGCATCGAGTGCGAGCTGGATGGTTTCCCCGACGCAGGACGGACAGGCCGGGCTGTGCGTGGGCACCGGGGGCGGAATGTGGCGTTGCCGCCAGCTGGCGTTAGCCGGAAAGCCCCCGCCGGCCAGAATGACCCCGTCGCGTGCCTGGATATGCCCAACTCCGCCAGGTGTTTCGACGACCACGCCGCGCACCCGTCCGCTCTCGACTACCAGCTCGGTCGGGTTCTGCGAGCATCTTACCTCCCCGCCGCGCTCCACCAGCGAGGCCAGAAGGCGGGCGACGAGCGCGTTGCCGAGAACAAGACGCGTTCCTCGGCGATGGCGCAGCCGGTCCCGGGCATAGCGGGCGACCAGTCGAGCGCCGAGCGCAAGCCCATCGAGCGAGCGCCACGCCTCACGCAGCCGGGCGGCCTCGCCGCGGGTGAGCATCATGCCGCCGAACAGCATGAGCTCGGGGATCGGGTCGCGCAGTCGCGCGAAGGCGGCGCCAAGCGTGCGGCCATCGAAGGGCAGGGGCTCGTGCGCCTGTCCTCCAGCACTGGCGCCCGCAAGTTCCTGATAATAGTCCGGGCTCGTTCGGTAGGTACGGAAGGCGACCTGCGTCTGCCCGGAAAGGTAGCGCATCATGCGCGGGCCTTCGCGCAGGAAGGCTTCCCTGAGATCCCGTGGCGCCTTGTCGCCCACCAGGGCATCGAGATAAGTCCCAGCATCGGCAGAGGCGTGGTTCTGCTCCTCCTGCGACGCGTCGGCGCTGTAGCCGGGCACCCAGAGCGTGCCGGACGAATAGGCGGTCGTTCCACCGATGCGGTCGGTGCGCTCCAGCACCAGCGCCCGCCGCCCTTCGACGGCGGCGACAAGCGCGGCCGTGAGGCCGGAGCCACCGCTGCCCAGCACGATCACATCGACGCTTTCGTGCCATTCCTCCGGGACGGGCATGCTTGGCCTCAGACGGTTTCGCGCAGCCGTTCATGAAGGGCGGCGCGCATGCCGGTGGGAGCCGTGAAGCCCAGAAGACGCCTCGCGGCGCCGGTGTCGAAGATCGGCGCGTAGGGATTGTCCTCATAGAGGCGCGCGTCGCGGATTTCCGGGACATGGCCGAACAGTTCCCGCGCGCGCTCAAGCGTCGGCCTGGGGTGCAATGTCTCGTCGGCCAGGACGAAGGCCTGCTCGAAGGGCTGCGACATCGGTGCATCCACGGCCTGGCGGAAGGCACAAGCGGCATCTTCGGGCTTCACATAGTGCCAGAACGGCCCGCCGCCGGCTTTTGGCGACACCGGGTCGAGCGATGGCACGTAGCTTCCCGGATCGCGGGCGCGGCGCAGCACCTCGTCAACGACGCGCGGGTAAAGGACATAGACCGGCCGCAACACCATCACCTCAAGCCGGCCACGGTCCGCCATGCAGCGTCCCGCCTCTTCGCCGAGCTTCTTGCTGAGGCCGTAGGGATCGGTGGGGCGGGAGGGGTGGTCGGTGTCGATCGGCAAATAGCGCGGCGGCGTCATGCAGTCCGGACGGACGGTGAGGCCGGTTACCGAGTCGCTCGAGCACAGCACGACCCGCCGGACGCCGGCGGCCTCGGCGGCCTCAAGAACGTTCCAGGTGCCGACCACATTCACCCGCATGATGTCGGCCGGCGTCCCGGCAAAGATGTTGGCCATGGCGGCGAGGTGGATCACGGTGTCCATCCCCTCGCAGGCGCGCGCGAGAATGTCGGCTTCGAGCACGCTTGCGCGCCACAGCCGTGACAGTTCCGGCGGTGTCGAGACCTCCTCGCCGACCATGTCGAGCGCCGACACCTCCCCGAGGCTGGCCGCTTCGCGCACCACATGCCGACCGAGATAGCCGCAGGCTCCGGTAACAAGAATACGCCGGCTCATGATCGGTCCGCCTCACACCATTTCAAGGACCTCGACGCTAGCTTTTCAAAAACTCGGATGTCAATCTATATTGTCGCAAGCTTGATGACGGGAGGACGTGTTGCGGACAAAGGGCATTCTGGCGATCTGGCACGATATCGAGCCCGGCCATGAGGACGCGGTTCTCGAATGGTACAATCGCGAGCATCACATCGAGCGTGTGTCGATACCGGGATTTGTGCGCGCCCGCCGCCATAGCGCGATCGCCGGCGAACCCGCGCTGTTCATCTATTACGAGACGCAATCGCCGCAGGTCCTGGGGAGCGAGTCCTATCTCGCCCGAGTCAATGCGCCGACCGAATGGACGCGGCACTGCATGCCGCATTTCCGGGCCAATTCTCGCACCGTGTGCCACGCAAGCGTTGCCCTGCAAGGGGCGGAGGGCGGCTACGCGCTCACCTTGCGGATGCGGCCGGAGGCCGGTCGCGAGCATGATCTGCGGAATTATGTGGGCGAGGAACTGTTCCCGAGCCTCCGCGCGGAGCCGCTCTTTCTGAGGGCCGAGCTGTGGGAGGCCGTGCACGACATCACGACCATCCGCTCGACGGAGCGCGTCATTCGTGGCGCTGAGGATCGCGTAGAGGCCTGGACGCTGGTGGTCTGGGCGTCGGATTCCAAGACGATTGCGCGGCTGGCGACCCGCCTCTCGGATCAGCGCGACCTCTCCGAAGCTGGCGCCCATCCGGACATGCAATGTGGCCAGTACCAGCTCGACATGGTGCTCGAACGCGAGTTTATCCCACAATGAGAGTTGACATGCTAAAATAAGAAATTAGAGTTTGAGCCAGCACGAGGGGGCGGAACATGCAGCGCATCCGACTGGCGACGATCGGCACCGGCTTCTTCGGCCGTTATCACTACGAGGCGTGGAACCGCATTCCCGAGGTGGAGCTGGTGGGGCTCGCCTACGCGCGGAACCGCGAACGAGCCGCGGCTTTCGCCGGTGAGTTCGGCGTCGGCGCCGTATTCGACGATGCCGAGCGCATGCTGGACGAACTCAGGCCCGATCTCGTCGACATCATCTCGCCGCCCGAGACGCATCTGCCCTTGGTGGAAGCCGCCCTGAAGCGCGGCATTCCCGCCATCACGCAGAAGCCGCTGGCACCTAATCTGCCGGATGCCCTGCGCATGGTCGATGTTGCGCGCGCCGGCCGCGTTCCTGTCGTGGTTCACGAGAACTGGCGGTTCAAACCCTGGTTTCGGGAGATCCGGCGGATCATCGAAGGCGGCTCGCTCGGAGCGATCTACAACATCGCCTTCCGCATGCGCCCCGGCGATGGACAGGGGCCGTCCGCCTATCTCGATCGCCAGCCCTATTTCCAGCAGATGCCGCGCTTCCTCATCCATGAGACCGGCATCCACATGATCGACGTGTTTCGCTTCCTCGTCGGTGAGATCACCGGCGTCTCGGCGCGCCTGCGCCGTTTGAACCCGGCGATTGCCGGGGAGGATGCGGGCTATGTGATCTTCGATTTCGCGGGATCGACGGCCGGTCTGCTCGACGGAAACCGGCTCGCCGATTGCCGCGCGCGCAATCCACGCCTGACCATGGGCGAGTTCGCGCTCGATGCCGAGAATGGCGCGATCCGCCTCGACGGCGATGGCCGCATCTTCGTGCGCCGACGCGGCGAGGACGAGAGCGAGCATGTCTATGAATGGCACGATCGCGGGTACGCCGGAGACGCCGTCTATGGCCTCCAGCGCCATGTGATCGATCATCTCACGCAGGGCACGCCACTGGAGAACCGCGTCGAGGACTACCTCCGCAACGTGATGGTGGAGGAGGCGGTCTATCGCTCGGCAGCCGAGCGGCGCCACATCGCCATGGATGAAATCGCCAGCCGGCAGGCGGCCTGAGCAAGTTCTCTCAGGCGTCGGTCGGAACGAACAAGAACATGAAAATGGGACCCAAGGACATGCATCTGGGAAAAGTCGCCGTGACGGGCGGCAGCGGCCGCCTCGGTCGCTTTGTCGTCGATGAACTCGCGGGCCGGGCCAATGTCACCGTCATCGACATCCGGCCGCCGGTGCAGAAGGATGTCGCCTTCGTCGAGTCGACCGTGCTCGATTTCGAAGGGCTGAAGCGCGCCTTTGCCGGGCATGACGCGGTGATCCACCTGGCCGCCATTCCCAATCCGCGCACGGCGCCGGCGGATATCACCTTCAACACCAATGTGCAGGGAACGTGGAACGTCCTTCAGGCGGCGGAAGATGCCGGCGTCAAGCGTGTCGCCGTCGCGTCGAGCGACGCCGCGACCGGGCTCCACTACAACCCGCCGGACTGGGACCCGCAATACCTGCCGGTGGACGAAGCCCATGTGCTGCGGCCGATCGAGTTCTACTCGCTCAGCAAGGAAGTAACCGAGGTCATGTGCCGGTGCTACGCGGTGCGCGGCAAGATGTCGGTCATCGTCATCCGCCCGACCCACATCGTGTTCGAGCCGGAATGGCCGGAGCTCGAAGCGCGCGGCGCGGACCCGCAGAACTATCACTTCTGGGCCTATGTGGAGCCGGAAGACGTTGCCCAGGCGTTCCGCAAGAGCCTTGAACTCACCGATGTGAGCTACGACACCTTCTTCATCGCCGCCGCGGACTCGCTGGCCGCGCGCCCGACGCTCGAGATGATGCGCGAGCGCATCGGGCGCGATCTCCCGGTCAAGAACGCCGCGGTGTTCCAGAACGAACCGTACGCTCCCGTCTTCGACATCAGCCATGCCCGCGACGTGCTGGGCTACGAGCCGAAGAGCGACTGGCGCAAGCTCTACGCCAAGGTGCCGGAGGCCAAACGCTGGGGACGAACGGCGCCTGCCGCCTGACGCCGCCGCCTCGCTCGCAATGACGCCCGGAGAAAACCGATGGCCCGCTCCGACTACGTGATCAATCTCTACGCTTACACGCTGAACCGCACCGCGCAGGAGGCCATGGCCGAGCTTGCCGATCACGGGTTCGAGGCCTTCGAGCTCATGATGTATCCCGGCCATCTCTGGATGCCGGACATGGACGCTGGCGCGCGTGCCGCGCTGCGCAAGTTCATCGCGAGCCGCAACCTGCACATCCAGTCGGTCAACCAGCCGAATATCGACATCAACATCGCGGCCGCCGCGCCGGAGATGCGGGAACATTCGATCAGGATGATGGCCCGCATGGTCGAGTGCGCCGGTGAATTCGGCGCGCGGCAGGTGCTCATCGGGCCCGGCAAGGTCAATCCCCTGATGCCGATGCCGCGCGACCAGCTGATTGGCCATTTCTACCGTGCGCTCGACCAGCTTGTGCCGCTGGCGCAGAAGGCGGGCACGCAGGTTCTCGTCGAGAACATGCCCTTCGCCTTCCTCCCGGATGCCGAGGGTCTGCTCACGGTCGTCGAGGGTTACGGCTCCGACGACGTGGGCATCCTCTACGATCTCGCCAACGGCGCGTTCATCAAGGAAGACATTCGCGCGGCACTGAAGCGGTGCGGCGACCGGCTCAAGCTCGTGCATCTCTCCGATACCGGCACGAAGGTCTACAAGCACGACCCGGTCGGTCACGGGACGATGGACTTTGGCGCGCTCATCGAAGACCTCGCCGCCATCGGCTGGACCGAGCGCCCCGTGCTCGAAATCATCGGCGTCTCCGAGCAGCCGAGCGCGGAAATACTCGACAGCATCCGCCGCCTCGAAGAGGTCGGCTGGGCGAACCGCTTCGCGGCGTGAGCCTGCGCCGGCAGCCGGCGCGCCACAGCCATTGACGAATATCTGGTGTCCCGCCGCGACCAGCGACGGGCAGGAGGGAAGTTCATGCCTCGCATGAAGGGAGCCGACGTCATCGCGGACACGCTCATCCAAGAGCGCGTCCCCTATGTTTTCGGTATTTGCGGCCATGGCAATGTTGGCATGCTCGACGCGCTCTATGACCGCCAGGACAAGATCAAGCTGATCTCGCCCCGGCATGAACAGACGGCCGGGCACATGGCCGACGCCTATTTCCGGGTGGCGCACCGCCCTGTCGCAACGCTCACCTCCTGCGGTCCCGGCTCGGCGAACATGCCGATGTCGTTGGCTTGCGCGCAGGCGGATTCCTCGGCCTTTCTCGCGATCACCGCCAATGTGCCGACATCCCAATTCAACCGCGCACCGTTCCAGGAAGCCTACCAACACCATCAGGCGGATTTTCCCTCCGTCGTGCGGCCCTATGTGAAGCGCAGCTTCCAGCCGAGCCGCGTCGACATGCTGCCCACCGCGATGCGGCAGGCCATGCACCTGATGACCTCGGGCCGGCCGGGGCCGGTCAATCTCGACGTGCCCTACAACGTCTTCCAGGAGGAGGACGACGTCGAACTGCCGGCTCCCCGCAGCCTCACCGGCGCCAGCCGTATGGGGGCGAGCGAGGAGGACGTGGCGCGCACAGTGGACATGCTGCTCAAGGCGGAGCGCCCCCTGCTTTTCGTTGGCCACGGCGTCACCCTCTCGGAGAGCGGCACAGAGCTGACCGCCCTCGTCGACACGCTGAATATCCCGGTGGCGATGTCGCCGAACGCGATGGGCACGCTCGACATGACCCATCCGCTCAGCCTCGGCTTCATCGGTCGAAACGGCACCTGGGCGGCCAATGAGGCGGGCCGACGCTGCGATGTGCTGCTCACCATCGGGGCCCGCTTCGACGATCGCTCCTCAAGTTCCTGGTTGCCGGGCTATTCCTGGAACATGCCGCCCACGCGCCTTATCCATGTCGACATCGATGTCGCGGAGCTCGGCCGAAACTATGTGCCGGAACTTGGCATCGCCGCCGACGCGCGGACTTTCCTGCGGCAGGTGCTGGCGGAAATTGGCCGGCGCGGTGGGGTCGAGGCCTGCCGCAACCGCACCCGCCCCTGGGGCGAGCGTATCTCTGCCTGGAAGCAGGAATGGGCACGGCATACCGCGCCGCAATTCTCGCTGGACACCAGCCCGATGCGGCCCGAGCGCGTGGTGGCGGATGTACAGAGGGTGGTACCGGACGACACGATCCTGGTCTGCGATTCCGGCGTTCATCACAACTGGTTCATGCAGTATTGGTGCGCCCGCCGCCCGCAGCGGATGCTGAACTCCTGGGGCTTCTCGGCCATGGGGTTCGGGGTCTCCGGCGTACTCGGCGCCAAGCTCGCCTCGCCGCAGAGCCCCTGCGTCGCTGTCGTCGGCGACGGCGGCTTCACCATGACGCCTCACGTTCTGTGCACCGCCGTGGAATATGACATCCCGGTCGTCTGGGTGATCTGGAACAACTATGCCTGGGGTGCGATCCGCGACCTCCAGCTCGGGGCCTTCGGCGGGCGCGAGATCGGCACGAGTTTCCGGCATGGTCCCAACGGGGCCGCCTACAACCCCGATTTCGCCGCGATGGCCCGCAGCTGCGGGGTGGAAGGCGTCAAAGTTGGCCGTTCGGATGAATTTGCCGATGCGTTGAAACACGCCATCGCCAGCAACAGGCCTTTCGTCATCGACGCCGAAGTCGATGCCAATGTGAGGCCGACTTCCGTCGGCACCTGGCAATTGCCCCCGCTGCCCCATCCCGAGCCGGCCTTCGGCCAGCCGTGGCGTCCATAGTCGCAGGGAGCCGATCATGACCAACGCCCCTCATCCAGACCGCATCTCGTCATCGGCCGGCGAGCCGGTGCTCGCCATTCGTCATCTCATCGGCGGTGAATGGCGCGACTCCGACACGCATGCCGAGGTTCGGGACCCCTATCGCGGCGAAGTCGTCACGCGCGTGCCGCAGGGAACCGCAGCTTCTGTCGACGAGGCCGTGGCATCCGCCGTTGAGGCGGCGCCGCGCGTAGCGGCGATGCCGGCCTACAAGCGCGCGGCCATCCTCCAGCGCGCGGCCGAACTGATCGTCGAGCGAGCCGACGACATCGGCCGCTTGATGTCGCGCGAAACCGGCAAGGCAGTAAAGGACGCCATCGGCGAGGTCCGCCGCTCGCAGGATACGATGACCCTCTCGGCGCAGGAGGCCGTCCGCATCGAGGGCGCCCATATTCCGCTGGACAGCAGCGAGATGGGGGCAGGCAAGATTGCCTTCATGCTCCGCTTTCCGGTCGGCGTCGTGGGCGCCATCACACCGTTCAATGCGCCGTTCAACCTGGCTTGCCACAAGGTGGGGCCCTCTTTCGCGGCAGGCAATGCGACGGTGCTGAAGGCGCCGCCTCAAGCGGCAGGCGTGGTGCATCTTCTTGCGGAGATCATGGTGGATGCCGGCATCCCGGCCGGCGCACTAAATGTCGTGCATGGCGGACGCGAGGCCGGACAGGCGCTGGTGCGCAATCCGCGCGTCGATTTCGTCACTTTCACCGGCTCGACCCCTGCCGGTGCGGAAATCAAGGCGACGACCGGCCTGCGCCGGGTGGCGCTTGAACTCGGCGGTAATGGCCAGACCATCGTGCACGAGGACGCGGACATCGACGCGGCCGCCAAGGTCTGCGCGCGCAATGCCATGCGCATTGCCGGCCAGAGCTGCATCTCGGTCCAGTCGGTGCTGGTGCATCGGTCGCGATACGACGCGTTCGTTAGCGGAGTGGTCGCCGAGGTCCGCCAGATCAAGTGCGGGGATCCACTCGATCCGGCGACCGATCTCGGCACGCTGATCGACGAGGCGGCAGCAAAGCGCGTCGAAGCCTGGATCGGAGAGGCGGTGCAGGGCGGGGCAACGCTCCATGTAGGCGGCACGCGCAATGGCGCCCAGCTGACCCCGGCGGTTCTGACCGATGTGCGCCCGGACATGAAGATGTTCTGCGACGAGGTCTTCGGCCCGGCGATCAGCATCCTTGCCTATGACGATCTCGACGCGGCCTTTGCTCTCGTCAACGCCGGCCAGTTCGGCCTTCAGACCGGTATCTTCACCCGCTCCAACGAGGTGACGATGCGCGCCGTGCGGACCCTTCGCACGGGAGGTGTCATCATCAACGGCTCATCGACCTGGCGCACCGACCAGCTCGCCTATGGCGGTGTCAAGAACAGCGGCATCGGGCGCGAGGGTCCTCGCTATGCCATCCGCGACATGACGGATGAGCGCCTCGTTCTGTTCAACATGTGAGGCCGCCATGCGCGTTCTGGTGACAGGTGGCGGTGGATTTGTCGGGGCGGCGCTGGTGCGGCGGCTGGCGCAGCGCGGCGATGTCGCCATCGCCTTCGACCGCAGCTTCGCGCCCGACCTCGAAGAAGCGACGGACGCCGGGATTACGACTGTTCCCGGCGACATCACCGATGCCTTCAGCGTCCTGTCGGCGCTCGACGCGCATCAGCCCGACGCGGTGATCCACTGCGCGGCGATGGTGGGCGTACTCGCCTCGCTCTCGCAGGCCGAAATGCTGCGGGTGAACATCGGCGGCAGCGTCAACCTGTTTGAGGCGATGGCCCGCCGCGATATCCGCCGGGTGCTGCATCTGAGTTCGGAGGAAACGCTCGGGCATTTCCTCGCCGACCGGGTCGACGAGGGCCATCCGACGCGGCCGGTGATGGCCTATGGCGTGAGCAAGCTGGCGGTCGAAGGGCTGGGCCGAACCTACCGCGCGACGCATGGAATCGCGTGCATCAACCTGCGCACCTCCTGGGTCTACGGGCCCGGACTGCCGCGTTCGCGCGTGCCGAAGAATTTCATCGACGCGGCGCTCGATGGACGAAGCCTGCACCTGCCCCGCGGAGCGGATTCGGCCATCGACCACACCTACATAGACGACCTCGTGGACGGGGTTCTGGCGGCTCTCGACCAGCCTCGGCTCGAATTCGACACCTATAACATCGCGAGCGACAGTGCGCCTACCGTCGGGCGCATCGTCGAGATCGTCCGGGCGCTGGTTCCCGGAGCGGACATCTCGATAGGCCCGGGGCCGCTGCATCACCGCGATGACATTCCGGTGGTCCGCAAAGGCGCACTTGCCGTCGACCGCGCCCGGGAAAGCCTCGGATATTCTCCCCGTTTCGACATCGAGCGCGGGCTGGCCGCCTACGTAGCCGAGCTTCGCACGCGACACACCCCCAGCCAGGAAGCGGCAGCATGAGCACGGAAAAGCGGAAGGCGACGATCAGGCGGGGCGCGGAAGTCTTCTGGGAGGAGCCGCCGGCCCATTTTGGCGCCTATTCCAAGATGCTGGTGCGGCCGGAGAATGCCGACACGCGACTGATCGACTTCCGCATCTCCAGCTACCAGCCCAAGGGCTTCGTCGGGCCGCACAAGCATGTCGTCCAGGAGCAGATCTACTACATCCTCGAAGGCGAAGGCCTCATGGAGATCGATGGAGAGCGGACGGTGGTGCAGCCATGGACGGTCATCTTCCTGCCGCCCGGTGTCGAGCACGCGATCTACAATACCGGCATGGTCGACCTAAAATTCGTGGTGGTGACGACACCGCCCGACGATACGGCCCCGGAGTGAGAGGCGGCTTTGCGGTGAGAACCGTGACCTGTATGTTGAACTGAGAGGTCTTCCCATATTGTCGTAAATGAGGTGACGGATGCCCAAGGTCAAATCCGCTGAAGCCGAGGCCGACGCCGCGATCGTCGGCGCCACCGGCGGCGTGCAGTCGCTTCATCGGGCGATGGCCATCCTTCAATCGGTGGCACGCGCCCGGCAGGGCATCGGGCTCGCCGAACTGAGCAAGGAAGTGGGGCTTCACAGCAGCACCACCTTTCATCTCGCCAAGACGCTGGTCACGCTCGGCCTCATGCGGCAAGAGCCTGACAGCAAACGATATCGGGTCGGTCCGAGGCTCTTCAGCCTCGCATCCGGCGCGCTGGACGAGCTGGAATTGCTGAATGCCGCGACGCCCTACCTGACCGCGCTTGCGGGCGAAACGGGCGAGAACAGCCATATCGCGGTGCGCGCGGGCCGGGAGGTGGTCATCATCGGCAAATGCGACGGAACGGCCTCCATCCGCCTGGCCGAGCGTATCGGTGCCGCACGCCCTCCCCATGCGACGGCAATCGGCAAGATACTGCTTTCCGCGCTGCCGGATCCGCAACTTGACGCCTTCCTGAGGTCGATATCGCTTACGCCCATCACGCCGAAAACCATTGTCGATGGGGATCTGCTGCGGGCCGCCATCCGCGAAGCGGGGCAGAACGCCATTGCCTTCGACGACGGTGAATTTGATCCCGACGTGCGCTGCCTAGCGGCGCCCGTGTTCGATTTTCGCAACAGGATGATTGCTGCCGTCGGCATTTCGGCCCCGGTCTGGCGGCTGAGCCTGAGCCGTATCGGCGAGATTTCGGCGCTGGTCCAGCAGGCGGGACGCGACTTGTCGGCCCAACTCGGCCACGTCCCCGATTCAACGAAGCTGACTGCAGGGTAGTGCTCGCGCGGCCTTCCAAGGTCGGAAAAGAGTCGATCAAATCGGCCGTCTATTTCTTGTTATGAATTGACTTGCGATAATATCAGAAATAGCCTTCAACTTTAGGCGAGAACGGGCCCCGTAAGAGGCGCGCTCGCTGAAGCGGCCGCAGAGCCGGACAATCTGGGAATTCCGTATCGCGGGCGCCGGAACGGCCCGTCCGCGAACGGAGAGGAGGAAACGCCATGATCTCACGTCCTTCCTGGGCTCGCGCGCTCGCGGGCACCGTCATCGCTTTCTCGCTGGTCGCGCCTGTCCATGCGCAGGACTGGCCGACTCGGCCAATCGAGGATTCGGTCTGGTCGTCGGCCGGCGGCGCGACGGATCTGGTCAATCGCCTGATGGCCAAGGCGCTGGAGCCGCATCTCGGCGTCAAGGTGAACGTCGTCAACCGCACGGGCGGCGGCGGCGCGGTGGCGATGAACTATGTTTGGTCGCAACCGCATAACGGCAATTACTGGCTTGGCGCCTCAGAGGGGATGCAAACCACGGCGGTAATGGGTTTCCACACGACGAAGACCAAGGATTGGCGCTGGTACATGGTTGCGGGTGCTCCCGGCAGCCTCGCGGTTCCGGTGAACTCTCCCTTCAAGACGGTGGATGACTTTCTCGCTGCAGCAAAGGCGAGCCCCGGCAAGGTCAACGTCTCGCACAGTGCCCTCGGTTCGGTCTGGCATCTGAAGGGCGTGGCACTTGCCAACGCGACCGGCACTCAGCTCAATCTCATTCCCTATGAGGGCAGCGCGCCCGCCATGGTTGCGGCGATGTCGGGCGAAACCGCGGCTGTCATCTCCAGCGTTTCCGAGCAGGCCGAATACATCAAGGGTGGTCGCCTTCGCTCGCTCGGCCTGGTCGAGATGACGGATCAGGAGTTCCCCGGACTCGGCAAGCTTTCCGGCATAGGAAAAGCCTATCCGAAATTGAAGGATATTCCGGCACGTCAATGGGTTGGTTTTGCCGTTCCGGGCGATGTGCCGGCAGACGTTGTCACGAAGATCGATGCCGCCTTCGACCTCGCCGTGAAGGATCCGGAACTCAAGAAGATCGCCGATGACAAGCTGCTCACCATCTTCGGCACGCGCGGCGACGCCTCGATGAAGGAACTGCAGGAGATGGAAAGCGCACTGAGCTGGACGCTGTGGGATTTGAAGGTCGGTAAGGTCGACCCGGCCACTCTCGACATCGCGCGCCCCTGAGGGGGCGATCACGCCGGGACGAAGCGTTTCGTCCCGGCGTCTAGCTTTGCAGGATCTCCGGAGTGGACGACATGTCTTCCGAAAAGCCGCTCAGAAAAGCTGACTTCGTCACGTCCATTGTCTTCATGCTCCTCGGCATCGTCATGATCGTCGCTGCCAGCCGCATGCCCTGGATCGTTCAGTCCGGCGGATTGCAGCAGGACTGGTACTTGTCTCCCGGGCTATTCCCTACCGTACTCGGCGTTCTGCTCATCATCTTCAGCTCAAACGTGCTGATGCACGCCGTGCGGGGTGGGGGCTATCGGGGGCTGGGCCGTGCGGCGGCCCATGGTCTCCGGTCGGTTGGCAGCAACCACGATCTCCACCGCATGGCCATGGCGGCGGCGCTGGTCGGTCTGTATGTCTTCGTCGGCATCGGCAGGGTCGAGTATCACATCGCGTCGAGCGTGTTTCTCTTCGTCACCATGCTCGTCTTTCATCGCGCGCCGGATCGCCCCTTCACCGTCCGGGCGGTGCTCAAGCTGGCGCTGATTGCTGTGCTGGCGCCGCTGGTGATCGGATACATCTTCACCGAATTCTTCCAGGTCCCGATGCCTTGAGCCGACGACCCGTCGAGGGAGAATAGCCATGTACTTCATCGAATTCCTCCATCAGGTCGTCGCGACAGTCACGCCCATCAAGATGAGTGTGCTGTTCGGAGGCGTGATGCTGGGCATCATCTTCGGTGCCCTTCCCGGTCTCACGGCGACGCTTGCCGTCGCCCTGCTGAGCACCGTGACCTTCAACCTTCCGACCGATGTCGCGATCATCGCGCTGATCGGCGCTTATGTCGGCGCGGTCTATGGCGGCTGCCAATCCGCCATTCTGATCGGCATTCCCGGCACGTCCGCCGGGGCAGCGAGCGTGCGCGATGGTCATCAACTGGCGAAACAGGGCCGCGCCGGCGAGACCATCGCCAATGCGACGATGGGGTCCGCTCTCGGGACCATCTTCGGACTCACCATGATGCTGCTCGTCATGCCGGTGATGGTCGCGCTGGCACTGCAGTTCACCTCGATCGAGTTCTTCCTGCTCGCCGTCTTCGGGGTGCTCATCTGCGGTTCGCTGACCTCGGACGATCTTCCCGCCAAGGGCTGGATCGCGGGCATTCTGGGACTTGCCATTTCGACGGTCGGTATCGAGACCATCCAGGGCTACAGCCGGTTCACATTCGGAGTGCCCGAGCTGGCCGGCGGTATCGAATTCGTTCCGGTCATTCTCGGTGCTTTTGCAATCCCCCAGATCATCCGCGGCCTACGTGACTCGGATGGTCGCCTGGAGCGCAGCACGGTGCTGTCGAAGGTGTGGCCGGATTTCAAGTTCCTAGGTCGATGCAAGATGCTGATCGCGCGCTCCGGCCTCATCGGTGTCGGCGTGGGCGCCATTCCCGGCGTTGGCGAGGACGTCGCCGCCTGGAGCGCCTATGACGCGACCAAGCGCTCGGCAAAGGACCCGGAGACCTTTGGACGAGGCAATATGCGTGGGGTGATCGCCCCGGAAGTTGCCGCCAATGCCTGCATAGGCGGGGCCATCGTGCCGGTGCTGACACTCGCCGTGCCGGGCTCGCCGCCCGCAGCCATGCTGCTGGGTGCGATGTGGCTGCACGGGCTGCGCCCGGGGCCGATGCTGGCGATCGAATCGCCTGAGGTCATTCCCCAGATTGCGGCATTCCTGTTCTGGTCGGCCATCGCCATGGCGATCTGCGGGCTCGCAATGGCGCGGCTCTCGGTGCTCGTCCTGCGCCTCTCGCCGTCCATCGTCCTGCCGATGGTCGCCATGATCTCGATCCTCGGCTCGTACTCTCTCGGCCTGAACATCTTCAACGTCTATCTGATGTTCGGTTTTGGATTGCTGGCCTTCGTGCTGGAGGAGATGGAATATCCGGTCGCGCCGCTGGTGATCGGGCTCATTCTCGGGCAGATGGCAGACATCGGTCTTCGCCGCGCGTTGCTCTCAGCGCATGGGGATGTCTTCTCGTTCTTCGAGCGGCCCCTCGCACTCGTCTTTATGGCACTTATCCTCTACTCTCTCTTTGGGCGCAGCAGGATTGTTCGTCATGCTTTTGGTATGCTCTTCGGCCCGCTTCGCCGGAAGGGAAAAGCATCCGAGGTATAAAACGGGGCGGATACAAGCGGTCGTCGCAACACTCGAACGAGGGAGGTTGCGATGGGCATTCAAAGGCGACGTTCACACCGTTCCGGACGGGCGCCATTGCCCTCGCCGGGACGGCCGCCAGCCGCTGGGCGAACTGACCTGCAGCGGTTCTGGCTGGGGACGGCGTTGTTGTGACAGTTGCCGCGTCAGCCGCGCAACCCGGTTTGGACAGCAGCTCTCGCCCATGTCCGCTAGGTCATCGTGAAGCCTGCGCGCTACGGTGATTGCAAGCAATCACCTGTTGTCGGCCAATGGATAGCCATAGACCTTGCCGCTCTGGCTCCATGCCGCGCGGATCATCTCGGTCTGTCGTTGGTCTTCCTGAGCGCGCTTGCTCAGCGGGTCCTTCAGCCAGGCACAGAAGCCGCTGGGCTGGACACGCAGGCACCGACACATGGCGCGGATCGAAAACAGCAGGCGATGCTCGGCGATGAACGCGTACTTCACTTTGCATCCTTGGCGAAGTACGCGGCCGCTTTTTTTTAGGATGTCGCGCTCCTCCGTCACGCGCTGCAACTCGCGCTTCAGCCGACGGACCTCAGCGGCCTGATCGTCATCGCGGGGCCACGGCGGCAGGCTTGCCCTCCGCAAGTAGCGGCGCAGGGAGCGCACACGGCGCGACTGCTTCCCCGCGAAACAGCGCAGCCTCCGCTTCCGAGTTGTCGCGGCCTCAGCGACGGTGTCCGCCACCACTTCCGAGGCATCGCCGGCCTCCACCGATTTGTGCATCAGGCCCTCGCGGCGCGCGGTCGACCTCGGAGACCGGGATGGAGTGATCGGCCCGCGTCCTGGTCCTCACGTCGGGCCAGAACGTCAAGCTGGATCAGGCGGAGGGGGTAACGATGGTGGCACTTACTTCCGTCTCCGGGCTGGCCTTTCGCCCATCAGTGCCATGAAGGTGAGGACGAACAGGTAATCCATGCCCTGGGCCAGATGCCCCCCGGTGAGGGCGAGGCAGCGTAAGATCAATCCGCCGCCATTCGGCAATTCGCTTATGCCGGCGCAACAACCGAGCGCCTCCATCTCGGTCGTCAGACGATGCGGGTCGATCTCGCCGAGGCGTGGGCCGAGTACCAGCATGCTGCCCATGGCGCGATACGGCCCCAGAGGCGAACCGCCTCCGGCGAAGTCCAAGCCGCTCAGGCTTCCGCGATCCGTCGCGATCAGGCCTCCGTCCGGACCGCAAATGCGCGTGCGTGTCTCAAGTCGCTCAAAGGGGCGGCTCCGCGCTTCCGGGTCGTGTGAGGCAAAGCCATCGGAGACGATGACGCGGGCATCCGGCGCCACCGTTATCTCCATGGACGAGACGAAGCCCGCCTCGGGAAACAGAATGAAGGGATCGTTGGTCAATGCCAGGAACGAGCGCGCGCCGGCGGTGATCGAGGTCGAAAGCCGAGCGGGAGCCGCCGGCGTGCGGTGAATGACGGTCGCCGCCTGGCTTGTGAGGTGCGCCATGGCGCCGGCGCCGGCCCGTAGGTCGAGCCGCAGCCGGTCGCCACGGTACAGCCCGCCGGAGGAAGATTGGAGATAGAGTGTGGCCAGTTCCGGCAGGGTGCGATCGAGCGCAAACGGCCGGGTGATGTGGAAGGGATAAGGCACGTGCTGGCGCGTCAGCACGGTGCGTCCCCCACCGCGCGCAAAGTCGAGCGCTGCCGTCACGTCGCGACAGGCGCCCGGCATTGGATCCGTCCCCGCGGGTGACAAGAAGTCGGATCGGTCGAGCGCGACGTTCATCGAAACAGCACCGCCTTCATGATCTGGTCGGCGACATCGCCCACCCCGTCACCGCGCCGGGCGTCGGTCAGGATCACCGGCCGTTGCGCGCGAACGGACCGCGCCTCTTCCAGCATGCGCGGCAGGTCGACGCCGACATGTGGGGCGAGATCCTGCTTGTTAATGACCAGGAGATCGCAGCGCAGCGTTCCGGGCCCCTTCTTGCGCGGAATGTCGTCGCCTCCCGCGACATCGATGACGAAGATCCACCAGTCCACCAGATCGAGCGAAAAGGTGGAAGCGAGATTGTCGCCCCCGGACTCGAACAGAATGAGCTCGACGCCAGGAAAACGCGCCTCCAATTCGTCGCCCGCCGCAATGTTCAAGGTCGGGTCTTCGCGGATCACCGTATGCGGGCACGCGCCCGCCTCGACGGCTGCCACGCGCTGCGGATCGATGAGCCCGGAGCGTCGAAGGCGTTCGGCGTCCTCCTTGGTGACGAGATCGTTCGTCACCACCGCGAGGTCGACGCCGCGTGCGTGCAGGACGGGGATGAGGGCTTCGATCAGGGCCGTTTTGCCGGAACCGACCGGCCCGCCGATCCCGACCCGCGCCGCCACCGCGTGTCCCGTCGCCTCTTTGGCCCGCTGATTGTCGATCATGTTCATCGCAGCATGTACCGCTGTGCGAGAGGAAGCGTGTCATAGGGCTCGCAGGTCGCCAGCGTGCCGTCGACGAACACCTCGAAGGTTTGCGGATCGACGCGGATATCCGGGCACGCGGCATTGTGGAGCATGTCCTGCTTGGTCAGCGTGCGGGTGCCGCTGGCCGGCAGCAGCGCCTTGGAAAGGCCGAGCGTCCGGCCGATCCCGTCCTCGATCGCCAGAGGATGCACGAAGCAGGCGGAAAGCGCCGGCGCGGCGCGGCCGAAGGCGCCCCATTGCGGGCGCATCATGATCGGCTCGCAGGTCATCAGCGAGGCGGCGCTGTCGCCCATGGCGCCCCAGGCGATGAAGCCGCCCTTCACGACCAGCTCCGGCTTGATGCCGAAGAAGCCCGGTCGCCAGATGACGATATCCGCCATCTTGCCGTCTTCGAGCGAGCCGATATGCGCGGCGATGCCGAAACTGCGGGCGGCGTTGATGGTGTATTTGGCGATATAGCGCCGGATGCGGGCATTGTCGCCGAGGCCCGGTTGGTCCTCCGGCAGCAGCCCGCGCTGGTCCTTCATCTTCGAGGCGAGCTGCCATGTCCGGCAGATCACCTCGTGGATGCGTCCCATTCCCTGGCTGTCGGAGCCCAGCATCGAGATCGCCCCGAGATCGTGCAGCACGTCCTCGGCCGCGATGGTCTGCGGGCGGATGCGGCTTTCAGCGAAGGCCACATCTTCGGGGATGGCCGGGTTGAGGTGGTGGCACACCATCGTCATGTCGAGGTGCTCGTCGAAGGTGTTGACCGTGTAGGGGTTTGTCGGGTTGGTCGACGAGGGCAGGCAGTTGCTGATGCCCGCCACCCGGATGATATCGGGCGCATGGCCGCCGCCGGCACCCTCGGTGTGGTACATGTGGATGGTGCGCCCGCCGATGGCCGCCAGCGTGTCCTCCAGAAACCCGCTCTCGTTCAGCGTGTCGGTATGGATCTGCACTTGGAAGTCGAGCTCGTCGGCCACGCGCAGGCAGGTGTCGATGGGCGCCGGCATCGAGCCCCAGTCCTCATGCAGTTTCAGGCCGAGGCAGCCGGTGCGCATCTGTTCGACCAGTGAAGCCGGCTTATGGCTGTTGCCTCGGCCGAGAAAGCCGAAGTTCATCGGCCACTGCTCGGCGGCCTGCAGCATCTTGCCGGTGTTGAAGGGCCCGCCGGAATCGATTCCCACGGTGATGGGGCCTAGCGAGCCGCCGATCATGGTGGTGATGCCGCTCGATATGGCGTGCTCGACAAGACCGGCACTGTCGAAATGCACATGCACGTCGATCGCCCCGGCGGTGGCGATCAGCCCCTCGCAATCGCGGACGGTGGTTCCCTGCGAGACGATGAGGCGGGGATCGACGCCGTCCATGATTGCCGGATTGCCGGCCTTGCCGAGGCCGACGATCTTGCCGTCCTTGATGCCGAGGTCGCCCTTTACCACGCCGAGCACGGCGTCGATCACCACGACATTGCACAGCAGCATGTCGAGCGCGCCCTCCTTGGAGGTCACGCCGGCGGCGAGGCCCGCGCCGTCGCGCAGCGTCTTGCCGCCGCCGTGCAGGCACTCGTCGCCATAGACCGTGTGGTCCTTCTCGACCACGGCCACCAGCGAGGTGTCACCCAGCCTTATCCCGTCGCCGACCGTCGGCCCATACATGTGGGCATAGTCCCTGCGCAGCATCGTGACCATGGTCAGGCTCCCTTGAAACCGCCGTCGCGGGCCCGGCGCAGCGCGGCGTCGCGATCATCGGTGCCGTCGCTGAGATTGTTGAAACCGCTGATCTTGCGATCGCCGCCGAAAGCCACCAGCACCAGCGTCTTGCTCTGGCCGGGCTCGAAGCGCACGGCCGTGCCGGCGGGTATGTCGAGCCGCTTGCCATAGGCTTTCGCCCGGTCGAATTCGAGCGCCTTGTTCACCTCGAAGAAGTGGAAGTGGGAGCCGATCTGGATCGCCCGGTCGCCGGTGTTGACGGCGGTGATTTCGGTGCGTTCGCGTCCGGCATTGAGCTCGATCTCGCCGTCCAGCGGCAGCAGCGCGCCCGGCTCCAGCGTGTCCGCATCCGCCCCCTCGCGCGGACGGATGGGCTCGTGGATGGTGACAAGCTTGGTGCCGTCGCGGAAGCCGCACTCGACCTGGAGGATGGGGATCAGCGACGCCACGCCGGGCATGACATCGTCCGTGCTCAGGATCGTCGAGCCGAAGCCCATCATCTCCGCCACGCTGCGCCCGTCGCGCGCGCCCTCCAATATCTCGTCGGTGATCAGCGCGACCGCCTCGGGATGGTTGAGCTTCAGCCCGCGCGCCCGGCGCTTGCGGGCCAGTTCCGCCGCCGTGAAGATCGTCAGACGTTCAAGTTCCGTCGGGGTCAGGAGCATGAGTTTCTTCCTGCGGAGGGGAGCGTCATCAGTTCGAGAACAGCCGGACCTCCGATGTCGCATGCCGCATGGTGGCAATGTCGAGCATCGGGGTCAGGCTCTCGAAATCGTCGCATGTGAGAGGGCCGGCGCGCCCTGCGTCGTCCACCAGTCGCGCCATCAGCGGCAGTGTCGCGCGCAGGCAGCTTTGCGCCTCCACCGCGCCGATTAGGCTGAGACGGACGGCGGCGCTGGTCATGCCGGTGACAGCGGTATAGGCGGAGGCGGCGAGCACGGAGGTTTCGTCCATGCCGCAGGCCCGCCAGACCGCGCCCTGGATTACGGGAAGGTGCCCGCGCATCCGGCCGGTCTCGACCTGTCGCTTCATTTCCGCAGCCGCACCTGTGCCAAGCCGGGCATGGGCGGTGAGCAGGCCCAGCCCGTTTCGCCGCGATCCCGCCCGCTGCAGGGCGGGGATGGTCGCCGCGTCGAACCGAAGATCAATCTCGGCGAGGCGGTCCATGTCGTCGGCGGCCGCGAACGCCAGCGACACGGCGATGCGGTCCATGCCCATCCAGCGATGGGTGAGCGCCATGGCGAGGACGTTGGTCAGCCCCTCGCGATCCAGCCTCTGGCCAAGGTCGGCCAGTCCTTCGATACCGTTGGAAAAGGCAAATCCCCCGTTTGGGAACGCCGAATCCGCCTGCCACAGCGTTGCGAAAAGGCTCAGCATGGCGCCTCGTCGGCCGGGTGGGCATGCGCCTCGACCCGGCTGTCGAGACCGAGCGAGGCGAGGCGCGCCAGATAGGCCTCTTCCGGCCCCTCAAGCGCGACGTCGATGGAGCCTGCCGCGAAACGCACCCGCCAGTGCAGGTTGCCGACGTGATAGCCGAGCTCCAGTGCGGTCGCGAGATCGTGCGGCGTGATCCGCAGCCAGCGCTCGGCATCCACCTTCACCACGATCGCCCGGTTCGGCTCGAACAGCAGCACCGCGCCGTCGGTCAACGGCTCGTCTCGCGGCAGGGCGACCGCCACCTCGGCACCCCGGCTCGTCACAGCGCGGAACCGCCGCCGCGCCAGTTCAGCAGCGGGGAGAAGTAGCCACTCGACCTCGCCATGGTGCTCCAGATGATGAAGCTGTTCCGCGAAGCCGTCATCCAGTCGATGGCCCAGTACGCGATTGACAAGCAACATGGTCAGCTTTCCGAGAACGAAGAGGTGCCGGTCCGGCATCCTAGTGCGCATTGGCGCGATGGCCAGCCATGCCGGGGAGTGAGGCAAGGACAGGGGTGGATAAGCCGTGCCGGGCGGGTCATCTGCTGCATCAGGCGTCTCCCGGTCGCGCGGGCATCGGCACGCCGTTCTCCACCAGACCGCGCCTGAACAGATAGATGCAACGTCCCGCACCCTCGTCGGCGGCGGGCATGTGGAGCTGCTCGGTCAGATAGCGAAATACGATGCGCGCCGCCGCCTTCGACAAGGTCGGCTTCCACAGCCAGATGTCGCGTGCGGGATCGACGCCATGGCGGTCGAACAGCGCCAGCGCGGCATCGTCGGCGCAGCCGACGCACCATTCCGCCGGCTTGCCGCCGAATTCCTTGATGTAGCTCAGGAATTCAAACTTGACCTGCTGCGGGCTGAACACCATGCCGTCACCCGTGAACGGGATTGAGGCGCGCATGGCGCGAGGCGTCGGGCGTGCGGCCGCGCCAGCGCCCAACGGCGGCGTTCCCGGCCTGCTTCTCATCGGACGACATCTGCGCCACGATCGCCTCAAGTGCCGTCAGGGCGGTTCCTACGCCATGCTGGGCCGCCAGCGACAGCCAGGTGAACGCTTCGACGCGGTCCTTCGTCACGCCCAGGCCGTTCGCATACAGGAAGCCGAGGCGCGCCTGCGACGGGTAGTGGCCGCGCTCCGCCGCCGACCTGTACCAATGCGCGGCGGCCGCATAGTCTGGGGGGAGTCCTTCGCCCTTCGACAGCAGCGTGGCCAGATTGTACTGGGCGAAAAGGTCGCCGCTCCCGGCCGCCTTTTCCAGCCAGAGCACGCCGGCCGGAATGTCGCGGGGCACGCCGTGCCCCATCGCCAGCATCGCCCCGACATTGGTCTGGGCCAGCACGATGCCAGCCTGCGCCGCCTCCAGATAGAGCGCGAAGGCGCGGGCCAGAGAGGCGTCGATCCCCTCGCCATTGGCGTGCATGGCGCCGAGCCATGTCTTGGCGTCCGCATCACCCTCTCCGGCCAGCCGCGAGAACAGGCGCAGCGCCTCGGGGTAATCGCCGCGCTCATACAGCGCGATGCCGGCATCGAGCGGGGTTGCGTTGGTGGTCGAGAGATCCAGCGACAGCATGTCCTCAGCCTCTCGGGTTCTGGTAAAGCGGTTGCGGGAATTCGTCGTGCGGCAGTCGCGCCAGGCGTGCCGCCAGGGCGCGCTGCATCCAGCCTCCCGCCGCCTCGCTCTGGCGCGGCAGCGCGGCGCCGATGGTCTGCGGGCGGTGTTGGGTGCCCCAGCGGGCCAGATCGTCATGCTCGGCCTCGGCCTGCGCGGCACGGTGCCCGATCTGCGCGCGCCAGAATGGCAGGTCGCGATGCGGGTCAGCCCCGTAGGTCGAGAGCCGGCACAGGGTTTGCCCCATGGAGGTCGGTTGCAGCGTTACCACGGCGGTGCTCGCCGGCGTGGCGATCAGGACAAGGTTGGGAAACAGCCAGGCCGCGCGCGCCGCCGTGCCGTCGGTCAGGGTTGTCTCGGCGAGCATCCAGGTATCGCTGTCGGACATCACCCGCTCGCCGGCGGCCAGGGACTGGCCCATCAGCTTCCAGTTCGCGGCGTATTCGAGCCAGGTCTCGGGCGAGCGACGGGGCTTGTGAGGGCCGAAGAACGCCCCCGTTCGGCCAAGCACGGCAAGCTCCGCGTCGGGCCAGGCGGGGGCGATGTCGAGATTGACGAAGATCAGCGGGCCCCAGCTGCGGGCCTGCGCGGTCAACAGGCGCTCCGGGCGCAGGCCAAGATATTGGTGCATCTCCGGCGTGCCGTCGCCAAGCTCGCTGGCCGGGATCGCGCCCCGGTCGCGGCTGTAGCCGCAGGAAGTGAAGGAGCACTTGGTCTTGGCGCCGGTCTGGCACTGCAGCGGCACCGCGCGGCAGCCGCCATGCTGCGCCTTGTTGAACCGGGCGACGATTCCGCCCTCCGTGCGCTGCACATGCACGCCGTGCGTGCCAACGGTGAAAGGAAGCAGGTCGCCCTTTTCCGGGATGGCTTCATGAGAGCCGACACAGACCCAGTCGCGCGTCCAGACCGCCTCGTCCTCAAGCTGGCTGAACCGCAGCGAGCGGAAGGCGAGGGGAGAGAGCACGCGCGGGTCCGGGCCGAGCGCTTCGGCATAGAAGGACGCCTCCGCGAGATTGCGGCCCTCATCCCAGTAACCGAGATCGCGTCTATGGGTCATGTCCGGCGTCCTGCGAGAAAGGCCCGGCACGCACGCGGGGGGACGCGCGTGCCGGCAGTTTCGCCCGAGGGGTCAGGCCGTGGTGGCGAGCGCGGGCGATTCGTAATCGGCGCGGCCGCGATGCTTGATCGCCTCGGCCGGAGCGGGCGGCAGCGGGCCGTCCGCCGAGAAACGGTCGAGCACGTTCTTCACCAGCGTGGAGACGTTGTTCTGGCATTCATTCCACGGCAGCGAGCCGCAGAAGGCGATGGACGAGAAGGCGAAGCACCCGCCGCCATTCGGGGTCTCGTGGAAGGCGATGTCGCCGCGCACGCGCGGATGGGTGGTGCCGTCGAGCCCCTGCTGGTTGAAGCCGAAATCCTCCATGACGAGGAGATAGGCCTCGGTGTGCCGGCCGGCCGAGGTCGCCACCGCCAGCGTGTGCGGCGGCGAGCCGAGCGTGACGTCGACGATGTCGAGTTCCAGGCCGGCGCAGCCGCCGCCGACCAGGCCGAAATTGCCGATCGGTTCGTCATAGGAGATGCCCTCGAACGCCCACGCCACGCGCGGATCGAGGCTGTCCGGGGTCCGGCTGTAATAGGTCGAGATGTCGAAGCCTTCGTTCGTCATGCCGACACCGGCAACCGAATAGAGCGAGCGACCGCGGAAGCGCCACATGCCGCCAAGTTCGCCGGTGCCCTGATGGTAATATTCGCCCGGCTCGGCGCGCCAGGTGCGGATGCCGGATTCACAGCGGCGCATTTCGGTGACGACGCCCCGGCCAAGGTGGTCATAGGCCGGATGGAACGAATGCACCCAGTACCAAGCGTCGGCACCCATATACATCAGCCGCCCGCCGCGCTGCGAGTAGTTGTGCAGGGCGTCGAGCTGGGTGCCCGAATTGTGCTCGGGATGCGAGCCGGTGATGATGACGTTGTAGTTCTCCAGCCGGGCGAGGCCGTCATAGGTGACGTCTTCGTCGGTGATCACGTCATATTCGTAGCCCATCGTCTCCAGCCAGTAGATGAGATGGAGATCGGCCGGGTACTGCCACGGCGCCTGCGCGAGGAAGTGGTCGTATTTCGGACGGATCGACAGGATCGGGCGCAGCCGCGACGACAGGCAGATGCCGGAACCGTCGGTGTGGGTGTCGTAGATCGAGCCGCCATATTCGCGGTGCTCGGCCAGAAACATGTTCTGGTGCTGCATGATCGGCACGCGATAGATGAACAGCTCGGCGCCGCCAGCATTGCAGGCCACATGCTCATTGGCATAGGCCATATAGCTGATCGTCGGCACCATGACCGCAATCTTCGACTGCTCCTTGCCGATCTTCGGCACGATCCAGAACGGGATATAGTCTTCGTCGCCTTCCGCCGTCGTCAGCTTCAGGGCGTAGAAGCGGCTCTTGATCAGCTCCGGCACGGTCCATTCGACATCGACCTCCCAGCGGGCATTGTCGACGTCGTCGTCGTGGAAATGGATCGCGCCATATTCTTTCCTGGCATGCTTCCAGTCGAAATTTTCGCCCGCCCAATTATACCCGGTGAGCGCGCGCGTCGGGCAGCCCACCAGCGTCGCGTCGAAGCGGTAGGGGCCGTTGTCCTTGGCGGTGATGGTGTCGATGCCGTCCCAGAAATCCCAGGCGGCGACGATCAGCGCGGAGAGCTCGCCGGTCGGCCCGGAATTGCGGCGCTCGGTCAGGCCGGGCTGCGCGCCGCCCTTCATCTGCTCGATCTCGAAGCGGCTCAGCGCCTTCTTGACGATGCGCGGGCTGTCGATCTTGCCGTTATACTTGCCGGCGAACCAGACCCCGGCGGGAAGCGACGACGCCCCGAGCGGATCGTCGCTGATCGTCTCGACATAGGCGCCCAGCGCCACCGGCGCGGCCGTATGGATGATCTTGGTGGCGAGCGTGGTCTTCACCGGCTCAATAACGGGATCGAGGGCATAGACGATGAGCGGCTCGTGATAGAGCACCACCTCGCCGGTGGCGGCGTCGAAGCTGGCGGCGACGAAGTGCCAGGCATGATCGCGGATCGGCACGCCGGTGGTGATCTTGTGCTCGTTGATGCGCAACTCAAGAAAGCCGGCTTCATTGATGAACAAGCCGTAGCCCTTGCCGTCCATCCACTTCGTGACCAGTCCCTGCGCCCCGTGCTTCCAGTAGCGCGGATGGGTCTTCGGCGTGGTCGGCCAGATGTGGCACTGCAGGGTGAAGCTGTCGACATGGAACTGTGGCGCGTCCTCGACATAGCCGTAGGACCCGCCATGGATGATCTGCTTGCGTCCCTTATAGGTTCCGTTGGCGTCCGCTGCGATCGACTTCTCGATGAAGCCCGGACCACGCGGGTTGGTGTCGCCATTGATCATGTGAACGACTTCGGCGTTGAATTCCGCCGGCCCGTCGCAATTCACGTAGAACTTGATCGTGTCGCCGGGATGGACACCAAACTTGTCGGCGTAGCCGGTCAGCCGCATGGCGCACATGTATCGTTTCTCCAACAATGAAGCGGACGCCAGACAAGCCGCTCCCAATCGCGGCCCGGGAGGGCTGCGCGAACGGGGCCTGTGCTGAGGCGAAGCTAAAGCGGCTCGGCGCGGAGCGCGTGAGGCCGGATGATCAGGTAACGGGCCAGTTGTCGTCCCGATGCTTCCAGCCTTCCTCGAAATGTTCGGGCATGCCGGCGGTCTCGGGCAACTCGTCCAGCCGCATCAGGAAGATGTCGTGCTGGATTTCCTGCTCGCTGTCATAGACCTTGTCGTTGACGAATTCCGGCGGCACCCCGCGAATGCCGGACAGGCGGCCAATGCGCCATTCGGCATCGACCTTGGTGCAGATGACGATGAGCTTGCCCTTCGGCGACTCGCCCCGCATGCGCAGAAGCACGCGGCGCAGGTCCGGGTTTTCGTGCACGCCGCCGGAGACGACCGTGGTGTCGCCGGGCGTTTCGCATTTAAGCACCGAGAAGCCGGCGACCCCCTTCATGGAGTCGACGCATTCCTTGTGCTCCTTGATCATGGCCTCGCGCTCGGGCGTGCCCTTCCGGGGAATCGGTATCATTGCCAATTTTTCTCCGTTTTGCTCGAAGAAGCGTCGCCATACGTCTGTATTGTCCTGACGGGCGACGCAGGAGCTTGGTATTCGTGGCGCCAGATCGGCCGAAACCGTAGTTTAGAATTTGACCGATACTAGACGTTTCGTCAATAACATTCGACGAAAGCTCGCAGGTTTATCGTTTTGTCTAGATGGTCATGTGCCGCTCGACCAGTTGGTCGGTCATCTCACCCATGGGGCCTTGCGCGACCACGCGGCCATTGTCGACCATCAGGAAGGCGTCTCCGAGCTTCCGGGCCACCTTGATGTGCTGCTCGGTCACGATCAGGGTGATGCCCAGTTCGCGGTTCAGCATCTTCAGGATCTCGCCGATCTCGACCACGATGTTGGGCTGGATGCCCTCGGTCGGCTCGTCGAGCAGCAGGATCTGCGGATCGACCGCCAGAGCGCGGGCGATGGCGAGCTGCTGCTTCTGCCCGCCGGAGAGAAGCCCGGCGCGTCGATCCAGATTTTCCTTCAGATAGGGGAATATGCGCAGGCAGAGCTCGGGAATCTCGCTGGCCTTGTCGGCGCGCGCGAAAGTTCCCAGCAGGATGTTCTCCCGCACGGTGAAATTGGACAGGATTCCACGCCCTTGCGGCACATAGCCAAGCCCGTGGGTGGCGCGCACATGCGTCGGCTCGCCGCTCATCTCGCTGCCATTGATGCGGATGGCGCCGACCGAGCGGTCCGTCAGCCCCATGATGGTGCGCATCAGCGTGGTCTTGCCCACGCCGTTGCGGCCCAGCACGCACAGGCACTGCCCCTTTTCGACTTCGAAGGAGAAGTCCTTCAGGATGCGCGTGGCGCCGTAATAGGAGGTGACGTTGTCGAAACTCAGCAGCGCGCTCATGCCGCCTCCTGCTCACCGAGATAGACGTCCCGCACGCGCCGGTCCGCCTCGATCTGCTGGATCGTGCCCTGGGCGAGCAGCGATCCCATATGCATCACGACAACGACGTCCGCGATTTCGCGCACGAAGCCCATGTCATGCTCCACCACCAGCAGTGTCGCGGACTTGCGCAGGTCCTTGAAAATCTGCGCGGTCTTCTCGGCCTCGCCCTCAGTCATGCCGGCGATTGGCTCGTCCATCAGCAGCAGCCGCGGCTCCTGCATCAGCACCATGCCGATCTCCAGCCACTGGGTCTCACCATGGGAGAGGATGCCGGCCCGCTCCTTCAGCCGCCCGGTCAGCCCGGCAAGGGTCGCGACCTCGTCGAGCTTGTCCTTCAGCCCCGCCTTGCGGAACTTGAACAGGTTGCGGAACGGGTTGGTCTGCCGGCTGAAGGCGACTTCGAGATTCTGCTGCACGCTCATGTCGCGCAGCACCGCCGGCACCTGGAACTTGCGGCCGATTCCGGCGCGGGCGATCAGGTGCTCGTGCTTGGCGGTGATGTCGTCATTGGCAAAGAACACCTTGCCGGAGGTCGGCTTGATGCGTCCGGTGATGAGGTCCATCGTCGTCGTCTTGCCGGCGCCATTGGGTCCGACCAGGCAGCAAATGGTTCCCTCGACAACCTCCATGCTGAAGTCGTTGATCACCTTCGTCGCGTCGAAGCTCTTTGAAAGATTGCGGATTTCGAGAAGACCGGACATGCAGGCGCTCACTCGGCTGGCAGGGGCCTGCCGCCGTCCGGCGCAGGCGAGGAGGTCGGGTCCCGGCGCTCGAACAGCCCGAACGCCTTCTCCACGAGGCTGGCGAGGCCGTTCGGCAGGAACCGCACCACCACGATGAAGAAACCGCCGAGAATGAGCAGCCAGGTGGCGAGGAAGGTGTCGCCGAGATAGCTCTGCGCGCCCTGGATGATGAAGGCGCCGAGGATGGAGCCGAGCAGGGAGTGGCGCCCGCCAATGGCCGCCCAGATGACGATGGAGAGGCTGAAGCTGACATCCATCTGCGCTGGCGAGACATACTGCACCAGCATCACCCAGCAACAGCCTGCCACCGCCGCGATGAGACCGGAAATGGTGTAGATCACCGTCTCATAACCGGCGACGCTGTAGCCTAGGAAGCGCACGCGCTCGGCATCGTCGCGGATCGCCTGGGTGACGAGGCCGAACGAGCTCTGGGTGATGAGCTTGGTGAGGAAGGTGGCGCCCATCAGGAAGCCGAACACTACCCAATAGGCGGCGGGGCTGTAGGGGTCGATCTCGAAATCGCCGAACTGGAAGGAGCCGGGCGGGGTCAGCCCGTTGACGCCGCCGGTATAGGCCTGCCGGTCGAGGATGATGGTGTAGAAGGCCGAGAGCATCGCCAGCGTCATGATGGCGAAGAACGGGCCGGAGACGCGGGCGCGGAACATGATGCCGCCGAACACCGCGCAGAACAGCGTCGGCGCTGCGACCGCCAGAATGAGGCCCAGCGTGGTGCTCTGGAAGGGCTGCCAGAGCATGGGCAGGGATTCGAGGCTGTTGTTCAGCATGAAAGGCGGGATCGGGTTGGATTCCGTCTGGCTCTGCATCTGCATGGTCATCGCCATGCCGTAGGCGCCCAGGCCGAACGCAATGCCCTGCCCGAGATTGAGGATTCCGCCGAACCCCCAGCACAGGCTGAGCGACAGCGCCAGCATGCCGTAGACGCCATAGGTGGCGAACTGGTTCAACAGGAAGCTGTCGCTGACCATCAGCGGCACGACCCCCAGCGCCGCGAAGAACACGACATACACAGCCCACTGCGCGGTCTTGTTGTAGTAGAGGTTGCCCATATTTCAGAACCGTCCTGACGCTGCGTGGCTGACGGCGGCGGCGTTCATCGCCGGGCTCCCGCCTGTGCAAACAGGCCCTGCGGACGGAACCGCAGGAAGATCACGATCAGCACGAAAATGATGAATCGGGCGAAGGTGTCGTTGGTGAAGAAGGCGAACACCGACTGAAGCTCGCCCGTCACGCCGCTCGCCACCACGCTGCCGGCCAGCGAGCCACCGCCGACGACCACCATGAGGAAAGCCTGAACGACATAGCTCGCTCCCATGGTGGGCAGGACGATCGCCAGCACGCCGAACAGCGCGCCCGCCACGCCGGCAAGCCCGGCTCCAAGCGCGAAGGTGAGCATGTAGATGCGACCGGCATTAATGCCGAACGACGCCGCCATCTCCTTGTTCTGCATGACGGCACGCACCTGGACCCCGTAGCGCGTCTTGTAGAACAGCAGCCACAGCCCGATCACCAGCAGCGCCGTGACCGCGACGACCACGATGCGGAACGCGGAAAGCGACACCGAGCCGAGCATCACGTTGCTCTGGAAGATTTCCGGCACCGCGAGATATTTCGGATCGCTGCCGAAGATCAGACGCACCCCCTGCATCAGCACCAGCGAGACGCCGTAGGTGGCCAGCAATGTGTCCAATGGACGGTTGTAGAGATAACGGATCAAGCCGCGCTCCAGCGCCAGCCCCACCAGCGCAACGATGACGAAGGAGGCCGGCAGGCACAGCAGATAGGGCAGGCCCAGATGGAACTGGAGCATGTAGGAGCTATAGGCGCCGAGCATGATCAGTTCGCCATGCGCCATGTTGATGACGCCCGCCGTCCCATAGATGATCGTCAGGCCGAGAGCGGCGATCAGCCAGATGCTGGCGATGCTGACGCCGAGGATGAGCGCATTCAGGAGCGAACTCAGATCCATAGAACCTTATCCGTTGAGCCCTTGCGGGGCCTCTGCGCGGCCGTGGCGCGTACAGGCGTGGAATGCGGCAGGGGCCCGGCGACGCGTGCCGCCGGGCCCTTTGCGTGTCAGATGACGCTCTTGCGGATCTTGCCGTCCGGGGCCTTCAGGCCGTCCTTGGTGCAGATGCCGGCGTCCGGGTAGATCGAGTACGGGTCGGGCGCGACGTGGTTCTCGGCGGCCTTGACGATCTTGAAGGTGCCATCGGCCTGGCACTGGCCGATCTTGGGCTTCAGCCAGGTGTTGAAGTTGTTCTCGTCGATCCAGATCAGGCCTTCCGGCGACACATCGTCCTCGACGCGGATGCCACCGGAATGGTCGCGGATGATGCGGGGGGTGACGTTCTCGACGCCCACGGCGGCGACGGCCTTCTCGAAGCCGGCCTTGAACACATAGGCGGAGGTATAGGTCTCCTCCATGTTGTAGTGGGTCGTGCCGTTCTTGCCGTACTTGCTCGCGAGGAAGCTCTCGACGAACTTGTTGTTGGTCGGGGTGTCCAGAGACTGGAAGTAAGGGGCGGACAGGAAGTGGCCGGCGCCGAATTCCGCACCCATGGCGCGGGTCTCGATCTCGCCGGTGGTCAGCGAGGCGATCGGCATCTTGTCGACCTTGAACCCTTCCTGCTTGAACTGCTTGTGGAAGGCGATGTCGGAGGCGCCGACGACGGTGGAGAAGATGAAGTCCGGGTTGGCCTCGCGAATCTTGTTCAGCACCGGGCCGAACTCGGAGCTGCCGAGCGGGATGTATTCTTCACCCAGCAGCTCGCCGCCGGCCTTCTCAAGCCAGACCTTGGCGTTCTTGTTGGATTCCTTCGGCCATACATAGTTGGAGCCGACGAAGAACACCCGCTTGCCGAAGTTCTGCACCATGTAGGGAATAAGGTCCTGCGAATGCTGGTTCGCGAGCGGCCCGGTGCAGATGGTGTTCTGGGTGCATTCGGCACCCTCGTAGCAGGTGGGGTAGTACAGCAGATGATCGCGCTGCATGACGGTCGGCAGGATCGCCTTGCGGCTGGCCGAGGTGTAGCAGCCGAACAGGGCGATGACCTTGTCCCGCAGGATGAGTTCCTTGGCCTTTTCGGAATACACGGCGAAGTCTGACTTGGCGTCGACAATCACCGGTTCAATCGGCACGCCGGCCACGCCGCCGGCCTTGTTGATCTCGTCGATGGCGTACTGCATCACGAGGGTGGAATCTTCCTCGGGCACGGCCAGCGAGCCGGTGAGCGAGAACAGCAGGCCCACCTTGATCGGCTCACCCTTCTTCAGCGTCGCTCCCCAGGCCTCGCTGGATTTAGGCAGCCAAAGATGAGGCAAAGTAAGAGCGGCCGATGCCGCGACGGTCGACTTGAGTATGTTACGGCGTGTGAGTTTCATGTCTGCGACCCTTCGGACATCCCGTGTTGACTGGCAACTCAACTGCTCGTCCGGACGTGTTTATTCGTCACTAGACTAATCATCTAGATGATAAGTTGAGTGCGAAGGCGGCGTCAACGCCTTTTCGTCTGGGTTATCAAAGTTTCTTGTGGCGATTAAAAACTGCATGCGCTCGCGTCACAGTGTCGACCAATATGTGACCAAATGCCTTGATAATAAGCGTTTTTTGCATGCCTCACCGCTGTCCGCGGCCGTCGCTCCATCCTCTCGCCTCGGTGGCGGGAGCGACGGGCGTGTCGATCGGCCATCATTTTTGTCTGGCGGATGGGCTAGACGTTTCGTCAATCGCTAGAGCGTCGAGAAGAGGAGGCGACGGGACGCGGATCGCTAGCGCTTTTTCGTCGGCCCCCTTTAAATAGTGTCGCAATCGTGACAGAAGGTGCGTATCTAGGATTGAGACCAAGCACGCTCGATTGACGCCGTTTCGCGTCCCAAGGGCATGGACGACCGTCGGAAGCAGCGATTGCTGGCATATGAAGATTCTCATCGCCGATGACCATTGGGTGGTCCGCCAATCGCTGAAGCAGGTCATGCGTCGCCTGCGTCAGAAGCTCGAAATCTTCGAGGCGGAGACCTTCGACGAGACGTCGGCGCTGCTGCTTGCGCACCCCGACATCGACCTCGTGCTGATTGATCTGGTCATGCCCGGCTTCGATGCCTTCGACGGTCTGCACAAGCTGCGGACGAATTTTCCCGATGTGCCGGTGGTGGTGGTTTCCGTCCATGAGGATGTCGATCACGTGCTGCGCTCCGTGGAACACGGCGTCATCGGCTATGTGCCGAAGTCCGCCGGCGGCTCGGAGATCGAGCGCGCGCTCGAACGGGTGCTGGCCGGGGAGGTGAGTTTCCCGCGCCGGATCATCGAGCGCTCTGCCGGCAGCAGCCTGTCGCGGCCCGTCGCGAGGATTCCGGCGGCGCCGGTGAGCGCGGTGCCGGCCCCGCCTGCTGATGAGCTCCGCGACGAACTCGACCTTCTGACCCCGCGCGAGCGCGATGTGCTCGGCCTGCTCGGGCGCGGCTATTCGGTGAAGCGGATCGCCGAGGAATACGAACTCAGCAGCCAGACCGTGCGCGTTCACCTGGGCAATGCCATGCGCAAGCTCAACATCCGGGACCGCTCCGCCGCCGTGCATTATGCCATCGGCCGGTTCAATGCGGGGGAGTCCGTCTGACGTGGCCGATGTGCCTGGTTCTGCCGGATCGGAGCAACCAGGCGAGATTTTCGCCGGATTGGACGTCGCCCCCTTCGGCATCCTCGTCTGGTCCCGCGAGCGGCGGCTGCTCTATGCCAATGAGCGCTTCCGGCGCAGCTGGGACCTGCCGGTCTCCCTCGGCATGGATTTCGAGGCGTTCGTCGCCACCATGGCGCATGCGAGCGAATGCGTGCTGCCGGTCGAGCCCGACGCATGGGAGCGCCAGCAGATTGCGGCATTCGCAACCGAGCGCAGCGAGGATTACCTGTTCGCCACCGGCAGCGTGCTGAACCTGACTCAGGCGCCGACCGCCTCTGGCGGCATGACCATGTCGTTCTCGGACGTCACCGCTATCAAGAGCAATGAGCGTGCGCTGCAACTCGCCAAGGAAACCGCCGAGGCGACGGATGAGGCCAAGTCGCGCTTCCTGCGGGCGGCGAACCATGATCTGCGCCAGCCGCTCGCCTCGCTCAAGATCCTTGTCTACAACTGCCTGCGCGAAGAGGATGCCGAGCACCGCTCCGACATGCTGCACGCCATGGGCATCGCGACCTCCATCATGGAGGATCTGCTCGGCGCTCTCCTCCAGATCGGCCAGCTCGACGCTGGCCGCGTCGAGCCGCGCATCACCTCGTTCCAGCTCTCGCAATTGTTCGAGCGCCTCGATGTGCAGTTTCGCCATCAGGCGCGCGAGAAGGGGCTGCGCCTCGTCTTCGTCCCACCGCGTGGCACGATCGCCACCGACCGCGCCCTGCTGGAGCGCATCCTGAGCAATTTTGTCGCCAATGCCGTGCGTTTCACCGAAGTGGGCGGCATCGTCGTCGGCTGCCGGCGCGAGGCCAACGGCCTGCGGATCGAGGTTGTGGATACGGGGCGTGGCGTCCGCGAAGAGGACCGGGAACGCGTGTTCGACGAGTTCTTCCGCGCGGAAGACCAGCGCGCGCAGAAGAGTGGCCTTGGCCTCGGGCTCAATATCGTCAAGCGCCTGGCCGACCTCTTGGAGCTTCCCATTCGCCTCCGCTCCCACGTCGGGCGCGGCTCGATATTCTCCGTCACAGTGCCGCTCGGAAACATCTGGCACAGCGAGGCGAACGAGATCGAGATTAGCGAGACGGTCGCCGGCGAGTTCGTCGGAACGCCGGTCATTCTGGTCGAGGATGACGACATCCTGCGGCACACCATGACCCAGTTGCTGCAGCGCTGGGGCATGGAGGTGCACCCGGCGGCGGACGAGGCGGACGCCATCAGGCTCATCGAAAGCGGGGTGTCGCCGCGCCTCATCGTCGCCGACTATAACCTCAAGGCGCGCATGGGCGTCGACGTGGTGGAGAGGCTGCGCGCCGCCATCGGGGCCAAGGTGCCGGCGATGATCGTGACGGCGGATGCCGAGCCACGCGTCATCGAGATCATCCGCAATGCCGGCCTGCCGGTGCTGGTCAAGCCGGTCAGCCCGCCGCGGCTGCGCGTGCTGATGCACAATCTGCTGTTCGAGCCCTCGCTGGTGAATGTCGGCGAGCCGGCGGCGGTCCAGCCCAGGAGAAGCCTCACGTGACTGCGCATAACCAGCCTGTGCCCATTGGCAGCATGGTGCCGCTCACCGGTCCTTCGGCGGCGGATGGCGCGGAGTTCCGCAAGGGCATGATCCTCGCCGTTGAGGAACTCAATGCCCGCGGCGGGCTGTTCGGGCGGCCGATTCAGCCGATCTTCGCCGACACCTGCCGCCAGACGGCAGAGGAGGTCGTCAGTGCCGCGCGCTGGCTTATCGAGAAGCACAACGTCCACGCGATCATCAACGGCTATAATATCGGGCCCCAGAACTCCGAGTACGAGCCTATCGCGGACGCCGGCATCATCTACGTTCATTCGAATACGCTGCTGCAGCACCACGACACCGTGATGAGCGATCCCGCGCGTTATTTCGGCTGCTTCATGGCGGATCCGGCCGATTACTGGTACGGGCCCGGATTCATTAAGTTCATTTCCTGGCTGCGCGATTCCGGCCAGTGGACGCCCCACTCCAACCGGATCGCCATCATCTCGGGCTCGAAGCCCTACAGTATCGTCATTGCCAACTCCATGGCGAAGGCAGCGGCCGATTTCGGCTGGGAGGTGGCGTTCGGGCCGAGGATCGTCCAGACGCCGACGCATCACTGGCGCGATGTGATTGAGGAAGTGCGCTCCACCAATCCTGCCGTGATTGCGAATACCCATTTCTATGCGGTCGACCTCGCGCATTTCCAGCGGCAGTTCCGCGCCAACCCCATGGATTGCATCGTCTATCTGCAATACGGCGCCATGCACCGCACCTTCAACGACATTGCCCAGGAGGCCAGCGACGGCGTCATCGTTTCCTCGGTGATCGGCCTTCTTCGCGATGAAATGGGCAAGCGTTTCGAGGCCCGCTACAATGCGCGCTTCGGCGAGGGGTCGACGGCCACGATCGGGTGCCAGTCCTACAGCAACATGCATCATTACGCCGTCGCCGCCGCCATGGCGGGTGGCTCCGGCCCGCCGGGCGATTTCGAGCAGAACCGGAAGGTCGCCTTTGCCCTCAAGGGCATGATCTACCGCAGCGTCCACGGCACAATCCGCTATCATCCCGACTGGCAGGCGGTGGTTCCCTATCCCGTGGTGACGCACGATCCCTCGCTTGGGATGCCGCACATCTTCTATCAGATCCAGGACTTCCGGAAGTCGCTCTCCATGATCGCGCCGGAGCCCTACAATACCGAACGCTTCGTCTATCCGCCCTGGATGAGCAGCCGGGTGTCGGCGGCCAGGCCGGTGGCGTCGTCCAATCCGCGTGGTCTCGTCGGTCTCTGAATCCGCCGCGTCGCATCGTACAGTTCCGGTTGCAGACCCCGCCTGTCGGCGAGCCGCCCCGATCCGAGGCCGGGACGGGGTAATGACTGTTGCAAATGTCTAGATATGTGTTTCAACTAGACGTCCCGGTGCCAGTCGCACGCCCCTTCCAGAACAGCCAACGTCGATACCGTGAGTGTCCCCCCTCTGCTTCCGCGCGATCCCGCGAGCGATCGCTTCCATGAACTGTTCATCGCCTTCGCCGCCTGCGGCGCGACGCCGGCCGGTGGCGTCCACCGGCTGTGCGGCAGCCCGGCCGACGGGGAGGCGCGCGCCGTGTTCGATCTCGCCGTGCGGCAGGCGGGGGGGACGGTGTGCATTGACGCCGTTGGCAACCAGTATGGCGTGTTTTCGCTGGCGCCGCAGGACGACGCGCCGCTTGTCATGTTCGGCTCTCATCTCGACAGCCAACCCAATGGCGGGCGGTTCGATGGTGCGCTGGGCGTGGCGGCAGCCCTCGCCGTCGGCGAAGCCCTCATCGCCGATAAGCGGGCAGGGGCGGATTTCTCGGCCGATTTCTGCGCGGTAAACTGGACCAACGAAGAGGGGGCGCGGTTTCGGCCGAGCCTGCTGGGAAGCGGTTTCTTCGCCGGCCGGCACGATGCCGCCTATGCTCTCGCCCGCACCGATGATGACGATGTCTCGCTCGGTGAGGCGCTCGCCGCGATCGGCCAGAGCGGCAGCGACGCGCCACCGAAGATGCCGGCCTGCTACCTCGAACTCCATGTCGAGCAGGGCGTGACGCTGGAGCAGGCGGGGGTCCCACTTGGCATCGTCCGCCGCAACTGGGGCGCTGCCAAGTTCGACATACGATTTGACGGCGAGCCGGCCCATACCGGCCCGACCCCCATGCCGCGCCGGCGGGATGCCCTGCTGGCGGCGGCCTATCTCATCGCGGAGATACGGGCGGTCGCCGACCGATGGCCCGGCGCCGTGCATTCCTCGGTGGGTCGCCTCATCGTGCGGCCGAACTCGTCCAATGTCGTGCCGAGCGAGGTGAGCCTGTCAGCCGAGATCCGCGCGGTTGAGGACGGCATCCTGCGGGAGGCCGGCGCGCTGGCCGCCCAGGCCGTACGGGACGCGGCGGCGCGCGCGGGGGTGGCCATCGGCAGGTGCGAGCGGGCCGATCGACCGGGCCGGCCGCTGCCGGGCGAGGTGCGCGACCTCGTGGTGGCCTGCGCCAACGCGCTCGGCCTGCCGCATATCGAACTGGACACAGTGTCCGGCCACGACGCTCTCAGCCTGCTGGGCCTGTGCCCCACCGGCCTGGTGTTTGTGCCCAGCGCTGGCGGCATCGCTCACAGCGAGCGCGAATACACCGCACCGGACGCTATGGAGGCGGGTTTCTGCGTCCTTCTGGAAGCGGCGCTGCGCCTGTGCCGATCGGACGGAGTGGCGGAGCGGGCAGCGCAATGGAACGGGGTATCAGTGCGGTGATCGCTTCCACTCTCCCCTTTGAGGTCCGTGTTGAGGCCGCGCTCGTGCTCCTGCCCGACCTTGCCGGCCGGGTCCGCTCCCATGCCCTCGCCGCCGCCCCGGTGGCATCGCCGATGCATCGCGGCGTCGCCTCCGATGGCGTTCGTCTCGACCTCGACGACGGGTCCCGTCTCTTCCTGAAGATCCGGCACGCCGACTGCGCCGCCGATATCGTCCCCCATGCGGCGCAGGCGGCACGGCACGCGGCGGGGCTGGGCATTGCCCCTGATGTCGTCGCCGAGGCGGAGGGTGTCCTTGCGCTCGCCTTCCTCGACACGCCGTGGCGCTATGCCCGTGTCGGCGATCTGCAGGACCCGGCGGTCCTCGGCAGGGTTCTCACGGCGAAGCAGGCCCTGCACGACGGCGGGCCGACCGGCGTGCGCTTCGATCCGTTCGAGCGGCTCGCCTCGCTTTTTGCCGAGGTTGCCGCCTCCGGCGCCCTCCTGCCCGACGACACGGAGCGCCTCGTCGCCAGTTGCGCGCTGATCCAGCAGGCGATCGAGGCGAGCGGAATCGACCTCACCTTCTGCCACAATGACGGCGTCGCCTCGAACATCATGCTGCAGGACGAAACCGGGGATGCCCTTCTCGTCGATTTCGACCTCGCCGGCGACAATGACCGCTGGTTCGACGTCGGCGCCCTGATCAACGAGGCTTGCCGTTTCGAGGCGGACGAGCGCGAGGCGATCGAGGCTTATGCCGGCGCGTGCGACGAGCGCGTGCTGAACAGGTGCCGGCTCTACGGCATCGTGGACGACACGATGTGGGGCCTGTGGGGCCTCGCCCGCGCGGCATCGACGCCCCGGCGCGGCATCGAATTCCACAAATATGGAACCTGGCGTCTGTCGCACGCGCACTCAAAGGTCGCCACGCGCGGTTTCGAGACATGGCTCCGCCGGCTGTAGCCGGGGCGAGGGAGAAGGCCGCGATGTCCTGGAAGACCCTTGGCGCGGCGGAAACCGCCGCCGAGCACGAACTGGAAGCCATTCTCGCCCGGGCGCCGCGCTGGCACGGGCGGACGCTGCGCTACCGGCCGGTTGCCGGTGGCATCAGCAACACCAACTGGCGGATCGACGAGGGGGGCCCGCGCGATTTCTTCCTCAAGGCGCCGGGGCGCGGCACCGAGATGTTCATCGACCGGATGGCGGCGCATGAGGCGAGCCGCAGGGCGCATGCCAGCGGCTTCGGCGTGGAAGTCGTCGATTTCCTTCCCGAGGCCGGCGTCGAGATCTTCGTCTTCGTCGAGGGTTTCCGCGCCTCGTCCACCCTCGACTTCCTGCGGCCCACGGTTCGCCGCAACGCGGTGCGCGCGCTGCACGCCTTCAATGACAGCACCCCGCTCGGGCTCACCAAGACGATCTTCGACATGATCGAGGAGCACGCGGCCCAGGCAGGCGAGGTCGGCGGCCGCCTGCCGGCCGACCAGCCCTTCCTGATGCAGCGCTGCGCCGAGGCCAAGGCGGCGTTCCTTGCCTCCGGCATGGACCTCGTGCCCTGCATGAACGACACGCTGGCCGGCAATTTCATGATCGACGAGGCCGACGAGGTGGTGATCGTCGATTTTGAGTACGCCTCGAACAATGAGCGCGCCTATGAACTCGCCGGCTGGTTCGATGAAATGGCGTTTCCCCGCGACATCGAGCGGGAGATGACCGAAGCCTATTTCGGTCATGTCAGCCGGCAAGTCGAGGCGCGGATCAATGTGCTGAAGGGTCTCGCGGACCTCAAATGGTCGACCTGGGCGATGATCCAGGAAGCCGTTTCCAGCCTCGACTTCGACTTCCACAAATACGGAATGTGGAAGTACATGCGGGCGCGGAACCAGTTTCACCATCCCGACTGGAATGCCTGGCTCAGATGGCTCTGACCGCAACCGGGCGGCCGCGCGCGCCGCGAGGCCGGGGATGCCGGTTCATGTCGCCGATTCTGTGTCCGTAAACCGCGTCGGTCCTCCGTGCATCGGCCGTCCCGGCGCCGAAACCCGGGCGGTCACGATGGAGCCGCTGTCGGCCTCCGTGATGTAGAGCGTGCGGCCGTCGGCGCCACCGAAGGCGACATTGGTCGGGGACAGGCCTTCGGGCATGTCGATGCGAAGCGTCGGCTCGCCGCGCGCATTGAATATCCAGACCGCGCCGAGGCCGATGTGGGCCACCGCCAGGCCGTCGGCAATGTCCGAGGCAAGCCCGTCCGGGCCGATGCCGCCGCTCATCCGGATGAAGGCGCCGACCTTCGACACGTCTCCATTCGACAGCAGGGGCAGCCGCCAGACAGCGTTGTCGCGCGTCACGCAGACATAGAGGCACGTCTCGTCGCGGTTCATCACGATCCCGTTCGGGCTTGGTATCCCATCCATGACCAAATGGAGATGACCCGACGCCCGCCAACGGAAAACGCGCCCTGACCTGTCCTGCTGGCCGCTCTGGCCCTGATCGGTGAAATAGAGATCGCCGTTCGAGGCAAAGAACAGATCGTTCAGCCCTTTGAAAGGCCCGTCATGTGATTCACCCAAGACAGTTGAAACACGTCCGGAATCCGGATCGAGCAACACCAGACCGTTTTTGTGATCCGCGATGTAAATCTGCCCGTCGGCGTTTATCTTGAGTCCGTTGGGCTGCCCGTCATATTCGGCGACGACCGTGAACATGCCCTCCGTTGACACGCGGAACACACGGCCAAAGGCGACATCCACCAGATAGAGCCGCCCTTCACGGTCGAAGGAGGGGCCTTCGAGCAGTGAATGGCGCGACGCGCCGCGCAAATGCGTGTCGAGCCAGGCCGACCGCCGGCCGGAAAGGCGTAGATCGTCCGGCAGGCGGGCGAATGTTTCCGCGACAATGGAGGGCGGTGGAGCAAACATGGTGTCTCCTGCTGGGACCGGCGGCGCGGGACGAATTCGTGCGGTCAGTCGGCGAGAGGGATGCGGCTTTTGCGGCGCGAGGCTGCCGCCTTGCCGGGCGGGGGGGCCGTGCTTCCGCGTACGATGAGGCTGACCTCGACCTCGGCCATGGGCAAGATGGGCTCGTTCTGCAGCCGGCGCACGATATAGTCGCCGGCCATGGCACCAATCTGCTCGACGGGGATGCGCAACGTGGTCAAGGGCGGGACAAGGTGCGCCGCATAATCGAGATCGTTGAAGCCGGTGATCGAGATGTCGTTGGGCACCGACACGTTCAGCGAAGCGGCTTCGATCAGGGCGCCAAAGGCGAGTTGATCGTTTCCGCAGACCACGGCGGTCGGGCAGGGGTCCGACGACAGCAGGGCTCTCATGGCAAGGCGCCCATCGAGAATTCTGAAGGGGTGCTCCACCACGAACTGCGAACACAGCGATAGCCCCCGGCGTCGCAGGCTTGCCTCGACGCCGGCCACGCGGGCGGCGGCGCGGTCGTTCATCTGCGGGCGGCCCATGATGGTGCTGATCGCCGTGTGCCCCAGGCCCACGAGATAATCGATGACCTGGCCGGCCGCCTTCTCATTGTCGAACCCGACGCAGGGACTGTTGGGCGACAGCGTCCATGTCTCGACGAAGATCGTTCCCATGCGTTTCAGCATCGGCATCAGGCTGGGGTGATGCTGGTCCCCGACAAGGACGAGCCCATCCACGCCGTGGGTGAGCAGCGCCGTCACCTCGCGCAGTTCCACCTCGGGGTCGTAGCCGCTGCTGGCGAGCAGCAGCGTATAGCCGGCCTGCTCGATGCGCTTCTGGAGGGCGGCGACCGCGATGGCGAAGCCGCTATTCTCTATTGCCGGCACCACAGCGCCGATCGCCCGCGTGCGACGCGACGACAGGGCGCGAGCGGCGCCGTTTGGCACGTAGCCGAGTTCCGCACAGGCTCGTTCGATCCGCGCGCGAATGGCATCGCTGACTTTGGCCGAACCGTTGAGGACCCGCGATACGCTGGCCATGGACACGTCGGCCGCCCGGGCGACATCCTCCAGGCCGACGGTTCGGTCGCGCAGGCTCCGCGGGCTGCGGGGTACGGATTTCGCCATGCGCTTATCCTTGAACAATAATAGTCATCATAGTGCATTACCGCGCTACAGCCGTACCGGAAAACCGCTTGCAGGCCGCTACGAACCGGACCGCGCTCACCGCGAATGCCCAAGTCTGGCGTAGGAATCATGCCAGGGCATGTGCCGCTCGAAGGCTGCGCTCGCCGCAAGCACGGCAGCATCGCCGTGGCGGGGGCCGATGATCTGCATGCCCACCGGGACGCCCTCGGGCGAGAACCCCACCGGCACCGAGGCGATAGGGTTGCCGGTGAGATTGAACAGATAGGTAAGGCTCCAGCCGATGGTCGGATTGACCGCGAGGTCGCCGATGCGCGGGGGGCCGAATGTCTCGCCGAAGGCTTCCACGTTGGGGATCGCCGCCACAAGGTTGGTCGGGGCGAGGATCAGGTCATAGCGATCAAACAGCGCCTCGACGGCATCCATGACCCCGCTTCGCTCATGATTGTAGCTCTGGAAGTCCATGGCTGACATGGACATCCCACGCTCGATGAGCGTCAGCAGACTCGGGCTCAGCAACTCGCGCTGGGGTGAATCGATGTCGAAGTCCAGCCCGCGCAGCCCTCGCGCCGTGTCGGCCGCGAAGACATCGTAAAGCCCGGCCCATATGCGCTCGATGTCGGCGTAATGATAGGCAATCGCAGTGCCTATGTCCTCGACCTCTGCCCCGGCCTCGGCAAAGGCGGCCGCACCTGTCCGCACTCTCCGATCGACATCGGGATGGGGAACGAGTTCGCAGAGCGTCGGAGCAAAGCCGACTTTCAGCCCTTTCAGGCTTCCATCGAGGGCAGCGATATAGCTCGGTTTCGCGGCTGCCGGACCGAAAGGGTCTCGGGCCATAGGCTGGCCCATGACATCGACCATGGCAATGGCGTCCGCAACGCTGCGGGCGAGCGGCCCCTTATGGGTAAACGGCGCCAGCGTACCCATGGCGTTGGGGCGGTTCACCCAGGGAATCTGGCCGAAGGTCGGCTTGAACCCGTAGACCCCGCACGCTGCGGCGGGAACGCGGATTGATCCTCCGCCGTCCGAGCCCAGCCCGATCGACACCATGCCCGCCGCCGCCGCTGCCGCACTCCCGCCGGACGAGCCGCCGGCATTGTGGCCGATCGAGAACGGCGTACTGGTGGGGCCGACCACGTAATTGTCGGTCGTGTTCTTGTGGCCGAATTCGGATGTGTTGGTCTTGCCTATGGGAATGGCGCCGGCATCGAGCAGCCGCGTCACGTGATCGGCTGTCCGGGGTGCTATGAAATCCGCAAAGGCACGCGAGCCATAGGTGTTGCGGACCCCGGCAATCGAATCCGACAGATCCTTCAGCCCGATGGGGACGCCGAACAGACGGGGCAACGCGCCTTCGTGCTTCGAGAGTTGCGCCTCCTGCCGCCGGGCGGTCTCATAGGCGAGTTCTGCGGTGACGGTGACGAAGGCGTTGATGGCCTTGTCGCGGGTCTCGATCATGGCCAGGCAGGCATCGACCACGTCGACCGGCGACAACGTGCCGGCGCGATAATGCCGGTGCA
Source organism: Ancylobacter aquaticus (assembly GCF_004339465.1). Lineage (GTDB taxonomy): Bacteria > Pseudomonadota > Alphaproteobacteria > Rhizobiales > Xanthobacteraceae > Ancylobacter > Ancylobacter aquaticus. Next base: position 1,331,228 of record NZ_SMFY01000002.1, on the reverse strand, counting down.
GCTCGGCAATGCTGAAATAGGCAATTTCCTCATGGGTGCTCATTCAGCCGTCTCCTATCGCGCGATGATGACGCAGTTGGCCGGCGCAACGCTCAGGACCACCGGGTCTTCGAGCGCGAAGCGTTCGGATGGCGGACGCCGCACCACGACGGGCCCCCAGGGGGCGGCGACCGTGTACTCGATGAAGTCACCGCTGAACGTCGCCTGCGTGATCCGGCAGGCCCAGCTGTTCGGGCTCACGGTCTGGGCTCCGGCGGCGAGCTGCGGGTAGACCGTCCGCAGCGCGAGCAGCGCCTCGCCGTCATATCCGGGGGGGCGGCTGTCGGTCGCGTGGACGCGGGTGCCCGACGCGGTGACGAAATCCACACGATCCCCCGCTCGGGTGGCGTCATCGACCCGACCTTCGACCAGATTGGCCGAGCCGATGAAATTGGCGACGAAGCTGTTGGCGGGGAAATTATAGAGATGCTCCGGCGCCGACACCTGCTGTATCTGGCCGCTCGACATGACGATGATGCGGTCCGACATCGTCAGCGCTTCTTCCTGATCATGCGTGACATAGATCGACGTCACGCCGAGCTTGCGCTGGAGGTCCTTGATTTCGTGGCGCATCTGCACCCGCAGATTGGCATCGAGATTGGACAGCGGCTCGTCGAAGAGAATGACCTTGGGCGAAAAAGCGACGGCGCGCGCCAGCGCGATGCGCTGCTGCTGGCCGCCGGACAGGGCCGAGGCCCGGCGTTCGCCGAACTGTTTCATGCGCACCACATCCAGCGCCCAGTCACCCTGGCGCTTGATCTCCTCCTTGGGGCGCTTGCGCACCCGCAGGCCGTAGACGGCATTCTCGAAGGCGGTGAGGTGAGGCCAGATGGCGTAGGACTGGAACACCATCGACAGGTTGCGCTTTTCCGCCGGCACCTCGATGCCCAGCTTCGAGGAATAGACGATGTTGCCGTCGATGCGGATCTCGCCGGAACTCGGCCGCTCCAGCCCCGCGATGGAGCGCAGGATGGTGGTTTTTCCGCAACCGGACGGCCCGAGCAGGGTGAGGAACTCGCCCCGGCGAATCTGGAAGCTGACACCGTGGACGGCGGTGTAGCTGCCATAGCGGATGACGAGATCGGTGACCTCAACGAGGACATCGCTGTCCGCAACGGCGGTGGTGGGTGTCGCCATGTGGCCGGTCCTTATGGATTGAGACGATCTGCGAGCGGGGCCGGCGGCCTCGCGACAGACGGTGCTCGCCGCGAAAGCGCGACATTGCCCGTGCTCATCGGACTTCCGTCCGCGTGAAACGCAGCATCACCATGAGAGCGAGGAGCAGCACCACGAGCTGGATCACGGCCAGTGTGGCGGCCTGCTCCCGCCCGATGACCTGGTACGCTTCAACGATCGAGGGCGAGATCACCTTGGAGTTCGGCCCCACCAGCAGGACGGAGGCGCCCAACTCGCGCACGCTGACGATGAAGAGCAGCGTCCATGTCGCGATCAGGCCTGGCTTGAGCAGCGGGATTGTCACCGTCCGCAGGAAATAGAACCGCGAAGCTCCCGTGACCCGGGCCGCCTCCTCAAGGCTCTTGTCGAGCTGGAAGACGACGCTGGCGATGGCGCGCACCCCCAGTGGCAGGAAGACGGTGAGATAGGCGAGCCACAACAGCCAGAGCGTTCCGTACATCTTGCCGGGGAACTGAAGCCAGGCCCACAGCAGCCCGAAGGCGAAGACCAGTCGCGGAATGGCTACCGGCACCATCACCGCATATTCGACGAAGCGGCCGATGCGCGGGGGCAGTGGCGATCGGTAGATCACCCAGACAACGAAGCCCATGAGCAGGAGGCCCGTGGTCGCGGTGGAGACGCCGAGGATCAGGCTGTTGACGATGCTGCCCCAATGGTCCGCCGAGGAAAGCACCTTGACGTAATTGTCGAAGGTCCAGACCGAGGTGGAGAAGTAGACCGTCGACAGGCGCTGGAGCGAATTGACGACCAGCATCAGCACCGGAAGAATAACGGCAACAAAAACGTAGAGCATCACGAGGCTGAAGAGCCCCATCCGCGAGCGCCCGGTTTCGATCCTGGCCATGCGGTAGGCCTTGCCGGTGACGGTGGCGAAGTCGCGATTGTCGAGCAGGCGGAAATACACAAACATCAGAGGGATGACGATGAGCAGAAGCGAAATGCCGAGCGCCGCAGCCTCCCCGTAGGCCGGCGGATAGGAGCCGGCCAGCAGATAGATCCGGGTACTGATCGTCTGGACATTCTCGGTCGCGCCCAGGATGAGCGGTTCGGCAAAGGCGCCCAGTCCCTCCGCCAGCACGAAGATCGTGGCGCTGAGGATGGCCGGCCGCATGAGCGGGATCGTGATCCGCCAGAGAGTTTGTCGTTTCGAGGCACCGAAGACCTGCGAGCATTCCTCCAGCGCCGGATTGAGCAGCTGCATTGCGGCGCCCATGATCGCGAAGGCGACCGCAGCCCCGGTGAACGCCATCACCACGGCGATGCCGACCAGGCTCGTTATGTTGATGAGCGGCCCCTCATGGCCAAGCCGGGTGGCGATCTGGTTGATCAGTCCCGATTGCGGAGCGGCGAGGGCCAGCCATGCCAGTGCCGGCACCAGCGGCGTGACATAGTAGGGAATGACCATGAGGCGCTCGAAAAAGCGCTTTCCGGGAATGTCGGTGCGATAGACGATCCATGCGGCGAGGAAGCCGCATGGAATGGCGATGGCGGTGGAGACGACGGCGAGAAAGATCGTGTTGAAGATCGTGTCGAGATTTCGCGAAGTGAAGATGAGGGCGAAATTATCCAGCCCGTAGCGTGCTTCCGCGTTCGGTTCGCTGACCCGCAAGGCCACTTCCACGAGGAAGGCCATGGGGTAGGCGACCAACAGGACCACGACCAGAAGCGCGGCATAGGCGACGATCTGCTGGAACGACAAGCCGCCCTTGAGGCGATTCACCAACGACACGTTCATCACAACCCTTCGCCGTCAGGGGGAGTTATTGACCGAGGACCTTGCGCCAGTCGGCTTCAAAGGTCTTGCGACGGTCGGCCATGGCGTCCCAGTCGGGAACGAGGAACTTCACGTTCTCGGGCGCGCGAGCGGCGGGAGGCGCGGCAACGTCCTTTCGCGGCGAGAAATACTGCATCTTCTCGACGATGACTTCCTGCCCCTTCTTGGAGAGGAGGTAGTCGACCAGAAGGCGCGCGGCCTGCGGGTGCGGGGCTGTCCTGACCACGCCGACACCTTCGAGGGTCGCCGGCACACCGTCCTCGGGATAGAGGATTTCCAGCGGGGCGCCCTTCTCGATGTACTGCATGGCGCCCGAAATCTGGCCGTTGATCGCCATCATATCCGCGCCACCGACGAGCCGGTCGAACTGCTGCGTGAAGGAATCGAAGGCGATCGGATTGAGCCCGGCAACTCCCTCGACCCAGAAGTCACGGCCATAGAGATCGACCAGCGTGGCCCATTGCGCGAACTGGAGGCCGGATGTGGCGTTCTTCAGGCTCGCCTTGCGGCCGGCGAAGCGTTTGTCGCCGATCAGGTCCTTCCAGGTCTTGGGCGGGTTCTCGCCGATCGTATCGGTGTTGTAGACGAGCGTGGTCGCCACCAGGCCCCACGACGTCCAATAGCCCTTCGGCTTGCTCTGCACATTCACGTCGGCGATGTCTTGCAGCGAGGGCGAGACATAGGGCGACAGAATGTCGTTCTTCTGCATCGTCTGCAGCAGCGTGGGGTCCGACAGCACGAGCACGTCGACCAGCGTGTTGTCGGTCTTCACTTCCTGCTCGACCTTGGCAAAGAGCGCGCCGGTCTGTGCCCAGATGGACTGGACGCGAATGTCGGGAAAGAGCTTGTTGAACTCGTTGAGGACGGCAAGCTGCTGCTCCTGCCCGGCAGGAGCGTAAAGGACGACGGCGCCTTCCTTTTTGGCGGCGTCGACATCGGCGCAGGTGAGGAAGCCCTGCACCTCCGTCGGCGACGGGCAGGCGGCCGGCTCGGCCGATTGCGCGCGAACAGCGCCGGAGGCTCCGACCATGAGCAGACATGCGGCACCTACCGCAATTCCGTTAATCCGTGTCGTGTTCATGTAGTTCCCCTTTGAAAGAGCGTGATTTCTGGAGGTTTGATCGTGGTCCGCTTGAGTTGCTCGACCTTCTTATGACGTCATCATCGCTGGACACCGGCTTGTTGCAGTCACGCCGCGGCCGTCTCTCTGCGTGAGAAGACGTATCTCGGATTCTCGATCAGTAATGTTTCGAGTTGCTCGTCGTTCACGCCATGCCGGCGAAGGCGAGGAACGAAATTGCGCAGGATGTGCCCGTATCCATGCCCGCCATATCGGACGAGCATCATCTTCAGGAAGACGTCGTGGGAGATGAGTATCTGCTGGAGAAAGCCGGCATCGATCAGCCGGCGTATGGCGATCGCGTTCTGCTCGTCCGAGGGTGCCTGCGTGTTCTTCTCGGCGAAGAAGAAATCAATGCCGATCATGTCGTAGCCGAGAAACACGCCCCGGCGTGCCAGGCGATGCTGATAGTCGGTATCCTCCCCGCTCGGATTCATGTGGCAGAGGATGGTGTGGCGGGGATCGGCGCCTTCCGCCTCCGTGATGTCGAGGACGCGCTCACCCAGGCGCAGCCATCCCGGCAGATGCACCGAGAGAGGCACGCCCGTGCGCGCGGCGGCGCGCGCACCCGCCCGCAGGCACTTCTCCTCCTCGGCGGTGAACTCGGGCGACACGCCGATCTCGCCGATGAGGCCGGCGATGACGGCGGGCTGCTCCGGTCCGCCGCCGACATCGTGGATGATCTTCTCGGCAAGCTGTTCGACGGACGCCTCGCGGACATAGTCCGGATGCGAGGGTTCGAGGTAGAAGCCCGAGCCCATGATGATGTTCAGTCCGGTGCGGCGCGAAATACGCTGAAGCGCTGCCGGATCGCGACCCACGCCGACATTGGTGGCGTCGACCAGGCTCTCGCCGCCCAGTTCCCGGAACATCATTAGCTCGTCGATGGCGAGAGCGACATCCAGAAGCATGCAATTGTCGCGATTGCCGATCGGGTTCAGCCGGAGTTCCCCGAGCATGTCCTGGGAGACCGGCCGCTCGGCAAAGCCCATCTGCGAGCAGGTGCAGGGCGGTCGCCATTTCTTCGAGGCGTCGAGCAGAATGTGCTCATGGGTGAGGGTAACGCCCAGTTTCGCGACGGGAACGGGCCCGAGAACCGTCATCGCGTGCCCGCTGTCGACGCCAACCGGCAGCGGGTTCGGGTGACGGAAGATCGATCCCGCGGACATCTCGACCTCAGCCCACCCGCCGCGCGGGGCGGTCGAGCAGCCAGGTGTTGAACCAGATCGCCAGGATGATGATCAGGCCGGTCGCTATCTGGGTGTAGTAGGGCGAGACATGCGCGAGGATCAGGCCATTGACGATCATCGAGATCGCCAGCACGCCGAGGATGGTCCCGACGATGGAGCCGCGCCCGCCGAACAGGCTGGTGCTGCCGAGAACGACGGCGGCGATGACGTCGAGTTCAAACATCACGCCCTGATTGGCCGACCCACTGCCCAGCCGGGCGGTGAGGATCAGGCCGGCGGCCGCCGCCGCGACGCTGCTCCAGATGTAGACGAGCGTGCGGACCTTGCGAATGCTGACGCCGGAGCGGCGGACACCTTCCGCATTCGAGCCGACGCCGACAACATAACGGCCGAAGCGCGTGTGGTTGAGCGCGATATAGGCGGCCACCAGCGTGGCGCCGGCGAGCAGCACCGGCATCGGAATGCCCAGCACCCACCCACGGCCGAGGAACGCGAGGATGCTGTCGGAGGGAATGGGGATCGAGTAGCCCTCGGTCAGCAGCAGCGCCACGCCGCGATAGATGAACAGCGATGTCAGCGTGACGATGAAGGGCGGGATTCCCTGAAAGGCGATCAGATAGCCGTGGACGGAGCCGATGCACGCGCCCACCAGAAGCGCCAGCATGATCGCCGGCAGCACCGGCACGCCCCAGCCGTGCATCGCCGTCGAGGCGAGCACGCCGGCGACGGCACCCACCGACCCCACCGACAGGTCGATGCCCCCGGTGGTGATGACAAAGGTCATCGCCGCCGCCGCGATGCAGAGCGGCGCGGCCTGCCGAAGCACGGCGAGCAGATTGTGAACGGTCAGGAAATTGTCGGTGATGATCGAAAAGGTGGTGGCAACGACGAGCACGAACACGGCGATGCTGATCACGCCGGGGTGGTTCGTCAGGGCGTCCTTCCAGAAGGACTGCTTCACGTAGCGCAAACTGGCGGCTTCGGTCGCGGAGACGCGGGGCATGCTCACTTCCCTTACTAGGCGCGGGCCGATGCGGCCTCGAATTTGTGGCCGACGATCAACTCGACGATTTCGGAGAGGCTCGTGCTGGCGACCTCGGGCGTGGCGACGTTGGTGCCCTCGTACATGACCATTATGCGGTTGCAGACGAGGAAGAGGTCCTGCAGGCGATGGGTCACAAGGATGACGCTGACGCCCATCTTGCTGACATTGCGGATGATCTCCAGCACTGCCTCGACTTCCGCGACCGCCAGCGCGGCGGTGGGCTCGTCCATGATGAGCACGAGGGGCTCGAACGAGATCGCCCGCGAGATGGCGATGGCCTGCCGCTGGCCGCCGGAGAGATTGCCGACCAAAGCGTGCGTGTCGGGGATGCGAATGCCTAGCCCCTGAAGCATGATCCGCGCCCGCTCATGCATGGCATCGTGAGCGAGCAGGGGAATGCCCGCGAACGACCGGGTGAGTTCCCGGCCCATGAACAGGTTGCCGGCGACGTCCACCGTGTCGCACAGGGAGAGGTCCTGATAGACCATCTCGATCCGCTTGCGGCGCGCATCGGCAGGGTTGTTGAAGCGAACCTCTTCCCCGTCGATGGAGATGGTTCCGCCGTCGGGAGTGACCGCTCCCGACAGGACCTTGGTAAGGGTCGACTTTCCGGCGCCGTTGTCGCCGACGAGACCCAGCACCTCGCCCGGCGCGAGGGAGAGATCGACACCCCGGAGCGAGCGGATCGGACCGTAGGTCTTCGTGATGCCCCGCATATCCACGCGTGGGCGAGGCGCCAGGGCGCCGTTGTTCTCGCGCAGCATCACTGCCTCCCTCTACTTGAAGCGACCGCGAAACTGGTCCACGTTGCTTTTGCCGACAAAGGTAACGGGAACGCCGACGGTCGCGGGAACGTCCTTGCCGTTCAGCACGTCGGCGGCGGTGGAGACGGCGGCGGCGCCCATGCGGTAGGCTTCCTGCTGGACCACCGTGTCGAGCCAGCCCTCGTCGATCGCCTGAATCGCCTGGGCATTGAGATCCCACCCGAACAGCTTGATACGATCGGTGGCGTCCCGCGACCTGATGGCCGCCATGGCGCCGACAAGTGCCGGTTCGCCGCTGGCATAGATGACGGACAGGTCGGGATGGGCCGCGACGAGCGCCTCGGCGGCGTTCTGCGCGATGTTCTGGACATTCTGTCCGTCGACGCCGCCGACGATCTTCGCCTCGGGGGCGACTTCTGCCAGGCCTTCCTTGAACCCGTCCATCCGAAGGTTCTGGATGAAGGAATTCAACGCCCCGACGGTGCCGACTTCCGTCTTGCCGGTCGACTTCAGATATTCGCCGACACGCCGCCCGATATCGCGACCGGCGTCCTTGTTGTCGACGCCGATATTGGAGATGTTCTTGCCGTCGACCACCGTGTCGACCGCGAGCACCGGAATGCCGGCGGCCACCGCATCCTCGATCGAGGGCTTGATCGCGTTGGCGTCGATGGCCAGAACGAGAATGATGTCGACCTTGTCATTGACATAGGTTTCGACCGCATCGTTCTGCAAAGCGGGGTTGTTGTTGGCGTTATAGATGGTCAGCGTGTAGCCGAGCTCCTTCGCCTTGTCCTCCGCGCCCTTGTTCAGGTCGATGCGGAAGCGCGATTCCTGGTGCGCCTGAACCAGCGCGATACGCTTCTGCTGGGCGGCGGCGGGCGGCATCGTCGCCAGGACCAGCGCGGACGCCGCACCCAGCCCCAGAATAAACGATTTCACTCTCATAGAACCCTCTGACGTTGCTAGTACAACAGGTCACGCAGCGGCGTTTACGCATTGATACGCGCGGTCAATAAATGACCCAAAGACGTTCTATCTTTTATTATTTCGCCGAAAACGCTTTCATAAAAAATTGCCAAAGTTTTTTCAGTGTGTCAATCGAACCTTCTGAATAAAATGGCCGTATCGTGCTTATTATTAAAGCAATGTGCGTAAATATTCTTCAATCAAGTCAACGTGTCGCTGCGTCATCGGCGGCTACCGGATCGGCGATGACGGCGAGTTCGAGCGCGGCGCGAAACAGAACATTGCAGCCGGCGGCAAGCTGCTCGGGCGTCGTGTATTCGGAGACGTGATGGCTCACGCCGTCCCGGCTGGGCACGAAGACCATTGCCGTCGGCACCACGGCGGCGATGGGTATCGCGTCGTGCCCGGCGCCGCTCACCATCGGCCGCGAGGTCAGGTTCAGCGCCGCCGCAGCGGATCGCAGCGCGGCAACGCAGGTCGCGTCGAAGGAGCGGGGAGGGACCACCCAATAGGGTTCCATGGTGAAGGAAAGGCCGCATTCATGGCTGATCCGCTCGATGATCTCGCGCAGCCGTCCGGTCATGACGTTGAGTTCGTCCTCGCCCTGGTGGCGGCAGTCGACGGTAAACGTCACCTTGCTGGCAACGACGCTGCGGGCATTCGGCTCGGCAAGAATCCGCGCCACGGTGGCGCGGCCATTGGGCTCGAAATCCAATGCCAGTGCGCGGACTTCGGCGATGCAGCGCGCGGCGCCGAACAGCGCGTCCTTGCGTCGCTGGACCGGGGTGGTGCCGGTATGGTCCTCGCGGCCGATCAAGATGACACTGTAGGCATTCACGCCCATTGATCCCCCGACGATGCCGATCGCCTCGCCCTTTTCCTCCAAGATCGGGCCTTGCTCGATATGGCCTTCAAGATAGGCGCGGGCCTTGAGCGCGACATCCGCCGTGCCGAGGTAGCCAATGGCCTCCAGTGCGTCCCCAAGGCGTATGCCGTTCTCGTCCTTCGCGGCGAGGCCGTCGGCGAGCGCGATATGGCCGGCGGCAACCTCTGCGCCGAGGCTCGAAGGCTGAAAGCGGCAGCCCTCTTCATTGGTCCAGTTCACCAGTTCGATCGGCGCGGTCGTGGCGATGCCGGCCGCATCGAGGGTGCGGACGATTTCCAGGCCGGCCAGCACACCGAAGGCGCCGTCGAATCGGCCGCCGGTGGGCTGCGAGTCGAGATGGCTGCCGATCAGCACGGGCGGCAGACTCTCGTCCTTCCCGGCCCGCCGGGCGAACATGTTGCCGATCCTGTCGACGCGCACCACCAGTCCGGCCTCTCGGCACCAGCGCGCGAACAGGTCGCGACCTGCCTTGTCCTCCACCGATGCGGCCAGCCGACAGACCCCGTCGCCCGGGATGCGGCCGACCTCGGCAAGTGCCATATGGGCGTCCCAAAGGCGTTGCGCGTCGATCATCGGCAAGTCTGTCACGTCGCGTCCTTTCAGCAGGTCGATTGGGGGGGCGGGCGCCGTCAGCGCCGCGCAGCCGGGGGCGGGCCCGGCGCGCGGCGCGTCACGATCAACTGCGGCACTGGAACTGGACGATGTTCAGCGGCGTGTCGCCGATATTGCGGAAGTAATGCGGCACTCCCGGAGGGATCCACATGCAGTCGGATGCGTCCAGCGCGTACTGCCATTCATATTCGGTGCCGGCGAGCTGCACATGGGCGATCGCGAAGCCTGAGGAAAGCGAGTAGACGCTTTCGTGGCCGGCGAAATCCGACAGTGTGGACTGCCCGTCTTCCGCAACGGTGAAGCGGCGACACTCCAGCCGGCTGAGGAGCCGCGACTGGTCTTCGGGCAGGCAGTCCCCCGGCTGCGCGGAATAGGACGCCTCGGCCTTCCGGTCGCCAATCTCGGCGGAAATCAGTATGTGCTCCAGCACATCCCGGCCGGAATTGACGACGTGGTGCTCGATGCCGGTCGGGATGGCGACGGCACTGCCGGGCCGCACATCCACATAGCTGTTGCCCAGCAGCACTTTGCCAGTGCCGCGACGGAAATACATGATCTCCTCCGTCGGGCTTTCCGCATGCACCGGCGAACTGCCGGATGCGAAGTAGATCGACTGCTCGACGCCCATGATGCGGCTGTTGACCAGGTCGTTGTTCGTGAACACGACGCGGACGAGGCGATGGTTCTCGTTGCGTTGCGCGGGGGCCGACAGCGATGCCAGCCGCATAAGGGTTCCCATCCTCGACCTTTCGATTACCTTGAGGTAGCCCAATAGATGGACATGCCTAGAAAGCGCTTACATGCTGCGCAACCTGTCCCGTGCTGTCAACAGCTCAACGCGACAAGTTCGCTGGAGCCTGTCGTTGTAGTGGTTCTCCAGAGCGTAAGAGACGCCCGGTCAGGCTTCGTCGCGACGGCGGTTGACACTCAAACGGGCCGTCACTACGCTCATTTGTAAGCGCTTTCTCAATTTGAATGGGCTCGGTGTCCTGGACGACGTGCTGTCCCACCGGCCGATCCCTGACACGGACCGCCATGACGCGTTTTCGGAACATCTTGATTACAGGCGCCGCCGGCGGCATCGGGAACGTGCTGCGCGATGCTCTTCGCCCCCATTGCGAGCTGATGCGCTGCAGCGATCTCGTCGATGTCATTCCTGAGGCGCCGCACGAGCAGTCCTTTGCCTTCGACCTGCGCGACGCTGCCGCCACCGCGAAGGCCATGCAGGGCGTTGATATCGTCTACCATTTCGGGGGCATCCCGATCGAAGGGGCGTGGCAGGACATTCGCGACGTCAACATCGACGGAACGTTCAACATATACGAGGCGGCCCGCATTGCCGGCGTCAGTCGGGTGGTGTTCGCCAGCTCGAACCACGCGATGGGCTTCTATCGCCGCTCGACGACCGTCGGACAGGACGAGACCCCCCGACCGGATTCGCGCTATGGCGTGAGCAAGGTGTTCGGCGAGGCGGTCGGGCGTCTGTATGCCGACAAGCATGGGATCGAGACGATCAGCCTGCGGATCGGCCAGTTCCGCCCGCGTCCCACCAATCGCCGGATGCTCAGCCTCTGGCTGAGCCCCGCCGACATGGCACGCCTCGCCGTGTCCTGCCTGTGGCAGGGGCCGTTGCACTTCGAGATTGTTTACGGTGTTTCGGCTAACAAGCGCGGCTGGTACGACAATATCGGCGCCCAGACAATTGGCTACGAGCCGCAGGATTGTGCCGAGGACTATGCGCAGGATCTGGGCGATGAGGCCATGAAGGAAGAGTCCGTCGAAGCGTCGTTCCAGGGTGGCCCCTTCTGTGCCGCCGAATTCGACGGTTCCATCGATCGCATCACCTGACGCGGCGCGTTTGCGCTGAGGATAAAAACGTGTCGCAAGAAGAAATTGACGTGGAACTGGGGTTGGTAGACGCACCCCTGCGCCAGGGTTCTGCGAGTGCCGCCTCCCATCGCTGGCGCCATATGCTCTCGCTCGACGACTTCGAGACGGCGGCGCGCGCCTACCTGCCGCGAATGATCTACGGCTTCATCTCCGGCGCGGTAGAAACCGGCACGGCCCAGCGCCTCGCCGCCAGTGCCTATGCCGATTATGCGTTCGTGCCGCGCGCCTTGCGCGACGTGGCCGTGCGCGACCAGGGCATCGATCTTTTCGGGCACCGCTACGATGTACCCTTCGGCATCGCGCCCATGGGCGGGTCGGCCATTGCCGCCTATTGCGGCGACCTCGCCCTGGCCGAGGCCGGCGCGCGGCTCAACCAGCCGATGATCATGAGCGCATCGTCGCTGATCCCGCTGGAAGAGGTTCAGTCCCGCCACCCCCATGTGTGGTTCCAGGCCTATCTCGCCGGCGACCGGGGCCGTATCGGCAGGATGGTGGAGCGCGTGGCTCGTGCCGGCTGCAAGACGCTGGTCGTGACCATTGATGCGCCGGTGCCCGGAAATCGCGAGAACAATGTGCGCAATGGCTACAGCATGCCAATCCGCATAACGCCGCGTGTCGCGCTCGACTGTGCCCTGCACCCGCGCTGGCTGGTGGGCACCTTGATCCGGACCTTCCTCAACCGTGGCATCCCGCATTTCGAGAATATGGACGCCGAAAGAGGGCCCCCCATGTTCTCGCGAAGCCTGGGGCGAAACTTCAGCGATCGCGATCGCTTCTCCTGGGACCATGTCCGGGCGATCCGTGAGCAATGGCAGGGCAATCTGGTTCTCAAGGGCGTGCTCTCGCTCGACGACGCGGTCCTCGCCAGGGAGGCGGGGGTCGATGGCATCATCCTTTCCAGCCATGGCGGCCGTCAGCTCGATTACGCCGTGCCGCCGCTGCATGTGCTTCCCCGGATACGCGCGGCGCTCCCCGCGATGTCGATCATCATCGACGGCGGCATCCGACGCGGCAGCGACGTCCTGAAAGCCATGGCGCTGGGCGCGGACGCGGTGCTGGTCGGGCGGCCCTATCTCTACGCGGCCGCGCTGGGACAGGCCGAGGCGGCGGCGCACGCCTCCGAAATCCTGAAAAGCGAGATTGATCGAAACATGGCGCTGCTCGGCTTGAACAGGCTCGCGGACCTTTCTGCCGACTACCTCGTACCCAGCCGCCACGGCGGTCATCCGCTGGAAGGGGAGGGCCATCAATGACCGAGACCGTGACGATGAGGGGCGGCTACGCGCTGCAGGGGGTGATCGAGCCGATCCTGATCCCGGCCTTTGAAAGGCAAACCGGCGCGCGCGTCAGCGCTGTCTGGGAGCCGACATCCATGATCGTCAAGGCGTTGAAGGCGGGCGAGCGGTCCGACGTCGTCGTCCTGGCCGACGAGGCGATTGACGAACTCGCCGAGCTGGGTTTCATCGCGCCGCGCACGCGCACCCCCCTTGCCAATGCCATTCTCGGGCTGGCCGTCGGACGCGGGCAGCCGAAGCCGGATATCGCCACCCCCGACGCCTTCCGCCGGGCGTTGCTCGATTGCCGGGCCATTGCCTATTCCAAGGCGGGTGCCAGCGGAATCTATTTCGAGAAACTCATCGAGCAACTCGGCATTGCGGACGTCGTCCGGGAAAAGGCCGTTGTCATTCCTTTCGGCCTGACCGCCGAGAAACTGGTGAGCGGCGAGACCGATCTCGCTATCCAGCAGATCAGCGAACTGATGATGGTCGACGGCATCGACCTCATCGGGCCCTTGCCGGACGAGATCGGCTGCGTGACCGGGTTCTCCGCCGCGATCCTTGGCACGTCGCCGCATCTGCATGCCGCGCAGCAGTTCATCGCCGTGCTCTCCTCAGTCGCCGCCATGCAGGCCTATGCGGCTGCTGGCCTTGCGCCACGTCTGCCGACGCAGAATGAGGGCGATTGACGGTTCTCGGGCCGCGAGCCACCGGCAGTCGGCCCACAAAACATTGAACTGGCGGAGCGAACCCGGTCGATCCTCTAGGCCCGCCGGGCCTTCCGCCGCACCGAACGCGCGGCCAGCCCCGCCATGCGCCGGCAGGCTTCCTCGATCCTGTCGTCCGGCACCGTCAGGCTGATGCGGACGAAATCGCTGCCGCCGGCGCCGAAGGAGGAGCCCGGCATGACCGCGACTTCCTCTTCGTCGAGCAGGGCCCAGGCGAAGTCCTCGCCACTCATGCCGGTGCCGCTCACATCGACGACAATGAACATGCCGGCCTCGGGCGGGAAGGGCACCAGCCCCGGCGCGCCCGACAGGGCGGCGAGGATGATGTCGACGCGCCGGCGGTAGGAACGCCGCATGATGTCCGCCGTGTCGACGGGGTTGTCGAGCGCATAGGCGGTCATGTCGGCGATGAAGGGCTGCTGCCCGAACAGCATGGTCTCCGAGACCGATAGCAGCCGGCCGCATAGCTCCGCCGGCCCGATCGCCCAGCCGCTGCGGAAGCCCGGCGCGGCGTGCGACTTCGAGATGGAGGAGCAGGCGATGGTGCGCTCGGCCAGCGCGGGAATGTCGAAGGGCGAGGCGAAGCCGCCCTCAAAGATCAGTTCCTCATAGACCTCGTCGGAGACGATCCAGAGGTCGTGCCGGCGGCACACCTCGCCAATGGCGGCAATCTCCTCGGCGGTCAGCACCGCGCCGGTCGGGTTGTGCGGGGTGTTGAGCAGCAGCACGCGGCACTGCGGCGTGATGGCCCGCTCAAGGTCCTCGGCCTGCATGTGGAAGCCCTTTTCCGGGCGCAGCGGCACGGGGATCATGTCGGCGCCGGTCGCGCGGACCACGCCCTCATAGGTGGCGTAAAGCGGATCGCCCACCAGCACTCCGTCGCCCGCCTCGACAAGGCCGAGCATGACGGCGAAAAGCGCCGTCTGGGTCCCGGGGAAGCACAGCACGTTCTCGGCGGTCACGTCCGGACGGCGCCGGGAATATTTCCGCACCAGCGCATCGACGACGACCTGTTCCCCGCGTCCGTTGGAATAGCGGTGGCGGCCGGCCGCCATGGAGCGTGTCGCCTCGGCGATCAGCCGCTCATGCGGCGGAAGGTCGGGCTCGCCGATCGTCAGCTCGATGATCGGCAGGCCTCGTTCCTTGCGACGGCGCGCCTCGACATGCACCGCCCATTTCTCGGAGCCAAGGCGGGCGAGCCTATCGGTGATGGATGCGTAGCGCATCGCGGTACTCCCGGTCCATGTCGGTTGGGGCCGGCGCCTTGATCGGGTGGCCGATCAGCGCCTCGATGGAGGAAAAGGCGATCGAGACCAGCTCGCTTTCCTCGAACAGTTCACCGGCGAGGCAGCCCTCCAGCCAGAGGCCGTCGAGGACGCCGTTCACCGCGATGGCGAGCGCGCGGTTGCGCGCGGGGTGGACGCTCTCGCCCTTGGCGGCGAGGACGTCGGCCAGCAGCTGTTCCAGTTCCTGGCGGAAGCTCAGATAGCCCTCGCGGTGGATCGTCGCGAGGGCGGGGTCGACACTGACCCGGCTGATGAAGGCCGCCCAGAGCGACAGGCTGCGGCTGTTGGCGACCGGCTCGGTCAGATTGACGAAGATGAAGCTGGAGAGCCGTTCCTCCGGCGTGCCATCGAGGTTCTTCGCCTTCTCGGTCAGCCGGGCGATGACCACCTTGTAGGCTTCCTGGAGGATGACATCTTTGGACGCGAAATAGTGCCGGATCAGGCCCGCCGTCACGCCCGCCTTGGTGGCGATCTGCCGTACGGTCGCGCCCTGCAGGCCGGCTTCGGAAATGCAGTCCAGCGTCGCCTCGATGAGGTCGTGGCGACGCTCGGCCTCGGTGGCCCTATGGAAATCCCGGCGGCTCATGCCGCTCGACGCAGCACGGGGCGCGTCAGGCAGGTCGGGCCGCCCTCGCAGGCGATGCACAGTGCATCGGCGGCGAAGGTCGACACCGTGCAGCCGGCGGCTTCCATGGCGGCGCGGGTCGCGGGGAAGCCCTCGACCATGATCACCTCGCTCGGCCGGGTGGGCAGCACGTTCAGCGACAGGCCGTTGCTGGCGTGGAACTCGTCGGCGGGCGCCTCGACCAGGCGGATGCCGCGCGCCTTGAGCAACTGGTAGAACGCCGCCGGCAGCAACGGCGCGAAGACGAGCGCGAGGTCGTCGGCCAGCGGGCTGATGACGCTCATGAGGTGAAGGCAGGCGTCTTCCCCCTGCCAGAGCGGCAGGTCGAAGCCGAGCACGGCAATGCCATGGGGGGCGAGGAGGGCGCCGAGCTGGTCGATGCCCTGCTGGTTGGTGCGCACCCCGCGCCCGACGATGAGGGTGCGCGCATCGAGCCACACGCAGTCGCCGCCCTCGACCGTGCCGGGGGCCTCGATGCGCCCGAGGATCGGAATCTGCCGCTCGGCATAGGCCTTCTCGTGCAGCGCGGGCTCCCCGGCGCGCAGCGGCTTGCCCATGCGCAGGATGATCGCGCCGTGGTCCGACATCAGCGAGGGATCATGGGTGAACATCGCGTCGGCCAGCCCGTCGCCCTCGTCGTCGAGCCAGATGATCTCGGTGCCGGACTGCTCGATGAGACGAGCGAACTCACGGTACTGGTGAACCGCTCTCGTGCCGTCGAACGTCGGGCCATAATGCCACTGCGCCGGGTCCGCATTCATCAGGCTGGCGCCCGGGCGGCGCATCAGGACGCGCTGCAGCGGTGCCGACATATCCTGAGATCCAAAAGCGGACATCTGCTACCTCTTTGATCATCAATTGCCGAAATTTTGGCACTGCACAAAAACATCGCCTGTGATTTTGTTATACGCTTGAATAACTGTGAGGGAAAGTGCACCGTTAGCCCGTGAGAGGGGCGCGCGTGTCGGCGGCCCGCCATTTGCGTCGGGATTTCCGGCAAATGGTCGGCGGTGGATGAGGCGGGAAAGGGAGACGGCATGAGCCAGACGCCTTGGTGTCAGCCTCCGGAGGCGCCCATCCGATGACGGAGCGCGCCGAGGCCATCGCCGTTCGCGACCTGCACAAGCGCTTCGGCGCTCTGGAGGTCCTCAAGGGCATCTCGCTTACGGCGCGCGAAGGCGAAGTCATCGCCATCATCGGCGGCTCCGGTTCCGGCAAGTCCACCTTCCTGCGCTGCATCAACATGCTGGAGGTGCCGAGCAGCGGCTCGGTGGCGATCCACGGCGAGGAGATCGCCCTGCGCGCCGACGGCCATGGCGGCCTCGCCCCGTCGGATCGCCGGCAGGTGCAGCGCCTGCGCGCGCGCCTCGGCATGGTGTTCCAGAGCTTCAACCTCTGGCAGCACATGACCATCATCCAAAACGTCATCGAGGCGCCGGTGCATGTGCTCGGCGTGCCGAAGGCCGAGGCGGTCGCGCGCGGCGAGGCGCTGCTGCGGCGCGTCGGGCTGTTCGACAAGCGCGACGTCTACCCGGCCTTCCTTTCCGGCGGCCAGCAGCAGCGCGCGGCCATTGCGCGGGCTTTGGCAATCCAGCCGCACGCGATGCTGTTCGACGAGCCGACCTCCGCCCTCGATCCCGAACTGGTCGGCGAGGTTCTGGGCGTCATCGGCGATCTGGCGAAGGAGCAGCGGACGATGATCCTCGTGACGCACGAGATGAAGTTCGCCCGCAACGTCGCCAGCCACATCGTGTTCCTCGCCCATGGCGTGATCGAGGAACAAGGACCGCCGGAGCAGATCTTCGGCGACCCGAAGTCGGAGCTGCTGAGGAAATTCATCAGTTCCAGCCACTGAAAAAGCCCGAAAACCAGAGGGGAAGACCATGAACCACGCATTCAGGACGATGATCGCCGCCGCCATCATCGGCGTTGCCGGCGTCTGTGGCGCGGCCGCCGAGCCGCTCAAGGTCGGCTTCGCCGCCGAACCCTATCCGCCCTTCGCCTCGCCGGACGCCGGCGGCAACTGGGAAGGCTGGGAAGTCGAGTTCATGCAGGCCATATGCAAGCAGGCCAAGCTCGAATGCGTCATCACCCCGGTCGCGTGGGACGGCATCATCCCGGCGCTGACATCCAAGAAGATCGACATGATCGTCGGCTCGATGTCGATCACGCCGGAGCGGCTGAAGACCATCGATTTCTCCGACAAGTACTACAACACGCCCACCGGCGTGATCGGCCCGAAGAGCGAGAAATTCGCGGCGACGCCGGAAGGCCTCAAGGGCAAGACCATCGGCGTCCAGGTCGCCACCATCCACCAGGACTACGCCACCAAATATTTCGGCGGCGCCGGCGCGACCGTGAAGGAATACCAGACGCAGGACGAGGCCAATGCCGACCTCGCCGCCGGCCGGCTGGACGCGGTGCAGGCCGACGCCATCGCGCTCGACGCCTTTCTGAAGTCCGACCAGGGCAAGCAGTGCTGCGACCTGAAGGGCAATGTGAAGGACGACCCGGAAATCCTCGGCGCCGGCGTGGGGGTGGGCCTGCGCAAGGACGAGACCGCGCTGAAGGACAAGATCAACGCCGCGATCAAGGCGATCCGTGCCGACGGCACCTATGACACCTTCTCGAAGAAGTATTTCGACTTCGACGTCTATGGCGGCTGAGCGCTAGCGGGCCCGGCCGGCGCGCGGCGCCGGCCCGTGATCCCAAGCCGGCGCCCGACGCGGGCCGGTACTCTCTAAGCCGGCGCCTGGCGTCGGCCTGTGCTTCTCCAAGGCCGAGAGGGGCTCATGGCGGCTGACATGATCAATTGGGGCCTGCTGGCACTTGAGCCGCCCGGCTGGGGCGGCGTGCTGCTTGCCGGCCTGATGAACTCGATCAAGATCGCGCTCGGCGGTTATTCGCTCGGCCTCGTGCTCGGCACGGGCGGCGCCTTTGGCAAGCTCTATGGCGGCCCGGTGGTGCGGGACCTCATGGAAGTCTACACCACGCTCGTGCGCGCCGTGCCGGAACTGGTGCTGATCCTGCTGCTCTATTACGCCGGCACGGACCTGCTCAACCGCGCCAGCGCCGCGCTGGGCTTTGGCTCGATCGACATTAGCGGGCTGGCGGCGGGCATCTTCGTCATCGGCGTGGTGCAGGGGGCCTATTCGACCGAAGTGCTGCGCGGGGCGATCCTCGCCGTGCCGGGCGGCCAGATCGAGGCCGCCCGGGCCTTCGGCATGTCGCCGCTGATGATCATGCGGCGCGTCACCATGCCGGCCATGCTGCCGCATGCGCTGCCGGGGCTCTCCAATCTCTGGCTCATCTGCACCAAGGATACGGCGCTGCTCGCGGTGGTGGGCTTCAGCGAACTGACACTGGTGACACGGCAGGCGGCGGGCACCACGAAAGCCTACATGCTGTTTTTCTGCGCTGCGGGCGCGCTCTATCTGCTGTTGACGCTGGTCTCCAGTCTCGTCATCCGCCTCATCGAGGCCCGCGCCCGGCGCGGCTGGTCGGCGCGATGAGCCGCGAGCAACGGGCCGCCACGCCCGAAACGCGGATCGAGCTGCCGCCGGAGGAAAGCACGGTCGACGCCACGGCGCTGACCGCCCTGCCGAGTGGGCGGGCGCTGCTCAAGCCGCACCGCATTGCGCTCATGGCAGTGGGGGCGGGGATCGTGTTCTGCGCCGCCTGGTTCATGCGCTGGGACTGGCTGCCGAACTATGCCGGGGCGATCGTCTGGGGTGTCGGCGTCACGCTGGCGATGCTGGCGAGCACGTCGATCCTCGGCTTCTTTCTGGCCGTGCCGCTCGGGCTGGCGCAGGTGACAGGCCCGTGGTGGCTGTGCGTGCCGGCCCGGGGCTTCTGCACAGTCATTCGCGGCACGCCGCTGCTGCTGCAGCTCTGGCTGCTTTATTTCGGGCTCGGTTCGCTGTTTCCGCAGTTTCCGGAAATCCGCCAGTCCTTCCTCTGGCCTTATCTGCGCGAAGCCTGGCCCTATGGCGTGGCGGCGCTGACCTTCTCTTTCGCGGCCTATGAGGGCGAGGTGATGCGTGGTGCTTTCGCCGGCGTGCCGCGCGGCGAGCTGGAGGCGGCGCGCGCCTATGGCATGAGCCGCTGGAAGCTGTTCTGGCGCATCTGGCTGCCGCGCGCCGTGCACCGCGCGCTGCCCACGCTCAATGGCGAGATGGTGCTGCAACTGAAGGCCACGCCGCTGGTCGCCACCATCACGGTGATCGACGTCTATGCAGTCGTGTCCAAGGTGCGGCAGGTCACATTCCTGACCTATGAGCCGCTGTTGCTGCTGGCGTTGATCTATCTGATCCTCACCGCACTGCTCGTCGCGGGTTTCCGCTATTTCGAAAAGAGACTACCAACCTGGAGTGCCTGAGGATGAACGCTCGCGCCATGCTCACCAATGCGATGCCCGAGCTGGTCGCGCTGCGTCGGGACCTGCATGCCCATCCCGAGCTCGGCCTCGAGGAGGTCCGCACCTCCGATGTCATCGCCCGCGAGCTCACCGCGCTCGGCTACCGCGTCACGCGCGGCCTCGCCCGCACCGGGCTTGTCGCCACCCTGTCCAGCGGCACAAGCGGCCGCTCGGTCGGCGTGCGCGCCGACATCGACGCGCTGCCGATTCACGAGGAAACGGGCCTGCCCTACGCCAGCCGGACGCCGGGGCTGATGCATGCCTGCGGCCATGACGGGCACACCGCCATGCTCATCGGCGCGGCGCGGGCGATTTCCGAGCGGCGGAATTTCGACGGCACGGTGCATCTCATCTTCCAGCCGGCCGAGGAGAATTTCGGCGGCGCGAAGATCATGGTGGAGGAGGGGCTGTTCGATCGCTTTCCCTGCGACGCGGTGTTCGCCCTGCACAACGACCCGGACGTTCCGTTCGGTACATTCGTGTTTCGCGACGGGCCGATCATGGCGGCGGTCGACGAGTGCCGCATCACCGTGAACGGCGTCGGGGGGCACGGCGCCGAGCCGCAGGCGACGGCCGATCCTATCGTGGCGGGCGCCTCCATCGTGATGGCCTTGCAGTCCATCGTCGCCCGCAACATCCACCCGATGGACCCGAGCGTGATCACCGTCGGCGCCTTCAACGCCGGGGCGGCGAGCAATGTCATCCCCGCCCGCGCCGAGCTGGTGATCGGCATCCGTTCCTTCGACCCCGCCGTGCGCGACGAACTGGAGCGCCGCATCCGGCTGATCGCCGAGGGGCAGGCGGCAAGCTACGGGATGAGCGCCACGGTGGACTACCAGCGCAGCTATGACGCCACCATCAACCACAGCGCAGAGACCGCGTTCCTGCGCGATCTCGCGACCCGGTTTGCCGGGCCGGAGAAGGTGCGGGAGATGGCGCGCCCCAGCATGGGCAGCGAGGATTTCGCCTATATGCTGAAGGAGCGGCCGGGCAGCTATTTCTTCCTTGGCGGGCGGGCCTCTGAGGCGGACCGTCCGCTGCATCACCCCGGCTACAATTTCAACGACGATCTCCTGCCCATCGGTGCCGCCTTCTGGACCGAACTGGTCGAAACCTATCTGAAGCCGGTGTGAGCGGGCGCCACGCCGCGCGAAGGACGAGAACCCATGCGGCTACCCTCGACACAGGCCCTGCGGGCGCTCGAAGCCTTCGCCCGGCACGGCACGGTCTGGCAGGCCGCCGCCGAATTGAACATCACCCGCAGCGCGGTCAGCCACCAGCTGCGCTTCCTGGAACGGGATCTGGGTTTCGAGCTGCTCCAGCGCGCCGGAAAGGGCGTGATGCTGACCCCGCAGGGCAAGCGCTACGCCGCGGACATCCGCACCGCGCTCGCCCTGCTCGCCGATGCCGCAGTGCACTATGGCGACCGGGGGGGCCTGCAGGGCGCGATCACGGTCAGCTCGACCCCGGGTTTTGCCACCTTCTGGCTGTGCATCCATGTCGCCGAGTTCCGCCAGCTGCATCCCGGCGTGACGCTGCGCATCGTCACGCCCCCGCGACTGGAGGATGTCGACGCGCCGGGCGTCGACGCCTTCATCGCCTATGGCGACGGCGACTGGCCGCGCCACAGCGTGGAACTGCTCAGCGTTGTCGACTTCATGCCGGTGTGCAGCCCGGTGCTGCTCAATCAGCTGGGCGGCCTGAGCGAACCCGTCGACGTGTTCCGTTCGGTCCTTCTGCATCTCGATGGTCTCGGCGACTGGCTCACCTGGCTGGCGGCGGCCGGCGTGGTGGGGCCGCGCACCGACCAGGGCGTGATCTTCTCCGACATGAACCTCGTGCTGGCAGCGGCGCTGGCGGGGCAGGGGATCGCCATCGGCGACAATTTCGTTTGCCGGCAGGCGGTCGAGACCGGGCGGCTGGTCGTGCCGTTCGATCTCACCATCCGTGCCTCGCGAGCCTATTACTTCGTCACCCCCCGCGATCGTCCCGGCAATCCGGCGATACAGGCCTTCGCGGCCTGGCTGAAGTCACGCCTTGTGCAGACCGCGCCCGTGATGCGCAGTTGACTGATGCATTCATAGGCGACGTGTCTCGTGCCCAGTGCGACGGCATTGACGTGAATATTCTTCACCTCATAGCGGATTTTTATTCATTTGAGGTGAGCGGATCGCAAGATTAGGATTTCTACATACAAAGGGAGCGCGCAGCGACGTGAGCAAACGGGCTGTCGGGTTGCAGGTGATCGGGATCGGCAAATCCTTCGGCCACTTCACCGCGCTGAAGGACATCACGCTCGACATCGCGCCCGGTGAATTCCTGACCCTGCTCGGGCCCTCCGGCTCCGGAAAGACCACGTTCCTGATGGTGCTCGCCGGCTTTCAGGCCGCGAGCGAGGGCCGGCTGCTCAGCGACGGGGTCGACATTACCGGCAGCCGCGCCGAGGACCGCTCCTTCGGCATGGTGTTCCAGGGCTATGCCCTGTTCCCGCACAAGAGCGTCGCGCAGAACATCGCCTTTCCGCTTCAGGTGCGCGGTATCGCGCGCGAAGACATCGCCCGCCGGGTCGACGCCATCATCGCCCGCGTCGGGCTCGCCGGGCATGAGAACAAGCGCCCCGCCCAGCTTTCGGGCGGCCAGCAGCAGCGCGTGGCACTGGCGCGGGCGCTGGTGTTCGAGCCGCCCGTGCTGCTGCTCGACGAGCCGTTCTCCGCGCTGGACAAGCATTTGCGCGGGCGCATGCAGGAGGAAGTGGCGCGGCTGCACGGCGAGTTCGGCACCACCTTCGTCTTCGTCACCCATGACCAGAGCGAGGCACTGTCGCTGTCCTCGCGCATCGCCATTTTCAACCATGGCCGGCTGCTTCAGGTCGGCGCGCCGCGCGATATCTATGAGCGGCCGTCCAGCCGTTTCGTCGCCGAGTTCCTCGGCGAGATCAACCTGCTGCCGGTCGGCGGCATCGGCCATTGCGCGCGCGGCACCAGCGGCACGTTCGAGGATGCGCGCCTGACCGCGCCCCGGCACGACCATCTCGACGGAAGCGCCGTGCTGGCGGTGCGCCCCGAGCACATGTCGGTCAGCGCCGAGCCGCCGGCAGAGGGCAATGGCGTTCCCGCCCGGCTTGTCGGCACCACCTATCTCGGCTCGGCCATGCGCCTCGCCTTCGCGACACGCAGCGGAACCCCGCTCACCGTCACCCTGCCGAGCGTGGCCGCCGGACACATCCTCGATCGCGGTCCGGACTTCTGGGTCAACTGGTCCTTCGACAATGGCTTCCTTCTTCCAGAGCAAAGCTGAAAACAGCAGGAGCACGCCGTGAACGACGCATTCCGCAAAGACTGCCTCGATATCCTCGCGGCGAAGGCCGCCCGGGGGGACATCAGCCGCCGCCGCTTCACCCAGCTCGCCGCCCTGATCTTCGGCGGCACGCCCCTGCTCCTGCGCTCACCCGGTGCACTGGCGCAGGTGCGCCAGCTCGTCCTCGTCAACTGGGGCGGCGACGCGCTGAAAGCCTATGACAAGGCCTATGGCCAGCCCTTCGAGAAGGAGACCGGCATCGTCGTCAGGGAGGACGGCACCGGCCCGACCGAGGGCGCTATCGCGGCGCAGTTCAAAAGCGGCAAGCCGACCTGGGATATTGTCGATGCCGACCCCTTCTCGGCGATCTCGCTCGGCAAGCAGGGCATGATCGAGCCGATCGACTACAGCGTGGTCGACAAGTCCAAGATGCGTCCCGGCTTCGACTGGGAATACGCCGCCTCGACCTATTTCTTCTCCTACGTCCTCGCCTATGACGCAGAGAAATACGGTTCCAATCCGCCCAAGACCATGGCCGACTTCTTCGATGTGGCGAAGTTCCCGGGCAAGCGCACCATGTACAAATGGGGCGCCGGCATGTGGGAGGCCGCGCTGCTGGCCGACGGCGTGGCGCCCGACAAGCTCTACCCGCTCGATCTCGCGCGCGCCCACGCGAAGATCGCCGCGCTGAAGCCGGATGTCGCCGCCTATTGGGGTGGCGGCGCCGAGAGCCAGCAGCTGATGCTGAGCGGCGACGCCTCGATGGGGCTGATCTGGTCGACCCGCGCCTCGCTGATCGAGAAGGATTCCGGCGGGCAGATCAAGTTCACCTGGGACCAGGGGCTGCTGTCGCCGGGCGCGCTGGCGGTGGTCAAGAATAACCCCGGCGGCACGGAAAACGCGATGAAGTTCATCGCCTCGACCTCCGTCCCCGCGCGCCAGCTCGTCATGTTCGAGATGCTGGGGCAGGGTCCGGCCAACCCGGCGACCGACGCGCTGATCCCGGCCGACCAGAAACGCTTCAACCCGGTCGACCCCGCCAACATGAAGAGCCAGGTCGCGCTCGACATGCCCTGGTACGCCGACAATTACGGCACCGCGCTGGACGAGTTCACCCGGGTCATCTCGGCGTGATCCGCCCGCCCTTCCGCGCGACCCGTGCGGAAGGGCTCTCCTCGACGGATGAACCCATGCGCAACCGCTCGGCATTCTGGCCCGCACTCGCCCTGATGGCACCGCTGGTGCTGTTCCTGGCGTTTGCCTATGCGGTGCCGTTCCTCGGCGTCGCGCTCTGGAGCGTCACGCTGCCGGAGCCCGGCCTAGGCCAGTATGAGCGGCTGGTGGGCGATCCGCTGGTGCAGTCGGCGTTTCTGCGCACGTTTCGCATCTGCCTCATCGTGACGGTGATCGCGGTCGCCTGCGCCTATGCCGTCACCTATGTCTGGGTGCGCGGCACGAGGATGCAGCGACGCCTGATTGAGATCTGCATTTTCGTGCCGTTCTGGATTTCGCTTCTGACGCGCGCCTTCGGCTGGCTGGCCCTGCTGTCCACGCGCGGCATCGTCAATACGTCGCTGCAGGCGCTCGGTCTCACGGACGGGCCGCTGGCGCTGGTGCGCAACGAGCCGAGCGTGATCGCCGGCATGGTGCATGTGCTCATCCCATTCGCGGTGCTGCCGCTCGCCTCGGCGATGCGGACGGTGGACGAGCGGATGCTGCTGGCCGCGCGCGGCATGGGCGCCTCACGCCTGCGCATCTTCTGGTCGGTGTTCCTGCCGTTGACGCTGCCCGGCGTCATCGGGGCGACGCTGATCGTCTTCGTGTTCAGTCTCGGCTTCTTCGTCACCCCGGCCATTCTCGGCGGCGGGAGGTCGATCATGGTAGCCGAGCTGGTCTATCTGCGCATGTTCCAGAGCCCGGACTGGGGGCTGGGCGCGGCGATCAGCGTGGCGCTGGTCATCCTAGTGGCGGGCCTGATGGGCCTGCTCGCCCGCTTCGCCCGGCTCGGCCTGACGGGGGGCGGGCGATGAGGATCCGGCGCCCCGGTCCCGTCGCGCTCGTGCTGGCCCTATTGGTCGGCGCCTTCCTGCTGCTGCCCTTGCTGGCGGTGGTGCCGATTTCCTTCACGCCCGGCCGGATGCTGACGCTGCCGAAGGGCAGTCTCTCGCTGACGCATTACCGCACGCTGTTCGAGAATCCCGACTGGCTGGCTAGCATCCTTTTGAGTGCACGCATCGGCCTGTTTACCAGCGTCCTGTCGACCGTGCTGGCGACCAGCTTCGCGCTGGGCATCTGGATGCTGCAGCCGCGCTTCTCATCATGGCTCGTCGGGTTCGTGCTGCTGCCGATGATCGTGCCGCCGGTGGTCTCGGCGATGACGCTGTATTTCCTGCTGACCGGCATGTCGCGGATGTCCCACGCCATCGGTTTCGACAGCGTCATCGGCGTGACCCTTGCCCATGTGGTGATGACCGTTCCCTTCGCGGTGGTGATGGTGCTGGTGGCGCTGGCGCAGCTGGACCGGCGCATCGACCTCGCCGCGCGCGGCATGGGCGCGAGCGTCGTCCAGCGCATCTTCCATGTGATCCTGCCCAACATCGCCTTCGGCGTCGCAACGGCGGCGCTGCTGGTCTTCGTCCTGTCCTGGGAGGAGATCGGCGTGACGCTGTTCATCACCAGCATCGACGCGATCACCCTGCCGCGCCTGATGTGGATGGGGCTTCGCGACAATGTCGACCCGGCCATCGCCGCCATCTCGGTGGTGCTGATCGTCGTCACCCTGCTGATCCTGCTGGCCCGCATGGCGTTCCAGCGCCGCCCCGAATTTGAGGAGGAGTGAGATGGACGAGGTATTCGGCCGCAAGGACATGATCAGTCCGTCCCGGCTCAAGGAACTGAGCCTGAAGTCAGATGTCTCGGGCTTCCTCCAGCTTGGCAGTCATTTCGGCGCGCTGGCGATCACCGGTGCGGCTCTCTGGTTCACATGGGGCACGTGGTGGATGGTGCCGGCGTTCATCGCGCATGGCATGCTGATCAACTTCCTCTATGCCGGCCAGCATGAGATGAGCCATTCGACGGTCTTCAGGACCAAGGCGCTCAACGAGATCTTCGGCCGCCTGTTCGGCTTCGTGCTGATCTATCCGCGCGATTTCGACCAGATCCAGCACTTCGCCCATCACCGCTATACGCAGGACTGGGAAGGCGACGGCGAGCTGGGGCGCGAGCGCTACTCCATGGCGTCCTACCTGCTCTGGGTGCTCGGCCCGACCTATTGGTACACCCGCATCCGCCGCGTCGTCCGCTTCGCGCTCGGCATCGTCGGCGAGCACTACATTCCCGCCGACCAGCACGCCAAGGTGATCCGCGAGGCACGCTGGCACCTCGCGGGCTATGCGCTGATCGCCGTTCTCTCCGTGGCGACGGGCAGCTGGATCGCGGTGAAGCTGTGGCTGCTGCCGATGCTTGTCATGAAGCCGGTGCACCAGCTGCAGAACACCATCGAGCATCTCGGCCTGCCCCATGTCGACCAGATCACCGAGAACACCCGCACGACGCGCACCAACGCGATCATGCGCTGGATGTGCTGGAACATGCAGTTCCACACCGCGCACCACGCTTTCCCCGGCGTGCCGTTCCACCGGCTGCCGGACCTGCACCGCAGCATCTTCGTCGAAAAGGGCCGCAAGCCCCCTTCCATGACCTATCTCGGCTTCCAGCTGGCGGTGATCAAGGCGTTCTGGAACGGGCGCACCGAGGCTGACTATCCCGACGACAAGATCTGGATCATGGACGACACCGACCTTGAGCCGGTCGGCCCGCGCACCGCGAAGCAGGCCTGACCATGCCGCTCAAGGTCTACCAGTCGCTCTGGGCCACTGAGCTGCGCCATCCCGGCACGGCGGAACGGCCCGTGGCGGAGCGCTTCGACGCGGTGAAGGAGGCAGGCTTCGACGGGATGGCGATCGATCTCGGCGCGATGGACATCGAGGCCGCGCGCCGAACCGTGCCGGACTTCGCCCGCACCGGGCTCGGCGGCTTGTTGACGGCCTTCCCGCGCTCGATCGAGGAACTGCGCCCGGCGCTGCACCTCGCCAAGGACATCGGCGCGCCCTTCGTCATCGTCATCGGGCAGGTGATGCCGCTGTCGGTTGCGGAGATGGTGCCGGTGATCGAGGCGTGGATGCGGGTCGGGCAGGAGGAGGGCGTGCCGCTCCAGTTCGAGACGCACCGCAACTGCATCACCAACGACATGTTCGCGACGCTCCTGCTCATGGACGCGATCCCCGGCATGCGGCTCGCCGCCGACCTCTCGCACTATGTCGTCGACCGCGAGATGATGCTGCCGATCAGCGCCGATTATCAGGCGCAGGTCGACCGGCTGCTGGAGCGCTCGGACAGCTTCCAGGGCCGTGTCGCCAATCGCTGCCAGGTTCAACTGCCGCTGCATTTCCCCCAGCACCGGCCGTGGATCGACGTTTTTCTCGACTGGTGGCGGCGCGGATTCCAGTTCTGGCAGGCGCGCCACGGCGCCGATGCCGACTGTCTTTTCCTCTGCGAGCTGGGCCCGCGTGACTACGCCATTACCGATGCGAAGGGCGACGAGTTGTCGGACCGCGCGGGGGAAGCGTTGCTGCTCCGCCGATGGGCGTTCGAGCAATGGGACGCCGCCGCCCTGCTTCCCATCCCCCGATCCGCCCGTGACATGCAAGGAGAGCCATCATGGCCGTCGCCAGCCTGAGCCCCGATATGAGCGCCGCCGAATGGCAGCAGCGGGTCGAACTCGCCGCCTGCTATCGCCTGCTTGCGCATTTCCGGATGACGGACCTTATCTACACCCACTGCACCGTGCGCGTGCCGGGCGAGCCGGGGCGGTTCCTCATCAACCCCTATGGGTATCGTTGGGAGGAGATCACCGCCTCCTCGCTGGTGAAGATCGACGTCGACGGCAACAAGGTCGGCGAAAGTCCCGCCCGGGTGAACCCCGCCGGCTTCACCATTCATTCCGCCGTGCACATGGCGCGGCACGACGCCGCCTGCGTGATCCACACCCATACCCGTGCCGGCATGGCGGTCGCTTCGCTGAAGGAGGGGCTGCTGCCGCTCAACCAGATCGCGCTGCAGTTCTATGGCCGGCTGGGCCTGCATGATTATGAGGGCATCGCGCTCGACCTCGACGAGCGCGAACGCATCATCGCCGACCTCGGCACGACATGCGGACTGCTGCTGCGCAATCACGGCCTGCTCACCGTCGGGCGGAGCGTCGCCGAGGCGTTCAACCTGATGTTCTATCTGGAACGCGCCTGCGAGGTGCAGGTGGCGACGCTGTCCATGGGCCGCGAGATCGTGCTGCCGCCCACGGATGTCTGCGAGAGGGTCGGCGCGCAGTACGACCAGATGAATTTCGACGACGGCGACCTCCAGCTCGAATGGGACGCCCATCTGCGCATGCTCGACGCGATCGATCCGTCCTATCGCACCTGAAACCTGAACGGATCAGCAAGATCCGAACGCCCGGGAGCACGCACATGAACGCCGAGACCAGTGCCGCCGGCAGCGGCCCGTTCGACTGGACCCTGCCGGCCAGCGACTATTGCGACCCGGCCCTTTACGAGCGCGAGCGCAAGGAGATCTTCGCCCGCAACTGGATGCTGTTCACCTGGGCGGAACGGCTGAAGCAGCCGGGCGACTATGTCTCCGGTACGCTGGCGGGCTATCCCGTCTTCGTCATCCGCGACGATGACGGCGTCGTGCGCGCCTTCCACAATGTCTGCCGCCATCGCGGTGCGCAGTTGCTGGAAAAGGAGGAGGGCCACTGCGGCAAGCTGGTGGTCTGCCCCTATCACAGCTGGAGCTACACCCGCTCCGGCAGGCTCAACAAGGCTGTGGATTTTGGCGAGGGCATCACCTTCGATCCCCAGGGCTGGGGGCTCTACGCCATCGATGCCGAGGAATGGCGCGGCCTCGTCTTCCTGCGCATCGCGCGCGGCGGCGAGAGCCTCGTTGAATGGCTCGGCCCGATCCATGACATGGCGGCGGATTATCCGCTGGAGCAGCAGCAGTATTTCATGTCGAAGAACCGCGACTGCGCGGTCGACTGGAAGGTCTATGGCGAGAATTATCTCGAATGCTACCATTGCCGGACGATGCATCCGGGCCTGTGCGAGTCGATGGATATCGACAGCTACCGCATCGACACCTACGCGACGGACAAGTTCTTCCATTTGCATGCGCCCAAGCGGGACGGCGGTTTGACGCGGGGGCTCTATTTCTATCGCTTCCCATTCCTCATGCTGAATCTCTATGACTGGGGTTCGTCCATCGCCACCGTCGAGCCGCTGGGGCCGGGGCGCATCCGGCACATCAACTGGTACTTCTTCAACGACGTCTCGCCGGATAAGGCGGAGGCGAACCGCCAGTCGGCGGAGTGGTCGGCGCAGATCGTCACCGAGGATCTCGACATCATCACCGGCGTGCAGCGCAACCTCGAGGCCGGCATCTACACGCGCGGACCGCTCTCGCCGAAATACGAATACGCGGTGAAGTCTTTCCAGGACATGTGCCGCAATGGGCGCGAACCGAAATCCCCGCTGCGCGGTGTCGCTGCCGAGTAGTTTGATCCACCCTTTGAGCCGTCACCAGTCAGGTTGGGGTTGAAGCGATGAGTGCCGACGTCACCGCAGGCAAGGTTTACGACGCGATCATCATCGGCGCGGGTCATAACGGGCTGGTGTGCGCGAACTATCTCGCGAAGGCGGGGCAGAAGGCGCTGGTGCTGGAGCGGCGCGACGTCGTCGGCGGCGCGGCGGTGACGGAGGAAATCGCGCCGGGCTTCCGGGCCTCGATCTTCTCCTATCTGATGAGCCTCCTGCACCCGCGCATCATCCGCGAGCTGGAGTTGAAGAAGCACGGGCTGGAAGTGCTTCCCTGTTCCGACATGGTCTCCCCGCTCGATGGGGACAACTACATCCTGTTCTCCGACAACATCGCGAAGTCGCAGGCGAGCTTCGCCCGCTTCTCCCAGCACGATGCGGACATCTATCCCGAGTTCGACCGCTACCTGAACGAGGCGGCGAACATCGTGCGCAAGCTGTTGTGGGAGACGCCGGTCGACCCGACCAAGCGCGACTGGCGCACCTTCAAGGATGGCGCCTCGCTGCTGTGGCGCCATCGCAAGATCGGGCGGAAGATGTACCGCATCGTCGACATGCTGACGATGAGTGCCTACGACTTCCTGCGCGAATGGTTCGACGACGACCGCATCATGGCGGTGCTCGCCTATTACGCCTCGATCGGCACCTTCGCCGGGCCGAAAACCCCGGGCTCGGCCTATGTCATCATGCACCACATCATGGGCGAGCATGAGGGCGCCGGCGGCTGGGGTTTCATCAAGGGCGGCATGGGCTCGATCACGCAGGCGCTGGCCTCTTCGGCGCGCGAGAAGGGCGTCGACATCGTCACCGGCGCGCCGATCCGGGAAGTGCGCGTCCAGAACGGCCGCGTGACGGCCGTCTCGACCACCACCGGCGAGACCTATGCGGCGAAGACCATCATCTCCAATGCCGACGCCAAGACCCTCTATCTCAACCTTGTCGGCGAACGGCACCTGCCGGAAGAATTGGTGCGGGAGATCAAGGGCTACCGGACCTTCTCCACCGCCTTCAAGATGAACATCGCCTGCGAGCGCCCGCCGCAATACCGCATTCTGGACCGGATACGGCGCGAGGGCACGCTCGGCAGCTTCGACTACCCCACCTATATGCACATCGCGCCCGACATCGACTATCTGGAGCGCGCCTATGACGAGGCCAAGCATGGCTGGTACTCGTCCCGTCCCTTCATCACGCCTGTGGTGCCGACCATGGTGGACACGACGCTGGCGCCCCCGGGCAAGCACGTGGTCAATTTGTTCGGCGGCCACGCGCCCTACACGCTGAAGGGCGGCGACTGGGCGAGCGAGAAGGAGAATTTCCGCAAGACGGTGTTCGACACCATCGAGGATTATGCTCCCGGCTTCCGCGACGACGTCATCGAGGCGCAACTGCTTGTCGCGCCTGACATCGAGAACATCGTGAACCTGCCGCAGGGCCACATCTTCCAGGGCGAACTCTCGGCGGACCAGCTGTTCTTCCAGCGGCCGGTCTCGGGCTATGCCGATTACCGCACGCCGGTGAAGGGGCTCTATATCTGCGGCTCCTCGATGCATCCCGGTGGCGGCGTCTCCGGCATTCCCGGCTTCAACGCCGCCCGCGAGGTGCTGCGGGACATCAAGGCCCGGCGGAACTGAGCGGCCGGTAACCGGAGCCACCCCGCCGCCCGACGCCGTGCAGGGCTTTTCAGCCCGTCACGGCTCCCCGCTCATTCCGAGGCCGAGGCGAAGGCCGTCCGCAGGCTCGCCGCGATATCGGGCACCACCTGCGCCAGCACGACCGCGCCCTTCTCCGCCGAGGAGGATTTGGCCGAGGACAGCACGCCGGTCGGCGGAATGGGGCGGGTGTCGAAGGGATAGACGTCAAAGGGCGGGAAGACGGCCGCCGGGTCGTCGGGGATCTTGTCCTGCCGCACCAGATCAGGCCGCACATGCAGCATGATCGAGGTTTCCATGACGGCGGCGTGCTCCAGTTCCCAGCTCGGAAAGCCGTCGGGAAAGAGCACTGCTTCGGTCGCCTTGTTGATGAAGTCCCAATAGCCGAGCTTGACGATCTTCACGTCGGTGCGCCCCAGCATCGCCTGGTCGCGCAGGGCGAGATCGGCGGCCTCGACGAGGAACCACGCATTCTCCATGTGCCCGTCGAACAGCACGATCTTGCGCGCGCCATGGCGGACCAGTTCGTTGACGATGTTGCGCACCAGGGCGATGAACACGCTGGCATCGAGGCTCAACGTGCCGGGAAAATGGTTGCCGCCGCCGGATTTCGGCTGCGACTTGTAGCCATAGCTCACCGCCGGGGCGACCATGCCGCCGACCTCCGCCGCCACCGCCTCGGCCACCGCGACGGGCAGGATCACGTCGGTCAGCAGCGGCAGATGCGGGCCGTGCTGCTCGACCGAGCCGGTGGGCAGGAAGACGATGGGGTTCTCCTTCACCCGGTCGGCGAATTCGTACCAGGTCATGTCGGCGATGCGGATCAGGGGCGATGAAGGGGTGGGGTTGCTCATCTCGGGGGCTCCGCCTTGGGTCATGCCGGCCACATGTCGCTGGTGCCGACCAGGCGGTGAATGCCGAGATCGACCTGGTTGCAGCGGCGGTGGATGGCGTCGAATGCGGGGGCGAAGGCGCGGTTGGCCGCCTCGACGCCTGAATGATAGTCGTTGAAGGCCGGCATCAGCGACCGCAGCTCGGCCAGCAGCGCCTTCTCGTCGATCCTCAACAGCTTGCCGTTCTCGACCACGATCTCGCCATTGACCATCACCTTCTCGATGGACGAGCCGTTTTCGCTGTAGACGAGGTGGTTGAGGATGTCGTGGCGCGGCGTGAAGCACACCGTGTCGAGGTTGATGACCAGCAGGTCGGCCTTCTTGCCTTCTTCCAGCGAGCCGGTCTCATGGCCGATCAGCGCGCTCCTGGCCCCCGCCAGCGTGCAGGCGTGCAGCACCTCGGCGGAGCTCAGCCACTGTGTGTAGTCGGGCGTCGTCACCTTGTGGATCAGGCCGCAGGCATGCATCACGTCGAACATGCGCGGCGTGTCGTTGGTGGAGATGCCGTCGGAGCCGAGCGCGACATTGACCCCGGCGTTCAGCAACTGCCGCACCGGCGCGATGCCGGCGCCGAGCTTCTGGTTGGAAATGGTGTTGTGCACCACCGAGACGCCGGCCTCGCCCATCAGGGCGATGTCATCCTCGCTCACCCAGACCGAATGGGCGATGGCGGTGCCCGGGTGCATTAGGCCGAGATCGGCCATGTAGCGCATCAGCGACTTGCCATACATGACCGGGCCGGTGACGCCCTGCACCTTGGTCTCGACGATATGGGTGTGGAACGGCACCTTCCATTCCAGCGCCAGCTGGTTCACCGCCTGCATCAGCTCGGGCGTGCAGCGCTGCGGCGCGGAGGGCGCCAGCATGAAGCGGATGCGGCCCGAGCGACCATGGAACTGCGCGTGGGCCTCCCTGGCGAAGGCGAGGTACTCGTCGGTCGTCGGCGGGGTCAGCTTGGCGACTTCCGCCTGGAGTTCGGCCGGCACGTGCTCGCGCGAGAAGGGGATGGAATCGAGAAAGTCCCGGTCCATCACATGGCCGGAGACGGTGGCGCGGATCCCGGCATCGTCATAGGCCGAGACCGCCGCGCCAAGCTGGGCGAGCGACTGGCGCGGGGCCTCGAAGATGTCGTCGGTCAGGCAGGTGACGCCGGTCTTCAGCGATTCGATGGCCACCACCATGCTGCGCAGATAGATCATGCGCTCGCTCAGCCCCTTGGCGCCGAGGATCGGGTAGGCGTAGAGCATCCAGAGTTCGAGCGGCAGGTTGTCGTAGCGGCCCTTGAACAGAGCCTCGCCGGAATGCAGATGCGCGTTGATCAGGCCCGGCATGACCAGCTTGCCGGCGCCGTCGATGATTGTGGCGCCTGCGGGCACCGGCAGGCCCTCGCCGATGGCCTTGATGCGGTCGCCCTCGACATGCACGTCGCCAAGAAAGGGTGTGCTGCCGTTCGGGCCGCCCATGGCGAGCACCGTGGCGCCGCGGATGAAGGTCGACATCGCATTCACTCCATAAATCAGGCGGGCAAAACTCAGGAGGGGAGAAAGAAGCCTTGCTGCGGCGACCAGCGGGCGACGACCGGCTGGCCGACGGCCAGCGGGGTGTTTTCCATCTCGTGCAGGGAACGCTGCGCGCGCAGTTCGCCGCCGCCCTCGGTCTCCAGGAACACGGTGACGGTCGAGCCGACGAATTCCACCGTGACGACGCGCGCCTGCACCTCATTGCCGGCGCCGGTGCTCTCCGCCGCCAGTTCGATGCGGTCGGCGGGAACCACCAGCGTGGCGGCGGCGCCGGTGACGATGCCGCCGTCAGAAGGGGCGGGCGCATGAACCGTGCCCACCGGCCCGGCGAGCGCGATCGAGCCATCCTCGTCGACCCGCGCCGTGCCGGTGAAGATGTTGTTGCCCCCGACGAATTCGGCCACGAAGCGGTTGGCGGCGCGGCGGTGGATGTCCCTCGGCGCGCCGATCTGCTGAATGCGGCCCTCGTTCATGATGACCACGCGGTCGGCCATGGCGAAGGCTTCGGAATGGCTGTGGGTGACGCAGATGAAGGTGATTCCGAGTTCGCGGTGCAGCCGCACCAGCTCCGATTGCATCCGCACCCGCAGATGCGGATCAAGAGCGGAGAGCGGCTCGTCGAGCAGCAGCATTTCCGGCTCCAGCGCCAAAGCGCGGGCGAGCGCGACGCGCTGGCGCTGGCCCCCGGAGAGCTGGTCGACGCCGCGCTCGGCAAAGCCCGCAATGCCGAGCCGCTCCATCCATTCGTCGGCCTTCTTGCGGCGTTCAGGCGCCGGCAGCCGGCGCTGCTTGAGGCCGAATTCCACATTCTTGCGCACGGACATGAACGGGAACAGCGCGTAGCTCTGCCAGACCAGCGGCGCGTCACGCTCCCAGGGCGCGTCCTCGTTGAGGCGGCGGCCCCACAGCCGGATTTCGCCGGAGGAGGGCTCGTCGAGGCCGGCGATCATCCGCAGCGTCGTGGTCTTGCCGCAGCCGGAAGGGCCCATCAGCGCGATGAACTCGCCCTTCTCGATGACGAAGGAAACATCCGCTACGGCGGCCTGGTTGCCATAATGCTTGGCGACACGGTCGAGCTCGATCATGGGGGTGGCCATGCGCGTCATCCTTTCTTCCGGGCGGCGCGGCCGGACATGCGTCCGAGCAGCACTTGGGCGAGCACGATCAGGGTGATGCTGACGCCGAACACGATGGCGCCGATGGCGTTGATGCGCGGGCTGACCTGCCCCTGCAGCATCGCCAGCACGCGCACCGGGAGCGTCTCGTTCACGCCCGAGACGAACCAGGCGATCATGAACTCGTCGAAGGAGACGGCGGCGGTGAGGAACAGCGCGGCGAGGATCGCGGGGGCGCAGAACGGCACGATCACGCCGAACATGGTGGCGAAGGGCGAGGCCCCGAGATTCCACGCCGCGCGCTCGATGTCGGGGTCGAGATCGGCGAGCCGCATCCGCACCAGCGCCATGGCGAAGGGCGTCGCCAGCACGACATGGCCGACGATGATGCCCTGCAGCGTCCCCGACAGCCCGACCCGCCCCTCAAAGGTGAGCAGCGCCACGCCGAGAATGACCACCGGCACGGTCGGCGGCAGCGCGGCGAGGGCGAGATAGACCGACTTGCCGAGGAAGCGGTAGCGGTAGTCGACATAGGCGGCGGAGAAGCCGAGGAAGGTGGCGATCACGCAGGTGACGCCGGCCACGACGAGGCTGTTCACCAGCCCGCGCTGGATCGTCGCGTCGGCGAAGATCGCCTCGTACCATTGCAGGCTGAACCCGCCCCAGGGCAGGCTGGGGAATCGGTCGGCATTGAACGAGAACACGATGGTCGAGACGATGGGCGCGAAGATGAAGGCGAACACCAGGCCCGTATAGGCGACCAGCAGGAAGCGGCGGAGCGCGGCCATGCTCATGCCCTCTCCTTGCGGCGGCCATAGGCGAGGCCGATCATGACCAGCATCACCACCATCAGCGTCACGATCATCATCACCGCCACCACCGAAGCCCGCGGCCAATTGTTCCCGGACTTCACCTGGTCGGCGATGAGGATGCTGAGCGTGGGTGGCCGGGAGCCGCCGAGATAGGTCGGCGCCACATAGTCGCCGAAGGCCAGCACGAAGGCGAAGGTGCCGGCGACGATCAGGCCGATGCGGGCCGAGGGGATGATAACCGACCAGATGGTGCGGAACCGGCCGCAGCCGAGATTATGTGCCGCCTCGATCAGGATGCGCGGCACATTGGCGAGGGCGAAGGTCTGCAGCAGCACCACGAGCGGCAGGGTGAGCACGAGATAGCCCACCACCGTGCCGGTCGGCGTGTTCAGCACCTGCAGCGGCCCCAGCCCCAGCGGCACCAGCACGGTGTTGATGATGCCCTGCGGACTGAAGAAAATCTGGGTGGAGTAGATCCGCACCGGATAGCTGGTGAAGAACGGCACCACCAGCATGAAGATCATGAAGCGCCGCGTCGCCGGGCTCACCTTGTAGGCCAGCGTATAGGCGGCGGGGAAAGCTGCGAGGCTGGCGATAACGGCCGTCAGGGCCGCGAGCCAGAAGGTGTAGACATAGGCGCTGCGAAAGAAGCCGGCATTGAGGATGAACATCCAGTTGGCCAGCGTCGCGTCGGGCGTCAGGCGGAAATTCTTCACCGACCAGAAGGTCATGGCGACCAGAAAGCCCAGCGGCACCAGGAAGAACGCGGCCTGCCACAGCGCCGGCGGTGCGCCCCAGAACACGGCGAAGCGTGCCCCGGCGGCGCGTCGCGAGGTGGCTGCAAGGGGGGCGGGTCCGGTGTCCGGCGTGGGCAAAGGTTCGCTCATGAAGCCTTAGGGGCTGGTAGTGTGAGACACGACAGGCGATCACCGGCAGGCGGCGCGTGGCCGCCTGCCGGGCGTGCGCGGGCTACATCGACTTGAATTCGGACCAGACGTCGTTCCACTGCTCGATGCTCTGCTGCACCGGCGTCTTGCGGATGTAGATCTTCCCGTCCTTGTATTCGTCCATGACGTTGCGGGCGTCGAAGGTGTGGCGCAGCGCCTTGGCCTCGGCCTGGTGGTCCTTGTTCAGCAGCTCCCAGCCCTTCTTGTTGGGGATCGAGGCCCAGTAGGCGGGCATGATCGAGGAGCGCACCTGGCCTTCCGGCGACGACATGTACTGGATGAAGGCCTTGGCGAGGTCCTTCTTGGTGGAAGAGGAGACGATGGACATCGACTCGGTCCACTGGATGCCGCCTTCTTCCGGCACGGTGGCCGAAACCGGAACGCCGCTCTTCTGCAGCAGCAGCACCACCCAGTCGCCGACGCCGGGAATGGCGGCGGCGGTGCCGTTGGTCAGCATCGAGAACTGGTCGGCCATGGAATAGAAGCCGGCGGTCTGCGGCTTGAGCGAGAACAGCGTCTCCTTCAGCTTGCCGAAGGCGGCGTCGGAAATGTCGAAGGGCGGCTTGTTGCCGTCATAGAGGCTGAGGCAGCCCATGGTCGGCAGGTACCAGTCGAAGAAGCCGAGCTTGCCCTTGATCTTGGGGTCCCACAGCGCCTTGTACGACTTCACGTCCGCCTCGGAGAGCATGTCGGTGCGGTAGGCGATGCCGAGATAGCCGAAGCGGATCAGCACCGAGTAGAGGTCATCGCCGACCCAGTGCGGCTCGAATTTCTGGAACTCCGGCCAGTAGTCGGCGAGCGGGTAGTCGGCCGGGTTCATCTTGTCGATGAAGCCGCCTTCCTTGAGCATGTGAATGTACTCGGCGTCCGCCAGCACCACGTCGAACGAGCCGGGGGGCGACTGGTTCATCAACGCCAGCATCGGCTCGCCGCCGACATATTCCTTGGCGACGACCTTCACGCCGTATTTGTCCTCGAACGGCTTGACCACCGCCGGGTCGGCATGGCCGGGCCAGGACAGCAGGTTCAGCACCTTGTCCTGGGCATAGGCGGGCTCGGGGGCGGTGGCGGTCACGCCGAGCGCGGCGGCGCCGGCAAGCACGCTGGCGCCCTGAAGCAGGCGGCGCCGGTTCATCGGGTGCAGCAGCGCCCGGAAATCGGTGATCGGGCCGTCGAACTCGTTCATGTCGTCGTCTCCATCGGGAAGGTCGTTTTGATTGGGCCGGCACTCACTGGAACGCACTGAAGCCGGGCGAGGCCGCCCACTCGTCGAGGACGTCGCGGGCCTCGGCGGGGAGCAGGCGTTCGGCGGGGAGGGTGCGCTCGTGCAGGTCGCTGCGGACCATTTTCGTCAGCGGTTCCAGCTTGAAGCCGATATCCGCGCAGTCCTTCAGCGTATTGGCGTAATAGAGCCGGCTGATCTTCGCCCAGAACATCGAGGCGACGCACATCTCGCAGGGCTCGCAGGTGGTATAGAGATCGCAGCCGCTGAGGTCCCAGGTCTTGAGGTTCTGGCCGGCGTCGCGGATCGCCTCGACCTCGCCGTGCGAGGTGGCGTCGTGCTTGTTGACGACGTTGTTCACACCCTCGCCGACGATCACGCCATCCTTGACGATGACGCAGCCGAACGGCGCCGAGCCGTCCGACCGCATCTTGTCGCGGCTGATCTCGATGGCACGGCGCATGAAGGTCTCGTGAGTGCTCATGATGGGGCCTCGCTGGGCGGAAAAAGGCGATGGAGGGCGGGAGAAACGAGGTCGACGGGGCCGCGCACGCGCTCGATGCCGCCCGTCACGCGCACATTGGCCTCGCCCAGAGCCGGGCCGACGATCTGCAGCCCGACCGGCATGCCGTCGCCCGCCAGCCCGGCGGGGTCGAGCCGTTCGCGCTTCGTCTCCAGCATGTCGCGCAGCCGCGTGCCGTCGCCCGTAGAGAATTCGCCGATCCAGAGATCGGCCGGATCGTTCGCGAACACCGTGTCGACCTGCTCGACGGTGGCGGCGAGGTCTTCCAGCTTCCGCACCGCCTGCTCGGTCACGCGCAGCACCTCCGGCTCCGGCCGGGCGTAGCCGAGCGCCGGCGACCATGCGATGCGCATGCCAACCCGCGAGGCTGTGGAGCGGGCGCGCGCGGCCGGCACAGGGCCGGCGACGCTGGCAAGCCCGCGACCCCCGCCGTCACCACCGCCTCCACGCCGGCGGGAGCGCGAGTCGCGGTGGCGCCCCTGCCGAAAGGCCAAGCGCGCCCGTCGCCGCCCGATGCTGGCCGCGCAGAAATCGTGATGAAGGCATGTCGTCTCTCCCGATGCCACGGGACTCGGGGGGACGGAGTTCCGTGGCTCGACGAGACGAGAGGCTAGAGACAAGCAGCGGCAATCGACAAAGACGATTTTCCAATCAGCAGTATAGGCTATTCCTATCGTCTCTATTTATAGGCATTTGTGATCACTGTTGGATTGATATAACTATCGGATTTTATTGAATAATCAAAAATTGAATGCTTATAGATTATGCAAATGATGCTTTGTTAGTCAGTTTGACATTTGGACGGCGGCACGCAGAGGTGACGCGTGAGAAAGGTGGTCCATGGATCTTCGCCAGTTGAAATACTTCGTGCAGATCACGGAAAGCGGCAATTTCTCACGCGCCGCCGAAATGCTGCGGATCGCCCAGCCCTCGTTGAGCCAGCAGGTGAAGAACCTCGAAGAGGAACTGGGCGTCGAGCTGCTCCTGCGCCATGCGCGCGGCGTGACCCCGACCGAAATGGGTCAGCAGCTTTACGACCATGCCCGCCGCATCCTTGAGGAGGTCGAGCGTGTAAAGGATGTCGTGCGTTCCCAGTCGGTCAATCCTTCAGGCCGCGTCGCGGTCGGGCTGCCGACCTCGGCCTGTCGCGGCCTGTCCATCCCGTTGATCACCGCCATGGCCGAGCGCCAGCCCAAGATCACCCTGCGCGTGGTGGAGGCGATGACCGGCTATCTCGACGAGTTCCTGCAGATGGGCCGGCTCGACGTCGCCCTGCTCTATGACCGCCGCGCCTTCGAGAATGTCGCCTGGACCGAGATGATGGTCGAGGAACTGATGCTCTTCGTGCCGCCGGGCCATCCTCTCGCCTCCAGCGGCGGGGTGACGCTGCGCGGGGTGTTCGAGCATCCCATCGTTCTGCCAGGCGCGCCCAATGTGCTGCGCACGGTGATCGAGCGGTTCGCGGCCCGCCACGACATCAAGCCGGTGGCGATGGATTGCGACAGCCTGCCCGCCATTGCCCAGCTGGTGCAGCAGGGCCGGGCGCTGGCGGTCATGCCGCATTTCGCCTTTGTCGAGGAAATGCGGCGTGGCGAGATGGTCGCCGTGCCCATCCTCGACCCGACACCCTCGTGGCGCCTGTCCGTGGTGGTGTCGCCGCGCACCATGAACCCGCGCGGCAGCGACGCGGTGGCGAAGGTGATGGCCGACGTCATCGCCGGCATGGTGGAGACCGGCGCCTGGCGCGCCCGGCTGCGGGCGGACAAAAGCCGGGGGGAGGCGGGGCGGGCCGTGCCGCGATGAGCCCCGCCCCCGGCGATGTATTTGATCGTCGCCCGCGCCCGACCAGACCCTCTGCGAAAACACGCCCCTCCCGTGCCGGCCATGGCCAGATCACCGCGCCTGGGGCAAGGTCGGCGCCACGGGCGTTGAGGGGAAAGCTGCGGAATGGGCGTGTTGCGGGTGGTCCTTGGGGACCAGTTGTCGTCGCAACTGGATGTCGTGGCCGGTGCCGACAAGGGCCGGGACGTGTTCCTGCTGGCCGAAGTGATGAGCGAGGCCAGCTATGTCCGCCATCACGTCAAGAAGATCGCCTTCCTGTTCGCCGCCATGCGCCATTTTGCCGAAGCCCTGCGAAGCGCGGGCTACACGGTGCGCTATGTCGCGCTCGACGACGAGGGCAACAGCCAGAGCCTCGACGGCGAAATCCTCCGCGCGGTGGCGGCGCTCGCGCCCAGCCGCGTTGTCGTCACCGAGCCGGGTGAATGGCGGCTGCGCGAAGGCTTCGAGGCGTTGCGGCTGGCGCTTCCCGTTCCGCTCGATGTCCTCCCCGACACGCGGTTCCTCTGCTCGCACGCGGCGTTCGGCACCTTCGCCGAGGGCCGGCGCGAACTGCGGATGGAGTACTTCTACCGCGAGATGCGCCGGCGCTACGACATCCTGATGGAGCCCGATGGCACGCCGTCGGGCGGGCGCTGGAATTTCGATGCGGAGAACCGCAAGCCGCCCAAGGCCGGGCTGACGTCTGCGCCGCGCCTGAGCTTCCGCAAGGACGCCATCACCCTCGACGTGCTCGATCTGGTGCGCCGGCATTTTCCGCAGGGCTATGGCCGGCTGGAGCCCTTCCATTTCGCGGTGACGCGGCGCCAGGCCCTGCGCGAGCTCGACCATTTCATCGCCCATATCCTCCCCGGCTTTGGCGATTACCAGGACGCGATGGTGCGGGGCGAACCCTATCTCAGCCATTCACTGCTCGCGGCCTATCTCAATGCCGGGCTGCTTTACCCCCTGGAGGTCTGCCGCAAGGCCGAAGCGGCCTTTCGCGAGGGGCGGGCGCCGCTGAACGCGGCCGAGGGCTTCATCCGGCAGATACTGGGGTGGCGCGAGTATGTGCGCGGCGTCTACTGGCGCTTCATGCCCGGCTATACCGAGCGCAACGCGCTGGGCGCCGACGAGGCGCTGCCCTGGTTTTATTGGAGCGGGGAGACCCGCATGGCGTGCCTGCGCGAAGCGCTCGCCCATACCTATGACCATGCCTATTCCCACCATATCCAGCGGCTGATGATCACCGGCAATTTCGCGCTTCTGGCCGGCATCGCGCCGAAGGCCGTGCATGAATGGTACCTGGCCGTCTATGCCGATGCCTATGAGTGGGTGGAAGCGCCCAACACGCTCGGCATGGCGCTGCACGCCGATGGCGGGATCCTCGCCTCCAAGCCCTACGCGGCCAGCGGCAACTACATCAAACGCATGAGCAATTACTGCGAGCGTTGCGCCTACGACCCCGCCGTTTCGGTCGGCGCGCGCGCCTGCCCGTTCAACGCGCTGTATTGGGATTTTCTGGCGCGCCATCGCGACCGCTTCAGCGGCAATGCCCGCATGCCCTATGTCTACGCCAATTGGGACAAGATGGGCGGCGAGAAACAGGCGGCGCTGCGCGATCAGGCGCGGGCGCATCTGCGCGCCATGCGCGAGGGGACGCTGTGAGCGGGAAGCGCACGGTGAAGGCGAACCTGCCGACCAAGACCTGTCTTGTCTGCCAGCGGCCGTTCACCTGGCGCAAGAAGTGGAGCCGGGTCTGGGACGAGGTGCTCTATTGCTCGGACGCCTGCCGTGGCCGCCGCCAGCAGAAAAGCCCGCCCGTCGCCGCCTCGCCCGATAGCGGATGAGCGGCCGCGCGCCGCGCGTTCA
Organism: Ancylobacter aquaticus; assembly: GCF_004339465.1. Taxonomy (GTDB): domain Bacteria; phylum Pseudomonadota; class Alphaproteobacteria; order Rhizobiales; family Xanthobacteraceae; genus Ancylobacter; species Ancylobacter aquaticus. The sequence continues at coordinate 1,289,088 of NZ_SMFY01000002.1, read as the reverse complement.
GACCCTGCAACTCGTGGCCACAAGCACCGGCGCCATCGTGTAGAGCGTAGCGATCAGGCCGATCCAGAGGCCGAGCCGGGGAATGCCGGCTTCCGGTCCCAACGCCGTCTTCACCCGCGCCAGCAGGACGAGGCAGACAAGGATCGCGGCGAGGGAGGGTAGGGCGATGGCCACGCGCTGCAGGCTGACCGGGCCGAGGCTCAGCGCCGGCCAGCCAAGCTCGCAGCCCAGCCCGTGCAGTCCGTAGGCGACAGAAAAGGCGGCCGCCCAAACGGTGGGCCCGGCGATCAGCCAGCCCAGCCAGCCCATGCCGCCGACGCGCCTCATGCCGTCAACTCCTGCGCCCACAGGGCTGCCGTCGCCAGCGCCGCGGCGGCGAGCGTGTAGCGTTGCCACAGGCCCCAATTTCGCAGCGAACCGGCGTGCGCGGGGTTCAGTTCGCCCCGGCGCGCTTGGTCGAGCGCGAAGGCGCTGAAAAGCACCGCGACAGCGATGTGCAGGCCGACATAGGCGACAAGGGCGGCGCGCACGGCGTCGCCGGCATGGCGCGTGGGGTCGGGCAACACCCCCAGCGCCAGCGCGGCGAGGGCGACGAGCGCCGCCAGATTGGCGACCACCGAGCCGATGAGCGCCGCCCCGGCCGGCTGGCCGGCCTCGACACGCGCCAGCGCCCACCGCCCGCCGAGCGTGCCCGCCGCGAGGAGGGCCAGCACGGCGATGGCCGCCAGCAGCACCGTTCCGTCCGCCTGCCATGCCGGCACAGGCGGGCCGGGGGAGACCAACGTGAGAAACGCCAGCCCGAACAGCAGCGAGGCGAAGAACGTGCCATTGGCGAACAGCAGGCTCACCAGCCCACTCTGCGTCAGCGTGGCGCCGTTCGCCGGGTGGACCGGCAGCAGCAGCCCGGGCGCAATCTCCACCGGCGCCGCGTCGACGGCAGCGACGGCGCGCCGTGCCCAGGCCCAGATCAGGCCGGCCACGGGGATCAGCGCCACCGGCGCCACCGCGTAGAAGCCGCCCAGCATCAGCAGCACGAAGGCGCAAATGGCGAATGCCACCACGAGTGGCAGGGCGGTGTTGAACGGCAGCAGCGCCACATGCTCGGGCCGGGCAGAACCGACCGAGGTGACGAGAATCTCGCGCCGTCCGCGCGGGGCGCCGGGCAGGAAGCCCTCGCCGCGCGCCAGCTTCAGCATCGCATCGGCGGCGCCGGCCTTCTGCAGCTCCACGCCGGGCAGCGAGGCGAAATTGTAGTTGGGCGGCGGCAGCGCCATCGCCCAGTCCAGCGACGGTGCGTGCCAGGGGTCGCGCACGCTGCGCTTGCCGAACCCTGCCTGCAGGATGAGGTCGATGGTGAACAGGGCGAAGCCGATGGTCATGACGAAGCCGAAGAAGGACGAGGAGAGGTTGAGCAGCATCCATTCGGGATTGTCGGCATAGGTCGGAATCCGGCGCGGCATGCCCATCAGCCCGGTGAGGTGCATGAGGAAGAACGTGCCGTGGAAGCCGATCAGGATGAGCCAGAACGCCGACTCGCCCAGCCCCCTGATGCGCCGGCGCCCGCTCATCAGCGGCATCCACCACGTCACCCCCGCCAGCATCGGGAAGACGAAGCCGCCGATCAACACGTAATGCAGGTGCGCGGTCACGAAGGCGGTGTCGTGCGCCTGCCAGTTGAACGGCACCACCGCCAGCATCACGCCGGTCAGCCCGCCCATGACGAAGGTGAAGAAGAAGCCGAGAACATACAGCATCGGCAGCTTCAGCTCGGGCCGCCCGCGCCACATGGTGCCGATCCAGGCGAAAATCTGCACGGCGGTGGGCACCGCCACCAGCATCGAGGCGGCGGAGAAGAAGGCCAGCGCCAGATGGGGAATGCCGACCGTGAACATGTGATGCACCCACAGCCCAAAGCTGAGGAACACCATGCCGAGAATGGCGGCGACGATGGCGCCATAGCCGACGATGGTCGTGCGGCTCAGCACCGGAATGACGGTGGAGAGCACGCCCGCCGCCGGCAGGAAAATGATGTAGACCTCCGGGTGGCCGAACAGCCAGAACAGGTGCTGCCACAAAAGCGGGTCGCCGCCGCGCTCCGGGTCGAAGAACGGCCAGCCGAAGGCACGCTCCATCTCCAGCAGCACCGAGCCGAGGATGAGCGGGGGAAAGCCGGCCAGCATCATCGCGGCGGTGCCGAGGATGTACCAGGCGAAGAGCGGCATCTGCGTCAGCTTCATCCCCGGCGCCCGCAGGCGCAGGATGGAGACCATGAGCTCGATCGCCGCCGCGAGCGCGGAAATCTCGACGAAGGTCACGCCCAGCAGCCAGACATCGGCGTTGATGCCGGGCGAATAGGTTTTCCCCGACAGCGGCGTGTACATGAACCACCCGTCGCCCGGGGCGACGCCGGCCAGCAGGGCAAGGATCAGGATGCTGCCGCCCAGCAGGTAGCACCAGTAGCCCAGCGCCGAGAGGCGGGGAAAGGCGAGGTCCCGCGTGCCCAGCATCTTCGGCAGCAGGTACATCGCCAGCCCTTCGAGCATGGGGATGGCGAACAGGAACATCATGATGCTGCCATGCATCGTGAAGATCTGGTTGTAGAGCGCCGTGTCGAGAAAGGCGCTCTGAGGGGTCGCCAGCTGCGCGCGGATCAGCATGGCGAGAAGCCCGCCAATGCCGAAGAAGACGAACGCCGTGCCCATGAAGCGCAGGCCCAGCGTGGTGTGGCTGACGCTGGTGATCTGCCCCCACAGGCCGGGGCCGTTCCGCCAGACGATGTCCAGCTCCCTATGCAGGTGGAGCGCCCGGCGCGGCGGGTTGGGGGGGATCGCCGCTACATCGTTCGGGATCATGGCCGGGGGGCCTCCATCAGCGCGGGCGGCGAGAGGGGCGGCGATACAGGCAGCGAGGCGGGCGGCCAGTCGGCGGGATCATGCGCGATCACCTCGAACCGCATGGACGCATGTTCCAGCCCGCAGAACTCGGCGCACAGCCCCTCATAGGTGCCGGGCCTCGTGGCCTCGATGCGCAGCCGGTTCTGCCGGCCGGGGATCGCATCCATCTTGCCGCCGAGCTGCGGCACCCAGAAGGAATGGATCACGTCGGAAGAGGTGATGAGCACATCCACCGGCTGGCCGGCGGGGATATGCAGCACGCCTTCGGCCTCGTTCGGGCCCTGCGCGCCGGGATGGCTGAAGGTCCAGGACCATTGCCGGGCATGGGCGTGCACTTCCAGCGCTGGCCCGTGTGGCAGGATGCGCTCGCCCACCCACAGCGCCGCCGCGAGGGTGAGCGTGAGCACGGCCAGCGAGAACCACACGCCAAGGCCGAAGGTCCAGCGCTTCTCCGGCACCTCGCGCGGCCGGCCGAAGCTGAGCGCGACCAGCACGAACACCAGCAGCGCCAGCAACGCCGCCCCCGCCAGCAGCGCCCACCACAGCCAGGCGATGTCCTGCGCGATCGGCCCTGCCGGCGACAGGGTGGAGAGCGGACCCTTGCATCCCGCAAGAAGAAGGGGAACCGTAGCAAAGCCTGCGCACTTCACCGGAGAGACGGCACGCCACGCGAAGGGAACCCGATGGACACGCGCCCCGATCTGTTCGATCCGCTGGAAGAGCGGCGGGCCTTGCAGGACACGGAATCGAAGATCGCCATTTCCGGCCATCCGCTGCACGCGATGCTGGTCGCGTTTCCCATCGCGCTGGCGTTCAGCACGCTGGGGGCCGATCTTCTTTATATGTGGACCGGCGCCAGCTTCTGGTCGCATGTCGCCGCCTATGCGGTGTTCGGCGCCTTCGCCATGGGCGTGCTGGCCGGCATCACCGGCACGGCCGAGCTGCTGCTGGTGCGCGGCATCCGTAACCGCTCGTCGAGCTGGACGCATTTCATCCTGGCGGTGATGCTGCTCTCGCTCATCGGCACCAACTGGATCATTCGCATCGGCGACCCTGATGGCGCGGTGCTGCCGGTCGGGCTGGCCTTGTCGCTGGTCATGGCCGGGATGACCGCAGTGACGGGCTGGCATGGCGGAAAACTCGTCTTCGACTATCAAATCGGCACCAAGGCGGCAGGCAGCGAACGGTCCTGAGGGGTGGTCATGAATCGCGGAAGACTGTCGATCCACGGGTAGAGGTCCGGCTTGGCGAGGACGAGATAGAGCACCACGCCCATGCACAGCACGCTGGCGGGTGCGGCCAGGATCGCGTGCGGCATGCGGTAGGTGCCCCGTCCCTCCGACGCCTCCACTGTCAGGTGCCCCAGCCAGGCATGGACGAGCACCATGCCCGCCACCGCCACCAGCTTGGCCACCAGCCAGGGCTGGGTGAGCCCGACGGCGAAGATCAGCCCCGTGCCGGCCGCGATGGCGATGATGGCGGCGGGTGTGACGATGCGCGTATAGGCGGCATGCATCAGCAGGCGGAATTCGGAAAAGCCGGCCTGGGTGCGGACTTCCTCGCGCCGGCCATAGACCTGCAGCACGATCGGCATCGCCAGCAGCCCGGCGCACCACAGGCTCAGCGCGAGGATGTGCACGGCCTTGAGCAGGGCGATCATGTCAGGCTCGCCTCCCGCCAGCCGCGCCGCAGCAGGAGCGCGCCGAGGAAAGCGAGGGGGAGCATGCCCGGCACCCACATCACCAGCCCCGCCAGCTGCTGGTCGGCCAGCGCATCGAGCCCATAGGCCTGCGTCGCCCCGAGATGCTGGACATAAAGGACGCGCGGCGAAAAGGTGAGGATCGCGGCGATCAGCCCCATCTGCCCGGCCAAAGCGAGCACCATGCCGACACTGGCGATGCGCTCCGCGGGGCGCTCGGCGTGGAAGACCTGCGACCAGAACGCCCAGCCCGGGCCGAGCATGCCCGCCTGCATGGTCCAGTAGATGGCATGGCTGTTCCAGGCGAGCGTGTAGGCGGCGGGCAGGTGCCACAGCCACAGGAACACCGAGAGGCCGACAAATCCACCGACCCGCGCGAAGGGCAGGCGATGCGGCCAGGCCAGCGCCAGCGCCGGCGCCGCGACCAGCACGAGCACGAGATGATGCAGCCCGCGCGCGGCAAACAGCCCCACGGTCAGCACGCACAGGGGCGAGACGAAGGCAAGGAACAACGCCGCGCTCGCCAGCATGGCCGGCCCCCGCTGAACCCCGGGGCGGAAGGCGGCGAGGACCAGCGGTGCCGCACTCAGGGCGAGCGGGAGCGGCGCGAGGTTCCACGCTGTCAGCAGGCTCTCGGGAGCCGGACCGCAATAGGGGATGATCGGTTCCAGTCGCGGCCTCCTCTCACGCTTCGGGGCGAGGCGCCGGCGGACGCCCGCCGCCCGACCCCTCCCCCTGGAAAGCGCTGCCCGGCCCGGGTCGGCCGGGCCCACACTCTCGACAGGGTAAGGTAGCGGGCAACTTACTCGGGCGCTAACGCATCGGAAGGGAGGGGGTTCCTGCAAAAGCGATCCGGCACCTGCCGCAGTGCAGCACTCAGTCCGGACGGACCCAGATCGGCACGGACTTGGCGGCGGGCGTTTTGCTGCCTTGCGCGTAGTGCCAGAGCGGGATCAGCGCGTTGCACTCGGGGAAATAGGCGGCGCAGGTGCCGGGCGGCAGGTCGTAGTCGATCACCTGGAAGCCGCTCATGGCACGGTAGATGCCGTCATCGACCGCCGTCACCAGCCGCGCCCTGCCATCCTCGGTCAGACCGAGCCGGATTCGGTCGTCGCGATTCATCATCACGATAAGCCGCGAGCCGTGAATGCCGCGCAGCCGGTCGGCATCGCCATAGACCGTGGTGTTGAACTGGTCGTTGGAGCGCAGCGTGATAAGCCGCAGCACATCGGCGTCGGTGCCGTCGTCGAAACTCGCCGACAATGCCTTGGGGATCTGGAAATTCGCCTTGCCGTTCTCGGTTTCCCACCGGCGCTCGCGGGCCGCGACCGGGCGGGGGAAGCCGCCGGGCGTGTCGAGCCGGGCGTTGAAGTCGTGAAAATCGTCGGGAAATGTTTCCTCGATGGCCTCGCGCACGATGGAATAGTCCTCCACCCACCGCTCCCACGGCACGAGCGGGTTCGGCGGCAAGGTCGCCTTGGCGATCTCGGCGACGATGCGCGGTTCCGACAGCAGCGTTTCCGCCGCCGGCTGGAATTTTCCCCGCGAGGCGTGGACGCAGGTGGTCGAATCCTCGATCGTCACGATCTGCGGGCCGCTGTGCTGGGTGTCAATCTCCGAACGAACGAGCGTCGGCAAAAGATAGGTTGCCCGCGCCGTGACCAGATGGGTGCGGTTGAGCTTGGTGGCGATCTGCACCGAGAGGTCGATCTCCCGCCATTTCTGCTCCATCAGCTCCCGCTCGGGGATCGCCCGCACGAAATTGCCGCCGAGGCCGATGAAGGCGCGGATCTTGCCGGCAATCACCGCCTCGCACACTTCCACCGTGTTCAGCCCGTCCTCGCGCGGCGGCTGGAAGCCGAACTGCTCCGCCAGCTTGTCCAGCGGTACCAGCTCGGCCTTCTCGGCAATGCCGACCGTGCGCTGGCCCTGCACGTTGGAATGGCCGCGCACCGGGCAGATGCCGGCGCCAGGTTTGCCGATATGTCCGCCCATCAGCAAAAGGTTGACCAGCGTCTGGATGGCGTCGACGCCGAGGCGATGCTGGGTCAGGCCCATGCCATAGATGGCTATGACCGCGCGGGCGCGGGAGAAGGTGAGGGCGGCGGCTTCCAGCGCGGCCTGGGGCAGCCCCGACTCGCGCTCGATCTCGTCCCAGTTCGTCTCGCGCACCTTCGCCTCGAAGGCGGGGAAGCCGTCCGTGTGCTCGGCGATGAAGGCGTGGTCCAGCACCGGCTTGCCCCCGGATGCCCGCGCCTCGTCGTCCAGCGCCAGCAGCGCCTTGGCCATGCCCATCATGGCGGCGATGTCGCCGCCGGCGCGCACCTGGTGATACTGGGTGGCGATGAGGGTTGGTTCGTTGGTGAGCATCTGGCCCGGCCGCTGCGGGTTGACGAAGGCCTCCCAACCTTTCTCCCGCAGCGGATTGAACACGACGATCGGCACGTCGCGCTCGCGCGCTTCCTGCAGGGGGTGCAGCAGTCGTGGGGCATTGGTGCCGACATTCTGCCCGAAGGAAAGGATGCAGTCGGTGTGCTCGAAATCCTCCAGCAGCACCGTGCCGACAGGCGTTCCCAGGCTCGGCGGCAGCGCCACCGAGGTGGTCTCGTGGCACATGTTGGAGCTGTCCGGCAGGTTGTTGGTGCCATGCAGCCGGGCCAGCAACTGGTACATGTAGGAGGTTTCCAGCGAGGCCCGCCCTGAAGCGTAGAATACCGCCTCATTCGGCGGGTAGCTCTGCAACTGGGCCCCGATCTGCGCGAAGGCCTCCTCCCACGTCACCTCGACATAGTGGTCGGTGCCGGCGTCATAGCGCATGGGGTGGGTGAGGCGGCCTTCCTTCTCCAGCTCGTAGTCCGACCAGCCCAGCAGTTCGGAGACGGTGTGGCGGGCGAAGAAGTCGGGCGTGGTGCGCTTCGAGGTCACGTCCCAGAAGGTGGCTTTGGCGCCGTTCTCGCAGAATTCTGCCGCGTGAGGCTTGGCGGGCTTGGCCCATGCGCAGCTGGTGCACATGTATCCGCCCGTCTTGTTGTGGTCCGCCACCAGAGCTGCCAAGGCGGAAACGGCATGCTGCTCGGTGGAATGTTTGAGAAGAGACTTCGCCGACCCCCAGCCGCCTACGGGTTGTTCATAGGATTCGTGCCGGGCGCGTTCGGTCATCTCGGTCTCCTTGGCTGTGAGACGCTAATGGCCCGGTGCCGCTTCGGTTCCGGCGCACGGCGCACGGACGGACACATCGGTGTGACGGCGGGGACGTCTAAACTGTGCCGTTCCAGCGATTTAACTCGTGATTCGTCGGGTGCCGGCTAGAACCGAAACGCTATTTCTCAATTAATCTGTCCCTCAACGGTCGCTTCCGTCGCGGAAATGGGTTAGACCTTTGGTTGGGTGTCAACGTCGCGTTCGGCGACCGAGACAGGTTTTTGCGCTGGTCGGGCCGCCGCGCGGGAGCCACGCTTATGCCACGACACCCTTTCCCCCATCTGCGGCGCAGCTGCGCCTTTTTCTCTGGTTTCGACGCGCCGTGTGAACGCGCGCGGCGGGAAGATCCGGCATAAATCCGGCCCTGCGGGGCCTGTCAGGGGTGGCGACCGGGCGAGCCTCCGGCGCCTGACATCCGACACGACGCCCGCATCAAAGTAAATTTTAAATATAAAATCACCAAGATAAATCATTAGATCAGAACATAACATGAACGTGTAATATACAACATGATTAAAACTCACAATCGCGTTATATGTTCGATTCTATAGTTCGCGCCTCCAGTCCAATGGATTAGTTATAAATTATGCCACGCCTCCGGAGGCGGGCATCAAGGAGAAAAAGACCTGCCACACCTGATGTTCGGCTCGGCAAGCCGAGGAGAGGAAACGTCACATGAATATCGTCACCGACGCGGAAAACGCTGAGGCGGGAGCCAAGCTGCACCCGGAAAAAAAGACCATTCGCCTTGAGGCGCCGGGCCTTGGCGCGGCCAGCACATGGCGGCACATGGGCCCTGGCGTTGCTGCCGCCATGACCGGCATCGGCGCCAGCCACATCATGCATGCTCCCACGGCAGGCGCCCAATATGGCTACGCCCTGCTCTGGGTCATTCCCTTCGCCTATATCCTGAAATACTGCGCCTTCGAATTCGCCCACCGCTATACGCTGGTGAAGGGCGAATCCATCATGGATGCCTATCACCGCATCGGCCACGGCAAGGGCAACTGGCCGCTCTGGTATCTGATGTTCCAGGGCGTGGCCAACACGTTCGGCATCGCCGGTCGCACGTTGGGCTGCGCCGCCATGATCTGGGCTGCCTTTCCCTTCCTGTCGCTTGAGCTCTGGTCGGTCGTCATCCTTCTCGTGACTGTCGGCATTCTCTGGCTCGGCAAATATGCCGCCGTGGAAGCGGTGGTGAAGGCGCTCATCATCGTGTTCGCCCTCTCGTGCTTCATCGCCTTCTTCCTGCAGGCGCCGTCGCCGGGCGAGTACATGTCGCGCCTGCTGCCGACCCTGCCGCCGATTGGCGCGGCGCTGCTGTTCGGCGCCATGTGGGGCTATTTCCCGACGACGCTCGAAGTGGCGCCGATGCAGTCGAACTGGGCGGTCGACAAGAAGTCCGGCATGGTGAAGGTGCGTGATCTTCGCCGGCAGGGCTACGAGGTCGAACTCGCACCGAACTACATGCGCAACTACTTCACACTGTTCAAGCGCGACATGAACATCAGCTACATCATTTCCGGTCTTACCGGCATGATCTTCCTGATCGTCGGCGCCGCCGTGCTCCACCCCATCGGGCTGGTGCCGTCGAGCCGCGAAATGGGCCTGACCATCGCCCGCATCTACACCGATACCTTCGGCGCGTGGATTTTCCCGGTCATCATCGCTGGCGGTGTCGCCGCGCTGTTTTCGACCGTCTTCACCTATTACGACGGTCAGGCGCGGCTGGTCGAGGAATCGGCGGTGCGCCTGCGCGCCTCGCTCGATACGCCGGAGCGTCGCAAGCTCATCTATCGCGGCTTCCAGGTCTTCCTGACCGCTGCCGGCATCGGCATCGTGTACGGCCTTCCCAACCCGATCTTCGTCGTGCAGATCGCCTCCTTCGTCGCGCTGCTGTTCTCGCCGGTGCTGTTCTGGCTGAGCATCCAGTCGGTGAAGCGCAACTTCAAGACGCCTGAGGAAATGGAGTTCATGCCCTCGAAGTTCATGTTCGCCTGGGCATGGGTGGGCACGGTCGGGCTGGCGTTGATCAGCGCCTACGTCATTTGGATCGGGTGGCTCTGAATTCCTCTCCCTAGGGCCTGAGACACTCGAAACTGCCCCGCCTTCCCGAAGGCGGGGTCTTTTTTGGGGAACGCCGCTGGCATGCCTCAAACGGCGTGACAAGAGCCGCCCGATCCATTAGAAAAGCCGCAGGGTGTCTCTTCTCGTCACAGTAGAGGCAGGTTTTGCGTCGGTCGGGCCGCCACGCAGGAGCTGCCGTGCATGAGATCATCTGACATCCATTTTCCGTCTTCTCACTTTATTAGATCGTCGCGCCACGTCCGCGCGAGCGCTGGGCCTATTGCGTTTTGCCTGAACTTTGCCCTGCCCGTATTGACGAGCCTCTAGTCTTATCGAAACTACGGCGGAACAGGATTGTCACGATTGTCTCGGAATGACTGCGATTTCAAGGGATTGGCAGGGCGGCGCTCAAGCCATCATCGCCAGGCACGTGGCCGGCGGCGGCGTACGGCGCTTCGCGACGGGTGGCAGGACGGCGGGCCATCCGGCGCGCGTGGCGCCCCGGTGCAGCATCGGCCCGGCGCGCATGAGACGGTGCGGCCCTCCGTCGGCGGATGGCGCGGGATGGCTTTCGGCGGGATGATGTTCTGATGGTGCTCTGGCTCATTCCCCTTCTGCCGCTGATCGGCGCCATTCTTCCCGCGCTCCTCATCCGCTCGGGGCGCGATGTCTGCGCGGGGGCGACAGGCTTCGTGTCGTTGGCGGCGCTCGCGCTGTTGCTGTCGCAGGCGCCGGCGGTCTTTGCCGGAGAGGTGGTCAGCGTCAGCTTGCCCTGGGTGCCGCAGATCCAGCTGTCCTTCTCCTTCATGCTGGACGGGCTGGGCTTCTTCTTCGCGGCGATGATCCTCATCATCGGCCTGCTGGTCATTGTCTACGCGCGCTTCTATCTAGACCGCGCCGACCCGATGGGGCGTTTCTACGCCTACCTCCTGCTGTTCCAAGGGGCGATGCTGGGCGTGGTGTTGTCCAACAACGTCATCCTCCTGCTGGTGTTCTGGGAACTCACCAGCCTGACCTCCTTCCTGCTGATCGGCTTCTGGCGCCATCGCGCCGATGCGCGGCAGGGGGCGCGCATGGCCCTCATCGTCACCGGCGGCGGCGGCCTCGCGCTGATCGGCGGGCTGCTGCTGCTCGGCAACATTGCCGGCAGCTATGAGATTTCCGAGATTCTGGCACGCGGCGACATCATCAAGGCCTCGCCGTTCTATCTGCCGGCGCTGGTGCTGATCCTTATCGGCGCCTTTACCAAGAGCGCGCAGTTCCCGTTCCATTTCTGGCTGCCGCACGCCATGGCGGCGCCGACGCCGGTGTCGGCCTATCTGCACTCTGCCACCATGGTGAAGGCGGGGATTTTCCTGCTGGCGCGGCTGTGGCCTGCGCTGGCCGGCACCGAGGCGTGGTTCCTCATCGTGGCGCCGGTCGGGCTGGCGACGATGGTGATCGGGGCGTGGATCGCCAATTTCCGCGACGACCTGAAGAGCCTGCTGGCCTTCTCCACGGTAAGCCATCTCGGGCTCGTCACGATGCTGCTGGGCCTCGGCACGAAGATGGCGGCGGTGGCGGCGGTGTTCCACATCCTCAACCATGCGACCTTCAAGGCGGCGCTGTTCCTCAGCGCCGGCATTGTCGACCATGAGGCCGGCACGCGCGATGTGCGGCGGCTCGGCGGGCTCGCCAGCCTGATGCCGATCACCGCGACACTCGCCATGCTGGCCACCGCCTCGATGGCGGGCGTGCCGTTCTTCAACGGCTTCCTGTCCAAGGAAATGATGCTGGAGGAGGCCGCCCACACCACCTATGCCGGCATGGCCTGGCTGTTCCCGGTGCTCGCCACCCTCGGGGCGCTGCTCTCTGTTGGCTACTCCGCGCGCTTTGCCATCCGCACCTTTCTCGGCCCGGTCCGGCACGATTACCCCCATCACCCGCACGATCCGCCGGTGGGCATGTGGCTGCCGGTCGCGCTTCTCATCGTGCCGGTGCTCGCCATCGGCCTGTTTCCCGGCGCGGTGGCGGGCGGGCTTGTGGCGCTGACCGCCGGGGCGGTGATCGGCGGGCCGCTGCCCGATTATTATCTGGCGCTCTGGCACGGGCTGACGCCGGCGCTGATCATGAGCGCCGTCGCCTTCGCCGGCGGCGCTATGCTGTTCCTGACGCAGGAGCGCATGGATGCGCTGCGGCGGCGCTTCCCGCGCCCGGAGGCGAAGGCGCTGTTCGAGGCGGGCTCCAGCGCGGTGGTGCTCGCCGCCCGCCGCGCGACCGCGTGGTCTCATGACGGCTCGCTCGCCTTCTATTTCAGGGTGATCCTTGCCGTGCTGGTCGCCACCGGCGTCTATGCCATGGCGACCGCGTCGCACGAGGCGGGCACCCGGGCGATGATCCCGGTCACGCTCCCCGCGCTCATCGCCTGGCTGGCGCTTGTCGTGGCGTGCCTCGCCACCGTGATGCGGCACCGCGACCGGCTGCTGGCGCTGATCCTGACCAGCGTGGTGGGGCTGATCGTGGCGCTCGGCTTCGTGCAGTTCTCGGCGCCGGATCTGGCGCTGACGCAGGTGTCGGTCGATGTCGTCACCACCATCCTGATGCTGCTGGCGCTTAACCTGTTGCCCAAGACCAGCCCCAACGAGTTCAGCCTGCCGGCGCGGTGGCGCGACGGCGCGATTGCCGGTGTCGGCGGGCTGGGCATAGGGCTGCTCGCCTATGCGGTGATGACGCGCGATGGCGCCTCGATCGCCGACTATTTCCTGGCGCAGTCGAAGCCCGGCGGGGGAGGGACCAACGTCGTCAACGTCATCCTGGTCGACTTCCGCGGCTACGACACCTTTGCCGAGATCATCGTTCTCGGCATCGCGGCGGTCGCCATCTTCGCCCTGCTCGACCCCAGACTGCCGGCGGGGGCGCTGAAGCGGGTGCGTATGCTGATGCCGCAGGAGGAGTCCGGCGACGTTCATCCGCCCATGCTCGTGGTCGCGGCGCGCGCGCTGCTGCCGCTGGCGCTGGCGGTGGGGGTCTTCATTTTCCTGCGCGGGCACAATCAGCCGGGCGGCGGCTTCATCGCCGGGCTTGTGGTGGCCATCGCGCTGATGCTGCAATATGTCGCCTCCGGCTATCGCTGGGTGGCCGACCGCAAGCGCATCGATTCGCAGGCGATGATCGGCGCCGGCGTCGGCATTGCCGGGCTCACCGGCATTGCCGCCTGGGCGTTCGGCAAGCCCTTCCTCACCAGCACCTTCGGCTATTTCACCCTGCCGGTGGTCGGCACGTTCGAGCTGGCTTCGGCCCTGCTGTTCGACCTCGGCGTCTTCCTCACCGTGGTCGGCGTGATGGTGCTGTCGCTGGCGCAGCTCTCGCGCGTCGGCCAGAGCGTCGACCCGCTGCCCACGCCGGAACAGCCGATGGATCTGCCGCTCGATGCGGCGCCCCTGCACCCCCAGCCGAGGGAGGCCTGAGCCATGGAAATGCTTGTCGCCAGCGCCATCGGCCTGATGACCGCCACCGGCCTGTTCCTGATTCTGCAGGGGCGGAGCTTTCCGGTCATTGTCGGGCTGACCTTCCTGTCCTACGCGGTCAACGCCTTCCTGTTCGCCATGGGACGGCTGACCATCAACCTGCCGCCGATCATCACGCCCGATGCGGCCTATACCGACCCGCTGCCGCAGGCACTGGTGCTGACCGCCATCGTCATTTCCTTCGGCATGACGGCGCTGATCGTGGTGCTGGGGCTGCGCGGCTTCCTAGAGACCGGCTCCGACCGCACCGATCTCAGCCTTGCGGAGGCGGCCAAGGAGCCTGCCGCCGCCCCGGACAGTGACCCTGCCGGCACGCCGGCGGGTGAGGCCACACGGGCATGAACAACTGGATCATCATGCCGGCCGTCCTGCCGGCCTTCACCGCGGCCTTCCTGCTGCTGACGCTTCGGCATCGGCCGCAGGCCCAGCGCATCGTCTCGATCGTCGCCACCGCGCTCGGCCTTCTGGTGGCGATCGGCCTCGCGGTTGAGGCGTCGGACGGGGTGCCGCAGGCCTACCGGCTGGGCGACTGGCCCGCCCCCTTCGGCATCGTGCTGGTTCTCGACCTCCTGTCGGCGACCATGCTGGTGCTCACCGGGGTGCTGTCGCTGTGCGTCGTGCTCTACGCCGCCGCCGGCTGGGACCGGCGCGGGCAGCATTTCCATACCCTGCTGCAGTTCCAGTTGCTGGGCATCAACGGGGCCTTCCTCACCGGCGACGTGTTCAACCTGTTCGTGTTCTTCGAGGTCATGCTGATCGCCTCCTACGGGCTGATGCTGCATGGCGGCGGTCCGGCGCGGTTGAAAGCGGGCTTCCACTATGTCGCCATCAACCTCATCGCCTCGGCGCTGTTCCTCATCGGCGTCGGGCTGATCTATGCCGTCACCGGCACGCTGAACATGGCCGATCTCGCCATGAAGGTGCCAGAGGTGGCGCCGGCGGATCAGGGCCTGCTGAAAGCCGGGGCGCTGCTGCTGTTCCTTGTCTTCGCCACCAAGGCCGCGCTGGTGCCGCTGCACTGGTGGCTGCCGGCGACCTATGCCGCGACCTCCGCGCCGGCCGCCGCCATGTTCATGATCATGACCAAGGTCGGCGCCTACGCCATCCTGCGCGTCTATGGGCTGGTGTTCGGCGCGGAGGCGGGCGCGCTGGCGCTGGTCGCCGCGCCCTTCGTCCTGCCGGCGGCGGTGGTGACGCTTCTGCTCGGCACCGTCGGCGTGGTGGGCAGCCGCAGCCTGCGAGGCCTGTCCGCCTTTGCCATCGTCGCCTCCATGGGTACGCTGCTGATCGCGCTGGGGCTGTTCGACGAGACCGGGGTTTCCGCCGCGCTTTACTACATCGTCCATTCCTCGCTTGCCGGGGCGGCGCTGTTCCTGCTCGCCGGGCTGGTGCTGGAAGGGCGCGGCGCCGTGGGGGATCGCCTGCTGCCGGCGCCCGCCATGCGCGGCGAGATCCTGGTCGGCGGCCTGTTCCTGCTCTGCGCGGTGGCCATGGTCGGCCTGCCGCCGCTGTCGGGCTTCCTCGGCAAGGTAATGATCCTGGAGGCGGTGCGGTCCTCGGCGGGCTGGCCGTGGATCTGGGCGCTGATCCTCGGTGCCAGCCTCGCGCTGACGCTCGGTTTCGTGCGGGCCGGCGCCGTGCTGTTCTGGGCGAGTGGCCCGCCCGGCGTCGGTCCCCGCCGGCGGCTCGCCCCGCTGCCGATCACCGCCATCGTGCTGCTGCTGGCGCTCACCGGCGCCTGGACCGGCGCCGCCGGCCCGGCCATGGACTGGATGGACGCCACCGCCCGGCAATCGCTCGACCGCGCGGGGTATGTCGAGGCCGTGCTGGGGCCCACCAACACCCGTTCCGCCGGGCTGGGGGAGTGAGACGATGATGGCGCGCCTCTTCCCCCATCCCGTTCTGTCCGTTGTCATCGCGGTGGTCTGGTCGCTGCTGCTGAACGAGGTGAGCGCCGGCGGCGTCGTTCTCGGCGTTGCGCTGGGCCTGCTCATCCCCTGGTACACCGCCCGTTTCTGGCCGGACCGGGTGCGGCTGAAAGCGCCGTTCACCATCGCCGAATATGTCCTCATCGTGCTGTGGGACATCGTGGTGTCGAACGTGCAGGTGGCCTGGCTCATCCTGTTCCGGCGCGGCGACAGCCTGCACTCGCGCTATGTCACCGTGCCGCTGGACCTGAAGACGCCGGAGGCCATCGTGGTCTTCGCCGGAACCATCACCATGACTCCCGGCACGGTGAGCGCCGATATCAGCGCCGATGGCCGCTCGCTGCTGGTCCATTGCCTGGAGGCCTCGGACCCCGACGAGGTCGTGGCCAACGCCAAGAGCCGGTATGAGCGCCGCCTGAAGAGGATATTTGAATGATAGCCACCGCTTCGATGATCGCCGTCGGCGCCGTCGGCCTGTCGCTGGCGCTCACCCTTTACCGGCTGCTCAAGGGGCCGGACGCGCCCGACCGCGTGCTGGCGCTGGACACGCTGGCGATCAACGCGATCGGCCTCATCGTCCTGTTCGGCATCATCTTCGCCACCACCATGTATTTCGAGGTCGCGCTGCTGTTCGCCATGGTCGGCTTCGTGACGACGGTGGCGTTCTGCAAATTCCTGCTGCGCGGCAATGTGATCGAGTGAGGGCACCATGTCGTTCGTCATCGAACTGATCATCAGCGCGCTTCTCGTCATCGGCGCGTTCTTCCTTCTGGTCGGCTCGCTCGGGTTGGCGAAGCTGCCGGACACGATGCGCCGGCTGCACGGGCCGACCAAAGCGACGACGCTCGGCATCGGCAGCCTGCTGATAGCCTCCATGCTGTATTTCTTTTTCCAGCACGGCCAGCTCTCCATCCATGAGCTGCTGATCACGCTGTTCCTGTTCCTCACCGCCCCGATCAGCGCCAACATGATCGCCAAGGCGCATATTCTGCGAAGCGCGCGCGAGCGCGGGGAACTCACCCCGGCCGGCGCGGACACCGGCTGGGCGACGCTGCAGCCCCCTCGGCCGGCCAAGGGACCTTGAGGCCGGCGCCCGACGTGCGGGGCTCAGCCTTCTTTCGCTCCCATCGCGAGGCGCTCGCGCAGCTCGGCATTCTCCGCTTCCAACTGCGCCAGCCGGTCGCGCAGCGGGCGCACGGCGTCGGTGATTTCCGTCTCGGTGAAGCGCGGGGTGATGTGCTGGGGGCAGTTCCAGTCAAAGGCGTCGAGCCGCAGCCGGAACAGCCGTTCCAGCCGGGCGCGATAGCCCTGCGGGCTCAGTTGCTCGGTCAGCTCCGGTTCGGCGTCGAGGGGCAGGACTTCGGCATGGGCATAGATCTTGAGGCGGGTGCGCCGGGGATAGTCCATCAGGAACAGGCAGGCCCGCCTGTTGGCCGCGACATTGCCGGTGCTGATGTACTGGCGGTTGCCGCTGTAATCGGCGAAGGCGAGCGTGCGGTCGTCGATCATCTTGAGAAAGCCGGGCGGCCCGCCCCGGTGCTGCACATAAGGCCAGCCGGTCTCGGAAACGCTGGCGATGTAGAAGCTGTCGCGCGCGGCGATGAACAGCGCCTCGCTCTGGGTGAAGCGGTCGGAAGGGCGGTCGCCCCTGAAGTCCTTCCAAAGATGATCCACCCCCATCTTTTCCTGCGCCGCCCGGACGCTGGGGGTGATGGCGATATCGAGGAAGCCATAGGACATGAAGAACCTCCGGCCAGCGCGCCCTCGCGCCGACGCAACCTCTTTGCGCCAGCGTGGCTGGCCTGATGCCCGCCCGCAAGAGATTTCAAGAACAGATTTCAAGCCGATTTCAAGCGCGCCCGAGCCGTGCCTGAAGGGAGCCACGCCGCGCCCATGCCGCCGAAATCGCCGTGCAGGCTGGCGGGCGGGCGGTGTTGAGTTGTAGTCTGCAGGAGATTCGAGGACCCCCTATGGCAATGACCCCCACACGACGCACCATCGGCTCCGCCCGCGATGTCGCCGAAGCGGCCTTCAAGAGTGCGACCGCCAAACCAGCCGCGATGCCCGCAGCGATGCCCGCGCCGAAGACTGCCACGACCACGGCGGGAAACACGCTTTCGGCCAAGGCGCCGTCGCTCCCCAACGCCCGGGAAATGGTGTCGCTGCGGCTCGACAGGGATGTGCTGGAGCATTTCCAGCAGGACGGCCCCGGCTGGCAGGATCGGGTCAATGCCGCTCTGCGCAAGGCGGCCGGGCTCTAGCCGCCCGAAGGCGGGCGGGCTCTGGCCGCCTGTATTGAAATTCGGTCGCCTGCTCCATCCAATGAGGACCGCAGGCGCTGTGGGGATCGCTTCGGCGTCCATCCCGGTGGGCGGTCCCGGCTTGCTCACCGCTTCTCACCGCAGCCGGGATGACTGTCCCCAAGGGGCAGACAGGCGCAAAGTCCCTCGAGCGCCGCTTCCGCTCCGCTCCGCAGGCGCCCTCAGGAAGGCGACCGGCGGATGATCGGCGGGGCGTTGCACGGCAAGGTGATGCAACTCGGATTGGGATTGTTCTCGCGCACCACCGGCGGGGGCTGAGGCGCGGGCTCCCACGTCTGCGGCGGCGGATCGGCGCGCTTAGGGATCGGCGTCGTCGCGCCCGGATTTCGCAGCGCCGGATTGCCTGAATACTGGGCCGATACGACGCCCACGCTGGCGGAGAGCGTCAGCGCGACGAGAAGGGCCGTGAGGGGAAGGCGGTTTTCCATGACGTTTCCTTGCATGGGGCTCGCCATCTAATCAAGCGCGCCGGCCGTTCGGGTCAAGGGCGCCCCGCCGGCGGCGGGCGCGTCGCGGCGTTCCCGGCGCCCCTCTCCCTCGACTGCTTCCCCACCTTTTCTGTTCTTAGAGTCTGCCGCGACTGCCGCCCAATCTGTGGCGCCGGAAGGGAACCGATCTGCCTAAATGGCGTTCACTCTTCACATTTTGTGATCAGAGGGCCATCAAATGAAGCACGTTCTGCCCATCATCGCTGCGGTTGCGATCGCTGTTCCCGCCTGGGCCCAGACCCCGCCGGCCACTCAGGATCCCGCCACCCCCGCCGTGACCACCGAGAGCGCGCCCCAGCCGTCCGAGCCCGCCAAGGGCGCCAACAGCTTCACCGAGGCGCAGGCCAAGGAGCGCATCGAAGCGCGCGGCTTCGCTGACGTGACCGGCCTTGCCAAGGACGCTGACGGCGTCTGGCGCGGCAAGGCCATGAAGGCCGGCGCCTCGCACGACGTCGCGCTCGACTATCAGGGCAACGTTTTCCCGAACTGAATGTAACCGGGGTCCTCGACAGGATCCGCTGGGAGGAACACATGGCGACCGTTTCCGGACTTTTCGACAATTATGACGATGCCCTCACGGCTGTGAACCGGCTTCAGGCTCTGGGCATCGACCGCGCGCAGATCAGCCTCGTCGCGAACAATGCCGATGACTGGTATGGCCGCGATACCACGACGACCCACACCGAGACCCGCACGGGCACGCATGAAGAGAGCCATGCGGGCGAGGGCGCGGCCACGGGTGCTGGCATCGGTGCCGTGCTGGGCGGTGCCGGCGGCCTGCTCACCGGCCTCGGGCTGATGGCCATTCCCGGCGTCGGCCCGGTGGTCGCGGCCGGCTGGCTGGTGGCGACCGGCGCAGGCCTGGTAGCCGGCGCGGCGGCGGGTGGCGCCGTCGGCGGCATGGTCGGCGCGATGACCTCCGAGGGCGTTCCCGAGGAGCGGGCTCATGTCTATGCCGAAGGCGTGCGCCGTGGCGGCACCGTGGTCTCGGCCCGCGTTCCCGACGAGCACGAGGTTGAGGCCCAGGCCATTCTCGATGACGAGGCGGCCGTGGATGTGACGGCGCGCGAGCGCATCTATCGCGACGAGGGCTGGACCCGCTTCGATCCCGATGCGCCGGCTTATACCGCCCCGGAAGTCCAGAAAGAACGCGACCGCTATCGCGCGTGAGGCTTGACGAACACGATGCCGGGCTCGCAAGGGCCCGGCATTTTTCGTGGGCCTGACGGAAAATGGTGTAATCTGCACCTGTTTTAGGCAGGCTTAATTCTCAAGCAGAAAACCAAGCTTCGCCTCTTGGCGATACTCCCCCCGGGGGACCCGCCTTTAACCTGCTGTGCGTGTCGACGGAAGTCGGCGCGCGGATCAGGAAGAAGGTGCGTGCATGACGGCGAATCCTTTCCATCTCGCCTGGTTTCTCCAGGGCTCCAGCGTTCAGGCGTGGGGCGAGCCGTGGACCGGCAATATCGGTCAGGACTGGATGAGTGCCGATCTCTTTGTCGACCTCGTGCGGTCGATGGAGCGCGCCTGCTTCGATTATCTGCTCATCGAAGATTCCATCTATGTCGGCGAGAACTGGCAGAATTCCCGCGACATCTTCCTGAAGGGCGGCATCTGCATCCCCCGGCAGGAGCCCAGCGTGGTCGCCACGCTGCTGGCCGCCTCGACGCGCAAGCTCGGCATCGTGCCGACGCTCTCCACCTTCGCCTACCACCCCTACCTCACCGCCCGCATCGTTTCCTCGCTCGATCAGATTTCGGGCGGGCGTGCCGGCTGGAACATGGTGACGGGCTCGTCGGATTTCTCGGCCCAGAACTTCGGCATGGATAAACTGCCCGAGCACGATGAACGCTATCTGATGGCGGAAGAATATATCGACATCGTCAAGAGCCTGTGGGGTTCCTGGGAGCCCGGCGCCTTCCTCGACGACCGCGAGAACGGCGTTCTGATCGACCCCGCCAAGGTCCACACCATCGACTATCGCGGGACCTATTACTCTTCCCGCGGCCCGCTCAATTCCGGGCCGTGCCCGCAGGGCCAGCCGGTGATCGCGCAGGCCGGCGGCTCGAAGAGCGGGCGCAAGATCGCCGCCACCCACGCCGACACCATCGTCGCCGCGCCCAACGGCGTCGCCGCCATGAAGCAGTACCGCGACGACGTGCGGGCGCAGATGGCCTCGCTCGGCCGCAACCCGGACGACTGCAAGATCCTGTTCCTGCTCTCGCCCATCGTCGCCGAGACCGAGGACCAGGCGAAATGGGCGGCCGACCAGCGCCGCGTCTCCGCCGCGCAGAACCTCGACACGCGCATGGCCCGCTTCGGCTGGAGCACCAATCTCGATCTCTCCAGCCTCGATCTCGACACGCCGGTCAGCCAGCTCAGCCTCACCACCAATGGCCACCAGTCCTCGCTCTCGCAGTTCCTTACCCGCGCCGGCGACAAGCCGCTGCGCGAGGCGATGCTCGACCATGTGAGCGGCGGCTACTGCGTCGACGTGGTGGGCACGCCCGACAGCGTCGCCAGCCAGATGGACGAGATCATGGAGGAGATCGGCGGCGACGGCTTTCTCATCGCCCTCTCCGACGTCTCGCGCCGCTCGGTTTCCACCATCACCGACGGGCTGGTGCCGGTCCTGCAGCGCCGGGGCCTGACACGCGCCGCCTACACCCACCAGCATCTGCGCGACACGCTGACCGAATTCTGATCCCAAACCGCCCCTCACCATGGAATGACGCCGATGATCACACGCCTGCCGCATCATCCTCTCCGCCGGGCCGGTGCCTTCGCCCTCGGCGTGCTCCTGGCGAGTGCCGGCCTGTCGGCCGCTTCCGCCGAAAAGCTCAAGCTCGGCAATGAGGGCGTCTACCCGCCCTTCTCCATGGTCGAATCCTCCGGCACCCTCACCGGCATGGAGCCGGAGCTGGCGCGCGAAATGTGCAAGCGCATCGGCGCCGACTGCGAGATCGTGGTCATGGACTTCAAGGCGCTGATCCCGTCCATGCTGCAGGGCAAGTTCGACGGCATCGTCACCCAGATTTCGCCGACCCCCGAGCGGGTCGACAAGGCGCTCTTCGCCACGCCGATCGTCTACAACCCGGCGACCTTCATCGTGAAGAAGGACAGCAATCTGACGCTCACCAAGGAAGGCGTCACCGGCAAGGGCCTGCGCATCGCGCTGCAGCGCGGCGCCTCCATGGTGCCTTACATCCACAAGCATTTCGGCAAGGACACCTTCGTCGAGGTCTATTACGACAATCCCGACCAGATGAAGCTCGACCTGCTCGCCGGGCGGCTCGACCTCGTCTTCGATTCCAAGATCAACTGGACGCTGGAACTGATCGCCAAGCCCGAGGGCAAGGACTACATGCTCGCCGGCGGCGACCATTGGCTGGGCGACCCCGCCATCCCCGAGGCCGAGCGCGGCTATAGCTGGATCTTCCCGAAGAAGAGCGAAGAGCTGGTCAAGCGCGTCAACACCGCGCTCGCCGAGATGATCAAGGACTGCACCTACACCACCATCCGCAAGAAATACGTGCCGGTGGCCACGCTCGCGGCGGAAGCGGCCTGCGAGAAGACCAACTGACCGCGCCCCACCCGGAGAACGGCGGATGACGAACCTCTCCCTTGCCGATTTGGCAGGCTATCTGCGCCAGCTCGGCGAGGGAGCGCTCATCACGCTGGAACTCTTCTTCGCCAGCTTCACGCTGGCTTTCGTGCTGGGCGTGCTGATCGGGGTGGTGACGCTCTCGCGCAACCGCTTCATCCGCGCGGCGTGGCGGGTCTATGCCTCCGTCTTCATGGGCGTGCCCTCGCTTCTGGTCATCTTCCTGATCTTTTATGGCGGCAGCGCCATGCTGGCGGCGGTGCTGGGCGAGTTCGGCGCCCGCATCGACATTTCTCCCTTCGGGGCCGGCGTCGCGGCGCTCGGCATCGTCTATGCCGCCTATATCGCCGAGCTGGTGCGCGGGGCGATCGAGAATCTGCCCAAGGGCCAGTTCGAGGGCGCCCGCGCGCTCGCCATTCCCCCGCTCATCATGTGGGGGCGGGTGATCCTGCCGCAGGTGATGCGCCTGGCTCTGCCCGGCCTCGTCAATGTGTGGAGCTTCATGCTCAAGGAGACGCCGCTGGTGTCGCTGGCCGGGCTGCAGGACCTTGTCGCGGCCGCCAAGATCGCGGCAGGGGCGACCAAGGAGCCCTTCCTCTTCTTCGTCGCCACGGCCCTGCTTTTCATCGCGTTCAGCGCCGCCAGCCTCTGGCTCGCCAACCGGCTGGAGGCCCGCCTCGACCGTGGCCAGCGACGCGCCCCGGTCCGCTCGTCCGCGCAGGCCGAGGCATGAACGCGCTGCCGATCGACCTCGACCTCGCCTGGGAGAGCCTGCCGGCGCTGTTCGACGGGCTGATGGTGACGGTGTTCCTCACCGTGCTGCCGCTCATCATCGGCCTCGCGCTGGCCTTTCCCATCTGCTTCGCCCGCATGTCGTCGCGGCGTGCGCTGGCGCTGCCGGCGGAAACCTTCGTGGTGTTCTTTCGCGGCGCACCGCTGCTGATCCTGCTCTATCTCGTCTATTACGGCCTCGGCCAGATCGAGGCGCTGCGCAACGGGCCGTTCTGGATCGTGTTCGGTTCGCCCTTCGGCTGCGCGATCGTGGCGCTCAGCCTCAACCACGCCGCCTACATGGTCGAGGTGCTGCGCGGCAGCCTGCTGGCCGTGCCGCACGGCATCGTTGAGGCCAGCGAGGCGCTGGGCATCACCCGGCGCAACATCTTCCTTTGGGTGCGGATGCCGCTCGCCCTGCGCTATGGGCTGAAGGCCTACCAGAACGAGGTGGTGAGCTTCGTCAAAGGCACCGCCATCGTTTCGGTGGTGACGATCACCGACCTGATGGCGGTGGCCAACTCGATCTTCGAGCAGACCTATGACCCGTTCACCCCCATCCTCTGCGCTGCCGCCTTTTACTGGGCCTTCGTCAACCTGATCCGCGTCGGCTTCACCTTCTGGGGAGGCTGGCTCAATCGCCACAATGCCGAGGATGTCGCCATGCCCGGGCCCGGCCGACTGGCGCTGGCGCGGCTCGCGGGCCGGGCGAAGGTGATGCCATGATCGCCCGCCCGCCCGCTTCCGACCTCGCCGGCGACCTCGCCCCCGCGCCGGTCGCACCGGCCATCCTCCTCGCCGGCGTGGTGAAGCGCTACGGCGCCCATCGCGCGCTGGCTGGCGTCGACCTCCAGGTGCAGCGCGGCGAGAAGGTCGTCATCTGCGGCCCCTCCGGCTCGGGCAAGTCGACCCTCATCCGCTGCATCAACGCGCTGGAGCGCCATGATGGCGGGCGCATCGTGGTCAACGGCATCGAACTGACGGGGGACGAAGGCACGGTGCAGGACATCCGCCAGGAAGTCGGCATGGTGTTCCAGCACTTCAACCTGTTCCCCCATCTCACCGCGCTGGAAAACTGCATGCTGGCGCCGCAACTCAATCGCGGGCTGTCGAAGGCGCAGGCGGAAAAGCTCGCCATGGCACATCTGGAGCGCGTCCACCTCGCCGATCAGGCGCGCAAATATCCCGCGCGTCTGTCCGGCGGGCAGCAGCAGCGCGTCGCCATCGCCCGCGCGCTGTGCATGGAGCCGCGCATCCTTCTGTTCGACGAGCCGACCTCGGCGCTCGACCCTGAAATGGTCAAGGAGGTGCTGGGCGTGATTGAGGAACTCGCCGCCAGCGGCGTCACCATGGTTTGCGTCACCCACGAAATGGGTTTTGCCCGGCGCGTGGCGGATCGCTGCGTGTTCATGGACCGGGGCGAGATCGTGGAAGAGGGCGGGGCGCAGGATTTCTTCGACGCCCCGAAGAGCGAGCGCCTGCGCCATTTCCTCGCGCAGATCCTGCGCTGAGGGGCGGGCACCTCGACGACCCGTCCCGCTTGAGCCGGGATCGCCCACCGGGATACGCCAGCGGTCCCGGACAGGACCTTCGGTCCTTCCGGGATGACGCCTGCTCGTGGAGTCGTCAGCCGCGCTCAGAACTCCCGCAGCATCTGCCGCAGCGTCGCGCCCTCGGTGTAGCTCGTGCGGGCGAGGCCCCGGCGCTGCAAGGCCGGCACCAGCCCCTCGCAGATATCGGTGATGTATTGCCGGCTGATATTGGCGGTGAACGGGCGGGTGATGAGGAAGCCGTCGCCGCCCACTTCCGCCATCACCTCTCCCATGCGTTCGGCCACCTGGTCAGGCGTGCCCACCAGCCCGTCCAGCCCGCGCGAGAGCTGGTCGGCGCAGAGCTGGCGCAGCGTCTTGCCCGAGCCGGTCTGCTGGAAGGCATCGAGCGAGCCTTGCTCTCCATTGGTGGTGAGGGGAGGCAGCGGCGCGTCGAGGTCGAACGTTGAGAAGTCGATGTCGGTGATGGCGGCGATCAGCGCCAGCGCCTTCTCGCAATAATCCGGCGCCTCGATGATGCGCGCGGCCTTCGCCTTCGCCTCTTCCTCGGTTTCGCCGAGAATGGGGGCGACGACGAACAGCACCTTGATCTCGTCCGGGTCGCGTCCGCCGGCCTCGGCCCGTGCCCGCACATCGGCGCGGTAGGCCTTGAGGCCTGCAACGCCCATGGAGGGGGCGATGATGCTGTCAGCGGTCATCGCCGCGAACTGCCGCCCGCGCGGCGAGCCGCCGGCCTGTACGAAGGCGGGGCGGACCTGCGGCGAGGGCACGCAGTTCAGCGGTCCCCGGCTCTTGAAATACTTGCCGTTGAAATGGATGGGCCGGACCTTGGAGGCATCGGCATAGGTGCCGGTGGCATGGTCGCGCACCACGGCGTCGGAATCCCAGCTGCCCCAGAGCTGCTTGCACAGCTCGACATACTCATCCGCCATGTCGTAGCGCTCCTGGCGCGGCGGCAGCTTGTCCATGCCGAAATTCTCGGCAGCGAGGTCCTCGCCCGTGGTGACGATGTTCCAGCCGAACCGGCCCTTGCAGATGCTGTCCAGCGTCGAGCACAGCCGCGCCAGCATGAAGGGCGGATAGGCCATGGTGGAAAAGGTCGCCACCACGCCGAGGTTCTTGGTGTTGGCGCCGATCAGCGCCGCCATCGGCGAGGGGTCGGCCTTCGGCCCCATGATGTTGTGCTTGAGATAGACCTCGTTGGAGCCGCCATAGGCCTCCGAGATCATCAGCGTGTCTTCCAGCATGATGTAGTCGAAGCACGCCCGCTCCATGGCCTGCGCCATGTCGATGTAGAACTTGCCGTCCCACGGGTCGCCGCCGCCGCCGGTGAAGGGTCTCGTCCATTCGTCGACCGCGAAATTGGTGAACCACCCGAGGTGTAACGGTCGCGGACTCATGACGCTGCCCCATCTGCCTGCTCAAACGAAGCAGCCAGCGTAAGCCGGCGACCCTTGCCGCCACCATTGCGAAAAGCCCAAGCGATGTTCCGCTCAGGGGCGGCTCAACATTGGGCAGAGGGCGGGGGCGTGGGCAAACACTGTGCAATCGGCCCGGTCGGCGCGGCGGCGGCGCGCCCCGATGGCTCTGGAATATCAGCAAGACCGCGCCGGCGCTGGTGCGGCGCACAAATTGCTAAGTGCGGTGCGCCGGGGGGAAAGGGACGTCATCGACACGGAGCGAGGCATAGCCATGTCGCACATCAGCCAGATCTACGATATCGACCTGAAGCTGCTGCGCTGCTTCTGCACCATTGTCGAGGAGAGAAGCTTCACCGCCGCGCAGGCGGCGCTCAATCTTTCGCAATCCACCCTCAGCGAGAACCTGAAGTCGCTGGAGATCCGCCTCGGCACGCGGCTCTGCCGGCGCGGGCCGAAGGGCTTCAAGCTCTTCCGCGAGGGGGAGGTGGTCTACAAGGCCGCCAAGGAACTGTTCGCCTCGGTGGAGGCCTTCAAGCAGAAGGCCTCGAACATCAACCAGAACACCGTCTACGAACTCTCCATCGGCATTCAGGACGGCATTGTCGAGAACCCGTCCGCGCGGCTGCATGACGCCATTCGCCGTTTCTCCGACTATTACCCCAATGTCCGCTTCCGCATGGAGGTCATGCTCGGCTTCCAGCTTGCCGGGCGGGTGGCCGACGGCATGCTGCATGTCGGCATCGGGCTGGTGAACGAGCATTACGCGCAGCTCACCTACGAGCACCTGTTCGACGAGCAGGGCTTCATGTGCTGCGGCGACCGGCACCCGCTCTACGCCATTCCCGAGGACGAGCTGACGCTGGCGGACATCGAATCCGCCGCCTATTGCAGCCGGGGGCACCTTGAATATTACCATCCCGAGCGCGCCCGCCGCAGCGACACCTGCGGCGATATCGGCCTCGGCATCCAGTCGCAGCTGGCGCTGATCCTGTCGGGGCGCAATATCGGCTATGTGCTGGACCACACCGCACAGCCGCTCATCGCCAGCGGTGCCTTGCGGGCGCTGCGGCCGGACCGGGTGCGCATCGTCAACCCGATCACCGCGATGATGGGCCCCGCCGCTGCCGACTTCAAGCTCGCCCGCCAGTTTGTCGACTGCCTGATCGACGTGCATATGGAGCTCGGCCAGAGCCGCCTGCTGCCCCGGCCGGACTTCGTCACCAGCTGCGGCACGGTGGTGGACCGGGACGGCGTGTTCCGGGTGTTGTCGAACGCCAAGGCACCGGCCCTCGCCGGCGCATGAGGCACCGGCCATGCGCGCCGAAGCTGTGCCATCGCGCCTTTACAGCCGAGGGATCGAAACGGTAAAATCCGCCCACATGCGACGCGGGGGCGGGTGCCTCGCGTCCCGCAGTGATCGGGCGGGGATGAGCGGAACGTCAGGGCACGCCACGCGCGAGGCCGATGCGACCTTTGCGCTGCTCCTGCGGCTGTGCGCGCTGGCCGCGCGGCACGGGGCGCCGGACGTGGCCGCGCCGGCCGGCCGGGTGGATTGGAAGGCGTTCATCCGCCTCGTGGAGCGGCACCGCGTGCCCGGCATCGTCCATCTGGCGCTGGGGCGCCTGGCCGGTGACGCGGCGGACGAGATTCCCGGGCATGTGCGCCAGTTCGTCGCCGAGAAGGCGGGGGTTCTGGCGCGGAACAACCTTGCCATGGTGGCCGCCACGATCCGCCTGCAGAAGATGTTCGACGCCGCCGGCATCGAGGCGGTCTTCTTCAAGGGCGCGCTGGTCGGCCAGCGGGCCTATGGGTCGGTGGCCGTGAAGCATGGCAAGGACATCGACTTCCTGGTGCGGCCGGACGATCTGCCCGCGATGTTCGCGTGTCTCGCGGGCGAGGGCTATCGGCCGGTCTTTCCCAAGGCTCCGCTGACCCCGGCTAGAATCAACGCGTTGCGTGCCTTCCAGATGGAAGCGATCCTGGTCGATCCGGCGCGCGGCGTGCAACTGGAGCCGCATTGGCGCCTGACCGAAAACCGCCGGCTGCTGCCGCTTGCGCCGCTTCTGGCGGCGACGGGAAAGCGCGAGAGCCTGGGCGGCGTCTCCGTTCGGGGTTTCCATCCCGATGACGAGTTCGCCTATCTGTGCGTCCACGGCGCCCGCAGCGGCTGGTTCCGCCTCAAATGGCTGGCCGATCTGCACGCGCTTCTCGCGGGGCTGCCGGAGGAGGAGCGGCTGCGCCTCTATCGCCACGCGCAGGCGCGCGGGGCCGGGCCGGCCGCCTTGCTCGCCTTCGACCTGTGCCGCGAGCTTCTGGGTCTGCCGGTGCCGGCGGCCTTGACGCGTCCGGTGGAGGCGCCGCTGCAGCGGGCGATGCGCCGGCTCTGCCTCGCCTCTCTCGGCGCGGCCAAGCCGCAATTCGCGCTCCGTCAGGTGGTGCTGCTGCCGATGCTGCACGCGCTGGCCTGCGGCCCCGGTCATGTGGGCACCGAGATCCTGCGCTGGACGGTGAACTGCCAGGACGCGCTCGACATGCCGCTGCCGCGCCGGCTGTATTTCCTCTACCCGCTGCTGCGTGTTCCGCTCTGGTTCGGGCGGCTGCTGGGAGGCAAGGGCCTGCTGCGCCGCAAGGTGGCCCGCGACTGACGCGGCATCCCCTCGTTCCGCCGCTTCCGGCCGCGTTCCCGGCATCTGGCCACACGCCCCACAGGGTCGCGGGCCCGCCATGCCGGTTTCGATGTTGCGATGCAGCATCCGGGCCGGTACGGTAAGGCTATCCGGTTCCGAAAGGCGCGCCAATGCCCTCCAAGGTCCTGCCTCCCGCCCCGCCTCCCGAAGTCTCCGCCGCCAGGACGCCGCGGCGAGGGGTCCGCAAAAGCGCCGACAGCGGTCCGGCCGCCGCTTCCGAGGACACTTCCGCAGCACCGGCGGCGCCGGCGCCCACGCCATCCGGGCCGATCCGGGTCGATCTCGCTTTGCAGGGCGGCGGCTCGCACGGGGCCTTCACCTGGGGCGTGCTCGATCGGCTGCTGGAAGAGGACTGGCTCGCCATCGAGGGTATTTCCGGCACCTCGGCCGGGGCGATGAACGCGGCCGTGCTGGCCGATGGCTTTGCCGCCGGCGGGCGGGAGGGCGCCCGCGCGGCGCTCGATGCCTATTGGCGTCACGTGTCGGACGCGGCGCGCTTCAGCCCGTTCCAGCGTGGCCCGCTGGATGTGCTGCTGGGCCGCTGGTCGCTCGATCATTCGCCGCTGTTCGTGACCATGGATTTGATGTCGCGGCTTTATTCGCCCTATGACCTCAATCCGGGCGGCTCCAATCCGCTGCGCGCCATCCTGGAAAAGGCGATCGACTTCGAGCGCCTGCGAAGCTCCCCGGTCAAGCTGTTCATCACCGCCACCAATGTGCGCACCGGGCGCGGCCGGGTTTTCCGCAATGCCGAAATCACGCCGGAGGTGCTGCTCGCCTCGGCCTGCCTGCCCACCCTGTTCCAGGCGGTGGACATCGACGGCGAAAGCTATTGGGATGGCGGCTATTCCGGCAACCCGACCATGACGCCGCTGGTGCGCGAACTCGAATCCGACGACACCATCCTCATCCCGATCAACCCGGTGGAACGGCCCGGCACGCCGCGCACCGCCTCGGAAATCCTCAACCGGCTCAACGAAGTCTCGTTCAATGCCGTTCTGCTGAAGGAATTGCGGATGATCGCCCTGCTGCGGCAGGTCGCCGATCCCGGCAATTGCGAGGGGGCCCAATGGGCCCGCATGCGCATTCATCTGGTGCGCAACGAGGTCATGGACAAGCTCGGCTATTCCTCGAAGCTCAATGCCGAATGGGAATTCCTCAGCATGCTGCGCGACGAGGGCCGCAAGGCCGCCGATGCCTTCCTCGAAGCCGATGGCGGCAATATCGGCAAGCGCTGCTCGGTCAATCTCGACGTGCTGCTGGAAGGCGTGTGAGCCATGGGCCTCATCGGCATCCTGCTCGGCCTCGGCCTTCTCGTCTGGTTCGCCTATCGCGGCTGGAGCGTGCTGCTGCTGGCGCCGCTCGCGGCGCTGATCGCCGCCCTCCTGTCCGGCGAGCCGCTGCTGGCGAGCTGGACGCAGACCTTCATGGGCAGTGCGGCGAGCTTTGTCGGGCAGTTCTTTCCCCTGTTCCTGCTCGGCGCGCTGTTCGGCAAGCTGATGGAGGATAGTGGCTCGGTCTCGGCCATCGCCGAGTTCATGACGGCGAAGCTAGGCGCGCAGCGCGCCATCCTCGCCGTGGTGCTGGCGGGCGCCATCGTCACCTATGGCGGGGTGAGCCTGTTCGTCGCCCTGTTCGTGCTGGCGCCGATGGCGCAGGCGCTGTTCCGCACCGCCGACATTCCGCGCCGGCTGATGGCGCCGGCCATCGCGCTCGGCACTTTCACCTTCACCATGATGGCGCTTCCGGGCACGCCGGCGATCCAGAACGCCATTCCCATGCCGTTCTTCGGCACCACGCCCTTCGCCGCGCCGGGCCTCGGCATTGTCGCCTCCGCCATCATGCTCGGCTTCGGCCTGTGGTGGCTCGCCCGCGTGGAGACTTCCGCCCGCCGGGCGGGGGAGGGGTTCGGCGGCGGCACCGTCAACGCCGACCTCGACGACCCGGTGCTGCGCGAGCGGGCGAGCACCGCGCACGCCTTCGACCCGGCGGAAATCGCCCACGGCCACCAGAGCGTGGAGCGCCCCTCCATCGCGCTGGCCGCGCTTCCGCTCGGGCTGGTCATCAGTGTCAATCTGCTGATGTCCTTCGTGCTCCTGCCGCGCCTCGATTTCGGATTCCTGGCCGAGGAGCGCTGGGGCGGCATCCCCCTCTCGGCGGTCAGCGGCGTGTGGTCGGTGGCGGTGGCGCTGATCGTGGCGATACTGGCGACGCTTGCCCTCAACTGGCGCCGCCTGCCGAAACTGCGCGAAACCATGGATGCCGGCGCCAACGCCTCGGTGCTGCCGATCTTCTCGGTGGCGAGCCTTGTCGGCTTCGGAGCCGTGGTGGCGGCGCTGCCGGCCTTTGCGCTGGTGCGCGACTGGGTGCTCTCCATTGAGGGCGGGCCTCTGGTGTCGCTGGCTGTGGCGGTCAACATCCTCGCCGCGCTCACCGGCTCTGCGTCGGGCGGCCTCACCATCGCGCTCGACGCGCTGGGGCCGGTCTTCCTGGAGCGGGCCGGCGCGCTCGGCATCGAGCCTTCCCTGCTGCACCGCGTGGCCGTCATGAGCGCGGGCACGCTCGACAGCCTGCCCCATAGCGGCGCGGTGGTGACCCTGCTCGCCGTCTGCGGGGTGACGCCGAGGGAGAGCTATCTCGACATCGTCATGGTTGCCATCGTCGGTGCCCTGGTGGCACTAGTGGCTGTCATCGGGCTTGGCTCGGTGTTCGGCAGTTTCTGAAGGCGGCAGCCGGGCGGTGCAGCGTTGCAGCGGCCTTGCAGCTTGAAGTGGCAGCAGCGGCTGCAGCCGCATGTGCAGCCGTGCCTGCAGCGGAAGTTGCAGCGCGCTGCGGGGCAGTGACGACGGGGTGACGATGTCGACGATCGAGATTTCAGGACTTCTCACCTTCACCATCGCCATCGTCGTCTTCTTCGTCGGCTCCGGCATCAACAGGGCTATTCCCCCGCTCGGCCAGTTCAACATCCCCGAGGCCGTGACCGGCGGCCTGCTGGCGGCGCTGGCGACGCTGGTCGCCTATCAGTTCTCCGATACCGCCATCGTCTTCGATCTCGCCGCGCGCGATCTGCTGCTGCTTTATTTCTTCACCGGCATCGGCCTCAATGCCCGGCTCGACGACCTGCTGGCGGGCGGCCGGCCGCTGGTGGTTCTTCTCGTTCTGACCGTGGTTTATCTGGTCATCCAGAACGCCATCGCGCTCGGCGCTGTCGGCCTGCTGAATCTGCCGGAAGGGCTCACCGTGTTCCTCGGCTCGGCCTCGCTGATCGGCGGCCACGGCACCACCATCGCCTGGGCACCGCTGATCGCGGACCGCTTCGGCGTCGCCAATGCAATGGAGGTCGGCATTGCCGTGGCGACGCTTGGCCTCGTGCTGGCGAGCCTCGCGGGCGGGCCGATCGCGCGCTATCTCATCACCCGCCACGAGTTGAAGAGCGAACCCGGCCAGGAGGCCGTTGTCGGCCTGCCCAAGGCGGTGGACGAGCGCACGGATGACGACATCAGCCATGTCAGCCTGCTGCGCACCGTGCTGGTGCTCAACGTCGCCATCCTCATCGCCTTCGGCCTTGAGGAGGCGGTGGAGTGGACCGGGCTGAAACTGCCGATGTTCGTGGTCTGCCTGCTGGTCGGCATCGTGCTGACCAACACCGTGCCACGCCTCCTGCCGCGCGTGCGCTGGCCCACCCGCACACGGGCGCTGGCGCTGGTGTCGGACCTCGCGCTGAACGTTTTCCTCGCCATGTCGCTGATGAGCATGCAGCTGTGGAGCATTGGCGGGCTGGGGATCGCGCTGGTCGTGGTGCTCGCCGTGCAGACGGTGGCGGCGGTCGCCTACATCATCTTCGTGGTGTTCCCGGCGATGGGGCGCGACTATCAGGCGGCGGTGATCTCCGCCGGCTTCACCGGCATCAGCCTGGGGGCCACGCCCACCGCCATCGCCAACATGACCGCCGTCACCAAGACGCACGGCCCCTCGCCCCGAGCGTTCATCATCCTGCCGCTGGTGTCGGCCTTCTTCATCGACATCATCAACGCCGCCGCGATCGGTTTCCTGGCGAGCTGAGAGGCGCCTAGTCGGCGCCTGGGTCCTCGACGGTCTCGGTCACGGTGCGCCCGAAGCGCTCCACCTGCCCCTGATAGGTGCGGCGGGTGTTCGGGTCGATGACGGCGAGCGGCGCGCTGATGGCAAGTCCCGCCGCGCTGCCTACGGTCTGCCCGACCCCCATCGCTCCCGCCGCGATGCGGTCGCCGAGGCTGACGTCGGAATCGGTCACGGTCTGGCCGTTCACCAGCCGCTGGCCGATCAGTTGCACCACTTCCGGAGAGGAGGCGAAGCGGCCGTGGTTGAGCGAATCGCCGCTGCGCATGGCGGTGAGGTCGATCACCACGATGCCGGACTTCTGCAGCTCGCCATAGAAATGCTGCGTGTCGATCATCCCCAGCCGATCCACGCCGCCGGCGATGCGGCGCGACACCTGCAGCGCCCGGTCGTCGCGCGAGACGAACAGGGTAAAGCGCGCCTGCGTGCCCTGAAGCGCCCGCCATTGCGAGGCGAACACGTCGACATCGACATCGGGCGAGGCGAGGATGACGTTGCGGATTTTGGCGGGCAGCTTGCCGTGGCGGATCGCCATCTGCCGCAGGCTCTCCATCGCCAGCCACGCACCCATCGAATGGGCCATGATGGTCACGTCCTCGACCCGCGGGTCGCTGGCGACCTGCCAGACCGTGTCCTCGAAGGCGTCGCGCGAGACGATGGTGCTCTCGCGGTCGAACAGATAGTCGAACACCCGTGCGCGCGAGGGCCAGGTGAACAGCACCGGCGCCACCTCCGAGCCTGAATCATGGACGATCTGGGCGAAGCGGTAGACGGCGTCCTCGAAACGGTTGTTGAAGCCGTGCACGAAGATCAGCACCCGCCGGCTCTTCGGCAGGTGCCCGTCAAGCCAGCCCTTGGCTGCCTTCACGTCGGGCAGCGGCTTCACCGCGAGGGTGGCGAAGTCGGTTTCCGGGTTGGGCGGCAGGCTGCGCGGCCACTGCACCTCGCCGATCTGCCGGCGGCTGTCCGGGGGAATTGAGACGGTGAAGGCGTCGAGCGAGACGCCTGCGGCGCGCTCGCCGGTATAGAGCGTGGCGACGTCGTTGGAGGCCTCGCGGGTGGTGGCCACAAGGAGGTCGACCTTGGTGGTGCCGGGCACGGCAGCCTCGACGGGCGTCAACACACCCACCGGCCTGTTCGAGCATCCCGCGCACAGGGCCATAGCCAACGCAACAACGACCAGACGCATTCTGCCTCCGCAGGCCCCTGCCTGTAATGAGCGCCAGCATTAGCGCGCCGATGCGCCAAAGGCGAGTCGACCCTGTCCCCGGTCTGAATGGGGGTATCTCATAGGACATGCAAAAAGGGTCGTTTACGTGTCGCTTGGCCGCTGTACTGTGACGGTAGGATCAGGCCGGCGGCCGGAGACGTCGCGGATGAGCTCCATTCGACAACGCCGGCGCCGGGAATGGCGTTTGTGAGGAGCAGGCCGCTATGGTGACGATGAAGCCGTTCGTGGCTGTAATGGCGCTCGGTGCCAGTCTCGCTCTCGCCGGCTGCGGCCAGGAAAGCGAGGCCGATGCCCCGGCCCCCCGCCCGGTGCGGGTCGTCACGGTGGAAAAGGGTGTTGGCGGGCAGGTGGCCACCTTCACCGGCGATGTGCAGGCGCAGGATGAGGCCGCGCTCGCCTTCCGCGTTTCCGGCCGGATGATCGAGCGCAGCGCCAATGTCGGCGATCAGGTAAAGGCCGGGCAGGTCGTCGCCCGGCTCGATCCGCAAAACGCGTTGAATGCCCTGCGGTCGGCGCAGGCGGCTCTGGCGGCTGCCGAGAGCCAGCTCGTCACCGCCGCCAATACGTTCGATCGGCAGGATCGGCTGCTCGGTAACGGCTTCACTACCCAGGCCAACCACGACGCCGCGCGCACCGCTTTGCAGGCGGCGCAATCGGGGGTGGACGATGCCGAGGCGCAGCTGAAGACCGCGCAGGACAATGTCAGCTATACCGACCTCATCGCCGATGCCCCGGGCACCGTGACGGCGCGCGGCGCCGAGCCGGGCGAGGTGGTGCAGGCCGGGCAGATGATCCTGCAACTCGCCCGGCAGGGCGGGCGCGACGCGGTGTTCGACGTGCCGGCGAATGTCCTGCGCGCGGCGCCGGCAGACCCGGTCATCACCGTCACGCTGAGCGACGATCCCTCCGTGACCGCTATCGGCCGGGTGCGTGAAGTGGCGCCGCAGGCCGACCCCGTCACCCGCACCTTCCGGGTGCGTATCGGGCTCGACAACCCGCCGGCCGCCATGCGCCTCGGCTCGACGGTCATCGGGCGGGTGGAACTCGGCAGCGACGCGGCGATCGAGATTCCGGCTTCGGCGCTTACGGCGGTCAATGAGCGCCCCGCGGTGTGGGTGTATGACCCCGCCAGCCGGACGGTGGCGCTGCGCAACATCGAGCTGCGTCGCTTCTCGCAGGCGTCCGTCGCCGTCGAGACAGGGCTCAGCCCGGGCGAGATCGTGGTGACGGCCGGTGTGCAGGCGCTGCATCCCGGCCAGAAGGTGCGCCTGCTCGGGGCGGGTTCGTGATGCGTTTCAACCTGTCGGAATGGGCGGTCCGCGAGCGGTCGCTGGTCATCTATTTCATGCTGGCCGTGGTGGTGGCCGGCCTGTTCGCCTATACGCGGCTGGGGCGGGCGGAAGACCCGTCCTTCATCATCAAGACCATGGTGGTGCAGGCGGCGTGGCCCGGCGCGAGCATCGAGGACACGCTGCAGCAGGTGACGGAGCGGCTGGAGCGGACGCTGCAGGAAACGCCGCATCTTGATTTCATCCGCAGCTATACCCGCCCCGGCATCACCACCATCTTCGTCAATCTGCAGGGCAGCACCACCGCGCAGGAGGTGCCCGATGTCTGGTATCATGTGCGCAAGAGCATTGGCGACATGGCCCACACCCTGCCGCGCGGGGTGGTGGGGCCGGGCTTCAATGACGAGTTCGGCGACACGTTCGGCCTGATCTACGGCTTTACCGCCGACGGCTTCACCCATCGCGAGCTGCGCGATTATGTCGAGCAGGCCCGCTCGACCTTGCTGCATGTGCCCGATGTCGCCAAGATCGAGCTGCTGGGCGAGCAGGACGAGCAGATCTTCGTCGAATTCTCGGTGCGGGAGCTCGCCAATCTCGGCATCAACCGCTCGGCCCTGGTGGCGGCGCTGCGCGCCCAGAATGTGGTGCAGCCCTCCGGCACCATCCAGACCGGCGACGAGGCGCTGGTGATCGACGTGTCCGGCGCCTTCGGCTCCGAGCAGGATGTGGCCAACATCAATTTCGCCGTGGACGGGCGCATGCTGCGCCTCGCCGACATCGCCACCGTGCGGCGTGGCTATGTCGACCCGCCGCGCCCGCTGTTCCGCACCAATGGCGAGCCGGCCATCGGCCTTGCCATTTCGATGCGCGAGGGCGGCGACATTCTCCAGCTTGGGCGCAACATCGACACGGCGATGGCGGCGATCACGGCGGAACTGCCGGTCGGCATCGAGCCGCATCTGGTGGCCGACCAGGCGGTGACGGTGGCCGGCGCGATTTCCGAATTCATGACGTCGCTCTGGCAGGCCATCCTGATCATTCTCGTCGTGAGTTTCATCGCGCTCGGCGTGCGCGCCGGCCTGATGGTGGCGCTGACCATTCCGCTCACTCTGGCGGGCGTGTTCGCGGTGATGTGGCTGCTCAACATCGACATGCAGCGCATCTCGCTCGGCGCGCTCATCATCGCGCTGGCGCTGATGGTGGACGACGCCATGACCACCACAGACGCCACGCTCGGCCGGCTCGCCGCCGGCGAGCCAAAGGAAGTGGCGGCGGTCTATGCCTTCAAGACCTACGCCTTCGCCATGCTGGCCGGCACGCTGGTGACGATCGCCGGCTTCGTGCCGGTGGGTTTCGCCGCCTCGTCGGCGGGCGAGTACACCTTCACCCTGTTCGCGGTGGTGACGGTCGCGCTGCTGGTGTCGTGGCTGGTGGCGGTGCTGTTCGCCCCGCTCATCGGTCTTGTCATCCTGAAACCCCCGAAGAACGCCGGTGGCGAGCCCGGCCGGGTGATGCGGCTCTATCGCTCCCTGCTTTCCACCGCGCTGAACGCGCCGTGGTTGACCGTCGCGGTGACGCTCGCGCTCTTCGTCGTCGCCGTGCTGGCGCTGCCGCTCATCCCGCGCCAGTTCTTCCCGTCGTCCGACCGGCCGGAACTGCTGGTGGACCTGCAACTGCCTCAGAACGCCTCGATCTTCGCCACCGAGCGCGCCATGGAGCGGCTCGACGACGCCTTGCAGGACGATCCCGACGTGGAGCGCTGGAGCGGCTATGTCGGGCGCGGGGCGATCCGCTTCTACCTGCCGCTCAACGCCCAGCTGCCCAACGCCTTTTTCGGCCAGGCCGTGGTGGTGGCGAAGGACGTGCCGGCGCGCGAGCGCCTGGAGGCGAAGCTCGACACGCTGCTGGCCAACGACTTCCCCAA
This sequence comes from Ancylobacter aquaticus, assembly GCF_004339465.1. GTDB lineage: Bacteria > Pseudomonadota > Alphaproteobacteria > Rhizobiales > Xanthobacteraceae > Ancylobacter > Ancylobacter aquaticus. The sequence continues at coordinate 1,252,409 of NZ_SMFY01000002.1, read as the reverse complement.
TGTGGTCAGCCGCGTCTCGCCGCTGGAACTCGGCCCGCCGGTGGGTTGGCCGATTCAGTACCGGGTGGTGGGGCCGGAACTGGGGCCGGTGCGCGACATCGCCTTCAAGCTCGCCGAGGTGATCGCAGCCGATCCGCTGACGCGCACGGTAAACTATGACTGGATCGAGCCGGCGCGCGAGATCCGCATCCGTGTCGACCAGGATCAGGCGCGCCTCCTCGGGCTTTCCACCGAGGCCATCGGCTCGGTGCTGAACACGGTCGTCACAGGCGCGCCGGTGACGCAGGTGCGGGACGACATCTATCTCGTCGACGTGGTGCTGCGCGCCACGGACGAGCAGCGCGTCTCGCTCGACACGCTGCGCACGCTGGAAGTGCCGCTGCCGGGCGGGCGCACCGTGCCGCTCAGCCAGTTCGCCAGCTTCGACTACGAGCAGACCTACCCGCTGGTGTGGCGCCGCGACCGGCTGCCCGCGCTCACCGTGCAGTCCGACATCGCCCCCGGCGAGCTGCCGGAGACGGTGGTGGACCAACTGGCGCCGAAGATCGAGGCGCTGGCGAAGACGCTGCCGGAAGGCTACCGCATCGAGACGGGCGGTACGGTGGAGGAGAGTGCTTCGTCGCTCGCGTCGGTCATGGCGGTGGTGCCGGTGATGATCCTCATCATGTTCACCGTCCTCATGTTCCAGCTCCGGCGTTTCTCGTTGACCGCTCTTGTGGTCAGCGTGGCGCCGCTGGGGCTGATCGGCGTCGTGCTGGCGCTGCTGGTTTCCGGCCGGCCGCTCGGCTTCGTTGCCATTCTCGGCGTGCTGGCGCTGATCGGGATGATCATCAAGAACGCCGTGATCCTCATCGGCCAGATCGAATCCGAACGCGCCGGCGGCAAGAGCGCGCGGCAGGCGGTGATCGACGCCTCCAGCGCCCGCTTCACCCCGATCATGCTGACGGCGGTGTCGACGGTGCTCGGCATGATCCCCATCGCCCCCACCGTCTTCTGGGGCCCGATGGCCTTCGCCATCATGGGCGGCCTGCTGGTGGCCACCCTGCTGACGCTGATCTTCCTGCCGGCGCTGTATCTGGCGACGGCAGGACGGGAGCGGCCGGCGGCAGCCTGACCGGCTCCGCTCACGGCGCGGGCAGGTCAGGGGCTGGTTTGATCCGGTCGTTCATGTAGGAAAAGAATGGGTTGGACGACATCCGCACCAGCGCGTCGAGGCTCACGATCAGCGCCCCGCGCTCGCCCCGCACCGCCATGGCGCCCAGCTGAAGCCCGAAATTCTCGTCCGGGTCGGGATGCGAGCCGTAAAGCGCATCTTCCGGAGGGAAGGGCAGGGCGACGTGGGAGAGCGAATAGACGTCGAGCGGATAGGCGAGGCCCAGCGGGCGGACCGTCTCTTCCATCCCGCCGGCGGGAATGGAGCGCTCCACCACCTGATCGCTGTGGGCGTCTTCATTGGTGATGATGACGGTACGGAAATCGCGCGGCAGCGGCGGCAGCAGCCGCAGCAATGCGGAATAGGATGTGGCGCGCAGCAGCGGGCCCAGCTTGGTGTTCCGGTTGATGTCGAACAGCACCAGCTCGCTGGCATTGGCCGGAAGCTGGCTGTACAGCGCGTCGATGATCGCCCGCGTCGAGACGGTGAAGTCCATCACCGACTGGAAGGTGAGTACCGGCGCGAGCCCGGTCAGTCGCCCGGCGCGCGCTTGCGCCGTGATGGAGGCCTGTAGCGCCCGGGTCAGCCGGTGCGACTGCACCGCGCCGTTGACGGGGAAACTGTTGTACTTGAACGGGTTGAACTCCGGTACCAGGCCGAGCCACGCCGCCTTGTCGAAGGCCGGCAGCCAGGCCGGCAGTGCCGCCAGCCCGGCAAAGCGGGCGAAGCGGGTGATGCCGATCATCGGCGAGATGAGCACCAGCCGGTCGGGGCGGGCCAGCGTGTCGTCACTGAGCGCGTCCAGCGCGTATTTCAGCGCCAGCGCCCCGCCATTGGAGAATCCGACGATCTCCAGCGGCTTGCCCGGGGCGCGGGCGGCCGCCTCGCGCACGGCGAGGCGGGTGGCGGCCAGCCAGTCCTCCCATTCCGCGGCGGTGAGGCCCCCCGGCACCGTGCCGTGGCCGGGAAGGCGCGGGGCGACGACGAGGAAGCCGTTGGCGAGGTAGCGCAGGGCGACATGGCGCAGGCTGTAGGGGGAATCCGTCAGGCCATGCAGCAGAACCACCACACCGACAGGATCGCCCGCGGGCGCCATCTCATAGGAACGGTTGAAATCCTGCGAGAGGTTCGGCGGGTAGACGACGCTACCGGCGAAATAGCGGTTGGAGGGGACATGGTCCGCCTCCGGCAGCTTCTGCACCACCTCGCGGGTGACATCCGCGAACAGCTTGTCCTCGCGGGCGAGATAGGCGCGCCAGTCCGCCTTGTCGAGTTCCGCGACGCTCATCTCCTCCGGCACGAAGGTGTGCCACGGCTCCAGCGACGGCCCGCTCTGGGCGAACCAGACACGCGAGCCGAGGAACGCGACAAACAGGAGAAGCGCCAGCACCGCCAGCCATTTGAGAACCCTGCGCAGGGTGGCGAAAAGAACGGTCATGGTCAGATCGCGGGCTCCTCGCGGCCGGACAACAGGCGGGCGATCCAGCGGGTGCCCTCGCCCTCCTCGCAGAAGGTGAGGGCGGCGATGACCAGCGGCACGCCGATGAAGGCGCCGGACAGGCCCCACATGAACGCCCAGAAGAACACGGCGAACAGCACGAGGAACGGCGAGATGGCCAGCGCCTTGCCGGCCACGCGCGGCTCGATATAGCTGCCGCTGAAGAACTGGATGACGTTCATGGCGAGGAATACCGCCACCGCCGTCTCCCACGAGCCGAACTGCGCCAGGGCGAAGAAGGTTGGCAGCAGGGTCGCCACCAGCGGGCCGATGAAGGGAATGTAGTTCAGCGCAAAGGCGATGACGCCGAAGGCAAGCGCGAGTTCGAGCCCGATGGCGGCGGACACCGCCCAGACGAAGACGCCGGTGAGCACGCTCATGACCGTTCGGACCATCATGTAAGTGCGGAATTTCACCGCTGTCGTCGCGCTTGCCCGCACCAGACGCCGGCCGGTCTCGCCGGCCCCGGCGAGCAGCTTGGTACGGACGATATTGACCTCCAGCAGGCCGAGCATGACGAAGATCAACGTCACCACGCCGAAGCCGAGGATGCCGTTAAGCCGCCCGGCCAATCCCTGGAAGGTGCCGATAAGCCAACCGGCGTTGAAGGTGTCGGCGAGCATGCCGGCCGAATAGAGGCCCATCTCCTCAAGCCGGGCGGCGGTTTCGGTGTAGATCGCCTGGAAGCGGCCGGCATTGGCGATCAGCCAGCGCCCGGCCTGGCTGAAGCCCCAGATGGTGACATAGCCGAGCAGCGCCAGGGCGAGCACGGTCAGCGTCAGGGTGAGGATCATCGCCACCAGCGCCGGCAGCCGCTGCTGCAGCCGCAATTGCAGCGGCCAGACCAGCGCGATGATGAACAGCGCGAAGGCAACGGGCGCCACGACCGATCGGGCGAGATAGATCGCCCCGGCCGCGAGAACGAACGCGCAGATGCCGAGAGGAAGACGAAGCGCGCTGGAGGTCATGGGAGCTTTCGCGGAGTCGGGCCGGACGATTGGAATGGGATAACACGCCACAACGTGCCGGCAAATCGCGCTGGCGCCGGCGGATACCGGCAGAACAGCCACACCACCGCACCATATGCGGCCGGCAGGGGACTGTCGGCGCGGGTGGGTTTACGGGCGGGTTAAATTGCGAGAGACGATGGTCTATCTTGCCGCGATCGGCAGGGGCGGCGATTGGGCCGCCCCGGCCGCAACGATAAGAACCGGCCAGAACGAGGGGGATTGCGATGGGTGGGCTGCTCGCCTTCAGCCGCGTCATCGACGGATTGAACGAGAGGTTCGGCCGCGTCGCGGATTACTGCGTGCTATTCGCCTGTCTCGTCAGCGCCGGAAATGCGACGGTGCGCTACCTGTTCAGCTACAGCACCAATGGCCTGCTGGAAATCCAGTGGTACCTGTTCGGGGCCGTCGTGCTGCTCGGGGCGCCCTACACACTGAAGCGCAACGAGCATGTGCGGGTCGATCTCCTCTACATGGCCGTGTCGCCTCGCGCCCGGCTGTGGATCGACACGCTGGGCTTCGCGCTCATCCTCATTCCCGCGGGCCTCTACCTCGCCTGGCTCAGCTTTCCGTTCTTCTGGCAGTCTTTCCTCTCGGACGAGGTGTCGCAAAACGCCGGCGGGTTGATCCTGTGGCCGGCCAAGCTGCTGCTGCCGCTTGGTTTCGCGCTTCTGGCGGTGCAGGGAATTTCGGAGCTCATCAAGCGCGTGGCGGCGCTTTGCGGGGCCATCGAGGTCACGACCGATTACGAGAAGCCGCTCCAGTAGCGGCCTCGATGAACCGACCTCTCCCTCTCCCGGCCCCTTTCTCCCGACGCGCGAGCCTTGCATGTTCTCTTATGGCGTGATGCCCCCGCTCATGTTCGCCGGCATGATCTGCTTCATGCTGGCCGGTTTTCCCGTCGCCTTCTCGCTCATCGCCGTCGGCCTTTTCTTCGGCACGCTCGGCATATTGACCGACCATTTCACGCTCAGCTTTCTGCAGGCGCTTCCGTTCCGCTTTTACGGCATCATCTCGAACGACCTTCTGCTCGCCATCCCCTTCTTCACCTTCATGGGGGCGGTGCTGGAGCGCTGCGGCCTCGCCGAAGACCTCCTGGAAGGCACCGGCAAACTGTTCGGCAAGGTGCCCGGCGGCCTCGCCTATGCAGTGATTGTGGTCGGTGCCATCCTAGGCGCCATCACCGGGACGGTGGCAGCTTCGGTTATCGCCATGGGCGTGATCTCGCTGCCGGTGATGATGCGCTACGGCTATGATCAGAAGCTCGCCACCGGGGTGATCGCCGCATCGGGCACCATCACCCAACTCATCCCGCCCTCGCTGGTGCTGATCGTCTTGGCCGAGCAACTCGGCCGGCCGGTGGGCGAAATGTATCTCGGCGCGATCGGTCCCTCGCTGCTGCAGGTGCTTATCTTCCTCGGCTATGTCTTCGTCCTGTCGCTGATCAAGCCCGGCCACATGCCGCCGCTGCCGCCCGAGGCTCGCGGGGAGGGCGGCTGGCCGCTGATCCGGCAGGTTCTGTGGGGCATGGTCCCCTCCATCGTGCTGATCATGTTGGTGCTCGGCACGCTGGCCATGGGCCTTGCAACCCCGACCGAGGCGGGGGCCATGGGCGCGGTCGGTGCCATCGCGCTGGCGGCGATACACGGGCGCCTGACCTGGCCGCTGATACGACAGGCCATGGGGTCCACCGCCCGGCTCACTGCCATGGTGGTCTTCATCCTTATCGGCGCCACCGTGTTCAGCCTGGTTTTTCAGGGCATGGACGGGGCGCTGTGGATCGAGCACCTGCTGGCCCAGCTGCCCGGTGGGCGCGCCGGATTCCTGATCTTCGTCAACGTGTTCATCTTCTTCATCGCCTTCTTCCTCGATTTCTTCGAGATCGCCTTCATCATCGTGCCGCTGCTGGTGCCGGTGGCGATGAAGCTCGACATCAATCTCGTCTGGTTCGGCGTGCTGCTGTGCGTGAACATGCAGACCGCGTTCATGCACCCGCCCTTCGGCTTCGCGCTGTTCTATCTGCGCGGGATCGCGCCGAAATCGATCCGCACCTCGCAGATCTACTGGGGCGCGATCCCGTGGCTGCTGATGCAGCTGGTGCTGGTGGCGGTCGTCATCCTCTGGCCGGATGCCGTGACCTACTGGATCAGCGCGGGGCCGGATGTCGATCCCTCGACGATCGAGCTGAACATTCCCCAATATGACGCGCCGCCGCTCGACCTCGCGCCTCCGCAGTTCTGAGGTCAGGCGGGCAGGGCGCTGGGCCGACTGCCGCGCAGCGCCGCGACGCCGGCGAGGACGAACAGCAGCAGCACCACGCCCTGCGCGATGGCGAAGGGCGGCTCCGCCTGCGTGGGGGCCAGAGCGTGCACCGCGGGCACCTTGGCGAAGACCTGGGCGATGGCGACGAAGACCAGCAGCCACTGGCTGGCGACGATGCCGACCGCGTAGACCAGGTTCCAGCGCCCACTCCGGTGGAAATGGTAGCGCGCGGGCACGGTGACGGCGAGCACCACGAGAGCGACGATGCCGACGATGTGCGAGGGCAGTACGCCGTTGAACGCGAAGCCGAAGCCGGTGGCGCTGGTGGCGACGGCGGTGGCAAGGAAAGTGGCTGTCCACCAGCGTCGATCACGTCCGGCGATGAGGTCGGCCAGCACGACGAAGCCGGTGGCGATGGCGATGAGGCTCAGCCAGGTGTGGAACCCGGTCCATGTGGTCGGATCGAACATGCGTATGCTCCCCCATGCGCTTCCGCCCGACGCGGTGCGCGGCGCCGGCACGGCTGCCGCCGGCAGAATTGATGATACGCATCATTTTTATTGACGTCAGCGGGAAACGTTGCGGTGACTGAATTTGCGGAAGGCACGGCGCTGAATTCACCTGCCTGTGTCTTTCGGCCTATAGGAGGAGCCCCCGCTGCGCGCTAAGGCGGGGGCCGACACCTGCCGCCGCCTCTCCCTGGCCTTTCGGGGCGGCCCTGCCGCATTGGATCACCTATGTCCTCCCCCGTCTCCACGCCGGGAAATCCTTCTCCGGGGTCTGCGCATCCCGGCATGGGATTTCGTGAGTTCGTGCTGTTCGTCGCCGGGCTCATGGCGACCAACGCCATCGCCATCGATTCCATGCTGCCGGCGTTACCGGAGATCGGCGAGTCGCTTGGCATCGACACGGCGAACCACACGCAGCTTGTCATCACCGCCTATCTTCTCGGCTTCGGCGGCGCCCAGCTCATCTACGGTACGTTGGCCGACCGTTTTGGTCGCCGCACGATCCTGCTGTTCGGCCTCGCCGTCTATACGGCGGCCTCGATTGGCGCGATCTTTGCCGGCACGCTGGAGGTGATGCTGGCGGCGCGCGTGATGCAGGGCGTCGGCGCGGCGGCGACCCGGATTCTCGCCATCACCATCGTGCGCGATTGCTATTCCGGCTCGCACATGGCGCGGGTGATGTCGCTCGCCTTCCTTGTCTTTCTGTCGGTGCCCATCATTGCCCCGTCCATCGGGCAGGCGATCATGCTGGTGGCGCCGTGGCGGGGCATCTTCCTGATGCTGTGCGTGTTCGGGGCGGTCCTGTTCGTGTGGACGCTGGCCCGCCTGCCGGAGACCCTGCACCCGGAAGACCGCTCGCCGATTTCCCTCGCCGGCATCTCCCACGCCTTCGGCCTCATCGTCCGCAGCCGTGTGACGGTGGGCTACATGCTGGCGATCACCATGGTGATGGGCGGCCTGTTCGGGTTCATCAACTCCGCGCAGCAGGTGTTCGCCGACGCCTTTGACGCGGAGGAACTGTTCACGCTGATCTTCGCGCTGATCGCCGTCTTCATGGCGGCTTCGTCGCTGCTCAACGCGCGCGTCGTCGAGCAGCTGGGCATGCGGCGTGTCTCCCATGTCGCGCTCTGCGGCTATCTCGCCGTTACGCTGATACATGCCGGCATCGTTCTCGGCGGTGGCGAGAACATCTGGACGTTCTCGATCCTGCAGGGCGCGATGATGTTTTTCTTCGGCCTCATGGTGTCGAACTTCAATTCCATGGCGATGGAGCCGGTCGGGCACGTTGCGGGCACCGCATCGTCCGTTCTGGGGTTCGTCAGCACGGTGGGGGGCGCTCTGGCGGGCTTTGCGCTGGGGCAGAATTTCGACGGCACGACACTGCCGCTGACCTTGGGTTTCGCCGCCCTCGCCCTCGCCGCGCTTGGCTGCGTTGTTTTTGCGGAAGGTGGCCGGCTGTTTCAGGGCGATCGTCAGCTATCAGATACCGAATCCTGACATCGAAACAAAAGGCGGTATTTAGCCGCCACCTTCTGTCGCCTTCCCGCACATTCGGAACAGGTTTCCAAGTGCGGAGTTAGAACCCCGCAAGTCAACGGGGCAGGGTGACAGGAGAATACTATGATACGACATGCAATTATTGCGGCTTCGCTTGTATTCGCTGCGCCGTTGGCGGCAAATGCGCAGGATGGTGCGGGCACAGCGGCCGGCGCCGCCACGGGCGCCGTGGGCGGTGCTCTTGTTGGGGGTCCAGTCGGGGCTGTCGTCGGCGGCGTGGCCGGTGCGGTGGTCGGCGGCATTTCGGATGACCGACGCTCGCGGTTCCGTGGCTATGTGGTCGAGGAACAGGTGCCCTCCTATCGCATCGAGCGAGAGGTCGTCGTCGGCACGGAGCTGCCGCCCGGGACCGTCCGCTATTACGAGGTGCCTTCCGAGTACGGGGTGAACGAGTACCGTTACACCGTGATCAACGAGCGCACGGTTCTGGTCGACCCGGCCACCAACCGGATCGTGCAGATCATCGAGTGAGTGCTGCCACCAAGGAGCCGCGTTCTGGTGGATCGACCGCGACATTCGGATCCGGATGTCGCGTCGGGATCATTAGGGCGCGGCCCTTCCTGCATCGAGCTCAACCCGACGCCCGGTCGACGCGTCGCTTCCGACCGGCTTCTGGCTGGAGGAGGCCAGTAGCACGGCGGCGCGCGATTGGGCGAAGTCGAGAATGATCGCGCCGAGTTCCGGCTCGTCCACCAGCAGGGCGGCGTCCTCGGCGGAAATCCAGGTTTGTTCACGTTCGTGACGCTCGGGCCAATCGGCCAGTTGGCGACGCACGGCAAGCGGATAGACCGCGACCTTGACCAGCACGAAATGGCTCTCCAGCCGTTTCCAGTAGAGATACTGGCCGAGGCGCTTGCGGCCGACATCGCCGATCACGCCGGCCTCCTGCCGGGCCTCGATCTGCGCTGACTTCCAGTCCTTGCGGTTCTTCATCGGCCAGCCCTTCGGGATGATCACCCGCTGGGTTTCCCGCGACGTCATGACGAGAACCTCGATGCCGCCGTCGTCGACCACGCGATACGCCAGCGCCGCCACCTGACTGAGGGGGCGGCCGTCGGTCGCTCGCCGTTTGGTCTGCTTCTGCTTGGCCATGATGTGCTAAATGTAGTGCATCGCGTAGGAATAGCGACGCCTCTTATGGTGTTTTTCGCCTTTTGGGACCCCCCGCATGACCACCGAACTGACGCTTCTCGCCTGGACGATGGTTCTTGCCCTTATACAGGTGCTGCTCCCTGCGATGTGGCGCAACCGGGAAACCGGAACCGACTACAATACGGGGCCGCGCGACACCCCTGGCCCGCCGGTGGGAATCGTCACCGGGCGGCTCCAGCGCGCGCAGGCCAATCTGTTCGAGACGCTTCCCGTGTTCGCCGCCGTCGTCCTGATCGCCCATGTCGCCGGCCGGGAAGGTGCGCTCACCTTCTGGGGGGCGTGGCTGTATCTCGGCGCCCGGATCGTCTATCTGCCGCTCTACGCCCTGGGCGTGCCCCGTCTGCGCTCGCTCGCCTGGACCGTGTCGCTTGCGGGCATCGTGCTGGTCCTGCTCGCCGTCCTGTCGCCGTTCTGAGCGAGGGCGGGGATATGGCGGTCGATTTTTCCTCGTTCGATTTCCTCATCATTCCCGGTCGCGAAAACGCACCGGCCGAGCACTGGCAGTCGCATTGGCTTGGGGCCTTCCCCAATTCGAGCCGCTTGATCCAGTCCGACTGGAGCCGACCCGAGGTGGGAGCGTGGACCGCGCGGCTCGATGCGGCGGTGGAGACAGCCCCGCGCCGGGTGGTGCTGGTCGCCCATTCGGTCGGCGTGGCGACGGTGCTGCGCTGGACGGTGGCTTAACCCGGAACGGGCGCGCGCCAAGGTGGCGGCCGCTTTCCTGGCGGCGCCGACCAATGTCGACGACCCAGACCCCTCCTTCGACCTCGTGCGTAATTTCGGTCCCATGCCGCTCTCGCCCCTGCCGTACCCGGCGCTCGTTCTGGTCTCGCGGGACGATCCGAGGGTGAGGCCGGCACAGGCAGGCGCTTTCGCGCAGGCCTGGGGAGCCGATCTGGCCGATGTCGGGGAACTCGGCCATATCGGCTCCGCTGCGCGGCTCGGTCTCTGGCCGGCGGGCCTCGTGCTGCTCGGCGGCCTGCTGGCGCGGTTTTAGGGCGCGCGCCGGTCGGTCAATGCTGGGCAAGCATGGCGGCGATGGCCTGCGCGACGGATTTGGTCACCCGTTTGCGGTAGCGCCGGTGGACGAGCTGGCCATTATGGAAGACGTCCTGCTCGACATAGAGATTATTGCCGTCCCAGCGCAGGACGTTGTCGGATTCGACGGTCTCGATGACGCCGATCCCCGGAATGAGATGTCCTTCCGGCGTGGTGGTGGTCATGGGCTTTCTCCTGCGTTGGCGGCACGCTCTGCGGCGGCCTGAGGGAATGATAGCCGAGCGCGAGGCGAAAGCCATCGGGGCTTGCGGAGATCACGAGGCGGGCGGCTTGGGGGCCTGCGGGCTGTCGGAATCGTCGCTGCCGGCGCTCTCAACCTTGCCCCGGCGTTGCAGCATCAGCACGGCGATCCAGCACAGAAGCGCCCACGCGCTGCCGGCGCACCAGCCGGCGAGGACATCCGTCGGCCAGTGCACGCCGAGATAGACGCGGCTGAACCCCACCACCAAGGTGAGGCCGACCGCGACGGCAAGGGCATAGGCCCGCAGGCGCGCCTTTCGCTCCGTGCGGGCGATGAGGACGCCGAGCGTGAGGAAGGTCACGGCCGAACCCATGGCGTGCCCGCTCGGGAAGCTCAGCGTGCTGACATCGACGAGATGGGCGACGAGGTCCGGCCGGGGGCGCTCGAAGCCAAGCTTCAGCGCGTAGCTCAGCAGCCCGCCGCCGGATGTCGCCACCAGCACGAACAGCGCCGCCGCGCGCTTGCCGTCCATGACGAGGAAGCCGGCGACGATGAGGGTGATGAGGGTGAGCACCGTCGTGCCACCCAGCGCCGTCACATCGCGCATGACGATTTCCAGCCAGTGGGGGCCGAGAGGATCGGCTGGATCGCCGGGTGCGCGGAAGGCCAGTAACACCGCCTCGTCGAAGGCGTGGGTCTCGCCTTCCACCACCTCGTCGGCAATGAAGGCGAAGGCCAGCAGCCCCAGCGTCGCGCCGAGCAGGGCCAGGAGTACGGCCAGCTCGGGCAGGAGGCCGGCAAGCTGGCGCAGGCGAAGCGGGAGGCGTTGGGCGAGGCGGCGTGGAGACATGGAGGACATCGTTCACCGACAATGAAAAATGGGACCGGGAAGCGCCGGCAGAAGGTGGAACCGATCCAGGCCCTGCGGTGTTCCCATGCTGCAACAGCTCAGGAGGTATTCATGCTTAAGGGTGGCGCTCTCTGGATGCTCGGTATTCCATTGCCGATTATTCTTATTCTGTGGTTCTTGGGTTATCTCTGACCATCGCGCATGCGGGCCGCGTTACTCTGCGGGAAGCTGACGCGACGATAACGCGGCCCGGTACCGCGCGCTGTGCGCGGAAGGTGAAACACATTCGGCGGTCATGAACATTGTCGGGAGCCACAATGGCGCGCTGGTGGCGCTGTCGATCCTGATCGCCGTCGCGGCGTCCTACACCGCGCTCGACCTTGCGGGACGCATGACGCGCGCGGGCACCGGACGGCTGGCGTGGCTCGCCGCTGCGGCCGTCGTGCTGGGTGGCGGCATCTGGGCGATGCATTTCATTGCCATGCTGGCGCTCCACGTCGGCATGGAGGTTTCCTACGGGATCGAGCTGACGCTGGCCTCGCTGCTGCTGGCGGTTCTGGCCACTGGCGTGGCGCTGTTCGGCGCCGGCCGTGCGGGCGTGGGTGTCGAAGGTATTCTGCTGAGCGGCATCTTCATGGGGCTGGGGATTGTCGGCATGCACTATACCGGCATGGCGGCGATGCGGATGCCCGGTTCGATGACTTTCGACATGATCCATGTGGGCGCCGCCATCGTGCTCGCCATTTCCGCCTCGACCGTCGCCATCTGGCTGGCTTTCCGCAATCACTCCGTTTTCCAGCGGGCCGTCGCCGCGCTTGCGCTTGGGCTTGGCATCGCGGGAATGCACTATGTCGCCATGATGGGGGTGACGTTCACTGGCTATGCCGATGCCCGTGATGCCACCGACGCGACCCATGCCGCCACGCTCGGCGGGATCGACAATGGCTCGCTCGTCGCCGTGGTGACGGCTGCAACCTTTGCCATCTTCATCGCCCTTCTGCTAGCCGCCGCCTATGATCGCCGTGTCGCGGTGCTGGCCGACCGTGAGGCCGGCGTCTGGCGCGAGAGCGAGGAACGCTATCGCAATCTTTATCGCCGCACGCCGCTGCCGCTGCACTCGCTCGGGCCGGACGGCCACATCGCGCAGGTCAGCGATCGCTGGCTCAGCCTGCTCGGGTATGCGCGCGAGGAGGTAATTGGACGGCCACTGACGGATTTCATGACCGCCGATTCGGCGCGCCGCCGTACCGAGGAGCACTGGCCCCGCCTGCTCGACACCGGCGAATTGCGGGAAGCCGAATACAGGCTCATCGCCAAGGATGGGCGCGTGCTCGACTGCGTGCTCTCCGCCGTCGCCGAACGGGACGCCGACGGCAATCTCAAGAACACGCTCTGCGGCCTCGTCGATGTCACCGAGCGCCGCGCCACCGAGGACGCCCTGCGCCAGGCGCAGAAGCTGGAGGCCGTCGGCCAACTCACCGGCGGCATCGCCCATGATTTCAACAATCTCCTCGCCGTGGTCCTCGGCAATCTGGAACTCGCCGCCAAGCGAGCGCCGGACGATGCCCGGCTGCGGTCGCTGCTGGGCAATGCGACGCAGGCCGCCCAGCGCGGCGCCGCGCTGACCCAGCGGATGCTGGCCTTCGCCCGTCGGCAGGATCTCAAGCCTGCGGCGGTCGATGTCCCCGAACTGGTGCTCGGCATGGCTGAGATGATGCGCCGTTCGATCGGCCCGAGCGTCCGCATCGAAACCCGATTTCCGCTGGGATTGCCTCTGGCGCGGGTGGACGCCAACCAGCTTGAACTCGCCCTGTTGAATCTCGCGGTGAATGCGCGCGACGCCATGCCGGAGGGTGGTGTGATCACCATTGCCGCGCGCGATGACGTCGTTCCCGCCCCGGCGCCGGACGAGGCTCCGGAACCCGGCCGGCTGAAGGCGGGTCACTATTTCTGCCTGTCCATCGGCGATAGTGGCAGCGGCATGGATGCGGAGACGCTGGCGCGCGCCGCCGAACCGTTCTTCACGACCAAGGGGGTGGGCAAAGGCACCGGGCTCGGCCTCGCCATGGTGCACGGTCTTGCCGCGCAGTCGGACGGGCGGCTGGTGCTGGCGAGCACGCCCGGACGCGGCACAACGGCGACAATCTATCTGCCGGTGGCGCATGTGGCGCGGGCGGTGCCCTCTCCCGCCGCGCTTGACGACGACGAGGGCGTTCCGGAAGGCGAGGGCGGGGCGCAGCGGGTGCTGGTCGTCGATGACGATCCGCTCGTGCTATCCGCCACCGGCGCCATGCTGGAGGATCTCGGCTGCGCGGTGACGGAGGCAGCTTCCGCCCGCGAGGCGCTGGACCTGCTGGAATCCGGCGTGGCCTTCGACGTGGTGCTGACCGATCAGGCCATGCCCGGGATGACCGGCGTGCAGATGGCGGCGGTGATCGACGAGCGCTGGCCGGGGCTGCCACTAATCCTCGGCACCGGCTATGCCGAGCTTCCCGCCGACGCCAAGGCCGGGATGACCCGCTTGGGAAAACCCTTCAGCCGAGACGCCTTGCGCCGCGCCATCGTGCTGGCGACGCGCAAGGCGACCGACAATGTGGTGCCGTTGCCGCGTCGCGGCTGAGTTCCCGTACCCAACGCCCCATGGCGGGAATGTCGAGCGAGCGACGGTGACATCCGCCGGGCGAGTGACTATATCGAGAGAGTCCGGGGGAGCCTCGTCAGGAGGCTGAGAGGCCATCAACGCGTTTGCGCGGCATGGCGACCCTTTGAACCTGATCCAGTTGACACTGGCGGAGGGAGGGAGTGCATGGCTTCCACGCAAACTGAATCGACTGGCAACGCAACGGCTTGGCATGGGGCCAATGCGATGCGCGTGCGAATTGTCGGCGCTGGCGTCGCCGGGCTCACCTGCGCCCACGCTTTTGCCGAACGCGGCGCCCAGGTCACTGTAATCGACAGAAAATCCGGTTCGGGGCAGGGGTGTTCCTGGTATGCCGGCGGCATGCTGGCGCCTTGGTGCGAGCGGGAGAGCGCGGAGCCTATCATTGCCGAACTGGGCCATGAATCGTTGGCCTATTGGCGCGAGGCGGTGCCGGATGTGCCCAATGAGGGCTCGCTGGTGCTGGCGCCGCCGCGCGATGTGCCGGATCTGCGCCGTTTCGCGCGTCGGACCGATGGCTTTCAATGGGTTGATGGCTCCCGTATCGGCGAACTTGAACCCGATCTCGACGGGCGCTTCGACCAGGGGCTGTTCTTTCCCACCGAAGCGCATCTGGAGCCGCGCAAGGCGCTTGCCGCCCTGACCCGCCGGCTGGTTCAGGAGTATCGCGTCGCCTTCCGCTTCGAGGCCGATGGGTTGGATGAGGAGCAGCGTCAGCCCGAGGGGGCCGACGGGGCCGACCTCGTGGTCGACTGCCGTGGGCTGGCGGCGCGCGACACCCTCGCCGATCTGCGCGGCGTGAAGGGCGAGATGCTGGTGCTCTATTCCACCGAGGTCAGCCTCAAACGGCCGGTCCGCATGCTGCACCCGCGCATCCCGGTCTATATCGTGCCGCGCGGCGACGGACATTTCATGATCGGCGCCACCTCGATCGAGAATGACGAGCGCGGCCGTGTCACCGGGCGTTCCATGCTGGAGCTGCTGGGCGCGGCCTATGCGCTGCACCCCGCCTTTGGCGAGGCGGAAATCGTCGAGATCGGGGCTGATGTGCGCCCGGCCTTTCCCGACAATCTGCCGCGCCTGCGCAAGCGCGGCGGTACGCTCTATATCAACGGTCTCTACCGGCACGGCTTCCTCGCGGCACCGGCGCTGGCGCGCCGGGCGGCGGAGGTCGCGTTTGACGGGGCGTATTTCCCGGAGGTGATGGATGAAGATCATCGTCAATGGTGAGCCGGCCGACACGGTCGCCGGCACTCTGGCGGGCCTGCTGGCCGAGCTGGAACTGGCCGGCGCCATCGTGGCGACGGCGCTGAATGGTGACATGGTCCGCGCCGCCCGGCGCGAGGCAACCCCTATCGCCGAGGGCGACAGGGTGGAAATTCTCGCCCCTATGCAGGGCGGATGAGAGGAGGCCATCATGGATGCGATGACCCACAACCTGCCGGCTGCGGCGGCCGATCCGGTGACGTTCTACGGCACCGAAGTGACCTCGCGCCTGCTGCTCGGCACGGCGCAATACCCCTCGCCGGCGATCCTCGCGGAGGCGATCCGCGCCTCGGGCACGGAAATCGTCACCGTCTCGCTGCGCCGGGAATCGGGGGCGGCCAAGGCCGGGCAAAGCTTCTGGCAGCTGATCCGCGACCTCGGGGTGAAGGTGCTGCCCAACACCGCCGGATGCCGGACAGTGAAGGAAGCCGTGACCACGGCGGAGATGGCGCGCGAGCTTTTCGGCACCCCCTGGGTGAAGCTCGAGGTGATCGGCGAGGACGACACGCTGCAGCCGGATGTTTTTGGTCTGGTGGAGGCGGCGCGCATCCTCACCCGTGACGGCTTCCAGGTGTTTCCCTACACCACGGAGGACCTAGTGGTGGCGGAGAAGCTGGTTTCCGCCGGCTGCGAGGTGCTGATGCCATGGGGGGCGCCGATCGGCTCCGGGCGTGGGCTGAACAACCCCTATGGGCTGCGCTCGATGCGGGCGCATTTCCCCGGCATTCCGCTCGTGGTGGATGCAGGCGTCGGCCTGCCGTCGCATGCGGCGGCGGCCATGGAACTGGGCTATGACGCGGTGCTCCTGAACACGGCGGTAGCGAAGGCGGGCGATCCCGTCCGCATGGCCCGCGCCTTCGCCGCCGCCATCGCCGCCGGGCGCGAGGCAGTGATCGCCGATCCGATGGAGGTGCGCGACATGGCCGCGCCTTCGACCCCGGTCATGGGCCGGGCCCTTCTTGGTTCCTGATCTCTCAGTGAGTGCGTGATGAAGCTCGATCCGTTCTACCTCATCGTCGACCGTGCCTCATGGCTGCCGCGCCTGCTGCCGCAGGGGGTGAAGCTGGTGCAACTGCGCGCCAAGGAGATGAACGAGGCCGAGCTGCGCCGCGAGATCGCCACGGCGCGCGAGGTCTGCGCCCGCTTCGGCGCCCAGCTCATCGTCAACGACTACTGGAAGCTGGCCATCGAGCTCGGCTGCGATTTCGTCCATCTGGGCCAGGAAGACCTTGCCGAAGCCGACGTGCCGGCGATGCGGCGGGCCGGGCTCAAGCTTGGCATCAGCACGCATGACGAGGCCGAGCTTGAGGCCGCGCTGCTTGCCGGGCCGGACTATATCGCGCTCGGGCCGGTGTACCCGACCATCCTCAAGAAGATGCGCTGGGCGCCGCAAGGGGTGGAGCGGGTGCGCCAGTGGAAGGCGCGGATCGGCGACCTGCCGCTGGTCGGCATTGGCGGGCTCAATCTCGACCGCGCGGCGGGGGTGCGCCAGGCCGGGGCGGACAGCCTCGCCGTCGTCACCGACGTGCTGCTGAACGACAATCCCGAGGCCCGCGCGCGCGAATGGGTGCTGGCCACGCGGTAGAGGGCGCGAGCGCTCGCGCCGGGCCGTGACTTTCTGGTAGACCTGTGGAAACGGGGTGCCGCATGGAACGTCTCGCACGACTGGCGTCCGGCCTTGCCGGACTGGTATTGCTGGCCAGTTCGGCGTGGGCCGGGCAGGGGGCCGAAGCCGAAATCCGCGCCCGGCTCGGCCAATGGACGGAGGCGTTCAACAACGGTGACGCGACCACCGCCTGCGAGCTGTTTTCTCAATCTCTCATCTCGGATTATCGCGGCCAGGGCGAGGCGGGCTACGCGACGCGCTGCGCCTTGATCGAGAAGGCGCTCGGCGATCGCGAGCGCCGCTTCCACTATTCCGCCGACATCAAGGAAGTGATCGTTGAGGGCGACCTCGCCGTTGTCCGCCTGACTTGGACGCTGACCATTTCGCCGGGCGACATAAAGAGCGTCGAGCCGGGGATGGACGTTTTCCGCCGGGAAGACGACGGCCGATGGCGTATCATCCGATACATCGCCTACGAGGAATAGCCGAAGCGGCGGAGGCTGGGTGCGAGGTCCCCTTTACTCCGCCCCCGCCGCCTCGACACCCGCGAAAGAACGCTCCATCTCGCGGCGCAGGCGCACGGCGGGACTGTCCTTCACCTCGACATCGGCCCAGCCGACGATCTCGCCCTCAGCAATGTCGCGGGTGAGCGTCACGTGGTGGGCGAGGCCGATGGGGAGACCGCCCTTGGCAAGCGACGTGGTGGCCGGGAACAGCTTGCCCCAGACGGTGAAGCCGCCTTCGCCGTCCAATGTCTCGCCGCGTTTGAGCGGGCGCTTGGCCACCGCCACCACGTCGGCGTTGAAGGCTTCGGTGACGCCGGTGGGCTCATTTCGTAGCGCCGCCGAGGCGACGCTGACGCCGAGTTCCAGCCCGATCAGGTGATAGGGGCGGTAGAGCGCGGTATAGCGGGCGGAGGCATCCGTCACCACGCCATATTCCTTGAAGCAGCGCCGGGCATAGTCGCCGCGCGCGCTCGGGTCGGCCTCGAAGACCACATAGACGCCCCAGCGCAGGTCGCGGAAAACCGGGCGGCCGTCGCGCTCCAGCGAGGAGACGGTTTCCACCGTGCCGGAATGCTCCAGCAGACCGCCGGCCGCGCGGGGGCGGAGAATAGTGGCGAGGTCGTCGACGCCGCAGGGCGGGAACAGCAGCCCGTCGGAGGGGGCGGTGAGCCCCGCCGCATTGGCGATCGCCGCCATCTCGATGGACGATTTGGTGCCGTCGGCGAAGGAATTGAACATCTGCGCGTTCATGCCGCCTTCCGCCGCCTGCTCAGGCGTGAGGCCGTAAAGGCTCCAGATGGTGTCCGGGGTGGAGCGGTGGAAGCTGGGGAGGTATTTGGTGCCCTTGCCGGCGCAGACCACGTTGAAGCCGCAGGTGCGGGCCCAGTCGACCATCTCGCACACCAGCGCCGGCTGGTCGCCATAGGCCATGGAATAGACGACGCCGGCCTTGCGGGCACGTTCGGCCAGCAGCGGGCCGACCAGAACGTCGGCCTCCACCGTGACCATGACGATGTGGCGGCCCTGCTCGATGGCCATCAGCGCATGGGCCGCGCCGGCGGCGGGGCTGCCGGTGACTTCCACCACGACATCGAGCCCGTCGGCGGCGATCAGCGCCGAGGCGTCCTCGGTCAGCATGGTGCGGCCGGTGCGCAGGGCTTCCGCGAAGGAGGGGGCGAGGACCGCTTCCGTATCCCAGCCGGTGGCCTCCAGCGCGGCGCGGGCGCGCGGCACCGAGAGATCGGCGATGCCGAGCAGGTGCAGGCCGGGCGTGGTGCGCAGCTGCGACAGGAACATGGAGCCGAACTTGCCGGCACCGATGAGGCCGACGCGAACGGGGCGGCCGGCATCGGCGCGGGCCTTGAGCAGGCGGGCAAGATTCATCAGGCGTTTCCTTCCCAGGGTGCGGCCGGGCTTGGCGCCCGGTCCGGTTCTTCGCCTGCCAGCCGGGGCCGGCGGCGCGATGTCAGCCGGCGACGGCGCGGCCCTGGGGGCGGGCTTCTTCCGCCGTCAGCGCCTCGGCGGCGGTGTGCGCGGCCTTGAGGTCGAGAATGCGGTCGGCCAGGGTCGGCGGGGCGCCGGGCACGCGGGAATGGCCGGCGAGCAGTGCGTCGATTGGCGAACCGGGGCCCTCCAGCCGGGCCGTGAGATGAGCGACTCCGGCGGCGATGTCGCTGATGTGCTCGCGCAGCATCGCCGTGTCGGCCGCGCCGTCCGGCGCCTCGGCGGATGGTGGTGTGGCGGATTGGGGTGCGGCGGCCAGCACGGTGAGGTGCTCGATGCGCGCCTGCAGGGCGGCGTGGCCCTCCTGCGCGAGAGCCTGCGCCTCAAGCGCCTTGGCCAGCTCGTCGTTGATCTCTTGGTTGCGGCGCCGCTCGATGGCGAGGCTTTCGCCCGTGGCCCGCACCGTCTCGCGCTCGCTCGCCAGAAGTGCGTTGGCAGAAGTGAGCTGTCGGCCGAGTTCGCCGATGCGGTCCTTGAGCGTGTCGCGCAACGTGGTCAGCGCCACATGCTCGATCTTCAGCTCGTCTTCCCGCGTGCGTGTGTCCTCGAAGGCGTCGCGGGTGCGGGCAAGCTCGCTGCGGGCGTGAAGCAAGGCGGCGCGGGTCTCTTCGAGATGCCGCGTGGTGGTTTCCAGTTCGCCGCGCAGATGGTCGCGATGGGTGGCGACAGTGGCATGTTCGGTCTGCAGCGCGTCGAGGTCGGTCGACAGCCGCTCGACGGCCTCCTGCCGCGTGCGCAGCGCCTCTGCCTGCCGGACGATCTCGCCATATTGCGCGGCGGTGCGGGCCTGCTGGCGCTCCACCTCCATTTCGAGGTGGCGAATGCCGACGGCGAACAGGGCACGCTGCTCGTCCTTGTCGGCCTGCACCTCGGCAATGGAGACCGGAATCGCGCCCTCGATCCGCTTGCGGGTGAGCCGCACCGCCCGCCGCCACACCGCCGGCAGCGTGAGCAATGCCAGCAAGGTCGCGGTCAGGAAGCCGATAGCGGAATACATGATCGCTTCGATCATGCGGCGTTTCTCACCTCAAAGGGTGGCGGGGCGGTCCGGGAAGGACAGCCAGCCAGGGAGCTAACAGGTTACAGATACCAAAACGGCCGGGCTAGCCCGGCCCCACGGCGTCAGGCGGGGCCGTTCAGAAGGGGTTCCACGTCGCGGCGGGGGTGAATTTGAGATAGCCGATATTGGCGCCGAGGCGCACGCCGACACCCGAGCGGATTGGCACCACGACGATATTGTCCGAGGCCAGCGCCGTCATGCCGAAGCCGGCGACGAAATAGGCCGAGCCGGAAATGCCGCCGAAGCGCCGGAAAATGTCGTTGATACCGTTGAGGTTGTACACCAGAATCATGGTGCGGGCGCCGTCGCCGCCGAAGTCCCAGCCGAGCGAGGGGCCCTGCCAGTAGACCTTCAGGTCGCCGGCATTGCGGGTGTAGAGCGTGCCGTCGCCATAGCGCAGGCCGCCGACAAAGGCGCCGGAACCTTCCTGGCCGAGGATGTAACCATTGGGCTGGCCCCACTGGTTGACCGCCTTCTCGATGGACAGAGCGAGGCCGCGCGAGACCTCGCCGAAAAAGCCGTGGCCCTGCTGCACCAGTTCGTCGCTCGAATAGGTACCGGCCTGCTGCGCCTGCGCCTGAGCGGGCGCGGCGAGGAAGGGCAGGGCGCAGAGAAGGGCGAAGGAGGCAAAAAGGGCGCGCAAGGTCGGCATTGGCGGTCTCGCGTTTGATCTCAACAAGCGGAAGAGAGCCCATCGCAGGCCCCGAACCGGACCCGGGCATCCAACTCCCCGAAGGCTATCAATAGCATGGAGTGCGACCAGAGAAAGGCGACATGCCTCCAAAAGCGCAGCTCGCGGCACATGCGCCACAGTTGGGTCGCTCACGTCCCGGCACCGCGGGTGATGAAACCATGGACCCGATAGTCGGCTTCCGTGCGGGCATAGGGCAGGGCGCCGCCATCGGTCCGGCACACGCTGCCGCCGGCGGCCCGCACCACCGCATGGCCGGCGGCGACATCCCATTCGCACACCGTGCCGAAGCGCGGATAAAGATCGGCCCGCCCTTCCGCCACCAGGCCGAATTTCAGCGCCGAACCGCAACTGATCGATTCGGCGATGTCGAGGCCAGCGAGAAAAGCCGTCGTCTCAGGGTCGAGATGCGAGCGGCTGGCGACCGCGATCAGCCCCGTGTGCGGCATCGGCCGGCAGCGAATCGGCGTCCAGGAACCGGGATCGGCGTCGCGCCCGCCAAGGAAGGCGCCCGCCCCGGCCGCCGTGGTGGCGCCGGCATAGAGCTTGTTTACCGCCGGGGCGAGCACGATGCCGAAGCTCGGCACGCCGGCTTCCACCAGGCCGATATTCACCGTGAACTCGCCGCTGGCGCCGATGAATTCGCGGGTGCCGTCGAGCGGGTCGACCAGTAGGAAGGTCTCGGCCGGCGCCTCGCCCCGCCCCTGTGCAACCGCCTCCTCGGCAATGACGGGCACGCCCGGCAGCAGGCGGGCGAGCTCGGCCCGCAGCAGCTCCTCCGCGGCGAGATCGGCGGCGGTGACGGGGCTCTCGTCGCTTTTTTGCGCGCTCGCCATCCCGCCGCCGGCCAGACTTTCGGCGCGGATGCGCAGGATGACCTCGCCCGCCTTCAGGGCCGCGCCTGCAAGGGCGGAAAGCAGGCTGAGATGGGGCGGCAGATGCGGGGGCAGGGAAGACATGGCGCTAGCGTTTCCGGCTTGGAAGGAGAGGGGGCGGGAGGGAGAAACGGTTGGCCTCAATGGGAGCGCGGTGTATCACACCCAGCGATGTCGGCCACACGGGCCGGCTGCATTCTGGGGCGGCCGATTCGCCGCACACTCTCCGCAAGGGACGCGATGACGACCGCCATCGACCTCGACAAGCTCGACCTCGCCGCCCTCCTGTGCTCGCGCGTGTGCCACGACGTGATCAGCCCGGTCGGCGCCATCGTCAACGGGCTCGAAGTGCTGGAGGACGAGGACGACCCGGCGATGAAAAGTTTTGCGCTCGACCTCATCGCAAAGAGCGCCCGGCAGGCCTCCGCCCGGCTGCAATTCGCCCGACTCGCCTTCGGCGCCGCCGGCTCGGCCGGGGCGCAGATTGACACCGGCGAGGCTGAGAAGGTGGCGCGCGGCTTTATCGAGGACGACCGCACCAGCCTGACCTGGCAACTGCCGCGCGTGCTGGCGCCAAAGAACAAGGTGAAGCTGCTGCTGAACCTTCTGGTCGTCGCCACTTCCACCATTCCGCGTGGCGGACGCATCGGCGTGGAAGAGAACGGCACGGGCGAGGAGGGCGGTTTTCGCCTGACCACGCAGGGCAGCCATTCCCGGATTCCCCCGCACCTCGTGTCGCTGCTGGCCGGCGAGGCGCAGGAAGGCGGCTCGGTCGATGCCCACGCCATCCAGCCGCACTATACCGGGCTGCTGGCGCGGGCGACCGGCTATGGCATCAGCCTCGCGCATGAGGGCGACGCGGTGACGATCCTGGTTGCGCGCGGCTGATTCCCGCGCCGTTTGCGCCGCTGGCGACGGGGACGCTTTTCGGCAGCTTCCCGGGAGGGCGTGCGGGAGGTTCAGACGACATTAACGGTATCGGTGGAAACTGACGCTCGCAGGCCGAAAGGTCGGTGTGTCGTGTCCCGTATTGCCGGTCGCCCATGTTCCCCGTCGATTCCCTGCCTGCCGCCCCGCGCGGCCCTGTCTCCCGCGAAGCCGCCCGCATCGCGGCGAGCCTGCGCGCGCCCTCGCAACGTACCGAATTTCCGCGCGAGGAAATTTCCCGTGCCGAATCTTCCCGCGCCGATGCGCCGCAGAGGGAGCGGACCCGCGCCCCGGCGCCGCGCGTGGACATTCTGTCCTTCGCGCAGGGCGGCCTGCGTCTCGCCTTTTCCGCTACCCAGGTGATGGACTCCATGACCGTGAGCGGCGAGCGCTGGGCGCGGCTGCTGGCCATGGCCGACACGGGGACATTGGCGTCGAGCGGCCTGCCGCTGATCGAACTTGCCGCCCGCATGGGCGTTGCCACGCCACGCGCCACCAAAGGCACGCTGCTGCTGGTCGGCACCGGAGGCAAGGTGCGCGCCGCCGTGCTGGTGGAAGGCGAATTGCAGCGCCAGACGGCGGTGGTGGAAACTCTGCCGCCGAGCTGGCGCGAGCGATTCGGCCCCGGCGCCCACATGCTGGAGGGCGTGGCGCTGCTCGCCGACGGCGCACGCGTGGCGATGGTCGACCTGCCGCTCGGCGTGGCGGCAAAGCGCCCGACGCCCGAAGCCGATACGGCGCATCTGTTGGTGCGCGCCGGCCGCGCGCAGATGGAGGCGGTTCGCATCGCCACGCTGCAGAGCGTGACGGCGCTTGAGAAGGTGCCGGGCATCGCGCTGCTGCCCACCGCCGGCCGCCCGTCACGGCGCATGCTGCTGGCCTTTGGCGGCGAAGGTGAAGTGATCGTCGTCGACGAGATTGTCGGCTTGGCGCCGCAGGGACGGATCGAGCGGGTGGGCGGCATGCGCTTTCTCGCCACCACCAGCGGTCGCTACCGGCTGCTGGAGCCGGCGGGTACGCAGGCAACACATTCCACACCGTGTGCCGCGCCGCTGCGCGTGCTGGTGACGGCGCCGCATGGCGCGGCCCGTGCTGCCCTGCGCGACCTCGTCCGATCGATGGGCCATGAGGTGAGGCTGGCCGACGACCCGCGCGCGGCGCGGCTCATGGGCGGGCGCTTCGACGTCATCCTGTTCGATCTCGACGCCTATGGCGCCGTGCGGGAGGACGGCGTCGCCGCCCAGGACCCGGGCCGGCGCATCGGACTTTCCGCAACCCCGCTGCCGCCGCCGCCCGGCTTCCAGGCCGTGGTGCCGGCGCACGAGCCGGTGGCGCTGGTGCTGGCGCTTCTGGAGGGCGAACCGACGCGGTGAGGCTGCGGTGCGCTCATCACAGCTGCGCCATCCGCGCGATACCCATCTGTCTCGCCCGATGCCTACCCGCTAACATGACGGCTTCGCTGGCTCCTGCGCGCAAAGTGGGGGCGGCCTGCGGGATGACTGGATGCACGCGCGGAGATGGCTTCGACTGATGCTGGCGCTGCTCGCGCTGGGCGCCGCTCTGGCGAGCCCGGCGGCGGCGACCCGGGCGATGGCCGCGCCCGCCATATCTTCCTCCGCAATATCTTCCTCAGCCGTGCCTTCGTCCGCCATGCCCTGCCACGAGGCGATGCTCGATCAGGCTCCGCCCTCGCTCCACGGCGTGCCGACGCCCTTGCACCTGTGCTGCGTGCTGAGCCAGAACGTGGCGACACCGTTGTCCGCGCCGGTGCTGCCCATCCCAGTGGCCGCCCGGGTGACACTGGCGCCGCCGGCGGGAGTGCCGTTGGCGGGCCTCGCCCCGCCAATCCCGGTGCGGCCGCCCCGCGTCCTCTGAGCGTCCCGCGCGGCCGGACCGGCCGCTCTCCCACCCTCAGAGGATTTTCAACATGAACCGTCTTATTCGCGCCGGGCTTCTGGCCACCGGCCTTGCCGTCTTCGCGACACCGTCTTTGGCGCAGGACGCGGCGTCACCGCCGTCTTCCGCCCACGGCATGGACCATGGCGCGATGGATCACAGCACTCACACGGGTGCCGCCGCCAGCCCCTCGACGCAGGCATTCGAGGCTGCCAATGCCCGCATGCACAAGGACATGGCGATCCCCTTCACCGGCAACACCGACATCGACTTTGCCCGTGGCATGATCCCCCATCATGAAGGGGCCATCGCCATGGCGCGGGTCGAACTCGAACACGGCAAGGACCCGGAGTTGCGGGCACTGGCGGAGGAGATCATCAAGGCGCAGGAGGGCGAGATCGCCTTCCTCAAGGCCTGGCTGGCCCGAAACGCCAAATAGGCGACGGCAGGGGCTTTTAAAAGAGACGTCATCCCGGACGGCCGAACGGCCGATCCGGGATCGCTCGCACGAGGGGGCAATCGCGACTCTCGCCGTGTGCGGCCGGTAGGACGGCCGGCGAGGGCGCGCCACCACGCCAACCGGACCCGCCAAACAAAAACCCCGCCTTGCGGCGGGGCTCAAGTTTGGGAGGGTTCGACAAACGCGAGAAATCAGGCGGACATGCGGTCCGACTCGTTGCCGGCGTCGCGCAGCACATAGCCGCGGCCCCAGACGGTCTCGATGAAATTGTGCCCCTGCGACGCGTTGGCGAGCTTCTTGCGCAGCTTGCAGATGAACACGTCGATGATCTTCAGCTCCGGCTCATCCATGCCGCCATAGAGATGATTGAGGAACATCTCCTTGGTCAGGGTGGTGCCCTTGCGCAGCGAGAGGAGCTCCAGCATCTGGTACTCCTTGCCGGTCAGGTGAACCCGGTTGGTGGCGACCTCGACCGTCTTGGTGTCGAGATTGACCACCAGATCGCCCGTGGTGATGACCGACTGGGCATGGCCCTTGGACCGGCGCACAATGGCGTGGATGCGGGCCACCAGCTCGTCCTTGTGGAACGGCTTGGTAAGGTAGTCGTCGGCGCCGAAGCCGAGGCCCTTCACCTTGTCCTCGATGCCGGCGAGGCCGGAGAGGATGAGGATCGGCGTCTTCACCTTGGCGACGCGCAGTCCCTTGAGGACGTCATAGCCCGACATGTCGGGCAGATTGAGGTCCAGCAGGATGATGTCGTAATCGTAGAGTTTGCCGAGATCGACGCCCTCTTCCCCGAGATCGGTCGTGTAGACGTTGAAGTTCTCGGACTTAAGCATCAACTCGATGCTTTGCGCGGTCGCGCGGTCGTCCTCGATGAGCAAGACGCGCATGCCAATCCCCTTCCCTCGCCATGGCCCCGGGGGGTTCAGCGCTCAACCGGACTCTTCCAAGCCGAGCGTGACCCCACCCCGCGCCCGGCTCGACACACACCGATTCGTTACTTCGTGAAACAAGGGGTAACAAAAACCGATTCCCGAGCACAAGCGGCGACACGAATTATCTTCGAGTCTTCCCGCAAGAGTTTGTCCGAAAATCGGAATTTCTCATCCCGATCTCTGAAGTTGAATCTTAACAAGTGTGCCTAAGTGAGTCCCTCGACTCCGCTTTCACGGGCGCCGCGACCCCACCGGACGACATCGCGATCATTAATGAGCCCGGTAAACAAATCGTTTCGATCCGGAGGGCTTGTGACGCTTTCCCCGGCCCCCGCTACCTTTTCAGCAAAAAGAGTAAGGAAGCGGCAACATCTGTTGGCGAAAATGCCCCTGCCGCGGCGTGATGGCGGCACGTGACGACCGCCTTGTCGCGCCCATCGGGGAAGCGGGCGGACGACGGAACGGAGTAAGCCGACCATGAAGTCGCTCGACACCCTCATCCGCCTCAAGCGGTTCCAGGCGGAAGAAAAGCGCCGCCATCTGGCGCAGATCGAGACCATGATCGCGGAGTTCGGCCGCATGTCGCGCGATCTCGAACGCGAGATCGACGCCGAGGAGCAGCGCTCGGGCATTACCGACACCCAGCATTTCGCCTACTCGACCTATGCCCGCGCCGCCGCGACCCGTCGCGACAATATGCGCCGCTCCGCCGACGAGCTGAAAGGCCAGCTCAGCGAGGCGCGCCTTGCCCATGACGAGGCGCTGGACGAGTTGAAGAAGATGGAGGCGCTCGGCGAGCGCGAGCGCGTCGAGGCGCCGGTCGAGATGGCGCCGCGCAATATCGCCGGCCGCGCCCGCGCCGTGCTTGGCGCCTGAGACGGATCAGTCGGCCTCTATGACAGGCACATGCGGCGCCGCCGCGCGCGCCAGCAGCCCCGTGAGCCGGGGATCGTCGACGATCTCCACCGCGCTCGCATAGGGGCGGAAACCCGCCTTGAGGTAGAAATTCAGCGCCCCCTGCTTGTCATGGGTGCAGGTGTGGACATGCACACGTCGCGGCTGGCGCGCCCACGCCAGAGCCAGCGCCCGGTTCATCATGAAACGCCCGGCGCCGCTGCCCACCATGTCAGGCACCAGCCCGACAAAGGCGAGCTCGATCTCGCCCGGCACGCGGCAATCGAGCTCGATATAGCCGACCTCCACGCCGTCCTTGCGCAGCACCAGCACATCCACCTCCGGGTCATCGAGGATGGCGGCGAGTCCCGCGTCGACCATCGCCAGTCGCGAGAACCACAGCCAGTCCTCGCCGACGCGGCGAAACAGGGCGCGGTACCAGCCCGGCGCGGGTGCGTGCTGCCGCTCCAGCGTCAGGCCCTCGCTGGCCCGCTCCGGCAAAGGCGGTGGCGGGCCGGTCATTTCCAGCATCGTCACCACGGCCGCGATCTTGCCGGGCGGCAGCGGCGTATAGCCATCGAGATTGAGGACAAGCGGGGCAGCGGGGTCGGTCATTCCAGGGGGTATCCGGTGAGGCGTGCCCCCGTTCTAGCGCCAATCCCCCGTTCGCCGCCATGGGGAGGCCGCGCGACCCCGTTCGGCGTCGGGCGGGGTTCACAGCGGCGAATTTTCGGATATCTTGCGGATAATTCCATTTAGTACATCTAATGAGAGTGAATTCATGACGGTCGCCGTCACCATCGATCAGGTCGGCAAGAGCTTCGGCAACGGTGCGCCGGCGCTTTCCAACGTGTCGCTGGATGTGAAACCCAGCGAGCTGGTGGCGCTTCTGGGGCCTTCCGGCTCCGGCAAGACCACGCTGCTGCGCATCGTCGCCGGGCTGGAGCAGCCGAGCCATGGCCGGGTGCTGTTCGACGGGCATGACGCGCTCTCGGTGCCTGTGCGACGGCGCGGCATCGGCTTCGTTTTCCAGAACTATGCGCTGTTCCGCCATATGACGGTGGCCGAGAATGTCGCCTTCGGCCTGCGCTCGCGCCCGCGCGCCGAGCGGCCCTCCGAAGCCGAGATCCGCTCGCGCGTGGCCGATCTTCTCGCGCTGGTGCAACTGGAGAGCTTTGGCGGGCGTTTCCCGGCGCAGCTTTCCGGCGGCCAGCGCCAGCGCGTGGCGCTCGCCCGTGCGCTCGCCATCGAGCCCAAGGTGCTCCTGCTGGACGAGCCCTTCGGGGCGCTCGATGCGCTGGTGCGCAAGGAACTGCGCCGCTGGCTGCGCGAACTGCACGACCGGACCGGCCACACCACGCTGTTCGTCACCCACGACCAGGAAGAGGCGCTGGAACTCGCCGACCGGGTGGTGGTCATGGGCAAGGGCAAGATCGAGCAGATCGGCACGCCGGACGATGTGTATGACCGGCCGGAAACCGCCGCCGTGTTCGGCTTCATGGGCGAATCAAGCCGCATCGAGGTCGACGTGAAGAACGGCGTCGCGCTTGCCGGTTCCACCGCCATCGCGGCGGCGACCCTGGCGGTGCCGGACGGGCCGGGCCTGCTCTATGTGCGTCCGCACGACGTGACGCTGGGCCTGCACGGCACGGCGGGGCTGAAGGGGCAGGTGCGCGCCTTCCGCCGCCACGGCGCTATCCGCCGCGTCGAGATCGCGGTCGGCACCGCCGTCCTGGAGGCCGACATCGCCCCCACCGTGCGGGTGCCAATCGGCGAGAAGGTTGCGGTGCGGCTCGACCGCGCCCGCCTCTTCGCCTCCGATGGCCCGGGCGTCGACACCAAGGCTCCGCCGGCCCACCAGCCGGGCGATTACGCGATCTGAAGAACTTCAGCGCCGCTCCAGCTTCCACACGTCCTCCACCACCGGCTCCTTGCCGCGAATGCCGCCCTTGAGAGGGTGCTTTTCCAGCAGCGAGGGATGGTAGGGCGCGCCATAGAGCCGGCGCACCTCGTGCTCATCGACGGCGAAGGGCGGGCCGACGGTGAGGCTCTGGTCGTAGTCGAAGGTGATCAGCAACTGCCGGGCGCTGTGCGTGAGATGCACGAGATGGCCGGCATAGCGTTCGCGCATGGCCTCCGGCAGGGCGACCAGCGCGGCGCGGTCATAAATGGCGTCGACAGGCCCCAGCACGTCGCGCGTGAGGTCGAAGATGTCGCCGACGAAGACGGTGATTCCCTCCGCCGCGAAGCGCTCCAGCGGGCCGATCTCGGAAATCTCGGGCGCGACGCCGAGTTCGGTGAACAACTGCTCGACGGCGAGGCGGCTCAGCTCCGCCCCGGCGACTGTGAAGCCGTGGGCCAGAAGCCAGTGCAGATCATGGCTCTTGCCACAGAGCGGCACGAACACCCGCGCGCCGGGGTGGACGCCGAGTGCCGAAAAATGGCGGACCAGCAAGGGGTTGGCCGCGCCCTCGTGAAAGGCGATCTCGTTCGCTTCCCATTGCTTGTGCCAGAAATCGGGGTCCATGGCGGTAGCTTCCTCTTGTGCCGGTGGCGTCATAGGGAGCCGGGCAGACGCCCATTTATGTCACTGCTGTGTCCGGCGGATGAAGGCGCCGAAGGCGCGCGGGCCGTCGGCGACAGGGATCGTCTCCACCACTTTCAGCGTCGCGCTGTCGATGATCTCCAGCGTGTTGGCCTCCCAGCAGGCGACGGTGACGAAGGCGCCGTCGCCGCTGGCCGCGATGCCCTCGGGATAGTCTCCGACCGGAATGGCCGCGAGTTTTTCCAGCGTCTGCGTGTCGAACACGGTGACGGTGGAATCATACTGGTCGGTGACGAAGGCGCGGCCCTGAGCCAGCGCCACCGCATAGGGGCGTTCGCCGACCTTTACCGTCGCCACCACCTTGCGCGCGGCAAGATCGATGATGCTGACGTCGTTCGAGGCAACATTGGCGGTGTAGGCACGGGTGCCCGCCGCGTCGACGGTGATGCCGAAGGGGCGGGCCCCGACGGGGATGGAGGCGAGGCGGGTGAGGGTGGCGGTGTCGATCAGGCTCACCGCGTCGGAATCGCGGTCGGCGGAGAGAAGCAGCGCGCCATCCGGCGTCACCGCGAGGCCGGAGGGGGACTGGCCCACCTTCACCTCGCCGGTGACGGCGCCGGTTGCGGCATCAACCGCGAGGATGCGGTGCTGGTACCAGTCGGCGACATAGGCCGGGCTGCCGGAAGGGTGGACGGCGACGCCGAGCGGCCCGTCGCCGAGGTTGACGCGGTGGGTCACGGTGCGGGTCGTGGCGTCGACAATGCTCAGCGCCTTGCCGTCGGGCGAGGTGACGAAGGCGCGGGCGCCATCCGGGCTCACCGCGATGCCGGCCGGCTTGCCGGGGATCGGCAGGGTGGCGACGACCTTGCGGGTGGCGAGATCGACGATGGAGAGGGTTTCCGCCGGCTGCGAGGTGACGAAGGCCTCATCCGCATGGGTGGGCGGGGCGAGGAAGAAGAGGACGCTGGCCGCGAGTACGGGCAGAAACCGCCGCCATGCGGCCGTCACCCCGGACGACCGA
This sequence comes from Ancylobacter aquaticus, assembly GCF_004339465.1. Lineage (GTDB taxonomy): Bacteria > Pseudomonadota > Alphaproteobacteria > Rhizobiales > Xanthobacteraceae > Ancylobacter > Ancylobacter aquaticus. The sequence goes on along the minus strand of NZ_SMFY01000002.1, from coordinate 1,222,334 downwards.
AGGTCGATCCGGAATCGCGTTGAGGCCTCGGGCGATCCTGGCGCACGCTGGTGCGCGGCCGGGATGATGCCGGGCGGGAGGGAAGGCCCTGCGGGGCGCCAGGTCCCCTCACCCCAGCCCTCTCCCCGTCGGGGAGAGGGCGCGAGGCGCGTTCGCATCGGTGCCGACGCCGTCACGGCTCAGCTGCCGCCCTCGATCTGCTTCTTCAGCTCGCCGAGCCCGGCCTTGTAGAGGCCCGTGACCGCGTTGACGGCGGCTTCGTCGTTCAGCTCCGGCGGCGGGTCGTTGTTGGGGTAGCCGCGATAGAAGGCGCCGCGCCACTCTACCTCGGACTTTGCCCCGCCATCGGCCGGGGTGACGATGAGCCAGGACGAGTAGTTCGTCACCGGCAGCACCGCGACGTCGACCTTCTCGATCCGGTACATCAGGGTCATCTTTTCCGGCTCGAACTTGGCGACCTCTTCCTCGACGGTGGCGCCGTTCTTCAGGGTGAGGGTGCGCTTGGCGCCCGGGGCGTTGCCGCCGGTGCCCTCGGTCTTGGCGACCACCGGAATCCAGCCACCATCCTGGAAATTGGACACTACGGCCCACACCTTGTCCGGCGGGGCGTTGATCTCGATTTTTTCGGAAATCTTCTGGCGGGTCGGGCCGTGGGCGCCCGCCACACCGAGGGTGGCCAGCATGGAGGTTGCGGCCAGCGCCGCAGTCAACAGTTCAAGCTTCATCGTTTCCATCCCGGAACAGGGTTCATTCCGGACTTTTGCGTCCGTTGCCCCGCAGTCTAGGGAGGGATTCGGCGTTCGTGAACTCTCTTGCGTGTGGAAAATTTCCCGGGTCGAATTCTTTTGGGCTGTTACGAGAATTCTTTGAGAATCTTAAGAAACGCCGCGCCGAAGGCTTCGAGCTTGGCGGCGCCGACGCCCTTGACGCCGGCCAGCTCGGTGCGGCTGCGTGGGTGCTCCACCGCCATCTCCTCCAGCGTCTTGTCGGCGAAGACGACATAGGCCGGCACGTTGCGCTCCTTGGCGAGATCACGGCGCAGCGCCTTGAGCTTGCCGAGCAGCGCCGCCTCGGCCGGAGCCAGTTCAGCCCCGCTGTCGGAGCGGGCGAAACGCTCGCGCGAACGCTTCACCGGGGCGCGCAGGGTGAAGGTGCGGGTGCCGCCGAGCACGGCGAGGCCGATCTCGGTGAGGGTGAGCGCGCCGAAGCGCGTCGGGTCCGCGTGCAGCGCGCCGGTTGCGACGAGCTGGCGCAGCAGCGCCCGCCATTCGGTGGCCGGCTTGTCGCCACCGGCGCCGAAATCGGCGAGCTTGTCATGGCCGCGCCCGCAGATCTGGTCGGTGCGCTGGCCGGTGACGACGCTGGCGAGATAGGCGGCGCCGAAGCGCTCGCCGGTGGCGCGCACGAGCCGCAGCACCAGCTGGGCGTCGGCGCTGGCGTCGATCACCTTGGGCGGGTCGCGACAGACATCGCAGGCGCCGCAGGCCTTGGCCCGCTCGCCGAAATAGCCGAGCAGCACGGCGCGCCGGCAGGTGACGGCCTCGCAGAAGCCGACCATGGCGTCGAGCCGGCGGGCCTCCACCATCTTGCGCTCGGGCGGCGAGGGCTCCTCGTCGAGGAAGCGGCGGCGGGTGGCGATGTCGCCGGCGGAATAGAGCAGCAGCGCTTCCGCCGGCTGGCCGTCGCGGCCGGCGCGGCCGATCTCCTGATAGTAGGATTCCAGCGTGCCCGGCGCATCGGCGTGCAGCACATAGCGCACATCCGACTTGTCGATGCCCATGCCGAAGGCGACGGTGGCAACCATTACCACCCCGTCCTCGGCCAGAAAGGTTTCCTGATTGGCGGCGCGCGCCTCCGGGCTCATGCCGGCATGGTAGGGCAGGGCGCGGATGCCCGCAGCGGAGAGCCGCTCGGCGGTCTCGTCCACCTTCTTGCGCGAGATGCGGTAGATGATGCCGGCCATGCCGGGGCGGGCGCGCACATAGCTTTCGATCTGCCGCGCCGGGTCCTTCTTGTCCTCGACGGCGATGAAGATGTTGGGCCGGTCGAAGCCGGAGACGAAGACGCGCGCCTGCCCGCCGAACAGCCGCTCGACAATGTCGTCGCGGGTCGCCTTGTCGGCGGTGGCGGTCATCGCCACCAGCGGCAGCCCGGGGAACATCTCGCGCAGCCGGCCGAGGCCGAGATATTCGTTGCGGAAGGAATGGCCCCATTGCGAGATGCAATGCGCCTCGTCCACCGCCACCAGCCCGAGGCTGAAGCGGGAGAGGGCGGCGAGCATGCGCTCGGTCAGCAGCCGCTCGGGGGCGAGATAGAGCAGGCGTACCTCGCCCGCCGCCACCCGCCGCCAGATCGCGACATTTTCCTCGCGCGGCTTGCCGGAATGGATCGCCTCGGCGGCCACCCCCTGCAGCTTCAGCGCGTTCACCTGATCGTCCATCAGCGCGATGAGCGGCGAGACGACGATGGAGAGCCCGCCCTTCACCAGCGCGGGCAGTTGGTAGCACAGCGACTTGCCGGCGCCTGTGGGCATTACGGCAAGCGTCGGCACACCGGCGAGGATCGAATCCACAACTTCCTGCTGGCCCGGCCGGAAACGGTCGAAGCCGAACACCTCGGCCAGCCGCGCCCGCTTCGCCTCCTCGATGTGAGGCGGCAGGATGCCGTGCGATGAGGTGACGGGAATGTTCATTCCGCGCGTATTCGTCCGGTTAGGCGGGCATGGCGGCGCCGCAGGTCTTGATAGCGGTCGCGCGGGCGGAAATGGTGGTGCCGCGCGGCCGGCGGATTCGTTTGTCCCGGAAGCGGTGACGAGAGAATCACGTCCGAGAGAATCACTTGCGATGAGCCTCGAACTTACTCTTGGTTTAACCCTCGCGGCGCTGCTGTTCGAGGCCGCCTTCGGCTATCCCTCGTTTTTGCTCGCCCGGATCGGCCATCCGGTGACGTGGATCGGTCGCCTGATCGGCTGGCTCGACCGCCATGTCAACCGCGACGCTGCCGCCCCCCGCGAGCGGCGCCTCGCCGGGATGGGGGCGCTGATCCTCATCATAGCAGTGAGTGGCGGGGCGGGGCTGCTGGTGCAGGGCCTCGCGATGAGAGTGCCGTTCGTCGGCCTGCTGCTCGCCGCGCTGGCGGGTTCCAGCCTGCTGGCCCAGCGCAGCCTGTACCAGTTCGTCGGCGCCGTGGCGGAGGGGTTGGAGACCAGCCTTGAGGAGGGACGGCGGGCGGTTTCCCACATCGTCGGGCGCGACCCGGACAAGCTCGACGAGGCCGGGGTGGCGCGGGCGGCGATCGAGAGCCTCGCCGAGAACTATTCGGACGGCGTGGTGGCGCCCGCTTTGTGGATGGCGGTTGCCGGGCTGCCGGGGGCGGCGATCTACAAAGGCGTGAACACCGCCGACAGCATGATCGGCCATCGCGATGCGCGGCACCTCTATTTCGGTTGGGCGGCGGCGCGCTTCGACGACCTGATTAACCTGCCGGCCTCGCGCCTTTCCGGCGCGCTGATCGTGATCGGGGCGCTGTTCGTGCGCGGGGCCTCGCCGTGGCGGGCCATCACCGCGATACGGCGCGACGCGGCGCGCCACCGCTCGCCCAATGCCGGCTGGCCGGAGGCGGCGATGGCCGGGGCGCTCGGCATCGCCATTGCCGGGCCGCGCCATTATGGCGGCACGCTCTCGGTGGACGGGCTGATGGGCGAGGGCGGGCGCTATGAGTGCACGGCCAAGGATATCCGCCGGGCGCTGGCGCTCTACCGCGCGGCGGATGCGGTAATGGTGGGGCTGGTGGCGGTGCTCGCGCTGGTCGTGTGGGGGTGGTGAGGGCTAGCGCGCCAGTTTGAGCAGCCGATCCAGGTCGACATGCCGCTCCAGATGCGCGGCGAGGGCGTCGAGAGTTGATTCCACGCCGGCGTCGTAGTCGAGCCCGCTGGGCGGCGCGCCGAGCGTCGTGAGCCAGTGCGCGCGCTGGCGGTCGTCGGCGAACAGGCCGTGCGCATAGGTGCCCATCACGCGTCCGTCCGGCGATATCGCGCCCTCTTCGCCTGCGCCGTCGATCGCACAGAAGGGCCGGGCGCGGCCGGGGCCTTCGGTCACGCCCATATGCATCTCATAGCCGGAAAACGGCACGCCGCCGGCGGTGCCGGTGACGGCCACCAGCCGCTTTTCGCCCGAGAGCACCGTGTCGACAGCGAGCAGGCCGAGGCCGGGCACGGTCGAGGGCGGGCCTTCCACCCCTTCCGGGTCGGCCAGCGTGCGCCCCAGCATCTGGTAGCCGCCGCACAGGCCGAGCACCCGTCCGCCGCGCCTGATATGGGCGAGAAGGTCGATGTCCCAGCCCTCGCGCCTGAAATCGGCGAGGTCGGCAATGGTGGATTTCGAGCCGGGCAGCAGCACCAGCGCCGCATCGGCCGGGAGCGGCGTGCCGGGGCGCACGCGCACCACCTCCACGCCGGGCTCGGCCTCCAGCGGGTCGAGATCGTCGAAATTGGCGATGCGCGGAAGCAGCGGCACGGCAATGCGGATTCTCGCGCCGGGCTTTGGCAGGGCGGCGGCGTCAAGCGCCAGCGCGTCTTCCGCCGGCAGGCGACGGGCCTCGGGAAAGAAGGGGATGAGGCCGAGCGCCTCCCAGCCGGTACGGGAGGCGATCGCGCTCATGCCGTCGGCGAACAGCGCCGGGTCGCCGCGAAAGCGGTTGACCAGGAAGCCGACGATCATCGCCGCGTCGTCCACCGGCAGCACGGTCCTGGTGCCGACCAGGCTGGCGATGACGCCGCCCCGGTCGATATCGCCGATGAGGATAACCGGCATATTCGCCACGCGGGCAAAACCCATATTGGCGATGTCGTTGGCGCGCAGATTGATTTCGGAGGCAGAGCCCGCGCCTTCCACCAGCACGAGGTCGGCCTCGCCGCGGAGGATGCCGTAGCTTTCCAGCACAGCGGCCATGAGGCCGGGCTTGAGTTTCTGATAGTCGGCCGCCTTCGCAGTGCCCTGCGCGCGACCCTGCACCACCACCTGCGAACCGATATCGCTTTGCGGTTTCAGCAGCACCGGGTTCATGTGGACCGAAGGGGCCACCCGGGCGGCGCGGGCCTGCAGCGCCTGCGCGCGGCCGATCTCGCCGCCGTCTGACGTGACGGCGGCGTTGTTCGACATGTTCTGCGGCTTGAAGGGGCGGACGCTCAGCCCGCGCAGCGTGAAGGCGCGGGCGAGGCCGGCGACGATCAGCGACTTGCCGACATCCGAGCCGGTGCCCTGGAACATCAGGCCGAGGGGCGCGCGACGGGGAGGGCTCATAGGCTCCTCCCTGACGACCCATCACAGCGGTCATGGCCGGGCTTGGCCCGGCCATCCACGCCTTTGATCGGCGCGAAGACGGCGCGGATCCCCGGGTCAAGCCCGGGGATGACGATGGTAAATGGGAAGGCGCGTGGGAGATTCCGGAAAGTCGTGGATCCCCGGGTCGAGCCCGGGGATGACGGCGTGCCGGCGCCTAGCCGCGCCGTGCTTCCAGATAATCCACGCGGCGCTCCAGATTGACCTCGCGCACCATGCCGGGAATGAGGAACAGGTCGATGATCTGCCCGATGCCGAGCAGGCCGACGGTCAGCAGCCAGAGCGCACCCGTCCAGTAGCGGCCGGTATAGAAACGCTGGATGCCGCAAACGCCAATCAGGCCAAAGCACCAGAAAAGATAGGCGATGGGGGTGGAACGCATCGAAGCGTTTCTCCATGAAAGCACCACGCCGCAACACTCGGCGTCCAACATCACATAAGAATGTCGAAGCGGAATTGCGAGATCGCCCGCTGCAATTTCTTGCAGTTTCTTGCTGGCCGCGCATCAGAACTCGATGCCCTTCTGCGCCTTCACCCCGGCTTTGAAATGGTGCTTGACGAGGCCCATCTCGGTGACGAGGTCGGCGGCCTCGATCAGTTCCGCCTTGGCGTTGCGGCCGGTGACGACGATGTGCAACCCCTCGCGGCGGGCGCTGAGCGCCGCCACCACCTCGGTGAGCGGGAGATACTCATAGCGCAGGGCGATGTTCAGCTCGTCGAGGATGAGCAGGCCGATATGCGGGTCGTCCATCATCTCGCGCACCTTATCCCAGGCGCGGCGGGCGGCCGCGATGTCGCGGGCGAGGTCCTGCGTCTCCCAGGTGAAGCCCTCGCCCATGGAATGCCATTCCACGCGCGGCCCGAAACTCTCCAGCGCGGTGCGCTCGCCCGATTGCCAGGCGCCCTTGATGAACTGCACCACGCCGACCTTGGCCCCGTCCGGCTGGCCGAGCGTGCGCAAGGCGAGGCCGAAGGCGGCGGTCGACTTGCCCTTGCCGGGGCCGGTGTGGACGATGAGCAGGCCCTTCTCGACGGATTTCGCCGCCACTTCCGCGTCCTGCACCGCCTTGCGCTTTTCCATCTTGGCGCGGTGGCGGGCGGCTTCTTCGGGGGAAATATCGCTCATAGGGCGCTTCCTTTCACGAACAGCGGCAGGCCGGCCACCATGAAGACCACGCTGTCGGCGCGGGCCGCGACCTGCTGGTTGAGCCGGCCCTGCGCGTCGCGGAAGCGGCGGGCCAGCGCGTTGTCCGGCACGATGGACAGCCCGACCTCATTGGAAACGGCAATCACCGGCCCGTCATGGCTTGCCAGCGCCTCCACCATGGCGGCGCTCTCCGTTGCCAGATCGGCCTCCGCCAGCAGGCGGTTGGAAAGCCAGAGGGTCAGGCAATCCACCAGCACCGGCCGGCCGGGGGGCAGCGCCTTCAGCGTGGCGGCAAGGTCATGAGGGGCGTCCAGCGTCTGCCAGCCGGCGGCGCGACGGGCACGATGCTGAGCGATGCGCTCTTCCATCTCGCTATCCCACGCCTGCGCGGTGGCAATGTAGCTCCAGGGCGAGGGGCGTTGCGCGAGAAGGGTTTCGGCGTGCAGGCTCTTGCCGGAGCGGGCGCCGCCAAGCACAAGCGTCAGTGCCATGGGGCACCGGCAAAGGCCGGGCGATGCGTCGTCATCCCAAGAGGCTCCCCAATATCTGCCCAAGCGCTACCGGCGCCGATCCGGCGAGCGGCGGACTATAGCCGGGGAGGACAGCCGGGCAACCGCCCGCCAGGGTCAGCTCGGTTTGACATTGCCGGCCAAGCCTCCTTAAGTGGCCGCGACCGTCGGTTTCCTCCCGCCAGGGAGGGACGAAGAGGGAATGCGGTGCGGGGCATGCTTAGGGCCCCAATTCCGCGGCTGCCCCCGCAACTGTGAGCGGCGAGCCTCAGCCGGAAGCCACTGGAGATTCTCTCCGGGAAGGCGGCGACGAGGCAGCGACCCGCGAGCCAGGAGACCTGCCGGTGGTCCGGTCGTACGTGCCGGCGGGGTGCCCGGCAGACAGGCAGAGCCGTGCTCAGGCGCGCGGCTTCGCGCGGGAATTCCTTTCCGCGACCGACGCATCCCGCGAATCCGTTGCTCGTGGAGATGCCCTATGTCCGTCGCCGATTCCCATCCCGCCGCGCTCGACCGTGTGCCCTGCACCATCGTCACCGGCTTTCTCGGCTCGGGAAAGACCACCCTCATCCGCCATGTGCTGGAGAATGCCGGGGGACGGCGCCTCGCGGTGATCGTCAACGAGTTCGGCGATGTCGGCATCGATGGCGAGATCCTGAAGGGCTGCGGCGTCGAATCCTGCCCGGAGGAGAACATCGTCGAGCTGGCCAATGGCTGCATCTGCTGCACCGTGGCGGATGATTTCGTGCCCGCGCTCGACGCCATCCTCGCGCTGGAGCCGAAGGTCGACCACATCCTGATCGAGACCTCCGGCCTCGCACTGCCCAAGCCTTTGGTGCAGGCGTTCCACTGGCCAGCGATCAAGAGCCGGGTGACGGTGGACGGGGTGGTCGCGGTGGTGGATGGCGAGGCGCTGGCCTCCGGCCGCGTCGCCCACGACCATGACGCGCTGGCGGCGCAACGCGCGGCCGATGACAGCCTCGACCATGACGACCCGATCGAGGAAGTGTTCGACGACCAGATCGCCTGCGCCGATCTCGTCCTCCTTACCAAGGCTGACCTGATCGACGCCGCCGCGCAGGCGAAGGCTCGCGCCGCGCTCGACGCCGAGCTGCCCAAGGGGGTGCGGGTGGTGAGCGTGACCGACGGGCGGATCGACCCGGCAATCCTGATGGGCCTCGGCGTCGGCACCGAGAACGACATCGAGAACCGCAAGACCCATCACGATGACGAGCTCGACCACGACCATGACGATTTCGACAGCTTCGTCGTCGATGTCCCGGAGATCACCGACCCTGCCGAGTTCGCCGCCCGGGTGGCGCGGGCGGCGGACGAGGCCGACGTGCTGCGGGTGAAGGGGTTTTTGCCCGTCGCCGGCAAGAAGATGCGGCTGCTGGTGCAGGCGGTGGGCCCGCGCGTGGCGCATCATTTCGACCGGCCCTGGGGCACGGGCGCCCGCACCGGCCGCCTCGTCGCCATCGGCCTGAAGGGGCTGGACCGGGCGAAGGTGGAGGCGATCCTCGCCGGGGAGAGCGTGGCGGCGTGAGCCTCCCGTCATCCCGGACGGCCGCGAGGCCGATCCGGGATCGCCAGCCGGCATGAACGGCAACCGATCCCGGCTCTGCGCTGCGCTTCGGCCGGGATGACGATTTCAGGAGAGCCGCCACCCCATGCATATCCTCACCACCACCTCCTCCAGCCTCGACGATCTGGTCGAGCCGGTCGATCTCGGCCAGACGCCGGGCGAGATGGTGGTGGTGTCCTTCGCCGACAGCGACCTCGGCGCGCTCGCCGCCGCGATGGCGCAGGCGCCGCAGGGAGGGGCCGGGCTGCCGAGCCTGCGGCTGGCCAATCTGCGCGACCTCCGGCACCCGATGTCGGTCGATCTGTGGGTCGACAAGGTGGGGTCCCGAGCCCGCATCGTGGTGGTGCGGCTGCTCGGCGGGCTCGACTGGTGGCGCTATGGCGTCGACCGGCTGGCGGCCGAGGCGCGGGCGCGCGGCTTCGCGCTCGCGGTGCTGCCGGGCGAGGACCGCGACGACCCTCGCCTTGCCGAGGCCTCGACCCTGGAAGCGGCCGAGTTGGCGGCGCTGCTAGGTTATTTCCGGGCCGGCGGGCCGGCGAATATGGGCGCGCTGCTGCGGGTTCTCGCCGGACATGCAGGCCGGGAGATGGATGCCGCTCCGCCCGCAGCGTTGCCGCTGGCGGGATTTTATGAAGGGGGCGGTGCTTCCCTCCTCACGACCGGGCTTGACCCGGCCACCCAGCCGTCCCGACCGGTCCTCGCGGAAAAACTGGGGCCCCGGGTCAAGCCCGGGGACGAGGGGGGCGCTGAGCGGGCCCGTCCCGCCATCCCCCTTATCTTCTACCGCTCCATGGCGCTGGCGGGCGATACGGCGCCGGTCGACGCACTGTGCGCCGCGCTGGTCGCGCGGGGGCTCGACCCCCGGCCGATCTTCGTCGCCAGCCTCAAGGAGCCGAGCTCCATCGCCTTCCTGAAAGGGGCGCTGGCAGGCATGGAGCCGGCCGTCATCCTCACCCTCACCGCCTTCGCTGCCGCCGATCCCGGGGAGGCGACCGTGCTCGACGGGCCTGACGTGCCGGTGCTGCAGGCGGTGGTCGCCACGACAAGGCGCGAGGCATGGGCGGAGGGCGCGCGTGGGCTCACCAGCGCCGACCTCGCCATGCATGTGGTGCTGCCGGAACTGGATGGGCGGGTAATGGCCGGCGCGCTCTCTTTCAAGGCGCCGGAGGAAACACCCGCCGTGCCGGGCTTCGCGGCGCTGGCGAACCGGCCCGAGCTGGACCGGGTGGAGCAGATCGCCAACCGGGTCGCTGCGCTGGCGCGGCTGCAACGCCTGCCGCGCGCGCAGCGGCGCCTCACCGTGCTGATGCCCGATTATGCCGGTGCCCCCGGCCGCACCGGCTGGGCGGTAGGGCTCGACGTGCCGGCGAGCGTTCTCGCGCTACTGGAGGATTTGAGCGCGGCCGGCTACCGGGTGGAGGGGATACCAGCGGATGCGCGGGGGCTGGTGGAGGTGGTGCAGGGCGGGAATCGGACGCCACCGTCATCCCGGACGGCCAGCGGCCGCTCCGGGATCGCGGCCAGCGCCGAGGCGTCAGGCGATCCTGGCCTTGCGCACGATCCCGGCTCTGCGGCTTCGCCTTCGGCCGGAATGACATATTTTGAGGCCGGCCATGGCGCAGCGCCTGCTTCTCTCGCCCTCGCCGCCTACCGCGCGCACCTCTCCGCCCTTCCGCCCGAGGCGGTGGCGGCGGTTGAGGCGGCGTGGGGCCCGGCGGAGGACGACCCGGATGTGATCGACGGCGCCTTCCGTTTCCGCGCCGCCCGCTTCGGCAATGTTGCCGTGGCGCTGGCGCCGGAGCGTGGTTCGGTTGCCGAGCGGCGGGCGCAGTATCACGACCCCGCGCTTCCGCCGCGTCATGGGCTGCTGGCCTTCGGCCTGTGGCTGCAAGGTGGAGCGGATTCTCTGGTCCATATGGGCGCGCACGGCACGCTGGAATGGCTGCCGGGCAAGCATGTGGCGCTCACCCGTGGCTGCTTCCCCGAGCTTGTGCTCGGCGCCCTGCCGGTGGCTTATCCCTTCATCGTCTCCAATCCCGGCGAGGCGGCGCAGGCGAAGCGGCGGATCGCAGCGGTGACGCTTGGTCATCTCCCGCCCCCGACCGTCGAGGCCGGGCTTGCCGATGAACTGGGCGCGCTGGAGCGTCTGGTGGACGAGTATGCGCAGGCCGACGGGCTCGACCGCCGCCGCCGCGAGCGCCTTGCCCGGTTGATCGTCGAGGAGGCGACCCGCACCGGGCTCGCCCGCGATGCCGGGCTCGACGCCGGGGCGGATGCCGACGAGGCGCTCAAGCAGATCGACGCCTTTCTTTGCGACATCAAGGAGATGCGGCTTAAGGACGGTTTCCATGTCTATGGCCGGGGCGCCTGCGGGGAGGCCGAGCGCGACGGGCTGCTGGCGGCACTGGACGGGCGGCGCGTGGCCGCCGGGCCTGCCGGCGCGCCGGGGCGCGGGCGCACGGACGTGGTGCCGACCGGGCGCAACCTCTTCACCAGCGACCCCCGCGCCCTGCCGACCCCCACCGCCATGGACCTCGGCCGGCTGGCGGCGGAGGAAGTGCTGCGCGCCTATGCGCAAGCACATGGCGACTGGCCGCGCGCGCTGGTGCTCGATCTCTGGGGCAGCGCCACGCTGCGCACCGGCGGCGAGGAAATCGCGCAGGGGCTGGCGCTGATCGGCGCGCGGCCGGTGTGGGACCCCGGTTCGGGCCGCGTCACCGGCATCGAGGTGCTGCCGCCGGCCGCGCTGGGGCGTCCGCGCGTCGATGTCACGTTCCGCATTTCGGGGCTGTTCCGCGACCTGTTTCCGGCGCAGATCGCGCTCATTGACGCCGCTTTGCGCGCGGTGGCGCGGCGCGAGGAAACCGAGGACGAGAACCCGCTGCGGGCGGCGGGCGAGGGCGCGGCCCGCATCTTCGGCACGGCGCCCGGGGCCTATGGGGCCGGGCTGGAGAGGGCCAAGGGCGGCATCGAGCGGGAGGCGCTGGGCGCCGCCTATCTCGCCAGTGCCTCGCACGCCTATGGCGGCCCGGAGGGCATTGCGCGGCAGGCGGAGGGGTTCGCGGCCCGGGTGGCGACGGCGGATTTGCTGGTCCATGGCGCCGACGATCCCGGCCGCGACCTGCTGGAGGGCGATGCCGACCTCGCTTTCCTCGGCGGCTTCGCGGCGGCGGCGGAAATGCTGGGCCGTACGCCGGATATCGTGGTGCTCGACACTTCCGACCCCGCCCGGCCGGTGGCGCGGCCGCTGGAGACGGCGCTCGCCCGCCTTGTGAGGGGCCGCACCAGCCCGCGCTATATTGACGGGCTCAAGCGCCACGGGCCGCGCGGGGCAGCGGAAATCGCCGAGACTGTGGACCGGCTGATCGGCTTTGCGCAGGCGACCCGCGCCGTGCCAGGCCATCTGATCGACGCGCTTCATGCCGCCTATGTCGGCGATGTTCAGATGCGTGATTTCCTTATCGAAGCCTCGCCCGAGGCGGCGCAGTTCGTCGCCGGCCGGCTCAAGGGCGCGCGGGAAAACGGGCTCTGGCACCCGCGCCGCAACGATGTCGCGGCCGATCTCGCCCACCTCGCAGGGGAGGCGGCGGAATGAGTGCTGTCGAGACCCCGAGGCGCGGCGCCTGCCCGAGCCTTCCCGAACCGATGCAAACCGGCGACGGGTTGCTGGCGCGGCTTCAGCCTCTGGCGCCGCTGAACCTCGACCAACTCGCCGGGCTGGCGCGGCTCGCCGCCGAACTCGGCAATGGAATCATCGAGGTGACGGCGCGCGGCAAGCTGCAATTGCGCGGGCTGCGGGCGGAGACAGTGCCGGGCCTTCCTGAGGCGGTGGCGGCGCTCGGCATCGAGGTGCCGCAGGGGTTTCCGGTGGAGGTGAGCGCGCTGGCCGGGCTCGACCCGATGGGCCGTGTTGACCCGCGTCCGCTGGCGCGGGCGATCTCTGATGGTGCCGCCCACCTCGTGCCGCGCCTCGCGCCGAAAGCATCCGTGGTTGTGGATGGCGGGGGGCTCTTCCGGCTCGGCGGGCTGAAGGCGGATATCGCGGTGAGTGCCGGTGCCGGGTGGCATTCGGTCGCGCTGGCGGGCGTGCCGCTGGGAGAGGTGGAACCGGCGCGGGCGGCGGAACTGGTGATCGCGCTGCTGGAGCAACTCGCCGCGCGAGGCACCTCGGCGCGGATGGCGGAACTGGTGGCCGGGGAAGAAATCGAGAATCTTCGCACCGTCTTCGGCCTTGCCCCGCCCGCCGCCACGCCGGATGAAGGCATCGACCCGGTGGGGCGGCATGCGCTGGGCGATGGCCGCTTTGCCTTGGGCGTCGGCCTTGCCTTCGGGCAGGTCGAGGCGAAGGCGCTGGCGGCTTTGGCAGAGGCGGCGGCGCAGGCCGGGGTGCGCCACGCCGAACCCGCCGCCGGCCGGGCGCTGCTGCTGGTCGGGCTCACCACCGAGGCGGCGCGGGGGCTGCGGGAGGTGGCAGCCGGGCTCGGTTTCCTCACCGACGCCACAGACCCGCGCCGGCGCGTCTATGCCTGCGCCGGGCGGCCCGCCTGCGGCTCGGGGCGGATTGCGACGCATGAGCTGGCCGCGGAACTGGCGCCGCTGCTGGATGGGCGCGATCTCCACGTTTCCGGCTGTTCAAAAGGCTGCGCGCACCCCTCAAAGGCAGCGCTGACCATTGTGGGGCTGGACGAGGGGGCGGGTCTCGTGGTCGAAGGCACGCCGCGCGATGTTCCACGGGCGGTGCTGCCGTTCGACGGACTCGCGCGCCACGTGCACGCGCTGATGCAGAAGGATCTGGCCTGAGTGTCCACCCCGTTCGACTATGAGCGCGACGGCAATGCGATCTATGAGCGCTCCTTCGCCATCATCCACGAAGAGGCCGAACTCGGCCGCTTCACGCCCGACGAGGCGGATGTCGCGGTGCGGATGATCCATGCCTGCGGGCTGGTGGAAGCCGCCTTCGCCATTGATTTCGACCCCGGTCTCGTGCGTGCCGCCCGCAACGCCTTGCAAGCGGGTGCGCCGATATTGTGCGACGCGCAGATGGTGGCGCATGGCGTCACCCGCGCCCGCCTGCCGGCGAACAATGAGGTGATCTGCACCCTGCGCGAGCCCGCCGTTCCTGAACTCGCCGAGCGGCTCGGCACCACCCGCTCGGCCGCCGCGCTGGAACTGTGGCGCGATCATATGGAAGGCGCCGTCATCGCCATCGGCAATGCGCCGACCGCCCTTTTTCGCCTGTTGGAAATGCTGGACGCCGGCGCGCCGAAGCCGGCGGCGATTCTGGGTATCCCCGTGGGCTTTGTCGGTGCGGCGGAATCCAAGGACGCGCTGGCGCTCGGCGAGCATGGCGTGCCCTGGCTGGTGGTGCGTGGCAGGCTGGGCGGCAGCGCCATGACGGCGGCGGCGGTGAACGCGCTGGCGAGACCGGGTCTATGAGCGTGACCTCGTGTGGGCGGCTGATCGGCGTCGGCGTCGGGCCGGGCGACCCGGAACTGATCACGCTGAAGGCGGTGCGGGCGCTGGGGCAAGCGGATGTGGTCGCCTATTTCGCCAAGCTCGGCAATGGCAGCCATGCCCGCGCCATCGCCCACGCCCATTTTCGCATCGGGGCGGAAGAACTGCCGCTCGGCTACCCCGTCACAACCGAAATGCCGAAGGACGAGGCGCCCTATCGCACGGCGATCACGGGCTTTTATGAGGCGGCGGCGCAGGCGGTGGCGGCCCATCTCGACGCCGGGCGCACAGTTGCTGTGCTCTCCGAGGGCGACCCGCTGTTCTATGGCTCCTACATGCATTTGCATGTCCGCCTTGCCCATCGCTACCCCACCGAGGTCATCGCCGGCGTCACCGGCATGTCCGGCTGCTGGTCGCAGGCCGGCACCCCGATAGCGCAAGGCGACGACGTGCTGTGCGTGCTGCCGGGCACGCTGCCGGAGGAGGAACTGGCGCGGCGGCTCACCGGGGCGGATGCTGCTGTCATCATGAAGGTCGGGCGCAATTTGCCGAAGATACGCCGGGCGCTGGCGGTTGCCGGACGGCTGGAGCGGGCGCTCTATGTCGAGCGTGGCACGATGAGTGGCAGCCTATGCGAGCGGCTGGCGACGCGGGGGGACGGCCCCGCGCCCTATTTCGCCATCGTGCTAGTGCCGGGCTGGGAGACGCGCTGATGGCCAAGGGCAAACTGTTCATCGTTGGCCTCGGGCCGGGCGAGGCGCGCTACCTCATTCCGGAGGCTAGCGACGCGCTCAGCGAGGCCGAAGCGCTTTATGGCTACCAGCCCTATCTGGAGCGCATTCCCGCGCGCGAGGGGCAGGCGCGACACCCCTCCGACAACCGCGAGGAACTGGTGCGCGCTGGCGCGGCGCTGGCCCATGCGGCTGGCGGCGCCCGGGTGGCGATGGTCTCGGGCGGCGATCCCGGCGTGTTCGCCATGGCGGCGGCGGTGATCGAGGCGATCGAGGCCGGGCCGGCGGAATGGCGCGCGCTCGATCTTGTCATCGTGCCGGGTATCACCGCCATGCTGGCCGTGGCGGCCAAATGCGGCGCCCCGCTGGGGCATGATTTCTGCGCCATCTCGCTCTCCGACAATCTCAAGCCCTGGGAGGTGATCGAGAAGCGGCTGCGGCTGGCGGCGCAGGCGGGCTTCGCCATGGCCTTCTACAACCCGGTGTCGAAAGCTCGCCCGCACCAGCTCGACACCGCCTTCGACATATTGCGCGCCGAGCTGCCGGTCGGGGTGCCTGTCATCTTCGGGCGCGCGGTGGGCCGGCCGGACGAACGCATGCGGGTGGTGCCGCTCGGCCATGCGCGTGGGCACATGGCTGACATGGCGACCTGCATCATCGTCGGCTCGCCGGAGACGCGGCTGGTCGAGCGCCCCGGCCTGCCGGCGCTGGTCTACACCCCGCGCCGCGCCGGGGACGAGTGATGCCGGGTGGGTGTGCGCCCGCTAATGCCGCGTCAGGTCCGGGCTTGGCCCGGTCTTCTGCGCCGTTGGCCCTTCCGCCGCCAAAGTCGTGGCGCCCTGGGTCGAACCCGGGAATGACGGCGAGCGGGCGGGCGGGGCTGGCGAGGACCGGACGGCTAAAGGGCGGGGCGGAGCGTTTCCAGCCAGTCCAGCACCTCGCCGACGCTTGCCACGGTCTCGACCTCGGGCCGGACCGGGCGGGCGACCATCACGACCTCGATGCCGAGCACGCGGGCGGCGGTGATCTTGCCATAGGTCGCCGCACCGCCGCTGTTCTTGGAAAGGATGGCGTCGATGCGGTGGGCGGCGAGCAGGGCCCGCTCGTCTTCTTCCGCGAACGGGCCGCGCGCTTCGATATAGCTCGCCTGCGGCACATCGAGCGGCGGCTCGACAGGGTCGATGCTGCGCACGAGATAGTGGTGCTGCGGTGCTGCCTCCAGCGCCCGGACCTCATTGCGGCCGAGCGCCACCAGCACCCGGCGCGGGGCGGGGCCGAGTTTTTCCACGGCCTCGGGAAGAGTGGCGGCCTGCGTCCAGAGGTCGCCGGGCTCGCATTGCCATTGCGGGCGCAGCAGAGCGAGCAACGGCACGCCGGCGCTCTGCGCGGCCTGCGCCGCGTTGCGCGAGATGATCGCGGCGAAGGGATGGGTGGCGTCGACCAGCGCGTCGATGCGCTCCGCCTTGAGATGCGCCGCGAGGCCGGCCGCGCCGCCGAAGCCACCGGAGCGGGTGGGGGCGGGCGAGGGCAGCGGGTTGCGCGTGCGCCCGGCAAGCGACAGGCTGACGTCGAATCCCCTACGCGCGGCGAGGGCCGCCGCGAGTTCGCGTGCCTCGGCCGTGCCGCCGAGGATGAGCAGGCGCGGGGCGCCGGTTTCCCGGATCGAGAAGGGTGTGGTCATGCCCGGCAGTGAAACCATCGCGCCAAAGCCGTCAACTACCGCGCGGGCCGAGGCGTGCTGGCTCACCCTCGTCGGCATCGGTGAGGACGGGCTCGACGGCCTTGCCCCGGTCGCGCGCGGGGCGGTGGAGGCGGCGGAGATCGTGTTCGGCGGCGCCCGGCATCTGGCGTTGGCCGGCGCGGCGGTGAGGGGCGAGGCGCACGCATGGCCGAGCCCGTTCGCGCGCGGGATCGAGCAGGTGCTTGCCCTGCGTGGTCGGCGGGTCTGCGTGCTGGCCTCCGGCGACCCGTTCCTGCATGGCGTCGGCGCCACGCTGGCGCGGCAGGTGCCGGCGGGTGAGATGCGCGCCTTTCCCGCCCCTTCAGCCTTCAGTCTCGCCTGCGCCCGCCTCGGCTGGCCGCTGGCGGAGGTGACGTGCCTGACCGTCCACGGCCGTTCGCTGGACCTCGTGCGGGCGCATCTGCACCCCGGCCGGCGGCTGCTGGTGCTGACCTCCGACGGCGCCGGGCCGAGCGGGATCGCCCGGCTGCTGGCGGCAAGCGGCTTCGGCAGCTCGGTGCTGACCGTGCTGGAAGCGCTGGGCGGCCCGTGCGAGCGGGTGCGGGCGACGCGGGCGGAAGGCTTCGCCCTGACGGATATCGACCCGCTGAACCTCCTTGCCATCGAGGTGGCGGCGGGGCCCGGCGCGTGGATCATTCCCCGCGCGCCGGGTCTGCCCGACGAATTGTTCGAGCATGACGGACAACTCACCAAGCGCGAAATCCGCGCGGTGACGCTCTCCGCTCTGGCGCCGCGCCGGGGCGAACTCTTGTGGGACATCGGCGCCGGGGCAGGCTCGGTCGGTATCGAATGGATGCTGGCCGATCCCTCGCTCACCGCCATCGGCATCGAGGAACGGCCCGAACGGGCAGTGCGGGCGCGGCTCAATGCCTGTGCGCTCGGCGTGCCGGGGCTGGAGATTATCGAAGGTCAGGCGCCCGGCGCGCTAGCCGGCCTTCCCGCCCCCGATGCCATTTTCATCGGGGGCGGGGCGAGCGAGCCCGGCGTGCTGGAGGCGGCGGTGGCCGCGCTCAGGCCCGGCGGCCGGCTGGTCGCCAACGCGGTGACGCTGGAGACAGAGGCGCTGCTGATCGCCCGCCATGGCGCGCAGGGCGGCGATCTCGTGCGCCTTTCCATCGCGCGGGCGGTGCCGGTCGGCGGGCTCACCGGCTGGCGGCCGGCGATGCCGGTGACGCAGTGGACATGGACCAAGCCGGGGGGCGGCGCATGATTGTCGCCGGCATCGGCAGCCGACGCGGCGTCACCTCCGAAGAGGTGTGCGCCGCCATGCGCGGGGCGATGGAGCGCCATGGCGTGAAGCTGTGCGACATTTCGCTGATGGCGACCCCGGCGGCCAAGGGCAGCGAGGCCGGCATAATCAAGGCGGCGCTCGATCTCGGGCTGCTGCTGGTGATGGTGCCGCAGCGCCAGCTTGAAGCAGCGGGCACGCGGGCGATGACCCATTCCGAGCGCGTGGTTGCTCTGATGGGCGTGCCCTCGGTCGCCGAGGCCTCGGCGCTGGCGGTGGCGGGCCGGCGCTCGGCGCTGATCGGGCCGCGCTTCGTTCTGGGGCCCGTGACCTGCGCCTTCGCGCGGGAGGCAGAGAAGGAGGCGCAGACATCGTGACGGTGCATTTCATCGGCGCCGGGCCGGGCGCGGCGGATTTGATGACGCTACGCGGGCGCGACCTCATCGCCCGCTGCCCGGTGTGCCTCTATGCCGGCTCGCTGGTGCCGCCGGATGTGCTGGCGTGGTGCCCGCCGGGCGCGCGCCTCGTTGATACCGCGCCGCTCTCGCTCGACGAGATCGAGGCGGAGTTCGTCGCGGCGCACGCGGCCAGGCTCGACGTGGCGCGGCTGCACTCGGGTGACCTGTCGATTTATTCGGCGGTGGCCGAGCAAATTCGGCGGCTGGAAAAGCACGGCATCGCCTATACGCTCACCCCCGGTGTGCCGGCCTTTGCGGCCGCCAGCGCCGTGCTGGGGCGCGAATTCACCGTGCCCGGGCTGGCGCAGAGCCTCGTCATCACCCGGGTTTCCGGCCGCGCCTCGGCCATGCCGGCGGGGGAGACGCTGGCCGCCTTCGGCGCCACGGGGGCGACGCTCGCCATCCACCTCGCCATTCACGCGCTGGAACAGGTGGTGGCGGAGCTTTCGCCGCTCTATGGCAGCGACTGCCCGGTGGCGGTGGTAGTGGAGGCGTCGCGCCCGGATGAGCGGGTGATCTCAGGCACGCTGGGCGACATCGTCGCGAAGGTCGCGGCCGAGCCTGTAGAGCGCACCGCGCTTATTCTGGTCGGGCGGACGCTGGCGCCGGAGCATTTTCGCGAAAGCGCGCTTTATGACGCGAGCTATCAGCGACGGTTCAGGGGGCGGGAATGAGGGGGCACCTACCGGGCATCCTTCGAGGCTCGCTGCGCGCGCACTTGAGGATGACGTTGCTCTTCAAGAACTCCGTCATCCTGAGGTGCCCGGGCACGGCCCGGGCCTCGAAGGATGCTAACGCCGAGCGCTGCCCATGACCGCCCGCGCGTTCATCATCGCCGCCCCTCGCTCGGGCTCGGGCAAGACCACGGTGACGCTCGGCGTGGCGGCGGCGCTGCACGCGCGCGGAGTGCGGGTGCGGGCGGTGAAATCCGGGCCCGACTATATCGACCCCGCCTTCCATGCCGCCGCCACCGGCGAGCCGGGGCTGAACCTCGATAGTTTCGCCATGCCGCCCGTTCTCATCGACGCGCTGGCGGCGCAGGCGGGGGCGCAGGCCGACATCGTGCTCATCGAGGCGTCGATGGGCCTCTTCGACGGCATCGAGGGCGAGGCCGGGCGCAGCGGCGCGGCGGCCGACCTCGCCGCCCGGCTGGGCCTGCCGGTGGTGTTGGTGCTCGACATTTCCGGCCAGTCGCAATCCGCCGCCGCCGTGGTGCGGGGATTCGCCACGCACGACCCGCGCGTGCGGATCGCCGGTGTCATCCTCAACCAGGTGGCCAGCGAGCGGCACCGGGCGCAGGCGAGCGCCGCCATTGCGGGCCTGGGCATCCAGATATTGGGCAGTCTGCCGCGCGATGGGGCGGTGCGCCTGCCGGAGCGGCATCTCGGCCTCGTGCAGGCGGGCGAGCATCCCGCGCTCGCGGCGCAGCTCGCCGCGCTCGCGGAGCGGGCGGAAAAGCATATCGACCTCGACGCACTCCTCGCGCTGGGGGCGCCGCTGCCCGCGTCCGGCCCGGCGCCGGTGGCGCTGGTGCCGCCCGGCCAGCGTATCGCGCTGGCGCAGGATGTGGCGTTTTCCTTCGCCTATGAGCATGTCGTCGCCGGCTGGCGGCGGGCGGGGGCGGAAATCCTGCCCTTCTCGCCGCTGGCGAATGAGGCGCCTGACGCCGATGCCGATATTTGCTGGCTGCCCGGCGGCTACCCCGAGCTGCACGGGGAAACGCTCGCGCACGCCTCCCGCTTCCTCGACGGGCTGCGGGAATTCGCCCAGACCCGGCCGGTGCATGGCGAATGCGGGGGCTTCATGGTGCTGGGCCAGTCGATCGAGGATGCGGAAGGGCGGGTGCATCCGATGCTCGGGCTGCTCGGCCATGCCACCAGCTTCGCCAAACGCCGGCTCAATCTCGGCTACCGCCAGGCGGTGACGCTTCATGCCTCGCCGCTGGGGCCGGCGGGGACAAGGCTGCGCGGCCATGAATTCCATTATGCCAGCGTCACACAAGCCGGCGACGATGCGCCGCTGGTCGAACTGAGCGATGGTCAGGGTAAGGGGATGGGACCTTCGGGCAGACGCCGGGGGCTGGTCTCGGGAACCTTCTTCCACGTCATCGCCACGGACGGCCACGCAAGCGGAGCAGAGCCATGAACGCCTTTCGCAGACTTCTGGTGTTTCTCGCCGGCCTGATGGGCGCGGCGGGCGTGGCGGCGGCGGCAGCGGGCGCGCATATGACTGCCGCGCCGAATTTGACCACGGCCGCCACCTTCCTCATGCTGGGGGCGAGCGCCGTGGTGGGAGGCTGCGCGCTGGCCGTGGTGCGCGGGCCGGGCTGGTCCTTCGCCAGCGTCGGGGCCGGTGTCATCGCGCTGGGCACGGTGCTGTTCAGCGGTACGCTGGCGCTTCGGGCGCTCTGGGACATCGTGGTATTTCCTATGGCCGCACCCATCGGCGGGACTATGCTCATCCTCGGATGGCTTGTGCTCGCCCTGGCCGCCATTGAGCGGGAACCTCGCGCCGGTTGAGTTGGCCAAAAGGTTGCATCCGGCAACGGTGAGATCAGCGGCTTCCCGTTCCACAGGGAAGGCAAGCCGCAACGGGAGCACACACTGCACATGTCAGTCGAGGTTGATGAGAAGATGCTGGACACGCCGGAGACACCCGCCCGCCCGATTTCCGCGCAGGGTGACGAGGTCGCCAAGTTCCGTGCGGCGGTCATCTCCAAGCTCACCTATGCGGTGGGCAAGAACCCGGCGGCCGCGAGCGATCGCGACTGGTTCCTTGCTACCGCCTTCGCCACGCGCGACCGCATCGTCGACCGCTGGATCACCTCCACGCGCCAGACTTATTCGGAAGGCCGCAAGCGAGTTTATTACCTCTCGCTGGAATTCCTCATCGGCCGGCTGCTGTTCGACGCGCTGACCAATATCGAGATGCTGGAGACGGCGCGCTCGGCACTGGGCGATCTCGGCGTCGATCTCGACCGACTGCGGCAGGTGGAGCCGGACGCGGCGCTGGGCAATGGCGGCCTTGGTCGCCTCGCCGCCTGTTTCATGGACAGCATGGCGACGCTCTCCATCGCCGCCTATGGCTACGGCATCCGCTACGAGAACGGCCTGTTCCGCCAGATGATCAAGAATGGCTGGCAGCAGGAATATCCCGAGGACTGGCTGTCCTTCGGCAACCCTTGGGAATTCGAGCGCCCCGAGGTCTATTACGACATCGGCTTCGGCGGCTCGGTCGAGGCGATCGCCACCAGCAGCGACCGCAAGAAGCAGGTCTGGCACCCCGCCGAGACGGTGGAGGCGGTGGCTTATGACACGCCGATCGTCGGCTGGCGCGGGCGGCATGTGAACACGCTCCGCCTGTGGTCCGCCCGCGCGGCCGATCCGATCCGGCTCGACGCCTTCAACCAGGGTGACCATGTCGGCGCGCTGGTCAACCAGGTGAAGGCCGAGGCGATCTCCAAGGTGCTCTACCCCTCCGACGCCACCCCGGCGGGGCAGGAGCTGCGGCTGCGACAGGAATATTTCTTCACCGCCGCCTCGCTCCACGACCTGATTCGCCGCCACGTCGACAGCTTCGGCGATGTGCGCTCGCTGCCGGACAAGGTGGCGATCCAGCTCAACGACACCCATCCCGCCATCGCCGTCGCCGAACTGATGCGGGTGCTGGTCGACGAGAACGACATCGAGTGGGACGAGGCGTTCGACATCACGGTGCGGACCATCTCCTACACCAACCACACCCTGCTGCCGGAGGCGCTGGAGACCTGGCCGGTGCCGCTGATGGAGAGGGTTCTGCCGCGCCACATGCAGATCATCTACCAGCTCAACGCCAAGCATCTGGAGCGGGTGCGGACCGAGTTCCCCGGCGACGACGCGCTGCTCGGCGCGGTGTCGCTGATCCAGGAAGACCACGGCAGACGCGTGCGGATGGGCAATCTCGCCTTTCTCGGCTCGCACTCCATCAACGGCGTGGCCGGGCTGCACAGCGAGCTGATGACCACCACGGTCTTCAAGGATTTCTACCGTCTGTTCCCCGAGCGGATGAACAACAAGACCAACGGCATCACCTTCCGCCGCTGGCTCTACCAGGCCAATCCCGGCCTTACCAATCTGCTCGTGGAAGTGTGCGGGCCGGGCGTGCTGGACGACGCCTCCCAGCTCACCAAGCTGGAAGCGATGGCCGAGGATACCGCGCTGCAGGACCGCTTCATGGCGGTGCGCCGGCAGAACAAGGTGGCGCTCGCCCGGCTCATCCGAGACCGGCTCGACATCAAGGTCAATCCCGGCGCGCTGTTCGACGTGCAGATCAAGCGCATCCACGAATACAAGCGCCAGCTGCTGAACGTGCTGGAGACCATCGCGCTCTATGACGCGATGCGCGCCAACCCGACGAAAAACTGGGCGCCGCGGGTGAAGATCTTCTCCGGCAAGGCGGCCGCGAGCTACCAGATGGCCAAGCTGACCATCAAGCTGGCCAATGACGTGGCCAAAGTGGTCAATGACGACCCCACCGTGCGCGACCTGCTGAAGGTGGTGTTCCTGCCAAACTACAATGTGAGCCTTGCCGAGGTGGTGATCCCGGCGGCGGACCTGTCGGAGCAGATCTCCACCGCCGGCATGGAGGCCTCCGGCACCGGCAACATGAAGATGGCGCTCAACGGCGCGCTCACCATCGGCACGCTCGACGGCGCCAATGTCGAGATCAAGCAGCATGTCGGCGACGACAACATCTTCATCTTCGGCCTGACCGCCGCCGAGGTCGAGCAGCGCCGCGCCGCCGGTGTCGACGAGGCCGGCGCGATCCGCAACTCGCAGCATCTCGGCGAAGTGCTCGACGCGGTCGGCTCCGGCGTGTTCTCGCCGGACGAGCCGGACCGCTTCAAGCCGCTGGTCGACGCCCTGCGCTACCACGACTACTTCCTGGTCACGACCGATTTCGACGCCTATTGGGACGCCCAGCGGCAGGTCGACGCGCGCTGGAACAGCCGGCCGGCGTGGTGGAAGTCGAGCATCATCAACACCGCCAATATGGGCTGGTTCTCCTCGGACCGAACCATTTCCGAATATGCCAAGGATATCTGGAACGTCCCGGTGCGGACGCTCCGCTGACGGGAGGCGGGCCGCCGGCTTGATTGCCGGCGGCCTCGTTCCATTTGCCGGCTTTTCTCCAATGGCCTCAGCCCGTCGCGAGCGGCATTTTGCCGAGGCACGGGCTGTTCCCGTTCGCCCGCGCCTTGCTGGTAGGGCGGCATTTACCTGATGCCGCGTTATGTGGCTGCGACGTGTGGACTTTGTGCTGGCGGTAGAGGAACCTTCACTGTGCACGGGGCTTGTCCCCGGTGTTTAAGGCTCAGGAAGGGTTGGCAGTGATGCATCCGTGGCAGGCGCCCGAAGGCGAGGTCGACGCTCTCGTCGCAGGCCGTCATCACGACCCGTTCTCGCTGCTCGGCCCGCATGTGACGCCGCAAGGTCTGGTCCTGCGCGCCTTCGTTCCTGATGCGCGGACGCTGGAGGCCATGGAGCCGGACGGCACGGCGATCGCCGTGCTGCAACTTCGCCACGGCGCCGGTTTCTTCGAGGGGCTGGTGCCCGGCCGCCCGGCCTGGGCCCGCTACCGGCTTCGCGCCCGCAACGAGGGTGGCGAGTGGCTGATCGACGACCCCTATTCCTTCGCGCCCGTACTCGGCCCGCTCGACGACCATCTGCTGGTCGAGGGTACCCACCGCACGCTCTATGAGCGACTTGGTGCCCATCCCGATTCCCATGAGGGCATCGACGGGGTGCGCTTCGCCGTCTGGGCGCCGAACGCCGCGCGGGTCTCGGTGGTCGGGGATTTCAACCAGTGGGACGGGCGCCGCCACCAGATGCGCAAGCGCGTCGACAGCGGGCTGTGGGAAATGTTCGCGCCCGGCGTCGGCGAGGGCACGATCTACAAATATGAGATCGTCGCCGCCGACGGAAGGCTGCTGCCGCTGAAGGCCGATCCGTTCGGCTTCGCCGGCGAGTACCGGCCGGCGACCGGCTCGATTGTGGCGCGCACCGATAATTTCGCGTGGAGCGATGCCGACCACATCGCCTCCCGCGCCGAGGGCGAGGCGCGCCGCAAGCCGATGAGCACCTATGAGGTGCATCTGGGCTCGTGGCGGCGCGGCGAGGAAAACCGCTTCCTTACCTATGACGAGCTGGCCGACCAGCTGATTCCCTATGTGCAGTGGATGGGCTTCACCCATATCGAGTTGCTGCCGATTTCCGAACACCCGCTGGACGCCTCCTGGGGCTACCAGCCAATCGGCCTGTTCGCGCCGACCAGCCGTTTTGGCGAACCGGCCGGCTTCGCGCGCTTTGTCGACAAGGCGCATCAGGCGGGACTTTCGGTGATCCTCGACTGGGTGCCCGCGCATTTCCCTACCGACATTCACGGGCTGTCGCATTTCGACGGCGGGCCGCTCTACGAGCATTCCGACCCGCAGCGCGGCTTCCACCCGGACTGGAATACGGCGATCTACGATTTCGGCCGGCGCGAAGTGGCCAATATGCTGATCGCCAACGCGCTGTATTGGCTCGACCGTTTCCATGTCGACGGGCTGCGCGTCGATGCGGTGGCCTCGATGCTCTATCTCGATTATTCGCGCAAGCACGGGGAATGGTCGCCCAACCCCGATGGCTCCAACGACAACAAGGACGCGGTGTCGTTCCTGCGCCGGGCCAACGAGATCATCTATGCCGAGCATCCCGGCACGGTGGTGATCGCCGAGGAATCCACGTCCTGGGCCGGCGTTTCCCAGCCGGTGTTCGCCGGCGGGCTGGGCTTCGGCTTCAAGTGGAACATGGGCTGGATGCACGACACGCTCGACTATCTGTCGACCGAGCCGATCTACCGCCCCTGGCACCACAACAAGCTGACGTTTGGCTTCACCTATCTCTACTCGGAAAATTTCGTGCTGCCGATCTCGCATGACGAGGTCGTGCACGGAAAGGGCACCGTGCTCACCCGCATGCCGGGCGACGACTGGCAGCGCTTCGCCAATATGCGCGCCGGCTACGGCATGATGTGGGCCTATCCCGGCAAGAAGCTGCTGTTCATGGGCCAGGAATTCGCCCAGCGCGGCGAATGGAGCGAGGAGCGCTCGCTCGACTGGCACCTGGTCGGCATGGGTCCGCACCATCGCGGCATGCAGCTTCTGGTGCGCGACCTCAACCTCGTCTACCGCGAGATGCCGGCTTTGCACACCCGGGACTGCGAGCCGGAGGGATTCAGCTGGATCGTCGTCGACGATGCCAGCCAGTCAGTGTTCGCCTGGGCCCGCTATGGCGACGGGGACGACGCCCCTGTGGTGATGGTGGCGAACCTTACCCCCGTTCCGCGCACCGACTACCGCGTCGGCTTCCCGCGCACCGGGCGCTGGCGCGAGATTCTGAACACTGATGCCGCGCTCTATGGCGGTTCGGGCATGGGCAATCTCGGCGAGGTGACGGCGGTCGACGCGCCGGCGCACGGGCTTGCAGCCAGCGCGTCGCTTGTGCTGCCGCCGCTCGCCACGCTCTATTTCAAATGGGAACCGGAAAGCCGCACCGACACGGCCGATGGACCAAAGCAGAACCAGAACTGAGGGAGACGACGCGACATGGCACGGCCGACCCTACCGAACGCACCACTGGCCCGCTCCGCGATGGCGTATGTTCTCGCCGGTGGCCGTGGCAGCCGCCTGATGGAGTTGACCGACCGGCGCGCCAAGCCGGCGGTCTATTTCGGCGGCAAGTCGCGGATCATCGACTTCACGCTTTCCAACGCCATCAATTCCGGCATCCGCCGCATCGGCGTCGCCACCCAGTATCAGGCGCACAGCCTGATCCGGCACATGCAGCGCGGGTGGAACTTCCTACGCCACGAGCGCAATGAGAGCTTCGACGTGCTGCCGGCCAGCCAGCGCGTCTCGGAAACCATGTGGTATCTGGGGACGGCTGACGCGGTGTATCAGAACCTCGACATCATCGAGGCCTATGACACCCGCCACATCATCATCCTGGCCGGCGACCATGTGTACAAGCAGGATTACGAGATCATGCTCCAGCAGCATGTCGACACGGGCGCCGACGTGACGGTGGGCTGCCTGGAAGTGGCGCGGGAGGAGGCGAGCGCCTTCGGCGTCATGCATGTCGACGAGAAGGACCGCATCATCTCCTTCCTGGAAAAGCCGAAGGACCCGCCGGCGATGCCCGGCCGGCCGGACAAGGCGCTGGCCTCGATGGGCATCTATGTCTTCGAGACCAAGTTCCTGATCGACCAGCTGCGCCGCGATGCCGCCGACCCGCTGTCGACGCATGATTTCGGCAAGGACATCATTCCCTACATCGTCAAGAACGGCACCGCCTCGGCGCATCATTTCTCGCGCTCCTGCGTGCGCTCCGACCAGGAGACGGCGCCCTATTGGCGGGATGTGGGAACGGTGGACGCCTATTGGGAGGCCAATATCGACCTCACCGGCGTGGTTCCCGAGCTCGACCTCTACGATCGCGACTGGCCGATCTGGACCTATGCCGAGATCACACCGCCGGCCAAGTTTGTGCATGATGACGAGGGGCGGCGTGGTCTGGCGACCTCCTCGCTGGTTTCGGGCGGCTGCATCATCTCCGGCTCCTCGCTGCGCCGGGCGCTGCTGTTCACCGGCGTGCGGATCAACTCCTACGGGGCTATCGAGAACGGCGTGATTCTGCCTTACGTCGAGATCGGCCGCTCGGCCCGGTTGAAGAACGTGGTGATCGATTCGCATGTCCGCATCCCCGATGGGCTCGTCGTCGGCGAGGACCCGGAGCTGGACGCCAAGCGCTTCCGGCGGACGGAAAAGGGCATCTGCCTCATCACCCAGACGATGATCGACAAGCTGGCGCTGTAAGGCGCGGACGGTCGTCGTCCGCTCATTTCATTTCAGGATTCGGGATCGGGCGTGGCATCGTTCAAGGTTCTTTCCGTCGTCTCGGAAGTCTTTCCGCTGGTGAAGACCGGCGGCCTCGCCGATGTGGCCGGCGCCCTGCCGGCCGCGCTGGGGCACCATGGGGTGGAAACGCGCACCCTCATTCCCGGCTATCCCATGGTGCTGGCGTCGCTCGGCACGCGCGAGGCGGTGCATCGCTTCGACGACCTGTTCGGCGGGCCGGCGACACTGATCGACGGGCGCGCCGGCGGCCTCGACCTGTTCGTGATCGACGCACCCCATCTCTATGACCGGCCCGGCGGACCCTATATGGGCCCCGACGGGCTCGACTGGGACGACAATGCGCGGCGCTTCGCGGCATTGGGCGCGGTGGCGTCCGGCATCGGGCTCGGGCTGGTGCCGGGCTTCGTGCCCGATATCGTGCACGCCCATGACTGGCAGGCAGGCCTCGCCCCGGCCTATCTCTACTATGCCGGCACACGGCGGCCCGGCACAGTCATGACGATCCACAACATCGCCTTTCAGGGGCAGTTCCCCGCCCACGAGTTCGGCATGCTCGGCCTGCCGCCCCACGCCTTCGGCCTGCACGGGGTCGAGTATTACGGCATGGTCGGCTACCTCAAGGCCGGGCTCCAGCTGGCCGACCGCATCACCACGGTTTCCCCGGGCTATGCCGGCGAAATCCTGCTGCCAGAGGCCGGCATGGGGCTTGATGGGCTGCTCAACGCGCGAAGCCATCTGCTCACCGGCATCCTCAACGGCCTTGACGATTCGGGGTGGAACCCAGCCACCGATACGCTGATCGCCAAACCCTTCGATGCGAAGTCGCTGAAGGCGCGCGCGGCCAACAAGGTGGCGCTGAAGGAGGCGTTCGGGCTCGACCCGGACCCCGGCGCGCTGCTGTTCGGCGTGGTCAGCCGCCTGTCCTGGCAGAAGGGGCTGGACCTGCTGGCGGAGAGCCTCGACACGCTGCTCGGCCTCGGTGCGCAGCTCGTGCTGCTCGGGGCGGGCGACGCGGATCTGGCCGGGCGTTTCGCCGGTGCGGCGCATGTCCATCCCGGCCGCATCGGCGTGCAACTCGGCTATGACGAGGGCGTCGCCCACCGCATTCAGGCCGGGGCGGACATGCTGATCGTACCCTCGCGCTTCGAGCCCTGCGGCCTCACCCAGCTCTCCGCGCTGCGCTATGGCGCGCTGCCGCTGGTGGCGCGGGTCGGCGGGCTCGCCGATACGGTGATCGATGTCAATGAGATGGCGCGCTCGGCGGGGGTCGGCACCGGCATCCAGTTCGCGCCCGTCACCACGCCGGCCTTGCAGATGGCGCTCAAGCGAGCCGCAGGCCTGTGGGGCGACCCGGCGCTGTGGCAGAAGCTGCAGCGCAACGCCATGGCGACCGACGTTTCCTGGAAACGCGCGGCGCGCCAGTACGACACGCTGTTCCGGGCGCTGGCGGCGGAGCGGGCGGGGTGAGCGACGTCACCGTCTCGGCCGGAAGCCCGGAACCGCTCGGCGTCGCCGCCGATGCGCGCGGCGTCAATGTGGCGGTGTTTTCAGCCAATGCCACCCGCATCGAATTCTGCCTGTTCGACCCGGCGGGCGAAGCGGAGATCGCCCGCCTCGTGCTGCCGGAGCGCACGGGGGATGTGTTTCACGGCCATATCGCCGGCGTGCCGGCCGGCGCCCGCTACGGCCTGCGGGCGGCCGGGCCGTGGGCGCCGCAGGAAGGGCATCGGTTCAACCCTGCCAAGCTGCTGGTCGACCCCTATGCGAGCCGGCTCGACCGGCCGTTCCGGCTCGATGCCGCAATGTTCGACACCCGCGCCAGCGGGGCGGAGCGGGACGAGACCGACAGCGCCTTTGCCATGCCCAAAGCTGTTGTGCCGCCCGCGATCGTGATGCCGGAAGCGGGCGCTGTGGCAGTGTCGCGGCCGCCCTTCCGCTGGGACCGGCAGGTGCTGTACGAACTGCATGTGCGCGGCTTTACCATGCGCCATGACGCCATTCCTGCCGCGATGCGCGGCACTTTCGCAGCGTTGGCGCAGCCGGCAGCGCTGGACCATCTGGTGCGGCTCGGCGTCACCACCGTCGAACTCATGCCGTGCATGGCGTGGATCGACGAGCGCCATCTGCCGCCGCTGGGGCTCACCAATTACTGGGGCTATAACCCCGTGCTGTTCGGTGCCCCCGATCCGCGCCTTGCCCCGGGCGGCTTCGAGGAGATTTCCCGCACCATCGCCACGCTTCACGCGGCGGGGATTTCCGTCGTGCTCGATGTGGTGCTGAACCATTCCGGCGAGAGCGACGCGCTGGGTCCGACGCTGAGCCTGCGCGGGCTCGACAACGCCACCTATTACCGCCACGCGAGCGACGACCCCTCGCGTCTCATCAATGATGCCGGCACCGGCAACACGCTGGCACTTGAGCGGGCGCCGGTGCTGCGGCTGGGCATGGACGCGCTGCGGCGCTGGGCGGCCTGCGGGCTGGATGGCTTCCGCTTTGACCTCGCTGCCACGCTGGGACGACGGCCGGAGGGTTTCGACCCCGAGGCGCCGTTTCTCGCCGCCATGCAGCAGGACCCGCAGCTGCGCGACCTCGCGCTGATCGCCGAGCCCTGGGACATCGGGCCGGGCGGCTATCAGGTCGGGCATTTTCCGCCCGGCTGGGGCGAGTGGAACGACCGTTTCCGCGACACGGCTCGGCATTTCTGGCGCGGCGATCAAGGCGTGGCGGGCGAGCTGGCGACGCGGCTGGCGGGTTCCTCCGACATCTTCGCCGGGCGCCACCGCCCGCTCTCGCGTGGCATCAATTTCGTCACCGCCCATGACGGCTTCACCCTGGCCGACCTCGTCGCCTTCGCCGACAAGCGCAACGAGGCCAATAGTGAGCACAACCGCGACGGCACCGACAACAATGTGAGCTGGAACCACGGCGTCGAGGGCTGGACCGACGATGCCGCCGTCAACGCCGCCCGGCGCGGCGATGTGCGGGCCCTGCTGGCGACGCTGCTGGTGGCGCGCGGCACGCCGATGCTGACCATGGGCGACGAGTGCGGGCGCTCGCAGGCCGGCAATAACAACGCCTATGCGCAGGACAACGAACTGACCTGGCTCGACTGGTCGAAGACCGATGCCGCGCTGGCCGACTTCACCGCGCGCCTCGTCAAGCTGCGGCTCGCTCATCGCGCCCTGCGCGGCGAGGCACCGCTGACCGGGCGGCCGGTCGATGGCAGCGGCATCGCCGATGTCGACTGGCGCGACCCCACTGGGGGCACGGTGCGCTGGAACGACGGCAGCACGCGCGCATTGGTGGCGGTGTTTTATGCGCCGGAGGCCGGTGGCGAGGCCGCCGACCGAGTCGCGGTTGCGCTCAACGCGTCCGACAGCGTGCAGGCGATTGCCTTGCCGGTGCCGCGCGACGGCTTTGTGTGGCGGGTGGCGGCCGATACGGCACAGCCCGACAGGCAGGCGGAAGAGACGGCGGAGGAGGGGTGCGAGGTGGCGCCGCGCGCGGTGCTGATCCTCACGGAAGACGCACTGCCGACGGCGCCGCGCCGCGTGGCCGATTCCGATCTGCTGGCAAAGCTCTCCACCGCGGCCGGTATTGACGCCAAGTGGTTCGCGGCGGACGGCACGCCGCAGAAGGTGGGTGACGATACCAAGCGGGCGCTGCTCGCCGCGCTGCGGCTGCCGGCCGGTACCCATGGCGAGGCGTGCGACAGCCTCGCCCTACTTTCCGCACAGCATTTCGACCGCGACATTCCCTTTGCCGCCGTTCTGCGCGAAGGCGTGGCGCCGCTGCTGATGCTGGCGGGCGAGGCGGCGCAGGCGCCGCGCCGGCTCGACCTCCATCTTCGGCTGGAGGATGGGCAGGAGATCGACTTCCCCGTGCGACCGGAGGATGGTACGCGCCGGAGCGTCGAGCGACCGGACGGCCGGCTGGCGCTGGTGCGCGCGATCACCCTGCCGGAACTGCCGCTGGGGCGGCATGTGCTGCGGCTCGGCGCGGCCGAATGCCGGCTCACTGTCGCCCCGCCAGCCTGCTACCTGCCGCCGGAACTGGAGGGCGGGCGGCGCCTGTCCGGCATCGGCACGCATCTCTACACGCTCCGGCGGGGCGAGGCCGACCAGGGCATCGGCGATTTCACCGCGCTGGGCGAGCTTGCGGTGCGGGCGGCGCAGGCGGGCGTGCGCACGGTCGGTCTCAACCCGCTGCACGCGCTGTTCCCCGACGACCGGGAGCGGGCCAGCCCCTATTCGCCGTCCGACCGGCGATTTCTCGACCCGATCTATATCGACGTCGCCGTGTTGGGCGCCGACCTCGCCGGATTTGCGGGCGTCGCCGCCAGGCACGCGGTGGACTATCAGGGCGTCTGGGCGGCCAAGCAGGCGGCACTCAGGATCGCTTTCGCCGCCTTCGAGCGACAGCCCGACGCGGATTTCGACCGCTTCGTCGCCGAGGGCGGCGCGGCGCTGCGACGCTTCGCCTTGTTTCAGGCCATTGCCGGCGCCTACCCGGGTACGTCCTGGCGCGACTGGCCGGACGGCCTGAGCCTCGCCGGTAGTGCGGCGGTCGAGGCGTTCGGCAGCGCCCATTCGCAGGCGTTCCGCTTCGCGCTCTGGCAGCAATGGATCGCCGACCGCCAACTGGCCAGCGCGGCGGAGCGGTCGCGAGCGGCGGGTTTGTCACTCGGCCTCTACCGCGACCTCGCCGTGGGCACCGCGCCTGATGGGGCCGAGGCCTGGGCCGATGCGGACATGCTGATGGCGGGCGTCACCATCGGCGCGCCGCCCGACCCGCTGGGGCCGGAAGGGCAGAACTGGTGCCTGCCGCCTTTCGACCCGCTGGCGCTGCAGCGCGACGGCTATGGCCGTTATGCCGGGCTGGTCGAGGCCAATATGCGCCATGCCGGCGCGCTGAGGATCGACCATGTGATGGGGCTGCGCCGGCTGTTCCTCATCCCCGATGGCGCGCGCGGGTCGGAAGGCGCTTATCTCGCCATGCCTTTCGAGGCGCTGGCCGCGCAGGTGGCGCTGGAAAGCACGCGGGCGAAGTGCCTCGTCGTCGGCGAGGATCTCGGCACCGTGCCCTTCGGCATGCGCGACCAGCTCAACGCCGAGCGCATGCTGTCCTATCGCGTGCTGTGGTTCGAGCAGAAGGCCGGGGTGTTCACGCCACCGCAGGACTACCCGGCACTGGCGGCGGCCTGCGTCTCCACCCATGACCTGCCCACGCTGGCGGGGTGGTGGGAGGGCGCGGACCTCGATGAACGCCATGCGCTCGGACTGTTGGACGCGGACGCCTATGCGGCAGGGCTGGTGGAGCGCGCGGCCGAGCGCGGGCATATCTGCACGGCGCTGCTGAAGGAAGAACTGATCACCGCGCTGCCGGCGGTCGATGCGCCGCTGGACGATGCTCTGCTGGGGGCAATCCATGCCTTCGTTGCCCGCACCCATGCCGGGCTGGCGCTGGCGCAGCTCGACGATCTGGCCGGCGAGACGGTGGCGGTGAACCTTCCCGGCACGGACAAGGAGCGGCCGAACTGGCGGCGCCGGCTATCGCTTCCGCTCGATGCGGTGATGGATAGCCCGCGCGCCAAGACCGCGCTCGCCGCCATGGCGGGCGAGCGCGGCGGGGAGCCGTAACGGCTTACGGCGTGGTCGGCGCCGGAGTCGCGGGCGCCGGATCGGCAGGTGCCGGGGTAACAGGCGCGGGCTCGGCCGGGGTGCTCGGCTGGACGGCCGGGTCATTGGCCGGCGGCATCGTCACTTCAGGTGCCGGCGGGGGCGGGGTAATGGGATCGGCCGCTGGGGGAACCGTCGGGCTCGCGGCGGGCGGGGTGGGATTTTCCGTCGGCTGCGGGGTCGTCCGTCCCGAGTACTGGACGGCGGCATAGGCGGCGATCACAAGAACGATCGCTGCCACGATCAGCATCATAGTGCGGCTCATTGAAGCGCGTCTCCGGCTTGGTGCCCGCGGGCAAGTCCGTTGGGGGAATCCACAGGAGGCCGCCGGCCCGTTGGTGTGGACGCAGCAAAATGGCGCGCCCTGCGGATTTACCGTTGTGGCAACGTCGCGATTAGACGAAAGTTCCGGGGCCATTCCGTCGCAGGCGCGGTGCCAGCAAGCGCATTGCGTCCACACGGTCGCCATGTCCGTCGCAAAGACGGCGCGAAGGGAGGGGAAGACCATGCCGCAAGCCGATTTCGACGTCGTCACTCTTTCGCCATCCACGGTGCGGGTGATGCACCGCTTCGCCCACCACATCTACGAATTCGCCCTGGTTGAGGACGGCAGCGGCCGCCGCATTGTGCGTCGCGGTCCGCAGATTACCTTCGGGCGCGACGGTGATGTTCCGGCCCTCGAACTTCTGAGTGCCGCCGAGTTGGTGGCTGCCGCCACGGCCCGCCATACCGGCATGATCGACTGATACGGCGCGGCGCGTGGACGCCGCCCGTTCCGGTGCTTTCCTTTTCCAGACGATGTCGCGCTCCGCCGTGGCGGAGTTCGTGCGCTCGCGCGCATTGGCGCTGGAAACCTGCGTTCGATCATGTATATGGTGAGATACATGTATATGTTCGGATATAGGTTCGCAGGTCTCCTCATGCCGTCTCGCCGCTCGTTCCTCCGTTCGTTTCTTCGCCCGTTCCCGGCGGCGGTCGTCCTTGCCGCCCTTGCCGGCGGGCCGCTCGCCACCGGCGCGGTGCAGGCGCAGGAGACCCCCACCGTCTTCGCGGCCGCAAGCCTGACCAACGCCTTCCAGGACATCGGCAGGCTCTACAAGGAGAAGACCGGCAACGACGTGGCCTTCTCCTTCGCCGCCTCCTCGGCGCTCGCCCGGCAGTTGGAAGCCGGCGCGCCGGCGGCAATCTTCGCCTCGGCCGACGCCAAATGGATGGACTACACGGAAGCTAAGGACCTGACGCTGAAGGCCACCCGCGTCACCCCGATCGGCAACAGCCTCGTGCTGATCATGCCGGCGGACACGGCGAAGGCGGTAACGCTCGATCCCAATTTCGACTGGCTGGCCTTCCTCGGCGCGGACGGGCGCATCGCCACCGGCCTTACCGACAGCGTGCCGGCCGGCATCTATGCCAAGGCGGCGCTGACCAGCCTTGGCGCGTGGGAGAAGGTGCGGCCCCGCATTGTCGGCGCGGAGAGCGCACGGGCCGCGCTGGCGCTGGTGGAGCGCGGCGAGGCGTTCGCGGGGATCGTCTATTCCACCGATGCGGCGATTGCGAAGAACGTCACGGTCGTCGCCACCTTCCCGGCCGGCAGCCACCCGTCGGTGGAATACCCGTTCGAGATCGTCAAAGGCCAGGACAACACGGCGACGCGGGCCTTTTTCAACTTCCTCACCGGGCCGGAAGCGAAGGCGGTTTATGCCAAATATGGTTTCGTGGTGAAGTGAGCGCCGCCTGCCACGGCAGCCGATACGTCATCCCGGAACGGCCGCTGGGCCATATCCGGGATCGCGTTCACAATCATCGTCGAGCGATCCCGGCTTTCCGGCTTCGCCTGCGGCCGGGATGACGATCTTTCGATGGACATGCTCACCCCCGAGGAATGGACCGCCGTCGCCCTCAGCCTGCGCGTGGCGTTCTGGGCGACGTTCTGGAGCCTGCCGTTCGCCGTGCTGACCGCGTGGGTGCTGGCGCGGGGGCGGTTTCCCGGACGAAGCCTGCTCGACGGGTTGGTCTATCTTCCGCTCGTGCTGCCCAAGGTGGTGGTGGGCTATCTGCTGCTGCTCAGTCTCGGTGGGCGCGGCTTCATCGGCCAGTATCTCGACGCCTGGTTCGGCATCAAGCTGATTTTCACCACGGCGGGGGCGACGGTGGCCGCTGCCGTGGTGAGCTTTCCGCTCACCGTCAACGCCATCCGCCTGGCGCTGGAGGCGGTGGACCGGGGGCTGGAGACGGCGGCGCGCACACTCGGGGCCTCAAGGCTCGACGTGTTTTTCTCGGTGACGCTGCCGCTGATGCTGCCGGGCATACTGTCCGGCGCGCTGCTGGCCATCGCCTCGGCATTGGGCGAGTTCGGCGCCACCATCACCTTCGTTTCCAATGTCGAGGGCCAGACCCGCACCATCCCGCTCGCCATCTACAGCGCCACCCACATGCCCGATGGCGACGCCATGGCGTTGCGGCTGACGCTCGTCTCCGTGGTGCTCGCGCTCGGGTCGCTGCTGCTGGCGAGCGTCGTTGACCGGCGCATCCGCGTGATGATCGGGCGGGCGTGAGCATGATCGAGGTCGCCATCCGTCTTGCCCGGCCCGGCGGCTTCGCGCTGGACTGCGATTTCACCGTGCCGGCCCGTGGCGTCACCGCGCTGTTCGGCCGCTCCGGCGCCGGCAAGACCACCATCATCCAGGCAGTAGCGGGGGTGGTGCGGCCCGATGCCGGGCGCATCGTGGTGGCCGGCGAGGTGTTCTTCGATTCCGCCCGTCGCATCGACGTGCCGATCGAGGCGCGGCGTGTGGGCTATGTGTTCCAGGACGCGCGGTTGTTCCCGCATCTCCCGGTAGAGCGCAATCTGCGCTATGGCGAGCGCCGAAGCCGGGCTGTCGAGCGGCCGATCGGCTTCGAGGCGGTGGTGGCACTGCTCGGCATCGGTCACCTTTTGGCGCGCCGGCCGCATACGCTTTCGGGTGGCGAGCGCCAGCGCGTCGCCATTGGCCGGGCGCTGCTGGCGCAGCCGCGCCTGTTGCTGATGGACGAGCCGCTGGCGGCGCTGGACGAGGCGCGCCGGACGGAAATCCTGCCCTATCTGGAGCGGCTGCGCGACACGATGGGCCTGCCCATCCTTTATGTCAGCCATTCCCTCGACGAGGTGCTGCGCCTCGCCGACACGCTGGTCGCGCTGCGCGAGGGGCGGCAGGTGGCGGCGGGTCCGTTGGCACAGGTGATGTCGCAACCGGACATGCTGCCGGTGCTCGGGCGCTTCGACCTTGGCACGCTGCTCGACTGCGAGGTCGTCCGGCACGATGCGGACTACGCGCTTTCCACCCTCGCTTTCGCCGGCGGGGAATTGCGCGTGCCGCAGGTGGAACGTGCCGTCGGCGCGACGGTGCGGGCGCGGGTGCGTGCGCGCGACGTGGCCATCGCGCTGGCGAAGCCCGAGAGCGTGTCGGTTTCCAACCTGCTGCCCGCAATGGTGGAGGACGTGCGGGCGCAGGAGGGCCCCTATGCCGACATCGCGTTGCGTGTCGGCGAGGGGCGGCTTGCCGCCATGGTGACTCGCGAGAGCGCGGAGCGGCTCGGTTTGCGGCCGGGGCTCACTGTTTGGGCGATGGTCAAGTCGGTGGCGGTGGAAGGAAGCCGTCCGGAGTTTCGCGATGCCGGCCCTACGGCACCTCGATGATCGGCGCCACGCCGGGCCCGACCGCCTGTTCGTCGCGCACGAAGCCGATGGCGGCGAGAACGACCAGCGCGAGCACCAGCGCGATCAGCACCAGCCGCACCGGCGTCGAGCGCCGCCCGATCACCCCGATGGCGATCAGCAGCAGAAGAATGAGAATGACGAGGATGATGGTCTGCATGATGAACCCGAACGCGGTGGCGGAAGTCGCCGGGACAGAGTGAACACGATCCACAGGGTGCGGCAACCCCGGCCGCCCCGATAGCGAAGCGCGATGGGCGTGGCCTTTTCAACCATCGGCCGTTTATTGCCGCTTCACACGCCGTTGCCCGGCCAATCCGTTGGTGAGAGACTTGAATCTGCGCCGGCCCCCTTCTGGATTTCCTTGATGGCCCCCCGAATTTCCATCGTCATGGCCACCTATAATGGCGCGGCATTCCTGGAGGAGCAGCTTTCCAGCCTTGAGCGGCAGAGCCTGCCGCCTGCCGAGCTTGTCATCAGCGACGACGACTCGTCCGACGGTACCGACGACATCATCGCGCAGTTCGCCAAACGGGCGCCGTTCCCGGTCAGCATCGGCAAGAACAGGCCGGGACTGGGCTTCCGGGATAATTTCCTGCGCGCAGCGGAGCGGGCGAGCGGAGACTGGATCGCTTTCTGCGACCAGGACGACGTCTGGCGCGAGGACAAACTGGCGCGCTGCGCGGACCATATGGCGCAGCCGGAGGTGACGCAGATTTCCCATCAGGCCCGTCTCATTGCGCAAGACGGGGCATTTCTGGGCCTTTTCGATCAGGGCATCGTCACGTCAGGCGTCAGACGGCCGCTTTTCTACGATGTCTGGGGTACATTCTGGGGGTTCTCCCTGGTGGTGCGCCGCGACGTGCTGGGCGCGGCGCCGATCGACCCGCGCTTTGTCGACTATGTCGACCCGCGCTTTCGCATCTCGCATGACCGCTGGGCGTTTTTCCTCGCCCAGACCTTGGGCCGCACGGTCGAGATCGCCGAGCCGCTCGTCGACTATCGGCAGCATTCTGCCAATCTGTTCGGTGCGACGGGCCGGCCACCGGAGGCGGCCGAGACGCGACAGTCTGTGATCGAGAAAAATGCGGGCTATATCGCCGCCACGCGGCGCATGGTCGAGATCGTCCAAGGGCTGCCGCACTCGGTGGAGAAGGATTTTCCCGCCTTCGACCGGCAGCAGGCGGAGGCGGTGTATCTCCACGCGCTCCGCCAACTGGAGGCACGAGACAGGATTTACCACGGCACGGCCATGACATCCGCAGTGCTGTGCCTTCGCACGCTCCTCGCCGGCCTCTACCGAAACGCCCAGAACGACACGATCCGCTGGCGGTCATTCGCGAAGGATATGGCCTTCAGTTTGAAGAACTGAGAAGGGCTTCAATCCGTCGGGCGTTGGGCGCCTCAGAGGATTTCCACCCCCGCCTCAAGCGGCGCCAGCGCGGCGCGCAGCTCGTCGACGGCGGTCCGGCTGGCGGCGGCGCTCGCCTGCTCGATCTCGCGATAGAGCGCGATCAGCCTTTCGCCGAAAGGGGTGAGATCGGTGCCGTGGCCGCGCCGGCCGGGATGGGTTTCGACCACCGGCTGGCGGAAGCTGCGGCCGATTTCGTCCACCAGCAGCCAGGCGCGGCGATAGCTCATGCCGAGCGCGCGGGCGGCGGACAGGATGGAACGCTCGCTGCGGATGGTTTCCAGCAATTCGATCATGCCCGGCCCGATATGGCGTCCGTCGCCGAAATAGACGCGGATGAACAGCCCGTCGCGCGGGCGGCGGGCCGTGAGCTCGTCCGCGTCCGTGGTTTTCGTGTGTGCCATGCGCGCCTCTTCCCTCCCGCACGATGTTAGGGGAAGAGGCGCGCGGCTGGAACCAGCCTGCGTGGAGCTTTAAGCCGCGCGCAGCTTTGGCCGGCGCCGGGCGAAGGCGAGGTCGAGCAGCACCATCACCACCAGAGACGCTCCGACCAGCGGGAAGATGATGCCGACCACCGCCATGATCGCAATCAGGCCCCACATCACGCCCGCACTGGTCGGGGCGGGCGGAATGCCGAGCGAGCCGGCCGGACGGCGCTTCCACCACATCACCCCGGCGGAGACCGCCATAAGGATGATGGCGAGGCAGACCACCAGCAGGAACAGTTGGTTGGCCAGCCCGAATTCCTGCCCCATGTGGAAATTGATGCCCCATTCCATCGCCTTCGCCGCGGGCCCGTAATCGGCATAGGAGAAGTCGATCAGCGGCGCGCCAGTGTACTGGTCGAGATGCACGACGCGCTGCAGCGACAGGTCGTCGGGGTAGACGGTGGCGGAATAGACCCCGCTCGCCCCGCTTGGCAGGCTGAGCGTATAGCCGGGCGACACGCCGAGCTTGTCGACGATCGACGCCGCCTGGTCGACGCCGATGGGCGCCCCGGCGGCGGGGGTCGATTCCGGCATCTTCGCCTGTTCCAGCGACCATGTGGTTGGGCCGTTGACGTGGGCGAGGTGCTCGTCCGACATCGGCACGTTCTCATAGAGGCCGGAGGGGTAGCCGTAATTGGAGCTGTTGGCCCACTCATTGACCGTGTTGCCCCACACCAGCGACCACGGCATGCCGGACAGCGACATGAAGGCGATGACCACGCCGGCGAAGGCGCCGGTGACGGCGTGAAGGTCGCGCCAGAAGACGCGCTTGCGCGGCGTGCCGCGCACGCTCACGATACCTCCCGCCTGCTTGCGCGGCCACCAGAGATAGAAGCCGGTGGCGACCAGCAAAATCGACCAGCCGCCAACGATCTCGATGATACCGTTGGCGACGGTGCCGAATTCCGCCAGGCTGTGCAGCCGGCGCATCCACCACATGATGGTCCCGCGATCCGGCAATTCGCCGAGGACGCGCGAATCATAGGGGTCGACATAGACCGAGCGGCGCTCGCCCTCGCTGGTCTTGATCACCACCTCGGCCGAGGCGGTGGGATCGACCGGCGCGATGAACTTCAGCGCCGTGCCGGGGCGCGAGGCGAGCGCGGCGTCGATCCAGGCGCTGGGCGCTTCGACCGGGGTGGCGCGGGCCTCCACGACCTTGAGCTGGTGGTGCCAGAGATTGTCGATCCCGTCGCGGAAGAGATAGAGGCCGCCCGTCACCGACAGCAGGATCAGGAAGGGCAGCACCAGCAGGCCGGCATAGAAATGCCAGCGCCAGACGGCACGGTAGAGATTGGCCGAGCGCTCTTCGGCGTCGCGGCCCTGGATATCGGACAGAGTCGTGGTGTTCATCGGAGAGGTTCCGGAAAAGCGAGGGCGACAGCACGCGGCGAGCCCCGGCCGTCACGCGGGACGGCCGGCCTCAAGCCGCGCGGCGGGCGATCCGTTGGCGGGGCTTAGTTGGCGGGTGTGCCGTGGTCGTGGCTGTGCCCGTCATGGCCGGAAGCTTCCGAGCCCTTCGGACCACCCATGCCCTCGATCTTGAAGGAGACGTTCACCGTGCCGGCCTTGGCGAAGGTGAGCGTGCCCTTGAAGCTCTCGCCTTCCTTCAGCGGCTGCTTGAGGTCCATCAGCATCAGGTGGAAGCCGCCCGGCGCCAGCTTTGCCTCGCCATCGGCGGGGATGTCAATCCCGTCGGGCAGCATCCGCATGGTCATGATGCCGTCCTTGACCGACATCTCGTGGATCTCGACATGGCCGGCGATTTCGGCGGTGGCGGAGACGAGGCGGTCAGCTTCCTTGCCCTCGTTCGCGATGGCGAGATAGCCGCCACCGACCTTGGCGCCGGCGGGCGTCATGCGCGCCCAGGGGTGCTCGATTTCGAGGTTGCCGATCTTGTACTCGTGGGCGAAGGCCGGCTGGATGGCGAACAGGCCGAGCGCGGCCGCGACGATGACGAAGCCGACGCGGTCTTCGGTGTGGCGGAGCGCGCGGTGCAGAATGGTGCGGATCATGATGGTCTCCCTCGATGCCGGCGGGGCGCGCGAGGCGAGCCTGCGGCCGGTGTTGCGACTGACGTTCTGCGGAAAAGCGGCAGGCGTCAGGCGCGGGGAGGGGCCCGGATATGGCCGGGAGAGCGCTCGGGAGTGCGGGCAAGGCGGGCCGGAGGCGGCGGCAGATGGCTGGCCTCAAGCGGGGCGGTCGGCAGCGCGACCGTCGCCGCCACGGGCGGCGGCAGGGCGGCGGCGGGGGCCGCCTGGCAGCCGGTGAGGCAGCAGTCGGGCGTGTGGCGGGCGGGCTCGCCGGGAGCGGCAGGGTCGCTATGGCTGCTGAGGCAGAGCGCCTGGCCGAAGGCGTCGAGGGTGACGCCGCCCGCCGCATGGGCACCGCTGGCGATGCCGCCGAAAAGGGCCTGCAGCACCAGCACATAGGCGACGGCAAGCACCAGCGCCCACCGGCGCAACGGGGCGCCGGCCGGTCGGGCTTGTTCGGTCGTCAGGGCGATGGTGGACACGGCGTGCTCCCTCGCCTGCGTCATATCACAGGCTGGGAGGAGCCGGAACAGCGGCACGCCGCCGCTGCCCGGTCCGTCGTTCGCTCAGTCGGCGGCAGCGCCCGGGCCGGCCAGCGCGCCGGGCGGGCTCTTGCCGAGAATGATCATGCCCAGCACCTCGTCCTTGGTGACGTCGGAGGTGCGCGCGGTGCCGACCAGCTTGCCGTTCTTCATCACGCTCACCCGGTCCGCGAGGTCGAACACGTCGTGGATGTCGTGGCTGA
Organism: Ancylobacter aquaticus; assembly: GCF_004339465.1. Taxonomy (GTDB): domain Bacteria; phylum Pseudomonadota; class Alphaproteobacteria; order Rhizobiales; family Xanthobacteraceae; genus Ancylobacter; species Ancylobacter aquaticus. The sequence continues at coordinate 1,181,158 of NZ_SMFY01000002.1, read as the reverse complement.
TGAGGAAGATGGCGATGCCTTCGGCCTTGAGCTGCTTGATCAGTTCGGCCACCTGCGCCGTCTCCTGCGGGCCGAGCGCGGCGGTCGGCTCGTCCATGATCAGGATCTTGGCGTTGAAATGGATGGCGCGGGCGATGGCGACCGACTGGCGCTGCCCGCCGGAGAGGCCGCGCACCGGCTCCTTGAACTTGCGGAAGTTCGGGTTGAGCCGGCCCATCACCTCGCGCGTGGCCGCTTCCATGGCGACATCGTCGAGCGTGCCCCACGGGGTCATCAACTCGCGACCGAGGAACAGGTTGGCGGCGGCGTCGACATTGTCGGCGAGCGCGAGCGTCTGGTAGATCGTCTCGATGCCGTAGCGCTTGGCGTCGCGTGGGTTGGTGATGTCCGCCTTGTCGCCATTGACGCGGATCTCGCCGGCATCCGGCTTGTACGCACCCGCGAGGATCTTGATCAGGGTCGACTTGCCGGCGCCGTTATGGCCGAGCAGGGCGACGACCTCGCCGGCATAGAGGTCGACCGTGACGTCGTCGACGGCACGGATGCCGCCGAAGGAGATGCAGATGTCCCGCATCTGCACGGCGGGCGTGCCTTCGATGTGCGAGGCGCCGGGGGCGAGGGGGGATGTGACGGCGTTCATGTCGCGCTCCTCACTTGATCCGCTTGCGGTAGACCGTGTCGATCCACACGGCGAAGACGAGCACGATGCCGACCACGATGTTCTGGTAGGGCGTGTCGACGCGCATCAGCACCATGCCCGATTGCAGGCTCTGCATCACCAGCGCGCCGAGCATGGCGCCGGCGATGGTGCCGGCGCCGCCGGCGAGCGAGGTGCCGCCGATGACGGCGGCGGCAATGACGTAGAGTTCGTCCAGCGTGCCCTGGGCATTGGTCGCCGAATTGAGCCGGGCGGTGGAGATGGCGGCGCCAATGGCCGCGAGCGCCCCCATAAGCGCGAACACCGCGAGCGTCACCCGCTTGGTGTTGATGCCGGCGAGTTCGGCGGCTTCCGGGTTGCCGCCGATGGCGAAGACGTAGCGGCCGAAGCGGGTGCGGTTGGTGACGAAAGTCATCACGATGCCGACCGCCAGAGCCACCAGCACCGGAATGGCGAAGCCGAAGCTGATGGCGATGCCTTCCGGTGGCACGGTGAGGCCGGCGGCCTCGGCATAGCGGCGGGCGAGCACCGGGGGCAGGGTGTACGCATTGACCACCAGCGTGGCGGCGATAACCGCCAGGCAGCCGGCGGAAACGATGACGAACTCGGCCCAGATCGGCTTCTGCGGAAAATGGAAGCGCTGGCGCTGCCGGCGCGCCTGAATGGCGGCGAAGGCGATGGCGAGGCAGGCGACGACGGCGATCACCCAGCTCCACATCTCGCCGACGGACCCATTGGCACCGCCGCCGAGCAGCTTGAAATTGTCGTCGACGAGCGGGATCGTCTTGCCCTCGGCCACCGCCCAGGCGGCGCCGCGCCACACTAGCAGGCCGCCCAGCGTGACGATGAAGGCCGGCACGCCGAGATAGGCGATGACGAAGCCGTGCAAGGTGCCGATGGCGGCGCCGGCGGCGATTCCGATGGCGAGGGTGAGGACAATCACCGCCGGATGGTTGAAGCCGAAGGTTGGGAGCAGGGTGCTGACCTGGAACACCGCCATGATCATGCCGGTGACGCCGAGAATGGAGCCAACCGACAGGTCGATGTGGCGCATCACGATCACCAGCACCATGCCGGTGGACATGACGGCGATGGACGAGCTCTGGACCGACAGGTTCCAGAGATTGCGGGCAGTGAGGAAGGTGCCGCCGGCGAGGACGTCGAACACCACCCAGATAACGGCAAGCGCGCCGAGCATGCCGAGGAAGCGGACGTCGATCTCCAGCGCACCGATGAAGCTGGTGGGCGCGGAGGCGGGCGCCGATCCCGAGCCGGCGGTTGGTGCGGGAGAGCCCGGCGGGCGGGCGGCGGGGATGGGAGACTGGGTAGTTGTGGTGTCGGTCATGAGCATCCTCTCCCCGCCGCGCGCGTGACTGGGCGCGGTGTCGCGTGGGCAGGCGGCGGGGGTGGCCCCCGCCGCACAATGGCTACCGCATCTGTCGCGGGCGGATCAATCGCAGCTCGATCAATCGCACGCCTTCACCGTGCCCGGCTTCACGCCTTGGCAGACGGTGGCCTTCGGCACCCAGCCGGCTTCGATGATCACGTCGAGATTGTCCTTGGTGATCGGCACCGGGGTGAGGAAGGTCGAGTTCATCGGGACCTTCTTCGGACCGTCGGTGAAGGTGGTGGTGCCCGTAACCGCCTTGGGGTCGGTGCCCTTGGCGAGATCGAGGGCGATTTCGGCGGCGCGCTTGCCGAGTTCGCGGGAATCCTTCCACACCGACACGGTCTGGGTGCCGAGCGCGATGCGGTTGAGAGCCGCGAAATCGGCGTCCTGGCCGGAGACAGGCACGGAGCCGGCAAGGCCCTGCGCGGACAGCGCGGCGATGGCGCCGCCGGCGGTGCCGTCATTGGAGGCGACGACGGCGTCGACCTTGTTGTTGTTGGCGGTCAGGAACTGCTCGGCGTTGCGCTGGGCGTTGGCCGGCAGCCAGCTGTCGGAATAGGCCTCGCCGACATTCTTGATGTCGCCCTTGTCCATCGCGGCCTTGAGCGCTTCCATCTGGCCGGAGAACAGGAAGTCGGCGTTCGGATCGGCGGCCGAGCCCTTGATGAAGATGTAGTTGCCCTTCGGCTTGATCTTCATCACTTCGGTGGCCTGGATGCGGCCGACTTCCTTGTTGTCGAAGGTGATGTAGTAGGCATAGGGGTTCTCGATCAGCCGGTCATAGCCGACCACCGGGATGCCTTCGTTCTGCGCCTTGGCGATGGCCGGGGCGATGGCGTCGGAATCCTGCGCCAGGATGATGAGCGAGGTGGCGCCCTGGGCGATCAGCGCCTCGACATCGGACAGCTGCTTGGAAGCCGAGGACTGGGCGTCGGCCGAGATGTACTTGGCGCCGGCGGCTTCGAGCGCCTTCTTGATCGCGGCCTCGTCGGTCTTCCAGCGCTCTTCCTGGAAGTTCGACCAGCTCACGCCGACCACGGGCTGCTGGGCGTGGGCGGCGCCCATCGCCATCACGGTGGTGAGGGCCACGGCGGAGATCGTCAGTTTAAGATTCATGCTTTCCTCCCAAAGGGGTGCGACAGGCCGGTGCCGGAGGTTTCGCGCGCACTCCCAAAGGGGCGCGCATGCCTCGGTGCTTTTTTCTGACGTCCGAACCTCAATCGAGGGTCGGGCGTCGGCATATTGGCCGGCCACCAACGGACCGGCAGTGGGGTTTCACCTCGTCTTAGCGGGGCGCTGGAGGGCAAGGTAACAAATTGCGAGGGCTTCGGCTCCTCGCTCTTTTGGCTAAAGCGACGCTCCACAGCCTGAGTTGCGTACCTCAGATTTTGAGGGCAACATGGCGTCATGTCCAGAGGTGTTTCGCGCATAACCCTGCAAGACGTTGCCCGCGAGGCCGGCGTTTCGCTGGCCACCGCCGACCGCGTGCTCAACGGTCGCGCCGGGGTGCGGGGCGTGACGGCCGAGCGGGTGAAAGAGGCGGTTTCCCGCCTCGGCTACCGCCCGAACCTGGCCGCCGCCCGGCTTGCGCGCGGGGAAACCTATCGTTTCTGCTTCGTGCTGCCAGTCGGCTCCAACGTGTTCATGCGGATGCTGGGCGAGCAGGTGGCGAACACCGCGAGCTGGCTGGCCGCCAACAACGCCTATATCGACACGCTGCGCGTCGACGTTTTCGCGCCCGAGACGCTGGCGGCGGCGCTTGAGGGGTTGATGGGCCATTATGACGGGGTGGCCGTCGTCGCCCTCGATCATCCGCGCGTGCGGGTGGCGATCGACGATCTTGTCGCCTCGGGCGTGGCGGTGGTGACGCTGGTGTCGGACGTGCCGGCCTCGCACCGGCTGCATTATGTCGGCATCGACAACATCGCCGCCGGCCGCACCGCAGCCACCCTGCTCGGGCGCTTCGCCGGGGGAAGGCGCGGCGCCATCGGCCTCATCGTCGGCACGCCGGCGCTGCGCGACCATGCGGAGCGGCAGTTCGGCTTCACCCAGGTGATGGCTGGCGAATATCCGGCGCTGAAGGTGCTGCCGGTGCGGGAGAGCCTCGACGAGGACGAGCGCAACGAGGCCATCGTCACGCGGATGCTGCGCGACGTGCCGGACCTTGTGGGGCTCTACAATGTCGGCGCCGGCAATCGCGGCATTGCGGCCGCGATCTCGGCCGCCAACCGCGCCGGCGACCTCGTCTTCATCGGCCACGACCTCACCGACGACACGCGGCGCTTTTTGCTGCGCGGGGTGATGGACGCGGTCATCAACCAGGATGCCGGGCACCAGTCGCGCTCGGCCGCTCGGGTGCTGCTGGCCCATTGCGCCGGCGAGCCGCTGATGAACGAACAGGAACGCATCCGCATCGACATCTTCCTGCGGGACAACCTGCCGTGACGTTTTCTCTCCGTTTTGCCGAAAGGGTGTGAGGCATGTATCTCGGCCTCGATATTGGAACCTCCGCCATCAAGGCGGTGCTGGTCGACGACGCGCAAAGCGTGATCGCGACGGCGGAGACGCCGCTGGCGATCGCGCGTCCGCAGCCCGGCTTCAGCGAACAGAGCCCGGAAGACTGGTGGCAGGCGACGCTGGCCAGCATCGACACGCTGAAGGCGGAGCAGCCAAAGGCGCTCGCCGCCGTGCGCGGAATCGGCCTTTCCGGCCAGATGCACGGCGCGGTGCTGCTCGACGCCTTCGGCAAGGTGCTGCGCCCCGCCATATTGTGGAATGACGGGCGCTCTTCCGCCGAGTGCCGCGAACTGGAGGCGCGTTTTCCGGCGCTGCACCAGATCGCCGGCAATCTCGCCTTTCCCGGCTTCACCGCACCCAAATTGATGTGGGTGCGCAAGCATGAGCCGGACCTGTTCGCCCGCATGGCCAAGGTGCTGCTGCCCAAGGCCTATGTCGGGTTCCGGCTCACCGGCGAGATGGTCGAGGAAATGTCGGACGCTTCCGGCACGCTCTGGCTCGATGTCGGCAAGCGCGACTGGTCGGACGAGGCGCTGGCCGCCACCGACATGTCGCGCGAGAACATGCCGCGCCTTGTCGAGGGCAGCGCGGCGGCCGGGCGCATCAAGCCGGAGCTGGCGGCGCGCTGGGGCATGGAGACCCCCCCGGTTCTCGCCGGCGGGGCAGGCGACAACGCCGCTGGCGCTATCGGCCTCGGGGCCATCGGCGCCAATGACGCGTTCGTCTCGCTCGGCACGTCCGGCGTGCTGTGGGCGACGACGGACCGCTACGCGCCCAACCCGCAATCGAGCGTCCACGCTTTCTGCCATGCCATTCCCGCCACCTGGCACCAGATGGGGGTGATCCTGTCCGCCGCCTCGGCGCTGGGCTGGTGGGCGAATGTGGCGAAGGAGGCGCCGGGCGACCTGCTGGCCCCGCTGGGCGAGGCGCCGAAGGCTCCCTCGCGCGCGACCTTCCTGCCGTATCTCTCCGGCGAGCGCACGCCGCACAACGACACCGCGATCCGCGCCGCCTTTGTCGGCATGGACCACGACACCGGCCGGGACGAACTGACCCAGGCGGTGCTGGAGGGCGTGTCCTTCGCCTTCAAGGATTGCCTCGACGCGCTCTCCGCTGCCGGCACGAGGCTTACCCAGGCCGACGTCATCGGCGGTGGCTCGCGCTCCCGCTTCTGGACGGCGGTGCTCGCCAGCGTGCTGGGCATTCCGCTCAACCGGGTCGAGGACGGCGAGAGGGGCGGGGCGTTCGGCGCCGCGCGGCTCGCCCGTATGGCGGCGACCGGGGAAAGTCCGGCTGAGATCTGCCTGCCGCCGCGCCGCATCGAGACCATCGAACCCGACCCCGTTCTTCAACAGGCCTATGCGGAACGGCACGCGCTCTACAAGGCGCTGTACCCCGCCCTCAAGGGAGTGACGTCATGACCGCCCGCTTCTTCCCCTCCATCGAGACGCTGAAATATGCGGGACCGGAGAGCCGGGACCCGCTCGCCTTCCACTGGTACGACAAGGACCGGATGGTGCTGGGCAAGCGCATGGAGGACCATCTGCGCTTCGCCGTCGCCTATTGGCACAGCTTCACCTGGCCCGGCGGCGACCCCTTCGGCGGCGAGACCTTCCTGCGCCCGTGGATGCATGGCGCCGACGAGATGGCGCTGGCGCGTGCCAAGGCGGACGTGGCGTTCGAGCTGTTCGACATTCTCGACGTCCCGTTCTTCGCCTTCCACGACCGCGATATCGCCCCCGAGGGCAAGACGTTGGCGGAATCCAACGCCAATGTGCGCGCCATCGCCGAGATTCTCGCCCGCAAGATGGAGGGCTCGAAGACCAAGCTGCTCTGGGGCACGGCGAACCTGTTCTCCAACCGCCGCTTCATGTCGGGTGCCGCCACCAACCCGGACCCCGATGTGTTCGCCTATTGCGCCTCGCAGGTGAAGAACGTGCTGGAAGTGACGCACGAACTCGGTGGCGAAAACTATGTGCTGTGGGGCGGCCGCGAGGGCTATGAGACGCTGCTCAACACCGACCTGAAGCGCGAACTCGACCAGATGGGCCGCTTCCTCAACATGGTGGTCGAGCACAAGCACAAGATCGGCTTCAAGGGCACGATCCTGATCGAGCCGAAGCCGCAGGAGCCGACCAAGCACCAGTACGATTTCGACGTCTCCACCGTGTACGGCCTGTTGTGCCGCGCCGGGCTGGAGAAGGAAGTGAAGGTCAACATCGAGGCCAACCACGCCACGCTGGCCGGCCACAGCTTCGAGCACGAGATCGCCATGGCGGCGGCGCTCGGCATCTTCGGCTCCATCGACATGAACAAGGGCGACGCCCAGTCCGGCTGGGACACCGACCAGTTCCCGACCAATGTCGAGGACACCGCGCTCGCCATGTACGAAATCCTGCGCGCGGGCGGCTACTCCACCGGAGGCACCAATTTCGACGCCAAGGTGCGCCGCCAGTCCATCGAGCCGGAAGACCTCGTCATTGCCCATGCGAGCTCGATGGATGTGTGCGCCCGCGCCCTTCTGATAGCCGCCGACATGATCGAGGACGGCGCGCTGCAGAAGGCGGTGGATGAGCGCTATGCCGGCTGGGACGCGCCGCAGAACAAGGCGATGCTGACGGGTGAAAGTTCGCTGGAGGCCGTCGCCGCCCGCGCCGAGGCGCAGTCGCTGGACCCGCAGCCGCGTTCCGGCCGGCAGGAGCGGCTGGAAGCGCTGGTCGGCACCTATCTGCGCTGACGGCTTCCGACAGGTCTGCGCCGGCCGGCCGTGTCTGGCCGGCGCGGATTTCATCACACTGTGATTGACTTGACGTCATTTCCCCCGTTCGATCCGTGCTAGGGAGCGACCCGTGACTCGGCGGCCCGCCTTGGCGTGTGCCAGGCCTTCAGAGGGGAAGTGACATGCGTCTTCGTTTGATGGGAGCAGGCCTGATGGCGGCGGCGGCGGTGGCCGTTGCCCTTGTGCTCCCGCTCGGCACGGCCAACGCCCAGATGCGCCCGACAGCGGGCATGGGCAACCAGATCGTCGATGTGCCGGAAAAGCCCGGCTATGTGCCCTCGCCGGGCGAGGAACAGCTGGACCCGGCGTTCCGCCGGCAGCCGGTCTATTTCCGCACCAATGAGCCGCCGGGCACCATCATCGTCCACACCAATGAGCGCTTCCTCTATCTCGTGCTCGGCGACAACCGGGCGCTGCGCTACGGCATCGGCGTCGGGCGCGACGGCTTCCAGTGGGCCGGGCTGCAGAAGGTGAGCCGCAAGGCGGAATGGCCGGACTGGACCCCGCCGCCGGAAATGATCCAGCGCCAGCCTTATCTGCCGCGCTTCATGGCCGGCGGGCCGGGCAACCCGATGGGCGCTGCCGCGCTCTATCTCGGTTCCACCGTCTACCGCATTCACGGCACCAACATGCCGAACACCATCGGCATGGCGATTTCGTCGGGCTGCTTCCGTCTGGTCAATTCCGACGTGCAGGATCTCTATAATCGCGTCCCGGTTGGGACGAAGGTGGTCATCCGGCAGGCGCCGGAACTGTGAGCGGCGCACGTCTCGCGGCTCGCCTTTCGATCGGATCTGGGGGAAAGATGAACAGGATCGCAACCGCGCTGGCCGCCGCCGGCGTTCTTCTGACGGCCGGCGCCGCTCAGGCGAGCACGCTCGCCGACGTGAAGGCACGCGGCATGCTGAAATGCGGCGTCAGCCAGGGCCTCGCCGGCTTCTCGGCCAAGGATGACAAGGGGCAGTGGAGCGGCTTCGACGTCGATCTCTGCAAGGCGGTGGCGGCGGCGATCTTCGACGATGCGTCGAAGGTCGAGTATGTGCCGCTCTCCGCCGAGGCGCGCTTCCCGGCCCTGCAGAAGAGCGAGGTCGACCTGCTCTCGCGCAACTCGACCTGGACGATGCAGCGCGAGGCCGATCTCGGCCTGATGTTCGCCGCCGTCTCCTATTATGACGGACAGGGTTTCATGGTGCCGGCGGCCAAGAACGTGATGGGCGCGCTGGAGCTTGGAGGCTCCAAGGTCTGCACCCAGAGCGGCACCACCAGCGTGCAGAACGCCGAGGACTATTTCCGCCAGAACAAGATGGAGCTGGAGCTGATCCAGCTGCCCAGCGTCGACGAGGTCGTGAAGGCCTATGCCGACGGCAAGTGCGATGTGCTGACCACCGACGTGTCGCAGCTCTACGCACTGCGTCTGAAGCTCGGCACGCCGGCGGACCATGTCGTGCTGCCCGACGTCATCTCCAAGGAGCCGCTCGGCCCCGTGGTGCGGCAGGGCGACGACAACTGGCTCAACATCGTCAAGTGGAGCTACTACGCGCTGGTGAACGCCGAGGAACTCGGCATCAGCACGCAGACGCTCGACCAGGCGGCGACGTCGGAAAAGCCGGATGTGAAGCGCTTCGTCGGCTCGGATGGCGCCTATGGCGAGAAGCTCGGCCTGACCAAGGACTGGGCGACGCGGATCGTCAAGAGTGTCGGCAATTACGGCGAAGTGTTCGAGCGCAATATCGGCGCGCAGTCGAAGCTCGGCATTCCGCGCGGCATCAACCAGCTGTGGAGCGCCGGCGGCATCCAGTACGCGCCGCCGATCCGCTGAGGCCGATCGTTTGAACGTCATCCCGGAACGGCCTCAGGCCGTATCCGGGATCGCGCAATGAGCGGGGAGCGATCCCGGCTCTTCGGCCGGGACGACGGCATGTGCCCCGGCTATTCCCCCCGCCACTGCGCCGGGCGCTTGGCGAGGAACGACTCCACGCCTTCGCGGAAATCGGCGCTGCCATAGATCTCGCGCACAAGGTCGGCGTCCGGCGCGTGCGGGTCGTTCGCGAGGCGAGCCAGCATCTGCTTGGTGACGCGTAACGTCAGCGGTGCATTGGCGGCGAGGCGCGCGCACAGCGCGTCCAGCGCCGCGTCGATCTCGCCCGGCGCGTGGATCGCGACATAATCCCCCGGCATCTCCTCGGCGGTCGGCATCTCGGCGGCCAGCAGCATGCGCCGCACAAGGCTCACTCCCAGTGTCGTGACGAGGCGCTGGAGGTTCGAGGCCGAGAGGCAGTTGCCCAGCGTGCGGGCGATGGGCACGCCGAAGCGCGCCCCCGGCGTGGCGACGCGGAAATCGCAGGCATTGGCGATGGCCATGCCGCCGCCCGCTGCCCAGCCCTCGACCACCGCAATGGTCGGTACCGGCACCTGCTCCAGCAGGCTGATATAATGGTCGACCTTCTCCTCATAGGCGATGCCGTCCGCGCCGCAGGCGAAGGCACGGAACTGCTCGATATCTGTGCCGGCGACAAACGCCTTGCCGCCGGCGCCGCGCAGCACGGCGACGCGGATGGACGGGTCGGCGGCAATGGTTGCGCAGGCCTGCGCCATCTCGTCATACATGCGCCAGGTCATGGCGTTGCGGGCGGTGGGGCGGTCGAAGACGAGGCGGGCGACAGCGCCCTCGCGGGTCAGGTGAACGCGGCCCTCGCCGGGTGCGGTGCTGGAGTCCATCGGGGTGGCGAGGTTCGGGGTGGCGAGGTTCATGGCGCAAAGGCTCCGCGCGCGGCGAGGCTCTCGACGGCTTCGGCGTCGAGGCCGACTTCCTTCAGCACCTCGTCATTGTGCTGCCCGAGCAGCGGGGGATGGCGGCGCACTTCCTGCGGCGTGCCGGTGAGCTTCACCGCGAAGCCGATATTGGAGACGGTGCCCTCGTTAGGATGGTCGATCTCCATCCGCATCTGCCGGTGTTGGCCGTGTTCGCTCTCGAAGGCTTCCGGGTAGGAATACATCGTGCCGGCCGGGATGCCGACGGCGAGCAGGCTCTCCACCCAGTCATCCGAGGTGCGGGTGACGAAGCTCTTCTCCAGTTCCTCGATCAGTACCTCGCGATGGGCGAGGCGATCGGGGTTGGTGGTGAAGCGCGGATCATCCACCAACTCCGGGCGCTCCAGCGTCTCGCAGAGCTGCAGCCAGAGCTTCTGGTTGGTGGCGCCCATGACGAAATAGCCGTCCTTGGACTTCACCGCCTGATAGGGCGCGCTCATCCGGTTGGCGGTGCCAAGCGGGATCGGCTCCGTGCCGCGACCCCAATATTCCGAGATGTCCCACACCGAGAAGGCGAGCGCCGCCTCGAACAGCGAGGCGTCGATATACTGGCCCTCGCCGGTGTTCTTCGCGCCGATATAGGCACCGAGCACGGCATAGGTGGCGAACAGGCCGCAGCCGATATCGGCCACCGGAACACCTGCCTTGACCGGCGGGCCGCCGGGATGGCCGGTGACGCTCATCACGCCGGACATGGCCTGCGCCATCAGATCGAAGCCGGGGCGGCCGGCCCAGGGGCCGGTCTGGCCGAAGCCGGAGATGGAGGCGTAGACGAGGCGGGGATTGTATTTCTGCACCGTCTCATAGTCGCATTTCAGCTTCTTCATCACGCCGGGGCGGTAGTTCTCGACCAGTATGTCGGCGGTCTTCACCAACTCGTAAAACGCCTCGCGGCCGGCCTCGGTCTTGAGGTTGAGGACCACGGAGCGCTTGTTGCGGTTCATGTTTAGGAAGCCCATCGAGTCGGGCCCCTTCATCTTGAAGCCCATGGCGCCGCGCGTCTGGTCGCCGGTGCCGGGCGGCTCGATCTTGATGACGTCGGCGCCGAGATCGCCGAGCAGCATGCAGCTATAGGGGCCGGCCATCACCTGGCTGACATCGAGCACCCGCACGCCGGCCAGCGGAAGCGGGCGGGCCCCGCGCGGCGTTGCGGCAGGGGTCTCGCCGATCGGGTCTCGAACATCGCTCATCGGGTGTCCTTTCTGCGGATAGCGGCCGCATTCACAATCAATAATTACAGATTGACCGCTTCGCTCCCCATGGGGAAGTAGAGGATCAGGAAGTGCGAAGGGCCGCCATGCGCCCGGCGCGGGAGGCAGGGGCCTTTTCAGTGCGGGCGCGTTCGTCCGCCTCGCTGCGCTTGGCGGCCTGGCTGCGTTCGATGAAGGCGTGGGCAATGCCGGCGGTGGTGCCGGTGACATGGCGCTCCAGCAGATCGGCCAGGCGCGGGGCGTCGCGGGCCTCCAGCGCCTCGATCATCGCCTTGTGCTCGTTCACAGCCGCCTCCCAGTGCGCGCGGCTCTTGCGCACCACGAAGCGGCAGGCATGGATGCGGGTGAGGATCTGCTGGTAATAGGCCGACAGGGTCGCGTTGCCGGCGATATCGAAGAAGGCTTCGTGGATCAGCCGGTTGTGGCGCAGATAATCCGCCTCCTCGTCGTTCTCGAAATGTCCCATCATCCGATCGTGCAGCGCGCGCACGCGGGCGATGTCGGCGTCCGAGGCGCGGGCGCCGGCGAGCAGGCCGGCAAGGCGCTCCAGCGACGCCATGATCGGGAAAAGCTCCTCGATCTGCTCCTCGGTGATGCGGGCGACGATGGCGCCGCGATGCGGCAGGATCTGCAGCACGCCCTCCGCCGCCAGCACCTTCAGCGCTTCGCGGATCGGCGTGCGCGACACGCCGAAGCGCTCGCAGAGCTGTTCTTCCGGCACCTTGTCGCCGGGCCGCAATTCGCCCTGCAGGATCATCTCGCGCAAAGGCGCCACCAGCGATTCATGCAGGGAATGTCGAACGATGGTGGATGACGGCATGCGGTAGTCCTCGGGCGGCCCGGTGCCCCGGCCTGCTTCCTCGCCAGTGAGAGCCGGGCGCGTTCGCCTCACACGGCGCTCGCTCGACGAACGGGCTGCGGATGTCGTTTGCTTAGCGCATTCGGGCGTTCTCATCAATAATTACGGATGGAGCGCGCGCCCCGCCGGGCGTGCAGAACGGCGTCAGCCCGGCCGCGGCGTCTGCGCCGGGGGCGCGTCCGGCGCGCCGCCACGGCGGTCGAAATCGGCCTGCGCCTCGGCGATGCCGGCGAGGTTGGCCTGCGCCCATTGGCCGAGCGCCATCACCGGCTCGCGCAGCGAATGGCCCAGCGGCGTCAGCTCATAATCCACGCGGGGCGGGATGGTGGGGAAGACCGTGCGCGAGACCAGCCCGTCGCGCTCCAGCCCGCGCAAGGTGAGGGTGAGCATGCGTTGGGAAATGCCGTCGACCATGCGCTTCATCTCATTGAAGCGGCGCGGCCCCCCGGCCAGCAGCATGACGATCAGCACGCTCCATTTGTCGCCGACGCGGGCGAGCACGCGGCTGACGGCAAGACAGCCCTCAGTGTGGAAATGCGTTTGTTCCTCAGTCACTTCCCTGTGCCTCAGGTTCAGCGATGTGCGTTCTTGCGGACTATACGAACAGGCACGTAATTAGTCCAGGTTACAAATCGTAACTAGCAAATCACGGTCGTCCCCATGTCCCTCGCTCTTCTTCACCTCGATTCCTCCATCCTCGGCGATCATTCGGTGAGCCGGCAGGTCAGCGCCGCCATTGTGGCGCGGCTGACCGCCGCCGATCCCTCCCTCGCCGTCCTCTATCGCGATCTCGCGGCCGACCCGCTGCCGCACGCGACGCCCGCCAGCATGCCGGCCGACCACCCGCTTTCGGGCGGCAAGGGCGATGGGGCGAGCCAGCAGGCGCTCGACGATTTCCGCGCCGCCGACATCGTGGTGATCGGCGCGCCGATGTACAATTTCTCCATTCCCACCCAGCTGCGCGCCTGGATTGACCGCATTCTCGTGCCCGGAAAGACCTTCGCCTATGGCGATGGCGGCAAGGTCACGGGACTGGCGGCCGGCAAACGGGTGATCGTGGCGCTGGCGCGCGGCGGCTTCTATGCCGACCCGGCCTTCGCAGTGGCGGCCGAGCATGCCGAGACCTATCTGCGCTGGGTGTTCGGCTTCATCGGCATCACGCCGGAATTCATCATTGCCGACGGCATCGCGGCCGGCCAGCGCGAGGCGGCGCTCGAAAGCGCGATGAAGAGCGCCGGCGAACTGAAGGCGGCGTGAGGGGCGGGCGCGAGGCCGAGGGTCCCGCCCTTTCACGTCATTCCGGCCAAAGGCGAAGCCGCAGGGCCGGGATCGCGCACCCGCATGACTACGGTCCCGGATCGGCCTTTGGCCGTCCGGGATGACGCGGTATCGGAGGTGCGGTGACGGGCCTATTCGGCGGCGCGGGCGAGGTCGACGAGCGATTCATGCACCATCGCCGCCTTGTGCCGCAGATGCTGCTTGAGGATGGCGCCGAGCCGGGCGCCGTCGCGGGCGTGGAGCGCGGCCATCATCTCCTCATGGTCCTCCACCGCCTCGCGCCAGCGCTCGCTCGATTTCTGCGCGACAAAGCGCACCGCGTGGATGCGGACCATCAGCGTCTGGTAGAGCTGGGTGAGGGCGTTGTTGCCCGCCATGTCGAAGAAGGCTTCGTGGATGCGGCGGTTGAGCCGGAGATAGGCAGCGGGGTCGCTGGCGCGGTAATGCACCAGCATCTCGTCATGCAGCGCCTGCACGGCGGCGATATCCGCATCGCTGGCGCGGGCACAGGCGGCCTCGCCGGCCAGCGCCTCCATCGCACCCATGATGGGGAAAAGCTCGTCCACCTCGTCGGGAGAGACGCGGGCGACGCTGGCGCCGCGATTGGGCGAGAGAATGACAAGCCCCTCATTGGCGAGCACCTTCAGCGCCTCGCGCAGCGGTGTGCGCGACACGCCGAAGCGCTGGCACAGTGCCTGTTCGGAAATCTTGTCGCCGGCCTTCAGGTCGCCGCGCATCAGCATGTCGCGCAGCTGCGCCGCCAGCTCGTCATGCAGGCTGCGCCGGGGAATGATGGCCGTGTCCGACATCGCCACAGGCGAATCTCCAGGTCGCCGCGCACCCGGCGCGGCATGACGTTCTATGTACCCTTAAATCGCTCCGGCCGGCGAATTTCGCAAGGTCAACGAAGGTCGCGCGCCTGCCGGAGCGATGGATCACGCGGCCGCGCTGAGCGTGCCGCGGGCGCAGTCGGCGAGGTAGTCCATCGCGGCCTGCGCTCCGCCCTTCTTGTGCGGCACGCCGGCCACCGACAACCCCATCTCGACGCCCGACAGCGCGCCGAGAATGGTCAGGTCGTTGGTGTCGCCGAGATGGCCGATGCGGAACACTCGGCCCGACAGCTTGGTGAGGCCGGTGCCGAGCGACATGTCGAAATGGTTCAGCGTCTTCTCGCGGAAGGCGTCGGCGTCGTGGCCCTCCGGCATCAGCACGGCGGTGAGCGAGGAGGAGTAGTATTTCGGCTCGCGGCAGAGGACTTCCAGGCCCCAGGCGCGTACCGCACGGCGGGTCGCCTCGGCATGGCGGTCGTGGCGGGCGAAGACGTTGTCGAGGCCTTCCTCGTGCAGCATGTCGATCGCCTCGGCGAGGCCGTAGAGCAGGTTGGTGCCGGGCGTGTAGGGAAAATAACCCTTCTCGTTGTGCGGCAACTGCTCCTCCCACGACCAGAACAGCTTGGGCGTGGTGGAGGTCTTCGCGGCAGCCAGCGCCTTGTCGGAAACAGCGTTGAAGGAGAGGCCGGGCGGCAGCATCAGGCCCTTCTGCGAGCCGGAAACCGTGACGTCGACGCCCCATTCGTCATGGTGGAAGTCGATCGAGGCCAGCGAGGAAATGGTGTCGACCATCAGCAGCGCCGGATGGCCGGCATTGTCGATGGCCTTACGAACCTCGGGGATCAGCGAGATGCAGCCGGTGGAGGTCTCGTTGTGGACGACGCAGACCGCCTTGATCTCGTGCGCCTTGTCCTCGCGCAGCCGTGCCTCGAGGGCGTCGGCATCGGCACCGATGCGCCAGTCGGATTCGATGAAAATCGGGTGCAGGCCGAGCTTGATCGCCATGTTCCGCCAGAGCGTGGCGAAATGGCCGGTCTCGAACATCAGCACCTTGTCGCCGGGGGAGAGCACGTTGGCGAGCGCGGCTTCCCACGCGCCGGTGCCGGAGGCGGGGTAGATGATGACCGGGTTGGCCGTTTTGAAGACGGTCTTCATGCCCTCCAGAACGCGCTTGCCGAGCTTCTGGAACTCGGGGCCGCGATGGTCGATGGTCGGCATGTCCATCGCGCGCAGGATGCGGTCGGGCACCGGGGTCGGCCCCGGAATCTGCAGGAAATGACGACCCGCGACCCGGGCGGCATTGCTGGACATTTTCTTCTCTCCCTTGGTCGGCGCGGCTGATGCGCCTCTTCACGGATGCGCGGGGGTGGCAGGCGAAGGCCCGCTTCGGCGTCCCCATCTTGCATAAATGAATTATGAATGCAAAATGCGTTTAAGTCCATGGCGGCGCGCCGGCGCTGCCGAGACGGGCGTGAGGGAGTGAGCGATCATGGCGGCACGGCTGACGCCCGGACTGGAGCGGCGTCTGAAAGCGGACGTCTCGGGAGACGTGTGGTTCGACCGCTTCAATCGCGGACGCTACGCCACCGACGCCTCGTTCTACCAGATCATGCCGCTGGGGGTCGTCGTGCCGCGCACGACGGAGGAGGCCGAGCGTGCCATCGCGCTGGCGCGCGCCGAGGGCATTCCCGTCACCCCGCGCGGGGGTGGCACCTCGCAATGCGGGCAGACCATCAATGATTCGCTCGTCATCGACGGTTCCAAGCACCTCAACCGCATCCTAGAACTCGATGTGGCGAACCGGCGCTGCGTGGTCGAACCGGGTATCGTGCTCGACGACCTCAACCGCGTGCTGAAGCCGCATGGGCTGTGGTTTCCGGTGGATGTTTCCACCGCCAGCCGCGCCACCATCGGCGGCATGGCTGGCAACAACAGCTGCGGCGGGCGCTCGCTGCGCTACGGCACGATGCGCGACAATGTGCTCTCCATCGACGCCATGCTGGCAAATGGCGACAAGGCGTATTTCGGTCCGGTGGACCACAACCTGTCGAGCCTGCCGCCCGATTCGCCACTGGCCCCGCTCGCCCGCGACCTGTTCGATCTCGGCGCCCGCGAGGCAGGGGAGGTGGCGGCGCGCTTCCCCGCCGTGCAGCGCCGGGTCGGCGGCTACAATCTCGACGCGCTGGTGCCGAATCCACGCGGCGCCAACCTCGCCCATATCCTCGTGGGTTCGGAAGGCACGCTCGCCTATTCCACCCGGATCGAGCTGAAGCTCTGGCCGCTGATCGGCAAGAAGGTGATAGGTGCCTGCCATTTCGGCAGCTTCTACCAGGCGATGGACGCCGCCCAGCATCTGGTGAAGCTGAAGCCCATCGCGGTCGAGTTGGTGGACGCGACGCTGCTGGCGCTGGCCGGCGAAATCCCGATGTTCCAGGCGACGCTCAAGCAGTTCGTGCGCGGCACGCCGGACGCCATCCTGCTGGTCGAGTTCGCCGAGGACGAGGCGGAGAACGAGCGCCGGCTCAAGCTGCTGGAAGACACGGTGGGCGATCTCGGCTTCGGCTGGGACCGCGAGGGCGCCAACTGGGGCGGCGTGGTGAGCGTGCGCGAGGCGGGGCTGCAGGCGGCGATTGCCGACGTGCGGACCTCCGGGCTCAACATCATGATGTCGATGAAGCAGGCGGGAAAGCCCGTCTCCTTTGTCGAGGACTGCGCCGTGCCGCTGCCGCACCTTGCCGACTACACGGCGCGGCTGACGGAGGTTTTCGAGAGAAACGGCACGCGCGGCACCTGGTACGCCCACGCCTCCGAGGGGTGCCTGCATGTGCGCCCGGTGCTGAACCTGCGGCTGGAGAAGGACGTGAAGGCGATGCGCGCCATCGCCGAGGAAGCCTTCGCCATGGTGCGCGCGTATAAGGGCTCGCATTCCGGCGAGCATGGCGACGGCATCGTGCGCTCGGAATTCCACGAGACCATGTACGGCACGCGGCTCGTGCGCGCCTTCGAGGAGGTGAAGGACCGCTTCGACCCCGGAGGGCTCTACAATCCCGGCAAGATCGTCCGCGCGCCGAAATTCGACGATCGCAGCCTGTTCCGCTACGCCCCCGACTACAAGGTGGCGCCGATCAAGGCGGCGCTCGATTGGTCCGGCTATTCCGGCGAGGGCGGCGGCCTGCAGGGCGCCATCGAGATGTGCAACAACAACGGCGCCTGCCGTAAGGCGGTGGGCGGCGTCATGTGCCCGAGCTACCGGGTCACCCGCGATGAGAAGGACGTGACGCGCGGGCGCGCCAACACGCTGCGCCTCGCCCTTTCCGGCCGTCTCGGCCCCGACGCGCTGGCCTCCGACGAGATGATGGAGACGCTCAAGCTCTGCGTCTCCTGCAAGGGCTGCCGGCGCGAATGCCCGACCGGCGTCGACATGGCCAAGATGAAGATCGAGGCGCTGGCGGCGCGGGCGAAGGCGAAGGGCATCACCCTGCACCAGCGGCTCGTCGCCTATATGCCGCGCTATGCCGGCCTCGCCTCGAAAGTCCCGTGGCTGCTGAACCTGCGCGACACCCTGCCGGGGGCGGCGAAGCTGTCGGAGATCGCCGCCCAGTTCAGCGCCCGCCGCACCCTGCCGCGCTGGCGGGCCGACGCCTTTCGCCAGACCGACATTGCCTTCGGCCCGGAGGGCGGGCGCGAGGTGGTGCTGTTCGCCGACACCTTCAACCGCTGGTTCGAAAAGGAAAACGTGGTCGCCGCGCTGGAGGTGCTGGTTGCCGCCGGCTACCGCGTTCACATGCCGCGTCCGGTGGATGGCGGCCGGCGCGCGCTGTGCTGCGGGCGCACCTTCCTTTCCGCCGGGCTGGTCGACGAGGCGAAGGCGGAGGCGCGGCGGGTGGTCGAGACCTACGCCCCCTTCGTCGCGCGTGGCGTGCCGGTGGTGGGGCTGGAGCCGAGCTGCCTGCTCGCCTTTCGCGACGAACTGCCCTCCATGCTGCCGGGGGAGGGGGCGCAGGCGCTTTCCGCCCATGCGCTGCTGATCGAGGAGTTCATCGCCCGCGAGATCGACGCCGGGCGCTTCGACCTGCCGCTGGCGCCGCTGGCCGAGAAAGCGCTGCTGCACGGCCACTGCCACCAGAAGAGCTTCGGCGCCATGGGCGCGGTGGAAAAGGCGCTGCGTCTCGTGCCGGGGCTGCATGTGGAGACGGTGGAATCGAGCTGCTGCGGCATGGCCGGGGCCTTCGGCTATCACAGCGAGACCATCGACACCTCGCTCGCCATGGCTGAATTGTCGCTGCTGCCGGCGGTACGCAAGGCGGAGGCGGGAACGCTCATCGTCGCCGACGGCACCTCCTGCCGCCACCAGATTCATGACGGCGCCGCCCGCGAGGCGGTGCATGTGGTCGCCGTGCTGGCGCGCAGCCTCAAAGCCGCACGAGCTGAAGGGCTGGTGGGCCAGTTGACGGCGGCGGAGTAGACCCCAGGCGCCCGCCTGACCTTCTCAAGGCCCCCGCGCTCGCGCGGGGGCCTTTTTCATTGGCTCGGTCGCCCGTGCATGCGGACAAAAAAAGACCTCCCCGGCGTTGGCCGGGGAGGTTGGGGGCGTTCGGTCGTGCGGCCGTCAGTTGGCCGGCATGGCGCCGATGGAGGGGTCTCCATAGAACCACTGCGTCGGCGCCAGGGCGAACCAGGGCACATAGGTGCAGATCATCAGCACCGTGAGCAACACGAGCAGGAAGCCGAGATTGGCCTTCGTCGTCTGCCAGATATCCGACTTGGCGATCGAGCAGGCGGCGATGAGCACCGAGGCGACGGGCGGTGTCTGCTGGCCGATGGCGAGGTTCAGCGTCAGCACCAGTCCGAAATGCACCGGGTCGATGCCCACCTGCTGGATCAGAGGCAGGACGATCGGCACGGTCAGGATGATCGCCGCCGCCGAATGCAGGAACATCCCGAGAATGAGGAACAGGATGTTGAGCAGCAGCAGCACGAGGTAAGGGTTGGTGGTGAAGTCGGCGATCGAGCTGGCCAGCGCCTGCGGCACCCGGCTCTCGGTGAGGAACACGCCGACCAGCGCCGAGGAGGCAACCAGCAGCATCACCACCGCCGTCTGCAGCGCGCCGTCGACCAGGGCACGGTACAGCGCCATGAAGCTCAACTCGCGGTAGATGACGACGGCGATGAACAGCGCCGCGCACACGGCGACCGCCGCGCCCTCGGTGGCGGTGACGAAGCCGCCGAAGATGCCGCCGAGAATGATGACCGGCAGCATCAGCGCCCACAGCGCTTCCCGGAACGCCGTCACCAGCCGGCTCCAGGCGAAGCGCTGCTCAATGGGGAAGTCGTTCTTCACCGCGTAGTACCAGCTCGCCAAAGCGAGGCCGGCGCCGCCGAGCAGGCCGGGCAGCAGGCCGGAGATGAACATCTTCACCACCGAGACCTGCGCCATAACCGCGTAGAGGATCATCGGAATGGACGGCGGCAGGATGATTGCGAGACTTGCCGAGGAGGACGAGATCGCCGCCGCGAACTCCTTGCTGTAACCCCGGCTCTTCATGGCCGGGATGAGCAGCGAGCCGAGCGCCGCGACGCCGGCCACCGCCGAGCCGGAAATCTCGGCGAAGAACATCGAGGAGCCGATCGTCACCATGGCGAGGCCGCCGCGCACGAAGCCGAGCATGGCCGAGGCAAGGTTGATCAGCCGCCGCGAGATCGACGACGAGTTCATGATGCCACCCGCGAAGATGAAAAGCGGGATGGCGAGCAGCGGGAAGTTGGTGGCGCCCTCGAACATGACCAGCGCCACGTTCGGCAGCATGTCGGCACCCTGTGTCGCCCAGATGGCGATCACTGCCACCATGCCGAGCGCCACCGCGATCGGCACGTTCAGCAGCACCATGCCGAACAGGCCGAGGAACATCAGACCCATTGTGCTGCTCATCGGGGCGTGCCTCCGCTTGCCGGGGTCTCTTGAATGGTTTCCAGCGCTTCCTTCAGCTCATGGTCCTCGAAGCCGGAACCCCGGGCGGCGGCCAGCACCTCCGGAAAGCGCATCAGTTCGGCGATAATGAACAGCACCGCCGTGATCGGGATCACCGACTGGGTGACGACCAGCGACACGTTTGGCAGCGAGACGAGCGTGCTGCCCTGGAGGATGTCCAGCACCTCAAGGCCGGTAACGGTGAGGATGACGAAGAAGACGAGCACGATGATTTCCGCCACGATGGTGGAGGCCACGCGCAGCGACGGCGGGAAGGCGTTCACGATGCCGGGAAAGCCGATATGGGCGCCGCGCAGGGCGGCCAGGGCGCTGCCGTAATAGGTCAGCCAGCACAGGCCGATCGAGGCAATCTCGTCATACCAGACCAGCGACAGGTCGATAGCCCGGAAGACGAAGCCGAGCACGATGATGACGGTCAGGGCCGCCATCAGCACTGCGGCGATGATTTCCAAGATCCGGTCGTAGGATCTTCTGAGTGCGAGCATGTTCCTGTTCCACGGGCGCGGGCGCTCGGCCGCGCGTTCTGTAAGGAGCGGGGGGAAGGTTCGTGCGGCGTTCCGGCCGGCGCGCCGCTGGGGCTGCCGGCCGGAAGCGGGCTCAGGAGCCCTTGCCGAGGGCGAGGGAGTCGTCGACCAGCTTCTGGCCGCCCGGCACTTCCTTCGCGAACTCCTCATAGACGGGCTTCGACGCCTCGATGAAGGCGGCCTTGTCGACCTCGTTCACCTGCATCCCGGCCTCCTTGAGCTTGCCGAGCAGTTCGTCGTCGAGTCGGGCCGCGATCTCGAGAGCGACAGGCTGCATCTCGACGGCGGTCTCGGCGAGCGCCTTCTGCACGTCCGGCGGCAGACGTGACCAGCTGCGCCCGGCGGTGACATAGGCCGGCGTGTAGACGTGGCCGGTCATCGACAGGTACTTCTGCACTTCCTGGAAGCGCGACGGATAGATCTGGGCCAGCGGATTCTCCTGCCCATCCATCACCCCGGTCTGCAGCGCGACGAAGACTTCCGACAGCGCCATCGGGCTCGGCGTCGCGCCATAGGCCTGGAACATCCGCACCCGCCACACGCCCTGCGGGACGCGCAGCTTGATGCCCTTAAGGTCATCGGGCTTGTCGATCGCCCGAGTGTTGTTGGTGACGTGGCGGATGCCGTTCTCCCACACGCCGATGATCTCGTAGCCCTTATCCTTGGCGATGGGCACGAGGACCGGGGTGATGACGGCGTCGCGAATCTTGGCGGCGTGGTCGCGGTCCTTGACGAGATAGGGCATCTCGAACACGCCGAACTCCGGCGCGACCGTCGTCATCACGGTCGAGGGGAGGGCGAGGTCGACGGTGCCGAGCTTCAGCTTCTTGAGCAGTTCGGTGTCGCCGCCGAGCTGGCTCGAGCCGTAGATGGTGACATGGGCCTTGTCGCCGAGCTTGGCGTTGGCGCGTTTGGCGAATTCCTGCGAGGTCTGATCGAACAGCGAACCAGGCTCGCCCACATGGCCCAGCTTGATTTCGATCGGCGCGGCTGCCGCCGTGGCGGCAAACAATACGGTGCCGGCAATTGCCGACACGATTCGCGTGAGGCGGATCATGGCGTGCTCCTTGGGTTTCCGTGTGCCCGGTTTTCCGGTGCTTGTGTCTCGCGCGGCAGGGCCATGGACGGACGCCAGACGGGCATCCGCGATCCTCGGCCAAACCGAACTATGAATTATGAATGCAAAATTTAGCCGTCATGGCAAGGCGAGACTTGACGGTCGGGTCGCGAAAGGCACAGTCGGGGTCGGAAAAACACGCCATACAGGGAAAACGCATGCCCGATCTCAGCCTCGACGCCGCCCAGACCATTCTCTCCACCGCGCTTGGCCATTGCCGGGCCGGCGACTTCAAGCCGATGGCAGTGGTCGTGCTCGATGCGCGCGGCGCGGTGAAGGTATCGGCGGCGGAAGACGGCACCAGCCTGAAGCGCTTCGAGGTCGCCCATGGCAAGGCCTATGGCGCGCTCGCGCTCGGCATTGGCTCCCGCTCGATCTTCAAGCGGGCGAAGGAGCAGGCCTTCTTCGTCGCCGCCGTGGGTCATCTCGCAGGCGGGGCGCTGGTGCCGGTGCCGGGCGGCGTGCTGATCCGCGACGGGGCGGGCGAGGTGATCGGCGCCGTCGGCATATCCGGCGATACCTCGGAAAATGACGAGGCGGCAGCGGGCGCGGGCATCGCGGCGGCGGGCTTTACGGCCGATCCCGGCGCCGACTGACGTTCAACGTAAATAAATACCGCTGATGGAAGGCGCGCGGGAACCCTGCGCGCCTTTTCGCGTTATGGCCTTCGAGGGCCGCGCTGTGGCTACTATGAACGCTTGTTCAGGAATCTGTCGTATTAAAATAGATTTCGTTCAGCCAGCATTCATCGGCAGGCCGTTATTACATAGCAACGGTCAAGATAACGGAGGAATGCTACGATGAAAAAGTTTTCCATTGCCATTGCTGCGGCCGCGATGGTCTTCACATCTGTCGCCGCGCCTGCTGTGGCGCTGCCGATGATGCCGCAGACAGTGGCTCCGGCTCCGCTCACCGCGACCAGCCCGATTCCGGGCGTGGAGAATGTCCAGTATCGCCAGGGCAACCGCCGCGCCTATAGGCAGGGCTACCGCCAGGGGAACCGTCAGGGTTACCGCCAGGGCGCGCGCCGTGGTTATTGGAACCAGGGTGGCAACCATTACTACAATGGCTACCGTGGCTACAATTATTACCGCCCCGGCTACCGCCAGTATAATGGCTGGTACTTCCCGGCCGGTGCTTTCGCCGCTGGCGCGATCCTCGGCGGCGTGATCGGCGCGGCTGCGTCCCAGCCCTCTCAGTCCTACTCGGGCAATGGCCATGTTCAGTGGTGCGCGAGCCAGTACCGCTCCTACCGCGCGTCGGACAACACGTTCCAGCCCTATAACGGCCCGCGCCAGCAGTGCGTTTCGCCGTGAACCAGCCGCGTCAGCGGTGAAGAAAAGCCCGGCTTCGGCCGGGCTTTTTTATGCCCACGGCAAGGAGATGCCGCGACGCACAGCGCCCACCCATAGGAATCGCGTCGCGCGTTCAGCGGGTGGAAGACGGCCCGGCAGTGCCGACGCGGCCGTTGGTGCGCAGGCCCGGCCGCGATATCATCCGGCCATGGACCCGATCCGCATTCTCCTGGTCGACGATCATCCGATTGTACGCGAGGGCTACCGCCGCCTGCTCGGGCGTCAGCCCGGCTTTTCCGTGGTGGCCGAAGCGGGAGACGGCGTGGACGCGCTGAGTGCCTTCGCCGAGCACCGGCCCGACATCGTGCTGATGGACCTTTCCATGCCGGGGGGCGGGGGCTTCGCGGCGGTGGAGGCCATCCTCGCCCGCGATGACCAGGCCCGCATCATCGTCGTCTCCATGCATCAGGGCGCCGTTTTCGCGCAGAAGGCTATGGCGGCCGGGGCGAGGGGCTTCGTTTCCAAGGCCAGCCCGCCGGACGAACTCGTGCGCGCCATCGCGACGGTGATGGGCGGGAGGCGTGCTCTTTCCACCGACATGGCGCAGGAATTCGCCCGCGCGGTGGTCGAGGCCAGCCCCGTCGCGGGCCTGACCCCGCGTGAGCGCGACATCCTGCTGCTGCTGATGCGCGGCATGAACGGCCGGGCGATTGCCCGCGATCTCAATCTCTCCTCCAAGACGGTGCAGAACAACTTGTCGCAAATCCGCGCCAAGCTCGGCGCCTCGGGCGACGCGGACCTCGTTTTGAAGGCGCAGCGCGCCGGCCTCGTGCCCGCGCTATGATGCGCGGCCTGCTGCCTCAGCTGGTGCTGCGGGTGCTGGCCGCCGGGCTGCTCACCCTGTTGGTCGCCGCCTTCTGGGTGCTGTGGGACACCGGGAACGCGGCGCGCCGGGATGCCCAGACCACCGCCACCCTCGTCGCCGACGCCATCGCCGCCCGGCCCAGCTTCGAGGGGCTGGCCTTCGGCGGCGTGGCGCCGACGCCGGTCTTCCGCGACTGGCAGGAGTTCCCCGCCTGGAGCCTGATCGCGCCGGGGATCTGTGTCGAGCTCGGGCCGCGCGACCACCCGATCCAGCGGCGCTGCGGCCCTTATGTGGCGGCGCCCACGCCCCCGGAATGGTTCGTCTGGCTGGCGCAGCGTCTCGGACTGGTGCCGGGATCGGTCGCCGTGCCGGTGCGCACCCGCTATGTCACCAACGCCTATGTGACCGCTATCGCCGACCCCGGCGTCATCGTCACCCGCGCCTGGGCCCGCACCGGCGACCTGATGCGCGTCGCGCTGGGTATGGCAATGGGCGGGGCGCTGCTGACCGGCCTGTTGGTGATGCGCCTGCTGGCACCGTTCCGGCTGCTGCTGCGTGGCATCGAACGCCTGCAGCGGGGGGATTTCGCCGCCCGCCTGCCGCCGCTGCGTGTGGCCGAATTCGATCGGCTGAGCACGGCGGTGAACGACACGGCCGCCACCCTGCAGGACGCGCAGGCCATGCGCGCCGAGCTTACGCGGCGGCTGTTCACCGTGCAGGAGAGCGAGCGGCGGGCGCTGGCGCGGGAACTCCATGACGAGTTCGGCCAATGCCTCACGGCGACCCGCGCCATGGCGGCCGCGATCGCGCAGTCCGGCGAGACCACCGCGCAGGACGGGGCACGCATCGCCGAGATCACCGGCCAGATGATGGACAGCCTGCGGGCCGAACTTGCCCGGCTGCGTCCGCCGGACCTGGACGATCTGGGCCTGCGCCCCGCGCTGGAGCGGATGGTGGCGGATTGGCGCGCGCGCGTGCCGGCGGTGCGCTTCGGGCTGGAACTCGCCGGCCCTGTGGACGCGGTACCCGACGATCTGGCGCTCAGCCTCTACCGCATCGCCCAGGAATGCCTGACCAACGCGATCCGGCATGGTGCGCCCACCACCGTTGCCCTGCGCATCGCGGTCGGCGAGGACATCACCCTGACCGCGACCGATAATGGCTCGCCCCGCCATGACGGCGAGATCGGCGATGGCTTCGGCCTGCTCGGCATCCGCGAGCGGGTCGACGCGCTCGGTGGCAGCTTCGCGTTGACGCCGGTGGCGGGCGGCATGCGCGCCCTTGCCCGCCTGCCGCTCTGACCCGGGCGATCTTCCCGGGTCGGCCGGGAAGGCCTCTCTGGCGGCCTGTCCCACCCGCCCGCATCCTCGGAGCCGCCGGGGAATCGGGCACGGGAAGATCGCCACATGAACGACATGAGCCATCCGATTGCGCGGCTCGGCGCCGCCGTCGCTGCCGGGCTTATCGGCCATGAGGAACTGGTCGAAAGGCTGCTGATCGCCCTTCTCGCCGGCGGCCATGTGCTTATCGAGGGACCGCCGGGCATCGCCAAGACGCGGGCGGTCAAGCGGCTCGCCGCCCATCTCCCCGGCAGCCATGCGCGCATCCAGTGCACGCCGGACCTGCTGCCCTCGGACCTCACCGGCACGCAGGTGTTCCGCCCGGAAAGCGGCGGCTTCGATTTCGTGCCTGGCCCGCTGTTCCACGCGCTGGTGCTGGTGGACGAGATCAACCGCGCCCCGCCCAAGGTGCAGTCTGCGCTGCTGGAAGCCATGGCCGAGGGCCAGGTGACGAGCGCGGGCATCAGCCGCCCGCTTCCCGATCCCTTCATGGTGGTGGCGACGCAGAACCCGATCGAGCACGAGGGCACCTTTCCGCTGCCCGAAGCACAGATGGACCGCTTCCTGCTGCATCTCTCCCTCGGCCTGCCGCTGGCCGAGCAGGAGCGCGCCATTCTTGACCTCGTCTCCGCCGAGCGGATCGCCGGAGCGACCTTTCTTGCCAGCCCGCTGACGGCGGAGGCGCTGCATGAGGCGAAGGCCGAGGTGGCGCGTGTGCATCTGGCGCCGGCGCTGAAGGACTTCATTGTCCGGCTGGTCATGGCGTCGCGGCCCGGCGGTGCGGTTGCGCAATGGGTCGAGCATCCGGTCTCCCCGCGCGGCACGCTCGCCCTCGCCGTGGCCGCGCAGGCGCGCGCCTGGCTGAAGGCGCGTGACTATGTGCTGCCGGAAGACGTCATCGCCCTCGCGCCCGACGCGCTCGCCCACCGGCTGATACCGAGCTGGTCGGCCATCGGCGAAGGACGCAGCGGGCGCACCCTCGTCACCGACATATTGCGCCTGGTCGAGCCATGGTGAGCGCCGCGCTGGAGGCGCCCGGAATCCGGCTTCACGCCCGCGAATTGCTGGCGCTTCGCGAGGGGGCTCCCAGAACGGGGCGAACGCAGCCCGCGTCCCGTCGGCCGGGTGCCGCTGCCGCCAGGCCGCCGGGCGCGGGGATGGATCTGCGCGAGATCCGCGCCTTCGCCGAGGGCGATGACGCCCGCCGCATCGACCCTTCCGCCACCGCTCGCACGGGCGCCCCGCATATCCGCGCCTTTCACGAGGACCGGGACGACACGCTGCTGCTGATCGCGGATTTCCGGCCGCCCATGCTGTGGGGCACCGGCGCGTCGCTGCGCTCGGTGCGCGCGGCGCGGCTGGCGGCGCGGCAAGGGTGGGAGGCCGTGGCGCGGGGCGCCTCGCTGGCGGCGATCGCCGTCACCGCCGAGGGCGTGGCGGCGGTGCCGCTGGGCGGCGGCACGCCGCAGATGATCCGCATATGCCACATGCTCGCCAGCCGCCACGACCAGGCTCTCGGCTCCGGCCGCGAGGCGCCGTCGCTGGAGGAAGCGCTGATCCGCGCCGCGCGGCTTTCCCCGCCCGGCGGCGCGGTGCTCATCGCCACCGGCCCCGAGGGCCTCGCGCCGGAGGACGAGCCTGCGCTGGGCCGGCTCGCCCGCCGGCGCCGGGTGCAGGTCGTGCTGCCGCTGGACCCGCTCGAGACCGCGCCGCCGCCGGCGCCGCTGCCCGTCCAGGCCGGCGCGCTCACCCGCCTTGCGCGGCTGGCTCCCTTCAACAGCGCGGCGCTGGCGCAGCGGCTGCGGGCGCTGAATGTGAGCCTCAAGGCGATGGCCGATGACGCAGGCTGAACTCATCGCCGCCCTGCCGGAGGGACGCCTGCCGCCGGCGCTCATGCAGGTGAACGCGACCGACCTGCTGGCGCTGTTCGGTGCGGGGCTGTTGCTCGCGGCGTTGCTGGCGCTGCTGGCGGCGCCGTTCCTCGCGCGCCGTCCCTCGCGGCGGGCGCTCATTCGCGCCACGCGCGGAATGCCGCCGCAGGAACGGGTGCTGGCGATCGGCCGCCTTCTCGGGCACCTGCCGGAGGAGCTGCGCGCGCTGGCCTATGGCGGCGGGCCGCCGCTCGCGCCGGAAGCCATCGAGCGCATCGCGCTGAAGGCGAGCGAGCGCATTGCGCTCAAGGCGAGGCGTGCGCGCCGATGACGCTTGCCTATCCGCTCGCCCTGCTGCTGCTTCCGATCCCGTTGCTTGCGCGGTTTCTTCTCGCCGTGCGGGCGCCGGCGGAGGCCGCGCTGCGCGTGGCACCGGGTGCCTTCGCCGCAGCGCTGCCGGCGCGCGGAGGCGGGGACAGGGCTGGGCAGGCGGTCCTCCTCGCCGCCTGGATCGCGCTGGTGCTGGCGCTCGCCGGCCCGCAGATGGCGGCGACGCGCGAGGTGGTGACGGCCTCGGGCCGGGAGATCCTGCTGGCGCTCGACCTCTCCGGCAGCATGCTCAAGGAGGACTTCGTTCTCGACGGCAAACCGCTCTCGCGGCTCGATGCGGTCAAGCGCGTCGCCGCACGCTTCGTCATGGCGCGGCGGGGCGACCGGATCGGGCTCGTGATCTTCGGCGACAGGGCCTATGTGGCGCAGCCGCCGACCTTCGACGTCGCTTCGGTGGCGCGTGCCATCGACATCGCCCAGATCGGCATTTCCGGCCGCTCCACCGCCATATCGGACGGGCTGGGGCTGGCCACGCGGCGGATCATGGGCAGCGATGCCACGAGCAAGGTCATCGTCCTGCTCTCCGACGGGGTGGATACATCGGGCAAGGTTCAGGCAGCGGACGTGGCGCGGCTCGCGGCGAGCCATGGCGTACGGGTGCACACCATCGCGCTCGGCCCGGAGGATAGCGAGAACCAGCCGGCCTCGCGCGACGCGGTGGACGCCGTCGCCCTGCGCGCGATTGCCGAGGTCGGCGGCGGCACCAGCTTCCGCGTGCGCGACATGGCGGATCTCGAAGCCATGGCCGCCACGCTGGACCAGCTCGAACCGAACCCGATGAAGCGCCCCCCGCTGCTCTACTGGCGCCCGCTCTGGATGTGGCCCGGCGCGCTGGCGCTGGCGCTGATGCTGCTGCTCGCGACGTGGAGGCGGGCGTGAGCGAACTGGTGCTGCTGCGTCCCCTGTGGCTCGCGGTCTTGCCGCTGCTCATGGGCATTGCGCTGTGGCAGTGGTGGCGCGGTCCCGCTTCCGGAGGGTGGGAGCGGGTGATGCCGCCGGCCATGGTGGGGGCGATGCGGGCGCTGGGACAGTTGCGGGGAGGGGCCGACAACCGGCGCGTGGCCTCGCTCGCGGCGGCGGCCTTGCTTTGCCTCGGCCTCAGTGGCCCGGCCGTGCCACGCAAGAACGCGCCCCTTCTGGCGGGGAGCGGGGCGATCCTGATCGCCATCGACCTGTCGCCCTCGGTGGCGGAGGGGCCGGCCCTCGCCGATGCCCAGGCCGCTGCCGCTGCCCTGCTGACCGCCGCCGCCGGACGTCCGGTCGGCCTGCTGGTCTATTCCGGCGAGGCCTATGAGGTGGCGGCGCCGACATCCGACCCGGCGACGCTGGAGAGCCAGATCGCCGTGCTCGGCCGCGAGACCCTGCCGGGCGGCGGCAGCCGACCCGCCAGTGCGCTGGCGCTGGCGCGGCAGATGCTGCAGGCGAGCCGTGACGCCGACCTCGTGCTGATCTCCGACGGCGGCGGCCTCGACGACGCCGCCCGCGCCGAGGCCGAGCGCCTTGCCGGCGAAGGCGTTCGCCTCTCTATATTGACGCTGGATGGCGCTGCCGGGGGCACGGCCGACATCGCCGGGCTGGAGACGCTCGGCAGCCTCGCCGCTGCCGCCCGCGCGCCCGCGCCGGTGTTGCGGCGCCTCGCGCGGCAGGGCGCGCTGGAGCCGGACCCGGTGCTGGCGACGCTGGCGTTCCTCGATCTCGGCCCCTTTCTCGCCGGGCTGGCCGGGCTGTCGCTGCTCGGCCTTTTCCGGAGGCGCGGATGAACCGTCCGGTGCTCTTCCGCCTCGCCCTCGTCGCGAGTGCGGGTCTGGCCTGCATGCTCCTCGCCGGTCCTACCGCCTGGGGGCGTTTCGCGCTGCGGATCGGCGCGCCGAGCGCAGCCGCGCGGCTGCTGGACGAGCCGGCCGCGCGCGGCCTCGCTTTGTACCGGGCGGCCGACTTCGCGCGTGCCGATGCGGCGTTTGCGCAGGCGGGACGCAGCCAGACCTTCAATCGCGCGCTGACGCTCGCCGCCAACGGCCGGCACGCCCTCTCGGTCGCCTATTTCGACGCGGTGCTCTTCGCCAATCCGTCGGATGCCGACGCACGCCGGCTGCGCGACATGGTCGATGCCATGGTGCCGAAGACGACAGGCGAGTCGACCGTGCCGGGCCGGCTTCCGGGGGAAGGCGGTCTCGGCCCCATGCCGCAAGAGGGCGGCCCGACACTGGCCGGCACGCCCGATCCCGAATGGAAAAAGCCGATCGACGCGCGCGGCTTCGCCGCCTCCGATGCGTGGCTGGAGACACTGGCCGACGATCCCGGCGAATTTCTGCGCCTGCGGTTGCGCAAGGAATATGAGCGGCGGGCCGGACTCGGCCTGCTGCGGCCCGAGGAGGGCGAGAGATGGTGAGGTGGATCGTCCTGCTGCTGCTCCTGATCGCCGGCGACGCCCATGCGGACAGTCTGCGTCTCCTGCTGCCGGAGGGCGCGCATCCGGTCGCCGGCGAGATGATCCCGGTGACGCTGAGGGGCGAATACACCAGCCGGATCGCGCTGGAGACGCTGAACTTCCCCGGCTCGGCGGCGTATGACTGGATGCAGCTCGCGCGCGACCAGTGGCGGGACGAGGAGATCGCCGGGCGCACCGTGCGGGTGTTCGAGCGGCGCCTCGCGGTCTTTCCCCGTCACGCGGGGACGCTGACGCTGGGGCCGGTGACACATCACCTCACCGTGGTCGATGAGACGAATCTGCGCGCCCCGCTCGATGTGACGGCGGCGCCGGTTACTCTTGCGGTGGCCCCCTATCCCGGCGAGGGAACGCCGCTTTCCGCCCGCAGCCTCACCGTCGAGGACACGCTGTCCGCCGCCCCGGGGGAACTGCGCGACGGCGAGACGCTAGTCCGCCGCGT
The DNA here is from genome assembly GCF_004339465.1 of Ancylobacter aquaticus. Taxonomy (GTDB): domain Bacteria; phylum Pseudomonadota; class Alphaproteobacteria; order Rhizobiales; family Xanthobacteraceae; genus Ancylobacter; species Ancylobacter aquaticus. The sequence goes on along the minus strand of NZ_SMFY01000002.1, from coordinate 1,150,546 downwards.
CACGCTGAAGGCCCAGGGTGCGCTGCCGCACATGCTGCCGCCGCGCCCTATCCTGCGCGAGCCGTGGCTGATCAGCTTCGCCGCGCCGGAACAGCGCGAGATGCTCCCGACGCCGGCGGGTCCGGTGACGACGGTGGTCTGGGAATGGCACCTGCGCCCCACAACCGGAGAGCCGGGCGTGCTGCCGCCGGTGCCCATCGCCTGGTTCGACACGGCGGCCCGCGAAATGCGAATGGCGGAGATCACAGCTCTTCCTTTCGGCTATGCCAGTTTCCGGGATAATCGCAGCGGCACGGAGCGGCTACCGGCCGCCGAATCGGGCGCGGGCTGGCTTGCGCTGGTCGCGGGTGGCCTGACCGGCATCAGCCTCTGCGTCACCGGGCTGGCGCCGCGCCGACGGGCGCAGATCCTGCGCGACCTGCGGCGGCTCTCCCCCTTCGATCCGACGCGGCGCTGGCTGAAGCGGGCGGCCCGCACCGGCGACCTGTTCGCAATCCGGCGTGCCGCGGAGGCGTATCTGCGCCGTCGGCGCGAACTCAACCTGCCGGTGAACGGGTGCGAGACCACCGAACTCGACGCCATGCTGTATGGGCGGACGGCCGATGCGACCGGGTTCGACCGGGAGGCGGTGATAAGAACCATCCTCGCACACGCACCGAGGGACCGGCGGGCGTGATCGCTGCCGGTCCTCCAGGGCTCACGACGCGCCGGCGTCCCGTGCGGCGTGCCGGCCGTTCCGGTGAGCGGCACGCGTCCGGCGCGCCGGTTTCGGCGGCGCGGGCCATTCGGCGATTGTACCGCTCGCAGGTGGCGCGATAGGGTCGCGCTTCCGTTGCGCGCGGCCCCATGGTGTAGGAAGACGGGACAGCGACCACCGGGTCGTTGCACATGCGTACCCCTGAAAAGAGCCGCCTTCTCGGAGAGAGAGCATCATGGTGAAACACGTCGGGCAACGCCCGCTGAGCTGGCTGCACATCACCGCCGCAGTGCTCGTCAGCTCTGTTCTTGCCGTCCCGGCCCTGTCCCAGACCGTGCCGCTGACGCTGGGCGCCATTCCGCCCGAGGATATGGTGCCGCTGGCGAAAGGCGGGCTTGAGAAAGCCCTGGCGGACCTGCCCGCCGCCGTGGAGAGCGTGCTGAAGCGCAGCGGGGTCCCCGGCGCCGCCGTCGTCGTGGTGCAGGGAGGCAAGACGGTCTTCGCGCGCGGCTTCGGCGTTCGCGAACTCGGCAAGGACGCGCCCGTCGATACCTCGACCGTGTTCCAGATCGCCTCGATGTCGAAGCCGATCGCCGCCACCATTGCCGCCATCGAGGTGACGGCGGGCAAGGTGAGCTGGGACGACCCGATTGAAAAACACCTGCCGGGCTTTGCCGTAGGCGATGCCTATGTGACCGCCCATGGCACGGTGGGCGACTATTATTCGCATCGCTCCGGCCTGCCGCACGCGGCGGGGGACACGCTTGAGGATATCGGCTTCGACCGGAAAACCATCCTCGAAAGGTTGCGGATGCTGCCGCTGGTGGCGTTCCGGACCAGCTTCAACTACTCAAATTTCGGCTTCACCACCGGCGCCGAGGCGGTGGCGGCAGCGGCCGGCAAGACGTGGCACGAACTGGCGCAGCAGGCGCTGTATGGCCCGCTCGGCATGACCGCCACCAGTTCGCGCTATGCCGACTTCCTCACGCGCGACAACCGGGCCACGCTGCACACGCTGCAGGACGGGCATTTCGTCGCCGGCTTCACGCGCGATCCGGACCAGCAGTCGCCCGCCGGCGGCGTGACCTCCAATGTGGTCGACCTCGCCGAGTGGCTGAAGCTGCTGCTGGCCGATGGCGAGCGCGATGGCAAGACCCTTATCTCTCCCGCCGCGATGTTGCCGGCCCTGCGTCCACAGGCGTTCAGCTCGCCGGCCCGGACCATCGCCTCGCGCTCCGGCTTCTACGGCTTCGGCTTCAACGTGGCGGTCAATGCGAACGGCCGGCCCGACATGAGCCATTCCGGCGCTTTCGTCACCGGTGCCGCCACCAATGTGCATATCCTGCCCTCCGCCGATCTCGGCATCATTGTCCTGACCAACGCCGGACCCGTCGGCGCGCCGGAGGCGATCACCGGCCATTTCCTCGATCTTCTCCAGTTCGGGGAGGTGACGCGGGACTGGTACGCGCTGATGCACCCGCTGCTGATGCAGAACTATGACCCGGTGGGCGATCTTGTGGGGCAGACCGCGCCTATCTCCCCCAGGCCGGCCCGCCCGCTGGCGGAATATGTCGGCACCTATGACAGCGCCTATTTCGGCCCGGCGACCATCTCGCAGGGGGAGAGCGGCCTTGTCCTCACGCTCGGCCCGGGGGCGATCAAAATGCCGATGACGCATTGGGACGGCGACACTTTCTCGATCGCGCCCCGCAGCGAGAACGCGCCCTATGGCTCGCTTTCCTCGGTGCAGTTCAAAGGTCAGGGCAAGCCGGAAACGGTCCGCATCGACTATCTCGACGACGCGGGACTGGCGATCTGGACGCGCTAGGGTCCGACCCGTCGATCCACCAGGAGCTTCTGGCTCCACTCGTGACGAATAACGATGCTTGGGCGTGAGGACGTGAGCCATGGTGGCCGACGTGGATGTTCTTGTCGTGGGCGCTGGCCCCACGGGCCTGCTGCTGGCCGCCGAGCTTGTGCGGCGGGGCGTCGGATGCCTGCTGATCGACGAGCATGATCGGCCGCTGTCCTGGGACCGGGCGACCGTGGTGCATCCGCGCTCCGTCGAGATTTTCGACGCGCTTGGCCTTGCCGGCCCGCTGCTTGAGGCAGGGGTTCGCCAGCGTATGGCGCGAATCCACTCCGATGGGGCGGTGCTCGGCGAGATCGACCTTGCGCTGTCGGGGAGCCGCTTTCCCTTCAATGTCGGCGTTTCCGAAGAAGTCACCGAAGGCATACTCACCCGCCACCTCGAAGGGTTCGGCGGGCGGGTGACGCGCGGTACGCGGCTGGTGGGCCTGGAAGAACAGGACGAGCAGGTGATGGCCACCGTGCGGGACAAAGCCGGGGAGCGCACACTGGCCGCCCGCTGGGTTGTCGGCTGCGATGGGCATCACAGTCTGGTTCGCACGCTTGCCGGCATCGAGCAGGACGGCCATGCCATCGAGGAGCCGTGGGCGGTATTCGACGCGGCCATCGACGGCTGGCCGCACTCGCATGAGGGCAATTTCGCCTATTTCGACTCTCCCCCGATCATCCTCACGGCCCTCCCGGGCCAGCGTTGGCGCGTATATGTCCGGCCCAGCGCCGAGAATTCCGATCTTGTGGCGGATGCCTCGCTCACGCTGAAGCGCTATTTGCCCGACGCCGCCTTCTCCGCGATCGCCAATCCGGTCCGCTTCCATTGCTACAGCCGGGTCGCACGGCAGTACCGGGCGGGGCGGCTGCTGCTCGCCGGCGATGCCGCCCACACCTGCAGCCCGCTGCAGGGGCATGGCATGAATACCGGGCTGCAGGACGCCTTCAACCTCGGCTGGAAACTTGCGCTGGTCAGTTCGGGCCACTGCGCCGAGACGCTGCTGGACAGCTATGAGGCGGAGCGCCGCCCTGTCGCGCAGAAAGTGACGGATATGGGCGACGAGATGGACCGCGCGCAGCTCTTTCTCGACGCCGGCCAGCGGCTCCAGCGCGATGCGGCGATCCGGGGCGCGCTCTCCGACCCCGTCACCCGCCATCAGGAGGCGACGGCGGAAGCGGAACTCGACATCGACTACCGCTCATCGCCGATTGTCATCGGGAGTGCTTCCGATGCGGGCGTCGGCGCCGGGGCGCTCTGGCCGCATCACCCCCCTGCCGCTGGCCACGCCGGGCCGGACATGATCGCCGCACGGGCGGGACACATGGCGGTGCTGGTCGCCGGGGCGGCGTGCGCGCCGGAGAGCCTCGCGGACCTCCAGCGCGCCGTTGCCCGCCATGTCGGCGGCGCCATCGTGGAGATGGGTTTCACCCTTTCCGCCCATGGCACACACGTCGATGGAAGTGACGGCCTGGACCCCGCGCTGGCGGAACGGCTCGGCGTCGAGGGCCTTGCCCTCTTCATCGTTCGGCCCGACGGCTATCTCGGCCTGCGCGCCGACGAGCGCCAGAGCGAGGCGCTTGCAAGCTATGTCGCAGCGCTGGGGGCGACGTCGCCCGCATAGGTGCCGCCGTTCGGCCGGGGCGGTCGCGCGGCGAACTGGCTTCTTCCGGAAGACTTCGCTAACCCATTGAAATATCATGGGTTCGAGTGGTAGCGGGAGAGGGACTTGAACCCCCGACCCCAGGATTATGATGCTTTGTCGGATGCCCGTGATTTAAGGGTTTCCGGATCTCATGTCGCGTCTATGTCGCGTGCGGCATGAGCAGCGCCCGCTCTGCGGCCGCCATTTCGTCGGCATCGTCGGCGCGAGGAAAAAGATGGCCGTACACGTCGCCGGTCATGCTGATCGTGGCATGGCCCATGCGTTCCTGCACCACCTTCAGCGGCAGGCCGAGCCCTCCATCACGGGGTCTGTTTATGCACCAAGACGCGAAGAAGTGCCGCAAGGCGTGCAGGCCTCCATACTTCCCGGCGAGGATCGGCTGCCCTTCCTTGTCGATTTTCCCGGATAGGACCGAGACGCCGGCAGCGATCTGCACGGGCCCGAAGCCCCGGCGCAGAATATTCTTGTAATTCTCGACCTTGCCCAGCCCGTTGGGAAACACGAGGTGCAGCTCTGTCGCTGCCTTCCCCGTGTCATCTGTCCTGCGGGTTGCCCGGCGCGGGCACGCCAGTCTCCACTCCCGCAAGGTGTGGACGACGATGGGCGGCACGGGGATGTCCCGGATTCCGGCTTCCGACTTCGGCGGGCCAATGATGCCGTATTCATCCGCGCGCTGCCGCACGCGGACTGTGCGCTCGTCGAAATCTATGTCCTGCCAGCGCAGCCCGCGGAGCTCCGAGGCTCGCATCCCTGTGAACACCGCAGTGATGAGCAACGGCCGCCAGCGGCCGGAGGCGGCTTCAAGGATCCTCCGAACCTCATCGGGTGTCGGGATGTCCTCGCCGACCGTCAGCCGGCTCTTCTGGCGCCCCTCCGCACGGCGGCCGCTAGCGCCGCGCCGCGATTTCATATCCCTGACGGGATTTTTCGCCGCAAGGCCGCGCTCTTGGGCGTCCGACAGGATCGAGCCGAGACTGACCACTAGCTTCTTGACCATGGCGGCAGAAGTGCCCTTCGCCCGGAGCTCGTCTTCGAACGAGCGCACCGCTGGCACCGAGATTTTGCTGACGAGGGTAGGGCCGATCAGCGGGACGATATGGAGAGCCAGGTGGCGCTTCCGTTGGGCGATTGATGATCGCTCGAGCCCGTTGGCCTCGCCGCTGGCAAGCCACATGTCCCCAGCTTTCGCGACAGTGATGCTGGCGGAATCGGCGACGTGGGTTCCCTCGCGTACCTCAACGTTCGCCGTCGCGGCGAATGCGTCCGCGTGCTTCTTCAGCTTGAACGTCTTCAGCCGGCGCGTGCCTTTGGCGTCGAGATAATCAGCAACCCAAGCGGACTTTTCTTCGCCCTTCGGTGTAGTCCAGACGCGCTTGCGGACGGACATAACTAGTCCTCTGTATTTTTATCAATACGGCGCAATAATTCTAGCCCAACGTCCGTCTTCGCTCCGATGTGGTAGGCGGCCTTCGTCACAAGTCTATTGACTAGATCTTCCATTGATAGGCCGCGTTTCTCGGCGGCTTCTCTTAACGTCTGCACAGCCGCCGCCGGCAATTCTACTATATGCTCGTCCTCGAGAAGTTTATCGCCAAGAGCGGCTAGTGCTTGCAAGAGCATGTCCTGCGGCGGGCCGAACGAGGTCTCCAGTCGGGAGATCATCTCGGCAGTCATGCTCCGGTTGTTCGCATCGGCACTGGCCGAAATGCGCCCCTTCAGAGCCTCGGGTATCCGTAACCGGAAATGCAGATCTTCTCTCGACATGCCGCACCGATGCCACACTTTTTCCTTGACGGCCATGCCGCACCGATGACACACATTGGATGACACACGGATGCCGCACGCACAAGGAGCTTTGCATTGGAACAGCGCAGTCAGGATCTCGATCTAATCTGGGGGCTTGAAGCGATCGCAGTCGCGATCGGCCGGACCGTTCGTCAGACGCATTATATGCTCTCGAACGGCAAGCTCCCCGCGAAGCAGATCGGCAACCGATGGGTCGCCGAACGCAGCGAGTTGGTGCGTTTTTTCCGTCAAGCCGCGTGAGGGGGCCCATCATGACAGGCACCCGAGAGCGCTACACCGCAATTTACCGATTTGAAGGTCAGACGGCCGACGACAGGTTCGTGACCGTCCTCATCGAACCTCATGGCAAGTGGTGGCCGATCTCGCCTCACCTTGCGGATCGCTCGCTCGCGATCGAGGTTGCGCAGAACCTGGCCGAGGCGCTCGCCGTTCGTTGCGAGCCTATCCCGATGCGAGCCGGCACGTGGTCGCAAGGCGGTGCCGCATGACGGGGGCCCTTGAAACGCAAAACGCCCCCGAGGGTGGCTTCCTCGGGGGCGCTGCAGAAGATAGGCCGCGGAGAATAGCCTTCAGGAAATCTAATCTCCGGAAGGCCAAAGCGCAAGTTTTTCTTATCGAGCACCCCACAGCTATCTATGACGGCATGACGCGCATGGGCGCGTTCGCCGAGGTCGGTTCACGCCATTTCCAAGCGTTCGATGCCGCCGGCGAACTGATCGGTGAACACCCGACGAGGCAGGCGGCTCTCGCCGCCGTCTCCGATCGCCACCGCCAGCGCCCGCTCTGACGATCGGGCCGGCTTCGGCCGGCCACTCCAATTCTACGATCGTCGGCAGCGGGCACCTGGTGAGTGGTGCTCGGAGGTCCCGCCACTCTCGAAGACCCGCACCGCGATCGTGGCACCTGCCGCGGTCTCGACCAGACCTGCCCCGCGGCGGCGCCTTAGAGCGCCTCGATGAGCGTCTGCGCACCTGCCGGGAGTGCTCAAAAACTCCGGAATAAAAATGCGGGCGCTGGTGTGCCCATTCCATCCCGCAGCCTGAACGGTACCCGGCACCACCGGGGAAAGGTCGAGGAACGGCAGTTGCGGTCATCTGGGTGGCTTCCAGACACGCAGCTCTCGTGGAGGCGCCTGAAAAAGCCTCCGGCGGACGGTGCGGGGACAACGCGCCGGGGACCATCAGGTCCAAGGGGTAGCAAGTACGCGGCGCGCTCAGGCGCGCTCCCCATGGCCAGGGGCTCGCGGTTTCCGAGGGGAGACCGGGAGGCGGAAAGGGCGGAGCCGTGCCTAGAGCGATGCAAACGAGGAACGAGCGATGGAAGTCGAGACGGAAAAGACCAGCCAGCGAGACGGCCGCCCGGGCTCCGGGTTTGCCGGCTTTGCCGCCTGCCGCCTGGCGCACCCCTTCACGCTCGGCGGTCGCCTCGTCGAAGAGATCAGCCTGCCACCGGTGGCGCTTGGTATCGCGCTCGATGTGCAGTCCGGCATGCATGAGACAATCTTGGACGTGTTGGCCGCCACCACGGGGGAACCGCTCAGCCTCTTCCGCGCGCTGCGCGGCGGCGACGAGCAGGCAGTAATCGGCACTTTCGTATCAACGTTGCCGGAATCGATCCGAGCCCTCATTGAGGGGGCCCGGTAATGGCGAGCCTCACCTCAATTCTCAGCGTCCGGCTCGTCGACGGAGTGACCGCCCCAGCTGCAAAAGCGGGCGCTTCCGTTCGGCGTCTGCAAAGCACCGTGACGCGCGCCAGCGTGGCAACGGCAATGGCTGGCAGGGCGAGCGACGCGGCGGCGATCGCATCGACGAGGGTGCTCGGCGCCGTGGGTGGCATTGCCGGCGCTGCGATCGGAATGCGCGCGGCGATCACGTCGTTCGCTGAACTTGAGCGGACGATGACCCGGGTCGGGATCACCGCCGGCGCGTCGGCCGGCGAGGTCAAGACAGCCACGGCGGATGTCGGCACGATCGCCGACAAGGTAGGGGTGCCGCTCGATCAAGTCGTCAGCGGTCTGGAAGCCCTCGTCGCCGCCGGTCGATCGCTACCTGAGGCGATGGCGTTCCTGCCCGCCGTCGTCGCCACGGCCCACGCCGCCGGCGCGCAGACGGCAGACATCGCCAGCACTGCCGATGCTCTGGCGACGAGTTTCAAGATCGCCGGGAGCCAGATGCAAGCGGCATTCGACATTTTGGTTCAGGGCGGCAACCTGGGGAAATTCGAGCTCCGCGACATGGCCCGCTATCTGCCCAGCCTCGCGGCTAATGCCGCCGCGGTCGGCCTGCGCGGCGAAGAAGGTGTCCGCAAGTTAGTGGCTATGCTGCAGGTGATGCGGTCGCAAATGGGGAATTCTGAAGAAGCCGCGTCGTCGATGTCAAACATCTTCGCCAAGATGGAATCGCAGGAAACCGCCAAACGCTTCATGAAGTTCGGCGTCAACCTCCGGAAAGAGATGGCGCAGGCTCGGCGCGAGGGCAAAGACCTGCTTGAGGTCTTTATCGACCTCGCCGCCAAGGCGACCAAAGGCGATCTCTCGAAAATCCCGCAACTTTTCTCAGATATGGAATTTGCGAGAGGCATGAGATCGCTGCTCGCGCAGCGTGAAGAGGTTGGCAGGATCGAGGCCCAGCTGAAGAACTCCGCTGGATCGGTTGCCGGCGCGCTGTCGCAGCTCTCGGGTGACACGATGACCGAGCTCGACCGCCTTTCAAACAAATGGGACGACTTCGTCCGTGAGATCGGCGCGCTGACCGCAGCGCCAGGCGTCGGCCTCATGGAAGGGATTTTGCAAGACATCCGGGGCGCCAAGGGCGAGCTCGACGACTTCAGCAACTGGTTGCGATCCACGACCGGCATGTCCCTGGCCGACGTCATGGAGGTCGCCCGCAAGGGGCTGGGCATCGCGACGCCGGAGGAGAAGAAGGCGGCCAATGATCGCCGCGACGCCGAGCGCGCCAATCCTGATCTCGCCCGAGCCCGGGAGATCGATGCCCGCGATGCAGCGCGGCAAAAGGAAATGGCTACGGTCGAGAAACAGATTGCAGCGGCGCAAGCCGATTATGCCGCCCTGACACCGACGGCGAAGGATCTCGGCTTCGGTGCGGAGATCGTCCGCGATATTGAGAAGCTGACCGAGGCGCTCAAGCGCCTTCGCGAAGCCAGCCAGTGGGACAAGATCGCGGCAGAGAACCTGCGGACGCCACCGCCGCCGGTAGAGGTACCGATCGACGCTGCAACTGGCCGGGCTTCCTTCCACAACTGGCGGGCACGGCAGGCGGAGAAGACGGCGCAGCCGGCGCCTCCTGCGGCGCCGATGCCGGAGCCGAACCCGCTGCGCGGCCCGGCCATCACCGTCCCGCCGGCGGCCTTCGACGAGCCAGCCCCGCCCAAGGTGCCCGGCGATCTCGGCGCCGCTGGTGCGGCCGCTCTGGGCGATCTATCGGCGAAGGCCGGGGAGGCGAAGAGCGCCCTCGACCAGGTCGGAGCGACGCGGGTCGCCCCTGCCATCGACGCGGGCTCGATCGACGAGGCGCTGGCGAAGATCAGGCTCCTGCGCAGCGAGATCAACGCGGTGAATGCGTCCACCGTGGCGCCGCGCATGGGGCGCGGAGACCTCGGGCAAAGCCTTCGTGGCATCCATTCTGACGCCGGTATCGATTGACCCGGCCCGGCAGCGGGACAGCCTTCAGAACCCTCGGTGGTCAGGTTGCTCGCTCAGCTGCTCTTTTGTCCAAGACGTTACCGCGTGAACCGATCCGTCGTTATCTCGCATGAAGTCGAGATTGCTGATCGGCAGGGCCACCGGCTTTGCCCCAGCGCCCAACATGCTGTGCAGGTCGACGTCGACAACCACCCGGCTGTCGGGACCGGTCCCGTGCAGCTGAGAGACGATCCCGATCTTCTCGTTGTGAGGACCGAAGACCGCCGCGCCTTCGAGGTTCTGCGGGATGAGCTCTGTCGGGGTGAGCCTGACGTGTTTGCTGTGATCCATTCAGCGGCACTCCTAAGGTAGTGCCTTATCAAGCCGGCCTGAGCCGCGGCAGTTCCGATCCGGCTTCGTGGAGGCGTCACACGCTCCAGCCATGTTGTGCTTTGGCGTGTCCCTCTCTTGTTACTATGCTGCCACAATGGACCTGGAGAACGCGACCCTCGGCGAATGCATCGACCTCGGACTTGGGGTCAGAGCGACATGTTTGGTGTGTTGGAAAACCCGCATGCTCGATCTCTCGTTTCTAGCCCTCCAGCTTGGTCGTGATCATCGCGTGTCGCATAAGGCGATGGTGCGGCAGTTTCGGTGCGGCGAATGCGATAGCAGAAAGATCTCGCTTGTCGCGGTTCCAGCCCCCAGCCGCTGATCGTCGAGCGAATGTCTCGCGGCGGGTCGCCAGGTCGAGATCGGCGCACCCGTGCCAGCGTTTCCAGGGCCCGCCTGTTCCAAGAATTCATGTCCTGGCGGAAACAGAACCGGCGGGTCCGGGTTGCTGAAGGGGGAACGTGCGAGGTGCGACGTGCCAACTTACTCCTTCAAATGGTCCGACCGTCGTCCGATCCATGAGATCGAACTGACCAGCGATGACCACGCGTGGTCGGAAGCCGTCGCCTCTGTCGGACAATTGCTTCGGGATGTTGACGGGAGCATGGCGCCCGGCGAAGGCGTGGCCCTAGAGGTTTTCGATGGCGAATCCAGGCTGATCGCTTCCGTCTCTGTCAATGCAATTCGGCACCGCGGCGGATTGTGAGCGACGCCTGTCGCGGTGCGCCGATACTCCGGTAGATCAGAGCGACGTTGCGCGGTATCCCTGCCCTGACGTGTTTGTCATCATCGTGACACTAGGAGCTCGGTTTGGAATCGGCGATAGGAGCGGGTGTGACATCGCGATCTGGAATGGAGTCAAGCATGGCCGAGAGTGCAAAGTCCGTTCCGAAGCGGTCAGTGATTACGAACGGGCAGAAAACCAGCGTATCCCTCGAGGACGAATTTTGGTCGTCGCTGAAAGACATTGCCCGCGACCGCGGGCAGTCGATCGCGGAGCTCGTCTCAAGCATCGATTCACTTAGGGTATACGGAAGTCTCTCCTCAGCGCTGCGCCTATTCGTTTTGCAGCACTACCGGCACAATCCCGGCTCCTGAGGAAGCCCGGTCGGGAGCGAGCGACATTTATGGTCAGAACAGTACACGCCACAGGATGGCTTCGCGCAAGCGGCCTCGGCTCATCGACCGCCACCTTCGAAATCAGCTTCGAGGATGGGAGGGCGAGCGGAAGGGTACTCTCCGAGATGATCATGATCATCGAGGCGCGCGCGGCTGGCAGGGCCATTCTCGTGACGGAAGCCGGACGCTGGATCAACATCAAGCCGACCGATCTCACGGCCGCCGGCCTCGGCTTTATAGTGCTCCAGGACGCGGACGAGGTTTCCCGCTTTTTCATCTGAGGCATGCAGACTACTCTGGCCCGAGAATACCTCTTGGCAGAGAGAGTATCTGCCCTGATATAGTCGCCGCCGGCACATGTGTAGGTGGAAATGTCAGGAGCACCACCGTGAAAAAGACTGAAGATACCGCCAGGGAGCTCTGCGCCATTGATCTGCGAAACCGAAATGTCAACGAAGCTGATATTCCTGCGCTGGTGGATCGCTATTGGCCGGTCCTCGCCAACGAAATCCGGCAGGGTATCGTCGACGGCGTCTGGCCTTTCAGCGCCGAGGAGATCGAAACGATGACGGCCGAATACCTTGAACTCATTAAAGAACCTTGAGCGAGATCAGACGTCCTCGCTCTGGCGCTACCGGCATCATCGCTGACCTAACGATCTCGCCCACCTTCATATGGCTGCAGTTGATGCTGCAGAGGGAACATGCGTTGTCCCCGCCCGTTCCTCCCCCGCCGAACTTATCGGTAGGAGGAACGCCATGAAGATGATCGCACTCTGCGCCACGTTGTCCCTGATGGCCGGCGCCGCTTACGCCGGTCCATGCACGGAGCGTATCGCCCAAATTGAGAAGGACCTTTCCGCGACGGACGCCGGGTCTGGGCCCACACAATCGGCCCCGGCGGCGACGACTGCTTCGGATCCCGGCGTGCCGCGTGCTGGGGAAGCACCCGGAACCGGCGGCACTGCCGGCATGAACGCCACCGTCGGAAACAAAGCCACGTCGCCGGCCGATGTCCGGGCCCAGACCTCTGGGCAACCGACGGCCGCGCAGGGAGGTGCCTCTTCGGCCAAGCAGGTCAGCGACGCCGTAGCCCGCGCCAAACAGGCTGATAAAGCCGGCGACGACAACGCATGCCAGAAAGCACTCGACGAGGCGGAAAAGCTGATGCGCGGCTAGTATGGGGCTGTTCGCGGTAAGGAGGGCGCCAGCGGTGCCCTCCTTGTTCCATCACCGGATTCGGAGGCTTTCGTGTCCAACGCCAATGATGACCTGCAATCCTATGCCGATCCATTGGAAGCCCGGTGTAAGCCGGAGCCCATCGACAAGGCCGTGCAGCGGATCGAAGACGCCGCCGTATATATCCGGCAGCAAGGCGCACAGGTATATCGAAGCACTAACCAGACGTTTCGTACGACAATTTCCCCCCTCAACGGGGTCCTAATCGGCGCGGCGCTTGGCTTTGTCATCGGTGCCTGGTGGCAGGCCCGACGGTAACCATTCTATGTTGGCCAGACCCCTTCAGTCGCCAGTGAAGCTTCTCGCGAGTGCGGAGGAGGTTAATTCCGCTCGGAATGCCGCCAGAGCTGGCGTCAAACGTAGAATTCTAGCGCTCTACCGGCTGCGGCGGCTTCGTCCCACCCGCGGCTCGAGTTGAATGCGTCGTGATGCGTTTGTGGCTGTCGGTTCCCAAACAAGGCCTCCGTCGGCGAGTATTGCCGCCGCCTGCAGCGGAACGCTCGCATCGGCGCGCTGTTTTTCCTTCGCGACTGGAGGACCGCAAATGGATCGTTTCGAGAGCGGCTTGGCCCGCACCATCTCAGCCGGTCTGGCGAGCGGCACGGCCTTTCATCTATGTCTCGACATGCAGCGTCTTTTCTCGCCTGAAGGGCCCTGGCCAACGCCATGGATGGTCGGGGTACTGCCGAACATTGTTGCGGTCGCGGAGCGCCTCGCTGAGCGGACAGTCTTCACCCGCTTCATCCCGGCTGCCGATCCGGAAGCTGAGATCGGCACATGGCGGCAATATTACCAGCGCTGGTCACATCTCACGCTGGAGAGACTCGACCCGGCGGAGATTGCGTTAGTCGAGGATCTGGCTTGCTTCGCGCCGCCGGCCCGCACGGTGGACAAGCGCCGCTTCTCTGCGTTCTCAGCGCCCGCGCTGGCGGCAATCCTCAACCGTCACAGCGTGGACACCCTGATCGTCACCGGAGCGGAGACCGACATGTGCGTGCTGGCCACCGTCATGGACGGGGTCGACAGAGGATATCGCATTGTGATTGTGGATGATGCTGTCTGTTCGTCATCAGATGAGGGACATGAAGCGGCGCTTACAATTTACCGAACCCGCTTCGCCCAACAAATCTACATGGTCGCCACGGAAGATTTTCTGGGAGCGGTATCCTCATAGCCTTTATCAACGCCGGGAACGAAGAGCTTCTCACGCGGTTCTCCGCTCGAGCTTGGGAGAGAAACGCACGGAGATTGGAAATGGCCGAGAAAAACCTCGAAGTACTCTTTCACGAGACCCTCAAGGACATTTATTACGCCGAGCGCAAGATCGTGAAGGCATTGCCGAAAATGGCGCGGGGCGCGCAGTCGCCCGAGCTGAAGGCGGCGTTCGAGAAGCATCGGGATGAAACCGAAGGCCAGATAGAGCGCCTTCAGCAGGTATTCGAGCTGCTCGGCAAGCGCCCGCAGGGCAAAACCTGCGCCGCCATCGAGGGCATCCTCGAGGAAGGCGAAGAGATCCTTGAGGAATTCAAGGGCCAGCCGGCCCTCGACGCCGGTCTTGTCGCAGCTGCCCAGGCTGTCGAGCATTATGAGATCGCTCGCTATGGCACGCTCAAGCGCTGGGCCGAAGTGCTCGGCATGAAGGACGCCGTCAAGCTGCTGGACGCGACGCTCCAGGAAGAGTCGCTGACCGACGACAGTCTGTCGGCGCTGGCCGACCAAGTCGCAAACCAGAAGGCCCTCAAGGCCGCGTGAGGGTGTATGGGCGCCGGCCGGATGGTTGGCGCCCGCCTTGCCTGCCTAATAGTCCAAATGCGGCGAGGTGCCGCCCTGAACCTTCGAGGAGCCCATGAAAGCGCTGACCTGGCACGGCAAGGGCGACATACGCTGCGAGAGCGTACCCGATCCCAAGATCGAGGATGGCCGCGACGCCATCATCAAGGTCACCGCCTGCGCCATCTGCGGGTCGGACCTTCATATCTATGGCGGCATCATTCCCGGCATGGAGCAGGGCGACGTGCTCGGCCATGAGACCATGGGCGAAGTGGTCGAGGTCGGTGCCGGCAACAGCAAGCTGAAAGTCGGCGACCGCGTTGTGGTGCCCTTCACCATCTCCTGCGGCGAGTGCTTCTTCTGCAAGCGGGGTTATTTCTCCGGGTGCGAGCGCAGCAACCCCGACCGGGAGAAGGCGGCCAAGCTCTGGGGCAATTCCCCCGGCGGCCTGTTCGGCTATTCGCACCTGCTGGGCGGGTATGCCGGCGGTCAGGCCGAGTATCTGCGCATTCCCTATGCCGATGTCGGGCCTATCAAAGTGCCGGACGGGCTGAGCGACGAGCAGGTTCTCTTTCTGTCTGACATCTTCCCCACCGGTTACATGGCCGCCGAATTCTGCGAGATCCAGCCGGGCGACACGATCGCGATCTGGGGCTGCGGGCCGATCGGCCAGATGGCGATCCGTTCCGCCTTCCTGCTCGGCGCCGAGCGGGTGATTGCCATCGACACCGTGCCCGAGCGTCTCGCGCTCGCGCGGGCCGGCGGCGCGCTGACGCTCGATTTCCACGAAGAGGATATCTATGAGCGCATCATGGAACTCACCCATGGGCGCGGGGCGGATGGCTGCATCGATGCGGTGGGCACCGAAGCAGATACAACGGCCAGTGCCGATTCCGTGCTCGACCGGGTGAAGACCGCCCTGTTCATGGGAACCGATCGCCCGCATGTGCTGCGCCAGGCGATCCATTGCTGCCGTAACTTCGGCACCGTTTCCATTGTCGGCGTCTATGGCGGCTTTCTCGACAAGGTGCCGATGGGCTCGGCGATCAATCGAGGCCTGCGTTTCCGCATGGCCCAGACGCCGGTGCAGCATTATCTGCCCATGCTGCTCGAGCGGATCGAGAAGGGCGAGATCGACCCGTCTTTCGTCATTACTCATCGGGCGACGCTGGAAGAGGGCCCCGATCTCTACAAGACGTTCCGCGACAAGCACGATGGCTGCATCAAGGTCGTGCTGAAACCCTGAGGAAGCCATGGCCTACGTTGCCAAGCTGCTCGCGCCATGATCAGAAAATTGCAGCGCGAGCCTTCCATCGAGCAGGCGGCGCAGAACTGCGCGGCGAGGCGCCGACGTTGTCGGGGTTGAGACCGAAATCAGCGCAGAGAAGCGCCACAGGAATGCCGCTAATAGGCAAGGCGCACGCTGCGGCAGACGGTGATGCCGACACCGATACGAGGTGCGGTTCGGTTTCTGTCTGGCCGGCTGGGGACTATGGCGCCATCGCCTCGGCCGCTCCCGCTGCGCCGCGGCTGACGCTCTTTCGAGCGCATCCCGGGCGGCAGCCTTTGCTCCGCAGGAGTTCGGACAGCAATTGCATCCGCGCGAGGGGGGAGCGCGCCTCGGGTCCGGACTTGGCAAGCGTGCCGGCCTCAAAGGCGGAGATCACGCTATCATGGACATAGCTGGTGCGGCAGACCACCAGCGTGTTGGCGAGTTCGTCGGCCAAGGGGGCGATCGCCTGCCGGATCTGCTGACGCCTGCCGCGCTCATTTCCGGCCGGCTCCAGCCGGCCGAGCCGATCGAGCACGCCGAGCGATGCGGTGAGGGTGCGGAAATCCTTCAGCGAGATTGCCTGCCCGCTGATAGCTTTCAGAAAGGCGTTCACGTCGGCGCCACGTACCGCGTAAACGCCGCCATCCTCGCCCCGGTATTTGAACAGGCGCACGCCGGGAATCTCCTTCAGCCGCGCAAGTGCCCGGGCGAGATCGGCGTCGCGGCACTGCTTGCGGATGGTCTTGCCGCCCTTGCCCTTGAAGGCCAGTGCCACCTCGTCGTCGTTGAGCCGCAGATGCGATTTCAGCAGCGTCGTCGCTCCGCGCGTGCCGTGCTCACGCACATACTCCTCGCTGCCGGCGCGGATCGCGGTGAGCGCGACGAGTTGCACCACGGCGGCGAGCGCGAAGCGGCGGGGAGACGACGGCTGGCGCAATTCCCGGCGTACACAGCGCAGGATGCGAGGTAGCGCCTGCGCGAGGCCGGAAAGCCGGTCGGCCTTCAACGTCTCGCGCACCAGCGTCCAATCCGGATGATAGCGGTATTGCAGCCGCCCGGCGGCATCTTCGCCGATCGCCTGGAGATGGGCGCGCGGATCAGCGGCGAAGCACACATTGCGGTAGGCCGGCGGCACGGCGAGGCCGCGCAGCCTTGCCAGTTCCTGAGCGTCCTTCAGCTGTACGCCGTCGGCGGTCTCGTAGCTGAAGCCACGTCCGCGACGCTTGCGGCGGATCGTGAGACTTGCGGGTGAGACGATCTTGAGATCGAAGCGGCGCGCCAGGCGCCGGATGGTGGTTTTTTCTGCCATGTCGATGAACGCGCCTCCGCACGACTGACGCTCAACGTGCCTCGGTGTCGCCGGTTCCGGCCGGAACGGTCCGGGCCTACAGCGCGTTCTCGCTAAACAAGCGGGAGGAACTCCATGGACGAACGTGACGAAACCATACGCGCGCGGGCCCACCAGATCTGGGAGCAGGAAGGCCGCCCGGAAGGCCGGGCTGAGGATCATTGGGTCCAGGCCAAGGAGATTCTGGCGATCGAGGAAGGGCGGCCCGAGACGCTGCTCTCGGTCGAAGAGACATCCGGCACACCGGTTGAGCCGATCGAAGCGCTGGTGAATGCCGGCGAGTTCCCGACTCTTACGGATCAGGGGGAAGTGGCGATTCCCAGCCGCCCTTCCAGCGTTAAGGCTGGCCAGTTCTAGTCGAAAGAGGATGACGCTCGGAAGGTGTCCCACAAGGGGCTGTCGGCATGGATACGGCCGGCGGCTTGGCTATACGGGGTCGAGAGACGCCAACACGAAATCCGCGCGCTGTGTTGTCGGCGTCTGCGGCAGCGGGTGAACCTCCCCGGCTTTTACGGCATCGCGACGCTTGAGGGGCGGGAGCCGATAGGGCGGGCGATAAGGCGGTCAACGCTGTGCGTCACTGGCTGAGGATCAGCGGGTGAGCGTCCGGCGATGTCATCGCCCGCTAGTCCTCCTTGCCCTCCGCACTCTCATCAGTCATCTCATCCATTGCCTTCCGCCATTCGACGTCCGGGCCGAAGTCCAAGGCGATCTGGATGGGGGCAAGGTGCGGGTTTTGAGAATTCCAGCGGTCGGCGTCGTAGATCAGATGCACCGCGTCGCCGACCATCTGCTCACGGCGCTTTGTCAGCGAGCGATGCATCTGAGGGCGGGTAGCGTCCTCGATGTCAACGAATACGAAAGACACCTGTCCATCCGGGTGCTGGATCGGCAGGGAGTGGTAGGCTCGATATGGCCGATTCGTGGTTTCGTCTCGGCGAAGTTCTTCACGAGCCGCTGCACTGATTTCTCGCGCCAGCAGGTCCAGAGGGTCTTTCGGATCCGGCAGCGCAACCCCGTTCCGGGCAGCGAACTCGGCCATCTTCCGAGGATCGAGTTCGGTTTCGCCTGTCTTCAGGCGGTAAAAAGCAATGATCTGCTGAAGCTGTTTCTTTCCTGCCAACGTCTAAACCCTCACATTTCTATCGGGTGAATGTTGCCCCAGCCGTCCACCTCGGCGGTGGGAAGAACGAATTCACGAACTGTCGCGAGATGGCTGCGGAAGTGGTTGTATCTGCCGGTCCGGAACTGAAGCTGTCCGGCTACGAGACCTGGATGGACCTTCAGCACGCGCGCGAAGCCGATAAGATCCAGATCAGAGAAGTAGGGAGCCTTGCGGGCGACAAAAGCGTCCATGTCCCTCTGCGGGACACAAAACTCTCGCGCCGCATCGTTGGCGACGCGTTCCTGGGTTTCCAGTTCATGGTCGGCATGACGCCCCACATCGACGTCTATAACTGGCGTCTCGATGCCGTCGCGCCGACGAACGTGTTCAAGCTCATGCCTCAGCACAAAGAGGAAGTTGTCGATTCGATCGAAGCGAAGGGACATGCCAATAACCGGCGTGCGCTCGTCGAGCCAGAAACAGGCGCCATCGATCTTGCCACCCGGCAGACTTTCCACCACCACATAGCGAATACCAGCCTCAGCAAGGATCCTCGGAACGCGAGCCATATGCTCGGGATGCGCACGCAGCGGGGAAATCTTGGCGATGGCCTCATCGACCTTCTGAGGAGAGTAGGAGCCTATCAGCATTTCGCTCGCGATCATCTTCACTCGATGGAGCCAAGCGAGCTGGGCTGGGCTGGCACCGCCGCCCGCGCCTGTCTTCTTCGCGGCAAAAGCGAAGGCCGATACATCTTCGATCCGGTTGACCTTGAAGAACCGTCTAAGCGCGGCCTCGACCGCTTCAGGGTCTCGCATGCCCTCGACGTCGACCCATCCGCGCTTGACCATCTCCGCCACTGGCAGATAGCCGTAGATCTTGGCGCGCACAGCGCGCTTGGGATCAGGTCGCGACAGGATTCGCGCTTTCGCGAGATCGACGCTGCCTTGCAAGGCGATGAATCTCTGCGCAGGAACGCCGAATACATCCTCCAGCGCGATAGCCATCGCAGCATCAATGGGGCGCTTGTCGCTGGCCATCCGGCTCACAATGGGTTCGTTTACCTCGAGAACAATCGCGAGCACGCGATTGGTCCAGCCGCGCTCCTTGAGTAGCTCGGTTATAAGTTGGCCGGGAGTGCGGGGCTCTTCGCTCATTGTGATGCTCAACATAGGCAAGTTTGCATTTTGGCGCAAACTCGAAAAAATAGGGATATCGCCGCGGGTTGGTCGGGGACTCAGTTTCGGAGGGCCGGCCCCTCCCGCTCTTACAACGGATCAAGCGGCATGACGCACAGCACATGCAGCAACCGCCCGACCGCCCCTATCGAAAAGCCGAGCCTGTCGGCAATCACCGCGCGGGGCTCCTGTGCGAGGATGGGCGGCCGCGACATCGGGCGCGGGCTAGCGCAAGTTTCACCATCAGATGTTCGTTGGCCTCGCTCTCCTTCGTGAGGGCGGGGCCATTTTTGCGTTTCGATAGCCGAAAGGCGCAGGCTATCGCGGCGAAGCGCCAGAAGAGGAGTTGGACAGTCCTGACGGACGCGCGATCTATCGATCGCTCCACGCGGTCCATTCCGCATCGTCGAGCAGCCGCAGCATGGCGCGGCGCTTGCCCGCGCTCGTGCACCGCATGCCGTGGGAGGCGTTGTCGCCGAGCCGGCGGACTTTTGCTCCTACGTCTTGTGCGACAGGGGCATGCCCTCACGGAACGTTCTTCCATGTTGCAGGTTGGAGCGGCGATGGGGCGCTAAAGTGTTAGCGCAAGGAGACAAATGCCCATGCAAGTCATCCGGCGCCTGCAAGGTATTGGTACCCTTTATGCCGATGACCACCCGCCGACAAAGGCGGAGTATTTTCTCACTGTCTGCCGCCTCACCAAGGGGCTGGACGCAGGCGAGATCGTGGTCACCGGACAGATCGAGGCATCCTTGAATGTGATGCTGTCGGCTGAAGAGGGTCGAGCGTCGCTGGCGCTTCAAGACGGGAGCACTCATGAGGTCGTCTTGCGCAGCCTTACCGGCACCGGTTCCGAAGTCCGTTTTCTGAAGCCGACCAGTTCCCTCGTCCCTTAATGCAATCCGGTCGGGATGGACCGACGCCCTGCCGATCCCGTATCCTCGACAGCGAGGGGGACGGGATCATGGACCAGAGCTTGAAGACACCGCTAGCACGCGAGATTGTGCTCAACATCGATCCTCCTCGAGTGCTTGACACCCTTCTGTCGGCGATCGAATTTTTGAACTCTACTCGTGACGCCAACGGGCCAGAGATCGACGCCCTGATCGATGAGATAATGACAGCGGCCGTCAGCGAGGACCCTGCGCAGATTGAGGCCGTAACGACCCGTATCGAAAGCGTGCTGCGGCGGATCGAAGGTCTGAATTGATCATCTCGCCCTGCACTTCCCAGGCTCGATCATCGGTGAGCGGCTTCACGAGCTTCAGATAGCCGCGACGCGTGATGGATCACGGTGGCCGGCGTTCCACCCTGCGGACGCGTGAAACCAAGCGTACGAATTTCGTCCGGCTGGTTCAGCGTGGCGAAATCCTCGCCCTCGACGAAGCGCTCGCGGTTCTCGCGAAAGGTCCGGCCTGGCCGCTCACGCACCACCTCGTTGCACCACATGTGGAACTCGGGCGAGAGATACTTCGCGTAGGCGAGGCCGATCTGCCAGTGCGCGAAGGTTCCGCCATTGTTGCCACGGCGCGTCGAAATGTGGTTCTGGCCCACATTTGAAACCATGACGATTTCGATGAAATCCTTCGTCGAGTCCTGCCGGAGCCATTCGGCCGGGCGCTTCGTTTCGGGCTCGCCCGCCGCCTTCCACATATCCGTCAGCGACAGCATCTCGTTGCGGTCGCGGGTTGCGGCGTAGTGCCAAAGCGTCCTCTACGAAGTCAGCGCTTCAATAGGGATGGATAAGCGGACCGCCAGGCCGGTGCGGCGCCAGTCGTAGCTGATCGAACCGCCGAACTGCCGTTCAATTGTGAGCTTTGCCAGCTTCGATCCAAAACCCGACGTGGACGGCGGGCCTGAAATGGACGGTCCACCCGTCTCTTGCCAGTCGAGTTCGAGCTGTTGCTCGCGCACCGCCCAGGTGATCTCGACTTTCCCTTCGTCGCTGCTGAGAGCGCCATATTTGGTCGAATTCGTCGCGAGCTCATGCATGGTCAATGCAAGGCCATTGATGGCCCGCTCCCCGCACGCCAATGAGGGGCCGCGGATGTCGAAGCGGCTGTCCGCCACGTCGTGCGGCGCCAAGATTGCCAAGATCAACTCGCGGACATCAGCGATAACGGGGACCTCGTCGCCCGTAGCAAAGGTCCGTCTCACAAGGCCATGCGCTGTGGAGAGAGCATGAAGGCGCCCAAGCGCCTTTTCCGCGAGATCTTCTTTATCAGATGCCATACGGGCGCTGTTGCGCAGGATGCTGCTCACCATCGCGAACAGGTTCTGGATCCGATGACCCATCTCCCGAGTGAGGGTTTCCTGTTCATCAAGCGCGCGAGACAGGCGTTGTTGAGAACGAAGCATCTGCAGCGCGACGCTCACGAACGCCGCCAATTCCTCGGCTATCCGGGAATGGCCGCTGTTGAAATGTCCCTCTTGCTCCGACACAATCCACAGCGTCCCGAGGGCGTCTGCGTCCCCCACATGCAGGGGGACAAGCAAGACCTCAGGCACGACGATACCGGCGTCCGAAATCCAATCATAAATCCGCTCCGGATGAAGGGACAGCACAGGGCGGTTCTCGTCCAGAGTGACACCGCATGGGCTGAAATCGCGAGGCGTCGTCGCGCCGTCAAATGGCGAGAGCACGCCCTTCAGATAGGCCCAGCGGAACTGGCCTGGCGCCGGCTCCGGCTCGTAAAGGCTCAAGCCGGCCGAACTGCCACCCGTCAGCTCGATCGCGAGCTCAACGAATCGAGGCAAAACCCGATCCGGCTCATTCGCCATCGTGGCCGCGAGCAACTGAATTGCCCGCTTTTCCTTGAGATAATCAGGCGCTGTGGACGGGCGTCGCGACAGCTCGTCCGTGATGTACACGTCCGGTCTCGGTTGTGAGGCGTGTGCTGCGGTGCTCATTGAATTCAGCATAGCTGCCTTTGCCGGCGCCTAGGAGTCCAGAAGCGGATAACGGAGCACCTTTGGCGCCTTTTTGAACAATCTCCTATGGCCTTCGACATCGCCTTTGCAGCCATCGCCAGGATGTCGCGCGCAGGCGTGTAACATCTCGTTCCGGCAGCAGCGCCGATCACGATTTGCCCTCTGTGCGCCGAGCCATGGCTGCACACCGGCGCGGGACACGCTCAGTCCAGTGGACCGGTTTGTCGTGCGGCTGCGGCCCGGGTCTCTTGGCCGGCGGCGAGCTTTTCGTCCAGCGCACGGCGGACAAAGCCGGGGTCGGCTACCTCCGCGGCGCTGCGCTGAAGGCTTTCAAGAGCTCACCCACTGTGAGTGGGTCAGTCGACAAGCGCGCGCCGCATCTCATCCTCTGGACGGAGCGCGGCGCCCGGAGCTTTGGGAGATCGCGAGAACCTCCACCGTGCCGAGCTGACGGCGCTGGAACGGGACGAGCAGGTCGCGCTGTGGCTGAAGCTGAGTGCCGAGAAGGTTTCGGCTCAACTTGAGCCGAAACCCGGCCGCCCCGAAGGTGGCGTACGCGCAGCAGCGCGTGAACTTGGCATAGATCCGACGACGCTCGTCGCTCGCGACCTCGACATAGGCAAGCGGCTGGGATTGGCCCGCCCCCGAGTGATCCGCCAGCTGATCGATCGCAATCTGGCCGAACTGGAGGCCTTAGGGCCGGTTTGCCGTACCGCGCGGCAAACCTCCGTAAAGGGCAGGCCTCAGGCGCGCCTGGCGCGCCCGCTGGGAGGCTTAGCGCCTCATGCCCGCGGATTATGATAAAGTCGGCATCCATGAACACTGTCGAAGAAAAGCTCGCTTCCTGGGGGGCATCGCTGCCAGCGACCATAGAGGTCGCCGGGCTGCTGGCCCGCAATCCTGTCGTCTACAAGTGGAAATCGCCGTTCCGCTCGGTCGCTCTTCGGGAGGGATTATTTTGGCGGGTTCACGACCTGATGATGCAATCGCATGCGCTGTTCGAGGACGGCCACGGGCTGGGCGCTCGCATTCTGCTGCGAAGCGGGTTCGAGACCGCTGCACTTCTGATTCATCTGAATCAGATCACTCAAATGGTGATCGAGGGGAAACTACCCTTCGAAGACTTTAATCGGAAGACGAGCCAGCTTTTGTTGGGTTCTCGCCGGACGACGTCGAGCATTCAATCCATCAATATAGTTACCATTATAGAAAAGGTTGAGAAGAATTATCCGGGATTGACTGAAATATATGCAGGCCTTTCCGAAGTCGCCCACCCAAATTATGAGGGCGTTATATACGGCTATCCCCGAATTATTCGATGTGATTACGCGACTAAATTCGAAAATAGATGGAACGCCCTTGTGTTTGACCATTTAGATCTAATGGATATCTGCATGGGCGCGTTTGAATTTGAGTACAATTCTGTATGGCCGGACTTAATCAATGAACTCGAGCGTTGGATCGAAGCAAACGACGCCATGTTAAGCGAAGTCGATCCTCCTGAATGATGGTCGGCCTTTCCAACCTGCCGTGAGCCACCCGACTAGGGAGAACGGCTTGTCGTCATCCCTCCTTCTTCAGCCTGACACCCGGCCCGCCGTCCTTCACCTCGCCGCTCGCCAGGAAGACGACGCCGAGGTCCTCAAGGGCATGTCGCAGTGCCTCAAGGGTTCCCGCGCGTGGCGCACGCGCGCCTCGCTCGAAATCAACGATGGTCCGATGGGAGACCTTCGAGGCATCGGCAAGCCGCTCTCGCGACCAGTCCACGAGGGCTCGACCAGCTCGGCATTGTTCGGGGGTCATTGGGCTTCATCCAAATTGCTAAAATCATGTTGACTTCAATCGAAGCAAGTTGCAAGTTTCGTGTCGACTTTGCCTTAACAAATCGTTTGGAGCAACCACCATGTCGCGCAACACAGCGCCGGCAATCGCCGGAATCACGCCTACCGAACGCGAGATCCTCGAAGCCTACCGGGAATGGCTGCATTTCGAGGCCCAGCTGTTGGGTGTCCAGCTGTATCCCAGCCTACCGCCTGCCAATGCGGCGCGATGGGTGCCGCAGGGCACGCTGGCAGCGGGGTTTCACTTCCCGGAATCAGGGGCGGACGGCCACACCTGGCGGGATGTTCCTAAGCCGTCGACCCGCGCTGAGATGGTGCTGCGCGCGGTCGGCGCGCTGCCGTGACATGGCCGACCATGTCGCATTCCATGTCGCGTGGAGTTGGCGCGCCCCGTCGGAAACCGTTGTAAATCAACGAAACTGACTTGCAACACGGATGCGACATGGCGGGCCTTTTCAGGCCCGCTGCAATGTCTCTAAGTTATTGAATTTGCTTCGCTTTATTGTGGTAGCGGGAGAGGGACTTGAACCCCCGACCCCAGGATTATGATTCCCGTGCTCTAACCAGCTGAGCTACCCCGCCACAACAAACCGGCCTCACTGTCCCGTGACGGCCGACCTGCGAAGTGGCGCGATATAAGGAAGCGGCCCGGACGGTGTCAAGGCGGGAAAGCGCGTTGCCCCCGACGGCTTCACCCCGCGGCCTCACCAATGTGCCGGCGCGCGCCGGCCTTCCAGCACTTCGGCAAGGCGCCGGCGCGTGGCGGGGGTGGTGTCGGGCGGCAGGGCGTCGGCGGCGAAGAAGCCGATTTCGGCGATCTCGCGATTCGGCACGCGTGCCGTCCCCCGCTCGAAATGCGTCACGACATAGACCGCGACATGGTCGCGCGCCCCCAGGTTGAGATTCAGCAGCAGGCCGTGCAAGCGCGGCGGCGCCGTGGGGGTGACGGCGGTTTCCTCGAAGAGTTCACGGATCATCGCCGCCTCGGCCGTCTCGTGGGGATCGACCGCGCCGCCCGGCAGGTGCCAGCCCGGCACGTAGGTATGGCGCACCAGCAGCACGGTACCGTCTGCGTCGATCACCACGGCGCGCACGCCGAGCGTGACACCACGCGTCCATCGTCCCCACAGATGCAGCACGCGCACCAGAAGCCGGCGCGACACCGGCATGGGCGGGGGCACACTGGCAAAAGCGTGACCGCTGGTGCTTTCCTTTCCCCTCCGCGGACTGATAAGGAAACTCCCGTGTTTGTCCTTGCCCATGTCACCGACGCCCATCTGGGACCGCTGCCGCGCGCTCGCTTCGCCGAGTTGGCGGGAAAGCGGGCGCTGGGCGTGCTCAACTGGCGGCGCGGACGGCGGCGACGATTCTCCATCGCCACGATCGACCTGCTGGTCGACGACATCAAGGCGATGGCCCCCGATCATATCGCTGTGACCGGCGATCTGGTGAATGTCGGTCTCGCCGCCGAATTCGCCACCGGGCTCAACTTCCTCAAATCGCTGGGCGAGGGGCCCGATGTGACGGTGGTGCCGGGCAATCACGATGCCTATGTGCGCTCCACCGCCCATCACTCGCTGCTCAACTGGGGCGACTATATGCGCGGTGACGGCGTCAATGGCGACGTCACCGACGAGAGCGCCTTCCCCTTTGTGCGCCGTCGCGGCGATGTGGCGCTGATCGGCGTTTCCAGCGCCATTCCCACCCACCCTTTCATGGCGACCGGCAAGGTCGGGCGCGAACAGCGCGATCGGCTCGGCGCGGTGCTGGACGAACTCGGCGCCGAAGGTCTGTTTCGCGTGGTGATGATCCATCACCCGCCGGCCGGCATCCGCGCCGGCCACAAGCGGCTGATCGACGAGGCGGCGGTGCGCGACGTGCTCGCCCGCCATGGCGCCGAGCTGGTCATTTGCGGGCACGACCATGTGCCGATGGTGGAGATGATCCCCGGCCCGAATTCCGGGCTGATCCCCGTCGTCGAGGCGCCGTCCTTCGCCGCCGGACCGGAAGACCGCCACTGGCCGGGCGGCTATCATCTTTACCGCATCGAGCGGGTCGGCGGGGCCGGCTTCCCGTGGCGCTGCACCATGGAGGCGCGCGGCTTCCAGCGGGGCGAGACGACGGTCGCGGCGCGCAGCACGCGGGTCCTCACCGCGGCAATAAGCGGTCGGTGATTTCAGGATAGAGGGTCGCGAAGGCCACGATGGCGAGCGCCCCGAGAATCAGCCCGAGCAGGAAGGGCAGGGCGCCGCCGCGCCGGTTCCCTGTCGGGGCGGGCGGACCCGAAACGGGGTGGTGCGGCGCGGGATGCGGCAAAGCGGCCTCGATTTCCGGCGGGACGCCGACGCTCACCATCGCCTGCTCGCGGGCGATCAGCCGGCGGGCGATATAGCGCGTCACCGCATCGACAATGTCGTTGGGGTTGGTGCTCTCGGCCAGCACATGGCGGCCCGAGCGGGTGTCCTGCAGGAAGCGGTAGGTGCGGCGGTCGCGGGCCAGCGTCACATGGGCCACCATGTCGATGAACAGGCGCGGAATTTCCCCGGGCATCAGGCCACGGTCGAACAGGTCGACATGGTCCAGCGGCACCTGCGCGAAGACCGGGTCGAGCAGTTCGTTCAGCATCGACAGCCGGGCGAGGGTGGCATCGCGCAGTTCGACGATGACGCCGGAACGCTCGGCCGCCTCCATGCGGGCGGTGCGGATCGCCTCGCGCAGCGACAGGCCGGGCGTCTCGCCCCGCAGGCGCTCGTCGTCCATCGCCCTAGATCCCCGTTTCCTGTCGCCCCATCATGGCGCCATCCGGTTAATGGGCCGTTCGCGACGCCCTGATGCTGCATCATCGCCCACAAGCGACTATGAAGCGCACGGGCCGCGCCGAACAGCGGCACCGGGGCAGTGGGGACAGCATGCCGAGCGATTATGCGATACCGCCGGGCGTGGTGGCGCTGGAGGATTACGAGACGCTGGCACGCGAGCGGCTGAGCGCGCAGGCCTACGCTTATTTTTCCGGCGGCGCGGCGGATGAAGCGACGCTGGGCTGGAACCGCGCGGCGTTCGAGAAGGTGAGGCTCGCCCCGCGTGTGCTGGGGAACTTCAAGGGCGGCGGCACGGAGCTCTCCCTGTTCGGCCAGTCCTTCGCCCATCCCATACTGGTCGCGCCCACCGCCCATCACGGCCTCGCCGTGCCGGAGGCGGAGATCGCCACCGTGGTCGGGGCCGGCGGGGCGAAGGCCGGCATGGTGGCGAGCACCGAATCCGACGTCACGCTGGAGGAGATCGCCCGCGCGGCGCGCACGCCGCTGTGGTTCCAGCTCTATATCCAGCATGATCGCGGCTTTACCGCCGAACTGGTGCGACGTGCCGAGGCGGCGGGGTATGGCGCGCTGGTGGTGACGGTGGACGCGCCGGTTCACAGCCTGCGCAACCGCGAGCAGCGGGCGGGCTATGTCGGGCCGAAGCTCTCCGAGCACGCCAATCTGCGCGGGCTGCACACGCGCCATATCGCCGAAGCCGCGCTGGGCGAGAGCCTGATGTTCCGGGGCTTTCTCGATGTCGCGGCGCGCTGGGAGGACATCGCCTGGCTGCGCTCGCTCACCCTGCTGCCGATCCTGCTCAAGGGCATCATGACGGCGGACGACGCCGAAACGGCGTTGTCGCACGGCGTCGACGGGCTGATCGTTTCCAACCATGGCGGCCGGGTGCTCGACACGGTGCCGGCCAGCCTCGACGCGCTTCCCGCCGTGGCGCGGCAGGTCGCCGGGCGGGTTCCGGTGCTGATGGATGGCGGCATACGGCGCGGCACGGACGTGCTGAAGGCGCTGGCCTTGGGCGCGAGCGCGGTGCTGGTGGGGCGGCCCTGCCTTTACGGGCTGGCGGTCGCCGGCCCGGCCGGCGTCGCCCATGTGCTGCACCTGCTGAGGTGCGAGTTCGAGGTGGCGATGGTGCTGACCGGCTGCCGCACGCTGGCCGATATCGGCCCGCAAGTGCTCTGGCGCGAGGAGTGATCTGGCGCGAGGGGGACGCCGGCGCCCCTCAATAAAGCGTGGCGCGGTAGCGCTCCAGCATCTCCGCCTGCGTCTCGGCGCCGGCCATGCCGAGCTGGTCGCGCATCATTTCGCCCATGCTCGGAAGCCGGTCGCGCGGCAGGAAGCTCTCCGGCTGCCACGCCCCCGAGCGCATGAACGCCTTGGCGCAGTGCAGATAAACCTCTTCCACCGCGATGCGCAGCACTGTGGTCGGCGCCTTGCCGTTCACCACGAAGCGGGCGAGCAGTTCGGCATCGTCGCGGATTTCCGCCCGGCCGTTGATCCGCAGCGTCTCGTCGACGCCGGGGATGAGAAAAAGCAGGCCGACAGCCGGGTTTCCGATCAGGTTGGTCAGCGTGTCGAGCCGGTTGTTGCCGGGCCGGTCGGGGATCAGCAGCGTGGCGGGGTCCTCCACCGCGACGAAGCCCGGCGCATCGCCACGCGGGGTCACGTCGGCGCGCCCGTCCGCGCCCATGGACGAGAGCATGACCAGCGGCGAATAGCCGATGAAGGCGCGCGCATGCGGGTCGATGGCCGGCAGCACCTTGCGGCGGCTGCGCTCGCGCACCTCGCCATAAAGCGCACGCAAATCCTCAAGTCGGGTGAGGGCGGCCATGCTCTGTCCTTTCAGGTTTTCACGACAAGCTGCACGCGATCGGCGCAGAATCGGGCGTGGGAATACTGGATCGGCCGGCGCTGCGGATCGCCATTGATGGCGTCCACTACCATGACGGTGCGGCCGGAGGGGAGAGCGAGCAGGCGGCAATCCTCCTCGTCGGCGGGGCGGGCGGTGATGCGGGTTTCAAGCCGGCGATAATCGCCGAGACCCAGCGTCTCCAGCGCCCGCGTCACCGAGCCGGTGGCGGCGACCAGCAGGTCGAGGTCGCGGCAGCGGTCGGCCTCGTACCAGTGCGAGGCGACGGTGATCGGGACCCCGTCCGCCTCGCGGATCACATCGACCCGCAGCACCTCGGCGCCGGGGGCGAGGCCCAGTGCCTGCGCGATCTCGGCCGAGGCGGGCTCGACGCGCGAGCCGATGAGCCGGCCGCTGGGCGCGCGGCCCTCGCGCGAGACGATCTCGGAGAAGCGGGTGCGGGCATTGATGGGGTAGCGGATCGGCGGCTCCTTCACGAAGGTGCCGCGCCCCGGCGTCGCCTCGATCAACCTTCGCTCGGTGAGGGAGGCCAGCGCCCGGCGCAGCGTGTGGCGGTTCACGCCGAAGCGCTCCGCCAGTTCGTTCTCCGTCGGCAGGCGCGCGCCGGGGGTGAGGCGGCCCTCCACAATCTCCGCTTCGATCCGCTCGGCGATCTGCTTCCACAGCGAGACGCCGGTGCCGCGCGCCACGTCCTCCGCCGGGGAGAGGGGCGATGTCACGGCGCTGTCGTTGGTCGGGTCCATATTTTCACCGCGGTGCGAAAACTGCGCTTGCCTGTTTGTATAGATGAATATACAAATCCGCCGAAATGTAAACGGCCTTTACGGCACGTCAGGCGCGGATCCCCACATGCAGCCTTCCCCAGCAGACCCCCGCGACGCCAACGCCTGCCGCACTGCGCGGCAAGGCATGATGGCGGTGATGGCGCGGGCGGAATCGACTGAACTGGACGCCATCCTGGCGCAACTCGCCCCGCTTCCCGCCGCGTCCAACCTCAAGCCACCGGAAGTCGGGCTGGTGATGCTGCGCGGGCGGACCGGGGGCGATGGCGCGCCGTTCAATCTCGGCGAGGCGACGGTGGCCCGCGCGGCGGTGCGGCTGGAGGGCGGCGCGAGCGGCTTCGCCTATCGGCTCGGCCGCGACGTGAAGGCGGCGCGCCAGTCCGCCATTCTCGATGCGCTGTGGCAGGACGAGGCGCGGCGCGCGGCGGTGGAGGATGCGCTGGCCCCGGTGCGGGCGCGGCTTTCCAGTGAATCGGCCGGTGCGCGGGCCGAGACGGCGGCGACCAAGGTCGACTTCTTCACCCTCGTGCGCGGGGAGGACTGACATGCCTGCCACACTTCTTGCGAACGGCTTCGACGATCCGGTGTTCGATTCGCAGGCCGCCTTCCGCACCGCCATGTGGGCGCTGGCGCGGCCCGGGCGCGTCGAGCCGATCATCACCGCGCTCACCCCGCCGGCCCCGCTCAATCCGGAAGCGGCCGCGCTGGTGCTGGCCTTGTGCGACTACGAGACGCCGCTCTGGCTCGATGCGGCGCTGGCCCGCGTGCCTGAGGTGGGCGATTTCCTGCGCTTCCACACCGGCGCGCCGATTGTCACGGATGCACGCGAGGCGCGTTTCGCGCTGATCGCCGAACCCGCCGACATGCCGGACTTTTCCGATTTCGCGCAGGGCTCGCCGGAATATCCCGACGCCTCCGCCACGCTGATCGTGCAGGTGGAAGCCTTCACCGGCGGGCTGGTGCTGGAAGGGCCGGGCATCAAAGGGCGCGCGGCGTTCGGCGCCACGCCGCTACCGGCGGATATCGTCGCCCGCCTGGCGGAAAACCGCGCTCTCTTCCCGCTCGGGGTCGATCTTCTGTTGGCCGGGCCGGGCGGTGTCGCCGGCCTGCCGCGTTCCGTCACCGTGAAGGAGGGTTGAGCGATGTATGTGGCGGCCAAGGGTGGCGAGAAGGCCATCCGCAACGCCCACGCGCTTCTCGCCAAGCGCCGGCGCGGCAACACGAACCTGCCCTCGATCACGCTCGACCAGATCGCCGAGCAACTCACGCTGGCGGTGGACCGGGTGATGGCGGAAGGCTCGCTCTACGATGTCGAGCTGGCGGCGCTGGCGGTGAAGCAGGCGCGCGGCGACCTGATCGAGGCGATCTTCCTCATCCGCGCCTTCCGCACCACCTTGCCGCGCTTCGGCTATGCGAAGGCGCTGGACACGGCCGAAATGCTGGTGCGCCGGCGGGTCTCCGCCACCTACAAGGATCTGCCGGGCGGCCAGTTGCTGGGGCCGACCTTCGACTATACCCACCGGCTTCTCGATACCTCGCTCGGGCTGGCCGACGAGGCGCGCGAGGGGAACGATCAGGCCACGCGGGTGGATGACGCTCCTGCCCCGGTTTCCATGCCGCGCGTCACCGACCTGCTGGGGCAGGAGGGGCTGATCGAGGGCGCGCCGGACGATGACGGCGCCGAGCCCTTCGACATCACCCGCGCCCCGGTGTCGTTCCCCGTCGACCGCTCGACCCGGCTGCAGACGCTGGCGCGCGGCGATGAGGGCTATCTGCTGGCGCTCGGCTATTCCACCCAGCGCGGCTATGGGCGCTCGCACCCCTTTGTCGGCGAAATCCGCTTCGGCGATGTCGAGGTGATCTTCGACGCCCCGGAACTCGGCTTCGAACTCTCGCTCGGCACCGTTCAGGTGACGGAGTGCCAGAGCGTCAACCAGTTCAAGGGCTCGGCGACCACGGCGCCGCAGTTCACCCGCGGCTATGGCCTCGTCTTCGGCCAGTGCGAGCGCAAGGCGCTGTCCATGGCGCTGGTGGAGCGGGCGCTGCGCTGGGAGGAACTCGGCGAGGAACGCGGCGCCCCGGCGCAGGACGAGGAATTCGTGCTCTCCCATTGCGACAACGTGCAGGCGACCGGCTTCGTCGAGCACCTGAAGCTGCCGCATTACGTCGACTTCCAGGCCGAACTGGACCTCGTGCGGCGCATGCGGGCCGAACATGCGGCGCAGATGAAGGAAGCGGCGGAATGAACGCCCACAGTGTCGGGACCATGCCCGAGATCACCTACAATTTCGCCTATCTCGACGAGCAGACCAAAAGGATGATCCGCCGCGCCATTCTCAAGGCGATCGCCGTGCCCGGCTATCAGGTGCCGTTCGCCGCGCGCGAAATGCCGATGCCCTATGGCTGGGGCACGGGTGGCGTGCAGGTGACGGCCGCGGTGCTCGGGCCGCAGGATGTGCTCAAGGTCATCGATCAGGGCGCCGACGACACCACCAATGCGGTGGCCATTCGCGGCTTCTTCGAGAAGACGGCACGGGTCGCCACCACCACCTCGGCGGTGGAGGCGACCATCATCCAGACCCGCCACCGCGTGCCCGAGACGCCGCTGTCCGAGAACCAGATCCTCGTCTACCAGGTGCCGATCCCCGAGCCGCTGCGCTTTCTGGAGCCGCGCGAGACCGAGACGCGCCAGCTTCACGCGCTGGCCGAATACGGCCTCATGCATGTGAAGCTCTACGAGGACATCGCCCGCCACGGGCACATCGCCACCACCTATGCCTACCCGGTGGAAGTGGCGGGGCGCTATGTGATGGACCCCTCGCCGATCCCGAAATTCGACAACCCCAAGCTCGACGACTGCCCGGCGCTGCAGCTGTTCGGGGCCGGGCGCGAGAAGCGCATCTACGCCATCCCGCCCTATACGAAGGTGCGCTCGCTGGATTTCGAGGACCACCCGTTCACGGTGCAGCGCTTCGCCAAGCCCTGCGCGCTGTGCGCGGCGACCGGGGTCTATCTCGACGAGGTGATCCTCGACGACAAGGGCGGGCGGATGTTCGTGTGCTCGGACACCGATTACTGCAACGGAAGGCAGGCGGCGGGCCATCGCGGCGAAATGGCGGGGGAGCCCCCGTCATCCCGGCCGGTGCGGAGCGCAGAGCCCGTATCGCGCGACGATGGCGCGCCATTTTCGGGCGACGGTCCCGGATTGTCGCGTGCCATGCTGTCCGGGATGACGATCCAGGGGGGAGACCAGCCATGACCGAACATCCCCTGCTGATTGCCGAAGGGCTGTCGAAGAATTACGGCGCCCGCATCGGCTGCCGCGACGTGGCGCTGGAGGTCTATCCCGGCGAGGTGCTGGCGGTGGTGGGCGAGAGCGGCTCGGGCAAGTCGACCCTGCTCGGCCTGCTCTCCACCGAGCTTGAGCCGAGCGCGGGCCGCGTCTCCTATCGCCTGCGCGACGGGCGGCTCAAAGACCTCTCCACCCTCGGCGCAGCCGAGAAGCGCCTGCTGGTGCGCACCGACTGGGGCTTCGTGCGGCAGAACCCGGCGGACGGGCTGCGCATGGCGGTCTCCGCCGGCGGCAATGTCGGCGAGCGGCTGATGGCGGTCGGCGGGCGCCATTATGGCAATATCCGCCATGAGGCGCTGGACTGGCTGGCCAAGGTGGAAATCGCCGGCGACCGCATCGACGACGACCCGCGCGCCTTTTCCGGCGGCATGCGCCAGCGCCTGCAGATCGCCCGCAACCTCGTCACGCGCCCGCGCCTCGTCTTCATGGATGAACCGACCGGCGGGCTCGACGTCTCGGTGCAGGCGCGGCTGCTCGACCTCATTCGCGGGCTGGTGGCGGAGCTGGGGCTGGCGGTCATCATCGTCACCCATGACCTCGCCGTAGCCCGGCTGCTTTCGCACCGCATGGTGGTGATGCGGCACGGGCGGGTGATCGAGACCGGCATCACCGACCAGGTGCTGGACGACCCGCGCGAGCCCTACACGCAGCTGCTCGTGTCCTCGGTTCTGGCGGCGTGAGGCAGACGATGAACCCCCATCCCGTTCCCCGGCCAAGCGTAGCGCCGGCGCAGCCGGTGCGTAGCGCGAGCCGGGGCCCAGCCTCCCGTGCTGTTGCACGGGGCTGCGTTACGCCGCCAAGGCGGCATTGGCCCGCTACGCAGGTGTTTTTCGCTGGGTCCCGGCGCGGCGCTCCGGCTGCGCCGTCGCTGGACCGGGACACGGCCGCGCACGAAACCCTCTTGTCGCTTCCGATTTGCTGGAAGAGCTACCCATGAACACCCCCATCCTCGATGTCTCCGGCGTCGCCAAGACCTTCATCCTGCACCTGCGCGAAGGCGCGCGGCTGCCGGTGGTGAATGGCGCCGGCTTCCAGCTTTTCGCCGGCGAATGCGTGGCGCTGGGCGGGCCTTCGGGCGCCGGCAAGAGCTCGCTGCTAAAAATGGTCTACGGCAATTACCGCGTCGATGCCGGCGCCATACGGGTGCGCGACGGCGACGAGGTGGTGGATGTCGCCAGCGCCGCGCCGCGCCGGCTGATAAGGCTGCGCGACACCACCATGGGCTATGTCAGCCAGTTTTTGCGCGTGATCCCGCGTGTCGGCGCCCGCGACGTGGTGGCCGAGCCGCTGGTGCATGACGGCGTGCCCGTCGAGGAAGCAACGGCGCGGGCCGGCGCGCTGCTTGCCCGGCTGAACCTGCCGGAACGGCTGTGGAGCCTGCCGCCCGCCACCTTCTCGGGCGGTGAGCAGCAGCGGGTGAACATCGCCCGCGGCCTCATCGCCCACCGTCCGCTGCTCTTGATGGACGAGCCGACCGCCTCGCTGGACGCGGCCAACCGCTCCGTGGTGGTGGAACTGATCGCCGAGAAGAAGCGGGCTGGCGTCGCCATTCTCGGCATTTTCCACGATGCCGAGGTGCGCGAGGCCGCCTGCGACCGGGTGATCGACGTCACCGATTTCGCCCGGGTGGCGGCGTGAGGCAATGATGAACGAGACCGTCTACGCCAATGCACGACTGGTGCTGGATGAGGTGGTGATCGAGGGCCATCTCGTGGTGCGCGACGGGCTGATCACCGAGATCGGCACCGGCGCGGCACCGCGCGGGGCGCAGGACATGGGCGGGGACTATGTGCTGCCCGGCTTTGTCGAGCTGCACACCGACCATGTCGAGAGCCACCTCTACCCGCGCCCGCGCGTCACCTGGAACGCCTTCGCGGCGGTGACCGCCTATGACGCGCAGATCGCCGCTTCCGGCATCACCACCGTGTTCGATTCACTCCGCGTCTGGCCGGACAAGCGCGCGGTGGGCATGGACGGCGACGCGCCGCTGCTCGCCCGCACCGTGCGCGAGGCAGGCGCGGCCGGTGTGCTGAGGGCCGAGCATTTCGTGCATCTGCGCTGCGAGGTGACGGCCGATGGCGTGGTGGAAGAGACCCAGGCGCTGATGGAGAGCGCCGGGGTGCGGCTGATCTCGCTGATGGACCACACGCCGGGGCAGCGCCAGTTCATGACCGAGGCGCAGTTCCGTAGCTACTACAAGAAGAAGAGCGGCATGAGCGATGCCGATCTCGACATCATCGTCGCCGACCGGCAGGAAGCGCACGCCCTCCATTCCCGCCCCAACCGGGCGCGGCTGGTGGCGATGGCGCGGGGGCAGGGCATCGTACTCGCCAGCCATGACGACGCCACCGACGCCCATGTCGCCGACGCCATCGCGGACGGGGTGGCGATTGCCGAGTTCCCCACCACCGAAGGGGCGGCGGAGGGCTCGCACGTTGCGGGCATCCGCGTGCTGATGGGGGCGCCGAACATCGTGCGCGGCGGCTCGCACACCGGCAATGTCGCCGCCGAGAGCCTGGCGCGGCGCGGCGTGCTCGATATTCTTTCCTCCGACTACGTGCCCGGCAGCCTCCTGCTGGCGGTGTTCGACCTGCCGGCGCGGATCGACGCCATCACCCTGCCGCAGGCGGTGGCGATGGTGAGCGCCAACCCGGCGGCGGCGGCGGGACTCACCGATCGCGGCCGGCTGGCGCCGGGGCTGCGGGCCGATTTCATCCGGGTGTCGGATGCCGGGGCCGGCCCGGTGGCGCGGGCGGTGTGGCGCCACGGGGAGCGGGTTTCGTGAGCGAGGAATTGAGGGCGACGCGGGCGGCGGGCGTGGACGAAAAGCTCGGCCCCGGCCTGCTGGTGCTGGTGGTGGGCCCCTCCGGCGCCGGCAAGGACACGCTGCTCGCCTATGCCCGCGCGCGGCTGGAGGGGCGGGACGACATCCGCTTCGCCCGCCGCCGCATCACCCGCCCCACCGACGCCACCGAGGATCATATCGCGGTGGACGAGCGAGATTTCACCGAGGGCGTGGCGCAGGGCCGTTTCCCGCTGCACTGGCAGGCCAACGGCCTGAGCTACGCGCTGGGCGAGGAAGTGGCGCAGGACATCGCTGCCGGCCGCACCGTCGTCGCCAACGGCTCCCGTGCGGCAGTGGCGGAAGCGCGGGCGCGCTTTGCCCGGGTGAAGCTGGTGCATGTGACCGCGCCGACCGAGGTGCTGGCGGCCCGCATCGCCGCCCGCGGCCGCGAGAGCGCGGATGAGGTGCTCGCCCGGCTGAAGCGCGAGCCGGCGCTGGACGGCCCGCCGGATTTGCGCATCCTCAACGTGGATGGCATCGACGCCGCCGGCGAACGGCTGGCGGCGTTTCTGCGGGGGCTGTGAGGGGGGAGGGTTTCCCACCCGGCTGCGCGGGCTATCTTAAGCCATGATCCGCGCGTCGCTCCCCGATTTCCTCAACACCGGCTGCCTCGGGCCCGTCCGGCCCGGTGCAACGATGGAGGAAATCGTCGCCCTGCTGGGAGAGCCGATCAAGGCGATCGGTGAACGGCCGCCGCATGCAACGCAGCAGCCCTACTGGATTTACGGCAATCTTGAAATCAACTTCGCCCAGCCAGAGGACGCGGCGCCCTACGTCGAGTATCTGGTGATTAACAATCCGCGGCGGCTACGAAAGAAAACGCGCCGAGTCGCCCCCAATCTCATGCTGGAGCTTCACGGTCTCAACGCATGTTCACGGCCATCGCAGTTCATTCGAGCGATTGATGATATCGACCGGATCGAAGTTCGACTTGTCAATTTGATCCTTTATCCATACGTCTCGATCACTGTCGACGAATTTTTTGAGATTAATTTTGACCATTGGGCAATGGATCGGGTTGAAACACCGCCGCCTCTTCGCGGGTACATAAGGAAGCTCGAGATAGAAGCGCGGTTGGCGGACATCTTTTCTTTGGACCGCCGGCGCATGTCGTCAAAGCAGGTGAGCGAACACATGTATCCCGGCCGCGACGCACCGTTCACGGTGACGGGGCGCGACTATCTCAAGGCGCTGGAGCGCTGACGCCGCGATATGGAAGCCGGGGCTGGCGCTGAGAGGTCTTCGGGCGGCGGCGGCCGGAAATGTCGGACGCCGTCGCCCCGTTACTGCCGGTACTGCTGGATGCGCGTGGTGCGCAGGCCGGCGAGGCCGTGGCGCTCAATGGACGCCTGCCAGGAAAGAAATTCCTCTGTCGTCAATGTATAACGGCTGCAGGCTTCCTCAAGGCTGAGGAGCCCGCCACGAACGGCGGCAACCACTTCCGCCTTGCGGCGGATGACCCAGCGCCGGGTGTTTGGCGGGGGCAGATCTGCAATGGTCAGCGGACTTCCGTCCGGCCCGATTACATACTTCACCCTCGGGCGATAGGGTTCTGCCATGTTTCACTCACTCAATACACACGACCAATGCCCAAAGCATAGCGGGGGAGATTTAAATATTCTCCTAAGCGAATCACCAATCTGCGAGCGCTAAGTGCTTGCTGCTTCGTTAATATTTGCGAAGGGGTTTGTTTACTTTTAGTGCCGCAACGGCAGCGCAGCCGGCCCGTGGGCGGGAGGAAAGTGTTACCACACGCCGCGACCGACGCCGGGCAGGGTTCATGAAATCGCCCGGGTGCCCTATATAGAGCGACGCACCGCACCGTTTTTTCTCGCCGCGCCTGTCCTCACGCCGTTTCGCAAGCCACCGCCATGATCCGTCTCGACGACACTGCCCGCCCCCCCAGCCAGACGCGCGTCGTGGTCGCGATGTCGGGCGGCGTGGATTCCTCGGTCGTCGCCGCGCTCTATGCGCAGGCGGGCTTCGACGTGGTGGGGGTGACGCTGCAGCTCTACGACCATGGCGAGGCGATGCACCACCGCCCCGGCGCCTGCTGCGCCGGGCAGGACATTTATGACGCGCGCACCGTGGCCGAGAAGCTCGGCATTCCCCATTACGTGCTCGACTATGAAAGCCGCTTCCGCCACGCGGTGATCGAGCGCTTCGCCGATGCCTATGCGGCGGGCGAGACGCCCATTCCCTGCGTCGACTGCAACCGCACGGTAAAATTCCGCGACCTGCTGGAGACGGCCCGCGACCTCGGCGCGGATATCCTCGCCACCGGCCATTATGTCGCCAGCCGCGCGCTGGAAGGCGGCCGGCGCGGGTTGTTCCGTCCGCTCGACGAGAGCCGCGACCAGAGCTATTTCCTCTACGCCACCACGCAGGCGCAGATCGACATGCTGCGCTTCCCGCTCGGCGAGACCACCAAGCCGGAAGTGCGGGCGCTGGCGGAGGGCTTCGGGCTGAAGGTGGCCGACAAGCCGGACAGCCAGGACATCTGCTTCGTGCCCAATGGCCACTACACCGCCATTGTCGAGAAACTGCGCCCGGAAGCCGCCGAGCCGGGCGATATCGTGCATCTCGACGGGCGGGTGCTGGGCCGGCACGCCGGGGTGATGCGCTTCACCATCGGCCAGCGCAAGGGCCTGGGCATCGCCGCCGCCGAGCCGCTCTATGTCGTCGGCATCGATGCGGCGCAGCGCAGGGTGGTCGTCGGCCCGCGCGCGGCGCTCGGCGTCTCCGCCATCCGCATCGACGAGGTGAACTGGCTCGGCGAGGAAACCCTTGAGGCGGCGGCTGCCCGCGAGCGCGAACTCTATGTGAAGGTGCGCTCGGCCCGCGCGCCGGTGCCCGGCTATCTCGCCCGCGCCGAGGGCGGCGGGGTGGAGGTGCGGCTGCAGGGCATCGAGGAGGGCGTGGCGCCGGGGCAGGCCTGCGTGTTCTATGCCGATGGCGAGGCCGGCACGCGCATGCTCGGTGGCGGGGTGATCCGCCGGCCGGCGGCGCCGTTCACCTCCTTGACACCTAAATTGGAGATGATGGCACGTTCGGCGTGAGCCGACGTTAAGGAAAGACGCGGGCCTGCGCCCGGGGCTGTTCAAGGGGGACCCGCATGACCACCGATCTCGACCGCGCCACCGTCGAGGAGGCCTATGCCCGCTGGGCGCCGATCTATGACGTCGTGTTCGGCGCGGTGTTCGAGCCGGGCCGCAAGGCGGCGCTGCGGGCGGCGGAGCGGATCGGCGGGCGTATCCTTGAATTCGGCGTCGGCACCGGCGTCGCCCTGCCCAACTACAAGCGCAGCGACCGGCTGGTCGGTGTCGATATCTCCGAGCCCATGCTGCGCAAGGCGCGCGAGCGGGTGGAGAAGGAGGCGCTCACCCATGTCGAGGGCCTGTGCCTGATGGACGGCGCCCATATGGGTTTCGCCGACAATTCGTTTGACGTGGTGATGGCGCAGTTCGTCATCACCGTCGTGCCCCACCCCGAGGAGACGCTGGACGAGATGGCCCGCGTGCTGAAGCCGGGCGGCGAGATCATCCTGGTCAACCATCTCGGCGCCGAAGACGGGCCGCGCGCGGTATTCGAGCGCTGGTTCGCCCGCCGCGCCCGCAAGCTGGGCTGGCGCCCGGAATTCCAGTTTGCCCGCCTGCACAATTGGGCAGTGCAGAACGGCAGCGTCGACCTGCCGATCAAGCGCGACGTGGCGCTCGGCATGTACACGCTGGTGCGTTTCCGCAAGCGCACGCAGGCGGAGATCGCCGCCATGAGCGAGAGCGTCGCGTTGGCCGGCTGAGGGGGCGTCGGCGGTCATTACACCGCATCGCTCCCGGCCAGCTCGCGCAGAGCTACCGGCGCGCCATCAGTGCGGGAAACCCGGCGGTGGAGGCGATCTCCACCGGCAAGACCACCCGCCCCGGCACCTTCGCCACCGCCGTGCCGCAATGGAAGGCGTGGTTCGACGGGAGATGAGGGGGCTAGGGCGCCCGTTGCAGGTTGACCCACCGCTTCATCGCCACCAGCAATTCGGCGGTCGGGTAATCCCTGATATCCCGCTCCGAGAATCCGGCAGCGAGCTGCTGCTCGTAGTACCAAGTCTGGAAGTCCTCATAGGCGGCGAGTATGCGCGTGGCACCGTCGGCGCGGATGTCGGCATCGCTCACCAGCCAGTTGCGTACCTTGCGGACGGCGGTGCCGAAATGTCCTGCGTGGGATTGGATGTCGCATCCCGCGAGGTCCGAAATGGCCGCCTGGTAGCGATAGGGCTTTTCTTCGAGGATGAGAATTCTCTTGGAGCGATGCTCGCCACCGGAGAATTGCCGGCAGCCATAATCAAGGCCAAGTTCAAAGGGCATGTTGAGCCGGAAATGCTCGCCCCGGCGCCGCGCCTCAATTCGACTGAGATCGTGGATGGAGTATTTAGATTCTTCAATCAGCTTTCTGATCTTGTCGAGGCGAACCGCGCCCGAATCTCCGCTTTCCGTGGAGATGCGGGGCGTGAAGCCTAGATACGTAATGCAGAAAAGCATCGCCTGAAGAATTGGCTCGAATTCTTCGTCGAACGGGCAGTTGATGAAAACGCTTCGCGCGAATTCAGGCAAATATCACCCTTTGGGCGGGAAGGGGTCCTTGCCATACGACGTCCGCTCGCGGATGCGGCCGTCGGTGCCGTGAATGTAAAGCTCGGTGCCGCGCTCCTTGGCTATCGAGCGCGCGCGTGCGACGGCTTCCTGCTGGGTAGCGAAGGTCGCACTGGCGCGACCGGCGCCCGTTGTCCGGACGATCCATTTGCCGCCACGCGGCGCGACGTGCTGGGATTTCGTCGACATGGTCATGCCCGATTTGGTCAATGCCTCTAAAGGAAATATAGGCACCCGTTCCCACCGCGCAATCGAATTTCCGCGGTGGGATCAGCCGAATCGGACGCCCCTCACCCCCACCACACCTCCGGCCCCACCGGCACGATGCCGGTCGGGTTGATGGTCTTGTGGCTCTCGTAATAGTGCCGCTTGATGTGGGTGAGGTTCACCGTCTCCTTCACTCCCGGCAGGGCGAAGAACGCCTTCACGTAGCGCGAGAGGTTCGGGTAGTCGAAAATCCGGCGGACGTTGCACTTGAAGTGGCCGACATAGACCGGGTCGAAGCGGATCAGCGTGGTGAACAGGCGGATATCGGCCTCGGTGAGCGCCTCGCCCATCAGCCAGTCGCGCCCCTCCAGCCGGGCCTCCAGCGCGTCCAGCTCGGTGAACAGCGCGGCGACCGCCTCCTCATAGGCGTCCTGCGTGGTGGCGAAGCCGGCTTTGTAGACGCCGTTGTTCACCGCGTCGTAGACGCGCGCGTTCAGCGTGTCGATCTCCTCGCGCAGGGCCGGCGGGTAAAAATCGTGCCGGTCCTTCGTGAAGGCCTCGAAGGCGGTGTTGAGCATGCGGATGATCTCCGCCGACTCGTTGCTGACGATGGTGCCGCGCGTCTTGTCCCACAGCACCGGCACGGTGACGCGGCCGGAAAAGGCGGGATCGGCGGCGAGATAGACCTCGTAGAGCCGCTGCTTGCCGAGTACGCCATCGGTCGTGGCGCCCTCGCTGGCGCGGGCGGCGTGGTCGGCGAAGACCCAGCCTTCCTCGCCCATGAACGGATCGACCACCGAGACGGAGATGACGTCCTCCAGCCCCTTCAGCGCGCGCATGATCAGCGTGCGGTGCGCCCAGGGGCAGGCGAGCGAGACATAGAGGTGATAGCGCCCCGCTTCCGCCGGGAAGCCGCCCTCGCCGGAAGGTCCGGGCGCGCCGTCAGCCGTGATCCAGTTGCGGAAGCGCGTGACGGTGCGCTCGAAGCGTCCGCCCGTGCTCTTGGTATCGTACCATTTGTCGACCCACTTGCCCTCGACCAGCAGTCCCATGTGCTTCTCCTGTTTGACGCTAAGTCTAGGGCGATACAGCGCACTGGCCAGCCGTCATCGCGTGCGGCAAGGGCAGGGCGGTCTTGCGCAAATGCCGTGGAAAGGCATCGGCCCAAGCCCCGCAGCCCAAGCCCCGCATCCCATTGCCCCACGCTTAGCTCTCGGCGTCGCCGAGCCGCTTGAAATAGAGCAGCGTCGCGGTCAGGCCGCCCTGTGGCTTCAGCGCGAAATCGGGGATGGCGCCGGCGCGCACGAAGCCCTGCTTCTCGTACAGGCCGGCGGCGCCGTCCTCCTGTGCCGTGTCGAGCACCAGCAGCGTGCGCCCCTGCGCCACCGCCAGCCGCTCCGCCTCCACGAGCAGCGCGCGGGCAAGGCCCCTTCCACGAAAGGCCGGGCGGGTCATCATCTTGGCGATCTCGGCACGGTGCGGCTGGTTCTCCGGCAGGGCGAGAAGCAGCGTCACCGTGCTGGCGAGAGCGCCCTCGATGAAGGCGCCGAGCACGATGCGCTCGCCCCTTGCCGCCGCCTCCAGCGCGGTGCGGGCGAAGGCGCGGGCCTTCGCCGGCGCCACCGGGTGCATGAAGCCGACCGAGCCACCCGCCGCCACCGTCTCGATGAGCAGGTTGGCGAGCGTGTCGATGGTGGAAGGGTCCGGGGCGAGGGGGCGGATGTCGGGCGCGGGCATGATGGCGGTGAGGCTATTCCATCCGGCGATCGCCCGGCAACGCTCGACCTCGCGCGCCGTCCGTGCTATCGGGCGCGTCCGATCGAGGAAAGCCCGATGTTCCGGTTGCCGGCCCAGCGACGACGACATGAGCGAGCCCGCCGCGCCAGCGTGCGCGCGTGCCTGCCCGTTGCTGTCCGCTGAGAGCCGTGATGCGCGGTGGCTCGGTGCGGCGGCC
This sequence comes from Ancylobacter aquaticus, assembly GCF_004339465.1. Classification (GTDB taxonomy): domain Bacteria; phylum Pseudomonadota; class Alphaproteobacteria; order Rhizobiales; family Xanthobacteraceae; genus Ancylobacter; species Ancylobacter aquaticus. The sequence goes on along the minus strand of NZ_SMFY01000002.1, from coordinate 1,108,220 downwards.
TGCCGACCCTGAGCGCCGAGAGCCCCGATGACCGAGCTGTCCATTTCCCTGCTGACCGAGATGCCCGCCGACGATGTCGCCATCGAGCGGCTGATCGCCCGCACCTTCGGCCCCGGGCGCTATGCCCGTACCGCCTTCCGGCTGCGCGAGAACAACCCGCACCGGCGGGATCTGTCCTTCACCGCCTTCATCGGCACCATGCTGGTCGGCTCGGTGCGGCTGACGCCGATTGTTATCGGTGCCCTGCCGGCCCTGCTGCTCGGTCCGCTCACGGTGGAGCCGCCCTTCCGCTCGCACGGCATCGGCCGGCGGCTGGTGGAGCGCGCGCTGGAAGCCGCGAAGGCGGCGCTGGCGCATGAGGGCGCGGCGCGGCTGGTGCTGCTGGTGGGCGACGAGCCCTATTATGGCCGGATGGGCTTCCACCGCGTGCCGCGCGGGCAGGTGAGCCTTCCCGGCCCGGTGGACCCGGCCCGCGTGCTGGTGTGCGCGCTCGACGCGACACCGATGGACGCGGTGCGCGGGCCCGTGCGCAAGGATTTCACCCGCGCGCCGCTTCAGGAAAGCGCGTAGCGCAGCCGCACCATGCCGTTGGCATAGCTTTCCGTCTCGACCAGCGCCAGCCGCCGGGCCGGCGTCGCCTCGGGCGGAAACAGCGGGACGCCACCGCCCAGCAGCACCGGGATGACGAACAGGTCCAGCCTGTCCAGCGCCCCGGCGGCGATAAAGGCGGACTGCAGGCCGCCTCCACCGACGACCCAGACGATTTCGTTCGGCATGTCCCTGAGATGGGCGATCAGGGCGGGCACGCCGCCGTGCCACGCCTCGACCCCGGCCGGGGCGTCGGCGAGGGGGCGGGAGGTAACGACGACGGCGCGCTTGCCGGCGTAGAGCCAGTCGCCCGGCATGGCGGCCACGGTCTCGAAGGTCGCCCGCCCGAGCACGACCGTGCCGATGTCGGCAATGAAGGCCCCATAGCCGGAATCCACGTCGTCGAACGGGGTAAGCCAGTCCAGTCCGCCCTCGCGGTCGGCGATGTAGCCGTCGAGACTGGCGGCGATGAAGCCACGAAAGCTGGTCATGGGCGCGCTCCGATTCGTAGGGAGCGCGAGCATGGCCGGCGCCCGGCGCCCCGGCCAGCCCCTTACAACGCGCCGAGCAGCGCCTTGTGGAATTCCTCCGGCGCCTCGACCTGCGGCGAGTGGCCGAGCCCGTCGAATTCGACCAACCGGGCGCCGGGAATGGCCTTGGCGGTCTGCTTGCCCAGTTCCGCATAATTGCCGAGCGACTGCGAGACCTCCTTCGGGGCCCGGTTGGCGCCGGGTGCGGTCTTGTCGTTGGTGCCGATGAACAGCAGGGTCGGCACGGCTATGTTGCCGAACTCGTGGACCACCGGCTGGGTGTAGATCATGTCCGAGGTCTGCGCCTGGTTCCAGGCGACGATCTCCTTGCCCGGCCCGCCGGCGAGCCCGGCGGACATGGCGACCCAGCGGTCATAATCCGGCTTCCACTCACCGTTGTAGTAGAATTTCAGCTGGTAGTTCTTGATGCTGTCGAAGCTGGTTTTCAACTCGCCCTGATAGAGCTGGTCGATGGTGGCGTAGGGCACGCCCTTGGCCCGCCAGTCCTCCAGCCCAATCGGGTTGACCATCACCAGCTTTTCCGTCGCCCCGGGGAAGGAAAGCGCGTAGCGGGCCGCCAGCATGCCGCCCATGGAATGGCCCATGATCGTCGCCTTCTCGATGCCGAGCGCGGCGAGCAGCTTGTTGGTGTTGTCGGCGAGCTGGTTCAGGCTGAACTGGTAGCCCTCGGGCTTCGTCGAGGCACAGAAGCCGATCTGGTCGGGCGCAACCACCCGGTAGCCGGCGCCGGTCAGCGCCTCGATGGTGCCTTCCCAGGTGGCGCCGCAAAAATTCTTGCCGTGCAGCAGCACCACGGTGCGCCCGTTCGCGTCGCCTGTCGGTGCCACGTCCATATAGGCCATGCTCAGCGCCTTGCCCTGCGACGAGAGGTCGAAGCGCTTGACCTCATGGGGATAGGCGAAACCCTCCAACTGCGGGCCATAGGTCGGGTGCGTGTCGGCGAGGGCTAGGGTGCTCAGGCCGACGAGGGCGGCGGACAGGCAGAGGCGGACGGACTTCACCAGTTTGGGCTCCATGTCTCGGGAAGGCGCGGCGCGCGAACGCGGCGCGTAGCCGAGAAACTAGAGCGTCCAGGCGCGGGCGGAGGTCACAAGGCCGGGAGAGGGACGATTTACCCCCGGCCGCGCGCCCCCCCGGCAGGCGCTTACCGCCCCTCGCGTGCCCAGGCGGCGGCGACGCCCGCGAGCAGGATCAACAGGCCGGACAGGCCGGCGAAGAGCGGGAACAGGCCGAGCCCGCGCACCACGGACACCTCCCGCATCGCGACGCCCATCCAGTCCTCGCCGGCGAAGCGCTCGCCCGAGCGCACGGCGACGACGCGCGGGACAAAGCCCGCCAGATCCGCCATGCGCCAGACGCCGCCGCCCGTCGCCTCGAGGGTCGGGCGCAGTGCCTGGGTGGTCGACGTCACCTCGGCGAATTCGCGCGGGTTGAGCGGGCCGACATTGACCAGCGCGGTATGGGTGCCGTCGGTGGCGCGCCAGAGGCCCAGCCGGTCGGCAGGGAAGGTGACACGGAACAGGCCGGGGGCGGCGGGTTCCAGCGTGACCTGCCTTGTGGTGCCGGTGGGGGTGGTGATGGTCACCGGCGGGGCGCTGTCGCCCATGGTCTGGCGCTCGACCATGAGGTCGCCGCCCTGGGCGACCATGCGCAGGCGCTCCTCCTCCAGATCCGGCTCCTTCATCAGCCAGTGCGAGAGCCGGCGCAGCAGGTCGATATGCGGCCCGCCGCCCTCATAGCCGCGCGCCCACAGCCAGAAATGATCCGACAGCAGCAGCGCCACGCGGCCCTCGCCGACGCGGTCGAGCAGCACAACGGGCTTGCCGTTCGGCCCGTCCATCACGCTGGTGCCGCGCGCGCCGTCGGTATCGACGAGGCGGAAGAAGCGCGACCAGGCCGGCGGGTCGCTTTCCGAGCCCGGCAAGGCGCGGGTGACGGGATGGCGCTGGCCGGCCTCGGTGAGCTGGGCGCGGTAGGGCGTCTGCGTCATCTGCCCGGTGGGGCCGGCCGGCAGGATGGAATCGAGCGGGGTGTAATAGACCGAACCGTCGGAGACATAATCGGTGCCGGCGGCGACCAGCAGCGCGCCGCCCTCTTCCACATAGCGCACGATATTGTCGAAATAGATCATCGGCAGCACGCCCTGCTGGGCGTAGCGGTCGAAGATGATCAGGTCGAAATCCTTGATCTTCTGCTGGAAAAGCTCGCGCGTGGGGAAGGCGATCAGCGAGAGCTCATTGATCGGCGTGCCGTCCTGCTTTTCCGGCGGGCGCAGGATGGTGAAGTGGACGAGATCGACATTGGCGTCGGATTTCAGCAGGTTGCGCCAGGTGCGCTCGCCCACATGCGGCTCGCCGGAAACCAGCAGCACCCGCAGCTTGTCGCGCACCCCGTCAATGGAGACGGCGGCGCGGTTGTTGACGGCTGTCAACTCGCCCTCAAGCCCGGCGGCCTCGATTTCGATGATGTTGGCGCCGGCATGGGTGATCTCGACCTCGATTTCGGCCGGCTGGCCGGCGGTGACGATGGGGCGCGCCACCACCTCGCCGTCGCGGCGCACGGTGACGGAAACGCGGGCGCCGGCCGGGGCGCCCTCATCCTCGACCCGGTAGCCGATGGTCTGGTTCTGGCCGACGATGCCGAAGCGCGGTGTCGAGGTGAGCGCCACGCGGCGGTCGCGCTCGCCTTCCTGGCCGGAGATGATGGCATGCACCGGGGCGTGGAAGCCGAGCGCGGCGATGGTGGCGGGGATGTCGTGGACCCGCCCGTCGGTGAGGAAGATGGCGCCGGCCACCCGTTCGGGCGGCACGTCTGCGAGGCCGGCGGACAGCGCCGTGAACAGGCGGGTGCCGTCCACCTCGCCGGCGCCGCCGCCGGCGTCGATGAAGCGGATCTCGGCGCCCTGTTCCTTCAGCCGGGCGAGGCGGGCCTCCAACTCGGCGCGCGCCGCCTGCGTCATCTGGTTACGGTCGCCGAAATCCTGGCTGGCGCTCTGGTCGACGACGACCGCCACCACGGTAGAGAGCGGCTCGCGCTCCTCCCGCGTCAGCGAGGGGTTGGCGATCGCCAGCACGGCGAGCGCGATCGCCAGCGCCCGCAGCAGCGAGCCACGGGTGCGCGCGACGATGACGAGCAGCGCCACAGCGCCGGCCAGAACGGCGGCGGCGATGAGCCAGGGCAGCGGGATCAGCGGATCGAAGGCGAGGCCGAAATTCATGAGAGGCATCCGTCGGCGCGGGTGTTACCCCCTCTCCCCCCGGGGGAGAGGGATGGGGTGAGGGGTCTACGCCCACCGGCAGCGTCGTCGCCCCTCACCGACCCGCCGCGCGGGCCACCTCTCCCCGACGGGGAGAGGGAGGTGTGCTGGGCGACCTGAGGAAAACTCATTGCCCCAGCCTTTCCAGCAGCGCCGGCACATGGACCTGGTCGGCCTTGTAGTTGCCGGTCAGCACATACATGACGAGGTTGGCGCCGGCGCGGAAAGCGAGTTCGCGCTGGCGCGGGCCGCCATCGGAGACGGGGAGCATGGGCTGGCCGAAATCGTCCATTGCCCAGGCGCCGGCGAGGTCGTTCGAGGTGATGACCACGGGCGACACGCCGTCACCGGCGCGGGCGGGGCGTTCCTCCGCCTCGTCGGCGGCCGGCAGTGCCTCCACCCAGGTGGTGCCGCCGGTGAAGCGGCCGGGGAAGTCGCGCAGCAGGTAGAACGCCTTGGTCAGCACGTGGTCGCGCGGCACCGGCTCCAGTTCGGGAATGTCGAGGCCGGACAGGATGGCGCGGAGCGTGTCATTGGCGGGCGAGCCGGCGCTGCTGGAGCCGGGCAGGGTGGTTTCGGCGTCGCGGGTGTCGAAGATGACGGTGCCGCCCTGCTTCATGAAGGCGTCGACGCGCGCCAGCGTCTGCGGGCTCGGGCGCTCGGTGCCGGGGACGATCGGCCAGTAGACGAGCGGGAAGAAGGACAACTCGTCGCGGCTGATGTCGACGCCCATCGGCTCGCCGGCCTCCAGCGCGGTGCGCTCGCCGAGAAAGTCGGTGAGCCCCTTCAGCCCGGCGCGGCTGATCGCGTCGGTCTCGCCGTCGCCGGTGACGACATAGGCGAGCCGGGTGGAATTGGTCGCCTGGAGCGCGAAGTCGATCTCGCCTTGCGTCATCGGCTTTTCCAGCGCGGCGGCGGGGGGCGTGGCAGCGGGCGGCGCGCTCTGGACGAGCGGCGCGGTCAGCGGCTGGGGCTGGGCCTGCGCCCCGCCCGGCAGGAGGGCGGCGAGGCCGAGCGCCAGCAGGAGGGCGGCCGCCCCGCCCGTGGCGCCCTTTGCGGCGCGGCGGGCCGTGAGGCGGGAGACGCCGCCGGCGAGTAGGAACACGACCATCGCATCGACCAGAAGCAGCGCCAGCAGCGCCACCAATAGGGGCGCGCGCAGGTCGCGCGGGGTGCTGTCGCGGTAGGGCTCCAGCCGGCCGAGGCTTGAGAGATCGAGCGGCACCAGCGTGTCGCGCGGCAGCAGGGCGTTGACGGCCACCAGCCCGTCCGGCGGGCCGTAGAAGCCGGGCGGATGGTCGGCGACGGCGCGGTCGCGATAGCCCACGGGAATTGCCTTGGCGGTCGGCATGGTCGGGCGGAAGGCGCCGAAGCCGTCGAGCAGGCGGGTGGGGGCGAGCGTTTCGCCGTTCAGCACCGGCCCGCCGGCCGCGTCCACCGCCGCCTCGCTGGCGGTGGAACCGCCGAGCGCCACCACCCGGCGCAGCATCTCGACGAAGGCGCCCGAGAGCGGCAGGTTCGACCAGGAGGTGTCGGCGGTGACGTGGAACAGCGCCAGCGTGCCGGCCCCGCGCCGCTCGCCTGTGACGAGGGGCGTGCCGTCGGACAGCGTCGCCCAGGTGCGGGCGGCCAGCAGCCCGTCCGGCTCGGCCAGCACCTGGCGGTTCACGGTGATGTCGTCCGGCACCGGCACGTCGCGGAACGGGCCGTCGGCCGCAAAGCCGCCGAGCGACTGCGGCTGTTCCCAGGAGAGCGAACCGCCCAGCACCCGGCCGCCGCGCCGCAAGGTGACGGGGACAAGCTCGTCCGATCCATTGGCGAGGCGCGGGCCGGCGAAGCGGATGAGCACGCCGCCACCCTCGACCCAGCGGCCGAGCCGGGCCTGTGTCTCCGGCGGCAGGGTGCCGACATCGGAGAGGATGATCACCGGCAGCTTCTGTTCGATGAAGCGGTCTACCGCCTCCGCCGTGGAGGCGCCCTCGGCGGCGCGGATATCGGCGAAGGGGGCGAGCGCCCGGGTGAGGTAATAGGAGGGCGCGAGCAGCGGCTGGCGCTGGTCGGCGGCGACGCCGGAGACGACGCCCACCGCGCGGCGGCGCCAGCGCTTGTCGAGCAGCTGCACCGCGCCGGCGGACGCTTCGTCGGCAATGTCGAGCCGGGCCACCTCGTTGCGGATCTCCACCGGCAAGTCGAAGCGCGCCTCGCCCTCGGTGGCGCCGGGTTCCAGCGCGAACGGGGCCTCGCCCAGCGGCAGGCCGCGCATATCGAAGGCCCGCACCATGCCGGCACGCGGCAGGGTCTGGCGGTCGGCGCGCAGCACCTTGACGGTGAGCGCGTCGACGGCGTTGTCGGCGCCGGCCAGCGCCAGCGGCTCCGAAACCCCGTCGACCAGCGTGGTGAGCGGGCGATCCCCAATGATGGCCAGAAGGTCGGCCGGGGCGGCGCCGGGGCCGTCGAGGGCCACGCCGTCGGAGAGATAGATCACGCTCGCCTGCGGGGCGGCGGCCAGCGCCTTGGCGAGGCTGGCGAAAGCGGCGGCCCGGTCGGGCACGAAGGGCACGGGGCTAAGGGTGCGCAGGCGCTCGCGCGCCTCGTTCGGCGCCATCACGCGGGGCTCCAGCGGCGGCTCGCCGGTGGGAATGAGGATGACGCCGCGCCCTTCCAGATCGGCATCGGCCACCACGCCCTCGGCACTGGCGCGACGGGCGGCCCAGCCGGCGGCGGCCGGCCAGCCGGAATCGATGAGCAGCGCTACCGGGCCGGAAGAGGCCGGGCCGGCAACCGGCGGATTCCAGATCGGCCCGGCGGCGGCGAAGATGATGATGGCCGCCAGCAGAAGCCGCAGCACGGTGAGCCACCACGGCGTGCGGGCCGGAGTCTCTTCCTTCGGCGGAATGTCGAGCAGCAGCCGCATCGGCGCGAAGGCGATCCGGCGCGGGCGCGGCGGCACCAGCCGCAGCAGGAACCACAGCAGTGGCAGCGCAGCCAGCGCGGTGAGCAGAAGCGGGGTGGCGAAGGCGAGAGGCAGCCCGAACAGGTTCATGCCGCATGTCCTGTCTGGTCGGAGGCATCCACACCCGCGCCCTCGCGCGGCGGCACGGCGCCATGGCCCCCGCTCATGCGCGCATGCAGCGCCAGCAGCACTTCGCTGGCCGGGCGGTCGGTGCGGTGGACAAGAAAGCTCCAGGTGCGGCGCTCGGCTTCGCGGCGAATGGCGTCGCGATGGGTGGCGACGCGGGCGACATAGTCCGCCCGCACCGTCTCGGCGCGGCCGATGGTCAGCGTCGCGCCGCTTTCCGGCTCGCGGAACTCGACGCGGCCGGAATAGGGGAAGGTCTCCTCCGCCGGGTCGCACACCTGCACCACATGGCCATGGGCACCGGAGGAAGCGAGACCGGCAAGGCTCGTCACCACCTCGCGCGTCGGGCTCCACAGGTCGCCAAGCAGCACCACCTCGGCCAGCGGCGAGGGCGAAAATGCGGGCGGCAGGCTCTGCGGCAGGCTGGCGGCATGAACCAGCGATTCCGCCATCTTCTCGACGATGCGTCGCGAGGCGGACGGGTTCATGACGCCGGGAATGCCGACCCGCTCGCCGCCGCGCACCAGAAGTTCGGCGAGGGCGAAGGCCAAAATCAGCGCACGGTCGCGCTTGGTCTCCCACACCAGCGGCGAGGCGAAGACCATGGAGGCGGAGAGATCCGGCCAGATCCACACCGTGTGGGCGGCTTCCCATTCGCGCTCGCGCACATAGAGATGATCGTCGCGGGCCGAACGGCGCCAGTCGACGCGGTTCGAGGGCTCGCCATCGTTGAAGCGGCGGTACTGCCAGAAATTCTCGCCGGTGCCGGCGCGGCGGCGTCCGTGCAGCCCGTGATAGACGCTGGCCGCGATGCGGCGCGCCTCCAGCACCAGCCGCGGCATGGCGGCGATAAGGCCGGCGGCATCCTGCGCGGCGCTTCGCACGGCGGTATCGGCCTCGAACTCCACCCGGTCAGGTCTCCGTCACACGGTTACGCGGTACTTGCCGCAGTTAAACAGGTTCAGCCGATCCGCTTGGCCAGCTTGGCGATCACGCCCGGCACGGTTTCGCCATCGGCGCGGGCGGCGAAGGTGAGCGCCATGCGGTGCTTGAGGATAGGCTCGGCCAGCGCCACCACATCGTCGATCGACGGCGCATAGCGCCCGTCCAGCAACGCGCGGGCGCGCACCGCCAGCATCAGCGATTGCGAGGCGCGCGGGCCCGGGCCCCAGGAGATGAACTTCGAGAGGTCGCCCGCCTCGCTGCCCGGACGGGCCGAGCGGACCAAAGTGAGGATGGCCTCGACCACCGATTCACCCACCGGCAGGCGGCGCACCAGCCGCTGGGCGGCGGCGAGTTCCTCGGCGTTCATCACCGCGCGCGGCTTGGTTTCCTCGGCGCTGGTGGTGTCGAACAGGATCTTCCGCTCCGAATCGCGGTCGGGATAATCGACGTCGATCTCCATCAGGAAGCGGTCGAGCTGGGCTTCGGGCAGCGGATAGGTGCCCTCCTGCTCCAGCGGGTTCTGGGTCGCCAGCACATGGAAGGGCTTGGGCAGATCATGCCGCACGCCGGCCACCGTCACATGGCCTTCCTGCATGGATTGCAGCAGCGCCGACTGGGTGCGGGGGCTCGCGCGGTTGATCTCGTCCGCCATCAGAAGCTGGGCGAAGACCGGGCCGGGGATGAAGCGGAACGAGCGGCGCCCGCCGGCGCTTTCCTCCAGCACCTCGGCGCCGAGAATGTCGGAAGGCATGAGGTCGGGGGTGAACTGCACGCGCCGCGCATCGAGCCCGAGCACCACGCCGAGCGTTTCCACCAGCTTCGTCTTGGCGAGGCCGGGCACGCCGACCAGCAGCCCGTGGCCGCCGGAAAGCAGGGTGATGAGCGTGCGCTCGACCACCGTCTCCTGCCCGAAAATGACGGCGCCGATGCCGGCCCGGGCGGCGCGCACATTTGCGGCGGTGGATTCCGCCGTGCGGATGATCATGTCATCGAGGGATTCGAAATTCTCGCCGGTGGCGGACGTCATGCCGTTCTCCTGCAATCCCAAATCCCGCGCTCCACACGGCCCTACCGGGCGTGCCGCGAGACGCTCTGTGTTCCGCCTCTCCGGCATTGTGCACCGCAACAAAGCGATTGCAATGCACCATCCGCGTTTCCGTTGGTCGGGACTCGCGTGCCGGCATGGGCTTCCGAAGGGCTGAGCTTACGCTATCTTGCAACCGCGTCGACTATCGGGCGGGGGATCACGACTACGCGATTGCGTCTGTGTGACACGGATTTGTTCATGAATTCAGCGGTTTCCGGCCGATTTGACGAATTGGTGCGCGCGGTGGAGGGCGGCCCGCAGAAGGCCCTGCCGCCGCTGGAGCGTTGGAATCCGCCCGATTGTGGCGACATCGACATCGTGATCGACCGCGAGGGGGTATGGCACCATGAGGGCCGTCCCATCCTCCGGCCGGCGCTGGTTCGCCTGTTCGCCTCGGTGCTGAGGCGCGAGGGCGAGCGCCATGTGCTGGTGACGCCGGTGGAGAAACTCGGCATCACGGTGGAGGACGCGCCCTTCCTCGCCGTCGACATGGTGGTGGAGCCGGGCGAGGGGGAGCCGCGCCTGCTCTTCCGCACCAATCTCGACGATCTTGTCGTCTGCGACCGCGACCATCCGCTGCGCATCGAGACACGGGCGGATGGCGAGCCGCGACCCTATCTGTATGTGCGTCGCGGCCTGTGGGCCCGGCTGACCCGTGCCGTCTTCCTCGATCTCGCCGAGCTTGCGGAGGAGCGCGTGGTAGAAGGGCGGCCCGTGTTCGGCGTCGCTTCGGGCGGGGCGTTCTTTGCGCTGGCGCCCGCCGGGACGGTGAAGGAGGATGGATGAACGCTGTGCCTGCCACTGTGCTGCCGATGCGAGGGGCTGCCGATGGGGCGCCGCTCGACCTCGATGATTTTCTCGCCCGTGCACGCACGCGTCTGCTCGCCCTCCCGGACCTCGATGGCGACCCGGTGCGCGGCGACCATGAACTGACGCCGGAGTTCCGCGCGCTTGTCGACGCGCGGCCGGTGCGCGGGGCGGCGGTGCTGGTGCCGATCATCGCCCGCGAACGGCCGACCGTGCTGCTGACGATGCGCTCGGCGCACCTCTCCAGCCATGCGGCGCAGATCGCCTTTCCCGGCGGCAAGATCGACCCTGGGGATGACGGCCCGCTGGGCGCGGCATTGCGCGAGGCGCAGGAGGAGGTGGGGCTGGCGCCCGGCCTTGTCGCGCCTCTCGGCTATCTCGACGCCTATCTCGCCCGCACCGGCTACCGCATCATTCCGGTGGTCGGGCTGGTGCAACCCGATTTCGGCCTGACGCTCAACCCGGGCGAGGTGGACGAGGCGTTCGAGGTGCCGCTCGACTTCCTGATGAATGACGGCAACCACCAGCGCGAGAGCCGCGAATGGCTCGGCATGGTGCGGACCTTCCACGCCATGACCTATGAGAAGCGCCGCATCTGGGGCATCACCGCCGGCATTCTGCGCAGCCTCTATGAGAGGATTTACGCCTGATGGCCCGCATCCTTGCCCAGCTCGCGCTCTTCATCCTGCCCTTCCTCGCCTTCGCGCTTTATCTGCGCTACGGCCGCAAGGTCGATTCCTGGCTCGCCGGCTGGACGCTGCGGGCGATGATCGTCTGCTCGATCATCGCCGTGCTGCTGGTGGCGGGAAGCCTGTATGTGCTCGAATCCTCCTCGCGCGGGCCGACCACCGGCCGTTATGTGCCGCCGACCTGGCAGGACGGGGTGATGGTGCCGGGGCACATCGAATGAACCCCCTCGTCGCAGGCCGCCCGGGCCTTGCCCGCGTGCTGGCCGCGCTCGACGGCGCCGGCGAGGAGGCGCGCATCGTCGGCGGCGCGGTGCGCGACTGGCTGATCGGGCGCGGGCTGCGTTCCGACATCGACATCGCCACCACGGCCCTGCCGGAGGAAGTGACGGCCCGGGCCAAGTCCGCCGGGCTGAAGCCGGTGCCGACCGGCATCGAGCACGGCACGGTGACGGTGATCGCGGATGGCGAGCCCTATGAGGTGACGACGCTGCGCGAGGATGTGGAGACCGACGGGCGCCGCGCCCGGGTCGTCTTCGGCCGCAGTTGGGCGCATGACGCGCAGCGGCGCGACTTCACCATGAACGCGCTTTATCTCACCCGCTCCGGCGAACTGGTTGACCTCGTCGGCGGCGCGGCGGATGCGAAGGCGGGGCGGGTGCGCTTCATCGGCGATGCCGACACCCGCATCCGCGAGGACTATCTGCGCATCCTCCGCTTGTTTCGCTTTCACGCCGCCTTCGGCCGGGGGCCGCTCGATCCTGCCGCGCTCGCGGCGGCGATCCGCAACCGGGAGGGCCTGGACCAGCTCTCGCGCGAGCGGGTGCGGGCGGAACTGATGAAGCTGCTGGTCGCGCCCCGTGCGCCCGAGACGCTGGCGCAGATGCAGGAGGCCGGCCTGCTGGCGCCCCTGCTCGGGCGCGAGGGGGAGGTGTCCACCTTCGCCCGGCTCGTCGAGGTGGAATCCGTGCTGGGGCTGGCGCCGGACGCGGTGCGCCGGCTCGGGGCGCTCACGGTGCGCGACGAGGCGGATGTCGAAGCTCTGCGCGCCGGGCTCCGGCTCTCCAATGCGGAAGGCGCGCGGCTCGACGCGCTGGCCGGCCCCGCGCCGACGCCGGCTATGTGCGAGAAGGGGCAGAAGGCGTTCCTCTACCGCATGGGCCGCGAGGCGTTTCAGGACCGCGCGCTGATCGCCTTCGCCCGCTCGAACGCCCCGCTCGACGATGAAGGCTGGCAGGCGCTGGCGACTCTGGCGGCGGACTGGCCGATCCCGGTTTTCCCGCTGAAGGCGGGGGATTTTCTGGCGCGCGGCCTCACCCCCGGCCCCGCGCTCGGCGCCGCGCTCAAGCGCGCCGAGGAGGCATGGATCGACGCGGGCTTCCCGATGGAGGCTCAGGCGCTGGAGGGGATTCTGGAGGGAGCCTAGCTATCTCCCGCCACCGCTCATGCTTGGGCTAGATCCGGGCACCCGGTGCATCGAACCTCACGGCCATTTCACCACCGGCGGCATGGAGGAGAGGATGGAATCCACATTGCCGCCGGTCTTCAGGCCGAACAGCGTGCCCCGGTCATAGAGCAGGTTGAACTCGACATAGCGGCCGCGGCGGATGAGCTGTTCCTCGCGCGCGGCCTCGTCCCACGGGGTCGCCATGTTGGTCCGCACGAGGTGCGGATAGACGTCGAGAAAGGCGAGGCCGACCGCCTTGGTGAAGTGGAAATCGGCGTTCCAGTCGCCCGAATCCAGCCAGTCGTAGAAGATGCCGCCAATGCCGCGCATCTCCTTGCGGTGCGGCAGGTAGAAATACTCGTCGCACCATTCCTTGTAGCGGGGATAGTCGATGTGCGGGCGACCCTCGCAGGCGCCGCGCAGGGCGGCGTGGAAGGCGACCGAATCCGGGTCCTCCTGCGTGCGCCGTGCGTCCAGCACCGGGGTCAGGTCCGCCCCGCCGCCGAACCATGCCTTGGTGGTGACGACGAAGCGGGTGTTCATGTGCACCGCCGGCACGTGCGGGTTCGCCATGTGGGCGATGAGCGAGATGCCGGTGGCGTGGAAGCGCGGGTCTTCCTCGGCGCCGGGGATCTGCTTGCGGAATTCGGGCGCGAACTCGCCATGCACGGTCGAGCAATGCACGCCGACCTTCTCGAACAGCCGCCCGCGCATCAGCGACATGACCCCGCCGCCGCCCGGCGTGCCGGAATGGTCCGTGCGCTCCCACGGGGTGCGGGTGAAGCGGCCGGGGGCGCCGGGATAGAGCGTGGCGGGGGCCTCGTCTTCCAGCCTCTCGAAGGCGGCGCAGATGCGGGTGCGCAATTCCTCGAACCAGGCGCGCGCGGCGACCTGGCGGCTCTCTGTGTCGGCGGCGATCTCGGCGGTCATGGCGGCTTTTCCTGCGGAGGGGCGCGGCCCGCTTCTAGCCTTTTGCGCCCGAGCCCGGAAGGGCGGGGCTACACCATCGTGCCCGACAGCGCGCCGATCGCGGCGGTGGCCGCCATCGCCAGTGCGCCCCAGAAGGTGACGCGCAGCGCCGCCCGGGCCGGGTCGGCACCGCCGGCCTTCGCCCCCGCCACGCCGAGAATGGCGAGGAACACCAGCGCCGCGACGGAAACGGTGATCGTCAGCCCGGAGAGCGGCGCGAGCAGCGCGGTGGCGAGGGGCAGGGCGGCGCCGGCGGCGAAGCTGGCGGCGGAGGCGAGCGCGGCCTGCACCGGGCGGGCGGCGGTGATCTCGTTCATGCCGAGCTCGTCGCGCGCATGGGCTTCCAGCGCGTCCTTCGCCGAGAGCTGGCGGGCAACCTCCCGTGCCAGCGCCGGGTCGAGGCCGCGCCGGACATAGATCTCGACCAGTTCCTGCTCCTCGCCGGCCGGGTCGGCCGCGAGTTCGGCCCGTTCGCGGGTGAGGTCGGCCTGCTCGGTATCGGTTTGCGAGGACACCGAGACATATTCGCCCGCCGCCATCGACATGGCGCCCGCCACCAGCCCGGCAATGCCGGCCAGCAGCACCGCGTCGCGCCCTGCACTCGCCGCCGCCACGCCGACGATGAGGCTGGCGGTGGAGAGGATGCCGTCATTGGCGCCGAGCACGGCGGCGCGCAGCCAGCCCGCGCGGTCGACATAATGGTTCTCGTCATGGCGCGAACGCATGGCCTGTCTCTCCTGAACGGCACGGCAGACTGAGCGGCCATCGTAACATTCGCATGATACCGCTGAGCGGACGCTGACAGGCCGCGTGATTCCGGGCATGGGCGACACAAAGGTGCCGCATCGGCGGCGCAGAAGGCGGCCCATGTTCGCGCGCATCTTTGCCCTGTTCGAGAAGCTGGTCGATCCCTTCCACCCGACGCCCGTCGCACGGCCGCCGGAGGGCCTTCTCGCGTTCTACTGGCACTTCGTGCGGCAGACCGGCTGGGTCTATGTAGCCGCGCTTGCCGCCGCCTTCCTCGTCGCCATCATCGAGGTCTCGCTTTTCCGCTATATCGGCCAGATCGTCGATCTCGTGCAGGCTTCCAGCCCGCAGACGATCTTCTCCGACCATGGCGCGCTGCTGCTGTGGATGGCGTTCGTGGTGGTGGTGGCGCGGCCTTTGGCCAATCTGCTGCACGACGTGCTGGTGCGCCAGTCGATCACCGCCAAGGTCGGGCCGATGATCCGCTGGCAGTCCTATCGCTGGGTGATCCGCCAGAGCGTCGGCTTCTTCAACAACGATTTCGCCGGGCGCATCGCCACGCGCGTGCTGCAGGCCGGCCCCGCCGTGCGCGGCTCGGTGGTCGAGGTGATCGACGCGCTCTGGTACGCCGGCATCTACGCGGTGAGCGCCGTGCTGCTCTTTGCCGAGGCCGACTGGCGGCTCGCCATGCCCATGGTGGGGTGGATCGTCTTCTACGTGCTGGCGCTGGCGGTGTTCGTGCCGAAGATTCGCCATTTGTCGAAGCGCACCGCCGAGAGCAATTCGGCGCTCACCGGACGGGTGGTCGACAGCTACACCAACATTCTGACGGTCAAGCTGTTCGCCCATTCCGACCGCGAGGACCGCTATGTCCGCTCGGCGCTGGCCCGCAACATCGACGACAACAGCCGCCAGCAGCGCCACATCACCCGCATGGCCTTCACCGTCAGCGTGCTCAACAGCCTCATGCTGGGCGGCATTGGCGGGCTCGGCCTGTGGCTGTGGTCGGTCGGGGCGATCAATCTCGGCGCCATCGCGCTCTCCACCGGCCTTGCCATCCGCATCACCAACATGTCCGGCTGGATCATGTGGGTGGTGACGGGCGTGTTCGAGAATGTCGGCACGGTGCAGGAGGCGATCACCACCCTGTCGCGCCCGCGCGAGGTGGCCGACGCACCGCGTGCCCCGGCGCTGGACGTGCGCGCCGGCGAAATCCGCTTCGAGAACGTCTCGTTCCATTACGGCAAGGGCTCGGGCGTCATCGAGGGCCTCGGGCTTACCATCCGCCCCGGCGAGCGGGTCGGGCTGGTCGGCCCCTCGGGTGCCGGCAAGTCGACGCTGATGAGCCTGCTGCTGCGCTTCTATGACCCGGAGGGCGGGCGGGTGCTGATCGACGGGCAGGACGTGCGCGGGGTGACGCAGGATTCGCTGCACGCGCAGATCGGCGTGGTGACGCAGGACACCTCGCTGATGCACCGCTCGGTGCGCGACAACATCGCCTATGGTCGCCCCGACGCCAGCGAAGAGGACATCCGCACCGCCGCACGGCGCGCCCATACGGACGGGTTCATCGACACGCTGTCCGACCCGCAGGGCCGGGTGGGGCTCGACGCCCATGTTGGCGAGCGCGGGGTGAAGCTCTCCGGCGGCCAGCGCCAGCGCATCGCCATTGCCCGCGTGCTGCTGAAGGACGCGCCGATCCTCATTCTCGACGAGGCGACCTCGGCGCTCGATTCGGAAGTGGAGGCGGCGATCCAGGCCAATCTCGACGAGCTGATGACCGGCAAGACGGTGATCGCCATCGCCCACCGCCTCTCCACCATCGCCCGCATGGACCGGCTGGTGGTGATGGACCACGGGCGCATCGTCGAGACCGGCACCCATGCCGAGCTGGTCGCCAGGGGCGGCCTCTACGCCCGCCTCTGGCACCGCCAGTCCGGCGGCTTCATCGACGCCGAGGAGATGGACGCGGCGGCGGAGTAGGGGCGCGCGCCCTCAGATCCTGTCGCCATCCTCCAACCAGGAAATGGACAGGATTTCGAGACTGCGCGGCCCCAGCTGGACCACGTCGCCAACCGCTTTGCCCATCAGGGCGATGGCGACGGGGGAGCCATGCGAAAGTGTAGCCTGAGACGGGTTGGCCTCATCCTCGCCGACGATGCGGTAGGTCTGCACGCGGCCGTCATCGCGCTCGAAACGGACGGTGTGACCGAACGAAACGACGTCGTTTGACGATGGCGGCAACGAAACCCGGGCGGTCTCGACGCGCTGGGAATAGTAACGGATGTCGCGGATCGGAACCGCCGATTGCCGTCGCCTCTCATTGACATCTTCCAGAGCATTCGCGGCCGCGAGCGCCTGCTGGGCGCTTGCCAATTCATCCTGCAGCATCTGCAGGCCGGCTTTGGTGACAAGATTAATGCGATCGGAGATCGGGCGCGCCGGCAGAATGGTTTCCGAGGCGGCCTCGGCACTCTCTTCCTTTGCAAATGCCACGCTCAATTTTTCCAGCTCCTGTCACGCCGTTTCAGATGTCGATGCCCACAGCTAACACCGCAAGGTGTGCGCGGGCTACGGCCCCCGCGCACCGCTGAGGGGAAGTCTGGATCCCCGGGTCAAGCCTGGGGATGAGGGTGATATGGGGGAAATCCCCCCGTCTGCCGCAGCGCCTCGCCGAGAATCATCGCCCCGGCCAGTGCCACGTTGAGCGAACGGGCGCCTTCCATTAGCGGGATGGCGATTCGCGCATCGGCTGCCGCGTGCACCTCCTCCGGCACGCCGGCGCTCTCGCGGCCCAGCAGCAGCACGTCGTCGGGCGCGAAGGCGAAGGCTGTGTAGGCCACCGCGCCGCGCGTGGTGCACAGGATCAGCCGCCGGCGTTCCACCGCGCGCCAATTCTCGAACGCGGTGAAGCTGTCATGCCGGGTGATCGCGGCGCGGTCGAGATAGTCCATCCCCGCCCGCCGGAAGCCGGCATCGCCCACAGGGAAGCCCGCCGGCTCGATGATGTGCAGCGTCACGTCGAGGCAGGCGGCTGCGCGCGCCAGCGTGCCGGCATTCTGCGCGATGTCGGGCTGGTAGAGCGCGAGTGCCAGCGTCATGCCGCGTTGATCCGTGCCGCCGGTTGCCCGACCCGGTGACGCGCGGGCCCGAGCTCCCGGGAGCATTTTGACTCAGTCATGCGGGAGGTATAAATCTGAAAAACTCCGTCAATTCTCTCTCCTAGAAATATTCGATGCTCAGTGTAGGCGTCTTCTATTTAAAATTATTTGCCTGCATTTTTTACGTTGGTGTCTACGCCCCAAGGTTTTTTTCCGCCCTTTCCGACATTGGAACGTTCCCGGTCCGTGTTGGATACATCGTGCTCGCTGCGATTCTCTGGGGCTCGCTTCTGGCGGCAGCCTCCATCGACTCATCGCCGGTGCGGGTGATCGTCGCGGTGCCGCTGGTAGCCTGTGCCTATTTTACCGCCGTCTTCGAGGATGCCAGCGGGCAGCGCCTGAACTACAGCGATTTTTTCAACCTGCTTCGGGGGGCGACCGGCCTTCCGGAAGCAAGAATCCAGCATCGCGCCTCGTTGATTCGCGGGGCCGAGAGCGCGTTCCTGCTGCTGGCGGTTCTGGTTCTTCCTCCGGGCTGGCCCATGCCCCTTGCCGACCTTTGCGCCGCCGCTGCACCGATCGCGGCGGCGCTGGTGGCGGCTATCGTCATGCTGGCGCGCAACCTGAACACCATCAACGGCGCGCCGCCCAGCCTGATGCCCCTGATCTACCTGATGCTTCTCGGCTATGACGCGGCAAGGGGCGCCCTGGGCGCCCGGCAGGCGATCAGCCTTCCCCATTCCGGCAAGCGGCTCTCCGGGAGCGTCGTGCTCATCATCGACGAGAGCGTGGCCGGCCAGTATCTCGACATCAACGCGTCCAGCGGCGTGCCGACTCCCCTCTCGCGGCACTGGCCGGGCCTGGTGATCCACAATTACGGCCTCGCCGCCTCCATCACCCATTGCAGCTTCGGCACCAATCTGACCCTTCGCTACGGTGGGACGCGCGGCGATTATCACCGGATCAACGCGACGGGCCCCTCGATCTGGGCGTATGCGCGCAAGGCCGGCTTGCAGACCGTCTATATGGATGCGCAACTCACCGACGGTCCGCGAGCGCTTGTGATGTACGGCGCCAGCCGCGAGGCGCTGGATCGCTTCGTCCAGTTTCCCGACGTGCCCGTCCCGCAGCGGGACATGGCGCTTGCCGAGGCACTGATCGCCGAGCTTGCCGACCCCACGCCCAAGCTGATCCTCGTCAACAAGATCGGCGCGCATTTTCCCGTGCACGACAAATACCCAGACGACCATATGCGCTATGGCCCGGCGCTGCCGCGCGGGGGCTATGTCGACGCGCCCCATCGCTCCGCGCGGCGCGAAGGGTTCGGCAACAGTGCCGAAGAATGGGCGCGCTATCGCAACGCCTATCGCAACACATTGCTGTGGAACGTGGGGACGTTCTTCGAGACCGTGCTGAGCCGGGCCGATCTGTCGCGCGCGACGCTGCTCTACACCTCCGACCACGGCCAGAACCTGCGCGAGCGCGGTGGCGCCGGGGGGCTGACCCATTGCAGCCCACACCCCGAGCCGGAGGAGGGGACTGTGCCGCTCGTGCTGATTGCGGGCGAAGGCGCTTCCGATATCGACTGGGAGCGCGATCTGCCTGGCAACAGGGATCGTTCGAGCCACTACATGATCTTCCCGACCCTGCTCGTCCTGATGGGCTATGAGGCCGCCGCCGTCGAGGCCGCCTATGGGCGGGGGCTCCATCAGCCTTCGGACGATCCCCGCACGTTCAACACGGTATTCAGCGCCCGGTTCGACATGCCCCGCAAATGGCTCGCGGTGGACGCCGATCTTGTCCAGCGACCGCTCGATTCGGACTGGCGCGGGGCGGAAGACGGCCCGCAGGACGAGGGCGGGCTCCGTTGAAGCCGCGTGCGCCGGATGCCGGGGTCGCGCAGTGGGATGTCGGCCCACCGGCACAGGTGCTTGTCGAGAGGCGCGCGATGCCGGTGCCCGCCTCGCGCGGGCGTGGACAGCCGGGGGGCAGGACGGGTTGCCGCACTGCGTTCATCTGGACAAGGGGCGGCCCGGATGCAATTAGAGGCAATCGAAGGTAGGGTCGACCGCGTGCCACGCGGACGCCTGCCCGTTTCGCGCGAGCGCTCTACGCCGCGCCGGAACGGTCTGGCCGAGGCAGCGGTGACGGGTTCGAGGGGAAAGGAAACCATCGTGGCAGCAACTGAGACGGCGGGTACCACGCGCCGCGACTTTCTCTACATCGCCACCGGCGCCATGGGCGCGGTCGGCGCTGCCGCACTCGTGTGGCCCTTCGTCTCCCAGCTCCAGCCCGACGCCTCGGTTCTCGCGCTGTCCACCACCGAGGTGGACCTGTCGCAGGTCGCCGAGGGCCAGATGGTCACGGTGAAATGGCGCGGCAAGCCGGTCTTCGTGTGGAACCGCACCCCCGATGACATCGCCAAGGCGAAGGCGACCGAACTTTCCGCGCTGCTCGACCCGGTCGCCCGCAACGCCAATCTCGCGGCGGACGCTCCGGCGACCGACGAGAACAGGGCGGGCGAGGGGCACGAGAAGTGGCTGGTCGTCATCGGCATCTGCACGCATCTGGGCTGCGTGCCGATCGGCCATTCGGGCGAATATGAAGGCTGGTTCTGCCCCTGCCATGGCTCGGAATACGACACGGCCGGCCGGGTCCGTCGCGGGCCGGCGCCGACCAACCTCGACATTCCGCCCTATCAGTTCGTGTCCGACACGACGATCTCCATCGGCTGAGCCGGCGTTCAGGGATATTCACAGATGAGCGGACACTCCACGTTCGAGCCGAAGAATCCGGCGCTCAAGTGGTTCGAGAGCCGGCTTCCGCTGGTCGGCCTGATTCACTCTTCCTTCGTGGCCTACCCGACGCCGCGCAACCTGAACTACTGGTGGACCTTCGGCGGCATCCTGTCGCTGATGCTGGTCTGCCAGATTGTCTCGGGCGTGGTGCTGGCGATGCACTACACGCCGCACATCACGCTGGCGTTCGATTCCGTCGAGCACATCATGCGCGATGTCAGCTATGGCTGGCTCATCCGCTACATCCACGCGAACGGCGCCTCGATGTTCTTCATCGCGGTCTACATCCACATGTTCCGCGGCCTCTATTACGGGTCCTACAAGGCCCCGCGCGAGGTGCTGTGGATCCTCGGCTGCATCATCTACCTCCTGATGATGGCCACCGCCTTCATGGGCTACGTGCTGCCGTGGGGCCAGATGAGCTTCTGGGGCGCCACCGTCATCACCAACCTGTTCTCGGCTTTCCCGGTCGTCGGCCCGACCATCGTGGAATGGCTGTGGGGTGGCTTCTCGGTCGATAACGCGACTCTCAACCGCTTCTTCTCGCTGCACTACCTGCTGCCCTTCATGATCGCGGGCGTCGTCGTCCTGCACGTCTGGGCGCTGCATGTGGTGGGCCAGAACAACCCGACCGGCGTCGAGCCGAAGAGCGCCAAGGACACCGTTCCGTTCACGCCCTACGCGACCATCAAGGACGGGTTCGGCATGGTGTGCTTCCTGATCTTCTTCGCGTGGTTCCTGTTCTACATCCCGAACTATCTCGGCCACGCCGACAACTACATCCCGGCCAACCCGCTGGTGACGCCGGCGCACATCGTGCCCGAATGGTACTACCTGCCGTTCTACGCCATGCTGCGCGCGGTCCCGGACAAGCTCGGCGGCGTGCTCACCATGTTCGGCGCGATCATCGTGCTGTTCTTCGTGCCGTGGCTGGATACGTCGAAGGTGCGCTCGGGCGTCTACCGCCCGCTGTTCAAGCAGTTCTTCTGGATCTGGGTGGCGGTGTGCATCGGCCTCGGCTGGCTTGGCGCCAAGCCGGCGGAAGGCGGTTATGTCATCGCCGGCCGCATCCTGACGATCTACTACTTCGCCCACTTCCTGATCATCCTTCCGCTGCTCGGCCTGTTCGAGAAGCCGAAGGCGGTCCCGGCCTCGATCACCGAGGCGGTGCTGGGCAAGAACAGGGGCGCGGCACCGGCCTCGGCGGGCGTCTCGACGCCACAGACCAAGGGTTGAGCGGATCATCATGAGCACCACCATGTCTTTCCGTTCAGCGTCCTTCCGTTCCAGCCTTCTGCGTCCGCTCGCCGTCGCCGCGCTGGCGTTCGGCCTTGCCGCCCCGGCGCTCGCCGCCGAGGGCGCGCCTAAGCCCCCCCGCGAGGAGTGGAGCTTCGCCGGGCCGTTCGGCACGTTCGACCAGGGCCAGTTGCAGCGTGGCTTCCAGGTGTTCAAGGAAGTCTGCGCCTCCTGCCACTCCGCCCACCTGTTCTCGTTCCGGAACCTTGCCCAGCCGGGCGGGCCCTCCTTCAGCGAGGCGCAGGCCAAGACGGTGGCCGAGGAATATCAGGTGCAGGACGGCCCGAACGATGCGGGCGACATGTTCGACCGCCCCGGCCGGCTGTCCGACCGCTGGCCCTCGCCCTTCCCGAACGAGCAGGCGGCGCGTGCCTCCAATGGCGGCGCCTATCCGCCTGACTTCTCGACGCTCGCCAAGGCGCGCACCTATGAGGTCGGGTTTCCCGGCTTCCTGATCGACATCCTCACCCAGTACCAGGAGAATGGCGTGGACTATATCCACGCCCTGCTGGTGGGCTATGAGGAGCCGCCGGAAGGGTTCGCCCTGCCGGAAGGCGCGCATTACAACAAGTACTTCCCCGGCCACGCCATCAAGATGCCGCAGCCGATCTCCGACGGGCAGGTGACGTATTCGGACGGCTCGCCGGAGACGACCGACCAGTATTCGCGCGACGTGACCGCGTTCATGATGTGGATGGCCGAGCCGCACCTCGAAGCCCGCAAGCGCATCGGCTTCCAGGTGATGATCTTCCTCATCATCTTTGCGGGCCTGCTCTACTTCACCAAGAAGAAGGTATGGAAAAGCGCCGGCCACTGAGCCGGGACTTCTCCTGCCGGACATGGATAAGCGAAGGGCCCCTGACGGGGCCCTTTTGCTTCTTTGGCGAGTGACCGGCGCTTGATCTGTCGATGAGACATACCGCAAACTGGCCGCAGCCACGGTAAAGGACGGGAGCCGCTTTCGATGCCACCTCTCGGCACGTTTACCTTGCGCGCGGGCCTTCTCCTCGCCTTTCTCGCGATCGGCGCAGTGGGGGCTCATTCGGCGGATGCGTGCCGGACAGCGTACCGCACCGTCGAGTGGAGCAAGCTGAAAAGGCTTCTCGCGGCGAACGGCATCCCCGAAAGCGAGCGCTCCTTTCTTTCGGCCGGCGCGGAAAAACGCCTGAAGGAACTGACCAAAAGCGACCTGAACGTGCGAGGTGCTCACTGCGGGATCGAGCAGGTCCGCACCCTTGTCCTCGGTTGCCTGAACAGCACGCTTGAGCCCGCCTTACAGGCGGTTCCCATTGATCGCGTGTCCAGGGAGGGCCTGTGGGGTCGGCCGGGCATTTCGGTACGTGCCGGAGTATTTATCGGAATGTTCCACGCCTGTCGTGCAGGAGCCATGAACGCCTTCCTGAATCATTAGCCGTCCCTTGGCGCTTCGAGCCGGGACGATTCTTCTCACTACCGAGCCCGCCTCACCCCTCCAGCCGCTCCACAAAAACGCAATTGGTGAACTCCAGCGCCAGCTCTCCCCCGGGATCGGTGGCGGTTTCGCGGGTGAAGACGAGCCCCCATTCGGGGCGGGTGGCGCTCAGCTTCTTCGCCGACACCTCGCTCAGGAAGGCGAGCGTGTCGCCCGGCCGCACCGGGCGCAGCCATTTCAGTTCCTTGAAGCCGGGGGAGGGGCCAATGCGCGGCACCGGCTTGCCGGCCCGGCGCAGGCCCTCATGCGCGCGCTCCCACGCCTGCGCCCGCAGGCGGGCGGCGATCGCCACGCCATGCCAGCCCGAGGCGACCAGCCCGCCGAAATGGGTGCGCGCGCCCGCTGCTGCGTCGAGGTGAAAGGCCTGCGGGTCCCAGGCGCGGGCGAAGGCGATGATCTCGGCCTCGCTGAAACGGTGCGAGCCGAGCCGCGTGCGGGTGCCGATCTCGATATCCTCAAAGAACAGCATGATTCCCTCAGACCGGCCGAAAGCCGGGATTGCGCCTGCCGAACAGGATGGTGCCGACAAGGTCCGCCATCACCTCGCCGGCGGCGTCGAGAAGCTCGAAGCGAAATTTCACCAGCCCCATTTCCGGCCGGCTCTTCGACGAGCGGGCCTCCAGCACCTGCCGGCGCAGGCTCAGCACCGTGCCGGGATGGACCGGCTTGAGGAAGCGCACCTCCTCCAGCCCCGGCGAGCCGAGGCAATCGCTGCCTATCAGGAAGCCGTCGGCGGCGAGGCGCATGAAGATGCAGCACAAATGCCAGCCGGAGGCCGAAAGCCCGCCCAGCCGTGTGGCCTCGGCGGCGGAATCGTCGAGATGGATGGGCAAGGGGTCAAACTCGCGGGCGAAGCCGACGATCTCCTCGCGACCCACCACATAGCGCCCGGAGGTCGCCACATGGCCCTCGTGAAAATCCTCCCAGAACAGCATTGGCGCGCGCGATCCCCCGGCGCGGCGCGCCGCGAATTGCGACGGCACCGTCTTTGCCGAACGCGATCACACGGGACGATGGTCGCGAGGTCAAGCGCCGGCTTCGTCAGAGGTGGGCGGGAAGGTCAGGAAGGCGGCAGCGGGTCGGCCGGGGCGCCCAGTTCCATATGCACGATCTCGATAGGATCGCTGCCGATCCCATGGGAGAAATAGCCCTTCGCGACGGCCCTGAACCCGTGGCGCCGATAGAAGCCCTCGGCATTTACGGTGGCTTCGACCTTTACAGGCCCGGCGTGTCCCAACCGGGCCTTGCCGATGCCGATGTCCAAAAGTCGCGCGCCCAGGCCGGCGCCGGCTGCGTCCGGCACAAGGAACAGGCGCGTCACCTCGCCGGGCTCCGCGTCGACGAAGCCGACCACGACGCCCTCACGCTCGGCGACGACCACCCCGCCCCGGGCGATCAGTCCCTCGTAGGTGGCCGCAGTGCGGGCCCCCATCCAGCCTTCGATCTGTGCCGGCGAATAAGCGCCTCGGGCGAGGCCCGCGACGGAGAGCTGCGTGATCTCGAACAGGCGGGCACCGTCGCCGGCACGGGCCGGCCTCAGCTCCAAGAGCTTCTCGTTGTCCATGTCACGGCACAAACGGAATCGGAAACTGGCGGGATGAGGACACGGTACAGCCACCAGCGGGAGGAGGGAAGCCAAGGGGTAGCGCCGCCCGCCGCTTGATCCTGCATGACAGGCGCGCACGCGCTGGGTGAAACGGCGAGGCCGCGAGGCCGCAGCCGGCACCCCGCGATAGGTTCTGCAGCTTGGCGAAGCAGCAGCTCCTGCAGCGACATCTGCAGCCGGCCGCCGCCGTTCAGTTGGCGAAGCGGAAATGCAGCACGTCGCCATCGGCGACGACATATTCCTTGCCTTCCAGCCGCAGCCGGCCGGCGTCGCGCGCGCCCGCTTCGCCATTGCCCTTGACGTAGTCGTCATAGGCGATGGTTTCCGAGCGGATGAAGCCCTTCTCGAAATCCGAGTGGATGACGCCCGCCGCGCCCGGCGCCTTGGTGCCCGCCGTGATGGTCCAGGCGCGGGCTTCCTTGGGGCCGACGGTGAAATAGGTGACGAGCTTCAGCAGCTCGTAGCCGGTGCGGATGATGCGGTTGAGGCCGGGCTCCTCAAGGTCGATGGCCTCGAGATAGTCCTTCTGCTCGTCGGCCGGCAGCACGGCGATCTCGCTCTCGATCTTGGCCGAGACGACTACCGCCTTGGCGCCTTCCTTCTTGGCCAGCGCGAACACTTCGGCAGAGAGGGCATTTCCCTCCTTGGCCGAGGCTTCCTCGACATTGCAGACATAGAGCACCGGCTTGGAGGAGAGCAGGCCGAGCATGCGGAACGCCTTCTCCTCCTCCGGCTTCACCTCGACGAGGCGGGCCGGCTTGCCCTCGCGCAGCAGCACGAGTGCGCGGGTCATCAGGTCGAGCAGTTCTTTGGCTTCCTTGTCGCCGCCCTTGGCCTTCTTCTCCAGCGCGCCCGCACGCTTCTCAAGGCTGTCGAGATCGGCCAGCATCAGCTCGGTCTCGATGGTCTCGATGTCCGAAATCGGCGCCAGCTTGCCCTCGACATGGGTGACGTCGGAATCCTCGAAGCAGCGCACCACATGGGCGATGGCGTCGCATTCGCGAATATTGGCGAGGAACTGGTTGCCCAGGCCCTCGCCCTTGGAAGCGCCGCGCACCAGGCCAGCAATGTCGACGAAGGTAAGGCGGGTGGGGATGATCTGCTGGGAACTGGCGATCTTCGCCAGCGTTTCCAGCCGCGCATCCGGCACCGCCACGTCACCGACATTGGGCTCGATGGTGCAGAACGGGTAGTTCGCCGCCTGCGCCGCCGCCGTCTGCGTCAGCGCGTTGAAGAGGGTCGACTTGCCGACGTTGGGCAGGCCGACAATGCCGCATTTGAAGCCCATGATGCGATGCTCGGTCGAGAGGAACGGTTGCCGCCGTGGTTAGGCAGAATGGCGGGCGAGTGCAAGTGAAGGCGCGGGTTTCGGCGGCTCAGCCTGGCTTCTTGGTGCCGGCTTTTTCCGGCGGTCCGAAGCCGCGCGCGTCGAGAAACAGGTGCAGCCGGTTCTGGAACTCGTCCAGCCGGTGGGTGGCGAGCAGGCCGGCGAGATCGGCACAGCCCTCGCACACCGCCTCCACCCAGTCGCGCTCGGCCTTGGCGAAGTCACTCAGTACATAATGATGCACCAGCGCCTTGTCGCCGGGATGGCCGATGCCAAGGCGGATGCGGGCATAGTCATTGCCGCAATGGGCGGTGATGGAGCGCAGGCCATTATGCCCTGCATTGCCGCCGCCGACCTTGTAGCGGACCTTGGCGGGCGGCAGGTCGAGTTCGTCATGGAAGGCGAACACGTCGCGCAGCTCGATCTTGTAGAAGCGCTGCGCCTCCGCGACCGCGCGGCCGCTTTCGTTCATGAAGGTTTCGGGCAGCAGCGCCAGCACCTTCTGGCCCTCGATCTCGCCCTCTGAGGCCGCGCCCTGAAAGCGACGGCGCCACGGCGAGAAACGGTGGCGGCGGGCGATGGCATCCACCGCCATGAAGCCGATATTGTGCCGGTTGCCGGCATATTTCGACCCGGGATTGCCGAGCCCGGTGAACAGCAGCACCGCGTGCCTCCACTATTGCCGAAAGCGCGCCGGGGCGGCGCTGAAATGGCGAGAGCCGGAAGCGGGCTTCCGGCTCTCGATTCACGGAACGTGCGGGCGTAAGCCCGATTTGCGCTCAGCTCTTGGCAGCGTCGGCGGCAGCAGCCGCAGCCTCGTCTTCCTCGGCTTCCTTGAGGCCCGACGGGGCCGCAATGGTGGCCAGCGTGTCGTCGCCATGGCCGGCCCAGGTCACGCCTTCCGGCAGCTTGATCGCCGAGAGGTGGATGGAATCGCCGAAGGCGTAGTCGGCGACATCGACCTCGATCGAGGTGGGAATCGCGTCGGCCGGAACGCTCAGCGAAACGGTGTGGCTGACGATGTTCAGCGAGCCGCCTTCCTTGATCGCCGGCGCGGTGTCGGCGTTCAGGAAGTGCACAGGCACGTCGACCGAGAGAGTGGCGCCAACGGCCACGCGCAGGAAGTCGATGTGCAGCGGGAAGTCCTTGACCACGTCGAGCTGGTAGTCGCGCGGGATCACCCGATGCTTCTGTCCGTCGACCTCGACATTGAACAGCGTGGTCAGGAAGTGGCCGGCATAGATGATCTTGTTGATCTCGACATGGTCGAGCGTGATGCCGACGGGGGCCTTGCCGTCGCCGTAGATGACGGCGGGTACGCGACCGGCGCGGCGTTCAGCACGAGCGGCCCCCTTGCCGACCTTCGTGCGGGCCTGCGCCTTCAGTTCCTTGATGGCGGTCATGGTTGTCCTCAATGGTTGCAAACGGACAAAGCCGCTCGCGCGGCCCGTTCCTTCAGGCTTGGTACGGTGAGCCCACGGCGCGCCTCCAGGGGTGCGGAAAGGCCGGGACCGGGCGCGCTCATAGCAGCAAAAGCCTTGGCCGGCAATGTTCGCCGTGCGAAGCGGGCCTCAGAACTTGCCGAGCACGCCCGCCTTGACGATGCCGCTGGCGTCCGAACCGGGGCTCTGCGAGCGCTGCACCGAGATGAATCGCTCGGCGCTGCCGGCGGGCGCGCGCAGCTCGATGCCGGTGGTCAGGTTCTGGCCCCTGTCCACCTCGACGCTGGCGCCGAGCTTCTCCGGCCCCAGGCCGAGCGGGGCGAGCGGGACGGAATAGGTGCTGCCGACGGCGATGTTGTCATAGATCGTGGCCGCGCCCGGGCTGGCGGAGGCGCCCACCGTGCCGGCGCTATAGACCGTGAGGCTGTCCTGCTGCAGCCCGACGCGACCCTTGATCTCGCCCGAACCGCTGGTGGCGGTGGTGGAAAGCGCGCCGGAGGCCGGGGCGGTGGCCGTGGCATTGGAGGAGACCGTCACCATCGCCGCGCCCTGGCGCAACTCCATCTGGGTCGGGAGCGTGATCCGCGCCCGCTCGACGGGTGCCTTGCGTTCCGGAATCTGCTGGTAGGGCTTGAGAGGCTCCGGCTCGGCCTCTCCCGGGTCGCCGCCGAGGCCGAGCTCGATGGTCTCCCACAGCGAGGGCATGGTCGCTGTCTCCTTGTCGGGGTCGAACGGCTCGAGCGGCGCGTCGGCAGCTTCGGTTGAGGTCTTGGCCGGGGAGGGGGCGGCCGTTTCAGCCTGCGCAGCCTCCGCCGCGCGCTGGGCGGCCTCGTAGGGCGAGTCGTCAAGCGGGTTGATGATGATGACGCCGTGCCACGGGTCCGGCAGGCCCGGCTTCGTCACCGTGCCGATGGACTGCGCCGCCGCCGGCAGGGCCAGACCCAAGCATATGCCCAAACCCGCCACCAGCACCCACAGGCGGGCGAAAGGCGCGGCAAGGGGAATACCGAAGGGATGCGGCAAAAGGGAGCGCAGCATGTCGACGTCCGGATCGTTGAGCGAGCGGACAGGCTGGGGTCAAACTGTGGAGCGATGATGGCGCAGTGCACAATTTCGCTGCGGCGTCTTTTTTTCGATGCGCTTCGGTATCGAAGTGCCGCCGCCCGCCTGCGCTCAGTCAAACAGGCTGGAGACGCTTTCCTCATGCGCCGTGCGGCCGATGGCCTCGGCGAGCAGGCTGGCGATGGAGACCACGCGGATATTGCGCGCCACCCGTACCGCCTCGGTCGGCTGGATCGAATCGGTAATCACCAGTTCCTTGAGGTTCGAGGCGGTGACACGCGAGACCGCGCCGCCGGAGAGCACGCCATGGGTGATGTAGGCGTGGACCTCCGTGGCGCCGCGCGCCAGCAGCGCATCGGCAGCGTTCACCAGCGTGCCGCCGGAATCGATGATGTCGTCGACGAGGATGCAGCGCTTGCCCTCGACGTCGCCGATGACATTCATCACCTCGCTCTCGCCGGGGCGCTCGCGGCGCTTGTCGACGATGGCGAGCTGGGCGTCGATGCGCTTGGCCAGCGCACGGGCGCGCACCACGCCGCCGACATCCGGCGAGACGACGGTGATGTCGGAGAGGTCGAAGCGCGACTTGATGTCCGCGACCATCACCGGGGCCGAGAACAGATTGTCGGTCGGGATGTCGAAGAAGCCCTGGATCTGCCCGGCATGCAGGTCGACGGTGAGCACGCGGTCGGCGCCGGCATGGGTGATGAGATTGGACACCAGCTTGGCGGAGATAGGCGTGCGGCCGGAGGACCGGCGGTCCTGCCTTGCATAGCCGAAATAGGGCAGCACGGCGGTGATGCGGCGGGCCGAGGAGCGGCGCAGCGCATCGGTTATGATGAGCAGCTCCATCAGATGGTCATTGGTCGGGAAGGAGGTCGACTGGAGGACGAAGACGTCCTTGCCGCGCACATTCTCCTGGATCTCGACGAAGATTTCCATGTCGGCGAAGCGGCGCACAACGGCCTTGGTCAGGGACGTGCCCAGATACGCCCCGATCGCCTCTGCCAGCGGACGGTTTGCGTTGCCGGCGACGATTTTGATCGAACCGTTATTTTCTGGCATTCCGGCGTGCTCCCAGCCGTCACTCTTCCGCCGGCTGTCTTAGAGCCGTCGCGCAGCCCTGATAGGCGGGCCGGCCCGGCCTGTAAAGCTTCCAAAGGCCCGCATTGTTGGCTTGTACCTATGCGCTGCCGCATAGGTGGCAGGGGCGGTCAGGGATGAGCGGCAAAGGTGAGCGCGCGTGAGGGCTCGTCCGCGTCCGAAGCTGCCGCAACGGTATCCGCCGGTATGTCGTCCGGTGCCGCCTCGGCGATGGCGGGGCCATCGCCCGGCACCACCGGGGGCGCGTCCGCTGGGTCGAGTTCGGGAGAGGCGGCAGGACTGGCGCTGGAAGAGGGGGCGCCCCCGGACAGGCGGGCGGAAATTTCGTCGAGGCTCTGGGCGGCGATGCGCTGCACCGTCGCGTCGTCGAGCTTGCCCCAGACGTCCTTGCCGGGGCCGAGCTTTTCGCGGCCGGCCACGCGCAGCACGCGGTCGCTGTCGGCGTCGAACACGTCCCACACCCAGTCGACCTCGCCCTTGCCGTTGGTGACACTGGCGGCGAGATAGCCGCGCACGCGATAGGCGGCCGGGGAGTCGCGCGAGACGATGGGTATCTGCCGGGCTTTCGCCTCGCTGGAGAGGTCCGCCACCAGCCGGTCGAACACCGGCTCGGGCGCGCCATCAATAGATTCAAAGGCGATCGTCCTGCTACCTGAGGAAGCCGAGACCGCCGCCACCGGCTTGCCGGTGCCATTGGTCTGGCAGGCGCCGAGGCCGAGGGCGGCAACGAGAATCGCGACCGTCGGCAGGAACCGGCTTCCAAGGATCCCGCTTCCAAGGCGCCGGCCCGGAAGGCGGCGAAGGCGATCGAACATGAACCATCCCCAGAGAGCCGGTCGCGCCGCATATCCCTGCCGAAGCAGGTTCGCAGCTGTCGCCAGCGGACGGGAAATGGTTAAGACTAATTAACGATCAGGTCCAGAGGGGCGGGCGTTAAGCCCTCGTTACCGTTAACGCCGACAAGATAAGTGCGCCCGAGGCACATGGCGGTGCCGGTGTCGCTGTCCATCAGGATCATGTGCGCGAACAGCACCATGCCGGCCTCCAGCACCCACGGGTTTTCCGCATAGAACATCGGCGGGTCCATCCAGGAGGGGGTGAACTTGGCGCCAAGCGAATAGCCGCAGGCCGCCAGCCGGTGCTTTTCCAGCCCGTGGCCATCCATCACATGTGCATGGGCGGCGAAGACCTCTCCGGCTGTCTTTCCCGGCACCATCGCGTGGGCGCACGCTTCCAGCGCTTGCCTCGCCGCCGCGAACAGTTCCAGATGCCGGTCGCGCGGCGGGCCGATGACGACCGTTTCCATCATCGCCGCATGGTAGTGGCGGTAGGCGCCGGCCCATTCGAGGGTGAGCTGGTCTTCCTCGCCAAGCACGCGGCGCCCGCTCTTGTAGCGGCACAGCAGGGCGTCGGCGCCGGAGCCGATGATGAACTCGTTGGCGGGATAATCGCCGCCGCCCTTGAAGATGGCGCCCTGCATGGCTGCCAACACCTCGCCCTCATCGACGCCGGGGGCGATGGTGGCGAGCGCCGCTTCGCGCGCGGCCAATGCCAGCTTGCCGGCCTGCCGGACATAGAGAATCTCCGCCGACGATTTCACCGCCCGCAGCGCGTCGACGAGGCGCGAGGCGTCGACCAGCGTGGCGATGTCGTCAAAGGCGGCGTCGAGCTTCCTGCCGGCGGCGGCGGTGAGGCCGTAGCTCTCATATTCGACGCCGATGCGGCCTCCCGAGCCACCCAGTTCCGCCACCATGACGCGCAGCTGCTGCTGGGGCGTGGCGTCGGCGCGGTCGGTCCAGACGCGGATGTCCTCGATCAGCGAGGTGTGCTGCGCCTGCCGCAGATCCGCCGAGCGTGTGAGCAGCGCCATTCGCCCATCGGCACCGAGCCAGAGCGACTGGAAGAAGCAGAAGCCGAACGTGTCGTAGCCGGTGAGCCAGTACATCGATTCCTGCTGGAACATCAGCAGCCCGTCGAGGCGCTGCTCCGCCATGACGGTGAGCAGGCGCTGGCGGCGACGCTCGAATTCCGGTCCGGTGAAATGCAGGGTCATCTGAATGCCTCAGACCAGCGTGATGGCGGCGATCATCCGACCGTAATCGGGCTCATTGCGGTGGGTGGCGCGGCGATATGAGAAGAAGCGCGCCTCGTCGGCATAGGTGTCGAGGCCGAGATCGTCGATGGTGCCGACACCGAGCGTTGCTAGCCGGGCGGCGATGTAGCCGGGCAGGTCGAACATCGCATGGTCCGGCCGGGCCGAGGCAATCAGGAAGTGCTCATTGCCGGCGGCGAGGCCGATGAGGGTGCCGATGAAGTCCGGCCCGACCTCATAGCTCGGCTGCCGGATCAGCGGCCCGATGGCGGCGACGATGCGCCCGCGCCGGGCGCCGAGCTCTTCCATGCGGGCGAGCGTGGCGTCGAGCACGCCCCCGACCGCGCCTTTCCAACCGGCATGGGCGGCACCCACCACCCGGGCCTCAGCATCCGCAAACAGCACAGGGCCGCAATCGGCGATGGTGACGGCGGCGGCGATGCCGGGGGTGGCGGTGGCCACCGCGTCGGCCTTGGGCCGCTCCTCCCACGGCCGCTCGACGATGACGCAGTCCGGCGAGTGAACCTGCCAGGCGGTGAGCAGGTGCCCGGCCGGCACGGCGAGCGCGGCCTCCATGCGGGCGCGGTTTTCCGCGATATGGGCGGGATCGTCGCGCGAGCCGGTGCCGCCGTTGAGCCCGGCATAGAGTCCTTCGGAAACACCGCCCTCGCGGGTGAAGAAGGCGTGACGGATGCCGGGCAGGGCACTCAACGCGGGAGATTCGACCTTCATACGGGAATGTCCTCGAATGCCTCACCGGGGGCGAATCCGGCCACCATGTCCAGCGCAGGATGCACCAGGGCAAGCGCCTTGAAGAGGGTGCCCATCTGCCCTTCGTCCGGCCCGGCGAGGCGCAGGCGCGCGGCCTCCACCATCTCCCGGTCCGCCTCGCTGGCGGCGCGCTTCAGCCGGAAGGCGCGGTCGTCGAGGCCGAGGCGCTCCAGCAGCATGCCCTGGCCGATGGGCCCGAAGGCGCGGGCGCCGGCAGCCGACGCGGCGCGGGCGAGGGCGGCAAAGTCGACATGGGCGGTGAGGTCCGCCGCGCCCGGGTGGGCCAGCACGTCGTCGAAGGCCCGCCGGTGAAGCGCCTGCAGCGTGTCGCCGAAACCGCCGGAGGCTTCCCGCTCGCCGGCATGGCCGTAGTCGACCAGCAGCGCTGCGCCGCCGGTGGCGGCGAGCCGGGCACCGAGCGTTGCAACGATGGTGAGGCCGAGCGGGCAGGTTTCCAAAACCGCGCCGGGCGGGGCGGAAAGCAGCCGCGCCTGCGCCCGCGCATCGAGCCGGGCGCCGGGACGCAGACCGAAGGCGAGTCCTCCCTCCGGGCCGAGGCCGACCATGCGCTCGGCGATGCCTTCCGCTGTTCGAACGAACTGCCGGATCGGCAACGCGTCGACGAATTCGTTGGCGAGCAGGACCAGCGGCCCCGGCGGCAGGTCCTCGATCCGCGCCATCCATTCGACGGGGTGGCCGCGCAGCGTCTCGGCCTGCTTGACGCGCAGGCGCGGCGAGGCTTCCACCAGCACGACCCGCGCGGCCTCATGAAAACCCGGCACGCGGGCCGTGGCCCGCAGCATGTCGGCCATCATCGTGCCGCGCCCGGGGCCGAGTTCGGCGAGGACGAAAGGCGAGGGCGAGCCCAGCCGCAGCCACGTCTCCGCCGCCCACAGGCCGAGCAACTCGCCGAACATCTGGCTGATCTCCGGCGCGGTGACGAAATCGCCGGAAACGCCAAAGGGCTCGCGCGTGGTGTAGTAGCCAAGCGTGGGATGGAACAGGCACTGCTCCATATAGTCCGCGACCGTGATCGGCCCGGTAAGCGCGATCTGCCGCGCCAGATGCTCGGCCAACGGTATCATGTCGCGCTCGCCGCCAGAGCCGGGCGACGCCGTGCGCGCCAGACAAGCCAGCTTCCCACCGCCAGCATGGGCAGCGAGAGCAGCATGCCCATGGTCAGCCAGCCGCCGAGGAGATAGCCGAGCTGCGCGTCCGGCTCACGGAAGAATTCCACGAAGATGCGGGCGCAGCCATAGAGAAAGACGAACATGCCCGCGACCGTGCCCGGCCGCGCTAGCGCCCCGGCCCGGATGACGATCTGCAGGATGATGAAGATGGCCAGCCCTTCCAGCCCGGCCTCATAGAGCTGGCTGGGATGGCGCGGCTCGGGCCCTCCATGGGGGAAGACGAAGGCCCATGCCACGTCGGTCGGTCGGCCCCACAATTCGCCATTCACAAAATTGGCCAGCCGGCCGAGGAACAGCCCGACCGGCACCACGCTGGCGGCTATGTCGAGCATCGAGACGAAGGGCAGGCCGCGCCGACGGCAGAACAGGTACATGGCGAGGATGGAGCCGAGGAAGCCGCCATGGAAGGCCATGCCGCCATGCCAGAGGGTCAGCGCCTCCCACGGGTTCGCGGTATAGAAGGGCAGATTGTAGAACAGCACATAGCCGATGCGCCCGCCCAGAATGACGCCGACCGCGATCCACACCACCGCGTCGTCGAACTCCTCAGGCTGGATCGGGGAACGCCCGCCCCACAGTGCCGGCCGGGCGCACAGTCGCTTTGCCATCCACCAGCCGAACAGCAGTCCGCCAATATAGGCCAGCGCATACCAGCGTATGGCGAAGGGGCCGAGCTCGATGAGCACCGGGTCGATACTGGGGAAGGGCAGGGCGAGGAGCGGCGGGGCGAGCATGAACATGCAATATCTCGGCGGAAGGCGGGCGAACGCGGGAGCGGCGCAGGCAATGGGCGGCGGTTCCGCTTTGCCCCCGTTGCGTGACGGGATCAAGGCGTCCGTTGTCGGCAGCGGCGGGTTCCGAAGGCGTCTCCCCCTTGCGATAGCCGCCCCGCCGCCCCATTGTCCCTGCAAAGCAATGAGTTTTGCGGGCCCCCTTGCCGGGTCCGCGTGTGGAGATAAGCATGACCCAGACCACCGGCCGAATCTTTGACGATTTTGCCAAGCTGATGAACGACGCGGCCGGCGTCGCCACGGGCGTGCGCCGCGAAGCAGAAGGCGTGATGCGCGCTCAGGCCGAGCGCATCCTGCGCGAGCTCGACGTCGTCACCCGCGAGGAATTCGAGACGGTGAAGGAACTCGCCGCCGCCGCCCGCGAGGAAAACGAGCGTCTCGCGGCCCGCCTCGCCGCTCTGGAGGCGCGGGAAGCCAAGCTTGAGGCGACGATCGATCCGCCTGATTCGCTCGGCTGAGGCTTTTGCGCCAAAGCTTCTTCGCGCGCAACGCTTGTGGACGCTTTGCCTTGGTGCTTGCCGCGCCGGGGCGAATCCCCCGACAAGTCAATTGTGCCAATTTTCGCCATGGCCCGTTTTTCTACGGACCATGGTACAACGGTCGTAGCGAGGTGCGGATTCAGCG
The DNA here is from genome assembly GCF_004339465.1 of Ancylobacter aquaticus. GTDB lineage: Bacteria > Pseudomonadota > Alphaproteobacteria > Rhizobiales > Xanthobacteraceae > Ancylobacter > Ancylobacter aquaticus. The sequence continues at coordinate 1,073,383 of NZ_SMFY01000002.1, read as the reverse complement.
CGATATAGTTGGGACGACGGCGATTCGTTCGATTTTGGAACAGCTTGCCGGGAACCGTCGCGTTGCGTGCGTTCGACCCTCTCCGCGTCCACCCTCGCGAGGTCGAGCATGACCTATATTAGTGATTTCGAAACCGACAGCAGCCTGAATCCTCTCGACCTGGTCGAGCGCATGGCCGCGCTCAATGAATGGGCGTTCGAGCGCTCGGCCGAGGACGAGATCACGATCTCGCTCGAAGGGCGCTGGACGGACTGCCATGTCTCGTTTCAGTGGATGGACGAGGTCGAGGCTCTGCACATCGCCTGTGCCTTCGACCTGAAGGTGCCGGAAAAGCGCAAGACCGAAGTGCTGCGCCTGCTCTCCCTGATCAACGAACAGATGTGGGTGGGCCATTTCGACCTGTGGTCGAAGGAGGGCGTCATCATGTTCCGCCACGCTTTGCTGCTGGCCGGGTCGGAAGCCACCGACCGCCAGTGCGAGGTGCTGATGGAATGCGCCATCGAGGCGGTGGAGCGCTATTTCCCTGCCTTCCAGTTCGTCGTCTGGGCCGGCAAGACCGCTCGCGAGGCGATGGACGCCACCCTGTTCGAGACCGTCGGCGAAGCCTGAGGGCGTCGCCGACGCACTCCCGCGCCGAGCATTGCCAAGGGCGCGCGCGAGCGGCTAAGGCGAGGGACGGTGCGCGATCTCGCGCGGACAGGGGAGTTCGATCATGGCCACACTTTCCGACATTCCCGGCCGGGTGCTGCTGGTCGGCGCCGGCAAGATGGGCGGCGCCATGCTGGAAGGCTGGCTCGATCTCGGGCTCGATCCGGCGCTGGCGGCGGTGATCGACCCGGGCCCGCCGCCGGAAGTCGCCGCGATGATCGAGGCGCGCGGCGTGGCGCTCAACCCGCTCAATGGCGGCCCGCCGGCGGTCATGCTGCTGGCGGTGAAGCCGCAGGTTGCCGCCGACGTGCTCGCCCGGGTGGCGCCGCTGGCGGATGCCGGCACGCTCATCGTCTCGGTCATGGCGGGGCGGACGCTCGGCTTCCTCGAATCCTTCTTTCCCTTGGGCACCGCAATGGTGCGCTCCATCCCCAACACGCCGGCGGCAATCGGGCGCGGCGTCACCGTCGCGGTGCCCAACGGTGCCGTCACGCCGGACCAGATGAACATCGCCGACGCGCTGCTGCGCGCCACCGGCGGGGTCGAATGGGTGGGGGACGAGGCGCTGATCGACGTCGCTACCGCCGTTTCCGGCTCTGGGCCGGCCTATGTGTTCCTGCTCGCCGAGGCGCTGGCGGCGGCGGGTGTCGAGGCCGGGCTGCCGGCGGACATGGCCGACCGGCTGGCGCGGGCGACCGTGGCTGGCGCGGGCGAACTGATGCTGCGCACCGGCATCGACCCGGCCCAGCTGCGCCGCAACGTAACCTCGCCGAACGGCACCACGGCGGCGGCGCTCGCCGTGCTGATGGATGAGGACAGAGGCTTTGGCCCACTGCTGACCGAGGCAGTGGCGGCGGCAGCCCGGCGCTCGCGCGAACTCGCCGGCTGACGCTCCCGATTTCGTGCGGCAAGAGCGCGCGGGAGCGCGCGCCGGGGTCTTCTCCTTGGCCGGGGCACGCCTTACATTGAGGTGAAGCAACGTTCAGGACAGGAGGTCATCATGGCACGCTCCCCGGGAACGAAAGCGAGCGCCGACAAACCGAGCGAGACGCGCGCGCTCGCCCTCGACAGTTTCATGCGGCTGCTGGCCCGCAAGCCGTTCGATCGCATTAGCCTCGGCGAGGTGGCGGACGAGGCGAAGCTTCCGCTTTCCGAACTGCGCGCTTCTTTCGGCTCCACTTTCGACATGCTGGCCGGCTTCCTGCGCGAGGTCGATGCCAAGGTGCTCGCCCCTTCCAGCGACGACATGGCAGACGAGCCGGCCAAGGACCGGCTTTTCGATGTGCTGATGCGCCGGCTCGACGTGCTGGCGCCGCACAGGCCGGCGATCCGCTCGCTGGCGGACTCGGCACGGCGCAACCCGTTCTTCGGGCTGGCGCTGAACAAGCTTTCCGTCCGCTCGCAGCAATGGATGTTGGCGGCGGCCAGGATCGACACCGCCGGCCTCAAGGGTGCGGTGCGGGCGCAGGGGCTGGCGCTGGTGTTTGCGCGGGTGCTGCAGACCTTCCTCACCGACGAGGACCCCGCACTGGCACGCACCATGGCGGCCCTCGACAGGGAACTGGCGCGCGGCGAGCGGGCGCTCGGCCTGATCGAGGGCGCGGTCTGCCTTGCCACAGGCGGGCGACGGGCGCGCGCAGGCAAGGCCGCCGGGGCGGAGCCAACCGAGGGATCGTCGGCGGCGCCGGAGGCACCGGCGCCCGCTTGACAGGGTCGGCACCGCGCCTCCAGTAGTCCGGTCTTAGAATGGGCTGCGCGCGCCCTCCGTCATGCCCATCCCTGCACGCCCAGCCTTGAGGAGCCTGCCGTGAGCCTTGCCCCCCTCGAACAGATCACCTTCGGCGATTTCCTTAAGGTCGACATCCGCGTCGGGACCATCATCCAGGCCGAGCCGTTTCCCGAGGCGCGCAAGCCGGCGCTCAAGCTGGTGATTGATTTCGGACCGCACATCGGTTGCAAGAAGTCCTCGGCGCAGATCACGACCCATTACGCCGCAGAGGATCTAATCGGGCGGCAGGTGGCGGCGGTAGTGAACTTCCCGTCGCGCCAGATTGGCCCGATCATGTCCGAGGTGCTCACCCTCGGCTTCCCCGACGAGGATGGCGCCGTGGTGCTGTTCAAGCCGGACCAGGAGGTGCCTAACGGCGCGCGGCTGTTCTGAGGGGCTAGCCGTGCCCTCGCTGGAGTTGATGGCCGCTTTCTTCGCCGCCGCCGCGATCTATGCCTACATGCCCGGCCCTGCCATGCTCTATGCGGCGGCCCAGACTCTGGGGCACGGGCGGCGAGCCGGGCTGATGGCCGCGCTCGGCATCCACCTCGGCGGCTATGTCCATGTGCTGGCCGCGGCTCTCGGCCTGTCGGCCCTGTTCGCCGCCGTGCCGGTGCTCTATCTCGCCGTGAAACTCCTCGGCGCCGCCTATCTCGTCATTCTCGGGCTGCGCCTCCTGTGCCGGCGCGGTGCGCTCCGCCTTGGCGAGGCAACTCCGGCAAGGGCGACGCGGCGCGCCTTCGCCGAGAGCGTCGCCGTCGAGGTACTGAACCCGAAGACCGCGCTGTTCTTCATCGCCTTCCTGCCCCAGTTCACCGATGCGTCGGCGACGCTGCCGCTGTGGGCGCAACTGCTGATCCTCGGCACACTGGTGAACGCGATATTCACTGCCGCCGATCTGGTGTGCGTGTGCATGGCCGGGGTGATCGTGCGGCGCCTGCGCAGTTCGGATCGGCTGCGGCTGTGGGCGCAGCGGCTCGGCGGCGGGCTGCTGATCGGGCTCGGGGCGAGGTTGGCGCTACAGCGCGGCTAGATGGTCGCTAAACCGGAATCCGGATCGCCGCGCGCAGGCCGCCAAGGGCGCTCTCGCCGAGGATAACGTCGCCGCCATGGGCGCGGGCGGCGTCGCGGGCGATGGTGAGACCAAGACCCGAGCCGCCGGCGTCCTGGTTGCGCGCTTCATCCAGCCGGAAGAACGGGCGGAACACGTCCTCGCGCAACTCCGCGGCGATGCCGGGGCCGTCATCATCGACGGCGATGGTGAGCCACCGCTCGTCGCGCGAGCCCGCTATCTCGATGCGCGAGGCGTGACGACCGGCATTGCCGACCAGATTGGCAAGGCAGCGGCGGAAGGCGTCGACCCGTACCATCACCATGGGGTCGCCGGTGTAGCTGGCGCTGACCTTCGCGCCCTGACGCTCGGCATTGACCCGCGCTTCCTCGATCAACCGGGCCATGTCCGCCAGCGCCGGCGGTTCCGCGACGTCCTCGCGGGCGAAGGCGAGATAGGCTTCGAGCATGCTCTGGAGATCGTCGACATCCTTGCGCAGCGCCTCGGTGTCGGCGCTGTCGCCCAGCAGCGCCAGCTCCAGCTTGAAGCGGGTGAGAATGGTCCGCATGTCATGGCTGACGCCGGCCAGCATGGTGGTGCGCTGCTCGATCTGCCGCTCGATCCGCCGCTTCATCTCGAGGAAGGCCAGCGCCGCGCCGCGCACCTCGCGCGCCCCGCGCGGGCGGAAGCCGGCGACGTCGCGGCCCTTGCCGAAGGCGATGGCGGCATCGGCCAGCGCCTCGATCGGCTTGATCTGGTTGCGCAGGAACAGGATGGCGACCGCCATCAGCACCAGCGCTGTGCCGACCATCCACACAAGGAAGATGTGCGAGTTGGAGAGATAGGCCTGGCTGCGGCGGGCGAAGACCCGCAGCACCATGCCGTCCATCTGCACCCGCACCTCTATCAGGTTCGAGTTGCCCACGGTGTCGGTCCAGAACGGGCGGTGCAGCCGCTTCGCCAGTTCGCCGGTGAAGGCGGAATCGAGGGTGGAGAAGAAGGGTTTGGGACCGGGCGGCGGCAGGCGCTCGCCCGGCAGGAAGTCCACAGTCAGGCCCATGGTGATCTGGGCGATGCGCTTGATCCGCTCCTGGTCCTCCTCGGTTGGGAAGGCGAGGGCGAGCTGGGTGACAGCGGTGATGTCCTGCGACACGGCCGCCGACAGCCGGCGCGTTACGGTGTTGTAGTGCCGCTCCATGAAGACGAAGGCGAGCACCGATTGCAGGATCACCACCGGGGTGACGATGATGATCAGCGAGCGGGCGAACAGCCCCTTCGGCATGATGCGGTTGAACCACGCGCCGAAGCGGGCATTGTTCTCGCGCATGCGGCGCTGGGTCAGGCGAAGGCGGGCGCGGGCGGCGCCGACGACGCTGGTGTCCAGCGCGCTCAAGGCGCGACGACCAGCCGGTAGCCGACGCCGCGCACCGTCTGCACATAGGCGGGATTGGCCGGGTCGCGCTCGATCTTGCGGCGGAGCCGGTTCACCTGCACGTCCACCGCCCGGTCGCCGGCGGCAACGCCGGGGGCCACGAGGTCCTGGCGCGGCACCGTCTGGCCCGGCGCCTCGCCGAGCACCCGCAGCATGTCGCGCTCGCGGTCGGTAAGGCGCACCAACTCGCCCTCGCGGGTCAGTTCGCCGCGCGCCAGATGGAAGCTGAACGGGCCGAAGCGCACCGTCTCGATGGCCTGCGCCGGCGGGGTGGCCGAGCGCTTGATGATGTTGCCGATCCGCAGCAGCAATTCGCGCGGCTCAAACGGCTTGGAAAGGTAGTCGTCGGCGCCGGTCTCCAGCCCCTCGATACGGTCGCCGGCCTCGGAGCGGGCGGTGAGCATGAGGATCGGCACGGAAGACGTCTCCCGCACGCCCCGGGCGAGCTCGAAGCCGGTCTCGCCCGGCATCATCACGTCGAGAATGAGCAGGTCGAACGTGAGGCCAGCGAGGCGGGCGCGGGCGTCGGCCCCCGATTCCGCCGTGGTGACGCGGTAGCCATGCTCGCTGAGAAAGCGCGACAGCAGGTCGCGGATGCGCCGGTCGTCGTCGACGATGAGCAGGTGGAAGGCGTCGTCGGCAGGCATGGTGCGGGCTTCCCTTGCGGCCGCGACCGGGCTGTGGCGGGCGTCGAGCATGGCGATCCTCCCCGTCAGCCGGCCGGCCGGCTGCGGGTGGCGCCGCGCGCCTCCACGGCCTGGTCGGCGCGGGCGATCAGCTTCTCGGTCGGGCTGCGATCTTCCGGGTCGATCATGGCGACAAGAAAGCGGCGCACGACATCGCGCGACTCGCTGCCGCTCTCCTCCAGCGCGCGGCGCAGGCGCCGGGATTGGATGGCGACGAATTCCTGCGTCAGCGCCTCGCCCTTCGGCGTGAGGTAGAGCAGCCGCTGGCGGCGGTCGGAGGCGCCGGCGCGGCTGTCGATGAAGCCCTGGTCGACCAGTTCTCGCAGCACCCGGCCGAGGCTCTGCTTGGTGATGCGCAGGATATCCAAGAGGTCGGTGACGCGCATGCCGGGATGCCGGTTGACGAAATGCAGCACCCGGTGATGCGCCCGGCCGAAGCCGAAGCCGTGCAGGATCTCGTCGGGATCGCTGACAAAGTTGCGATAGGCGAAGAACAGAAGCTCGATCAGGTCGAGCATCGGCTCGCCTTCCGGGGCAGGGGACAGGCGCGCGGCGGCCCCCGGCTCGCTCTTGCCGGTGCGCGCTGTCAGCGAGACATTTATGTCAGCCATGTTGACTTTTTTCGTTATGATCGTTACCCAGATGTCCCGTTCAACGAAAGGATCGTTCGGCTAGTCGCCCGATCCGCCTCGGAACAGGATAGAGTCGCGCTCGCACTTACAGAGCTGCGACGATAACGGGACTTCGGCCGCGAGGCAAAGCGTTGCGCTCTCGCCTGACAGGCCGTAGCCACCATGCCGAAGGAAACAGAAGGGCTCCGGCGCCTCCCATGGCGCGTCGGCGCCCCGGTTGGGAGACTTACCATGGCGAGCGAACCTTTCGACAAACGCAGCGGTTGGATCTGGTATGACGGCGCCTTCGTGCCCTGGCAGGACGCGCAGGTCCATGTACTGACCCACGGGCTGCATTATGGCAGCTGCGTCTTCGAGGGCGAGCGCGCCTATGGCGGCGAGATCTTCAAGCTGGACGAGCACACGGCGCGGCTGAGGCACAGCGCCGAGCTCCTTGATTTCCAGATTCCCTATGGCGACGATGAGATCAACGCCGCCTGCCGCGAACTGCTGTCGCGGCAGAAGCTGGTCGACGCGTATCTGCGCCCCGTCGCTTGGCGCGGCTCAGACATGATGGGCGTCTCGGCGCAGAACAACCAGATTCACCTCGCCATCGCGGCGTGGGAATGGCCGAGCTATTTCGACCCCGCCCAGCGGCTAAAGGGCATCCGCATCGGCATGGCGAAGTACCGCCGTCCCGATCCGCTGACAGCGCCCTCGACCTCGAAGGCGGCCGGTCTCTACATGATCTGCACCATCTCCAAGCACGCAGCCGAGCGCGAGGGCTTCGCCGACGCGCTTATGCTTGACTGGCGCGGCCGCGTTGCCGAATGCACCGGCGCCAATGTCTTTTTCGTCAAGGACGGGGTGATCCACACACCGGAGGCCGATGCCTTCCTGAACGGCATCACCCGCCAGACGGTGATCGCGCTCGCCAAGAGGCGCGGCATCGAGGTGGTTGAGCGGGCGATCATGCCGGAAGAGCTGCCGAGCTTCGACGAGTGCTTCATCACCGGCACCGCGGCCGAGGTGACGCCGGTCTCCGAGATCGCCGGCCAGCATTTCCAGCCGGGCCCCGTCACCACGGCGCTGCTGGAGGACTACATGTCCGAAGTGCAGCCGAAAAAGGCCGAGGCGGCCTGAGGGCTGCGCAGAGCGCAGAATGAAAATGCCGGTCGTAGGGCCGGCATTTTTCGTTCGCGAGGTTCTTCCGTCATCAGCCCGATACGCCGGGATCGCCTCACATCTGTCGACGATCCCGGAGCGGCCTGCGGCCGTGCGCTATGACGATTCTCGGCGGGGAGGACCTAACCCCAGCGTTCGGCCGCCTCGTCGTCTTCGTCCTTGGCGGCGATCCAGCCGGTGCCGTCGTCGCGCTCTTCCATCTTCCAGAACGGTGCGCTCGTTTTCAGCCAGTCCATCAGGAACTGCGCCGCCTCGAAGGCGGCGGCGCGGTGGGCGGAGGCGGTGACAACGAGCACGATGTTGTCGCCCGGCACCATGCGGCCATAACGGTGGATGACCGTTGCGCCGATGAGCGGCCAGCGGGCGCGGGCCTGTTCGACCAGACGGCCGATCTCTTCTTCCGCCATGCCGGGATAATGCTCCAGCGTCAGGGCGATGAGCGGCGCGCCGCCCGGGGCGTCCTGCGCCCGGCAGAGGCCGGCGAAGGTGACGATCGCGCCGATATCGGTGCGCCCGCGCGCCAGGGCTGCGGCCTCGGTGGCGGCGTCGAAATCCTGCGCCTGTATGCGGACGGTGAACATCTCCGCCCTCCCGGTTCAGCCGCCCGTCATGGGCGGGAAGAAGGCAATCTCGCGCGCGGCGCCGAGCGCCGTGTCGGGCTTGGCGTGCCGGCGGTCGAGTGCCGCCCGCACGATACGCGGATTCTCGAAGGCATGGGCATAGCCTTCGCCACGCGCACCGAGAAAGGCGGCAAGCTCGGCGACGGTGGCGACGCCTTCCGGCAGATCGATGTCCTCCGCCTCGATGCCGATGCGCTCGCGCACCCAGGCGAAATAGAGCACCCTCACGTGTCGTCCCCGATCAGGTGCTGGGCACCGGCGCGGAAATAATCCCAGCCGGTATAAAGGGTCAGGATCGCCGCGATCCACAGCAGCCCGATCCCGAACAGCGTGATGCCCGGCACCAGCACATCGGCCGCCGGCCCGGCCAGCAGGACGCCCACGGCGACCAGCTGTGCGGTGGTCTTCCATTTGGCGAGGCGGGTGACGGGGACGCTGACCCGCAATTCGGCGAGAAATTCGCGCAGGCCCGATACGAGGATCTCGCGGCACAGAATCACCACCGCCGCCCAGAGCGACCAGCCGCGAATGGTGCCGTCCGAGGCGAGCATCAACAACGAGGCGGAGACCAGCAGCTTGTCGGCGATCGGGTCCAGCATGCGGCCGATGGCCGATTGCTGCTGCCAGGCGCGGGCGAGATAGCCGTCGAAGAAATCGGTGACGGCTGCAATGACATAGATGACAACCGCCACCCAGCGCAGCCAGACGCCGCCTTCCAGTATGTCGGACCAGAACAGGCAGGCCGCCACCAGCGGCACCGCTACGCAGCGGCCATAGGTGAGGAGATTGGGCAAGGAATAGGCGTGACCGCGAGTCACCTTGGCCGGCTCCCGTACCGTCTGCGGGTTTGATGCAACATCGACCATAGTGCGCCGGCTCCCTCACAGGCAGGTAAACACGCGAGCCAGCTACGTCAATTGCGTCGCGACCATTGCATTGCCTGCCGTGGCGTTTTCACGATGCGGCAAGGCTGTGGCCATCCCATGACGGGAATGGCCGGACAGACGCTTCATGTCGCTTTGGCATGAAAGAAGTCATAAACCGCTCGCGCCATCGCCGCGTTCACCCCGGGCACGCTCTCAAGATCGGCCAGCGAGGCACGCTCGATCGCCTTCAGAGTTCCGAAATGGTGCAGAAGCGCGCGTTTGCGCGTGGGGCCGATACCGGGAATTTCCTGCAGGCCGCTCTGGGTGATGTCTTTCTTGCGACGGGCGCGGTGGGAGCCGATGGCGAAGCGGTGCGCCTCGTCGCGCAGGCGCTGCACGAAATAGAGCACCGGGTCGCGCGGCTCCAGCCGAAAGGGCTCGCGGCCATCGGCATAGAAGGTCTCGCGGCCGGCATCGCGGTCCGGCCCCTTGGCGACGCCGACCATCGGCACGTCGGTGACGCCGAGACCGGCCAGGGTCTCGCGCGCCGCCTTCAGCTGGCCGGGGCCGCCATCGATGAGTAGCAGGTCCGGCCAGGTCGACGACGCGGCGGAGACTTCCTCCGGAGCTTCCCCCTCCTCGTCGGGGAAAGGCGGCTCGCCGAGCGGGTCGGGGAGGGCGAGGGCGTTGGCCACGTTCCGCGCGGTTTCTCCCTTACCCCAGTTCTCTTCCCGAGCGGGAGAGGGGGCCGCTTCCCCCGCGGAGACAGACGCGGTGCCGGCAGTAACCGCTCGCGGGTTCTCCTTCAGCAGGCGGGAGAAACGGCGGGTCAGAACTTCGCGCATCATGCCGTAATCGTCGCCGGGGGTCAGTTCGGTCGAGCGGATGTTGAACTTGCGGTACTGGCTCTTCGCGAAGCCCTCGGGCCCGGCCACGATCATGCCGCCCACCGCGTTCGACCCCATGATGTGGCTGTTGTCATAAACCTCGATCCGCCGGGGCGGCGCCTTGAGCGCGAAGGCGCGGGCGAGTTCCTCCAGCAGCCGGGTCTGGCTGGCGCTCTCCGCCAATTTGCGGCCGAGCGCCTCGCGGGCGTTCTGCAAAGCGTGCTCGACCAGTTCGCGCTTCTCGCCGCGCTTTGGCGCCGCGACTTCCACCCGGTGGCCGGCGCGGGTGGAGAGCGCTTCCTCCAATAGTTCGCGCTCGGCGATGTCGTGGCTGATGAGCACGAGGCGCGGGCAGGGCTTGTCCTCGTAGAACTGGGCGAGGAAGGATTCCAGCACCTCGCCGATTTCCAGCGCCCGGTCGGCGCGCGGATAGAGCGCGTGGTTGCCCCAGTTCTGGCCGGTGCGGAAAAAGAACACCTGCACGCAGGTCGCCCCGCCCTCCTGATGGATAGCGAATACGTCCGCCTCCTCTACTGAGCGCGGATTGATGCCCTGCGTTCCCTGCACGGCGGAAAGCGCGGCGAGGCGGTCGCGCAGGGCGGCGGCGCGCTCGAATTCCAGCTCGTGCGAGGCGGCTTCCATCTCGCGCGCCAGCTGCTCCTTCACCGCCTTGCTGCGGCCGGAAAGGAAGTCGCGGGCCTCGGTGACATAGGTGGCGTAGTCGGTGTGGTTCACCTCGCCGGTGCAGGGGCCGGCGCAGCGCTTTATCTGGAACAGCAGGCAGGGGCGGGTGCGGGCCTCGTAGAAGCTGTCCGAGCAGGAGCGCACCAGAAACGCCTTCTGCAGCGCGTTGATGGTGCGGTTCACGGCCCATACCGAGGCGAAGGGACCATAATAGTCGCCCGGCCGGTTGCGGGCGCCGCGATGCTTGGTGATCTGCGGCGAGACATGGTCGCGGGTGATGAGAATGTAGGGAAACGACTTGTCGTCGCGCAACAGCACGTTGAAGCGTGGGCGCAACTGCTTGATGAGGTTTGCTTCCAGCAGCAAGGCCTCGGTCTCGGTGCCGGTGGAGACGAATTCCATCTCGGAGGTGGCCGCCACCATCCGCATGATGCGCGCGGTCAGCCCAGTCGGGCGGGTATAGGCGACGATGCGCCGCTTGATGCTCTTGGCCTTGCCGACATAGAGCACCGCGCCGCCTTCGCCGATCATGCGGTAGACGCCGGGGCCGTTCGGCGCGTGCTTGATGGCGCGCGCAATGGCGGCGCGGCCCATGGCGACGGAGCCCGGCGCGGGCTCGGCCTCCTCGGCAAGGTCGGCAATGAGGGCTGTGTCCTGGTCGAGTTCGGCGATGTCGGCATCGTCGGCGTCGAGGTCGGGCACGTCGCGGGTCGGTCGGGCGATCATGAATCCCTAGATACGTATTTGCGGTCCCCGCGAACAGGGGGCGTAGCGTTTGCCGGCGCGTGTTCCCGCCATGGCACAGGGCGCGAAAATGCATCGGGCGTTGGCCGGCCATGCGCCGGCGCCCGGTGTCAGCGCTGGGAAAAGGGTCTAAGGGAGCGGACCATGTCCAGATCCGGCGATGCCGCTTCCCACCCGCCCGTGCCTCTGGCCGGCTACGCCTTTGGCGCCGCCGGGGCAATCCTGTTCGCCTCCAAGGGCATAATCATCAAGCTTGCCTATGCCGAGGGGATCGACCCGGAGACGCTGCTGGCGCTGCGCATGGCATTCTCGCTGCCCTTCTATCTCGCAATCGGCGCCTTTGCGCTGCTGCGGCTGCGCGGGATGGCCGAGCCGTTGCCGAGCGGCCGGCTGGTGGTGCAGTCCATGCTGGTGGGCGCGCTGGGCTACTGGCTGGCCAGCTATCTTGATTTCGCCGGGCTGCAATACACCTCCGCCTCGTTCAGCCGGCTGATCCTCTTCACCTATCCGATCTATGTCGCGCTGTTCGGCGCATTGCTGTTTAGCCAGCCGATCCGGCCGAAGGCGATGCTGGCCTTCGCCATCTGCTATGGCGGCCTGGCGCTGATCTTCCTGCAGAATGTCAGCGCCATGGGCTCCGACGTGGTGAAGGGTTCCGCGCTCGTGACGCTGGCGGCGATCAGCTTCGCGCTTTACCAGCTCTGCGCCCGTTCGTTGCTGCAACGGGTCGGCTCGGCCCTGTTCACCTGCATCGCCATGATCTCAGCCTCGATCATGGCGATCGGCCAGTTCGCGGTGATGCGGCCGGTCGAGGCGCTGATGGTGTCGCGGCATGGGCTGATGCTGGCGGTATTGGTCGCCATCGCCGCCACCGTGCTGCCGACATTCCTGATGAACGCGGCGCTCAAGCGCATTTCGGCGCAGGCTAATTCGATGATCAGCACAGTGAGCCCGGTGGCCACCATGGTGCTTGCCATGCTCTTCCTCGGCGAGACGGCCAGCGTCGCCGAACTTGCCGGTGCGGCACTGGTGATGACGAGCATCGGCTGGTTCACGCTGAGCGACGCGCGCAGGCGTTGACGGCCGGCGCGCTGACGGTCAGTCGTCCTCCACGTCCGGCGTGCGCCAGGCGAGGTGCTGGCCGCCATCGACCGCGATCATCTGCCCGGTGACGCTGGAGGCGCGGGCGAGATAGGCCACGGCGTCGGCGATTTCCTCCGGGCTCGGGCCGTGCCCGAGCAGCATTGAGGCGGACTGGCGGGCGAAGGCGTCGGCGCCCTGCCTTTCATTGGCAAGCGTCGGGCCCGGGCCGACGCCATTGACCCGCACGCGCGGGGCCAGCGCCTGCGCCAGCATCCGGGTCGCCGCCCACAGCGCCTCCTTGGTGACGCTGTAGGAGAAATAGGCCGGCGTCGGCTTCAGCACGCGCTGGTCGATGAGGTTGACGATGGCCCCCGACGCGCCTTCCGGCAACTGGGCGGCGAAGGCGCGGGCGAGTTGCACCGGCGCGCGCAGATTGACTGCCATGTGCCGTTCCCATACCGCAAGATCGAGCGCCTCGACGGTGTCGGGATGGAATTCCGAGGCGTTGTTGACCAGCAAAGAGAGCGGCCCCAGCGCCGCCACTACAGTGGGGATGACGGCGTCCACCGCCCCGGCGTCAGCGAGTTCGGCGACGATGACGGCCGCGCGCGCGCCCGTCTCCCTGATCGCTGCACGGGTCTCCTCGGCCGCCGGCCCGGCGCGGCGCACATGCAGGGCGATGTCGTAGCCCTCTTCCGCGAGGCGCAGGCTGATGGCGCGGCCGATCCGTACCGCGCCGCCGGTCACGAGTGCGACAGGACGGGCGGAGGCTGGGGAGCGGTCGGGCGCGGGCGGGGAGGCGGGAAGGGTCATCAGGTTCAGGCGCCGGGTCCGAGGGCAAGGGAGCGTGGCTTTGTGCCGCCCGGCTGACAATACGCCACGCGCCGGTGACTGGATGAGGATTGCCGCCGCTGATCGGGTATTTTCGTGCGGGCCGGCCCGGTCGCCTTTTATCGGCGCGCCGGTTGGCGGGGCACCTCTCCTTGTTGAATCACGTGAACCCGGCGGCAATGGAGAAATTGCGATCGGTATTCAAGTATACATGACGTATACTTTTCATTAAGCATAATGTATCCTTTCGGATTCTGACACTATTTCGGCCGCATCTTTATGGAATCGTCGAACTTATCCCAACAGCGGCGATGTCTGCTCGCCGGCTGGCAGGCTGAACCAAGATCCAGGAGACGATCATGAAGAACAGCATCCGCGCAGGTCTCGGGCTTTTGGCCCTGATGGCCGTTCCCGCCGCTGCGGCGGATATGTCCTATCCGGCACCGGCGGGGGTCGCCTATGAACCGACGCCGGTGTTCACCTGGACCGGCTTTTATCTCGGCGCCAATGCCGGCTATGGCTGGGGCACGGCAGATGCCTCGCCCGACATTGACGGTTTCCTCGGCGGTCTGCAGGCCGGCTACAATTGGCAGGGCAACGGCCCGCTGGTGCTCGGCGTGGAAACCGACATCCAGTATGCGGACCTATCGAGTTCGGTCTTCACGCTGGACTATTTCGGCACGGTGCGGGCGCGGGTGGGCTTCGCCTTCGACCAGTTCCTGGTCTACGGCACCGGCGGCTTCGCCTATGGTGGCGGCACGTATGAGCAACTCGGCCTTTCCAACGACCGCAACCATTTCGGCTGGACCATCGGTGCCGGCGCCGAATACGCCATCGGTGGCAATTGGAGCGTCAAGGGCGAGTATCTCTATGTCGACCTCGGCGAGGAGACCTATGCCAGCTATTTTGGCCCGCGCGATGTGGGCATGAGCACCAATGTGGTGCGCGCGGGCGTGAATTACCGATTCTGATCGGCGCGCGCCGGGTTTTTGCACCGAATCCGGCGCGCCCGTCCGTACTTCTGAAAGACTCCCTCGCCGGATTTGTGACATCAAAAACACACCCGACGACGATCTGACGGCGATCATGGCGAAAATGTTGCGCGTCCTGTGGTTTTATGGGTGTGGTATTTTGTGCGCCGATCCAGTTCTCAGAAGGCTTTGCGGGCCCTCGCGATGCGGTGGGCTTCCGGCGCCGGCGCCAAATGCGGCGGGGCTGCCCCAATCCAGCCCTTGGCATGCCCATCTGGGCTTCTAGTTCAGTCTCCGAGACGCAAGCCTTTCCTGGACGCCCTTCCCGGTTTCAGGATTCTTTCGGAGAATACCTATGAAGAAGATCATCTGCTCGGGCGTCGCCGCTGTCGCCCTTCTCGCCACGATGCCCGCCATCGCAGCCGACCTGCCGCAGCAGCAGTCCTACCCCACCAAGGCCGAGCCGATGTATGTCGAGCCGGCGTTCACCTGGACCGGCTTCTATCTCGGCGCCAATGCCGGCTATGCCTGGGGCTCGGGTGAAGGTGGCGGCGAAATCATCGGCCTCGACCCGTCGGGCTTCCTCGGCGGCGGCCAGATCGGCGTCAACTACCAGTTCGCGAACAACATCGTGCTGGGCGCCGAAGCCGACTTCCAGGGCTCGGACATCAAGGATTCCTACGCGGGCTTTGAGTCCAAGATGGACTATTTCGGCACCGTGCGCGCCCGCCTCGGCTACGCCTTCGGCAACGTGCTGCCGTATGTGACCGGCGGTCTGGCCTGGGGCCACACTGAAATCAGTGATAACTATCTCGGCCTGTCCTCGGACAAGACCCAGGTGGGCTGGACGGTCGGTGGCGGCGTGGAATACGCCCTCACTAACAACTGGACCGTCAAGGGCGAGTATCTCTACATGGATCTCGGCGAGGACTATTACGACAGCATCGGCTACAAGAGCGGCCTGACGTCCAACATTGTCCGCGCTGGCGTGAACTACAAGTTCTGACGCGCGCCTGACAGCGTCTCGACGACAAAGGCCCCGGATCGACGATCCGGGGCCTTTTTTGTTGTAGGAGCGAGGCCTGAGGGGTCAGACCTGCGGGGTCGTTGCCTCGAAAGCAGGCACACGCTCGGAAAAGGCGTCCAGCCAGGCGACCAGGGCCGGATGGCCGGCGCGCCAGGCGCCGGCAAAGCGCAGGTCGAGATAGCCGAGCGCGCAGGCCGCCGCGATCTCGCCGACATGCGCGGCGCCGCTGACCGGCAGCAGTTGCGGCGGCGCCGCCTCCAGCGCGGCAAGCCCGCGCGCCACCTTGCCCGCCTGATGGTCGAGCCAGCGGGCGCTGTGAGTTTCCGGGTCGCGGAAGCGGCTTTCATACATCTGCAGCAGAGCGGCGTCGGAAATGCCGTCACTGAGCGCCAGCATCGTCAGGGCCGTTACCCGCGCCTCGCCACTCGCGGGGATGAGCACGCCGCCGCCGGCCTGCGCATCGAGATAATCGATGATGACGCGCGAATCATAGATCGCCGGTCCGTCGTTGCGCAGCAGCACGGGGATCTTGCCGAGCGGGTTCTGCTCGCGCAGCGTATCGGCGGGATCGGAGGTGTCGGCCGGCAGGACATCGAGATGGATGTCGCACAGAATGGCGCCGATCTTGACCTTGCGCCCGAACGGGGACAGCGGGGAGGAGCGAAGCTTCATCGGGTCCGTCACCTGTTGAGGCCAGACGCCTGCGTGCCGGATGCCCGACGGCGTCTGCGCCCGGCCACGGCGGCGCCGCAGCTTCGGCCGGCAGGATTATCAGTCGGCCGGCTGGAGGTCGATGGCCTTTGGGCCCTTGCCGCGCTTGTCCGGCTCGATCTCGAAGCTCACGCGCTGCCCCTCCGCCAGCGTGCCGAGGCCCGAGCGGGTGACGGCGGAGACATGCACGAACACGTCGCGCCCGCCATCGTCCGGCCGGATGAAGCCGTAACCCTTATCCGTGTTGAAGAATTTGACGGTGCCCGTCGTCGCCATGCGCCTGCTCCCTACCTCGGATGGCCGCATCCATCCGCCGCTCGACTCTGCCCGTGCAGGGTGAAGCAAGACCGATGCCGGATAATGAGGGCGGAGAAGGTTCGGCGTTGCGGGATCAGCGTTCCGGAGTCAGCCAGCCGAGCCGTACACGCCCGGTGCCGTCGGTGGCAAGCACCGGGGCGAGGGCGCCGAGCACGGTGCGCAGTTCCTCAGCGAGGGTGAAGGGCGGGTTGACCACGATCAGGCCACAGCCGGTCATGGTGTCGGCTTGCCGGACGCTACGCAGGTCAAACTGGATGTTCAGCGTCTTGGGAATGCCGGCGCGCTCGATCTCGCGACGGAAGCCATCGACCGCCCGCACATCCTTGATCGGGTACCAGAGCAGATAGATGCCGCCGGACCAGCGGCGGTGGGCCTCCGCGAGTCCCTGCGCGAGGCGGTGGAACTCGCCCTGTACCTCGAAGGGCGGGTCGACCAGCACGACGCCCCGCCGCTCTTTGGGCGGCACATAGGCGTTGAGCGCCTGCCAGCCATCGGTCGCCAGAACCTTGGCCCGAACATCGTGGCCGATCGATTCTTCCAGTGCCGCCCGAACGCCGGGCTGGGTTTCGCACAGGAGCAGGCGGTCCTGGGCGCGGGTGAGCGCCTGGGCGATGAGCGGCGAGCCGGGATAGCGGGAGAGTTCCGTCGCCAGAGTCGCGTCGTCCGCCGCCGGCGGGTTCACCGCCCGCACGGCCTCGAGCCAGGGGGCGAGCAGTTCGGCGACCTGTGGGGTGAAGCGCGCGCGCAGTACCGCGCCGACGCCGCCCTCCCACTCGCCGGTGCGGCGGGCCTCGTCGCCCTGAAGGTCGTAGAGGCCGGCGCCGGCATGGGTGTCGATGACGCGATAGGCGGCATCCTTGCGCCCGAGATAGGCAAGGATGCGCGCCAGCACGACATGCTTGACGACATCGGCGAAATTGCCGGCATGGAAGGCGTGGCGGTAGTTCATCGGGTCCTCTACTTCGCGCCAGCGCTCTCGCGCAGCGGCGGCATCACCACCCGGCTGGCCCGGCAGGCGCGGCGGTTCACCTCCTCGCAGGGGGTGAAGTCGAGCGAGCGGTTGAGGCAGATGCGGACCTCGGTGAGGCGGCGGCTATCGCAGGCGACGGCGATCATATCCGACGCCAGCCCCGGATTGGCGGCACGAAAAGCGGCTTCGACCTCGCCGGGCGACACCATGCGGTAGTCGTCGATGCGGCGGAACGCTTCCGGGATGGTCACCCGCTCATAGGCGCGGCGGACCGTGGCGAAATAGGCGGCGGAATCGCTCCCCTCGCAGGTGCCGTGCTTGCGCCACTGGTGCAGCACCAGCCGGCGGCTCGGCATGATGTCGAGCACGGCGCGCAGCACCGGCTCGGGCACGAAGGGCGCGGGGGTGACGCAGCTTTCCGGCCAGCCGCGCCCATATTGCGGCCAGAGCCCGTGCACGACGAAGGCGAAGGGGCGCGCCCTCGCGCATTGCGCCGGCTCGGCGCGCGCGCCCATCGCCTCGCAATAGGATGGCGACCAGGAAAGGGCGAGCACGTAATGATCGAAGCGGCCCGGTTCACCCTTCTGCTGGGCGAAGGCCAGTGCCGGCCAAAGCAGCAAGGCGGCGAGGGCGAGCCCCGCTGCCCGCGCCAGTCTCACGGACGCGCCATGCGGCAGTTCGGGGCATAGGTCCAGGAGCGGTCGAAGCCTTCGACGCACCAGTCGACGCCCCATGAGGCCCCGAGGAACCCGCCATCCTCAATAATCGAGTACCACACCGTATGGTAGCGCGGGGCGCCATAGGCCTTGCCGACGACCTTGCCCACGGGCTTGCCGGTCGACGTGCCGTCATAGGGCCCGCTGCCATAGGCGCCGCTGCCATACGCGCCCTCGGTGCCGAAGCTGGGCGTGCCTTCGATGCCGGTGACGATGACCTCGGCGCGGCAATAGCGGCGCGGCATGTATTCCTCGCCCCAAGGCCGGAAGGCGATCTCGCGGACATGGTCAATGCGGTCGATGGTGAGGCTTGAATTCCAGAAGCGTGATTCGGTGGTGGAGAAATCCCGCTGGATCTTCGCGAGGGCGGAAGGCGTGTCGCAGGCGGGTACGTTGCCGCTGTAATTGGGCCCCGACATCCAGAAGTTCTTCTCGAAGAAATTGGCGGCCTGCGCGCTGGCGAGCGAGCCGGCCAGCATGCCGATGACGGCGAGGCCAGTGGCGGTCCGCGCCATGGCCCGCTTCGCCCGCCCAGTCGCACCCTTCATGTCGGCCCGCATCGCACTTCTCCTAAATCATGTGCGGCGAAGATGCGTCGCGCCCGCCGCGTGGTCAATGACGGCAAGGCCACACTTGGCCGGATTCCGGCACCGTACTCAGATGAGGCGGATGACATAGTGCTTGCGGGTGGTCTCGACGACTTCCCACACACCCTTGAAGCCCGGCCGCAGCGCGAAACTGTCGCCCGCCTTCACCGCCACCGGCGCCTCGCCATCCTCGTGCAGGATGGAGACACCGGTGAGGATGGAGCAGAACTCCCATTCCTCATAATCCACCCGCCAGGCGCCGGGGGAGGATTCCCATATGCCGGCGAACAGGGCGCCGTCGGGCAGCGTCTCGATGTTCCAGGTGAGATGACGCGGCGCGCCAGCGACGATGCGCTCGGCAAGCGGCGCGGTTTCCTCCGGTTCGCCAAGCGTGGCCGGATCGAAGGAAAGCAGGAACGACATGAACTACCTCGCAGGCGGGGCACAGGGCGGGAGCCGTCCGGCGACGGGCCGGAAACAAGAGCGGCGCGGACATCCTGAGGGATGTGCCGCGCCGTCTCAAGCTGCTTCGATACCCCCCAGCATCGAAGCAAAAACTCATTCCGCCGGTGCAGGCTGCGGCCCGTCCGCGGCCTGGAGGGCGGGTGCCTCCTCCAGCGCGGCATATTTCGCGCAGGCAAAGAGAAAGCCCGCAACGAGAAGGTAGGCGAATGCTACCGTCGGAGTCACGCCAAATCCGACGCTTTCCCCATGCATGAAGCCGAAAAAGGTGAGAACCGAGCCGGCAAGGGCAAACGCGGCGGCATTGACGAATTGCCGTTCCACTACGAACACGCCGATGGCGCCCAGCACCAGCCCGACCAGAATCGCGCCGCCGCCCATCACCTCCAGCCCGTGATAGAGCACGCCGACCTGCCCCAGCTTCTCCAGCCCGAGGACGGCGGCGGAGGTGCCGGCGACGCCGAGCGAATTGTCGATCAGCAGCTTGGCCCAGGCGGCAAGGTGCGGTGTGAGCGCCAGCACCACGGCCGGGGCGTGCTTGGACGGCGTGGTCTGGAACGCCTGCGCCCCGATCAGCATGCCGATGTACAGAAGGATCGGCGAGATGGCGACGACCGGGATCAGCGCCAGCAGCAGCGCGATGATGCCGAACCAGGACAGGATGATGACCATCAGCCCGGTGGCGGCGGAATAGCCGATGCGCCCGCCCATGGATTTCCAGCCGGGGTGGCCGATATAGACGGCGTTGATGAAGGGGTTGCCCATCAGGCAGCCGATCAGGCTAACCACGCCGTCGGCGGTAAGCACCCGGGTGGTGGGGTAGTGATCACCCGCCGCCTCGGCGCTTTCCACATTGTCCATCGCCTCGACCAGATCGTAGATGCCGAAGGGAATGGCGGTGACGAGGATGATGCCGAGATAATCGAATCCGTGGAACACATGGTCGAAGGCCGGCAGCGGCACGGAGAAGCCGAAATTGGTGAAGGCGGCGCCGACATTGTCGACGCTCATGCCGCCATAGTTCAGCCCGAACAGGTTCGAGCCCCAGGCGATGGCCATGCCGACCGCGATGGCGATGAGGCCGGCGGGGATGCCGCGCGGGTATTTCACCCCGCCGAACCAGCTCACCATGATGATGGCGAAGCAGGTGAGCCCGATCACCGGGGTGGCGAAGATCTCGAAGGCCGGCCGCATCGCGATGAAGGCGATGGAGACGCCCGCCAGCGTGCCGAGGAGGGCCGCGCGCGGGGTGATCCTGCGGATATAGGGCGCGACGAAGCCGCCGATCATCAGGATGAAGCTCTGGAAGAACACCCAGACGAGGCCTGCCTCCCAGCCCTGGATCGGATCGCCGGTGGCGGCGCCGATGGGCAGCATGATGACGAAGGTGACGACGAACATGTGCGGCACGGAAATGCCCGAGGGCAGCGCGCAGACGTCGTCCCGGCCGGTCTTCTTGGCCAATTGGTAGCCGAGCCAGGCGTAATAGACGGTGGAGAGGAACATCATCAGCCCCACCGCCGGCAGGATGCGGCCGAAGACAATTTCCGGCGGCATCTTCAGCACGAATTGCAGCAGGCCGGTCAGCACCAGCATGTTGACGAGGATGTTGGTGCCGAAGCCGAACAGGGCGTTCCAGTCGCCGGGCGTCCAAAGGGTCGGGCGCATGCCCGTGCGGGCGGGCGAGATCGGGGTCATTTCAGTCGCGGACATGCTCGGTATCCCTCAAGGACGAATGACGGGACGCGGTGAAAACGGCGACGGGCGCCGGACGCGGCAGACGGCATCAGGCGGCGCTGGCGGGCGCCGTGCTGTAGGTTCTGTCGTTGCCAAGCGCGGCCAGTAGGGCGGTGGAATCGGACACCCAGCCGAAGATTCCGCCCTGCGCCTTGATCATCTCCAGGCCGACGCGGTGGAATTCGGGGATGTAGGAGGCGCAGCAATCGGCCAGCGCCACGCAGCGATAGCCGCGATCATTGCCCTCGCGGATGGTGGTGTGGACGCAGACCTCGGTGGTGACGCCGGCGACCAGCAGCGTGTCGATGCCCCGGTTCTTCAGCATCAGTTCGAGGTCGGTCTGGTAGAAGGCGCCCTTGCCGGGCTTATCGAGCACCGGTTCGCCGGGGGCGGGGGCGAGTTCGGCGATGATGTCGTGGCCCGGCTCGCCGCGGATCAGGATGCGGCCCATCGGACCGGCGCAGCCGATGCGCGCCGTTGGCACGCCGCGCTCGACCTTGGCCGGGGGCGCGTCCATCATGTCCGGACGGTGGCCCTCGCGGGTGTGGATGACCAGCAGGCCGGCGGCGCGGGCAGCGGCGAGCACGGTCTGGCAGGGGGCGACGGCCGCCTGTAGCCGCGAGACGTCATTGCCCAGCGTCTCGCCGAAGCCGCCCGGCTCCAGGAAATCGCGCTGCATGTCGATAATGACGAGCGCGGTGCGGGCGGGATGGAAGGCCAGGGGGGCGGGTTCGGCGGCGAGCAGCGTCTCGGGCATGGGCATTCCCCGTCTGGAGCCAACCGCGAACGGCCTCGGCTCATATGCATACAATCGTGTATGCATCAGGCGTGCCAGTGATTATAAAATGTGCAAATTAGAGGTAAGTAGCTGATTTCAGGCGATGAACCGCATGAAGGCCGCTTTCGCCGCCGCTTCTCTTCTGCCTATCCGCGCGTCAGCTGATGCCCTTGCGGGCGCCGCCCGTGCGTGAGGGCCGCCCGCTGCACAAGCTGTCAGGAGGCCTTTGCGCCGACCGAATCTGACCCCATATTGCCGCCATGGCCAAAGCAGCACGTCCCGGCGGGTTTTCCGAGCGCTCCCAGCGCGCCTTCGAGCCCGCGCAATCCGCCACGCTCGATCCCGCACTCGCCGAGAAGCTCGGCGTGGCGCCGACTTCGGGCGCCTCCGCCACGGTTGCGGCGCTGTCGGCGCTGATCGAGGGCGGTCGCCCGGAGGTGGACGGCCAGCTCTGGGCGCCGCATCGCCCCGCGCGACCGGAAAAGTCCGAAGGCGGCGTGCGCTTCGAGCTGAAATCCGACTACACGCCCAATGGCGACCAGCCCGCGGCGATCAAGGAACTGGTGGCGGCGGCCAATGAGGGCGAGCGCGATCAGGTGCTGCTCGGTGTCACCGGCTCGGGCAAGACCTTCACCATGGCCAATGTCATCGAGCGCGTGCAGCGCCCGGCGCTGGTGCTGGCGCCGAACAAGACGCTGGCGGCGCAGCTCTATGGCGAGTTCAAGAGCTTCTTCCCCGACAATGCGGTGGAGTATTTCGTCTCTTATTACGACTACTACCAGCCCGAGGCCTATGTGCCGCGCACCGACACCTTCATCGAAAAGGAATCGTCGATCAACGAGCAGATCGACCGCATGCGCCATTCGGCCACCCGCTCTCTGCTGGAGCGCGACGACGTCATCATCGTCGCCTCGGTCTCCTGCATCTACGGCATCGGCTCGGTCGAGACCTATGCCTCCATGACCTTCAAGATCGAGGTGGGCGAGCGCATCGACCAGCGCGCCCTGCTCGCCGACCTGGTGGCGCTGCAGTACAAGCGCACCCAGGGCGATTTCGGCCGCGGCACTTTCCGGGTGCGCGGCGACGTGATCGAAATCTTCCCGGCGCATTACGAGGACCGGGCTTGGCGCATCTCGCTGTTCGGCGACGAGGTGGAGAGCATCCAGGAGTTCGATCCGCTGACCGGGCAGAAGTCGCAGGACCTAAAATTCGTCAAGCTCTATGCAAATTCGCACTATGTGACGCCGCGCCCGACGCTGATCCAGGCCATCCACGGCATCAAGGCCGAGCTGAAGCACCGTCTCGACGAACTGCACGCCATGGGCCGGCTGCTGGAAGCGCAGCGGCTGGAGCAGCGCTGCACCTTCGACATCGAGATGATGGAGGCGACGGGAAGCTGCGCCGGCATCGAGAACTATTCGCGCTGGCTCACCGGCCGCCAGCCGGGCGAGCCGCCGCCGACCCTGTTCGAATATGTGCCTGACAATGCGCTGATCTTCTGCGACGAGAGCCACGTCACCATTCCGCAGATCGGCGCCATGTATCGCGGCGACTTTCGCCGCAAGGCGACGCTGGCGGAATATGGCTTCCGGCTGCCGAGCTGTATGGATAACCGGCCGCTGCGCTTCGAGGAATGGGAGGCGATGCGCCCGCAAACGGTGCATGTCTCCGCCACTCCCGGCAAATGGGAGATGGAGCGCACCGGCGGCGTCTTCGTCGAGCAGGTCATCCGCCCCACCGGCCTGGTCGACCCGGAGGTCGAGGTGCGCCCGGCGCGCACGCAGGTCGATGACCTGCTTGGCGAGGTGCGGGCCACGGCGGCGCAGGGATACCGCACGCTGGTGACGGTGCTCACCAAGCGCATGGCCGAAGACCTGACGGAATATCTGCACGAGAACGGCATCCGCGTGCGCTACATGCACTCGGACATCGACACGATCGAGCGTATCGAAATCCTTCGCGACCTGCGCCTCGGCGCCTTCGACGTGCTGATCGGCATCAACCTGCTGCGCGAGGGTCTCGACATTCCCGAATGCGGGCTCGTGGCCATTCTCGACGCCGACAAGGAGGGCTTCCTGCGCTCCGAGACCTCGCTCATCCAGACCATCGGCCGTGCCGCGCGCAATGTCGACGGGCGCGTGGTGCTGTATGCCGACAACATTACCGGCTCGATGGAGCGGGCGATGGCGGAGACCGAGCGTCGCCGGGCCAAGCAGGTGGAATGGAATGTCGAGCACGGCATCACGCCAGAGAGCGTGAAGAAGGCGATCGGCGACATTCTCAACAGCGTTTATGAGCGCGACCATGTGACGGTCGATGCCGGTCTTTCCGAGGGCGCCGCCACCTATGGCAATAATCTCGCCACCGTTATCGCCGACCTCGAAAAGCGCATGCGCAAGGCGGCAGCCGATCTCGATTTCGAGCAGGCAGCGCGGCTGCGCGACGAGGTCAAGCGGCTGCAGGCCACCGAGTTGGCGATTTCCGATGATCCGCTGACCCGGCAGGACAGTGTCGACGACCGCACCGGCGGCTATCGCGGCGAGCGCAAATATGGCCGTTCCGCCAACATGCCGGAGAAAAAGGGCAAAGGCGGTGGCCGGGCGGGCAGCGGGCGCTCGTCGCCCGGGCACGTTTCCGGGGGGGCAGGGGCGCGCGCCGACGAGGCGCAGGCCGCCTATGAGCCGGGCGAGCCGCCCATGCTCGCGCCGCGCGCCGCCTCGCGCATCGTCAAGCCCTCGCTCGACGACATGGGGCCGGGGACCGACCGGACCGAGCCGTTGCGGGTGGAGGACTGGGTGCGGCCGGAGCGGCCCGACCCGATGACCAAGGGCTATCGCAAGGGCGGAAGGCGGGCACCGAAACGGTGAGGGGGCAGGCGCGCGCCTGCGGACGGTCAAAAGCGTTTCTTGAGCCAGATGCAGGCGTGGCCCGGCGGGTAATCTTCGATCTGGCCAAAGCGTGTGTAGCCGTGCTTCTCGTAGAATGCCGGCGCCTGGAAGCTGTAGGTTTCAAGATGGGCCCCCGTGCAGCCGCGCTCGCGGGCCTCCGTCTCGGCAGCGCCCAGCAGGGCGCTCCCCACGCCGCTACCGCGGGCCTCTGGCGACACCCACAGCCAGTCGATGTGCATCCAGCCGAAATAGGTGCGCGCCTTCAGCCCCGCCGTCGCCACGCCATCGTCGTCGCGGGCGATGACCCAAAGTTCCGACCCCTGCAACGGACCGGCTTTGGTCTCGTTGAAGATATCGAGGCCCCGGTCGATCCGTTCCCGCACCTCGGCACTCGGATCGGCTTCTACGGAAATTTGCATAGGCGCCTCCCTGCGATGAGCCCGCTGCCCTACCGAACGCGGGGCTGGCGTTGCGCGCCTTTCGTGCCAAGAATAGCGCGCACCGCCAATGGGGCACGGGGGAAGACATGACCTTCACGCAGTCGATTTCCAGCGTTCTCGGCAATTACGCCACCTTCACCGGACGCGCGCCGCGCTCGGAATATTGGTGGTTCATCGTGTTCTACATTCTGGTGAACATCGCTTCCGGCGTCATCGACACGGCCCTGTTCGGGGCATTCTCGCTGCTCACTTTTGGCGAGATTGGCGCCTTTACCCCTATCACCACGCTGGTCGGCCTGGCGTTGCTCATCCCCTCGATCGCCGTCGGGGTTCGGCGCTTCCACGACATGGACCGCACCGGCTGGTGGCTGCTGATCAGCCTCACCGGCATCGGCGTGTTCGTTCTCTTCTTCTGGTTCATGGTGAAAGGTACGCCGGGTCCGAACCGTTTCGGGCCGGACCCGCTGGAGTTCTGACACGCACGAAAAAGGGCGGCCCGGGGCCGCCCTTTCTAGTCGTGTGAGGAAATGAGGCGCGCTCAGCCCTGCTGGATGGCGCTCAGCTTCCAGTCGCCGCGCGCCGGGCGGGCGAAAGTCCAGAATTCCACCGCCTGCTCCACGCGGTCGGGGTCGCCCTGCACGACGCGGCCGGTAGCCTTGTCGAGCGTGACGTCCTTGAGTTCGTAGCGCATGGCGACGGTGGCGTATTCTGTGTCGCCTTCCGACCAGGCTTCCGACAGGTCGCCCTGAAGCAGCTTCACGTCGGTGATGCGGTTCTCCAGCCCGTCGCGCGCCATCTCGTCGAGTTCCTCGGCCATGTAGCCAGACATCTCGGGGGTGAGCAGGGCGGCCAAGGCGGGCTTGTCGGCGCGGCCATAGGCGGACTGAACCTCGGTAAGCGTGCGCTCGAAGATGTCGAAGTCCGAACCTTCCAGCTTGATCGGCTTGCCACGCGGGGCGGTGCCGAAGCCGGTGCGCGGTGCGGCGGTGCCGGTGGAGGCGCTACCCTGCGGAGCCGAGCCGGCGCCGTTCAGCGCGTCACGGTTCATCGCATTCCGGTTCATCGGGTCCGGACGGGCGCCGCCGGCATAGGAAGGCTGATTGCGCGAGCGCATCCAGCCCATCACCAGCCGCACGACGATGAAGATCAGCCCCACCTGAAGCAGCAGGCCGATAATGCCGGACAGGCTGCCGAGGCCGGAGAAGAAGCCCGAGCCCATCAGCAGGCCGAAAATGCCGGCGCCGAGCAGGCCGCCCATCAGCCCGCCCATGAAGCCACCGCGCATGAAGCCGCCGGACTGCACGCCCGGAGCGCGGGCGCCTTGTGCTGTTTGGGTTTGCGGGGCTGCGGAGCGCTGCAGGGGCTGGGCGGTGGGAGCGGTCGGCGTGGGGGCGGGGGTCGACCAGCTGCGCGTGCCTCGGCTGCCGAAGCTGCCGCTACGGCCGGCGCGGGCCTCGGCGAAGTCGGCGGCCACCAGAACACCGGCGGCAACGAACAGGGCGCCAATGACAAGACGCAGGGCGACGGGACGCAGACGCAGGAATCGCAAGGGCTTGGCCTCTCATGGACGGTTCGGGCGATAGTTGCCGCAACGTCATCCATATGGGAAGTAAGCGCCTTGAATCTAGTCCCCTCGCGCGTTATCCGGCGTCTTTCGGACGTGCCGACCGGGGGCGGGCCGGCACGAAACGGCGCTTTCCGCGCGGCACACAATTCCGTGAAGACGGATGCGGAGCGGCGGCAAACTCACTGCGGGAACTGCTGCATTCTCAAGCTGCAGGATACCCGCGGAGTGCAGGGTCGATCGTCCGGCGATACGCAGGCCAGCGTCAGAAGCCGAGCTGCGATTCGATGGCGGCGATGGAGCCGACCGGAGCGTTTGCCAGCTTCTTCTCCCGCCCGTCAGTGGGACGCAGCGGCGAAAGGGCGCCGGCATAGGAGGCCTTGGGCTGGGAAGCGGCGAGGGGGGCCTGAACCTCGGTACGGTTCATGACGGGGGACATCTCAAATTCCTTCCTGATACGCTTACGCTGACTTTACCAACGGCCTGACGGCCGGCTTGTTCATTCGCCCGGCCTTCCGGCCGGTCTTCCGCAGACGCGCCGCCGACAGCGACGTCCTGCATGCCCCTATTCATAAAGCCCCAACCCTGAAGCTTTCCTGAGCACGGTGTTCATGCTGGCGGTGGATTCGTTCACAATCGGGGCGGCTCTGGGGCAATTGGACGATACTTGCGGGCTGTGTCGCCGCAGCATCACCTGCTCCCGCAGGGGCGGTCGCGTCGACGGCCCCTGGCCGGACGCGGCGGTTTGGCGCCCCCGATTACCCCGCGAGCCGGGGATAAGGGCACCCGCATGGGTGTCATCGACGGCATGCTAATTGCTAAGTTGGTCTACGCCTTAAGGAGTATCGCCATGTCCGTTGCCCTCACCATCGCCCTCTCCGATGCCGAACCCGAAGTCGATGGCGAGCTCGACCTCTCCCTGCGCGAGGACATCCGCATGCTCGGCCGGGTGCTGGGCGACACGCTGCGCGACCAGGAAGGCGAGGCGATCTACGAGCTGGTGGAGCATATCCGCCGCGTTTCCACGCGCTTCCACCGCGAGGAAGACGAGGGCGCCCGGCACGAGCTCGAGGCGATCCTGAGCGACCTCGGGCCGGACCAGACGATCTCGATCGTCCGCGCCTTCTCTTATTTCTCCCACCTCGCCAACATCGCCGAGGACCAGAACGTCATCCGGCGGATGCGGGCGGCGGCGGCCAACGGCACCTGCGCCGGGCCTGCGACGGTGGCGCGGGCGCTGGAGCGTGCGCGCGAGGCGGGCATTTCCACCGCCGATCTGCGCGCCTTCTTCGACACCGCGCTGGCTAGCCCGGTGCTGACCGCGCACCCCACCGAGGTGCGCCGCCGCTCCACGCTGACGCATGAGATGAAGGTGGCGGAACTGCTCGCCGACCGCGCCCGCCGCGACCCCACGCCGGAGGAACAGGAACTGGCGAGCGCCGAGCTGCGCCGGCGGGTGCTGATGCTGTGGCAAACCAATCTGCTGCGCCGGACCAAGCTGACCGTGCTGGACGAGGTGGCGAACGGTCTTGCCTATTACGACTACACGTTCCTGCGCCAGCTGCCCTCGCTCTATGCGGCGCTGGAGGACCGGCTGGCCGACATGGAAGGGAGGGAAGGCGAGGCGCCGGAAATCGCCTCCTTCGTGCGGATGGGCAGCTGGATCGGCGGCGATCGCGACGGCAACCCCTTCGTCACCGCCGAGGTGACGCGCGAGACCATGCGGATGCAGAGCGCACAGGCGGTGCGGTTCTATCTCGAAGAACTGGACAGCCTCGGCGGCGAACTGTCCATCAGCACCATCCGGGTGAGCGTGTCGGACGACCTGCTGGCGCTGGTGGACGCTTCGCCCGACCTGTCGCCGCACCGGCGCAACGAGCCCTACCGTCTCGCCGTCACCGCCATCGCCTCGCGCCTGCGCGCCACCGCCTTCCGGCTGGAGATTGCCGACCTGCTGGGCCTCACCGTGATGCCGCAGGCCCGGCCTTATGCCTCCGCCGCCGAATTGCGCGCCGATCTCGACATCATCGATGCTTCGCTCAAGGCACATAAGTCCGGCGTCATTGCCGGTGGCAAGCTGCGCGCCCTGCGGCGGGCGGTGGACAGCTTCGGCTTCCACCTCGCGGTGCTGGATTCGCGGCAGAATTCCGATGTGCATGAGCGCTGCGTGGCCGAGCTGTTCGAGGTTGCCGCGCCCGGCACCAACTACAAGGCGCTGCCCGAGGGCACCCGCGTCGCCCTGCTGCTGCGCGAACTGACCACCGCCCGGCCGCTGACCTCGCCCTTCGCCGCCTATTGCGACGAGACGGTGGGCGAACTCGCCACGCTGCACACCTGCGCCCGCATCCACCAGAGCTTCGGCCCTGAGGCGATCCAGACCTGCATCATCTCCAAGGCCGAGAGCGTCTCGGACATGCTGGAACTGGCGCTGCTGCTGAAGGAGGTCGGGCTGGTCGATCCCGCCGGGTCTGCGGCGGTGAACATCGTGCCGCTGTTCGAGACCATTGGCGACCTGCGCAACGCCGCCAAGGTGATGGAGCAGATGTTCCGCCTGCCGGAATACCGCAAGCTGGTCGACAGCCGGGGCGGCGTGCAGGAGGTGATGCTCGGCTATTCCGACAGCAACAAGGATGGCGGTTTCCTCACCTCCGGCTGGGAGCTCTACAAGGCCGAGATCGAGCTGATCGAGGTGTTCAAGCGCCACGGCGTGCGGCTGCGTCTTTTCCACGGGCGCGGCGGCTCTGTCGGTCGCGGCGGCGGGCCGAGCTATGACGCCATCCTCGCCCAGCCGGGCGGGGCGGTGCAGGGGCAGATCCGGATTACCGAGCAGGGCGAGATCATCTCGTCGAAATACTCCAACCCGGCGGTCGGGCGCGGCAATCTCGAAATCCTCGCGGCGGCGACGCTGGAGGCCACGCTGCTCTCCGGCGACGACATGGCCCCGCGCGAGGAATATCTCACCGTGATGGAGGCGCTGTCTGACGCGGCGTTCGCCGCCTATCGGGCGCTGGTCTACGAGACCCCTCGCTTCGAGGATTATTTCTGGGAATCCACCGTCATCAACGAAATCGCCACGCTGAACATCGGCTCGCGCCCGGCCTCGCGAAAGAAGACGCGGCGGATCGAGGATCTGCGGGCCATTCCCTGGGTGTTCTCCTGGGCGCAGTGCCGGCTGATGCTGCCGGGCTGGTATGGCTTCGGTACCGCAGTGCGGGCCTGGCTGGAGGCGCATCCCGACGGCCTGAAGCTGCTGCAGGAAATGTATCGGGAGTGGCCGTTCTTCCGCACCCAGCTCTCCAATATGGACATGGTGCTTTCCAAGAGCTCCATCGCCATCGCCTCGCGCTATGCCGCGCTGGTGGAGGATGTGGAACTGCGCGAGAGCATTTTCGGCCGAATCCGAACGGAGCATCAGGCCGCCATCGACGCGCTGCTGTCGATCTCGGAGCAGCCCAAGTTGCTCGGCACCAACCCGCTGCTGGACCGCTCGATCCGCGCGCGCTTCCCCTATATCGATCCGCTCAACCATGTGCAGGTGGGCCTGCTGCGCAAGTACCGCTCCAGCGACACCGACGAGAAGGTGCTGCAGGGCATCCAGCTGACCATCAACGGCATCTCGGCCGGGCTGCGGAACTCGGGGTAAGACATCATGGCGTTCGCCTGCACGATACCGGCCGTTCCCACCTTGCTGGCCGATGACGCGCGCGTGCGGATCACGCGCTGGGATTTCGCCCCCGGTGCCAACACGGGCTGGCATGAGCACGCGATGGACTACTCCATTGTCTTCGTCACCGACGGGCTGATGGAGATCGACGTGGACGGGACGGTGACGCAGGTGGCCATGGCGGCCGGCGCCGCCTATTCGCGCCCGGCCGGCATACGCCACGATGTGCGCAACGCCGGCGACGCGCCGATGAGCTTCGTCGAGGTGGAGATGAAATAGGCCGGGTTGGCGCGCTGCAGCTGCATGCGCCATCGCCCGGTTCCTGTCGGGCGATCCCGAGGTATGCTGCGGGGAATCCTCCGTAGCCGCCTCTCCCCGGGTCCACCATGTACACGCCTCCTGCCTTCCGCGAAGACGACCCCGTGCTCCTCCGGCAGATCATGCGCGCAGCGCGGCTGGCGACGCTGGTCACCGCCACCGCCGAGGGCATGCTGGCGACGCCGCTGCCGCTGTTCCTCGACGAAAGCGAAGGCGAGCACGGTGTGCTCCACGGCCATGTCGCGAAGGCCAACCCGCAGTGGCGAGCGCCGCCGATCGGCGAGGCGCTGGTGCTGTTCGGCGGCGCGGATGCCTACATCACGCCGAGCTGGTACGCAGCCAAGCAGGAACATGGCAAAGTGGTGCCGACGTGGAATTATGAGGCGGTGCATGCCTATGGCGCGGTTGAGTTCTTCGACGACCCCGCCCGCCTGCTCGATGCCGTCACGCGCCTCACCGCGCTTTACGAAGAGCCCCGTGCCGAACCCTGGGAGGTGAGCGACGCGCCGGAGGCCTTCATCGCCGCGCAGCTCAAGGGCATTGTCGGCGTGCGGCTGCCGATTTCCCGTATCGAGGGAAAACGGAAGATGAGCCAGAACCGCCCGGAGGCCGACCGCGAGGGCGTGGCGGCCGGGCTGGCCGAAAGCGACCGCCCGAGCGACCGGCAGGTGGCCGCAATGATCCCGACGGCGGGGAAGTAAGTCCGCTCACGCCCCCGCCAGCGGCGGCACCGATTCCGGCGGCAGGTTCGGGGGCACGCGGGCGAGGCGGAAGGCGGCCTTGATGAGGGCGGCATTGTCCTGCGCCTCGGTGCCATCGGGCAGATGCTTGCCGTCCTCCAGCCCGATGCGGCCGTCGAGACCGCGCATCAGCGCGTCCTGATAGAGCGGCCAGACGCCGGCATCCAGACCGTGCTGGAGCACGGGGACATCGAGGCTGGCGCGCGCCAGCACCTTGCGGATGGCGGCGGCGACCTTGAGCCCTTCCTCGACATCTTGCTCATTGATCTCAATGAGGATGCGCAGGCACTTCTTTGCATCGGGCAGCGTCGTGAAGCGCTCGGCATCGGCCACCGACCACAGCCCCGCCTCGACGCCGATCCCGCGCGAAAGGGCGAGCGCGATCATGTCAGGCGCGTCATCCTCGATCAGGTTGACCGAGACATAGTCCGGCAGCACCTGCCACGCCTTCACCGCCTTGAGCCGCGCCGCTCCGCCCGGCGCGATGCCTGCATGGGTGGACAGGCCGATGGGGATGCCCGGCGCCTTGGCGCGGATCGCCTCGATCGCGGCGGCGACGTGTGCGGCGTCTAGCGTTTCAGTGCCCGAGGGATCGCGCGGGTGCAGGTGAAGCTCGCTCGCCCCGGCGGCGACCACGGCAACCGCATCCGCCGCGAGGCGCGCGGGAGTGAGCGGGGTGTAGGCATGGAACGCGCTCTCGCGTGATCCGTTGAGGCAGGCTTGCAGCATTGCGGTCTCCCTTTCCTTGCCCTTCTTCAACCCGCCAGAAAGCCCTTTCGTTTCAAGCGTTGTATGGAACGCTCCAGCGCCTGAAGAAATTCCGACCGGTCGCGCGGCGAAAAGGGGCGGGGCCCGCGGGTGATCTCGCCGGCTTCGCGCAGGTCCGCCATCAGGTTACGGGTGGCAAGCTGCATGCCGATGGAGGCGGCGGTGAAGGGTTTTCCCGTGGGGCCGATGGCCTCCGCGCCCTTGGCCACCACCCGGGCGGCGAGGGGGACGTCGGCGGTAATGACGAGGTCGCCTTCTTCCACCCGTTCGACGATCCAGTCATCGGCGACATCCGGCCCGGCGGAGACGACCACACGCTCGACCTCGGCCTCGCGCGGCACCGCGATCCAGGAGTTGGCGACGAGGAACACCTTGAGCCGGTGGCGAGCGGCGACGCGATACGTCTCGTCCTTCACCGGGCAGGCGTCAGCGTCGATATAGATGAGGATCGGCTTCGACAAAGTAATCCCGGAGGTAATGGGCTGTTATCAAGAAAGAAGGGCTGCCCGCGAGGACAGCCCTTCCCATGTCAGACCGCGGTTCGGTCCGTAACTGCCTAGAGGGGCAGCGCGACGTATCTCATCACGCGGAACGAACCTCATAAGAGGTAAGCGTCCAGGTCACGGATACCGACGACCGCGGATCAAGACGATCAGACACTGGATCACCTCCTTTCAGTTGTTGAAGACATCTGCAGCTTAGACCGATTCGTCGAAAGGTCACGCGCTTGTTGCAGTGCAATGGCGAAATCCGCTGTTCACTTCGCGTTACGGCGCGCAATCATGAGTGCGCGCAGAGGGAAGGGACGTGATGAAGCTTTGGCCGTGCTTGTTCGCGCTGGTGCTGGTGGCAACGCCGCTGCACGCCCAGCAAATCTCCGACAGCCACGCGCCGGAGCTGGCAAGCGCGCGTGCTGCTGGCCAGAAGACCGCCACCGGCAAGGACTGGATGGTGACGGCGGCCAACCCGCTGGCGGCGGAGGCCGGCGCGGAGATGCTGCGCGCGGGCGGCAATGCCATCGACGCCCTCATCGCGGTCCAGCTCGTGCTCGGGCTGGTGGAACCGCAATCCTCCGGCCTCGGGGGCGGTGCCTTCTTGGTCTATTGGGATGCGGGCACGAGCCGGCTCACCACCTTCGACGGGCGCGAGACGGCGCCGCGCGCGGCGACCCCGACCCTGTTCCAGAATGCGGAGGGCCAGCCGCTCGCCTTCCTGGAGGCGGTGATCGGCGGGCGCTCGGTCGGCACGCCCGGCACACCGGCGCTGCTGGAGACGGTTCACAAGCGCTATGGCCGGCTGGACTGGAAGCGGCTGTTCGACCCCGCGCTGGAACGGGCGGAAAACGGATTTGCCGTCTCTCCCCGCCTTGCCGGGCTGATTGCCGGCGACGCCGCCCTGCTGGCGCGCGACACGGCGGCGCGGGCCTATTTTCTCGACGCTGGTGGCGCGCCATTGCGGGAAGGCACCCTGCTGAAGAACCCCGCCTATGCCGGCACGCTCCGGGCGTTGCGCACCGGCGGCGCGGCCGCTTTTTATGACGGCGCGCTGGCGCAGGAAATCGTCGGCGCGGTCCGCAATGCGGCCAATCCCGGCCTGCTGGCGATGGAGGATCTCGCCAGCTATCAAGTGAAGGAGAGGGCGCCGGTTTGCGGCGGCTATCGGGGCTTCGAGGTCTGCGGCATGGGGCCGCCGAGTTCCGGGGGGATCACGCTCGGCCAGATTCTCGGCCTGCTGGAGCCTTATGACCTGGCGGCGCTTGGCCCCTCCTCACCCGAAGCGTGGCGACTGATCGCCGATGCCTCGCGCCTCGCCTTTGCCGACCGCGAGCGCTACATCGCCGATGTCGATTTCGTGCCGATGCCGACCCGGGGGCTGCTGGCGCGCGACTATCTCGACGCGCGGGCAAAGCTGTTGGCCGGCGACGATGCGCTGCCGGAGGTCGCGGCGGGCATGCCCCCATGGGATCACGCGATGGTTCCCCCGGCGCGGGCAGATGGCGCGGCGCCTGAACTGCCCTCCACCACCCAGATCACCATTGTCGATGGCGAGGGCAATGTCGTCTCGATGACCTCGACCATCGAGGCCGGCTTCGGTTCGCGGCTGATGGTGGGTGGCTTCCTGCTGAACAACGAGCTGACGGACTTCTCCTTCCGCTCGCACAGGGACGGCGTGCCGGTGGCCAACCGGGTCGAGCCGGGCAAGCGCCCGCGTTCCTCCATGGCGCCGACGGTGGTGCTGAAAGACGGGCGCCCGGTGCTGGCGCTCGGCTCGCCCGGTGGCAGCCAGATCATCGGCTATGTCGCGAAGACGCTGATTGCCCATCTCGACTGGGGCCTGGGCCTTGCCGACGCCATCGCCGCACCGAACGTGCTGGCGCGCTTCGACGCGGTGGAAATCGAGGCGGGAACGGCGGCGGAGGGGCTGGCGCCGGGGCTGAAGCAACTCGGCTTCGAGGTGAAGACGATGCCGATGACCTCAGGGGTACAGGCGGTGGCAATCACGCCGGGAGGGCTCATCGGCGCCGCCGATCCGCGCCGCGAGGGCGTTGCGATCGGGGAGTGAGGG
Organism: Ancylobacter aquaticus; assembly: GCF_004339465.1. Lineage (GTDB taxonomy): Bacteria > Pseudomonadota > Alphaproteobacteria > Rhizobiales > Xanthobacteraceae > Ancylobacter > Ancylobacter aquaticus. The sequence goes on along the minus strand of NZ_SMFY01000002.1, from coordinate 1,039,063 downwards.
GGGCGAGGGGCGGCGTCATCCCGGCCCGGCGCGGCGGAGAGCCGGGATCGTTCCCCACTGTTTGCGCGATCCCGGATCGCGCCTGCGGCGCGTCCGGCATGACGATTCTCACCCTGGATTCATCGCTCAGTGGCTGATCATCCACGGGCGCGCCGAGGGGAAGCTCTTGGCGCCTGACGCGGCGGTGGCGGTCTTGGATTTCTTGCTGCGGCTCTTCATGCCGCCGGAGCAGCAAGAGCAGCTCGACGGGTGCTTCTTCGCCGCATACTCGCCCGTCGTCATCGGCGCGTGGCTTGCCCGCTCATTGGTGGCGTGGGCGGTGAGGCTGTCGCGCGACATGCCGGAGAAGTGGGGCGCCGTCAGCATGACGCGCGGCGCCATCGCGCTGCACTCCGGGCAGGGCTGGGGCGCCTGATACTCGCTCATCGGCCGCATGGCGGTGAAATCGCCACAGCTCTCGCATTCATATTCGTAGACGGGCATGAGCGTGTCCCTGTGTGCGGGTCTTGAGGGCGACCCCTTGGGCGTTTCCTCTGAGGTAAGGGCGGGGCGACGCCTTTGGCATCGCCCCGCATGCACCGGACTAAGTGGGGGTCAAAGGTCCGGTGAAAGCGGCATGTCGATCGAGCCGTCGATGAACTTGGTCGGCCCATCGGCGGTCGGGTTGATGTCGAAGTCGAAGATTTCGGTCGGCAGCCACAGGGTGGCGCAGGCGTTGGGAATATCGACGACGCCCGAAATATGCCCCTGCACCGGCGCGGTGCCGAGGATCGAATAGGCCTGGGCGCCGGAATAGCCGAACTTCTTCAGGTATTCGATGGCGTTGAGGCAGGCCTGGCGATAGGCGATGTGGACGTCGAGATAGTGCTGGCCGCCATACTCGTCGACCGAGATGCCCTCGAAGATCAGGTAGTCCTTGTAGTTCGGCGTCACCGGCGAGGGCTTGAAGATGGGATTCTTGATCCCGTATTTCGCCATGCCGCCCTTGAGCACCTCGACCTTGAGGTGGACCCAGCCGGCCATCTCGATGGCGCCGCAGAAGGTGATCTCGCCGTCGCCCTGGCTGAAATGCAGGTCGCCCATGGAGAGGCCGCCGCCTTCGACATAGACGGGGAAATAGATCTTGGAGCCGCGCGACAGGTCCTTGATGTCGCAATTGCCGCCATGTTCGCGCGGGGGAACGGTGCGCGCGCCGGTGGCGGCGGCGGCGGCCTTCGCGTCGCCGGTCAGCCGGCCCATATGGGCGGTGGCGGCGAAGGGCGGGACGGCGAGCGCGGGAACGCGGGTCGGGTTGGTGTCGATCAGCGCCTGTTCGCGGGTGTTCCAGGTCTCCAGCAGCTTCGGATCGGGCAGGCAGCCGATCAGGCCGGGATGGATGAGGCCGGCGAAGTTCACGCCCGGGATGTGGCGCGAGGAGGTGTACATGCCCTTGAAGTCCCAGATCGACTTCTGAGCCTGCGGGAAATGGTCGGTCAGGAAGCCGCCGCCATTGTTCTTCGAGAAGAAGCCGTTGAAGCCCCACTGGCTGTCGGGCATGGCGCCGATGTCGAGCAGGTCGACCACCAGCAGGTCGCCCGGCTCGGCGCCCTTGACGCCGATGGGGCCGGAGAGGAAATGCACGATCGACAGGTCGATGTCGCGCACGTCGTCGGCGGAATCGTTGTTCTTGATGAAGCCGCCGGTCCAGTCATAGGTCTCGACGATGAAATCGTCGCCCGGCTTCACCCACGCCACCATCGGGATGTCCGGGTGCCAGCGGTTGTGAACCATGTCGTTGTCATAGGCCGACTGGTTGAGGTCAACTTTGATCAGTGTCTCGGTCATTCTTCTCACTCCCCTTGGGCAAGCTGGAATCTCGGGCAGGCTGGGCGAAGAGGTCTGGCAGGGGCTCAGACCGACAGGAATTTCGAGACCTTGGCCTCGTCGATGTCGGCGCGCAGATCCTCGTGGACGATCTCGCCGTTCTCGATCACCAGCACGCGGTCGGCGATGTCGAGGGCGAAGGACAGCACCTGTTCGGACACCACGATGGACAGGCCGCGCTCGTCGCGGATGCGCTTCAGCGTGCGGGCCATCTCGCGGATGATGGAGGGCTGGATGCCCTCGGTCGGCTCGTCGAGCAGCAGCACCTTGGGTGCCGTGGCGAGCGCGCGGGCGATGGCGAGCTGCTGCTGCTGGCCGCCGGAAAGATTGCCGCCGCGCCGGCCCTTCATCTCAAGCAGCACGGGGAACAGCTCGTAGATGTCGGGCGGCACCTTGCTCTCGCCGCGCGGGATGAGGCCGGTTTCGATGTTCTCCTGCACCGTCATGGTGGAGAAGATCATGCGGCCCTGCGGTACGTAGGCGACGCCGTTTTTCACGCGCTCATAGCTTTTGAAGTTGGTGATGTCGGTGGCGCCGACACTCACCATGCCGCTCTTGGTCGGCACGATGCCCATGAGCGACTTCATGAGCGTGGTCTTGCCCATGCCGTTGCGGCCCATGATGGCGATGATCTCGTTGGGCGCGACCTTGAAGTTGAGGCCGTGCAGAACCTCGCTCTCGCCATAGGAGACGTGCAGCCTGGATACGTTCAGCATGATCCGCCCCTCAATGGCCGAGATAGACTTCGATGACCTTCGGGTCCGCCTGGACCTTGGCCATCGAGCCTTCCGAGAGAATCTTGCCCTGGTGCAGCACCGTCACCTTGTGGGCGATGTCCTCGACGAACTTCATGTCGTGCTCGATCACGATCACCGAACGGTTCTTGATGATGGTGTTGAGCAGTTCGGCGGTCTTCTTGCGCTCGGAGACGCTCATGCCGGCGACCGGCTCGTCGAGCATGAGCAGTTCCGGGTCCTGGATGAGCAGCATGCCGATCTCCAGCCACTGCTTCTGGCCGTGCGAGAGATATTCGGCGCGCTGGTCGAGCTGGTCGGCGAGGAAGATGGTCTCGGCGATCTCCTGCACCCGCTCCTTCACCGCCCGGTCGCGCCGGAAGGTGAGGGCGCCCGGAACCGAGCGGCCCTTGGGGTAGGAGATTTCCAGGTTCTCGAAGACGGTCAGGTCCTCGTAGATCGACGGGTTCTGGAACTTGCGCCCCACCCCGGCCCGCACGATCTCGTGCTCCTTCATCTTGGTCAGCTCGCGCTCCTTGAAGCGGATGGAGCCGGTGGTCGCCTTGGTGCGCCCACAGATGAGGTCAAGCACCGTGGTCTTGCCGGCCCCGTTGGGGCCGATGATGACCCGGATCTCGTTCTCGTCGACATAGAAGGAGAGGTCGTTGACCGCCTTGAAGCCGTCGAAGGAGACCGTGAGGCCTTCCACCGCAAGGACGAAATCCTTGTTCATGGTGTCGGCGATGACAGCGCTGTTCATGGCGTGCGCTCCTATTCGGCGGCGGCGGGGGCGGCCGCCGAGGGGGACGGCGGGGCGGGCGGCGTCGCGGGAGGGCTGGCCCGGCGCGTGGCGGCGCCGCCGAACAGCGGGCCGAGGCGCGGGGCGATATAGGTCTGCCAGAGGCCGGCAATGCCGTTCGGGAAGATCAGCACCACGGCGATGAACAGGCCGCCAAGGCCGAACAGCCAGAGTTCGGGGAAGCTCTCGGAGAAGGAGGTTTTGGCCCAGTTCACCAGCAGCGTGCCGTAGATGGCGCCGAGGATGGACAGGCGCCCGCCGACCGCCGCGTAGATCACCATTTCGATCGAGGGCACGATGCCGACGAAGGAGGGCGACATGAAGCCGACCTGCAGCGTGAACATCGCCCCGCCAATGGCGGAGAGCGAGGCGGCAAGGCAGAACACGAACACCTTGAAATTGGCGACGTCATAGCCGGAGAAGCGCACCCGGTCCTCCTTGTCGCGCATGGCGACGAGGATGCGGCCGAGCTTCGAGGACTTCACGAAATAGGCGATCAGGATGCAGGCAAGGAGCAGGGCGACGCAGACGAAATAGAGGATCGTCTTGGCGCTGTCGGAGCGGATGTCCCAGCCGTTCAGCGTGCGCAGGTCGGTGATGCCGTTGATGCCGCCGGTATAGCCCTGCTGGCCGATGATCAGGATGGTCATGATCGCCGCCAGCGCCTGGGTGATGATGGCGAAGTACACGCCGCCCACCCGCCGCTTGAACATCGCGAAGCCGACGATGAAGGCGAACAGCGCCGGCACCAGGATCACCGCGATGATGGTGAGGGTGAGGCTGTTGAAGGGCTGCCACATATAGGGCAGCTCGGTGATCTGGTTCCAGTCCATGAAGTCCGGAATGCCCGGCGTGGTCTGGATTTTGGTGGCCTCGACGCTGGACGATTCCAGCTTGAGGAACATGGCCATGCAGTAGCCGCCAAGGCCGAAGAACACGCCCTGGCCGAGCGAGAGAATGCCGGCATAGCCCCAGCACAGCACCAGGCCGAGCGCGACGAAGGCGTAGGTGAGGTACTTGCCGACGAACTGGAGGCGGAAATTGTCCAGGCTCAGCGGCAGGATGACGATCAGGAGGAAGGCGAGGATCGCGATCCCGATCATGTCCTGCGGGCGCAGGAAGAAGGTGCGGTCGGACTTGATCATGTGCGCCTCCTCAGCGACGGACCTTGATGACGAACAGGCCCTGCGGCCGCAGCATCAGGATGATGACCACGCCGAGCAGCGTGAGGACCTTGGCCATCGAACCGGAGAGGAAGAACTCCATGGTCGACTGGGCCTGCGAGATGGTGAAGGCGGAGGCGATGGTGCCGAGCAGGCTCTGCGCGCCGCCGAAGACGACGACCAGGAAGGTGTCGACGATGTAGAGCTGGCCGGAGGTGGGGCCGGTCGAGCCGATCATGGTGAAGGCCGAACCGGCGACGCCGGCAATGCCGCAGCCGAGGCCGAAGGTGTAGCGGTCGACCTTCTCGGTATCGATGCCCACGGCGCCGGCCATGACGCGGTTCTGCACCACGGCGCGCACCTGCTTGCCCCAGCTCGACTTGTACATGAGCAGGGCTACGGCCACGGTGATGGCGATGGTGAGCGCCATGACGAACAGGCCGTTGATCTGAACTTCCACCATCTCGCTGACGGGGAGGGAGCCCATCATCCAGTTCGGCAGTTCCACGCCGACCTCGCGCGGGCCGAAAACGGTGCGGTAGAGCTGCTGGAGGATGAGGCTCAGGCCCCAGGTGGCGAGCAGCGTGTCGAGTGGCCGCTTGTAGAGCCGCCGTATCATCAGCCATTCAACCGCCATGCCGAGCGCGCCGGCGGCGAAGAAGGCAAGTATCATGGCAAGGAAGAAATAGGCGCCGAACAGGGATGGAATGTAGTTCAGGAAGAATTGCGAGGTGAAATAGGTGACATAGGCGCCGAGAATCATGAACTCGCCATGCGCCATGTTGATGACGCCCATCTGGCCGAAGATGATGGCGAGGCCGAGGGCCATGAGGACGAAAACCGAGAACAGGATGAGGCCTGCGAAGCCCTGCATCACGAAAATCGAGCCAAGCTCGGCCAGCGAATAGTCAGCGAACATTCAAGGTTCCCCCGGCGTGCGCGCAGTTGCGCGGTCTTGCGTCAACGGCAAAGAGCCCCGGAGAGGGCGCGGGGCCCTCTCCGGGTGGGAGTGTCAGACGATCACTGGTAACCCTTCGGGAACGGATCGGGCTCGATCAGGTCCGGGGTCTCGAACACCACCTGGAACTGGCCATCGGGCAGCGCGAGGCCGATGCGGGCCTTCGACCAGAGATGATGGTTGTCGTGGATCTTGACGTAGCCTTCCGGCGCCTTGTTGAACTCGATGCCGGCCGAGGCGGCGGCAATCTTGTCGATGTCGAAGGAGCCGGCCTTCTCGACGGTCATTTTCCACAGCCACGGGCCGAGATAGGCCGCCTGGGTAACGTCGCCGATCACGGTCTTCTCGCCCCACATCTTCTTGAAGGCGGCGACGAATTCCTTGTTGTTCGGGTTGTCGAGCGACTGGAAATACTTCATCGAGCTGTAGGCGCCAGCGATGTTCTCGCCGCCGATGCCGTCGATCTCGTCCTCGGTGACCGAGATGGTCAGCAGGGTCTGCTTGGACAGGTCGATACCGGCCGCCTTGAGCTGCTTGTAGAAGGCGACGTTGGAGCCACCGACGACGGCGGCGTAGATCACGTCCGGCTTGCGCAGCTTGATCTTGTTGATGACCGAGTTGAACTGGGTGTGGCCGAGCGGGAAATACTCCTCGCCGACGACGGACGAATCCTTCAGATGCCCCTCAATGTGCTTGCGGGCGATCTTCATCGAGGTGCGCGGCCAGATATAGTCCGAGCCGATGAGGTAGAAGGTCTTGCTCTTCTTCTCCTTGGCAACCCAGTCGAGGCCGGCGAGGATCTGCTGGGTGGCTTCCTGGCCGGTGTAGATGACGTTCTTGGACTGCTCCAGCCCTTCATAGAAGGTGGGGTAGTAGAGCATGCCGTTATACTGCTCGACCACCGGCAGCACCGCCTTGCGGGACGCCGAGGTCCAGCAGCCCATGATGGCCGCGACCTTGTCGTTGACCAGCAGCTTCTTCGCCTTCTCGGCGAAGGTCGGCCAGTCGGAGGCGCCGTCTTCCTGGATGAACTTGATCTTGCGGCCGAGCACGCCGCCCATGGCGTTGATCTGCTCGATCGCCAGCTTCTCGGCCTGCACCGAGCCGGTCTCCGAAATGGCCATGGTGCCGGTCACGGAGTGCAGGATGCCGACGGTCACTTCAGTGTCGGTAACGGCGAGGCCGGTGGTGTTCACCGCCGAGGTGGCGGGGGCCTGCGCCATTGCGGGCGTCGAAAAAAGGCCGGTGGACGCAAGAAGAGGCACCGCCGGGAGCGCGGCAATGCCCATCAGCAACTTGCGGCGCGTACTGGAAATCTTGTTAGAATTATCTTTATCGGAAGACATACGGTTCCCCTCCACGGGTTTGACGTGGCCTCAACAAGCTTCTCAGCTGCTTGCATTGGCTGGATCGTGGCGGCCGATGTCGCGATGCAGCAATACGTCGATTGACGTATAGGGGAACCGCCGGCGCTCCCGCACAGTGGAGCCGAACATGGGTTTGTGTGCCCCGTCGCGAAGATTTTCGCGTGCGGCGGCATCTATTTTACGCGCGCGCGCGAGAACAGAAGGCGGGTGACGGGCACAATAGTTCGACGGTCAGCCTTATTATTGGGCATGGCGGAGAAGATGTTCTCTGCATGCGGTACCGAGATGCGTCATTGGGTCGCGTAATAACCTTTCGCGACCGATCTGGTGCGAGTGGAATGATTTGTGCTTCGCCGTCCGGGGCGGTTTTTCGCAACCGGCCGGGACTGATGCGGTGCAAAAAACACGAAATGCCCTGGGGAGGGTGAGCGCGGAAGCATGTCTGGCGTTGGCACGGCGAGGCAAAACCCAATGGCGGCGGAGCAGAAGATCGTTCGCGTTCGGCGCCGCTACAATCAGTGGGTCGTCAACGAGACGCTGGAGGACTATGCGCTCCGCTTCACCGCCAAGAGCGCACGCCGCTGGTCGGCGCTGCGGGTCGCCAACACGGCGCTCGGTGCGGTGTCCTTCCTGGCGCTGGAGGCGATCGGCGGGGCGATCACACTTGCCTATGGCTTCCCCAATGCGGTGGCGGCGATCCTGGTGGTCTGCACCATCATCTTCATCGCCGGCCTGCCGATCAGCTATTACGCCGCCAAGTTCGGCGTCGACATCGACCTGCTGACCCGCGGCGCCGGCTTCGGCTATATCGGCTCGACGCTCACCTCGCTGATCTACGCCTCCTTCACCTATCTGTTCTTCGCCATCGAGGCGGCGATCATGGCGCTGGCGCTGGAGATGTGCTTCGGCGTGCCGCTCATGGTGGGCTATTTCATCAGCGCGCTGGTGGTGATTCCGCTGGTGACCCACGGCATCACCTTCATCAGCCGTTTCCAGCTCTGGACCCAGCCGGTCTGGCTGGTGCTCAACATCATTCCCTTCATCTTCATCTTCGCGCTCTACGACGAGCCACTGGCGGGGTGGACTTCCTATACCGGCCGCTTCGGCGCCCCCGACGGTTCGTTCGATCTCGTGCTGTTCGGCACCGCGACCACGGTGGTGTTCGCGCTGATTGCCCAGATCGGCGAGCAGGTCGATTTCCTGCGCTTCCTGCCGCGCCGGGCGCCCGGCCGCACCGAGACCCGGCGCAACGTGCTTTGGTGGGTGGCGCTGCTCAGCGCCGGTCCGGGCTGGATCATTCCCGGCGGGATCAAGATGCTGGCGGGCTCGTTCCTTGCCTATTTCGCGTTGACCCAGGGCATCCCCTTCCTGCACGCCGCCGAGCCGACCCAGATGTATCTGGTGGCGTTCAGGACCGTGTTCTCGCCGGAGATGGCGCTGGCCTTCACCGGGCTCTTCGTCATCCTGGCGCAGCTCAAGATCAATGTGACGAACGCCTATGCCGGCTCGATCGCCTGGTCGAACTTCTTCTCCCGCCTGACCCACAGCCATCCCGGCCGGGTGGTGTGGCTGGTGTTCAACGTCACCATCGCGCTGATGCTGATGGCGCTCGGCATCTACAAGGTGCTGGAGCAGATCCTCGGCCTGTATTCCATCGTCGCGGTAGCGTGGGTGGCGGCGCTGGTGGCCGACCTCGTGGTCAACAAGCCGATGGGCTGGAGCCCGCCGGGCATCGAGTTCAAGCGCGCGCATCTCTACGACATCAATCCGGTCGGTGTCGGGGCGCTGCTCGCCGGCACGGTGATCGGCGTCATCGCCTTTGCAGGCTTCTTCGGGCCGACCGTGAAAGTGTTCGCGCCGTTCCTGGCGCTGGTGGTCTCGTTCGTCTCGGCGGCCGGCATCGCCTACGCCACCGGGGGGCGCTACTACATCGCGCGGCGCACGGCGAAGAACTGGGATGCGCGCCACTCGCTCAAATGCTGCATCTGCGAGCACAAGTTCGAGCCGGAGGACATGGCGCACTGCCCGGTCTATGCCGGGCCGATCTGCTCGCTGTGCTGCTCGCTGGATGCACGCTGCAACGACCGCTGCAAGGACGATGCGCGCTTTCCCGACCAGATTCTGGCGGCGCTGCGGGCCACCCTGCCGGGCTGGATGGTGGCGCAGCTCAATTCCCGGCTGGGCCACTATATCGGCGTGATGTCGCTGCTGGCGATGGTCATCGGCGGCATATTGGGCGTCATCTATTTCCAGTCGACCTTCGCCCCGCCAGGCGAGACCGAGACGGTCGGCAATGTGCTGTTCACGCTCTACTTCATCCTGCTGATCATCGCCGGCGTCGCCGCCTGGCTTTTCGTGCTGGCGCAGGAAAGCCGGCGCGTGGCGCAGGAGGAGAGCAACCGCCAGACCGCGCTCCTGATGCGCGAGATCGAGGCGCACAAGCGCACCGACGCCAAGTTGCAGAAGGCCAAGGAGGCCGCCGAGGCCGCCAACCTCGCGAAGAGCCGCTATGTCGTCGGCATCAGCCACGAATTGCGCACGCCGCTGAACGCCATTCTCGGCTACGCCCAGCTGCTGGAGCGCGACACCGCGATTCCCCCGCACCGTCGCGATGCCATCCGCGTGGTGCGCCGCTCCGCCGAGCACCTGTCCGGGCTGATCGACGGGCTGCTCGACATCTCCAAGATCGAGGCCGGGCGGCTCTATCTCACCCGCGACGAGGTGCGGATCGGCGAATTCCTCGACCAGCTGGTCGACATGTTCCGGCTGCAGGCCACTGCCAAGGGGATCGATTTCGTCTATGTCCGCCCCGACCGTCTGCCGGGGACCGTGTTCACCGACGAGAAGCGGCTGCGGCAGATCCTCATCAACCTGCTCTCCAACGCCATCAAGTTCACCGAGCGGGGCCGGGTGGCGCTGCGCGTCTCCTATCGCAACCAGGTGGCGGAGTTCGAGATCGAGGATAGCGGCATCGGCATTCCCGCCGCCGACCACACGCGGATCTTCGAGCCGTTCGAGCGCGGGGAGCGCGCGGGCACCTATTCCACCGCCGGTATCGGCCTCGGGCTCACCATCACCAAGCTGCTCACCGAGATCATGGGCGGCGAAATCTCGCTCAAATCGGTGCCGGGGGAGGGCAGCGTCTTCCGCGTCAAGATGATGCTGTCGGAGGTGACCAACCCCTCGCGCCTCGGCCCGATCCAGCACCGCCACATCGCCGGCTATACCGGCCCGCGCCGCACCGTGCTGGTGGCCGACGACGATGTCGCCCATCGCGACCTCATGCACGAATTGCTGGTGCCGCTCGGCTTCACCGTGCTCGCCGCCACGGACGGCGTGCAGGCGCTCGATATGGTGCGCGAATGGGAGCCGGATATGGTGCTGCTCGACATTTCCATGCCCGGCCTCAATGGCTGGGAGGTGGTGCGCCAGCTGCGCGACGAGGGCTTCGGGCGGCTGCGCATCATCATGATCTCCGCCAATGCCGGGGAAATACTCGGCGACGGCCTCGCCCAGAACGACGACCATCTGGTCAAGCCGGTGCATCTGCGCACGCTGCTGGAAAAGATGGCGGCGCTGCTCGATCTCGAATGGGTGGGCGATGGCGAACTCGCCGCCCTTGCCGCCGGCGAGGCGAGCCGGCCCGGCGAATTGCGGGCGCCGGCGGGCGTGCATCTCGATGACCTGATGAAGCTGGGGGAGATCGGATATGTGCGCGGCATCCAGGCCAAGCTCAAGGAAATCGAAGGCGCCTCGCCCGACAACAAGGCCTTCGTCGCCCATATGCGCGACCTGATGGAAACCTTCGACCTCAAGCAATACATGTCTGTTCTGGAGGCGTTGCGCAGCAATGATGCATAGCGTGGAACGCCGCGACATCGTCCTAGTGGTGGACGATTCGCCCGAGACGCTCAGTCTCCTCACCGACGCGCTGGAGGCGGCGGGCGCCACGGTGCTGGTGGCCACCGAAGGCGCCAACGCGCTGGCGCTGGTCGAGCGCATCACTCCCGACGTGATCCTGATGGACGCGGTCATGCCGGGCATGGACGGCTTCGAGACCTGCCGCCGGCTCAAGCGCAACAAATCGGTGGCGCATGTGCCCGTCATCTTCATGACCGGGCTTTCCGAGACCGAGCAGATCGTGAAGGGGCTGGAGGCGGGCGGGGTCGACTATGTGACCAAGCCGATCTCGCCGGACGAGCTGATCGCCCGCATCCGCGTGCATCTGGCCAATGCCCGCCAGACCCACAGCGCCCGCGCCGCGCTGGACGCCGCCGGGCGTTACCTGCTCTCCGCCAACCGGGCCGGGCGGGTGCTGTGGAGCACGCCGCAGGCGACGGCGCTGCTGACCGCGATCAGTACCTCGCCGCCCGGCGAGAGCTTTACCCTGCCGGAGGCCGTGCGGCGCTGGCTGGAGGGACGCAAGGCCGAGGGCGCGGCCATCGAGCCGGAGGCGATCGAGGTGGCGATGGAGGGCTCGGCGCGCCGGCTGAAGCTCTCCTATGTCGGGCAGATCGGCCCGGAGGAGTTGCTGCTGCGCATTGTCGAGGACAGCGGCATTCCGCCGGAGCAGGTGCTGAAGGCCAAGCTGGGCCTGACGCTGCGCGAATCCGAGGTGCTGGTGTGGCTGGCGCGCGGCAAGGCAAATCGCGACATCGGCGAAATCCTCGGCCTGTCGCCGCGCACGGTGAACAAGCACCTGGAGCAGATCTACGCCAAAATCGGGGTGGAGAATCGGGCGGCGGCGACCGCGCTGGCGGTGACGGCGCTGACGCCGCGCTGAACGCTGCGCGAAGACTTAGCCGTCCGCGCCATGGCTGAGCGGGGCGAGGCGCTCCAGTTCCGCGTCGGTGAACAGCCGCGAGCGGGTGAGGAAGCGCTGGTCGCGCCCGTTCTCCAGGCTGAACATGCCGCCGCGCCCGGGGACCACGTCGATGATGAGCTGGGTGTGCTGCCAATATTCAAACTGCGACTGGCTCATATAGAAAGGCGCGCCACCGATGGCGCCCATCCGCACGTCGCGGTCGCCGACGATGTAGTCGCCGACGGCGAAGCACATGGGCGAGGACCCGTCGCAGCAGCCGCCGGACTGGTGGAACAGCAGCTTGCCATGCTCGGCGGCAAGTGTCGCGATGAGCACCAGCGCCGCCTCGGTGGCAAGCACGCGGGGGATGGTGTCGGTCGCCGGCTCGGCGGGGGTTGCCGGCTCGGCAAGGGTTGCCGGCTCGGCAAGTGTGGCTGTCGGCGTGTCCATGGAAACTCCCTTCCTTTCCCTCATCCCCGGGCTTTTACCTTCAAGAGGTGAGCAGACCGGGTGGCCGGGTCAAGCCCGGCCATGAGGGACGGTGGCGCGGGCTCTCCCGCTTCCTCATCCCCGGGCTCGACCCGGGGACCCAGCCTTCCGCCTGCGACAGGTGAAAAGCCCGGGTGGCCGGGTCACGCCCGGCCATGAGGGAAGGCGGAAGGCTCTTTTACCCTCAGAAGAAGCCGAGCTTCTTCGGGCTGTAGCTGACCAGCATGTTCTTGGTCTGCTGGTAGTGGTCGAGCATCATCTTGTGGTTTTCGCGCCCGATGCCGGACTGCTTGTAGCCGCCGAACGCCGCGTGGGCGGGGTAGGCGTGATAGCAATTGGTCCACACCCGTCCGGCCTGGATGGCGCGGCCGAAGCGGTAGGCGCGGTTGCCGTCGCGGGTCCACACGCCGGCGCCGAGGCCGTACAGCGTGTCATTGGCGATGGAGAGCGCGTCCGCGTCGTCCTTGAAGGTGGTCACGGACACGACCGGCCCGAAGATCTCCTCCTGGAAGACGCGCATCTTGTTGGTGCCCTTGAACACGGTCGGCTTGACGTAGTAGCCGCCGGCAAGATCGCCGCCGAGATTGTTGCGCTCGCCACCGATGAGAACCTCGGCGCCTTCCTGCTTGCCGATGTCGATATAGGACAGGATCTTCTCCAGCTGCTCGGAGGAGGCCTGCGCGCCGATCATGGTCGCGGGGTCGAGCGGCGAGCCCTGCACGATGGCTTCGACGCGCTTCAGCGCCTTCTCCATGAAGCGGTCATAGATGCTTTCCTGGATCAGCGCGCGGCTCGGGCAGGTGCAGACCTCGCCCTGGTTGAGCGCGAACATGACAAAGCCCTCGACCGCCTTGTCGAAGAAATCGTCATCCTCGGCCACCACGTCGGCGAAGAAGATGTTCGGCGACTTGCCGCCCAGTTCCAGCGTGACGGGGATGAGGTTCTGGCTGGCGTACTGCATGATCAGCCGGCCGGTCGTCGTCTCGCCGGTGAAGGCGATCTTGGCGATGCGGTTGGAGCTGGCGAGCGGCTTGCCGGCTTCAAGGCCGAAGCCGTTGACGATGTTCAGCACGCCCGGGGGCAGCAGATCGGCGATCAGCTCGGCCAGCACGAGGATGGAGGCCGGGGTCTGCTCCGCCGGCTTCAGCACCACGCAATTGCCCGCCGCGAGCGCCGGGGCGAGCTTCCACACCGCCATCAGGATGGGGAAGTTCCACGGGATGATCTGCCCGACGACGCCGAGCGGCTCGTGGAAATGATAGGCGATGGTGTCGTGGTCGATCTCGCTGATGCCGCCTTCCTGGGCGCGCACGGCGCCGGCGAAATAGCGGAAATGGTCGATGGCCAGCGGCATGTCGGCCGCGGTCGTCTCGCGGATCGGCTTGCCGTTGTCCCACGTCTCGGCCAGCGCGAGGAGGTCGAGATTTTCCTCCATGCGATCGGCGATCTTGTTGAGGATGAGCGCACGCTCGGCGGCCGAGGTCTTGCCCCAGGCGTCCTTGGCGGCATGGGCAGCGTCGAGCGCCTTCTCAATGTCCGCCGCGTCGGAGCGGGCGATCTCGCAGATCTTGCCGCCGGTGACGGGCGAGGTGTTGTCGAAATAGCGGCCGGCGACCGGCTCGACGAACTGGCCGCCGATGAAATTGCCGTAGCGGGCCTTGAACGGCGACTGCTTGGTGATGGCGAGTTCTGGCTTGTTCATTGGGTCCTCCCAGACTGGGACACTCAATATTGCAGCGCCCGTGCCAGCCTCTTTTCGCAATGCACAAAATCGTCATTGCAACACGGCAAAGGATTGAAATCGCTCGGATTGCCGATGTACTCGCGCAGGGGTGAGGATGATACCGATGGACGCCGGGTGAAAACTTGGTAGAAACTGTCGGAAAGAACAACAAGACCTGCGACATGTGTGGCATTTTGCAACACTCCGGGAGGATCGCATGCGCCAAGAGGCCTCGCCGCGCGCCGTGCTGGCCGCGCGCAAGCAGTTCTTCCAGCTCGGTCTGCAGGACCGGCCGCTGGCGGCGCTGGTGCCCGAGCCGATCCTGCGCTCGTGGAAGCGCTGCGCCGAGCGCGGGCTCGACAGCGCCGCCCTGCCGCGCCTCGAACCGCTCACCGCCCATGAGCTCAGCGCCATCACCGAGCGGCACGAGAGGCTGCGCCGGCTGTGCCGGCCGGAGATCGAAAGCCTCTATGCCGACGCCATGCAGACGGGCTGCGTGGTCATCCTCACCGATGCCGAGGGGTTGATCCTCGATGCGCTCGGCAATGCCGATTTCGCCGCGCGGGCCGCGCAGGTGGCGCTGCGCCCCGGCGTGCTGTGGGGCGAAAGCACCACCGGCACCAATGCGGTGGGCACGGCGCTGGTCGAGGGCCGGCCGATCGCCGTGCATGGCGGCGAGCATTATTACGACCCGCACGCCATTCTGAGTTGTTCGGCGGCGCCGATCCTCGACCCTTACGGCCACACCGTCGGCGCGCTCGACATGTCCGGCCCGGCGGCGGTGGACCACCGCCACGCGCTTGGGCTTGTCCGGCTGGCGGTCGAGCAGATCGAGCATCGCTTCTTCGACGAGGACTTTTCCGGCCGCCGGGTGCTGCGGCTGCAGGCCGACCGGGCGCTGCTCGGCACCTCGCGCGAGGGCGTGCTTGTTTTCGAGGACGAGCGGCTGGTGGCGGCAAACCGGGCCGGGCTCGGGCTGGTCGGTGCCGACTGGTCGGCGCTCGGCGAAAAGCGCGCCGGCGATCTGCTGGAGCGGCTGCCCGGCACGGATGGCGAGACGCAGGCGCTGCGCGGGCGCGGCGGCGGGCCGCTTTATGGCCGTTTCGAGGGCTCGGGCGCGCGACTCCCTTCCGGGCCGAAGCTGCGCCCGGCACGGCGCGAGGAAGGCCCGCTGCTCGGCCCGGAGGAACGGGCGGCACTGGCGCGCGCTGTGCGGATGGTGGCGGCCGACGTGCCGGTGCTGATCCGGGGGGAAACCGGCACCGGCAAGGAACTGGCGGCGCGCGAAATCCACCGGCTCAGCGCGCGCGGCGGCGGCGCCTTCGTGGCGGTGAACTGCGCCGCCATCCCCGAGACGCTGATTGAATCCGAACTGTTCGGCTATGAGGACGGGGCCTTTACCGGCGCCCGCCGGCAGGGGCGGCGCGGGCTGCTGCGCGAGGCCGATGGCGGGGTGCTGTTTCTCGATGAGATCGGCGACATGCCGCTGGCGCTGCAGTCGCGCCTGCTGCGGGTTCTGCAGGAGCGGGAGGTCGCCCCGCTTGGCGGCGGGCGGCCGGTGAAAGTCGATTTCGCCCTGCTCTGCGCCACCCATCGCGACCTGAGGCTGCTGGTGGAGGCCGGCAGCTTCCGGCAGGATTTGTATTTCCGCATCGCCCACTACACGGTGGAATTGCCGCCGCTGCGCCGCCTCGCGGACCGGGCGGAGATCGTGCGCGCGCTGTGGGCGCGGCTGGTCGAGGACAAGCGGCTGACGCTCTCGGACGCCTGCGAGGCGCGGCTCGCCGCCTATGACTGGCCGGGCAATTTTCGCCAATTGGCCGGCACGCTGCGCGCGCTTGCGGCGCTGGCCGACCCGTTCCGCCCGGTGGGCGAGGACATGCTGCCGCCCGAAGTTCTGGCGGTGCCGACGGGGACCGCCCCGGTGGGTACGCTCGACGCGCTCACGGTCGAGGCTATGCGACAGGCGGTGGAGAGCTGCGGCGGCAATGTCTCGCAGGCCGCCCGCCGGCTCGGCATCAACCGCTCGACGCTCTATCGGCGCCTTTTCCACGCCTGAGCACCGCCGCGTCAAGGGAACCCGCGACGGTTCGGCCCGTTACCTCCTGACATGCTCATGGAGGCCGCCCCGATGGTTCTTGATCCCCGCAAGCTCGACCAGAACACCGTCGTCGTCGATCCCGCCAATGTCGATGCGGTGCTCGAAGACCGGACCACGGCGGTGTCGGACCCGTTGGCCCCGCCGCTCGGCGAGGTGGACAATGACAACCACCCCACCGATGGCGAGCCGGCCGAGCGCGACGGGGGACGCTTTGCGCCCGACGCGGTGAAGACCGTCGACGGCTCGCTGGATGGGACGCCGAAGAAGCCCGGCGACCAGCGCCGCTGAACGCGGCCGGGCCGGCCTTTAGAGCACGCGCCGATCAGCCTGCATCGCAAGCTGATCGGATTGCACTCTAGAGTTCGGTCGGCGCCGGGTCCTTCTTGGGCGCGGCGTCGTTGCCTTCCACCCGGTCGCGATAGAGCGAAGCGCTGGCCAGAAGCATCAGCGTGACCGGCGTGGTGATGGTGACGAACAGGCCGATCAGCACCTCGTGCACCAGCGGCCGGCCCTGCAGCACCGAAAAACAGATCATCGATCCGATGAGGATGAAGCCGGTGCCCAGCGTGGCGCCGAGCGAAGGGGCGTGCAGCCGGGCGTAGAAATCCGGCAGCCGCCACAGTCCGATGGAGCCGAGCAGCGTCACCAGCGCGCCAGCGATGAGGAAGAACGAAACGAGGATCGCCGCCCAGAGCGGCAGGTCGGGGGCGTTCATTCGATCACCTCGCCGCGCATCAGAAACTTCGCCAGGGCCACCGTGCCGACGAAGCCCAGCAGGCCGATGACCAGCGCCGCCTCGAAATAGAGCGTCGTGCCGCTGCGGATGCCGAGGGTGACGAGCAGCAGCATGGCGTTCACATAGAAGGTGTCGAGGCCGATGATGCGGTCCTGCGCCCGGGGCCCGCGCATGAAGCGCAGCACCGCGCAGGCCATGGCGAGGGTGAGCAGCACCTGCGCCACGGTGATCGACCAGCCGAGGATGGCGACGCTCATTCGAAGATCTCCATCAACAGGCTCTCATAGCGCTCCTTGATGGTCCGCACCCAGTGCCTGTCGTCCACGAGGTCGAGCACATGCAGCATCAGCACGCGCTGCGAGGGGTCGTAGCGCACCCATTGCGTGCCGGGCGTGCAGGTGAGGATGATGGCCAGAACGGCGAGCCCATAGGGGCTGGTGAGGTCGAGCCGCAGGCTCATGAAGCCGGCATGGGTGCGCCGGTCCTCACTGCCGAGGATGATGCTGCCGACTGCGAGGTTGGAGCGGAACACGTCGATGAAGACCCGCCCGGCCAGCCGCGCAACGGCCCCCGGACGGCGCAGCCGGCCCGCCGGCGGGTCCAGCGCCACCATCGTCCAGCAGCCGCCGAAAGCCACCAGTGCGCCAAGCAGGAACTGGCCGGTCGAAAGGCTCTGCGTCATCAGCAGCCACATGCCAAGCAGCGCCACGAACAGCAGCGGATAAGGCAGAACGCGCTTCAGCCGGGTCATGGCGTGCCTCCCGAAGGGCCATGGCCGCTGGCGCGGGGATCGCTCGTGACATGGCCGGTGGGCCGGTCGCCGAGCACGTCGCGGGCATATTCGCTTGGCCAGTAAAGGATCTGCGCGGTGGCCTCCATGTAGCGCATGACAGGGCCGCCGGCGAAGGTCATCGCCGCGCACAGGAACAGCAGCGCCCCCACCGGGATCGCCTCGATGGCGCGCACGCGCGGAATCTCCGTCTCCGCCGGCACCCAGAGCGTGCGAATGCCGTTGCGGGTCATGGCGATGAGCGTGGCGAGGCCCGACAGCATGAGCAGCGCCACGAAGGCCCAATGGGCGAAGGGGATCTCTCCGGCCTCGTTCAGCAACGCCGACAGCATGGCGAATTTGGCGATGAAGCCCGAGAGCGGCGGCAGGCCGGCGAGCAGCGCTGTCGCGGCGAGGAAGGCGCCGCCCAGCACGGCGATGGTGGCGGGGATGGCAACGCCCACCTCCTCGTCCTCGTCCTCGATATCCTCCTCCGGGTCGCCGAAAATCTCCAGCGTGACGGCGAGCACATCGGCGCCCGCCGCCTGGCCGCGCTCGATCAGTTCGACCAGCAGGAAATAGGCCGAGATCGCCAGGGTGGAGGTGACGAGATAATAGAGCGCCCCCGATATCACCGCGCTGTTGCCGGTGCCGATGGCCGCGAGGAGCGTGCCGGAGGAGATGAGCACGGCATAGCCGCCCAGCCGCTGCATCGACTGCGAGGCCAGCACGCCGAGGCCGCCGAACAGGATGGTGGCCATGCCGCCATAATACAGCCAGAGCGCGCCGAACTCTTCCGACGCACCCGCCTCGTCGCCGAAGCACAGCAGGAACAGGCGCAGGATCACATAGATGCCGACCTTGGTCATGATGGCGAACATGGCGGCAACGGGGGCGCAGGCGGCAGCATAGGTGGTTGGCAGCCAGAAACTGAGCGGCCACATGCCGGCCTTCACCAGGAAGGCGATGCCGAGCACCGCCGCGCCCGCCTCCATCAGCGTGCGCGAATCCGGCGACAGGGTCGGCACGATCCGGCTGAGATCGGCCATGTTGAGCGTGCCGGTGACGCCGTAGATCACCGCCACGCCGACCAGGAACAGCGACGAGGCGACAAGGTTGATCGGGATGTAGTGCAGCCCGGCCCGCACCCGCGCCGTGCCCGAGCCGTGCAGCACCAGGCCATAGGAAGCCGCGAGCAGGATTTCGAAGAACACGAACAGGTTGAACAGGTCGCCGGTGAGGAAGGCGCCGTTGAGCCCCATCAGCAGCAGCAGGAACAGCGTGTAGAAGCGCGGCCCCGCATTGTGCCAGCGCGCCATGGCGAAGAGCAGCGTGGCGCAGCCCAGCACGGCGGTAAGCAGCAGCATCAGCGCGGCGAGACGGTCCACCACCAGCACGATGCCGAAGGGCGGCGGCCAGTTACCCAGGGGGTAGACGATCATGGTCGACCAGCGGTCGCCATTGGGCAGCCCGACCAGCACCACGAGCGTGACCGCGATCACCAGCAGGGTGAACACGGTCGCAAGGCTGAGCGTCATCTTGAGCGCCCGGCGGCGCTCGTCGAACAGCAGCATGAAGGCGCCCACCGCCAGCGGCAGCAGGATGGGCAGGATGGCGAGGTGGTTGAGGACCGGGATCATCGCTCCGGCTCCCGCCCGTCAACATGGTCGGTGCCGGTGCGCCCGCGCGCGGCCAGCAGCACGACCAGGAACAGCGCCGTCATGGCGAAGCCGATGACGATGGCGGTGAGCACCAGCGCCTGCGGGATCGGGTCGGCGATCGCCGCCGGATCGCCGATGCCGCCGGGCGGCAGGATGGGCGGCGCGTCGACGCGCAGCCCGCCGCCGGCCATGGCGAAGATGAACAGGTTGACCGCATAGGACAGCAGCGCGAGGCCGATGATGACCTGATAGGTGCGCGGGCGCAGCAGCAGCCAGACGCCCGAGGTGGTGAAGATGCCGATGCCGATGGCGAGGACGATTTCCATCAGTCGCCTCCCTCGGCGGCCTGCGAGGCGCGCGAACTGCGCAGCGACTGGTGGGCAAGGGCGATGAGGATCAGCACCGTGGCGCCGACCACCAGCGCGAACACACCGAGATCGAACAGCAGCGCCGAGGCCGCCGGCATCTTGCCGATGAAGGGCACCTCCACATACTGGAAATGCGAGGTGAGGAAGGGGTAGCCGAACCACCAGGAGCCGACGCCGGTGGCGCAGGAGGTGAGCAGGCCCAGCCCCATCCAGCGCAGCGGCAGCACCCGGAGATGGTCCTCCACCCAGCGCGCCCCGCTCGCCATGTACTGCACCACGAAGGCGATGGAGAGCGTGATGCCGGCGGCAAAGCCGCCGCCCGGCAGGTCGTGCCCGCGCATGAACAGATAGACCGCCATCACCGCGATGACCGGGAACAGCCAGTGCATGATGAGGCGGGGAATCAGCATGTAGTCGGCCACCGTGTCGCCGGGCGAGCGATCGGGCGAGGCTTCGTCATAGGCGTTCTGGATGCGCTGCTGCTCCGGCGTGCGGATGCTCTCCGGCGCCGGGCGGAACCGGCGCAGCAGTGCGAACACGGTGAGCGCGGCGAGGCACAGAACGACGATCTCGCCCATCGTGTCGAAACCGCGGAAATCGACCAGGATGACGTTGATGATGTTGGTGCCGCCGCCTTCCGAATAGGCGCGCTCGACGAAGAAGCGCGAGACGCTGGAGTTCAGCGGGCGGGTCATCAGGCAATAAGCCAGGAACGCCATTACCCCGCCGAGGCCGCAGGCGATGGTGATGTCGACATAGCGGCGCAGCAGCACCTTCAGCGGCGGGCGCGTGGGATAGACATCCTCGATGCGCTTGGGCAGCCAGCGCAGGCCGAGCAGCAGCAGCACCGTGGTCACGATTTCCACCAGCAACTGGGTGACGGCGAGGTCCGGGGCCGAAAGCCAGACGAAGGTGATGCAGGTCACGAGCCCTGCTCCGCCCACCAGCACCAGCGCGGCGAAGCGGTGGTACTTGGCCTGATAGGCGGCGCCGAGTGCGCAGGCCCCGCCGATCAGCCACAGCAACGCGAAGGCGGGCGGCAGCGCCGTGCCGGGCTTGTCCCCTGTGCCGACGGCACCGTTGGCAATGAAAGGCGCCAGCGCGGCGACCACGGCGAGCGTGATGACGATCCGCATCTGCGGCTGCAGATGCCGCGTGCCCAGCGCGAATTCGGCGGCTCGCGCCCATTGCCACGACAGGGTCGCCAGCACCTTCTCGAAGATGCGCTGGCCCTTGAAATCGCGCAGGATCGGCGGGCCCTCGATGCCGCTCTGGAGATAACGGCGCAGGGCGAGATACAGCACCACGCCACCGGCCATGGCGATGAGGCTCATCATCAGCGGCAGGTTGAAGCCGTGCCACACCGACAGGCTGTAATAGGGTGGGGTGGCGTCCAGCAGGCCGTTCACGGCGGTGGCGAGAACCGGGCCCACCGTCAGCCCGGGCACGATGCCGATCAGCAGGCAGATCAGCACCAGAAGCTCGATCGGAAAGCGCATCCAGTGCGCCGGCTCGTGCGGGCGGTGCGCCAGCCCGATGGGCGGGGGACCGAAGAACACGCCGAGGATGAAGCGCAGCGAATAGGTGACGCTGAACACGCCGGCGAGCGTCGCCCAATAGGGCAGGCTGTCGTCGAGCAGCGAGCCGGTATGGTCGGCCACCGCCTCGGCGAAGAACATCTCCTTGGAGATGAAGCCGTTGACCAGCGGGACGCCGGCCATGGCGGCGGCGGCGACCATGGCCAACGTGGCGGTGAACGGCATGTAGCGGTAGAGCCCGCTCAGCTTGCGCAGGTCGCGGGTGCCGGTCTCGTGGTCGATGATGCCGGCCGCCATGAACAGCGACGCCTTGAAGATGGCGTGGTTCAGCGTGTGGAAAATCGCCGCCACCGCCGCCAGCGGGCTGCCGAGCCCGAGCAGAAGAGTGATCAGCCCGAGATGGCTGATGGTGGAATAGGCGAGCAGCCCCTTCAGGTCCTGCTGGAAGATGGCGACGAAGGCGCCGAGGATCAGCGTCACCAGCCCGGCCGGGACCACCATGTAGAACCAGGCATCAGTGCCCGACATCACCGGCCAGAGCCGCATGAGAAGAAAGATGCCCGCCTTCACCATGGTGGCGGAGTGCAGATAGGCCGAGACCGGGGTCGGCGCCGCCATGGCGTGCGGCAGCCAGAAATGGAACGGGAACTGCGCGCTCTTGGTGAAGGCGCCGAGCAGGATCAGCACCAGCGCCGGCACGTAGAGCTCGCTCTGGACAATGAGGTCTCGCGACTCAAGCACCTGGTCGATGTCGTAGCTGCCGACGATGCGACCGATCAGCAGTACACCGACCAGCAGGCACAGCCCGCCCGTGCCGGTGACGGTGAGTGCCATGCGGGCGCCGTCGCGGGCGCTGGCGCTGTGGTGCCAGTAGCCGATGAGCAGGAACGAGAACAGGCTGGTCAGTTCCCAGAAGAACACCAGCTGGATCAAATTGCCCGACAGCACGATGCCGATCATCGAGCCCATGAAGGCAAGCAGGAACGAAAAGAAGCGCGGCACCGGATCTTCGCGCGACATGTAGTAGCGGGCATAGAGCACGACGAGCGCGCCAATGCCGAAGATCATCATCGCGAACAGCCAGGCGAGGCCGTCGAGCCGCAGGGTGAAGTCGAGCCCCAGCATGGGCAGCCAGGACAGCCAGAACTGCACCGGCGTGCCTTCCGCCACCGTGGGGTAAAGCCAGATGGTGATGGCCATCCCCGCCACCGCCACGCTTCCCGCCAGAACCGCCGCCGAATTGCGCGCATGGGTCGGCAGGAACCCCGCAGCGAGGCTGCCGAGAAACGGCAGAAGCAGCGCGGCGAGGAGAAGCGTGTCATGCGGCATAGGTAACGGGAGCCTCCGTGCGGGCGATGTCCTCAGCGTCTTGCGCGATGTCGCCCATTATGGTTGATTTGGGCGTCTTTACGCAAGGCAGAAACGATGGAACTGGCGCCCGAACAATGCCGCGCGGCACGTGGGCTTCTCGACTGGACGCAAGAGCATCTGGCCGAGCGCGCCGGGGTTTCCCGCAGCACCGTGCGCGATTTCGAGCGGCACCGCCATGTACTGCATCGAGGGACGGAATCGCTGCTCGTTCGCACCCTGCAGGACGCCGGCGTGATGCTGCTGCCCGCCGGCGAGCACGGGCCGGGGGTTCGGATACGCTGAGGGGCGCCGACGTCGCTCCGTTGAACGGGCGTTCGCTTTCCCGCATGGCCGCCCCGCACGGTTTCCCCTCGCAGTCTCGCCCTCATGGCCGGGCTTGACCCGGCCACCCAGATTTCAGCCCTCGCGCCGGCAGCTCGGCTGCGTCCCCGGGTCAAGCCCGGGGGTGAGGGGCGGACGGGGCTGGGATGAGGGAAGGGCCGGGCATAAATCCATGGCCGCGCTATTTCCACATCGCCCGCATCCGCGCCCCGATATCGACAGCCGCGCGAGGTTCACCCGGTCGGCCGGCCATTTCCGCCTGCGCGGGCGGCCAGCTTGCCATGGCGAAGCGGCCGAGGATGGTGGGCGGGATGAAGCGGGTGCGGGCGGCGTAGACGTGGCGATCGCCGCGCGCCGCCTGGCCATGGGTGAAGAAGCGCTGCGGCAGCATCAAATGCAGGCTGTCCTTCGCCCGCGTCATCGCGACATAGAGCAGGCGGCGCTCTTCCTCGATTTCCTCGCGCGTGCCGGTGCCGAGATCGCTCGGGATGCAGCCATCAACCGCGTTGAGCACGAACACCGATTTCCACTCCTGCCCCTTGGCGGAGTGGATGGTGGAGAGGATGAGATAATCCTCGTCGCGGTGCGGCGGCCCGGCCTCGGCGCTGGTGGCGTCCGGCGGGTCGAGCGTCAGCTCGGTGAGGAAGCGGGCGCGCGAGGGGTAGCTCGCGGCGATCTGGCCGAGTTGCACAAGATCGGCCTGCCGGCTGCCGGCATCCTCGTGCAGGCGCTCCAGCAGCGGCTCGTACCACGCGCGCACCAGATCAAGTTCGCCCGGCCAGCCGGCGGCGTTCGCCTTGAGTTCGCGCGCCATGGCGAGGAAGGTGGGCCATTCCTGTTCGGCGCGGGGAGGGGGCGTGACCGCTTCCAGCGCCGGCAGCAATCCACCGGCGGCGTCGACCGCATCCAGAATGCGCGCGGCGGTGGCCGGGCCGAGGCCGGAGAGCAGGCGCAGCACCCGGAAGCCGGCAACGCGGTCGCGCGGGTTCTCGACAAAGCGCAGGACGCCGAGCACGTCCTTCACATGGGCGGAATCAAGGAATTTCAGCCCGCCGAACTTCACGAAGGGAATGTTGCGCCGGGTTAGCTCAACCTCCAGCGGCCCGCTGTGATGGGCGGCACGGAACAGCACCGCCTGCTGCTTCAGGGCGATGGCGTCCTCGCGGTTCTCCAGCACGCGGGTGGCGATGAAGTTCGCCTGCTCGATCTCGTCGCGCACGCTCACCAGCACCGGCCGCTCGCCCGTTGCGCGCTCGGACCAGAGGTTCTTGGCGTAGCGCTCGCTGGCAAAATCGATCACCGCATTGGCGGCGGCGAGGATGGGCTGGGTGGAGCGATAGTTCTGCTCCAGCATGATCGTTTCGGCACGGGGCGTGAAGTGGCCGGGGAAGTCGAGAATGTTGCGCACCGTGGCGGCGCGGAAGGAATAGATCGACTGCGCATCGTCGCCGACCACGGTCAGGCCGCGCCCGTCCGGCTTCAGCCCGAGCAGGATGGAGGATTGCAGCTTGTTTGTGTCCTGATACTCGTCGATCAGCACATGGTCGAAACGGCTGGCGACCTCGCCGGCCAGCGCCGGTTCGCCCATCATCTGTGCCCAGTAGAGCAGCAGATCGTCGTAATCGAGCACGTTCTGGCGCTGCTTGGCCTCGACATAGGCGGAGAAGATCGCCTTCAGCTCACCATTCCAGCCGGCACACCACGGGAAGCTGCGGCCGATCACCTCTTCCAGCTTCTGCTCGGCATTGACCGCGCGGGAATAGATGGCGAGCAGGGTCCCCTTGGTGGGAAAGCGCTTCTCGGTTTTGGAGAAACCCAGCTCATGGCGGATGAGGTTGATGAGGTCGGCACTGTCCTCGCGGTCGTGGATGGTGAAGTTCGGGTCGAGGCCTATGGCGAGCGCATGGTCGCGCAGCAGGCGGGCGCCGATGCCGTGAAAGGTGCCGGCCCAGGTCAGCCCCTCGGTGAGCGCCCTTGCATCGGGGCCGAGTACGCGCGCGGCGATGCGCTCCACCCGCCGCGCCATTTCCGCCGCCGCGCGGCGGGAGAAGGTGAGCAGCAGGATGCGGCGCGGATCGGCACGGTTGACAATGAGATGGGCGACGCGATGGGCGAGCGTGTCGGTCTTGCCCGAGCCCGCGCCGGCGATCACCAGAAGCGGCCCGCCAATCACCTCGCCGGCGCCGGCAATGCCATGTTCGACCGCCCGCCGCTGCTGCGGGTTGAGCCTGTCGAGATAGGCGGCGGGGTGCATGGGCGGACGAATCTCCGGGAGGGGATCTCCCGCCCAGAGAGCACGTTTCGCGTTTTGTTCGCAATCGCGGCCCGCTGTTGAGGGGGCCATCCCGACATGAAAAGGGCCGCCCCGGGGAGAGGGCGGCCTTTCCAGTAGCGCGAAGGTAGAGCGATCAGCAGGGGGTCTGCGTGCTGGTGCAATCGCGATCGGAGCTGGTGTCATCGGGCCGGTCGGCATTGGCCGGGGCGGTGCCGGCGGCATCCGTGCCCGTGGTGCCTCCGCTGGTGGTGTTGCGGCCCTCGGAAGAGCCCATGCCAGAGCCTGCGGCCGCCGGGTTCATGCCGCCAGCCTTGCTGTCGGTGGTGCCGGACGAGCCGGTCGCATTGCCGCCGGTATTGCCCGAGTCTGACGCGCCTGCGCTCGACGAGGCGCCGCCCGTGCCGCTGGACTGGGCAAAAGCCGGGGCGCTGAGGGCGAGCATGGCCGCGAGAACGGCCGCAGAAGTCGTCTTGGCGTTGATCATAGGATATCCTCCGGTTTGTGTGAGGAATAATCCCGAGAATTACGTATGGTTCCCCAGTCGTATAAGTTATTGCAGCGCTAATTTGTTACCTCTCGACTGCAATATGGTAGTTATAAAGGTTATTATTGGCTGTATATTACCGTAGATACATGATTATAGCACCGGCAAGGCGTCGTGTGGGGGAGGGTTCTTTCCGTCGGGGGCATAATTCGACAAGCGGAAACAACCGTCCGGCCAGCCTGCAAAGCAAGCTGGCCGGACGGTGAGTTCGCAATCATTATGCCGGAATACGCCTCACGGCTGCACGTGGCCGGAGAGGCGCCCGCCCGCGTCAGTCGCCGAACAGTTCGTCGGTTGCCGTGATCAGGCCGATGCTCGGATTGGCGGCGCAGTAATCGCCGAGCTTGCCGGCATTATCGACGAATTTGTCGGTGTCGATCACGGGCGGGGCGTCGACGTCCTTGTAATAGGCGTCGAGCCAGGCAAGCGTCAGCATGATCTCGGTCTTGTCGCTCTCCAGGAACTGCGCGCAGGTCGTGGTGGAGAGGTCGATCTTGTCCGCGAGAGCTGCGTGGGGCAGCCATGCGACGGCGGTGCTGGCAAGGACGAGGGCGCGAACGAGCTTTCTCATGGGTCAACCTGCGGGGGTGAGCGGTGGCACGGCCGACGCTACCATGCCACCGCGCGGCGCGCCACGCGGACGCCCCCCGATCTAACCTCGCTTGCGCACGAATTCGGTGCGCAGGACGAGGCCCTTGATGCCCTCGAAACGGCAGTCGATCTCTTCCGGGTTGTCGGTGAGGCGGATGGTCCTAATGACCGTGCCCTGCTTCAGCGTCTGGCCGGCGCCCTTTACCTTGAGGTCCTTGATGAGCACGACCGAGTCGCCGTCTGCCAGCACCGTGCCGGAGGCATCGCGCGCTTCCGGCGCGGTGGTGGTCGCCGCCTTCATTTCCGAGGCCGGGCGCCACTCGCCGGTGGCTTCGTCATAGACATAGGCATCGTCTTCGTCGGCCATGGCGGCCTCCATTTTTGGTCGTCTTCAGGGACGCATGCGAAAAAGGCGGAGCCGCACGGCCCCGCCTTCTGTGTCTTTTGGCCGGCTGAAGGCGCGCGCGCCTTCAGGAAGGTGCCGCTCAGGGGATCTGCCGGACAGCACCCTTTGCGGCGCTGGTGGCGAGCGCGGCATAGGCCTTGAGCGCGGTGGTCACGTTGCGCTTGCGCGGCGCCGCCGGAATCCAGCCATGGGCTTCCTGCTCCTCGCGGCGGGCGGCGAGCACGGCATCGTCCACCGCGAGATGGATACGCCGGTTAGGGATGTCGATCTCGATCACATCGCCCTCGCGCACCAGCCCGATGGTGCCGCCTTCCGCCGCTTCCGGCGAGACATGGCCGATGGACAGGCCCGAGGAGCCGCCGGAGAAGCGGCCGTCGGTGATGAGGGCGCATTCCTTGCCCAGCCCCTTCGATTTCAGGTAGCTGGTGGGGTAGAGCATTTCCTGCATGCCCGGCCCGCCGCGCGGCCCCTCATAGCGGATGAGGACGATCTGGCCCGGCTTCACCCGGTTGCCGAGAATGCCGGAGACGGCGTCGTCCTGGCTCTCGAACACGCGGGCGGTGCCGGTGAACTTCAGGATGCTCTCGTCGACGCCGGCCGTCTTCACGATGCAGCCATCCTCGGCGAGGTTGCCATAAAGCACGGCGAGGCCGCCATCCCTGGAGAAGGCGTGCTCGAGGTTGCGGATGACGCCCTTTTCGCGGTCGAGGTCGACGTCGTCATAGAGGGCGGACTGGCTGAACGCGGTCTGCGTCGGCACGCCGCCGGGGGCGGAGCGGAAGAATTCGTGCACCGCCTCGCTGCCGTTGCGCTTGACGTCCCAGTGCTCCAGCGCCGCGCCGAGCGAGGTGGCGTGGATGGAGCCGACCGAGGTGTCGAGAAGGCCGGCGCGGTCGAGTTCGCCGAGAATACCCATGATGCCGCCGGCGTGGTGCACGTCTTCCACATGCACGTCCGCCACGGCGGGCGCCACCTTGCACAGCACCGGCACCCGGCGCGAGAGGCGGTCGATGTCGGCCATGGTGAAGGGCACTTCGCCCTCATGCGCGGCGGCCAGCAGATGCAGCACGGTGTTGGTAGAGCCGCCCATGGCGATGTCGAGCGTCATCGCGTTCTCGAAGGCGGCAAAGCTCGCCACCGAGCGCGGCAGGATGCTGGCGTCGTCCTGCTCGTAATAGCGGCGGGCGAGGTCGACAATGGTATGGCCGGCCTCGACAAAGAGCCGCTTGCGGTCGGAGTGAGTGGCCAGCGTGGTGCCGTTGCCCGGCAGAGCGAGGCCCAGCGCCTCGGTGAGGCAGTTCATCGAATTGGCGGTGAACATGCCCGAGCAGGAGCCGCAGGTCGGGCAGGCCGAGCGCTCGATGACGGCGACATCCTCGTCGGAAATGCGCTCGTCGGCGGCGGCGACCATGGCGTCGACCAGATCGAGCGCCTTGGTCTTGCCGTTCAGCACCACCTTGCCGGCCTCCATCGGTCCGCCGGAGACGAACACGGTCGGGATGTTGAGGCGCAGCGACGCCATCAGCATGCCGGGGGTGATCTTGTCGCAATTGGAGATGCAGACCATGGCATCGGCGCAGTGCGCGTTGACCATGTATTCCACGCTGTCGGCGATCAGTTCGCGCGAGGGCAGCGAATAGAGCATGCCGTCATGGCCCATGGCGATGCCGTCATCGACCGCGATGGTGTTGAATTCCTTGGCGACGCCACCCGCCGCCTCGATCTCCCGCGCCACGAGCTGGCCGAGGTCCTTCAGGTGCACATGACCGGGCACGAACTGGGTGAAGGAGTTGACCACGGCGATGATCGGCTTGCCGAAATCGCCGTCCTTCATGCCGGTGGCGCGCCAGAGGCCGCGCGCGCCGGCCATATTGCGCCCATGGGTGGTGGTGCGGGAACGATAGGCGGGCATGGAATTCCTCCAAACTCTGTGCCGCGCTTATGCCCCCCGTCGGCGTATCGCGCAACCGTTTAGGAGGCGCCGGACCCCGGCATAGGCTCAGCGCGCCCGGAAGCGCCGATCGCGGCAGAGCTGCCCGACCAGACACTGCGCCTCGTCGCGGGTCGCTATCCAGGCCGGCTTGGAGCGTTTGGATGAACAATAGCCGGCATCGGTGACGAAACGGTCATAGAGGTTCGGTCCGGTGCCGATGACCACGGCCCCCTCGCGCTGCACCAGCGCCCGCGCCTGCCCGCAGCTCATGGCGAGCGAATTGGGCATGGCCTGGGCGAGGGCGGGCAGAGGAGGAGCGAGAAAGGCGACAGAGAGCGCCGCCAGAAATACTGAGCTGAAAGAGGGGGCGTGCATATCGGGCCTCGACGGGTCGCTATCCAGCGGTGGAGCGGCACGCGCCCCCGATGACTCGGGGTCACTCGGGCTACGGCCGCAGGTCAATGACTTCCGGGGTCAAGGAAGACTGAGCCACTGCCGAACACCAACGCATTTCCGCGTGACCGGCGGGCCCTGCCTCGCCGGCAAGGCTGCAAACGACCTGGACGGCCCCCGTAATCATCACCCGGGCGTGGCGTGGCGGCGACGCCGCCACTGCCTGGGCAGCCCCGGCTATTACTTCCGGCAGGCGGCCAGATAAGCCAGCATGCCGATCGTCAGCAGCCCGGCGAGCGCCACGGCGGGATGACGGCGAACCTGCGCCGCGACTTCGTCGGCGGCATACCGGGCATGGCTGCCGGCGCCCTCAAGCAGATCGGCGCCGTTTGCCGCTGCATAGTCGAGTGCTGCGCCCGCGCGGGCTGCACCGTGACGGGCATAGCGGTTGGCATAGTGGCGCACGCCATCGCTGCTCCGGCTCGCCAGCGAGCCCGCGAGAGTGGCGACGTCGCGGCGAAGGGCGTCCAGATCCTTGGAGATCGCGTCGAGTTCGGAGGTGCTGGCCATCATACTACTCCTGAGTTGGGTAGGAGCAACGCCCTGCGTTGCGGCAGGTTCCGTCTAGGCGGCGTGTCGCACCCCTGAAGATGCGCGTGGCAGGGGGCCGGCCTCGACGTCGATCTCGACCACCAGCCGGCGAATGTCGCGGCAGCCAGACATGACCGCCCAACCGTAAACAATGGCGGCGGCTTCGTCATAGGTCGGGATCACGGGGTGCAGCGTCATCGCCAGACGGCCCTGCGGACGGTCGAAGGCGATGCTGGATGGATCGACATCAAACTTGAGGGCGAGCATGCGAAGACCTCCCCATTGCAATGATCGTTAACAATTGGTGAACAGGAAGGTTCCGCGCCCAAGGGCGAGGCCAGCCGGCGGCGGCACTGAGGCCCCGTGAAATCGGTGGCGGGCCCGGACGATTTATTATTCGATAAATAAAACAGCAGCTTAGGACGTATTGAGTGTTGGCGTACCCATGCTGGTGAGGGGGCACATAATCGCCGTCGAGACGCACAGGCGCCGACGGCTCTGGCCTTGGCGCTGCGTTGGGAAGGTCCGGTTGGCGGCCGCGTAGATCTTTGGTCGCCAGACCGGTGCCCGTGCCAATTCGCGCTCCGTCAAGCGCAGGCTGGCACTAGAGAAAGGCAACCTTTCCTGTGGCGATGTCGTAAATGGCGGCTGCCGATGTGATTGTTCCCTTCTCGTGGAACTCCGCGAGAATCGGGCCTGAAGTCGCGGCAACACTGGCATTCAGCTGTGCGTTCTTGGCGGTTGCGGCGGCAAGCAGGTTGTCCGGATTGCTTGCCATGACGTCATAGACCGCCGGACGGATCGCATTGACCAGCCTCGGCAGATGGCCTGGCGGCAGGGTGTTGTCCTTGATGGACTTGATGGTGGCATCCACCGCGCCACAGGACGTGTGCCCTAGAACGAGGATTGCCCGAATGCCAAGAACAGCGGCTGCAAATTCCAGACTCGCGAGACCGTCCTCGTTGATGAAATTACCCGCAACGCGAATGACGAAGAGATCGCCCGGCCCCTGATCGAAGATCAATTCTGGCACGACGCGGGAATCGGCACACGTCACCACAGCGGCGAAGGGTTGCTGACCCATCGAGCGGTTGATGCGCCCGACGGAGTGGTCGGCGTTGATGGGCGCATTGGCGATGTAGCGCGCATTGCCTTCCTTCAGGCGCATCAACGCCTCCTCCGCCGAGTTGGGCCGGCCGTCAGGCGCCTGCGCGAAGGCAAGGCTCGAGGAGGATGCTGCGATCGTCAAAGCGAGGCCCCCCGCGAACAACCCGCGCCGGCTAATGGTGGCCTTTGAACATTCCTGACACATGTCTTGCCCCTGCTGAGTTTCACTAGGTGAGGTGGACCGAGGCTCTTGGCAGCGCCGGCTTCCGCGCCTCCGCCTCTAACGGGGTCCGTAGATATGAACGGACACGGGTTCGTCGCTGACGCCACGTCGATCGGGGCGACAGCTTCCGGGCACGGTAAGGACGTCCGCTGGGTGCAACTATCCGATTTCCGCAATCGGGATCGCGATAGGGACCAAATCCGATGCAGAGGCAGGGCCGGTTTCAGGAGGCGAGCGTCACCGACGGCGGCTCTCCGAAAGCTCGCCGGTAATCCTGCGCAAGCCGACCGAGATGAAGAAAACCGAAGCGCATCGCAACGCGGGTCACGGTCGTTCCTCGCGGGGACGAGACGCGAAGAACCGCCCGTACCCGGTTGAGACGGAGCAGGCGCAGATAGGCCATGGGCGACATGCCGATATAGTCGCGGAAGGCATATTGCAGCGTGCGCTCGCATACGCCGACCTCGCAGCATATGTCGAAGACGGTCGGCAGTTCGTCGCCTTCGAGCCGGTGTTCGGCGAAGTCGCGCGCCAGGCGGCAGATGTGAAACGAGCGCAGGTGAGCGGTGCGCGACGGCGGGGGATGCACCCCCTGGGCCAGCGTTGCGAGGTGTTGCGTCGCCTGCACCAGAAGATGGCGCATGGCGGCGTCATCGGGCGCTTCGCCACGCGCGGACGCCGCGTGAGCGACGGCGAAGCAGAGGTCGATGACTTCCCGCAACTCGGGTTTCTGCAGGGCCGCGAGTTGTCGAATTGTAGTTGGAGGGTGCTCCCATCCCCGAGGGTTGAGGACACGAGCGGCGCGCAGGAACTCCTGCTGGTCCAGGCTGATATAGTTGGTCTCCACTCCGGCCGGAACACGGAGGTCGAATTCGGTGTTGGCCGGCATGAAGAAGACGGTCTTGTCATCGCCTGCGCCGAGTTCGGAAAAGCGAAACGCTGGATTTGGCGTGCAGTAGGAGAGCGTGCAGATATTGAACGGCGTGAGGCCAAACTTCTGTATTGCGGCTTGCTGGCGTTCCCGAACGACCTGCTGGCAGTTGAGATCGAGACTATCCAATTGTGCGAGAATGTGACCCCTGCCAAGCTGGATGCATTCCATGGGTATCCAAGGCTGCAGGGCCGCCTGATGGTCCGCATGCTCGATCAGCGTGGAGCACGCTATGGGCGGTACGCCGCTCACGGCGTCATCAATCGAGCTGGCCTCGCGCAAATTCCCAGCCCTCCCTGCCGGCGCTACTCCCAGTCGGCGAATCGCTTCGTGCAGAACTTGCATCACGGCGACCCAAGCCGCTTTCGTGAGAAGACTGCATCAGAGGGGGTTTGAAAAGGGCATTGGTTCATTGCCATCGGCGCAGGAGCGTGGCTGGCTCTGCGATGGTGATGAGGGTTTCGGCGCCGGCGGTGATCTGCTCGTCGTCACGGACGAGGGAGCGGGAAAGACGCAATGCACTTTGGGGATCGCGGGTTCGTAGCGATATCTTCAACGTGCTTGGTACTGAGAATGGATGCAGTCGCTTGGAAATCGGCAATCGAAGATAGTAGATGCTCGTTTCGAGAAGGCTGCAAAAAGGTTGGATTGCGCACCGAGATGTACCACCGCGAGGCAGTTCATCTAAGTCGTTGATTTGTATGGATTTGGTGGGCCCGCCCGGACTCGAACCGGGAACCAGACCGTTATGAGCGCGCTTCTTCTGAGGCAAACCCGCATGAAACCGTGCGAAATCAAACGGTCTCGCTGCCCTCTGTTCTCGTTCGGTTCACGGGTTTCTTTGGCGTTTTGTTGGCGCCAACGGAAAGCGCGTGCGCGGCGCGCGCCATGTAGTCCGGATGGTGGTGCCCGTAGGTGCGCTCTACCAGCGCCGGCGACATGCCGACGAAGCTTGCCGCGTCCCAGATCGTCACGCCTGACTGCATGAGCCAGGTCACGGCGGTGTGGCGGAGGGTATGCGGCGTAACGCCGGGTTCGAGTCCAGCGAGTTCCACGGCGCGCGCCATTGCGACCTTCACCGACTTGATCGGCTGCCCACGATACTCGACGGGATATTCCTTGGAGACGCCCTTCTCCTTCCAGCGGCGCAGGTGCGCCAGCAGGCGCGTTGGGATCGGTGCCGGCGGCTGGCGCTTCTTCGTCGCGCGCGCGCCTTGCGCGAGGCGGTAGAAGACCCCGCGATCGAGATCGATGTAAGACCGGCCGGACGCAGCCGCCCAACTGGCTGAAGCGATGGCGCCGGCGCGGGTGCCCGTGTAGAGGCCGATTAGGATGAACCGAGCGAGGTGGCGCATGGTGTACTTGGCCGTGGGGATTGCTTCGCCCGGCAGGCCCTTGTGCGAGCGCTTCTGCTTTTCGCGGGTGCGCCAGCAGGCCCACAGCAAGGCTGCCGCCTCGTCGCGGGTGAGCCACCGCTCCCGTGCCGCGCCTCGCTCGGGCAGGTGCCCGGATGAGGACACCCAGCGGTCGATCTATGAGGCGTTGACCGCCCTCAGGCTCACCAAGATCAAGGTGGTGGTGGCATGAGGATCGAGGTCCACCACCAGGCCAATCACTCGGACGGGTACCGTGCCGCCCGGGTGCGCTCCCTCTTCAATGTCGAAAGCGCCGACGTGGCGCTCCGGGCCGATCTGGCGATTGAGGGCACTGATTGGTCTCTAGGGCTGATCGTCGGCCCATCCGGGTCGGGAAAGACCTCCCTCGGCGCGCATGTCTTCAACCCGTCGGCCATGTACGAACCGACCGGATGGCCTCACGACGACGCCATTGTCGAGGCCATCGGCCCCGACAGGCACATCGATGAGGTGACGGGCGCTCTGGCTGCAGTCGGCCTCGGCACCGTGCCGGCGTGGCTGCGGCCCTACCGGCTGCTGTCGAACGGCGAGCGATTCCGCGCGGACCTAGCGCGCATCATCTGCGAGCGACCGGCCGAAGTTGTCATCGACGAGTTTACGTCGGTGGTCGACCGCCAGATCGCACGCATCGGCGCTCTCGCCTTCGGCAAGGCATGGCGCCGTACCGGCGGGCGGGCCGTGCTGCTGTCCTGCCACTACGACATCATCGACTGGCTCCAGCCTGACTGGATATTCGACACCGCAACGGGGCGCTTCTCCGGGAGGGGTCTTCGACGACGTCCCCCGATCGAGCTCGACATCATCGAAACCGGCTGGGAGTGGTGGCCCCGTTTTGAGCCGCATCATTATCTGAAGCTGCCGAGGATGATCGCGGCGAACTGCTATGTCGGCTTCGTCGATGGCTCTCCTGTGGGGCATGTCGCCTTCTCAACCAGGCCGGGCCTCGTCGAGGCGCGCGCCAGCCGGCTTGTCATCATGCCGGAGTGGCAGGGCGCCGGCATCGGCCTGCGCTTCTTGAACGCCGTCTGTGGGCGCTGGCGCCGCGGGCTCAACCGCTATGGCCGGCCGATGCCGACCTTGTTTCACACCACGCATCCCGGGCTAGTGGCGGCGCTGCGCCGAGATCCCCTATGGGCACAGGTCTCATCTGGGTTCTGGGGCGGCGATAAGCGCCGCTCAGCCGCCTCGATGCGGCGCGCCGGCGTCGAGAGCGGACACGGCTACGGCGGTCATTGGCGGGCCGTGCGCGGCTTTCGATATGTCGAAGGTCTAGGATAGCCCTGACAGGCTCGGATCACCTAAGGCCCCGCTCTCCACATGGAGGGCAGGGCTTTCTTGCGTTCGGGTGGTAAAATGGCGAGCAAAGGCGGCAGGGCGCTGTGAGCTGTAGTTCGCAGCGTAGCGACGAGTGACCGGTTTGGGGCCGGTGGCAGACTGTCCGCTATTGAGGACTTCGAACGAGAAGCGGACATATCGCCGATGAACGTCCGAGGCCGAAACTGACTCGAAGCGGCCATGTCGGCCGCCCCGTGCGAACGGCGGCGTTGCGCCGCCATTACGGTCGTTCGGACAAAATTTAGTTGGCGATCGGACCCCAGTGAGCGTTCAATAGTGTATTCGGCAACGCGAAACTCGTCGGAGGCTGCCCAAATTATCCCAGATTTTCAAGTCGAACTGAAGTCTAGGACGGCGATTTATCCCAGGTGGAACCGTAAGGCCTGTCCTGTTTCATAGCTTTCGATCGCCGCGACGATCTCTGGAAGATCGCGCCGCGGCATCGCGTGATCGCCAGTCCTCAAGTAATGAAACTGGTAGCGACCTCTTCGAGCGTCCGTTCCATCCATAAGTGCCCAGGATCACTGTCGTTCCGCCGGTGCCAATAGAGCCGTTCCTCGATAATTGGCATCTCGAAGGGCACGGGAAGCGCCCTCACATTGTAGCGGTCGCCCTGCATGGCAACCAGCAGCGATGGCAGGATGGTCACCATATCGGTCCTGCCGATCGTATTCAAAGTGAGATGGAAGTTCGGCAGCCAACCGCATGTGTGCGGCTGCTTAGGCTGCTGCCGCCAAAGCTGCTCAGCGACTCCCGCGATCACGCCGCCGAACCTAGTCTCGATATATCCCATCCCACATAGCTCGTCGAAGGTAATGGTCTCCGCTCTGTGCGCATTATCTTTAGACATCGCTACAACGAACTTGTCAGTGAACAGCTTCTCCGATCGCATGAATTCATCATAAGCCTGCATTTTGTCGAGCAGTCTGGCTGAGATCGTGATTACGAAGTCAATCTGACCATCCAGAATGCGATCGGGGGTATCTGCCAACAACTCCTCGAAATGCACGCTGACCAGCGGAGCGATGTCCCGCAGCCGAGATATCAAATGCGTGGCCAGAAGCTCGCAGCAGTAGGTTGTCGCAGAAATTCGAAAAACACGTCGCGCCGCCGACGCGTCGAAGCTGGTCGACCGATCACTAAGCTCGCTGACTTGCAAGAGGATAGTCTTGACTGGGTCGGCGAGAGCGTGGCCTCTTTCGGTCAACTCGAGATTGCGGCCGATTTGCTCCAGCAGCGGATCGGCGAAATGGTGACGCAACTTCCGCAGCGCAGCGCTCATCCCGGGCTGAGAGATGTGAATGCGCTCCGCGGCTCTGGTGACATTCCTTTCTGTGAGGAGCGCATCGAGCGCAACCAGAAGATTGAGATCGAGCCCACGAAGATGCATCCGCTCCCCCAAATATGCGCCAATAAGGGCGAGGGTTTCCAGTTGTTAGGTCCGTCTAGATCTAAGGCAAATAAGCCACCGGGTCAGCACCCGCCGGCCTCGTTTTGTAGCGATATAGCCGGCTTGCCTTTTCAGGTTGGCGGCGAGAGGGCGGCGATGAACCTGAATAACGCAGGCAACGCACGCGCATGAAAAGCTTTGGGCGCTTGAGAACGACGATCTCTCAATTCAGACAGTGAGTCCTGTCTGCCGACATCGTGGGAGCGTTGGCGAATGACAAATGGACTCGTCGCCGCGCGGCAAGGGCTGATGATCAAGTGACCCTGCGAGGAATATCTGAGCTGAATTGCTGGTATTCGAACAAACGATTTCCGCGCCGACGATCCGTCTCCTATCTGGCTGGCAGACAATTTTAGGAGACTAAACATGGTTACGCAGACGGTCCAACACCAACCCGCCCAGTCCGCCTCAGGCTGGCTCAAGCGCTATTATTTCACCCGGTTCGCTTTCTCGACAGCCTGGGTCCTGATCGCTATTTCAGTCGCCACGAGCAATCCCTCACTCGCCGCGGTCATGCTCGTCGCCTATCCCGCTTGGGATGCTATCGCCAACTTTATCGATGCCCAGCGCAGCGGGGGCCTCCGCCGCAACAAGTCGCAGTTGCTCAACTTCATCTTCAGCAGTCTCACCGCAATCGCCGTCGCCATCGCACTCGGCAGCAGCTTGAACAGCGTGCTGGTCGTCTTTGGCATCTGGGCCGGCTTCTCCGGTATCTTCCAGCTCGCCACCGCCATTGGCCGCTGGAAATCCTTCGGCGCCCAGTGGGCAATGATCCTGAGCGGCGCCCAGTCCGCCCTTGCAGGCGTCTTCATGATCTTCATGGCCCGCGGACCAGACCCGGTCGGCATTGCCAACATCGCCCCCTACGCAGCGTTCGGCGCGTTTTATTTCGCCATCTCGGCCATATGGCTCACCATCAGCGATGCCCGAAAAGACAGGCTTCGCACCGCGAGCTAAGTCTCGGCGCCGGCCACGCCTTCGGGCCTCAGCTCTGGCCCCGGCCCATGTGCGCTGCTTCTAAACCCGAGCGGCAGCGCACATCCCAGCACCCGAGTTGCCAACGCTTCATCCGAACACCTGAGGACATCGCCATATGCCGCGATACCGCCATATGTACCCATTGACCGCGACCACTTGGGAGTAATCTTTATGAGCATACGCGAATTCGACGCGATCATCATCGGCGCCGGTCAGGCGGGCCCGTCGCTCGCCGGCAGGCTGAACGATGCCGGCATGAGGGTGGCGATCATTGAGCGCCACCTCGTTGGCGGCACCTGTGTCAACACGGGCTGCAAGCCCACCAAGACGCTGATCGGGAGTGCCTACGCTGCGCACACCGCGCGTCGAGGCGGGGACTATGGCTTCACATTAAAGGGACAGGTCGCAATCGACATGCCCGCTGTCGCGGCACGCGCCCGGAAGGTGATCCTCGACTCACGAGCGGACAACGAGACATGGCTCGCTGGTATGGCCAATGTCGAGCTGATCCGCGGCCATGCCCGCTTCGTGAGCGCACACACCGTCATGGTGGATGGCGAAGAGTTGACGGCGCCCCGCATCTTCATCAACGTCGGCGGGCGGGCCGTCATGCCCCCCATGCCAGGGGTGAGGGACGTGCCCGTAATGACCAACACTGACGTGGTCGCGCTCGACACCCTCCCGCGCCACCTGATCGTGGTCGGCGGCAGCTATATCGGCCTCGAATTTGCGCAGATGTACCGGCGTTTCGGTGCGGAGGTCACGATCATCGAACGTATGGATCGGCTGATCGCGCGAGAGGATCCGGACATCTCCGAAGAAGTTCGGGCGATCCTCGAACGCGAAGGCATCACTGTTCGGACTGGAGCCGACTGCGTTGGCTTCAAGCGCCATGGCGGCGACATCGCCGTTTCGGTCGACTGCGAGAAAAATGATGCGCCAGCGATCGGGAGTCATGTCCTGATGGCGGTCGGCCGCAGGCCCAATACCGATGATCTTGGGCTTGAAGCGGCCGGCATTGCGACGGACGCGCGCGGCTACATCATCGTCGACGACCGCTTGCAGACCAATCTTCCGAATATCTTCGCGCTCGGCGACTGCAACGGCCGCGGGGCCTTCACCCACACCGCGTATAACGACTTCGAAATCGTCGCCGCCAATCTACTCGATGGCGAGGATCGTCGCGTCAGCCAGCGGATGACCGGCTACGCCCTCTACATCGATCCTCCGCTCGGCAGGGTCGGAATGACCGAGACCGAGGCGGCGAAGAGCGGCCGGCGGCTGTTTCACTCCAAGCGCGCCATGGTCCGCGTCGGCCGCGCGGTTGAGAAGGGCGAGACTCAGGGGTTCATGAAGGTGATAGCCGACGCCGACACCCGCCGCATCCTCGGCGCGGCGATACTGGGAACGAGCGGCGACGAGGCGATCCACGGCATTCTCGACATGATGAATGCCGACCAGCCGATCGAGCAGTTGCGCTGGGCGGTGCCGATCCACCCCACCGTGTCGGAATTGATCCCGACATTGCTGCTCGGTCTTCAGCCCTGGAAAGGAGAGGCATGATGCGCATGATCGGGCTTATCGGGGGTATGAGTTGGGAGAGCTCGGCGGAGTACTATCGCCTCCCTAACGAAGGCGTTCGCGCGCGCCTGGGTGCGACCGCTTCGGCCCGTTGCCTGCTATGGTCGTTCGACTTTGCGGAAATCGAGGCGCTGCAACATGCCGGCGACTGGAGCCGCCTCACGGAGCGGATGGTGGACGCCGCACGGCGGCTGGAGGCGGCCGGAGCGGACCTGCTTCTGATCTGCACAAATACTATGCACCGGATGGCGCCTGACGTGCAAAGCGCGGTTCGCATTCCGCTGATCCACATCGCCGATTCCACTGCGGAGCGGATCGTGGCCGCCGGTTTGCGAAAGGTCGGGCTGCTCGGCACGGCGTTCACGATGGAGCAGGACTTCTACAAGGGGCGGCTGACCGAACGCTACGGTCTTGAGGTGATCGTTCCCGACGAGGAGGACCGCGCGACCGTCCACCGGATCATTTATGACGAACTGGTCGCAGGTCGCATTGAATCCTCGTCGCGCGAGGCCTACCGGGCGGTGATCGCGCGTCTTGCCGGTGCCGGCGCCCAGGCGGTGATCCTTGGCTGCACCGAGATCATGCTGCTCGTCGGGCAGGAGGACAGCCCCGTGCCGATCTTCGACACGACGGCCATCCATGCGGCAGCGGCGCTCGATCAAGCGCTGAGCCAGCGCTGATCTTGTCGTTTCTCCGGGAACCTTGAGTCATTTCAGGGCCGCGCATCATGCGGTAGCGTTCACGAGATGGTTCGACACCGTCGAGATGAACGCGCGAAGACGCTTAAGACGCCGTAGGTCCCGGTGGTATCCCATCCAAATCTCTCGCGTTGGCGGGGGCGTCGGCAGGTCCAGTCTACGAATGCCGGGGATCTGATTGCCGACCACGTGGGGTAGGACGGCAATGCCGACGCCTTGCCTGCACATGCGCCCCTGGACGTTGCGGTTGTTTGATCGCAGGACCGGTCTCGCGTTGGGGAAACTCTCGATGAGCCACGCGATGTCAGGGAAATGGCCCGTGGATGTTTCATGGGTGATCAGCCGGAAACCGGTCCCATCGCCATATTTGGGATCAGCCGCCTCCTCGGCGATGTAGACGCCGTATTCGAGTCTGAAGAGCCGCCGCTGAACGACATCGGCAGTGTCGAACGGAACGATACGAAAAGCGACGTCGGCCTCCCGTTGGGAAAGGTTGAACAGACGCGTGCCGGTCAGGATCTCGACGTCGACATTGGGATAGGCCTTTGAGAAATCCGCCAGGATGGGGGGGAGCACATAGGCCCCAAACCAATCCGCTGACGAAATGCGGAGATTGCCTTTGAGAGTCTGCTCCTGCCCCGCAAGCCGGCGCTCCATGGCCAGCGCGCCTTCTTCCATCTGCTCCGCCAACGCGATGATCCCGTGGCCCTCTTCGGTCAGGACAAGACCGTCCGCCGTGCGCTGGAAGAGCGTGTGACCGATCGCCTGCTCAAATGCACGCAGGCGCCTGCCGACGGTCGGATGGCTTATCCGAAGTGACCGAGCGGCACCACCGAGCGTGCCGGATCGCACAACAGCGAGAAAGATCCTGACGTCGCTCCATTCCATCGCGACCACCCCCGCACAAAACTGAACGCCGAGAGTGCAGTTATATCACTTAACTAACAAATCTAAGAACCTAGATTCCCGCCATCGCCTGGGGCGCGTCCTTCTGCGGATTCCGCCGCCACGTGAGGGCGCTTCTTGGTGAAACAACTCGGAGAGGAAGT
The DNA here is from genome assembly GCF_004339465.1 of Ancylobacter aquaticus. Taxonomy (GTDB): domain Bacteria; phylum Pseudomonadota; class Alphaproteobacteria; order Rhizobiales; family Xanthobacteraceae; genus Ancylobacter; species Ancylobacter aquaticus. Next base: position 998,798 of record NZ_SMFY01000002.1, on the reverse strand, counting down.
TATGAAAACCTGGCTTATCACAGGCTGTTCGAGCGGCTTCGGCAAGCGGCTCGCGCTCGCTGCGGCACAGCGCGGCGACCGGGTTATAGCGACGGCGCGCAACGTCCGGACGATCGAGAAGATGGCCGAACCTTTCGGCGATCGCATGATCACTATGCCGCTCGACGTGACCGATGCGGCGGCAGCCAAGGTAGTGGTCGCTAAGGCGGTCGAGACCTTTGGCGGGTTAGACGTGCTCGTGAACAATGCCGGCTACGCACTGTTCGGCGCGATCGAGGAAGGCACGCCTGAAGAATATCGGCCGATGTTCGATGTAAACGTCTTCGGTCTGATCGAAATCACCAGAGCCGCGCTACCCCACCTACGACGTTCGGGCGGAACGATCGTCAACATGTCGTCCGGTGCGGGTATCGAGGGCCGCGGCGGCGGAGGCTATTACCACGCCGCCAAATTCGCCGTGGAAGGAATTTCCGAAGCGCTCGCCGGTGAGCTGAAGCCGTTCGGAGTTCGCGTGCTGATCGTCGAGCCGGGACCCTTTCGCACCGATTTCCTTGGCCGATCGATCATGATGGCGGCCAACGAGATGCCCGAATATGCCGCAAGCTCACGCAAACACTATCGCGAAACCAGCAACGGCAATCAGGCAGGCGATCCCGACAAGGCGATCGCAGTGATCCTGAAGGCAGTCGATGCCGAGGACGCCCCGCTCCATCTGCCGCTCGGCCCGGCCGCGCACGCGATCGCCGAGCGGAAGCTGGCGGCCTTCCGCAGCGACATCGACGCTTGGCGTGACATCACGATCGCCACCGATTTCGACCAGCCCTGAGGCCTGCGGCGAACTCTATTTGACCGTCAACATTTGATTGGAAAGCGATCATGATCGCAGCATTGAAGGGGTTCACCCAGCAACTGGTGCAGGTGAATGGCATCAAGATCAACGCCGTCATGGGGGGCTCAGGCCCGCCGATCCTTTTGCTTCACGGCTGGCCGGAAACATGGTGGGAATGGCACCATGTGATGCCGCTGCTGGCCGAGCATTTCAGCGTGGTGGCTATCGATCTGCGCGGCGCAGGTTTTTCCGACTGCCCGCAGGGCGGCTATGACAAGGCGACGATGGCGCGCGATGCGCATGAAGTGATGCTTGCCCTTGGGCATGAACGCTACGCCGTGTGCGGGCATGACATCGGCGGAATGGTCGCCTTGCCGCAGGCCGCCCTCTATCGAGAGGCTGTTACACACCTGGCCGTCCTCGACGTTCCACTTCCTGGTTGGACGCAATGGGAGTCGACGATGGCAAGGATCTGGCACTTCAGTTTTCATATGAACCGGGACCTACCCGAGCGCCTGATCCATGGCCGTGAATATGACTATGTTTCGACCTTCATGGCTGAGCGGTTCTACGATCACAGCACTTTCAATCCGGCGGACATCGAGATCTACGCGAAAGCGATGGCACTTCCCGGCCGCACCCGTGGCGGCATGGAATGGTATCGAGCCCTCGCGGCCGACCACGCCGCCGCGCTCGAGTATAAGAAGCAACCTCTCAAGATACCCGTACTTGGCATGGGCGGCGACCAGCGGTTCGGTGCGCAGATGGTGCCGATGCTCAAGGAGTTCGCCACCAATGTGACGGGTGGCCCGATCGCGCGGTGCAGCCACTATGTCGCTGACGAGCGGCCGGATGAAGTCGCGGCCGCCCTGATCGATTTCCTCAAGATCAACTGAAACTCCGCGCCCGCGCCATCGTGGGCCAGGTGGATCGCGAGGTTGCGGGCGAATTGCGCCTGCAGCTATCGCGATAGATCGAATAGACAGCAAAGGAGAATGTCATGACCGCACCCGTCATTCGCGGCGTCAATCATATCGGCATCACGGTGCCCGACATCGAAGCGGCAAAATCGTTCCTGGTGGAAGCTTTTGGCGGCCAGGTGATCTATCAGTCCTTCGGACCGCAGGACCCTCCGCGGCAGGGACCCGAATTCGAGCGGGCCACCGGCGCTTTTCCCGGAACTGTCGTCCGCGCGCAGGCCATGGTCAAAATCGGAACCGGACCTGACATCGAGCTCTTTGAAATGCACGGCCCCGAACAAGCGCAGCCCGTTCGCGCCAGCGACTTCGGCATTACGCACTTCGGCGTTTACACCGACGACATCGACGCTTCGGTTGAGCGCTTCGAAAAGGCTGGAGGTACCGCGCTTACCGCACCGCGCGCTATTCCCTACGCAACCGAAAAAGGTGCGGGAAACAAAGTCTGCTATTGCCGCATGCCATGGGGCACGACGATGGAATTCATCACCACGCCGGACCGCATGGCCTATCATGACGAGACGGGTCTGCGCAGGTGGCAGGACGAGGACTGAACGCCCAGGAAAGCGGCAGCAACGGTGACGTTGATGCGTGTTGGGCGCGGCCTCTATCTCAACATAGGCCGTATAACGCGGGACGACCGAGAAGTGGCCGTCGAGATAGTTCAATATCGCTTCGAGGTTCCGGTCAGCCGGTCGCCGTCGATGAAAGAGCGTTCGCTCGCCACTGTCCGGCTGCGATGGCCTCGCGATGGATGAGGTGATCGACGGTCGGTCCGGCCGATAGCGACATCGGCCGGCTGGTCGCCTGCCGATTGCTTCTTGAGGAATTGACGATGAGCGGATCGGTATAGATGCCGTCATCGGCGATCGGCGCTTCCATGCAGCAACACGGCCGATATCTGCGCTGTGCTCAACCTTTACGCAGCGATGCCGCCATCGACAAGGATACCCGAGCCAGTGACGTACGCGGCCCCCGGTCCGGCGAGAAACGCGACGGCCTCGGCAACCTCCCGGGTCTTGCCGTAGCGAGCGATCGAGAGGCTCGGTAGAATAGAAGGCGCGAGAGGTCCGTCGGCGGGGTTCATGTCGGTGTCAATCGGGCCGGGTCGAACCAGATTGACGGTGATCTCGCGAGAGCCCAGCTCCCGAGCCAGACCGCGGGTGAAGCTCTCCAACGCGGATTTGGTCGCCGCATAGACGGCGATGCCCGCAAAGGGGACGGACAGGCCAGCGTTGCTGCCCACAGAGATGATCCGGCCGCCGCTGGGGATATGTTTCAGCGCAGCCTGCGTGATCACGAAAACTCCACGGACGTTGACGTTCAGCTGCAACTCTATCTCCTCCAGGGGCTGCTCTAGAAAGGAGCCCGGAAGCAGCACGCCGGCATTGTTGACCAGGATGTCGAGTCCGCCGAGCTGGAGTACGGTCTGCTCGACTGCGTTCCTAGAGGCTTCCGGGCTGGCGGCATCCGCCTGAATTGCCACGGCGTTGCGCCCTAGGGTCTGCATCTCGGCCACCAACGCCTCGGCCTTAACGGCCGACTTCTCGTAGGTGATGGCGACATCGGCGCCGTCCTCGGCCAGTTTCAGCGCGATGGCCGCGCCGATGCCGCGCGCGGCTCCAGTGACCAGCGCGCGCTTGCCAGCCAGAGGGGTAGGACTGTTCATGATGCACTCCTTCGAATGATCTATGTCGTTCGGTACGGTCGGGACGTTGCAGATGCTGACATCCCGGTGCTTATGATGGGCGGGCGGCCGCTCATGTGCTGACAGCCTCGGGTGTCCCAGCTCCCACCGGGCGCTGGGTTGTCGATGTTTACTGCGGTTGCGGAAGAGGCTCAGTCAGGCCGAAAAGCCGATGGTCCTGGATACCCTCGCGTCAGTGAAGCGGGGAACGTCCGCCATCACTGTCTCTGTTTCGCGAGAGGCGAGCGCCGCGTGTATCGCGGCTTTGTCGCGGAAATTGTAGATTCCGATGGCGACATCCGGGGCGTCGGCGTCGCGGGGAAAGAAAGCGGAGGCGCTTTTCAAGCCATACTGCCGCCAGCATTCAAGCGCCAATGGCAGATGAACGTTAATATAGTAGTCGCGATCGAAAAATAACCCGCCCGTGCAGGTCACTATCATGATTTCATTCGTCATGACGATTATGTGGACTAGGCAGCCTCGAGCGTGAACTTACAAAATTGCATTGTCTCCGTTCAAAATTGTGCTGGCCAATGGCTTAAGCCACATACGATTGCCGTCCGTTTTCGTGCGGACGGCGTTCGAGGCCGCTGAGGGCCGAGACCTAACGGCCAGCGCAAGGCTGGCGAACCAGCTTTGGTCGGATTTCGGCAGAACTTGAGCTGGAGATGATGTTGCTGGTTAGGGCACGACTTAAGTATCGCGTCGACAAATAATATATCGACGATGTATGTCTCGCGTGCCTCACAGGCTGCTGTGCCTGAGAAGGTCGACAGTACGATAATTGTATCTGAACATTTATCTAGAGCGGCCGCCGGGCGGCGTAAACAAGGCGGTCGCCGCGTTGCGCGTCGAGGACATTACTATGAAAATCCATGCCGATTTTCTTCAAGACAGCGATCGATGCATTGTTCTTTGGAGAGGCCAGAGCGAGTATGCGTGGCAGTCCCAGAACGTGAAATCCGTAATGGAGCTGTCCGCGACCGATCTCGGTAGCATATCCACGACCCCAAGCGGAGCGCCGCAAAACAAATCCTAGCTCAAAATCGGGTTTTCCAAGCGCAGCACACTGCAACAATCCCGCGAAGCCGACCACTTGCTGGGTGTCTCGTTCGACGAGGACGCCAAGTCCTCTTTTGCCGCTGCCATTATCGAAGCTGCGATCTATAAATCTAATTGACTGCGAGAAAGACATCGGCCCGCCGAAAAGGGCAGCCGCCATGACTGCTGCGTCGGAGAGAACGTGATCGTACAAGACCTGAATGTCGGCCGAAGCCAGGCTGCGTAAAATTAGCCGCGGCGTTACAATAATTTCTGCGGACCGATGCATCGCGATGTCCCAGGTCTCAGTGTGGACTGGCTGACCGAATCAATATCTAGGGTTGAAATACGCGTAGGTTGCTTACCCGCAAGTCCCTCATGACGTGTGCGCAGCATGTGCACCAACCGTTCGTCCTGCTGCCCGACTATCAGGACATGAGGATCGCTTCTGGCGAAGGTGCCAACGTGTCCCAACTCGCTGATGTCCGCTTATGGGCCGTGGCCGTTGCCAGATCAATGACCGAGATGAGGGCGCAAAGCCGCCGCTCGCAACGGCCTGCCGAGATGGTGCTCCGGGGTAACAGATGCGGCCCGCACGTCACCACTTCGAAGCACGGACGTGCTGAATCGTCATCGGCGGCATTGACTCATTCTGGTGGTGTTCTTCCTATGTTCGCATGAGCGAGCCGAGCCCTCTCGTCGGATTTCAATGTCGATGCGGTCATCGCACGGTCTATGTGCGCGCCGCCGCGATGGAGCTTCTCGCTCGTCCCGGCGAGACCATTCATGACGTCCTGCTCAGGATGCGCTGCCGGACCTGCGGAGAGCGTGTGCCGGACGGCCCGTTTCCGTTCGCATCCACAGCGGAAAGCAATTCCTGGTGCGGCACCGATCGCTCAATCAGCCGACAGTTCAAGCGTGAGACGCCGTAGCTGCTGCTGGGCAATGAGGGTTTCATTGGCGGATTCGTTGGCGCTGCGGATGGTCGGGGATTGGCCGCCAGCCGCAAACCGTTCAAAAGATTGGTGGGCCCGCCCGGACTCGAACCGGGAACCAGACCGTTATGAGCGGTCGGCTCTAACCATTGAGCTACAGGCCCGGCCGGCGGCGCTGTGGAGCGGCGCGGGCGGGGGAAACTAGCAAAGGGTTGCGTCCGCGCCAACCACGTCGCGTCGGCCGTCCACCTTGGCGTGAGGGCGGCGGGGCCGATCCGGCGGGGGAGGCCGGGTGCGCAGGGCGGGTGCGAACCGCTGCCGCTCGGTGCGGGGCGGCTGCCGCCATGCGGGTGGCCGCCTGCAGGCGCGGCCTGCGGGAGAGAAGCGACACGTCCCGGAGCGGTTGTCGGGCGGTCGCCAGAGCACTTGTCAGAGCGGTTGTCGGCGCTGCCGCCGCAATCCCGCCGCCTTCGCGCGGTGCTCTGGCGTGCCGCATCGTCAGTGCGGCAGCTCAGGGGCGTGCCGGCCGATCCACGCCTGTCCCGGCAGTTTCAAGAAAGTGCAAGAAAGTGAAAGACATGAAGCTCATCCGCGCCACCGCTTGCGCTGCATTTCTCGGTGCCGCCGGGTTGTTCGCCAGCCTGTCGCCGCTCGCCGCGCAGGACCTCGCCCCTAACGCCCGGCGGGCGACGCTCTCGGTCTCCGGCGAAGGCCTGGCCAGCGCGGTGCCCGACATGGCGACCCTCACGTCCGGCGTGGTGAGCGAAGGCAAGACAGCGCGCGAGGCGCTCGACGCCAATTCCGCCGCCGTGGCGACGATGATCGAGGCGATTCGGACGGCGGGCATCGAATCGCGCGACATTTCCACGTCCGGCTTCTCGGTGCAGCCGCAATACGCCCCGCAGAAGAAGGAGGGCGAGCCGCTGCGTATCGCCTCCTACCAGGTGAACAATGCGGTCACCGTGCGGCTGCGCGATCTCGGCAAGCTCGGCGACCTGCTGGACCAACTCGTCACCAATGGTGCCAACCAGATCAGCGGCATCGCCTTCGACATAGCCGATCCCGCCCGGCTGGAAGACACCGCCCGGGCCGAGGCGGTGAAGGACGCCCGGCATCAGGCCGACATCATCGCCCAGGCCGCCGGCGTGCGGCTGGTGCGGGTGGTGTCGATTGCCAGCGAGGCCGGTCCGCAGCCCATGCCGCGCATGATGATGGCGGCCCGGGCGGAGAAGATGGATTCGGTGCCGGTGGAGGCCGGCGAGACGCAGGTTCGTGCCGGTGTCACCGTGGTCTACGAGATCGAGCCGCTCTGAAGCGCGTTCGCATGCGTCGTCGCCGCCTCGGTGGCGACGGCCACGGCGGGGGCGCCCTCGGCGGGCGGCGGGATCAGGACCTTCAGCCCGCGCGGCACGATGTTGTAGGTGAGCGGCATCTCCTCGCGGCCGAGCTCACCATCGGTCGAAACCCATACCCGGGCGCGATTGGCGCGCCGCAGCACGATTTCCCGGCCGGTCAGGCTGATGATGCCGGGATTGTCGCGCCAATTGTCCGTCACCATGTCGGCGCCGGCCTTCAGCAGGGCAAGACCGCCGCGATCCTCCGCGACATGAAGTTCGAGCACCCCTTCGTCGAGCCGGCTGCGCCGCCAGCCCGGCCCGGTGAAGCGGTTGATCGAGACGAGCGTGGCGAAGGCCTGGAAATGGTGCGGCGTGCCATCCACTGTGACGTCAAGCTCGAATCGTCCACTGCGGCGCAGCGCAAAAAGCGCGGCGAGGGCGACGGCGAGAAAGCGCCAGAGCTTCCAGCGCCGGGCGGTTTCGCGTGCGCGCGCCATTTGGCTGAAGAAGCCCATGCCGGAAATGGTGTGGAAGCGCCGCCCGTTCAGCGTCGCCAGGTCGATCGTCGCCACCGTCGCCTCGCTGAGCGCGCGGATCGCCGCGTCGAGGTCGCGCGGCATGCCGATATCTGTGGCCAACAGGTTCAGCGTGCCGAGCGGCAGGATGCCGAGCGTCTTGTCCGAGCCTTCCAGGCTCTGTACCGCCAGGCTGACGCTGCCGTCGCCGCCACCGACAATGACGGTGCCATGTTCGCCCGTGCCCGACGCCCGGATGGCCTTTACAAGCTCCTTGCCGCGCAGCAGGCGCACCTCGACGGTTCGCCCGCCGCCGTCCAGCGCATCGGCAATGTGTCGGCGCACCTCCTCCGCGTCGCGGTCGAGCAGCGTGCCGGCATTGGCGTTCAAAAGGACGAGGAGCTGGGCCATGGGGGAACCGGGTTGGGGAAGCCACTGGATACTCCCCTGCAATCGCGGCGGTGCAAAGACGTTCCGTAGCGTCCGCCATGAAGTTTGGCGGGTGCGCTCTTTATAATGGGAGAACGCGAAAAGGCCGTCCCGGAATGCTGCCGGGACGGCCCCTTCAGAGTGTGTCGGAATTAGCCGTCGACGAGATCGCGGCAGAGCGCGACGATGCCGGAATCATACGCGCGGGGTTCGGACAGCACGCCGGCGCAGCGAGTCTTCTTCGCCGCCATGTCGGAGCCGCCGACCGCGCCGCCCGGCGCGGCCGAGGGGCCGCCGGCCGAAGGGCCACCCGGGGTGCCCGGCCCACCGGGGCCGCCGGGACCGCCCGGCCCACCAGGGCCGCCCGGACCTCCGGGCCCGCCGGGGCCACCGGGGCCGCCGATGCCGATGTCGACGCCCACCGCCGCCGTGTTCTGGCCGCCGACATCAATATCGGCATTGGCGCGCACGCCGCGCGGACCGCCCAGCGTGGTGCGGCTCTCCACATCAACCGCCTGAGCGCCGCCGATGGTTGCGCTGTTGTTGCTGTTGAGACCGCGCGGCCCCAGCGCACCCACCCGCGCATCGACGCCGACCGGACGCTGGCGCGAGGAGCCGACGGCGACATCGGCATTGATGCCGCGCCGGCCGAGGACGCTTGCGTTCACATCGGCGATGTTGCCGTTGGCTCTGCGGCCGACGCCGAGCGGGCGCTGGGCGGGCTTGAGCAATTCGATCTGCACGCCGACCACATTCGCGGCCATCGGCGCCCGTCCGGTGACGGAGGTGGTGGCGTCGCCGCGCGCGGGCCGGCCGGACGGCGCGCCGACACTGCCGACCGTCGAGCCGATGCCGCTGCCGATGCCGCTGCCGAGGCTGCTACCGAGCCCGCTCGTGGCGCCGGAGACACCGCTCCCGACACCCGACACGGCGCCGCCGACGCCGCTCACCGCGCCGCCAACCGCGCCTCCGAGCCCGCTACCGCCGGCGCTCGCGCTGGCGGCATTGCCGGCCCGGCTGACGCCGGCACCGACGCCGGAGAGCGCGCCGCCCGCGGCCCGGCCCGCGCCGGAAACGGCACCGCCGACCGAGCGACCGAGGCCGGAGGCGGCCCGTCCGACCGAGCCGCCGATCCCGCCGCTGTTGCCGCGGCTGCTCCGGCTGGCGCTCGAACCGCCGCTTTTGCTGCCGCTCGTGCCGCCGGCTGAGGAGCCGCTATCGCCGCCCCGGTTTCCGCCGCCGAGGCCGCCCAGCCGCGCTTCCGCAGGGGCTGTCGCCATCACCAGGCACGCGGCGAGAAAGCCGGTGCTGAGCAGAGCCAATCCATGTTTTGCAGTTTCGCGATGTGCAGTGCTGTAACTTGCAGTCTCGCGTCTTCCCGTATCATTCCGCCTCATAACGCTCTCCCTGTTGAGGACAGTGGCGTCATGGCGTTGTTGCCCGGCGCCTGCAAAACAAGGCGGCGCTTCGTGTGAAAGTTGCAGTCATCTGGAAAGGTTGAGTGCGCAAAGCATGGATAATACTGGAAAAGCCGCCTTGGGCGGTAATTTAGCGCCTCTGTGAGGTTGCAGAGTAAAGGTCGTAGAAAGGCTATAACTTACTTGTGATCGGACGGTGCCGTGACGAAGCGATCTCAAAAGCTCGCCTCAGGGCATTCGGCGCACCTCACGCATGGCCACCGGCCGCCGCCGCGCCGTCCGGCGACGGAGCCTGAGCCTTGCCGGTTGGGCCTGCCGCCGCGTGTGCCGCCTCCGCTTCGCGGGCGCGCTGGAAGGCGCGAGCGGCGCCCTCTGCATCCGGGGCGCCGCCGAGCCCCTCCGCCAGCGCGCCGCCGAGGGTGCGCAGATCGCCAGCTGTGCCGCTTAGTGCGGCGCGTTGCAGCGCCCGCAAGGCAAGGCGGCGCAGCGCGGGCTGCGGCGCTTCCCGCAGGGCGGCACCGACATTCCGGCAGAAGGCGGGAACGCCGTTCTCTATGCAGCGGCCGAACCACGGCATGGCGAGGTCGAGCCGGCCGGTGCGCTCCAGCAGGAGGCGGGCGTAGTCGAACTGGCCCCGGTAATCCCCGCCCGCAGCGCCCCTTTTATACCAGCGCAGCGCGGCCACCGGGCGGGCCGGGCGCTCCCAGCCCAGTTCGAGGTAGCGGCCGACGAGGGTGGCGGATTTCGCGGCGGCTTCGGCGTTTCGTCCCCGGGCCGCGCGCGCGTACCAGTGCAGCGCTTCCCGACCATCGGCGGCGATGCCCTTCCCATCCAGCAACAGCGTGGCGAGGTTGAACTGCGCCCAGCCATGGCCGCGCTCGGCCGCCTGCCGGTAATGCGCCGCCGCGCGGGCGGGGTCGGCGGGCACGCCCCAGCCGCATTCATGGCAGCGCCCGACCATGTTGGCGCCTTCCGCGCTGCCGGCGCCGGCAGCGATCTGGAACCAGCGCAGCCCCGCTTCCGGATCGCGTGCCACGCCATGGCCGTCCAGCAGCATCTGCCCCCACGCGATCTGGGCATTGACGATGCCGGCGAGTGCGGCCGCCTCGACCCAGCGGGCAGCCGCGGCCGGGTTCTCACTGATGCGCGCGCGCAACAGTTCGGGGCCAATTTGTGTCAGCTCTGTGAACGAAATCCAGCCGTCCCGCATCCCGTCCTGCCGTTCTGCACGCTGCCGCGGCACCGCATCCGTTCGCGGCCAGGGTTTAATATCCTTACGATGTCTAATCTCAAGGGCAATTATCGACAGAATTGACCGTCCTGTTTTAGTTTTTAATAATTAAAAACTGTAGTTTTGAATCAATCCATCTTGCTTACGTTGGAATACGTAAAAAACATAACGTTTGAAGACGTTTGGAATCATAGCTAATAGGCAAAAATAAGATACATAAGGGGCTGGATGTTAATGAAGACATTGAGGACGCTGCGCGATACTTCGCATAATACCGCCTGGACGGCTGGCTTGGCCGTCACTCTGTCGGCGCTGCCTCTATTCTCCGCCCAGGCGCAGCAAGCTGCCGCGCCCGCCACCGAGGAAGAGCTGCCGACGGTCACGGTCGAGGGCGAAAATTCGCCCGACAACACGCTTGAGGGCACGACCGGCATCTCGCGCCTGCCCGGCCGGATCCAGGACATTCCCCAGGTCGTGCAGGTCATCAACCAGCAGACCATGCAGGAGCAGGGCGTCACCACGCTGGAGCAGGCGCTGCGCAACGTTCCGGGCGTCACCGTCGGCATCGGCGAGGGCGGCGGCGGCATGAATGGCGACCAGTTCCGCATTCGCGGCTTCCAGTCCAAGGGCGATGTCTACATCAACGGCCTGCGCGACTTCGGCGTCTATGTCCGCGACAGCTTCGCCTATGAGAGCATCGAGGTGTTCAAGGGGCCGTCCTCGGAGAGCTTCGGTGCCGGCACCACCGGCGGCGCGATCAACTCGACGCTGAAGCAGGCGCATATCGGCGACAAGTATGATTTCGAGGGCCAGTTCGGCACCGGGCCGCTCTATCGCGGCGTGTTCGACATCAACAAGCAGCTCGACGAGACCACGGCCTTCCGTATCGTCGGCATGGTCAACGAGCAGGACGTGGCCGACCGCGACCATGTCGAATCGAACCGTTACGGCCTGATGGCCGATCTCGGCTTCGGGCTGGGCACCGACCAGACGCTGCACCTGAACTATCTCTACCAGAACGGCTCGCGCACCCCCGACTACGGCGTGCCGATCCTGACCCCGCGCTTTGGCGATGCGGTGCGCTACGGCTCGCTCGGCAAGCCGGTGACGGAGTGGGGCGTACCGCGCACCAATTTCTACGGCAAGGTGACGGACCACGACGACACCGAGGCCAATATGTTCACCGCCAACTACAAGCGCGAGGTGAATGACTGGCTCACCATCACCAATGATTCCCGCGTCGGCTATTACACGCGCGATTTCGCCACTTCGGTGCCGGGCTGCGCTAACACTCCCAGCAATGTGACCAATCCTACGCCCGAGCAGTATGAGGGAACCTGCACCGGCCAGTTCTTCGCTGGCGGCAATCCGTCGATCGCCTTCGGCGGTGGCAATCCGGGCTTCGACCAGACCAGCTGGTCGGGCCAGAACGTCACCACCGCCATCGCCAAGTTCAACACCGGCTTCCTGCGACATGAAGTGGTGGGCGGGTTCGACATGTATTTCGTCAATGACGAGCGCACGCTGATCTCGGTGAACGGGTCGAAGGGCACCTCGCCGATCTGGAACCCGGTCTATGGCAACACCACGGGCTATTTCCTCTATCCGAACCCGCTCGGCAATAACGGCCAGCGCGAATCGACGGCCACCGATTTTGGCGCCTTCGTCAGCGACCGCATCTGGCTGACCGACCAGCTCTCGGTGCTCGGCGGCATTCGCTACGACAGCTATTCGGCGGATTACAGCTTCTGGTGCGTGGGCACCACCTGCCTCAACGGAACCAACAGCTGGACCAATGCCCAGAGCACGACCCAGTTCTCCAGCCCCAAGGCCAGCGTGATCTGGGAGCCGACCTCCAACCAGACCTACTACGCCTCCTGGGCGCGCTCCTATTCGCCGCAGGGCATGTTCCCGACCAACGACATCACCGTCGTCAACCCGACGCAGAACAACCTTCAGCCGGAAGAAAACGAGACCTACGAGCTCGGCTTCAAGGTCTCGACGCCCGACGGGCGCCTCGGCTTCACCGGCGCGCTGTTCCGGGTCGACAAGAGCAACGCCTTCTACGTCGATCCCAACACCTTCGACACGGTGGAGACCGGCGAGAACCAGCGTGTGCAGGGCGTCGAGCTCGGCGTGACTGGCAACATCACCGCAGCCTGGGTGATTCAGGCCGGCTACGCTTATTACGACAGCGAGATCATGACCTCGACCACCGCCGACTATATCGGCAACGAGGTGCCCTTCGTGTCCGAGAACAACATCACCCTGTGGACCACCTATGAGCTGACCAAGGATGTGCTGAGCCAGCTTCCCGGCAAGCTGCTGGTCGGCGGTGGCATCACCTATGCCAGCGAGTACTTCACCAACAGCGCCAACACCGCGATCATCCCGGAAAGCTTCTCGCTCGATGCGCTGGTGTCCTATGAATACGAGAACTACCGCATCGCGGTGAACGCCTACAACCTGACCGACGAGCTGAACTACTCGGCCGGCTGGGGCAACCGTGCGGTTCCCTCCTCGGGCCGCACCTTTACCCTGACCGTCGGGGCGACCTTCTGATCGCCACGCCTACGACCTGACCGTCTCATCTCGGGGGAAGGCCGCTTATCCGGCTTTCCCCCTCTTTTCGTTGAACGGACCGCCCTATGCTGATCCAGATCCCCGACATCCTCACCCCGGACGAAGTCGCCCATTGCCGGCGCGTGCTGGAAGCCTCCCAATGGGTGGACGGGCGCGTGAGCGCCGGCGCGCAGGCGGCGATGAGCAAGCTCAACCTGCAGATTCCGGTGGACTCGAAGGAGGCCGCGGAACTCGGCGACATCGTGCTGAGGGCGCTCGGGCGCAACCCGATGTTCAACTCGGCGGTGATGCCGCTGCGCGTGCTGCCGCCGATGTTCAACCGCTATGATGTCGGCATGAAGTTCGGCGCCCATGTCGACGGCTCGATCCGCGCCATTCCCGGCACCGGCATGCGGATGCGGGCAGATGTCTCCACCACCATCTTCCTTACAGAGCCGGAGGAGTATGACGGCGGGGAACTGGTGATCGAGGACACTTACGGCACCCACGAGGTGAAGCTGCCGGCCGGGCATGCGGTGGTCTATCCCGCCTCCAGCCTGCACAGCGTCAACGAGATCACCCGCGGCAGCCGCTGGGGCTCGTTCTTCTGGTCTCAGTCGATGATCAAGGACCAGGAGCGCCGCACCATGCTCTATGACCTCGACCGCGCCATCATGGGCACGCGCGCCCGGCTGCCGGACGACGACCCGTCGGTGCTCTCGCTCGCCAATGTCTATCACAACCTGCTGCGCCACTGGGCCGAACTGTGAGGTGCGGCTCACGCGGGCATTGACGGGCGCCATGCGGGCGTGATGCTCGGGGTATCGCAACCGAGACTCCCCCCATGCCCGCTCTATCGTCGCTCCTGCCGCCCACGCTGACGCCGATCCTGCTGCTGTTCGCCTCGAACATCTTCATGACCTTCGCCTGGTACGGCCACCTCAAGCACAAATCGAGCCCGCTCCTGCTCGCCATTCTGGTGAGCTGGGGCATCGCGTTTTTCGAGTACTGCCTCGCCGTGCCGGCCAACCGCTACGGCTCCGCCGTCTATTCGACGGTGGAGCTGAAGACCATGCAGGAGGTCATCACCCTGGTGGTGTTCGCCGGCTTCTCGGTGCTGTGGCTGAAGGAGCCGTTCCTGTGGAATCACCTGATCGGCTTCGCCTTCATCGCGCTGGGCGCCTTCTTCATCTTCCAGAAGTGGTGAGGGCGCTCAGTCCGCCGGCGCGAGGCGCAGCAGGCGACCATCCGAGGGGTCGTCGGTAAGCAGCCACAGGGCCCCGTCCGGGCCCTGGCGCACGTCGCGTAGGCGCGCGCCGAGATCGGCGAGGAGGATCTCCTCCTGCGCCACGCCCTGGCGCGCCGCGTCCAGCTTCAGGCGCACCAGCCGCGCGCCGGCGAGGCCGCCGGTAAAGAGGTCTCCCTTCCACTGGGGCATCAGCGTGCCGGTGTAGAAGGCAAGGCCGGACGGCGCGAAGGAGGGGTCCCAGTATTTCACCGGCTGCTCCATGCCGGGCTTCGAGGTGCCCTCGCCGATCTTGGCGCCGGAATAGTCGCGGCCATAGGTGATGACGGGCCAGCCATAATTCTTGCCCGCCTCCGGGCGGTTCAACTCGTCGCCGCCTCGCGCGCCGTGCTCGATGGTCCACAGCAGCCCGGTCTCCGGATCAAGCGCCGCGCCCTGCACGTTGCGGTGGCCATAGCTCCAGATTTCCGGTCGCGCGCCATTGCGTTCGCGGAACGGGTTGTCGTCGGGCACGCCGCCATCCGGAACGATGCGGACCACCTTGCCGATATGGTTTGAGAGGTTCTGCGCCTGATCGCGCAACGAGGAGCGATCGCCCAGCGTGACGAACAGCGTGCCGTCGCGGGCGAAGACGAGGCGCGAGCCGAAATGATTGCCGCCGCCCGCCGCCGGCGACTGGCGGAAGATCACCTCGACGTCTTCCAGCCGGGCGTCGCCATTCTGTTCCACCAGCCGTCCCCGCGCGACCGAGGTGCCGGCGGCGCCTTCGCGCGGTTCGGCATAGGTGAGAAACACGAGCCGGCTATCGGCAAAATCCGGTGCCAGCGCCACATCGAGCAAGCCGCCCTGTCCGCGCGCCAGCACCGGGGGCACGCCGGCCACCGGCGCCGAAACGGTGCCGCTCCGGCTGACGATCCGCAACGCGCCCGGCCGTTCGGTCACGAGCATCCGGCCATCGGGCAGGAAGGCGAGGCCCCAGGGGCTGCGCAAGCCGCCAGCGACGGTCTCGACGCTCAGCGGGCCGATGGAGGAGGGCGCCTCGACCGGCTCGCTACCGGCCGACTGCGCGGCAGCGGGGGTGACTGCAAGACCCGCCGCGAGCAGGAGAGCCATCAGGCCGGCCGCAGGGTGAATGAGAGGGCGGGGCGGGGCGGAAGGGTGGCGGCTCACGGCGGCGCTCCGGGGTTCGGTTGCGAGCCGTATGGTTAGAACAACCGGCAGGAGACGCCAACCGCCGTCGCACGCACGATGCCGTTAGGGAAGAAAGGCCGTTGGAGAACAGCGGCGATGCCGACAGGCACGACGACGCCTGCGACGTCCGGGGCGCCCGGCCCCCACCGTCAGCCCCGGCGACGGCGGCTGCCGCGCGGCTCAAGGGCGCCCGGTGCGCCGGAGGTCTGCAAGGTGGTGCGCAGCATGAAGGTGGTGAGGCCGCACAGGCCGACAAACGTCGCCAGCAGCACGGCGCCGATGGCGAGGCGTTCGTCCGAGGCGACACCATGGACGACCTCGAAGGCGGAGGCCCGCTGCAGGCCGAAGAGGCACAGCACGGCAACGATGGCGAAGGTCAGCGACAGCACGACGCCCGCTTCCATCGCGGCGCGACGCAGCCGCCGGCCGGCGGTGTGGCGGGTGGCGAGCACCTCGCCGGCGCGGGGCGGGGCGGCAAATGTCTGGTTCGGCATGGTCTTGTCCGGCATGGCGAAACCCCTTCGGTCCGTCCGGGCTGCTGCCCCTTGGTGACGGTAACTTGGGAGGGGAAGGCGGCTCCGCTTGGACGCCACTTTGCGCAACCCGGTGCCATTTCGGGGCCATTTCGCGGCAACGGGTTAAGGGCTCTTAACCCGGGGTTAACGCGCGTTAACCCCGGGGTTGAGGCTGCTCAACCCGGAGTCAGGAGGCGCGGACTGCGGGGCGAGGCGCTGTCGGCCTGCGCTTGCGCGTCCTCGGGGCGCCAGTCCATGCCGACATGACCGGGCTGCGCGGCGACCCGATCCAGCCAGGCCCGCACCGCCGGAAAGGTGGCGAGATCGAAATCGCCTTCCTCGGCCACGTGGGTATGGGCATAGAGGGCGAGGTCGGCGATGCTCAGCGTGCCGTCGACGACGAAGGGGCGGCGCGCCAGATGGCGCTCCATCACGCCGAGCGCGGCATAGCCTTCCTCCATCCAGCGGTCGATGTCGTGGGTGCGGAGATCGCGCCCGCCGCGCACCAGTTTCAGCCAGAACCGGGCCAGCCCGATGGAGGAATCGACGCTGTGCTGCTCGAAGAACATCCAGCGCAGGGTCTCCGACCGTCCCAGCGGGTCGTTGGGCAGCAGCGGCGTGCCGTCAGCGAGGTAGAACAGGATGGCGTTGGATTCGGGGAGATAGCGCCCGCCCGGCAGTTCCAGCAGCGGCACGCGCCCTTCCGGGTTCCTCATCAGGAAATCCGGGGTACGATTCTCCCCATGCAGCAGGTCGACATCGACCAGATCGAAGGGCAGGCCGAGCCGCGCGAGCAGCAGCCGCACCTTGTAGGAATTGCCCGAGCTCTGCATGGCATAGATCTTGAGCATGCAGCAAACTCCGGCAGAACGGTCTGGATCGTGGCCGCGTCAGGAAAACGCGGCCCTCGCGCCGTTCGCAGGTAGGGAATCGCTTGCCGGGGCGCAAGGGCTCGACTAGTTGTCGCGCGCAAAACCCTCAAGGGAGAGAACCGGCCATGAGCCTGATATCCGCCGCCCTGAAGCGCATCAATCCCTCCCAGACCATCGCCATTTCAAACAAGGCGCGGGAGTTGAAAGCGGCCGGACGTGACGTGATCGCGCTTGCGGCCGGCGAGCCCGATTTCGAGACGCCGGACAACATCAAGGAAGCCGCGATCAAGGCGATTCGCGACGGCCAGACCCGCTACACCGCCGTGGACGGCATTCCCGAGCTGAAGGCGGCCATCGTCGCCAAGTTCAAGCGCGAGAACGGTCTCACCTACAAGCCGAGCCAGGTCACGGTCGGCACCGGCGGCAAGCAGGTGCTGTTCAACGCGCTGGTGGCCACGCTCGATGCCGGCGACGAGGTGATCATTCCGGCGCCGTACTGGGTCAGCTATCCCGATATCGTGCAGTTCTGCGGCGGCACGCCGGTGCCGGTGGAGACGCGGCTTGAGGACAATTTCAAGCTGAAGCCGGAGATGCTCGAAGCGGCGATCACGCCCAAGACCAAGTGGCTGATCTTCAACTCGCCGTCCAACCCGACCGGCTCGGCCTATTCGCGCGACGAGATGAAGGCGCTGACCGACGTGCTGGTGAAGCACCCGCATGTCCTGATTCTTACCGACGACATGTATGAGCACCTCGTCTATGACGACTTCGAGTTCGTCACCCCGGCGCAGATCGAGCCGGCGCTCTATGATCGCACCCTGACCATGAACGGCGTCTCCAAGGCCTATTGCATGACCGGCTGGCGCATCGGCTACGCCGCCGGCCCGGAGGCGCTGATCAAGGCCATCGGTACGCTGCAGTCGCAGTCGACCTCCAACCCCAACTCCATCGCCCAGTGGGCGGCGGTCGAGGCGCTGAACGGGCCGCAGGACTTCATCGTCGCCAACAACAAGGTGTTCAAGGAGCGCCGCGACCTCGTGGTGTCCATGCTCAACCAGGCCTCCGGCCTCACCTGCCCGAAGCCGGAAGGGGCGTTCTACGTCTACCCCTCCTGCGCCGGGCTCATCGGCAAGTCGACGGCGGCGGGCAAGGTCATCGACAATGACGAGACCTTCGCCTCCGAGCTTCTGGAGTCCGAGGGCGTCGCGGTGGTGCATGGCTCGGCTTTCGGTCTGGGCCCGGCCTTCCGCATTTCCTACGCGACTTCCACCAAGGATCTGGAAGAGGCGTGCCTGCGAATCCAGCGCTTCTGCGGCTCGCTCCGCTGAGGTAGAATGATATTGATCGGCCGGGCGGCGCGCCCCGGCCGGCAAGCGCCACAAGGCGAGGGCGCCGGTTCCCGAGAGCCGGCTGCGCGTCATCGTCAGGAGACTTGAATGTTCCGTTCCGTTCTGTCGCGCGGGCTGCTCGGCGCCGCGCTTGTTGCGGGCGCCGCCACCCTCGTCGCCGCGCCCGCCTCTGCCCAGACCAGGCGCGTCGAGGTCGGTTCGCTCGCCTGCGTGGGCTCCAAGTCGGTGAGCTTCATCATCGGCTCCAAGCGCACGCTCAACTGCACCTTCACCGCCGCACGCGGCAAGAAGTTCGCCTATGAGGGCTCGATCCGCCGCTGGGGCCTCGACCTCGGCGTGACCGGCCGCAACATCCTGCTGTGGACCGTGCTGGCGCCCTCGCGCGGCGTGCGCTCGAGCGATCTCGACGGCACCTATGTCGGCGTGTCCGGCAGCGTGGCGCTCGGCGTCGGCGTGGCTGGCAACGTGCTGGTGGGCGGTTCCAACAAGACCATCGCCCTGCAGCCGGTCAGCGTCGAAGGCCAGACGGGCGTGAATGTCGCCCTCGGCGTCGGCGATCTGCGTCTCGTTTCCAAGTGATCTGAGGCGACACGGGGACGGTGCCGGTGGCACCCTCCGCATCGGATGGCAAACCAAAGGCCCGGCGGCGCCCCGCCGGGCCTTTGTCATTTTGCACGAGAAGTTGAAACGGCGCCTGAAATAAACCGGCTGGTTCGCGCGTACTCTCCGTACCATCCAAGAGGAGCCTGCCATGCCGATACGCCGTCGCCGGTCCTGGGAACTGCCAGAGAGCGCGGTCACGCCCGAAGCCACCTATCTCTCCCGCCGGAATCTGCTCGGCGCCGGGGTGGGCCTGCTGGGTGTCGCCGGGCTTTCCGCCGCTCTCTCGCCTTTCGCCGATGCCGCTCCGGCGGTAGGCGACCCGGCCAATGACCCGACCAAGGATCTCTACCCCGCGAAGAAGAACCCTGCCTTCACGGCGGGCGACCGGCCGATCACGCCGGAGGAGATTTCCGGCAACTACAACAATTTCTACGAATTCGGCTCCGAGCGTTCGGCCTACCAGATCGCCGATGTCGCGGCGCGCATGCCGCGCCGGCCGTGGACGGTGAAGATAGACGGGCTGGTCGAACAACCGCGCGAGGTCGGCATCGACGACCTTATCCGCGCCATGTCGCTGGAAGAGCGCATCTACCGCCACCGCTGCGTGGAGGCGTGGTCGATGACGGTGCCGTGGACCGGCTTTTCGGTGAAGGACTTCGTCGCCTACGCCAAGCCGCTCTCAGGCGCAAAATATGTGCGCTTCGAGACCTTCATGAATCCGGAGGTGGCGCTCGGCCAGCGCCGCTTCATCTACCCCTGGCCCTATATTGACGGGCTCAGCATGGCCGAGGCGAATAACGACCTCGCTTTCCTCGTCACCGGCATCTACGGCAAGCCGGCGCCCAACCAGTTCGGCGCGCCGCTGCGTCTCGCCGTGCCGTGGAAATACGGCTTCAAATCGGTGAAGTCGATCGTCCGCATCTCCTTCGTGGCGGAGCGGCCCGTGGGTCTGTGGGAGCAGGTGCAGGGGCGCGAATACGGCTTCTGGGCCAATGTGAACCCGGCCGTGTCGCACCCGCGCTGGAGCCAGGCCAGCGAGCGCGACATCGGCACCGGCGAGCGGCGCCCGACGCTGATCTATAACGGGTATGGCGAGGAAGTCGCTGGCCTCTACAAGGACCTCTCGGGCGAGAAGCTGTTCATGTAGGCGGGGGCGAACCCGCCCACGGCACAGAAAAAAGGCCGGTCCCGAAAGGGGCCGGCCTTAAGTTTTCGCTGCCGAAGCAGCGAACCTTCCAGAGGGGAACAGCCGAAACGCGAGGCGTCTCGGTGTCTTCCTCACATATGGTCAAAGACCGAGCAGACTGCAATAAATTATGCCTGCATGGCAGGCATGCGTAATTGCATCGTGCGTTTCGTACCACTGTCATGCCCGTAAATTGGGCGGCCCGATACCTCCGACTCGTCCCCTGGCCTTGCCCGAGCTGACAGAAAGGCGCGTAATCGGTGCTCGATCGTCGCCGAGTGGTCCCATCGGAGGAACGCCATGCTGTCTTATCGCGCCCGTGTTGTTCACCGTGTCCCGGCGCTTTGCGCCGTGTTGCTGGCGCTGGCGCCCGCCGGCTTGGTGCGCGCGGCCGAGCCAGCGCGGGTCGCGGTAGCCGATATCGGCTTCACCGATTCGTCCGGCGAGGCGCGCGACCAGCGCAGCCAGCACGAGGCGCGGCGGCAGGCGCTCACCCGGGATGTTGGGGCCGATATCGCCCGCGCAGGGAAACTGGACAGCCTGGCTCTGCCCTGCGAGGGCGCCTGCCAGCTCGATGCGCAAGGCGTGGACGCGTTGCGCCAGCGGGCGCAGGAGGCGGGGGCGGGTTTTCTGCTGGTGGGGAGCGTGCACAAGATGAGCACGCTGGTCCTGTCGATGCGGGTGGCGGTGCTCGAGGCCGCGACGGGCCGGCTTGTGTTCGAGCGGCTG
Source organism: Ancylobacter aquaticus (assembly GCF_004339465.1). GTDB lineage: Bacteria > Pseudomonadota > Alphaproteobacteria > Rhizobiales > Xanthobacteraceae > Ancylobacter > Ancylobacter aquaticus. Next base: position 978,146 of record NZ_SMFY01000002.1, on the reverse strand, counting down.
CTGAGCTTTCGCGGCGACAATGACGAGGGCTGGCGCCATGCCGGCGACTATGTCGCCCGCGAGGTGGTCGAGCAGCTGCCGATCCGGTGAGCGGTGCTCAGAAGCTCCAGCGCTGGGCCTTGGCGACGAGGAAGTCGCGGAACACCTGGATGCGTGCCACGGAGCGCATTTCCTGGGGGTAGACGAAATAGGCTTCCAGCGTCGGCGTGGTGCGCTCGGGGAAGAGCTGCACGAGCGTGGCGGAATCCTCCAGCAGATAGTCCGGCACGATGCCGATGCCGACGCCGCGCTCCACCGCCCGCTTCAGCCCGAGCACGTTGTTGACCGAGAGCGAGGGCACGCGCCCTTCCTGGTCGTCCTCCAGCCCGGCCCGCTCCAGCCAGTTCAGACCCTGGAAATAGGAAGGGATGGGGCCGCCCAGCAGGATGATGCGGTGCTTGTCCTTGTCCAGCTCATCCAGCGTGCGCGGGTGGCCGTTGCGCTTGAGATATTCGGCCGAGGCGAAGGCGTGGAAGTGCACGGTGAACAGCTTGCGCTGGATCAGATCCGGCTGCACCGGCTGGCGCAGGCGGATGGCGACATCGGCCTCGCGCATGGCCAGGTCGAGCTCGTCATCGGTAAGGATGAGCGTGATGCGGATATCGGGATAGAGTTCGAGAAACTCGCCGATGCGTGCCGTCAGCCAGTGGGTGCCGAGGCCCATGGTGGTGGTGACGCGCAATTCGCCATTGGGCTTCTCGCGGCTGTCAGTGAGCTTGGCCCGCGCCGCTTCCAGCTTCATGAACACTTCATGCGCGGTGCGGTAGAGCAGGTCGCCCTGCTCGGTCAGGATCAGGCCGCGGGCATGGCGGTGGAACAGCGGGATGTTGAGTTCCTGCTCCAGCGCCGAAACCTGCCGGCTCACCGCCGACTGCGACAGGCCGAGCGCCTCACCCGCATGGGTGAAGGAGCCGGCCTCCGCCGCGACATGGAACACTTTGAGCTTGTCCCAGTCCATGTCGCGAGCGCGATTGGCCTTGTTGTCCATCCGGCGGGGCCCCTCGCTCATTCGGCGGCTTGCGCGAGTGGCTCACGGACGGCGAGAAAACGCTCGACCTCCAGTGCTGCCATGCACCCCATGCCGGCGGCCGTGACCGCCTGACGGAAAATATCGTCGGCGACATCGCCGGCGGCGAACACGCCTTCCACCGAGGTCTGGGTGGAGTGCGGCGCCGTCCAGACATAGCCGCTCGGCTTGAGCTTGAGCTGGCCCTGCACGAGATCGGTCGCCGGGGCGTGGCCGATGGCGATGAACACGCCGTCCGCCGCACGCTCGGAAAGCGCGCCGGTGACGACATCCTTCAGCACCACGCCCGTCACCTTGGGAGGCTCGTGCTGGCCCTTCACCTCATGCAGGGCGGCGTTCCACACCACCTCGACCTTGGGATGAGCGAACAGGCGCTCCTGCAGGATTTTTTCGGCGCGGAAGCTGTCCCGCCGGTGCACGACCGTGACCCTGGAGGCGAAATTGGTGAGGAAAAGCGCTTCCTCGACAGCGGTATTGCCGCCGCCGATCACCATCACTTCCTTGCCGCGATAGAAGAAGCCGTCGCAGGTGGCGCAGGCGGAAACGCCGTGACCGCGATAGGCCTGCTCGGACTCAAGGTCCAGCCAGCGCGCCTGCGCGCCCGTGGCGAGGATCACCGTCTCGGCGATCCACACCGTGCCGGAATCGGTCTCGGCGCGGAACGGCCGGCGGGAGAGGTCGAGCGACGTCACCAGATCATTGACGATGCGGGTGCCCATCTTCTCGGCCTGCGCCTGCATCTGCTCCATCAGCCACGGGCCCTGGACCGGATCGGCAAAGCCAGGATAATTCTCGACGTCAGTCGTGATGGTGAGTTGCCCGCCGGGCTGGATTCCCTGGATCATCACCGGCTCCAGCATGGCCCGCGCGGCATAGACGGCGGCGGTATAGCCGGCCGGACCCGAGCCGATGATCAGGACCTTGACGTGGTTGGCCGAGCTGGCGGAGGGGGCCGACATGGCAGGCTCACTGTGTTGCGGCGAACGAATCGCCGGACGGACGATCAGGCCTTGGATAGGCTCATTGGACCCGCACCTGCGCGTGCTGCAAGGGCCGCCCTGGTAGCCATGCGAAAATGTAGGGGCTGACCTGGGCAACCGCAAGGCGGAGGCCTCCTATCCATTAGTTTTCCATAAGGAAGATTGCGCGAGGCGCGCGCGCAAGATAATTGCTCTCGCGGCCGCTGCACTCCTCGCGCCGCCGCAGGCGCGCCGTCCCGGCCGCCGGACACGGAGACCCCGCTTGGTTCGCCGCATCGACGCGATCGACTGGAACATTCTGCGCGAGCTTCAGGGCGATGGCCGCATCACCAATGTGGAGCTGTCGCAGCGTGTCGGCATTTCCGCCCCGCCGTGCCTGCGCCGGGTGCGTTCGCTGGAAGAAGAAGGCATCATCAAGGGCTACCGGGCGCTTCTCGACGAGAAGAAGCTCGGCTTCGACCTGATGGCCTTCGCCATGGTGCACCTGATCAGCCAGGCCGAGGGCGACCTTTCCGCATTTGCCGCGCAGGTGGAACGCTGGCCGCTGGTGCGGGCATGCTGGATGCTTTCGGGCGAGACCGATTTCATCCTGCTCTGCGTCGCCCCGGACCTGCGCACCTTCCAGAATTTCGTGCTGGAACTGACCGGCGCTCCAAATGTGCGCAATGTGAAGACCGCGCTGACGCTCCAGCAGTCTAAGGACGCCGCCGTGGTGCCGATGGAAGGGGAAACCCGGTGATCGTCGCCACCGCGACCGATACCGCCTATGTCGAGCTGACCGGAGTGATGCTCGCCTCGCTCGCCGACAAGGCGGCCGACAGCTTCGCGTCGGTCTACGTCTTCTGCGACCGGGTGTCGGAGGAAGACAAGGCGCGGCTATCCACCTCCTACGGCCGCGCCAACATCGTCTTTGTCGACATGAGCGACGACATGGGCCGGCACTTCGCCGCGCGGCCGGTCAATCACCACCTCTCGCGCACCGCTTATGCCCGCATCCTCATGCCGCTGAGCCTGTCGGAGGCCACGGGACGGCTGCTCTATATCGACTGCGACACGCTGGTGAACGCGTCGCTCGCCCCGCTCGCCACCCTGCCGATGCAGGGCTTCGCGCTGGCGGCCGTGGACGACATCGCTCGTCAGGTGCCCGAGCGCCACGCCAAGCGCAACCGCGACATCGGGCTGCCCGACACCATGCGCTATTTCAACAGCGGCGTGCTGCTGATCGACCTGGAGGCGTGGCGCGCCCAGCGGCTGACCGACCGCACGATCGACTTCATCAACGACCATCCCACCCTGCCGATGATGGACCAGGACGCGCTCAACGGCGCCCTGCGCGGGGAATGGCTGCCGCTCGACGAGAGCTGGAACCTGCATCGCCGGCTGGAGAAGGGCGCTTATACCGACGATCCGGCGATCTGGGCGGACGTCCGCATCATCCATTTCATCGGCCAGGTGAAGCCCAACTACACCGACTGCAACCACCCCGCGCGCGACCTCTTCCTCGCCTATCGCGCCCGCACGCCCTTCGCCTCCGTGCCGCTGAAGACCCGGCTCGGCCGGAAGGTGGAGAAGCGGGTGCGCCGGCTGCGGCGGTTCTTCGGCAAGCTCAAGCGGCGCATTTTCGGAGCCTAGGGATGGCACACAGCCTCGTCGACGAATATGCGAAGCTACATGCGCGCCACCGTTACGGCGCCACGGCACGCCACGCGCTGGCGGACATGCTGCCGCACATCATGGCATTGAAGCCCGCCTCGCTGATCGATTTCGGCTGCGGGCAGAGCAATCTCGCCTTCCTCATCGCCGCCAAGGCGGGGATACCGGAAATCCACCGCTACGACCCGGCAATCCCGGAGATTGCCACCCTTCCGGACGCGCGGGTGGAACTGGCGGTGAATGTCGACGTGATGGAGCATATCCCGGACGAGGAGATCGACGCGGTGCTGGCGTCCATCGCCGCAGCGGCCGCGCATGCGCTGTTCGTCATCGACATCGGCCCGGCCAAGATGCTGCTCTCCGACGGGCGCAACGCCCATGTCTCGCAGCATGATGCGGACTGGTGGCTGGCGCGGCTGAAGCCGCATTTTCCGGCCATTCGCAAAATGCCGATCCACCGCCGCGCCCGCGTCGCCTTCAAGACCTGGGACGGCGAGGTGACGGGGCTCACCGGCCTTGCCGTGCGGGCGCGCGAGCGGGTGATCTACCGCACGCAGAAGCTGGCCCGCTCGGCGCACCGCAAGCTGTTCGGCACCAAGCCGCGCGGGGCGACCCGGTGAAACTGCTGGTCCTGCGCGACAAGAAGCCGGGACATTTCAACCAGGCGGAAGGTGTCGCGCTGGCGATCGGCCGGCTGGCGCCGACCGAGGTGGCGCGGCTCAACATCCGCCCGACCTGGTTCGCCCATGACGATGTGCGCAAGATCATCATGCGCCGCTACGGCCGCGACGCCAGCAAATGGCTGCGCTCCATGTATGGCATCGACGCGCAAAGCCTTGAAAAGCCTGACGTCATCGTCGGCTCCGGGCGCCCGACCATCGCGGCGGGCATCCTGCTCAGCCGGTTTTTCGGGGGTGTGCCCTTCGTCTATTCCGGCGGAATCGGCGGCTATGACACGCGCGAGGTCAGCCTGATGATCGTCGCTTCGCCGCGCGCAGCGGGCAATCCGCGCTCGGCCTGGGCGCCCATTCCCTCGATTGTCGACCCCGACGACTACCCCGCCCCGCGCCGGCTTTCGACGCTTGCCGACCTCAAGGGGGCGGAGCTTGCGCTGCTGGTCGGGGGCACCGCCTATCGCAAGGAATGGCCGCAAAATGAATGGGATGCGCTGGTTCGGCTGGTGCGCGACGTCGCCCGCGAGCACGGCGTGCGCTGGCGGGTGACGACCTCGCGCCGCACACCGGACGAGGTCGGCGCGCGCTTCGCCGCACTGGCCGGGGAGGGCGTGCTTGCCGAGTTCATCGACTACCGCAGCGCCGGGGCGGGCTCGGCGCGGGCGTTGTTTGGCGCCGATGCCGTTGTTGTTACTGAGGATTCCATGAGCATGCTGGTCGAGGGGCTGACGGCCAGGCGCCCGGTCATCGGCCTGCGCTCGGCGAAGGTGCATGACGGCTATGCCAGCGAAGCGATTTCCGCCTGGGCGGCGAAAAGCTGGGCGGCGCCGTCCTTCGCACCGAGCCTCGCCATCCTGCCGCTCGGCACGGTGAACGCCGAACAGTTCGCCAACTCATTGATAATGCTGGAGCCGCCGACGCTGGATGTGCGCGGCGACCTCGCCCGCCTCATCGCCCCGGTGCTGGGGCTCGAAGGCCCGGCGATCTAGGCGGAGGCCCAGACGCTCTCATAGACCGCGTTGATCTTCTGCGCCTCGACCTCGATGGAATGGGTCGCGACGACGTGGTCGCGGGCGGCGCGCGCGACTGCAGCCGCTGCTGCCTCATCAAGCTGCAGGAATGCACTCACCGCTGCGGCCATCTCCCCGACATCGCCGGGCGGAATGATGGAGCCGGTCTGGCCCTCGATCACCAGTTCGTCGAACGCGCCGACCCGCGTGGCGATGACGGGCACGGCGCAGGCCATCGCCTCCAGCGGGGTGACGCCGAAGCCCTCCCAGCGCTGGGGGGCGACATAAAGATCTAGCGCGCGGTACCACAGGGCGATGTCGGAGGTCGCGACCTCGCCGGGGAAGAGGATACGGTCGGCCAGCCCGGCTTTTTCCACCTTGGCGCGCTGATCGGCGAAGAAGGCGGTGTGCGCGCCGGTAGCCCGCCCCAGCACCACGCCGCCCCAGCCGGGATGGTCCGGCAGCACGCGGATCAGCGCATCGACGAACACGTCCGTGCCCTTCTGGGCGCGGATACGGCCGAAGCAGCCGATCATCCTCAGATCGTCCGGCAAGCCCACCGCGCGCCGCGCTTCGGCCTTGTCGGGCGCGGGGGCGAAGCTGTCCATGTCGATGCCGTGATGGATGACGGCGGCGGGGCGCTGGAGATAGCCCGCGGTCTTCGCCGAGGTGGCGATCACCGCGTCCATGCGGGAGATGAGGAAGCGGCTCCAGCGTGTGTGCCAGCGCTGCGAGGCGGAGGTGAAGACAAGCGAAAGCTTCATCCGCAACAGGTCGCGCAGCACGACACCGGCCAGCATTTCGACGTTGCGGCGCGCGTGCCAGATGCGGGTCGGGCGGCGCGCGGGCCGGCGCCAGAAATGGCGCAGCTCGGCCGCGCCGATGCGCGCAATGCTGTCCGTCAGGCCCGGGCCGAAGGCGGCGATGCCGAGGGTGCGCGCCTGAAAGGGCAGCACGCGCTCAAGCGTCGAGGTGACGCCGGAGAGGCGGCGCTTGAAATTCGTCGCCACGACTTCGAGCCGTGCCGGGTCGATCGCCGCCTTCTCCGTCATGTCGGGTCTGCGTGCGGCTTCAGGCGAAGCGGACGGCGGCGATCTCGTAGGAGCGGGCGCCCTTAGGCGTCACCACTTCCACCGACGTGCCGAGCTTCTTGCCGATCAGCGCGCGCGCCATGGGCGAGGAAATGGAGATGCGCCCCGCCTTGGCGTCGGCTTCCATGTCGCCGACGATCTGCCAGACGCGCTCTTCCTCGGTGTCCTCGTCGATCAGCTTGACCGTGGCGCCGAACATGACCGTGTCGCCGGTGAGCTTGGCGACGTCGATGATCTCGGCGCGGGACAGCTTGTCCTCAAGCTCGGCGATGCGGCCCTCGTTCAGCGCCTGCTGTTCCTTGGCCGCGTGATACTCGGCGTTCTCGGACAGGTCGCCATGGGCGCGCGCTTCCGAGATAGCCTCGATGATGCGCGGACGCTCGGCCTGCTGGCGGTGCTTGAGCTCGATCTCCAGAGCGGCATGGCCGCCGGCGGTCATCGGAATCTTTTCCATTGGTCTGTTCTTGACCTCCCAAAAGCAAACGAAGCCCCCGCGGGCGGAGAAATCGGGCATATCAGCCACGATCGAACCGCCCGCGCGGGCTTAGAAGTTGTCCGGCACCTAACGCCGCGAGGCGCCGTCAGGTTCGGCCGGTCTAGAAATAGTCCTGCAGGGCCCGCACTTCCAGATCACCGCCGATATAGGCCTTGATCCCGCGCGCCGCTGCAATCGCTCCCGATAGCGTGGTGTAGTACGGCACTTTATGCAAGAGGGCGGCGCGGCGCAGCGAACGCGAGTCCGCGAGCGCCTGGGCGCCCTCGGTGGTGTTGAAGACGAGCTGGACCTCGCCGTTCTTGATCGCGTCGACAATGTGCGGGCGGCCTTCCAGCACCTTGTTGATCTTGGCGCTGGGCACGCCGTTCTCCACCAGGAAGCGCTGGGTGCCTGAGGTGGCGATCACCTTGAAGCCGAGCGAGACAAGAAGCCGCGCCGCGTCGAGGATGCGGGACTTGTCGCCGTCGCGCACCGAGATGAACACGGTTCCCGAGGTCGGCACCTTGGTGCCGCCGCCGAGCTGGCTCTTGGCGAAGGCCACGGCGAAGGACTTGTCGAGCCCCATCACCTCGCCGGTGGAGCGCATTTCCGGGCCGAGCACCGTGTCGACGCCGGGGAAGCGGGCGAAGGGGAACACCGCTTCCTTGACCGCCACATGGTCGCCGGCAAACGGCTTCAGCCCGAAGGAGGCGAGAGCCTCGCCGGCCATGACGCGCGCCGCAATCTTGGCGAAGGGCTGGCCCACCACCTTGGCGACGAAGGGCACGGTGCGCGAGGCGCGGGGATTGACCTCCAGCACGAAGATCTTGCCGTCCTTGATGGCATACTGGACGTTCATCAGCCCGCCGACGCCGAGCGCCAGCGCCATCTTGCGCGTCTGCGCCTCAAGTTCGGCGATCATCTCGGGGGAGAGCGAATAGGGCGGCAGCGAGCAGGCCGAGTCGCCCGAATGGATGCCGGCTTCCTCGATGTGCTCCATGATGCCGCAGATGAAGGTGTCGGTGCCGTCGGCGAGGCAGTCGACATCGACTTCGATGGCGTCCGAGAGATAGCGGTCGAACAGCAGCGGGTTCTTGCCCAGCAGCGTGTTGATCTGGCCGGTCTTGTCGTTGGGGTAGCGGGCCTTGATGTCGTTCGGCACCAGCCCCGGCAGCGTCTCCAGCAGGTAGTCGCCGAGCTGGCTCTCCTCGTGAATGATCTGCATCGCCCGCCCGCCCAGCACATAGGAGGGCCGCACGACGAGGGGATAGCCGAGCTCGGCCGTCACCAGCCGGGCCTGCTCGACCGAATAGGCGATGCCGTTGGCCGGCTGGCGCAGCTTCAGCTTGTCCAGCAGGGTCTTGAAGCGGTCGCGGTCCTCGGCGAGGTCAATGGCTTCCGGCGAGGTGCCGAGGATCGGGATCTCGGCCTCTTCCAGCGCGCGGGCGAGCTTCAGCGGGGTTTGCCCGCCGAACTGGACGATGACGCCGTGCAGCGTGCCGTTGGAGCGCTCGCGCTCCAGAATCTCAAGCACGTCCTCGGCGGTCAGCGGCTCGAAATACAGCCGATCCGAGGTGTCGTAGTCGGTCGACACCGTCTCCGGGTTGCAGTTGACCATGATGGTCTCGTAGCCGACCTCCTTCAGCGCGAAGGCGGCATGGCAGCAGCAATAGTCGAACTCGATGCCCTGGCCGATGCGGTTGGGGCCGCCGCCGAGAATGACCACCTTCTTGGCGTCGGTGGGGCGCGATTCGTCGGCCGGGACGCCGGCGAAGGGCATCTCGTAGGACGAGTACATATAGGCGGTGGGGGCGGCGAACTCGGCGGCGCAGGTGTCGATGCGCTTGTAGACCGGGCGCACGTCCAGCGCGCGCCGGCGGGCCGAGACCTCGGCCTCGGAAAGGCGGGCAAGGCCGGCGAGGCGCGAATCCGAGAAGCCCATGGCCTTGAGCCGTCGGAAGGCGCCGGCGGTCTTGGGCAGGCCGTGGCCGCGCACCTTGGCCTCGGTGTCGACGATCTCGCGGATCTGCTCAAGGAACCACGGGTCGATCTTGCAGCCGGCATGGATGGCTTCGTCGTCGAGGCCAAGGCGCATGGCCTGCGCCACCTTCAGCAGCCGGTCCGGCGTGGGGGTGCCGAGCGCGGCGCGCACGGCGTTCTTGTCGTCGCCAAGGCCAAGGCCCTCGATCTCGATCTCGTCGAGCCCGGTGAGGCCGGTCTCCAGCGACCGCAGCGCCTTCTGCAGCGATTCCTGGAAGGTGCGGCCGATGGCCATCGCTTCGCCGACCGACTTCATCGAGGTGGTCAGGGTCGGCTCGGCGCCGGGGAATTTCTCGAAGGCGAAGCGCGGGATCTTGGTGACGACGTAGTCGATGGTCGGCTCGAACGAGGCCGGGGTGGCGCCGCCGGTGATGTCGTTGGCGATCTCGTCCAGCGTGTAGCCGACCGCGAGGCGCGCGGCGACCTTGGCGATGGGGAAGCCCGTCGCCTTGGAGGCCAGCGCCGAGGAGCGCGAGACGCGCGGGTTCATCTCGATGACGATCATCCGGCCCGTTTCCGGGTCGATGGCGAACTGGACGTTGGAGCCGCCGGTCTCGACGCCGATCTCGCGCAGCACCGCCAGCGAGGCGTCGCGCATGACCTGGTATTCCTTGTCGGTCAGCGTCAGCGCCGGCGCGACGGTGATGGAATCGCCGGTGTGGACGCCCATCGGGTCGATGTTCTCGATGGAGCAGACGATGATGCAGTTGTCCGCCTTATCGCGGACGACCTCCATCTCGTACTCCTTCCAGCCCAGCACGCTCTCTTCCACCAGCACCTCATTGGTGGGGGAAGCGTCGATGCCGCGCTCGATGATCTCGATATATTCGGACTTGTTGTAGGCGATGCCGCCGCCGAGCCCGCCCATGGTGAAGCTCGGGCGGATGATCGCCGGCAGGCCGATTTCGTCCAGCGCTTCCAGCGCCTGCGGCAGGGTCTTGATCTGGCGCGAGCGCGGCGTGTCGAGGCCGATCTTGGTCATCGCGTCGCGAAAAAGCTCGCGGTCCTCGGCCTTGTCGATGGCCTCGGCGGTGGCGCCGATCATCTCGACGTCATACTCGTCCAGCACGCCCATCTTGCGCAGCGACAGCGCGCAGTTGAGCGCCGTCTGGCCGCCCATGGTCGGCAGCAGCGCGAAGCCGCCGGGGATCGCGTGGCGCTCCTTGGCGATGATCTTGGCGACGATTTCCGGGGTGATGGGCTCGATATAGGTGGCGTCGGCCAGATCCGGGTCGGTCATGATCGTCGCCGGATTGGAATTGACCAGCACGACCCGATAGCCCTCGGCCTTCAGCGTCTTGCACGCTTGTGTGCCGGAGTAATCGAACTCGCAGGCCTGCCCGATGACGATGGGGCCGGCGCCGATGATGAGGATGGTGGAAATATCTGTGCGTTTCGGCATCGGATCCCGTGCGGCTCGCGCATTGGTCCGGGCGCACGAAAAAGGACGCGCTGGGAACGCGTCCTTGGGCGGACCCGGATTGAACTTTCTGGGCGAGGTCACGCCCCGCAATTGGGGGCTTCCCTTAAACCAGATTCCCTCGCGGGGGAAGGGCGTGGGCACCGTTAAGCCCTGCAGGCGACGCGGGGCGCGCATGAATTCCACAGGCGCGGGGGCCCGCGCCCTGCTGTCGCAGCCTTCAGGCCGCCTGCGCCAGCGCCTTCGCCGCCGCCAGGTCGGCCACAAGCGTGGCATAGGCCTCGCGCCGGGCGGTCTCGTCGGGAAGGCGTAGCAGATAGGAGGGGTGGAAGGTTATGAGGCCGTCATGCGTCCCCAGCCGGCGGGGGCCGCGCGCGTGCGTGACCGCCAGCGTCTCGCCGCTCAGCGCCAATGCCGCCGTGCCGCCGAGCGCGACGACGAGGCGTGGCTGCACGAAGTCCAGTTCCGCCTGCAGCCACCAGCGATAATGCTTCACCTCGCCGCCGGTCGGCTTCTGGTGCAGGCGCCGCTTGCCGCGCGGCACGAACTTGAAATGCTTGACGGCATTGGTGAGGTAGACCGCCTCGCGCGCCAGCCCGGCCTCGGCCATCGCTTTCATCAGCAGTTGCCCCGCCGGGCCGACGAAGGGGCGGCCCTCCACATCCTCCTGGTCGCCCGGTTGCTCGCCCACGAGGGCAAGGCGGGCACCGAGCGGGCCTTCCCCCAGCACGGCACGGGTGCCGCCGGAAACGAAGGCGGGCGTGGCCAAGATCAGCGCGTTGAGCTCAGTGAGGCTGGCGGGGGCCTGATGCGCCATCGCCGCCACCGCGCGGACGGGATCGCGCTTGCGCGGCGCGCTCGCCTCGCGGGCCAGCATGTCCGCCACCCGCGCCGGCGCGCCCTCCAGCAGCGCCGGGATGAGCCGCGCCTCCGGCAGGTTCGGCCAGTATTTTTTCGGCATCTCCGCGCGCATCATGACCGGGTTGATGCGGGCGGGGTTGAAGGCGCTGGCGTAATAGGCGAGCCAGCCTTCCTCGAAGCCGTCGCCCTCGGGAAGATGCGGGCGGCCGGCCGGCGGGCCGAAGGCGAGATGCTCCCCGTTCCACCCCACCGTGCCGACAGGGGTAAGGATCGCCCAGTCCATGGCGGGGAATCGCTTGCGAAAAAACGGCGCCACTGCCTCGACGATGAAGTGGTCGGGCTCGAACCAGGCGACGAAACGCTCCCGGCCGTTCTCCGTGCCCAGCGCCTTGAAGCGCACGAAGGCGTGCATCTTGTGAATGTCGCGGCGCACAGCCTTCGCCATTAGCCCGAGCCGATGCACCAGCGGGTCGGCCGGGTTGTCGGCCAACTGGCGCTCACCATGGAGAACCCGCCAGATCAGCGCATAGAGCCGGGCGAAGCGCTCGGGATCTGCGTGGCACAGCACCGGATCGACCAGCCCGGCGACGGCGCGCGGCAGAGACAGGGGAGGCGGTTCTCCTGCCTCTTGCGCAGGAGGCTCGTCCAGCGGTGGCGTGTCGAACAGGTCCGTCTTGCCCTCGCGCAGGGTGGATGCCGGCCCCGGAGCCCGCATGCGCCAGATCATCCGTTCCGGCGGCAGCCGGGAGGCCACGGCGTCGCGCACCGCGCGGCGGAAGCCGGCACGGTCGGCGCCGTAGTCCAGTTCGACCAGGCGCGGCGTGCCCGCGTCTCGCGGGGCCGGCGCGCTCACGCGAACAGCTCCAGCTGCCGCGCCGGCGGGGCGAGGCGCTCGCGCAGGTCGCTGCGGTCGGTGAGCTTGAGCGGGTGATGGTCGGCGGTGATGAGAAAGGGCCGCGCGCGTTTCACCCCGGTGCTGAGGCGGGCGATGTCGTCCAGCGTCAGCCGGGTCTGCCGCCGCGCCCGCAGAAGCTTGTCGACCGCTCGCGCGCCGAGGCCGGGCACCCGCAGCAGCAACTCGCGATCGGCGCTGTTCACATCAACCGGAAAACGCTCGCGGTGCTTCAGCGCCCAGGCGAGCTTGGGGTCGATGTCGAGATCGAGCATGCCGCCCTCGCCGCCGGCGGCGATCTCCTCCACCGAGAAGCCGTAGAAGCGCAGCAGCCAGTCGGCCTGATAGAGCCGGTTCTCCCGCCGCAGCGGCGCAGGCTTCACGGGAAGGACGCGGCTCGCCTCGGGAATGGGGCTGAAAGCGGAGTAGTAGACGCGCTTGAGGCCATAGCCGCCATACAGCGTGGCGCTGGTCTCCAGCACCGCCGCGTCGGTCGTAGCATCGGCGCCGACGATCATCTGCGTGCTCTGGCCGGCGGGGGCGAAGCGGCGCTTTTCCTCGCGCGCCTCGACAATGCGCTCCTTCAACTGGCCCATGGTCGCCTTGATGCCGGGAGCGTGCTTCTCCGGCGCCAGCTCCTTCAGGCTGATGTCGGAGGCGAGTTCCACATTCACCGACAGCCGGTCCGCCCACAGCCCCGCCTGCTCCACCAGCCAGGGGCTGGCCTCTGGAATGGCCTTGAGGTGGATATAGCCGGCGAAGCCGTGATCCTGCCGCAGCGCGCGCGCCACGAGCATCATCTGCTCCATCGTGTAGTCCGGGGAACGGATGATGCCGGAGGAGAGGAACAGGCCCTCGATATAATTGCGCTTGTAGAAGCCCAGCGTGATCGCCACCACCTCATCGACCGAAAAGCGCGCCCTTTGAACGTTCGAGGAGCGCCGGTTGATGCAGTAGGCACAATCGAACAGGCAGTAATTGGTCAGCAGGATTTTCAGCAGCGACACGCAGCGCCCGTCCGGCGTGTAGGAATGGCAGATGCCCATTCCGGTCGTCGAGCCGATGCCGTCCTTCTTCGCCGCGCGCCCGCCAGCGCCGGAGGAAGCGCAGGAGGCGTCGTATTTGGCGGCGTCGGCCAAGATGCCGAGCTTGGTCTTGAGTGCATCATCCACGTCGGAAATCCTCCGACGTTCACTTTATGTTCCACTCTTTTGCGGATCAACCCGGCGGCGATACCGCCCCGGGAACTTCCCGGAGCGGTCGTTTCAGGCGATCAGGCCGCTTGCTTGTTCTTCGCGATCATCTCGACGAAGCGGTCGAACAGGTAGTGGCTGTCCTGCGGGCCGGGGCTGGCTTCCGGGTGGTACTGCACCGAGAAGACAGGCTTGTCCGAGAGCGCGATGCCGGCATTGGAGCCGTCGAACAGCGAGACATGGGTTTCGGTGGCGGTGGCCGGCAGGCTGTCGCGGTCCACCGCGAAGCCGTGATTCATCGAGGTGATCTCGACCTTGCCGGTGGTCTGGTCCTTTACCGGATGATTCGCGCCATGGTGGCCCTGGTGCATCTTCACCGTGCGCCCGCCCACTGCGAGGCCGATCATCTGGTGGCCAAGGCAGATGCCGAAGGTGGGCACGCCGCGCGCGATGATCTCGCGAATCACCGGCACCGCATATTCGCCGGTTGCCGCCGGATCGCCCGGGCCGTTGGACAGGAACACGCCATCCGGCTGCAGGGCCATGATCTCTTCCGCCGAGGTGGTGGCGGGCACCACCGTCACCTGGCAGCCGGCGCGGGCGAGCAGGCGCAGGATGTTGCGCTTGATGCCGTAATCGACGGCGACGACATGGTGGGCGGGCGCGGTCTGCTGGCCATAGCCGTTCGGCCAGCTCCAGGTGGTCTCGTCCCAGGAAAAGCGCTGGGTGGATGTGACCATCGGCACCAGGTCCATGCCCTCAAGCCCGGGCCACTGTGCCGCTTCCGCCTTCAGCGCCGGCAGGTCGAACTGGCCGTTCGCTGCGTGGGCGATGACCGCGTTCGGCATGCCGCCGTCGCGGATGAGGGCGGTGAGGGCGCGGGTGTCGATGCCGGAGATGGCGATGATGCCGCGTGCCTTCAGCCACGCATCGAAATGGCGGGTAGCGCGGTAGTTCGACGGGTCGGTGATGGCGGAATGCAGCACCACGCCGCGCACCCCGGAGGCGCCGGCCATCGAGATGGTCTCGACGTCTTCCTCATTGGTGCCGACATTGCCGATATGGGGGAAGGTGAAGGTGATGATCTGCCCGGCATAGGACGGATCGGTCAGCACTTCCTGATAGCCGGTCATGGCGGTGTTGAAACACACTTCGCCGACCGCCTGGCCGGTGGCCCCGAGGCCGAAGCCTTCCAGCACGGTGCCGTCGGCAAGAACGAGGATGGCGGTCGGGAGCGGTTCGGCCCACACGTCGTCGCCGGAGTGCTGTTCAGCGCTACCGTTCATTGATCTTGTTCCCTGTCATCGTGTGCCCTAATTAGTCCGTTGCCGCGCCGGATGCCAGCCTTGCCGCTGCGTATCTGGGCTTCGATTTGCGGATGGCTGCGCCGAAACCGGCGGCGGCGCGTCCGGGCGAGCGTGGCGACCCCCGGAAAGCGCGGGGCGACATTCATTGGAGCGCGAGCGGCGGGCGGCCCGATTTCTCGGGGTTTTGGCGCGCCGTCTCGCGGATTGCAGGAAGGCTTGAGCCGTGTTGCGCGACGAGATCAACCAATCGCTGAAAGGCGCCATGAAGGCGCAGGACAAGCTGCGCCTCGGCACGCTGCGGCTCGTCAATGCCGCGATCAAGGACCGCGATATCGAGGCGCGCGGCCACGGCAAGGACCCGCTCTCCGACGACGAACTGCTGGGCCTTCTGACCAAGATGATCAAGCAGCGCGAGGAATCGGCCAAGGTCTATGAGGAGGCCGGCCGCGCCGATCTCGCTACGCAGGAGCGCGAGGAAATCGTCGTCATCCAGTCCTTCCTGCCGACGCAGATGACGGAAGCCGAGGCGCAGGCCGCCATCGCCGCCGTGATCGCCGAGATTGACGCCCATGGGCTCAAGGACATGGGCCGCACCATGGCGGCGCTGAAGGAGCGGCACACCGGGGTGATGGATTTCGGCAAGGCCAGCGGCACGGTGAAGGCTCTGCTCACCGCATAAGCGGCCACCGCCACCCATCGGCTTCCCGTATCCGCGTATCCCACCATGCTCCCAGCCTCCGAACCACGCCCGCACGGCGCCACGCTCACCTGGGCGGGGTGCTGGCGCGGGGCGCGGGCGATGCTCGCCGTGCTTCCCCCGGTGTTTGTGTTCGGGGTCGCCTTCGGCATCGCCGCGCGCGGTATCGGGATTGAGGGCTGGCTCGCCTCGCTGATGAGCGCCCTCGTCTTTGCCGGCGCCGCGCAGTTCGCGGTGCTGGACCTGTGGAAAATCCCGGTGCCGTGGCTGCCGCTGCTGGTGGCGACCTTCGCCATCAACGCGCGGCACATCTTGCTCGGCGCCTCGCTTCGGGCGCTGTGCCGGGGGCTGCCGGCGTGGAAGGTCTATGGCGCCATGGCGCTGCTCAGCGATCTCAACTGGGCGGCGCTGATCGCCGCCGAGCGGCGCGGCGAGCGCGATCTCGGCTATCTCGTCGGCGGCGGGCTGATGATGTGGCTGACCTGGGTGTCGGCGACAGTGATCGGCGCGGTGGCCGGCGGCCTGACGCTGGACGACGTGAAGACCTATGCGCTCGACCTCGTGCTGGTGGCCTTCTTCGCCACCACGCTGGTGGGGCTGCGGCGGGGGCGGATCGACGATCTGCCCTGGCTGGTGGCCGGCCTCGCAGCCATGGGCGCCGTGTGGCTTCTGCCGCCCAACTGGCACGTCATGGTCGGCGGGCTGGCCGGTGGCCTCGCCGGGCTGGTGCGCGACGAGATGAAGCGCCGATGAACATCACCGATTCGCTGCTGGTGGTCTTCGCCATGGCACTCGTCACCTATGCGACGCGGGCGGGCGGCATTTTTCTCGTCGGCTTCGTGCCGATGTCCACGCGGGCAGAGGCTTTCCTGCGCTATCTCGCCGGCTCGGTGCTGGTGGCACTGGTGGTGCCGGCCACCGTGCGCGGCGGGCCGGAGGGGTATGTCGCGGTCGGCGTCGCGATCCTCGGTACGCTGGTGCTGCGCAAGGCATTGCCGGCGATCGCGCTCGGCATTCTCGCGGCGGCGCTGTGGCGCGCCTCTATGGGGGCGAGCTGAGGGCTGGGGATAGCGGGGACGGGGCGACCGCGGCGCGGTTAAGCGGTCCTCCTGACGCGAGCCGGCCATCGGCCGGGACATGCCCGGCCGAATCCGCTCGCTCATCTCATTCCGGCAGACGCTCTTCATATTCGTCGCGGTAGCGGGCGACGAGCGGCCAGAAGGCCGGGCGCTCATCATGTGCCAGTTCGGCCTCCAGCAAGGCGAGGTGGGAATGCCAGCCGCCGGCCACGCCGAGAAGGGTGCTGCGCTTGACGAGGCGACGATGGGTGACGGTGAGCAGCACACGCTCGCCGCGCGGGGCCAGTTCGAA
This sequence comes from Ancylobacter aquaticus, assembly GCF_004339465.1. Classification (GTDB taxonomy): domain Bacteria; phylum Pseudomonadota; class Alphaproteobacteria; order Rhizobiales; family Xanthobacteraceae; genus Ancylobacter; species Ancylobacter aquaticus. Next base: position 961,416 of record NZ_SMFY01000002.1, on the reverse strand, counting down.
GGTGACGTCCGATTCGGACGGCGAGCCGGCTTCCCAGCTGAACCGCAGCAAGCGGTTCGGCTCGCAGGCGATCACCACGCCCTGATTGTGGAACTCGCCCGAATGGCAGGCGAAACGTTCGGGCGGGGGCTCGTCGCCACCCAGCTCGCCGTTGCGGAAGACAAGATCGACCGCGCCGCCCGGCACCAGCTCCATCGGGCCGGCGGCAAGCCAGAGTCGGCGTTTTTCCGGCTCGGTGAGATAGGCCCAGACCCGCTCGACGGGGCCGGGCAGAAGACGCTCGAAGCGCAGCGTGTCGGCGGCTTCGCGGGTGGCATAGCCATTGGCGGCGCGGGTGTTCGCATGGGTGTTCACGTGTCGTCTCCCTTGGGTTCGGATGGAGGCACGGGCGGGCGTTGATTGTCGGGTTCGGGCAGGCGCAGCAGGGCGTCGAGGGCGTCGAGCCGTTCGGTCCAGAAGCGCTCGTAGAAGCTCAGCCATTCATGTGCCTCGGCGAGGCGGCCGGGCTGGAGCCGGCACAGATGCTGCCGGCCCCTGATGTCGCGCGTCACCAGCCCGGCCGCCTCCAGCGCCTTGATGTGCTTGGAGGCGCCGGCCAGCGACATGGTGAAGGGTTCGGCGAGTTCGCTCACCGTGCGTTCGCCGGAGGCAAGGCTCTGCAACATGGCCCGCCGTGTCGGATCGGCGAGGGCGTGGAAGACGTGATCGAGCCGGCTGCCGGCGATGTGCATATGTTCAACCATGTGGTTGAGTATTCGCGTGCCCGATCGGAATGTCAACCGATTGGTTGAGCGTCTGCAGATTTTTCCGCCGGTGGATAATGGGGATTGCGGGAGGGGCGCCGGACTGCCACCTCAGAGCTCTGGCGCGACCCGCCGGCCTGCCTCTTGCCTGCTAGAAGGGGCGTTGCGACCGAAGGACCGATTCCCCCATGCGCTACCCGCCCTCGTTTCTCGACGAGATACGTACCCGCCTCCCGGTGTCGGAGGTGGTGGGCAAGCGCGTGCAGCTGAAGAAGCAGGGGCGGGAATGGCGCGGCCTGTCGCCGTTCAACCCCGAGAAGACCCCGTCCTTCTATGTCAACGACCAGAAGGGCTTCTATCACTGCTTCTCCTCCGGCAAGCATGGCGACCAGTTCGACTTCCTGATGGAGGTCGAGGGCCTGCCTTTCCCGGAGGCGGTGGAGCGGCTGGCCTCCATGGCCGGCGTGCCGATGCCGGTGCAGTCGCGCGAGGAGGAAAAGCGCGAGAGCCGGCGCAAGACGCTGCACGAGGTGATGGAACTCGCCACCCAGTATTTCGAGGCGACGCTGCAGGGACGGGCCGGCGCCAAGGGGCGCGGCTATCTCGCCGATCGTGGCCTTGGCCCCTCCGTGCAGGGGCGCTTTCGCATCGGCTACGCGCCGCCCGACCGTTTCGCGCTGAAGGAGGCGCTGGGCGGGCGCGGCGTGCCGGTGGAGGACATGGTCGAGGCCGGGCTGCTGATCGCCGCCGAGGACATCGCCATCCCCTATGACCGCTTCCGCGACCGGGTGATCTTTCCGATCACCGATCTGCGGGGGCGGGTGGTGGCCTTTGGCGGGCGGGCGCTGGAAAAAGACGTGCCGGCGAAGTACCTCAACTCGCCGGAAACCCCGCTCTTCCACAAGGGCGGGCTGCTCTACAACGCCTTCAACGCCCGCGCCGCCGCCCATAACGGCGCGAGCGTCATCGCGGCGGAGGGCTATGTCGATGTCATCGCGCTGGTCGAGGCCGGCTTTGCCGGGGCGGTGGCCCCGCTGGGGACGGCGCTGACCGAGGAACAGCTCGCCCTGCTGTGGAAGATGGCGCCCGAGCCGGTGCTGCTGTTCGACGGCGACAAGGCCGGCCGGCGCGCCGCCTGGCGGGCGATGGACCTCGCTCTGCCGCATCTCAAACCCGGGGTCAGCCTTTCCTTCGGCCTGCTGCCCGAGGGGCAGGACCCCGACGATCTGGTGCGGGCCGGTGGCCGCGAGGCGGTGGACGCCGTGCTGGCGCAGGCCCGGCCGCTGGCGGATGTGCTGTGGGCGCGCGAAATCGAGACCGCCAGCGTCGACACCCCCGAGCGCCGCGCGGCGCTGGAGGCGCGGATCGGCGAGATCGTCAAGGTGATCGGCGACGAGACGGTGCGCAAGCACTACCGCGCCGAACTCATGGACCGCTTCCGCCGGCTGTTCGCCCCGTCCTCCGGGGCGGGGGAGGGGCGGCGGCGCGCGGCCAATGATTATTCCGGGAGCTTTGCGGGCAAGGGCGGGCGCCGCCCCGGCACCGGGCGCCCGCTGGCGGGGCGCGGGGCGAGCGAGACCATGCGGCGCTCGGCACTGGTGCGCGGCGCGGCGGCGGAAATGCCGCGCAACGAGGCGCTGCTGCTGTTCGCCCTGATCAATCATCCCTGGCTGATCGACCAGTGCGCCGAAGAGCTTTGCGATCTGCATTTGCAGAACCGGGAACTGGCCGAACTGCGCCGTCTGCTGCTCGACGCCCATATGGAGGGCGACACCGAGGCACCCGAGCGTCTGGCGACGCGGCTGGAGGGGCAGGGGCTGGCGCCGCTGGTCGGCCGGCTCAGCCGTCTGGCGGTGGCGCGGCACGACTGGCCGGCCTTCTCGGATGCCGGCCGGGTCGATGTCGAGCTGTGGTGGCACCAGCGGCTGGTCTTGCACCGGCGAGGGCACGCCCTATCTAAGGACCTGAAAGAGGCCGAGAAACGGCTGGCCGAAGAGCCCACCGACATGAACTGGGCGCGGTTTCTCGACGTACAAAGGCAGCTCGCGGCACTTGACGGAACCGAAGCTTTGGTAGAGGGGTTCGGCGCTGCATCGGGTCGCCCGGCGCGGTCGATGTAAGGTCCCATCGGGCTGCACGCCCGCGCGTCTCCGGTCGCGTGGTGCGCGTGGCCCTGTTTGCGTCTCGCGCCGGGCACTGTGCGGGGCGCCGGGTTGAATGATCGAAGGGTGGTTCCGCTAGGGCCGCCATCGCACGCCGCGACGCAGGTCGCTGGCGCTTGAGGAGCACACACGCATGGCGAAGCAGGCAGCGGAAGCGACGGAAGCCCCCGAGAAGGAAGGCGACACCCCGGACAGCCCGTTGCTGGACCTTTCGGATGCCGGCGTCCGGAAGATGATCAAGCTCGCCAAGAAGCGCGGCTACGTGACTTATGACGAGCTGAACGAGGTTCTTCCCTCCGAACAGAACACCTCGGACCAGATCGAAGACATTTACGCCATGCTCAACGAGATGGGCATCAATGTCGTCGAGGCCGAGGAGGCCGAGGCCGAGGCGGAGGGCGAGGAAGCCGCGCCCGAGGCCGCCGAGGAAGAGGAAGAGACCAGCGGCGAGCTTGCCGAGACCGGCTCGCGCACGGTCATCCGTTCCGAGACCAAGTCCGAGCCGGGCGAGCGCACCGACGACCCCGTCCGCATGTATCTGCGCGAGATGGGCTCGGTCGAACTGCTCTCCCGCGAGGGCGAAATCGCCATCGCCAAGCGCATCGAAGCCGGCCGCGAGGCGATGATCGCCGGCCTGTGCGAGAGCCCGCTGACCTTCCAGGCCATCATCATCTGGCGCGATGAGCTGGTCGAGGGCAAGGTGCTCCTGCGCGACATCATCGACCTTGAAGCGACCTATGCCGGCCCCGAGGCCAAGAATGGCCCGATTGTCGAGGGCGGTGGCACGCTGGCTCCCGAGGCCGAGGAAGAGCGCGAGCCGACCATCGGCGAGACCATTGCCGGCGATGACGACGACGACATGGAGAATTCCCTGTCGCTGGCGGCCATGGAAGCCGAGATCAAGCCGAAGGTGCTGGAAACCTTCGACCGCATCGCGGATGCCTACAAGAAGCTGCGCCGCCTGCAGGACCAGAATGTCGAGTCCAAGCTCAAGAACGAGAGCCTCTCGCCCTCGCAGGACCGCAAATACAAGAGCCTGAAGGACGCGCTGATCATCGACGTGAAGTCGCTGTCGCTCAATCAGGCGCGCATCGACAACCTCGTCGAGCAGCTCTACGACATCAACAAGCGCCTCGTCTCGCTCGAAGGCCGGCTGATGCGCCTTGCCGAGAGCTTCGGCGTGTCGCGCGAGGACTTCCTGCGCCAGTACCAGGGCTCCGAGCTCGACCCGAAATGGGTCGCCCGGGTGAAGAACCTGACCTCGCGCGGCTGGAAGGGCTTTGTCGGGCAGGAACTCGACGGCATCAAGGACCTGCGCTCGGAAATCCATGCGCTGGCCACCGAGACCGGACTGGAGATCCTCGAATTCCGCAAGATCGTCCAGATGGTGCAGAAGGGCGAGAAGGAAGCCCGTCAGGCGAAGAAGGAAATGGTGGAGGCGAACCTGCGCCTCGTCATCTCCATCGCCAAGAAGTACACCAATCGCGGCCTGCAGTTCCTCGACCTGATCCAGGAAGGCAATATCGGCCTGATGAAGGCGGTCGACAAATTCGAGTACCGCCGCGGCTACAAGTTCTCGACCTACGCCACCTGGTGGATCCGGCAGGCGATCACCCGCTCGATCGCCGATCAGGCCCGCACCATCCGCATCCCGGTGCACATGATCGAGACGATCAACAAGATCGTGCGCACCTCGCGCCAGATGCTGCACGAGATCGGCCGCGAGCCGACCCCGGAGGAACTGGCCGAGAAGCTCGGCATGCCGCTGGAGAAGGTGCGCAAGGTGCTGAAGATCGCCAAGGAGCCGATCTCGCTGGAGACGCCCATCGGCGACGAGGAAGACAGCCATCTCGGTGACTTCATCGAGGACAAGAACGCCATCCTGCCGATCGACGCGGCGATCCAGAGCAATCTGCGCGAGACCACCACGCGCGTGCTGGCCTCGCTCACCCCGCGCGAGGAGCGCGTGCTGCGCATGCGCTTCGGCATCGGCATGAACACCGACCACACGCTGGAAGAGGTCGGCCAGCAGTTCTCGGTGACGCGCGAGCGTATCCGCCAGATCGAGGCGAAGGCGCTGCGCAAGCTCAAGCACCCCTCGCGCTCGCGCAAGTTGCGCAGCTTCCTCGACAATTGAGGGTACGAAACGGATGCGAAAGGGCGGCCTGCGGGCCGCCTTTTTCTTTGGGCTCAAGGTCCTGACGTGCAGGCTCGTGCGTCGCGGCGTGCGGCTGCCGGCGTGCGCGCGTGCATCAAGAATTAGTGTAATCCTAAGTTGCAATTACTCGCGGAGGTAGTATCGTTCCCGGAGGTAACTAGGGGGTCGACATGTCGCATCATGGCTGGGTTGACGTCATCAACCCGAAAACGCTCGCCCCGGAGGGGCTGAAGGCGCCTTTCGGACGGCTCTTCGCGTCCGAGGATCACCAGTATAATTCGCTGGCCCTTGCCCTGTTCGCCGGGCCGCTGGGCCCGCTGCACAGGCTGACACCGCTGCCGGAAGGCGGAAAGCTGGCCAACCTCACCGGCTTCACCTTTCTCGGCCAGTTCATCGACCACGACCTGACCGAGTTCCGGGTCATCGGCCGTGATTTCGGCGTCATCCCGCAGAACCCGACCATCGGCCAGCGCCAGCATGTTCTGGAGGATGTGCGCGACCCGGCGCAGGACCTGCCCTCCACCACCAATGGGCGCTCGGGCAAGCTCGACCTCGATTCCGTGTATGGCCTGCTCGGCGCGCCTCAGCCCGAACTTTACGATAGGGACGGGTTGTTCCTGCTGTACCAGCCCGGCGCGGGCACGACGGGGCAAAACCATGTGGCCGATGCCAGCGTCGTGCCCGACATCTGGCGCGGCAGTGGTTTCCGCAACAAGCGCCTCATCGCCGACCCGCGCAATGATGAGAACAAGCTCGTCCTTCAGGTGCACCTGCTGTTCGAGCGCCTGCATAACAGGATTCACGCCGCCCGGGCGGACGTTCCCCGCGCCCCGAGCAGTGCCGCGTTCAAGGACACGCGCCGGCAGGTGGAGGATGCCTATCGCCGCATCGTGCTGTTCGACTATCTCCCGCGCATCGTTCAGGCCGAGCACATCCGCGCGGTGCTGGCGAAGTTCCAGCGGCAGGACACGCTGTTCCAGGCGATGAATGCGCGCAATGACGATATCCTGCGCGCGCTCGGCGTCGCCGAGAAGGTGGTCGCGCAGGCGGTGGCCATTCCGGTGGAGTTCTCGCACGCGGTGTTCCGGCTGGGGCACACCCAGTTGCGCGACGGCTATCTGCTGCGCCAGGGTTTCGGCGTCCCGCTGTTCGATACGTCCCGGCGCGGGCTGGATTTGCGCGGCGACCAGCCGCTGCTGTCGCATGTGGTCGACCCCGCGACCGGGACACTGGTGGAACGCAGCTTCCACCTCGACTGGGCGCTGTTCTTCAAGACCGACGCCGCCACCAGCCCTCTACCTGGCGAGCCGCTGGACGCCCATCTGTCGCCCTCCATCTTTCGCCTGCCGCCGCCTTCGATCGGCGATCCCCCGCAATCGCTGGCCGAACGCAACCTTCGGCGCGGGGTGGATTTCGGGCTGCCCTCCGGCCAGTCGGTCGCCGGCCAGCTGGCCGAACTCTATGGCTTCATCCAGCCGCTGGGGCGCGACCAACTGTTTCCCAAAGACGACTTCGGGACATTCGACGAACTGTTCGCGCTGGAGCCGTCGCTGCTGTGGAACACGCCGCTGTGGTTCTACATGCTGCAGGATGCGGCGGCCTTTTCCGGCGGCGCGCAACTGGGCGCGGTCGGTGGCTACATCGTCGCCGAGACCCTGATCGGTGCGCTGCTTGAGGCGTCGGTGGACGTCGTGGACGATCCGCGCAATCCGCCCGCCCGTGCGCCGGCCATCGCCGCATTGGCCGGCGACCTCCTCGGCGCGTTCGAGCGGCACCGGCCGACAGGCGACGATGTGGTCGACCCCGCCTCGGTGCTCTTCTGGGACAAGCCGGTGGCAAGCCCCGCCGACATCTTCACCATGAGCCATCTGGTCCGCTTCGTGACGCAGGGCCAGACGGCGCCGATGCCGCCTTCTCCGTGCCCGTGAACCCGTGCGCGCCCCCGCGCGCCCTGAGGGCGCCTGGGGGATCGTGCCGCCTGGCGCTCACTCGCCGGGGATTGGGTGGTTCTGCCGGCGCGACGCCCTGGTCGACACCTCGACATAGGCGAGGGTGGCGGCGAAGCCGCCGAAGGCGATCACGGTGACGGCTACGAAAAACAGGGTCTCGGTCGGCATGGTGTCCTCCTGCGTTTGCAGGGAGACTAGCCGTGCCCCCGGCGCGCGCCTTGCGCCAGATCAAGCGATGCGCCAGGTCGAGCGTGCGCGGGGTCGAGCGTGCGCGGGGTCAAGCCATGCGCCCGGGCGGAGGAACCATTCTCCCGCCCGGAGATTGGCGCAGGGGGGCTGGCTTCATCAGGGAGCCTGTCCATGCTGAACCGCCGCACTCTGTTCGCCGCCACCGGCACGATGCTTGCCGCCGCCACGCTCGGCCGCCCGCACATCGCCCGCGCCGCCGCGCCCTTCGCGCAGCCCGCGCTGCCCTATGCCGAGGACGCGCTGGCGCCGACCATTTCCGCCCGCACCGTGGGACTGCATTTCCACAAGCACCACAAGGGCTATTTCGACAAGCTGAACCGCCTCGCGGCCGGTACGCCCTATGCGGAGCTGTCGCTGGAGGAGGTGGTCGTCCGAGCCAAGGACGAGAGCGAGGCGGCGATCTTCAACAATGCCGGCCAGGCATGGAATCATAATTTCTACTGGGCGCAGTTCGCGGGCGGGGCCTCGGCCCCGTCAAAGGCCATGCTGGAGGCGGCCGACCGCGATTTTGGCGGCATCGAGCCGCTGAAGGCGCGCATGGTCGAGATCGGCGACGGGGTGTTCGGCACCGGCTGGGTCTGGCTGGTGGAAGATGATGGCAAGCTCGACGTGATCGGCCTCGCCGATGCCGGCAACCCGATCGCCGAGGGCGTCACCCCGGTGGTCGGCATCGATGTGTGGGAGCACGCTTACTATCTCGACTGGGAGAACCGGCGGACGGCACACATCAAGGCGCTGCTCGACGAGCGGGTGAACTGGGCGGCGGCGGGCGAAAGGCTGGGCGCCTGACGCCTTACGACACCGCCTTGTCGACAAGCACGGCGAAGCCGACCAGCAGCAGGAAGCCGAGGAAGAACAGGCCGAACAGCACCAGCGAGATTTTGCGCGCGAGCTGCGACACGCCGGTCATGCCGATGGCGCCAGCGATCATCGAGATCACCAGGAAGATCACGGCGAATTTGATCATGCGAAAGTTCCCGTGCGGGGCGGGTGGCTGGTGCGGTATCAACGCACGGGTTGGGGATCGGTTCCGGGGGCCTCAGCCCCCGTCGGGGCGCCCGTCCTATGTCGTCGGCATGTCGCCGGAACCGGAATCGTCCGGCGCGGGCGGCACGGCTTTCGGCGCTGCCGGCTTTTCCGGGGCGGGCGAGGTGGCCCGGCGCCAGCGGCGCAGGCGAGCAAGCGGCACCTCCGGACGTTCGATTTCCTGACGGGGCACGGTGCCGGTCGCCGCCGAGGCGATCGGCTCGCTCCTGGTGTCGACCTGCCGCCCCCGCTCGCGCAGCAGGATGCGCCACAGCACGAACAGCAGCAGCAGCCCATAGGCGCCGGCGGTGAAGAAGAACAGCGCGCCCGGCCCATAGAGCTGCATGCCGAACGCCGCCAGCGCCGGGCCGACCACCGAGCCGAGGCCATAGAGCAGCAGCAGCCCCGCCGCCGTCTCCACCGCCTCGGAAGGGGCGGTGCGGTCATAGGCGTGGGCGGCAGCCAGCGAATAGGCCGGCAGCGAGAGCGCGCCATAGACCATGCCGAGCAGGCTGAGGCCAAGCAGGCCGAAGGGCAACGCCCCCAGCGCCAGCCCCGCCAGCGCCGCGCCGACCAGCAGTGCGGCAAGGATGCGGCGGCGGTCCATGCGGTCGGAGAGATAGCCGATCGGCCATTGCGCGAACGCCCCCGCCACCACCACGGCGCTCATGAAGGTCGCCGCGCCGTCCGACGTCATGCCCCGGCCGATGCCGAAGATCGGCCCCAGCGACCAGAGCGAGCCATTGGTGAGGCCGATGGCGAAGCAGCCGACCATGGCCACAGGCGCGGCCCGGAACAGGCGCGGCAGCCGGATGCGCGCCGTCTCGATCGGCGCCGGCTGGGTGCTGGAACCGATCGCCACAGGCAGCACCGCCAGCGAGAAAAGGATGGCGGCGATGGCGAACAGGTCGAAGGCGCGCACCGGGTAGAGCGTGATCATCATCTGGCCGGCGGTGAGCGCGGCATAATCGACAATGACATAGGCGCTCATGACGAAGCCGCGCGTCTGGTTGGTGGCGCGGTCGTTCAGCCAGCTCTCGATCACCAGATAGAGCCCGGCGAAGCAGAAGCCGGTAATGGTGCGCAGGGCGAACCAGGTGAAGGGCTCGATGAACAGCGGATGCGCCATCATCGCCGCCACCACGCCGGAGGTCAGGGCGGCGAAGGCCCGGATATGGCCGGTGCGGCGCACCAGATGCGGCACGGCGAGGCAGCCGACGACGAAGCCGAGATAATAGCTCGACCCCAATATGCCGAGATTGATGGCGCTGAAGCCCTCGAAGGCGCCGCGCAGCGGCAGCAGGGTATTCTGCAGGCCACTCCCGGCTACCAGAAAGAACACGCCGAGCAGGAGCGCGGCGACAGGGCCGAGAGTCTGGGCCATTATGGGAACCGGACGATGAGGGTGGCGGGCGCGCGGAATCCTTGTTCCGCAAGGTCCCGTTAGACCTGATCTTTGGCGAAGTCGAGACGGGGATTGGTATGAGCGAGGGTGCGGTGCGGCTGAAATCGGAATTTCTGCAGGTCGAAATCTCGCCCCAGGGGGCGGAGATGGTGGCGCTGACCGACCGCGAGGGGCGCGACCTGCTGTGGAACGGCGATCCGGCCTTCTGGACCGGCCGCGCGCCGCTGCTCTTTCCCATTGTCGGGCGGCTGCCGAACGATCAGTTGCTGCATGAGGGCCAGGTCTATTGCATGGCGCAGCACGGCTTCGCCCGTCGCCGCGCCTTCACCCTGGAGGAGGCGACGGATAAGGTGGTCCGGCTGGCGCTTCACGACGACGAGGAGACGCGCAAGCAGTACCCTTTCCACTTCTCGCTCACCGTCACCTACACGCTCGCCGAGGCGACGCTGACCATCGAGGTCGAGGTCGCCAATACCGGCGAGGGGGTGCTGCCGGCGAGCGTCGGCTTCCACCCGGCCTTCCGCTGGCCGCTCCCCTATGGTGGCGCCCGGAAGGACCACCGGCTGGTGTTCGAGAAGGCGGAAGCGGAGGCGATCCACCGCCCGGTGGGTGGCCTGCTCTCCACCGCCACCGAACCCAATCCGGCGGTGGACGCGATCCTGGAGCCGACCGACGCGCTGTTCGAGCGCGACGCGCTGATCTTCCTCGACCTGCGCTCGCACCACGTGCGCTTCGGCGTGCCGGGCGAGCCGGGACTGGAAGTGGCGTTTCCCGACATGCCGCATCTCGGCCTCTGGTCGAAGCCGGGCGCGCCGTTCCTGTGCATCGAGCCCTGGGCCGGCTACGCCTCGCCCGAGAGCGGGCCGAGCGAATTCACGGAGAAGCCGGGCCTGTCGCTGATCGCTCCCGGCGACACCAAGCGCTTCGCCATGGCGATCCGCTGGCTGCCGGATGTCGGTCGGCTGATCGGCCCGCATGAGGCGGGGGTTTAGCCATGCGCGGTGCGCCGATGCCGGCGAAAGCTGGCCGGAAGACCGTCTCTCTGCTCGACCTTTTGCGCGGTGAGAGCCTGCTAGGCATCAGTGTCGACGATAGCCGTGGAAAAGTAATAACCGAGCTTGGAGAGCCTACGCACCAAGATGTTTTTGTGGCGTCTGGCGATAAGCTATATAAATATCATGATATTGAAATGGCATTTTTTCGAGATAACGATCAGTTATACTACGTTGTTTTATATGGAAAAGGCAGGGCGGGAAAATTTCGATGTCCGTGGTTTATCACGCATAGAGGTAGAATAACCCGCGATATAAGTTATAAAAGGATGATTAACTTACTCAAGAATTATAAAATTGAATATTGTTCACGGAAGAGTGTCGGAGAAGACGATAAAAGAATTGATATCAAAAATGGAGAAATAATCTTTTTTAAGAATGATGAAGGAGCTTTCCTTCTCTATGGCATATACTTAAATAAAATATAAATTTTTATTTGTTGGATTGCTCGTTTTTGCCCGCTTGGGTCGGGGATAACTTGGGTGCGGCGCTCGCCCCAATCGCAGGTGGGACGAGCGCCGCTCCGGTTCACTGCGGCCGGGCATGTCCCCATGTCTCGCCGGCCGGGCCGAACTGGTCGGTGACAGTCGTCAGTTCGTCGATGAAGCGCTGGCACCAATGGTGGATGGTGTTGGTCTCCACCTTTTCCATATTGGTACGCCAGCGCTCGCGGCGCTCCTCAAGGGGCATGATGAGCGCCCGGTCCATCGCCGCCGCCATGCCCTCGATGTCGTAGGGGTTGACCAGCAGCGAGCCCTTCAGCTCGTCCGCCGCGCCGGCGAAGCGCGAGAGCACCAGCACGCCGGGGTTCTCCGGGTCCTGCGCCGCGATGTATTCCTTGGCGACCAGGTTCATGCCGTCGCGCAGCGGCGTCACCACGCCGACCCGCGCGCGGCGGTAGATGGCGGCGAGCGTGGCGCGCTGGAAGGGGCGGTTGAGGTAGCGCAGCGGCACCCAGTCGAATTCGGCGAACTCGCCATTGATCGCGCCACCCAGCTCTTCCAGCTCGCGGCGCAGCGCCTGATACTCCGCCACTTCGCTGCGCGAGAGCGGCGCCACCTGCATCATCGTCACCTTCGAGCGGTGCTCGGGATAGCTGCGCAGCAATTCGCCGAAGGCGGCGAACTTGCCGGGCAGGCCCTTGGAATAGTCCAGCCGGTCGACGCCGACGGCGAGGTCGCGGCCGGCGAGGCTCTCGTTCAGCCGGCGCTCCTCCTCGCTGCCGACGGACTTCACGGCGTCCTTGACGAAGGCGTCGGCGTCGATGCCGATCGGGTAGGCGGCGACGCGGAAGCGACGGTCCTTGAGGCCCACCGTGCCGCCCGGTGCGATCCAGCCGCGTATCTCGGAGGAGATGTATGTCAGCAGCGCCCGCACGTCGTTCTCGGTCTGCAGGCCGACGAGGTCGTAATGGGAGAGGTCGTCCACCAGCGCGGCATGCGAGGGCAGGCTGAGATAGACTTCCGGGGTCGGCCACGGAATGTGGTGGAAATAGCCGATCCGCCCCGCAAAGCCGAGCTTGCGCAGCTCCGCCGCGAGCGGGATGAAATGGTAGTCATGCACCCAGATCATGTCGTCGGGCTTGAGCAGGGGCAGCAGCGCGCGGGCGAAATGCTCGTTTACCCTGCGATAGCCCTCCCAGTCGGCACGGCGGAACGTCAGCAGGCCGAGCCGGTAATGGCACAGCGGCCACAGCGTGCCATTGGCGTAGCCGGCATAATGGGCGCGCTGGTCCTCGGGATCGAGGTCGAGCAGCGCATAGGTCACGCGGCCGGAACGAAACACCTTGGGCGCTTCCGGCGGATTGACCTCGGTCTCCCCGCTCCATCCGAACCACAGCCCGCCGCGCTGGCTGAGAGCCTCGCGCAGGGCGACCGCCAGGCCACCCGCCTTGGCGGCGCGCTCCTTTGGCGACGCTACCCGGTTCGAGACGATTACGAGCCGCGCCAAAAGGCTTCCTCCCATGTCTTCGACAGACGCATTGCCGTGTCGATCAGGCCGACCATCGAATAGGTCTGGGGGATGTTGCCCCACAGTTCGAGGGTCTGGTTGTCGATGTCTTCCGACAGCAGCCCGGCCGGATTGCGCCGGGCGAGCAGGCTGGTGAACATCTCGCGCGCCTCGTCGCGGCGGCCGATCAGGTCGAGCGCGCCGGCATACCAGAACGAGCAGATGGTGAAGGAGGTCTCAGGCAGGCCGAAATCATCCTCGCCGGCATAGCGCATGAGGTAGCCATTGCGCTTGAGTTCGCGGCCGATGGTTTCCACCGTTGCGATGTAGCGCGGATCGTCCGGTCGCACGAAGCCGAGTTCGGCCAGCAGCAGCAGGCTGGCGTCGAGCTGGCCGTCCTCTTCCGCGTCGACGAAGGAGCCGCGCGCCTCGTCCCACGCGAATGACATGATGCGGGTGCGGATGTCGTTGGCGTTCTGGGTCCAGAACGCGGCGCGCTCAGGCAGATCCAGCACCCGGGCGATGCGCGCCAGCCGGTCGCAGGCGGCCCAGCTCATCACTGCCGAGAAGGTGTGCACGCGGCGCTTGCCGCGCAGCTCCCACAGTCCGGCATCCGGCTCGAAGGCGAATTCCACCGCCCGCGCGCCGACGCCTTCCAGCAGCTCGAACAGCGCCTTGTCGCCGCGGTTGGGGAGGCGCTCGTCGAAGAACATCTGCGCCGCCGCCAGCACGACATGGCCATAGCCATCGTTCTGCACCTGCTCGCCGGCCTGGTTGCCGACCCGCACCGGGCCCATGCCCTGGAAGCCTGCGAGAGCGGGGGCGAAGCGCTCCTCCAGCGGGGTGCCCGGCACGATCGAATAGACCGGCGCCAGCCGGCCCGAAGGCTCGGAGGCGATCACCGTGGTGAGGTAGCGGATATAGTCTTCCATCGTGCGGGTGGCGCCGAGCATGTTCAGCGCCCGCACGGTGAAATAGGAATCGCGCAGCCAGCAGTGGCGGTAATCCCAGTTGCGGATCGAGTGCGGCGCCTCGGGGATCGAGGTGGTGAGCGCGGCGACGATGCCGCCGGTCTCCTCGAAGGCGCAGAGCTTGAGCGAGATGGCGGCGCGGATGACCGCGTCCTGCCATTCATAGGGAATGGAGAGGTAGCGCACCCATTCGTGCCAATATTCGCGGGTCTTCTCCTCGAAGCCGCGCGTGGTTTCGGCGATGCTGGCGGGGAAGGGCTCGTCCGGCCCCAGCACCAGCGTCGCCTCCTTGCTGAGGACGAAGGGGCGCTCCTCCATCACATAGACGATGGGCAAGTCGGTGGTGGCACGCAGCGTGACGTCGTCGCCGGTAAAGCGCATGTGGTTGGAGCCGCGCACCGGCGCCGGGCGCTGTTCGCCCCAGTTGAAATGCGGGCGCAGGCGCAGCGTCACCCGGCACATGCCGGTGATCGGCTCGATGCGGCGCACCAGCATGGCGGGGCGGTAGATGCGGTCATAGAGTTTGAAGCGCGGCGCGAAGTCGGTGATCCGCAGCTTGGCGCCCTGGTCGTTCTCCAGAATGGTCTCGATGATCGCGCTGTTGGTCTGGTAGCGGCGCGTCGCCTTGACCTGCCCCTCCAGCACGACATCGAAGAAGCCGGCTTCCGGCTCGGTGCCGCCCAGCAGCGAGGAGAACACCGGGTCGCCGTCAATGCGCGGCCAGGAGCACCAGGCGATGCGCCCGTTGCGGTCGATCAGCGCGGCGATGGTGCCGTTGCCGATGGCGGCCAGATCGAGATTGGTGCTCACGTGTTCACACGCTCCAGTGCCTTGGGAAGATCGGTTAGCCAGCGGCGCACCTCGCTGGGCGAGGCCAGCTTGAAATCGGCCTGATCGGTCGGTCGGGCGCCGACGGCAAGGGCGAGGCCGCCGACGGCGCGGACGGCGCGGAAGCCGTCCTCGTCGGTCACGTCGTCGCCCAGGAACACCGGTCGGCGGCCTACGAACAGGGCGGAGTTCATCAGCTCCGCCACTGCCGTGCCCTTGTTGCGGCCAGCCTGCCGGACCTCGATGACGTATTTGCCCTTGAGGAATTCCACGCCGACGTCAATGCCGATGCCGAGCGCCATCACCCTGTCCATGATCGCCTCGCCGAACTGCGGCACGGCGCGGAAATGCACGGCCAGCGACAGCGGCTTGTGTTCGACATAGACCCCGGGCCAGGTCGAGAGAACCTCGTCGAGCGCCTGCTCCAGCGGCTTGCGCCATTTCGGCAACGGGATCGGCACCGAAGGCGCGTCGGGGGCGAGGCGCACCTCCGCCCCGTGCTGGCCGGAGGCGGCCAGGCGGGTGGGGGCGAAGCGGCGGTCCATCCATTCGATGGTGCGCCCCGAGACCAGCGCCACAGCCCCGTCGAGCGCGAGCTGAAGCTGCGCCAGAAGGTCCGGCAGGTCGGTGGGGATGCTCACGCCCTCGGGATGGTCGGCGTGGTCGATCAATGTGCCGTCAATGTCGAGGAAGAGGGCCCAATCGGGTCGGGGAAGCAGGGAGAGGGTTTCGGTTGGTGCTGTCGCCATGCTGTCGGTATATCCGCCCGGTTCCGGCTTCTTGAGGTAAAATGATAATGAACGTCACCCGGCGCGCGTGCCGGCAGTTGTCAACGCCCGAGGCCCGGAGGCGTTCCGGTACCCCCGGGCAAAAAACCATTCGGCCTGTCAGGGCCCACCGCGGCGCGACCTTTGGCCCCGCCGGCGCCGATTGGCGGGCGGGTCTTTACCCGACGGCCTTGCCGCTCAACGGTGCGCGGTTTACATAGCGCGCAACTCACACCGCATGACGCCGCGGCCTCGCGGCCCGATCTCGGCTCGGCCCGAAGCGCAGGAATTTGGCACATGGCTTCCTATCAGTACGTCTACCACATGCACGGCATGTCCAAGGCCTATCCGGGCGGCAAGAAGGTGCTCGACAATGTGCACCTCTCCTTCTACCCGTCGGCCAAGATCGGCATTCTCGGCGCCAACGGCTCGGGCAAGTCGACGCTGCTGAAGATCATGGCCGGCCTCGACAAGGATTTCTCCGGCGAGGCCTGGGTGGCGGAGGGCGCGCGTGTCGGCTACCTGCCGCAGGAGCCGCTGCTCGATCCCGCCCTGTCGGTGCGCGAGAACGTGATGCTCGGCGTGGCCAAGCAGAAGGCGATCCTCGACCGCTACAACGAACTCGCCATGAACTATTCCGACGAGACGGCGGACGAGATGACCGCCCTCCAGGACGAGATCGAAGGCCAGGGCCTGTGGGACCTCGACAGCAAGGTCGACCAGGCGATGGACGCGCTCGGCTGCCCGGAGGAGGGTGCTGACGTGTCGAAGCTCTCCGGCGGCGAGCGGCGCCGGGTGGCGCTGTGCCAGCTGCTGCTCTCGCAGCCCGAGCTGCTGCTGCTGGACGAGCCGACCAACCATCTCGACGCCGAGACCACCAACTGGCTCGAAGGCCATCTGCGCAACTATCCCGGCGCGATCCTGATCGTCACCCATGACCGCTACTTCCTCGACAACGTGACCGGCTGGATTCTCGAACTCGATCGCGGCCGCGGCATTCCCTATGAGGGCAACTATTCCTCGTGGCTGTCGCAGAAGGCCAAGCGCATGGCGCAGGAAAATCGCGAGGACGAGGCCCGCCAGCGCGCGATCGCCTCCGAAGCGGAGTGGATGGGGGCCTCCCCGAAGGCCCGTCAGGCCAAGAACAAGGCGCGTATCCAGCGCTATGACGACCTGGTGAAGAAGGCGTCCGAAAAGGGCCCGACCACCGCGCAGATCGTCATTCCGGTGTCCGAGCGGCTCGGCAACAACGTCATCGAGTTCAACGGCCTCAGCAAGTCATTCGGCGACAAGCTGCTGATCGACGACCTCTCCTTCAAGCTGCCGCCCGGCGGCATCGTCGGCGTCATCGGGCCGAACGGCGCCGGCAAGACCACGCTGTTCCGCATGATCAACGAGCTGGAAAAGCCCGATGCCGGCACCATTACCGTCGGCGAGAGTGTTCAGCTCGGCTATGTCGACCAGAACCGCGACGCGCTGAACGACAAGAAGACCGTGTGGGAGGAAATCTCCGGCGGCAATGAGGTGCTGTATCTGGGCAAGCGCGAGATCAATTCGCGCGCCTATTGCGGCGCCTTCAACTTCAAGGGCGGCGACCAGCAGAAAAAGGTCGGCATGCTCTCGGGCGGTGAGCGCAACCGCGTGCATCTGGCCCGTATTCTCCAGCAGGGCGCCAACGTGCTGCTGCTGGATGAGCCGACCAACGACCTCGACGTCGAGACCCTGCGCGCGCTGGAAGAAGCGCTGGAAGACTTCGCCGGCTGCGCCGTTATCATCTCGCATGACCGCTTCTTCCTCGACCGCATCGCCACCCACATGCTGGCCTTCGAGGGCGATGGCCATGTCGAGTGGTTCGAGGGCAACTTCCACGACTATGAGGAAGACAAGAAGCGCCGCCTCGGCGTCGACGAGATCGTCCCGCACCGCATGAAGCACAAGAAGCTGACGCGCTGAGGGGTGGTACTCCCTCATCCCCGGGCTTGACCCGGGGATCCAGCCCGGCCGCGTCGCGGCGGATGGAAGAGTGAATCCCCGGGTCGAGCCCGGGGATGAGGTCGGACGGTTCGCCTGCCCGGACGGCCGGCGGGTGAAAGGGGCGAGCGCGATGGCCGACGACTGGAATCCCGCCCTCTATCTCGCCTTCGAGGATGAACGCACCCGCCCGCCGCGCGACCTGCTGGCGGCGGTGCCGCTGGAGCGGGCCCGCCGGGTGGTCGACCTTGGCTGCGGGCCGGGCAATTCGACCGAGCTGCTCGCCGCCCGCTGGCCCGATGCCGAGGTGATCGGCGTCGACAACTCCCCCGCCATGCTGGAACAGGCCCGCGCCCGGCTTCCCGCCGTCCGCTTCGAGCTGGGCGATCTCGCCTCATGGGCCCCGGCGGAGGGGACGGACCTTCTCTTCGCCAATGCCGTGTTCCAGTGGGTGCCGGACCATCTCGACGTGCTGGCGCGACTGCTGGAGGGGCTCGCGCCCGGCGGCGTGCTCGCCGTGCAGATGCCGGACAATGTCGCCGAACCCTCGCATCTGCTGATGGAGGAGACCGCCGCCGCCGGCCCGTGGGCGGACCGAGTAGCCGGGATGGCACGCGACAGGTTGCCCGGCGTGGGCGCCTATTACGACCGGCTGGCCCCGCTCGCCCGCCATGTCGACATCTGGCACACGCTCTACAACCATCCGCTCGCGGGCGGCGGCGCCATCGCCGAGTGGTTCCGCTCCACCGGCCTGCGGAGCTATCTCGCCCCGCTTGATGAGACGGAACGCGCGGCTTTCCTCGCGGACTACACGGCGCGGCTGGAGCAGGCCTATCCCGTCCGCGTCGACGGCCGTGTGCTGCTGCGCTTTCCCCGGCGGTTCATCGTCGCGGTGCGCTGAGCGTCATTTGCCGTCCAGCGCCCGCTGGAGCCCGGCAAGGTCGATCTTGACCATGTCCATCATCGCCTTCATCACCCGCGCCCCGGCGGCGGGGTCGGCATGCGCCTTTTCCACCAGGTCGCTGCTGTTCACCTGCCAGGAAAGGCCGAAGCGGTCCTTCAGCCAGCCGCAGGCCTGGTATTGGCCGCCAGCCCCGAGCTTCTCCCAGTAGAAGTCGATCTCCTCCTGCGTGGCGCAGTCGATCAGGAACGAGGTCGCCTCGCTCAGCTTGAAGGTGCTGCCGCCATTGATGGCGCCGAACCGCACGCCGTCGAGCTCGAACAGCACGACGAGCACGCTGCCGGTCGGCCCCGGCGTGTCCTCGCTGTTGTGGCCGACGGTCACGATGCGGGAATTGGGGAACACCGAGACGTAGAAATCGGCCGCCTCCTTCGCCGTGCCGTCGAACCAGAGATAGGGGGTGATGCTCTGCTTCAGTCCCATGTCGTGCCTCCTGCTGCCGCCGGCTCCAGCGCCGGCCTTCCAAGGACGTGCGAGGCGCCGGCGATCCGACAGGTGCCCGTTCTGAACCGGCAGTGATTTTCCGATCGCCCGTCACCGCGCTACATAGGGCATATGCGCTCCATGATCCGCCTTGCCCTCATCGCCCTTTCCGTTCTCGTCCTCCCGGTCACGGCCTTCGCCGATGCCGGCTTTGAGCGCTGGATCGCCGCGCAATGGCCGGCGGCGCAGGCGATGGGCATTTCGCGCGCCACGTTCGAGCGCGAGACCGCCGGGCTGGAGCCGGATTATGGGCTTCCCGACCTCGCGCTGCCCGGCAAGCCGAAGGCACCCGACCGGCAGGCGGAATTCGTGCAGACCCCCGCCGCCTATGTCTCGGACAAGGCGATCGGCACCTATGCGGCGCGCGGGCGCAAGCTGGCGGCGCAGTACCGCGCGGAGCTGGCCGCCCTGGAGCGCCAGTTCGGCGTGCCGGGGCCCGTCCTGCTCGCCATCTGGGCGCGCGAGACCTCCTATGGCGGCGCCAAGCTCACCCATGACGCGCTGCGCGTGCTGGCGACGCAGGCCTATGTCGGCCGGCGCAAGGACGAGTTCCGCGCCGAGTTTCTGGCCGCGCTGAAAATCCTCGACGAGGGCCATGTGAGCCGGGCCGGGATGAAGAGCTCCTGGGCGGGGGCGATGGGGCTGACCCAGTTCCTGCCCACCGGCTATCTCGCCTATGGCGTCGATCTCGACGGCGACGGCACCGCCAATATCTGGACGAATGTGCCGGAGGCGCTTGCCGCCACCGCCAGCCTGCTGAAGGAAAAGGGCTGGCAGAGTGGCAAAAGCTGGGCCTATGAGATCACCGTTCCAGCCGGCTTCGACTGCACGCTGGCGGAGCCCGAGACGACGCTTTCGATCGGCGAATGGCTGAAGCGCGGGGTGAAGATCGCCGGCGGGCGCCGCGTGCCCGCTTCCGCGCTGCGGGACGAGGCGTCCATCATCATGCCGGCCGGTCCCTATGGGCCGGCCTTCCTGACGCCGGCCAACTACTTCGTGCTCAAGAGCTACAATTTCGCCGACCTGTATGTGCTCTATGTCGGCCATCTCGCCGACCGCATCGAGGACGATCGGCCCTTCGCCCATGACTGGGAGAGCATCGCGCTGGTGAAGACGCGCGATCTCGAATTCATGCAGAAGGTGCTGGCGAGCAAGGGCTTCTACACCGACAAGATCGACGGCAAGGCCGGCATGAAGACCCGCGCCGCGCTTGGCGCCTACCAGAAGGCCAACGGCCTGCCGCTGGATTGCTGGCCGGATGCCGCCGTGCTCGCCCATATGAAGAAGGGCGGCTGACGGGCGACCGACCCCGCATGCGGCCTGCGGCCGTTCCGGGATGACGGTATGGGATCAGCGCGGCATGCGGTTGATGACGCGCAGGTCGTTGTTGACCGCGAGGTCGGCGGCGGAGAGCCAGAACACCTCGCCCTCGCTGTCCTCGGTGTCGAGCCAGAGGAAGGGCAGATGGGGGTACTCCGCCTCCAATATCTCCTTGCCGGTGCCGATCTCGCAGATCATGCCGCCGCCAGGCGACAGATGCGCCGGGGCGGCGGCGAGGATGCGGCGCACGATGTCGAGGCCGTCCGGCCCGCCGTCAAAGGCGAGGCTCGGCTCGTGGCGGTATTCCGCCGGCAGCGCCGCCATCGCCTCTTCGTCCACATAGGGCGGGTTGGTGATGATGAGGTCATAGGCCTCGCCGGAGAGCGGGCCGAACAGGTCGCCTTCTAGCAGCCGCACACGCCCGGCAAGCTGATGCTCGGCGACGTTCTCTGCGGCGAGGGCGAGCGCGTCGGGGGAGAGGTCTACGCCATCCACCAGCGCGTTGGGGAAGGTCATGGCGGCGAGAATGGCGAGGCAGCCCGAGCCGGTGCACAGATCGAGAACGCGCGCCACGCTTTCCGGCTGCGGCACCAGCGAGAAATCGCCGCCGGTGAACAACTCGCCGGCCATCAATTCGCCGATGAAGGAGCGCGGCACGATGGCGCGCGGATCTGAGCGGAACGGCACGCCGCCAATATAGGTCTTGCCGAGTAGATAGGCCGCCGGCTGGCGCGTGGTGCAGCGCTGCTCGATGAGGGCGGCGAGATGCGCGCGCTCCTCCCCGGTCAGCCGCGCGTCGAGCCAGGGCGAGAGGTCGTCCACCGGCAGATGCAGAGCCTCCAGCACCATGAAGGCGGCCTCATCAAGCGCTTCGCTGGTGCCGTGGCCGAAGGCCAGCCGGGCCTTCGTGAAGCGGCTGACCGCGTAGCGCACGAAGTCCCTGACCGTCTTCAGATCGTCCGCTGCCGCCATTGTAGCTCTCCCCGGTTTCGCGCAAGGGTCAGCATGGCGGAGCGGGGAATGCAAGCCGGTCAGGGTCCGGGGAGGACGCTGCGGGCTCGTCATCGCGGCGTGACGGGCCGCTCATCGGCGGCCTTGTCATCGCGGCGGACGGGCTCCTGGGCTTGTCATCGCGGCGTGACGGGCTCCTGGGCTTGTCATCGCCACGTGACGGGACGATAGGAGGGGGCCACTTTCGCACGGGGATATTCCATGGCCGAGGCGCCGGACGACGAAATCACGCTTGTCATCGACCGCTCGGTCGCCGTCGTGCTGTTCGAGTTCCTCTCGCGCACGGTTGACGACGCCGATGGCGAGGCGATGGCCGACTTTATCGAGGACGAGGCGGAAATCCCCGCTTTATGGGCACTCCTCGCGGGGCTGGAAAGCGTGCTGACCGAGCCGATGGCGGAAGATTACGAGCGCCGCGTGCTCAAGGCCCGCGACGCGGTGATGAAGCGCTTCGGCGGGGCGTTTTCCGGCAAGGGCGACGACTGAACCGGCGACGACCGAAACTCAGGGCGCCGCGCTGGCCGAGACAGGCGTCGCGACAGGGACGCCGTCGGGAATGACGTCCACCGCAGAGATCCCCAAGCCCGTTGCCGTAGCGGACGTTGCCGCAACCGGCTTGGCGGCGACGGGTCTGGCCGACCCGCTCACATCGGCGGCGCGCTGTTGCGAGTCGATATTGGCGACAAGGGCGCGGCCGAGGTCGCGGGCGAAGCAGTTATAGCCCCAGTCATTCATGTGGAACTGGTCCTTCCACAGGAAGGATTCGAAGCCCATCGACGCCTTTTCGTGCCAGTCGCGCATCAGCGCGAAGCGCGGATAGACCGCCACGCCTTCCTCGGCCGCGACCTTGGCGATCAGGTTGACCATCGGCCCGCTATCGGCGTCGGCGAGCACGCGCGGGGCGTATTGCGGATCGACCAGCACGAGGTCGGCCCCGATCGCCTTCACCCGGGCGATGGCCTCGTGCAGCAGCGCGTCGGCGGCGGCGAGGCCGCCCTCGCGGAACAGGGCGTTGACGCCGGACTGCCAGATCACCAGCGTCGGCTTCAGCGCCGCGACATCGGCGTCAAAGCGCGCCAGCATTTCCGGCGCGTCCTGGCCGTTGATGCCGCGATTGAGGACGGCGATGTCGGCGGCGGGAAAGCGCTCGCGCAGCATCGCCTGCAGCCGGTTGGGATAGGCGGCATCGGGGATGCTCGCCCCCGCCCCGGCGGTGGACGAGGAGCCGATGGCGACGATGACCACCTTCTCGCCGGCGCGCAGCTTCGCCGAGGTGCGGGCCAGCGGCGCGTTCAGCTTGGCGAGCGTTTTCGAGGCCGGGCAACTGGCCGGGATCACCGTCTGCGCGGCGGATGGCAGCGCGGTGGTGACCAGGAAAGCGGACAAAGCGAGGGGGGCGAGGAGGCGCAGGTGCATCTAGCGGGAACCGAGCGTTCTAAGGTCGACGCCATCGACGATCATGCCGACCAGAAGGCGGCCGATGCAGCTGTGCACATCGTCGAACAGCGAGGGGGAGGGGCGGGCGGTGTCGAAGTCGAAAATGCCTTCGTCTTCCCAGAACCGCATGATGGCGTAGCGGTCGAAGAACGGTACCCCTCCGAGGCGCGCCGCCCAACGCAGGGCGTTGGTGTAGGCGCCGATATCGAAGGCGAAGGCGGTGCGGGGGCTGTATTGCGGGCTGACCAGGATGACGTCGGCGCCCGCCTCGTTGATATAGCCGATGCCGGTGTCGACCGCGTCGGAGAAGGTGGAGGTCTCGGCGCCAAGAATGGCGTCGAAGGTGCCGGTTTGCCAGATCACCAGCGCCGGCCGGGCTTCCGCCAGCAGGGCCGGGAGGTCGTCGCGGATGGTCTCGGCGGTCGCACGCGGCTGGCTGCGAGTCGTCACCACGACGCCGCCTTCGGGATAGCGGGCGCGCAGCGTTTCCTCGATATAGCTGGGGAAACTGCGCAGTGCGACGGTCTTGCCGCCTTCAGAGCCGGCAAGTGCCGGCCGCTTGGCCGTGGTGGCGCTGTTCACCACGAGGATGGTGGTCGCCTCGTTTTTCTCCAGCGAGCGCGCCAGGCGCGGCAGGGAGAAGCCGGCCCGGGTGAGGGCGGAGGGCGCCGCGCACACCTTTCCCGTCTCGGCAGCGGCACCGGAGGCGCCGCCCAAGGGAAGGACGCTTGCGAACAGAATACCCCAGATCCAGCGTTTCACGTCGAACCGCGCTAGCCAGCCTTCTTGCGCGCCATCCTGTCGCGCTCGGCGCGAGCATACCACGACAGCAATGCCGAAAGACCTACCATTAAGGCGATGCCGGACACGCTCATCGTCAATTGCATGAACAGTGATCCGGAAACCTCGTTCAGCACGAAATGTGCGGCAAAAGAAAGGAAGACGCCGAAACAGAACACTTCGAGCGAGTGCTGACCGCACATGATCAGTGGTTTCAGGACGTCCCAACGCAAGAACGCCGCCTGAACAGGTATCAGCCTGACGATGACCACCGCCAGCGCCAGAAAATGCGCGAACCGCAGCACGGAGAGGTCGGTCTTGCTGATGGGGTAAATGATGTCGCCGATGGCCGGTGGCACCAGCCCTTCCATCGGGGGCCAGTACCAGCTCGTCACCACCGCCAGCGAGAGTGCGAGATAGAGCACGGACAGGACCAGCACCACCCGCGACTGCACCAGCCCGGTCAGCCGGTCGCTGCCGCCCAGCCCGCACCAGCCGCCGAACACGAACATCAGCTGCCAGGCGAAGGGATTGAAGAACCACGTCCGGTCATCGGGATAGCCCGGGAGGTTAAAGCCGAGGAACTGGACCGCCAGCCAGAGCAGGAAGGAGGCGACGAGTGCCCCGTCGGCCCATCGCTTCAGCGCCCACAGGATGGGCGGGAAGGTGGCGAGCAGCACGATGTAGAGCGGCAGCACGTCCATATTGGCGGGACGGAACTTCAGCAGCAGCGCCTGCACCAGCGCCACGTCGGGCTCGGCGAGGAACTGCAGCGCGCCCATCTCCTCGGCATAGAGCGGGTTCTCGAAGCTGCCGACGACATAGGAGATTTCGGCGAGATAGATGACGAACAGGAAGATGAAGGCGACATAGAGCTGCCATGCCCGGCGCAGAATGCGCGCCGAGGTGACGAGTACGCCGCTGGAATCGAGCTGTCGCCCATAGACCATGGCGGCGGTGTAGCCGGAGATGAAGACGAAGATCTCGGTGGCGTCGGAAAAGCCGAAATTGCGGTTGGTGATCCAGTTGCCGACATTGTTGGGCACGTGGTTCAGGAAGATGAACCACAGTGCCAGCCCGCGGAACAGGTCGAGCCGCAGGTCGCGCCCGGAGGCGGCGGCGGTCGGGGCCGGCCTTTCGGCCGGCTCCGGGGATGTGTCCGCCGTCGCGGTGGGGGGCGTTGGCACCGTTAGGGGCTATTTCTTCAGGCCGAAGCCGAGGAACAGCACGGCGATGCCATTGAACACCAGGTCGATGCCGAGCAGCAGGCCGAGCACCCAGAGCCCGCTGACCGGCCAGCCGGCGATGATCTCGATGCCGAGCAGGATGGCGATGGCGGCGGAGAAGGCGATCCAGCCCCAGCCCTCGGCCGGGCGCAGCTTGAAGGCGGCCATCAGGCGGAACGCCCCGCCGACGATCAGCGACACGCCGAGGAACAGGGTGAGGAACTCGGCGGCGACCATCGGCACGAAGATGCAGACGAGGCCGGCGGCGAGAAACAGCAGGCCGTCGAGCAGCCAGAAGGCGAAAGCCCCCCAGGTCTTGACCTGGAAGGCGTGGATGACCTGGGCGCCGCCCGAAATGGCCATCATCACGCCGATATAGAGCACCGAAACCACGGTGCTGAGCACGAGATTGCCCAGCGCAACAGCGCCGGCCATGACCATGAGCAGGCCGAGGGCGACAAACCACCCCCATTTGGCGCGCAGTTCATGGAGATGCCCGGCGACCATGCCGCCCGGCGTCGGCGAGAGGGAACCCGTTTGCGAAGCCATGTGGTCGATCCTCATTCTTGCCCGCCACACCGGCAGCGCGGTAACGACGTCCCGCCTGCGGAGTTCCAGCGACTCGTCCTGAACGAGTTCCCCATCGTATAGACAGGCGCTGCCGAGCTGTAGTCATGGAATAACCGGATGTCGAACCCAGACTGGGCACGCCAATGACGCGCGCGCCCCGAAATTCCCCGGATCACCCCCCGCTCGACCTGTTCGGGGCGCCGGTGGCGGTGCAGGGCCGTCGCCGGACCGGGCGGCTGGCGCGCGCGCTTCTCGCCGACGGGCCGGGCTTCGCCACGCGCGAGGTAGCGGCGCTTGCCGTCACGCTGGAGGGGATCGAGGGGGATCGCCATGCGGGCCTCGCCCGTGCTGCCGATTCGCGCGTGCCGTGGTACCCGCGCGGCGCGTCGATCCGCAACACGCGGCAAGTGTCGCTCGTCTGCCTGCAGGAACTGGCGGAGATCGCGCGTCGGCTTGGCGTGGCGGAGATCGCGCCGGAATGGATTGGCGCGAATCTGGTGATCGAGGGGGTGCCCCATCTCACCGGCCTGCCGCCGGGCACGCGGCTGCATTTTGCCGGCGGGGCGGCGCTGGTGGCGGAGGGAGAGAACGCACCCTGCCGCCATGCAGGGGCGGCGATTGCCGCGCAGACGGGGCAGGGCGATGCCGAGCTCGGCTTTGCCAAGGTGGCGAAGGGGCTGCGCGGGCTGGTCGCCTGGGTCGAGCGGGCCGGCACGCTCAGCGCCGGCACGACACTGGAACTGCGCGTGCCGGCGCAGCGCCTGTGGACCGGCTGAACGCAAAAGCCCGGATCGCAGGACGATCCGGGCTTTGAACAATGCATAGTCAGGCCTGGCGGGTGCGTCCGCTCAGCGGACGGCGAAGCCGGTATCGGCCGGCGCGGCGGCGGTCGCCGGCATGCCGTCAGCGGCGGCAGTGGGCGGGTTACCCGGCAGCACCACGACCTTGGTGCCAACCTTCACCTTGTCGTACAGCGCTTCCACATCTTCGTTGAGCATGCGGATGCAGCCCGACGACATGAACTGGCCGATAGTGGAGGGCTGGTTGGTGCCGTGGATACGGTAGATGGTGCCGCCGAGATAAAGCGCGCGCGCGCCCATCGGGTTGCCCGGGCCACCGGCCATGAAGCGCGGCAGATAGGGCTGGCGCTCGATCATTTCCGCCGGCGGGCGCCAATCCGGCCATTCCGCCTTGCGGCTGATCTTTTCCGCGCCGGCCCAGGTGAAGCCTTCGCGGCCGACGCCGATGCCGTAGCGCTCGGCCTTGCCGCCGGGCAGCACGTAATAGAGGTAGGTGTTCGGCGTGTCGATGATGAGGGTGCCCGGGGGCTCCTTCGTCACATAGTCGACCACCTGCTGCCTGAGATGCGCCGGAAGCTCCTTGGGCGGACCTTCCTCGGGCTGATCCTCCGGCGGCAGCATGGCGACGCTGGAGCCGTTGGCACCATAGGTATTGGCGCCATTGCCCTGCACGGCGGCGGGCGGCTGGCCATAAGGCGCGGGCTGGGCATAGGTGGGCTGGGAATAGGTCGGCTGGGCTGGCGCCGCAGCGTTCTGGCCATAGGGCGAGGCCATCCCCGCCGGCTGCTGGCCGGAAAAAGCGCCCGGGGGATAGCCGGTGGGCTGGCGCGAGGGATCGGAATAGGGGGCGTTGGCCACAGGTGCGGCGCCGCGGGCCGGCTGCTGAGCGGAGGCGCCGGGATGGGCATAGGGGTCGTGCACGCCGGGCGGCGTTCCATAGGCGGCCTGCGGCTGCTGATAGGTCTGCGGCTGCTGGTAGGTCTGCGCGGGAGCGCCGCCGGCCGGTGCGCCATAGGGGTCATAGGCCGCCGGCACTTCGACATTCTCGACCGCGCGGCTGCCCGCCGCGTCATAGGCCGAGCCACCCTGAGCGGCAGGGTCCTGGCCTTCGACGGGATAATACTGGGCAGCTGCGGTGCCGACCGATGCCAGTACCGACAAGGCGACAGCGGGGACAAAACCGAGGCGAACGAGCATCATCAAGCCTTAAAACGAATCCGGGGGCGCGGGACTGCGCGACTTTTTGCTGCCGAGGGGAATGACGCAGGATCAAGGCAGGTTCAAGACCATAAGCCCTCACGAAACAGCGGGTTCCGGGATGCCATGCGCGTAGCGCGGGGCTGATGCAGCAGGGCCACACCTCACCCGGGGGCGGGAGGCGCCTCTTCTGCCGCTTCTTCCGTGCGAGCGCGGTGCCAGCCCACCACAGCGTCGGGATGGCAGTCGGTGGAGGCGAAATAGGGCTTGATGTCGAGCAGCGGCGTGCCGTCGAGGCAATCGACGCCGATCACCGTCAGCCGGCCCTCCGCAATGTCCAGCACCCGCACCGCGCTCATGGCGATGGGATTGGGCCGCGCCGGGCTGCGCAGGGCGAAGGTGCCGCGCCCTTCGCCGTAGCGTCGGGGCACCTGCACCACGAGGTTTCGCGGCGCCCTGTCCATGAAATAGAGCAGCCAGAGATGGGTGGTGCCTTCCAGCCCCGCCAGCGCCGGTTGAAAGGCGTGGTCGATCTCGACGTTACAGACCGCCTGCGCCTCATGAGCCTGATGGGAGTTCTTCGGGCAGTCGGAACGGTGCGTCCATGGCGTGCGGATGCGGCCGATGAAGTAAAGCCCGGCATCGGGCATTGCCGGCAGGTCGACGGCGACCTCTCCCTCGCGGATGCCGAAGGCGCCGGCGTCGCCTTGCAGGTCGCGGGTCGAGCGGACGCCGGGGTTGCCGCTAGAGTCGCTCATAGGCCGCACCACCCTCTTGCATCCCGGTCAAATAAGACATAAACATATCTTTATATCTTTCTCGGAGTTCCCGTGACCGCCTCCCCGCTCAGTTTCCCGCTGCTTCTCGACGGCCTCAAGGCGGCCGGCGAGGACACGCGCCTGCGTCTGCTGGCGCTGATCGGCGAGGGCGAGCTGACCGTTTCCGAGCTTACCGAGATTCTGGGCCAGTCGCAGCCGCGAATCTCGCGCCATCTCAAGCTGCTGGCAGAGGCCGGCCTGGTCGAGCGTTTTCGCGAGGCGAGCTGGGTGTTCTATCGCCGGGCGGTGGATACGCCGGGTGCCGCGCTGACCGACGCGCTGCTGGAACTCATGGCGCCCGACGACGACATTCTGCTGCGCGACCGCGAGCGGCTGGAGGCCGTGCGCGCTGCCCGCGCGGCGCATGCGCAGGCCTATTTCCGCGCCCATGCCCATGAATGGGACGCCATTCGCGCCCTGCATGCCCCCGAGGAACAGGTGGAAGCCGCCATCCGGCAGGCGCTGGCCGGCGGGCGCATCGGCAGCCTGCTCGATCTCGGCACCGGCACCGGGCGCATTCTGGAGCTGTTCGCCGGCGAGATGGAGCGCGGTGTCGGCGTCGACCTCTCCGCCGAGATGCTGGCGGTGGCGCGGGCCAATCTCGACCGCGCCGGCGTGCGCAACGCCACGGTGCGGCAGGGCGACATCTATAATCTCGCGCTGCCGCGCGATTCCTTCGACGTGGTGATCGTGCATCAGGTGCTGCACTTCCTGGAGGACGCGCCGCGCGCCATCAAGGAGGCCGCGCGAGTGCTGCGCCCGGGCGGACGCATGCTGGTGGTCGATTTCGATCCTCACGACCTCGAATTCCTGCGCGAGCAGCAGGCCCATCGGCGGCTCGGCTTCGCGCCCGAAATCATGGAGAGCTGGCTCGTTCAGGCCGGCCTTTCCCCGCAGTCCCATCGCCTGCTCGCCCCCAAGGACACTGGAAAGTCCGCGGAGGGACGGCTCACCGTTTCACTCTGGCTCGCCCGCGACCCGCGTGTCGCGCTGGCAGAGGCCCCACAAAAGCAGGAGGTCGCCTGATGTCGTCGGATGTCGAGCGCCGCAGCCGCCGCGCCGGCGGGCGGCCCATTTCGGTCTCGTTCGAGTTCTTCCCGCCGAAGACGCCGGACATGGAGGCCACGCTGTGGAACTCCATCACCCGCCTGGCACCGTTGGCGCCGAAATTCGTCTCCGTCACCTATGGCGCGGGCGGTTCCACCCGCGAGCGCACTCATACGACCGTCGAGCGCATCGTCAAGGAAACGCGCCTCGCGCCCGCCGCGCACCTCACCTGCGTCTCCGCCACCAAGGGGGAGGTTGACGAGGTGGTGCGCGGCTATTGGGACGCCGGGGTCCGCCACATCGTCGCCCTGCGCGGCGATCCGCCGGGTGGTGTCGGCCAGGCCTATGACCCCCATGCGGAAGGCTATCGCACGACGGCCGATCTGGTCGCCGGCATACGCCGCAGCGCCAATTTCGAGGTGTCGGTCTCGGCCTATCCCGAGAAGCACCCGGAGAGCCCGTCCTTTGACACCGATCTCGACATCCTCGCCGCCAAGGTGGATGCCGGGGCGACACGGGCCATCACCCAGTGCTTCTTCGACAACGACCTGTATTTCGCTTTTCTTGACAAGGCGCGGGCGCGCGGCATCGACGTGCCGATCGTGCCCGGCATCCTTCCCGTGTCGAACTTCAAGCAGGCCAAGAACTTCTCGACCAAGACCGGCACCTACATGCCGGACTGGCTGGCGGCGCGCTTCGAGGGATTGGACAACGACCCCGAGACCCGGAAACTTATCGCGGCTGCGGTAGCGGCCGAGCAGGTCTTCGATCTCGTGGATCGCGGCGTCACCGAGTTCCACTTCTACACGCTCAACCGCGCCGATCTCGTCTACGCCATCTGCCACCTGCTCGGCATCCGCCCGCCGCAGGAGAACGGGGCGAGCGGGCATGGAAACGGTGCTGCGGCGGCGTGAGAATTTCGCAGTGGGATGCCATATAGTAGGGGCGTTCCACGGAGACGGTCGATGAGCGAGCCGGACAATTTCATCCTGCAGCTGCTGCGCGAGATCCGCGCGGAGATTGCGAATACCAAAACGGAAGTCACGGAAAGCCGCAAAGAGACCCGTGAGGGCTTCGAGGCAGTCAATAAGAAGATCGAAAGCCTCAAGCAGGCCATGCACGGTGAATCCGTGCTCGGCCGCTACGCTACCGCCGAATTTGAGGACCGTATCGAGGCGATCGAAAAGCGTCTCGAAAGCCTCGAAAAAGGTCATTGACCAGCAATGCGATTGGGGAAACGACGTCGGACCGTTGGGTTCACGCCACGGCCCCTCATCCCACCTCTCTCCTTGCCGGGGAGAGGGAGTAGAAAGTGTCCGCCATGACCGACGCTGCCAACCCGCCCACCGACACCCTCGACGCCCTTAAAGCCGCCGCGCGCGAGCGCATTCTCGTGCTCGACGGGGCCATGGGCACGATGATCCAGCAGCTCAAGCTGGATGAGGCGGGCTATCGCGGGGCGCGGTTCGCGGACTGGCCGCAGGACGTGAAGGGCAATAACGACCTGCTCAACCTCACCGCGCAGGATGCCGTGCGCGACATCCATCTCGCCTATTTCCTGGCGGGGGCGGATATTGTCGAGACCAACACCTTCTCCGGCACCACCATCGCCATGGCCGATTACGGCATGGAGAGCCTGGTGCGCGAGATCAATTTCGAGGGCGCGCGCCTCGCCAAGGAAGCCGCGAAGCTCGCCGAGGCCAAGGACGGCCGCCGCCGTTTCGTCGCCGGCGCCATCGGCCCGACCAACCGCACCGCGTCGATCTCGCCCGATGTGAACGACCCCGGCTTCCGCGCCACCTCTTTCGACGAGTTGGCCACCGCCTATGGCGAGCAGGCGGCATCGCTGCTGGATGGCGGGGCGGACCTGCTGCTGATCGAAACCATCTTTGACACGCTGAATGCCAAGGCGGCGGTGTTCGCCATCGAGCGGCTTTTCGAGCAGCGCGGCATCCGCGTGCCGGTGATGATCTCGGGCACCATCACGGATCTTTCCGGCCGCACCCTGTCGGGCCAGACACCGGCGGCGTTCTGGAATTCGCTGCGCCATGCGCAGCCTTTTTCGATCGGGCTGAACTGCGCGCTCGGTGCCAAGGAGATGCGCGCCCATATCGACGAGCTCTCGCGCATCGCCGACACGCTGGTCTGCGCCTACCCCAATGCCGGCCTGCCCAATGAATTCGGCCTCTATGACGAGAGCCCGGCGGCAATGGCGAAGCTGGTCGGCGAGTTCGCCGCCTCGGGGCTGGTGAACGTCGTCGGCGGCTGCTGTGGCACGACCCCGGACCATATCCGTGCGATTGCCGAGGCGGTGGCGCCGCATGCGCCGCGCGTCATCCCGGAGATCGAGCCGCGCCTGCGGCTGTCGGGGCTGGAGCCGTTCGAGCTCACCCCGATCATCCCCTTCGTCAATATCGGCGAGCGCACCAACGTCACCGGCTCGGCCCGCTTCCGCAAGCTGATCACCAATGGCGACTACACGGCGGCGCTGGCCGTGGCGCGCGACCAGGTGGAGAACGGCGCGCAGATCATCGACATCAACATGGATGAGGGCCTGCTCGATTCCGAGAAGGCGATGGTGACCTTCCTCAACCTGCTGGCCGCCGAGCCGGACATCGCCCGCGTGCCTGTGATGGTCGACAGTTCCAAATGGAGCGTCATCGAGGCCGGGCTGAAGTGCATCCAGGGCAAGGGCATCGTCAACTCGATCTCCATGAAGGAGGGCGAGGAGGCATTCCGCCACCATGCCCGCCTCGTGCGCGCCTATGGCGCCGCCGTGGTGGTGATGGCCTTCGACGAGCAGGGCCAGGCCGACACCTATGAGCGCAAGGTGGAAATCTGCGGGCGGGCCTACCGCATCCTCGTCGACGAGGTCGGCTTCCCGCCCGAGGACATCATCTTCGATCCCAACGTCTTCGCGGTGGCGACCGGCATCGAGGAGCATGCGGGCTATGGCGTCGCCTTCATCGAGGCGACCCGCGCCATCCGCCAGCAATTGCCGCACGCCCATATCTCGGGCGGCGTGTCCAACCTGTCCTTCTCGTTCCGTGGCAATGAGCAGGTGCGCGAGGCGATGCACGCCGTGTTCCTGTATCACGCCATTTCGGCGGGCATGGACATGGGCATCGTCAATGCCGGCCAGCTCGCGCCCTATAGCGAGATCGAGCCGGAATTGCGCGAGGCCTGCGAGGACGTGGTGCTCAACCGCCGCGACGACGCCACCGAGCGCCTGCTGGCGCTGGCGGATCGGTTCCGGGGGGGCGGGCGCGAGAAGAAGGAGGCCGATCTCACCTGGCGCACCTGGCCGGTGGAGAAGCGCATCGCCCATGCGCTGATCAACGGCATCACCGATTTCGTCGAGGTCGACACCGAGGAAGCGCGCCAGTCCGTTGCCCGGCCGCTGCACGTCATCGAGGGGCCGCTGATGGCCGGCATGAACGTGGTCGGCGATCTGTTCGGCGCCGGCAAGATGTTCCTGCCGCAGGTGGTGAAGTCCGCCCGGGTGATGAAGCAGGCGGTGGCCTATCTCATGCCCTTCATGGAGCAAGAGAAGCTAGACAGCGGCTCGACCGAAGATTCCTCGGCGGGCAAGATTTTGATGGCCACCGTGAAGGGTGATGTGCACGACATCGGCAAGAACATCGTCGGCGTCGTGCTCCAGTGCAACAATTACGAGGTGATCGACCTCGGCGTCATGGTGCCGACCTCGAAGATCCTGGAGGCGGCGCGCGCGCACAAGGTGGATGTGATCGGCCTGTCCGGCCTCATCACCCCCTCGCTGGACGAGATGGTGCATGTCGCCGCCGAGATGGAGCGCGAGGGATTTTCCGTGCCGCTGCTGATCGGCGGGGCGACGACCTCGCGCGTCCACACGGCGGTGAAGATCGCCCCGCAATATGTGCGCGGGCAGGCGGTCTATGTCACCGATGCCAGCCGCGCGGTGGGTGTGGTCTCGAACCTTCTGAACGACAACACCAGCGCCGACTATATCGCCAGCCTGCGCGCCGAATACGCCAAGGTTGCCGACGCCCATGCGAAATCCGACCGCAACAAGGTTCGGGTGAAGCTGGAGGATGCCCGCGCCAACCGGCTGGCGCTGGACTTCGACGCCTACACGGCGCCGGTGCCGACGTTTCTTGGCACGCGGGTGTTCGACAATTACGACCTGAGCGAACTGGTGCCCTATATCGACTGGACGCCGTTCTTCCAGTCCTGGGAACTGATCGGCCAGTACCCGCGCATTCTTGACGACGAGAAGGTGGGTGTGGCCGCCCGGGCGCTCTATGACGATGCCCGCAAGATGCTGGACAAGATCGTCACCGAGAAGTGGCTCACCGCCCGCGCGGTGGTCGGCTTCTGGCCGGCCGGGGCAAAGGGTGACGACATCGTGCTGTTCGAGGACGACAGCCGGGCGCGCGAGCTTGCCACGCTGCACACGCTGCGCCAGCAGATGGCAAAGCGCGAGGGGCGCACCAACCTCGCCCTGTCGGATTTCATCGCCCCGACCTCCACCGCCGTGCCCGACTATATCGGCGGCTTCTGCGTCTCCACCGGCTTTGGCGAACAGGAGCGCTCGGACGCTTTCAAGGCGGCGCATGATGACTATTCCTCGATTCTTCTCAAGGCGTTGGCGGATCGTCTTGCGGAAGCGTTCGCGGAGCGCATGCACCAGCGGGTGCGCAAGGAATTCTGGGCTTATGCACCGGATGAAGAACTTGAGAATGAGAATCTGATTCAGGAAACCTATCGCGGCATCCGCCCGGCGCCGGGATATCCGGCGCAGCCGGACCACACGGAAAAGGCGATTCTTTTCAACCTGCTCGACGCGACCGCTCAGATCGGGGTCGAGCTGACCGAGAGCTTCGCCATGTGGCCGGGGGCGGCGGTGTCGGGGCTGTATTTCGCCCATCCCGAGGCGTCCTATTTCGGCGTTGGCCGCATTGAGGGCGACCAGGTCGAGGACTATGCGGCGCGCAAGGGGATGAGCGTTGCCGAGGCCGAGCGTTGGCTGGCGCCGGTGCTCAACTACAACCCGGCGGGCGCCGCCGCGCTGGCGGCCGAGTAACGGCGATGGCCGCGATCGACGACGACACGCGCCGGGTTCTGCTCTGGGCGCTGGTCGCCTTTCTCATCTGGGCCGCGCTCGCCTATGTGATGCTGCCGCGCCTGTGGACGCATCACGAGCACCAGCCTGGCATCAAGCGCATGCCGATGGTGACGCAGACCAAGCAGGGCATTCCCGGCGACCCGATCAATGTCGGGTTGGTCGGCACCGAGCAGGATATCCTGCAGGCGATGAACGCGGCCGGCTGGATGCCGGCCAATCCCGTCACGCTGAAAACGAGCCTTGCCATCATCGGCTCGGTTCTGCTGCGCAAGCCCGACCCGCAGGCGCCGGTCAGCCCGCTCTATTATGACGGGCGCGTGGAAGACCTCGCCTTCGAGAAGGAAATCGGCCGCAGCGCCGACAAGCGCGACCATGTGCGCTTCTGGAAGGTGATGGACAGTGGCAAGGATGGCGGGCCGGTCTGGCTGGGCTCGGCCACCTATGACCGGGGCGTCGGCCTCAGCCACTATACCGGCGCCGTCACCCATCACATCGGCCCCAATGTCGATGCGGCACGCGACCTGTTGATCGACGACCTCAAGGCCGCCGGCATGGTGCGCGCGGTCTATCAGGTGACGGGCCTTGGCCCGACCCTGTTCGGGCGCAATGGCGGTGGCGATCGCTATTACACCAATGGCGAGGTCGGCTTCGCCAAGCTCACCACGAATGGCGCCAAAAATCCCGATCCGCCTACCATCGTCGCCTCGCCGCCCGCCGTGGGGGTCAAGGATGCGGTCTGGAGCGCGGCCGCCTCACTGCTCGGGGTCGACTGAGGGAGCAGGGCTCCCACGCGAAAAAGCCCCGGACGTTTCCGTCCGGGGCTTTCCGCGAAAGGCAGAGCTGCCGTGATCAGAACTTGTAGTTCACGCCGGCCTTGATGGTCTGCATGGTCATGTCGATCTTGGTGTTGGCCGCGCCATCCCAGTTGATGTCGCCGAGATCGGCATAGAGGTACTCGGCCTTGACGGTCCAGTTGTCGGTCACGGCGTATTCGATGCCGCCGCCCAGCGTCCAGCCCCACAGGGTCTCGCTGCGCGAGGCGCCGCCGAAGCCGTCAATTGTGCCGTCGGCATAGGAGGTCCAGCTCTCGCTCACCTTCACATTGCCCCAGGCGAGACCGCCGGTGATGTAGGGAAGGAAGCGGTCCATGGCGTAGCCGAGACGGGCGCGCACGGTGCCGAAGGCCTCGATCTTGGTGTCGATCGAGCCGAATTCCTGCAGCGTCGGGTCACCAATGTCGATGGCGGTGTAGTTCAGCGTGTCTTCCATGGCGCCGAAATTGAAGTCGGCTTCCGCGCCGAGGACGACGTTGTTTTCGAGCTGGAAGTTATAGCCGATCTGCACGCCGCCGGACCAGCCGGACGGATCGGAACCGCCGGAAGCCGCCGCCGAATCCCACCCGCTATAGTAGTAGGCGAGGTAGTTGTTCCACGGCGCGGAGCCTTCGCCCCAGCCATAGCCGACGTTGCCGCCGATATAGAGGCCGGTCCAGGTGAAGACCGGGACATAGGCGATCGGCGCTGCCTTGACCGGGTAGGCCATATCGGCCGCGAAGGCGGGAACGGCCAGGGCCGCGCCGGCGATGGTGCCGAGAAGAAGAGATTTGATACGCATGAGTTACGCCCCCGAGGGAAAATGGAAGGAGGCCAACCTAACTTTGCGTACTTAACATTCCGTCTTCCAGCGTCCTTAACAAACCGTTTTTCGCGACGCGACCGCGATTAAATTCAGGTCCGCGGGCAGGTGCTTGGTGCGCCGCGTGCGCCTCAAGAGGCGCAGATCGCCCGCTCCAGGAAGCGCCCGATCTGCATCAATTCCCGGTCGCGACCGAAGCGGCCTACAAGTTGGACGCCGATGGGCATGCCGGTGGCGCCGGTCATGCCGGTGAGGTTGAGGCACGGGCCGCCGGTCAGCGTCCACAGGCGGTTGAATGCCGGGGAGCCGGTGCTGGCGAAGCCTTCCGGCGCTTCGCCGCCCACCGAGAAGGTGAGCAGCACGTCATAATCGCCATACAGGTCGCTCAGTGCGTGGCGGGCGCGCCGGGCGGTGCGCCGCGCGGCGTCGTACTGTTCCGGGGTGATGGCGGCGACGCCTTCCAGATACGTCCCCAGCGTCGTCGACAGGGCGGCGCGGTGGCGGTCCCATTCGTCGGCAAAGGCGAGGTTGGCCTCGTAGCCCTGCACCACGCCGTGGGCCTCGTCGGCCGCCTCGATGACGTCCGGCAGGTCGAGGGTCGAGACGCTGGCCCCGGCCTTTTCAGCGGCGCGGGCGGCCCCGTCGAGTGCGGCATGGGCATCGTCGGTGGCCAGATGGGCGCGCGCCGTCTTCACCACGGCGATGCGCGGGGTCGGCATGTCGTCGGTGAGCGCGAAGTCACGCCCGGTCAGCGCCCCGGCGGCAAAGGCGACATCCGCGACATGGGCGCCGAACAGGCCGATCGTGTCGAGCGACCAGGCGAAGGGCTTCAGCCCCAGGACGGGAAGCAGCTTGAAGGAGGGCTTGTAGCCGGTCACGCCGCAGAAGGAGGCGGGGCGGATGATCGACCCGCCGGTCTGGGTGCCGAGCGTCACCGGCAGCATGCCGGCCGCCACCGCCGCCGCCGAACCGGCCGAGGAGCCGCCCGGCGAATGGGTGAGGCGACGCGGGTTGCGCGTGCCGCTTGGCTGCATGAAGGCGAATTCGGTCGTCACCAGCTTGCCGGCGATGAGCCCGCCGGCGCGCGCCGCCATCCGCACGATGGCGGCATCCGTGGTCGGGCGATGGCCGGCGAAAAGCTTCGAGCCGCGCTCGGTGGGCAAGTCCACCGTGTCGAGAATGTCCTTCACCCCGACCGGCAGGCCGGCGAGCGGCGTCGCGGCGAGGCCGGGTGCGGCGGAGGCCTCCACCAGCGCGTCGAGATCGAGGCTGGCAAAGGCTCGCACCTCGTCCTCATGGGCGCGGATCGCCTCGGCGCAGCGTTCGGCGACATCGACCGGGGAGAGGCGTCCGGCATGGACGGCCTGGGCGAGGGCAGCGGCGGAAAGCATCTCTGTCATGGGTTCAAGCCTCTCGCACGCGGCAGGGCGGCGGGCAAGGGGGTGATTGCAGGGGGCCTCGTCGGTCGCCCCGTATCGCCCGCCGCGCGGGCCGTTTTTATCGAGCGTGCACGCCCCGCCGGCGGGCGGGGTGCCAGCCGGCACTTTCCGCCTGAAGATCCTGACTGACCTTGCGGAAGCGACCAATAAGCTGCTGATGCGAAAAGACTGGCATGCAGTATGCAATAAACTTTGGCGTATCGACCTTTTGAGGGATTTGCGCCGATGCCGATCGTTCTCAACTGCTCCGCCGACCTCGCCCGCAAGCTGATGACCTCGCCGCGTCCCAGCTATTGGGGCAATCTCCACGCCATCCTGCTCAAGGCTCACGACCCGTCCGCCGGCGTCTATCACTGGCCGCGTGTCGCCGAGACCGACGAGATGAGGGGCATGGGAAGCGCCCATTCGGGAAGCCACCCTCCGCGAGGGCCCGACGCGGAAAATCCCGATCCGGGCCATGCCAACTTCGGAAGCCCGAAGATGGGGGGCCGGACATGAGCCATCTCATTCTCACCATCTGCCTTCTCGCCAACCCGGGCGCCTGCCGCGAGGAGCGCGTTGCGACGCAGGCCCGCACTGCGCTGCCCCTCGAATGCACAGCCGCCATGACCGAATGGGCCACCCAGCACCCCGCCTGGCGGGTGACGCGGTGGCGTTGCGGGCTGGTGGAACGCGATATCTGACACGGCCGGCACCGCTCGATGCGGGAGTCTGCCGCTGGGGGGACGCTCCTGTGCGCCGCGAAGTCACAGCGTTCGCCGTGAGAGCGCAGGCGCGCGCCCGCTTGCCCTCCATCGATTCCGCTTATGGGAACCGCGCGGAATTTCGTTTGAGCGCTTGCGTTTAGGGCGCTAAGCGCGGATCGTCTGCAAACGGTCGGGGCGCACACGCATGAATATTCTGTCGATCCAGTCCTGGGTGGCCTATGGGCATGTGGGGAATGCCTCCGCCATGTTTCCCATGCAGCGGCTGGGGCACGAGGTGTGGGGCCTGCACACGGTGCAGTTCTCCAACCACACCGGCTATGGCGCCTGGCGTGGCGAGGTGTTCGGCGCCGAGCTGATCCGCGAGCTGGTCGGAGGGCTGGAGGACCGCAACGTGCTGCCGCGCTGCGACGGCGTGCTGTCGGGCTATATGGGCGCTGCGGAGATCGGCGACGCCATTCTCGACACGGTGGGCCGGGTGAAGGCCGCCAATGCCGAGGCGCATTATTGCTGCGACCCCGTTATCGGCGATGTCGGGCGCGGCGTGTTCGTGCGGCCGGGCATTCCCGAATTCATGCGCGAGCGCGCGGTGCCGGCGGCGGACCTCATCACCCCGAACCAGTTCGAGCTGGATTATCTCTCCGGCCGCTCCTCCTCGACGCTGGCCGGGGCGATTGCCGCCTGCGACGCGGTGCACGCCACCGGGCCGCGCGTCATCATGGTGACGAGCCTGCACACCGAGGACACGCCGGACGATTCGATCGACCTGATGGCCTCCGGGCCGGATGGACGCTTTCGCCTGCGCACGCCCAAGCTCGACATTTCGGTGAACGGGGCGGGCGACGCCATCGCGGCGCTGTTCTTCGTCCATTGGAAGGCCAGCCACTCCACCGCCGAGGCGCTCTCCAAGGCGGCATCTTCCGCCTATGGCCTGCTCGCCCGCACGGCGGCGGCTGGATCGCGCGAGATCCTCACCGTCGCCGCCCAGGATGAATTCGTGACCCCGTCCCGCCTCTTCACGCCGGAGAAGATCTGACCCCATGGCCCGCCGCTTCGTTGTGCTCGACGTCTTCACCGACCGGACGCTGTCCGGCAACCCGCTGGCCGTCGTGCTCGATACGGAGGGGCTCGACGGCAACCACATGCAGGCCATCACCCGCGAGTTCAACCTCTCGGAGACGGTGTTCGTGCTGCCGCCGCAGGAAGAGGAAAACCGGGCGCGGCTGCGCATCTTCACGACCGGCCACGAACTGCCCTTCGCCGGGCACCCGACGGTGGGTGCGGCGGTGTTGCTCGCATTGCGCGACGGCGTGACCACCACCGACGATTTCGTGCTGGAGGAGAATGTCGGGCCGGTGGCGTGTCATGTCTCGGTCAAGGGGGAGCGTTCCGGCAGCGCCACCTTCACCGTGCCGCGCATCCCGGAAATTCTCGACGCCGCCCCGATGAGCCGGGAGGCCTGCGCGCAGGCGCTCGGCCTCGACACGTCCGATATCGGCTTCGACGGCTATGGCCCGGTGATCGCCTCGGCCGGCGTGCCCTTCGTCTGCGTGCCGCTGGCCTCGCGCTCGGCGCTGGCGCGCATCAGCCCGAGCGCGGCGCGGCTGATCTCCACCTTCGGCGGCGGTGCCGATTCCGTCTATGTGTTCTGCCGCGACGAGGATGGCGAAGGCGATTTCCGCGCCCGCATGTTCGCCGCCAATATGGGCATCGACGAGGACCCGGCGACCGGCTCGGCCGCCGCTTCGCTGGCGGCGGCGCTGCTGGCCGGCGAGCAGCCGGGCGACGGTTTCCACGCCTATGACATTCTGCAGGGCGTGGAGATGGGCCGGCCCAGCCTGGTGCGCCTCGGCCTCCAGGTGGAGGCCGGCGCGCTGACCGCCGTCACAATCGGCGGCGGCGCGGTTATCGTCTCGGAAGGCGTGCTCCATGTCTGACGCCCTGTTCGACAGCATGTCCGGGCGCCCGGCGGGCGGGTGAGGCCGGTGGCCGAGCCGGTGCTTGGTCTCACCGTGCTCGACCATGTCGAGGCACGGCTGGCGCCCGATGCGCTCGTTTTCTCGTCCGGGGAGCGGGCGGCGATCGACGCCTATTTCGCCGCCCGAAAAGCGGCCAATCCCGCGCTGTGGAACGGGCGCGTGCTGCTTCTCGTCGGGCATCGGTTCGAGGGCCGCCGGCTGGTCGCCCATTTCGGCGAGGCCGACTATGCGGCGCTACTGTGGCTGCTGGGGGGTGAGAGAGCGCACCCGCGCCTGCGCGCCGGCTTTGCCATGGGCGCGCT
The DNA here is from genome assembly GCF_004339465.1 of Ancylobacter aquaticus. Classification (GTDB taxonomy): domain Bacteria; phylum Pseudomonadota; class Alphaproteobacteria; order Rhizobiales; family Xanthobacteraceae; genus Ancylobacter; species Ancylobacter aquaticus. The sequence goes on along the minus strand of NZ_SMFY01000002.1, from coordinate 921,369 downwards.
GCGCGGGGCCGATGGCGGCTTCGTCATGATCCGCATGGCGGCGTGGACCGCCAATGCCGGCCGCATCTATTTCGCCGCCGGAACGCCCGACCTGTCCGACATCACACCGGACGGAACGGTCGATCTCGAAGGCAGCGTGCTGCGCGAAATCGCCGAGGAGACGGGCCTCGCCGCTCACGAACTCACCCTCGCGCCGGGCTGGACCGCGCTGCACGATGCGCGCCGGGTGGCGCTGCTGCGCGAGGTGCGCGCCGGCGAGGAGGCGGGCGCGCTCGCCGAACGTATCCGCCGCTTCGGCGCGGGGGAGCGCCGGCCGGAATTCGACGAGGTGCGGGTGGTGCGCGGCCCGCAGGATCTCGCGGAGGGGATGTCGCCCCTCATTCGCCGCTATCTCGCGCAGGCTTGGCATGAGAGCAAATAGGGACAGGGCTGGGGACAGGGTACAATGAAGCCGGGACTTTTCGGACCAGTCAGTTCGAAAATGGCACGCCACTCGCATAGGCGAGGGCCATCGCGGTGCCGCGCGCGTGGGCTGCCGGCGCTTTTTCGGGGAGAACAGGAAATGCTGCGCAAGTCGTCTGGGAGCCTGCCGCTTTTCTCATCAGGCGTGCTCGATCGGCGGCGGTTGCTCGCCCTCGGTGCGGGCGCGCTCGCCCTGACCGTGGCCGGCCGCGAGGCCTTCGCCGCCGGCAAGGCCAAGCCGATCAAGGTGGCCGCCATCTACACCGTGCCGGTGGAGCAGCAATGGGTGTCGCGCATCCACAAGGCGCTCAAGGCCGCCGAGGCGCGCGGCGACATCACCTACAAATTCTCCGAGAACGTCGCAAACACCGATTATGAGCGGGTGATGCGGCAGTACTCGGAAGAAGGCGCCGACCTCGTGGTGGGCGAGGTGTTCGCGGTGGAACGGCCGGCCCGCAAGGTCGCCGCCGACTACCCACAGACCGCCTATCTCATGGGCTCATCCTTCGGCCCGACCAAGCCGAACTTCTCGGTGTTCGACAATTTCATCCACGAGCCCTCCTTCCTCACCGGCATGGTGGCCGGCAAGGCGACGAAGTCGAACGTCATCGGCCTCGTCGGCGGCTACGCGATCCCCGAGGTAAACCGGCTGATGCAGGCCTTCATGGAAGGCGCGGTGTCGGTGAACCCGAACGTCAAGTTCATCGTCACCTTCATCAACTCCTGGTACGACCCGCCCAAGGCCAAGGAAGCCGCCTTCGCCCAGATCGACAAGGGCGCGGACGTGCTCTACGCCGAGCGCTTCGGCGTTTCCGATGCCGCCAAGGAGCGTGGCGTCAAGGCGATCGGCAACGTCATCGACACGTCGAGCCAGTACCCCGGCACGATCATCGCCTCGGCGCTGTGGCAGATGGAGCCGACCATCGACAAGGCGATCGGGCGCGTGATGGACGGCACCTTCGCCGCCGCCGATTACGGCCCCTACAGCTACATGGCCGAAGGCGGTGCGAGCCTCGCCCCGCTCGACCCCAAGCTGGTGCCGCCCGAGGTGATCGAGATGGTGCTGGTGAAGGAGAAAGAGATCAAGGACGGTCTCTTCCGCGTCAACGTCAATGATGGCGAGCCCAAATCGACGCTGTGAGGCGCCCGGACTGATGTCATCCCGGACGGCCGCACGGCCGGTCCGGGATCGCGGGAAGAGGCAAGAGCCGTCAGGCGGTCCCGGCGCGCCGCGCCGTGCCGTCCGGGATGACGTTTCCGTGGACGAGAGACAGATGCACCCCGACCCCCGCCCGCTCGTCCTATCGCTCGCCGGCATCACCAAGCGGTTCGGGCCGCTGACGGCGAACGACCACATCGACCTCGACGTGCGCGCCGGGGAGATCGTCGCGCTGCTGGGCGAGAACGGGGCTGGCAAGACCACGCTGATGAGCATCCTGTTCGGCCATTACATCGCCGACGAGGGCAGCGTCTCCATTGCCGACGCGCAGGGGCGGATGGCGCCGCTGCCGGGCGGCTCGGCGCAGGCGGCGCTGGCGGCCGGCATCGGCATGGTGCACCAGCATTTCGCGCTGGCGGAAAACCTCACCGGCTTCGAGAACATCGTGCTCGGCACCCAGTCGCTGTGGAGCCTGCGCCCACGGGGGCGCGGGGCGCGGGCCAAGATCGCGCGGCTGATGGCGGAGAGCGGCCTTGCCGTCGATCTCGACGTGCCGGTGGCGCGGCTCTCGGTGGGCGAGCAGCAGCGCATCGAAATCTTGAAGGCGCTCTACCGCGACGTGCGGGTGCTGATCCTCGACGAGCCCACCGCGGTGCTGACCCCGCAGGAGGCGGACAGCCTCGCCGCCACGGTGCGGGCGCTGGCGGCGAGGGGGCTGGCGGTCATCTTCATCAGCCACAAGCTGCACGAGGTGCTGGCGCTGTGCGGGCGCGTGGTGGTGCTGCGCGGCGGCGCCAAGGTGGCCGACCGCCCCACGGCGGGAGCGGACCGGGCGACGCTTGCCGAACTGATGGTCGGCCGGCCCGTCCCGGCGCGCGAGCGCCCACCCGCCACTCCGGGAGCGCCGGTGCTGAGCCTGAAGGGCGTCAGTGTCGGAAAGCCGGGCCAGCGTGACCGGCTGGAGAATGCCGATCTCGACGTGCGGGCCGGCGAGATTGTCGGCATTGCCGGCGTCTCGGGCAACGGGCAAGGGGCGCTGGCGGCGCTCGTCGCCGGGCTCGCGGGTGCGCGCAGCGGCGAGGCGAGGATCGACGGCGTGCGGCTTGCCGGTGCCGACCCGGCGGGGCGGGTCGCCGCCCATGTCGGCCGCATCCCGGAGGACCGCCACCGCGACGGCACCATCGGCGCGCTCACCGTGGCGGAGAATTTCGTGCTGGAGACCATTTCCGATCCCGCGAACCAGCGGGCCGGGTTGATCCGCCGCGCCGCCATCCGTGCCCGCGCAGCGGCGGCGATTGAAGCCTATGACGTGCGCTGCCCCGGCCCGGACGCGGCGATTCGCGCGCTGTCGGGGGGCAACATGCAGAAGGTGGTGCTGGCCCGAGTGCTGGAGCGCGAGCCCCGCCTCGTGCTGGCCCACCAGCCGACGCGCGGGCTCGACATCGGCGCCACCAGCGACGTCCACCGCCGGCTGATCGCCGCGCGCGGGCGCGGGGCGGCGGTGCTGCTGATCTCGGAGGACCTCGACGAGCTTTTCGCCCTCTCCGACCGCATCGCCGTGGTCCATGCCGGACATCTGTCGCCGGCACTGGACGCCGCCGGGCTCGATGTCCGCACCGTCGGGCTGATGATGGCCGGGCACGGCGCAGGGGAGGCGGCGTGATGGAGCGCTACCTAGAGCATCCTTCAAGGCTCGCTGGGCTCGCGCCCTGGGTGGACGTGGTTCGTGTCGATAACCGTCCTCCCGAGGCGCCCGGCAAAGCCCAGCCTCGACGGATGGTCGGCTCGGTGGGCCTTAACGCGGGAGAGCGCGCATGATCCGCTTTGTGCCCCGCGCGCGCACGCCGGTCTGGCTGAGCGTCGCCGTCTCCATCGGCGCCGGGGTGGTGGCGCTCGCGCTCACCGCGATTCCCCTCGCGCTCACCGGCGCGCCTGTCTTCACGGCGTTCATGTTGATGGCGCAGGGCGCGGCCGGCAACGGCTTCGCGCTGGCGGAGACGCTGACGCGGGCGACCCCGCTGATTTTCACCGGGCTGGCCGCCGCCGTCGCCTTTCGGGCGAAGCTGTGGAACATCGGCGCCGAGGGCCAGCTCTATGCCGGCGCGCTGGCCACTGTGGCGCTGGGCGCGGGGATGATCGAGGCGCCGCCTTATGTGCTGATGCCGCTGGTGCTGGTCGGCGCGGCGCTGGCCGGCGCGGTGCTGCTGCTGGTGCCGGTGCTGTTCAAGATCCGCTTCGGCGCCGACGAGGTGGTGGTGACGCTGCTGCTCAACTTCATCGTCCTGCTGTTCGTGCAGATGATGCTGGAAGGGCCGATGAAGGACGAGATGGCGCTCGGCTGGCCGCAATCGGCGCCGGTGCTGGACGAGGCGACGCTGCCCAAGCTGGTGACCGGCTGGCGGCTGCATGGGGGGCTGGTCCTCGCCATCCTTGCCGCCGTGCTCCTGCATGTGTTCATCACCCGCACCGTCTGGGGCTTCCGCATCCGCGCGGTGGGCGAGAACGCCCGCGCGGCGCGCTATGCCGGGCTGCCGGTGGGCAAGGCGATGGCGCTGGTGGGCCTCCTCTCCGGCGGGCTTGCCGGGCTGGCCGGGGCAAGCGAGGTGGCGGGGCTGAAGGGCTACCTCACCGCCGACCTCTCGCCCGGCTTCGGTTATGCCGGCATCGTGGTGGCGACGCTGGCCAACCTTTCGCCGCTCGGCGTCATCCCCGCCGCGCTGTTTGTCGCGGGGGTGTTCGTCGGGGCGGATTCGATGAGCCGGGCGATCGGCGTGTCGAACTATCTCGCCGATCTCGTGGTCGCCTTCGCGCTGCTTAGCGTGCTGGTGGGCGGGCTTTTGACCCGCTTCCGCATCGTTCTCGTGCGCCGGGGGGCCGCCTGATGTGGGATGCGCTGGATATCCTCACACAGGCGAATTTCTGGGCGGCGACCATCCGCATCGCCACGCCGCTGATCTTCGGCGTGCTCGGCGCGCTGCTGTGCGAGCGGGCCGGGGTGCTCAATCTCGGCATCGAGGGCATTTTCGTTGCTGGCGCCATGTCCGGCTGGCTGGCGGTCTATCTCGGCCTGCCGCTGTGGGGCGGGGTGGTGGTGGCGGCGCTGGTGGGGGCGCTGTTCGGGCTGATCCATGGCGTGCTGACCGTGCCGCTCGGCCTGTCGCAACATGTCACCGGCATCGGGGTGACGCTGCTGGCGACCTCGGTGGCGTATTTCGGCTACCGCGTCGCTTTCCCGAACGTGGCGACGCCGCCGCGTATCGAGGCGTTCGCGCCGCTCGACGTGCCGCTGCTGGGCGACCTGCCGTTCATCGGGCCGATCCTCGACCAGCAGACCGGCTTCACCGTGCTGGCCTTCGCCTGCGTCGGGGTTCTCGCTTTCGTGCTGGGACGCACGCCGCTGGGCCTCGCGCTTCGCGCGGTGGGCGACAACCCGGAAGCGGTGGAGGCGCAGGGGCTGTCGGTCGTGGCGCTGCGCATCGGCGCTGTCATGGCGGGTTCGGCGCTGATGGCGCTGGGCGGGGCGTTCCTTACGCTTTCCGCGTTCAACGCCTTCTACTTCGGCATGATCAACGGACGCGGCTGGGTGTGCATCGCGCTCACCGTCTTCGCCTCGTGGCGGCCGGGCAAGGCGCTGCTCGGGGCGCTGCTGTTCGGCGCGCTCGATGCCTACCAGCTGCGCATCCAGACCATTGCCGGCGGCGTGGTGCCGAGCCAGATATTCCTGATGCTGCCCTATATCTTCTCCATTGCCGCGCTCGTGCTGGTCGCCCGCCGCGCGGACTATCCCCGCGCGCTGATGAAGCCGTATTTCAAGGGCCAAAGGTGAGACTGGATCCGCGATGAGTGTCGAACTTCTGGTGAAAAATGCGCGCCTGCCGGACGGGCGCAGCGGAATGGACATCGCCTGCGAGGGTGGCCGCATTCTCGCCGTCGAGCCGGGCATCGAGCTAGAGGCCGGGCGCGTCATCGAGGCGGACGGCAAGCTGGTGGCGCCGCCCTTCATCGACCCGCATTTCCACATGGACGCGACGCTCTCGCTCGGCCTGCCGCGTCTCAACGAATCCGGCACGCTGCTGGAGGGTATCGCGCTGTGGGGCGAACTGAAGCCGATCCTGACCCATGAGGCGGTGATCGAGCGGGCGCTGCGCTATTGCGACCTCGCGGTGAGCCAGGGCCTGCTCGCCATCCGCAGCCATGTCGACATCTGCGACGACCGGCTGCTGGCGGTGGAAGCGCTGCTCGACGTGCGGGAAAAGGTGAAGGACTATATCGACCTTCAGCTCGTCGCCTTCCCGCAGGACGGGTATTACCGCTCCCCCAATGCGCAAGCGAACCTCACGCGGGCGCTCGACATGGGCGTCGACGTGGTTGGCGGCATCCCGCATTTCGAGCGCAGCATGGCGGATGGTGCGGCGTCGCTGAAGGCGCTGTGCGAGATCGCCGCCGCGCGCGGGTTGCGCGTCGACATCCATTGCGACGAGAGCGACGACCCGCTGTCGCGCCATATCGAGGCGCTGGCCTTTGAGACGCAGCGGCTGGGCCTGCAGGGCCGGGTGACCGGCTCGCACCTCACCTCCATGCACTCGATGGACAATTACTATGTCTCCAAGCTGATCCCGCTGATCGTGGAGGCCGGCGTGCACGCCATCGCCAACCCGCTCATCAACATCACCTTGCAGGGCCGCCACGATACCTATCCCAAGCGGCGCGGCATGACGCGGGTGCCCGAACTGCGGGCGGCGGGGGTCAATGTCGCCTTCGGCCATGACTGCGTGATGGACCCCTGGTACTCGCTCGGCTCGGGCGACATGCTGGATGTCGCGCACATGGCGCTGCATGTCGGGCAGATGACCTCGCGTGAGGCCATGGGCTGGTGCTTCGAGGCGATCACCGCCAATTCGGCCAAGCTCATGGGGCTGGAAGGCTACGGCCTCGCGCCCGGGTGCAACGCCGATTTCGTGCTGCTGCAGGCCGCTGACCCGATCGAGGCGATCCGGCTCAAGGCCGCAAGGCTGTTCGTGGTGCGGCGCGGGCGGGTGATCGCCGAGGGCGCGCCCCGCGTTTCGGTGCTGGACCTGCCCGGCCGGCCGGGACTGGTCGACCCTTCGGCCTATGCGCCGGGGGCGGCGCACTAGTCGTCATCCCGGACGGCCGCGAGGCCGATCCGGGATCGCCCGCCGCGCTTAATCCTTCAACCGATCCCGGCTCGGCGCGTCGCTTCGGCCGGGATGACGCTCGCCCTTCAAGGGCTCGTCGGCAGCACGATCACGGTGGGCTTCATTGGCAGGTTTTGCCGCGAGAGCACCAGCTCGGCACTTTCGCGCCGCTCGATCGCGTAGTCGCGGCCGGCGAAGCGGGCGAGGAAATTGTCGAGCGTGCTTTCGTTGAAATAGTGCATCGGGATGATGACGGGCGCTTCCAGCGCTTTCAGCACCTCGATCATGCCGTCGACGTCGAGCGTGTAGCTGCCATCGACCGGGGCGAGCACCACGTCGAGCCGGCCCAGCGCGCCGATGTCTTCATGGGTCAGCGTGTGGTGCAGATGGCCGAGATGGGCGATGCACAGATCGGCGGCGCGGAACACGAAGATCGAGTTGCCGTTGAGGATGCTGCCGCCCTGCCAGTCGCGAATATTGGTCTGGAGGTTGCCGACCCAGAGATCGCCGATGTCGAGGTCGTAATGCACAGGGTCGCGGTCGTCGCGCCATCCCTTCAGCACATGCTCGATGCCGGGATCGGGGTTCAGCGAATAATGCGTCGAGTGCGCCCGGTTCATCGTGGCGACGCGCGGCACCACGGCCGGGCGGATATAGTCATTGTAGTCGGTGGCCACCGTGACGCCGCCGGCGGTCTCGATCAGGAAGGTGGAGTGGCCGATATAGGTCAGCCCCACCTCGCGCGCGCCGACATAGGCTGCGGGCAGGGCGCGGGGCGCCAGATGTTTGAGAAACGGACTTTCCGCCACCAGCTTCGGGCAGCGCTCCGCCTGCGCGAGGGCCGGGGTGGCGCCGAGCAGCGCCGCGAGGCCGAGGAGAAGGGCGGAGCCGAGTCGGGGGAGCGAAGAGAGGGGGAACCAGAGTGGGGCGATACGCGGCAGGGGGCACGGCATGGGCGAGGCTCCGGGCTGGCGTCCCTGGCATCATCGACGCTCCCTTGCGTCAGCGCGAGTAACAGTTTCGTGGCGGCGGGCCCGATTATGGACGGATGGCGCGTCATCCCCGGGCCAAGCCCGGTCCTGACGGCGGCAAGCGGCCCCCGCTCAGCGCAGGAACGGGTTGGTGCGCTTTTCCAGAGCGATATTGGTGGCGTTGCCATGGCCGGGCAGCACGGTGAAGGCGTCGCCAAGGGGGAGAATCTTCCCCTTGATGCCCTTAATGAGCAGCGGCCCGTCGCCATAGGGAAAATCGGTGCGTCCCACCGAGCGCTGGAACAGCGTGTCGCCGACAATGGCGAGTTTGTTTTCGCGGCTGACCAGCACGACATGGCCCGGCGTGTGGCCGGGAACGTGCAGCACCTCGAACGAAACCCCGCCGATGTCGACCGCGTCGCCCTCGTCCAGCCAGCGGCCGGGGGTGACGGCGCGGCCGGGAATGCCGGTGCGCTCGCCGTCAGCGGGCAAATTGTCGAGCAGGAATTTGTCCCCGAGGTGCGGGCCCTCGACCGGAATCTTCAACGTTTCCGCCAGTTCCGCCGCGCCGGCGGCGTGGTCGATATGACCATGCGTCAGCACGATCTTCTCGGCCGTGACCTCCAACTCCTCAAGCGCCGCGAGGATGCGGGGCAGGTCGCCGCCCGGGTCGATCACCGCGCCCCGCTTGGTGGTCTCGTCCCAGACGATGGAGCAGTTCTGCTGGAACGGGGTGACGGGAACGATGGCGACCTTGAGTTCAGGCATGGGGGCTCCTTGGCGACAGGCCGCGCGAATGTGGTCGAAGGGCTGCCCGCATGCAAGGCGCCGCCTTGTGGCGTAACGGCGCCAATGCTATCCCGCCCGGCATGAGCACCGAGCCGATTGCCAACATCCGCAACTTTTCCATCGTCGCCCATATCGACCATGGAAAGTCGACCCTTGCCGACCGCCTGATCCAGATCACCGGCGGGCTGTCGGAGCGCGAGATGTCCGAGCAGGTGCTCGACAGCATGGATATCGAGCGCGAGCGCGGCATCACCATCAAGGCGCAGACCGTCCGCCTGTCCTACAAGGCGAAGGACGGCAAGGACTACGTCCTCAACCTCATCGACACGCCCGGCCATGTCGACTTCGCCTATGAGGTGAACCGCTCGCTCGCCGCCGTCGAGGGCTCGCTGCTGGTGGTCGACGCCAGCCAAGGCGTCGAGGCGCAGACGCTGGCCAATGTCTACCAGGCCATCGACAATAATCACGAGATCGTGCCGGTCCTCAACAAGGTGGACCTGCCGGCCGCCGAGCCGGAAAAGGTGAAGGCGCAGATCGAGGACGTGATCGGCCTTGATGCCTCGCAGGCCATTCTCATCTCGGCCAAGACCGGCATCGGCATTCCCGATGTGCTGGAGGCCATCGTCACCCGCCTGCCGCCGCCGCAGGGCGACCGCGAGGCGCCGCTGAAGGCGCTGCTGGTCGACTCATGGTACGACGTCTATCTCGGCGTCGTCGTGCTGGTGCGCGTCGTCGACGGGACGATGAAGAAGGGCCAGCGCATCAAGATGATGCAGACCGGCGCCGTCTATGAGGTGGACCGCGTCGGCGTGTTTACCCCCAAGCTCACCGTGATGGCGGAACTCGGCACCGGCGAGATCGGCTTCCTCACCGGCTCGATCAAGGAAGTGGCGGACACCCGGGTCGGCGACACCATCACCGACGAGAAGCGCCCCACCGCCGAGGCGCTGCCGGGCTTCAAGCCGGCACAGCCGGTTGTGTTCTGCGGCCTGTTCCCGGTCGATGCCGCCGATTTCGAGGATCTGCGCGCGGCGATGGGCAAGCTGCGGCTCAACGATGCCAGCTTCTCCTTCGAGATGGAGACCAGCGCCGCGCTCGGCTTCGGCTTCCGCTGCGGGTTTCTGGGCTTGCTGCATCTGGAGATCATCCAGGAACGGCTGGAGCGCGAGTTCAATCTCGACCTCATCGCCACCGCCCCCTCGGTCATCTACGAAATCGAGATGAACGATGGCAGCGTGGTCGACATGCACAACCCGGCCGACATGCCGGATGTGATCAAGATCAAGGAAATCCGCGAGCCGTGGATCCGCGCCACCATCCTGACGCCGGACGACTATCTCGGCTCGGTGATCAAGCTGTGCCAGGACCGGCGCGGCAGCCAGATCGAGCTGACCTATGTCGGCGCCCGCGCCATGCTCACCTATGACCTGCCGCTGAACGAGGTGGTGTTCGACTTCTACGACCGGCTGAAGTCGATCTCAAAGGGGTACGCCTCCTTCGACTACCAGATCACCGATTACCGGCCGGGCGACCTCGTCAAGATGTCGATCCTCGTCAATGCCGAGCCGGTGGACGCGCTCTCCATGCTGGTGCACCGCACCCGTGCGGAATATCGCGGCCGGGCGATGTGCGAGAAGCTGAAGGACCTGATCCCGCAGCATCTGTTCCAGATCCCGATCCAGGCCTCCATCGGCGCCAAGATCATTGCCCGCGAAACCATCAAGGCCCTGCGCAAGGACGTGACCGCCAAGTGCTATGGCGGCGACATCTCGCGCAAGCGCAAGCTGCTGGACAAGCAGAAGGAGGGCAAGAAGAAGATGCGCCAGTTCGGCCGCGTGGAGATTCCGCAGGAAGCCTTCATCGCCGCGCTGAAGGTGGACGAGTAAGCCCCGCGCTATCCAAGACGGCGCTTTCGTGCTGACATCGCCGCTCCTGCACAGGGGAGGTAGACGAATGGCTTACAAGTTCGAAGTCTACAAGGACAAGGCGGGCGAGTTCCGATTCCGCTTCCGGGCCTCGAATGGCGAGGCAATGTTCTCGTCGGAAGGCTACAAGGCGAAAGCGTCGGCGATGAGCGCCATCGACTCCATCAAAAAGAACGCACCCGGCGCCGAGACCGTCGACACCACTCAGGAAGCGGCGAGCTGAGCCGCTCCTCGGCGCACGAAAAAACGGCCGGGCTCGCGCCCGACCGTTTCTTTATGCCTCGCGCCCGGTTACGGGCGTCAGGTTACGCGTGCCTCGTCGCTCGCGCCGCGTCAGATGACGTAGGGCGGGACGTGGTAGTAGTCGTCGACCTTGCGGCCCCAGTCGCGATCCGACCATGAACGGTCGTCGGAACTGGCATGGTGCGGGGCGCCGGTCAGCTGCTCTTCGGTGAGATCCACGACATAGCCGTCGAGGGTCTCGTCATATTTAAGCAGCGACCACGGCAGGGGGTAGTAGTCCTCGCCGAAGCCGAGGAAGCCGCCGAAGCTCATCACCGCATAGGCGGTCTGGCCGGTCAGCTTGTCGATCATGACCCGCTCGATGCCGCCGATGCGCTCACCATTCGGGCGGTAGACGGCCGTGCCTTCCACTTTGTCGCTGCCGATCAACGTGCGGGTTTCGCGCGCGTCGACATTCTGTTGCGTCGTCTGCATGTTGGCCTCCCATTGCTGACAGTCTCGCAAGGGCAACGTCTTTAGCCGGCGGCAGTTCCCTTGCCCCAAGATATAGCGTCCCCGGCCGTCGGGACCGACGCTACAGAATTCCGGAGATGCGCGGGTGGAGCGTGGCCGGTATCGTCGCGCCAACGGACGAGAGGGAGAATCAGCACATGTCGGACCAGCCGAACGGTTTCCGCGCCGATCGCCGCACGCTCCTGCGCGTGGGCAGCGGCGCCTTGGCGCTGGCGGCGGGCGGCTTTCTGCCGGCGCAGGCCCAGCAGGCGGCGCCGACCGAGGTCGATGCGCTGAAGCCCGGCCAGTATGTCTGGTACCCCGACCGGGCGCCGGAGGGCTTCGTCGCGGTCATCGTCTCGCTGCCGGACCAGCGCTGCTATGTCTACCGCAACGGCGTGCGGATCGGCGTGTCGACGGTGTCCACCGGCAAGGCCGGGCATGAGACGCCGGCTGGCGTGTTCATCATCCTGCAGAAGGATGTCGATCATCATTCCTCGATCTATAACGACGCCTCCATGCCCTATACCGAGCGCCTGACTTGGTCGGGCGTGGCGCTTCATGCGGGCGGGCTGCCGGGCTATCCCTCCTCGCATGGCTGCGTGCACCTGCCGCTGGAATTCTCCAAGCTGCTGTTCGGCATCACCCATTACGGCACGCCTGTCATCATTGCGGATTCTCACTCCGACCCTGTCGACGTGCTGCATCCCGGCCTCGTGCTGCCGGCGGACGCCACCGCCGCGATCGTGAAGGACGACCCGAAGAACGCCAACGGCACGCCCGACAAGGCCGCCGCGCCCGACCCGGCGCTGGACGCGGTGACGATGATCGTCAGCCAGGCCGATATGGCGCTTACCGTGCTGAAGGATAGCGCCGTGGCCTTCACCTCGCCGGTGACGATCCGCGATCCGCAGACGCCGATCGGCAATGTCGTATATGTGCTGAAGAATATCGGCGGGGAGGTGTCGTGGACGGCGCTCTCCTTCGAGGGCTACGGCGCGAGCGCCGGCAAGGCCGCCAGCGCCATCGACCGCGTCACCGTGGCGCCAAGCGCCAACCAGCAACTCGCCAAGCTGCTGGTGCCCGGCTCGACGCTGTTCGTCACCGAGCTTTCCGCCAAGCCGGACACGCGCTCGGACAAGGATTTCGTTATCCTGTCGCAGGCGACCAGCTGAGGGAGCGGATGATGATGCGCCGGATGTGGAGCTTGGTCTGGCCGAGCCTGGCGGGCCTCGCCGGCACGATGGCGCTGCTGGCAGGCGCGGCCTCGGCCCAGACGGCGGGTGCGGACCGGCTGGGCAATTTGCCGGCCAAGCAGGTTTTCGGCGAGCAAAAGGCGGCGGCGCCGCTGGCGGCCCGTTCCATCGGCTTCTATTCCAAGGGCTGCCTCGCCGGGGCGCAGGCGCTGCCAGTCAACGGCGCGACCTGGCAGGCGATGCGGCTCTCGCGCAACCGCAACTGGGGCCATCCCAACCTCATCGCCTTTCTCGAACGCTTCTCCGCCACCGTACCCACCGTCTCGCAATGGCCGGGCATTTTGGTGGGCGATCTCTCCCAGCCGCGTGGCGGGCCGATGCTGACCGGCCATGCCTCGCACCAGATCGGCCTCGACGCCGACATCTGGCTGACCCCCATGCCGAAGCGCGAATTCTCCCGCGACGAGCGGGAGAAGGTTTCCGCCACCATGGTGGTGCGCAAGGACCGGCGCGACGTGGATGCGGCGGTGTGGACCCCCTCGCACATCGCAGCGATCAGGACGGCGGCGCAGGACCCGGAGGTCGAGCGGGTGCTGGTGAACGCCGCCATCAAGAAGGCGCTGTGCCGCGACGCCAAAGGCGATCGCTCATGGTTGCAGAAGGTGCGGCCCTATTGGGGGCACGACTACCACATGCATGTGCGGCTCTCCTGCCCCGCAGGCGCCCGGGACTGCCGCCCGCAGGACCCTGTCGTGCAGGGGGAGGGCTGCGGGAGCGAACTCGACTGGTGGTTCTCGGAGGGAAACCTCAACCCGAAGCCGCCCGCCACGCCGCCCAAGCCCAAGCCGCCCATGCTGATGAAGGATTTGCCCGAGGCCTGCCGGCAGGTGGTGCTGGCGCCGTGAGGCCTGTTGCGGGTCGTCATCCCAGCCGAAGGCGAAGCCTTAGAGCCGGGATCGATCTCCCATCATCACGATCCCGGATCAGCCTGCCGCCGTCAGGGATGACGATGGGGCGACTTACCCCCGCCCATCCTCCAAAATCATTCCCGCCGCCTTCTCGGCGATCATGATCGTCGGCGAGTTGGTGTTGCCCGAAACGATGGTCGGCATGATCGAGGCATCCGCCACGCGCAGCCCCTTGATGCCGAGCACCCGCAGCCGCGCGTCGACCACCGCCGTCGGGTCGGAGGCAAGGCCCATCTTCGCCGTGCCGACCGGGTGGAAGATGGTGGTGCCGATGTCCCCGGCTGCGCGGGCCAGCGCCTCCTCGCTGTCGTCGATTCCCTTGCCCGGAAGGAATTCGTCCGGCGAATAGGGCGCGAGCGCCGGCTGGCTGACGATGCGCCGGCCGACCCGCAGGCTGTCGGCGGCGACGCGGCGGTCTTCCTCGGTGGCGAGATAATGGGGCTGGATCAGCGGCGCCGCCGTGCTGTCGGCACTGGCCAGCGTCACCTGGCCCCGGCTGGTGGGGCGCAGATTGCACACGCTCATGGTGAAGGCGGGGAAGCGGTGCAGCGGCTCGCCGAACTTGCCGAGCGAGAGCGGCTGGACATGGAATTCGAGGTCGGCATGTTCCACACCGGCGCGCGAGCGGGTGAAGATGCCGAGCTGCGAGGGCGCCATGGTCAGCGGCCCGCGCTGGAACAGGGCGAAGTCCAGCCCCATCTTCGCCCGGCCGAACAGCGAGTGGTACTGCTCGTTCAGCGTCGGCACACCGGAAACCTTGTAGATCATGCGCAATTGCAGATGGTCCTGAAGGTTGGCGCCGACGCCGGCAAGCTCCCGCGTCACCGCGATGCCATGGCGCGCCAACTCCTCGCCCGGCCCGATGCCGGAGAGCTTCAGCAGGTGCGGCGAGCCGATGGCGCCGGCGGCGAGAATCACCTCGCCCCGCGCCCGGGCCATCCGCGTTACCCCGTTCTGCCGGTAGGCCACGCCCGTCGCCCGGCCGTCCTCGATCAGCACGCGCTCGGTGTGGCAGCCGGTTTCCAGCCGCAGGTTCGGCCGTGAGAGCACCGGCTTGAGGAAGCCGCGCGCCGCGCTCCAGCGCAGGCCGCGTTTCTGGTTCACCTGGAAATAGGACGAGCCCTCATTGTCGCCGGCGTTGAAATCGGGGGTCGGGGCAATGCCCGCCTGCCGGGCCGCCTCGCGCACCGTGTCCAGCAGCTTCCAGGTGAGGCGCGGCGCCTCGACCCGCCATTCGCCGCCCCCGCCATGGAACTCGGCGCTGCCGAGATAATGGTCCTCATGGCGCTTGAACACCGGCAGCACGTCATCCCAGCCCCAGCCGGCAAGGCCGAGCTGGCGCCAATGGTCGTAATCGGCGGCCTGGCCGCGCATGTAGATCATGGCGTTGATGGCGGAGGAGCCGCCAATGGTCTTGCCACGGGGATAGTTCAGCACCCGCCCGTTCAGCCCCGCCTCGGCCTGGGTCTTGAAGCACCAGTCGGCGCGGGGATTGCCGATGGCGAAGAGGTAGCCGACCGGGATGTGGAACCAGATCCAGTTGTCGCGCCCGCCGGCCTCAAGCACCAGTACCCGATTTTTTGGATCGGCCGACAGCCGGTTCGCCAGCACGCAGCCGGCCGAGCCGGCGCCGACCACGATGTAGTCATACGTTTCGGCGGAATCGGTCGGGGCAGCGGTCACGGCAGGCACCTGCGGGTCGTCACGGGAGTGCGATAAAGCCGCCCGCCTTCCCGCGCGGCAAGCCGAAATCCCGCGCAAGGGCTGTTCGCTGATGGGCGGTGGTGCCCATCGCGCACCGTCATCGCGGACGGCGCGTAGCGACGCGCCGGGATCGTCCGCCGTCTGGCTTTCCCGCGATCCCGGCTCTTCGGCTTTGCCTAAGGCCGGGATGACGTTCCTTTGGCCCTACTGCCGCAGCTTGCTGGCGAACACGCCGATGGTCCGGGCATAGACCTCCGCCTTGTTCCAGCCGAGCAGCGCCTGATAGTTTGGCTCGCCCGGTCCCCAGCCGGCGCCGGCGCGCCAGCCATGGCCGCGCAGGTAATTGGCGGTGGAGGCGAGCACGTCGGGTGCGCTGCGCACGAGGTCGGCGCGGCCATTGCCGTCGAAATCGACGGCAAATTTCACATAGGACGAGGCGAGGAACTGGGTCTGGCCGATCTCGCCCGCCCAGGCGCCGCGCATTTCGTCGAGGGTGAGGTCGCCGTGCTGGTAGATGCGCAGCGCGTCGAGAAGCTGGGCGGTGAAGAAAGCGCTGCGCCGGCAGTCATAGGACAGCGTGGCGAGCGAGCGCATGATCGACATCTTGCCCTGGTTGGTGCCGTAGTCGGTCTCCAGCCCCCAGATCGCCACCACCACCTCGCCCGGCACGCCATAGCGCTGCTCGATGCGGGCCAGCGTCGAGGCGTATTGCTTGAGCTTCTGCTTGCCCTTGGCGATGCGACCGGCGCTGATGCGGTTGGCGGCGAACTGCTCGAAGCTCATCTTGAAATGCTTCTGGTTGCGGTCGAGGCGGATAACCTGAGTATCGTAGGTCACGCCGTCGAGTGCCCGCAGTGCGCTCGGCGAAATGCCCTGCGCCTGCGCCTCGCGCTTGAAGGCCGGCAGCCAAGTGGAAAAACCGCCGGCATCGTTGCCGCAGGGCGCCGCCAGCGCCGGTGCCACTGCTAATGGAAGCAGGCACAGGGCCGCAAGGCCGCCGCGCCACAAATGCCTGAACATGCCTGCGATCATCTTCGCCCCCTGCGGTCAGCCGCGTGGCCAGCATGACGCATGCAGATGAACGGGTCGTTTCACCTCCGCGTCATCGCGCGCGAGATTCATATACCCGGGATTCAGATGCCGATGCGCCCGAAGCCCGGCAGCTTGATCCCCGGCCGGCGCAGGTCCAGCCCGGCGACGGCGCCGAGCAGGTTGAACTCGATGCCTTCCACCCACGCCACGGTGAGGCCGAGATAGCCGTCCAGCGACACCCGCACCCCGGTGCGAGAAGGGGCCAGCCCGAACCAGCCGCCATCGACGGGATAGTCCTTGCCGATGGCGGTGGGAGGAAGGGTGACGGCCAGTTCCGGCACCTGCCCGATGACATGGGCGACGAAGCTGTTGGAGTTCGGCCCCGGCCAAACATTGTAGTCGCCGGCGTCGCCATAGGGGTAGGAGGCGATCGCCGCCCGCAGCTTCGGGATCAGCCGCTCGGCGTCCTCGCCGCTGGCCTCGAACACGATTTCCGGGTCGTTGCCATACCAGCGCCCGTCCGGCGCGTAGCCATTATGGCGGATCGGGCGGCCCCAGCCGACCTTGTCGTAGCGCTCATAGGCACCGGCGCCCGGCCCCTTGAACACGATCCAGCTGTGCACCGCGAAGATGCCGCGCCAACGCCCGACTCGGGCAGCATAGATGCGGACCATGGCTTCGGGATGGGCGTCGGCCGCCGGCAGCGTGCCGGTGCTCGACCAGTCGGCGGTGCCCCAGCTGCGCGACCAATCGGCCGTCTGCCACTGCACCAGCGCATGGGCGCCGAGCGGCAGGGCGAAGAGAAGCACGAACAGGATGAGGGTGAGGCGGAGGGCCGTGAGCATTGGTCCCGAACATGCCCACCGAGGCATGACATTTAAAGGGCCGCAGCCGCCTGCACGCGAAAACGTGTCCGGGCGCGGCGGGGGCCTAGGGTGCCGTTCAGGCATCTCGTGCCTTGCGCCCAAAGCCCGGCGAGGGTCAGATGGCGCGGTGAGCGCACGCGATGATGAGGGCCGGATGGACGGCGGAACCAGCTTTTTCGGCGACCTGCTCGGCACCATTGCCGAGCGTGGCCGCTCGCTGCTCGATCTCGGGCGGGAACGCCGTCCCGCCGGCGAGGCGCGGGCGGCGAGCGTCGCGCAGCTGTGCGAACGGCTGCTGTCGGGACAGGGCGAGGCGTCGGGCGTCGCGCTGGCGCAGGAGATCCTGTCCGCCTATGCCGGGCTGCGCACGGGCGAGCGCATCGCCTTTTTCGAGACGCTGGCCACCGCCTTCGGCCCGGATGCCGCCCGGTTGCAGGCGGCGCTGGCCGCCCATGAAGCTGCCCCGAGCGGGCGCAGCGTGGCGGAACTGCACGCCGCCAGCGAGCCGCGCCGGCAGGAACTGATCCGCCGCTTCAACCTCGCCCCGGGCGCTACGGCGCGGCTGGTGGCGATGCGCGCCGACCTGCTCGGCTTTCTCCGCCGTCGCCGCGATCTGGCCGAGGTCGACCGCGACTTCACCCATCTCTTTGCTTCCTGGTTCAATCGGGGGTTTCTCGTGCTGCGCCGGATCGACTGGTCGACCCCCGCCAATGTGCTGGAAAAAATCATTCGCTATGAGGCGGTGCACGAAATCCGCGACTGGAACGACCTGCGCGCCCGCGTCGATTCACCGGACCGGCGCTGCTACGCCTTTTTCCACCCGGCGCTGGTGGATGAGCCGCTGATCTTCGTGGAAGTGGCGCTGACCCGCGAGGCGCCGCCCGCCATCGCGCCCATTCTCGACATCACGCGCACGTCGCTGGCGCCGGAGGCCGCGCGCACCGCCGTGTTCTATTCCATCTCCAACTGCCAGACCGGGCTGGGTGGGGTGAGCTTTGGCAATTTCCTGATCAAGCAGGTGGTGGCGGAAATCTCCCGCGAACTTCCCAATCTGAAGGAGTTCGTGACGCTCTCCCCCGTGCCGGGCTTCCGCGCCTGGGTGGAGGCGCTCATCGCCGATCCGGCCTCGGCCGTGCTCACCCCGGCCGACCGGGGCGCGCTCGCCGCCTTCGCCGCCGTCGAGGCACCGGACGGGGCGGCGAGGGAGGCGCTTCGCCCGGTGATCGAGGCGCTGGCGGCGCATTATTTCCTCATCGCCCGCTCCGCCAAGGGCAAGCCCATCGACCCGGTGGCGCGCTTCCATCTCGGCAATGGTGCGCGGCTGGAGCGCATCAACCCGTTCGGCGACCTCTCGACGCGCGGCATGGCGCAGGCCTTCGGGCTGATGGTGAACTACCGCTACCTCACCGAGGACATCGAAAAGAACCACGAGGCGTTCTTTGATCGCGGCACCATCGTGGCGGCGCCCCAGGTGCGCAAGCTGGTGCGGGGCGAGGAGCCACCCCGTCCGCCGGCACTGCGCGAGGCGGCGGGGTAGCAGGATACATATGCGAACGGCCGCTCGCGCTTGACAGCGTAGCTGGCCTTATGCCCGATGCCCGCAGGCGAACCGGCGGAGGCTTGCCGGGCAGGCGGAGCGTTCCATGCGGTTTCTACCCCATCTCCTCAAGCGGTTCATCCACAAGGGCCGACTGACCGTGATCGAGCCCAACGGCACGCGCACCGTCTTCGGCAACGGCCAGTACGGCCCGGACGTGGTGATCCGCCTGCAGGACGAGAAGCTCGACCGCGAGCTGTTCTTCAATCCCGAGCTGGTGTCGGCCGAGGCCTATATGGATGGCCGGCTTACCTTCGAGGATGGCTCGACCGTCTACGACTTCCTCTCGCTGTTCTCGGTCAACCGGCGCGGCCTCGCCTCCCATCCGGTGCAGCAGGCCATGCGCCGCAGCTGGCGGGCGCTCAAGCGCTGGCACCAGTCGAATCCGCTCGGCAAGGCCGCCTCCAACGCCCAGAGCCATTACGACCATCCGCCCGATTTCTACCGGCTCTGGCTGGACTCACGGATGATCTATTCCTGCGCCTATTTCCCCACCCCCGACGCCTCGCTGGAGGAGGCGCAGGAGGCCAAGCTGCGCCACATCGCCGCCAAGCTGAAGCTGGAGCCGGGGATGAAGGTGGCGGAGATCGGCTCCGGCTGGGGGGCGCTCGCCATCTATCTCGCCCAGCTTGGCGTGCATGTCACCGCCATCAATGTCGCCACCGAGCAGCTCGCCGAATCGAAGAAGCGCGCCGAGGCGGCCGGGGTGGCCGACCGCATCACCTTCTTCGAGCGCGACTATCGCGAACTGACCGGCAGCTTCGACCGCATCGTCTCCGTCGGCATGATGGAGCATGTTGGCGTCAACCATTTCGACGACTATTTCAACACCATCAAGCGGCTGCTGGCGCCCGGCGGCTTCGCGATGATCCACGCCATCGGCCGCATGTCGCCGCCCGGCACCACGGCGCCGTTCATCCGCAAATATATCTTCCCCGGCGGCTATGTGCCGGCGATGTCGGAAGTGTTCACCTCGCTGGAGCGGGTCGGCCTGTGGACCGCCGACTGCGAGATCCTGCGACTGCATTATTACTGGACCATCCGCCACTGGCGCCTGAATTTCGAGGCGAAGCGCCCCGAGGTGGTGGCGATGATGGGCGAGCGCTTCGCCCGCATGTGGGAGTTCTATCTGGTGGCGGTGGAACTCGGCTTCCTCAATGGCTCGAACATGGTGTTCCAGCTGCTGCTGTCGAATGAGCGTGACGACGTGCCGGTTATCCGCGACTTCATCGTCGATCGCGAAAGGGCACTGGCAGCCGGGCCGTCCCTTTAGCTTTCCGCCCTGTCGCTTTCCGCCTCGGTGGGTCCGCAGAGGACCATTGCCGAACGTGCGATGAGTGCTGCGCGAGTTGCGGCATTTGAAGGCTGGTGTCGTCTGGGGGCGGTGCAGATAGGTAAAATTGGGAACCCGGCGTGGGGACTGGCGTTCATCGTAGCTACGGTCCGCGACTGAAAGCTGAAAAGTTCTCCCTATGCATCGCGCCTTGTGTTGCCCGCCGCCGCGCCAGCGGCTTTGCCGCCTCAGCCAGGAATGCCTTGCGATACGATTCCTCATCGGCACTCCCGGGCAGCGACTTGCAGCCGGGGCCGGAAGTTCGGTCGCCTCTGCAAAGTGGGGAGCGTTCCATGTCGGGCGGTGAACGGGTCGATCTCAGCAACTGCGATCGCGAGCCGATCCATGTGCCCGGCAGCGTACAGTGCCATGGCTGCCTGATCGCCTGCGACCCGCAGGGCGGGAGCGTTCAGCGCCATTCCAGTAACGCACCGGACATGCTCGGCCTGCCCGAGGCCATCCTCGGCCGGGACCTTGCCGAGCTGCTCGGTGCGCAGGCCGCAGGGCGCATCCGCGGGGCGCTGGCGCGCGGCTCGGATCCCGCCTCGCCGGCTTTGCTTTTCGGCGTCGAGCTGCCTTCCGGCGAGCGGTTCGATGTTTCGGCTCATGTATTCAAGGGGGTCGGCATCGTGGAGTTCGAGGCCGCCGCCGCCGAGGATGGGCCGGCGCTCGACCTCGCGCGTTCGATGTTCGCCCATGTGCGCGGCGAGAAGGATGCCGACAAGCTGCTCAAGCACTCGACGCGGCTGATCCGCAGTTTGCTCGGCTATGACCGCGTCATGATCTACCAGTTCGCCCATGACGGTGCCGGGCAGGTGGTCAGCGAGGACCGGCGCGAGGACCTGGAGAGCTTCCTCCACCAGTGGTTCCCGGCCAGCGACATTCCCCAGCAGGCGCGCAGCCTGTATGTCCGCAACATCGTCCGCGTCATCGGCGACGCCAATGGCGAGCGCTGCGCGCTTGTGCCGGAGGAAACCCCGCTCGAAGACCCGCTGGACCTTTCCTTCGCGCATCTGCGCTCGGTGTCGCCGATCCATCTGGAATATCTGCGCAATATGGGGGTGGCGGCCTCCATGTCGATTTCCGTCATCGTCGACGGCCAGCTCTGGGGTCTGGTAGCCTGCCATCACTACTCGCCGCGCGTGCTGCCGATGTCGGAACGCGTGGCGGCGGAAATGTTCGGCGCCTTTTTTGCGCTGCATCTGCAGGCGCTGAAGCAGAAGCGCACGCTCGACGTCGCCACGACCGCACGGCGGGCGCTGGACCGCGTACTGCGCCTCGCCTCGCAGGACGAGAATATCGGCGAACTGCTGCGTGCCAACCTGACCGACTTCGCCAAGCTGATGCCCTGCGACGGCATCGGCCTCTGGCTTGGCGGCCAATGGAGCGCGCAGGGCGCGGTGCCGCCGGCGGCGGACATTCCGGGCCTGGCGAATTTCATTGGCGACAAGGCCAGCGGCAAGGTGTGGGCCACCCATGAACTTTCTCGGGAATGGCCGCGCGCGGAAGCCTTCTGCGCGGACGCTTCCGGCGTGCTGGCACTGCCCTTGTCGCAGCTGCCGCGCGACTACCTGTTCTTCTTCCGCAAAGAGATCGTGCACACGCTCGACTGGGCCGGCCGGCCGGAGAAGACCTACGAGGTCGGGCCGCTGGGCGACCGGCTGACGCCGCGCAAGAGCTTCGCCATCTGGAAGGAGACGGTCAGCGGCACGGCAAGCCCGTGGACCGACGGCGACCGGGAGATCGCCGAGGCGGCCCGCTCGACGCTGGTGGAAATCGTGCTGCGCCACAATGAGCTGATGGCCGACGAGCGCGGCAAGGCCGATACCCGCCAGCGCCTGCTCAACGAGGAACTGAACCACCGGGTGAAGAACATCCTCGCGGTGATCAAGTCGCTGGTCGAGCATTCGCTGCAGGATGGGCGCAGCACGCAGGACTATGTCGACAGCCTGCGCGGCCGGGTGCAGGCGCTGGCCATCGCCCATGACCAGGTGGTGCGCGGCGCCGGCGGCGGTGCCCTCGGCGATCTTCTGCGGGCCGAACTCTCGCCCTATGGCGGCGCGGAGGAGCAGGTGACGCAGGCCGGACCGCCGGTCTGGCTCGACGCGCGCGCCTTCTCCGTCATGGCGCTGGTGCTGCATGAACTCTCCACCAACGCCGCCAAATACGGCGCCCTCTCGCGCCGCGGCGGCCGGCTGTCGGTAAACTGGGCCATGCTGGCGAACGGCGATTGCGAGGTCGAATGGCGCGAGGCCGGCGGGCCCGAGGTCGCCACCACGGGCAGGCGCGGCTTCGGCATGGTGCTGATCGAGCGCAGCGTGCCCTATGATCTCGGCGGCAGCAGCTCGATGGAGTTCGCGCCCGGCGGGCTGGTCGCGCATTTCCGGCTGCCGGCGCGCCATGTGTCGGCGGCCGCGGAAGGCGAGGGGGGCGACGGCGGGGCGGCCCCGCAAGCCGACCAGCCGGCCCGTCCGCTGGCGGAACTCAGCGTGCTGCTGGTCGAGGACCAGATGCTCATCGCCATGGATGTCGAGATGATGTTCTCCGATGCCGGGATCGAGAACGTGGTGACGGCGCCCACCGCCGCCGAGGCGCTGCGCCGGCTGCAGGAATTCACGCCCGACGTGGCGGTGCTGGACGTCAATCTCGGCGCCGGCACGTCGGCCCCCGTGGCGCAGGAACTGCAGAGGCTCGGCGTGCCCTTCATCTTCGCCACCGGCTATGGCGACCGCTCAATGATCCCGGCGGGCTGCGAGGGGGTGCCGGTGCTGCCGAAGCCCTATGAGAGCGAGCCGCTGCTCAAGGCGCTGCGCGAGATCATGGAAGCGCACCCGCGCCGCAGCTAGGAGCCGTCCGCTCCTGCCTCAGCGGGTGGAAGGCGTGCCGTAAAAGGCGAGGAAAACCCGCACGGCACGTTCGACCGTTTCCTCGATCTGCGCTGGCGTAGGTTGCGCGCCGACGCCGAAGAGCAGTCCCTTGACGCTGTTGCTCTGGCACAGGTTCAGGAATTCGTAGGCCGCGGCGAGTTCGTCGTCGATTTGGAGCCGTCCGAGGTCGGCCTGACGGCGCAATAGGCCGGCGAGCCGCTGGCCGCCATGACAGGGGCCGGCATCGAAGAAGGCGCGACCGACCCTCGGGAATTTCTCGGCGATGGCGATGACCATGCGGACCAGCCGGATATGGTCGGGCTGCACCATCATGGTCATGAAGGACAGGCCGATCCGGTGTAGCAGGCTGGCCACATCGTCGATCGAGGGATCGACCACGAAAAGATGCTCGGCCGAGCGGGCGCGGTCATTGAGCACCAGCGCCTCGAACAACTCTTCCTTGCTGCCGAAATAAACGTAGATCGTCGCTTTCGAGACGCTGGCGGCCCTTGCCACCTCGTCCATGCTGGCGCCGTCGAAGCCCTTTTCAAAAAAGACCTTCCGCGCCCCGTCAATGATGTCGCGGCGCTTGGCGGATTCAGGCTCGGCGCGCGGCGCCACCGCAACGGTTTCCGTGTCGATCATGGTCATGGCCACCCCTCGATGCCCTGATAGGGCGCTTGTGGCGGGCTTGTCAAAGCTCTTGACTAAACTGTTTAGTTTGATATGTAAAGAACAGGATTGAACTAGACGGTTTAGTAGAGCTGCGGAGGCGGAGATGGCGCAAGCGGACATCAAGCCGGCGCCGGTTGTCGAGACCGGACGTACGGGGGCTGGCGAGCCCATCCCGATCACTGCCCGCAGGCCGGCGCCAGAGCCCGCCGAGGCCGTGCCGGCCATTTCGGCGCCTGCCGGGACGACCGCCCCGCAAGCCCCGCCACCCCGGCGCTCGCGCAGGAAGCTGGTGTTCGGCGCGATCCTTCTCGCCGCGCTGGCGGGAGGGGCCTATTACGGGCTCGACTGGTGGCAGGTGGGGCGCTTCCTCGTTTCCACCGATGACGCCTATGTCGGCGCCGACACCTCGATTCTCGCCGCGCGGGTCGCCGGTCACATCGTCGCGCTCGACGCCGAGACCAACCAGAGCGTGAAGGCCGGCGACGTCATCGCCCGCATCGACGATGGCGACTACCGGCTCGACCTGCAGGCGGCGCAGGACAAGATCGCCACCCAGCAGGCCACGATCGAGCGTTATGGCGACCAGATGGCGGCGTCGCGGGCGGAGGTCGACCAGGCGAGGGCGCAGCTCGTCTCCGTCCAGGCTGAGCTTCAGCGGGCCGAGCTCGAACTTGCCCGCCAGAGCGAACTCATGAAGGAGCAGTTTTCCAGCCGCGCCACGCTGGAGAATGCCCGCGCCGATCGCGACAAGGCGAAGGCCGCCGTGGACGCCGGCGCGGCCGCCATCGCCTCGGCGCAGGCCAACGTCACCGTCCTCGCCGCCCAGCGCACCGAGGCGACGCGCACGCTCGACGAGCTGAAGACGGCGCGCGACCAGGCCCAGCGCGACCTCGACTTCACCCTCGTGCGGGCGCCCTTTGACGGCGTCGTGGGCAACCGCGCGGTGCAGGTTGGGCAGCTGGTGCAGTCCGGCACGCGGCTCGTCGCGCTGGTGCCTCTGTCACAGGTCTATGTCGATGCCAATTTCAAGGAGACCCAGCTCGGTCAGCTGCATGCGGGGCAGAAGGTGAATATCGAGGTCGACGCCTATCCCGACGAGACCTTCCACGGCCGTGTGGTCAGCCTCGCGCCAGCGTCGGGCTCGGTGTTCAGCCTGCTGCCGCCGGAGAACGCCACCGGCAACTTCACCAAGATCGTGCAGCGCGTCCCGGTGCGGATCGAGCTCGACGAAGCCACCCGCGCCAAGGCGGAACTGCGGCCGGGCATGTCGGTGGTCGCCACCGTCGACACGCGCGACGGCGCCTGAGGAGGCTGCCATGTCCGACACATCAGCCACGGCAGGCGCCGGGCCGGGGGCGCCGCCGCGCGCGGCCTCGTCCGAGGGACGGCGGATGTTCGCCTTCCTGTGCATGGTGTTCGGCATGTTCATGGCGATCCTGGACATCCAGATCGTCTCGGCCTCGCTGTCGGAAATCCAGGCGGGCCTTGCCGCCTCTTCCGACGAGATTTCATGGGTGCAGACCAGCTACCTCATCGCCGAGGTGGTGATGATCCCGCTGTCGGGCTTCCTGTCCCGCGCCCTCTCCACGCGCTGGCTGTTCGCCGCCTCGGCGGTGGGCTTCACCGTCATGAGCTTCATGTGCGCCACGGCGACCTCGATCAACGAGATGATCGTCTACCGCGCGCTGCAGGGCTTTCTTGGCGGGGGCATGATCCCCACCGTGTTCGCGGCCGCCTATTCGGTGTTCCCGCGCGAGAAGCAGGGCGTTGTCGCCCCGCTGATCGGCCTGGTGGCGACGCTGGCGCCGACCATCGGCCCCACCATCGGCGGCTATCTCACCGACCTGTTCTCCTGGCACTGGCTGTTTCTCGTCAACATCATCCCCGGCATCTTCGTCGTCGTCACCACGGTGACGCTGGTGGATTTCGACGAGCCGGACCTCGCTTTGCTCGACCGGTTCGACTGGTGGGGCCTGCTGTTCATGGCCGGCTTCCTCGGCAGTCTCGAATTCGTGCTGGAGGAGGGGCCGACCAATGACTGGTTCGAGGACCATTGGATCGTGCTGTTCGCGATCCTCTGCGCGGTGTCGGCGGTGGCGTTCTTCGCCCGTGTCTTCATGGCGCGCGAGCCGGTGGTGGATCTGCGCGCCTTCGCCAACCGGAACTTCGCCGTCGGTTCGGCCTTCAGCTTCGTGGTCGGCATCGGGCTCTACGGGCTGACCTATCTCTATCCGCTCTATCTCGCCCAGGTGCGGGGCTATTCGGCGCTGATGATCGGCGAGACCATGTTCGTCTCCGGCCTCGCCATGTTCCTGTGCGCGCCCATTGCCGGGCGGCTGATGGGCAAGGTCGACCCGCGCATCATGATCGCCTTCGGCTTCGGCGCCTTCGCCCTCGGCACCTGGCAGGTCACGGGCCTGACCCAGGACTGGGACTTCTGGGAACTGCTGGTGCCGCAGATTTTGCGCGGCGTGGGCATCATGATGGCGATGATCCCGATCAATAACATCTCGCTCGGTACCCTCCCGCCGGACCAGCTCAAGAACGCCTCGGGCCTGTTCAACCTGATGCGCAATCTCGGCGGCGCGGTCGGGCTCGCCCTCATCAACACCGTGCTGAACGGGCGCTGGGACCTGCACCTCGCCCGGCTGCACGAGAATGTGGATTGGGCGAATGCGGCCGCCGTCGAGCGGCTGGAGACGATGACGCAGGCGCTCGGCGCCATGGGCTCGGATGCCGGCACCGTGGCGCTGAAGCTGATGACGGCGCAGGTGCGGGTGCAGGCGCAGGTGATGGCGTTCTCGGACGTGTTCCTCGTCCTCACCGTGCTGTTCGTCGCCCTGTTCTTCGCCGCCCCCCTGCTGCGCCGCCCGACGCACAAGGTCGAAGGCGGGCATTGAATTTCGTGCTTCCTCGTCACGCTGGGGCGCGGTCGGCAAGACCGTCCCGTCCGGGCGTGACCGGGAGAAGCGTCATGGCCGGGCTCGCCCCGGCCTTCCACGCCTGACGGGAGGCCGCCCCCCCGCCCGCAGTCGTGAAGTGCCCGGTCCCGGCCCGGCCATGACGTCACTTCCCGGCGGCCTCCGCACGGACGCCCCCGGGGTCCCTTTGCCCCCGCCCTTGCCGTTTCTCCCGCGCTCGGCTACACGTCGTGCTCCAGAGCAACCTCGCGAGAGCCGAGCCGTGACGCTGTCGTCCGCCCGCCGTTCTTCCGCGACCCCGACCGCGCTGCGGTTTCCGGGGAAGGCTCTGCTTGCGTCCGGGCTCCTTCTTCTTAGCCGCCCCTGAGGGCCGGCCGGGCTTGACGCCTGGGCGCTCAGGGGATGACGCCTCCACCAGAAGCCGAACCGTCAGATTTGCACCGGACGATGCCTTGAGGGACCCAGAGCCCCGCGGCTCCCGGCGCCGGAGCCGAGAAGGAAGTCCCCATGGAAAACGCCATGTCCATCCCCCATGACCGCGTCGTCATCTTCGACACCACCCTGCGCGACGGCGAGCAGTGCCCCGGCGCCTCGATGACGCTGGAAGAGAAGCTGCAGGTCGCCGATCTCCTCGACACGATGGGCGTCGACGTGATCGAGGCCGGCTTTCCCATTGCCTCCAACGGCGATTTCGAGAGTGTCGCCGAGATTGCCCGCCGCACGAAAAAGGCGGTGGTCGCGGGCCTCGCCCGCGCCATTCCCGTCGACATCGCCCGCGCCGGCGAAGCGGTGAAGGGCGCGCGTCGCCCGCGCATCCACACCTTCGTCTCGACCTCGCCGATCCATCTGGAGCACCAGATGCGCAAGACGCAGGACCAGGTGATCGACATCATCACCGGCACGGTGGCGCAGGCGCGCAACCTCGTCGACGATGTCGAATGGTCGGCGATGGACGCCACCCGCACGCCAATCGACTATCTCCAGCGCTGCGTGGAAACGGCGGTGAAGGCGGGCGCCACCACCATCAACCTGCCCGATACGGTGGGCTACGCCACCCCGTCCGAATATGAGGCGATGTTCCGACAGGTGCGCGCCCATATCCTCGACCGGGTGCCCAATGGCGAGCAGATCGTGTTCTCCGCCCATTGCCATGACGATCTGGGCCTCGCGGTCGCCAATTCGCTGGCGGCGCTGGCCGGGGGGGCGCGGCAGATCGAGTGCACGATCAACGGCCTCGGCGAGCGCGCCGGCAATGCCGCGCTGGAAGAAGTGGTGATGGCCATCCGCACCCGTGGCGACGTGCTGCCCTATGCCACCGGCATCGAGGCGACCATGCTGACGCGCGCCTCCAAGCTGGTCTCGGCCGTCACCTCCTTCCCGGTGCAGTACAACAAGGCCATCGTCGGCCGGAACGCCTTCGCCCATGAGAGCGGCATCCACCAGGACGGCATGCTGAAGAACAACACCACTTACGAGATCATGACCCCCGACAGTGTCGGCGTGTCCAAGACCTCGCTGGTGATGGGCAAGCATTCCGGCCGCGCCGCGTTCCGCGACAAGCTGAAGGCGCTGGGTTACGAGCTGGGCGAGAACGCGCTGAACGATGCATTCAGCCGCTTCAAGGAACTCGCCGACCGCAAGAAGGTGGTCTATGACGAGGACATCGAGGCGCTGGTCGATCACGAGATCGCCGCTGCGCATGACCGCGTGAAGCTGGTGTCGCTGACGGTCATCGCCGGCACACATGGCCCTCAGCGCGCCACCATGAAGATGGAAGTGGATGGCGTCGTCATCACCGAGGAATCGGCCGGGAATGGCCCGGTGGACGCCACCTTCAACTGCATTCAGGCGATCATGCCGCATTCCGCCAAGCTGGCGCTCTACCAGGTCCACGCCGTCACCGAGGGCACGGACGCACAGGCGGAAGTGTCGGTGCGGCTGGAGGATGGCGACAAGGCCGTGACCGGGCGCGGTTCCGACCCCGACACGCTGGTCGCTTCGGCGCAGGCCTACATCATCGCGCTCAACAAGCTGGCGACCAAGCGCGGCAGCCTGAACGCGCAGGCCCAGCCGGCGGCGGAATAACCGTTTCAGCCAACGCGAGACACCCATGAACAACGAGAGCCCCGGCAATGCCGGGGCTCTTTTTGGTTCGGAAGTGGCTCACTGGGCGCCAGGCGGGACGGGAGGCTGGCCCGGGGGCTGGCCGCCCGACTTGCCGCCACCCGGCGGGCGCGGTTGACCGGGCGCCTGCTGCGGCTTCTGCTGACGCTGCTGCACCTGCTCCTGACGCTGCTGCTGCTTGGCGCGCTGCTGTTCCTGCTGGGCGTTCTGCTTCTGCTGGCGGTTCTGCTGGTTTTGCTGCTGCTTTGCGCGCTGCTGTTCCTGCTGGGCGTTCTGCTTCTGCTGCCGGTTCTGCTGATTTTGCTGCTGCTTGGCGCGCTGCTGCTCCTGCTGGGCGTTCTGCTTCTGCTGGCGCTCCTGCTGGTTCTGCTGCTGCTTTGCGCGCTGCTGTTCCTGCTGGGCGTTCTGCTTCTGCTGCCGCTCCTGCTGGTTCTGCTGCTGCTTGGCGCGCTGCTGTTCCTGCTGGGCGTTCTGATTCTGCTGGCGCTCCTGCTGGTTCTGCTGTTGCTTCGCGCGTTGCTGCTCCTGCTGTTCGCGCTGGCGCTCCTCAGCCCCCGTGCGAGGCTTGTCGGGCGCGCGAGGCGTCGAGGGACCGTCGCCCGCCTGCCCCTGCGAGGGGCCCGGCCGTGCCGGCGTGCCGCCCGCCGCGTCCGGCCGCTGGCCCGGAGTCCCGGGGCGCGTGCCCGGCGTTCCCGGCCGCGCATCGGGGCCACCGGGGCGCTGATCGGTCACTCCTGGCCGCGCATCGGAGCGCGTGCCCGGCGCACCCGGCCTCGCATCCGGGCCTGCGGGGCGCGCGTCCGGCCCGCCTGGGCGACCCGGAACGCCGCCCGGTGCGAAGCCGGCGGGACGCGCCTTCTGCGCCCGCTCGGCCCGCTGGCGCTGTTCGGCCTGCATTTTCTCGAAGTTCTGGCGGCGCTTCTCCAGCGCCTCGCGCTGCGCCCGCTGGAAGGCGTCGGCGCGGGCCTCGGCCTGCCGGCGCTCGTCGCGCAGCCCGTCCGCCCGGTCGCGCTGGAGGTCGCGGACCTCGCGGCGGTAGCGGTCGGGATTTCCGAAGCGCTGGTCGCGCAGTTCGCGCCGGCGGTCCGGCTGCAACAGGTTTAGCAGCGCCACGGAGGGGGCGAGAAAGCCCGGCACGTCGCGATCCTCGCGCACATATTGGCGGATCAGCGGGCGGCGATCGGGCTCGATCTCGCGGACATAGCGCGGCGGCGGCCCGCGCCGGTCGCCAAAGTCGAGGCGCGGGGCGAAGATGCCCAGCGCGCTGCTGCGCGGATCATAGAACACGTCGTCGCGCCGTTCGACATAATAGACCTCGCGGGTGACGAGGCGCTCGCGGATGGGAGCGGCATAGACGTCGGTGCCGAAGCCGCGATTAACGTAGTAGCCGTCGTCCCAGCTCGGCTCATAGATGTCGGGAGCCGCCTCGAGATACACGTTGATCTCCGGGATCGGCGCGACATGCACCGCCAGGTTCTCCTCGGCGATGTAGCGATCCTCGACGAACACCCAGCTCTCCGCCACCGGCGCGGCATAGTGGTCGGGCCGACCGACGGCGTAGCCGGGCCGGTCCGGGGCGATGGGCGCCCAGCCGGTCTTGCCGCCGCCGCGGCGCCACGTCACCCAGGCCGGTGCCCAGGTGTCGCCCGGCACCCAGAACCAGCCATAGGCGGGATCATAGCCCCAGCGTCCGTAATGATAGGTCGCCCAGCCGAACGGCTCGAAGGATTCCCAGTACCAGCCATAGGCGTCCGTCCACACCCAGCGCCCTTCCTGATAGGGCCGCCAACCGGGGCCGACATCGGACGGGATGAACACATACTGGTACTCGGGATGCGCCACCCATGTGCCGAACTGGCCGAGCTGGTCGTAGAACAGATCGACGTCCATCGTCGCGCCGCCACCCTGCGGGCCGGCCTGTGCCAGCTGCATCGGGGCGTTCTGCGCGGTTGCGGGGAGCGTGGCGACGCCCGCAAGAAGGCTCGCGCCAAGTCCGGCGACAAGTAGTGGGCGATTCAGGCGAAGCATGGGCACCTCCGGCGGCTTTGCAGTGGTCTTTAACGCCGTTGTGGGCCGAAGGTTGCAAATAATCCGGCAGCGGCCCACCCTTTCAGCAAGGTGGATTTTCGAGCGTGATAGATCGCGTCAAAAATATGATGACAGCTTGTTCGCAAGCATCCGGCCGGAACTCGCCTAGGGTTAAGTTGACGTGGGGCGTTATCTTAAGTCGTCCAGGCCGTTCCGTACGATGTCCTGCAACTTGCGGACGATATCGCCGCCGTCCCCGAGTAAAACGCCATCCAGCGAGCGCACCGGCCGCAGGAAGCGCACCGAATTGGTGAGGAACACCGCGTCCGCACCGGCCAGAGCCTGCGGCGCCAGCGGGCGCTCCTCCACGCTGAGCCCGAGCCGTGGCGCGGCCTCAATCACCAGCGCGCGCATGATGCCCGGCAGGCAGCCCTCGGCCAGCGAGGGGGTGATCAGCCGCCCGGCGATCAGCGCGAACATATTGGCGATGGTGGTGCAGGCGACGCGCCCCTGCGTGTTGAGGATCAGCGTGTCGTCCACTCCCGCCAGCGCCGCCTCTCGTGCGGCAAGGATGTGGTCGAGATAGCCCAGCGTCTTGAGATTGGAGGTGGGCGAGAACTCGTTGCGCCGGCCGCTCGCCGTGATGAGCCGCGCCGGCTGTCCGAGCAGGGAAGGGCTCCAGGGCGTTGTGGCGACGATGAGGGTCGGCGCGCCGGAACTCGCCGGCCACAGGCCGCGCGCGGCGGTTCCCCGCGTCACAGTGGTCCGCAGGATCAAGGGCGACGGGGTGAGGGCGGCCTCCATCGCGGCCTCGATGGCCGTGGCCTCGATCGTGATGCCGATCCGCTGCGCCGCCGCCACCAGCCGCGCGACATGGCGGTCGCGGGCGAAAACGACGCCTCCCAGCGCCAGCGCCGTATCGAACACGCCGTCGCCGAGGGTGAAGCCGCGATCCTCGCTGCTGATCGAGGTCATCGCACGGTGCCGCCGTTACCATTCCCCGTGGGGTAGAGGTCGGCGCGCAGCGTCGGGTGAGGGGAGGTGGCGATGGGGTGAGCGGGCGCCCCCTCGCCCCATCGGGCTCCCTGATGGAGAGAGGAGGCTTCTCGCGCCAGCGCCAGAAAATTCGCCATCAGCTCGTAGCCCTGCGGGGTCAGCACCGATTCCGGGTGGAACTGCACGCCGTAAGTCGGGTGGCTGCGATGGGCGAGGCCCATGATCTCGCCATCCTCGCTCCAGGCGGTGGCGATGAGGGGCGAGGCGTCGTCCAGTTCCACCGCCAGCGAATGGTAGCGCCCGGCGGGGAAGGGCGAGGGCAGGCCGGCGAACACGTCGGAGCCGGCATGGCGCAGCTGCGAGGCGCGCCCGTGCATCGGCTCTCTCGCCCGCACCACCCGCCCGCCAAACGCCTGGCCGATGCACTGGTGCCCGAGGCAGATGCCGAGAATAGGCAGCTTGCCCGACAGCGCGCGCACCGCCTCCAGCGAGATTCCCGCCTCATCGGGCGAGCAGGGGCCGGGCGAAATCACCAGCGCCTCGGGTGCGCGCGCCTCGATGGACGCGATGTCCACTGCGTCGTTGCGGGCCACTTCCACCTGCGCGCCCAGCTCGGTGAGGTAGCGCGCGACGTTGAAGACGAAGCTGTCGTAATTGTCGATGAGTAGGATCACGAAAGCGCCTCCGGCATGAAGGCGCGAAACAGCCGCTCGGCCTTGGTCAAGCTCTCGGCATGCTCGGCGGCGGGGTCGGAGAGCGTGGTGATGCCGCCGCCGACGCCGAAGCTCGCGCGGCCGCCTTCCACCGTCACGGTGCGGATGGCGATGTTGAAATCCATCGTGCCGTCGAAGCCGATATAGCCGATCGAGCCGCAATAGACCCCGCGCGGCCGTCCCTCCAGTTCGCGGATGATCTCCATGGCGCGGATCTTCGGCGCGCCGGTGATCGAGCCGCCGGGGAACGAGGCGGCCATCAGGTCCAGCCCGTCACGGCCCTCCTGCAGCGTGCCGGTGACAACCGAGACGAGGTGGTGGACATTGGCGTAGGTCTCCAGCCCGCACAGGCGCGGCACCTTCACCGAACCGGGCCGGCACACGCGCGAGAGATCGTTGCGCAGCAGGTCGACGATCATCACGTTCTCGGCTCGGTCCTTCTCGCTGGTGGTCAGCGCCCGGCCGCGAAAGGCATCGAGCGTCGGCTCCACCGAGCGCGGCACGGTGCCCTTGATCGGGCGCGTCTCGACCTCCGCGCCGTCGAGCTTCACGAAGCGCTCGGGCGAGGAGGAGGCGATGATCCGGTCCTCGTTGACGATCAGCGCGGCGAAGGTCGCCGGGTTGGCGCGGCGCAACTGGTCATAGAAGGCGAGGGGGTCGACTTCGCCCACCTCCGCCGCGAAACGCTGGGTGAAATTGGCCTGGAAGATGTCGCCGGCGCGGATGTAGTCGATCACCCGTGCCACCGCGCGGCGGTAGCTCTCGGCGTCGAAATTGGAGCGCCATTCCCGGGCCAGCACCGGGGCGCCGAGCGGCGCTTCGGGCAGGGCAAGCCGCGCGCTGGCCTGCTCCAGCCTCTCGCGGGCGCGGCGGGCGCGGAGGGCGGGGTCGCTCTCCGGCCAGCCGGTGGAGATGAGGAAGGCGCGTTCCGCCACGACATCGAAGGCGACGACGAGGTCGTAGAAGCCGAGATCGACCTCCGGCCCCTCGCCGGGCTCGGGCTGCGCGGTGGGGAAGCGGTCGAACAGGCGGCCGGCCTCATAGGCGATATAGCCCGCCGCGCCGGCCTGGAAGGCGGCCTCGCCCGGCAGGCGCGGTTGCGCGTAGGTCTTCAGCCGCGTCCGCAAGGCCTCCAGCGGGGCGCCGGCCTCGCGCTCGCCGTTCCAGCGCGGCACGCCCGCTTCCACGCGGAAGCGGCCGAAGGGCTCGGCCATGAGATAGGACCAGCGCCCCAGCACGGGATGGCGCATCGCGCTGTCGAGAAAGGTCAGCCCCGGCACGGCCGCACCCTCGCCACGGCCTAGGCGGCGCGCAGCCTGCCAGGGCTCCTGCCAGGCGATTTCGACGACGAGGGGTGGCGGCTGCTGAATCATGCACGGAATATGGAACGTCGCGGCGCGGCTTCCTAGAGCGGCGACACGCGCGGTGTCCCCGACGCCGGCATTTCGCATCTGCGAAGAGTTTTCCGGGTCGAAGCGTTCTCGGGAGCGAAGAGTTTTTATGCCCGAAAGGTTTCTAGGCCAAAGAGATACTTGACGCTGGGTTGCGCGGGTGGTGGCCTTAGCGCCCGATAAAATGGCGCTCGCGATACGGGCGCTGGTTACATCAAACCTGATCAATAAGTCTCGGGAGGGACGCATGACGAATTTCAAGGGGGCCGCCGCCGCTCTGGCGGCGCTGACGCTCGCCGCCCTGCCGCTGTCGGCGGCGAAGGCGCAGGATTTCCCGAACCGTCCGGTAACGATGGTCGTGCCGTTCGCGGCCGGCGGCCCCACCGACACGGTGGCGCGCCTCATCGCCGAATCGATGTCGCGCACCCTTGGCCAGCAGGTCGTGGTGGAAAATGTCGGCGGTGCCGGCGGCACGCGCGGCGCCGGGCAGGTGGCGAAGGCCACCCCCGACGGCTACACGGTTCTTCTCCACCATATCGGCCAGGCGACCTCCGCCACGCTGTACCGCAAGCTGCCCTATAATGTGCTGACCGATTTCGAGGAGGTGGGCCTCGTCACCGACGTGCCGATGACGGTCATCGGCAAATCGGCGCTGGAGCCCAAGGACGCGGCCGAGCTGATCGCCTATGTGAAGGCGAACAAGGACGCGGTGATCTACGGCAATGCCGGTGTCGGTTCCGCCTCGCATCTGTGCGGCATGCTGTTCATGTCGGCGCTGGGCACGCAGATGACGACCGTTCCCTATCAGGGCACGGGTCCGGCCATGAACGACCTCGTCGGCGGGCAGATCGACCTGCTGTGCGACCAGACCACAAACACCACCGGCCAGATCAAGGCCGGCAAGGTGAAGGCCTATGGCGTCACCACCAAGACCCCGGTTAAGTCGCTGCCGGACATCCCGACCCTCGACTCCGCCGGCCTGCCCGGCTTCGAGGTGGCGGTGTGGCACGGCATGTACGCGCCCAAGGGCACGCCCAAGGCCGAAATCGACAAGCTGAACGCCGCCCTCGTCGCCGCGCTGCAGGACCCCAAGGTGATTTCCCGCTTCGCCGATCTCGGCACGGAGCCGGTGGCGCTGGAGCGTGCCACGCCTGACGTGCACCAGAAGTTCCTTGAGGCGGAAGTCGCCAAGTGGAAGCCGGTGATCGAGCAGGCCGGCGTGTTCGCCGACTGAGCCTTTTCCCTCCTCCCGCCGGTCCGTCGCCCTGCGCGCGCGGGCCGGCGTTTCACGTCCCGGCGGCGGAAAAGGTGCCATGACGCGCTTTGTCAAAAATCCGAAGGAGGTCGCGAGCGGCCTGCTGATCGTTTTCCTGGCGGCCTTCTTCGCCTGGCAGGCCATGGAACTTCCCATGGGGCGCGCCATCCGCATGGGGCCGGGCTATTTCCCGATGATCCTTGCGGGACTGCTGGGTTTTCTCGGCATCATCGTTCTGCTCTCCGGCCTCACGCTTCGCCCGGTGGAGGCGCAGGACGAGACGCAGAAGATCGGCTTCTGGCACTGGCCGTGGGTACCGCTGGGGCTGGTCACGCTCGCCGTTGTGGTGTTCGGCCTCGGCATCCGCCCGCTCGGCCTTGGCCCCTCCATGGGGTTGGCGGTGTTCCTCTCGACGATGGCGAGCCGGCGCTTCAAGCTGACGACCGCGCTCCTGTCATCCTTCATCATGGTCGCGTTCTCCTGGGCCGTGTTCATCAAGGGGCTCGGCCTGCCGCTGCCCATGTTGGGCCCGTGGCTCGGCGGTTACTGAGGGAGAGACGTCCATGGAAATCTTCGACAATCTCGCCCTCGGCTTCTCCGTCGCGGTCACGTTCCAGAACATCTTCTACTGCTTCATCGGCGTGCTTCTGGGCACGCTCATCGGCGTGCTGCCGGGCCTTGGGCCGGTGCCGACCATCGCCATGCTGCTGCCCATCACGTTCGGCCTGCCGCCGGTCTCGGCGCTGATCATGCTGTCGGGCATCTATTACGGCGCGCAATATGGCGGCTCGACCACGGCGATCCTGATCAACCTGCCGGGCGAGAGCTCGTCGGTCGTCACCGCCATCGACGGCTACCAGATGGCGCGCCAGGGCCGCGCCGGCGCGGCGCTCGCAACGGCCGCCATCGGCTCGTTCTTTGCCGGCTCGGTGGCCACTTTCCTCCTCGCCGTCTTCGCCCCTCCGCTCGCCGATCTTGCCTTGAAGTTCGGGCCGCCAGAGTATTTTGCGCTGATGGTGCTCGGACTTGTCGCCTCCGTCGCGCTGGCCTCCGGTTCGGTGGTGAAGGCGCTGGCGATGGTGGTGCTCGGCATCCTGCTCGGCCTTTCGGGGCAGGACGTCTACACCGGCACCCCGCGCTTTACGTTCGACATGCTGGAACTGGCGGACGGCATCGAGTTCGTGGCGCTGGCTATGGGCGTGTTCGGCATTGGCGAGATCGTGCGCAATCTGGAGGACGAGCACACCCGCACCGTCATGGTGCAGAAGGTGAAGGGGCTGCTGCTGTCGCGGGACGATATCAAGCGCATCATCGGCCCCATCCTGCGCGGAACCTTCCTAGGCTCCTTCCTCGGCATCCTGCCGGGCGGCGGGGCGATCCTGTCGTCGTTCTCGGCCTATTCGATCGAGAAGAAGATCTCCCGGCACCCCGAGCAGTTCGGCAAGGGCGCCATCGAAGGCGTGGCGGGGCCGGAGGCGGCCAATAATGCCGGCGCGCAGACTTCCTTCATCCCCATGCTGACCCTCGGCATTCCGTCGAACCCGGTGATGGCGCTGATGATCGGCGCGCTCATCATTCAAGGCATCGTCCCCGGCCCGAATGTGGTGAATGAACAGCCGGACCTGTTCTGGGGCATCATCGCCTCGATGTGGATCGGCAATTTCATGCTGGTGGTGCTGAACCTGCCGCTCATCGGCATCTGGGTCCGGCTGCTCACCGTGCCCTACCACATCCTGTTTCCGCTGATCGTCGGCTTCTGCTGTATCGGCGTCTACAGCGTGAACAACAACGCCATCGATGTGTTCACCATGG
Source organism: Ancylobacter aquaticus (assembly GCF_004339465.1). Taxonomy (GTDB): domain Bacteria; phylum Pseudomonadota; class Alphaproteobacteria; order Rhizobiales; family Xanthobacteraceae; genus Ancylobacter; species Ancylobacter aquaticus. The sequence goes on along the minus strand of NZ_SMFY01000002.1, from coordinate 884,694 downwards.
CCCTGTTCGGGGTCGTCGGCTACGTGCTGGTGAAGCTGGACTGCGAGCCGGCGCCGCTGCTGCTGGGCTTCATCATCGGGCCGATGCTGGAAGAGTATCTGCGCCGCGCCATGCTGATCTCGCGCGGCGACCCGACCGTGTTCTTCACCCGGCCGATCTCCGCCACCATGCTGGGGCTGGCGATCCTCGCGCTGGTGGTCGTGCTGCTGCCCTCCGTGCGCAAGAAGCGCGAGGAGGCGTTCCAGGAATAGTGCCGGGACGAGCTGGCCGGCGGCGTCGGCGGATGTCGCCTGCGGGCGTGTTCCCGGGGAGGCCTGTGGAAAGATCAGGAAGCCGGGCTGTCCCTATGGACACACCCATAGGCCTCTGCTACACGACCCCCCGTCCGCAAGGCCACGGTCTGCGGCGGGGGCGCATAGCTCAGTTGGTAGAGCAGCTGACTCTTAATCAGCGGGTCCTAGGTTCGAGCCCTAGTGCGCCCACCAAATTCCGGTCCTTCGGAGTTTTGGCGGAAACCAAGACGAAGCCAACTTCGTCCATCCCCTGTTTTTTCATCCGTGTCCGGGCCGCGCGTCGCCTTTCAAGCGGCGCGGGGCCAGCGGGTTTTCCGGCCAGGATAGCCACCACCCCGCGCGCCCAAGGCGCTGCCGGGCAGGGGGCCGCAAGGCGGGTGGGGTCCCGGCGATCCCGGCCGTACCGCTCGGGAGGGCGACATGATCGACCAGTCTTCCATGCTCTGTGCCCATTGCCAGCGCTGCGGGCGGCGTTCCGTCCTCGGGCGCGTGGACACGGCCGCGCTGACGTCCACGGCCAATGGCGAGGCACCGCCGCGCCTGCGCTGCGACATGTGCGGAGGGCGGCAGGTCAAGCTGTTCAACGCCAACGGTCCGGTGGAGATGCTCGCCTTCCTCAACGGCCGCATCTGATCGGCGGGACGCCGACGCCCCGCTTCGGCTCGAACGAAACCGCAGCTTGCGCGTTAGGCGTTCAATCAGGCGAACAGGTGAGCGCGCGATGTCAAATCCCAACACGAATTTTGGCTCTTCCAACCGGGGGCCTTTCACAGAGAGCGGTTCAACCAACCAGGGGTCGTCAGGTGGGCCGGGCGCGCCGTCCTCCAGCTCCGCGACCGGCTCGACAGCTTCGTCTGGCGCCTCGACGCTGGGTGAGCGTACGGGCCCGCGTCCGTCCGAGGCCATCGCCCGCGCGGCGTCGCTCGGGCAGGAGCCCGTCCAGCGTTATTCCTTCCGCGCGCTGGTCGCGATGGGCTTCCTCGGTTTTGCCGTCGGCCGCATCTTCTCACGCTGACCTTCCACGCCAGCCTCGCACGACGGGCGGTGGAGAGGTCCTCACCGCCCGGACCGGAATTCGATCATGCAGACCCTGAACGTCCGACACGTCACCCAGTATACCTATGCCAACCCGGTCACGTTCCAGCCGCATCGGCTCATGCTGCGCCCGCGGGACAGCCATGACCTGCGGTTGGTGGGAGCCAATATCTCGCTGTCTCCGCACGGAAAGATGCGCTGGATGCACGATGTGTTCGGCAATTCCGTTGCGGTGGTCGATTTTCTCGAACCGTCCAACGAGTTGAAGATCGAGAGCGTGCTTACGCTGGAGCGTTATGGCCTGGGCGGGCTCGACTTCGAGATCGAGGAACGCGCGACCACCTACCCCTTCGTCTATTCCCCGGATGACCGCATCGACCTCGGCCGCATGCTGGACCCTCATCATCCTGACCCGAATGGCGAGCTGGAGGCGTGGGCGAAGGGATTTGTCGCTGCCCGGTCGACCGACACCATGGCGCTGCTCACGGACATCAACAACAGCATCCACCGGGGCTTCAGCTATAATCTGCGCTTCGAGGAAGGCACCCAGCCTCCACTGGAAACGTTGAGGCTGGGCACCGGCTCCTGCCGGGATTTCGCGCTGCTGCTCATCGAGACGGCGCGGGCCCTCGGCTTCGGGGCGCGCTTCGTGACCGGCTATCTCTATGACCCCGCTCTCGACGGGGGAAATTCCGCCGTGGTCGGCGCCGGCGCCACCCATGCGTGGGCCGATATCTACCTGCCCGGCGCGGGCTGGGTGGAGTTCGATCCGACCAATGGCACGATTGCCGCCGACAACCTCATCCGTGTCGCCGTGACCCGCGATGCGAGCCAGGCGGTGCCGGTGGCGGGCGGGTTCACCGGCCTGACCGGCGATTATCTCGGCATGACGGTGGATGTATCCGTGCGCTCCGTGCGGCCGGAAGAGCCGCTGGCCGCCTGACGGCAATGCCTCGATGTGGAAAAGGCCCGCCAGATGGCGGGCCTTTTTTATGCGCTGGTGGTGCCGTTTGAGACGAGCCGCTCAGCAGCCCGTGCTCTCCAGCGTGGGGTAATCGGTGTACCCCTTGGCGTCGCCGCCATAGAGGGTATCGCGGTCGAGCTCGTTGAAGGCGACATCGCGGCGCATGCGCTCCACCGCATCGGGCGACGAGATGAACGGCTTGCCGAAGGCGACGAGGTCGGCCTTGCCGGTGGCGACGGCCTCTTCCGCCATCGCCTTGTCGTAACCGTTATTCACCATCCAGGCGCCGGTGAAGCGGGCACGCAGGGCCTCGAAATCGAAGTCCGGCACGATGTCGCGCGGGCCGCCGGTGGCGCCTTCGATCATGTGCACATAAACCGGGTGGAGGCTCTCCACCACGTCCATCACATGGTTGAACAGGGGCTGCGGATCGCTGTCCGAGAGATCGCTGGCCGGCGTGACCGGCGAGAGGCGCAGGCCGGTTCGCTCGGCGCCGATCTCGCCGATCACCGCCTCGAGAACCTCCTTCAGGAAGCGGGTGCGGTTCTCGATCGAGCCACCATAGGCATCAGTGCGCTTGTTGGCGCCGTCGCGCAGGAACTGGTCGATCAGATAGCCATTGGCGCCGTGAATCTCCACGCCGTCGAAGCCGGCGCGAATGGCGTTGGCCGAGGCCTTGCGGAAATCGTCGACGATCCCCGGGATTTCCTCCAGCAAAAGCGCGCGCGGCTCGTCGACGTCGGCAAAGCCGTTATTCGCATAGGTCTTGGTGTTGGCGCGAACAGCGGAAGGGGCGAGGGGGGCGGCACCGTCCGGCTGAAGCGAGCGCAGCGAGACGCGCCCGACATGCCAGAGCTGCACGAAGATATGACCGCCGGCGGCATGCACGGCGTCGGTGATCTTTTTCCAGCCCTCGATCTGCGCCTCGGTAAAGATGCCGGGCGTGTCCTGGTAGCCCTGTGCCGTCGCCGAGATCTGCGTCGCCTCGGTGATGATGAGGCCGGCGGTGGCCCGTTGGCGATAATACTCGACCGCAAGCGGCGAGGGGACGAGGCCGGCGCCGGCCCGGTTGCGCGTCAGCGGAGCCATGACGATGCGGTTGGCGAGGATGACGTCGCCGAGTCGGTAAGTGTCGAAAAGGGATTTCGTGGCAGCCAAGATACGCTCCTGTCGAGGAAGTGCCCTGTAGGTGAGTACGGGCGTCAGAGCGCACTTAAGCATCGGATCGGCCGTTCCAAGGGCCTGATCGCAGGCGGGCACTGAATGTGCGGGCAAGTCGGCGACGCCGACTTCGGCGTGGCCTGCAATTTCGGCCGGCATGCTCTAGAAGGGGTGGCCGGGCAAACGGGGCCTACCGCATGATCGACATCGCGACTCGCGTCTATAACCACACCTGGAAGATCGACCCGATCGTCCGCTCCGTGCTCGACACGGACTTCTACAAGCTCCTGATGGCGCAGACGATCTACCGCCGCCATTTTCATACGCGCGTCACGTTCGGCATCATCAACCGCACGAAAAGCGTGCGGATCGCCGACTTCGTCGACGAGGGCGAACTGCGCGAGCAACTCGACCATGTGCGCACCCTGTCGCTCACGCGCGGGGAGTCGACCTGGCTGCGCGGCAACATGTTCTACGGCAAGCGCCAGATGTTCTCGCCGGACTTCATCGCCTGGCTGGAGACCTTCCGCTTCCCCGCCTATCATCTCGAAAAGCGCGACGGGCAGTATGAGCTGACCTTCGAGGGACCGTGGATCGAGACCACCATGTGGGAAATCCCGGCGCTCGCCATCATCAACGAGCTGCGCTCGCGCGCCGTGCTGCGCAGCATGGGCCGGTTCGAGCTGCAGGTGCTCTATGCCCGCGCCATGACCCGCGTCTGGGAGAAGGTGGAGCGGCTGAAGGCGCTGGGCGGCGCGGGCGTCGCCGATTTCGGCACCCGCCGCCGGCACGGCTATCTCTGGCAGGACTGGTGCGTGCAGGCGATGATGGAAGGGCTCGGCGAGCGCTTCCTCGGCACTTCGAACTGCCTGATCGCGCTGCGTCGCGAGGTGGAGGCCACCGGCACCAACGCCCATGAACTGCCCATGGTCTACGCCGCTCTCGCCGAGACCGACGCCGAACTGGCACAGGCCCCCTACAAGGTGCTCGCCGACTGGCAGGAGGACTATGAAGGCAATTTGCTGGTGATCCTGCCCGACACGTTCGGCACCAGCCATTTCCTCGCGCAGGCGCCGGACTGGGTCGCGGGCTGGACCGGCATCCGCGTCGACAGCAAGGACCCGATCGAGGGCGGCGAGGAGGCGCTGCGCTGGTGGCGGGCACGGGGGCAGGACCCGACGCAGAAGCTCGCCATTTTTTCGGACGCGCTCGACATTGGCGACATCGAACGCATCTACCGGCACTTCCAGGGCCGCCTGCGGATGGGCTTCGGCTGGGGCACGCTGCTGACCAATGATTTCCGCGGCTTTGCCCCCGAAGGGCGACTCGATCCCATCTCCATCGTCTGCAAGGTCATCTCCGCCGATGGACAGCCGACGGTGAAGCTCTCCGACAACCCCACCAAAGCCATGGGGCCGCCCGAAGAACTGGCACGCTACCAGCGAATATTCGGCGAGCTGACCGCGCCGGCGCGGGCGGTGCTGGTGTAAGGGCGCAGGCCCGTTTCCCACAACTTATTGCATCTGTTGATCTAATTTGACGATGGAGGCGCCGGGCGGGGCCAAGAGTTGCCGCAATCTTTGTTCATAAGGAAATTTCCGGCATGTGACATTCTTGCATCAAGGTGCAAAGTGCCGGTAAGTTGTCACCCGTCGCATACGAAGGCGGATTACGGAACTCGGTCGGGGGCCTTCGGGCGCCGGCCCGAATGGACTGGAAGAACGCATGCGTAGTGGTCAGCGCCACGCCCCCGAGCTGGCCGTCAGTGTCCCCGGACACTGCCGGCGCCTGCACCGTGCAGTCGCTTCCTCCCTTACGGCTTCTTCCGTGCTTCCCCGCCTTTTCCCCGTAGCGTAGAGTCCCCGCGCCATGCCAACGTCATCGCAGCAGCCGCGCGGAACCGGGCTCTCCTCCTCTCTGATTTCCGATTTCCGGACCATCGTCAGTTCCCTTGAGCAGGAAAAAGCCGACCGCAATGGCGGCGGCCCGGGCAGCGAGAGCCCGCCCGTTGCTCGCCCCCAGGCAGAGGCTGAACCGCGCTCATTCGGCGATGTCCGCAGCCGTATCGCGGCGCTGGGCGATGTGAGCGGCGTGCTTGGCGCCCGCTCGGCGGCGCCGAAGCCGGAGCCGGCCGCGGCTTCCGCGGCCGAATCGGCTCAGGCCGCCCGCCGGCGCAGCTTCGGCAGCGCGGCGCGCCAGCCGGGCGAAGCCGAGACGCGGCGCAAGCGCAGCGCTTCCAAGGACGTCATCACCTGGCAGCGCCTCGGTGTGCTCGCGGTCTTCATGGCGGTGGTCGGCGGCGGTGCCGTCGCGCTGCAATCGTTGGCCGCTCGCGAGGAGGCGAAGGTCGCGCCCGAGGTGATCGGCAACGCGGCGGTGGCAAGCGTCGCGCCCTCCGCCCTTCCGTCCGACACTGCGAGCGGCCCGGCCACGGCTGTCGCGGCGGTCGAGGTCGAGCCCGCTGCGCCGAGCCCGGCGGCCTCCTCGGCGCTGGTCAACGCCATGCCGGGCAACAGCCTGCCGCCTCTTCTGCGCAACGCGACGGAGCCCCTCGACGCGGCAGGCGGATCGCTGCCCGTCACCGCCTTCGCCGCCACGCCGGCGGATGCCGGCCCCCTGTCGGGCCCGGTGGTTCCGGAAGCGGCGCGGGCCGAGCCGGCCATGGCCTCGATCGAGTTGACGGCGGCTCCTGCCGAGTCCGCGGCCACGCCGGTGGCGCTGCCGAAGGAAATTCCTCTCCCGCCTTCGCGCGCCCGCGAACGGCAGGTAGCCGCGCTTGCGGCCCCGCCAGCGGAGGATCAGCCTGCCGCCCCGGCCGAGGCCGCCGAGGAAGGCTACATGCCCGCAGGGTTCGGCGGCGAGCCGATCGGCACCGCCGTGACCCGCCGCCCCGTCACCATGCGGGCCGCGCCGAAACGGGGTGCGGCGGCCATCGGCACTTTGCCGGCGGGCCAGAAGGTGGATCTCGTCGTCTGCCAGCAATGGTGCGAGATCATCGTCGAGGGCAAGCGCGTCTTCGTCTACAAGAGCTTCATCGACGCGGGCGGCACGGCGGGCTCCGCTGCCGCTGCGGAAGGGGCTGGCGCGACCCCCGAGGATGCCGCCGCCGAGTGAGCGGGGCCGTAACAGGTTGAAGCAATTAGTGAAGCCTTTGAGCGGCTTTGCGATTCGGCCTCTCTCGCCACGCTTGGGGGCGCGTGTTAGACCCCCGACCACGATTTCAGATGATAAGGATATGCGCGCATGGTTCAGGACCCGGGCGGGGCTTCAATGCCCGTTCGCGTCGGCGTCGTCGGCGTCGGCATAATGGGTTACAACCACGCCCGCGTGCTCACCGACCTGCCGGGCGCCGAACTGGTCGGTATCGCCGATCCGGATGTCGGTCAGCGCGAGAAGGCGGCGGCCCTGCTGGGCTGCCGGGCCTTTGCCAGCCTTGAAGAACTGGTGGCGGAGGGGGCTGACGCGCTGATTATCGCGGCTCCCACCCATCTGCACCACGATGTCTCGCTCGCTGCCATCAATGCCGGCATGCATGTGCTGGTCGAAAAGCCGATTGCGCCCAGCGTCGCCGAGGCCGAGGCGATCGTCGCCGCCGCCAAGGCAAGGGGCGTCGCGCTGGTCGTCGGCCATGTCGAGCGGTTCAATCCGGCGGTCGAGGCGGTGAAGAACGCCATTCGCGACGAGGAGATCCTCTCCATCGCCATCACCCGCGTCGGCCCCTTTCCGCCGCGCATGTCGAATGTCGGCGTGGTGATCGACCTCGCGGTGCACGATATCGACCTGATCTGCCATTTCACCGGCTCGCACATCGTCGACGTCCAGCCGCAGGTGAAGGCGGCGGTGGCGGCGCGCGAGGACATCGCGCTGCTTCAGTTCCGCACCGCCAACGGCGTGCTGGCGCACATCAACACCAACTGGCTGACGCCCTTCAAGGCGCGCACCGTGCATGTCGCCACCCGCAAGAAGTATGTGATCGGCGACCTGCTCACCCGGCAGGTGACGGAGTATTTCGACTACAAGCCGGATGGCAGCTATTCGATGCGCCACCTTCCCGTGGCCTATGCCGAACCGCTGCGGCTGGAGTTGCTGCGGTTCCTGGAAGCCGTGCGCGGCGGTTCGGCCCCGGCGGTGACAGGCGAGGACGGCGTCGCCGCGATTGCCACGGCGATGCGCTGCCTCGAAGCGCTGGAGCCCACGCCCGCCGAGCCCACGCCCGCCGAGCCGACGTCGCTGCGCGCCAGCGTGGCTTGAGAGGAAGACCGATGAATTCGCATGTGACGACCGAACTGGCGCCGATCCCCTTTGTCGACATCGCCGCCCAGCGCGCGCGGCTCGGCAGCCGCATCGACGACGCCGTGGCGCGGGTTCTCAACCATTGCCGGTTCATCAACGGGCCCGAGGTGACGGAGTTCGAGCAGCAGCTCGCCCGATTCGCCGGCGCGAAGCATGCGATCGCCTGCTCCAGCGGCACGGACGCGCTGGCCATGATCCTCATGGCCTGGGGCGTCAAGCCGGGCGATGCGGTGTTCTGCCCGGCCTTCACCTTCTGCGCCACCGCCGAGGTGGTGCCGTGGGTGGGGGCGACCCCGGTCTTCGTCGACATTTTGGAAGACACCTTCAACATGGACCCCGCCAGCCTCGAAGCGGCCATTGCGGTTGCCAGGCGCGAGGGCCTGACCCCCAAGGTCGTGGTGCCGGTCGACCTGTTCGGCCAGCCGGCCGACATGGATGCCATCGAGGCCATAGCCAAGGCGCATGGCCTCAAGGTGCTGTGCGATACCGCGCAGGGTTTTGGCGCCACCTGGAACGGCCGCCGCACCGGCTCCTTCGGCGACGCCACCGCCACCAGCTTCTTCCCCGCCAAGCCGCTCGGCTGCTATGGCGATGGCGGCGCGGTGCTGACCGATGACGACGACCTCGTGCCGGTTCTGAAAAGCGTGCGCGAGCATGGCCAGGGCGTCGACAGATATGAGAATGTGCGTCTGGGCATGACCGGCCGGCTCGACACCATCCAGGCGGCGGTCCTGCTGGAGAAGCTGGCGATCTTCGAGGACGAGATCGCTGCCCGCCAGCGCGTCGCGGCCCGTTATGAGGCGGCGCTGGCGGATGTGTGCACGGTGCCCGCCGTCGATCCGCGCGCCACCTCGGTCTGGGCCCAGTACACGATCCGCCTGCCGCACGGCGTGCGCGACGGGCTGGTGGCGGCGCTGCAGAAGGATGGCGTGCCCACGGCGGTCTATTATCGCCTGCCCATGCACCATCAGCCGGCCTATGCGCAGTTCCCCATTGCGGGCAACGGCCTGCCGGTGTGCGAGCGGCTGGCGGGCGAGGTGATCAGCCTGCCCATGCATCCCTATCTCGATGAGGCCGCACAGGACCGGGTCATTGCTGCTGTGCGCCGCGCGCTCGGCGCCTGATACCCGGCCGCCTGACGCCTGACGGGACTGGCGAGGATAGGGCGGGGAGGCTAGCTTTCCGCCCGCATTCGCATTCCGAATCCCGGTCGGGGCTTCCGGCAGCCTCAACCCTTCCGTCGGCACCCCATGATTCGCAGCATCTTCACCGTCGGCGGCTGGACGCTTCTCTCGCGGCTGACGGGCTTCGTCCGCGACATCGTCATGGCCGCCGTCATCGGCGCCGGGCCGCTGGCGGATGCGTTCTACATCGCCTTCCGCCTGCCCAACCATTTCCGCTCTATCTTCGCCGAGGGGGCGTTCAACACCGCCTTCATTCCCGCCTATGCCCGCGTGAAGACAGTGCAGGGCGAGGCGAAGGCCCGGCATTTCGCCGACGGCATCCTCACCGGCGTGGTGCTCGTGCAACTGGCGATCCTTGCGGTCGCGGTGCTGGCGACCGACTGGGTGGTGGCGACGCTGGCGCCGGGCCTGTCGACCGATCCCGAGCGTTTCGCCCTCACGGTGGATTTCACCCGCATCACCTTTCCCTATCTCGGGCTGATCGCGGTGGTGACGCTGGTCGGCGGCGTGCTCAACGCCAATGACCGATTCTGGGCGGCGGCTGCTGCGTCGATCCTGCTCAACGTCGCCATGGTCGCCACATTGAGCATGGCGGGACTGTTTCCCACGGCGGGCCACGCGGCGGCGTGGGGCGTGCTGATCTCGGGCTTCCTGCAGCTCGGGCTTCTCGTGTTCGACGCCGAGCGCCATGGCCTCGGCCTGCGCTTCGGCCGGCCAAGGCTCGACCCGGAGGCGCGTGCCTTCCTGATCGCGCTGGGCCCGGCGATCATCGGCTCGGCTGGGGTGCAACTGGCGCTGTTCGCCGATACGATCATCGCTTCCTTCCTGCCGGACGGCGCCGTGGCGGCGCTGTTCTATGCCGACCGCATCAACCAGCTGCCGATCGGCGTCGTCGGCATCGCAGCGGGCATCGTGCTGCTGCCGGAGATGTCGCGGCGCATCGCGGCGAACGACTTTGATGGAGCGCGCTTCTCCCAGTCGCGGGCCATCGAGCTGACGCTGCTGCTGGTGCTGCCCTTCCTGGCTGCCGCTCTGACGATCCCCGAAATCATCATGCGCGGTCTGTTCATGCGCGGCGCGTTCACGGCCGAGGCGGCGGCGTCGGCCGGGGCGACGCTGGCGGCCTATGGCATCGGGCTCGCGCCCTTCGTGGTCGTGCGCGCCTTCATGGCACCGTTCTATGCGCGGGGCGATACACGCACCCCCGTCCTGGCAACTCTCGGGGCCGCGGTGGTCAATATCGGCCTCAAGGTGCTGCTGATGGACACGCTCGCGCAGGTCGGGCTCGCCTTCGCGACCTCGATGGGCGGCTGGATCACCGTGCTGGTGCTGGCCTTTCTCGCCTATCGTCGCGGCTATGAATGCGGCGACGCTCAGTTGTGGCGTAGCCTGCCGCGCCTCGCGCTGATCGGGGCCGCCATCGCGGCGACCCTGTTCGCGGCGGCGCGGTTCGTCGGGCCTTATCTGTCCGCCTTCACCCAAGGCCGCGACGAGGCGTTGCTGGCATTGTGCGTTGCGGCGGGAGGCACGGTCTACGCGGCCCTGGTACTGGCGCTGTTTGGGCGCCGCTACCTCAGGGGGCTCCTGCGCGGCCGACCGCCGGCGGTGCCGAGCTGACGATTTATTGCCTACGCAGTGCAGCATAATTGTGGTACTTCGACCGGCGTCTTAGGCTCCGGGCGGGGTGGTCTGCGAACGCAAATGCGGGACACGGTCCCGAACTGCCCGAAGAGCCTTCTCGGAGACGGACATGATGACCGCGCTGCCGCGCCTTTCCCTCGCTGCACTTTCTCTCGCCGCTCTGGCGCTGGCAGGCTGCTCCGAATCGAACCAGGCGCAACAGGGGGCGCCGCCGCCGCCGACCGTTACGGTGGCCCACCCGACCACGCGCACCGTCACCGATTACGACGAATATGTCGGTCGCTTCGCTGCCGTCGATCTGGTCCGAGTCTATGCGCGGGTGTCCGGTTACCTCGAAAAGATCAATTTCACCGACGGCCAGGTGGTGAAGCAGGGCGACCTGCTGTTCTCCATCGACAAGCGCCCCTTCCAGGTCGCGCATGACCAGGCCGAGGCCAATCTGCAGCGTGCCCAGGCCGAGCTGGACTTCGCCCAGTCAGACCTCCAGCGCGCCCAGACACTGATCGACGACAAGACGTCAAACGCCATTTCCAAGCAGGCCTACGACCAGCGGCTGCAAAGCGAGCGCACCGCGCGCGCCGGCGTCGCGGCAGCCCAGGCGGCACTGCAGGCAGCGCAGCTCGACCTCGACTTCACCGATCTGCGTTCGCCGGTGACCGGCCGCATTGGCGACCGCCAGGTGTCGGTGGGCAATCTGGTGACGGGCGGTTCGGGTGGCACCAACACCAACACGCTGCTGGCCACCATCGTCTCGCTCGATCCGATCTACTTCCAGTTCACCTATGACGAGGCCTCCTATCTGCGCTACCAGCGCATGTCCAAGGAGTTGGGCGACAAGGGCCAGTCGATCCCGGTCAAGCTGGGGCTGATCGACGAGAAGGGCTTCACCCATGAGGGCGTGCTCGACTTCGTCGACAACCAGATCAGCGAGGACACCGGCACGATCCGTGGCCGCGCCACCTTCTCCAATCCCGATGCCGTCTTCACCCCCGGCATGTTCGGTCGCATCCAGGTGCCGTCCTCGGCGCCGCGCGAGGCGGTGCTGGTGCCGGACGTTGCCATCGGCACCGAACAGACACGCAAATTCGTCTATGTGCTGCAGCCCGGCGACAAGCCGCAGGCGCCGCAGATGAAATATGTCACGCTGGGCCGCGCTTATGAGGGCCAGCGCGCCGTCACCGGCGTCACCAAGGACGACCTCGTCGTGGTCAACGGGCTGATGCGTATCCGCCCCGGCGCACAGGTAGTCGGAAAGCTGGAGGCGCCGGCCGCTCCGGCCCCGGCAGCCGCACCTGCCGCCGCGCCCACGGGAACGGCAGACGCCGCGAAGACGCCGCCTCTGGAGTCGCCTGCTGCGGCGCCGCCGGCGACGCCTTCCACCACCCCGTCCGCGAACTGAGCGCGGAGGCGGTCCCATGCGGTTCTCTCACTTCTTCATTGATCGCCCGATCTTCGCCTCGGTGGTGTCCATCGTGGTGATGATCCTGGGCGCCGTGGCCTATGTGGCGCTGCCCGTCGCGCAATATCCCGACATCGCGCCGCCGGTGGTCAATGTCACCGGCCAGTATCCGGGCGCAAGCGCCGAGACCGTGGCCGACACCGTGGTCGCGCCGATCGAGCAGCAGATCAACGGTGTCGAGGGGATGCTCTACATCTCCTCCAACTCGACGGCGGACGGCCGCTTTTCCATCGCGGTGACGTTCGACATCGGCACCGACCTCGATATCGCGCAGGTTCAGGTGCAGAACCGTGTTGCCACCGCGACGCCGCGCCTGCCGCAGGACGTGCAGCAGATCGGCGTGACGGTCGCCAAGTCCTCGCCCGATATCCTGATGGTGGTGAGCCTGTTCTCGCCGGACGATTCGCGCGACTCGCTGTTCATCTCCAACTACGCCAACCTGCAGATCAAGGACCAGCTCCAGCGGGTAACGGGTGTCGGCTCGATCACGGTGTTCGGCTCGCGCGACTATGCGATGCAGATCTGGCTCGATCCGTTGCGGCTGCAGGCGCTGAACCTGACGGCGGGCGATGTGACCGCCGCCCTGCAGGCACAGAACCTGCAGGTCGCCTCGGGCGTGCTGAATGCGCCTCCGGTGCCGAACCAGATGGGCTTCCAGGTGGCGGTGCGGACCCTCGGGCGGCTTTCGACGCCGGAGGAGTTCGGCAATATCGTCGTGCGCGAAACCGGCAACGCCGTGGTGCGGCTGCGCGACGTGGCGCGGATCGGCATCGAGGCGCAGGACAATTCCTCGATCTCCTATTTCGACTCCAAGCCCTCCGTGGCGCTGGGCATCTTCCAGCTGCCGGGCTCGAACGCGCTGGCCACCGGCGAGGCGATCCAGAAGGCCATGGTCGAGATCGCCAAGAGTTTTCCGGCGGGGCTTGCCTATTCCACCGCCTATAATCCGACCCAATTCATCGCCGAATCCGTCAGTGCGGTGGAGCACACCATCATGGAGGCCATCGTCCTGGTGGTCATCGTGGTGATCCTGTTCCTGCAAAGCTGGCGCGCGGCGATCATCCCGATCCTGGCCATTCCGGTCTCGCTGATCGGCACGTTCTTCATCATGAGCCTGTTCGGGTTCTCGCTGAACAACCTGTCGCTGTTCGGCCTCGTGCTGGCGATCGGCATCGTGGTGGACGATGCGATCGTGGTGGTGGAGAGCGTGGAGCACAACATCTCCACCGGCCTCAGCCCGCGCGATGCCGCCTACAAGACCATGGACGAGGTGGGCGGCGCGCTGGTGGCGATTTCGCTGGTGCTGGCCTCGGTGTTCATTCCCTCGGCCTTCATCACCGGCATTTCCGGCGAGTTCTACCGGCAGTTCGCGCTCACCATCGCCGGCTCGACGCTGATCTCGCTGATGGTGTCGCTGACCCTCTCGCCGGCCATGTGCGCGCTGCTGCTGAAGGCGCACAAGGGCGCCGGCCACAAGCCGGCCTGGTATGCGCGGCCCTTCACCGGCTTCTTCCACTACTTCAACAAGGGCTTCGATGGCGTCTCGCGCGGCTATGGCTGGCTGACCAGCAAGCTGGTGCGGATCGCCGTCGTGGTGCTGCTGGTCTACATCGCCATTCTGGCCGGCGGTTTCCAGCTGTTCCGCACCACGCCGCAGGGCTTCATCCCGGCGCAGGATCGCGGCTATCTCATCGTCGCGGCGCAGCTTCCCGGCGGCGCGGCGCTCTCGCGCACCAATGAGGTGATGACCAAGGCCGCCCAGGAAGTTCTGGCGACCCCCGGCGTGGCGCATGTGGTCAACATCGTCGGCTTCTCCGGCGCCACCTTCACCAATGCGCCCAACGCCGGCGCGATGTTCGTCATTCTCGGACCGGCGGCCGAGCGTGCCGAGCACGCCGGGCAATCCGCAGCCGCGATTCAGGGAACGCTGTTCGGCAAGCTCGCCTCGGTGGAAGAGGCGCAGATGATCGTCGTCATGCCGCCGCCGGTTTCGGGCATCGGCAATGCCGGCGGCTACCGCATGATGATCGAGGATCGCGGCGGGCGTGGCTATGAGGCGCTGCAAGGCGCGGTCTATGCCATGATGGGCGCGGCCAACCAGACACCCGGCCTCAAACAGGTCTATTCGCTGTTCGAGACCTCGACGCCGCAGCTCTTCCTCGACATCGACCGCACCAAGGCGCAACTGCTGGGCGTCAACATCGCCGACGTGTTCTCGACCCTGCAGACCTATATCGGCTCGTCCTATGTCAACGACTTCAACCTGTTCGGCCGGACGTACCGCGTGCAGGCGCAGGCCGACGCTCCCTACCGGCTGACCCCGGACGACCTGTTGCGCCTGCGGGTGAAGAACGCGGAGGGGCAGCTTGTGCCGCTTGGCTCCTTCACGACGGTGAACGACATCTCTGGCCCCTATCGTGTGCCGCGCTACAATCTGTATCCGGCAGCGGAGCTCGACGGCGACACCATGCCGGGGACCTCTCAGGGGCAGGCGATCCAGAAGATGGAGCAGATCGCCGCCCAGACGCTGCCGGACGGATTCGCCTATGAGTGGACGACGCTCGCCTACCAGCAGGTGAGGGCGGGCAACACCGCTATCTTCGCCTTCGCGCTAGGCGTGGTTTTCGTCTTCCTGGTGCTGGCAGCACAATATGAGAGCCTCACGCTGCCGCTGGCGGTGATCCTCATCGTCCCCATGTGCCTGATCGCCGCCGTGGTGGGCATCCAGATACGAGGGCAGGACAATAATATCCTGAGCCAGGTGGGATTCATCGTGCTCATCGGCCTGGCGGCGAAGAACGCCATCCTGATCGTGGAGTTCGCCAAGCAGCTGGAGGATCGGGGGCATAACCGCTTCGACGCCGCCACCGAAGCCGCCCAGCTGCGCCTGCGGCCCATCATCATGACCTCGCTGGCGTTCATCTTCGGTGTGGTGCCGCTGGTGATCGCCACCGGCGCCGGCGCCGAGCTGCGCCAGTCGCTGGGCACGGCGGTGTTCTCCGGCATGATCGGCGTGACCATCTTCGGGCTGCTGTTCACCCCGACCTTCTACGTCGTCGCCCGCTGGATCGCGGGCTTCGGCGAGCGCCGCCGCGCCCGCAAACAGGAAGCGGCGGCACCTTCGACGCACTGACCCGGCTCGCCCGGCTGCGCGTGCAGTTCAAAAACCCCGCCGCTCCTGCCGAGCGGCGGGGTTTTTTGTTTGATGCCGACGACGCGCCGCGCCCTCCCGGCTCGGCGCCACTCCCCAACTCGATGGTCGGAGCGGGCTCTCACTCCCTGCCTCGGCCCGGCGATCCGGGAGGCGATCCTGCACGCCGGCGAAAGCGTCTGCTTGGTTTCGAGCGGCCGACGCGGGATTTCCGGTGGGTGCCGGTCGAGCACTATCGCCGGCTTGAGTTCTGCGCCGGCGGGCGGCGCTTTGCCGGCCCGTCCTCGACGCTCTCGCCGATCCCGCCATCAGGAGCACGACGAATTTGCGCTCTGGCAGGGCGCGCCCTGCGATCCGGGCTTGGCCGACGCAACGATCATCCGCGCCCGCATCGCCACGTCAGCCCGACGCTCCGCCGGCGGCGAAGCCGCCTTTGCCAAAGCCCGATGAACGGACCGGACGGGAACTGTGCTTCGGTACGCGCCTTGAAGGGGGCCGGGCCGTCCCCATCCCCGCGCCGGGCTCCCGGCAAAAGAAAACCCCCGCGCGAGGGCGGGGGTTTTCGTAGGCGGTGGGCTCAGTCGGCGCCGTGTGGCGCCTCGCGTCAGTCGAAGCGGCCGGCGGCGTGGGCGAGCAGCGTGTAGACCTTGCCCGTATCCGAGGTCAGATAGGTCTTGGTCAGCTCCTGCCCGCGCTCGTCACGCGAGACCTGCTCCAGCAGCCGCTCGAACTCGCCGATATAGCGGTCGACCGTGTCGCGGAATTCGAGGTCGCGCCGGTATTTACGGCGGATCTCCTCGAAGGTCTGCTGCCCCTGCATGGTGTAGAGCCGACGGGTGAAGACATTACGCTCCCCCTTCTTGTAGCGCTCCCACAGATCGACCGCGGCTTCGTGGTCGATCATCCGGGCGATGTCCACCGACAGCGAGTCAAGCGACTCGATGGTGTGGTGAACGGGGCGCTCCGGCTGGCCCTGGCGCGGATCGAAATTGCGCGGGGGCGTGACAGGAACGCTACGGGGAACGGGACCCGTGGGTGCCGGGCCTTCGCCATCGGAGGCGCGCGCTAGCAGCTCGGAGAGCCAGCCGCCCTTGTCCGGCGCGCCACCACGCTCCGGCGGCAGGGGGGCGATGTTGGCCCGGCGCTGCGGGGCGTTGCCGCCATTGCCAACGGCGCCGTTGCCGCCATTACCGTTGCTGCGCGGCGGATCGAAATAGGACGGCGCTTCCGAACGGGTCGGCTCGGGACGCGGCGCGGCCGGCTGGACACGCGAGAGTGACGCGCGGGGCGCAGGCGCCAGCGGGGCGGAGGGAAGCGGTGCCGGCCCGACAAGCGGCCCGGCAAGGCGCGGGCGCGATCCGGCATCGACGTCGAGCGTGCGGCCGTGACGCGAGACGATCTCGTTCAGCTCGGCCAGTGCCTTGATCTGCTCGGCGACGGTGCGGCGCATGGCGGAGGCGTTGGCCTCGGTCTCCTCCGGCAGTTCCAGAATGCCGCGCTTGATCTCCTCGCGGGTCGTCTCCAGCAGGCGCTGGATGTCGAGCACGGAGGCACGCAGCGCCTGGGCGGCGCCGGAGAAGCCCTGATTGGCCTGGCGCATCAGGGTGTCGACCTCGCGCACGGCCTGCTCATAGGTCTCGTGCAGCGAGGCGAGCGTGCGCTCGCGTTCGGCTTCGGTGGTCTCGCGGACGTCCTGCTGCTGGCGCACGATGGCGTCGGTGGAGGTGCTGGCAGCGGCGAGGATGGTCTTGGAGATGGCGCTCACGCGCTCCTCGGCGCGGCCGAACGTGGTCTCCAGCGTGCTGGTATACTGGGACAGGCGGGTATCGAGATCGGCCGTCCGTCCCGTAACCTGCTCGGCGACGGCGAGAAGCGCCTCGTGCCGGCCGCCGAGCGTGTCGTCGAGGTTTTCATGCGCGGTGCCAAGGGCGTTGGCGACGCTGGTGATGAGGCTCGCCTGCTCGCCAAAGGAATGGCTGAGCCGGGCGACATCCTTGAGAACGTCGGTGGACACCGAGCGCAGATCGCGGATCTGCTCGTCCATGCGCGAGGAGGCGAGGGTGCTGGCTTCCTCGACATTGGTGACCGTGCTGCGGAAGGCTTCCAGCCGCTCGGTGATGGTCTTTTCGGTATCGGCGAGGTTGTTGACCGAGGAGGCGAGCACGTCCTGAAGCTGGACGTTCACATCGCCGAGGCGTTCCAGCAGGCCGGTGACATCGCCCTGCAGCGCCTCGTTGGTAGCGGCGATTTCCGCCACCGCTGAACGGCCGCTGGCCGCGATCGCCTCGATCAGGCCGCTGCCGCGGCCTTCGAGCGACGCCGCGAACTCTTCGGCAAGCCGGGCGAACTCTTCGGAGGCGACATTGGTGGCCCGGCGGGCGCTGTCGACAAACTGGACGCCCTGGCCGCCGAACTCGTCGACCAGGCGAGCGAACTCATCGGAGACGCCGCCGGTCGCCTGGCGCACGCTTGCGACCAGCTGGGTGCCGCGCCCGTCGAATTCATCGACGAGGCGGGAGAACTCGCCGGAGGCGATTTCGGTCGCCTGGCGGGCGCTGTCCACCAACTGGACGCCACGCCCATCGAACTCATCGACAAGACGGGAGAACTCGCTGGAGGCGATTTCGGTCGCCTGGCGCGCGCTTTCCACCAGCTGGGCACCGCGCCCGTCAAACTCGCTGAGCAGCGTGTCGCCAGCGCGGGCAATCTCCTGCGTGACCTGTCCGCCGATCTGCTGCAGCGAGGTCGAAACCTCGCCGGTGGCAAGCTTGAGCGAGGTGTTGACGTCGCTGCCGACCAACTGGAGCGAGGCGGTGACTTCGCCGCCGGCGGCCTGAAGCGAGGCGGCGACATCGCCGGTGATCTGCTGCAGCGAGGAGACGACATCGCCGCTGATCTGCATGAGTTGGTCGGCCCGGCCCGTGGTCGCTGTCTCGAAGGCCGAGATGATGGCGTCCGAGCGCGTCTCCAGCGTGTTCAGCAATTCGTCGCTGGCGCGCATGATGTCGGAGACCGCGCCGTTGCGGGTGGTGTCGAGCGCCGTCACCAGGTTCTGACGGTGATCATCAATGGCCGAGAGCAGTTCGGTGCTGGCGCGGGCGATCTCGCTGGTGATGGAGATGCTGCGGTCTTCCAGCGCCGTGAGCAGCCCGTTGCCACGCTCTTCGACAATGCGGGCGATCTCGTCCGTGCGGGAGTCGAAGAGCGTCGTCACCTCACCGGCGCGGTCGACCAGCGTGCGGCTGACATTGTCGGCGAGCGAGGTGAGGCTGGTTTCGATCTCGGCAGCCTCGCTGCGCAGCTGGCCGGCGACCGCGCCGATGCGCTGGCCGAGAAGGTCGGCCATGGCGGCGCCGCGCACCTCGACCGAGGTTGCGACATTTTCGATGCGGCTGACGACGGTCGCCTCGAACCGGCCGACGCGGTCGTCGAGCGAGGTGGCGATATCCTGAGCCCGCGCCGCGAGCGTGCGGTCGGCCTGGTCGATATGCTGGGAGAGCTGGTCGGTGATGGTGCCGGCGCGCTCGTCGAAGAAGCTGCTCAGCATTTCGAGCGACTGGCTCATCGCGTCATTGGCCTGGCGCGCGCCTTCCGACAGCGTCTGGGCGAATTCGACGGTGCGGTTGCCGAGCGTCGCGTTGAGGCCATCGACGCCGCGGTCGAGCACGCCCTCGATGTTGGCGATGCGCATGTCGAGCGCAGCGGCCACCTGCTCGGCCTTGTTGGAAACCTGGTCGTCGAAGCCTGAAAGGTTGGTGTCGATGGCCCGGGTCACGGCCTCGACGCGATCCGAAATACGCTGGACCATCTCGCCGCCATGGGTGTGCAGGACGGTGTCGAAGTCGCGCAGGCCGTCGACGATCTGTCGGCCGAGCGACGAGGTGTCGGTCGAGATGCGGTCGGCAATCTCGCCGCCGCGCACGCTGACCAGGTCCTCGATGTTGCGGAACTGCTGCTCCAGATGGTCGCGCATGTTCTCGCTGCGCGTGGTGAGGTCGGAGGCAAGATAATCGGCGGCGTCGCGGAACTGCTCGGTCACGCGGGCGCCATTGTCGGCGAGGGTCTGCGCCGCCTCGGCGCCGACATGGGCGAGCTGCTGCGTCAGGGCCTGGCCGCGATAGTCGATATCCTGCGAGACGCGCCCTGCCGCTTCGGCGAGGGCGTCGTGGATGCCGGTGCCGGCCTGCGAGAGCTGGTGGACGACGCGCTGGCCGGTCTCGCCCAGCAGGCGCTCCAGCTCGGCGCCGCGCACGGCGACGGCGTCGTAGATGCGGTTGCCGGTGTCGGCAATGCGATCGGCGAGGTCGTCGCCGCGCACGGTGATGGTGTCGGCCACCCGGTTGCCGGTCTCCTCCAGCTTGCGGACGACTTCGCCGCCGCGCACCGAGAGGTCGAGTACCAGCGCGTCGCCGGTGCTCTTGAGCGTCTGGTTCACCTGGCTGGCGCGAATGGCGATTTCGTCGGCGAGGCGCGTGCCGGTGCTCACCAGCGCGTCGGTGATCTCGTCGGAACGGGCCGTGAGCGTGCTGGTGAGGTTGATGGTGGTGGCGGACAGCTTGTCGCCCATCTCCTCGGTGCGCAGGTTCACCACATGCGACAGCTCGGCAGCGGTGCGCAGCAGGCGATCGCCGATCTCGTCGGTGCGGGCGGCCAGCGTGTCGCTCAGGTTCTCGGTAACGCCCGAGAGCTGGCGGCTGATCTCGTCGGTCCGGGAGGCGAGAGTGTCGGACAGGTTTTCGGTGACGCCGGCCAGCTGGCGGCTGATCGCATCCGTGCGCGAGGCCAGGGTATCGGTGAGGTTTTCGGCGATGCCGGAAAGCCGCAGGCCGATTTCGTCGGAGCGCGCGGTGAGGGTCCTGGACAGCGTGTCGGTGGCGCCGGAAAGCTGGCGGCTGATCTCGTCGGTCCGGGTGGACAGCGTTTCGGTCAGCTGGTTGGTGACGCCGGAGAGGCGGTCGCTGATCTGGTCGCTCTGCACCGACAGTGTCGAGAGGAGGTGGTCGCTGGCGTCGGAGAGGTTGGTGTTGACCTCCGATCCGGTCGCCTGCAGCCGGTCGATCAGGTCGCCGCCCTTGTCGGACAGGGCCTCGATGATGGTGTCGCCGACGCGGCCGAGCGCGAGGGTGATGTGTTCGCCACGATCGGAAAGCGTATGCGCCACCCGGTCGGCGGCCAGCATGACGGTTTCGTTGATGCGCTCGCTGACATTGCCGACTTCCTCGGCGAAGGTGAACTGCGAGGCGGCGAGCGTCTCGCGCACATGCTCCGTCTGGGTCAGGATCGCGTCGCGTTCGAGCTGCAGGCGCTCGATCAGCTGATGCATCTTGCGGTTATTGTCGTCATAGGCCTGCGAGAGCGCCGCGACTTCGCCGCGCACGAAGGCTTCCGCCTCGCTGGCGCGGGTGACGGACTGCTCCAGGCCGGCATATTGGGCAAGCGTGTCCGGCGAGACGCCGGCGGGCATCTGGATCGCGGGAAGGGCCGCGCCCGTCGCGACGGCGGCCGGCGCGGGGGACGGAGTCCGGGCCGGTTCGGCGAGGCGGATGGCGACCTGCGCCATGGAATAGGCGACGATCCGCATTTCCTGCATCCGCCGCACCATGGCGGCGAGGACGAGGAAGAAGATCGGCGGGATGATGGTTGCTGCCACGCCGGCGAGGAAGCCGGGGGCGTTCACCAGTGCGGGGAGATTGCCGGTCAGGCTGCCGAACTGGGCCTGCAGCAGCACGCCCCCGGCGACGAGCCAGCCGAGCGAGGCGATGGTCGCGAAAACATAGGGAGCGGAGGAGGGCCGGCGCTGGAGCGATGCCAGCAACTGACCGATGCTCTCGCGGTCGTCATTGGCCGCACGGCGGCCCTTGGGGCCGGACCGCGAGGAATCCGTGGGTTCGGTTTCGGTACGGGCCTCGCCGCGCGGCAGGACGGCCGCAGCGCCGGCAGCCGCCGCACTCGCCGCAAGGGCGGGGGCGGCGGGGGCGAGATCGGCCTCGCCTGCGGCAGAGCCGAAGTCGAAATTCGGTTCGCTCGTGCGATCTGGCTCGGAGGTTTCGGCGAGATCGGCTTCCGACAGGGTGAACCCGTCATCGTCGAGCGATGAGGTCTCGAAGTCCTCCGGGTCCGTCGTATCGCCGAACAGGTCGATGTCGTCGAGGAAGCGCGCGGAGCCGGCCTCGCCGGTCGCACCGGCGCGGGTTTCGATGCGCGGCCCCTCCGGCTCGCGGGCCGGGGGAAGCTCAAAGTCGTCCTGCGCCGATGAGGCGAAGCCGTCATCGGGCGTATGGTCGAGACTCAGCGCCTCCTCGATGGCCGACAATGCGGCCTCGGCGGGATCCTGCTGAAGCTTCTTCGTATTCGTCGACATCGGCGCCTGCCTCCGGTCCGTACTCTACACCGACCGGCTTGCACCGTCGGGCCGGGGTTTCGCGGAGTTGTGGTATTCCCGTCGGCGGCAGTAGTGCCGCACTTGACGAGAGGAACGCCAGTTCCCCGCAGCTTTATCCTACGCTCTTGACCATGAAAAATGGAACGGGGGTTAACACGGTGATTTCAGTTATCGTTAACGCCCTGTTTACCACGTCCCGAAACCTCTGATTCACGCTGCCGGCAGGAATGTCCAAAAACGTGCCCGCCCGGCGAATCGGCGCGTGCCGCGCCAGCCTCGCCCCAAAGCGACCCGCTGGCATTCCCGCCGTCCGGCAGCTATCTAGGGCGAACCTTCCTGTAGTCATTCAAAATCGCTGAAGCTCCGCCCCATGCCCAAAATCACCTTCATCGACGCCGCCGGTACCGAGCGCACCGTGGAGGCCGCCGCCGGCGCCACCGTGATGGAAGCGGCGATCCGCAACGGCGTCCCGGGAATCGACGCCGAATGCGGCGGCGCCTGCGCCTGTGCCACATGCCATGTGTATGTGGACGAAGCATGGCAGGCCGCCACCGGCGAGCCCGGGCCGATGGAGGAGGACATGCTCGACTTCGCCTCCGATGTCCGGCCCACCTCTCGGCTCTCCTGCCAGATCAAGATCACGGAGGCGCTCGATGGCCTTGTCGTGCGGACACCCGAAAATCAGGGCTGAGCGCGGTCGGGGGGCGGCTTCAGCCCCTCTCTGGGGCCATCCTTGGGCTCGCCCCGGCTGATCAGGCCGGAAGCCACGTCGCCGAGAGCCGGTGCTGGCAGCGCGACAAAGGGCAGAGGCCGCGTGACCTCGATCGCGGCAATGCCGAGCCGGGCGGTGAGCAGGCCGTTGACCACCCCCTCGCCGAGCCGTGCCGACAGCTTGGCGGCGATGCCGTGGCCAACCACCTGCTGGATCAGCGAATCGCCCGCCGCCATGCCGCCGGTGACGGCCAGATGCGTGACCACCTGGCGGAACAGCCGCACCATCCCGAGCGCACCGGGGCGCCCCCCATAGAGCAGCGCCAGCCGCCGCACGAGCCCGATGGCCGTGACCAGCACGAAAATGAGGTCCACCGCAGCGCGCGGCGAGACGGCGGTGACGACCGAAACCCGCTTGGCGGCGTTCGACACGAGTTGGGTCGCCTCGGCGTCGAGCGGCCCCATCAGCTGGCGCTCGGTGAGCCGGATGAGGTCGGCCCCGTCGATGATCGCGCCGAGATGGCCGGTGAGCTCGGTGCGGGCGCGGAACAGGCGCGGCGAGGTTGCCGCGATCGCCAGCAGTTCCGCCGTCACCGCTTCGGCGAGGCGCCGGTCGTCCTTCGCCAGCGCCTCGGCGGCCTGCTCGCGCAGATGGTTGAGCGTGCGCAGGCGGATGAGCCCGAACGCCTCGCGCGCCAGAATGGCCAGGCTCGCCAGCGCCAGCGCCCCCGCGAAGGCGAGGCCGACATAACCGAGCCAGTCGGCACGGGCGAAGAGATCCTCCACCAGCTTCGTCACCGCGAGGCCGACGCCAAGGCTCACCAGCCCGCCGAGGCCGGTCCAGAACAGCTGGCCCCAGCGCGAGGTCTTGGGCGGCGGCAGTGGAAGCGGCGGGGCGAGGTCGTCCGCGCTCTCCGCCGGCGTCGGGGTGACGACGACGGCGCCGCGCGGTGCGCTATGGCCTTCTTCGGCCAGCACGACTCCGGGATCGTCGAGACGAAAGGCCTGGGGGCGGCGAGGGGTGCGGTCGCTCATGCGTTTGTGTTTCCGCGGGTTCTATTTGAGCCGATCACCGAGCAGGAATTCCAGCGCGCGATCGAGACGAATGTGAGGTAGCGGCAAAGCGAGGCCGTCGGCGTTGCGCTGGACCGGCGGGGGGCGAAAGCGCAGGAAGCGAAAGTCGCCGCCGGCCGCGTCCGAAAGTCCGTTGAAGCCATGGGCGGGATCGAACAAGGCGGAAGGGTTCTCCGGCAGGTCGCCGGGAAAGACGGCGGCCTCGGCCAGCCCGTCAAAGGCGTCGGCACCGTGCTGGCCGGCCTCCGGCACCCCGACGATGGCCGGCAGGTGCGCCCGCCCGCGCTTTACCATCGCCTCCCGCGTCGCCCGCACGGCGGCGATGGCCACCATATCGATATCGGCGCCCGCGCCTTCCGCCCGCGCCAGCGCCCGCTCGACCAGCCGGCGCAGGATCGCCTCCAGGGGGTCGTGGCTTGTGTGGTGAAGGTGATCGGCCTTTGTGGCGGCGAACAGCACCTTGCCGATGCGATGGCGAAACAGGGAAGCGAGCCACGAATTCCGGCCGATGCGGAAGGCCGCGAGGATGCCGTCCAGCGCCGATTCGAGGTCGGCCAGCGCCGCCGGCCCGGCATTGAGCGCGGACAGCACGTCGATCAGCACGATCTGCCGGTCGAGCCGGGCAAAATGGTCGCGGAAGAACGGGCGGACGATTCGCTCTTTATACGCCTCGAAGCGCCGCTCCATCATCGCGTGGAGCGAGCCGGCGGGGGCATCCGCCGTCTCGGCGAGGTCGAGCGGAGCGAAGGTGAGGGCGGGCGAGCCCTCCAGATCGCCGGGCATGAGGAAGCGCCCGGGCGGCAGCAGGCTCATCGAGACGGTCTCGGCGCGGCAGGCGGCGAGATAGTCGGTGAACAGGGCGGCGAGCTTGCGGGCCTCGGTCTCGTCGGCCGGTACGGCAGGGTCTGACGCCCCCAGCGCGGCGAGGAACGGGCCGGCGAGGGGGCGGCGGGCCGGGGCGCGGGCGAGCGCCAGGCTGTTGGCGCAGAATTCGGCGAAGGACTGGTCGAGCAGCGGCAGGTCGAGGAGCCACTCGCCGGGATAATCCACGATGTCCAGGGTGAGCGTGCGCCGCCCGCCGCGCGCGGGCGCGTAATCGATGGCGAGGCGCAACTCGCTGATCCGCCGCGTCGATTCCGGCCAGCGGCGCTCATCCACCAGCGTCGCCAGATGGCCTTCATAGTCGAAGCGCGGCACGCCGTCGTCCGGTTGCGGTTCTAGCCGGGCGGTAGCGATGCGCCCCTCATGCATGGCGCGGAAGACCGGAAGCCTTCCTCCGCGCATCAGCGCGTGGATCAGCGCCGTGGTGAAGACCGTCTTGCCCGCCCGCGACAAGCCCGTGATGCCGAGCCGTAGCGTCGGGCTCGCGAGGTCCTCGGCGCGGTCGATGAGGGTCTGCGCGGTCAGGCGGGCCTCGTCCAGCAGCCATTCAATGCGGGAGGGCACGGCTAGTCCTTCTCCTTCTGGACGCCGAGCGCGCGCGGAGCGACGAAGCGCTCCAGCGTGCCGATGCCCGGCTCGATATCGGACCAGTCCTTCACCGGCACGTCGATGACGGCGAGGGCTCCGGTGGGAAATTTCGGCAGCACCTTGGCGCGCTGGCTGCGCCGCAGGAGGAGCGCTGTGACGTCTTCCATGCCCGGATTGTGCCCAACCAGCATCAGCGGCGAGGCCTCGCCCTGCGCTGTGATCAGGCGCATCAGGCTGTCGGCGGGCGCTTCATAGATGCTGCGCTCATAGGAGGGCAGGGGATGGGAAGGCCAGTCGCGGGTGGCGATCTCCCAGGTCTCGATGGTGCGCCGCGCCGGTGAGACGAAGATGCGCGCCGGAAGCAGTTCTTCCTGCGCCATGTAAGCGCCGACGGCGGCGGCGGCGCGCTCGCCCCGCCCGGCAAGGGGGCGGTCGATATCAGTGACGCCGTCCGGCCAGGCGGATTTGGCGTGACGCAGAAGGATGAGGCGCAGCATGAGGTTCGTGTCAGGTCCGGTGAGAGGGTAGGGATCATATAGGCACGACGGCGCCGGGTGCGAGCGCCCGGCGCATTGCCGCCGAAATGATTGACGCGCGTTAAGTGACTTTTCGGCAACCACTTCGCTGATAAGCTGCTGTAAGGAAGAGGTTCTGGATTTCATAAGGTGGTTGCAATGCGGTCAGTCGGCTTCGCTAGTGTCGCGGTTATCGCGGGGACGATCGGTCTGTCGGCCTCGATGGCTCAGGCTGCCGATATGTCCTATAAGGGCGACCCAACCTACGCTGCGGCGGAATCGACGGACCGTCAGTGGACGCTGACCCTGGGCGGCTACGTGATGGCGCAGCCCGAGTGGATGGGTTCGGACGACTATGAGTTCGGCTTCAAGCCGATCATCAGCATCACCCGCGCCGACCGGCTCAGCCGCTTCAGCAGCTTCAACGACAATCCCAGCCTTGCGCTGTTCGACAATGGCACCTTCGAGGCCGGCATCACCGGCACGATGGACTGGAAGCGCGATTCGTCGAACGCCAACGCCCTGCGCGGCATGTCCGACATTGATTATGCCTTCCAGATCGGTGGCTACGCGCAGTGGTTCCCCATGGATTGGCTGCGCCTGCGCGGTGATGTGCGCTACGGCTTCGGCGGGTTCGAGGGCGTGGTGGCCGACTTCGCGATCGACGCCATTCACTTCAGCCCGGAACTCTGGGGCGTTACCCTTTCGGCCGGCCCGCGCATGACGCTGGCGAGCTCCGGCTATATCGACACCTATTACGGCGTCACGCCGACCGAGGCGGCCTTCGCCCAGGCTCTCGGCAATCCGCTGACGCCCTACCAAGCGGGCGGCGGCATTTATTCGGTGGGCTTCGGCGGCCAGGTCGTGAAGCGCTTCACCGAGAACATCACCGGCTCGGTGTTCGCCGAGTACAAATATCTGATGGACGATGCCGCCGACAGCCCGCTCGTTGTGCAGCACGGCGATCGCAACCAGTTCCAGACGGGCGTCTCGCTCTCCTACACTTTCTTCCTCGGTTTCGAATAGTCGCGCGGGTCCGGCAGGAGCCTCGCACCCGGCAGCGGCGCCGACTGTTACCGCGACGGGGAGCAAACCCTGCCCTCTGCCTCGTTTCGGCGCTCAAGCTGCTGAAAAATCCGGCATTTTGTGTCACCCGCATGACGCTGTGAGGTGTTGTGTAGGGCGGGACGGGGCGATATAAGCTCCGCCCGATAGGGGTGCCCCCGGAACACGAGGACGAAGGCCGATGTCGGTTGAGATCGACCAAGAGTACCGTCCCCGCGAGGACGAGCCTTTCATGAACGAGCGGCAGCGGGAGTATTTCCGCCAGAAGCTGCTGCAATGGAAGGAAGACATCCTGCGCGAGGCGAAAGAGACGCTTCAGCACCTTCAGGACGAGAATCAGAATCACCCTGACATCGCCGACCGCGCGTCGTCGGAAACCGACCGCGCTATCGAGCTCAGGGCCCGTGACCGCCAGCGCAAGCTGATCGCCAAGATCGAATCGGCGATTGAGCGGATCGACGACGGGTCCTACGGCTATTGCGAGGAAACCGGCGAGCCGATCTCGCTCAAGCGGCTCGAGGCCCGTCCGATCGCGACGCTGTCGATCGAAGCGCAGGAGCGCCACGAGCGCCGCGAGCGCGTCTATCGCGACGACTAGGCGGGCGTTCTCGACCGGGGTCATCTGATCCAGGCCGAGGGCTGGGGTCACGATGCTTCGCAGCCCTGAAAGATGCGGACGACCATTCGGTCGAGGCATGTGGTTCGTGCGGTAGACGGCCGGCCACCGCAGGTGTCTGCGTGGCAACGGTGGCCGATGGTCTGCTAGCTGTAGCGCGGAGGCTCAGGGCCGGCGGACCGCGCGCCCGCCACCGGTTAACTCGCAGAGCATTTGTCACGAAAGTCCCTCGGGTGGCGAGGTGAAATGAAAAAGGGCGGCCCGCTTCATCGGGCCGCCCTTTTCTGTTTCAACGCTTTGCCCGGCTTGGCCGGGCTGTCAGGGGCGGCGGTTTCGCCCCAGAAGATTGGCCATTTCTTCCTCGAACAGATCGGCGGGCTCGGTCGGCTGCGGTTCGTCGGTCGCCGCGGGGAGGTCTCTCTCTGGCGCGAACATGTCGATGGCGCGGATCGGTGGCGCCGCCGGCCCTGTCGAGAGCGATTCGGGCGGGCTCACGTCCATGCGTATTTCCGGGGCCGGCGCATCGGGCAAAGGTGCCGACGGACGCTCACTCCCGGGTCCGCCTGCGTGCAGGGCCGGCGAGGCCAGCACGGGTGGGGGGCCCAGGACAGGCGCGGGGCCTGCCGCCGGGGGGGCGACGACAATCGGCGTCGAGGAGGCGGCAGGGGGTCCTGCCGGACGGCCCGGCTCCTCCATCCGCCGACCTTCGGCCCCGCGCGGGGGAGCGGCCGGACGGTCGATCGCCCGTTCGAGAGCGCGCTCGAAGGCCGGCGAGGTAATGGCCGGGGGCGGCAGGCTCGGGTCCGATTGCCGGCCGGCCTCGCCCTCGGGCAGCGCCGGGCGCCGCAACGCCTCTTCGAGGTGGTCCGCCATGCCGGCGAAGAGCGGATCGACTTTCACCGTCACCCGTGCGCCGGACTCCGGCTCGGAAGGCCCCGCGATGACTGGCTCCGCACGGTGGGGCTCTGCCGAACGCCGGGCGAAGGGCGGGGCGGCAAGGATGGGCGCCGGCGCCATCGGGGCGGGAGCCAAGGCCATCGGCTCGACGGGGATATCGCGTGCAGGGCCGCGGGAAACCATCGTCGGGCGAGGCTCGACGGGGGTGCGCGCCTCGGGGGGGAGAGGGATGGGGCGCTGCGGCCGGGACGCTGGCGGAGGCGGCGGTACGTCGCGCAGGTTGCGGGGCGGTTCGCGCAGCGGCTCGGCGCGCGGGGGAGTCGGACGCGCGGGCTCGCCTGCCCGGAGGGAGTCGTGCGCAGCCGCCGGCTCGGGGGCTCGTGGCGGCTCGAATTCACGGGGCGGCGCGTGCGGATGCTGTTGCGCACGGGCAGGGATGGCACCGATGCCGCTTTCCACCAGAAAGTCGCTGCCCCCGCCGAGCACGACGAGGTGCTGGACATCGTCGCGCTGGATCAACACGAGGCGTCGGGTCTCGTCGATCTGTATATGGTCGATGACGGCCAGCCGATGGCCAGCAACCAGCCCATGGCTCCGGTTGCGCCGCGCCCGGCGCCCGAGCCACACGACGAGACCCGCCAGCACGATCAGCCCGATGAAGGCGAGGATCGGTACGGTAAGCGATCCGAGATCGGCCAGTACATCCATCATGAGCCACATCTCCTGCAAGGCCGAAGGCCTGCGCAGGCGTCGCACAGGCCGATCACAAGCGCCCTTTGTGTCGCGTAAGGGCGCGGCGGGCAAGCCCCGCCCGCTTTTCCACCCTGCCGGGCGCCTTGCAGAACCATGCCGGCGGCGGATAAGCCCAATCGGGCCTTGCTCCCGGGGAGCGTGTCAGGCACCAAGAAGGTCGGGTTGAATCGCCTCGCTGCGCTGCGTCGGTGGCGGCAGCGAAAGGCTTCTGGCTTGGATATGGCGAACGGCGGACGCGACGATCCCACGATCGACCGAACCGAGATCGGCGGCAGCATAAGGCTGGTGCTTCTGGTGGCGCTGGCGCTTGTCGGTGCCGTGGTGTCGCTGCTGCTGCTGGGGCGGGACCGCGCCGACCCATGGATCATCGGGCTTCTGACCGTTCTGGCGGTCGTCGGCGTCTTTGCCCTTTTCGCCTATGCCGCCGGCCTGCTGCGCTTCGGCGCGCCGGATCTGCGTGATGAACTGGCTCGGCGAATCGTCGACAGCGCCCCCGAGGGGGTGAGCATCGTCGACACGCTGGGACGCGTGCTCTACGCCAATCCGCGCTATTTCGAGATTACGGGTGCCGCCACGCCAGCGGAGGCGCGGCCGGTCGAGCGCCTGTTCACCAGCGACCCCGACGCCTCCGAGGCGGTCTATCGCCTCGTGCAGGGGGTTCGCGAGGGCCGCGCGGCCGTCGAAGAGGTGCGCCTCGCCGGCCCCGGCCAGCCGGTGCGCTGGCTCCGGCTGGCGGCGCGGCGCGCGGCGAATTCAGGCAAGGGCGTGCGCGCGACCGTGTGGACGGTGAGCGACCTCACCCGCGAGCGCGAGCGGCAGGAGACGGCGTTCCTCGAATTGCAGCACGCCATCGACTATCTCGACCATGCGCCGGCCGGATTCTTCTCGGCAGCGGGCGGGGCGATCCATTACATCAACGCCACGCTGGTGGACTGGCTGGGCTACGATCTCGCCGAGTTTGGCCCGGGCGGTCTTTCCGTCGGCGACATCGTGCCCGGCCCGGCGGCCGCGCTGCTGACCGGCATGGCGCCGCTGCCCGGCGGGGTGCGTACCGAGGTGCTCGACCTCGACCTCAAGCGCAAGAATGGCCAGAAGCTGCCGGTTCGGCTGTGGCATCGGGTTGCCTACGCCTCGGACGGCACACCCGGGGCGTCGCGCACGCTGGTGGTCAACCGCTCGCGCGAGGACAATGCCGCCGATCCGGCCCGCGCAGCCGAGGTGCGGTTCGCGCGATTCTTCCATAACTCGCCGATCGCCATCGCCGAGGTCGACGTGGAGGGGTGCATCGTTCGCGCCAATGCGATGTTCGCACGGCTGTTCGGCGGGCGCGAGGACGAGCGCCGGCGCATTGTCGATATCGTGCCCGAGGCGGCGCGCAGCCCGCTGGAGCTAGCGCTGGCGGCGGCGGTGCACGGGCAGGCGCCCGCCGCGCCACTAGACATCGTGCTGGAGCGCGAGGGCGGGCGCTCGGCGCGCCTCTACTTCGCCTCGGTCGAGGATGGAATCGGAGCGCGCGAGGCGGCGATTGTCTATGTCATCGAGACGACCGAGCAGCGGGCGCTGGAAGCTCAGTTCGCCCAGTCGCAGAAGATGCAGGCGGTCGGCCAACTCGCCGGCGGCGTGGCGCACGATTTCAACAATGTGCTGACCGCCATCATCGGCTATTCCGACCTTCTGCTGGCCAATGCCCGGCCCACCGACCCGTCCTTCCAGGACGTGATGCAGATCAAGCAAAACGCCAACCGGGCGGCGGGGCTGGTGCGCCAGCTTCTCGCCTTTTCGCGCCGACAGACCCTGCGCCCGCAGGTGCTGCGCCTCGGCGATGTGATGAGCGACCTCACCATGCTGCTGCGCCGGCTGCTGGGCGAGACCATCAAGCTGGAGGTCAAGGAAGAGCGCGACCTCTGGCCGGTGAAGGCGGACCTCAACCAGTTCGAGCAGGTGATCGTCAATCTCGCCGTCAATGCCCGCGACGCCATGCCGGGGGGCGGCACGCTCACCATCCGCACCGCCAATGTGAATACGGCGCAGGCCGAGGCCTATGCCGAGGCGGGCCTTCCGCAGGCCGACCATGTGCTGGTGGAGGTAGCCGACACCGGCACGGGCATCCCGCTGGCCATTCTCGACAAGATCTTCGAGCCGTTCTTTTCCACCAAGGAAGTCGGCAAGGGCACCGGCCTCGGACTTTCGACCGTCTATGGCATCGTCAAGCAGACCGGCGGCACCCTGCAGGTGGAGAGCGAGATGGGGCAGGGCTCGGTGTTCCGGGTCTTCCTGCCGCGCCACGTGCCCGATGCAGCCGAGCTGGCGCCGCGCGCACCGGAGCCCGATCTTCCGGCCAAGGCCACCGACCTTACCGGGCGCGGCACGCTGCTGCTGGTGGAGGACGAGGAAGCGGTGCGCGCCTTCGCTGCCCGGGCGCTGATGTCTCGCGGCTATCACGTGCTGGAGGCGGGTTCCGGCGTCGAGGCGCTGGAGGTGATGGCCCAGCACCCCGGCGAGGTCGAGCTGATCCTTTCCGACGTGGTGATGCCGGAAATGGACGGGCCGACGCTCTTGAAAGAGTTGCGCCCCACCCATCCCGACATCAAGGTGATATTCATGTCGGGTTATGCCGAGGAAGCCTTCGCCAAGAACCTGCCCGAGGGCGCGGATTTCGGCTTCCTGCCGAAGCCCTTCACCCTCAAGCAACTGATCGAGGCGGTGAAGGCGAGCATGGGCCGGAGCGAGCCGGGCCGTACCGAGTAATGTCCCGTGAGGGGACCGTCTGGAGGATGAGATGAGCGCAGCGACCGAGGACGTCTTCAAGGCTCTGGCCGCCGACCATGCTTCCCGGGCCGAGGAGAAGGTGGGAAGCCTGTTCGCCGCCGACCCCGACCGTTTCGCCGGCTTCTCCGCCTCTTTCGAGGACATGCTGCTCGATTTCTCCAAATGTTCGCTGACCGCGCACACGCTTGCCCTGCTGCTCGACCTGACCCGCGCGGCCGGGGTCGAGGCCAAGCGCACGGCGATGTTCGCCGGCGAGCACATCAACCTGACCGAGGATCGCGCCGTGCTGCACACGGCGCTGCGCGATCCGGGCGAGACGCCGCTCAGCGTGGACGGGCAGGATGTGCGCGCGGACGTGGCCTCCGTGCTCGCCGCCATGGCCAGCTTTGCCGAGGGCATCCGCTCCGGCACGCTGAAGGGCTGGACCGGCAAGCCGATCACCGATGTGGTGAATATCGGCATTGGCGGTTCGGACCTCGGCCCTGTCATGGCGACCATCGCGCTGACGCCCTATCACGACGGGCCGCGCGCGCATTACGTCTCCAATGTCGACGGCGCCCATCTCTACGACACGGTGAAGGACCTCGATCCGGCCTCGACCCTGTTCATCGTCGCTTCCAAGACCTTCACCACGCAGGAGACGATGTCGAATGCCGCGAGTGCCCGGCACTGGATCGTCGAGGCGCTGGGCGAGGCGGCGGTGGCCAACCACTTCGCCGCCGTTTCCACCGCGCTCGACAAAGTGGCCGCCTTCGGCATCGCGCCCGACCGGGTGTTCGGCTTCTGGGACTGGGTGGGCGGGCGATACTCGGTCTGGTCGGCCATCGGCCTGCCGGTCATGATCGCGGTTGGCGAGGCGCATTTCCGTCGCTTCCTCGCCGGCGGCCACGCCATGGACCAGCATTTCCGCACCGCGCCGCTGGAGCAGAGCTTGCCGGTGCTGCTGGCGCTGGTTGGCATCTGGCATCGCGACGTGTGCGGCTACGCCACCCGGGCGGTGATCCCCTACGACCAGCACCTCGCGCGGCTGCCGGCCTATCTCCAGCAACTCGACATGGAGAGCAACGGCAAGCATGTGACGCTCGATGGCAAGACCGTGGCCCATGACACGGGGCCCGTGGTCTGGGGCGAGCCGGGCACCAATGGCCAGCACGCCTTTTTTCAGCTCATCCATCAAGGCACGAGCCCGATCCCGGTCGAATTCCTGATCGCGGCGAAGGGCCATGCCGAAGAGAAGGAGCCGGGCCTCAAGCGCCAGCACGCCATGCTGATCGCCAACTGCCTCGCCCAGTCCGAGGCGCTGATGCGCGGGCGCACGCTGGAAGAGGCGAAGGCGCAGCTTCTGGCGGCGGGCCGCGACGAGGCCACCGCCGACAAGATTGCTCCGCACCGCGTCTTCACCGGCAGCCGGCCTTCGGTGACGATCGCCTATGAGACACTCGATCCCTACACGCTCGGGCGCATCATCGCGCTGTACGAGCACCGGGTGTTCGTCGAGGGCGCGATCTGGAACATCAACAGCTTCGACCAGTGGGGCGTGGAACTCGGCAAGGAACTCGCCAACACGCTGCTGCCGGCGGTGGAAAGCGGCGTTGCGCCGGACAGCCTCTCGACCTCGGCGGCCGGTCTGCTGCGCCATCTCGTGACCAGATAGTGCCGGGCGTCGTTTCGGGCCCGCCCATGGCGGGAACCGGGACGCCGCGCCAAACGTCTAACGATCCCGGGTCGGCTGCGGCTGTCGGGGGATGAGTTGAGCAAAGTCCGGGAGCGAGCATGATCCGCGTCGTCGCCACCACTCCGTTCGAGGGCCAGAAGCCCGGCACCTCCGGCCTGCGCAAGAAGGTCACGGTCTTCCAGCAGCCGCACTATATCGAGAACTTCGTGCAGGGGCTGTTCGACAGCCTCGATGCCTTCGAGGGCGAAACCCTCATCGTGGGTGGTGACGGGCGCTATTATAATCGCGAGGCGATCCAGATCGTCATCAAGATGGCGGCGGCCGCGGGCTTTGGCCGGGTGCTCGTGGGCAAGGGGGGCATCCTGTCGACGCCCGCCGCCTCCTGCGTGATCCGCAAGCACGAGGCGTTCGGCGGCATCATTCTCTCGGCCAGCCATAATCCGGGCGGCGAGCACGGCGATTTCGGTATCAAGTACAATATCGGCAATGGCGGCCCAGCGCCCGAGCACGTGACCGATGCCATCTTCGAGCGGACGAAGACGATCCGCGAATACCGCATCATGGATGCCGACGATATCGACCTCGACACGCTCGGCATCACCCGGGTCGGCGATATGGTCGTCGACGTCATCGACCCGGTCGAGGATTATGCCGAGTTGATGGGGTCGCTGTTCGACTTCGACGCCATACGCGACCTCTTCGCCTCCGGCTTCACCATGCGCTTCGATGCGATGAGCGCGGTGACGGGTCCCTATGCAAGCGCGATCCTGGAGGAAGCGTTGGGCGCCGGCCCCGGCACGGTGATGCATGGCGAGCCTCTGCCAGATTTCGGCGGCCACCATCCCGACCCCAACCTCGTCCATGCCAAGGAACTGAACGACCTGCTGATGTCGCAGGACGGGCCCGATCTTGGCGCCGCTTCGGACGGCGATGGCGACCGCAACATGATCATCGGCCGCGGGCGCTTCGTGACGCCGTCTGATTCGCTCGCCATTATCGCCGCCAATGCCCATCTGGCGCCGGGCTACAAGGATGGCATCGCCGGCATCGCCCGCTCGATGCCGACCAGCGGCGCGGCGGACCGCGTGGCCGAGAAGCTCGGCGTGACATGCTACGAGACGCCCACGGGCTGGAAGTTCTTCGGCAATCTACTCGATGCCGGCCTCGCCACCGTGTGCGGCGAGGAGAGCTTCGGCACCGGCTCCAACCATGTGCGCGAAAAGGACGGACTTTGGGCGGTGCTGATGTGGCTCAACATCCTTGCCGTGCGCCGGCAGAGCGTGGCGGAAATCGTCGCCGGGCACTGGGAGACCTTCGGGCGCAACTATTACACCCGCCACGATTATGAGGAAGTCGACAGCGCCGCCGCCGATGCCTTGATGGCGGATCTGCGGGCGCGGCTCGACACGCTGCCGGGCACTGTCATCAACGGGCTTACCGTCGAGAGTGCCGACGACTTCGCCTATAACGACCCGATTGACGGGTCGGTAACGACCAAGCAGGGCATCCGGGTGTTCTTCACCGATGGCTCGCGCCTGGTCTATCGCCTGTCGGGAACCGGCACGGCGGGCGCGACGCTGCGGCTCTATCTGGAGCGATTCGAGGCCGATCTAGCCCGCCACGACCTCGACACCCAGGACGCCCTCGCCGCCCTGGTGCAGATCGCCCGCGACCTTCCGGACATTGAGGGTCGCACCGGCCGCAGCGCCCCGACCGTCATCACCTGAGCGGGTCTAGCGACACATCCCCGGTGTGCGGGGATGTGTCTTTAGCGGTGGAGCAAGCTGCGCCTCAGCGCAGGGAGCCGGTCCATAGCAGTTCCAGCCGGCGCAGCACGCCATAGGCGATACCCAGTTCGGCGGTCTGTTCGCTGTCCTGGTCGCTCTGTCGGCTGTCATGCGTTGCACGAATGGCGTCGCACAGGCCCTGCGCCTTGTCGGTCAGCCGCAAGCGAGCCGAGCGACGGTCGCGCTGCGAGGCGGCGCGATGGACATAGTCGGCATCGACAAGCTGTTTGAGATTGTAGGAAGCGTTCGAGCCGAGATAATGCCCGCGCTCCAGCAGATCGCGGACGGAAAGCTCGTCATTGCCGATGGTGAACAACAGCATCACCTGCGACGGGCTGATATCGTCGACCCCGAGGCGGGTCAGTTCAGCGCGCAATACATCCAGAAAGCGGCGGTGTGCGCGCTCGATCAGGCGCCCGATCTCCAGATGAGTGATCGGCCCCTCGCTTCCGGCCGACTCGATCAAGCTCGATGCCGGCAAAAATGCCCGTTCCACATTGGAAAGTGCGGCCGGGGCCGCCTCCTCGGCGGCCTTGCCTGCGGTTGACCCCATACTGCCATTCCTGTCCCCATATCGGCTTCCCGCAGCCGATGTGCCAGCCCCCGCAATCCGCCGTGACGGTTGCGCCCACAAGCAGATGGCCAGAAGATTATTGAGAAAATGGGGCAGCAGCTAACGTATTTATGAGAAGAAGAATCTGTCCACTGAATTAGGAGACCGGCAGGCTCGCCAATGGGCAAGAGGCTGCCGGTCAAGGCATTGAGGTTAAAGGAAAAAGAGGCCCTCGCTTGTCAGCGCGGGGCCTCGAGATGTGATTCGAGAAACCAGAGTGCCTTATCGAGGGAGCGCGAGGCGGCGGTGAAGATGTCGGCAGTCGTCGCGTCTCCGGCGTCGTCGGAATCAGCGATGGCCTTGCGCACATTGTTTGCCACCATGCCGAAACGTTCGGCCAGAGCCTTCAGGTGCTCGGGAATGGCATAGATGTCGGTGGGGTAAGGCTTCAGCGGGCTCGCCTCGGCGACCGTCTGCGTCGTTCCCAGCGCCGTGCCACCCAGCTGCACGACACGCTCGGCCATGGTGTCGGTGTGGCCGTCCATCTCGGTGCGGAAGCCGTCGAGCATTTCGTGGACGGCGATGAACTGCGGGCCCTTCAGGTTCCAGTGCGCCTGCTTGATCGCCAGCGCGAGATCGATGCCCGCAGCGAGATTGGCGTTGAGCAGTTCGATGGCGACCTTCTTGGCGTTGGAGGGAACGTCGTTGGCGGTCTTGTGGACGGGCATGGGAGGTCCTCTTCATGTGACAGCCCGCATCGGGGCCATCGGGCTGTCGAGCGGCGCGGAAGTCGCACCGGCACGAAGAAGATTGGACCTATCAAACGGTATTCAAGAGCCCCGGCGGTGAAGAATCCGGCCAATGAAGTTCAGCAGCACCTGGGCAGCCAGAATGGCGGTGACGCCGGAAGGATCGTACTCGCGGGCCACCTCCACAAGGTCGACGCCGACCACTGTGCCGCGTTTGGTCAGCCCGTCCATCAGTTCCAGCACCTCGTAATAGGTAAAGCCGCCATGGCTCGGCGTCCCGGTGCCGGGCGCGATGGAAGGGTCGAAGCCGTCAATGTCGATGGTGACGTAGTAACGGCGACCCTCGGGGATGCGGGCCAGCACCGCTTCCGTCCCCAGCTTGCGAATCTGGCGCACGGACAGGATGTCCGACCCCATGGCGCGGGCGGCCTCATAGCCTTCGCGCGCGGTGGAGGAAACGTTGCGGATGCCGAGCTGGGTAAGGCCGGTGACATAGGGCTTTTCCGCCGCACGGCGCAGCGGGTTGCCATGGCCGCGCCGTACGCCGTGGCGCTCGTCGACGAAGTCGAGATGGGCGTCGAACTGGACGATATGGATCGGCTCCTGCTCAGAGAAAGCCTCGATGCAGGGGATGTTGATGGAATGGTCGCCGCCGAGCACGACAGGCAGGGCCCCGGCGCTCAGAATCTTGCGCACCGCATATTCGATATTGGCGTGGCTGCCCTCGGTATCGGTGTGGATCATGTCGGCATCGCCGATGTCGACGATCCGGGTGGTCTCCGCCGCCAGATAGGTGACGTCGTCCTCGTGATCGTAGGCACCGGCATGACCGAATGAAAACAACGTCGACGCCTCTCGAATGGCGCGGGGCCCCGAGCGGGCGCCCGAGCGCCATTGGGTGCCGAGATCGAACGGCGCACCGACAATGGCGACATCGGCGTCGATCTTGTCCCAGTCAAGCTGCAGCGGGTATTTGCCGAAGGTGCAGATGCCGACGAATGGGAGATCGAGCCGGCCGCCCTCGTAACCATGGGCCATCAGCGTACCCCCTTCTTTTCAACGGCGCCTGCCAGCACGCAGAGCAACTCGAACATGATCGTCGCGCCCGTGAGCGCAGTGAGGCCGGAGGGATCGAAGGGCGGGGCGACCTCGACGAGATCGGCGCCGATGATGTCGAGTCCATCGAGCAGGCGCACCATCTGCTGTGCCTCGCGGGTGGAGAAGCCGCCGATTTCCGGCGTGCCGGTGCCGGGCGCCTGCGAGGGGTCGATGCCGTCAATGTCGAAAGTAACATAGGTCGGGGCGTCACCGACGATGGCGCGCGCTTCCGCCATCACGTCGGCGACGCCGCGTTCGATGAATTCCTCGATGAAGATGATGCGCACGCCCATGTCGCGGGCATAATCATAATTGCCGGCATCGGAAATGGCGCCGCGCAGCCCGATCTGCACGAAGCGCTTCGGGTCGACCAGCCCTTCCTCTATGGCGCGACGGAAGGGCGTGCCGTGCGTGTAGCGCGAGCCGTTGAAGAAGCTGTCATAGGTATCGGAATGGGCGTCGAACTGGATGAGGCCCACGGGACCGTTCTTGGCCAGCCCGCGCAGGATGGGCAGGGTGATGAGGTGGTCGCCGCCGGCGGTGAGCGGCAGGGCTCCGGCTGCGCGCACGCCGTCATAGTGCGCGGCAATGATGTCGAGCGAGCGCATCAGGTCGAACGGGTCGATGATGACGTCGCCGCAATCGGCGGCCCGGGCGCGGTCATAGGGCGACAGGCCGGTGACATGGTGTACGCGCCGCATCAGGCTCGACTGGTTGCGCAGTTCGCGCGGGCCGTGGCGGGTGCCGGCACGGTTTGTGGTCCCGAGATCGAACGGCACGCCAATGATGGCGATGTCGACCTGCGAGGGCTCGGCCACCGGAAGCCGCATGAAGGTAGGCAGCCCGGCAAAGCGCGGGACGGTGCCGGAATCGAGCGGCTCGAACGTGGTGGTCATCTCAACCTCATTGGGGTGCTGCCCGGATTTTCCCTGTTTCCCGGACAAGCCGCGCACGGCGCGGCGCCGATCCGGGACCCAGCGCAAGACGTCGCCACAGGCGGCAATGGAAAAAGCAAAGCAGCGCTTCGCGCATTTTCCCTGGATCCCGGCTCGGCGCTCCGCCTGCGGCGTCGCTGGGCCGGGACACAGGGTCCTACAGCCCGAATTCCTTGCGGATGGCGGTGGAAATATGGGTGACATAATCGGCCATCAGCACTTCGCCCTTCTCCACGGTCGAGCCGGTGGCCACGGCCAGCACGCCGGAGGGCGGCAGGCCGAAATCATCCGGCACCGGGAAGCGGTCATAGGTGGGGAAAGTGGCGGGGCCGTCCGAGGGTACCTTGTCCATTTCCACCAGGTCTGGCCGCAGGACCAGCATCAGCGACGTCTCCATCAAGCTGGCATGTTCGAGCTCGATGCCGGGGAAGCCGTCCGGAAAGATACTCTCAAGCGTCGGGCGGGTGGCGAAGTCCCAGTATTCGAGCCGCATCACGGTGAAGTCGGTGATGCCGTCGCGGGCGATCTCGCGGCGGGCGAGGTCGAGGCCTTCCACCGAGGGCCAGAGGTTCTCGTAGTGGCCGTTCACCACGACGAGGCGGCGCACGCCCTGCCGGGCGAGGTTGCGGATGACGTCGCGCAGCACCAGCGCGAAGGTGTGGGCGTCGACGCTCAGCGTGCCGGGAAACTGCTCGCCGCCGCCCGAGCGCGGCATCGACTTGCATCCATAGGCCACAGTTGGAGCAACGATGCCGCCGACCTCGCGGGCGATGCGCTCGCACACGCCGGTGGGCAGCACCACGTCGACATTGAGCGGCAGATGCGGCCCGTGCTGCTCTGTGGAGCCGAGCGGCAGCAGCACCGGCGCGCCCGCGGCCATCTTCGCCGCGAATTCCGGCCAACTGAGTTCGTCGAGACGTACGCTGTCGACCATCCGGTCCCCCTGAGTGCTGATCGTAAAGTCGCTCAGTGCATCGCAGCGCCGCCGTCGACGCTGAGGCACTGGCCGGTGATGAAGGTGGTAGAGCGGCTCGCCAGGAACAGCACGGCCTGCGCGACCTCTTCCGGGCGGCCGACGCGGCCGGACGGGTTGCCCGTCTCCAGCCGCTTCAACTCCTCGCTGAGATTGTCGAAATCGAGCAGCGGCGTATCCACCGGACCCGGCGCGATGGCGTTGACCAGAATGTCCGGCCCAAGCTCGCGCGCCCAGGAGCGGGTGAGAGCGAGGATGGCGCCCTTGGTGCCGGCATAGCCGGAGAAGCCTGCGCGGCCGAGATAGGCGAGTTCCGAAGCAATGTTGATGATGCGGCCGCGCACCGGACCCTCACCACTGAAGCGGGACAGCGCCTCGCGCGCCATCAGGATCGGCCCGCGCATATTCACCGCTGCCATGCGCTCAAAGGCGGCGATGTCGAAACTCGCCAGCGGCGTTTCCACGCAGATTCCGGCGCAATTGACGATGAGATCGAGGCCGCGCAGTTCCGCCTCTGCTGCCTCCATGCCGCCGATCACCGAGGCCTCATCCGCCACATTCACCAGAATGGTCGGCCAGCGGGTCTCGTCCGGGGGCGGGTGCAGGTCGAAGCCGACCACCCTGGCACCGGCGGCGCTGAGCGCGTTCGCGCTCGCCCGGCCAATGCCGCTCGCCGCGCCGGTGACGATGACGCGCATATCCTTGTGAGGGGCGTCCTTGTGCGGGGCTACCATGGAAATTCTCCTCGATCGACGCCCAGGCTCTGGCCGGTGATGTTGCCGGCAAGGTCGGAGGCGAGGAAGAGATACGTGCCCGCGACATCCTCGGGGTCCATGAAACCGGGCAGGATCTGCGCCGCGACGATTTCCTCCAGCAGCACCTCCGGCGCTATTCCCGTGCGGGCCGCCATGGCGTGGAGCGAGCGCAGCGAGGCTTCCGTTCGCACCCAGCCGGGGCAGACGGCATTCACCGTGATGCCGTGCGGGCCCAATTCCTTGGCCCAGGTCTTGGTGAGGCCGATCACCGCGTGCTTGGAGGCGACATAGGCGCCGAACAGCTTTTCGGCCCCGCGCGACCAGATGGAGGCGGTGTTGATGATGCGCCCGCCATGGGAGAGGCGCGGCAGCAAAGCGCGGGTGACGAGGAACGTGCCAACGACATTGATCTCCACCACCCGGCGGAAGATCGCTTCGTTCTCGACGCTTGCGTCGTCCAGCGGGGTGACGCGCTCCAGCCCGGCATTGTTCACCAGCACGTCGAGATGGGGAATGGCCTCGGCAACGGCGGCGACCTGTTCCGCAGAAGTGATGTCCGCGCGGTGGCCGCGCGCGCCGAGGCGTTCGGCTGCCTCGAAGATCGCCTCATCCTCTGCCAGCATGTGCAGTTCCGCCCCCGCCGTGGCGAAGGCGCGGGCGATGCCAAGCCCGATCCCTCGGCTGGCTCCCGTGACCAGCACGGTGCGGCCGGAAATGCCGTCAAGTGTCATGGGTGGGACCGGGAGACGAAGGGGAGGGGCACGGCAGGCTCCATGAGGACGTGCCATGCTCGCGCATCTTCACTTTCAGAGTAATCGGAATTAATGGAAGGAAGCATCGGCGAATATCAATGTGACCGAGAGAGCCGGGCGGTGCCCCCACCCGCCGTACTTCCGAACGGTTGGGCAGGAGCGATCCGGGATCGCGTGTCGCGTGCGAAGCGACGACGGAGGACGGTCCCGGCTCTTGCTGCGCTCGGCCGGGATGACGGGGACTTCGGCGGCTGGCGCGCCGCCCTGACGGAAGGGGAGCGTGCATGCGCCGTCTCGACAATATCGACCTGCGGCTGCTGCGGGTCTTCGTCGTGCTGGTGCAGGAAGGCGGCTTCCAGGACGCGCAGATCGCGCTGAACCTGTCGCAATCCACCCTCTCCACCCATCTGGCCGCGCTTGAGCGCAAGCTTGGCGGGCAATTGTGCGAGCGGGGACGGGCGGGGTTCCGGCTGACGCCTTTCGGCGAATCGACGCTCGCCGCCGCCAAGCAGCTGTTTGAAGATATCGACGCCTTCCATGGCCGGATCGGCCGCGACCAGCAGCGCCTCGTCGGACGGCTGCGTGTCGGCATCGTCGATGGCGTCGTCACAAACCCGAAACTGGGCCTGCAGACGGCGCTGTCGCGCTACATGGCCTATGCGTCGGAAGTGTTCGTAGATCTGGAACTCGGAACGCCGCTGGTGCTGGAACGGGCTCTGATGGACGGGGCGCGCGACCTCGTCGTCGGGCCGTTCTCGCAGAAGGTGCCGGGCATCACCTATGTCCCGCTGAACCGGGAGGCACAGGCGCTCTATTGCGGGCGGGAGCACGCGCTGTTCGCCGTCCCCGGGGCCGACATCACCCATGCCCGGATCGAGGAGGCGCTGTTCTCGGTGCGGCGCTATCGGCACCTCGACGATCTCTACCGGGTCAACCATCCGCGCGCGAGCGGCGCCATCGTGCAGATGGAGGCGCAGGTGATGATGATCCTGTCTGGGCGCTTCATCGGCTATCTCCCGCGCCATATCGGCGAGGACTGGGTGGGGCGCGGCCAGATGCGGGTGCTGAAGCCGGAAGCCTATGGCTTCGAGACCACCCATTTCGCCGCCACCCGGCGACTGAAGGGCGAGCAGCCACTGGTCGACGCCTTCGTGCGCGAACTGAAGGCGCAGGCGCAGGGCCATGCGGGCGCCGCCGAGCCGGATTAGATGCCGCCGCGCACCCGGTCGCTGAGGTTGCGGCGGTCGCGGACGATCACGCTCAGCGCTTTATCCTCCTGTGGCCCGCGCGGCAGTTGCGAGAGCTGGTCGAGCTGGTTGAGCGCGACAAGGCGCAGCAGGTCGTCGCGCACGGTGCCGGCCGCGTCGCGCGGCAAAGCGGGGACAATCTGCAGGTGCTCGGGCGGCAGGATATCCGCCAGCCGGGCGGTGAGATGGGCGCGCAACGCGTCCTCGCTCACGCCCTCCTCGGCCTCGACAAAGGCGTAGAGCCCAAAACTGTGGCCGGCGGTGGGGAAGTCGCAGATGTGCACGGCAAGCACGCCGCCGACCTCGGCTAGCGCGCTTGCGATGCGTGGGCCTTGTTCCATGGCGCGCGGGCCGCGCCCTTCCGTGTCGTGATAATTCAGCAGGCGCCGGGTGACGAAATTGTAGACCTTCTTGCCGGTCTTCATCCACACCCGGGTGAAAAGGCTCTTGCGGGCCAGTATCTTCTTTTCCCGCGCGGTCAGCGCCTCCGGGCAGTAGCTGCGCTTCTGCTTGAGGAAGTGGCGGATGTCCTCATAGGCCGCGACGCGGAACGCCTTGCTGCGGTGGGAAAACACCATGGCCAGCTGGAAATCCATCAGCACCGCACGCCCGTCCGCCGCATAGAGCCAGTTTTGCGGCTTGGCGAGATCGTTATGGGCGATGTTGCGCCGGTGTACTTCGCGCAGGCCCTTGCGGGCGGAGGCGAAATAGGCGAGGTCGCCGCGCGGCTTAGCGATCTGCAGCGGGATGCCGTCGACGAAGCCGCGCACGAGGTGGCCTTCCTCCAGCGCATAGACCGGCACGGTGTGGCCGCTGCCCTCGGCGCGGATCAGCGCGCGCGCCTCGCGGCCGGCGAAATGGCGGGCGAGGGGTTTCACCCACCATTTCACCCCGGCATAATTGCGTCGCACCGCCGGAAAGACGTTGCCGGCGGCATCGCGCCAGAGGCCGCGTTCGATGGTGGAGAAGGTGTCGCGCTTGAGCACGGTGTCGAGCT
The DNA here is from genome assembly GCF_004339465.1 of Ancylobacter aquaticus. Lineage (GTDB taxonomy): Bacteria > Pseudomonadota > Alphaproteobacteria > Rhizobiales > Xanthobacteraceae > Ancylobacter > Ancylobacter aquaticus. The sequence continues at coordinate 841,740 of NZ_SMFY01000002.1, read as the reverse complement.
CGAACACGCCGCCTTTGGCGGGGATGTTGAGGCTCACGCGGCGGCCTCGCTCGGCTCGTCGGCATGGGTTTTCGCCCATGCGTCCAGATCGGCGAGGGCGCGGGCGGCCAGCACCTGCTTCTTAGCCACTGTCTTCTGCGAGCCGCGCAGGCGGTTGCCCTCGGTGTCGCGGGTGGGATTGGCGTCGAGCGGCGGGAACAGGCCGAAATTGACGTTCATCGGCTGGAAGGAGCGGGGTCCCGCCTCCACCGTCTCGATATGGCCGCCGGTGATGTGGTTGAGCAGGGCGCCATGGGCGGTGGTCGGTGGGGGCAAGGCGGGCTCCTGCCGGCGCTGCTCGGCGGCCGCGAACAGGCCGGCCATCAGGCCCATGGCGGAGCTTTCCACATAGCCCTCGCAGCCGGTGATCTGGCCGGCGAAGCGCAGGCGCGGCTCGGCTTTCAGGCGGAGGGTGTGATCGAGCACGCGCGGCGAATTGAGATAGGTGTTGCGGTGGAGGCCGCCGAGCCGGGCGAACTCGGCCTTCTCCAGCCCCGGAATCATGCGGAACAGGCGTACCTGATCGCCGTGGCGGGTCTTGGTCTGGAAGCCGACCATATTGTAGAGCGTGCCCAGCGCGTTGTCCTGGCGCAGCTGGACCACGGCATAGGCCTTCACGGTCGGGTTGTGGGCGTTGGTCAACCCCATCGGCTTCATCGGGCCGTGGCGCAGCGTCTCCGGGCCACGCGTGGCCATCACCTCGACCGGGAGGCAGCCGTCGAAATAGGGCGTGTTGGCCTCGAATTCGCGGAACGGGACGGTGTCGGAGGCGGCCAGCGCGGCGACGAAGGCGTCGTACTGCTCCTTGTCCATCGGGCAATTGATGTAGTCGGCGCCGGTGCCGCCGGGGCCCACCTTGTCATAGCGCGACTGGAACCAGCAGACGTCCATGTCGATGGAATCGAAATGGACGATGGGGGCGATAGCGTCGAAGAAGGCGAGCGCCTGCTCGTCCGCACGGGCGCGGATCGCCTCAGCGAGGGACGGGGAGGTGAGGGGGCCGGTGGCAATGATGACCGATTCCCACTCCTCCGGGGGCAGCCCCTCAACCTCGCCGCGCTCCACCGTGATCAGCGGATGGCCGGCGATGGCGGCGGTGACGGCCTGCGCGAAGCCCTCGCGGTCCACCGCCAGCGCGCCGCCGGCCGGGATCTGGTGGCTGTCGGCGCAAGACATGATGAGCGAGCCGAGCCGGCGCATCTCAGCGTGCAGCACGCCAACCGCGTTGTTCTGCGCGTCGTCGGAACGGAAGGAGTTGGAACAGACCAGCTCGGCGAGGCTGTCGGTCTTGTGCGCGTCAGTGCCGCGCGTCGGGCGCATTTCGTGCAGCACCACCGGGATGCCGCGCCGGGCGAGCTGCCAAGCGGCTTCGCATCCGGCGAGGCCGCCGCCGACAATGTGGACCGGGCGCTTTTCGGTGATGCTCATATTCTGCCGCTGCTCAACAAACCCGCGCGCGGCTTAGCACGGAACGGGGGCAAAAAAGAACGGCCCCGGAAATTTCCGGGGCCGTTCTTGCAGAGCCATGCGTCGGACGCGAGGTCCGCTCGCTCATCACGCCGCAGCGGCGGCGCGACGGGCAACGCTGGTGATTTCGCCGCGCGTGACGTTGATGTCAGCGAGCGTGCGATCGTCGAGCTGGGAAAGCTCGATAAGAGTGCGGCGATACGCCTGGTAACGGCGGATCTGCTTGGCAACGAGGCCCCAAAGCAGCATGTCAGTCTCCATCGGTTTTCGGTTAATCGGATCGCGGCCTCCGGGCATTCCCGGCAGCTGCACGTCCGTTAATCATTCCGATGCCTAGATATTCGACATCCTGCTCGTTTGGTAGGAAATATACCGCATCCCAGCCCTGCGGGCCGCGCATGACACGCTCATAATTCGTTCACGATCCGCAAGATTGTCCGCAATGCGGGCGGAATCAGGCGCGCGCCAGCGCCTGATCCAGATCGGCGATGATGTCGGCGGCGTCCTCGATGCCCACCGACAACCGCACCACGTCGGGCCCCGCACCGGCGAGCACCTTCTGGTCGTCGGCAAGCTGGCGATGGGTGGTGGAAGCGGGGTGGATGATGAGAGAGCGGGTGTCGCCGATATTGGCGAGGTGCGAGAACAGCTTCACCCCCGACACCAGCGCCACGCCGGCCTCGAAGCCGCCCTTGAGCCCGAAGGTGAACACCGCCCCCGCGCCCTTCGGCGTGTACTGCTGGGCGAGGTTGTAATAGCGGTCGCCCGGCAGGCCGGGATAGCTGACCCAGGAGACCTTGGGGTGGTCGGCGAGATGCTTGGCCACCGCCAACGCGTTGTCGCAATGGCGCTGGATGCGCAGCGGCAGGGTTTCGATGCCGGTGAGGAGGAGGAACGCGTTGAACGGCGAAAGCGCCGGGCCGAGATCGCGCAGGCCGAGCACGCGGGCGGCGATGGCGAAGGCGAAATTGCCGAAGGCCTCGCCGATGACGATGCCCTCATATTCCGGGCGCGGCTGCGACAGGAAAGGATAGCGCCCCTCGCGCATCCAGTCGAACGAGCCGCCATCGACGATCAACCCGCCGATGGAATTGCCGTGGCCGCCGAGAAACTTGGTGGCTGAATGGATGATGATGTCGGCGCCGTGCTCAAAGGGGCGGATGAGGTAGGGCGTCGCCAGCGTGTTGTCGACTATGAGCGGCACGCCGGCGCGCTTGGCGATCTTGGCGATGGCGGTGATGTCGGTGACGATGCCGCCGGGATTGGCGATCGACTCGATGAAGATGGCCTTGGTGCGCGGCGAGATGGCGCGCTCGAAAGAGGCGACGTCGTCCGAATCCGCCCAGACGACGTTCCAGCCGAAGCTCTTGAAGGCGTGGTTGAACTGGTTGATCGACCCGCCATAGAGCTTGCGCGCGGCGATGAACTCGTCACCCGGGGTCAGCAGCGTCTGGAAGGTGAGCAGTTGCGCGGCATGGCCGGACGCGACGGCCAGCGCGGCGGTGCCGCCTTCCAGCGCTGCGACGCGCTCTTCCAGCACCGCGTTGGTCGGGTTGCCGATGCGGGTATAGATGTTGCCGAACGCCTTTAGCCCGAACAGCGAGGCCGCGTGGTCGACATCGTCGAACACGAAGGACGTCGTCTGGTAGATCGGCGTGGCGCGCGCCTTGGTGGTCGGGTCGGGCGCGGCGCCGGCATGGACGGCGACGGTGGCAAAGCCGGGGGCGGGAGTGGGGGCGTCGGTCATTGGCGTTCTCCTGTCGACGGGCCGGCGATCCGCGCGTGCGGCGCTGGACGCCGCGGGCGTCTTGCCCGGCAGTGTCGCGCCTCGGCTAAAAAACGCAACAGGATTGGATAAAGATTCAAACAGCGAAATATGGCTGTTGATATCCGGCGCGTTAGCGAGCGCCATCAGCCGCCGGCAGGCTGGACGATCAGGTCATGCGCCGAGGGGAAGGCGGCTCGCCCGCGGTCGCCGGGCCGAAGGCGACTTCGACCTCCCGCGCATAGCGCTGCGACACCGGCACGCGCAGCCCGTTGCCCAGCCGCAGCCGGCCCGTGCGTCCTTGTTTCTCGAAACCCTCCACCGCGTCGTCCGACACCCACCAGGAGCGGTGGACCTGCCGCCCCGGGGTGGCGCCAGTCTGGGCGATGGCGTCGCTCAGGCGCAGCAGCGCCAGCGCGGAGCCCTTGGCGGTGTGGATGCGGACATAGTGGTCCTCCATCTGCAGGCAGAGCAGGGGACCGCGCAGGGCGGGAGGCAGCCGGGCGAGCAGTTCGGCGGAGGGCAGGGCGGTGACCGGCCGGGCAATGGCTGGTGCCGTCGGGACCGAAGCCGGCGGCTGTGCCACTTCAGGCGCGGCCAGTGCGGGGGCGTAGCGCGCCGCGCCCGGACGGGAGAGCCCGATGGCCTTCCACAGCAGCGTCACCAGCGCGCCGATGAGAAGCACCCTGATATAGAGTTTGGACACTTCCCACGGGCTGACCTGCCAGCCCTGCATCGTGCTGGCGGCAAGGCCGGCTATCCCGATCATCGGCACCGCCGACAAGGCCAGCATCACCGTCGACCGTGCCGCCGGAGACAGTGCCTCGAGAGTGCGGATGCGATGCGCCCGGGCCTGCGTCACCGCCAGCACCAGGAACCACGAGGGCAGCAGCCAGCCCCAGAACACGATTCGCTCGAGGAAACTGCCATCGGTGGTGTCGAACGGCGCCATCCAGGCGAAAGCCGGGCTGAGCGCGAGGGCGAAGCTGACCTCCGGCGCCCGCGCCCGCAGCCAGCGCGCCAGCGGTCCTTTCGCCAGACGTCCGTTCGCGAAATCGCGCATGTTCAGCCTTCCCGTGCGTGCTGCACTGCACATTAGCGAAGAGTTTGACGCAATTACGAAGCGGCGCTGGCCCCGGCAGTCCAGGGCGCGGGATGGGTGGCCGGCCCCGGAACGTTTCCGCGGGACATTCCCCCCCCCGGCCATACAGAGACCGCGCATGCGTATCCGACACCTTGCCCGCCTTGGCCTGCCGCTGGCCTGTTCCGCTCTTCTGCTTCCTCCCGCCCTCGCCGGTCATCTGGCCGGGCCGGCGGCCACCCTCGACGGCGGCGCCGCGACGGCCTCCGCCGCCGATGGCTGGGCTTTCGTCGCCGGCACGCTGGCGGACTGGAATGTCGTGCTGGGCGGCGGCGTGATGATGGCGCCGAAATATGAGGGATCGGACGAGTTCGATTTCCAGCCCGTTCCGTTCATCACCGCCAGCTTCGGCGAGCATGTGACGGTCGACCCGCGCGGCGTGTCGGTGAACCTCCACAGCCTGGGCGACCTCACCCTGAGTGGGCAGCTTGGCTATGACACCGGCCGTGAGCAGAGCGATTCGGACCATCTCCGGGGGCTTGGCGACATCGACATGGGTGGCGTGGTCGGCGCGACGCTTACCTATGAGAGAGGCGCGGCTGAAATCTACGCCTCGATCGAGCGGATCATCGGCGGGAGCGACGGCACGCAGGCGACGCTCGGCTTCAAGCTCGCCCACGATGCCGGGCAGTTCCGCTTCTCCGCCGGCGTTTCGACCACCTGGGCCGACGAGGACTACATGCAGGCCTATTTCGGCGTGACGGCGGCGCAGTCCGCCCTGTCGGGCCTGTCGCGCTACGACATCGGCGCCGGCTTCAAGCGCGTCGACATCGAACTGGTGGCGACCTATGCGGTCACCGAGCACTGGCTGGTGCGTGGCGAGGTCGGCCTCGGCTATCTCCTCGGCGATGCCGCCGACAGCCCCGTGGTGCAGGAGGCCTTCCAGCCCTCGGTGATGCTGCTGGTCGGCTATCGGTTCTGAGCTGCGGGCATGCTCACGCCGGCCGGGCGAGGCGGAGCCGGGGGATTTCGATGGCCGGGCAGCGGTTCATGATGACCGCGATACCGCCTGCCTCGGCGCGCGCCGCCGCCGCATCGTCGCGCACGCCGAGCTGGCCCCAGATGAGCTTGGGCCGGGGCGAGAGGGCGAGCGCCTCCCCGACCACCGATTCGAGATGCTCCGGGGCGCGGAAGACGTCGACCATGTCGATCGGCTCGGGCACGTCGGCCAGATGCGCGTAGGTCGGCAAGCCGGCAATGGCGCGCCCGGCCTGGCCGGGATTGATGGCGAACACCTTGTAGCCGCGCTGAGCGAGATAGAGGGCGACGCCATGGCTGGGGCGCTCGGGCTTCGGGCTGGCGCCGACCACGGCGATGGTCCGCACGCCGCCGAGCCAGTCGGCGAGGAAGGCGTCGTCATAGTGATCGTGATTCATCGAAGGACCTGGGCTGGAGGCGGGCGCGTCCTGCATATGGGACGTGTCTGCCTGACGAGGCGAGCTTTTTCGCGCGAACGGGGCGGGGGAGCGGACGGGACGGTGGATCAGTGCCGGGGGAAGGTCGATTTCAAGGGGTTAGGCCGAGGTATTAAATTACCTAATTTGCAACCCATTGATCGGTAACGTGAATTCGGCGCATGTGGACATTGACCTCGCGCGTGGGCTCGTCTAGAAACCCGCCACGAGAGAGGTGCGGGCATTCCGCGCCCTTGCATATGGATTTTCCCATGAAGACGTTTTCGGCAAAACCCGCCGATATTCAGAAGAAATGGGTCGTGATCGACGCTTCCGGCCTCGTGGTCGGCCGTCTCGCGACCATCATCGCTACCCGCCTCAAGGGCAAGCACAAGCCGATCTACACCCCGCATGTCGATTGCGGCGACAATATCGTCGTCATCAATGCCGACAAGGTGGTGCTGACCGGCCGCAAGCGCGACGACAAGGTCTATTATCACCACACCGGCTTCCCCGGCGGCATCAAGGAGCGGACTGCTAAGTTCATCCTCGAAGGTCGTTTCCCCGAGCGCGTGGTCGAAAAGGCCGTGGAGCGCATGCTGGCGCGCGGCCCGCTTGGCCGCAAGCTGATGGGCAATCTGCGCGTTTACAAGGGCGCCACCCATCCGCATGAAGCCCAGCAGCCGGAGACGCTCGACGTCGCCGGGCTCAACCGCAAGAATGTGGGGATCTGATCATGGCTGAGCTCATCCAGTCGCTCGACGGGCTCGAAGCCCTCAAGTCCCAGGCCCCCGAGGCCCCCAAGCATGTCCAGAAGCTGGACCGCCAGGGCCGTGCCTATGCCACCGGCAAGCGCAAGAACGCGGTCGCCCGCGTCTGGGTCCGTCCCGGCACCGGCAAGATCCTGGTCAATGAGCGCGAGATCGAGGTGTATTTCGCCCGTCCTGTGCTGCGCCTCATCATCCAGCAGCCCTTCACCACGGCGGCCCGTACCGGCCAGTATGACGTGGTCTGCACCGTCTCCGGCGGCGGCCTCTCCGGCCAGGCCGGCGCGCTGCGCCATGGCATTTCGCGCGCGCTCACCTATTACGAGCCCGAGCTGCGCGCCCCGCTGAAGAAGGGCGGCTTCCTGACCCGCGATTCGCGCGTTGTCGAGCGTAAGAAGTACGGCAAGGCCAAGGCCCGCCGCAGCTTCCAGTTCTCGAAGCGCTGATCGGCGTCTCTACCAATACGAAAGGGCGGGTCCTTGGACCCGCCCTTTTTGTTTGCCTCTCGCTCTGTGTGCCGGGTGCTTCCGTGGCTGCCGTACGGCGCCAGCGGGCGGCGAAGTCGGCAATCGCCGCCCCGCCGCCTCCGCTTTGAAGAGGGTCAGAACGGCACGGTCAGCCGGGCGGTGCCGGTCCACACGCTGTAATCGGCGCCAATGCCGCCATATTCGCCGCCGAGCGACAGCGATCCGGCCGTGAGAACACGCATGCTGAAACCGCCCGTGACCCGTGCCGACCAGCCGTCGCCGATGCCGGTGTCGGGCACATCGGCCACCACTGCATCGTCCGAGGCAAAGCGCCAGTCGGCGTAAAGACCGAGATAGGGCATCACGCCCTCGACCCAGTGCGGCGCCGTCACCTTGCCGCCCAGCGCGACGCGCCCGGTGGAGAAATCGCGCGAATCGTGGAGACCTCCCAGCGTGTCGATATAGTTGCCCTGGCTTTCCCAGAGGGCGAACACATCGGCGGAGGGTTCGACGACATAGCCGCCGACATCAAAGGTGCCGTTGATCCCGGTGGAGAGCAGCCAGCGCGAGCCGTCGAAGCTGCCGGCCGCCAGCCCGGCGGAGGCGTCGTAGCTGAGCCCGGTCCAGCCGACCATGCCCTTCCAGCGCAGCGTCGGCGTGATCTGCCAGCCGGCATAGGTGCCGACCGTGGCGCCGTCGCCTTCCAGATTGCCGGTGAGCCAGGCGAAGTCATAGTTGAAATTCTCGTAACCGCCGAACACGCCAACCACCACGGTGGGGGCGAGGCGATAGGTGAGGCCGGCGGTGGCGTTGATCTGCGTGCCCTTCATCAGGTCGGAATCGGACTGCTGGAATCCGCTGCCGCGCACATCGACCCAGGCGCTCCAGTTCTGCTCGGCCATCGGCGTGGCGAACGAGAGCGACTTGTTGACGTTCGCATAGCTGAGGGCCGAGAAGGCCTCGTCGGTGGTTCCCGACACGCCGGAGCGGCCCTCGGCAGTGAACCGGGAGGCGACCGAAGATTGTGCCACCCACTTATAGCCGTCCGCCGTCCGTACCGGCACCTGACCCTTGGCAAGATATAAATCGTAAAGCTGCAGCGCCTCCTTGTAAAAGTAATTATAGACCTTCGCACTAGGGCCGCCGTTTTCCGGGCCTGCCCCATGAGAGGCCTTCCGGGCTACGTAATCAGCAAACTCCTCGCGGGTCATCGCCACGGCGGCCGGTGTCGAGGTGCCGGGTGCGCCCCCACCCAGCGTGGAATCGATGGCGGTGGACACCGAGGTGCTGATGGCGGCGCCCGACGTGTTGGCCACGACCGTCGAACCGATGGACTGGACGCTGGTCAGTTTCTTGCTGTCGGTGACGCCGCCGCTCCCACCGCCGCCGGCCGTGCAGCTCCACGAGAAATTCGAGCCTGCGTTGGACTGCGTGCCGCTGATGATGAACTCATCCGAGGTCGCCTCCGGCACGACATAGGTCTGCGATCCGACCGTGTCGAAGCTCAGGATCAGAGGATTGTGGGTCGTGGCGTCATAGAGGCCGAGCCTGTCGGAGCCGCCGACGGCGGTGACGGTCAGCTTGATCGTGTCGCCGGCCACGAACCCCGTGCCGGAGGTGCTGCCGGAGATCGAACCGCCGGAGAAGGTGCCGTTGAAAGCGGAGCAGCCGGCCGACGCGAGCGCGGCGCTGCTGGTCCCCAGCAGCAAGACGGACGCGAAGGCGCCCAACACGGTATGACGCATATAACCCCCCTGAGGTACCACAGGAAAGTCCTACACGATTCACGCGTGCGTGACAGAGCTGGATTAGGTTACCGCTGGATTTCCGCAGCAAATCGACGGGTGGGCCCACGAAAAAAGGGCGCCTCGCGGCGCCCCTTTCCGTTGGTCGAACGGCGTGCCGGTCAGACCGAATAGTACATCTCGAACTCGACCGGGTGCGGGGTCATTTCGAACCGCATCACCTCGACCATCTTCAGCTCGATATAGGCGTTGATGAAGTCGTCCTCGAACACGCCGCCCTTCTTGAGGAAGTCGCGATCCTTGTCGAGCGACGACAGCGCCTCGCGCAGCGAGCCGCAGACGGTCGGGATCTTCTTCAGCTCCTTCGGCGGCAGATCGTAAAGGTCCTTGTCCATGGCCGGACCGGGATCGATCTTGTTCAGGATGCCGTCGAGGCCGGCCATGAGCAGTGCCGCGAAAGCGAGGTAAGGGTTCGCGCCGGGGTCCGGGAAGCGGGTCTCGACGCGCTTCGCCTTCGGCGAGGTGGTGTAGGGGATGCGGCAGGAGGCCGAGCGGTTGCGCGCGGAATAAGCGAGCAGCACGGGAGCCTCATAGCCGGGAACCAGCCGCTTGTAGGAATTGGTCAGCGGGTTGGTGAAGGCATTCAGCGCCTTGGCGTGCTTGATGATGCCGCCGATGTACCACAGGCATTCCTGGCTGAGGTCGGCATATTTGTTGCCGGCGAACAGCGGCTTGCCTTCCTTCCAGATCGACTGGTGCACATGCATGCCCGAGCCGTTGTCGCCGAAGATCGGCTTCGGCATGAAGGTGGCCGTCTTGCCATAGACGTTGGCGACCTGGTGGATGCAGTACTTATAAATCTGCAGCTGGTCGGCCATCGTCACCAGCGTGTCGAACTTCAGCCCCAGCTCATGCTGGGCGGAGGCGACTTCGTGGTGGTGCTTCTCGACCTTGGCGCCCATGCGGGCCATGGCGGCGAGCATCTCGCCCCGCAGGTCCTGGCAGCTGTCCACCGGCGGCACCGGGAAATAGCCGCCCTTGGTGCGGACGCGGTGGCCGAGATTGCCGCCTTCATATTCGGTGCCGCCATTGGTCGGCAGTTCGACCGAATCGAGCTTGAAGCCGGTGTTGTAGGGGTCGGCCGTGAAGCGCACGTCGTCGAAGATGAAGAATTCGGCTTCGGGCCCGATATAGATGGTGTCGCCGATCCCGGTGGACTTCAGATAGGCTTCGGCCTTCTTGGCCATGCCACGCGGGTCGCGGCCATAGGGCTCGCCCGTGGTCGGCTCCAGCACGTCGCAGACCACGACCATGGTGGTCTCGGCGAAGAACGGGTCGATGCTGACGGAGTCGAGATCGGGCTGCAGGTGCATGTCCGATTCGTTGATCGCCTTCCAGCCGGCAATGGAGGACCCATCGAATGCCTGACCTTCGGCGAAGAAATCTTCGTCGACCATCGTGATATCGAAGGTCACGTGCTGCCACTTGCCGCGGGGATCGGTGAAGCGCAGGTCGACGTATTTAACGTCGTTGTCCTTTATTAGCTTCAGTACATCCTTGGCCGTCGTCATATTGTTCGTACCTCTTCTGATACTGCCGACTTTTGAGGGGCAGCTGGTCCCAAGCGGATGGTCAACGACGATACGCGCCGCACCCTGTCAGGATGCGGCGCGCTCATATGCGCGACCATACTACGCTGGCTCTCAGATGGCGTCGACGCCCGACTCGCCGGTACGAATGCGAATGGCCTCTTCGATGTTGGACACGAAGATCTTGCCGTCGCCGATGCGGCCGGTCTGGGCGGCGCGGCGGATGGCGTCGATAGCGGTTTCCACCGTCTCGTCGGCAACCACGATCTCGATCTTCACCTTGGGCAGGAAATCGACGACGTATTCCGCGCCACGATACAGTTCCGTATGCCCCTTCTGCCGGCCGAAGCCCTTGGCTTCCGTGACGGTGATGCCCTGCAGGCCGATTTCCTGCAACGCCTCCTTCACCTCGTCGAGCTTGAAGGGCTTAATGATGGCCTCAATCTTCTTCATCTGACCTCGTCTCCCTGACTCGTCGATCCGCGACGCCCGGCCGAGTCGGGTCGCGAAGAAGCAGAACCCATGCCAAGCATCCCAGTGTCGCCGGAAACCGTTAATAGCGCATCATCGCACGCCGCTACCGAGCGGGCCAAACAGCTTCATTTTTGATGGACGATGAAGTTGTAGGCATATTGCTTAAGGAATGGGCTATTTGAGGCGGACTTCGCCGCCGAGGGCTGCGTGGAAGTTGGGCATTTGCCCCCGTTTGCTGCGACGATGCCACGGCTCGCCGGGAGTCGCCGGTTTCAGCTAGGCTCTCGTGTCCGCCCGCCGCACCGCCAGACCGTGCAGGAGCAAGGCTTCATGGAGCTACTCACCCCCAGCGAGATGGCGCGCGCCGACGCCTTCACCATTGCCGCCGGCATGCCCGGTGCCGTGCTCATGGAAAGGGCGGGAGAGGCGGTCGCCCGCCTCGCCGCGCGGGTGACTTTGGCGGGTGGGCGCGTGCTGGTGCTGTGTGGGCCGGGCAACAATGGCGGCGACGGATTCGTCGCCGCACGGCTGCTGCGCGAGGCCGGCTACCGGGTGCGGCTCGCGCTGCTCGGGGACCGCGCGCAGTTGCGCGGCGATGCCGCACTCATGGCGGCGAAATGGACGGGGCCTGTCGAGCCGGCGGAAGGCGCGGCACTGGAGGCCGTCGATCTCATCATCGACGCGCTGTTCGGCGCCGGGCTGGCGCGCGATCTCGAGGGTCCGGCGCGGGCGCTGGTGGAGCGGGTGAATGCCGCCATAGCCGCCGCCGGCCTGCCGGTGCTGGCGGTCGACCTGCCCTCGGGCATTGACGGCGCCACCGGCGCCGTGCGCGGGGCGGCGGTGAAGGCGCGCTGGAGCGTCACCTTCTTCCGGCCCAAGCCCGGCCATGTGCTGCTGCCGGGCCGCCTGCATGCGGGCGAACTGAGCGTCGCCGACATCGGCATCCTGCCTGAGGCGCTCGACGAGATTCGTCCGCTGACCCACGAGAACGTGCCGGCGCTGTGGGCGGATCATTTCCCGGTGCCGGCGCCGCAGGGTCACAAATACAGTCGCGGTCATCTCGTCGCCGTCTCCGGACCGGCACAGGCGACGGGCGCGACGCGGCTGGCCGCCCGCGCCGCGCTGCGGGCCGGGGCGGGGCTGGTGACGGTGGCATGCCCGGCCGAGGCGCTGCCGATCCACGCGGCGAATCTCTCCGCCGTCATGGTGCGGCCGGTCGAGGACGCCGCCGGGCTGGCGCATGTGCTGGCCGATCAAAGGCTGACCACTGTGGTGCTCGGCCCCGGCCTCGGCGTGGGGCAGGGCGCGCGGGACCGGCTGGCGGCCTGCGGCGACCGGCGCCTGGTGCTCGACGCCGACCTTCTCACCTCGTTCATGGGTGGGGTGGACGCGCTGGCACATGCCATCGCCGCTGCGCCGGCCGCGGTCGCCACCCCGCACGACGGCGAGTTCGCGCGGATTTTCGAGGGCTGCCCGCAGGTGCTGGACGCCCCCTCGCGGCTGGAGCGGGCGCGCGCCGGCGCTTTGCGGCTGGGGGCGACGCTGCTGCTGAAGGGGCCGGACACGGTGGTCGCGAGCCCGGACGGCCGCGCCACTATTGCCGCCAACGCGCCACCCTGGCTCGCGACGGCAGGGGCGGGCGACGTGCTGGCGGGCATCGTCGGCGGGCTGCTGGCGCAGGGCATGCCGCCCTTCGAGGCCGCCTGCGCTGCCGTATGGCTGCACGGCGAGGCCGCGCAGGAGGCCGGGCCCGGCCTTGTCGCCGACGATCTGATCGACGCGCTGCGTCCGGTCTATCGCCGGCTGTTCGCGCTTCTGGGGGCCGTGTAGCGGGTGGGCGAGGGCGCGCATTTTGCGCTGGCGCAGCGTCATGACCGTGTTATAAGCCCGCACCCGGCTGGCGGTACCTTCTCGGGTGCGCGCCCATGCGTCCATGCGCGTCCTTCCCGGACGAGGTGGCGGGCGACAGGCGCGACCGCGGGCGTGGCGGAACTGGTAGACGCGCTGGATTTAGGTTCCAGTGGCGAGAGTCGTGGGGGTTCGAGTCCCTCCGCCCGCACCAGTGCCTTCCCTTGTCCGGTGCCGCCTTCCGACCCATTTGCACCGAGCGAGGCTCGCTCCGTTCACGCGGTGGGCCCGCACACAGACATTCGAGAGCTCGCGCAAGCGGCAAACAAGACGAAGGCCGATTGAAAATGCAGGTCACCGAACTCCTCGCCGAAGGTCTCAAGCGCGAATATCGCGTGGTGCTGCCGGCCGCCGAACTTGACGCCAAGGCCAATGCGCGCCTCAGCGAGCTCAAGGACAAGGTCCGCCTCAACGGCTTCCGCCCCGGCAAGGTGCCGGTCGCCCATCTCAAGCGCATGTACGGCAAGTCCGTGCTGGCCGAGGTGATCGACCAGGCGGTGAACGAGGCCAACACCAAGATCATCGAGGATAACGGCTTCAAGCTCGCGATGCAGCCCAAGGTCGAGCTGCCGCAGGACGAGGCGGCGGTCAACGAGGTGATCGAGGGCAAGGCCGACCTGTCCTACACCGTGAACCTCGAAGTGCTGCCGGCGATCGCGCTCGGCGACTTCAAGAGCATCACCCTCGACAAGCCGGTGCTGGCGGTGTCCGACGAGGAGGTCGAGGAGACCGTCAAGCGGATCGCCGAGGCCAACCGCCCCTACGCCGCCAAGCCCGACGGCATCGCCGAGAACGGCGACCGCGTCACCCTGTCCTTCGTCGGCTCGATCGACGGCGAGGCGTTCGAGGGCGGTTCGGGCGAGGACGTGCCGCTGGTGCTCGGCTCCAACAGCTTCATCCCCGGCTTCGAGGAACAGCTCGTCGGCATCAAGGAAGACGAGACCCGCACCGTCAACGTGACCTTCCCCGAGGCCTATCAGGCGGCGCATCTGGCCGGCAAGGAAGCCTCGTTCGAGGTGACGGCGAAGATGATCGAATCCCCGACCGAGATGGACATGGGCGACGAGTTCGCCAAGACGCTCGGCATGGACAGCCTTGAGGCGCTCAAGGAGCAGGTGAAGAGCCGCATCGCCCAGGAGCACAACGCGCAGAGCCGCAACAAGGCCAAGCGCCGCCTGCTCGACGCACTCGACGGGCTGCATCAGTTCGACGTGCCGCCGACGCTGGCCCAGCAGGAATTCGACGGCATCTGGGGCTCGGTGACGGCCGAGATGGAAACCCAGAAGAAGACCTTCGCCGATGAGGACACCACCGAGGAAGCCGCCCGCGCGGACTACCAGAAGATCGCCGAGCGCCGCGTGCGCCTTGGCCTGGTGCTTGCGGAAATCGGCGAGAAGAACAACATACAGGTTACGGACGACGAAGTGACCCGCGCCGTCGTCGAGCGTGCCCGCCAGTTTCCCGGGCAGGAGCAGCAGGTGTGGGAGTTCTACCGCAGCAACGCCCAGGCGCTGGCCAGCCTGCGGGCGCCCATCTTCGAGGAGAAGGTCGTCGACTACCTTCTCGAACTCGCCACGGTTAATGAGATCCCCGTCACCCGCGAGGAACTCTACGCCGACGACGAGGATGAAAAGGCGGCCTGAGGCCGACGGAACTCGCGGAGTCGTGCGCTGCGCGCGGCTCCGCCCACCGCGGCTTTCGCGCCGGCGGGCTGGTAGGGACGCGCTTTCCCTTTATTGTAGGGTGGTTGGATTCGCGGGCGGCGCCGGCGCGCCGTACCGCCGAGGATCGAAATATGCGTGACCCGATTGATACCCTCAATAACTACCTGGTCCCGATGGTGGTCGAACAGACCAACCGGGGCGAGCGTTCCTACGACATTTATTCCCGGCTCCTGAAAGAGCGCATCATTTTCCTGACCGGCCCGGTCGAGGACGGCATGGCGACCCTCATGGTCGCCCAGCTGCTGTTCCTCGAAGCGGAGAATCCGAAGAAGGAAATCTCGATGTACATCAACTCCCCGGGCGGGGTGGTGACATCGGGACTGGCGATCTACGACACGATGCAGTTCATCAAGCCTGCGGTGTCGACGCTGTGCATCGGCCAGGCGGCCTCGATGGGCTCGCTGCTGCTGACGGCCGGCGAGAAGGACATGCGTTTCGCCCTGCCCAACGCGCGAATCATGGTGCACCAGCCCTCGGGCGGCTTCCAGGGCCAGGTGACGGACATCATGCTGCACGCGAAAGAGATCATGAGCCTCAAGCAGCGGCTCAACGAGATCTACGTGAAGCACACCGGCCAGGACATCAAGGCGGTTGAGGACGCGCTGGAGCGCGACAACTTCATGACCGCCGACGTCGCCAAGTCCTTTGGCCTTATCGACAAAGTGATCGACAAGCGTCCCGAAGAGGCCCCGGCGAAGCCCTGACGGGCGTTTGCGCCGTGTTTCCGAAGCCGTGTCGGCTTCCTATATTGAGACTGGGGCCCGCGCCGAGATGAAGCGCGGGCTTGCATGCTTCGCGGTATCGCGCTTGCATGACTTCAGAATGAAGTGTCGCCCGGAGGTGTGACGGGGGTACGACGGGACCAGCGCCCCATCCGCGAAATCGGGGATGGTTCGATTGCCCGCTTGATCGTGTCGCTGCTAGCGTGCTTGGCTGTGCCATCGAACAAGGACCCTTAAGTCGCTTCCTTTTGACGGCGTTTTCGAGCCGTCGCGTTTCTCCCCTCTTGGAGGCCCGCGGCGGCCGCGGGACTGGGGCGGTTCCGGGCAATGCCTGGACCGCCGAGCGGACGGAGAGACGCATGAGCAAGGTTGGCGGCGGCGACAGCAAGAATACTCTTTACTGCTCGTTCTGCGGCAAGAGCCAGCACGAGGTCCGCAAACTCATTGCGGGACCGACCGTGTTCATCTGCGATGAATGCGTCGAGCTGTGCATGGACATCATCCGCGAGGAGAACAAATCCTCGCTGGTGAAGTCGCGCGACGGCATCCCGACCCCGAAGGAAATCTGCAAGGTCCTTGACGATTATGTGATCGGCCAGTTCCATGCCAAGCGCGTCCTCTCGGTGGCGGTGCACAATCACTACAAGCGCCTGAACCACGCGACCAAGCACGCCGGCGATGTCGAGCTGGCCAAGTCCAACATCATGCTGATTGGGCCGACCGGCTCGGGCAAGACGCTGCTTGCGCAGACGCTCGCCCGCATCCTCGACGTGCCCTTCACCATGGCGGACGCGACCACGCTGACCGAAGCGGGCTATGTCGGCGAGGATGTCGAGAACATCATCCTCAAGCTGCTGCAGTCGGCCGACTACAATGTCGAGCGGGCGCAGCGGGGCATCGTCTATATCGACGAGATCGACAAGATCAGCCGCAAGTCCGACAACCCGTCCATCACCCGCGACGTCTCGGGCGAGGGCGTGCAGCAGGCGCTGCTGAAGATCATGGAAGGCACCGTCGCCTCCGTGCCGCCGCAGGGCGGGCGCAAGCATCCCCAGCAGGAATTCCTGCAGGTGGACACGACCAACATCCTGTTCATCTGCGGCGGCGCCTTCGCCGGCCTCGACAAGATCATCTCCTCCCGCGGCAAGGGCACGTCGATCGGCTTCGGCGCGGTCGTCCACGCGCCCGAGGACCGCAAGCCGGGCGAGGTGTTCCGCGAGGTCGAGCCGGAAGATCTGCTGAAGTACGGGCTCATCCCCGAATTCATCGGCCGCCTTCCCGTCATCGCCACGCTGGGCGATCTCGACGAGGCAGCGCTGAAGAAGATCCTCTCCGAACCGAAGAACGCGCTGGTGAAGCAGTATCAGCGCCTGTTCGAGATGGAGAATGTCGAGCTGACCATCCACGAGGAAGCGCTGGGCGCCATCGCCCGCAAGGCTATCGAGCGCAAGACCGGCGCGCGTGGCCTGCGCTCGATCATGGAGGGCATCCTGCTCGACACGATGTTCGACCTGCCGGGCCTGGAAGGGGTCGAGGAGGTCGTCATCAGCAAAGAGGTCGTCGAGCAGAACGCCCGTCCGCTCTACATCTATGCGGACCGCGCAGCTGGCGATGCGGGCGCGAGTGCCTGAGGAACCGGCGGTGGGCACGGCCGGGCAGCCATGCCCGGCCAGCGGCGCGGCCCGCTCCCTTGACGGGGGGCGGGGGCATCGCCATCTGAGCCCCAACCCCCGGTCCTCGACCGCATCGACGTGCCCAGCGCGCCTCACGCAGCCCCCGCACAGAGATCAACGTTCGCGTTCCGGCCGCATTGCGGCACGGTTCCGCCCGACGACGCCTGTCGTCCGGGCACGTCGCCTGCCGCCAACAGAAAGGAAAGAGCCATGACGAGCCCCAAGCCTCGCACCGCGCTCACCCCGGGAGTCGCGCAGACCTTCCCGGTCCTGCCGCTGCGGGACATCGTCGTGTTCCCGCACATGATCGTGCCCCTGTTCGTCGGCCGTGAGAAATCCATCCGCGCCCTCGAAGAGGTGATGCGCAACGACACCTTCATCCTGCTGGCGACGCAGGAGAACGCCTCCGACGACGACCCGGAGACCTCGTCCATCTACAAGATCGGCACGCTCGCCTCGGTGCTGCAGCTGCTCAAGCTGCCGGACGGAACGGTGAAGGTGCTGGTCGAAGGCATTTCGCGCGCCAAGGTCAACCACTACACCGACCGCGCCGACCTCTATGAGGCCGAGGCGGAAGCGCTGGAGGAAGAGCTTGGCGCCAAGGTCGAGGCCGAGGCGCTCGGTCGCTCGGTGTTGGCCGAATTCGACAGCTATGTGAAGCTGAATAAGAAGGTTTCGCCGGAAGTCGTCGGTGTCGTCACCCAGATCGAGGAGCACTCGAAGCTGGCGGACACGGTGGCCTCGCATCTCGCGGTCAAGATCCCCGAGAAGCAGGCGGTGCTGGAAATCCTCAAGGTCACGACCCGCCTTGAGAAGGTGCTCTCGCTGATGGAGAGCGAAATCTCGGTCCTTCAGGTCGAGAAGCGCATCCGCACGCGCGTCAAGCGCCAGATGGAGAAGACCCAGCGCGAGTACTATCTCAACGAGCAGATGAAGGCGATCCAGAAGGAACTGGGCGACGGCGAGGACGGCCGTGACGAAATGGCCGAACTGGAAGAGCGCATCAAGACCGTCAAGCTCTCCAAGGAAGCCCGCGAGAAGGCCACGCACGAGCTGAAGAAGCTGCGCCAGATGTCCCCCATGTCGGCGGAAGCCACCGTGGTGCGCAACTATCTCGACTGGATGCTGTCGATCCCGTGGAGCAACCGCAGCAAGGTCAAGAAGGACCTGCCCTTCGCCCAGAACGTGCTCGACACCGATCATTTCGGCCTCGACAAGGTCAAGGACCGCATCGTCGAATATCTCGCCGTGCAGAGCCGGCAGAACAAGCTGACCGGCCCGATCCTGTGCCTGGTTGGCCCGCCCGGCGTCGGCAAGACCTCGCTCGCCAAGTCCATCGCAAAGGCGACGGGCCGCGAATATGTGCGTGTGGCGCTTGGCGGCGTGCGGGACGAGGCGGAGATCCGCGGCCATCGCCGGACCTATATCGGCTCCATGCCCGGCAAGATCATCCAGTCGATGCGCAAGGCCAAGAAGTCCAACCCGCTGTTCCTGCTGGACGAGATCGACAAAATGGGCGCCGATTTCCGCGGCGACCCGTCCTCTGCCCTGCTCGAGGTTCTCGACCCCGAGCAGAACCACACCTTTGCCGATCACTATCTGGAGGTCGACTATGACCTCTCCAGCGTGATGTTCGTCACCACGGCCAACACGCTGAACATCCCGCCGGCCCTGTTGGACCGGATGGAGGTGATCCGCATCGCCGGTTACACCGAGGACGAGAAGTTCGAGATCGCCCGTCGCCACCTCATTCCGCAGACGCTGACCAAGCATGGTCTGCAGCCCAAGGAATGGTCGATCGACGACGAAGCGCTGCTGACGCTGGTGCGCCGCTATACGCGGGAAGCGGGCGTGCGCAACCTTGAGCGCGAGATTTCCAACCTCGCCCGCAAGGCGGTGAAGGACCTGATGCTGACCAAGAAGAAGTCGGTCAAGATCACGGTCCAGCAGCTGGAGGACTATCTCGGGGCACCGAAGTACCGTTACGGCGAGGCCGAGACCGAGGACCAGGTCGGCGTGGTGACGGGCCTTGCCTGGACCGAGGTGGGCGGCGAGATCCTGACGATCGAAGGCGTGATGATGCCCGGCAAGGGCAAGATGACCGTTACCGGCAACCTGCGCGACGTCATGAAGGAATCGATTTCGGCAGCGGCCTCTTATGTCCGCTCGCGCGCTCTCGATTTCGGCATCGAGCCGCCGCTGTTCGACCGTCGCGACATCCATGTCCATGTTCCCGAGGGGGCGACCCCGAAGGACGGCCCGTCGGCCGGCGTCGCCATGGCGACGGTGCTGACCTCGGTGCTGACCGGCATCCCGATCCGCCGTGACATCGCCATGACCGGCGAGGTCACATTGCGCGGCCGGGTGCTGCCGATCGGTGGCCTCAAGGAGAAGCTGCTGGCGGCCCTGCGGGCCGGCATCAAGAAGGTGCTGATCCCCGAGGAGAACGCCAAGGATCTGGCGGAAATCCCGGACAATGTGAAGAACGCGCTGGAGATCGTGCCGGTGTCGCGGATGGACGAGGTGCTGCAGCATGCGCTCATCCGCCAGCCCGAGGCGATCGTCTGGGAAGAGAAGGTGCTGGCGCCGACCACCGAGGTCGAGCCGGTGATCGCCCGCGATGAAATCGGCGGCCTCGCCGCTCACTGAACGGGCGTTTCAGAACGGAGCGCGATCCGCTCGGATTGAGTGGGTCGGCGCATACGGAAACAGAAACGGCGGTGCCCGGCAGGCGCCGCCGTTTTTGCGTACCGGGCGTGTGGCGGCAGGCCGCCACCGTGGGCCTTTCTTGGCCAATGCTGGCAAACTATGGCGACATAAAAACGCTCCGGCCGATGAGCCGCAGAGCCCTTTCCTGCTTATCCTGTACTTTCATCCGGTCGGAAAAGCCTCCCGCCCGGTCCGCCGCCCGGCGCGGGTGGAGAATGGGTCGCATCCGCCTAAATTGCGGGCGTGCTCGATTGTCACAAAATGCGGTATCAAAATACACGCGAACCCCTTGAAGTCGTGTATTTGTGCGGGTTTCTCGGCGCGGGCGCTTGCAATCGCCGCATTTTGGGGAAAGTGTGCCCGCCCGTCGTCGGTGCATGCGACCGACGATTCTTGTGCAATCAAGGGAAGGACCGGTCAAATGACCACGAAGAACGAACTCGTCGCCGCCGTGGCCGAGCAGGCCAAGCTGACGAAGGCCGCTGCTGCGGCCGCGGTCGACGCGACCTTCGATGCTATTGCCGCCTCGCTGAAGGCCGGTGAAGAAGTCAAGCTGATCGGCTTTGGCAGCTTCTCCGTCGTGACCCGCGCCGCGCGCGAGGGCCGCAACCCCCGCACCGGCAACCCGGTCAAGATCGAGGCCTCCAAGGCCCCGAAGTTCACGCCCGGCAAGGGCCTGAAGGAAACCGTCAACGGTTGATCTTCATCCGGGGCCGCGCCCCCCGTGCCAAACGGCGCGGGGCGTGGTGCGGTACCACAGGGACAGGTTCGCCGGTAGCATTACCGGCGGACCCGTACCCGAAAGCCGGCCCGGCAGATCCTGCCTGGTCGATCCAGGCCCGGCCAGTGGGGGCTGGTGGGGTTCGGCGGTCCGGATATACCGCCTCTGCTATTGCCGCAGCGCGCCACCGTCGCGCTGTTGCAGCCCCGGGGCCGATGCCCGCCACGCGGGCAGTGCGGCAGGGCGGCGCCAGCTTTCATATGGAAGCGTGCCCCGCATAAGGCGCTCTCCTCAGTAAGCGCTGTCCTCAGTAAGCTCTTGCCCCCTTCCGCCGTCGATGCTTAAAGGCGGCCGGCGAAGGCCGTTCGGGCGGTTAGCTCAGTTGGTAGAGCATCTCGTTTACACCGAGAGGGTCGGCGGTTCGAGCCCGTCACCGCCCACCATTTGCGGCCCGCCGGGTAGCGCCAGCGACCACGCAGCGGCCCGGTGCGACGGGGCGGAGAGCCGGCGACGGCAAGGGGCTTCTGCCGATGAAACTCATCCTGTTCGATTGCGACGGCACGCTGGTGGACAGCCAGCACGTCATCGTCGCCGCCATGGGCCGGGCGTTTGCCCGCGCCGAACTCGCCGTGCCGCCGCGCGAGGCAGTGCTGGGCATTGTCGGCCTGTCGCTGGTCGAGGCGATGCAGCGGCTCGGCGAAGACGATCCGCGTTTTCCCGCCGAGCGCCTGGCCGATCTCTACCGCGAGGCCTTCCGCGAATTGCGCACCGAGCCGGATTTCAGCGAGCCGATGTTCCCCGGCATGCGGGGGCTGATCGACACGCTTTCCGCCCGCGACGACGTGCTGCTCGGCATCGCCACCGGCAAGTCGCAGCGGGGCGTGGCGGCGGTGCTCGGCCATCACGGGCTGGAAGGGCGCTTCGTCACCATCCAGACGGCGGACGACGCCCCCTCCAAGCCACACCCGGCCATGGTGCTGCAGGCGATGGCGGCGACCGGGACCGAGCCGGTCGACACGGTGCTGATCGGTGATACCAGTTTCGACATGGTGATGGCCCGCGCCGCCGGCGCCCGTGCCATCGGGGTCAGCTGGGGCTACCACGCACCGGACCTGTTGCAGCAGTCCGGCGCCGAATGGCTGGTCTCGGACGCCGACGAGTTGCTGCGAGCGATTGACCATGCATGGGAGCCGGTAGCGTGAACGATGCGAGCCCCGACACCCCCAAGGCGCCCGCCCGGCCGGGCTTCACCGAACGCACGCCGCTGCCCAAGCGCTTCTACAAGGAGGCGCGGGCGGCAGCGACGGAGGACGGGCGGTTCCGCATCGAGCTCGACGGGCGCCCGGTGCGGACGCCGGGCCGCAACCTCGTCGCCGTGGCGAGCCAGCCTCTGGCGGCGGCGCTGGCAGTGGAATGGCAGGCGCAGGTTGAGGTCATCGACCCCATGACCATGCCGATGACCAGGCTGGCCAATTCCGCAATCGACGGCGTCGCCCCGGCGATGGAGGAGGTCGGCGCCGAGATCGTGCGCTATGCCGGCAGCGACCTGCTCTGCTACCGCGTCGACACGCCGGCGCAGCTGGTGGCGCTGCACGCGGAGCTGTGGGACCCGCTGCTCGCCTGGGCGCGCGAGCGCTTCGGCGCGACCTTCATGCTGAGCGAGGGCGTGGTGCATGTGGCCCAGCCGCCGCGCACGCTGGAGGCGCTGGCCGCCGCGCTGCCAGACGACCCGCTGCGTCTGGCGGCACTCAACCTGATGACGACGCTGAGCGGCTCGGCCCTTCTTGCCTTCGCCGTTGCGCATGGCCGCCTCTCCCCGGAAGAGGCGTGGCGCGCCGCCCATGCCGATGAAGAGGTGCAGGAACAGCTCTGGGGCACCGATGCCGAGGCGCAGGAGCGTCGCGCCAAGCGTTTTCGTGATTTCGAGGCGGCATCACGGGCCTACGCTCTGATTTAGGCAGGGCGAAGCAGGCGCAGCGTGTGCAGGGCGATCATCCGCTCCTCGTCGGTCGGGATGACGAGCACATGCGGGCCGGTCCCTTCGGCGTCGATCCAGGTCTCGCCGGCTGCATTGGCAGGCGCGTCGAGGGCGACGCCGAGCAGGCCGAGCCGGGCGCAGATGCGGGCGCGGATGTCCGGGGCGTGCTCGCCGATGCCGGCGGTGAAGACCAATGCGTCGAGCCCTCCCAGCGTCACGGCGAGCCCCGCCACCGCCTGCGCGACATGAAGGGCGAAATAGTCGACCGCCAGCGCGGCGGCGGGCACATCGCTCGCCAGCAATTCGCGCATGTCGCTTGAGAGACCGGAAAGGCCCTTCAGTCCGCTGTCGTGATAGAGCATGTGGCCGACCTGGGCCGGGCTCATGCCCTTCTGCTCGATGAGGTGCAGCACCACGCCGGGGTCGAGCGCCCCGCAGCGCGTGCCCATCGGCAGGCCGTCGAGCGCGGTGAAGCTCATGGTCGATTCCATGCTGCGCCCGTCCAGCAGGGCGCAGGCCGAGGCGCCCGAACCGAGATGGCAGATGACCACCCGCCCGCGCGCCAGCTCCGGCGCCAGTTCGCGCAGGGCGCCCGAGACATACTCATAGGACAACCCGTGGAAGCCGTAGCGACGCACGCCATCCTCGTAGAGGGCGCTGGGCAGAGCGAAGCGATCGGCGATGTCCGGGTGGCCGCGGTGGAAGGCGGTGTCGAAGCAGGCGACCTGCGGCAGGTCCGGCCGGCGTTCGGCGATGACGCGGATAGGGTCGAGATTGGTCAGCTGGTGCAGCGGCGCGAGCGGGATGAAGCTTTCGAGCGTGCGCAGTACCTCGTCGTTGACCCGCTCCGGGTGGGAATAATGCGGCCCGCCATGCACCACCCGATGGCCGACGCCGATCAGGTCGACGTCGGCGAGATGCGGCAGTACCCATTCGCTGATGGCGTGCTGCGCCTGCGGGGCGCTGGCTATCTCTTCGGGTGCGAAGCGGCGGTCCACCAGCACCGTGCCGGCCTCGTCCTTCGCGTGCAGGCGCGGGCGGGTGCCGATGCCGTCCAGCGCGCCGCCGAGCACGAGGGCGACATCGCGGCCGGTGACGCGGTAGAGCTTGAACTTGATGCTGGACGAGCCGGCATTGACGACGAAGATCGCTTCGCTCATTCGATCACCCTCCCAGTCCCGGCTGTCGCAGCCGCGCTTGCGCGTAAAGCACCGCTACCGCGCAGGAGGCGAGGCGGGTCTTCAGCGTGTCGGCGCGGCTGGTCAGGATGATCGGCACCCGCGCGCCCAGAACGAGGCCCGCCGCATCGGCACCGGCCATGAAGGTGAGGTTTTTCGCCAGCATGTTGCCCGCTTCGAGGTCTGGCGCGACGAGGATCTGCGCCCGGCCGGCGACGGGGGAGACGATGCCTTTGATCCGCGCGGCTTCCGGCGAGATGGCGTTGTCGAGCGCCAGCGGTCCGTCGAGATCGGCGCCGGTTATCTGGCCGCGATCGGCCATCTTGCACAGGGCGGCGGCGTCGATCGTGCTGGGAATGGAGGTGGTGACGGTCTCCACCGCCGAGAGGATGGCCACGCGCGGACGCCCGAGGCCGAGCCCGAGATGCAGGTCGATGGCGTTCTGCACGATGTCGCGCTTGGCATCGAGGTCGGGAAAGATGTTGACCGCCGCATCGGTGATAAACAGCGGCTCGGCATAGCGCGGCACGTCCATGACGAAGACATGACTGATGCGCCGCCCGGTGCGCAGGCCGGTGTCGCGGGCGGTGATGGCGGCGAGCAGTTCGTCGCTGTGCAGGCTGCCCTTCATCAGGAGGCTTACGCGCCCCTCGCGCACCAGTTCCACAGCCCGCGCCGCCGAGGCGGCACTGTGCGGGGTGTCGACGATCTCGGTGCCGGCCAGGTCCAGCCCTTCCGCCAGCGCCACCGCGTGGATGCGGGCGCTCGGGCCGACGAGGACCGGAAGGATGAAGCCGGCCTTGGCCGCGTCGAGCGCGCCCCTCAGCGAGGCCGCGTCGCAGGGATGGGCGATGGCGGTGGCCATTGCCTCAACCGCGCGGGCACCGCCGATCAGGCGCTCGTAATTGCCATGATCGATGCCGGGGACGGTGCCGGGCCGGGTGGCCGTGTCCATGTGCTCGCTTCCCGTTCCGCCGGCGCCGTGCCGGTCTGTGCCGCTTTCCAGTGTCATCATTGCCGCTGACGACAGGACGACACAGGCCGGCCCTCGGCGCCAGCGTCCATGATCTGACGCAACGGCATCGGTGAGGGCGCTCAGCCCGGGCGGTGGGCGACGAGGTCGATCTCCACCAGCGCGTCGCGGGCGAGGCCGGTGACGCCGACGCAGGTGCGCGCCGGGCGGCGGTCGCCGGGGAAATAGGAGGCGTAGACCGCGTTCATGGCGGGGTAGTCGCCCTTGAAATCGGTGAGGTACACGCGCGCCTGCACCACATGCGACAGGTTCAGCCCGATGCCCCCAAGCACCAGCACCAGATTGTCCATGACGCGGCGCGTCTGTGCTTCGGCCCCTTCGGGAAGCGGGCGGGAATCATCGTCCGGCCAGGTCGGCATCTGGCCGGTGATGAACACCCAGCCATCGGCCTCCACCGCATGGCTGAAGGGGGCGACCGGCGTGGGCGCGCCGGGGATCGTGTGGAACTGCGCCAAGGTTTCGTCTCCTCATTGGCCAACGGTTCCGGACCTTTCACCGGTGGCACCGGCGCCGTCAATGCGGCACGCGGGCGGGCGGCGTGGGGGGCTGGCATTCGGGATGGACCGGGAGGACAATGGGCGCGTCGACGGCCCGTGCCGGGCGCGCCCGGAATTTCCTGAGTAGCGAGCATGAACCACCGCGTCTGCGCCCGTATCCTGCGCGAGCCTTTCGGCAGCCTGCCCGATGGAACCGAAATTCAGCGATTCCGGCTTCTTGGCGAGGGCGGATTCGAGGTCGCGGTGCTCGACCTCGGCGCCATCGTGCAGGCGCTTCACGTACCGGACCGCGACGGGCGGCTTGCCGACATCGTCCTCGGCCATGAGGCGCCGGGCGCCTATATCAGCGAGCCGCGCTTTTTCGGCGCGGCGGTGGGGCGCTATGCCAACCGCATCGCCGACGGGCGCTTCGCGCTGGACGGGATGGAGTATCGCGTTCCCGCCAATGATGGCGACCACGCTTTGCATGGCGGGCCGCAGGGGTTCGACCGGCGCGTGTGGAAGCTGGCCGAGCTGTGCGAAGGGCAGGCGCCTTCGCTTCGCCTCACCCTGGTCAGCCCGGATGGCGACCAGGGCTTTCCCGGCACGTTGGCGGCCAGCGTGACCTACACGCTGAGCGGGGCGGGCGAACTCACCATTGCCTTCGAGGCGACCACCGACGCGCCGACCCTCGTCAACCTCACCCATCACGGCTATTTCAACCTTGGCGGGGTGGAGGCGGGCGGCGACGTGCTGGACCATCGGCTCACCATCCATGCCGACGATTACCTGCCCGTCGGCGACGGAGCGGTTCCACTGGGCAGGCCGGAAAGCGTGGACGGCACGCCGTTCGATTTCTGCACGCCGCACCCGATCGGCGCCCGCATCCGCGACGCCCACCCGCAGCTTCATCGCGGGCGCGGGTATGACCACAATTACTGCCTCGACGACCGCCCTGCCCCAACGCCGCGCCTTGCCGCCCGGGTCGAGCATCCCGGCTCCGGCCGGGTGATGGAGTTGCTGACCGACCAGCCGGGGCTGCAGTTCTATTCCGGCAATTTTCTCGATGGCACGGCGGCAGGCAAACAGGACCGGCTCTACCGCCAATCCGACGGCTTCTGCCTGGAGCCGCAAATCTGGCCCGACGCGCCGAACCGGGCGGACTATCCCTCCGCCCGGCTCGACCCCGGCGAGACCTACCGGCACGTCTCCGTCTACCGCTTCTCGGTCGCCTGAGGCGTCGGCGCGCTCAATCCGCGAGATATCGCCGGGCGAGATGAGCCTTGAACACAGCGGCATCGAGCGGGCGGCCGGTGGCGCGGGTGAGCAATTCGTCAGTGTCGAGCCGCGCGCCCTGCGCATGCACATGGGTGCGCAGCCAGCCGACCAGCGGGGCGAAATCCCCGCGCGCGATGCCGGGCAGCGTGTCCGGCTCGGCTTGGCAGGCGGCATCGAACAACTGGGCGGCGGCGATGGCGCCAAGGGTGTAGGTGGGGAAATAGCCCCAACCGCCGCTCGGCCAGTGAATATCCTGAAGGCAGCCCAGCCGGTCATTGGGCGGCACGGTGCCGAGCAGGTCCCGCATGCCGGCGTTCCAGGCCGCGGGTAACTCGCTGAGCGGCATTGTGTCGGCAATCAGCGCCTTTTCCAGGCGGTAGCGCAGGATGACATGGGCGGGGTAGGTGACTTCGTCGGCATCGACGCGGATGAAGCCGCGCTCGATGCGGGTGTAACGCCGCCAGAGCGCGCCCGCCTCCCAGTCCGGCCCGGAGGCGTTGAACGCCTCGCGCATCAGCGGGGCGGCGAAGCCGAGGAATTCGGGTGAGCGGCAGGCTTGCATCTCCATCAGCAGCGACTGGCTCTCGTGCAGCACCATGCCTCGCGCCTGCCCCACGGGCTGGCTCATGAAGGCGGCGGGGCGGCCCTGCTCATAGAGCGCATGGCCGGTCTCGTGGATCACCCCCATCAGCGCCTTGGAGAAATCGGCCTCGTCGTAGCGGGTGGTGATGCGCACGTCATTGTCGGCCCCGCCGCAGAAGGGATGGGTGGAGACATCGAGCCGCCCACGGTCGAAATCATAGCCCAGCGCCGCCATCATCCGCTGGCCGAGCCCACGCTGCGCCTCGATGGCGAAGGGGCCCTCTAGCGGGGCGGGGGTGGGGTGGCGGGACTGCACTGCCAGTGCCTGCTCGGTGAAGCCCGGCAGGAAGGCGGCGAGGTCGTCGAACAGCGCGTCGATCTTTTCGGAGCGCCCGCCCGGCTCATAGTCGTTCAGCAGCGCGTCATAGGGGGAAAGGCCGAGCTTTTCGCCCTTGGCGGCGCCAGCTTCGCGCTGAAGGCGCAGCACTTCGGCGAGAAAAGGCAGCAGCGCCAAGAAGTTGGAGTCGGCGCGGGCCTGCCGCCACGCCATCTCGCAGGCGGAAATCGCCTTGCTGGAGGCCTCGACGAGATCGGCGGGGAGGGCGGTCTGGGCCGTCCACACCCTTCTGATCTCGCGCAGATTGGCCCGCTCCCAGTCGCCGACGCCGGCGTCGCCGTCCGCTGCTTCCAGCCACTCGCCCAACTGCGGGTGTGCTGCCATCTCATGCTGCAGAACGCGCAGCAGTGCGAGGCTTTCCGCCCGGCTGGAGGCGGCGCCCTTCGGCATCATGGTGTCACTGTCCCATTGCAGGATGCCGATGGCGTTCGACATCGCGGCGATGCGGCCGAAATGGACGGTGAGGGAGGCATAGGCGGACATGAAAGCTCTCCGGCGGCTGGCGGCGCGGGCCGCCCTGCGGCCTGTTCTAGAGCACGCGCCGATCAGCTTGCAACGCAAGGTGATCGGATAACGCGTTCTCTATCATAGAGTTAGAGGGCGACTGACTGATCAGATTGGTTCAATCTGATCAGATCGCACTCTAGCCGAGGCGATGTGGCGGCGGAACAGGGCCGGCACCGGCCGCGGCGCCATTGAGCCCCACCTCGCGGACAATTCCCGCCATCTGCTCGAAGAAGCCAGCGAGCGGGTTGGTCCGGCGCCAGACCATGCCGATGGTGCGCGAGGGGCGCGGCGTCGCCAGCCGGGCGACCGAGACGGCGGCGGAGCGGGTCTCGATGGCCACCGCCATCTGCGGGATGAGCGTGACACCGATGCCCGCGCCCACCATCTGCACCAGCGTGGTCAGGGAACTGCCCTCCATCAGGTCGCGCGGCAGGCGCGAGGAAAGATTGCAGAACGACAGCGCCTGCTCGCGAAAGCAGTGACCTTCCTCCAGCAGGAGGAGGCGCATCTCGCGCAGCGTTTCGGAACTGGGTACCGGCAGCTCCGCATCGTCCAGCGGACGCACAAGCACGAACTCTTCCTCGAACAGCGCGTGCTCGCTCAGCGAGGGCTCGGAGACGGGCAGGGCGACGATGGCAGTGTCGAGCCGGCCCTCCACCAGATCGTCCACCAGCCTCTGCGTCACCGCCTCGCGCGGGCGCAGGTCGAGGCCGGGGAAGCGGGCTGCCAGACGCTGCATGACGGCCGGGAGAAGATACGGCGCGACGGTGGGGATCACGCCGATGCGCAGCCGGCCGACAAGCGGGCTGTGCGAGGCGCGGGCGAGGTCGTCCAGCTCGTCCACCGCCCGCAATATGCTGCGGGCCCGTGTGGCGAATTCCGCGCCGAGACGGGTGAGCCTTATCTGCCGCATGCCGCGCTCGACCAGCGGCGCGCCGAGGATCTCTTCCAGTTCCTTGACCTGCAGCGACAGCGCCGGCTGCGAGATCGCGCAGGCCTCTGCCGCCCGGCCGAAATGGCCATGCTGGGCCAGCGCCTCGAAATAGCGCAGATGCCGCATTGAGATATCGGTCATAAGCCTAGCTTATCGAGCCAATTAGAAAATGCAAATTTTCATTATGCCCGACCTACGATAAGACCTCTTCTAATTCCAAGGCTCTCGCGCAGGCGGGACGCCTGAGAGAGGCCGGGCTGCCTCGCCGCCGCCGGCACGCCACGACGATTGGAGACTGCAATGGACGACATCACGAACAAGCCGGCCGGCAAATGCCCTGTCATGCACGGCGCCATCACCGAAGTCGGGACGTCGAACATGGATTGGTGGCCCAAGGCCCTCAATCTCGACATTCTCCACCAGCACGACACCAAGACCAATCCGCTCGGCACGGATTTCAGCTACCGCGAGCAGGTCAAGACGCTCGATTTCGACGCGCTGAAGGCCGACATGCGGGCCCTGATGACCGAAAGCCAGGAGTGGTGGCCGGCGGACTGGGGCCATTATGGCGGGCTGATGATCCGCCTCTCCTGGCATTCGGCGGGCTCCTACCGGCTGGCCGACGGGCGCGGCGGCGGTGGCACCGGCGACCAGCGCTTCGCCCCGCTCAATTCCTGGCCGGACAATGTGAGCCTCGACAAGGCGCGCCGGCTGCTGTGGCCGATCAAGAAGAAGTACGGCAACAAGGTGAGCTGGGCCGACCTGATCGTGCTCGCCGGCACCATCGCCTATGAGACCATGGGCCTGAAGACCTTCGGCTTCGGCTTCGGCCGCGAGGATGTGTGGCACCCCTCCAAGGACACCTATTGGGGTTCCGAGCGCGAGTGGCTGGCGCCGAGCGACAACCGCTACACCGACGTCAACGTGCCCTCGACGATGGAGAACCCGCTCGCCGCCGTGCAGATGGGCCTCATTTATGTCAACCCGGAAGGCGTGAACGGCCAGCCGGACCCGATGAAGACCGCCGCGCAGGTGCGCGAGACCTTCGCCCGCATGGCGATGAATGACGAGGAAACCGCAGCGCTGACCGCCGGCGGCCACACGGTCGGCAAGACCCACGGCAATGGCGATGCCAAGGCGCTGGGGCCCAACCCGGAAGCGGCCGCGCTGGAAGAGCAGGGCATGGGCTGGTCCAACCCGAACCAGAACGGGCTCGCCAGCCGCGCCGTGACCTCCGGGCTGGAGGGCGCCTGGACGACGCACCCGACGCAGTTCGACATGGGCTTCTTCGACATGCTGTTCGGCCATGAATGGGAGCTGCGCAAGAGCCCGGCCGGCGCCTTCCAGTGGGAGCCGATCGACATCAAGGAAGAGGACAAGCCGGTCGACGCCAGCGACCCCTCGATCCGCCACAGCCCGATGATGACCGATGCCGACATGGCGATGAAGGTCGACCCGATCTACAACGCGATCTGCCAGAAATTCATGGCCGATCCCGAATACTTCAAGGACACCTTCGCCCGCGCCTGGTTCAAGCTGACCCATCGCGACATGGGCCCGAAGGTCCGCTATATCGGCCCTGATGTGCCGGGCGAAGACCTGATCTGGCAGGACCCCGTTCCGGTCGGCCGCGCCGATTACGACGTGATGGCGGTGAAGGCGAAGATCGTCAATGCCGGCCTCACCATCAGCGAGCTGGTCAGCACCGCCTGGGACAGCGCCCGTACCTATCGCGGCTCCGACATGCGCGGCGGCGCCAATGGCGCGCGCATCCGCCTCGCCCCGCAGAAGGACTGGGAAGGCAACGAGCCGGCGCGCCTCGCCAAGGTGCTGGGCGTGCTGGGGACCATCGCCGCCGAGACCGGCGCGAGCCTTGCCGATGTCATCGTGCTTGGCGGCAATGTCGGCATCGAGCTGGCGGCCAAGGCGGCCGGGCACGACGTTTCCGTGCCGTTCGCCCCGGGCCGTGGCGATGCCACCGACGACCAGACCGACGCCGCCTCGTTCAGCGTGCTGGAGCCGCTCCATGACGGCTACCGCAACTGGCTGAAGAAGGACTATGTCGTCACCCCGGAGGAGATGCTGCTCGACCGCACCCAGCTGATGGGCCTGACCGCGCCGGAGATGACCGTGCTGGTCGGCGGCCTGCGCATGCTGGGCACCAACCATGGCGGCAGCAAGCATGGCGTGTTCACCGCCCGAGAAGGCGCACTGACCAACGACTTCTTCGTCAACCTGACCGATATGGGCAATTCGTGGAAGTCGGTGGGCGAGGGGGTCTATGAACTGCGTGACCGCAAGACCGGCGCGCCGAAATGGACGGCCACCCGCGTCGACCTCGTGTTCGGCTCCAACTCGGTGCTGCGCGCCTATGCCGAGGTCTATGCCCAGGACGATGCGCAGGAGAAGTTCCTCCGCGATTTCGTCGCCGCCTGGACCAAGGTGATGAACGCGGACCGCTTCGACCTGGTGAACTGACCGCCGGATGCGAATTGCGCCTTTCCCGCCGCCACCCGGCGGGGAGGGACACGGACGACAGGCCCGTTGCGCATGGCGCGGCGGGCCTTTAGTTTTTGGGGCGGCGCGGCGCGGCTGGGGGAAGCGCATGACCGAACCCGTTCTCATCGCCGGGGCCGGCCCGGTGGGGCTGGTGGCGGCGCTCGAACTGTCGCGCTATGGCGTCAAGGTGCGGATCGTCGACCCGATGACCGCGCGGGCGACCACCTCGCGCGCCGTGGCGATCTGGCCGCGCACGCTGGAACTGCTGGAGCGGGCCGGGGGCGGGCTCTCCGCCAAGCTCGTCGCCCGCGGCAACAAGGTGACGGCCGGCAATATTCTGGCGGACGGGAAGCACCTTGCCCGGCTTCCCCTCGACGATGTCCAGACCCTTTATCCCTACGCGCTGATGCTGCCCCAGAGCGAGACCGAAGAGATTCTTCTCGCGCATCTGGAGGCGCTCGGCGTCCACCCGGAGCTTGGTGTTTCACTCGCCGACTTTACGCAGGACAGCGAGGCCGTCACCGCCACGCTGCGCCATGCCGATGGCCGCGAGGAAACGGGGCGCTATGGCGCGCTGGTGGCCTGCGACGGCGCCCACAGCCCGGTGCGCCACCGACTCGGCCTTTCCTTCGCCGGCGACACGCTGGGCAGCGACTGGGCGCAGGGCGAATTCCACCTCTCGGGCATGCCATTTCCGGTGGGGGAGTTCGTCACCTGCCTGCACGAGGACGGGCCGGCCGTGCTGTTTCCGCTGGCGCCCGGCCGCTACCGCCTCATCGTCGGCCTCGGCGCCTCGACGGGGGAGGTGCCGTCGCCGCCGTCCATGGAGGGCTTCCAGGCCCTGCTCGACCGGCGCGGCCCCGGTGGCATCGTGCTGCACGACACGCTGTGGACGACTTCGTTCCGCATCAATGAGCGACAGGTCGAGAACTACCGGGCCGCGCGCGTCTTCCTCGCCGGCGATGCCGCCCATGTCCACAGCCCGGCCGGCGGGCAGGGCATGAACACCGGCATGCAGGACGCGGTGAACCTCGCCTGGAAGCTGGCGCTGGTGCTGCGCGGGCTCGCCACCGCCCCGCTGCTGCTCGACAGCTACGACCCCGAGCGTCGGGCGGTGGGGGCGGCCGTCATCGCCACTTCCGGCCGGCTGACCCGGATGGGAACGCTGAAGAACCCGCTCGCCCGCCATCTGCGCAACGCGGTGATGCCCTTCGTGCTCGGCCTGGTGCCGGTGCAGCACAGGCTGGAAGGTGAACTCACCGAAACCGCGCTCCATTACGAGGACAGCCCGCTGAACGGCGTCTCCTGGGGCGCCGGTCCGCGTGCCGGCGATCGCATGCCCCCGCTCGGGGGCGAGGCACCCTATGGCGCCGGCGACACGCCCCGCTTCACCCTGCGCGTCGGCGCCTCGGTCGGCGCGCCGCCCCCAAATCTGCCGGCCGCCCTCGTCGACCCGGCCGTGCGGGCCCACAACGTGGCCAGCGGCATCGAACTGATCCGGCCGGACGGCTATCTCGCCATGGCGGTGGCGGACGGGGAATGGGAGCCGATCGCTTCCTATCTGCGCCGGCTCGGCCCGGTCTGACCGCGAAGGAGAGACGTATGAGCGTGTCCTTCCGCCATTCGCGCGGCGATGAGCCGCCGATCCGCATTCCGGCCATCGGGCTCGACCTGCTCGTCCGCCTGCCCCCGGCAATGAGCGGCGGCGCCTTCTGCTGCATCGAGACCACCAACGCCCCCGGTGCCGGCCCGCCGCGCCACCGCCATCGCGAGGCGGAGATTTTCCGCGTCATCGAGGGCCGCTATCTCTACGAGGTCGACGGGCGGCGCTTCTTCGCCGAGGCCGGCGACGTGGTCAGCATTCCCGGCGGCGCCGCGCATGGCTTCGTCAATGTCTCCGATGCGCCGGCGCGCCAGTACATCCTCATGACCCCGGCGCTGGACGCGGTGGCCTTTTTCACCGAACTCGCCGGGGTGATGCGTGACGGCCTGCCCGACACCGCCGCCCTGAACGCCTTCGGGGCGACATGGCAGGTGGAATTTCTCGGGCCGCCGGTGCGGGCGGCGGAGGGGCCGACGGGGTGATGCGGCCTGAATGGCGCGTGCCGCAGCCTGCTCGCCCTGCCGGGTGAAGGCGCGAACCGGCGCGGCGTTACGTGCGGTTGCCGGCGTGGTCCTGGGGAGCCTCTGGGTGCGGCGTGCCGGGCCGGCGGCGCGATCGGGAACGAGGCCGCCGATGGGCCGGTTAAGGCGAACGACGCGACCGGTCCGGCAGCACAAAATCAACCGCAAGAAAATATACCGCACGGGATAAGAACATATTGCGAACATCGAACAAAGCAAGTACGTTCACGCCAGTCTCAGAGCCATCCCCCTTTTCCCTTGCGTACAGCCCGGAGCCCGGCAATGACTCAGTCCTCACTGCGACTCGTTGAAGGATCTTCCATGGACAAGTCCAAGGCGCTCGACGCCGCCCTGACCCAGATTGAGCGCCATTTCGGCAAGGGCTCGATCATGCGCCTGGGCAAGAACGACAAGATCATGGAGATCGAAACGGTCTCCACCGGCTCGCTCGGGCTCGACATCGCGCTCGGCATTGGCGGCCTGCCGCGCGGGCGGGTGGTGGAAATCTTCGGACCGGAATCCTCCGGCAAGACGACGCTGGCCCTGCACACCATCGCCGAGGCGCAGAAGAAGGGTGGCGTGTGCGCCTTTATCGACGCCGAACACGCGCTCGACCCGATCTATGCCCGCAAGCTGGGCGTCGACCTCGACAATCTGCTGATCTCCCAGCCCGATGCCGGCGAGCAGGCGCTGGAGATCGCCGACACGCTGGTGCGTTCGGGCGCCGTCGACGTGCTGGTGGTGGATTCGGTGGCGGCGCTGACCCCGCGGGCCGAACTCGACGGCGAGATGGGCGACAGCCAGCCGGGCATGCAGGCGAGGCTGATGAGCCAGGCGCTGCGCAAGCTCACCGCCTCGATCAACCGCTCCCACACCATGGTCATCTTCATCAACCAGATCCGCATGAAGATCGGCGTCATGTATGGCAGCCCGGAGACCACCACGGGCGGCAACGCGCTGAAATTCTATGCTTCGGTGCGTCTCGACATCCGCCGCATCGGCGCCATCAAGGAGCGCGAGGAGGTGGTGGGCAACCAGACCCGCGTGAAGGTGGTGAAGAACAAGCTGGCCCCGCCGTTCAAGCAGGTCGAGTTCGACATCATGTATGGCGAGGGCGTCTCCAAGATGGGTGAACTCATCGATTTGGGCGTCAAGGCCGGTGTGGTCGAGAAGTCCGGCGCCTGGTTTTCCTATGACAGCCAGCGGCTCGGCCAGGGGCGCGAGAACGCCAAGTCGTTCCTGCGTCAGCACCCCGAGGTCGCCGGCCGCATCGAGGCGACGATCCGGCAGAATGCCGGCCTCATCGCCGAGCAGATTCTTGCCGGCGCCAGTGAGAACGAGGACGGCGACGACGCCGAGTGATGCTGGCGCCGGGGCTTCGATCTCCTTGCAGGGCAGGTCCTGCCGGCCAACCGCTTTCGAGCCGGCGCCGCGGGCATGCTTGCGGTGGGCCTCTGTGCGAGGGCAAGCGCGCGAAGGCAAGTGCGCGAAGGCAGATGCGCGCGTGGGTGTACCCGGCGAGACCCTTGCTCTTGTTCTGCCGGGCCGCGCGCTGTGTCGCGCAAGGGCCCTTGATGACCCTCGGCGCCCCAGGTGCCGGGGGTGGGGAAAGGCGACGTTGCCGCCCGCCGCCCGGCCGGGGCGTTAGCCGGCGGCTAGTCAGCGGGGCGGGGACGACGACGGCCTGCTTTCTGGACAAGGTGTTGATGCGTCGTTAGAACCGTTGCGCCCGCGCCCGATGGTGCGGGCCGGCGCTTCTGCGGCGCCGGTATCTGGCATCGGCGGACCCGGGTTCATGAGCGGCGTAAACGAGATTCGCGCGACCTTCCTCGACTATTATGCCCGCAACGGGCACCAGGTGGTCGATTCCTCCCCGCTCGTTCCGCGTAACGACCCGACATTGATGTTTACCAATGCCGGCATGGTGCAGTTCAAGAACGTCTTCACCGGCATCGAGAAGCGGCCTTATTCGCGCGCTGTCACCTCGCAGAAATGCGTCCGCGCCGGCGGCAAGCACAATGACCTCGACAATGTCGGCTACACCGCCCGGCACCACACCTTCTTCGAGATGCTCGGCAATTTCTCCTTTGGCGACTATTTCAAGGAGAATGCCATCGAGTTCGCCTGGAACCTGATCACCCGCGAGTTCGAACTGCCGGTCGAGAAGCTGCTCGTCACCGTCTACCATGAGGATGACGAAGCCTTCGGGCTGTGGAAGCGCATTGCCGGCCTGCCGGATTCCCGCATCATCCGCATCGCCACCTCCGACAATTTCTGGCAG
The DNA here is from genome assembly GCF_004339465.1 of Ancylobacter aquaticus. Classification (GTDB taxonomy): domain Bacteria; phylum Pseudomonadota; class Alphaproteobacteria; order Rhizobiales; family Xanthobacteraceae; genus Ancylobacter; species Ancylobacter aquaticus. Next base: position 806,168 of record NZ_SMFY01000002.1, on the reverse strand, counting down.
ATGGGCGACACCGGCCCCTGTGGTCCCTGCTCGGAGATCTTCTTCGACCACGGACCGCACATCGCCGGTGGTCCGCCCGGCTCGCCCGAGGCCGATGGCGACCGCTTTATCGAGATCTGGAATCTCGTCTTCATGCAGTTCGAGCAGTTGCCGGGCGGTGAGCGGGTTCGTCTGCCGCGCCCGTCCATCGACACCGGCATGGGGCTGGAGCGGATTTCCGCCGTGCTGCAGGGCACGCACGACAATTACGAGATCGACCTCATGCGGGCGCTGACCGGCGCCGTGGAGGAATTGACCGACGTGCCCGCCAACGGCCCGCAGAAGGCGAGCCACCGGGTGATCGCCGACCATCTGCGCGCCGCCACCTTCCTGGTGGCCGATGGCGTGCTGCCCTCGAATGAGGGCCGCGGCTATGTGCTGCGCCGCATCATGCGCCGTGCCATGCGCCACGCCCAGCTGCTCGGGGCCCGCGACCCGCTGATGCACCGCCTGGTGCCGATACTGGTGCGCGAAATGGGCCGCGCCTTTCCGGAGATCGTGCGCGCCGAGCCGCTGGTGGTCGAGACGCTGCGGCTGGAGGAAACCCGCTTCCGCAAGACGCTGGAGCGGGGCCTTTCCATTCTGGAGACGGAGAGCGAGGGGCTTGGTGCCGGAGCCAAATTCTCCGGCGAGACGGCTTTCAAGCTTTATGACACGTTCGGTTTCCCGCTCGACCTCACCGAGGACGCGCTGCGGGCGCGCGGCGTTGGCGTCGATGTCGACGCCTTCAACACCGCGATGGAGCGCCAGCGGGCCGAGGCGCGCGCGTCCTGGTCGGGTTCCGGCGAGGCGGCGACTGACGCGGTGTGGTTCTCGGTGCGCGAGGATGCGGGAGCGACGGAGTTCCTCGGCTACGACACGTTGAGCGCCGAGGGCACGGTCACGGCGCTGGTCTCCGAAGGCCGGCGGATGGCGGAGCTTGGTGCCGGCGCCACCGGGCTGGTGGTGCTGAACCAGACCCCGTTCTACGGCGAATCGGGCGGCCAGGCCGGCGATACCGGCCTGCTGACCGGCGAGGATGGCCTGCGGGCCCGTGTCATCGGCACGCAGAAGAAGCTCGGCGACATTTTCGTGCATGAAGTCGAGGTCGAGAGCGGCACGCTCAAGGTGGGCAGCGCGCTGGCGCTGAACGTGGACGGCGAGCGCCGCCAGGCGATCCGCGCCAACCATTCGGCGACCCATCTCCTGCACGAGGCGCTGCGGCGGGTGCTTGGCGACCATGTCGCGCAGAAGGGTTCGCTGGTGGCGCCCGACCGGCTGCGCTTCGACTTCTCCCACCCCAAGCCGGTCGACGACGCCGAACTGCGGCAGGTCGAGGATCTGGCCAACCGCATCGTGCTGCGCAACGAGCCGGTGGTCACCCGCCTGATGGCGGTGGACGACGCCATCGCCTCCGGCGCCCGGGCGCTGTTCGGCGAGAAATATGGCGAGGAGGTACGCGTCGTCACCATGGGCACCGATCCCGGCAATGGTGCGCCCTATTCGATCGAGTTGTGCGGTGGCACCCATGTGGGGCGCACCGGCGATATCGGCGTCATCAGCCTGGTCAGCGAGAGTGCCGTCGGCGCCGGCGTGCGCCGGGTCGAGGCGATGACGGGCGATGCCGCCCGCCACGCGCTGACGGCGGACCGTCAGGCGCTGCAGGCGGCGGCGGGTCTGCTCAAGGCGCCGGTCGGCGAGGTGGAGGCGCGCCTCGCGCTGCTCGTCGAGGAGCGGCGCAAGCTGGAGCGCGAACTCGGCGAGGCGCGGCGCAAGCTCGCCATGGGCGGCGGTGCCGGCGCCGAGGAGCCGGTGCGCAGCGTGGGTGACGTGAAGCTGCTGGCACGCGAGGTCACGGGCATCGAGCCCAAGGACCTCAAGAGCCTGGTCGACGAGGGCAAGAAGCGCATCGGTTCGGGGGTGGTAGCGATTGTCGGCATCACCGGGGAGGGCCGCGCGGGGCTGGTGGTCGGCGTCACCGAGGATCTGACCGGGCGCTTCGACGCGGTGGCGCTGGTGCGGCGCGGTGCCGAGGTGCTGGGCGGCAAGGGCGGCGGTGGCCGGCCCGATCTCGCCCAGGCCGGCGGACCCGATGGCGCGCGCGCAGGCGAAGCGCTGGCGGCGATCGAGAGCGCACTGGCAGGCTGATCGCCCCAAGGGGGCGGGGGAGTGGCCGTTCATGGCGGCGCACAGGCGCGAGGGCGGTTCGTTCACGGCGTCCAGGTGGCGCGTCTGGCGCCGGCGCTGCTACGAGATTTTGGAGCGCGACGCTGCGCATGACCGGACGGCCTACAGGGTCGAACTCGGCCTGATCGTGCTCATCGTGCTGAACGTCGTCGTCGCCGTGCTGGAGACGGTGCCGAGCCTGTATCTGCGCGAATATGTCGCCTTCCTCGCCTTCGAGCGGCTGTCGCTTCTTGTCTTCGCCGCCGAATACGCCCTGCGCCTCTGGGTGGCGCCGGAAAACCCGCGCTATCGCGGCGTCGCGCCGCTGTGGGCACGGCTGCGCTACGCCCGCACGGCAGTGGCGATCGTCGACCTCATCGCCTGGCTTCCCTTTGTGATTTCGGCGCTGTTCGGGGTCAATCTCGTCACGCTCGCCATCTTCCGGCTGCTTCGCTTCATCAAGCTGGTGCGCTATTCGCCGGGCATGCAGTCGCTGCTCGAAGTGCTGCACCGCGAAAGCCAGTCACTGATGGCGTGCTTCTGGCTGCTCTCGGCGGCGGTCCTGATTGCCGCCTCGGCGATGTATGTCGCGGAGGGGCATATCCAGCCCGAGCATCTCGGCTCGATTCCGGCGGCGATGTGGTGGGCGATGGCGACCGTGACGACGGTCGGCTATGGCGATGTCTACCCTCTCACAGTGCCGGGACGGATCATCGCCAGCCTGACCATGGTGACGGGCATCGTGATGATTGCCCTCCCGGTCGGCATCATCGCGACCTCCTTCGTCGATGTGATCAAGCGGCGCGACTTCGTCATCACCTGGGGGATGGTGGCGCGGGTGCCGCTGTTCGCCGATCTCGATGCCGCCGGCATCGGCGAGATCCACAAGATGCTCTCGGCCCATACCGCCCAGCCCGGCGAGGTGATCGCCCGCCGTGGCGAGGTGGCGCGCTCGATGTACTTTATTGCCTCGGGCGAGGTGGAGATGGAGTTCGACGACGGCCTGCATCTGCTGGGCGAGGGCCAGTTCTTCGGCGAAATGGCGCTGCTCCATACGGCCCGGCGCGCGGCTACCGCTCGGGCGCGCACCCGCTGCATGCTGCTGATGCTGGAGGCGGAAGCCCTGGCCGATGTGATCCGGCGTCATCCGGAAATCGGCAAGCGCATCCGCGCCATGGCAAGGGATGAAGAAGGCCCTCGCGCGGTGCGCCGCAGCGCCGATATTGCCGACGATGAACTGAGCGCGGATCCGGACGGGGCGGGGTCCTGATCGCGGCGCGGGCGAGAGGGGTTAGAGGCCGGGGCACGTGGGCTCGCCGGAGTTTCTGAAGACCGGGACGCGCCGCGCGCGCCAGAGCTTTTGGAAACCGGGGTACGTGGGCACGCCGGAGGTTCTGGAGACCGGGAGGCGCCAAGCGCGCCGAGGTTCTGGAAACCGGGACGCGCCGTGCGCGCCCCGGGACGTGGCGAAGGTCGGGCAAGAAAGCTCAGGCGAGCGCCTTGCTGAGATTTTCCGAGATCTTGTCGAGGAAGCCGGTGGTGGAGAGCCACTTCTGGTCGGCGCCGACGAGCAAGGCGAGGTCCTTGGTCATGTAGCCGCTCTCCACCGTGTCGATGCACACCTTCTCCAGCGTGGCGCAGAAGGCGGCGAGATCGGCATTGTTGTCGAGCTTGGCACGATGGGCGAGGCCGCGGGTCCAGGCGAAGATCGAGGCGATGGAGTTGGTCGAGGTCTCCTTGCCCTTCTGGTGCTCGCGGTAATGGCGCGTCACCGTGCCGTGAGCGGCTTCGGCTTCCACCGTCATGCCGTCCGGCGTCATCAGCACCGAGGTCATCAGGCCGAGCGAGCCGAAGCCCTGCGCCACGATGTCGGACTGCACGTCGCCATCATAGTTCTTGCAGGCCCAGACATAGCCGCCCGACCATTTCAGCGCCGAGGCGACCATGTCGTCGATCAGCCGGTGCTCATACCAAATCTTGTGCTTCTCGAACTCGGCCTTGAAGTCGGCCTCGTAGATGTCCTGGAAAATCTGGCGGAAGCGGCCGTCATACTGCTTGAGGATGGTGTCCTTGGTGGAGAGGTAGACGGGGTACTTCCGCATCAGGCCGTAATTGAGCGAGGCGCGGGCGAATTCGGCGATGGATTCGTCGATGTTGTACATGGACAGCGCCACGCCGGCGCCGGGGTACTTATAGACCTCGTGCTCGATCACCTGGCCGTCGTCGCCGACGAACTTGATGGTCAGCGTGCCCTTGCCGGGAACGAGGAAGTCGGTGGCGCGGTACTGGTCGCCAAAGGCGTGGCGGCCGACGATGATCGGCTGGGTCCAGCCCGGCACGAGGCGCGGCACGTTCTTGCAGATGATCGGCTCACGGAAGATGACGCCGCCGAGGATGTTGCGGATCGTCCCGTTGGGCGAGCGCCACATCTTCTTGAGGTTGTATTCGGTCATGCGGCCGGCATCGGGCGTGATGGTGGCGCACTTCACGCCGACGCCGACCCGCTTGATCGCTTCGGCGGCGTCGACGGTGACCTGGTCCGCCGTCGCGTCACGATTCTCGACGCCGAGATCGTAATATTCCAGCGCCACGTCGAGATAGGGATGGATCAACTTGTCCTTGATGTACTGCCAGATGATCCTGGTCATCTCGTCGCCGTCGAGCTCGACGACCGGATTCGCCACCTTGATCTTCGCCATGAAATGTCACCTCGCACGGAAATCGTTGTCGGAGGGGTTGCGGCGCGTGTCCGCGCGGGCAGGCGCCGGGTGCGCGGGTGATACCGCGCGGGGCCGTACAGGGGAAGCAGGTAACGGGCCAAATCGCGGATAAAGCGGTGCCTGAGGCGCCTTCGCCCCCGACGCGTTCTGGCATTTGGTATGCCTTGCACGCGCCGGGCCGGCGGGAGCGCGCCGCTTCGCAAGCGCGACCCATCCGGCTATAGAGCCCACCAAACGCCACCGAGGAGAAAACCGCCATGTCCGGCACCGACAGCACGAAGCCCTGGCTGGAAGGCGGGCCGGTGGTGATCCTGGTCGAGCCGCAACTCGGCGAGAATATCGGCTCGGCGGTGCGGGCCATGGGCAATTTCGGCCTGTCGCGGCTGCGCCTTGTCAATCCACGCGAGGGCTGGCCCAACCCGAAGGCCGTGACCTTTGCCTCCGGCGCAGACCGCATACTGGACAATGCGCAGGTGTTTCCCGATCTGCGCGCGGCGCTGGCCGACCTCAATTTCGTCGCCGCCGCCACGGCGCGCGAGCGCGGGATGCAGAAACCCGTGCTCGGCGCCGATGAGGTCGCGCGCGAGGTGGTGGGGCACATGGCGGGGGGCGAGCAGGTGGGGCTGGTGTTCGGGCGCGAGCGCACCGGCCTCTACACCGAAGAAGTGTCGCTCGCCGACGTGATCCTCACCCTGCCGGTCAATCCCGCCTTCGCCTCGCTCAATCTCGGCATGGCCGTGGCGGTGGTGGCCTATGAATGGTTCAAGCTGTCCTCGGGCGGCGCGCTGCCGTTCCAGCCGCCGGACCGCTACCGCCTTGCGGACAAGGGGGACCTTCTGGCCTTCTTCGATCATATCGAGCGCGAGCTCGACGCCGCGCTGTTCTTCCGTTCGCCGGGCAAGAAGCCCGTAACCACCCGCAACATCCGCAATATCTTCCACCGCGTCGGGCTGACGCGGCAGGATGTCGCCACGCTGCACGGCATCGTGGCTGCGCTTGTGGAGGGAAGGCAGATGCGCGAGGCGCGCACGGCGGCGCGGCTGGAGGGGCGGATCGAGGAGGAACCGGCGGGCAAAGGCGGGGCGGTGGACTGAATCGCCTGCAACGAAGCATTCACCAAGATGCGCCACAATGATGCCCGGGATGGAGGACATCAGATGCGTATCGAGGCTTCTCCTGTAATCGCTGCCGGCCTGCGCGGCGTCTCGTCACCCGCTTCGTCCACCGGGGCTGTCGCCGTGTCGTCTGTTCGTACACCTGCCGCCCTGCACGCGCCGACCATACTGGTGTTTGATTCCGGCCTTGGCGGGCTCTCGGTTTTTCGCGAGCTGGCCCGCGCCCGGCCCGATGCGCGCTTCATCTATGCCGCCGACGATGCCGCGTTTCCCTATGGCGCGTTGAGCGAGGAGGCGCTGGTCGCCCGGGTGATGGCGGTGATGGAGCATTTGATCGCCCGCACCGCGCCGGATGCCGTGGTCATCTCCTGCAACACCGCCTCGACGCTGGTTCTGCCGCCGCTGCGGGCGCGCTTCCCCATTCCCTTCGTCGGCACGGTGCCGGCGATCAAGCCGGCCTGCGAAAGTTCGCTGACGCGGCAGGTGAGCGTGCTCGCCACGCCCGGCACGGTGAAACGCGACTATACCCAGAAGCTCATCCAGGATTTCGCCGGCGATTGCCGGGTGACGTTGGTCGGCTCGACCCGGCTGGCGCCGCTGGCGGAGGCGGCGATGCGCGGCGAAGCGGTGAGCGACGAGGAGATCGCGGCCGAGATCGCTCCCGCCTTCGTGCGCGACGGGCGGGGGCGGACCGACACGGTGGTGCTTGCCTGCACCCATTATCCCCTGCTGCTCGACCGGCTGCAGAAGGTGGCGCCGTGGCCGGTGCGCTGGCTCGACCCCGCGCCGGCGATCGCGCGGCGCCTGTCCTCGCTGATCGGCCCGGTCGCCTTCGCGGCCAACCCGGCGCCGATGCGGCTGTTCTCCACGCGCCAGCCGCTTGACCCGGCCCTGATCGAGCGCATTGGCGGGCGGCGCACGCGGGCGGGCGAAATCCTGGTCATGGACGCGCCGGCGCCCGCGTGATCCACTCTGGCTGCGGTGCCTTGCCGGTGCCGCTATCCCTGCCCAACATGCCGCAACGGCAGGAGCCTTGACGTGACGCGCGACCTTTCCAATGCCCATCCTCCGGCGATGCCCGCCAGCCGCCGTGCCTTCATGCTCGGTGTGGGCGCCAGCCTTGGTGCGCTCGCTCTCGGCGGCGAGGCTGTCGCGCAGGTCGCCAAGCAGCGATTCGAGGCGTGGGTGGTGGCGTTCCAGCCCCGTGCCCGCGCCAAGGGCATCTCCGACGGTGTGTATGAGCGGGTGATGGGCGGTTTGCGGCCGGACATTTCGGTCTACGCCAAGGACAGTGCCCAGCCGGAATTTCGCGAACAGCTCTGGCAGTATCTCAACCGCCGCATTTCCGACTGGCGTCTGATCACCGGCCGGGCGGCGGCGAAGGAGAAAGCGGCGCTGATGAAGCGCCTGCAGAAGGATTTCGGCGTCGAGCCGGACGTGCTGCTCGGCCTGTGGGGCATGGAGAGCGCCTTTGGCGAGCTGGTGCTGGACGAGGACCACATGAAGCCGGTCTTCCCCGCGCTGGCCGCGCTGGCCTGGGGCGAGCCGCGCCGCCGGACCTATTGGGAAACCGAGCTCGTCAACGCGCTCGCCATCGTGCAGCGCGGCTGGGCGCGCCCGGACCAGATGCTCGGCTCCTGGGCCGGGGCGATGGGCCACACGCAATGGATGCCGGAAGTCTGGCTCAATCTCGGCGTCGATTATGACGGCGATGGCGCGCCCTCGCCCTACAGCGTGCCCGATGCGCTGGCGGGCTCCTCGCTCTACCTCATCAAGCGCGGCAAGTATCAGCGCGGCGTGCCCTGGGGGTTCGAGGTGCGGATGGACGGGGTGCCGGATAAATACGCCGACGCCAAGGCGTGGCGCACGGTGGCGGATTGGGCGAAGCTGGGGGTGACGCCGGCCGGGGGCGGGCGCTTCGCCTTCCCCAAGGCGCGCACGCGGCTGTGGGCGCCGGTGGGACCCGAAGGCCCGTGCTTCCTGCTGACGCAGAACTTCTACGCCGTGCGCAGCTACAACCCGTCGATGAACTATGCGCTGGCGGTCTGCCATCTCGGCGACCGGGTGCTCGGCGGCGATCCCTTCATCACGCCGTTCCCCGGCGGCGAGCGTCCGCTCACCCTGGCCGAAATCCAGGACGTGCAGCGCCGGCTGACCCGCGCGGGATTCGATACCGGCGGCGTGGATGGCCGGGTGGGCAACATGACGATGCGCGCGGTGGCCGGCTTCCAGCGCAAGATGGGGGTGGCGCCGGACGGCTATGCCAGCCTTGAGGTGCTGGCGGCGCTGCGGGGTCGCTAGAGTTATTGCTCGGCGTGACGGCCGGATGACGTTTCACCGGCCGAGCCCTTGACCTCCGGGCCTTTTGTGCCTATGCACCCGATCACTTGCGGGGCTGGAAACGGCCCCGCTTGGAGTTTCACGCACCCGTGGGTCGGTCCGGCGCGTTCGGACGATCCTGTCGGCTCCCGAAATGGGGGTAGAGGAGGGGGCGCGATCCAACCCGCAACGATATGCGAGAGGACCTGCGCATGAGCAAGCGCGTTTCGGCCAAGCACAAACTTGACCGTCGTATGGGCGAAAACATCTGGGGCCGCCCGAAGAGCCCCATCAACAAGCGTGAATACGGCCCCGGCCAGCACGGCCAGCGCCGCAAGGGCAAGGTTTCCGACTTCGGCGTGCAACTGCGCGCCAAGCAGAAGCTGAAGGGCTATTACGGCTCGATCGGTGAGAAGCAGTTCTATGCGGTGTATGTCGAGGCCTCGCGCCTCAAGGGCGACACCGGCGCCAACCTGATCGGCCTGCTCGAGCGTCGCCTCGACGCGGTGATCTACCGCGCAAAGTTCGTCCCGACCGTGTTCGCCGCCCGCCAGTTCGTGAGCCACGGCCACATCAAGGTGAACGGCCGCCGCGTCAACATCCCGTCCTACCTCGTGAAGGTCGGCGATGTGATCGAGGTCAAGGAAGCCTCCCGCCAGCTCGTTCTGGTGCTGGAAGCCGTTGCCTCCGGCGAGCGCGACACCCCGGACTATCTCGAAGTCGACCACTCCAAGATGACGACCAAGTTCGTCCGCATCCCGGAGCTCAACGAGGTGCCCTATCCGGTCGTGATGGAGCCCAACCTCGTCGTCGAATTCTATTCGCGCTGATCTCTCACCGGATCGTGAGAAACGAAAAGCCGCCCGGTTGGGCGGCTTTTTTGTTGGGCGGGGCGGCGGGGGAGTTGCTCAGTGCGGCGCGCGGCGCAGCAACAGGGCGAGGTGCAGAAGATGGGCGCCAACAAAGGACAGCGCCGCGACCATTAGCGCCCATGAGGCATCGGCGTTGCCGCGCAGCAGCACCGCCAGCCCGGCAAGAGTCACCGCCGCGAGCAGAGGTGTGAGCGCCAGTGCCAGGGGGCGCGGCGCCGACCAGTTGACCGTGCCCGACAGCGACCACTGCATCGGCAGCCGCGCGTGATCGCGCAGTCGGCCATTGGCGAACAGTGACATGCCGGCGAGAATGGCGAGGCAGGTCAGGACTATTAGTACGTCGATGCTCAAAGTGCAGAACTTCCCAAGGTTCCGAACAGGCTAGCGGCGGCCCGGCACCGCGGCAACAAAAAGCCGCCCCGAAGGGCGGCTTTGCAGAAGCGTCCAGCCGGCCGTGAGCCTCAGGCGGTCGCCTTGCCCATGACGACGACGCCCTTTTCTTCCAGCAGGGTCTGCAACTCGCCGGACTGGTACATCTCGCGGACGATGTCGCAACCGCCGACGAACTCGCCCTTGACGAAGACCTGCGGGATGGTGGGCCAGGAGGTGTATTCCTTGATGCCGGTGCGCATCTCGTCGGAATCGAGCACGTTGATGCCCTTGTAGTCGACGCCGAGCAGGGCGAAGACCTGCGCCACCTGGCCGGAGAAGCCGCACATGGGGAATTGCGGCGTGCCCTTCATGAACACGACGACGTCGTTGCTCTTCACCTGGCTGTCGATGAAATCCTGAATGCTCATGGCGTGCCTTTCGCCCTTGCGGGCCTCGCGAGAGGTGTCGTGGCGGCTGCGGTCAGACGAGCCGGCCGCCTTCAGTCGGGTACATTGGTCTGAAGCGCGAGGGCGTGCAACACGCCGCCCATCTGGCCCTTCAGCGTCGCATAGACCATCTGATGCTGCTGCACGCGGCTTTTGCCGCGGAAGCTTTCGTCAATGACCGTCGCGGCATAGTGATTGCCGTCGCCGGCGAGATCGCGAATTTCGACCGAGGCGCCCGGCAGGCCTTCCTTGATCAGCCGCTCGATTTCGGCCGCTTCCATTGCCATCCGTCAGGCTCCCCTCACATCAAGCCCGCGCCCATATAGATGGGCAGCCAGGCCTCGTGCCGCTCGCGCAGCGCGTCCACTACAATTGGGCGCTCGCCCGCGATATGCAATCGGTCGCCGCCGGTGCTGCCGAGCTTGGCGACGCTTACCCCGGCCAGCTCCGCCCGGCGCAGCACCAGCGCCTTGGCGCTGCTCTCCACGGTGACGATGTAGCGGGCCTGATCCTCGCCGAACCAGAAGGCGAAGGGGTTCATGTCCGGCGGCGGGGCGGCGAGATTGGCACCGATGCCCGATGCCAGCGCCATTTCCGTCAGCGCCACCAGCAGCCCGCCATCGGAGACGTCGTGCACGGCGGTGACGAGGCCGTCAGCGATCAGCCCGCGGACGAGATCGCCGGTCTTGCGCTCCAGCGCCAGGTCGACGGGGGGCGGGGCGCCCTCCTCGCGATCAAGGATTTCCGAGAGGAAGGCGGACTGGCCGAGCCAGCCCGTGGTGACGCCGAGGACGAGGATGGTCTCGCCGCTCGCCTTGAAGTCGAGCGTCGCCATCTTCTCGATGTCGTCGAGCACGCCGACTCCGCCAATGGTCGGGGTGGGCAGGATGCCGCGCCCATTGGTCTCATTGTAGAGGCTGACATTGCCGGAGACGACGGGGAAGTCGAGTTCCAGCGCCGCCGCCGCGATGCCGCGCAGGCAGCCGACGAGCTGGCCCATGATCTCGGGCTTCTCGGGGTTGCCGAAATTGAGGTTGTCGGTCAGCGCCAGCGGCCGGGCGCCGACGGCGGTGATGTTGCGCCAGGCTTCCGCCACCGCCTGCTTGCCGCCCTCGAACGGGTCGGCCTCGCAATAGCGCGGGGTGACGTCGCAGCTCATGGCGAGGCCCTTGGGGCCGTCTTCCACCCGCACCACGGCCGCGTCGCCACCCGGGCGCTGCACGGTGTTGTTGAGGATCAGGTGGTCATACTGCTCCCAGATCCAGCGCTTGGAGGCGAAGTCGGGCGAGCCGATCAGCCGTTCCAGCGCGCCGGGAATGGTGGCGGTGATGTCGAGCGAGGCGGGGTCGATGCGCTGCTGCTTGGGCGTTTCCACCCAGGGCCGGTCATAGAGCGGGGCCTCGTCGCCCAGTTCCTTGATCGGCAGGTCGGCCTTGATCTCGCCCTTGTGCCGGACGACGAAGCGCAGCGTGTCGGTGGTGTAGCCGACAATGGCGAAGTCGAGGCCCCATTTGAGGAAGATGGCTTCCGCCTGCTCTTCCTTGCCGGGGGCGATGACCATGAGCATGCGCTCCTGGCTTTCGGACAGCATCATCTCATAGGCGCTCATGCCGGTTTCGCGGCAGGGCAGCTTGTCGAGGTCGAGCTCGATGCCAAGGTCCCCCTTGGCGCCCATCTCCACCGCCGAACAGGTGAGGCCGGCGGCGCCCATGTCCTGAATGGCGACGACGCAACCCGCCTCCATGATCTCAAGGCAGGCCTCCAGCAGCAGCTTCTCGGCGAAGGGATCGCCAACCTGCACGGTGGGGCGCTTTTCCTCCGCGCCCTCGCCGAATTCGGCCGAGGCCATGGTGGCGCCATGGATGCCGTCGCGGCCGGTCTTGGAGCCGAGATAGACCACGGGCAGGCCGACGCCGGTCGCCTTGGCGTAGAAGATCTTGTCGGCGTCGGCGAGGCCGACCGCCATGGCGTTGACCAGGTTGTTGCCGTCATAGCGCGTGTGGAAGCCGACCAGGCCGCCCACGGTGGGCACGCCGAACGAATTGCCGTAGCCGGCAATGCCGGCAACCACGCCACCCACGAGGTGGCGGGTGCGCGGGTGCTTGGGGTCGCCGAAGCGCAGCGCGTTCAGCGCCGCGATCGGGCGGGCGCCCATGGTGAACACGTCGCGCAGGATGCCGCCGACACCCGTACCGGCGCCCTGATAGGGCTCGATATAGGAGGGGTGGTTGTGGCTCTCCATCTTGAACACGGCGGCCTTGCCGTCGCCGATGTCGATGACGCCGGCATTCTCGCCCGGGCCCTGGATCACCCACGGCGCCTTTGTCGGCAGCCCGCGCAGGTGCAGGCGCGAGGACTTGTACGAGCAGTGCTCGTTCCACATCGCCGAGAAGATGCCGAGCTCGGTGAAGGTCGGCTCGCGGCCGATCAGCGTCAGGATGCGCTCATACTCGTCGGGCTTGAGGCCATGCTCGGCGACGAGTTCGGGAGTGATTTTCGGTTCGGAGGGGTTCATGCGAAGGCCGTCATTCCGTTACGCGGTCGGGCAGGGCGGGCGAGGGCGGGGTCACGCCTTCTCCAGCGCGCCGACGAGGCTCTCGAACAAAGCGCGCCCGTCGGTCGGGCCGACCAGCGGGTCCACATGGTTTTCGGGGTGCGGCATCAGGCCGAGCACGTTCAGCTTCTCGGAGACGATGCCGGCGATGGAGTTGGCGGCGCCGTTCAGCACCTGCGCGTCGTCGCGGTGCCCGTCGGGCATGACATAACGGAACAGCACGCGCCCCTCATCCTCCAGCCGCTTCAGCGTCTGCGCATCGGCGGTGTAGTTGCCCTCGCCATGGGCGACGGGGTAGCGCACGATGGCGCCCCGTGCGTAGCGGCGGGTGAACGGGGTGTCGTTGCGCTCGACCTTGAGCAGCGCCTCGCGGCAGATGAAGCGCAGGCGGGCGTTGCGCACCAGCACGCCGGGCAGAAGCCCGCTCTCGCACAGGATCTGGAAGCCGTTGCAGATGCCGAGCACGAGGCCGCCGCGCGCGGCATGGGCCCGCACCGCGTCCATGATGGGCGCGCGGGCGGCGATGGCACCGCAGCGTAGGTAGTCGCCATAGGAAAAGCCGCCCGGCAGGACGACGAGGTCGGTGCCCTGGGGAAGCGCGCTGTCGGCGTGCCAGACCATGGCCGGCTTGACGCCCGAGACCATGTGGAGCGCGCGCGCGACATCGCCCTCGCGGTTGGAGCCGGGAAAGACGAGGACGGCGGATTTCATGGCGTCAGTCCACGAGCTCGATGCGGTAGGTTTCGATCACCGTATTGGCGAGCAGCTTCTCGCAGGCGTCCTTGAGCGTCGCCTCGGCCTTGGCCGGATCGCTGGTGTCCAGCTCGACATCGAAGACCTTGCCCTGGCGGACACTGGAGACGCCGGGAACGCCGAGCGAGCGCAGGGCGCCCTCAATGGCCTTGCCCTGCGGATCGAGCACGGCGGATTTCAGGGTGACGAGGACGCGCGCCTTCATGGAATCACTCTCGGGGAGGTTCGTGCGACAGAAGCATCGAAAAAACAGAAACGGGGGCTTTGAGGCCCCCGCCTACCATTTGGCCGCGAACGGCTCAATGCTGGAATACGGAATGGCTGACCCGAGGGCAGCGCATCGCGCATCCCGGCACGTCACTCGTCGGGCTCGGACTTCACCAGAACCGGGCCGCCCGTCTGGACGCGCTCGTTCTCGGACATGATGCCGAGGCGACGGGCGACTTCCGAATAGGCTTCGACCAACCCGCCCATGTCGCGGCGGAAACGGTCCTTGTCGAGCTTGTCGTTCGACTTGATGTCCCACAGCCGGCACGAATCCGGGCTGATCTCGTCGGCGACGACGATGCGCATCATGTCGTTTTCCCACAGGCGGCCGCATTCCATCTTGAAGTCCACAAGACGGATGCCGACGCCAAGGAAGAGGCCGGAGAGGAAATCGTTGACGCGGATCGCCAGGGCGATGATGTCGTCGATTTCCTGGGTGGTGGCCCAGCCGAACGCCGTGATGTGCTCTTCCGACACCAGCGGGTCGTTGAGCTCGTCGTTCTTGTAATAGAACTCGATGATCGAGCGCGGGAGCTGGGTGCCCTCCTCGATGCCGAGACGGGTCGACAGCGAGCCGGCGGCGACATTGCGCACGACGACTTCCAGCGGGATGATCTCGACCTCGCGGATGAGCTGCTCGCGCATGTTCAGCCGCTTGATGAAATGCGTGGGGACACCGATCTCGTTCAGTCTGAGGAAGACATATTCCGAGATGCGGTTGTTCAGCACGCCCTTGCCGTCGATGACATCGTGCTTCTTGTTGTTGAAGGCGGTGGCATCATCCTTGAAATGCTGAATCAGGGTGCCAGGCTCAGGACCTTCATACAGGACCTTCGCCTTACCTTCGTAAATGCGGCGGCGGCGGCTCATGGGTGGGTACCGTCGGTTGAGGAAGTCCATTAGGATGCCGGGGCTCCGGTTCCGGGTTCACGGCTGGGGGCGCCGCACGTCTGCGCGAACTCTCGGCGCTCTGACGATTCGTCTCGCATTGGTGCTGACACCCACGGGCGGACACTAGCCCATCGGGGGGGCGGATACAAACGCCGCCGCGCGTCGTCTCGTCCCTGCAGGATCGGGCGCGACACCGTCCACCGCAAAGGCGCGCTTGAGAACGTCACATTGCCGTGGGGGCAGGTGCGCGGCATTCGGCGGCGTTGATTTGGGGGCGGGGTCGCGATAATCAAGCCGACGCTTTCATCGAGAAACGGGGCGATCACATGAGCACGTTCGACGACCGCGGAGACGCGTTCGAGTCCAAGTACGCCCACGACCAGACCCTGCGCTTCAAGGCGATGGCGCGACGCAACAAGGCCCTCGGCCTGTGGGCGGCCGAGAAGCTCGGCCTGACGGGCGAAGAGGCGAGCGCCTATGCCGGCTCCGTCGTGGCGGCCGACCTGGAAGAGGCCGGCGACGAGGATGTCTATCGCAAGGTGAAGGCGGACTTCGACGCCAAGGGCATCGACGTTTCCGAGCACCGCCTCCGCCGCACCATGGAAGAGCTCCTGTCCGAGGCGATCGAGACCCTGCAGAAGAACGGCTGACGCGGCGCGCTCGCCTTTCCGCGAGCCGTGAACGACGCGAGCGCTGGCCGGCGAGCCCCGCCAGCGCTGATTTCCAAAGCTGCTTTCCAGCCCGCTGCGGCGCGACGCAAGGCCCCGCGCCGCTCGCCCGCTTTCAGCGGCCCGGTGAGGTGCGCTGGCGCGGACATGGGCCGCATCCGATCCCGTGACGACCCTGCGCTCCCGCTCTGATTTTGGGGGGTGGGTCGGTGATGCAACCAATTCCGCCCGATTCGATTGTTATCGAGGCGACGTGGTTCGATCGGGTCCGCCGGAAAAGGCACCAGCGGCGCTCCCGCAGGGAGGTTCACATGCAAAAATTCATCAAGACGCTGACGCTGGCCGCCAGTCTCCTTGTCGGCGGGGCGGTGTTCAGTGCCGCGTCGGCGGCCGTGGTGACGCGCGATCTCAACGTGCGCAGCGGCCCCGGGACAAATTACCGTGTCATCGGCACTCTGCCGGGCGGCACACGGGTGGAGGTCGGCGGCTGTCGCGGCAATTGGTGCCAGGTGGCCGGCGGCTGGGCGAGCGCCAGCTATCTCGCCGGCGGCAGCCAGACCGTGATGGTCAATCCCAGTTATGTCGCGGACGATGTCGCCCTCGGTGTCGGCGCCTTCGCGCTGGGTGCCGTTGCGGGCTCGGCCTGGGGGCCGGGCTGGGGCGGTGGCTATTACGGACCCGGCCCCGGCTGGGGGTATGGCCCGGGCTGGCGCCCGCGTCCGATCTGGTGGGGCGGTCGTCCGGGCTGGGGCCCGCGTCCCGGCTGGGGACCGCGTCCGGGCTGGGGCCCGCGCCCGGGATGGGGACCGCGCCCGGGATGGGGTCCGCGTCCGGGTTGGGGTCCGCGCCCCGGTCGTCCGGGTCGTCCGGGCTGGGGCGGTCGTCCCGGCATGGGGCCGCGCCCGGTCTTCGTTCGCGGTGGCGGCTTCAGCGGCGGCCCGCGCGGCTTCGGCGGGCGCGGCTTTGGCGGTCGCGGCGGCTGGCGCTGACAGCACGCGGATATCAGAATCGGAAGAGGCCGGGGGAAACCCCGGCCTCTTTGCGTTGTGAGATGCGTGGCGTCGCGGCGTGATCAGCTGCGGCCGAAGACCCGCTGGAAGATCGTATCGACATGCTTGAGGTGGTAGCCGAGGTCGAACTTCTCGGCGATTTCCTCTTCCGACAGATACTCTCGCACGTCCGGGTCGGCGGTGAGCAGGGTCTGGAAGTCACCCTCGCCGCGCCACACCGGCATGGCGTTGCGCTGGACGAGGCGATAGGAATCCTCGCGGCTGGCGCCCTTCTGGGTCAGGGCCAGCAACACGCGCTGGGAATGGACCAGCCCGCCGAGGCGGTCGAGGTTCTTCTGCATGGTCTCGGGATACACCAGCAGCTTTTCCACGACACCGGCGAGCCGGTTGAGGGCGAAGTCCAGCGTCACCGTCGCATCCGGGCCGATCATCCGCTCGACCGAGGAGTGCGAGATGTCCCGCTCGTGCCAAAGCGCGACATTCTCCAGCGCCGGCGTGACCATGCCGCGCACGAGACGGGCGAGGCCGGTGATGTTCTCGGTCAGCACCGGGTTGCGCTTGTGCGGCATCGCCGAAGACCCCTTCTGGCCGGCGGAGAAGAACTCCTCCGCTTCCAGAACCTCGGTGCGCTGCAAATGGCGGATTTCGGTGGCGACCCGCTCCATGGAGGAGGCGACGACGCCGAGCGCGGCGAAATAGGCGGCGTGCCGGTCACGCGGGATCACCTGCGTCGACACCGGCTCGACCTTCAGCCCCATCTTCGCGGCGACGTGTTCCTCAACGCGCGGGTCGATCTGCGCGAAGGTGCCGACGGCGCCGGAGATGGCGCAGGTCGCCACTTCCTCGCGCGCAGCGACAAGGCGGGCGCGGTTGCGCTGGAACTCCGCATGGGCCTGCGCGAGCTTGAGCCCGAACGTGGTCGGCTCGGCATGGATGCCATGCGAGCGGCCGATGGTGGGGGTGAGCTTGTGCTCGAAGGCGCGGGCCTCCAGAGCGGCCAGCAGCCGGTCGACATCCTTGATGAGGATGTCGGCGGCGCGCACCAACTGAACCGAGAGGCAGGTGTCGAGCACGTCGGAGGAGGTCATGCCCTGATGGACGAAGCGTGCCTCGGGGCCGACGATCTCGGCGAGGTGCGTGAGGAAGGCGATCACATCGTGCTTGGTGACGGCCTCGATCTCGTCGATGCGGTCGACATCGAAGGTGGCGTCCTTCGCCATCTCCCAGATCTTCGCGGCGGCTTCCTTCGGCACCACGCCTAGCTCGGCCAGCGCATCGGTGGCGTGCGCCTCGATCTCGAACCAGATGCGGAAGCGGGTCTGCGGCTCCCAGATGGCAGCCATTTCGGGGCGGGTATAGCGCGGGATCACGGGCGGGCTCTTTCGTCGTGGGCCGGGGTCAAGCGCGGCATTAGCAGGGCACCGGACCGCACGCAACCAAACGAGGTCATCTGTGCATGTGCAACCTTGTGGTGTAGTATGCCTCCCATCAACCATTGGGGGGTGATATGGGCTTCGACATCAAGGCGCACAGGCTCCGGCAGGATGGCAAAGAGACACGCTTTGTCCGCACGCCCAATCAGGGCGGAAAGGTTCAGCCGCTCTATCTGATCATGCACTACACGGCGGGTGTCTCTGCGGAGGGGGCCATCAGCTGGCTCAGCCGCGCCGAAGCGAAGGCCTCGGCCCATCTCGTCATCGACCGCGACGGAACGGTCACCCAGATGGTGACGTTTGATCGGGTTGCCTGGCACGCGGGGAAGTCACGGTGGCAGGATCTGGAGGGCATGAACAGCTATTCGATTGGAATTGAGCTGGTCAATGCGGGCAAGTTGAAGAGGGTTGCCGGCAAGTGGGTGAGCTGGTCGGGCACGGTGATCGCCGAGGCCGACGTGATGGAGGCCACCCATAAGGACGAGACGGCCCCGGCCGGATGGCACACCTATCCTCAGGTGCAGATTGAGACAGCGATCGACGTCGCGGTGGCACTGAATGCAAGCTACCGGTTTCTCGACGTGCTCGGGCATGAAGATGTGTCGCCCAAGCGGAAGGTCGATTCCGGCCCGGCCTTTCCGATGCGGAGCTTCGAATCCCGCGTCATCGGCCGCGCCTGAGCCCTAAACCAGTTCGCCGCGCTCGCGCAGCGCGGCGCTGCGGATGGCGTCGATGTTGCCGGCATAGGCGTCAGCGCCGCCCTTGAACACGGCGGAGCCGGCGACCAGAGCGTTGGCGCCGGCCCTGATGCACGCCGCCGCCGTGTCCTTCGTCACCCCGCCGTCGATCTCGATATGGATTGGCCGCTCGCCGATCATCGCGGCAAGCTGCGCCACCTTGTCCATGACCGAGGGAATGAACGCCTGCCCGCCGAAGCCGGGATTGACCGTCATTACGATGATCACGTCGACGAGGTCGAGCACATGCTCCACGGCGCTCGCCGGGGTGGCGGGGTTGAGCGCGACGCCCGCTTTCTTGCCCAGCGCGCGGATCGCCTGCAGCGAACGGTGCAGATGCGGGCCCGCCTCGGCATGGACGGTGATGTGGTCGGCCCCCGCCTTGGCGAAGGCTTCGAGATAGGGGTCCGCCGGCGCGATCATCAGATGCACGTCGAAGGGTTTTGCCGAGTAGGGGCGGACCGCCTTCACCACGTCAGGCCCGAAGGAGATGTTGGGCACGAAATGCCCGTCCATCACGTCGATATGGATCCAGTCCGCGCCGGCGGCATCGACCGCGCGCACTTCCTCGCCGAAACGCGCGAAATCGCAGGCGAGGATGGAGGGGGAGAGGATCAGCGGGCGGGTGGTCATGGCGCGGGGCTCCGGCTGTTTGCCGGGGCGTAGCATCATGGAGCCGGGGCGGCAATGCCGTCCCGGCCCCGCTTGGGCTCACAGGCCGCAAGAGGCCGAGAGCGTTCCGGCCGGAACCGTGGCCCCGCCGATGGCGAAGACCTGCCCGCCGGTCTGGATCAGCTCCGTGCCGGACCACGCCCCCGCATCCGCGCTGCACGGGGCGGCGACGTTCGTCGTCGCGATATCGCCGGTGATGTCCTGGATCGGGCCCGAGACATAGACGGCGGAACTGCCGCTGGCGACCACCTCGACGTCCGTGAAGCTGACACCCGTCACCGGCCCGCCGGCGAAACCATAGGCGTCGCCATAGAAGTAGACGCCGTAGCTGCCGGGATTGACGATGGTGACATTGGAGAAGCTGATATCGCTCGACGGGTTGAGAAAGATTCCGGCGCGGTACGTGTCTTCGATGAAGGCGTTGGACACGGTGATGTCGGTGGTCTCGCCCGGCAGGTTGAAGGACGAGGCGAACATCAGCCCGTTGATGCCGCCCTTCAGGTTGAGGTTGTCGAGCGTGGCGTGCGAGGTCTTCTGCAGCACGATCAGGTCCATCGAACGCTCAAGGGCGGAATTGTCGATGGCGATGGAGCGCAGCGCGGCGCCGTCCACGCCGACAAGCAGGATGCCTTCGCGGCGGCTGTTGACGATGGAAAGGTTGTCCACGGTCAGGTTGCCGCTCTGCCCGGTGACGACGTTCTCCCAGTCAATCTCCTCATACTGGCTGCCGACGAACAGGCCATAGGTGACGTTTTCCATCGAGACGTCGCGGATCGTCAGGTCCTCCACCGCCAGCGCCGCGATGCCGGCATTGCGCACCTCATTGGGGTTGAAGATCGACCATTCGCATTCCGTGTTGTTCTCGCAGAAGGCGAGATCGTGGATGCGGGTGGCGCTGATGGTGGCGCCGGCGACGTTCTCCAGCGAAATGCCGTGCTCGTCGGTGCCGCCGATGTCGAGATCGCGCATGACGATGCCGGAGACGCCTTCCGCCACCACGCCGGAACGGCCGCCGCGAATGGAGAGCGAGGCCACCGCGCTGCGGTCGCCATCGAGCGAGACAACGTCGTCGAGCGGGTCGATGCCGTTCAGCGTCGCCGCCGGCAGGGCGTTGCGGAGCACTGCCGTACCGCCGCTCATCGCGCCGCGCACGGCCAGCGCGCCGCCACCACCGAGCAGGAACTGGCCGGTGCCCAGCGAGACGGCGGCTTCGAGGTCGATGGTGCCGGAGGCGAGTACCAGCGCGCCGTCACCCGCCGTTGCCAGTTTGGCGCCGATGGTGCCGTCGTCGTCAGCCGCGCCGATGGCGACGACCTTGCCGGCGACGGCGCCGGTCTCGGTGTAGACCGCCGCTTCCGCCGCGCCGGTGGCGCCGACATGAGTGCGGACCGCGTCGGAACGCTCGACCCGGCGGTAGAGCGGATCATAGGGCGCCTGTGCCGACGTATCGCCGAGCGGCACGCGCAGGCGGGCGAGGAAGACGCCCTGCGTGTCGTACTGCTCGTCATGGGTCAGTCCGGCGATGAGCGTCAGCCGCGAGCCATTGCCGAAGGCGGGAAGCCCGGCGCGCGAGACCTCGATCCGGGCGGCGACGCCCGGCACGTCCTCGACGCCCTCGCCGGTGTACCAGTAGCCGCCGGCGAAGAGCTTGATCTGGGTGAGATCGTCCGGGGTGAGGAAGGGCAGGCGGTAGCCGATCTCGCCGTCGAAACCCTGCAGCGCGGTTTCCTCGCCGGCGCGGAACACCAGCCGCCCGGCTTCGACCAGCGCGGCATTGGCGCTGGCCAGCGCGGCCTCGATGTCGCCCACCGGGAGATAGCCATTGGCGCGCAGTTCCCAATCCTGGCTCAGCGCTTCCACGCCGAGGCCGAACTGGGTGAAGCCATTGTCGTACTGGCTGTTGAGATAGTCGAAATAGCCGTTGAACCCGTACACCCAGCCATTCTCGTGCCGGAAGCGGTAGCCAAGGCCGACCGAGCCCTGCTCGATCTCCTGCTCGCTGCCGAAGCTGGCGCGGGCATCGAGGAACAGCAGGCGGTTATCATCGCCCAGCATGGGAAGGAACAGGTCGAAGCTGCCGAAGGCCTCGTCTCCAACGCTGCCGAGCGTCGCTTCCACCGAGGCGGGGGAGATGCCCCGCGGGTCGGCCATCGCCGGCAGACTCACCGTGGCCGCGAAGATCACGGGAAGTACGGCGCGTCTCATGTGCACTCTCCTGGAAAATGTGTCGGAGAATTTCCAGACCCCGAACCGGCCGTCCGATAGCACCGTTCTGCGTCGCAATGAACGACGAATGACTCTAAGGTATTGAAAATAAATGTATCTTTTAATTGTTCGTACTCTAATGAAGGCTCCCGATGTCGTGCCTCCCGCAGCGCCGATGCGTTGCGGGGCAAACGGACGACGCGGTGCGAAACTCACTTATTGCCGGCCGGCCGGAAAAGGCGTCCCATTACCGCAGCGAATCCGCTGCGCGCGAGGCGGCGCCGGAGGCGTTGTTCCGAGGAGGGAAGTGTCATGATGAAAAAGAGCATGCTCGCCGCGCTGGCGGTGCTGTCGACCGCCGGCCTGTTCGGCATGGTTCAGGAGGCCAGCGCCTGGCGTGCCGCCGGCTGCGGCGGACGCGGTTGCGGCGTTGCGTGGGGCGGCGGGTGGCGCGGCCCCGGCCATTATTACGGCCCCGGCCGCTATTACGGCCCGGTGCCGCGCGGTGGCGGCGTGGTCGTGGTCAATCCTCGCCCCTACTGGCCGCCCGGCGGCGCTGTTGCGGCTGGCGCCGCGATCGGCTTTCTCACCGGGGTCGCCGCCGCCAATCTCGCCGGCCCGCCGCCGCAGCCGAATTATTGCTGGTTCTACACCAACCCGCAGCGCACCCAGGGCTTCTGGGAACCCTGCCCCTGATAGTTGCGCCAACGAAAAAAGGGCGGCCGGAACGCACCGGCCGCCCCAAGGGGAGGGTACCCATCCGGGATTGACCGGCCGGGCTCGTTCGCGAGGGCGGGCAACCGGCCCGCTCACTCCTATCGACGCCACGGCGTCGATTTCAGCGCGCAGCTTTACGTCGCGCGTCGCGCCGGCCGGCGCGTCATCCGGCCGGCTTCAGGCGGATCACTTCATCCAGGCGTCGACCGTGGCCTTGTTCGCGGCGACCCAGGCCTTGGCGGTGGCGGCCGGATCAGCGCCGGGCTTGTTGTTCTCGACCATCACCTTCTGTTCGTCGTCGAGCGACAGGCTGAAATTGTCGAGGATCTTGTAGGCCTCAGGCGCCTCTTCCTTCAGCTTGGTGGAGACGATGGTGTTGACCGTCTCCTCGCCGCCGAACACGTTCTTGGGGTCGGCGAGGTACTTCAGGTCCCACTCGGCGAACATCCAGTGCGGCGTCCAGGTGGTGATGACGATCGGCTCCTTCTTGGTGTAGGCGTCCTTGAGCGCGGCGACCATGGTGGCGTCCGAGCCTTCGACCAGCTTCACCTTCAGGTCGTATTCCTTGATCGCGTTCTCCGACGCCTTCATCAGGCCGGCGCCGGGGTCGATGCCGATGACCTTGCCGCCGAACTTGGCCGGGTCCTTGTTGATGTCCTCGATCGAGGCAATGTCGACATAGGTCGGCACGGCCCAGCCGATCTTGGCGCCGGAAAGGTTGGGGCCGAGGTTGACGACCTTGTCCTTAAGCTTGGCGTTGTAGGCCTCATGCGTGGCCGGCAGCCAGCCGGCCACCATCGCATCGGCCTCGCCGGTCGCCACGGCCTGCCACATGGCGGCGCCGGAGAGCGGCACGAGCTTGACCTTGTAGCCGGCCTCTTCCAGCACCGTCTTGACGATATTGGTGGCGACCACGGTGTCGGACCACTCGACATAGGCGAGGGTGAGGTCCTTCTTTTCCGCCTGCGCGGCGCCGGCGGCGAGGCCGAGCGCGGTGGCGGCGACGGCTGCCGTCTTCAGGAATTTCGCGAGAATTGCCATTGCGTTTTCTCCACTCCGTGGGTTGTGAGGTCGGAAGTCCCGATCCGCTTCCGTTGGCGAAGGGTTCAGCCCTGCTGGTGATCGCGTCGCATGTGGCGGGCGATGTGCTGGGTGATGCGGTCCAGGATGACGGCGAGCACAACGATGGCGATACCGGCCTGGAAGCCCTGTCCCGCCTCCAGCCGCTGGATCGCCCGCCACACCTCGCCGCCAAGGCCCCCGGCGCCGATCATCGCGGCGATGACCACCATGGACAGTGCCAGCATGATGGTCTGGTTGACGCCGGCCATGATGGTGGGGATGGCGAGGGGCAACTGGATCTTGAATAGCTTCTGCCAGCGGCTGGAGCCGAAGGCGTCCGCCGCTTCCACCAGTTCCGGCGGGGTCTGCATGATGCCGAGCGCCGTGAGGCGGATGGTCGGCGGCATGGCGAAGACAATGGTGGCAAAGCAGGCCGAGACCGCCCCCAGCCCAAAGAACGGGATGGCGGGGATGAGATAGACGAAGCTCGGCATGGTCTGCATCATGTCGAGCGCCGGCCCGACAATGCGCCAGAACCGCTTGCTGAGCGCCGCCGAGATGCCGATCGGAATGCCGATGGCGAGCGCGAACATGGTCGAAACCAGCACCAGCACCAGCGATTGCAGCGTCGCCCGCCACAGTTCCAGGTTCCACAGGAAGGCGAAGCCGACCACCGTGCCGATGGCGATGCGGATATTGGTGAGGCGCCAGACCAGCAGCCCGCAGGCGATGATGACCAGCCAGGGCGGCAGGCCGACGAGAAAGTCGGTCGTCGTCTCGATAGCGGTGCCGACCACAGCGCTCATCGCGCGGGTGACGCCGGAAAAATGCTCCGTCGCCCAGTCGAGCGCGATGTCGCACCATTCGGCGAGGGGAATGCGCGGGACCTCGAATGCCATGATTCCCTCCCGTCAGTGCGCGGTCTCGACCCGTCGCCGCGCGAGGGCAGCGATGAGGTCGGCATTGGCGATGACGCCGAAAAGCTCGCCATCCGGGCCGGTCACAGCGATCTCGCCGCGGCCGGAGGCGAGACGGGCGACCGCTTCGTTGAGCGTGGCGGTTCCGGGCACGAAGGCGGTGCGGTCGCTAAGCAGCAGCCGAAGCTCGGTAGCGCCCGCGCCCTTAAGCGTGTCGGCGTCGACCGTGCCCTGGAAGCGGCCCAGCTCGCAGACCACCGTCATGACAGGCTCGCCGGACTGGGTGAGCATCTCCAGCGCCTCGGCGGCGCTGCTCTGCCACGGCCGGACCGCCACGGGCGGGCGCATGGCGTCGCCGGCGGTGACCACGCCGAGCACGTCGATGTGCTCCACGAAGCGACGCACATACTCGTCCGCCGGGTTGGCGAGGAAATCGGCTGCGGTGCCCTGCTGGACCACGCGGCCGTCCTTCATCAGCACAATCCGCCCGCCGAGCGCGATGGCTTCGTCGAGGTCATGGCTGACGAAGACGATGGTCTTCTTCAGCCGTTTCTGCAGGGCGACGAGTTCCTGCTGCATGTCGCGGCGGATCAGCGGGTCGAGCGCGCTGAACGCCTCGTCCATCAGCAGCACGTCCGGGTCCAGCGCCAGCGCGCGGGCGAGGCCGGCACGCTGCTGCATGCCGCCGGAGAGCTGCGAGGGAAAATGCTGGTCCCAGCCCTTGAGCCCCACCGTCTCGATGGCCGCCAGCGCCTTGTCGCGCCGTGCCGCCGCCGGCACGCCCTGCACCTCAAGCCCATATTCGACATTGCGCTGGATGGAGCGGTGGGGGAACAGCGCAAATTGCTGGAACACCATGCCGAAGCGGGTGCGGCGCAGTTCCATCAGGTCGCGCTCGCCCAGCGCGGTGACGTCGATGTCGTCGATGTGGACGGAACCGGTGGTCGGCTCGACCAGCCGGTTGATGCAGCGCAGGCAGGTCGACTTGCCGGAGCCCGAAAGACCCATGACCACGAGGATTTCGCCCTCGGCGACATCGAAGGTCACATCGTGGAGGCCGATGACGGCGCCGGTGGCCTTCTGCACCTCGTCGCGATTTTTCCCGGCCTGAAGTAGCGGAAGGGCCGTCTCTTGCTCATCGCCAAAAATCTTGGTGAGGCCGCGAACCCGGATGCGTGGCTGCTTTTCGCTCATGCGCTCCCCTCATTATTGAGGTGAGTGTCAGACGCATAGCTGCCATGCAGATTGGACAGATGCGACAAGCGGGGCTGCAAATACGACAGCAAAGTGGCAGGCGCGGCGAGCGAAGACGACGGCGACGAAGCGGGGAAGGCGATAGTCAGCGATCTTTTCCTCTGTCTGACCCGGAGGCGGGCATCAGTTGGGGATCAGGGGCGATGGCCCCAGCGGTCACGCCAGGCGGGAAGCGTTCCCGGCTGCGGAAGGGCGACCGCCTCGTAAACAGCCCGGGCACAGGCGCGGGCGAGGGTTCGAACCACTGTATCGCCGATCAACGCGAGATCGAAAATCGGATCGGCGAGGGGTTTCCTGCTCGTGGCCGCGGCGAAGATCGTGTCGCCATCGAGCGGTGAATGGACCGGCCAGATGGCGTGTGCATACCCATCATGGGCCATCACCGCAAGCCTTTTGCACTGTGCCTTTGTGAGAACGGCGTCGGTGGCGACGATGGCGATGGTGGTATTTGCCCCCGGCGGCAGGCCCTTCAGCGCCGGGCGCACGGGCAGCGGCGGCAGCGGATGGGGCAGCCCGAGGCTGCCGAATTCGCCGTCCTGCTCGAAAGGAGCCGCCCAGAAATGCGGCCCGCCGGGGAAGTTGGTAGCGCCGCAGGCGTTGACCGCCACAAGGGCGCCCACGGTGTGGCCGGTGGGCGACATCATCGAGGCGGAACCGAGGCCGCCCTTGAGGTCCACCGTCGTCGCCCCAGTGCCTGCGCCCACCGTACCCAGCGGAAAATCGAGACCGGCGGCATTGGCGGCGGCGTAGCCGAGATCGCGATAGGGCGAAAACCGGCCCCAGTTCTTGTCGCCGCCATTGATGAGGTCGAACAGCACCGCGCCGGGCACGATCGGCACCCGGGCGTCGCCGACGGGAAAGCCGATGCCCCGCTCGGCGAGCGCCGCCGCCACCCCGCCGGCGGCATCGAGCCCGAAGGCGGAGCCGCCGGACAGGGTGAGGGCATGAATCGCGCCCACCGTCTCGTCGGGGGCGAGGAGGTCCGTCTCGCGCGTGCCCGGCCCGCCGCCGCGCACATCGACCGAGGCAACACTCGGCTCGTCGAACAGCACGACGGTGACGCCGGAAGCGAGGGCGAGGTCGGTGACATTTCCGACGGTAAGTCCGGCGACATCGGTGATCAGGTTACGCATATGATCCTCGTTCACGGTGCTTCACATCACGGCGCATCACATCACGGGTAGAGGCCAAGCCGCCGCATTGCGCAAGCCCGCATGGCGGTGCATTGGGAGGCTTCGGACAAGGCTAGGGTTGCTCATTTCATGGCTGACGTCACTCTTCCGGCCGCTTTTCTGGCCGGCATCGCCAGCTTCGCCTCTCCCTGCGTGCTGCCGCTTGTGCCGCCCTATCTGTGCTATCTCGCCGGTACCAGCCTCGACCAGATCACCCACAAGGCGCCGACCGATGCGGCGGCGCGGCGCACGCTGGGCGCGGCGGCGCTGTTCGTGGCGGGCTTCTCCACGGTGTTCGTGGCACTGGGGGCGGGGGCCTCGGTAGCGGGGGCGTATCTGCGGATGTACTCGCAGGAACTCGCCATGGTGGCGGGCGTCGCCATCCTGCTGATGGGCCTGCATTTCCTCGGCATTCTGCGCTTCGGCTGGCTGACCCGCACCAAGCGGGTGCATGTCGATGCGCCCACCACCTTCCTCGGCGCCTATGTGATGGGCCTCGCCTTCGCCTTCGGCTGGACGCCCTGCATCGGGCCGGTGCTGGCGGCGATCCTCGCCGTGGCGGCGAGCGAGCAGACGCTGACCCATGGCGCGGGGCTGCTGGCGGTGTATTCCGCCGGGCTCGGCGTTCCCTTCCTCGCCGTTGCGGCGATGGCACGCCCGGCGCTCGGCGTGCTCGGCCGTGCCAAGCGCTATCTGCCGATCATCGAGAAGGTGATGGGCGCGCTGTTGGTGCTGACCGGCATCGGCTTTCTCTCCGGCTGGATGGCGCAGATGAGCTACTGGCTGCTGGAAACCTTCCCCGCGCTCTCGGCCTTCGGCTGAACCGCCCGCGGCCACCGCGCAGCCAAAATAAAACCCGCCGGATCGCTCCGGCGGGTGTCGTCACAGGCGCGGTGGAAACCGGCGCCGCGCGGCGAGGCGCGCGGCAGGCGGCTCACATCTGCGAGTAGCCGCCGTCCTTCCAGACGTACAGCACGTAGTCGAGGGTGGTGCGGTCGCCCTTCTTGTCGAAGATCAGGTCGCCGAGCACCGTCTTGAAGGTCTTGCCCGAGTGGATGTACTCGGCCAGCTTGGCGTTATCGAGCGACTTGGTCGCCTCGGCAGCCTGCTGGAACACCTGGCCGGCGGCGTAGGTGTAAAGCACGTAGCCTTCCGGATCGATGCCCTTCTTCTTGAACTCCTCGACGACGGCGGTGGCGGCCGGGCTGTTGCGCGGGTCGGGACCGAACGTCATCAGGGTGCCGGCGGCGCCCGGACCGGCGATGGTCCAGAACTCCTTGTCGGTGATGCCATCGCCCGAGAACAGGACGGTGGTCATGCCCTGGTCGCGCATCTGGCGCACGAGCAGGCCGGCTTCGGTGTGGAGGCCGCCATAGTAGAGCACGTCGACATTCGCGGCCTTCAGCTTCGAGACGAGCGCGGAATAGTCCTTCTCGCCCGGGTTGATGCCTTCATAGACCACTTCCTTGACGCCGGCGGCATTCATGGACTTCTGGGTCTCGTCGGCAAGGCCCTTTCCGTAGGGGGTCTTGTCGTGGACGATGCCGATCTTCTTGTCTTTCAGGTTCTTGGCGATGTAGTCGCCGGCGACGGCGCCCTGCTGGTCGTCGCGGCCGCAGACACGGAACACGGTGGTCATGCCGCGCTCGGTGAAGGTCGGGTTGGTCGAGGCCGGGGTGAGCTGGAGGATGCCGGCTTCGGCATACTGCTCGGAGGCCGGGATCGACACACCCGAGTTGAAGTGGCCGAGAACGACCTTGACGCCGTCCGAGATGAACTTGTTGGCCACCGAGACGCCCTGCTCGGGCTTGGAAGCGTCGTCGCCGATGATCAGCTCGACCTTCTCGCCGAGGATGCCGCCCTTGGCGTTGACGTCGGCGGCCCACTGTTCGGCACCGTTCTTCAGCTGGGCGCCGAAGGTGGCGTTCGCGCCGGTCATCGGACCGCCAACGCCGACCTTGATCTGCGCCGACGCCGGAACGGCCAGCGCCGCCATGGCGCCGAGCGCGATGCCGGCTATCAGAAGCTTCTTCATGAACGTCTCTCCTGGTTCTGGAAGGTGGAAAGCGCGGCCTCAATGGCTCGGCGGCTGTCGCCCCGGGCCGATATCATGCCTTTTTCGGTGCTCTTGTCGACGAGCAAGCGAAACATGGTGAAAGTGCCCTTCAGGCGTCGCCGGAGCGACGGCTGTCGCCACCCTCAAGCCAGCCGAAGAAGCCCGACTGGCGGTAGATCCAGCCGTAGCGGGTGGCCATCTGCCGGGCCCGCTCGGCGCGGAAGCCGAGGGTGGCAATGGCGACCAGGAAGGCCGTATCGGTGACAAAATAGTGCAGCGAAAGCAGCGTGCCCTCGAACAGCGCGTAATGGAAGAACCGCACCACGCAGCCCAGCAGCAGCGCATAGAGCACCGCCTGCCGGTAGGGCCGCCAGGTGGTGGCGATGGAGCGGCCGGTCAGCCACGCCGCGCCGCCGCCCAGGAACAGGGTGACAAGCACGAAATCGGCGCGCGACACCTCGACCACGAGCGTCGGCATGACGACGGCCGAGGCAATGACAAGGACGACTACCAGAGCGGGCAGGGTGACGGCCAGGCTGGCCGAACTGCCCTTGGAGACGAGGGAACCGGAAATGGCAGCCATCAGTGGGCCCCCCCTTCGAGATAGGCGGCGCGGACTTCCGGACGCTCCAGCAATTCGCGGCCCTCGCCGGAAAGCGTGATGGCGCCATTGACGAGAACATAACCGCGATGGGCGAGCTTGAGCGCGTGGAAGGCGTTCTGCTCCACCAGGAAGACGGTGAGCCCCTCGGTACGGTTGAGCTCGCGGATGGCGTCGAAGATCTGGCGCACCACCAGCGGCGCAAGGCCGAGCGAGGGCTCGTCCAGCATCAGCAGGCGCGGCCGGCTCATCAGCGCCCGGCCGATGGCCAGCATCTGCTGCTCGCCGCCCGAGAGCGTGCCGCCGCGCTGGTTGATCCGCTCCTTCAGGCGCGGGAACAGCACGAAGACTTTTTCGAGGTCGGCGTCGAAATGGGCGAAGCCATCGACCGCCGCGCCCATTTGCAGGTTCTCGAACACGCTCATGCGCGGGAAGATGCGCCGCCCCTCGGGCGACTGGGCGATCTTGAGATGGGCGATCTCATGGGTCGGCACGTTGGTGATGTCGCGCCCTTCAAAGGTGATCGTGCCCTCGCGCGGACGCGGCTGGCCGAAGATGGTCATCATCAGCGTCGACTTGCCGGCGCCGTTTGAACCGATGAGCGTGACGATCTCGCCCTTGTAGACGTTCACATCGACGCCGCGCAGGGCCATGATGTTGCCGTAGAAGGTCTTGACCCCGCGCACCTGCAGCATTGGGGCGTCGGTGCGTGCGGTGGCGACGGGCGCCGTGGCGGTGAGAGTATCGCTCACGAGATGGCCCCCGTCGCACTGTGTTCGATGTGAAGCTCGGCCTCGACCTCCTCCACCGCGTCCTCGTCGACGCCGAGATAGGCGGCGATGACGCGCGGGTCGTTCTTCACCGCTTCCGGCGAGCCGTCGGAAATCTTGGTGCCGTAGTCCAGCACGACCACATGGTCGGAAATCTCCATCACCACGCTCATGTCGTGCTCGATCAGCAGGATCGAGGTGCCGTGCTCGGCGCGGATAGCACGCAGCAGCGTGTTGAGTTCGAGGCTTTCGCGCGGGTTGAGGCCGGCGGCGGGCTCGTCGAGGCAGAGCAGGATGGGCTCCGAGCACATGGCGCGGGCGATCTCCAGCCGGCGCTGGGCGCCATAGGGCAGGTCGCCGGCCGGGTCGTCGGCACGGTCGGTGAGGCCGACCTTGTCGAGCCAGTAGGTGGCCTTCTCCGTGGCCGCGCGCTGGGCCTTCGTCCAGCTCGGCAGCCCGAACAGCCCCTTGAGCGAATAGCCCGAGGCGACCATCAGCGCGTTGTGCTGGGCGACCATGAGGTTTTCCAGCACGGTCATGCCGGTGAACAGCCGGATGTTCTGAAAGGTGCGGGCGACCTTGGCCTCACCGGAGACCAGATAGTCGGGCATCCGCTCCAGCAGGAACACGCCGGCGTCGCGCCCGACCAGCGAGCGCTCGCCGATGCGCGTCACTTCGGCGATTTCGCCGGGCGTCGGCGCGCGGCCATGCGCCAGGATGAGGCGGCCCTCGCTCGGCTTGTAGAAGCCGGTGATGCAGTTGAACACCGTGGTCTTGCCGGCGCCATTGGGGCCGATCAGCGCGGTGATGTCGCCGCGCCCGACCTTGAAGCTGAGGTCGTTGACCGCGATCAGGCCGCCGAAGCGCATGAACAGGTGTTCGACGATGAGGATGGGGTCGGCTTCCCAGCGCGGGAGGCCGGTTGCGGGAGAAGTTGCCATCAGCCGTGGCCCTCCTTCACGAGATCGCCGGAAACCGCCTTGCGCTCTTTGAGGAAGATCGTCGGGTCGCGGGTGGAGACGAGGCCGCGCGGCTTCCAGATCATGATGGCGACCATGGCGAAGCCGAAGATCAGCATGCGGTAGAGGCTGGGGTCGAAATCATTGCCGAAGATCTGCCGGAGGAAGCCGAGATTGCGCAGCATCTCCATGCCGCCCATCATCACCGCCGCCGCCACGGCGACGCCGATCTGCGAGCCCATGCCGCCGAGCACGACGATGGCCAGGATCATCGCCGACACGTCGAAGGTGAAGCTCTCCGGGCTGACGAAGCCGGCGCGCACGGCGAAGAAGCAGCCGGCGAATCCGCCGAACATGGCGCCGGTGGCGAAGGCCGAGAGCTTGGTCGTGGTGGTGTTGATGCCGAGCGAGCGGCAGGCGATTTCGTCCTCGCGCAGCGCTTCCCAGGCGCGGCCCACCGGCAGCCGGCGCAGGCGCACGGTGACAAAGGCGGTGAGCAGCGCCAGCGCCAGAATGACGAAATACAGGAAGACGATGCGGTGCATCGGGCTGAACGGCAGCCCGAACAGGGCGGCGAAACCATCCGGCCCGGCATTGAAGGGAATGCCGAAGAAGGTCGCGCGCGGGATCGAGGCGATGCCCGCCCCGCCATTGGTGAAGTCGACCCAGTTGATGAGCACCAGGCGGATGATCTCACCGAAGGCCAGGGTGACGATGGCGAGGTAGTCGCCGCGCAGGCGCAGCACCGGAAAGCCGAGGATCATGCCCCACACGCCGGCGAAGATGCCGGCCATCGGCAGGCAGAACCAGAACGCCCAGTTGGCCCAGAAGGTGGCGCCGAACAGGCCGGCGAAGAAATCGTTGATCGGTGCCGAAGTGGCCAGCAGCGCATAGGTGTAGGCACCCACCGCGTAGAAGGCGACGTAGCCGAGATCGAGCAGGCCGGCGAGGCCGACAACGATGTTGAGGCCCCAGCCCAGCATCACATAGGTGAGGATCAGGATGCCGAGATCGATGAGATAGCGGCTCTCGTTCAGCCCGCCTTGCGAGAACACGGCGATGGCCGGGAACAGCACGGCGAAGGCCAGCAGCGCCGGCTTGACGCCGGGACCCATCCTCGTGCCGGCGCGATCAAAGAAGGTCGGGCCGGTGTGCGTGGAGGGTTTGCGGTTCGGCGACCAGATGGTGAGGTTGAGCAGCAGCCGGCCGAAGAAGATGATGCCGACCATGATGGCCAGCAGCGAGGGTCGGTAGGCCAGCCCCAGCGCGCCGTCGATGATGATGGTCTCGAACCCGATGAGCGGGCCGAACAGGCCCAGCGCGATAAGGCCCGCGATCAGCGCGTCCTTGAAGGCGGGGCCTAGCACGGGGTTGGTGGCTGCGGGGGCAGCGGTTTCGGCGGTCTGGACAGCCATGATGCGCGACCTCAGACCTTCTCGACCTCAGGCCGGCCCAGAAGGCCCTGCGGCATGAAGATCAGCGTGATGGCGAGGATCGAGAATGCCGCCACGTCCTTGTATTCGATGGAGAAATAGGCCGACCAGAAGGTTTCGATCAGCCCGATCAGCAGCCCGCCGAGCACAGCGCCGGGGAGCGAGCCGATGCCGCCGAGCACGGCCGCGGTGAAGGCCTTGACGCCGGGCACGAAGCCGTCGGCGAAGTTCGCTACGCCATAATACATCAGGTACAGCGTGCCGGCGACGGCGGCCAGCGCGGCGCCGATGACGAAGGTCAGCGAGATGGTGTGGTCGACATTGATGCCGAGCAGCGCCGCCATCTTGCGGTCCTGTTCGCAGGCGCGCTGGGCGCGGCCGAGCGAGGTTTTCTGCACCAGATACCAGAAGCCGGCGAGCAGGATGGCGGTGATGGCCATGATGATGACCTGCTTCCAGGCCAGCGTGACCTGGTAGGAGCCGTTATCCATCAGCACGATCACGTCGGTGACCATCGGCGGGATCGGCTTGTTGCGCGGGCCCTGCGTGACCTGGACGAAATTGGCGAGGAAAATCGACATGCCGATGGCGGAGATCATCGGCGCCAGCCGGAACGAGCCACGCAGCGGCCGGTAGGCCACACGCTCGATGGCCCAGTTCAGCAGCGAGGTGAACACCATCGCCACGACAAGCACGATGGCCAGTGCCAGGAAGATGGAGGTGATGCCCATCACCGTCGTGACCAGCAGGAAGCAGATCAGCGCGATGAAGGCGGAGACCATGAAGACGTCGCCATGGGCGAAGTTGACCATGCCGATGATGCCGAACACCATGGTATAGCCGATGGCGATCAGCCCGTAGATCGAGCCGAGCGTCAGCCCGTTGATGAGCTGCTGAACAAAGATTTCCATGATTGTGCCGGCTCCCCTCAGCCGCATTTGCGCAAGGCGCTGCCGTCGGGCTTTTGCACAGTTTGTAACCGTGCCCGTACGGTGTGCGCCTCTGACTCTTAGCCTGCGCCACGCTCCGATACAATTCGATCGAAAGACGAAATGCAATCGATCGAAAAGCATGATACTAGAGTATCTAAATACCCTTTTTGTGAAACCCCTTGCAACTCAAACGGTTAATGTGGTGGCGCTGCGTTCGCTTTGTGGCGCGGACGGCCATTTTTGTCTTCACATCGTCATGTCCGGCGGCGCGCACCGCGCGGTTTCCAAAAGCGCCCCGTAAGGGTTATGCACAGCGAAGCCGCGTGGAGTGGATCCTTCGCCCCACGCGAGGCCGCAGGAGGCAAGGCAGCGTGGACCAGCCCAAGGCACATGACGCGGCTCACCATGACGCGGCACACGGGGTCGAGGCCGGGCTCTATCGCGAGGCGATGAGCCGTCTGGTGGCGGCCGTGCATGTGATCACCACGGATGGCCCGGAGGGGCGCGTCGGGTTCACCGCCACCGCCGTCGCCTCGGTTTCCGACAGCCCGCCGACCCTTCTGGTCTGCCTCAACCGCCGCATCCGCTCCGCACCCGCCTTTCGCCAGTCCGGCCGCTTCGCGGTGAACATGTTGGGCGCCGACCAACAGGGCGTGGCGGAGAGCTTCGGCGGGCGTGGCGGGCTGGAAGGCGAGCAGCGATTCGGCGTCGGCCATTGGCATGAGGGGGCGTTGGGCCTTTCCTGCCTCATCGGGGCGGTCGCGGTGTTCCAATGTCGCATGGTGGAGATACGCACCATCGCGACCCATGACGTGCTGGTGGGGCGGGTCGAGGCGGTGACGCTCGGCCCCGACAAGGCCAAGCTCGCCTATCTCGGGCGGGGATTCCTGTCGGTCTGAAGGAGAAGGCGCGGCGCGCTCACGCTACCTGCCCGGCGACCCAGCCGGACGACCAGGCCCATTGGAAATTATAGCCGCCGAGCCAGCCGGTCACGTCCACCACCTCGCCGACGAAATAGAGGCCCGGCACCGCGCGTGCCTCCAGCGTGCGCGAATCGAGGCCGGCTGTGTCGACGCCGCCAAGCGTCACCTCGGCGGTGCGGTAACCCTCCGAGCCGGTCGGCTTCAGCCGCCAGCCATTCACCGCCTCGTCGATCCGCCGCAACGCCTTGTCCGAGAGGTCGGCGAGGTTGACCGCACCGGCTTCGCGCTCGGCGATGAGCTGGGCGAGGCGCTTGGGCAGCAGTGTGGCCAGAGCGGTGGCGGGCGATTGCCGGCCATGGGCGGCACGCGCCTCGCGCAGCCGGGCGAAGAGGTCCGTGCCGGGCGCGAGCGCGAGCGCGATTTCGTCGCCCTCGCGCCAGAAGGAGGAAATCTGCAGGATCGCCGGCCCCGACAGGCCGCGATGGGTGAACAGCAGCCCTTCCTCGAACCGGGTCTCATTGCGTCCCTTGCCATGGCTCACCCGCGCTTCCACCGCCACCCCGGCGAGCGGGCCGAGGCGCTCCAGCAGCGCGGGATCGAGGGTGAGGGGTACGAGGCCGGGACGGGTGGGTTGCAACGCGAGGCCGAAGCGCTCCGCCACCTCGTAGCCGAAGCCGGTGGCGCCCATTTTCGGGATCGACTTGCCGCCGCAGGCGATGACCAGCGACGTAGAGGCCAAGGTGCCGTTGACCGTCGCCACGGTGAAGCCGTCGGCGGTGCGCTCGATGCCGGTCACGGCGGTGGACAGGCGCAGTTCACCCCCGGCCTCGCGCAGGTCGTCGGTCAGCATGTCGACCACCTGCCGCGCCGAGCCGTCGCAGAACAGCTGGCCGAGCGTCTTCTCGTGCCAGGCGATGCCGCGCCGGTCCATGCGGGCGATGAAGTCCTGCGCGGTGTAGCGCCTGAGGGCCGAGATGGCGAAGCCGGGATTGGCCGAGAGGTAATTGCGCGGTGCCGCATCGCGATTGGTGAAGTTGCAGCGGCCGCCGCCGGAAATACGGATCTTCTCACCCGGCGCGCGGGCATGGTCGAGCACCACGACGCGGCGCCCGCGTCGGCCCGCCTCGATGGCGCACATCAGCCCGGCCGCTCCGGCGCCGATCACGACCACGTCCACCGGCACGGGGCGGCTCATACACCCTCTCCATAGGCATGCACGCCGCCGCAATAGTCGGTGACGCGCCAGCCCTCCGGTGCCGGCTCCAGATACCCCGGCCCGACCGGCACCTTGCCGTGACCGCCGGGGATGTCGAGCACATAAGTTGGCAAAGCAAGGCCCGAGACGCGCCCGCGCAGCGCCGCCATCAGGGCCTGCCCGCGCTGGATGGTCAGGCGGAAATGCGCGGTGCCGGGGGCGAGATCCGGGTGGTGCAGGTAATAGGGCTTCACCCGGCATTCCACGAGCGCGCGGAACAGCGCGGCCAGCGCCTCCGCCTCGTCATTGACCCCGGCGAGCAGCACGCTCTGGCCGACAAGCGCGATGCCAGCATCGGCGAGGCGGGCGAGGGCGGCACGCGCCTCCGGCCCCAGCTCGCGGGCATGGTTGGCATGGACGGCGACATAGGTCGTCACATCAGCAACGCGCAGCGCCGCCACCAGAGCGGGGGTGATGCGCTCGGGCGCAGCGACGGGCACGCGGGTGTGGAACCGCACCACCTTCACGTGGGGAATGGCGGCGAGCCGGGCCATGAGTTCGGCAAGGCGGCGCGGGGCGGCGATGAGCGGGTCGCCGCCGGTGAGTACGACCTCCCATATCTCCGGCCGGGCGGCGATATAGGCGAGGGCGGTCTCCAGCGCCGCCTCGGAGAGGCTGGTTTCCGCACCCGGGCCGACCATCTCGCGGCGGAAGCAGAAGCGGCAATAGACGGCGCAGGCGCCGACCAGCTTCAGCAGCACCCGGTCAGGGTAGCGGTGGACGATGCCCGGCACCGGGCTGTGCGCGTCGTCGCCGATCGGGTCCTCGCGCTCTTCCGGCCGTGTGTCCAGTTCGCGCGGGTCCGGCACGAACTGGCGGGCGATGGGGTCGGCGGGATCGTCGCGGTCGATCATGCCGGCCAGCGTCGGCGTCACCGCCACGGCATAGCGCGCGGCCACCGCCTCCAGCGCCGCGCCGGGCGCAACCAGCCCGGCTTCCGCCAGCTCGCCGACACGGCGCAGCGTCCGCCCGGGCAGCGTGGTGGCGGCAGGCGGGGCGAGGGAGGAACGAGCAGGGGAGTTCATGCGCGGTCTTGTGATCGTTTCCGCGCGCGCCGGCAAGGCGCAGCCGCGTTGCGGCGCTATACTGGGGCAAATGGTCGAACGCGAAGGGGGAGCCGATGCTCACGCGCGAGGAAGATGTATTGCAGGCGGCGGCAAGCTGGCGGCAGGAGGGCCGGGGCGTGGCGCTGGCCACAGTGGTGGAGACCTGGGGCTCGGCGCCGCGCCCGGTGGGCAGCCATCTGGCGATCGACGAGGAGGGAAATTTCCTCGGCTCGGTGTCGGGCGGCTGCGTCGAGGGCGCGGTGGTGGCGGAAGCGGCAGAGGTGATCGCCGACGGCCGCCCCCGGCTGCTCGAGTTCGGCGTCGCGAACGAGACCGCCTGGCAGGTCGGCCTGTCCTGCGGCGGGCGCATCGCCGTCTATGTCGAGAAGGTTTCCTGATGGATCTGTCGCTGCTTGAAGCGCTGAATCGCGAGCGCGCCGCGCGCCGCCCTATTGTCCTCGTCACGGATCTCGACGGCGGCCGGCAGCGGCTGGTGGGCGCCGCCGAGGTGGCGGGCGACCCGCTGGCGGAGCCTCTCACCGAAGCGCTGCGCAGCGGGCGCAGCGGGCGGGTTGAAGTGGACGGGCAGCGCCTGTTCCTCACCGTCCATCTGCCGTCCCCGCGCCTCGTCATCACGGGGGCGGTGCATATCTCGCAGGCGCTGGCGCCGATGGCCAAGGCTGTCGGCTTCGAGGTCATCATCGTCGATCCCCGCACCGCCTTTGCCACCGAGGAGCGTTTCCCCGAGGTGGAAGTGCGGGCGCAGTGGCCGCAGGAGGCGCTGGCCGACCTGGCGCTCGACCCGTTCACGGCGGTCGCGGTGCTGGCGCATGATCCCAAGATCGACGATCCCGCGCTGGTGGCGGCGCTCACGGCCGGCTGCTTCTATGTCGGCGCGCTGGGCTCGCGCAAATCCCATGCGGGCCGGCTGGCGCGGCTGGCGGAACGGGGCGTGCCGCAGGCGGCGCTGGAGCGCATTCGCGCGCCGATCGGCCTCGATATCGGCGCCGCAAACCCGGCCGAAATCGCCGTGTCCATCCTCGCCCAGGTCGTCGGCGAACTGCGCCGCCGCCCGGCCCGCCCGCCGGCGGCGCTGGTGCTGGCCGCCGGGCAGGGCACGCGCATGCCGCACACGCACAAGCTGATCGTGCCGATTGGCGGCGTGCCACTGGTGCGCCGGGCGGTGGAGACGGCGCTTGCCGCCCGCGCGCGGCCGGTCATCGTGGTGACGGGGCATGAGGGGGACGCGGTGCGCGCGGCCTTGGCCGGGCTCGATGTCACGTTCGCGCCCAATCCCGACTTCGCGCAGGGGCTGTCCACCTCGCTCAAGGCCGGCGTCGCGGCGCTGCCGAAGGAGGTGGAGCGGGTGGTGGTGATGCTGGCCGACATGCCGAAGGTGGAGCCTTCGCTGGTCGATCGTCTCGCCGATGCGCTCGATCCCTCGCGCGGGCGGCTGGCGGCGGTGCCGGTGGCGCAGGGGCGGCAGGGCAACCCGGTGGCGCTGGCGCGGGCTCTGTTCCCGGCGCTGAAGACGCTCTCCGGCGATGTCGGCGCGCGCCAGATCCTCGCCGAGAACCGCGACTTCGTGGTCGAGGTGCCGGTGGAGGGCGCTGGCGCCTTTCTCGACATCGACACCAGCGAGGATCTTGAGGCGCTGGAGATTCACGCCATCGCCGCCGCGTCGGATATCGACGCCGACGCCGCGCTGGAGGCGATGAAGGCGGAAGACGCCTGAGCGGGGGCGGCCTGCGGTTCAGAACGGCATGAACAGCGACAGCGTGCCGTAGGGGCTGGCGTCGCTGTCGCTGCTCCAGCGCCAGCCGGCCGAAGCACGCAGTTCCTGCCCGGCCAGCGGGCAGGCGAGAAACAGGCCGAGGCGGGCGCTCTGGTCGAGCCAGTCGGTGGTGGCGCCGGTCTCGACGCCGAGGTCGAGCCAACTGAAAGCCTGCCAGCCGGCGGTGGCGCGCCCGTTCACGGTGCCGTCCGCCGTGGAGGCGTTGAAGGCGGCCGTCAGCGTCCAGCGCGCGTCGACGCGATAGAACCATTCGGCGACGAATTTGGCGCCAAACTGCGTGCCCTGGTCGCGATTGCCGGGGTCGGGATCGTCGAGGCGGTTGTCGACCACGTTCACCCCGCCATAGAGGGCGAGCGCGTGGGCGCCGCGCAGGAACTGCCAGCCCAGCAGCACCTCGCCATCCGTCTTGTTGCCGGTGTTCCAGCCGCCGGCCACTGCCTGCGTGCGGTACTGGTAGCGCCCGCCGCCGGTCTGGGTGCGCAGGCGCAGGCCCTCCTGATCCATGGGCGCGAAGGGCGCCCACGCCATGCCGCCCCAGCCATAGCCATTGTCACGGGCGATATCGAGGCCGGTATAGAAATAGAGCCGCCGGCGCAGCGACGCCTCCGCACTCTCCTCGGCTGCCGCGCTAGGCACTGGGCACGCGGCGGACAACGCCGCCAGGAGGGGCGCGAGGGTTCGCGCCGGCGAAGGGAACATCGCCGCGCTCACGGTTGCATAGGGTCAGGAAGTACCCCTCATCCGAGCACCGTATCGGAGTGCCCTCAATCAACTGCAGGGCGAGTGAGAAGGCCTTTGCACGCTCCGGCATGGCGCATTTTGTCGCAGGGGAGGGGTGCGGCAGGGATTAGACCGGCGGCGCCATCAGGTGCTGGACCTCGACACCAGCGCGTTCGCAGATGAGATCGGCGACCATCTGCCGGTGGCAATGCTCGGGATGGCGCTCGAAGCACAGCACGCAGACCCGGCGGCCGGCCTTCACCAGCGCCGTGAGTTCGTCGAGCTGCTCCACCGCCCCAGGAGTGGCGAGGTGGGCGTCGTAAATGCGCCGCAACTGGTCGTAATGACCGCTGCGCGCGGCTTGCCGGCCTTCCGCCGGGGTACCGAGCCCGCGCAAATGCAGGTAGCCAATGCCCCGCTCGCTCACGCCGGCGGCGAGGTGGCTCTTGGAGAAGCCGGCCCGGCGCGAGGCGGCGACCGCGCGCACATCGACCAGAAGATCGACCCCGGCGCCGCTCAACGTGTCGAGCACGGCGGCGGAGGAGACCTGTTCATAGCCGATGGTGAAGAAGGGCGGGGACGACATGGGGCGAGGATGACCCCAAGCACGGGGCTTGTCGAGCCGGGCCGAATCTGTGGAGTTCTAGCGCGAGCTCGGCGCTAGGCCTTGTCGCGTGCTAAGGCAGGGCCGAGCGGGGACGGCCGGGCGGGTCCTTC
Source organism: Ancylobacter aquaticus (assembly GCF_004339465.1). GTDB lineage: Bacteria > Pseudomonadota > Alphaproteobacteria > Rhizobiales > Xanthobacteraceae > Ancylobacter > Ancylobacter aquaticus. The sequence continues at coordinate 766,621 of NZ_SMFY01000002.1, read as the reverse complement.
CGTCGGATCGTCCGGTTTTGGGGGCTCGGACAATCAAACCATTAGGCCTTTCCGCATAGGATGGGCCGGCCCAGGGATGCGTCATCGCAGATGAAGATCGGTATCGAGCTCGGAAGCAGCAACGCCGGACAGCCGGTTCGGCTCGATCTGGAAGAGCTCCTGTCCACCCGCCTGCTGGTGCAGGGCAATTCCGGCTCGGGAAAATCGCATCTGCTGCGCCGCCTGCTCGAACAGAGCGCCGGCCATGTGCAGCAGGCGATTATCGACCCCGAGGGCGATTTCGTCGGGCTGGCCGAGCGCTTCGGCCATGTGGTGATCGACGCCGAGCGCACCGCCGGGGAAATCCAGCGCATCGCTGCCCGCATCCGCAAGCACCGTGCCTCGGTTGTGTTCAACCTTGAAGGGCTGGACGCGGACGCGCAGATGCGCTCGGCCGCCGCCTTCCTCAACGGCCTGTTCGACGCCGACCGCGAGTACTGGTTCCCGATGATGGTCGTGGTCGACGAGGCGCAGCTCTTCGCCCCTTCCGGCGGCGGCGAGATTTCCGACGAGGCGCGGCGCGTCTCGCTCTCGGCGATGACCAACCTGATGTGCCGTGGCCGAAAGCGCGGCCTTGCCGGCGTCATCGCCACCCAGCGCCTCGCCAAGCTGGCCAAGAACGTCGCGGCGGAAGCCTCCAACTTCCTGATGGGTCGCACCTTCCTCGACATCGACATGGCGCGTGCCGCCGATCTGCTCGGCATGGACAAGCGCCAGGCGGAGAGTTTTCGCGACCTCAACACCGGCTCCTTCGTGGCGCTCGGCCCGGCGCTGTCGCGCAGGCCGCTGCCGGTGAAGATCGGTCATGTCGAAACCGCCAGCCGCAACGGACGGCCGTCACTGCTGCCGCCGCCGGAAATCGCCATGGCGGAACTGCAGGACCTGATCTTCGACGATCTCGGCACCGAGCCGCTGCCCGTCCCGCCGCCGCGCGGCGAGCCGCGCGCCACCGCTGCCATTCTGGAAACGCTGGAGGACGCACCGGCGCCCGAGTCGGTGCCGGTCGACCCGGAAGTGGCGGCGGCGTTCGATGCCGAGCGCGAGGCGCTGGTCGAGGAGATCGTGCGCCAGTTCGTGTCCGATCCCGAAGCACCGTTCCGGTCCGCCGCCGCGCTCTATCCCGATTTCCTGGTGCATTGCCGGGTGCGGCGGGTCGGCTCGAAAGTGCCGGATCTTGCCGCCTTCACCCGCCGGCTGGCCATTGCCCGTGCCGGGCTCGATTCCCGCCCCGGCGACGAGGGCTGGGCGCGGGCGGTGGAGCAGGCGACCGGGCTGCCGGAAGAGATGCAGGGCGTGTTCCTGCTGCTGGCGCGGGCCGGCATGGAGGGGGCGCCATCGCCCGCCGACGAGGCGCTGGCGCGGGCCTATGGCAGCCGCTCGCCCTCGCGCGGGCGCTGGCTGCTGACCTATATGGAAGAGCGCGGGCATCTGGTCTGCGAGGCGGATTTCCGTGGCCGGCGGGTGGTGCGCTTCCCCGCGCTCGGCTGGAAGACCGCGCCGGGCGACCCCAAGGCGCTGTCCGCCTGAGCCACCTTCGCCGTCGCACATGAAAACGGGCCCCGTCGGGGCCCGTTTCCGTTTGGCGCGGTGCTCGTTGGCCTCAGCCGCCGTAGATATAGTTGGGCAGCCAGAGCGCGAAGCCCGGGAAGGTGTAGAGCAGGATCATCGCGAAGATGACGATGAAGATGAAGGGCATGACGCCGGAGAAGATCTCTTCGATCGTCACATGTTTGGGTGCCACGCCCTTCAAATAGAACGGCGCCATGGCCACAGGCGGGGAGAGGAACGAGGTCTGCAGGTTCAGCGCCACCAGCACGCCGAAGAAGATCGGGTCGATGCCGAAATGGTCGAGCAGCGGCAGGAAGATGGGCAGGAAGATCACGATGATCTCGGTCCATTCCAGCGGCCAGCCCAGCACGAAGATGATGATCTGGGTGAGGATCAGGAAGCCAATCGGCCCGATGTCCAGCCCCATGATGAACTCTTCCACCACGCGCTGGCCGCCGAGCAGGGCGAACACCGCAGAGAACACCGCCGATCCCACGAACAGCCAGCACACCATCGCCGAGGCACGGGCGGTGAGGAACACCGAATCCTTCAGCTTCTCGATGCTGAAGGTGCGGTAGGCCAGCGCCAGCAGGATAGCGCCCGCCGCGCCGATGGCGGCAGCCTCCGAGGGGGTTGCCAGGCCGAGGATGATGCAGCCGAGCACCGAGACGATCAGCGCGACCAGCGGGAAGAACGAGGTCAGCAGCGCCCAGACGATGGTCAGCGTCGGCACGTTGCGCTCCGCCGCGGGCAGCTTCGGTGCCAGCGAGGGGTTGAGCATGGCGCGGATGATCACATAGGCGATGTACATGCCCGCCAGCGCGAGGCCCGGAAAGAAGGCGGCGGCGTAGAGCTTCACCACCGAGACGCCGGCAGTGGCGCCGTAGAGGATGAGCATGACGCTCGGCGGGAGCAGGATGCCGAGACAGCCGCCGGCGCAGACCACGCCCGAGGCGATCTTGGTGTCGTAGCCCGCCCGCAGCATGGCCGGAAAAGCCAGCAGGCCCATCAGCGTCACCACGGCGCCGACAATGCCGGTGGCGGTGGCGAACAACGCGCAGGTGATGAGGGTGGCAACCGCCAGCGAGCCGGGAATCCAACCGGCCGCCAGCTGGATGGAGCGAAACAGCCGGTCGAGGATGTTCGCCCGCTCGATCACATAGCCCATGAACAGGAAGAGCGGGATCGAGATGAGCACGTCGTTCGCCATCACCGAATAGGTGCGCTGGACGAAGAGCTGGAAGATTCCGTCGCCGATCGAGAGGTAGCCGAAGGCAACGCCGAGCGCCATCAGGGTGAAGGCGATGGGGAAGCCGAGCATCAACAGAATAAGGAAAACGACCAGCATCAGGATGCCGAGCGCGGGATCGGAAAGAAACATCACAGGGACCCCCGCGTGGTGGATTCGCGCTCGACGGCATTGAGCCGGGCCTCTTCCTCGGCGGCTTTCGCGGCGGCCTCGTCGAGAATGACCTTCTCCAGCTCCTCCACGTCCTGCAGGCGTTGCGGCCAGTCGCCGTCGCGGATGCAGATCCAGCAACGCACCACCTCGACCAAGCCCTGCAGCAGCATCATCACGCCGGTGATGGGGATCAGCGCCTTGAACGGCCAGATCACCGGCCCGTCCGGGCTGAAGGAGGAATGCTCGTTCAGCAGGTAGGAGAGGTAGAAATAGCCCCAGCCGGAATAGATCAGCGCCAGGATGCCGGGGAAATAGAACAGGAAGTAGAGAACCAGATCGGTCTTGGCCTGGGTGCGCGGGTGCCACTTCCTGTACAGGAAGTCGGCCCGGACATGGCCGTTGCGCGAGAGCGTGTAGGCGCCTGCCATCATGAACAGCGCGCCATAGAGCATCAGGCTGACATCATAGGCCCAGGTGGTGGGGTCGCGCAGCCAGTAGCGGCAGAAGACCTCGTAGCAGATGGCCGCCATGAGAATGACGATGCACCAGGCGAAAATCTTGCCGATGAGGCCGTTCAGCCGGTCGACGCCGAGTAGGATGGATTGCATGGAGAGGGGCCTCTTCGGGCAAGGCAAGGGATGACGCGCCGTCCGCCACGGTCGCACCGCCGCCGCACCACGCCGTCACGTCCGGTGCGGGGATCGCAAATGCTCTACCGAAACGAAAAACCCCTCTCCGTCGCCGGAGAGGGGTGCACGCGACAGGAGGTCAGGCCGACTTGAAGAAGTGGTCGTAGGCGAACTTCGAATCCGGCTCGTATTCGAGGCGGAAGCCGACGATGCGCTTGGCCCATTCCTTCTGGCTGTCCACGACCTTCTTGAACACCGGATCGGCCGAGAGATTGGCGATCACCGTGTCCCAGGCGTTTAGCTGGGCTTCCAGCACCGCCTTGGGCGTCGGCATAACCTTAACGCCGCGCGCCTTGATAGCGGCGAGGTCCTTGGAATAGCGGTCCTGCGCCTTCCACATCATGGTGGCGGAGGTAGCGTCGGACGCGCCCTTGAGGATTTCCTGCACGTCGGCCGGCAGGCCGTCGAACTTGGTCTTGTTGAACAGGATCTCGAAGCATTCGAGCGCCTGATGGTAGCTGCCGAGCATGTAGACCTTGGCCACGTCGGGGAAGCCGAGGATGAGGTCGGAGGAGGGGTTGTTGAACTCGGCACCGTCGAGCAGGCCGCGGTCGATGGCCGGCACGATTTCGCCTCCCGGCACGATCGTTACCGCCGCGCCGAACTCCTTGAACAGGTCCGCGCCGAGGCCGACGGTGCGGTATTTCATGCCCTTCATGTCGTCGGCGCTGGTGATTTCCTTCTTGAACCAGCCAAGCGGCTGGCCGGGCATCGGGCCGGTGAGCATGCCGACAACGTTCAGCTTCAGCGTGTTCTGCACCAGGTCGTCATAGAGTTCCTGGCCGCCGCCGTAGCGAACCCAGCCGAGCAGCTCGTCCGCGTCCCAGCCGAAGGCCGGGGCCGTGCCGAACAGCGAGAACGCCTTGCTCTTGCCGTACCAGTAGGCGGCGACGCCGTGGCCGCCGTCGAGAATGCCCGACGACACGGCATCGAGCATCTGGAAGGCCGGGACGACCGAGCCGGCCGGCAGGATTTCCAGCTCGACGCGCCCGCCGGTCATGGCGTTGACGCGCTTGACGTAGTCGCCGGCGAACTCGTGGAAGATGTCCTTGTTCGGCCAGGTGGACTGGAATTTCAGCTTGATGGGCGCCTGCGCATGGACCGCCGGGGCGGCGATGGTGACGCCGGCGGCGGCCGCTGCGGCGGTGGCGATGAAGCGGCGACGGCTGGTACGGACATCCTGACGCGCGTCCGTGCTCTTCCCTGACGTGTCGGTCATGGGCGGTTCCTCCTATGGCGTTTCCTTGCGGGTCGGGCCCGCCGGGCGGCGCTTCAGCGCCTTGTCCCGATACTCCAAGGAGACGATGACGCAGGGTTGAGTGCAAGCCCTAATTTCAGGCTTTTTGGCCGAATTCCCTCGTCCGAAAGTCGAAGGCCGGACGGTAAGGGCTTCATCTGGCGCGGCGAGAGGCTTTTTCGGGCAGGCGCGGCTGAATGCGAGCCCTCGCGCCAGCCATCCCAGACGCGGCGCCATGAATTGCCGTCCGTCTTCTGCGCTTCGTCATCCGTCTGTCATCGGCAGGGACTTGAACGCTCAGCAGCGCGGGCTGTCCGCCCGCATCCTGATGGGAGTCCCCTCCATGCGCCCGATGCTTCTCGCCAGCGCTTCCGCCGCCGTGCTCGCTCTTGTTGCCCTGGGGTCACCGGCCCTCGCGGCCGACGCGCCGTTCAACCGCATCGCCACCTTCAACGTGGTCGACAACCTGCCCGCCGGCGTCGACCCTGCCAAATCGACGGCCGCCGAGATCATCACCTTTACCGAGGACGGCAACACGCTGATCTACAGCGACAGCCCCGGCCAGCGCATCGGCTTCATCGACATCACCGATCCTGCAATGCCGAAATCCGCTGGCGTGATCGCCCTCGATGGCGAGCCGACCACGACCGTGGTGATTGGCGCCAAGGCCTATGTCGGCGTCAACACCTCCGAATCAAAGGCCAAGCCCTCCGGCCATCTCGCCGTGATCGACCTTGCGACCCGGAAGGTGGAGGAGAAGATAGACATTGGGGGCCAGCCGGATTCGATCACCAAGAGCCCGGATGGCAGCTATCTCGCCATCGCCATCGAGAATGAGCGAGACGAAGATCTCAACGACGGCGCGCTGCCGCAACTGCCGGCCGGCAACCTCACCACCTTCGAGGTGAAGAACGGCCGCGTGGTCGATGCCTCGAAGAAGGTGATCGACCTCACCGGCCTCGCCGCCGTCGGCTCGGAAGATCCGGAGGCGGAATATGTCGACATCAATTCCCGCAACGAAGTCGTCGTAACGCTGCAGGAGAACAACCACATCGTGGTGGTGGACCTGCCCACCGGCAAGATCCTGGCGCATTTCCCCGCCGGCACGGTGGATCTCGACAAGATCGACACCAAGAAGGACGGCATCATCGACCTCTCGGGTTCGATGAAGGCAGTGCCGCGCGAGCCCGACACCGTGCAGTGGATCGACGACGATCGCTTCGTGATCGCCAATGAGGGCGACTGGAAGGGCGGTTCGCGCGGCTTTTCCATCTTCGACAAGACCGGCAAGCTGCTGTTCGAGAGCGGCGCGGCGCCGGAGCACATGGCGGTGCGCCTCGGCCACTATCCCGACAAGCGCAACAAGAAGGGCATCGAGATGGAGGGCGCGGAAGTCGCGACCTTCGGCGATGACCGCTTGATCTTCGTCGCCTCCGAGCGTGGCTCGCTGGTCTTCGTCTATCGCGACAAGGGCGGGGCGCAGGCGCCGGAATTCCTGCAGGTGCTGCCGGCCGGCGTCGGGCCGGAAGGGCTGGTGGCCCTGCCCAAGCGCGACCTCTTCGTCACCGCCAGCGAGACCGACGGCCGCGAGGATGGCGGCATCGGTTCGGTCGTCACCCTGTATCAGCGCCAGCCCGGCGCCATGCCGGCCTATCCCACCATCGAATCGGTCGACGGCCCGGACGGCCTGCCGATCTGGTGGTCCGCGCTGTCCGGCTTCGCGGCCGATGCCAAGGAAGCGGGCAAGCTCTATGCCGTGACCGACAGCGCCTACGCCCAGGCGCGCATTCTCACCGTCGACGCCGCCGCCATGCCGGCGAAGATCACCGCTGCCACCGTGCTGACGCGGGACGGCGCGCCGGCCAAGGGCCTCGACCTTGAAGGCATCGCGGTGCGTCCCGAGGGCGGCTTCTGGGTCGTTTCCGAGGGCAATCCGGAGAAGAAGGAGAAGGCGACGCAGAACCTCTTGCTGCGCGTCGGGGCCGACGGAGTGATCGCGGAAGAGATCGCCCTTCCCGAGGCGGTGGCCGCGCAGGCCGGGCGCTTCGGCTTCGAGGGTGTCGCGGTCATTGGTTCGGGGGCGGACGAGACGGTGTGGATCGCCGTCCAGCGCGAGTGGAAGGACGACGCGAAGGGTTTCGCCAAGCTCATCGCCTACACGCCCGCCACCAAGGGCTGGGGCGCGGTGCGCTACCCGCTCGACACGCCCGCCAAGGGCTGGGTCGGCCTGTCCGAGCTGACGCCCTACAAGGACGGGCTGATCGTCATCGAGCGCGACAACCTCATCGGCGCGGACGCGGCGCTCAAGAAGCTCGTCTATGTCTCGCTCAAGGATGTGAAGCCGGCGCCGCTCGGCAGCGAGGCGGCCCCGCCGGCGCTGGAAAAGAGCGAGGTGAAGGATTTGCTGCCGCTGCTCAAGGCGCCCAATGGCTATGTGCTCGACAAGGTCGAGAGCTTCGCCATCGACGCGGCCGGCAATGCCTTCATCGTCACCGACAATGACGGCGTGGACGGTTCCTCCGGCGAGACGCAGTTCATCCCGCTTGGCAAGATGAACTGATCACCTGCACTGCCGAATTTTGCGACGGGCGCCTGCGGGCGCCCGTTTGCTTTGCCGGGCGTCAGTCGAGCACGGCCGCCTTGAGCAGGCAGACCATGGTGGCGTGGGCGGGCTCGGTTGTGAGGTTGCGGATGACGTGGCGGCGGTCGCAGCGGTAGCGGAGGGTTTCTCCGGCGCGGGCGGTTTCAAGCACGTCGCCGCACTCCACCTGAAGCTCGCCGGAGAGCACGGACAGGCATTCTACCGAGCCGCGCTGGTGGCCGTCGGATATCAGCTCGCCGCCCGGCCCGGCGACGAAATCGAACCATTGCAGCCATTCCACCGTCTTAATCCAGCCGGTGATGGTGAGGCGGCACTTGCCGTCCTCGGAGACGAGGATCGGCGTGTCGGCGCGGGTGAGATGCTCGACGAAGGGCTCGTCATCGGTGGCCGCCATGAAGCGGTCGATCGACATGTCCAGCGCCTGCGACAGCCGCCAGACGGTGGCGAGCGTCGGGTTGGTCTCGTTGCGCTCGATCTGGCTGATGATCGACTTGGCGACGCCGGACTGCTCGGAAAGCTCGGACAGCGAGAGGTTGTAGGCCTTGCGCAGGCGCTGGATGGTGCGGCCAAGCTGGCCGGTGATCGCCTGCGCGCCGGCATCCATGTCGCCCCGATCGAGGCTGCGCGTTCGGCCCGACATGCCGTCTCCTGTTTGGCTTATGGGACATGTATTTAGGTCGGGCCGCCGAGGCGGCGCAAGCGTGCCGGCCGCATCGGGGAAATTGGTGCCGGAATAACGGTGAATTCGCATGCAGGCGTGCTGTCGGCGGACTAAGCTGGACCCATGATGCAGAGCAACGCCCTTCCCACCTTTGACGACATCGTTTCGGCCGCTGAACGCCTCGCGGGCGTGGCGGTTCGCACGCCGCTCCTCTCCAGCACCCGCCTCGACGCGATCACTGGCGGGCGTGTGCTGCTTAAGCCGGAGGCGCTCCAGCGCACCGGCTCGTTCAAGTTTCGCGGCGCCTATAACCGCATTTCGCGCCTTCCCGACTCGCAACGGGAGGGCGGCGTGGTCGCCTGCTCCTCCGGAAACCACGCGCAGGGTGTCGCGGCGGCGGCGGCACTGATGGGCATGCCCTCCGTCATCGTGATGCCGAGCGATGCGCCGGCGATGAAGAAGGCACGCACCATCGCCTTCGGTGGCGAGGTGGTTGAGTATGACCGCGAGACGGAGGACCGCGACGCCATTGCCGGCGAGATCGCGCGGGCGCGCGGCGCCGTCTTCGTGCCGCCCTATGACGATTTCCACATCATCGCCGGGCAGGGCACGGTGGGGCTGGAGATCGCCGAGGACCTGCTGGCGCGCGGCCTCACGCCCGATCTCGTGGTGGCGAACGCCTCGGGCGGCGGCCTCGTCTCCGGCATCGCGCTGGCAGTTAAGCACCATTTCCCCGACGCGCAGGTGATGACCGCCGAGCCGGCCGGTTTCGACGATCACGCCCGCTCCTTCCGCTCCGGCGGGCGCGAGCGCAACAACCAGGCGACCGGCTCGATCTGTGACGCGCTGCTGGCGGCGACGCCGGGGCGGCTGACCTTCGAGATTTCGTCCCGCCTCGTCGGCGCGGGCGTGTCCGCCACCGACGAGGAAGTGGCGCGGGCGGTGGCGTTTGCCTTCGAGGAACTGAAGATCGTCGTCGAGCCCGGCGGGGCGGTGACGCTGGCCGCCGTGCTCGCCGGAAAGCTCGACCTCACCGACAAACTGGCCGTGCTCGTGCTGTCGGGCGGCAATGTGGATGCTTCCACCTTCGCCCGCTGCCTCGCGGTGGCGTGAGGCTGACGCTATCCGCGGCCGTGGCCGGGGAGCCTGCCCTTGCAGGGCGTTGGCAACCCCGGCGTGCCTGCGCCCGCCGCTCAGCCCGCTGCCATCCGGGGCGCGGAGACGCGGGCATGGGCGAGCGCGATATTGTGCAGGAACTGCTCGGTGCAGGCCCGCCAGGAAAAGCGCAGCGCGTAGGTGCGGCAGTCTTCCCTGTCGATGTCGAGCGCGGCAAGTGCCGCCTGCCGAAGGTCGCCGCCCAGCACGCCGACCGAAAGGTCCGCCTCGCCGATCACGTCCTTCGGGCCGGTGACGGGGAAGGCGGCGACCGGCAGGCCGCTGGCCAGAGCCTCCAGCAGCACGATTCCGAAGGTGTCGGTCAGGCTGGGAAACACGAACACATCCGCCGCCGCATAGATGCGCGCGAGCGCTTCGCCTTCCCTAAGGCCGAGGAAATGCACGTCGGGATGGCGGGCCTGAAGCTCGGCGCGGGCCGGGCCTTCGCCGACCACCACCTTGGAGCCGGGCAGGTCGAGGTCGAGGAAGGCGGAAATGTTCTTTTCCACCGCCACGCGGCCGACCGAGAGGAAGATTGGGCGGGGCAGGGCGGCAACACGCGCGTCCATCTCGGCTTCCGGGCGCGGGCGGAACAGTTCGGCGTCGACGCCGCGCGACCAGCGCATGATGTTGCGGAAGCCGCGTCCCTGCAGTTCCGCTTCCAGCGTCGGGGTGGAGACCATCATGCCCGCTCCCGCATTGTGGAAGCGCCGGAGCCACGCATAGGAGAACGCTTCCGGCACCGGCGCGCGGGCCGAGAGATATTCGGGAAAGCGCGTGTGATAGCTGGTGGTGAAGCTCTGGCCGCGCTTGATGCAGGCGCGCCGCGCCATGATGCCGATCGGCCCCTCGGTAGCGATGTGTACATAGTCGGCGCCGCTCTCGCTTATCCGGCGGGCGACGCGGCCGGGCGTCGTCAGGGCCAGCCGGATTTCCGGATAGGTCGGCATCGGCAGGGTGCGAAAATCGGCGGGGGTGAGGAAGTCGATCCGCGCGCCGAGCTTTTCCGCCTCGCGGCAGGTGTTCTGCAGCGAGCGGACGACGCCGTTGACCTGCGGCAGCCAGGCATCGGTCGCAATGAGAATGTGCATCAGGCGGCGACTCTCGGCGGCTCTACCAGCAACGGCGCGCTTACCCGCGCCCGGGACTGGCGCGCCCAGTCGATCAGCTCGAAGCGCCCGTCGGCATGTTCGACGATCGCCGTGCAGCTTTCCACCCAGTCGCCGCAGTTAATGTATTCGACGCCGAAGCTGTCGTGAATGACCGCATGGTGGATATGCCCGCACACCACCCCGTCCACCTTGTGGCGCCGGGCCTCGGTGGCCACCGCCTCCTCGAAGCGGCCGATGAAGTTGACCGCGTTCTTGACCTTCAGCTTGGCCCACTGGCTCAGAGACCAATAGGGAAAGCCGAGCTTGCGCCGGGCCCAGTTGAGATAGGTGTTGAGACCGAGCGCGGCGGTGTAGGCGCCATCGCCGAGGAAGGCGAGCCAGCGGGCGTGGCGCACCACGACGTCGAACACGTCGCCATGGATGACGAGGTAGCGCTTGCCGTCGGCGCCTTCGTGGATCGCCGTCTCGACCACTTCGATGCCGCCGAAATGATTGCCGTAATAATCGCGGAGGAATTCATCGTGGTTCCCCGGCAGATAGACCATGCGGGTGCCCTTGCGGCTCTTGCGCAGCAGCTTCTGCACCACGTCATTATGCGCCTGCGGCCAGTACCAGCCCGAGCGCAGCCGCCAGCCATCGACGATGTCGCCGACGAGATAGATGGTGTCCGCGTCGTGATAGCGCAGGAAATCCAGCAGAAGATCGGCCTGGCAGCCCTTGGTGCCGAGATGGACGTCTGACAGGAACAGGCTGCGATAGCGGTGTGCCTCGGGTGCGTCGTTCACCTCGAAAGCCCCCTCGATCAGGCCCGCAAACGGGCTGGGCAATGTCTCCATGGGGAAAGCATAAGCCCGAGTCGCATCACGCTTTTATGACGATGCTGCGCTGCACCGTCCGGCGCGTCTTTCAGAGGAAGAGCATGAACACGCTCAAAGCCACCAGCGCCGCCATCGCGTAGTTGACGAGGCGCTGCTGGCGCGGGGTCGAGAGCAGGCGGGCCAGCAGCGCGCCGAACCCCGCCCACAGGCACAGGCTGGGGAAGGTGACGAGACCGGACACCAGCGCGATCATCGCCACTTCGGCGAACAGGTCGTCACCGCCCACCGTGGTGAAGGCCGGCACGATGGAGAGGGCGATGGTCCACGCCTTGGGGTTCACCCACTGGAACAGCGCCGATTGCAGCAGGGTCATCGGCTTTTCGACCGTCGTGCCGCCCCCCGGCCCGCCGGCATTGGCGATTTTCCAGGCGAGGTAGAGCAGATAGAGCGAGCCGACGATCTTCAGCGTCTGGTGCATGTAGGGAATGGCGAGGAACAGCGTGCCGAGCCCCATGCCGATCGCCACCACCATGATCGCGAAGCCCACCGTGACGCCCCATATCTGCGGCAGGGTGCGGCGGAAGCCGAAGGCGGCGCCCGATCCCGCCGAGATCATGTTGTTCGGCCCCGGCGTCAGCGCGCCGGCCAGCGCGAACAGGAACATCGGCAGGAACTGGGAGGATAGCGGCACCGGATTTTTCCTCGGCAGGCAGCGGGCCGGATCGGCGCCGCAGAGCTAGGGCGCGCGCGGCCTTCCCGCAACCTAGAATCACCTATCGTTTGCACGAAACGAAAACCGCCGGCCCCTCGTCGGGACCGGCGGTTAGGCTGAGCAAACGAAGGGCGCGGTGCCCCGCCGCTTAATGGGCGACGAACAGTGGCACCGGCGGGTCGACCAGCAGCGAGGCGGTGACGCCGCCGAGGATCATCTCGGCCAGTCGCGAGCGGCTGTAGAGCCCCATCACCAGCAGGTCGGCGCCGAATTTCTGCGCTTCCTGCGCGATGACGTCGCCCGCCTGCCCGTCCGTGACATGACGGTGCCGGGCATTGACGCTGTGGGTCGAGAGATATGCGGCGAGCTTGGCGCCGGAGGCGGCGACATCCACCTTGCTCTCCTCGACGGTGAGCACTTCCACCTCGTCGGCGAGGGCCATCAGGGGAAGCGCGAAACGCACGGCGTGGCCAGCCTCGCGGGAGGGCTTCCACGCCACCAGCACCTTGCCGATGCGGGCCGGCACCGGCTTGCCCGTCGGCACCACGATCACCGGGCCGTTGCAGGCGAGGGCTAGGTGCTCGGGCAGGGTGGCGGCGAGTTCGTCGTCGACCGTGCCATAGCGCGTCTCGCTGACCACGGTAACGTCGGCGAACGTGACCTCGTCGCGGAGCGCGGCCGTGACCTCGCCTTCGATGATCTGCCACACGCCGACCACACCGGCTTCCGCCACGGCGGCCTCGAACTGCGCCTTGATTGTGGTTTCCTTCTCCTTCGCCTCCCGCACCAGCTCGTTCACATAGATCGACAGCGCACGCCCGACGCGCGGAACCCCGGCGGGGTAAAGCGTGTAGACCGCCTTGAGTTGTGCCCCGGTCTGGCGCGCGAGCCCGGCGGCGTAGGCCAGACGATCGCTGAAGCCCGAATCAGGCGCGGCATGCAGCAGGACGGTACGGATGGACATGGCGTTTCTCTCCTGACGACTGATGTTCTGACGTAGGGTTATCGCCGCCCAATGAAAATGCGGGAAACCACGAACCGCAAGAAACATTACATGCCCGCCATGCCTGCTTGTCCCGCCATCACGAGCGCGCGACCACGAGCTGCGGATCATTGCCATCGGTCCGACGCGCAATAAGCTCGGGCGGCGCGCGCGCCTTTCCGGCGCGTGAATGAGGGAGCATTTCATGGTTCGTCGCCTGACGGTTGCGCTTGCAGCCGGCATACTCACCGCCATTGCCGCAACGGCGGCGGTGGCCCAAGCCGATGTGGTGAAGGAACGCCAGACATTGCTCAAGCAGTTCGGCGATGCGACCAAGCCGGTCGGAGGCATGCTGCGGGGCAGCGTGCCCTTCGACCTTGCACAGGTGCAGGCGGCGTTGGACCTCTATGTGAAGGACGCCAAGGTGCTGCCAACCCTGTTCCCGGCGGGCTCCGGTTCCGGTTCCGACACCGACGCGCTTCCGGCGATCTGGACCAACACGGCGGATTTCGACGCACGCTTCGCCAAGCTCGGCACCGATGCCGCGAGCGCGCGCGCGGCCATCACCGACGAGGCCAGCTTCAAGGCAAACTTCCCCGGCGTGATCCGCAATTGCGGCGGATGCCACGACAATTACCGGCAGAAAAATTGACCGAGGCGTCTCTCCTGTCTCCCGCGCCAGCGCCGCTGCTGGCGTGGGACTTGCCGACCCGGCTGGCCAAATGGGGCCTCGCCGCGCTGGTCGGGCTTGCCTTCGTCAGCCGCTATTACGGCGATGTCGGCCTGGTCTGGCACCAATGGAACGGCCTCGCCATTCTGGTGGTGGTGGTGTTCCGCGTGCTGTGGGGGGTGGTCGGCGGTTCGACCGCGCGCTTTGCCGGCTTCCTTCGCGGCCCGGCGGCGGGTCTGCGCTATGCCGCGAGCCTGCTCAAAGGGCGCCCGCAGCACTTTCTCGGCCATAATCCGCTCGGCGGCTGGGTGGTGATGGCGCTGCTGGCGCTGGTGGCGGCGCAGGGGCTCACCGGCCTGTTCACCAGCGACGACATCATCGTCTATGGCCCGATGACGAACGTGGTCAGCGACGAGACCATCCGCAGCGCCTCCACGTGGCACCACCGGCTCTACCCGTTTCTGCTGGGGCTGATCGGGCTACATGTGCTGGTCAATCTCGCCTATTCGCTGTTCGGCCGGGACAATCTGATCCGCGCCATGATCACCGGCACCAAGCCGGCGGCCACCTATGTCGATCGCGCCCCGGCGACGCCGGGCGGGGTGGGGCTGGCGCTCGCGTGCCTCGTGCTCGCCATCCTCGTCGTGTTCGGCGGTATCGCGCTGGCGGGAGGTCATCCCTTCCCGTGAAATAACACCTTCGGCCGGCTTGCCGGGGGGTAGGAACCGTGCTCCATGGCGGCCCCATGAACGCGCTCAAGGGCATCGCGCTGCAGATCGGCGCGACGTTCCTCTTCACCATCATGTCCGCCCTCGTCCGTATCGTCTCGGATCACGTTCCGACCGGCGAGATCGTCTTCTCGCGCTCGTTCTTCGCGCTGTTTCCGCTGCTGGCGCTGCTCGCCTGGCGCGGCGAGATCGGTGCGGCGGTGCGGACGGATAATCCGCTCGGCCACATCGCCCGCGGCACCATCGGCGTCTGCGCCATGGGGCTGAGCTTCGCGGCGCTGGCGCGCATTCCGCTGGCGGATGCCACGGCCATCGGCTTCGCCGCGCCGCTGCTGACTGTCATGCTGGCCGCTCTGCTGCTGCGCGAGCGGGTGCAGATCTTTCGCTGGGCGGCGGTGATTGTGGGGCTGGGCGGCGTGGTGGTGATGCTGTGGCCGCACATGCACGGCTCCTTCGACACGCCGGGCCATATGTTCGGCGCGCTCTACGCCCTGATGGCGGCGGCCTTCACCGCCGGGGCGATGGTGCAGGTGCGCCGTCTCACCCAGACCGAGACCACCGCCGCCATCGTGTTCTATTTCCAGGCGCTGGCCGCCCTTGCCGGCCTTGCCACCGCCGGCTGGGGCTGGGTGCTGCCAAGCGGGTACGAGGGGGCGCTGCTGCTGACGATCGGCTTCCTCGGCGGGGTCGGCCAGATCCTGCTGACCGAAAGCTATCGCTACGCCCCGGCCTCGGTGGTGGCGCCTTTCGCCTATTCCGGCATGCTGTGGTCGCTGCTGCTCGGCTTCATCCTGTTCGCCGAGATTCCGCCGCTGCTGGTGCTGGTCGGCGGCGCGATTGTCATCGTCGCCGGTCTGTTCGTCATCTGGCGCGAGCGCCAGCTCGGCATCGACCGGACGCGGGAGGAGGCGGCGACCACGCCGCCCGCCGCGCCGACCCCGTGAGGGCTCAGAACGCCTTGAAGGTGATGAGGGTGCGGGTGTCCTGGATGCCGGGGAAGAGCTGCACCTTCTCGTTGACGAAATGGCCGATATCGGTGCCCTCCGGCACATAGAACTTCACCAGCAGGTCGAACTCGCCAGCGGTGGAATAGATTTCGGAGGCGATCTCGGCGTCGGCGATGGCGTTCGCCACTTCATAGGCGCGGCCGAGCTGACATTTGATCTGCATGAAGAAGGGAACCATCGCGGCATTCCAGCTTGGGTCGGGGGAGGCCGATATGGACCAGAAGGTGGAAGACGGCGCAACCCCCGTGGCGCGACGAAGCCTTGCGCGCGCCCGTGTCCTCGCCTATCTCGCGGGGACGATCACGTTGGGGTGCCCAAGGCGCGCAAGCCCTCCGGGCTGAGAGGTTCAGGCGTGCCGCAGGGGGCGCCGCCAACCCACGAACCTGATCCGGGTCATGCCGGCGGAGGGAACGGATCGCGCGCATTCGGGGCGATTTTCCCCGAGGGGCGACGCTTCCGGCTCTCGACGGCGAGGGAGGCGTAGCATGGCAGGCTCCACACCGATCGCGGTGACGATGGCAGGCTCGGATTCCGGCGGCGGCGCCGGCATCCAGGCCGATCTCAAGACCTTTTCCGCGCTTGGGGTCTACGGCGCCAGCGTCATCACCGCGCTGACCGCGCAGAACACGCGCGGCGTCACCGCGATTCACGACGTTCCGCCCGCCTTCATCGCCGCGCAGATCGACGCCGTGCTCTCCGACCTCGCAGTCAATGCCGTGAAGATCGGCATGCTCTCGCGCCCCGAGGCGATCCTGGAAGTGGCCTCGGGCCTCAAGCGCCACGGCATGGAAACGGTGGTGCTCGATCCGGTGATGATCGCCGCCTCCGGCGACCGGCTTCTGGTGCCGGAGGCGATCGAGACGCTGCGCCGCGAATTGTTGCCGCAGGCGCTGCTGATCACCCCGAACCTGCCGGAGGCCGCCGCGCTGCTCGACGCGGCGCCGGCGGAGGATATCGCCAGCGTGCGGGCGCAGGCGCAGCTTCTGCTCGCGATGGGGCCCCGCGCGGTGCTGATCAAGGGCGGCCATGGCGAGGGGCCGGACAGCATCGACGTGCTGCTCGATGCCGACGGCTTCCTCGAACTTTCCGCGCCGCGCCTCGTCACCCGCAACACCCATGGCACCGGCTGCACGCTTTCCTCCGCCATCACCGCCGGGCTGGCGAAGGGCCTCGGCCTGCGCGCGGCGGTGGAAGCGGCGAAGGAATATCTCACGCGGGCGCTGGCGCGCTCGGAAGAGCTCGCTATCGGGCAGGGCCACGGGCCGGTGCATCACTTCCACGCCTGGTGGTGAGCGGAGTCCTGCGGGTCGGTGGCGCGTAACGCGCTCGCGCCCGGTCGCCGGGCCTGCTAAGCGAAGCAGCCCTCGCTGCGAGCCGCCTCGTGCCCCTCATTGCCCCGCGCCACGCCATCGCCGCCGTCTATGCCGGGCTGTTCTTCGGCATCGGCGTGTTCATGCCGTTCTTTCCGGTCTGGCTGGAAGGGCGCGGCTTCGATGCGTCGATGATCGCGTTGGCGCTGGCCGTGCCGCAGGTGGTGCGGCTCGTCACCATGCCGCTCGGCGGCCTGCTCGCCGACCGCAGCGGACGCCCCCGCGCGACGCTGATCGTCTACGCCGCCGCCACGGCGCTCTGCTTTGCCGGGATCGCGCTGGCGCCAAGCATGACCTTTATCCTGATCGGGCTGGGGCTCGCCGCCGTATTCTGGCAGCCGAGCCTGCCGGTGCTCGACGCCTATGCGGTGGCGCGCCGGCGCGAGGGGCTGATCGACTATGGCCGGGTGCGGCTGTGGGGCTCCATGGCCTTCATCGGCGGCAATCTGCTGGCGGGCGCGCTGCTCGGCGGCGTGTTTCTCGTGAAGGTGCCGGCCGACACGGTGATCTGGCTCATCGCCGGGGCGAGCGTCGCGGCGGCACTGGCGGGGGCGACGCTGAAGGAGGCCCGGCCGGCGCCGCACGAGACGGCGGTGCGCCGCCCCACGCTCGCCGGCATGGCGCCGGTGCTGCTGGTCGGCCTTGCGGCGGCGGCACTGGTGCAGGGCTCGCACGCCGTGCTCTACGCCTTCGCCTCGCTGATGTGGCAGGGCAGCGGGCTTTCCACGTCGGTGATCGGCCTGCTCTGGTCGCTCGGCGTGCTGGCTGAGGTGGTGCTGTTCCATTCCGGCACGCGTGTGACGCGGCGGCTGGGGCCGGAAAAGCTGCTGCTGATCGGCGGGCTCGCCGGCGTGCTGCGCTTCGGGGTCATGGCGCTCGACCCGCCGCTGCTGCTGCTTCTGCTGCTGCAGCCGCTGCATGCGCTCACCTTCGGCTGCACCTATCTCGGCACGGTGGAACTCGTCGCCCGCCATGCCCCGCCCGGGCGGGGGGCAAGCGTGCAGGCGCTGGCAGCGTGGGCAACGGCGATCGCCATGGCCGGCGCGACGCTCGCCGCCGGTCCGCTGTGGCAGTCCTTTGGCCCGGGAGCCTTCCTCGCCTCGGCCGGGCTGGCTCTGGCGGGAACGACGCTCGCGCTGATTGCCGGGCGGTTGCGTCAGCCCCAGAGCGCGGGTTCGGGCGGGTAGACGACGCTGCCCTCATAGCGCAGCGCGGGGCTACGGTCTGCGGCGAGCAGCAGCGGGCCGTCGAGATCGACGAAGCGCGCCAGCGGCGTCAGCAGCAGCGCCGGCGCCATGGCCAGCGACGTGCCGACCATGCAGCCGACCATGATGTCGAGCCCGGCCGCCTGCGCCGCGCGGGCCAGCATAATCGCTTCGGTCAGCCCGCCGGTCTTGTCGAGCTTGATGTTGAGCGCATCGTAGCGCCCGGCCAGCGTGTCGAGACTGTCGAGCCCGTGCGCGCTCTCGTCGGCGCAGACCGGCACCGGGCGGGCGATCTGCGCGAGGAGCGCGTCGTCGTCGGCCGGAAGCGGCTGCTCGACCAGTTCGACCCCCACTTCGGCGCAGGCGGCCAGATGCGCCACGAGATTGTCCGCCGACCAGCCCTCATTGGCATCGACGATGAGCCGCGCCTGCGGCACCGCCGCGCGGATGGCGGTGAGGCGGGCAAGGTCGCCCTCCGCGCCGAGCTTGAGCTTGAGCAACTCATGCCCGGCCTCGCGGGCCGCCTGCGCCATCGCCTCCGGCGTGTCGAGGCTCAGCGTGTAGGCGGTGACGACCGGCTGCGGCGCCGGCAGGCCGGCCATTTCATGGACGCGCATCCGGGCGCGCTTGGCCTCGATGTCCCACATCGCGCAGTCGAGCGCGTTGCGCGCCGCCCCCGGCGGCAGAAGCGTCATCAGATCCTCGCGCCGGAGCCCCTCGGCGATCAGCTTTTCCAGCGCGGCGAGCTGATCGACGACCCCCTCCACGCTCTCGCCGTAGCGGCCATAGGGCACGCATTCGCCACGCCCGACATAAGCGCCATCCCGGAGCTCGACGGTGACGACGGCGGCCTCGGTCTTGGAGCCACGGGCGATGGTGAAGCGGCCGCGGATCGGAAAGCGTTCCGAGGTGATGATGAGTTCGGTCATGGGCCAGGCCGCCGGTCACGTGGGAATCGTGTCGAGGGGCCAGCATAAGGCCCGCTTGCGCCGGCGGGGCGTCGCATTGAAAGCACAGTGCCGGTGATTACGCCGGCGATGTCACGTCATTGACCGGAATCGCCGGACGGCTCTCTCGACGTCCGCAGGCCCCAACGCTAAGTAGTTCAGTGCGAATTCGTATCGGCGTCGCGGCCGGAGGGTGGTCGTGCCCGCAGGAGAGGTCATCTTGGGAGCTGCTGAAGCGCCGCTTCTGGCCACCGCCCGCAATGGCCGCGAACTCGTGTTCGTGGGCAATGGTCGCTGGGTGGCCGGGCAGGGGCGCGCGTTGGAGGGCAGCGTGGACGCCGCTCTGGTGGAAGTCGGTGCCGGGGCAGGCGAGACGGCCCGGATCGACCTTTCCGGCGTGCGCAGCTTCGACACGCTTGGCGCCGTGGTGCTCGACCGCCTGCTGCAATCCCTCGACAAGGCCGATATCCGCGTCCAGATCGTCGGGCTTGAGCGCCGTTTCCGGCCACTTCTCGATGACATCGTCAAGGGCAGCCACCAGAACCCGTCGCGCCTGCGCCATGTGAACCCGGTGCTGGGCGGTATCCAACTCGTCGGCAAGACGTCCGCGTCCATGGCGGAGGACGGGCTGGCGCTGCTGTCCTTCATCGGCGCGCTGGTGCTGGCCTTCCTGCGTGTGCTCGTGCGCCCGCACACCTTCCGCTTCACCTCGATGATCTATCATCTGGAGCGCGCAGGGCTGCGGGCGGTGCCGATCGTGGCGCTGATCACCTTCCTCATCGGCTGCATCATCGCGCAGCAGGGCATCTTCCATTTCCGCAAATTCGGCGCGACGACCTATGTCGTCGACATGGTCGGCATCCTGACCCTGCGCGAGCTCGGCGTGCTGATCGTCTCGATCATGGTGGCGGGCCGCTCCGGCAGCGCCTTCACGGCGGAACTCGGCTCCATGCGCATGCGCGAGGAAGTCGACGCGCTGCGGGTGATGGGGGTCGATCCCAACGAGGTTCTGGTGCTGCCCCGTCTGGTGGCGCTGATCATCGCCGTGCCGCTGCTCACCTTCATCGGTAACATGTGCGCGCTGTTTGGCGGCGGGCTGGTGGCGTGGCTCTATGGCGACATCTCGCCGACGATCTTCATCGCCCGGCTGCAGGAGGCCATCGCCCTCAACACCTTCGAGGTCGGCATGATCAAGGCGCCGTTCATGGCGGCGATCATCGGCCTCATCGCCTGCATGGAAGGCATGCGGGTCGGCGGCAGCGCGGAATCCCTCGGCGCCCACACCACCGCCTCGGTGGTGAAGGCGATCTTCCTGGTGATCGTGGTGGACGGGCTGTTCGCCATGTTCTTCGCCGCGATCGACATGTGAGGCGCCGGTGAGCACCGAAACCGCAGCGCGACACGCCGACAGCCCGGCTGTCCCCGAAGTCGCTCCCGGGGAGCCGATCATCCATGTGCGCGACCTCGTGGTGGCGTTTGGCGAGCGGACCATTCTCGACGGGCTCTCGCTCGACGTGATGCGCGGCGAGATCCTCGGATTCGTCGGCGCCTCGGGCGGCGGCAAGTCTGTCCTGACCCGCACCATTCTGGGGCTGGTGCCCAAGCGCGCGGGCACAGTGGCGGTGTTCGGCCAGGACCTCGACGGGCTGACCTATGCAGGACGCCGGGCGCTGGAGCAGCGCTGGGGCGTGCTGTTTCAGCAGGGGGCTCTGTTCTCCTCGCTCAGCGTGCGGCAGAATATCCAGTTCCCGATGCGCGAATATCTCGACCTGTCGCAGGGGCTGATGGACGAACTGACCATCGCCAAGCTGGAAATGGTCGGCCTCGCCCCGGATGTTTCCGAGAAGGCGCCTTCCGAACTCTCCGGCGGCATGATCAAGCGCGTGGCGCTGGCCCGCGCTCTGGCGCTCGACCCGGAAATCCTGTTCCTCGACGAGCCGACTTCGGGCCTCGACCCGATCGGCGCGGGCGAATTCGATGAATTGATCGCGACCCTGCAGCAGACTTTGGGGCTGACGGTATTCATGGTAACCCACGATCTGGACAGCCTGCATACGGTATGCGATCGCATCGCGGCACTTGCCGACGGCAAGGTCATCGCCGTCGGGCCGATTGAAACCATGCTGGCGTCGAAACATCCCTGGGTTTCGGCCTATTTTCACGGCAAGCGGGCGCGCGCCGCCGGCTTCGGATCCGAAGGGGCGCGCTGAGGACACCATGGAGACACGCGCCAACTATACGATCATCGGGCTGTTCACCCTCGCCATCGTGGCGGCGGGCTTCGCCTTCGTCTGGTGGTTCACCGGATCGGCCAATCGCGGGCCGCGCACCTCCTATGATGTCGTGTTCAGCGGCGTGGTGAGCGGGCTGCAGACGGGTTCCGCCGTCACGTTCAACGGCATTCCGGTCGGCGAGGTCACGGCGCTGCGCCTCGACGTCCAGGACCCGCGCAAGGTGATCGCCCGTATCGCGGTGCAGCCGACCACGCCGGTCAAATCCGACACCCGCGCCACCCTCGATTCGCAGCTGCTCACCGGCCTTGCCTCGGTCGGCCTTGTCGGCGGCTCGACGCAGGCCGCGCCGCTGCCGGCGCCGCCGGAAGGTCAGCTTCCGCGCATCGAGGCCGATACCTCCGCGGTGCAGGACCTGATGCGCACCGCCCGCGACGTGCTGGGGCGGGTCAACGACATCGCTATCCGGGTCGACGACCTGATCAAGGCCAACGACGCCAAGATTTCCTCGGTCATCGACAATGTCGACAAGTTCACTGCGGCGCTGGGCGAGAACTCCGGCAATATCGACACATTCCTCAAGGAAATGGGCGGTGCCGCCAAGCGCATCACCTCGCTGGCTGAAAACCTCGACAAACTCGTCGTGGCTGTCGATCCTGGAAAAATCAGCAACACGATCAATGACATCAGCGGCTTCACCGCCCAGCTCGACGCCATGGCCGGCAAGGTCAACGTCATCCTCGACAATGTGGATTCGATGACCACGAGCGAGGAGGGCAAGGGCATGTTCAACGAGATTTCGGGCGCCGCTGCCGAAGTGCGCAAGCTTGCCGCCAATCTCGACACCCGCACGGCCGAGCTGACGGCCAATCTCAACAAGTTCGCCGGGCCGGGCCTGCGGCAATACGAGGCGCTGGCGGTGGACGGGCGGCGCACGCTTGGCGAGATCGAGCGCGTTTTCAGGAATTTCGAGCGCAACCCGCGCCAGTTCATCTTTGGCGGGTCGAACGTACCGAGCTACAATGGGCGCTAGGCGATGGGGCGCCATATGATGGAATTTCAGTCGGCCGACGGGGGCAGGGGCGTTCGCGTGACCTTTGACGACACAGGCGGCAACTCGACCGAGCCGCGCCATCCTGGGCGCAAGGTTGCCGGCGCGCTGGGCGTGGCGGCGCTGGCCCTCATGCTCGGGGGCTGCGGCACGCTGCTATCGGGCGGCGACAAGGCCGTGCCGACCTTCGATCTGAGCGCGCCGGCGGATTTCAGCGCCCCCCGCCGGGGAACCGGCCTTCTCGTGGTGGGCCCGCCCAGCGCGCTGGCGGTGCTCGACACCGAGCGGATCGTCGTCGAGCCGCAGCCCGGGCAGATCACCTATCTCGACCAGGCGCAGTGGAGCGACCGGCTGCCGGCGCTGTTCCAGGCGCGGCTGATCGAATCCTTCGAGAACGGCAACCGCGCCCGCTCGGTCGGCCGGGCCGGCGAGGGGCTGAGCGCCGACTACATGCTGCTCTCGGACCTGCGCGCTTTCGGCATCCGCACCTATGAGGGCGGGCCGGTGGCGGTGGTCGAGGTGTCGGTCAAGATCGTCGGGGCCAGTTCGGGCCGCATCGTCGCCGCGCAGGTTTTCACCGCCCGCGCTCCGGCCACTTCCACCAGCGGGCCGGACGCCACGGCGGCACTGGACCGGGCTTCGGACGAGGTGTTCGTGCAACTGGTGCGCTGGGCGTCCAGCCGCTTCTGACGCAGTACGTGGGCGTCGCGCCGCTGTTGACGCGTCCTGTTCCCGCGTTCGGTTGACCCCTTCGCAAGACACAAAAAAAGCCCGGCTCGCGCCGGGCTTTTCCGTTTTGTCAGCAGGCGCGGATCAGAACTTGTAGCTGATCGCGGCGCGGACGATGTTGCTGGTCAGATCGGCTTCGGCGCTGATGAAGCTGCCGGGGGCGCCGGCGAGATAGGTCGTCACGTCGGTGCTGCCGAGATCGACATAGAGGTATTCGGCGCGCAGGATCCAGTTGTCGGTCAGCGCATATTCGACGCCGCCGCCAAGGGTCCAGCCGGTGTTGATGTTGTCATGCGAGCCGGAGGCCGCCGTGGTGAAGTCCGGAGCGCCGCCGCCGTCGAGACCCATGACGGTGGTGGTGCTGCTGACCTTGCCATAGGCGAAGCCGCCGGTGCCGTAGACGAGCAGGCGGTCGAAGGCGTAGCCGAGGCGGGCGCGCACGGTGCCGAACCACTCAAGCTCAGCGCTGGTCTGGTAGTAGGGGCCTTCCGGGGTGGCGTAGAAGGCGAGGCCTTCCTCGGCGCCAGTCCACTGGAAGTCGGCCTCAACGCCGACGACGACGTTGTTCTCAAGCTGGAAGTTGTAGCCGATCTGGCCACCGGCAACCCAGCCGTCCATATTGCCAAAGTTCACGTCGTTGCCGGCATAGAGACCGCCGGGGGTGTAGGTGCCGCCGATGCTGTCGAAGAACAGCACGTCGGTCGCCTTGGATTCACCCCAGGCATAGCCGGCGTTGCCGCCGAGATAGAGGCCGGTCCAGGAGAAGGCCGGGACGAAAACCGCGACCGGCTCGGCCTTGACGGGATAGGGCATGTCGGCGGCAAGGCTGGCGGTGCCGGTGAAGAGCAGGGCAGTCGCGCCAAGAAGCAGCGAGCGGTTCATTGATGTTCTCCAGGTAAGCGTACTGTCTGCATAATGACATTCCCGGCTAAGAGTTCGGCTGTGGTGGGCTACCCCAAGCGTTGTTCTGGGCGGTGCAGCCAAAATGCAACAGATGTAGTTTTATGATACCTTTTCGATGCCATTTCATGGGCAATTAGCCGTGAAAGGTGCTGGAACCATAGCCGTGCTGCGCGAAAGACGGGCGGAGCGTCCTCAAGCGTGACCGGCGCTCGGCAGCAAAAAGGGCGCGGCTTGCGCCGCGCCCTCCCGAAATCGCTTTAGCGATCGATGCCCGCGGAAGCGGGGGCGAACGGACTTCCTCAGAAGTCCATGCCGCCCATGCCGCCCATGCCGCCGCCCGGCATGGCCGGGGCCGCGCCGCCCTTCTTGGGGACGTCGGCGATCATCGCTTCGGTGGTGATCAGCAGCGAGGCCACGGAGGCCGCGTTCTGGATCGCCGAGCGCAGCACCTTGGCCGGGTCAATGACGCCGGCCTTGTACATGTCGACATACTCGCCGGTCTGGGCGTTGAAGCCGAAGGCGTAGTCGTTCTTCTCAAGGATGCGGCCGACGATCAGCGAGCCGTCTTCGCCGGCATTGCTGGCGATCTGGCGCGCCGGGTACTGCACGGCCTTGCGGACGATGTCGACGCCGGTCTTCTGGTCGGGATTGGCGGTGACGACGGCGTCCAGCGACTTGATGGCGCGCAGGAGGGCGACGCCGCCGCCCGGCAGCACGCCTTCTTCAACGGCCGCGCGCGTGGCGTGCAGCGCGTCGTCGACGCGGTCCTTCTTCTCCTTGACCTCGACCTCGGTCGCGCCGCCGACGCGGATCACCGCGACGCCGCCGGCGAGCTTGGCCAGGCGCTCCTGGAGCTTCTCGCGGTCGTAGTCCGAGGTGGTCTCCTCGATCTGCGCCTTGATCTGCGAAACGCGGTCCTCGATCTCCTTCTTGGCGCCAGCGCCGTCGATGATCGTGGTGTTCTCCTTCTCAAGCACCACCTTCTTGGCGCGGCCGAGCATGGCGAGCGTCACGGTGTCGAGCTTGATGCCGAGATCGTCGGAGATGGCGGTGCCGCCGGTCAGGATGGCGATGTCCTGCAGCATGGCCTTGCGGCGATCGCCGAAGCCGGGCGCCTTGACGGCTGCGACCTTGAGGCCGCCGCGCAGCTTGTTGACCACGAGGGTGGCGAGCGCCTCGCCCTCAATGTCCTCGGCGATGATCAGCAGCGGCTTGGAGGTCTGCACCACGGCTTCGAGCACGGGCAGCAGTTCCTGCAGGCCCGAGAGCTTCTTCTCGTGGATGAGGATATAGGGGTCCTCGAACTCGACCCGCATCTTCTCGGCATTGGTGATGAAGTAGGGCGAGAGATAGCCGCGATCGAACTGCATGCCTTCGACGACGTCGAGCTCGGTGTCGGCGGTCTTGGCTTCCTCGACGGTGATGACACCCTCGTTGCCGACCTTCTGCATCGCCTCGGCGAGGTACTTGCCGATTTCGGCATCGCCATTGGCGGAGATGGTCCCGACCTGGGCGATCTCGGCGTTGGACGTCACCTTGCGGGCGTTCTTCTTGAGATCGGCGACGATGGCTTCGACGGCGAGGTCGATGCCGCGCTTGAGGTCCATCGGGTTCATGCCGGCGGCAACCGACTTGGCGCCTTCGCGGACAATGGCCTGGGCCAGCACGGTGGCGGTGGTGGTGCCGTCGCCGGCGAGGTCGTTGGACTTCGAGGCCACTTCGCGCACCATCTGCGCGCCCATGTTCTCGAACTTGTCTTC
Source organism: Ancylobacter aquaticus (assembly GCF_004339465.1). GTDB lineage: Bacteria > Pseudomonadota > Alphaproteobacteria > Rhizobiales > Xanthobacteraceae > Ancylobacter > Ancylobacter aquaticus. The sequence continues at coordinate 741,063 of NZ_SMFY01000002.1, read as the reverse complement.
GAGCTCGATTTCCTTGGCGACGGTGACGCCGTCCTTGGTGATGCGGGGGGCGCCGTAGCTCTTCTCGATCACCACGTTGCGGCCCTTGGGACCCAGCGTGACCTTGACGGCGTTGGCGAGAATGTCGACGCCGCGCAGCATCTTCTCGCGCGCCTCGCCAGCGAACTTAACTTCCTTGGCAGACATGTTCTTTTACTCCGGTAATGCGTTGCGAGCAGCGTGAGAGGCTGCCTCAGGCGGCTTTCTTGGCCGACGAGGCGCCGTCGAGCACGCCGAGGATGTCGGACTCCTTCATGATGAGGTAGTCGACGCCATCGATCTTGACTTCAGTGCCCGACCACTTGCCGAACAGCACCCGGTCGCCAGCCTTCACGTCGAGCGGGACCAGCTTGCCGGCCTCGTCGCGGGCGCCGGGGCCCACGGCGATGGCTTCGCCCTGCGAGGGCTTTTCCTTGGCAGTGTCGGGAATGATGATGCCGCCCGCGGTCTTCTCTTCCGCATCGATACGCTTGACCACGACCCGGTCATGCAGGGGACGGAACTTCATCGGCTCTCTCCAATCGTGAACGATCGTTTGATCCTGCACCTGCGCCCGCCCAGCCGGATGGCCAGCTGGGGGTATCTCGCAGTGCCGTGCGACATCTAGGCGCCGGGGATAGGGGGCGCAAGGTGCGGGCGGCAAAAAACTGGCAGTCTGGGAGAGGGAGTGCCAACGCTGCGGCCGCGTTCCTGTCAGCACTCTGCCATATATGCTGCTAATATATTGATAGTAAACAAGTATTGGAATTTTTAGCCTTGCCGGAAGCCGGCGGCGGCCCCACACTCCTCTTTAGTCACGAAAGGAGCGTCCGCATGACCGATCATGGGGTGTCGTCGCGTAGTGGGCCGTCGCGGCAGGCGGCGGGGGAGGGCGCGGGTTCGGGCGGGCGCGTGTCGCCGGATTTCCGCCGGCAGCTGGAGGGCTACGGCCTCACCACCGCGCAGATTCTTTACCGGATGCCCGATCATCCGGGAATTCTGCAGACCTTTCTCTGGCAGCACTATGATCTGTGCCCGCATTTCCCGGAGCTGAACCGCTTCCTCGCCTTCTGGAAGCGCGAGCTGGAAGGCCCGCTGCATTCGGTGCGGGTGGCGCATTCGCGGCTGATCGGCCCGGCCGAATTGCGCCGCGTGGACGATGAGTTCCGGCTGAACTGAGGCGCGCGGGCCTGCCGCGTCTTTTGAGCGTGCCGCCCTCTTCTTGCCGCGTGCGACGTGCTATGAGCGGGCGAGGGAGGCCGATCCGGCGTCCCAGGGAAGTCAGGCAGCTGGTCACGCCGGTGGATCATCGTTCTCCGCGCACGTCGGAATTGCTCTCGGCGATCGTCACCGCCCATTCGGCGGAACGCATCGGCGTGGGCGAGATCGTGCACGCGCTGCGCAACCGCGCTTTCGGTCTGTCCATCCTGCTGCTGGGCCTGCCAAACTGTCTGCCGATGCCGCCGGGCCTGCCGGTCATCTGCGGCATCCTGCTCTGCCTTGTCGGCGGACAGATGGTGATGGGGCGCGACGAGCTGTGGCTACCGCGCTGGCTGGCCAACCGCACCCTTTCGCGCGGGCTGCTGGAGAAGATCGTCAACGGCTCGCTGAAGCTGATCCGCCGCTTCGAGGGCTATTCGCGCCCGCGCCTGCCCTATTTCTCCTCGCCCTCGGCACGCTTCGTGCTCGGCGGGCTGGTCGTGGTGCTTGGCCTGCTCCTTCTGCTGCCGATCCCGATCTTCGGCAATCTGCCGCCCGGCATCGCCGTGGTGATTCTCGGTCTCGGTCTGGTGGAACGCGACGGCGTTTTCATCCTTGCCGGCGTCGTGGCGACGCTGGTCAGCTTCGGCGTGATGGGCCTTCTGAGCTGGCTGCTGTTCCAGGGCGCGCTGGCGGTGATCTGATCCCACCACCGCGCCAAAGCGCATCGTCCCGCTCCGGTTGCATTTTGTTGTATGCAACTTAAAGTAAATCCTTGCTCTGAGCACACCTTGCTGTGAGGGACGGGGATGGCACCGGAAATTCGCAATCAGGCTGAAGCCAGGCCGGTCCCGGCGCGCACCCGCCGGCGTCTCATCCTGTGCCTGGATGGCACGTGGAATACCGCCAATGGTGAGGAAATCACCAACATCGTCCGGTTGCGGGACATGCTTCAGCCGGGCGTCACCGATGGCGTGGAGCAGCGCATCTATTACGACGAGGGGGTTGGAACGCTGGGCGGGCTCGACAAATATGTCGGCGGCGGCTTGGGGAAGGGCCTCGATATCAATGTGCGGCAGGCCTACCGCTTCCTCAGCCAGTTCTATGAAACGGGCGACGAAATCTACATCTTCGGCTTTTCGCGCGGCGCCTTCACCGCGCGCAGCCTCGCCGGTTATGTCGGCGCGAGCGGCCTGCTGCATCGCGACACCTGCACGCGCGACAATGAGGAAGCCACCTGGCTGCACTACCGGACCCACTCAAAGGACCGCTATCCCACCGAGGGAATCCGGCTGTCGGCGTTGTGCCACGCCGATCTTCGCATTCGCATGCTCGGCGTGTTTGACACGGTCGGTTCGCTCGGCATTCCGCTCGACGCGGTCGATTTTCTCACCGGCCGCCGTCGGCAGTACCAGTTTCACGACACGACCTTGTCCTCGGTTATCGACCATTCGCTGCACGCTCTGGCCATTGACGAGATGCGCCGGTTCTTCCCGCCTTCGCTCTGGCAGGTGCCGCAGCACGCCAATTTCACCACGGTCGAGCAGGTCTGGTTTCCCGGCGTCCATTCGGATATCGGCGGCGGCTATGGCATGGGTGGTATCGGTGCGGTGACGCTCGACTGGATGCTTCGGCGCATCGACCAGCTGAACGCCGATGCCGGGCAGCCGTCTCTCAGCCTCCGTCCGGGGCATCGGCTGGTCTTGTCCGGCGCTGCCCCGCTGGATATCCACGAATCCCGCCACGGTGTGCGGTCGATCTTCAGCAATATCAAGCCGTCGCTGCGGGTGATCGCTCAGCAGCGGCCGGCCGACAGGGGATACAAGCTGGCCTCGCTGCCCCCGCACGCTAGGCCCATCGGCGAATATGTGCATGTTTCAGCGCTGCGGCGGCTGACGGGCGGAAAGAACGCCAAGGGCGGCATCTATCGGCCCCGTAATCTAGGCCACACGCTCGACAGTTTTTTCGCCCCGGCGCATGTGGCGCTGGGCCATCCCACGGTGGAACTCGGCTTCATGGGCGATACCGGACCGCTGGACTGGCTGGACGATCCGGCCGACTTGACGACGCTTAAACAGGCGCTGCCCACGGCTCATCACGCAGCATTGGCGACGGCGCGGGTGAACTGGACCTGACGCCGGCTCCGCTCACCCCCGGCCGATAAACGGCGCGCTGGTGGCCATGATGGTCATTGTGAGGATGTTGGCGTCGAGCGGCAGGCTGGCCATGTGGGCGACCGCGCGACCGGCATGGGCGGCGTCGAAGGTCGGCTCGACCATGATCTGGCCGTTGGGCTGCAGCACGCCAGACTTCATCTTCGCCGTCATGTCGGTCTCGGCATTGCCGATGTCGATCTGGCCGCAGGCGATGTTGTGGGCGCGCCCTTCCAGTGCCACCTGCTTGGTGAGCCCGGTGACGGCATGCTTGGTCGCCGTATAGGAGCCTGTCAGCGGGCGCGGCGCGTGGGCCGAGATCGAGCCATTATTGATGATGCGCCCGCCCTTGGGGTCTTGGGCTTTCATCAGCCGCATGGCGTGCTGGATGCACAGGAACACGCCGGTGAGGTTCACATTCACCACATGCTGCCAGTCAGCGAGCGGGATGTCCTCGATCGGCGTGGCGGGCGACCAGCCGCCGGCATTGTTGAACAGCACGTCGAGCCGGCCGAAGCGCTGCTGCACCGCCTCGAACAGCGCCGCCACCGACGCGGGGTCGGCGACATCTGCCGTGATCGCGTGGCCCCTGCCGCCCATGGCGGCGGCGACCGCGTCCAGTGGCTCGGCCCGGCGCCCGGTCAACAACACGGTGAAGCCGGCCTCGCCTAGGGCGATCGCGGCAGCCTTGCCGATGCCCGTGCCGGCGCCGGTGACGAGGGCGATGCGATTGGCGTCCATGTGGAAGTCTCCCGACGAGCGCGCCGTTGGCCGACGCTTAGGCTGTGTGCCGATGTCCCGGTTGCGGACAGAGGCAACGTTATGTCACGGTTTCGGGCACGATAAGGAACTCAAAAGCAATTTCGACGTTATCAAGGCGAACCCCACGCTTGCTAACCCGGAGGGCAAAATCATGCCTATTCTTTTGTGGCTTATCGGTATTCCGATTCCGATCATTCTTTTGATCTGGCTGCTCACCTGACGGTGAAATGGCTTCTGGTCTGACGCCAAGCGCAGGCTTTTACAAATTGGGTCGCTCGTATACGCATGCGGGCGGCCCATTTTGCTTTCGATCGCCCATCAGCGCCCATAGGGTGGGCGCGGGATTGCAGTATGCGCGGCCCGCAGCGCCGCCGACCAGCGCTCGCGCAGATCGTGATAATAGGGCTCGCCCGCTTCGATGCGATAGTTCACCTCGGCCTGTCCGGCATCGCGCCGCGCCGCCAGAATGTCGATCGGCATGCCGACGCCGAGATTAGAGCGCATGGTCGAATCCATCGAGATCAGGCCGGATTTCAGCGCGTCCAGCAGATCGGTGTCGAAGGTGATGGAGCGGTCCAGCACCGGCTTGCCATATTTGTGCTCGCCGATCTGCAGGAAGGGCGTGTCGCTGGTGCACTCGATGAAATTGCCGGCGGCATAGATCATGAACAGCCGCATGCGCCCGCCATTCACCTGGCCGCCGAAGAGGAATGAGACGTCGAAGCGCAGATCGGCTTCCTTCAGCGCGGTGCCGTAGAGATCATAGACATGACGCACTGCTCGCCCGACCAGCTGGGTGGCGCGGAACATGCTGCTGCAGGTCGCGAGCGTCTCCTTGGCGCCGGTCTCCGGATTCTCCAGCCCCTCCTGCAGCGTGCTGATCACCGCCTGCGAGATCGACAGGTTGCCGGCGGTGGACAGCGCCAGCACATGGCGGCCGGGCTCCTCGAAGACATGGAGCTTGCGGAAGGTCGAGACGTTGTCGAGGCCGGCATTGGTCCTCGTATCGGCGATCATGACGAGGCCGTCACGCACCAGAATGCCGCAACAATAGGTCATGAAAAGGCACTTCTCCCATCCGCGCCGGCGCCAAACAGCGCCGCCCCGCGCCCTTATACCGGGCCGCTTTCCTGCGGGGCAACCTCGGCAATGCCTGTTCGGCTGAGATACTTCAGCCCTGCACCTGGCGGCTCGACTGGTCGACCTTCAGGGCGACGGTGAGGTTTTCATCCCCGCCGCCATAGCGGTTGCCCCGCACCGGGGCGGCGCCGAGATAGTCGAGCCCGACCGCAAGGCGGACATAGGCCTCGGTCGGGCACTGGCACTGGGCGGCGTCGAAGCCGATCCAGCCCAGCCCCTCGACATAGGCTTCCGACCACGCGTGCCCGGCCTGATGGCCGGCGCCCTGCGCGACCTCGGCTCCGTCGCCCACGAGATAGCCGCTCACATAGCGTGCCGGCACACCGATATGACGGGCGCAGGCGGTGAAGACATGGGCGAAATCCTGGCACACGCCGCTCTTCGCCTTGAAGGCGGCGGCGGCGGTGGTGGAGGCATGGGTCGGGTCGTCGTCGAATTTCATCGTCGCGGTGATGGCGTCCATCAGCGCGTGCAGGCGGGCGATGCGGTCGCTCTCGCCGCCGGCGACGGATTCCGCGAAGGCGATCAGCTCGGCGTCGGGGCTGGTGAGCTCCGAGCTTCGCAGGAAGAAGGTCGGCGGGAAGCGCTCGTTTATGCCGCGGATGACGCCGGCGGTGTCCTGCGTCTCGACCTCGCCCTCCACCAGCACGCGCAGCTCCTTGATCGGGCCGTCCAGCGCGAAAGTGTGGGTCAGATTGCCGAACGCGTCCTGATGGGCGCGCAACTGGCAGCCTTCCGAGACGTCGATGCGCCAGCCGACGACATACTGGCCATCATGGTTGCGCGGCGTCAGGCGCAGGGTCTGGATCGCGCCATTGGCCGGCGGGTCGTAGGTGTAGATGGTGGCGTGGTTGACATGGATACGCATGACGCAGGCCGGTTCAGAGCAGGTATTGCTCGTTGACGATGGAGCCGAGGCGGTTGTTCTCGGTCACGAAGGTGTCGATGTATTCGTGCAGTCCGGTCTGGAAAATGTCCTCCATGCGGCTGTTGCCGAGCCGGGTCAGGGTTGAGCGCGCCAGCCTCTGCGAGCCGCCCTGGCGGCCGTAAAAGTTGGCTATATCGTCGAGATAGCGCGTTATGTTCTGGTAGCAACTGGTCAGCGAGCGCGGCATCTGCGCGTTGAGGATCAACAGGTCGGCCACCAGCCACGGCTTCACGCTTTCGCGGTAGACCCAGTGGAACGAGGTCAGCGCCGATACCGAGCGCAGGATCGACGCCCACTGGAAGTAGTCCAGCGGCCCGCCGATGTGCTCGGAATCGGGCAACAGCACATGGTATTTCACATCAAGGATGCGGGCCGTGTTGTCGGCGCGCTCGACATACATGCCCACGCGGGAGAACCAGAAGGCATCGTTGCGCAGCATGGTGCGGTAGGCGGCACCGTCGAAGCGCAGCGAGGTTTCCTTGACGAAGGCCATGAAGCGCGCGAGTTCCTCGTGCGTCATGTTCTTGGTGGAATAGCGCTTCAGCTCCAGCCACGAGGAGTTGATCGTCTCCCACATCTCCATGGTCAGCGCGGTGCGGACCGAGCGGGCATTGGTGCGGGCGATCTCGAAGCAGTTGCGGATCGAGGACGGGTTTTCCGGCGAGAAGGCCAGGAAGGCGATGACGTTCTGCTCGCTGATGTCGTCGCCATAAACGAGCTTGAACTGCTCGGCGCAGCCGGCGGTGAGCAGGGCCGAGCGCCACTCATTGGTCGAGCCGCCATAGGCCGCCGGCAACTGGGCGAGACGCTGCGTCACATCGAGAATGCGGGCGAGGCAGTCCGCCCGCTCCATGTAGCGGGACAGCCAGTAAAGATTGTCGGCAGTACGAGAAAGCATGGGACCCGCGTTCTATTTGGCGTTGCGCCAGGCGAGCGTTGCGACGCCCGCCGCGATCAGCAGCGAACCGCCGACCCGGTTGATGATAGCGACCCGTCGCGTGTTCTGCACCGTCCCGCGCAGGCGACCGGCGAGCAGCGCATAGCCGAAGGCGTTGGCGGCGGCGAGGAACAGGAACGTTGCCTCGAAAATCGCCAGCTGGGTGAGAAAATCCCGCCCCGGATCGAGGAATTGCGGCAGGAACGCCACGAAGAAGGTGATGCTCTTGGGGTTCAGCGCCGTGACGACCCAGGCATGCGCCACCATCGAGACGGCCGATCCCGCCGGGCGGGCCTCGCCGAAGCTGGCCTGCCCGCCGGCGCGCCAGAGCTTGATGCCGAGCCAGATGAGATAGGCGGCGCCGATCCATTTCAACGCGGTAAACAGCGTCGCCGAGGTGGCCAGCAGGGCGCCGAGGCCGAGCATGGACAGTGTCATGGCGGTGAAGTCACCCAGCGCCACGCCCAGCGCCACCGGGAAGGCGACCTTGCGCCCCTGGCCGAGCGCATAGGACACGACGAGCAGGATGGTCGGCCCGGGGATCACCAGCAGGACCGCCGAGGCGGCAACGAAGGCCAGCCATGTTTCAATCGACATCGGGGCTCCCTCAATGCGTTCCAGAGAGCACCGTCATCCCGAGGTGCGAGCGAAGCGAGCCTCGAAGGATGCTCATCTGGGGCGATTATCCCTTAAAGCCCGGCTGCGCCGGGCACCTCAGGATGACGTGGTCCTTTCCGTTTTCCGAATGCCGACCTCAGCTCTCCTCCAGCACCCAGGTGTCCTTGGTCCCGCCGCCCTGGCTGGAGTTGACCACCAGCGAGCCGGCCTCCAGCGCCACGCGGGTCAGCCCGCCCGGCACGATGCGCACCTTGTCGGAGCCGGTCAGCACGAAGGGGCGCAGGTCGACATGGCGCGGAGCGATGCCTTCCTCGACGAAGGTCGGGCAGGTCGACAGGGCCAGCGTCGGCTGGGCGATGAAATTGTTCGGGTCCTGCTTCAACTTGGCGCGGAAAAGCTCGATCTGCGCCTTGTCGGCGCGCGGGCCGATGAGCATGCCGTAGCCGCCGGAGCCGTGGACTTCCTTCACCACCAGCTCGTTCAGATGGTCGAGCACGTATTTCAGGTGGTCCGGCTCGCGGCACCGCCACGTCGGCACGTTCTTCAGCAGCGGCTCCTCGCCGAGATAGAAGCGGATGATATCCGGCATGTAGCTGTAGACCGCCTTGTCGTCGGCAACGCCGGTGCCGACTGCGTTGGTCAGCGTGACGTTGCCGGCATTGTAGGCGCTCATCAGCCCCGGCACGCCGAGCGTGCTGTCAGGGCGGAAGGTGAGAGGGTCGATGAAATCGTCGTCGAGGCGGCGATAAATAACGTCGACGCGGCGCGGCCCCTCGGTGGTGCGCATGTAGACGACATCGTTGCGCACGAACAGGTCGCGGCCTTCCACCAGTTCCACGCCCAGCTTGTCGGCGAGGAAGGAGTGCTCGTAATAGGCCGAGTTGTAGATGCCCGGCGTCAGCACCACCACGGCGGGGTCGCTGTTGGAGGTGCCCGGCGCCAGCGATTTCAGCGTCGCCAGCAATTCATCCGTGTAGTTCTCCACCGGCGCGACGCGGTTATCCGCGAACAACTCCGGGAAGAGCCGCATCATGATCTCGCGGTTCTCCAGCATGTAGGAGACGCCGGAAGGCGTGCGGGCATTGTCCTCCAGCACATAGAACGTTTCGGAATCGACGCGCACCACGTCGATGCCGGCAATGTGGACATAGAGGTCGTGCGGCACCTTCTGGCCGTTCATTTCCGGCCGGAAGGCGGGGTTCTGGTAGACGAGGTCCTCCGGCACCACGCCCGCCTTGAGAACCTCGCGCCGGGAATAGATGTCCTTGAGGTAAAGGTTCAGCGCCTTGGTGCGCTGTTCCAGCCCCAGCGCCAGCCGGCGCCACTCGCTGCCGGCGAGGATGCGCGGGATGATGTCGAAGGGGATCAGGCGCTCCTGCGCATCGCTCTCGCCATAGACGGCGAAAGTGATGCCGATGCGCCGGAAAATGAACTCGGCTTCCCGGCGGCGATAGTCCAGCACGTCGGGCGGCACATTGCTCAACCAGCGGGAGAGCGCGGCATAGGCGGGACGGATCGAACCGTCCGCATTGGTCATTTCGTCGAAGGCGACGCTCATTGGTGCAAATCTACTCCCCAACTCCGCCAAGTTAGCTACAAAGCTCGTGCCAGCGGAAGGGGAGGAACCCGTCCCAAGGCGATAATTGCGAGATAGCGCACCATTTGCCCATTTCGAGGGCATTGTGCCCTCGCAAGCGGCGACGAGTGCGGTGAATTGCGGCGGATGGCGGCGTCGTCATCCCGGTTGGGGGGAGAATCGAATGGCGGATGCGGCAGAGCCGGTGTCGGCAGCGGTGTTGGTCATCGGCGACGAGATACTTTCCGGGCGCACCAAGGACCGGAACATCGGCTATATCGCCGAGTATCTCACGGCCATCGGCGTCGATGTGCGCGAGGTGCGGGTGGTGCCCGACATCGAGGACGAGATCGTCGGCGCAGTTAACGCGCTGCGCGCCCGCTACACCTATGTCTTCACCACCGGCGGCATCGGCCCGACACATGACGACATCACGGCGGATTCGGTGGCCAAGGCCTTCGGCGTGCCGATCGACGTCGACCCCCGCGCCCGCGCCATGCTGCTGGAATACATCAAGCTGGAAGACCTCAACGAGGCGCGCCTGCGCATGGCCCGCATCCCGCAGGGCGCCGATCTCGTGGAGAACCCGGTCTCCAAGGCGCCGGGCTTCTGGATCGGCAATGTGATCGTCATGGCCGGCGTGCCGACCATCATGCAGGCGATGCTCGACCAAGTGGCGCCCAAGCTTCGGACGGGCGTGCGTATGCTCTCGCAGACCGTGCGCGCCGATGCGCGCGAGGGCGATGTCGGCGGGCCGCTTGGCGCCATCGCCCTCGCTCACCCCGAGGTGAGCATCGGCAGCTATCCCTTCATGGCCGAGGATGGGCGGCCCAACACCAATCTCGTGGTGCGCGGGCGCGATCCGGAGCGGCTGGCGGCGGCGGTGGCGGCGGTCGAGGCCATGGTCGCGGCGCTGGCGCAGCGGAAGTGAACCTCCCGGTCCGATTTTCCCGTGCGAAGCGGGGAATTTCCGCCCGGCGGCACTGGAGAAGGCGCGGCGCTGCCGCTAATGATCGCCGCTGACGTTTCTGCCAGCCTTGCCGGGATTTCGCCTGATGTCCGATGACCGCCAGAACAAGGCCTTTCCGGTCTCCTGGGATCAGTTTCACCGCGACGCGCGCGCCCTTGCGTGGCGGCTGGCCGGCGCGGGCCCTTTCGAGGGCATCGTCTGCATCACCCGGGGCGGGCTGGTGCCGGCGGCGATCGTGGCGCGCGAGCTTGGCCTGCGCATGATCGAGACGGTGTGCATCGCCAGCTATCACGACTACACCAAGCAGGGCGAGATGCAGGTGTTGAAGCCTATCGCCGATGTGGTGACGGCGGTGGCGGGCGCGGGCGGAAAGGGGCTGCTGGTGATCGACGACCTGGTCGATACCGGCAAGACGGCGCGCCTCGTGCGCGATATGCTGCCTTCCGCGCATTTCGCCACCGTCTACGCCAAGCCGCTCGGCCGGCCGCTCATCGACACCTTCATCACCGAGGTGAGCCAGGATACGTGGATCTATTTCCCGTGGGACATGGGGCTGAGCTTCCAGCCGCCGATCCGCGACGGGGTAGCGTGAGGACAGGACATGGCCGATAGCATCACGGACAACCCGGAAGATGAAGCCGACGAAGGTTATGACGCCGCCTTCGATCAGCATCGCGCGGCGCTCTACGACATGCTCATGGAATATGCCGACGATCACGATTTGAGCGACGGCTTCATGGCGGTGCTGGCCTCCGATATCGGCCTGTCACTGCGCATGGTCGCCTATGCCGCCGAGACCGAAAAGCCCTCGGTTGGCGGGCTCCGGGTTGATCTCGACCGCTACGCCCGCGAACTCGGCGACAGCGTGCGCGACGCCAAGAAATACGCCGCCGAGTTTATCGCCGAGGCCAAGGCCGCCCAGGAAGGTGACGAGGACGAGGACGAGGACGCCACTGGGCCGGATGAGGACGGGTCGGACGGTAAGGACGGCGATCCGAAAAGCCGGCCGTCCTGAGACAAGGAGGCCGGCGGGCACCTCGCCTTTCGGCCTCCCCTGCGTTATGCCGGCATGCGGCAAATCGCGCCGCTTAAGGGCCCTCACCGATGACACCCGCGATCATCTCCGGCATTCTGCGCTCGCCGATCACGGCCTTTGTTGCCCGTCTCCTGCTTGTCTTCATGTTCCTCGGCAGCGCCATATCCAAGCTCACCGATTTCGCCGGTGCCGAGGCCGAGATGGCCCATTTCGGCCTCAGCCCGCCATGGCTTTTCGCAGCGGCGACCATCATCACCCAACTTGTCGGCGGGCTGCTGATCCTGCTGAACCGGGCCACGTGGCTGGGGGCCGGGGCGCTGGGCATCTTCACGCTGCTGACCATCCCTATCGCGCACCATTTCTGGAGCATGGAAGGTCCGATGGCGCAGTTTGAATTCTATGTGGCTGTCGAGCATCTGTCGGTGCTGGGCGGCATGTTGCTGGTCGCTATCCTGGCCGAGCGCACGCGCGCGGCCTGATGGCGGAAGGGATAAGGGGAGCCGACATGAACACCGCGCTGCGCACGATCGACCCTACCAGCGATGCGGCCATCGCGGCATCGGTCACGCCGCGCCCCATCGAGGAGATCGGCGACAAGCTGGGCGTGCCGGCCGCCGCGCTCTACCGCTACGGTCCCGACAAGGCGAAGATCGCGCTCGACTTCGCCCGCGCTGCCGAGGCAAAGGCGGATGGCAGGCTCATCCTCGTCACCGCCATCAACCCGACCCCGGCAGGCGAGGGCAAGACCACCACGACCATCGGCCTCGGCGACGCGCTGGCCCGCGTCGGCAAGCGCGTGGCCATCGCCCTGCGCGAGCCGAGCCTCGGCCCGGTGTTCGGCTCCAAGGGTGGCGCCACCGGCGGCGGCCATGCGCAGATCGTGCCGATGCAGGACATCAACCTGCACTTCACCGGCGATTTTCACGCCATCAGTGCCGCGCACAATCTGCTCGCCGCCGCCATCGACAACCACATTTACTGGGGCAATGCCCTCGACATCGACACCCGCCGCATCAACTGGCGGCGCGTGGTCGACCTGAACGACCGCGCCCTGCGCAGCGTGGTGGTCGGGCTCGGCGGGCCGGGCAACGGCTTCTCGCGCGAGGACGGCTTCGACATCACCGTGGCGAGCGAGGTGATGGCGATCTTCTGCCTCGCGCGCTCGCTGGAGGACCTGGAGGAGCGGCTCGGCCGCATGGTGGTGGCGCAGAACCGCGCCCGCCAGCCGATCACCGCCGGCCAGATCAAGGTGACGGGGGCGATGACCGCGCTGCTGCGCGACGCCTTCCAGCCCAATCTGGTGCAGACGCTGGAGGCGACCCCGGCGGTGGTGCATGGCGGCCCGTTCGCCAACATCGCCCATGGCTGCAATTCGGTTATTGCGACCCGCACCGCACTCGGCCTCGCCGACTATGTGGTGACGGAGGCCGGCTTCGGCGCTGATCTCGGGGCGGAGAAGTTCCTCGACATCAAGTGCCGGCAGGCCGGGCTGACGCCCTCCGTGGTGGTCATCGTCGCCACGGTGCGGGCGCTGAAGATGCATGGCGGCGTGTCGCAGAAGGATCTGGGGCCGGAGAATGTCGCCGCCGTGTCGGCCGGCACCTCGAACCTTGTGCGGCACATCGAGAACATGAAGGCGTTCGGCCTGCCGGCGGTGGTGGCGATCAACCGCTTCACCAGCGACACATCAGCCGAGATCGAGGCCATCAAGGCGGCCTGCGCGGCGGTGGGCGCCAGCGTGCATCTGTGCTCCCACTGGGCCGAGGGATCGGCCGGGGCGATGGGCCTCGCCGAGGAGGTGGTGGCGCTGGCCGCCGGCCCTTCCAATTTCCGCCCGCTTTATGACAGTGCGCTGCCGCTCGTGGAGAAGATCGAGGCAATCGCGACGCGCATCTACCGCGCCGGCGCGGTGGCGATCGAGCCCGGCGCGCGGCGCAAGCTCGCCGAGTTCGAGGCGCAGGGCTATGGCGACCTGCCGATCTGCATGGCCAAGACCCAGTACAGCTTCTCCGCCGACCCGACGAAGCGCGGCGCGCCGGAAGGGTTCACCTTGCCGGTGCGCGACGTGCGCCTCTCGGCCGGTGCCGGCTTCGTGGTGGCGCTGTGCGGCGAGGTGATGACCATGCCGGGCCTGCCTTCCCGTCCGGCGGCGGAAGACATCTTCGTCGACGAGACCGGCTTCATCGGCGGGGTGTTCTGACGGAAGCGGATCGCCACCGCTGAACGGCCTCGCGGGCGTGGCGAAACTGGTAGACGCAACGGACTTAAAATCCGTTTCTCTCTGAGAGTGCCGGTTCGAGCCCGGCCGCCCGCACCATCTCTTTTGCACCTTGCCGCCTGAAAACCCAAGGCGCGGGTTCGACTTCGCTCCGCTCAGCGGTACTATTGACCATCGTACGGCCCGGCACGACCGGGGGCCGTGACATCGCGGGCGTGCGGTCGCCGGCGCGGCGGGCGTTCCGTTTGTGCGACGCTTGATGGCGGATTCGAGATTAGCGGGGTCGTCGTGCCTTCGCCGCGACGGGGGGCGGCGCACTTTCCGCATGGACCCCGCGTGCCGCCGGCCGCTCGGTCGCGCCTCCTGCCGTCCATGATCGAATACACGTAAAAAGTGTATCAGAAATACAAACGTATCTCAGATTGCGCTTGACAGTTGGGTCCGGTCTGCGGAACTTAACGTGGGTTGCAACTTGGAGTTTTAATTCTCCAATATATGCACTTTTGATCGCCTTTCAGAGCCTGTTTGAGATCGTTCGAGGGAGACCGTCATTCCAGCCGGAGCTGGCGGATGGTCGCCGTGAGCGTGTGCCTGGATACCGTGCCGATACCGGATCGAGTTTGCGGTCTTTCCGGGATAGGGCCTGCGGTTCATCGGTGATGACGCGGGCGGAAATGTAGTCGGACAGATTCCCGACAGGCAGGGCGGACTGAATAAATCGTCTGGGATTAGTAAAAATCGGGTCTGGGGGCAGCTTCCATGAAGACATTTCATGTCGATCTCAGCGATCTCGACATTTCCGGAGACCTGCAGCTCGCCATCGGCGCGCGGCATTTCGATATCCGCGAACACGATGACAAGACACTGGGCGCTGCCGTCGATTCAAACCGCCTTTTTGCCTATTCCGAGACGGCTCGGTCGACATTCACCCACTACATCCGTGTCCCCCCGGAGGAAATAGGGCCTCGCGGCGTGACGATTGTGCGGGTGGTGATGCCAGAGCGCCCGGAGATCCATCTGCGGCAGATGGTACGCATGACCCACCACATTCCCGAGGACGCGCTGCGGGAATTCTTCCGGATGCAGATCGCCCATTATCGTCGCCCGGCCGCCGAGCACGCCGCGTTCGGCGTTCGCAGTCGGTTCGTACGCCCCACGAATTTCTCGGCGATCCTCGATGGGCTCGGCGTACGCGAACTGCCGAAAGACCCCGAGGAGGCGGTGAGGCTTCTGGTCGCCAGCAACAGCGTAGTCAACCTGACCTCCACCGCCGGAAGCCTGGTGGGCCACCATCCCGATCTCGCGAGCGTGCAGCCCTACACGCAATCGGTGCTGATGTACGACCATATACTGGGCGACCCGCGCACGGACCCCGACCAGTTCAACAACATCCAGATACTCAGTTCCGCGATCGACGATGCTGGCGCCGACTGGGCCCCTGTCGTTCCCTGCACCGATCATGAAGGCAATCCGCTCAAGGCCGAATACGATCTCGCGCCGGAGGAGGGCGGGTTCAGGACCGGCCAGCAGCTCTATACCTACACCGTTGTCCCCGGCGTCGAAGACGCTATGGGCTCGCCCATCGCGCGGGCAAACCTGACCGCTGCCAACGACACCCGGCTTCAGGGAAAGACGTGGACCCCGACCGCCGGACAGACCGCGACGCGACGCGAGGGGGCCGCCACTGCCCGATCCACAGCGCGGCGCGCCGGTGCCGGCGACGCGGCCTCGTATAAATGGACGCTGGACCATACCGGGACCAGCTTCGGTGTCCGTGCCGACGCGAAATCGATCAAGGTCAACGCCCAGGACCATTTCTCGATCGATGCAAGCAACGTCTTCATGCGGACGCTGTTCGTCGGCTATCGACTGCTCAATGAGAAGGGCGAACCGATCGGCGGGATAAAGAGGCTCTGGTCGATCTCCGCCACCAACGCGGTTGCCGGCATTCCCATGCCGACCGACCCGACCGGGCTCGATTTCGACCTTGAGGGAGCGGCGGCGGTCGAACTGCTCTTCGGCAGTCTGGGAACATCCGATTGGGAAGAGGATGTCTCGACCTCCGGCGCGCTGCTGACCGGGCTGTGGCAGTACGCCATCCCCGGCATCTTCATGGTCGCCGGCAAGGTCGTGACCTCGACCAAGACTTTCAACGCCATTGTCAGCGATCGCGATCTCACGGCGGCGGCCATCGCGATTGCGATTCCGATCATCGGTGGCGGGTCGGCAACTGTGGCGGCGCTTACCAACGTCAAGAAGGTCGTGTTCGGGCTGGCCAGCGCGGCTCTCGGAATTATCTTGAAGAAGGGACTGGAGAAGCTCGGCGAATGGGTGCTCAAGCAGGTCGCGGCGGGCGAGCTTTCCAATGCCTTCGGGCCGGTGGGCCTTATCCTCAAGGCCGCTGCGGTGGCTGTCGGGTTCGTGGCCATCGCCGAGACGACCATCGAGGTGCTGGCCTCGCCCGCGACCGTGCGGATCAAAGCCACGCGCGCCATCGACGTGACGCTGGTCATGCATCCCGACCCCACCCATGGCGAAGCCGGCAATCCTTCCACGGCGGTCTGGCCGGCCGTCGGCGCGCGATACTATGCGCTCCTGCAGTATAAGAACGGGACGAATTTCGAGCTCAAGGGCCCGATGTCCGACACCACATCGAATGCGCCGATCGCGCTGAGGTTCGAGGATGTGCCGGCTGGCGGCGCGTTCAAGATCATCTTCGGCATCTATTCGAGCAATGGCTGGCTGGCCGGGTCGTGGGAGAGCGGCAACCTCAAGGCGGTTCCCACTGAGGGCACCACGCTGGTTCTGCCGGATGCCAGCATCACCGAGATGCTGGTGCCGTTGTCGGCCGACACGCAGTATCGTTTCAAGGAACAGATCGCCTTCGAGAACGGGGCCTATGTCTGGAAAGGCGGCGCCCCGCCCGCAGCCACCCTTTCCGCGCTGGACTGCGGTGGCAGCGGAACGCTGTGCCAGCCAGTGGCGATCACGGTCAACAACACGGCCTCCCAGATCGGCTATATCTGGCGCGCCTCCGGCATGTCGCTGCCGCCCGACCATCTCTCGGCGCCGACAAGCAACGAGCAACTCTACGCCGTGCAGAACCTCTCGGTATTGGCGCAGCCCAATTCCCGGTTGAAATTCTCCAGGATCGGCTTCACCCAGTCGCCGCAGGTGGCCTATGCGACAGCGCTGGGCGACGGGAAGACCATCAACCAGCAGAATTTCATTCTCGATCCCCGCGAGGGCGGAAACAACCTGCGGCAGGTGGTGCTCAATGACGGCTCAAGCGATTTCGGCCTGACCGGAAGCAATCTGAAATCGTGGGCGCGCTTTCCGATCAATCAGCTCGATGCGCTGGCGGTTCATCCCTCGAACATGGTCGTCGCTGCCTCGTTCCAGAAGCAGAAGATCCTGCTGGCCCCTCTGCCGGAGATCCCGACCGACGACGACAAGGCGCCCGAGGCCTTCTACGTCTCGGGCGACGGAATTCGCGAAGGCCTGATCCGGGGGCCGAAGGCGATGGCGGTGGCGCCGGACGGTCGCCTGCTGCTGCTCGAATCCATCAACAGGCGCGTGCAGGCCTTCGACACCAGGGGCAACCCGGTGCCGTGCTTCACCTGGTCCGGTACGCTGTTCGACCTGCCCACGGCGTCGATTGGCGATGAACTGGATAGCGGCGCGATTCCGGAGGCGTTCAACACCGCGCTGGTCACTGTTGGCCAAACCCTTCTGGGCATCATCGACGCTGATCTCACGGGAGAACTCGACACCGGCCACTACGCGCCCGATGGCCCGCTGGTCTGCGCCCTCTCGAACACCGGCATCACGCCGAGCTTCGATCCCGAGGACATGGACAACCCCGATGTCAGCGCGCAACTACGCGTCATCCGGGCGGGGGAGGCGTGGCGCATCGTCGACCCTCGCGGCCTTGTCTGGCAATTGGAGGCGGTGGACGAGGCGATCAGTGTCTACGGCCTTCCCGGCCGCGCCCAGATCGAGGTGGTCGATCCCGGCAAGGCGTGGACGATCATCGCGCCGCTGCTCGGGAGCGCCTGGGAGGTTTCCCCGTCCACGGCGGACCCGCGCCGGTCGCTGATCAAGCGCAGCTTCTCCTTCTTCCCCCTGGCTCCCGCGCCCGCCACCCCGACCTATCTCGATCTCGGCGTCGAGGCGCAGGGCCACATCTATGTTCTGAGCTATTACGGCGACGGCAGCCAGCCGCAGAACTACATGCTCGACATCTATGCCCCGGACGGAACTCATCTGTCACGGAGCCCCGATCCTTCCGTGATTCAGGATCTGCAGTACCCCGTGCTGTCGAAATTCGCGGTCGATATCTGGCGCAACGTCTTCGGCCTGGGCTACGGCACGCTGCGCGGCGCCGACGGTCGCCCCGAGCCGCAGGTCAGTCACTGGACGCCCACCCCGCCGCTGTTCGATCTCGACATCGCGGTGCAGAAGGCCCTGAACGACCGCAACATCACCGTTGTCGCGGCGGCGTTCAAGGCCAAGAGCCACCCCCTCAGCCCGAACGCCTCCATCGAGGTGATTGACCGCGAAGGTGCCTGGGCGATCAAGGACGGGCTGATCGTCTACCACATCTATCGCACCGGCCAGACGATCCAGGTCTACACGGTTCCGGCTTGAGGAGTATCAGAGATGACCGTTCAGGGCGTTACCCTTGCCATTGGCAAGAAGGGCATCGAGTTCTTCTCTCAATCTCTGGTCAGCGGCGCGGCCGTCAAGAAGTTGCAGAATCTGACCCCGCCATCCAACACAATCAACATACCGGATTTCATGGATGTGGGATTCGGCTATATGAGCTCCTACTCCAACTTCAAGATCCAGCTGTCCAATGGCAGGCTGAACGGGTTTAATCCGTCCTATTCGTCGGTCGCGCAGGGCAGCGGCGGCACGCCGGCGGGCAACCAGTTCCAGCTGATCCTGAGCGCGGGGGGCTTCTCGGCAACCTTCGACTGGCGGGAGACCTACGAGAAATATACCTGTTTCAATTCCGGCGACATGGTGCCGCCTTCCTGCAATACGACGTACCCGGACAAGAGCTTCAGCTACAATCCGGGCTTCGGTGGCATGACGGTCACCGTGCCGACGGAATTCGTCTACAACGCGACCACCAACACCTACAGCTTCAATGTGACGGCGGCGACTGGCGCGGCAAGCGGGCCGGTCGCCAACATTCCCGGAGGGAGCGCGGTCAACGGACAGACCAGCGCGGGCTGCTTCTCGACCAAGGTGAGCGATGCCACCGCGTCGGCGATCTCCAATATCGACTTCAAGACGCCGATCAGCCAGATTCTCTCGGGCGTGCTGAAGTCCATCGACGGCAATACGGATCTGGGCAACGGGATCAAGTTCAACTACGCGCTGGGGCCGGGCGGTCTTGGCTTTCCGAACGCAAGGGGAGTGACGGTCGGGACCACCGGCGTCGCGTCCTACGGCAGCGAGATCTATGCCGGAGACAAACCTCCGGTCCTGCCGATCCCCGCAGTGCCAGCGGACAGCGACGATCACTTCATGAACATCTACGTCTCGGATTGGTCGATAAACGGCTTGTCCTGGGCGTATTTCAAGGCCGGCCTGCTGAACCTGACGCTGACGCCGTCGGATTTGCCCAATCCCTCTGCCCTGAAGGCTGCGACCTACGCCGCTTATGAGCCGGCGTTCAAACAGTATGGGAATGTCGCGCTCACCGCCCTGATCTCACCCCTCGACGCGCCCGTGACGACATTTCAGCAGGTCTGGCTGTTCACCACCGCAGCCATGACACTCCTGCAATCGCAGCTGCCGGCGTCGGTCTACCAAATGCTCATGGCGTTCTCGGGAAACGCCTATGCCAGCCTGTCGACGCTTGAATCGGCAATGACGGATACGCAGATCCCGCCGCAATATTTTGCGACGATCGAGAACGCGGTCAGCCAGAAGGGCAAAGTGACCAACCAGACGATGGAGCTGCAGATTCTGGTCGAGAACGGGGCGACGCCCCGTCCGAACCTCGTCTTCGATCTCCAGCGCACGGACATCATGACCGATCTGTCGCTGGGCACGACCGCCACCAACGCCCAATCGATGATGTTCAGCTTCGCCAATGCCAGCAACCAGGTGACGTTCAAGTCGACCACCATCCCCGGATTCTCCAAGAAGAATTTCGGCGACTTCGTCTGGCCGGTGGTGGGCGAGAGTTCCTATGCCACCGCCATGCAGGGAATGGGACAGCGCGGCGTGGCCATTCCAATCGCCCAGGGGTTCTCGTTCCTCCTGACCCATTCGACGCTAAGCGTCCAGGAGGGCTACATCTCGATCGCGACACAGCTTGAGTTCAAGCCGGCTCAGCTGCCCATGGCCGTGCGCGGGCTGGTTCACACGCTGGTCCATAAAAGGGATGATGAGACCGGCCTGATGCGCGTTTACGCCATCGCGGCGGAGTGAACGCCGTTGGCTGGGGACTTTGCCGGCAAGTTCACCTTTGCATCGTCGGGCATGGGCGCTGTGGTCTATCTCGCCCCGCAGCTCATACGCATCTCCGGCTCGAAAACGATCGAGCTGCCGTGCATGGGCCTTGCAAGCCCGGGAGCTACGGCACTTGCCACGCTCTATCAGTCCGGGGCGAGCAGCGACTTTCTGATCCAGCTGGCGAACGGGCGGTGGCTGAGCTTCGACGCCTCGAACGAACTCAACTGGATCGTCTTTGCCGATGATCGCGCGCAGGCGTCGCCATTTCGGCGAACCGCCAGCGGCGCTGGAAAGGAAAGCTGGGGCCTGTTCGACGGCGCGCAATGGAGGGCCGTGTACTACGCCACCAACGCCGCCGCCCCGCTTCTGACGCTCAACCCTTCGGAGACGAG
The DNA here is from genome assembly GCF_004339465.1 of Ancylobacter aquaticus. Classification (GTDB taxonomy): domain Bacteria; phylum Pseudomonadota; class Alphaproteobacteria; order Rhizobiales; family Xanthobacteraceae; genus Ancylobacter; species Ancylobacter aquaticus. The sequence goes on along the minus strand of NZ_SMFY01000002.1, from coordinate 720,641 downwards.
CGGCAACATCTTCGCCCCGACGACCATCACCCCGTCCCTTGCCGACCTCCGGGTGGCCGCTGCGCGCAAGGCTGATCTCGCGGGTGTCGACTTCACCGGCGCGGACCTCACCGGGATCGACTTCACGGGTGCCGATCTGTCAGGCGCGATCCTGGACGGGACCGTGGCACAGCGGGCCGATTTTTCGGGCGCGCGGATGGCCGGCCTGCGGCTGGGATCGGCGAAAGCGGACGACGCCATTTTCGACGGGGCCGATATGACGGGCGCGGATCTCAGCGGTTCCGCCTGGGGCCGCCCGAAATCCGCCCGCAACCTTGTGCTCGTCAAGGCGATCGTCACCGGCGCGACGCTGGGATCGTCCTCCGCTTCGCTTGATATGCGCGGCGCCAATTTCACCGGGGCGGAACTGACCAAGGCCATGCTCGACGGTCTCGATCTCACCGGAGGCACTTTGGCCGACGCCATCATGACCGAGGCGTCGCTGCAAAAGGCCGTGCTCGACGGCGCCGCCCTCGACCGGGCGACGATCACCCGGTGCCGGCTAAACAAGGCGAGCCTGCGAGGCACGCGCGCGCACGGCACCAATTTCATCGGCGCCGACCTGTCGGGAGCCGATCTGGCGAAGGCGGCCTTCGGATCGCGATCCTATCTTTTCGCGCTCGCGACGAGCTTCGCCGGCGATCTCGACCACAAGGCCTTCCCCACGCCCGCCCTGATCGCGGCCTTCCAGTCCTCGGGTGCCACGCTGGACGGCAGCGCACCCGTATTTGCGCTGATGCCGGGTTTCAAATGGCGCCTCGACGACGAGCGGAACGGGCCGTTCATGCTCACGCTGCTCGCCGGCAGGATTGAGGTGTTCAGGGAGACGGCGCTGCCGCCCGCCTGCCTGTCCGGAATACTCGCCTTCGGGACCAAGGCCAGCGGTGCCGGGCTGTCCGGCGCCGATCTCAGCTTTGCGCGGTGGTATGGCGACGGCGCCACCCTCGACCATGCCGATCTGGAGAATGCCGCCCTGTCGAACGGGTTCTTCGTCGGCACCGATTTCACCCAGGCATTCCTGTCGGGTGCCGATTTCAGCAATTCGGTCCTGTGCCAAGCGAAGATGGCCGGCGTGCTGGTCACCGCCGGCGCGGGAGGCGGCATGACCCGCTTTGCCGGGGCGGCCGTGGCCGGGGTCAATTTCTCGCAGGCGACGCTTTTGTCGGCGCAGTTCTACCGCGCCATGGTGGCGACCGGGAAGGGGGTCCCGATCCTGATCCTGCCGGGCGACCAGAAGCCTAAGCTCGCGGCGGGGGACCTCTCGGGCGCCGCGCCGCTCTTCGCCGCTGCGGGCTACCCGTTCGGGGCCCGGGCGAGCGTCTCTACTGTGGATTTCTGGCAGATCGACAATGCGGCGGTGACGGACCCGACGGCACCGCGCGCCTATCGCGTCGAGACGGCCGCTACGACCTTTCTCGTATTCGATGCGAAGTCAGGCGTGTTCCTGTTTCAGCTGGCGAAGACGAGCGCGACGGATCTCAAGAAACCCACTGCCAGCGCAGCGCTGGTTGCCGCGTTCAGGGGCAATGGCTACGCGCTGGCAGGTCAGGCGCCGATTGCGGGCGACGCCTATTTTTCCATCCTGCCGGCATCGTCTTCCTATGGCGGGCCCTACGGCTTTTCGCGGATCGCGGTCTTTGAAGACGATGCCGGGCTCAGCGCCCATGGAACGGATCTGCTCCTGCTGCGCGACTGGACTATTCTTCCGCAAGGCGCCGCCTTTACGGGAAGCATCGGTTTCACCGATGCGCTCGGCGATTCCGTCATCGGGCCTTCCGGGTCGCGCTATGCCTTGGTGCGGGACGGCAGGATGCCGGAGTTCCAGTTTCTGGCCGCGAGACGCGCCGGCTAAAGGGCATTCCGGGACCGGGCCTGCGGCCGATCCCGGAAGAGTCTTACGTTGGCGATGTCGCCTCCCAGGCGTCAGTCGACCAGCTCGATTTTGTGCTCGTAATGTCCAGCATCGCGGCGCGTCGTGGTCATCTGCCCGCGCTTGCCGATGAACCGGCCTGTGCCGCCAACGATGGCGCGTACCTGCGGGGCATCCACCACCATTTCGCCGGCGCCCACGGCGTAGGTGGAGCGGCCCGCGATCACCAGCGTGTCGGTGCCGCCGAAATCGAGAACGATGTCGGCGAGGCGGTCGAAGAATTTGTCGCCGGAACCGTCGGGCACATCCACCGTGGTGATGAGGCCGCTCATCGTGCCTTTCTTGCCGTCAGGGGCGGTGAAGCCCGCCTCGAAGGCGAGCATGTCGCCATGCGATGCCCCCTCCTTGCCGAGGTCGATATGGACCAGTTCCGGCTTGTCCTGGACGATGCTGAAAGTCTCGCCGGCCTGTGCGGCGGCGGTGGTGAGCAGAAGCGCGGAGAGAAGGCCTGCCAGAGGGGAGAGAATGTTCATGAGGCACGTCCTTTTGGGCGCTGATGCCCGTCCGGAAGCACGATAGCTTCCCATATCGCGGTACCAATCGAGTGGTGCCGCCGTCAAAGGCTATTTTTGACCGCATGTCGTTGTCGGCTCTTGCGTCCGGGTGCCCCGCCGATTCTTGAGGCGCGCTCACTCCGGGCAGGCGGCGCCTGTGTCGACCCAGGCCTGTGCGAGGGCCTTCGCTTCCTTCTGGGTGCCCGGCACCGGGGTGCGCCCGGGGCCCGGTGCCCACCCCCAGCCGACGAGGCCGTCATCGCCGATATGGTGGACGAGGTCGGCCAGCGAGCGGTCGCCATTGGTCTTACGGTCCTTGATCTGGGCGCAGAGCTGGGCGAGCGTCCGGCCCTCGAACGCCATTTCGCGCGGCGCCAGGAACCAGGGGTCATGTCCCGGCATGCGCGCGGGATCGTAATTGGTCGCCTGATGGCAGACGGTGCAGCGCAGGCTGGCGAGGCCCATTCCATCCTCGCCCCGAAACACCGGGGGCTGGTGTGGGCGCTGCGCGTCGCCCTGCAGCGGTCGGTCGCCGACAGGGTGGCAATTGACGCAGCGCGGGCTGGTCAGCACGCGGCCAAGCTCGGTGAACAGCGCCGCCGAGCGCTTGGCCTCGTCGGTGATACCGGCAAAGCTGGCCGGCGGCGCCAGCGCGTCCGCGGCCGCGCCGGAGACCGGGGCGGGCGCCAGCAGCGCCATCCCCATTCCGAGGGCAAGCGCCGCCACGCCAGTGACGGCGATCAGGCTTGGGAAGCGCAGGAGGTTGCTCATCGCCGTTCCCCGTCACCGTAGATAGCGGGCGGGGTCGGCGAGCACGACGTCGCGGACCGCCCCATGGTAGCGCACATAGCCCGAGCACCGGCACAGATGCCCGTCCAGCGATTCGAGAATCGCCTGTTCGAGCCCGGCGCGCGGGATCGGCGTGGCTTGGAGCCCTTCCAGAAAAACCTGCGCTTCATTCAGGAACCCGGCGGTGCAATAGCCGCACTGGAACGCATAATGGGCGACGAATGCCTTTTGCAGCGCGGTGAGCTTGCCCTCTTTGGCGTGCCCCTCCACCGTGCGGATCTGCGTGCCGTTGAAGCTGATTGCCGGCGTGACGCAGGTGGGCCGGGTGGCGCTGGTGCCGTCGTCATCGTCGACGATGACGACGCAGCTCAGGCACTGGGCGGCGCCGCAGGCGAACTTGGTGCCGGTCATCCCCAGCACCTCGCGCAGGAAATCGTTCATCGACAGGTCGTCGCGAACCTCGATCGGCCCGTGCGGCGTCCCGTTGATGGTGAGCGAAAGCGCGGTCATGAGATCACCTTGCGCAGCATGGCTGATGTCACCGGCAGCGACTGGAAGCGGTGGCCGGTGGCGTCGAAGATGGCGTTGAGCAGCGCCGGCACGACGGGGATCATCACCACCTCCGCCATGCCCTTGGGAGGCTCCTTAGGCGACACAGGGGGCAGCACCTCGATCTCAAGCGCGTGCAGCGGCAGGTCGGAGGCACGGGCGATCACATAGTCGCCGAGGTTCCACTGGCCGTTGCCGGGGCCGTCCTCGAAGGGCGGCAGGTTTTCCAGCAATGCGTAGCCGACACCCATGGCGAAGCCGCCCTGCGCCTGCCCCTGCACCAGTTCCGGTACAAGCACTTCGCCGCACTCAAACACGCTATAGGCCTGCGCGATGCGAATTTCCCCGCCGGGCACGTTGATTTCCACCCGCACCGCCGTCCCGCAGGAAGAGGTGAAGGCCGTGCCGATGCGGTTATAGTCCGTGGGCGGGAAGAACACGAAGCTCCGGTCCAGCACCTCGAACGGCCCGTCGCCCTGCCGCACCGCCAGCGCGTCGATTTCGGCCGCCCAGTCCAACCCGCCGAGCGGGAAGGCCGCCTGCGCCCATGCCCAGCGCGAAAAGGCGTGCGCCATCGCTCCGGTAATTCCCTTGCGGGCGTGGGCCTCGGCGGCGATGGCGGTCTGCGCGAGAGGTGGAAGGCCGGACATGATGAGGAACCCGTCCTGCCAGAACGCCTCCTCCCACAGGAATTCGCGGGGATCGCCGGCTTTGATGCCCCAGAGGTCGAGCGCGGCGGGCCAGAGGCCGAAGCGGAAGAGGACCCGTGCCGCCTGCGCCGCCGCCTGCGTGCCGACATGGGCGCCGATAGAGGCGCTGGTGGCCGAGCTGATGGCCGGCACCCAGCGCGGGTTCTTTGCCGCCGCGTCCTGCGTCGCCTGCGTCATCGAATAGGGATCGCCCGAAGTGACGAGGCCGAGCTCCTGGAAGGTGTCGATGCGGGCAACGGTCACGGCGTCGGCGGTTTGGCCCAGGATCGCCGCCACGCGCCGGGCGATCGCGGTGCCGATGCCATTGCCCATCTCCACCGAGTCGGCATGGAGGGTCACGTGGCCCTGCGCGTCGATCTCCACACGGCCCAGCGAGCAGTCGGCGCCGGTGCCGTAATCCTTCGTGCAGCAGGCGAGCCCGGTGCCGACGAGTACGCCGGCGGGGGCCGCCGCTTTCCGGGCCGCACGGTCGCGCCAGATCGGGTGGGCATCCAGCTTGTCGAGAATCTCCGGCGTGCGGACCGACACCGTCCACGGATTGCCGGTCATGGTGCGCCCGCCGGCAGTGAGCAGGTTGCGCCGACGCAGATCGACCGGGTCGATCTTCAGCGCGGTGGCGGCCTCGTCGATCAGCGTCTCGATGGCGGTCATGGTCTGCAGCGTGCCGTAGCCGCGCATCGAGCCGGCGGTGACGCCGCGCGTGTGCTCGGCCACCGTGGTTACGTCGACCTTCGGGATGCTGTAGATGCCGGTGGCCGCGGTGGCGCCAACGGTGGCGACGCTCGGCGAATAATTGGCGAGACCGCCGCCGTCGAGAACGTGGTCGGCGGCAAAGGCGCTGATCAGCCCGGTGGCGCGGTCGATGCCGATCTGCGAGCGCATGTGGAAGGCGTGGCGCTTTATGCCGCCTTGGAACTGCTGGTAGCGGTCATGCGCCAGCCGGATCGGCCGGCCGGGCAGGAACAGCGCGGCGAGGCCGGCATAGAGCGGGAAGGGCGTGTGGTCGCGGCCGCCGAAGCCACCGCCGAGCGAGGCAAAGTCGAGGTCCAGCCGCTTCGGCCGTACCGTGGCGGGCGCCTCCGCCAGCATGTAGTCGAGCGCCTCGGCCGCCTCGAAGGGCGACTGCACGCCGAGCACGAGGTGCAGCGCGCCGGCGCCTTCCTCATACCAGCCAAGGCCACATTCCGGTTCCAGGAACATCGGGTCGACGGACTGGGTCTGGAAATCGCGCTTGAGCACCAGAAGGTCGGAACTTTCCGCCGCCAGCAGGGCGCGAATTTCCTCGCCATAGGTCGCACCGCGCGCATAGTCGCCGCCTTCCGCTGTCGGCAGCGGGCGCCAAATCGGCCGGCCGCTATCCTCGGTGAAGCCGGGGCTGATCCAGCCCTGCTGGAGCGGGGAATAGACATCCGGCGCGCCCGGCGTCGGGCCGGCGATGCGCGTGAACCGCAGCGCGGCGTAGTTCGGGCCGGTGCGCGGGCCGGTCTCGGCGCCGAAGCGCAGCAATGCGCGGTTGTCGCGAAAGGCGATGCGTGCCCGGTCATAGGCATCGAAGCTCTCGAATAGCAGCAGCGCCACCGGCTGGCCGAGATAGAGCGGCGTCTGGCCGACCGGGCAGAACAGGTCGCCGGCGTAGAAGGGCGGGGCGCGCAAGGCGGCGGCCGCGACATCAGTGGCGCCCACCACCTTCGTCGGCCGCGCCTGCGGGGGCAGTGCGTCGAGGTTCAGCCCCTCATAGACATGGCTGGCATCCGGCGTTCGCACCAGCAGCGCGTGCGCGGTGGTGGCCGGCCAGCCCTCCATGTCGGCGGCACGGAAATCGGACGCATAGAGCTTGGCGCCTGTGACCTTGGCGACGCCGTCGATGCGGGCGCGGCCGATCAGCGGCGCGTTGGCGGGGCCCGGCAGGGTCTGGCTCGCCTCGAAGGGCAGGGCGCCAGCCGGGGACAGGCGGGCGAGCGCGAGTGTGAGGCCGCTGGCGGCTACCCAGCGGACGAATTCACGACGTGTTGGCTGCATCGCCTATGGCCCCCGCCACTCGCCGAACCGGCGGCCAAAGCTAGAACACTTCCGAAGAAAGAGCCACCGGAGCGCGATCCGTTGCGATGGAATGAATCCCCGCTATTGAACGCTCTTTAACTCTTTGTAAAAGAACGAATTATCCGGCTTGAGTGCCATCCCGGCTGACCGGCGCGGGCTCTGAACCGCAGCCGGCCCCGCGCTGCTTGCCGGCAGGCGCGCTGCCGCGCAAATCCAACGCCAGCAAGGGCGGCGCGGGGATCGACTGACTTGCCGCGAACACATCAAAATACTTTAGAAATTGCTTGGGAATTTGTATTTGATGCCGCGCTCGTTTGTCTGGCGCCGTGCTACGGTAGCGTGCGGCAATGTAGTCGCGTGGGGTGGCAAGTTGGGCAATCTGGTTCGTGTCGTCGCTCCGGCGATGGTTTCCGCCTTTTTTCTTTGGCTTCCGGGCGCGGGGGCGACATTCGCCCAACCCGCGACCTACCAGCCCCCGGAATACCGGGAGCCTGTGGTGCTTTCCGGCGTCGATGGCGTGTTGGAAGTCACGCTGACCGCCCATCAGGGCGAAGCCAGGCTCGACACGTCGGCGGTGCCGGTGAAGAACACGCTGCTCTATGGCTATGAGCTGGTGCGCGGCAAGGCATCCAACGGCGTCAGCGCCAACCTGAACAATTATCCCGCGCCGACGCTGCAGGTCTTTCCCGGCGAAAAGCTCATCATCCATTACCAGAACGGGCTAGCCGGGCTGTCCATCCGCGACTTCTACGACCCGCTCTACACCCGCGAGGGCGAGGAGGTGCCGATCTATCCCCCGCAGCTCACCGTCTCGCCACTGAACCTGCACACGCACGGCCTGCACGTCAGCCCCAAGGCGAATTCCGACAATGTGCTGCTGCACATGCCACCGGGAACGGTGAATACCTATGTCTATGACGTGCCGCGAAACATGCCGCACGGCATGTACTGGTACCATCCCCATCTGCACACACTGACCTCTCCCCATGTCTATCTCGGCCTCGCCGGCCTGCTGGCGATCGGCCGGCCGGACGGCAATCTGCCTGTCGTGACGCAAAAATCCATTCCGGTGCGCAGCATGGCGCTCCAGTACAATTTCGTGTTCGACCGCACGGGAGCGGAGCCGGGCTTCGGCAATCCCAACTGGCCCCAATTCGTCAGCACGCGGGCGGTGCCGAAAGAAGGCGAACTGGCCGCCGGCACCTATCGCCCCATTCTGGCGCCGGTGGATTTCGCGGCGTCGCCAAAGGGCTCGCGCTTCGCCACCGTGTGGTATGCCGGCCCGCTGTCGATCCACAACATGCGCGGCCGCTTCCAGTTCATCCCCAACAACCTGCAGAGATTTACCGCTTCTGCGGGACCTGAGGGCAACGTGCCGGCCAATCCGGCGCTGCCGGACCATCTGCGCGACATCCAGTTCACGGTGAACGGCCAGTTCCAGCCGGTGCTGCGCGGCAAGCCGGGCCAGACCGAGATCTGGGTTCTCGCGAACATCAGCGAGATGGCCTATATGACCGTGCGCCTCACCGAGACCGCCACGGGGCGCCATCCGAAGATCGCCATCGTGGGCCAGGACGGCAATCCCAGCCCCGCCGTTCGCACTCCCGTGGAAGGGGACGGCACCCGCCTCGTCATCCCCCCGGCCTCGCGCTTCGCCATTGCCGTGACACTGCCGACCGAGGGCGAACTGGTGCTCGACATGCCCGCGCGGGGCGGCGGCGCCCGGACGGAGAACGCGCCGGGCATCCTCTACACCAGCAACGGCACGGAAAACCCGCCCGCCGTGCTGGGCGCGCTCAGCGTGGAGCCCGCCGCCGTGAGCTATTATGACGGGTTCTTCTTCTTCCCCACGCAGAAGCTCATGAGCGCTGTGGTGGAAGGCGAGAAGGGCGAGAGCACGCCCTTCCCCGAGGGCCAGTCGCTTGGCGCCTTCACCTCCTTCGACGACCTGTCCAAGGTGACGCCGGACGTCACCCGCAACATCCTCATCAATGGCGGCTTCCTCAACAACCTCGCCAGCAAGGCGGACCCCAAGGCGTTCATCTACGCCTTCGACAGCGGGGCGTTCCCGAATGTGCCGCTGATGCAGCCGAGGCTGGATTCGGTGGAGGAATGGGTCTTCCGCAACGAGAACAATGACGAGCACCCCATCCATGTGCACGTCAACGACTTCCAGATCATCTCGGTGTCCGATCCCACCATCGGCCTCAAGGTCGGGGCGGTGCAGCAGGGCATCGACAATGCCAATGTGCCGGCCCCCAATCTCGGCCCCGAGGAGTCGGTGATCGAGGCAGGCGAACTCACCATCCGCACCCGCTTCGAGGATTATGCCGGCCTGTTCGTGATGCACTGCCACCGGCTCAACCATGAGGACAACGGCCTGATGGCGCTGGTCAACGTCATCCCGGCGATCTCTTCCTATGCCGTGGCGGTGCCCGGTGCGCCGGGCCGCGCCGCCACCGTGCGGGTGATGGACGGTGACAGGCTGCTGGCGACGGTGACGCCCTTTCCGGGTTATGAGGGCACGCCGAGTGTCGCCATCGGCGATGTCGACGACGATGGCATCTACGATCTCGTTGTCGGCGCCGGCCCGGGCCATGCGCCCGAGGTGGCGGTGTTTTCCGGGGCGGCCCGGCAGGGCGGCGGCGTCTTCGCCACCGAGCTTGCGCGCTTTCTCGCATTCGATGCCGCCGCTACGGGCGGTGTAAGCGTCGCGGCGGCGCAGGTCGACGGGCTGGGCACTGGCGACAACGTCATCGCCGGCTCCGGCCCGGGCGTGTCGAGCGAAATCCGGGTGTTCGTCTCGAAGCTGCCGGCCGTGGGAACGGCGCCGGAGCTGTTCGCGACGTTCAACCCCTTCTATGGCGAGCGCAACGGCGTCACCCTTGCCACCGGATTCGTCGATTTCACCACCGGCCGCCAGAGCATCGTGGCCGCGCCCGGTGCCGGCTCGCCGGCGACCGTCAAGGTGTTCGTGTTCCCGGGGCTCCGGGCGATGGAGGGCGAGATCGGCAGCCACGCGCATCGCAGCAAGGGCCCGCCGCGCCCGGTGCTGTCGGCGTCGTTCACGCCCTTCGGGCCGGACTATCGCGGCGGCGTGTCGCTCGCCACCGGCTGGCTGGCCGGCGTGCTTGGCGGTGCAGAGCGCATCGTCATCGGCCAGCAGGACGGTGCCGAAGTGGCGGTGTACTCCGCCGGCTCGGCGCTCGATGGCGGCCCGCCCATGTATCTGCAAAGCGCCGCGGCCCACCAGAAGGCCGACTTCACCGAGATGGCGCGCTTCACCCCGTTCGGCGCGCAGGCGCGTGGGGTGAGCGTGGCGACATCGAGCACCACCACGGGCGCCGATCTTCTGGTCGCAACCGTGCCCGGCGGGGGCGCCGCCACGGTGCGCCGTTTCGCCATGGAGCGGGCCGGGGAGGGCGCGACCACGCTCGCCGCCTCACCGCTTGGCGAGGCAAGGGTGGAGAGCGCCGGGGCCGTGGTTCTCGGCGGCGACTGAGGTTCGCTCAAGGCACGATGAGGCCGGTGGCGAGACCATAGGTGCAGGCAGCGCCACCGATAAGCGTGACCAGGAATATGCCGAGTTCGACGGGCTTGAACATCACCGCCCCCTGCTCACGCCGGGCCCAGACATAGAAGGCGGTGCCGGGCGCGAACAGCACTGTCGCCAGCAGCATGTATTCAAGGCCGGCGGCGACAAACATGAACAGCGTGTAGACCACCGCGATCCAGGCGAAGATCTGGTCGCGGGTGCGCTCATGCGGCGCCGCCTCATAGCCGACCCCGCTGCGCGCCAGCATCACCGCATAGCCGGCGACCAGAAGATAGGGCAGCAGCGAGGTGACGCTCGCCATGTCGAGCATGACGTTGAAGGCATCGCGTGACCAGTAGGTCGAGATCACGAACAGCGACACCACGATATTGGTCAGCCAAAGCGCGTTGGCGGGCACGCGGTGAGTGTTCTGTGCCGCGAACATCCGGGGCATATCCTTGGATTGGGCAGCGGCGAAAAGGACCTCGGCGCAGATCAGCGTCCATGCGAGATAGGCCCCGAGCACCGATACGAGCACGCCGACCGAGATGAACACCGCCCCCAATGCCCCACCACCAATTCGAGCGCGCCGGCCAGCGAGGGATTGGCCACGCCGGCAATCGCCGCGCGCGGTGCGGTGGCATAGGGCAGCAGCGTCACGGCCACCATCAGTCCGGTGACGGCGACGAAGCCGAGAATGGTTGCCGAGCCGACATCCGAGCGTTTCCGAGCGTAGCGCGAATAGACGCTTGCGCCCTCGATGCCGAGGAACACGAAGACGGTGATGAGCATGGTGTCGCGCACCTGCGCCAGCAGCGACTTCTCCGGCATCTCGACGCCGCCGAAAAAGTTCTCCGAGAACTGCTCACCATTGAAGAACAGCATCAGGATGATGACGGCCACGATCAGCGGCACGATCTTGGCGATGGTGACGATGGTGTTGATCAGCGTCGCTCGTTCCACACCCCGCAGGATGACGAAGTGGAACGACCAGATCCCGACCAGCGAGACGAGAATCGTCATCGCGCTGGCGTTGTCGCCGAAGAACTGCGGGAAGAAGCGACTGAGCGTAGAACCGATCAGCAGCCAGTAGAACACGCTGCCGAGGCAGGTTCCGAGCCAATAGCCGAAGGCCGAGAGGAAGCCCATGTAATTGCCGAAGCCGGCCTTGGCATAGGCGAACACGCCGGCGTCGATATCCGGCCGCTTTTCCGCCAGCGCCTGGAACACCCGCGCCAGCATGTACATGCCGGTGCCGGCGATGGTCCAGGCGATGATGGCGCCGAACGGCCCCGTCGCGGTGGCAAAGCGGCCGGGCAGGTTGAAGATGCCGGCCCCGACCATTGAGCCGACCACCATGCCGGTGAGCGAGAGCAGTGATAGTGAGCCGGCGGACCTTTCGGCCATGATGGCCCTCCTGCGCTGCGCGATAGCCGGCGCCTGGCGCGGGCGGGAAAGGTAGAGCTGAATTCTTCCGTAACGGATGCTACCCGCACTGGCCGATACTTAATTGAATACCCAAGGCTGCCGCCAGTATTGGCTGGCGCCTTTTCCATGGACAAGTATCGCTAACGCTACGTGCGGTCACGGGTTTTTGCATCAGGAGAATGCACGCCCTGCACAAGCCAAAAGGTGACACCGGCGCGGTCCGGTCGTTCAGGCGATGCTCTCGCCGCCGTCGACCACGAGCGCCTGGCCGGTCATGAAGGAGGAGCGGTCGGAGACGAGGAACAGGATCGCCTGCGCGATTTCCTCTGCGCTCGCCCAGCGCCCCATCGGGATCTTCTCGCGCACATAGGCCTCGATGGCGGCGCGCCCGCCCATCTGGGCGATGAACGGCTCGTTGAACGGCGTGTCGACCCAGCCCGGGCACAGCGCGTTCACCCGCACATTGTGGCGGGCATAGTCGACGGCCATCTGCCGGGCCATGGCGATGACGGCGTGCTTGGAGGTGGTGTAGGCAATCATCTCGCGGTCGTAGAACACGCCGGAGTTGGAAGCGGTGATGAGGATCACGCCGCCGCCCTGTTCGATCATCGCCGGCATTGCGAGGCGCGCCGCGAGATAGGACGCGCGCACATTGATCCGCCAAGAACGGTCCATACCCTCCGGCTCGACCTCGGTCAGCGGCCCGCCAACCTGGATGCCGGCGTGGCTATGCAGGATATCGAGCCGGCCATGGCGCGCCAGCGTGCCGGAAATCAGCGCCTCGATCTGCGCGTCGACATCCACGTCCGTCGCCACCGCTTCGCCCCGCCCGCCGGCAGCGCGGATCGCTTCGGCGGTGGCTTCGCCGGCGGCGCGGTCGCGGTCGGCGACGATGACGAGCGCCCCCTCGGCGGCCATGGCGAGGGCCCCCGCGCGCCCTATCCCTGAGCCTGCGCCGGTGACGATGGCGACCTTGTCCTGCAAAATCATGATCTACCTATGGGGAAGTCGGGCGGCGCCGGCGGAGCAGGAGTTGCGCCGCGACGATGAGCACGATGGAGGCGGCCAGCACCAGCGCGCCGATGGCGTTGATTTCCGGCGTGACGCCGCGCCGGATCGAGGCGAAGACGTACATGGGCAGCGTGGTCTGCGATCCCGCGACGAAGAAGGCGATGATGAAATCGTCGAAGGAGAAGGTGAAGGCCAGCAGGAAGCCGGCAAGGATGGCCGGCAGGATCTGCGGCAGCACGATCGAGCGGAAGGTTGTGAAAGGGCTCGCATAGAGGTCGCTGGACGCCTCCACCATGTCGCGCCCGAGCGCGCCGAGCCGGGCCCGCACGATCATGGTCACGAGCGCGGTCGAGAACAGCCCGTGGGCGGCGATGATCGAGCCATAGCCGAGCGACAGGCGCGGCGGGGCATCGCCCGGCCACAGCACCGCGATCGCCGGATTGACGATCCCGAACAGTTGCACCAGCGCCACCAGCGTCGCAATGCCGATCACCACGCCGGGCACCACGATGGCGGCGCCGAACAGCGCGTCAAACACGGCGCGGGTGCGCGGGCCGGCGCGGCCGAGGCCGATGGCCGCCGCCGTGCCGCACAGCGAGGCCAGTGCCGCGCTGGTCGTCGCCACGATCAGGCTGTTGGTCAGCGCCTCCATGAGGAAGGTGTTGGAAAGCGCCCGCCCGTACCACTGGACGGAGAAGCCGGTGAAGTCGCTCGCGTGCCGGCCCGCATTGAACGAGAACACCACCACGAGCACGATCGGCAGATAGAGGAAGCCGTAAACGGCGACGACGAAGGCGCGCATCATAGGAGGTCGACCTGTCGGGCGCCGGAGAGCCGGGCGGTAATGCGGTTGGCGGCCAGCAGCAGCGCGACGGCGATGGCCACCAACGCCACCGCAATGGCCGAGCCGAACGGCCAGTTGCGCGATTGCAGGAACAGGTCGACCAGCGCATTGCCGATGAAGAACACCTTGCCCCCGCCCAGCAGGGTCGGGATGAGGTATTCGCCCAGTAGCAGGATCAGCACCAGCGAGAAGCCGGTCATCATGCCGGGCAGCGAGAGCCGCAAGGTCACGCCAAAGAAGGTAGAGAACGGCGTGGCGCCAAGGTCGGCCGAAGCTTCCAGCAGCCGGCGGTCGAGCCGCTCCAGGCTGATATAGATCGGCAGGATCATCAGCGGCAGATAGCCGTAGACGATGCCGAGCAGCACCGCGCCCGGGGTGTTGATGAGGCGCAGTTCCGGCAGGCCGATCATCTCCAGCCAGGCTGGAATGCCGCGCCCGCCGAGAATGTACATCCAGGCATAGGTGCGGATCAGCAGGCTGGTCCAGAACGGGATGACGATCAGCGCCACCAGCAGAAGCCGGCGCTGCGGCAGCACCTTCAGGGCCAGATAATAGGCGACGGGATAGGCAATGAGCAGGCAGGCCAGCGCCCCGGCCGGCGCCAGCAGCAGGGTGTTCCAGAATGCCGTCGCCCGTGCCGGCAGATTGGCATATTGGGCGAGGGTGAGGGCAGGTTGGTAGCCGCCGGCCGGCGCCCGCTCGCCCAGGCTGAACACCACGATCGCCACGAAGGGCAGCACCAGGAACAGGAACAGCCACACCGCAGCCGGAGCGAGCAGCAGGGCCGTGACCAGTCGCTTGCGAGCGGCGCCAGACATTCGAGGTCCTGTTCACAGGGTGGCACCGGGAGCGTCGCGCGCTCCCGAGCGAAGACGAGACGGGAGCGCGCGGCGGCGCTCCCTGAGTGATGTCGGGAGCGCGCGGGCGCCCCCGACAGGTCGCAGGATCAGGCCGACTTGAAGCGGGCCATCAGTTCGGCGCGGGCCGGGTCGGTCAGCGTGGCCGCCGCGCCGAATTCCAGCGGGGCGAGCAGATCGGCGGCGGGATAGAGGATCGGGTTGTCGAGCAGGTCCTTGGGCAGCAGGGCGTTGACGCGCGCATCAGTGGAGGGCGCACCATTGGCGATGTGCTCCTTCACCGCCACCTTGGGGTCCATCAGATAGTTCAGCAGCGCATAGGCCGCCGCCTTGTTCGGCGCGTCCTTCGGAATGGCGTAGAAGTCGGTCCAGATCTCGCCGCCTTCCTTGCCGAGCACATAGTCGATCTCGGGAATGTCGCGGTGCAGCTGGGCGCCGTCATTGGTCCAGCACATGGTCAGCCAGGCGTCGCCATTGCGCATGGCGGGCTGGTAGTCGCTGGAGATGGCGAACAGATGCGGCTTGACCTTGAGCAGCAGCTCCTCCGCCTTGGCCAATTCTTCCGGCTTCAGCGAGTTGAAGGAATAGCCGAAATATTTCAGCGCGTTGCCAATAGTGGTCAGCTGATAGTCATGCACCATGGCGCGCCCACTGCCGGTGGTCATGGCGGTGTCGAAGAAGTCCTTCCAGCTCGTCATGGGCGGGGTGAGCTTCTGGGTGTTCACCGCGAAGCCTGTGGTGCCCCAGTTCTTCGGCACCGCGCACAGCACGCCGTCCACTTCGCCCTCAGAGGTAAAACGCTTGTTCTGCGCGGCGGCGTCGTAATTGGGCAGCTTCGACACGTCGAGCGGGTCGATCAGGTCGAGCTGGCGATAGGTGGAGATGGTGTAATTGGTTGGCACGAACAGCGACCAGCCGGAGGCGCCGGCCTGCAGCTTGGCCAGCATTTCCTCGTTGGAGCCGAACACGTTCACCTCGACGGCGACGCCGGTATTGCTCTGGAAGTCGATAAAGGTCTGGGGGTCGTGGTAGTTCGGCCAGGTGGCGATCGACATGCGGTCGCCGAGTTCTCCTGCCGCATAGGCCGGCGTCGGCTGGAGGCCGAGTTCGCTGGCCAGCACCGCCGTGGCGACGCCGAGGCCGGTCACGCCGAGAAAGTGGCGGCGGCTGATGGAGCCGCGGCGGAAGCGCAGGAGCTGGTCGACAAATTCCCGTGCCGATAGCGGCAGGCCGTCACGATACGACTTCGACATGGCTGGTTTCCCTCTGGCTGGTCTTGTTGTCCGACGCCGGAAACGCCAGCGGCGCGCCGGGGTTGAAGCTGATGGTGACGCGATCGCCCGGTTTCAGGAGATCGCTCTGCGCCGCATTGTGGTCGGCAGTGGCGAGAAGGGTGCCGAGAAGCGGTACCTCGATGGCGTACTCGGCGGTCGAGCCGAGAAAGATGCGGTTGCGGATGATGCCGGACAGGCCGGTCTCGCCTGCGGGCGCGCCGAGGCGCAGAGCCTCCGGCCGCAGGCTCACCGCCGCCGCGGCGCCGGCGGCGACAGCTCCGCTCTGACGGGCGCTGATCTCCATGCCGTTGGCGAGTCGGATACGGGCGGCCCCATCCGTGCTCTCCAGAACGGTGCCGTCGAGGAAATTGGTCTTGCCTACGAAGGCGGCGACGAAGCGGTCGGCCGGGCGATCATAAATCTCGTCCGGCGCGCCAAGCTGGACGATGCGCCCGCCATTCATCACGCACACCACGTCGCTCATGGAGAGCGCCTCTTCCTGGTCGTGGGTGACGAGCACAAAGGTGATGCCCAGCTCGCGCTGCAAATTCTGTAGCTCGATCTGCATGTCGGTGCGCAATTTCTTGTCGAGCGCCGCCAGCGGCTCGTCGAGCAGCAGCACGGAAGGGCGGTTGACCAGTGCCCGTGCCAGCGCCACGCGCTGCTGCTGGCCGCCGGACAATTCATGCACCTTGCGCGCGCCGAAGCCGGCGAGCTGCACCATGGCCAGCGCATCGGCGGTGCGCCGGCCGATCTCGGAGGAGGTCAGGCGCGGGCGAATCTGGCGAAGTCCATAGGCGACATTGGCGCTGACATCGAAATGCGGGAACAGCGCATAATGCTGGAACACCATGTTGACCGGGCGCCGGTGGGGCGGCACCTCCGCCATGTCGGTGCCGCCGATCAGCACCTGCCCGGTGCTCGGCTGCTCGAAGCCGCCGATCATGCGCAAACAGGTGGTCTTGCCGCAGCCCGAGGGGCCGAGCAGGGCGATGAACGCGCCTTTCGGCACGGCGAAATCGGTGGGGTGGACGGCGGTGACATCGCCATAGCGCTTGCTGACGCCGCGAAACTCGATGTCGAGGGTCTGCTGGCCTGCCACCGGACGTTCTCCGCAGCTTTCCGGCCGCCGTCGGAGCGCGGCCGGGTCGTCATTGGTCAAAAAGCTAATACCGGCGCGTTTGAGGGTATATACCTTTGCAGTGGTAGAAAGAGCCTATTTATTCGTCACGAGGGGTATAGATGCTGGGCAGGCGCAAAGCCTCTGCGGGCGGGGCCGGGCAGGGAGAGGGTACGCGCCGAGAAGGCGAGCGGCCCTCGGCTGCGTGGCTGCTCGCCGAAACCATCGCGGCCGCCCATGAGCGCAGCGCCGATGTGCTTACCGGGCCGGGCGACGACCCCTTCGGCCACGCGCTCATCGCGTGGCTGCGGGCTCATGTGCCGTTCGACCATTGCGTGACCTTCGGCTATCGCGGCACGGCGCGCCCGCCGCTGCTGTTCGAGACCTTCAACCCGGCGGAGAGCCACGTCTACGTGACGCTGTACCAACTGGGGCCCTATCTGCTCGACCCATTCTACCACGCCGCGATCGAGCGCGTTGAGGGCTTCCGGCGCATGCGCGAGCTGGCGCCGGACCGCTTCTATGCCAGCGAATATTACCGCTCCTATTACAGCCAGACCGTGCTGGCTGAGGAGGTCGGCTTCTTCGTGCCGCTGGCCAATGGCGCGAGCGTGGTGGTCTCGCTGATGCGCAAGGCGGCGTCCGGCACGTTCGGCGCGGCGCAGGTTCGCCTCCTGCGCGAGCTGTCGCCGGTCGTCCTCGCTTTGTGCCGGCTTCGCTGGAGTGGGGAGGTCATTGGCGAGGCAGGGCGCGGCCGCCCGGGACGCGGGACGGACGGGCAGGGTGGGCGCGAGCTGGACCGCGGCACCATCTGGCAGGAACTGGCGCTGACCGCCCGCGAGGGCGAGGTGGTCGACCTCATCCTCCAGGGCCATTCCGCCGATTCCATCGCCCGCCTGCTGTCCATCTCAGCCGGCACGGCGAAGGTTCACCGTCGCAACATTTACCGCAAGCTCAACATCAATTCGCAGGCCGGCCTGTTCGCCCACTTCGTCGCCACCATGCAGCGCAAGCCGTGAACCGTTAAGACTTCGCCGCTGCCGCGCTCTCGCGCATCATCAGCGCGGCGCCGAGGAAAAAGCCGAACGCGCCGAGGCCGAGCAGGATGTTGGCAAGGTCCGGTATCCACCACGCTTCGCCCCCTCGCGGCACATAGGCGAGGGTCGAGGCGGCCATGAAGGCAAAGCAGCCAAGCAGATTGACGAACACGATCTGCCAGTCGAGCTGCCGGGGTCGCCAGCTCCAGTAGCGGTGCGCGGTCTCGACGAAGGCGAGATAGCCGGAGGCCAGGAACAGCACCGAGCCGATCATCCCCGGCAGCCACACGGCGAGGTCCTGCACCTCCCAGCCGTCACCGACCACGAGCGGGTCGAAGGTGTTGAAATTGAACGCCACCGTGCCGACGAACTGGCAGAAGGTGCTCAGCCATCCCGGGCTTTGCGGGTGCCAGCCGATCAGCGCGATCCGGCGCGGCGCGGCGGTGTCGCTCGGGTCGAGCGTGAAGGCGCTCGCATTGGCGGCCTGGAAGTGCTGGAGATACCCCGCCAGCGTGAAGGGGATGGACCCCATGAAGAACACGACATTGATCGGAGTCGCGGCAAGCCCGAGGTCGGCCGGCAGCAGGCTGAGCAGGCTGCCGAGCAGGAACAGCAGCGAGCCGAGCGCAAACAGCCCGCCGGTCCACCAATTGTAGCCCTGCGTCTGCCAGAACGGGACCGGCGCGTTCTCCAGCGCCCGGGCCGCGCGCGCCAGCCCCTTTCGGTGCTGGCGCGCCTTCCAGACGATGCGCCGGCCGGCATAGCCGTAGCTGCGCCTGGTGATGAAGGGCCCCGGTCCGGCGACATGCATGCGCAGGCCGGTGGAATGAAGGAGCGTCGCCTTCATCCGGCTTGTCCGCGGGGTTCTTCGCCGCGCGCGCCGGGTCTCACGTCGCCGTCGCCGCTTTCAGCGCCGCCGTGGCATCGCTTGCCTCCTGGTGGAGCAGGTGAAGCGGAAGCACCTTCGGCTCGGTCGCATCGGCCAGCGCGGCGAGGTCGAAGCGGGAGAAGTTGAGGCTCCTGTAGTCGCGCAGGAAGAACAGCTTGCGGTCGAGGTCCGACAGGCTGGTCCAGCAGGTGTATTCGGTGGCGTAGGTTTCGCTCGCCGGCTGGTCGAGCCCCGCCACCTCCATATGGCCGCCGCCCCCGCCGGGAGGGTCGATGCTCACCCCGCGCGGCCGGTCGAAATTGTTGAGGACGTGCGCCAGCGTTTGCACGGCGAGGTCCGGCGTCGCCGCCTTCTCGGTGAACTGGGCGTAATAGGCGGCGCGAACGAAGCGCCCGACCGAGGTGTTCGAGGCCGGCAGGCCGGCGGTGGCGATGCCGGAATCCGGCTGCACCGCCGTGTAGCCCCCAAAGCTGGCCGACGACTTATCGACATTGGAGAGGAAGGTGTAGTTGTTGAGATTGGTGAGGTGCCAGCCGAAATCCGGCCCGTTGGTCATCACCCCGACCGGATTGTCATAGATCTTCATCTCGCCGCGATCGAACTCGATCACCAGCGCCGCCCCGGTGGCGTCGTGCACCACATAGTGGAACGGTGATTCCACCCCGCCCAGCATCGCCAGCGGCACGAGCAGGATCGGCTGGGCCGCGACCGCCGCTTTCACCTCGGCGACGGTAGCGAATTGGCCGAGGCACCAACTGCCGAGATCGGAGGCGGAAAGCACGGCCTGCGTCATCGCCACCGAGCGGTACCCGCCACCGGCGGTGGGGTAGGACAACAGGCTGAAGGTCAACCCCTGGTCGTTCAGCCCTTCCAACACCTTCAGATCGTCGATGCCGGCGGGAGCCTCCGGCGTCGGTACGCGGTACGGCATGGTGACGGCGAGCATGGCGTAGCGCGCGGTGTATTCCGTCGCCGGATGCCCCTCGACCTGCGAGCGGGTGCGGAACCCGGCGGGAAAGAAGGCGATCTGGTAGGGCAGGTCGATGGTGAGTTCGAGCGTGCGGCCGAAATAGGCCCTGCCGCCTGCGTCGCGATAGCCGAGCGATGTGCACATCTCGTCCGTCCTTCCCGTTCGAGCGAGGGCCTGTGCCCCGCCACCGCGCCTCTCCTGTCGCGCCGCGCCGCCGGCCGGCGGACGTCGCCGCCCGTGGTTGGTGGCATGATTCAGCGGGAGGGGAAAGGCCGGCTCCCGTTTCATGCGGGTCGCCGCGCGGAGGTGAGGGGAGAACCGGCGGACGGTGCGCCATGCCATCTCCAAGCCTCGGATCGTGGCGGAAATTTGCCCTCACCCCAAGCCCTTGCTACCCCTTTGCCCAGTGTTTCCGACTCGCACGCCCTGCCGGAGAGTGGCGTTGACCTATTGGTGTCCCGTCTCAGCACGATCGGGTCGGTGGTGGCCGCGCGGTGCCGCCGCGCCGCTGCGCGCGGCAGTGGTGTGCCTCGCCGCGTTGCCGCTCGCCGGTTGCATGACGACCGGCACGGCGCCGGCGATCCCGCTGTTCGGCGCCTATTTTCCTTCCTGGCTGCTTTGCGCGCTGATCGGCATTCTCGGCGCCGTTATCGTCCGGCTCGTGTTCATCCGGGCCGGTCTCGACGATGCGCTGCCGATCCGGCTGCCGGTCTATGTCTGCATCGCCGCTGCCATCGGCTTTGCCGTTTCTCTCCTCGGCTTCGGACGCTAGGCGGTGGACGAGGAGGTGCACACCACCCCCCGCCGCCGGCTCGGCATTCTGGTAAGCCTTCTCGCGGTGCTGGCGGCGGCCTTTTTCGGCTGGCACTATCTGCGCCATGCCGAACTCAACCCGCTGTCGCAGGATGCCGAACTGACGGCGGACGTCACCGCCATCTCCGCTTCCGTGGCCGGCCGGATCGTCAGCATCGCCGTTCGCGAAAACCAGTCGGTGGCAAAGGGCGAGCTGCTGTTCGCCCTCGACCCGACGACGTACCGGCTGCTGGTGGAGCAGGCGGGCGCCGACCTCAAGCTCGCCGAGGCGGCGCTGGCCGACAAGCAACGCACCGTCACCGCCGAGCGGTCCAATGCCGTGATCGCGCAGGGCCAGATAACGCGGGCGCGGCAGAACCTCGCCCTTACGACGCAGACCCTCGCCCGGCTGGAGGCCCTGCGCCCCAAGGGCTATGTCAGCGCCCAGCAGGTGGACGACGCCGCCACCGCCAAGCGCGATGCCGAGGTGAGCCTCAAGCAGGCGATCCAGCAGGAAGCGGCGGCCCTTGTGCTGGTCAGCGACACGGCGGCGGCGGTGGCGCTGGTGGAGGCACGGCGCGCGGCGCTGGCGATCGCCGAGCGCGCGCTGGCCGACACGCAGGTGGCGGCGCCGTTCGACGGCAAGGTGGTGGGGCTGGAGACAGCGGTGGGCGAATATGTGCTGCCCGGCCAGTCGATCTTCGTGCTGATCGACACCGGCGCCTGGTTCGCCTCCGCCGCCTTCGTCGAGACAGAGCTTGCCGGCATCCGTGCCAGCAATTGCGCCACCGTCTATACGCTGGCCAACCGCGACGTGAAGATACGCGGCCGGGTGGAAGGCATCGGCTGGGGCGTGCAGTCGACCGAGCAGATCACGCTGCCGCGCAAGATGCCGATCGTGCCCAAGAGCCTCGACTGGGTGCGGGTGGCGCAGCGCTTTCCGGTACGCATCCGCCTGCTCGATCCCCCCGCCGATCTGATGCGGATCGGCGCCTCCGCCACCGCGACCGTGCATCATGACACGGAGTGCTGAATCGCCCTGGGGCGGCATCCTCCGCGAGGCCTGGGCCGACCTGCAGCCCACGCCCGGCCGCTTCGCCATGGCGTGGCGGGTCGCCCTGCTGTGCGCGCTCGTCTGCGGTACGGCGATGCTCTACAAAGTGCCGGAATCGGCGATCAGCTGCTACCTCATCATCTTCCTGATGCGCCCGAACGGGGCGGAGAATGTCGGGCAGGCGCTCGGGCTCATCGTCCTGGTGAGCCTCATCGTCCTGCTCATGGCTCCCATCATCCAGCTGACGGCGGAGCAGCCGCTGCTGCGCATTGCGGTGATCGCCGCGACCTCGTTCGCCTTCCTGTTCCTCAGTTCGGCGTCCCAACTGGGCGAGATCGGGGCGATCATCGCGCTGGTCATCGCCTTCGTGCTGACGCTCGTGGACCAGGTGCCGGCCGGCGAAATCGTCACGCGCGGCCTGCTCTATGCCTGGCAGATGGCGGTCATGCCGATGGTTCTGCTGGCGATTTTCTCGATGGTGCTCGGCACGTCGCCGCACCGCCTGCTGCGCCGGACGGTGATCCGGCAGCTCGACGCCGCTACCCTTGCGCTGTCGGGCAAAGGACGCCACGCCCTGCACGCGGCGCTGGAGGAGGGGCGGGCGGCGAGTGACAAGCAGGCCCTGCTGGCGCGCCTGTTCCACACCGCGCCGCGCCGTGAACTCGCCTGGCTTTCCGGTTCGGTGGCAACGACGTATCGCCTTCTTCTGGCGGTGGCGGCCCTGCCGGCCGGGCTCACCGACGGGGCGCTGGCGCAGCAGTGCCGGGCGATGGCCGCACAGGTTCGCGGCAGAGGCCGGCCGACGGCCGAGGCTGCACCCCTCCGCGAAGGCGAAGGGGAGGGCGCGCTGGACGCGGCCCAGAGGGCGCTGGCGGACCTCGTCCGGCCCAATGGCGGCACGGACGTGGTGGCGGCCAAGCCGCCCTTTCTGGCGGCGGACGCCTTCACCAATCCCGACCATCAACGCTACGCGCTGAAGACCACGGCGGCGGCGATTTCCTGCTACCTCATCTATTCGCTGATCGACTGGCAGGGCATCCATACGGCGATGGTGACATGCTATGTCGCGGCCCTCGGCACCACGGGCGAGACGGTACACAAGCTGGCGCTGCGCATCACCGGCTGCCTGATCGGGGCGGTGATGGGGCTGGGGTCGATCCTGTTCGTGATCCCGCATCTGCAATCGGTCGGCGGCCTTATGGCGCTTGTGTTTGCCGGCGTGCTGGTTGCCGCCTGGGTGTCGTCGGGAAGCGAGCGCATTTCCTATGGCGGCGTCCAGATCGGCCTTGCCTTCCTGCTCACCATCCTCGACGGTTTCGCGCCCAGTACCGACATGGATTCAGCGCGCGACCGGGTGGTCGGCATCCTGCTCGGCAATCTGGTCGTCTATGTCGTCTTCACCCAGATATGGCCGAAGAGCGCCGTGGCCGATGTGCGCGAGAGGCTCGCCAAAGCGCTGGGGGCGCTGGCGCGACTGGCCACGCTGGATCGCGCGGCGCGCGGACAGGCGGTCAACGAGGCCGGTATGGTGGAGACCGAACTTGCGAGGGCGCGCGACGTGCTCGCGCTGCTGCCTTTCGAGCCGGCCCATCAGCGGCCTCCCGCCGCGCGGGTCCAGCGCCTGCACCGGCTGGTGGAGGAGGCCGGCGCGGTGCTGCCGCTGCTGGTCTTCGCCGGGAACGTGCCGCAGGAGACGGCCCGGCGTCTTGCTGCGGCGGCGGAACAGGTCGCCCGCCGCGACGGCTGGCAGGCGCATGCGGAGGCGAGTGCGACGCCCGGCGGCGAGGCCACCGATGCTCTCGCCCGGCACACCGAGCGCATCGCCGATCTGGCAGCGGTGTAGCCCATGGAAACGAGGCGCTCATCCCCCCTTTCCCGAGCCGGCCCGCTTGCGCTGCTGCTGGCGGGGCTCCTGCTGTCCGGCTGTGCGACCAGTGCCCTGAAGACCGCGCCGCAGGACTCCTCGCAGCCTTGGGCGCCGATTGACGCAGCGTCGCCGGCTTCCGTCGACGGCGGAACGTCGGACTGGGCGACGAAGCAGTTCAGCGTGCCCGCCGACCCGGAAGTGGCGCAGATGCAGCCGGCGCCGGGCATCGACCCGCGCCGCGCCTATGGTCTGCCCGAGCTCATCGACATCGCCCAGACCCAGAACCCACTGACCCGCCTTGCCTGGCAGCAGGCCCGGCAGGCAGCGCTGGCGACAGGCATGGTGGAGGCGACCTATCTGCCCTTCATCTCGGCCAATGTGATCGGCGGCTGGCAGGAGACCTCGGCCTCACTGCCCGTGGCGGCCGGCAGCACCAACCAGGTGTCCAGCCGGATCGAGGGCGTGTCGCCGCAGGTCGCGCTGCAGTGGCTGCTGTTCGATTTCGGCCAGCGCGACGCGCTTCACAAGACGGCGCGCCACAACGCCACGGCCGCCAATATCCTGTTCAACGGCGCGCACCAAAAAATCATCCACGACGTGACGCGCAGTTATTTCCTCTACAGCGCTGCCCGCAGCCGGGTGCGGATTGCCGAACAGAACGCCGCCAACGCCAGAAAAGTCTCCGCTGCCGCCCAGGCGCGCAATGACGAGGGGCGGGGAACCACGGTGGAGGTGGCGCAGGGGCGGCAACTCGTGGCGCAGGCGCAGTTCGGCCTGGTGCAGGCG
The DNA here is from genome assembly GCF_004339465.1 of Ancylobacter aquaticus. Lineage (GTDB taxonomy): Bacteria > Pseudomonadota > Alphaproteobacteria > Rhizobiales > Xanthobacteraceae > Ancylobacter > Ancylobacter aquaticus. The sequence continues at coordinate 696,626 of NZ_SMFY01000002.1, read as the reverse complement.
CAGGGCACGGAGCGCGATGCCTATCAGCTGCTGCTGGGGGCCATGGGGGTATCCCCGATGACGAAGATCACCATCCGCGAGGCTGGCCGGCGCGCGCTGCCGGCCAGCGTTGGCGCACCGACCGAGGAGATGATCAAGGCCGCGCTTGCCCGCCGGCCGGATGTCCTCGCCAGCTTCTCTGCCTTGAAGGCGAGCCGCTCGGCGATTGGCGCGGCGCAGGCCGAGTTCATGCCCAAGGTGTTCCTCGGCGCGGTGGCGGCCGGCGGCGATGCCAGCTTTAGCGCGACCGGCCTGCCGACCATCGGCCAGCAGGCCTCCGCCACCGGGGTGCTGCTGGGCGTGACCATGCCGATTTACGATGGCGGGCTGCGCGCGGCGCAATTGAAGAACGCGGAATCGCTGGCGGCGGCGAGCGAGGCCACCTTCGAGCAGACGCGCGACGCGGCGGCGCGGGAGATCGTCATCAGCGCCGACACGCTGCGCTCGGCGCTGGCCTCTTATCGCGCCGCAACGGCGCTGGTGAGCGCCGCGACGGTCACCTATGACGCCGCGCTCGACGCCTACACCAGCGGCGTCGGCGACATCACCGCCGCCACCGCCGCCGATAGCGGCCTGCTGACCGCGCGACTGGCGCAATCCGACGCCCATGCCGCCTCGCTGGTGGCGGCCGCCAACCTCGCTTTTGTGCTCGGCGCCATGACCTCCGCCGAGGTGCCTGCCGGCTTGACGGGGCGGTGAGCGAGGCCTTCCGTCGCCCGGCGGTAGCCGAAGCGGGGCGGATTGCTTGCTCTCACCGCCCCTCTGTCGCTACCCTTCGGTCATACGCGGCCACCGCGGTCGCCGATCCCACTTGCCTCCGCCTCGTGAAAGGACGCCCGTCTTGACGTCAGAAAAGTCCAGCGCCGACCTGCGCAGCGACCTCCTAGACGACATCTATTCGTCGGCCGACCTGCTGGGGATGCTGCCGAAAACCCAATTCCCCGCGACGGAGCGAGAGCCGCGCCACGTCTTCGCGGCGGTGCGCGACGAACTGATGCTGGATGGCAATTCGCGCCAGAACCTCGCCACCTTCTGCCAGACCTGGGTCGATGACGAGATCCGCGACCTGATGGACCTGTCGATCGACAAGAACATGATCGACAAGGACGAGTACCCGCAGACCGCCGAGATCGAGGCGCGGTGCGTGCGCATGATGGCCGATCTGTGGAACGCGCCCGACCCCCAGGGCACGCTCGGGTGCTCCACCGTCGGCTCTTCCGAAGCGGCGATGCTGGGCGGTCTCGCTCTGAAATGGCAGTGGCGCAAGCGTCGCGCCAAGGAGGGCAAGCCGGCCGACCGGCCGAATATGATCTGCGGCCCGGTGCAGATCTGCTGGCACAAATTCGCCCGCTATTTCGATGTCGAACTGCGCGAGATTCCGCTTGAGGGCGACCGGCTGATCATGACGCCGGAGGAAGTGCTCAAGCGCGTCGACGAGAACACGATCGGCGTCGTGCCGACGCTGGGCGTCACCTTCACCTGCCAGTACGAGCCGGTGAAGGCGGTCAGCGATGCGCTCGACAAGCTGCAGGCCGAGACCGGGCTCGACATCCCCATTCATGTCGACGGCGCCTCGGGCGGTTTCCTCGCTCCCTTCTGCGCGCCTGAGATCGAATGGGATTTCCGCCTGCCGCGCGTGAAGTCGATCAATGCCTCCGGCCACAAATTCGGCCTCGCACCGCTGGGGGTGGGCTGGGTCATCTGGCGCGAAGCCGGGGACCTGCCGCCGGAACTCGTCTTCGACGTGAACTATCTCGGCGGCGACATGCCGACATTCGCCCTCAACTTCTCGCGCCCGGGCGGCCAAATCATTGCGCAGTACTACAATTTCGTCCGGCTCGGGCGGGAGGGCTACGCCAAGATCCAGAACGCCTGCTACGACACGGCCGAATATCTCGCCCGCGAGATCGCCGCGCTCGGGCCGTTCGAGATGCTCTATGACGGTAACCGGGCCGAGGGCATTCCCGCGCTGTGCTGGAAGCTGAAGGACGACAAGGGAATTGGCGGCTACACGCTCTACGACCTTGCCGACCGGCTGCGCTCGCGTGGCTGGCAGGTGCCGGCCTATTCCATGCCCGCGAACCGGCAGGACATGGTGATCCAGCGCATTCTGGTGCGCCACGGGGTGAGCCGCGACCTGGCCAGCCTGCTGCTCGACGATCTCCGTCGCGCGCTCGACTTCTTCGCCAAGCATCCCGTCACCCACCCGCTCACCGACGACGAGGCGGCCGGGTTCAATCACAACTGAGCGCGGAAGGGCCGGGCGCTTCGGAGTCTCCGGCCCTTTTCGCTGCCTCAGCCGAGCGTCATCAGGCTGGCATTGCCGCCGGCGGCGGCGGTGTTGGTGCTGGTGGAGCGCTCCAGCATCAGGAGGTCGAGCGGGTAGGTCTCGCCACGCGCGACATCGTCCGGCGCCAGCCCGTGCACCAGCACGATCGACCCCTCCCGGCCGGCGATCGCCTCGTTGAGCCGGCGCAGCGCATCGCCATCGCCCTCGAACAGCACGGCGTCGAAGCTCGCATCCGCGTGGCTGGCGGTCAGGCTGATCCGGTCTTCCAGCCCGTTTGGCAGCGCCGGCATCCGGGAGCCTTCCAGCAAGACCCGATTGCCGGTGGCGAGCGCCGAGGCGATCTGCACGGCGAAGCCTTTTTCGGTCGCCGCCAGGCACAGCACGGTGCCGCGCGGAGACAGCGCATACATATTGCGCTCGCCCACCGGGCCCGGCAGCTCTGCCCTGTGGCCGTGCGGCGAGGCGTCGAGAACCGCGCCGCATAGCGTCCTCGTGCCGGCATCGGACTGGAAGTCGACCCAGAGCTGCGCGAGGGCGGGGGCATCGGTTCCGATCTTCGCCAGCAGGGCGGCGGGACGACGCGCGAGCAGGCGGCCGAGATAAAGCGGCCCGCCGGCTTTCGGTCCCGTACCGGAAAGCCCATGCCCGCCAAAGGGTTGCACCCCGACCACGGCGCCGATGAGGTTGCGGTTCACATAGACATTGCCGACCTCGATGCGCGCGCAGACGCGGGCGATGGTCTCGTCGATGCGGGTATGCAGGCCGAAGGTGAGGCCGTAGCCGGTCGTGTTGATCGCGGCGATCAGATCGTCGATCTCTTCGCGGCGGTAGCGCACCACATGCAGCACCGGGCCGAACACCTCGCGGGTGAGCGCGCCGACACCGTCGATCTCGATCAGCGTCGGAGGCACGAAAGTGCCGTGAAGCGTGTCCTCGCCGAGCGCGATCTGCTCGACGGCACACCCGCTCTGCCGCAGGCGCTCGATATGGGCGTCGATTCCGGCCTTCGCCTCGGCCGTAATGACGGGGCCGATATCGGTCGAAAGAAGCACCGGGTTTCCGACGCTGAGCTCCTTGAGCGCCCCGCGCAGCATGGCCAGGATGCGGTCCGCGACATCCTCCTGCAGGCAGAGAATGCGCAGCGCCGAACAACGCTGGCCGGCGGAATCGAAGGCGGAGGCCAGCACGTCGGCCACGACCTGCTCGGCCAGCGCCGAGGAGTCGACGATCAGCGCGTTCTGGCCGCCCGTCTCGGCGATCAGGGGAATGACACTGCCATCGGGGCTGAGCCGGGTAGCGAGTTGGCACTGGATGAGGCGCGCCACTTCGGTCGAGCCGGTGAACATGACGCCGCGCGTGCGGGCGTCGCCCACCAGCGCCGCGCCCACCTCGCCGCCGCCGGGCAAAAACTGCACCGCGCCCGCCGGCACGCCGGCCTCTCGCAGGATTTCCACCGCCGCGAAGGCGATGAGCGGGGTCTCCTCCGCCGGCTTGGCCAGCACGACATTGCCGGCCGCCAGCGCGGCACTGACCTGCCCGGTGAAGATGGCGAGCGGGAAGTTCCACGGGCTGATGCAGATCACCGGGCCGAGGGGGCGGTGCGCGTCGCTGGAAAATCCGTCGCGCACCTGCGCGCCGTAATAGCGCAGGAAATCAATGGCTTCGCGCACCTCGCCAACGGCGTTTGGATAAGATTTCCCGGCCTCGCGCACGATGATGCCGATCAGCGCCGGCATCCGCGCTTCCATCAGCTCGGCGGCGCGGAACAGGCAGGCGGCGCGCTCGGCCGGGGGTGTGGACTGCCAGATCGGGGCGCTCGCATGGGCATGCTCCATGGCGCGGGCGACGATCTCCGGGGTGGCCTCGACCACCGTGCCGACCTGGTCGCGGTGGTCGGCCGGGTTGAGCACCGCGCGGGCGCTGCCCGCCACAGGGCCGTCGGCCAGCAACGGCCTGGCCGCCAGCGGCACGGCGCTGCCGGCCAACAGGGCGGCGGCGAGGGAGCCGAGGCGCTGTTCGTTGGAGAGGTCCAGCCCGGCCGAATTGCGCCGCTCGGCACCGAACAGATCGGCCGGGGCGGCGATGCCGGGATGCGGCGCGCCGAGCGGCTCGATGCGCTGGGCGGCCTCCACCGGGCTCTCGGTCAGTTCGTCCAGCGGCACGTTCGGGTCGGCGATGCGGTTGACGAAGGAGGTGTTCGCGCCATTCTCCAGCAGGCGCCGCACGAGATAGGCCAGCAGCGTCTCGTGGGTGCCGACGGGCGCATAGATGCGGCACGGCCGGCCCAGCTTCTCGCGGCCGACCACCTCCTCATAAAGCGGCTCGCCCATGCCGTGCAGGCACTGGAATTCATACTGCCCGGCATAGTAGTTGGCGCCGGCCATTTCCATAACGGTAGCAAGGGTTTGCGCATTGTGGGTGGCGAACTGCGGAAACACCGCATCCGGCGCCGCCAGCAGCTTGCGGGCGCAGGCGAGGAAGGCAACGTCGGTGTGGACCTTGCGGGTATAGACCGGAAAGCCTTCCAGCCCGTCGACCTGCGCGCGCTTGATCTCGCTGTCCCAGTACGCGCCCTTGACCAGCCGCACCATCAGCCGGTGGCCGGAGCGGCGGGCGAGGTCGATCAGGAAGTCCACCACATAGGGGCATCGCTTCTGATAGGCCTGAATGACGAAACCGATGCCGTTCCAGCCATTTAGCGCCTCATCGAAACAAAGAGATTCAAGCAGGTCGAGCGAGATTTCCAGCCGGTCGGCCTCCTCGGCGTCGATGTTGAGGCCGATATCATAGTGGCGCGCCAGCTTCGCGAGGGCGGTCACACGCGGCAGCAGCTCGTCGACAACGCGGGAATATTGCGCGCGGGTGTAGCGGGGGTGCAGGGCGGAGAGCTTGATCGAGATGCCCGGCCCTTCATAGATGCCGCGCCCCGCCGAGGCCTTGCCGATGGCGTGGATGGCTTGCTCGTAATCGGCGAAATAGCGCTGCGCGTCGGCTTCCGTGGTGGCGGCCTCGCCGAGCATGTCGAAGGAAAAGCGGAAGCCCTTCGCCTCCATGCGGCGGGAATTGGCGAGCGCCTCGGAGATGGTCTGGCCGGTGACGAACTGCTCGCCCATCATCCGCATGGCGACATCGACGCCGCGCCGGATCAGCGGCTCGCCGCCGCGACCGATCAGCTTGGTGAGCGCGCCTGTGAGGCCCGCCTCGCTTGAGGTGGAGGTCAATTTGCCTGTGAGAACAAGGCCCCAGGTGGCGGCGTTGACGAAGAGCGAGGGGCTGTGGCCGAGATGGGCCTGCCAGTCGCCATGGCCGATCTTGTCGCGGATCAGCGCGTCGCGGGTGGCGCGGTCGGGAATCCGCAGCAGCGCCTCGGCGAGGCACATCAGCGCGACGCCTTCCTGGCTGGAGAGCGAATATTCGTGGATGAGACCTTCCACCGCCCCCTTCTGGCCCTTCTCGCGCAAGGCTTCCACCAACGAGCGGGCGCGCTCCCGGGCGACTTCGGTCTTCGCCGGCGGCAGGGTGGCGGCCCCCATCAGCACGGGAACGGCTTCGGTTTCCGGCAGGCGATAGGCCGAGGTGATACGGGCGCGCAGCACGCTCTGGGGTTGGATGCCGCGGGCGAAGGGCAGGAATGGGCCGTCGGACGGTGCGTCACCGAGGGTGGGCGCTGCTGCCACATCAAGCTGCAGAACGGCGCCGAGACCGCGCTCGGTGCGCTCGATGGCGGCAGTGAGCGCGTTCTTGACCAGTGCATGCGGGGTGCAACCCTGGCGCTCGGCAGCGGCCTTCAGCCGGGCACGGAGCGCCTCGTCGATCTTTACGCCAATCGTCGTGCTGCTCATGCCGGTTGCTCCCCATAGATTGCCGCTTCTGGATAACGTGTAACCCTTGATTCAGGTAGGTGCAACCGGCTGGTTGCTCCGCTTTTCTGGCAGGTGATCGCCAACGCGACGGGAAGCCCGGCACGAGATCTGGCGCCGCCGAACCGCCATCGGGGGCTCACGTTCTCTTGGTCACATCGAGGATACTCCTTGGCAGGTGCCGGGGGCGTGCTTACGTCCCGCCTATGACCCGTCTCGCAAACACACCTCTTTCCGTTCTCGACCTCTCCTTTGTCGCTTCTGGCGGCACAGGGCCGGAGGCGCTGCGCGGCACGCTCGACCTCGCTCATCATGTCGACAATCTCGGCTTTTCCCGCTTCTGGGTGGCAGAGCATCACAATCTCGCTTCCGTCGCTTCGGGTGCGCCAGATGTGATGGCAGGGCAGATTCTCGCCGCCACATCGCGCATCCGGGTCGGTTCCGGCGGGGTGATGCTGCCCAATCATGCGCCGCTGATGGTGGCGGAGCGCTTCAAGGTGCTGGAGGCGCTCTATCCCGACCGGGTCGATCTCGGCCTAGGCCGGGCGCCGGGCACCGACCAGTTGACGTCGCACGCGCTGCGCCGGCGGCAGGATGTCGATCCCGGCGATGATTTCCTCGACCGGCTGAAGGAGCTGATGCTCTGGGATACGGGCCTTTGGCCGGCGGACCACCCGTACCGCAACATTCAGGTGATGCCGGTGGATGTGAGGCTGCCGCCGATCTGGCTGCTCGGCTCGTCCGGCTACAGTGCTCGGCTCTCGGCGCAGATCGGGGTGGGCTATGCCTATGCCCACCATTTCGCCCAGCACGACGTGCTGGACGCGATGTTGAGCTACCGCGCCGGCTTCCAGCCCTCCGAGAGGCTGGCCGCTCCCCATGCCATCCTCGCGCTGGCGGTGGTGTGTGCGCCCACCGACGAGGAGGCGGAATATCTCGCGGGCAGTGTCGATCTCGCGCATCTCAGGCGCGCGCGCGGCCATTACGGCCCTATACCTACTGCCGATGAGGCTGCCGCCTATCCCTACACGGAGGCCGACCGCGCCTTTATCCGCCGCAACCGCGACAAGGTTCTGGTCGGCGGGCCGGACAAGGTGGCGCAGGGGCTGGAGCACCATCTCGACGCCACGCTGGCGGACGAGCTGATGATTACCACCGCCATTCCCGACCTCGCGGCCAAGAAGCGTTCCTACACGCTGATCAAGGCGCTGCAGGCGGCGGCCGAGGCGGCCTGACGCTGCATCCCTGACACAGCGTCATCCCGGACGGCCGCAGGCCGATCCGGGATCGCGTGCCGATACCGGATGACGACCCCGGCTCTCCGCTGCGCTGCGGCTGGGATGACGTCTGGGGAGGCTATGCCCCCGCCTTCGCCGGGCGCGTCACCAGCCAGATGCCAAGGGCGATCGGCACGATGCCGAGAATGTCGAGCGGCGGCACGGCCTCCCCGAGCAGCAGCCAGCCGAAGAACAGGCCGAGCGGCGGCATGAGGAAGTGCAGGCTCGAAGCCGCCGTCGCCGAGGCGCGGGTGAGCAGATAGAACCACAACCCATAGCCGCCTATTGACACCGCGATCACCAGGAAGGCGAGCCCGCCGACCAGATTGGCGGTGAGGCGGATATCGCCGGCGCTCTCGGTGGCCAGCGCCACGGGAATGAGCGCGAGCCCGCCGGCCAGGCACTGCACGGCATTGCCGCTCCACACGCCGCCGCGCGGGGCGAAGTACTTGAACGCCAGCGTGCCGGCGGCCAGCGCGGTCACCCCGCCGCCGATAAGCAGCGTGCCGGCCAGCGTCTCGTGCGCGCCGGCGAGGCGCGAGCGCAGCACGATGACGACGCCAATGAGCCCGAGCGCGATGCCGGCCCATTTGGCGACATTCATCCTCTCGCCCAGCAGGGGCCCGGCGCCCAGCGCCACCAGTAGCGGCAGGCAACTGGTGAGCACCGCCGTATAGGCGGAGGAGGTGAAAGTGAGCGCGGTCCAGTTCAGCCCGAGATAGACGGCGTTGTTGAGGATGCCGATGCCGATGAGCGCGAGGATGTCGCGCCGGCGAATGGGCGGCAGATCGCGGCGGCGGGCGTCGCTGTCCCAGAGCGGGGCGAGGGCCAGCATGATCGAGCCGGCCAGCAGCAGGCGCACCGACAGGAGGATCAGCGGCGGGCAATCGGCGAGCGCCAGCTTGGCCCCGGCAAAGGCCGAGGACCACAGCACGCAGAACAGCGCGACAAGCAGCGGCAGGGGCAAAAAGGTGCGGGGCGCGGAGGCGGCCGCCGCCAATGGCGCCGGGGTCGCCTTCGATGCGGGTGGCATCGCTCGTCTCCATTCTCGGTTGCGCGCACCCTAGGCGAGGCCGCCTCGATCGGAAAACGAGATGTTTTCATGCCCCCCATGAGGAAATTCGATCCTGACGGGGGCGCGGTCACGGTGGGGGCGCCTCACGCCCGCCAGTCATAGATCCAGCGATAGCGCTCCAGCACCGCGTTTTCCGACTGCGTCCGCATGACGAGATCGCGGGCGATCCGGGCCGGGCCGGAGAGGTGATAGATCCGGTCCATGCCGCGGGCGGCGCGCTGTACCCGCGCGGTGCGGGCAAGGCGCGCGGCCTCGTATCGGCGCAGCGCGGCCGGGATGTCTGGCGCGCCTTCTATTTCGCGGGCGAGCACCAGCGCGTCCTCGATCGCCTGCGCCGCGCCCTGCGCGAGGAAGGGCGGCATGGCGTGGGCAGCGTCGCCCAGCAGCGTCACCGGGCCCTCACCCCAGCGGGGCAGCGGGTCGAGATCGAACAGCGCCCAGCGCAGCCAGCGCTCGGGCGACCCGAGCAGCGCGCGGGCGTCGTCGCACCAGCCACGATAATGCGCCAGCAACTCTTCGCGCGGGCCGGCTTCGCTCCAGCCATGCGCCTCGCGTTCGTCCGGGGTGACGGCGACGAGGTTTATCGCCCGGCCGGCTTTGACGGGGTAGCTGACGAGGTGGGCGCCCGGGCCGAGCCAGAGCCGGGTCACCGGATCGGTGAGGCGGGCGGGCAGGGCCTCCACCGGCACGGTGGCGCGCCAGGCGGCGCGGTGGCGGAACGAGGGGGCGGCCGAGGGATGGAGGCCACCGCGCACCACCGAGCGCAGGCCATCGGCACCGATAAGCGCATCGGCGGCCAGCGACGCCTCGGCCCCTGCGTGGCGAAGCTTCAGGGTGACGCCGGCGCTGTCGTGAGTGAAGCTCTCAAGCGCGTGGCCGAGCCTGAGCGTGATCGCCGGCCGCTCGCTAACCGCGTCGAGCAGGGCGGATTGCAGATCGGCGCGGTGGATGACGAGGAAGGGCCCGCCGAACCGCGCCTCGGCGGCCACACCCATCGGGCCGCCGGCGAGCCGCGTGCCGCGCCGCCCGTCGAGTACCGCGAAAGCCGTGGGGACCACCGCCTGTTCGGCGACGCGCTCATAGACACCGAGCGCCTGGAGGCAGCGCGTGGCATTGGCAGCGAGCTGGACGCCGGCCCCCGCCTCCTCCAGCGCCGTCGCGCGTTCAAGCACCGTGACGGCACAGCCTGCCTTCGCCAAAGCAAGGGCGGCCGTCAGTCCGCCTATGCCGGCGCCGACGATGGCGATGGAGCGGGCCGGCATGAGCGCCGCTCAGGCGGCGGCCGGAATCTCGAACAGCGCGCCGGGCGGGGTCGATTCGGTGCCGTGCAGGTGGGAGTCGAGCTTGTAGAGCGTCGAGCAATAGGGGCAGACGATCTCGTCGTCCGAGCCCATGTCGAGGAAGACATGCGGGTGGTCATAGGGCGGCAGCGCGCCCACGCACATGAACTCCCGCGCCGCGATGAGGATCTTTGGCACGCCGGCCGTATTGTGGAAGTGGGGAACGACGTGGCCCGCCATGATGTTCGCCTGTCCGCGCTCGTGTTGAAACCGGCGCGACCATAGCCGCTGGCGCGCCGCGGTCCAAGGGGCCGGATGCCGCGCCTGTGCATCGCGCCCCATCGCTTCGCCATAATGGACGGGCAGAAAGAGGCAATCGCGCCGCGTGATCCCCATATCATTGCCATGTACCGCTTCTTCGCTGCCTTCGGCTGCCTGCTCGCCTTTGCCGGCGCCGCCCATTGGGTGGTGCCGGCGGGACGGCATGCCTTTGCGCTGGTGAGCGCGCAGGACGACGCGGCGCGGCTGGCCGATCTCCAGCTCGACGGGGTGCTGACCCCCGAGCGGGCCGCCGTGGAAATCGACGCCGCGCTGGTGGACGACGACGCCGAAATGGCGGCCAGCTTCATCGAACTTGCCGACGCGCGCGGCGTGCCTGTCACGGCCGAACGCCGGGCGAGGGTCACGCTGGCCAATGCGCCGGGAGCGAGCTTCGCGCGCGGCGCCGGCAGCTTCGGGCAGGGGTTCTTCACCGGGCAGGGCGAGGACCTCGCGGGGCTCGCCGGCGCGACGGCAGGCGATCTCACCGTGTGGGGCGATGTGCGCGACCTCAGCCGCGAGGCGATGAACTGGGCACGTGGCGAGCCGGTGGACCAGTTCATGGTGAACCTTGCCGGCATCGGCATCGTGGCGACAGGGGCGACCTATGCCGCCTTCGGCGCGCCGTTGACCCTGCGGGCCGGGCTGTCCGTGCTGAAGGGCGCAAGGCGGGCCGGCGTGGTGGGCGGGCGCTTCGCCGGCAACATTACGGCAGCGCTGCGCGGCGGCTCGAAGGCGCAGCTCACGGCGCTGGTGGGCGATCTCGGCACCGCCGGAAGCAAGGCCGGCACGCGCGCCACCTTCGCCGGGCTGCGCCATGTCGACGACGCGGCCGGCGCGGCGCGGCTGAAGGTGCTGGCGCAGGCCAAGGGCGGCAAGACGCTGGCGGTGGTGAAGACGCTGGGGCGCGGGGCGCTGTTCGTCACCGAGGCGATGGCCAAGCTCGCCTTCTGGACGATGGCGGCGGTGCTCAACGTGTTCGGGCTCATTGCCTCGTTCAATTCCATGGTGGTGGCCATGGTTCGCCCGATGTGGAAGAAAAGGCGGCGCCGGCGGCTCTTCCTCCCGGCGTGAGGCTTTTGTGGAGGCGATGATGCGCCGTTCGCTGCTAACGCTTGCTGCCCTTGCCGGGCTCGCGCTGGCGGCCCCGCCGGCCGGTGCGGCGGAGAACCGCTGCGGCTGGTATGTGAACCCGACGCCGGGCAACTGGTACCTCTCCGACCGCGACGGCGACTGGTGGATGCGCTCGCAGGGCGGGATGGAGGCGGAAGGCTTCGACAACGCTCCCGATTTCAACAGCAAGGAATATGTGAAGCTGCAGCCTAACGGTTATGGCTATGGCTGCGCCTGCCTGAGTGTCGACACCGACAAGGCGAAAATGAACATCACCCGCATTTATTCCGGCACCATCCTGCCGCTGTCGCGCTGCCGCAACGACAAGGCGCTGAACAAGCCAGGCTAGCGCTTCGGGGCGCCGGGTTCTGGACCGACCCGCATGCCTTAGGACAACGAATCCTCGCATCCGAGGCGGTACCTGCGCTCTGCGGCGCGGCGGCCGTTCCATTGGCAACTCCGGTGCATCGATGATCAACCTGCATGCCATCAAAGCCAACATCACCACTCTTGCCGTCGATGCCATCGTCAATGCGGCCAATTCGTCGCTGCTCGGCGGTGGCGGAGTGGACGGCGCGATCCACCGCGCGGCTGGACCGGAGATGCTGCACGAATGCCGGCTACTCGGCGGTTGCCGGACCGGCGAGGTCAAGATCACGCGCGGCTACAAGCTGCCGGCGCGCTTCGTCCTGCATACGACGGTCGGTCCGGTCTGGCGTGGGGGCGGGCATGGCGAAGATACGCTGCTGGCGCAATGCTATGGCAGAAGCATCGAGCTCGCGCGCACGCATGGCCTCGGCAGCATCGCCTTCCCGGGCATCAGCACCGGGCGCTACGGCTATCCGATCGAGCGTGCGGCGGGGATCGCGGTGGCGACGGCGGCGGAATTCCGCGACCAGGCGGGCGTGCTGGGGGAAATCATCTTCTGCTGCTTCTCCGACGCCGACCTTCGGGTCTATGAGGCTTTCCTGGCCGGACTGGAGGCGTGACGCTGTCGCGCAGCCCTTGGCAGCGGCGGCGCGGCTGACTAGCGTGCCCGCTCCCCCGGATGGAGCACCTTATGCCGACTTTTCGCCATGACGGAATCGAGCTTGCCTATCTCGACGAGGGGGAGGGCGAGCCGATCGTGCTCGTGCACGGCTTCGGCTCGACCAAGGAGATCAACTGGGTCGGGCCGGGCTGGGTCTCGACGCTGACCGGGGCCGGGCGGCGGGTGATCGCGCTCGACAATCGCGGCCACGGCGCCTCCGCCAAGCTCTACCAGCCCGAACTCTACGACCCGTGGCTGATGGCCCGCGACGTGATCGGGCTGATCGACCATCTCGACCTCGGCCGGGTCGACCTGATGGGCTATTCGATGGGCGGGCGCATCAGCGCCTGTGCTGCGCTCACCGCGCCGGAGCGGGTGCGCAGCCTCGTTCTCGGCGGCATCGGCATCCATCTGATCGCCGGCGCAGGCTTGCCGATCACCATTGCCGACGCCCTGCGCGCCCCCAGCCTCGCCGACGTGACCGACCCGATGGGACGCATGTTCCGCGCCTTCGCCGACCAGACCAACAGCGACCGCGAGGCACTGGCGGCGTGCATCGTCGGCTCACGCCGCACGCTGAGCCGCGAGGAGGTGGCGCGCATTGCCGTGCCGACGCTGATCGCGGTGGGCACGCGCGACGAGGTGGCCGGCGCTCCGGCCCCGCTCGCGGCGCTGATCCCCGATGCGCGGGCGATCGACATTCCCGACCGCGACCATATGCGCGCGGTGGGCGACAAGGTGTTCAAGGAGGCGGTGCTGGCCTTCCTCGACGAGCCGCGCTGAGGCGGCCGGGTGGGGGTGCCAGAATGCCGGACGGGCACGCTTGCATTTTGATTCAACAACGCCCGAAAGCTGAATCAACGGAATCGCTTGGCGGACGTAGTTGCCACGGCGATTCAGGTCGGCTTCATGTTCTGATTCAACGTCGCCGCCTGCCGCCGTGGGGGCGCCGATCATGCATTTGTGCAATGGCGGCGGCGTAGGCCGGCCGGGGCGCCTGTGCTAGGCTCACCCCAACTCGGGACATCCGGCTGACGCCTGCGGGCGAACGGCGAGGGTAGAAAAATGGCTGTGAATTCTCTTCAGCGCGTCGAGGCGCCGCGCGCGCTCGACAAGGTCGATCCGGTCTGGGCGCGCATTCGCGCCGAGGCGGAAACGATCACCCAGCGCGAGCCGGCTCTCGCCAGCTTCGTGTTCTCCACCGTGCTCTACCACACCACGCTGGAACGGGCGGTGGCGCACCGCATCGCCCAGCGGCTCGACCATGGCGACGTGCCGGCGGACATCATCCGCCAGGCCTTCGAGGAGGCGGTGGCGGACGAGCCCGGGCTCGGGGTCGCCATCCGCGCCGACATCGTCGCCGTGCTCGACCGCGACCCGGCGACCGACCGGGCGATCCAGCCGCTGCTCTATTACAAGGGCTTCCACGCCATCCAGACCCATCGGCTGGCGCACTGGTTGTGGAAGAACGGGCGCACCGACTTCGCGCTCTATCTGCAGAGCCGCTCCTCCGCTGTGAACCAGGTGGACATCAACCCGGCGGCGCCGTTCGGGCGGGGCATTTTCTTCGACCACGCCACCGGCATCGTGGTGGGCGAGACGGCTGTCATCGAGGATAATGTCTCCGTGCTGCAGGGGGTGACGCTCGGCGGCACCGGCAAGGAGCATGGCGACCGCCACCCGAAAATCCGTCACGGCGTGCTGCTGGGCGCCGGCGCGAAGGTGCTCGGCAATATCGAGGTGGGCCATTGCGCCCGCGTGGCCGCCGGCTCGGTGGTGCTGAAGCCGGTGCCGGCCCGCACCACCGTGGCCGGGGTGCCGGCCAAGGTGGTGGGCGAGGCCGGCTGTGCCGAGCCCTCGCGCAGCATGGACCAGATGTTCGACCAGTTCTCCGACATGCCTTCCTTCCTCGGCGAGGCGATCTGAGCTGATGGTGTGAACAGCCGATTGTGCCGGCGCGGTTGCGCCGGCCGGCCCGTCGTGGCAAGCCTGCCGCCCGATCAACCCCCTTGGGAGCACGGACTTGGAAAAGAAGGACCTGGAGCGCGTCCAGACCTATATGCGGCGCCTGTTCACCAACACGCAGCTGCGCGTCGTCGCGCGGCCGAAGAAGAAGGATTCGGCCGAGGTCTATCTCGGCGACGAGTTCATCGGCGTCCTGTTCGAGGACAAGGAAGACGGCGAGCTCTCCTACAATTTCCAGATGGCGATCCTCGACACCGACCTTGAGGACTGACGGCGATGCCCGTCTACGCACTCGACGGGGTGGCGCCGGACCTGCCGGCGCTGGGCCGCTGGTGGATCGCCCCCACGGCCGAGGTGATCGGCAATGTGCTGGTCGGCGACGAGGCGAGCGTGTGGTTCGGCTCGGTTATACGCGGCGACAATGAGCGCATCACGCTCGGTGCCCGGGTGAACATCCAGGAACTGTGCGTGCTGCACACCGATCCCGGTTTCCCCATGACCATCGGCGACGACTGCACCATCGGCCACAAGGCGATGCTGCACGGCTGCACGATCGGCGCCAACAGCCTGATCGGCATGGGTGCGACGCTGCTGAACGGCGCAAAAATCGGCCGCAACTGCCTGGTCGGCGCCGGGGCGCTGATCACCGAGGGCAAGGAATATCCCGACAATTGCCTCATCGTCGGCGCGCCGGGCAAGGTGATCCGCACCCTCGACGAGGCGATGGAAAAGCGCATCCACGGCACCGCCGCGCACTATGTGCGCAACTGGCGGCGCTTCGCCGAAGGGCTGCGCCGGATCGACTGAGGCGCGTTTTCGCCATCCCGGACGGCCAAGGGCCGATCCGGGATCGCGCGGCCGCGGCGTACGATCCCGGCTCTCGCCGCGCTCGGCCGGGATGACGGGGTAAACCCTAGTTCCGGCCAACCGAGAGCGGGGCCAGCACGTCGCCGAGCGAGACCCAGCTGTCGGTGTCCTGCTGCGCCTGACGCTTGACGAAGCGGTAGCCGGTTTCGTGCCATAGCACGATCGCGGCTTCCTGGTTGTCGAGCACGAGGTCGCCGCGGTCGGTGACGACGGTGAGAACCGCGTGGCCGTCTCCCTGATGGTCGCGCACCACGGTGGCGAGCAGCGTATCGCCCGGCCAGCCCAGCGCCACCAGCGTGCGGCGCTTCAGCAGCACATAGTCCTCGCAATCGCCGAAGCCGTCATCGGGGTAGGTCCAGCGCTCGATCTCGCCATAATGTTCGAGGTCGGTCATCGGCTGGATGCGCCCGTTGATCTCGTCATTGACCTCGCGCAGCTGGGCGAAATTGGCCTCGGTCAGCGCCACCTTGCCGCCGCTGCCAGTGCGGGGGCCGCAATCGGCGGGGTTCTCCGCGCAGAACTGGAAATAGCCCATCGGCACGGCGGTGTGCGCGCCGACCGCCATGTTGGCGGCGAAGCTGGAAAGCATCGCCACCGTCTTTTCCGCCTGGGCGGGCGCGGCATGCGTGAGCACCGCCGCAACGGTTGCCGCAAGAACCGCCTGACCCGCCGCGAGAAGGGCCCGTTCGAGCCTCTTTTTCATCGCGTACCTCATCCCTGTCACTGAATGAGAGCTTAGCGCAGAGGGTTTTATACCCGTCTAAGCGATGTCGATGATTCGTAACAACGCTAGACAGGGAATGTTAATAGGTTTTCTAGTGTCGTTAACCACGGCAATAGGCAAACTGTTCATCACGCCGCTTAAGCCCGCGGCAAGGCATGTGTCGCGAGGAGAGGTGCCGCGCTCACGGCAAGATGCCTTGCCGCCGGGCCTGTGCCGGCCTATGTGATCGGCGTGCTCGAACCGCCCCGCCTTGCCGCCCACAGACGCGAACCTATTCTCAACGTGCCGCCGGTGATCACCGTGCTGGCGGCGGTGATGCTGCTCATCCAGCTGGTGCGCGACTGGGTGGACCTTGAGACGGGGGTCGAGATCCTGGCGTTGTTCGCCTTCATTCCGGCGCGCTTCGACCCCTCCGTGCTGGCCGAGGGCGTGCTGCCGGGCGGCCTGGCGGCGGATGTGTGGACGTTCGTCACCTATGCGTTCCTGCATGGCGGCTGGGCCCATGTCGGCCTGAACCTGTTGTGGATGCTTGCCTTCGGTACGCCGGTGGCGCGTCGCTTCGGGGTGCTGCGCTTCCTGCTCTTCTTCGCCGTCACGGCGGCGGCGGGTGCGGGGCTGCATCTCGTCACCCATGAGGGTGAGCTGGTTCCCATGATCGGCGCGTCAGCGGCGGTGTCGGGCTGCATGGCGGCCGCCCTGCGCTTCATGTTCGCCCAGCCGAGCCGGGGTGCCTGGCGGCCGGGTGCCATGGAAAACGCGGTGCATCTGCCGGCGCCGCCGCTGATGGAAGTGATGCGCGACCGGCGGGTGATCGGCTTCGTCGCCGTGTGGTTCGTCATCAATCTCGCCTTCGGCCTCGGCGAGCCGGCCGGCTTTGTCGATGGCAGCATCGCCTGGCAGGCGCATATCGGCGGCTTCCTCGCCGGCCTGCTGGCGTTTCCGCTGTTCGACCCGATCAAGCGCCGGCCCGGGGGCGACAGCTTTTCCCGCGCCACCCGCCACTGACGGGCCTCAACTGATTGGTGCGCCGCCCCTTGCCTGACGCAGGGTTAAAGCGGATCATTCCCGACATGGCTCGCCCGCACAGCGGGAAGAAGCCGAATGAACGGGTGGCGGACCACAGGGTGATCCGTCCGCCCGGACAATCCGGGAAGGAGGCTTGCATGACGGTTCGGACCATTCTTGAAGAAAAGGGCTTCGACGTTCAGACGATCGCGCCAGAGGCGACGCTGCGCGAAGCGACGGAGCTTCTCGCCGCCAAGCGTATCGGCGCCATCGTGGTGACGGACCCGGAGCGCCGGGTGGTCGGCATCCTGTCGGAGCGCGACGTGGTGCGCGTGGTCGGGCTGGACGGGCCGGGCCGCCTCGACGACACGGTCGCCTCGGTGATGACCTCGCGGGTCGTCACCTGCGAGGGCAACGAGACCGTCCACCAGATCATGGAGCACATGACCGCCGGGCGCTTCCGCCATCTGCCTGTCGTGCAGGGCGGCAAGCTGGTCGGCATCATCTCCATCGGCGACGTGGTGAAGCAGCGCCTCGCCGAAATGGAGCGCGAAAGCCACGCCATGCGGGAATACATCCTCTCGGCGTGAGACCTGCCTGTGAGGGGCGTCACTCCGGGCGGCGGCCGGCCGGGATGACGCCCAAGGCCGCCGCCGGCCCTAGAAGCGCGGCGTGTCGGTCTTCTTCGGCGCGCCATAGACCTTGGCAGGGTCGAACAGGCGGCCTTCATCGTTGACGGCGAGCTTCAGCTCCGGCGACGGCGCCGTGCCGAGCGGCACGGAGCGGAAGAAGCAGGAGCGGTGCCCGGTGTGGCAGGCGGCGCCGGGCACGCCGGGGCCGAGGGCCGGCATGCGCACGCGCAGCACCACGGCGTCCTGGTCGCAGTCGACGCGTAGCTCGACCAGCGTCTGGAAGTGGCCGCTCTCCTCGCCCTTCTTCCACAGCTTGCCACGCGAGCGGCTGTAATAGTGGGCAATGCCGGTTTCGATGGTCAGTGCCAGCGCCCGCGCGTCCATATGCGCGACCATGAGCACGGTGCCGTCATCGGCGTCGACGGTGACGGCGGTGACGAGGCCGTCGGCGTCGAATTTCGGGGAGAGGCGCTCACCCTCCTCGATCTCGGCCTTGCTGCCGGGGGAGGCGAAGAACGAATCGGTCACGGGAGCCTGCGCAGACGCGCGCTCACGGACGCATGCCGCGCAGCAGGCTCATGAAGCGAACCTGCTCCTGCGGGTCGTCGCGGAACACGCCGGTGAACTGGGTGGTGACGGTGGAGGCGCCCTGCTTGCGCACGCCGCGCATGGCCATGCACATATGCTCGGCCTCGATCAGAATGGCGACGCCGCGCGGCTTCAGGATCTCGTCCATCGCGGTGATGATCTGCGAGGTCAGGTGCTCCTGCGTCTGCAGGCGCCGGGCGAAGATGTCGACGATGCGGGCGATCTTCGACAGGCCCACCACGCGCTCGACCGGGAAATAGGCGATATGCGCCTTGCCGACGAAAGGCACCATGTGGTGCTCGCAATGGGAGTGGAACTCGATGTCGCGCACCATCACCATGTCGTCGAAATTGCCGATCTCGCCGAAGGTGCGGTCGAGAATGGATTCCGGCGCCGCGCGGTAGCCGCTGTACAGTTCCTCATAGGCGCGCACCACACGCTTGGGCGTGTCGAGCAGGCCCTCGCGCTCGGGGTCGTCGCCGGCCCACGCGATCAGCGTGCGAACGGCAGCTTCAGCGTCCTCGCGGCTCGGACGGCGCGCGGCAGACGCCTCCATCTCGCTCTGGGCGCTGCGCATCAGTGATTTAAGCACGGCATCCATGACGAACTCCGTTCGACGCATTTCCCGCCGGGCACCGTCGCGTGCCCGGTCAGATCCGTCCTACGTGCCAATACCCGCCACGGATCAGCATCATACCAACCTTAGCCGCCCCGCGCGCCTGCTGGAAGGCAGATCGCGCGCGTTGCTTTCGCCCGGCGCCCACCACACCTATATAAGCCAGTGCGGGCAGGCCGCAATGCGGGCGGGAGTGGCCCTTGCGGGGATGAACGCTGCCTTTGAACGGATCGAACCGGCATGCTGAACGACGTCTATAACCGCCGCATCCTGGAACTGGCCGCCGACATACCACGGCTCGGGCGGCTCGCCGCGCCCGATGCGTCGGCAACGGCGCATTCCCGGCTTTGCGGCTCCACAGTCACCATCGATCTTGCCGTGAGCGAAGGGGTGGTGACGGATTTCGCCCATGAGGTGCGTGCCTGCGCCCTCGGGCAGGCTTCCTCCTCGGTGATGGGCGCGCTCGTCGTCGGCGCCACCACGGAGGAACTGCGCGAGGTGCGCGAGGCGATGCGCCGCATGCTGAAGGAGAACGGCCCGCCGCCACAGGGGCGCTGGGCGGAACTTGCCGTGCTGGAGCCGGTGCGCGACTACAAGGCGCGCCACGCCTCGACCCTGCTGACCTTCGACGCTGTCGTCGATGCGATCGGCCAGATCGAGGCCCGCGATGCTGCCCGTGCGGCGGCGGAGTAGGGTCTTTTTCGCTGGTGGCCGTCAGCCCGGCCGAAGCGAAGCGGAGAGCCGTGATCGCTGCCGTGCTGCAGGCGATCCCGGATCGGCCGGCGGCCGTCCGGGATGGCGGTGCGTTCTGGAGCGGCCTCACTCCCAGCAGGGGCTCAGCGTTCGGTGAAGAAGGTGAACAGCACTTCGTCCTTCTCGCCGGTGAGGCAGAGAAAGCGGTTGGCGGTATCGGAGCGGTCGCGTTGGATATAGGCCTCGCCCATGATGATGCCCTTGACCGCCGTGTCGCCGAGCTTGCCTTCGGCCTGCGCGATGGTGAGGCCGTCCACGTCCATATAAATGTCCTCGATCGAGGGCGACGCCTTTTTGAGCTTGGCAAGCGCGTCGGCCTTGCAGGCCGCGACGCGCTGCATGTCCGGGTCGACCTCCGGGGACGTGGCGGCGGAAGGTTCGGGCTGGGTGCCGCCGGCCGGGCCGGGCGGGACATGCCCCGCTGCCGGCGGTTCGGGGGCGGGCATTGGTTGCGCGGGCGTCTCCGGCGCGGGCGGCTGCTGAGAGAGCGCGGGGCTCGCGGCAGCGAGGCTTCCAGCCAGAGCCGCCATCATCCAGAATCTGATTGCCGTCATCGCGCTCTCCCCCTGGCGGCCGGCACCCGTGCCGGCCCTCCACAGGGGCAACGCGGCCGAGTCCGGACGGTTCCGGGTTAGGGGCGGAGAATGCGCGAACCGAACGCAAAGACCAGCCTTGTCGCCCTCGTGGCGCGGCTGCCCCGGCTGATGCTGCGGGTGCCGATCCTGGTCTATCGCTACACCTTCTCGGCTTTCATGGGGCGGCAGTGCCGCTATCTCCCCACCTGCTCGGAATTCGCCGAGGAGGCGATTGACCGGCATGGCGCCTGGGCGGGCGGCTGGATGGCGGCGGGGCGCATCTGCCGCTGCCAGCCCTGGGGCGGGTCGGGCTTCGAGCCGGTACCGCCCGAATTGCCGGCAAAAGCCACGTGGTATATGCCGTGGCGCTATGCGCGGACCCCGAAGGCAGAGGGCGCGCGCGACACGTGACCACCCGTTGAGCCTACCTGCGTGGTTCGCAGGAGTGGGCAGGAGAAAAGCTGATGACCGAAATCCATTTGACCTTCCCCGATGGCGCCGTCCGAGCCTTTGCCTCCGGCATCACCGGCACCGAGGTCGCCGCCTCCATCGCCAAGTCGCTGGCCAAGAAGTCGCTGGCGATGAAGCTCGACGGGGTGCTGAGCGACCTTTCCGACCCCATCACGTCGGATGCGAAGTTCGAGCTCGTCACCCGCGAGAGCCCCGAAGCGCTGGAACTCATCCGCCATGACGCCGCCCATGTGCTGGCCGAGGCGGTGCAGGCGCTGTGGCCGGGCACGCAGGTGACGATCGGCCCGGTGATCGAGAACGGGTTCTATTACGACTTCTTCCGCAACGAGCCGTTCACCCCGGACGATTTCGCCGCCATCGAGAAGAAGATGCGCGAGATCATCGCCAGCGATGCGCCTTTCACCAAGGAGGTGTGGGAGCGCGAGGAGACCAAGCGCGTCTTCAAGGAGAAGGGCGAGGCGTTCAAGGTCGAGCTGGTGGACGCCATTCCCGCCGACCAGTCGCTGAAAATCTACCGGCAGGGCGAATGGTTCGACCTCTGCCGTGGCCCGCACATGCCGAGTGTCGGCAAGGTGGGCGACGCCTTCAAGCTGATGAAGGTGGCCGGCGCCTATTGGCGCGGCGACAGCAACAACCAGATGCTGACCCGCATCTATGGTACGGCCTGGCGCACCCGCGAGGAACTCGACGCCTATATCCTCCAGCTTGAGGAAGCGGAGAAGCGCGACCACCGCCGGCTCGGCCGGGAGATGGACCTGTTCCACTTCCAGGAGGAAGGGCCGGGCGTCGTGTTCTGGCACGCGAAGGGCTGGACCCTGTTCCAGAACCTCGTGTCCTATATGCGCCGGCGCTTGGCGGCCGACTATGCCGAGGTGAACGCCCCGCAGGTGCTCGACAAGTCGCTGTGGGAGACCTCCGGCCACTGGGGCTGGTACAAGGAGAACATGTTTAAGGTCCAGTCCGCCGGCGACACCGAGGACAATGACCGTGTCTTCGCGCTCAAGCCGATGAACTGCCCCGGCCATGTGCAGATTTTCAAGCACGGGCTGAAGAGCTACCGCGACCTGCCCATGCGCCTCGCCGAATTCGGCAATGTGCACCGCTACGAGCCTTCCGGCGCGCTGCACGGGCTGATGCGGGTGCGCGGCTTCACCCAGGACGACGCCCACATCTTCTGCACCGAGGAGCAGATGGCGGCGGAGTGCCTGAAGATCAACGAGCTGATCCTGTCCACCTATGCCGATTTCGGCTTCGAGGAGATCGTGGTCAAGCTCTCCACCCGGCCGGAAAAGCGGGTCGGGTCGGACGCGGTGTGGGACCACGCCGAGGACGTGATGGGCCGGGTGCTGACCCAGATCGAGGCGGAATCGGGCGGCAAGATCAAGACCGGCATCCTGCCGGGCGAGGGCGCTTTCTACGGCCCCAAGTTCGAGTACACGCTGCGCGACGCGATCGGCCGCGAATGGCAGTGCGGCACCACGCAGGTCGACTTCAACCTGCCGGAGCGCTTCGGCGCCTTCTATGTCGATGCGGACGGCTCGAAGAAGACGCCGGTCATGATCCACCGCGCCATTTGCGGCTCGATGGAGCGCTTCACCGGCATTCTCATCGAGCACTTCGCCGGCCATTTCCCGCTCTGGCTGGCGCCGGTGCAGGCGGTGGTGGCGACCATCACCTCCGAGGGCGACGACTACGCGCAGGAGATTCTTGCACTGGCGAAGAAGCGCGGGCTGCGGGTCGAGCAGGACCTGCGCAACGAGAAGATCAACTACAAGGTGCGCGAGCACTCGCTTGCCAAGGTGCCGGCGCTGATCGTGGTCGGGCGCAAGGAAGCGGCGGAGCGCACCGTCTCCATCCGCCGCCTCGGCTCGCCCAACCAGACCACGTTGACACTGGACGAGGCGCTGGCCTCGCTGGTGGCGGAGGCGACCCCGCCGGACGTGCTGCGGGACTGAGGGCTGCAACATCGTACTGCGCGGCCGGCCGTTGGCCGGCTCCGCATGACGGCGGGTTGAACGGATGAGGGGCGCTTTCCCTTATTTCTCCGGTGTTTCCGCCGGGCGGATGGGCGTGGGGATCGGCGGGGGCGGGTAGGGCTCGGTCTCGCGCCGCAGGCTGGGATTGCTGGTGGCGCCGGGCACGTTGAGCCGGCGCTGCTGGGGCGTCCAATAGGAGGGGCCCTGCATCAGGTTCTGGCTGTTGGGGCGAACCGCATTGGGGCGCTTTGGCATGTAGGGGCTCGGCTTTGTCGTGACCTGGGCGAAGGCGGTGCTGGCCATAAGCGCCGCTGTCCCTGCGAGAAGGAACGTTCGGACTCTCTTCATTGCAGAACGTGCGCCTCCCATGTCCTTCATGTAGGGCGTCGTGCAGCGATCCGCCATGCCCACCCTGCCACCCTGCCGCCCTACCCGAATAGGGGACAGGGGGGTGGAGGGCGGAACACGCAGAGTTTGTCGTCGGTTGGCGCCGTCGGCGGCGTTGCTAAGGGCGGGCATTGTGTGGATAGTCCGGCCTGCCCGCGTCCGGGCAGAGGTCGGGAAGACGGTGGAAACGCGCTCATGACAGACCAGAATGCGTCGATTCTGGTGGTCGACGATGTCGCCGAGAACCGCGACCTGCTGATGCGCCGGCTCAAGCGGCTGGGCTTCAGCCATATCGACGAGGCCGCCAACGGCATCGAGGCATTGGCCGCGATCGACCAGAAGCCCTACGACCTCGTGCTGCTCGACATCATGATGCCGGAACTGGACGGGTTCGGCGTGCTCGACCGGCTGCGGGCCGACGGGCGGATCAACGATCTGCCGGTCATCGTGGTCTCGGCGCTCAACGAGATCGAGCCGGTGGTGCGCTGCATCGAGCTGGGCGCCGACGACTTCATCTTCAAGCCCTTCAACCCGACGCTGCTGCGTGCCCGCGTGCTCGCCACGCTGGAGAAGAAGGGGTTGCGCGACCGCACCCGCGATGAACTGAAGCGCAAGCACGCGGAACTCATCGAAGCGCGCACGCTGCAGCTCGCGCTGGTGCCGCCGGCCTTCGCGGGGCTGGTTGGCGGGCGCGGCCTTGCCATCGACGTGCTGCTGGAGCCGGCCAAGGAGGTCGGCGGCGACCTTGTCGACTATTTCCCCGCAGGCGAGGGCAAGATGGCGCTGGTGATCGGCGACGTCTCCGACAAGGGCGCGGGCGCGGCGCTGATGATGGCGCGCACCCATTCCATGTTCCGCTCGCTCGGCACCCGGCCGGACGCGGCCGAACTCTTCGCCGATCCGGCGCGGGCGGTGGGTCTGGTGAACGACGCGCTGGCGCGCGGCAACGCCTCCTGCATGTTCGTGACGCTGCTGCTGGCAGTGCTGGACATCGCCACCGGCACCCTCGCCTATGTGCGCGCCGGCCATGTGCCGCCCTATCTGCGCGCCGTCGATGGTTCGGTGTCGCGGCTCACCGCCGCCGGCGGGCCGGCGCTCGGCGTGGTGGAGGACTTCGTCTTCCGCGCCGCTTCCGTCACCCTCGCTCCGGGCGAGCGGCTGCTGGTGGTGACGGATGGGCTGACCGAGGCGCATGACCATGCCGGCGAGCTCTACGGCGAGGAGCGGGTAGGCGATTTTCTGGCCGCGCTTGGCGCGGAGAAGGCGCCCTTGCCGCGTCTGGCGGCGGGAGTGCGGGCCTTCGAGGCCGGGCTGCCGGCCTTTGACGACATGGCGGCGCTGCTGCTGACGCTGGACCCGCCCGGCGCGGCGTGACGATCAGGGGAAGATGGGATGACGGAAGACGAGTGGGTGAGCGAGGCGACGCTGCTGCGCGCGACGCTGGAGAACATGTCGCAGGGCGTCGCCATGTACGACGCCAGGCACCGTCTCGTCACCTGGAACCAGCTGTTCCGCGACTATCTCGACATGCCGGAGGAGTTTCTCGGCACCGAGCACACCTTTTCCGACTATATCCGCTATCTCGGCGCGCGCGGCGAGTTCGGCGAGGTCGATATCGAGACGGCGCTCGCCCAGCGCCTCGCCCAGCTGGAAAAGCCGCACCGTTTCGAGCGCACGCGGCCGGACGGCACCGTGCTCGAAGTGCGGCGCGACCCGGTGCCGGGTGGCGGCTTCATCGCCATCTACACCGATATCACCGAGCGCAAGCTCGCCGAAATGAAGCTGCGCGAGGATGAGGAGCAGCTTCGTGCCATCGACACCGCCGCGCCGATCGGCCTGCTCATCATGGACATGGCGAACAAGGTCGTGCGCCATTCCAATGGCTGCTTCGGCCGGCTGATCGGGCGCGACGCCGGCGCGCTCATTGGCTGCGCGCTGCGCGATCTTTTCGCCGACCCCACGCGCGGGCAGGAACTGGCGGACATCCTCGCCACGCCGTCGAGCGAACGGCAGGAGTTCAACCTGCCGCATGCCGACGGCTCGGCCATCTGCACCATGGTCTCGCATGAGCATCTGGAATTTCGCGGTACCCCGGCGGTGATCGCCACCTTCGTCGACATCAGCGACAGGGTCCGCATGGAGCAGCAACTGCGCGAGGCCAAGGAGGCGGCGGAATCGGCCAGCCGGGTGAAGTCGGCGTTCCTGGCCAATATGAGCCATGAGCTGCGCACGCCGCTCAACGCCATCATCGGCTACAGCGAAATTCTCTCCGAGGACGCCGCCGATGCCGGCGACAGCGCCATGGTGGCCGATCTCGACAAGATCCAGGCGGCGGGCAAGCACCTGCTGGGGCTGATCAACGACATTCTCGACCTTTCCAAGATCGAGGCCGGGCGGATGGATGTCTATCTGGAACAGGTGTTCCTGAGCCGCATGGTCGAGGAGGTGAAGACCATCGTCGGGCCGATGATGCAGAAGAACGGCAACCGCTTCGTCATCGACTGCCCGGTGGAGATCGGCACGCTGCGCACTGACGTTACCAAGCTGAAACAGAGCCTGATCAACCTCCTGAGCAACGCCGCCAAGTTCACCAAGGACGGCACGGTGACGCTGCGCATCGCCCGCGAGACGCTGCCGGACGGCGCGGGTGCCGTGCGCTTCGACGTCTGCGACAGCGGCATCGGCATGAGCGAGGAGCAGATGGGCCGCCTGTTCCAGGCGTTTACCCAGGCGGATTCCTCCACCACCCGCAATTTCGGCGGCACCGGGCTCGGCCTCACCATCACCAAGCATTTCGCCGCCATGCTCGGCGGCGGCATTTCGGTGGCGAGCGAGCCGGGCAAGGGCTCCACCTTCACCATCGAGCTGCCGGTGGAAGCGCGGGTGGCCGGCGCCCAGCCGGACGAGGACGACATCGACGATCCCGGCGCGCCGGCCGCCCCCGGGGCGATCACCGTGCTGGTGGTGGACGACGACCCGGCGGTGCATGACGTGCTCACCGCCACGCTCGGCAAGGAGGGCTATGTTCTGCGCCATGCCCGCGATGGCGTCGAGGCGCTGAACATCATGCGCAAGGAGCCGCCGGATATCGTGACGCTGGACGTGATGATGCCGAAGATCGACGGCTGGTCAGTGCTTGGCATCATGAAGTCGGAGCCGGCGCTGGCGCATATCCCGGTCATCATGCTGACCATCGTCGACGACCGCAATCTCGGCTATTCGCTCGGTGCCTCGGAATACATGACCAAGCCGATCGACCGGCAGCGGCTGATCGCCCTGATCCACAAATTCGCGCCCGGCAACGAGGATGGCGTGGTGCTCGTGGTCGACGATGACGAGCAGGTGCGCGCCATCATGCGCACGACCATCGAGGGGGTTGGCTTGCCCGTCGCCGAGGTGGCGAACGGGGAGGAGGCTCTGGAATGGCTCGGCGCCCACCCGCTGCCCGCCCTCGTCCTGCTGGACCTGATGATGCCGAAAATGGATGGCTTCGAGTTCCTGACAAAGGTCCGGGCGCAGGAGGCCTTCGCGGAACTGCCCATCGTCGTGCTCACCGCCAAGGAACTGACCGAGGACGAGCGCGAGTTTCTCGCCCGCAACACGCTGCTGATCCTGAACAAGGGCGCACAGCCGATCGGCTCGCTCGGCGCGGCGCTCGGCACGATCGCCAGCCACGGCCATTGAGAGGGCGCGATGACGAAAATTCTGCTCGTCGAGGACAATGAGATGAACCGCGACATGCTCTCGCGGAGGCTAGCCCGCAACGGTTTCGAGGTGGTGATCGCGGTCAACGGGCAGGAGGGGGTGGACCTTGCTCTCTCCGAAAAGCCGGCGCTGATCCTGATGGATATGAGCCTGCCGGTGCTGGATGGCTGGGAAGCGACGCGGCAGGTGAAGGCGAACCCGGAGACGGCCGGGATTCCGGTGATCGCCCTCACCGCCCATGCCATGGCCTCGGACCGCGAGCAGGCGATGGCGGCGGGATGCGACGATTTCGATACCAAGCCCGTGGAACTGCCGCGCCTGCTGGAGAAGATCAAGACACGGCTCGGCCTGCAGGAATGAGACAGGCGGGCCGCCGTCACCGTTCTGTCATGCGAAGTTTCCATAACGGCCCGCGCCTTGCGCCCGTGCCGAATCCTCGTGACGCGGCAACGGTTCTCCGCGCGCACATTCGATGATCAATCCGACGACAAGGTAGGCCTATGGCAACCATCGCGCTCATGTTCAGCGGGCTGGGGCTGTTCTTCATCGGGGTGCGCAGTCTTTCCGCCAATCTGGTGCCCCTTGTCGGGCGGCGGGCGCGTGCGGCCTTCGCGAGGGCGCTGCGTGGCAATGTCAGCGCTGCGATCAGCGGCACGCTGGCCGGCATGATCACCCAGAGCTCCACCGCCGTGTCGTGGATCGTCGTCTCCTTCGTGCGTGGCGGCGTGCTGGCCGACGGGCCGGCATTGCTGGCGCCGAGCTGGTCGAATGTCGGCACCTCGCTGCTGCCGCTGATCGTCGCCGTCGACACCTCGACCGCCGCCGGGCTGGTCATCGGCGTCGTCGGCTTCGTCACCTATTTCCGCCTGGCGCGCGGCGACCGCATGCGCAACGTGCTGGAAGCGGCCCTCGGGGCGGGGCTGCTGCTGTTCGGCATGCATCTGGTCTCCGTCGCCGTCGGGCCGATGCGCGAGGGGCTGCTGGGCCATCCCTGGTGGGAATCGGCGGTGCAGAATCCCTGGCTGCTGGCGCTGATCGGTGCCGGCTTCTCTGTGGCCGCGCAATCCTCCTCGGTCGCGGCAGCGCTGGCGGTGGCGGCGGTGGGCGGCGGCCTGCTGGATTTCGGCGCGGCCCTGCCGCTGATCGCCGGCGCCAATGCGGCGGCCATGATCAACAACGCCGTGCTGATCCCCGGAGAGACGCGACCGGGCCGGGTCGTGTTTGCCCTTCAGGTGGTGCAGAAGGGCGGCGGGTCGCTGCTGCTGCTGGCGCTCGCGCTTCTTGCCGCCTGGCGCCCCGATCTGCTGAGCGAGCTGCTTCAACCGAACAATCAGGATGTCGGCGCCAAGCTGGCACTGATCTTCCTCGCCGCGCAGATCGGCGGTTCGCTGATTTCCGCCCTGCTGGACGGAGCGACCCGCCGCGCCGTGGCGCGGCTGCTGCCGATGAACGCGGTGGAGACGCTCTCCCAGCCGGCTTTTCTGCTGCGCGAGGCGCTGTCCGACACCGAGGCGGCGCTGGACCTCGCCACGCGGGAGGTGGCGCGCCTGAGCGCCCGGCTGCCGCAGATGATCGAGCATGTGCGCGAGGAGGGCGACCGCGCGGCCCCCTCCACCGCCGTGCTCCGTGCCGCCGGCGCGAGCCTGACCGAGGCCATCCGCGCCTATCTCGCCTCGCTGCTCGACGCGCAGCTGGCGCGCGACCAGGTGGCGGTGGCACTGCTGCTCGACGATGCGGCGAACAACACCGGCGCGCTGCACGAGGCGCTCGCCGACTACGCGGCAGAGGCCGAGGCCGCTCGCGCCGTGCCGACCGCGCAACGACTCAACGAGGCGCTGCACCTGCTGCTGGGCGCGGTCGCCGACCATGCCGAGAGCCTTGGGGCGGAGGAGCCGGAACTGGTGCTCGCCCTGCTCGGCCATCGCGACCGGCTGATGGAGGATCTGCGCCAGCGCCTCTCCTCGCACAGCGAGCTCACCGCTGAGCAGCAGAACGCGCTGTTCCGCATGACGGTGCTGTTCGAGCGGATCGTGTGGCTGGCGCGGCGGCTGGTGAACGGCTTGACGCAGGTGCAGCGCGCCCAGCAGGCCGAGTGACGACGGTCCGAAGGGTCAGCCGGCCAGCGCGAAGGTAAGGCGCTTCACGTTGCGGCCATTCTCGCGCGCATAGGCAAAGCTGTCGCAGAGGGTGCGGACGAGGTGCACGCCGAGCCCGCCGATGCGCCGCTCCTCCACCGTCCCTTCCAGATCGGGTGCCGGGGCGGCGAACGGGTCGAACGGATTGCCATCGTCGCTGAAGACCAGATGCAACTGGTCGCCCACCCGCCGCACCTCGATGCCGATCTCGCCGGATCGGCCGTCGGGGTAGCCATAATCGACGGCGTTGTTGAAGAACTCGTCGACCGCCAGTTGCAGGCGGTAGGCCGGGGTCGGGGCGATGCCGGCCGCCTCCATGAAGGCCTCGATCCGCGAACTGAGGGCGTCGAGCTCGGCCAGGTCATTGGGCAGGCGCAGATCGAGCTCAGTGTCGGTCATCGCCCGCTCCGCCGTGTTTGCCGGGACTGTCAGGTCATGGTGGCGAGGGCAGCCTCGCGGCTGGGATGGATGGGGATCAGCGTGGAGAAGCCGCTGACGTCGAATACCTCGTGCACCTGCGGGATGAGGCCGCACACCGCCAGCGTGCCGCCGGCGCCGCGAACCAGCTTGGTCGCCTTGAGCACGACCCGCAGGCCGGCTGAACTGATATAGGTGAGCTCGGCGAAATCGAGCAGGATGTTGCCTTCATGGGGAGCGCCGGCGAGGAATTCCTCCAGCTTCGGCGAGGAACTGCTGTCGAGCCGTCCCTTGACGGCGGTGACGACGATGGTGCCCGCGACGATGCGGTCGATATGAATCAAGGCCTGGCTCCCGAATTCGGCTGGCGGTGAATTGGCTCGGTGGCGGAATCTGGCTTCGTCGTCGGGGTGGCCGCCCTGCCCATCGCCTGCCAGCCCACGCGCGCGAAGAGGCAAGGATTATCGGCAAAGGCAGGGCCACGCAAGCGCTTGGCCCGGCGGGTGCTCCCGCCAAGGCCCCCCGGCAAAGGCGCCTCCGGCAAGGCGCCGCCCCGGCGGGATCAGTGCTCGAAGCGCAGGGTCAGCTTCTGGTGCGTGCCGTCGGTGCCGAGGACCAGCTTGTCCGCCCGCTTGCTCAGCATATAGCCGACGAAGCGCGCCACGGCCTGCGCGTCGCCCAGGAGGTCTTCCGGCGAGGGCCGGTGGGTGGGGATGGCGATCGGCTCGCCGTCATAGATCAGGCTGACGTCGAAATTCTCCTCGTCGAAATGGGCCCGCATTTCCAGCTTGCCCGGCGCGACGCCGGTGTCCAGCAGCATCTCAACACCTTCGGCGACGACCGGGATGGCAATGGCGACGACATCGCGCCGCGCACCCCAGAGATCGCCCTGGTTCTCAAGAAACTCCGTCGCCACGGTGAAGGGGTTCTCTTCCACGGTAACGTCGCGCGAGGCTTCCTGGCGGATGCCGATGCGGAAGATCAGGTTGAGGATGATGGCGACCGCCGTGGCCACCGAGAGCGGCGATTCGAGGATCGGCTGCATCCATTCCGGCGTGATGTGCACAAGCTCGGGAAGGATCGCCACGGCGAGGCCCGCGAGGATGGCGAGACCGACCGTGAAGATGCGCCGGTCGCTGAGGCGGCGGGACAGGATGAGTTCCATGCCGGCGACGATGAGGAAGGCGGCGGCATAGACAAGGATGGCGCCGATCACCGACGAGGGGATGATGGTCAGCAGGCCGATAAGTCGCGGCGAGAAGGCGGCCAGCACCATGAGGATGCCGGAGATGGCGCCGACGCGCCACGCCGTGGTGCCGGTGGCGAAGGCGACGCCGATGGCGGCCGAGGATGAGGCGCTGGCGAAGCCGCCGGTGACGGCGGTGCCCATGTCGGCGATGGTATTGGCGCGGATGGCGCGGCCGGCCTGGCCGAGATCGGCGCGGCGCCAGTCGGCATCGTCCATGCGCTGCATCGACACCACGGTGCCGAGCATGTCGACCGCCGAGATGATGCCGGTGATGATGGCGGCCGGGATCAGCGCCCAGGAAAAGAAGCTGAGGCCGGGGAAGCCGAGGCGCGGCAGGTCGATATAGGCCAGTGTGGCGAAGCTCTCCGCCGGCTGCGGCGCGACGCCGACATAGACGGCGAGCGCCCAGCCCGCGCCGGCGCCGATGGCGACCGCGAACAGGCGAAGCAGGCCTCGCGAGAAGATGGCCAGCACGATGATGATGACCAGAGTCACCACGCTGACCATGGCGTAGCGCAGGTCGAGGTCCGGGGTGATTTCTCCGGTGATGCCGAAGACGCGGCGCAGGGCGGGATCGGCCAGCGCCACGCCCAGCATGGTGACGGCGACGCCGCAGACCTCGGGCGGAAACACCGCCCGCAGGGCGCCGATGAAGCGCGAGAGGGTGAGCTGCGACACGGCGGCGATCAGGCTCATGCCGGCATAGAGCGCCGGCCCGCCGGCGGCCAGCGACTGCACCGCCAGCGGCAGGTGCGCCATATTGGGAATCTGCACCAGCAGCAGGCCCGACCCATAACGGGGCAGGCATTCCACCAGCGTGGCTATCCCCATGAAGATGATGCAGCTGGTGATGAAGATCTGCGTGTCGTCGAAGGACAGCCCGGCCTCGGTGGCGGCGACCAGGGGATAGACGATGAACAGCAGGGCCAGCGTGGCGTGCTGGACGCCGAGGACCAGTTGCGTGCCGAGCGGTGGCGTCTCGTCGGCCGAGTAGATGATGTTCGACGGCTTGCGCGGCATGGGGGGCGTGCCCTTGAGAGACGTGATGGAGGCCGGCGCCGCTGCGCCCGTCTGGAACCGAAACGAGGCTCTCCAGCCGCCGCTGTCGAGGGACGGAGAATCTGTTTGTGCAACTATGTGATTTCGCCGGGAGCCGGGCAAGGTCACCCGCCTGCCAACTTTCGGCCACGATGAAGTAGGGGCGAGCATGCGGCTGGCGCGCAGCCGCGTCGCGGGGGGCACCCATCAAGGTCGGCTTTCACTGAGGCGTTGCGGATCGTCGCCCACAACGCGGCGTGACGCTCCCTATCAACCGCCATCAGCACCACGCGGGCTGCGGAGCGCTCCTGTCCTCCCCAACACCCGACATGGCCCGCAGGCACGCAGCCACTTCGCAGACAGCCCTTGTGACCGCTATTGATATAATGTATCAAATTGTTGCCCTTGACGACGGATTGCGAGCGGTTACGGTCACGGCCGATCAAGGTTCTTCGGGTCCCCGCCCGGAGCTAAGAGGGAATTCGGTGAGGCGTTCGCGCCAATGCCGAGGCTGCCCCCGCAACTGTAAGCGGCGAGCCCTCTGCCCATCGTCCACTGGCACCACGGCTCAGGCCGCGCGCTGGGAAGGCCGGGCGGAGCCAGCGTCGACCCGCGAGCCAGGAGACCTGCCCTGATCGCGACCAATCTTTCGGGCGGGGTGCTCCGGAGGTTGCCGGCCGTGCAAGGGCTCGAGGGAGCCCTGCCGGCGCCGGTTCCCTTTGCGCTTCCCGTCTTCCTTTTTCAGGAAGCGGTGACAATGCTCAACACGATTTCCCATCCTCTCCGCAGGCCGGCCCGAACCGTCGCGCTGGCGCTCGGCCTTCTCGCCGGCGCCGGCATGGCCGGGAATGCGCTAGCCGGCACGACCTACCCGCTGACGCTGGAGAATTGCGGCCATCAGGTGGTGATCGACCACGCCCCGCAGCGTGTCGTCAGCGTCGGGCAGGCGCAGACCGAAATTCTCTATGCGCTCGGCCTCGGCGAGCGTGTGGTCGCCTCCGCGCTCTGGTTCGGCCCGGTCGCCAAGCCCTATGAGGCGGTGAATGAAGGGGTGAAGCGACTCGCCGACAATGATCCCAGCTTCGAGGCGGTGGTCGGGCAGGAGCCGGACCTGGTGGTCGCCATGTACGAATGGCACATCGGCCCGAACGGCATCATCGGCAAGCGGGACCGTTTCGACGGCGTGAAGGTGCCGGTCTATGTCTCGCCCACCGATTGCGTCGGCAAGGACAATACCGGGGCCGGCGACGGCGTTCGCACGCAGATGTATTCGACCGAGCTGCTCTACCGGAACATCCTGGAATATGGCGCGATCTTCGACGTCTCCGACCGCGCCGAGGCACTGGTCGCCAGCCTGAAGGCACGCGAGGAGGCCGCCGCCCGCACGCTCGCGACGCTGAAGGGCAGGGACGTCTCCATGGCGCTGTGGTTCTCCAGCAAGGACATCAAGGGCGATGCCTTCCTTGCCGGCAGGAACGGCGTGCCGGCCTATGTGATGGCCCAGCTTGGCGCCCGCAATATCATCACCACCGAGGAGGAATGGCCGCTGGTCGGCTGGGAGACCATCGCCGCCAATGATCCCGACGTGCTGGTGCTGGTGAAGATGGACCGCCGCCGCTTTCCCGCCGACGACATCGAGGCCAAGCTCAATTTCCTCAAGACCGATCCCGTCGCCAGCCAGCTATCGGCGGTGAAGAACAGCCGGATCATCATCGTCGATGTCGGCTCCACCCGGCCGGGCATGGACACGGTGGAGGGCATCGAGGCCATCGCCGAGGCGGTGCAGGGCTTCGGTCTGGTCAATTGAGCCATCTCGTCATCGGGCCGAACTGGCCGGCGCGGATCGCTCTCGCCGGCCTTTCACTCGTCGCGCTGGCCTTCGCCATCGCGCTGGCGGTGACGGTGGGCGAGATGCCGATCCCGCTCAATGTCGCCTTTCGCGCGCTCGGCAACGGGCTGTTCGATCTCGGCTATCCCGTGAGCGCCATCCAGCAGGGCGTGATCTTCGAGTACCGGCTGAGCCGGGCCTTGATGGCGGCGCTGTGCGGGGGCGCGCTCGCGCTTTCCGGCGCCATCCTGCAGGCGCTGCTGCGCAACCCGCTGGCCGAGCCCTATATTCTCGGCGTCTCGGCCGGCGCCTCCACCGGGGCGGTGTGCGTGATGATCCTCGGCTTTGGCGGGGCGACGCTCGGTCTCTCCGGCGGGGCCTTCCTCGGCTCGGTTGCGGCGCTCGTCATGGTCGGGCTGCTCGCCGCCGGGGCGGGCGGTGGCAGCGACCGGGTGATCCTCGCCGGCGTCGCCGGCTCGCAGCTGTTCAACGCCGCGACCGCCACCATCGTCACCACCATGGCCAGCGCCGAGCAAGCACGCGGAGTCATGTTCTGGCTGTTGGGCAATTTCGGCGGCGTGCGCTGGTCGGATTTGTGGGTGGCGGCGCCGGTGGCGCTGCTCGGCTTCCTCGTCTGCATGGTGCACGCCAAGGCGCTCGATGCCTTCGCCTTCGGCGCGGATGCCGCCGCCTCGCTCGGCATCCATGTCACGCGGGTGCGGCTGGTGCTGCTGGCCACCACGGCGCTGCTGACCGCCACCATGGTCGCGATTGTCGGCACGGTCGGCTTTGTCGGGCTGGTCATTCCCCATGCCGCCCGCTTCCTCGTCGGCCCCTCTCATGCCCGGCTGCTGCCGGCCTGCCTGATCGTTGGCGCCGTGTTCATGATCCTCGCCGACGTACTCTCGCGCATCCTGGTGCCGCAGCAGATCCTGCCGATCGGCATCGTCACCGCGCTGGTCGGCGCGCCGGCCTTCGCGTTCATTCTCTATCGCGCGAGGCGGCCGGCATGACCCTCGCGACCCATGACGTGCGCTGGGGAGCCGGCGGCCGGCTGATCGTCGACGGCGTCAGCCTCGCGGTGGAGCCGGGCCGCGTGCTCGGGCTGATCGGCCCCAACGGTTCGGGCAAGTCGAGCCTGCTGCGCCTGCTCTGCCGCCTGCGTAGGGTGGCGAGCGGGGTGGTGACGCTGGACGGGCAGGACATCGCCGGCGTCGGCCGC
Organism: Ancylobacter aquaticus; assembly: GCF_004339465.1. Lineage (GTDB taxonomy): Bacteria > Pseudomonadota > Alphaproteobacteria > Rhizobiales > Xanthobacteraceae > Ancylobacter > Ancylobacter aquaticus. The sequence continues at coordinate 662,191 of NZ_SMFY01000002.1, read as the reverse complement.
CGCGACTTGGCCCGGCGCCTCGCCTTTGTCGAGCAGCAGGCGAGCACCGACATCCAGCTGACCGTGTGCGACGTGGTACGGCTGGGGCGAACGCCGCATCGCGCCGCCTTCGCCTCCTGGACCGCCGAGGACGAGAAGGCCGTCGACGCCGCCTTGCAGCGCGTCGGCCTGATGGGGCGGCATGACCAGCACTGGCACACGCTGTCGGGCGGCGAGCGCCAACGCGTCCACATCGCCCGGGCGCTGGCGCAGGAGCCGCGCGAGCTCATTCTCGACGAGCCGACCAACCATCTCGACATCCAGCACCAGCTCTCCATCCTTGGCCTCGTCCGCCGCCTCGGCGTGACCTGCATCGTGGCGCTGCACGATCTCAACCTCGCCTCGCTGTTCTGCGACCGCATCGGCGTGCTGTCCGCCGGCCGGCTGCTGGCGGCAGGGCTTCCCGAGGAGGTGCTCACCCCCGCTCTCATCCGCGAGGTGTTCGGTGTGGACGTGACGATCCGCGTGGGCGCCAACGGCCATCGCCACATTGACTACCTCGTCGATCATGAGCCGGGTCCGCGCCCGTGACGATGCGTGAAGGGAAGGGGTACCCCATATGACCAGGGCTGACGCTCAGGCCGCCGTCACCGCCCATTGGAGCGCCCGAGCGCCGTTGTTCGACGGTGTCGCCTCGCATGTCGCGCAGGCCGAGCTCTGGCACGCGGTGCTGGAGGCCGCCTTCGCGGCCGATGGCCCGCGCGACGTGGTCGATCTCGGCAGCGGCACCGGGGCCTGCGCGCTCATCGCCGCCGCCCTCGGCCACCGGGTGCGCGGGTACGACGCCTCGCCCGGCATGGTCGCGGCCGCCCGTGCCGCCGCCCGCGCGGCAGGGGTCGAGGCGGGGTTCGAGACCGCGTTGATCCGCGATATCCCGGCCGCGGACGCCTGCGCCGATATCGTCACGCTTCGCAATGTCCTGTGGACGCTCGAACAGCCGATGGAGGCGCTGCACACGGCTCATCGGCTGCTGCGCCCCGGCGGGCGGCTCGTCGTGTCGGATGGCCTGTGGTCGGTCGCCCCGCAATATCGCTCGACCTATGCCCTGGAACTCGCGGCCCGCCTGCCGCTGCATGACGGGATCACGGAGCCGGCGATGCGGCGGATGCTGGAGGAGGCGGGATTTGCGACCATCCGCCCGTGGCAGCAGCTTTTCCCAGCCTCGCCCTATCCCGGCGATGTTCCCATCTTCGTGCTGAGCGCCGAAAAGGCCTGAACCCGGAACCGCTGCCAGCGCGGGCGCGATGGGCGGATGGGGGGTGGAAATCCTGCCTCCGCGCATCTGCTGCGGCTTGCCGGAAACGGCTCAGTGCCCGTGCCGCAGCCTGCCGAAAATACTCAGGCCGGTATGCCCCCCGCAGCCTGATCTGTCTCGAACACCTGCCCGATGGCGAACAGGCGCTCGCGTAGGCGTGGAGTCACGAAATCCAGGAAGGCCCTGAGCTTCAAAGGCTGGTGCGCGCGAGACGCATGAACGATCTGCACGGGGAAGGGAGGTGGCGCCCATTCGCGCAGGATCGGCACGAGAACGCCATCGCGAACGCTTTCGGCGGCCTGATAGGAAATGATGTAGGCAATTCCGATGCCCGCCGCGGCTCCCTCGATCACGGCATCGGCGGTGTTCACCGAATAGCGCGGACGGACGATTGCGGTCTGTTCGCCGCGCGGGCCTGCGAAGGTCCAGTCCCGCCAGAGCTGGAGTCCTTCAAAGGCGATGCATTCGTGATCGGCCAGTTCGTCGGGCGATGCGGGCGCGCCGCGACGGGCTATGTAGCCCGGGCTCGCGCATGCCACCCAGCGCACGTCGCCCACACGTCTGGCTACAAGCGTGCTGTCGGGAAGTTTACCCAATCTCACGGCGACATCGACATGCGATTCGACGAGATCGACGACACCGTCGGTCAGTGTGAGCCTGACCGTCACTTCCGGATAGGCGCCGAGGAAGTCGTGGACGATCGGCGCGACATGCATCTTGCCGAACATAATCGGGGCCGTAATCAGAAGCTCGCCACGGGGCGCGCGATATTCGCCCGATGCGGCGCGTTCGGCCTCGGTCAGATCCTCGAGAACGCGCCGTGCCGAGGCGACATAGGCGCCGCCCGCTTCGGTTATTGGTGACGGGCTGAAACTTGGGCTTGCTGGCCTCGGCGTCGGCGGTTTGTTTGCTGGCGCCAAGGCTGCCGCTTCAGACCTGGCACAATTGAACGCCGAAGCGCAGAAAGCCGGCGTCCAAGTCGAGAAATTTCAAGAGCTTGGTTACGCGGCCCAAGGTGCGCTGGTCGGGCTGGATGCCATGGCCGACGGGCTGAAGGAGCTTCAGCTTCGGGCGGATGAGTTCGTTGTCAGCGGCGCCGGAAGTGCTGCGGAAGCGTTCCAGCGTCTTGGCTATAATGCCGCTGATCTCAAGGAAAAGCTCGCGGACCCGTCGGCACTGTTCGAAGAGATCATCGAAAAGCTGGGCCGACTCGACAAGGCCAGCCAGATTCGCATCTCGGATGAGCTCTTCAGCGGCAGCGGTGGTGAGCAGTTCCTTCGGCTGATCGACCAGGGCTCTGGTTATATTGCCAAGATGCGGCAAGAAGCTCGCGACACTGGCAACGTGATCGACGCCGAGCTCATCCAGCGGGCCGTCGAGATCGACCGCGCCTTCGCGAAGCTGTCCACGACCGTCGGCACTAACCTCAAAGGCGCGATCGTCTCCGTCGTGGCGGAAATGCGGACCTTCGTCGATCTGCTCAACGCCACCGAGGCGCAGTCGAACAGCACGCTCCAGCGTCGGATCGACCTTCTGACCGCTGCCGCTGACAACATGCGGAAGTCGTCTTCGGCCTTCGTCTTCGGCGGTGGGCAGGAGGGTATCGACCGGCGACTGGCCGAAGCCGCTGGCTTGCAGTCGCAACTCGATGCCCGGCCGCAGCGCGTAACGATCAATCCGACCGGCGGAATGGGCGACCTGTCCAAGGTCAAGACGCCCGCCGGTGACGCGGCGGACCGGCTTGCCAAAGCCTATGACTCGATCGTCCTGTCTGCCGAAGCGCGCATCACGCAGATGGCGACCGAACAGCAGGCCCTCGGCATGACGACAGCGGCAGCGGAGGCGTTGCGTGTTAAAACAGAACTGTTGCTGGAGCTTCAGCGCGCGGGCATCGAGGTGACGCCTGCCTATGCCGCCAAGATCGACGAGCTCGCCGCCCGCTCCGGCCAGGCGGCTGCCGCCTTGGAAAAGCAGGCAACGTCGCAGGCGGCCCTGGTCGACTCGATGGATGAGATCCGCGGCACTGCCTACGACGTCCTTGGCGGTTTCGTCTCCGACATCCGCAACGGCGTGAGCGCAGCGGACGCGCTGTCCAACGCCCTAAACAGCGTGCTCGACAAGATTATCGACATTGGCCTGCAGCAGGCTCTGACCGGCCTACTGAGCGCACCGGGGACGGCTGGCGGTGGGTTCTTTGGTGACGTGGCCACCCTCACGAATTTTACAGGAGCAGCGAGATGAGCGCCTTTTTTGCGGCGGCCTATGCTGACCGCGTCGAGCTACTGACTGACGGCGCCATCTATGACGATGATGGCGTAGTGATCGAATTTCGGACCAAGGTCTGGACGTCCGACACCTTGCCGCTGGCCTTCGCTGGCCGGGGCGGCACCACCACCATCGAATTGATGGGCATGGTGATCGACCTGTGTTCCTGGCGAGGATCCGTGGACGAGGCCCTTCGGATGTTCTCCGACAGGCTCGAGAGCCGGGCCGACAGGGGCCAGGAGCAGGCCGCGCTCGACGGCGTCATCGCCGGCATCTCCGAGACCGATGGACCCGTGCTCTACTACTTTCACACCTATAAGGGCGGCGGAGCGGAGTTTGGTGACATCGCGCCTTTCCGCCTTCACGAGGTGCCGGAAATGCTTGGCGCGCCGCATCCGTCGCCGCGCGAATATCGCGAGTCCGGCCTTCCGATGTTCTGGGCATGCGATGGCTTGGCCGAGCACGGACCCCGGCTCTTCGACCTGCTCCGGCGCAATCCGCTCAAGGCCGTCGCACTGCCCGGCCAGCCGCTGATCTATGGCATCGGTGGACACGTCGACCACACCGTCCTGCGCGCCGAAAGCGTTGTGACCGAGCGCATTCATGAGTGGCCGGACGACGTGGTGGGCGAGAAGATTGTGCCGGGGCCTCGGCGCACAGGATTGCAACACGTCGCGGCATAGGGCCGACCGCGGGTGAGACTAGCCCTGCCGCGCCTCGTCGATCATCGCCTCGATAGCAGCGAGAGCCACTTCCATGTCGGCAATTTTGCGTAGCGCGTTGTCCGGTGGCACCGCTCCCGCCTCTGCCGCCGCGACGATGAGTTCGCGTTGGGCGGCCAGCAGGCGGCTGCGAAGGGCTTCCAATTTTTCGGTCATGGGCGGGGCTTAACCCGCTACGCGACGGTGAGCAAGCGGCGGACACGCACGGGCGACGATCGGAACGCGAGCGGAGAGCAGTTGTGGACTGGATCGACTATATTCACACACAGTCGCCGAAATTGCTAAGATCGCACCGCTGTCCCGGTTGGAAAGACGACGCGATGTCACTTTTGGTAGAAGAAGTTTTTGTCACCGAGGGCGTTCCTGCTTTCACCTTTGTAAGGCCGCCAAATTACAACCGGATTCTTGTGGACGTTAGAACGCCCGGAAAGCCAGTTATTTTGGAAGGACAATCAGGAACCGGAAAGACGACTTGCATAAGACAGATTCTGACTGACTTGGGAGAGTCATTTGGAACGGTGTATTTTACAGCGCGAGATCCGGTCGATGTATCAAATATCGAATCGATAGCCCGAGATCGACCTTCTGGCCGTTATGTTATTGATGATTTTCATAGACTGTCGGCGGCGTTACAAGAGTCATTAATCGACATATCGAAACTGTCCGCGGAAAGCTCAGACGTAACGAATATTACTAAGCTTATTATTGTTGGAATTAACCAATTAGGATCAAGTTTGATTCAATTGGTTCCAGATATAGCGAAAAGAATAGGCATCCATCGAATACAGCCAGGCGGTCTTAGTGAAATATCGGAACTTATTTCCACTGGGTGCGTAAAATTAAATATCAACATATTGCAATCTGAACAAATATACGAAGAATCTCGTGGTGATTATTGGCTAACTCAGCAATTATGTCAGGAGATTTGTATTAAAGCTGGGATTTTATCAACTAGGGAACATATAGTTGATATTGATTTTGACATTAATACCATACGTCGCGATGTCGTTGAGCAACTATATTCGGCTCACTACCCTGCCGTCAAAGAATTCTGTAGGGGGAAGAGATTTAGGCCGAGCAACCAGCCATATTTTAAGGTGTTGAAAGCCATAGGACAGAATGGCTCTTCAAATGTTGATCTTAATGAACTAGCAAATTCGGATCCAGATATTAGGGGTAGCATAAATAATATCAAAGAAAGGCGACTGCCGATTCTAATGGATTCCAAGCCGATGGTGGCTAGAAGCTTTTATTACAATAAAGAAACGAAAAATTTCTCGATCGATGATCCTGCCCTTTTTTATTTTATCCAGCACTTAGATTGGGAGAGACTTAGGAAAGATTGCGGTTTTCGTGATGATTCGAGCGAATACGAATTCGAAATAGCACTTTCTTTTGCCGGAGAGAATCGTGAACTGGCGAGTCATATCGCTGTCCAATTGGAAGCGCTAGATGTTCCGGTATTCTATGACGAAATGTTTGAGACAAATTTCTTGGGTAGGGCATGGCATAGTATTTTCACGGAAATTTTTACGAACCGTAGCAGATACGTTGTGTGTATTCTTGATGAGCATCATCAGAGGAAAATTTGGCCGACGTTCGAACGAGAAAACTTTGCCCCACGTGTCGCTGACGAAACCGTGATTCCCATATTCTTGGACGACACAAAATTCGTCGGCATTCCTTCGGATATCGTGGGCATTAAGTTCTCGTTCAATCCCAGCGACGAAGGTTGGCGCAAGAAGGCTGATGAAGAGATCGTTTTAAAGCTCGTCGACAAGATAACTTGATGCGATCGGACGCCAGAGGCCGCACCGCAGCCCCTGGCGCCTAATGGCTAACGGAAGATGCCGTTAGGCCATATGGCCTTGATCAAGCCTGCAAGTGCGGCGAGCAGCAGCGCAATGTCTCGCATCACCGCAGGATCTGGCGCACTCATGCGCGAACTCCTGGCGTCCATAGAATCGGAAGGGTGATGCGAACTGGCGAGTTTCGCGATTAGGGGTCCCGACGCCCTAGACAACGCCTTCAGGTGAGGTGTGCACCACTCACCTAGGATCGAGATCTATAGAAGACCAAGGCCCATAGAATATCGCACAACTTGCAATGCGGCAAGCAGACGTCATCAACATTGTCACCCCGCCGCCCGCTCCAGCGCCCGCTGCGCCGCCTCCAAGCGCGCCAGGACGTAGCGTGCCGGCATTGGTCATGGTTCATCCTCATGTTCTGATACGTCCGGACCTGGGGCGCGCCATTCCGTCGGCAAGGGTGTTGCGGCCCCTCCGCGAGCCGCCAACCGCTGGTCAATGTGCTTGCTGTACTTCATCACCATTCCCGCCGACATGCCGACCATGGCGGCGATCTGCTGGTGCGTCTTGCCTGCGATCCGCTCGTCGCAGACCTTCGTCGCGCGCAGGTCGTGCGGGGTGAACCCGGCGAGCGCGGAACCGGCCTCAGTCTTGATGTAGCCGTTCCATGCGTCGCGCATGGAGTCCGTGTCGTAGCGCCTGCCGTCCGGCCGCATGACATACGGCGTTGCCGGGCCTACGCCCCATCCGTCGATCGTGGCCGCCTCTTCTGGCTTCAGCAGGCTCCAGTGCGGCTTGTCGCGCAGTTTGGTGATCGTGTGGCTGATGCCGTCCTCGTCGCGGTCGGCGGGCCTTAGGCGGATAAGGTCGGATATCCGCTGCCCTGTGGCCCGGCCAAGCACGGCAAGCCTGTACACCGCCTGCGGGCACTCCGGCGCCATGAGGGCCGCCCACGCGCCGGGTGTCAGCGGCTTGGCGCCGTCGGTGTCCTCGAATAGCGCATCAACGTCACGGGCCGGGCTATCCGCCCGGTGCCCGCGCTGCACCGCGAACTTCATCAGCTTCTTGACCATAACCAGCACCATGTTCCCCATGGACGGCCGACTGGCGAATTTGTTGATCAGGTCGATGACGTGCGCGACGGATATCTCACCAGGCTCGCGTTCGCCCCAATATTTCAGGATGGGCGCCATGGCGGACTCATAGGTGGCGATCGTCGCCGGGCGCTTGGTGCCCCACTGCGGGTCCGACTTATAGTCGGCGATCATCGCCGCGATATTGTAGCGAGCCGATCGACGACGGCTCGCCTTCTTCCCGCCCTTGGCCACCTGCAGCGCCTCATTGAAGGCGGGGCTGCCAAAGTCCGGCAGGCGCACGAGCGGCCCGCGGGTCGGCTTGCCCTTGTCGCGCTGATAGTACCAGTAGGTCGTCCCATTGGGCTTGCGTGTGCAGAATACGCCCTTGGGGTACTTCGACTGCCGTCGGTGCCTTGGCGTTTGGTCTGCAATCGGTTGCGAACCGGGTGACGGTTGCGCCAGTTTCGCTTCCACGCTCGGCCAGTGCCAGCGGCTGACCTTTCCGTGAGCCACTGCCGCAGCCGGTACGAACCCAATCCGCACCCACTGGTCGAACATGCGCTCTGTGATCTCAAGCCTGGCAGCGGCTGTGCGACGGGATACGAAGACGGCGGACTCGGTGCCTGCGGCGGGGGCCATGTCGTGCTCCTGATGCTTCCGGCGAAGCATATCGGGATGCAGCAGGACGTCACGCTGGCTCTGGATCGGTGGGCTTTCGCGGCTCTCTGCCTTCCAGCACCGCTTTGGCGCGAGCCATAGCCGAGGACTTGGATTCGGCTTCCGCGATCTCGCGCTCGCACCTCTCGAAAAGCGGCAGCGCGGACTCGCCGAACTCGTCCACGAGCCTGGCGCAGATCACCAGCATGCGCCGCCATTCCTCGATGGTTACGGGACCAGATGGCTCGCGAGGTCCGATCTGGACGCCGCCGAACTTGGTAACGCGGATGGTCGGAACACCGCCTGACGAGCGCCGGCCAGAGCCCTTGCCGGACGGTGGTTCTTTCTTGCTTGCCATTGGACACACACCATCTGCTCACGCCGATTGGCGCGAGGGGTACCCGCCAGCGGGCATCAGCGTGTTCGTCAGATGTGGAGAAGTTAGGGCTGACCGCTCTTCGCAGCGCACAACGCAAAACGGCCGCCCGACGTAGGGCGACGCTTGCGCAAATCAAGAATCAGGGGCACCGTGTCCGTGGGCTTGAACACCCGGACCAGTGATAGGCCGCATTCCCTGGCAGGAATTGTCACGACGCCTGGCAGCGTCGGACGGCGGCTGAAATGCATCGCATTGAGCGATGCGACGGACGCGCTTGGCGGCGCGGCTCCGAACCCGACCATATTGGCCGGGGGCGAGCGCGCTGTCCAGAGGGGCAACCCTTAAAAGCGTTCGGCCTGTCTCACTGGCAGGTGTTCAACCCCCGGCCGCCGGTCCCGCCGACCGGCAACGGCCTTGAACAGCCGATACCAGTGAGCCAACCCCCATGAACCTCCACACCCCGATCAACGACAACGCCATCCCGGCGCAGAGACAGCCTTCTGTCGCCCCTCGCTCCATCCTCGAGCTTGAAGCAGATTACTGGCGCGCGCGGGCCGAATGGCTGCCCCTTAACGCCCACTGGAAACCGCTGCACGACGTTGCCATGAAAGCCGCCGAGGCGGCCATCAAGGCGCTGGGCGGCACCAGCAGGGTCCAGACCGGCGACCAGCAGTGGGCAATTGCTTCGGCGATCTACGACGCCAACGGCGCGACGGCTGCCGGACGGGCAGAAAGTCAGGTGGAAGTGCGCATGGACAACGCGCTCGGTCAGCTCGTCGACACGCCAGCGTGCTCGCTCCTGGAGCTTGCCGCAAAAGCCCGCCTTGCGTTGCTTGACCTGCACGGCATCGAGGATGCTGGCGCCGTCGATTGCGCAGAGGCCGACTGGCCGGAGCACGTCATGACCAAGCTCGTGCTGGACATCGAGCGCCTCGCCGGGAGGCGGGCATGAACGTCCACAGCCCCATCACTCCGACATCCGTGTCAGACACCATCGACCGCCTCGACGAGCTCAGCGCGCTCTTAGAGGCGATCCATATGATGGCGGCGGACTTGGAATCGAACCAAGCGAACGCCCTGCAGCGGGTCGTCGTCGTCGGTCAGGGCATGGTCGAAGGAATCAAGGACGCGCTGCGACCTGACGCTCTATGATCAGTTGTCCGGCCGGGCCAGCGACGCGCCCCAGCCGGCAAGAGCCGGGCCGGACACCCCCGTCGCCCTCATCGGCGGCGGGGTTTTATTTTTGGTTCGACTCCATGGTGGAGCCACGCGAGCGGGGAGGGGGCGGATTCGGCGCATGAAGCGCGAGAATCGCGGCCCCAAGCAGCGCATACAAAGTAGGGAAATGAGCAGGGCTGCGCCAATGACTGGCAGGAAAAGCTAAGCAACATCAACGCTTTAGCTTAAAATGGTGGCTCCCTGAGCAGGACTCGAACCTGCGACCATTCGATTAACAGTCGAACGCTCTACCAACTGAGCTATCAGGGACCGGGGACGCCGTGGCGTCTCGGAGGCGGCGATATAGCAATGCGGGATCGGTTTGTGAACCCCTGATCCCGCACCATGTGGATATCCTCAGGCGCTGAGGCGCTCCTGCTGCCCGGCGAACTGCAACTGGTGGAAGGTGAAATAGCGCCCACGCTTGGCCACGAGCTCTTCGTGGCGGCCGCTTTCGACAACGCGACCCTTCTCGATGACGCAGATCTTGTCGGCGTTGATGACCGTCTGCAGGCGGTGGGCGATGACCAGCGTGGTGCGGTTGGCCTGAAGCGACTGCAGTGCCTTCTGCACCTCGGCCTCGGATTCGCTGTCGAGGGCGGCGGTGGCCTCGTCGAGCAGCAGAATCGGTGCGTCCTTCAGGAAGGCGCGGGCGATGGCGATGCGCTGGCGCTGACCGCCGGAAAGCTGGGTGCCACGCTCGCCGACAAGGCTGTCATAGCCGCCCTCGAAGCCCATGATGAAGTCATGCGCGTGGGCCGACCGTGCGGCGGCGATGATCTCCTCCTCGGTGGCGCCGGGACGGCCGGCGGCGATGTTCTCGCGCACCGTGCCGGTGAACAGGAACACATCCTGGCTGACGAAGCCGATGGCCTGGCGCAGCGAGCGGCGCGTGACTGTGTCGATCCGCTGGCCGTCAATGGTGAGAACGCCCGAATCGACGTCGTAGAACCGCTCCAGCAGGTTCATCACCGTGCTCTTGCCGCCGCCCGAGGGGCCGACCAGCGCCGTAGTCTGCCCGGGCTCGGCGACGAAGCTGAGGCCGCGCAGCACCGGCTCGCTCTCGCGATAGCTGAACACGACGTCCTCGAAGGCGATCCCGCCGCCGGTGACGACGAGTTCCGGCGTGCCCGGCAGGTCCTGCTCGACGGCCGGCCGGTCGAGCAGGGCGAACAGCATGCGCGCGCCCAGCAGATGGGTGGTGAGGTCGATGTTGAGACGGGCGAGGCGCTTGGCCGGCTCGTAGCAGAGCAGCAGGGCCGTGATGACGGAGAAGAACTCGCCCGGCGTGCGGCCGCCATGCAGCACGCTCCAGCCGGCATACATCACCACCAGACCGATGGAGACGCCGCCGAGTGCCTCCATCAATGGCCCGGACTGCGATTGCGCCCGCATCATCCGGTTCGAGGCCTTCTCCATCTTGTCGATGCGGCCGTAGATCTTGGCCCGCTGGCTGTCCTCCAGCGTGAAGGACTTGATGGTGCGGATGCCCTGAAACGCGTCGATCGATTCGGTCATGATCTGGATCGCGCTATGGAATTCGCGGCTGAAGATCTTCTGCACCTTGCGGATCAGCGAGCGCACGCCGCCCACCGCGATCGGCATCACGATGAAGCCGATCAGCGCCATGAACGGGTCCTGCAGGATCATCACGAGGGTGAGGCCGATGACCGAGAGAAGGTCGCGCCCGAGGCTGCTGACGATGAGGTTCAGCACATTGCGCGCCGCCTGCGCGCCGGTGTTGAAGCGCAGCATGATCTCGGCGGTGTGGCTGCCCGAAAAGAAGGTGACATCCTGTGTCAGCAGCCGGTCGAGCACGCGCTTCTGATTGTCGGCGACGATCCGGTTGCCGACCTTGGCGAGCGTGACTGCCTGCCCATAGGCGGCGAAGCCCTTGGTGACGGACAGCGCGACCACGGCTCCCGACAGGATCCAGATCGCGGATGTGCTCTGCTCGACGAAGATGCGGTTGATGACGTCGCCCATGAGATAGGCGAGGCCCGAGGTCGTCCCGGCCATGAACGCCATGAAGACGAAGGATAGCGCATAGCCTTTCCAGTGGCGGCGCCCGTCCTGGATGAACAGCCGGCGGACCGTGTCGCGGGTCTCGGGGCTGATCATGTTGGCGAGCGCGTTGGCCATCTTGGGAGGCAACATCAGCGAAAATCCTTTTCACGGGCCCGGCCGGATCGGGCGTCGCCCCTTCGCTCCGCGTCGCAGACGCCGGAGGGCGGGATCATCAACGACGATCATGGGTTGTTGTCAAACCCATGACGGCGGGTGCGCCGGCAGCCAAGAAAGGCGGTGACGACACCCGCCGCCGACACTTTTTCAAGGCCGGCGGCGGGTGCGTGAACTGGAGGCCACGCCCGGAATCGAACCGGGGTGCACGGATTTGCAGTCCGCTGCGTAACCACTCCGCCACGTGGCCCGACCGAGGTCGCCGAAAGGCGCCTCATGGGCCGGGGCGGCTCATAACAGAGCTAGGGGCGATGAGCAACGCCACCCGGCACGAGAAGCTGGGGACGGCGGCGCCGGGCCGGCCCAGGCCGGGCGATCCGGGGGAGGGGCATGGCAGGTCCTCCGGTGGCGTGGGGCTCTCGTGGCATGGTGCCCATCGCGCATTGCTGCGCCTCCAGCCTTGCGGGATGGGCACCATGCCGCAGGGCTGCGCCTCCAGCCTTGCGGCCCTCCCTCGCAACGAGGGCGCGGCGTGCCATGATCGCCGATCGAGGGACCGGAGTGCTGGCGGACCATCGGCCCGCAGCCACGGTGGCACGCCAGGCTGGAAATCTTCGAGAACGCCCGTCGAGAACGCTTGCAATGGACGCGCCGGTGCCGCAATTCTGGCGCCGTTCGCTCGCGCCGCCAGTGCGCGCTCGTCCCCGCGCGGCCCGCGCGCGTCCTTGCCGTCTGCTTTCGAGGTTGTCGCCGAATGATCGATTTCGCCGAACTGCGCCGCGCCATGGTGGACGCCCAGGTGCGCGCCAACGACGTCACCGACCTGCGCATCGTCGCCGCCATGCTGGAGACCCCGCGCGAGCGCTTCGTTCCCGCCAGCCTGCGCAACTTCGCCTATATCGACGACGACGTGCTGGTGAAGGAGGGCGCGCCGGCGCGCTACCTGATGGAGCCGATGGTTCTCGCCAAGCTGCTGCAGGCGGCCGAGATAGGCTCCGACGCGCTGGTGCTCGATGTCGGCGCGGCGAGCGGCTATTCCACCGCCGTGCTGGCCAAGCTGGCCGGGCAGGTGGTGGCGCTTGAGGAAGATGCGGCGCTCGCGGCGCAGGGCTCGGCCCTGCTGCTCGAACTGGGCCTGCTCAACGCCGCCTATGTGCAGGGGCCGATGGCTGCCGGCTGGCCGGGCGAGGCGCCCTATGACGTAATCCTGCTCAATGGCGGGATCGATGCGGCGCCTGAATCGCTGCTCTCCCAGCTCAAGCCGGGCGGACGCCTTGTCGCCGTGGTCGGGCGGGGGCGTGCGGGGCGTGCGACGGTGTTCACCCACACGACGGGTGGCATGGGCTCGCGGGTGGTGTTCGACGCCGCAGTGCCGACGCTGCCGGGCTTCGAGGCGCGGCCGGGCTTTGTTTTCTAAGGGTTTCAACCGTACCCTGTGGCTGATCTGCCGCGTGTTCGACTAAATCGTCCACAGGACCAAACCGAGCGGTTCACAGCCCCTCTCCAAGCACCTATCTTGCGTTCGCGTCATACAGAGATTGAGAGAGTCGCCCGGGGGCAGGCGATTCCCATCAGATTAGCGTTCGCAGAGGTTGGACATGTGGGTGTCGACTACCGGGGGTAAGGTCGTCGCGTGGGCGGCGGTCGCTTTTTTTGCTGGCATCGCTATGCCGGCGAATGCCCAGACCCTCGATCAGGCGCTTTCGGCCGCCTATCGCAACAATCCCACATTGAATTCGCAGCGTGCTGCCACCCGCGCTACGGATGAATATGTGCCGATCGCGCTAGCGGGCTATCGCCCGCAGGTGTTCGGCAGCGCCTATGTCGGCGCCCAATGGGCGGAAACCCGACTCGATTCGGGCTATGCCGCATTGCAGGGGTCGGGTTCTCTCAGCGTCACCAAGACCTACCCGACCGGCTTCGGCATCACCATCAGCCAGACCATCTATGATGGGTTGCGGACCGCCAATTCAGTGCGCAGCGCTGAATCGCAGGTGCGCGGGCAGCGCGAATTGCTGCGCAACACCGAGCAGCTGGTGCTTCTCGATGCCGCCACCTCCTATATGAACGTGCTGCAGAACGCCGCGCTGGTGGAACTGCAGAAGCAGAACCTCGAAGCCCTGCGCGAAGAACTGCGCGCCGCACGCGACCGTTTCTCGGTCGGCGAGATCACCCGCACCGACGTCGCCCAGGCCGAAGCCTCCGTCGCCAACGCCCAGAGCGAGCTGGCGCTTGCGGAATCGAACCTCAACACCGCCAATGCGGTGTTCTATCAGGTCATTGGCCTGCGCCCGACCAAGCTGAGCCCGGGCCGTCCGATCGACCGCCTGCTGCCGAAGAGCGAGAAACTCGCCGTCGATTCCGGCCTGACCCGGCATCCGGCGGTGAAATCGGCGGAGTTCGCCGTCGATGCCGGCTTGTCCAATGTGAAGGTTGCGGAGTCGGCGCTGTCGCCGACGCTGAGCCTGAACGGCTCGGCGTCCTCGGGCTATAATAGCAGCCAGAGTGTCAGCCGTCAGACCGCTGCCGCCGCAACGCTGAACCTGACCGTGCCGATCTACCAGGGCGGCAGCGAATACGCGACCATCCGCCAGGCCAAGGAGACCCTCGGCCAGCTGCGGATCGAGGTCGACGTGAACCGCGAGCAGGTGCGGGCCAATGTCGTGCAGTTCTGGGGTGCGCTCGAAGCGGCGAAGGCCGCCATCGAATCGGCACAGGCCGCCGTGGCGGCGAACGAGATCGCCCTGCGCGGCGTGCGCGAGGAATGGCGCGTCGGCCAGCGCACCACGCTCGATGTGCTGAACGCGCAGACGGCGTTGTTCAACGCCCGTGCCAGTCTCGTCATCGCCCAGCGTGACCGGGTCGTCGCCTCCTATGCGGTGCTGTCCGCCAGCGGCCATCTGAGCGCCGTCACGCTCGCGCTCAAGGTTCCGGTGTACAACCCGCAGATTCACTACAACCAGGTGCGCGACGCCTGGATCGGCGTGCGGACGCCGGGCGGGCAGTGAGCCTGAGGCCCGCCCGCACGGCGCCGGAAGATCGGCGCCTGCGGTAGCGGGGGAGGGGCAGCTCACTGCGAGCGGGTTTGCGGGCGGCGTTAACCCTAGCGGTCGAACGTTGTTGGTCCCGCCGGGTTACATCTTGGCGTTCCGCCTCGGGCGGTTCACACTTTACGAAGTGTTAACGGGTTGAGTCGTGCGCCTCGGCCGAGCGCCATCAACCCTGGGATCGGAAAGCAGCGCATGCCGGTGAATGCGAGAGGCAGTGAGCCGTCGATGGAGGAAATCCTGGCCTCCATCCGTCGCATCATTTCCGACGAGGTCGCTGCCGATCCGGCGGCGACACGCAGCGATGCGCCGCGCCCCGCGCGCGAGGCGCCGGCCAGCCGGGATGTCGCGCCGGTCCGCGAGCCTGCTCCGCGCCCCGTCGCCGCCGCGCCGCAGCGGGCGATGGCGAGCACGGCGTCGTCCGAAGCGCTCTCCTATGCGCCCCCGCCCTACCGCGAGCGGGTCGAGAACCCCGTGGACTACGCGCCGCGTGGCCGTGCGCCGGCGACCGACCCGTTCACGCCGCGCCCCGTGACGGTTTCCGCTTCCGTGCTGGCCGCCGCCCCGTTCTCGACCCCGTCCGTCGCGACCCGTGCGCCGGCGGGTGCGGTCTATTCGGGCGGTTCTGCCGCGCGCGCCCTTGAGGTGCCACTGCCGGCCCGTCCGGCGAGCGAGAGCCGGGCTCCCGAGCCTCGCCGCGTCGAGCCGCGGCTGTTTCCCGATTCCCGGCCCATGCCCGATCTGCGCCCGCTGAGCGAGGCACGGCCGCGGCCGGAGCCCCGGCTCGTCGAGCCGCGCAGCCCGGCGCCGGATTCGCTGCCGGAAATACGTGCGTCGGCGCCAAATGCCCCGGCACCGAGCGCCCCAGCGTCAACTGCCTCGGCGCCAATTGCCCCGGCGCCAAGTGCCCCGGCCCGGCCGGCCCTCGGCGCCTCGCTGTATCCGCCGCGTGGCGGGATTGACGGCGGCACCCGGATGAGCGGACTGCCTCCCGTGCGGCCGTCCTTCTCCCGCCCATCGGTCGTCAAGCCGCTGGCACCGCTCGATAGCGATCTCGACAAGCCGCTGGCGGCCGCGCTGCTCGACCTAGCGCTGGTGGAACAGGCCGTTCAGGCCGAACTGGCGAATGTGGCGATGAACGAGCCGGCGGTGTCCGGGCCGGTGACAGCGGAAAGCGCCGCGACGGTGCCCGAATCCGCAGAGCCGTCCGGCACGGATGTCTCCACGGCCGAGGTCCGCACGGTCCAGAGCGAGCCAGCCAAGGCCGATCCTGTCGTGTCGCCAGCCCCGGCGAGCCCGACGGCCATCGTGGCGCCCGCGCCGGGGCGCGAGGCGCTCCCGGTTGCCGAGCCCACCGAGATGCCGGCGCCGGCGGCGCGCACGTCCCATTTTGAGCCGACCCGCGAGGGCGCGGTCTTTGTCGTGCCGGTAAAGGATGAGACTTCATCAGCGGTGCCGCCGGTCGCGCCCGCGTCGCGCCCGGATTTTCGCGCGACGGAGACGCGTCCTTCGGAAGCCCGCCCGATGGAGCCGCGTTCTTCCGAGGTGCGCGGGCATGAAGCGAACCTCGCGGAGGCCCGTCTCGCGGAGACCCGCCTGTCGGAATCGCGCCTGGTGGCCAGCAACCGGCAGGGCGCCACCGATCAATCCGAGCCGGCGCGCGAGCGGCTGGTGTCGGCGCCGGCCAGCAGCGCCGTGTCGGCCGCCTTCGGATCGTTGCAGCGCACGATGAGCGCCGCGCCGCACCGTTCGGTCGACGATCTCGTCACCGACGCGCTGCGGCCCATGCTCAAGGCCTGGCTCGACGAGAACCTGCCGGCCCTTGTCGAGCGGCTGGTGCGAGCGGAAATCGAGCGTGTCGCCCGGCACGGGCAGTAAGCCGAAGCCGGCCTCGGCTTCCCGAAAACGCCCTCCCGACGCCGCCGAAAGCGGCGCCCGACCCCTGCTTTAGGGACGTGCTGGCTGCTGGCGAGTTGACTCGCGGCATCCGCTCCGCTTTCTCTCGCACCCATTCAATTGAGGTGCCGGAGCCAAAATGCTCGACAACAGGTTCGATCCCGCCGCCGTCGAAGACCGCATCTACCAGAGCTGGGTGGAGGCGGGAGCCTTCACGGCCGGGCGTCCGGAGCGGGCAGGGGCCGAGCCCTATTGCATCGTCATCCCGCCGCCCAACGTCACCGGCTCGCTCCATATGGGGCACGCGCTCAACAACACGCTGCAGGATATTCTCGCCCGCTTCGAGCGTATGCGCGGCAAGGACGTGCTTTGGCAGGTCGGCACCGACCATGCCGGAATCGCCACCCAGATGGTGGTGGAGCGCCAGCTCGCCGAGCGCCAGCTTCCCGGCCGCCGCGACATGGGCCGCGCCGCCTTCGTCGAGCGCATCTGGGCGTGGAAGGAAGAATCCGGCGGCACCATCATCAACCAGCTGAAGAAGCTCGGCGCGTCCTGCGACTGGTCGCGCGAGCGCTTCACCATGGATGAGGGCCTGTCCCGCGCGGTGCTCAAGGTGTTCGTGCGGCTCTACAAGGAAGGGCTGATCTACAAGGACAAGCGGCTGGTAAACTGGGACCCGAAGTTCCAGTCCGCCATTTCTGACCTTGAAGTGCTTCAGGTCGAGGTGAAGGGCCATCTCTGGCACCTGCGCTACCCGCTGGCCGATGGCGTGACCTATGAGCACCCCATCGCTTTCGACGAGCACGACCAGCCCACCGAATTCGAGACCCGCGACTATATCGTCGTCGCCACCACCCGCCCGGAAACCATGCTCGGCGACACGGCCGTGGCGGTGCACCCGGAAGACCCGCGCTATCAGGGCCTTGTCGCGGCCAATGCGAAGGTGCGCCTGCCGCTGGTCGGCCGGCTGATCCCCATCGTGCCGGACGCCTATTCCGACCCGACCAAGGGCACCGGCGCGGTGAAGATCACCCCGGCGCACGACTTCAACGATTTCGAGGTCGGCCGTCGGCACGACCTGCCGATGATCAACGTGCTCGATGCCGAGGCGCGGGTAACGCTGGCCGGCAATGAGGACTTCCTCACCGGGGCGCAGGCGGGCGCGGATCTTGACGCCGCGCTGGCGCTGGACGGGCTGTCGCGCGAGGCGGCGCGCAAGGCCATTGTCACGCTCATGGAGGAGCGCGACGTTCTCGACCGCATCGAGCCGCACACCCACATGGTGCCGCATGGCGACCGCTCCAACGTGGTCATCGAGCCGTGGCTGACCGACCAGTGGTATGTCGACGCCCACACCCTCGCGCAACCGGCGCTCGCCGCCGTGCGCGAGGGGCGGACGAACTTCGTGCCGAAGAACTGGGAAAAGACCTATTTCGAGTGGCTGGAGAACATCCAGCCCTGGTGCGTCTCGCGCCAACTGTGGTGGGGCCACCAGATCCCGGCCTGGTATGGGCCGGACGGCACCATCTTCGTCGAGGAGACGGAAGAGGCGGCTGTTGCCGCCGCGCTCGCTCATTGCGTGCAGAACGGCATCATCACCGACGCCGAGGCGCAGGAACTCGCCGCCGACCCGGAAAAGCGCGCGGCGCTGATCACCCGCGACGAGGACGTGCTCGACACCTGGTTCTCTTCCGCGCTGTGGCCGTTCTCGACGCTGGGTTGGCCGGACGAGACGGCGGAAGTCACGCGCTTCTACCCCACCACGGTGCTCATCACCGGCTTTGACATCATCTTCTTCTGGGTCGCCCGGATGATGATGATGGGGCTGCACTTCATGCCCGACGTGCCCTTCAAGGATGTCTACATCCACGCCCTCGTCCGCGACGAGAAGGGCGCCAAGATGTCGAAGTCCAAGGGTAACGTCATCGACCCGCTCGACCTCGTGTCGAAATACGGTGCCGACGCGCTGCGCTTCACGCTTGCCGCGATGGCGGCGCAGGGGCGCGACATCAAGCTCGCCCCGGCTCGCGTCGAGGGCTACCGCAACTTCTCCACCAAGCTGTGGAACGCCGCCCGCTTCGCCGAGATGAATGGCTGCGGGCGCGATCCCGCCTTCGTGCCGCGCAATGCCGAATCCCGGCTCAACCGCTGGATTCTCTCGGAGACGCAGAAGGCCGGCACGGAGATCACGCAGGCGCTGGAGGCCTACAGATTCAACGAGGCGGCCGGCGCGGCCTATCGCTTCGTGTGGAACATCTTCTGCGACTGGTATCTCGAACTCGCCAAGCCGGTGTTCAACGGCAATGGCGGCTGGAAGGACGAGACGCGGGCGACCACCGCCTTCGTGCTCGACGAGATACTGAAGATGCTGCACCCCTTCATGCCCTTCCTTACCGAAGAGCTGTGGGCGCGCACCGCCGAGACCGGCGCCCCGCGCGCGAGCCTGCTGGCGCTGGCGCAATGGCCGGCGCTGGAAGGGCTCGAAGCACCGGACGCGGAAGCCGAGATCGGCTGGCTGCTCGATCTCATCACCGAGATTCGCTCCGTCCGCGCCGAGATGAACGTGCCGGCGGGCGCGCAACTGCCGCTGGTTCTGGTGGGGGTGCCCGAGGAGGTGCGCGAGCGGGTGGTGGTGTGGCTCGACACGCTGACCCGCCTTGCCCGCCTGTCCTCGATCTCCTTCGAGGCCGAGGCCCCGGCAGGTTCGGTGCAGATCGTCGTGCGCGGCGAGACGGCGGCGCTGCCGCTGGCGGGCGTCATCGACATGGAGGCAGAAGGCGCGCGCCTCGCCAAGGAACTGGCCAAGGCCTCCGACGATATCGCCAAGGTCGACGCCAAGCTCGGGAATGCCGATTTCATCAAACGTGCACCCGAGGAAGTTATCGAGGAGCAGCGCGAGCGCCGCGAGGCGGCCTCCGACCGGGCCGCGCGCATCCGCGAGGCGCTGGCACGGCTTGGCCGCATGGGCTGAGGCGCCGGGCCGTCCGGCTGAGCGTCCCGCCCCACCCTACGGCCCTCTCCTGCTTGCGGCGGCAAGCGGGAGAGGGTGGCGCGGCGGCGCGGGTGGTATATTGGTGAGGTTCGTGGGGTGCCGAAGGCACCGACAGATCGCCAACCGGGGACGTGATGCAGTTTCTCGAAACCTTCCGAGGCAGCGATTTTGCCGACACGCTGGCAAGCCTCATCGCGGCCTTCGCCTTCGCCACGCTGATAGGGGCGGAGCGGCAGTGGCGCCAGCGCACGGCTGGGCTCAGGACCAATGTGCTGGTGGCCGTCGGCGCCTGCCAGTTCGTCGACATGGCGATGAACCTGACGGGGCACGACGGGGCGGTAAGGGTCATCGCCTATGTCGTGTCGGGCATCGGCTTTCTCGGCGCCGGCGTAATCATGAAGGAGGGCGCCAACATCCGTGGCCTGAACACGGCGGCGACGCTGTGGTGCTCGGCGGCGGTGGGGGCGTGTGCCGGGGCGGACCTGATCGCGCAGGCGGGCCTGCTCACCCTGTTCGTTCTCGCCGGCAACATCATGCTGCGTCCGCTGGCGAAGTGGCTGGAGCGGCTGCCGACCGATGTGAGCACGGGGGAGGCGACCTTCGAGGTCGTCCTCGTCGTGGAGACGTTGCGCGCGGCCGACCTGAAGGCCCGCGTTACGGCGGAACTGCAGGCCGCGAAATACCCGGTAGCCGACATCGTGTCCAACCGGCAGGGCGACCAGTCGGAAGAACTCACGGCTCGTCTGGTGGCAACCTCGGCAAAGGGCGAGGAACTCGACTCGGTGGTCGAGACCCTGCGCGAGCTGCGCGGCGTCAGCAGTGCCGGCTGGCTGAGCCGGACGCTTTAGGTGCCTCCGGCCGGTGGGGCCCCGGAGCGGGCTCGCCTAGCCT
This sequence comes from Ancylobacter aquaticus, assembly GCF_004339465.1. Classification (GTDB taxonomy): domain Bacteria; phylum Pseudomonadota; class Alphaproteobacteria; order Rhizobiales; family Xanthobacteraceae; genus Ancylobacter; species Ancylobacter aquaticus. The sequence goes on along the minus strand of NZ_SMFY01000002.1, from coordinate 641,765 downwards.
GCTTCCCGCTTCCGCTCAACGCTGTCCGGTCGCGGGGCTGGGAGCCGGCGCCCCGGATGCCGCCGCCAGCCGCGATTCCATGCGGTCGAGCTCCGCGCGCAACCGCTCGATGACATCGGCGGCTTCTGAAAGCTCGTCCTCGACCTTGTCGCAGCGGAACTGGTCCATATCCGCCGCCATCGCCCGCAGGCGCTCCACGATATTGCCGCTCGGCATGTTGCTCTCCCTGGTTTTCCCGACGGCCCGCAGGCCGCCGAAGAGGCCGATTCTTCACCCGTCTCGCTATCGCGATTTTGTGACTGGCTGGCAACAGTGTCACGCATTCGCAACCATAACCGGAGGCTGCGACGCGGACGCCGCGATGCCGCCACAAACCGGCACGAAATCCGACGGATAGACGGGGGATAAAGGTGCCGGATGCGGCGCCGACAAGAGCCTCCGCACCGGGATGCGTGAAGAAAATGGACGTCAGGACGATCATCGACAAGCGGAACCTGCCGAGCCGCCATGTGACGGAAGGCCCGTCGCGCGCGCCGCACCGCTCCTATCTCTACGCGATGGGTCTGACCCGCGAGCAGATCCACCAGCCGCTGGTCGGCGTCGCCTCGTGCTGGAACGAGGCCGCGCCGTGCAATATTTCGCTGATGCGCCAGGCGCAGGCGGTGAAGAAAGGCGTCTCCGCTGCCGCCGGCACGCCGCGTGAATTCTGCACCATCACCGTCACGGACGGCATCGCGATGGGCCATGACGGCATGAAGGCCTCGCTGGCCTCCCGCGAGGTCATCGCCGACTCGGTCGAACTGACCATTCGCGGCCATGCCTATGACGCGCTGGTCGGACTGGCGGGCTGCGACAAGTCGCTGCCGGGCATGATGATGGCGATGCTGCGCCTCAACGTGCCGTCGATCTTCATTTATGGCGGCTCCATCCTGCCGGGCTCCTTCCGGGGCCAGCCGGTGACGGTGCAGGACATGTTCGAGGCGGTCGGCAAGCATTCGGTCGGCCTGATGTCCGATGACGACCTCGATGAGCTGGAGCAGGTTGCGTGTCCCTCCGCCGGGGCCTGCGGCGCGCAGTTCACCGCCAACACCATGGCCACCGTTTCCGAGGCGATCGGCCTCGCGCTGCCCTATTCGGCCGGCGCGCCGGCGCCCTACGAGATCCGCGACCGCTTCTGCATGGCGGCCGGCGAGCAGATCATGGACCTCGTCGCCCGCAATATCCGCCCGCGCGACATCGTCACGCTGAAGGCGCTGGAGAATGCCGCGACCGTGGTCGCTGCGTCGGGCGGTTCCACCAATGCGGCGCTGCATCTGCCGGCGATGGCGCATGAGGTCGGCATCAAGTTCGACCTGTTCGACGTCGCCGAGATCTTCAAGCGCACGCCCTACATCGCCGATCTCAAGCCCGGCGGGCGCTATGTCGCCAAGGACATGTTCGAGGCCGGCGGCATTCCGCTGCTGATGAAGACGCTGCTGGACAACGGCTTCCTGCACGGCGACTGCCTCACCGTGACCGGCCGCACCATCGCCGAGAACCTCGCCTCGGTGAAATGGAACCCGCACCAGGACGTGGTGCGTCCGGCCAACGACCCGATCACCGTCACCGGCGGCGTGGTCGGCCTGCAGGGCAACCTCGCCCCCGATGGCGCCATCGTGAAGGTGGCGGGCCTCAAGACCCAGAAATTCACCGGCCCGGCCCGCTGCTTCGACGGCGAGGAAGCGTGCTTCGAGGCCGTGACCCACCGCGCCTATGAAGAGGGCGAGGTGCTGGTCATCCGCTATGAGGGGCCCAAGGGCGGCCCTGGCATGCGGGAAATGCTGTCCACCACCGCCGCCCTTTACGGGCAAGGCGTGGGCGACAAGGTGGCGCTGATCACCGACGGACGCTTCTCGGGCGCCACGCGTGGTTTCTGCATTGGCCATGTCGGGCCAGAAGCGGCGGTCGGCGGCCCGATCGGGCTGCTGCGCGACGGCGACATCATCACTATCGACGCGATCGAGGGCACGCTTGACGTGGCACTTTCGGACGAGGAACTCGCCGCCCGCCGGGCGGAGTGGAAACCCCGTCCGTCGCCCGTCGGCTCGGGGGCCATCTGGAAGTTCGCGCAGGCCGTGGGACCCGCCCGTGATGGCGCGGTCACTCACCCCGGCGGCGCGGCCGAGACGGCGTGCTATGCGGATGTATGATGCTTCGGGCCTGCGGCCCCTAATCCTCCTTTTCACGCTCGTGCTGGCGCCTTCGCTGGCGTCGGCTTTCGACGGCACGCCGGGCGCGGATGCGCCTGCGGGTGCGGCCGCCGTCGTGGGCAAGCCGCGCACGATTGAAGAATCCGTTCGATTCGGCGCGCAGGCGCTGCGTTCGGGCCAGACCGAGCAGGGCATCGACTCGCTGCGCTACGCGGCCGACCAGGGCCATGCCGGCGCGCAGTGGAAGCTCGGCCGCATGTATGCGGAAGGCGAGGGCGTCGAGCGCAACGACATCAAGGCGTTCGATTATTTCAGCCAGATCGCCAACATGCATGCCGACGACAACCCGGCGACGCCGGAGGCGCGCTTCGCGGCGGATGCCTTCGTGGCGCTCGGGGCCTATTATCTGGTCGGCATACCCAACAGCAAGGTGCGCCGCGACGCCACGAGGGCGCGCGACATGTTCGCCTATGCCGCGTCCTATTTCGGCGATCCCGGTGCGCAGTATCATCTGGCACGGCTCTATATCGACGGCGATGGCGTCGACCGCGACCCGCGCTTTGCCGCGCGCTGGCTCGGTCTGGCGGCGCAGAAGGGCCAGTACCAGGCGCAGGCGGCGCTCGGTGGACTGCTGTTCAAGGGCGATGACGGCATTCCCCGCCAGGCGGCGCGCGGCCTGATGTGGCTCACCCTTGCCCGCGACGCCGCTGCCGGCCCGCAGGACAAATGGGTGGTGGACCTCTATGAGGACGCCTTCACGAATGCCAGCTCCGACGAGCGCGCCATGGCGCTGGTCTATCTCGAACAGTACATGAAGACGGTGCGCTGAGCGGGCGCTGCGTCCATCGTCATCCCGGAAGTAGTAGCAGGCCGATCCGGGGATGCGCGAACAGCGATCCCGGCTCTCGCTAGGCTCGGCCGGGATGACGTCGCCTTGAGCAAGGCGCCTCATTTTCCCGGGATGACAGCTCTGTAGCGAAAACCCGTCAGGTCCCGAAGGCGAGTTCCGCCCATACCGGCACATGGTCCGAGGGCTTTTCCCAGCCGCGCACATGCTTGTCGACGCCCACCGCCGTCAGCCGGTCGGTGGCCTGCGGCGAGAGCAGAAGATGGTCGATGCGGATGCCGTTGTTCCGTTGCCAGGCGCCGGCCTGATAGTCCCAGAAGCTGTAGATGCCGGCTTCCTGCGTCGTGGCGCGCAGCGCGTCGGTCATGCCGAGGTTGAGGATGTCGCGGAACGCCGCCCGCGTCTGCGGCAGGAACAGCGCGTCCTCGGTCCAGGCCTCCGGGTGGGCGGCGTCCTCCGGCTCGGGAATGACGTTGTAGTCGCCGCAGACGACGAGCGGCTCCTCGAAGGCGAGGCGCCCGGCGATATGGGCCTTCAGCCGCTGCATCCAGCCGAGCTTGTAGGGATATTTCTCCGTACCCACGGGATTGCCGTTGGGCAGGTAGATGCCGCACACCCGCAACGAGCCTTCCGGCGTTGAGACCACCACCTCGATGAAACGTGACTGCACGTCGGCCTCGTCGCCCGGCAGGCCGGTCGTCACCTCGTCGAAGGGCAGGCGGGAGAGCACGGCGACGCCGTTGAAGCCCTTCTGGCCGTGCACCGCGACATTGTAGCCGAGCGCCTCGAACGCCTCGCGCGGGAACGCCTCGTCGGCGCATTTCAGCTCCTGCAGGCACACCACGTCCGGCCGGGTCTCGGTGAGCCAGGCCACTGCGTGCTCCTGGCGTTGTCTGATCGAATTGACGTTCCAGGTGGCGATACGCATAGGGCTCTCACGGCAGGCGAGGGATTCGGGCCGCCACTCTACAGCACCGGCAGCAGCCGACGCACGATGAGGGCGGAGGACAAAGCCACTTCGTCGACGAACTGCCGGAAATCGAAATGCGAGTTGCGCCCGGCGAGATCGGACAAGGTCCGCACCACCAGCCAGGGCACGCCATAGGCGGCGGCGGCCTGCGCCATCGCTGCGCCTTCCATCTCCACCGCCGCCCCGCCCAACTCACGGAAAAGCCGCTCACGCAGCGTCTCGGAATTGACGAACTGGTCGCCGGTGAGGATGCGCCCGTAATGCAACTGCGGCACCCTCTCGCCGCCGGCAGCCGAGAGCGGGGCCAGAGAGAGATCGGCCAAGGCCGCACGCACCCGCTCCAGCAACGCGCCATCCGCGCTGTACCCGAGCTCTTCCTGCGGAGCGAAGAAGGGCAGGTGCCCGGCCTGATAGACGATGAACGCCTCATCCGGGTCGTAATAGCCGGCATCGTGCTGCACGACATGATCGGCGATCACCACATCACCGACCGAAAGCGCCGGGTCGAGCCCGCCGGCAATGCCGGAGAACATCAGCAGGCGGCAGTCGAACCGCTCCAGCAGCAGCGTCGCGGCGATGCCGGCATTCACCTTCCCCATGCCGGCGCGGGCCAGCACCACGCGGTGCCCGTCCAGCCGGCCGGAATGGAAGACCATGCCGGCGCGCTCGGTGATTTCGGTGCCGGTGAGATTGTCGGCGAGAAAGGCAAATTCCTGCGGAATGGCGCAGAGCACGCCGGTCGGGCGCATCAGAGGGCGAAGCTGGTGCCGCAGCCACACGAGGCGGTGGCCTGCGGGTTGGCAATGCGGAACGAGGCGCCGATCAGGTCGTCGACATAGTCGATATGCGAGCCCGACATATATTCCAGCGAGACGGGGTCGATCACCACGCTCGCCTCGCCCTCGGCGATGACGATGTCGTCCGCCTCGCGGGAGCGTGTAATGTCGAACTTGTACTGGAAGCCGGAGCAGCCGCCGCCTTCCACGCTGACCCGCAGCATGCTCTCGGGTGGCTCGCCACGGAGAATGTCCGCGATGCGCCGCGCCGCGCTGGCGGTGACGCCAACGGAGGCTACCGCAACGATGTCGGGCGAAGAACCTGCGCTCATGTTGCACACTTACCGTTGAATATGACCTGTACCGATAGTTAAGTGCTGCCGCCCGCGAGTCAAAGGGGCTGCGCGCGCGACTGGCAGGAGAATTGCGCATGGCGGTGGCCGGGGCGGCGCCGCGCGCGCCATGGGCGTCGAAAGCCGAAGAGAGCCGCGGGCGGCTCCATCCCGAGCCCGACGGGGACGCGCGCAGCGCCTTCCGCCGCGACGCCGACCGCATCATCCATTCCAGCGCCTTCCGCCGGCTGGCCTACAAGACCCAAGTCTTTTCCTACCACGAGGGCGACCATTACCGCACCCGCCTCACACATACGCTGGAAGTGGTGCAGGTGGCGCGCTCGGTCGCCCGCGCGCTCGGCCTCGACGAGGATCTAAGCGAGGCGCTGGCGCTGGCGCACGATCTGGGCCACCCGCCCTTCGCCCATGCCGGCGAGCGGGTGCTCGACGCCTGCATGGCGGCCTATGGCGGCTTCGACCACAATGCCCAGTCGCTGCGGGTGGTGACGCGGCTGGAAAATCGCTATCCGGATTATGACGGGCTGAACCTCTCCTGGGAGACGCATGAGGGGATCGTCAAGCATAACGGCCCGCAGGCCGGGCCGTTGCCGCACGCCATCGCGGTGAATGCCGAGCGGCAGGATCTATGGCTGTGGAGCTGGCCCAGCGCCGAAGCGCAGGTCGCCGCCATCGCCGACGATATCGCCTATGACGTGCACGACCTCGATGACGGGCTGCGGGCGGGCCTGTTCGATCTCACGGAACTGGCCGCCCTCCCGCTGGTCGAGACCATCCTTGCCGATATCCGTGCCCGCTGGCCCGGGCTCGACCGGGCGCGGATGTTCCACGAACTCGGCCGGCGGATGATCACCGTGCTGATCGCCGACGTGGTGGAGGAGAGCCGCCGGCGGATCGCACAGGCGGCCCCCGATAGCGCCGACGACATCCGCCGGCTCGGCCATGCGGTGGTGGGGTTCTCGGTGGAGACGGCGGCGGCGGAAAAGGCGATCAAGGCGTTTCTGTTTCCGCGCATGTACCGGCATCCGCGCGTCATGGAGACGATGGAAGCCGCCGGCGACGTGGTGCGTGACCTGTTCACCCGCTACATGGACGACACGCAGGCTCTGCCCGAGGAATGGCGCGCCAGCGTGGAGGGCCGAACAGAGGCGGCGCGGGCGCGGCGCATCGCCGATTTCCTTGCCGGCCAGACCGACCGCTATGCCCTGGCGGAGCATGCGCGGCTCTTTGACAGGGCACCGGAACTGCGGTAGCGGCAGCGGCCCCTTCTGGGTCTGCCGTGCCGGGAGCTGCCGCTATGAACCTCTTTGCCCTCTTCGTCGACCACGTCCGCGACGCGCTCGTCCAGCTCGCGAGCGAGGGGGTGGTGCCGCCCGGCGTGGATACCGCGCGGGTGGTGGTGGAGCCGCCGCGCGACGCCAGTCATGGCGACCTCGCCACCAACGCGGCGATGGTTCTGGCCAAGGACGCCGGGCTGAAGCCGCGCGAACTGGCGGACAAGCTGGCGGCAAAGCTCGCCGCCGTGCCCGGCGTGGCGAAGGTGGATGTGGCGGGTCCCGGCTTCATCAACCTGACCCTCGACGGCTCCTACTGGCCGCAGGTGATCGCCGCCGTATTGCAGCAGGGCCAGGATTTCGGGCGCTCGGATACCGGCGCCGGCCAGCCGATCAATGTGGAATATGTTTCCGCCAACCCCACCGGCCCGATGCATGTCGGCCATTGCCGGGGCGCGGTGTTCGGCGACGCATTGGCCAATCTTCTGGCCTTTGCCGGCTGGAAGGTAACGCGCGAATATTACATCAACGATGCCGGCGCGCAGGTCGACGTGCTCGCCCGCTCCGCCTTCCTGCGTTACTGCGAGGCGCTGGGCGAGCCGATCACCATTCCCGAGGGGCTCTATCCCGGCGACTATCTCGTCCCTGTCGGCAAGGCACTGGTGACGAAATACGGCCGCACCCTGCGCGACAAGCCGGAGGCCGAGTGGCTGCCGGCGGTGCGCGATGTCGCCATCGACGCGATGATGGCGATGATCCGCACCGATCTTGCGGCGCTGAACATCCATCACGACGCGTTCTTCTCCGAGCGGACCCTGCACGCGCGCCCCGACGGCGCGCCGAGCACCATCGACCGCCTGCTCGACACGCTCCGGGCGCGGGACCTCGTCTATGAGGGACGCCTTGCGCCGCCCAAGGGGCAGCCGGTGGAGGACTGGGAGGACCGCGAACAGACGCTGTTCCGCGCCACCCAGTTCGGCGACGACGTGGACCGGCCGCTGATGAAATCGGATGGCGCCTACACCTATTTCGCCGCCGACATCGCTTATCACAAGGATAAATTCGACCGCGGCTTCAAGCGGATGATCGACATTTGGGGCGCTGACCATGGCGGTTATGTCAAGCGCATGCAGGCGGCGGTGAAAGCCGCCTCGGACGGCGAGGCGAGCCTTGATATCGAGCTGTGCCAGCTGGTGCGCCTGCTGCGCAATGGCGAGCCGGTGAAGATGTCGAAGCGCTCCGGCGACTTCGTCACCCTGCGCGACGTGGTCGACGAGGTCGGCGTCGACGCGGTGCGGTTCATGATGATCAACCGCAAGAACGACGCCGTGCTCGACTTCGATCTTGCCAAGGTGATCGAGCAGTCGCGCGACAATCCGGTGTTCTATGTGCAGTACGCCCATGCCCGGGCGCGCTCGATCCTGCGCAATGCCGCACAGGCGTTTCCCGGCCTGCCGGCGGCGCCGGCCGATTTTGCCAGCGGAGCGCTGGCACGACTGGACGACGAGGGGGAAGTTGGCCTCGCCCGGCTGATCGCCAACTATCCGCGCCTGATCCAGCAGGCGGCCCCGGCGCGCGAGCCCCACCGACTGGCGTTCTATCTCTATGAACTCGCCAGCGCGCTGCACGGACAGTGGAATCGCGGAAAGGAGCTGCCTCATTTACGCTTCATTATCGAAGATGATCGAGAGTTGACTTATGCGCGGCTGGCTTTGGTGCATGCCGTCGCGCTGATCATCGCTTCAGGACTTTCCATTCTTGGAGTCGATGCTCCCGAAGAAATGCGGTGAGCGCCTCGCGACGGTTCGTTCGACCTGCCGCTCCCGTGATGCCGCCCGGTGGGCGGTCCTAGTTGTGATCGTGGCGAACAGGTTCTGAAGATGGGCAATGAGAACATGCGTGACCGGCCGGAAAATGCCGCCGAGGACCCGCTTGCCGAACTTGCGCGCCTGATGGCCCAGGAGGACGATTTCGCCGATCTGCTGCGGCAGGCGCCACCCGCCCGTCAGCCCGCCCCGGCCCAGCCTCCCTCTAACCGGCCCGCAGCCCCCCCACCGACGCGCCCGCCGCTGACGGCCCGCCGCCCGGCGGAGGAGGGGCGTCCGACGCCCGGTTCTTTTGCCGCGCTGGCGGCCGAGGTCTATGGCGAGGGCGTGCCGCGCGCCGCGCCGCTGTCGCGCTCCGGCGCGGAGGAAGCGGCCCGCGACGCGCATCGCGAGCCCGCCCGTGGCGAGCGCCCTGATCCGCGCGCGCCCTATGTTCCCCCGCGCCCGCAGGCTACCGATGCGACCCGCCGCATGCCGACGCCGCGCGCGGAGGCCCCGCAGGCCGCCGCTCCATCGGCGCCGCAGCGCCCGATGGCTCCCCGCCCCGAGCCGTCGCGCGCCGATGCCCCGCGTCCTGACGCTCTTCGCCCAGAGACTCAACGTCCCGAGACTCAACGTCCCGAGACTCAACGCCCCGACGCCCCGCGCGCACCGGCGGCGCGGCCGCCGATGACGCCGGCGGACATGGCCCGGCAGGAAGCGCTCCGACAGGAGGCTTCGCGGCAGGAGGCTGTGCGTCTGGATTCCGCCCGCCAGGACCTTGCCCGCCAGGACCTTGCCCGCCAAGACCTTGCCCGTCAGGATCTCGCCCGCCAGGAAGCGGCGCGTCAGGAAGCGGCGCGCCAAGAGGCGATGCGCCGGGAGGCACTGCGTCAGGAAGCCGTGCGTCAGGAAGCCGTGCGTCAGGACTCGGCGCGTCGTGAGGCGGCCGCCCGCGAGGCCGTGCGCGCGCCTTCCGCACCGCCGGCCGGTGCCGACGAGAACTCCGCCGATTCCCGCGTGCCGGCCTGGATGACCCGGGCGACGACCGCCGCCCGCGCCGTCGATGCCCCGGTGCCGCCCGCTTACGCGGCGGCGCCGACCGCTGCTCCGGCTCCGGTCAGCCGACCCGCGAGCGCCCCGGCCCCGCAGGCCGTCGATCTCGACGAGGACGCCTATGATTATGGCCGCTCGGCCGGCGACTATCCGCCGGATGAAGAGGCCTATGAGGACTATGCCGCCGAGGAGGAGGCCCCCCGAGGGCCCAACCGCAAGCGCCTGCTGATGATGGGCGGGGCGGTGCTGGTGTTCATCGCGGCGGCGGCCATCGGCTACGTCCTGGTGTCCGGCCCGTCGGGCTCGGGCGTGTCGGGCACGCCGCCTGTCATTCGCGCCGAACAGGGGCCGAACAAGGTGGTGCCGAACCAGCCGGCGGCGGAGCAGACCGCCGATGGCCAGAAGCTGATCTATGACCGCGTCGGCGGTGGCGCGACCACCGGCAACGAGCAGGTGGTGTCCAGCGAAGAGCAGCCGGTCGACGTGTCGCAGGCGGCGCAGCCACAGCCGCGCGTCATTCAGACCACGCCGTCGGGTGGCAGCGCCTCGTCGCAGGCCGGCTCGGGCGAACCCAAGCGGGTGCGCACGCTTACCGTGCGCGCCGATGGCACTGTCGTGGAAATGCCGGTCCCCGCCGCGCCTTTGCCGCCCGGCGCGTCTGCGTCGCCGGCGGGCAATCCCGTTGCGCTGAACCTCGGCTCAGGTGGCGCGGTGCCGACCACGCCGACCCCGCTTTCGGCCACGCCCTCCATCGTCGAGAACATGCCGGCGGACACGGCACCGGCTGCGGAACCGGCACCTGCGCCGGCGGCGGCGCCTCCTGCCCGGGTGGCGGCAGCCCCTCCCGCCTCGGCGGCGAGCAATGCGGCGGTGCCGGCTGGCGCCTATGTCGTGCAGATCGCCGCCGTTCGCTCCGAGGCGGAAGCTCAGGCGACTTGGCGTAGCGCCCAGGCCCGGTACGCGGACCTGCTGCGCAACCAGCCCTTCAGCGTGAAGCGGGCCGATCTCGGCGATCGCGGCATCTATTACCGCGCCCAGGTAGGCTCGTTCGGCTCGCGTGAGGGCGCCGTCAACCTGTGCGAGGCCCTGCGCGCTCAAGGCACGACCTGCATGGTCGCGCGCAACTGACACGCCGGACCGTCATGAACGCCCTCAACGTGCCGCGCGCCTTCATCACCGGCTGCGCCACAACCGCGCTCACCGCCGACGAGACCGCCTTCCTGAAGGAGGCGGCCCCGTGGGGGCTGATCCTGTTCCGCCGCAATGTGGAGACCCCCGCGCAGGTGGCGGCGCTCGTCGCCGCCTTCCGGGAGGCGGTGGGGCGCGCCGATGCGCCGGTGCTTATCGACCAGGAGGGCGGGCGGGTGCAGCGGCTCGGGCCGCCGCATTGGCCGGCCTATCCGCCCGCCGACCTCTTCGCCCGCCGGGCCGAGGCCGGCGATGTGGACGGCGCGGCCGAGGCGGCGTGGCTCGGTGCCCGGCTGATGGCGGCCGATCTCGCGGCGCTCGGCATCACGGTGGACTGCGTGCCCTGCGCCGACCTGCGCCTGCCGGAAGGCCACGGAATCATCGGTGACCGTGCCTATGGCGCGACGCCGGAACAGGTGGCCCATCTCGCCCGAGCGGCGACCGAGGGGCTGATGAGCGGCGGCGTGCTGCCCGTTCTCAAGCACATTCCCGGCCATGGCCGGGCCCGCGCCGACAGCCATGAGAGCCTTCCCATCGTGGAAACCTCCCGCGCCGAGTTGGAGGCGACCGATTTCGCGCCGTTCCGCCTGCTCGCCGACCTGCCGCTGGGCATGACGGCACATGTGGTCTACGCCGCCATCGACCCCGACCGGCCGGCGACCACCTCGCCGAAAGTGATCGCGGAGATCATTCGCGGCCATATCGGTTTCGACGGCGCGCTGATGAGCGACGATCTTTCCATGGGCGCGCTGGCGGGCTCGCTGGCCAGCCGCACCGAGGCGTCCTTCGCCGCCGGCTGCGATCTCGCGCTGCATTGCAACGGGCGACTGGACGAGATGAGCGAAGTGGCCTCCCGCACCCCGATACTGCAGGGTGAGGCGGCGCGGCGCTGTGCGGCGGCGCTCGCGCGTCTCGTCGCCCCGGAAGAAATCGTGCTGGGCGAGGCGCGGGCGCGTTTTTCGGCTATGATCGCGACGTCCTGAACGTCGATCGCGGTCCCGCATGGTTCAAAGCCAGTTCACCTTCGATGCCGACGCCGCACGCCAGGCGGGCGAACCCGCTCTTGTGGTGGATGTCGACGGCTTTGAGGGACCGCTCGACCTGCTGCTGGCGCTGGCGCGCACGCAGAAGGTGGATCTGCACCGCATTTCCATCCTCCAGCTCGCCGAGCAATATCTGTTGTTCGTCGAGGAAGCGCGCCGCATCCGGCTGGAGCTGGCGGCCGACTATCTGGTGATGGCGGCGTGGCTGGCTTACCTCAAATCGCGCCTGCTGCTGCCCGATCCGCCGAAGGAGGAAGGGCCGAGCGCGTCCGACCTTGCCGCCGACCTCGCCGAGCGCCTGCGCCGGCTGGAACAGATTCGCGCGGCCGCCGCCCATCTGGCCACCCGCGACCGCATCGGCCATGAGGTGTTCGTGCGTGGCGCGCCGGAGCCGCTGCAGGCGGCCGGGCCTATCGTCTATGAGGCGACGCTTTACGACCTGCTCGCCGCCTATGGCGCGCAGCGCCAGAAGATGGCGCTCTCGCAGGTGCGGTTTCCCCCGCGCAACGTCATTTCGCTGGCCGAGGCGCGCGAGCGGCTGGAGCGTCTGATGGGCCGGCTGGCACTGCATGGCGAATGGTCGCGGCTCGACGGCTTCCTGCTCAACTGGATCGCCGACCCGAAGATGCGGGCGACGGCGCTGGCGTCGGGCTTCTCGGCGACGCTGGAAATGGTGCGCGAGGGGCTGATCGACGTGCAGCAGGAGGAGAGCTTCGCGCCGATCTGGATTCGCAGCCGACGCGACGGGCCGGGGGAGGGCGCATGAGCGCCGAAGCCGCACGGATCGCGCAGACAGACCGGGAGATGCAGGAGACTGCGCCCTTGCCTCCGCCCGGACGCGATCCTGACCTGCGTTTGCTGGAGGCCATGCTGTTCGCCGCCGGCGAGCCGCTGGACGAGTCGATCATCGCCGCCCGGCTGCCGGAAGGCGCGGATGTGCGGGCGCTGCTCACCGCGCTGTCGGCCGATTACGCCGACCGCGGCTTCAATCTGGTGCGGGCGGCCGGAAAATGGATGCTCCGCACCGCCCCCGACCTCGGCTTCCTGCTCGCCCGCGACAAGCCGGAGCCGCGCCGGCTCTCGCGTGCCGCGCTGGAGACGCTGGCCATCATCGCCTATCACCAGCCGGTCACGCGCGCCGAGATCGAGGAAATTCGCGGCGTCTCCACCAATAAGGGCACGCTCGACGTGCTTCTCGCCGCCGGCTGGGTGCGCCTGCGCGGGCGGCGGCGCAGCCCCGGGCGACCCGTGACCTATGGCACCACCGAGACCTTCCTCGTCCATTACGGGCTCGACGCCATCCAGGACCTGCCGGGCCTCGACGAATTGCGCGGCACAGGGCTGATCGATTCGCGCGTCACGGCCGGCCTGACCATACCTCTGCCCAGCGACGACCCCGGGCTGAAAGACGACGAGGACCCTCTGGAGCCGGAATTCGAGCTCTCCTTCGCGCCCGAGCCGGACGGGGACGAGGATCAGGACGGCTGAGCCTAAATGCTGACAGAGACAGGAACCGCCATGCCGTCCCAGCCTTCACGCACGCCGGTCTCGCTCGCCAGCCGGCTGGTGATCGAGGATGTGCGCCACGGCTATGGCGAGGTCGAAGCCGTGCGCGGCGTCAGCCTCACGGTGGAGCCGGGCGAGATCATCTGCCTGCTCGGCCAGTCGGGCTGCGGCAAGACCACGCTGTTGCGGCTGATCGCCGGCATCGAGCGGCCGACCCACGGGCGAATCCTGCTCGACACGCAGGTCGTGGCCGGCCCTGGGGCCTTCGTGCCGCCGGAAAAGCGCGCCATCGGGCTGGTGTTCCAGGACTACGCGCTGTTCCCGCACCTCACCAATGTCGAGAATGTCGCCTTCGGCCTGCGCCGTCTCGGGCCGGCGGGTGCGCATGACGAGGCGCTGCGGGCGCTGCAGCGTGTGCGTCTGGAGGGCTACGCGGAAAACTATCCACATGCTTTGTCGGGCGGCGAGCAGCAGCGTGTCGCGCTCGCCCGCGCGCTCGTGCCGCGCCCCGGCATTCTCCTTATGGACGAGCCGTTCTCCGGGCTCGACAGTCGGCTCCGGGGAAGTGTGCGCAGCGAGACGCTGAAGGTGCTGCGCGACGCCCGCGCCACCTGCATCATCGTCACCCATGACCCGGAAGAAGCGCTGCGGCTGGGCGACCGGATCGCGCTGATGCGCAAGGGAAAGCTGGTTCAGGTGGGACCGCCGGAAGAGCTCTACCGCCACCCCACCGACATTGAAGTGGCGCGTTTCTTCTGCGAAATCAATGAAGTGGAAGGGGAGGTGAGCGGCGGTCGGGTGACAACCGCACTCGGTCGCTTCGCCGCGCCCGGCCTTGCCGAAGGCGCCGGAGCGATCGCCGCCATCCGCCCGCAGGGGATCGAACTCAAGGCCCCCGGTTCGGGCGTGCCGGGACGAATCGTCAACCACCGCTTCCTCGGCGAGCTGGACCTTTACGAGGTGGCGGTGGAGGGGCTGGACCGGCCATTGGTCGCACGCCGGCGCACCACGGCGGGCCTATTGCGTGGGCATGACGTCGGAGTGAACATCGAGCCGGCGGAGGTTCTTGTCTTCGCCACGGGCCGGCCCTAGTGTCCGGGTTCAATTGCGATGCGCGGCCGAAAGGGGCCGGCGGCGCTTCGGACAAGGGAGTTTTGTGATGGGTTCGTTGAGCATCTGGCACTGGATCATCGTGCTGGTGGTCGTGCTCCTCCTCTTCGGTCGCGGCAAGCTGTCGGAGCTGATGGGCGATGCCGCCAAGGGTATCAAGGCGTTCAAGAAGGGCATGGCCGACGAGGACGAGACGCCGGCCAAGCCCGGTGAGCCGGCGCGTTCGATCGATCACCAGGCGAAGGTGGAAGCCGAGCAGACCAAGGTCAGCTGATTCCGGCCTCACGGCTTTTCGATCGGGGAGGGTCGCGCTTCAGCGACCCCGCGTAATGCATGTTTGATATCGGCTGGACGGAATTTCTCGTCATCGGCGTCGTCGCCCTCGTGGTGATCGGCCCGAAGGAGTTGCCGCGCGTGTTGCGCTCGATGGGGCAGGGCGTGCGCAAGCTGCGCCATATGGCCGGCGAGTTTCAGGGGCAGTTCAACGAGGCGCTTCGCGAGGCGGAGCTTTCCGACCTCAAGGACAGCGTGAGCGGGCTGCGAAGCGACCTCTCCGGTTTGGCCAGCAATGCGCGCGAGTCGATAGCGAAGGCGCTGCCGACCAATCCGCTGCAGGATATCGAAACCGATCTGAAGGCCCCCACCGGCAGCGTCGAGGCAGGCACAGGCTTGCCGCCGGCTGCGGTTGCGGTGGAAACCGCGGTGCCGTCGCCGGGCGACCTGGAGCCGCACCCGTTCGAGACGGTGGAGGACGAGGTTCGCAGCGCGGCTGCCGGGCTTGAAGCGGCGGCCCCGGCCCCGCCGGCGGCTTCTGCCGCGCCTGTCCCGGCTTCTGCGAGCACTCAGGCTGCCGTCGCGCCGCGCCCGCAGACGGCCGCCGCCCCCGTCGAGCCCCCGAAACCAGCCGAGCCCACTCCCGCCCTCGCGCCGGCCGCCAGGCCGAAGCGGGTGCGCGCCGCCGCTCCGGTGGCGGAGGGGGCTGCACCGCCTGCGGAGGCGGCACGGCCCGCCCCCCGCCGGACGGCGCGCAAGCCGGTGGAGGCGCCGGGGGCTGCGGAGCCCGAGGTCTCCGAGGCGGTTGCCTCGCTGGATCAGGCCGCGCCTGCCAAACGGGCAGCCAAGCCGCGCGTCAGGGTCAAGCCGGCCTCCGGCAATGAAGGGCCGGCCACATGAGCCAGGATGACATCGACTCGTCGAAGGCGCCGCTGATCGAGCACCTGATCGAGCTGCGCTCGCGGCTGATCAAGTCGCTGATCGCGTTCTTCATCGCCTTCTTCGCCTGCTTCATGCTGGGCAAGTTCATCTACAACATCCTGCTCTGGCCCTATGAGTTCGCGGCGGGCGGCACGGAGCACGTCAAGCTCATCTACACCGCGCCGCAGGAGTTCCTGTTCACCCAGATCAAGCTCGGCATGTTCGGGGCGGCGTTCATCTCCTTCCCCATCGTGGCGACGCAGATCTACATGTTCGTGGCGCCGGGGCTTTACAGCCATGAGCGCAACACGTTCCGCCCCTATCTGATCGCGACACCGGTGTGCTTCCTGATCGGGGCGGCCTTCGTCTATTTCGTCGCCATGCCGCTGGCGATGACCTATTTCCTCTCCATGCAGCAACTGGCCGGGCCGGATTCGCCCGAAATTTCGATGCTGCCGCAGGTCAGCGAGTATCTGTCGCTGATCATGACGCTGATCTTCGCCTTCGGCATCTGCTTCCAGCTACCGGTCATTCTCACATTGCTGGCGCAGATCGGGGTCGTCACCTCCGACCAGCTGCGCAAGGCCCGGCGCTACGCCATTGTCGGCGTGTTCGTCGCGGCGGCGGTGCTGACCCCGCCGGACATTGTGAGCCAGTTCGCCCTCGCCATCCCGACCCTGCTTCTCTACGAGGTCTCGGTCTATCTCGTGCGCCTTGTCGAGAAGAAGAAGGCCGCGCCGGAGGAAGAGGCAGACGCCGCCGTCTGAGGCCGCGCTGCCCCGCCGAAGCCGAGCCCTTGATCCTTCGAGGCCCGGCTTTGCCGGTCGACTCAGGATGACGCCGCTCGTTTTGGCTTGGCGTTGCCCGTCATGCCGAGGCGCGAGCAAAGCGAGCCTCGAAGCAGGCACGTCTTTGCCGCTCACGCGCTTTCGCAGGCGCCGCACTTGTCCCCGCCGTCCCGATTGGCTACGTCCCTCAAGTCCCGGCGCGAGGCCGGAGCGGCGCGTTTGAAGGCGAGACTGCCATGCACGACATCAAGTGGATCCGCGAGGAGCCGGCCGGGCTCATCAACGCGCTGGTGCGGCGTGGGACGTCTTCGGAGGAGGCGAAGGCGCTGGTCGACGGGCTGATTGCCCTCGACGAGACCCGCCGCGCCGGCATCGTCAAGCTGGAAGAGCTGCAGGCCCGCCGCAACGCCGCCTCCAAGGAGATCGGCGCCGCCAAGAAGGCGGGCGAGAACGAGCGTGCCGAGGCGCTGATGGCCGAGGTCGGGGCGCTGAAGACCGACATTCCGGCGCTTGAAGAGCAGGTGAAGGCGGCCGAGGGCGAGTTGCACAGCCGCCTCGCCGCCATCCCCAACGCGCCCCTGCCGGACGTGCCGGAAGGGGCGGACGAGCACGGCAATGTCGAGATCGCGCTGGTCGGCCAGAAGATCGGCTTTCCCTTCGTCGCCAAGCAGCATTTCGAGATCGGCGAAGGCCTCGGCCAGATGGATTTCGAGGCGGCGGCAAAACTCTCCGGCGCGCGCTTCGTGGTGCTGAAGAACAAGCTCGCCCGGCTGGAGCGCGCGATCGGCCAGTTCTTCATCAACACCCACACCGAAGAACACGGCTACATGGAAGTCGCGCCGCCCATTCTGGTGAACGACGCCGCCATGTTCGGCACGGCGCAACTGCCGAAGTTTGAAGACGATCAGTTCGCTGCGCTATCGTTGAATCTATTTTCCGATGATACAATGAAATCGCTCGCGAAAGATATTGCGAGTGTAATATTCAATAATTACGTCAATGCGGAATACGATTGGCCAATTTCAGTTCCGGATAATATGGACCTCAGTGAGGAGGATGTCTCAGCGTTTTACAAGAGGCTTACTGGCGCTGAAAATGTCGGTCAATTTCGTCAAAAACTCCATGAGTACGCAGGGGCTGTAGCTCTAGACCGAATTGGCGAGGCAAGGCTGTCTCGCCGCTGGCTCATCCCCACCGCCGAAGTCCCGCTGACCAATCTCGTCGCGCAGTCCATCCTCTCCGAGGAAGAACTGCCGCTACGCTTCACCGCGCTCACCCCGTGTTTCCGCGCCGAGGCGGGGTCGGCGGGGCGGGATACGCGTGGGATGATCCGCCAGCACCAGTTCAACAAGGTGGAGATGGTCTCCATCACCACGCCGGAACGGTCTGCGGACGAGCATGAGCGCATGCTGTCCTGCGCGCAGGCGGTGCTGAAGAAGCTCGGCCTGCATTTCCGGGTGATGACGCTGTGCACCGGCGACATGGGGTTCGCCTCGGCCAAGACCTATGACATCGAGGTCTGGCTGCCGGGGCAGAACGCCTTCCGCGAGATTTCCTCCTGCTCCACCTGCACCGATTTCCAGGCGCGGCGGATGAATGCACGCTACCGACCGGCGGGCGCCAAGGCGCCGCGCTACCTGCACACGCTCAACGGCTCGGGCGTCGCGGTCGGCCGGGCGATGGTGGCGATTCTGGAGAACTACCAGAACGAGGACGGCTCGGTGACCGTGCCGGATGTGCTGGTGCCCTATATGGGCGGGCTGACGCGGATCGAGCGCGTCTGATCGCACGCAGAATGAAGAGCGATCCCGGCTCTGCGCTTCGCTTCGGCCGGGATGACGTCGAAAATAAAGGCGAGGACAGATGCGGATTCTGGTGACAAACGATGACGGCATCCATGCGCCGGGGCTCGACGCCTGCGCCCGCATCGCCCGGGCGCTGTCGGACGATGTGTGGGTGGTGGCACCGGAAACCGACCAGTCCGGCGTCTCGCATTCGCTCTCGCTGTCCGACCCGTTGCGCCTGCGTCAGGTCGAGGAAAAGCGCTTTGCCGTGAAGGGCACGCCGACCGACTGCGTGATCCTGGCGGTGCGGCACATCCTTGCCGACCACAAGCCCGATCTCGTGCTCTCCGGCGTCAATCGCGGCCAGAACGTCGCCGAGGATGTCGGCTATTCCGGCACGGTGGCCGGCGCCATGGAGGGCACGGTGCTCGGCATACCCTCCATCGCCCTGTCGCAGGCCTATGGTTTCGAGACCAAGAAGGCGCCGCCCTATGATGTCGCCGAGCACTGGGGTCCGCAGGTGGTGCGCACGCTGCTGGAGGAGGGTATCCCGCCCGGTATCGTGATGAATGTGAACTTCCCCAACCGCCCGGTGGACGCGGTACGCGGCATTGCTGTGACGGCGCAGGGCCGGCGCGACCAGGACCTGCTGCGCATCGACGGGCGCAATGACGGGCGGGGAAATCCCTATTACTGGATCGCCTTCGAGAAGCGTATCTTCGAGACGGTGAACGGCTCGGACCTGCACGCGCTCGACGAGGGCTGCATCTCCGTCACGCCGCTGCGTCTCGACATGACCGACGAGCCGATGATGACCCGGCTCGCGCAGGTTTTCGGGCCGGCACCGCACTGACGCAGTTCCCACCGTTCCGGGTCGGGCAGGGAGGTCGCGCTTGGGCGACGCCGAGAAGAGCGAAGATCTGCAGCGCGCCGAGCTGCTGCTGGCGCTGCGCAAGCGCGGGCTGCGCGAGCGGCAGGTGATGCGCGCCATGGAGCAGGTGCCGCGCGAG
The DNA here is from genome assembly GCF_004339465.1 of Ancylobacter aquaticus. Classification (GTDB taxonomy): domain Bacteria; phylum Pseudomonadota; class Alphaproteobacteria; order Rhizobiales; family Xanthobacteraceae; genus Ancylobacter; species Ancylobacter aquaticus. Next base: position 622,875 of record NZ_SMFY01000002.1, on the reverse strand, counting down.
CGCTTCGTGGAACCGGCCTTTCGCCCGATCGCCTGGCAGGACCTTGCTTTGCCGATCGACTGCGGCCAGACCATCAGCCAGCCGACCGTGGTGGCGCTGATGACCGAGGCGCTGGAACTCGGCCCCTCGCACAGCGTGCTGGAGGTGGGCACCGGCTCGGGCTATCAGGCCGCCATTCTCGCCAGCATCGCCGGCCATGTGGTGACGCTGGAGCGCTTCCGCACATTGGCCGACAGCGCGGCTCGCCGGCTCGCCTCGCTCGGTTTTGCCAATGTCGAGGTGCTGGTCGCGGATGGGAGGGAAGGTGCCCCCCAGCGCGCGCCCTTCGACCGCATCATTCTCACCGCCGCCGTGGAGGAGGTGCCGCCGGCGCTGTTCGAGCAATTGGCCATGGGCGGCATTCTCGTCGCCCCGGTCGGCCCGGCCGAAGGCACGCAGTTCCTCATGCGCCACCGGCGCGGATTGCAGGGGCTGGAGACGCGCGAACTCGGGCTGGTGCGGTTCGTTCCCATGCTGCCCGGTGTCGCGGTAGTGCTCTGAGAATGCCGGGAATCCGCCATTTTTCCTGACGTGTCGGCTTCGGCTTAAGCGGCTGTTTACCTGTACGACGCATTAATCTCACCGAGTCCAGCGTTCGGGTGGGGTGCGATGCGTAAATTTCTGACGGCGTCCGGTTGCGGTCCACTCATGCGGATTTCCTTCGTCGCGCTGACGGCGGGAGGATTGGCCGCATGCGGTGCCGATTCCGCCCGGTTCAACAGTCCCAATGCCAATCCTTTTGCCGCGTCACCGACCTATACGGGCTCGGTCGCCGCCGCGCCGACGGGTCAGGTGCAGAGCGCGCCGATGGGCGGCGGATATCCAGGCGGCATGGCGCCGCCGGCTGGCCAGCCGGTAGCCGGCGCCGCGCCCGGCCCCTACGGCGCCCCGGCTAATTATGGCACCCCCGCTCCCTACGGCACGCCGGTGGCAAACGCCCCCTATGGCGCCCCGGCGCAGCTTTCGGCCGCCCCGACCTATGTTCCCCCCGCCGCCGCGCCGCAGCCGGCCTATGGCGGTACGCAGCCGCTTTATGGCAGCCAGCCGCAGCAGCTGAGCGCGCCGGTTGCCGCCGCCCCGGTTCGCACCTCCACCCCGCAGGTCGCGGCGAGCGGCGGCGCGCATGTAGTGGCGCCGGGCGAGACGCTGAGCTCGATCGCTCGCAATTACGGCCTGACGCGCAGCGAACTGGCGAATGCGAACGGCATCGACTTCAACACCATGGTGCGGATCGGCCAGAAGCTGACCATTCCCGGCTCCACGGGCGGGGCGGTGATTGCCGCCGCGCCGAAGCCGGCCGTCGCCACCCCGGCGACGCCGAAGCCGACCCCGGTGGTCGCCACTGCACCTGCGACACCTGCTGCCACGCCGGTCGCCCAGGCGCCTGCCGGGCCGAAGCCGCAGACCATCGCCGCCGTCAAGCCTTCCGAGACCCCGGACGAGATCCGCACCGCCACCGCTGCCGGCCCGCAGTTCCGCTGGCCGGTGCGTGGGCGCGTCATTTCCGGCTTCGGGCCCAAGCCCGGCGGCCAGCAGAACGAGGGCATCAACATCTCGGTGCCGGAAGGCACCTCGGTAAAGGCGGCGGAGGACGGCGTCGTCGCCTATGCCGGCAGCGAGTTGAAGGGCTACGGCAATCTCGTCCTCGTCAAGCACGCCGACGGCTGGGTCACGGCCTATGCCAATAACAGCGCGCTGGACGTGAAGAAGGGGGACACCGTCAAGCGCGGCCAGGTGATCGCCAAGGCTGGCCAGACCGGCAACGTCACCTCGCCGCAGCTGCACTTCGAGATCCGCAAGGGCTCGCAGCCGGTCGATCCGTCGCAATATCTCGCCGGCCTCTGAGCCGCCATTGCCTATCCGACGGCGGAGCCGTGCGCTCCGCCGCACCCATCCGGCGCGACGTTAGGACCTTGGCGCCGGTCAGCGCGGGGCGGCCGGCGGTTCGGACAAGGAAACGCCAAGCCGCCCCGCGACATCCTGCACATATTGCCACGCCGTGCGGCCCGAACGCGCCCCGCGCGTGGTCGACCATTCCAGCGCCTCCTGCCGCAGCGTTTCCGGCGCGATGGGGATGGCGAAATGGGCGATGTAGCTGTCGATCATCGCGAGATAATCGTCCTGGCTGCATTTGTGGAAACCGAGCCACAGCCCGAAACGGTCGGACAGCGAGACCTTTTCCTCCACCGCCTCGCCGGGATTGATGGCGGTCGAGCGCTCATTTTCCACCATCTCGCGCGCCAATATGTGGCGGCGGTTGGAGGTGGCGTAAAAGATCACGTTCTCCGGGCGCCCCTCGATGCCGCCTTCCAGCACCGCCTTGAGCGACTTGTACGAGGTGTCGTCGGCGTCGAAGGACAGGTCGTCGCAGAAGATGACGAATCGGAACGGGGCCGGCCGCACCAGGCTCATCAGCGCCGGCAGTGTCTCGATATCCTCGCGGTGAATTTCCACCAGCTTGAGCGGCGGCTTGCCTTCGCGTGCCATATCCGCGTTGACCGAGGCATGCGCGGCCTTGACCAGCGAGCTCTTGCCCATGCCTCGCGCGCCCCATAGCAAGGCGTTGTTGGCCGGCAGGTCGCGGGCGAAGCGCAGCGTGTTGTCCATCAACAGATCGCGGGTCCGCTCGATGCCCTTGAGCAGTTCCATCTCGACCCGGCTGACGCGCGGCACGGCTTCCAGCCGGCGTTCGTCGGCGTGCCAGATGAAGGCGTCGGCCTGGGTGAAGTCGGCGGTGGCGGCGCGGGCGGGGGCGAGGCGTTCGAGCGCGTCGGCGATGCGGGTGAGAACGGCGCCGAGATCGGCCGGTGTATGGGTCATGATGGGCTCCTCCGCCTGCGGGAATAGCCATTGCGCCGGCGCGGGACAAGCAGAACCGTAACGTTCGGTACGCCATGGCGCGGCTGTGACCGCGCATTCGGGCGAGGGCGTTTGCAATCGGCGGGCGCGTCAGTATAGTCCGCGCCGCTTCGCCGGGCCTTTCGCCCGCCTTTTTTCGACGGACAAGGAACCGACATGTTCATCACGCCTGCTTTTGCGCAGACCGGCGGCGCCGGCGGTACAGACATGCTGATGTCGCTACTGCCCTTCGTGCTGATCTTCGTGATCATGTATTTCCTGATTCTGCGCCCGCAGCAGAAGAAGGTGAAGGCGCACCAGGAAATGGTGAAGAGCGTGCGTCGCGGCGACACGGTCGTGACTTCCGGCGGCCTCATCGGCAAGGTTTCCCGGGTGATCGACGATGGCGAGATCGAGCTGCAGCTTGCGGAAGGCGTGAAGATTCGCCAGCTGCGCGGCATGATTTCCGAGGTTCGCGCCAAGGGCGAGCCGGCCAAGGAAGATACCGAGTCCTGACCGCTGACCTCTTGCGGCCGTAACCGCTAGGGCGGCCGGAAGGAACCCCATGCTTTACTTCTCGAAATGGAAGGCGTTCGCGATCCTGGCGGTCTCGGCCATCATCTGTCTGATGGCCGTGCCCAGCCTGTTGTCGCAGTCCGCCTATGACAGCCTGCCGAGCTTCCTCCAGCGCAAGATCGTGCTGGGCCTGGACCTCCAGGGTGGGTCCTACATCGTCCTGCAGGTCGATGCCCAATCGGTGCGCAAGATCCGGCTTGAGCAGCTGCGCGACGACGCCCGTCGCGTGCTGCGCGACGCCAAGATCGGCTATACCGGCCTTGCCATCCAGGGCGAGGCGGTCGAGGTGCGTATCCGCGAGGGCCAGGATGTCGAGGCGGCGCTCACCCAGCTGCGCACGCTGGCGCTGCCGATCGGCGGCGCCATGGCGACGACGGGCCAGCTCGACACCGATGTCTCGCGCTCAGGCAACACCATCGAGCTGGCGCCGACTTCGGCCGGCGTCCAGTCCCGCACCATACAGGCGGTGTCGCAGTCGATCGAAATCATCCGCAAGCGCATCGACCAGCTCGGCACTACCGAGCCCTCCATCCAGCGCCAGGGTGCCGACCGCATCCAGGTGCAGGTGCCGGGCTTGCAGGACCCCTCGCGGCTGAAGGCCCTTCTCGGCCAGACCGCGCAGCTGACCTTTCGCCTCGTCGATAACACGATGAGCCCGCAGCAGGCGCTGCAGGGCCGCGCGCCGGCCGGGACGGACGTCCTCACCTCCCAGGACAACCCGCCGGTTCCGTATCTGATCGAACAGCGCGTGCTGGTCGCCGGCGAGGACCTCACCGACGCGCAGCCGGGCTTTGAACCGACGACGCGCGAGCCGGTCGTCACCTTCCGCTTCAACACCAATGGCGCCCGCCGCTTCGCCGAAGCGACGCAGGCCAATGTTGGGCGGCCCTTCGCCATCATCCTCGACAACCACGTCATCTCGGCGCCGGTCATCCGCGAGCCGATCCTGGGTGGTTCCGGCCAGATCAGCGGCAATTTCACCGTTCAGGAAGCGAACGACCTCTCCATCCTGCTACGCGCCGGTGCCCTGCCGGTGCCGCTCCAGGTGGTGGAAGAGCGCACGGTCGGGCCGGGCCTCGGCGCCGATTCGATCCGGGCCGGCCTCATCGCCTCGATTGTCGGCGCGACTCTGGTGGCACTGTTCATGGTGGCGACCTACGGCCTGTTCGGCGTCATCGCCAACATCGCCGTGGCGATCAATGTCGGCATGATCTTCGGGCTTCTGGCCATGCTTGGGGCGACGCTGTCGCTGCCCGGCATCGCCGGCGTCGTGCTCACGGTCGGCATCGCGGTGGACTCGAACGTGCTGATCTATGAGCGCATCCGCGAGGAGGCGAGGGCGGGACGATCGGCGATTTCGGCCATCGACGCCGGCTTCTCCCGCGCGTTGTCGACGATTCTCGATTCCAACATCACGACCTTCATCGCGGCAGCGGTGCTGTTCTATGTCGGTTCCGGCCCGGTGCGTGGTTTCGCCATCACCTTCGGCATCGGCATCATGACCACCGTCTTCACCGCCTTCACGCTGACCCGCCTTATGGTGGCGCTGTGGGTGCGCTGGCAGCGCCCCCAGCGCGTGCCGATCTAAGAAAGGCGAGCATCTCCATGCGTCTGCTCCGCATCGTTCCGGACGACACGAATTTCGACTTCATCCGCTTCCGGCGGATCAGTTTCCCGATCTCGGCCCTGCTGTCGATCGTGGCGCTGGTGGCGTTCTTCACCATGGGTCTGAATTTCGGCATCGACTTCAAGGGCGGCACGCTGCTTGAAGTGCGCTACGCCAACAACACGCTGAACATTGCCGATGTCCGCTCCCGGCTGGAGTCGCTCGATCTTGGCGAGGTGCAGATCCAGGAGATCGGCGGCGAGGGCGAGGTGCTGATCCGCGTCGCCCAGCAGCCAGGCGGCGAGCAGGCGCAGCAGCAGGTGGTCAGCAAGGTGCGGGCGGCGCTCGGCGAGGGGGTCGAGTACCGCCGTATCGAGGTGGTGGGCCCGCGCGTGTCGCAGGAACTGCTCAGCTACGGCATTGTCGGGCTGATGATGGCGGTGGTCTGCATCCTCATCTATCTCTGGTTCCGCTTCGAGTGGCAGTTCGCGCTCGGCGCCTCGATCGCCAATTTCCACGATATCGTGCTTACCATCGGGTTCATGGCGATCTTCCAGATCGACTTCGACCTGACCAGCGTCGCCGCCCTACTCACCATTCTGGGCTACTCGCTGAACGACACTATCGTCATCTATGACCGCATCCGCGAAATGCTGCGGCGCTACAAGAAAATGCCGACGGACGAACTGCTGAACGCTTCCATCAACTCGACCCTGTCGCGCTCGGTCATCACCCATGTGACAGTGACGCTGGCGCTGCTGGCGCTGGTGCTGTTCGGCGGCCGGGCGATTCACTCTTTCTCGGTGACGATGATGTTCGGCGTGGTGCTGGTGGGCACCTACACCTCGATCTTCATCGCGTCGCCTCTGCTGATCTATCTCGGTGTTTCGACCCGGGCGATGGCGGAGAAGGCGGAGAAGGAAGCCAAGAGCGCCAACTCCAAGGCGGAACGCCTCGCGCCGTGAGCGCGGGCGTGCCGGTCCGGAGGATGGGCTGATGGCGATGCCGGACGCCCACCTGCCTACTCAGGTGCCGATCGACGGCTACGGCCGCGGCGCGTTCCACTTTGCCGGCATGGCGTCGTCGGGCTCCATCCTGGCGCTGCCGTCCGGCATTCACGCGTGGGCGCCGCGTGTGCCGGCGGAAATCGACGCGGAGGCGCTGGCGCGCGTGCTGGCCGAGGCCGGGCGCATCGAACTCCTGCTGATCGGCACCGGCCCCGACCCATGGCCGCTGCCCGACGCCTTGCGCTGGCAATTGCGCGATGCCGGTGTGTCGGTGGACACCCTCCCTACACGGTCGGCCGCCTCGACCTATAATGTGCTTCTGGCGGAAGGCCGTGCGGTCGCCGCCGCGCTTCTCGCGCTGCCCTGACGCCACCGCGCCGCAAACCCTTTCGGACCCGAGACATGAGCCGGCCGAGCCTGACAACGGACACGGAGTATTGCGCGGCGCTGGTGCGCGATCTCGACCGCGACCGCTATGTCGCCGACCTGTTCGCTCCCGCCGAGCGTCGGGGGGCGCTGTTCGCGCTGCATGCCTTCAACGTCGAGGTGTCGCGGGTGCGTGAGGCGATCACCACCCCGCTTGCCGGCGAGGTGCGGCTGCACTGGTGGCGCGAGGCGCTGGCCGGTGGGGCGCGGGGCGACGTGCGCGCCAACCCGGTGGCGGCGGCGTTGCTGGAGGCCATCGAGACCCACCGCCTGCCGCGTGCGAGCCTGGAGGCGCTGCTGGAGGCTCGGCAATTCGATCTCTATGACGACCCGATGCCGACGGTGAATGACCTCGAAGGCTATGCCGGCGAGACCTCCTCGGCGCTGATCCGGCTCGCCACGCTGGTGCTGGCGCCGCAGGAAGGCGCGGGCTCCGCCGAGGCGGCGGGCCATGCGGGGGTGGCCTATGCGGTGACCGGGCTCCTGCGGGCCTTTCCCGTCCATGCACGGCGCGGCCAGTGCTATGTGCCGCTCGATCTGCTCAACGCCCACGGACTGACGCGCGAGGACGCGGTCTCGGGACACGCCAGTCCGGCGCTCACCGAAGTTCTCGCCACGCTACGCGCTCTGGCGCGCCGGCATTACGGGGCGGCGATGACGGCGCTGGCGGGCGTGGACCCGGCCGAATTGCCGGCCTTCCTGCCGCTGATCCTGGTGCCGGGCGATCTCGACCGCATGGAGCGGCCGCACGACCCATTCGCTGTCGTCCCGGTCGCACCCGCGCTCTCCCGCCTGTGGCGGCTCTGGCGCGGCGCGGGGATGCTGCGGAGGGTAGCCCGCGCAGCCTGAAGCCCGCGCTCAGCCGGCGCGGTCTTTCGCTATCCGGTCGAATGCCTGCAGGCGGGCGACAAGGGCCTCGAACTCGTTCAACGGCAACATGTTGGGGCCGTCGGAGGGGGCCTTGTCGGGATCGGGGTGGGTCTCGATGAACACGCCGGCAACGCCGACCGCCACCGCCGCCCGCGCCAGCACCGGAACGAATTCGCGCTGTCCGCCCGAGGAGGTGCCCTGTCCGCCCGGCTGCTGCACCGAATGGGTGGCATCGAAGATCACCGGCGCGCCGGTAGTCTCCGCCATGATCGGCAGCGCCCGCATGTCGGTGACAAGCGTGTTGTAGCCGAAGGAGGCGCCCCGTTCCGTCACCAGCACGTTCGGATTGCCACCCTCGATGAGCTTGGCGACGACGTTCTTCATGTCCCAAGGCGCGAGAAACTGGCCCTTCTTCACGTTGACGACCCGTCCCGTGGCGGCAGCGGCGATGAGCAGGTCGGTCTGGCGGCAGAGAAAGGCGGGAATCTGCAAGATGTCGACCACTTCGCCGACGGGTGCGCACTGGTCGTTCTCATGCACATCGGTCAGCACCGGCATGGAGTAGCGCTCGCGAATTTCCGCGAAGACGGGCAGGGCGGCCGCCATACCCATGCCGCGCGCGCCCTTGATCGAGGTGCGATTCGCCTTGTCGAACGAGGCCTTGAACACCACGCCGACACCTAGGCGGGTGGCGATTTCCTTGATCGCGGCGGCGCATTCGAGCGCGTGGTCGCGGCTTTCCATTTGGCAGGGGCCGGCGATCAGCGCCAGCGGCAGGTCGTTGCCGAACCGCACATTGCCAATGGTGACCACGGAATTGGCGCCTGAGCCGCTCATGAGATGTTCCTTGAAATCGGGCGCTCGGGTCAGACGACGCCGGCGCGCAGGATGTCGTGAATGTGGAGAATGCCGACCGGCTTGCCATCCGCCACAGCGAAGACGACCGTGATCGGTACCGGGCGCCGGTTCATCAGGCCCAGCGCGGCGCTGGCGAGTTCCTGCGGATCGACGACGAAGGGCGAGGACGTCATCACCTTCTCGACCGGCGTGACCAGAAGCGCGTCGCTCATGTGGCGGCGCAGGTCGCCATCGGTGACGATGCCAGCCAGCGCGCCCGAGCCGTCGACAACCCCGCAGCAGCCGAAGCGCTTGCCGGTGATTTCGATCAGCACCTCGCTCATCGGCGTGCCGAGCCGCGCCAGCGGCATTTCCGCCTCCTGGTGCATGATGTCGGCGACCTTCAGCAGGCGCGCGCCGAGCTTACCACCGGGATGGAACACGCGGAAATCGGAGGCGGAGAAGCCCCGGCGCTCCAGCAGCGCCACCGCCAGCGCGTCGCCAATGGCGAGTTGCATCAGGGTGGAGGTTGTGGGGGCGAGGCCGTTCGGGCAGGCTTCCTCGACGCGCGGCAGCACCAGCGCCACATTGGCGGCACGGCCGAGAGTGCTCTCGGCGCTGGAGGTGATGGCGACCAGAGGCACGGCAAAGCGGCGCGTATAATGGACGATATCGCCGAGTTCGGCGGTCTCGCCCGACCAGGATATGGCGAGCAGCACGTCGTCCGGCGTCACCATGCCGAGGTCGCCATGGCTGGCCTCGGCAGCGTGAAGGAACAGGGCGGGCGTGCCGGTGGAGGCGAAGGTGGCGGCGAGCTTGCGCCCGATATGGCCGCTCTTGCCCATGCCGGTGACGATGACGCGGCCGCGCGCGCCCTCGATCAGCCCGATGGCGTTTTCCACCGCGTCGCCGAGTTGCGCCTCGATCGCAGCGCTGAGCGCTGCCAGACCCTTCGCCTCGATGGCGAGGGTGCGCAGCACCTGCGCACGCAATCGGTCGTCCCGCGGGGGCGCGGCTGTGGCGGAGTTTGTCTGAGGCTGGGCGGTGCCCAAGGTTAGTCTCCCTTGCTCCTGGCGACCGGGCGCGCTGAGCCCGGACACCCTTCAGCGCCACGCAGGGCGTCAATAGTCGCCAAACGCCCGCGATGCAATGGAAGAGCCACCCCCGGAGCAGGAGTGGCGCACGGAACCGCCGATACCTCCCGCACGTTGGGTGGCGCGGATGGCCGCGGCTAGAGGGCAGAAGAATGAATATGGGGCGCGACGGGGCTGGCGGGACGGGGGCCTCTGCGGAAGTCGTGGTCACGGAAAAGCGCAATGAGTGGCTGTGGCGGCGCCTGTCGCAGGTGGCGGCAGTCGCCATCGCCGTGGTGGTGGTCGGCGCGGCCCTGGTCGCCGCGCGCCCGGTGCTGGTTCCCATCGTCGCCGCCATTATCATCGGCAGCGTGATCGGCCCGGCAATCGAGGGCTTGTCACGCCGGGGGGTGCCCACCTGGCTGGGCTCGATGCTGATGGTCGCCGGCATTGCCGGGCTTTTCTATGCTCTTGCGGCTGCCCTGGCCACGCCGCTCGCCGACTGGACCGCTCGGGCGCCGGAGATCGGCGAAACGCTGCGCGAACGATTCGCTTCGCTGAAGCCCGCGATGCAGACCTTCGCCTCGGTGTTCGAATCGATCCAGTCGATCGGCCGCGTCGCCGAACCGCCCATGGTGGTGGAGGTGGCTGACTCGCAGATGCTGGGCAGCGTGGTGGCGCTGGTCACGCCGGTGATCGGCCAGTTCATCCTGTTTCTCGGCTCGCTGCTGTTCTTTCTGGCCGGCCGCGTGCAGATCAAGCGGCGGGTGGTGCAGGTGATGACCCCGCGCAAGACGCGGCTGGCCGCGCTGCGGGTGTTCCGCGAGATCGAGGAACGGCTTGGCGCCTATCTCGTGACCGCGACCTTCATCAATATCGGCCTCGGCATCGCCACCAGCCTGATGACGTGGGGTCTTGGCCTGCCCAATCCCCTGCTCTGGGGCGTGTTGGCCGCCGTGCTCAACTATGTGCCCTATGTCGGGCCGGCGGTGACGACACTGATCCTCGCCATGGCCGGCATTGTTTCCTTTCCCGGCCTCCTGCCGGGCCTGCTGCCGGCGGCGGCGTTCCTGTTCATTACCAGCATAGAAGGGCAGTTTCTGACGCCAATGATCATCGGACGGCGCGTGTCGCTCAATCCCTTCGCTGTGTTCCTTTCCATGGCCCTGTGGACGTGGCTGTGGGGACCGGCGGGAACTTTCCTGTCGGTGCCGCTGCTCATTGCCGCCATGGCGCTCGGCGACAGTCTGCTCACCAAAAACCGTCCGCAGCTTCCGGGCTGAGACTATTCACAGGCTTGGGAGGCCCCACGCTTGACACCCGCCGGGGCGTGCCTTAACACCCGGCCACTCGCTGCGGGGCCGTTGCTTCGGACCCGCGCCGGGGGGTGTAGCTCAGTTGGTTAGAGCGCCGGCCTGTCACGCCGGAGGTCGCGGGTTCGAGCCCCGTCACTCCCGCCATCCCTTGTGATGGAGCGGCCGAGCGAGAACGATTTCCCTGTTTTGTCTCGCGATCACCAGCCTTCCTTGTCGCTTTGAAGCTGTCGCCATCGAAGCGGCCGCCAACGCAGTCCTGTTTCCTCGCAGCGCCGGCTTTTGCGCACGCGGATCGCCTGATAGGTTCATGTCAGGCGTTGCGAGCGAGGTAGGGCGCATGATGAAAGAATTTCCGTCGGCCAGCCTTCTGGCTTCCGTACTGCTGCTGGCCGGCGCTGCCGTGCCGGCGCTCGCCCAGGACGGAATGACCCCGCCGCCGGGTCAAGTCTCCCCCAACCCCTATGTCGACAGTCTCGGTCCGGATGCGCCGCAGCCGCAAACCGGCGAACTGGTGCCGCTGCCGGGCCCGCCGCCCGAGGGCAAGGACGCCGAGATGAAGCTTCCCGACTGCGCGCCGCCCAATTGCGGGACGCCGCAGATCATGGAATAGCGCCTGGCATTGTCGGCGACACGCCGGACGACGCATGAGCCGGGGCAGGGGCCACCCGCCCGAAGCGCGAACACGCGCTGCCCGCTATCCGGCCCCGTCCAGAAAAATCACTTACTGGGAGTCGACTCCGCCACGGCCCCGCATTGAATCCGCGCTTCCCTCGGTCGCGCGGCCATGCGCGAACTCCAAAAGGCCCCGCTGCCGCCCCAAGAGGCCGCGAAGAGGCGAGCGCCCTGGCGCGAGCCGGGGCCGCGCTCTCGAAACGTCACGGCATCCCGAGTCCATTGACCGTGTGACAATGGCATGACCGCTCGTGTAGCGTGGTAGCTGCATACGCGACTCGGACGGTGATTCAACGAGGCGGCCATGGACGCGATCATCGACTTTCTGAATACCGTCTTCTGGGGCTATGTGCTGATTTACGGTCTGCTGGCGGTGGGGGTCTATTTCACCATCCGGCTGAAATTCCTGCAGATCCTGCATTTTCCCGAGATGATCCGCTCGGTCCTCGGGTCCAGTGAAACCGACCATGCCGGCATCACGCCGTTTCAGGCGCTCTGCACCAGCTTGGCCTCCCGCGTCGGCACCGGCAACATCGCCGGCGTGGCGGTGGCGCTTTATCTCGGCGGGCCGGGGGCGATCTTCTGGATGTGGGTGGTCGCCTCGCTCGGCATGGCGACCGCCTTCGCCGAAAGCACGCTCGCCCAGCTCTACAAGATCAAGGACGAGGACGGCCACTATCGCGGCGGCCCCGCCTTCTACATGGCCAAGGGACTCAAGGCGCCGTGGGCCGGGTCGATCTTCTCGGTGTGCCTGATCCTCTCCTTCGGCCTCATCTTCAATGCGGTGCAGGCCAACTCCATCGCCGACGCCATGGAGGGCGCCTTCGGCGCACCCAAGCTCGCCACCGGGCTGGTGCTTGCCGCCATCACCGGCATCATCATCTTCGGCGGCATCGCCGTTATCGCCCGCGTCGCCGAAATTGTCGTGCCGTTCATGGCAGTGGGCTATCTCGGCATGGCGCTTTTTGCCGTGGCGATGAACATCGGCGAGGTCCCCGCCATGTTCTCGCTCATCATTGCCAGCGCCTTCGGCTTTGCCCCGGCGGCGGGCGGCGTCGCCGGCTCTGTGGCGGCGGCGATGCTCAACGGCGTGAAGCGCGGCTTGTTCTCCAACGAGGCCGGCATGGGCTCGGCGCCCAACATTGCCGCCGTGGCGACTCCCGATCCGCACCATCCGGTCAGCCAAGGCTTCGTGCAGGCGCTGGGCGTGTTCATCGACACGATCCTCATCTGCACCGCGACGGCGTTCCTGATCCTGCTTTCCGGCCTGCTGGAGCCGGGCTCCGGTCTCACCGGCACCCAGCTTACGCAGGCGGCGATGGAGCACCATATCGGCTCGGCCGGAACCTACTTCGTCGCCGTGGCGATCTTCTTCTTCGCCTTCACCTCGATCATCGGCAATTACTCCTACGCCGAGGGGGCGCTGGTCTATCTCGGCATAGGCGGGCATGCCGGCAGGGCGGTGCTGCGCGTGGCGGTGCTCGTCATGGTGATCTGGGGTGCCTACGAATCGGTGGCGACCGTGTTCAACGCCGCCGATGCCTCGATGGGGCTGATGGCGAGCGTCAACCTCATCGCCATCGTCCTGCTGTCGGGCCTCGTGTCGCGGCTGACCCGCGACTATCTGGAGCAGCGGCGGGCCGGCAAGAAGCCGCGCTTCACGGCGGCTTCCATGCCCGAACTCGCCGGCCAGATCGATGCCGATATCTGGAGCCGGCCCTGAGCGCAGGGGGGCTCCTTTCGCCTCGGCCTTCGGATGGGGGCGGAAGGCTTGGGCGGCCTCAGCGGGTAGCAAGTGGCTTGCGGATGGCGTCGCCGATGCTCTCGCCGCTTGGCTGATGCCCCGGCGCGCGCCGATGCGCACACCGGGCGAGGCGCCGTTCTTTGGCGCGTCGCGTTCGCCGGCCTGCCTTTGGTAATTGCCTGCACGCGGGCCGGGCGTTGCTGCCGCCGATTGCGCGGCAATCCCTGTTGTTTGCCTTTATTTTACGGGTCCCTTCGGGGGGATACGCCGGTGCGCGCCGTGCCCCTGCGCAAGGTGTGAATTCTGTATACCAGACCTGCGTGATTGCCGGCCGATGCCCTTGCCTCGGTCCGGGCGGTGCGATAAGCCTGCCGCGTGCTTTGAATATTTCGCAACTGCGATTGCACGACCGATGACCTGTCCTGACGAGGGAGGATCCCATCCATGAGCAGCCTGCTTCAGGATTATCTGCCCGTCGTGATCTTTATCGGCGTGTCGGGATTCATCGGCATCGCCCTTCTGGTTGCGCCGTTCCTTGTCGCCTTCAGCCGGCCCGATCCGGAGAAGATGTCGGCTTATGAATGTGGCTTCAATGCGTTCGATGACGCGCGCATGAAGTTCGACGTGCGATTCTATCTGGTGGCCATTCTCTTCATCATCTTCGATTTGGAAGTCGCCTTCCTGTTTCCCTGGGCGATCACATTCGGGGAACTCGGCAATTTTGGCTTCTGGTCCATGATGGTGTTCCTCTTCGTGCTCACCATTGGTTTTGTCTACGAGTGGAAGAAGGGAGCGCTCGAATGGGATTGAGCGCGCATAGCCCTCTCGTCGCCCCGGCGGCCAAGGGTATCATCGACCCCAATACGGGCCGCCCGATCGGCGCCACCGACCCGTTCTTCGTCGAGGTCAATGCGGAGCTCGCTGACAAGGGCTTTCTCGTCACCGCGACGGATGACCTGATCAACTGGGCGCGTACCGGCTCGCTGATGTGGATGACCTTCGGCCTCGCCTGCTGCGCGGTCGAGATGATGCAGACGTCGATGCCGCGCTACGACGTGGAGCGGTTCGGCTTCGCGCCCCGTGCGTCTCCGCGTCAGTCCGACGTGATGATCGTTGCTGGCACGCTGACCAACAAGATGGCTCCGGCGCTGCGCAAGGTCTACGACCAGATGCCGGAGCCGCGCTACGTCATCTCCATGGGCTCCTGCGCCAATGGCGGTGGCTACTACCATTATTCCTATTCGGTCGTGCGCGGCTGTGACCGCATCGTGCCGGTGGACATCTACATCCCCGGCTGCCCGCCGACCGCAGAAGCCCTGCTGTACGGGGTGCTGCTGCTGCAGAAGAAGATCCGCCGCACCGGGACGATCGAGCGCTGAGGGTTCGAGGCGATATGGACGAGACGCTGAAAGAGCTGGGCGCGCATGTGAAGGAGTCGCTTCCCGACGCGGTCGAGGAAGTGATCATGTCCTATGGCGAGCTGACGTTGGTGGCGTCGGCTCCCGAGGTCATCAAGGTGCTGACCTTCCTGCGCGACGACCCGTCCTGCCGCTTTGTCAGCTTCATCGACATTTGCGGCGTCGACTGGCCCCAGCGCGAGAAGCGCTTCGACGTGGTCTACCACCTGATGTCGCCGACCCTGAATGCCCGCATCCGCGTGCGGGTCGAGACGGATGAGACGACGCCGGTTGCCTCCGCCACGTCCGTGTTTGCCGGCGCTTTCTGGTTCGAGCGCGAAGCGTTCGACATGTACGGAATCCTGTTCTCCGGACATCCCGAGTTGCGCCGAATCCTCACCGATTACGGCTTCGACGGTTATCCGCTGCGCAAGGACTTCCCGACCACGGGTCTCGTCGAGGTGCGCTATGACGACGAGCGCAAGCGCGTGGTCTACGAGCCGGTGAAGCTGGCGCAGGAGTTCCGCAGCTTCGACTTTCTCTCGCCATGGGAGGGGCCCGACTACGTGCTCCCCGGCGACGAGAAGGCAACCACCCCGAAGGCGGGCTGAGGTGAGGTCCGAGCGATGAACGCACCCGGCAAGATCGACCCCAACGTCCGCAATTTCCAGATCAATTTCGGCCCGCAGCATCCGGCGGCGCACGGCGTGCTGCGCCTTATCCTTGAACTCGACGGCGAAATCGTCGAGCGCGTCGACCCGCATATCGGCCTGCTGCATCGTGGCACCGAGAAGCTGATCGAGGCCAAGACCTATCTCCAGGCGATCCCCTATTTCGACCGGCTGGACTATGTCGCGCCGATGAACCAGGAACACGCCTTCTGCCTGGCGATCGAGCGCATGCTCGACATCACCGTGCCCAAGCGCGGCCAGCTGATCCGCGTGCTCTATTCCGAGATCGGCCGCATCCTCTCCCACATGCTGAACGTGACCACGCAGGCGCTCGACGTCGGCGCGCTCACCCCGCCGCTGTGGGGCTTCGAGGAACGCGAGAAGCTGATGATGTTCTATGAGCGGGCCTCCGGCTCGCGCATGCACGCGGCTTATTTCCGTCCCGGCGGCGTCCATCAGGACCTGCCGCGCGCGCTGGTCGAGGACATTCTCGCCTGGACCCACACGTTCCCTGGTTTCATGGACGACCTCGAAGGCCTGCTCACCGACAACCGCATCTTCAAGCAGCGCAATGTCGATATCGGCATCGTCAGCCTCGAAGACGCCTGGGCGTGGGGCTTCTCCGGCGTGATGGTGCGCGGCTCGGGAGCGGCGTGGGATTTGCGCAAGTCGCAGCCCTATGAGTGCTATGACGAGCTGGAATTCGACATTCCGATCGGCAAGAACTGCGACAATTACGACCGCTATTGCATCCGCATGGAAGAGATGCGGCAGTCGGCCGAAATCATGCGCCAGTGCTGCGAGCGCCTGCTGAAGGAAGCCGGCCCGGTGTCGGCGGTCGACAACAAGATCGTGCCGCCCAAGCGTGGCGAGATGAAGCGCTCGATGGAAGCGCTCATCCATCATTTCAAGCTCTACACGGAAGGCTTCCACGTTCCCGCCGGCGAGATCTACGCCGCCGTGGAGGCCCCCAAGGGTGAATTCGGCGTCTATCTCGTCGCCGACGGCACCAACAAGCCCTATCGCTGCAAGATTCGCGCACCTGGCTTCGCGCATCTTCAGGCGATGGATTTCCTGTGCCGCGGCTACATGCTCGCGGACATTTCGGCGATCCTCGGATCGCTGGATATCGTGTTCGGTGAAGTGGACCGCTGATCCCTCGGGGACGCGGTTCGATCGGAAGGGTACGGCATGTCTGTCCGTAGGCTTGCTCCAAAAGAGGTTCAGCCCGAGAGCTTCGTGTTCACGGGGGATAATCTCGCCTGGGCCGAGATGACCATCGCGAAATTCCCGCCCGGCCGGCAGGCCAGCGCGGTGATTCCGCTGCTCATGCGCGCGCAGGAGCAGGCGGGCGGCTGGGTGTCGGAGCCGGCGATGCGCTATGTCGGCGACATGCTCGGCATGGCACCGATCCGTGTCTACGAGGTTGCAACCTTCTACACCCAGTTCCAGCTCCAGCCGGTGGGCAAGCGCGCCCATATCCAGGTGTGCGGCACCACGCCCTGCATGCTGCGCGGGGCGGGCGACCTGATCAAGGTCTGCAAGAGCCGTATTCACGACGAGCAGTTCCACCTCTCCGCCAGCGGCGACTTCTCTTGGGAAGAAGTGGAATGCGCCGGCACCTGCGTGAACGCGCCGATGATCCAGGTGTGGAAGGATGTCTATGAGGACCTGACGCCGGAAGATCTGGAAAAGATTCTCGACGCGTTCGAGCGCGGCGAAACGCCGGCTCCCGGTCCGCAAAATGGTCGGCACACCTCGGCGCCCGTCACCGGGCTGCGGGTGCTGACCGCCCCGGAACTGTTCGACGGGTCGATGGTCGGGCAGGGCGCTGGCCTTGCGCTTGCCCGTGAGGCGCTTGCCGCCAAGGCCAAGGGCGAAGCGGCACCGGACGCCCCGCCGCCGGCTGCCGCGGCCGCCGCGCCGCCGCCCCCGCCCAAGAGCGACCCGGCCCCCGCCGCCGCGCCCGCTGCCAAGGCAGTCGAGGCCGCTGGCGAGGCCGACAAGGAGAAGCCGAAGAAGCCCGTCGCCCCGCCGATCGCCGGCAAGGCTGCGGACCCCAAGGCGGAATGAGGAGCGAACCATGCTTGCCGACAAGGATCGCATCTTCACCAATATCTACGGCCACCACGACTGGGGCCTGCAGGGCGCGCTCAAGCGTGGCTCGTGGGATGGGACCAAGCTGTTCCTCGATGCCGGGCGCGACTTCATCATCGAGCATATGAAGGCCTCGGGACTGCGCGGGCGCGGCGGCGCCGGCTTCCCGACGGGCCTCAAATGGTCGTTCATGCCCAAGAACAATGACGGGCGCCCGCACTACCTCGTCGTCAATGCCGACGAATCCGAGCCGGGCACCTGCAAGGACCGCGAGATACTGCGCCACGACCCGCACCATCTGGTCGAGGGCTGCCTGATTGCCGGCTTCGCCATGGGCGCCCACACCGCCTACATCTATGTGCGCGGTGAGTTCATCCAGGAGCGCGAGAACCTTCAGGCGGCGGTCGACCAGGCTTATGAGGCCCGGCTGATCGGCAAGAACAACGTGCATGGCTGGGACTTCGACATCTATGTCCACCATGGCGCCGGCGCTTATATCTGCGGCGAGGAAACCGCGCTGCTGGAGAGCCTTGAGGGCAAGAAGGGCCAGCCCCGGCTGAAGCCGCCTTTCCCGGCCAATGTCGGCCTGTATGGCTGCCCGACGACGGTGAACAACGTCGAGTCCATCGCCGTGGCGCCCACCATCCTGCGGCGCGGCGCGTCCTGGTTCTCCTCCATCGGCCGGCCGAACAATGTGGGCACCAAGCTCTATGGCATCTCCGGCCATGTGAACACGCCCTGCGTCGTCGAAGAGGCGATGAGCATTCCGTTCAAGGAACTGATCGACAAGCACGGCGGCGGCATTCGCGGCGGCTGGGACAATCTGCTCGCCATCATTCCCGGCGGCGCGTCGTGCCCGATCATCCCGGCCGACCAGTGCGGCGACCTGATCATGGATTTCGACGGCTGCCGCGCCGTGAAGTCCAGCTTCGGCACCGCCGGCGTGCTGGTCATGGACAAATCCACCGACGTGGTTCGGGCCATCGCCCGTATCTCCTATTTCTTCCGGCACGAGAGCTGCGGCCAGTGCACGCCCTGCCGCGAGGGCACGGGCTGGATGTGGCGCGTGCTCGACCGCATGGTCGAGGGCCGGGCCCAGAAGCGCGAGATCGACCTGCTGTTGCAGGTCACGACCCAGGTCGAGGGCCACACCATTTGTGCGCTCGGTGACGCGGCGGCGTGGCCGGTGCAGGGGCTGATCCGGCATTTCCGTCCCGAGATCGAAAGGCGGATCGACCAGTATTCGGCGAACCCGCATTCCGACCCGGTGCCGGTGGCGGCGGAGTAAGAGAGCATCATGGCCAAGATCATCGTCGACGACATCGAGCTTGATGTTCCGCCGGAGTTCACGCTGCTCCAGGCCTGCGAGGCGGCGGGCGCGGAAATCCCGCGCTTCTGCTTCCATGAGCGGCTGTCAATCGCCGGCAATTGCCGCATGTGCCTTGTCGAGGTGAAGGGTGGTCCGCCCAAGCCGACGGCAAGCTGCGCGATGAATGTACGCGACCTGCGCCCAGGCCCGAATGGCGAGCCGCCCGTCGTGCTCACCAAGAGCCCGATGGTGAAGAAGGCGCGCGAAGGGGTGATGGAGTTCCTGCTCATCAACCACCCGCTCGACTGCCCGATCTGCGACCAGGGCGGTGAGTGCGACCTGCAGGACCAGGCCATGGCCTATGGCGTGGACACGTCCCGCTATGCCGAGAACAAGCGCGCGGTCGAGGACAAATATATCGGCCCGCTGATCAAGACCTCGATGACGCGCTGCATCCAGTGCACCCGCTGTGTGCGCTTCACCACCGAGGTGGCGGGGGTCGCCGAGCTCGGCGCCATCGGGCGCGGCGAGGACATGGAGATCACCACCTATCTCGAAGCGGCGATGTCCTCGGAACTCCAGGGCAATGTCGCCGACCTCTGCCCGGTCGGCGCGCTGACGCAGCGGCCCTATGCCTACCATGCCCGACCCTGGGAGCTCACGAAGACCGAGTCCATCGACGTGATGGACGCCGTCGGCTCCAACATCCGCGTCGACACGCGCGGCCGCGAGGTCATGCGCGTCCTCCCGCGTCTGAATGAGGACGTGAACGAGGAGTGGATCTCCGACAAGACCCGCTACATCTGGGACGGTCTGAAAACCCAGCGCCTCGATCGCCCCTATGTGCGCGTCGGCGGCAAGCTGACGCCAGCGAGCTGGCCCCAAGCCTTCGCCGCTATCGCCGAGAAGGTGAAGGGCGTGCCCGGCAACCGCATCGGCGGGCTGGTTGGCGATCTCGCCTCGGTGGAAGAGGCGTTCGCGCTGAAGGCGCTGCTGGCCGCGCTCGGCTCGTCCAGCATTGACTGCCGCCAGGACGGGGCGAAGATCGACCCGTCGCTCGGCCGCGCCAGCTATCTGTTCAACGCCACCATTGCCGGCATCGAGCAGGCGGATGCGCTGCTGATCATCGGCTCCAACCCGCGCCTTGAGGCGAGCGTGCTCAATGCCCGCATCCGCAAGCGCTGGCTGCAGGGGGGCTTCCCGATTGGCCTGATCGGCGAGCCGGTCGATCTGACCTACCCCTATGACTATCTCGGCGCCGGTTCCGACACGCTGGCGGACCTGCTCGCCAGCGGCAGCTTTGCCGAGACGCTGAAGGGCGCCAAGCGTCCGCTGATCCTGATCGGGCAGGGCGCTCTCGCCCGTGCTGACGGGGCGGCGGTGCTGGCGCTGGCCGCCCGCGTGGCGGTCGGTGTCGGCGCGGTGGCGGAAGGCTGGAACGGCTTCTGCGTGCTGCACACGGCCGCCTCCCGCGTCGGTGCGCTCGATATCGGCGCGGTGCCTGATGAGAACGGGCTCGACGCGGTGACGATGACCAATGCCGGCGGCGCCGATGTGGTGTTCGCCCTCGGCGCCGACGAGATCGACATCGCCCCGGGGGCCTTCGTGGTCTATCTCGGCACCCATGGCGATCGCGGCGCCCATCGCGCCGACGTCATCCTGCCGGGCGCCGCCTACACAGAGAAGTCCGGCACTTACGTGAACACGGAAGGGCGGGCGCAGATCGCCAACCGCGCCGCCTTCCCGCCCGGCGAGGCGCGCGAGGACTGGGCCGTGCTGCGCGCCCTGTCCGACGTCGTCGGCCATCGCCTGCCGTTCGACAATCTGGCGCAGCTTCGCGCGGCGCTCTATGCGGCGCATCCGCATCTGGCCCGGATCGACCATGTGACCCCGGCGGACCCGGCCGGCGTAACCGCGCTGGCCTCGGCGAGTGGAACGCCGGTGAGCGGGCCGTTCCGGGGCGTCGTCACCGATTTCTATCTCACCAATCCGATCGCACGCGCGTCTGCCGTGATGGCCGAATGCTCCGCGCTCGCGTCCAGCCGCCTCGCGGCGGCGGCCGAGTGAGGGGAGGGAGCACATGACCGAAACGACTTGGTTCGACACGCTGATACAGGTGCTCATCATCGTCGCCCAGAGCCTCGCGCTGCTGGTCGGCCTGCTGATCGTCGTCGCCTATGTGCTGCTGGCCGATCGCAAGATCTGGGCGGCGGTGCAGCTTCGACGCGGCCCCAACGTGGTCGGGCCGTTCGGCCTGTTCCAGTCCTTCGCCGACCTGCTCAAATTCGTGCTGAAGGAGCCGGTGATACCCGACGGCGCCAATAAGGGCGTGTTCCTGCTGGCGCCCTTCGTCACCTGCTTGCTGGCGCTGGCCGCCTGGGCGGTGGTGCCGATCGACGCCGGATGGGTGGTCGCGGACATCAATGTCGGCGTGCTCTACATTTTCGCCATTTCCTCGCTCGGCGTGTACGGCACCATCATGGCCGGCTGGGCGTCGAACTCGAAATACCCGTTCCTGTCGGCGCTACGCGCTGCCGCGCAGATGGTGTCTTATGAAGTCTCGATCGGCTTCGTCATCGTCACCGTGCTGCTCTGCGCCGGCTCGCTGAACCTGACGGCCATCGTCGAGGCGCAGAACACCCCGTGGGGCATCCTCGGCTGGTACTGGCTGCCGCTGTTCCCGATGTTCGTGATCTTCTTCATCTCGGCGCTCGCCGAGACCAACCGCCCGCCCTTCGATCTGGGAGAAGCGGAATCGGAGCTGGTCGCCGGCTTCATGGTGGAGTACGGCTCCACGCCGTACATGATGTTCATGCTCGGCGAGTATGTGGCGATCATGACCATGTGCGCGCTGACCGCCATCCTGTTCATGGGTGGCTGGCTGCCGCCGGTGCCGGTGGCGCCGTTTACCTGGGTGCCGGGCATCATCTGGTTCCTGCTCAAGGTACTTCTGGTCTTCTTCATGTTCGCCATGGTGAAGGCGATGGTCCCGCGCTACCGCTATGACCAGCTCATGCGGCTCGGCTGGAAGGTGTTCCTGCCGATCTCGCTGGCGATGGTCGTGATCGTGGCCTCCGTCCTGCACTTCAGCGGCATGGCCGCAGGGGGATGAGATGGATGAGGGCACGCTTCACGCCCTGATGGAAGCGTCCGCCATAGGCTGGGCGGGCGCGGCTGCGGGTGCCGTCTTCGGTGCCCTCGAATGGTTCATTCTGCCGGGGATCGTCGAAACGTCGATCCGCGGTTCCAAGGAGGCCCGCAAGCTGGATTCTGACCAGCTGGCGGGAGTGATTTCATGGTGGAAGACGGTCATCCGCGTTTTCGCCGTTTCGATGCCGCTGGTGGGCTTCGGCCTTGCCGCGGCCATGGCCGATTGAGGAGAGCGACATGAGATTGGATCTGGCCGCACGCCAGCTGCTGCTCACCGAGTTCGTCTCGGCGTTCTTCCTGGCGATGCGTTATTTCTTCAAGCCGAAGGCGACCATAAACTACCCCTTCGAGAAGAACCCGGTGTCTCCGCGCTTCCGGGGCGAGCATGTGCTGCGCCGCTATCCCAACGGCGAAGAGCGCTGCATCGCCTGCAAGCTCTGCGAGGCGATCTGCCCGGCGCAGGCCATCACCATCGAGGCCGGCCCGCGCCGCAATGACGGCACCCGCCGCACCACCCGTTACGACATCGACATGGTGAAGTGCATCTATTGCGGTTTCTGTCAGGAAGCCTGCCCGGTGGATGCCATCGTCGAGGGGCCGAACTTCGAGTTCGCCACCGAGACGCGCGAAGAACTCTACTACGACAAGGCCAAGCTGCTCGCGAATGGCGACCGCTGGGAGCGCGAGATCGCGCGCAACATGGCGCTGGATGCGCCGTACCGTTGAGCGCGCAGGGGGCTGGGAACGTGAAGACCGAAACGATACGGGCCGCCAAGGCCCTTCGCGCCGCGACCGCCGGGATGACGGGCGCCGGACTGATTGAGGGGGGCCGGGCATGAGCCTCGCTGCGCTGTTCTTCTATCTCTTCGCCGGGGTCGCCGTGGCCTCGGCCTTCATGGTCATCGCGTCGCGGAACCCGGTTCATTCGGTGCTGTTCCTGATCCTGACCTTCGTCAACGCCTCGGGCCTGTTCATCCTGATCGGCGCCGAGTACATCGCGATGCTTCTCATCGTCGTGTATGTCGGCGCGGTGGCGGTGCTGTTCCTGTTCGTGGTGATGATGCTCGACGTCGATTTCGTCGAGCTTCGCCAGGGCTTCCTGCAATATCTGCCGGTTGGCGTGCTGATCGGGCTGGTCTTCCTCGCCGAGCTGGTGCTGGTGGTTGGTTCCTGGACCTTCGGTGCGGGCGTCACCGGCGCCGTGACTTCGGCCGCGCCGGAAGTGTCGAACGCGGTGGCGATCGGCCGGGTGCTGTACACGGATTATGTCTACTTCTTCCAGGCGGCCGGTTTCATCCTGCTGGTTGCCATGATCGGTGCCATCGTGCTGACGCTCCGTCACAAGGAGAACGTCAAGCGCCAGAGCATCCCGGTCCAGAATGCGCGCACCAAGGCGATGGCGATCGACGTCGTCAAGGTGCCGTCAGGCAAGGGGCTCTGAGCATGATCGGCCTTCCCCATTATCTGACTGTCGCGGCGATCCTGTTCACGTTGGGCACGCTCGGTATCTTCCTCAACCGGAAGAACGTCATCGTCATTCTGATGTCGATCGAGCTCATCCTGCTGGCGGTGAACATCAACCTCGTCGCCTTTTCGATCTTCCTCGGCAACATCGTCGGACAGGTCTTTGCCCTGTTCGTGCTGACGGTCGCCGCCGCAGAGGCCGCCATCGGCCTCGCCATCCTCGTGGTGTTCTACCGCAATCGCGGGTCGATCGCCGTCGAGGACATCAACACCATGAAGGGTTGAGCGGGCTTCATGTACCAGGCGATCGTATTTCTCCCCCTTGTCGGCTTCCTCATCGCCGGCCTGTTCGGCCGGCTGATTGGCGCACGCGCCTCGGAGCTGGTCACGACCGGGCTGCTCGCCCTCTCCGCCTTCTTCGCGTGGATCGTGTTCTTCCAGACCGCCTTTGGCGGCCATGACGGCACGGTCGAGCAGTTCACCTGGATGGCCTCGGGCGACCTTGTCGTCACCTGGGCGATCCGCGTCGACACCCTCACAGCGGTGATGCTGATCCTCGTAACCACGGTGTCCTCGCTCGTGCACCTGTACTCCATGGGGTACATGCACGAGGACCCGAGCCGGCCCCGCTTCTTCGCCTATCTCTCGCTGTTCACCTTCGCCATGCTGATGCTGGTGACGAGCGACAACCTCGTGCAGCTGTTCTTCGGCTGGGAGGGCGTGGGCCTTGCGTCCTATCTGCTGATCGGCTTCTGGTACGACAAGCCCTCGGCCTGTGCGGCGGCGATGAAGGCGTTCATCGTCAACCGCGTCGGCGATTTCGGCTTCGCGCTGGGCATCTTCGCCATTTACCTGATGACCGGCTCGGTGGCCTTCGAGCAGGTGTTCGCCGCCGCTCCGGCGCTGATGGACAAGAACATCCTGTTCCTCGGCCATGAGTGGCACGCGCCGACGGTGATCTGCCTGCTGCTGTTCATCGGCGCCATGGGTAAGTCGGCGCAGCTCGGCCTGCACACCTGGCTGCCGGACGCCATGGAAGGCCCGACCCCGGTCTCCGCGCTCATTCACGCGGCGACCATGGTGACGGCCGGGGTGTTCATGGTGGCGCGCATGTCGCCGCTGTTTGAACTCTCGACGACGGCGCTGAACGTGGTTCTGTTCGTCGGTGCGTCCACCGCCTTCTTCGCGGCGACGATCGGCTGCGTGCAGAACGACATCAAGCGGGTGATCGCCTATTCCACCTGCTCGCAGCTCGGCTACATGTTCACCGCGCTCGGCACGGGTGCCTATTCGGTCGGCGTGTTCCACCTGCTGACCCACGGCTTCTTCAAGGCGCTGCTGTTCCTTGCCGCCGGCTCGGTCATCCACGCGATGCACCATGAGCAGGACATGCGCCACATGGGCGGCCTGTGGCGGAAGATTCCCTTCACCTATGCCACCATGCTGATCGGCGGCCTGGCGCTGACGGGCTTCCCCTTCACCGCCGGCTATTTCTCCAAGGACGCGATCATCGAGACCGCCTTCGTCAGCCACAGCCCCTTCGCCACCTATGCCTGGGTGATGACGGTCGCGGCGGCAGCGCTCACCGCCTTCTACACCTGGCGGCAGATGTTCATGACCTTCCACGGCAAGACGCGCGCGGACCACCACACCTTCGACCACGCGCATGAATCGCCGCTGACCATGCTGATCCCGCTTGGCGTGCTTTCGCTCGGGGCGCTCTTCGCCGGCATGATACTCTACCCCTATTTCGTCGGGCACGACGTGGATCACTTCTTCCGGGAGTCGATCTTCATGGCCTCGGACAACAAGATCCTCGAAGAGATGCACCACATCCCGGCCTGGGCGAAATGGGCCCCGACGGTGATGATGGCGATCGGCTTCGCCATCGCCTACTGGATGTACATCGCCAACACCGCCGTTCCCAAGGCGCTCGCCAAGCAGAACGACGTGCTGTACCGCTTCCTTCTCAACAAGTGGTACTTTGACGAGATCTATGACTTCCTGATCGTGCGCCCGACCATGTGGCTCGGCAGCTTCCTGTGGAAGCAGGGCGACATGCGGGTCATTGACGGCTACGGCCCGAACGGCGTCTCAGCCCGCGTCATCGACGTGACCAACCGCGTCGTGCGGCTGCAGACCGGCTATCTCTACCACTATGCGTTCGTGATGCTGGTGGGTGTCGCAGCCTTCATCACCTGGTTCATGTTCGGGGGCGCGCACTGATGTACGACTGGCCCATTCTTTCCGTCGTCACGTTCCTGCCGCTGGTCGGTGCGCTGCTGATCATCCTGATGATCCGCGGCGACGACGAGGTGGCCAAGCGCAACGCCCGCTGGGTGGCGCTGTGGGCGACCCTCGTCACCTTCGTCATCTCGCTGCTGTTGCTGTTTGGCTTCGACCCGTCGAATCCCGATTTCCAGTTCGTCGAGTACCAGGCCTGGCTCGGCGACGTCGCCGCCTACCGGATGGGCGTCGACGGCATTTCGCTGCCCTTCGTGCTGCTGACGACGCTGCTCATGCCCATGTGCATTCTCGCGAGCTGGGACGCGATCCAGCACCGCGTGAAGGAGTACATGATCTGCTTCCTGGTGCTCGAAACGCTGATGATCGGCACCTTCTCCGTCCTCGATCTGCTGCTGTTCTACTTCTTCTTCGAGGGCGGCCTGATCCCGATGTTCCTTATCATCGGCATTTGGGGGCATGGGCGTAAGGTCTACGCTGCGTTCAAGTTCTTCCTCTACACGTTGGCCGGTTCGGTGCTGATGATGCTCGCCATCATGGCCATCTACTGGCAGGCGGGCACCACCGACATCGCCGTTCTCCTGAAGCACGATTTCCCGGAGGGCATGCAGTACTGGCTCTGGATCGCCTTCTTCGCCTCCTTCGCGGTGAAAATGCCGATGTGGCCGGTGCATACCTGGCTTCCCGACGCGCATGTCGAGGCGCCAACGGCGGGTTCGGTGATCCTGGCGGCGATCATGCTGAAGATGGGCGGCTACGGCCTGCTGCGCTTCTCGCTGCCCATGTTCCCCGATGCCTCGACCTATTTCGCGCCCTTCGTCTTCACCCTCTCGGTGATCGCGATCGTCTACACGTCGCTGGTCGCGCTGCGGCAGGATGACATGAAGAAGCTGATTGCCTACTCCTCCGTCGCCCATATGGGCTACGTGACGATGGGCATCTTCACGCTGACGCAGGAGGGCATCCAGGGCGCGGTGTTCCAGATGGTCAGCCACGGCTTTGTGTCGGGCGCGCTGTTCCTGTGCGTGGGCGTCCTCTATGACCGCATGCACACCCGCGAGATCGCGGCCTATGGCGGCCTCGTCTTCCGCATGCCCGTCTACGCCACGCTGTTCATGGTCTTCACCATGGCCAATGTCGGCCTGCCGGGGACGTCGGGCTTCGTCGGCGAGTTCCTGACCCTGCTGGCCGCCTTCGGGCGCAACACCTGGGTAGCCTTCTTCGCCACCACGGGCGTCATCCTTTCCGCCGCCTATGCGCTCTGGCTCTATCGACGGGTCGTCTTCGGCGCGCTGGAGAAGGAAAGCCTGAAGAACATCCAGGATGTGAGCCCGCGCGAACTGGCCACGCTCGTTCCGCTGCTGTTCTTCACCATCCTGTTCGGCATCTGGCCGCAGCCGATCCTCGACGCCTGCAATGTTGCGGTGAACGCGATTGTCGCGCGCGCCGATGTTGCGGCCGGCGCCATCAA
Organism: Ancylobacter aquaticus; assembly: GCF_004339465.1. GTDB lineage: Bacteria > Pseudomonadota > Alphaproteobacteria > Rhizobiales > Xanthobacteraceae > Ancylobacter > Ancylobacter aquaticus. Next base: position 596,068 of record NZ_SMFY01000002.1, on the reverse strand, counting down.
GGCCGCCGCGCTGGTGCTGCCTTGATCCGACACATGACCATCGCGGAGCCCGTTCAATGACCCTCACCCTCGCCGCGCTCGGCCCCGCGCTGCCCGAACTGCTGCTGGCCTTCTCCGCCTTGGCGTTGCTGATGTTGGGCGCCTTTGCCGGACCGAAATCGACCGATACGGTGAACGGGCTGGCGCTCGCCGCCCTGTTCGCGGCGCTGGTGCTGGTGCTGCTGGGGCCGACCAACGCGACGCTGTTCAACGGCGCGTTCCATGTCGACGCCTTCGGCCGCTTCATGAAAGTGCTGGCGCTGCTCGGCGCCGGCGGCACGCTGGCGATGTCGGTGGATTGGCTGAAGGCCGAGAAGCAGGACCGCTTTGAATACGCGATCCTGGTGCTGCTTTCGACGCTCGGCATGATGATGCTGATCTCGGCCGGCGACCTGATCGCGCTCTATATGGGCCTCGAACTGATGAGCCTGGCGCTTTACGTGATCGCGGCCAACAACCGCGATTCCGTGCGCTCCACCGAGGCCGGCCTGAAGTATTTCGTGCTCGGCGCCTTGTCCTCCGGCATGCTGCTTTACGGCGCCTCGCTGATCTACGGCTTCACCGGCTCGGTGAACTTCGCGCAGATCGCGCTGTCCGCCCGCGAGCCCTCGCTGGGTCTCATCTTCGGCATCGTCTTCATGTTTGCCGGCCTGTGCTTCAAGGTGTCGGCGGTGCCGTTCCACATGTGGACGCCGGACGTCTATGAAGGCGCGCCGGCGCCGGTGACGGCGTTCTTCGCTTCGGCGCCGAAGGTGGCGGCGATGGCGGTGTTCGTGCGCTTCGCCATGGAGGCGCTGCCCAATGTCACCCACCAGTGGCAGCAGATCGTCGTCTTCGTATCCATCGCCTCCATGGCGCTGGGCTCGTTCGGCGCTATCGGCCAGCGCAATTTCAAGCGCCTGATGGCTTACTCCTCGATCGGCCATATGGGCTTCGCGCTGGTCGGCCTCGCCGCCGGCACCGAGCAGGGCGTGCAGGGCGTTCTGGTCTACATGGCCATCTACATGGCGATGACGCTCGGCACCTTTGCCTGCATCCTGTCGATGCGGCGCAAGGACGGCATGGTCGAGACCTATGACGAGCTGGCGGGGCTTGCCCATACCAGCCCGGTGAAGGCGTTCATGCTGGCGGCGCTGATGTTCTCGCTGGCCGGCATTCCGCCGCTGGCCGGGTTCCTGGCCAAGTACTACGTCTTCCTCGCCGCCATCGAATCCGGGCTGTATGCGCTTGCCGTCATCGGCGTGCTCACCAGCGTGGTCGGCGCGTTCTACTATCTGCGCATCGTCAAGATCATGTATTTCGATGAGCCGGCGGCGCCCTTCATGCCAATGCGCTCGGAGCCGAAGGTCGTGCTCGCCGTGTCCGGCGCCTTCACGCTGCTGTTCTTCGTTTATCCGGCGCCGCTGATCGCGGCGGCGGGTGTGGCGGCCCGGGCGCTCTTCTGAGAATGGCGCCCACGCCGGTTGCCACGCCGGTCGTCCGTTTCGCTACGGTCGGTTCGACCAATGAGGCTGCTCTCGCCGAGGCGGGCGGTGCGGCGCCGCGCTGGTTTGTCGCCGAGCGGCAGACCGGCGGGCGCGGTCGGCGGGGCCGCCCCTGGGCCTCCGAGCCGGGCAATCTTTATGCCTCGCTGCTTCTGGTGGACGCCGGGCCGGTGGCGCGCCAACCCGAACTCTGCTTCGTCGCCGCGCTGGCGCTTTATGACGCGGTGCGCGCCGTTACCGGCATCGACCCCTTGCGCATTGGCCTGAAATGGCCGAACGACGTGATGATCGACGGCGCCAAGCTCGCCGGCATCCTGCTTGAGGGGGCCGTGCCCCCGGGCGGGCAGGCGGCGACGGTGATTGGCTTCGGGGTGAATTGCGCGCACCATCCAGCCAACACGACCTATCCGACGACGGATCTTGCCGCATCCGGCTATCCGACCGACCCGCCCGCCCTGCTCGCCGCGCTCGACGTGGCGATGGGCGAGCGGCTTGCCGAATGGGAGCGGGGGACGGGATTTGCCCGCACCCGCGAAGCGTGGCTGCGCCGGGCGCAGGGCCTTGGCACGGCCGTGACCGCGAGGCTTGGCAGCCGCGAGGTCGAGGGAGTATTCGAGGCACTCGATTTTTCGGGTGCCATGGTTCTGCGCCGTCCCGACGGCGTGCGCGAGACGATCAGCGCCGGCGACGTGTTTCCCACGCCCGCCGCGCCAGTGTGAAAGGCAGGAATGTGAGCAAGTGGCCGGACGAACTGGTCTTCGCTCCCCTCGGTGGGGTCGGCGAGATCGGGATGAATCTCGGGCTGTATGGTCTGGGGCCACGCAACCGGCGTAAATGGCTCGCGGTCGATCTCGGCATCTCCTTCGCTCCTCCGGAAGTGCCGGGCATCGACCTGATCATGCCCGATGTCGCGTTCCTCGAACGCGAGGCGGAGGCGGGCAATCTGGTCGGTCTGGTCATCACCCATGGGCATGAGGACCATGTCGGCGCGCTGGTCGATCTGTGGCCGCGCCTGCGCTGCACCGTCTACACCACCCCCTTCACCCATGCGCTGGCCGAGGCGCGGCGCCTGGGCGAGCCGGGGGCGCCCAAGATTCCCTTCCACATCGTACCCACCGGCGGGCGCACCAGCATTGGCCCGTTCGATGTCGAATTCGTGCCGGTGGCGCATTCGATCCCGGACAGCCACGCGCTGGCCATCCGCACCCCGCTGGGCATGGTGGTGCATACGGGCGACTGGAAGATCGACCCGACGCCGGTGGTCGGCAACGTCACCGATCCCGTGCGCTTCTCGGCGCTGGGCGACGAGGGCGTGCGGGCGGTCATCTGCGATTCCACCAACGCCATTCGCGACGGCATCTCGCCCTCGGAAGTCGACGTGCAGAAGGTGCTCACCGAACTGATCGGCGCCGCGCCGAACCGGGTCGCGGTGACGACCTTTGCCTCCAATGTGGCGCGCATCCGTTCCATCGCCGAGGCGGCGATGAAGAACGGCCGCGAGGTCGTGCTGGTCGGGCGGGCGATGGAGCGGGTGATCGGGGTGGCACGCGAGCAGCACATGCTCGACGGCCTGCCGCCGTTCCGCTCGGCCGACGCCTATGGCTTCCTGCCGCGCGACAAGGTGGTGGCGATCCTCACCGGCAGCCAGGGCGAGCCCCGCGCCGCGCTGGCGCGTATCGCCGATGACGACCATCCCGAGATCGCGCTGTCGCCGGGCGACCAGGTAATCTTCTCCTCGCGCACCATCCCCGGCAACGAGCGGCCGGTGAACCGCATCATCAATGCGCTGATCCTGCAGGGGGTGAAGGTCATCACCGACCGCGACGGGCTGGTGCACGTATCCGGTCATCCGCGTCGCGGCGAGATGGAGCAGATGTACCAATGGCTGCGCCCGCAGGTGGCGGTGCCGGTGCATGGCGAGCCGCTGCACCTGCACGAGCATGCCGAGCTTGCCCGCCGCATGGGCGTGCGCGAGGTGATCCGGTTGGTCGATGGCGACGTGGTGCGCCTGATCAGCGCCGATCCCTCGCTCAGTGCCGAGGTGATCGAGGAGATCCATGCCGGCAAGCTTTACAAGGATGGGCAGGTGCTGATCGCCGCCGACGACCCGGCGGTTGCCGAGCGCCGGCGGCTCTCCTTCAGCGGGCTGGTTTCTGTGGCCATCGCCATGTCGTCCAAGGGCGAGGTGGTGGGCGACCCGATGATCGACCTGTCCGGCCTGCCGCGCCTCGGCCTTGGCGGTACGCCGCTTGACGAGGTGGTGGAAGACGCGGTTCTGAACTGTCTCGACGGCCTTCCGAAGGGCCGCCGGCGCGATCCCGACGCGGTGGCTGAATCGGTCACGCGGGCGGTGCGCGGGCAGATCAACGCCGCCTGGGGCAAGAAGCCGCTCTGCCATGTGCTTGTCATCACGGTATGAAAGCCCGGCCGGGTGCCACGCCGCGCGGAAAGTGACCATATCCCGCGCGGCGCGCGTACTCTCCCGGTACTGCCGCCGAAACGCCCGGGGATCTTGTCCCGGGCGGGGCTGAACGGGGAGGGGACCTGCATGATCGGCCGTCTGAACCACGTCGCCATCGCCGTGCCGGACTTGGAGGCGGCGATCGCGACCTATCGCGACACTCTGGGGGGCGAGGTTTCCGCCATCGAGCCCCAGGCCGAGCATGGGGTGAACACGGTTTTCGTCACCCTGCCCAACACCAAGATCGAATTGCTGGGCGCGCTCGGCGAGAACTCGCCGATCACGCGGTTCCTCGACCGCAACCCCGAGGGCGGCATCCACCATCTGTGCTACGAGGTCGACGACATCGTTGCCGCCCGCGACCGGCTGGTGGCGGCGGGAGCCCGGGTGCTGGGCTCGGGCGAGCCGCGCCCCGGCGCGCATGGCAAGCCGGTGCTCTTTCTGCACCCGAAGGATTTTCTCGGCACGCTGGTCGAGCTGGAACAGGCGTAAGGCGGCACCATGGGCGTCGGTACCTATTTCGCGATCTATTTCATTGTCTGGTGGGTGGTGATCTTCGCCGTGCTGCCCTTCGGCGTGCGCTCCCAGCACGAGGACGGCACCGTGACCGACGGCACCGAGCCGGGGGCGCCGCAGCGGCCGCTGCTGCTGCGCAAGGCGCTGGTGACGACGGTGGTTGCGGCGGTGATCGTGCTGCTCTTCGCCTGGCTGGTGGAAACCGAGCGGCTGCGCCTCGACATGTTTCCCATGCCGTTCAATCTCTACGAGATGAAATAGCCGGCCCCGCCGGAATCGAGGCAAAAAAAGAGGCGGGACCGAAGTCCCGCCTTCCTTGTCTGGCCGCCCGCACCTGATTCCGCGCCGTTTCGACGTCTGCCAGGGGGCTTTCTTAGCCGTCATTCCTCCCGAGACCTGGACCATTCTGCACGCTTGGAAGCGTTCAGCGGACCTCTTTCTAGAGACCGGCACCATAAAGCAGAAAATACGACCTTGTCATCCTTGCGTCGCAATAGAGCCATGGTGCATTGCAACAAAATTGGGCGCGCTGGCACGCTATCGCCCCAAACACAGGCAGGGCGCGCCGCTTCACGGTGCGGGGAGGGCGCAAGGGCTTGTCTTTTGCCGGACGATCCGGTTTCACTCCGCCATCGCTGCCGCGCTGCCGATCCCGGCCGAATCGTGAGTTTCCGCTAATGCGCCTGTCCCGCTACTTCCTTCCCATCCTCCGCGAAGTCCCGAAGGAAGCGGAAATCGTCTCGCATCGCCTCATGCTGCGCGCCGGCATGGTGCGCCAGGAGGGCGCGGGCATCTATGCGTGGCTGCCGCTGGGCAAGCGCGTGCTGGACAAGATTTGCAACGTCATCCGCGAGGAGCAGAACCGTTCCGGCGCCATCGAGATCATGATGCCGACCATCCAGTCGGCCGACCTCTGGCGCGAGAGCGGGCGCTATGACGACTATGGCAAGGAGATGCTGCGCATCAAGGACCGGCACGAGCGCGACATGCTGTTCGGGCCGACCAATGAGGAAATGCTCACCGAGATCGTCCGCGCCTATGTGAAGTCCTACAAGGAACTGCCACTGAATCTCTACCACATCCAGTGGAAGTTCCGCGACGAGGTGCGCCCGCGCTTCGGCGTCATGCGCTCGCGCGAATTCCTGATGAAGGACGCCTATTCGATCGACCTCGATTTCGAGAGCGCGGTCGTCGCCTATAACCGCATGTTCGTGGCCTATCTCCGCACTTTCGCCCGGCTCGGGCTGAAGGCGATTCCGATGGTGGCCGATACCGGCCCGATCGGCGGCAATCACAGCCATGAATTCATCATCCTCGCCTCGACCGGCGAGAGCCAGGTGTTCTGCCATTCCGACTATCTCGGCATGGATACGCCGGAAGAGGGCGTGGACTTCCAGGACCCGGCGGCGCTGCAAGAGATCGTGAACCGCTGGACAAGCCTTTATGCGGCCACGGAAGAGAAGCATGACGAGGCCGCGTTCGAGGCTATTCCCGGCGAGCAGCAGGTGTCGGCGCGCGGCATCGAGGTGGGTCACATCTTCTATTTCGGCACCAAATATTCCGAGCCGATGGGCGCCAAGGTGACGGGCCCCGATGGCGTGGAGACGCCCGTTCACATGGGCTCCTACGGGATCGGTCCCTCGCGTCTGGTCGCCGCCATCATCGAGGCGTCGCATGACGAGAACGGCATCATCTGGCCGGAGGCGATCGCGCCGTTCCGGGTCGGCCTGCTGAACCTCAAGGTGGGCGACGCGGCGACGGACGAGGCCTGCGAGGCGATCTATGCCGAACTGGTCGCGCGCAATGTCGACGTATTGTACGACGACACGGCGGAGCGGCCCGGCTCGAAATTCGCCACCGCCGACCTGATCGGACTTCCCTGGCAGATCATCGTCGGCCCCAAGGGACTGGCGGCCGGCACGGTGGAACTGAAGCGGCGGGCAGACGGCACGCGCGAGACGCTCACCATCGCGGCGGCGCTGGAGCGGATCATCGGTTGACCTCAGGACGCGCGCGGCCGATCGGGGCCGGGCGAAGGGCGGAGCAGGCATGGCGGCCAAGAGCGCAGCGCGTCGGGTGAAGACAGCAAAGGCCCAATCGGCGCAGGCGACTGCAGGCGAGGAGCCGAACGGCTCGAAGCCGTTCAGCGCCTTCGAGTGGATGCTGTCGCTGCGCTATCTCAGGGCGCGCCGCAAGGAAGGCTTCATCTCGGTCATCGCCGGGTTCTCGTTTCTGGGGATCATGCTGGGCGTGGCGACGCTCATCATTGTCATGGCGGTGATGAACGGATTCCGCACCGAGCTTCTGTCGAAAATCCTCGGTCTCAACGGCCACATGCTGGTGCAGCCGGTCGACGGCCCTCTGACCGACTATGACGCGGTCGCCAAGCGTATTGCCGGCGTGCCGGGGGTGACGCTGGCGGTGCCGCTGGTGGAAGGACAGGCGCTCGCCTCTTCGGCCTTCAATGCCGGCGGCGTGCTGGTGCGCGGCCTCTCGGAGGCCAGCCTGCGGGCGCTCCCGGCCATTGGCGTGAATATCCGGGCGGGCACGCTGGAGGGCTTCGACGAGGGCTCCGGGATCGCCATCGGCAAGCGCCTCGCCGACCAGCTCTCATTGCAGGCGGGTGACAACCTCACCCTTGTCGCCCCGCGCGGGGCGGTGACGCCCATGGGCACGACGCCGCGCATCAAGGTCTACAAGATCGCCGCGGTGTTCGAGATCGGCATGTCGGAATATGACAGTGCCTTCGTGTTCATGCCGCTGGCGGAAAGCCAGGCCTATTTCAACAAGGATGGCGATGTGACCGCTATCGAGGTCTATGTCGACAATCCCGACGATGTGGAGCGTTACCGCCCGTTGGTGCAGGCGGCGGCGGAACGGCCGATCTACATCGTCGACTGGCGACAGCGAAACGCCACCTTCTTCAACGCGCTGCAGGTGGAGCGCAACGTGATGTTCCTGATCCTGACGCTGATCGTGGTCGTCGCCGCGTTCAACATCGTGTCGGGGCTCAACATGCTGGTGAAGGACAAAGGCCGCGATATCGGCATCCTGCGCACCATGGGGGCGACGCGCGGGGCGATTATGCGCATTTTCCTCGTCACTGGCGCCGCCATTGGCGTTGTGGGCACGCTGGCCGGTTTCCTGCTCGGGCTTCTTGTGTGCCTCAATGTCGAGGAAATTCGCCAGTTCATCTCGTGGCTCACCGCGACCGAGCTGTTCTCGCCGGAGCTCTATTACCTCAGCCGCCTGCCGGCTGAGATGAACGCCGGCGAAACCGCGACGGTTGTTCTAATGGCGCTCGTGCTGTCCCTTCTCGCTCCGCTCTACCCGTCCTGGCGCGCCGCGCGCCTGGATCCGGTGGAAGCGCTGCGCTACGAATAGGAGGGCGAGCAATGTCGACCACTCCACCGCGCGCCGCTCTCCACCTCGAAGGGGTCGAGCGCCGCTATGTCCAGGGCGAGGGCACGCTGGAAATCCTGCGCGGCGCCGACTTCACCGTGCTGGAGGGCCAGTCGGTGGCCCTCGTCGCGCCGTCCGGCACCGGCAAGTCGACGCTGCTGCACATTGCCGGCCTGCTGGAGAATCAGGACGCCGGCGAGGTCTTCATCGGCGGCACCGCGACGGCCGGGCTTCCCGATGCCGAGCGCACGCGCATCCGCCGCACCGGCGTCGGCTTCGTCTACCAGTTCCACCATCTGCTGCCCGAGTTCTCGGCGCAGGAAAACGTCATGCTGCCGCAGATGATCCGTGGCCTTTCGCGCCGCGAGGCGGCGTCGCGGGCGAAGGAACTGCTGAGCTATCTCGGCCTCGCCAAGCGGCTGGAGCACCGGCCCGGCGAACTCTCCGGCGGCGAGCAGCAGCGCGTCGCCATCGCCCGCGCCGTCGCCAACGCCCCGCGCGTGCTGCTGGCCGATGAGCCGACCGGCAATCTCGACCCGCACACCGCCGACCACGTTTTCCATGCGCTGTCGCAGCTGGTGGAGGCCACCGGGCTGGCGGCTGTCATCGCCACCCATAATCTCGAACTCGCCTCCCGCATGCACCGCCGCGTGACGCTGCGGGAGGGGAAGGTCGTCGAGCTGGCCTGAGAGGCGGCCTGACGCCGAATCGGCGCGGTGGGTTCGTGGCTGTTTTGATTTCGTCAACCATGAACTGGAACGAAAGAAGAACATGGATTGATTGCGGGGATAATGGGCGTCATGTTCTCTCTATGTTCCATGGAGGTCGACATGATCCGCGTTCTAGTCCAGGAAACCGCTGCGCTCGCGTCCATCGCTCTTTTCGTCGCCATGATCGGCCTGTGGGCCGGCGTCATCACCGGGGTGTGAGCTTAGGCGCGGGTCTCAACCTTGGGGCCGAAGGTCAAGCCTTCAGCCTGAGGCATGAAGGTCCCCGACCTTCAGCCTGAGGACAGCGGGGAGGAAGACCCCGCGAGGGTGGACGCCGCCCGGATGGGCGCCCACCATGCAGGGCTTCGAGTCGCGGGAGGATCAGGGATGGCGCAGGCTGATGTCGGGTTCGTGCATCTTCATGTCCATTCCTCCTTCTCGCTGCTGGAGGGCGCGCTTGGCATCGGCAAGCTGGCCGATCTCGCCAAGAAGGACCGCCAGCCGGCCATCGCGCTGACCGACACCGGCAATCTGTTCGGCGCGCTGGAATTCTCCGAGAAGATGGCCGGCGCCGGCATCCAGCCGATTCTGGGGTGCGCGGTGGCGGTGGATTTCCCCGGCCCAGCCCCGCGCGGCCCCGCCAGCCTGGAGCGCCCGCGCATCGTTCTTCTCGCCGCCAGCGAGGAAGGCTGGAAGAACCTGATGGCGCTTGTCTCGCGCTCCTTTCTCGAAACCGCGACGGACGGCGCCCCCCATATCAAGGCCGACTGGCTGGACGACCACACGGACGGCCTGATCGCCCTCACCGGCGGCCCCAACGGCCCCATCGACCGTGCGTTCGCGGCCGGCAGCGCCGACCACGCCGAGCAGCGGCTCGCCGTGCTGCAGGGGCTGTTCGGCGACCGGCTCTATGTGGAAATCCAACGCCATGGCGTCGCCGAGGAGCGCCGCGTCGAGCCAGCACTGATCGAACTGGCCTACCGGCTCGACCTGCCCCTGGTGGCCAGCAACGAGCCCTTCTTCGCCGCCCAGGACGATTATGAGGCGCATGATGCCCTCATCTGCATCGCCGAGGGCCGGCTGGTGGCGGAGGCCGATCGCCGGCAACTCACGCCCGATCACCGTTTCCGCACCCGCGCCGAGATGGCGGCACTGTTTGCCGATCTGCCCGAGGCGCTCGCCAATACGGTCGAGATTGCCCGGCGTTGCGCGTACCGGCCTCGCACGGTCAAGCCGATCCTGCCGCGCTTCACCCTCGATCGCGACGAGGCGGAGGAACTGCGCCTGCAGGCGGAGGAGGGGCTGCGCAACCGTCTGGCGGTCCATGGCGCCACGCCCGGCTTGAGCGAGAAGGACTATGAAGACCGGCTAGCCTTCGAGCTCAGCATCATCGAGAAGATGAAGTTCCCCGGCTATTTTCTCATCGTGGCCGACTTCATCAAATGGGCGAAGGCGCAGGGCATTCCCGTGGGGCCGGGCCGTGGCTCGGGCGCGGGTTCGCTCGTTGCCTATTCGCTGACCATCACCGATCTCGACCCGCTGCGCTTCGGCCTGCTGTTCGAGCGCTTCCTGAACCCCGAGCGCGTGTCGATGCCGGATTTCGACATCGACTTCTGCCAGGAGCGGCGCGACGAGGTGATCCGCTATGTGCAGCAGCGCTATGGGCGTGACCAGGTGGCGCAGATCATCACCTTCGGTACGCTGCAGGCGCGCGGCGTGCTGCGCGATGTCGGCCGCGTGCTGGAAATGCCCTATGGCCAGGTCGACAAGCTGTGCAAGCTGGTGCCGCAGAACCCGGCCAACCCGGTCACGCTGAAGCAGGCGATCAACGACGAGCCCAAGCTGCAGGGCGAGAGCGACGCCAACCCGGTGGTGAAGCGCGCCTTCGACATTGCAACCCGGCTGGAAGGGCTCAACCGCCACGCCTCCACCCACGCCGCCGGCATCGTCATCGGCGACCGGCCACTATCCCAGCTGGTGCCGCTCTACCGAGACCCGCGCTCGGACATGCCCGTCACCCAGTACAATATGAAATGGGTCGAGCAGGCAGGGCTGGTGAAGTTCGACTTCCTCGGCCTGAAGACGCTCACCGTATTGCAGACCGCCGTGCGCCTCGTCGCACAGCGCGGCATCACGCTCGACCTGTCGACCATCCCGCTGGACGACAAGAAGACCTACGAGATGCTGACCCGCGGTGAGACGGTCGGCGTGTTCCAGGTGGAAAGCGCCGGCATGCGGCGTGCGCTGGTCGACATGAAGCCGGACCGGCTGGAGGACATCATCGCCCTCGTCGCCCTGTATCGTCCGGGCCCGATGGCGAATATTCCGGTCTATTGCGCGGTCAAGAACGGGCAGGAGAAGGCCGCCTATGCCCATCCCGCGCTGGAGGCCAGCCTGAAGGAAACCTACGGCGTCATCATCTACCAGGAACAGGTGATGCAGATCGCGCAGACCCTGTCGGGCTATTCGCTCGGCGAGGCCGACATGCTGCGGCGCGCCATGGGCAAGAAAATCCGCGCCGAGATGGACCAGCAGCGCGCCCGCTTCGTCGATGGCGCGGTGGAGCGCGGGGTACCGAAGGCCAAGGCCTCTGAGATTTTCGACCTGCTCGCCAAATTCGCCGATTACGGCTTCAACAAGAGCCACGCGGCGGCCTATGCGCTGGTGTCGTACCAGACCGCCTACATGAAGGCGAACTACGCCACCGAGTTCATGGCCGCCTCCATGACGCTCGACATGGGCAACACCGACAAGCTGGCGGAATTCCGCCAGGAATCGCAACGCCTCGGCATTGAGGTGGTGGCGCCCTCGGTGAACCTTTCCGGGCGCGAATTCTCGGTGAAGGATGGGCGCATCCTCTACGCGCTTGCCGCCATCAAGGGCGTTGGCGGCCACTCGGTCGACGCCATTGTGGAAGCGCGCGGCGGGAGGCCCTTTGCCAGCCTTGCCGATTTCGCCTCGCGCATCAACGCCAAGGCGCTGAACAAGCGGACGATGGAGAGCCTCGTCAGCGCCGGCGCCTTCGACACGGTGGAGAAGAACCGTGCGCGGGCCCAGGTGGCCGTCGATTCCATTCTCGCCCATGCCGCCTCTGTTGGGGCCGAAGTGGCTTCGGGGCAGGGCAACATGTTCGGTGGGCCGTCAGTGGAGGCGGAACTGCCGATTCCCAATGCCGCCCCCTGGCTGCCGGCCGAGAAGCTCCAGCGCGAATATGATGCCATCGGCTTCTTTCTGACCGGGCATCCGCTCGATGATTACGGCAAGGCGCTTGACCGTCTGCGGGTGCAGCGCTGGACCGACTTCACCCGCTCGGTACGGGCCGGCTCCATGGCCGGGCGCCTTGCCGCTACGGTGGTGAGCCGGCAGGAGCGGCGCACCAAGAGCGGCAACAAGATGGGCATTGTCGGCCTGTCGGACCCGTCCGGCCAGTTTGAGGCGGTGCTCTTCTCGGAGGCCCTGGCGCAGTATCGCGAATTGCTGGAGCCGGGAAAGGCGCTGCTTCTTCAGGTCTCGGCGGAACTGCAGGGCGAGGAGGTGCGGGCGCGCATCCAGACGGTCGAGCCGCTCGACGAGGCGGCCTCGAAGACACAGAAGGGCATGCGGGTCTTCCTGCGCTCGGCCGAGCCGCTGGACAGCGTGGCGGCGCGCCTCGGCTCGCTCGGCGGCGGGCGCGGCGATGGCGAGGTGTCTCTGGTGCTGCTGCTGGGCGAGCGTGGTGATACCGAGGTCGAGGTGAAACTGCCCGGCCGCTTCAGCCTGTCGCCGCAGATCGCCGGCGCGCTGAAGGCCGTTCCCGGTGTCGAAATGGTCGAGATGGCGTAGCGCACGGCCCCAGGTCCGCCGACCGCCGACAGAAGGGCGGACGGCGCACAGCCCTTCCGCCGGTGCCGGCCGCCCGCCACGTTCGCGGCCATCGACGTCCGCAATGGGGGCTGCACGCGGCAGATGACGCATGCTCGCACGACCGATTAAACTCCAGGCTTTATCCGGGCACTATTCAACCGAAGACGCGATCAACTCCACGTTGAAAGAAAGAGCGACAGGTATTTCTGGGAGACGCCATGTCTGTCTCTTTGTTTCCGAATTATTTCTGTATGGTTTCGTGATGCCTCCGGTGTCGTTTTTGCTTGATATTTTTGGGGCGAACACCCTTTTTGCCGCCGATGATTCAGCGGGGGCGTTAAGGTCGGTGGTAGTCGAGGGTTCGGAAAAGCGGCGGGCAATTCTTATTTTGGGCATGCACCGGAGCGGCACGTCGGCACTGACGCGGACGGTCAATCTGCTCGGGGCCGCCACGCCACAGACGTTGATGGGCGCCACGTCTGGAAACCTTCGCGGCCACTGGGAATCGAAGCCGATCGTCGATCTGAACGACGAGATTCTCGCGGCCTGCGGCCACAGATGGTATTCGCGCCGACCGATCGCGGTGTCGCCGAGCGAGGTGGTGCGGGCCAACGGCATGTGGCAGCGGCTGCGCGACACGCTGGAAAGCGAGTTTGACGGCGCGTCCACGGTGGTGCTGAAGGACCCGCGCATCAGCCGCCTGGTTCCGCTCTATCGGGAAGCGCTGGCAGAGGCCGGCTATGGGGTCGAGGCCCTGCTCACCCTGCGCAATCCGCTGGAGGTTGCCCAGTCGCTGGCGCGCCGCGACGACATGGAGCCCCGCCGGGCGCTCGGCGTCTGGATGCGCTACACGCTGGACGCGGAACGTGGGACCCGCGGCCTTCCCCGGGCATTGGTGGTCTATGAAGACCTGCTTGCCGACTGGCGGGGCACGACAGACCGTATGAAGCAGCAGCTGGGCGGCCATTGGCCTGAAATGACACCAGAGGTCGCGGCAACGATCGACGAATTTTTAACACCGACCCTGCGCCATCACACCATCGAGGTGCCCAAGTCCGGCCTCGGTCGAACGGCAATCGCCGGCCTGCTCTATCGCGATTTCGCCCGTCGCCTCGTCGAGCGGCCCTCCGCCACGCCGGGCCTTCTCGCCGTGGCCCTGGCCGAATGCAGCCTGCGCGCCGGCCGCGCCTCCAGTGGCCGGGTGCCGGCGCCGGCGTAGACGTGTCTCGCAGACGTGTCTCGCACACGTGCCACGCAGACTTGCCACATGGACCGCACTCCCCTATAAGCCGCGCCATTCCGCACGCGGACTCGCGGCCGGAAGCCCATTGTCACGACGTGATTACGGGCTCCAGCGCCGCTCCGGTGCCGTAAGCCGAATCCCTCGGCACGGCCATGTCCGCGGAGGCTCAACCGGACGAGAGACGACAATGGCACTCCCTGACTACACCATGCGCCAGCTCCTGGAAGCTGGCGTGCATTTCGGGCATCAGTCCCACCGCTGGAACCCGAAGATGGCACCGTTCATCTTCGGCACCCGCAACAACATCCACATTCTCGACCTGGCCCAGACCGTGCCGGCGCTGCACCGCGCCCTGCAGGCCGTGTCCGACACCGTGGCCCGTGGCGGCCGCGTGCTGTTCGTCGGCACCAAGCGCCAGGCGGCCGATGCCGTGGCGGATGCCGCCAAGCGTTCTGCCCAGTACTATGTAAACTCCCGCTGGCTCGGCGGCATGCTGACCAACTGGAAGACCATTTCCCACTCCATCGCGCGCCTGAAGAAGCTTGAAGAGCTGCTCGCGGCCGGCGAGGGCGTCGGCTACACCAAGAAGGAGCGCCTGACGCTCCAGCGCGAGCGGGAAAAGCTTGATCGCGCTCTCGGTGGCATTCGCGACATGGGCGGCATCCCCGACCTGCTGTTCGTCATCGACACCAACAAGGAAGACCTCGCGGTCGCCGAGGCCCGCCGCCTTGGCATCCCGGTCGCGGCGATCCTCGACACCAACTGCGATCCGGACGGCATCGCCTTCCCGGTTCCCGGCAATGACGACGCCGGCCGCGCCATCAACCTCTATTGCGACCTCGTCGCCCGCGCCGCCATTGACGGCATCGGCCGCTCGCATGGCGATCTCGGCATCGACGTCGGCGCTTCCGAGGCCCCGATGGTCGAGGAACTGCCGGCTGAGTCGACCTGGACCAGCCTCGAAGCGCTTTCGGGCCCGCGCGGCATCGCCGACGACCTGAAGAAGCTGACCGGCGTGTCGCCCGCGATCGAGAAGCAGCTGACTGATTTGGGCATCTTCCATTTCTGGCAGATCGCCGCGCTCAACGCCGATGACGCTCACCGTCTCGGCGAAGAAGTCGGCCTGCCGGGCCGTGTCGATGGCTGGGTGGCACAAGCCAAGGAGCTGACCGCCGAGGTCGAGTGACCCCGGCGTCCGCTTCGCAACGGCGTCACATTCCGGCGCCAAGCATTGTATCGCACGGCCGGCCCGGATTTCGTCCGGCCGGCCGTGTTGTCGATTGACACAGAGATCGTTGAGGAACGGAACATGGCCAACATCACCGCGGGCATGGTGAAGGAACTGCGCGAGAAGACCGGCGCGGGCATGATGGACTGCAAGGCCGCGCTGATCGAAGTGGACGGCGACATCGAGGCCGCCATCGACTGGCTGCGCAAGAAGGGCCTCGCCAAGGCGGCTAAGAAGGCCGGGCGCGTCGCCGCCGAGGGTCTGATCGGCCTCGCCGTGTCGGGCACCACGGGCGTCGTCGTCGAAGTGAATTCGGAGACCGACTTCGTTGCGCGCAACGAGCAGTTCCAGCAGCTGGTGCGCGACATCTCCACCGTGGCGCTGGGCGCCGAGGACGATGTCGAGGCGCTGAAGGCCTCTGCCTACCCGGCCGGTGCCACTGTCGCCGACGCCATCAACACCGCAGTCGCCACCATTGGCGAGCACATGAACCTGCGCCGTTCCAAGAAGCTTTCCGTCTCGGCGGGCGTCATCGGCTCGTACGTCCATGGCTCGGTCGGCGAAGGCCTCGGCAAGATCGGCGTGCTGGTCGCGCTCGAGTCGGAAGGCAAGGCGGATGAGCTCGCCGCGCTCGGTCGCCAGATCGCGATGCATGTCGCGGCGGCCAACCCGCAGGCGCTCGACTCCGCCGCCATCGCCGAGGACGTGATCGCGCGCGAAAAGGGCGTGCTCGCGGAGAAGGCCAAGGCCTCCGGCAAGCCCGACAACGTCGTCGAGAAGATCGTCGAGAGCGGCCTCAAGACCTTCTTCAAGGAAGTCACGCTCGTCGAGCAGGCTTTCATCCACGACCCTTCCAAGACCGTCGCCCAGGCGGTGAAGGAAAGCGAAGGCAAGGTCGGCGCGCCGATCAAGCTCGTCGGCTTCGTCCGCTTCGGCCTTGGCGAGGGTGTCGAGAAGCAGGAGAGCGACTTCGCCGCCGAAGTCGCCGCTGCCGCCGGCGTCTGAGTCGGATTGCGTTGATAAGTCACGCCGGGCCGCCCACGGGCAGCCCGGCGTGTTTTACTGTGCGCGGCGTCGCGAGTCGCGCCAAGTCAGAGGTGCCCCATGTCGATCCCTGAGCCGCACGGCGCCATTTACGGGCGTGTCCTGGTCAAGGTCTCCGGCGAGGCGCTGATGGGTAACGAGGCGTTCGGCCTGCACTGGCCGACCATCGAGAACATCGCCCAGGATCTCGTCGAAGCACGGGCCACCGGGGCTGAGATTGCCGTCGTGGTGGGCGGCGGCAACATCCTGCGCGGCGCCAGCGTGGCGGGGCAGGGGCTCGACCGCGCCACCGCCGACCATATGGGTATGCTGGCGACAGTGATGAACGCGCTGGCACTGGAGAAGGCGGTTGAGAAGGCCGGTGTTCCCGCCCGCACCCTTTCCGCCATTCCCATGCCGACCATCTGCGAGCCCTATGCCCGCCAAACCGCATCGCGCCATCTGGGGCGCGGGCGTATCGTGCTGCTGGCCGGCGGCACCGGAAACCCCTATTTCACCACCGACACCGGCGCCGTCCTGCGCGCCGCCGAGCTGGAATGCGACGCGGTGATGAAGGCGACCAATGTCGATGGCGTCTACACCGCCGACCCCAAGCGAGACCCGTCGGCGCGCCGCTATGAGCGCCTTACCCATGACGAGGCGCTGGCGAAGGACCTCAAGGTGATGGATGCTGCCGCCTTCGCGCTGGCACGGGAGGCCAAGCTGCCGATCGTCGTGTTCTCGATCCGCGAGCCGGGGGCGATCGCCGCCGCCATCCGTGGCGAGGGGCGCGCCACGACGGTGGCGCCCTAGCACGCCCAAGCCGCGTCGCGGTGACGGCGTAAGGCTTGCCATGGGCGCCGTTAGGTTGGATAAGCCGCCAACCGGCGCCTGTCGGCCTCGTGCCGGCTGATGAATGAATGAGGTTCGTGATGAGCACTGGTCCGATCGACATCGCCGATATCAAGCGTCGCATGCAGGGCGCGATCTCCGTTCTCAGGACCGAGCTTTCCGGCCTGCGTACCGGCCGCGCCTCGGCCAGCCTGCTTGAGCCGATCCAGGTGAATGCCTATGGCAGCAACATGCCGCTCAACCAGGTCGCGTCGGTGAACGTGCCGGAGCCGCGCCTGCTGTCGGTGCAGGTGTGGGACCGCGGCATGGTGGCGGCGGTCGAAAAGGCCATCCGCGATTCCAATCTGGGCCTCAATCCGCAGACCGAGGGCCAGGTCCTGCGCGTGCGTATTCCCGAGCTGACGCAGGATCGTCGCCTGGAACTGGTCAAGGTGGCGCACAAATATTCCGAGGCCGCGCGCGTTTCCGTGCGCCATGTGCGCCGCGACGGGCTCGACATCATCAAGAAGGCGGAAAAAGACGGCGAGATGAGTTCCGACGACCTCGACCGGCTCGCCGAGCAGGTCCAGAAGGCAACCGACCAGTCCATCGCCGACATCGACCAGGTCGTTGCCGCGAAGGAAAAGGAAATCCTCGCGGTCTAGTCGGCGGGCGCCAGGGGGGCTCCGTGAACATTGCAAGGCGCGGCGAGGCCTCAGGTGCCGCCATCGAGACCGTCGGGGGCGAGGCCACTTCGCCTTGCCCGGTGCCGCGCCACGTGGCCATCATCATGGATGGCAATGGCCGCTGGGCGAAAAGCCAGGGCCTGCCGCGCTTCGAGGGGCACCGGCGTGGCGCGGAGGCGGTGCGCCGTATCGTCGCCGACGCCAAGGAGCTCGGCATCGAGGCGCTGACCCTCTACAGCTTCTCCAGCGAAAACTGGTCGCGTCCGGAGCGGGAGATCGGCGAGCTCATGGGGCTGCTCAAGCGCTTCATCCGCTCCGACCTCAAGGAACTCCACGCCAAGAATGTGCGCCTGCGCATCATCGGCGAAGGCCATCCCACCGACAGCGAAGTCCAGGCGCTGTTCGACGAGGCGCAAACGCTCACCCGCGACAATACCGGGGTGCGGCTGACCGTGGCGTTCAATTACGGCTCGCGCGGCGAGATCGCCCGCGCGGCGCAGGCGTTGGCGCGGCAGGTGGCGGCGGGCGAGCTGCGTGCCGAGGACATTACCGCCGAGCGCTTTGCCGAGGCGCTCGACACGGCGGGGCTGCCGCCGCTCGACCTGATGATCCGCACCAGTGGCGAGCAGCGCCTGTCGAATTTCCTGCTGTGGCAGGCGGCCTATGCCGAGCTGGTGTTCCTGCCGGTGTTCTGGCCGGACTTCAACCGGAGCTGGCTTGAGCGGGCGCTTGGCGAGTATCGCCAGCGCGAACGCCGCTTTGGCGGCGTCGACGCCGCCGGGGAAAGCTGAGCCGTTGCGAATTGGAGAGGATTTCCTGCCCCGCCTGGGCTCGGCACTGGTGCTCGGGCCTTTCGTCGTGCTGGTGGCGGTCGTCGGCGGCTGGGCCTTCAGTGTTCTCGTCACTCTCGCTGCGGTAATTCTCTTGTGGGAATGGCTGCGGATGATCGGCGCCAAACCGCGCACGCCGCTGCTGGTCATTGGCGGGACGGCGCTGGTCGGCGCGATTCTGCTGCTTGCCATCCGCCCGCCTCCGGCTGCTATCGGCATGGTGGTCCTGGGGGCAATCATGGCGGCGCTCGTCGCCCGCTCCAATCGGGAGCGAAGGACCTGGGCGCCCTTCGGCGTGCTTTATGCCGGCGCGCTAGCGCTCCCCACCCTGATCCTGCGCGACGATAGCTCCTTCGGGCTGGTGAGCCTGGTCTGGCTGCTGGCGGTGGTCTGGTCGACGGACATCGCCGCTTATTTCTGCGGTCGCCTGATCGGCGGCCCCAAACTCTGGCCGCGCGTCAGCCCCAACAAAACGTGGGCCGGCTCGCTCGGCGGGGCGTTCTTCGGCATGCTCGCGGGGATGGCGACGCTGTATCTGGCCGGTGTCGAAACCGCCTTGCTGGCGGCGCCGGTGGCGCTGCTGGCCAGTTTTGCCAGCCAGGGTGGCGACCTGTTCGAATCGGGGATGAAGCGGCATTTCGGGGTGAAGGATTCCAGCCAGCTGATTCCCGGCCACGGGGGGCTGATGGACCGTCTCGACGGTTTCATTACGGCGGCGGCGTTGGCGCTGCTGATCGGGCTTATCCGGGACCCCGACGCGCCGGCGCGCGGGTTTCTGCTGTGGTGACCCGCCCAGGTACGACATCGGCCGTTGCGCCGTGCGGGGGCGGCGCAATTTCGGGTGTCGTGCCGTATTTTGCTCACCTTCGCCTTAAACGCTCCTTATGCAACAAGCGGCGCGCCCGTCGGCGTGCGTGTCTGGGAAATCGCTGATGGAATTTCTTGCCTCGATGGGCGGCAATGCGAGCTGGCTGCTCGGCTATGTCGTGCCGTTTCTGTTCGTGCTGACGATCGTGGTGTTCTTCCACGAGCTCGGTCATTTCTGGGTGGCGCGGCGGGCCGGGGTGAAGGTGGTGGCGTTCTCGGTCGGCTTTGGCCCCGAGATTGTCGGCTTCAATGACCGGCACGGCACGCGCTGGAAGATTTCGGCGATTCCCCTGGGCGGCTACGTCAAGTTCCTCGGCGATGAGAATGCGGCCAGTGCCCCGGACCGTGGCGCGATCTCCCAAATGAGCGAGAGCGACCGCCGCGACAGCTTCTTCCACAAATCGGTCGGCGCCCGCGCCGCGATCGTCGCGGCCGGGCCGATCGCCAATTTCATCCTGGCGATCGTCATTTTCGCCGGGCTGTTCATGACCGTGGGCCGGCAGGTGACGACGCCGCAGGTCGACGCGGTGCAGGCCGGCAGCGCCGCCGAGCGCGCCGGCTTCCAGCCCAGCGACGTGATCCTGGCGATCAACGGCGATCCCATCGATTCGTTTGGCGACATGCAGCGCATCGTCAGCGCCAATGCCGGCGAACCTCTCGCCATCGACGTCGAGCGTGGCGGGCAGCGGGTGACCCTCGAGGCCACACCGGACCTGCGCGAAGTGACCGACACCTTCGGCAATGTGCATCGCATCGGCGTGCTCGGCATCTCCCGCGATACCGGGGGAGGGCAGGTTCGCACCGAACGATTCGGCCCCATCGAGGCCGTGACCCAGGCGACGACTGAAGTGTGGTTCATCGTCGACCGCACGTTCAGCTATCTCGGCGGCGTGGTGACGGGGCGCGAGCGGGCCGACCAACTCGGGGGCCCCATCCGCATCGCCCAGGTCTCCGGGCAGGTCGCGACCTTCGGAATCGCGGCCCTGCTGCAGCTTGCCGCTGTTCTGTCGGTGTCGATCGGACTTCTTAACCTCTTTCCGGTACCGCTTCTGGATGGCGGCCACCTGCTTTTCTATGGCATCGAGGCGCTGCGCGGACGACCGCTCAGCGAACGGGCCCAGGAAGTGGGCTTCCGCATAGGTCTGGCGCTTGTGCTTATGCTGATGCTCTTTGCGACGTGGAACGATATTCTCAATATATCAAAATCTTGAGCTCGATTCGGGACGGCGTTGCCGAGGCGCCACGCCGTCCGGAAAAGGCACTGAAAGCAGCACGTCCGGTTTGCAGGCTCTGGAAAAGTCTGTATCAAACGGAGTGCAGGGTGAGGAGTGTCGCCGGGTGCGCGCCTAAGGGTGTGCAGTCGGACGTCTCCCAGAACAACGGTAAGGTTGCGCACCAAATGGCTCGTTCCCGGTTCGTGAGTAGATTGGCCTCGGTTGTCGGCTTCGCCGTTATGGTTGCGGTCGGCAGTGTTTCCGGTGCCGTCATGGCGCCCGGGGTGGCCATGGCTCAGTCGGCGAATTCAATTGTCGTCGAGGGGAATCAGCGCGTCGATGCCGATACCATCCGCTCGTATTTCCAGACCACTCCCGGCCAGTCGCTGACGCCTTCCAAGATCGACGAGGCGCTGAAGTCGCTCTATGCCACGGGTCTTTTCTCCGACGTCACGATCAGTAACCGCGGTGGTCGCATGGTCGTTTCGGTCGTTGAGAATCAGGTGATCAACCGCGTTGCCTTCGAGGGCAACAAGAAGGTCAAGGACGACCAGCTGGCGCTGGAAGTTCAGTCCAAGCCCCGCAGCCCGCTCTCCCGGACCACGGTGCAGGCGGACACGCAGCGCATCATCGACGTCTATCACCGCGCCGGTCGCTACGACGTGCGCGTCGAGCCGAAGGTCATCGAGCGCGGCCAGGGTCGGGTCGATCTGGTGTTCGAGATCAATGAGGGCGACAAGCTGGGCGTGGCCGAGATCAAGTTCGTCGGCAACAAGGCCTATTCCGAATACAAGCTGAAGGAAGAGGTCACGACCACGGAGACCAATTGGCTCTCCTGGCTGAAGAACACCGACATTTATGACGTCGACCGCATCAACACCGACCAGGAGCTGCTGCGCCGCTTCTACCTGAAGCACGGCTATGCCGATTTCCGCATCATCTCGGTGACGGCCGATCTCGACCGTGAGCGCGACGGCTTCGTCCTGACCTATGTGCTTGACGAAGGCCCGCAGTACCGGGTCGGCACGGTCGATGTCGTCACCGGCATCAAGGATGTCAGCATCAACGATCTGCGCGCCGCTTTGCGCGTCGCGCCCGGCCAGGTCTACAATGCCGAGCTGGTCGAGAAGTCGGTCGAGAACGCGACCATCGAAGTCTCGAAGTCGGGCTATGCCTTCGCTCAGGTCCGCCCGCGTGGCGACCGCAATGTCGAGACCCGCACCATCTCGCTGGTCTTCGCCGTCGAGGAAGGCCCGCGCGTCTATGTCGAGCGCATCGAGATCCGCGGCAATGTCCGTACCCGCGACTGGGTTATCCGTCGCGAGTTCGATTTCGCCGAGGGCGATGCCTATAATCGGGTGATGGTGGACCGGGCCGAGCGTCGCCTGCGCAATCTCGGCTACTTCAAGGACGTCAAGATCACGAACGAGCCGGGCACAGCGCCGGACCGCATCATCCTCGTGGTGACCGTCGAGGATCAGCCCACCGGCGAGTTCTCGGTTTCGGGCGGCTATTCGACCTCGGACGGCTTCATCGGCGAAGTGGCGATATCGGAGAAGAACTTCCTCGGTCGCGGCCAGTATGTCCGCCTCGCCGGTCAGCTCGGCGAGAACGTTCAGGGCGCCGATTTCAGCTTCACCGAACCCTACTTCCTTGATTACCGCATTGCCGCCGGGTTCGACCTGTTCTGGAAGACGACCACCGCGAACAGCTACAGCCAGTACGACACGGAGACGATGGGCGGCACGCTGCGCATCGCCCTGCCGTTGACCGACGAACTGACGCTGGGCCTGCGCTACATGCTGTCGCAGAAGGAAATCTCAGTCAGCATCGAGGACGAGGTCTTTAACGACGTCTCGTGGGCGCTGTTGGAAATCAACAACGAGTCGATCATCACCTCGGCGGTCGGCTACACCCTGTCCTACAACATGCTCGACGATAACCGGAACCCGTCGAACGGGTACCTGCTTGAGCTGAAGCAGGACTTTGCCGGCCTGGGCGGCGACACCACCTATATTCGTTCGACTTTCGATGCCCGCTTCTACACCCCGATCGTCGGCGATTTCGTGCTGCTGCTGCGCGGCCAGGTCGGCAACGTGACTGGGTGGGGTGACGAGGACCTGCGTATCACCGACAATTTCTTCAAGGGTCCCGACCTCGTTCGCGGCTTCGCCCCGAACGGCATCGGCCCGCGCGATCTGGCTTCCGGCTATTATGGCCAGGACATGGATGCGCTCGGTGGTACGATGTACTGGGGCACGTCGGCGGAAATCCAGTTCCCGCTCTCCTTCCTGCCCAAGGATTTCGGCCTGAAGGCGGCGGTGTTCGCGGATGCCGGTTCGCTCTGGGACTACCAGGGCAACACCACCTTCGCGAACATTCCGAACTGGGAAGACAATCTCGTGGATTGCAGCACGCTCGCGGGCTCATCCACCAAGGGCAACGCGAATGTCTGCGTCGCCGACAGCGACAGCATCCGCTCCTCGGTCGGTGTCAGCTTGATCTGGCAGTCGCCCTTCGGTCCGCTCCGCTTCGACTATGCCTGGGCGCTGACCAAGGAGTGGTATGACGAGGTGCAGCAGTTCCGCTTCAGCGGCGGCACCCGTTTCTGATAAGCTTCAGCCCATCGTACAGCACGGCGGTCCGGTCATCCGGGCCGCTTGTGCGTTTGGGAACCGGCACGGCAGTCGACAGGCGGCAATGAGCGATCCCTTCTTCCATTCCGCGCCGGTGCCGCTGACGCTGGCCGAGATCGCCGCACTTCTCGGGGCGCAGATTGGCTACGCTTCCGGGGACGCTTCCGCCGGCGCGCCGGCGGTGCGGATTTCCGGCGTGGCCTCGCTCGAAGAGGCCGGCCCCGGCGATATCGCATTCATGGACGGCGCCCGCCATGTGCCGGCGTTGCGCGAGACCCGGGCCGGCGCCTGCCTCGTCACCGAGCGCTTCGCCGACCATGTGCCGGAAGGCACGGTGGCGCTGCGCGTGGCGAAGCCGCACGCGGCCTTCGTCGCCGTCACCCGCCACCTCTATGCCGCCAGCCTGCGGCCGGGCTCGATGTTCGGCCATTTCGGCATAGCCGCCGGTGCGGTGGTGCACCCGCAGGCGCGGATCGAGGCGGAGGTGACGGTGGATCCCGGCGCCGTGATCGGCACTGGGGCGGAAATCGGCAGCGGGACGGTGATCGCCGCCGGGGCCGTGATCGGGCCGGGGGTCCGCATAGGGCGGAACTGCTCCATCGGCGCCGGGGCGACCCTGCAGCACGCGCTGCTCGGCGACCGGGTCATCGTCCATCCCGGCGCGCGGATCGGCCAGGACGGTTTCGGCTATGTCGGCAGCGCCAGCGGCCACGCCAAGATTCCGCAGATCGCCCGGGTGATCCTGCAGGACGACGTGGAGATCGGCGCCTCGACGACGATCGACCGGGGTGGGCTGCGCGACACGGTGATCGGCGAGGGCAGCAAGATCGACAATCTGGTGCAGATCGCGCACAACGTGGTCATCGGGCGCCACTGCATCATCGTCTCCCAGACCGGCATTGCCGGCAGCGCGACTCTGGGTGATTTCGTGATGCTGGGCGGGCAGGTCGGTGTCATCGGCCATGTCCGCATCGGCGACGGGGCACGCATCGCCGCGACCAGCAATGTGAAGGACGACGTGCCGCCGGGCGCCGAATGGGGCGGTTCGCCGGCCAAGCCGATGCGCGACTGGTTCCGCGAGGTGATGGCGGTCCAGCGGCTGGGGCGTGGCGAGGGGTCGAGTTCTGCCCGGCGCGGCGCCGCCGGCGAACAACAGGGGCAGTAGGGATGGACGTGCAGTCGCAAGCCGAAGTTGAAACCACGGCGCTGGGTGTTGCCGATATTCAGCGTATCCTGGCGACGCTGCCGCACCGCTACCCGTTCCTGATGGTCGACCGGATCGTCGGCATCGAGGGCGACAAGAAGGCGATCGGCATCAAGAACGTCTCGGCGAACGAGCCGCATTTCCAGGGCCATTTCCCGGACAACCCGGTCATGCCGGGCGTTCTCATCCTTGAGGGCATGGCGCAGACCGCCGGCACCATCTGCCTGCTGAACCGCCCCGAGGACGGCGCACCCTCGCTGGTCTATTTCATGACCATCGACAAGGCCAAGTTCCGCAAGCCGGTTTTGCCGGGCGACGTGCTTGAGTATCACATGACGCAGATGAGCAAGCGGCGGAACATGTGGTGGTTCCGCGGCGAGGCCAAGGTCGGCGGGCAAATCGTCGCCGAGGCGGAAGTGGGCGCCATGATCGCCCGCGGAGAGCGTAAATGAACGAGACCGAGGCGAAGGTTGACCCGCTGGCGCGTGTCGAGGCGGGCGCCGTTCTTGGCGCCGGTGTCGAGATCGGCCCGTTCTGCACGGTGGGTCCGAATGTGGTGCTCGGGGCCGGCGTGAAGCTGATCTCGCATGTCGCGATCAGCGGGCACACATCCATCGGCGAGGGATCGACGATCTATCCCTTCGCCTCGCTCGGCTTCGCGCCGCAGTCGCTCAGCTACAAAGGCGAACCGACACGGTTGGTGATCGGTAGCAATTGCTCGATCCGCGAGCATGTGACGATGAACACCGGCACGGCAGGCGGGCATCAGGAGACGCTCGTCGGCGATAATTGCCTGTTCATGGTGAACAGCCATGTGGCACATGACTGTATCGTCGGCAACAATGTGATCTTCGCCAATAACGCGACCTTGGCCGGTCATGTGAGCGTGGGAAACAACGTCTTCCTCGGTGGCATGGCGGCGATCCATCAGTTCGTCCGCATCGGCGATTACTCCATTGTCGGCGGCCTCTGCGGGCTGCAGCATGATCTCATCCCGTTCGGCGCCATGATCTATGGCCGCAGCGGGCTCGGCGGGCTGAACATCATCGGCATGAAGCGTCGTGGCCTCAGCCGGCCGCAGATTCACGCGCTGCGCGCGGCCTATCGCGAGCTGTTCTATTCCGGGGGGACACTGGGCGAGCGCTCCGCGCGGGTAGCCGAGCGCTATACCGACGACGCCAATGTGATGCATGTCGTCGATTTCGTGCGCAACGGCGGCAAGCGCCGCCTCACCGTGCCTGACGACACGGCCGACCATGTCGCCGAACCCGACGCCGCCTGAAGCGCGGTCCTTGCAGGGGGAGGGCGATCCCATGGACGCGCCGCTGGCGATCATCTGCGGCGGCGGGACTTTTCCTCTCGCCGTGGCCGCAGGCGCCCGCAAGGCCGGGCGCAAAGTGGTGCTGTTTCCAGTGCGCGGCTTTGCCGACGTTGATTTTACCGCCTGGCCGCATGTGTGGATTTCGCTCGGCCGCTTCGGCTTCCTGAAGAGCGAGCTGCGCCGCAGGGGCTGCCGCGACATCGTCTTCATCGGCAATGTGCTGCGCCCGCGCATCCGTGATCTCCGCCTCGACTGGACGACGCTGAAGCTGTTGCCACGCGCCTTTGCGACGCTGCGCGGCGGCGACGACTATCTGCTCACGGGTCTTGGCCGGCTTATGGAGGAATCGGGCTTCCGCCTGGTCGGCGCGCATGAAGTGGCGCCGGAAATTCTCATGCCCGCCGGCCAGCTCGGTGCCGTGGCGCCGGACGCCGGCGCGCGCGAGGACATCGCCCGCGGGCGTGAGGCGCTGGCGGTGATGGGGCCGCTCGACATTGGGCAGGGGCTGGTGGTGATGAACCGCCATGTCGTCGCGGTCGAGGCGGCCGAAGGCACCGATCTCATGCTGGGGCGGGTTGCGGAATTGCGGGTCAATGGGCGTATCAAGATGCCGGCGCGCTGCGGCGTTCTGGTCAAGCGGCCCAAGGCGGGACAGGATCTGCGGCTGGATCTGCCCTCTTTCGGCAGTCGGACGGTTGAAGGTGCGGTGCGGGCCGGCCTGGCGGGCATCGCTTTGGAGGCTGGCGGCGTCATCATGGCCGACAGCGCGGCGCTGATCCGGCTCGCCGATCAGGCGGGACTGTTCATCCACGGCTTCGAACGCGAGGGGACACAAGGCTCATGAGCGGGACGGCTCCGCTCGACGTGTTCATCGTCGCCGGCGAGGAATCGGGCGATGTGCTCGCCGCCGGGCTGATGGCGGAACTGACGGCGCTGCATGCCGGGCCGGTGCGGTGTCGCGGCGTCGGCGGTGCCCGCATGCAGGCGCAGGGGCTGGTGCCGCTCTTTCCCATGGACGACATCACCGCCATGGGCTTCGCGCAGGTGATCTCCGGCCTGCCGCGCATCCTGCGGCGCATGGGCGAGACGGCGCAGGCCATCGTTGCCCAGCCGCCGGACGTGCTGGTGATGGTTGACGCGCCCGATTTCACCCATCGCGTGGCCCGCAAGGTGCGGGCGCGGCTGCCCGGGCTGCCGATCGTGAAGTATGTCGCGCCCACGGTGTGGGTCTGGCGTCCCGGGCGTGCCCGGGCGATGGCGCCGGACTTCGACCGCGTTTTGGCGCTGCTGCCGTTCGAGCCGGAGGCGATGCACGCGCTGGGCGGGCCGCCGACCACCTATGTCGGGCATCCACTGCTGGGCGAACTGGCCACGCTTAGGCCGAATTCCGACGAGGCCCGCCGCCGCGTCGCCGCGCCTCCGGTGCTGCTGGTGCTGCCGGGCAGCCGGCGGGCGGAGCTGGTGCGGCTTGGCGCGACGTTTGGTGAGGTGTTAGCGCGGCTCAAGGCGGAAGGGCCGGGGTTCGAGCCGGTGTTGCCGACCCTGCCGGGCCGCCGGGCGCAGGTCGAGGAGATGGTGGCGTCCTGGCCGGTCAAGCCACGCATTCTGGTGGAAGACGACGAGAAGCGTGCCGCCTTTCGTGTGGCGCGGGCGGCGCTGGCCGCGTCCGGCACGGTGACGCTGGAACTGGCGCTGGCGGGTGTCCCGACGGTGGCGGCCTACAGAGTGCCGTGGCTTGAAGGCCGGATTGTGCCCTATTTCATCCGGGTGAAGACGGCGATCCTGCCCAATCTCATTCTCGATGCGCCGGCCATGCCGGAATATCTCCAATGGCACATCGACCCGCCGGCCATGGCGGCGCAGCTCGCACGGCTGATCGCGGGCGGGGCGGAGCGGGAGGCGCAGCTTACCGCCTTCGCGCTGCTCGACGCGGTGATGGGCGAGGGCGCCGAACCGCCGAGCCGGCGCGCGGCAAGGGCGGTGCTGGAGACTCTGGCGGTCCGGCGCAGCGTGGCCTGACGCGCGCGGCGCGGCACGCCCGACAAAAAAATCCCCGCCGTCCGGTCCGGAGGGCGGGGATTTCTGTCTCTGGCGGTGTTCCGCGCGGCCTTACTTGCGGCGGGCGATGGGGACGTAATCGCGCTGGGTGGCGCCGGTATAGAGCTGACGCGGCCGGCCGATGCGCTGGCTCGGGTCCTCGATCATCTCCTTCCACTGGCCGATCCAGCCCACGGTGCGGGCGAGCGCGAACAGGACGGTGAACATGGAGGTGGGGAAGCCGAGGGCGCGCAGGGTGATGCCGGAATAGAAGTCGATATTGGGGTAGAGCTTGCGCTCGACGAAATACTCGTCCTGCAGAGCGATGCGCTCCAGCTCGACCGCGATGTCGAGCAGCGGATCGTCCTTGATGCCGAGCTCGCCGAGCACTTCATGGCAGGTGCGCTGCATGATCTTGGCGCGCGGGTCGTAGTTCTTGTAGACCCGGTGGCCGAAGCCCATCAGCCGGAACGGGTCGTTCTTGTCCTTGGCGCGGTTGATGAATTCGGGAATACGGTCGACCGAGCCGATCTCGCCGAGCATCTTCAGCGCCGCCTCGTTGGCGCCGCCATGGGCGGGGCCCCACAGGCAGGCAATGCCGGCGGCGATGCAGGCGAACGGGTTGGCGCCCGAGGAGCCGGCGAGCCGTACCGTCGAGGTCGACGCGTTCTGCTCGTGGTCGGCGTGCAGGATGAAGATGCGATCGATGGCGCGCGAGAGGATCGGGTTGACCTTGTACTCCTCGCAGGGCACCGAGAAGCACATGCGCAGGAAGTTCGAGGCGTAGTCGAGATCGTTCTTCGGGTACACGAAGGGCTGGCCGATCGAATATTTATAGGCCATCGCCGCCAGGGTCGGGATCTTCGCGATCATGCGGATCGAGGCGATCATGCGCTGCTGCGGATCCGAGATATCGGTGCTGTCGTGGTAGAAGGCCGACAGCGCGCCGACCGAAGCCACCAGAACCGACATGGGGTGTGCGTCGCGACGGAAGCCGTGGAAGAAGCGGCTCATCTGCTCATGCACCATCGTGTGGCGCGTGACGCGGTAGTCAAAATCGGCCTTCTGGGCGGCGGTTGGCAGTTCCCCGTACAGCAGCAGGTAGCAGGTTTCGAGGAAGTCGCTCTCGGCCAGCTGCTCGATGGGGTAGCCGCGATAGAGAAGGACGCCCTCGTCGCCGTCGATATAGGTGATCTGGCTTTCGCAGGAGGCGGTGGAGGTGAAGCCGGGATCGTAGGTGAACATGCCGGTCTGGCCGTAGAGCTTGGCGATGTCGATGACATCCGGCCCTATTGTGCCATTCAGGATCGGAAGCTCCCAGCTTTCATCGCCAATGGTGAGCGTGGCGGAATTTGGCGCGTTGCTTTGGCTGGCGTCCATGCGGAGTCTCCCTGAACCTTGAGAACCGGATCTGAAACGGATCGCGTCTTTTTGCGGGGGCCGCGCCTGCCTTGCGGCAATGTGCAGCGGAGACGGGGGATGTCCCACGGCGGCCCATCACCAAAGTCGTAGCGGTTTCGATCCGCCCTCGCAAGCGCAGCGAAACCGCTGCCGCATTGCGGCGGGCCCCCGCGAAGATGCCTTTTCAGACGCGCTTGGCGACCCTGCGAGGGGGCCTTACGCCGGGTCAGTGGCGCCCGTCTGGTCGGCGATGCGGGCCAGCGATTCCTCCCGGCCGAGCACGGCAAGGACATCGAAAATGCCGGGCGATGTGGTCTTGCCGGTTACGGCAGCGCGCAGCGGCTGGGCGAGCATGCCGAGCTTCACCCCCTGCGCCTCCGCCACCGCCCGCACGGCCGCCTCGGTCTCGCTCGCGCTCCATTCCACTACATTCGCCAGCTGCGCGGCGGCCGCCGCCAGAAGACGGCGGGCCTCGTCGGTCAGCAGAGCCTGCGCCTTCTCTTCCAGCGGAAGCGGCCGCGTACGCCAGATATAGGCTGAACTTTCAATGAGTTCGAGCAGGGTCTTGGCCCGCTCCTTCAGTCCCGGCATGGCGGCGAGCAACTGGGCGCGGCGCTCCGGCGTCAGCGCGGCGGCAATCGCGGCACCTTCGGGAATATGCGGGAGAACAGCGTCGATGGCCTCGATCAGCTCGGCATCGGGGGTCGAGCGGATATACAGGCCGTTGATGTTTTCCAGCTTGGCGAAGTCGAAGCGCGCCGCCGAGCGGCCGACCCGGTCGAGGTCGAACAGGCTGATCATCTCCTGCGTCGAGAAAATCTCCTGGTCGCCATGGCTCCAGCCGAGGCGCACGAGGTAGTTGCGCAGCGCGGCGGGCAGGTAGCCCATGGCGCGATAGGCATCGACGCCGAGCGCGCCATGGCGCTTGGAGAGCTTCGCCCCGTCCGGTCCGTGGATCAGCGGGATGTGCGCCATCTTGGGCACCTCCCAGCCTAGCGCATGGTAGATCTGCGTCTGGCGCGCAGCATTTGTGAGGTGGTCGTCGCCCCGGATGATGTGGGTGACGTCCATGTCGTGGTCGTCGACCACCACCGAGAGCATGTAGGTGGGCGTGCCATCGGAGCGCAGCAGGACGAGGTCGTCGAGGTCCCTGTTGGGAATCACCACCCGGCCCTGCACGAGATCGTCGATGACGGTCTCGCCCTCGGTCGGCGCCTTCAGCCGGAACACCGGCTTGCGGTCGGCCGGCGCCTCCGCCGGGTCGCGGTCGCGCCAGCGCCCGTCATAGCGCGGCGGGCGACCCTCCTTGCGGGCGGTCTCGCGCATCTCCTCAAGCTCCGCCGCACTGGCGTAGCAGGGATAGGCGCGGCCGGCGGCGATCATCTTCTCCACCGCCTCGCGGTGCCGCTCGGCGCGGGCAAACTGATAGATAACCTCGCCGGACCAATCGATGCCGAGCCATTTCAGCCCGTCGATGATGGCGTCGATCGCCTCGGGGGTGGAGCGCTGGCGATCCGTGTCCTCGATGCGCAGCAGCATGGTTCCGCCCTTGGCACGAGCATAGAGCCAGTTGAACAGCGCGGTGCGGGCGCCGCCAATGTGCAGGAACCCGGTGGGCGAGGGGGCGAAGCGGGTAACGACGGTCTCGGACATATCTCTTCCGTCTGCGCCGGAGGGACGGCGTCGAAGCATGGCGGGCGGGGAGCGTGCGTGTACCATAGGTGTGCGACACGGGAAAAGCGGGGCTTCCGCCGCCTGTGGTCGCTCTCACGGTTGCATAGCAGGGCAGAGCAGCAGGACCGGACAGCAGGGCAAGCGCGCAGGGGCGACGGGGAATGCAAGGGGGGCCGCAGCAGGGGCCGGGGAACGCGCAGCGGGCGCGGGCGCGGGCTGTTGTGCTGGGCAAGGGACTGGCGACGCGGAGCCCGGCGAAATGGGAGCTGCGTGGCCTGTCTCTGGCAGGGTTCTGGGAGGGCACGGCGATAGCGCTGGCGCGCGAACTCGACGACCGGCGCGGCTTCCTGTTCCTGCCGATCGGCTTTGCCGCTGGCGCCGCGCTCTATTTCGCCGCGCCGCGAGAGCCGCTGCCCTATGCCGGCTTTGTGCCCGCCCTCGTCTTTGCCGGTCTCGCCCTGCTGGCCCGGGCGCGACCCTTCGGCTTTCACCTGCTGGCGCTTCTTGCCGTGATTGCCGCCGGCTTCGCGGTGGCGGCGCTGCAGGTTCAACTAATGGCGCACCCGGTGCTGGGCACGACGCTGAACGCGGTGGAAATACGCGGCTATGTCGAGGTCGCGGAACGGCGCCCGCGCGGCAGCCGCGTCACCCTCGCCGTCACTGGGATGGAGCGGGCACGCACGGAGGCGCCGACGCGGGTACGTGTGACCCTCGCCGGGCGGGACCCGCCGGCGGTGGGCAGCCATGTAACAGTGCGGGCCACGCTCGGCCCGCCGCCGGGACCGTCCTATCCCGGGGGCTTCGATTTCGGGCGGGCGATCTGGCTGGATGGCATCGGCGCTACCGGCTACGCGCTCGGCCGGCCGCAGCTGAGCCCGGCGCCAGGCGCGCCGCCCTGGGGCCTGTCGCTGGCCACCTGGCTTGATGGCACCCGGCACGCCATCGCGGCACGTATCCGCGCGGCACTGCCGGGGGAGGATGGGGGCGTGGCGGTCGCGCTCGTCACCGGGCTGCGCGATGCCGTGCCGGAATCAATTGAGGAGAGCATGCGCATTTCCGGCCTGTCGCATGTGCTGTCGATCTCGGGCCTGCACATGGCGCTGGTGGCCAGCACCGTGTTTTTCCTGGCGCGGGCGCTGCTGGCGCTGGTGCCCGGCCTCGCGTTGTACCGGCCGATCAAGGCCTGGGCGGCACTGCCGGCCATGCTGTCCGCCAGCTTCTATCTCCTGCTCTCGGGCTGTGAGGTGCCCACCCAGCGGGCCTATGTGATGACGTTGCTGGTGCTTGCCGGCATCGTGCTCGGCCGGCCGGCGCTGACCTTGCGGACGCTGGCGGTGGCAGCGCTGGCCCTGCTGATGCTGTCGCCCCGGGCGGTGCTCGATCCCGGGGCGCAGATGTCGTTTGCCGCCACGCTGGGCCTGATCGCCGCCTATGAACGCTTTGGCGGTCTCATCGCCCTGCCGTCGGGCAAAGCGGGCCGCTGGCTCGGGCTGCCGGGGCGCTATATCGCGGCGCTTGTGCTGGCCTCGCTGGCAGCTGGCCTGGCGACAGCGCCCTATGCCGCGTATCATTTCCAGCGTCTCGCGCCGCTGAGCTTGGTGGCCAATCTCGCGGCCATGCCGGTGGTGTCGTTCATCGTCATGCCGGCCGGGCTGGCCGGCTCGATCCTGATGCCGTTCGGCTGGGACGATCCGGCCTGGCGGCTGATGGGCTGGGGCATCGCCCGCATGCGCGACATTTCCGAGCTGGTCGCGGCGCTACCCGGCGCCGATCGCGGCGTGCCGGCCATGCCGGCGGCGAGCCTGGTGCTGGTCAGCCTCGGGCTTGTGGTGCTGTGCCTCTCCCGCACAAGGCTGGTGCTGCTCGCGCCGGTGCTGGCGCTCGCCGGCATGGCCACGTCGGCCACAGTGCCGCGTCCCGACCTGCTGGTGGATACTGAAGCGCGCACGGTGGCGGTGCGGGGGAGGGACGGCGTGCTCGCCGTCATGGGCGACCGCGACACCGGGGTGGGCGGGCGCTTCGCGGTTGAGCAATGGCTCAACGCGGACGGGCAGCGGGGACGCTTCGGCGCCAAGGACCTTGCCGCTGCCGCCGCCTGCGATCCGCTTGGCTGCACTCTTCCACTGCCGGATGGCCGGCTGGTGGCGCTGTCGCGCGACCGGGAGTCGATGGAGGATGATTGCCGCCTGGCGGCGGTGCTGGTGACACCCTTCGCGCCGCCGCTCGACTGCGCGGCGACGGTGATCCATCGCGACACGCGCACCGCCATCGGCGGCGTGGCCGGCACCCTGCTGCCCGACGGCAGCCTCGCCCTCGCCAGCGCCCGTCCGGTGCAGGGCACCCGGCCCTGGGAGACGAACGCGCCGCGCCCGCCGCCTTCCGCGCGGCGTCCCTCAGCCGCCGTGGTCAACCCGGCGACGCCCGGGTCGACCGCGCCCTTATTTTCCGCGCCATCAATGTCATCGCCCGAGACGGCGCCGGCCGTCGACGATCATGAGTAGCGGCGGAAAAGCCCGACGAGCTTGCCCTGGATACGCACCCGGTCCGGGCCGAAGATGCGCGTCTCATAGGCCGGGTTGGCGGCTTCGAGCGCCACCGAGGCGCCCTTGCGGCGCAGGCGCTTCAGCGTGGCTTCCTCGTCGTCGATCAGCGCGACAACGATCTCGCCGGTGCTGGCCGCATCGCATTTGCGGATCAGCGCTAGATCGCCGTCGAGAATGCCGGCCTCGATCATCGAATCGCCGCGTACTTCCAGCGCGTAATGCTCGCCGCCCGACAGCATCTCCGGCGGCATGCCGATGGTGTGGTCGCGCGACTGGATGGCGGAAATCGGCGTGCCGGCGGCGATGCGGCCCATGACCGGGATAGACACCACGCGGCGGTCCGCATCGTCCTCCGAAGAGGGGCGTACCTTGCCGAGACTGCCCTCGATGACATTGGGCGCGAAAGTGCGGGCCGGCCGCTGGGGCTGCGCGTCCTCCGGCAGGCGAACCACCTCCAACGCGCGCGCCCGGTTCGGCAGGCGGCGGATGAAGCCGCGCTCCTCCAGAGCCGTGATCAGCCGGTGAATGCCGGACTTCGAGCGAAGGTCCAGCGCTTCCTTCATTTCCTCGAAGGAAGGGGGGACGCCGTCCTGTTGGAGGCGTTCATTGATGAACAGCAGCAGTTCATGCTGTTTGCGGGTGAGCATCACGAGAACCCCGTCTGCCGGCCGATGCCGTAACGAAACAAATCACGAACAAAGACTAGCCGTTCTTATTGTGTTCCACAATGGGTAAAGGGAGGCCAAACACCCGCCTTGGCGCCGAAGAAGCGCTTTTCGGCCGTGATCGGCGGGCCCGGAGCTCTGGCAAGACGTTGCGGAATGTCGGGCATGCCCCGTCCGCGCCCGCCGGGCGAATCGCTGCGGGCCGTCAAAGCGTCTGCGCGTATTGCTCATAGGCGTCGTGGACGATGGCGATATGGTCGCGCATCGCGCCTGCGGCTCCGTCGCGATCACCGCGCAGGATGGCTGTCGTCACCCGGTCATGTTCGGTGTGCGAAAGCGCCAGCCGCCCGAGCGCGCGGAACTGGGCGCGGCGGAAGGGCGAGAGCCGGCGGCGCGTGCCCAGCGTCAGTTCGATCAGATAGTCATTGTGGCTGCCGGCATAGATCGAGGTGTGGAACTGCTCGTTGAGTTCGCGATAGGCGGCGAAGTCGCCCAGCCGCATGAGTTCGCCCATATCTCCGTGCAGCCGCTCCAACTGCTGGCGCTCCGGCGGCGTCATGTTGAGCGCGCTGATTCCGGCGCAGAGCGCCTCCAGTTCGGCCATCACCTCGAACATATTCTGCAGCCGCGCCACGCTCGGGCGGGCCACCACGGCACCGCGATGCGGGCGGGCATCGACCAGGCCGGAGGCGACCAGTTCGCGCAGCGCCTCGCGGACCGGCGTGCGCGAAACGCCGAAGCGGGCGGCGAGCGCGGTCTCGTCGAGCGCCGTTCCGGGGGGCAGCGTGCCGCGCGTGATCTCGTCGGCCAGCTGCAGGCGCAGCTCTTCGGCGCGCGTGACGCGCAAGGGTCGTGCTCCGGTGGCTGGCGGATCGAGAGGCAGGCGGATGGGCAGCACCGACATGAGCGAACACACGACAGACAGGCGCGCCCGAACGCCGGACGGCCGGTGGCATCTTTAGCGGCCGCGCCTGCTATCACCAAGAGGCTCAGTGCGGATCGTCGATCACGCTGACATGGGCGGCGACGACCTTCCAGCCCTCCGGAGTCCGCATCCAGGTCTGCATCTGCCGGCCGATGCGGCCGGCCGCCCGGCGGAACAGGGTGGAGGCCACCGCCATGTCGCGTCCATAGGTGGTGATGACGGTGCCTTCCAGCGTGCGCTCCAGCCCCGTGGGCGAGCGGGCGGCCCTAAACGCGCGGATGGCCTCAATGCCGTAGAGGTTCTCGCCGCCGCCATAGCGGATGGTGCGGGCATCGTCCCAGAATAGCGCGTCGAGTCCGGCGACATCATTGCCGACCAGCGCCCGCTCATAGCGCTCGAAGGCGGCGCGGACCTCGGCCATCACCTCGGGAAGATTGATCTCCATGCGCTGCCCTTCCTCTCGCCGCCGAAACGGCGAGCACACAGGCCGAGCGAGGTCGCGTCAATCCTCCAGCCGGAGAATTTCGCACATCTCCCCGGCCTGTGCCGCCGGAGCGTGCGGGCGGCGTACCAGCAGGGCGTTGGCGCGGGCGAGGTTGCGCAGCATGGAACTGTCCTGCACCGGCAGCGCCCGCACCAGCGGCACGCCCTCGTTATGGCCGACAATCTCCGCCCGCTGGAAATCCATGCGCTGCTCGTTCGCCTTCACATCGGCGGCCAGCCGCGCCGGCTCCAGCTCGGGATGCGCCGGCACCGCCAGCCCCTGCAGCGCCTTGATCAGCGGCACGAGGAACAAAAGCGCGCAGACATGCGCCGAGACCGGGTTGCCGGGAAGACCCAGCACCTGTGTGTGCGTTTCGGCGGAGCGGCCGAACATCAGCGGCTTGCCGGGGCGCAGCGCGATCTTGTGAACCGCGAGGGCGACACCCTGCGCGGTGAGCGCGGGGGCGATCAGGTCGTGGTCGCCGACCGAGGCGCCGCCGGTCGTTACTAGAACGTCGAAGCCGCCATCAAGCGCGGCCCGCACGCCCGCCTGCGTCGCGTCCATCGTGTCGGGCAAGAGTCCGAGGTCCGTCACCTCGGCCCCGGCACCGCGCGCCAGCGCGGCGACCGAATAGAGATTGGAGACGATGACCTGATGCGCGCCCGCCCCGGCGCCGGGGCGGACCAGTTCGTCGCCGGTGGAAAGCAGGGCCACGCGCGGGCGGCGGGCGACGCTGACGGTGGCAAGATCGGCGGCGGCTACCAGCGCGAGATCGCGCGCCCGCAGGCGATGGCCGGGGTGCAGAAGCGTTTCGCCGGTCGCGAAGTCGCCTCCCGCACGTCGGATATGGCGGCCCGGCGTTGCCGCCTCGGTCGCGGTGACAGCGCTGCCCTCGCGTTTGGTGTCTTCCTGAATGACGATGGCGTCGGCACCTTCCGGGAGCACGGCGCCGGTGAAGATCCGCACCGTGGTGCCCGGTGCGACGCGCCCGGCATAGGGCCGGCCGGCGGCGGATTCGCCGATGAGTTCAAGCGTGGCGGGCACGCTGGCGGCGTCCTGCGCGCGCAGGGCGTAGCCGTCCATGGCGGAGACGTCGGCGCCCGGGGTGGTGCGGCGGGCGATGACCGGGGCGGCCAGCACGCGGCCGGCGGCGTGCTCAAGCGAAACGCTTTCGGCGGCAAGGGGCTGGGCGGTGGAGAGCAGGAGGGCCAGCGCCTCCTCGACCGGCATCAAGGCCATCGGTATCTCCCTCAGTCGGCCTGCCAATGGCCTGAGCGTCCGCCGCTTTTTTCGAGCAGTCGCACGTTCTCGATCCGCATGAAGCGATCGACCGCCTTGGCCATGTCGTAGACAGTGAGGCAGGCCACGGTGACGGCGGTCAGCGCTTCCATCTCTACCCCGGTCTGGCCGCTGGTGCGGACGGTGGCGCGGACGATGAGGCCGGGCAAGGCAGGGGCGGGCTCGATCTCCACGGCGACCTTGGAGAGCAAAAGCGCGTGGCAGAGGGGGATCAGCTCATGCGTGCGCTTGGCCGCCATGATGCCGGAAAGTCGTGCCGTTCCAATGACATCGCCCTTCTTGGCATTGCCGGAGACGATGAGCTCCAGCGTCTCTCCCTTCATGACCACCTGGCCTTCGGCAACCGCGATCCGGTCGGTCACGGCCTTGTCGGCGACGTCGACCATGTTGGCGGCGCCTGAGGCGTCGAGATGGGTGAGGCGGGGGGCGTCGCTCATTGCTCAAACAGCCGCATTCGCGGTAGCGGAGGGTGCTAGCAGCGCACGCGTCGCTGCTGCAACATCAAGCTGCCGCATGAGGCTTTCGCCCACGAGGATGCAGTTGATGTTCACCTGCGCCAGACGCGCGATGTCGTCGGGGGTGAAGATGCCGCTCTCGCCGACGATGACGCGGTCGGACGGTATGCGGGGGGCGAGGCGTTCGGAGGTTTCCAGGCTCACCTCGAAATCGCGCAGGTTGCGGTTGTTGATGCCCACCAGCTTCGCCGGCAGTTTCAACGCGCGGTCGAGCTCGGCATCGTCATGCACCTCCACCAGCGCGTCCATGCCGAGGCCGTGGGCGGTCTCGACAAGGTCGAGCGCCAGCGAATCGTCGACCGAGGCCATGATGACGAGGATGCAATCGGCGCCCCAGGCCCGTGCCTCGAACACCTGATAGGTGTCGTAGAGGAAATCCTTGCGCAGGGCCGGCAGCGAACAGGCGGCGCGCGCCGCGACGAGGAATTCCGGCGCGCCCTCGAAGGAGGGGCGGTCGGTCAGCACCGACAGGCAGGCCGAGCCGCCGGCCTCATAGGCCTTTGCCAGCGACGGCGGGTCGAAATCCGCGCGGATCAGCCCTTTGGAAGGGCTGGCTTTCTTGATCTCGGCGATCAGCGCGGGGGTGCCGGCAGCAATCTTCGTCTCGATGGCGTTGAGGAAGCCGCGCGCCGGGGGCTGCGCCTCGGCGTCCGCACGCAGCCCAGCCAGCGGACGTTCGCGCTTAGCGGTGGCGATCTCCTCGCGCTTATAGGCGCCGATCTTCTCCAGAATGTCGGCCATGGCGCGCTCCTATTCCGCCGCCGCAACGGCGGAGGCCGCGACCAGCCGGTCGAGTGCCGCCGCCGCATGGCCGCCATCGAGACTGGCGCGGGCGAGTGCCAGCCCGGCGCCGAGTTCGTCCGCCTTGCCGGCGACGACCAGCGCGGCGGCGGCGTTGAGGAGGGCGACGTCGGCATAGGCGCTCGGTTCGCCATTCAGCACGGCGCGCAGCGCCAGCGCGTTGGCCGCACCGTCGCCGCCCTTCAGCGCTTCCGGCACGGCGCGGGCAAGGCCGAACGCTTCCGGCGTGATCTCGAAAGAGCGGATGGTGCCGTCCTTCAGCTCGGCGACATGGGTCGGGCCTGTCGTGGTGATCTCGTCGAGTCCGTCGGACCCGTGCACCACCCAGGCGTGGGTGGAGCCGAGCGTGCGCAGCACCTCGGCAATGGGCTCGACCCAGCCCCGGGCGAACACGCCGACCATCTGCCGTGTCACGCCGGCCGGGTTGGACAGCGGGCCGATGAGGTTGAAAATGGTGCGCGTGCCCATTTCCACCCGGGTCGGGCCGACATGCTTCATTGCCGGGTGATGGGCGGGGGCGAACATGAAGCCGATGCCGGCCTCGCGGATGCAGCGGGAGATGGCGGCCGGCAGAAGGTCGATGGTGACGCCCAGAGCCATCAGCACGTCCGCGGCGCCGGACTTGGAGGAGAGCGCACGGTTGCCGTGCTTGGCCACCGGCACGCCCGCGCCGGCGACGATGAAGGCGGCGCAGGTCGAGATATTGTAGGAGCCCGAGGCATCGCCCCCGGTGCCGACCACGTCCACGGAATCGGCCGGCGCTTCCACCCGCAGCATCTTGGCGCGCATGGTGGAGACGGCGCCGGCAATCTCCTCGATCGCCTCGCCACGCACCCGGAGCGCCATGAGGATGGCGCCGATCTGCGAGGGCGTCGCCTCGCCCGACATCATCACGTCGAAGGCGGAAGCCGCCTCCGCGCGCGTCAGCGTGGTGCCGGTCGCCAGCTTGCCGATGATGGGCTTGAGGTTGTCCATTTGGCCCTGCGTCCCCGCCTGTTGTGCCGCGCTCACGCTGCCCGCGTCCGGCCGGGGCCGGCATTCCAGGCGCGTGCGAGATCGAGGAAGTTCTTGAGGATGGTCCGACCGTGCTCGGAGGCGATGCTTTCCGGGTGGAACTGCACCCCATGCACGGGAAGTGTCTTGTGCGAGAGGCCCATGATGAGCCCGTCATCGGTCTGCGCGGTGACGGCGAGCGCGTCTGGCAGCGTGTCGCGCTTCACCACCAGCGAGTGGTAGCGCGTCGCCCGCAGCGTGCCGTTGATGCCGTGGAAGACGCCGCCGCTGCTGTGGCTGATGTCGGAGAGCTTGCCGTGGATGGGCTGCGGGGCGCGCACAACATCGCCGCCGAACACCTGGCCGATGGCCTGGTGGCCGAGGCACACGCCGAACACCGGCACGCCCTCGGCCGCCGCGCGGGCGATGAGCGCGCAGGAAATGCCGGCCTCGTTCGGTGTCGCCGGTCCCGGCGAGATGACGATGGCCTCGGGCCTGAGGGCCATGGCCTCGTCGACGGTGAGGGTGTCGTTGCGGCGCACCTCCACCTCGGCGCCGAGGCCGCCGATATAGTGGACGAGGTTCCAGGTGAAACTGTCGTAATTGTCGATGAGCAGGATCATCGTGCGTCCATCCGCCGGCCTGATGCGGCTGTGAAGAGGTCTAGGTTGTGTTCCGGCGCGGGGTCAAGCCGCGCCGTCCGGCGATCGTCTCTATCGCCAGCCACGCCATCGCTGGCACCGCACGCACCCGCTCATCGCTTTACTGCCCCCGCCCGGCCCGGGCGGCGAAGCGCACGGCTTCCTCGCCGGCGCGGAACAGCGCCTTGGCCTTGTTGACGCATTCCTGCAATTCGCTCTCGGGCACGGAATCATAGACGATGCCGGCGCCCGCCTGCACATACATGCGCCCGCCCTTCACCACGGCGGTGCGCAGGACGATGCAGGTGTCCATCTCGCCATCGGCGCCGAAATAGCCGATGGCGCCGGCATAGATGCCGCGCTTGTCGCGCTCCAACTCGTCGATGATCTCCATCGCCCGCACCTTCGGCGCCCCCGACACGGTGCCGGCCGGGAAGCCGGCGGCGAGCGCGTCCAGCGCGTCGCGGCGCGGGTCGATCTTGCCTTCGACATTGGAGACGATGTGCATGACCTGGCTGTAGCGCTCGACGAAGAAGCTGTCGGTGACATGCACCGAGCCGATGGTGGCGACCCGGCCGACATCGTTGCGGCCGAGGTCCAGCAGCATCAGGTGCTCGGCCCGCTCCTTGGGATCGGCCAGCAGTTCCTCCTCCAGCGCCTTGTCCTCATGCGGGGTGGCGCCGCGCCGGCGGGTGCCGGCGATGGGGCGGATGGTGACGGTGTCGGCCCGCAGGCGCACCAGAATCTCCGGGCTGGAGCAGACCAGCGAGAAGCCGCCGAAGTTGAAATAGACCAGAAACGGCGCCGGGTTGATCCGCCGCAGCGCGCGATAGAGCGAGAAGGGCGGCAGGTTGAACGGCGCCTCGAAGCGCTGCGAGAGCACCACCTGGAAGATATCGCCGGCGCGGATGTATTCCTTCGCCCGCTCGACCATGTCGAGATAGGCCGCCGGCTCGGTGTTGGACTGCGGTTCCACCGCCTGGTGGAAGGCGTCCTCGGAGGGCAGGTTGGGCAGCGCGCTGTCGAGCGCCGCGACCACCTTCTCCAGCCGCTCGCGCGCCGCCTCATAGGCCGCGGCCGCCGCCACATCGGGCGCAGGGCGCACGGGGGTGACGACGGTGATCTCGTCGCGCACGGCGTCGAACACCACCATCACGGTGGGCCGGATGAAGATGGCGTCCGGCACGCCGAACACGTCCGGCTTGGGGGCGGGCAGGCGCTCCATCTGCCTCACCATGTCGTAGCCCAGATAGCCGAACACGCCCGCCGCCATGGGCGGCGCGCCCTCCGGCAGGTGGATGCGCGATTCCTCGACCAGCGCGCGCAGCGCCAGCAGCGGTGGCTGTGCGCAGGGCTCGAAGGCTTCGGCGTCGCTTGCGGCGCGGCGGTTGATCTCCGCGCGATCGCCGTGGCAGCGCCAGATCACGTCCGGGTCGATGCCGATCATCGAGTAGCGCCCGCGCGTGGCGCCGCCCTCGACCGATTCGAGCAGGAAGCTGTTGGGCCGCTCGCCGGCGATCTTGAGGAAGGCCGAGACCGGGGTCTCCAGATCGGCGATCAGCGTCGTGGTGACGACCTGCGCTTCGCCGCGCTGATAGGTGGCGGCGAAGGCGTCCGCTTCGGGAGTGAGGCTCATGACCCGCGTTCCGCCTCAGTTCACCGCGTCGGTGCCGACGATCTGGTCGAGCGCGGCGCGGTTGATGCGGGCGCCGAGGCGCGACTGCAACTCGACGAGATACTCGGTCATCAGGTCGTTCTGCAGGTTCTGGCGCAGGTCGGAGACCAGCTTCTCGTCGGCAGCGGCGGTGGCGGCGGGCACGGTGGCGCGCAGCACCTGGAACAGCAGGCGGCTCTCGCCGGCTTCCGCCAGCGAACTGCCGACCCCGCCCTCGGGCGTCTCGAACACGGCCGCCATGATGTCCTGCGGCACGCCATCGGCGGTCCGGCCCCGACGCAGGCCGTTGGCGGCGCGCAGTTCGAGCCCGGCCTGGCTGATCGCCTGGTCGAAGGGGGTGCCGGCGGCGATCTGGGCCTTGATCTCCTCCACCCGCGCGTCGAGCGCCTGGGCGGTCCGGTCCTGCTTCCAGCGGTCGAGAACCTGCGCGCGGGCCTCCTCGAAACTGCGCTCGCGCGGGGGGGTGATCTCGTCGACCTGGTACCAGACATAGCCGGCGTTCTGCGGCAGCTGGACGGGGTCGTTCTCCGCCCCGACCTCGGTGGCGAAGGCGCCGCGCAGCACGTCCGAGCGGGCGGGGAAGGAGGCGATGGCGGTGCCGTCCGGTGCCTGACCCTGGACGCTGGTGTCGAAGTTCTGCACCGCGAGGCCCATCTTGCCGGCGATCTCGGCGAGCTGGGCGCCGCCGGCGCGCTCATCCTCGATGCTGTCATAGGTGGTGAGCATCGCCCGGCGGGCGGCGTTGACCTGCAGCGCGGCACGAATCGCCGGCGCCACGTCCGCCAGAGGCTGGAGGCTGCCCGGGGTGATGGCACCGATATGCACGATGACCGGGCCGAAGCGGCCGGCGATGACGCCGCTGGTGCCGTTCTCGGCGAGCGAGAAGGCGGCGTCCGCCACCTGCTTGTCGACGATGTCGGCGCGGGAGACGTCGCCGAGGTCGACATCCTTGGCGCTCAGCTTGCGCTCGGCGACGATGTCGGCGAAGGGCGTGCCGGCGGCGATCCGCTCGGCCGCCGCATTGGCTTCGTCCTGCGAGGGGAAGACCAGTTGCTGGACGACGCGCTTTTCCGGCGTGCCATAGGTAGAGAGATTGGCGTTATAGGCGGCCTCGACCTCGGCCTCGGACACCGATTCAGCCGACGCGAGCGCTTCCGGCGTCAGCACCAATACGCCGATCTTGCGGAATTCCGGTGCCCGGAACGCCACCTTGCGCTCATCGAAGAACTTGCGCAGTTCCTCCTCTGACGGATCGGCGGGCGCGGTGAGGGAGGCGGGGGTCAGCATCGCGTAATTGACCGAGCGCTCTTCGCCCTCATAGCGGGCCAGCGCCCCCTTAAGCACTTCCGGCACCTCGATGCCGCCGCCGAGCGACTGGATCAGCTGCTGGCGCAGGGCGAGCCCGCGTTCCGCCTCGACGAAACGGGCCTCGGTGAAGCCGTTGGACCGCAGCAGCTGGTTGAAGTAGCCGGGGTCGAAGCTGCCGCTCGGGCCGTGGAAGGCCGGGTTGGCCTGCACCCGCCGGGCGATTTCTTCATCGGACAGCGCCAGCCCGAGCGACTTTGCCTGGTCGTTGAGCGCCGCCTCGGCGAGTTGCTCGTTCAAAAGCTGGTCAGGAATGCCGAACGCGCGCGCCTGGTCGGGCGTGATGCCGCGCTTGAGCTGCTGGCTGATCTGCTGGAGCCGCTCCTGATAGGCCTGGCGGAACTCCGGCACGGTGATCTCGCTGTCGCCGATGGTCGCCAGCGTCTGGCCACCGAAGCCGCGAAACACGTCGGCGATGCCCCACACCGCGAAGCTGAGGATAAGGAGACCCATCAGGATCTTGGCGACAATTCCGGTAGAGCTCTTGCGCAGCGACTCAAGCATTTCATTCTCGTCTGGCGTCGGACGGGCAACGGCCCGGGGCGCGAAAGGCGCGCATAATAGGGAGGCGTCCCCGCCGCCGCAACGTCACTGATGCGTCCTTCCCGCAACGAAAGCCGCTGCACCGGGACACCCGGTCTGTTATGAGGCGGTGGCGCGGAGCTTTTACAGTGCAGGAGCTTGGAACGGTATGAAAATGCGTCGTCCGCTGGTTGCCGGCAATTGGAAGATGAACGGCCTCAAGGCCTCGCTCGCCGAGTTCGGTCGTATCGTCGAAGGGTATGACGCTGCGTTGAAGGACCGGGCCGATCTGCTGGTGTGCCCGCCGGCGACGCTGCTGGCCGCCTTTGCCGGCGCGCGCGGCGATGTCGGTGTCGGCGGGCAGGACTGCCACGCCAAGCCCTTCGGCGCCCATACCGGCGACATTGCCGCCGAAATGCTGGCCGATGCCGGCGCCGGCGCGGTGATTGTCGGCCATTCCGAGCGCAGGCAGGACCATCGCGAGAGCAATGGCCAGGTGCGCGCCAAGGCCGAAGCAGCCCGCCGCGCCGGGCTCGTCGCCATTGTCTGCGTCGGCGAGACGCGGGCCGAGCGCGAGGCGGGGCAGGCGCTGGACATCGTGCGCGGCCAGTTGGAGGGATCTATCCCAGACGGCGCCACGGCGGGCGACCTTGTGGTCGCCTATGAGCCGGTCTGGGCCATCGGCACCGGCCTGACGCCGACCAATGAAGACATCGCCGAGATGCATACCGCACTGCGCGCGGCGCTGAAGGCGCGATTCGGCGAAGCGGGCGAAGGGTTCCGCCTGCTGTATGGCGGCTCGGTGAAGCCGGACAATGCCACTGAGATTCTCGCCGTGGCCGATGTGGACGGCGCGCTGGTCGGCGGCGCCAGCCTGAAAGCCGAGTCTTTTATCGCCATCGCCCGTGCTTATCTCTAGGCGCGGGGCTTCCTATCTCCACGCTTGGCGTGTCCTTCGGGCCTGCCGCCGGCGGTGTTCGCCAACCGGCTTAGGCGTGGTGGCTGGAAACCCCGGTCGCAATCGTGTAGGAACGCGCCCAAAGATTGCGGCGCGCCGAGTCCGGGTCAGGGCTCGCGTGCCGTTGCATGAGCATTTTGAAGGCGTCAGATGCAAACCGTACTCATCGTCATCCATCTCATGGTCGTTCTGGCCCTGATCGGCGTGGTGCTGATTCAGCGCTCCGAAGGGGGCGGGCTCGGCATTGGCGGCGGTGGCGGGGGAGGCGGCGGCGGTGGCGGCTTCTTCAGCGCGC
This sequence comes from Ancylobacter aquaticus, assembly GCF_004339465.1. Taxonomy (GTDB): domain Bacteria; phylum Pseudomonadota; class Alphaproteobacteria; order Rhizobiales; family Xanthobacteraceae; genus Ancylobacter; species Ancylobacter aquaticus. The sequence goes on along the minus strand of NZ_SMFY01000002.1, from coordinate 551,737 downwards.
GTGGCACGGCCAATGTGCTGACCCGCGCCACGGCGGTTCTCGCCGGCATTTTCTTCGTCACCAGCCTGTCGCTCACTATTCTTGCTGGCTGGGGCCGTGGCCCGACCACCATTTTCAACGCGCCGACCTCGGTGCCGGGCGTGCCGTCGGCTCCCGCGCCGGGCAGTTCGGTGCTGGACCAGCTCAATGCCGCCCAGCCCGCGCCGCCGGCCGCTCCGGCTGTGCCGCAGGCTCCGCAGTCGCAGTGACATCGGCGCCGCGCCGGACCATCCCGGCACGGCATTCGATTTAGCCACAGGCGAGTGCCCGCTCGGCAAGGCGGGCCCTCGTCGAATCGCGTTTTTGCCGGTAGAAACCAGAATCCATGGCGCGCTATATCTTCATCACCGGCGGCGTCGTGTCCTCGCTTGGCAAGGGCCTCGCCTCCGCCGCACTCGGTGCATTGCTGCAGGCCCGTGGGTACAAAACCCGGCTGCGCAAGCTCGACCCCTATCTCAACGTCGATCCGGGCACGATGAGCCCGTATCAGCACGGCGAGGTTTTCGTCACCGATGACGGCGCCGAGACCGATCTGGACCTTGGCCACTACGAGCGCTTCACCGGCCGTCCCGCGACCAAGCAGGACAACATAACGACCGGGCGCATCTATCAGGACATTCTCACCAAGGAGCGGCGCGGCGACTATCTCGGCGCCACCATCCAGGTGATTCCGCACGTCACGAACGCCATCAAGGATTTCGTGCTCGCGGGCAATGAGGGCTACGACTTCGTGCTGGTGGAAATCGGCGGCACGGTCGGCGACATCGAGGCGATGCCGTTCCTGGAGGCGATCCGCCAGATCGGCAATGATCTGCCGCGCAAGCACTGCATCTACATTCACCTCACCTTGCTGCCGTTCATCCCCTCGGCCGGTGAGTTGAAGACCAAGCCGACGCAGCATTCGGTGAAGGAGCTGCGCTCCATCGGCATCGCGCCCGACATCCTGCTCTGCCGCACCGACCGCGAGATCCCGCGAGAGGAGCGCCGCAAGCTCGGCCTGTTCTGCAATGTGCGCGAGAGCGCCGTGATCGAGGCCCGGGACGCCGACAGCATCTATGCCGTGCCCTCGGCCTATCACGAAGCCGGGCTGGACACCGAAGTGCTGGCCGCCTTCGGCATCGAGCCGGCGCCTGAGCCGGACCTGACGCGCTGGAAGCGGGTCGAGGCCGGCGTGCGCAACCCGGAAGGCTCCGTCACCATCGCCATCGTCGGCAAGTACACGGGCATGAAGGACGCCTACAAGTCGCTCATCGAGGCGCTGACCCATGGCGGGCTCGCCAACAACATGCGGGTCAATCTCGACTGGATCGAGAGCGAGATCTTCGAGCGCGAGGACCCTTCGCCGTTCCTCGAACATGTGCACGGCATTCTCGTGCCGGGCGGCTTCGGCCAGCGCGGCGCCGAGGGCAAGATCCGCGCGGCGCAGTTCGCCCGCGAGCGGCGCGTGCCCTATCTCGGCATCTGCTTCGGCATGCAGATGGCGGTGATCGAGGCGACCCGCAATCTCGCCGGCGTCGGCACGGCCAATTCGACCGAATTCGGCCCCACTGACGAGCCGGTGGTCGGGCTGCTCACCGAATGGCTGCGCGGAAACGAGCTGGAGCGGCGCGGCCTCACCGGCGATCTGGGCGGCACCATGCGGCTGGGCGCCTATCCCGCGGCGCTGGCCGAGGGCAGCCGGGTGGCCGATATCTATGGTGGCACCACGATTTCCGAGCGTCATCGCCACCGCTACGAGGTCAACATGGCCTATCGCGAGCGGCTGGAGGCCTGCGGCATGCTGTTCTCCGGCCTCTCGCCGGACGGGCTGCTGCCGGAAATCATCGAATATCCCGACCACCCCTGGTTCGTCGGCGTGCAGTTCCACCCCGAGCTGAAGTCGCGCCCATTCGAGCCGCACCCGCTCTTCGCCTCCTTCATCGCCGCCGCGGCGGTGCAGAGCCGGCTGTTCTGAGCCCCGGGGCGCGAAAGCTGCATGCCCGGGGACGTCCCGATAATGCGTGCTCGATCAATCGGTTGGGTCGCGATGCTGGCATGTTGATTCAGGCTGTTGGGGGCAGGGTCGACGCGGCGCGGGCCGCCGATGTCAGTCGAGGCTGGATTCACCGGCGGCCGCCGTGCTCTCATGGCGGTGTGGGGAAACCGTGCCGGAGCGTTCAGCGCGCCGGCCGAACGGGGAGAGGTGCTGGTGGAGCGCGGTCTTGATCACGTCGTCCATGTCGTCCGCGATCTGGAGGCGGCCGGCGAACTCTACGACATGCTCGGCTTTACGGTCGGCTCCCGCAACCGCCATCCCTGGGGGACCGACAACCGGATCGTCCAGATGCCGGGCTTTTTCGTCGAATTGCTGGAAATCGCCGAACCGGACCGCATCCCGCCGCACAGCGAGACAAGCTTCTCCTTCGGCGCTTTCAACCGCGATTTCCTTGCCGAGGTCGGCCCCGGCTTGTCCATGCTGGTGCTGGAAGGGCGCGACCCTGCCGGCGACAAGGTGGAATTCGACGCGGCCGGGTTTGGCGGGCTCGACCTGTTCGATTTCGAGCGCGAGGGCAAACGGCTGGACGGGGTGAACGTCAAGGTCGCCTTCTCGCTGGCCTTCGCCCGCGACCCGGCCTCCCCGCATGCCGGGTTCTTCACCTGCCATCAGCTCTATCCCGAGAATTTCTGGTCGCCGGACCTGCAGCGCCACATGAACGGCGCCGATGGCGTCGTCGGCGTGGTGTTCACCGCCGCCGACCCGGCCGCCCATACCGGCTTCCTCAGTGCCTTCGCCGGCAGCGAGGCGCGGCGGGCGGTGGATGGCTGGCAGATCGTCAAGACCCCGCGCGGCGACATCGACGTGATGAGCGACGCGCTGTTCGCCCAGCGCTTCGGCGTGGCGGCGCCGGCCGGGCCGGGGCTGCGCCTCGCCGCCGTGCGCTTCGCGGTGGGCGACATGGACCGGCTGCGCCGGCGCATCTCCTCCTCGCGCATGTCGGTGGAGGATATCGAGGGCGTTGTGGTCGTTGGGCCGAAATCCGCGCTGGGGGCGACGCTGGTGTTCGAGGCCGCGCCCTGATCCGCGCTGACTGCTGCTGAACTGAAAAGCAAAGCCCCGGAATCGCTTCCGGGGCTTTTTTCATGCCGCCTGTGAGGCGGGAGCTGGGCTCAGCCGATCTTCTCCGGGATCGCCGCCGGCACGACGCTGCGACCCGGCAGGAGCGCCAGGCCGCGGCCGCGCAGGGTGCTCCAGGTGGCGAAGGAGTTGAGCGTCGAGCCCTCCAGCCAGCCAATGCCGGCGGCCGCGACGAAGGGCAGGCTCTGGATGCCGAGGGCGAGGGCGAACAGGTCGACTTCCACCACCGCGTGCCAGTTGGTCATGCGCAGGGCGACGGCCGAGAGCATGAGCCCGGCGCCGATGATCGCTTCCGGCAGGGCCGGGAAGGCGCGGGCGGCGTCGGCCAGCCACGAGCCCTTGGCCGTGCGGGCAAAGGCGAGGTCCTTGTAGCGGAAGCTGTCGAACACCGCCTTGGCCACGGTGAACTGCACCGCCATCGCCGCAAAGGCCGCGCCCAGCATGCGGACCGGCGTGGTCGCCACGCGCAGCCTGTAGAGGGCGATGAAGTGCAGGAGATAGATGCCGAAGCAGAACACGATCGGGATGGTGAGGATGCGCTGCGGCACGGCGATGCCGAGGCCGAGCACGAAGGGCACCCAGAGCAGCGACAGGATGGCCACGAGGGCACCGACGCTCTCCGAGCCGAGCCAGCTTACCCAGCCGATGCTGAACTCGCGGCGCTGCCCGGAGGTGAGGCGCGTGCCGGCGTTCGGCAGCATGCGGTGCCAGTGCTTCTTGATGATCTGCATGCCGCCATAGGCCCAGCGGTGGCGCTGCTTCTTGAACGAGGCGAAATCGTCCGGCAGCAGGCCCCAGCCATAGCGGGTGCTGGTGTAGTGGCTCTTCCAGCCGCGCTCGACGATGGCGAGGCCGAGATCGGTGTCCTCGCAGATCGTGTCGCTCGACCAGTCGCCCGCCTCGACCATGGCGGCGCGGCGCATCAGGCACATGGTGCCGTGCACGACAATGGCGTCGTGCTCGTTGCGCTGGACCATGCCGATGTCGAAGAAGCCGGCATACTCGGTGTTCATCGCCTCGTGCAGCAGGCTGCGATCGGCGTCGCGATGGTCCTGCGGCGCCTGCACGATGCCGACGGTGGGGTCCTCGAAGGTGGGGACGAGGTCCATCAGCCAGTTGGAATCGACGACATAGTCGGCGTCGATGATGCCGATGATCTCGGCGTCCGGCGCGGTCTGCAGCATGGCGGCGCGCAGGGCGCCAGCCTTGAAGCCCGCGACCTTCGGCAGGTTCAGGAACTTGAACTGGTCGCCAAGCGCGCGGCAATGCGCCTCGATCGGCTCCCAGAAGGCCGGGTCCGGCGTGTTGTTGATGATGACCAGGCACTCGAAATTCGGCCAGTTGAGCCGGGCGACGCTGTCGAGCGTCTGCTTCAGCATCTCCGGAGGTTCTTTATAGGCCGGGATGTGGATCGAGACCTTGGGGGTGCGGGAAGGTGCGGCGACATTGTCGCGGCGCAGCAGGCGGCGCGGGGTGCGGCCGAAGGCGATGGTGGCGAGTTCCTCGACCCGGTAGAGCATCACCACGACAAGGGGCACCAGCAGCACGAGGCTGGCTACCATCGTCACCTTGTTGCCGCCGACGACGTAGTGAGTCAGCCAATGGTCGGTGACGGTAGCGATCCAGGCGCCGACGAGGTTCGCCGCGCCCACCATCACCAGCGCCTGGGTCAGCGTCAGGCGGGCGAAGCGGAACACTGGGATCGAGAAGGCGATGCCGAGCAGCAGCGCGATGGCGGCGGTGGCGGTGTAGGTCGAAGGGGTGATCGGGCCGGCAAGCGGGAATTTCGCAACCCGGTCGGCGTCGAGAATGCCCCAGTACTGGCCGACGCTGCCCTCGAAGCTCTTCCACGGCGCGTCGAACGCCTCGATCAGGTTGTATTCGATGCCGAGCGCATCAGCGCGGGAGGCAAAGGTGCGGATGATCTGCGCCTGGGCGAGCTCACCGGGAATGGCGCTGTCGCGATTATAGCCCTGGCTGGGCCAGCCGAACTCGGCGATGACGATGCGCTTGCCGGGATAGGTGGCGCGCAGCCGGTCATAGATGGCGATGGTATGGTCGACCACCTGCTCGGGCGAGACGCCTTCCCAATAGGGCAGCATGTGGGCGGCGATGTAGTCGACCGCGGAGACCAGCTCGGGATGGTCGAGCCACACGTCCCAGGTCTCGCCGGTCGTTACCGGAACGTTCGTCTCGCGCTTCACCCGGCGGATGGTTTCGATCAGCTGCTCCGGCGTGCGCTCGGCGCGCAGGATCGACTCATTGCCGACCACGATGCCGACGACGTTGGAATTCTTGCGCGCGACGTCGATGGCGTTGGTGATTTCGCGCTCGTTGCGCTCCTCGTCCTCGTCCAGCCAGGCGCCGACCGTGGTCTTGAGCCCCTTTTCGCCGGCAAGCCGGGCGACGAGGTCGAGATTGCCGGTCGAGGCATAGGTGCGGACGGCGCGCGTATAGGGAGCCACCGCCTCCACATCGGCGCGGATCTGCGCTTCGGTGGTCGGCTCGCCCTTGTCAGGGTTGGCGTCCCGGCCATAGGGCGCGAACGACATGCTCTGGAATCGGTCGGGTGCGGCAGGAGCGGAAACCTCCTGACGCAGAGCCAGCCAGACAAAGACATGGACGCACGTCACAACCGCAACAGCTGCGGCAGCGACACGGATGGCGGGGCGCATGAGACAAACCCACGATAAAAGGGAGGCTGACGGGTGGAATATAATACAGTTTCAACGCATGTGCAGCACGATCTTTGCCGCAACGCGCCACAGCGCGCTACGTCGGTCGAAAATGCCGCTATGCAGTGGAAAATGCGTCAGAAGGACAATGGTTCCGCACTATGGCGTCGCCATGACGCGCCGATGACGCCGGCAGGGCCGGGGCGCGGATTTATTGCGCAGCGGCAGGGGCAGGTGTCGCGGCGGCCGGCGGCGCGTCCGGGTTGACCCAGCAGGCGTGTACGCGCTCGGACAGCCGCTCCTGCGCCTTGCTGTCGATATTGCCCTGCCGGACCAAGCAGCGGAACGCGATCTTCAGGTGCTCGGTCGGGCAGCCAAAGCGCTCATAGAGTTCGAGGTGGCGGCGCGCCGTGTCGATGTCGTCGCGCCAGAGCAGCATCGCGATGCGCCGGCCGCTCCACACGCATTCCGGCAGGCCACCATTGCCCGGCAGCTTGGCGGCCTCGGCATATTCCTCGACCGAACGGCGCAGCGCCTCTTCCTTCGCCTGTTCCTCCGGAGACTTCTGCTCGGCAGGCTTCTGTTCCTGCGGGGCACTCTGGGCCCACGCGCCGACAGGGGCGACGGTCATCAGCATCATGCCACCGAACAGGGCGGCGGCGAGGGGACGTACGGAGCACAACATGGGGAAACGTCACACGCAAAAGGAGGAAACACCGGACCGGCCAGAACAGTAGGAGAAGCAATCGAATTTGTCAGCATGACGGCACGTCTGCGGGCGGCCTTCCGGCGCAAAATTCCGCCGCTTTGCACACGCCTCTTGCCGTGGCGGCAAAGCACCGCTACCCGGCAGGGTGAACGTGCCGGCCGAACCCATCAGACTGACCCTCGCGACCCAGCCCCAGGCGACCGATCCCTGGTGACCGACCTTTGGCGGAGATTCCTCGCATGCGACTGCCCCTCGCTCTCGCCGCCCTTGCCTGCGTGGCGATCGTCGCTGTCTGGGCGTGGCTCGGGCAGCCGGTGCCGGCACCTTTCGCGCCGATGGCCGCCGGCGAGAAGCTTCCCTGCGTCTCCTATGCACCGTTTCGTCCCGGCCAGAGCCCGTTCAGCGAGGATGTGGCGTTCTCGTCGGCGCAGATCGACGACGATCTCGCCCGGCTGGCGAAAATCACTCATTGCGTGCGGACCTATTCCTCGATCCAGGCCGGGCTCGCCGCCGTGCCGGAACTTGCCCGCAAGCATGGGCTCACCGTGCTCCAGGGAATCTGGATCGCCGCCGACCCGGTGCGCAACCGGCTGGAGATCGAAGGCGGCATCAAGGCGGCGCAGGAGAACCCTGACGTCGTCAAGGCGGTCATCGTCGGCAATGAGGTGCTGCTGCGCGGCGAGCAATCAGCAAATGACATCGCCGGCTTCCTGAACGAGGTGAAGGCGAAGGTTCCCGCTGGCGTCGACGTCACCTATGCCGATGTGTGGGAGTTCTGGGAGCGCAACCGCTCGCTGGCGGATTCGGTGGATTTCGTCACCGTCCATATCCTGCCCTTCTGGGAGGACATGCCGGTGCCGGCCGAGGATTCGGTCGCGCATCTCGGCGAGATCCGCGAGCATGTCGGCGAGATTTTTGCCGGCAAGGAGATCCTCATCGGCGAAACCGGCTGGCCGAGTGAGGGCCGCATGCGCGAGGGGGCGCTGCCCTCGCCCTCCAACCAGGCCAATGTGATCCAGGAACTGCTCGCCCTCGCCAAGGCGAAGAACTACCGGCTCAACGTCATCGAAGCCTTCGACCAGCCGTGGAAGCGGGTGCTGGAAGGCACGGTCGGCGGGCATTGGGGCTTCCTCGACGCCTATACGCGCGAGTTCAAGTTCCGCTGGGGTGAGCCGGTGTCCGACCATCCCTACTGGATACTCCAGGCACTGGCCGGAAGCCTCTTCGCCGGCGCCGTTTTCGCGATGGCGGGTTGGGCCGGGCGGCGCGCCGGCGGGCGCCCGCTGGGCATGCGGGAATGGTCGGCGGTGGCCGGGATCGCCTTCTTCGCCGGGCTGATGATCGGCCGGCTTCTGGCGTCGGTATCGGCGGAAAGCCTTGGCGTCGGCGGCTGGATACGCGCCAGCGCGCTGGTCGGGCTGGCGCTGTTGGTGCCGCTCGCCTGTGCGGTGGCAATCGGCCGGCGCACAAGGCTGGTGACGCTGACGCTCGCGCTCAACAGCGAGGCGACGCCGGGGGCGCCGTTCTTCGACCGCTGCCTCGCGCTGCTTCTCGCCGCCTCGATCGTACTGGTGGCGCAGATCGGCTTCGGGCTGGTGTTCGATCCGCGCTACAAGGATTTCCAGTTCGCCGGGCTGACGCCGATCATCACGGCCTTCGCGTTCTACGCGGCGGTGGCCGGACCGGGGCGGTTCACCGAGGGGAGGCAGGCGGAAACCATCGCCGCCGGCCTCTTCCTCGCCGCCGGGGTCTATGTGGCGCTGAACGAGACGTTGGCGAACTGGCAGGCTTTGTGGACCGGAAGCCTGTTCGTGGTGCTGGCCTTCACCCTCTGGCGCCTCGCCACGGCCGGGCGAAGGATATGAGCAGCAGCCCGCCGGCCACGCCCGAAAGGCTGTTATTGTAGACAACCAGCCCCACGCAGGTGGCCATCAGCGCCACGGTGAACATCACCAGCGAGGGGCGGATAAGCTGGATCACGGCGGCCACGAGCGCTGCGATGCCGAATGCCGACTGGCTGAACAGCGCTATCACCAGCGTGCGGGTTTCGCAGGTCATGGTTTCCAGCGTCCGGCAGGCAAGGCCGACGGAGGACTGTTCGAGCAGCGCATAACGCACATAGATCGCCCAGCCGAGGGCGAAGGCGCCGAGCGCGAGGATGACATTGGCGGCGCGGGCGCCGGGCAGGAAGCTGCGATGGGCCAAGGTGACGGTCCTCCTCCGACGGTCTTTGTCGACCGCGCGTCGCGGATGTTGCTGCATCGCACGCCACGACGGGTCGATCAATCCGCCGGGCGCGCGAAGGGTTCCCGGTGGCGGGTGGCGAGGATGACGCCGCCGAGGATCAGCACGAAGCCGACGCCATGGTAGAAATGGAGTTCCTCGCCCAGCAGCAGCACCGCCAGCAGCACGCCATAGACCGGCATGAGATAGAGGAAATTCGCCGTCACCGGCGCGCCGGCGGCCTTGATCGCGAACTGGAACAGGCCGAAGGCCAGCACCGAGGGGAAGATCGCGAGGAAGGCGATGGCGCCCCACGCTTCCAGCGTCGCCGGGGTCGTGGCCCCGCCGGCAGCCTCCCACAGCGCCATCGGCGCGAGCAGCACCGTGCCGGCGATGGCGTTGGCGGCAAAGGCCGTCTGTCCGCCGAGCTGGGTTAGCGGCCCCTGCCGCAGCATCAGCGAATAGGCCGCCCAGCCGATCGCCGCCACCAATATGCCGAGATCGCCGACGTTGAATTCAAGGCCGAGCAGCCGGCCCGGCTCGCCATGCACGGTGATCAGCGCGATGCCGGCAAAGCCCGCCAGCGAGCCGCCGAACTGGATGGCCGGCAGTCGCCGGCGCTTCAGCAGGGCGTCGAGCACCACGATCATCAAGGTGGAGGTGGTGTAGATCAGCGTCGCATTGGTGGCGCTGGTATGGGCCAGTGCGATGTAGACATTGCCCCCGCACAGCACCATTCCGAGAAAGCCGAGCAGCAGGATACGCCGCCATTCCCTGCGCAGCAGGCGGCGGTGGCGCAGCAGGGGGAGGGCGGTGAAGGGTAGCAGCATCGCCACCGCAATCGCCCAGCGCCAGAAGGCCAGCGACCAGGGCGGCACGATATCCACCACCGCCCGGCCGACGATCAGGTTGGTCGAGAAGAACAGCGGCGTGGCCAGAAGCGCCGCGAGCACCCACGGGTCGTGCAAGGGGCCCCGCGCGGCGGGCGGGGAATCGCGGTGGGCGGGGTGGCTGGTGGGGTGGCGGTGCTCCATGGCGCGGGGTGATACACGCTTCCCGACACGGCGTCGCCGGCCCCCCTTGTCGGCTCACGCGACCCGGGCGCTCTTTTCGCCCTGCCCGCGGCAGGCTAGATAGCCCCTTCCCCGGTGCGGGCCGCGCCCCGGTTCCTGCGTCCAGCTTCTGGAGTTCGCCGATGCGCCAGCTTCTCGTCATCGTCCTCGCCGCCGGCGAAGGCACGCGCATGCGCTCATCCGTGCCGAAGGTGCTGCACGCGGTGGCCGGCCGGCCGATGGTCTCGCATGTGCTGGACGCTGCACTGGCCGCCGGCGCGGCGCGGATCGCGGTGGTGATCGGCCCCGACCATGACAAGGTCGCCGCCGAGGTGCGCCGGGTGGCGCCGGACGCCGAGGTGTTCGTGCAGTCCGAGCGGCGCGGCACGGCCCATGCCGTGCTCGCCGCGCGGGCGGCGCTGGAGCGCGGCTATGACGATGTCGTGGTGATGTATGGCGACACTCCGCTGGTGCGGCCGGAGACCCTCGCCGCGCTGCGTGTGCCGCTTGCGGAGGGCGCTGGCGTGGCCGTGCTCGGCTTCCGCCCGGCAGATCCCACCGGCTATGGCCGCCTGCTCACGGAGGGGGACGAACTCCTCGCCATCCGCGAGGAGAAAGAGGCGAGCGCGCAGGAGCGCACCATCGGCCTGTGCAATGCCGGGCTGATGGCGCTGGACGGGCACGCGGCGCTCGACCTGCTCGACCGGGTCGACTACGCCAATGCCAAGAAGGAGTTCTACCTCACCGACGTGGTGGAGATCGCGCGCGGCCTCGGCCGCCGGGCCGGCGTGTGCGAGGTCGCGGCCGAGGACGTGGCCGGCGTCAACAGCCGCGCCCAGCTGGCGCAGGCCGAGGCCATCTTGCAGCGGCGCCTGCGGGCGCGGGCGATGGAGGCCGGCGTGACGCTGGTGGCGCCCGAGACCGTGTTCCTCGCGGCCGACACCCGCTTCGGCCGCGATGTCATTGTGGAGCCGAACGTTTTCTTCGGCCCCGGGGTGCGGGTCGAGGACGGGGCGACCATCCGCGCCTTCAGCCATGTCGAGGGCGCCCATGTCGGCCCCGGTGCCATTGTCGGCCCGTTCGCGCGGCTGCGTCCCGGCGCCGAACTGGGGCAGGGGGTGCATGTCGGCAATTTCGTGGAGATCAAGGCCTCCGACCTCGCGCCGGGGGTGAAGGTGAACCACCTCTCCTATGTCGGTGACAGCAGCGTCGGGGCGAACACCAATATCGGCGCCGGCACCATCACCTGCAATTATGACGGCTTCCGCAAGCACCGCACCACCATCGGCGCCAATGCCTTCATCGGCACCAACAGCCTGCTGGTGGCGCCGGTGAGTGTCGGCGATGGCGCCTATCTCGCCACGGGATCGGTCATCACCGACGACGTGCCGGCGGACACGCTAGCCATCGGCCGGGCGCGGCAGGTGAACAAGCCGGGGCTGGCGGCGCGGCTGCGGGCGAAGCTTTCGGCCGGGCTGGCGCCGAAGAAGTGATGCGGCAGCGCGATACGAAGCGACACCGGAATTGATTTCGACACTTCGGTGACGGGCGGTTAAACCCGGCGGCATAGCCTTGCAGAACGTCGCTTCACGAAAGGGCCGGCTCATGTGTGGAATCATCGGCATCGTCGGCACGGCACCCGTCGCGGAACGGCTGGTCGACTCGCTGAGGCGGCTGGAATATCGCGGCTATGATTCCGCCGGCATTGCCGCGCTGGAAGACGGCCACATCGGCCGCCGCCGCGCTGAGGGCAAGCTGCGCAATCTGGAAGAGGTGCTGCGCGAGGCGCCGCTGCAGGGGAATATCGGCATCGGCCATACGCGCTGGGCGACCCATGGGCGGCCCAGCGTCGCCAATGCCCACCCCCACGCGACCACGGAAGTGGCGGTGGTGCATAACGGCATCATCGAGAATTTCCGCCAGCTGCGCGACGAACTGCTCGCGACCGGCGCCAATTTCGAGAGCGAGACCGACACCGAAGTGGTGGCCCATCTCGTGACCCGCGAGCTGCGCAACGGGCTGAGCCCGGAGGATGCGGTGGCGGTGGCGCTGCCGCGCCTTCAGGGCGCCTTCGCCCTGGCCTTCCTGTTCGACGGCGACGAAGACCTGCTGATCGGCGCCCGCAAGGGCAGCCCGCTCGCCATCGGCTATGGCAAGGGCGAGATGTATCTGGGCTCGGATGCCATCGCGCTGGCTCCCTTCACCGACACCATCGCCTATCTCGACGATGGCGACTGGGCGGTGCTGCGCGCCAAGGGCATCGAAATCCGCGATTCGTCCAATCACCGGGTCGAACGGGCGGTGCAGAAGACCACCGCCACCGCCTTCCTGGTGGAGAAGGGCAATTTCCGCCACTTCATGGCCAAGGAGATGCACGAACAGCCCGAGGTGGTGGCGCACACGCTGGCGCATTATCTCGACATGGCGAACGAGACCGTGCAACTGCCGGAACTGCCCTTCGACTTCGCCAAGCTGGAGCGCGTCTCCATCGCCGCCTGCGGCACCGCCTATTATGCCGGGCTGATCGCCAAATACTGGTTCGAGCGCTATGCGCGCCTCTCGGTTGAAATCGACGTCGCCTCCGAGTTCCGCTACCGCGAGGCGCCGCTGCCGGCCAATGGCCTCGCTATCGTCATCTCGCAATCGGGCGAGACCGCCGACACGCTCGCCTCGCTGCGCTATGCCGGGCAGGAAAAGCAACATCTGCTGGCGGTGGTGAACGTGCCCACCTCCACCATCGCCCGCGAGGCGGATGCCGTGCTGCCGACACTGGCGGGACCCGAGATCGGTGTCGCCTCGACCAAGGCCTTCACCTGCCAGCTGGCGACGCTGGCCGCACTTGCGGTGGCGGCGGGGAGGGCGCGCGGCGTGCTCTCGGTGGAGGAGGAGCGGCAGCTGGTTCACGCGCTGGTGGAAGTGCCGCGCCTGATGAACCGGGCGCTCGATCTCGGCCCCGACATCGAGCACCTCGCCCGCTCCTTCGCCAAGACCAAGGACGTGCTCTATCTCGGCCGCGGCACCTCGTTTCCATTGGCGATGGAGGGCGCGCTGAAGCTCAAGGAAATCTCCTACATCCACGCCGAAGGCTACGCCGCTGGCGAGCTGAAGCACGGGCCGATCGCGCTAATCGACGAGAACATGCCCGTCGTGGTGATCGCGCCCTATGACGGCGTGTTCGAGAAAACCATGTCGAACATGCAGGAAGTGGCGGCGCGTGGCGGGCGCATCATCCTCATCACCGACGAGACCGGGGCGAAACACGCGGCGCTGGAGACCGAGGCGACGCTGGTGCTGCCGGACATGAACCCGTTCATCACCCCGCTGGTCTACGCCATCCCCATCCAGCTGCTCGCCTATCACACGGCCGTGGTAATGGGCACCGACGTCGACCAGCCACGCAACTTGGCCAAGTCGGTGACGGTGGAGTAGGGGGGCGCAGAGCGCGCGACACGCCGTCATCGTGAGGTGCGAGCGCCGCGAGCGCCGCGAGCCTCGAAGGTTGACGGCGCGCGCTCGGCTACCTCACCCTCGCCCGCGATAGGGCGCCACGCCCTGGTCGGGCAGCCACACGCCCTCCAGCGGGGCGCTGCTTTGCCAGAACACGTCGATCGGGATGCCGCCCCGCGGGTACCAGTAGCCGCCGATGCGCAGCCAGCGCGGCGCCAGCAGATCGTGCAGCCGCAGGCCGATGGCGACCGTGCAGTCCTCGTGGAAGGCGCCATGGTTGCGGAAGCTGCCGAGATAGAGCTTCAGCGATTTCGATTCGACCAGCCAGTCGCCCGGCACATAGTCGATCACCAGCTGGGCGAAGTCCGGCTGGCCCGTCACCGGGCACAATGAGGTGAATTCCGGCGCGGTGAAGCGCGCGACGTAGTTCGTGCCGGGGTGTGGGTTGGACACCCGCTCCAGCACCGCCTGTTCAGGCGAGGCGGGCAGGGCGGTGGCGCGGCCAAGCTGGGTCGTGCCGTCGGAAACGTGATTCATGGCGGGCTCCTGAGGGCGGAGGGGCGGGCGATATGTCGCTGGCACCTCTTTCGCATGTCACATGGCCGGAGTAGAAGCGCCTCGACCATCCTGACCGAGTTGAGAATTGGGGAAACGCATGACCGCCATCGTCGATATTGTTGGGCGCGAAATCCTGGACAGCCGCGGCAATCCCACCGTCGAGGTGGATGTGATGCTGGAAGACGGCTCTCAGGGCCGTGCCGCCGTTCCCTCCGGCGCGTCCACCGGCGCGCACGAGGCGGTCGAGCTGCGCGACGGCGACAAGGGGCGCTATCTCGGCAAGGGCGTGCTGAAGGCGGTCGAGGCAGTGAATGGCGAGATCTTCGACGCCATTGGCGGCATGGACGCCGAGGACCAGCCGGCTATCGACCAGATTCTGATCGAGCTCGACGGCACCCCGAACAAGGCGCGCCTCGGCGCCAACGCCATTCTCGGCGTCTCGCTGGCGCTGGCCAAGGCGGCGGCGTCGGCGCGCGACCTGCCGCTCTACCGCTATGTCGGCGGCGTCAATGCCCGCACCCTGCCCGTGCCGATGATGAACATCATCAATGGCGGCGCCCATGCCGACAACCCGATCGACTTCCAGGAATTCATGATCCTGCCGGTCGGCGCCCCCAGCTTCGCCGAAGGGCTGCGCACCGGCGCGGAAATCTTCCACACGCTGAAGAAGGCGCTGAAGGATGCCGGCCACAACACCAATGTCGGCGACGAGGGCGGCTTCGCCCCGAACCTGCCGTCGGCCGACGCCGCGCTCGCCTTCGTGGTGAAGGCCATCGAGGCCGCCGGCTACAAGCCGGGCGAGGACGTGTTCATCGGTCTCGACTGCGCCGCGACCGAGTTCTTCAAGAACGGCAAATACGACTATGAGGGCGAGGGCACCGTGCGCGATATCGAGGCGCAGGTGAAGTACCTTGCCGACCTCGTCGCCCGCTACCCCATCTGCACCGTCGAGGACGGCATGGGCGAGGACGACTGGGAGGGCTGGAAGCTGCTCACCGACACCATCGGCTCCAAGTGCCAGCTGGTGGGCGACGACCTGTTCGTCACCAACGTCGACCGCCTGTCCGCCGGCATCAAGCAGGGCGTTGCCAATTCGATCCTGGTCAAGGTCAACCAGATCGGGACGCTGACCGAGACGCTGAACGCGGTCGAGATGGCGCACAAGGCCGGCTACACCGCCGTCATGTCGCACCGCTCGGGCGAGACCGAGGATTCGACCATCGCCGACCTCGCGGTGGCCACCAATTGCGGGCAGATCAAGACCGGCTCGCTGGCCCGCTCCGACCGTACCGCCAAGTACAACCAGCTGCTGCGTATCGAGCAGGAACTGGGCCCGCAGGCGATCTATGCCGGCCGTTGGGCGATCAAGTCGCTGGCCTGAACGCGCCGTCTTCGACCGAAAACAAAAAAGGCCCCCGTCCTCGAGGCGGGGGCCTTTTGCTTCTGTGGGGTCCGTCGCCGGGCTGGGCGGCGTCCCGCCGTCAGCGCCTCAGGCGCTCATATTCCGCGACCCGTTGGGTCAAGTCCGGCACCTGCGTCACGTCAGGCTGCATCAGGCCGCCACTGATCTCCAGCGCGGCGATCGGCCAAAGGCGTTCCACCAGCGCGGGGATTTCGGCGGGCGGTACGGCGGCCATCTGCGCGTCCATGGCGCAAAGGGCGCGGGCACGTTCTTCGCTATTTCTGTCCATGCATCGGGCCTCCGTGTATCCGGCCACTGCCGGAACCACCGGGGAAGCTGCTCCGGTCCAGCATACGGCGTCGATCGACGCCTCATGCGCAACAAGTGTCACGCGGGGCTCGCTGGATCGCCATCCCAGCTACCGGTAAGACCTTAACACCGCCCGGCGTCGCGCAATGTCCAACACTACACATTGGGCGACGGCGATGAGCCACCAGGGCCTCACATTCGCGACATCGCGCTACCGCCGGACGCCAGGATCATACCGCGCGCGGTAGCTGGAAACGGATGCGCGCATGTGTTTTGCGATCGCTATGGCGTTATCGTTAACCGGGCCTCAACCGCCCCGCTCTAGGCTGCGTGCCCATGATCATTCGCACGCGCTGGCGCTCCTTCTTCCAGACCGTCACCCTGCATCTCGGGGCGGCGGCCCTCGTCGGCTATTTCGCCTTCCAGGGCTATAATGGCCAATACGGCCTGCTGGCCCGCCGCACCTTCGAGCAGCAGCATGCCGACCTGACGCAGGAGCGCGACAAGCTCCAGGCCCAGCGCAAGGCGCTTCAGGCCAAGGTGGCGCTGATGTCGCCCGACCTCGTCGACGCGGACATGCTCGACGAGCAGGCGCGCGCCCTGCTGAACCTCGTCCATCCCAAGGATCTGGTGCTGTTGCGGGTCCCGGGCGGCCCTCAGGCTAATTAGGCCACCCGCCGATCCGAGGGGAACAATCGGATCGGATGACGCGCTGAACGAAAATTCATCGGCAGAGTGAATCCGTGGCATGCCAGACGGGTTCCGGTAGGAAACCACGCTATTCCAGAAGCTTAACTTGATTTGAGCTAAACCCGTATTTGAACTGAAATCAAGTTCAAAGCCGGAAACCATTGCGCCAGCAACATGTTGTGCGTCGCAGCATTGCGTCCAGCGCGTAGCGCGGTGAGGAAAGGTGCGTTATTAACGTGCCGACTTTGTCCCCGAGCTGAGGATGCGCCATGGTAGTCGCCGCCAACAAATCGGCCGTCGGAAGAGCCCCCACCGCGAAAGCGCCGGCGCGTGCCGCGGCCAAGAGCCCGGCCCGGCGTTCGGAAAAGATGGCGGCGGTTCCCGAATTCACCAAGGCCGAGGAACTCGACGCCTATCGCCGGATGCTTGAGATTCGCCGCTTCGAGGAGAAGGCCGGCCAGCTTTACGGCATGGGCCTGATCGGCGGCTTCTGTCACCTCTATATCGGCCAGGAGGCCGTCGTCGTCGGCATGCAGGCCGCCCTCAAGGAGGGCGACCAGGTCATCACCGGCTATCGCGACCATGGCCACATGCTGGCCTGCGGCATGGACCCCAAGGGCGTGATGGCCGAACTCACCGGCCGGCGCGGGGGCTATTCCAAGGGCAAGGGCGGCTCGATGCACATGTTCAGCACCGAGAAGGGCTTTTTCGGCGGCCACGGCATCGTCGGCGCCCAGGTCTCGCTCGGCACCGGCCTCGCCTTCGCCAACCACTACCGTGACAATGGCAATGTCACCCTGGCCTATTTCGGCGATGGCGCCGCCAATCAGGGCCAGGTCTATGAGAGCTTCAACATGGCGGAGCTCTGGAAGCTGCCGGTCGTCTACATCATCGAGAACAACAAATACGCCATGGGCACCGCGGTGAACCGCGCCTCCGCCCAGACCGATTTCTCCAAGCGCGGCTCCTCCTTCAACATTCCCGGCGAGCAGGTCGACGGCATGGATGTGCGGGCGGTGAAGGCCGCCGGCGAACGTGCGGTCGAGTTCGCCCGCGCCGGCAAGGGCCCCTACATCCTCGAAATGCTCACCTATCGCTATCGCGGCCACTCCATGTCCGATCCGGCCAAGTATCGGTCGAAGGAGGAGGTGCAGAAGATGCGGACCGAGCACGATCCGATCGAGCAGGTGCGCAACCGTCTTCTGGAAAAGAAGTGGGCCACCGAGGAAGAACTCAAGGCCGTCGACGCCGAGCTGCGCGACCAGATGAACGCGGCGGCGGATTTCGCCAGCGCCGACCCGGAGCCGGACCCGTCCGAGCTCTACACCGACATCCTGCGCTGAGCGCGGGCCGATGCTGGTCGAATTCTTTTGGGTCGCGGTCGTTGCCGGCGCCTCGGCGGCGGCGGTCATCTGGGTCCTCGCGACCCGGATCGCCCTCGGCATCCTGCGTGTCACCAATGCGGGCGCCTTGCGCTACCTGCTCGCTTTGCTGTGGCCGTTCGGCACCCGTCTGGTGCCCGGCGCCCCGCCTGCCGAGGCGACCAGGCTCAACAAGATGCTGGTCGGCTTCTTCGCCGCCCTCCTCGTCGCCATCGCCTCGATGGCCGTCTACAGCAATCTGACGTTCATGCTTCCGGCACCGACGCCGTGACGCGCGATTTTAGACGCACGTTTCTTTGGGGAACGCCGCCATGCCGACCGAAGTTCTGATGCCTGCCCTTTCTCCCACCATGGAGAAGGGAAACCTCGCCAAGTGGCTCAAGAAAGAGGGCGACCAGGTCAGGTCCGGCGACGTCATCGCCGAGATCGAGACCGACAAGGCCACAATGGAAGTCGAGGCCATCGACGAGGGCACCCTCGGCAAGATCCTGGTACCCGAGGGCACGCAGGATGTCGCGGTGAACACGCCGATCGCGGTCATTCTCGCCGAGGGCGAGGACGCAAGCGCGGCCAGCGCGCCAAACCCCAAGGCCGCTGAATCGGCACCGCCGGTGGCCGCCGCGCCGATGGAGCCCTCGCCGGTAGCGGCCTCCGCGCCGGCAACGCCGGCCGTCGTCAATTCCGCCGTCGCCGCGCCGCCCCAGCCCGAGATGGTAATCGAGCCGGACGTTCCCGAAGGAACGGAATTCGTCAACCAGACCATGCGCGAGGCGCTGCGCGACGCCATGGCCGAGGAGATGCGCCGCGACGGCGACGTCTTCGTCATGGGCGAGGAAGTCGCCGAGTATCAGGGCGCCTACAAGATCACCCAGGGGCTGCTGCAGGAATTCGGCGCGCGCCGCGTCATCGACACGCCGATCACCGAGCACGGCTTTGCCGGCGTCGGCGTCGGTGCCGCCATGGCCGGGCTTAAGCCCATCGTCGAGTTCATGACCTTCAACTTCGCCATGCAGGCGATCGACCAGATCATCAACTCCGCCGCAAAGACGCTTTACATGTCCGGCGGTCAGATCACCTGCTCGATCGTGTTCCGTGGCCCCAACGGCGCCGCTGCCCGCGTCGCTGCCCAGCACAGCCAGGACTACACCTCCTGGTACAGCCACATTCCCGGCCTCAAGGTCGTCGCGCCCTATACGGCGGCGGACGCCAAGGGCCTGCTGAAGTCGGCGATCCGCGATCCCAACCCGATCATCTTCCTTGAGAACGAGATCCTCTACGGCCATTCCTCGCCGGTGCCCAAGCTCGACGACTTCACCGTGCCGATCGGCAAGGCGAAGATCGCCCGCCCCGGCAAGGACGTGACGCTGGTGGCGTGGTCCATCGGCATGAACTATGCGCTGAAGGCTGCCGAGGAGCTCTCCAAGCTGGGCATCGAGGCGGAGGTGATCGACCTGCGCACCATCCGCCCGATGGATGTCGATACCATCCTTGCTTCAGTGAAGAAGACCGGGCGCTGCGTGACGGTGGAGGAGGGCTGGCATCAGTCCGGCGTCGGCTCGGAGATCGTCGCCCAGCTGATGGAGAAGGCGTTCGACTATCTCGACGCCCCGGTGCTGCGCGTGAGTGGCAAGGACGTTCCCATGCCCTACGCCGCCAATCTCGAAAAGCTGGCCTTGCCGTCGGTGCAGGACGTCATCGACGCCGCCCGGGCCGTCACCTATCGCTGAGGTCGGAGAAGCGCCATGTCCATCGAGATCCTGATGCCGGCCCTGTCTCCCACCATGGAGAAGGGCAATCTGGCCAAATGGCTGAAGAAGGAGGGCGACAAGGTCGCCCCCGGCGACGTCATTGCCGAAATCGAGACCGACAAGGCCACGATGGAAGTCGAGGCCATCGACGAGGGCGTTCTGGCGAAGATACTGGTGCCGGAAGGCACCGCCGATGTGCCGGTGAACCAGCTCATCGCGGTGCTCGCCACCGAGGGCGAGGATGTGAAGGCCATCGCTGCCGGCTCCGGCTCTGCGCCGGCCAAGGCGGAAGCGCCGAAGGAGGCTCCCAAGGCTGAGGCCCCCAAGGACGCGCCGAAAGCCGAGGCGCCCAAGGCTGATGCTCCGAAGGCCGAGGCACAAGCTGCCGCGCCGGCCCCGGCCCCTGCCGCCGCGTCCGCCGATCGGATTTTTGCCTCGCCGCTGGCGCGCCGTCTGGCCAAGGAAAAGGGCGTCGAACTGTCGGGCGTGAAGGGCTCCGGTCCTCGTGGCCGTATCGTCGCCGCCGATGTCGAATCCGCTCCCGCGGGTGGCGCAGCCAAGGTCGCCCCGTCGGCCAGCGCAGCGCCCGCCGCGGCCCCGGCCGCACCTGCGCCGGTGTCGAACAGCGCACTGCTGGAACAGGTGAAGGCCTATTACGAGCCGGGCACCTATGAGGAGATTCCGCTGGACGGCATGCGCCGCGTCATCGCCCAGCGCATGGCCGAGGCCCGCCAGACGGTGCCGACCTTCTATCTCACGGTGGATTGCGACGTCGACGCGCTGCTCAAGCTGCGCGAGGAGCTGAACAAATCGGCTCCGGAGAAGGACGGCAAGGCCGCCTACAAGCTTTCGGTCAACGACTTCGTCATCAAGGCCTATGCGCTCGCCTTCCAGCAGGTGCCCGATGCCAACCAGGTGTGGGGTGGCGACCGCTACCTCAAGCTGAAGCATTCCGACATCGGCGTCGCGGTGGCGATCGACGGTGGCAAGGGCCTGCTCACCCCGATCATCCGCAAGGCCGAGACCAAGACCTTGTCGGCCATCTCCAACGAGACCCGCGAACTCGCCACCCGCGCCCGCAACAAGAAGCTGGCGCCGGGCGAGTATCAGGGCGGCTCCTCGGCGATTTCCAATCTCGGCATGTTCGGGATCAAGGACTTCACCGCCATCATCAACCCGCCGCACGCCACCATCCTCGCGGTCGGCGCCAGCGAGCAGCGGGCCGTGGTGAAAAAGGGCGAGCTAGCCGTTGCCACGGTGATGACCGTCACCATCTCCTGCGACCACCGCGTGATGGACGGCGCCATGGGCGCGCAGCTCATCGGCGCCTTCAAGCAGATCATCGAAAAGCCGATGTCGATGCTGGTCTGATCAGTCGTCATGGCCGGGCTCGCCCCGGCCATCCACGTCTTTCGCAAGGCGCGCGGGGCACTGCCCGGGTCGAGCCAGGGCATGACGGAAGAACCCACATGGCGAACAATTACGACGTTCTCTTCATCGGCTCCGGCCCGGGCGGCTATGTCGGCGCCATCCGCGCCGCCCAGCTCGGCCTCAAGGTCGGCGTCGTCGAGCGCACCCATATCGGCGGCATTTGCCCGAACTGGGGCTGCATCCCGGCCAAGGCCTTGCTGCGCTCGGCCGAGATTTTCCACTATATCGAGCACGCCAAGGATTACGGGCTGATCGCCGAGAAGACCGGCGTCGATATCGCTGGTGTGGTCAAGCGCTCGCGTGGCATCGCGGCGCAGATGAGCAACGGCGTCGGCTTCCTGCTGAAGAAGAACAAGGTGGACGTGATCTGGGGGCAGGCGACCCTCACCGCTCCCGGCAAGGTGACGGTGGCCGCGTCCGCCGAGCCGGCGCCCAAGGGTGCGCTTGCGGCGGGCGAGTACACCGCCAAGAACATCGTCATCGCCACCGGCGCCCGCCCGCGCGCGCTGCCAGGCATCGAGCCCGACAAGAAGCTGATCTGGACCTATTTCGGGGCGCTGGCCCCGGCCAGCGTGCCCAAATCGCTGCTGATCATGGGCTCGGGCGCCATCGGCGTCGAATTCGCCTCCTTCTACAAGGCGATGGACTCGGACGTCACCATTGTCGAGCTGCTGCCGCAGATCCTGCCCGTCGAGGATGCCGAGATCGCCGAGCATGCCCGCAAGCGCTTCGAGAAGCAGGGCATCAAGATCCTCACCGGCGCGAAGGTGTCGAAGGTGGTGAAGGGCGCTGACAGCGTCACCGCCACGGTCGAGACGGCGGACGGCAAGGTGCAGACGCTGACCGCCGACCGGCTGATTTCCGCCGTCGGCGTGGTCGGCAATATTGAGAATCTCGGCCTCGAGGCGCTCGGCGTGAAGACCGATCGCGGCTGCGTGGTGGTCGACGGCCTGTGCCGTACCAATGTGCCGGGCGTCTGGGCGATCGGCGATGTCGCCGGCCCGCCGATGCTGGCGCACAAGGCCGAGCATGAGGGCGTGATCGCCGCCGAGGCCATCGCCGGCAAGCACGCCCACGCGATGGACAAGCTGATGATCCCCGGCTGCACGTACTGCATGCCGCAGATCGCCTCTGTGGGCCTGACCGAGGCGAAGGCGAAGGAAGCCGGCTACGAGCTCAAGGTCGGCCGCTTCCCCTTCATCGGCAACGGCAAGGCGGTGGCGCTGGGCGAGCCCGAAGGGCTGGTCAAGACCATCTTCGACGCCAAGACGGGGCGCCTGCTCGGCGCGCATCTGGTCGGCGCGGAAGTCACCGAGATGATCCAGGGCTTCGTGCTGGCGATGAATCTGGAGACCACCGAGGAAGAGCTCATCAACGCCGTCTTCCCGCATCCCACGGTTTCTGAAACGATGCACGAGAGCGTGCTCAGCGCCTATGGGCGCGCCATCCATATCTAGCCGGGCCTCGGGCCCGCGGGCGGAGAGCCTTCGATGGAAGCGGATACCTATGCAGCGCTGAACCAGCCGGAAGTCGGCTGGTTCACCATGATCATCATCGGCCTTCTCGCCGGCTACATCGCCGAGAAGGTGACGGACAGCGACCACGGGCTGTTCGCCAACCTGCTGTTCGGCCTGATCGGCGCTTTCCTCGGAAAATATCTCGCCGAGATGGCGGCGATCCCGGTGTTCGGCTTCTTCCGCACCCTGATTGCCGCCACGGTCGGCGCCATCATCGTGCTGTTCCTGTGGCGGCGGATTCGCGGACGATAAGCGTCCGCTTCCTCGCCGCCATGCGCGAGACACAAGGCGGGTGCCTGCGCCGCCCCCTTTCGCCCGCGGGGCGCGAGGCTTAACTGTGGGGCAGGCGGCGTGTGCCGCGTGTCTCGACTGCAGCCAGCGGAACACCAATGGTCGTCGTTCTAAACACTCTCAACCGCGCCTTGGAGAAGCCTCGCCATCCTGAAAAGGCGAAGCGGGCGGAAACGCCTGTGCTCAAGAAGCCGGACTGGATTCGCGTGCGCGCGCCCGGCACGCCTGGCTGGCAGGAGACGGCTGATATCGTCCGCGCCAACGGCCTCGTCACCGTGTGCGAGGAAGCGAGCTGCCCCAATATCGGCGAGTGCTGGCAGAAGAAACACGCCACCTTCATGATCATGGGCGACACCTGCACCCGCGCCTGTGCCTTCTGCAATGTCCGCACCGGCATGCCCGGCCCGCTGGACGCCGACGAGCCGCAGAAGGTGGCGGACGCGGTTGCCAAGCTGGGGCTTGAGCATGTCGTCGTCACCTCGGTGGACCGCGACGACCTCGACGATGGCGGCGCCGAACACTTCGCCCGCACTATCCGTGCCATCCGCGCCACCAGCCCGAAAACCACGATCGAGATACTCACCCCGGATTTCCTGCGCAAGGACGGGGCGCTGGAAGTGGTGGTGGCGGCGCGGCCGGACGTGTTCAACCACAATCTGGAATGCGTGCCCTCTCTCTATCTCAAGGTTCGGCCGGGCGCGCGCTACTTCCATTCGCTGCGGCTGCTGCAGCGGGTGAAGGAGCAGGACCCGACCATCTTCACCAAATCCGGCATCATGGTGGGGCTGGGCGAGGTGCGGCACGAGGTGCTGCAGCTGATGGACGATCTGCGCTCGGCCGACATCGACTTCATGACCATCGGCCAGTATCTTCAGCCCACGCGCAAGCACCACCCGGTGATGTCCTTCGTGACGCCGGAGGACTTCAAGTCCTATGAGACGGTGGCCTATGCCAAGGGCTTCCTCATGGTGTCGTCGAGCCCTCTGACCCGCTCCTCCCACCACGCCGGCGAGGATTTCGCCCGGCTGCGCGCGGCGCGGGCGAGCCGGCCGGCCGTGGCGGCGCCGGTTCTCGCCTGACGATGCCGTCCTTCACCAACAAGCGGCGCGTGCGCCACTCTGCCACCGACATGTTCGCGCTGGTGGCGGATGTGGAGAGCTACCCCGAATTCGTGCCGCTGTGCGAGAGCTTGCATGTGCGGCGCCGGGTGGCGAGCGGGGAGGGGGTCGACATCCTCGTCGCCGACATGAGCGTCGCCTACAAGATGTTCCGCGAGAGCTTCGCCAGCCGGGTGACGCTCGATCGGCCGCGCCTGTCCATCGTGGTGGAATATCTGGACGGGCCGTTCAGCCGGCTTGAGAACCGCTGGACCTTCCGGCAGCTGGATGACGGCGGCTGCGACGTGGAGTTCTTCATTTCCTACGAATTCCGCTCGCGCACGCTCGGTCTGCTGATGGGCGCGATGTTCGACGCCGCCTTCCGCCGCTTCGCCCAGGCCTTCGAGGAACGCGCCGACGAGGTCTACGGCCGGCGCGCCGTGGCGGGGTAGGGGGCGTCGCCGGTCCGCGCCAATCGATGCGCGTGTTCCAAAATACGATCCTGCGCCGTCTTTAGCGCGCTGTCGCGGCTCAAATGCCACCGATCCTGCCGCAGCACCCGCGCTACCGTTGCAGACGCGCGCATGGTCGCAAGAGTCCGCAGGCGGCGAAGATACCGATGCGGCACGCGTTCAATCACTCCTTCCGGCAGTGTGCCAACAATGGACGTAGGTTCGAGACCGAGGCTCCTGCGCCAGTCATCCCATTTGAATTGGCTGGTTCGCCCCTCTGTGAGCCCGCTGCTGATGCGACACGGCGCCCAAGGGATGCGGAAGGCGTCGGCGAGGATTGCGCCATGCATCGCTTCGGTGACGACTTTTTCTGCCGTTCTCAGCGTGGCGATGAACTGATCCACGTCGGAGGTGATTGGCAGGGGATGAAGGCCGGTGTCCCGGCATACCCGGTCAACCACTTTCGCCGGCGTATCGAAATAGGGGATGAAAAGCGATAACGGTCGTTGGGTCGACGGCGGCTGTTCTGCTGTTTCGGGGGAAATCTTGCGCGCGGAAGTGATTGGCGAGACGGCGGTGTAAAGCGGCGTCAGAACCGCCGGATCGCTGATATACTCTATCTCTCCCCACCCCATCGCTGACAGCGCCGCTGAACTCAGCGGGCCCCGCACGAAGCGGATATCAACATCGGGGCGACGAGGCAGAGGCCCCATTGGGCCCCTCATGCCAGCACCGAAGACCGTCGCGCCGTTTGGGTGTGGCTGGCAGAAAACACGCTCGTCCAGCACCGAGCCAATCCCGAAAAAGCGCCTGCCCGCGGCGCGATCAAGAAATTCACGTTCAAACACCCTTGGCCACAACCACGGGTTCAGATCGTCTCCGACATTACCATCCGGAGATTTCCAGTAAAATATCTCCATGAGAATCAGGCCGTTTTCGTTGAATGAGCGGGCAATAATCCTATTGCGAATATACTATTTTCTGTAAATATTGATTCGATTCAATAAGTAAGTCCATCCGCTTTCATTCGCGGCAATGTAGTTTTGTGTTGCTTGGGTGTTTACGAATCCACGCGGACCGATAGTATGATCATCTCTAATTTCTCGCAATATAAATCCATGTTCATAAAGAAACGAGGATATCGCATCAACGCCGATGTCGCGCTGCTTCATGATGTCCGGGCTTATCTCGATCAACATATAACGGATGCGCCCCTCTGAAAGGTATGGCCCCAGACTTCGCAGGCCGTCGATCTCAAATCCCTCTATGTCGAGCTTGAGAAGATCCACGGATGTCACATCAAGCGATGACAATATGTCGTCAAGTCGCCGTCCCTGTACCGCAAAGCTGGTCGTATGGATGTGGGGCAGCTCAACTAACGAGTGATTTGAGTGCCCCCCTCCGGTGTGCAGATAGACGTCTTGATTTTCTTGCGTTATGGCGTTCTCAACGACCGTGACAGGCAGGCTCTGCACATTCGAGCGAAGGCAGGCGGCGTTCTCCGGGTGGGCCTCGATCGCGATGACACGGCCGGTGCTACCCACAGCGCGGGCAAACTGGCGGGTGAGGTACCCGATATGTGCGCCGCCATCAACGACAACATCGCCAGGCGTGAGGAGTTGACGGACAATCAACGTCGTGGGGTGTTCCAGCAATGCGAGGGCGCACTCGCACTTCCAGATTGCCCCCGGCGCACTGTATGCTGTACCCGCAAGAGAAATGTCCGCTCTTCTGATCAGAAATCTTCCAATAAGATTGATGAATTTTGCAAGAATGGGGATTCGATTGGCGACCTTAACAATAACCCAACGAATTCGATAATATTCGCGCCCAATCCTGTCAGAAAAATAAGTAGAATGATGCGTGTTGGTGCGGCCAAAAAACGGATCGCATCCATCCATCGCTCCACCGCGAGGGCGCATCGGTCCGGTGTAATGGATGATGAAATCATCGGGGCGCGCAGGTGGTTTTATTTTATTCCATCGGTCGTCCAGTATGCGAGTCTTGGTGCTGAACTGATCCTGTTTTAGAAAATGTATGAAATGACCATTTTCACCATACTCTGTGACTTTGTCTTCTTCAGGAATTTCTTTGTTTCGATTAGACAGGCACTCTTCGAGGAAGCGAAGGGCTGTGCAATTTTTTCCGCCTCTAAAGACGACAACGCCTGAGTTAGGCCGACCTGACCATCCGTTGACAATAAATATATCATGTTCGCTGTCTGTTCTTAGCAAATCTGTAAAGCGTGGCGTCGTTGCCCGTACGTATGCGTCAGAGTCGATCAATAAGACATCATGGCCTTCTGATAGAAAATTAATACACACTCTCACTTTCGACCAGTGAGGTGTCAGTTCCGGATATTCATTTGTCGTTATTAATTTGTAATCAAATCCATATCGATCCGCGTAGCGCTTGTGACTGTCTATGCAACTCATCCAGAGATGCTGGAATCCATTGGTCGCAATGCAGACCAAAGCTGGTTTAATATACGACATGGCGTTTCGTTAGCCTTTTCAATAAATCGGAAATTTACAGCGATTCAAGTAAAATTATGAAGATAATAGACTGGTTCAGCCAGGCAAGTTCTTAGGATCAAAAAAATCACGCTCGTTCTGCTCCAGCAACTCCTCCAGCGCCGCGCGTTGCCGCTGGTTCCAGTCCTTTGCCGCCGCGCGGGCCTGTTCGCTGGCGCGGGCGCAGCGTTCGGGGTCCAGCGTCAGTTCGCACAACGCTGCGGCATAGGAGGCCCAGTCGCCGTCGGGCAGAATGCGAAGCGCGTCGCCTGCCAGCGAGCCGAGCCCGCGGGCGCCGGTCTCGGTTGCGATTACGGGAGCGCCGGCCGCCAGCGATTCCAGCGCTTTCACCGAAATGCCGGAACCGCTCAGCACCGGATTGAGCGAGATGGGCGCCTGGGCGAACACATCGCCCAGGCACGCGAAGCGGCCGAACTTGTCCATGCCGGGATGGTCAGGCACCTCGCTGCAGATGGCGCCGGCCAGCAGCAGGCGGAATTCGGGATCGCGCCGGACGACCTCGGGCAGGCCCCGCTCCAGAAAAAGCGACAGTGCCTGCATATTGGCGCTGTTATAGGAGGCTACGAAAGCCGCCCGATGGGTAACGCCGCGAGGCGGGGAGGGCTTCACGCGGGGTGGGAAGTGGCTGACCACCCGAACCGATGGGGGGTGAGGGTGCCCTTCCAGCATCCGGGTGAAGGCCTCTGCCTCATCCTCCTGGATGGCGAGCACGCCATCGGCACGCATCAGCGCGCGTGCCTCGGCGCCCGGGCGCAGCGACACCCAGTAGGAGTCGCCGAGGCCGTTCGCGGCGTATCCGACATGGCGATTGGTGAACAGGTCATGCGTGTCGATCAGCTTGCGCACGTGGCCGGGGAGACCCACCAACACGCCCGAATGGAAGACGTACTCCACCAGGCAGATATCGCAGCTGCGCGTCGCGATGATCCTGTGCACGGCGCGGACGGTTTCGGGGGAGAGATGCGAATCCAGGGGGCGCCAGTAGCGCCAAGGGGTGTCGATACGCAGTTTCTTCGACAGCCAGGAGACCGCCCGCACCGGCAGGACCTTGAGCCAATTGGCGCCGCGGGCGAACGCCGAGAGGTGGCGCAGGTCGTAGTAATTGCCCTGGCCGAGAAGCTCCTCGTGGCGGGCGGCACTTTCGGGAGCGTCGTGGGGCCCGCTCGGAATCTGGAGGAAGATCGGCTCATGGCCGAGTTCCTGCAGCGCCTTCACCAAGGCGAGGACCCGCGCCCGGTTCCCGGCGGTGGTTGGATAGAGGGGTATGTGCGAGACAACAGCGAGTCGCTTCGGCATCTGTCACTCTACCTTGATGCTGCGATGTTGCTGGTGGCTTACGGGAATGCAAGACGCATTCCTGAACGGCTCGGGAGCGTGGTTACTAGGAAGGTTGCGGGTTCGTGGAAGGCGCGCGGGCCTTCTCCCTTCCAGCCAGTTCCGCCAGCATGGCGAGCGCGGTCAGCACGGAAAGGCGGCGCACGCCGGCGCGGTCCTGGCCGGCGAACACCTCACGGCGGGCGATTACCGTGCCGGTGCGGGTGCCGGCGGCGAAATGCACCAGCCCGACCGGCTTCCCGGCCGAGCCGCCACCCGGGCCGGCAATGCCCGTTATCGAGACGCCGAGCGAGGTTTTCGCCGCCCGCAGCAGGCCGGCGACCATCTCGCGCGCCGTCTCCTCGCTCACCGCGCCATGGGTCTCCAGGGTCGCCGGCGAAACGCCCAGCATCTCCTGCTTGGCGGCGTTGGAATAGGTGACGAAGCCGCGATCCACCACATCGGAGGAGCCGGCGATTTCGGTCAGTGCGCCGGCGACGAGGCCGCCAGTGCAGGATTCGGCAGTCGAAACGGTCAGCCCGCGCGCCCGGCATAAATCGAGCACCCGCATCGCCTCAAGCAGGATGGCATCGTGTGTCTCGTCCATGGCGCTTTCCTCAGTCGATCCATGCCTCAGTCGATCCAGGGCAGGCGGACCGTCGCGGCGGCGAGTGCGGCGATGCCCTCGCGCCGGCCGGTGAAGCCAAGTTGCTCGCTGGTCGTCGCCTTCACGCTGACGCGGGCGACGGGAATCCCGGCAATGGCAGCGATCCGTTCGCGCATCGCCTCGCGGTGCGGGCCGATCTTGGGCGCCTCGCAGATCACCGTGGCGTCGAGATGGGCGATGCGCCCGCCGGCCGCGCGTACGAGGTGGGCGGCATGGGCGAGGAACTGGTCGGAGGCCGCGCCCTTCCATTTCGGGTCGGAGGGCGGGAAGTGATGGCCGATATCGCCGCTGCCGATGGTGCCGAGCAGGGCGTCGGTCAGGGCATGCAGCACCACGTCGGCGTCGGAATGGCCGGCGAGGCCGTGAGTGTGAGGAAGGCGCAGCCCGCCCAGCACCACATGGTCGCCCGGCCCGAAAGCGTGCACGTCGAAGCCGGTGGCAGTGCGGACATCGGCAAGCTCGGCCAGCAGGCGGCGTTCGGCGGTCACGAAATCCTCCGGCGTGGTCAGCTTGAAATTGGCGGGGTCGCCGGGGAAGGAGGCCACCGGGTGCCCGGCGGCCTCGGCCACGGCAGCGTCGTCGGTGAGGTCGTCCGCTCCTGCCTGCGCCCGATGCGCGGACCGGATCAACTCGTAGCGGAAGGACTGCGGCGTCTGGACGCTGCGGACGGCGTTGCGGTCGGGGCCGGTGGCGAGGAAGCCGGGCGCGGCCACGGCCTTCAGCGTGTCGACCAGCGCCAGCGCGGGAACGGCAGCGCCCTGTGCCGCAGCGGCGGCGATAGCGTCCGCCACCAGACGCGCCGAAACGAAGGGCCGCGCCGCGTCATGGATGAGCACCAGGTCGGGTGGATCCTGTGCCAGTGCCTCCAACCCGGCCCGCACGGAGGCCTGCCGCGTGGTGCCCCCTGTCACCGGGGGCAGCACGCCATCGAGCCCGGCGAGGGCTGCGTTGCAAAGGTCTGTATGTTCCGGCGAAATGACCGGCAGGACATGGCGGATGCCCGGTTGCCCGAGAAAGCGGAGCATCGTCTGGCGCAGTACCGGCATTCCACCCACCGGGCGGTATTGCTTGGGCACTCCCTCGCCCGCTCGCAGGCCATTGCCTGCCGCCACCACGATAACGTCGGTCCGCATTGCCTAACGAATCCGCCCTTCCCCTGACTGCCGCTTCATCAGCGCAGACTTGCCCTGTCGGCTCGTTTAGCGCAAAAGCGGCACATATTTGCAAAAGATTTGACATAAGCCCTTCGCATGGGTTGATGGCGCGCTCGGCATGGCTATTATCTAGGCACCGCTGGTCGGGCTTATTTAATGTGCATCGAGTGATCGCCGCTTGACCCTTTGTTTTTCTGCCGTCGGCAATCTCCAGATCGGCACCGTCGCGTTGCCGGGTGCGGTGCTGCTTGCGCCAATGGCGGGCATCACCGATGCACCCCTGCGGCGCATGGCCTTGCGCTATGGCGCATCGCTGGCGGTGTCGGAAATGGTCGCCGCCGGCGCCTTCGAGACCGGGCACGAGGAAACCGTGCTGCGGGCGGAAGGGGCGGGGGTGGCGCTGCACGCCGTACAGCTCGCCGGCAACGAGCCCGAATCGATGGCCCGGGCCGCCAGCCTGGCCGAAGCCGCCGGGGCAGCGCTGATCGACATCAATATGGGCTGCCCGGCCAAGCGGGTGACGACCGGGCTGGCCGGCTCGGCGCTGCTGCGCGACCTCGACCTCGCCACCCGCCTCATCGCGGCGGTGGTGGGGGCGGTGAAGGTGCCCGTGACGCTGAAGACACGGCTCGGCTGGGACGACGCCGCCACGGTGGCGCCGGAACTGGCCCGCCGCGCCGAGGCCATCGGCGTCCGGATGATCACCATTCACGGGCGCACGCGCTGCCAGTTTTACACCGGCCGCGCCGACTGGGCGGCGATCCGTGCGGTGAAGGACGCAGTGTCCATCCCCGTCCTCGCCAATGGCGATCTGGTGGCGATCGAGGACGCGACCGCGATGCTGGCCGCTTCCGGCGCCGACGGGGTGATGATCGGTCGTGGCGCGCAGGGGCGCCCCTGGTTTCCCGGTCAGGTCGCCACCTTCCTGCGCACCGGCCGGGCACCGGAAGATCCGCCGCTTGCCGAGCAGCGCGACGTGCTGATCGAGCTCTATGAAGGCTGGCTGTCGCATTACGGGCGCGAGCTTGGCATGCGCTGCGCCCGCAAGCATGTCGGCTGGTCGCTGGCCTCGGCCACGGCTAGCGCCGGCCGGACGCCCGACGTCGCCGCCTCCTGGCGCCGGCGGCTGCTTACCCTTGAGGATCCGGCGCGCGTCGTCACCGGAATCCGCGACGCCTATGACGACATTGGATGGAGAGAAGCTGCATGAGTTCGGTTTCCTCGCAACGACCCGGCCCGCGCGCGGGCAGCGCGACTGCGGAGGCCGTCGTGAATGCGCTGCCGCATCCAGTCATTACGGTGGCGGAAGACAACCACCTGATCGACGCCAATGTGGCGGCGGAAGCCTTCTTCGAGGCTTCGCTGGCGGTTCTGGTGCGGCACCGGCTGCAGGATTTCGTGCCCTTCGGCAGCCCGATCCTGTCGCTGGTGGATCAGGTGCGCTCGCGCGGCGCGGCGGTGAACGAGTACCGGGTCGATCTCGGCACGCCGCGCAATGGCGGTGAGCGCATCGTCGACATTCATGTGGCGCCGCTTTCGGAAGTGCCCGGCAGCGTGGTCATCATGCTGCAGGAGCGCACCATCGCCGACAAGATGGACCGCCAGCTCACCCATCGCGGCGCCGCGCGCTCGGTGACGGCGCTGGCCTCCATGCTGGCGCATGAGATCAAGAACCCGCTGTCCGGCATTCGCGGGGCGGCACAGCTTCTCGAACTGTCGGCCAGCGACGACGACCGCTCGCTGACACGGCTGATCACCGACGAGGCCGACCGCATCGTCAAGCTGGTCGACCGCATGGAGGTGTTCTCCGACGAGCGGCCTATTGAGCGCGAGCCGGTCAACATCCACGCGGTGCTGGAGCATGTGCGCACGCTCGCCAGCACGGGGTTTGCCCGCAACATCCGTTTCTTCGAGGAGTACGACCCCTCGCTGCCGCCGGTGCTGGCCAATCGCGACCAGTTGGTTCAGGTGTTCCTCAATCTGGTGAAGAACGCCGCCGAGGCTATTGGCGATTCGTCCGATGGCGAGATCCACCTCACCACCGCCTTCCGCCCCGGCGTGCGGCTGATGATGCCCGGCGCCCCGGCGCGGGTCAGCCTGCCGCTGGAGTTCTGCGTGCGGGACAACGGCCCCGGCGTGCCGGAAGACCTCATGCCGCATTTGTTCGACCCCTTCGTCACCACCAAGCCGACCGGCACGGGCCTGGGCCTGGCGCTGGTGGCCAAGATCGTCGGGGACCATGGCGGCATCATCGAATGCGACAGCCAGCCGCGCCGCACCACTTTCCGTGTCCTCATGCCCATGTACCGCGCCAGTCGCGGTGACGAGAAGAGTTGAGAACCGCCATGCCGACGGGAAGTATCCTGGTTGCCGATGACGACGCTGCCATCCGCACCGTGCTCAATCAGGCGCTGTCGCGGGCGGGCTATGAGGTGCGCTCCTGCGGCAACGCCGCGACGCTGTGGCGCTGGGTCAGCCAGGGCGATGGCGACCTCGTCATCACCGATGTGGTGATGCCGGACGAGAACGCCTTCGACCTGCTGCCGCGCATCAAGAAGGTGCGGCCGGACCTGCCGGTCATCGTCATGAGCGCGCAGAACACCTTCATGACGGCGATCCGCGCCTCGGAGAAGGGCGCCTATGAGTATCTGCCCAAGCCCTTCGACCTGAAGGAGCTGATTTCCATCGTCGGCCGCGCTCTGTCCGAGCCGAAGAAGCCGGAGAACGCGCTCAAGGGACTGGGCGAGGACGCCGACAACATCCCGCTCGTCGGCCGCTCGCCGGCGATGCAGGACATCTACCGCGTGCTGGCGCGGCTGATGCAGACCGACCTCACGGTGATGATCGCCGGCGAGAGCGGCACCGGCAAGGAGCTGGTGGCGCGGGCGCTGCATGATTACGGCAAGCGCCGCAACGGGCCTTTCGTGGCCATCAACATGGCGGCGATCCCGCGCGACCTGATCGAATCCGAGCTGTTCGGCCATGAGAAGGGGGCCTTCACCGGCGCCAATGCGCGCTCGGCCGGCCGCTTCGAGCAGGCGGAAAGCGGCACGCTGTTTCTCGATGAGATCGGCGACATGCCGATGGAAGCGCAGACCCGGCTGCTGCGCGTGCTGCAGCAGGGCGAATACACCACGGTTGGCGGACGCACGGCGATCAAGACCGATGTGCGGATCGTCGCCGCTACCAACAAGGATCTGCGTATCCTCATCCAGCAGGGCCTGTTCCGGGAGGATCTGTTCTTCCGCCTCAATGTGGTGCCGCTGCGCCTGCCGCCGCTGCGCGAGCGGGCGGAGGACGTGCCGGACCTCGCGCGCCACTTCTTCCTGCAGGCCGAGCGCGAGGGGCTGCCGCGCAAGCAGATCGACGCCGCCGCGCTCGACCGGCTCAAGCGCTACCGCTGGCCGGGCAATGTGCGCGAGTTGGAAAACCTGATTCGCCGCCTCGCCGCGCTGTACCCGCAGGAGGTCATCACCGGCTCGATCATCGAGGCCGAGCTGTCGACCCCGATTTCACCGCCGACGCCGGAGGAAAATGGCCAGGACGAGACGCTCTCCGCCTCGGTGGAGCGCCATCTCAACGCCTATTTCGGTGGCTTCGGCGATAACCTGCCGCCGCCCGGCCTTTATCACCGCATTCTCAAGGATGTGGAGTACCCGCTGCTCTCCGCCGCGCTGGCGGCGACACGCGGAAACCAGATCAAAGCGGCCGAATTGCTGGGCCTCAACCGCAACACGCTGCGCAAGAAAATCCGGGATCTCGACATCCAAATAATCCGCACCAGTCGGTGAGCGCCTTACGCCCTTCGCAAATTAAGGCGGGGGCGGCTCGCCAATGTCACATTTTTGCACCAGTGTCGTACCACTGCATCAGTAGGGCGGACTGATTCCCGCCGCCAACATGGTGATGGATGAGCGACGCTTCGACCGGCGGAACTGACAGGCAGGAAACGCTCGACCTCGGCGGGATGGGATTCCGATTCTCGCTCTGGGGTCTGGCGCCGCTGGCGGTGCTGCTGGCGCTGCTGATCGCGCTGGCCAGCTTCATCATCCTGATCGGCATCACCCCGCTAGTGCCCTCGCAGGACGTGATCATCGTCGTCCTGTGCCTCAACGGGCTCATGTCGCTGGTGCTGCTCGGCATCATCGGCCGCGAGGTGTGGCGCATCGTCAAGGCGCGAAAGCGCGGCCGGGCGGCGGCGCGGTTGCATGTGCGCGTCGTCGGGCTGTTTGGCGTGGTGGCGGTGGTGCCGGCGCTGTTGGTGGCGATCCTCGCCAGCATCACCCTCGACAAGGGGTTGGACCGCTGGTTTTCGGTCCGCACCCGCGCCATCGTCGACAATGCCGTATCAGTGGCGCAGACCTATGTGCGCGAGCACGCCTATTCGATCCGCGGCGATGTGCTCGGCATGGCACGCGACCTCCAGCGCATCCGGCCGCTGTGGGACCAGGATCGCAGCCGCTTCCGGCAGGCGCTGACCGCGCAGGCGGTGGTACGCGGCCTGCCCGCCGCCATGATCATCGACAAGGACCTTCAGATCGTCGATCGCGCCACCATCCGTGTCGGTCGCGAATTCGTGGTGCCGGCCAATCTGGCACTGAAGGACGCGACCGATGAGCAGCCGCTGATCTACCTGCCAGGTGACGCCGATTATGTTGGCGCGGTCATCCCGCTCAAGGATTTCGGCGACCTCTATCTCTATGTCGCGCGCGCCGTCGACCCGCGCGTGATCGAGTATCTCAAGGAGACGCAGGCGGCCGTCGTCGACTACCGCAACCTTGAACAGCAGCGCGTGGGCGTGCAGGTCGCCTTTGCGGTGCTCTATGCGGTGATCTCGCTCACCGTGTTGCTCTGCGCCGTGTGGCTCGGCATCAATTTCGCTAACCGGCTGGTGGCGCCGATCCGCCGCCTGATCGGCGCCGCCGATCTCGTCGCCGCCGGTAACCTTTATGTCGAGGTGCCGGTGCGCCGCACCGAGGGCGACCTGTCGAGCCTCGCCGAAACCTTCAACAAGATGACGCAGGAGCTGCGCACCCAGCGCGATGATCTCGTGCAGGCGCGCGACCAGATCGACACCCGCCGCCGCTTCACCGAAGCGGTGCTCTCGGGCGTCGGCGCCGGTGTCATCGGCCTCGACCCGCAGGGCCGCATCTCGATCATCAACCGCCCGGCGGAGAAACTGCTGGGCGTGGTGGAGGCGGACGCGCTCGGTGGCGAGTTCGGCGCGGTGGTGCCGGAAGTCGCCTCCCTTCTCGCCCAGGCCATGGAGGCCGGCGAGCGCAGCGTGCAGGCCAATGCGACGCTGACCCGCAATGGCCGCGACCGGGTGATCGCGGTGCGCGTCACCACCGAGCAGTCGCGCGAGGCCGAGCATGGCTGGGTGGTCACGCTCGACGACATCACCGAACTGGTGATGGCGCAGCGCAGCTCGGCCTGGGCGGACGTCGCCCGGCGCATCGCCCATGAGATCAAGAACCCGCTGACCCCGATCCAGCTTTCCGCCGAACGGCTGCGCCGGCGCTACGGCAAGGTGATCGGGGAGGATCGCGAGGTGTTCGACCAGTGCACGGAGACCATCATCCGGCAGGTCGGCGACATCGGCCGCATGGTGGACGAGTTCTCCTCCTTCGCCCGCATGCCCAAGCCTGTCGCGGAAGCGCAAGACATTGGCGAGACGGCGCGGCAGGTTGTGTTCCTGATGCGGGTCGGCAATCCCGACATCACGCTCGACCTCGAACTGCCCGAGCAGCCGGTGATAGCCCGCTTCGACCGCCGCCTGATGTCACAGGCGCTGACCAACATCATCAAGAACGCTACCGAGGCGCTGGCGGCGGTGTCGCCGGAAGAGCGCACGGAGCCGCCGCGCATCCAGGTGGCGGTGCATGCCGATGAGCGGATGGTGACGATCGACGTTATCGACAATGGCAAGGGTCTGCCGACCGAGAACCGGGCGCGGCTGCTGGAGCCTTATGTGACGACGCGGGAGAAGGGCACCGGGCTCGGCCTCGCGATCGTCGGCAAGATCATGGAAGAACATGGCGGCGGCATCGAACTCGACGATGCCCCCCAGGGGCGTGGTGCGTGGATTCGCCTGCGTTTCGCGCGCGATGGCGGCCCAACCGCCACCAATGACGGAAAAGGCAACGGCGGGGCCTCCGCTGCCCGGCTGGTCGGCTGAAGGAGAAGAGACTGATGGCGACGGACATTCTGATC
The DNA here is from genome assembly GCF_004339465.1 of Ancylobacter aquaticus. GTDB lineage: Bacteria > Pseudomonadota > Alphaproteobacteria > Rhizobiales > Xanthobacteraceae > Ancylobacter > Ancylobacter aquaticus. The sequence goes on along the minus strand of NZ_SMFY01000002.1, from coordinate 515,718 downwards.
GTCGACGACGAAGCCGATATTCGCGGGCTGGTCGCTGGCATTCTGGAAGACGAGGGCTATGGCGCCCGCACCGCCAAGGACAGCGACGAGGCGCTGGCCGCCATCGAGGCGCGCCGCCCGCACCTGATCTTCCTCGACATCTGGCTCGAACGCTCCAAGCTCGACGGGCTTCAGCTGCTCGAACGCATCAAGAAGAGCCACCCGGACGTGCCCGTCGTGATGATATCCGGCCATGGCACCATCGAGACGGCGGTGGCGGCGATCAAGCAGGGCGCCTACGACTTCATCGAGAAGCCGTTCAATTCCGATCGCCTGATCCTTGTCGCAGATCGCGCACTGGAAACGCTGCGGCTCAAGCGCGAGGTGCGCGACCTCAAGCAGCGCACCGCCGTGACGCAGCTGCTGGTGGGCAAGTCCTCGGTGATGAACCAGCTGCGCCAGGGCATCGAGCGCGTGGCCCCGACCAACAGCCGGATTATGATCGTTGGCCCCTCCGGTTCCGGCAAGGAACTGGCCGCCCGAATGATCCACGCCGCTTCGGCACGCGCGAATGGCCCATTCGTGGTTATCAACGCCGCCGCCATCACGCCTGAGCGCATGGAGGTCGAGCTTTTCGGCGTCGAGATCGGGGAAGGGCAGGGCCGTCAGGTCGGCGCGCTGGAAGAGGCGCATGGCGGCACGCTGTTCATCGACGAGATTGCCGACATGCCGCGTGAGACGCAGAACCGCATCCTGCGGGTGCTGGTCGACCAGAACTTCCTGCGGGTCGGTGGCGCCACGCGCGTGTCGGTGGATGTCCGCATCATCTCGTCCACCGCGCGCAATCTGGAAAAGGAGATTGCCGAAGGGCGTTTTCGCGAGGATCTCTATCACCGCCTCGGTGTCGTGCCGGTGCGGGTGCCGCCGCTCGCCGAGCGGCGCGAGGACGTGCCGGAACTGGTCGAGTTCTTCCTCGACCAGATTTCGCAGTCCACCGGCCTGCCGCGCCGGCGCGTCGCCGACGACGCTCTCGCCGTGCTGCAGTCGCATGACTGGCCGGGCAATGTCCGCCAGCTGCGCAACAATATCGAGCGCCTGCTCATCCTCGCCTCCGGCGACGCGGACGCGCCGGTGACGGCCGACATGCTGCCCCCCGATGTCGGTGCGCTGGTGCCGAGCCTGCCCAGCGGGGCGGGCGGCGAGCACCTCATGGGCCTGCCGCTGCGCGAGGCGCGCGAAGTGTTCGAGCGCGAATATCTGGTGGCGCAGATCAGCCGGTTCGGCGGCAACATCTCGCGTACCGCCGAATTCGTCGGCATGGAGCGCTCGGCGCTGCATCGCAAGCTCAAGGCGCTCGGCATCGGCTGAGCGCCTGCTCTCCCGGATGCAGTAAGATGTGCGGAGCGCGCCCACGCGCGTCTGCCACCTTGCGCGAACCTGCTATAGAGAGACTCACGAGAGAATGCCGGGTGCGCCGTCGTGGGTGCCGGCGGTGAGTGTGGGGTCGCCATGAAGGTCGTCATTTGCGGGGCGGGGCAGGTGGGGTTCGGCATTGCCGAACGTCTGGCCGCAGAGCAGAACGACGTCTCGATCATCGACACCTCGCCCCGCCTCATCCAGGCCGTAACCGACACGCTCGACGTGCGCGGCTTCGTCGGCCATGGCTCGCATCCGGACGTGCTCGCCCGGGCCGGGCTGGAGGCGGCGGACATGTTGATCGCCGTCACCCTGCACGACGAAGTCAACATGATCGCCTGCCAGGTCGGCCACGCGCTGTTCGACGTGCCGACCAAGATCGCCCGGGTGCGGGCGCAGAGCTATCTCCAGGGCCATTGGCGCGACCTGTTTTCGCGCGATCACCTGCCGATCGACGTGGTGATCTCGCCGGAGCTCGAAGTGGGCGAGATGGTGCTGCGGCGCCTGTCGCTGCCGGGCGCGGTTGACACGGTGAGCTTCAACGACAGCCAGGTCGTGGTGGTGGGTGTGCGCTGCCAGGAGGATTGCCCGGTCCTCGACACGCCGCTGCGCCAGCTGACCGACCTGTTCCCCGACCTGCGCGCCGTGGTGGTCGCGGTCTATCGCAACGGTAAGACCTTCGTCCCGCGCTCGACCGATTCGCTGCTGGCCGGCGATCTCGCCTATTTCGTCGCCCACACCGACCAGGTCAGCCGCACCCTGTCGATCTTCGGCCATGACGAGCCGCCGGCGCAGCGCATCGTGATCGGCGGCGGCGGCAATATCGGGCTTTATGTCGCGCGCGAACTGGAGCGGCGCAACCCGAAGGCGCGGGTAAAGATCATCGAGGAAAACATCGGCCGCGCCGAAGAGATCGCCCAGCAGCTGACACGTACCGTGGTGCTGCGCGGCAGCGCGCTCGACCGGGCCATCCTGGAGGAGGCCGCCGTCGGCGATGCCGACACCATGATCGCCGTCACCAATGACGACCGGGTCAACATTCTCTCCTGCCTGCTGTCGCGCGAGCTTGGCGCAAAGCGCATGCTGTCGCTGCTGAACGATCCGGCGTACCCTGCCTTCGCGCGCGGGCTCGGCATCGACGCCTATGTGAATCCCCGGCAGATCACTGTCTCCAAGATCCTTCAATATGTCCGCAAGGGGCGCATTCGCGGCGTGCATTCGCTGCTGAACGGCGCCGGCGAGGTCATCGAAGCCGAGGCGCTGGAAACATCGCCGCTGGTGGGCAAGCCGCTGCGCCAGCTCGACCTGTTCGACGGCATGCGGATCGGCGCCGTCATCCGCGGCGGCCGCGTGATGCTGCCGCGCGGCGATACGGTGATCCAGGCGCGCGACCGGGTAGTGATGTTCGCGCTCGCCGACAAGGTGAAGCGGGTCGAACAGTTGTTCCGGGTGAGCCTTGAGTTCTTCTGAGAGGGGCCGACGCTGATGATCGCCGTCGCCCGCCACAGCGCACAGACGGCCGGGGTCATGGCCGGCTTCCTGCTGCTTTCGGCGCTGGTGTCGCTGTTCCGCCGGGAGGCGGGCGCCGATATCTTCCTGATGACGGCGCTGCTGACCGTGTTCGGCGCGGGAGCGGTGTATCTCGCGGTGCGCAATCGCCCCGGGCGGCTCGACCGGCTGGCGGCCTATGGCCTTCTGCTGGTGCTCTGGCTCGGCGTGCCGATCATCGCCGCCGTGCCCATCGCGGCGACGACGACACTGACGCCGATGCATGCCTGGCTGGAGGCGGTGGCCGCGTTCACCACCACGGGCCCGGTGCAGATCCACGACCTTGAGAACGTGCCGCGGGCGACGCTGGGCTGGCTGCTGACGCTGCAATGGTCGGGTGGCCTGCTCACGCTCGTCGGCTTCGTCGCTGTGCTGGGTCCCGCCGGCATGGGCGGCCTGCCGGACCGCAGCGCACGCTCCAACCTGCTCGCCGCCACCCAGCAGATGACGCTCGACGATGCGCTGCGGCTGGTGCTGCCGCTTTATCTCGGCGCCACCATCCTGTGCACCTTCGCTCTGTTTCTCATGGGTATGCGGCTGTTCGAGGCGCTCGGCTTCGCCGGCGCGGCACTGTCCACCGGAGGCCTGCTGCCGGATGCGGACGGCATTGCCGGCTATGGCCAACTTGGCATCAAGGCCGTGCTTATCGTGTTCATGCTGGTGGGGGGAACGAGCATATTGTGGCAGCGCCTGCTGCTCACGCGACGCTTTCGCGTCGCGGCGGGACAATATGAGAACATTGTCGTTTTTGTACTGTGCCTCGGCCTCGGTATTGCCGCCGCCGCCATCGGTTTCCGCACTCTGGGGGGCGGCATCTCGCTGCCCATCGCGCTGGAGGACGGGCTGTTCACCGCCGTCGCTCTCGTCACCACGACCGGCATCGAGCCGCATGCCGGCGCCTTTGCCAGCCTGCCGGTGACGTTGGTTCTGGCGGTGATCTTCGTCGGCGGCGCCAGCTTCTCCACCACCGGCGGCATCAAGATCTACCGTGCCGGGATAATGGTGCTGCAGAGCCTGCGCGAGCTGGAGCGACTGGTGCACCCGAGCGCCGTGTACCAGCGCCGGCTCGGGCAGCAGAATGTGACGCTTCAGATGATGAAGGCGATCTGGATCATGTTCGGCGTGGCCTGCACGGTGATCGGCGCGCTGACCGTGGCGCTCGCCCCGGCCATGCCGAGCTTCGAGGCCGCTTTCGTCGCGGTGCTCACCGCGCTGAGCAATGTCGGCCCGGTCTATGCGGCGAACTGGCAGCCACAGGTCAACTGGCCGGAATGGGGCGCGCTGCCGGCCTATGCGCAGCTTATACTGGCGCTCGCCATGATTCTCGGACGGCTGGAAATTCTGGTGGTGCTTGGTCTGGCCAATTTCGCGCTGTGGCGGCGCTAGAGCGTAAAACGTCGACAAGTCAATGTATTGACGAGATTCGTTCGCGCAAGAGGCGATCTGAATTCAAGCCGGAATGAGCAGGCCCACGGGGACGGACGATGTCGCGCATTGCCTATGTAAACGGTTCCTATGTGCCCCATGCCGACGCGGGCGTGCATGTCGAGGATCGCGGCTACCAGTTCGGCGATGGCGTCTATGAGGTGTGCGAGGTGCGCGGCGGCCACATGGTGGACGAGCGCCGCCACATGGAGCGGCTCGTGCGGTCGCTGGGCGAACTGCGCATCCGCCTGCCGATGTCGCTCGCCGCACTCGGCGTGGTGCTGCGCCAGACCATCGCGCGCAACCGTGTTCGCGACGGCCTGATCTATCTGCAGGTGACGCGCGGCGTGGCCCGCCGTGACCATTATTTCCCCGACCCCGCAACGCCTCCCTCGATCGTGGTGACGGCCCGTTCGGTCGATCCGGCCAAGGGCGAGGCGGTGGCGGGGCAGGGGGTCGCCCTTATCACCGTGCCGGATAACCGCTGGGAGCGGGTCGACATCAAAACCATCGGCCTGCTGCCCAATGTGCTGGCCAAGGAGGCCGCCAAACAGGCCGGCGCGCGGGAGGCCTGGTTCGTCGACGCCTCCGGCCACGTCACCGAGGGTGGCTCGACCAATGCCTGGATTGTCACCCGGGAGGGGGCGCTCGTCACCCGCCCGGCGGAAAGCGGCATCCTGCGCGGCATCACCCGCACGGTCATGATCGAGGTGGCGGAGAAGCTCCAGTTGCGGGTGGAAGAGCGCCCGTTCACGGTGGCGGAAGCGCTCAATGCGCGCGAGGCCTTCGTCACCTCGGCCACCAATTTCGCCACCCCGGTGGTGCGAATCGATGGGCAGGTGATCGGCGATGGCCGCCCCGGCCCGGTGGCGCGCTCCCTGCGCGAGAACTTCCACGGGGTTGCCGAGATCGCCCGCTAGGGGAGGAAATCGGGCCCGTCCGGCATGCAGCGCCGCACGGAAAGACCTTGCCAAGCGCCGCCAACTTGGCGAAAGCATCTTGCGCGCCAGACATGCTATGCCATGTTTGGGGCGCACGTCTTCATGCTTGCCCGCTCCCGGACGGGGCGCAGAGCTGAAGGCGACCGCGCCGACCTACGAGCAACAACAAACAAACGGATTAAAAAACCATGGCCGCGGAACGTTCGCAGAACCTCCAGGACACCTTTCTCAACCACGTCCGCAAGAACAAGACGCCGCTCACCATCTTCCTGGTCAATGGCGTGAAGCTGCAGGGTGTCGTCACCTGGTTCGATAATTTTTGCGTGCTGCTGCGCCGCGACGGCCACTCGCAGCTGGTCTACAAGCACGCTATCTCGACGATCATGCCCGGCCATCCGGTTCAGTTGTTCGAGCCGGACGAGACCGGCGAGAAGGGTTGATCTTGGAGCTTAAGGCCGCCCGTACGTCCCATGCCGGCCGCGCCGCCGGCCTGCCTGTCGAGAACGAAACCGCCGGCGACGCCACGCGTGTCGTGGTGATCGTGCCGCATGTGACCCGTCGCGGGGGCGGGGAGGGTGGCGTGCGCCGGTCCCCCGAGGCGCGGCTCGACGAGGCGATCGGCCTCGTCCTGGCCATTGATCTCAAGCTCGTCGGCAGCGCGCTGATAGGGCTCTCGCAGGTGCGGCCGGCGACCTATCTTGGCAGCGGCAAGGTCGAGGAAATCGCCGAGCTGGTGAAAGCGGAGGAGGCGGGGCTGGTCTTCGTCGACGCCCCGCTTAGCCCGGTGCAGCAGCGCAACCTTGAAAAAGCGTTCGCCGCCAAGGTGATCGACCGCACCGCTCTCATTCTGGAGATCTTCGGCCAGCGCGCCCGCACCAAAGAAGGCGTGCTGCAGGTCGAGCTTGCTCATCTGAACTACCAGCGCAGCCGGCTGGTCCGCTCCTGGACCCATCTGGAGCGCCAGCGCGGCGGCTTCGGCTTCCTCGGCGGCCCGGGCGAAACGCAGATCGAAGCCGACCGCCGGCTCATCGGCGACCGCATTCTCAAGATCGAGCGCGAACTGGAGCAGGTGAAGCGCACTCGCGCCCTGCACCGCGCCAGCCGCAAGAAGGTGCCCTATCCGGTCGTCGCGCTGGTGGGCTACACCAATGCCGGCAAGTCGACCCTGTTCAACCGGCTGACTCGTTCCGACGTCATGGCGCAGGACCTGCTCTTCGCCACACTCGACCCAACCTTGCGGGCGGTGCAACTCCCCACCGGCGACAAGGTGATCCTGTCCGACACGGTTGGCTTTATCTCCGACCTGCCGACCCAGCTCGTCGCCGCCTTCCGGGCGACGCTGGAGGAGGTGATCGAGGCCGATCTGATCCTGCACGTGCGCGACATGGCGCATGAGGATGCGGATGCGCAGGCGCATGACGTGAAGGGCGTGCTCGGCGATCTCGACATCGACCCCGAGGACGACCACCGGGTCATCGAGGTCTGGAACAAGATCGACCGCCTGGACGACGAGAGCCGGGCCGGCCTGTTCAACACCGCCGCCCGCCGCGAGGGCGACGCGCGCCCCATTCCGGTCTCGGCGCTTACCGGCGAGGGTATGGAGCCGCTGCTCGCCACCATCTCGCAACGCCTGTCGCGCGAGCGGATCAGCCTCGCCATTGATCTCGACGCCGCCGACGGCGGCAATCTGAGCTGGCTCTACCGGCACAGCGAAGTGCTGGAACGGCGCGAGGACGGGGAGGGGCGCCTGCATCTGGCGGTGCGCGTGCCGCCGGACCGCGCCGAGCAGATCGAGCGCCGCTTCGGCGCCCGGCGGATCGCCCGGACGGCCGAGGGCTGAGCGCCCTACTCGCTCTCCGGCGCCGCCGTCTTGAGTGCCGTCTTTGCCGCCTGCCACAGCGCTTCCATCTCAATGAGGCTGGCACCGTGGGGCGTGCGGCCTTCCTCAGCGAGCCGGTCCTCGATATAGGCGAAGCGGCGGACGAATTTCTGGTTGGTGCCGCGCAGCGCCGCCTCGGGATCGACATCGAGGTGTCGGGCCAGATTGGCCAGCGCGAACAGGAGGTCGCCAACCTCTTCGGCCGCCGCTTTTCGGTCGCCCGAGATAATCTCGGCCTCCACCTCGTCGATCTCCTCGCGAATTTTCGCCAGCACCGGGCGCACGTCCGGCCAGTCGAACCCGACTTTGGCGGTCTTATCCTGCAGTTTCACCGCGCGGGTGAGGGCAGGGGCGCCGACCGGCACGCCGTCCAGCGTGCGGCCCTGCTCCGGCTCCGGCGGCAGCCCCCGCGCGAGCCGGCGCTGTGTCCGTTCAGCTTTCTCCTGCGCCTTGATCGTCTCCCACGCCACATTGACCGCCGCCACGTCGCGGCCTCGGGCGTCGGCGAACACATGCGGGTGCCGGCGGATCATCTTTGCCGTTATGGCCTCGACCACGGCGCCGAAATCGAAGGCGTCGCGCTCCTGCGCCATGCGGGCGTGGAAGACGACCTGAAGCAGCAGGTCGCCAAGCTCGTCGCACAGATCGTCAAGGTCGCCGCGAGCAATGGCGTCGGCCACCTCATAGGCTTCCTCGATCGTGTAGGGGGCGATCGTGTCGAAATCCTGCGCCAGATCCCAGGGGCAGCCGGTCTCCGGCGTCCGCAGCGCTTCCATAATTTCCAGCAGGCGATGAATGTCGCGGGAGGGCGTCAAAATGCCGGTTCTCCGATTCGCAGAAGACATATTATGGAAAATACATTTATTCACTAGGGTAGCGATGCGCTTGAGCGTATACGTGTAACCTACTGATCTACAAAGATTTCCATTCCGTCAAAGGCTGCGCTTACGCCGTGCGGCAGTTCGCGCGTCAGCGTGGCATAGTCGAGGTCCGTGTGCAGATTGGTCAGCACCGCGCGGCGCGGCTTCATACGCTCGATCCAGGCCAGGGCCTCGCTGAGCGACAGATGGGTCGGATGCGGCTTGGGTCGCAGCGCGTCGATGATCCAGACATCGAGACCCGCGAGATAAGGCAGGCTCTCCGCCGGCAGGTCGTGCAGGTCGCTGGAATAGGCCAGCCCGCCGATGCGGAAGCCGTAGGAGATGATGTTGCCGTGAAACTGCCGGAAGGCGGTCGCTTCAACCGTCCCGCCGGGTCCATCGACGCGGATGGTGTCGCCGGCGTGGAAGCGGTGCTCGGTCAGAATCGGCGGATAGTCGCTGCCGAGCGGCGTCTGGAAGCAGTAGCCGAAGCGCTGGTGCAGCATCGCCGACGTCTCGGGATCGACATGCACGTCGATGCGGCGCCGGTGCAGGATGGTCAGCGGGCGCAGATCGTCGATGCCATGGGTGTGGTCGGCATGCTCATGGGTGAACAGCACCGCGTCGAGCCGGTCGACCCCGGCGTCGATCAGCTGCTCGCGCAGGTCCGGCGACGTGTCGATCAGCACCCGCGTCGGCTGGTCGATGCCGTCGGCGAACCGTTCCACCAGCAGGGAGCAGCGGCGGCGGCGGTTGCGCGGCTCCTTCGGGTCGCAGGCGCCCCATCCCTGCCCGACTCGCGGCACCCCGCCGGAGGAACCGCAGCCGAGAATGGTGAAGGTGAACGCCATGGGCGTGGGATGCCTCTAGGATGCGCGGGAGAACAGGCGGAAGAAATTCTGCGTCGTCAGCGCAGCGATCTCGTCGAAGGAAACGCCGCGGGCCTGCGCCAGAGTATGGGCAGTTTCCACGACATAGGAAGGCTCGTTGCGCTTGCCGCGATGGCTGTTGGGCGCGAGATAGGGCGCGTCCGTCTCCACCAGCACCCGGTCGGCCGGCAGGCTGGCGGCGATCTCGCGCAGCGGCGCGCCGGACTTGAAGGTGAGGATACCGGAGAATGAGACGTAGCCACCCAGCGCTACCGCGCGGCGGGCAAGTTCCGGCCCGGCGGTGAAGCAGTGGAGCACGAAGGCGAAGGCGCCCTTCCCGCTTTCCTCTTCCAGAATCGCCGCCACATCCGCGTCCGCGTCGCGGGCATGGATCACCAGCGGCAGGCCGGTACGTCGCGCCGCCTCGATATGCAGGCGGAACCCCGCCGCCTGCGCGTCGCGCGGGGCGGTGTCGTAGTGATAATCGAGCCCCGCCTCGCCGATGGCCACCACCTTGGGGTGGTCGGCGGCGGCGAGCAGTTCGTCCAACGTGACGTCGGCTTCCTCGCCGGCATTGTGCGGGTGGGTGCCGACCGAACAGAACACGTCGTCGAAACGCTCGGCGATCGCCCTCACCTGCCCGGAGCGGCGCACCCGCGTGCCGATTGTCACCAGCCGCCCGACGCCGGCGGCGCGGGCGCGCGCGACCACGTCGTCAAGCTCGGCGGCGAAGTCCGGAAAGTCGAGATGGCAGTGGCTGTCGACGATCATGAGGCTGCCGGCGCCTCGGGCTCGACATAGCGCGGGAACACGCCGACGGGGGCCGGCAGCGCCGTGCCGCCGGCCAGACGGCCAGCCTCGCCAAGGCTGGTAAAGCTCCGGGATGACTCGTCAATCGCAAGCAAATCCAGCAGCTTGCCGGCGCTTGTTGGGATGAAGGGCTGGGCGAGCAGGGCGACCTGGCGAACCACTTCGGCTGTCGTCCACAGCACCGTGCCGAAACGCTCGGGGTCGGACTTGCGCAATTCCCACGGCGCTGCGCCGGCGAAATAGCGGTTGGCGTCCGCCACCACTGACCAGATGGCGGCGAGCGCGTTGTGAATCTGCTGCACGTCCATCGCCTCGCGCACCTTGGCGCCCATCGCGTCGGCGCTGGCGAGGATCGCCGCATCGTCGTCCGAGAGCGGGCCGGGCGCGGGCAGTGTGCCGCCGAGGTTCTTGGCGATCATCGACAGCGAGCGCTGGGCGAGGTTGCCGAGATCATTGGCGAGGTCGGCATTGGTGCGGGCGACGATGGCGTCGTGGCTGTAGGAGCCGTCCTGGCCGAACGGAATCTCGCGCAACAGGAAATAGCGCAGCGCGTCGACACCATAGGCACGGGCAAGGTCGAACGGGTCGATCACATTGCCGACCGACTTCGACATCTTCTCCCCGCGATTATGAATGAAGCCGTGCGCGAACACGGTTTGCGGCGGCTCGATCCCGGCCGACATCAGGAAGGCCGGCCAGTACACCGCATGGAAGCGGATGATGTCCTTGCCGATGATGTGGAGATTCGCCGGCCAGTAGCGCTGGAAGCTGGCGCTTTCCGTGTCGGGGTAGCCGACGCCGGTGATGTAGTTAGTGAGCGCGTCGACCCACACATACATCACGTGGTCCGGGTCGCCCGGCACCGGAATGCCCCAGGAGAAGGTGGTGCGGCTGATCGACAGATCCTGCAGCCCGCCGCGCACGAAGCTCGTCACCTCGTTGCGACGCACCTCGGGGCGGATGAAGTCCGGGTGGGCGTCGTAATAGTCGAGCAGCTTCTGCTGATAGGCGGAGAGGCGGAAGAAATAGCTCTTTTCCTCGGTCCACTCCACCGGCGTGCCCTGCGGGCCGAGGCGCACGCCGTCCGGGTTCACCGTGGTCTCGTCCTCGGCGTAATAGGCTTCGTCGCGCACCGAGTACCAGCCGGAATAGGCCCCGGCGTAAATGTCGCCGGACTCGACCATGCGCTGCCAGATCGCCTGAGTGGAGGCGATGTGGTCGGCGTCCGTGGTGCGGATGAAGCGGTCGTAATCGACGCCGAGCAGCGCATCCATCTCCTGGAAGCGGGTGGCGTTCTTCGTCGCCCATTCCAGCGGCGTCAGCCCCTGTTTTTCCGCCGTCTGCGCCATCTTCAGCCCGTGCTCGTCGGTGCCGGTCAGGAAGAAGACGTCGTAACCGTCGAGCTTCTTGAAGCGGGCGAGCGCGTCCGAGGCGATCTTTTCATAGGCGTGGCCGATATGGGGCGCGCCATTGGGGTAGTCGATCGCGGTGGTGATGTAGAAGGCGGGTCTCACGGCGGTTTCCTGCGGGGCGGCCGGCCGGCGCGCGATCAGGGGCGCAGGGCCTCGTTGAGCGACGCGAAGATCCGGAAGACGAGGGTCTTGCGGTCGAGATTATAGACATCGGCGTCGACCGCAGCGCGGCGAACCTTCTCCCACACCTCCGGAAGCCGTGCAAGGCGCAGACGGTGCGTCTGGCGGCGCCCGGTGGCATGGTCGCTGATCCACGCCTCGACCGTGCCGACGAAGGCGTCCAGCGCCCCTCCCCGGTCGCCGGCCAGCCGCTCGCCCAGCGCGTGCAGCGATTTCGGGTCGGCATCGGGCAAGCCATCGAGCAGCACATTGGTGGCGTTGCGCACCGCGAGACCGTCGCCTTCCATCAGGCCCAGCGCCTCGCGCACGCTGCCCCCGGCGGCTGCCGCCGCCTCGGTGAAGCGGCTGCGGTCGAGCGTGGGCAGGCTGGTGCTCAGCGTCTCCAGCGCCTGCACCACCTGCTCGTCCGATAGCGCCCGTAGCGGCACCGTGCGGCAGCGCGAGCGAATAGTCGGCAGCAGCCGGCCCGGCGCGTGGCTCACCAGGAGGAACAGCGCGCGGTTGGGCGGCTCTTCGAGTGTTTTCAGCAGCGCATTGGCGCCCTGGGCGTTCATTTCGTCCAACGTGTCGACGACGCAGACTCGCCATCCGCCAAGTGCCGCCGTGGAGCCGAAGAAACTGCGCACCCGGCGCACCGTCTCGGCGGGAATCATCGAGGGCAGCTTGCCGGCATCGTTGGGGGTGCGCCGCAGCACCAGAAGGTCAGGGTGCGAGAGAGCCGCCACCTGCCGCACTGTGGGGTGGTCGGAAGCGACGGCGATCGAATGCGCCGGTGCCGCACCGCCCGAGAGCACGAAGCGGGCGATGGCATAGGCCAGCGTCGCCTTGCCGATGCCCTCCGCCCCGCCGAGCAGGAGCGCGTGCGGCATCCGCCCGGCATCCCAGGCGGTGCGGACCATGGCCTGCGCCTCCTCGTGGCCGATGAGGTGCCGGGTCTCGCGCGGTGCCGGGGCGGTGCCGAAGCGGTCGCCTTCGAGCGGGGCAGCGTCCTTCATAGGCGGCGTCTCCGGCGCGGCGCGGGCGGTTTCAGGTGGGTTGAGACCGCCTTCCAGATCGCCTCCTCCACGCCATCGACGTCGCCGCTGGCGTCGATCAGCACGCAGCGTCCCGGCTCGCTGGCGGCCAGCGCGCGAAAAGCGTCGCGCAGCGCCCGGTGGAAGCTCAGCCCCTCGCTCTCGAAGCGATCGGCATCGCGGCCGGAGCGGGCGGCGGCGCGGGCCAACCCTTCCTCGGCGGGAAGGTCGAGGATGAGCGTGAGGTCGGGCCGCGTCTCGCCCACCGTCACCTCCTCCAGAGCGGCGATGAGGCGCGGATCGACATTGCCAAGCGCGCCCTGATAGACGCGGGTGGAATCGGCAAAGCGGTCGCACACCACCCAGGCACCCCGGGTCAGCGCCGGGCGGATGGTGGCGTCGAGATGGTCGGCGCGCGCGGCGGCGAACAGCGTCGCCTCGGCCAGCGGCCCGAGCGGCTTGGCGGCGCCGGACAGGATGAGGTGGCGGATGATCTCGGCCCCGGTGGAGCCGCCGGGCTCGCGCGTGCCGATGGCATCTATGCCCGCCGCCTTGAGCCGGGCCAGCAGCCGGCGGAGTTGCGTCGACTTGCCCGCCCCCTCCCCGCCTTCAAGTGTGATGAAACGTCCGGGCGGAATCGGCTTCGCGGCGGATCTGGTCGCCGGCCCGGTAACCGCCTTGGGTGTCGCGCTTTTTTTCGCCCTCGCCCTGGCTGCCGTCGGCTCGCCCTTTGCCTTCACCGCTTCCGACTTTGCCGGCCGTTTTGCCGGAGCCTTGGCAGGCTTCCTGGCGGGCTTGTCGCTCGGATTCGCGACGGGGCTTTGGGCCGGAGCGGTCGTGGTCGCAGGCGCAGTCGTGGGCGGTGGCGTGCGGATGGGCATGCTCAGCCGGTCAGCTTGGCGTAGCCCTGACGCAGCAGGCTCACCACCAGTTCGTAGGCGCCATCCATCGCCCGGCGCCAGAGCGGGCCGGCCGGCACGGTCTCGGCCGCCATCAGCGGCACGTCGAGCGCCAGTTGTTCGCCGCGAAACACCATCAGTCGCGCGAGCTCCGCGCCCTTCTCCACCGGCGCGGGAATCGGTCCCTCGAAGCGGATGCGAGCCACCAGCTTCTCGTCGCCCTGGCGCGAGATCAGAACGCGGATTGGCCCGTCGCTGGTCAGCGGCGCCCCATTGCGCGCGCCACCATAAAGCGTTGCCTCGCCGACGATCTGGCCGGGCTCGAACAGGGTCCGCGATTCGAACGAGCGGAAGCCCCATTCGAGCAGCCGGCGGGCGTCATCCGCGCGCTCCTTCTCGCTCTTCGATCCCATGATGACGACGACGAGGCGCTGGCCGTTCTGGATCGCAGATCCGACGAGGTTGAAGCCGGCATCCTTCTGATAGCCGGTCATGAAGCCATCGGCACCGAGGCTCATGCCCAGCAGCGGGTTGCGGTTGTTCTGCCGGATCTTGTTCCACAGGAAGTCCGGCTCGCTGTAGATTTTGTAAAGGTCGGGGTAGTCGCGGATGATGTGCGCAGCGACCTTGGCCATGTCGCGCGGCGTCGTCTTCTGGTCGGGGTCGGCGAGGCCGCTCACATTGACGAACATCGAGCCGGTCAAGCCGAGTCGCTTGGCCTCCTGGTTCATCTTCACCGTGAAGGCCAGCTCATTGCCGGAAATGCCCTCGGCCAGCACGATCGCGCCGTCATTGCCCGAAGGGATGATGGCGCCGCGCAGGAGATCGCTGACCTTTATGGTGCTGTTGACGGCGGCGAACATTGTGGAGCCGCCGGAAGGCGCCCCTCCCCGCCGCCAGGCATATTCGCTCACCTTGAACTCGGCGTCCTGGGAAAGCCGTCCGGCGGTGATCTCGCCGAACACCACCGCCATTGTCATCAGCTTGGCGATGCTGGCGGGTGGGCTGGACGTATCGGCGGCGCGCTCAAACAGCACCGAGCCGCTGTCGAAATCGAGCAGGATCGCCTGCGGCGAAGCGATGTCCGGAGCGGTCTGCGCATGGCCGGGGCCCATGCCTGCGGCGAGCATGAGGGCTGCCGTCAGCCAGAGGGCCACGCGCGCTCCATCGGCGGAACGGCGGCCCGGGAACATGATGCGCAACAGGCTCACGGTCGATCCTCCCTGGCTCCGGGCAGAGTTAACAGCCGAGCGCCGCCACCGCAATGCGACAGCGACGCCGGCTTTGCCAGAACGCAGGCAGTCGGAAGATGTCAGTACAACCCGCGACCCATATCAGGCGAGCCCTCGGTGCCGGACGGGGCATAGCCCATCACCGGCTGCGCGCCGACCATCCAACCCGTCGGCGCACCGGCCGCCGGGGCGGCCGCGGTCCGGGTGGCCGGCTGCAGGCTGGCCACCTGTACGCCGCCGGTCGGCGCGGGAATGGTGGCCTTGGCGCGCTTGGTGGAGGGCGTTTGCGGGCGCGGGGCCGGCAGCGCCGCGGCTACAGCGGCGGGGCGGGGCTTGCTGGTCACACGCACCGGGGCGATTTGGACGGCAACCGGCTCAGAGTAGGCGGCTTGCGCCACCTGCTGGCCGTCGCCCGGTCCGCCGAGATCGAACGGCCGGCTCGGCGGCAGCGGCACATTGGCGGCGGTCAGGCCGCGCAGCGAACCGGCGGAAGCGACCATGACGGCGGGCGCCTCGGCGGGCTTGCCGTTCATGCGCAGGGTGGAGGCAAGCTGGATGTCGTCGGAACCCTCAAGCGGTGCCTTGCCGATATAGTCGACACGCACCCGCGCGGTACCGTTGGATTTGAAGCCAAGCATGTCGGCCGCGCGGTGGGAGACGTCGATTACCCGGTTGCCATGAAACGGCCCGCGGTCGTTCACCCGCACCACCATGGAACGGTTGTTCGACAGGTTGGTGACGCGGACATAGGACGGCATCGGCAGCGTCGGGTGCGCGGCGGCGATGGAATGCATGTCGAAGACTTCGCCATTGGCGGTCAGCCGGCCGTGGAAATCGTCGCCGTACCAGGAGGCGAGGCCCTCGGTCCGGTATTTTTTGGTCGGCTCGGTCGGGACATAGGTCTTGCCGGCGACCACATAGGGCTTGCCGACGCGGTAGGTGCCGCCGCCCTTGGGAACGGGCTGGCCGGCCGCGACGACCCGCGGACTGGCGGAAACGCCGTATTTCGGGTCGATCTTGCTCGTTAGCTTGGCGCCGCCGCCCGTGCAATTGGCAACCAGAAGGCCAATACCGCACAGGGCCGCGATCCGGCCGAACCGGACGAAGGCTCCATCTGCCGCGTGGCGACCGGAAGCATTCGCAAGAGCAGGATATTTCCCCATTCACCCCGAACCGTCTGTGAGCGTCGTCCGACCCGGAAAAACCGGAATCGCGACGAACGCACCGCACTCAAGATCTCCGGCAAGATACCGGGGATCCGACTTCGTGTCTCTCAGGAGGCTGTCCGAGTGAGGCGAAAATGCGGCGCATCGTCCGACATGGTGAACGAAGTGTAAGTGACGAAACGGCAACGACATTTTCGCGCAAATTCGATCGGTGCCAAGGCACCCCTGCCCGATTTCGGGCCCGCGCCGGCGTGCGACGTCACATCAGGCGCAACCGGCCGGTGGTGCCGACCGGAGAGGTAGATAGATACTGGATCGAGCAGCGCACCAATTCGGGCAGGCTGGTGGCGCCAAGCTTGGCCTTGAGCGCCGAGCAGGTGTTGGCAACCGTCTTGTAGCTGATGCCCAGCTCGTCGGCGATGTGGGTGTAGTCCTTGCCCTCGGCGAGCAGCGAAAGTGTTTGTAACTCGCGCGGCGTGATGTCGGCGAGCGGCGCCGTCTTGCGCGAGCCTAGCATCGCCACCTGCAAGGCGAGGTCGTGGCTCATATAGGGTTGGCCGCGCCGCACCCGTTCGAAGGCTTCCAGCAGCGCGCCGGAGGAGGTGTCCTTGAGCACATAGCCATTGGCGCCCGCTTCCAGCGCGCGGCTGGCGATGACCGGGTCGCCATGCATGGAGAAGACGAGGATGGGGGTGCGGGCATCCTGCATCCGCAGGCGGCGCACCAGCACCAGCCCGCTGAGGCCGTTGCCCTGTAGGGCGAGGT
This sequence comes from Ancylobacter aquaticus, assembly GCF_004339465.1. Classification (GTDB taxonomy): domain Bacteria; phylum Pseudomonadota; class Alphaproteobacteria; order Rhizobiales; family Xanthobacteraceae; genus Ancylobacter; species Ancylobacter aquaticus. Next base: position 499,324 of record NZ_SMFY01000002.1, on the reverse strand, counting down.
CGACGATGACCACATCCGGCTTCTCCCGACGGAACAGGCGATAGCCTGCCAGTACGGTGGAGGCCTCCAGCACCCGCTCCACGCCCGCATCCTCCAGCAGCCGGCGGCAGCCTTGGAGCACGATGGGGTGGTCGTCGATCACGAGGGCGCAGGTCATTGGGCGGCGAGCCTTTCCGGAGCGGCCGAGAGGCCGAGTTCAGCGGGGTGGGCGGGAATAATCACTTCGATTCGCGTCCCGCTCGGCTCCGCCGGCAGGATACTCCATTTGCCGCCCAGGGCGCCGATGCGCTCTTCCATGCCGATCAGCCCGAAGCCGTGCGGCGCGTCGGCGACGATGCCGGTGCCGTCATCCTCGATGGTGAGGTCGATCCGGCCCGCGCGGCGATCGGCGCGCAGGATGATGGCGATGTTGCGGGCATCGCCATGGCGCAGCGCGTTGGTCACGGCTTCCTGAATGCAGCGATAGAGCGTGATGTCGACGCTGTCGCCATAGCGCTCGGCGAGGCCCTCGGTGGACAGGGTGATGCTGCGGCCGGGAGAATGGCTCTCGAAATCGGCCACCAGATCGGCGAGCACCGCCGCCAGCGGCACATGGCCGAGCGCCATGGGGCGGATCTTGCGCAGGAGGCGCCGGTTGAGGCCCTGAATGCGGTCGAGAATATCGGTCATGGTGGCGATCCGCTCGCCCATGCGCTGGCCCAGCGCCGGCTCGGCCCGCGCGGTGAGGCGCTCGATCGATTCGAGATTGGCCCGCAGCCCGAACACGCAGGGACCGAGTTCGTCGTGGAGATCGGAAGCGATATGCCGGCGTTCGTCGTCCTGCACGCTCACCAGCCGTTCGTTCAGTCGGCCATTATCGTCGCGCGCCGCCTTCAGCGCCGCGCCGAGCGCGTTGAAGCGGTCGGCGATCAGCGCCAGCTCGCGCACGCGGGGCGGAGCGAGCCGGTGCTCGAAGCGCCCCGCCTCCAGTTCGAACATACCGGCCGAGAGGGTGCGCAGAGGCATCAACAGCCGGCCGAGCACGAAATAGAGCGCGGCGAGAATGGCAATGTTCACGGCCACCGCCAGCACAGCGAGGTCGGACATGTCCTCCCACACTTCGGCGATCTCGTCCGAGGCTTCGCCGGCGACGCGCACCTGCCCCACCCGGGCGCCATTCTCGACGATGGGGATGATACTTTCCTGGCCTTCCACCGACACCAGCCGGGTGAACCAGGCGGGTACGTCGCCCTCGTGTTCCTCTTCCTCTGCAGCCGCCGGCGCGATGTCCAGCGCGTTGCCCGCCTGATCCTCGATCCGGATGCGGACGTGGCGCAGCCGGCTGATGTGGAGTGGCAGCTGCGCCAGCGAACCGCCGGCGCCTTCCGCGCTGGCCAGGCGCTCGACCGTCTCCTGCACGAAGCGCTCGGCCACGGCGAGCGAGGACAGCATCTCGGTTTCCGTGGCGCGGCGGGCATTGGCGATGATGACGACCACGGCAAGCAGCGCGGCGCACAGATTGATGGCGACCACGGCGGCCAGCACCTGGGCACGCAGCGAGTGGCGCTGCCACCAAGCGAACGAAGCCGGGCGGGAGGACGCAGCCGGCGAAGAAGCGTCTCTGGCAGGGGTCACGGCGCGGAATTCCCAGATTTCAAGGCCGGCTCGTCAGCCAGCGCCGCCAGCGCGGCGGTGCGGTCGAGGCCCTGTGTACGCAGATTGTAATAGTGTTGGCACAGATCGCTGAAGCCCGCGCGGGACCCGTTCCCCGCGAGGGTGGAGAAATCGGCGATGATCTCGCGGGCCGTCTCCCTGATGCCGATCTCCGCCAGCATGGTTTCCAGCTGCACGGCGCGGTTCGCGATCATCCTGCCGGTTTCGCCGAAACGGCCATCAGCTTCATCAAGCACGCCGTGCCACTCCTTTGCCGCCGGAGCGTTCGCCGCGACATCGGCACCAGCGTCGCGGCTGGCGAGCCACACATCCGGGTCGGTTTCCTCGGTCGGCTGGAGCCATGTCTTGCGCGCAATGGCATCGCTTGTCGGCGCGGTGACACGCTCGCGCTTTTCCGGCTCGCTCTCACCCGGACAGCCGGCAAGAGCGAAAGCGAGCGCGGCGCTCAGCGCCAGACGCAAGAGAGAAAAGGGCGATGTGTTCATTTATACTTATGAACTTCTTATGACATTGGTCGCAACAACGATCCATGACAGTACCGCCCTGGCGACGACGGCGCCAGCACCATCGTCGGGGCACCGGCCGAGGTCGACGCGGCTGGCGTCAACCTGCTGAAAGGTAAACATTTTCGGCAGATTTCGGCAAGGCTTCCGGGAAGACTGGGTGAATTATCTTTGAGTACGGGAAGAAGTTCCTGCCCCGAATTTCCATTCTGCCTAAAGACAATAAATCCACGGACAGCGAACAATACTCCCAGAACAGCCAATGTTCTTAGAAAATCATAAGAATTCTCCGCCGATCCCAAAGACAATCTCATGGAACTGCCCACCCATGAGAGGGCACGGCGAGGGATAAAAGAGACCCGCACGTCGACGGCAAAGCCGGGGCGCAGCGGGACGGCCTGGGAAGTAGGAAACGCGAGGGAAGACCCAATGAGCCGACTGCACACTTCGGTGTCCGCGCTCTCCGTCGCCGCCGTCATGGCGGCCGCGGTGAGCCTCGGCGCCTCGGCGCCGGCGGTTGCCAACGACAAGCTCGTCGAGCTGTCGAAGAGCACCGACAATTGGCCGATGACCGGCAAGAACTACAACGCCAACAATTACAGCGAGGCGAACCAAGTCACCAAGGAGAACGTCAAGCAGCTTCGTCCTGCCTGGTCGTTTTCCACCGGCGTGCTGTCGGGCCATGAGGGTACCCCTCTCGTCGTCGACGGTGTGATGTACATCCACTCGCCCTTCCCCAACACGACCTTCGCGGTCGGGCTGGACGATCCGGGCAAGATCCTCTGGCAGCACAAGCCGAAGCAGAACCCGACCGCCCGTGCGGTGGCCTGCTGCGACGTCGTCAACCGCGGCCTGGCCTATTGGCCCGGCAATGGCACGGTCGACCCGCTGATCATCAAGACCCAGCTCGACGGCCATGTGGTCGCCCTCAACGCCAAGACCGGCGAGGAGTACTGGAAGCTCGAAAACTCCGACATCAAGGTCGGCTCGACGCTCACCATCGCTCCCTATGTCGTGAAGGACCTGGTGCTGATCGGCTCCTCGGGTGCCGAGCTCGGCGTGCGCGGCTACGTCACCGCCTACGACATCGCCACCGGCGCCCAGAAGTGGCGCGCCTATGCCACCGGCCCGGACGAGGAAGTGCGCCTCTCCGACGACTTCAACAACGCCAACCCGCATTATGGCCAGAAGGGCCTGGGCAAGGCGACCTGGGAAGGCGAGGCCTGGAAGATCGGCGGCGGCACCAATTGGGGCTGGTACGCCTTCGACCCGGACACCAACCTCTTCTACTACGGCTCGGGCAACCCGGCGCCGTGGAACGAGACGATGCGTCCGGGCGACAACAAGTGGACGATGACCATCTGGGGTCGTGACATCGACACCGGCAATGCCAAGTTCGGCTACCAGAAGACCCCGCACGACGAGTGGGACTATGCCGGCGTCAACGTCATGATGCTCTCCGAGCAGCAGGACAAGGAAGGGAAGATGCGCAAGCTTCTGACCCATCCCGACCGTAACGGCATCGTCTACACGCTCGACCGCACCAATGGCGACCTCGTCTCGGCCGACAAGATCGACGACACGGTCAACTGGGTGAAAAAGGTCGACCTGAAGACCGGCCTGCCCGAGCGCGACCCGGAATTCGGGACCCGCATGGACCACAAGGGCCGCGACATCTGCCCCTCGGCGATGGGCTACCACAACCAGGGACATGACTCCTACGATCCGGAGCGCAAGTCCTTCTTCATGGGCATCAACCACATCTGCATGGATTGGGAGCCCTTCATGCTCCCCTACCGTGCCGGCCAGTTCTTCGTCGGTGCGACCCTGTGGATGTATCCCGGCCCGAAGGGTGATCGCCAGACCTATGAAGGTCTCGGCCAGGTGAAGGCCTATGATGCCATCAACAACAAGTTCAAGTGGCAGGTGATGGAGCGCTTCGCGGCCTGGGGTGGCACGCTCGCCACCGCTGGCGGCGTGATGTTCTACGGGACGCTGGACGGCTTCATCAAGGCGCGCGACAGCGACACCGGCGAGCTGCTGTGGAAGTTCAAGCTTCCCTCCGGCGTGATCGGCCACCCGATGACCTACACCCATGAGGGCAAGCAGTACGTCGCCATCTATTACGGCGTCGGCGGCTGGCCGGGTGTCGGCCTGGTGTTCGACCTGAACGACCCGACCGCCGGCCTCGGCTCGGTGGGCGCCTTCAAGCAGCTCCAGCACTACACCCAGATGGGTGGCGGCGTGATGGTGTTCTCGCTCAATGGCGACGGCCCCTACAGCGACCCGAACGTTGGCGAGTTCTCGACCGACGTGATGCAGGGCGGCGGCTGATACCGCCAGGCACGCCGCCTGCCGCGCCTGGCGCGGTGGGCGGCGACGTCTCCGAAAAGGCAGATCGTCCGGCAGCTGATGGTTCCGCTCTGAGGTTCCGTTCCTGCCGGTTGCCAAAGGGACGGGGCGGCGCGTGCCGAAGGCTCAGTGCCCAGAAGGCTTGGTGCCCGAACGCTTGCGCCCCCCTGCCCCGCAGGATCTCCCGACCTCGAAATTTCGTCCAGGAGGACTCCCCCATGTCCACGCGACAGGTCGTCAGCCGGCTTTCCATTGCCGCCGGTCTCGCTTTTTCCGGTTTCGCCTTTGCCGGGCTCGCAGGCGCCGCGACCGTCGAGGCCGACAAGGCCGCGGGCCGCAATCCCAACGAACTGCGCATCTGCGCCTCGAATGTCGAAGCGCCCTTCTCCGCTGCCGATTCCAGCGGATTTGAGGACCGCATCGGTGTGGTGCTCGCCCAGGCCATGGGCCGCAAGGCAGTGTTCGTGCGCAACGACAAGCCCGGCATCTATCTGGTGCGCGACCAGCTCGACAAGAACAATTGCGACGTGGTCATGGGTGTCGATGTCAGCGATGAGCGCGTGCTCGTCTCCAAGCCCTATTACCGCACGGGCTATGTGCTGGTGACGAAGGCAGACCGCAACATCACTACCAGCGACTGGGAAGACCAGCAGATCAAGGACCAGAGCCGTTTCGCGGTTCGCTTCTATTCGCCCGCCGAGACGATGCTCAAGCGTATTGGCCGCTTCGAGGACAACGCGGCCTACATGTACTCGCTGGTCAACTTCAAATCGCGGCGCAATGAGTGGATCCAGGTGCCGGGCGACCGCATCGTGACCGAGGTCGCCAGCGGCGAGGCCGATGTCGGCATCGCCTTCGCCCCGGAAGTGGCGCGCTACGTGAAATCCTCGTCCACCCCGCTGCGGATCACGGTCATCACCAAGGACATCGACCGGCCCAACGATGCGCCGATCCCGATGCATTACGACCAGGCGATCGGCGTGCGCAAGAACGATCCGGAACTGCTCAAGGAGATCAATGCGGCGCTCGAAAAGGCACGCCCGCAGATCGAGCAGATTCTGACGCAGGAAGGCATTCCGCTGCTTGAGCCGAATACCTGACCACCGCTTTCGACGACCCGCGTGTCTGCCGGGCCGCGGGTGCGCCCCTGATCTCTTGCAGTGAACAAGGTTCGATGACGAAGACGATTTTCACCAAGAAAGCGGCCGCGCTGCTTCTCGCCGGGGCCCTCGGGGCCGGTCTGGTCGGGTTCGGTGCCCGTGCCGCGATCATGCTGACCAACACCGTCACCGGCCAGCCGCTCGATCTTTCCGAAGCGCCCGAGGAAGGCCGCGACACCGAGGCGGTGAAAACCTTCCTGGAGACGGGTAAGAACATCTACAACGAAAAGGCGGTGTGCCTGCCCAAGGCGCACGAGATCTATCTCTCCATGTGCTCGGGCTGCCACGGCCACTATGGCGAGGGCAAGATCGGCCCCGGCCTCAACGATTCCTACTGGACCTATCCGAAGAACGAGACCGACCAGGGCTTGTTCGAAACGGTGTTCGGTGGCGCCAACGGCCAGATGGGCCCGATGTATGGCGCGCTGAACATGAACGAAATGCTGCTCGCCATGGCGTGGGTCCGGCATCTCTACAAGGACGATCCGAAGGGTGCCGTCTGGCTGACCGACGAGCAGCGCAGCGCGTTCAAACCCTTCGATGCGAACGCCAAGCACGTGGAGGCAGCCGAAGAGCTTCCCGACGCGTGCGGCGGGCCGGCCGGCTGAACCGCGCCGGTCGAAGACGGGTGGAACACGACCAGGAGACTGAACATGAGCATCATCGACCGTAGCGTTGCCTTCGCCTTGACCCTCGCCGGCGCCGGTGCGCTGAGCCTCGCCATGATGGGCGGGGCGAGCGCCTATGACGGCACCAACTGCCGGGCGCCCGGCAATTGCTGGGAAGCCAAGCCCGGTTTTCCCGACAAGGTGGCCGGCTCCAAGTACGACCCCAAGCATGATCCCAAGGAACTGAACAAGCAGTCGCAGTCGATCAGCGCGATGGAAGAGCGCAACGCGCAGCGGGTCGCCAATTTCCAGAAGACCGGCAAGTTCGTCTACGACGTGACCAAGATCCCGAATTGACGGTTCCGGCACGGCTTGTTTTTCGAGAACCCACTTGCGGGCGGACGCAATTCTCCTGTCCGCCCCGCGATCCTCCGGGCAAGCCGCCCGGTTTGTGGGCAACTGGCGCGGCCGACGTCGAATGGGCTTCCCCCGTTCGGCGTGGGCCGCGCCCTTTTCCGGCACATGCGGCCCTTGCGCCCGGCCGCCTGAGAGGCTTCCCGATGCATCTCGTCCGCGATCCCGACAATATTCTGTCGGACTGGCACGCCCACGCGCTGCGTTTCGAACGCGAGATCGGCAAGGTCGTGCTGGGGCAGGAGCGGGTCATCCGCCTGTTGACGATTGCCACCTTCGCCCGTGGCCACGTGCTTCTTGAAGGCGATGTCGGCGTGGGCAAGACCACGCTTCTGCGGGCCATGGCGCGGGCCATTGGCGGCGCCTTCGAGCGTATTGAGGGCACGATCGACCTGATGCCGGGCGATCTCGTCTACCACGCCCATCTCGGCGAGGACGGCAAGCCGCGTATCGATCCCGGCCCGCTTCTGCGGCAGGGCGAGGATCTCTCCATCTTCTTCTTCAACGAGATCAACCGCGCCCGCCCGCAGGTGCACGCGCTGCTGCTGCGGCTGATGGCGGAGCGCTCGGTCTCGGCCTTCAACCGCGAATACCGCTTCCCGCATGTGCAGGTCTTCGCCGACCGCAACCGGGTGGAGCGCGAGGAGACGTTTGAACTGCCGGCCGCCGCCCGCGACCGCTTCCTGATGGAGGTGCAGGTGGTCATGCCGCAGGCGGACGAGGCCCGCCGCAGCCTGGTGTTCGAGCCGCGCTTCCACGACGTCGACACGCTGCTGATGGATGTCGAAAGCGGCGTGCTGGACCCGCAGGCGCTGGGTACCGTGGCGCGCGCCATCCAGATCGGCGTCCAGGCCAGCCCGGCGCTGGAGGCCTACACGCTGGCGCTATGGGACGGCGTGCGCCGTCCGCAGGCACTCGGCATCGGCATTGACGGCGTCGATATCGGCCGGCTGGTGCAGGGGGGCGCCAGCCCGCGCGGCATGAGCTATCTCGTCCGCGCCGCGCGCGTTCGGGCCTGGATGGAAGGGCGCGACATGGTGGTGCCGGAGGATCTGCGCGCCGTGTTCCCCGAAGTGATGGCGCACCGTATCTTCATCGATCCCGTCTACGAGATGCGGCGCGAGCCCATTGTCGCCGCCCTCATCGCGGGGGTGTTCGAGAGGGTGCCGGCGCCATGAAGCGGCATGCCGGCGCTGGTACATCTTCAGAAGCGCGGCCGGTCGAGAGACGCCCCGACGACTTTAACCCCGATTTGCGCCCCGATGTCCTGCGCCCTCTCCCCTATCGCCTTCGCTGGCGGCCGGAGGGCATCTTTCCCGGCGCGCATCCCGGGCGCGGCGAGGGCTCGGAGGGCGAGTTCCGCCGCCATGTGTCCCTGCTGCGCCAGCCCGATCCGCGCCGCATCGATCTGCGCGTCTCGCTGCGCGATCCCCATGGCGAACTGCATGTGCGCCAGTTCGCCCCGCGCCGCTCGGTGCCGGTGGCGGCGCTGGTCGATCTGTCGGGCTCGATGCGCTTCGGCGAGGCCGTGGCGGGACGGGTGGCGGAACTCGCCGCGCTGCTGGCTCTCTCGGCCGTGCGCTCGGGCGACAATTTCGTCCTTCTCGGCTGCGATGCCGGGGTTAACGAGGCAGCCAGCCTGCCGCTGTCGCGCCGGCGCGGGCTGGAGGAGGAGGTGCGCCAGTGCCTCGGCGCCGCCCAGCCACGCGGTACCGGCACCGCCGGGCTGTTCGAGGCTGCGGGGCGACTGCCGGGTCGCCGGTCGCTGGTGTTCCTGGTTTCCGATTTCCTGATGCCCACCGGCGAGATCGAGCGCCTGCTCGACGCGCTCTGGCGGCACGATGTCATCCCGGTGGTGGTGCGTGACGGCGCGGTGGAAGAGGGCCTGCCGCACTGGGGGCTGATCGAACTCGGCGATCTGGAGACCGGCGCGGCCCGGCTGGTGTTCATGCGCCCCAGCCTGCGGGCGCGCTGGCTGCGCGCGGCGCGGGAGAGGGAGGCGGCGCTGGCGGCGCTGTTCGCCCGCCGTGGGCTGCGCCCCGTCGATCTCAAGGACGCGCTCGATACGGACGCGCTGGCCCAACGGCTGATGGAGGGCTGAATGGGGCGGCTTGCGAGCATCCTTGCCACGCTGGGCCTGCTGGCGCTGACGGCCTCCCCTGCCCTGGCGCAGCTGCGCGAGGTGGAGCTCTACGCGCCGCGTGCCTTCGGCCATGTGATAGGCGACACGCTCACCCTGACCGCGGAAATCACGCTCGACGCGCCCTTCGTGCTCGACCCCGCCTCGCTGCCGCCGCCGCGGGCGCTCAATTACTGGCTCGACCTGCGGGAGGTGCGGCTCGACGACCATGGCGTGAGCGAGGGCGCACACCGCTACACGCTCGATTTGGTCTACCAGACCTTCTATGCGCCGCTGGAACCGCGCCGGATGACCATTCCCGCCGTGGCGCTCTTCGCCATTGAGGGCGAGCGGCGGGTGCCGGTGGCGGTGCCGGCCTGGTCGTTTCTGATGTCGCCGCTGCGCGAGATCGTCGCTACCGGCCCGGGGCCGGCAATGCAGCTGCGGCCCGACATCCCGGCGCGCCCGCTACCGACGGTCGGACTCGTGCGAGGGCTGGCTCTCGCGCTCGGCGTGGCGCTGCTGGCCGGGCTGCTGCTCGCCTGGCAGATGGGCTGGGGGCCCTTCGGCCGGCGGCGCTCGCGCCCCTTCGCCCGGGCGGCGCGGGCGATCCCGTCGACGCTCGCCTCCCCGGCCGGCGATCCCACCCTTGCCGCCTCGCGCTATGGCAACGCGTTGCAGGCCCTGCACCGGGCGTTCGACGCCACCGATGGCAAGGGGGTCTTCGCCGAAGATCTGCCGGGCTTCTTCGAGCGCCACGCCGCCTTCCGGGCGGCCGAAGCGGAGGTGCGGCGGCTCTTCGAGGCCTCCCGCCGGGCATTTTTCGGTGCCGATCCCTCCGGGGCGCAGCGCGAACTGCCGCCCGATGAACTGGTGGCGCTCTCGCGTCGCCTGCGCGCCGTCGAGCGGGGTACGTCATGAATGCCGTCGGCGCCGTCTGGGAGGGGCTGACGCGCGGCTGGGGCGTCGATCACCCCGCCGTGCTGGCGCTGCTGCTCCTCGCGCTGCTGCCGCTGATGGCTACGGCGTTCCGTCGGCGCGGCATTGCGTCCGCCGGGCTGGTGCCGGACGATCCGTTGTCCCGGCTCGTCGGCGGCGGGCTGCGGGTGGCCGGCGTGGTGGCGATCGTGGCGCTGGTGCTGGGGCTTGCCGGGCTGCATCGGCGCGAACAAAGCGTCGAGCGCGAGGGCACGGGCGCCCATCTGGTGCTGCTGCTCGACCGTTCCTCCAGCATGGACAACAGCTTCGCCGACGCCGCGCCGACCGGCGACCAGGAATCGAAATCGGCTGCCGCCAAGCGCCTGCTGGCGCAGTTCGTTGCCCGCCGCCCGCATGACCGCATCGCCGTCGCCGCCTTCTCGACCTCGCCCATGCCGGTGCTGCCGCTGACCGACCATCACGAGGTGGTGGACGCGGCGATCGACGCCATCGACCGGCCGGGCCTCGCCTTCACCGATGTCGGGCGGGGGCTGGCGCTGGCCTTCTCCTATTTCGCCGAGGACACGGACGAAGCCTCGCGGGCGGTGCTGCTGGTATCCGATGGCGCGGCGCTGATCGACCGCCGGGTGCAGGATATGCTGCGCGATGCGGCGGCGCGCACCCCGGTGCATCTCTACTGGCTTTTCCTGCGCTCGCGCGGCGCGCCCGGCATCTACGACGTGCCGACCTCCGGCAATGACACGGCGCAGGCCAATCCCGAGCGCCATCTGCATCTGTTCCTGCAAAGCCTCGGCGTGCCCTACCGCGCCTTCGAGGCCACGAGCCCGCAGGCGGTGGCTCAGGCGATCACCGAGATCGACCGGCAGGAGACGCGGCCGATCCGCTATGTCGAGCGCATCCCGCGCCGCGATCTGGTCCGCCCCGCCTTTCTCGTTGCCGCCATCGCCGTCGCGCTGCTGATGGCCGCCAAGCTGGCGGAGCGGCAGCTGCGTCCCGCCGGGCGGGGAGGCACAAAGGCGGAGGGCGCGCCCGCCACCGACCTCAGGAGGGCTGCATGAGGACAAGGCGCCTAGCGCTGGTCGCCACGTTTGCGCTGCTTCTGGCCAGCCTGGCTGCCGCCGGCTGGCTAGCCGCCCGGCTGTTCGTGGTGGAACGCGACAACGGTCTGATCGCCTCGCTCGCCTCCGGCCACGATCTCGCGATCAGCGCCGAGGACCCGCCGGCGCTGCTGTTCGCACGGATGCATTTCCTCACCAGCCGCGACCGGCTGGACGAGGCGCAGCCCCTGCTCAACCGGCTCGCTGCGGGCGAGGATCGCCGCCTTGCCGTCGCCGCCCTGTACGACATGGCCAATGCCCGGCTTCGTGTCGCCTTCAGTCATCTGGAATCGAACCGCATCGACCCCGCCATCCCGCTGGTGCGGCTGGCCAAGGACAATTACCGGCGCGCGCTGGTGCTCGATCCCGGCTTCTGGGACGGTAAGTACAATCTCGACATCGCCATGCGGCTGGTGCGTGATTTCCCGCAGATCGACCTTGAGGGCGAGGAACTCCCCCCCGACGCGGTCAAGAAGCTGTGGACCGACCTGCCCGGCCTGCCGAGGGGGCTTCCATGAGCAAGGCGATAACCGGGAAGCTAGCGGCCGGGGAGGGCAGTAGCCGGTACGGCAACCAGCGGCGCGACTGGCGGTTCTGGCTGCTGCTGGCGGCGCTCCTCGGCATCGTCGCCGCCCTGTTCGCCCCGCGCATCGTCCAGACCGGCAATGTGCGCGATGCACTGCTGGTCGTCGATGTCACCGGCAGCATGAATGTGCGCGACGCTCTGATCCAGAACGCGCCGGCCACCCGCCTCGTCGCGGCCAAGCGCGGCGCCCGTGACATTCTGGCCGGCCTCCCCTGCGGCTCGCGGTTGGGCCTTGCGATCTTCACCGAGCGGCGCAGTTTCCTGCTCTTTGAGCCGGCCGAAGTGTGCGCCAACTTCGCCGCGATCGCCGGCTCGATCGACGATCTTGACTGGCGCATGGCCTGGGAGGGCGACAGCTATGTCGCGCGCGGCGTGCATTCGGGCCTCGCCATGGCCGCTGGCCTGAAGGCCGATCTCATCTTCATGACCGACGGGCATGAAGCCCCTCCCTTGCCGGGCGGAGCCCTGCCGGACTTCGAGGGCAAGCCAGGCGAGGTGGCGGGGCTTCTCATCGGCATCGGCGGCGCCGACCCCTCCCCGATCCCGAAATTCGATCAGGACGGGAGAGAAACCGGCTTTTACGCCGAGGAAGACGTGCCACAGGAAAACCGCATGGGGCCGCCCCCCGAGGATGCCGCCTCGCGCGCCGGATGGAACCCGCGCAACGCCCCCTGGGGCGGCGAGGAGGCGACCGGCACCGAGCATCTGAGCTCCCTGCGCGAGGAGCATCTGCGGGCCCTGGCGGCCCAGACCGGGCTGGGCTTCGTGGCGCTTGGCGATGGGCGCGGCCTGCTCGCCGCCGTCGAGGCCGACACGCGCCCCCGGCCGGTGGAGATGCGTGTCGATACCGCCGCTATACCGGCCGCGTTGGCGCTGTTCTGCCTGGCGCTGCTGTTCGGGCTCGGCGCCACCACCTCAAGGCGGCCCGAGCGACTTCCCACCCGATAAAGGAAAAAGACGATGCTTCAACGACTTGCGCTCGCGTTCGGCCTGCTTCTGCTTGGCCCTGCCCTCGCCTTCGCGCACGGGCCGACGCCCCAGCGCGCCGACGAGACGCTGGTGATCGCCGCCCCGCCGGAGGCGGTTTGGGCCGTGCTTTCCCGCTTCGGCGGCATTGGCGAATGGCATCCGCTGGTAAAGAAGGTGGATGCGACCGGTGGCGACGCGGCCGGCGCCGAGCGCGTGCTGACGCTGGAGAAGGGCGAGGTCAAGGAAGGGCTGGACGAGGTCGATCCCGCCGCACACCGCATCTCCTATCGCCTGCTGACGGAGAATGCCGAGGCCATTCCGGTCAGCTTCTACACCCAGACCATCGAGGTGAAGCCGGACGGGGCCGGCAGCGAGGTGATCTGGGGCGCCCGCTTCTACCGCGCCGACACCACCAACGAGCCGCCGGAGGACCGCAATGACGAGGCCGCCATCGCCGCGATGACCGCTTTCATCCAGCAGGGGCTCAAAGGGCTGCAGGCCAAGGTGACGGGCAAGTGAGAGGCAAAGCGGGGGAGCGCGTGCCGGGCCGGGGGATTGCGCAGTGAACGGCGCCCTCCTCCGGCATGGTCGGACGCGGGTGGCTCGGGCGCTGATCGCCCTTGCCGTCGGTCCCCTCGCCGCCCTCGCCGCCTCGGAGCCGGCCAGTGCTGACGCCCCCTCCCCGCTGGTCGCCGTGGTGTCGCAGAAGGCTGCGGAGGTGGCGTTGGTCGATATCGACGCCCGGCGGGTGCGGGCGGTGATCGCGCTCGCCGCCGTCCCTGCCGGGTTGGCCGCCAGCCCGGACGGGACGACCGTCTACGTCACCCATCCCGACCTCAGCCTGGTCAGCCGTATCGACCTCGCCTCCCGCACCGTCTCGGCGACCTTCAAGGTTGGCCTTGAGCCCTTCGGCATCGCGGTGCGCGCGGATGGGCGCAGCGTGCTGGTCAGCGACTGGAGTGCCAATGCGCTGATCCGGCTCGACGCCGCCACCGGCGCGGAAACCGGCCGCGTCGCGGTCGGGCGCGCCCCGGCCGGGCTTGTGGTGGACGAGGCGGCGGGTCTCGCCTATGTCGCCAACCGCGAGAGTAATCATGTCACCGTGGTGCGCCTGGCCGACATGGCGCGCGTCGCGACGGTGGCGACCGGGCGGGCGCCCTTCGCATTGGCGCTATCACCCGGCGGCGAGCGGCTCTATGTCGCCAATGTGCAGAGCGGCGACCTCTCGGTGATCGAGACCGGCACCGCGCCGCGCGAAATCGCCCGCCTCAAGGTGGGGCTGATGCCCTATGGCGTGGCGGTCACGCCGGACGGGCGTACGGTGCTAGTCAGCAACCAGCAGAGCGGCAAGCTCGCCATCGTCGATGCCGAAACGCTGGCCCTGGCGTCCGCGCAGCCGAGGCTCGGCACGTTTCCGGAAGCCATCGCGGTGGTGTCGCCCACCCGCGCGGCGGCGGTCGACTGGGCCGAGGACGAGGTGGTGGTTATCGACCTTGTCGAGCGCACGATCCTCGGCCGGGTCAAGGTTGGCACCAGCCCGCGTAATCTGGTTGCGCTGCCCGGCACCGGACACTAGCTGTCCCAGTCGATCCGCGGCATTTCGCGCTGAACCGCATCGACGGCCGCGCGCAGCTGCTCCAGCCGCCACTGCTTGTAAGCGTGCCCGCCGCCGCCCTGCCGGGCGATCCGTGCGGTCCAATTCGGGGCGTCGCCATTCGCCGGCACCGGATAGATGCCGACTTCGTGCGCGTCGATACGTCCGAGGCGGGGCTGCACCCTCTCCGCGATCCGCCGTGCCACGTCGATTGCCGTCATCATTGCCGCGCTCCAAACCTCGGTCGAGGCGGGTCGGACATACACCGGCAATGAGTGTTCATGATGGCCGCGATCTGTCTTGGCAGTGTCAGGCCAAACACCGGGCCGAACTTCCGCAGCCATCGCGGGTTAACCCCGAGATCAAGGAGGTGATCATGACGCTTCATCATTCGGCCAAGCCGCCCGAGGACCTTGCAGATAGCAGGGCCATCCGCTTCTTCTTCCGTGGCGACACGGACATCGTCGAATGCCTTGTCAGCTGGGGCGCGCTTGAACGGCTGGAGAACAGCCCGCTGGACAGCCGCGCCGATCGGATGGCTCGGTTCGAGCAGCACCGGCTGGTCATTGAGGCGGCAGCCCTGCGCAAGATGGAGAAGGCCGGCGCCGACGCCGGCCCGCTCACCCTCGACGCGGAAGACGTGCTCGCCGGCCCGGTGGCCTGAGGCTTTTCCCAGCTTAAGCGTGCCCCGCCGCCCGTTTCCGGGAGGCGGGGCTTTTGGTGTCTCACCCACGGATCAGCTTTTCCGCCTCGTCGAGCGCGTTGCCGCACCCGGCCGCGTCTCCGCTTGCATCGGCCTGACGGGCGCGCGCGAGGGCGTCGGAGAGTTCGTCGGCCGTGGAAGCCCCGCCCTCGGCCGCCGTCTTCTGGCCGGACGTCTGGGCACGGACATCGCCGGGCGAAGCCGCCTTGCCGGCCAGCGCGTCGTTCATACCGGCCGTGCCGCCGGTGCCGGGCGCTTCCCCGGCGCGGGGCACGCCGGCATCCGGGGCGGTAGTGCCGGCCGCCGGCAACTGGGTCGGTCCCGATCCGGCATCGGTGGCGGCGACGTTCTTTTCAACCTGCGCGAGGCGGTCGGTACATGGTCCGGCCAGGGCGGCGCCGGCCAAAAGGCTCAGCGCGGTGCCCAAAAAGACAGTGGTGGCGATGGTCCGGGCATTTTTCCGGGTGGTTGTCATTGGCGTTCCTCCTGCCAAGGGTTTTGGCTGCGGGAAGAACTTCCCGACGAAACACTCGTTCCCCGCACCCCTGCCCCGCGCCCACCCGCCGCGTTCCGCCGTGCCGGTGTAGAGAGGTTCAAAAAGTCAAACAGTATGACTATTCAGCCCGCCAAGACTGTGGCATAGATTCACCGCCGGCAAGCACCCGACAGTGGCGCGACGGCTTGATCTCATGGGAGAAACGCCAATGAATCTCAGGGCATTGCTGCTTGCGTCCGCCGTTTCCGGCGCGCTCTTCTCCGTCGGCGCGCAGGCCGCCGACATGACCATCGGCTTCTCGCAGATCGGCTCGGAATCGGGCTGGCGCGCCGCCGAGACCACCGTTTCCAAGGCCGAGGCCAAGAAGCGGAACATCAATTTCAAGATCGCCGACGCCCAGCAGAAGCAGGAGAACCAGATCAAGGCGATCCGCTCCTTCGTGGCGCAGGGCGTGGACGCCATCTTCCTCGCGCCCGTCGTCGCCACCGGATGGGATTCGGTGCTGAAGGAGGCCCAGGAGGCCAAGATCCCGGTCGTGCTGCTCGATCGCGACATCGATCCCGCCGGCAAGGACCTCTATCTGACCGCCGTGACCTCCGACAGCGTGCATGAAGGCAAGGTCGCCGGCGAATGGCTGGTGAAAACCGCCGCCGGCAAGCCCTGCAACGTGGTGGAACTTCAGGGCACGGTCGGCGCCAGCGTCGCCACCAACCGCAAGAAGGGCTTCGAGGACGGCATCGCCGGCGCCTCCAACGTCAAGATCGTGCGCAGCCAGACCGGCGACTTCACCCGTGCCAAGGGCAAGGAAGTGATGGAGAGCTTCATCAAGGCGGAAGGCGGCGGCAAGAACATCTGCGCCGTCTACGCCCACAATGACGACATGATGGTCGGCGCCATCCAGGCGATGAAGGAAGCCGGGCTGAAGCCGGGCACCGAGGTCCTCACCGTCTCCATCGACGCCGTGCCGGATATCTTCAAGGCGATGGCGGCCGGCGAGGCCAATGCGACGGTCGAACTCACCCCGAACATGGCTGGCCCGGCCTTCGATGCGATCATCGCCTTCAAGGACAAGGGCACGATGCCGCCGAAGTGGATCCAGACGGAATCGAAGCTCTACACCCAGGCCGATAACCCGATGGCGGTCTACGAATCCAAGAAAGATCTCGGTTACTGAGCGGACCAAGGGACGCAGGGCCGTCTCGGCTCGCCGCTGCGGTCCTCTCCCGCAGCCCCTGCCCCGCGCGAGCCGGCTCAACTCCGGCCGGCTCGCGCCGCTTTCCCGCCGCTTCCGAGGCCGCCATGCACGCCACTGAAACGCTGCCGCCGCCGCTTCTGGCACTCACCGGCTTCTCCAAATCGTTCGCCGGCTTCGTCGCTCTGGACCATGTCGACTTCACCCTGCATGCCGGCGAGATTCATGCGCTGCTGGGCGAGAACGGCGCCGGCAAGTCGACCCTCATCAAGGCGATGACCGGCGTGGTCCACCGCGATGCCGGCACGTTGCGGCTCGATGGCGTGGCGATCGCCCCACGTTCCGCAGAGGAAGCGGTGCGGGCCGGCATTGCCACGGTCTATCAGGAGGTGAACCTCGCCCCCAATCTCTCGGTGGCGCAGAACCTATTCCTCGGCCGCCAGCCGACCCGGTTCGGGCTGGTGCGCGAGGGCGAAATGCGCCGGCGCGCCCGCGCCCTGCTCGGCGAATTCGGCCTGTCCATCGATGTGAGCGCGCCGCTGGAGAGCTACTCCGTCGCCATCCAGCACATCGTCGCCATCGCCCGTGCCGTCGACCAGTCGGCGCGCGTGCTCATTCTTGACGAGCCGACCGCCAGCCTCGACGCCCATGAGGTGGAGGTGTTGTTCGCCGTCATGCGTCAGCTCACGTCGCGCGGCATCGGCATCGTCTTCGTCACCCATTTCCTCGACCAGGTCTACGCCGTCTGCGACCGCATCACCGTGCTGCGCAACGGGCGCCTCGCCGGCAGCGCGCCGGTCGACGAACTCCCCCGCCTCGACCTCGTCCGCCTGATGCTCGGCCGCGAACTGAGCGAGGCGACATCGCGGCGCCCGCCGGTGGTCGAGGGCGAGGCGCGCGCCGATGTCGCGACCTTTCGGGGGGTGGGCAAGGCCGGCACCATCGCTCCCTTCGACCTCGCCCTTCGCGCCGGTCATGTCGTCGGGCTCGCCGGCCTGCTCGGCTCGGGCCGCACCGAGACGGTGCGCCTCGTCTTCGGCGCCGAGCGGGCGGATTGCGGCGCGGCGGAAGTCGCCGGCCGCGCCGTGTCCATCGGTTCACCGAGAGAGGCGATGGCGCTCGGCTTCGGCTATTGCCCGGAGGAGCGCAAGACCGAAGGCATCGTCGCCGAACTCACCGTGCGCGAGAACATCGCGCTGGCGCTTCAGGCCCGACGCGGCGCGCTTTCCCCGCTCTCGCGCCGCGAGCAGGACGCGCTGGCGGCGAAGTTCATCGGCTTGCTCGATATCCGTCCGCCCGATCCCGAGCGCCCCGTCGGCCTGCTCTCGGGCGGCAACCAGCAGAAGGTGCTGCTGGCGCGCTGGCTCGCCACGGCCCCGCGCCTGCTAATCCTCGACGAGCCGACGCGCGGCATCGATGTCGGCGCCCATGCAGAAATCATCGGGCTGATCCGCAACCTGTGCCGCGAGGGTATGGCGCTCCTTGTCGTCTCCTCCGAGCTGGAGGAACTCGTCACCTATGCCGATGAGGTGGTGGTGCTGCGCGACCGTGCCCATGTCGCCCGGTTGACCGGGGCGCAGATTGAGGTTTCCACCATTCTCGCCACCATCGCCGAAGCGCCGTCGTCCGTGCCGCTTTCGGCCGACGCGGCGTGAGGGAGTGGGCATGGCACTGCGTCTTCCCCGCATCGGCACCTCGCAGATCGTCGCGCTGGGGCTTATCCTCGTCGCCAACTGGATCGTCTCGCCGCAATTCTTCGACATACGGGTGCAGGACGGGCGGCTGTTCGGCAGCCTGATCGACGTGTTCAATCGGGGCGCCCCGGTGGCGTTGCTGTCCATCGGCATGGTGCTGGTGATCGCCATGCGCGGCATCGACCTCTCGGTCGGCGCGGTCATGGCGATCTGCGGCGCCATCGCCGCCAGTCTCGCCGACACCCATTCCCTGCCCGTCGTGCTGGCGGCGGCGCTGGGCGCCGGGCTGCTTTGCGGGCTGTGGAACGGGCTGCTGGTCGCGGTGCTCGGCATCCAGCCTATTGTCGCCACGCTGATCCTCATGGTGGCGGGGCGCGGAATCGCCCAGCTCATCACGGAGGGGCGCATCGTCACCTTCACCTCGCCCGACCTCGCCTTTCTCGGCGGTGGCTCGGTGCTCGGCCTGCCGACGCCCGTGGTGCTGACGCTGGGCATGATGGCGCTGACCCTTGCGCTTGTACGCGGCACGGCCCTCGGCCTGATGATCGAGGCCACGGGCGGCAATCCCCGCGCGAGCGCGCTGGCCGGCATCGGCACCCGCTTCATTACCGTCGGGGTCTATGTCTGGAGCGGCCTGTGCGCGGCGCTCGCGGGCATCGTCGCCAGCGCCGACATCCTCGGCGCCGACGCCAACAATGCCGGTCTGTGGCTGGAGCTGGACGCCATTCTCGCGGTGGTGATCGGCGGCACATCGCTGTTCGGCGGGCGGTTCTCGATCATCCTCGCCGTGGTCGGCGCCTTCATCATCCAGGCGATGAATACCGGCATCCTGCTCTCGGGCTTCCCGCCCGAGACCAATCTGGTGGTGAAGGCCGTCGTCGTGCTCACCGTGCTGCTCGCCCAGTCGCCGCGCCTTGGCGGTCATTTCGCCGGGATCGGCGTGCTGTTCAAGCGCTCGAAATCGGGAGGCAAGCGCTCATGATCCGTTTTCTGAGCCGGCTGACGCCGGTGCTCGCCACGGCTGCGGTGTTCCTTGCCGGCTTCGTGGTCTGCTCGCTCATCTATCCCAATTTTGCCTCGCTGCGGGTGGTGATGAACCTGCTCACCGACAATGCCTTCCTAGTCATCGTCGCTGTGGGCATGACCTTCGTCATCATCTCGGGCGGCATCGACCTTTCGGTCGGCTCCGTCATCGGCTTCACCACCGTGTTCCTGGCGCTGGCGATCGAGCGCTGGGGCGTGCCGCCGCTCTGGGCTTTCGTGCTGATCCTTGTCATCTGCGCCGCCTTTGGCGCGTGCATGGGCGCGATCATCCAGTATTTCGAGCTGCCGGCCTTCATCGTCACCCTGGCCGGCATGTTCCTGGCGCGCGGGGTGAGCTTCCTCCTGTCGACGGAATCGCTGCCGATCACCGCCGACCTCTACGCGCATCTGTCCGATCATGCGCTGCGCTTCGAGGGGGGCGCCCGCCTCACCGTGCCGGCCCTCGTCATGCTGGCGGTGGTGATCGGCGGCATGGTGCTTCTGCACCTCACCCGTTTCGGCGCCAATGTCTATGCGCTGGGCGGCTCGCGTACCGCCACCGGGCTGATGGGCATCAATGTCGCCCGCACAACGGTTCTCATCTACATCCTCTCCAGCGTGCTGGCCGGGCTCGCGGGAATCGTATTCTCGCTCTACACCTCGTCGGGCTATTCGCTCTCGGCGGTGGGGGTGGAGCTGGACGCCATCGCAGCCGTGGTGATCGGCGGCACGCTGCTCTCGGGCGGCTACGGCTTCATCTTCGGCTCGTTCCTCGGGGTGATGATCCAGGGGCTGATCCAGACCTACATCAGCTTCGACGGCATGCTCTCCAGCTGGTGGGCGAAGATCGCCACCGGGCTGCTGCTGTTCGCCTTCATCGCTTTCCAGCAGCTTACCCTGCACCTCGCCCGCCGCTCCCGGCGCGCCCCGGCCGGAGTCCATCCATGAGCGCGCCAAACACGTCGCAGATCATCGTCATCCCGGCCCGGCGCTCCCACTCCAACCACGCGGAAGTGGCGCGCACGATTGGCATCGACATCATTGCCGGCCGCTATGGCGAGGGCGCCAAGCTGCCGGGCGATGCGGAGCTGACGCTGATCTTCGGCGTGTCCCGCCCGGTGCTGCGCGAGAGCGTGAAGACGCTGGTGGCGAAGGGGCTGCTCTCCACCAAGGCGCGCGTCGGCACGGTGGTGCGCGAGCGCGCCTTCTGGAACATGTTCGATTCCGACGTGCTGGCCTGGCATCTCGATGCTGGCATCGACAAGCGCTTCCTGCGCGACCTCTCGGAGATCCGACTCGCGGTGGAGCCGCGCGCCGCCGCGCTGGCCGCAGAGCGCCACACGGCGGAAGACCTCGCGGTGATGCGCCGGGCCGTGGCCCAGATGAAGGACGAGCCCGGCGCCTCGGAAGGTTTCGCCGAGGCGGATTTGACGCTGCATGTGGCGGTGGCCACCGCGTCGGGAAACCCGTTCATGCGCTCCATCGGCGCGGTGATCGAGGCGGCGCTGCGCGCCTCCTTCGTGCTCTCAGCGCCCGGCGACGCGCGCGAGCACGACATCGCGGTCGTTGCCCATGAGCGCATCGTCGAGGCGATTGCCGACGCCGATGCGGAGGCCGCCGCGGCCGCCATGACCAATGTGATTTTCAACGGCCTGCGCCGCCACGGCGCGGCTGGCTGAACAGGTGCCGACATGAGCGATGACGGATCGAACAACGACAACAAGAAGACGCTGCGCAGTCAGGCCTGGTTCGGCCGGCAGGACAAGATGGGGTTCTATTACCGCTCCTTCCTGAAGAATTCCGGCCAGCCGCAGGACCGTTTCGACGGTCGGCCGGTGATTGGCATCTGCAACACCTGGTCCGAGCTGACGCCCTGCAACATCCATTTCCGCGATCTCGCCGAGCATGTGCGGCGCGGCGTGCTGGATGCGGGGGGCTATCCCCTGGAATTTCCCGTCTCCTCGCTCGGCGAGGTTACGATGCGTCCCACCGCCATGCTGTTTCGCAACCTCGCCTCCATGGATGTGGAGGAAGCCATCCGCGCCCATCCGCTCGACGGCGTGGTGCTGCTGATGGGCTGCGACAAGACCACGCCGGCCCTGCTGATGGGTGCCGCCTCCGCCGATCTGCCGGCCATCGGCGTCTCCGGGGGGCCGCAGCTGCGCGGCAACTATCGCGGGCAGATCATCGGCTCGGGCACCAACATCATCTCGATGAGCGAGCAGCTGCGGGCCGGCGAGATCACCATGGCCGAGTTCCACGAGGCGGAAGCGGGCATGAACCGCTCCTCCGGCTCCTGCATGACCATGGGCACCGCCTCCACCATGGCTTCGATGGTGGAAGCGCTCGGCATCGGCCTGCCGGAGAACGCCGCCATCCCCGCCGTCGATGCCCGGCGTAATCTGCTGGCGCGCATGGCCGGGCGGCGCATCGTCGACATGGTGCATGAGGACCTCAAGCCCTCCGACATCCTCACCCGCGCCGCCTTCGAGAACGCCATCCGCACGCTGGCCGCCATCGGCGGCTCGACCAATGCGGTGGTGCATCTGCTCGCCATCGCCGGCCGGGTCGGCATCGATCTCACGCTGGCCGATTTCGACCGGCTCGGGCGCGACATCCATTGCCTTGTCGACCTGATGCCGTCGGGCCGCTTCCTGATGGAGGATTTCTACTATGCCGGCGGCCTGCCGGCGGTGCTCCGCGCGCTGGGCGAGCGCGGGCTGCTGCACAGGGACGCCCTCACCGCCAATGGTCGGACGATGTGGGAGAATGTGGCGGCGGCGCCGAACTGGAACGCCGAGGTCATCACCCCGTTCGAGGCGCCGTTCAAGCCGGAGGCCGGCATCGCCATCCTCACCGGCAACCTCGCCCCGGATGGCGCCGTCATCAAGCCGTCCGCCGCCTCGCCGGAGCTGATGGTGCATACCGGCCGCGCCGTGGTGTTCGAGAGCGTCGAGGAAATGCACCACGCGGTGAACGACGAGGCGCTCGACATCGACGCCACCTGCATCATGGTGCTGAAGCATTGCGGCCCGAAGGGCTACCCGGGGATGGCCGAGGTCGGCAACATGCCGCTGCCGGCCAAGCTGCTGCGCGAAGGCGTGCGCGACATGATCCGCATTTCCGACGCCCGCATGTCCGGCACCGCCTATGGCACGGTCGTGCTCCATGTCGCCCCCGAGGCCACCGCCGGTGGGCCGCTGGCGCTGGTACGGAATGGCGATTTGATCACGCTCGACGTCCCTGCCCGCGCGCTGCACCTGCATGTGAGCGAGGAGGAGTTGGCCGCCCGCCGCGCCGCCTGGGTGGCTCCCGCCCCGCATGCCACGCGCGGCTACCAGCGTCTCTACATCGACCACGTGCTGCAGGCCGACCGCGGCGCCGATTTCGACTTTCTGGTGGGACGCTCGGGTTCGCCCGTCGCCCGCGACAATCACTGAGGTGCAGGATGACGAGCCTTTCCGCTGCCGGCCCATATAAGGGTGTGTTCCCGGTCGCCCCGACCGTGTTCGACGCCGAGGGCCGGATCGATCTCGACGGCCAGAAGCGCGCCATCGACTTCATGATCGACGCCGGCTCGCACGGCCTGTGCATCCTCGCCAATTTCTCCGAGCAGTTCGTGCTGGCCGACGACGAGCGCGATTTGGTGATGGCGACGGTGCTGGAGCATGTGGCGGGCCGGGTGCCTGTCATCGTCACCACCACCCATTTTGCCACCCATATCTGCGCCGAGCGTTCGCGCCGGGCGCAGGAGCTCGGGGCAGCGATGGTGATGGTGATGCCGCCTTATCACGGTGCCACTTTCCGCGTGCCGGAGGCGCAGGTCTACGCGTTCTACAAGGCCGTCTCCGACGCCATCGACATCCCGATCATGGTGCAGGACGCGCCCGTCGCCGGCACGCCGCTCTCGGTGCCGTTCCTCGCCAAGATGGCGAAGGAGATCGAGCACCTCGCCTATTTCAAGATCGAGGTGCCGCAGGCGGCCAACAAGCTGCGGGCGCTGATCGAGGCCGGCGGCGATTCCATCATTGGTCCGTGGGATGGCGAGGAAGCCATCACCCTGATGGCCGATCTCGATGCGGGCGCCACCGGCGCCATGACCGGCGGGGGCTATCCCGACGGCATCCGCGCCATCCTCGACCCCTATGTCGCAGGCAATCGCGAGGCGGCGCTGGCCACCTATGAGCGCTGGCTGCCGCTGATCAATTACGAGAACCGGCAGGCCGGCTTCGCCACGGCGAAAATCCTGATGCAGGAGGGCGGCGTGATCGCCCACGATACGTTACGCGCCCCGCTGCCGCCGGTTCATCCCACAACCCGCGCCGGACTGATCGAACTCGCCCGCCGGCTCGACCCGCTGGTGCTGAGCTGGGGGAAGTGAGGAATATGGCCATGACCGACATCACCGGCGCCACCCTGATCGGTTCCCGCGACATTTCCGGCGAGGCGACCTTCTACGCCGTCGATCCCTCGTCCGGCGCGGCATTGGAGCCGGGCTTCCATGAGGCCGGTGCAGCCGAGGTGGTGCAAGCCGCCGTGCTCGCCGCCGAGGCCTTCCCGCTCTACCGCGCCACCCCACCGGAGGTGCGCGCCGCCTTCCTCGAAGCCGTTGCCGCCAATATCGAGGCGCTGGGCGAAACCCTGGTCACGCGCGCCGCGCACGAGACCGGCCTGCCGGTGGCCCGGCTCACCGGCGAGCGGGGCCGCACCACCGGCCAGCTCCGGCTGTTCGCCAGCTGGGTGCGCGCCGGCGGGGCCGACGAGCCGCGCCTCGACAGCCCCCTGCCCGAGCGCACGCCGCTGCCGCGCGCGGATTTGCGGATGCGCCATATCGGCCTCGGCCCGGTGGCGGTGTTCGGCGCCTCGAACTTCCCCCTCGCCTTCTCGGTGGCGGGCGGCGACACAGCCTCGGCGCTGGCGGCGGGCTGCCCGGTCATCGTCAAGGGTCATCCCGCCCATCCCGGCACCTCCGAGCTGGTCGGCCGTGCCATCCGCGCCGCTGTGGTTGAGGCAGGACTGCCGGAAGGCGTGTTTTCGCTTCTCACCGGTACCTCGAACGACCTCGGCGGCGCGCTGGTGGCCGATCCGTGCGTCAAGGCGGTGGGCTTCACCGGCTCCCGCACGGGTGGGCTGGCGCTGTGCCGCATCGCCGCCAGCCGTCCCGAGCCGATCCCGGTTTTCGCCGAGATGAGCAGCATCAACCCCGTCTTCCTGCTGCCCGCCGCGCTGGAGGCAAGGGCCGAGGCACTGGCGACCGGCTTCACCGCCTCGCTGACCATGGGCGCCGGCCAGTTCTGCACCAATCCCGGCCTCGTCATCGCGATGGCCGGCGCGGCGCTCGACCGTTTCCTCGCGGCCGCCGGCAGCGCCGTCTCATCCGCCCCCGCTGCGACCATGCTCACGCCGGGCATCGCCGGCGCCTATGGCAGGGGCATTGAGGTGCTGGAGGGCCGGGCCGAGGTGGCCGAGATCGCCCACGGCAACGAGGGCGGCCCCAACAGCTGCCGCCCGGCGCTGTTCGTCACCGAGGCGGCGGCGTTCCTGCGCGAGCCGGTGCTGTCGCACGAAGTGTTCGGCGCCTCGTCGCTGGTGGTGCGCTGCACCGACGCCGACGAGATGCGGTCGGTGGCTGGCGCGCTGGAAGGTCAGCTGACCGCGACGCTGCATCTCGACGCCGCCGACCACGCCCTCGCCGCCACCCTGCTGCCGCTGCTGGAGGACAAGGCCGGGCGCATCCTCGCCAATGGCTGGCCGACCGGGGTGGAGGTCTGTCACGCCATGGTGCATGGCGGCCCGTTCCCGGCGACCAGCGACCCGCGCTCGACCTCGGTCGGCACGCTGGCCATCCGCCGCTTCCTGCGGCCGGTCTGCTACCAGGACCTGCCGGACGAACTGCTGCCCGCCGCCGTGCAGGCAGGCAACCCGCTCGGCCTGCCCCGCCTCATCGACGGCAAACCGGAGTTGTCCGGGGAGGCGCAGCGATGAGCCCGATCCGCCTCGCCCTTGTCGGCCTCGGCAAGATCGCCCGCGACCAGCATCTGCCCGCCATCGCGGCGACGGACGGCATCGAGCTTGTGGCGGTGGCGAGCCGTAACGCCGCGCTCGACGGCGTCGCTCATTTCGCCACCCTCGCCGACCTGCTGGCGAGCCGCGAGGCGTTCGACGCCGTGGCGCTGTGCACCCCGCCGCAGGGGCGGCACGACCTCGCGGCGCTGGCCTTGAGCGCGGGAAAGCACGTGCTGCTGGAAAAGCCGCCCGGCGCCACGGTGAGCGAACTCGGCCCGCTCGTCGCGGCGGCGGAGGTGTCGGGGCGGACCTTGTTCGCCACCTGGCATTCGCGCTTCGCCCCGGCGGTGGAGCCGGCCCGCGCCTTCCTCGCCGAGGTGGCGCCGCGCGCGGTGACGATCACCTGGAAGGAAGACGTGCGGGTCTGGCATCCCGGCCAGCGCTGGATCTGGGAGCCCGGCGGGCTCGGCGTGTTCGACCCCGGCATCAACGCTTTGTCGATCCTCACCGCCATCCTTGCGCGCCCGGTCTTCGTCACCGGAGCGGAGCTTTCCTTCCCGTCCAACTGCGCCGCCCCCATCGCCGCCACGCTTGATCTCGCCGATGCGGGCGGGCTGAAGGTGCGGGCCGATCTCGATTTCCTGCAGACCGGGCCGCAGAGCTGGGACATCGCGGTGGACACCGACCGGGGCACGCTGCTCATCGCGCAGGGCGGGGCCCAGCTGACGCTGGACGGCCAGGTGCTCTGCGCCCAGCCGGAGGCCGAATACAGGACTATTTACAAGCACTTCGTGGGACTTGTTGCTCAGGGAAGGTCGGATGTCGACCTCGCCCCGTTGCAACTGGTCGCCGATGCCTTCCTGCTGGGGCGGCGCGTTTCCGTCGCGCCGTTCCACGACTGAGCCGAGGACAAACCGATGGACGGCAAAGCCCCCAAGAGCGACCGGCCGCTGCGCTCCCGCGCCTGGTTCGACAACCCGGACAATATCGACATGACCGCGCTCTATCTGGAGCGCTACCTCAATTTCGGCCTCAGCCAGGAGGAACTGCAGAGCGGGCGCCCGATCATCGGCATCGCGCAGACAGGGTCGGACCTGTCGCCCTGCAACCGCCACCATCTGGAACTCGCCAAGCGGGTGCGCGAGGGCATTCGCGAGGCGGGCGGCATCGCCATCGAATTCCCGGTCCACCCGATCCAGGAAACCGGCAAGCGCCCCACCGCCGGGCTCGACCGTAACCTCGCCTATCTCGGCCTGGTCGAGGTGCTTTATGGCTACCCGCTCGACGGCGTGGTGCTGACCATCGGCTGCGACAAGACCACGCCGGCCTGCCTGATGGCGGCCGCCACGGTGAACCTTCCGGCCATCGCCCTCTCCGTCGGCCCGATGCTCAACGGCTGGTACAAGGGCGCGCGCACCGGCTCGGGCACCATCGTGTGGAAAGCCCGTGAGTTGCTGGCGGCCGGCGAGATCGACCATGCCGGCTTCGTCAAGCTGGTGGCGTCCTCCGCGCCCTCCACCGGCTACTGCAACACCATGGGCACGGCGACGACGATGAACTCGCTCGCCGAGGCGCTGGGCATGCAGTTGCCCGGCTCGGCCGCCATTCCCGCGCCCTATCGCGACCGGCAGGAAATCGCCTACCGCACCGGGCTGCGCATCGTCGACATGGTGCATGAGGACCTGAAGCCCTCCGACATCCTCACCCGCGACGCCTTCATCAACGCCATCCGCGTGAACTCGGCCATCGGCGGCTCGACCAACGCGCCGATCCACCTCAACGCGCTGGCGCGCCATGTCGGGGTGGAGCTGTCCATCGACGACTGGCAGACCTATGGCGAGCATGTGCCGCTGCTGGTGAACCTCCAGCCGGCCGGGGAATATCTCGGCGAGGATTATTACCATGCCGGCGGCGTGCCGGCGGTAGTTAGCCAGCTGATGGGCCAAGGCCTCATCGCCGAGGACGCGCTCACCGTGAACGGACAGACCATCGGCGCCAACTGCGCCGGCGTCAGCATTCAGGACGAGGCGGTGATCCGCCCCTATGACCAGCCGCTGAAGGAGAATGCCGGCTTCCGGGTGCTGCGCGGCAATCTGTTTTCTTCCGCCATCATGAAGATGAGCGTCATCAGCCCCGAATTCCGGGTGCGCTATCTCTCCAATCCTGACGACCCGGAAGCCTTCGAGGGCCGCGCCGTGGTGTTCGACGGGCCGGAGGACTACCACGCCCGCATCGACGATCCGGCGCTGGCCATCGACGACATGTGCGTCCTGTTCATGCGCGGCGCCGGCCCGATCGGCTATCCCGGCGCGGCGGAAGTGGTGAACATGCGCGCGCCGGATTACCTCATCAAGGCGGGCGTCCACGCTTTGCCCTGCATCGGCGACGGGCGACAGTCCGGCACGTCGGGCTCGCCCTCGATCCTCAACGCCTCGCCCGAGGCGGCGGTCGGCGGCGGCCTCGCCGTGCTGCGCACCGGCGACCGGGTCCGCATCGACCTGAAGCGCAACAGTGCCAACATGCTGGTGGCCGAGGACGAGCTGGCGCGCCGGCGGGCCGAGCTTGAGGCGGTCGGCGGCTATGCCTACCCCGCCAGCCAGACCCCCTGGCAGGAAATCCAGCGCGGCCTCGTCGGCCAGCTGGAAACCGGCGCCGTGCTGGAAAGCGCCGTTCGCTACCAGCGCATCGCTCAGACCAAGGGGATGCCGCGTGACAACCACTAGCGCCCCTCGATCAGCCGGGACCCCTGCCATGGCGCCCGCCCTTGAGGCCGTGGCGGTCTCGGTGCTGTGCGCCGAGCGCTGTCATCTCGGAGAGGGCCCGGCCTATGATTCCGCCAGCGACACCGCCTGGTGGTTCGATATTATCGAGCGCCGCCTGTTCGAGGCGCGGCTGGGAACGGGCGAGGTCGCCATCCACGCGCTCCCGGCAATGGCCAGCGCGCTGGCGATGGTCGATGCCCGCCGCCAGTTGCTCGTCACCGAGGACGGGTTGGCCCTGCGCGATATCGCCACCGGCGCGCTGGAGCGTGTCGCCGCCGTCGAGGCCGACAATGCGGCTACCCGTTCCAACGACGCTCGTGTCCATCCCAGCGGCACCTTCTGGTTCAGCACCATGGGCCGGAAGGCCGAGCCGGGCGCCGGCACCCTCTACGCCTTCCACGCGGGAGCGGTGATCCCGCTGCTTCCGGGCATCACCATTCCCAATGCCATCTGCTTTTCGCCTGACGGAACGGTCGGCTATTTCGCCGATACGGCGGCCGGCCAGCTTTTCCGGGTGCGGCTGGACCCCGCCTCCGGCCTGCCGCTGGAAGCGCCGACGCTGCTGCACGTCCATGCCGGCGCGGGCGGCCTCGATGGCGCCGTCACCGATGCCGAGGGGCTGATCTGGTGCGCCATCTGGGGCGGGGCGCGGCTCAATGCCTATTCGCCTGCGGGCGATCTTGTCCGCAGCATCGCCCTCCCCGCGCGGCAGACGACCTGCCCGGTCTTCGTCGGGCCGGCCTTCGACCGCGTGCTCGTCACCTCGGCCTGGGAGGGCATGGACGAGGCCGCACGTGCCGCCGACCCCGAGCACGGCCGTACGTTTCTGCTCGATATCGGCGTGAAGGGCCGCGCCGAGCCGCGCGTCCGGCTCGGAGGGCTGTGATGATCGGTGTCTCCCACATCGTCGTCGACTGGGGCACGTCGAGCTTCCGCCTGTGGGCGCTCGACCGCGCCGGCGCCGTGCTGGCCGAACGGCGCAGCGCGCAGGGGCTGGCCGCCTCGGCGGCGGAAGGGTTCGAGACCGTGCTCGAAACCCACCTCGCCGCCCTCGCCATTCCCGAGGGCGTGCCGGTCATGATGTGCGGCATGGTCGGCTCGCGTGCTGGCTGGGTCGAGGCCGCCTATGTCGACACCCCCGCCGGGCTCGACAGGCTGACGGAGAAGGCCGCGCTTGTGCCCTCCGCGCGTCGTCCCGTCCGCATCCTCCCCGGCATCGCCCAGCGCGGCGCGCAGGGATCCGATGTCATGCGCGGCGAGGAAACCCAGTTACTGCCGCTGATCCGGGAGGGCTTTGCGGGGCTCGCCTGCCTGCCCGGCACCCATTCCAAATGGGTGCGGGTCGAGGAGGGCAAGGTGAGCGGCTTCGCCACCTTCATGACCGGCGAGCTGTTCCATCTGCTGCGCAGCGCGTCGATCGTCGCACCGGCGGTGGACGGGGCGGCGACGGTGGACCCCCGGTCGGAAGCCTTCGCCCGTGGCGTCGGCGACGGGCTTGCGGCACCCGACATGCTGGGCAGTGAGCTTTTCCGCCTGCGCGCCGCCTGGCTGCTGGAGGGCGCGGGGCCGGACGCGGCACTGGCGCGGCTGTCCGGCCTGCTGCTCGGCGCGGAATTCGCCGGCGCGGCACGCTTCGGCGGGCGCGGGCCGGTCGCGCTCATCGCTTCCGGGCCGGCGGCGGCGCTGTACCGGGCGGCGCTGGCGCAGGCCGGCGTCGCCACCGTCACAACCCATGACGCCGAAGACTGCGTGCGGGCCGGCCTGCATGCCGCCGCCGTCTCCGCCTTCCGGCTGGAAAGGATGTCCGCATGACCGCCCCCCTCTCTCCCCGCATTGTCTGGCCGCCGATGCGGAGGGCGCTGGTCGCCATTCTGCGCGGCATCCGCCCGACCGAGGCCGAGGCGATCGTCGCCGCGCTGATCGAGGAGGGGCTGGAGGCGATCGAGATCCCGCTCAACTCGCCGGACCCGTTCGTCTCCATCGAGGCCGCCGCCCGCCTCGCCCCGCCCGGCGTGCTGATCGGTGCCGGCACGGTGCTCACGGTCGAGGAGGTTGATCTGCTCAATTATGCCGGCGGCCGGCTGATGGTGAGCCCGAATGTCGATGCGCAGGTGATCGCCCGCGCCAGCGCCCACGGCATGGTGACGATGCCCGGCGTGCTGACCCCCACCGAAGCGCTTGCGGCGGTGAAGGCGGGGGCGTCGGGGCTCAAGTTCTTTCCCGCCAACCTGCTCGGCCCGTCGATCATCCAGGCGATCTCGGTGGTGCTGCCGCCGGGGACGGTGATCGGCGCGGTGGGCGGGGTCGGCGAGGCGGAATTCGCCGCCTATGCGAGCGCCGGCATCCGCACCTTCGGTCTCGGCTCCAGCCTTTACCGGCCGGGCGCCACGGTCGCCGAGGTGCGGGCGAAGGCGCGCGCGGTGGTCGCCGCCTATGACGCCGCCTTTCCATTCATCGAGACACGGCGCGCCGCCCGATGAGGGGCGCGCCCTCGCGCGGGACTCCCCGCCAAGAACCCGGAACGCCAAAGGCGACCGCTGAACATTTGAAACGTGAAACGCTCAAGGAGCCGACGATGAAACGCCTGACGACGCTCTTTTCCGCTACCGCCTTCGCGCTTGGCGCGCTGGCCCTGGCCTTCCCCGCCGCCGCCCAGGACAAGGCGACGGTCGGTATCGCCATGCCGACCAAATCCTCCGCCCGCTGGATCGCCGATGGCGACAACATGGTGAAGGTGCTCAAGGAACGCGGCTACAACACCGACCTGCAATATGCTGAGGACGACATTCCCAACCAGCTCTCGCAGATCGAGAACATGGTGACGAAGGGCGCCAAGGTGCTGGTGATCGCCTCCATCGACGGCACCACGCTCTCCGACGTGCTGAAGCAGGCGCAGGCCCAGGGCATCAAGGTCATCGCCTATGACCGGCTGATCCGCGAGACGCCGAATGTCGATTATTATGCGACTTTCGACAATTTCCAGGTCGGCGTGCTGCAGGCGCAGTCGCTGCTCAAGGGCCTCGGCTATCCCGAGAACAAGGGCCCCTTCAACGTCGAGCTGTTCGGCGGCTCGCCGGACGACAACAACGCCTACTTCTTCTATGACGGCGCCATGTCGGTGCTGAAGCCGCTGATCGACAACGGCACGCTGAAGGTCGCTTCCGGCCAGATGGGCATGGACAAGGTCTCGACCCTTCGCTGGGACGGCGCCACCGCCCAGTCCCGCATGGATAACCTGCTGAGCGCCTATTACTCCGACAAGACGCTCAATGGCGTGCTCTCGCCCTATGACGGGTTGTCCATCGGCATCCTCTCCTCGCTCAAGGGCGTGGGCTATGGCTCGGGCAACATGAAGATGCCGGTCGTCACGGGCCAGGACGCCGAAGTGCCGTCCATGAAGTCGATCCTCGCCGGCGAGCAGTACTCCACCATCTTCAAGGACACGCGCGAGCTCGCCAAGGTGACGGCCGACATGGTCGACGCGTCGCTCAGCGGCAAGGAGGTCACGGTGAATGACACCAAGACCTACAATAACGGCGTCAAGGTCGTGCCCTCCTACCTGCTCAAGCCGGTGGTGGTCGACAAGGACAACTGGGAACCCGTTCTGATCGGCTCCGGCTACTACAAGCCGGGCGAGATCAACTGACCCCATCCGCACCCGCCGATCTCCGCGCCGGAATGGCTCCGGCGCGGACCCGGCCTTTGGAGCGAGCCATGAACGCTCTTCTCGAAATGCAGGGCATCAGCAAGCACTTCGCCGGGGTGAAGGCGCTGAGCGATGTCACCTTTGCCGTGAGACCCGGCGAGATCCATGCCCTCGTCGGCGAGAACGGCGCCGGCAAGTCCACCCTGATGAAGGTGCTGAGCGGGGTCTACCCGCACGGTTCCTATGAGGGCGCGATCGTCTTTGACGGGGAGGAGCGCCGCTTCAGCGACATCAGCGCCTCGGAAGCGCTGGGCATCATCATCATCCACCAGGAACTCGCGCTCGTTCCGCTGCTCTCGATCGCCGAAAACATCTTCATCGCCAACCCGCCCGGCCGCTTCGGCATCATCGACCGCGGGGCGGTGCACCGGCGTACCAAGGAACTGCTCGCCAAGGTCGGGCTGGACGAATCCCCGGACACGCTGGTGACGAATATCGGGGTCGGCAAGCAGCAACTGGTCGAGATCGCCAAGGCATTGTCCAAGAAGGTGCGGCTGCTCATCCTCGACGAGCCGACCGCCAGCCTGTCGGAGAAGGACAGCGCGGCCCTGCTCGACCTGCTGCTGGAATTCAAGGCGCAGGGCATCGCCTCCATCCTCATCTCGCACAAGCTGAACGAGGTTTCCAAGGTCGCCGACCGCATCACCGTGCTGCGCGACGGGCGCGCGGTCGACACGCTGGACTGCGATGACGGGGCGGTGGAGGAAGACCGCATCATCGCCAAGATGGTCGATCGCGACCTCGAACACCGCTACCCCAAGCGCCAGCCCACCATCGGCGAGCCGATCTTCAAGGTCAGCAACTGGTCGGCCTATCACCCGCTCCATTCCGACCGGCAGGTCATCAAGAACGTCGATTTCGAGGTCCGGCGCGGCGAGATCGTCGGCATTGCCGGCCTCATGGGCGCGGGGCGCACCGAGTTCGCCATGAGCATTTTCGGCCGGGCCTGGGGCCAGAAGATCAGCGGCCGGGCGGAGATGGAGGGGCGCGAGGTCGACCTTTCCACGGTGCGGCGCGCCATCGACGCGGGGCTCGCCTATGTCACCGAGGACCGCAAGCATCTCGGCCTGCTGCTCGCCGAGGACATCCGCAAGAACGTCACCCTTGCCAACCTGCCGGCGATCGCGCCGGGCCGGATCATCGACGACATGAAGGAATTGCGCGTCGCCTCCGACTATCGCGGGCGGATGCACATACGCTGCCACAGCGTGTTCCAGGAGACCGGCAAGCTCTCCGGCGGCAACCAGCAGAAGGTGGTGCTGTCGAAATGGCTGTTCACCGACCCCAAGGTGCTGATCCTCGATGAGCCGACGCGCGGCATCGATGTCGGCGCCAAATACGAGATCTACTGCATCATCAACGAGCTGGCGGATGCCGGCAAAGGCGTGGTGGTGATCTCCTCCGAGATGCCGGAACTGCTCGGCATCTGCGACCGCATCTGCGTCATGAACGAGGGGGCCTTTGTCGGCGAGTTCCCCGGCGCCGAGGCCTCGCAGGAGAAGATCATGCGCGCCATCATGCGCAAGGGAGAGCAGCGCCCCATGGAGGCATTGGCATGAGCGATACCGCTCTCAAGGACAAGCCGCAGCATGCCGGCTTCCTGAAGAACAACCTGCGCGAATACGGGATGCTGATCTCGCTCTTCGCCATCATGATCTTCTTCGAGGTGGTGACGAACGGCACGCTGATGCGCCCGCTCAACCTCACCAACCTCGTGCTGCAGAACAGCTACATCGTCATCATGGCGCTGGGCATGCTGCTGGTCATCGTCACCGGCCATATCGACCTTTCGGTCGGTTCGGTCGCCGGCTTCATCGGCGCGGTGGCCGCCGTGCTGATGGTGAAGTTCGACGTCCACTACATTCCCGCGACGGTGATCTGCCTGGCGCTGGGCGGGCTGATCGGCGCCGCGCAGGGCTATTGGGTGGCCTATTTCAAGATTCCGTCCTTCATCGTCACCCTTGCCGGCATGCTGGTGTTCAAGGGGCTGGCCCTCGCCATCCTCGCCGGCCAGTCGGTCGGCCCGTTCCCTCCCACCTTCCAGAAACTGTCCTCCGGCTTCATCCCGGAACTGGGGCCGGAGACGAGCGGCCTTTACCCCACTTCGCTGGCGGTGGGCGCCCTGCTAGCACTGGCCATGGTCTGGCTCAATTTTCGCGGCCGGGCGCGGCAGGAGGCGCACCATGTGGAGACCGAGCCCTATGGGTTCTTCGTCGCCAAGAACGTGGCGCTGTTCGGCGTCATCACCTACTTCGCCTATCTGATCGCGTCCCATCGCGGCATGCCGAACGTGCTGATCATCATGACGGCGCTGATTGCGCTCTATGCGTTTGTGACCACCCGCACCACCATCGGTCGGCAGATCTATGCCGTCGGCGGCAATGAGAAGGCGGCCAAGCTCTCGGGCATCAAGACCGAGCGGCTGACCTTCCTCACCTTCGTCAACATGGGCGTGCTGGCGGCGCTGGCGGGCCTCGTCTTCGCGGCGCGGCTCAATACCGCGACGCCGAAGGCGGGCCTCGGCTTCGAACTCGACGTCATCGCCGCCTGCTTCATCGGCGGCGCCTCGGCCTATGGCGGCGTCGGGCGGGTCGGCGGCGCGGTCATCGGCGCGCTCATCATGGGCGTGATGAACAACGGCATGTCGATTCTCGGCATCGGCATCGACTACCAGCAGGTCATCAAGGGCCTCGTCCTGCTCGGCGCCGTCTGCCTCGACGTCTACAACCAGCGCCGCGCCTGAGGTCTTCGCGCAAGGCCCGGCAGTTCCAAGGGAGTGCCGGGCCGGCGGCTGGTACCGCGCGGCTTGACAAGAGCGGCGTGCTGGACGACCCCGGTTGTGCCGGTCGGGATGAACCCCTCGCCCGATACCCCCGCGTGTCGAAACCCTCAGGTGCCCGGCGAGCCATGTTCCGCTTCATCCATTCCAGCGATCTGCATCTGGGCAAGCGCTTCGGCAATTTCTCGGGCGACCTGCCGGGCCGCCTGCGCGAGGCCCGCCACGGCGTCATCGCCCGGCTGGCGCAGCACGCGCGCGAACAGGGCGCGGATACCATCCTCCTCGCCGGCGACACGTTCGACACGGAGACCCCTGCCCCGGACGTGCGCCGTCAGGCGCTCGCCGAAATGCGCCACCACGCGCCGCTGCGCTGGGTGATCCTGCCGGGCAACCACGATTCCCTTCAGGCAGCGCAGCTCTGGGCGACGCTGAAGGCGGAGGCGCCCGCCAATGTATTCCTCGCCACCGAGCCCCGCCCTCTCGCTTTGGCGCCGCAGGTGACGCTGCTGCCCGCCCCCTGCACCACGCGCCGGCCCGGCCGCGACCTGACCGAGTGGATGGATGCGCAGACGACGCCCGAGGGCACAGTGCGTCTCGGCCTTGCCCATGGCGCCATTCGCAGCTTTTCGGAGGACGCGGTGGGGGGCGATGTGATCGCGCCCGACCGCGCCCGGCGCGCGGGCCTCGCCTATCTCGCGCTCGGCGATTGGCATGGCGCGGTGGAGGTCGATTCCCGCACCCGCTACAGCGGCACCCCCGAGCCCGACCGCTTCAAGCACGAGCGCCCCGGCGAGGCACTTCTGGTGCGCCTTGCCGGCATGGACGCCCTGCCCGAGGTGACGGCGCTGCCCACGGCGAGCTTTGCCTGGCGCTCGCTCGACCTGCATCTGCTGGAAGGCGACGACCCGTTGCCCGTGCTGAAGGCGCTGCTGCCGGAAGTCCGCACGCGCCGGCAAACCCTCGCCCGCGTTGTTGCCACTGGGCGCACCCGTCTGGCCGGCCATGCGGCTCTGGCGGCCGCCGTGGCCGAAGCGACGCCGGACTTTGCCGTGCTGGAACTGGACGATGCGGCGCTCGCCACCGCCTGCGAGACCGACGACCTCGACCGGATAGACCGTGCCGGCGCGCTGCGCGAGGCGGCCAATGCGCTGCTGGCGGAAGCCAATGACGCCAGCCGCTCGGCCGCCGAGCGCGAGGTGGCGGGCGCCGCCCTGGCTCGGCTCTATTCCTATGCGCAGCAGTCCTCTACCAACGCGGTGGCGTCATGAAGATATCGGCGCTGCGCCTGTTCAACGTGAAGCGTTTCGCCAATCGCGGCGTGGCGATCGAGGACATCGGCGACGGCGTCAACGTGCTGTGCGCGGTCAACGAATTCGGCAAATCGACCAGCTTCGAGGCGCTGCACGCGCTGTTCTTCCAGCCCCATTCCGGCACGCCCGGCGATGTGCAGAAGCTGCGGCCCTATAGTGGTGGCAGCCCGCTGGTCGAGGCCGACATCTCGACCGCGGAGGGCCGCTTCCGCATCACCAAGCAGTATTATGGCGGCCGCTCGGCCCGCGTCACCGATCGGACGACCGGCCGGCTGGTTGCGCAGGCGGACGAGGCGGAGAACTTCATCGCCGGCCTCATCAAGGGCGGCACGGCCGGGCCGGCCGGTCTGCTCTGGGTGCGCCAGGGAATTACCGGCATCGAGAAGCGCAGCAAATCGGACGATGAAAGCGAGAAGCAGGTGCGCGCCAGCCTGCTCGAGTCGGTGCAGGGCGAGGTCGAGGCCGTCACCGGCGGGCGGCGCATGGCGGAGATCGTGACGGCGACGCAGGCGGCGCTGGCCGAACTCGTCACCGCTACGGGCCGCCCGAAGGCCGGCGCGCGCTATGCCGCCGCGATCGACGCGCGCGACCGGCTGGTAACGCAGGAAGAACGGCTCGCGGCCGACGTGCGCACCCTGCGCGAAGCGCTGGACCGCCGCGCCGGCGCCGTGAAGCGGCTCGCCGAGTTGGAGAATGCCGAGGACCGGCAGGGCCGGCGCCGGGCGGTGGAGGTCGCGCAGGCAACCTTCGACGCGGCCAAGGCGCAGGGCGAGGCGCTGCGGACGGCCGAGGCGGAGCTTGGGCTGGCATGCGAGCGCCGCGACGCCGCCGAGCGGGAACTCGCCGCCTACCGGACCGCCCTCGAAAAGGCCGAGCAGCAGCGGGCCGCCCTGCAGGAGGCCGAGCGGCGCCGCGAGGAAGCCGTGGGCAAGCGCCACGCCGCGGGCGCCGGGATCGAGAAGGCCCATGCCGCTGTAGCGGCGGCAGAAGCCGTCGAACAGGAAACCCGCCAGCTGCTGGCGCGCCTCGACGCGGCCGTGAAGGCGCGCGAGGCGATGGAGCGGCAGGCGGCGTTGAGCGAGCGACTGGCCGGTGCCGAGGCGGCCCGTCAGGCGCTGGAGGCCGCCGAGGCAAGGCTCTCCACCGAGAAGATTCCGCCAAACGCGGTGGAGGAACTCCAGGCGCTGGAGATCGACATCGCCAAATTGCGCGCCGTCGAGGAAGCGGCGCGTCCGTCGGTGACTATCGCCTATGATCCCGGCGCGGCCTCGCCCGTGGTCATGGAGTCCGTGCCCCTGCGCAATGGCGAGGAACGCGGCTATGACGGACAGGCGGAACTGGTCATCGCCGGCATCGGAACCCTCACGCTGCGCTCCAACCGGCCTGCGCAGGACAACAGCCGGCTCGAACAGGCGGTCGCCAAGCGGCGGACCCTTCTCGCGTCGATGGGCGTCGAGGATCTTGCCGGCGCCCGTGCGCGGCAAATACGGGCGCAGCAACTCGACGCCGAGCGGCGGGAGCAGCAGGGCCGGCTGATGCTGCTGGCGCCCGAGGGGCTGGCGAAGCTCCGGGAGGATGTCGCGGCGCATGCTGCCGTCGGCATCGACGACCTTGAGCTGAAAGAGGACCCGGCACAGGTGCGGGCGTCCCTCGCCGCCGCCGAGGAACGGCGCACCCTAACCCGGCAGGCGCTGCGCATGGCGGAGCCGCTGCGGGCGCGCGCCGACGACGCCTTTGTGACGGCGGAGACGGCGCTGGCCGCGCTGAACGCGGAGCGCACCCAGATCGAGGCCCTTCTCGGCCCAGTGGAAGCGCGCGGCGCCCGCCTGCAGGAACTGTCGGAACGCTGCCAGGAGCGGGACCGGCATGGCGCGGCCGCCGAAGCGCAGGTGCAGCGGCTGCGCGCGGCCGTCATCGATCTGGAATCGGCCGAAGCGGCGCTGAAGCGCGCCCGCTCGGTCGAGGAGGCGGCCGACAAGGAGGCCACCACCCTTGGAACGACCCTGGCAGTGCTGAATGCCGAGATCAGCGCCCGCTCCGACGACGCGGTGGAGGAGATGTGGGGCGAAACCCGGGAGGCGCTGTCGACCGCAAGCGCCCGCGTCGACGCCTTCGCCGCCGAGGTCCGCGTGCTGCAGCGGCTGGCGGCGGCGCTGGAGGCAGCGCGGGCGCAGGCGCGCGATCTCTACCTGAAGCCCGTCATGGCCGAACTGACGCCCTTGCTCGGCCTGCTGTTCGACGATGCCTCCATCACCTTCGACGACAAGACGCTGTTGCCCCAGACGCTTCGCCGCAACGGCCATGACGAGGACATCGAGCGTCTCAGCGGGGGGATGCGCGAACAGCTCTCGGTGCTGACCCGGCTCGCCTTCGCCCGGCTGCTCGCCCGCGATGGCAGGCCGGCGCCGGTCATTCTCGACGACGCGCTGGTCTATTCCGACGACGACCGCATCGAACGGATGTTCGACGCCCTACACCGCCAGTCGCGCGACCAGCAGATCATCGTCTTCTCCTGCCGCCAGCGCGCCTTCCAGAAACTGGGCGGCAACGTGCTCACCATGACCGACTGGCAGCCATAGACGATTGGCACCCTGAGCGCGGGCTTCTGGCGGCTCAGGCCCGCACCACCTTGCCGGGGTTCATCAAGTTGGCGGGGTCCAGCGCCGCCTTGAGGGCGCGCATCATGTGAAGCTTGGCCGGGTCGCCATAGCGCTCCAGCAGATCCAGCTTGACGATACCAATGCCGTATTCCGCGCCGAAGGAGCCGCCCATCGTCACCGCCAGATCATACACGCGCGGGGACACTTCGCGCTCGAACCAGGGCTTGTAGCCGGCGGGGTCCGCCCCTGCCGGGGCCACTACGTTGAAGTGGACATTGCCGTCGCCGACATGGCCGTAGATCGACAGCCGCCCGCCGGCGCCGTGCGTCTCCACCAGCGCGCTGGCCTGCGAGATGAAGGACGGCAAGGCGGAGGTCGGCACCGAGACGTCGTGCTTCACCGAGCCACCATTGGCCACTTCGGCCTCCGGGATATGCTCGCGCAGATACCACAGCTGGTCGCGCTGCTGCCCCCCGGCGGCAATCGTGCCGTCGTTCACCAGCCCCTCGCCCAGCGCCTCCTCCAGAAAGGCGGCCATCGCCTCCTCCAGTCCCAGCAGCGGCGAGCAGGTCTGCGCCTCCATCACCACATAGTGGCGCGCCGGCGCTTCAAGCGGATGGCGAAGGCCCGCCTGCGCGGCGAGCAGCAAGCCGAGCGAATGGTGGGAGATATATTCGAACGAGGTGACGTTCTCGCCGGTGAGAAGCTGGGCGCGGGCGAGAAGCGTCGTGAGCGCGTCGATCTCCGCGACGGCGAGGAAGGCGGTGACGGTCTGTGCCGGCTTGCGCGCCAGCTTCAGCGAGGCGGCGGTGACGATGCCGAGCGTGCCTTCGGCGCCGAGCAGCACCTGCTTCACGTCATAGCCGGTGTTGTTCTTGCGCAGCGGCTGGAGCACGTTTAGCAGTTGCCCGTCCGGCAGCACGGCCTCAAGCCCCAGCACGAGGTCGCGGGCCATGCCGTATTTCAGCACCGAGATGCCGCCGGCATTGGTGGAGAGGGCGCCGCCAAGCTGGCAGGACTGGCGCGAGCCGAGGTCGAGCGGCAGCATCAGCCCGGCCGCGTCGGCCGCTTCCTGCAGCACGCTCAGCACGCACCCCGCCTCGGCCGTCAGCGACAAATTGGTGGGGTCGATCGCCCGCACGGCGTTCAGCCGCTCAAGGCTCAGCACCAGCTCTCCGCCCAGCGGCGAGGGGGTGGCGGCGGCGCAATAGGAGGTGTTGCCACCCTGCGGCACCAGCGGCACCCCGTGGGCGGCGCACGCGGCGACGATACGCTGCACCTCCGCCGTCGTGCGCGGGCGCAGCACGGCGCGGGAGGCGCCGGTGCGGAAGTGGCGGAAATCGGTGAGATACTTCGCCACGACGTCCGGGTCGGTGATGTAAAAATCCGGCGGCAGGCTGCCGAGCAGGCTGGTGATCGGGTCCATCTGTGCCGTCGCCCTTCTTCGTCCACCCCGCGCGGGTCGGGCGAGATAGCCGGTGTGCGGCGCGGCTGGCAAGCCGGCGTGTTCCGGCAGACGCTGTCAGATACGAGCGAGGATGGCGCCGGCGAGGCGCGCCACGGTGGCGACATGGGCGCGGCTCGCCTCATGGGCGCCCTCCCCGTCCCGCCGCAGCAGCGCGGCGTGCAGCAGCCGCATTTCGGCGATGGCGGCGGCGTGCCGCCCCTCCTGCGCGATGGTCATGGAGCGCAGGTGGTTGATGCGGGCATTGAGCGAGCGCACGACGTCCCACGCCACTTCCTTGCCGGCGGCGCCGAACAGTTTTTCGTAAAACTCCGTCGTCCGCCGCAGCACCTCGCGCGGGCTGCCGGTCTGGAACGCGACGTCGATTTCATCGATCACCCGGCCGAGTTCGGCAATCGCCGCCTCGGAGGCCTGAAGCGCGCAGGCGCGCGCCGCCTCGCTTTCCAGCAAGGCGCGTATTTCATAGATCTGCGCCGCCTGCGCCGGGTCCGGCTTGGTCACCGCCGGGCCCTGATGGGGAATGGTCTCGACCAGCCCTTCGGCCTCCAGATGCCGCAGCACCTCGCGCACCACGCTGCGGCTGACTCCCAGCCGCTCGCACAGCGTGCGCTCGACCAGCCGCTCGCCGGGCTTGAAGCGGAAATCGAGAATGGCGTCGCGCATCTTCTCCAGCGTCAGGCTGCGCAGCGTGGTGCCGCTGCGCTCGACCTTCATCTCCTGGCTCGTCTCTTTCGATTCCGTCGTCGCGACCATGGAAGTCTCCGTTCCCGCCTCTTGTCGCCCGAGCGGGGCGGGATGACAATTGACTCGACCATCTTATGGTATACCATCATACGAAACGTGAGAACACCCGTCCCGGAACATCTGCTTCCGGCCACCCGATCAGGCCCCGTCTTTCATGGGACACGCCATGCCGTTGCAGCTGCGCAAGCTCGTCACCTACGCTGAGTCCACGCTGATCGAGGGCGGGCGGGCCGCTCCCACCCCGCTGCGCCTGTATGCGGCGGCGGCCGTGCTCACCAACCCCTGGGCCGGGCGCGGCTTCGTCGAGGACCTCAAGCCCGAGATTCACGACATCGCTCCCCAGCTCGGCGCGCTGCTGACCGAGGAAATCCTGCGCCTTGCCGGCTCGGGCGAGGTAGTCGAGGGCTATGGCAAGGCGGGGCTGGTCGGCACCTCCGGCGAGGTGGAACACGCCTCGGCTCTGATCCATACGCTGCGCTTCGGCAATCACTACCGCAAGGCGGTCGGGGCCAAGAGCTATCTCGCCTTCACCAACACGCGCGGCGGGCCGAATGCCTCCATCGCCATCCCGCTGATGGACAAGCTGGATGAGGGGCGCCGCTCGCACTACCTCACCATCCAGTTCGCCATCAACGACGCTCCGGCGCCGGACGAGATCGTCGTCGCGCTCGGCGCGTCCATTGGCGGACGCCCGCATCACCGCATCGGCAATCGCTATCAGGACCTTGAGGAACTCGGCTCCACCCAGGGGCTGGACGCGGCGTCCGGCGCGGACGCCTCCCATGGCTGAGGTGCGCACCCTCGGCTTTGCCGGCCGCGACGGCGCCCCCGCGCATGTCGCCTATCGCCGGGCAGGGCCGGCAGGCGCGCCGCCTGTCGTGCTGATCCACGGCGTCGGCATGGCGAGCGAGGTGTGGGCCCCGCAGATCAAGGCGCTCGCCGCCCGCCACGACGTGATCGCGCTCGACATGCCCGGCCATGGCGGCTCCAGCCTGCCGCCGGAAGACGCCCGCCTGTCCGACTATGCCGGCCAGATTGTTGCCCTGCTCGACGGTCTG
The DNA here is from genome assembly GCF_004339465.1 of Ancylobacter aquaticus. Taxonomy (GTDB): domain Bacteria; phylum Pseudomonadota; class Alphaproteobacteria; order Rhizobiales; family Xanthobacteraceae; genus Ancylobacter; species Ancylobacter aquaticus. The sequence goes on along the minus strand of NZ_SMFY01000002.1, from coordinate 457,792 downwards.
GCGATCCCCTCGGCGGTGCTGATCGGCCATTCCATGGGCGCCCTGGTGGCGCTGGAGACGGCGCTGGCGCATCCCGTCCGGGTTCGCGCCGTCGCCGCGCTCAATGCCGTATTCTGCCGCACGCCGGAACAGCGCGCCGTCGTCACCGCCCGCGCCGGAACGCTGGACGCGCAAGGCCGTGCCGCCTCGCACGCCGCCGCCGTGCGCCGCTGGTTCGGCGAGCCGGTGCCGGAAGCGCTGCAGGCGAGCGCGGCGCAGGTCGCCACCCTGCTCGCGGCGGGCGATCCCGTCGGCTATGCCCGTACCTATGCGCTTTTCGCCGCCTCGGACGCCGCCCATCGCGACCGGCTGGCAGGCCTTGCCATGCCGGCGCTGTTCATGACCGCCGATGGCGATCTCAATTCGACCCCGGAAATGTCGCGGGCGATGGCCGCGCTCGCCCCGCACGGGCGGGTCGAGGTGCTGGAAGGCGCGCGCCACATGATGGCGCTCACGGCACCGGACGAAGTGAACGGGCGGCTGCTCGCCTTTCTCGACGCGCTGGCCCCCGCTCCTGCTCTCGACGTCGATACGCCAGCCTCCGACGCCCAAACCTTCGATCCGAAAGCTTTCCGTCAGGCGCTCGGTGCCTTCCTTACCGGGGTAACGGTGGTGACGACCCGCACCGCGGACGGCGAGATGCGCGGTTTCACCGCCAATTCCTTCTCCTCCGTCTCGCTCGATCCCCCGCTCATCCTCGTCTGCCTCGCGAAAGCCGCGTCGAGCTTCCCGGTGTTCAGCGCGGCGGAAAACTTCGCCGTCTCGGTGTTGGCGGGCGACCAGAAGGACGTCTCGGCGCTGTTCGCCTCGAAGTCGCCCGACAAATTCGCCGGCGCCCCGTGGCAACTCGGCCCGGCTGGCAGCCCGGTCATGTCGGGCGCGGCGGCCTGGTTCGACTGCACACGCCACGAGGTGGTGGAGGCCGGCGACCATGTGATCCTGATCGGCCATGTGCGCGGCTTCGGTGCCGGCACCAAGCCCCCGCTCGGCTATTGCCGCGGCGCCTATGTCGACTTCTCGCTCGGTCCGCAGGCACTGGCGAAGCGCGACGAGCCGGCCCGGGTCGGCGCCATTCTGGAATCGGATGGCGCGCTGCTGCTGGTCGAGGACGGCAAGGGCGGGCTCGATCTTCCCGCCGGCTCCTGCCTCGAACCGGCGTCGAACCCGCACAGCCTGCGCGGTGCGCTGGCCCGGCTTGGCGTCGAGGGTCGGCTTGGCTTCCTGTTCGCGGTGTTCGAGACACAATCGGCCGGCAAGGGCCCGCCCACCGTCTCGATCTATTATCGCGGCGGCCTTAGTGGCACGCCCTCTGCGCAGGCCGGCGCCGTTCTGGTGCCGCTGGACGAGGTCGACCTTTCCCGCCTGCCAGACGAGGCCACCCGCTCCATGCTGGCGCGCTATCTGCGCGAGCGCCGCGAGGACACGTTCGGCATCTATGTCGGCGACGCCGCCCGCGGCACCGTGCACCCGCTCGCCGCCGTCCCCGCCAACCCCGGCTGGGACACACCGGGGGCACCCGCATGAAGTTCTCCCTCTTCGTCCATATGGAGCGCGCCGATCCCGCCATCCCCCATGCCAGGCTGTTCGCCGAGCTGGAGGAGCTGGCGCTCACCGCCGAGGGCGCAGGCTTCGAGACGGTGTGGATCGGCGAGCACCACGCGATGGATTTCACCATCGCGCCCAATCCCTTCATCCAGCTGGCGCATCTGGCGGCGAAGACCTCGACCCTGCGCCTCGGCACCGGCAATATCATCGCCCCGTTCTGGCACCCGATCCGACTGGCCGGCGAGGCGGCGATGATGGATATCGCCTGCGAGGGGCGGCTCGATCTCGGCGTGGCGCGCGGCGCCTACAGCTTTGAATATGAGCGCCTGCTGCCCGGCCTCGACGCGATGGGCGCGGGCCTTCGCATGCGCGAGCTGGTGCCGGCGATGCAGAAGCTCTGGGCCGGCGACTACGCCCATAAGGGGCAGTTCTGGAGCTTCCCCACCTCCACCGCCTCGCCCAAGCCGGTGCAGGCAGGCGGCCCGCCGATCTGGATCGCTGCGCGCGATCCGAACAGCCACGCCTTCGCCGTTGCCAATGGCTGCAACGTACAGGTGACGCCGCTCGCCTCGGGCGATGGCGAGGTGGCGACCCTGATGGAGCGGTTCAACACCGCCGTGGCCGACCATCCGGATGTGCCGCGCCCGCAGATCATGCTGCTGCAGCACTGCTTCGTTACGGGGTCGCCCACCGAGACCGATCAGTTCGCCGAGGATCTCTCTGCCTGGTACGGTCTGTTCGGTGCCTGGTTCGCCAATAAGCGGCCGATCCATCAGGCGATCATGGCCCCGCTCTCCCCGGAGGAGCGCGCCGCCAGCCCCCAATATGCGCCGGATGTCATCCGTAGAAATCTCGTCATCGGCGAGCCCGACGAGGTGATCGCCCGGCTGAAGGGCTATGAGGCGCTCGGCTTCGACCAGTTCGCGCTGTGGATCGACGCCGGCATCGGCCATGCGCGCAAGGCGAAATCGCTCGACCGCTTCATCCGCCACGTCCTGCCGGCCTTCGCGTGAGGATAAACCGATGACCGCCCTGCGCGACGATTTCCGGCTTTATATCGACGGCGCCTTCGTCACGGGGGGTGCCAGCTTCGAGAGCCTCGATCCGGCATCAGGCCAGCCCTGGGCGGTGATGCCTGCCGCGACAGCCGCCGACGTGAACCGTGCGGTGGAAGCCGCCCACCGCGCTTTCGAGGTGCCGGAATGGACCAATCTCACGGCCACCCAGCGCGGCAAGCTGCTGTCGCGGCTCGGCGATCTCGTCGCTGCCCATGCCGGCGAACTGGCCGAGCTGGAAACCCGCGACACCGGCAAGATCATCCGCGAGACCCGCGCGCAGATCGGCTATGTCGCGGAGTATTATCGCTATTTCGGCGGCCTTGCCGACAAGGTCGAGGGCTCGCATTTGCCCGTCGACAAGCCTGATATGGAGGCGTGGCTGCGCCGCGAGCCGATCGGCGTGGTCGCCGCCATTGTTCCGTGGAACTCGCAGCTTTTCCTGTCAGCGGTGAAGCTCGGCCCGGCTTTGGCGGCGGGCTGCACCGTGGTGCTGAAGGCGTCGGAGGAAGGCCCCGCCCCCCTGCTCGCCTTCGCCCGGCTGGTGCATGAGGCCGGGTTTCCCCCCGGCGTCGTCAACATCATCACCGGCTTCGGCGAGGAGTGCGGGCGCACCCTCACCGCGCACCACCTCGTCTCCCGCGTCGCCTTCACCGGCGGGCCCGCCACCGCGCGCCATGTGGTGCGCAATACGGCGGAAAACCTCGCCTATACGACGCTGGAACTCGGCGGCAAGTCGCCGGTGCTGGTCTTCGCCGATGCCGATCTGGAAAGCGCCGCGAACGCGGTGGTGGCCGGCATCTTCGCCGCCTCCGGCCAGAGCTGCGTCGCCGGCTCCCGCCTCTTCGTTGAGGAGAGCGTGCGCGGGAAGCTGCTGGCTATCCTGACCGACAAGGCCGAGCGCATCCGCATCGGCGACCCGCAGGACCCGGCGACCGAGATGGGCCCGCTCGCCACGCTGCGGCAGCTCGCCCATATCGAGCAGGTGGTCGCCGCCAGCCTTGCCGCCGGCGCAGAACTCGTTACCGGCGGCCAGCGGGCGGAGGGCCACGGGTCCGGCCACTACTACGCCCCGACCATTCTCGCCTGCGCCGGCAATGAGGTGCCCTGCGCGGCGGAGGAACTTTTCGGGCCGGTGCTGAGCGTCATCGGCTTCGCAGATGAGGCCGACGCCCTCGCGAAGGCCAATGACAGCCCATTCGGCCTCGCCGCCGGCGTGTTCACCCGCGATCTCGCCCGCGCCCACCGGCTGATCCGCACGCTGCGCGCCGGCATTGTCTGGGTGAACACCTACCGCGCGGTCTCCCCCATCGTGCCCTTCGGCGGCTATGGCCTGTCCGGCCTCGGGCGCGAGGGCGGGGCGGAGTCCATCCGCGACTACACCCGCACCAAGTCGGTCTGGCTGCGCACCAGCGACGAGCCGATCGCCGATCCCTTCGTGATGCGCTGAGGCAAAGCCATGCTCTACGAGATGCGGACCTATCGCCTGAAGACTGGCACCGTCCCAGCCTATGTGAAGCTGGTCGCGGAGGAGGGCATCGCCCTTCAGAAGAGCCATCTCGGGCAGCTCGTCGGCTATTTCACCAGCGAGATCGGCCCGCTGAACGAGATCGTCCACATCTGGGCCTATGCCAGCCTTGATGAACGGGCCGCCCGCCGCGCGCGGCTGAACGCCGATCCCGCCTGGCTCGCCTTCCTGCCGAAGATCCAGGCGCTGATCGAGACCATGGAGAACAAGATTCTCCTGCCCACCGCCTTCTCGCCGCTGGACTGACCGAGAGCGGCCGCCTCGCCTCAACGCAACGACCGAGCGCCCAACGCGCCGCCTTCCACACCGAACGCCAACCAAAGGGGACTAACATGTCGCGCACATCACGAGCCCTCGGCATCACCGCACTCGCCCTCGCCGCCGGCCTCGCCGGCGCCGCCATGGCGCAGTCGGGCTCCATCGTCTTCACCAGTTGGGGCGGCACCACCCAGGACGCCCAGAAGAAAAGCTGGGCCGTGCCCTTCACCAAGGAGGCCGGCATCACCGTTAAGCAGGACGGGCCGACCGACTACGGCAAGCTGAAAGCCATGGTCGAAAGCGGCAACGTCTCCTGGGACGTGGTGGACGTGGAGGCTGATTTTGCTGCCGCCGCCGCCAAGGACGGGCTGATCGAGCCGATCGACTTCTCCATCGTCAAGCGCGACGAGATCGACCCGCGTTTCGTCACCGACCATGCCGTGGGCAGCTTCTATTATTCCTTCGTGCTCGGCTTCAATCCGGCGAGCCTCAAGGGCAAGGTGCCCAAGAGCTGGGCGGACATGTTCGACACCAAGACCTTCCCCGGTAAGCGCACCTTCTACAAATGGTCGGCGCCCGGTGTGCTGGAAATCGCCCTGCTCGCCGATGGCGTGCCGGCCGACAAGCTCTATCCGCTCGACCTCGACCGCGCCTTCAAGAAGCTCGACAGCATCAAGAAGGACATCGTCTGGTGGGGCACCGGCGCGCAGTCGCAGCAGCTGCTCGCCTCCGGCGAGGCACCCATCGGCCAGTTCTGGAACGGGCGCCTGTTCGCGCTGGAGCAGAGCGGCGAGAAGGTGGGCATCTCCTGGGAGCAGAACCTGACCGCCGCCGACATGCTCGTCGTACCCAAGGGCGCGAAGAACAAGGAGGCCGCGATGAAGTTCATCGCCGAAGCGACCAGCCCCGAGGGCCAGGCGAGCTTCGCCACCGATAGCGGCTATGCGCCCGTCAATGTGAAGTCCGCTGCCCTGATGCCGAAGGACGTGGCCGCCAACCTGCCCGATCAACACACCACCTCGCAGATCAATCTCGACATGGGCTACTGGGCGGCCCATCGCGACGAGATCGGCAAGCGCTGGTACGCTTGGCAGGCTGAGTGACCGGAAAGGCGCGTGGCAGGGCGCCCTGCGTGCCCTGCGCGACATGACCGCCTGCGGTCCCCGCCCCGAGGCGTAACCAGCGCACCGCATCGGCTTGGCGGGCCTCAACGCCCGCCCCCTCGCCCTCAACGAACCGACGTGACCGAGCCCTCATGACCGTCACCGACGTGCCGCTCGCCAACCCCTCCCCTGCGACCGCCCGGCGGCGCGGACGGGGGATTGTGCCCGTGATTCCGGCGTTGGCGGTCGTGGTGCTGGTGTTCGTGATTCCCGTGCTCGCCCTTCTGCTCCGCAGTGTGCTGGAGCCCGAGCCGGGCCTGCAGAACTACGCGGCCTTCTTCGGCTCGACGACTTATCTGAAGGTGCTGGGCAACACGTTCCTGGTGGCCGGGACCGTGACGCTGGCGACGGTTCTCCTCGGTTTTCCCGTGGCCTGGTTCCTGGCCATAGCGCCGTCCTTCTGGTCGCGGCTGCTGTTCGCCATCATCATCCTGTCGATGTGGACCAACCTTCTGGCCCGCACCTATGCGTGGATGGTGTTGCTCCAGCGCACCGGCATCATCAACCGCACGCTGATGGATCTCGGCCTCATCTCCGAGCCGCTGCCGCTGATCAACAATCTGGCCGGCGTTACCATCGGCATGACCTACATCATGCTGCCCTTCATGATCCTGCCGCTGCACGCCACGATCCGCGCCATCGACCCCGCCGTCTTTCAGGCGGCCGCCTTGTGCGGCGCCAGCCGCTGGCAGGCTTTCACGCGGGTGATGCTCCCCCTCGCCGCCTCCGGCATCGCGGCCGGCGCGCTGATGGTTTTCGTCATGTCGCTCGGCTATTTCATCACCCCGGCGCTGCTCGGTGGCACTTCCAACATGATGCTGGCGGAGCTTATCGCCCAGTTGGTGCAGTCGCTGCTCGACTGGGGGCTGGCGGGCGCGGCGGCCTTGGTGCTGCTGGTCGTAACGCTTGCTATCTATCTGGTTCAGCTGAGGTTTTTCGGCTTTGGTCAGGCGAGGAGCTAGGGCGTCATGCTGCTCGATTTTGCCCGTCTCGGCCCCTGGCGGGTCGTCCTGATCGTCATTGCGGTGCTGGTCGGCGCCTATCTGCTGCTGCCGATCCTGCTCATCGTCGCCCTCTCCTTCGGCTCCTCGCAATGGCTGCAATTCCCTCCCCCCGGCTGGACGCTGCGCTGGTATGAGGAATTGTTCGACGATCCCGAATGGATCGCCTCCTTCCTCACCAGCTTCCAGATCGCTGCCGTCGTCACGGTGCTGTCGGTGGTGATCGGGCTGATGGCCTCCTTCGGCCTGACACGCGGCGAGTTTCGCGGGCGGGAGGTGCTGCGGGCGCTGTTCCTCACGCCGATGATCCTTCCGGTGGTGGTGCTTGCGGTCGCGCTCTACGCCTTCTTCCTCAGGCTGCACCTCAACGGCACATTTCTCGGCTTCGTACTGGCGCATCTGGTGATCGCCCTGCCCTTCTCGATCATCGCCATCTCCAATGCACTGGAACGCTTTGATCGCGATATCGAAACCGCTGCCATCGTCTGCGGCGCGAGCCCGCTGGAAGCCAAGATCCGCGTCACTCTTCCCGGCATCCGGCTGGGTCTGATCAGCGCGGCGATCTTCTCCTTCCTCGCCTCGTGGGACGAGGTGGTGATCGCCATCTTCATGGCGAGTCCCGATCTCCAGACCTTGCCGGTGCGGATCTACAGCACGCTGCGCCAGGATCTCTCGCCTGTCATCGCGGCCGTTTCGACGCTGCTGATCGCGCTGACCGCCGCCCTGATGGCGCTTGCCGCCCTCTTCCGCAAGGACGCCCGCTCATGACTTTTCTGGAAATATCCAATATTTCCAAGACGTTCGGAAACGTCGCCGCCGTCAATGATGTCTCACTGGATATCGCGCAGGGCGAGTTTGTGACCTTTCTCGGGCCTTCGGGTTCGGGCAAGAGCACGACGCTCTATATGATCGCCGGATTCTTCGAGCCGTCGGGCGGCGATGTGCGGCTGGGGGGGCGCAGCATCCTCGCCGAGCCTTCCAACAAGCGCAACATCGGCATGGTGTTCCAGCGCTACACGCTGTTCCCGCATCTCTCCGTCGCCGAGAACGTGGCCTTCCCCTTGCGCGTGCGCCGACGGTCGGCGGCCGAGATCGGCCGCAAGGTCGAGGAGATGCTGGCACTGGTACGGCTGGAGGGCTTCGCCGACCGGATGCCCGCCCAACTGTCCGGCGGCCAGCAGCAGCGCGTCGCGCTGGCCCGGGCGCTGGCCTACGACCCGCCGCTCCTGCTCATGGACGAACCGCTCTCGGCACTGGACAAGAAACTGCGCGAGGAGATCCAGGATGAGATCCGCCGCATTCATCGGCAGACCGGCGTCACCATTCTTTACGTTACCCACGACCAAGAAGAGGCGCTGAGCCTTTCCGATCGTATCGCCCTGTTCAACCACGGCCGCATCGAGCAACTCGGCAAGGGTCGGGAACTCTATGAGGCGCCCCGAACGCGCTTCGTCGCCGACTTCGTCGGCCACTCGAATTTCCTCGACTGCACCATCACCCGGAGCGAAGGCGAGAGCGCTGACATCGTGCTTCCGGACGGCGGCATGCTGAGCGGCATATCGCTGCACGGCGCCGCCGTCGCCGGCGCTCGCGCCGGGCTGATGATCCGACCCGACCGCCTGCGCCTTTCGCCTCTCGGACAAGCGGCGGAACCCGGCATCGACGCCGTCCTGTCCGACGCAACCTTTATTGGTGAGACCTACCATTTCGTCCTCGCCACCGGATGGGGTGCCAGCGTCAATGTGCGGATGCCCGCCAGCCGCGTCCGCCCCGACGAGGTCACTATGGGGGCCCACATGCAGCTGCATTGGGAGGCGACAGACGCCCGGCTCTTCTGCCACTGAAGCAGAGGCCGACTGCCATCGTTTCCGCATCCGTAGCCAGTCGGGTCCGCGCCTGCTATTTCCCCGGGCATGACAGCGGAAGAATTCCAGGAAGCGCTCGGAACGCTCAACACCACGCCGGCGGGCTTCGCCAGGCTCATCGGCGTGGACATCCGCACGGTGCGCCGGTGGAGCACGGGCGCAAAAATGATCCCGGACACTGTCGCCGCCCAGCTTGGCGTCCTTCTTCAGGCCGGGGGCTTGCCATCAACCAGCGCGGCCGACTTGCAGGCTCTCCGAATTAATGAGGAAGCGGATCGGCCCACGTCGTGTTTCGTTTGGGTCCAGCGAAAGGACAGCGATCCTCTCTGGACGGTCGCGGAGCACGATCTTGTTTCCGACGTGTTTTATCTGCCCGGCCGCATCGAGCGCTTTGTCGCTGACGAATTGGTCATCGGTCCGGCAGTGGTCGCGCCGGAGTAAGTTCGACCGTATGGGCGGTGGTGGCCGGCCCCCCGCCCAGCGCGGTCAATTCGTCCTGTATGTGGCACACTTCACGCCTAATTCCGCCGGGTGCCTTCGTCAGCCATCGACTCGGACACGGGTTGGGAGGTATCGAAGAAGGGCTGTTTGCACGCTTCCCCGGCAGAGATGCATGAATAATTCGACGGACGTCATCGTCGCCTATTTCGCCGAAACCGCCCGGCTGATGGGGCGCCTTGACGCTGTTGCGGCAGACGTTGCCAGGGCGGCCGAGGCCTGCATCGCCGCGCTGTCGTCCGGGGGCAAGGTGATGTTCTGCGGCAATGGTGGCTCGGCCGCCGATGCCCAGCACCTTGCGGCGGAACTGATGGGGCGCTTCCTGTTCGAGCGTGATCCGCTGCCCGCTCTGGCCCTGACCCTCGACGCCTCGGCCCTTACCGCGATCGCCAACGACTATGGCTATGAGCATGTTTTCGCGCGCCAGATCCGGGGCATGGGCCGGCGCGGCGATTTGCTGGTTGGCCTTTCGACCAGTGGCCACAGCGCCAACGTCGTGAAGGCTTTCGAGATTGCCCGGCAGATGGGCATCGTCACCATCGGCCTCACGGGCGCGAGCGGGGGGGCTCTCGAACAGCATGCCGATATCCTGATCGCCGTGCCGCACGGGCAGACCAGTCATATCCAGGAGGCGCACATCACGATCGGGCATCTTATCTGCGGGATTGTCGAATCCGCCATGCGCTCGCCACCCCGCTGAGTCCGGTCGGGCGGCTCAATCGAAGCGCGAAACCGTCGATCCGGCGTCGGTCAAGGCGATCGGTATGACATTGCCGGCCCCGAAATGGTCCACGAAGGCGCCATGAAGTGCCGGCTCGGCGATGAACAGCATGAAGCCGTCCCCGCCCGCCCCCAGAAGCTTGGCGCCTTTCGCGCCGAGCGCTTTTCCCTGCTGATAGAGGAGGTCGATGGCCGGGTTGGTGACACCTTCGCCCAGCTTTCGCTTCAGGCGCCAGCCTTCATCCAGCAGGTCGGCGAAGCGCGCAACGCTGGCTTTGTCGCTGCCGCCTGCTTCCAGAATTTGCGTCCCCGTGCGCGTCATCTCGTACATTTCGCGCAGATAGACGCGGTTATCGCCGTTGGCGGTGCGTCGGTGCTGGCTGTAAAGCGCGTCCATGGCGCGTCGCTGGGCGCCGGTATAGACGAGCAGAAGCGAGGCGTTGAGGGTTGCCAAGCGGCTGGTGGTCAGTCGCAGCGGCTCGATGGCGATGGTGTCGCCGGAAAACTCGTAGCGGGCGAGCCCGCCGAAAGCGGCATGGATCTGGTCCTGGATGCCGACATTCTCGCGGAGAATGTCCTGTTCCATCCGGATCGCCTGCCGCGCGAGTTCATAACGCGTGAGTTCGATACCGCGCATGCGGTGCAGCAGGTTGATGAAGCCAACGGTGAAGGCCGACGAACTGCCGAGACCCGTATTTCCCGGAAGATCGGACATGGTGGCGATGTTGAGCGGCGCAGTCCAGCCATACAGCTTCAAGGTTTCGCGGATCACCGGATGCTGGATGTCCTCGATCCGCTGCACGCTCTCGGTCGTGCGGTAGGTGACGCGAAACCTCTGTTCGGCGACGGGGGAGAGAGGAAGTGCCTGTATGTAAATGTATTTGTCGATGGTGCCGCCAAGCACGGCGCCCGGACTGGAGTGGAAATGCGAGGGGTAGTCGGTGCCGCCGCCGAAGAAGCTCGCCCGAAGCGGCGTTCTGCTGATCCACATAATATTACCGCTTAAAACGAGGTGGTCAGGATGTCGAGCATTGATCCGCCCTCGTAACGAACGGCGCGCAGGCCAGACGCGCGCGCGGCCTCCATGTCGACCTCGCCATTGCCGATCAGGAAGCTGCGGCGCCGCTCCACCGGCCAGGCTGCCAGCAGGTCGAGAATCATGCCGGGGCCGGGCTTCCGGCGGGAGCAATCCTTCCGATAGGCGGGAACCGCCGCCTCGACATGGTGTGGGCACCACTCGAACGCGTCGACATGAGCGCCGATCTGCGCCAGCGATTCCTGCATGGCGCGATGAAACATCTCGACTGCGGCCTCGTCATACAAACCGCGCGCGATGCCGGATTGGTTCGTGACGACGAAGACGAAGTATCCCCTGTCATTGGCGAGGGCGATGGCCTCGCGCGCCTGTGGCATCCAGTGAAGATCCTCGACGCGGTGGGTGTAGCCGCTGTCGCGCGTGAGGGTTCCGTCCCGATCGAAGAATATGGCGGGGCGGGTGCGGATGCCGATCAACTCTTCCCGGACCCGGGCGAGGGTTTCCGGGATGCCGATGTCGACGAAATAGGCGCCCTCGCGCACGGGCGCGGCCACGACACGTCCCTCCCGCACGAGGCGGGGCAGGATTTCCCGCTCCAGCGAGCAGGCGGCATGGCGCGGGATGAGGTCCACAATCCGGCGGTCGACAATGTAGACGCCGGCATTGATGAGACCCGACACCTCCCCGCGCCGGTCGCCTTTGTCGTCGAAGGCCGCGACACGGTCGCCATCCAGCACGAGCCGGCCGAAGCGGGTGGTGTCGGCTACGCGATGAGGCAACATCTGGGCGATCAACGCTGGGTCCCGTTCCCGGGACCGCCGCCAGGCCAGCACGAACCGCGTGAGATCGGCGTCGATCCAGGAATCGCCGTTCAGCAGCAGGAACTCCGGATCGAGGCGATCGACGGCGAAACCCAGAGCGCCGCCGGTGCCGAGCGGCGCCGGCTCGGCCAGCACCTCGATCTGCGCGCCGAAAAGTCGATGACCGTGGAAGGTTGCCGTGATCTGGTCGCCGAAGCGGCCAGCCAACAGCGTGATCCGTTCCACGCCGTGGCGGGCGACCTCCTGGATAAGATGCAGCAGGAAGGGGCGCCCGCCCACCTCCAGCATGGGTTTCGGCGTCGTTTCGGTGAGCGTGCCGAGGCGGGTGCCGATGCCCCCACACAGGATGACCGCCTGAGAGACCAAGCTACGCCCCTAATTGAACCGGGGCGCCTGCCGGCGCGGCCGGGTGCCCGCTGATGTGGAGTGATGGTTGGATGGAGGGCCGAGCGAGGAAAGGATCGAACAGCCCGCATGCAGGAAGGGAGATCGCCACGCTTATCACGCTCGCGACCACCTGCCGGCATGTAGCCGAACCACGGCCCAAGTGGAAGGCGGATGGCGATACCCATGATGCACATGATCGAGAGTATGCAAAAGGGCGGCCGATTGAGACGGCCGCCACGGTTGCGAAGGTGGACGAAGGGCATTCGCCGGGAACGAGCGCCGCGCCGATGAGCGTCACCGCGCGATAGTTTCGCCCGGCGAGGTTGTCTCGCGTTGATCCAAGGTATTCTTAATCCGGCAAAAGCTCGCTAGTATCCCGATAGGGAGTGGGCCGATGCATATCACGGATACAATTGTTTCGGAGTCAGAAGGCCCCGGTATCGGGTCGTCGTCCAAGCATCCGACAATCATTGCCGACATTGCCACCAGCTTTACCTATGCGTCTTACCAGAACGCGATTCCGGTTGTCCGGTCGATCCGCATCGAGAACCACACGGATCATCATGTCGAGAACTGTCGGGTTGATCTGATATCCTCTCCTGCATTTTTGCGACCGAAATCCTGGACGGTGGATAGACTTGTTCCGGGCGACAATCTGCAGTTGAGCGATCGCAAGGTGGAGCTCGACGCCGTCTATCTCGCCGGCCTCAACGAGGCCGAACGCGGCGAAATAACGCTTCGTCTGTCGGCGGGGGGCGAGGTGCTCGGGGAGCAGCGCTTCGCGGTCCGGCTGCTGGCACGGGACGAATGGGGCGGCGTTGCCGACATGGCGCAGTTGCTGCCGGCCTTCGTCATGCCGAACGACCCGGGGATCGCCACGATCCTGCGGACGGCGGCCGAACGGCTCGCGGCGCACGGCCACCCCAGCGCGCTCGACGGCTATCAGTCGCAGAGCCCGCAACGGGCCTATATGCTCACCGCGGCGATCTATTCCGCCATCGCCGGCATGGGCCTGCACTATGCCGAACCGCCGGCGAGCTTCGAGCATCGCGGCCAGAAGGTACGGCGCCCCAGCACCATCGCCGAGGAACGGCTGGCGACCTGCCTCGACACCAGTCTTCTCTTTGCGGCCGCCCTGGAAGCTGCCGGCCTGCACCCGGTAATCCTCATGTTCGCCGGCCATGCCGCAGTGGGCGTGTGGCTGGCGAAGCGGACCTTCGCCACGGGGATCGAGGCGGATCCCATGGAGGTCCGCAAGGCGCTGGCCTCGCGCGAGCTCATCGTCTTCGAGACGACGGGCGTGACGCATCGTCCGGCGCTGACCCTGGAGGGCGCGCAGCAGGCGCTCGATCGCCGTCTGCACGACGACGAGGCGCATGCCTTCGTCGCGGCGGTCGACGTCCGGCGGTTGCGAAGTGGCGGGATCACGCCGCTGGCGTCGCACGAGCCGCTCCGTCGAGGCACTGTCGACGAGGCGATGGCGCCGGTCGGGGATCTTCCGCTCCCCGCCGCGCCGAGCTTTAGTGAGCTGCCCACTGAGAGCGTCGAGGTGAAGCCTACCACGGCCGCCGGCCGTATCGACCGCTGGCAGAGGAAGCTTCTCGACCTCACCCTTCGCAACCGCCTCCTCAACTTTCCGGATTCGAAGAAGACCATCCCGTTCCTCTGCACCGATGTCGCCTATCTCGAAGACCGGCTTACCGACGGTGCCGCGATCCGGATCATTTCGCTGCCGGAGCAGAACCCCCTCGGCGAGCGCGACGCGGCGCTTTATCGCGAGGTGCATGGCCGGGATCTCCAGCGCGGCTTTGCCGCCGAGGCGCTGCTGCGCGACGAGCTTCCTTCCCTTCTCGACGCGCGCCAGCTGGACGCCCGGCTTATCGACCTGCACCGTCAGGTCCGCAACGATTTCGCCGAGGGCGGGGCGAACACTCTGTTCCTCGCAGTGGGCTTCCTGCGCTGGAAGAAAACGCCGGAGGATGAGCGCTTCTATCGGGCGCCGCTCCTGCTGGTGCCGGTGACGCTGGAACGTCGCAGCGCGAGCTCCCGCTTCTCCATCCGCTTTCACGAGGACGAGCCGCGCTTCAACGCCACCTTGCTTCAGTTTCTCGAGCGGGAGTTCGATCTGAAGCTCCCCCAATTCGGGGACGGCCTGCCGCGCGACGAGAACGGGATCGACGTTCCCCAGCTGCTCGCGATGATGCGCCACGCGGTGCGCGATGTGGCGGGCATGGAGGTCGTGGACGAGACGGCCCTGTCGACCTTTTCATTCGCGAAGTTCCTGATGTGGAAGGATCTGGTCGAGCGGACGCAGGCGCTGCGCGAGAACAGGGTCGTCCGCCATCTGATCGATACGCCGGAACAGTCCTTCGACGCCGGCAAGGGGCAGGTCCCGTTCCGCGATGAGCGTGAGCTCGACCACGCCTACGCGCCGTCCGATATCGTGTCCCTGCTGCCCTCGGATTCGTCGCAGACGGCGGCTTGCCTCGCGGCGACCGAAGGGCGGGATTTCGTCATCGTCGGCCCGCCCGGCACCGGCAAGAGCCAGACCATCGCCAACATGATCGCCAACTGCCTGGCGGTGGGAAAGACGGTGCTGTTCGTCGCCGAAAAGACGGCCGCGCTCGATGTCGTCTATCGCCGCCTGCGCGAACATGGCCTTGCCAATCACTGCATCGAGCTGCACTCGAACAAGGCCGACCGCCGGCATTTCCTCGGGCAGCTCAAGGCCGCCTGGGAATATGGCGGGCGGGACGATGCTTCGGAATGGGTGGCGATCAACGAGCGGCTTCGGCTGCGCCGCGACCTGCTGAACGGCTATGTCGCGGCCCTGCACCGGCGCTACCCGAATGGCTGGACGCCGTACAAGGCGCTGGGGATCGCGCTCAGGGCGCACGACGAGCCGGCCCCCGCCCTTGCGTGGCCGGAGAGTGAACCGCACGACGCCGAGACTGTGCGCGAACTGGAGGAGATCGCCGCCGACCTCGGCCGCGTTTTCGCCTCCGTCAAGCGGCAGCCGGCGCTCGATCTGGTCAATGTCGCCGCGTGGAGTTCCAGCTGGCAGGAGAGCATGCTGGCGGCGGTCGATTCACTGCGCAATGCCATCCAGCTGTTGGCGGGCTCGCTCGATGCCTTTCGCGCAAGCCTGGGACTCAAGCCGCAGCACAGTTGCTCCCAGGAAGAGGTTCGCGCGCTGGCGCTGCTGGGGGCCGCGCTGCGGAAATGCCGTGGCCGCGATGTCACCATCGCCTTCGATCCGGAATTTCTCCAGTGCGGGCCAGCGCTGGCGGGCCTGGCGACGGCGATCGAGGCCTATAGCGAAGCCGAACAGGGGCTCGCCGCCTCCTATGGCGTGTCGGCCCTGCGCGCCCTCGACACGGAGCTGCTGAGCCGGCAATGGCAGGAGGCAAGCGCCTCGCTCTGGCCGAACGCGATGCTCGGCAAGCGCCGGGTTCTCAAGCAGATGCAGGCCCACGTCACTCAGGGCATGTGCGCGCCCGAAATCGACCTGCCGTTGCTGGGCCGCATGAAGGCGAGCCTCATCGCCATCGAGCAGAACCTGCTGGCCGGCAAGAAGCTGCCGGTCGAGGGCTTGGAAACCGATGTTGCGGCGGTTGCCGATCTGCTGGAGCGCGCCGGCGAACTGCGCCGCGCCCTGCGCCTGCCTGGCCTTGAGCGGGATGACGTCCGCTCCATGCTCCGCACCATCGTGCCGTGCCTGTCGGGAGAGGTCGAGCACCATCCGATCCTTGCTGCCGGCCCGCGGCTGCTCGCCGCAATCGCCGGCCTTGAAGCGGCGCGGCGGGATTTTTGTGTCGTGGCGGGGCGCGATCTCGTGCTCATCCCCGACAGCGCTCATCTCGACGCGCTGGATGCCACTCTCTCCGCGCTGGTCGACGGGCGGCATCTGCTGCGCGACTGGTCGGACTGGTGCCGCGTGCGCAACCGGGCGACGGATCGGGGCCTTACCCCTCTCGTCGCCGCCATTGAAAGCGGCGCGATCGCTCCGGACGGGGCACACGCCGCCTTTGTGCTCGCCTATGCCCGTTGGTGGCTGCCGAAGATACTGGATGGCGACCCGGTTCTCAGGGATTTCCGCCGTTTCCAGCATGAGAACGCCATCAAGGAATTCCGCGAGATTGACGATCTCGTGCGCTCCCACGCCGCCCGGCGTGTTATCAGCGCCATCGCGCACGGGCTGCCGCCGGTGCAGAGCGTGCCGCGCCACTCGGAGCTCGGCCTGCTGCGCCACCAGATGGGATTGCAGCGGCCGAACCAGTCGATCCGCGACATGATCGGCAAAATGCCGCAGAGCTTCTCGAAGCTGGCGCCCTGCATGCTGATGTCGCCGCTGTCGATCGCCCAGTACCTGCCGCCGAACCAGGCGCTGTTCGACGTGGTGATCTTCGACGAAGCTTCGCAAATCAGCACCTGGGATGCCGTGGGCGCCATTGCGCGGGCGCGCCAGACCATCATCGTCGGCGACCCCAAGCAGCTGCCGCCGACCAATTTCTTCGGCAGCAACGAGGACGAAGAAGACCTCGAAGATCACGAGAAGGATCTGGAGAGCATTCTCGACGAATTGGAAAAGGTCATCCCGGTGAGGGTATTGCGCTGGCATTACCGCAGCCGCAGCGAATCCCTGATCGCCTTCTCCAACCATCATTATTACCAGAACCGCCTGGTCACGTTCCCCTCCCCCGCCGTCGAAGACCGCGCGGTGCATCTGCGCAGGGTGCCGCACGGCGTCTATGACCGTGGCAAGAGCCGGACGAACAAGATCGAGGCTGAAGCCGTCGCGCGCGAGGCGGTCGCCCGCATGAAGGCGTGGCTGAAACTGCCGGAAAAGGAGCGCCCGACGCTCGCGGTGATCACCCTGAACGCCCAGCAGCAATCGCTGATCCTCGACCTGCTAGACGCCGCGCGCCGGGACGAGCCCGAGCTTGAGTGGTTCTTCTCCGAGGAGCGGGTCGAGCCGACCATCGTCCGCAATCTGGAAAATGTGCAGGGCGACGAGCGCGACGTCATCCTGTTCTCCCTCACCTTCTGGAAGGACGCCGCCGGCAAGCTGTCGATGGATTTCGGCGCGCTCAACCGCGACGGGGGCGAGCGGCGCCTGAACGTTGCCATCACCCGCGCGCGGCAGGAGCTCATTGTCTTCTCCGGCTTCACGGCGGACCTGATCGACGCAGGCCGGGCCAAGGGGCTCGCCGTGCGCCATCTGAAGACCTTCCTGGACTATGCGGAACGCGGCACCATCGCCTTGGCGGCGCAGGATATCGGTTCGGTCGGCGGCTTCGACTCGCCCTTCGAGGAGGCCGTTGCCGCGCAGCTGGAGCGTCGCGGCTGGACGGTGGTGCCCCAGGTCGGCATTTCCGGTTTCCGGATCGACCTCGGGGTGCGCCATCCCGATCTTCCCGGCGCCTATCTCGCCGGCGTCGAATGTGACGGCGCGACCTATCACAGCTCGGCAACGGCGCGTGATCGCGACAAGGTGCGCGAGCAGGTGCTGAAGGGCCTCGGCTGGAACATGGTCCGCGTCTGGTCCACCGATTGGTGGTTCGACGCCGCCGGCTGTGCCGAGCGCCTTCACACCAGGCTGACCGAGCACCTGGAAATTAGCCGGGCGCGGCGAGCCACCGAGGCCGCTGCCGCCGAAGGGGGGACGGTCGCCACCCGATGGGACATGGGGCACGAAGTCGAGGGTTTGGAGCGCGACGAGAACGACGCGGTTCCCGCTGCGGTGTCGACGGCTCCTGTCGATCCGATGCCGCCGCCTGCGATTGCCAGCGAGTCCGAGCTGGTATCGGAAGGGCTGGCCGGGACGGACGCCGCCGTGCCGGACAGCGAAGTGTCGCCCATCCGCATCGTCGCCACGGAGGCTTCCGGCGGGCGCCATTATCGACTCACCGACCTGTCCGGCTTTACCGTCGACCCGGAGCAGTTCTACGAGTTCGGCTACCGTGAGACGCTGCGGGGCATGATCGAGGCCATCATCGAGGCCGAGGCCCCGCTGCGGACAGACCTTCTCGCCCAGCGTGTGTCGCGCGCGCATGGCTGGCTGCGCACGGGTGGCCGGATCCGCGAGAGGATCGACCTCCATCTGCGCCATCTGGACAGGACGATGGAGTCGAGCGGCGAGTTCATCTGGAAGAAGGGGACGATCTGCGATGTCCTCGCCTACCGCCCGCCCGGCAGCGAGGCGGCTCGTCGGGGGATCGGCGACATTCCCCTCGCGGAGCTCGCCTCTGTCGTGCTCGACAATATCGACGTGCTGGAGAAGCTCGATCCCGCGCGGGAAATCGCGCGCCTTCTCGGCGTGGATCGTCTCGCGGCCGTCTCCCGCGCCCGCCTGGATGAGGCGATGGCACAAGCGCGCCCGTTGGTCGTGACGGCTCATCCCAGGGGGGCAGCAAGCCCGAGCGATCCGTGACGATTGGTTAAGCGCGGCCTCGCCGGCCTTGCCTATCCCGGAGCCGCGACATGTCGTGTCCGGGTCGGCCGTTCAGCTCCATTGCGCGGCGTGGTCGAAACACGCGATCAGCATTTCCGTGAGAACCCGAACCTTCCGTGCGGGATAGGCCCCCGGCGGCCGGAGCACATAAATGCCGGCCGGAGGCGGAGGATGGCCCGTCATCACCGGAACAAGTGCGCCGGAAGCCAAGAGTTCGTGCGTGAGGCCGTCGGGCAGGTAGGCGATCCCCAGCCCGGCGGTCGCGGCCGCGACCAGTGCCGTGCCGTTGTCCGCCTTGAAGCGCCCCTGCGGACGCACAGTGACGACCTTGTCGCCGTCCATCAACTGCCAGGCCTCGGTGCCCTGCATGAGGGCTTGATGGGCGCCGAGTTGCTCCGGCGTCTCGGGCGACCCATGCGCCCGGATATAGGCCGGGCTCGCCACCAGCCGGCCATAGATAGGCCCGACGCGTCGGGCGAGCAGGTTTGAATCCTGGAGATGGCCGACGCGGATGGCGCAGTCGTAACCCCCTGTGACGAGATCGACGAAATTGTCGGTGTAGCAGGTGTGGATGTGGAGCTGGGGGTGGCGCCGGGCCATGTCCGCCAGCACATGCGCGAAGTGGGTCGGGCCGAAGGAAAGCGGTGCGGCAATCCGCAAGCGGCCCCGCAGTTCGCCGGCGGGCAGGATCGTTTCCCGCGCCACGTCGATTTCGGCGCACACTCGGGCGGCATGGTCGCGGAACGTGACCCCGGCCTCGGTGAGCGCGGCGCCGCGGGTGGTGCGTGCTAACAGCTGGACGCCAAGTTCTGTCTCCAGCCGATGCAGCCGCCGGCTGACGATGGACTTGGAGAGGCCAAGGCGCCGCGCCGCGGGCGACACGCCGCCGGCATCGGCGACCTCCACGAAGGTTCTGAGCTCCTCAATATCCACTTCGGCGTTCCTCATTGCGCGACACAGCGTGGCGCGAAGGCGCGCTATCGTAGCACGAGCCGCGATGAGACTGTCCTGCCAGCAGCGCCCGGGGGCGCATGCAACTGGCGACCAACCTCACCGATAACGGCAGCAGAGGATACTCATGACCTTTCGCAACGGCCTTGCTTTGCTTCTTCGTCCCGAAGACTCCGTCCTCGTTCTGATCGACCACCAGCCCTACCAGCTGGCGAATGTGAACAGTCACGAACCGCAGATGGTGATCAACAATACGGCGGGCCTGGCAAAGGCCGCCAAGGCGTTCGGCGTGCCCACCATCCTGACCTCCGTCATCGCCGAGCGCGGCGGCCTGCTCTTTCCGCAGATCACGGATGTGTTTCCCGGCCAGGAGGTGATCGACCGAACGTTCATCAACACCTGGGAGGATGCCAAGGTGGTGGACGCGGTCAAGGCGACGGGTCGCAAGCAACTCATCATCGCGGGTCTCTGGACCGAGGTGTGCGTGGCGATGCCGGCGATCCAGGCGCTTGGCGAGGGGTGGGATGTGACGGTTGTCACGGATGCCTCCGCGGGCGTCTCGGTCGAGGCACACACGGTCGCCATCCAGCGCATGATCGGGGCCGGTGCCAACATGATGACATGGCTGGCGGTCGCGGCGGAGTGGCAGCGCGACTGGGCGCGGATGGATACGGCCATCAAGATAACCGAGGTAATCACGCAACATGCCGGCGGCAGCGGCATTGCGTATCTTTGGGAGCAGCAGCTGCTCAACACGCCGGTGCCGAGCCGCGCAGGCTGATCTGGCAGCGGCGCGAAAGCCCTCGCTGACAGAGCGGCCGGCCCTGCCCGCCTGGGGGCCGGCCCGGCGCAGGTCCGGAAAAACCGGACCTGCTCACGCCGTCATTCCGGCCGCAGCCGCTGGCGACGGGCCACTGCAAGGATCGCTGCGTCAAGTCGAAGAGCCACCTGAAGCCGGGCTGAACGCGCTTTCCAGCAGGGCGCGCAGATCGGCGGCCGACAGGGCGCGCGGATTGGTGGCACAGCTGTGATCGGCCAGCGCCCGCTCGACCAGCCAGTCGATCTTGGCATGGGGAACGCCGAGCGCGGTGAGGCTGGCGGGAATGCCGAGCCGGAGATTCAGCGCGTCCAGTTCGTCCGCCAGATCAACCGTCGCGCCCAGCCCGAGAACGTTGTTCAGGCGTTCCGCCTTCTCGACGATCTCCGGTCGGTTGAAACGCAGCACGTCGGGCATCAGCAAGGCGTTCAGCGTGCCATGGTGGAGGTTGGGCTCGCCAAGGCCGCCAAGAGCGTGCGAGAGGGCATGGACGGCGCCCAGCCCCTTCTGGAAACTCAGCCCTCCGTGCAGCGAACCCATCATCAGTTCGCGGCGGGCCTCGACGTCTCCGCCCTCCCGGAATGCCCGCTCGATATGCCGCCAGATGCGCCCGGCGCCATCGAGCGCGATGGCGTCGGCGGGAGGATTATAGCGCGGCGAGAGAAAGGTCTCGACGCAATGCGAAAGCGCGTCGAGCGCCGTCGCGGCGGTGAGGAAGGGCGGCAGTCCATAGGTGAGCTCAGGATCGCATATGGCCTTTCTGGGAAACAAATGCGGGCTGATGAAGCCGAGCTTTCTCCCATCGGCGAGGGTGAGAAGCGCGGCTCGCCCCACTTCGGCCCCCGTGCCAGCCGTGGTCGGCACGGCGATCACCGGAGCGACCGCAGCCGTGATCCGGCCGAGCCCGCCATAGATGACCGCGTAGCTCTCCAGCGGCCCTTCATGGGTGGCGAGCAGGGCGACGCCCTTGGCGAGGTCTATCGGCGACCCGCCGCCGAGGGCGACGATCCCATCGGCGCCGCTGTCGCGATAGGCCGCCAGAGCGGCCAGCACCGCCGCTTCGGTCGGATTGGACGGCACATCAAGGAAAACCGCCGAGCCGGGTGGACAAAGCGCGGCGACACGGTCGACCAGGCCGGTCGCGGCCAGGCCGTGATCGGATATGATGAGAGGACGCTGGATGCCCGCGAGCCCGAGATGCTCGCTTAGGCGGTCGATGGCTCCCTCTCCGAATTCGATCGTCGTCAGATAGGTGATCGTGCCTTGCACGGGCTTCCTCCCTTCACATGGCGGCGCCTGCCGACGGCCCGCCATCGTCGCGCCTCGCGGGCTGCCGCCTCGATCATGCCACAGGGCACAACAATGCGTGTGAGGCCGCGTCACGCCGCCCGGCTATAGGTCCGGGGAATGCCCGCCTTCGCCACATTGCCCAGAAGCGCCGTGTCACGCAGCCCGCGCTGCAGCACCTCGCGCGCGCGAAAAAGCCCGTCGAGATCGATGCCCGTCGAAAAACCCATGCTCTCCAGCATGAAGACGAGGTCCTCGGTCACGATGTTGCCCGAGGCACCCGGGGCGAAGGGGCAGCCGCCGAGCCCGGCAAGCGCCGAATCGAAGCAGCGTATGCCTTCTTCCAGACCGGCCAGCGCGTTGGCGAGGCCGAGACCCATCGTGTCGTGAAGATGCAGCCGATCAAGGGCCGCCCCGATCTCGGCCCCTACCGCGCGCACCGTCGCGTGCACCTGGGCCGGGTTGCCGTAGCCGACCGTGTCGGCCAGGACCACGCCGTCCACTCCGGCGTCGGCGAGCGCGGCGGCGATCATGACTACCCTGCCCACCGGCACCTGCCCCTCGATGGAGCAGCCGAAGGCCGTGGCGCAGCCGGCCTCCACCTTCATCGGCAGTTCCTGACCCTTCACCCACTCGACGATGGCGCGTACCTCGGCCACCTGTTCCAGGCTGCCCTTGTTGGTGTTGGCCCGGCTGTGTCCTTCGCTGACCGAAACCGGAACGATGACGCCATCGGCACCGTTCTCATGGGCCCGCTGGGCACCCTTGAGGTTCGGCACCAGCGCGATGACGGTGAGTCCGTCGATGGCACGGCTCGCGCGTACCACCTCGCCGGTGTCGGCCATCTGCGGGATGAGCGTGGGTGGCACGAAGCTGCCGACCTCGATCTCCCGCAGGCCTGCGCGCGCCAACGAGGCGATCCACTCGATCTTGATGTCGGTCGGCATGATCGACGCCGCCATCTGCAGGCCGTCGCGGGGGCCGACCTCGCACAGTTTAACCGTCTCGCCCACAGGGCCCTCCTTCGATTGAGTATGTGAAACGTTTTCCAACTTGAAGCCTATTGGCAGAGTTCGGCGCCGGTCAAGCGGGAACAGGATCGCCACCGCTTCGCACGGGCCGGGATTGAACGAGCTCTTGCGCGGCACACCTAAGACGTGGACCGGCGCCCGTTCTCCCGCAAACGCCGTCGCGCGCTGACGCGAGTTCGGCTAAGCATGGAACGTTCTCGCGCCTGAGCGGGACGCACAGCGAGTGTCGACCCGATGGATGAAGGCAAGTCCGGACGAATTCCGCCCCGCGCGACGATCAGTGACGTGGCGCGCCAGGCGGGCGTGTCGATCGGCACCGTTTCGCGGGTGCTAAACAAGGCCCGCAACGTGAAGCCTGCGCTGCAGCGCAGCGTGCTGGACGCTGCCGCTGCGCTGGACTACCGGCCCGACAGCTTCGCCCAGGGCATGCGGTCGAAGAAAACCCATGTGATCGGCGTCATCGTGCCCGATCTGCGCAACCCGCTCTCTGCCGAGGCGGCGGCCGGAGTGGAAGAGGAACTCACCCAGCAGGGCTATTCCTTCTTTCTCGCCAACTCGCGCTACGAGCGCGGGCGCGAGGAGAACATTCTCAACGAATTCGCCCGCCGGCGTGTCGACGGCATCATTGCCATCCTCGCCCGCGACCAGGACCCGCGCACCGTGGAGCAGCTTCGCCGGCTGCCCATGCCGGTGGTGCTGCTCGAACGGGAGATCGGCACGGAATTCGACGCCGTGCGCACCGATCAGGTGCAGGGCACGTATCGGGCGACCCGCTATCTCGCGGCCCTCGGCCATCGGCGCATCGCGCTCATCACCGTTCCCACGGACAACATGTCGGGCCGCTACCGGCTTCAGGGCTACACCGAAGCGCTGGCCGATGTCGGCGTATCGGTGAGCGACGATCTGGTGCACATGGCCGGCTATACCCGCGATTACGCCGTCAACGCCGCCTATGCCGTGCTGTCCCGGCGCACCAAGCCAACCGCGCTCATCGTCTCGGGAGGAATGCTGCCGGGCGTGCTCGACGCTATGCGCCAGCTCAACCTTTCGATTCCCGAGGAGCTTTCGTTGGTCGTGCTGGGCGATACGGAACTCGCCGCCCTCACCCGACCCGGGATCACCGCCATACGCTATGACTGGGCGCAGACGGGCCGAGTCGCCGCCCGCCTCACCATTTCGCGGATAGGTGGCAGCGAGACGCCGTCCGAGCGTGTGATCGTGCCCTACGAATTCATCCTGCGCGAATCCTGCCGCGAGTTGTCTTCCGACGGCTGAGCGGGCCGATCGTCCCATGTGTCCGCTTTCATCAAGGGCGACTCCGAGCGGATCGCCGATCGTCCTTCAGCTTGCCGCAAGGATCGGCCCGGCCGGCAGTAGCGGGGTGGAGCGCGCCTTGGCGTAGGCGTCGTCGACCAGCCGCATGACCGGCACCATGTCAGCAAGGCTGGCGAGCGGGGGCTGGCCCGCGCGCACCCGCGCCAGCACGTCGTTCACGAAAGTGCGGTAGTGCGGGACATTGGTGGTGACGGACGGCCATTGGCGGGAGGTGCCGTCATTGGCGAGGCTCTCCACCGTCTGCGTGTCGTGGGCGATGGTGTAGCTGCGGGGCGAGCGCAGGGCATAGTGCATGTCGAAATTGCTGGTTGGTGCCGGAAAGAGATAGCCGGTTTCCACCACGCAAAGCGCGCCCGCACGCTCGAAGGTGACGACCGAATAATCCTCCACCCGCTCGCGCCAGGCATGGTTGGCCATGGTGGCGTTCAGCACGCGCACATCGGGCCCCAGCAGGCGGATCGCCAGATCGAAAAAGTGGATGGCGAGGTTGATGGTGCAGCCGCCGCCGGACAATGACGGGTCGAGCATCCAGGCGCAGCCGGCCTGCCGGTAGCGGGCGGGGAAGCCGGCGATGAAGCGGAAGCTGGCGTAGCTGAGATCGCCCTCGTCCTTCAGCGATTCGAGGTGCTGGGCGAAATCGCCATTGCGGAAGACGAGCGGCACGGCGGCGAACGCGCCCTTCTGGGCGGCGAGCGCGGCCATCGGCGCAACATCGGCGGACGACAGACCGCAAGGCTTTTCCAGCGCGAAGGGGATTTCCTCCTCGATAAGGAACCGCGCCTCCTCCGGCATGTCGGCATGGCGGCCCAGCGCGAAGACGAAATCGGGCCGCACGCGGCGGCACAGCGCGCGAAAGTCAGTGTCACCGGCGCAGCCGAGCCGCTGGGTCAGCCGGGCGACGACGTCGGGATCGGGATCGGCAATGCCGACGAGCTCCGCCTCGGGATTGTCGAGCAACGGAAGCAGATAGAGATCGAGGTGCCAGTGCGATGCACCGATAAAAACGATTTTCATCTCTTCCCTTCCCATGTGCGCAGCGAAGAATGCCTACGATTCTTTATCCATAGGGCTGAATGGGCCGTCTCCGCAGAGTGTCCAGTCTGTCACGTTCGCTACATCTTGAAAACGTTTCATAGCGGAGTAAGGTGGCGTTCAAGGAGGACACGCCCCGCCAATGGGCACGTCCATCCGCTGAGGAGCGGCAGAACAAGACGCTAGGTGAGGAGACCTGCATGGCTGTTGACGAACTGGTGGATCACATCACCCCCGACGTGCGCGCCGTGATCGGTGCCCGTTCCGACTGGCTGGAGGCGCCGCACCCGGTGGAGGCGAGCGAGGTCCGGCGCTTCTTCCAGGCGCTGATGGACCCCAACCCGCGCTTTTGGGACACGGAACACGCGGCCGGCACGCGCTATGGTGCCGTGGTCGCCCCGCCCGGCTTTCCCGTTCATGCGTTTCGCCGCCCGGCGGACGACAGCACCGATTCCCTTGCCGCCGCGGGCGATCCCGATTTCGACGGCGTCTCGCGCGCCATGCGCGTCGGCCTGCCGAAACTGCCGATCGCGCTCTCCGGCATTCTTAACGGCGGCTACGAATACGAGTTCTTCAGCTACCCCAAGGTCGGCGACCGCATCCAGTGCCGCTCGGCCTATCTCGACATCTACCAGAAGCAGGGCAAGGCCGGCCCGATGGTGCTCGTCGTCATCGAGGACGAGTACCGCACCGCCGACGGCCGCCCGCTGCTGAAGTCCCTCAACACCATGATCATGAGATAGACGATGGCCGAAACCGTGTATTTCGAGACTGTCGCGGTCGGCGACGACATCCCTGTCCTCGCCAAGGGCCCGATGACTACTGCCCACATCATCCGCTGGTCCGCGGCGATGGAGAACTGGCACAAGATCCATTATGACTGGCGCTACGCCACCGAGCATGACGGCCTGCCGGACGTGCTGATCAACGGCTCGTGGAAGCAGCACGTCCTGGCGCAGGTACTGGTCGACTGGGTCGGCGAGACCGGCTGGCTGTGGAAGATGAACTTCCAGTACCGCGGCATGAACATCCCCGGCGACACCCTCACCGCCTGGGGCCGTGTGACCGGCAGGAGCCAGCGCGGGCGCTATGGCGTGATCGAACTGGACATCGGCCTAAAGGACCAGAACGGCAAGGAAGGCTCGCCCGGCACGGCGGTGATCGTGCTTCCGCTGCGCGACGGGCCGCCCGTCCCCTACCCGTTCCATCCGGCCGCGTTGCACTGAGACGAAGCCGGCGCTTCTCGCGAAGTCCCCCTCCGGGCACCTCCCGGCCGGCGCGTGCGCTGGCCGGTCTTCTTTGAGGTGTGCTTTTCAGTAGGGCGCGTAACTGTTCGCCAGGTCGAGATAAGCGGCGGCCTCGCCGAACGCCGAGGCCTCAAAGGTGAAATTCCCCGGCGCGCTCAGCCCCACCATGACCAGAAAGTCGGTTCCGACCTCCCTCGGATAGGCGAAGACACGCAGTTGCACCGTGCCCGGCGCTCCGGCAAAGGACGCCTTCGCCCCGGCGATGACCGCCTCACCCAGCCCGGCGGGCGTGGCGCTGAAGCGCAGCAGCACGGTACGCACGGTTGGCACCGTTACCTCGTCGCCGGGAAAGATCTGCTCGCCTGCGGAACGGTACACCTTCACCCGGCTGGTCACGCGGCGGGTCCACGGGCTGGCCCGGTCGGCCGAGACGCGCAGATAGGATTCAGTTTCAAGCACCGCTTCGTTCGCCATGTCATACATGGCGAGGTAGCGGGGATGCCCGTCTCCGCAGACATAGCGGCGCCCGCTCTCAAAACCTTCCACCGCCACGCGCTCGGGCACATGCTCCGTGTCGTACCAGGCGTTGAACTCGTCCTCAAAGGCCGGCGGCGGCTGCATGAGAACGAGGAGGAAGCCTTTATTGGCCATGTTCACACTCCGGAAGTGGGGGCGGTTCCGACCTCGCGGCCGATGAAATCCAGCACCCGTTCGGCAAAGCGCGCCGGCTGCTGGTAGGGAACGAAATGCGCGGCATCCTCCATCACGATCAGCTGGGCGTGAGGGGCAAGCGCCGCGACAGCTTCCGCCCGTTCCAGCGGCAGAAGAACGTCGTGGCGGCCGGGCACTAATAGAGTGGGGCACGCGATCGCGGCAAAAGCCTCCGTCGCATCCGCCTGCGCTGCCGCGAGCAGCGCCGAGGCATAGCTTGTAGGGTCCTGCCCGGCGAAACGTTTCATGTATTGGAAATAGCGCGCATCCTGCGGCTGTTCGAGGAAAGCGCGCTCCACCGCGCCCGGCAGCACTGCCGCCATGCCGCCCGTACGCACGGCTTCGGCCCGCTCCGCCAGCATCTGGCGGGCGGCGGGTGCGCTGGCCGGGGTGGGGTTGGCCAGAACGAGGGCAGTAATGACCTCGGGGAAGGTTGCGGCGTAGAGGCCGGCCGTCATTGTCCCGACCGCACAGGCAATGATGGCGATCCTGTCGATCTCCAGGGCCTGCCGCAGGCCTTCGAGCGCGGCGACCCGAGCGTCGAGTGACACCGGCCCGCTGCCGCCCGGGCTGGAGCCGGCACCGGGAAGATCCACTGCCAATGTCGTCGCGCGCCCGTCAACCGCGAGAACGAAATCGTCCCAGAATGTCAGGTCGGCGCCCATCGGATGAATGAGCAGCAGCGCAAAGTCACGCCGGGTTCCGGTCAGCACATGCGAAAGGGGATGTTCCATGGCCGCAGCGCCTTAGCCCGCGCCGACAGGCCGGCCGGCCAGAAAATTGCTGACCGCTTCGGTGAACAGGCCGCTGGTTTCCAACTGCATCATGTGCGGCGCGCCGGGAAGCGTTACGCTGCGGGCACTGGGGATGGCGGCGGCAAGCGCGGCGGAGGCGGCCGGCGAGGTGGCCGCGTCCTGCTCCCCCGCGACGACGAGCGTGGGCACGTCGATAGCGCCGAGGCACGGCAGGGCGTCGAAGTCGCTGATCGCCTGCCAGCCTTCGGACCAGGCGCGGACGCTGTTGCTGCGCAGCCGCGCCCGCACCCGTTCCACCACTGGACTGTCGACAAAAGCGGGCGTGAACCACCGATCGACGGTGAGGGGAACGACGGATTCCATGCCGTCGCGCTCGGCCGCGGCGCCCCGCTCGCGCAGGGCCGGCCGCGCCTCGGCAGGAATGCCGCCGGGGCATCCGCACAATATGAGCCGGGACACGCTCCCCGGATGTTCCAGCGCCAGGGTCTGGGCAATCATGCCACCAAAGGACAGGCCGAGCACGGCGGGGCGGTGAAGGCCGTGCCGGCGGATCGCGTGAAGCACGTCGGCGGCATAGGCCTGGATTGGCGCGGGCTCAACCCCCAGCGAGGAGCCGCCAAAGCCCCGCAGGTCAAGCCGCAGAACGCGGTGGGTGTGGGCGAGCATGGCCGGCATCGCTCCCCAGAAAGTGCTGTCGAGCCCGATGGGGTGGAGAAGAACCAGTTCCTCGCCGGAGCCCCCTACGGTGCCGTGCAGGTCGACCACTTCCATGGCTGGCTACTCTTCAAGTGGAGCGGTGCCGGAAGGCATACGGCAGCGCGGAGCAAAATGTCGACCGCCTCACGCTGACAGGAGGACAAATCCCCCGGACGCACAACGGCTGAGCGCGAACGAATAAATAGTGTCGACAGAATTGGCGTGTTGCCTACCGCCTGTCAAGCGGTGCTGGAGGTGCCCCGGCCCGTTCGCGCCGCGCCTGCCGCCCAACACCTGCCGGCTGGACCAGCTTGCTGCGCCACCGAACATGAGCCTAAAGTGCCGCTCGCGCCAACGGCGTGCGCCCCGCGCCGATGGCGCAGTTCCCCTCCGATTTCAGCACCTGCCCTCTTCGTGAAAAAGCCGCCCGCCCGTTCAGCAGCCGTCACCATCAAGCATGTCGCCCGGCACGCCGGCGTCTCGCTTGGCACCGTGTCGCGTGTGCTGAATCATGCGGAAAATGTCGACGCGTCGCTGCGCCAGCGCGTCGCGCAGTCCATTCTCGAACTCGGCTATGAGCCTAATCCGGTGGCCCAGAGCCTGCGTTCGCGTCAGAGCCGCGTCATTGGCGTCCTCATGCCGGATATTCAGAATCCGCTCACCGCCGCCGCCGTGACGGGTCTTGAACCTGTTCTGACGCGGGCCGGCTACACATTGTTCCTGGCCAATTCGCACTCCGACCGGGAGCGGGAGAGCGATGTGCTGGAACAGTTCAAGCGCCGACGGGTCGATGGCGTCATCGTTATGGTGGCGAATGACAAGGATGAAGCGACCCGGGCCCAGTTGCACGACTTCTCTGTCCCGCTGGTGATGCTGGAAAGGGTCATCGACCTCGATGTCGACTGCGTCCTTACCAATCAGTACGAGGGCACCTATCGCGCGACGCGCTACCTGCTCGGCCTCGGCCATCGGCGCATCTGCCTTATCACCGTGCCTGCCATCACTCACTCAGGCCGCGAGCGCTTGCGCGGCTTCGAGGCCGCCTTCACCGATCTCGCCGTCGAGGTGCCGCGCGATCTCATCCATTCCGGCGGGCGCCAGCATCCCTATGGAAGGGACGCGGCCTACTCCTCGTTGATCGGCCGGGACCCGGCCACGGCAATCGTGGCGAGCGGCGGCCACCTCGCGGGTGTCATCGAGGCGGTGCGGCTGCTGAACCTGAGCATTCCCCGGCATTTGTCGCTGGTGACGCTCGGCGATACCGAATTGGCGGCGCTGATCGAGCCCCCGATCACCGCGATCCGCTATGATTGGGCGGCGACGGGGCGCTGCGCGGCGGAATTGTTGCTGGACCACCTCGCCGGCGGGCACAGCTCCACCTGGCAGCGTATCACCGTCACGCATGAATTCATCATTCGCGGCTCCTGCGCGGCCCCGAGCGACCGGACGCCCCGCCCCGGCTAGCACCGCCCGGGCCCCCTCGCCACGACGCGCCGGACGTCTCGCGATTGAGTGATGAACCGTTTCATTTCTTTCTTGCCACATCGTTTAACGCGGCATATCGTTCAATCAAACGACCTGCATAGACAGGCACGGACGTTGCCAGCGCTTCGGTTCTTGACCGACCGCGCACAGGGCGACGCCATTCAGGAGGAAATCATGTCCCAGCCCGGAGCGCCGCGCTGTCGCGCGGCTGCGTGCGCGGTTTTCACCGCCAGATCTTTTCGCCCGCTGACACCGCCATGGACAGCCAGACGCGCGGCCGGGGTCAGCCCGCTGCCCGGCCGGGAGCGTCGTGGCCTTCCGTCCGCCGGCCTTGCCCGCGCCTTCCACCCTGCCCTTCCCGCCGTCAGCGAGGCCCTGTCCCATGCTTGACGTCTCCCGTCCCGCCAAGCACCTCGCGCCCTATGGCGATGACGAAGCCCGCGCGGCGCCGTTTCTGCGTGTTACCGGCATCGACAAGCATTTCGGGAGCTTCAAGGCGCTTTCCAATGTGACGCTGGATGTGGAGGCTGGCGAGTTCGTCTGCTTCCTCGGTCCCTCGGGATGTGGCAAGTCGACGTTGCTGCGCATCATCGCCGGGCTTGAGCGCCAGAATGCGGGCACCATTCACAGCCTCGACCAGGACATTTCCGACCTGCCGCCAGCTCAGCGCCAGTTCGGCATCCTGTTCCAGTCCTACGCGCTGTTTCCCAATCTCAACGTGCGTGAGAACATCGTCTACGGGTTGCGCAACCGCAGGCTGGCGTCGTCGGATATCGATTCCCGATTGAACGAACTGCTTGAACTCATCGACCTGAAGGGCTCGGAGAAGAAATACCCGGCCCAGCTTTCCGGTGGTCAGCAACAGCGCGTCGCCCTTGCCCGCGCCATCGCCCCCTCCCCCCGGCTTCTGCTGCTCGACGAGCCACTGAGTGCGCTCGACGCCAAGGTTCGCGTTCATCTGCGCCAGCAGATCCGCGATTTGCAGCGGCGGCTGGGCCTCACCACCATCATGGTCACACACGACCAGGAAGAGGCGCTCAGCATGGCCGACCGCGTGGTCGCGATGCGCGATGGCGAGGTGGAGCAGATCGGGACGCCGACGGAGATCTACCACAGGCCGCGCAGCCTCTTCGTTGCCGGCTTCGTGGGAAAAATGAACATCCTGCCGGGGTATGTGAGCAACGGCCGGTTGACGGTCGGAAGCCTGAGTTTCCCCGTTCCCGCTCCCTATGACACGCCGGAAAACCAGGGCGACGTCATTGCCTGCCTGCGCCCCGAACAGCTTCGCCTGCGGGCGCTTACCGGCAGCGAGGCCGGCGATACCTTGCCGGCGCGGTTGACGCATCTCGAGTTTCTGGGCGCGTTCTGGCGGGCCAGCCTTGTCGTGCCCGCGCTTGGCGATGCCGAAGTGGTGGCGGACCTGTCGAGTCGCGACATGTCCGACCTGCCCGTGACGGTCGGCGACCGCGTGGGCGTCTGCCTGCCGCGCGAGCGTTGCGCGGTGTTCCCGGCTTCCCAGTCCGGGCAGATTCGCGAGGCGGCACAGCCATGACCGATCTCGCCACCAGCCCCGCTCCGGCGCTTCGCCCGGGTATCGACTGGGAGAAGGCATCGCGGCTCGTGACGGGCGTGCTGATGCTCACCATCGCGCTCGTCATCATCGTGCTGCCGCTCTATGCGCTGCTGTCGCAGAGCTTTGAAGATCATCAGGGCAATTTCGTCGGGCTGGCCAACTTCGTCAGTTACGCCACCGACCCGATCCTGCGGCAGTCGCTCATCAACAGCCTGTGGGTCGCTTCCCTGACGGTGGCGCTGGTGGTGCCGCTCGGCTTCCTGTTCTCCTACGCGCTCACCCGCAGCTGCATTCCGCTGAAGGGGGCCTTCAAGGGAATTGCCCTGCTGCCGATCCTTGCCCCGTCGCTGCTGCCAGCGATCGCGCTGATCTATATCTTCGGCAATCAGGGCTATCTGAAATGGCTGATGTTCGGCCACACCATCTATGGCCCGGTCGGCATCATCATGGCGCAGGTGTTCCACTGCCTGCCCTTCGTCGTGCTCATCATGACCACCGCGCTGGCGACTGCCGATGCGCGCCTTTATGAAGCCGCCGAGACGCTGAACACGTCGCGCTGGCGCATCTTCTGGACCATCACATTCCCCGGCGTGCGCTACGGCCTGATCAATGCGAGCTTCGTGGTCTTCACCACGGCCATCGTCGATTTCGGTATTGCCAAGGTTATCGGCGGCAAATTCAACATGCTCGCGGTGGATGTCTATCGACAGATCATCGGGCAGGCGAACTTCCAGATGGGCGCGGTGATCGGCGTCATCCTGCTGCTTCCCGCGGTTCTGACCTTCGTGGTCGAGCGCCTGACCTACAAGCACCAGACCTCGCAGCTAACTTCCCGGGCTGTCATGCTGCAGCCCACGCCCTCGCGCCTGTTCGACCGCCTCATGCTGGCGGTGGCGGTACTGATTTCCATACCGATCCTTGGCATCATCGGCACCGCCATCTTTGCGTCCTTCGTGACGCTGTGGCCGTACAATCTCTCCTTCTCCTTCGACAACTTCAATTTCGGCGCCTTCGATCCCGGCGGCTGGCTGTCCTATTGGAACAGTGTCGAGATGGCGGCGT
The DNA here is from genome assembly GCF_004339465.1 of Ancylobacter aquaticus. GTDB lineage: Bacteria > Pseudomonadota > Alphaproteobacteria > Rhizobiales > Xanthobacteraceae > Ancylobacter > Ancylobacter aquaticus. The sequence goes on along the minus strand of NZ_SMFY01000002.1, from coordinate 425,440 downwards.
GGACCGCGCTGTTCGGCACCGTCATGGCGTTCTGCGGGGCCTATCTCACCGAAAAGCACCGCAGGGGTTCGCGCGTGCTGCTGGGCTACCACATCGTCGCCATGGTGCCGCTGGCGGTGCCGGGCATCGTGCTCGGCCTCGGCTACGTGTTCTTCTTCAACCTGCCGAGCAACCCGCTCAACGTGCTCTACGGCACGATGGCGATCATGGTGATGTGCACCATCGGCCACTATTACACGGTGCCGCACCTTATGGCGCTGACCGCGCTGAAGCAGATCGACAATGAATTCGAGGCCGCTTCGCAGGCGCTCGGCGTGTCCTTCTGGACCACGCTGCGGCGGGTGACGATCCCGATCTCGATCCCCGCCATCATCGACATCGCCACCTTCTTCTTCGTCAACGCGATGACGACGGTTGCCGGCGTCATCTTCATCTACGCCTCGACCACCAAGGTCGCCTCGATAGCTGTGGTGGCGCTGAACGACACCGGCGATGACGGCGCCGCGTGCGCCATGGCCCTGATGATCCTCTACACCTCCGCAGGCGTGAAGCTGCTGCAGGTGCTCATCACCAAGGTCCTTCTACGAAGCCAGCAGCAATGGCGCTCCAGCCTGCGCGACGCCTGACACCGACCCACGACGCCTTCGCCCGCCAAATGATACGACCGCAACATGTCGAGACTGATATGAATCGTTTCACACCCCCTCCTTTTCGAGGCCCGCTGGCCGATCTCAAGGTGCTTGAGCTCGGCTCCGACATCTCCGTCGCCTTCGGTGCGCGCCTGCTCGCCGATCTCGGCGCCGAGGTGGTCAAGGTAGAGCCGCCGGAGGGCGATGCGCTGCGTGGCCAGGGGCCATTCACGCCGGGCGGTGAAAGCGCGCTCTTTGCCTATCTCAACTGTGGCAAGACGCTGGTAAGCCTTGACGGCGAAACGGCGGGAGGCTGGCATCTTCTCGGCGAACTCGCCGGACGGTCGGACCTCGTGATCGCCACCGACCGTGCGTTGCGCGGTGCCGCGCCTGATTGGGTTCAGCGTCCCGCCACGCTCGTCGTCTCGGCGCAGGGCCTGTCGGGACCGGGGACGGGCCGCCCCTCCTCCTCTTTCATTCAGCAGCATGCGAGCGGTTTCGCCTTCCATCAGGCAAGCCCGGTCACGGACCCGGAAGCAACGCCCCCCGTCGGCTGCGCGGATTGGGAGGGCGACATGGCCGGTGGCCTTGTCGTTGCCATTGCCGCGCTGTGGGCCGTCGAGGCCGCAGACGGCGCGCGGCCCGGGCCGCTGGTCGACCTTTCCCATGAGGATTTGCTGGTCTACATGCTGGTGGAGCCCTTCGCCGACTGGCAGGCGGGCATGGACGTGACCAACCGCCGGCGCGACCCCTCCAAGGGTCTCACCATCGCCGGGGGGCTCGTCTGGTATCTGCCCTGCGCCGACGGCGCGGTGATGGTGTCGCCGCGCGAGGACCATCAATGGGCACGCTGGTGCGAGGTGATGGGCCATCCCGGCTGGACGCGCGATGCCAGCCTGTGCGGCGACCGGGTCGTGCGCACCGGCAACGCCGCCCGGTTGCAGGAATTGATGGCTCAGTGGTCGACCACACAGCGCAACCGCGACGTGGTCGAGGCCGCCAAGCAGGCGCGCGTGGCCTGCTTTCCGGTCAGCACCCCGCGAGACCTCATCGAGAACGTACAACTCCGGGCCCGCCAGTTCTTCAACGATGTCCGCTTCGCCGACGGCACGGCGCTGCCGATGCCGGCCCTTCCCTTCCGCTTTGTCAGCCAGAGCGGCGACGAACTGGCGCGCGGCGGGGAGATGGCGGCACCCGCAAGGACCGGCGGGGGGCAGGCCCTGCTCGCCGCTCTCCTCGCCGAGAGCGGCATGACCGCCAAGCGTAGCGCCGTGGGAGGCCTGTGATGAACGAACTCGCCCTCGAAGGCATCCGCATCATCGATTTCAGCTGGGTCATGGCCGGCCCGATGACCACCAAGATGCTCGGCGCCATGGGCGCGGAGGTCATCAAGATCGAATCCTCCACGCGGCCGGAATTCTCCGTCCGCGACGGCATGTTCTCGGTGATCAACAACAATAAGCGGAGCGCCACGCTCAACATCACCACGCCCGAGGGGCAGGAACTGATCCGCGATCTCGTGCGCTCCAGCCATGTGGTGGTCGAAAACTTCTCCTCGCGCGTGTTGTCGAAATACGGCCTGTCCTACGACACACTGCGCGAGATCAAGCCGGACATCATCTTCGTGTCTGCCTCCGGTATGGGACGGACCGGGCCGGAGAAGGACCTTCTGGCCTATGGCTCGTTGCTGCAGGGCTATAGCGGCCGGGTCGGCATGATCGGCGAGCCCAATGCGGCATTGGAGGCGATGGGCATCCTGCCGGCCTGGACCGACCCGATCACCGCACTGTGGGAGACCACTGCCATCCTCGCCGCCATCCGTCACTGGCGGCGGAGCGGACAGGGCGCCTATGTCGACCTGTCCATGCTTGAGGCGACCGTCGCCCTGCTCCCCGAGGCACTGCTGCACGCCGCGCTGGGCCGCGATGTGCCGGAGGCGCGCAGCACGACCGAGACGGGCGCGGCGCCCTCCGGGTGCTTCCGATGCGCCGGCGACGACGCCTGGCTGGCGCTCTCGGTGCGGACGGATGAGGAATGGCGGGGCCTGTGCCGTGTCATGGCCGAGGCCAATCTCGACAGCCAGCCCTTCGCGGCGACGGCGGAGGAGCGCCTGGCGGCCAAGGACGAGATCAATAACCGCGTCGCCGCCTGGTTGCGCACGCGCGACGCGCGCGCCATCGAGGTCGCCTTGCAGGCAGAGGGCGTGCCGGCCTCGCGCTCGCGCCACATGGCGGACATTGTCGCCGATCCGCACATGCGCGAGCGCGCCATGTTCGGCGAGATCGACGGCAAGGTGCAGATGGCCACCCTGCCCTGGCTCACCGAGGATGGTTGGCGCGGCGCCTTCGCGCCGACGCCGGCTATCGGACAGGACAATGATTACGTGTTCGGCACGCTTCTCGGCCTTTCCGCCGAGCGCCGTGCCGCACTCGCCGAGGCCGGCACGATCCGCTAAGGCGGCGTCCGGCAACCAAACCAGAAAGATCCGCCTCAAGGCGGGCGTCATGGGCGATGGAAACAAGGAGGAAAAGATGCGTAGGTTTGCTTGCTTGCTCTCTACCGCTGCCGCGACGGCTCTCGTCGTCGGCATGGCCGGCCCCGCAGCGGCGAAGACCCAGCTGACGGTCTATTCGACGCTGCAAAAGGAAGTGCTGACCCCTTACGAACAGGCCTTTGAGAAGGCCCACCCGGACATCGATATCACCTGGGTGCGCGATGCCGGCGGCGTCATTCACGCACGCCTGCTTGCCGAGCGCGCCAATCCGCGCGCCGACGTGCTCTTCGGCGTTCCGGTAACGAACATCGTGTCGCTGGCGCGCGACGGGCTCATCGAGCCGTATGCGCCGAAAGACTACATGAACCTTCAGCCGATGTTCCGGGACAAGAACGACCCGCCCTTGTGGACCGGGCTCGAAATGTACCTGAACATCGTGTGCTTCAACACGGTGGAGGCCGAGAAGCGGGGTATTCCCAAGCCCAAGACCTGGGCTGATCTGGCGGATCCGATCTATAAGGGCCAGATCGCGATGCCGAACCCGACCATGAGCAACACCGGCTATGGTTATGTGCATAGCTGGATCCAGAAACTGGGCGACGAGAAGGCCTGGGCGTTCCTCGACAAGCTGCACCAGAACGTCTCGGTCTACACCAACTCCTCGTCGACCCCCTGCAAATACGCGGCGACGGGCGAGTATGTCATCGGGCTCTCGACCGACCTGACAGGCCCGTTCCTGAAGACCAAGGGCGCGCCGATCGACCTGCTCGTTCCTAGCGACGAGACAGCATGGGACATCGAATCGACCGCGATGGTGAAGGGCAGCCGCAACCCGGAAGCCGCCAAAGTGCTTATCGACTGGGGCGCCAGCCGTGAGGCACATGAGCTGTTCAACAAGTATTACGGCTCTGTCGGCATGGATGGCATCAATGGTGGCCCGCCGAACTCCATTCCGGATGGAGCGAAGAAGGCGCAGGACTACAGCGTCGAATGGTCGATCGACAACCGCACGCCGATCCTGACCGAATGGGCGAAGCGCTACGATTCCAAGTCCGAGCCGAAGTCTAACTGATCTGGTTCGGCGCAAGTCGATGGCGTAACTCCATGGGGCCCCGGCATGCCGGGGTCCTTTTCTTTGGGTGGTCGGGTTCCCGACCCGAGGGAGCTAAGCACCTATGGACCACGCCTCAGGCGCCATCGACGCCTTCCTGCGCTCGCGCGCTTCCCGCCCGCACTGGCACCCGGTTGCAGCTGAATTTCGCCCCCGCGACATGGGCGAGGGCTACCGGCTCCAGCACCGTCTTCACGCGGCGCTGGCGTTGCAGGGCGTGAACCTGGTGGGCTACAAGATCGGTTGCACCTCGACGGCGGGGCAGCGCAGCTTCGGCCTCGACGAGCCGGTCTATGCCGGCATCTTCGACACCACCCGCGCCACCACACTGCGCGAGGCGCTGGCCATCCCTCTGATCGCCCCGATGGTGGAATGCGAAATCGCCTTCGTCATGGGTGTTTGCCTCGACGGCGGGTCGGACCTCTCCGACGAGGCCCTGGCCGCCGCCGTCGCGACCGCGCATGTCGCCTGCGAGGTCGTCGATGCGCGCTATGGCGTCCCGCCGGCCGATATCGGCGCGCCGACGCTGCTGGCTGACGATTTTCTCCATGCCCGCTTTGTGCTCGGGCCGCCCATGCCGGAATGGCGCGCACTACCGCTCGGCGCGCTCTCCGGCGCCATCGAAATCGACGACGCCACATATGCCGGCAGCACCGCCGAGGTGCTCTCGCCTTTCGAGGCGCTAGGCTGGCTGGTGCGCAAGCTGACCGCCAATGGCGAGCGACTTGAGGCCGGCGCCACCGTGCTCACCGGCTCGCTGGTCGTGCCAACCCCGATCCACCTGCCGGCACGCCATGTCGCGATCGCGGTCGAGGGATTCGGGCGGCTCACCTTGGCGGATTGAGCCGCGCCGTCAGGGCATGAAGGCGGGCGTCTTCGCCGGGCGACCGTCCAGCACGGCCAATACGTTGTCGACGCACAGCCGCCAGGCGGATTGCCGGCTTTCCACGGTGCAGCCCGCCATGTGCGGTGAGAGCACCACATTGGACATGGCGAACAGGGCCTCCGGCACGAGCGGCTCGAATTCGAAAACGTCCAACCCCGCCCCGCCGAGATGGCCGCTTTCGAGCGCGGCGACGAGGTCGTCATTCTTCACCACAGGACCGCGGGCGACATTAATGAGGATGGCGCCTTGTTTCATCCGTTCCAGTCGTTGTGCGTCGATCAGATGGCGGGTCGAGGTGTTGAGCGGGCAGTGGAGCCCGACGACGTCCGACGTGGCCAGCAGTTCGTCGAGCGGCAGCCAGCCCTCTTCGCCCGTGTCGGTGGGTGAATGGTGGCTCACGTCCATGCCGAACGCACGCACACGCTGCGCCACCTGCCGGCCGATGGCGCCGTAGCCGACGACGCCATAGCGCTTGCCGGCAAGTGACACGCCGTCCCAGCGCCCGCCCGGCATCCATCCTTCGGCCTGCCATCGCCCGGAGCGCACATAGGCGTCGGCCTCGATCAGACGCCGGGTCAGCGCGAGCAGCAGCCCCACCGTGTGCGTCGCCGTATCGGCGGAGTAGGCGTCGGGGCAGTTGGTGCCGATCACGGCCCGCTCGCGCATCGCCGCCACGTCCATATTGTCGAAGCCGGCCGCAGCATTCGCCACGAGCCTCAGGTGCGGAGCGGCGTCCAGCAGCGCGGCGTCGATCTTCAGTTCGTTCTGGTTGATGATCGCGGTTGCGTCCCGCAGATGGGCGAGAACCTCGTCGCGACGCATGGCCTTGGCCGGATGATCGCCGAGGACGACGGTGGCGACCTTGCGGATCTCGTCGACCAGAGCCTCGGGCAGCCGGCTTGTTAGGATGACCGTATCGCCTCTCATGGCGCCTCTCCATTTAAGCGATCGGACCGATCGGGGCCACATTGGCCAGCATGTTCGGCGAGAGCTGGCTCAGGGCCGATACGCCGAGCAGCCCCATGGCGCGGTCGATCTCATCGCGAAAAAGCTCCAGCACATGGGCGACACCAGCCTCGCCCCCCACCGCGAGAGCCCACAGGTAGGGCCGCGCGATGAAGCAGGCGGACGCTCCCAGCGCCAGCGCCTTGACGACATCGGTGCCCCGCCTGATTCCACCGTCCAGCAGCACCGGGATGCGGCTATCGACGGCTTCTACGACAGCGGGCAGTGCCTCTATCGAGCTTACCGAATGGTCGAGCTGACGGCCGCCATGGTTGGAGACGACCACGCCGTCCAGGCCTCGCGCCACCGCCTCCGCCGCCTCGGCGGGGTGCAGCACGCCCTTAAGGATGAGCGGGCCCTTCCAGATGCGGCGCAGATCGTCGACATCCGCCCAGGTCATCGCCGGGTCGAACATGTCGTGCATGCGCGCCGCCAGCGACGCTATGTCGGAGGGCTGCCCTTCGCGCCGGTAATTGCCAAAAGTCAGCGTGGGCAGCTCGCGCCTCATGCGCAGCAGCCAGGGGATTTTGGTTGCCATGGCCAGCGTGTCCGCCGCACCGAAGCGCGGGGGAATGGTGAAGCCGTTGCGCAGGTCGCGGTCCCGCTTGCCGTGCAACTGGTTGTCGATCGTCAGCACCAGCGCCTTGTAGCCCGCCGCCGCTGCGCGCTCGGCGAGTTCACGGGTAAAACCACGATCACGATAGATAAACACCTGCATCAGGCGGTTCGGCGCCCCGGTGGCGGCGATGTCCTCCAGCGTGCAGACGGAGCCGTGACTGGCGCAGTAGGCGGTGCCGGCGTTGTTCGCGGCGCGCACCGCCAGCTGTTCGGCGCCCGGCCAGAACAGGCCAGCGAGGCCGGTGGGGCCAATCATCACCGGCATGGAAAGGTCCATTCCGAACAGCCGGCACGACTGATCGCGGACAGCAGCCCCGTCGAGCGGGCGTGGCAGGAAAGCGTAGCGACCGAACGCCGCCTCGTTGCGGCGCAGGGTCTGTTCATCCTCCGCACCGCCATCGGAAAAGTCGAACACCGGACGCGGCAGCGCGCGGCGGGCCATGAGACGCAGGGCCGGGACGCTGATCGCCTCGCGCCGGAGCCTGGGGGCGAGAGCGGGGCGCGCATCTGGGTGATTGCTGGCTGACATGGGGATGATCCTTGGGGGCGGGAGCCGCGCCTGGCGATGGCGTCAGCTCTCCTCCTGGAAAGCGACTTCGCGGGTTCGCCGGAAGGCGGGAAGCAACACCAGCACGAGACACCCCGCCGCAACCGCCAGCAGCACCGCACTGATCGGCCGGGTGACGAAGATGGCGGGGTCGCCATAGGAGACCTGCATGGCGCGGCGCAGATTCTCTTCCATCAGCGGCCCGAGCACGAAGGCGAGCAGCAGCGGCGCCGGCTCGCAATGCCACTTGATGAACATGTAGCCGAAGAAACCGAAGACCATCAGCAGCATGACGTCGAGCACGCTGTTGTTCACGGTGAACACGCCGATGCAGCAGAAGACGAGGATCATCGGGTAGAATAGGTGGTAGGGCACGCGCAGGAGTTGGGTCCACAGGCCGATCAGCGGCAGGTTGATGACCACCAGCAACAGGTTGCCGACGAACATCGAGGCGATAAGTCCCCAGAAGATCTCCGGGTTATTGGTGATAACCCGCGGCCCTGGCTGGATGCCGTGGATGAGCAGTGCACCGGCCATCAGCGCCATAAGCGCATTGGAGGGAATGCCGAGCGTCAGCAGGGGAATGAACGAGGTCTGCGCCCCGGCATTATTGGCCGCCTCCGGCGCGGCAACGCCCTCAACCGCGCCCTTGCCGAAGCGTTCGGGCTGCTTCGACACCTTTTTCTCGAAAGTGTAGGCCGCGAACGAACTCAGCATCGCGCCGCCTCCGGGGAGGATACCGAGAATGCAGCCGATGAACGTGCCGCGCGTCGCGGCCGGCCAGGAGCGGCGGAAATCTTCGCGCGAGGGCCACAGGTCCCGCACCTTGGTCTGCATCACCGACTGGTGGTGGCCATTCTCGATGTTGCGGATGATCTCGCCGACCCCGAACAGGCCCATGGCCAGCGGAATGAAGCCGATGCCGTCGAACAGGCCGGGTATGCCGAAGGCCATGCGCAGCGCGCCGGAATCGACATCCGTGCCGACGCAGCCCAGCAGCAGGCCGAGCACGATCATCCCCAGTGCCTTCAGCACCGAGCCGTGCGCCAGAACGATTGCGGCGATGAGGCCGAGCACCATCAACGAGAAATACTCGGCCGGGCCGAACATCAGCGCGAGCTGTGAGATGGGCGGTGCGAACAGCGTGATGACGAGAGTGGCGAAGACGCCGGCAAACAGCGAGGCCAGCGCCGCCACCGCGAGGGCGGGGCCCGCCCTGCCCTTGCGCGCCATCTGGTGCCCGTCGAGGCAGGTGACGACCGACGAGTTCTCGCCCGGCAGGTTGAGAAGGATGGCCGAGGTAGAGCCGCCATACTGGGCGCCGTAATAGATGCCCGCCAGCATGATGAGCGCCGACACCGGCTCCAGATAGAAGGTAATCGGCAGAAGGATGGCGATGGCGGAAAGCGGCCCGATGCCGGGGAGCACGCCGATAAGCGTGCCGACCAGCGTGCCGATGAGGCAGTACAGCAGGTTGGCCGGCTGCAGCGCGATCGAGAATCCGTGAAAGAGCGAGACGAAGCTGTCCATCAGTACACGTACCCCCAGGGCCAGATGCGCAGCGGCAGGCCGAGGCCTACGCGGAAGACAAGCACCACGAAGGCTGCCATGCCCGCCGCGACCAGCACCGCCTCAATCGGGCGGGTCTCGCGGCGCGCGAGGCAGGAAACGAGCACGGTTCCCATCACGGCGACCACGCTGCCCAGGCGGTCGATCGTGGCGGCAAAGAAGCCGATGCTCGCCAGAACGAAAAAGATCTGGCGCGGGAACCACCGCTCGAAGGGCGAGCCCTCCTTCAGCATCCCTTGGGCGATGATGGCGAGACCGAAGCCGATCTCGATGACGGCAAGGGAGCGCGGGAAAAAACCGGGTCCCATGGCGTCGAGCGTGCCGGGCTTGAGCGGCCAGGCCAACACAAGCGCGAAAACCGAGATGGCGATGAGAACCAGCCCCACCATCACGTCGTTGAGGTTTTTTATCGGAGGCATGGCCAGTCCACCGGGATGCGGAACGGCCGCTACAGGCCGCTCCGTCCGAGGGTGATTTCCGGAGGCGATTGCCTCCGGGACACGTTCGACGTCGCTCGTGGATCGACCGAAACGGATGGTGCCCATCCGTCTCCAAAAGTCACTCCACCAAATTAGTGCTTGTGGACCGACCGGGTCGCGACATCAGGAATCCGAATGTCGCGGTCGGACCATCCGGACGTCAGAGCGAAATCTTCGCTTCGCGTACGACTTCCTCGACGATGCCCTGCCAGTTGGCGAGAAACGCCGTGAAGTCCGCCGTCGAGCTGCCGACCATGATCGTCCCCTGTGCCGCCAGCTTGTCATAGGCGGACGGCATCTTGGCGGCCTTCGCCACCGCCGCCTGCATCTGCTGGACGATATCGGCGGAGACGCCGGCGGGGGTGAAGATGCCACCCCAATCGGCATGGTTGGCCTTGGGCAGGCCGAGCTCGGCAAGGGTCGGCACGTCGGGAAACTGCTCCAGCCGCGTGTCGTTGCCCACCGCCAGCAGCCGCACCTTGTCGGCCTGGATCATCGGCGTGAGGGTGGAGACATTGAGCACGGCGAGGTCGAGTTGGCCGCCCACCACGTCGCGGGCGATTTCGGGAGCAACCCGGTAGGAGATGTTGCGGAACTTCACGCCGCCATAAAGCTGGATCGCCTCCGCGACGATGTGCGGAACGCCGCCTATGCCGGAGGTGCCGTAGCGGATGCGATCGGGATTGGCCTTGGCGTAGGCCATCAGCTCCTCAAAGGTCTTCCACTGGGAATCCTTCGCCACCGAAATGGTTTCGGGGTATTTCACCATCTGGGTGACGGGCTGGAAATCCTTCTCGAAGTTGATCGGCAGGTCCTTCATCAGCAGCGGTGTGACAAGCTGCTGCAGGCCGTTCATCAGGAAGGCGTAGCCATCATGGGGCAGGCTGAGAACGGCCTGCGCCGCGACCAGCGAATTGCCGCCGGTGCGGTTCTCAACCACCATCGGCTGCTTCAGGACTTCCGAGACGGCCTGATAGGTGACGCGCGTGGCGATGTCACCACCGCCGCCCGGCCCGAAGCCGGTGACGACCTGTACTGGCCGGGTGGGCCAGGCGGCGCCGGCTGATTCCTGCGCACCGAGGCGCCCGGCGGCCAGCACAACGGGTGCGGCCAAGGCGAATTTGAGTGCGTCGCGCCTGTCGATCTTCGGCATTCGTTCCTCCCACATGCTGGCTGAAGGCGCGCTCTGCGGCGCGCTGGGCGCGAGACGGCGGCGCTCTCCAACGAGCCCCGCCGCGTTTCGCGCCATTGCCAGTATCGAAGACCATGAAAAGACGCTTGTCAATCAATCTGTCGACACATTGAAGTCATTCAGTATAATTGGTCCTGCGGCGGGCGGCGTGGCTCACGCGCGTCAACGTTACGTTTGTTTGCACTGCGGTATAAGGCTTGGGGTTGTGACTGCCGTGTCGGGTGGCGGTGCCGTTTCGCATTTCCATTTATGTCGACACTCGATAACCTCCCGCCATCCACGGGTTAGGCCTTCAGGAGCGTGCAATGAGGATAGCGGCCCTTCATACCCACATCCTTGAAGCGGAGCTGACGCAGCCTTTCGGATGGTCGTTCGACAGCGCCCGCAGTCGCGGGGCGTGCATCGTCGAGATCGTCACCGACACCGGCCTCATTGGCTGGGGCGAATGCTACGGCCCGGCGCGGATGAACGCGGCGGTGATCGAGGGCTTTCGCCGGCATCTGCTCGGCGCCGACCCGATGGCGGGCGAGGTACTTTGGCAGGTGCTCCACAGCCGCTTTCGCGATTATGGCCAACGCGGGCTCGTCATTTCGGCCCTCAGCGGCGTCGACATCGCGCTGTGGGACCTGCGTGGCAAGGCGTTGGGCGTGCCGGTACACCGCCTCATGGGCGGGCCGCTCCGCACGCGGGTGCAAGCCTATGCGACCGGCACCTATCGGCTGGAACAGGGCGATCCGCTGGACTATGTGGTCCGCGAGGTTCGCGGTTACGTCGACGAGGGATTCCAGGCGGTGAAGCTCAAGATCGGCCTCGATCTGGAGGAAGATATCGCGCTCATCCGGGCGACGCGGGCCGCCATCGGTCCGGAGCGCGAAATGATGCTGGACGCCAATCACGGATTTGACGCTCTCGACGCCATCGCCCTAGGCCGCTGCGTGGCTGACCAGAACATTTCGTGGTTCGAGGAGCCGGTGATCCCCGAGGACCTCGCCAGCTATCGCGAGGTGAAGGCCGGCCAGCCCATTCCGGTCGCGGGCGGTGAATGCACGGCGACGCGCTGGGGATTTCTCGACATCCTGACCACGCGGGCGATGGACATCATCCAGCCCGACACGGCCGCCGCCGGGGGGCTGACGGAATGCAAGAAGATCGCCGACATGGCGGCGGCCTTCGGCATTCGCTACATCCCGCATGTCTGGGGCACCGGCATCGGGCTGGCAGCAGCGCTGCAACTGCTCGCGGTGCTGCCCCACACCCCTCCCCGCCATACCCCGCGCGAGCCATTGCTGGAGTTTGACCGCTCGGAGCACCCGTTCCGCCAAGCCGTGCTTGCCGAGCCGATCGAGCATGTGCGGGGTTGGGTCGACATTCCGACCCGTCCGGGCCTCGGCGTCGAGATCGACCGCGCCGCCCTTCGGCGCTTTTCCGCCGCCTGAGTTTCTCGGTGCGGCTATGATGCCTTTCCCAGGAGATCTTCATGCCGTCAGTGCAAGACCACGTCGTCCTCGTCACCGCCGCCGGACAGGGCATCGGGAGAGCCATCGCGAGTGGGTTCATCGCGGCCGGCGCGCGCGTCTGGGCGACAGATATCAATGACGGCGCTCTTGCGGGCCTTGAAGGCGCGCGGGCATGCCGTCTCGACGTGCGCGACACCGACGCGATCGCGGCCATCGTCGCCGAGATCGGCCGCGTCGACATCCTCGTCAACGGCGCCGGCTTCGTCCATGCCGGCTCGGTGCAGGACTGCACGCCGGAGGATCTGGACCTCGCCTTCGACCTCAACGTAAAGTCGATGTACCGCACCATCCGCGCGGTGCTGCCCGGCATGCTGGAGCGCGGAGATGGCGCGATCATCAACATCGCCTCGGTGGCGAGCAGTCTCAAGGGCGTGCCCAACCGCTTCGCCTATGCCACCACCAAGGCCGCCGTCATCGGCCTCACCAAATCGGTCGCGGCCGATTATGTGGGGCGCGGCATACGCTGCAATGCTATTTGCCCCGGCACGGTGGAGAGCCCCTCGCTGGAGAACCGCCTGCGCGCTCTCGGCGATTATGAGGCCGCCCGTGCCGCCTTCATCGCCCGCCAGCCCATCGGCCGCATCGGGCAACCGGAAGAGATCGCCGACCTCGCCGTATATCTCGCCGGCGCGACCTTCACCACCGGCGCGGTCCACATCATCGACGGTGGCTGGTCGATGTAGCGTGCGGGTGCGGTCGCCGCCGGAAGGGCAGCGACCGCCCCCTCACTCATGCCTTCGTCTTGGCGTCGTCCAGCCTGGGCCTGGGCAGCTTTGGCTGGTAGCCGCGACGGTAGAGCATGATGGTGCGCCGGAAGGTGATGATGACCTTGCCATCCTGGTTGAAGCCGGTGGTCGACACCTTCACGATGCCGACGCTCTCGCGCGATTTCGACAGGCGCTTCTCCAGCACTTCCGACTGCGAATAAATGGTGTCGCCCTCAAAGACGGGGTTGGGCAGGCGGATTTCGTCCCAGCCGAGATTGCCGAACACGTTCTGCGAGAGGTCGGAGACGCTCTGCCCCATCACCGTCGCCAGCGTGAGCACCGAATTGACCAGCGGCTTGCCGAACTCGGTCTGCGCAGCATAGTGATGATCGAAGTGCACCGGCGAGGGCGCACCCATCAGCAGGGTGAACCAGGAGTTGTCGCAGGAAAGCAGTGTGCGCCCGATCTGGTGTGGGTAGACGTCGCCGACCTCGAAATCCTCGTAGAAGCGTCCCTGCCAACCGATTTTTTCTGCCATTCTGGCCTCCTTGTCGTTGAACCGTTTGTCATGCGATGGACTTCGTCGTCGCAGCCGCACCGCGCGCGAACTCGGCGCGTATGGCGGCACTGTCGGCGCCGAGCGCCGGCACCTTGCTGCCCGAGGCGACGGGCCGCCCCGCCGGCCGTGGCATCTCGACCCGCTCGCCGCCCGGCATCTCGACAGAGATGCGGCGCAATGCCGGGTGAACCGAGAGATCGTGCAGCGTCGACACCCGCGCCCAGGCGATCTGGCCCGCCTCCAGCCGCTCGATCATCTCCGCGCAGCCATGGGGCGTGAAAACCGCATGGACCGCGGCGTCGAGCGCGTCGCGGTTCTGCACCCGTGCCCAGTTGTCGATGAAGCGCGGGTCCTTCGCGAGATCGGGAAGGCGCAGCACATGAGAGCAGAAACGCACCCATTCGGCGGTCGACTGGATCGACACCACGATGTCGCCATCGGCGCAGTGATAGGGCCGATAGGGGTAGACCGAGGCGTGCGATAGCCCGAAGCGTGCCGTCTCCACGCCCATATAGTCGTAGTGCAGCAGCGGCAGCGACATCCACTCGGCCATGGCGTCGAACATGGCGACCTCGATGGCCTGCCCGTGCCCGGTGCGCTCGCGCTGGAGCAGTGCCTCCAGCACCGCGCAATAGGCATTCGTGCCGGTGCCGATATCGGCGATTGAGATTCCGACCTTGGAAGGCACATCCGGCGTGCCGGTCACGGCGCAGATGCCGCTTTCCGCCTGCACCAGCATGTCGTAGGCGCGCTTGGCCGCGTGGGGCGTGCCGCGCCCATAGCCCATGATGTCGACGATGATCAGGCGTGGAAACTCCGCGATGAGCTGGGCGGCGCCGAGCCCCAGCCGGTCGCTGGCGCCGGGGGCGAGGTTCTGGACGAAGACATCGGCCTGCGACAGCATCGCCTTCACGAGGGCGAGATCGTCGGCGTCCTTGAGATTGAGGACGACGCTCTCCTTGCCGCGGTTCAGCCAGCCGAAGGCGGCCGAGGTGCTGCCCAGCGCCGTGTCGTAGTCGCGCGCCCGGTCCCCCTCGCCGGCTTCGATCTTGATGACGCGCGCGCCCGCATCGGCGAGCCGCATCGAGCACAGCGGTCCCGCGACCGCCTGGTCGATCGACACCACGAGAAGGCCGCTGAGGGGGCCAGCTGGCGAGGCATCGGCGGAGAGGCTGGGCATGGCGGAAGGCTCCGTTGTCATTTCTGCTGCCCCGCGACCTTGTCGAGGCCGACCAGCCGATCGAGAAGGAGGACGAGGATGAGGGCGATGTAGATGGTGCCGGCGGACACCGCCGCGATCATCGGATCGACCGAGTACTGGACGTAGTTGAAGACCTTCACGGGGATCGGCGATTGCGCGATCACGGTGTTGAAAATGCTGACCTCGACATCGATCCAGCTCATGATCAGGCCGAACAGGCAGCCGGCGATGATGCCGGGCTTGATCAGCGGCAGGGTCACAAGGAAGAAGGTGGAAAAGCCCGAAGCGCCGAGGTCCTGCGCGGCTTCCTCCAGCGACGTGTCGAAGCCCTCAAGCGAGGCGAGCGTGGTGCGCACGATGTAGGGCAGTATGATCACGACATGGCCGACCAGCATCGCCTCGAAGCTGCGGGCGAAGCCAAGCGTGCCGGATATCTGCAGCACCCCGACGCCGATGATGATGGCGGGAAGGATCAGCGGCGACAGGAACAGATTGCCCAGCATCTGCGCGCCGGGCAGCCGGCCACGCTTCAGCACCAGCGCCGCCGGCACGCCGAGCAGGAAGCCGATCAGCGTCGAGCCGAAGGCCAGCCGTCCGCTCAGCAGGATCGCGTCGACATAAGAAGGGTCGGCCAGGAAACGCTGATACCAGTTCAGCGTGAAGCCGACAGGAGGAAAGGCGAGATATTCCGTCGTGGTGAAGGAAATGGCGATGACCACGGCCAGCGGCAGCACCAGATAGACCAGCACCGCCCAGGCGATGATCGAAATGAGCAGCGGCCCGGCAGCGTCGCGGGCGCGGTTGAGCCGACGGCGGTTCATGGGGACGCCCTCCGTCCCGGCCGGCGTTCCAGTAGAAGCGTGTAGGCGACGATGAGCGCGAAACTCGCCACCAGCAGCACAACGGCGATAGCGCTGCCGAGGTACGGATTGAACACCAGCATGAACTGGTCGTAGATCAGCATCGACGACACCACCGAGCGCCCGCCGCTCATGATGCGCGGCGTCACATAGCTCGAAATGCTGAGGGTGAAGACGATGAGCGTGCCGGCCACGATGCCGGGCGCGCTGAGCGGCAGCGTCACCTTCAGAAAAGTGCTGAAAGCGGTGGCCCCGAGGTCCCGTGCGGCTTCGCGCAGGGCGCCGTTCATGTTCTGCAGCACGCTGGCGATGGCCAGCACCATGAAGGGCAGCATGACGTAAATCATGCCGATGATGATCGCGATCTCGGTCGACAGCAGCCGCAGCGGCCGGTCGACGATGCCGAGCCACATGAGCGTCTCGTTCACCAGCCCCTCGCGTCCGAGCAGCACGATCCAGCCGAAGGAGCGCACTATGTTCGAGGTGAACAGCGGCATCAGGATCAGGATGAAACACAGCCGCCGCACGGCGCGTCGGCGCTCGATCAGGCTCATGTAATAGGCCAGCGGATAGCCAAGGATCAGCGTGGCGACGCAGGTCACGAGCGCGATCCAGAATGTGTAGCCGAGCACGCGCCAGTAATAGCTGTCGCCGAGGACGAGGGCGTAATTCTCCAATGTGAGCTCCCCCTCCCGATTGGAGAAGCTGTCGACCACGACCATGCCAAGCGGCGTGATGAAGAAGACCACCAGATAGATCAGCGGGATGCCGAGCAGGATTGCGGCCCAGAAGCGGTTGATGTGCATCGCTTAACCCGTCAGCACGCGGGCGGCCTCGCGCGCCCAGCCGATGCGGACTTGCGCGCCGGTGCGCAGGGCATCGTTGGGGCCGGCACCCGCCTGCTGGATGACGATCGACTGGCCGCTCGCCGTTCTCACGAACAGCCGTGTGGCGTTGCCGATGAACACGCGATCGGTCAGCGTGCCGGACAGGCCGACACCGCCGTCCGGCGCGGCACCGATGCGGATCTCCTCCGGCCGAATGAGCAGGGTCGGGGCGCTGGCGCCATCCGGCGCGAGATAGGGCAGCAGTTCGGTCTCGCCGACGATGCGCAAGGCGCCGTCCGCAGAAGCCTCCAGCGGCAGCAGATTGGCCTCGCCGATGAAGTCGGCGACATAGCGGTTCGCCGGCCGGGCGTAGATGTCTTCTCCCGTGCCGATCTGGGCGATGCCGCCATCCTGCATGACGACGATGCGATCGGCCATGACGAGGGCTTCTTCCTGATCGTGTGTCACGAACAGGAAGGTGATGCCGAGCTTCTGGTGCAGATGCTTCAGTTCCATCTGCATGCGCTTGCGTAGCTTGAGATCCAGCGCGCCCAGCGGCTCGTCGAGCAGCAGCACCTTCGGCTTGTTGGCGATGGCTCGGGCGAGCGCGACGCGCTGCTGCTGTCCGCCGGAAAGCTGCGCCGGCAATCGGTCGGCATAGGCGGCCATCCCGACGGTTTCGAGCGCCGGATCGACAATGGCGGCGATGCCCGCCTTATCGACGCCGTTGCGGCGCGGGCCGAAGGCGACGTTGTCGCGCACGGTGAGATGGGGGAACAGCGCGTAGTTCTGGAACACCATGTTCACCGGCCGCCGGTTCGGCGGTTCGTTGGCCATGGAGTGGCCGCCGATGGCGATCGTGCCTGTGTCGATGTCGACAAAGCCCGCAATGGCGCGCAGCAGGGTGGTCTTGCCACAACCGGAAGGCCCGAGGAGAGCGACGAACTCGCCCTCCTCGATATCCAGCGACACGCCCTTCAGCACCTGCAGCGACCCATAGCTCTTGGTCACGCGGTCAATGGCGATCAGCGGCATGGGCTCACCTCCGGGCGGTACGACACACAGGCTCAGCGACGGCCGAGCACGTCGCGGTTCCAGGCGTCGACGATCTCCTGCCGATTTGCGTTGATCGCGTTGGCGTCAGAGAAGCGCAGGTCCTTGATCGAGCCGTTCGGTCCCCAGGGAAGACGTGCCCTGGCCTTTTCGCTGAGTTCTATGTCCTTGACCGACGGACCGTAGAAATAGTTCTCGACGAAGCACTTCTGGGCATCGCTGGTCAGGGCGTGGTTTATGAAGGCATAAGCGGCCTCGGACGGCTTGATGAGATGCAGCCGCGTGCCGGAGGCGAGGCCGCCTTCCTTCGGGATGGTGAAGCCGACCTTGAACGGGTTCGCATCGGCCAGCGACCAGACCGCGCCGCTGTCCAGCACGCCGATGATGGCTTCCTTGCGCGACAGGATGTTGCTGGCATTACCGCCGGAGTCGTAATAGGCGGCGACTTCCAGTTCCTTCATCTTGTCGACGCCGGGCTTCAGATTGTTCACGCCGCCGCCGAGCAATTCGGCGACATAGACCAGCATGGGCGGCCCGGAACCATCAGACATGGAGGGCCAGGTCGACAGGCCCTCATATTCGGGCTTCCACAGGTCGAACCAGGAGGTTGGCGCCTGCTTGACCTCGTCTTCATTGTAGACGATGCCGACCGAGTAATAATAATCGTCCAGCCCGGTAATCTTGCCATCCTTGTTCTTGTGGACGGCCTCCGGGATGATGTTGGCGATGTTTGGCACCTGGGCCGGATCGATGTCCTGGAAGACGCCTTCCGCTTCCGCCGCCTGCGAGACCTCGCCATCCAGCCAGATCACGTCGAGCGATTGGTTTCCCTTCTGCTGCTTCAGCTTGGCAACCGTGACCGACGATACGCCCTGATCCACCGTGACCTTGATGCCGGTCTTGGCGGTGAAGGTATCGATCACGCATTTCTGCAGCGTCTGGCCATGCTTGCCGCCAAAGGCCGCAACCACCAGCGATTCCTGCGCGCCGGCCGGCCCGACGGCGAGAGCGGCCAGGAAAGTTCCACTGAGGAGATAGGAAAGGCACCGGGTCATGACGTTCCTCCCATGAATGTTCTTTTCGTTTGCAGGCGCATTCAAGCGGATTGCAATCGGTCTCGTCAACCCATCTGTCGACAGATTGCCGATGTTCGTTGAGCGCGTGAGCGAAAGACAAGATGAGGTGCGCGTGCTGCACGCCCCGCCAACATTCCAAGGTCCGATTTAAAAACCGGTAGTTACGACATTTTTCGATCACCGAGCTGCGGCTATTGGCCCGACAGGCAAGGCCGGAATAGGGCGCCGTGTTCGGCGGTGGATCGGCGCCTCATTCAATTATGTCGACATAAATTCCTGTCAGGCACGATACGACAGCCTGCCGGATGGGCTGTGCCGGAACCTCGTACCGAGGCGCTTCCGCGCCGATCCTGTCGACAGGATCAATCGCGAGCCTGTACATTGACGCCGGAAGCCCGGCCGAGTCCGTCGACGGGCGCAGCGGCTGAAGGCGACCCTTTCCTTGACGACAACGACCTTCGAGCGCGCCGATTCCTGGATCGCGACGCCCCCGTCCAGCCAGTCTGAATCCTTTCTCAGCGCCGTGCTGGTGGTCCGCCGCATCGTCGCCGAACATCACGATCGCCCGTCGCTTGTCTCGCGCGTGGCCTGCGAGGTCGGCGCGGAGATCATCGAGAACGTCCGGCACAGCGGCGAGGACCTCAGCTCGGTCGAGCTCGCGGAACGCTACGAGACCAGCCGCACGCCGATCCGCGAAGCCTTGCTGCTGCTGGAGAAGGAAGGGCTGGTCCGCATCCCCCAACGCCGGCGTCCGCATGTGGCGGTGCTGGACATTGCCGAGGTGCGAGAAATTTACCGCGTGCGCGCGGTGCTCTTCGGTGCGGTGGCTTCCGATGCGGCGACGCTGCGCACGCCCGAGGACCTCGCCGCCCTGCGCGAGTTGCTCGCCCGGCTCAGCACCGCTCATGACGCGCAGGATCTCTCCGCCTATCTCTGGGCGAATGTCGAGTTCTACAACCGGCTTACCATTGCCGCGCACAACGCTACCGCCAAGCGCATTCTCGATTCCCTGCTGCTGCGGACCCTGCGGCTGCGCCGGCTCTCCCTCTCTCAGCCGACCCGGCGCGAGAAGTCGATGGCACATCACGTCCAGCTCATGAGCGCGATCGAGGAACAGGATGCGCCGCTCGCCGACGTCCTCATCCGCTCCAACCATTTGCATGCGCTGGCCGTGCTGGAACAGATCTACGCCGATGGCGGCGTCCCCTCGCCCATGCGCTCGCGCCGCCGACGGCGCCAGGCGGCCGCGGCGACGGAGTAGCGGAATGGGCGGCGGGGTGCCCCGGGCGGCTCAGGCCTCGCCTTCGATCGGCACCAGGAAGCGGCCATCCTCGATGCGCTTGACGCCGTCGACATAGAGCGTCGGCTCCAGGATGACGCCGTCCATATGGATCTTCGACATGATGGAGCCGCCGACATCGACATTAGTGCCGAGGCCGAAATGCATCGTGCCCATGATGTTCTTGTCCTCGCGCTGAATGCCGCGAATGACCGCCTTGGCATTGACGCCGACCGAGGCCTCGGCCGGGCACATATAGGCATTATCGTCGCCATAGGTGGCGAGGAAGTCGCGCAGGATGCGCGCATCGGCGCCGCCGTCGATGCTCACCACCCGGCCGTTCTCAACGGTCAGTTCGATCGGTGAGCCGAGCTTGCCGAGATGGTGCATGGTCAGGTCGATCACCAGCTTGCCATTGGCCGTGCCCTCGATGGGGGCCACGTTAAACTCGCCGGTGGGGTAGAGGTAGTAGTAGAGCTTGCCGGCCGGCCGGTTCTCGTCCTTCTGGAAATTGATGATCTTGTAGGGATCGAAGCTCTCGCCGGGCAGCGGCGGAATCCAGATCATGTTCTCGACGCTGTAGGTGAAGTCGGTGCCGAAGCGCGACGTCACACGGCAGGTCTTGGCGCCCTCCCCGAACACATTCTTGCCGACATAATGCTTGCGCACGGCAATCTGCTTCATGTCGTCGGCAATGGCGCCGGACTGCAGCCATTCCAGCCGCATGCCGCCATCGAGGCAAATGGAGGGAATGCCGGCTTCCATGGAGCGCAGGCTGGCGGCGCAGTGGAGCATGCCGGTGGACGAGCACAGGATGTTCACGTCCGACTTCATCATCGCCTCGCACACGGCGGCCGGCGGGTCGTAATAATCGGCGGGGCGGCGGCCGAACAGGCAGAGCGTCGCGTCCGCCTCGATGTCTGCCAGAATGGTCATGATCGCCTGCCACACGCGGGGGTCATGCTCGGTGTCTGACAGCACGAGCACGCGCTGCCCCTTCGTGATGTTGCGCACCAGCGGGCGGCGCAGATGTTCCAGCGTGCCTGTGATCAGGCCACTCACTCCCGACATTTTTCTCTCCTCACTGCCGCGCGGCGCGCTGCGGCTTGAATGAAAATAGTGTCGACATTTTTATAATTGAGGTCAAGGGGCGCGCAGTCGGCAGAGGGGGGTGATCGTTCTTTGCCATGTTCCTATAAGGCATAAGCGCCAAAGGGTGACGCTGGCAGACGACGCGCGCGAGTGAGAGGTTGTATAAATGTCGACTATTACGCTGCCGAGGCCGGCATGAGGCAGAGCCACGCGCCGCCTAGCGCCAGCGCCCCGAGCACCAGAAAGGCGATGGGAAATCCCGCCAGCGCTGCCAGGCCACCGAACAGTGGCGGCCCCAGCACGATGCCGAGATAGGAGAACAGCAGCGCCCCACTCGCCGCGAAGCCGGCCTGCGAGGCCGGCACCGCTTGCATCAAGCTGGCGAGGAACACGCCGTTCCACCCGCTGGTCGTCGCGCCCAAGAGGAACGCAACCAGCGCGATGATCACGTCCGGCGTCGCCGGCGTCAGCGCCCACGCCATGATGCAGGCCGCCGTCATGCCGAGCCCGATGGCGCCGAGCGTCCCGCGCAGGCGCCCGATCCGGTCTGCAAGGAAGCCCCAGCCGATCCGCCCGCACACCGCCGCCGCCTGGCTGATCCCCAGCATCATTCCCGCCGTCACGAGGTCGCGCCCGAGTTCGCGCATCACGAACACGACCAGCAGCGAACTGACGACTAGCTGCAGGGCGCCGTAGATCATCGAGGCGAACGACATGGCGAGCAGCGCGCGATGGCCGAGCATCAGCCGCAGGGGCGCCAGAAAGCCTGCACGGGCGACCGGACGCGGCTCGCGCTTTTCGTTCCGCACGATGCCGAGCAGGCTTCCGGCCAGCAGCCCCGTCAGCGTCGCCGTGCCACCCACGATAAACAGCGCGGTTTCGAGATCGGACCGCACGACCAGCGCCGGCACGATCAGCCCTGCCAGCATGCCGCCCAGCGGAACCGCCGTCTGCCGCACCGACAGAAAAAGGGCGAGGTTGGCGATAGGCTCGCCATTGGCGATGGCCTGCTGGCCCGCCGGGGTCAGTGGGCCGTAGCACAGGCCCATCAGGGCTGTCGCCAGCAGGACAAAGGCGAGCGAGCCCAGCCCGAACAGCGCCAGCGCGCAGCCTCCGGCGACAATGCAGCCGAAACTCAGCCGAAGCGGCCCGATGCGCGGAATGACCGAGGCGGTGGACAGGGTGCCGATGGCGACGAAGACGTAGCTGGCGGCCGCATAGACCCCCGCCGTCTCGGCGGGAAGGCCGTAGGCCGCCGTGACCTGCGCGGCCACCACGGGTGGCGTGAGCACCATCATCGACATCACGGTCTGCGGGTACATGGTGGCGAACAACAACGCCAACGGGCCGTGACGGGACATGGGCCTTCCGCAGAACCGGACGGCGCAGAAGGAACCCGCGCCGGGATGGCCGGCAGGCCGAAGAGACGACCGTCCAGCATCTTCATTTATCGTTTTCCACCTAAGCCACGCTGGCACAAGCGTGTCAACGTGGTAGAAACAGCCACCTCATGCATCTGCTCGGTATAACGTTTACCAATCAGGAGAACCGCGTGCCTCCTCGCTATGACACCTTGCTGGTCGAAACGCTCGGCCATGTCCAGTTGCTGACGCTGAACCGGCCGGCCTCCGGCAATGCCATCAATCTCGCCATGGCGGAAGAACTGAACCACTGGCTGTGGGAGCTCTATGTCGATGCCGGCGCCACACGCTGCGTCGTACTCACGGGGGCCGGCGAGCGCATCTTTTGCGGCGGGGGCGACATGAAGGAACGGCAGACCATGGACCCGTCGGCGGTGCGCCGCCAGCGGGCACTGATGGAACGGTTGATCCGGCAGCTCACCGACTGCCCGGTCCCGATCATCGCGGCGGTGAACGGCGCGGCTGTTGGCGCCGGCTGCGAGATCGTCGCCGCCGTCGATTTCGCCTATGCGAGCGAGGCGGCGCGTTTCTCGCTGCCCGAGGTCCGGCGCGGTATTTCGCCGGGCGCCGGCGCGACGCAGACGATCCCCCGCGCGTGCGGCGTCCGGCGCGCAAGGGAGATCATCCTGACAGGCGCGATGTTTTCGGCCGCTGAAGCGCTGGAGTGGGGGCTGGTCAACAAGGTGGTGCCGGCCGCCGCGCTGCTTGAGGAGACGCTGGGGGTTGCGCGCATGATCGCCTCCAATGCTCCCCTCGCCGTGCGCCAGGCCAAGCAGGCGCTCGATGTCGCCGAGGACGCCGATTTTGCCACCGGCTTCCGCTTTGAGTTGATGGCACACGCGCCGACCGCGCGCTCACATGACAGGCAGGAAGCTCTCGCTGCCTTTGCCGAGAAGCGCGAGCCGGTGTTTCGCGGCGAGTAAGGCCGTCCCCCGGTAAAGCCGCCACGCGGGGCGTGGCGGCCCAGGGACAAAGTGCCCGTCAGTGATTGAAAACGGGTTTGCGGCGTTCGAGGAAGGCCGAGATGGCCTCCTTGTAGTCCGGTCCATCGACGAGGCGCGCGGCGCTGACCTCATGGGCCGCATCACGCCCTTTCTCCCAACCGATCCGGTCGATGAGGTTGGCGCTTTCCTTGATGGCCCGCACGGCCGCCGAGCTCTTGGCGGCGATCAACTCGGCAAGTTCCATCGCCTTGGGCAGGACCCCGTCTTCCGGCAGCACATAATTGAGGAAGCCGACGTCGCGCAGCTCCGCGGCATTGAGCCGGCGACCGGTGAGAATCATCTCGCGGATGAAGCTCACCGGCAGGTTGAGCCGGTTGAAATAGGAGCCTGCTCCGCCCGTGAGGCTGCGGTCGACTTCCGG
Organism: Ancylobacter aquaticus; assembly: GCF_004339465.1. Taxonomy (GTDB): domain Bacteria; phylum Pseudomonadota; class Alphaproteobacteria; order Rhizobiales; family Xanthobacteraceae; genus Ancylobacter; species Ancylobacter aquaticus. The sequence continues at coordinate 401,953 of NZ_SMFY01000002.1, read as the reverse complement.
CATGGAGAAGAAGGCGGTCTCCGCCGCAACAATGATGTCGCAGACGCTGGCAAACACCATCCCCCCGCCGATCGCCGGCTTGGTGACGGCCGCGATGGTGGGGCACGAAAGCCGGTAGAAGCGGTCCGTAACCCCTTCGACATAGTCGTGGCGCGCCCGGCGGGTCTCTGCGGTGAAGGAAAGAAACTCCTTCAGGTCCCCGCCGCCGATCCAGGCTCGCGCATCCGGCTTGCAGGCCAAAACGACGACACGGATCGCCGGTGTCGCCTCGATATGGTCGATGACCCTGTCCAGGCTCTCATACAGGTCGCGCGAGAGCGCATTGACCGGCGGGCGGTCGATGGTGAGGACGGCAACGCCGTCTTTCGCCACGAATTGAAAAAAGTCGAAGGCGGGCTCCTCGGACATGGACTGTTGTTCCTCGTTTCATGTGTTCGCCGGTGCGCCGATGCCTCCCCCTTTGCCGTGGGCCAGCGCCCGGCGGAGGCTGCGAGCATGCCGTTGCCCGGCAGGCTATCACGCGCAATCGTCTCGGGTAAACGTTTCATTTAGTGAGTATAGAGGATATCTAAAGTATTGTATAAATGAAGAAAATTGGTATATTACGTTTTCAGATTTCAGCGATACCTCTGCGAGGTAGACGTCGTGACGTCCCCGCCTTCCCACTCCGGCAAAATGCATGTCGCTATTGTCGATAAAATGTTATAACAAATATCACATTGGTGTGCAGTGGAGGCTGGCATGACGGCACGAGCGAAGGTTCATGTCCTTCTCATTGGCTGCGGCAACATGGGATACGCGCTGGCCGTCGGCTGGTTGACCGGCGCGGAGGCGGTAGATGTGCATGTCGTCGAGCCGGCCGCGACCCTGCGCGAGCGGGCCGCATCGGCCGGCGCCATGACCTCGGTCGAGCTGATCGCGGTATCCACCCTGCCCGCACCCGATGTCGTGGTGCTCGCGGTCAAGCCACAGCAGATGGACGCTGTTCTGCCTGACGTCAGGCGTTTCGTCGACAACGGAGCGCTTGTCATTTCCGTGGCCGCGGGCGTGGGGCTCGGGCGCATGGAAGCAGCTCTTGGAACCCGGGCCTGCCTCATCCGCTGCATGCCCAATACGCCCGTCGCCATTGGCGCCGGCATGATGGTTTGTGTGGCGAATGGCCAGGTGTCGCCGGACCGGCGCGCGCTGGCGCAGCGCCTGCTCTCCGCCACGGGGCGGGTGTGCCTCATCGAAGACGAGACATTGATGGACGCCGTCACCGCCGTCTCCGGCTCCGGCCCGGCCTATGTGTTCCACATGATCGACTGCCTGGAGCGCTCCGGCATTGCGCAGGGACTGCCCGCCGATCTCGCCCGCGAACTGGCTCTGCAGACCGTCTATGGCGCCGGGCGCCTCGCGCGCGACAGCGACGCCGACCCGGCAACGCTGCGTCGGCAGGTGACCAGCCCCAACGGCACCACCGCTGCCGCTCTTGCCGAGCTCATGGGCGATGCGGGGATCGACCCGGTCATCGCCCGTGCGGTCGCGGCCGCGCGCCGGCGCTCGGTCGAGCTTGGCGACGGCTAGGGTGCCGGTGTAGCTCTCTGCTGCGTGGTCCCCTCGGGTCCTCGTTCCCTCCCCTCGCCCCCTGGCGGTCCATGCTGCCCCTGTTCAATCGCCTGATCAGCCCAGCCAACGCCCACGCGTTCTGGATCGGCGTCGCCTTCATGGTGCTAGGCAATTTCTTCTTCGCGCTCAACGACACGATGGGCAAGATCCTGGTGGGAACCTTCGCGGTCAGCCAGGTGCTGGCGATCCGCTCCATCGGCGCCTTTCTGGTATTGGGTCCCATGCTGTGGGCGGGGCGCGGCACCGGGCGAATTCGTCGCCCCTGGCTTCAGCTCGTTCGGATCGGCGTGGCGACGGGCGATACGGCCCTGTTCTACGCCGCCGTTGCCTATCTCCCGCTGGCCGATGTCTTTACCTTCTACATGGCCGGGCCGATCTATGTCGCCGCCATGTCCAGCGTCATGCCCGGAGGTGCGGTCGGCTGGCGGCGCTGGCTGGTCATCCTCGCAGGGTTCGGCGGGGTGGTGATCGCGCTTGGCCCCTCGTTTACGGTTTACTCGCCCGGCATTCTCTACGCGCTCGTGGGCAGCTTCTGCTATGCGGGCGCGTTGATGATGAACAAGGTGCTGGTGAAGACCAGCGACACCGCGCTGGCCACGCTCCAGGCGCTCGGCGCGCTCATCGGCGGCGGGGCGTTCGCCTTCTTCCAGTGGACGCCGCCGGGCGCCGTCGATATCGGCCTTCTGCTGCTGCTCGGCATTGTCGCGTGTCTGGCACATCTGCTCATCAGCCGCGCGGTCAAGCTCACCCCGGTCAGCGTGCTGGCGCCTTTCCAGTACTCGCTGCTGCTCTGGGGCATCGGCTTCGGCATTCTGGTCTTCGGCGACGTGCCGAATGAGCGCATCCTGCTGGGCGCCGCCATCATCGCCACGGCTGGCCTGTTCCTGCTCTACAGCGAATCGCGCGCCCGCGGGCGCCTGCGCGCCGACGCGGTAATGAAGGACTTTCCCTGACCGCGCCGGCCGCGCCGCCTCAGCCGGCTGCCGTGCGGGCGGCGAGGTTGCGGAAGTACAGCACCTCGATCTCCCGCAGCACCGCCTTGGGCTCGTGCTCGTAGCTCTCGGAGAAAGTGCCGGTCGCGCTTTCCACGGTGATCGCCCAGCGGCCGCGATGCGGGTTGAGGGCACAGGCGGGGAAGTTCATGTGGTGGTGCCAGTGAACGCCCTGCGCGTCGATTTCGCGCACCCGCGCCAGAAGCGCCGAACCGGCCGCTTCCGCCGGGTCCGCCGCCCGCGCCGCCGCCTCGTCGAGGATGTCGTCGCCGTGCAGCATGCGGACGAAGACCTTGTCGACTTCCGGGAACCCCTCCGACGGGGCGATGTAGGCGACATGGGTGCCATCGTCCTCGATCACGATGGCGTAGAGCCCGTCATAGGGGTTGAAGGCGCAGCCGGGCGAGAGAACATGCGAGTGCCATTTCGTGCCGACGGCGATGAAGCCTTCGACCAGCGGCAGGCAGTGCTCAAGCGCGATCACGTGGTAGGTGATGTCGCCATGAGTCAGGGTCTGGTTCATCGGCTCGCCTCGTCTCACAGGGGGTGGGTCAGCCGCGCGGCGTCGAGCATGGCGGCATGGAGATTGCGCGAGGACCAGGCGTCGCCGACCTTGTAGAGCACAAAGCGGCCCTCGCTGTTGCTGACGATGGTCTGCTCGCGCGCCTCGGCGAGCGCCCGCAGATCCACCTCGCCAAGATTGCGCGAGAGCGGCTTCAGCGCGGTGTAGACATCGTCATTGGGCAGCGTGCCATTGTCGCCGATCACCAGGTCGACCGGGATCTCGCGGCGCTTCTCGCTATAAGTGTTCTCCACCGTCGCAACGAGCCCGTTGCCCTCGCGTCGCAGCGCGATGAGGCGGGTGTCGGTCTCGATCGCCACGTCGTGCTTGTAGAGTTCGGTCATGTGGGCGCCGAGATTGGTGCCGCCGATCTCGCGGCCGAATTCCCGGTCCGGCGTGACGATGCGCACCCGCGCCCCCTTCGCGGCGGCGAACTCGGCGGTTGAGGCGACCGAGGCGGTGCCGTTCTCGTCGGCAATCAGCACCGTGGCGCCGACGTTGGTCTGGCCGGACAGCACGTCCCAGGCGGAAACCGCTAGTTCCACGCCCTCGAAGCGGCCGAGATTGGGCAGGCCACCGGTGGCGATGATGACCGCGTCCGGCGCCTCGGCCAGCACCTCCTCGGCCTCGGCATAGGTGTTCAGCCGAACATCGACGTTCAGAATCTCCATCTGGCGGGCAAGCCAGGCGGTGATGCCGGAAATCTCGCGCCGCCACGTCGCCCGTGCGGCCAGAAGAAGCTGGCCTCCGAGTTGCTCCCCCGCTTCAAACAGCACCACCTCATGGCCGCGTCGTGCACTCACCCGGGCCGCCTCCATGCCGGCAGGGCCGCCGCCGACGATCACCACCTTCTTCTTTACAGCGGCGGCGGCCACGTCTTGCGGGATGGTCGCCTCGCGGGAGGTCGCGACATTGTGGGCGCACAGCGCGTCGATGCCGCGAATGGCGCGGTCGACGCAGTAGCCGACGCCGACGCAGGGACGGATGTTTTCTTCATCGCCCGCCTTCAGCTTGTTGGCGTAATGCGGGTCGGCGATGAAGACCCGGGTCATGCCGACCATGTCCACCGCTCCGCTCTTCAGGGCGTGCTCGGCGGTGGCGGCGTCGGTGATGCGGGTGGCGTGGAAGATCTTGACCTTTCCCTGCACCTCGTCCCGGATCGCCTTGGCAAGCGGCAGCCACGCGGCGGATGGCACCCACATGGTGGGCCAGATGCGCGCTTCCGACTTGTAGTCGGAGGCCTGGCCGCCGACCACCGAGATGAAGTCGATGAGGCCCGAACCGGCATAGGTGGAGGCGATGGTGAGGCAGTCCTCCCGGGTGAGGCCTCCCTTCAGCATCTCGTCGCCCGGCATGCGGATGCCGATCACGTAGTCGTCGCCGAGCCGCCGGCGCACCGCTTCGAGGATTTCCAGCCCGAAGCGCATGCGGTTGGCGAGCGGGCCGCCATAGCCGTCCGTGCGGTGGTTCATCGCCGGCGACCAGAACTGCTCGATCAGCGTTCCGGCCTGACAGGAAATCTCCACCCCATCGACATCGCCCTCGCGCACCCGGACGGCCGCCGCGACATAATTCTCGATGGTCCGCCTGATGTCGTGGTCTTCCATGGTCGCGGGAAAGGTGCCGTGGATGATCTCGCGCAGCGGCGACGGAGAGAACGTTGGCAGCCAGTTGGTGAGATCCCAGCGCTCGCGCCGCCCGCCATGGGTCAGCTGGACCGTGCAATGGGCGCCATGGGCGTGGATCGCGGCCGCCATCCTGCGAAACTGCGGGATGACCTTGTCCACCGAACCGTTGATCTGGCCGTAATAGAACGAGTTCTCGGCCGAGACAGCCGTTGCCCCGCCAAACTGCGTCAGCCCGATGCCCCCCTTCGCCTTCTCCGCCTGATAGGCGATGTAGCGGTCGGTGATATCGCCAGCGAGGACATAGCCGGGCTCGTGGCTGGTGGAGAGGAAGCGGTTGCGGATCGTCAGGTTGCGGATCTGCAACGGCTGGAACAGGACATCATAGGCCGCCATGGTGCGCTCCGATGGGCCGGAAATCGAAACCCCCGCCACCGTCCACGCTCCCGGGCGCAAACGGCACGGGGCGGAAAGGGCCGCCTCAGCTCAGGCCGAGCCGGTCCTTGGCTTGGTAAAGGGGGAAGACAAGGCGTGCGGCCCGCACCTTCAGCGCCCACAGCGGCACGTCGCGGCGCTGCTCGATCACCGACACCGGCACATCGTCGAGGGCGCGCGTGCCGGCCGCGAACTCGCCGACCACCCGCCCAAGGTTCTGCGCCAGATTGACGCCGCGGGTAGAGAAGCCCACCACCGCGAACACTTCTTTGCCGAGGCGCTGCACATGCGGCAGGTAGCTCTCGGTGACGGCGCAGTAGCCTTCCCAGTAATCCTCGAATTCGGCATCCGCCTCGGTGAGCTGGGGGAAAAGCTGGCGCATGCGGGCTCGCGCGTGGGCGATGCCGTAGGCGCGCTTGTCGCCGAAGGCGAACACGGCGCCGCCGGAGATCAGCCGCCCGTCATCGTCCAGCCGGCCGAAACCGCCGGACTTGCGCAAATCGGTGAAGCATTCCCCACCCGGCAGGATCGACGCCCGCAGTTCTGCCCGCAGCGGGCGGGTGGCTGCGTGGTAGAGATACACCGGCAGGGTTGCGCGCTGCACCTGCGGCAGGAAATCGCCCGTATAAGCATTGGTGGCAACGATGACGCGGCGGGCCAGAACCCGGCCGGCGCCGGCCTTGACTGTGACCCCGCCGGGGCCTTCCTCGATCCCGTCGACCGGGCTGTTCTCGAAGATGCGTACCCCCTCCTGAACCGCCGCGCGGCCGAGGCCGATGGTCAGGCCATAGGGATTGACGGTGCCGCCGGTCGGGTTGAACCAGCCGGCGATATAGCCGGCCGCCCCGAGGCGCGCGGAGAGGTCGCCCGGCGATAGCCAGGTCACATCCGCGCCCCAGGCCTTCCAGGCGTCGAAAACCTTCTTCACCTTGACGAGCGACGCTTCCGAATGCGCCGGCTGCACCCATCCGTGCTGCACCGCAGAGCAATTGATCTGGTAACGCTCGATCTGCCGGAACACCGCATCCGCGCCGCCGAGCACCAATTCGGACAGCGCCTGTCCCTTCCTCTTGCCGATCATAGCCTCTACGGCGCCGGGCGTGATGGGGCCGGGGAATTGGGGAACGTTGTAGCCGCCATTGCGCCCCGAGGCGCCGCTGCCGACGACGCCCGCTTCCAGCAGAATGACCTTCTGCCCAGCCCTGGCGGCGGCGAGGGCGGCGTTGAGACCGCAGAACCCCGCTCCGACGACCACGATGTCGGCGCTCTCCTCTCCGGCAAGGGCGGGATAGGCGAGCACCGGCTCCTTCAACGTCCGCTTCCAGACGACGCCTTCGAGTTTGCTGTCGATCGGACTGGCCAGCGACATGGGACGGCCCCTGCTTTCGGACATTCGGGAGGTGGGGTTCAGATCAGAGAAAGGCTGCGGCGCGCCATGTCGAGCGCCTCGCGCGGCGGCGCGCGCAACTGGAGGCGCGTGCTCTTCACCGTGCCGAGCTTCAGCGCGATGTCGGTCATGGCCTCGAGATATTTGAGCGCGACGGTGGAGGAATCGACCACCGGCACGCCGGTGCCCGGCACTTCCGAATAGCCGGCCATGCGCAGCAGCGGGCCGTAATAGGCGCAACCGATGAGGATGACGTCGGCGCCATCGGCGATGCAGCCCCTCGCCACTTCCTCGATGCGCGGGATGAAGGCCGCATGGGGATCGGAGACGGCGCCGAGAAGCAGCCCGGCGTCGGATTCCGGCATGATTGTGCGCACCGGGCGGACGATCGCGCGGTCGCGCAGCCCGTAGGCCAGCAGGTCGTTCTCGATGGCGACCGTGGTCTTCTGCGACACGGTGATCACGGCCAGCCGCTTGCCCATGGCGAGCGCCGCCAGCATGGACTGCTCGCTGACCGAGCCGACGGGCACCGAGAGCACCTCGCGGGCCTCCCAGAGCGGGTCGTTCCAGCAGCCGAGGAAGATGCCGTCGAAGCCGTCCGCCTCCGCCTTCAGCGCCGCCTCGACAATGTGAACCGAATTGATGTGTTCGGCATAGGCGGAGCGCACGAAATTGCCGCTTTTCGGCAGAAACCGGAATTCAAGCTCGGTGCCCGGATGGAGCGCCGGCCGCACGGCCGCGTCCAGCTTGTCCCACAGGGGCGCGAGGGCATCATTGGCGGTGGTGGGATGTATCCAGCAGAGTTTCACGCAACCAGATCCTTTGTGTGGACCGACCGCCGCGACGCGACCGCCTTGGCATCGACTGACGCAAAGTGTAATATGTTATAAAAGTTTTGCAACAGTGCGCGTGCGTTGCGACGGGATGGCTTGATCCGGCCCCAAAAGACCCCGCACCAAAGGCTATGAGCTTGACGCGCGTGATGCATATCATAACAAACAAAGAAATTGGCCGGGAACGCACCATGGTTGAAGCTCTCTCGAACTTCTCTCCCTTCCAGCGCACCGAGACGCTCGGCGTGCGGGTGCGTGACCAGTTGCGGCACGCGATCATGGCCGGCCTGTTCAAGCCGGGCGAGAAGCTGACCCTGCGCGCCGTGGCTGGTTCGCTCGGCGTCAGCCTCACCCCGGCGCGCGAGGCGCTGTTCAATCTGGCGGCCGAAGGCGTGCTGGAACTGGGCGGCAACGGCTCCATCTACATCCCCCGTCTGGATGAAGAAAATATCCGAGAACTGGTCAAGATCCGATGTTCGCTTGAAAGTCTCGCCGCTCGCGAAGCCGCGCCAAATATCACCCGCGACGATATCATCGAGATCAGCTCCATTAACGACAGACTCATCGAAGCAAACCGCGAAAAAGACTATACTTTGCTTACCGAACTGAACTGGATATTTCACTTCACTATTTATGAGGCATCGAAAATGCCGCTTCTGGTGAAGATGATCGAGAGCTGCTGGCTGCGTACGGGGTCGTATATCAAGACGATCTATCCCGCCTTTTCCAACACCGATGACGGCATCCTCAACCATATCGCCATCATCCGGGCGGTACGCGAGGGCAACCCGCAGGCCATCGCGGACGCCATCGCGCACGACATCGAATTTTCCTCGCAGGCCTTTTATCGCGCGGTGCGCGAGGAGGAATGAGGGCAGGCGGTCGATAGAATCACCCATGCCGCGCTGCATTGCCCCCAGAAACCGTTGAGCGGGTTGCCGCGCGTCCCCGCGCCGGCGCGGACATTTCGTGTTCAAACGACATGTGACAGCCGCCTCCGGGCTCGAAAGCCGATCCGCAATCTACGCTTGACGTCGACTTGATATAACAAATAACATCCCTCGGATTGAATTATCCGAGAGGGACGTTCTCCATGCTTGAGAAGGGAATGCGCGCTCTGGTCACGGGCGGCAGTGGCGGCCTGGGGTCGGCCATGGTCCGCATGCTGGCCCGCCATGGCGTCTACGCCATCGCCCTGTCGAACGATCAGGCAAAGCTCGATACGCTGAAGGACCTCCCCGGGGTCGAGACCGTCTTCATGGACGTGACCGATTCGGAAGCGATGCGGAGCACCTTCTCCGGCCAGCAGATCGACATTCTGATCAACGCCGCCGGCGTGCTGGGCGTGACCGGTACGATCTATTCGGTGCCCACCGCCTCGGCCCAACGTATTCTCGACGTCAATGTGATGGGCATCCATAACGCGCTCTCAGCCACCGTGCCGGGCATGGTGGAGCGCAATCGCGGCCATATCGTCAATTTCGGCTCGCTCGCCGGCCCCTACCCTTCCGCCGGGCAGCCGATGTACAGCGCCTCCAAGGGCGCTGTACACAATATGAGCGCCAACCTGCGCATGGAGTTGTTCGGCACCGATGTGCGGGTGACGGAAATCCGCCCCGGCCGGGTGCGCACCGGCATGCATGCCGAGATGTTCGACGGCGACCATTCCAAGTCCGACGCCCTGCTTTATGACCCCTATGAGTGCCTGAAGGCGACCGACATCGCCGACGCCATCGAATATGTGCTCGGCACGCCCCCGCATGTCTGCGTCTCGCAGATCGAGGTGGTGCCGACCCATCAGGTCGTCGGCGGAACCCGCATGTACAACCGCCAGCTCGGCACATGAGCGGTGGGTCCGTACAGCGCTAGCGGAGGTCTCCATGCCGGCACCGGATGAGCAGAACATAGCCGTCATCGGCGCGGGCATCGTCGGCATCTCCTCGGCTCTCTATCTCCAGAGAGCCGGGTTCGCCGTCACGCTCATCGACCGCGACGAGCCCGGCCATGGGGCCTCTTTCGGTAACGCGGCCGCGCTGGCCCCCCATGCCTTCGTGCCGATCAACAGCCCGTCCATTCCCCGGCGCCTGCTGCCGCTGCTTTTCGCCTCCGGCTCGCCCCTGAGCATCGACTGGGGCTACGCGCCGCGCATGCTGCCCTGGCTGCTGTCTTTCCTGTCCCATTGTACGCCGTCGGAAGTGACGCGCATCGCGCAGGCGATGCACACGCTGCTGTCGCGCAATCTCGACTACGCGCTGCCGCTGTTCCGCGAAAGCGGGGCGGACCGCCTGATGCGGGCCGGCGGCTATCTCCATCTCTATGAGAGCGAAGCCGCCTACCGCGCCAGCGCCGGTGAGGTCGCGCTCTACAAGCGGCTCGCCGATGATGTCGAGGAGATCGACGCCGCCGCGATCCGCCGTCTGGAGCCCAATCTGGCGCCGGTCTTCGTCAAGGCGTTGTATTTCCATTCGGCCCTGCATTATCTCAGCACCGTCGATGTCTGCGCCACGCTGGTGAAGCAGTTCTGCGCGCGCGGCGGGCGCTTCCTGCGCGACGAGGTGCGCACGCTGGACGCCGAGGCTGACGGCCGGATCCGTGTCGCCGGCACGCAGCAGGGCGTCTACGACCAGGCCGTCCTTGCCGCCGGAGCGCATGCGCGTCGCCTGTTCGGCAGCTCTGTTGAGAAGCTGCCGCTGGAGACCGAGCGGGGCTACCACATCATGTTCGGCGGGCAGGCCGGCATCATCAGCCGCACCTGCTCCAGCGCCACGGCGGGCTTCGCCATGACGCCGATGAGCGAGGGCCTGCGCTGCGCGGGCATGGTGGAACTCGCCGGTCTCGACAAGCCGCCCAACCCGGCCTGCCACGCCTATCTCGACCGTACCGCCAAGCGCTTCCTGCCGGACATTACCGAGCGTCCCTCATCGACCTGGATGGGCTTCCGCCCCTCCATGCCAGATGCGCTGCCGGTGATCGGGCGTTCCGGCCGCACGGCGAACGTCATCCTGGCCGTCGGCCACCAGCATGTCGGCATGTCGAGCGGCTGCGTCACCGGCGCCATCGTCGCCGACATCGCCGCCGGCCGCACCCCGCCGATCGACATCACCCCCTTCTCGCCCGCCCGTTTCTAGAGGTCGCGATGCTCCCCTATTACGACCGAGACCAGATCGCCGCCGTGCTCGACATCGAGGCGCTGATCGACGCCATGGAGAAGGCGCTCATCGCCTTCTCCACCGGCGCCTCGATCCAGCCCGTTCGGATGCGGGTGATCGACGAGAAGGCGGGTGGCGACATGTGCCTGATGCCGGCGGTGACCGATGTCTTCGCCGTTAAGCTGGTCGGCAATTATCCCGGCAACCATGACAGGGATCTGCCGAGCCACAATGCCGTGGTGGTGGTTTTCGACCGCTGGACCGGCATCCCCCGGGCGGTTCTGGACGGCACCTACATCACCCAGATGCGCACCTCTGCCGTCTCGGCCATGGCGGCGCGCCGCCTCGCCGCCCCGGATGCAAAAATTCTCGCCATCATCGGCAACGGCATCCAGGCGCACGGCCATTTCGAGACGATGCGGCGCGTGCGCGCCTTCGAGGAAGTTCGCGTCTGGGCGCGCGATTTCACCAAGGCCCAGGCCTTCGCCGCCGAGATCGGCGCCACGGCCTATGCCAGCGCCGAGGACGCGGTGCGCGGTGCCGATGTGATCGCCACCACCACCTCCGCCCGCGAGCCGGTGTTGAAGGGCGAATGGCTCAAGCCCGGCGTCCATGTCAGCGCGGTTGGCTGGAATGGGCTCGATGGGCGCGAGCTGGACGATGCGGTGATGAAGAACCTCATCCTGGTGGAATCGCGGGACGCGGCGAGCCAGGAATCCGGCAACATCCTCCTCTCCGGCGCCACCATCCACGCCGAACTGGGCGAGGTGCTCGCCGGGACAGTCGAGGTCGATAGCTCCCGGACGACGGTTTTCATATCGGTCGGCATCGCGACCGAGGACGCCTTCGCGGCCAGTCTGGTTCTCTCCGCACTCGGCGGCTGAATCCGACGGGAAACCGTCGCAAGGGCGTCGACTTATCGCAAAGAATGTTACAACATATATCGTGTAACGATGCCGGGTCGGCATCGGAGGTTCGAAAATGAAGAATGCGCCTTCCCTCGACGAACAGCTTGAGATGCATCGCAAGATGTTCGTCGTGCGCCGGCTGGAAGAGCGGCTCGGCGAACTTCACAAGGTCGGCAAGACGCGTGGGCCAATCCACCGCTGCGATGGTCAGGAAGCTGTCGGCATCGGTGCCACCGCTGTGCTCGGTACCGGCGACTTCGTCACCAGCACCCATCGCGGCCATGCCCACTACATCGGCAAGGGCGTCGACATTCGCGGCGTAACCGCCGAAATCCTCGGCCGCGCCACCGGCACCTGCGGCGGGCGTGCCGGGCACATGCTGATCGGCGACCGGGACAAGGGGATGATCGGCGGCAACGCCATCGTCGGCGGCTCCATCCCGGCCGCCACCGGCATGGCCCTGTCGATCCAGGTCCGCGGCACGTCGGATGTGGCCATGTGCTTCTTCGGCGATGGCGCCGCGCAGACCGGCATCTGTCACGAATCCATGAACATGGCGGGGCTGTGGAAGCTGCCGCTGGTGTTCATCCTTGAGCACAACCAGTTCGGCCTCACCGTCCACCACTCCGTCCAGTCGCCGGTGGCGGATCTCAGCATCCGCGCCGCCGGCTACGCAATGGCGGCCGAGATCGTCGACGGCAACGACACGGTGGCTATGTACCGCGCGACAGCGACTGCCGTAGAGCGCGCCCGCCGTGGTGATGGCCCGACCCTGATCGAGGCCAAGACCTACCGCATGCAGGGCTTTTCCACCTCCGACATGGGTGGTTACCAGAGCGAGGCCGACCTTGCCGATTGGAACCGGCGCGACCCCATCCAGGTGAGCCGCCTGGCGCTGGCTGATTCCGTCGGCACCGAGCGGCTTGACCAGGTCGAGGCCGGGGCCGTGGCCGAGGTCGATGCCGCCGTCGAGGAAGCCCTCGCCGCGCCGCTGCCGACCTTCGAGCTCTTCACCCGGAGCTCCCCCTACGCCACCGCGCCGGAGGCCGTCTGACATGGCGATGATGCGATATGCCGAAGCGCTGAATCAGGCGCTTCGCGAGGAAATGCAGCGTGATCCCAGCGTTTTCCTGTTCGGCGAGGACATCGGCCGCTATGGCGGCGTGTTCAAGGTGACCAAGGGGCTGATGGACGAGTTCGGCGAGAGCCGGGTGCGCGACACGCCGATTTCCGAGCAGGCACTGGCCGCCATGGCGGTCACGGCCTCCATGACCGGCACCCGCCCGGTGCTGGAGATCATGTATGCCGACTTCATGCCTCTCGTGCTCGACGCGCTCATCAATCAGGCCTCGATCTACGAATATCTCTGGCAGAACGTGACCATGCCGTTCGTCCTGCGCACCCAGGGCGGCGGCGGCGCCGGGGCGGGTGCCCAGCACTCCAAGAGCCTTGATTCCCTTGTCGCCCACATTCCGGGCATCAAGGTGGTGGCGCCGGTGACGCCGGCAGACGCCAAGGGCTTGCTGAAGTCGGCCATCCGCGACAGCCAGCCCGTGGTCTTCCTTGAGCACAAGCTGCTCTACAATCTGCGCGACGAGGTGTCCGACGATCCCGACCTGCTGGTGCCGATCGGCAAGGCGAAGACGGTACGGGTGGGCGCGGACGTGTCGATCTTCGCCACGTCGCGCATGGTGTTGGAGAGCCAGAAAGCCGCCGAACTCCTGGCCCAGGACGGCATTTCGGCCGAGGTGATCGACCTGCGCACACTGCGCCCGCTCGATCTCGATGCCATTATCGGCTCCATCACCAAGACCCACCACGCGGTCGTGGTGAATGAGGGCTGGCGCTTCTGCGGTTATGCCGCCGAACTCTCCGCCACCATCATGGACTTCGCCTTCGACGCTCTCGACGCGCCGGTGGCACGGGTGACCCTGCCCGACATGCCGGTGCCCTATGCCGAACCGCTGGAACTCGCCGTCCTGCCGAACGCCGCGCGCATCGCCGATGCCGCGCGCGCCACGCTGAAGTGAGGTCGGCCGTGAAGGGGAGGATCTTGCCGTGACCGATATCACCGTCGTCGGCGCTGGCGGCGAATACATGGAATCCGTCGTCGTGGTCGCCTGGCACAAGAAGCCCGGCGAAAACGTCGCGGCGGGCGAACTCGTCGTCACTGTCGAGACTGCCAAGGCGGCCACCGAGATCGAGGCCCCGGTCTCCGGCGTCCTCGCCGACATCCGGGCGCAAATCGGCGAGGAAGTGGCGATCGGCACGGTGCTCGGTACGATTCGCGACGGTGCCACGCAGGGCGCGCCGGCGACGGCCGTCGCCCCGCCCGCTGCCCCCGCGCCTGCCACGCCTGCGGCACCTGCAGCGCGTACTCCTCCTGCCGTGGCGCCACCCGTCGCTGCGAACGGCTCGGTACGCGTCACCGCCTCGCCGCTGGCACGGCGCATCGCCGCGAGCCGGGGCATCGACCTGAATGAAATCATCCCCTCCAGCCCCTCCGGCCGCATCAAGCTGCGCGACGTCGATGCCTTCACCGAGGCGCGCCCTGCTGCCGGAAATGCGCCAATTGGGGTCCCCTCTCCCGCGGCCAGCGCGATCAGTCTCGCCCGGCGCGGCAGCGCAACCGGCACGCCCTTCGTGTTCCTGCACGGCTTCGGCGCCGATGGCTTCTCCTGGCAGCCGCTGCTCGCGACGCTCGGTGCCGACCATGCCGCCGTGCTGGTGGACCTGCCCGGTCACGGTCGGTCACCGGCGGACGCCGGAGCGAGGAGCTTTGAAGACCTCGCCTCCACCATCGCGCAGGCGCTCAACGAGGCCGGCATCGAGGAGTGCCACCTCGTCGGGCATTCGCTTGGCGGCGGCGTCGCCATTGCTCTCGCGGAAACCGGCCGCGTGGTCCCGCGCTCGCTCACGCTGATCGCGCCGGCGGGCCTGGGGCCGGAGATCGACGGGGATTTCCTCGACGGTTTCAGCCGCGCAACTCGCGTGGAGAGCCTGAGGCCCTGGATGCTGCGCCTGTTTGCCGATCCGTCCATCGTGTCGCCCGGCTATGTCCAGGCGGCGTTGAAAGCGCGGACCGAAGAACTCCGGCAGGCGCAGGCCGTGCTTGCCGACAGGCTGTTCCCGGACGGCACGCAAGCGGGGGAAATGCGCGCGGCGCTGCGCCGGATCGCGGTGCCCCAGAGGATCATCTGGGGCGAATGCGATCGCATCATCCCGATGCGCCACGCGCTGGGTGCCGGCCCCGAAGCGGCCATCCACCTGCTGCCCAATGTCGGTCACATGCCCCATGTCGAGGCTCCCTCGACGGTCGCGCGGCTGATCCTGCAAAACGCCCGCAGCGCCGGCTGAAATGGAGCGGGGGGCGACATGAAACCGACGGCGATCGTCACAGGCGCTACGGGCGGCATCGGTCGCGTCATCGTCGCGCAACTCACGCAGGCGGGCTATGCGACGCTCGCCCTCGGCACCAATGAGAGCGCCCTCGCCGATCTCGCCGCCCGAACCGGCTGCCGCACCCGCACGCTCGACATCTGCGACGCGCAGGCGGTGATGGCGGCACTTGCCGGTGAGAAAACCGACGTGGTGATCCACAGCGCCGGCGTCCTCGGGCCGCAGCTTGCCCTGCACGAGACCCCCGACGACGTCGCGCACAGGCTGGTCGCGATCAATATTCTCGGCACCGTCAACATTCTGCGGGCAGTTGTGCCGGCCATGAAGGCCGCCGACGCGGGCACCATCGTGATGCTGGGCTCCATCTGCGGCACGGTTCCTGGCACGGGGCCGGCGCTCTACAGCGCCACCAAGGCCGCCATGCACGCAATGTCCGCCAATCTGCGGGTGGACATGCGCGACAGCCATATCCGCGTGACTGAAATCCTGCTCGGCCGCGTGCAGACCGGCATTCACGACCAGCTCGGCGCCGATGAAGAATTCTATGACGGCTATGAGTGCCTCACCCCCGCCAACGTCGCCGCGACCATTCTTCATGTCCTGAGCAGCCCGGCTTTCGTCGATCTCACCACCATCGAAATGCTTCCCACCCGGCAGGTCGTCGGCGGTGCGCTTTTCTCCAAGGGATAACAGTCACATGCCTTCGCTCTCTTTCACGCTGGACGGGGTCGCGCACGAGATCGAGCTCTATCCCGACCTCGCGCCGGTGACGATCGGCAAGGTGATTGCCAACCTGCCGGCGGCGCTCGACATCCACTGCGCCAAAATCGCCGGACAGCACATCTTCTGGCATGCGCCCGTGGTGGCCGACATTGAGAAGCCGGCGGACATTCTCACCCTCCCGGCCGGCACCTTCCTGTATTGGCCGGAGCGCCAGTTCCTCGAGCTGATCTATGGGGATCTACAGGCCGAGAAGGCGCAGGTGTCCGTGCTCGGCCGGCTCACCGGCGATATTGGTTGGCTGAGGGCCTTCGGCCGCCGCGTGGTCGAGAACCACGGGCAGGCGCCGTTGCTGGCCCAGCTCACCGCCAATGAGGACGCGCTTGCCCTCGCTGTGCCGGAAAAGCCTTTCACCTCGCCGGGGTTGAACGCCCTGCGCACCGCACGCAAGGCGATGTGGCAGGCGCCGCCGGAAGAGATGTACGCGCTGCTGCGCCGGCAGGGGATGATGATCCCCTATGGCCCGCTCGCCATGGCGGAAGGCGAACTGCGCAAGCTGCATGAACTGATCTGGCGCCTGCGCAGCGCCGCCCACGGCATCGGCACGGCCGAGCGCGCCCGCGTGCTGGAGTTCCTCATTGATGCCTTCAATGCCCGGATCGACGGCTTCTGCGCCCTGCACGCCACCGGCAAGGTGCTCGACGACGCCAAGGCGCTGCTCGGCGCGCCTGAAGACATCGACGATGTGATCGAGGAACTGGTGCTGTTCACGGGCCGCGCTGCCGCGTGGCTGGACACGTTTATTCCCTGGAACGCCCTCAACGAGGCGACCCAGGCAGCCCTTGCGCGGCAGGAACTGCGATGAGCCCACGCGCTCCTGCCAGCGCGAGAACGGGCGCCTCCTCACGGGGGCGCCCGTTTCCATATGTGCCGCACGCTCAGGTGAGGCCGAAATAGATCCGCTCGATGCGGTTCAGCACCCGCGAGGGCTCGTCGGCATAGTCGTGGATCGCGGGCTCGCGGCCGTCGATCTCGACGAAAAGCCGCCATTTACCGTCCGAGGTATTCAGTCCGCAGGCTGGGAACATCATGTGATGGTGCCAGCTCGTGCCCGCTTTCGCCGCCGCCTCGATGGTCGCGAGCAGGGCTTCGTCTTCTTCCGCGAGGCTGGCGTCGGCCGGCGTGTCGGCAAGGGCGTCGGCGCCGTGCAGCAGTGGAAGAAGCTGCTTGTTCACTGCCGTCGGTTTCTCGTCGTAATAGGCGCAAAGCGCGCGCTTCGCGTCGGTCAGTTCCAGCAGGAAGGTGTAGGCGCCGGGCTTGGGGCTGAAGGTGCAAAGGGGCGCGAGCACATGGAAGTGCCAGGCCTGCCCGCCCGCATGGGCGGCGGTCGCCGCCGCGACGATGCCCGCCTCGTCCACCACGTCAAAAGTCAACGGCAGGCCTGAATGGCAGGACTTGCACATGGGAAATCTCCGTCCGTTCTCGCCCGCTCATTCGCACCCGATGACGGCCGTCGCCGAAATCTCTACCAGCACGCCGGGAACCGGGAACGCCACCACCAGCGCGGCATTGGTCGGCTGTATGTCGCCGAAGATCACGCCGAGTTCCGGGCCGACTTCCTTGAAGACCTCCGGCGTCGTCACATAGGTGGTGATCTGTACGATATCCTTCAGCGAACCGCCGGCGGCGGCGAGCGGCATCTCGAAGTTCTTGATGATCTGGCGGACCTGGCCGACCGCATCCTCCGGCATCTTGCCGGCGGCGTAGTCCATGCCGATGGTGCCGGAAATGTAGAGCGTGTCTCCCGCCTTCACGGCACGGGAATAGCCGTAGAGCTTTTCGAACTGCGAGCCGGAGGAAATGTTCTGGCGCTTTACCATGGGGGGTCTCCATCAAAAATGCGGACCTCGGGCGAGGACCTGCCGAGGGATCAGGCGCCCGCCTTGGGCGCCATGAGGAAGCCATTGGCGAGCCAGCCGCCATCGACGGCGAGGTGATGGCCGGTGGTCATGCCCGCCTCGTCGCCGACGAGGAAGCCGCACGCAGCGGCGACCTCTTCCGGCTCGGCGATGCGGCGCAGGGGCGTGCGGCGCGAGACGGCATCCACATCATAGATGCCACGGTCGATCAGCCCCTGAACCATGGGCGTGCGGGTGCCGGTGGGCGCCACGCTGTTGACCCGGATGCCGAGCGGGCCCCACTCCACCGCTAGCGAATTGGTGAGATTGACGACGCCCCCCTTGGACGCGCAGTAGGCGGTGCGGCTGGGGGCCCCCTGGAAGCCGTAAACCGAGCTGATGTTGACGATCGCCCCGCTACCGGCCTTCACCATGTGGCGCGCCGCTGCTTGGCAGACGATCCAGGTGCCGACGAGGTTGACCTCGATCACCTCGCGGAAAATATCGATCCGGGCCTCCAGCGCCGGCTCGACCACTACCACTCCCGCCGAGTTCACGACCGCATCGATGCCGCCATAGGCCGCGACCATCGCGTCGACCACGCCGGCGATCGCCACCTCGTCGGTGACGGAGACGGCATGGCTCAGCGCCTCGGTGCCGGGAGGCAGCTTGTCGAGGGTGGCCGCCAGCGCCCCGGCGTCGACATCGACCAGGCACAGGCGCGCGCCCTCGCCCGCGAAGAAGCAGGCCGCCGCCATGCCTATTCCATTTCCGGCGCCGGTGATGAGAACGCGCCGGCCTTTATGACGCTGCATATCTGCCTCCCCAAATTATTATATAACAAATGACATAACTTCAGAGGGAGGCAAGGGGAAAGGGGCCGGCCGTCCAGCGCGAGCCAGCATGGAACGGCGCCGCCAAGTTCGGAACGAAATGAAAAATCCTGTATTATCAGATACTTAAAAATCATGATAAGTGAGCTTGCCACCTAGCAAATCTTCATTTGACAGAGCGCATAAGATTTATACGATATAACAAAAATCAAACAGGAACCTGATTGTCCGCTTGCGGCGGACATCATCCGTGCATATCGGCTTCCGCAAAGGGGAACACACAATGACTTTAGCTCGCGTTTGGAAGAAGTTTGCAAGGCTCTGCACGCACGGCATCGGCGCGGGCGCTCTCGGCCTTGCCATGGTTGCCGGGCTGCAGGCGACGCCTGCCCATGCCGATGGCTACTGGTCGGAAGTGCAGAAGCGCGGCACGCTGCGCTGCGCCTCCGCCATCTCGCCGCCCTATGTCATGAAGGACCTCAAGACGGGCGAATATGGCGGCGCCTATCTCGACCTGTGCAAGCAGTTCGCCGAGGTGCTCAAGGTGAAGGTCGAGTTCGTCGACACCACCTGGGACAACATCGTCGCTGGCCTGCAGGCGGGCAAGTGGGACATGTCCCCGGCGCTGAACCGCACCCCGGCCCGCGCCCTCGTCATCAACTACAGCGGCATTGCTGGCTATGATGAGATGAACTTCGCCTATCTTCTGGCGAGCGAGAAGACCAAGAACCCCGCTACCGACCTCTCTTCCTTCGACGTGGCCGGCATGCGCATCGGCGTGATGTCCGGCTCGGCTCAGGACCACAAGGTTACCGAGCGCTTCAAGAAGGCGCAGATCGTCCGCCTCCCGGATGCCAACGGCCTCAACCTGGCGCTTCTCTCGGGCCGCGTCGACGTCGCCGGTGCCGACTCGACCACCAATCTGCTGCTGCAGACCGCCAATTCGGAAAAGGTCGGCCTGCTCGAAGCCCATCCTGCGCTGATGAAGCAGGGCATCTCCTTCGGCCTGCCGCCGCAGTTGACCTATCATGACATCCAGGTGCTCAACATCTTCCTCGAAGAGAAGGTGTCCCTCGGTTCGGTCGATGCGTCGCTGAAGCATTGGAGCGAAGTGTATCTCGCCGGCGCCAAGTGAGCTGACGGTTTCCGGAGCGGACGGCGCCGCACGGTGCCGTCCGTCTCCCAATGCAAGAAAGAGGGGTCGGCATGTCGTCCAGCTTCCTGAACGTGCAAGGCCTGCGAAAGTCGTTCGGCGGGCACCTGGTCGTCCTCGACGACATCAACTTCCAGATGGAAGCCGGTGAGCGTGTCGTCGTCATCGGGCCGAGCGGCAGCGGCAAGAGCACTCTGCTGCGTTGTGTGATGGGCCTGGAGAAAATCGACCATGGCCGCATCGAACTCGAAGGCGTGCGTTACATCGAGGCGGACCCGAAGTCCACGAAGGACAATTTCGTCAACATCCCGGTCCGCAACAAGGTCGGGATGGTGTTCCAGCACTATACGCTGTTCCCGCATCTCACCGTGCTCGGCAACCTCATCCTCGCGCCGATGCGCGCCCGCGGCGAAAGCCGGTCGAGCTCCACGGAACGGGCCATGCAACTGCTGACCCGCCTCGGCCTGGAGAGCAAGGCCGGTGCCTTCCCCGGCATGCTGTCCGGCGGCCAGAAGCAGCGCGTCGCCATCGCCCGCGCCTTGCTGCTCGACCCGAAAATCATGCTCTTCGACGAGGTGACTTCGGCCCTCGACCCCGAGCTCGTCACCGAAGTGGAGGGGCTTATGCTCGAACTCGCCGAGCAGAAGATGTCGATGATGATCGTCACCCACGACATGTGGTTCGCCAAGCGCATCGCCACCCGCGTGATCTTTTCCGCCGATGGCCGGATCATCGAGGACGCACCGCCTTCAAAGATGTTCACCAATCCCGCCGAGCCGCGCACCGCGGATTTCCTGAAAAAGGTTCTTCACGTCGAGACCATTTCCTGAGGAGTGGAGACGATGGGTCGTTATACCTGGGACTTCTCGGTCATCGCGGCGAACTGGGACCCGCTGATGGCCGGGCTCGCTGTCACGCTGCAGCTCACAGCGATCTGCGCCGTCATCGGCCTCGTCGGCGGCTTTCTCGTCTGCCAGATGGTGATGAGCCGCATCGCGCCGCTGCGCTGGGTGGCGATCGGCTTCATAGAGGTGTTCCGCTGCACGCCCGCGCTGGTCCAGATCATCTGGATTTTCTACTGCGTGCCGTTCTTCTTCGGGGTTTTCTACGATCCGTTCTACATGGCCATCCTCGCACTGGGCATGAACATCACGGCCTTCAATGCCGAGGCCTACCGCGCCGCGATCCAGGCCATTCCCTCTTCGCATTACGACGCCTGCACCGCGCTCGGCCTGTCTCCGCTGAAGAAGACACTGTTCGTCATCCTGCCGCAGGCGGTGCTGATGGCGATCCCCGTGCTGCTGACCAACACAATCGGCCTGCTACAGCAGACATCGCTGGTGGCGATCGTGGCGATTGCCGACCTCATGTATGAGGGCAAGACGCTGGCCACCCAGACCTACCGCCCGATCGAGATCTACACCACGGTCGCCTTCATCTATTTCGCGCTCTCGGTCCCTCTCTCGCAGGTCGTGGGCCTGTGCGAGCGGCGCCTGCGCTCGCGCCTGGCCTGAGGGGGAAGGACGACATGGATATCACCGCCGCCCTCGGCTTCCTGTGGGATTATCGCCTGGCCCTGTCCGTCGGCCTCGGCAACACGCTGCATTTCACCGCGCTCGGCCTCGTCTTCGGCCTCACCATCGGCTTCGTGGTGAGCGTGGTGCGCCAGGCCGGCCATCCGGTGCTGAAGGTGATCGTCACGACGTATGTGGAGATCTTCCGCGGCACGCCGGTGCTGATCCAGCTATTCTGGTTCTTCTTTTGCCTGCCGGCCATCCTCGGCGTGGAGCTGGGCAATGTGTTCTCCACCGTGCTGACCCTCTCTCTCTACATGGGCGCCATTTCGAGCGAGAGCTTTCGCGCGGCGCTCAAGGCCATCGGCGCGGAGCAGCGCGACGCCTGCGTCGCTCTCGGCCTGCCGGCGCGGGTGAGCGTGCCCTATGTGATCCTTCCGCAGACCGTGCTGCGCGCCGTGCCGACGCTGCTGTCCAATTGCGTGACGCTGTTCAAGGAAAGCGCGCTCGTCTCTGCCGTCGGCATGGCCGACCTGATGTATCAGGGCCAGATGATCGCCGACGCCACCGCCCGACCGATCGAGATCCTGACCGCCACGGCGTTGATCTATTTCGTCATCGCCTTTTCGGTGACGCGCATCGTTTCCTTCTACGAGCGCGGCTATCTCGCCCGCATGCGGCTGTAGATGCTCTCCCAAGCGCCGCCTCCCCGGCGAGCCGGCTTTCAGTCATGGCTAACTAAGCCGTTCCGCCCCGAACGGCGAAGCCGGCATCGACGCGCTGGACGATTTCCTCGATGCTGAGGAGCAGATTTTCCCGTGCCGCCATGAAGCTGTGCTCGTCTTCGCACCTGAGATAGGCGAAGACCTCGATATCCTTCGAGGAGGCGCCGTAGCCGACGAAGTGGACATAGGAAGAGTCGCCCACCACCAGCGGATCGGCGCTCAGTAGAGCGCGGATCTGGGTGAGCAAGAGGCGCATCTGCTCGGGCGCGGTGCCATGGCCGATATGCAGCAGGGTCTGCAAAAGGCGGGTGCGGCGCCCGGTGAAATTGTCGAGATGCATTTGCGAGAATTCGCTGTTTGGAACGGTGACCAGGCTCTGTTCCAAGGTGCGGATGCGCGTAGAGCGCAGCCCGATCTGCTCGACCGTGCCGAAATCGTCCCCGTAGCGGCAGAAATCACCAACCCTCACGGGCCGGTCGGCGAAAAGCGTCAGCCCGCCGATGATGTTCTCCAGAGTGGGCCGCACCGCCAGGGCGATTGCGAGACCGCCAGCGCCGAGACCCGCCACCAGGGGTGCGATCGGCAGGCCGATTCGGCTGGTCGCAGCGGCGACCAGCAGGATGATGAAAACAAGGCTGATCAGGCGGAACAGCATCCTTGTCATCGCGGCGTCGAGATGGGGGTGCCCGTCGGATCCGTTTCCCAGCCCGCCGATCGCGTCGGCGAGCCGGTTCGACAGCACGAAGACCAGCCAGGCGAGGCCCACCGCCTCAACGGCGAGGACCAGGAAGCTGATGATCTCCATAGGGAGTTCGAGAAGGCCGACGACATTCTCGGCGAGATTCTCAAACACCTCGGCCAGGCCGACGACGAGGATCAACGCGGCTGGCGTGCCAAAGCGGAGCCATGGGCTGGCCGAGCCTCGCCTGCCGTCCCAGTTGATGCCGGCCCGCATGATGAGCGCCACGAGCGGCAGGCACAGGGCCATCAGGACCGCCAAGGCTATCCATTGCCAGACGGCATGGCCGGCGGCGACGAAGATCGCCCAGGCAGGCAGCCTGTCGCGGAAGCTCTCGGGCACCCAGTCGCCTGGACTCGACAGCACGTCCTCATAGATGCCGACAAGAGCGTTGGGCCGGTAGGGAACGTCCTTGGCGAGGTCGTAATAGGTGCGAAGGTCCGCGACCGTTTCCTTCGAGAACAGATATTCGCCGGCGCGCGCCCCCTCGGTGATCTTCACGATCTCGAGCTTGGTATTGGGGATCACCCAACGCGTCAGTTCTTCGTCCTTGCCGGCCGCGAGATCGGCATCGCCGGGGATCTGCTCCAAGGGCGGGAGTTCGACCCGGTCGAGCACCTCGCTGAGCAGCGCCATGTCGATGAGGGTGGTGGCACTGTAGCCGAGTGTGGGAATCGCGCTGAAATCGATCGTGTCGCGTGCGCGCGCCAGTGCGCGGTCGATCACGTCACGGCTCTTGCCGCTGCGCCAGGCTTCCGCGCTGTTGCGAAAGTCCCGGATGAAGGTGCTCAGAGTGTCGCGTGGGCTGGACGTGTCGGCGGCCCGCAGCGGAAAGGACTCGTCGATCGCGTCCGGCGAAAAGGTCTGGGCCTCCGTCGAAGCGGTCTGGGCCGAAGTGACGGACGCTCCGCCAAGAACCAGAGCCCATACGATCAACACACGGCAGAACAGTCGCAGCCAGTTCAGGCCGGTCACATTATCTTCCGACTTGCGCCTGGAGGGCGCTTCCACATCCAGCTCTGGTCCGCGCCCCCGATGGTTCCGGCCGGCTTCCGGCACGGCCCCGGAGGCGACACACGCACACCGATCCTCCGCCGGCAGCACCGCCGCAACGATTTTGGATAACCGGCCGATTTGAGGGACACGAAGCGGCTGGATGTCGGCGCCGACCAGTCTCAATGCCGTGACCCCAAGGCAACGCTCACATTCCTTCATTGAAGAAGGCTGACCCAACCATCCGTTTTTTCGGCGGCGCCGGCAAGCATAGAGAGACCATCGGCGTTCCGAGGCCACGGGTGAACGTCGAAGAAGTGGGTCCAAGCCGACTATCTGCTTTCAGTCCGGCGCCGGCGCCTGGGAGTTCTTCCCGGGGCCAGGCACTCGGCAAGGCGTTAGAAAAGCGGGGTAAAATGAGGGGGCTGACGGCCGCGGCCGGCCGCTAATTCGTTATAGATCAATGCTTTGATAAAATATTTGGCGGAAGGGGTGGGATTCGAACCCACGGTGGGCTTGCACCCACGGCGGTTTTCAAGACCGCTGCCTTAAACCACTCGGCCACCCTTCCTTGCCTCGCACCGCCTCGATCGGGCCGGTCCGGGCGGCGATGCCGGTCGGGGACGGGCACCTGGGAGGTGCCGGGCACTCTCCCGGTTCCGGCCTGCGCCACGCCCGGTTGGGGCGGCGCTGGCCGGTGGGAGACCTGTCCTTCGATGGGCAAGCCCTGCCCGCTCGACCCCGCGCGCGATCGCTGGCGAGCCATGCCCCAGTCGGGCTCTGTTCGTCAAGATGGCGGGTGCCGATGGCGAGACTGGGCGCGGGCCGCGCGCCCTCAGTCCACCCGGCGGAAGACCATGCCGCCATGGTGCAGCGTGTTGGCGTCGACGAAGGTGCCGTCGGCGGTGAAGCCTGTGTCGTCCCAATAGTCGATATGCGTGCCACGCACTTCGTAGCGGCCGCGATAGGCGCTCTGCCGGGTGCCGCGCGCCTCATCATAGCGGCCATTGGGCAGGAGTTCGTGCCGGATATGGCCATCGGGCGTCACCCACATGCCGACATAGGGGTGGCTCTTGTCGGGCTGCGTCTGCGCGGCATGGGTCTGCGTCATGGCGGGATCGGCTCCGGCGAGGGACGGGAGGAAGGGTGACGCTATGAGCGCGGCGAGCAGCAGCGCCTGCGGAATTGGTTTCATCGCGTGCCTCCTCAGGTGCTGGCGGTGGGACGGACGACGATCTCGCTCACATCGACATCGTCCGGCTGTTCGAGCACGAAGCGCACCGCCCGGCCGATCGCATCGGGGGTCAGGGCGATGGCGCGATAGGATCTCATCGCCTGCGCGGCGGCGGGGTCGGTGATGGTGTCGGCCAGTTCGCTCTCCACCACGCCGGGATGGATGCAGGTGACGCGGAGCCGGTCGTTTTCCTGTCGCAGCCCGTCGGAGATGGCGCGCACGGCATATTTCGTCGCGCAATAGACCGCTGCCGTCGGCGCCACCGAGAGCGCGCCGATGGAGGCGATGTTGACGATGTGACCGGAGCCGCGTGCCGTCATTTCCGGCAGCACGGCGGCGATGCCGTAGAGCACGCCCTTGATGTTGACGTCGATCATCCGATCCCATTCCTCCACCTTGAGCGAGGCCATGAGCGAAAGCGGCATGATGCCGGCATTGTTGATGATGACGTCGACCCGTCCATAGCGCTGGCGGGCGGCCTCGACGAAGGCGGCGACGTCCTGCCGGTCGGTGACGTCGAGACGGCGGGTCAGCACCTCCCCGCCGATCTCGGCGGCCAGGGTGTCGAGGCGGTCGGTCCGTCGCGCGCCCAGCGCCAGCCGGGCGCCGGCCAGGCCGAGTTCGCGGGCGATGCCGGCGCCGATGCCGCTGGACGCGCCTGTAATCAGAACCACTTTATCGAGGCCCATCTCACTGCTCCTTTGTTGATCGCTTTCGCGTTGGTTTGGCGTTGGCAGGAAGGTAGCGAGTGGGCATTGTCGTGATAAGCCGCGCCTGTCGTGACACAGTGGAAAGGCTAACTTACCAATGACGGCGGATCTCAACGCGCTGGCGGTGTTCACCCTGGTGGCGCAGGAGCGCAGCTTCCGCGCCACCGCCGACCGTCTGGGCGTGACGCGCTCGGCGGTGAGCCAGACCATCGGTCGGCTCGAAGCAACGCTGGGCATGGCGCTCGTTCGGCGCACCACGCGCAGCGTCAGCCTCACCGAGGCGGGCGAGCGGCTCAACGCCGCGCTGGCACCGGCCATTGCCGAGATCCATGCCGCCGTGGAGGGCACGGGCGAGCTTGCCGGGCGGCCGCGCGGGCAGTTGCGACTCGCTGTCTCGTCCATCGCCGAACGGTTTCTCGCCGGGCCGCTGCTGGCGGGATTTGCCGCTGCCTATCCCGACATCCAGATCGACATCACGGTGACGGACGAGGAGTTCGACATCGTCGCCGAGGGGTTCGACGCCGGGGTGCGGCTAGGCGAGGTGATCGAGCAGGACATGATCGCCGTGCCGGTTTCGGGCCCGCAGCGCCAGACCGTGGTGGGCTCGCCCGGCTATTTCGCGCGCGCCGGCGCCCCCCAGCATCCGCGCGACCTCGCCGGGCATCGCTGCATCGGCTGGCGGCCGGCACCGAAAGTGGCGCCCTATCGCTGGGAGTTTACCGAGGGCGGGAAAGATTTCGCGGTGGCGGTGGCGCCGGAGATCACCACCAACGACATGGCGCTGATGATCAAGCTCGCCTTGGCCGGGGCCGGCATCACCTTCGGCATGGAAGAAACGTTCAGGCCCTTCGTCGCGCGGGGCGAGTTGGTGCCGATCCTGGATGCCTATTGCCCGCCTTTTGCGGGCTTCTATCTCTACTACCCCAACCGCGGCAATCTCGCGCCCAAGCTGCGAGCGCTGATCGATCATTTCAGGGAGAGAGGGGATTGAGGGCGTCGTTCCTCCCCTTTGCGTTCGCCTGCTGGCCTCGCGGCCGAGCCAGTGCCGGCGCGGTCAGCCGCCCTGGCGAGCGCCGGGCCAACTCGGCACTGCCCAGTCGGGAACAGACCAACTCGGCGCCGTCCACATCTTCGGCAGCGCTGGCACCGTTGCCCGGGGCGGCTGGGGGGTGGGTTCCGCCGCGCGGGGAGCGCGCGCCGTCTTGGGGGCCGTTCGTGCGACCTTCAGTCGGCTCGCTTTCCACTCGTTCATCCAACTGCCGGTTTCCTTCAGGATGAGCTCCTGCACCGCCGGGTGAGTGGGTAACTGCGCATGGTTGCGAAAGCGCGCGCCAGCGTCCCACGCGCTGATGTTGCGGGCGCCGCGCACCCGGGTGAAGCCGGGGCCGGCAATGTTCACGCAGCGCGGCACGGTGCAGGCCGGCGGGGCCGGCGCCGCGTCGATGGTGATGACCATTGGTGGCTTGTAGCCCGCGCGCGCCAGTTCGGTAGCGTAGCGCAAGGCCGTCTCGCCACCCATGGAATGGCCGATGATGACGTCGGGAACGATCCCCTTGGTCTTCATCATCAGATGCGAATCGGTGCGGGTCTGGAAGCCCTGGCGGGCCAGCGGTCGGGTCAGGGCGGAGACGCCGATATAGTCGCTCTCGACATAGACCCCGAGCCCGTCGAGCAACAGGACGACGGGCGGCGCGATGGCCGCGGGCGGCGCTTCGTCTGCATCTCCCGGCGGGACAGCCGGCACCGGCTGTGCCTGACGTCCCGGGGGCTGGCCGCCCGGAGACTGGGCGTGCGCCGGCAGGGCGACAAGGGTGGCGCCGACGGCAAGCGCGGCGAAGGCAGCAGTGACAGGCTTCAAGACGGTTGCTCGACGTTAAGAAACGCTCATCCCCGCTTGCACGCTTACCGCAAGGCTGCGGCCGCCGCCATCCGCTTTGGCGCGATGCGGGCGCGCGGGGAGCGCATAAGTCCCCCCGCCCCCGCCTGCGCAACCGATCCCCGCCTTACGCGGCCCGGCTCCAGTGACGCGCGTCATTGCGCAGATGGCAGGCCTCGGTCCAGGTGGAAAACGCGACCCAGGCATCGCTCTTCTGCTGCGGAATGCGGGCCGATTCCAGCTGCGTCAGCAGCATCTCCGCGAAACGGCCGAGCCGGTCGTTGCGCAGCGAGCGGATGAAGCCGATGGCGTCGTCCAGCGAGTCGATGGTGATGTCTTCCTGGCCGATCAGCACATGAACCGGCTCGGGGCGAAAGGCGGGTCCTTCAACAATGTTGGTCATGTAGAACCTCCCGTTTTCGGCCTTTTGTGAAACCCGTCGGGGTGGGGCCGTCTCCCTCCACGGGCAGGCACATCCTAGGCTGCCGATTTTGGCACTTAAATGACGCAGTCAAGAAGTATCTGGGCACGCTTGCGGCATAGGCTGCCGAATATGGCGTCTCATGGGGCGCACTTTTACGTGAAGGCGTGTTGTCCTCCATGAAGAATACGGAACATCGTACATGGAATGCGGCATTCCAGGATGCTGCCACTGGTAATCGCAGGGGCATCTCATCAGCTCAGATGCTTAGTGTTGCCGGTGGATGGTGTTTCTTCCCCTTCGTCACCCAAGGCGACCTTGATCGCGGCGACGGCGGTGCCAGGCGCGACTGGGAGGGGATGTGTATGTTGTCAATTACGGTTCTCTAGTAAAATCTATACTATAGTCGCTCGAAATATTTCGCTTGTGCGAATTCAGAGGATTATTCATGCTGCTTTGCAGCGTCGAATACCTCTTGCGTTTCCATCGTTACACCATGCTACGTTAGTCGTGGGCGGCAGAAGACCGTCCATGAGGAGGAAACGCCAATGAACATTCACAGCAGGTTCGTCGCGCTCGCCGCGGCGGCGAGCATTCTCAGTGTTGCCCCCGCCTTCGCGCAGGATGAGGCCGCGCATGTGAAGCCGGCGACGGCCTATGTGCAGAAGAGCATCACGCCCTGGCTCAGCGATCCGGTGGTGATCGCCGCCATCGTCGAGGCGAACAAGAAGCACAAGCGGCTGATGCAGGAAGACATCATCGCGCTGGACAAGGCGTGGGTCGCCAAGGACCCGGCGGTGGTCGATCCCGTTCGCAAGAACAAGCTGTCGGAATTCCTGATCGAGAAGAAGGAAGCGTCCGGCGGCGTGATCACCGAGGCCTTCGTGATGGACAATCGCGGCCTTAATGTCGGCCAGACCGACGGCACGTCGGACCTCTGGCAGGGCGACGAGGCGAAGTGGCAGAAGTCCTACGGCGTCGGCCCTGACGCCATCTTCGTCGACAAGGTCGAGGAAGATGATGGCAAGAAGATCGCCCAGGTCAGCGTCACCATTTCCGATAAGGACGTCGCGATCGGCGCTGTCACCTTCGGCATCGATGTCGACAAGCTGAAATAAGCCCTGTCCCGGAAGTGTCTCTCCAGGATATTGGCGGGCGGCGCGAGCCGCCCCTTTTTTTGTCTGTTCTTCTTCCGGCGTTCCGCCGCATCGACCTTGCGGGGCCATTGGGGTAAGTGTGCTGCGCCGGTCAACACAGGAGTGCGCCATGTTTCTCGCAATGAACCGCTTCAAGGTAAAGCTCGGGTCGGAAGCCGATTTCGAGACCGTCTGGCGTGAGCGCGACAGCCATTTGAAGACCGTGCCGGGCTTCAAGACCTTCCATCTGCTGCGCGGCGCCACCAAGGACGACCACACGCTCTACGCCTCGCACTCGCAATGGGCGTCGCGGGCGGATTTCGAGGCGTGGACGCGCTCCGAGGCATTCCGCAAGGCCCATGGCAGCACGGGTGCCAACAAGCCGCTCTATCTCGGCCATCCCGAGGTCGAACTGTTCGACAGCGTCCTCGCCCAATCGGTGGAAGATCAGGCGGCCTGAAAGCCCGCCTCGGGGGCGCGGCATGGCGGCCGCGCGCCCGGCGCAGTTGACGGATGGTGCGGCGTGCCGTAACGCCTCGCGATCCTGAAATGCCGGGTACCCTTCCGATCATGGTTGACATCGCGTCCCCCGACGCCCTCTCCCCCGCGCGCGGTGAGGCGCCGCGCATCTCCTTCGTCTCGCTCGGCTGCCCGAAGGCGCTGGTCGACAGCGAACGCATCATCACCAGCCTGCGCTCGGAAGGCTATGAGCTGTCGCGCCATCACCAGGGCGCCGACCTCGTGATCGTCAATACCTGCGGCTTTCTCGACAGTGCCAAGGCGGAAAGCCTCGCCGCCATCGGCGATGCGCTGAAGGAGAACGGCAAGGTCATCGTCACCGGCTGCATGGGCGCCGAGCCCGAGCAGATTCGCGACGTGCATCCCGGTGTGCTCGCCGTCACCGGGCCGCAGCAATATGAGAGCGTGCTGGCCGCCGTTCACCAGGCGGTGCCGCCGCAGCACGATCCCTTCGTCGACTTGGTGCCGCCGCAGGGCATCAAGCTCACCCCGCGCCACTATGCCTACCTCAAGATTTCCGAGGGTTGCAGCAATCGCTGCACCTTCTGCATCATCCCCAAGCTGCGCGGCGATCTCGTCAGCCGGCCGGCGGGCGATGTGCTGCGCGAGGCGGAACGGCTGGTGAATGCCGGGGTGAAGGAACTCCTCGTCATCTCGCAGGATACGTCCGCCTATGGCATCGATTTGCGCTACGCGCCGAGCCAGTGGAAGGACCGCCAGGGAGAGACGCGCGAGGTCCGCACCCGCTTCTTCGACCTCGCGCGCGAACTCGGCACGCTCGGGGCCTGGGTGCGGATGCACTATGTCTACCCCTATCCCCATGTCGACGAAGTGATCGGCCTGATGGCCGAGGGTGTCATCCTCCCCTATCTCGACATTCCCTTCCAGCACGCCTCCCCCACCGTGCTGAAGCGCATGAAGCGCCCGGCTTCCAACGAGAAGACGCTGGCGCGCGTCTTGGCCTGGCGGGCGGCCTGCCCGGACCTCACCCTGCGTTCCACCTTCATCGTCGGCTTCCCCGGCGAGACCGATGCCGAGTTCGAGGAACTGATCTCGTTCCTCGAAGAGGCGGAACTCGACCGTGTCGGCTGCTTCAAATATGAGCCGGTCGCCGGCGCTCCCGCCAATGAGCTGGGCGCGCAGATGGTCCCCGACGAGGTGAAGGAGGAGCGCTGGAAGCGCTTCATGGAAGTGCAGCAGCGCGTCAGCGCACGCCGCCTCAAGCGCAAGGTGGGCAGCCGCCAACAGGTCATCATCGACAAGGTCGGCCCCACCGTCGCGGTCGGCCGCTCCAAGGCGGACGCGCCGGAAATCGACGGCGTGGTCCATGTCGCGGCGCGCCGTCCGCTGCGCGTCGGCGAGATCGTCACCGTCAAGATCGAGCGCGCCGACGCCTATGACCTGCACGGCACGGCGGTGGGGTACTGAGCTCCCAGCGCTATCGCAGGAGGCGCCGCAGCAGGTCAGCGGCGCCCTCCCGTCTCACGGTTTCAGCAGATCCCGCAGCGTGGCTTCGATCACCTGCGTGGCGGCCTTGAGGTCGCTGATCCGCACATGCTCGTCGGCGGCATGGGCGTTGGCCTCCAGAATGGAGCGGGGCCCGGCGCCGTAGAGCACGGTCGGGATCCCCGCCGCCGTGTAGTGGCGTGCATCCGTGTAGAGCGGTACGGCGGTGGCCGGCGGTGTCTCGCCCAGCACCACGGCCGCGTGCTTCTGGATCGTCTCCACCAGCCGCTCGGTGCCCGGCAGCGTGCGCAGCGGCTCGGCGAGGATGATGCGGCGGCATTCGACCTCGATGCCCGCGCGGCCGGCGACCGCGCGTTCCACCAGCGCATGCAGTTCCGCCTCGACGCTCACCCCATCCTCTTCCGGCGTCAGCCGCCGGTCGACGCGCATGACGATGCGGTCGGGCACCACATTGGTGTTGATGCCGCCGGAGATCAGCCCCACCGTGATCTTGGGCGACCCGATTCCGGGCGTTGCGCTGGTGATGCCGTTGAGGCGGCGGCGCTCGGCATAGATCGCGTCGAGAATGCCGGTCGCGGCCTCCAGCGCGTCTGCCCCGGTCTCCGGCATCGCGGCGTGCGCCTGCTTGCCGCGCACCACGATTTCCAGGTGCAGGGCGCCATTATGGGCGATCACGACGGCATAGGAGAAGCCGGCCGAGATGGCGAGGTCCGGCTTGCTGATCCCGTGCTCCAGCAGCCATTGCGGGCCGACAAAGCCGCCGGCTTCCTCGTCATAGGTGAAATGCAGTTCGACCGTACCGTCGAGGTCTTCCGGCCGTTCCTTCAGCGCCAGCAGCGCGAAGGCATAGGTGGCAAAGTCGGATTTCGACACCGCCGCGCCGCGCCCGTAGATCGCCCCGCCCCGCTCTTCGGCGCCGTAGGGATCATAGGTCCAGCCCTCGCCGGGGGGCACCACGTCGCCATGGGAGTTGAGCGCGATCACTGGCCCGTTGCCGCTGCCGAAGCGCTCTCGGACGATGAGGTTGACGACGGATTTCATCCCATGCGCCAGCACATAGGGCTCCGGCACCGCGTGGCGTTCCACCTCGAAGCCCAGCTCTTCGAGCAGCCGTCCGGCAATCTCAGCATGGGGCGCGCAGTCGCCCGGCGGGTTGTCGCTGGGTACGCGCACCAGCGCCTTGAGGAAATCGACCTCGCGCGCCAGACTGTCGTCGTCGCCGGAACTGCTCACATTCGTGCTCCGCTTGTGCCGCCATTGAAAGGGGGCTGTTGAAATCGCTCGATGAAACGGATGAGCGCGGCCGCCGCCATCCCCATGTCCTCGGGCGACGCATATTCCGCCGGGTTGTGGCTGATGCCACCCTTGCAGCGGACGAACAGCATGCCGACCGGGCAGAGCTTGGCCATGGCCTGCCCGTCATGGCCGGCGCCGGAGGGCAGCAAGGGCGCGCGCTGGCCGAGCGTGGAGACGGCATCGCTCAGCCGCAGCTGAATATCCCGGTAGCACGGCACGGTCGCCACCTCGTGAAAGGCTGAAATGACCACGCCGAGGCCGCGCTGCTCGGCAATGCGGTGCGCGTCCCGCCCGAACTGCGTCAGCGCCGCGCGGCGGGAAGCGTCCGATGCCGAGCGCAGATCGACGGTGAATACCACGCGCGACGGGATGACATTGACCGAGCCGGGCTCGACATGCATGCGCCCGACGGTGGCCACCATGCCATCCGTGCCGGCGCGGGCGAGGCGCTCGATGGCGAGCGCCATCTCGGCGGCGCCGGCAAGCGCGTCGCGGCGCAGGCGCATGGGAACAGTGCCCGCATGGCCGGCCTCGCCGGTGACGGTGACGGACAGGCGCGAGGCGCCGGCAATGGCGGTGACGACGCCGAGCGGCACGCCCTCGGCCTCCAGCACCGGCCCCTGCTCGATATGCGCCTCGATATAGGCGAGCACGCGCGAGGGGTCATAGGCGCTCGCGGCGATGTCGTCGGGATTCGTGCCATAGGCCCGAAGCGCCTCGGCGAGGCTGATGCCGTCGCCATCCCGCGCGTCGAGGCTGGAGGGCAGGAACACGCCGGCGCAGGCGGCCGAGGAGGACAGCGTGGTGGGAAAGCGCGTCCCCTCCTCGTCGCCGAAGGCAAGCACGTCTATCCCATAGGCCGGCGCGAGCCCGCTCCGGGCGACGGCCTCGACGGCGAGAATGCCCAGAATGACGCCCAGCGAGCCGTCATACTTGCCGCCATTCACCACCGTGTCGATGTGCGAGCCGATGAGCAGGCGCGGCGCCTGCGGGCCGGCGGGATGCCAGGAGCCCCGCACCGTGCCGAGCGCATCCTCGCTGACCCCGAGGCCGGCCTCGCCCATCCAGCCGGCGACGAGATCTGCGGCGCGCCGGTGTTCGGGCGTCAGGAAGAGACGGGTGAGACTGTCCGGCGTCGAGGAGATCGCACCGAGCGCCTCGATCATCGCCGCCGCGCGGGCGCTGAGAGCCGCGATATCCACGGGGATCGTCATAGGGTCGACACTGCGCCTCCGGCCGCGCGGCCGGCCATGAGGGCCACGCTCCTGCACAAGCGCAATCGCATATGGCGCCACCTTTGGCAACGAGGGCGGCGTGGAGCCCACGCCGCCTGTCCGGTTCGAGTGTCAGGACCTGCTTAAAGGGCCTATTGGCCGGGCACCTTGTCATCGATGCCCTTCACGTACCAGTTCATTGAAAGGATGTCCTTGTCGGCCAGCGCCTCGCCTTCCTTCACCACAAGCGTGCCGTCCTGCTTGGAGATCGGGCCCTTGAAGGGGTGGAGCGTGCCCGCGACGATCGCCGCCTGCGTCGTCTCGGCCATCTTCTTCACGTCATCGGGCATGTTGGTGTAGGGGGCCATGACGACCTCGCCATCCTTGATCCCGCCCCAGACGTCGGAGGAGGTCCAGGTGCCGTCCAGCACCGCCTGCGTGCGCTCGATGTAATAGGGCGACCAGTCGTCGACGATGGCGGTGAGCTGCGAATCCGGGCCGAACTTGATCATGTCGGAGGACTGGCCGAACGCCACCACGTCGCGCCCCTCGGCCGCCTGCATGGCGGCGGGGCTGTCGGTGTGCTGGGCGATCACGTCGGCGCCCTGGTCGATCAGCGCCTTTGCCGCGTCGGATTCCTTGGCCGGGTCGAACCAGGAATTCACCCAGACGATCTTGATCTTCATGTCGGGATTGACCGACTGCGCCCCGAGCATCATCGCGTTGATGCCGGCAATGACCTCGGGGATCGGGAACGAGGCGATATAGCCGATCGTCCCGGTCTTCGACATCTTCGCCGCGATCTGGCCAATGATGTAGCGGCCCTCGTGGAACTTGGCGTTGTAGGTGGAGACGTTCTTGGCCCGCTTGAAGCCGGTGGCGTGCTCGAACATCACGTTGGGATGGCGCTTGGCCACCTTGAGAGTCGGCTCCATGAAGCCGAAGGAGGTGGTGAAGATCAGCTTGTTGCCGGCCCGGGCCAACTGCTCGATGACGCGCTCGGCGTCGGGGCCTTCGGCCACATTCTCGACGAACGTGGTTTCCACCTTGTCGCCCAGCGCCTTCTCGACCGCCTTGCGGCCCTGGTCGTGCTGGTACGACCAGCCGAAATCGCCGACCGGCCCGACATAGACCCAGGCCGCCTTCAGCTTTTCCGCCGCCTGTGCGGCTGGCAGGCCGGCACCAGCGAGGCCGAGCCCCGAGGCGATGGCCACCGCCATGGAGAGAATCTTGCGCATGAACGTCTCCGCTCCATCAATCGCGGCCGGAAGGATCACCAGCGTGCGCGACCGCCTCGCGCGCCGGGAGGCCGCCATGACGCGACCCGTATGTCGTGCTCAGCGATCGGGCACGAAAGGCACGCCGAGCGAGGCGGGAGCGCCCCGCCCATGTTTCAGCGCCGAGATGACGACCAGCGCGATGATCGTCGCCAGATAGGGCAGCGCCGACAGGAACTGCGAGGGAATCCCCAGCCCGAACCCCTGCACGTGCAGTTGCAAGATCGAGACCGCGCCGAACAGATAGGCGCCGGCCAGCAGCCAGAGCGGCCGCCAGGCGGAGAAGACGACGAGGGCGAGTGCAATCCAGCCGCGCCCGGCGGTCATGTCGCTGGCCCAGAAAGGGGTGTAGGCGAGGGACAGGTGCGCCCCGGCGAGCCCGGCGCAGGCGCCGCCGAACATCACCGCCAGCGTGCGGATGCCGCGCACCGGGTGGCCGAGCGCATGTGCCGCCGCGTGGTTCTCGCCCACCGCGCGCAGCACGAGGCCGATCCGCGTGCGCGCCAGCGTGTAGGCCACCGCCGCCAGCAGCAGGAACGAGACGTAGACGAAGGCGTCCTGCCCGAACAGCGCCTTGCCGACCACCGGCAACTCGGTCAGCCCGGCAATGTGCAACTGCGGGGCACCGTCGAGCTGGGTGCCGACGAAACCGGCGCCGATGAGCCCGGCGAGGCCGAGGCCCAGAATTGTCGTGGCGAGGCCCGACGCAACCTGATTGGTGGCCAGCCAGATGGCGAGGCCGGCGAAGACCAGCGACAGCGCCATGCCGGCCAGCACCGCCGCCACTGTCCCGAGGAGCAGGCTGCCTGAGCCATAGGCCGTGGCATAGCCGACCGCCGCCCCGACGATCATCATGCCCTCGACGCCAAGGTTCAGCGTGCCGGCGCGCTCGGCCACCAGTTCGCCGAGGGAGGCCAGCAGAAGCGTTGTCGCCGCCGCCACGACGCTGGCGAGAACCGCGCCTATGATCGCCGCGTCAAGCATGGGTCGTTCCCTCCACCCGGCGGATGCGGTAGCGCACCAGAATATCGGCC
Source organism: Ancylobacter aquaticus (assembly GCF_004339465.1). Classification (GTDB taxonomy): domain Bacteria; phylum Pseudomonadota; class Alphaproteobacteria; order Rhizobiales; family Xanthobacteraceae; genus Ancylobacter; species Ancylobacter aquaticus. The sequence continues at coordinate 366,296 of NZ_SMFY01000002.1, read as the reverse complement.
GCGAGGATGGCAATCAGCAGCGTGCCCTGGAACACCCGCGTCACGTCGAAGGGCAGCCGCATGGTGATCTGCGCCGCCTCGCCGCCGATATAGGTCAGCGCCAGCACCAGGCTCGCCACCAGAATGCCCACCGGGTGCAACCGGCCGAGCATGGCGGCGATGATGGCGGTGAAGCCGTAGCCGGGCGAGATGGTGGGCTGCAACTGGCCGATCGGTCCGGCGACCTCGATGATCCCCGCCACGCCCGCCAGCGCGCCGGAAACGGCGAACACGCCATAGGTCACGCGCTTTTCGTCAAAGCCCGCGAAGGCGGCAGCGCGCGGCGCCGAGCCGGCAAGTTCGATGGAAAACCCGATCAGCGTGCGGCCCAGCACGAAGGTGGCGGCGACCACCGCCAGCAGCGCGATGATGATACCGCCATGCAGTCGCCCCTCGCCCATCAGCAGCGGCATCAGCGCCACATCGTCGAAGGTGACGCTCTGGGGAAAGTTGAAGCCCTGCGGGTCGCGCCAGGGGCCACGCACGAGATAGTCGAGCCCGAGCTGGGCGACATAGACCAGCATGAGGCTGGTGAGGATTTCGCTGGCGCCGAAGCGCACCCGCAGGAAAGCGGGGATCAGCCCCCACAGCGCGCCGCCGATGGCCCCCAGCACCAGCATGGCCGGCAGCACCCACGGGCCGGCCTCGGTGCCCTGGGTGGCCAGCGCCAGCCAGGAACCCAGCACCGCCCCGGCGACATACTGGCCCTCGGCACCGATGTTCCAGCGGTTGGCGCGGTAGCAGAAGGCGAGCCCGATGCCGATGAGCAGCAGGGGCGAGGCCTTCACCACCAGTTCCTGCAGCATGTAGGCGTCGCCGAGTGGCTCGATGAAATAGATCGTGAAGGCGCGCAGCGGATCGTGCCCCAGCACGACGAACATCACCGCACCCACCACCAGCGTCACCAGCGCCGCGACGACAGGCGCCATCGCGTGGCGCAGCGGAGAGATGTTCTCCTGCCGTTCGAGCCTAAGCGGCATGGCTGCCCTCCCCGCCGGCATGGTGGGCGCCGCCCATGGCGAGGCCGATCGCCTCGCGCGAGGTTCCCGCCACCGGCACCGGCGTGGTCAGCCGGCCCTCGCTCATGACAGCGATGCGGTCGGCGAATTCCAGCAACTCGTCGAGGTCCTGGCTGATGACGAGCACCGCGCAGCCCTGCGCAGCGTGCTCGCGCAGCGTGGTGCGGATGAAGGCGGCGGCGGCGGCGTCCACGCCCCAGGTCGGCTGGTCGACGACGATAAGCACGGGGTTGCGCAGCACCTCGCGGCCAATGACGAATTTCTGCATATTGCCGCCCGACAGCCGGCGGGCCTTCGGGTCCTTGCCGCCGAAGCGCACGTCGAAGCCCTTTACGATCTCCTGGAAGCGGCCGAACAACGTCGCGCGCCGGATGATGCCGGCCTTGACGATGTGGCCGTCGCCATGGGTCGTCAGCAGCACATTGTCGGAGAGGCGCATATCCGGTGCGGCGGCATGACCCAGCCGCTCCTCCGGCACGAAGCCGGCCCCCAGGGCCCGCCGCTGCGTCGGGCTGAGACCGCCGGCCATCTCCCCGTCAATGACGATGCTCTCATGGTCCGTCACCTCGGTCTCGCCGGAGAGCACGTCGAACAGCGCTGTCTGGCCATTGCCGGCGACGCCGGCGATGCCGAGGATCTCGCCGGCATGCACCTCGAAATTGATGTCGCGCAGGGTCGAACCGCGCGAGCCGTCGCCGGCGACGTTGAGATGAAGCGCCAGCAGCCGCGGCGCGCCAAGGGCGTGGGCCGTCACCCGCGGGGTTCGGGGCACGTCGGCGCCAACCATCAGCCGCGCCAGGCTGCCGAACGTCTCCTGCTGGGGGTCGACTTCGGCAATGAACCTGCCGCCGCGCAGCACCGTCGCCCGGTGGCAGAGCCGGCGCACCTCGTCCAGCTTGTGGCTGATGAACAGCACCGCCCGCCCCTCGTCAGTGAGCAGGTCGACGGTGCGGAACAGGTTTTCCGATTCGTCGGGCGTCAGTACCGAGGTCGGCTCGTCGAGAATCAGCACGCGCGGGTCGCCGAGCAGGCAGCGCACGATTTCCACCCGCTGGCGCTCGCCAACGGACAGTTCGCCGACCCGCCGATAGGGTTCGACGCCGAGGCCATAGCGGCGGACGCAGTCGTCGATGCGCGCGGCAAGCACGGGCAGCGGCTGATGGCCGGGAAGCCCGAGAGCCACGTTCTCCACCACGGTCATCGCATCGAACAGCGCGAAGTGCTGGAACACCACGCCGACGCCCTTGGCGCGGGAACTGGCCGGGTCGTGGAAGACGATCGGCGTGCCCTCATAGAGCAGTTCGCCCGAATCGGCCTGCAGCAGGCCGCACATCATCTTCACCAGCGTGGACTTGCCGGCTCCGTTCTCTCCCAGCAGCGCATGGGTTTCGCCGGCGCGGATAGCGAGGCTGACCTGGTCGTTGGCGACCAGCGAACCGAATTTTTTCGTAAGCTTGACGGCTTCGAGCAGCGCGCGCGGCCGTTCCGGCACGTCCTCCATGCCGCTCACCCGCGCGGCCGCCGGCAGGCGCGGTCGCTGGCGCCTGTCGGATCGGAGTCTGGCCGGGAGCGGAGGGTCATGCGGACGACATTTCTGTGGCGGTACACCGGCAGAATGGCATGGACGATTGCGGGGGCAAGCCTAAAGTCTGGTCCATCCGGTCCGGAAATTGGCGCGTTTTGCGTCAGAATCCGGGAATGGGGTACCGTCACGGCAGGAGCACGGTCGACCCGGTGGTCCGTCGCGCCTCAAGGTCGCGGTGCGCGTCTGCGGCCTCCGAAAGGCGGTAGCGCTGGTTCACCGGAATCTTCACCACGCCGGAACTGACCACCTCGAACAGGTCGCGCGCATTGGCCAGCAGGTCGTCGCGCGTGGCGATATGGGTGATCAGCGTCGGCCGCGTCGCGTAAAGCGAGCCCTTCTGCGACAGAGCGAGCAGGCTGAAATCCTTGATCGCGCCGGAGGCATTGCCGAAACTGGCGAACAGGCCGCGCGGCTTGATGCAGTCGAGCGAGGCCGGATAGGTCGCCTGCCCCACCCCGTCATAGACGACATCGCACAGCGCGCCTTCGGTGATGTCCCTCACCCGCTCGACGAAGTTCTCCTCGCTGTAGTTGATGACATAGGCGGCGCCGCAGTCGCGGGCGATTTCCGCCTTCGCCGCCGAGCCCACCGTGCCGATGACGGTGGCGCCCAGATGCGTCGCCCACTGGCAGAGGATCTGGCCGACCCCGCCGGCGGCCGCGTGGACCAGAAGCGTGTCGCCCGCCTTCACCTTGTGGGTCTGGCGCAGCAGGTAGCGCGCCGTCATGCCCTTCAGCATCATGGCGGCGGCGGTCTCGTCGGCAATCGAATCGGGCAGTTTCACCAGCGGCGCGGCGGGCATGATCCGTTCGCTGCAATAGGCACCGAGCGCCGAGCCATAGGCGACGCGGTCGCCCGGCTTGAAGCCGCTCACCCCCTCCCCGACCTGCAGGACGATGCCCGCCGCCTCGTTGCCGGGAATGAAAGGCAGGCCGTTCGGCGGCGTGTAGAGCCCGCTGCGGAAATAGGTATCGATGAAATTGAGGCCAATCGCCGTATGGCGCAGCTTGACCTGCCCCGGCCCGGGTGCGCCGAGCGACACCTCTTCCAGGGTCAGGACCTCGGGGCCGCCCGTTTCATGGACGCGAATCGCCACCGCCATCGTGCTCTCCAGCCGTTTAGGGATGAGGTGAGGCGATCGCCGGCGCTCAGGGGCGCGGCTCGACCGCCCGCTTGCGGAAGGGGATCATCCCGAACAGGGTGAAATAAGCCGCGCAGGCGCACAACCCGACCGTCACCCACAGGCCCGGCCGCATGCCCTCCACCACCGCGACCACCGCCAGCACCGCCCAGAGCGCCAGCAGCGCGAGGGTAACGAGCCTCAGCCGCACGACCCGGAACGGATGGACGAACTTGATCGGCAGGAACGTGCCCACCGCCAGCACGGCGATAATGGCAGCGATCACCCAGGGACTGAGCGGGACCAGGAAAAAATAGAACACGACGACATTCCAGACCGCCGGAAAGCCCTGGAAGTACAGGTCGTCGGTCTTCATGGAGGTGTCGGCGAAATAGAGCGCGCTGGTAAGCAGGATGGTGGCGCTGGCCGCCACCGCCAGCCAGAACGGCATCAACCCGCCCGACGCCACGGCGAAGGCCGGCACGAGGCAATAGGTGAGGTAGTCCACCACAAGGTCCAGCGTGTCGCCCGACCAGCGCGGCAGCACCTCGCCCACTTTCGCCCGCCGGGCCATGGTGCCGTCGATGCCATCGACGAAAAGCGCGAGGCCGAGCCAGGCGAACATGATCGCCCAATTGCCATCGACCGCCGCCATCAGCGCCATCAGCCCGCACACCGCACCGGAGGCGGTGAAGATATGCACGGCAAAGGCAAGCGTGCGACGTCCGGCCGGACCCGCGCTGAGCGACTTGGTTGTCATCGCCACCGGCTTATCTCCCCCGACCGCGCGTCCCGAAGGATCGCCGCCTGCCTCTTCTGCATCTGACATATACATGTGCCCGCCGCGATCCGCATTGCCAGACCACGCCGGGCTGCTTATCCCACACTACAGGTCCGGCTTATAGTCCCGCTGATGCACATGGAGGTTCACATGTCATCCGAACTACACACAGGACAGATGGCGGCGGTGGTCGGCAGCGGCGCGAGCGGCCTTATCGCCGCGCTGGCGTTGGCGGCGGGCGGTGTCGCCGTCAGGCTCGTTGCCCCCCCGCGCACGCCTGATCCGCGCACGACGGCGCTGATGGATGGCTCGGTCCGGGCGTTGCTGGCGCTGGGTGTGTGGGAGACGCTGCGCCCGCACGCCTCCCCGCTGCGGGTGATGCGGCTCGTCGACGATACCGGGCGGCTCATCCGTGCCCCGGAGGTCGAATTCCGGGCCGGCGAACTCGGGCTGGAAGGCTTTGCCTGGAACGTCGAGAACGAAGCGCTGCTCACCGCCCTCGACGCGGCGGTGGCGGGATCGCCCGGCATCGAGCGCGTCTCTGCCCGCGTCATCGGCGTGGTCGATGGGGCCGAGCACGCCACGCTGGAACTGGAGGGCGGCGGCAGCCTCGCCGTGTCGCTGGTCGCGGCGGCGGATGGGCGCAATTCGCCCTGCCGGCGGGCGGCGGGCATCGAGGTGAAGACCCGCGCCTATCCCCAGGTCGCTGTCACCGCCACCCTCGCCCACAGCCGCCCGCATCGCGATGTCTCCACCGAGTTCCACACCCGCACCGGGCCGTTCACCCTCGTGCCGCTGCCGGAGAATCGCTCCAGCGTCGTCTGCGTCGTCTCGGCGGCGGAGGCCGAGGCGCTGGCGGGGCTGGACGATGACGCGTTCGCCCTCGCCATGGAGCGCAAGGCGCATTCCCTGCTGGGTGCGATGCGTCTGGTTTCGCCGCGCGGCAGCTTCCCGCTCAGCCAGCGCACCGCCGCGTGCTTCGCCAAGGGTCGTGTCGCGCTGGTGGGCGAGGCCGCGCACATCCTTCCGCCGATCGGCGCGCAGGGGCTCAATCTGGGCATTCGCGACGCCGCCACCCTGGCGGAGATCGTCGGCGATGCCGGCCGGGCCGGGCGCGATATCGGCGGCACCGAAGTGATGGAGGCTTATGAACGCCGACGGCGCGCCGACGTCGCCTCGCGCGGCTTCGCCATCGACCTGTTCAACCGCTCGCTGCTGACCGATCTGCTCCCCGTCGCCGGCCTGCGCGGGCTCGGCCTGTGGATGCTCGGCCAGTCGCCGGGGCTGCGACGCCTGGTGATGCGCGAGGGGGTCGGGCCGACCCGCGACGTGCCGCGCCTGCTGGCGGGCGAGCCGGTCTGAGCTACTGCAGCAGCCCGTGCGGCAGCATGTCGTGCTGGATGGCGTAAAGCATCGCCGTCACCGTCGCCACCGATACCACCGTGCCGACCAGCACCCCCCCGGAAGCACCCGCGACATAGGTGTCGTACTGCTTGGCCATGATGAACGCGTTCAGCGCCGGCGGCAGGCTGGCCATCAGCACGGCCGTGGCGACCCACACCGGGTCGAAGCCCCCGACCAGGCTCAGCACCAGCCAGACCAGCGCCGGGTGGATCACAAGCTTGATCGCCAGCAGCCACGGCACTTCGCTTTGCATCTTCCCCATCGGCCGCAGCGCGACCGAGACGCCGAGCGTGAACAGCGCGCAGGGGGCGGCGGCGTTGCGCAGGAATTCCAGCGTCTTGTCCAGAGCGGCCGGCGGCTGGAATTCGAGATAGGCCGACAAGACCCCGAGAAAGGTGGCGATATTGAACGGGTGGGTAACGACGCGGCGCACCACCAGCAGCAGCGTGTGGCCCAGTCCGCGCTTGTCGCGTCCGCCCATCGCCATCAGCACGGGAACGATGGTGAAGAAGAACAGGCTGTCGAAGACGAAGATCAGGGCCGTGGGCACCGAGGCACCGGCGCCGAGCGCGCCCAGCGTCAGCCCCGGCCCCATATAGCCGACATTGGAGTAGGAGCCGACAATGGCAGCGATGGCGGCCTCGGGCAGGTTGCCGCGCCGCAGCCACAGTCCCACCAGCAGCGAGAGCGTGAAGCACACCGCCGTCGTCGCGGTCGTCGCCAGGATGAAGGAGCCGTTGGTCAGTTCGTGAAAAGGCGTGCGCGCCACCAGCGAGAAAAACAGTGCCGGCAGCGCCAGATAGATGATGAAGAAGCTGAGCCAGGCGAGGCCGCTTTCTGGGATGCGCGCCAGCCGGCCGCATCCCAGCCCCAGGAAGATCACACCGAAGAAGGGAAGCGCGAGCGCGAGGACCTCGTCCATGACGGCTCGCTACCGGCTCGCCTCGTTGCGGTCAATCGCCATCTTTGGCCCTTGTCGCGGCCCTGTGGTCGCGGCGTGCGGGCATGCGCGTTGCATGAGCGGCGGTTGACAGGCTCTGGCGTCGCCCGCTACGGGGGCGCCAACCTTCAAGGCGGACGAGTTCATGATGAAAGAGCGGAACGCCAAATACCGTATCGGTGAGGTCGTCCGGCACCGGCACTATCCGTTTCGCGGCGTGGTGTTCGATGTCGACCCCGAATTCGCCAACACGGACGAATGGTGGGAATCGATCCCGGAAAATATCCGCCCGACCAAGGACCAGCCGTTCTATCACCTGCTGGCTGAAAACGCGGAGACCGAGTACGTCGCCTACGTGTCCGAGCAGAACCTGGAACTCGACACCACAGGCGAGCCGGTGCGCCATCCCCAGGTCGCCGAGATGCTGGCGGCCGATGGCGATGGCGGCTGGCGGGTGCGCAGCGAACGGCTGCAATAGACGTCGCCGCCTTCCCCGCCTTTAAACGAAAACGCCCGGCTCATCGCCGGGCGTTCGCAATCTGCAAAGTGCCTGACCTCAAAGAGGTCTGGCCCCGGAAGGCGTCCGGCGTCACTGCGCCGGCGCGTTCTTCAGCTTCTCGGCACCGAGCTTTTCAAGGCCGGCCTTGGTCTGCTGCTCGCGCTGCTCGGCTTCGGCCTTGATCTGCTCCTGGCGACCCTTCACCTGCTCCTGGATCTTGGCGATCTGCGCCTCGAACGCCTTCGGGTCGGTCTGCGGGCCGTCATAGACCTTGGCGAAATCGCCGAGCCCGATCGGGTAGGAGATGAGGCGGCCCACCGCATTGGCGACCTGCAGGGTCAGGCCCGGGGCCTTCTTCATGCGATCGACGAAGCCCTGGTCGACCTGGATGTCGCCACGGCAGAAGCGCTCGTCGCACATCACGAAGGTGCCCAGGATCGGCTGCTCATTAGCCAGCGCCACGCGGAAGCCGTTGCGCAGCAAGAGACCGGTCGGGAAAGCGACGGTGAACGCTTTCTTGGGGTCGTCCTGCACTTCAAAGACGCCGAAGCGGACGAGGAACTGCCCGGTATCGGTGATGATGGTCTGCTCAAGCTCGCAGACTTCCTTGTTGATCGAGGCTTCCTGCCGGCAGCGCTTCATCCACGGGATCGGGATCGCCGGAATCTGCTGCGGAGCGGCGGCCTGCTGGCCAGCGGCGGGTGCCGGCTGGGCGGCCGGGGCCGCCGGCTTGGCGCCGGGCTTGGCGGGAGCCGTCTGGGCGAGCGCAGCGCCGCCCGCAAGGGCCAGCGCAAGTGCGGCGCCGGCAAGGCTGCGCGCAAGAGTGGAGCGATGGATCATGTCGAGTTCCTGTCGAGCGAACCGGATAGAGAGAACAGCGGACGCTTCGCCGCCATAACGCGATCGTGGGGCTGTCTCAAGCGCAATTGAGGCGACAGAGTGACCCCGGCACATATCGGTGTCTGGTTCATGCTAGAAGTCGGCGGCAAACACGATCCGAATCGCAACCAGGAGCCGATGCGTGAGCGGTATCACCCGGCGGGCCTTTGCGCGCAACGTCTTAATTGCTGGCGGAACGGCATTGGGCTACCCGCGCGTTACGCCCGTATGGGCGCAGGCGAGCGTAGCCCCACCGGATCTGGCCGCTCCTGCCGGCCAGGGAATCGCCCTGCCCCGGCATGGCATCGCCATGCATGGCGCGCCTCTGCATCCGGACGGCTTCGCCCATTACAAAAGCGTCAACCCGCTGTCCCCGAAGGGGGGGCGGCTTGTCCAGGGCGCTGTCGGCACCTTCGACAGCCTGAACCCGTTCATCGTCCGCGGTACTGCCCCGCCCTTCGTCCGCTGGAACATCGTCGAAAGCCTGATGGCGCGGAGCCCGGACGAGGCGTTCACCTGCTACGGGCTGCTGGCGCGCAGCGTCGAGACGGACGCGGCGCGCTCCTATGTTACCTTCGGGATCGACCCGAGCGCCCGCTTCTCCGACGGCACGCCGGTAACGGCGGACGATGTACTGTTCTCGTTCGAGCTGCTGCGCGCCAAGGGACGACCGAACCACCGCACCTATTATGGCAAGGTGGCGAAGGCCGAGGTGACGGGCCCTCTCGCCATCCGCTTCACCTTCGGCGTGGTCGACCGTGAACTGCCGCTTATCCTCGCCCTCATGCCGGTGCTTGCCCGCCACGCCACCGATGCCGACAGCTTCGAGCAGACCAGCTTCAAGGCGCCCCTCGGCAGCGGTCCCTATGTCGTCACCGAGGTCAAGCCGGGCGAGTCTGTGCTGCTGGCGCGGGCGCCCGCCTATTGGGGCGTGGACTTGCCGGTCAATCGCGGCAATTTCAATTTTGACAGTCTTCGCTACGACTTCTACCGGGATGTGAATGCACAGTTTGAGGCCTTCAAGCGCGGGCTCTATGACATTCGCTACGAGACCGACCCCGGCCGCTGGAAGACCGGCTACGACTTTCCCGCCGTGCGCGACGGCCGCATCGTCACCGAGGATGTCGCCACGGGCACGCCGAAACCCTATTCGGCACTGATCTTCAACATGCGCCGCCCGCTCTTCGCGGACGCACGGGTGCGGCAGGCGATGGTGGCGCTGTTCGATTTTGAATGGGCCAACCAGAACCTTTATTTTAGTCTCTACCGCCGCAATGGCAGCTTCTACGACGATTCCGAGCTCTCCTCGCTCGGCCGCGCGGCGGATGCGCGCGAGCGCGCCTTGCTTGCCCCCTATGCCGACGCCGTGCTGCCTTCGGTGATGGACGGCACATGGCACGCCCCGCGCTCGGACGGCTCGGGCCGCGACCGCACGCAGCTGCGTCAGGCGCTGGAGCTTTTCAAAGCCGCCGGCTGGGAGCTGAAGGCCGGCATGCTGGCCAACCGTGCAAGCGGCCAGCCCTTCGCGCCTGAGCTTCTCGTCGGCACCAAGGATCAGGAGCGGCTCGCCCTCGCCTATCAGAACATGGTGCGGCGGGCGGGCATCACGCTGAACATCCGCCTCGTCGACAACGTGCAGTTCGAGGCACGCAAGCAGACCTACGACTACGACATGGTGCCTTATATCTGGGACCAGTCGCTCTCGCCGGGCAACGAGCAGGCGTTCTATTTCGGCTCCGCTGCCGCCGACACCCCCGGCACCCGCAATTTCATGGGCTTGAAGAGCTCGGCGGCGGACGCGATGATCGAGGCGCTGCTGGCGGCGCAGGCGCGAGAGGATTTCGTCTCGGCGGTGCGTGCGCTCGACCGGGTGCTCATCTCAGCGCAATTCTCGGTGCCGCTGTTCTACACCCCGGGCCAGTGGATCGCGCGCTGGCGCAAGGTGGAGCGCCCGCAGACGCTGGCGCTTTCCGGCACGCTGGCGGAAAGCTGGTGGCAGGGAAAGGGCTAGCCGGGCACCGTCCGGAGCAACGAACCTTCGCGCCACAGACGGCCAAAACCGCGTCATCGCCTATATGAAGCGCTGGACAGCCGCGCCGGAACGCGGTCCTTAAGGGCAGTGCGCGCGGCCAGCCTGCAAAGGCGGGGCCGGCCTCGTTCGATTGAAGTGCTGGAGCCAAGTCCATGCGTTACGCCGTCCTTTCCGTCGCCGCCCTCCTCGTCGCAGGGCTGGCGCCTGCCAGCGCGCAGCAGCCGATCGAGGTGCATCCGAGCAAGCCGGCCGGGGGCGGGCTGGAAATCACCATTCCGCCGATCAACAACCCGAACTATCTCGACTACGGCCCACTGCCGGATCATCCGGGAGCAGATAAAAGCCAGGACTACATGGACCAGGCCGGCGGCAATTACGAGAACCTCAGCGGCCCCGGCTCGGATGTCGATGCCGACGTGATGCCCGACAGCGACGGCGCCTATGAGAGCCCGCTGGACTGAGCGCAAGCTCTGAGGGGCCGCCAGCCGGGGCCCCTCTCTCCTGCGTCATCCCGGAAGGACCGCAGGTCCTATCCGGGATCGCGCCCCCATCCTGGGAACGATCCCGGCCCTCCGCCGTCGGCTGCGGCCGGGATGACGGCTGGCCCAGCGAGGCGGCCCGCTTACGCCGCCTTCGCCGCGAGGCAGCGGCTACGCCGCCTTCGCCGCGAGGCGGCGTCTACGCCGCCTTCGCCCCCTGCTCGGCGATCTTCGCCAGTTCCTTGAGAATGCCGGCGCTGCCCTTGAGCCGCGCATTGGCGCTCGGCCAGTCCTCCGAGAACACAACCTTGCCGTCGGGCCGCATCTTGGCCACCACATGCGGCTTGCCGACATAGGCGATGAAGCCGGCAGGGTTGCCGAAGCGCCCGCCGCGGAAGGTCAGCACCATGCCGCGCGGCCCGGCATCCACCTTCTCGACATTGGCGCGGCGGCACAGCGCCTTGATGCCCACCAGCTTGAGCAACTGCTCCACCTCTTCCGGTAGCGTGCCAAAACGGTCGACCATTTCCGCGCCCATCGATTCGATCTCGGCGTCGGTTTCCAGATCGGCAAGGCGGCGGTAGAGGCTGAGGCGGACATGCAAATCCGTCACATAGTCCTCCGGGATCAGCACCGGCGTGCCGATGGAGATGGTGGGCGACCATTTGTCGGCGACCGGCGCGGTGATGCCGGCCTTGAGGTTGGCGATCGCCTCCTCCAGCATCTCCTGGTAGAGCTCGTAGCCGACCTCCTTGATATGGCCGGACTGCTCGTCGCCCAAGAGATTGCCGGCGCCGCGAATGTCGAGGTCGTGGCTGGCGAGCTGGAAGCCCGCCCCCAGCGTATCCAGCGACTGTAGAACTTTCAGCCGGCGTTCGGCCTGCGCCGTCACCTGCTTCTGCACCGGCAGGGTGAAGATGGCATAGGCTCGCGTCTTGGAGCGCCCCACCCGCCCGCGCAGCTGGTACAGCTGGGCGAGGCCGAACATGTCGGCGCGGTGGATGATCAGCGTGTTGGCGGTCGGGATGTCGAGGCCGGACTCCACGATCGTCGTCGAGAGCAGCACGTCGAACTGCCCGTCATAGAAGGCGGACATGATCTCTTCGAGCTGGGTCGCCGCCATCTGGCCATGGGCGACAGCGACCTTCACCTCCGGCACGGCCTTGTCGAGGAAGTCCTTCACCTCGGCGAGGTCCTCGATGCGCGGGCAGACATAGAAGCTCTGGCCACCGCGGTAGCGCTCGCGCAGAAGCGCCTCGCGCACGATCAGCGGATCGAACGGGGTGATGAAGCTGCGCACCGCCAGCCGGTCCACCGGCGGCGAGGCGATGATGGACAGTTCGCGCACCCCGGTCATGGCGAGCTGCAGCGTGCGCGGAATCGGCGTCGCTGTGAGGGTCAGCACATGCACCTCGGCGCGCATCTGCTTCAGCCGTTCCTTGTGGCCGACGCCGAAATGCTGCTCCTCGTCGACAATGACGAGGCCGAGGTCGCGGAACGAGATCGCCTTGCCCAACAGCGCATGGGTACCGACGACGATATCGACGGTGCCGTCCGCGAGGCCCTTCTTGGCCTCCGTCATGTCCTTGCCCGTCACCAGCCGCGACAATTGCCGCACCACGACCGGCAGTCCCTTGAAGCGTTCGGAAAAGGTCTTGAAGTGCTGGCGCGCCAGCAGCGTGGTCGGCACCACCACTGCCACCTGCTTGCCGTTCAGCGCCACGGCGAAGGCCGCGCGCAAGGCCACCTCGGTCTTACCGAAGCCGACATCGCCGCACACCAGCCGGTCCATCGGGTGGCCGGAGCCGAGATCGTCGAACACCGCCTCGATGGCGGCTTCCTGGTCCTCGGTCTCCTCATAGGGAAAGCGAGCGCGGAATTCGTCATAGATGCCGGGGGCCGGCACCAGGCGCGGGGCTTCCTGCGTCTGGCGCTGCGCCGCCACCTTGATCAGCTCTGCCGCCATCTCGCGAATGCGGCTCTTCATCCGCGCCTTGCGCGCCTGCCAGCCGCCGCCGCCCAGCCGGTCGAGCTGCGCCTCGGTATCCTCCGAGCCGTAGCGTGACAGCAGTTCGAGATTCTCCACCGGGAGGAAGAGCTTGGAGCCTTCGGCGTAGTGGATTTCGAGGCAGTCGTGCGGCGCGCCCATCGCCTCGATGGTCTTCAGCCCGATGAAGCGGCCGATGCCGTGGTCGACATGCACCACGAGGTCGCCGGCGGTGAGTGCGCCCAGTTCCGCGATCACGTCCTGCGGCCGGCGCGCCTTGCGCTTGGGTCGCACGAGGCGGTCGCCGAGAATATCCTGCTCGCCGATGACGACGAGGGAGTCGGTCTCGAAGCCGGCCTCGATGCCGAGCACCGCCAGTGCGATCGTGCCCTTGGGCAGCGCCTCGGCTGCATCGCGCGAGCCGACCGTCTGGGTACCTTTGAGACCGTGATCGGCCAGCACGGTGGAAAGCCGGTCACGCGAGCCGTCCGACCAGGCGGCGAGGATGGTGCGCTTGGACTTTGCCAACTCGCGCAGATAGGTGGCGGCAATGTCGAACAGCGCCGCTTCCGGGTCCGCCCGCTCCGGCGCAAAGGAGCGCGCCGCGCGGCCGTCGAGGTCGATCACGTCCTTCGATTCCGGCAGCGCGTAGGCGGAGAGCGCGAGATTGCGCGCGCCCTCGCGCCGGGCTTTCCACTCCTCCGCCGTCAGGTAGAGCGCATCCGGCGGCAGCGGCTTGTAGGGTACGGAGGCGCCCCCATGCTCCAGCCCGTGCCGGCGGGCATCGTAATAGTCGGCAATCTGTTCGAGCCGCGAGGAGGCAGCCTCGTCGCCCTGCGCCTCCATCACGACGGGCGCGTCGGGAGCGTAGTCGAACAGCGTGTCGAGCCCTTCGTGGAACAGAGGCAACCAATGTTCCATGCCGGGATAGCGCCGTCCCTCGCTCACCGCCTCATAGAGCAGGTCGCCGCGCGGTGCTGCGCCGAAGGCGGCGACATAGGCCATGCGGAAGCGCTTCATCGTCTCGCTGGTGAGCTGCACTTCGCTCATCGGCACGAGGTCGAGCGCGCGCATCTGCATGGCGGTGCGCTGCGTCTCGGGGTCGAAGGAGCGGATCGATTCCAGCGTGTCGCCGAAGAAGTCGAGCCGCACCGGGGTCGGCATGCCCGGGGGAAACAGATCGACAATGCCGCCGCGCACCGCATATTCGCCGGTGTCGCGCACGGTGGAGGTGCGCTGGAAGCCGTTGATCTCGGCCCAGCCCACCACCTCGTCCAGCGAGAGCGCATTGCCCGGCGCCGCCGAAAAGGACTGCGTGGCAATCAGCGCGCGCCGGGGTACGCGTTGCAGCGCGGCGTTCACCGTGGTCAGCACGATGGTGCCGGCCTCTCGGCCCTTCACCCGGGCGAGGCGCGCCAGCGTGGTCATGCGGCGGGCGATGATCGCGCTGTTGGGCGAGGCGCGGTCATAGGGCAGGCAGTCCCAGGCCGGGAACGGCAGCACCTCGACACCGGGGGCGAAGAAGCCGAGCGCCCGCTCCAGCTCCGCCATCCGCTCGCCATCGCGGCAGATGACCAGGAGCGTCGGCCAGGGCGCGTCCTCTTGTGCGGCGAGCGCCCGGGCGAGATCGGCGACGACCAGCCCCTCCATGCCGGCGGGCACATTGGCGAGAGTCAGGGTGCGGCCGGGGGCAAGCCGTTTGGTCAGGGAGGCAAGGGGCGTCTTCATGTCGTCGGCGTCTTCATGGCGTGGTCGGCTTCATATCTCGGGAACACCCTCTCCCGACAGGTGGAACTGGCGGAAGCGGTGGAAAAGCGGGGTGTCAAATTCCGGCGTCGGCACGCCGCTGCCGAGCCAGCCATAGAGGTCCGGGTCCTCGACCTCGATCAGTTCCTCGAAGGCGGCGACGTCGTCCTCGCTCAGTTCGCCGATGCAGGCATCGGCGAAGCGGCCCATCAACAGGTCCATCTCGCGCGTGCCGCGATGCCACGAGCGGTAGAGAATGCGGCGGCGGCGGGCATCGAGGCCGGCGCTGGAGCGCGTGGTGCCGGTCATGTGTCGACCTCGGTGGCGGAGGCGCCGGAATGCGACGCTGGGAAGGCGGTGTATCTAACGCGCGCGGGCGCCGCTGTCAGGTGGCTTATGGGCATGGCTGGTGCGATGCCTGACAGGACGATTGCGCCCCGCCCGCCCATCGTCCACCTTCCCGGCATCATGCGGCCCGACATCCTCAATCCCTATTTCGCCGAAATCACCGGACTGCCCGGCATCGGCCCGAAGCTCGCGCGTCCGTTCAACCGCCTTCTCGGGCGCGAGGAAGGCGCGCGGGTGCTCGATCTCCTGCTGCACCTGCCCTCCTCCACCATCGACCGGCGGGCGCGGCCGACGCTTGCCGAGGTGGCGCCCGACACCGTGGTGACGGTGGAAATCCATGTCGACCGCCATGTCGCCCCGCCGCGCGGTTCCCGCGCCCCCTACCGGGTCTATGGCCATGACGCGACCGGCGACCTCGGGCTCGCCTTCTTCAAGGCCGAGCGGAGCTGGATGGAGCGCCTGCTCCCCGTCGGCGAGACGCGCTGGGTGTCCGGCACCGTCACGCTTTACGACGGCATGGCGCAGATGGTTCACCCCGACCGCGTGGTGGATGCCGCCGGCCTTGCCAAGCTGCCGCCGATCGAGCCGCTCTATCCCCTCGTCGAGGGGCTGGGACAGGGCCATGTGCGGCGCGCCGTCGAGGCCGCCCTCGCTCAGGCCGGCGATCTGCCGGAATGGCGGGCGGAGGCGCCAGAAATCGGCTTCCTCGCCGCCCTGCGCAAGGTTCACCAGCCGCACGATACGCTGGACGCCAGCCCGCTCGGCCCGGCCTGGCAGCGGCTCGCCTATGACGAACTGCTCGCCGGCCAACTCGCCCTCGCTTTGCTGCGCGCCAGCACGGTGAAGCAGGCGGGGCGACCGAGCCTTGGCGACAGGAAGGTATCCGACCGCATCCTCGAAGCCCTGCCCTTCTCCCTTACCGGCTCGCAGGTCGAGGCGCTGACGGCCATTCGCGCCGACCTCGCCTCGCAGGACCGCATGCTGCGCCTGCTGCAGGGCGATGTCGGCTCGGGCAAGACGGTGGTGGCGCTGCTGGCGGCGGCCACCGTCATCGAGGCCGGACGACAGGCGGCGCTGATGGCGCCGACCGAAATCCTCGCCCGCCAGCACATGAAGACCATTGCCCCGCTGGCGGAGAAGGCGGGCCTTCGCGTCGCGCTGCTCACCGGCCGCGAGAAGGGGCGCGCGCGGGCGGAACTGCTCGCCCGGCTGGCGGCTGGCGAGATCGACTTCGTCATCGGCACCCACGCTCTATTTCAGGAAGGCGTCGCCTTCCGCGAACTGGCGCTCGCCATTGTCGACGAGCAGCACCGTTTCGGCGTCCACCAGCGGCTGGCGCTGGCCGCCAAGGGCGATGCGGTGGACGTGCTGGTGATGACCGCCACGCCCATCCCTCGGACGCTGGTGCTGACCTATTTCGGCGACATGGACTCCAGCGAACTGCGCGAGAAGCCGGCGGGCCGCCAACCCATCGACACCCGCGCCATACCCTCCGACCGCATCGACGAGGTCGTCGCCCGCCTCGGCCGGGCACTGGAGGAGGGCCGCCGCGCCTACTGGATCTGCCCGCTGGTGGAAGAGTCGGAAACCTCCGACCTCGCGGCAGCCGAAGCGCGCTTCGGCGAGTTGCACGCGCATTTCGGCGCCCGCGTCGGCCTCGTCCACGGCAAGATGAAGGGTGCGGAAAAGGACGCGGCCATGGCCGCCTTCGCCGCCGGAGAGACCCAGCTTCTCGTCGCCACCACAGTGGTGGAGGTGGGAGTCGATGTGCCGGAGGCCAGCATCATCGTGATCGAGCATGCGGAACGTTTCGGCCTCGCGCAGCTTCACCAGTTGCGCGGCCGGGTCGGGCGCGGGTCGGAGGCCTCGACCTGCGTGCTTCTCTACCGCCGGCCGCTGGGCGAGATCGCCCGCCAGCGGCTGGAGGCGCTGCGGTCGTCCGAGGACGGGTTCTTCCTCGCCGAGCAGGATCTGAAACTGCGGGGCGAGGGCGACGTGCTCGGCACACGACAGAGCGGCTTCCCCGGCTTCAAGCTGGCGCAGCTGGACGTGCATGGCGACCTTCTGGTGCAGGCACGGGCGGAGGCGCTGGAAACAGTCAAGAACGATTCCGATCTTCAGGGCCCACGTGGCGCGGCTCTGCGGCTGTTGCTACATGTTTTCGAGCGGGACGTGGCGGTGAAGCTGCTGAGCGCGGGTTGATGACTACAGGATGAGGCTCGAACGACTTGGCGATGCGGTGATGCACCCCTGCATGACGGAGCCTGAGCGAAAGACGTCTTCCGTTGCGGCACCTTTGCGCTGGGCGATGTTTGCCCTTGCCTGGGTGTGCGTCGGGCTGGGCGTCATCGGCATCGTCACGCCTGTGATGCCGGGCACCGTGTTTCTCATCCTCGCGGCCTGGCTGTTCACCCGCTCCTCGCCGCGCTTCGAGCGCTGGCTGCTCACCCATCCACGCCTTGGCCCCTCGGTGGTGGCATGGAGGGCAAATGGCGTCGTGCCGCGCTGGGCCCAGTTTACTGCTGCCGGCAGCATGGCCGGAAGCTTCGCGCTGCTGGTGTTCATCGGCCTGCCCGTGCCGGTGCTGGCGATCATCGGGGCGATTTTCATCGGCGTGTGCGCCTATCTGCTGACCCGGCCGACCGCATGAATCCCGCCGGCCCTGCTGGCCTCATCCTCGCCGGCGGCCTGTCACGGCGCATGGGTGGCGGCGACAAGGGGCTGCAAAAGCTGGGCGGGCAAACCATTCTGGCGCGCATCGCCGGCCGCCTTGGCCCGCAGGTGTTCCCGCTGCTCCTGAACGCCAACGGGCCGGCGGAGCGATTCGAGCTCGGCCTGCCTGTCGTGGCGGACACCCTCCCCGGCCATCCCGGCCCATTGGCCGGCATCCTCGCCGGTCTCGACCATCTGGCACGGGAGGCGCCAACCACCCGCTTTCTTGTCACCGTGCCGAGCGACTGCCCTTTCCTGCCCCGCGACCTCGCCGCGCGGCTGGTGGGGGCGGCGCAGGCTTCGGGGGCCGCCTATGCCGTTTCCGGCGGGCGGGAGCATCCGGTGGTCGGGGTGTGGGAGGTGGCTGCCCGGGAAGCTTTGCGGCGCCTGCTGGTGCAGGAGGACGAGCGCCGGATGATGCGCTGGGCACGCCATAGCGGTGCCGTGCCGGTGGAATGGCCGGCCTTGCCGGTCGACCCGTTCGTCAACCTCAACACCCCCGAGGATGTCACGGAGGCCGAGCGCCTGCTCGCTGCCTATCCCACGCTCTGATCCGCCGAGACACGCCAGGCGATGCCGGCGACCGGCGCGGCGTGCTGGTCGGCGAAATCGGCAATGGCCTCAATGTCGTCGAGATCGATCACCGGGCGCGGGCAGCCCGGCACCGCCCGGTCGCAGGCGACACCGACGATGAACGGATCGTCGGGATAGAGGAACGGCTTGCCGACCTCCGCCCGGTGGATCTCGATCTTGGGATGGTGGTCACGCTTGAAGCCTTCGACCAGCACGAGATCGACCGGCGACAGCCGGGCGACGAGTTCCGGCAGGTCGGGCTCGTCGGAACCGCGCAGCTCATGCATCAGCGCCCAGCGATTGGCCGAAGAGATGAGCACCTCGCTGGCCCCGACCGTGCGGTGGGTGTGCGAATCCTTGCCCGGCTTGTCGACATCGAAATTGTGGTGAGCGTGCTTCACCGTGGAAACGCGGTGCCCGCGCGCCACCAGAACGGGAATCAGCCGCGCCAGCAGCGTGGTCTTTCCCGCACCGCTCCACCCCGCAAATCCGATCAGCCGCATGCACGTCTCCCCTGCCCGTCTCGACGCTGGAGCACGCGCCGATCAGCTTGCGTCGCAAGCTGATCGGTAAATCGCCCTCTAGCGTGCGGCACTTCGCGTCCCGCCGCCCGCCGCGTCAAGCCGGGAGGCGGGATGACCCGATCACGCTTTCCGCTTGCCCGCCGCGCGCGCCCGTCCTACCCCGGCGCGGGATGGTGCCATGGATCACGACGACGCGCCGCTGCGACTAGACCTCAAGGGGCTGAAATGCCCGCTGCCGGCGCTGCACACGAGGCGGGCGCTGGCGCGCGTGGCGCCGGGAACGGTGATCCTCGTCGACTGCACCGACCCGATGGCGGCGATCGACATTCCCCATCTTGCCCGCCAGGACGGCCATACGCTGGAGAGCGAGGCACGGCAGGATAGCGTCCTGTCCTTCCGCATCCGCAAGGGTGAAACCGCGTCGGGATAGGCGGCTCAGGCCGCCTGCCAGTCGAAGGGCAGCGGCGCTTCGCGGAAGGCGAAGCGGTCGAGATGCCGGGAGACGACGCCTTTCATCTGCTCCAGCGTCTGCGCGTCGGGCGCCTCGATCCGCACCGCGAGCCCGTCCGGTCCGGCCTCCATTGTGGCGACCGTCCCCTCGGGAAAGGTGACGACGCCCCGCTCTGCGGTGAAGTTCACTTCAAGCTTGTGCGCCCAATGCTTGCAGAGCTGCTGGAGATAGCGGCTGGCGTGAGCAGTCGGGATTGTGGCAGTGGTGCTGGGCATGGCGAATTGACCTAAGGGGATGGAAAAGTACCGGGAAACCGTTCTATCTATCCGAGCCTACCAAAGCCTCGGGGTCAAAAATGAAACTGCCACGCCGCCTGTTCACTCTCATCGCCCTGACCGCTCCCATCGTCCTCCTCACCGGCCCCATCGGGCACGCCAATCCGGCCCATGTGCCGCATCACGGACAGAGCGCCGCCGCGCCGCTGCCGTCGCGGGCCGACACCCATGTCTACCTGCTGCGCGGGCTGTTCGGCGTGTTCTCAACAGGGCTCGACGCACTGGCCAAGCAATTGAAGGCGCAGGGCTATCACGCCGAACTCTATGGCTGGGACGAGGCGCAGCAGGTCATCGACCTGATCCGGCGCCGTGAGCAGCAAGGCCATGAGGGTCCGACGATCCTGATCGGTCACTCGCTCGGCGCCAATGCGGTGATCACAGTCGCCGAGAGCCTGAACAAGCGGTCCATCGCGGTCGATCTCGCTGTCACCTTCGATGCGACCGATCCCGATCCGGTGCCGCAGAATGTCGCGATTCTTATCAATTTCTGGGCGGATGACGGCTTCGGCGTGCCGGTGACGGCGGTGCCCGGCTATACCGGCGACCTGCAGAACATCGATCTGTCCGACGAGCCGGGCATCGACCACACCAGCATCGATACGATGGACCCGTTCCACCAGACCGTGATCGCCCGGCTGGAAAGCATCACCGGAAACTGACGCGCCGGCCGCCCGGACGGGAGCCGGCGCGACGCCTCACTTCAGGGCGGCGTCGACCGCACCGCGCACCCACGCTTCGGGGGTGACCTTCGCAGCGGCGGCCTTGGCGTTGATGTCGTTCAGCAGTGCCGGCGGGAAGGCGACGTCGAGGATCACCGCATCGGCGCTGTCGAGCGAATAGACGGTGCGGGTGACGCGCGAGGCGAAGGACGCGAGCTTGGCGGTCTTGGCGCTGTCGCTCAGCCCGGCCTGCGTTGCGATGGAGGGGCAGTAGGCGGCGATCACGCCATCAATGATGAGCCCCGAGCCGATTCCCTTGGCGCGCAGCGAATCAACGGCCGCGTCCAATGCATCCGGCGCGTCGAGCCCGTCGCCGGCCGGCAGCGCCGCCTTGATGGTGGCCGCCTGGGAGGCTTCGAGCGTGCTCGTGGGGCACTCGAAAGCACCCGCCGCCAGCGCCGGGCACGCGGCGGCGACAGCAAAAGCGAAGGCCGTGGCCGGGAGAAACTTTGCGTATGACATCTCAACACCCGCTTCTGAAAACGGCTTCAGGAACAACGCCTTTGCGCGTGGTGAGCCCGCTGGGACTCGAACCCAGGACCTCATGATTAAAAGTCACGCGCTCTAACCAGCTGAGCTACGGGCCCCCACGGGAATGGGGCTTAAGGGTTTCGCTCGGCGAAGGCAAGCCGCAGAGGCCATTCATGCGCATGGTTTCCGGAAGGCCACCCGTGCCATGAGATCGCTTGCTCGATTGCACGAATGCAAGAGCGCTCCGTCTATCATGCCGCTTCCGCCGCGCCGCCGGCCGCACTAGCTTCGCCCCAGGATTTCAAGCGGGACCGGGCGTTCCGCAACCGAGGAGCGGAACATGGCGAAAGTCCTGGTGCTGTATTATTCGACCTATGGCCACATCGAGACGATGGCGGAAGCCGTTGCCGACGGTGCGCGCGAGGCGGGCGCCGAGGTGGTGGTGAAGCGCGTGCCGGAAACGGTGCCGGAGGAGGTCGCGAAGGCGGGCTATTTCAAGCTCGACCAGAAGGCGCCGGTCGCGACCGTCGACGAACTCAAGGATTATGACGCGATCATCTTCGGCGCGCCCACCCGCTTCGGCACGGTGGCCTCGCAGATGCGCAGCTTCATCGACCAGACCGGCGGTCTGTGGTTCGCTGGCGCTCTGGTCGGCAAGGTGGGGTCGGTCTTCACCTCTTCCGCGACCCAGCATGGCGGGCAGGAATCGACCATTCTCGGCTTCCTGCCGACCCTGCTGCATCACGGCATGGTGGCCGTCGGCCTGCCTTACGCCTTCCAGGGCCAGATGGGCGTGGACGAGATCAAGGGCGGCTCTCCCTATGGCGCCTCGACCATCGCCGACGGCGACGGCTCGCGCCAGCCTTCCGAGGTGGAACTCGCCGGCGCCCGCTTCCAGGGCAAGCATGTCGCCACCATCGCCGGCAAGCTGCACGGGTGAGCTTGATGAAGACGGCGTCATCCCGCCGAAGCGTAGCGCCGGGATCGCTCTCCCCCAATCGGCGCGATCCCGGATCGGCCTTCGGCCATCCGGGATGACGTTGCATCCTGGGGTCAGCGCGCCGGGATATCCCCGCGCGCCCAGCCTTCCTTGACCTCGGCCTTGAACGCCTCGAACCGTCCCTGCGCGATGGCGGCGCGGATGCCGGCCATCAGGCTCTGGTAATAGGCGAGGTTCACCCAGGTCAGCAGCATCGACCCCAGCATCTCCTCGCAGCGCACGAGGTGATGGAGATAGGCGCGGGAATAGTCGCGTGCCGCCGGACAGTCGCTTTCCGCATCCAGAGGGCGCGGATCGTCGGCGTGGCGGGCATTCTTCAGGTTGATCTTGCCGAAGCGGGTGAAGGCCTGCGCGTGGCGGCCGGCGCGGGTCGGCATCACGCAGTCGAACATGTCGACACCGCGCGCCACGCTCTCGATCATGTCGTCCGGCGTGCCGACGCCCATGAGGTAGCGCGGCTTGTCCACTGGCAGGATCGGCGTCACCACCTCCAGCATCGCCAGCATCACCGCCTGCGGCTCGCCGACCGCGAGGCCACCGATGGAATAGCCGGGGAAGTCGATGTCGATGAGCCCGCGCGCGGATTCTATGCGCAGTTCCGCATCGTCGCCGCCCTGCACGATGCCGAACAGCGCCCGCTCCTTCGGCTGCGCCTCGAACGCCTTCTTCGAGCGCTCGGCCCAGCGCAGCGAGAGCTGGAGGGCCCGGGATATCTCATCCTTGCTGGCCGGCAGCCGCACGCATTCATCGAGCTGCATCTGGATGTCGGCGCCGAGCAGGCCCTGGATCTCGATGGAGCGCTCGGGCGTCAACTCGTGATAGGCGCCGTCGATATGCGAGCGGAAGGTGACGCCCTTCTCGCTCATCTTGCGCAGCCCGGCGAGCGACATGACCTGGAAGCCGCCGGAATCGGTAAGGATCGGGTGCGGCCAGCGCATCAATTCGTGCAGCCCGCCGAGCCGCGCCACCCGCTCGGCGCCGGGGCGCAGCATCAGATGATACGTGTTGCCGAGCAGGATGTCGGCGCCGAGGTCGCGCACCTGCTCGGGATACATGCCCTTCACCGTGCCGGCGGTGCCCACCGGCATGAAGGCGGGCGTGCGGATGACGCCGCGCGGCGTGACGACCTCGCCATGGCGGGCCGCGCCATCGGTGGCGTGCAGGCGGTAGTGGAAGTCGGTCTGTTCGCGACGGTCAGGATTGTTCATGGCCGGGCTTTTGGCAGCAAAAGGCAGGCATCGCCATAGGAATAGAAGCGATAGCCCTGCGCGATCGCGTGGGCATAGGCGCGCTTCTGCGTGTCGTGGCCGACAAAGGCCGCCACCAGCATGACCAATGTCGAGCGCGGCAGGTGGAAATTGGTCAGCATGCCGTCGATGAAGCGGAAATCGCTGCCCGGGGTGATGAAGATGTCGGTCTCTCCCCGCCACGCGGCGAGCCGCCCGGCCTCCGACGCTGCGCTCTCGATCAGCCGCGTCGCCGTGGTGCCGACCGTGACCACCCGTCCACCGCGCGCCTTGACGGCATTCAGCGCGGCGGCGGTGTCGGCGGAGACCTCGCCCCATTCGGCGTGCATGCGATGGTCGCTGGTGTCGTCGGCCTTGACCGGCAGAAAGGTGCCGGCACCGACATGCAGCGTGACGCGATGGGTTTCGACGCCCCGCGCCGCCAGCCGTGCGATCAGTTCGGGGGTGAAATGCAGCCCGGCGGTGGGGGCGGCGACCGATCCCTCATGCGCCGCGAACATGGTCTGGTAGTCGGCGCGGTCCTGCGCGTCGTCCGGGCGCTTGGCGGCAATATAGGGCGGCAGGGGGATGTGGCCGATGGCGGCGATGGCGGCATCGAGCGCCGGGCCGGACGCCGCGAAGCGCAGCGTGACCTCGCCGCCCTCGCCCTTCCCTTCGATATGGGCGGCGAGCGTGACGGCACCCTGCGCGGCGGAAAATTCTATCCTGTCGCCAACCGCCAGCCGCTTGCCCGGCCGCGCCAGGGCCAGCCAGCTATCGGGACCGAGCCGCTTGTGCAGCATCGCCTCCACCTGCACGCCCTCCCCTTGCGAGGCGGCGCGGCGGCGAATGCCGTCGAGGCGAGCCGGAAACACGCGTGTGTCGTTGACGACAAGCGCATCGCCGGGCGCCAGCAGATCGGGAAGGTCGCGCACCTGCGCGTCCGCCAGCTCCGGCGTGGCGCCGGGACGCACGACGAGCATCCGCGCCGCATCGCGCGGCGAGACGGGCCGCAGCGCGATGCGCTCGGGCGGCAGATCGAAATCGAACAGGTCGACGCGCATCCGGCTAAGCCTGAAATAGCGATCCCGGCGCGCGCAGCAGCGCGGCCGGGATGACGCAGGGTCTCAAGGTGACGAGCGATCAGGCGGAGACGGTCGCCTTGACGATCTTGTCCGGGTTCTGCACCGGCTCGCCGCGCTTGATCTTGTCGACGTTGTCCATGCCCTCGGTCACTTCGCCCCACACGGTGTACTGACCGTCGAGGAAGCCGGCATCGCCGAAGCAGATGAAGAACTGGCTGTCGGCCGAATCCGGGCTCTGGGCGCGGGCCATGGAGACCGTGCCGCGCACGTGGCGGCCCTTGTTGAACTCGGCCTTCAGGTTCTTGCCCGAGCCGCCACGGCCGGTGCCGGTGGGGTCGCCGGTCTGGGCCATGAAGCCGTCGATAACGCGGTGGAAGACCACGCCGTCATAGAAGCCCTGCTTCGCCAGCTCGGCAATGCGCGCGACATGGCCGGGCGCCAGATCGGGACGGAAGCGGATGGTGACCGGCCCCTGCGTCGTTTCGAGCAGCAGCGTGGTTTCAGTGGTGTCGGTCATTTTACTCTCCTTGCAAGTGATAGTGGTGGCGCGGCGTTACTTGACGTCCTCGCGGCGTCACTTGACGTCCTCGCGGCGTCATTTGACGTCCTCGCGGCGTCATTTGACGTCCTCACGGCGTCACTTGACGTCCGCAGCGACCTTCATCGAAACGATCTTGTCGGGGTTCTGCACCGGCTCGCCGCGCTTGATCTTATCGACGTTCTCCATGCCCGAGACCACTTCGCCCACAACCGTGTACTGGCCATTGAGGAACGAGGCGTCGCCGAAGGTGATGAAGAACTGCGAGTTGGCGCTGTTCGGGGCGGAGGAGCGGGCCATGCCCACCGTGCCGCGCTTGAACGGCACCTTGGAGAACTCGGCCGGCACGTTGGGGTAGCGCGAGCCGCCGGTGCCATTGCCGAACTGCCCGTCGCCGGTCTGGGCCATGAAGCCCTCGATGACGCGGTGGAACGGCACGTTGTCGTAATAGCCCTCGCGCGCCAGCGTCTTGATACGCTCGGCGTGCTGGGGGGCGAGATCGGCGCGCAGCACGAAAACCACCGGACCCTTGGTGGTCTGCATGATGATGGCGTTCTGCGGGTCGACATTCGGCGGCAGCTTGGGCGCCTGCGCCGATGCCGGCGCAACGGCCATGACGGCCAGCACGCAGGCGGCGGAGAAGGCGGCGAGAAGGCGTCGGATCATGGGCAGGAACTCCGTTGAGCGATGGCGGGCGCCGCCCGCCGCTAGGCCTTGCGCCCGAACCGTCCGCTGAGGCGGGCCAGCACGGCGCTTGGCACGAAGGCGGACACATCGCCGCCCATGGCAGCGATCTGCCGGACCAGAGTGGCGGTGATGGGGCGGGCAATGGGGGATGCAGGCAGAAAAACGGTCTGCACGCCGGGCTTCAGCGTCGCATTCATTCCCGCCATCTGCATTTCATAGTCGAGATCGGTGCCATCGCGCAGGCCGCGGATCAGCAGGATGGCACCGTGGGCCTGCGCCGCATCGACCACCAGATTATCGAAGGTGACGCAGTCGAGATGAGCGCCCTCTTCCCGCGCGATCGGCTCGAACACCTCGCGCAGCATCTCCAGCCGATCGGCCGCAGCGAAGAGCGGCGTCTTGCCGGGATGGACGCCGACGCCCACCACGAGCCGGTCCACGAGCCGGGCGGCCGCGCGGGCGACCTCGACATGGCCGTTGGTCGGCGGGTCGAACGAGCCGGGATAGAAGGCGGTGCGCATGGCGCTCATCATGGGCCTCAAGAGTGCGCGGCAAGCGTTAGCGGCCTCCTGCGGCGGACGCAAGCGCCGGGCGGGTGATGAATGCCCTCACCGGGCTCCCAGCGAGGCGTCGAGGAAGCCGGCGATCTCGTCCGCCACCTGATGGTGGATGGTGGCACGCGCGGCGCCATCGGCATCCCGGCAAACCCTGCCGTCCCCGGGGACTTCCTTTTCCAGCAGCTCGCTGCCGCCCGGCTTGCACAGGTTGAGGAAGCTGAAATGGGTGGCGCCGGGAACCCCGATATAGCGGGTCGCGCTCTGCGGCAGCCCACTGGCGAGATGACGGGATTCCAGTTCGGCAGGCAGATGCGCGTCGCCACCATCGGCCGCCATCACCAGCACAGGCACGTGCAAACGGCTGAGGCTTTCCGGCTCAAAGCCCCGCGCCAGCCCGAGATCGAGCGACACCACTGCCTTGACGCGCGGGTCGGACAGATCCTGTCCGAGAGCGGCGCGGGCCTCGCTGTCGGCGCCGGCGCCAAGCTGACGGTAGACGTCGCAGGCTGCGAGCGCCGTGTTCACGCGGCAATCGGCGTCAAACCGTGCCGCGTCGAACCGCGCGCCGGCGATTTCCATCACCGTCCAGCCGCCCAGCGAATGACCGATAACCGCGACTTTGTCCGGGGAGACCACGCCGGACCATGCGGGAGCGCGGGTCAGTTCATCAATGACGTGGGAGATGTCGCGCGGGCGCTCCCACAATCGGCTGCCGATCCTCTCGTCCATATTTCGCGTCGTGGTGCCGGGATGGTTCACCGCCGCGACCACATAGCCGCGTCGGGCAAGATCAACCGCCAGCCACGCCTGGTTGAGCAGGTTTCCGCTGAAGCCGTGCGACAGCACCACGAGCGGATGCCTACCGGGCTCCGGCGGGGCGTCCGGCAGAACCGACTGGCCAACAAAGACCACGTTGTCACCGATAAGCCGAGCCTCGCCGCCCGCCTGCGTCGGGTACCACACGGCGACATCCAGTTTCCGGCTGCCGTCGCTCGCTGAAATCTGGAACTGGCGAAACCCGGTCGCACCACCGGCATGGGCGGGCGTGCCCGTGTGACACGTGACGAGGAACCAGGCCACGGCGACAAGCGCGATGCGCATCATGCTCTCTCACCTGAGCTGGACCCGCGCGCAGGCGCCAGCCCCGAACGAAGGGCGGCGCGGGATGTCTCCGCGCCGCATCTATGGAAGACGCGCCGCTACACCGGAGCCTCGCCGGCCTCGCCCTCACCCTCGCCGGCGATCACGGCCTCTTCGGCCTCTTCCTCGCTGACCCGTTCGACCGACACCACCTTCTCGTCTTCGGCGGTGTCGAACACGATCACGCCCTGGCTGCCGCGCCCGACGGTGCGGATGCCCTTGACCGGGCAGCGGATGAGCTGGCCGCCATCGGTGACGAGCATGATCTGGTCGGCCTCCTCCACCGGGAACGAGGCGACCAGCGGCCCGTTGCGGTGATTGACCGCCATGGCGACGATGCCTTTGCCGCCGCGCCGCGTGGTGCGGTACTCATAGGACGAGGTACGCTTGCCGTAGCCATTCTCCGACAGGGTGAGGATGAACTGCTCGGCGGCGCCCATGGCGACATAGTGCGCCTGGTCGATCTCGGCCGGGGCGGCGACGCCCTCCTCGGCCTCGGCATCCATGATCTCGGCCTCGACGATCTCCGCTTCCTCGGTCCCCGTCCCGGCCTCGTTCTCCGCGCCGTTCTGGCTGCGGCGAATGGCGTTGGCGAGCTTGATATAGGCAGCGCGCTCCTCGGCCGTGGCATCGACATGGCGGATGATGGCCATGGAGATGAGCCGGTCGCCCTCTTCCAGCTGAATGCCGCGCACGCCCATTGAATCGCGGCCCTTGAAGACGCGAACCTCGGTGGTGGGAAAGCGAATGCACTGGCCGCGCGCGCTGGTGAGCAGCACATCGTCCGTGACGGTGCAGAGCTGCACGCCGGCGATCGATTCGCCCGCTTCCAGCTTCATGGCGATCTTGCCGTTGCGATTCACATTGGTGAAATCGGAAAGCTCGTTGCGCCGCACCGTGCCGGAATTTGTGGCGAACATGATCTGAAGCCGGCTCCAGAACTCTTCGTCCGGCAAGGCCATGATCGACGTGATGCGCTCGCCTTCCGTCAGCGGCAGGATATTCACCAGCGCCTTGCCACGCGATTGCGGGGCGGATATCGGCAGGCGCCAGACCTTTAGCTTGTAAACTTGGCCCTTGGAGGAGAAGAACAGCACCGGCGCGTGGGTGGAGGCGACGAAGATCCGGGTGACGAAATCCTCGTCCTTCGTCTGCATGGCCGAGCGGCCCTTGCCGCCGCGCCGCTGCGCACGGTAGGTCGAGAGCGGCACGCGCTTTACATAGCCGGCATGGGACACGGTGACGACCATGTCCTCGCGGGCGATCAGATCCTCGTCCTCGAAGTCGCCCTCAGCCTCGATGATCTCGGTCTTGCGCGGGGTGCCAAACTCGGCCTTCACCGCCAGCAACTCGTCCTTGACGATAGTGCGGATGCGTTCGCGGCTACCGAGAATGTCGAGATATTCGCGAATCTCGACGGCGATCTTATCGAGCTCATCCGCTACCTCGTCGCGGCCGAGCGCGGTAAGGCGCTGCAGGCGCAGCTCAAGAATGGCCCGCGCCTGCTCGGCCGAAAGCCGATAGGTGCCGTCTTCCGCCAGACGGTGGCGCGGATCGTCGATCAGCGCGATGAGCGGCGCGACGTCCATGGCCGGCCAGTGGCGGGTCATCAACGCCTCGCGCGCCGTCGCCGGGTCGGGCGAGGTGCGGATGGTGTGGATGATCTCGTCGATATTGGCGACCGCGATGGCGAGGCCCACCAGCACATGGGCGCGGTCGCGCGCCTTGCGCAGAAGGAATTTGGTGCGCCGGCTAACCACATCCTCGCGGAAGGCGACAAAGGCGGTCAGCAGGTCCAGCAGGTTCATCAAGGCGGGCTTGCCGCCATTCAGCGCCACCATATTGGCGCCGAACGACGTCTGCAGCGACGTCATGCGGTAGAGATTGTTGAGCACGACGTCGGCCTGCGCGTCGCGCTTGATCTCGAACACGACGCGCATGCCTTCGCGCGACGACTCGTCGCGCATCTCGGCGATGCCCTCCAGCCGCTTGTCCCGCACCAGTTCGGCGATGCGTTCGATCATCGTCGCCTTGTTCACCTGATAGGGAATGGCGGTGACGATGATGGCGTCTCGGTCCTTGCGGATCTCCTCGATCGTCGCGCGCGAGCGCATGACGATGGAGCCACGGCCGGTGAGATAGGCCTGGCGGATGCCGCTGCGGCCGAGAATGAGCGCGCCGGTGGGAAAATCGGGGCCGTGTATGTAGTCGAGCAGTTTTTCGATATCGAGCGCGGGATCGTCGATCAGCGCCACGCAGGCATCCACCACCTCGCCGAGATTGTGCGGCGGGATATTGGTGGCCATGCCGACGGCGATGCCGCCGGCGCCGTTGACCAGCAGATTGGGGTAGCGGGCCGGAAGAACCGTCGGTTCCTGCTCGCGGCCGTCATAATTGGCCTGGAAGTCGACCGTGTCCTTGTCGAGGTCGTCCAGAAGGGTCATCGCCGGCTTGGCGAGGCGCACTTCGGTATAGCGTTCGGCCGCCGGAGGATCGCCGTCGACGGAGCCGAAATTGCCCTGGCCGTCGATCAGCGGCAGGCGCATCGAGAAGTCCTGCGCCAGCCGTACCAGCGCGTCGTAGATCGCCTGGTTGCCGTGCGGATGGTACCGGCCCATCGTGTCGCCGGTGACGCGGGCGGATTTGTTGTAGGGCCGCTCCGGCGTGTAATTGTTCTCGCGCATGGAGAACAGGATGCGCCGATGCACCGGCTTGAGGCCGTCGCGCACGTCGGGAAGCGCGCGCGAGACGATGACGCTCATCGCGTAATCGAGATAGCTGCGCGAGAGCTCATCGGTGATGGAGACGGGCCGGATATCCGAAGGACCGCCGCCCTCCGGGTTCAAAGTATCGGAATCGGACAAGGAATCGTCTTTCCGTGGTTGCGGAACATGTTCGTCTGTTTAGCCGATTCCGCCCGGAAAGGCCAGCAAAGGAGGTTTTTCGGCGCCGCGAAAAACGCTGTTAAGTCAGAAACTTACAGGCGCATTTCCGCAGCATCGCCGGAACGTGGCGCCCGCGTGGCGGCGAGGGCCGTCCGGCGGCGGTGACGAGCCCCTTGGCAGCGCGTCGCGCAGGCGATCTTATAACGCGATACCGCACCGCGACTGCGCCGGCAGAGGGCGATCGACCGGCGGCGGGCGGCCGGAGCAGCAACGGGGGCGCGCGCCTTGATGGACTATGTGTTCTCGGCGATCGTCACCATGCTCGTGGTGATCGACCCGATCGGCCTAGCGCCCCTGTTCCTGGCGGTGACCTCGGACCTGACCGGCGCCGAGCGGCGGCTCGTGGCGCTGCGCTCGGCCGCGATCGCGCTGGCCATACTGGTTGCCTTCGGGCTCGTCGGGGCGCCGCTGCTGGCGGCGCTGGGCATCACCCTCCCCGCCTTCCGCATTGCTGGCGGGCTCCTGCTGTTCGCGATTTCGTTTGAAATGGTGTTCGGCCGCCGCACCGAGCGCAAATTCGACGCCTCGGAAGTCGCGCAGCGCGAC
Organism: Ancylobacter aquaticus; assembly: GCF_004339465.1. Classification (GTDB taxonomy): domain Bacteria; phylum Pseudomonadota; class Alphaproteobacteria; order Rhizobiales; family Xanthobacteraceae; genus Ancylobacter; species Ancylobacter aquaticus. The sequence goes on along the minus strand of NZ_SMFY01000002.1, from coordinate 335,929 downwards.
AAGCTGCTGCGCACGCTGGCGGTGTTCCCGCTCGCCATCCCGCTCATGGCCGGCCCGGGTGCCATCACCGCCATGCTGCTGCTGGCCGGCGAGGCGCGGGGCGACCTGCGGCTGCTCGCACTGCTCTTCATCATCACCGCACTGGTGATCGGCAGCTGCCTCGCCGTCTTCCTCGCGGCCCGCCATGTGGACAAGCTGCTTGGCATAACCGGCAACGTCATCCTCTCGCGCCTGCTCGGCATCGTGCTGGCGGCGCTGGCGGTTCAGTTCGTCATCGACGGGATCAGGGCGTCGTTTTTGGGGTGAGCCCTTGGCCGTGAGATTTTAGCCAGACGCCCGCATCTTGCTCACCCCCCGAACAGCACCTCATGCATGATGCGGCCGGGCCAGAAGGTGAAGAGGCCGGCGAGCACCAGTCCGCCATAGAACAGGCCGGTCATGCCGGCCGCATGGCGGGGAATGTCGCTGCGGTGGGCGCGCAGCAGCGCCATCGGCAGGGCCCAGAGCACGTAGAGCGAGAGCAGGTGGATCGGGCCGAACGGTCCGAACCAGCGCATCTCGTTGATCCAGAACGACGACACCGCCACCGTCGCCATCAGCCCCGACCACAGCCAACCGAAGGTTCGGTGCGGCAGCGTGCCCTTTGGCGCAACGAGCTGCACCGTGCCAAGCGCCAGCGCGGCGATGGCGCTGAAGGCGTGCAGCCGGATGGCCGGCGAGGCGTCGAGCAGCGGGGCAAGATCCACTTGTCTGGTCCCCGCCTTCTCCTCCCCCGCGCGCCTTCAGAACGGGATTTCGTCGTCGAGGTCGCCGCCGCCCGAGCCCCCGCCGAACTTGCCGCCGCCGCCCGCACCGCCGCTGACGGGGGCCGGCTTGCGCTCGCTGCCGAAGGAGCGCCCGCCGCCCGCACCCGCGCCATAGCCGCCACCGGAGCCGAAATCGCCGCCGCCGGCGCTGTAGTCATCACCGCCGCCGCCCTCGGAACCACCGCCGCTGCGGCTGTCGAGGATGGTGAGCTCGCCGCGGAACTGGCGCAGCACCACTTCGGTGAAATAGCGCTCCGGCCCGCCGGACTGGTCGCTCGCCTTGCGGGTCTCAAGCTGGCCTTCGATATAGACCTTGGTACCCTTGCGCAGATATTGCTCGGCCACGCGCAGCAGGTTCTCGTTGAAGATCACCACGCTGTGCCACTCGGTGCGCTCCTTGCGCTCGCCCGTGGCCTTGTCGCGCCAGGTTTCCGAGGTGGCGATGCGCAGATTGCACACCCGCCCGCCATTCTGGAACGTACGCACTTCCGGATCGCGGCCGAGATTGCCGATCAGGATCACCTTGTTGACGCTGCCCGCCATCTTGTCCTCCGAAACTGCCGGACGCGCGCCATGGCGCACATCCGTGAAAGGGACCGCACTTTAGACCAAACGGCACTGCACCGCGCCCCGCTTGCGCAAAGGCCCCGCTTTTGTCCACCATTATGGCGCCGTCGCTTTATCCACCATCAAGGCGGCTGTCGCGACGTCGCCAATATGTTCTTGGTATGTTCCTAACATTACGGCTAAGCTGTCGCAAGTCGTCGAGTCGCACATTGCGAAGTGCCGGAGCCGGACTATGTTTACCCTGTGTTCTCAGAGGGAGCCTGTCCCATCATGACCCAGTTGTCCCGCCGCCCGCGCGCCCGCGCCATCGCCATCCGTGCCGAGGAGGCCCGTCAGGCGCTGATCCGCCGCGCCATCCTTGCCGTAGTCGGCGGCATGGTGGTGGCGGCCGGCCTCATCGCTGTCGTCAACGGCGGCGGTGGCTGACCCCCTCGCCGGGCGGTCCGTTTCTCGGGATTGCGCCGCTCCGGATGTAAAAATGCTGGCGCAACTGCCCGTTAAGATACCGGCGAGAGAAGAGTTGGAATGAAGGACCGCGTGGATATCCCGCGCCGCGACGCCCGCACAATTGCGATCCGCGGCGCGCGCGAGCACAATTTGAAGAATGTCGATCTGGAGATCCCGCGCGACAGCCTGGTGGTGTTCACCGGCCTGTCGGGCTCGGGCAAATCGTCGCTCGCTTTCGATACGATCTATGCCGAGGGCCAGCGGCGCTATGTCGAGAGCCTCTCGGCCTATGCGCGCCAGTTTCTGGAGATGATGCAGAAGCCGGATGTCGACCAGATCGACGGTCTCTCCCCGGCCATTTCCATCGAGCAGAAGACGACCTCGAAGAATCCGCGCTCGACAGTCGGCACGGTTACCGAGATTTACGACTATATGCGCCTGCTCTGGGCGCGCGTCGGCGTGCCCTATTCGCCCGCCACCGGCCTGCCGATCGAGAGCCAGACGGTCAGCCAGATGGTCGATCGCGTGCTGACCCTGCCTGACAAGACCCGCCTCTTTCTGCTCGCTCCCGTGGTGCGCGGGCGCAAGGGCGAGTACCGCAAGGAACTGGCCGATTTCCAGAAGAAGGGGTTTCAGCGCGTCAAGATCGACGGCGAATTCCATGAGATCGCCGACGCGCCGGCGCTCGACAAGAAGTTCAAGCACGATATCGACGTGGTGGTAGACCGCCTCGTGGTGCGCCCGGACATCGCCAGCCGGCTGGCGGATTCGTTCGAGACCGCGCTGGGGCTTGCCGACGGCATCGCGGTCATCGAATTCGCCGACGAGAAAGAGGAAAGCGGCGAGGCGCGCCGCATCGTGTTCTCGGAAAAATTCGCCTGCCCGGTTTCCGGCTTCACCATCGCCGAGATCGAGCCGCGGCTGTTTTCCTTCAACAACCCGTTCGGCGCCTGCCCCACCTGCGACGGGCTCGGGCATGAGAGCAAGATCGACCCCAACCTTATCGTGCCGGACCACTCCCGCACGCTGAAGCAGGGCGCCATCGCGCCCTGGGCGAAATCGACCTCTCCCTATTACGGCCAGACGCTGGAGGCGATCGCCCGCCATTATGGCGCGAAGCTCACCACGCGATGGGCGGACCTGCCGGAGAAGGTGCAGAACGTCATCCTGCACGGCTCCAAGGCCGAGACGATCCGCTTCGTCTATGATGACGGCATGCGCGCCTATGAGACGGTGAAGACCTTCGAGGGCATCGTTACCAATCTGGAACGGCGCTGGCGCGAGACCGAGAGCGACTGGGCGCGCGAGGAAATCGGCAAGTATTTCTCCGCCGTGCCCTGCGCCGCCTGCAACGGCTATCGCCTGAAGCCCGAAGCGCTGGCGGTGAAGATCGCCGGCCGCCACATCGGCCATGCGGCCGAGCTTTCGGTGCGCCACGCGCTTGACTGGTTCGCCACCCTGCCCGAGCAACTCACCGACAAGCAGAACGAGATCGCCGCGCGTATCCTCAAGGAGATCCGCGAACGGCTGGCCTTCCTACTAGACGTCGGGCTGGACTATCTCACGCTGGCGCGCGCCTCCGGCACGCTGTCGGGCGGCGAGAGCCAGCGCATCCGCCTCGCCTCGCAGATCGGCTCGGGCCTCACCGGCGTGCTCTATGTGCTGGACGAACCCTCCATCGGCCTGCACCAGCGCGACAATGAGCGCCTGCTCGGCACGCTGCGGCGGCTGCGCGACCTCGGCAACACGGTCATCGTGGTCGAGCATGACGAGGACGCCATTCTCGCCGCCGATTATGTGGTCGATGTCGGCCCTGGCGCCGGCGTGCATGGCGGCCGCATCGTTGCGCAGGGCACGCCGAAGGAAATTCTCGCCAACCCGAACTCGCTCACCGGCAAATATCTGACCGGCGAGATGGCCGTGCCGGTGCCCAGGCGCCGCAAGCCGGACCGCAAGCGGCTGCTCCGCGTGGTGAATGCCCGCGCCAACAATCTGAAGAACGTCACGGCCGAGATTCCGCTCGGCCTGTTCACCGCCGTCACCGGCGTTTCCGGCGGCGGCAAGTCGACCCTGCTGGTGGATACGCTGTACCGCGCCGTGGCGCGCCGGCTCAACGGCGCCTCGGAGCCGCCGCTGGCCCATGATGGGCTGGAGGGGCTGGAACATCTCGACAAGGTGATCGACATCGACCAGTCGCCGATCGGCCGCACCCCGCGCTCGAATCCGGCGACCTATACCGGTGCCTTTACGCCGATCCGCGAATGGTTCTCCGGCCTGCCGGAAGCCAAGGCGCGCGGCTATGGGCCGGGGCGCTTCTCGTTCAACGTGAAGGGCGGGCGCTGCGAGGCGTGCCAGGGCGACGGCGTCATCAAGATCGAGATGCACTTCCTGCCCGACGTCTACGTCACCTGCGATGTCTGCAAGGGCAAGCGCTACAACCGGGAGACGCTGGAGGTAACCTTCAAGAACAAGTCGATCGCCGACGTGCTCGACATGACGGTCGACGAGGGTGCGGAGTTCTTCAAGGCAGTGCCGGCGGTGCGCGACAAGCTTGAAACGCTGGCCCGCGTCGGGCTCGGCTACATCCATGTCGGCCAGCAGGCCAACACGCTGTCGGGCGGCGAGGCGCAGCGCGTCAAGCTCTCCAAGGAGCTTTCCAAGCGAGCCACCGGGCGCACGCTCTATATCCTCGACGAGCCGACGACAGGCCTGCATTTCCACGACGTGGCGAAGCTGCTCGAAGTGCTCCACGAACTGGTCGAGCAGGGCAACACGGTGGTGGTGATCGAGCACAATCTCGAAGTCATCAAGACCGCCGACTGGGTGATCGACCTCGGCCCCGAGGGTGGCGATGGCGGCGGCGAGGTGGTCGCGGCCGGGCCGCCGGAAGTGGTCGCCAAGGCGGAGCGCAGCCACACCGGGCGATTTCTGGCCGACGTGCTTGCCCGCCGACCGCTCAAGCCCCGCCGCGCGGCGGAGTAAGCGGCACGCGGATCGCGTCCCGCACGGTCATTCCGCCACGTCATCCCGGACGGTCCGCAGGACCGATCCGGGATCTCCCCCCGTCCCTGCAGTCGGTGCATCAACCCGCCGGAAGGCGGCCGAGTTGCAGCTTGACGTGGCAGCAGCGATTGCAGCCACCGGGGGCGAACCTTAGGCGCCCTCTTTCAGCCGCACCAGATTCACCGTCACCGCGATCAGCACGAGGGTGGCGCCGAACTGATGCGCCAGCGCAAGGTCGATCGGCACCTGGTAGACCAGCGTCAAGATGCCGATGGCGGCCTGCGCGATCACCAGAGCGAGGATGATGAGCGCCCGTTGCGCGACCTTTCCCTTGACCCGCCGCGCGCTGAGCCAATGCCCGACCGCTAGGGCGAAAAGGACATAGGCGAACAGCCTGTGATTGAACTGCACGGTGAGCACGTTCTCGAAGAAGTTCCGCCAAACGGGTTGCTGGACCAGCAGATTTTCCAATGGCGGCACAAGGTGCCCGTCCATCAGCGGCCAGGTCGTGTAGGTGAGCCCGGCGTCCAGTCCGGCCACGAGCCCACCGAGGAAGATCTGGATCAGGACGGCGATGAGCAGGATTCGCGCATAGCCGCGCAGCCAGTCGGGCGAGGCCCGCTTCTCCCGTGCCGGCTTCAGCGAGACAGCCACCGCCACCGTGGCAGCGAGGATGATGCAGGCCAGCGTGAGATGGGTGGCCAGCCGGTACTGGCTGACGTCGACCCGGTGCACCAGCCCGGAGGCCACCATCCACCAGCCGACCGCGCCCTGTGCACCGCCGAGAACAAAAAGGCCGGTTAGTTTCCAGCCGAGCGGGCGGTCTATCAGCCCGCGCCAGAGGAAGAAAAGGAACGGCAACAGGAACGCAAAGCCGATCACGCGCCCCAGCAGCCGGTGCCCCCATTCCCACCAGAAGATGTACTTGAACTCGTCGAGGCTCATGCCCCGGTTGATCTGCTGGTACTGCGGAATCTGCCGGTACTTGTCGAACTCGGCCTGCCAGGCTGTGTTGGAGAGTGGCGGAAGCGTGCCTGTCACCGGCTTCCACTCGGTGATCGACAGGCCGGATTCGGTGAGGCGCGTGGCGCCACCAACGACGACCATCAGCACTACGAGCGCCGCGACGAAATAGAGCCACAGCCTCACCGGCCGTAGCTTGTCGCGTTCGACCGGCCCGTCAGCGTGCGGGACATCGGCGTCGGCGGGGACGCGAGCGACGACGTGATCCTTGACCATAAAGTGGGCGCTCCCTTTAGTGGCGGCCGCCTGCCCCGCCGGCCACCCGCGCCGGGTGGCTTCCTCCCGGGCGCGGCGACCGATATAGAGGCGCGCGCGTGCGCGCAACGGGACTCATTGTCTCGCGCCCGATCGTCCAGCCCGGAGTCGCCTATGTCAGACCCCCGTCCCGGCCTTTCGGCCCGCTCGCGCAAGTTCGTCGGCACGGTTCTGATGGTGTTTCTGGTGCTTGGCTGGGCACTGGTGGCGATGGCGCTTGCCCAGGGCCGTGTCACCACCCTGCCCGCCTTCTGGCAGTTCCTCGCCTATGTCGTCCTCGGCATCGGCTGGATCGTGCCGGCGGCCGTGCTTATCCGCTGGATGCAGCGCCACGATCGGCGGCCCGACACTCTCTAAGGTCGGGAAACTCGCCGAAAACATCCACAAATCAATCTGTTGCGAAACTCGCCGTTGATCGCCGGCATCCGCTCAGGCCGCGCGTGAGAATGTCTTTTCGTCCGCTTCCGGCGTGAAGGTGATCATGGCGATCTCGCCGAAGCCGAGGGAAGCAAGAGCGTCAAAGGCTTGTACCGCGTCGGTCGCCGGGCCGCCCGGCTGGGTGACGAGGATGGTCGTCGGGCTCAGTGCCGCGAGGCGCCCGGCGCCGGGCATGCCGCCCAGCGGCGGCGCGGCCACGATCACGTGATCATAGGTCTGTTTCAGCGCAGTAAGAATCAGCGGCAATCGCTCCGCCGTAACAAGTCCATCCGCCTCGCGCGCCCCTCGCCCGGGCGGAATGACGTGGCAGCGCGAGGCGCTCTCCCGATGAATCGCATCGGAGAAACCGCACACGCCGGTGAGAAGGTCGGTAAGGCCCGGCGCGCGCGGGTCCCCGGTCAGTCCGTCGAGCGCCGGGGAGGCCACATCGAGGCAGACGACCACGACCCGCCGCTCGGCCGCTTCGGCCAGCGAGCGCCCGAGCGCGAGGGCGCAGCGGGCAATCGATTCGTCGGGACGGCCGCCAGTGACGGTGACAAGCCGGGCCGCAACGCCGCGCAGTTCGATCAGCCGCGAGAGATCGGCGTGCTCGCGCTCCCGCGACAGGAGACGCAGCGAACGCGCCATCTCGGCGCCGACTTCCTGTTCGCCGGTCGCCGCGCCGATCCAGGGAAGGTGCTGGAGCGGGTGCGGTGTCGTCTCCGGCATCGGAACGGCGCCGAATTCATGCCCGGCGGCCCCCTGGCGCCGGCGGACCCAGCTCTGGAATCCGAACACCAGCAGGAAAGTCGCGATGCCAGCGACGAGGCTGGTCAGCAGTGGGGTCGGCCAGCGTGCTGTGCCGGCCGGCACGGCGGTGGCGATCACCCGTGCCGGGGCAGCGCTTGGCCCGACCGCAGCCTGCGGGTGGAGGTCGCGCGTCTGGCGCAGTTCAACATAGGTCGCCGCGAAGGCGTTGGCGACGTCGGCGGAGAGGCGCGGGTCGGGCGAGGTAAAGTCGATCGCCACCTGTCCTCCGCCCACCTGCCGCACGTCGAGGCCCCGTTCCACCGTTCGCAGAGCCAGGGTCTCACGCGACACCGGCGCGGGGTCGGGCAGCACGCTGAAACCGGCAAGGTGCAAGGCGGCGCCCGCGAGTGCCCCGCCGCTCCCGCCAGCCGGTGCGGCCAGACGAGTGGCCAGATGGCGCGTCTCTATGACCTGCCGGGCGAAATCGCGCGAAGAGAGAACCTTAACGCCGTCGCGCCCGGCTGCCGCATCGCGCCCGTCGATCCACAGCCGGGCGCGGGATTCATAGCGCGGGACGGTGATTTCGCCGAAGGCGGCAGCGATGGTGAGCCCCGCGAGGGCCGGCACGAGCAATCTGCGCAGGAGGCGCCGATCCGACGCAGGCTGAATCCGCCAGCCCGGCGCTGTCACCTGATCGGCGGTGCAGGCGGCCGTCTGCGCAGAACTTTCGCACGGGTCCATCATGGAGCCTATTAGGCACCGTCATGGTTTCCACCGTGTTAAAGCAGAATGTGTTTCGGGGAGAGAGCCACCGGCCACATTGGGGGCGCCGGTGAAAATGGTCGGAGCGAGAGGATTTGAACCTCCGACCCCTAGTCCCCCAGACTAGTGCGCTAACCGGGCTGCGCTACGCTCCGACGCCGTGAGGCGCCGTCTGTCTAGCCATTTGCCGTCCGGTATGCAAGCCGGCGCGCACCCTGTGGATGACGGATACGGCGCGCGTGCGGATAAAAGGCTATGATCTGAGCTCACCCAAAGGATGCGTTCCCATGAACCACCCCGCGCATGGGCACGCCCCGCCCGACGATTCCATCCCGGCCGAGCCGCTCGACCGACCCGCCAGCGCGGAGATGCTGGAACGCCTGGAGACGCGTCGGTCCTCGACGCTGCGTGGGCTGTTGGAGCCCGGGCCTTCGGAGGAAGAACTGGGGCGGATGCTGCGGCTCGCCATTCGGGTGCCAGATCACGGAAGGCTCAGCCCCTGGCGCTTCATCGTGCTGTCGGGTGACGCGAGGCGGATCGTTGGGGAACGGCTGGACGCGCTCTATGCTCGGCAGAATCCCGGCTTGCCACCCGCCAAGGCCGACATGTGGACGCTGTATCTCCTGCGCGCCCCGGTGACAGTCGTGCTGGTCAGTCGGCCGGACAGGGCGGCAAAGGTGCCGGAATGGAATCAGGTGCTCTCGGCCGGCGCGGCGGGCATGGCGCTTACAGTCGCCGCCTCGGCAATGGGCTTTGCCACCCAATGGCTGCTGAAATGGCCGGGCCGAGACGCTGAGGCCGCGGCGCTGCTCGGCGTTGCGGCGGGGGAGCGGGTCGCCGGATTTATCCATATCGGCCGGCCGTCGGCCGTGAGCGAGGACCGGCCACGGCCGGCCCTCGACGACGTGGTGCGCTTCTGGTCGCCCGATCAGTCGATGTCGAACGACACGCCCTGAGCGAGCGGCAGCGCACGGGAGTAATTGATGGTGTTGGTGGCCCGCCGCATATAGGCCTTCCACGCATCCGAGCCGGATTCACGCCCGCCGCCGGTTTCCTTCTCGCCGCCGAACGCCCCGCCGATCTCGGCACCGGAAGGGCCGATATTGACGTTGGCAATGCCGCAATCCGAGCCTTCGGCAGACAGGAAGGCTTCCGCCTCGCGCAGATCGTTGGTGAAGATCGACGAGGAGAGGCCCTGCGGCACGCCATTGTGCAGCTTGATCGCCTCCGGCAGGCCGGTGCAGCGCAGCACATAGAGGATCGGCGCAAAGGTCTCGTGCTTCACGACGTCGATCTGGGCGTCGAGTTCGACCAGAGCCGGGCGCACATAATAGGCCTCCGGCTGCTCCCCGACCGCGATGCGCTCGCCGCCATGGACCCGCCCGCCCGCTGCCCTAGCCGAGTCGAGCGCAGCCTGCATGGCCTCGAAGGCCGCCTTGTCGATCAACGGGCCGATCAGCGTGCCCGCCTCGCGCGGGTCGCCGATGCCGACCGAGCCATACGCCTTGGCAAGACGCGGCACCAGCGTGTCATAGACGCTCTCATGTACGATGAGACGGCGCAGCGTGGTACAGCGCTGGCCGGCCGTTCCCATGGCCGCAAAGGCGATGCCGCGCAGAGCGAGATCGAGATCGGCCGAGGGGCAGACGATAGCGGCATTATTGCCACCGAGTTCCAGGATCGAGCGACCGAAACGCCGTGCTACCCGCTCGCCGACGATCCGGCCCATGCGGGTCGAGCCGGTGGCCGAGACGATGGGTACCCTCGAATCGTCGGTCAACGCCGCGCCGACCTCCGCGCCGCCGATCAGCAACTGCGAGAGACCTTCCGGCGCACTGCCGAAGGCCTGGGCCGCGCGCTCGAACAGGGCCTGCACTGCCAGCGCGGTCAGCGGCGTCTTCTCGGACGGCTTCCACAGCACGCTGTTGCCGCAAACCAGCGCCAGGGCGGCGTTCCAGGACCACACGGCGACCGGGAAGTTGAAGGCGGTGATGATTCCCACCGGGCCTACCGGGTGCCACGTCTCCATCATGCGATGGCCGGGGCGCTCAGAGGCGATGGTGAGGCCATAGAGCTGCCGCGACAGGCCGACGGCGAAGTCGCAAATGTCGATCATCTCCTGAACCTCGCCGAGGCCCTCCGAAACGATCTTGCCGGCCTCCAGCGTCACCAGCCGGCCGAGCTCGGCCTTGTGGGCGCGCAGTTCCTCGCCAAGAAGGCGGATGAGTTCGCCGCGCCGGGGCGGAGGCACGGCGCGCCAGTCCTCGTAGGCCGCGACCGAGAGCTCGACCGCCTGGGCCACGTCGGAGGCGTCCGCCTCGGGTACATGGGCGATCACCTCGCCGCTGATCGGCGAGCGAACCGGCCTCGTGCCGTTGCGCCAGCTGGAGTCCGGCACGCCGAGGCCCTGCAGGAGGGTGAGGACCTCGTCCTCGACCGACGTGAGTGCCCGGGTTTCGTTCGTCGCCATCCTCAATGCTCCTCGACAAATGGCCGCAGCTGGTCGCGCTCAATAGCACCCGGACGCCGGACAAATCCATCGGGGCTTTCGACGGACGACGCGGTTGCCGCACCGTGCCAGATGAGCGGAGCGACTGCTGTGCAGCTCGGGAATGCGCCTGACTTCAATGCGTTGTGTGCGAGGCTACAGCTGGCCCGACCACCTACGTGTCTCGCTTTTCATCTGGGATAAGTTGAAGTCGAGCGTGACTATTCTGGTCATGTTTATTATGATGCAAACGACGACATGCTTCGCGTTTGCGCGTTATAGCCACAATGTCGTGATGTCCCTGCCACATTTCCTTCCCATGCATCGCGCCTCGCCAACAGGAGAAGGACGAAGGTATTGACGGCTTGGGGAATGGGACGGGTTGCCGGGGCGGCATTCGCAACGGGGATCATCTTTATCGCCGGCGGCAATGCTGCCCTTGCAAGTTCAAAGAAGACCAATGTGGCCGCGACGTCCGGCATGGCGTCCTATTACGGCTATGGCGGTCGCACCGCCAACGGGGAGCGGCATAGTGCGCAGGCCATGACGGCGGCGCATCGCAGCCTGCCCTTCAACACCCGGGTTCGCGTCACCAACAAGGCCAATGGCCGTTCGGTCGTGGTGCGGATCAACGATCGCGGGCCCTTTGTGCGGGGCCGTATCATCGACGTGTCGACGGCCGTTGCCGATCAACTGGGCTTCCGCAAACGCGGCGTGGCCAAGGTCGATATCGCCGTCGTCGACTGACGTCACGGCCGATCGCTGACCGGGACGTGCGTTCAGCCGTCCCGGTCCCGCGCGGTGTCGAGAAGCCGTTGGCAGTCCTGCAGTTCATACAGTGCCGCCTGCAGCCGCAGCACATCCTCGCGGCTTAGCGTCGTCGGGGCGGGGGTCTCGTCAGCTTGTACCCCGCCCGCGCGTAGCGCCGAAGCCGCCGGTAGGACGGGTCGCACTGCAGATACCGCCGCCTGATAAGGCGCTTCTGTCGGCATAGCCGCGCGTGCCCGCTCCGGCACGAAACTCACCTCGTCATCGGGCGCTTCCGACACCGGCCCTGGCCCGATCGGGCGGAACGGGAAGGATGCCCGCAGTTCCGGCGGGCGCGGTTCCTGCGCCGGTCGGGGCTCGGTCGAGGGCGTGGCGGGCTGCGGCTCCGGCGCCCCCCTGTCCAAGGGCGGCAGAGGCTCGAAGCGCATCAGCGAATCCGTGGCCAGCGGCGGCGGCTCGCTGCGAGAGGGCCGCACCGGCGGCTCCAGATCGGCGAGAAGCGGCAGGTCGAGATGATCCGGCTCGCTGTCCGGACGGCGGCGGGCACGGCGGGCCGGGTTCTCCTCGGCGGGCTCTCGCTGGCGACCGGGCAAAAGATTGAGAATGCCACCCAGGGGCCCACCTGCCGTGCCGCTGGCGGGCGGAGCGCGCGCGGGCACGTCATCGGGTGCCGGGGTGGATGCGACGTCAATCGGGGGCAGCGGTGCCGGCGCATATGTGCTGTGCCCGTCCCGATCGTCCCGCTCGGCGATGGCCTGATCGTCCGCTTCGATATCGCGCCAGATGGCCTGCACGTAGCGCGGGCCCTCTTCCTTCAGAATGCGCTGGACACCGCGGATCGTGTAGCCTTCCCCGTAGAGCAGGTGGCGGATGCCACGGAGCAGTTCCACATCGTCCGGCCGATAGTAGCGCCGGCCACCGCCGCGCTTGAGCGGGCGAATCTGCGGGAAGCGGGTCTCCCAGAAGCGCAGGACATGCTGGGGGAGGTCGAGGTCTTCGGCGACCTCGCTGATCGTGCGGAAGGCGTCAGGCCCCTTCTCTCCCCCCGGCTGTTCCTGTCGCGCGTTCACGACTCGGGCGAGGCCCCGTTGATCTGCTGCTTGAGGATGTTGGAGGGCTTGAACACCATGACCCGGCGCGGGGCGATGGGCACCTCTTCGCCGGTCTTCGGGTTGCGCCCCACGCGCTCGCCCTTCTGCCGCACGACGAAGGACCCGAAGGACGAGAGCTTCACCGTCTCGCCCCGTGCGACGCAGTCGGCGATCTCGGAGAGAACCGTCTCGACGAGTGCCGCCGATTCCGTGCGTGACAGCCCAACCCGCTGATAAACCGCTTCGCACAGATCGGCGCGCGTGATGGTGCGACCTGCCATTGCCGTGTTCCCTATCCCATCGGTACCGTTGTTTATAAACGCCAAACTAGGCGCCGTGGCCGTCGCCGGTCAACGGCACATCGCGTCCGGGGTGCGGATTACCAGCGTATGAGCGCCGAAGCCCAGGTAAAGCCGCCACCCATGGCTTCCAGCAGCACGAGATCGCCGCGCTTGATCCGCCCGTCCGCGTGCGCGGCAGCCAGAGCGAGCGGGATAGAGGCGGCCGAGGTGTTGCCGTGCTTGTCGACGGTGATGACCACTTTCTCGGGCGCGATGCCGAGCTTGACGGCGCTGGCGTCGATGATGCGCCGGTTCGCCTGGTGCGGCACGAACCAGTCGATGGTGTCGGCCGACTCGCCCGTCGCCTCGAAAGCGTCAACGATCACATCGGTGATCATGCCGACGGCGTGGCGAAACACCTCGCGGCCTTCCATGCGCAGAAAGCCGACGCTGCGGGTCGAGGAGACGCCGCCATCGACATAGAGCTTGTTCTTGTGCCGCCCGTCGGATCGCAGATGCGAGGTCAGAACCCCGCGCCCCTCTTCCTCGTCGCGCACCGCTTCCAGCACCAATGCGCCGGCGCCGTCGCCAAACAGCACGCAGGTGGTGCGGTCCGACCAGTCGAGAATGCGCGAGAAGGTCTCCGCCCCGATGACGAGGCAGCGGCGGTAGGTGCCCGATTTGAGGAAATTGTCGGCCGTGGCCAGGGCAAAGACAAAGCCCGAGCAGACGGCCTGAAGATCGAAGGCGGCGCCATGCGTAATGCCGAGGCCGGCCTGCACGCTGACCGCCGTGGCCGGAAACGTATTGTCTGGCGTCGAGGTGGCGACGACGATCAGGTCGATGTCGCCGGGCTCCAGCCCGGCATCTGTCAACGCCGCCCGCGCCGCATGGATGGCGAGATCGGACGTCACCTCGCCCTCGGCCGCGATGTGCCGCGTGCGGATGCCGGTGCGCTGGACGATCCATTCGTCGGAAGTGTCGACCATCTGCGCGAGGTCGGCATTGGTCAGACAGCGGGCCGGCAGATAGGAGCCGACGCCACGTACCACGGAACGGATTGCACTCACGATGGAACCTGTAACTCGTCAGAGACGGAGACATCCGCGACGGCAGCACGGCCGACCTGCGGACGGTCATTCATCCCTGCTTCAATGCGGGAGAGAAGCTGGTAGCGAACCATGTCGTAGCCGATATCGACCGCCGACGCGAAGCCTTCGGCATCGGTTCCGCCATGACTCTTGATGACGACGCCATTAAGGCCGAGGAACACGCCGCCATTCGACTTGCGCGGATCGAGCTTGTCGCGCAGCGCCCGGAAGGCGCCGCGCGCCAGCAGATAGCCGATCTTCGCCACGAAGCTGCGATTGATCGCGCCTCGCAGGAAGTCCGCCACCTGCTTGGCGGTGCCTTCGGCGGCCTTGAGCGCGATATTGCCGGAAAACCCTTCGGTAACGACGACGTCGACAACGCCTTGGCCGATGTCGTCGCCCTCGACGAATCCGTAATAGGCGAGGCCCGGATGGTCCGCCGAGCGCAGGGCGGCGGCGGCGTCCTTGACTTCTTCGACGCCCTTGATCTCTTCGACACCGATATTGAGCAGACCGACCGTCGGCCGTTCGATATCGAAGACGATGCGGGCCATGGCCGCGCCCATGACTGCCATGTCGACCAGATGCTGGGCCGTCGCACCGATGGAGGCGCCGACATCGAGCACCACGCTTTCGCCGCGCATCGTCGGCCACAGGCAGGCAATGGCGGGACGGTTGATGCCTGACATCATGCGCAGATTGACCTTGGCCATCGCCATCAGCGCACCGGTATTGCCGGCGGAGACGGCACAATCGGCCTCCTTCATCCGCACCGCGTCGATTGCGCGCCACATGGAGGAGACGCGCCGGCCCTTGCGCAGGGCCTGGCTCGGCTTGTCGTCCATCCGCACGACGACGTCGGTGTGGATCACGGTGCTCGCCGCCGCCAGACGCGGGCGATCCTTGAGCAGCGCGTTGATGCGGGCGGAGTCGCCATACAGCAGGAAGGCGATGTCCGGATGGCGGGTGAGCGCGATCTCGGCACCGGGAAGGACCACGTCGGGTCCATGGTCGCCGCCCATGACGTCGAGCGAAATTCTGACGGGCGAGGACATCTAGCGGCGAAGTCTCATTGGTCGGAGGGACGGCGATGCGACACCGGCGCCGCGCTGACGGCATGCCCGAGTTGAGCCGCCATGACAATAGCGCCGGCGCATTTCCCCGTCCTGAACCGGCCTAATCCGCATTGCCCCCGTCGTTCCCGCGCAGCTTCGCCAGCGCGCCGAAAGGCGACACTTCCTCCGGTCCCGGCTCGTCCGGCCCTTCAAAGTGCGCGTCAGGCTTGCGCGGATAGGGATCGAGGCCGAGGGCGAGGAATTCCGCCGCCACGGCGCCGGCATCAATGGTTCCGTCGATGATCGGGTCGGGCAGATCGAGTTCGGAAACGTCGATCTCTGCGCCCGGACGGATCTCCGGAATTTTCTCGGCGGGAGCGAATTTAAGGTCGATGTCCTCCGATACCCGCGTGTCGAAATTCTCCAGCGTCACCACGCAGGTCTGGGTGACGACGGCATCGACATGGCCGGTGACATGCACGGTATTGCCGCGCCCAGGCGTCAGGATGACCTGCGCCGTCAGGGACGGAATGCTAGGGATGCCCAAATCCTCCGCCAGGGCAGCGCGGGTGGCGGCATCGGGCGCGAGCGTCAGGGTCAGGCCGTGATCCGGCAGGCTGGCGGTGAGCACGGGCTTGGAAAGGGGCGAGGCGTCGGTCATGACGGGTGTGTCTCCGTGGAGCCGATGGCGGCCGGCGGGGCCAGCGGGAATTCGCCGGCGGCGAGGCTGGCGAAAGCAGCCGCCTGCAGCGCGGCCGCCGCTCCTATCATATACTGCGCGAAAGCGCGCGCCTCAGGCGCAAATGCCGGCTTCGAGCCGTGGACATTGCGCAGCACGGCCTCTGAGAGCGCGTCAAGGTCGCCAGCCTCAAGGGGGCCCTCATAGGCACCGATACGGCCGTAGAAGGCTTCGGCCACCTTCTTCATCTTCTTCGGCACCGTCAGGTCGCCGACGCCCATTTCCCTGAGATTGGCGTCCATGTCGGTGCAGAACGCGTCGAACACGTCCTGACTGAGCTCACGGCGTTCCTCGCTCTCGACCTTGAGGCGGTGAAAGAGCAGGAAGGCGTGGGCAAGGATCATCTCAAAGCGGCCCTCTATCGTGTCGGGCACAGCGTAATCGGTATAAAATACGGGCTGGCGCGAATGCGCCACGATCGCGCCATAGAGCCGCTGAATGGTCTCGCCTCCGTCATTCCGGCGGAAGAAACGCAGAATCATGGACGGCTCCTGCCTCGTTGCCGCTGCCGCCTCGGCGGGTGCGGCTGTGATGGCGGGTTAACGCGGGCGGCACTCGCTGGCAACCCCGCCGTCTGCCGCAGCGCCGTGATGGAACGGTCGGCAGGCGTTCGACAGTTGCATCAGGGGCCCGCCCTGTGCTTTCTGCCCCCTGCCGCAGCGCCCTCCGGCGGATGCGGCACGAGCTTCGGAGTTGAGTGGATGGCATCGACGCGCGCGACGCGGAACAAGGCTCCCGGCACCCGGATCGCCGCCCGGGCCTCGCTGGCGGTTGCCGGCGTGGCGATGGTCGGCCTCACCGGCTGCTCCGGCGACATGCCGATGGCGACAGCCAGCATGGGTCTTCCCCGCTCGCCCACCGGCTTCGTGCAGGAGCAGCAGCGCGGCTATGTCATCGCACCGGAGGCGCTGGACCAGATCCCGATCGGGTCGAGCCAGGAGCAGGTGTTGCTGGTGCTCGGCACGCCGTCGACCGTCGCCACTGTCGACGGCGAAGTGTTCTATTATATCTCGCAGAAGGCCAGGAAAGTGATGTTCCTGCGGCCGGAAATCACCAATCAGCGGGTGATCGCGGTCTATTTCGACCCCAAGGACAAGCGCGTTACCCGCGTCGCCGATTACGGCCTGAAGGACGGCAAGGTGTTCGATTTCATCAGCCGGACGACGCCGACCGGCGGCTCCGAAGTGTCGCTCATGGGGCAGATCTTCAACGCCACCACGTTCACCCCCGGTCTTTGATCCGGGGCGCGCGCCCTCTTACGCGAAACGCTCGGCCGAGAACGGCGCGGGGTCGGTGCACGGCGTCTCGCCGTCCATCATCTCCGCCAGAAGGCGGCCGGTGATTGGCCCGAGCGTGAAGCCCAGATGCTGGTGGCCGATGGCGAGCCACATGCCGCGCTGGCCGGGTGCCGGCCCGATCACCGGCAGCATGTCCGGAAAGGCCGGGCGGCTTCCCATCCACGGCTCGGCCTCCGCCCGCGCGCCGAGGGGAAACAGGCCGCGCGCCAGAGGCTCGGTCTTCTCCAGTTGCACCGGCGATTTGGGCGCGTCCCGGCGGGCGAATTCCACCCCCGTGGTCAGGCGGATGCCGCCGACCATCGGGGTGATGACATAGCCGCCCTCTTCATCCAGCACCGGACGCGACAGGGAGGCACCGCCCTCGGCATGGTAATGCATGTGGTAGCCGCGCTTGACCTGAAGCGGCAGGTTGACGCCGAACGGGCGTAGCAGGTCCATCGCCCACGGGCCGAGAGCGACCACGACTTCCGGCGCCTCGACGCTGCCCTCCTCGGTCATCACCGTCCAGCCGGCGCCTAGACGGGCGAGGCTGCCAGCATCGCCCTTGCGTACCTGTCCACCCAACTCGGCGAAATGGGCGGCATAGGCCTGGGTGACGCCGCCGGGGCTCGACACCGAATGCGGGTCCGACCAGATGACCGCGCCGTGGAACACCGGACGCAGCGAGGGCTCCATCGCCAGAGCCTCGTCGACGCTGATCTCGCGTGCGCTCAGCCCATAGCTATGGGCCAACGGGAACTCGCTGCGCTCGACGTCGAGGCCGGCCTCGGTCCGGTAGAGCTTCAGCCAGCCGCCCTCGCGGAAGAAATGGGTGGCACCGGCCGCCCGGGCGAGGCGGTCGTGCTCGTCAATGCTGAAGGCAAGGAGTTTCTCCATGTGGCGGGCATAGTCGAGCAGGCGGGCCGGCGCGGAGGCGCGCCAATAAGCAAACATCCACGGCACGAGCCGCACCAGTGCGTCCCAATGATAATTCGCCGCCGGATTGCGCCCGAGCGCCACGTCCACCAGTGCCGAGAGCTTGCGCGGAAAGGCGACGGGATAGAGTGAGGCTCGCTCGACCAACCCGGCATTGCCATAGGACGTCTCCTCACCCGGACCTCGACGGTCCACGAGCACGACCGCCCGGCCCCGCTGCGCGAGATGGTGGGCGACGCTGGTGCCGACAATGCCGGCGCCGAGCACGATGGTGTCGGTCTTCATGATGGAACCTGCGGGCGAAGGGCAACGATGTGAGCACGTCAAACGCGTGACGGTAGCGTCGGGCGGCGCAAGCGAACGCCGCCCGACGGGTGGTCAGTTGATCGGGAACGGGAAATACTTGGCGTTGATCTTGGCGAAGGTGCCGTCGGCCTCGATTTCCTTGATCGCCTTGTTCAGCGCCTCGCGCAGTTCATTGTCCTCCTGGCGGACGGCGATGCCGGTACCCTGCGGGTTCACGTCCTTGAGGTCCGGCCCGACGAACGAGCAGCACTTGCCGTCGGTGGACTTCTCCAGCCATTCATAAAGCACGAACTTGTCGGCGAGCACGGCGTCGAGGCGACCGGCGGCCAGGTCGGCATTGGCTTCGTCCTGGGTCGGGTAGAGCTTGATCTCGGAATCCTTATACTTGTCTTCGAGATAGGTCGCGCCGGTGGTCGAGGACTGCGCGCCGATGGTCTTGCCCTTCAGCGCCGCCGGGGCGATGTCGGTGATGGCGGTGTCCTTGGGCGCGATGAAGCTGCCGGGCGTCAGGTAGTAGGGAATGGTGAAGGACACCTTTTCCTTGCGCTCGTCGGTGATCGACATCGAGGCGAGGATGAGGTCGTATTTCTTGGCGAGCAGCGCGGGAATGATTCCGTCCCAATCCTGCGCGATGAAGGTGCATTCCACCTTCATCTTGGCGCACAGCGCCTCGCCGATCTCAATGTCGAAGCCGACGAGCTTGCCCGCCGAGTCGACCGAATTGAAGGGCGGATAGGCGCCCTCGGTGCCGATGCGAACCTTCTTGGTCTCGGCCTGCACGGCGCCCGCGCCAATGGCGAGAGCGGCGGCCGCGATCAGAATCCTGGCGATTTTCATGTAGCTGTTCCCGTAACCGGCGCCGGATGCTCCAGCGTCCCAGGCGCGAGGCTAGGTCGATGGCGGGCCGCAGGCAATCGTGGAAACACCCAACCTTTGGCGGGGTCTGTCAAAAATGACTAAAGCTGCCTCGGGCGAAGGACACGGGCGCCCCGTCGCCGTCGCGGACCATGAGGCCCTGCCCCTCTACCGTGTGCCCGATCACGGACACGCCGATGCCGGCCGTGGTGGCCACGGTGTGGAACCGGCTGAGCGCGTGATGCGGCACGACGGCGAGGATTTCGTAGTCGTCGCCGCCCGTGAGCGCCACTTCCAGCAGGGTCGGCTCGGTCTCCACCGCCCGCCGCGCGGCGGGGCTGAGCGGCACGCGAGCCGTGTCGATCTCCCCGCCTATGCCCGAGGCATCCAGCATCTTGGCGAGGTCGCCGATCAGCCCGTCGGAGACGTCCATCGCCGCGCTGGCGTGCTCCCGCAGCGCCCGGATGAGGGGCAGGCGCGGGCGCGGCAGCAAATAGCGGTCGAGAAGAAAGGCGCGCTCCTCCCCGTTCAACGCCGTGAATCCCGACCGCTCCGGGGCATGCCGCAGGGCGAGCCCGAGTGCCGCGTCGCCGATGGTGCCGCTGACCACGATGGCCTGGCCGGCCCGGGCGCCCGTGCGGCGGACCATCTCGCCCGTCGGCACGGCGCCGATGGCGGTGAGGGAAATCGTGAACGGACCGGGGGTCCGCACGGTGTCGCCGCCCAGAAGCGGCGCGTCATACAGCGCGGCGTCGGCGCCGATGCCGCGAGCGAAGGCCTCGAGCGCGACGACATCCATGTCGGGCGGAATGGCGAAGGCCAGCATCACGCCCAGCGGGCGCGCGCCCTTGGCGGCGAGATCGGAGAGGTTGACCCGCATCGCCTTGCGGGCGATCGCTTCCGGCGGGTCGTCGGCGAAGAAATGCACGCCGGCAACCAGCGCATCTTTGGTGAGCACCAGTTCATGCGCCGGCGGCACCGCCAGCAGGGCGGCGTCGTCCTTGAGGCCCAGCGCCCCGGGATGGGTGGCAATTGGAGCGAACAGCCGGGCGATCAGCGCATCCTCGCCGGACGGCTTTGCGCCACTGGAACCGTCCGCCATTGCCTGCTCCCGTCTAGCCGGTGAAATCGGCCGGCCGCTTCTCCCGCGCAATGCCGTCGAGCACCGCATTGACCATGCCGGTCTCCTCCCGATCGAGGAAGGCCGCCGCAACATTCACATATTCGGCGATGACGACACGGGCAGGAACGTCCGGGCGCTCGGAAAGTTCATAGGTCCCAGCCCGCAGCGTCGCGCGCAGCACCGCCTCGATGCGCTTGAGCGGCCAGCCATGGACCAGCGCGGCGTCCAGCAGCAGATCGACGCTCCGCTGCTCGCGCACCACGCCGCCGACAATATCGCGAAACAAGGTGAGGTCGGCGGCGGCAATCTCGTCACCCTCAATTTCCTGCCCGATCCAGTGGCTCTCGAACTGGGCAAGGATTTCCGACAGCGGCGTCGCCGCGAGGTCCATCTGGTAGAGGGCCTGCACGGCGTTGAGGCGGGCGGCGCTCTTGCGAACGGGCTTGTGGCCGGCAGATTTGGCGGTCGGCTTGTCGTCTGCGGTCATGGCGCTCACCCGACCCGGCGCTTGAGGCGAAGTAGCGCCAGCGCCGCCTCGGCCGCACCGCCGCCCTTGTTACCTTCCGAAACCCGCGCCCGGACCCAGGCCTGCTCGTCGGTCTCGACGGTGAGGATGCCATTGCCGAGCGGCACTTTGCGCGCCACCGCAAGGTCCATCAGCGCACGTGACGATTCCCCGGCAACGATTTCGAAATGGTAGGTCTCGCCACGCACCACGCAACCGAGCGCCACGACTGCGTCATAGGGCCTGCCGGCCGCGAGGGCCGCGTCGAGCGCGA
The DNA here is from genome assembly GCF_004339465.1 of Ancylobacter aquaticus. Lineage (GTDB taxonomy): Bacteria > Pseudomonadota > Alphaproteobacteria > Rhizobiales > Xanthobacteraceae > Ancylobacter > Ancylobacter aquaticus. The sequence continues at coordinate 315,110 of NZ_SMFY01000002.1, read as the reverse complement.
TGGCAGCGGCGACCGGAATTTCGAGCGCCCCCGGCATCGAGATGACGTCGGCGCTCGCACCTGCCGCCTCCACAGCGCCAAGCGCGCCGTCCAGAAGCTCGTCGGCAATATCGTCGTAAAAGCGCGCTTCGACGATGAGAACCCGCTCGCCGGCAAGCGGCATGGTTTGAGCGGCATCGGATGCGCGCGGCGGGCGAGGGCTCGCCATGGTGTTACCTCATGAACTGACAGAGCCGACGACGTACAGGCGTCAACGGAACTCCGCAAGCCGCGCGGCGTAACGGGCCATCATGTCGACTTCGATATTGACACGCCCTCCCTTCCTCACGGCATTCCAGGTGGTGTTGGCAAGGGTGTGCGGAATGAGCAGGCAGGAGAAGCGGGTGGCGTCGACCTCGTTGACCGTCAGCGAGGTGCCGTCGAGCGTGACCGACCCCTTGATGGCGATGAAGGGTGCCAGGGAGGCTGGCGCATCGAAGGTGAAGCGTGTCGTCTCGCCCAGATCTTCGCGCGCCAGCACCTGCGCCACACCGTCGACATGGCCCTGCACGATGTGGCCGCCGAGTTCGTCGCCGATCTTCAGCGCGCGCTCAAGGTTGAGCCGCTGGCCGGCGGCCCAGTTGCCTGCCGTGGTGACAGCCAGCGTCTCGGGCGCCGCCTCGACCTCGAAGGCGTCGGGCTGGAGCGCCACGACGGTCAGGCACACACCCGAGCAGGCGATAGAGGCGCCGAGCGCGATGCCCGCGGTTTCATAGCGCGTGGCGATGGTGAGCCGCCGCACCTCGTGGCGAGGTTCGACCGCACGCAGGGTGCCGATGTCGGTGACGATGCCGGTGAACATTCTAGCGACGCCTCATGATGCGCAGATGGTCCGCGCCGTGCCATTCCTCTTCCACCACCGACAGATAGGCGTTCAGCGCGGAAAGCGGCAGTCCCTCAAGTGCATCGAGTGCGTCGGCACCTAAGGTCGACGGCGCCTCGAACAGGTTCACCTCGTCGACCAGGCCCGTGGCGACGAAGGACGCGACGAGGCGCGGGCCGGCTTCCACCATGACCCGCGTGAGGCCGCGCAGGGCCAGCAGCTTCAGCGCGTCGTTGAGGTCGAGCCCGCCATCGGGGCGACGGCGCACCCGCATCACCTCGATGCCCATGGCGCCCAGCATCGCTTCGGGCGCCGCCGGTGCGTCCTCGGCGGCGACGATCCACAGCGAGCCGACATCGAGGCTGCGGGCAAGCGCGCTGGTCGGGGACAGCCGAAGATCGGCATCGAGCACGATTCGCAGCGGCGAACGGTCCCGCATGCCCGGCAGGCGGCAGGTGAGCAGGGGATCGTCCGCGAGCACCGTGCCGATGCCGGTGAGCACCGCGTCATGGGTGGCCCGCAGCATGTGGACGCGCGCGCGCGTCGCCGGCCCGGTGATTGCTGCCGGACGGCGTCCCGCCAGCCCGACCTTGCCGTCGGCGGAGACGGCCATCTTGAGCATGATGTAGGGACGCCCTTCGGTGACGCGCCGTATATGCCCGGCATGGTCGACCAGAGCCTGTGCCGCGCCGACCCCGACCTCGACCGCAATGCCGGCCTCGCGCAGGATGGCGAAGCCGCGTCCCGCGACGCGGAAGTCCGGGTCCTGCACGGCCGCGACCACCCGCGAGATGCCCGAGGCGCGCACCGCGTCCACGCAGGGCGGCGTGCCGCCATGGTGCGAGCACGGCTCCAGCGTGACGTAGAGCGTCGCGCCGCGAGCGCCTTCCCCGGCCTGGGCAAGTGCCTGCGGTTCGGCATGGGGGCGCCCCCCGAGCGAGGTCCAGCCCCGGCCGAGCACAAGCGGTCCGCGCGGGCCCTCGCGCACGACCAGCGCGCCAACGGCGGGGTTCGGCCAGGTATGGCCCCGCTCGCGCCGGCCGATGCTCAGCGCCGCCGCCATCAGGGACGCGTCAGAGGCGGTTCCGGTCATGGCGTGGGGAAGCGGACTCGCATGGAGAACATCAGTCGTCGAGTCCCGGCTCACGCGGGCGGCCGCCGGGCAGTTCGTCCGTCGCCTCGTCCTCGACGAGCCGGGGCCCCAGTTCGCCCAGCAGGGTCTCGAAATCCTTGGCTTCCCGGAAATTACGGTAGACAGAGGCGAAGCGGACATAGGCGACGTCGTCGAGCTGCTTGAGGCTCTCCATCACCCTCTCGCCGATGATCTCGGAGGTGATTTCGCTCTCGCCCATGCTCTCCAGCCGCCGCACAAGGCCCGAGACGAGGCGCTCCACCCGCTCGGGGTCGACGGGACGCTTCCTCAGCGCCACCTCGATGGAGCGGGCGAGCTTGTCGCGATCGAACGGCACGCGGCGGCCGGAGCGCTTCAGCACGGTCAGCTCGCGCAGTTGCACCCGCTCGAAGGTGGTGAAGCGGCCGCCGCAATCGGGACAGATGCGGCGGCGGCGGATAGCGGCGCTGTCCTCGGTGGGACGGGAATCCTTGACCTGGGTGTCGAGGCTTCCGCAATAAGGACAGCGCATCTTGTGACCTCAGCTGTACATCGGGTAGCGGGCGAGCAGATCGGCGACCTTACCCCGCACGGCACTCTCCACGAGGCTATCCTCGTCCGTGCCCTTCTGCGAGAGCACGTCGAGCACTTCCGCGATCATGTCGCCGACCTGCTGGAATTCGGCCACGCCGAAGCCGCGTGTGGTGCCGGCCGGGGTGCCGAGTCGCACGCCCGACGTCACCATCGGCTTCTCAGGGTCGAACGGGATGCCGTTCTTGTTGCAGGTGATGTGAGCGCGGCCCAGCGCCGTCTCCGACACCTTGCCCGTCAGCTTCTTGGGACGCAGGTCGACCAGGACCAGATGTGTGTCGGTGCCGCCGGAGACGATCTCGAAGCCGTGGCCCTTCAGGTTTTCCGACAGCGCCTTGGCGTTCTCGACCACGTTCTTCGCGTAGAGCTTGAACTCCGGCTGCAGCGCTTCGCCAAAGGCGACGGCCTTGGCGGCGATGACGTGCATCAGCGGGCCGCCCTGGGTGCCGGGGAAGATGGCGGAGTTGAACTTCTTCGCCAAAGTCTCGTCATTGGTCAGGATCATGCCGCCGCGCGGGCCACGCAGGGTCTTGTGGGTGGTCGTCGTGGTCACATGCGCGTGCGGCACCGGGTTGGGATGCACGCCGCCGGCCACGAGCCCCGCGAAATGGGCCATGTCGACCATGAGATAGGCGCCGACCGAATCGGCAATGGCGCGCATCTTCGCGAAGTCGATATGGCGCGGATAGGCCGAGCCGCCGGCGATGATCACCTTCGGCTTGTGCTCGTCGGCGAGCTGGGCGACCTCTTCATAGTCGATGCGCTGGTCGTCGCGGCGCACATTATAGGGCACCGGCTTGAACCACTTGCCCGACAGGCTGACCGAGGCGCCATGGGTCAGATGACCGCCGGCGGCGAGGTTCAGGCCGAGGAAGGTGTCGCCCGGCTGCATGAGGGCGAAGAACACGGCGGTGTTCGCCTGCGCGCCGGAATGGGGCTGCACGTTGGCGAAGTCGGCGCCGAAGAGCTTCTTGGCGCGGTCGATGGCGAGTTGCTCGGCCACGTCGACATATTGGCAGCCGCCATAATAGCGGCGGCCGGGATAGCCCTCGGCATATTTGTTGGTGAGCACCGAACCCTGCGCCTCAAGCACGGCGCGCGAGACGATGTTCTCCGACGCGATGAGCTCGATCTCGTCGCGTTGACGGCCGAGCTCGGCGGAGATGGCGCCAGCGAGCTCCGGATCGGTCTCGGCCAGCGGAGCCGAGAAGAAACGGTTGATGAAGTTTTGGCTAGAAGCATGAGCTTCGGACGACATAGACCGGCCTCCCTGGGCGGTGGCGATGCCTCCCGGCCGGCGGCGTGCCGACCGCGAAATCGAGGCGGGTCGCTTAGCACAGCACCCCGGGCTTTCAAAGCATGCCACCCGCAAGGGTGCCTTGCATGCAGGCGGCAGCCGCAACGGAAGGGCGCGACACCGGCGCCGGAGACGGGGTGATGACAGGGCGTGGCTGCGGCGCGTATCGTCGCGCCCTCACCAGTCGCGAATCCGGGCCACGCCATGAAGATCATTCACTCGCCGCGCCATCTCGGCCATTCCGGCCATGTCGAACTGATGAACGGTCAGGTCGTCCCGGCCTTCGAGAAACCGGAACGAGTCGCGATGATCCTCAATGCGATCGGCGAGCGCCCCTTCGGCACATTGATCGAGCCGGCCGCCCACGGCCTCGATCCGCTGCTCAAGGTCCACGACGCCACCTATGTCCGCTTTCTCGCCAATGCATGGGCGATGTGGACGGCCGACGGGCGGGAGTTCCCGGCCCTGCCGAGCTTCTGGCGGGCGCCGGGCATGCGGACCGACATCGAGCCCGAGACCATCGACGGCAAGCTCGGCCATTTCTCCTTCGACGCTGGCTGCTGCATGGTGGCGGGCACTTGGGACGCGGTGCAGGCTGCCGCTGATATCGCGCTGACCGGGGCCGATCTTGTCGCCGGCGGCGAGAAAACCGCCTTCGCCCTGTGCCGCCCTCCGGGCCACCACGCCCATGCCGCGACGATGGGCGGCTACTGCTTCATCAACAATGCCGCCGTGGCGGCGCAAAGCCTGCGGGACCAAGGTGCCGCCCGTGTCGCCATCCTCGATGTCGACTACCATCACGGCAACGGCACGCAGGCGATTTTCTATGACCGCCCGGACGTGCTGGTCTGCAACATCCACGCCGATCCGCTGCAGGAGTTCCCCTATTTCCTAGGTTATGCCGACGAGATCGGCAGCGGCGCCGGCGAGGGCTTCAACGCGAACTACCCGCTGCGCTGGGGCACGGATTATGCCGGCTGGGGTGCCGCATTGGACGCGGCCTGCGCGCGGATCGAGGCCTTCGGGCCAGACGTCTTGGTCGTCTCCCTGGGTGTCGACACCTACAAGGACGACCCGATCTCGCAGTTCCAGTTGGACAGTCCGGATTATCTGAAGATCGGTGCCCGCATCGCGGCCCTTTCCCGCCCGACCCTGTTCGTGATGGAGGGCGGGTATGCCGTCGAGGCGATCGGGGTCAACATTGCCAATACGTTGGAAGGGTTTCTTCAGCGATAGAAGGCGTGGGCCGATCAGAGCCGATAGAGGATCTGGTCGGTCCAGAACCGCTCCAGACGGCTCAATGCCTTGTTGAGCTGCTGGAAATCCTGCGGGCCGATACCGCCGATCTGCTCGATGGTGGCGAGGTGCTTGGCGTGGAGGCCTTCAACAAGGTCGCGTACCTCCTCGCCTTTCCCCGTCAGCCGGATCCGTACCGAGCGACGGTCCACCCGCGAGCGGCGGTGGTCGAGAAAGCCGGTCTCCACGAGTTTCTTGAGATTGTACGAGACATTGGCGCCGAGATAATAGCCGCGCGTGCGCAGCTCGGCAGCGGTCAACTCGGCATCGCCAATGTTGAACAGCAGCAGCGCCTGCACGGCGTTGATGTCCTCGCGCTCCCGCCGGTCGAGTTCGTCCTTCACGACGTCGAGCAGCCGCCGGTGCAGCCGTTCCACCAGTGTCACGGCTTCCCGGTAAAGCGGGCGAATCGATTCCCGCCGTTCATCCTCGGCCTCGTTGATGCTGACGACATTGGCCGCCTGACCTGCGCGCATGTTCGTACCCCGATCTCAGAAATGGGGATTGGCTCCCTCTCATGAGGCGGCGAGCTTCACGCCGGCGGGGCTAAGATCGGTTTAAGCGACAGGCTGAATCCTTCGTCACCGCAGCAGGTTAACGAAAGGTGAAGGGCTTAGCGCTCGCTCTCGCGCGCAGCCTTGTAGGTGAGGAAGGCGTAGGCCGCGACAAGCACGGTCTCGATGGCGGCAACGATCATCAGCCGACCGACGCCCTCTGGCGCCGAGGCGTTGATGAGAATCTGCACCATCGCGGTCACCAGCCAGAGCACGACACCCCAGGACGCGCCGAGCCAGAGGCCAACAGCGGCCACGGGATTCATGATGGCTGCCCAGATGACCGCCGACTGGGCCGCCAAGGAGAGCATTTCGAAGCGACTGGTGTCCCCGTCCCAGACGCCGCAGACGAGGGTCCAGCTATAGACCGTCTTCACCATGAGGAAGCCGGCGAGGCAGCGCAGATAGAGAAGAACGCGCGATTGCCAGAGCGGCATGCGGGCGCCGGCCGGGCCGAGGGTGGCATCGATAGGGTCGTAGGGCGAACTCATCCCGCTTCCATACTCCAAATCGCCGCTAGGCAAGCAGCAATTCGTCGTCGAGCGGTTCGTCAAACAGCGCGGCGATGGAGGCGGGATCGACATCGTCCAATCGAGCCGGCTGCCAGACTGGCTTCTGGTCCTTGTCCACCAGCACCGCGCGCACGCCCTCGAAGAAGTCATGCTGGTTGAGCAGGCGCGAAACCAGGCGGAACTCCAGCGCGAGGCAGCCGGCGAGATCGAGGCCGAGCCCGCGCTGCATCTGCTGGAAGGCAATGTGGACGCTGGTGGGCGAGGCCCGCCGGAGAGTCTCCAGCTGGAGCCGTGCGAAGGCGGCCACCTCGCCCTCCCCCTCGCCCACCTTTTCCAGCGCGATGGCGATGGCGACCGCCGACCCGCCGGCGAAGATGCGGTCGATATGCGGGTAGAGGCTCGCAAGGTCGGGGGCCGGTGGACGGGCGGCCATGCGCCCGAGGAGCGTCTCCATCGCCTCGCCCGCCGCCAGCGCGTCGACAAGCTCGGGCCAGCGGTCGGTCGGGATGTGATGGGTGTAGAGACCGAGCGCGAGCGCATCCGCCATGCCGATGCGCGCCCCGGTCATGGCGAGCCATGTGCCGCTCCAGCCGGGAAGGCGCGGCAGCACGAACGTGCCGCCGACATCCGGGAACAGGCCGATGGCAACTTCCGGCATCGCGAAGCCGAGGTTCTCGCCGGCCACGCGGTAGCGGCCATGGCCGGTAAGGCCGAAGCCGCCGCCGAAGCACAGGCCATCGACCAGGGAGACGAAGGGCTTGGGGTAGCGGGCGATGAGATAGTCCAGCGCGTATTCGTCGCGCCAGTACTGCCGCGCCTCGTCCTTGCGGCCGCTGCGCCCGAGCTCCGCCATGGCGCGCACGTCTCCGCCGACGCAGAAGGCGCGTGGATGGGCCGAGCGCAGCACGACCTGGGCGATGCGGGGATCGGCGATCCAGGCCCGCAATCGCGCATCCATGGCCTGCACCATCGGATGGTCAACGGCGTTGAGCGCCCGTGGCCGGTCGAGCGTCACGATGCCGACCGCGCCGCGCTCCTCGAAGCCGATGCCGATATCTGCTGTCCTGTCGCTCATGCCGCGTCCCTGTTCCCGCTCCGCCACTTAAGCCTTTCCCCCTCGACCGCAATGCCACATCCAGCGAAGCAGGGCTGCCGCAAGGGTTGCCGCGTCAACATGCCCCGCGACCCAAGGCCGGGCGTATACGCAATCAACCGGGTGAAGAGGTCGCGCGCAGCGTCGTATGGAGCTATAACCATTCGAAAGTGCCGCGCCGGAGGCGACGCGGCGGGATCCCGCCCTCTCGGCGAGTGTCTTTGCGAGCGTGTCCATGACCATTCCCTTCGCCCGTCCGCGCCCCGTCCATCCCGAGCCCTCCGGCCGGCCGGATGCGTCGTCGCGGCTCGATCTGGTGCAGCGCCCCCGGCGCAACCGCAAGTCCGAATGGGCGCGCCAGCTGCTGCGCGAAAACACGCTCACGGTCGCCGACCTGATCTGGCCGATCTTCGTCAAGGACGGCCATGGCGAGCGCACCGAGATCGGCTCAATGCCGGGCGTCGAGCGTCTTTCCGTCGATGAGGCGGTGCGCGAGGCGGAGCGGGCCGCGCGGCTCGGCATTCCGGCACTGGCGCTGTTTCCCTACACCGATCCGGCGCTGCGCTCGGCCGATGGACGCGAGGCGCTGAATTCGGCCAATCTCGTCTGCCGCACCCTGCGGGCCATCAAGGACGCCGTACCGGGCATCGGGCTGATTACCGATGTCGCACTCGATCCCTATACAAGCCATGGCCATGATGGGCTGCTCGACGGCGAGGGTCGCATCCTCAATGACGAGACGGTGGCCGTGCTGGTCGAGCAGGCGCTTGTGCAAGCGGAAGCCGGTGCCGATGTCATCGCCCCGTCCGACATGATGGACGGGCGTGTGGGGGCGATCCGCCGGGCGCTCGATGGTGAGGGCTACCACGACGCCCAGATCCTCGCCTACAGCGCCAAATATGCCTCCGCCTTCTACGGGCCGTTCCGCGATGCGGTGGGCTCAACCGGCTGCCTCCAGGGCGACAAGCGCACCTACCAGATGGACCCCGCCAATGGCATGGAGGCGCTGCGCGAGGCGGCGCTAGACATCGAGGAAGGCGCGGACATGCTGATGGTGAAGCCCGGCCTGCCCTATCTCGACATCGTCTACCGGCTCAAGGAAACCTTTGGCCTGCCGACCTTCGCCTATCAGGTGTCGGGCGAATACGCGATGATCGAGGCCGCCGCCCGCAATGGCTGGATCGACGGCGAGAAGGCGATGATGGAAAGCCTGATGGCGTTCAAGCGCGCCGGTGCCGACGGCATCCTCACCTATTTCGCCCCGCGCGTGGCGGAAAAGCTCGCCCGCGACAGCTAGCGCCGCGCATGCCAGGCTGCAGGAACGGCTGCCATCGCCTGCTGCAACTTGCCCTGATGTGCCTCGGCCTGCTGCTGTCTGGCTGCAGCTCGGTGATCGACGCCGATCAGGCGCGTCTTTGCCGGGCGACGGCGCCTGCCCTTCACGACGAGGGCACCGAAATCGTCGAAACGCAGATTGCGCCGGTACTCAACGACCCCGCCGCGCTGCGCTACCGCTACCGCGCGCGGGGGCCCCTCGGCAGCGCACCCCATGAGATCGTTTGCCGGTTCGCGGCCCAAGCTGGCGCCGGCCGATTCCAACTCGCCGGGCTCGTACAGGACGGCACGCCGCTGGGCGTGGTGAAGCTCTACATCCTCAAGCGCTGGTGGCTGGAGGAAAGCCGAGGCGAAGCGCGCGGCGCGCCGCTCTTTCGCCTCGGCATGCGCGGTGCGTACTGGCTCCAGCAGGCACTGGGTGGGCTTGTACTGATGGGTGTCTATGGCCTCATCGCCACCGGCTTTGCACTGGTCCATGGACTTTATGGACGGATCAACCTCGCCTTCGGGGAGGTGGCCGTGGCCGGAGGCGTCTACATGCTGGTGGCGGTCAGCATTGCCGGCGCGGTGGGGCGGCTCGGGCCGGCCGGGCTGATGGCGGCTCTCCTGGCGGGTATCGGCGGCGCGGCGCTGCTGAGCTGGGTGATCGGGCGCACGGTGATCGCGCCCATCGTCGTCCGTGCCCGCTCGGCGCAGCCGGTGCTCATCGCCACGCTGGCCGTCGCCATCGTGCTTGCGGAACTCTTCCGTCTCACTTCCCCCTTGCGTGAAAACTGGCTGCCCGCGCTCATGAGCCGGCCGATCTTCATCGCCGGGCAGGACGGTTTCATTGCCACCGCGACACCGGCGCAGTTCCTTGCCGCCGGCCTCACGCTGACCGGCATTTCGCTGCTGCTCGGCCTTGTCCGCTTCACCGGATATGGCCGCAGCTGGCGCGCCCATGCCGATGATCCGCTGATGGCAGCGCTCATCGGGGTGCGGGTCCCGCGGCTGGTGGGCGTCACTTTCGCGCTGGCGGGAAGCTGCGCCGGGCTTGCGGGGGTGGCCATGGTGGTGGCCTATGGAACGATTACGCCCGGCGACGGGCTGTCGATGACGCTCAAAGCCTTGATTTCGGCTATTATTGGCGGCATTGGCTCCGTGCCGGGCGCCCTTCTTGGCGCCGCCCTCGTCGCCAGCGTCGAAATCGTGTGGTCCTCGGCCTTCGATATCGCGTATCGCGACGTGGTGATCTATTCCCTTCTGGCGGCCGTTCTCATTCTGCGGCCGGAAGGCCTTCTTCAGCGTGCGGCTGCTTCGCCGCGAGAATTCTGAGTGGTTCGATGACCCTGCCCGTAACCCCCGCCGATGTCGCCGCCGCCCGCAAGGTGCTGGACGGCGCGGTGCTGCGCACGCCTACCCTGCCGGCGCCGCGCCTCTCGGCGATTACGGGCGCTCATGTCTATGTGAAATACGAGAACCTGCAGGTCACGGCGAGCTTCAAGGAGCGCGGTGCGCTGACCAAGCTTGCCAGCCTTTCCGCCCAGGAGCGCGCCGCCGGTGTCGTTGCCATGTCGGCCGGCAATCATGCGCAGGCGGTGGCCTATCACGCGGCGCGGCTTGGCATCCGCGCGACCATCGTGATGCCCAAGCATACGCCGATCGTGAAGGTGGCCGCCACCGAGGCGCATGGCGCCCGCGTGGTGCTGCACGGCGAATCGGTCGGCGACGCGTCGGAAGAGGCGGACCGCATCGCCCAGTCGGAACATCTGGTCTGGGTCCATCCCTATGACGACCGCCACGTCATTGCCGGCCAGGGCTCCATCGCCTCCGAGATGCTGGAGGACGCGCCCGACCTCGACGCCCTTCTGGTGCCCGTCGGCGGCGGCGGCATGATTTCCGGCATGGCGGTGGCGGCGCGCGACATGCGGCCGAACATCGAGATCGTCGGCGTCGAGACCCGGCTCTACCCCTCGATGTGGAACGCGCTCCACCAGCAGTCCCTGCCCTGCGAAGGCGCGACGCTGGCGGAAGGCATCGCGGTGAAGCAGGCGGGCACACTGACGCGTGAACTCGTCTCGGCGCTGGTGTCCGACGTGGTGCTGGTGGGCGAGCCGACCATTGAGCGGGCCGTGAACCTGTTCCTGACCCAGCAGAAGACTCTGGCCGAGGGCGCCGGCGCGGCCGGGCTCGCCGCCCTGCTCGCCGATCCCGACCGCTATCGCGGCCGCAAGGTCGGGTTGGTGGTATCAGGCGGAAATATCGACCCGCGCATCGTCGCCTCGATCATGATGCGCGAACTGGAGCGCGAGGAGCGCATCGTCTCCTTCCGCTTCTCCATGCTGGACCGGCCGGGCGAACTCGGCATCATCGCGAGCCTGTTGGGCGGCCTTGGCGCCAACATTCTTGAAGTGGAGCACAAGCGCCATTTCCTTGACGTGCACGCCAAGGGTGCCCGGCTCGACGTGACGGTGGAGACCCGTGACCGCGCCCATGCCGACACGGTCTACCATGCGCTGATCGAGAACGGCATGGAAGTGGTGCGGGTGGACTGGCAGTCGGCCGGCTGACGCGCGTCGGAGCGCCAGGCGCGGCGCTCCGTGAAAAACGTCCCCACGGTTCGACAAGTGGCGGGGCGGCAGGCCCTTGCCCACGCCGTGGGGCACCCCACCTGACGGGGCAGGAGGAGACCGGCATGTTCGATACACGCAATGGCGAGGAAGAGAGGCCCTATGCCTTCGATCCGCTCGTCGAGCCGGAATATTTTCGCGGCGTGCTCTCCCGCCGGTTCATGGCGTTCCTCATCGACACCGTGATCATCTGCGCGCCTGTCGGCGTGGCGGCGCTGCTGATCTTCGTCTTCGGCTTTCTCACTTTAGGGCTCGGCTGGTTTTTGTTCAGCCTGCTGGGGCCGGGCTATGTGGTCTGGGCGCTGGTCTATGTCGGACTCACCCTGGGCGGGCCGCGCTCGGCCACGCTCGGCATGCGCGCCATGGGAATCGAGATGCGGGTGTGGCACGGCGCGCCGATGTCGCCCATGCTGGCCGTGGTTAGCCTCGTGCTGTTCTGGGTGTCGGTGAGCGTCTTCACCCCCTTCGTCACCGTCATCGGCCTGCTCAACCGGCGCAAGCGGCTGGCGCATGATTTCATCATCGGCACGGTCGTGACTAACAACGACGAGCGGGCCGGCGAACTGCGCGGCTACCGCTGAACCTGCGGTCCTTTGCGGATTGGTGCGGCCCGCCTCAACGCAGGCTTTGACGTCGCGGCCGGGGCGCGCGATCCTCCGCCATTCGCAACGTGAACATGCCGTGACCGAACACTCGCGCGACACACCGCAATTCTACCTGACCGCCCCTTCGCCCTGCCCCTATCTGGCGGGGCGCTCGGAGCGGAAGGTGTTCACGCATCTGGTCGGCGAGCGGGCCACCCAGCTCAATGACGTGCTGACCCATGGCGGGTTCCGGCGCAGCCAGTCCATTGCCTATCGCCCCGCCTGCGAGCAGTGTCGCGCCTGCGTCTCGGTGCGGGTGTGCGTCGACGATTTCCGTGAGACGCGCAGCTTCCGCCGCGTCCGCGAGGGCAATGCCGACCTCATCGGCGACATCCGCGCCGCGATCCCCACCGCCGAGCAATATTCGCTGTTCCGGCTTTATCTCGACAGCCGGCACTCCGATGGCGGCATGGCCGACATGACGGTGCTGGACTACGCGATGATGGTGGAGGACAGCCATGTCCGCACCCGGCTGATCGAATACCGGCGTCACGGGCCCGGCACGGCGGTGAGCGGGCGCGGACAGGGCGCGCTCTACGGCGTGGCGCTGACCGACGTGCTCGCCGACGGCCTGTCCATGGTCTATTCGTTCTATGACCCGGAGCGGGCCGGCCGCTCGCTCGGCACCTATATGATCCTCGACCACATCGCCAAGGCGAAGGCCATGGGCCTTCCTTATGTCTATCTCGGCTACTGGGTCGAGGGCTCCGACAAGATGAACTACAAGCGCCGCTTCCTGCCGCAGGAACGCCTCGCGCCGGCAGGCTGGCTGCGGGTGGAGGAATAGGCGGGTTCTCCTCGGCCGTACCTCGCGTCATCGCGTTGTGACGTCCCGCGTCTAGCACACTGGAACGCTTCCAACCCGGAGCGGGACAGATTGCCGGAGCCCCCCATGACCGACGACCTTTCTGCACACCAGGAATCGCCCTTCCGCACCAGCCTGCTGGAAGAGGCCGACGGCGCAGGCAGCAACCCGACGCTCAACCCGACCATGGGCGAGCTGATCTCGATCCGCTTTTCCCGCCGTGGCCTTCTCCGGGGTGCCCTCGCCGTCTCCGCCATCGCCGCCACCGTCGGGCCCGTCGCTCTGATGTCGGCCGGGAAGGCACAGGCTGCCAGCGACGGCGCCGGGTCCGCCAGTGACTCGGCCTTCAGCTTCGTCGAGGTCGAGGCCGGCGTCGACGAGACCCACCATGTCGCCGAGGGCTATGACGCCGAGGTGCTGCTGCGCTGGGGCGACCCGCTGTTCGCCGATTCGCCGGAATTCGACCCGACGAACCAGACCGCCGAGGCCCAGCGCCGGCAGTTCGGCTACAATAACGACTATGTCGGCTTCATCCCGCTCGACGGCTCGTCCGAGCACGGGCTGCTGGTGGTGAACCACGAATATACCAACGAGCACCTGATGTTCCCCGGCATCGTCAGCGTCGCCGAGGGCAAGCTGAAGGTGGCGCCGGCGGACAAGGCGCGCGTCGACATCGAGATGGCCGCGCATGGCGGCACCGTCGTCGAAATCCGCAAGGTCGCGGGCACCTGGCAGGTGGTGCGCGAGGGCAAACTGAACCGTCGGATCACCGCGACGACGCCGATGCAGATCACCGGCCCGGCCGCCGGCAGCGAACGCCTGAAGACGGCGGAAGACGCGACCGGCACACGCGTGATCGGCACGCTGAACAACTGCGCCGGTGGCGTTACGCCCTGGGGCACCTATGTCATGGCCGAGGAGAATTTCCACGGCTATTTCCTCGGCACGCTGCCCGAAGGCAACAAGGAGGCCGCCAACTACAAGCGCTACGGCGTGCCGGAAGCCTCCTATGAATGGGGCAACGTCTATGACCGCTTCGACCTCGCCAAGGAGCCGAACGAGCCGAACCGTTTCGGCTGGATCGTCGAAGTCGATGTGAACGACCCCAACTCCGTGCCGAAGAAGCGCACCGCGCTCGGCCGCTTCAAGCATGAGGGCGCGGAGTCGATCGTCGCCAAGGACGGGCGCGTCGTGTTCTATCTCGGCGACGACGAGCGCTTCGACTATGTCTACAAATTCGTCACCTCGGGCACGTTCAACCCGAATGACCGCGCCGCCAACATGGACCTGCTCGATTCTGGCACGCTCTACGTCGCGAAATTCGATGCCGACGGCGCGCTGGAATGGCTCCCGCTGGTGTTCGGCCAGGGTTCGCTGACCGCCGCGAACGGCTTTGACAGCCAGGCCGATGTGCTGATCGAAACCCGCCGCGCCGCCGATCTGCTCGGTGCGACGAAGATGGATCGTCCCGAGGATGTCCAGCCGAACGGCGTCAACGGCAAGGTCTATGTCATGCTGACCAACAATACGCGCCGCAAGGACGACCAGGTCGACGCCGCCAATCCCCGCGCCAAGAACGCCTTCGGCCATATCATCGAGATCGCCGAGGCGGATGGCGACTTCGCCGCCACCAATGGCCGATGGGAAGTCCTGCTGAAATGCGGCGATCCTTCCGTCGCGGCGGTGGGCGCCACTTTCTCCACCGACACCACCCGCAATGGCTGGTTCGGCATGCCCGACAACTGCGCCGTCGATTCCGCCGGCCGGCTTTGGGTATCGACCGACGGCAACAACCCCAAGGACACCGGCCGCACCGACGGACTCTGGGCGGTGGACACCGAGGGTGGCGCGCGGGCGACCTCGAAGCTGTTCTTCCGCGTGCCGGTGGGCGCGGAGATGTGTGGCCCGCTTTTCACGCCGGACGACCGCACCGCTTTTGTCGCCGTGCAGCATCCGGGCGATGGTGGCACGGATTGGGCACCCTTCGGCCGGCCTTCCTATTACGAGGATCTCTCCACCCGCTGGCCCGACTTCAAGGACGACATGCCGGTACGCCCGGCCGTGGTCGTCATCACCAAAAAGGATGGCGGCACGATCGGTTCGTGACGAGATCGCTGCCCCTCATCCCCGGGCTTTACCTGGGGATGAGGGGAATTTCGGGAGGCGGAGAAACCGATAGTGCCGGGCCGGCCCTCGGGGCCCGTCTCAGCCGAATTTGTTGTTGCGCGGAAAGCCCTTGGGCGGCAGGCGGCCGGCGCCGGCGCGTTCGCCGCGCCAGTCGGTGAGGTCAGTCACGGTCCAGGTGCGGCCCGACGTATCGGTCCAGGTGAGGCCGTCGGTGGCAGCGAACACCTTCACGTCGCTCATCGCGCCGTCCTTGTAGCGTTGCAGCCGCACGCCGCGCCCGCGCGCCATCTCGGGGATCTGCGACAGCGGGAAGACCAACAGCTTGCGGTTCTCGCCGATCACCGCGACGCTGTCGCCTGCGGCCGGCGTGACCTTCACCGCGTCCTGCCCGTCGACACCGAGGATCTGCTTGCCCTTGCGGGTGTTGGCGAGGCAATCATCCTCGGAAACGAGGAATCCGCGCCCTTCCTTCGCCGCCACCAGCAGCCGGCGCCCGCCGACATAGGGCAACACGTCGAGGATATCGGCCTCCTGCTCCAGTTCGATCGACAGGCGCAGCGGCTCGCCATGGCCGCGCCCGCCGGGTAGCTTGGAGGCATCGAGCGTGTAGAAGCGCCCATTGGTGGCAAACACCAGCAGCTTGGCCGTGGTCTCGGTGAAGAAGGTGATCCTGAGCCGGTCGTCGCCCTTGAAAGCGAGCGCCGTCAGATCGGCGACATGGCCCTTGAGCGCCCGAATCCAGCCCTTCTCCGAGACGACGATGGTGATCGGCTCGCGCTCGACCAACGCTTCGATCACCGCATCCGCCTTGTGCACCGAGGCCTCGCCGAAGGTGGTGCGGCGGCGGCCGAGCGCCGTCTCGGGCGCGAACATCTTGCGGGTTTCGGCCAGTTGCGCGGCAACGGTCTTCCACTGGCGCGCCTCGGAGGCGAGCAGCTTCTCGATGCCGTCCTTCTCCTTGGAGAGCGCGTCGTGCTCCTTGCGGATCTCGAATTCCTCAAGCTTGCGCAATGAGCGCAGGCGCATGTTGAGGATGGCTTCCGCCTGCACGTCGGTGAGCTCGAAGCGGGCGATCAGGGCGGGCTTAGGCTCGTCCTCCTCGCGGATGATGCGGATCACCTCGTCGAGGTTGAGATAGGCGATCAGGTAGCCGCCCAGCACTTCCAGCCGGTGCTCGATCTCTCCGTGCCGGTGGCGCGAGCGGCGCAGCAGCACCTCGCGGCGATGGTCGACCCATTCGCGCAGCGCTTCCAGCAGGCTGACGACCTTGGGCACAAGCCCGCCGACCAGCACGTTCATGTTGAGGGGAAAGCGTGTTTCCAGCTCGGTGAGCCGGAACAGGCTCTCCATCAGCAGTTCGGCATCGACATTTCTCGCGCGCGGCTCCAGCACGAGGCGCACATCCTCGGCGCTCTCGTCGCGCACATCGGCCAGAAGCGGCAGCTTCTTCTCGTTCAGCAGGTCGGCGATCTTCTCCACGAGGCGCGATTTGGGCACGCCATAGGGAATCTCGGTGACAACGATGACATAGGTGCCGCGCCCGGTTTCTTCCTTTTCCCAGCGCGCGCGCAACCGGAAGCCGCCACGCCCGGTGGCATAGGCGTCGGCGATCGAGGACGGGGATTCGATGATGACGCCGCCGGTCGGGAAATCCGGACCCTTCACGAAGGCCAGCAGGTCGTCGGTGGTGGCCTGCGGGTTGTCGATGAGATGCAGGCTGGCGTCGATCAGCTCGGCCGCGTTGTGCGGCGGGATCGAGGTTGCCATGCCGACAGCAATGCCGGTGGAGCCGTTGGCCAGCAGATTTGGGAAAGCGCCCGGCATGACGACGGGCTCTTCCGTCGTGCCGTCATAGTTGGGCCGGAAATCGACCGCGTCCTCGTCGATGCCGTCGAGGATGAGACGCGCGACCTCGGTCAGCCGGGCCTCGGTGTAGCGCTCGGCGGCGGCGTTGTCGCCGTCGATATTGCCGAAATTGCCCTGCCCGTCGACCAGCGGATAGCGCTGCGAGAAATCCTGCGCGAGGCGCACCATGGCGTCATAGATCGCCATGTTGCCGTGGGGATGGAACGAGCCCATCACGTCGCCGACGATCTTGGCGCTCTTGCGGAAGCCCCCGCCGGGATCAAGCCGCAGCAGGCGCATGCCGTAGAGGATGCGGCGGTGCACGGGCTTCAGCCCATCGCGCGCGTCCGGCAGCGCCCGGTGCATGATGGTCGACAGCGCGTAGGCAAGGTAGCGCTCCTCAAGCGCCGCCTTGAGCCCGATCGGTTCGATCGTGCCGTCATCGGTCGGAATCGGTGGCTCACCCATGTCTTGTGCTACCGCGAAGCGCGAGCGAGAACAAGACGCGAACGCGCCTGTGCAAAGCTATCCACCGGGCCGCTTGAGAGCGGCGAGGAGCGAGGCGCGCGCATCCGGCAGCGGCAGGCCGCGCGGGTCGAAGACGCGGCGGGCGAGAAAGTGGCCGGTCAGGGCGAAGGCGGCGTCGATGTCCTCGGGGTCCGGCGGCTCGGGAACCTCGCTGATGAGGAAAAAGGGCAACGTGAAAAGCTGCGCCTGCCACGGCGCGCCAGCGTCGCGACTGACCGCGCGGCCGGATTTCGGCGAGACATAAAGCAGGTCGTTACGCCCGCCAGTGGCCGCGCAGCTTTCCAGATCAAGGCCGAAGCCCATTTCGGACAGGATGGTCAGCTCGAAACGCGCCATCATCATGCCGGCGAGGCGCTCATGGTGGAGATGTTCGACCATGGTGGCGAGCATGGCGTGCAGTGCGGGGTGCGGGTCGCGCTCGGGCAGCAGCCGCAGGAGGCTGCCGATATGGCTGAGTGCAAAGGCGGAATGCGCCTGCGCCATCAGCCGGCCGGCATGCGCGGCCGTGACTTCGAGCGTGTAGGCGCCGAGCTGCTCGTCGAGACGGGCGCGCCAGGTCACCTGCACGCCGTTGCCCGCCTGTAGCGCGGCCGCCTGCCGGCGCGAGCCGCCGCCGCGCACCAGACCGAGATGGCGGCCATGGCCGGCGGTCATCACTTCGACGATGGCATTGGCCTCACCGTGGCGGCGCACGCCGAGAATGATGCCCTCGTCGGACCACTCCATCGGGCGGTCTCACTCCTGCGGGAAATCGAGCCCCATTTCGCGGTAGCGCGCCGGGTCGTCGGCCCAGTTCTCGCGCACCTTGACGAACAGGAACAAATGGACCGGCGCCTCGACGATCTCGGTCAGCTCCTTGCGGGCCGACATCGAGATGGCCTTGATGGTCTCGCCGGACTTGCCGAGCACAATCTTCCGCTGGCTCTCGCGCTCGACGAAGATGGTCTGCTCGATGCGGACCGAGCCGTCCTTGCGCTCCTGCCACGAGTCGGTTTCCACCGTCGAACGGTAGGGCAGTTCCTCGTGCAGGCGGTGGAACAGCTTTTCGCGCGTGATCTCGGCGGCCAGCGAGCGCATGGGTGCGTCTGAAATCTGGTCCTCGGGATAGAGCCAGGGGCTGAAGGGAAGGATCTGCGCCAGCCAGGCACGTAGCTCCTTCAGCCCGTGTCCGGCCAGCGCCGACACCATGAACAGCCGGTCGAAGCTGGTGAGTTCGGCCACTTTGGCGGCGAGTTCCAGCAGGCTCTCGCGCTTCACCAGGTCGATCTTGTTGAGCAGGATCGCGCGCGGGCGGCGCACATCGGCGAGGCCGCGGATGATGGATTCGACTTCCTCGTTGAGGCCGGCGCGGGCGTCGATGAGCAGCACCACGGCGTCGGCGTCGCCCGCGCCGTTCCAGGCGGAGCGCACCATGGCCTTCTCCAGCCGCCGCTTGGGCGCGAAGATGCCGGGCGTGTCGACGAGCACGATCTGCGTCGCGCCTTCTATCGCGATACCGCGCACCAGCGAGCGGGTGGTCTGCACCTTGTGCGAGACGATAGATACCTTGGTGCCGACAAGCGTGTTGGTGAGCGTCGACTTGCCCGCATTGGGCGTGCCGATCAGCGCGACGAAGCCACAGCGGGTGTTTTCGGGCGCCGCCTGGGGGGGCGCGTCAGGACCCTCTTCGGGTGTCTCGTCGATGGTGTCGTTCATTGCGTGACCCGTTGGAGAAACGCCGCAGCGGCGATCTTCTGAGCGTTCTGCTTGGAGGAGCCGGTCGCCTCGACCGGCTCGAAACCCGGCACGTCGACGGCGATCCGGAATTCGGGATTATGATCGGGACCGGAGCGCTCGACCAGCCGGTAATGCGGCGGCGGCAAGCCTCGCCCCTGCGCCCATTCCTGCAACGCCGTCTTCGGGTCGCGGGCCGAGCTGCCGGGGACAGCGAGGCGGGTACGCCAGAAGCGGTCAACCATCGCCTCGGCGGCGGGGTAGCCGCCATCGAGATAGACCGCCGCCAGCACCGATTCGACAACATCGGCAAGGATCGCCGGGCGCTCGCGCCCGCCGGAACGGTCCTCGCCGGCGCCGAGGCGCAGATGCGGGCCGAGCCCCATGGCGAGCGCCACCTCGGCACAGGCATCCTCGCAGACGAGATCGGCAAGGCGCCGCGAGAGTTCCCCCTCCTCGGCGTGCGGGTAGGCGCGGTAGAGCATGTCCGAGACCACAAGGCCGAGCACATGGTCGCCGAGAAATTCCAGCCGCTGGTAGGAACGCACCCGCGCCTTCGAGCCCTGCACCCCCGTTACCGAGGAGATATGCGTCAGCGCGAGGCGCAGATAGGCACGATCTGCAAAAACATGACCGAGCGCGCTTTCCAGTGCGTCGAGGCCGGCGTCGTCCGGGACGCGGTTCTTGCCGCGCGTCATCGCACGAAGGAGAAGAGGCGGTTCCAGCGCACCGTCCAGGGCCACTTCCAGAACTGCCAGGCGGCGTCGCCTTCCTTCACCGAGAAGAAGATGATCTGCGCCCGGCCGATCAGGTTGTCATACGGGACATAGCCGACCTGGCTGAGCACGCGACTGTCGGTGGAGTTGTCGCGGTTGTCGCCCATCATGAAATAGTGGCCGGGCGGCACCTTGTAGACGTCGGTATTGTCGTAGAAGCCGTTCTCGACAAGATCGAGCGTGTGATAGCTGACGCCGTTGGGCAGGGTTTCGGTCCAGCGCTTCACGCGCTCCACCCGCCCGTTGCCCTCGTCGTCCATCCAGTAGCCGGCATCCACACGCTGCACCGGCACGCCGTTGATGTGCAGCAGGCCGCCGATCATCTGG
This sequence comes from Ancylobacter aquaticus, assembly GCF_004339465.1. Taxonomy (GTDB): domain Bacteria; phylum Pseudomonadota; class Alphaproteobacteria; order Rhizobiales; family Xanthobacteraceae; genus Ancylobacter; species Ancylobacter aquaticus. Next base: position 295,085 of record NZ_SMFY01000002.1, on the reverse strand, counting down.
ATCTCGTCGCCGGGAAGGCCGATTACCCGCTTGATATAATCGGTGCTTTCGTCGCGCGGCAGCTTGAACACCACGACGTCGCCGCGATCGGGCGTCGAGCCGAGGATGCGGCCGTCGAACAGCGGCGGCGAGAGCGGCAGCGAGAAGCGGCTGTAGCCATAGCTGAACTTCGACACGAAGAGGTAGTCGCCGACCAGCAGCGTCTCCTTCATCGAGCCGGAAGGTATGTTGAACGGCTGGAACAGGAAGGTGCGGATCAGCAGCGCGATCAGGAACGCCTGAAGGATGACCTTGACGGTCTCGCCGAGGCCGCCTTCCTGCTTCTTCGGTTCGGTGGTGGACGTCATGTTGCCTTCCGGTGCGCTCAGCGGCACGGCGTGCGCCGCGCGGAGGCGGCCGTGCGGCTCCTATAGCCGCTCAGTGCGGCGGCGGCAACGCGCCCCGCTCACGATCGCAAGAGGTGACGCCGCGGCAGCCCTAGCCGCCCGGCGCGGTGGGGACGGCGCTGATGATGACGAAGGCCTGGGCCAACGGACCGTCATCGGTAATGGTGAGGTCGATCTGCGCCTCGTAGCCGGCGGGGGTGATGGCGTCGAGCCGTGCCCGGGCGCCCCCGGTGAGCTTCAGCGTGGGGCGGCCGGAGGGCAGGTTGACCACGCCCATGTCGCGCCAGAACACGCCCTGCGCCAGCCCGGTGCCGAGCGCCTTGGCGCAGGCCTCCTTGGCGGCGAAGCGCTTGGCATAGCTCTCCGCCCGGCGGGCGCGGCGATCGGATTTGGCGCGCTCCACCGGGGTGAACACCCGGTCGAGAAAGCGTTCGCCGTGGCGCTCCAGAACCTCGGCAACGCGCCTTACGTCGGTAATGTCGGAGCCGATGCCGAGGATCACGCTTTGCCCTCCCTCACGCTGCCTGCGGGGCGCCGAGACGGGCGCGCCCGCGCGCCATCGCGGTACGCATGTGGCGGATGGTTCCTTCCAGCCCGGCGAAGATGGATTCGCCGATGAGGAAATGGCCGATATTGAGTTCGCGCACCGGCTCGACCGCCGCCATGATTTCCGCTGTCGCATAATCAAGGCCGTGGCCGGCGTGGATTTCGAGCCCGAGCGCGCTCCCCTGCCCGGCCGCATCCAGCAGCCGCGCCAGTTCAGCGGCGGCCTTGGCGGTCTCCCCGGCCGCGACGAATTCGCACCATGCGCCGGTATGCAGCTCGATCACCGCCGCCCCGATATCGGCGGCGCGGGCGATCTGGGCGGCATCGGAGGCGACGAAGAGCGAAACCCTTATGCCGGCATGGGCAAGCTTCTGCACCTTGTGGGCGAGGTCGATACCGCCGCCCAGCACATCAAGCCCGCCTTCCGTGGTGCGCTCCTCGCGGCGTTCTGGCACCAGGCAGGCGGCATGCGGGCGGTGTTCAAGGGCGATGGCGACCATTTCGTCGGTCGCCGCCATCTCAAAATTAAGCGGCACGGTCAGCTGCTCGCGCAGGCGCCGCATGTCGCTGTCGCGGATATGGCGGCGGTCCTCGCGCAGATGGGCCGTGATGCCGTCCGCCCCCGCCGCGCAGGCAAGCTGTGCCGCCCGCACGGGATCGGGCAGGTCGCCGCCGCGCGCGTTGCGGATGGTGGCGACGTGGTCGACATTCACGCCGAGACGGATGGGGGGAATGAGGGAGGTCACGCCTTCACCCCCTGGATGCTGCGCGAGCCGGGCTTGACCGGCGGCAGGGCAGCCAGTTCCGGCGGCAACGCGTCGGCGGGATAGGCGGGGATGTCAAGCCGGGCGAGCGCGACCAGCGGGACGCCCAGATCGGCCTTGCCGTTCGAGCGGTCGATCAGGCAGGCGGCGCCGACGACGTTCGAGGTGTGTTCGGCGATGGAGGCGAGGCATTCGCGCGACGACAGGCCCGTCGTGACGATGTCCTCCACCATCAGCACCTTCGCCTCGGGCGGAATGGTGAAACCACGACGAAGCTGGAAGGTGCCGCCCTCCCGCTCGACGAACACCGCCATTGCGCCAAGCTGCCGCGCGGTCTCGTAGCCGGGGACGATGCCACCGACGGCCGGCGAAACGACATAGTCGATCTTGCCGAAAGCGGCCTCCGCCTTTTCCGCCAGCGCCTTGCACAGGCGCGCGGTGCGCACCGGGTCCTGGAAGATGAACATCTTCTGCAGGAAAATGGGGCTGCGCAGGCCGGAGGAGAGGATGAAATGCCCCTCCAGCAGCGCACCCGCCGCACGGAACTCGGCCACGACCTCGTCTTGTGTCATCTGGAACGCCCGCAGCAGGTTTCTGGATGGGTGGCGTGATAACCCATCCACGCGGCGGCGTCACGCACTCGTCACTGGCCCGAAATGGCGAGTGTCAGGCCCGGGCAGCGGGAACCGCACGATCGCCACCACGGCTGCGGGCGCGCGCGCAGGCGAGCGCAGCCTCGCCGGCCAGTTGCTCGACACGGGCGCTCGCGACCAAATGACCGTTCCCGGCGACGCGACCCCAGACCGCCTTGGCGGCACCGGAAAGGATGCGGAAATTGGCGTGGATCTGCTCGGTCATGTCTTCCTCCTGAACGCGTCTTGCGACGAGCAAACGCCGATCAGGGTTAACGGTTCCTTATCAGCCGTTCACCCGCTCGACGTTCGACACCACCGGACGGGCGCGCAGATCGGCGAGGATGCCGGTGAGGTGGCGCAAATCATAGACCCCGATATCGATCACCATGCGGGTGAAATCGGCCGAGCGCGACGACATGCGCAGATTCTCGATATTGCCGTCGCGCTCGCCGATCACCTGGGCGATCTGGGCCAGCGAGCCGGGCTCATTAGTGGCGACGACGACGATCTGCACCGGGAAGCGTTGCGGGTCGTCTTCCTCGACATCCCAGCGCACATCGAGCCAGCGCTCCGGCTCCTCTTCGAAATCCTGCAACGCCGGCGACTGGATGGGGTAAATGGTGATCCCCTCCCCCGGCGAGAGGATTCCGACGATGCGGTCGCCCGGCACGGCGCCGCCATTGGGGGCGAAGCGCACCGGCAGCTCGCGGTTAATGCCGCGAATCGGGATGGCGGTTAGCGGATCGGGGTCGCTCTCGATTCCGGGGATCTTGAATTTCAGGCTCTGGCCCTGCTCCAGCTCGAACCAGCCCTCGCCCTTGAGCGCGGCGCGCTCCTCGGGGCGCGGGCCGGTCCATTCGGGATGGACCGCCTTCACCACGTCATCCGAGCGCATTTCCCCGCGCCCGACGGCGGCATAGACATCTTCCAGCGACGCGCGGGCCAGGCGGCCGACGGAGGCCGCCAGCTTTTCCTCGGAAAACACTTTTCCGGCGCGCACGATGGCGCGCTCGACGATCTTCTTGCCGAGCCCGGCATATTGCGCGCGCACGGCGGCACGGGTGGCGCGGCGGATGGCGGCGCGGGCCTTTCCGGTGACGACGATGGATTCCCACGCGGCCGGCGGCGTCTGCCCCGAAGCGGTGATGATCTCCACCTCGTCGCCATTCTGCAGTTCGGAGACGAGGGGAGAAATTTTGCCGTTGATCTTCGCCCCCACCGCCCGGTCGCCGACGCCGGTGTGCACGGCATAGGCGAAATCAATGGGGGTGGCGCGGCGCGGCAGGGTGATCAGCCGGCCCTTGGGGGTGAAGCAGAACACCTGGTCGTGGAACAGTTCAAGCTTGGTATGCTCAAGGAACTCTTCCGGGCTTGAGCCCTCCGCCAGCAGTTCGATGGTGCGGCGCAGCCAGGCATAGGCGTTGGAATCGCGGGTGAGCGGGTCGGTGCCGCCCGTGTCCTTGTAGAGCGCATGGGCGGCGATGCCGTATTCGGCGATCTCGTGCATCTGCCGGGTGCGAATCTGCAGTTCGACGCGCTGCCGGCCGGGGCCCACCACGGTGGTGTGGATCGAGCGGTAATCGTTCTGCTTGGGCGTCGACACGTAGTCCTTGAACCGGCCCGGAACGAGCGGCCATTTGGTGTGCACGACGCCGAGCACCGCGTAGCAGGCCTCCACGCTGTCGACCAGAATCCGGAAGCCGTAAATGTCGGAGAGCTGCTCGAAAGCCACCGATTTGCGCTCCATCTTCCGCCAGATGGAGTGCGGGCGCTTCTGCCGTCCGGTGACGACGGCCTCGATGCCCTTCTGGGCGATGGCATCGGACAATTCGCGCTCGATGGCGGCGACCAGTTCGCCATTGTTCTCCTTCAGCGCCTGCAGGCGGCCGAGGATGGAATCATAGGCTTCCGCCGAAAGCTGGCGGAACGACAGGTCCTCCAACTCCTCGCGCATGTCGTGCATGCCCATGCGGCCGGCGAGCGGGGCATAGATGTCCAGCGTCTCCTGGGCGACGCGGGAGCGCTTTTCTTCCGGCACCCATTTGAGGGTCCGCATGTTGTGCAGGCGGTCGGCGAGCTTGACCAGCAGCACCCGCACATCGTCAGCGATGGCGAGCAGCAGCTTGCGCAGGTTCTCGGCCTGCTTGGCCTGCTTTGACACCAGATCGAGCTTCTTGATCTTGGTCAGGCCCTCGACCAGTGCGCCGATCTGTGGACCGAAGATGCGGTCGATCTCGTCGCGGGTGGCGTCGGTGTCCTCGATCGTATCGTGCAGCAGTGCCGCCACGATGGTGGCGTCGTCGAGCTTGAGGTCGGTCAGGATGGCGGCGACTTCGAGCGGGTGCGAAAAGTAGGGATCGCCCGAGGCGCGCTTCTGCGTGCCGTGGGCCCGCATTGCATAGACGTAAGCGCGATCGAGCAGCGCTTCGTCGGTATTGGGATTGTACCGGCGCACGCGCTCGACGAGCTCGTACTGCCGCATCATGACAGGGACTCGCGAGAAGGATCGACCGAGGCGGCCGCTGAGCTAGATATCGTCCGCAAGTCCGGCCAGCGCAAGCCGCATGTCGCGGAAAAGGCACGCAAAACGGAAACGGCCCGGCACAGGGCCGGGCCGTTCGCGCAATCGGGTTCGGGCAATCCGCCCGAAAGCCGGTCAGCCTTCGTCGTCGTCGCTCGGCTCTGGGGGCACCAGCCCCTGCAGGCCGGCCAGCAGCTCTTCTTCGGTCATGCGGTCGAGCATGACGTCGGAATCGTCGCCGGACGAATGGGACGAGGCAATCATGGGAACGGTCTCGGGCTCCGGCTCGTCCACCTCGGTGAACTTCTGGAGCGAGTGGATCAATTCCTCACGCAGATCTTCCGGCGAGACAGTCTCGTCGGCGATCTCGCGCAGGGCCACGACCGGGTTCTTGTCGTTGTCACGGTCAATCGTGATCGGCGCGCCGGACGCGATGGCGCGTGCACGGTGGCCGGCAAGAAGGACCAGCTCGAAGCGATTGTCGACCTTGTCGATGCAGTCCTCGACGGTGACGCGAGCCATGCTTCGGCACTCCTGACGGGATAGGGAAGCGGGGTGCTTAAACCAATCCGGCCTGAGGGGCAAGCTTTCCCCGGCCGGCGGCAGCGTCTCGTCCTCACGATCAAGCGATTAAAAGCGGCGGACAACCGGGCCGTTCGTCTCGCGGCCGCCATAAATCCGATATGTGTATAGGCGCGAGGATAGCCCCGGCGTCGGTGGGGCGTCTGTGGCCGTCCAGATTTATCAGTCCGGGTATTTTATCACTATGGTCAACGGCATGGAAAAGATCGCCCTCTTTATTGATGGGGCAAATCTGTACTCCGCCACTAAATCCCTCGGTTTCGACATCGATTACAAGCGTCTGCTAAAGGACTTCCAGGGACGCGGCTACGTTTTGCGGGCCTTCTATTACACCACACTGGTCGAAGACACCGAATATTCGTCGATCCGCCCTTTGCTCGACTGGCTGGACTACAATGGTTATTCGGTGGTGACGAAGCCGGCGCGGGAGTTCACCGATAGCCAGGGCCGCCGCCGCGTGCGTGGCAACATGGATATCGAGCTGGCGGTGAACGCCATGGAGCTTGCCGGCCATGTCGACCACATCGTCATCTTTTCCGGGGACGGCGATTTCCGTTCGCTGGTGGAGGCGGTGCAGCGCAAGGGCGTGCGGGTGACGGTGGTCTCCAGCATCCACACCCAGCCGCCGATGATCTCCGACGAACTGCGCCGGCAGGCGGACGTGTTCCTCGATCTGGTGGACCTGCAGGCGCGGGTCGGCCGCGACCCGGCGGACCGTTCCGGCCGCATGCAGGAGACGCCGCGATTCCTTGAGCGGCGCACGCCGACGCCCTCGTCCGATGATGACGGGCCGGACGCCTGAACCCGATGGCGGCTCTCCTCGACGCCTCCCCGGGGGTGGCGGCGCCCGAGCCGCCGCGTGACTGCCCGCTGTGCCCGCGCCTCGTCGCCTTCCGCGAGCACTGGCGCGGGCAGGAGCCCGGCTGGCACAACGCGCCGGTGCCTTCCTTCGGGCCGGCCGACGGGCGGCTGCTGATCGTCGGCCTCGCGCCGGGGCTGCGCGGGGCCAACCGCACCGGCCGCCCCTTCACCGGCGACTATGCGGGCGAGTTGCTCTATTCGACGCTGATCAAGTTCGGCTTTGCCACCGGCACGTTCGAGGCCCGGCCGGACGATTCGCTGCGGCTGCGCGACGCGCGATTGACCAATGCCGTGCGCTGCGTGCCGCCGGAAAACAAGCCGACCACGGACGAGATACGGACCTGCCGGCCGTTCTTCTCCGCCACGCTCGGCCTGCTGCCGAGCCTGAGTGCCATCGTCGCGCTGGGCAAGATCGCCCATGACCAGGTGCTGGCGGCGCATGGCAAGCGGCTGTCGCATCACAAATTCGCCCATGGCGCGGTGCACCTTCTGGGCGATCTGGTGCTTTTCGACAGCTACCATTGCTCGCGCTACAACACGAACACCGGGGTGCTGACGACGCCAATGTTCCACGCTGTCTTCGCCAAGGTGCGCGACCATATCGACGCGCTGAGCTGAACCCGGTCAGGGTGCCACAGGCGCCCACAGCACATCCTCGATCCGCCGCGCGCCGGCCGCCAGCATCACCAGCCGATCGAAGCCGAGTGCGATTCCGGAGGCTTCCGGCATGTGCGCGAGGGCGGCGAGGAAATCCTCGTCGATCGGGTAGCGCTCGCCATAGAGGCGCTCCTTCTCGTCCATCCACTGGATGAAGCGGCGGCGCTGCTCGGCAGGATCGGTGAGTTCGCCGAAGCCATTGGCGAGTTCGACGGCGCAGACATAAAGCTCGAATCGCTCGGCAAGGCGCGGATCGGACGGCTTTGGGCGGGCCAGCGCCGCCTCCGACGCCGGGTAGTCGCACAGGACGGTCGGCCGGCCGATGCCGAGATGCGGCTCGACCTTCTCGACCATGACGCGGGTGAACACATCCGCCCATGTGTCGTCCGGCGCCACCCGGATGCCCGCGCGGTGCGCGGCGTGCCAGAGGCGTTCGCGGTTGTTCTCGACCTCGCCGACGCTCTCCATCAGGTCGATGCCGGCGAAGCTCGTGAAGGCGTCGGCCACGGTGAGGCGTTCGGGGGCCTGCGTGACGTCGCAGACCTGCCCGCCGAAATGGAAATGCGACGCCCCCACTGTCTGCGCAGCCACGGCCAGCAGCCTCGCGCAATCCTCCATCAGCGCCTCATAGCCCTCGCCGGCGCGATACCATTCCAGCATGGTAAACTCGGGATGGTGTAGCGCGGTCCGCTCTCCATTGCGGAAGACGCGGGCGAAGGTGACGATCCGCTTTTCGCCGGCCGCCAGCAGCTTCTTGGCGGTGAATTCCGGCGAGGTGTGGAGATAGCGCGGCGTGCGGGACCCGTCCGGCCGCTCAAGCTCGGTGGCGAAAGCCTTGAGGTGCGTCTCGTTGCCCGGCGAGACCTGCAGGATCGGCGTCTCCACCTCAATGAAATCCTGCTCGGCGAACGTGGCGCGCAGCGCCGCCTGGATATTCCGCCGCGCCAGAAGGAAGGGTCGGCGGTCGGCATGGCTCTCGGGCGACCACCAGGGCGAGGTGGAAACGGACATGGCGGTGCTCCGGCGTTCGCAGTGCGGGATGCGGGCGGGGTTGGCGGAAAGCGGCCGCGCTTGTATAGGAGGCCGCAACGGAATCCCAGCGGTGCCCCGCGCGATGCGGCGCACCCAACAGCCAGAGGACCGCAATGGTCAAGGTCATCGCCAGCACGCTGCGCAAGGGCAACGTGGTCGACATGGACGGCAAGCTCTACGTGGTGCTGACCGCCGAGAACATCCATCCCGGCAAGGGCACCCCGGTGACCCAGCTCGACATGCGCCGCATTTCCGACGGCACCAAGGTTTCCGAGCGCTACCGCACCACCGAGCAGGTGGAGCGCGCCCTCGTCGAGGACCGTCCCCACACCTTCCTCTATTCGGACGGTGAAGGCTTCCACTTCATGAACCCTGAGAATTACGACCAGCTCGCCGTGTCGCCCGACGTGATCGGCGAGCAGGCGGCCTATCTCAGCGACGGCATGCAGGTGCATCTCTCGGTGCATGACGGCATCGCCATCGCCATCGAGCTGCCCCAGCGCATGGTACTCGAAGTGGTGGAGACCGAGCCGGCGATGAAGGGGCAGACCGCCTCCTCCTCCTACAAGCCCGCCATCCTTTCCAACGGCGTGCGCTCGGCCGTGCCGCCGCACATTGCGGTCGGCACCCGCATCGTGGTGATGACCGCCGACGGCTCCTATGTCGAGCGCGCCAAGGACTGAGTGTCCCTGACACATCGAATCATAAAGCCCGGCCAAGTGCCGGGCTTTTCTTTTGTTTCTCTCTTCGGGCGGCTTGTCGGATCGTCATCTCCGGGCTTGACCCGGGGGCACACGCCTTTGCACTTCAGGCGGGGTCAGACGTGGATGGCCGGGCCAAGCCCGGCTATGATGGAGGAAAGCTGACGAGCGATCCTGGATCGGCCTGCGGCCATCCGGGACGACGAATAAGGTGGGGCCGACGATCTCTATCCCCGGTCGCGCATGAGGCGCTGCTTGTCGCGCGCCCAGTCCTTGGCCTTGAGCGCCTCGCGCTTGTCATGCGCCTTGCGGCCGCGGGCGATGGCGATTTCCACCTTGGCTCGGCCCTGCTCGTTGAAATAGATGCGCAGCGGCACCACCGTCATGCCCTCGCGCTCCACCGCCTGCCAGATCTTGGCGATCTGGCGCTTGTGCAGCAGCAGCTTGCGGGGGCGGCGGGGCTCGTGGTTGAAGCGGTTGGCCTGGAGATATTCCGGGATGAAGGTGTTGTAGATGATCGCCTCGCCCGTTTTGGCGGAGACATAGCTCTCCGCCACCGTCGCGCGGCCACTGCGCAGGCTTTTCACCTCGGTGCCGGAGAGCGCGATGCCGGCCTCGAACACTTCCCCGATTTCGAAATCGAAGCGCGCCCGCCGGTTGTCGGCAACGACCTTGCGGTCCTGTGTCTTCTTCTCGGCCATCGCTTTGCTCCGAACCGGAGCAAATGCCCCGGCCTGCGTCAGTTGAGGATCCCGGCGTGGCGCATGGCCTCGCGGACGGTTTCCTTGGTCTTTTCGGTGACAGGCACCATGGGAAGGCGCGCCTCGTCGGCGATCTTGCCGAGCAGGCTCAGTGCATATTTGGTGGGGCTCGGGTTGGTTTCAACGAACAGCGCCTGGAACAGCGGGAACAGCCGGTCCTGAAGCTCCAGCGCCTTCACGTAGTCGCCGGCGATGCAGGCGTCGATGAGCTGCGCGCAAAGCTTGGGCGCCACGTTCGAGGCGACCGAGATGCAGCCGTCGCCGCCATGGGCCATGAAGGCCAGCGCGGTGGCGTCTTCGCCGGAAAGCTGGTTGAAGCCCGCGCCCATCGCCTGGCGCTGCTGGCTGACCCGCACGAGATTGGCGGTCGCGTCCTTCACGCCGGCGATGTTGGGCAGCTCATACAGCCGCGCCATCGTCTCCACCGACATGTCGATCACCGACCGGCCGGGGATGTTGTAGATGTAGATCGGGATGCCGATGGCGTCGTTGATGGCCTTGTAATGCTGGTACAGGCCCTCGGCGCCGGGCTTGTTGTAATAGGGCGTGACCACGAGCACGGCGTCCGCCCCTGCCTTTTCGGCGTGGCGGGCAAGGTCGATAGCCTCGATGGTGTTGTTGGAACCGGCGCCGGCAATCACCGGTACCCGACCCGCCACCTGGGCGACGGTCCATTCCACCACGCGCTTGTGCTCGTCATGGGAAACGGTCGGGCTCTCGCCGGTCGTGCCAACGGGCACGAGGCCGTGGATGCCTTCCGCAACCTGCCAGTCGACAAGATCCCGGAACGCTTTCTCGTCCAGCGCGCCATCGCGGAACGGCGTGACAAGCGCCGTAAAGGATCCACGGAAGGGCAGCGGGTGGGACATGGCGCGCTCCTGAAGCTTTCTCGTCCTTGTCGCGCAACACGGCCAAGCGTGTCGCGGCGAAGGGGGCATCAGATATCGCGTCGGCGCCGCCGAAGGAAGTGCCTTGTTGGTGTACACCGTTGGTGTTCCCAACTTGGCGCTTCCGCGGCAAAGGCTGGCAAAGCGCCCGCGGCTGCGGCATGCTGCCCCCGTTTCGCCGGGTTGCGCGGCTACATTCCAGGTGCGCCGGTTGAACGCAGGGGCGGCGCACGGGTTGTGGTTAGCACTTCGTCAATAAGATCGCGCGACAACTGAAGCTGCCCGTGTCGGCCGCCAGGTGGGTGGTGACGGGCACTATGCGTTTGTCAGGAGAGCGAGCCGCCATGAGCGAGTGCGTCAACGAACATCCGCTGCGGCGGCGTTCCGAAAACGACTCCCGTCGCCGCGCCGGCGCGGTGTTGCCGCTCGCGGCCGCGCTGCTGCTCGGTTCTGCCGGAATCATTCCCGCGCTTTCCATTGCGACGGCACAAGCACAGACGCCGACGCCCGCGCCCAAGCCGGCCGCCAAAACCTCCGCCAAGCCCGCCAAGGCAAAGCCGGCGACCACGGCGTCGAAGAAGACCGCGCCGACCCCCGCCGCCAAGCCGACGCTCAGCGCCACCTCCAAGGTGACGGCCGCCTCGGCCGCCGGGGGCATGGCGCTTGCGGCGTCGCCGGCATTGGCCGGGGCGAGCGGCGACCTCAAGACCGCCACCGACCTCATCGACAAGGGCCAGAGCGCCCAGGCGCTCGCCATCGCCGACCGGATGCGCGATCCCGGTGCGCAGGCGCTGGTGCGCTGGCTGGCGCTGCGCGTCACTGCGCGCGACGTCGGCTATGACCGGGCCGTCACGATTCTTCAGGCCCACCCGACCTTGCCGACGCCGATCGTGCTGCGCCGTCGGCTCGAATATCTGCTCTATGTCGAAAACAAGGACCCGCAGACCATCCTCGGCTTCTTCGCCGAGCAGGCGCCCTATTCCGGCGAAGGCAAGATCGCCCTGGCCCGCGCGCTGTTCGCCGCCGGCGACCAGAAGGCGGGCGCCGCCTGGCTGCGCAATGCCTGGCAGGAGGATGCGCTGGGCTCCGACACCGAATCGACCGTGATGGTCGAATTCGGCGGCCTGCTGACCCGCACCGACCACAAATACCGCGCCGACAAGCTGCTTTATGCCGAAGACAGCGAACGTGGGCTGCGCGCTGCCCAACGCGCCGGCAATGACGTGGTCGCGTTGGCGCGGGCCCGCATCGCTTTGTCCACCGGCAAAGGCGATACCGCCAAGCTGCTGGCAGCGGTGCCGGCCTCGCTGCGCTCCGACCCCGCCTACATCTACACCCTGGCCAAGATGCAGCGCCGGCAGGGCGACCATGCCGCCGCCGCGCGCACGCTTTCCAGCGCGCCCAGGGATGGCGCCCTGCTTGTCGACCCGGACGAATGGTGGGTGGAGCGCCGGCTGGTGGCGCGCGGCCTGCTCGACAAGGGCGATGCCCGCACCGCCTACAAGGTGGCGCGCGAGGCGGCCGAGCCGGAAGACGAGCACATGCGGGCCGACCATCATTTCATGTCCGGCTGGCTGGCGCTGCGCTACCTCAACGAACCCAAGGCGGCGCTGGCGCATTTCGCCAAGGTGCCGGAGCGGCAGAGCCATCCCGCCACCGTGTCGCGCGGTTATTACTGGCAGGGCCGCGCCTATGAGGCGCTTGGCTCCACCGCCAATGCCCGCTCGCAGTATGCCACGGCAGCCCAGTACGGCACCGCCTATTACGGCCAGCTCTCCGCCGCGCGGCTCGGCAATTCGCGGGTGAAAATCCAGGCCGCGCCGGCTGCCAACGCCGCCCAGCGCAACGCGTTCAACCGCGACGAAGGGGTAATGATCTTCAAGCTTTTGGAGAAGCTCGACAAATCGAACCTCTCCATCGCGCTTGGTTACGACCTCGCCGAGCGGTTGCCCGACGCGGCGCAGCTCGGCCTGCTCGCCGAGCTCGCCAAGCAGCAGGGCGATGCGCGCGCTATGACGATGATTGGCAAGGTGGCGCTCAATCGAGGCATTCCGCTGGAGGCCGAGGCCTATCCCACCATCGGCATTCCCGCCTACCGGCCGATCACCGAGGATGTCGACCGCTCGCTGGTCTATGCGATTGCCCGGCAGGAAAGCATGTTCAACCCAAGCGCGCGGTCGAGCGCCGGGGCGACGGGCCTCATGCAGGTGATGCCGGCCACCGGCCGCACCATCGCCCGGCGGACGGGAACGACTCTCGATCCACAGCGCCTCGGCCATCCGACCGTGAACGTGCAGTTCGGCGCCGCCGAGTTGCGCAGTCTGCTCGACAACTACCAGAACAATTATGTGCTGACCTTCGCGGCCTACAATGCCGGGCGCGGCAATGTGGCCAAGTGGATCGCCGCCTATGGCGACCCGCGCGACCCCTCGGTCGATCCCATCGACTGGGTGGAGCGCATCCCGTTCTCCGAGACGCGCAACTATGTGCAGCGGGTGATGGAGAATGCGCAGGTCTACAAATCGCGCTTCGGCTCGCGCGATTCGCTGCAAATCGAGGCGGATCTGCGCGGCTCGCGGATGTGAACGCAGCGAGGCGGCGTCTCAGCCGCCCCCTCGCCGGCGTCAGCCCTGCCGGCGGCCGCTCATCATGCGGCGGAGCCAGCAGCCGCCTATGCAGCCCACGACATAGGTCCCCACCAGAAGCAGCGTCACGTCGATGGCGAAAGAGGTCATGACGCGCCCTTCTTCGTGTCGGCGGCTGGTGTTCTCAGCCGTGCGGGTGCGCAGCCGCTCCACCAGCCGGTGGCAAGTCCGATGGCGAGGGCGGCGACCAGATAGGGCCAGAGTTCAAGGGCCAGGAACAACATGCCTCACCTCACGATCAACTGCACGCCGGCGGCGGTGGGGGCGCCCGTAGCGGCCGGGGTCTGTGCCGCGAGCGAAGGCTGCTCGCCGGTGATCAGCCGGTCCGGCGCGATGCCGGCGGCGGCGAGATACTGCACCAGCGACTGGGCACGCGCGGCTGCCACGGAAGCTTCCGTGTCCGGCTGACGGATGGAAATCTCGATCAGTGAGTCCGGGCAACTCGCGGCGGCGGCGGCGATTCGGTCGAGCAGGCCGAAGCTGGAGGTCTCGATGGTCGCGTCCGTCGCGGCGAAAGCGATGCTGCCCCTCTCCAGCAGATGATTGATGACGCTTTGGCACGCCGTGGCATCCACCTGTGCCGGCGGCGGCGCGACATCGAGAGCCACGTCGAGCGTGAAGCCGGAGGGCAGGCCGGCGGCCAGATTGGCACGCACCGAGGCGACAGCCTCGGGATAGAGCGCCGTGCCCGTGACCTTCAACTGGGCGTCGTCGAAACGCACCTCGCCGCTTTCCAGCCGCGAGAGCTGGCGCATCGCCGTCATGACGGCGGCGGTGAAGCCCTGCGGCGCACCTTGTGCGATCGCCGACACGTCGTTCAGGCGGGCGCCGAAGAACTGGGTCTTGGCGGCCTCGACCAGGCGTTCATGCTCGGAGGGCGAGGGGAAGAAGCCTGACAGCGTCAGGCCGTCGCCATCCTTGCGCAGGCTGAAGACATAGGGCGAGACAACCGGCGGGCGTACATCGCTGCGCAGGGTGAAGCCGCGCGGCGGCGACTGTTCCAGCGCGGCGCGAACGGCCGTGAAGGCGGCCGCATCGAGCGCCTCGCCGGAGATGGAGAGCGTCGTGCCTGTGCCGCGCACCGCGCCCTGCCGCAGTCGCGAGAGCTGGTCGACGCCGAAGCTGGTGGCCGCGACCCACGCCTCGCCGGCCGGGCCACCCATTGCGATCCGCATTTCGTCGCTTGCCGGCACGCCGGGAAAATCACCGCGCACCGCGTCGAGAACCAACCGTTTGGCTTCCTCTGAGGGGGCATAGCCGGTCAGCCGCAGCCCGTTCGCCGTGCGCTGCACGCCCCACACAAAGGGATCGACGCGCGGCGGCTCGACGGCGAACCGCGTCAGTGTATAGCCCTCCGGCACGTTTCGCCGCGCTCCCGCCAGTGCGTCATAAGCGGCGAAATCGGGCGCCGTGCCGTCGATGGCGATGGTGGTGCCGGAGAGCGTCACCGTGCCGTTCGGCAGCCGGCCGAGCTGGCCGAGGGCGAAGGCGACCGCCTTGAGCCAGCCCTCGGTCGGCGGGGCGCCATCGGCCAGCCGGAGCCGGTCGGAGATCGCCGCCCCCGGCACCGCGCCGCGTACCATGTCGAGCAAAGCGCGCCGGGCGTCGCCGAGCGGGATGTAGCCCGAAAGCGTCACGTCGCCGTCCTTCTCGCGCGCCGCCGACCAGATGAAGGGCGACACGATGGGCGGCAGCACGGCAAAGCGCGCCAGGTCGAAATCGCCGGGCAATTCGCTGCGGACGGTGACTTCCAGCGCGTCATAGCTGGCGAAATCAGGCGCCCGGCCCTCGATCGAAAAGGCATCGTCGGAAATGGTGATGCGGCCCGCCGGCATCTTGGCGAGTTGCTGGATGCCAAAGATGACGACGCCGATGAAATCGCCGGCCGGCACGCCGCGCGCCCGTACCAGCTCCGCCTCTCCCGTCACCACGATGCCCGGCGCCATGGCGGCCGCAGCCTCGGCGATGCGCCGACGCGCATAGGAAGAAGGCACATAGCCTTCCAGGTGCAGCTTGCTGCCGTCGCGGATGGCGGCGAAGGTGAAGGGTCGGCGCTCCGGCAACAAGGTCGTCAGGTCTTCGACCACCCGCACGCCCGACAGCCGCGCCAGTTCGTAGCGCACCTTGATTCGCGCTTCCTCGGACAGGGCCTCGCCTTCCAGCAGGGCGTTGCGGCCCTCGAAGCGGGCATGGGCCCAGGATTCGCCGATGACCGAGAGCAGCGTCGCCGCCCGCTCGGTCATGTCCCGCTCCACCGGCGCCCGCCCGAAGATGACGGCCAGCGCCACCAGCACGGCAAGGGCGGGTAGCCCTTTCCACCAGGCGCGCCAACGACACATCACAACGTCCCCCGTCCGGCGACCGGATTCGGCCGATCGCAAAGCCAGCGGACTTGACCATAGATCGCCGACATCAGGAAGCCGCCCCGCTCCAAAGCACCATGCTCACGCCCATGCGCGGAAATCCGTCCGCTCAAACCCATTCGCCCTTGCGCATCACCGGCTCGGCGGCGCCGGATGCGCCGATGCCGTCGACATCGACCTCGCCGGAACCGATCATCCAGTCGATATGTATGAGACTCGCATTGGCGCCGCGCGCTGCCAGTTCGTCCGGGGTGAGCGAGGCGCCGTTGACGAAGCACTTGGAATAGGACTGGCCGAGCGCGATGTGGCTGGCGGCGTTCTCGTCATAGAGCGTGTTGTAGAACAGAAGGCCGCTCTTCGAGATCGGCGAGGAATGCGGCACCAGCGCCACCTCGCCAAGCCGGCGAGCGCCCTCGTCAGTGTCCAGCACCTTGTTCAGCACGTCCGCCCCGGTGCGCGCCTGCGCCTCGACGATGCGTCCGCCCTCGAAGCGCACCGCGATATCCTGGATCAGCGTGCCCTGATAGGACAGCGGCTTGGTACTGGCGACATAGCCGTCGACCCGGGCTCGGTGCGGAGTGGTGAAAACTTCCTCGGTGGGGATGTTGGCGTTGCACACGATGCCGTTCTTGGCCTCCGATGCGCCGCCTGCCCATTCGTGTTCGTCGGCCAGCCCGACGGTGAGGTCGGTGCCCGGCCCCCGGAAGCGCAGGGCGGCGTAGCGCTGCGCGTTGAGCCGCCCGGTGCGCGCCTGCAATTCGGCATTATGCGCCGCCCACGCCGCGACTGGATCGGCCGCGTCGACCCGCGATGCCGCGAAGATGGCGTGCCAAAGCTTGGCGACCGCGATGTCCTCGGGGTCATCAGGAAACATCGCCTTCGCCCAGGCCGGCGATGCATAGGAGACGATGGTCCAGTTGATGTCGAAATTGGCGATATGCGACAGCGCCGGCATATAGGCCCTGGAGCGCGCCCGGTTGGCGCGGGACACCTTGTCCGGGTCCTCATTGGCCAGAAGCGACGGGTTTTCGCCGGCTATGGCGAGCCGGGCCGCGCCGGATTCGAACGCCTTGGCGATGCCCTCATAGAGCCAGCCGCTCGCCGTGTCGAAACTGTCGTCGGGTGCGTTGCGGAATCGCATCAGCGACGCTTCCTCGTCGCTGAACAAGGTCGTCACGAGGCTTGCGCCGGCCTTGTAGGCATGCTCGGTGATTCGGCGCACCAGCGGCAGGGCGTCGAGCGAGGCGGTCATCACCAGTTCCTGCCCCGGCCGCAGGCCCAGCCCGACATGGACGGCAACGGCGCCAAGCCGGTCCAGCCTTTCCTCATGCGAGAGCAGATCGGGAAGTGTACCGGCGTGCTTGGTCATGCTGATCTCCGAACGAAGGCGGCGCGTCGCTGCCATTCAAGAAACGCGCGGTGCCGCCCGTCAAGCCGGAGCCTATACAAACGAAAACGGGCGAGCCCAAGGCCCGCCCGTTCCATCAGGAATTCCGTTGCGAAATCAGCGCTCGCTGCGCTTGTTCGCACGCTCCTGGTTGATGATCGCCTGATCGCCGCGCATGTACCACGGGTCGGCATAGGACGGCTCATAGCCGTAAGACGGGCCAAGCGGCGCGGTGCGGTACTGCGGCGCATAGACCGGCTCGCCATAATAACGCTCGCCCATATAGGCGTTGCGCCCCTCATAAACCTGGCCGCGATAGCCGGTCTGGTCGGCGAAAGCGGCGCCAAGGCCGCCGGCGGTAAGGATGCCCAGAGTAGCAGAGGCAAGAACGAACTTACGCATGTTGTCATCTCCGTCTTCTGAAAGCTTTTGCTTCTGGGTCAGAACGTGAATTCCGGCCCGTTCGATCAGATAACGGCGCAATGCAGGAAATGGTTCCGTTCACATCTTTGCGCAGGCGCGTGGTTCAAGACATCGGCCGACGAATGCCCGGCCTCCGGCTTCCGTTACCATCCAACCAGCCAGTCGGCGAGGGTGCCGGCCAGCAGCGCGGCAACCAAGCTCACCGCAATGGCGATTGCCACGGATCGACGGGTGCGCCGCTGCAGATCGCGGTTGCGCACCGCGAAATCGAGGGCGGCCATCGCCTCAGTGATGGCGTCTTCCGGAGTGGCGCCGACACCACGCCCATCGGGCACGATCATCAGGTTTTCCGGCTTGCCCCAGTCCTCCACCAGATGCCCCTCGCCGTCCCGGCCTTCGGCCACTGGAGGGTGGCGCTCGGTGAGAGGGCGACGATCGGCCGACCACAGAAACACCGGCTTGCCGCGCGCTTCGGCATAGCCGATCTCGAAGGCGGTGCCGGGGTCCATGTGGGTGCCGCGAAACGGTGTGATGTTGGCGACTACCGCATCGGCCGCGTCGATCATCTCCAGGCAGGCCCGGCGGATGTCCGCCTCTTCGGCGTGAAGCGGAAACAGGCCTTCGGCGCCCGCCGCGGCACAGAGCGCCTGCAGCCGCGCACCCTCCTGGGCGGCGTCCGGCCGGAACACTTCCGGCCCGGCGAGATAGAGGCGAAGGATGGGGTGCATGGGGACTCGCGAAACAGGCGACGGCTGGCTTAGAGCATTTTCCGCGAAAGTTGACAGACTTTCGCGACGAGAAAATGCTCCAGCTTATTGATTAATGGGGGCTTTCTCCTCGTTCAGGTTATGCCACCTGATCGGAGCGGGCTCTAGCCTCCCCTGCCCTTTCCGCGACCGATGCGGTTATGGCGCCTGCGTCCGGCAAGGGATGGCGACCGCGGCTGGGCTCGAACCAGCGACCTGCCGCTTAGAAGGCGGCTGCTCTATCCAGCTGAGCTACGCGGTCCGCTTCTTCCCGCCGGCAGGGCGGTCAATGGGTCCACTGGCCGATGCGACGGAAGCTGAAATTGTCGGAATAGGCCATGCGGCGCCGGGAAGCTTCCTGCGGCTCCTGCAATTGATAGGCGATGCCGTGCCGCTCGGCATAGGCAACGGCCTCTTCCTTCGTGTCGAAGCGCAGACGCAGTTGGCTGTTCATGTCGCCGGAGCTGGTATAACCCATCAGCGGCTCGACCAGGCGAGGCTGCTCGGGCTCGTAGTCGAGCACCCAGAGCTTGGTGCGTGCGTTGCCGGACTGCATGGCGGTCCGGGTCGGCTTGTAGATGCGTGCGACCATTTCCCCTCGCTCCCTTGCCTCGCCACCTCCGCCGCGCCGCGCGCCAGCGTCGAAGCGGCCAAGCGCCTCGCTCGCCCTGATTAAGGCGGTCACTACGTTCTGGCAATGGCCCACGCCCGCTTCCCCATCCGCCCCCCCTCGATAGTCGTGCCTTCTCTCACCGACATTGTCCGAGGCATCGCCGCGCCGTGGGGCCCTCGGTCAGCATTCGCGGGTGCGGGGAGGCAATTCGGCCCCGCTGCGGAAGGATCCAATGTCCCCAATCGGCCCGTTCGGCGGCTCTGTGGCGCCTCCCGCGCGCGTGCCGACGCGTAAACACCCCTGACTTTTTCTGTCGCTCGTCCTATATAGGAGAAACGTCGTCGTTCGCGATGGCGGTTTTTACCATTCGATTTGACCACAGGATTGGACAGGATTTGCAGGTTCTCGTACGCGATAACAATGTCGACCAGGCGTTGAAGGTTCTGAAGAGGAAGATGCAGCGCGAAGGCATCTTCCGCGAGATGCGGGCGCGCCGCGCCTATGAGAAGCCCTCCGAGCGTCGTAACCGCGAAGCTGGCGAAGCCGTTAGGCGCGCTCGCAAGGTGGCGCGCAAGCAGGCGGTTCGCGAGGGGCTCATTGCCGCCCCGAAGAAGAAGCCCTCCACCCGCCCGGCCTTCGCCCGCCCGGCGGCCCCGCAGGCGCCTTCGACCGAATAATTCAGCGCTGCGACCTCACGCGCCTTGAGACCGTGCCTGACGACATCGAAAGGAATCGACCCATGAGCCATACCTTGCCCGCCTCCGCCGTTCCCCTCTCCAAGCCGGCGCTTACCCGGCTGGAAACGAAGGCCGAGGCGATCTCGCGCGCCGCCATGGAGACGATCCATCAGGAAGTTGCCCGGCGGGAGGCCAAGACAGCCCAGCTGCGGGCGGCGCGGTTGGCGAAAGAGGCATCCGAGCGCGCGGCGGCAGCGGCCAAGCCGGCCCCGGCCGCCAAGCGCAAGGTCGCCTCCGCCCGATAGGCACGGTTCGGCGGATGGCCGGCGCCCGACGCGGCGCGGGCCTTCCGCGAGCCCCATCTTGCCGACCGGGACCCTTCTGTGCCATCTGACAGCGGCCCGGCCCCAGCGGGCGAGAAGACGGTGCCCGCTGCGGCGGGCATTCAAGGTGTCGGGGCATAGCGCAGCCCGGTAGCGCGGAAGTTTTGGGTACTTCAGGTCGCAGGTTCGAATCCTGCTGCCCCGACCATGCAATCCATTGATTTGTATAGTTGATTTGCAACCCGTTCTGACAGCGTTCTGACAAAGCGTTCTGACGGTCGTTCCCCGGCCGTTCTGGGGAGGCGCGAGCAACGCGCTAGCTGGCGGGATATCAGATAGTTCCTCCCCATGTCGGGACCCACGCCGCCAGCATCGTGAGCGCGATTCGCTTGCTGCCACACTCGGCGCAGCGAAGCTTGGGCACGAGGTCGTTGTGCAACGCGCCGTGATCCGGCCCGAGCCTTGCGGCGAGCGCCGGTATGTCGAGTTCGCGATGATGCCAGCACGCCAGGCAGGTCGCCCGGATACCCTGCCGATGCGCAATGCAGTCGCCGAGGGTGCCGTTCAGCGACGCCATACCAGCACGCTGAACCTCACTTTCCCTGCACCGCGTCGAGCCGGGCAAACGGCAGCCGGCGGACATAGCCGGCCGAGACCTGCTTCTGGATTGTGGCCTGCAGATAGACTTGGCCGACGATGAGAGCGCGGACTGTCGCACGCAGATCACCCTCGCAAGCCGCGACTGCTTGATCTACCTGGGCTTCGCTTACGTCATACACGTCGGCGGGCACGGTCTTGGCGGCGATCTCCATGGCATCCTCCATCAGTCGATGGCGGCATAGATTCCATGAGAACGAAGAGAGAACAAGTGGGGCAGGCCGCGCTATCGACGACGACGCACCGACTTCGCAGCCATCGGTGCGGCATCCTCCACAAGGATACCGGCTTCGCCGGCCGCGACCGTCAAGGCGCGCCTAAACTCCTCCGGCGAGCGATGTCCGCCGAGCACATCCAGCGCCGCCACCTGCGCCGCCCGGTGCGCCGGCGTGTCCATCATGCCGCTCGGCCATTTGATCAGCAGAAAGTTGGCGGCTCCCTCGACATCGGTCAGCGTTCGCCTAACCGATGCCCCCTCCCACACATGGACCGACGATATCGGGATCATGAGCGGCGCCCTTCGATGCTGTACCTGGAGCCCATCCAACGCACATATTCACCGTCCGTTTCAGGCCCAGAAACGACAAAAGCCCCGCCCTCCCGAAGGAGGGCGGGGCAGGTGGTGACGACAGCCGCCGCAGTCAGCGGCGCCTATGAAAACACGGAGAATCTGCCAGTGTTCCGCCCATCACGGGGCGATGACAAAGCCGATCTCCCGCGACGGTGCATAGATCGGCCAGAGCGCGTTGATGGGGCTGCACGTGAACCGGGATGTCGTTCGGTAGATGGCCGGGCCCGGCGCCGCCTCCGCAGGCACGTTGACGACCGAGACATATTGCTCCTGGCCGATCGGCCCCGCCCCGGTCGCAAAGATCAGCGGATCGAGGATGAAGCGGGTCTGCCGGCTGTCGACGACCATGCGATCGACGATGGTGTCGCACTGGCGAAGGCGGTTGAGTGTGTAGGAGATGCGCAGCGGGCCGCCGGCAGTGGCAGGCCCCTCGGGTTTGGCGGAATAGACCACGACCGGCGGCGACCTATCGGAAACCTGCCAACCGGCCCAGCCGGCGAGCAGGGCGAGCGACATGAGTGTCGTGACACGCCAGATCATTTCGGGCCTCCTGTCGAAGTTACCCAGCCCCAAATCTTCTGAATGGCCTCCCCCAAGGCCGCAGTGGTGATGAAGATTGCGACGGTCGTGTAGAGGCATATCCGCAGGAACTTCGACACGGTCTTCGACGCATCGTAGAAGCGCACGGCCTCGTTGAGCTTGGAGACCTTCTCCTTGTCGAGGCTCAAAAGGAACTCTTTGACCTCGTCATCGAGATCCTCGAAGTGCACTGGCGGCGGCATCAGCGGCCCCTTCCTGACATGATGCGGTCCACCACCTTTTCGGTTGTGCGGCCGATGAAGAAGGCGCCGATCACGGTCAGCATGATGTCGGAGAGCTGCGTCGAGAGCGGATCGGTTGCGCCGAGCGACAGCACCTTGTCCCAGACGACCAGCTTCCAGATGTAGATGACGAACGGCAGTGCGAAGAGCGGCCGAATGATCGCCGTGTACCAGCGGCCCTGCTCGGCAATGAGGATTTCGCGCCCCGCCTTCTGCGCTTCCACCTCGGCGCGGATCGCCTCTTTCGTCACCTCGGTGTGCATCCGCTCCTTTTCGGTCTGCGCATCGGTCCTCTTGTCGAAGGTGTCGAGCACCCGGCCGACTGCCCCGCTGGAGGCGAAGGACAGCGCCCAGGTGGCTAACTTCCAAAGCCAGCCCATGGCTCATGCCCCCGTGTCGCGGCCGAGGCGCACCGCCCGCACCGTCTGGTCGACGGCGTTGCGCGAGCGCAGCCAGAGCACGAGCGAGATGGCGATCACCGCGCCAAAGAACAGCCAAGGCCCGGCGGCGAACAGATCCTCTTTGAAGGGAGAGAGCGCCGACAGGGTATCGCCGGATTGTTCCCACGCGCCATAGATCATCATGGCGACGGTCGCGAACGCCGCCTGCACCTTGGCCCAGAAGCCACCCTTCAGCGCCGCCTGCGCCGCCGGCGGAAGCCGTCCGGCCCCGGCGAGGCTCGCCGCAGTCGCCGTCTCGCGCTCCGGTGCCAGGTGCCGCGTCGGCACGCCATGGGTGAGGATGAACGCCCGGGTCTCCGGGTTCATCTCGCCCGTCGCCGGCAGGCCATTGTCGGTCTGGACGGCGAACAGTTCCGCCCTCGTGCGGGTGCCCATCTTTCCGTCGACGAATCCCGGGTCGTAAAGCGCATCCTTCAGCTGCTGCTGCAGCGCGCGCACCTCGTATTCCGTCATGGCCGGCGCGGCGATCTGCGCCGGGGCAGCCACCAGGTCAATATCGGCCGGCCGCGCCGGCGGCAGCGGCGCCGACCAAGCCGTGTCACGGATGCCGCGCCACTTCACATGCGCCTTGGCGAGCCGCGTGTGATAGCCATGCTTGGCGTATTTCGGGCCGTTATAGGGCCGCGCCACCTCCCGCCAATCCTCAGCCGTCGAGGGGCGATTGAGCGCCGCGATCCGCCGCAAATCATCGTCGATCTTCGCCGCGCGGATGAAGGCGACCATGGCCTCGAGGTGCGCTTCCTCGTCATCGAGGAAGGCGCGCACCATGTCCTGCACGGAGCTGAATCCAATCATGGCGTGGTTCTCGCCAAGGATCTGCGGCAGGCCCCAGCTGCACGCCTTCAGCGCTGCCGTCTCGTCGATCGCCATGGCGCGCACCAGGCGGGGATACTGCTCGCTTTCCTTGCCATAGGGCTTCTGCCCCCACTTCGCATAGGCGAGCCCCTGCGCCACGGCCTTGTCGCGCTTGGCGCCCGACAGGCAACGATAGAAGACATGCGGCTCGAACAGGATGCGCGGGCGGCCCCGGCTGTCGAAGCCGCCGCCCTTGGTCTCCACCTCGATCAGCGCATGGAGTTCATCCTCGCCGACGCCGATGCGCGAGGCGATGCGAGGCAGATCGATGTCGTCGAGCCGCTCCGCGCGGCCCGTGAAGTCGCCAAAGGCGGTCATAGGATCACTCCGATGTCGGGATACGAAAAAGCCGCCCGGAGGGGCGGCTGGGAAATGTGATGGGCTAACGGTCTGGGCCAACTTTAAGAGGCGCGCGACGACCCCTTTGACATCGGTCGATTGTGCCAAGACAATCCGGGGCTCGACCAAAGGTCGTTTCCCAAATTTGGTCGGACGACTGGGGCGCAGGTCCGCAAGCCTGCGCCCCAAAACGCTAGGTGGGTGGCTTGAGAAATGCCAAGAGGCTTCCCAAAGGTCGGCTCTCTCGGCTATAGGCAGCCCCGCCCGACCATTTCTCCGCCAGAGCCTTGGTTAGGTGGCCGGGCGCGCTTTCGGGCGCGTCCGGCAAACTCGCCAGCGGTCGCTAAGCCTCAGCCGAGATGTTCGGCGCCCCGAAGGGGTAGGCCGCCCGGAGGGGCGGCTTTGGATGGGACTATGATTGCGAGTGAGGCACGCTTTGGAGACGGGTGATCGGCGGGCAGTTGATGGCGGCGCAGGTGCAATTTCTCGGTACAGGCGTTTCTATGCGCTGGATGGCCTTCGCGGCGTCGCTGCTTTCATTGTTGTTCTATTCCACGCATGGCCGTTTTTCGGGCGCATAGCACCCGGCGGCTATCTTGCCGTGGACGTCTTCTTTGCTCTTAGCGGGTTTGTGCTCGCTCATCGCTATGAGACGGATTTTCGTCTCGCCTGACGACCTTTTCATTTTTCAAACTTCGTGCCCGGCGGTTTTACCCGGTGTACTTTGTTGGGCTTGTTTTGGGCGCCCTGTTGGCTGCGGCCCTGTTGGCGACAGGTTCACCATCAGCGATTCCGACAGGAGAGTTCTCCATAGCGCTCGCGTCGGCTCTGGTATTTTTTCCGTTCATCTTGGGAGGACCAATTGCGCCCCTCAATGTGCCGGCATGGTCATTAATATACGAGCTTGCGGCGAACGTGCTTTATGCTTGGTGGATGCGACTCGGCGGGAGAGGTCTATATCTAATACTTGCATTATCGTTCTTAGGCTTTTCGTTCTTTTCGTTCATTGATGGGAGTGCAAATATCGGTGTAGATTTTCACCAGATGCCAGCGGGAATACTGCGAACAATTTTCTCATTTAGCGCGGGCATCGCAGTGCACCGCCTAAGGGGGGAAGGGTACAATCACAGCCCATGGGTATACCTTCTGTTCGTCGCGGCGCTGCTTCTTGCGCCTGTCGGCGCCGATTGGCGGGCGATATATGACCTAGTCTGTATCGGGTTTCTTTTTCCACTGTCCATCTGGGCGCTCAGCAAGTGCTCGAACGAAATCGCCCCTAACTTCATGGGTCTTCTTGGTACGCTGTCATTCCCAATGTACGCCATCCACTGGCCGATGATTTGGCTCGTGAACGGGTTTGCAAACCGAATTTCGCCTGACGCACCACCAGTATTTATTGGCGTCGTGTTTTTGTTGATCTTGATTGCGACCAGCTACTTGCTTGAGCAGTATATGGATAGACCGTTGCGCGAACGCTGGAGGTCAAAAGTAGCCCCAGCTCGATAACGAGGCCGGCATCCAGAGGTCGCGCCCTCGCCCCTTTGCTCGCCTCACCTCAAGCGCCACTTGCCGAAAACGCGGCGCCGATAAACCACGTCAGAGGTCGGGATACGAAAAAGCCGCCCGGAGGGGCGGCTTTGGATGGCGTCAGTGGTGGGCGCTTGCGGCGATGGATTAACCAGGCTTGCGCAGATACACGGTTAGTTGCATCCCGCTGTCATTGCGCTTCATCCATGCGCGGGCGAGCGGGTGCAAAAACCTCGGAATTTGGTGGATCGATGCCACGTCGAAATAACTATGGGCGATACTGTATCCGGCCGTGGTCGCATGTCGACGAAAGCTCTCCAATGAGAACTCATAAAGGTGGAACGGTGCGTGCATGGGACTGAGGTTGGTAACGTAATTGGTCCCACGCATCATAAAATACAAGTTGAACAGCTTGGCCATGAAGTGCCCGGATGACGGAACCTCGATCTGGATAATCCCGCCGGGTCGCAGCCACCGCATAGCGGATTCGATAGACTCCGCCGGGTCATACAAGTGCTCAAGCACAGCGCCAAACGTTATGAAGTCGAAGAAACGTTCCTCAAAAATGGCCTCTTCGACCTTCGCATTTTGCAACCGCTCTGCCGAAATTCCGTTCATTTCAAGAGCCTTGTTCCGAAATGGCACAGACGGCTCTATCCCCCAAGTCGCGAAGCCGGCGCGGTCAAGCGCGACCATGGTCTTGCCTAGCCCGGCGCCGATATCGAGCGCCTTCATACCGGGAGTGAAGTCGAGCAGCCGCTTGGCGGTATCGATTTGAATGCCAAAATAGTCTGGTTCGACCGCGAAGTAATGGTCTCGCCAATAGGTCTCCGGAGGTATGCCATAATGATCGTGAATTGATGCAGGGATGGGCATGGGCTGGGAAAATATGAGCCCACAATCGGAACACTTCGCAACACCAACGGCTACCCCTAGTTTTGCTTTCGGGTTTACACCTTGGCTACGATCTAACCTCATGCCAAGGGACTTCGCCTTGGACGCGTCGCCGCCGCACATGTTGCAGACTTCGATGTGTCGGAAATGATATGTCTTTTCCATGAGCCCCCCGAGCATTGCGATAACATATACAGGTGCAACCAGTGGCGCCATGGGGGTACTGGGATGGTAGCGGCAGCCTAACAATATAAAAGCCGACCTGAGGGCGGCTGGAGTGTTCGATGAATGGCGCTTGCGGCGCCCCCCGGCACGGGATTAGGCTACCGCCCCTCAGGGGGAGCGACGACCGTGATCATCAGGAAAGTGCTGGCGCGCCTGCGTCGCTATTTCAACGTCACCGCTGGATGCGGCGACCCGGCCTGCCCCAACAGGAAGCCGGGACAGACGGTTTGCGATGACTGCTTCAATGCGTGGTCGGTGAGGTGAGCAACATGCGCGCGCGGTTGGCAGTGGCGCTGGCCTGCGCGTTCGTGGCGGGCGCAGCGAGTGGTGCCATCGCCTACCGCGCCGGGTTGCATCGCTATCTTGCACCGTCGAGCGCCGCCAGCGTCACGCCGACCAATGAGCGATACGCGCATCGCACGAGCCTGTTTCGGGAATTCCCGGCAGAGGCCGGCATCGTGATGGTAGGGGACTCTCTCACCGAAATGGGCGACTGGCAGTCCATATTTCCCGGCGCCAGCATCGCCAACCGGGGCATAGGGTACGACACGACGGCCGGTGCGCTGGCGCGGGTGGACACCGTGACATCAACGGGGGCGGCCAAGGCATTCCTGATGCTCGGGACAAACGACTTCATGATGGGCAGCGATGTTGAGGCGACCTTCGCCCGCTATAGTGCCCTCATCGAGAAAATGCGCCCGTCCATGCAGATCTACGTTCAGTCCACGCTTTATGTCGGCGGGGGCTGGCGCAGCGAGCGGAACCCGCTGATCGCCGATCTGAACGCCAGACTGCGGGCGAAGTGCGAGGCAGGCGCATGCACGTTCGTCGATCTAAATGCGTCGATCGCTCCCGATGGTGTCTTGCCAGCGCGGTGCAGCATCGACGGCGTCCACCTAAACGGCGCTTGCTACCGCCTTTGGGCCGACGCCATCCGCCCCTACATCACCAGCCCAGCACGCCCTTAACATAGTCCGCGTAGATGCCGTGCCCCGCCGTCGTAGGGTGAACGCCATCCGCCAGCGACGCCGTGGTCATGATTGCTGTCCCGTCGATCAGCGTCACCCACGACTTTCCGGTGCAAGCAGTGGCGATAGCGGACCTGTAGGCGCCAGTGGTCGATCCTGCGGCGTTCGTTGCTTCGACGGCCCGCGAAAGCGGCGTCTGCGCGTAAATTCGCAATCCGGGAAGGGCCGCATGAAGCCTATCGAGGATGTCAGCATACGCGGCGCCAAAAGTCGCGGCATTCCACTGTGCCAGAAAATAGTCATTCGTCCCGATAGCCATCCAGAGGATATCAGGGCGGTGCGCCAGTATCTTGCGAACGAAAGCCTTCTTGGCGGCGTCGTCTACTGCGTCCTCATAGAGAGAGCGCCAGCCATATCCCTCGACGGCAACCTGCACGGGGTGCAGCGCCGCGCGCAATCGCATCGGCCACCCGTATCGCTGGACGGGTGAGGCGTTCGCCCCGACGCCGATACTGTCACCATAAATCAGCACCTTAGTAGACGACCGAAACACCTGTTGCATAGGAGCATTGGCTTTCACCTTTGTCACCCAGGACCCGATAATGTCTTCGCCCGGCCGCTTGGTCTGCAAGCCAGCCACGAAGGAAACCAACTTCGGCCCATCCGGGAGGGTGATCATGCTGGAGCCGGCGCCCAAGCCGGCAGGCGTGATGTCCTGCTGCCATGCCCCGTCGACCGTGACGCCGATCTGGCTGAAACCGGTGTATGTCGTGCCTGAGATGTTGTTGTAGTGGCTCACGGTCATCGCCGTGGCCTCGGTTTCTATCTCGACACGAGCATAGGCGCCGGGCTGCATGCCCCAAGACTGCTGCACGACCTCGCCAGCGTCGGAAAAAGCCCGGCACGGGAAGACGCCACCTTCAACGGCAGGCTGACCCGAGCGGTATTTTCCTGTTCTGGTCAGGCGCTCACGTTCGGCTGCTATCAAATCCCTATCTACAATCAGTATGCCCGCGATTTTCAAGTCGCTGAAAAGCGAGGAGCCCAGACGAGCAAAGAGGTAGAGCGGCCTCGAAGCAAAAGCATTGGCAGCAGTCATCGTGCCGATAGCGCTGATGGTGGGCCATGAGATTTCATCGCCATCCAGCCACGCCCGAACACGGTCGGCCGGCGTGGCCTGTTCGGGGTCGAACTCGACGATCAAACAAAATGGCGAACCGGCAGCCCGCACCTGACTGCTGCAGAATGTATAATCACTGCCGCTGGTTTGCACAAACGGGGTGATATTCCCCGCCGGCGTTGAACGGTCTGTCATCACTCCATAGCCGCCCGTAGGAGCATACCCGTGCTCTACTGCAATCTTTGGCGACGTGGTGGCGGCATCCTGCACGCCGGCTACGACCATCGTCACTTTCGACGCGCCAGTCAGATCGAATGCACTCATTATCATGGCGTCATTCGAGCCATCAGGGTCGAGAATTGTGCCGACAGTGGTATCGGCGAGAGCCGGGGCCTTGGTGCCGTCTGCTTGCACAAAGCCGTCGTAAGACGCTGACAGGACGTCGAAATACTCCACAGCCATCGTTGCGCTGGCCGACCCGGCATAGGAGAGTGAGCCGTCAGCAGCGGCGAGAGCGACTTGCGGCGAAAAACCTACTGCATTCGGAGCAACCCACGCGAGTGCGATATCGTAAAACCCATTGGAGGCCGGCCTTACGCTAGCTTCCGTGTTCGTCGACACGGACACCACGGACTCGGTCGACACGTCGAACACCGCCACTATGGAGCCGGCAGCAAGCGAGCACCGGATGCGATTGGTGAGCTTGACGCGCGAGCGGATCACGTACCGCCTGAGCGCGACGGGCGTGATGGAAGAATGTCGGTAGTAGTGGGCAGCGTTCGCCGTCGTCTCGGTGAGAAGGCGTACCGTCGATACCCCGTCGCTGCCGGTGGCGGTTCCAGCCGTCACCCCCGTCGCGGTAAACCCGGTCATCAGGGTGCGGTCAGTTACAGAATTAATATCTGGATTTGCGACAGACCTGTGCGGGCGAATATATTTTACCGGGTCGCCCGCCACAGCCGGAATGGTGCCTGCGAGATCGGAAAACAAGGCGCGCGGGTCGGTCGCGTCAAACCAGAAACCGCGATCAGTCGGACTTAGAATGCCGTCACCCCACGTCGGATAAAGCCCATGGTCAATGCCGGCGAAGTGCCCCGCCAGCGCGTCGCTGGCCTGGATGGCGGTAACCTTCGCGGTCCGGGCGATCTCGGTCGCGGCAGAGCCATCCCGGCGATAGAGACCGGTGAACGTCACGTCGGCGCCGGTCGCGTAAAACGGATCGCCGTCGGCGACATCGGATATCCCGAGCGCAATAGCGGCCAAAAGTGTCGCCGCCGAGTAGACGCCAACAGCAGCAGCGGCAAGTGTAGTCGCCCCCTGGGCTGCAACAGCAATCGCCGCCGCTGTCTCTGTCGCCTCACGATCCGCAGCCGTCTGGATGGCGTCGGCGGCAGTCGCTTCCACAGCCTCGCCGATCGCGTTTGCCTTGCCGATGAGGGCATTCATTTTAGCGCGGACGGACGATACCAGCTCATTTGCGCTGATCGGAACGAGGGCCATTATCGGGCTCCAAATGTCAGAGATATTCGACGAGCGTAAGCGTCACGTCGGCAAAGCGCCCGAGATCAAGATCGAGATCGCCGGATGTCGCCTCTTCGGGTCGCGCCAGGCAAACCAGGTCACTGAAGTTGACCGCAGTTCCACCCGCCAACGCGCCTCTTAGCGGAGGGAAGATGGCAACAGCGTCTGTAATGAGGACACCCTCCCACCATGGGGAGGGATCAACCCAAGTGTCTTCCTCGTCCCAATACTGGAGCTCTTCATCATGACTGATGACGCGAGTAATGAGGTGAAGACGCTCGCCGCTGACGCTGAAGTAGTGTCCCGCACGCAGTTCGAGCGCGGGGTCGTTAGACGACGCCAGAGATATCTGCGTGGTACGGGCCGCGGCGGCTGACTCGAGCAAAACCGTTGCATCGGCGGCGCCTTCCGGGCGCCATAGCTCGCACATCTTGAAGCGCAGGGGCTCTGCCATCCCCATGCGAGCCTTCATCGCGCGCCATGCGAGCGCTTGCTCGCGCTTGCGGATCGGCACCGTGCATGTGATCGACCAGTAGCCGGCGTCCGAATAGGTCCGCTGCTCCGCCCCGCTGAGGCTGCGCCCGCCGCTAGTCCAGCCGCCCCGGGGATTGACCGTAGTGCTGCGCGCGCGAAGGGTTTCGTCCCACTCGATCGTCATGCCACTGTCTCCGTGAATGGACCGAGCGGTGTGGAGCGAACGCCGGAGCGGTTGACCGTCCGAACCCACCAGTCATAGGTACCGGCGCCGGGGTCATCGCCGATGATCTGTCCGCCGCCAGCGGCGCCGTACACGGTGCGAACCCACGCGACAGGATCGCCAGTCAGAGCCCGACCCACCTCTGTCGCGTAGTAGTTGAGCGACGAAGGGTTCACCCAGGTGATCGTTGCGCCGGTGCCGCCCGGCGTCACCGTGAAGCTTGTGACGTCACCTGCTGGCGTATTGTCGGCGGTGATCTCGACTTCTTCGACATCGGTATAAGGGCCGATATTGCCACTATCCCCGCCAGAGAACCCGGCATGTGCGACTTGCACTTCATAGGTGCGCCCATCTTCGACAACGCCGCTGATGACACGCCATTCGCCGTCCGACGACATCGCGGTCCACGTAGACTCACCCTCTGGCCGAAGCCGTCCGATGGTCGTCCATGGGGTGTCGGCCACTGCGTCGACGCTGGCGCGAATGCGCGTCTGCCACACACCCGCCGAGGGCTGAATGCGCTCCAGCGTGATCTCCAGCCCGGTCGGTAGGGGCGGAACGTCTGCATCCGGTGTGGAGCCGGGGGCTACCGGCGCGGTGCCCTCCTCTGTCGAGGGGCTCCAGGCGTAGGTCTCTTCGGGGAGCGACGAAAGGACGAGGTCACAACTGGCGAGGTCGCCAGAAAGGTTGAAGCTCTCGACGTAGAAGTCGTCATCGAGATCAAGCTCGGGCAGCACGATGTGCACACAGCGCTCGCCAAGGGCGAGAAGCCCGCCAAGATTGGTGCGCAGGGTGAGCTTGTGGCGCGGGTTCTGCCGGGCGGAGAATATCTTGCCCAGCCGCCGCGCCTGCGTCCAACTGGGTACCTGCTCCAAGGTCAAGTCGTTGCTCAGAACGCCAACCTGCGCCTGGCTGGCGAGGTCTTCCCACGGGTCGATCTCGAACGGCTGGTAATCCGCCTCGCGATTGCAGAACGTCAGTTTCAGCCGATTGAAGGCGGCAAGCCGATCGTTCCCCTGCTCATAATGATAGGAGAGGATGTGTTCCGGCCCGAGCGTGACCGTCGGCGCCTCCCAGACACCACCACGAATGGCGACCTTGCCTTCCGCCGTCGGGTAAACCTCGGCGTCGCAACTGGCCAGCAGCAGCCGCAGCACCTCGCGAGGCTCAGCGCTCAGATCGTACGTCATCGCGCAGCGATAGCGGGGCTCTTCTCCGCCACCGGACAGCAACACGTCTTCGTCGCAGATATCGGCGAAGGCGGAGAACGACTCGTCGTCGATCATCCCCGTGGGGATGTTGAAGCCGCGCGGACGGGTCAGGTAATCGCGGATCTCAAGCGCCGGGTTTTCCGAGAAAGCCGTGGCCTCGGTGCGCGGATCGTAAAGCTTCGCAGTGCGCGCCACGACACGAACGGCCGGCGCCCCGTTGGGGTACATCTATGGCGCCGAAAGCATCCCCTTCGTGAGTTGCAGCGGCCCCGGCCGTTTCGGTATCCGCCCGGTCTTCGCGCTCAAGGCGATCGAGGCGCTGGGACGCGGCAATGTCGAAATCTGGTTCACGGCCGAGAACAAGCCCATCCGCCTGCGCAACCCGGATGATCCCACCCTCATCGCCGTCGTCTGGCTGCAGGTGCTGCGCCGCCGCCCCGAGCACGGCGCCCTGTTCGGCGAGGGAGAGGCGGCGTGATGGATTACGTAAGGGCAGAGCATAGCTGCGGCATGGTTCGCCTGTGCCGAAACGACCTCGATCCGGCGGGAGGAAAACCCCAGGCCATCATTCTCGCGACCCTCAATGTCGCACAGGCACGAGAGCTTTCCGTTTTGTTGCAGCACTGCGCCGCCTACGCGGCCGACTACAAGGAGTGCAACGAGCAAGAGGAAATCGGTCGGCTCGAAGCCGAGATCAAAGTGCGCCAGGATAAGCTCGCCAAACTGCGGGGCCGGCCATGACCGCCAACCCCTCCCGCCCCATCACCATCGTCCTGCTCGGCTTCCTCGCATTCTGCCTGGCCGCAATCGACATCCAGCACTTCGGCCTGCTGCGCGCCACGCTCGGCGCCCTCGCAACGTCCGCTTTCGGAGCAACGCCATGAGGCGTATGAGGGTGATTGACGCGGCACCCATGAGGGCGGGGATGCTTGACCTCGACGAGCAGCCCACAGCCCAGAATGACAATCGGCCGCCGCCCGTGCGCGGTCGCCTGCCGATCCGGTTCTGGCTGATCTATGCCGGCTTGGTCGGGGCTATTGCTCTCACCTCGGCATGGTGGGCTTTGAGAGGGGTAGTCCCATGACGGATGATCCCGCCAACCTCCGAGCCGCGCCGCCGCTCTATCTCACCGATCACCAGCTGCGCGACATCGTCGCCCCGCATATCGGCGTCGATCGTTTCCGCTCCATCCTGAAAGCGCTGGAGGCCAAGGGCTTCCCGCGCCAGCACACGCTGTTCCGGGGGCGCTACTACCCCGCCGTGCGCACATGGCTGGACGCGAGCAACGGTCTGGGCAAGACTGCAACCATCGGAATGGCCGCGGATGGCGAAGAAAACTGGGATGCCCCCAAGAAGCGACGCCCCGGGCCTAAAATGGCGGACGCGCACTGACGGGCGCCGCACCGCCTATTGGGTAGCCTCTCAGGTCTGCCGCGACTGCAAGGGCTATCCCGATCGCACGGTGCGTCTGGCCGAGGGTCTGACCGAAGAACAGGTCGCCGCCGCCTGCCGCGACCACACCGAGCGCCTGCGCGAATGGATTGCCACCTTCTCCGGCAGCGATAGGCCCTTGACCGTCTATGACGGCACCATCACCAGTCTTTCTCGGCTCTTTCAGGAGCACCCGGACAGCTCGTTCCGGGAGGTCAAGACCAACACCCGCAAGAGCTATGGTGACAGCCTCAAGGTCATCGAGGCCACGGTCGGCTCGCGCGTCGTGCCCGGCATCACCGTCCTCGACATCAAGCGCTGGTTCCGCAATTGGGGCGCACCAGCGGAAGCAGGCAAGCCCCCGCGCCCCAAGCGCGCGCATGACGCTGTCTCGATGCTCCGCCAGCTGCTGCGCTTCGGGCACGCCCTCGGCTATGACGAATGCGGCACCCTGGCCGAGCGGCTGAAGAACCTGCGTTTCCAGCGGCCCGGCGCGCGCGAGGAGGAAATGGGGCTTGGCCAAGCGGTCGCCTTCATCGCCAAGGCGCTGGAGCTTGGCGAGCGCGATATGGCGATCGGCGTCGCCGCGCAGTTCGAGCTCATGCTGCGCCAGAAAGACATCATCGGCGAGTGGGGGCCGGCCAACCCGGAAGCCGCCGACGCCGTCCATCATGGCGACGAGACATGGACCGGCGCCTTTCGCTGGGAGAACCTCCCCGGCTGGCGGCTGCGGCTGCGCACCTCCAAGACCAAGGCTCGCACGGTCTTCGACTTGCAGTCCTATCCCCTGCTCTTCCCTCTGCTGGAGTCGGTGCCGCATGACGAGCGCGTCGGCGCCATCGTCAAGGGTGAGCACGGCCTGCCAGTGCGCGAGCGGTCATATCGCAAATGGTACCGGCAGATCGCTCGCGCGGCCGGCATCCCGGACTCGGTATGGTCCATGGACAGCCGCGCCGGCGGCGCCACCGAGGCATTCGAGGCCGGCGCCGACATCCGCGCCATCGCCGCGCACCTCACCCATTCCAACCTGTCGACGACGCCGCGCTACATCCGCAAGACGGAGAAGCAGACCGCCGAAGTCGCCCGCCTCCGCGCCGGCAGCCGGCCGGGAGCGCCGAAGGAATAGCAGAACAGCCCGGCATCCCGGCCGGGATGGGAGGGAAGGCGAATGAGCGAACGTCAGAACGGCAGTGAGCCATATCAATGGCTTGAGGGAGTTTCGAATCCTGCTGCCCCGACCAGCCTCATTCCTGCCATCGACCTTATCGGCGGATCAGCGCCAGCCCGCTTTCGGGGTCGATCTGCTTGTGCAGATGGGCCGGCGTTTCCGTGACGATGAGTTCGAGGGTTGGACGGACGAAGCCCTTGGAGAGATGGCCGGCCAAGGCGCTGCCATCACGCCGGCCCAGCACCACATGCACATGCACGGCGGGCGTGCCGTCGGGATTGAGTGCGACATCGCCCGAGAGCGAGGCCACTTCGACCTGCTCGTCGACCGGGATGTCGCGATACTCCTTCGCCTCCCACTCGAAATAGCTGATCACGCCATGGCTGAAGGCGCCTATGGCCGACAGGTGAGCGCCGGTTAGCCCTTCGCGGCGGGCGAAGTCCTGCAGCGCCGCCATCGCTTCCTCGCCAGTCTCCAGTATGACCGCCCAGGTGCGAAGCTCACCTGCGTTTCCGAGTTTCTTGATGATGGCCATGGGCGCCTCCCCTGTTGATGCGGTCTGCACCAACGGATGTGCGCCCGGCGCGTTCCGCTGCCGAACGCTCGGCCGGAACACTGTGATCCGCGATCGGGCAAGTTCGCGCCGCAACTCGAAGATGGCGAGCACGGCATCCGATCCGCCTCGTTGAAGACGGATCGGCGCAGGCGTCACCCGCCGCTGAACAGCCGGTGCTCGATGAGGTCGCCGACGGCTATGCCCTTGGCGCGCACAGTGCCAGCGGGGAGTTCCAGCACGGCCTTGACGGGCACCTGCGAGGAGATGGTGGCGGTGGAGAGTGGCACCGTGTCGGTAGTGATGCTGGCGATGCGCCCGTCCGAGCGAATGAACAGCATGTCGAGCGGGATGTAGGTATTTTTCATCCACATATAGATTGGCTGCTCGGCGCCGAAATCGAACAGCATCCCGGCATTGGGCGCGAGCTCGGTCCGGTACATCAGGCCCTTGGAGCGTTGGGCAGGCGTCACCGCCATCTCGATCTCGATCCCGAGCGGACCCGCCTTGGTGAGGATCGTCAGTTGCTCGACATTCGCACCGGCGGGGACTAGGCCCGCAAGAAGCAGGGCGACAAGCGCCAGGCCGAGCCGCATCCGGCGCATCTGCGGGCCGGCCGCGACGAGAGCGGATGCCGCGCGACCAAATCGCAGGCCGTGGAAGCGCGTGTGGTGGAGACTTATGCTGCCGAAATTCATGCTGCAATTGCGCCGGGGCGCCTTCCCTAGTGAGACGATGGGATGGCGGCACCATCGGGCCGCACTTCGGCAGCCATAAGGCCTTTTGGCCCCGGCCCGAAGCGCACCATCACCATCTGCCCCGGGCGCAGCTCGGCCAGGCCGTGGCGACGCAGCGTCTCCATATGCACGAAAATATCCTCGGTGCCCTCGCCGCGCGTGAGGAAGCCGAAACCGCGCAGCCGGTTGAACCACTTTACCCAGGCTCGTTCAAAGCCGCCCACCGACTGCACCGTCACATGGGTGCGCGCCTGCGGCAGCTGCGAATGATGCAGGGCGGTGGTCTCGTCCATGGACAGGACGCGCAGGGCCTGGAAGCCGCGTTCGCGCGCCACCACCTCGCACACCACCCGGGCGCCTTCCTGTGCCGTGTTGAAGCCGCCGCGCCGCAGGCAGGTGACGTGCAGCATCACGTCGCCGCTGCCATCGTCGGGCACGACGAAGCCGTAGCCCTTGGACAGGTCGAACCATTTGATGCTGCCGGCGATCTGGAGGACCTTGCCATCATGGCGCTCGCCCGGTTCGGCGCCCTGATCCAAATCGTCGCCGAAGCCCGTTCCCGTGCGTGGCAGAGACCCGTCCGACACCATCGGCTGCCTACCTCCAGGAAAGCCATTTCGCCACAGCCGGCGAAAACCATGATTCCGAGAATGAACCATAGCACCCGCCGCCGCCACGAAAACACCGAAATCGATTCGTGGCGCGATTCCCGCCGCCGTCACCGGGCCAGTGCCGCCTCGAACACGTCGCCAATGTCGGCATTGATGACCAGGTCGGCGAGATCGTCGAACTCGGTGGACTCGCGATTGACGATCACCAGAGTGGCGCCGGCGCGCTTCGCCTGCACGGGGAATCCAGCGGCCGGCCATACCACCAGCGACGAGCCGATGGCGAGGAACACGTCGCAGCCGCCACTGAGCGCCCCAGCCCGCGCCATCGCTTCGGCCGGCATGGGCTGGCCAAAGGAAATCGCCGCGCTCTTCACCGGGCCCGCGCAGGCCGGGCAGTCGGGCGCCCTCTCCTGCCCTTCCTCGAATTGCGCCCGGACCCAGCCGAGCTCATAGCGCGCGCCGCAATCGAGGCAAGTGGCGTAGGTGCTGTTGCCGTGCAGTTCGACCAGCCGCTCGTCCGGCACGCCGGAAGCCTGGTGCAGGCCGTCTATGTTCTGGGTGATGATGCCCTGCAGACGCCCCTGCGCGAGCAGCCCGGCCAGCGCCCGGTGTCCGCGTCCCGGCCTCGCCCCGCCCAGCGCCGGCTCCAGCGCGAAGCGCCGCCGCCACGCTTCGGCCCGCATCTCCGGGCTGGCGCGGAAGGACTGGTAGTCGATCGGCCGGTTGCGGGTCCACAGCCCGCCGGGCGAGCGGAAATCGGGAATGCCGCATTCCGTGGAGATTCCCGCGCCGGTAAAGGCAACGCTGGCCCGCATGCCGGACAACACGGCGGCAAGCGCCGCCGCCGATGTCTTGATGTCATCGCCCGTCGTCATATGTTGCGCTCACCCGACCCGCGGACACACCTGCGGCAGCCTTTGAGAGGGATCATGAAGTATCTTCACACCATGGTGCGCGTCACCGATGTCGACGCCTCGCTGGATTTCTACTGCACCAAGCTGGGGCTCACCGAGGTGCGGCGCAAGGAATCGCCGCAGGGGCGGTTCACGCTGATCTTCCTCGCCGCCCCCGGTCAGGAAGGCGTCGCCGAGGTCGAGCTGACCTATAATTGGGACCCGGAAACCTATGGCGAGGGGCGCAATTTCGGCCATCTCGCTTTCGAGGTCGACGACATCTATGCCGCCTGCCAGAAGCTGCAGAATGGCGGCGTGACCATCAACCGCCCGCCGCGCGACGGCCGCATGGCCTTTGTCCGCTCGCCCGACAACGTCTCGATCGAGCTGCTGCAGAAGGGCGACGCGCTGCCGCCGCTGGAGCCATGGGCGTCGATGGCAAATACCGGCAAGTGGTAGCGCGACCCTGAGCGAGCGGGCCGGCACTGCTACGCCGGCCCGCTTGCGGACCGATCCCGGCTTCCTTCCCCTTGCGCGAAACGTGCAGCGTTGTCCGCGCGCCGGCCTGGCAACTCTCCGCGCCATCCGCCGCGCGCGGAGGATGTTTCTGCCGCATGGACGGCAATGCCTGTGGATGACACCGGCACGCCCATCTTGCGCGCCGCCGCGCGCCACCCTATAAGGCCCCGGCCTGCGCGCCCTTCGTCTATCGGTTAGGACGCCACCCTTTCACGGTGGAGAGAGGGGTTCGACTCCCCTAGGGCGCACCAGGCTTTCTCCATGGCTATTCGACGGGTCCAGCCCGGCTGCATCGGAGAGACTCGACGCTCCGCCGGCGAGTTCCTTCGACCGGCCCAGCGGCCGCTGGCGTGCGATGTATTCGCACGGGCGTCATCGCTCCGCGCACCCGTATCTAGGCCGATGCCTCCATAGGCCGGAACGGCTGCCCTCCCGATCTCTTTGCCCATCCCGCTGTTCGTCGTGAACGTCGGCAGCCCGCTTTATCGTTCCCCGCGCCGCAGCTATGGATAGGGCGTCAAAGACTGCCCGAATGGCATTCTTCTCACGCTGCAGGGTCACGGAAATTGCCGACGAGGCCAGCCAACGAAACCCGGCGGAACAAGCCATCCACCGTCCGCACGCTGTCGCGGCGCGTGTCTTTTGCCCACCAGGTCGCCAACAACCTGCGCGATCGGATCATCCGCGGCGACCTGCCGCCAGGCGATCGAATCGTCGAGCGCACCCTGTGCGAGACATTGGCGGTGTCCCGCACCCCGCTGCGAGAGGCTCTGAAACTGCTTGAGGCAGAGGGGCTGGTCGAAATCTCACAGCACAAGGGCGCCCGGATCATGTCCTTCACGGCGGAGGAAGCCTCGAACCTGTTCGAGGTGATCGCCGGGCTGGAAAGCCTCGCGGCCGAGATTGCGGCAGGGCGCATAGAAGCGGCAGAGCTTGATGAGCTCGCCGACATGCACGCACGGATGATGGTGCATTATCGACGCCGGGAGAAAGATCCGTATTTTGAACTCAACAGCGCCATCCACGACCGGATCGTTCACCTCTCGCTTAATCCGATCCTGATCGCCACCCATGCGAGCCTGATGCTGCGCGCGCGGCGCGGCCGCTATATCGCGATCGTCGATCCGCTGCGATGGGAAGAATCGGTGGGTGAACATGAGGCGCTTATGGCCGCCCTGCACGCCCATGACACGGAGGCGGCGCGCCGTGCCTGGAAGCGCCATCTGCTGCGTACCGGCGAGACGGTTTGTGCGGTGCTGGCCGAAGCCGACCGCGAGCGGCAGCGGGCTCTAGCAATGCCGGCGGCATGACACGCTGAGCTGGAGCCGAGCAGTCTGCCGTTCGGGAAGACTTGCCGGCGGCGCGTCTGCGCAAAGAGTCGGCAGTTCTGCGGCCGATAAGACGGCATCCGTCACACGTTCCCGCCGCCACCGGAAACGCCAAGACACGCTCCCGAAATGAGAAAAGGCCGGCCGCGCAAGCGCCCGGCGGTGCGGCCCTGCGCGCAGGACGCCCAAATAGGCACCGCGCTGCACAATCTATAAGCGCCACCAAGCTGGTCCATGTGAACTAAGTAGCTGTATATAGTAAGCTAAATCAGATGGAATGCAGTCTGACCCTTGACCTGACCTTGGCCTGACGCCTTGAGATAGAAAGAGATTGCCATGTCATTCCGCCTTTCCGCCGCTGCAACACGGCGCCATTTCCTCTCGCTTTCCGGTCTCCTGCTGGCAGCTGCGACCGCCCTGCCGCTTGCCGGCGGGCCGGCCCGGGCCGAGCCCGTAACGCTGGAAGCCATCAAGAAGGCCGGCGTGGTGAAAGTGGGCGTGGAGGCGGCGTACCG
The DNA here is from genome assembly GCF_004339465.1 of Ancylobacter aquaticus. Classification (GTDB taxonomy): domain Bacteria; phylum Pseudomonadota; class Alphaproteobacteria; order Rhizobiales; family Xanthobacteraceae; genus Ancylobacter; species Ancylobacter aquaticus. Next base: position 255,953 of record NZ_SMFY01000002.1, on the reverse strand, counting down.
GCCGTTCACCTTTCGCGACAAGGGCGAGATCGTCGGTTACGACGTCGACCTCGCCAAGGAGATTTTCGCGCCTCTCGGTGTGAAGGTGGAGTTCATCGACACCGCCTGGGCGGGCGTCATCCCGGCGCTTTATGCCGGCAATTTCGATGTGATCATGACCTCGCTGACCTACACCAAGGAGCGCGTGGCGAAGGTCGGCTATTCCATTCCCTACACCGAAGCGACCCAGGAAATGCTGATCCGCGCCTCGGATGCGGACACCATCAAGAACCTCGATGGAATGGCCGGCAAGACGCTGGGCGTGAAGCTCGGCTCGGCCGGCGACACAATGAAGACGAAGCTGGAAGAGAAGCTGAAGGCGGACACCGGCAAAGGCTTCGCCGAGGTGAAGGCCTATGACGACCATCCGGCCGCCTATCTGTCGCTCTCCCAGGGGTCCGTCGACGGGGTCATCAATTCGCTCGCAACCCTGACCCAGGTGATGAAGGACGCACCCGGCAAGTATGTCATCGTGCGCGACATCGGCCCGCGCAATTGGGCCGGCATTGGTACCCGCAAGGAAGACATCCAGCTCATCGACTTCCTCAACGAGCGCATCAACGCGCTAAAGGCGGACGGCGCGATCTACAAGCTGCAGGAAAAGTGGTTCGGCACGCAGATGAAGCTCTCCGACAAGATCCCCGACTTCTCCTGAGCCTTGCGCGGGGGGCGATGCCCCTCCGCTCCCAGGTGCGGCGATGGCCGGCCGCTCGATCACGGTTTTAAGCTCACATGACCATTGACTGGGCCATCGTCGAGATGGCGATCCCCCTGCTCGCCGTCGGAACGGTGATGACGCTGAAAATCGCGTCGCTCGCCGCGCTGTTCGGCCTCACCGGCGGCATCGGGCTCGGCCTCGTTTCGCTTGGTGGCTGGACGTGGGCGCGCTGGCTGGTGCGCGCCTATGTCGATTTCGTGCGCGGCACGCCGCTGCTGATCCAGATCTTCATCGTGTTCTTCGGCCTGCCGCTGATGGGCTTCCGCCTGGGTGAATTCTGGGCGGGGGTGATCGCGCTCTCGATCAACTGCGCCGCCTATGTTGCCGAGATCGTGCGCGGCACGGTGGGGTCGGTCGAGAAGGGGCAGACGGAAGCGGCGAAGTCGATCGGCATGACGCAGGGCACCATCCTGCTCCACATCCTGCTGCCGCAATCGATCCGGCCCATGGTGCCGGCCCTGACCAATGACGTGATCACGCTGCTGAAGAACACGTCGCTGCTTTCCGTCATCTCGGTCTACGAGCTGACGCGCTCGGGGCAGGCGGTCATCGCCTCGCACTTCGCCCCGCTCGAAATCTTCGCCCTTCTGGCGATCTATTACTACGCCATCATCTCCGTGCTTTCGTGGGTTTCGCGGGTGATCGAGCGTCGGCTTCCGGCCTGGTGACCGCATGACAAACGGAACACGATCCGACGTTGCGCCTCCCGTGCCCGTCGGGCCCCTGCTTTCCGTGCAGGGATTGCGCAAAAGCTATGGCGACCGGGAAATCCTGAAGGGCATTTCCTTCGATGTCATCGCCGGGCAAACCCTGGTGCTGATCGGGCCGTCGGGTTCCGGCAAGACCACGGTGCTGCGCTGCCTGAACTATCTGGAAGTGCCGGATGCCGGCACCATTGAGCTAGCGGGCGAGCCGATCGGCGGCGCCTATGTCGGCGAGCCGGCGCACTGGACCCCGCTTCCCGAGGTCCGGCTCGCCCTGCAGCGCCGCAAGTTCGGCTTCGTGTTCCAGCGCTTCAACCTGTTTCCGCATCTGACCGCGCTCCAGAACGTGGCCATCGGCCCGCGCAAGGTGCTCGGCCTGTCACGGCCGGCGGCCGAGGCGCGGGCGGCGGAGCAGCTTGCCCGTGTCAGCCTTGAGGACCACCTGCACAAGCGCCCCTCCCAGCTTTCGGGAGGTCAGCAGCAGCGCGTGGCAATTGCCCGGGCTCTCGCCATGGAGCCGCGCATGATCCTGTTCGACGAGCCGACCTCGGCACTCGATCCGGAACTGGTGCATGAAGTGCTCGACGTGATGGGGACGCTGGCGCGCGAGGGCATGACGATGATCGTCGTGACCCACGAGATGGGCTTTGCGCGGCGTGCTGCGGACAGGCTGATCTTCATGGCCGACGGCCGCATCGTCGAGGAGGGAGCGCCGGAGGCGGTGTTCTCGGCACCGCGCGAGGAGAAGACACAGCGCTTCCTCGCCCACATTCTGAATCGGTGAAGCAGATGTCCGAACCGCTCTATGATCTTGTCGTCACCGGCGCCACCGCGCTGACCGGCGCCCCCGCCTCCCAAACCATCGAAAACGCGGTGATCGCGGTCTCGCAGGGGCGCTTCGCGCGGGTGGAGGCCGCGCGCCCGGGCGAGGCGCCCCCGCCGGCGCTGAAAACCCTGCACCTGCCGGGGCGGGTCGTCACGCCGGGGCTGGTGAATGTGCATACGCACGCCAATCTGAGCCTGGTACGCGGGGTCGCGGAGGATCTCGGCTTCGCGCCGGCCTATACGCCGGGCATACCGCAGGGCCACATGGTGACGCCGGAAGAGGCGTATGCGATCGCCCGGCTCGGGGCGCTTGAGGCGCTGCTCTTCGGCTCCACATTGATCAACGACACCTTCGTCCACGCCGATATCGTCACGCCGGCCATGGCCGATATCGGGCTGCGGGTCTGGTCCTGCGGGCGCATTCACGACGTGGACTTCTCCGGCGTCTCGGTCGGGCGGTGGGACTATGTCGATGCCATCGGCGAGCGGACGCTTGCCGAGGCAATCGAGCTCGCCGAGCGCTATGACGGCAAGAGCAACGGGCGTATCGGCGTCCAGCTCGCCGCCCATGCGCCGGACACCTGCTCGACGCCGTTCCTGCGGAGGATCGCGCGGGCGGCGGAAGAGACAGGCCTTCGCGTCACCACCCATCTCTCCCAAAGCAAGATTGAGGTTGCCCGCATCCGTGAGCGGGACGGCAAGAGCCCGCCCGAACTGCTCGACGAGCTTGGCCTGCTGAACGATCGCCTGACCGCTGCGCACTGCATCCATGTGAGCGACACTGACATCGCCCGCATCGGGCGGGCCGGCATCCATGTCGCCCATATCGCCAAGGGCAACGCGACCGGCGCGACCATCGCGCCGACGCACAAGCTACGCGCCGCCGGTGCCCGACTGGCGCTCGGCACCGACAACATGCACGCCGACATGGTGGAAGTGATGCGCTGGGCGCTCGCGGTCGGGCGAATTCAGCTCGGCGCAGTCACGCCCGACTGGCAGCCGGAAACGGTGTTCGAGATGGCGACCATGGCCGGTGCGCGCGCCATGGGGCTTCAGGACGAGATCGGCAGCATCGAAATCGGCAAGCGTGCCGACTTCGTCGCCTTCGATTTCCGCCAGCCGCATTTGACGCCGGCGATCAATCCCCTGGGGAACCTCGTCCATGTCGCGCAGGGCCGCGACGTCGAGATCGTGGCGGTTGATGGCGAACTGATGGTCGAGAATGGGCGGCCGACCAAGGTCGACGCCGATGCCATTCGTCGCGAGGCGGCTGTCGCTATCGAAGCCTTGTGGAAGCGGGCCCGCGGGAACTGAACGATGCGTATCTTGATGATCAACCCCAATACATCCGTCCTCATGACGGAGCGGATGGCCGAGAGCGCCAGTCACTCTCTCGCGCCCGACGTCGATCTGGTGGCGATGACCGCTCCGCACGGCATGCCCTACATCTCCAGCCGCGCCGAAGCCCTCATCGCCGGCGCGACCACTCTTGAGATGATCGCTGCGCATCAGGATGGCATGGACGCAGTGGTGATCGCGGCGTTCGGCGATCCCGGCTTGGTTGCTGCGCGCGAGCAATTCGACCTGCCGATCACGGCGATGGCGGAGGCGGCGATGCACACCGCCTGCATGCTCGGGCACCGCTTTGCGATCGTCACGTTCACGCAGGTGATGACGGCCTGGTACGAGGACGCTGTCGCGCTGGCGGGCCTGCAAGCTCGCTGTACCGGCGTTCGTGTGCCGGATGTCGGGTTTCGATCGATCGACCATGTGCAGGGCGAACTCGAAGAGGCGCTGATCGAGCTGTGCTGCCGTGCCGTGACGGACGACAAAGCGGACACGATCATCCTCGCCGGTGCACCGCTGACCGGATTTGCCGCGAAGGTCGCCGACCGCGTGCCGGTGCCGCTGATCGATCCCCTCGATGCGGCGGTCGGTCAGGCCGCATTGCTGGCGCGGCTGCGTACACGTCCCGCGCGTGCGGGGCGGTTCGCGCGCCCACCCTCGAAGTTGGCGACCGGACTGCCGCCTGCGCTGGGAGCATGGATCGAGCATCGCACATAGACGTCCGGGAACCGCTGGCCGATGTGGTTACGTCTGTCAGACTTCGGGAATGTCAGGTACTGCCTGGTCCTCCGGCGAGGGCTGAAAGTGCGGCTCTTCCGGCCCAGAGGGGGGCAATGGTCATGCCGGCTTTCGGTCACGCCCCTCCTGGACGGACGGTTGCGCAGATAAAAGTGCTGCCGAGCGCACGCGCCGCGCGATTAAATGTGGAGGCCTGCGCGGTTGTCAGCACGTCGTCCATGTCACTCAACGCCACCGCAAAGAGCAGAGCGTGTCGCGCCTGTTCGTCCGCAGCGTCGGCACCCTTCCCGCCGGCTTGCGCCTCGATGCGCCGCGAGACCTGATCGAGCTCCATTATCCGGCTTTTGAACTGACCCCAGGCCGCTTCCTGAGCCGGCTGGATGTGAAGCTCGGCGCGCAGGCGCGTGAGCCGCAGCGGAAGAGCCGGCTCTAGGGCAGACGCGGCGGCAGGCGCGGTCTCGCGCACGGTTCCAAAGCCGACCGAGCGTTCTGTGTCGAGCGCGACGAACGCGATCGTCGCCGCCGTCGCGCCAATCATGACGATGCGAGCACCAACCGGAAGGGTAGTCATCTCTACATTATCTGCTTCGGATGTGAGGCGCTTTCGCAGGCTCGCATAAAGGTGAGAAATGTTAACGCTCGTGTGTTGCGCCAATCAAGGTTTCACCGTACGAATATTGATATAAAAAATCACAGCGACGCTTTTGCGGCGCACAGTCTTGCATTGTGATGTCCTCTATCGCCCGATCCGTGCATATTGTCCATATGTTGCGGTATAATGTTACATTAGCTTGAAAAATGGCAGGAGGGGTCATGAGCCTGGGCGTGATGGTCAGTTCTGCTGCCTTGATCATCTCGCTTCTGGTCACTGCCATTAAGTTCGTCGACTGGCTTTCCCATTCAGACCCGCGCAGCATCATGCGCATGGGGCGCCTCGGTCTGCTCGCCTTAGCGGTTATGTCCATCCCGGCACTCATGACGCTTCTCGCCACTCAGCAGTGGACGGGAGCGATGCTGCTCGGCTCGGCAATGCTGCTCGGGCTTGCGCTCGTCAACTGGCGCCGGCTCGTTCCGCGTCGCGCTTTCCGTCCGCTCTGGCAGGACGAACCCGGCTATGGACCTCTTCAGCGTTCCGAGCCGGCGCATCGCCCGTCAGGGCCCGATCCGGAACTAGCGCGCCGGGCTGCCATTGTGCTGCAGGACTACCTTGCGCTGGCCGGCCGAGAAGATGATGTCGGCCGCCTCTCGAACGACGAACGTCCCGATGTCGGTGGCGGGCCGGATGGGGGGGCGATGGGGGCGGGCGAGGCGATGGCCCTGCTCGGACTCCAGCCGGGCGCGAGCGCGCCCCAGATCCGGGCGGCACATCGGCGGCTGATGCAGCTCGTCCATCCCGACCGCGGCGGCACCGACTATCTCGCCATGAAGATAAATCGCGCCAAGGACGTGCTGCTTGCCAGCGCGGCCTCCTCCACGCGGCCAAAGGCCAAGCGCGGTTCAGCGGTGCGCAAGCCCTCCGCCGCGAGCCGAGCCTCGGGGCACACAGCGACGGACGCGTCGGATCACGGCGCCTGACGTCCGGACAGAGTTGAATACAGGCAGGAAGGCCGGTGAACGACGCCGGTACGACAGGCAGGGGAACGAAAGATGAGCGAGCTGGACAAGACCGAGGCGACGAGCGGCCGGAAGGCGCCGACCGATCTAAATCTCGAACCACTCGACGCGACGCGCGCCCAGATCGACGCCTATCTCACACGGCGGAACGAGGTCGTGCGCTCGGATCACGAAGAGTTCCAGGACTATCTGCGCGAAAAGCAGGCCCGCGCCCTCGCCGCCCAGCCGCTGCTGCCGCTCGCGCCGCTCCCGGAGGAAGCGCCCGCTCCGACGCGGCTGACGCGGCGCAACGTGTTCAAGGCCGCCGCCGCCACCGCGCTCATCGCCGAAACCGGCGTGCTCGGCTATCACGCGGTGCAAAGCGGCGCGCTTGACGCCGTCGGCCTCGGCACCACGCCCGCCGGCGCCGCGACGCCCGGGCCGCAAGCGGCCCCGATCACCCGCGAGCTGATCGATTCACGGGCCAGCTTCGACGGCAAGGGCCTCGGCAAATGGGTGGCGGTGTTGCCGACCAAGCTCGGTGGCGGCTGCTACGCGCTCGATCTCAACACCAACCGCGTACTGGCGTCGATCTGGTACTGGAACTATGGCGACTTCAACCCGATCGCCCACCATCTCTGCGCCTTTCCCAGCGCCGATCCCTATCACTCGTTCGAGTTCGTCAACTCCACCCAGGGCGGCAAGAACGCGCTCATCTACGGCATCCCGACCAACATCACCGAGCCGGCGCCAGGCTTCAACATCTACCGCGTGCGCTATGACGGCGCGCAGATGCAGCTGATGGAGAACGTCTCGGAGACCACCGGCCTCGGGCTGGGCGTGCATGTGACGATCAACCCCAAGGACGCGCAGTCCTATTTCGTCACCGACGGCCAGAAGGACATCGCCGCCTGCTTCGACCGCACGACGTCGCAGGTGAAGGCGGCGCTGAAATTCGACTGGAAGGCCAATTCCAGCCAGCTCGCGCGCGCCTGGCAAGATGGCGGCGTGCTGACGATCTACCGCATCTATCCGGATTCGGTTACCGGCAAATACGACTATCTCGGCACGAAGGGCCAGAAGATCGACTGGGAAATGGTTCCCATGGGCGAACTCTTCGTCGAGGAAGGCACGCTGCCCGGCGACGACCCGATGGGTCTCACCGGCGCGGACGGCACCATCTGGCACCCGAGCGGGCGCTGGGCTGCGACGGTGGTGCGCCTGTGCGGCGGCATCGCCATTCTCGATGCCGAGAACAACTTCGCCCCCGCCGCCTTCCTCCAGTTCAACACCGCGTCACAGGACCAGTACGACGTCGTCGAGGTTGCCGAGGACCGCTGGGAGGTGACGTTCGACAAGATCCACTCGCCCGGCCACGAGATCGGTTTTTCCCCCGACGGGCGCTTCCTGTGCATGATGAACAATCTGCGCGAGAACAACTGCTCGGTGTTCGATTCCTCCGATCCCGACCCGCGCAACTGGAAGAAGATCGCCCATGTCGAGGACCCGCTGTGGCGGGGCAAGTATCCCAACCCGTTCCACATGGTGTTCTCGCTCGATTCGAAAAAACTCTACCTTTCCGTGTTGCACCCCGCACCCGCCGCCAGCGGGGTGATGGTGGTGGATACCGACACATGGACGATCAAAAAGGAGATTCAGGGCATCGGCCCCGATCTGCAGACACCGGCCATCACCTATGACGGCAAGTTCGTACTGGTGCCGTTCAGCGGTTTCCAACGGCTGTCGAGCGGCATCGCCGTGATCGAGACCGCGACCGACAATCTGATCGGCATCCTGCCAAGCTCGGGCGGGCACCATGACTGCGTGATCGTCCCGACCGAGATGGAGCACATGAAGCACACCCGTTCATGCACTCTGTAAGCACGCGCATCCGGCACGGATATTCAGGCTGATGTCCGCGGCCTCCTCGTGCCGGCTCGTGCTGGCGCTGGCGGTTCAAAATCTTGGCCGCCGCCAGTCACGCACCTTGCTGCTTGTTGCCGCCATCGCCGTGGCCAGCGCCGTCACCTTTGGCGGCGTGGTCGCCATGCGCAGCGTGGTCGCGAGCATGCAGATCGGCCTCAGCCGGGTTGGCGCCGACCTCATGGTGGTGAACCAGGCAGCGCTGACCAACCTGACTGACGCACTGCTCACCGTCGAACCGACCGACAGCACCCTGCCCGCCGATGCACTGGCGCGTGCCGACGTGGCCGGCATCGCCCGGCTCGCCGCCCAGCGCATCCTGCGAACCGACCAGTCCGGCCTTGGCGGAGCGGGGGAACTGGTCGATTTGATCGGCTTCGACCCGGCGACCGATTTCACCATTCTACCCTGGCTGTCGGAACGGCTCACCGGGCCTATGCAGCCCGGCGACGTCATCCTCGGCGCAGCACGCAACCTGCCGCTCGGCACGCAGGTCGTGCTTTTCGGGCAGCCCTTCCGCGTTTATGGGAAGTTGGCGCGCACCGGGTCCGGCACGCAGGAGCGCGGGGTATTCCTTCACATGGCCAGCCTGATTGGCCTGGGTGACGACGTGCAGGCGCGCACGGGCGCGGTGCCGCCGATGCTGGAGCCCGCCAACGTCACCGGATTTCTCGTTCAGCTGGCGCCCGGCGTTTCCGAGCTTCAGCTGCGCTTCGCGCTGCTGTCCAATGTCGCCGGCATCAAGGTGATCGTCGGCGGCTCGCTGCTGACCGGAATCCGGCAAGGGCTGGTGGCGCTGCTCGGCGGGCTCGTGCTGCTTGTCGTGGCGTTATCCGCCAGCACTGCCGTCATGGTCATGGTGCTGTTCTCCGCCATCATGGCGGAGCGCCGCCGTGAAATGGGGCTGCTCAAGGCAATCGGCGCGCGCCCCGGCCAGATCGTGGCTATCGCCGTGGCGGAAGCCGCGTTTGCCACCGCCGCCGGCGGAGCGCTGGGCGTGGTGCTTGGCCTGCTCCTCTTGCGCCTGTTCGAGCGCGCCCTGGTGCATCACCTCAGTGAGATGGGCATTCCGTTCCTATGGCTGGACGGCGCCGGCACGGCCGCCATCGCCGCGCTGTGCGTCGCTGGCGCAGCCCTCGTCGGCATGGCCGGCGCATGGTTTCCAGCCTGGCGCATGGGCCGCCGGGACACGCACGACCTGCTGTGGAAGGAGGGCTGAGCATGCTCGCCTGCCGTGGCCTGACAAAGCAGTACGAGACCGACCGGGGGCCGGTGGCGGCGGTGCGCAGCGTCGACCTCGACATCGAGAGCGGCTGCTACGCCGCCATTGTCGGGCGCTCCGGTTCCGGCAAATCATCGCTGCTGGGCATGATCGGCGGGCTGAGCCGTCCCACGGGCGGGCGCGTGCTCATTGGCGGCACCGATATCTGGGCCTTGTCCGAGGCCGGAGCGGCGGCGTTCCGCAACGCCCGGATCGGCTTCGTCTTCCAATTCGCCAGCCTGCTGCCGAACCTTAGGGCGCTCGACAATGTCGCCCTGCCCGCGCGACTGGCCGGCACGATGTCGCGCCGCGCCATATTGGAACGGGCTTTGGAGCGGCTCGCCGATGTCGGGCTGGACAGCCACGCCGAGGCCTTCCCGTTCGAGCTTTCCTCCGGTGAGCAGCGGCGGGTGGCCATTGCCCGCGCGCTGATGAACGATCCCGCTTTGCTGCTCGGCGACGAGCCGACCTCCGACCTCGACGAGCAGACCGAGCGGGAGATCATGGCACTGCTGCGCGATATCAGTCGCTCGCGCGGCACGACTCTCGTGCTGGTCACGCACAACCTCGCTCTGGCGGCGCAGGCGCAGCGGATCGTCCACATCGCGGACGGCGTGGTCGTTCCATGAAAACGCCGCGCCTGCCGGACCTCGATCGCCTTACGCCGTCCGAGAAGGACGCGCTGATCCTCAGCCTGTGGGAGACGGTGCAGGCGCTAGACAAAGACGCCGACGCGGGAGAGGCGCAGGCGCCGCTTCCGGTCGAAGAGCCTGCCGCCGGCCGCTCGCTCGATGACAGCCGGGTGCAGGCGTTGCGCGAGCGCATCCGCACCACCTCCCGGTCAAGCCGCAACCAGTCGTTCGCGACCCGCGCAGGCGGGATATCGCGCCTTCTTGACTATCGCCCCCTGCAGATCTTCGTGGTCGTGATCGCCCTCGCCTTCCTCGCCGATTTTGCGATCGGCCGGTATCAGCAGGCGCAGATGGCCGCGCGGCGGGCAGAGGTCCAACGCACTGAACAGGCGGCGTCCGGAGGGCTGTTCATGGAACTCGTGCGCGCCGGCTACGATCCCGGGAAAGCCGCCTATCGGGCAACATTGCGGATCGAGCGGGTTGGCGGCGGATCGACCCTCTACATCCTGCAGAACCCTCCCCGCGTCTTCATTCAGACCGGGCTGACCTGGCAGGAGGTGGCTTCTCGGTCGCCTGACGGCACCCCATGGGGCCTGCTCAAGCTCGATGGCGGGACCGATGTCGACGTGTTGTTCGATGCCGACATCGAGGGGTGGAGCGAACTTATTCCCGGCTACATGCATGTGCAGCTCCAGTTCGACCAGCTGATAAGCCTGTCGAGTGAGCCGGGCGACGACATCGCGGATCGCAACAACCGCTTCTATTTCTACCTGAAGCCGCACGATGCCGATGATGCGGCGATACGGCAACGGGCAGGCTTCCGTGGCGTCCCGCCCGCCTTCATTCCGATGCCTCCCCATTAGCGATGGCCGCGCCCTCACCGGCGCAGGGTATTCGCCGGGCGCAAGAAGTGCGGACGTTTGTTACGGATCATCCGTTCATTGCCACAACCCGGGTGAGGCAGAAGTTATATTGCATTCGCGAAGAAACTCCCTGCTTTCCTTGCCGGCCAAGCTCAGGCGCCCTTCGCTTTCGCAGCATGCCCGGGAGGTGGCCCTTTGCCGCAAAAGCGGTAAGATTGGAGTCGCACGACACCATTTGGGAGGGCCCGCCCATTTCTTGGAATGAGTGCTGACTTTAGGGTTGAGCGAGCCACGCTTCCCCCTTTCTCCAAGAGGCGCGCAATGGCTGACACCTCCGCTGGCAAGCTCTCGCTTCCCACCCTCACCGCCATGGTGGTTGGCTCCATGGTCGGCGCCGGCATCTTCAATTTGCCCGGGCGCTTTGCCACGGCGACGGGGCCATTTGGCGCGATCATCGCCTGGGCGATCGCGGGCACCGGCATGTACATGCTGGCACGGGTGTTCCAGGCGCTGGCGGAAAAGCGGCCGGACATCGATTCCGGCGTGTTCGCCTACGCCAAGGCCGGCTTCGGCGACTATATGGGCTTCCTTTCGGCCTTCGGCTACTGGCTGGGAAGCTGCCTCGGCAACGTGTTCTACTGGGTGCTGATCGGCTCGACGCTCGGGCGCTTCTTCCCCGATCTGTTCGGCGACGGCTCCAGCGCCACCGCGATCCTCGTCTCGCTCTGCGGCATCTGGGCCTTTCATTTCATGATCCTGCGCGGCGTCGAGCAGGCGACCGTCATCAACACCATCGTCACCATCGCCAAGATCGTGCCGCTGATCGTTGCGATCCTGGCCTTCGTGTTCTTCTTCAATTACGCGCAGTTCTCGGAGAACTTCTTCGGCGGCGTGAACATGCCGGAAAAGACGCTGCTGGCGCAGGTGCGCGACACGATGCTGATCACCGTCTTCGTGTTCCTCGGTATCGAGGGCGCGAGCGTCTATTCCCGCTTCGCCAAGAAGCGCTCGGATGTCGGCACCGCCACCATCCTCGGCTTCGTCGCCGTCACCGGCCTGATGGTCGCCGTGACCATGCTGCCCTATGCAACCGCGCCGCGCGCGGAGATCGCTGGAGTGGCTAACCCTTCGCTCGCCGGTGCGCTCGAACTGGTGGTCGGCCATTGGGGCGCGATCTTCATCTCGATCGGCGTGCTGGTCTCGGTGCTTGGCGCCTATCTGGCATGGTCGCTGATCTGCGCGGAAGTGCTGTTCGCCGCCGCCAAATCGCAGGACATGCCGAAGCTGTTCGCCGCGCAGAACGGCAATCGCGTGCCCGCAAATGCGCTGTGGCTGACCAACATCGTGGTCTCGCTGTTCGTCGTCTCGACCTACTGGTCGCGCGACGCCTTCAATTTCATGCTCGACATGACCAGCGTTACCGCGCTGCTGCCCTATCTGCTGGTCGCCGGCTATGGCGTGCTGTTGGCCCGCAGCGGCGTCGGATATGAGGCGGCGCCGCATGAGCGCACCCGCGACCAGATCTTCGCGTGGATCGCGGTGGTCTACACGCTGTTCATGTTCGTCGCCGCCGGCCTGAAGTATGTGCTGCTGGTGGCGGTGCTGTTCGTGCCGGGCACGATCCTTCTCTATTTCTGGGCCCGCCGCGAACAGAAGGCCCGCGTGTTCACGCGGGTCGAACTGGTCATTTTCGGCATCACCGGAGTGGCGGCCGCCATTGGCGTGTACGGGCTTGTCACCGGCACCATCACACCCTGATCAGATCACGCATAGGAGCCCCATGATGGAAACCCCCTTCGGCGTTCACTCCGAGGTTGGCCAGCTGCGCAAGGTCATGGTCTGCGCGCCCGGCCGCGCCCATCAGCGCCTGACGCCCAGCAATTGCGACCAGCTCCTGTTCGACGACGTGCTGTGGGTCGATGTCGCCAAGCGCGACCATTTCGACTTCATCACCAAGATGCGTGACCGCGGCATCGACGTCGTCGAGATGCACAATCTGCTGACCGAGACGGTCGCCATCCCCGAGGCAAAGGCCTGGATTCTCGACCATCAGGTGGTGCCGAACACGATCGGCGTCGGCTTCGTTGACGAAGTGCGCTCCTATCTCGACGGGCTGCCGAATCGCCAGCTGGCGGAGACGCTTATCGGCGGTCTCTCGACCTATGAATTCCCCGAGACCATCGGCGGCGAGACGCTGGCGCTGATCCGCGACGCCGCCGGCGTCAACGAGTATCTGCTGCCGCCGCTGCCCAACACGCTCTACACCCGCGACACCACCTGCTGGATCTATGGCGGGGTGACACAGAACCCGCTCTATTGGCCGGCGCGGCATGAAGAGACCATCCTCACCACCTCGATCTACAAATTCCACCCGGACTTCGCCGGCAAGGTGAAGGTGTGGTGGGGCGACCCCACCAAGGATTGGGGCCTCGCCACGCTTGAAGGTGGCGACGTGATGCCGATCGGTAAGGGCAACGTGCTGATCGGCATGAGCGAGCGGACCTCGCGCCAGGCCATAAGTCAGCTTGCCGCCGCGCTGTTCGAGCAGGGCGCCGCCGAGCGCGTCATCATCGCCGCCATGCCGAAGCTGCGCGCGGCGATGCATCTCGATACGGTGTTCACCTTCGCCGACCGGGACTGCGTGCTGCTCTACCCCGACATCGTCGACAAGATCGAGTGCTTCTCCTACCGCCCGAACGGCAAGGGCGGGATCGAACTGCACAAGGACAAGGGGGGCCTGGTCGAGACCGTGCGCGAGGCGCTGGGCCTCAAGGAAATGCGTGTCGTCCACACCGGCGGCAACGACTATATGCGCGAGCGCACCCAATGGGATTCCGGTGCCAATCTGGTCTGCGCCTCGCCGGGCGTCGTCTTCGCGTATGACCGCAACACCTACGCTAACACGCTGCTGCGCAAGGCCGGCATCGAGGTCATCACCATTGACGGCTCCGAACTCGGTCGTGGACGTGGTGGCGGCCATTGCATGACCTGCCCGATCATCCGGGACGCGGTGGATTACTGATCGCCGTCCCCCTCTCCCCACTGGAGAGAGGGGGACTTGGCGCCCCGCACGCGCGCCTCGCCACCCGCTCGCGCCATAGCTCTCACATCGGTGAGAGAAACGGCGCGCCGATCCCGTTGCTGCAGGCGCCTGATGACCCAACCCAGCCAACAGACATTCGCGCTGCCGACCCTTACCGCCATGGTCGTCGGCTCCATGGTCGGTGCCGGCATCTTCTCGCTGCCGCAGACCTTCGGCCGCGTCACCGGGGGGCTCGGCGCGCTCATCGCCTGGGGAATAGCGGGCGGCGGCATGTTGATGCTCGCCTTCGTGTTCCAGACCCTGTCGCGCCGCAAGCCCGCCCTCGACGCCGGCGTGTTCGCCTATGCCAAGGATGGGTTCGGCAATTATCTCGGCTTCGCCTCGGCGCTGGGCTACTGGACCGTCTGCTGTCTCGGCAATGTCTCCTACTGGGTGCTGATCAAGTCGACGCTCGGTGCACTGTTCCCGGTCTTCGGCGACGGCAATACCGTCATCGCTGTCGCGGTGTCCTCGGTCGGCGTGTGGACCGTTCATTTCCTTATCCTGCGCGGCGTGCGGGAGGCGGCGGCGCTCAACACCATCGTCACCGTCGCCAAGATCATCCCGATCCTGATGTTCCTGGTCTTCGTCGGCTTCGGCTTCAAGGCTGACATTTTCGCCGCGAATTTCTGGGGTGGCGCGGATGCCGGCGGGCTGTTCGACCAGGTGCGCGGCACGATGCTGGTCACAGTGTTCGTCTTCGTCGGGATCGAGGGCGCCAGCGTCTATTCGCGGTATGCGCGAAAACGCTCGGATGTCGGCGTCGCCACGCTGCTGGGCTTTGCCGGCGTGCTGTGCCTCCTCGTTCTGGTGACGATGCTGTCCTATGGCGTGCTGCTGCGTCCCGATCTCGCGGGCCTGCGCAACCCTTCCATGGCCGGCGTGCTGCAGGCTGTAGTCGGGCCCTGGGGCGCGGTGTTCATATCCGTCGGGCTCATCGTCTCGGTGCTCGGCGCCTATCTCTCATGGTCGCTTCTGGCCGCCGAGGTGCTGTTCTCGGCCGCACGAATGGAAACCATGCCGGCCTTCCTCGGGGCCGAGAACCGCAACAAGGTGCCCTTCGCCGCCCTGTGGCTGACCAATCTTCTGGTGCAGTTTTTTCTCATCATGACCTTGTTCGCCGAGCAGGCCTTTCTGCTGGCGCTCAAGCTCACCTCGTCGATGATCCTGCTGCCCTATCTGCTGGTCGCGGCCTATGCGCTGAAACTGGCGTGGAGCGGCGAGACCTATGTCGAGAAGCCCGAGGGCCGCGTGGGCGATGTGGTGCGCGCCGGTCTCGCCACGCTCTACACCGTCGGACTGATCTATGCGGGCGGATTGAAGTTCCTGCTGCTGTCGCTGGTGATCTATGCACCCGGCACCGCGCTCTTCATCCTTGCGCAGCGCGAGCGCGGGCATCGCATTTTCACGCCCGTCGAACGGCTGCTGTTCGCGGCGGTCGCCGCCGGCGCGGTGCTCGCCATCTTCGGCCTGGCGACCGGGCGCATAAGCATCTGATCACGTCTCCGGTCGCCTTTCGGCGAAACGACGCGCTGGCACGGTTCGATTGTTCTTGATTTGTTCAAGCTCCTGACGCCAGAGTGCGACAACTCGGGAGTCGCGCATGACCAAGAAAACCTTCTACGTCGTCCAACCCTTCGTGGCGGGCAAGCGCGGGGCGATAAAGGCCGGCATACCGATGGAGGTCCGCAACGCCGCCGATGCCGAACGCATCGCCCAGCGAATGAGTCTGGTGCAGATCGGGGCCATCGCCTTCTCGGCCGATGTCGAGCCGGAAAGCGGGGACGCCGATCCGCCGGTGCTGATTGCTCGTTTCGGACAAGTGCCGGACGGTGTGCTCGACCCTAGCTAACGGCATCGTGCGGTGCGGGGGCTGGCCGGCGCGGCGCGTGCGGATTTATCCGGCGGAAGCGGTAAACGGCGGCGGGCGGAAGGTTGGCGAGCGTTCCGCCAATGCGCTCGGCTTCCAGCCCCAGCGAGCCCAGTACATGGGCCGGCACCGGGCATCGCGGGCCGTAGGTGAACTGGTAGAAGGCGCCGTCCGGCCGCATCTTGTCGAAGGCGCCCATCAGGATCGCCCTCACCTTGCGCGGGGCGATGGACAACAGCGGAAGGCCGCTGACGGTGGCTCCGGCCGGCTCGCCGTCGAACAGCTCGACGGAATCGAGTTGCGCGGCATCCATCCATAATGTGCGCGCCGCGGGGTAGCTGGCTTGCAGCGCGACGGCGAATTCCGAACCGAACTCGATCAGGGCAAGGTCCATCAGCCGCACCCCGCGCGTGATCAGCGCCCGCGTGAACGCCCCGGTGCCCGGCCCGAGCTCGATGACCGGCCCGGTGTCGCGCGAGATTTCGCTCGTGATCAGGCGCGCGAGCGCGCGGCCCGAGGGAGCGATGGCGGCGACGCGCAGCGGGCTGCGCAGCCATGCCTGGAAGAAGCCGAACGTCTCGCCCGTACATTGTGAGGACATTGCAGAAGTTCCGAACCTGGGTGTGTGAGGGACGACGCCCATGCAGGGCGCCGGCAGATGGAGCAAAGTAGGGTTGTCAGTTCCGGTGCAGCGCGACCTTCGGCGCGCAGCGGGCGCGAAGGCTGTGGCCGATGCCGATCACGGCGGCTTCTACGGCAAGCACACCTCCAAGCACCCCCAGCGCCAGCACAGTCGCATTGGCCGTATCGATGGTGTGCGCCGCGATATAGCCGGCCGTGACGAACACGCCGTTCCACACCGCGATTCCAGCGGCGGTCGCCGCCAGAAATCTGCCGGAAGGGCCGCGCAGCAGCGCGGCGAAGGCCGGGGCGAACAGCCGGACGGTCGGCAGCAGCTGCAGCGAGAACGCCAGTACCGTCTGGTTGCGGCGGAATGTGCCGATCCAGCGATCGGTGCGTTCCGTCGACATGCCGAAGAGCCGGCCGGCGCCGAAGACGAGGCGGCGGGAGCGCGTCTCGCCCAGCACACGAACCGCATAGAAGCAGGCCGCGCAGCCGACCAGGCTGCCGGCACCGCTCGCCAGCAGCGCCCCGGGCAGCGACCAGGTACCCTCCGCCGCTGCGATGCCGACCGCCAGCAGCAGGCCGTAAGAGGGCATGACCGGCACGAAGCGCTCGGTCAGTGCAACGGTGAAGAGTCCCAGCAGGCCAAACGTGCTGATCCACACCATGACGGTGCTAACCGGGTCGAAGTCCATTGATGGTATCTTTCTATCGAAGGGTGGAGCCGCCAGCACGCGGGGGGCGCGCGCGGGTTCATGGCCCGCACGAGCGGGCGCGGGCCTCAGGGATCGGATCGGGTGGAGGCGGTCAGCGGCTCGCGAAGAGGGCGGCGATGCGACGATTGGCTGTCAGCATGGCGAGGGCGGTGGCGACACTCGCCACCGGAACGGCCAGCATGCCAAACGCTAGGCCGTTGGGAATCTGCGCCGCGCTCGCGGCGTCGCTAATCAGGCCGACGAGGAGAGGTCCCAACGCGGGGCCCATGAGGCCAGAGCCGACCATCACGATGCTGGTGGCCTGGGCCTCCCTACCCTTGCCGGCAACGAGATGGGCGGCGCCGAAAGCCCAGGGCAGCAGGAAGGCGAAGGACAGCATGCCCGGCACCAGCAGGACGACGGACAGCCAGCCTATGGGCGCGAACAGCGCGGCTGTGGTGGTCACGCTGGCGATGAGGAACAGGTAGGCAGGCGGGCCCAGCACTCGGCCCGTACCGGACTGGACCGCGCGATCGAACATCCGCCCGCCGACAACGGTTCCAATGATGCCCATCAGCCCCTGCAGCAGACCAAAGGCGAGCCCCGCTTCTCCGGCGGTGAAGCCATGGATGCGGATGAGGAACGGCCCGGCGAAGGCATAGAAGGGCGCGGAGGCGAAACCGACCGCAATCGCGCCGATAAAAAGCCAGCGGAAGGCCGGCGTCGCCACCAGCCGGGCGCTGGAGCGCAAGAAGCTCTCGCCGGTGGTGCTGGTCTGTCGCAGTGTCGGCGTCCGCCCAATGACAAGAAGGACCAGCACGGCAACAAGTCCGCCGATGGCGCCCGCGCCGATCAGCGCGACCCGCCAGCCCAGCTGGTCGGCGATTGCGCCGCCGGCCGCGAACCCCACCATGGCGCCGATCGGCATGCCCATGGCGAAAAGCCCGATGGCGAGCCCGCGACGTTCGGGCCGGATTTTGCGGGCGATGATGGCATGGCCGGCCGGGAAGGCGCCGGCCTCGCCCGAGGCCACGCCAAAGCGCGTGAGCGCCAGCAACAGGAAGCTTGCCGCCACGCCGCCCAGTGCCGTCATTGCGCTCCAGCCCAGTATGCAGATCACCAGGACGAAGCGCGGCGAGCCCCGATCGGCCGCGCGGCCGAGTGGCATGGAGAGGAGGGTGTAACAGACTGCGAAAGGGATGCCGGTGAGCAGGCCGACCTGCGTGTCACTCAGCGAAAGGTCAAGCTTGATCGCCTCCGCCATAATGAACGGCAAAATCCGATCCACCTGCGAGATGGTGCTCACGAGGAAAAGTGTCAAAAGTGTTGCGTAAACACGCCAGCCGCTCACGTATTCGCTACCGGATTCGGCGGATGGATAAGGGATATCCTTTAATCCATCTATTGATCTCACGGCAGTTTCCGTCATCCTAAGCAAGCTCCTCAGCTTTGGGTCGCACCAATAAGCTAGAAGGAGTGCCGTGTGATCAGAATGCCCGAAACCTCAATAAATCTGCCTATTCCTGCAGCCCCTCATAACCCTTCCGTGAGGCAGGGCCGGGTGCGCGGGTTGCGGAAAAAAGAACCGGAGGCCTGTGTGCCGTCATCGCTCTTTGATGCCATCACCGCGTATGTCGAAAGCCAGGGCGGTGGGCAGGGTCTGTTCCCGACGCCGATGCCGGGGGTGAATATCATACGTTCCTTTCAGGAAGTGATGCCCAACCGAAAGATCTACCAGCCTTCGCTCTGCATCGTTCTGCAGGGCGCCAAGCAGATTCTCTTCGGCAGCGAGACGCTCGACTATGGCGCCATGGAGTGCCTGGTGGTGAGTATCGAACTGCCGGGTTCCGGGCGAATCATCAAGGCCAGCGCCGATGAGCCTTTTGTGGGCATGACCGTCGACCTCGACGTCGCCGTCGTCCGTGGCATGGTCGAGCAACTGGAAGAGCTGCCGTCGTCGCCGGGTGGCGGCCCGTGCGCCTTCGTTACTCAGGTGGACGAGGCTCTTGCGGACTGTATCCACCGCCTCATGAGGATGTCCGACAATCCGAAGGCGATTCCCATCCTCTATCCCTCGGTCATGCGTGACATCTGCTACTGGCTGCTCAGCGGGCCGCAGGGTGCTGAGATATGCCGGCTGTCCTTGCCGGCGTCGAACACCGAGCGGGTCGCCAAGGCCATTCACCTGCTGCGCGACAACATCGCCCAGCCCATGCGGGTGGAGCAACTCGCCGAGGCGGCGCGCATGAGTCCCTCCTCCTTCCACCAGCATTTCAAGGCGCTCACCTCAATGACGCCGCTGCAATACCAGAAGCAACTGCGCCTGCTTGAGGCGCGGCGGCTGATGGTGGCAAACGCAGCCAGCGTGGCGGATGCCTCCTACAAAGTCGGCTATGAAAGCGCTTCGCAATTCAGCCGCGAATACTCCCGCATGTTCGGCGTGGCCCCCAAGCGGGACGTCATGAACCAGCATCGGCTGTATCGGTCGCTGACCGGCCGCGACATGCCGGCCCACTCCACAGCCTCGATGGGACCGGCCGCTCCGCCCGCCTGACGCCTGCCCTCAACGCTCGTTTTCATCGCGCCGAACGCGCCCGCATTAAGCCCTAAGCGTTCGGTATCCGTCCGGCGAGAGCCGCCTTGCGATGGAACGCCTGGATGGTTGGGTACTGGACGTATGGACAGACATACAGACAGCGCTCTCGAGCGGCTTGAGATTGTCGAGACGGGACGTCGGAGCCGCTGGAGCGAGGCGGCGAAGGAACGGATTGTTCTGGAGAGCTTGAGCGCGGCATCGCCCTTGGCCGCAAGGCATGGCTGTCCGCCGGGTCCGGGCGCGGTGCCGTCATGCACGGGCTGATTGGCACCGCCCGGCTCAACGATATCGATCCGCAGGCCTGGCCTATCGGCACATGCGAGCATGTGCCGATAGGCTGTGAGTTTGCCGACGTGCTCGCTCGCATCGCCGACACACCGCAAAGCCGGCGCTCCGAACTTGCCCTCGCACGGGCATGCGGCGCGAGAGCTTAGGGGTCTCGCGGCGTGAGCGATGTCGATCGGATCGCTCGCCTGAAGATCGAGATGGATGACTGGCAGCCCTCCATCTGGCGCCGTGTCGATGTGCCGCTCACCGCCTCGCTCAGAACCGTGCACGACGTTATCGAGGCCGTGATGTCGTTCGAGGACACTCACCTGTTCGAGTTCCGCGCTGGAGAGCAGCGCTTTGCCATCCCCGATCCAGAATGGGACAGCCTGCGCGACAGGACCTATTCCGCCAAGACCACCAAGCTCGGCGTCCTCGTCGACCGCGGCGTCACCGAACTCAGCTACACCTATGACTTCGGCGACGACTGGCGGCACACGATCACGATCGAGGCAACCGCCGCGGCCGATCCCACCATGGATTATCTGCGCGACATCAATGATAAGCGCCGCGCGCCGCCCGAGGATGTCGGCCGCATCCCGGGCTTTGAACTCCTCCTCGAAGCCATCGCTGATCCCAGCCATGAGGAGCATGACGAACTCATGCGCTGGTACGGTGCGCCCGCATCGAAAAGCTCGCCGGACGCTGCGCCATCGGCAAAGCCGCGTTCGCTAAAAGCCGTGGCCAGATTAACTGATCTGATCATAACGGTAGTGGCCCGAACCGGAGGGTTACAAGCGGTCTGCCGGCGGGGCGTTTTGATTCCAGTCCGGCGACTGCCTGGGCTCCGCCCGCACGCGGGCCACGCCCACCCGGGCGCCGCCGCTCCGGGACCCTCCCCCGCGACGCGGTTGTAGGAACAGGCAGATTTTTTGCGCATTCCGGCATTCGCCACCGCACCGCCGGGGGGTAACGTCCCGCCTCGATGGCCGCCAGTCCCGAGCGGTCTCTCGCTGAGGCCAACGGCGCTCGTCCCAAGCGGCACGCTCGGATGCAGGCGCCAAGCCCGGCCATCTCAGCACCGAGGCGACGGGACGTCGAACATCCCTCGCCCCCTCCCATTCTCCTTAGGAGACAGTCATGTCCAACTCCCTCAAGGGACGCCTTCTGGCCGCGACCGCCGCTGCGGCGCTTTCCCTCACCGCCATTGAAGCCGCTGCGCAGGCCACCTCACCGGACCAGATCATTGGAGTCTGGGAGGCCGAGAACGGTAACATCAAGCTGGAAATGTTCGATGCCGGCGGCAGTTACGCGGCCCGCATGCTCTACGGCAAGCAGTTGATGGAAGCCGACGGCACGACCTTCAAGAAGGATACGCTCAATCCTGATCCGGCCCTGCGCGGACGATCGCTGGAAGGCATCGTCTTCGTCTCCAACCTAACCTGGGACGCGCGCGACCGCCGCTGGGAAGACGGCAATTTCTACAGCGGCATGACGGGACGCACCATGTCGGTTCAGGCTGAACTGGTCGGCGAGAAGATGCAGGTGCGCGCCTATATGGGCGCACCGCTACTTGGCCAGACCATTGTGTTCCGCCGCGTGCCGTGACGCGGGTGTGTGGCTCGGCTTGGGTATTGGCAGGGCTCCACGCCGCCTCCGCAACCCTCAGAGGAAGGAGCGCCGATGATCCCGACCCACCGGAGCCCGTCCGCTGGCACCGCCCCGTTCACGCGTAATGACCTAGCGCCGCACGCTCTTGGTACTGCGCGGCGCTGGAGCGCAGGTGCGCTCGTCGCGGTGAGCTGGATCAGCGGCGCCATCTTCGCCGCCTACATCATCGTCTTTTTCGGCGGCGCCATTGCCGGCGGCGCCGGCGAGCGCTGGAACCAGGCCCTGCCAGGCCTCTACGAGGTCGACGCGCCGCTGGCGACACTTGCCATCGGCGCCCATTTCCTCGCCGGCGGGATATTGCTGCTCCTGGGGCCGATCCAACTCATCGGCCCCGTGCGGCGTGCCGCCCCGGCGCTTCACCGCTGGCTCGGCCGGCTCTACGTTATTTCGGCCGGCGCGGCGGGGCTGGGGGGCCTCGGCTTCATCCTTGGGCGCGGCACGATTGGCGGGCCTCTGATGGATGTCGGCTTCGGCCTTTATGGCGCGCTGATGGTGCTGTGCGCCGCCCTGGCGTACAGCCACGCGCGCGCTCGCCGCTTCGAGCAACACCGTGCTTGGGCGATCCGGCTGTTCGCGCTGACGATCGGATCGTGGCTCTACCGCATGGAATACGGCCTCTGGTTCCTCCTGTTCGGTAGCCTTGGCCGCGCCGCGGATTTCAGCGGCTGGTTCGACGCGGTCATGGTGTTCTTCTTCTACATCCCCAATCTTCTCGTAGCCGAGGTCGCCATCCGCATGGGCGCGGCTCCACGGGGAATGCCGGCCAATCTGGCAATCACCGCGCTTTTTCTGGTCTCGGCCGTCCTGATCGCGGTGATGACGGCAACCTTCACCGCCCGCGCCTGGGCGCCACGGATCCTCGACGCCCTCGCCTGAACGCCGCCACGCGCCGCCGCTTCCTCATTCGGCAGAATTGGAGGAATAGGCAGGTTTTCTCCGCGTTTCGGCATGGCGGTTCGCCGCGCGGCCGTCACTCTTGCGCCGAGGTGAAACCGGCCGGATGCCGCCGCTTCCCCGGCCCTCCCGAAGCAAGGAACAATCATGACACGATGGACCACGCGGGACATTCCCGCCCAACATGGCCGCTCGGCACTCGTCACCGGCACCGGCGGCCTCGGCTATGAGGACGCGCTCGCGCTGGCCCGCGCCGGCGCCAGCGTCGTGATCGCCGGACGCAATCCCGGCAAGGGAGCCGCCGCCTTGGCCACAATCCGGCAGGCCGTTCCGGGTGCGCGGATACGGTTCGGCGAGGTCGACCTTGCCAGCCTCGCCTCGGTCGCCGCCTTCGCCGAGCGTC
Source organism: Ancylobacter aquaticus (assembly GCF_004339465.1). Lineage (GTDB taxonomy): Bacteria > Pseudomonadota > Alphaproteobacteria > Rhizobiales > Xanthobacteraceae > Ancylobacter > Ancylobacter aquaticus. The sequence goes on along the minus strand of NZ_SMFY01000002.1, from coordinate 233,208 downwards.
TCGCCGGCGAACAGGAGAGCCTCGACCTGCTGATCAACAATGCCGGCGTCATGACCCCGCCGCAGCGACGCGAGACGCGCGACGGGTTCGAGCTGCAGTTCGGCACCAATTATCTCAGCCATTTCGCACTCACCGCGCAGCTGATGCCGCTGCTGAAGAAGGGTCGCGATCCGCGCGTCGTAACCGTAGGCAGCATTGCGGCACGCCGGGGCGCCGTTGATTTCAGCGATCTTCAGGCCGAGCGCAGCTATCGCGCCTTTCATGTCTACGCCCAGTCGAAACTCGCCTGCATCATGTTCGCCTTCGAGTTGAGCCGGCGCAGCAGCGCGGCAGGGTGGGGCGTGCAGAGCCTGGCGGCGCATCCCGGCCTCTCGCGGACCGATCTTCTGTTCAACACCCCCGGCGGGCCCACCCCCACCATCTATTTTCTGCGCCGCGTCTTCCGGCTGATGTTCCAGCCGGCAGCGCAGGGCGCGCTGCCGACGCTCTTTGCCGCCACCGATCCGGAAGCGCGGGACGGTGCCCATTATGGTCCGGACCGGCTCTCAGGGACTCGCGGCCATCCTACCGAGGAACCCCCGCCGCCGCAGGCGCTGGACAGGGATGTGGCGAAGCGCCTTTGGGAGGTGTCCGAGAAATTGGCCGGGGTGAGGTTTGAATAGCCGCGCGAATGCGGCGTCGAAGGCGCAGCCGGCGATGTGGCCGGCCGCGTTTTCTGTCGTTTCCGTAGAGGTATTCCGTACAGATCGCACTCTCTATCGCGGGATATTGGTTAGACGCCTTTAACAGGCTGGTCATGAATCAGTAAATTGTCGTCTCGCTCGTGCGGACTTATCGTTGTGGAAGATGAACACCGAGTTTTTTGGTCGTTTCGACTATGGTTTGGCCCAATTAACCCACTGGATAAAGGTACTTATTCGGAATTTTGACCGTTCATCGCGTTCACTGCCAACGAACCGTGTTGGCACGTCCGAAAAACATCCGCGCCGCTGCCATCCCGCTCAGGTTTTCGTGCGGAGGATGCCCCCCAAACGGTGCGGGACATGAGGAAAACGACATGCGCCGCTTCTGTGCCGGCCTCCTTTTTTCCGCAGCGGCTCTCGCCGCGCCGGCAATCGCCCAGACGCCGGCTGAACGCCCGGCCGCGCCCATCTGCGCGACCGAAGGACCGGCGAGCGTGCCCGCACGCCACAGCGAATGGATTCTGGTCGGCTGGGAAAAGCACCCCGGTGATGGTCCCTTCGACTTCCGCGCCAAGCTCGGTGACTACTATCACTGGGAGTCCGGTGACGGCATCTTCTATGACGACTTCGATCCGCAATACCGCGTCGCGCGAAGCCCGGGTGAATATGGCTCGTTCTGGGTCGCCCCCTTCACCGCGCTGAAGTCTGCCCGCCATCGCGTCATAGACGGCCCGGAGGCGATCATCGGCAGCGATCTCGCCACCTCCACACTGGAATTCGCGGCCGCCCTCGAAGCCGGCAATGGCGAAATCGTCGGCATCCGGACCCGCTCGACGCTCGTCTGGCAGTGCACGCCGGAGGGTTGGAAGATCGTTCGCGAGCACAACTCGTCGCGTCGCGTCACCCAGGAGGAGATCGACGCGATCTTGCCGCGCCCGGCCAATTGAGCCCGGCCGACGAGGCGCCCTTCCCGAAATCTCAGCAATAAAGGAACGAAGCGATGGTATCGCCACCCACATCCCCCTTCCGTGCCGCCCTGATGGCGGTAGCCCTTGCCTCCAGCGCTGCCGTGTTACCGCTTGTCGCCATGGCGTCGCCCCAGCCCGAGCCGGAGGCCGAGGCCCGCAACCGCCAGATTGTCACCGAGGCTTTCGATCGCTGGCAGGCGGGGGGCACGACTTTCTTCACTGACCTCCTTTCCCCGGACGTTGTCTGGACGATCGAGGGCTCCGGGCCGAGCGCCGGCCGCTTCGAGGGACGCGAGCCCTTTATCGAACGTGCCGTTCGCCCGTTCGTCTCGCGCCTGTCCACCCCCATCCGGCCCACGAACAAGACGGTGTGGGCGGATGGCGACCATGTAATCGTAAACTGGGATGGCGTCGGAACGGCCAAGGACGGTCAGGCCTATGCCAACAGCTACGCCTGGATCCTGCGCATGCAGGACGGGCAGGCGGTGGAGGTGACGGCATTTCTCGATCTCGCCCCTTATGACGACGTTTTGCGGCGCATCCCCGCTCCTTCTCCTCAATGAGACCGGCAGTGTATCCGACATTGCAGGACAGATGAGGCCCGCACGATCTCACATAAATGACGGACGTTTCCGCATAGTCAGCTTGTAGGCAGCGCCCTATCCTGAGCATGAATGATGCTTCACGCGGACGTTACTTGTGAAATATCGGGATGACACGTGTCGTCGCGCTATCCATGAGAGTGAGCGACTGGGTTCAGGCCGCGCCGGTGTCACCTACGCCTGGCGCGGCAGGCATCATCCTTCAGAAAACCTTTGGCCGGGAAAGGGAGATGCCGTCATGACAGCTTTCAGTATCAACGGGCGTGCCGTTCAGGTCGCCGCCGAGCCCGACACGCCGCTTCTCTGGGTCATCCGTGACGAACTCAAATTGACCGGCACCAAATATGGCTGCGGCATCGCGCTCTGCGGTGCCTGCACCGTCCATATCGATGGCGAGCCCATGCGCGCCTGCCAGACGCCGCTGGACATGGTCGCCGGCCGACAGGTGACGACCATAGAGGGCCTCTCCGCCGATTCCAGCCATCCCCTCCAGAAGGCGTGGATCGCGGAGCAGGTGCCTCAATGCGGCTACTGCCAGTCCGGCCAGATCATGCAGGCGGCGGGGCTTCTGGCCAGCAATCCGCGCCCAAGCCGCGAGGAGATCGTCGCGCATATGGACGGCAATCTCTGCCGCTGCGGCACCTATGACCGCATCATCCGCGCCGTCGAACGCGCCGCGCAGGAGAGCTGAACCATGACGCCACATCTCCAGCCCCGCACGACCGCCCTGTCACGGCGCAGCTTCCTCGTCACCCTGGGTGGCGCCGGCATCGCCGTGGCCTTTGCCAGCGCCCCTGCGCTTCTGCTGGCGCCGGAGGTCGCTCAGGCAGCGGCCGGGGGCCTAGTGCCCAATGCGTGGGTGACGATCGCCCCGGACGGCACGATTAGCCTCGTATCTCCCGCAGCCGAGATGGGTCAGGGGGTGAAGACCGCCCTGCCCCTGCTGATCGCCGAGGACATGGACGCCGACTGGTCGAAGGTTCGGGTCGTGCAGGCCCCTTCCGATGCCGAGAGGTACGGCAATCCGGGATTCTACGGCATCCAGTTGACCGGCGGCAGCGAAACGGTGCGCGGCTATTACCAATTGCTGCGCCTTGCAGGCGCGCAGACCCGCAAGGTTCTTCTCGCCATCGCCGCCGCGCAGCTTGGCGTGCCGGTGGGCGAACTCACGACCGAGCCCGGCCGCGTTGTGCATGCCGGCAGCGGGCGCGCGCTTTCCTATGGCGAGATCGCGGCAACGGGGTCGCTGCCCGATCCGCTGCCGCAGGCGACCGAGGCGGATCTCAAGCCCGCGAGCCAATGGCGCTATATCGGCCGCCACGACGTGGATCGTGTCGATGTGCCCTCCAAGGTCAACGGCACGGCGCAGTTCGGCATCGATGTGGATCTGCCGGACATGCTGCACGGCGTCGTGCTCCGTCCGCCTGTGCCCGGCGAGCGTCCCGAGCGCATCGACGATGCGGCCGCGAAGGCGGTTAAGGGCGTCACGCGCATCGTCACGCTGGCCTATGGCGTCGGGATCATCGGCGAGAGCACCGATGCCGTCCGGCGGGCCAGGGAGGCGCTGGTCGTCAGCTGGAGCAATTCTTCGCGGGTCCGTACCTATGACAGCGCGTCGTTGGCACAGGCCTACCGCGAAGTCGGCCGCGACCTCGCCCAGCCCGGCGTGCCGGCGCGCGCGGAGGGAATTGCGCCGGCCGCCATCGCCGGCGCCACGCGGGTGATCGTCGCTGACTACCTGACCGATCTCGTCCACCATGCCACCCTGGAACCGATGAACGCGACGGCGCTGGTGACGGGCGACACGGTAGAAGTGTGGGCACCGACGCAGGGGCCGACGGCGACGCAGCGCTTCGCCGCCGAGGCGGCGGGCACGAGCCCAGACAAGGTGAAGGTCCACACGACCCTTATCGGCGGTGGTTTCGGCCGCCGGGCCGAGGACGATTTCATCACCGACGCGGTGCTGCTCGCCAAAGAGGTCGAGGGCCAGCCGGTGAAGGTGGTCTGGAGCCGCGAGGACGACGTCCGGCACGGCAAGTACAGGCCGCTTGCGGCGCAGCATGTCGAGGTGGGCGTCGATGGCGCGGGCAACATCGTCGGATGGCGTCACCGCGTGGTCGCGGACTCGATCTTCGCGCGCACCATGCCGGAGATGTTCAAGGGTGATGGCGGGCTCGACACTGTCGTCACGGACGGGACGACCTTCAATTATCGCGTCCCCGCGCATCTGGTGGAATACATCCGGCAGGACAGCGGGCGCGATGTCGGCTTCTGGCGTGCCGTCGGCTATGGCCAGAACAATTTCGGCGTGGAGTGCATGATCGACGAGGTGGCGGCCGCGCGGGGCGTCGACCCCGTGGCGCTACGACTTGAGCTTCTGAACGGCCAGCCGCGCGCGCAGAAGGTGATTGAGGCGGTGGCCGCTATGGCGGACTGGAAGCGGCCGCGTGAAGACCGCGCGCTGGGCCTTGCCTATACCGACGCCTTCGGCGGGCATTGCGCCGAGGTCGCGGAAGTCTCACTCGACCGCGAAAGCGGAGAGATCCGCCTGCACGAGGTGTGGTGCGTGGTCGATCCCGGCGTCGCCATCCAGCCGCGCAACATCGAGGCGCAGGTCGCCGGCGCCATCCTCTTCGGCATCAGCCACGCGCTCTATGAGCAGATCAACATCGTGGCGGGCGAGGTGCAGGAAACCAACTTCGACACCTACCGCCTCCTGCGCATGTCGGAGATGCCGCGCATCCATGTCGAGGTGACGCCGACGCCGGAGAACAAGCCGGCCGGCATCGGCGAAGTCGGCCTGCCGCCAATCGGGCCGGCCATCGCCAATGCCGTGGCCCGCCTCACTGGCGGGGTGCGGCTGCGCCACTACCCGTTCCTGCCGGAACGGGTGAAGGCGGCGCTCGCTGGATGAGAAGACCGGCGACCCTTTCTTACATATTCAGGGAACCAATCCATGCAGAGGCCCGATGGTAGCTGGGACCCCTTCGCCGATCAAGTCATCGACTTCGCCCTTGCGCGCCTGCGCGAGGGCAAGCGTGTCGCGATTGTCACGCTCTTCTCAATCGATGGCGCCGCCCCGCGCCAGCTCGGCGCCCAGATGGCCGTCACCGAAGCCGGCGAAGCCGTCGGCTATCTCTCGGGGGGCTGCCTTGAACGTGCCGTGATAACCGAGGCGATCGAGGCGATGGAAGCCGGCGCCAACCGTCTCGTCCGGTATGGCAAGGACTCGCAATATCTCGATATCCAGTTGCCCTGTGGCAGCGCGATCGCGCTTTATTTCGACGTCACGGCGACCATCGCCCGGCTGGAGAAACTGGAACAGGCGTATCTGGCTCGCGAGGAGAGCACGGTTGAAATCGGTCCGGCCCCGGGCGAGCAGGGCCTGATGCTGACGCGGCACTACCGCCCGAACCGGCGGCTTATTGTGGCCGGGGTCGGCCCCGCAGCGGCTCAACTCCTGCTGTTAGGCAAGGTCAGTGGCTTCGAGACCGAGTTGCTCTCGCCAGACGCGCCGACGCGCGCGGCCTGCGCCCGGGACGGGGTGCTCGCCCGGCCCATCCACAGTACCGGCCATGCCGAGGAGTTCGCAGCGGATGCGCGCACCGCTTTTGTCCTGATGTTCCACGATCACGAATGGGAATACGAGTTCCTCGCGGCCGCATTGGCGAGCGAAGCCTTCTACATTGGCGCGCAGGGCAGCCGGATGGTGCATGCGGCGCGCCGCCAACGCCTGCTCAACGCGGGATTCAGCGCGGCGGAGGTGGCGCGCATACGCGGACCGGCCGGGTTGTTCCATGGCACGAAGAGCGCCCATGCCATTGCGGTGTCGATCCTCGCGGAAATCATGGAAGCCGAGCAGAGGCAGTTTCCGTCTCTCGTCTCGCTTGATCCTCCACCGGTTGCGCGCCGCTATTCCGCCGCTCGGGTAACGGCCCGGGACATGCGCCCATAATGGCGTGGCGAACAGCCCATGACCCGCTTGAACGCGGTGCTGAAGGCGCTTTCCGATTCATAGCCCAGCGCCAGCGCGATCACCCCGATGGGATCGCCGCTATTCTCCAGCCGATCTCCGGCGAGCAGCATGCGCCAGCGGGCGACATATTGCATCGGTGGCTCGCCCACGTTCTCCCGGAACCGCAGCGCGAAGGTCGTGCGTGACATGCCGGACCGCTCAGCCAGATCCTGCAGGGTCCAGCCATGGGCGGGATCGGCGTGGATCGCCCGGATCGCCGCCCCAAGCTGCCGGTCCGCCAGCGCGGACAGCCAGCCGACGCCGGCGCCGGCCTCCAGATGCACGCGAAGCGCCTGCACCAGCATCATATGGGCGAGATGCTGGAGCACCAGCGCGTTGCCGGCCTGGCGCTCGCGCAACTCCTTCATCATTTCCTCAACCGACCAGCGCAGCGCCGTCTGTCCCGCCTGCCCGGTGATATGGACAATCGGCGGCAGCAACCCGAGCAGCATGTCGGCATGGTGGCCACTGACGCCGAAACGGCTGCCGACAAGGGCGAATCCGCCGCCGCCATTCAGCTTCACCACTCCGCCATTCCGGGCAGGCGGGAATATCTCGCGAGAGGGTGTGGCCGCCAGAGTGAGGCAGCTGCCCATTCGGAACGGGCGGCCTCTCGGCAGCACGAAACACTCGCCGGTCTCAAGCCGCACCGGCTCGCTCACCCCCTCGACGGTGAGCCAGCCGCCGCCGGAGACGACGGCGTAACACTTGATCAGCGCACTCTGGTCGCCGAACTGCACCGCCCAGTCGCCCCCGGCCTCGAAACCGGAGGAAACATAGGCATGGGGCTTCAGCAGAGAGAGGACGTCAGAGAGCGGATCCATGGCGTTCCAGAGCTGGTCCTGTTGATAGAGAGCCGGCAAATGAGTTCTCTAGTGATGCAGACGGGATTGACGAAACGCAACTAAGAGACGCAGCAAAGTCGGCTCATTTTCTCAATGTCGACGGCCGTTGCGGGCACATAGGCCATCAGCCGAAGGTCCGGCCTGCCATCAATGGCGAAGGACGAGAACTCGAAGGTGATCTCACCCACCAGCGCGTGGCGTAGCGTCTTCGCGCCCTCCCCGGTCATCTGCACGTCGTTCTCGCCCCACAGGCGGGCGAAATCGGCGCTTCCGGCTGAGAGTTCGGTGACGAGTTCCCCCGCGCGCTCGTCGGCGCCGGCCCGCGCGGTCTCGGCGCGAAACGTCGCGACCAGGAAGCGGGCCACGGCCTCCCAGTCGGTCTGGGCCGCGCGGGTGACAGGGTCGAGGAACATCCGCCGCAGGATGTTGCGCTCCTCCGGCGCCATCGCCTCGTAGTCGGCGAGAGCGAGCCGCGCCGCGCGGTTCCAGCCGATGATGTCCCAGGTGGCGGTCGCAACGGTGGCCGGGATCGTCGGCATGGCGTCGAGAAAGCGCTGCAGCCGCCCCGAAATGCCCTCCTGCGCGGGGGCGTGCGCCTTGGGACGATGACCGATGCCCACCAGAAACAGGTGCTCCCGCTCCGCCTCGGTCATCATCAGCGCACGGGCAAGACTATCCAGCACGCGCGGCGAGGGAGCCCCGCCGCGCCCCTGCTCCAGCCATGTGTACCAGGTGGTGCTGATATGGGCGCGCTGCGCCACTTCCTCGCGCCGCAGGCCCGGTGTCCGCCGGCGACCGCCAAAACCGAGCGCGGCCGCGTCGAGCCGCTGTCGACGGTCCCTGAGGAACGCGCCAAGCCGGTGCGTGGCACCATCATCGTGCAGCATGTTAGACATTATACCTGTATAAAGTCACTCATTTAACTGGATATAGTTTGGCTCTTATTCTCCTCGCCGACAAGAAGGAGAATAGTCATGCAAGTATTTGTGACCGGCGCGACCGGCTTTGTCGGCTCGGCCGTGACGGCGGAACTTCTGGCGAACGGGCACGGGGTTTTGGGGCTGGCCCGCTCCGACCGGAGCGCGGACGGACTCCGGCAAGCGGGTGCGGAGGTTCTTCGTGGCGAACTGGAGGCACCGGAAACGCTGCGCGAGGGCGCGCGGAGCTGCGATGCGATCATCCACACCGGCTTCATCCACGATTTCGCGCGCTATGCGCAGGCCTGTGCGATTGATCGCGCGGCCATCGAGGCGGTCGGCGCTGCGATCGAGGGGACGGGCAAGGCGTTCATCGTCACCGCCGGGCTAGCCGGTCTGGCAGTCGCCGGAAACCCCGTGACGGAAAACGACGTCGCCCCGCCGCCGTCCGATCTCTATCCGCGCGCGTCCGACATGGCGGCACGCACGCTTTCTGCCCGTGGTATCCCCACCGCAATCATGCGCCTGCCGCCATCCGTTCACGGAAGGGGCGACCACGGATTCGTGCCCATGCTGATCGACATGGCGCGGGAAAAGGGCCGCTCCGCCTATATCGGCCAGGGCACCAACGCCTGGCCGGCCGTGCATGTCGCCGACGCCGCCCGCGCCTTCCGCCTCGCCATCGAGCGCGGCCCGAGCGCCGAGACCTTCCATGCGGCGGGCGAACTGGGCATCCCCTTCCGGGAGATCGCGCAGGCCATCGCGGCCGGACTCGACCTCCCCTGCGTGTCGCTGAGCCCGGACGAAGCGCGCGAGCATTTCGGCTGGTTCGCCCGCTTCACAGCGCTCGACGAGCCGGCCGCCAGTGAACGGACCCGGCGCCTTCTGGGGTGGCAGCCAACCGGGCCGGACCTTCTGACCGACATCGGGCAAGCGGGTTATTTCCCGGTCGGCGCGCATTGAGAGCGGTGGGGCGCTCGTCGCTTGGCGCCCCACTTTGTATCAATTCTTATCAAGGGCTGCCCCTGCGACAGCTCGCGACAATAAGACCCGCGCGCGGCACGCTTCTGCGACAGCGCTTCCCTAGCGTTCATCGGTCGAACAACGCCAGCCGCCCTGTCGCCGGGAGTTCTCATGCTTGCGGCCCGCGCGGCATGCACCGTTTCTCCAGCCGGGAGTCCACCATGGTCCAGCTCACCGTCAACGGGCAGACGCACAACATCGAGGCCGAGCCCGATACGCCGCTTCTCTGGGTGCTTCGCGAGCAGGTTGGCCTTACCGGCACCAAGTTCGGCTGCGGCATTGCCATATGCGGCGCCTGCACCGTGCATATTGACGGGGTAGCGACACGTTCCTGCGTGATGCCGCTCTCGGCCATCGAGCCCACCCAGAAGATCGTCACCATCGAGGGCCTGTCGCCCGATGGCTCGCACCCGGTGCAGAAGGCGTGGCTCGCGCTCGAGGTTCCCCAGTGCGGCTACTGCCAGACCGGCATGATCATGGCGGTGGCGAGCCTGCTTGAGACCAACCCCAAGCCGAGCGACGACGACGTCAACGCCGAGATCACCAATATCTGCCGCTGCGGCACCTATAACCGCGTCCGCGCTGCCATCCATATGGCAGCCGACGGCAAAGCCGGCTGAGGGAGAGCGCCATGAGCATTGTTCAGTCGGTCTCGCGCCGGAATTTCATCGTCGGCTCGGCCGCCTCGCTCGGCGGCCTGTCGCTCGGCTTCCATATCCCGTTCATAGCGCCGGCACTGGCGCAGGACACTGCCGCGACGCTGCCGCCCGAGATCAATGCCTGGGTGGTGGTTAAGCCGGACGACACGATCGTTATCCGCATCGCCCGCTCGGAAATGGGGCAGGGCACGCTCACCGGCCTCGCCCAGTTGGTCGTCGAAGAGCTCGAAGGCGATTGGTCGAAGGTCACGACCGAATACCCGACGCCGGGAGAGAACCTGAAGCGCGACCGCGTCTGGGGCAGCTACTCCACCGGCGGCAGCCGGGGCATCCGCGATTCGCATGACTATGTCCGCAAGGGTGGCGCCGCGGCCCGCCACATGCTGGTGGCTGCGGCGGCTGAGCAGTGGGGCGTGCCCCCCAGTGAGTGCACGGCAGCCAACAGCGTCATCACCCATGGCCCCAGCGGGCGCACCCTGCGCTTCGGCGAGGTGTCGGAAGCTGCCGGGCGCCAGACGCCGCCGGCCGAGGTGACGCTCAAGGACCCGAAGGACTGGAAGATCGCCGGCAAGCCGCTGCCGCGCCTCGACACGGTGGAGAAGCTCACCGGCAAGCAGGTTTACGGCGCCGACCTTCAGCTTCCCGGCATGCTGAACGCGGCGATCAAGGCCTGCCCCGTCTTCGGCGGCACGCTCACTAGCTTCGATGCGTCGGCGGTTGAAAAAATGCCGGGCGTGAAGAAGGTGGTGAAGGTCGACGATCGCTCCGTCGCCGTTGTCGCCGACACTTGGTGGCGCGCCAAGACCGCGCTCGACGCGCTGCCGATCATTTGGGACGAGGGTCCCAACAAGGACCTGAGCAGCGCGGATATCCGGGCGATGCTGGCGGAAGGGCTTGAGGCCGAAGAGGCGTTCATCGGCAACAGCCAGGGCGATGCCAAGGCCGAGTTTGCCCGCGTGTCGGCCGCCGGCGGCAAGGTGATCACCGCCACCTATGCCTATCCCTACCAGAACCACGCCACCATGGAGCCGATGAATTCCACCGCGCTCTATACCGCTGACAAATGCGAGGTGTGGGTGCCCACCCAAAACGGCGAAGCCAGCCTCGCCGCCGTCGCCGAGGCGGCCGGCCTGCCGGTCGGCCAGTGCGAAGTGTACAAGATCCATCTCGGCGGTGGCTTCGGGCGGCGCGGCAATTTCCAGGACTATGTCCGCCAGTCGGTCAGCATCGCCAAGCAGATGCCGGGCACCCCGGTCAAGCTGCTGTGGACGCGTGAGGAGGACATGCTGCACGGCGCCTATCACCCGACCACACAGGCCAAGCTCACCGGGGCGCTGGACGCAGAGGGAAATCTCACGGCGCTGCACCTGCGTATTTCCGGCCAGTCGATACTCGCGGCAGTGCGGCCGGAAGGTATGCAGGGCGGCATGGACCCGGTGGTGTTCCAGGGGCTGACGGCGAAGCTGCCGGAGGGTCACCTCGCCTATACCGTGCCGAACCTCCTGATCGACCACGCCATGCGCAACCCGCCGGTGCCGCCCGGCTTCTGGCGCGGGGTGAACCTCAACCAGAACGCAATCTATGTCGAATGCTTCATCGACGAACTGGCCCATGCCGCAGGCGCCGAGCCGCTCGCTTTCCGCCGCAAGCTGATGGCGAACCATCCCAAGCATCTCGCGGTGCTGGAAGCCGCGGCGAACGGAATCGGCTGGGACACGCCGCCGGCTGAAGGGCGCTTTCGCGGTCTCGGCCAGATCATGGGTTTCGGCTCCTATGTCGCTGCCGCCGCCGAAGTGTCGGTGGAGAACGGCGAGCTGAAGATCCACCGCATCGTCGCCGCCACCGATCCCGGCCATGTGGTAAACCCGGCGCAGGTCGAGCGGCAGGTCGAGGGGTCCTTCGTCTACGGCCTCTCGGCCTGCCTCTATGGCGAATGCACGCTGGCCGGCGGACGGATGGAGGAGGAGAACTTCGACACCTACGAGGTGCTGCGCATGGCGCAGATGCCCGCCGTGGAAACCATCATGCTGCCCTCCGGCGGCTTCTGGGGCGGGGTGGGCGAGCCCACCATTGCCGTCGCCGCCCCGGCGGTGCTCAACGCGCTGTTTGCCGCCACCGGCAAGCGCTACCGCACCATGCCGCTGAAGAACCACGAGCTTGCGTGATGCGCCTGTTTCATTTCATGCTGCCGGCGCTGTGGCTTTTCATCTCCGCTGCGCCGGCGGAGGCCGCGCCCCCGCGCGGGGCGGCCTCGTGCTCCGGCTGTCATCCGCGCACCGCAACCAATGGGCCGGTGCCAAGCCTCAACGGGCAGCCGGCCGAGCAGATCGCGGCGCAGATGGCGGCGTTCCGCTCGGGCGAACGCCGCTCGACCGTGATGGCGCGCATTGCCAAGGGTTTCACCGATGAGGAAACACAGGCCATCGCCGAGTACTTCGCCGCTGGAGGCAATGCTCCCGCTCAGCCGTAGGCGCGTTCTCGGCGGGCTGGCAGCGGGGGCGTGTGTCGCCTTGGCCAGCCCTTCCGTGCTGGCGCAGGCTCCACCAAGAGTGGTGGTGATTGGCGGCGGGTTCGGCGGGGCGAGTGTTGCCCGTACCCTCAAGCGCGAAGACCCCGGCATCGCGGTGGCCCTGATCGAGCCCAATGCGCACTACACCGCCTGCCCGCTCAGCAATTCGGTGATCGCCGGGTTGCGCGACATGAACGCCCAGCATTTCGGCTATGCCGGGATCGAGGCGGACGGCATCATTCATGTGCCGCAAAAAGCGGTGCGGGTGGAGGCGGACCAGCGTCGCGTCGTGCTCGCCGACGAGGTACGGCTCGGCTATGACCGACTCGTCGTGGCGCCTGGCATCGACATGCGGTTCGACGCCATCCCCGGTTATGACGCCGCTGCGGCAGAGCTGATGCCCCATGCCTGGAAGGCGGGTGAGCAAACCCTGCTGCTGCGCCGGCAACTGGAGGTGATGCCCGATGGTGGGCTCGTTGTCATTTCCGCGCCGCCCAATCCGTTTCGCTGCCCGCCTGGCCCCTATGAGCGGGCGAGCCTGGTTGCTAGCTACCTCAAGACGCACAAGCCGCGCTCCAAGATCCTCATCCTCGACGCCAAGGACGCCTTCTCCAAGCAGCGCTTGTTCCAGGCCGGCTGGGCTACGCTTTATCCAGGCATGATCGAATGGGTCGGGCTGTCCTTCGGCGGCCGCGTGACCGAGGTGGACGCTGCGACCTGGACCCTGCGCACGGAATTCGGAGAGCATCGCGCGGCGGTGGCGAATGTCATCCCCCCGCAGCGCGCCGGCGCCATTGCCTCCATTGCCGGCGTCGCCGACCAGACCGGCTGGTGCCCCATCGACCCCGTCACGTTTGAGTCCCGCCTTGTGCCTGGCGTTCATGTCATCGGCGACGCCGCCATTGGCGGGGCCATGCCGAAATCCGCCTTCACGGCCAACGCCCAGGCCAAGGCCTGCGCCAGCGCCGTCATCGCGCTGCTGCGCGGCCGCATGCCGGCCGAGCCGAAGCTGATCAACACCTGCTACAGCCTGCTGGCACCGGACTACGGCATCTCCATCGCCGGCGTGTACAGCCCGCAGAACGGCCTGCTCGCCGAGGTCGAAGGCGCCGGCGGCACCTCGCCGCTCGACGCCCCGCAGGCCGTGCGCGCCGAGGAGGCAGCCTATGGCGAGGCGTGGTTCGGCACGATCACCACCGAGGCGTTCGGGTGAGCACGGCTCTGGCGCTCGCCTGGAGCACACTGGCGCTGGTCGCGGGGGTATCGGGCCATGCGCGGGCGCAAGAGGGTTTGGGCCAAGAATCCGCAACCAATCGACAAGTCGTGCCCTATGTCGTCACGGACGACGCGATCACAGAACCGCTTGCCGTGCAGCGCGGCGACCCTGCCCTCGGGGAGGCGCTGATCGGCGAGCGTCACCGCAGTCTGTGCATCCTGTGCCACGCCCTCCCCTCCGGCGTGGAACGGCTGCAGGGCACACTGGCGCCGAGCTTGGCAGGCATCGGCTCGCGGCTCAGCGAGGGGCAAATCCGGCTGCGCATCGTCGACATGAAGCGGCTCAACCCGGAGAGCATCATGCCCACCTATCATGCGCTGCCCGCCAGCGCGCGGATTGCGCCTGGCTGGCAGGGCAAGCCGGTGCTCGGCGCGGCCGAGATCGAGCATCTGGTCGCCTATCTCGTGACGTTGAAGGAATAAGCCATGGAAGGAGTGAGCCCATGACGGAGCCCACCGGATTTTCCGCCAGACGCGAACCCGCCGTCAGCCCCTCTCTCGGCCGGCGCGCCGTGCTGGCCGGGGGCGTCGGCATTCTCGTGATGGCGCTGCCTTTTCGGGCGCTGGCGCGTCCTTCGCTTGAGGAGGCGGTCGCGGGCTTCACCGGCGCCGTGCCTGTGCAGGCAGGACGCGTCAAGCTCACCGTGCCGCCACTGGTGGAGAATGGCAATGCGGTCGGCGTCACCGTCGATGTCGAGAGCCCGATGAGCGAGGCCTCTCACGTGCGCCGCATCGGGCTGTTCAACGAGAAGAATCCGCAGGCGGATGTGGCGATCTTCCAACTCGGCCCATACAATGGCCGGGCGCGCATCGCCACCCGCATCAGGCTGGCGACCTCGCAGACCGTGCTCGCCGTCGCCGAGTTCAGCGACGGCACCTACTGGTCGAGTGAGGCGAATGTCATCGTCACCCTGGCCGCCTGCATCGAGGACCTGTCATGACCCGCGCCCTCGTCAGCGTGCCCAAGACCGCCCGTCGTGGCGAGATCGTCGACATAAGGGCGATGATCGCCCATCCGATGGAAACCGGGTACCGCATGGGTCCCAACGGCGCCGAAATTCCCCGGCACATCATCACCCGCCTCGTATGCACCTATGGCGGCGATGAGGTGTTCGCGGCCGAGTTCTTCCCGGCTATGTCCGCCAATCCCTTCGTGTCGTTCAGCCTCATCGCGGCGGAGAGCGGGACGGTCAGTTTCGCGTGGACCGATGACACGGGGCAGACCGAGACCGCAAGCGCCGAGATCGTGGTGAGCTGATGCGCCGGCCGGCCGCGAGCCTGATCGCCCTGGCGCTGCTGGCCGGCGCCGCGTCGGCGGGCGACATCGCCCCCGGCGAGCGGCGTTCGGGAAGCGCCTTCATGGCGCCGGAGACGCAGGCGATGCAGGCGGACGATACCAGCAATCCCGGCATGCTCTGGGTGCTTCAGGGCGCCGGCCTATGGGGCGAGAAGGCGGGTCGGTCCGGCCGGTCCTGCGCCGGCTGCCATGGAGAGGCGGTGGCAAGCATGCGTGGTACCGCCGCGCGCTATCCCGCGCTCGATGCCGCTTCCGGAAAACCCATCGACCTCACGGGACGCATCAGTCAGTGCCGCACGGAGCGGCAGGGGGCACCGGCACTGGCGCGCGAGAGCGACGCGCTGCTGGCGATCACCACCTTCGTGGCGCACCAGTCACGCGGCCTGCCGGTCGCGCCGCCGGAGGAGCCCCGCCTCGACCCCTATCGCGAGACCGGCCGGCAGCTCTTCACCACCCGCATGGGCCAGCTCGACCTTTCCTGCGCCAACTGTCACGACGACAACTGGAACCAGCGTCTCGCCGGCAGCGCGGTCACGCAGGCGCACCCGACCGGCTATCCCCTGTATCGTCTGGAATGGCAGAGCATCGGCTCTCTCCAGCGCCGCATGCGCAACTGCATGATCGGGGTGCGCGCGGAACCCTTTGCCTCGGGCTCCGAGGAGTTCATCGCGCTGGAGCTCTACCTCATGCAACGCGCCGCCGGCATGGCAATCGAGACGCCGGGCGTGCGCCCGTAAACGCCCGCCACAGGCTCAGGTGCAGGTGCAGCTCACTCCGCCGGAGTCCGAGCGCCGATGGGAAGACCGGCCCGGCGCCGGGCGCGCACCGGCCCTTTCGCTTCCGGGCCGGGACTCTGGGCATGCGGCAGGCTGATGGTGGCGCGCAGCCCCTGCCCGGTATTGGTGAGGGTGATGTCGCCGCCATGATGGCGCACCATGTTGCGCGAGATCGACAAGCCGAGGCCGATGCCCCCCGTCTCGCGGTTGCGCGAGCGCTCCATGCGGAAGAACGGCTCGAAGACCTTCTCGGCGATGTCGGAGGGGATCCCCGGCCCGTCGTCCTCGATCACGATCTCGATCGCCTGAGGTGTCGCGCGCAACGCGACACGGGCACGCTCGCCATAGCGCACCGCGTTCTCCACCAGATTGCGCACCGCGCGCTTCAGCGCGTCCGGCCGGCAGCGATAGCTGATCTTCGGCCCCTCGACGCAGGAGATCTCGTAGCCCAGCTCGACGAGGTCGTCGCACAGGCTGCCCACCAGCGCGGTGAGGTCGACATTGCGCGTGACCTCCTCGGTCGCCTGCTCGCGCGAGAAGGCCAGCGTCGCCTCAGTCATGGCGCGCAGCTCGTCCAGCGTGTCGAACATCTTCTCGCGGGTCTCGTCGTCGGAGACGAACTCCGCTCGCAGCCGCAGCGAGGTGATCGGCGTGCGCAGGTCATGCCCGATCGCCGCCAGCATGCGGGTGCGGTCCTCGACAAAGCGCTGCAGCCGCGACTGCATGAGGTTGAATGCCGCTGCCGTGTGGCGGAGGTCGTCGGGCCCCTTTTCCAGCAAAGGCGCGACGCTCTCGCCCCGGCCCAGCGCCTCGGCCGCCGCCGCGAGGCGCCGCATCGGCTTGGTCATGGTGCGGGCGATGAAGGCCGCGCATAGCGACAAGATGAAGGCCGTCACCCCCAGCGAAATCAACGAGCGGGCGGAGAGCATGCTGTTCGCCATCTTCTTGGAGAAGGCGCTGTTCAGCCAGGACCCGTCCTTCAGCTGCACGGCGAGACCCATGCCGGTGGCATCGCCCCAATACATGAACTTGGCTGCCCGCGAGAGCGGCCAGGCATGCGCCGGCAGGTCGAGCCATGTGGAATAGGGCGCGCCGCTCGAGGGCACCGGCGCGGCGACGGTGATGCTCGCCGGCTGCGGTGCGGGCACCGGGTCTGCCGTCGTCTCCCTCACCCCCTGTTCGGTACCCGCCAGATTGGCCAGAGTCGGCAGGGGCTCGGCGAGCCGGCCCTTGGCGTCCTGCCGCCAGCTCTCGACGTCGCCGGGGAAATTCGGCGTCACCCAGAAGCGCGTATAGCTGGTGCCGCTGGCTTGCAGGATGTCGTGCTGCACGTTGGGCGGGGTGGTTTCGAGCACCTGCGCGACCGATGCGCTCCGGCTGAGGAACTCGACCTTGGCCGCGCGCAGCAGCACGCCGCCCATCTCGTCGGTGAACAGCAGGAAGCTGATGCCCTGCGACACCGCGAGCGCCAGAAGCATCACGGCGACGAAGCGAGCCGTCAGGCTGCGGTTCCATACCCCGATCATTGGCCTTCCACCTCCGACGAGAAGCTGTAGCCGCCGCCCCAATGCGTCTTGATCAATGCCGGCGATTTGGGGTCGGTTTCGATCTTCTTGCGCAACCGGCTCACTTGGTTGTCGATCGCGCGGTCGAACGGCTCGGCGCTGCGCCCTACCGTGAGGTCGAGCAACTGGTCGCGGCTCAGCACCAGCCCGGCATGGTCGAGGAACACGCTCAGCAGCCGGAACTCGGCCGTGCTTAGCGGCACGGTCAGCCCGTCCTGGTCGATCAGCTCGCGCCGCCCGACATTGAGCGCCCAGCGGTCGAAGCGCAGTTCCTTGGCCTTAAGCTGGCCGCGCTGCGGCGGCAGGCTCTGCACCCGCCGCAGCACCGCCTTGATGCGGGCGAGCAGTTCGCGCGGGTTGAACGGCTTGGAGAGATAGTCGTCGGCGCCCAGTTCCAGCCCGACGATGCGGTCCGTCTCCTCCGCCATCGCAGTGAGCATGATGACGGGCAGGCTGGTGGATTCGCGCAGGTACCGGCAGAGCGAGAGTCCGTCCTCGCCCGGCATCATCACGTCGAGCACCACGAGATCGAAGGCGTTGCGCTCCAGCAGGCGACGGAAGGCGGCGGCGCTCTCGGCCAGCGACGTGCGGTAGCCGTGCCGATGCAGATATTTGCCGACCAGATCGCGAATGTCGCGATGGTCGTCGACGATGGCGATGTGCGGTACGGCGTCCATGCGAAAGCTCCCGCCTTTTACATACCGCCATCACCCTTTTCGCGCTGGGAAAAATTGTAACAAAGCGTATTGGGCCAATCTGCTGCGACAGGCAGAGACAATTGCCGCCCTTTCTCGAAGAAGTTTTGCGACAACTCCCCCCTATGTTGGCTCCATCGGACGACGGCAAGCCGACGCCGCGTCAGACACCCGAGTAACCGCAAATACTCGTTCAATCTATATACATTCTCCTGCGCACCGAATTGTCGGAACAGGAGATTACCCAACAGGAGAGACCATTATGACCGCGATCAACTGGAAGATGACCCTCACCGCCGCCGTCCTTTCCCTTTCCGCCGCTGGCCTCGTCAACACCGCGCTGGCCGAAGGACGGGACCCGGTGGAGAAGGCCGGCTATGACGCCGCCGTCCGCAGCGCCAGCGAGGCGCGGGCCAATGGCGGTGCCGGCGCGCCGGTGATCGAGGGCCGCAACACCTATATCCAGCAGCCCTCGACCCAGAATGTCGAGCCCTACATCCAGCGCCAGATCGAGCAGAATGCGCGCTCCACGCGCTGAGAGCTTCCTCGCCTGTGAGAGCAGGGGCGCGGGACGCAAGGTCCGCGCCCCTTCGCGCGTGCGACGCCTTCTCTCCCCCTTGCCTCGGAGTCGCACGTTCCTACATCTCCGGCGCGGGCCGAAATTGGCCGCATGGGGAATGAGTATGTCGTCGCGTTACGTTCGCCTTGATCCGGAAACCGTTCGTCTCCTCGACCGATGTATCGCCCAGGCCCAGGAGGCCGCCGCAAGGCTGAATCGCGACGGGGTCGACGAGGCCATGCGGACGCGACTCGCCTCCGCCCTGATGGAGGCGATCAGTCTTGGCGAGAGGGACGAGGGGCGGCTGGTTGCGTTCGCCCTGCAGGTGCTGCCGGCCTATCGCGAGCGGCTTGCCAGACCCTCCCCGCCACCATTGGCTGAGGCGCCGGGGCGCGCCTTCAGCGATGACCGCGTGCCGAAGCCGGTAACAAATCGCCTTTAGTCGAATTTTCTGACGGCATTTTCCCTCGTCGAAGAGTGATGAAACCCGGTGGAAGGTGGTTTAGACTTGAGGTGTGACGCAGGGGATCCACCGATGTTTCGCACCTCATTTCCGGCGATAATGCTGTCCTTCGCCCTGCTCGGTGCCCATGGCACGATGGCCAAGGCCTCGGGGACGGCTGATGAAGCCCGGTCGATGCTGGAGCGCGCCGTCATTGCCGTGAAGGCCGACCAAGCCCGCGCGCTGGCGGCCTTCAACGCCGGGCTGGACGGCTTTCGCGACCGCGACCTCTATGTGTTCTGCAACAAGCTCGACGGCGTCACCGTTGCCCATGCCCGTCCCGGTATGCTGGGCGCCAATCTCAACGACGAGAAGGACCCCAGCGGCAAGGAGTTCGGCAAGGAAATGCTCAGCCATGCCAGGGAAGGAGAGGTTCATGCCGTCTCCTACGCCGTGCCACGCCCCGGCGGTGGCCAGCCGGTGCCAAAAGAGAGCTATGTGACGCGGATCGGCGATCTGGTCTGCGGCGTCGGCTATTACAAGTAGCCGGCCGCCAGGCGGCCCTTGCATCCCGTGCGGCTAGGAGGCGATACATTCCTGCCCCCGTGGTAGCGGACAGCGCCTCATGAGTCTCAGCGAGCTTTACGACGTGAGCGACGCCGTCGCCCTTGCCGGCCATGTGGCGAAGGGGGACGTGAGCCCCGGAGAATTGCTCGACGAGGCGCTGCGGCGCGTCGCGGCACTCAATCCTGAGATCAACGCCGTAACCATGCTGCAGGAGGATGTAGCGCGCCGTCTGATCGCGCAGGGCCTGCCCGACGGGCCGCTGAAGGGTGTGCCCTTCCTCCTCAAGGACCTCGGCGCCGAGGCCATCGACTTTCCCACCAATAATGGCTCGCGCCTGTTCGCCAACACCCACTACGCCAAGGATTCGGCGATCTATGCCCGGCTCAAGGCGGCGGGCCTCGTCACTTTCGGCCGCACCACCTCGCCGGAGGGCGGCGTCGGCCCGACCACCGAGGCGGCGGTCTATGGCGGGCCGACGCGCAACCCCTGGAGCCTCGCCCACACGCCCGGCGGCTCGTCCGGTGGCGCCGCAGCGGCCGTCGCAGCGGGCATCCTGCCGGCCGCGCACGGCTCGGATGGCGGTGGCTCGGTGCGGATTCCGGCCTCGTCCTGCGGCCTGTTCGGCTTCAAGGCCACCCGCGCCCGCACCCCCGACGGGCCTTATGTCGGCGAGGGCTGGGCCGGCATGGCGATTGACGGCTTTCTGACCCGTTCGGTGCGCGACACGGCCGTTCTGCTCGACGCGACGCAAGGCCCTGACCTCGGCGCCCCCTATGCCGCCCCGCCGCTGGAGGCCTCGTTCGGCGCAGCGCTGGCCCGGCGGGACGGCCCGCTCACCATCGCCTTCACCACGACCACTCTCACCGGAGAGCCGATCGCGCCCGAATGCCGGGCGGCGGTGGAATCGGCGGCGCGGCTGCTGGAGGGTCTCGGCCACCGCTTGGTGGAGGCGCGCCCGGACGCCGACACGGCAGGCATGATGGCTGCCTGGACGAAGATTGTCGGCTGCGGCACGGCTTTGACCATCGAGACCGCGGTGCGCCGGCGCGGCCGGCCGCTGGGCGACGGCGAAATCGAGAGCGTCGCCCGCTCCGCCCTCGACTATGCCCGCACGGTCAGCGGTGCCGACTATCTGGAAGCCGTCAACAAGATGCATGCCTATGGGCGGGAGATGGCGGCGTTCTTCGAGCGTGCCGATATCCTTCTCACCGCCACGCTCGCCGAGCCGCCGGCGCTTCTGGGGCGCTTCGACCATGTCGGCCGCGACTACCTCGACTACCGGATGGGACCGGACGGGGTGTTCGCCTATTCGCCCTTCACCGCCGCCTTCAACGCCTCCGGGCAGCCGGCCGCCTCGCTGCCGCTGCACTGGACGCCGGATGGCCTTCCCGTCGGCATCCATCTCGCTGCCGCCTTCGGCCGTGACGAGGCGCTTCTCGGGCTGTGTGCGCGCATCGAGGAAGCCGCGCCCTGGGCCGGGCGCCGCCCGCCGATTGCCCGCAATCCGGACCGGCCAAAAATTTGATCACATTCGGCGCCGCCCGGCTTGCCGGATGATGGGGGCTCACATAGGCTACTGAAACACAACGCCGCAAGCGTTGTGTTCGCCGCCTTCGTAGGCGTACGGATCTAGCAACG
This sequence comes from Ancylobacter aquaticus, assembly GCF_004339465.1. Lineage (GTDB taxonomy): Bacteria > Pseudomonadota > Alphaproteobacteria > Rhizobiales > Xanthobacteraceae > Ancylobacter > Ancylobacter aquaticus. Next base: position 212,173 of record NZ_SMFY01000002.1, on the reverse strand, counting down.
GGTGAATAATGCCGGAGCCTGCCGCTGTACCGGACACCCGCATCGCTGTCGAATGCAGGGGTATCGTCAAGCAGTTTGGTGAGGGTCCCAATGCCTTGCGCGCGCTCGACGATGTCTCCGTTGCCATTCGCGAGAAGGAATTCTTCACGTTGCTGGGGCCTTCCGGTTGCGGAAAGACCACGCTGCTGCGGATGATCGCGGGATTTGAGTATCCCACCGAGGGCTCCATTCGGCTGCATGGCGAGGACATCGCCGGCCTGCCGCCCTTCAAGCGACCCATCAACACCGTCTTCCAGAGCTATGCGCTGTTCCCGCACCTCACCGTCTGGGAGAACGTGGCGTTCGGCCTTCAGATGCTGGGCCGGCCGAAAGCGGAGATCGCCGCGCGTGTCGCCGAGATGCTGAAGCTCGTCCATATGGAGGAGTTGGCGCAGCGGCGCACCGACCAGATTTCCGGCGGGCAGGGCCAGCGCGTCGCGCTCGCCCGCGCCCTCGCCCCGGCCCCCAAGGTGCTGCTGCTGGACGAGCCGCTGTCGGCGCTCGACTACAAGCTGCGCAAGGAAATGCAGATCGAGCTCAAGCGCATGCAGAGCGAGACCGGCATCACCTTCATCTTCGTCACCCACGACCAGGAAGAAGCCCTGACGATGTCCGACCGCATCGCCGTGATGTCGAAGGGCAAGGTGCTGCAGATCGGCACGCCCTGGGACATTTACGACAAGCCGGCCGAGCGTTTCGTCGCCGACTTTATCGGCGAGACCAATTTCCTTGCCACGACCTTGCTCGGCATCGAGGCCGGCATCGCGCGGGTGCGGCTACCCTCGGGGGTCGAGATGTCCGCTACCCTCGCCGAAGGCTATGTGCCTTCAGGTGCGGCGACGCTGGTCGTGCGGCCCGAGCACGCACGGGTGGTTCCGGCGGGCGGGCCGACGGCGGATCAACCGTCCGGCCAACTGTCCGGCACCGTCGAGAATGTGGTCTATTTCGGCACCGACACCCACATCCATGTGCGACTGGACGAAGGCTTTACCTTCATGGTGCGCCAGCAGAATTCGCGCAGCCAGTCCTGTGGCGTTACCGTTGGCGAGCGTGTCGGCATCGTGATTGCGCCAGATGCCGCGCAAGTGCTGCGGGATTGACCCATGGCCAGCGCTGCCGAGAACGCACGCCGGGATCAACAGGGGAAGATCCGCGCGCGCTGGCTGCTGTCGACGCCGGCGCTGCTCATCATCTTCATCGCCGCCATCGGGCCGCTCCTGGTGATGCTGGCCTATTCCTTCATGGCCAAGGGCGATTATGGCGACGTGAAGCCGGGCGAGTTCTCGCTCGACGGCTGGTTCTCGGTCTTTCTCCAGCGCGACATCTTCGACGACACACTCACCCTCGCCGACGCCCATCTGTCGATCCTCTGGCGCTCGCTGCGCCTGTCGGTGATCACGACGGTGCTGACCTTGGCGCTGGGTTTCCCGACCGCCTATTTCATCGCCACGCGGCCGCGCCACACCCGCGAGGTCTGGGTGTTCCTGGTGACGATTCCGTTCTGGACCAACCTGCTGATCCGCACCTTCGCGATGCAGCAGGTGATCCGCAATGAAGGCGTGCTCAACACCCTGCTGATGTGGCTTGGGGTCATCAACGAGCCGCTGCCGATCATGTACACCGACTGGGCGATCCTGTTCGGCATGGTCTATGTCTATCTGCCGCTGATGGTGCTGCCGCTCTATGCCAGCTTGGAAAAACTGGACTTCCGGCTGGTCGAGGCGGGGTACGACCTCTATGCCGGCCGGCTCGCCGTTCTGCGGCGCATCATCATTCCGCTGGTGAAGCCGGGCATCGTCGCCGGCTCGATCCTCGTCTTCATCCCCTCGCTTGGCGCCTATGTCATTCCGCGCGTGCTGGGCGGCGGTAAGAATCTGATGCTTGGCAACCTCATCGAGTTGCAATTCGGCGCCGGTCGCAACTGGCCGCTGGGTGCGGCGCTGTCAATCACGCTAATGGCGCTGGTGATGGTGGCCATGCTGTTCTACGTCCGCAATGCGTCGCGCGCGGGAGGTGGCCATGGCTAGAGCGCGCTTCGATATCCGCTCCCAGCCTGGATTTGGCACCATCGCGCTGTTCACCTTCGCGCTGCTCTATCTGCCGATAGTCACTCTGGTCGTCTACGCCTTCAACGCCAGCGACTCGCTGTCTTCCTGGGGCGGGTTCTCGCTGCACTGGTTCGCCGCCGCCGCACAGAATCAGGCGGTGCAGGACGCGGCGTGGCGCTCGCTCATCATAGCGGCGAGCGCGGCCACCATGGCGACTATTGCCGCGACCATGGCGGCGATCGCCACCACTCGCACCCCACCCTATCCCGGCCTCGGCTTCAAATACGCCTTCATCAACCTGCCCCTGATGGTGCCGGAAATCGTCACCGCCGTGGCGCTGCTGATCGTGTTCGCGCGGGTGAAGGTGTGGACCGGCTATTCGGGCCTCGGCTACCTCATTCTGGCGCACACCGCATTCTGCATCCCCTTCGCCTATCTGCCGATCCGCGCCCGGCTGGAGGGGATGGACCAGTCGCTGGAGCGCGCGGCGGCGGACCTCTACGCCCCGCCCTGGCAGGTGTTCCGCCGGGTGACGCTGCCGCTGCTGCGGCCGGGCATCATCGCCGGCTTCATGCTGGCCTTCGTCATCTCGCTGGACGACGTGGTGATCTCCGAATTCGTAAAGTCGGGCGGGCAGGACACCCTGCCGACCTACATGCTGGGCCAGTTGCGCCGCGCCGTGACCCCCGAGATCAACGCCATCGCCGCCGCCTTCCTGGCGCTTTCGGTGGTGCTGGTGACGATATTCTTCTTCATCAACCGCAAAGAAGCCTGAACCAACAGACCGGACGGAGTGGGACCATGACTTTGAAATCGACGACGCTCGGGGCGGCGCTTGCCCTGTTCGTAAGCGCGGGCGCGGCCTGCGCCGAGGGGCAGCTCAACATTTACAATTGGGGCGACTACACGAGCCCTGAGTTGATCAAGAAGTTCGAGGAGACGCACAAGGTCAAGGTGACGGTCACCGACTATGATTCCAACGACACCGCGCTCGCCAAGGTGCGGGCCGGCGGCCATGGCTTCGACATCGTGGTGCCGTCCGCCAACTACATCCCGATCTGGATCAAGGAAGGCCTACTTCTGGAGGCCCGGCCCGACCAGATGCCCAACTTCAAGAATATGGACGAGCGCTGGGTGAACGTCCCCTGGGACCCGGGCCGGCACTATTCGGTGCCGTGGCAGTGGGGCGTGAGCGGCATCGGCATCAACACGAAGGTGTACAGCGGCGACATCAACACCTCGGCGATCTTCCTGGACCCGCCGAAGGAACTGGTCGGCAAGATCAATGTCGAGCCGGAAATGAACGACGTGCTGTTCGCCACCATCCGCTATCTCGGCGGCGAGTGGTGCACCACGGATAAGGCGCTGCTGAAGCAGGTGCGCGACAAGCTGCTGGAGGCCAAGCCGAAATGGCTGGCCATGGATTATTCCGTCACCGAGAAGCTGCCCTCGGGCGACTATGCGGCGGTATATTACTGGAACGGCGCCATCCTGCGCGCGCGGCTGAAGAACCCGGACATCGCCTTCGGCTACCCGAAAGAGGGTTATCCGGTGTTCATGGACAGCGTGACCATCCTGAAAGACGCCAAGAATGTCGAGAATGCCAAGGCGTTCATGAACTTCATCATGGAGCCGGAGAACGCGGCGCTGATTTCGGCTTTCGCCAAATATGCCAACGGCATCAAGGGCTCGGAAGCCTTCTTCCCCGCCGACATGAAGGGCGCCCCCGAGCTGAACGTGCCGGCGGAATTCGAGAAGGCCGGCCAGTTCCTGGAAACCTGCTCGCCGGAAGTTTCCCAGCTCTATGCCCGCATCTGGACCGACATCAACAAGTGATGGCGGCTGTCCTCGCATGAGGGGAGGGCCAAACGGCCCTCCCCTTTTTTGCGCGGCGCGCCAGGTCGTGCAGAAGCCTGAGGGTCCTCGTGCCCTTAGAGCCTGCTTGGAAAATCGCTTGCGGGATCGTCCAGCAGGCGGGCGACGCGATCCCGGAATGGCCTGCGGCCAATCCAGGATGACGCCGACGGAAGAGTGTCAAACAGGCCTTCAGTTCTTCACCGTCTCCTCAAGGGAGAAGCGGCCGAGCGGGTTCTGGTGGAATTTGTCGATGTTCTTGCCGGTGACGTTGATATAGGGGCTGTAGTAGAGGTCGATCCAGTTGACGTCGCCCTTGGCCAGCTTTTGAAGCATCACATACATTGCCTCGCGCTTGGCCGGGTCGGTTTCGAGCCGCGCGGCTTCCACCAGCGCCTTGACCTCGTCGTTCTTGTAGCGGGTCATGTAGTTCATGTTGGTGTCGTGGCCGAGGACGAAAGTGGTCTTCTGGTCGACGTCGAGAATGTCGTTGGTCCAGTACATGACCGAAATGTCGTAATCGCCGTTCACCAGCATGTCCCAGCTCTGGCTGGGGTCGACCTTCTGCAGCGTCACACCCACGCCGGCCTTGGCCAGCTGCTGCTGCACGAGCACGGCGATCTGCTCGTCCGTCTCCTTGCCGGCATTGACGATGTAGTTCAGCGTGAGGTCGGAAGCGCCGGCGTCGGCCAGCATCTTCTTGGCCTTTGCCGGGTCATAGGGGCGCTGAAGATTTTCGGCGTAGTGATGGAGTGCGCCCTTCGGCACATAGGAATAGGCGACCTCGCCGAGCCCGAAGGTCGCCGCCTCCACGATCGCCTGCTTGTCGATCGCCATGTCCAGCGCCTCGCGGACCTCCTTCTTCGCCAGCGGGCCGTGCTCATGGTTGATGAGCATATGGTCCTCGCGGGTCGAGGGGTCGCTCATGACCTTGAGATCGGGGTTCGTCTTCAGCTCGGCGACGCGCGAGAACGGCACGGTGATGGCGGCATCGACCTCCCCGGCCTGGATCTTCAGCATGCGGGTGTTATCGTCGGGAATGACCAGCCATTCCACGCCGTCGAGGCTGACCTTGCCGGCGTCCCAGTAATTCGGGTTTTTCTTGAGGATGACCCGGTCGCCGCGCCGCCACTCGACCAGGCTGAAGGCGCCCGAGCCCACCGGCTTCTCGGCGAAGCTGTCGGCAGCCGCGCCTTCCACCAGCTTCTTCGGCAGCACCGAGGCGTTGGGCAGCGCCATCATCGACAGGAACGGCACCGACTTGCCCGTCAGCTTCACTACCAGCGTCTTGGGGTCGGCGGCGGTCGCGGTGTCGATGACCTTGAAGCTGTCGGACCAGAGCGAACCCTTGTCGTCGCGGATTCGGATCAGCGAGAAGGCGGCATCCTCGGCGGTGACGGGGGCGCCATCGGAGAATTTCGCGTCGCGCAGCTTGAAGGTGTAGGTCAGCCCGTCATCGGAAATGGTCCAGCTCTCGGCAAGGCCGGGCACCAACTTGGTGCCGCTGGCATCCACCCGCACCAGAACGTCGAACACGTTCGAGAACACCCAGTTATCGACATTCTGCGCCGACTTGATCGGGTCGAAAGTGGTGGAATCCTCGTTGCGGGCGATGGTGAGCACGCCGGCCGCGTGCGCGTAGCTCGCTGAGAGCGAAAGAAGCGCGGCAAAAGCCGCGAGGCGGGATTTGCGGAGAGCGGTTTTCACGGGTTTCTTCCTCTGGTTGTTAGCTTGCAAGCAGCCCAGGCGGCGCCAGCAGGCGCCGGTCCGGGTCGATATCGGGAATGGCGGCGATGAGCGCGGCGGTGTAGGCCTCGCGCGGTCGCTCGAAGACCTCGGCGCAGGGCCCCTCCTCGACGATGCGGCCGTGGTGCATCACCACCACCCGTTCGCAGAGATTGCGGACGATGGCGAGGTCATGGGCGATGAAGACCAGCGTGAGGTCCATGGTTCTCACCAGCCGCTGGAACAGCGCGACGATCTGCGCCTGGATGGTGACATCGAGCGCAGCGACGCATTCATCGGCGACGATCAGGCGGGGATCGACCGCCAGCGCCCGCGCGATGCCGGCGCGCTGGCACTGGCCGCCGGAAAGCTGGCGCGGGCGGCGTCCGGCATAGTCGGGATCGAGTTCGACCAGCCGCAGCAACTCGTCCACCCGTTTAGGGATGGCGGCGGGCGCCACCTTGCCCTGCACGCGCAGCACCTCGGCCAGCGTCTGGCCGATGGTGAGGCGCGGATTGAGCGAATTGAACGGGTCCTGAAACACCATGGCGGCCTGCTGCCGCATCTTCGTCAGCGTTGCCTCGCGCTGAAGGCGAAGGCTGGCGCCGTCGAAGGTGACATGCCCGTCGGAAATCGGGATGAGGCCGAGCATCGCCCGTGCAAGGGTCGACTTGCCCGAGCCGCTCTCGCCGACAATTCCCACCGTTTCGCCCGCCCGGATCTGCAGCGATACGCCGGCGACCGCGCTAAAGCTGCGGCGGCGCCCGAACACGCCGCCGGAGAGCGGGTAGCGGATGTGCAGATCGTCGATTTCCACCAGCGGACGGGCTGGGCCTGCGGGAAGGCGGGCCGCATCGACCTTGTCGTCCACCACATCGTTTGCCTCATCCGTCGGCATGGAGGGATGGCTTGATATGAGCGCCTTCGTGTAGCGGTGCTGGGGCCGGGCGAGGATGTCGCGCTTGTCCCCCACCTCCACCACCCGCCCCTGCCGCATCACCGCTATGCGGTCGCAGGTCTGGGCGACCACGCCGAGGTCATGGGTGATGAGGATGATGGACAGACCGCGACGCTCGCGTAGCTCCATGAGAAGACGCAGGATCTGCGCCTGGATAGTGACATCGAGCGCAGTGGTGGGCTCGTCGGCGATCAGCACTTTGGGATCGCAGGAGAGTGCCACCGCGATCATCGCGCGCTGTCGCATGCCGCCGGAGAATTCGTGGGGGTAGGCCGCGAACTGACGCGCCGGGTCGGTGAAACCTACCTGCCCCATCAGCGCGATTGCTTCTTCCTGTGCCGCGGCCCGGTTCAGCTTGCGGTGGAAGCGCAGCCCCTCGACGATCTGGTCGCCAACCCGCATCACCGGGTCGAGATGGCTCGACGGGTTCTGGAAGATCATGCCTATCTCGGCGCCGCGCACCGCCTGTATCTGCGCGTCGCCCAGTGCGAGGAGGTCGCGCCCGCCCATCCACACCTCGCCCCGGGTGACGGAAATGGCGCGTGACGGCAGAAGCTGCACCAATGAGCGGCAGAGCAGGCTCTTGCCCGATCCGCTCTCGCCGACGAGGCCGAGGATATCGCCCGGCGCGAGATCGAGCGATACGCGGTCGAGCAGGGTCTGCTCCCCCTCGCCATTGCGCACGACGACGGAGAGGTCGCGGACAGAAAGCAGCGGGGCGCTCATTCATGCACCCCCATGGCTTCGCCCAGCGCATCGCCGATCATCGAAAAGCCGAAGGCCAGCAGCACGATGGACAGGCCGGGAAACAGGGTGATCCACCATGCCTGCGACAGGAACGCCTGCCCTTCCGCCACCATGATCCCCCACTCGGCCGTGGGAGGCTGGACGCCGAGGCCGAGATAGGAGATCGCCGCCCCCGACAGCAGCACCAGCACTGCGTCCGACATGCAGAACACCAGCGATCCCGCCACCGAATTGGGCAGCAGATGACGGAACAGCACGCGCCTCCACGAAAAACCGAGGCTCACCGCCGCCACCGCATAGTCGGCGTTCTTCAGGACGAGAATCTGCGCCCGTATGAGCCGCGCATAGGATACCCAGCCGACCAACGCCATGGCGATGTAGAAGCTGGAAAGCCCCGGCCCGAGAATGGCGATGATGGAGAGCATCAACACGAGGAAGGGAAAGGCGAGGATGATGTCGATCAGCCGCATGAGTACCGCATCGACAACGCCGCCGAAGAAGCCGGCAATCGCGCCGATCACGGTGCCGATCACCAGCGGGAAGAACACCCCGATCACCGCCATCTGCAGGTCCACCCGCGCGCCGTAAATGATGCGCGAAAGGATGTCCCGGCCGAAATTGTCCGTGCCAAACGGGTGGGTCAGCGAGGGCGGCTGGATGCGGGCCGTGCCATCTTGGAAAATGGGGTCGTAGGGGGCGATCAGCGGCGCGGCGAGCGCGGCCAGCGCAAAGCCGCCGACAAGGACGAGCCCGGCGATGAGCGTGCGGTTCACCCGCTTGGCGCGCGCGCGCCCGCTCACAGCTTCACCCGCGGATCAACTGCCACGGTGGCGATGTCGGCGAGGAAATTGACCAGCACGGTGGCGCAGGCGAACACCATGGCGACGCCCTGCACCACCATGTAGTCGCGCGAAAAAATGGCGCGCACCAGCAGTTGCCCCATCCCCGGCAGGGCGAAGATGCTCTCGATCACCACCGTGCCGCCGATCAGCCAGCCGATATTCACCGCGAGAAGATTGATGGAGGGGGCGATGGAGTTTGGCAGCACATGGCGCCAGAACACGATGGACTCGGGCATGCCGCGCGCGCGCGCGGCTGTCGTCACATCTGATTTCAGCCAGTCCACCATGGCGGCGCGAAGTGAGCGGAGCAGCACGGTGGAAAGCGAGAGCGCGATGGTGAGCGAGGGCAGCGCCAGATGCGCCAGCTTGTCCCCCAGCGTCTCGCCATAGCCCGAGACGGGGAAGATGGGGTACTTCACCGCCAGCAGCATCATCAGCATCAGCCCGAGCCAGAAAGGCGGAAAGCCGATGCCGAAGGTCGAGGCGAAGCGGATCGCGTGGTCGATCGACCGGCCTTGGTTGCGGGCGGCGAGCGCGGCGAGCGGCACGGCGATGAGGATGGAGAGCAGCACGCTGCATAGGATGAGCGCGAAGGTCGGCTCGATGCGGGTCCCGATCAGCCGCAGCACGTCGATCCGGTAGACGATCGACATGCCCATCTCGCCATTGGCGAGGTTGCGCAGAAAATACAGATATTGCAGCCACAAAGGCTCATCGAGACCGAACTGGGCGCGGATATTGGCAATGGCGGTCGGCGTCGCGCGGGCGCCCAGCAGCACCCGCGCCGGATCGCCGGGGATCATCCGCACCAGGATGAAGGTGATGAGACTGACGCCGAACACGACCGGCACGAACTGCAGCGGCCGCATCAGGATGAAGGAATAGCGGTGCATTTCTAGCGCGATACGCTGGCGAGGAAGTCAAGCAGAGGCGGGTAATAGCCCGCCGGGTTCTCGTAGAACGGCATGTGGCTGGCATTCGCGACAACATTGATCCGCGCCTGCGGCAGGGCATTCTTCATCCGCATGGCGCAGGCGGGGGTGAGTTCGTCGCGCTCGCCCACGACGATTAGGGTCGGCGCGCCGATCTTCGGCAGGTCCGGGATGCGGTTCCAGTCCTTCAGATTGCCGGTGTAGAGAAACTCGTTCGGCCCCTGCATGGCGACATAGGGGCCCATGTTCCAGTCCGACAGCGAGCGCTGCACCGGCGCCGGCCATTCCGGCAGGCGGCAGACATGGCGGTAATTCAGGAGCGTGATCGCCGCCTGATATTCGGGATGATCGAAGGTGCCGGCGGCCTCGTGCTTCTGCATCATCGCCACGGTTTCCGGCCCCAGTGCCGCGCGCAGCTTCTCAAGCTCGCTCACCAGATGCGGCATGTCGGCCACCGTGTCGGCGAGGATCAGGCTTTTGAGCGCCTGCGGGTAGGCCAGCGCGTAGTCGATGGCGAGCCACCCGCCCCAGCTATGGCCGAGCAGATGCACCTTGCCGAGGCCCAGCGCGGTACGCACCGTCTCGGTCTCCTCGACATAGCGGCCGATGGTCCAAAGTGCCGGGTCCGTCGGCCGGTCGGCGGCGCCGGTGCCGAGCTGGTCGAAAGCGACGACCCGGTAGCCCTCGTCGATCAGGCAAGAATGCGCCTCGCGCAGATAATCGCAGGGGAGCCCCGGCCCGCCATTAAGGAGGAAGACGGTTTCCGTGCCCATGCCGAAGGAGTAGGCCACCACCCGGTGTTCGCCGACCTGCACCTCATGCCGCTCATGCGGCTCGATCTCCCGCCACATCGTCCGGCCCGTCCCTGCTCAACAAAAAGGCATGCTTAATTCGTAGAGAAAACGGGAGTCCAAACCAGCTATCAGAAGTGATAGGTTTGCCCCTACAGGCGGGGGACGCTCGGCGATGAGTGCCGACATCGGATTGATCGAACAGCGGCTGGACGCGGCCACCACTTTGGGCGCGCAGGTCGATCTGTTGTTTGAGGCCATGCGCGATTTTGGCTTCGACGCGCTGATTTACGACTACACCCCGGCACGCTTCGACCTCGACGGTGAGCAGATGCTGCCGTCTGTGCTGGAGCTGCGCAATGTCGACGAGTCCATGCGCGACTACTGGTTCGGCCAAGGCTATTTCCGCCTCGATCCGGTGCAGAAGGTGGCGCTGGGCACCACAAGGCCCTTCGTCTGGAACTATGATCCCCGCGCCGAAACCCTGATCCGCGGCTTCATGAACGAAGACAGCGCGCCGGTGGCCGACTTCCTCGTCGCGCGTGGCATGAGTGCCGGCGTCACCGTGCCGGTGCACATGCCCGGCGGCGACTACGCCACCGTTACCGGCATACGCTGCGGCGACGGCCGTTTCGCCGAACGAGAGGCCAAGCACTGCCTGGGCGAATTCGGGCTGCTGGCGCATCTCTTCCAGCACGCCGCCGCCAGCGGGTTGCGCGAGGACCGCCGTCTCAGCGGCCTGCCGCATCTGACCGCCCGCGAGCGCGAATGCCTGCGACACGCGGCCGAGGGGCTTTCCGCCAAGGAAATCTCCCGCGCACTCGGTCGCTCCGTGCCCACCGTGGTGATGCACCTCAACGCCGCGATGCGCAAATTGCAGGCGAAGAACCGCACGCAGGCGGCCGTGCGGGCAGCACGGCTGCGCCTGCTCGATTGAACCTGTTTCATCGCCCCCCGCCTATCACTTCTGATAGCTGCCGCCCCCTGTGCCGACTGCCTATTTTCCTCCCCATCAAAATGGGCGGCAGGAGGATCGGGCATGAGCGCAGCGGGCGGCGTGGAAGGGTTTATGCCCTTCCGGGGATATCGCACCTGGTACCGCGTGACGGGTGATCTCTCCGGTCCCCGTTTGCCTTTGGTGGTGGCGCATGGCGGGCCCGGCTGCACCCATGATTATGTCGATTCCTTCAAGGACATCAGCGCGCTCGATGGCCGCGCCGTCATCCACTACGACCAGCTCGGCAATGGCCATTCCACGCATCTGCCGGAGAAGGGGCCGGAGTTCTGGACCGTCGACCTCTTCCTCGCCGAACTCGACGCGCTGCTCGCACATCTGGGAATAGCGGAACGCTACGCCTTTCTCGGACAGTCCTGGGGCGGCATGCTGGGCGCCGAGCACGCGGTGCGCCGGCCGCAGGGGCTCAAGGCGCTGGTCATCGCCAATTCCCCCGCCAACATGCACACTTGGGTCAGCGAGGCCATCAGGCTGCGCCGTGACCTGCCGGTCGAGGTGCAGGAGACGCTGCACCGGCACGAGGCCGCCGGCACGCTTACCCACCCGGACTACATCAAGGCCTCGATGGCCTTTTACGACAGGCACGTCTGCCGCGTCACCCCGTGGCCGGCCGAGGTCGCCCGTACCTTCGCGGCGATGGACGCGGACAACACGGTCTATAGCCACATGAATGGGCCGACCGAATTCCACGTCATCGGCACGATGAAGGACTGGACCATCGAGGATCGGCTGTCGCAGATCGCCGTGCCGACCCTGCTGATCTCCGGTGCCTATGACGAGGCCACTCACGAGGTGGTGCGGCCCTATGTCGAGAAAGTGCCGGACATTCGCTGGGTGCTGTTTCCCGACTCCAGCCACATGCCGCATGTCGAAGAAAAGGAAGCCTGCCTGAAGGCGGTCTCCGACTTCCTCCGGCAGCAGGACGCGAGTGAGCGGGCCACCGCCGGCACTGTGAGCGCGTGATCTCGCTCCCCAAGCGGGTTTCGGCGCCTTCCGGCACATCCGCCGGAACCTCGGGTCGCTGCCGCTACTTGTCCCCGGCCAAAAGGGGACTCTCCTATGCTCGACATCGCGGACGACCACACACGGGGACATGAGTCGCTGCTCGGCGATCTGCGCCGCCTCGTCCGCCATACGGCGGCGCTCGACGAGGACGGCAGCTTCCCGTCGCAGGACATTGCCCGCCTCGCCGCCATCGGTGCCCTTACCGCGCCTTTCGGCACCAACGACGCGGCGGGCATAGCCATCGGTGCGCCAGACGAACTGGCGGAGGTGCTCCGCCTCATCGGCCATGGCGGCCTGCCGCTCGGCCGGCTTTATGAGGGGCATGTCAACGCGGCGGCTCTGATCCTCCGTTATGGCACCCGCGATCAGGTACTGCGCGCCCGCACGCAAGCGGCCGCGGGTGCGCTGTTCGGCGTGTGGAACACCGAGGGCAGCGACGGGGTGCGGCTGATGCGTGAAGGCGGGGCGCTGCGCCTCGTCGGCAGCAAGACCTTCGCCTCTGGTGCCGGCCATGTCGCTTGCCCGCTGATCACCGCCCGCGACGTGGACGGTGCGTGGCGGATGGTGCTGCCGCAGCTTGACGACGCTGCGCGTGCCGACCTCTCCGACTGGCGGGCCCACGGCATGCGGGCCTCGGCTACCGGCAGCTTCCGTTTCACTGGCCTTACCGTGGCGCCGGAGGATCTTCTGGGCGGCGCTGGCGACTATCACCGGCAGCCGCATTTCTCCGCCGGCGCCTGGCGCTTCTGCGCCGTCCAACTCGGCGGCATCGAGCGGCTGGTCGACGAGGCGAAGGACTTCCTCCGTGCCGGCGGGCGGCATGAGGACCCCCACCAGCTCGCGCGCATGGGGGAAACGCTCATCGCAGCGGAGACTGCCCGGTTGTGGGTCGGCAGCGCCGCCCGTCTGGCCGAGGCGGCAGGGGTGGCCGACACGCCGGAAGCCGCAGAGCGCGCCATAGCCTATGTGAACCTGGCCCGCTCGGCGGTGGAGCGCTGCGGGCTGGAGACGCTTGAGCGGGTGCAGCGCTCCGTCGGCCTGGCGGGGTTCTTGCGCCCCAATCCGCTGGAGCGCGTGAGCCGCGATCTGGCGACTTATCTGCGCCAGCCGGCGCCGGATCGTGCCCTGTGCGCCGGAGGCGCCTATGCCTTCCGCGACGAGGCCGCCGGGGACCTCTGGCGATGACCGTGACTCTCGGCGACGCATTGGACGCCATGGCTGGCTTCCCCGAGGTGGAACCGGCGGATTTCGTGCGGCGTGGGCTGCTCGTCATCGCGCCGCATCCCGACGACGAGAGCCTGGGCTGTGGGGGACTCATCGCGACCTGCCGGGCAGCCGGCCTTCCGGTTTCCATTCTCATCGTCAGCGACGGGGCAGGCTCACACCCCGGCTCGACGCTTTTTCCACCCATGGTTCTGGCGGCGTTGCGCCAGCAGGAGGCGATCCTGGCAGCGGCGGCACTCGGTGTCGGGCCATCGCATGTCCATTTCGCCGGCCTGCCGGACCGCTCCGTGCCGATATCGGGCTATGAGGCGGAACGAGCCTGCGATCGCATCGCCGCTCTTGCCGCCACTGCGGACGTGGTGGCCGTCACCTGGCGGCACGACCCGCATGGCGACCACAAGGCCTGCTTCGCACTGGCGCGGGCGGCGGTGCGGCGCGTCCCCGGCGCGACACTTTGGGAGTACCCGATCTGGGGCCTCACCCTGCCGCCGCACATGCCGCTTCCGGGCGAGCGCCCGCGCGGCGTGCGGGTCCGCGTCTCCGATCACCTGCCGGCGAAGCGGCGCGCCATCGCCGCCCATGCCTCGCAGACCACGGCGCTCATCGTCGACGATCCCAAGGGATTCCGCCTCACGCCGGACATGCTGGCCCGCTTCGACACGCCTTGGGAAACCTTCATCGAGTCCCCACCATGAGCCCCTCGCTCCCCACGGCCTATTTCGACACGCTGTATGCCCGCTCACCCGATCCCTGGTCCTTCGAGTCCAGCCCATACGAGCAGGCAAAATACGCGGCGACGCTCGCCGCCTTGCCCCGTCCGCGCTACGGGCGGGCGCTTGAGATCGGGTGCTCCATCGGCGTGCTGACGGAGCGCCTGGCCCCCCGCTGCGATGCGCTGATCGCGATGGAACCCGCCGCCGCGGCTCTGGAGCGGGCGCGTGAGCACTGTCGGGGGCTCGCGCAGGTCGAGTTCCTGCAGGCCAGCGTTCCCGATGACTGGCCGGAGGGAACATTCGACCTCATTCTGCTGTCGGAAGTCGTCTATTACCTCGCACCGGCCGACGTCTCGCGCCTCGCCGCGCGGGTGACGGCGGCTCTCCGCCCCGGAGCGCATGTCGAGCTGGTCCATTGGGTGCGGGAAACGGACTATCCGCTCTCAGGCAATGAGGCTGCCGAGTTCTTCATCGCGGCCACCGCCGACACCCTGAGGCTGGTGACGCAGCAGCGCACCGAGGATTATCGGCTCGACCTTCTCGTTGCCGCGTGAGGCGCGATCCAGCGCCCGCAGCAGCTGGTGGGCGGCGACGAGATGGCGCTCCATTTGCGAGGGCCGCAATGGGCGCGGCGCCAGCAGCGGGCTGAGCCGCTCCACCGTCGCCCAGACCTCACCGAACCGAACGCGCGCCACACCCTGCAGTGCACCCACCGGCACGCCCAGCCGGCGCTCCCACGCGGTCGCGTCGAGACCCCGGTCGAAGGCCTGCCGCAGGCGACGGCGCAGCACCATGCGACGCAGGGCAACCGGCAGCGCTTCAAGCTTCTCATCGCCGGGAAGGTCGTGGTTCTCCAGCCTCTGGCGCAGCGTCGCGGCACAGCCCCCGCTCGCCCGCCCCTCAAGCCGCGCCGAAGTGGTGACGACGATGGCGGGGTCGTGACGAATCGGGATGTCGTGGCGCGCCAGCGCCGCTGCGAGCGCCCTGTCTTCGCCGACCTCCACGTTCGGCTGGCCGCCAATCTGACGATAGGCGGCCAGGCTCACGGCGAAGCTGGCGCCGGAGGCGGTCCAATGGTTCGGCCAGGGGTCATGCGGCACCGGGTCAAGCCGGCCCGCCAGCGCCAGCAGCGCCGCCTCATAGGCGGCCTCGATCCGGCGACGCCTCCGAAGCGCCGATGGCAGCGCCGCCGCTTCGACCGGGTCGAGCTCGAAACGGCCCGCGACCGCGCCGCATCCCGCCGAAAGCCCGGCAAGGTTGCGCGCAAGCCAGTCCGGCGCCACCACCGTATCGGCATCGGTCGTCAGCAGCGCCCCATGCACGCCGCCGTGCTCGATCCAGGTGCTGGCAAGGTCGAGCGCCAGCCCGCGTGCAAAACCGGCATTGGCGTAGGCCGGCGGAACATCCAGCCGCAGAACCCGGTGCGGCAGGCCGGCGGCCGCGAGCACCCGGCGGGCCTTGGGAACTGTCTCGTCGCGGCAATTATTCGCGAGCACCAGCACCCCGAAGGCGCCGACATCGCTCTCCGCCCGGCGTTGCCCGACAAGTGCAGTGAGGCAGCGCTCGATCCGCGCTTCTTCATCGCGGGCGGGCACGGCGACGACCACGCGTGGCGCAAACCGCGAGAAGCCGGCCTGCCGTTCGAGCAAGCTCGCGAAACCGAGACGTGGCGGGGAAAGGGATGCGGACACGGGAGACCTCTGAAGCACAGCGCGAACGCCCGTGCCGGCCTTCCGGTTCCGTTATCTGCCTCTTCCGAACAATCCCGGCGCTTCGGCGCTCAGGGTCGCTCGCCCCGCGCGAGACGACCATTGATGGTGGCAAGCACCGGCAAAAGGTCGGCTACGCCATCAATGACATAATGCGCCCCGGCCGCCGCTAGCTTTTCCGCCGCGCGACGGCGGCGAAGCGCAAATTCCTGCGCCGAAAGCGCCGCCGTATCTGCCTGCGAGAGGCCGAAGACATTGCCGGTGACGGCCACGCCCACGGTCCAGGCGCCGCAATTGAGCCCCTCGCTGATGCCGACTTCCGTATCGTCAACCTTGACCACCGCCCACGGCGGATAGACTTCCAGCTCGGTCAGCACCTTCCACATCAGGAACGGCGTCGGGCGCCCGTCCGGCACGTCGCCGGTGCAGGCCATGGCGTCGGCGGTAAAACCCTGTGCGGTGGCAATCGGGGTGATCTTCGCCATGATCTCGCGGGTGTAGCCAGTGGTGCTGCCGATCTTCAGCCCTTGCGCGCGCACCGCCGCCGCCGTCGCCGCCGCGCCGGGAATGAGATCGGCATAGCTTGCCGCCACGGCGATGTTCTTTGGCACGAACACCGCATAGACGGCATCGATATCGGCCTCGGTCGGGGCGTGGCCATGCACCCGCTGCCATTCGCCGGCGATGCGCGGCATGGCGAGCAAGGCCGCCACATGCGGGCGCTTGGCCATGCCCATCGGCACGCGCGCCTCGTCGATGCTGATCGCGACATCGAACGCGGCGAAGGCGTCGACAAAAGCACCCATCGGTGCGAGCGAGCCGAAATCGACGACGGTGCCGGCCCAGTCGAAGACGACGGCCTTGAGGCGAGACAGTGACATGGCGCTCATCCGGTTGAAGGCATCCGCTCCAGCGCCCGACGACCCGGGCCGAACGCGCGGCGCTACGCTATCCCGCTGTTTCCTGTCACGTGCAAGGGTCTGCCGACCGAGCGCGGGCACGTCCCTCGCCCGCCTCGACGCCGAGAGGCGACGCGTTCCCTTGCCGGCACGCCAAATATAGGGTACCCCCCTATCCTATGTCGCATCTCTCAACGCCCAATCCTGCTTTGCTTGCCCGTGTCCAGCGCATCGCCGGACAGGTGGCGGCGATCGAACGCGGCCTCGCCGCTGGCGCGGACTGCACCGCCCTTCTCCACCTGGTTGCCGCCACCAAGGGCGCCGTCAGCGGCCTGATGGAGAAGATCGTGGAGGAGCACCTCCATTCCCATGTCGCCGATCCCGACCTCTCGCCCGCCGCGCGGGCCGAGGGCGCGCGCGAGCTGATGGAAGCCATTCGCCGCTACTCAAAATAGGTCACGATCATGAACCCGCTGCCGGATACGCAGGCCTTCACGCACCCGCACCAGTTCCTCAGTGCCAGCCATGACGAGAGTTCGCGGCGCACCCTTCTTGTTGCGATCCTGACGGCGGTCATGATGGTTGGCGAGATCGCCGCCGGCTTCTACACCGGCTCGATGGCGCTGCTGGCCGATGGTTTCCACATGGCCACCCATGCCGGCGCCCTCGGCATCGCCGCTCTCGCCTATGGCTATGCCCGCCGGCACGCCGGGGACGCCCGGTTCAGCTTCGGCACGGGAAAGGTGGGCGACCTTGCCGGCTTCGCCTCGGCGGCCATACTCGCCATCGTGGCAGTCGTCATGGCGTTCGAGTCCGTGCTGCGCCTGTATGACCCCGTCGAGGTGGCGTTTGGCGACGCCACGCTGGTGGCCGTGCTCGGCCTCGGGGTCAACCTGGTCAGCGCCTTCCTGCTGGGCGGCGGCCATTCGCACGGGCATGGACATGAGCACAAGCCCCACGCTCATGCGCCCCACGCTCACGACCACCCATCCCACGATCACGAACACCCGCACACTGACCACGCGCACCGGGGCGGCGCGCATGCCCGCGACAACAACCTCCGCGGCGCCTATCTGCATGTGCTCGCCGATGCGCTGACCTCGGTTCTGGCCATTGTCGCCCTCATCGCCGGTGGCCTGCTCGGCTGGGTGTGGCTCGACCCGGTTATGGGTATCGTGGGCGGCCTTGTCATCGCCCGCTGGGCCTGGAGCCTGATGCGCGACACGTCCTCCGTCTTGCTCGACCAGACCGACATCCAGCTCGCCGGGGAGGTCACGCAGGTGGTCGAGGGGCCCGGCGATGTCCGCATTGCTGATCTTCACGTCTGGCGGATCGGCCCCGATTCGCACGCGGCCATCATCAGCGTGGTGGCGCCGTTCGGCCTGACCTGCGACGCCATCCGCGCCCGGCTAGCGCCCGTGCATGAGCTCAAGCACATCACCGTCGAGTGCCGCCACGCCGCCTGAGCCGCGAGGCCAGGGTTTGCCGATCACAGCCTCGCGAAGGCGGTTCATCCTAACGATCTGGAAACCATGGCGGCATTAATCGGGGGTGGCCGGTGGGGTAGAACGCCCCTCGCCGTGCGTCTGCCGTCGATCCGCCTTGTTGCGACGCTAGCCGAGCTGACATGAACCTGTTGCGCACCGTCTTGATGTTCTGCCTCGCCGCCTTCCTTGCGGGTTGCGCGTCCATGGATGGCGACGATCGCGGCTCGATCCCGATTCCGCAGAAGCTGATGCAGGAGATGGCCGCCAAGGGCATGAGCCCGGACGACCCGATCATGGTGAGGATCTACAAGCAGGAGAGCGAGCTGGAGGTGTGGAAGCGCACCACGTCCGGCCGCTACGCCCTGCTCAAGACCTACCCGCTCTGCCGCTGGTCGGGCAAGCTCGGTCCCAAGACCCGCGAGGGCGATCGCCAGGCGCCGGAAGGCTTCTACACGATCTCCCGTGGCCAGCTGAACCCGCGCTCGCAATACTACCTCTCCTTCAATCTCGGCTATCCCAATGCGCTGGAGCGGGCGCTCGGCTACAGCGGCAGCGCGCTGATGGTGCATGGCGCCTGCACGTCGGCCGGCTGCTACGCCATGACCAATGACGGCGTGGGCGAGGTCTATGCGCTGGCGCGCGAGGCACTGGCCGGCGGCCAGCCGGGCTTCCAGGTGCAATCCCTGCCCTTCCGCATGACCCCCGGCAACATGGCCGAGCACCGCGCCAACCCGAACATGCCCTATTGGCGCAACCTCAAGGAAGGCACCGACCTGTTCGCCGTCACCCGCGTGCCGCCTAATGTCTCGGCCTGCGGAGGACGCTACAGCTTCACGCCGGGCACCCAGCCGGCGCAGCCCATGGCCGATCCGCTGGCGCCCTGCCCGATGCCCCTGCCCGACGCCGCGCTGATGGCGGCGACGAACAAGCAGATGCAGGATGAGCACAGCATCGCGATGCTGGCGGCAACCCGCCCGCCCGCCAACGCGACCTATGTCGATGGCGGCATGCATCCCAGCTTCCGCGACATTCTGCGCCGCTCCGGCCCGCAGAAGCTGGCGGCGATGACCTCGGGCGGCAAGATCCCTGTCAGCGAGCCCACCGCCGCCCTTGCCGACCCCTATAAGGGGGCTGAGCAGCACTATGAGGAAGGCGACAGCGCCAATTAGCGCGGCCGCGAGGTCTTCCCCCTGCCGCCGCTTTGCGGCAGATAGGCGTCTCATCCCATTGTATGAGGCGACATGGCGACCCGAATGACCCCGAACGAGATGCTGGCCATCGCCCGCGATCTCCCGCGCCTGCCCTTCACGGAAGCGGACCTGGCCCTCATCCGCTCCGGCACGCCGGATGTGGCGCCAAAGCTTTCGGCCAAATACGCGCCCTCGGAAGGCTTCTATTACCTAGCCGCGCCCTCGCTCCACATGGAGTTCGTTGTGGTGAAGTGGGAGCGGATGCGCCTGCCCTTCCTCACCTTGCCGCGTTACACCATCATGATGGGCTTCGAGCATGGCGACGTCTGGGAGAAGGGGCCGGTAGTGAATCGCCTGCGGGCCGTGCCCTTCATTTTCAAGCGGATGACGCTGGCCGACAACTGGCTCGACGACGAGTTCGGCCGCAAGAAATAGCGCCGGTCGTTCACTCCGGCTGTGAGGGACCACCCGTAACGGCTTGAACGATACGCCTAACCGATCCGCGCGGGCGGCGGGTGGCCGCCGATGAGCAAAAGGTCGCTCTCGTCCTTCAGCGCTACGCCGGTGAGCCGCCGCGCAAGCGCCTCCTTGAGCAGCCAGGAGAGCTTGAAGGCGGCGTGGTCGTGCGAGAGGCCCTCACCGCGCACATTGGAGATGCAGTTGCGTTCGGCGTCCGAGCGCCCGGCGCGGGGGGCGAAGGTGAGGTAAAGGCCGAGGCTGTCCGGCGAGGACAGGCCCGGCCGCTCGCCGATGAGGACGATGACGGCCTGCGCCTTCAGTAGCTCGCCCACCTCGTCACCGAGAGCCACACGCGCCTGAGACGCCACGCACACCGGACCGACGCTCCAGCCCGCCTCGGCGATCCGCGCCTTGAAGGCGGTAAGGAACGGCACCGCCTGCGCATGGATGGCGGTGGAGGACAGCCCATCGGCGACCACGATGGCGATATCTGCCGGCGCCCCGCCTAATTCGCCAAGCAATCCAACGCTTTCCTCCGATAGCCGGCGGCCAAGATCGGGGCGGCGCAGATAGGAATCGCGCGCCGGGGCGGCAGATTTCACCTCCACGGTCTCGAAGCCGAGCGCGGCAATCTCCGCCGCCACGCGGGCGGAATCGAAGGGCAGATGAACCGCATCGCGCGCCTGCGCATGCGCCAGAGCGAACCGCAGCACTTCGCGGGTCGGAAGCCCGGTGCCGGCCCGGCCCAGGGCGATGCGGGCCGGGGTGATGCTGGCCAGCCGGCGCCAGCTATCCTCGATCACCGCATTCCCGATCCCCTTATCTGCCGGAAGATCGCCATCCTCAGCCGGATCGCTCATGCCGCCAGCCCCGGTGCGGCGGCCAGCAGCGGGTGCGTGCCGTGCTGCTTCCTCAAGCTGCCGTCCGGCTCGGTGATGCCCATGCGCTGCAGCCACGCCTCGAATTCCGGCGCCCGCTTCAGGCCCAGCACCTGGCGCAGGTAGAGCTGGTCGTGGAACGAGGTGGACTGGTAGTTCAGCATCACATCGTCGGAGCCGGGAATGCCCATGATGTAGGTGACGCCCGCCGCGCCGAGCAGCGTCATCAGCGTGTCCATGTCGTCCTGGTCGGCCTCGGCGTGGTTGGTGTAGCAGACGTCGCAGCCGAGCGGCACGCCCATCAGCTTGCCGCAGAAATGGTCCTCAAGTCCGGCGCGGATGATCTGCTTGCCGTCATAGAGATATTCCGGCCCGATGAATCCGACGACCGTGTTCACCAGCAGTGGCTTGAACGGCCGGCATACCGCATAGGCGCGCGCCTCCAGCGTCTGCTGGTCGACGCCGTGATGGGCGTTGGCGGAGAGTGCCGAGCCTTGCCCGGTCTCGAAATACATCACGTTGTCGCCGAGCGTGCCGCGGTTGAGCGACAGCGCCGCCTCGCGCCCCTCTTTCAGCGTGGCGAGGCTGATGCCAAAGGAGGCGTTCGCCCCTTCCGTGCCGGCCACCGACTGGAACACCAGATCGACCGGCACGCCGCGATTGATCACCTCGGTGGCGGTCGTCACATGGGTGAGCACGCAGGCCTGCGTCGGAATGTCGAAGCGCTGGATGATGCCGTCGATCAGCTTCAGCAATTCGCTGAGCACCGGGACGCTGTCGGATGCTGGGTTGATGCCGATCACCGCGTCGCCGCAGCCATAAAGCAACCCGTCGAGGATCGAGGCGGTGACGCCCGCCGGGTCGTCGGTAGGGTGGTTGGGCTGAAGCCGCACCGCCATGGTGCCGGGCAGGCCGATGGTGTTGCGGAACTTCGTCACCACCCGGCACTTCCTGGCGACGGCGATCAGGTCCTGGTTGCGCATCAGCTTGGACACCGCCGCCGCCATTTCCGGCGTCACGCCGGGCGCAATGGCGGCCAGAACCTCGCTGGTGGCGATGCCGGACAGCAGGAAGTCGCGGAAATCGCCGACCGTCATGTGCGAGAGGGTGCGGAAGGCGAGCGCGTCATGCGTGTCGATGATGAGCCGGGTGACCTCGTCTTCCTCATAGGGCACCAGCGCCTCGTTGAGGAAGGCGGTGAGCGGTACGTCGGCGAGGCACATGCGGGCGGCGACATTCTCTTCCGCCGTGGCGGCGGCGATGCCGGCCAGCATGTCGCCGGAGCGCAGCGGCGTCGCCTTCGCCATCAGGTCCTTCAGATCGGCGAAGGCGTAAGTCTGCGATCCGGCGACGGTGCGATAGGCCATGTGTGCGGTCCCTGGGGCGCCCACTGCTCAACGCGGCGCCATGGTCAAAATGTACCCTGCCGCCGCGAAGGGGCAAAGCGCAACTTCGGTCGGGGTCTCCTGCCGCCCCTGGCATGCCACGCTGGACGTAGCCCGCGCCGGCCGCTACCACGCGCCACGCGTTTTCGGAGGAAAAGCCATGGCCACCTTCATTCTCATCCACGGCTCCTGGCACTGGGGCGGCTGCTTTCAGAAGGTGGCGAACATGCTTGGCGCCGCCGGGCATGCGGTGATCGCCCCCGACCTCGCCAGCCACGGCTTCGACACAACGCCGACCGCCGCCGTCACCGACATCGCGATCTATGCCGCCCCGGTGCGCGCGGCGCTGGAAGAGATCGAGGGCAAGGCCATTCTTGTCGGCCATTCCGTCGGCGGGGCGACGTGCACCTGGCTGGGCGAGGAAATGCCCGAGCGCGTCGAGGCGCTGGTCTACCTCACCGGCTTCATGGCGCCGAACGGCAAGTCGGCCCGCGATTTCGTCATGACGCCGAGCTATCTCAAGGACCCGGCCATCGTGGAGACGCAGGGCATGCTGCGCCTCGGCAAGGAAGGGCTGGGGCTCGACCTCGCGCGCCGCGACCTCATCGCCCGCTCGCTCTATTCCGATTGCACCGAGCACGACATCGACCGCGCTTTGCCCAACCTCGTGCGCGTCACCCCGCACGCGCCGTTCGCCACCGTCTCCGCCATCACGCCTCACCGCTTCGGCAAACTGCGCCGGCACTATATCGAGTGCTTGCAGGACCGGGGCCTGCCGCTCGCCGTGCAGCGGGACATGCAGGCGGCGGTGCCGGGGGCAACGGTCCACCAACTCGACACCGGACATTCGCCCTTCTTGAGTGCGCCGGAGGAGGTGGCGGACATCTTATTGAACATCCGCTGAGCCCGCCGCGCCACACCTCGCGGCAACCGGCAGGGGAAAGGCCCGTGCCCCCTCCCCGGCCCGGCCGGCACAGGCTAGCCTGACCGGACTTCCAGAAGCCAAAGGCTCACAAAGAGGCGCGAATGTCCGATCAGGAAAAGCTCGACAAGCTGCGGGCCAAATATGCCGGCGTCGGTGGCGGCGTGGTCTATGACGAGACCTTCAAGCGCGTCGCCGAACTGCAGTTCAAGGATGGCGAAAAGCGCGTCTGGCCATGGGCCGGTGCCGCCACGCTGCTGGATGCGCCCTATCGCCCGGAGGCGCAGGAACGCGCCGATTTCGGTGGGCTCGACGTGGCGCTGATCGGCGTGCCGATGGACCTTGGCGTTACCAACCGCGCCGGTGCCCGCCTCGGCCCACGCGCGGTGCGCGCCATCGAGCGCATCGGCCCCTATGAGCATGTGCTGGGCATGGTGCCGGCCGCCGAGGCCAAGGTGGCAGATATCGGCGACGTGCCGTTCCGCTCGCGCTTCAGCCTCGATTCCTGCCATGAGGACATAGAGGCGTTTTACAAGAAGATCGTCGCGGCCGGCGTCATCCCGCTTTCGGTCGGCGGCGATCATTCCATCACCGGCTCGATCCTCAAGGCGGTGGGCGAGACGCGCCCGGTCGGCATGCTGCACATCGACGCCCATTGCGACACGTCGGGCACCTATGAGGGCGCCAAGTTTCACCATGGCGGCCCCTTCCGCAACGCCGTGCTGGACGGGGTGCTCGACCCCACCCGCACCATCCAGATTGGCATTCGCGGCGGAGCGGAATTCCTCTGGGAGTTCTCCTATGAGAGCGGCATGACGGTGATCCATGCCGAGGACGTCACCGGCATGGGCGTGCCCGCCATCATCGCCAAGGCGAAGCAGGTGCTGGGCGACGGGCCGGTCTATGTCTCCTTCGACGTCGACAGCCTCGACCCCGCCTTCGCGCCGGGCACTGGCACACCGGAAATCGGCGGCCTCACGTCGCGGGAGGTGCTGGAAATCCTGCGCGGACTGAACGGCCTCGACGTGATCGGCGGCGACGTGGTGGAGGTCGCGCCGCAATATGATCCCACCTCGAACACCCCGCATGCGGCAGCGCAGGTTCTGTTTGAAATCTTCTGCATGTCGGTGACGGCGCTGAAGGCGCGGAAGGGCTCCTGATGCGCCTTGCCCTGTTGCAGACGGCGGGCGACCCGTCGAACGAGCCCACCGCCAATCTCGACCTTCTCGACGCGGCAGCGGCCAAGGCGGTGGCCGGTGGCGCCGACCTTCTGCTGGCGCCCGAGATGTTTCTCACCGGCTACAATATCGGCCGCGAGGCAGCGCTGGCGAAAGCCGAGCCGGCCGATGGCCCCAGCGCCTGGCGTGCCGGCGAGATTGCCCGCACCCTTGGCGTCGGGCTTTGCTACGGCTATCCCGAGCTGGGCGATGGCGGCGCGATCTACAATTCCTGCCTGCTCATCGGCAAGGATGGGGCGCCGCTGCTCAATTTCCGCAAGACCCATCTGTTCGGCGATCTCGACCGGGCGATGTTCGCGCCCGGCGAGGGCTCGGCAGAGCTTGCGAGCTTCGAGGGCTACAGGGTCGGCATGCTCATCTGCTACGACGTGGAGTTCCCCGAAGCCGTGCGCGCGCTGGCGCTGGCGGGCGCCGACCTCGTGCTGGTGCCAACCGCCAACATGAAGCCCTATGACGCGGTCTCGCATGTCGTCGTGCCGGCGCGCGCCTTCGAGAACGAACTCTTCGTCGCCTACGCCAATCGCTGCGGTGTGGAGGGCGAACTCGACTATATGGGCCTGAGCTGCGTCGGCGATCCCCATGGCACCAACCTGATGCTGGGAGGCGATGGCGAGGAACTTCTCTTCGCCGATCTCGATCCCGCGCGTCTGAAGGCGGCGCGGGCGATCAACACCCATGTCCCCGACCGACGCCCCGAAGTGTATCGTCGCCTGATCCCCTGAACGCGCCAGACAGCCGCACCGAAACGGGCGGAACTCGATCCGCCCGTGCCGCGTTCTGTTACCGCTCGGCTTTCCGCGCGTGGCGGCGGGCCGAGGCAAACGGGGAAAACCATGAATCGAAATGTCCTGATCGTCGCCGTCATCGTGCTCGCCTGCGTGGCCGGATTCTTCGCCTATCGCGCCTATGAGCAGGACCAGAACTCGCTGCAGATCGAAGTCGGGCCGGAAGGGGTGAAGGTCGATCCCCCGGGCTGATCACAGCCATCAGATCGGGGGATGCCGCCGGCACGAATATCCGGCGCCCCCCGGCTGCTTTTCCCGACCCGATACTTTAAAACCGCCTCCGACATCCAACCGGCCGCGCCATGAGGGCGCGCATCCGGCTGCCGTTGCGGAGCGCCTTCATGTCGTCCACCCTCGCCGCCGGGCATGCCGGTGCCGTCGCCAATCCCCGCTCGCGCGTCATACTGGCGAGCCTGATCGGCACCACCATCGAGTTCTACGATTTCTACGTGTATGCCACGGCCGCCGTACTGGTGTTCCCGCATCTGTTCTTCCCGGCGGGCAATGACACGACGGCGCTGCTGGCCTCCTTCGCCATCTTCGGCGCGGCCATGGTCGCCCGGCCGCTCGGCGCCATCTTCTTCGGCCATCTCGGCGACAAGCGCGGGCGCAAGGTAACGCTGGTCGGCGCTTTGCTCACCATGGGCGTCGCCACCTTCCTCATCGGCCTGCTGCCGACGTTCCATCAGGTCGGCTGGCTGGCGCCGGCGCTTCTGGTGGTGATGCGCCTTGCGCAGGGTTTCGCCATCGGCGGCGAATGGAGCGGCGCGGCGCTGGTGGCGACCGAGAACGCCCCGCCCGGCAAACGCGCTGTCTATGGCACCTTCCCGCAACTCGGCGCGCCGTTGGGCTTTATTCTCGCCAACGGCCTGTTCCTCCTCATCGCCGCGATCCTGCCCTCGGAAGACCCGACCCGCCCGTCCGACGCCTTCCTTGAATGGGGCTGGCGCATTCCCTTCCTGTTTTCCATCATCATGGTGGCCGTCGGCCTGTGGGTGCGTCTCCATCTCGTGGAAAGCACGGCCTTCACGAAAACGGTGTCGGACGGCAAGGTGCACAAGCTGCCGCTGGCCTCGGTGTTCCGCACCCATAGGCGCCAGCTGGTGCTCGGCACCTTCTACATGCTGGCGACCTATGTGCTGTTCTACCTGATGACGACCTTCTCGCTCAGCTATGGCCGCGCCGGCACCGGCGCCGCCCTGCCCGGGCTCGGCTACGACTACACGACCTTCGTGCTGATGATGATCATTGGCGTGGTGTTCTTCGGCATCTTCACCATGCTGTCCGGCCCGTGGGCCGACCGCTGGGGCCGGCGGCGCACGCTGATCGCGGTGACGCTTGCCATCATCGCCTTCGGACTGACCTGGGTGCCGATGCTCGCGGCCGGCCCGGTGGGCGTGATGGCCTGGCTCATTCTCGGCTTCAGCCTGATGGGCATGACCTTTGGCCCGATGGGCGCGCTGCTGCCGGAGCTGTTCCCGGCCAATGTGCGCTACACCGGCTCGGGCATCGCCTACAATGTCTCGTCCATCCTCGGCGCGGCGGTTGCGCCCTTCATCGCCATCGCGCTGTGGTCCTGGGGCGGGGGCAGTCCGTTCTGGGTCGGGGTGTACCTGTCGGCGATGGCCGGCCTGACCCTGATCGCCCTGCTGATAGGCAAAGAGACCCGCGACGTCGACATCGAGGCGTAGCGCAAGTCACTCCCCAGCCCGGTAGCCGACCCCCGGCTCGGTGACGATCAGCACCGGATTGGCCGGGTCCGGCTCCAGTTTGGCGCGCAGTTGACCGACATAGACGCGCAGATATTGCGTGTCGTGCTCATGCGCCGGGCCCCACACCTCACGCAGGATGTGGCGATGGGTCAGCACCTTGCCGGCATGGCGCGAGAGGAAGGCGACGAGCTCGAACTCCTTTGGCGTCAGCTTGATCTCCTCGCCCTCGCGCAGCACACGATGGCGGGGAATGTCGATCTCTACCGCTCCCAGCCGCAGCACCGGAATTTCGCCCTTGCCCTGCATCCGGTGCCGCAGCGCGGCGCGCAGGCGCGCCATCAACTCGCCCATGCCGAACGGCTTGTTGATGAAATCGTCGGCCCCAAGGTCCAGCGCCTCGATCTTCTCGACCTCGCGGTCGCGCGCCGAGAGCACGAGGATCGGCACGTCCGACCATTCGCGCAGGCGGCGGATCACCTCCTTGCCGTCCATGTCGGGCAGGCCGAGATCGAGAATCACGACATCCGGCCGGCGATTGGCGACCAGCGCCAGCGCCTGCGCGCCGGTGTCCGCCCGCAGCGCCTCGTAGCCGTTGGCGGCGAGCGCCGGCGCCATGAAGCGATGGATCGCCGGCTCGTCGTCGACCACCAGCACCGTGCCCGCGCTCATGGCTCGTCCTCCGGCGTCGCGGCCTGCGGGGAAAGTGGCAACCGCATCGCGATACGGGCGCCGTTGGTCTGGCCGGGCGCGGGACTGCGCGCCGAGACCGACCCCCCATGGGCCTCGACAATACCACGGGTGATGGCGAGGCCGAGCCCCGAGCCGTCGCCACCATCGCCCGCGCCGCGTGGGGCGCGCACGAATTTCTCGAACACATGCGGCAGCGTCTCGGCCGGAATGCCCGGCCCGTCATCGGTCACGGCGACCACAAGCTGGCCGTCGATGACGGTGGCGGAGAGGCGGATGTGCGCGCCCACGCCGGCATAGCGCACGGCATTGGCGACGACATTGCCAAGCGCCTGGTCCATCAGGCTCGGGTCGGCCTCGATCAGCGGCAGGCCGGGCGCGCTGGTGACGACGAAGCGCTGGGTGGCGCCGCGCTTCTTCACCGTGGCAACGGCGCGGTGCATCAGCTCCACCACGTCCACCCAGTCGCGTCGCATGTCGAGCGCGCCAGCTTCAAGCCGGGTCATCGAGAGCAGGTTGCGTACCATCAGGTCGAGATTCTCGGCCTCCTCGCGCATCTGCGCCAGCAGGTCGCGGCGCGCCTCTTCGGGGATGCCGGGGCCGTAGTCGAGCAGGCTGGTGGCCGCGCCGAGAATGGAGGCGAGCGGGGTGCGAAAATCATGGCTGATCGAGGCCAGGAGGATGTTGCGCACCCGTTCCGTCTCGGCGGCGGTGCGCACGCGCGTCACCTCGGCGGAAAGCTGCGTGCGCAGCAGCGCCGCTGCCGTCTGCTCGGCGAGCGTACCGAGAAGGCCCTCGCTTTCCGTGTCCAAAGGCGCCGCGCCGTCATGCTCGATCCCGACGACGCCGATGCGGGCGCCCCTCTCGAGGCCGCCGAGCGGCAGGAACAACCAGGGCGCTCGCGGCAGGGTGCCGGTGCCCGCCCCCGCCGCCTCGCCATGCTCGAACGCCCACCCTGCCGCCGTCATCGAGGCGGTGTCGAGCCGGTCCTCCGGTGGCCAGGCGGCGGCGAGTGCGAGGGTACCCTCCTGCGCCAGCAGGATCACGCTCGCCCGTCCGAGAGCCGCGTGCAGTTCCACCACCGCAGCCTCCGCCACCGAGGCCCGGTCCGGCAAGGCGGAGAGCTTTCGGGTGAAATCATAGAGCCGCCGGGTCGCCCGCATGCGCCGGGCGGCGAGCCGGGCCTGCTCGCGCGCCCGGCCGGCGATCGCCGAGATGATGACCGCCACGATGAGGAACACCAGCAGCGCCAGCAATTCGTGCGGCCGGGCGACGGTGAAGGTTTCTACCGGGTCGATGAAGAAGAAATTATAGGCGAGAAAGGACATGGCCGAGGCGAGGATCGCCGGCCAGACGCCGTGCAGCAGCGCCGGCAGCAGCACGGCGAGCAGATAGAGCATCGACACGTTCGGCAAGGCGACGAAGCGGGTCAGCACCAGGCCGAGCAGCGTCGCCGTCGCCACGCCGAGCCCGGCGGTGACATAGCCGGCGAGTGGACCGGCCGGCGCCAGCCGGGAGCGCCAGCCCGCGCGCCCCTCGCTCGCCTGCGCGGTGACGACATGGATGGCGATGCCGTTCGCCGTGCGCACCAGCGCATCCGCAAGCGGCCGACGCAGCGCACCGAACGGCCAGCGGCGCCGGGCCTTGCCAATGATGATCTGCGTCACATTCTCGAAGCGCGCGAAGCGCAGCAGCTCGGCCGCGACATCCCCGGCCACCAGCGCGCGCACCTCGGCGCCGAGGCTCTCGGCAAGGCGCAGGCCGGCGTCGAGCTTCTGGCGGTCGGGGGTCGCCATCACCTGGCCGGGGCGCTCCACCGTCACCGCGAACCACGCGGCGTCCATGAGGTCGGCGAGGCGCTTGGCCTCGCGCACCACGCGCTCCGCCGCCATGTCCGGCCCGACGCAGACCAGCAGCCGCTCGCCCGCCGCCCATGGCCCCTCGATCGCCGCGCCCTGCATGCGCTCGACCAGATCGCTGTCGACCTGCGCGGCGACCCGGCGCAGAGCGAGCTCGCGCAGGGCTGTGAGATTGCTCGGCTTGAAGAAGCTCTGCACCGCACGGCTGGCGGTGTCCTCGACATAGACCTTGCCGTCCGCAAGACGCTTCAGCAACTCATCCGAGGGCAGGTCGACAAGGATGATCTCGTCGGCCTTGCGCAGCGCCGCGTCCGGCACCGTCTCGCGCACCCGCACGCCGGTGATGCGCTGCACCACGTCGTTGAGGCTCTCGACATGCTGGATGTTGAGCGTCGTCCACACGTCGATGCCGGCGGCGAGCAGGTCCTGCACATCCTGCCAGCGTTTGGGGTGGCGCGAGCCCTCGACATTGGAGTGGGCGTATTCGTCAACCAGCAGCAGCGCCGGCCGCCGGGCAAGCGCCGCCTCCAGGTCGAATTCCGGCACCAGCCGGCCACGGTATGCGATGCCCTTGCGCGGGAGCATCTCCAAACCGGCGGTCAGCGCTTCGGTCTCGGCCCGTGCATGGGTCTCGACAAGGCCCACCACCACATCGCGTCCGCCGGCCTGCGTCGCGCGAGCGGCGGAAAGCATCGCATAGGTCTTGCCGACCCCCGGCGCGGCGCCGAGGAAAATGCGCAGCTTGCCGCGCGCCTCGCGTTCGGCGGCGGCAAGCAGGGCGTCCGGGTCGGCGCGAGGGGCCTCCTCGGCGCTCATTCTCATCTCCGTCTCACGAGCGCGGCGCATCCTTGGCGAGGGCATCCAGCGCAAGATTGAGCGCCAGCACATTGACGCGCGGCTCGCCGAAGACGCCAAGTTGCGGGCGCTCTATGTGGACCTCGACAAGGGCACGCACAACTGCCGCGTCGATCGCGCGGGCGGCGGCGACGCGCGGCACCTGTGCCAGCGCATTCGCCGGAGAAATATGCGGGTCGAGGCCGCTGGCGGAGGTGGTCACCGCGTCGGCAGGAACCGGCCCGGTGAACCCCGCCGCCCGCAGCGCTTCGGAATCGGTCTTCAGCCGCTCCGCCAGCCTGGCGCTGGTGGGACCGAGGTTCGTTCCTGACGAGGCGGACGCGTCATAGCCGGTGCCCGCAGCCGAAGGGCGCGGGTGGAAATAACCGGCGCCGGTCGTGGCCTGGCCGATCAGTGCCGAGCCGACCACCGTCCCGTCGCGGGTGATCAACGATCCGCTGGCCTGCCGGGGAAACAGCACCTGCGCGGCTTCGGTGATGGCCAGCGGATAGGCGAGACCGGCGAGCAGGGTGAAGGCAATGAGCAACGTCACCGCCGGGCGGAGATAAGTGAGCATGTGAGAATTCCTTGAGTTCGTCGCGTCGTCCCGGACGGTTGCAGGCCGATCCGGGATCGTTTGAAAATCGGCGGGCGATTCCCGCGCCGCGGCTTTCGCTTTCGGCCGGGATGACGCCGGGTGTCACGCCAGCCCCACCGCCACCAAGGCGAGGTCGATGAGCTTGATGCCGATGAAAGGCAGTGCCAGCCCGCCCAGCCCGTAAATGGCGAGGTTGCGCGCCAGCACCGTTCCGGCCTCGCCCGGCCGATAGGCCACGCCGCGCAAAGCGAGCGGGATCAGCGCGACGATGATCAGCGCGTTGAAGATGACCGCCGAGAGGATGGCGCTCTGCGGTGAGGCCAGCCCCATCACGTTCAACAGCCCCAGTTCGGGAATGGCGGCGATGAACAGCGCCGGGATGATGGCGAAATACTTCGCTACGTCGTTGGCGATGGAAAAGGTGGTGAGCGCGCCGCGCGTCATCAGCAATTGCTTGCCGATGCCGACAATCTCGATGAGCTTGGTCGGGTCGCTGTCGAGGTCCACCATGTTGCCCGCCTCGCGCGCCGCCTGCGTGCCACTCTGCATGGCAACGCCGACATCGGCCTGCGCCAGAGCCGGGGCGTCATTGGTGCCGTCGCCGCACATGGCGACCAGCCGCCCCTGGCGTTGCTCCGTGCGGATATAGGCCAGCTTGTCCTGCGGCGTGGCCTCGGCGATGAAATCATCGACGCCAGCCTCGGAGGCGATGGCGGCGGCGGTGACGGGATTGTCGCCCGTCACCATCACCGTGCGGATTCCCATGCGGCGCAGTTCCGCGAAGCGTTCCTTGATGCCGGGCTTCACCACATCCTTCAGGTGGATCACGCCCAGCAGCCGGCCATTCTCGGCAAGGCCGAGCGGTGTGCCGCCGGAGCGGGCTATCCGCTCCACCGCCGCATCGAACGCGGTGATGCCGGTGGCGGCGTGCGGATCAACCGAATGCACGAAGCGCTTGATGGCATCGACCGCCCCCTTGCGGAGGCGCCGGTCGTCGACGTCGACGCCCGAGAGCCGGCTGGCTGCCGAGAAGGCAACGAAGCTCGCGCCGTCAAGCGCCGCCGTCTCGGGCGTGATGCCATGGGTCTCGCGAGCGAGCGCGAGAATGGAGCGCCCCTCGGCGGTTTCGTCGGCAAGGCTCGCCTGCACGGCGATCAGCGCCGCTTCATGCTCACTGACGCCGGGCACCGGGATGATCTCGCTCGCCATGCGGTTGCCGAAAGTGATGGTGCCGGTCTTGTCGAGCAGCAGCGTGTCGACATCGCCCGCCGCTTCCACCGCGCGGCCGGACATGGCGAGCACGTTGTGGCGGATCAGCCGGTCCATGCCGGCAATGCCGATGGCCGAGAGCAGCCCGCCAATGGTGGTCGGGATCAGTGTAACCAGCAGCGCCACCAGCACCGGCACGGGAACGTCCGCCGCCGCATAGCGCCCCAGCCCGGCCAGCGAGACGACCGCGATGAGGAAGATCAATGTCATGCCGACCAGCAGCACGGAGAGCGCCAGCTCGTTCGGCGTTTTTTGCCGCTCGGCGCCTTCCACCAGAGCGATCATCCGGTCGAGGAACGAAGAGCCGGGCGCGGCGGTGATGCGCACCACCAGCCAGTCGGAGATCACGGTGGTGCCGCCGGTGACGGCGGAACGGTCGCCGCCGGATTCGCGGATAACCGGCGCGCTCTCGCCTGTTATGGCGGCCTCGTTGACCGAGGCGATGCCCTCGACGATTTCGCCATCGCCGGGGATGAGGTCGCCGGCCTCGACCACCACATGGTCGCCGATCCCGAGGTCCAGCGCCGAGACGGTGTCAAAGGCGGCGCGGTTGGCGGGGTCGCGCAGGCGCTTGGCCACCGTGTCGGTGCGCGCCCGGCGCAGGCTGTCGGCCTGGGCACGCCCCCTGCCCTCGGCCAGAGCCTCGGCGAACGTGGCGAACAGCACGGTGAACCAGAGCCACGCCATGATCTGGCCGGTGAAGGCCAGCGGATTGCCGACCAGGACGTCACGGACGAAAAGCACGGTCACGAGCGCGGCGACGATTTCGGTGACGAAAATCACCGGGTTGCGCATCAGTGCCACCGGGTTGAGCTTGGTCACGGCATCGCGTGCCGCCCGCCCGATCAGCTCGGGCGAGGCGAAGGCGGAGCCGGACGTCGCCTTGGTGTGCGTGGACATGGATGTGTCTCCGAAGCGGCGGGGTCAGAAGGTCTTGCTCAAAAGGTCTTGCCGGCCAGCATCTGCACCTGCTCGGCAATCGGGCCGAGGGCGAGAGCGGGGAAGAACTGCAAGCCGCCGAGAATGAGGATGATGCCGACCATCAGCCCCACGAAGAGCGGGCCATGGGTCGGGAAGGTGCCTGTCGAGGCCGTGAGCCGCGTCTTGGCGGCAAGCGAGCCGGCGATCGCCATCATCGGCACGATATAGGCGAAGCGGCCAAGCAGCATGGCGAGGCCGAGCGTGGTGTTCCACCATGGCGAATTCGCCGACAGCCCGCCAAACGCCGAGCCATTGTTTCCCGCCGCCGAGGAATAGGCGTAGAGGATTTCCGACAGTCCATGCGGGCCGGCATTGCCGAGGCCGGCGAGCGCCGTGGGCAGCACCGCCGCGACGCCTGAGAAACCAAGAATGGCGGTCGGCAGGATGAGGATGGCGAGCATGGCCATCTTGACCTCCTTCGCCTCGATCTTCTTGCCGAGATATTCCGGCGTGCGCCCGACCATCAGCCCGGCCACGAAGACGGCGAGGATCGCCATGACCAGCAGGCCATAAAGCCCCGAGCCGACGCCGCCCGGCAGAATCTCGCCAAGCTGGATCAGGAACAGCGGCACCATGCCGCCGAGCGGGGTGAAGGAGCCGTGCATGGCGTTGACGCCGCCATCGGACAGGCCGGTGGTGACGGCGGCGAACATGGCGGAGGCGGCGAGGCCGAAGCGGACCTCCTTGCCCTCCATGTTGCCGCCGGCGGGGTCGATGCCGGCGGCCACCAGCGAGGGTGTGCCGGCCGCTTCCGCCCAATAGGTGATGGCGATGCCGGCGACGAGGATGAGGCCTATGGCCGCCACCAGCGCCCGCGCCTGCCGCCGGTCGCCGATCAACCGGCCGAAGGCGAAGATGAGCGCGGTGGAGATGACCAGCATCTGCCAGATCTCCAGCGCATTGGAGAGCGGGCTCGGATTTTCGAACGGGTGCGCCGCATTGACGTTGAAGAACCCGCCGCCATTGGTGCCGAGCTGCTTGATCGCCATCTGGCTGGCCACCGGCCCCATGGCGATGACCTGCTGCGCGCCTTCCAGCGTCGTCGCCGAGGTGGCCGCGCCGAGCGTCTGCGGCACGCCCATCGCCACCTGCACCAGCGCGGTGACGACCGCCAGAGGCAGCAGCACATAGAGCACCGAGCGGGTCATATCGACGAAGAAATTGCCGACCGTGACCGCCCCGGAGCGAGCGAACGCCCGCACCAGCGCCACGGCCAGAGCCAGCCCGGTGGCGGCGGAGAGGAAGTTCTGCACGGTGAGCCCGGCCATCTGGCTGAACAGGCTCATCGTCGTCTCGCCGCCATAGGCCTGCCAGTTGGTGTTGGTGACGAAGCTCACCGCCGTGTTGAAGGCAAGGTCGGGAGCCACGCCGGCAAAGCCGAGCGGATTGAACGGCAGCAGGCCCTGCAGGCGCAGTAGCGCATAAAGCAGCACCACGCCGGCCGCGTTGAAGGCGAGCATGGCGAGGGTGTAGCCGAGCGCGCCCTGCTCGCGGGCGGGGTCGACGCCGGCGAGACGGTAGAGCACCCGCTCCACGGGTGCGAGCAGCGCCGAGAGCATCGTGCGCTCGCCGGCAAAGACGCGCGCCATATAGGCGCCGAGCGGCACCGCCGCGACGAGCACGAGCGCGAGGATGATGGCTATCTGGAGCCAGCCTTGAACGGTCATGGCATTTGGACTTTCGCGAAGATGGGGGGGCGCGTCAGAATTTCTCGGGCCGCAGCAGGGCGGTCACGAGATAGACGGCGAGAGCGAGGGCGACGGTGCCACCAAGCAGAAGATCGACCATGGCCTCACCCCAGCGACGTGAAGCGGGCATAGGCGGCCATCAGCAGGAAGAAGCCGACGGCGATGGCGAGATAAAAAAGATCCAGCATGATTCCAGCTTCCTGGTTGAGCTGGCATTTCATCTAGGCCGGGCTGGATAAGGGTTCGATCTGGATTGCGGCGCGCCACCGTAAAGACGGCATAAAGACGCCGCAGCACGCGCCCCCTGCCAGCCGCGGGCGGCTTGCGCAACGGGCCCCCCTATGCAAATGATACATTATATCACTTTGTATGTGGAGCCTTCCTATGTCCGACAGCCGCCTTCCGGTCACGGTGCTTTCCGGCTTCCTCGGGGCCGGCAAGACCACCCTGCTCAACCATGTGCTGGCGAACCGCGAGGGGCTGCGCGTCGCTGTCATCGTCAACGACATGTCGGAAGTGAACATTGATGCCGAGCTGGTGCGGGCGGGCGACGCCAACCTGTCCCACACGCAGGAAAAGCTGGTCGAAATGACCAATGGCTGCATCTGCTGCACGCTGCGCGACGACCTGCTCGCCGAGGTCAAGCGCCTCGCCGATGAGGGCCGCTTCGACTATCTCCTCATCGAATCCACGGGGATCGCCGAGCCGCTCCCGGTAGCCGCCACCTTCGAGTTCCGCGACGAGGACGGCTTCTCGCTCTCGGACGTTGCCCGGCTCGACACCATGGTTACCGTGGTCGACGCCGCCAACCTCTTGAGGGATTTCGGCTCCCGCGACTTTCTGCGCGACCGTGGCGAGGTGGCGGGCGAGGAGGACGCCCGCACGCTGGTCGACCTGCTCACCGACCAGATCGAGTTCGCCGATGTCATCGTGCTCAACAAGGTCTCGGACGTCGCCCCGGCGCGGCGGCGCGAGGTCCGCGCCGTGGTGAAGGCGCTGAACCCGGACGCGCTCATCATCGAGACCGACCAGGCCAATGTGCCGATGAAGGACATTCTGGGCACCGGCCGCTTCGACTTCGAGCAGGCGCACGAGCACCCGACCTGGTTCAAGGAGCTGAACGGCTTCAAGGACCATGTGCCGGAGACGGAGGAATACGGCGTTTCCAGCTTCGTCTACCGCGCCCGCCGGCCGTTCCACCCGGAGAAGTTCGACGCCTTCCTCGCCCGCACCTGGCCGGGCCTCGTCCGCGCCAAGGGGCTGTTCTGGCTGGCCACCCGCCCGCGCCGGGTCGGCGAGATGTCGCTCGCCGGCGCCATCTGCCGCACGGGTTCCATCGGCCAGTGGTGGGCGGCTATCCCGACCGAGCACTGGCCGACGCAGGCCGACTGGCGAAGCTGGCTGCGCCAGCACTGGACGCCGGGCTATGGCGACCGACGGCAGGAGCTGGTGTTCATCGGCGTCAACATGGACGAGGCCGCCATCCGCGCCGCGCTCGACGACTGCCTTATCGGCCCGCTCAAGCCCATGCTGTTCGACCCCGAGCCGCTGAAGCACCTGCCGGACCCGTTCCCGGACTGGGAGCGCGTGCCGGCCTGAGAAGACGGCCGGCGGCGAAACCCGCCGCCGGCCCGCTCAATCCCAGGCGAGTGCGCCGCCGTTCTGGTACTCGATGACGCGGGTCTCGAAGAAGTTCTTCTCCTTCTTCAGGTCTATCGACTCGCTCATCCACGGGAACGGGTTCTCGGCCTCGGCGAACACGGGCGCGAGCCCGAGCTGGGCGCAGCGGCGATTGGCGATGACGTGCATGTACTGTTCGCACAGGCCCGCGTTCAGCCCGAGCAGCCCGCGCGGCATGGTGTCCCTGCTATAGGCGGCTTCCAGTTCCGCAGCATCTTTCAGCATGCCGCGCACCTCGTCCTGGAACGCGGGCGTCCACAGATCGGGGTTCTCGGCCTTGATCTGGTTGATCACGTCGATGCCGAAGTTCAGGTGCAGGCTCTCGTCGCGCAGGATGTACTGGTACTGCTCGGCGATGCCGACCATCTTGTTGCGCCGGCCGAGCGAGAGAATCTGCGCGAAGCCGGTGTAGAACCACATGCCCTCGAACACGACATAGAACGCCACGAGATCCCGCAGGAACTGCTGGTCGGCCTCCGGCGTGCCGGTAGCAAAGGCAGGGTCGTCGAGGCTCTGCGTGTGCTTGAGCGCCCACGCGGCCTTGTCGGTGATGGAAGGCACCTCGCGGTACATGTTGAACAGTTCGCCCTCATCCAGGCCCAGGCTCTCCACGATGTACTGGAAGGTATGGGTGTGCACCGCCTCCTCGAAGGCCTGACGCAGCAGATATTGCCGGCATTCCGGGTTGGTGAGGTGGCGGTAGATCGCCAGCACGATGTTGTTCGCCACCAGCGATTCCGAGGCGGCGAAGAAGCCGAGATTGCGCTTCAACATGCGGCGCTCGTCCTCGGTGAGGCCGTCGCGCGACTTCCACAACGCGATGTCGGCCTGCATCGACACCTCCGTTGGCATCCAGTGATTGTTGCAGCCGGCGAGGTACTTTTCCCACGCCCATTTATATTTGAGCGGCAGAAGCTGGTTCACGTCGGCGCGGGCGTTGATCATCCGCTTCTCGTCCACGCTCACGCGCGCAGCGCCACGCGCAATGGCGCCGAGGCCGGTGGCGTCGGCGGTGGCATCGGTGGACGCCGGTGCGAAGGCGGGGTGGATCTGTGCGCGCGCAGGCTTGGTCTCGGACCAGTCGAGCATGTTGTTGGTTCCCTGTTCTCTGCTCACTGGCAGGCTTCGCAGTCGGGATCGTTGATCGAGCAGGCCTGACCGAATGCCGTCTCCGGCACCGCGATGGACGTCGCCGCGAGGACGGCCGAGACCGCGTTGAGCTTGCCGTCCGTGCCCTTCAGCGTCGATTTCTCGACATGGGTGGCCGAGCGCGAGCGCAGGTAGTAGGTGGTCTTCAGGCCGCGCTTCCACGCCAGCCGATAGGTCTCGTCGAGCTTGCGTCCGCTCGGATTGGCGACATAGAGGTTCAGCGACTGCGCCTGGTCGATCCATTTCTGCCGGCGCGCCGCCGCCTCTATGAGCCAGGCTGTGTCGATCTCGAAAGCGGTGGCGTAGAGCGCCTTGAGGTCGTCCGGGACGCGGTCGATCGGCCCGACGCTGCCGTCGTAATATTTGAGGTCGGACACCATCACCTCGTCCCACAGGCCGCGCGCCTTCAGGTCGCGCACGAGAGCCGCGTTCACCACGGTGAAGTCGCCGGACATGTTCGATTTCACGAACAGGTTCTGGTAGGCCGGCTCGATCGACTGCGACACGCCGCAGATGTTGGAAATCGTCGCGGTGGGCGCGATCGCCATGGTGTTGGAATTGCGCAGGCCGGTGATCGTCACCCGCTGGCGCAGGCTTTCCCAGTCGAGCGTCGCGGAACGGTCGAACGCCGCCCGGCCGCGCGCCGCGCTCAGCAGTTCAAGGCTGTCGATGGGAAGCACCCCCCTCGACCACAGCGAGCCCTCGAAGGAGGGGTAGCGCCCGCGCTCCGTTGCGAGGTCGCAAGAGGCGGAAATCGCGTGGAAGCTCACCGCCTCCATGCTCTCATCGGCAAAACGCACGGCCGCGTCGCAACCATAGGGGATGCGCAGCACCTGCAGCGCGTCCTGGAAGCCCATGATGCCGAGCCCGACCGGACGGTGCCGCAGATTGGAGCGGCGCGCCTCGGGGATGGTGTAGAAATTGATGTCGATGACATTGTCGAGCATGCGCATCGCGGTGGTCACGGTGCGCGCCAGCCGCGCCCGGTCGAGCCCCTCCGGCGTGACATGCGCCAGCAGATTCACCGAGCCGAGATTGCACACCGCCACTTCATCATTGGAGGTGTTGAGCGTGATCTCGGTGCACAGGTTCGAGGAGTGCACCACGCCAACATGGCCCTGCGGCGAGCGAATGTTGCAGGGGTCCTTGAAGGTGATCCAGGGGTGGCCGGTCTCGAACAGCAGGGTCAACATGCGTCGCCAGAGGTCGATGGCCCGCAGCTGCCGCGACACTTTCATTTCGCCACGCGCGGCCTTCGCTTCATAGGCCTCATAGGCGGCTCTGAAGGCCGGGCCGGTGAGATCGTGCAGCTCCGGCGTCTCGTCGGGCGAGAACAGCGTCCACGGCCCGTCCGCCTCCACCCTCTCCATGAACAGGTCCGGCACCCAGTTGGCGGTGTTCATGTCGTGGGTGCGGCGGCGGTCGTCGCCTGTGTTCTTGCGCAAATCGAGGAATTCCTCGATGTCGACATGCCAGGTTTCGAGATAGGCGCAGACCGCGCCCTTGCGCTTGCCGCCCTGGTTGACGGCGATTGCGGTGTCGTTCGCCACCTTGAGGAACGGCACCACGCCCTGGCTCTCGCCATTGGTGCCCTTGATATGGGCACCAAGGCCGCGCACACGCGTCCAGTCATTGCCGAGCCCGCCGGAATATTTCGCCAGCAGGGCGTTGTCCTTGATGCCCTTGAAGATGCCGTCGAGATCGTCCGGCACGGTGGTCAGGAAGCAGGAGGACAGCTGCGGCCGCAGCGTGCCGGCGTTGAACAGGGTCGGCGTCGAGGCCATGAAGTCGAAGGAGGAGAGCAGAAGGTAGAACTCGATCGCCCGCGCCTCGCGGTCCACCTCGCGCAAGGCAAGCCCCATGGCGACGCGCATGAAGAAGGCCTGGGGCAGCTCGAAGCGGTTGCCGCGCGCGTGCAGGAAATAGCGGTCATAGAGGGTCTGCAGGCCGAGATAGTCGAATTGGAGGTCGCGCTCGGGCAGAAGCGCGGCGGCGATGCGGGCCAGATCGAAGCCGCCGAGTTCCGGGTCGATCAGTTCCTCGGCGATACCGCGCTGGAGATAGGCGCGGAAATAGTCGGGATAGCGCGCCGCCATCTCGGTCTGCGTC
The DNA here is from genome assembly GCF_004339465.1 of Ancylobacter aquaticus. Taxonomy (GTDB): domain Bacteria; phylum Pseudomonadota; class Alphaproteobacteria; order Rhizobiales; family Xanthobacteraceae; genus Ancylobacter; species Ancylobacter aquaticus. Next base: position 172,762 of record NZ_SMFY01000002.1, on the reverse strand, counting down.
GCCTGCACCGGCCGGCCGTCGAGGAAGCTCAGCGCTTCGCGGCGCAGCTTGTCGCCGAGCAGCCGGGCGGACACCCTGGCGTAATTCGGCTCGGTCTCGATCAAAGTGCGGGCCGCGAGAATCGGGGCGAGGCCCAGCTCCTCGACGCTGATGCCGTCATAGAGATTGCGGCGGGTCTCGAGGAGGATGGCGGCGGCGGAGACATCGGCAAGCCCCTCGGTCGCCTCCGCCAGCACCGCCTCCAGCCGGGCGGCGTCGAGCGGCACTCGGACCCCATCGGCTGTGGTCATCGACAGCGCCGCAGTCGCAGCGGGAAGCGCGGTGGAGGCCGCCGCAGCCCGCTCGCGGGCACGTTCCGCGCGATAGATCACATAGGCGCGCGCCACCTTGTGGTGTTCGCCGCGCATCAGGGCGAGCTCGACCTGGTCCTGCACGTCCTCGATATGGAAGGTGCGCCCCACATCTGCGCGGCGGGTGAGGCCGGCGACAATCTGGTCGGTCAATTCGGCCACGATGTCGTGCACGCGTCGGGAGGCAGCGGCGGAAGAACCCTCGACCGCGAGAAACGCCTTGGTCAGCGCCACCACGATCTTGGACGCATCGAATAGCGTCACCGCGCCGTTGCGACGGATGAGCTGATAGCCGGGCGTGCTGGACGGGGCGGCCGCCGGCGCAGCGGAAACCGGCTCATGGCCGGGCGGATGCTTGGCGTCGAGAGAAGGATACATCGGCGAACCCCACATTCTTTGGGGGCAAAGGCCGAGCGGACGCAGGCGCGGGCAACGGCGCATTGAGCCGGCGGACGCGCGAACGCACCACCGGGACACCCCGCCCAGGGACGATTATGTTGCTACGGCAGGTCTCCTGGCTCGCGGGTCAACGCCTTTCGCCCGGCCTTCCCGAGGCGCATAGCCTCAGTGACTCGGTATGGACGACAGGCTCGCCGCTGACAGTTGCGGGGGCAGCGCCGGCCTTGCCCCGAAAGGCTCACCGGCTTCCCTCTTAGCCTTCTCGTCTCGCGACTCAAAGGACCGTAACGCCTACATATAGGCAACGCACATGTACCGACGTCAAGATGTTGGGTAGCGCCCACCCCCCAGATGCCGGAGCGCACCCGGTCCGTCAGGTGCTTCCGGAGGCCAGCAGCCCTTGCATGGAGCGGGCGATGTCGGCGGGCGTGTAGGGCTTGGAAAAGAACAGGCTGCCAGGGGGGAGTTCGGCCGTCGCGGCGATCCTGTTGCCGGACGTGACGATGATCTGCACCGGCGGCCAGCGCTTGCGCACCGCTGCCGACAACTTCAGCCCGTCCATGCTGCCGGGCATGTCGATATCGGTGAACAGCAGCCGGATTTCCGGGATGGCTTCAAGGATCTTCAGCGCCTGATCGGCACTTGCCGCCTCATGCACCTCGAAGCCTTGTTCGGCAAGGTAGTCGGCGATGTCGAAGCGCACCAGCGCTTCGTCTTCGACCACCAGCACTGCGATTGGCATACTCAAAACCCCGGGTGCCAGCGCACATTTCACCACGTCAATGACAGCCAACGCGGCATGCGGAAGAACGATCCCGGTTATTTTTCCAAACCACATTTATTTGACGCGGCGCATCTACGCGAGAATGCCCCCGGCTGCGCGGGCGGCGCCTTCGCTCGTCGCAGCCGCCGGAAATCGACCGCGCCGCTTGTCGGCCATGGCGTGATGGCGCTATGTAGGTTCCGACGATGTCGCGTCCCGCCGGGCCGCACTTCCCATCGCTGCGTCTTGCTCTTATGAGATGCGGCCGCGTCGGTTCCAACGAACCGCCCAACCAGCAGCCGTGCTGCATGTGATCGGACAAGAATTGCAGGTCCTCGTTCGCGACAACAATGTCGAACAAGCCATGAGGGTTTTGAAGAAGAAGATGCAGCGCGAAGGCATCTTCCGCGAGATGAAGGCGCGTCGCTCTTACGAGAAGCCCTCCGAACGGCGCAATCGTGAGGACGCCGAAGCCATCCGCCGGACCAAGAAGGCCGCGCGCAAGCAGGCTATCCGTGACGGGCTCATCGCCGCGCCGAAAAAGAAGCCGCTGATCGGCCGCGGATTGCCGCGCCCCGGCGCCCCAAGCGCCCCGGCCGCCGAGTAAAAATAAATCTTGCAGGGGTTGTGAGAACACCACATCCTCTGTACGATAAAGGCATCGATCTTGGACGTTGAACTTTGTTTTGCGCACACTTGCGCCGTAGCGAACTTCCTCTCAAATCGATGTCAACGTGATGCCTGCGTAAATGTGGGTGATCAGATCTCTATGTCGACTGAAAGGATTTAGTCATGGCGACAGGTACTGTGAAGTGGTTCAATGGTCAGAAGGGCTTCGGCTTCATTCAGCCGGACAATGGCGGGCCGGACGTGTTCGTTCACATCTCTGCGGTTGAGCGCGCGGGCCTGATGGGCCTGAACGAAGGCCAGAAGGTGTCCTACGAGCTCGAGACCGACCGCCGTAGCGGCAAGAGCTCGGCCGGTAGCCTCAAGGCTGCGTGACAACATTGCTTCCGGTCTTTGACCACGGATGTACTGGCAACGACCGTTGAGGCAGTAGTGGGAAGGCCGGGGAAACCCGGCCTTTTTTGCGTTTACGAAGGGAAGTTCAGTATGCCCAAACGAGCGCAGGAGACACCCTTCAAGCCGAAGCTGTCTCAATCGGAGAGCAAGGCCGATTCGGTCTCCCGGATCGCCATGTCGATGATCGAGCACGAATCGGTGGCCCGCGAAGCCAAGATCGCCCGCCTGCGGGAGGCGCGGCTGGCCAAGGAGGCCGCCGAGCGCAGCCTCGCCGCCACTGCGGCACCCAAGCCCACCCGCCGCGCCGTCAAGCGCTAGTCTCCCGCGAAAGCTGTCATGCCTGCTGACCCGAACGATTTCATGACCCTGAAGCTCAAGACTCTCCGAAACCGGCTACTGACCGAGCAGCGCGATCTGATTTCCATCGCCGCCGAGATCAATGCCCTTCCCTCGGACAAGACGATCCAGAAGATCGCCAGTCTCGAAGTCGCCATCGGCGCCGTCGAGTCGATGCTCGACGAGGAAGCCGGGGAGCGACCCGCGAAGTAGCCGCGGGCGAGATAACAGCCGGGCCTGTTCAGCCCGGCGTTTCCAGAAGCCCCTGCGCCAGGCAGCGAAACGCCTCGATCGCCTTGGGTAGCGCGTTCTCCGGCGTAGGGCTCGCGGCGATCCACAGCGCCGCGTTCAGTGCCGCGCCATTGATCAGCCAGGCCGCCGCTTCCGGGTCCACCGGCTTCAGCACCTTCCCGGTGATCAGCCTTTCCACTGTCCGTCGCGTCGTCTCCAGGCAGGCATTCTGGCTCGGCCATTGCGAGGGGTCGCCGAGCACGGCGGGACCGTCGCGCAGCACGATTCGCTGCACCTCCGGCTCCAGCGCCATCTCGATGTAAGCCGCCCCCTCGGCGAGAAGCGCCTCCCATGGCGTGGTGGCGTCGGAAGCGATCGCCTGCGCGCGGGCCGCCATTTCAGCATCAATCTGGTGCACCACCGCCGCCAGAAGCCCCCGCTTGTCGCCGAAATTATGATAGAGCGCGCCGCGCGTCAGCCCTGCCGCCGCCGTCAGATCATCCATCGAGGCGTCGGCATAGCCCTTTTCGGCGAAGGCCTTGCGCGCCGCCGCGACCAGTCTGGCGCGCGTCGCCTCCATCTTTTCCGCCCGTCGTCCCACGGCCATTTCGCGCTCTCATTCCCTCATTGGCACACGCGCCCATTGACATACGCGACGTATGCCAGCACTCTCACATACGAAACGTATATCAGAAGAAGTCGCCATCGGGAACGCCGGTGGCGGCCTTCTCAACCTTGAGGATGCGATCATGCGCGACGCCGTTTTCCCTGCCGGCAGGCACGCACTCTATGAGACCCATGGCTATTCCGCCGCCATTCGCTCGGGGGACCTGCTGTTCGTATCGGGACAGGTGGGCAGCCGCCCGGATGGCAGCCGCGAGCCCGAGTTCGCCCGCCAAGTCGAGCAGGCCTTCGCCAATCTGCGGGCGACCCTCGCCGCTGCCGGCTGCACCTTCGATGACGTTATCGAGGTGACGACCTTCCATACCGATCCCGAGAATCAGTTCGACACGGTCCTGGCGGCCAAGGCGCAGGCCTTCCCAGCGGCGCCCTATCCCGCATGGACAGCCGTCGGGGTGAACTGGCTTGCCGGGTTCGATTTCGAGATCAAGGTGATCGCGCGCCTGCCCGAAAAGGCTGCGGTAGCCGGTTGATCGGCGCGGCGCCTCAGCTGAAGATCGCTTGGTAGGTGAAGCGGTTCCCATCGCCGGCTATGGGCACGAGGAACATTTCCAGCTCCCCCAGCGCGTCATGGTGCAAGCGGTGGGTGAGCTGGGCCAGGCAATAAGGCCCCTCGCCTTCAAACAGCAGCTGGAAACCGTCGCGCCCGTCCGGCCGGCCGCGCGCGGAGAGCACCGCGGCTTCCCGCAGCACAATCCGCAACGGCCCGGGTTGGCCGGTCTCAACCGCGAAACTCTCGCCGACGCGCGGCGCAAAGTGCTGGATGGTCAACGCGGCGATGTCCATTTGCTTGCCCTCTCCTGCCTTGCCGGGTTCCCCGGCGCCGCCTCACGCGCTTCCCGGTAGCATCCTCTGGACGATACCACCTTGCCGGGCTAGGTGTAGAGGCAATGGTGACAACTCACGCGTGATCCATGGCCCTTTCATCCAGCTCCGAGATCGTTCGGCGGCCTCATCCGCTTGAGGCCGCCATCGGTGACACGCGGGTTCTGCTCGATGTCGAGCAGGGCCTTTATTTCGGGCTGAACGGCATAGCCACCAGCATCTGGCAGCGTCTGGAGCAGCCCGTCCGGGTCAGCGACCTCTGCTGTTCGCTCAAGGCCGAATATGAGGGCGAGGCGGCGCGCATCGAAGCGGAGGTGCTTGCCTTTCTGGCCCTGCTCGACGCCCGGAAGCTCATCGAAATTCGCGCGTGACAGCGGCGGTGCCCATGACCGACGGCCTACTCTGCGGCTGGCGCATCCGCTCCGACATTGCGCTGCCCGAGCTCCTCGACTGGCAGGGCGACGACAGGATTCCCGACCTCGTCGTCCGGCTCGGCGAGGTTGACGAACGCCTGCCCGAGGGGCGGGAAATCAGCCCGCTCTTGCAGATCGACGGTACCGGCGCAGGTTTGCTGCAGGTGCCGATGGTAGGGCGGTTCCTCGTGCGGCCGTCGGGCGGCATCACCATTGCCCCGCAGCCCGAGGCGAGCGAGGCCGAGATTCGGCTTTTCCTGCTCGGCTCGGTGCTCGGCATGGTGTGCCATCAACGCGCCCTGCTGCCGCTGCACGCGTCCAGTGTGGCGATCGACGGTGGCGCGGTCGCCTTTTGCGGTCCGTCGGGCATGGGCAAGTCCACCCTCGCGCTGCGGTTCGCCCAACACGGCCATTCGGTGGTCTCCGACGATATCTGCGTGATCGAGACGTGCGAGCCGCCCCGGGTGCGTCCTTGCTTCCCCCGGCTGAAGCTCTGGCGCGACACCATGGAAGATGCGGCGCTGTCGCCGGAAGGGTTGGAGCGCAACCGGCGCGGACAGGAGAAATTCCATTTTCGCGCGCCTCACGCCGGCGTGCGCGAGCCCCTCCCGCTGCGGGCGATCTTCCTCCTTCGCCGCGCTGGTTCTGGTGAGGGAGAAGGTATCCAGCGGCTGGCGGCGCCGCTCGACATCATGGCCGCGCTGGAGGCCGAGACGTTCCGGCTGCAGGTCGGGCACGCGCTGGGGCGTGCCGAAACGTTGTTCCAGGCGCGCGCCCTGATCGCCAATGACGTGCCTGTCTACCGGCTGACGCGCCGGGCAGACGCGCAGCCCGACCGCTGGCTCGACGCCATCGCGGCGACGATACGGGGATGAGCGGGCTCACCCTCATCGCCTCCTATCCCAAGTCCGGCAACACCTGGCTGCGCGCCTTCCTCGCCAGCCATCTGCGCGACGGCCGGCCGATCGACCTTAATGCGGACCTGTCAGAGGTTCCGAACCTCACCTCGCGCAGCCTGCAGGATTGCCATGCGGGGCTGGAGCATTCGGACCTCAGTCGGCAGGAGGTCGCCCTGCTTCGGCCGCTCACCAGCCGCCGCATCGCAAGGGAGCAGCCCGGATTCTACAAGACGCACGATTCCAATCTCGTCCCGCCCGGTGCGCGCGAGCCGGCGATCCCGCCCGATGCCATAGATCGTGTCGTCTGCATCGTCCGCGACCCGCGCGATGTCGCGGTTTCAGCAGCCGCCCATTTCGGCTGGTCGCTCGATGACAGCGTCGACCGGATGGCCGACACCGCATTTTGCATCGGTCACTCGCCGAGACGCCTCAACGCGAATGTTGAGCAGTGGATCTCGTCCTGGAGCGCCCATGTCGAGAGCTGGCTCGACGCGGGCGGCGTGCAACTCCTGATGCTGCGCTATGAGGATTTGCTGGCCGACCCGCTTGAGAGCTTCACGCAGCTGTGCCGGTTTCTCGACCTGGACGACACGCGCCACGCCGTCTCCCGCAGCCTGGAAGAGAGCCGCTTCAGCGCGCTCGCCGGTCAGGAGGCGCGCGGCGGTTTTCGCGAACGCTCCCGGACATCCACGGCGCCGTTCTTCCGCGCGGGGAAAGCCGGCGAATGGCGCACGGCACTGCCGGCCGTTCTGGCAGAGCGTGTCGTCGGGACGCATTCACGGGTCATGGCCCGTGTAGGTTACGGCTGACCCTGCGCGCAGACGAATCCCACAACGACAAGGCGGCGGCTACCCGTTGCCACCCTCGACCCGGCGGATGAACCGGCCGGCGGTGAGCGCGCGGCTGAAGGTGCAGAGATAGTCATAGGTCGCCTTCTCGCTGGAGTCTCCGATGCCGGGCCAGCTATCGAGAAGGGCGTCCATTCGATCGAGGTCGAGGCATTCGCTGGCGAAGGAGCTGTTGCGCAGGCGCGCCACCTCGGCCCGCAGGCCCGGCAGCGCCTCCTGGAAGCTGGCCCGCCAGTCCGCCGCCTGAAGTCCCTTGCGCCGCTCGTCGAGCACCACATCCGGCACGACGCCCCGCATCGCGCGCCGGATCAGCGAGCGCGGCACCCCGCCGAGCGCGAACTGCTCGTCCGGAATGGAGAGGCACAGCTCGATGACCCGCCGGTCACTGGTCGGATCGCGCACGTCGATGCCGAAGAGCCGGCGGGTCGACATGGCGGTATGGCCGCGATGATCGGAACGGTCGAACACCGCGAGCCGCAGCGCGCGGCTGTCGCCTCGGGCAAGGTTGCCGAGGCTTCCGCCCAGCTCGATGGCGCGCTCTTCCAGCCCGGAGCGCTTGAGAAACTCCGGGCGGATCGCCGAGTAGTCGTAGAGCTCGATTTCCTTTTTGCCGAGGGCGGCCCTGAGTCGCCGGCGCATCGGCGCGGGCAGCACGCTGTCGGCCGCCTGCCCGGCGATACCCAGCCATGAGCGCCCGCCCCCCCGGCGCAGGTCCAGGGCCGTCCGCAACGCCCCGCCCAGATCGCCGCCGCGCAGGCGGCCCGCCAGAAGGTCGCCGCCGGCATAGCTGATGGTCATGTTGCCCATCGCGCCTTGCAACACCACGTCGAGCCGCCGGCGGCGGGCCTCGCGATAGATGCCGGTGATCCAGACATTGTTGACAGCGTTCAGCAACGGCCAGTCATGGCCGGCCTCGCGCCGATCCAGCGCATCGAGAAGCGGCTCGGCATCGTTGTCGATCCGTACATGCTCGACATTGGCGTAACGCGCCGCCACCTCGGCGGCATGCGGCCATTCATCGGTAAAGCGGTTGCGACTGGCGGGTTGCGGATGGCGCGGCGCCGCCGTGAAGGCGATCAGTCCCCGCCCCTGCGCCGCCAGTTCCCGCGCCGCCATCGCCGTGACGGTCGAACTGTCGAGCCCACCGGAGAGGTGGCTGCCGATGCGCTCACCGGGCCGGATGCGGGCCCGCACCGCCTCGCTGAGCGCCTCGCGCAGCGCTTCCTCATAATCCTCGTCACGCGGCAGATGCAGCGTCGGCACGTCCTCGGGCCGCCACCAGCGCTCCACGGTGAAATTCCCTGCCGACCAGCGGATGAAATGGCCGGGAGGCACCCGGTTGACGCCGCGAAAGAAGGTGCGCAGCGGCTCGCGGGGCAGCATGCAGAGCCACGCCGCCATCTGGTCCTGGTCGATCTCGCGCGGCACGTCGGGACATGCGAACAAGCCGCGCTGCTCGGTGGCGAACAGCAGGCGGCTTTGATCGGACCAGAAGAACAGGGTGCGCAGGGCGCCGGGGTCGGTCGCCAGGAGGAATTCCCGGCTGTTGCCGTCCCAGACGGCGCAGGCATAGTCGCCGATCAGGCGATGGAAGCAGCCGCTTCCCCATTTGGCATAGGCCGCGCCGAGGAACGCACTGTCCGTGACGCGGCCGATATCGCTCAGCCCGAGTTGGCGCGCGAGATCGCTGCGGTTGTCGAGACGACCGTCGAAGGCGGCAACGACGCCAGGCTCCACCGCCAGCCCGGCGGGTGATTGGCTCCCCACGGCCATGGGAGGCTCATTGTGGAGAGAGGCAGCGCGATCACCCCCGCTCAGAACGGAAATGCACCGCCGGACGATGTCCAGCGATACCTGCCCGCCGCAGAAGGCCATGCCGAAGGCTCAGGACGTGCCGTCGTCGTCACCCGGCTGATTTGCCGTCAGCCTCGCATCAGCGGCCGGCGTCACGGTCAATTCCGGCGTTTCCCATTTGGGTCGCGCAGGAGCCATTTCGCCGCTGGTTACGCAGTTCGCCGCCTCGACGCCCCGTGCCTCGCCCATCTTTGCCTCCGGAATATCGCGATACAACCATTGATCGACATAGAGGATGCTGCACCCCTTCCTTGCCGTCAACGTGCTCCCGACGGCCGCCGATGCGCCTGCAGGAATTATTTGTTGCGGAACACAGTCATTGATTGACGATAGATTATAATACTCGTTATGGTTGTAATTGTAGCAGGGCACCGCCATGTTCCGAGGTGGTGGGTCAGGGGAGGCTTACTGTGACCGACAGCTTTATCGGCGAGATCCGCGCCTTTGCGTACAACCGCGTACCGAACGGCTGGGTGCCGGCGGATGGCCGAATTCTCCCGACACGGCAGTACCAAGCGCTTTACGGACTGCTGGGACACAGTTTCGGCGGCAATGGGGACACCGACTTCGCCCTCCCGGATCTACGGGGAAGGGTGCCGCTCGGGATGGGCCAGGATGCAGACCCTCCGAACACTCCCCGCCCCTTCGCCAGCAAAGGCGGGGCCGAGAGTGTCGCGCTGACCGCCGAGACGATGCCGCCTCACACACACCCCCTGCGTGCGTCCACGGCTCCCGGCACCACCGTTAGCTCGAAAGACGCATGCCTCGCGACAATCGGCCCGGATTCGGAGGCCCACAAAGAGCGCTTTCTCTACAGGCCGCTTTTGGGAAGCAACCTTATCGCCCTGAACGAGGCAATGGTCGGGCCCAAGGGAGCAGGTGCGGCACACAACAACATGCAGCCCTTCGCCGTCGTGACGTACTGCATATGCGTTACCGGCGTGTGGCCCTCTAAAGAGTAACGAGGCGAAAATGGTCGATTGTTATGTAGGCGAAATACGAAACTTCGCTGGACAGAGAATTCCCTCCGGCTGGGCGTTATGCGATGGGCGGCTGCTCAACATCAACGAATATCAAGCCCTGTATTCACTTCTGGAATTCACCTGGGGAGGAGATGGAAGGACGACATTTGGCATACCCGATCTTCGCGGCAAGCTCGCGGTGGGAAGCGGCCAGGGTCCCGGCCTCTCCCCACGCAGGACGGCTGACGCCAGCGGTTTCGACAAGGTCGAACTGACGAGCGAGCACCTACCGGCGCACAATCATCGGCTGATGGCCTCAAGCAGCGACGCCCAATCGAGTTCTCCCACCGACCGAATCTTATCTGCCGCGCATTCCGCTGCTTCCACAGACAAGCCCGCGCTATTTTATATCGTGAATACGGCCAACCTGAACAAACGCGATCTTCACCCCAAATCGATCGGTGAAAACAGTCTCGCACAAACGCCGCACTCCAACCTCATGCCGTCCCTCTCCATCAATTATATCATTGCTCTGACTGGCCTTTACCCTAGCGAAGCTTAAAGGAGAACGGCCATGGACGCCTTTATAGGTGAAATTCGAGCGTTTTGTTTCAATTACCCGCCAAACGGTTGGGCCTACTGCAATGGGGCGGAATTCCCTGTGCAGCAGCATCAGGTGCTCTGGGCGATCATCGGCTACAATTATGGTGGCCAGCATTTGGTGTTCAATCTGCCCAGACTTGCAGGTCGGGCAGTGATGGGCTGGAACGCATCAGGCGGGACACCATACGCGACTAGAATCGGCCAGGCCGACGGCGACGCTGCTACCCGCCTCTACGAGCAGCATGCGCCACCTCATACGCATGTACTTTCGACCTATGGCGGATCCATCCCCGACAGCCAGATGTCCCGTGGGCCTGTGGCAGACTCCTATATCGGCCGCTACGAGATTGAAAACAGCCCGGGATTCTCGGATTGCTACATCAAGGAAACGCCCGACACCGCGCTGTCACCGGCCAGCATCAGCGTCACCGGCAAAGGTACCCCGCACGAGAACATGCAGCCTTACCTCGCGCTCAATTACTGCATTTGCCTCGAAGGCGCGTATCCCAACTATGACTGACACGGGGATGGTTGCTGATTTCGTGAGCTCGCCGATAACCCTTCACGGCCTGTCGGTGAGCCTGCGCCCTGAAATCCGCGAGGACGCCCCGTTCCTCGCCGCGCTGTTTGCCAGCGTGCGCGGGCCCGAGTTCCAGGGCAATGGCTGGCCGGACGAGGTTCGGTCCGCATTTCTGGCCGACCAGTTCCGTTGTCAGGTTGCGCATTATGCCCGCTACTACGCGGATGCGCTGTTTCTCATCATCGAGCGCGACGGCGCCCCCATCGGCCGGTTCTATCTTCACCGAGGCCCGCGCGAGCATCGCATCGTCGATATCAGCCTGCTGCCGGAGGCCCGGAGCCGGGGCATTGGCGGCGCACTGCTCGATTTGGCCTGCGCCGGGGCCAGTCGCCACGGACGCATCGTTTCCATCCATGTCGAGAAGAACAATCCCGCCCAGCGACTCTATCAGCGCAAGGGGTTCACGCCGGCCGGAGAGAGCGACCCCTATTGGCTGATGATCCGCGCGCCGGAGACAGAAACCTCGACCGCGCCAGCGTCCCCCGTCGTCGCCGGCGGCTGACCCGCCGTTTCACGCCGGTTCTGGCCGGGTCCTAGAATGAATCCGCCGCCTCCTCTATAGGACGGGCATGTGCGCTTTCCCTACAGGCACCTCGCGCGGAACCTCTCGATGATCGACCTGTTCGCCCTGCTCTCCGGCTTCGCCATCCTGTGCGTGTCCGCCCTCATCGCCTTCACGGTGCGCCGGCTGGTACCGGCGGCGCTGGTGATCACCGCGCTCACCGTGCTGGCCGCCGTTGCGGCGGTCGATTTCGGCCTGTTCGCCTCGCTCACGCCGCTGCTCGTCATCTATGGCAATGGCGCGCTCATGGGCGGTGTCAGCGGGGCGCTTTACGCCCGAAAGCTCGCCGAGGAGCGGGAGGGTTAGAGCGGCGCGTTCGCCGGCCTGGCCTCAAACGCGGGCTGGTGGCCACGACGTCCGTTCGATCACTCACCGTTCGCGCCAGTAGCGGGCGATATCTTCCAGAGTCTTGTTCCGCGTTTCCGGCATGTAGCGGAACAGGTAGGCAGCCCCCAGAATGTTGATGATAGCATAGCTCAGGAACGTGAGGCCGAGGCCCGCCGTGTCGATCACGAAGGGAAAGGTCAGGGTGAATGCGAAGGCGAACAGGCTCCGCATGCCGTGAGACAGGCTGGTGCCGGGGCCCCGGATCGCTTGCGGAAAGATCTCCGCCACCACGATCTCGCCAACCTGTCCCAGTGTCAGGGCGAAGACGGCAACGAACACCGCGAGCACGGCGACCATGGCCCAGGCGGCAACCCCGCCCGGCTCGGCCGCGCTCCCGTGCAGAAGCGACAGCAGGGCGAGGCAGCCGGACATGAGGACAAGCCCGCTGACCACCAGTGGCTTGCGGCCCACCTGGTCGACAATGCCGAGCGATATGAGGGTGGCCACGAGAAACACCACGCTGAGGCCAAGAGTGGTGACGAAATTGACGGTGGTGTCCTCGAAGCCGATCTCGTCCAGCAGGGTTGGTGCGTAGAACAGCACCATGTCCCAGCCGCAGAACACGATAAGGAACATCAGCGTCACGCCCAGCACGACGATCGGCCGGTTGACGCGCGACGCCAGCTGCCGCCAGGAGCCCCCGCCCTCCTCCGGCTGCCCGGTTTCCATCTCGGCGAGGACGTGGTCGACGTCGCGTTCATCGAACTGGCGCAGCACGCGGCGCGCGGCGGCGTGGCGTCCCTGCATCGCCAGCCAGCGCGGCGATTCCGGTAGCGGCAGCAGGAGCAGGCCGTAGATCGTGCTCGGCACGGCGATGAAGGCGAACATGTAGCGCCAGCCCTCGGGTGTCGCCTCGAACCAGATGCCGACGCAATAGGCGAGGATCGCACCGGCTCCATAGGTGGCCGCCTCGAATGACAGCAGGCGTCCGCGAATGGCGCTGGGCGAGATTTCGGCGACATAGATGCCGGTCGTCGGCGACGCGATGCCGATCGCCAACCCCACCGCCGCCCGCGCCACCAGCAGCGCTATCAGCGAGGGTGCCAGTGCCGACAGGAACGCGCCGGCGACGAACAGCGCCGCCGTCGACATCAGGAGATAGCGCCGTCCGAACCTGTCGGCCAATCCGCCGGCGAGAAAGGAGCCCACCGCGAGGCCGAGGACCAGCGTGCTGACCACGGCGCCCTGCTCGAAAGAGCCCAGCCCCCAATCGCGCGCCAGCAGGACGATGGCCGCAGCGGTGATGGCGAAATTGAAGCCGTTGAGCAGACCTCCGGTGGTGACGAGCGCCGTGACCGCGTAGTGCACGAACAGGCTGCCCCTCGCGCGCATCGCGGCGGCCGCCGCCGCAGCCCGGGCGTCGATCGTGGCAAGAGCGAGCCCTTTGCATTCCGGAAAGGCGCGCCGGAACAGGAAGAAGCCTGTGACCGCGATGCCGGCATAGACGGCGAAGATGCCCGCCCGCGTGGGCTCGTCGGCGCCCACCAGGCTTATCGGCGACGCGATACCGTCGAACAGCCAATGGGAGGCAGCGACCAGGCCGATTGCCATGCCGCGTATCCGGATCGGGCATATCTCGACCGCCGTCACCCAAGGGATCGGCCCCAGGCCGATGGCGAAGGAGGCCACGAACAGAAACACGCCGGCGGCGGCCATGGCCTGGCCGGGACCCGGCTCCGAAACGCTGAAGGCCAGACCCGCGCCGGCAAGGGCAAGGCCCGCGGCCGATCCGATGAAACTGGCCAGCAGCAGCGGCCGGCGGCCGACCCGGTCGATCAGGCCTATGGCGCAGATCGTCGCCAGCACGTTGACGATTCCCAAGGGCAGCGCATCGCCCGCCAGCAACCCGCCACCCAGGCTGAAGTCGACGCCCTCCATGATCGAGGGGGCGAAATAGAGCAGGGTGTTGATGCCGACGAACTGCTGGAAGAAGAACAGGCCGACGCAGAGCAGCAGCGCCTGCCGGCCCTGAATCGAGAACGGGCTCGCCTCGCCCGTCCCCTCCCCGTGGGAGCCGGACCTCTCCTGCGCATCCTGAAGATCGAGCCACAGCGGCGATTCCCGCAGGAGCAGCGCCGCCCCGGCCAGCAGAAGCGCGGGAGCGGCGCCGAGACCCAGCATGGTGCGCCAGCCGCCCGGCACATCGTAGAAGAACTCGTCGGCGCCATAGGCCAGCAGCACGCCCAGCGTGATAGCCAGCTGGAAAGCCGTTACCAGCGCACCGCGCGACCGGGCCGGCGCGATTTCGGCAATGTAGGTCGGACCGACCGCCGACATGGCGCCCACGGCAACCCCGACGATGAGGCGGGCGACGAAGAGCACCTCGATCGACGGTGCCACCGCGCCCGAGAAGGCTCCGAGCGTGAAGAGCGCGGCCGTCGCCATGATGACGTCGCGCCGGCCGATGCGATCGGACAGCCAGCCGCTGACGAGCGCGCCGAAAAGGGCGCCGACCAGCGTGCCCGTGCTCACCAGCAGCAAGGCGAAGCGGTCGAGGCCCCATCCGCCGACGGCCTGCTGCAACGCCCCTGCGGCGACGCCCGTCTCGTAGCCGAACAACAGGCCGCCGAGCGAGGCGATGGCCACGGACAGATGCAGCATTGAGACCTCGTGCTGATGAAGCCTGCGCTTTGCGCCGATGGCGCGCGCGCTCGGCGGGCGTGATGACGGGGTGTGAGGCTGTCAGGCCACGGAGAGGGCTCGCTCGTTCTCCGTGCCCCGGAAATAGGCCACGCCATCGAGAATGCCGCGCGCATAGCGGCGCGGGGCGAAATGGCAATGATCGAGTTCCGGACGGCTTCGCAGATGGTCGCAGAAATTGCCGACCACGATGGCGTTCGGCAGCAGACGCAGCATCTCGACGTCGTTGCCGGAATCGCCCGCGACATAGACCTGCCGCGACGCTAGCCCGAGGCGCTTTCGGACAAACTCGACGGCCGTTCCCTTCGACGCACGGGGCGGAAGAATGTCGATGTACCGCGCATGGCTGCCCATGACCGTGCCCTCCAGTCCCGCCTTGAGCAGCCGCTCGGCAATCACGGCTGCCGCGTCCGGGTTTCCCGGGCTGAGATAGCTCAGCTTGAAGCGGCGCTGCTCGAGAGGGGATTGCGGGCGAATCCCCGGCAGGTCCTGCAAGGCGGCGAGAATGCCGGCGCGATCCCACCCCTGCGCGATCCACTCCGCCCATTCGGGGTCGGGGCGGTATTGCGGGCCGTTTTCCGCCCGATAATAGATCTCCGACCCGACGCTGGTGATCATGATGTCGGGCAGCGGCGCCTCTTCCTGCTCCAGCACCGACATGGCGCTGTGGAAGCTGCGGCCGCTGGCGATGGCGAACCCCATCTCGGGCTCCCCCGCCAGCCATTCGCTGAACTCGGACAGCGCGTCCCGCGATCCCAGCAGCGTGTTGTCGATGTCACTCACCAGCAGCTCGCGCGGCTGCGGGACCGCGATTCCCTCATTTCCGGTCACGGCCTCGGCAAGGCGCAAATAGCGCTTGGCGTGGGAGCGCCAGTCGAAACGCTTGACCGCGCGCGCACCGGCAGCAGCATAGGAATCCCACAAGGCGGGGTCGGCGAGAATGCGGATGGCGGCCTGCGCGATGTCGTCCGGGGAGCTCGGATCGACCAGCTCGCCGTTGCGGCAGATCTCGACGATATCGTTCGGCCCGCCGCTGTCCGTGGCGATGATGGGGATGCCGACGGCTGCCGCCTCCAGCAAGGTGAGCCCGAAAGGCTCGTTGAGCGCCGGATTGATGAAGATGCCCCGCCGGTACTGCGCATACGCATAGATCGCCGGCACGTCGGATGGCAGGTGCACCTTGGGATAGGCGATCTTGCCGTAGAGGTCGTAGAGGTCGATCAGCCGCAGGATCTCGTTCAGGCTGTTGGAAATCTCCGGTTCCAGATCGGAAATGTCGGACCTGTTTCCCGCTATCAGGATGAGGTTCGCCATCTCCTGCAACTGCGGGCTCTCGCCATAGGCCCTCACCAGCATGGCGAGGTTCTTCTTCGCCACGGGCCGCGCAATCGCGATCAGCGCCGGCTTCTCGGGATGGGTCAGGAAGCGGTTGATGAGCCGGTCCACGTTCAGGCGCGGCGGCGCGCCCCGGAAGGCGGCGAGTTCGGCGCCTGGGGGAACGATGCGTATGCGCCCGGGATCGTAGTTCTTATATTGGGAATATTGGAACTCGGCCTCGTCGCGTGAACTGGCGATGATGAGTGAGGCGTCGCGGATGGCCCGTTCCTCGATGTCGATACGGCGTTCCAGCGATTCAATGGAATCGGGGTTTTCCGACCCGGCATTGTCACGGAAGGCGTCCATTTTGACACGCCCGAGGGAGTGGCCGACGAAGGTATAGGGAATGCCGAGCCTCTCGCGAACGATGCCGGCCACCACACCCGCATCGGCGTAATGGGCGTGGATGATGTCAGGCGGGGCGGGCTGGGCGACAATCCAGTCGATGAGGGACTCGGCGTAAGCCGGCACTTCGCTCCAGAGCTCCTCCTTGGCCAGGTAGTCCGGATTCGGCGTCGCAAAGCGGACGATTTCCGTCTTGGACGACACACGCTCGCGCGGAGCGGCATATTCGGGGCCGTGCTTGCTGTCGAAGGCCCGGGTCGCGATGACGATGCGTTCGAGCTTCGCACTGCGCTCGGAGGCTTCCACCATGCCAAGCAGATAGCGGATGTGGCCGCCGGTGTCGGCGCTGATGCCGTACTGCACGTCGGAGCCGCGAAGGCATCCCTGCAAGGCGATATGCAAAGCGAACATGGAAATCTCCTCTCTCCGGCTCAGCCGGGCATCATTCGTTGCCGAACCAGCGTGACGGGACGCCCCGTTTCACGCTGCCTGTCGAGGTTCATGCGGCGGCGAGTTCCCCTGCTGCGGCGCGCGCAGCCAGGTGCCCGCCAAGACGGTGCGCGAGGGCCATGATCGTCAGAGTCAGGTGCTTCTCGGGCAGTTGGGGAATGACGCCGCCATCGCAGACGTACAGGTTGTCCATCCCGTGGCAGCGAAGGTCCACATCGACCACGCCGGCGCCCGGGTCCGCTGCCATGCCTGTCGTTCCGGCATAATGGATGCCCGTTCCGTTGTCGGAACTGCCGCCATGGATGATCGTGCCCGACGCTCGGCCAAGCACCCGCCGGCCCCACCGCTCCATGGCGTCCATTCTGGCCTGGGCGCGCGGCGAGGTGGTGTAGTCGACATCGACCTGCGGCACCCCGAAGGCGTCGGTCTCCCGGCTGGGCCGGAGGCGGTTGGCGGGATCGGGCTCGCCGCCGCAGAACATGCCGATCGTCAGGTAGCTGTGGAACATGAGCCGCGCCAGCCGCCGCTTGACGAACGGGGGAAACCGTTCGAGTCCGGCAAGATAGTGGGGAATATCCGGCACCGAGTGGCTGTTATGGCAAAGGAAGGGGAAGGTTTCGCCATCCGGCAAGCCGGCGCGCCCCACGATCAGGACCGGGTCTCCATAGCCGATGTCGTAGTCCCGCCGCCGGCCCCAGAGCTTCCATAGCGAAGTGGACAGAACGGTCTTGGGATTATCCTGCAACCGGCGTCCGACCTGTCCATGCCAGTTGGCCAGCCCCGCCGGCGCCGCCTCGGAGGCTGAATTAAACAGGATGCGCGGCGACTCCAGCGCTCCCGCCGCCAGCACCACGACGCCGGCCCGTAGCCGATGCCGCTCGCCGGTGGCCGTATCGAGAAACTCGACGCTCTCAACCCGCCCCCCGTCCGATGCGGCGATCAGGCGCGTCACCTTGGCATTGGGCCGCAGCGCATAATTGGTGCGGCCAGCGATGCGCGGCAGCAGCCGGGTGGAAAACTTGTAGACCGCATCCGTGGGGCAACCAAAGGCGCAGCCGCCCGTCGACTGGCACGAGGAGGGCGTGCCGGGCACTGTGTTGATCGCCTTGCGGTTGGCGGTGACGTGCGATGTCGGCTCGCCCAGGCTTGCCACCGCCTTCGCCAGCAGGTGGTCCACCGGCCGGAAGGGCTTGGGCGCGATGAACTCTCCGTCTGGCAGTTCGGGCAGGTTTGCCGC
Organism: Ancylobacter aquaticus; assembly: GCF_004339465.1. Lineage (GTDB taxonomy): Bacteria > Pseudomonadota > Alphaproteobacteria > Rhizobiales > Xanthobacteraceae > Ancylobacter > Ancylobacter aquaticus. The sequence goes on along the minus strand of NZ_SMFY01000002.1, from coordinate 154,997 downwards.
CGTGCCGCACACGGTCACCAGCCGCTCAACCGCCGCATAGTTCCGGGCGAGGTCGTCATAATGCAGCGGCCAGCCACGCACATCGTCAGCGGAAAAGCGAACGCTGACGCCATTCCAGAGATTCTGCAGGCCGCCGACGGCAAAGACCTGATAGGGCAGGAATCCGCCGGCGCGGCGTCGCGCCGATCCCTGTTCGGCCGAGGCGAACAGGGCGTTGCCGAAGAAGGCCTCGTGCGGATCCGCCGGCCAGCTCGTATGCGCGCGGATGCCGAAGTCCTTACGGCTGCCATAAGGGTCGGCGCTGCGGAAATAGTCGCCCGCCAGCCTCGGCCCCTGCTCAAGGGAGACGACCTTCAGGCCGACCATCGCTAGGCTGTGCGCCAGGATGCCGCCGGCGGCCCCTGTGCCCACTACGCACACATCGCAAGCGTCGATTTCAGCCATTGGCGCGCTCCAATGGCCATTCGCCAACGGAGGCGAGGAACCCCGGCGAGGCGAACGCGACATATTCGAGAAAGGAGAGCACCCGCTTTTCGTCCGGCCCGCGCCGGAAGGAGAAGCGCGACGCGCGCACGCCGGCAGCGCTGGCGGAAAGGAGGGCGGCACGGATCTGGTGGTTGAGAAAGGCGACCCGGACCACATCGTCCTCAATCGGGCGGAGATAATCGCGGTAGGGGCTCGACGCGATCATCGCCCGCAGGAGCGCGGCCGCCTCTTGCTCCGACGGGTCGCTCACGACAGCACCAGATGAGCAACCTTGCGCAAGGCGCGGATGATGTCGTCGACATCCTGCTCGGCGAGCGTTGATCCGATGGACAGGATGGCGCTGCGGGAATGCAGGTCGTCGCACGCGGGAAGCGCGCCGATGCGGTAGTCGTACCCGGCGGCGAAGGCGTTGGCGGGATGGCTCCAGGGGAAGCCGTCGCGGCTGTTCGAGGTGCGGCGAACGAGGCTTGGGATGTTGGAGTACCAGTGCAGCCCCCAGTCGCGCATCGACACGCAGAGCGACCGCCCCCCGGGGCCGGCAATGCCTTCGCAATGAACGGCGGCGGCGAAGCGGCGCGCCGTGTCCTCATCGGGCAGCACAGTGATCAGGAACGGCCCGGTGTCGCCGGCCGGGCAGGGAATGGTGCGCAGGCCAAGGCCCGGAATGTCGGACAGCGCCTCGCGGATGCGCCATTTGGCGGTACGCATCGCGGTGGTGATGCGGGGAAGCTTGCGCAACTGCGCCAGTGCGAGCGCCCCGGCCAGCTCGGACATGCGCACGCCGTAGCCCCAGAGCTGGCAGGTCTCGTCCGCCGTATCCAGCCTTCCGTTCGCGTCACGCGCGTAGCCCAGATCGTGAAGCGCGACGATCCGGCGGTAGAGAGCGGTGTCTTCGCAGACCACCATTCCCCCCTCCCCGGATGTCATGTTCTTGTTGAGCTGGAAGCTGAACACGCCAATGGCGCCGAACCGGCCGACGGCGCGTCCGCCCGAGGTGGCGCCCGCCGCCTGCGCGCAGTCCTCGATCAGCGCAAGGCCATGGCGCTCGCAGATGGCGGCAACCTCGGCGATGCGTCCCGGCGCCCCGTTCATGTGAACGGCCAGTACGGCGCGGCTGCGCGGCCCGATCTTTCGCTCGAGGTCGACGGGGTCGATGGTGAAGCTGTCGTCGATCTCGACAAGCCGGGGGATTGCGCCCGAGCGGACCACGGCGGCGACGCAGCTGACCCAGAGATAGCCGGGCAGCAGCACCTCGTCGCCGGGCCCTATCTCCAGTGCCGACATGGCGATGGACAGGCCGGACGTTGCCGACGCCACGGCAACCGCGTGCCCGTGACCGAACGCGGCGCACCATTCGCGCTCCAGCGTCTCGACCATGTGCTGGGAGTCTTCGCCGTAGAAGCGGAAAGGGCTGCGCGCGGTTACCACGCGCTCGACAAGCAGCCGCTCTTCTTCCCCGATCCAGTTCGCCCCGGGGAATTCGTACGGCAGCGGTAGCGTTCTGACGGGGAAACCTCCGTCGATGGCGAGCCCGTTTGAATGCTCTCGTTCCATGCCTGCGTCGTGACCTGCGAGAATCCCACGAGAGAGCAAACCCATGAGCGAGACGCCCGTGAGCCCGATGACGCCCGCCAGACTATCGACGCGGGTTGCACTGGCAATCGTTCGTGCGTTCCAAATCTCGGCGCAGCGTATCAGCCCCGCCCGGGGAATAAGCTTCATTCGCGCGCGGGGCGGCGACGCGAGGCCGACCCGGTACTTCGGTAGGGAGATCTCGCGCGGCCGCAGCGGTAGTGGACGCCGGCTGGGTTTGCAGCCATTCTGACGCCGTTGGCGAGGCTTTCGGCGTCGTTGGGAACCTTGTTTGATGAGCGACCGCAGGGGCAAGGCTTATCAGGTCGCAGGGCCGCATGCAGCCGATGCCGGCCTCTACCGCCTGAAGCGCCTGTCCACATCCGACTTCGATAGAAGCGAGCGTTTCGACGCCTGGCGCGAAGTGGCCTACAGCGTCGTCGAGCTCGAAGCGGATCAGGCAGGAGATACCGACCTGTTCGCCATCAAGCGCTCGGTGCGCGGCGAGATGGGGGTGTTTGCCAGCCAGGAAGGATCGGAGCACCGAACCGTGTTCTCGCGGGCGGCCAGCCTCAGCGGTGCCGGCGAGGCGGTGGTAATCTCGATGATGCCGGAGGGCGAACTCGGGCTGGAAAGCCCCGGCGGCACGCAGTGCATCACGCCGCATGGCCGGCTGGCCGCCTATGACGCGACCCGCCCCATGCGCTATCACCGGAGTCTCGGCAGGGAAATCTACCTTCTTCTGCCGCGCGCCAAGGCGCTGGAAGCGCTCGGTGGCGACATTCCCGGCCTTTTCCTGCTGCTGGACACCATCCCGCTCGGCGTCATGGTCCGCGAGCAAATGCTAGGGCTCGACCGTCACGCGGAACATCTTGAACCGAAGGAGATGGCAGCCGCGCTCGACGCCATCCACGCGCTGAGCCTCCTACTACTCCAGCACATCGGGCGCGAACTGAACGGCGGTGGCGAAGCCAACGCCAACGCGCTGTTCCTTGCCGCGAAGCGCTATATCCAGTCGAACTACACAATGATCGACCTGTCCCCGGACGCCGTCGCCCGGGCGCTCGGCTGCTCGCGCGCCGCCCTTTACCGTGCGTTCGTGCAGAACGACGCGACGATCATGGACACGGTCCGCGAGGTCAGGCTCGCAAAGTCGCGCAAGCTGATCGAGGCGGCTACCGGCCGGAGCATCTCGGTTATCGCCTATGATTGCGGTTTCAAGGACGCCTCCTCGTTCGGAAAGCTGTTCCGCAGCCGGTACGGCGTCTCGCCCAGCGAGTGGCGTGATCAGTTCCGGTGAGCGCGAATCAAGGCCCGCGCGTCGGCCCCCGCAAGACCGGCGGGACTTTGCCGGCAATTGCCATTCCTGCCATCAAGCGCCGGGCGAATTCTGGGTCGCGGCCATCTTCTTTTTCAGCGCCTTCATTTCCTCGAAACGGGGCGTGATGTCCCGCAGCACGGCGACCATGCCGCTCACCTTTCCGGCCTCGTCCCTGAGCAGCGCGATGGTGAACTCCAGCGAAATTCGCCGCCCGTCCTGGGTAAGGCCGGGGACGGAGAGCATGTCGCCGGCGCCGTAGCGGCTTTGGCCGGAGGCCACGGTCTCGCGGTATCCCTCCCAGTGGCGGGCGCGGAACGGTTCGGGGATGATGATGTCGAGTGAACTCCCGAGCGCCTCCTCCTCGGTGAAACCGAATATGCGCTCGGCGCCGGGGTTCCACAGCACGATGGCACCTTCGGCATCGCTGGCAACGACGGCATCGGCCGCGCTGTCGATCAGCGCGTCGCCGATCGCCTCGCGCGTGAAGCCCGCGCTGGCGCGCGAGCGGCGGTCCAATACTGTGGCCGACGGGGACGCCGCCGGGGGCGAGTCTGGGAGCGGATCGTCGAACAGGTCTTCCACAGCTCCGAAGAACTCGTAATGGAGCCGGTCGGCAGGAACGCCGGCCTTGGCGAGAGCGGGCACAAAGCTCCTGAGGAAGCCCGGCGGGCCACACAGAAAATACTCCGCCTCAGTAATCGGAGTATCGGCCGTGAGCCAGTCCGGCGTCAGGTGGCCGGCACTGTTGAAGTCGCGCCCGGCGACGTCATTGCCTCCCGCCCGCGAATAGAAAAAGGTCGTATCGGTACCGCTCGCGGCGGCGAGCGATCGCACATGCTCTCGAAAGGCATGGGTCGTGCTGTTCTGCGTGCAGTGAATGAACTGTATGGCGAGTTGGCGGTGCTCGGCGACAACCGCCTCAAGCATTGCCACCATCGGCGTCAGCCCGACCCCGGCGCTGAGCAGAACGAGCGGGCGATGGCCGCTCTCCGGCAGCACGAACGCGCCGGCCGGCGGAGCGATGTCCATGAGCGTGCCCTCGCGCGCGTCGTCATGCAGCCATTTCGACACCCTCCCCTCCGGCTCGCGCTTGACGGAGATGCGGTAGGTTTCGCCGTTCGGCGCGGCGGAGATGGTGTAGTTGCGCTTCTGCCGGCCTACGCCGTCGATATCGGCGAACAGCGTCAGATGCTGGCCTGCGACGTGCGGGGCGGGTGGCCGGCCGTCGCGCGGGCGCAGCACGAACGAGGTGATCACGTCGCTCTCGGCACGGCGGCTCTCGATCACAAAGGCTCGCACCGCCCCGCCTCGCTCTTGGTCCGTTCCGCCCGCCTGTGCGCCGCCTTCGGTCATGCCTTGCCTCCGCTAAAATCATGTATACGCTATACATGTATTAGCGGACTGGAAAGCCTCCAGACAGGTAGCCATGCAACTGACGCGCTATTCCGACTACGCCCTGCGCGTGGTGCTGTACCTCGCGGCGCGCGGCGATAGGCTCTGTGCGATTTCCGAGATTGCCGCCGCTTACTCCATTTCGCAGAACCATTTGATGAAGGTGCTGCACGACCTCGGAAAGGCTGGCTATGTCGCCAGCGTGCGCGGCCGCACCGGCGGCTACCGGCTGGCGCGGCCGGCCAGCGAGATCAGCGTCGGCGAGTTGCTACGCCACACGGAGGACGATTTCGATCTGGTCGACTGCGCCGGTTGTGCGCTGTCGAGCGGCTGCGGCGTCCCCCCCGTGCTCGACGAGGCAATGGCCGCGTTCTTCGCCGTGCTGGACAATTATACCATCGCCAGTCTGGTGGAGCGCAAGCAAGGTTTCCAGCACCTGATCTTCTCGCTCGGCGCCAGCGCTCCGAGGGGGAGAACGGTGTGATGGTGGAATTCAGCCCTCTGGGGTCCGGCCTGACGGCCGGTCTGCTTTAGACAGGTCCGGCCATGAACCCAGTCGTCTTACTCGCATTCTGGAGGTCATCATGTCTGCAAGCTCCCGCCTGAAGTTATTTCGACCCATACTGGCGGGGGCTAACTTGCGCGACCGAATGCTGGCCTGCACGGGGGCCTTGGTCGGCATCGGGCTGACCGGCCTCATCAGCGGGTTGGCCGCGACCGACGCGCAGCAGATGCTGTGGCTGGTACCTCCGATGGGGGCCTCGGCCGTGCTTCTGTTTGCCGTGCCGGCAAGTCCGATGGCGCAGCCGTGGCCGGCGATCGGTGGCAATGTCGTGTCGGCGCTCGTCGGCCTGTTGGTGGCTCACAATATGCCACTTTCGGCACTTTCCGCTGGGATCGCGGTGGGTGTTGCGATCGGTGTCATGTCGCTGCTGCGTTGCCTGCATCCGCCCGGAGGGGCGGCGGCACTCGTCGGCCTCTTCGCCGGGGCTTCCTCAAGCTACGCCTTCCCGCTTCTTCCGGTCGGCCTCAACGCCGTCGTCCTTGTCGCCACGGCCTGGGTCTATCATCGCTTTGCCGGGCACTCCTATCCCCATGTCGCGGCCCCGCCGCCTGCCAAGACGACGGAGAGCGAACTGCCGTGGACGTTCAGCAGGGCTGACCTGGACGCCGCCCTCGATCGGACGGGAGAGACCTTCGACATAGATGTGAACGACCTGGAGCGACTGCTGCGGGAGATCGAGCAGCGGGCGCTGGCGCGTTCCTATCGAGACCTCACCTGCGCGGACATCATGCATGGCGGCGTCGTCGCTGCCCGCCTCACAATGCCGGTGGATGAAGTGCGCGCGCTGCTCGTCCAGCACGATGTGCGCCGGCTGCCCATCCTCGACGACGAAGGCCGGATTGTCGGCGCGGTTGGGCTGCGGGAACTCTCGGCTTTCAGTGCCTCGCTGGGAGAGACGATGACAGCGGCCACGACCGCGGAGCCGGATATGCCCGCCATAGGTCTCCTTGACCGCTTCGCCGTCGACCGCGTCCACGCCGTCTTCATCGTGGATGCCGAACGTCGTCCCCTGGGGGTCGTGACCGAGGCGGATTGGCTCGCCGTACTGAGGCGCGGTCTGGCGTGAGGAATGCCGATCCGCGTGCTCTATCATAGAGTTAGAGTGGGCCAGGAATCGACAGCTCCCCGGCGATCGCCTGCAGTTCCTTGATCAGATTGGTGTGCAGCACCAGGCCCGACATGCGGCGCTGCTCGGCTGCGGCGTCGCGTCCTTCGCCCGGTATCCGTACGGGAGGATAACCCGGCAGCGGTTCGGAGCCGCGCATCTCGTCAAACACCGCGTCGACCGTCTCCGCGAACGTCTCGGGAGCCCCGAAAGCGGAGACAGATAGGGCGGCGACGAACTGGCCGGTGTTGGTGGTGGTGGTGGTGTCGGCGGTGAAGTCGACGACATTGCTACCGAAGGCAGCGCCGTTCAGCGCCCCGGCCAGCAGGCCGATCGCCATGGCGAGGCCATAGCCCTTCGGTCCGCCGATGGGCAGGAGGAAACCCTCGTCGCGCCTGTTGGGGTCGGTGAGCGGGCGCCCGTCGCGGCCGACCATCCAGCCCTCCGGCATCTGCTCGCCGCGCTGCGCCAGCGTCTTGATCTTGCCCATGGCGGCGGTGGTGGTCGCCATGTCGAGCAGGAAGGGCGGCTGGCGCCCCGCCGGCACCGCGATGGCCAGCGGATTGGTGCCCAGCAGCAGATCCGTTCCGCCGAAGGGCGCCACATGATTGGCGCTGCCGACCGCCGCGCACAGCCCGATCATGCCCTGGCGCGTCTGCGGGAGCACATAGAGCGCGGCAGGCCCGGCATGGTTGCTGTTGCGCACGCCGACCCAGCCGATGCCGGCCTGTGCGGCCTTCTCGATGGCGAGCTCGGTCGCCGCCTTCATGGCGAGATGGCCAAGCCCGTTGCCACCGTCGATGAGTGCGGTCGCGGCGGTTTCGCGGACCCGCTCGATGCGGGCGGCGGGATTGATGCCGCCCCCGCGCAGCCGGTTCACATATTGCCGGAGCCGGAACACGCCATGCGTGTCATAGCCGCGCAGATCCGCCTCGACCATGAGTGCGGCCGCCGCTTGCGCATCCTCACGCGGCATGTCGAAGGCAAGGAAGCTGCGGAACACAAAGTCCTGCAGGGCGGCGGCGGAGATGGTGGCGGGCGGTGCGCTCATCGGGCGGGCTTACGCGTCGACGACAGGATTGCGCAGGATGCCGATGCCGTCGATCTCGATCTCGACGACATCACCGTGCTTCATGAAGACCGGCGGCTTGCGGGCATAGCCGACGCCGGAGGGCGTGCCGGTGGCGATGACGTCGCCCGGGTTCAGGGTCATGATCTCCGACATGAGGGCGACGGTGCGCGCGGTCTTGAACACCATGTCGGAGGTGACGCTGTCCTGCATGACCTCGCCATTCAGGCGGGTGCGGATGCCGAGGCCATCGGCACCGGCCGGCAGCGAATCCGCCGTCGCGATGACCGGCCCGAGCGGGCCTGTGCCGTCGAAGTTCTTGCCCGCGGACCACTGGGTGGTCTTGCGTTGATAATCGCGCACCGAGACATCGTTCAGGATCGTGTAGCCATAGACATAGGACAGCGCCTCGGCTTCCGGAATGTCGTGGCCGCGCTTGCCGATGACGATCGTCAGCTCGCACTCATAATCCAGCTTGTCGGACACTTTCGGCCGCAGCACCGGGGCATTGGGGGCCACGAGCGAGGAGTTGGTCCGAATGAAGAAGGCGGGATAATCAGGTACCGCGTTGCCGCCCTCCTTGGCATGCAGCGCATAGTTGAGGCCGAGGCAGATGACCTTGCCGGGCTGCGGGATCGGGCACAGCAGCTCGGCCGTGGCCAACGGGGTGCGAGCGGAGGCGGAAGCGCCCTTGAGCGCGCCGGCAAGCTGTGCCAGCAGGGCGTCGCCCGCCTCGATCACGCTGATCATGTCGTCCGGCGCGCCGGGAACCAGATCGCGCACGGCAATCACGGAGTCCGCGTCGAGGACGCCCACCGATGAGCCGGCGGCCGTGCGATACGTCACGAGATGCATGTTTCTACCCTTTGAGAAGACGCAGAGGTTGGAGGGCCGCTAGTCCGACTGCGCGACCCTGGCCTTGTGCCAGAATACGAAATGGCGCTGCACCCAGTTGACGAAGGCAAACAGGGCAAGCCCGATGAGGCTGAGATAGAGGATCAGCGAGAACACGCGGGGCGTGTCGAGCATGCTGGCGGCGACCCGGATCAGTTCGCCGAAGCCTTTTCCGCCACCGAGGAACTCGCCGGTGATGGCGCCGGCCATGACGCCGACAGAGCCGATCTTCAGGCCGGTGAAGAAGTGCGGCAGGCCGGTGGGCAGCTTCAGTTTCACCAGCGTCTGCCAGCGCGAGGCCCCCATGGTCTTGAACAACATGCGGGCATTGGTGTCGGCGGCATGGAGGCCGGCGGCAGTGCCCACGATGATCGGGAAGGTCGCGATGAAGGCCGCCAGCGCCACCTTGGATGCGATGTCGAAGCCGAGCCAGGCGACGAAGAGAGGGGCGAACGCGATCTTCGGCATGGTGTCGATGGCGACGAGATAAGGCATCACCGCCCGCTCGCCGAAACTGGTTTCGCCGACCAGCACGCCCAGGCTGAATCCGACGGTGATGGCGATGGCGAAGCCGAAGAACACTTCCTTCGCGGTAATCCACATCGCGCCCAGCATGTAGTCGCCGGCGAGCAGGTTCAGGGCCACGGTGACGAGGTCGCGGCCGACCTCCGCCGGTGTCGGCATGATGATGGGGGAAATGATCCCCAGCATCGTCACGACCTGCCAGACCGCGAGGAAGGCGAGAAACAGCGCGAGCATCGACACGGCGCGCGGCACCCGGTCGAGCCAGGAGGTTTCCTCGGTCCAGACGGTGTCGACGATCGTCGACGCCGAGCCCTCGCCGAGGCCGTCGTTGAGATCGGTGGCGCTCATAGGGCCTCCTTGTCGAGACGGCTGCGGATGTGCTCGACCAGCGCGCCGAAGCGCGGCGTCGTGATCATGTCGAGGGTGCGCGGGCGCGGCAGGTCGATCGGGACTTCCTCGACCACGCGACCCGGCCGTGGCCGCATGACATAGACGGTGTCCGAGAGGATGACGGCTTCGGGAATGGAGTGGGTGACGAGGAAGGCGGTGGCCTCCCGCGCCATGCAGATGCGCTGCAGCTCCATGTTCATGAAGTCGCGCGACAGTTCGTCGAGCGCGCTGAACGGCTCGTCGAGCAGCAGCACCTCCGGCTCGGTGATCAGCATCCGGCAGATCGCGGCACGCTGCGCCATGCCGCCGGACAGCTCGTTCGGATAAACGTTCTCGAACCCCTTCAGGCCGACCAGTTCGAGAAGCCGGCGCGCGTCCTCATGCTTGGCGCGCGCCGCGTGCTTGCCGTCGCGAATCTCGATGGGCAGCACTATGTTTTCCAGCGTCGTGCGCCAGGGAAACAGCGTCGCGTGCTGGAACATCATGCCGATATCGCGGCGCGTGCCCATGACGGGAGTGCCGGCCAGGACAACGCTGCCGGACGAGGGCGACTGGAGCCCCGCCATGATCTTGAGCAGGGTGGACTTGCCGCAGCCGCTCGAACCGATGACCGAAGAAAAGCTTCCCCGTTCGAGCCTCAGATCCACCTTGTCGAGGGCCTGGATGCGGCGCAAGGCAAAGGTCTTGCTGACCGATCTCAGCTCATAGACGACATCCCGGTGGCTCGGCAGCTTAGTGAGAGCCGCTGCGGCGGTGTTCATTTGTTCCAGGTCTCCACGAAGGCGTTCGTGTAGGCCTTCGGCAGGTCCGGGATCGGCTGCTTCAGGCTGCCGGTCTCGACCAGGCTCTTGTGCCAGCGGTCCCAGTGCGCGGGGTCCTGATAGCCCCAGCCCTTGCTGGCATCGAGCGGAATGGTCTTGGCCAGCACCTGCTCGAACAGCGCGTTGGCGAAGTCGCGATCCTCGTTCTCCTGCGGCATGCCCGCCTTGAGGTCGGCCAGCACCCTGTCGCGGTTCTTCGGGTCGGCGGCGAATTCCTGCCCCCGCACCACCGCCCGGCCGAAGCTCTCCACCAGCTTGGGGTCCTTGTCGATGGTCGACTGCATGACCGCGAAGCCGTTGCCGAAATAGGTGAGGAACTCGACGGGCGTGATGTCGCGCAGCTTGAGCCCGCGATAGGTGAGGATCGCCGCATCCGCTGTTGAAGCGGCATAGGCGGAAATGTCGTCACGCGTGAAGGCGGCCGCCGCCATGCCGCCATCGCCAACCGTCAAAAAGGTGAAATCGCGGTTTTCCTGCATGCCGAGGCTGGAGAGGATGCCACGTGCGAAGGAGACCTCGGCGCCATCCGCCGTGCCGACCCCGATGACCTTCCCCTTCAGATCGGGCACCGATTTGAAGGAATCGCCGTCCTTCACCACGATGCCGAACGAGCTTTTGACCATCATGTTGTAGAGGAACACCACGTCCACGCCGCGCGCCCGGGCGTTGAGCACGGGGCCGGGACCGGGACGACCGAACTGGGCCTGACCGGAGGCCAGCGCCTGGATCACCGGGCCGGACCCGTTGACCGATTCCACCCGCACATTGAGGCCCTCTTCCTTGAAGAAGCCTTCGCTGATGGCGACGTAGATGGGGAAGGAATTGATCGAGGACGGGCTGGGCTGGACGAACGTGATGTCCTTCAGAGTCTGCGCCGACGAGGGGGACAGCGGTGCGGCAAGCAGCAGCGCGCCGGCTGCGGCAACAAGACAGAAGGATCTCTTGGAGATCGTCATTTGTTTCCTCCAGATATTTTTGTGTTTGATGCGAATGCGTGAAGGCGGTTGTTCTCTCTCCCTGAGCGGTTGATGCGGGGCGGGCGCGGGCGCTGTTGGCGCAGCAATCCGCGTCACCCCGCATAACCATTGCGGACTTTGGTCAGCGTACCCAAGCATCCGGTATCCCGGGGTTGGTGCCGGCAGCCTTCCCAAGCGGTGACTTTAACCGGGAGCTTGCGCGCTATTGGGGCGTCGTGGGAAGCTCCAATCTGAACCCAATTTGGTGATTGGTTAGAATGGCTGGGCGACGATCAAGTGCCGATGCTTTGCCGATGCTGCGGGATTTCGTCAGCGAGCAGACATTGCCACTGAACGGCCGGCTACCCTCCGAGCGCGCGCTGGCGGAACAGTTAAAGATCTCGCGCGGCGAGGTCCGCAAGGCGATGGCGGTGCTTGAAGCCGAGGGGCAGGTCTGGCGGCATATCGGGCGCGGGACCTTCATCGGCGCCCGGCCCGTCTTCAACCTGCACGACGTGGAGTATCTGGGAAGCATCACCAGCCCGGCGCAGATCATTGATGCGCGGCTGGCGATCGAGCCGCAGCTGGCGCGGCTGGCGGCACTGAACGGCGTGCAGGCGGATTTCGCCGAGATGACTGCGTGCAATCGGCGTGCGCGCGGCGCCAAGAGCTGGAGCGTCTACGAAGCGTGGGACAATCGCCTGCATCTCGCCATCGCACAGGCCAGCCGGAACAAGCTGCTCATCGTGCTGTTCGAGACGCTGAATGCCGTGCGCCGCTCGCCGGTGTGGGGCGATTTGCGGTTCAACCCGGTGCCGCCGGGCAATCATCTCAGCTTTTCCCAACACGAGACGGTGTGCGACGCCATCGCCCGGCGCGACCCGGACCAGGCCGAGATCGGCATGCGCGCGCATCTCCATTCGGTGCGCAACCGCATGCGGTGAGGCACGGTGGCTGCGTCCAGCGGGGCTGCTGGCGGCGCGTCAGCCCGGGGTCACTCGCCGCTTTTTCCCAGCGGCACGCTTTTCGTCACCACGTAGCTGAAATAGCGGCCGATCCCGAGCTGCTGTTCGAGCAATCGGTCGATGAGGCGCTGGTAGCTGTCGATATCCGGCACCGTCACCCGCAGGATATAGTCGATGCCGCCGCCGGTGGCGTCGCAGGCGACGATGGCGGGCTCGCGGGCCACGGCCTCCTCGAAGCGACGGAAATCCGCCTGCTGGTGGCTTTTGAGGCTAATCTCGACCATGACCGTCGTGCGCGGCTCGCCGGCCCCGAGGTCGATGATGGCCGTGTAGCCCTTGATGATGCCGGAGGTTTCCAGCCGACGCAGCCGCTCCCAGCAGGCCGCCGGGGAGAGATGCACCTTCTCCGCAAGCTTAAGCTTGGTAATGCGCCCCTCGCGGCGCAGCGCCGCGAGGATCCGGTGATCGGTGGCATCGAGCTTCATCTTTCGCGACCGGGCGTGCATAATGTCATGAATAGCTTCCCTTAAGAACGAGACAATTCGATGCTGCGTCAAGTCCACCCTCCGGTCGCCGCGCCTGCCAGCGCGGGATTGGGCAAGACCGTGGACTGGCAGCCCCGGCTCGCCAAGGCGAAAGGCCAGACCAAGCACGCGGCGCTGACGGAACGCATCATTGCCGACATCGATTCCGGCGTGCTCAAGCCAATGGACCGGATGCCGACGCATCGCGACCTCGCCCGCGACCTCGGTCTTTCCGTGCAGACGGTGAGCCTGAGCTACCGGGAGGCGGAGCGGCTGGGCTATCTCTCCGGCGAAATCGGTCGTGGCACCTTCGTCAAGACGCGTGTCACCGAGCGGGCGGGAAGGCTGATGCTGGACCGCACGCCCGACGAGGTGGTGGACCTTTCCATCGTCCGCGGTGTCTACACGCGGGCGCATGAGGAGGCGTCGCGGGCCGTTTTGGGCGCGTTGGCCAGTGCCGACAATGGCGCCTTCATGAGCGCCTGCCGACCGATCGCCGGCCTCGACCCGCACCGGGAGGCGGCGCGGGCCTGGCTGAAGCCATTGGGCGTGGATGCCGGCACCGAACGCATTTTGATCACCAATGGCGCCGCGCACGGCCTGTTCCTGGCGCTGAGCTGCATCGTGCGCGCCGGCGATGTGGTGCTGACCGAGAACCTGACCGACCATGGCGTGATCGGCCTCGCCAATGTGCTGGGTTTCAACCTCAGGGGGCTTCCCACCGACGAGGAAGGCGTGCTCCCCGAGGCGTTCGAGGCTGCGTGCCAGGCCGGCAGCCCCCGCGCGCTGGTTCTGATTCCCACGTTGAACAACCCGACCAGCCATGTCGCCGGGGCCGAGCGCCGGGAGGCCATCGCCGCCATCGCCCAGCGTCACGGCGTGTTCGTGATCGAGGACGAGGTCTACAAGCCGCTGATCGACACGCCCCTGCCCTCGATCAGTCAGATGGTGCCGGATCTCGGTTTCTTCGTCACCAGCTTCACCAAGACCGTGCTGACAGGCCTGCGGGTCGGTTATCTCGTGGTGCCGCCGCACTATTCGATCCGGGCCGCCTCGATCCTGCGCGTCACCAGCTGGAGCGGGGCCTATCTGCTGGCCGAAATCGCCTCCCGCTGGATCGAGGACGGCACCGCGCAGCGCCTGCTGACCGTGCAGCGGAACGAAGCGCGGGCGCGCCAGAGGGTCGTCGCGGCGACGCTCGGGCCCCACATCGCCTCAACCCATCCCCTGTCGCTCTGCGCCTGGCTCAAGGTACCGGCGCACTGGACGGAGGACGGGCTGGTGCGATCGCTCGCCGAGCGGCGCGTGGCGGTGACGCCGTCCGATCCGTTCATTGCCGGCAGCAATCACGGCGGGGGCATCCGCATCTGCCTCGGCGGGCACTTCTCACCCGCCGCGCTGACGCAGGCGCTGACCACGGTGCGGCAGACCTTCGAGCAGCTCCCGCCGGTTTTCGATATCGGTGCCATTGGCTGAACGCACCGCCGCGCGCAGATGCGCCGTCATTGGATCATTACAATATAATAATTGACATGATTTCTGATGCCTCACACCATCACAAGTCAGAGGGGACATCAGCTCATGCCGGATCTCGCCGACGCCGCTTCCATCCGTGCCGCCGTGGCTGATCTTCCGGTCGCGTTCGCAAGCGTCACGGCTGCGGCCGGTCGCATTGCCGGGCGGGTGGAGCGCGCGCCGCTGGTCGCCTCGCTTAACCTGACGGAACGCTGCGGCCACCCCGTGCATCTCAAGCTGGAAACCCGGCAGCCGGTCGGCGCCTTCAAGCTGCGTGGGGCGATGAACGCCGTGCTGGCGCTCGATGAGCCGGCGCGGCGGCGCGGCCTCGTCACCGCCTCCACCGGCAATCACGGCCGGGCGCTGGCCTATGCGGCCCGCGAGGCGGGCGTGCCGGCGGTCGTGTGCATGTCCGCCCTCGTGCCGCTCAACAAGGTCGAGGCGGTTCGCGCGCTCGGCGCCGAGGTGCGGATCGTCGGCCGCTCGCAGGACGACGCGCAGGCCGAGGTGGAGCGGCTCGTGGCCGGGCGCGGCCTCACCGCCATCCCGCCCTTCGACCATCCCGACGTGATCGCCGGCCAGGGCACGATCGGCCTTGAACTCATTGAGGACCTGCCCGCGCTCGCCCTCGTGCTGATCCCGCTGTCGGGCGGGGGGCTTGCCGGCGGCATTGCTCTCGCTGTGAAGACGTTGCGCCCCGATGTGCGCGTGATCGGCGTGTCGATGGAGCGCGGCGCCGCCATGGCGGCCTCGCTCAAAGCGGGCCGGCCCGTCGATGTGACGGAGGAGGAGACGCTGGCGGATTCGCTTGGCGGCGGCATCGGCCTGTCCAATCGCTACACCTTCCCGCTCTGCCGCGCGTTGCTCGATGAGGTCGTGCTGCTCACCGACGACGAAATCGCTGCCGGCATCCGCCACGCCGCGATGGAAGAGGGCGAGACGGTCGAGGGCGCCGGCGCGGTCGGCATCGCTGCGCTGCTCGCCGGCAAGGTACACGCCGACGGCCCGACCGCACTCATCGTCTCGGGCGGCAATATCGACCCGACCGTGCATCGGCGCATCGTCAAGGGAGACTTCGCATGAGCGAAATGCTTGTCCTCACCGAGGCCGATTTGCGCCCCGTCGTCCGGCTCGACGCCAGCGCTGTCGACTGCGTCGAGGCCGCCTTTGCCGCGCTCGCGACCAAGCCGGTCGCCATGCCGCCGATCCTGCGGCTCGACATCCCCGAGCATCGTGGCGAGGTCGATGTGAAGACCGCCTATGTCCCCGGGCTGGACGGCTTCGCGATCAAGGTTAGCCCCGGCTTCTTCGACAATCCGCTGCTCGGCCTGCCCAGCCTCAACGGGCTGATGATCCTGTTCAGCACGAAGACCGGCCTCGTCGAGGCGCTGCTCCTCGACAATGGCTACCTCACCGATGTGCGCACCGCCGCGGCCGGCGCCGTCGCCGCCCGGCACCTGTCCCGCCCCGACTCGGGTGTGGCGGCGATCCTCGGCGCCGGCATGCAGGCGCGGCTGCAGCTGGAAGCGCTCACCTTGGTGCGGCCGATCCGCGAGGCCCGGATCTGGGCCCGCGATGCCGCCAAGGCGGTTGCAACCGCCCGCGACCTCGCAACACGCCTCGGCCTTCCCGTCGTTGTCATCGCCGATCCCGAGCAGGCCGTGCGCGGTGCCGACATCGTTGTCACCACGACTCCCTCCGAGCGTCCCATCCTGAAGGCGGACTGGCTGGAGCCCGGCCAGCACGTCACCGCCATGGGCGCGGACAGCGAGCACAAGAACGAGATCGACCCGGAAGCGTTCGCCCGCGTCACCTACATCGCCGACCGGCTGAGCCAGACGCGCCGCCTCG
Organism: Ancylobacter aquaticus; assembly: GCF_004339465.1. Taxonomy (GTDB): domain Bacteria; phylum Pseudomonadota; class Alphaproteobacteria; order Rhizobiales; family Xanthobacteraceae; genus Ancylobacter; species Ancylobacter aquaticus. The sequence goes on along the minus strand of NZ_SMFY01000002.1, from coordinate 139,046 downwards.
GCGAACTGCACCACGCCATCCGCGCCGGCCTCGTCGCCGAAGACGCCACCTTCGCCGAGCTGGGCGAAGTCATCGCCGGCACCGCGCCGGGCCGGACCCGCGCCGACGCGATCACGCTGGCCGACCTCACCGGCACCGGCGTGCAGGACACCGCCATCGCCAATCTCGCTTTCGCCCGCGCCCGCAGCGCGAAGGCGGGGCGCCCCATCGACACCAAGGCCGCAGCCGGAGAAACCGCGTGACCGTTACCCTGAATTTCTCCCGCGAGGAATATGCCGAGCGCCTCGCCAAGACGCGGGCGGCGATGGAGACGGCCGGCATCGACCTGCTGGTCGTCACCGACCCCTCCAACATGCACTGGCTCACCGGCTATGATGGCTGGTCGTTCTATGTCCACCAGTGCGTGCTGGTGCCACCCACGGGCGAGCCAGTGTGGTACGGCCGCAAGCAGGACGCCAATGGCGCGCGGCGCACGGCCTATCTCGCCCACGACAACATCATCGGCTACCCCGACCACTATGTGCAGTCGGCGGAACGCCACCCGATGGACCTCCTGTCGCAGATCATCGCGGATCGGGGCTGGGACAAGGGCTCCATCGCGGTGGAGATGGACAATTACTACTTCACCGCCGCCGCCTTCGCCTCGCTGACGACCCACCTGCCGAACGCCCGCTTCAAGGATTCCGGCGGCTTGGTGAACTGGCAGCGCGCGGTCAAGAGCGCGACCGAGCTGGACTATATGCGCAAGGCCGGTCGCATCGTCGAATTGATGCACAAGCGCATCGTCGAAGTGATCGAGCCCGGCATGCGCAAATGCGACCTCGTGGCGGAGATCTACGATGCCGGCATTCGCGGCACCGCCGAATTCGGTGGCGACTATCCCGCCATCGTGCCGCTGCTGCCGTCGGGGGCCGACGCCTCCGCCCCGCATCTGACCTGGGACGACAAGCCCATGCGCGTCGGGGAAGGCACATTCTTCGAGATCGCCGGTGCCTACAGGCGCTATCACTGCCCGCTCTCGCGCACCGTCTTCCTCGGCACGCCGACACAGGCGTTCCTCGACGCCGAGAAGGCGACGCTTGAGGGCATGGAAGCCGGCCTTGCCGCCGCAAAGCCCGGCAACAGCTGCGAGGACATCGCCAACGCCTTCTTCGCGGTGCTGAAGAAGTACGGGATCATCAAGGACAACCGTACCGGCTATCCCATTGGGCTGAGCTATCCCCCGGACTGGGGCGAGCGCACCATGAGCCTGCGCCCCGGCGACCGCACCGAGCTGAAGCCCGGCATGACCTTCCACTTCATGACCGGCCTGTGGCTGGAAGACATGGGGCTGGAGATCACCGAGAGCATCGCGATCACCGGGACCGGCCATGAATGCCTGTCCAACGTGCCGCGCCAACTGTTCGTTAAGGGCTGACGGGAATGCTCACCGCCTCCCCCCGCCCCTCCCCGGTCACGCCCACGGTCGATTTCGCCGCAAAAGGGGCGCAGCACGGCCATTTGCGCCTGCCCTACAGCCGCGACGACAGCGCCTGGGGCTCGGTGATGATCCCGGTCTGCGTCATAGCCAATGGCGAAGGGCCGACCGCGCTGCTCACCGGCGCCAACCATGGCGACGAGTATGAGGGCCCGGCAGCGCTGTTCGAGCTGGCGCGCACGCTCAAGCCGGAGGATGTGAGCGGCCGCGTCATCATCGTGCCGGCACTGAACTATCCCGCCTTCCGGGCGGGCACCCGCACCTCGCCCATCGACCGGGGCAATCTCAACCGCAGCTTTCCCGGCCGTCCGGACGGCACGGTGACGGAGAAGATCGCCGATTTCGTCACCCGGCACCTCGTGCCACTGGCCGATATCGTGCTGGACTTCCATTCCGGCGGCAAGACGCTGGACTTCCTGCCCTACGCCGCTGCCCACGCCCTGCCGGACAAGGCGCAGGAAGAGGCCTGCTTCGCGGCGGTGGCCGCCTTCGCCGCCCCCTATTCCATGCGGATGCTTGAAATCGACGCCGTCGGCATGCTCGACACCACCGTCGAGGAGATGGGCAAAGTGTTCGTCACCACAGAACTCGGCGGCGGCGGCACGGCGAGCGCGACCAGCATCGGCATCGCCCGGCGCGGCACGACCAACCTGCTGCGGCATGCCGGCATCCTGAAGGGGGAACCAGAAGCCTCCCCCACACGCTGGCTCGACATGCCCTCCGCCGATTGCTTCGCCTTCGCCGGGGATGACGGGCTGATCGCCTTCGCGCTCGACCTCGGATCAACGGTGCGCGCCGGCGACATCATCGCCCGGGTCTACCCCATCGGGCGCACCGGTGAGGCACCGGCCGAATACCGCGCGGCGATGGACGGCGTTCTCGCCGCCCGCCATGTGCCCGGCCTGATCAAGGCCGGCGACTGCCTTTCCGTCCTCGCCGTGGTGACGGACGCCTAAACCATCCCGGCCGCATGCGCGGCCCAACACGGGCGCCGGAACACGGCGCCGACCTCCGAAACATCGGACCCCAGACAGATCGACCAGAGGAGATAGACATGTCGTTCATCAAGATTGCCGGGCTTTCAGCCCTCGCCCTCGCCGGTGCCGTTTCGGTCGCCGGCGCCACGACGCTTCAGGATGTGAAGGACCAGGGCTATATCCGCGCCGCCACCGCCAATGAGGTGCCCTATTCCTACATGAAGGACGACGGCACCTCGGCCGGCATCGGTCCGGACGTCGCCAATGCCGTGCTCAAGAAGATGGGCATCACCGACGTCACCTGGTCGGTGACGCCGTTCGGCACGCTCATCCCCGGCCTCAAGGCCAAGCGCTACGATTTCGTCGCCGCCGAGCAGAACATCTCGCCCGAGCGCTGCAAGCAGGTGGCCTTCACCGAGCCGAACTCCTCCTATGGCGAGGGTCTGCTGGTGAAGACGGGCAACCCCAAGAAGCTCACCACCTATGCCGACATCGCCAAGGATCCGTCACTGAAGGTGGCGGTGGTTTCCGGCGCCAATAATATCGACTTCCTGCGCGCGGTCGGCGTGAAGGACGACCAGGTGATCTTCATCACCGCCAATGCCGACGCGCTCGCCACCGTGCGGAACCGTGCCGACGCCTATGCCGCGACCGAGCTCACGGTGGCCTCGCTCGCCAAGGGGCAGGACGGCGTCGAGCAGGTTGCGCCCTTCACCGACCCGGTAGTGGACGGCAAGCCGGTGCGCAACTTTGGCGGCTTCGCCTTCCGCCCCGAAGACAAGGAACTCTATGGCGCGTTCAATGCCGCTCTGGTCGAGTTCCGCACCACCGACGAGTACAAGAAGATCCTCGCCACCTACGGCCTCTCCCCGGAGAGCATCAAGGCAGCGGCGGATCGTAAGGTAGCCGACCTCTGCGCCGGCAAGTAATGCCGCGTTGACCGGAACATATCCCTCCGTCGGCGGCAGCGCCCCGGCGGAGGGCTCGCCTTTTATCGGCGCTCACACCGGGAGCTGACGATGCAGTGGGTTTCCTATCTGCCCTCGCTGGCGCAGGGCGCGCTCGTCACCGCGTGGATCACGCTGGCGGCAATCGCGGTCGGGGCGGTTCTCGCCTTCGTGGCCGGCATCGCCCGGGTCGAGGGCGGGCGCGCCGTCTCCACGCTGGCGCTGTGCTACACGGAGCTGTTTCGAGGCACCTCGCTGCTGGTGCAGTTGTTCTGGTTCTATTACGCCCTGCCGCTCATCGGCATCAGCTTCGAGCCGGTGGCGACCGGCATTCTCGTGCTCGCCCTGCATGTGGGCGCCTATGGCTCGGAAATCGTGCGCGGCGCGCTCGCCTCGGTCTCGGTGCAGCAGTTTGAGGCGGCGCGGGCGCTGAATTTCGGGCGGATGCACACGCTCATCCACGTCACCCTGCCACAGGCGATCATCGAGATGCTGCCGGCCTTCGGCAATCTCGCCATTGAGACGCTGAAGCTGTCGTCGCTGGTCTCGCTGATCTCGATTGCCGACCTCACCTTCCGCGCCCAGTCGATCCGCAACCTCACCCTCGACAGCGCCGGTGTCTACAGCCTGACGCTGGTGGGCTATTTCGCCATGTCGCTGGTGCTGATGCTGGTGATGCGGCTGATCGAGCGCTGGGCGCGGCGCGGCGCGGCCTTCCCGCGCGCGGCGCATTCGTGAGGGCCCCGGCATGATGTACGGCTACACTTGGGACACCGCGACACCGCTCGCCTATGCGTGGTCGATCCTGCCCATCATCCTCATCGGCCTCACCGTGACGCTGAAGGCGGCAGCCGCCGGCTTTGCCATCGCGCTGGTGCTGGGCCTCGTCTTCGCCATGCTGCGCCGCAGCCGCTTCCGCAGCGTCTCCTGGACAACGGCATGCGTGGTCGAGTTCCTGCGCGACACGCCGTTGCTGGTGCAGCTGTTCTTTCTCTACTACGTGCTGCCCGAATACGGGCTCACCCTGCCCGCCTTCCTCACCGGGGCGCTGGCGCTGGGCCTGCAATATTCGGCCTACACCTCCGAAGTCTATCGCGGCGGCATCGAGGCGGTGCCGCGCGGCCAGTGGGAGGCGGCCACTGCGCTGAACCTCACGCGGATGCAGACCTATCGCGACATCGTGGTGCCGCAGATCGTGCCGCGCATCCTGCCGGCCATGGGCAATTACATGGTCGCCATGATCAAGGAGACGCCCGTGCTCTCCGTCATCACCGTGCTCGACATGATGGCGCTGGCCAACATGATCGGCGAGCGCACCTTCGAATATCTGGTTCCGCTGACCATGGTCGGCGTGATCTTCCTCATCCTGACGCTCGTCTGCTCCGCCGGCCTGCACCGGCTGCAGAAGGTGCTTCCCAAGGCAGGGATTCCGCTGCGATGACCGAGAACGCGACGCCGCCGCTGATCCAGTTCGCCGGCGTGACCAAGCGCTTCGGCGCGCTCACCGTGCTCGACGACTTCAATTTCGAGGTCGCGCCGGGCGAGAAGGTCACGCTCATCGGCCCGTCCGGCTCGGGAAAATCCACCGTGCTGCGCATCCTGATGACGCTGGAGCCCTTCCAGGAGGGAAGGCTGACCCTGGCCGGGATGGACTATCAGGAGCCGGCTGGCACCGGCCCGTTCAAGGCGTCGGAGCGGCATCTGCGCGACATTCGCAGCCATGTCGGCATGGTGTTTCAGAGCTTCAACCTGTTTCCGCATATGAGCGTGATGCGCAATGTGGCGGAGGCGCCGGTACGGGTGCTGGGCCTTTCGCGGGCTGAGGCCGAGGCGCGGGCGCTCGACCTGCTGGCGCTGGTGGGGCTGGTGGACAAGAAGGATCACTTCCCCTCCCAGCTCTCCGGCGGCCAGCAGCAGCGCGTTGCCATCGCCCGCGCGCTGGCCATGCGCCCGCGTGTGCTGCTGTTCGACGAGCCGACCTCGGCGCTCGACCCGCAACTGGTCGGCGAGGTGCTGGCGGTGATCCGCGATCTCGCCCATGAGCATGACCTGACCATGCTGCTGGTGACGCACGAGATGCGCTTTGCCCGCGAAGTCTCGGATCGCGTATGCTTCTTCGACAAGGGGCGCATCTGCGAGCAGGGCAGCCCGGAGGCGATCTTTACTGCCCCCAGCCATCCGCGCACCTGCGAGTTCCTCGCCTCCGTGCTGGGCTAGTGGATATGGCCGCCGAGATTTCTTCGGCGGAACGGCCAGGTTCCGGTGTCCTTTCGGTGAGCCTTCCTTTCTTCGGAAACCCTGTCGGCAGCCGCGCGCCTAGGCTTGTCGCGTTGACAGAGGAGCCGTCATGACCGCGCCTGCCCGCACCGAACGTCTGGCCGGCGATCCCGCCGGCCACCCCGGCTTGTCGCGCCTGTCCGATCCGCGGCTTCTGCGCACCCTGTCCTATGTCGACGGCAAATGGACGGGTGCCGCCGACGGGCGGACCTTCTCCGTCAATGACCCCGCAGACGGCACGCCGGTGGCGGAGGTTGCCGCCCTCGGCGCGGAAGCGGCGACGCGGGCGGTGGACGCCGCCCATCGCGCCTTTCCCTCGTGGAAATCGCGTCGTCCGCAGGAGCGCGCCGGCATCCTGCGCCGTTGGCACATGCTGATGCTGGAGGCCACTGAGGACCTCGCTTTGCTGATGACGATCGAGCAGGGCAAGCCGCTGGCAGAATCGCGCGGCGAGATCGCCTATGCCGCCTCCTTCATCGCCTATTACGCGGAGGAGGCGCTGCGGGTGAATGTGGAGGGCGTGACCAGCCACCTCCCCGGCGCGCAGATGTCGGTCAGCCGCGAGCCGGTTGGTGTCGCGGCCTTGCTGACGCCGTGGAACTTCCCTTCCGCCATGCTGACGCGCAAGGCGGCGGCGGCGCTGGCGGCCGGCTGCACCCTTGTCGCGCATCCCTCCTCCCACACGCCGCTCTCTGCGCTCGCGCTGGCGGAACTGGCGGAACGTGCCAGCTTTCCCGCCGGCGTGTTCAACGTCGTCACCGGCGAACCCGCGCCGATCGCCGAAACGTTCTGCGCCGATGTGCGGGTGCGCGCGGTGAGCTTCACCGGCTCCACCGAGGTCGGTCGCATGGTCGCCCGGAACGCGGCCACCAGCATGAAGCGCGTCGTCATGGAACTTGGCGGTCACGCGCCGCTGATCGTGTTCGACGATGCTGACCTCGACCGTGCGGTGGACATCGCCATCGACGCCAAGTTCGCCACGTCGGGACAAGACTGCCTCGCCGCTAACCGGATCTATGTCCAGCGCGCACTTTATCCCCGCTTCTGCGCCGCCTTCGCTGAGCGTGTCACGCGGCTGCGCGTCGGCCATGGGCTCGACGAGGGCACCGAGATCGGCCCGCTGATGCACGCGCAGGCCGTGGCCAAGGCGCAGGCGCAGATCGACGACGCGCTGGCGCACGGTGCCCGGCGCCTGACCCCGGAGCGCGCGATGCCCGGCCCGCTATTCCTTGCTCCCACCGTGCTCGCCGACGTGCCGGAAGAGGCGCTGATCATGCGCGAGGAGACCTTCGCCCCCGTCGCCGCCCTCGCCCCTTTCGACACGGAGCAGGAGGTGATCGCCCGCGCCAACGCCACCGAATATGGGCTCGTCGCCTATGTCGTCACCCGCGATGGCGCCCGCGCGGCGCGGATGGCGCAGGCGCTGGAGTACGGCATGGTGGCGATCAACCGCGTCAAGATCACCGGCGCGCCGATCCCCTTCGGCGGGATGAAGCAGTCCGGCCTCGGCCGCGAAGGCTCCCGCCACGGCCTCGAAGCCTTCACCGACCTGAAATATGTCTGCCTCGACCTCGGCTGAGGGCGGGAAAAACACGGAGATTCAGATGCTTGAAAACGGCACCCGCGGTAACGAGCTCGACAGCTGGGACCGCGACCATTTCTTCCACCCGTCCACCCACATGGCCCAGCATGCGCGGGGGGAGACGCCGAACCGCATCATCACCGGCGCGGAGGGCGTCTATATCGTCGACCGCGAGGGGCGCCGCAGCCTCGACGCCTTTGGCGGGCTGTACTGCGTGAATGTCGGCTATGGCCGAAAGAAGATCACCGACGCCATCGCCGAGCAGGCCTCGAAGCTCGCCTATTACCACGCCTATGCCAGCCACGGCTCGGAGCCCTCCATCCGCCTCGCCCGCATGGTGATCGAGCGCGCGCCGGCCGGCATGAGCCGGGTGTTCTTCGGCCTGTCGGGGTCGGATGCCAACGAGACCAACATCAAGCTGGTCTGGTACATTAACAACGTGCTCGGCCGACCGGAAAAGAAGAAGATCATCTCGCGCTGGCGCGGCTATCACGGCTCCGGCGTGATGACCGGAAGCCTCACCGGCCTCGCCGGCTTCCACAATATGTTCGACCTGCCGCGCGCGCCGATCCTGCACACCGAGGCGCCCTACTATTTCCGCCGCACGGATCGCTCGATGAGCGAGGAGGCGTTTTCCCAGCATTGCGCCGACAGGCTGGAAGAGATGATCCAGGCCGAGGGACCGGACACCATTGCTGCCTTCATCGGCGAGCCGGTGCTCGGCACCGGCGGCATCGTCCCTCCCCCCGCCGGCTACTGGCCGAAGATACAGGCGGTGCTGAAGAAGCACGACATATTGCTGATCGCCGACGAGGTGGTGACGGGGTTCGGGCGGCTGGGCAGCATGTTCGGCTCCGATCATTACGGCATCAAGCCGGACCTGATCACCATCGCCAAGGGCCTCACCTCCGCCTATGCGCCGCTGTCGGGCGTGATCGTTTCCGACAAGGTCTGGCGCATCCTGGAGCAGGGGTCGGACGAATACGGCCCGATCGGCCATGGCTGGACCTATTCCTCGCACCCGCTCTGCACGGCCGCCGGCGTCGCCAACCTCGAACTCGTGGACGAACTCGACCTCGTCACCAACGCCCGCGAGACCGGTGCCTATTTCAATGAGGCGCTGAAGGAGGCGCTGGGCGGCCATCGCTTCGTCGGCGAGGTGCGCGGCGAAGGCCTGCTGGCGGCGGTGGAACTGGTGCGCGACCGCGACGACCGCACCTTCTTCGAGACCACGGAGAAAGTCGGCCCGCGCGTCGCCGCCGCTTTGCTGGAGCGGGGCGTCATCGCCCGCGCCATGCCGCAGGGCGATATTCTGGGCTTCGCGCCGCCGCTATGCCTGACCCGGGAGGAAGCCGATATCGTGGTGGATGCCACGCGCGGCGCTGTCGAGGCGGTCTCGGCCGCCATCGGCTGAACGCTGGGGCGAGGCAGCCGCGCGACCTTCAGCGCGCGGCTGCCTTCGATTTCACAGAACTTTCGACAGAAACTCTTTGGTGCGCGGGTCGCTTGCCTCGGTGAAGAAGACCTGCGGCGCGGCGTGCTCGACGATGACGCCCCGATCAGTGAAGTAGATGTGGTCGGCGGCTTCGCGGGCGAAGCCCATCTCATGCGTGACGAGGATGCAGGTCACGCCGCCTTCGGCAACCTTGCGGACGGCCGCCAGCACCTCCTTGACCATTTCGGGATCGAGCGCCGCCGTCACTTCGTCGAACAGAATGACCTCCGGCTCCATGCAGAGCGCACGGGCGATAGCTACCCGTTGCTGTTGGCCGCCGGACAACTCGCCGGGATAGGCGTCGGCCTTGTCGGGAAGGCGCATTTCGGCCAGCAGGCGACGCGCGCGTTCCTCGACCTGCTCGCGGCGTTCCTTGAGCACCTGGATCGGCGCCATCGCGACATTCTGGAGCACGGTGCGATGCGGAAACAGATTATACTGCTGGAACACCATGCCGACGCGGTGGCGCAGCTTGACCTTGTCGAGCTTGGGGTCGCTGACCTCGATATCGCCGACCCGGATGCTGCCTTCGTTGATCGGCGTCAGCCCGTTAATGGTCCGGAGGATCGTCGACTTGCCCGATCCGGACGGACCGATGATTGCAACCACTTCGCCCTTGCGGATATCCATGTCGATACCGCGCAGGACTTCGAGGTGGCCAAACGACTTTCGCACGCCCCGCAGGGAGATGAGCGGCGCTGAGGTGGGGGAAAAAGACATGGCAGCACCTCATTTCGTGCCAAAGCGGCCTTCAAGCGTCCGCGAAAGGCGATTGATCGGCCATGTGTAGAAGAAGAACATGGCCAGCAGCGCGAGATACATCGGGATGAGCATCGCGGAATTCGCCTGAGCCTGCACGGCGGCTTGCGTGCGGCCCAGCGCCTCCTCGACCCCCACGATCATGGACAGCGGGGTCGCGGTGAGCAGCAGGGCGTACAGGTTCATCCAAGGCGGAATCATGCGGCTGATGCACTGCGGCAGCACGATGCGGAACAGCGTCGCCCGCCTGCTGTAGCCCAAAGCCTCGGCGGCTTCCCACTGGCCATGCGGCACAGAGTTGACGGCGCCGCGGACAATTTCCGAGAAATTGGCCGCCACGGGAAACGAAAAGCCGATGGTTGCGCGCAGCCAGCTCGGCAGAACGATGGACATGCCGCCGATGTTCACCTGATAGGGCATCAGGAAGATGCAGTAGAACAGAAGCACGAGCCATGGCGCATTGCGAAAGAGCTGCGTGGCCAGCCGGGACGGGGCGCCCACGAGCCGCAACCGAGAGAGCTGGCCAAGCCCGAGGAAGGTGCCCAGTGCGGTCCCGATGAGGATGGCGAGCACGCTCATGAGAATGTTGAGGCCGAAGCCCCGAAGAATGAAGGGCATCCATTCCACGACGTTCGCCAGTGCCTGCGATGCCGTCACGACGCGCCCCCCGCGCCGAACCCAGGTAGGCGCATGGCCGCCTCGACCCTGTTGATCAGAAACACGACCAGGCCGGTCAGCACGAGGTAGATCACCAAAATGACGTTCATCATCTCGATCGTGTTGAGCGAGTCCGACCAGATCTGGTTCGAGACGTAGAGAAGTTCGGTCACGCCAACCGCATAGGCCACCGTCGTCGCCTTGGTCAGGTCGACAAGGTTGTTGGCGAGCGAGGCGAACGAGAAGCGCAGAGCGAGCGGCGCCGTTACCGAGAAGAACGCCTGCCTCGGCGTGTAGCCGAGCGCGAGCGCGGCTTCCTCATAGGAGCGGTGCACCGCGCCGACGCCGGCCCGGAACGTCTCCACGTTGAACGCGCCGGAATACAGCGACAGCGAGATAACCGCCCAGGCGAGGCCGCCAATCAGCGGCTGGGCCAGCCCGATCTCATTGCGCATGACCGGCATGATGCTGCCGATAGCAAAGTAGAAAAAGTACATCTGCACGATGAGCGGCGTGTTGCGGAACAGCGCGACATAACCGCCAATGATCGCGGCGGCTGGCCCGCGCCCCAGCGACAGCACCGCCGCGCCGAAAGCGCCGATGAGGATGGAAAAGAAACCGCTCAGCGCGATGAGCAGAAGTGTATAGCCAAGGCCGGTGACGAAGCGCCCAAAGTCGAAAGCATCGTAGAAAATCGTCAGATTTATCCCCGACGTGGATAGATCCCGAAAAAACGCCTGTATATCCCCGATCATCCCCGGCCCTCTGCTTCATCCGGAGCGCCGAGGCGCTCCGGACATGCTGTTGGATATGGGTCAGTCAATGTGGTCCTTCAGGCTCTCGTGCATCCTGACGAGATAGGCCGATTTGGCGATGCCATTGTCGCCCTCAAGCTTCAGCAGCGTGCCGTCGCGGTGCATCTGCGCGATCGAGCCGGCGATGTAGATGCCGAACGGGGCGAGCTGGTCGCTCTGCCGCACCGCCATGCCCCAGGGCGTGTCGGCCTCGATGGGCAGAGGCATGTGGTAGTCGGCCCATTTCGGGTTGTTTAGCCGGACGTTGATCTGGTTGTCGTCCTCCAGCAGACCGATGCAGCGCCCCTGCGTCATCGCGGCCTCGGTTTCAGCCGTGCCGGCGAAGGCGAGAACCGTGACGCCGAATTTTTCCTGAGCCGGCTTATTATACCAGGCGCCTTGGACCGCGCACAGCGTCTGGCCGGAGATGTCCTTCCACTGGGTGGCCTTGACGGCCTTTGGCAGAAGCACGGTGTAGCCGGACGAATAGTAATTGGGGTGAACGAAGGCGACCACTTTGCGACGCTCCGCCGTATCGGACGCCGAGGCGATCATCAGGTCGATCTGCCCCTGCGCGAGAAACTCGAAGCGGTTGGCGGAGGTGACTTTCACGAACTCCGGCTTGACGCCGAGCGCCTCGGCGATCTTCGTGCCGATATCGACTTCCATGCCCTTGAAGCTGCCGTCGGAAGCCCGATACGACCACGGCACGTAATCGTCCTTGGTGCCGATCTTCAGGACGCCCGCCGCCTTGATCTTGCACAGCGTGTCGGTGCCGCAGTCGAGTGTCTGGGCGTTTGCGCCGGCCGCCGCCACCAGAGCCAGCCCGATACCTGCCATGAGAGACTTCAACGTGACCATGTGAATTACCTCTGGAGTTATTATTTGGTGTTTTCGCAAGGCTTCCGCTCGCCGTCATTCGAGAACGAAATGCATGTCGGTGGAGAGCGCTTCAGTGCAGCGCAACCTGTGGAATCGAAGAGCTTGCGGCAATTGCTAATGTGAAATATTAATGGGATTAATAAACATATTCATCTGAGTTAATTTACGCGATGCCGATCCCTGATCTCAAGGCCCTGGAGATCGCGACGACGGTGATCGAGGAAGGCAGCATGAGCCGGGCCGCCTCGGTGCTCGGCCTGACGCAATCTGCCGTTTCGCAGGCCGTGAAGCGTGCCGAGGCACAGCTGGACGTGACGCTCATTCACCGGGAGCGCCGTCCCCTCGTCGCCACCGAAGCCGGGCGGGTGCTGGTCGCGCATATACGGGAGATCACGCTCCGCATCGAACGGGTCATCGAGGAGGTGCGCGCCACCGCCCTGCGGCCGGAACGACAGGATCTGCGCCTCGGCATGGTGGACACTTTCGCGTCCTCCGTCGGACCGCTCCTGATCCGCGACCTCATGGAAGGAGCTGTGGCGCTTCGCGTGACCGCCTTCTCTGGCCTCGCCCACGCGCATACCGACGCGCTGATGCGCTACGAAATCGACGCCGCCATCACCTGCGACACGATGGACGAGCTGGACGAGCTCATGCGTTTCCCTCTCTTTCGAGAGCCATTTGTGCTGGTGGCCCCTGTGGGCTGGGGCGACGCGCTGCAGGGGCGCCCGTTGCGGGACATTCTGCTTGAGCACCGACTGATCCGCTACAGTGCCCGCTCGCACACGGGGAGTCAGGTCGAGCGGCATCTGCGCCGGCTGCGCATCGAGCACCCGCATGTGCTGTCTTTCGACACGTCCGACTCGCTGCTGGCCATGGTTGCCGGTGGCGTCGGCGTGACCATCACAACGCCGCTCTGCCTTCTGCAGGGAGCGCTGCACCTGCCCGCGCTGGCGATCATGCCGCTACCGAGCCCGGGCTTCTCGCGCGAACTGACGCTTGTGACCCGTCGCGACGAACTTGGGCCGCTGGCCCCGCGCTTGGCCGAGGCGGCACGGGGAATGCTGGAGCGGTATACGCTTCCGCAGTTGGTCGGGCAGGTTCCCTGGCTTGCGGCCATCGCCGGGGAGATGATCCTGAGTCCCCTGTCCGCCGAGGCCGACCAGACGGACTGACCTTGCGACGGCTGCCCGAAACCGCGTCCCCTACCTCGCAATGCGGTTACTATTAGCGCGATTAATGCTTCTCAGTGAATCGCCTTAAATTTCGCTTCTTTCATTTAAAAATGCAGGCCCGTTTGCCAAGTTGCCGCATCTCTCAAGGGACGCGCGGGCTCATGCCGAACACTCGAACCGACACTGACAGCCTGGGCTCCAGGCACTTGCCGCAGGAGGCGCTCTACGGGATATCGACGCTCCGGGGTGGAGAGAATTTCGACATCTCCTTCCACAAACTCGGCCACGAGCCGGCGCTGCTCCGGGCGCTCGCGCGCATCAAGCATGCGGCCGCCGCGGCGAACGCGGAAATCGGCGTGCTGCCGGTTGACCTAGCCGAGGTGATCATCGCGGCCGCCGTCGAGGTCGTGGAGGGACGGCACGGCGAGCAGTTCATTGTGGATCTGATGGAGGGCTCTGGCGGCACCTCGATCAACATGAACGTCAATGAGGTGCTGGCGAACCGGGCACTCCAGCTGCTTGGCGGTCAGCCCGGTGACTATGCCCGGCTCCATCCCAACGACCACGTCAATATGGGGCAGTCGACCAACGACGTGGTGCCCGCAGCTGTGAAGCTCGCTGTCTATGACACGTCGCAGGCGCTGGTTGCGGCGCTTGTCCATCTGGCCGAGGCCTTCGATCAGCGCGCAGTGGCCTTCGACGACGTGCTGCGGCTGGGCCGGACCTGCATGCAGGCGGGGCAGCCCATGCGGCTGGGGCAGGCTTTTCGCGGCTATGCATCCGCCATCCGCCGGATCGCCAGCAGCCTTGGCCGCGCGCGCGACGAGATGCTGGTGCTGCCCCTGGGAGGGACGGCGATCGGTACCGGCTTCGGCTCGGCGTCGGGCTATCGCGGCGCCGTGTACCGGCATCTGAGCCGGCTCGTCGGAGCACCTGTCCGGCAGAGCGACGACCTGTTCGACGCCATGCAGAACGCCGACGCTTTCGCGCGGGTTTCCTCGGAAATTCGCATCGGCGCGGAGGTCATCGGGAAGATCGCCTCGGATCTCGTGATCCTCTCGTCCGATGGTCAGGCCGGGCTTGGTGAACTTAAGCTGCCCTCGGTGCAGCCGGGTTCCTCGATCATGCCGGGTAAGGTCAACCCCGTGCTCCCGATGATGATGCAGCAGGTGGCCTTCGCGGTGGTCGGCAACGATGCGGCGATTTCGCTGGCCTGCCTGAACGGCCAGCTCGAAATAAACCATTTCGAGCCGGTCATCGCCTCGCGGCTGCTGGGCTCGATCGACCTGCTGGCCCGGTCGACACGTATCTTCGCCGACAGGTGCATTGCCGGCATAGAGGCCGACCGCGAGCGGTCACTGGGCAATCTGATGCGGTCGCCCGCGCTGGCCACGCTCTTCGTGCCCAGCCTTGGCTATACCGAAGTCTCGAAGCTTGTTCAGTTGGCCGCCACCGAGAATCGTTCGTTCATCGAACTCGTCATCGAGCGCGGGTTGCTGAGCCATGACGACGTGCTCCGCTCGCTTCGCGACAGCACGGAATATCGTGAAGAGGCTGTGTGAGTTGACGTAATTCTAGCGGGGCGCGGTGCACCTACGCCCCGATCACGGCCTCTTCCATCCGCGCCAGCAGATCGTCGCGGGCATCGAGGCAATGCTCCAGCGCAACGCCGGCGGCGGCAGTGGCATCGCCGGAACGGATCGCATCGACCAGCCGGCGGTGCTGCGCGATGATCGCGGCGATGCGTGACGGCCCGAAGCCGTAACGCTGCCGGATGCCGACGACGAGTTCCCAGCCCTGATCCATGATGTCGGCCGCCACCGGATTGTCGGCCAGTACGGCAATCCGGCGGTGCAACGTGAGATTGGCCTCGACCATCGCGGCCGCACGGCCGCTGCCGGCGGCGTGCTCATAGGCAGCCGCAAGGCTGTCGAGCCCGTCTGCGTCGGTCGGGGTGATCCGCCCGGCGGCATTGCGGACCAGCAACGTCTCAAGCGCGGCGCGCGTGTCATGCATGTCGCGCACGAATTTCGGCGTGACCTCTCGAAGAATCGCACCCTTGTGAGGGTCGATCACAACGAGGCGGTCGCCCTCAAGCTGGCGCAACGCCTCGCGCACCGGGATATGGCTGACGCCGTAACGCGTGCTCAGCTGGGCGACCCGCAGGCGTTCGCCCGGCACGATTATGCCGCTGACGATGTCGCGACGAATGGCGCGCTCCACCCGCGCGGACATCGTCACATGCTCCATCGACTCGCTCACGACCTCACCCCCACTTGCCAAGCCCACATGCCATACCACGGCTCCGGCCGTTTCGATATTATATACAATTGGGTTGCCGGATAGAATTATATATAATATCTAAGTCTAGTTCGGCCTCTCTGGCCGCCAAAACGCAGCGGGCGAAAAAGACCCGCGCTTTGGGAGAAACGCCAATGTCGACCTTCATCCTTCCGAATGCCCGGGATGCGGGCGGCCTGCTGCCGCTCAGCCGCCGCCGCCTTTTGCAGTCCGGAACCATGGCCGTTCTGGCCGGCGCCTTTTCAACGCCGCTGATGGCGCAGGAGGCCCCGAAGAAAGGCGGCGTGCTGCGCATTGCCGCGCCGTTCAACCCGTCGAGCCTCGATCCGCTGACCGGCGGCGCGGGTTCCGATCACATGCTGCTCTACCCGCTCTTCGACACCCTCGTCGATTTCGAGCCCGCGACGCTGGCGCCGCGTCCCGGCCTTGCCACCTCCTGGGAATTCACCGACCCCAAGACGCTGGTGCTCACCCTGCGCCAGGGTGTGCGCTTCCATGATGGGGAAGTCTTCGACGCTGCCGCCGTGAAGGCTCATCTCGATCGCGCGAGAAGCGATCCGCGTTCCTCGGTGAAGGGTGACATCGCCTCGCTGGAAAGCGTCGAGGTGCTGGCGCCCGACAGGGTGGCCCTCCACCTCAACCGCCCCGACACCGCCCTACCCCTGATCCTCGCCGACCGGGCCGGGATGGTGACGTCGCCGAAGGGCGTCGCCGAGAAGGGACAACGGCACGACCGCGAGCCGGTCGGTACCGGCCCGTTCAAGCTGCAGACCTGGAACGACAACGACGTGGTCGTGATGGTCCGCAACCCGGACTACTGGAACCCGCGGCTGCCGCACCTCGACGGGCTGACCTTCCGCATCATCACCGACCTGAACACCGGCCTGCGCTCGGTGATTGCCGGCGAGAACGACTTCGCCTATCGGCTGAACCCGCAGCAGAAATTCGTCGCCGACCGTACCGGCGCCGGCAAGATCGTGGTGGCATCCAACCCAACCATTGCCGACTATCATCTCGTCTTCAACTACAAGCGCGAGCCGCTGAACAATGTGAAGGTCCGGCAGGCGATCAACTACGCGATCGACCGCGACGCCTTCAACAAGGCAGCGCTGATGGGGCTGGGCGTGCCGGCGCAAACCATGCTGCCGCCGGGCTATTGGGCGCACGATTCCGCGCTCGACAATTACTACGCCCACGACCCCGAAAAGGCGCGGGCCCTGCTGAAGGAGGCCGGCTTCCCCAATGGGGTGGACATCTCCTTCTTCGGCAATTCCGACCAGGCGTCCCAGCAGCGCCATGAGATCATCATGGAGCAGCTGCGCCAGGTGGGCATCCGCACCACGCTGATTTCCGGGTCCAATGCCGACATGTATCAGCGCTTCATGATCCGTGGCGAAGGGGACATGATCATGACGCTGTGGACCGGGCGGCCGGACCCCAGCCTGCCCTTCCTGCTGGTCTATGGCGAGAACGGCTTCAACAATGCCGGCAAGGTTCCGCCGCCGCCCGAACTGGCGGCCGCGCAGATCGCGAGCCAGACCGAGGCCACCGAGGAAGGCCGCAAGCGCGCCTTTGCCCAGCTCGAAAAGGCGGCGCTGGACCATGCGCTGTCGGCCGAGATCGCCTTCGTGCCCGGCATCGAGGTCTATGCCACGCGGGTGAAGGGCTATGAGCCGAACCTGCTCGGCAAACCCAAGCTCAACGGCATCTACCTCGCCGACTGAACCGCGCGGTGCCGGGAGTCTTCGCTCCCCGGCCGCTCCTGCTCACCTTCACGAAGGATCCATCATGATCACTCGTCGCCACGCCCTTCTCGGGCTCGGCGCGCTGGCGGGCTCGCCGCTGGCGCATCCCCTCCTCGGTCAACCCGCTTTTGGCCAGACGGCGAAAAAGGGCGGGACGCTCAAGATCGCGGCGCCGTTCAACCCGTCGACGCTCGACCCGTTGACGGGCGGCACCGGCTCCGACCACATGCTGCTCTACCCGCTGTTCGACACGCTGGTGGATTTCGAGCCGGCGACGCTGGCCGCCCGTCCCGGCCTTGCCACCTCCTGGACCTTTCCCGACCCCAAGACGCTGGTCTTCACCCTGCGCGAGAATGTGCGCTTCCACGATGGCGAGCCGTTCGATGCCGCCGCGGTGAAAGCTCATCTGGAGCGCGCCAAGACCGATCCGCGCTCGGCGGTAAAGAGTGAACTCCAGTCGATCGAGACGATCGAGGTGCTGGCGCCGAACAAGGTCGCACTGCATTTGAGCCGACCGGACACGGCGCTGCCGCTGATCCTCGCCGACCGCGCCGGCATGATCGCCTCGCCGAAGGCGGTCGCCGAAAGGGGGCGACGCCACGACCGCGAGCCGGTGGGCACCGGCCCGTTCAAGCTGGAAAAGTGGAACGACAACGACGTCGTGACCATGGTCCGCAACCCGGACTATTGGGACAAGGACCTGCCCCATCTCGACGGGCTGACGTTCCGCATCATCACCGATCTCAACACGGCACTGCGTTCGGTGATCGCCGGCGAGAACCAGTTCACCTACCGCCTCAATCCGCAGCAGAAGGTGGTTGCCGACCGCATGGGGGCCGGAAAGGTGGTCGTCAGCTCGACCCCGACGATTGCCGACTACCATCTGCTGTTCAATTACGGAAAGGGCCCGCTGGACGATGTGCGAGTGCGGCAGGCCATCAATTTCGCGCTCGACCGCGACGGCTTCAACCGCGCCGCGCTGATGGGTCTGGGCGTACCGGCGCAGACGATGCTGCCCCCCGGCTACTGGGCGCACGACCCCGCGCTCGACAATTACTATACCCACGATCCCGACAAGGCGCGCGCCCTGCTGAAGGAGGCCGGGCACGCGGACGGAGTCGACATTCAGTTCTTCGGCTATTCCGACCAAGCCTCCCAGCAGCGCCACGAGATCATCATGGAGCAGTTGCGGCAGGCCGGAATCCGCGCGCAGATGACGGTTGGCTCCAGTGCCGACATGTATCAGCGCTTCATTGTGCGCGGCGAAGGCGACATGCTCCTCGCCCTGTGGACTGGTCGCCCGGACCCGAGCCAGGCCTTCGCCCTCGTCTATGGCGCGAACGGCTTCAACAATGCCGGCAAGGTGCCGCCCCCACCGGAAATGGCACAGGCCCAGATCGAGGCGCAGTCCGTCGAGGACCCCGCCCAGCGCAAGGTGGCTTTCGCCAAGCTGGAGAAGGCCGCGCTGGAATTTGCCCTGTCGGGCGAGCTGGCTTTCGTGCCCGCCATCGAAATCCACGCGCCCAATGTGCGGGGCTACGTCCCCAATCTTCTCGGCAAGCCGAAGTTCAACACGCTCTACCTCGCCGACTGACCACCTCGCGGGCAGACATCTCGCGGGCAGGACTCTCGCCGACGGCGGACCCTCCAGCGCTACCGGGCATGCACATGAAAATCGTCAAGATCGAAGACCTCCACGCCAATGCCGGCTGGCGCACGACCTCGTTCCTGAAGATCACCACCGATGAGGGTCTCGTCGGCTGGTCGGAATACAGCGAGGATGTCGGCACCAAGGGGCTGACGGCGACCATTCGGGCGCTTGGCGAGCGCATCATCGGCCTCGACCCCACCCGCGCCGAATGGGTGATGGCGGTGCTTTACACCCAGACGGTGCCGGCCTGGTCCGGCATCAACCAGCATGCCATGGCGGCGATCGGCAACGCGCTGCTCGACATTACCGGCAAGGCGCTCGGCGTTCCCGTGCACGCGCTTTTCGGCGGCGCGGTGCGCGACCGGCTGCCCGTCTACTGGTCGCATTTCGGCACCTATCGTGTCCGCTATGGCGGGCGCTTCGACCTGCCGGCGGTGCGCGACTATGATGATGTGATGAAGCTTGGCGAGGAGGCGCGCCGCCGGGGCTTCCGTGCCATGAAGACCAATGTCACCCTGATGGAGGATGGCGTCCTCTCCAACTTCCGACCGGGCTTCGGCACCATGCCCGGCTTCCCGGCCCTCAACCCGCGCCCCGAGGTGATGCGCGGCCTCGCGCGGCAGCTGGAGGCGCTGCGCGCCGGTGCGGGCGAGGATGCCGACATCATGCTCGACGCCAATTTCCATTTTCGCACCGAGGGTTATCTGGAACTCATCCGTACCGTGGAGCCCTTCCGGCTCGCCTGGCTGGAGCTCGACACCTATGATCCGCAGAGCCTCGCCTTGCTGCGGCGCGAGGCGGGTTTTCCTATCGCCAGCGGCGAGTCGCTCTACACGCGCCGCAGCTACCGCCCCTTCCTCGACGCCTATGCGATGGATGTCGCCATCGTCGACGTGCTGTGGAACGGCTTCCTGGAAGCGGTGAAGATCGCCTCGCTGGCTGACACCTATGAGGTGAACGTGGCACCGCATAATTTCTACGGGCACCTCGCCGATCACATCAGCGCGCATTTCGCCGCCCTGGTGCCCAATCTGCGGATCATGGAGATCGACATCGACGACGTGCCCTGGAAGGGCGAGTTCGTCACCCATCAGCCGGTGATCGAGAATGGCGAGATGATCGTTCCGAGCCGGCCGGGCTGGGGCACCGATGTCGACGAGGCGGCCGTGCGCCGCCGCCCGCCGAACTGAGGCCCGTCATGGCGGATATGACCTCCCCTGTTCCGAGCGCCCCGCTGCTCGACGTGCGCGACCTCGGCATCGCCTTCCGCAGTGGTGCGGGAATGGTTCAGGTGACGCGCGACGTTACCTTCGCCATCGCTCCCGGCGAGACCGTGGGCCTTGTCGGCGAAAGCGGCTGCGGCAAGACCGTTACCGGCCTCGCCCTCATGGGCCTGCTGCCGAGCGCCACCAGCCATATCACCGGCAGCGTGCAGTTGGAGGGCGAGAACCTCATCGGCATGCCGGCGCGCCAGCTCCAACGGCGGCGTGGCGCGAAGATCAGCATGATCTTCCAGGAGCCGATGAGCGCGCTCGATCCGGTATTCACCATCGGCCAGCAGATCAGCGAGACCCTGCGCGCCCATCGCAGCGTCTCGGCGAAGGAGGCCCGCGAGCGTGGCATCGAGGCGCTGGCACGGGTGGGCATTCCCGAGCCGGCTCTGCGCTTCGATGCCTATCCGCACCAATTGTCCGGCGGCATGCGCCAGCGCGCCATGATCGCCATCGCCATTGTGTGCGAGCCCCGGCTGCTGATCGCCGATGAGCCGACCACCGCGCTCGACGTCACCGTGCAGGCGCAGATCGTCGATGTGCTCGGCGATCTGTGCGCGCGTCTCGGCATGGCCATGCTGTTCATTACCCATGATCTCGGCCTCGTCGCCCAGACCTGCTCGCGGTTGGTGACGATGTACGCCGGCGAGGTGATCGAGCAAGGTCGCATCGACGATATGCTGGTGCGCCCGCGCCATCCCTACACCTCGGGCCTGCTGCGTTCGTTGCCGGCGCTGGCGGCGCGCAAGACGAAGCTGCCGGCCATTCCCGGTCGCGTGCCGATGCGCGGTGAAATGCCGGATGGCTGCCGCTTCCGCCCACGCTGCGACTTCGCGCTGCCGCCCTGCGAGGCACCCCAGCCGCTCGATCCGGTGCCGCCGGTCGGCCAGGTGCGCTGCTGCCGCAACGACGAGCTCGAACTCAAGGGAGTGTTGTCATGAACGCTCGTGCGACAACGCCAATCGTCTCCATCGACGATGTCGGGGTGCATTTTCCGGTCAGTCGTGGGCGCACGCTGAAGGCAGTGGACGGCGTCAGCCTCGACGTCATGCCGCGCGAGACCTTCGGCATCATCGGCGAGTCAGGCTCGGGCAAGACCACGCTCGGCCGGGCCGTCGTCTGCCTTGAAAAGCCCTCGGCCGGCCGCATCCTGCACGCCGGCATCGACCCGTACGGCCTGTCCTCGCGCGAGCTGCGTCGCCATCGCCGTGGATACCAGGTGATTTTCCAGGACCCCAACGCGGCGCTCGACCCGCGCATGACAATTCTCAAATCCATCCGCGAGCCGATGGACGTCGCCGGCGAACTCACCGTTCCGGAGCGGCACAACCGCGCCATCGAGATGATGGAACGGGTGGGGCTCAGCCCGGACTTCGCCTCGCGCTACCCGCACGAACTGTCCGGCGGCCAGAAGCAGCGCGTGTGCATCGCCCGCGTACTCACCCTGCGGCCCGAACTGATCGTATGCGACGAGGCCGTGTCGGCGCTCGATGTCTCGATCCAGGCGGACATTCTCAACCTATTCGCCGAACTCCAGGCCGAGTTCGGCCTGACCTATATCTTCATCACCCATAATCTCGGCGTGGTTGCCCATGTCAGCGACCGGATCGCGGTCATGTATCTCGGCCGCATCGTGGAGATCGGCCGCGCCGAGGACGTGGTGGGCACGCCCGGCCATCCTTATACCGAGGCGCTGCTCTCCGCCGAGCCGGTGGCGCTGCCCGCGCATCTGCGCGGCCAGAATCGGGTGATGCTTCAGGGCGAACTTCCCAGCCCGATCGCGCCGCCCTCCGGCTGCCGGTTCCGCACCCGCTGCCGCTTCGTGCAGCCCATCTGCGCGCAGACGGAGCCGCCGTGGCGCGAGACCACGCCGGGACACGCGAGCGCCTGCCATTTCGCCGGAGAACTGCCGATGATGTCGGGAGCGGAACTGCACCCGCTGAAAGCGGGTCAGCCCGGAAGAACCGTGGAGACGGGGCTATGAGCCGGCGCACGTTGAAGGTTGTCGGCTGGCGCCTGCTTCAGGTCGTGCCGGTGATCGTTCTCGCCACCTTCGCCGTTTTCGGACTGCTCCAACTGGTGCCGGGCGACCCCGCGGCCGTCATCGCGGGCGAAACGGCCACCGCCGAGCGCATCGCCCAGATCCGCGAGATGCTCGGGCTCGACCTGCCGCTCTGGCAGCAATATGCGCAATGGCTTGGCGGCGCGGTGCAGGGCGACCTTTCCACCTCGCTGATCACCGGCCTGCCGGTGCTCGACGAAGTGCTGCGGCGCCTTCCCAATACGCTGCTCATCGTCTTCTACGCATTGTTGCTGGCGGTCGGCATTTCGTTGCCGCTCGGCATCCTCGCAGCCACCCACGTGGATGGCCGCGTCGATCGCTTCGTCACCAGCATTGCCTCGCTCGGCATCACCGTGCCGAACTTCTGGGTGGGCATGATCCTGGTCGGCCTGTTCGCGCTGCAGTTCGGCTGGTTCCCCACCACCGGCGCCGTGTCGATCACCGAGGACCCAGGTCGGGCACTGTGGCACGCCACGCTGCCGGCCATCGCCCTCGCCTCCAGCGGCATCGCGGAAATAACCCGGCAATTGCGGAGCGCCCTGATCGAGGTCCTGTCCTCGCAATATGTGCGGACACTCCACGCCAAGGGCCTCTCGCAAAGCCTCATCCTGTGGAAGCACGGCCTCAAGAATGTCTCGCTGACCCTGCTGACAGTGATCGGCCTCGTGTTCAACCGCACGCTTGGCGCCACCGTCGCCATCGAGGCCGTGTTCGCTATTCCCGGAACCGGCTCCCTCGTCGTCGCCTCGGCCACCAACAAGGATTTTCCCGTGGTTCAGGGAGTGGTATTCATCCTCGTGATGATCGTCATTCTCTGCAACCTGTTGATCGACATCCTTTATTCCATCCTTGATCCGCGGATGAACAAGCAATGAGCGTTCTCAGCGAGGGCGCCGTGCGCCCGGTTCCCGCTCCCCGCCGGCGCAGCCGCTTCATGGCGTGGATGCGCGCCGACACGCGCGCCGCCGCCTCTCTGGTGTTCCTGATCCTGCTCGTCGGCGCCTCGCTGCTGGCCAATTGGGTAGCGCCCTATTCCCCGCTCGAGCAGAGCATGGACATTCTCGCCCCGCCGAGCGCCGCGCACCTGCTCGGCACAGACGATCTCGGCCGCGACGTGTTCAGCCGGCTGGTTCATGGCGCCCCCGCCTCGCTCTATGCCAGCGTCCTCGCGGTGCTGATCGGCACGTCGATCGGCCTGCCCTTCGGTGTGCTGGCCGGCTATCTCGGCGGCTGGGTCGACACGGCGGTCAGCCGCGTCATCGACACGATCCTGTCCTGCCCCAGCATCGTGCTCGCCATCGCGGTCACGGGGGCGCTCGGCATCGGCCTCACCAACAGCATGATCGCGGTCGGCATCGTGTTCTCGCCCGGCCTTGCGCGGCTCATCCGGGTGCAGACCATGATCGTCAAGGGCGAACTCTATGTCGACGCGGCCCGCACCTTCGGCATGTCGACGCCGCGGCTCGTGCTACGCCACATCCTGCCCAATGCCATCCAGCCGATCATCGTGCAGGTGACGCTGCTGCTGGCCACGGCACTTCTCGCCGAGGCGAGCCTCAGCTTTCTCGGCCTCGGGGTCCAGCCGCCGCATCCGAGCTGGGGGCAGATGCTCGCGCGGGCCTACGCCTATATGGAGATCGCCCCCGCGCAGATGTACGCGCCCGGCCTCGCGATCATGTTCACCGCCCTCGCCTTCAACGGGCTCGGCGAATCGCTGCGCTCGCAGCTCGACCCCACCCGCCGCCGCAGCGACTGAGCGCCCGGCAACGAGGCTTTTGATGACGACCTTCCGCGTACTCGCCACCTCCCCGCTCCATCCCGATGCCGAGGCGTTCCTGCGCGAGCGCTGCACCTATCTGGTCGCTCCCGACATCGAGCCGGACACGCTTCGGCGCGCGGTCGGCGATGTCGACGCACTCATTGTGCGGGTGAAGCTGCCCGACGATATCTTCGACCACGCGCCACGCCTGAAGGCCTGCATCCGCCATGGCGTTGGTCTCGACTTCGTCCCGGTCAAGGCGGCGACGCGTGCCGGTGTCATCGTGGGCAACCTGCCCGATGCCAACACCCAGGCCGTGGTCGAGCACGCGGTGGGTTGCGCGCTTCTGCTGGCCAAGGACTTCCATGCCCTTGCCCAGGAATTCCGCGCGCAGGGATGGACCGCCCGCGACCGGCACC
Organism: Ancylobacter aquaticus; assembly: GCF_004339465.1. Lineage (GTDB taxonomy): Bacteria > Pseudomonadota > Alphaproteobacteria > Rhizobiales > Xanthobacteraceae > Ancylobacter > Ancylobacter aquaticus. The sequence continues at coordinate 114,819 of NZ_SMFY01000002.1, read as the reverse complement.
CGAGCCTCGAGCTTGCCGGGCGCACGGTCGGCATCGTCGGCTGCGGCCGCATCGGCCGGGGGGTGGCCCGCGCCCTCAAGCAGGCCTTCGGCATGCGGGTTCTCGGCTATAACCGTTCCCCGGCGACTACAGGCGACGATATCGAGCCGGCGACGCTCGACCAGTTGCTCCGCGAGGCCGATATCGTGGTCCTGACCCTCGCCCTCGCCCCGGAAACGCGCAGCCTGATGAATGCGCAACGGCTCGCGGCGATGAAGCCGGGCGCCTTTCTAATCAATGTGGCGCGCGGTGAACTGATCGACGACGCGGCACTGGTGGCGGCGCTGGAGAGCGGGCATCTCGCAGGCGTGGCGCTCGACGTCTTCGATCGCGAGCCGCTACCCCCCGACCACCCGCTTCTGGCGGCGCCGCGTCTGTTTCTCACGCCCCACACTGCCGGAGGGACCCGCGAGAGCCTGCGCCGCATGAGCATGGAGGCGGCCCGAGACGCGATCGACGTGCTGCAGGGAAACCCGCCGAGCCACCTGATTAACGCGGAACTCTGGCCCGGCTACATCGAACGCATGCGCAGCGGCGGGACTAATAACGCGGCCGTGTGAGAGGCGAAAAGCGCGTCACCCCGATGAACGTTCGGACCGAAAGGAATGGACGCGCTTCAATATATTCAAGAATACCTTTATTCGCTGACTGATCGGGCGCGCGGTTGAAAAGATCGCGCATCCCTCATGCTGAAAGACAGGGCTGCTCTCTTCTATGGTGAGATTGAACCTTGTCTTTATCAGATCGCCGTAATGCGTGGGAAGCATGCCCTGGTAGAAGCCTGTGGCCACCATTGCGGCGACGGAATCGAGGCCTGCGGCATTCGGGCCACGGTGGTACCGTCCGGATCGGATGGCCTGCTCCACATAAGGGTGCTGGCGATAAACGAGAGGCAGGTTCGGTATTTTGGACTTCTCGACCATATCCGCCACGTAAACCCTGTGTATCTCGCGATAGATCGGGACATGGAAAAAATCGCGATCGTCCGTGTACTTACCGCGTATGACGAGGTCGACACGGCCTTCATTTAGCGACTGGGCCAGTTCGTTGAACGTCATCACCAGAATCTGCGGCTCCACTCCTGGAGCCAGGCGTCTCATCTCGGTGAGGGCTTCGGGCAGCTTGCAGTCGGGATGTGTCAGCGTGTGCTCGCCGATCCCGATCGCCAGCCTTCCCGACAAGATGCCGTGAACGGCGTCGATCTCGGGGCGGATGCGTCCGAGGGCCTGGAAGGCGGCCGAGGCCAGATCAAGCGCGACATCCCCTTCCGGCGTCAGACGAAAGCCGCTGCGCCCTCTCTCGCACAGCCGCACACCGAGGCGCGCTTCCACCTCGCGGACATGGCGACTGATCGAGGGCTTTGACATGGCAAGCTTTCTCTCGGCCGCCGCAAACCCGCCCGCCTCCGCAACCGCGCAAAAAACCCGCAGCGACCGAAGATCCCGCTCATCAAAATCAAGCTTCATCATGCGCGATACATATCAAAAAACAAAACATAGGTCGCAAAAAAATCGCTTTTCGTTACGTGACGACCTTCGTAAGGTCGCGGGGTTCACAAGAATACCCGCGCGGAGTTCCTTTGGATCTTCGGCTTACCGGCTGTTCATGAAGCTCGCGCACAAGCACAATCAGGAATGTGACGATGGCCCACACTCGAATCCGCAAGTTCAATACAAAAGTGACCTATCCTGAACAGAGCATCGACAACGACCTCTGCCAGGCTGTCATTGCTCGCGGAACGACCGTCTACCTGCGCGGCCAGATCGGGCAGGATCTCGATACATCCGAATGCGTCTGCATCGGCGACGTCACAGGCCAGACCGAGCAGGCGATGAAGAATATCGACATGCTGCTGAAGGAATGCGGCAGCCAGCTCGATCATATCTGCAAGCTGACGATCTACATCTCCGATCCCCGCTACCGTGAGGACGTGTATCGCGTGGTCGGCCGCTGGCTGAAGGGTGTGTTCCCGGTTTCGACCGGCATCGTCGTCACGGCCTTCGCCCGCACTGAATACCTGGTCGAAGTGGACGCAACGGCCGTTATTCCGGACTGAGAGCCCCACATGCTCTGATCCGGCCTGCCACGATGGTTCCGCGGACGCACCTGCGGAACCATCCGACAACATCAACCTTCCAGCAATAAGGGTGTAGGCAATGACCGCACGTATTCTGTTCGCAGCCGCCATTGGTCTCATGGCGACGCTTGGCACTGTTCCGGCCGTCGCTGATGCGCTGGACGACATCATCGCGCGCAAGACGCTCCGTGTCGCCGTCCCGACCGACTATCCCCCGTTCGGCTCGGTCGGCACCGACATGCAGCCGCGCGGCATGGACATCGACGTCGCCAACCTGATCGGCGAGAAGCTCGGCGTGAAGGTCGAGCTCGTGCCGGTGACGGCACCGAACCGCGTCGCCTATCTCCAGTCCGGCAAGACCGACCTCACCATCTCCTCGCTCGGGAAGACCGAAGAGCGGGCGAAGGTGATCGACTTCAGCATCGCCTACTCGCCGTTCTTCGACGCCGTCTTCGGCAAGAAGGAGCCGCCGGTCAAAGAATATGCCGACCTCTCCGGCAAGACCATTTCGGTGACGCGCGGTTCCATGCAGGACAAGGAACTCGAAGACCTCGCGCCGAAGGCGGAGGTCAAGCGCTTCGAGGACAACAACAGCACCATCGCGGCGTTCATGTCCGGCCAAGTGGAGATGTTCGCTTCGGGCACGCCCGTCGCCGCCGCCATCAAGCGTCGCAACCCCGATCTCGATCTGGAGCTGAAGATCGTGCTGGCGAATTCCCCCTGCTATGTCGGCGTCGTTAAGGGCGAGACGCGACTGCTGGACAAGGTCAACGAGATCATCCGCGAGGCCAAGGCCAATGGCGAGATCGACCGGCTGTCCGTGACGTGGCTCGGCGCCCCCGCCGGCGAGCTTCCCGAGTAACGAACCGTTACGAACGGCATAGGGTGCAGGCGGTTAGCGATGAGTCCCACTCCCCGGAATCCTTCTCTCCTTCTGGCGGAGTGGGCCTCGGCCGCGCGCGCAGCCGACATTCCCGATCGCATCCGCCAAATCGTGAAGGCGTGCGTGATCGATACTGTCGGCGTCGCCCTCGCCGGCACCCGCACGCCGGTGGCGGGCATCGCGCGCCAGTTCGCGGAGCGGAACGCCCCGGCGGGCCGGTCGGAAATCTGGGGAGCGGAATCCCACGTGTCGGCCGCCGGCGCCGCCTTCAGCAACGCGACCGCCGCCCATGCGCTCGATTTCGACGATAATTGCTATGCTGGCTTCGTCCATGGCTCGGCGGTCATCATCCCCGCTGCCTTCGCCATCGCGCAGGAGATCGGGGCGACAGGCGCCGAACTCATCACGGCGATCACCGTCGGCGCGGAGTGTGAATACGCGGTCGGCGCTGCGGCCGGCCAGGGCCTCTATGACAAGGGCTGGTGGACCACCGGGCTGCTCGGGCCGATCGGCGCGGGCGTCGCGGCCGGCCACCTCCTGCGGCTCGATGCGCGGCAGATGCGCGCCTGCATCGGGCTGGCGGTCGCGGGCGCGGGCGGCAGCAAAAGCTGCTTCGCCACCGACGCCAAGGCGCTTCTTGCGGGGCAGGCAAGCGAATTTGGCGTCAAATGCGCCTATCTGGCCGCCAGCGGCGCCAGCGGGCCGGACGAGCCCTTCACTCACCCCAACGGGTTCGCCGCGCTTCATACCGATGGCGCGTTCGATGGCGCAGCTTGCGCCGAACTCGGCCACTCATGGCGTCTGGAGACGCCGGGCATCGACATCAAGAAATTTCCGATTTGCCTGTCCTCGCACGCGGCCGTCGACGTGATGATCGACATCATGTCGCGCGAGGGCGTTTCGCCAGACGAGGTCGAGAGCGTCCTGTGCGATGTCCCGCCTGTCGTCGTGGCCAATCTGAAATATGCCGCGCCTGCCACCACACGCGAGGCGCAGTTCAGCATGGAGTTCGCGATCGCCGCGACCCTGTGCTTCGGAGCGCCCGGCCTGGAGCAGTTGAACGACGACGTGCTCACCAGTGCCGCCATGCGCGCCATGATGCCGCGTGTGCGCATGGTGAGCGGCCCGATGTGGGACGCGGAACGTCGCGCGGCGGCGCCGGAAGGAGCGTCCGTAGTAATCTCCCTGAGGGATGGGCGCACCTATTCCGGCTATCAGACCCACGCCCTCGGAACCGCGGTCAATCCCGTGCCTGCGGCGCATCTGCGCGCGAAATTCCTGCTCTGCGCGGAACCCGCGCTCGGAAGGCCGGCGGCGCAGCTTCTGCTGCAGGCCCTTGACGATCTGGATACCGAAGGCCCGGTCCATGATCTCCTGAATGCGGCCCTTACAGGCTCACTCACGCGGATGCCCTGCGAATGAACCTTTCATCGTTCATCGATGTCTTCCATGCTTGGCCGAGCCTGCTGAACGGTCTGGTCATGACCGTGATGCTCACGCTGGTCTCTTCGTTCCTGGGCGTCGTTCTCGGCACCTTGTGTGCGTGGGGGAGCCTGAAGGGACCGAAAGCGGTTCGCTGGTTCATTCGCGGCTATGTCGAGTTCTTCCGCAATACGCCGTTCCTCGGCCAGATCTTCTTCATCTTCTTCGGATTGCCAGCCCTCGGCCTGAGGCTGGACCCGGTCACCGCGGCGCTCGTCGCCCTGACGATCAACCTCACCGCCTATGCCTGCGAAATCATCCGCGCTGGCATCGAGGCGACGCCCGCAGGCCAGTTCGAGGCGGCCAGCAGCCTCGGGCTGAAGCCGGCCCAGGCGTTCTTCCTCGTCATCATTCCTCCGGCGTTCCAGCGCGTGTGGCCAGCCATGACGAGCCAGCTGGTGATCATCCTGCTGGCCTCGGCGCTGTGCAGCCAGATCTCGGTCGCCGAGCTTTCCTATGAAGCCAACATGATCGCGAGCCGGACGTTCAGGAATTTTGAGGCCTATATCGTCGTCACCCTCATTTATCTCGGCCTCGCCGTCCTGTTCCGGGAAATGCTGACCTGGGTCGGACGCCGCTTTGTCTACGGCGAATTTGCCACGGGGGCTCAGCGATGAACGACTTCACGACCTGGGACGTCTTTCGCAACCTGCTCGCCGCCGTGCCGTGGACGATCTATCTCTCGCTGATCGCGTTCGCCGGAGGCGCGGCCGTCAGCCTGATCCTGCTGAGCCTGCGGTTCGCCTTTCCGCGCGTCGCCGGCAGGCCGGTTCGTCTGTATGTGCAGGTGTTTCAGGGAACGCCGTTGCTCATGCAGCTCTTCCTTGTCTATTTCGGGCTGGCGCTGATGGGCGTGCAGACGACGCCTCTGTTCGCCGCCAGTCTCTGCCTCTCGGTCTATAGCAGCGCCTATCTCACGGAGACCTGGTACGGCTGCGTCCTGGCGGTGCCGAAGGGGCAGTGGGAAGCCTCCTCGAGCCTCGGCCTCAAGCACTGGCAGCAGATGCTTCTGATCGTCCTGCCGCAGGCCCTGCGCCTGTCGGTTCCGCCGACGGTCGGGCTGATGGTGCAGATCGTCAAGAACACCTCGCTCGCCTCCATCGTCGGCTTTGTCGAGTTGACCCGCGCGAGCCAGATCATCGCCAACGCAACCTTCGAGCCGTTCCTGGCCTATGGCGCCGTGGCGCTCATCTACTTCGTGATCTGCTTCTCGATCTCGCTGTGCGGCAGGCATCTGGAAAAACGGATCCGGATCTGACCGCGCGAGGCGCCACAGTGCGCCCGCCGATAGAAGCCCGATCGAACCGCAAAGGCTCACGCTTCCCCATGTCGAACCTCGCCTCGTCAGCCGCGCTTGCGCAGGCCTCTCCCTCGTCCGCGCCATCCGGCCATGCCATCGAACTCGTTGGCGTCAACAAGTGGTACGGAGAATTCCACGTTCTCAAGGACATCAATCTGAAGGTGCATCGCGGCGAGCGGATCGTGATTTGCGGGCCTTCGGGCTCGGGCAAGTCGACGATGATCCGCTGCATCAACCGGCTGGAGGAGCACCAGCAGGGCACGATCATCGTGGACGGGATTGAGTTGACCAACGACCTCAAGCGGATCGACGAGATCCGTCGCGAGGTCGGCATGTGCTTCCAGCACTTCAACCTGTTTCCCCACCTCACCATTCTGGAGAACCTCACGCTGGCGCCGATCTGGGTCCGCAAGATGCCCAAGAAGGAGGCGGACGAGCTGGCCATGCACTTCCTCACCAAGGTGAAGATCCCCGAACAGGCGCACAAATATCCCGGCCAGCTCTCCGGCGGCCAGCAGCAGCGCGTCGCCATCGCCCGCGCGCTGTGCATGAAGCCGAAAATCTTGCTGTTCGATGAGCCGACCTCGGCGCTCGACCCGGAAATGGTCAAGGAAGTGCTGGAGACGATGGTGAGCCTGGCGGAAGAGGGCATGACCATGCTGTGCGTGACGCACGAGATGGGCTTTGCCCGTCAGGTGGCCAACCGGGTGATCTTCATGGATGCCGGGCAGATCATCGAGATGAACGAGCCGGAACCGTTCTTCTCCAACCCGCAGCACGAGCGCACCCGCCTGTTCCTCAGCCAGATCCTCGGACACTGACGGCACCCGAACCGCCCTGCCCGCCCGAGCCCGACCGTCGCCTGTGGCCACATTGACGTCGATGACAAGGAAAACGTGCATGCCCCTTACCATCCCCGCCAAGGCCGAGCATCGGACCTTCCTTTACTCCGAGCCCTGCAACGATCTCGACGCACTGAACGCGGATATCGCCTATCTCGGCATCCCCTATGGCGATTCCTACACGTTCGGCGAGATTGCGAGCGACCAGAGCCGTGGCGCGCTGGCGATGCGCCGGGCGACGGGCCGGATTCTCCGTGCCATCGAGCGCTATGATTTCGACATTGGCGGCCCGCTCTACGACAACCGGCCGATCCGCGCCGTCGATTGCGGGGACGTGTATGCGGACCCGCGCGAGCTGAAGGACCATCTCAAGCGGGCCGAAGAGGCCGTGCGCAAGATCCTGGCTTCCGGTGCGATGCCGATCATTTTGGGCGGCGATCATTCGATCCCTATCCCGGTGCTCAGGGCTCTCGACGATCAGGGACCGATCACACTGATCCAGATCGACCAGCATCTCGACTGGCGCGAGGAAATTAACGGCGTCACGCAGGGGCTCTCCAGCCCGATCCGCCGTGCATCGGAAATGGATCATATCGGCGAGATATTTCAGATCGGCCTTCACGCGAGCGGCAGCGGCCGGCAGGAGGAGTTCGATGCCGCCAAGGCCTATGGCGCGCACCTCATCTCGTCCTACGAGCTCCACGAGCGCGGCATCCAGCGCGCGCTCGACATGATCCCTGCCGGGGGGCGCTATTACATCACGGTCGATCTCGACGCTTTCGAGCCGGGCATCGCGCCGGGGGTCGCCGCCCCCTGCGCGGGTGGCATGACCTTCATGCAGGCTAGAAGCCTCATCCACGGCCTCGTGAACAAGGGACGCGTGGTCGGCATGGACGTGGTGGAAATCACGCCCGCCACCGACGTCAACGACATCACCTGCATCACCGCCGGCCGCCTGATCGTGAACCTCGTCGGCGCCGCTGTCCGCGCCAATTATTTCGGCGCCAAATAGGCCGTGACAGGCAGGGACGGCAGCGGCCGGAATGCGTGCCGCAGCCTCGCGCCATGGCTGCCCGATGGGTCCTCGTCGCTTCCGGGATACCGCTCCATGAACGTCGTGCAGATACTCGAACGCCTGGTGAGCTTTCCCTCGGTCGTCGGCACACCGAACGGCGCCATCGTCGACTGGATCGCCGCCTATCTGGAGAGCCATTCGGTCAGGGTCCACGTCCTGCCCGGGCCGGAAGGGGACCGCGCCAATCTCTTCGCCACGCTGGGGCCGGAAGACCGGCCCGGCTATATCCTTTCGGGCCACATGGACGTCGTCCCCGCGCAGGAGGCGGAATGGCGCTCCGATCCCTTCACGCTGCGGGCGGAAGGCTATGCGCTGTACGGGCGTGGCACGAGCGACATGAAGGGTTTTCTCGCGGCCGTGCTCGCGAGTGTCCCGGCCCTCAAGGCCGGCCGGCTCGGTCGTCCCCTCCACATCGCGTTCTCCTACGACGAAGAGGCGGGGTGCCGCGGCGCACCTCACCTTATTTCGCGGTTGTCGGAGCTGTGTGCGCCACCGCTAGGCGCCATCATCGGCGAGCCCAGCGGCATGAGGGGCGTGCGCGCCCATAAGGGGAAGGCGGCGGCACGCATCCGCGTCGAGGGTCGTGCGGGTCATTCCTCGCGTCCCGACCAGGGGATCAACGCGATCCACCTCATGGCCGAGGTGCTGGCAAAGGCCGTGGACACGGCAAATGCGCTGGCCGAGGGGCCGCATGATCCAACCTTCGAGCCTCCCTACTCATCCATGCAGATCGGCACGATAGCCGGCGGGCAGGCACTCAACATCGTTCCCGACTTGTGCGTGGCCGATCTTGAGGCGCGCGCCATTCCGGGCATAGCGCCAAGCGCGCTCCTCGAACCCGTCTACGCTGTTGTCCGGTCGCTCGCCGCGCGTGGCGTCACTGCAACGTGGGAGAAGCTGAGCGATTATCCCGCGCTCTGCCTTCCCGTCGATGCGCCGCTCGCCAAGCTGGTGGAAAAGCTCACGGGAGAGCCGTCATTGGCAGCCGTCAGCTACGGGACGGAAGCCGGGCTCTACCAGAATGCGGGCATTCCCTCGATCATATGCGGCCCCGGCGACATCGCGCGTGCGCATAAGCCGAACGAGTTCATCCGCCTCGATGAACTGACATCATGCCAGACCTTCATCGAGGCGCTGGGGGCGGCCCTGTCGCACGATCGCGGCGATGACCATGAGAAGTGGAGCGGGCCGGCTGAAGAACGTGCGGGCACGGGGCGCGCAACGGATGGCGAGGCGCGCATAGGCGCCTAGCCCGGGAGAGGCCGGCCTTTCAGCGCCTGGAACACGAAGCTCATCATGGTGTCGGCGTCGAAAGGCTTGGAAAGGAAACCGAGGGCCCCCGCTGCCTGCGCGCGCCGCCGCACCCGCTCCTCGGGAAAGCTGGTGATGAAGATGACCGGCAACTCTGCGCCGCGCGAGCGCAGAACATCGAACAGCTCGAGGCCGCTCATGGTCGGCATCTGGACATCGCTGATCAGGCAATGGGTCTCTCGCATGGTCGACGAAGCGAGAAACGCTTCTGCCGAAGAGAACACGTTCGTCTTGAAGCCGAAAGACCGAATAAGGCTTTCGGTCGCGATACGGACCGACTCATCATCATCGACGATGGCGATCATCGGGACTTCGGACACGAGGTATTCCTTTCGCCGTCAAAGCGGCACGCCTTGGCGCGTCCCAACGAGAATGGGGCGAGAGGTCTGAGATTTAAATTATACTCAGGTTTGCAATCTACGCTTTTGGGATGCCAAGGCCGAGCGTTTCCGCCATGCGCACCAGATCCGCCAAGGATTTGGCGTTCATTTTACGCATCACATGGCCACGATGAATCTTCACGGTGATTTCGGAGAGGTTGATCTGTGCGGCAACCTGCTTGTTCATCAGCCCGGAGGTCACGAGCGACATGACTTCCTTCTCGCGAGCGGTCAACGACTGGTACAGCGCGCGGATCTCAGTCGAGGCTTTGTCCGCCTCGCTCTGCTTGCGGTCGTTCTCCAGCGCCGTCGCCACAGCGTCCAGCATGTCCTGATCGCGGAACGGTTTTGTAAGGAAGTCGACCGCGCCGGCCTTCATCGCCCGTACCGTCATCGGGATATCGCCATGGCCCGTCATGAAGATGATTGGCATGTTCATGGGCGATGTCGCGATTTGCGACTGGAAGTCGAGCCCGCTGACGCCCGGCAGGCGGATATCCAGCACCAGGCACCGCGGTGCGGCAGGGGGCTTAGCGGCCAGCAGTTCCGTCGCCGAGCCGTAGAGCTCGACGCGCAGCCCGACGGAGCGGAACAGGCTGCTGAGCGCTTCGCGCAGCGCCTCGTCATCATCGACCACGATCACCGTGGGCGAGGACGCCGCGACGGGCGTGCGACTGGACGAAGAAGTGGAGATCAAGGCACCGGATCCTTCAATGCGGGCAGTCCGACGGTGAAACTCACCCCATGATCGGCATTGGTCTCGAACGAAATGCGGCCGCCATGGGCTTCGATGATGGAACGGCAGATCGACAGTCCCATGCCGAGGCCCTCCTTCTTCGTACTGTAGAACGCCGTGAAGAGCTGGTTTGCACTCTGCTCGTCGATGCCAATGCCCGTGTCACGCACCTCGACCGTCACGATATCCGTGCCGCTGGGCTCGCGGGCCTCGCGCGTGGCAATCGAGAGTTCGCGGGCCCACCCGGAGACGCCCGCCATGGCCTGGATGGCGTTCATCAGCAGGTTGATGACGACCTGCTGTAACTGCACGCGATCGCCGGAAATATCGGGCAGCGAAGCTTTGAGGTCGAGCCCGACGCTGACGCTGTGGGAATCCGCCTCCCGCTGCACCAGCATCAGGGCGTCCTCGACGATTTCGTTGAGATTGACCGGCATGTGATCCGGGTCGTCACGGCGGGCCAACGCGCGCAGGCGGGCGATCACGTTGTTGGCGCGCTTGCCACTGCTGATCATGCGTTCCACCGAGGCGCGGGCTTCGCCAAGGTCCGGCACCTCGCGCCCGAGCCAGCGCAGGCCAGCCTCGCCATTGGTGATGACAGCCGCAAGCGGCTGGTTGACCTCATGGGCGATGGAGGCGGTGAGTTCGCCCATGGTCGCGACACGCATTGCGTGAGCGAGCTCGGCCTGGGCTTTCTGCAACATCGCCTCCGAGTGTTTGCGTTCGGTGATGTCGTTATTGGTCTCCATCACCGCGACGGGGCGGCCCGCCTTGTCCATTTGCACCGACCAGCGGCTGAGCGCGATGACCTGCGTGCCGTCGCGCTTGAAGTGTACGAGCTCGCCGGACCACTGGCGATCCGCCAGCAGGGCGGCCTGGATGCTGGCAGGCGTATCGGGAAATCTAGTGCGCAGCAGGCCGGCGGCCGTCTGGCCGACGGCTTCCGCCGGGCTCCAGCCATAGAGCTGTTCGGCACCCTGGTTCCAGTAGATGATGCGGTCGGCCATATCGCGCACGAAGATGGCGTCATGGGTGAGGTTCAGCAAATTGGCCTGATCACGCAGGGCTGACGTCACCTGCTGGTTTCGCAGGGTCAGGATGCTCGTGATCGAGATGGCGGAGAGGCTCACGCCCAATCTGACCAGTGCGGAGCTGTCCCAGTCATGCCGGTGCACGATCAGGAAGCTGATGGTGGTGAGGGCTATGCAGCCCCCGGAAACCGCCAGCACGCCACGTCGCCCGAGAAAGTGGGCGGATGGCATGATGACGGCGACGTAAAGGACAGCAATGGCCGTGTCGAGCGGCGTGAGCGTGTCGACGGCAAAGATCGGGGCGGCCATGATGAACGCGACGACCGGGAAAAAATACGGGGAACCTCCGCTACCCTCACCCCGCGCGCCCTTGATTTCCACGTGCCGACCCCTTGCTGCCGCCGTCTGTTCAGCTCGTCATGACGCATCGTCAGATCGCGCATGACGGTTCAACACGCCCAGTAAAGCTTTCTCGTTCGCACGGTCTAGAACAGAAGCGAGAAACGGAGCAACAGCCTGCTTTCCCGGCGGGCGAAAGCAGGCCGTTCCGCTCGCCACGCACAGGAGAGCCGGCGGGATGCTACCGAACCGCCGTCGAGATGAGTGGCAGGGGCATCTGAATATACCAAGGTATGAGGGCTGGTATCCAAGAGCATATCCGACGAAACGCACGTACAATATTGCGCTGTCGGAATACGCCTACTCTCAGGTCATCGCATTAGCTGATGATCTTGAGAGGATTTCAGATGCATTCCCCAGCAGCCACCACAACTGTAAACGGCGTGTATTTCGAGGCCACCGACCGTCTCCAGCAAGAAGACGGCCAGATCAGTGGCACAGGCCGCAACCCGCGGGTCAAGTCGGCGCTGCCGAAATGGCGCCTCAAGCGCGTCATCGAGTATGTGAACATGAATATCGCGGAGCGCGTCAGCCTCGCGGACATGGCTGGCGCGGCCGGTCTGAGCCGGATGCATTTCGCGGCGCAGTTCAGGATCGCCACCGGGCAGCGTCCGCACGATTTCCTCCTGCGCTGCCGCATCGAGATCGCGCAGGAACTGCTCGCCGGGACCAACCAGCGCATCATCGACATTGCCATGGCGGTCGGCTTCCAGACGCAGGCGCATTTCACCACCGTGTTCAAGCGCCTTGCCGGCGACACGCCGCGCCAGTGGCGTCTCAAGGGGACGCGCACGGCCACCGCCCTGACGTCGCGCCACCGCCCCCTCGCGGACCACGCGCCGCGCGCCAGCCTCGGGCTTGTTGCGCTCGGCTGGGAAGGTCGCGCCGCAGCCCAGCCGCGCCACGGCGTCACCAACTAGAGCCCGGCAAAAACGATGAGCGAACTACACGACTTGCCCAATCGACAGTCCGGTAGTCCGCTCGCCGTTTTCGAGGCGGCGCTGGCGCAGCTCCAGCTTCTACGGCCGCGAATTGTGTTCGGGCTACGCCTCGCAACGTCCGTCTGCCTCGCGCTTTACATCACCTATTATCTCGAACTGCAGAATTCATTCTGGGCGGCGACGACCGCCGCCATCGTCTGCCAGCCCAATCTCGGCGCCTCGCTGCAGAAGGGGCGCTACCGCGCGATCGGAACCGTCATTGGCGGGCTGGTGATGGTGGCTCTGCTCGCCATGTTCCCGCAGCACCGCAACTCGCTGCTTCTCTGCCTGGCGCTGTGGTGCGGCCTGTGCGGTTTCGCGGCCGTCTTGCTGCGCAACCTGGCGTCCTATGCTGCTGCCTTGTCCGGAATCACGGCCGTAATCATCTTCGCCGATACGTTGGCGGACCCGAGCGGGGCCTTTTTTCTCGCCGTCATTCGGGTGAGTGAGATCTGCATCGGCATCGCCTCGGCCGGCTTCGTGATGGTGCTCACTGATTTCGGCGCCGCGCGGCGGCAACTCGCCCACACGCTTCGGCAGACCGCCGAGCAGCTTGCGTCCGGGTTCGTCGCGACGCTGTCGCAAGGCGGCGACACGCCCGATCTGGTGTCCGCGCGACGCAGCGTGACCCGTGGCCTTGGCTCGCTGCATCTGCAGATTGATGCCGCCATCGGCGAATCCTCCTATCTGCGTTCCCGAACGGGTAATTTCCGGGTCATGATTGAGGCGCTGGTCGGCGCACTGGTCGGCTGGCGCAATGCCGGCACCCATCTCGCCCTCCATGGCGATGGCCGGCCCCTGATCCGCGAGCGGCTGGTTCCGCTTCTTGAAAGCATCGACCTTGCGCAGCTCAACCGTGCTCCCCGGCAGCTGGCGCATACCGCCGGAGAAGTCGCGGCCCAGCTGCGGGCACTCCCAGTCACCGATGATGGCAACCGCATCGCCATCGAAGCCGCGCGCGACGTCGTGGCAGGGTTGAGCGGCCTGATCGACGCCATCGTCCTGCTGTGCGAGCGAAACAGCCCGCGCGTCGCGGCGCCAACGCAGCCGCTCGTCACCGCCGATCTGCTGCCGGCGCTTCTGAACGGCGCCCGGGTTTTTGTGGCGGTGCTTGCGATGTCGGCGTTCTGGGTGGTCTCCGCCTGGCCGAATGGCGCCTTCGCCATCGTGTTCGCGGCCGCCGGCACGCTCATCTTCGGCTCCTTCGGCGATCAGGCGCGCGTTCTGGCGAAGGACTATGCGATTGGCGCGGCGTCGATGGTGGTGCTGGGCGCCGTGCTCTATTTCGGCGTCCTGCCCGCCCTTTCGACCTTTCCGGCGCTTGTCGCCGTGCTTGGCCTGCTCTTCATCACTCTCGGCATCCTGCAGGCCGGCACATGGCACAGTGTCACCTTCCTCGGCATGTCCGTCGCCTCTCTTCCCCTGCTGGGGGTGGGCAACCCGGCCAGCTATGACGCGGTCGCCTACTTCAACCTCGCCTTGTCGATCGTGACCGGAACGGTCGTCGGCATGCTCTTCTTCGTCGTCATGCCGACGATCCCACCGCAGCTGCGCGCCCGCCGCCTGCTGGCTCTGTCGCTTCGGGATTTCCGTCGGCTGGCACGCGGCGCCGGGCGAACGGACCACGCCCACTGGACCGCGCTGTTGACGCGGCGCGCCGAGGCCCTGCCGCCGCAAGCGACGCCCGAGGACGCCGGCAGCCTGATGGCGCTGCTCTCGCTGGGGCAGGCCGTCATTCATCTGAGAACGCTGATGTGCCGCGAACCCGTGGCCGGCGACCTGCAGCGCGCCTTGGACGCCCTCGCTGCGGGACAGCTCGCCATGGCCCGGGAGCTTCTGGAAAGCCTCAGCCACGGGGGCAGTCTCACAGCGGATACGATGGACGATGCATCCATGTCCCGGCCGGGGCAGGCACGTGCGGCGGCGGCGGTGATCCTCGACATCATCGACCTCCATGGCGAACTGCTCACCACGCCGCCCGACGCGCGCGCGCTCTTCCTGTCGGCGTTCGGCTGAAAAGGAGAAAAGACATGTATTCTGAAATCGACATTTTCGGGGTCTACGTCGCGCCTTTCGCCATGATGATGCTGGCGGCGTGGTTGGCGACCTTTCCCTTGAACCGGATTGCCAACCACTTCAGCCTGTCACGCAAAGTCTGGCACCCCGGCCTGTTTAGTCTCTGCATCTACATCATCATTCTTTCCCTGATCGTCCTTTACATGGGTCCACGGCAATGACCATCATCCATCCGGCCGACAAGACGCCCTCGACATTGCGTTCCTTGCTGCCTGTTGCGCTGACCCTGTGCGCCCTGGGGGCAGCCGGGATGCTCGGCTGGTGGACGTGGCAGACCTATATGCAGACCGCCTGGACGCGCGACGGCACGGTGCGCGCCTATGTGGTGACGGTGACGCCGCAGGTCTCGGGCCGCATCGTCGAACTCCCCGTCAAGGGCGATCAGTTCGTTCACAAGGGCGATCCGCTCATCGTCATCGAGCCGGACGACTACCAGATCGCGCTCGCCAGCGCAGAGGCCGCCGTGGCACGCGCCAAGGCCGATCTCGACAACAAGCAGGCGCAGGCGCAGCGGCGTGCCCAACTGGATTCGCTGGCAGTTTCCAAGGAAGAACAGGAGAGCTTCACAGCCGTGGCGAACATGGCAGAGGGCGCGTATCAGCAGGCGCTCGCCAATCGCGACCAGGCCAAGCTGAACCTTAGCCGCACACGGATCGTCTCGCCGGTGAATGGCTACGTCACCAATCTTCTCGCCCAGCCCGGAGACTTCGCCACCAGCGGCCAGCGTGTCCTGTCCGTGGTGGACAGCGACAGTTTCTGGGTCGACGCCTATTTCGAGGAATCGGTGCTCAACGGGATTCATCTCGGCGACACGGCGCGGGTCGCGCTCATGGCCTATCCCCAAGAGCTTACCGGCCGGGTCACGGGCATCGGGCGCGGCATAGCCGTTCCCAATGCGCAGCCCGACGGTTCGGGCCTTGCCACGGTCAACCCCGTCTTCACCTGGGTTCGGCTCGCCCAGCGCGTGCCCGTCCGCGTCGTTCTGGACCATGTCCCGCCCGACATCATCCTCGCGGCCGGCCTGACGGCGACCGTTTCCATCACAGGCCCTGCCGAAGCCACAGATTCCACGAGGCCGGGCGGGGAGAAGTCGCCCTGATCCGGCCTCGTCTGTGCGGCGTTCACAGTGACCGCCTGTAGATCGTCTTTGATTCTACGAGAACGAACTACCAGAAGACTGTGCCGCGTTACCGGAATCGCGTGGAAAACTCTCCCACAACTGCAGCCGAAACGACGTATGGGGGCCGCTAAGTCATTTATTTTAAAGGGACAAATAGGAATGGCGGAGACGGAGACATTCGAATAAACCCGCCAACTACTTTCTGCTGCAACGAAAACCACTTTTGGATCCTAGTACATCCCCCAACCCGTCCCCCGAATATTAATTTTCTGCAACTACGCCGATCCCCGTCAGGAGATGACGGAAGGGGTATTGGAATTTCCCGCAGCTCTCGGGATTGAGCTTCCTGGCCAGGCCATGGGGCGTTGTCACGTGGGATGATTTCATGCTGGTATTGGGGCCTTTCCGAGTCCGCTTAAAAGCGCCGTACGATAGGTCGAGAGAGCCAAAAATGGTCAACGTAATTGAGCGGGTCTCGATAAGTGGATTCTGGGGCGATAAAACCGTAAGCATGACATTCCGCAGTTCCCGGAATTTCATCATAGGTGTGAACGGCTCCGGAAAGACGACTTTTATTGACTTGCTTAGTGCAGCTTTACGTATGGATTTTGATACACTAGCAAAACTCGATTTCACCGAGATTAACATTGTTCTAAAGACGGTTGGTCAGAATAAAAAGCCATCTATAAGACTAATTAAAAGTTCATTGAACGAATATTTGACGCAGGTGACCTATCATCTCAAGGCTTCTGCGTCTGAAAAGCCTACGACATATGAGTTTGATGATTTCGCAGACATAAAAATGGCCCGTCGCCGCCGATGGCCACCACGAAATGATGCGCAACACGTCGGGTTGCAGCAACAGCTTGCTGAGCTTGTGAAGCTGTCATGGCTGCCAATTTGGCGAGCCCACTCAAGCGCTAATCGCGATCTCCCTGAAGAGCGTATTCAGCCGTCCATAGATGCAAAACTGGCGCAGGTTACTCGTGATTTTGCGACCTACTTTTCGTCACTACAGACGCAGGCGCAACGGGAAACCGATCTCTTTCAAGAAAAGATATTTCTTTCTCTAGTTAGTTCGATCGAGAGACGCCATGGCGTCGCAGGTATTACAGCCAACGCGCCAACGGCTCAGTCGGAGATTGAGGCCGTCTTCCATGAATTAAAAATGGATAGGACCAAGACCCGCCGGTACATATCCAATCATTTCGAGCGACTGAAAGCCGCAACAGAGAAAATAAGCTCTGGTTCAATTACGGCGGACGATCTTGTAGTCATGTATGACAATCAGCGGCTTGCGCGTATTATTTCTGATTGGAAGCGACTTCAGATATCAAAGAATCGAATATATGAACAAAGAAATGCATTTGTTGAAATTATCAACAGGCTATTCTCCCGTAAAACAGCTAGAATCACTGATCGAAATGAAATAGAGATTGTTACCCAGTCCGGGAAAATTTTTTCCACAAATATTCTTTCGTCTGGCGAAAAGCAGATGTTTATCATGCTTGGAGAGGTTCTCTTGTATGAAAAGAAACCTTTTGTTTTCATAGCTGACGAACCAGAGCTTTCGTTACATGTCGGATGGCAGTCCGAGCTCGTAAAAAGCATAGAACATCTCAATGGCAATGTTCAAATTATTTTTGCTACTCATTCACCCGATATAGTGGGGAGCAATCAAAAAGATATCATCAACATTGAGGAAAAATTTCAGTGAGCTTCAGACGTAGCGACGCTGGGATATCGAATTACAAGCATTTTCTTGGTGTAGACTACGTTGTCTACGTCGAAGGAAAATCAGATTTAACCTACTGGAAGGGCGCCTTTAGCAGATATAGGCCTGAGCTACGGCTGCGATACGAAAAAAAGGATGGCGTTGAGAACCTGCGAGAAATCGTCGAAGGCGTCATGGAGGGACGCGTATCGAACGTTTTGGTCTGCAGGGATTCTGATTACGTGCCGCTTACTGGCGGGTTTCCTTCGAATAAGCGCATACTTCGTACGCACGGCTACAGCTTTGAGAACGACTTTTTTACACCTGGCGCTGCGGCGGCGATAGCACTTTTAATCGCTCCTGAGCCAATTGATGAAAAGCTGGTCCAGCGAGCGTTCCGTCGGTATGTCAATAGACTGTCGAGCGTCGGTGAATGGTTGTTGCGCCTCGACGTTTGTTTTTCGGCCACTGGCCAAGGTTTAATACTGCGAACAAACCCACGAGATTTATTGATTGGCGATGATGTCCGCGGATATGAATTTTCTGAAGCACGGGCGCGCGCACGTGTTGATCAGATAAGCCAGAGAGGCAGGCCTGCGGAGATTGATTTTTCTCCGCACGGTAGCATTTACCCGCGATACTTTTGCGGACATTCCGTCTTGTTTGTCTTGTTGCATTGGTGTCGGGTGATTGTGCGGCGCCGAGCGGGACGCCCGTTGCCTGCAAGCAACAGCGTCATAAAGAATCATCTATTCAGTCATTATGAGCGCCTTGTGTATCGATCAACTCACGATTTTATGGCGACGCAATTGGCAGGGGTGTGACGCGTGTGGCTGCGCCCCTAGGCTTGCAATCACGTCAGAATTAGCTGGCCAAGAGCGTCGAGATATTAGCGTCGATGCTACCCGGAAGACCTCTTTTCTTCTGCCCATGCTTGGAACTCGGCACGTTTCCATCGGGTGGCTCGAGAACCGAAGCGATACGCCACCGGGAACCCTGGCTGCTTCGCCCACGCCCAGACCGTCGCGACATGCACCCCGGTGATCGTCGCGATGTCCTGGGCGGAGAGATACTCGGCGGCCTCAGGGATCAACGGTCTGGCCCTCCCCGCCCGTCGCCGGTGGTGAGTCGATAGAAGCCGCGTGCACCTCTCTCGCCATCCGGGTGACGAAGTCGTGGATGAACCCCGGATCGTGGCATAGGATCAGGCGGCGCTCGCCTGTCTTGCGATCCAGCAGTCGATAGCTCGAACCCGTGCCCTTTGTCTGAACCTCCCAGCCCCCCGGCAGCGGGATGTACTCCCGGCCAGGCATGTCGGGGTCCATTTCGATGGGAGGAAGTGCCGCTGGCGTGGCGATCATCGGGGCGGCACGCAGGGCCTCAGCCATCACGCTCGCCTCGTGAAGCTCGCATGCCTCTTCGAGGAACTGCGCCAGCGCCCGGCAATCCTCCACCGACATCGTCGATAGGTTCGCGACGGTGAACTTGTCCGCCTCGGCGCGATCGCCGTTGGCGCGCAGCCGGCGCGCGAATGTACGGGCGATGTCGGTGCTCATATCGGCCATCCCATGAAGCGCGCGAGCGCTAGGGACCCGAGGTAGCTCCCCAAGGACATGGGCGCGAACTTGAAGAGCAACCTGTACCCAAAGGCGCTAGGCGCCGAACAGGCCGCAACCAGGAAGAGGTTGGCCGAGGCAGCCGCCTCGATGATCATAATGGTCATGACGATGCCTCCGGTGCTTCGCAGATGATCCACGTCGTCGCCGTGACACGGACCTCGATGCCGTCGCGGGCGAAGCGGAATTCCGCCGGCAGACTGGCCTCGTCGACGCCTTCCAGCGCGGCGACCTGCCGGCGCAGCGCCGCGATGACGAACAAGGCCTGCGGCGTCACGGGCCGGACCTTGGAGATGTCGAGCGGGGTCTCAACCATTTTCGATCTCCTTCAGCGCCTCATCCCGGGCGCGGTTGAGCTCCGACATCGCGTCGTGCGAGCCGCCCGGCTTGTCGGGGTGACGGATTGAGGCGAGCCGGCGGTAGCGGGCTTCGAGGATGTCGCGCGTCACCCGCTCGCCGGCCGCGCACTCGATCACTTCACGCCAGGGGCGCTTGGCGCCGGGCGCCTGCAGCGCCGTGAAGCCGGCGAAGGCTTCGGCGATGGTCGCCACGCCGAGCCGCTCAATCCTCCGGGTCGCCTCGATGTGGGCGGCCAGCGCGGCGATGTTGTCGGCGGCGCGGTCATAGGTGTCACACGGGAGGCAGTGCGGCTTGTCGCTCAGCCGGAAATAGAGAGCTATCCCCGGATCGGAAGGCTCGCGCTGGCCGGAGCGCGGCAAGCCGTTGAGCCGCGGTTCGAGATCGCTCGACAGAACCACGTAGCGCGCATCGATCGCGTCGAGCTCACGCTGCAAGCGCTCCAATGCCTCCGCGATGGAAAGCTTGTGCTTGTCGGTATAGCCGCGCCCGTCCGACTTGCGCGTCCCGAACTGAGCAGCCTTGCGCGCATGCGCCGGCCTGCGTGGGCGGCCGGTGGGCCACGAGAGGGGATAGGCTTCAGCCATCAGAACCCCGCCATCCAGCGCGTCAGCGCGGCCATACCGAGAAGCACGAGGAGGAGGATCAACGAAGCGACAAGCTCGTCGCCATCGAACTTCCTCTCCCAGAGGCGCCGCACGACTCCGATCGCGAGCGCCACGCCAATAATCGACGTGAGGCCGTAGCCGATGGCGGCGATGACGATGCCCCCGGTCATGCGGCCGCTCCCGCTTCTGCGGACGGCGCCGGCTGCGGCAGGCTCTCGTGCTCGAGGTTCTCGATGGAGCACAAAAGCACCTCGTGCTCTCCGTCGAGCAAGAACGTCGCGCCGAAGTAGTCGCCGCTACGGAGCACGCCGACCCGACCTCGCAGCGCCGGGTCGCCATTGTGATAGCGGCCGGTGAACCTGACCCGATCGCCGGGCAGGTATTCGCCGTGCTTGAGGATGCGTTTGACGTCCTTGTCCTTGAGGACCCTGCCGCTTTCGGTCACGACGCGGTCGACGACCGCGGTGATCGCAGAATGACCGCGCACGATGCCCGGCCCGCGAGCGTCGTCAGGGACCACCAGCGTGGAGACGCCGGCCATCTGCGGCAGGACCTCTGCCATGTTGTTGATGTCGCCCTTGAGCTCGTCGATATGCATCGTCCGGCGCGCCTGCTGCACCGGCAGATAACCGCCGATCTGCGGCGTGTCGTTGGGAGCGACTTCCTGGAACGCCTGCGCGTCGTCGTCGACGAACGACATGAAACTTGCCGGCGGCGCGTCTGCGAGCGCTTCAAGCATGAACGCGAACGCCCCGATCCTTCGCCTCGACCAGCAACTCCTTCATCTCGCCACGGACCGACTTGCAGTCGGCCATGTAGGAGCCCTTCATGCTCGCCATCTCTTCCTCGAAGGACAGATAGCGCTTCTCGAATTCGGCAATAGTTTCCCGGTCGACCGAACCAGTGTTCGGTTTCGCTTTCTTCGCCATGATGATTTTCCTGGGGTGAGGAGAGCCGTCGCTTATGCGGCGGTGTCTTCGTCGCGCGGGTGGGAATGCCCTTCACAGCTCGGCTCCGGCCGAACCACACCCTCGGGCCAAGGGAGATATGTCGGCCATGCGTCCGAGAACGCCTGGACAACGCGGTCGTAGAAGTCGATCGAGAAACCCGAGCGTCGGGATATGAGCCGACCAACTTGGGTCGCATGGCTGCGGGAGAGTCCGATGGACAACATCGCCCGATTGAGACTGACCTTCACCGGCCCGCCGTACGCAGCCAGGAGCTTTTCGATATTCGAAATGAGGTTCTCTTTCGTGCTCATGAGTTGCAAAACAACACACACCACGTCGACTTGCAAGCCCCATCGCGCTTGAAAAAGGGACCAAAATACGAGACAAACCTCGTACTGGAGGTAATCAAATCGAGGGGAAAATGCTGAAATCGCGCGTGCAAGAACGACTTAACGCCCTGAACGTCTCACAGTGGGAGGCGGCTCAGAGGGCCGGGCTACACCGCAATTTCGTCTACGATCTCCTCGAAGGTCGGAAGCAGAAGCCGCAGCAGAAAACGCTGCAGGCCCTCGCCCGATCGCTCCAATGCTCCGTCGAGTATCTCACGGGCGCATCTGACGAAATCGGCTCGCCACCGGCCGCGAACAGCGCCGACGCTGATGCCGGTGTTCCGGTCGCTGGAGTGATCGAAGACGGCGCCTGGCGTCGCCCCTCCACGACGAGCAAAGGCCGCGTCCTCATACAGCCCGATGCCCGGTACCGCGGGCGCCAAGTCGCCTACGTCTACCGCGGCGAGCCGGCGGACGGATTGGAAGACGGCATGTTCGTCCTGGCCGTAGACATGCAGGACTACGAGCAGCAAGTCGGGACACCGCCGGTCAACAATCCGGTCGTGGTCGAGCTGCATCGCAAATCCCTGAACGAGGTCCAGACAGTGATTCGGCCATGGTCGCCCGGCCTTGAGGCCGCCCAGGGCAGTGCGGGCGTGCAAGCCCGGGTCGTTGGCGTGGTGGCGGCCACCTTCCGCCTGTACTGAGCCGAGCAAGCCTTTCCTGCGCGCGCACGCACACGAGCGCATTATGCGCGCGCCTTGAATTTATTAAATAATACAATCACCTAGTTTGTGTCAGGGGCGCTTCAAGGCGCCCCCTCACCCAAGGCTGCGTCCTGTTCCCATAGAGATGTCTACAAGTTCGTTCTTGCCCAAACTCGCTCGTGCGTAGCAGGACCTGTGCCAGTTCTACGTCCCGGCCTGCAAAAATATTTCAATAAAAAACACGCGCTTCGAGTTGCAAAACAACTCCACTTGCAACACACTCTGCAAATCGACGCGGGAATGGCTCGCGTCGCTCTCAGGCAGAGTATCACATGACCTCTTCTCGCAGGGCCGCTTTGGCGGCCTCTGGGGGCGCTCATGCTTATTGAGCGCATCCCCGCAGGTTCACGAGAGCAGTGGCTCGAACTCCGCAAGAACGACATCACGGCATCCGTCGTCGGCGCGCTCTTCGGCGTGCATGACTACCAGACACCGTATGGCGTCTTCGCCCTCAAGACCGGCCTGTCCCATGAGGACCCGGAAGAGAGCGACCCGATGAAGCGCGGCCGGCTCCTGGAGCCTGTTGCCGTGCAGCTTCTTCGGGAAGAGCGGCCGGAGTGGTCGATCACCCACAACACCGGACCGAATGCGGTCTACCTCCGCGACCCTTCGGTAAACCTCGGCGCTACCGTCGACGTGTTCGCCGACTGCCCGAGGCGGGGGCCCGGCGTCGTTCAGATCAAGTCGGTTCAGGCCGATCATTTCCGGCGGAAGTGGGTCGACGCCGAGACCCGTGAGGTGACGCCTCCGCTCTGGATCGTCCTGCAGACCCTGACAGAGGCACACCTGGCTGGCGCAGCGTGGGGCGCGGTTGCGCCGCTGGTCGTCGACCACGGCATCGAGCTGCCGGTGATCGAAATCCCGATCCATCAGGAGATGATCAAGAAGATCCGCAACCAGACGCGGAACTTCTGGACGATGATCGAGGAGGACCGGGAGCCCGACGTCGACTTCACGAAGGACGCCGCGCTGATCCATCGGCTCTATGCCCAGGACGATGGCTCCTCCATCGAGCTTATCGGCAGCCGGATCAAGCCGTGTTCGGCGAGAACCTGCTCACGTGGTCGATATCGCCGGTTTCGTCGCGCGCCAGGCACGGCAAGCGCCCCGGACGGGGAGCGGTGATGCCCGACACGGATCCGATGCTCCTCCGGATCATGGAGAGCCTCGGCGCCCTGCGCGCCGATGTGCAGAACATCAAGGACGACCAGTCGATCGAGCGTCAGACCGGCGCCGCCTTCCGACGCGAGGTGCGCGAGGAGATCGCGACGGTGAAGAGCGGGGTCTCCGACGTGAAGCACGCCATCCAGCCTGTTGCCGACGCCGTTGAGCAGCACAAGACGGTTCTGCGCGCGCACGCGAAGGAGATGGAGGCAAACAAGCTGTTCCGCGACCGCATCGGGGCCATCATTGCCGTCGGCGCGACCGGCGTTTCCACCGTCTTCGGCGGGGTTTCGTACCTTGTTTGGACCTATTGGGCCGAGCTGATCGCTGCCATCCGCGGGTTCTTCACCCGCCCCTGAGATCCGCCGATTGTATCCTTGGCGTTTCTCCACTTACCTTAACCCGCCCTCCTCCGGGCGGGCGAGCGGGTCTTTCGTCGTCTAATCTGGACGATTTGATCTCACGCCGAGAGAACGAGAAATAAAAAACAAAGAACACATCCAATACTATTCAGGGCTCACAACTTCGAATGTACTAAAGAAATCTCTCTTTATATTTTTAATAAAATTTCCAACTCGTCGACCTCCCCATCCATCAAACGACTTAGATATATGATTTTCACTTCCGTCCTCAACAATTCCTTTATTAATTACATATTTCCACATTTCATGTATCGTTTCTACATGATATTTGTTTGCATCAATGTCTTCAACCTCAGACGCAAATTCAGATCGACCATAGAATTCATCAATTTGACTAATTTCAATTCTGCCGGAGATAGCCATTCTAAACATATCCGGCCTGAGAACCTGCATCAGCACCAAAGACACAACGATTTCTTGCCAAGCTGGATAATACCTGCCAAGTTCCTTTCGTTTTGGCAGAAGTGCGAGGCGGGAGAGTATTTTTTCAACATCGCGCAGCGACATTCCGACCGCATCAGCCACTATCTCAATCTGTCTTTTGCAAACTATTGCAAGATTGTGCTCAATTCCCATGGAATCGGCCGAAATCTCAAAGTATTTTACTTGAGATTTTATATTTTGATGGCCAGGTATATCTTCAGGAAGATTCATAGATATCGAAATGAATCTATTTAAATATTCGATCGAATTTATCCCCGCGCCATAGCGAACTTGGACGATGTTTGCCAAAGCATTCAGGTTAACGCCAAGAACGAAATGCACCCTAGGTACAGAGAAAAAATGCTTGATAACTTCTAAAACGGACAGTGCGTAATCGGGTCTACAACGATCAAGCTCGTCTATGACAATAATAAGTGGCCTATCATAACTTTCATTACTTTCCGATGGCGCATGGGTTAGTTGAGACAAAATATCACGAAATTTTTTCATTGCAGCTTTTCTGCCGTCTTCTTGTCTCCAAAATGCGTCGGCAGCCTTGTCAATCTCTTGTCCACTGGTTGCTATAGCTTTCTCGAGAAGAGGGCCGGCGATCTCGCTAAGCCCTGAAGTGATCATGGCCGCACCAATACGGGCCGATGGGCGGGCAAATTTGAGAGCTACTCTTTTCGCAGAATCCCACTTACTTTTATCCGTTTCAGAAGGAAGTCGCTCACCAATAGTCGATGTCAGACCTATTAGGGGGTCGTCCAAGTAATCATTTGCAAAAGCGTCGAAATAAACAGTCGTTCCAACACCCTTATTCTCGGCGGTGTGTGCCCCCACCCACCGTTTTAGAAAGTAGGATTTTCCGCTCCCCCAAGGACCATCCAGCGCAATCACGACCGGATCTTCAATCCGTTCGAGTAGCTCCGACAGCCTCTCGCCAGACGCCCTGCGCCCCAATTGATCCGTATCGCCAAAGCCCTCTTCGTAGAGATTTGGTTCGATCTGTGGCGGATAAAGTCTCATCAAGCCCCCCTGCAAAGCTTTAGTCGTCCGATATCAGCGTGACTGCGACTTGTTCGCTTTCTATTAGGATCGCCTTGTCGGAACTGCGATCGTGTCAATATCGTGCATTGCACGTCACGAATAGACGTCGGACGTCCCATCAGCACCCCTTATCGACGTTAACCTCCGGTTGCGGCGCATCGTCGGAACGAGGCGCAGACACGTAGCGCCGCGCGAGTGTACCCTAGGGCATTGACTCACGGCAGCGGTGTTCCTCCTATGTTCGCATGGTCGAGCCGAGCCCCCTCGTCGGATTTCAGTGCAAATGCGGGCATCGCACGGTCTATGTGCGCGCCGCCGCGATGGAGCTTCTCGCTCGTCCCGGCGAGACAATTCACGACGTCCGGCTAAGGATGCGCTGCCGGACCTGCGGAGAGCGTGTGCCGGATGGCCCGTTTCCGTTCGCGTCCACGATGGAAAGCAATTTCTGGTGCGGGACCGATCACTCGGTCAGCCGGCAGTTCAGGCGTGAGGATCCATAGTAACGCTCCGCAAGGCCGTGCGCGCCTTCCATTGGCCTTTTGGGACTGGGAATCAGCGCCGCGGCATCTTCACGATATCGCCAAGCCTCGCCTGCCCTTCCAAGAGCATGTCAGCCCATTCCTGCAAAAGCTCCCGCCGGCGATCGAGATAGAGCGCGCGGTTGTAGGCGGCGGCGACCTTGTTCTCCGGCACATGGGCGAGGATCGCCTCGATGACGTGCCGATCGGCCGGGTTTCGCTCATTCATGATCGTCGAGAACGTGGCGCGCCAGCCGTGAGGCACATGGCGATGATGGAAGCCGGCCCGGTTCAGCAGATAGCCGATGGCGTTCTCCGACATAGCTCGCTGCGCGAACCGATGGTTGGGGAACGCGAACTCCGACCGCGCGGAGAACTTCCTCAGATGCGCAAGGATATCGAGCGCTTGCCTCGGAAGCGGCACCAGATGGTCCTTCCGCGGATCGTTCTTGTGCTCCAGGCGAAGCTTCATGCGGGCGGCCGGCACGCGCCACACCGGATCCCAAGCGTCGATCTGGTCGAGCTCTTCCCAAGGCGTGGTTATCACGACGCCCGGCCGGACGACGGTCAGGGCCAGGAAGCGGAGCGCCAGCTTCGTCACGGGATGCGCCGGCGTCGCCTCGGCGCGCTTCAGCACCTCCCTCGCCTCCTCAATCGTCTCGACGGCAGGCTGCCGGCCGCGCACGACAGGCGCCAACGCCTTCGCCACCACCGTGGCCGGGTTGTCGTCGGCGACGCCCATGCCCATTGCAAAGGCGAAGACATCCTCGATGCGCTGACGCAGCCGGTGCCCCGTTTCGATGGCGCCGCGCTGCTCGACGAGCCGCAACAGGTTCAAGATGTCGCGTGGCACGATGTCGGTGAGGTCGCGGGCTCCGATCTCTGGGAAGACGTCGCGCTCGAGGCTGGTGATGACGTCGTTGGCATGGACCGGGGTCCACCCGCGCCTCTTCACCTCGAACCATTCGCGGGCAATCTTCTCGAAGCCGCGATCGGCAGCGGCCTCCTTCCGACGTCGCTGGTCGATGACGGGATCCCGGCCGGCCTTGAGCGACGACTTCGCAAGGTCACGCTCGCGGCGAGCCTCGGCGAGGCCGACGGCCGGATAGGGGCCGATGGCGAGGGCCTTCTCTTTGCCCGCGTGCCGGTATTTGAGCCGCCACAACCGCGCCCCGCTGGGCGACACGAACATGTAGAGCCCGCCTGAGTCGGCGAGCTTGAAAGGCTTCTCCCTGGCTTGAACCTTGCGGACCTCGATATCGGTCAGCGCCATGCTTCGGACCCCCATTCGTGGTGGATGAGGGGCAACGTTGATCCCCCGGGGACCAAGATGCAAGGCGACGCAACACGACTACAACAGTGTTGTGTTGCAGAGTCGTTGTTTTTCGACGATTTTGGTAAATGCAGGCGTTGCAATGCAACAGAAAAGGATTGTTGGCGGAGACGGAGTCCTACCCTCCGCCGTTTTTACTGACATTTCGGCTCGTTAGTCGCTGAAAACGCTGAAAAAATCATTATCGTCAAAATCGTCGTTATGATAAGCGTCGAAGAAATTCGGTGTCCGCCAGTTCCTCGGGATTGTCATAACGTGCCACGTCACAAATTGACCGAAAGCGGGATTCGAACCCTCACAAAGCCCGGTATCTACGGGGATGGCGATGGCCTCTGGTTGCGGATCCAGAAAGGCGGAAGCCGGAACTGGATTTTCATCTGGCGCCGCGGGAGCGAGCGCCGCGAGATCGGCCTCGGCGGACATGGCGCAGGTACGGCGCCGGTGTCGCTGAAGCTGGCCCGCGAAAAAGCCGACGCCATCCGCGAAGCCTTGGCAAGGGGTGAAGACCCCCGCCCTCGCCAGCCGAAGAAGGAACTGACCTTCGCGGAGGCGATGGAGGCGGTGCTGGATCTGAAGGCACAGGAGTCGAAGAACGAGAAGCATCGTCAGCAATGGCAGATGACGCTCCGAGAATACGCGAAGCCGCTGCATAACCTTTCAGTCGCCAAGGTTTCGGTCGATGACGTGGTGGCCTGCCTCACGCCACACTGGACTGAGCGTCCCGAGACGGCCGACCGCCTGCGAAGCCGGATCGGCATCGTCTTGGACTACGCGAAGGCGCGTGGATTGCGCAGCGGCGACAATCCCGCGGCCTGGAAAGGCAATCTCGATAAACTGCTGCCGCGCCAAAAGAAGCTCTCCCGCGGGCACCACGCCGCCCTGGATTATCACGACGTGCCTGCCGTTCTGGCCGAGTTGCGCTCGAGCAAAAGCACCTCGGCACGGGCGATCGAGTTTATGGTCCTCACGGCCGGGCGCTCCGGTGAGGTCCGTAGCGCGGCGTGGGAAGAGATCGATCTAGACAAGGCGCTATGGACCATCCCCGCAACGAGGATGAAGGCCGGCGTCGAGCACCGTGTCCCCCTCCCCGCCCGCGCCGTCGACATTCTGAAAGAGCGGGCTGCCGTCCGATCCGGCGCCCTCGTGTTTGAAGGTGAGCGCGAGGGCCGGCCGATATCGGACACCGCCCTGGTAAAGTCGTTGGCGAAGGCGGCGCCCAACAAGGCGGTGACGCTACACGGCTTCCGATCGTCGTTCAGGGACTGGGCCGGCGACATGACCGCCTACCCTAGAGAGGTGTGCGAGGCGGCACTCGCGCATACGATTCAGGGCGTTGAAGCCGCCTATCGGCGGAAAGACGCGCTCGAGAAGCGCCGCGCCCTCATGGCGAACTGGTCCAGTTTTTGTGCCGGCAAGAAACTCTAGATCTATATGTTGACATTGCCGGCGAAAATGCCTATCTTTGGTGTAGGTTCGTTTGCATAACCTCGTTCGGCGGGCGACGTGAAGCCCGCAGGCTACAGCGCAACCCCTAGTGAAACGGGGTTCGAATGACGACCTGCACTGCTGCCGCTGTCGCGGCGAACGACAATCACCCGCCCATCATCAGCATAAAGACCGCCGCCGCCATGACGAGCCTTTCGAGGCCCGCCATCAACAGCCTGCGGGCTGCCGGACAGTTTCCAGCTTCGGTCCAACTTGGCGAGCGTCGCATTGGCTTCGTCCGCGCCGAGGTCATGGACTGGATCAACCAGCGCATCGCGGCTCGGAACGGGAGGGCCGCGTGATGTCGGACAAGCAAGCAGAAGCCCGCGCCATCATCGAAGACGCGCTGTCCCGTCTACGGGCCATGGGCATGACGCCAGATGGTGCGGCATCGCTACTGGTTATACAGGGCGCCATCCGAGTTGAATCGGCGGTCAAGCGTAAGGAAAACGCCAATTTCGTCGCCTCGTGCGTAGAGCGCGAGGATGAGAGAGAGTCGGTTTACCGAACTCGCGGGTTCCTCGACCTCGACGACTGATCTTAGTGGGTGGCGCCGAAATCGCCACCCATCCCCCATCACCCCCACCCACACCACCACCACCCGCCGGCATGCCGCGCGGGAAGGAGCACGCATGCGTATTCGAAACGTCCGGCGGCTGACCATGCCGCCGGGGCGGCGAGGATTCACGCCGCTATGTCGGTTCGATCTCGAGCCGATCGACGGCGTCGTCATCATGAACTGCAGTTTGGTTCGCGCGCCGGACGGGCGGATCTTCGTCTACGGGCCGGCCGGTAACGGCGGCACCACGACCGTCAACTTGGCGCCGGACGTGCGCCGCCATGTGATCGATGAGGCGCTCGACGCCATGGGGATGGATTCAGATGACCGTGCCGCAGCCTAGTTCCGACGTCCTGCACCTCCCCGCCCGCTCCGTTGTACTCGGGCGGGTCCGCCAAATGCGGCAGGCTCTCTACGGCGACACGGCCCTGTTCCCTGTCACTCCGTCTGGCGACCTCGATCACGAGCGCCTAGCCGTCGAGGGCCTTGATTTCTACACCGGAAATCTGGACACGCTCCCGGAGCACGATCTGCCACGGCTCGGCGTGCTGGTGGACACGTTCAAGCGATTCATCCCTGAAGCGCCGGCCGGTATCCGCATTGCGGTGCTCGATCGGGGTGGCGATCTCCAGGTGGAGCAGATCGACTGCCACGAACCGTATCCTGCAGCCACCGAGATGGTCCGCAACGCCATCCGCACGGGCACGCCATTGCGCGAGCGGACCATGCCGCGCCTGCGGCCGCTCGCCGAAGAGATGGCGGATCTGCGCCCGAATCTTTCAGAGAAGGTCATCGAGCGTATGGTCGAGCGCGAGGTGGCGGAGTCGGCCATCATGCCCGCCGCCCCTGCTGCGGGGACCGAAAGCTCATCGGATCTCCGATATGTTTGCCCGACCTCATGGCAGGGCCATCCTGTGCCGGAGCGCGCGTGGTGGTTGCCCGGCCTCATCCCTATGAGGCAGGTGACGATCATCAACGGCGACGGTGGCGTCGGGAAGTCGCTGCTTGCCCTGCAACTGGCTTGTGCCGGTGCGCTCGGCGTTGAGACGTTGGGCACCACTCCCCTCGCTGGCCGGGTAATGTATCTCGGCGCAGAGGATGAGGAGTCGGAATTTCATCGGCGGACGGCGGACATCGTGCGCGCACACGATCGGGTGCTCTCCGACCTCAACGACTTCATGCTGCTCCCGATGGCTGACATGGACGCGCTGCTGTCGACGCCTGACCGTAAGGGAGTGATGCAGCCCACGCCGCTCTGGAACAAACTCTGGGGTGACGTACTGGATTTCCAGCCGAAGCTGCTGGTGCTGGACACGGCTGCAGACCTGTTCGGCGGGGACGAGATAAAACGCAACCAGACCCGGCAATTTATCGGCATGCTGCGTAGGCTCGCGATCAAGGCCGATTGCGCCGCAGTGCTTCTTGCTCACCCGTCTGTCGAGGGAATGAAATCCGGCACGGGTTCAAGCGGCAGCACCGCGTGGAATAACTCCGTGCGGAGTCGACTCTACCTGACGGATGCGGAGAAGAACGAAGATCCCGACGTCCGCACCCTGACCACGATGAAGGCGAACTACGGAAAGAAGGGCAGCCAGTTGCGCATTCGCTATAGCGACGGCGCGTTCACGCTCGATGACGGCACTGCCGTTCCGGCCATGATGGGTATGGTGCACAGGAAGCATGACGAGAAATTCGTCGAATTGCTTTCCAAGATGAACCGCCTAGGTCAGACCGTCAGCCCGAATCCCAGCCAGTCCTATGCGCCGAGGGTCTTCTCTCAGCACCCGGACGGCAAGGGCATAACCAAGGCCCATTACCAGGAGGCAATGCACCGCCTGCTCGACGCCTGCACCATCAAGATCGTTGAGGAAGGACCAAACTCCCGCCGCTACAAGAGGCTCTATGTTACCGCTGATATGTTCGGAGGCGAGGCCGAATGACGACCTTCGAACTCACCTTCGAACTGCTTCGAACCCCTTCGAACTACTGCTTCGCACACACCCCCCATACCCCCCTTAGTGTGCGAAGTGCGCACACGGGGTTCGAACCCCGTGCGAACTTCGGCACTCTTGGAGTCGAAAGATGACCGCCCGCGTCGATCCAGTCGGCAAGATCCTCCGCGCCGTCTTTCCCCGAGGCGAGCGCGACGCCGCGCTGGCGTGTCAAGCGTACTCCAGCGATCCCGCGTTCCGGCCCGCTGTCGATGAAGTCCTGCGGCATGCTGCGCTGGTCGACATCGTCCATGCCGTACTGGTGGACCGCAAGAGCTTGGAAGAAGCCGGGCGGGATGCATCTGGTTATTCGAGCCGCGTACAGGCTGTCGCCTATGCCTGTGCGCAGCTTCATGCGGCAGGCCGTCTGATGGTCTGGGCATCTGGCCAGCGCGCGCTGGAACGCTCCGCTATGGCGCATGCCACCCGCCGGATAGCGCGCCTGGAACGGGACCTTGCTTTGCGGGACGCCGCCTTGAAGGCGCGCATCGCAATCCCTGCATAAATTCCGGTTGCGTATACTGGATCGGGCGCCTGTCGAAGAAAAAGGGCTAAAAAAGCGGGTATATATGAGAGGGCACGCATTCCCGATGGCCCCATCCTTGCGTGCGGCTCGTCTGGTTTAAACTAAAGTGCCGTCCCCGCGCACGTAGTAATGAGAAGATACTCTCGCTGCCCGGTGAGACTGACGGGGAATGGGTATACCCAATCCCGGCCCAGTGCACCTAGTTGTGAGAAGACATTCTTTCTCTCTCCGCGCCTCAGAAGACCAGCAGCCGCCTCCGGGCGGCTTTTTATTTACCCCATCAACATTGCTGCTCATGAAGCAGGAGGCCAGCCATGCCATTCGACTGGCGGCTTGACCGCGCCTTCGCGCAAGCCGAGGCGGCGGATCTGGCCGGAATTCACCTAAGCACTTTGCGGGTCTGGATGTGCGAAGGCGCCGCCGACCTGGCGTCGGAACGCAAACGCGGCCGCCGTTGGTTCAGCGCGCACGACATCCTGATCCTCCGCCTTGCGCATGAACTGGTTCGAGGCGGCTACGTCATCTTGACCGCGCTCGCCGCGGCCTTCGAGCTCGTCGATCAGATCCAGGCCAGCGATGTGATCATCGCCCGCAACGGCGGCATCGCCACCTCGCAGGTGCGGCTGGTCAAGGGCGCCAGCCTCGCCGACCTCGGCGGGTCGAGTTTCATCTTCATTCCGGCCAGCACCATAGCGGACGCGACATACGCGGCTTGCCGGCGCGCCTACTTCCCAGAGGAATCACATGTGGCCCTTTAACCGCCCGGCGCCCGTCGAGACGAAATCGGACCTGACAGACCCGACTTCGGATTCTTGGGAGGCCCTCACCGCGGCGCTCGCATCCAGCACCACCGGCGTGACGGTGTCGGCGGAGAGCGCCATGCGTTGCGCCCCTGTCAACGCCGCCGTTACGCTGATCTGCCAGTCGATCGGAACGTTGCCTTGCAAAGTCTATCGCAAGGATGGCGACGGCAAGGACGTGGACGACACCCATCCGGCTTATGCGCTGATCCACGACGAGGCGAACGAATGGCAGTCCGCCGGCAAGGTGCGAGAGCTCGTCACGGCTGACGCGCTCCTGCATGGCGATGGATATGCCTTTGTAAGCCGTGGCGGCAATCGCCCCTTTGCCATCATCTATCTGCCGAGGGACAAGGTCGGGCTGAACCATCTCGACACCGGGGAGCCGCGCTACACCATCGGCGGGCGGGTCTACACGCCAGCCGATGTTATCCACGTGCAGGCGCCATCGCTCGGCGGAAAGACGGGTCTCGGCCTGTTGCGTGCGGGTGTCGACGCCATCGGCCTCGCGATCCTTCTGGAGCGCACCAGCGCCTCTTTGTTCAAGAACAACTCGCGGCCCGGCGGCGTACTTTCGTTCAAGTCTCAGCTGCGAAAAGAGACGGTCGAGCGCGTTGGTGCAGCCTGGCGCGCGGCACATGGTGGGGGCAAGTCCGGGGGCATTGCCGTCGTGGATGGCGGCGGCGAGTACACCCCGATCGCGTTCACGTCGGTTGAGGCCCAGCACATCGAGCAACGGAACTTCGCCATAGCCGAGATTGCACGGCTCACGCGCGTGCCCGTGACGATGTTGCAGGAGCTTTCCAAGGGCACGTTCGCGAATACAGAGCAGCAGGCGTTGCAGTTCCTGCAGCTATGTCTTCTGCCGTGGCTCAAGGCGTGGACGGATGCTTACCGGCGCACGCTGCTGACTGTCGAGGAGCGCGCGACACACTCGCTGGAGTTCATCGTGGACGACCTTCTACGCGCCGACACCGCGACGCGCGCCGAGGCCTACGCGAAGTTTCGGGCAATGGGCGCCATGACCAGCAATGACGTGAGGCGCCGCGAAAACCTGCCCGCATTGCCGGACGGCGACACGCTGGGCAGCCCCTACACCACGCCCGGCGCTCCCGCCCCGGCCAACGACAACCCCGAACCAAAACCGAAGGAGGCCGCGGCGTGAGCCTGGCAACCGAATCCGGGCTCATCTTCGAGTTCGACACCAAGGCCATCAGCGATGACGGCACCTTCGCCGGCTACGCCTCCCGCTTCGGCGAAGTAGACCTGGGACGCGACGTCGTTCAATCGGGAGCGTTCACCAAGTCCCTAACGGCCCGCCCCGCCCCTCGCGTCAAGATGCTGCGTGAGCACGATCAACGCGAGCCGATCGGCGTGTGGACTGAGCTAGCGGAAGACGGAAACGGGCTCCGCGTCGCCGGCCGGCTGGTGCTGGACACGGTCAAGGGCCGCGAGACACACGCCCTTATGAAAGCAGGCGCGCTAGACGGTCTCAGTATCGGCTACCGCACCAAAGCATCCCGGCTCGACAAAGCCAAGGGTGTTCGGCTGCTCGATGAAGTCGACCTGCATGAGATCAGTATCGTGACGTTCGGCATGCTGCCGAGTGCCACCATCACCAGCGTCAAATCATCTTCCTTCTCCCAGCTCGTGGCCGCGATCAACGCCGCCCGCGCTAATCTGTGAGCCAATAATGACCATCCATAACTTCCCCGCCGCGCTCGAAACCAAGTCCGCTGGCGAGAACGACGACGCCTCGCTAGCCGAAGTGAAGACCGCCCTCGCGGGTCTCACCGACGATATCGCCGCAAAGCTCAAGCCCGTCGCCGACATCGAGAAACGCATCGGCGCTCTCGAGGCCAAGGCGGCCCTGCCCTCGCTCGGTGGCAAAAAGGACGAAGAGCCGTCCGTCGAGAAGAAGGCCTTCGGCACCTATCTGCGCCTCGGCAATCAGGCCCCCGCCGACGAGATCAAGGTGCTGACCGTCTCCTCGGATCCGCAGGGCGGCTATCTCGCGCCGACCGAAATGTCGACCGAGTTTATCCGAGAGCTAGTGGAGTTCTCGCCGATCCGCACCCTCGCCACCGTGCGGACCACGGTCGCCCCGGCCGTGAGCTACCCCAAGCGCACGGGCATCACGAATGCCAAGTGGAAGGGCGAGACGCAGGCGCAGGAGGGTAGCGAGCCCGCCTTCGGTCAGGTTGAGATCCCGATCCGCGAGGTGAACACCTATGTCGACGTGTCCAACCAGTTGCTTGCCGACAGCGGCGGCACGGCAGAGGCGGAAGTGCGGCTCGCCCTCGCCGAGGACTTCGGCCAGAAGGAAGGCTTGGCTTTCGTCTCCGGCAACGGCGTCCTGGAGCCGGAAGGCCTCATGACCGCCGGCGGTGTCGGCGAGACGCTCAACGGCCACGCGACGAACCTCTCCGCCGACCAGTTGATCGCGCTCATGTATGCCATGCCGGCGGCCTACCGCTCGCGCGGCTCCTGGCTGATGAATGGCGGAACGCTCGCCACGCTGCGGACCATGAAGGACGGTCAGGGCAATTATCTCTGGCAGCCGAGCTATCAGGCCGGCCAACCCGAAATGATCCTCGGCCGCCCGGTGGTCGAAGCTGTCGATATGCCGGACGTCGCGTCTGGCACCTTCCCGGTGCTCTTCGGCGACTTCGCCACGGCGTATCGCATCGTCGATCGCCTGGCGCTGTCCATCCTCGTCAACCCGTATATCCGCGCCACCGAGGGCATCACCCGCATTCATGCCACGCGCCGCACGGGCGCTGCTGTGGTGCAGGCGGCTGCGCTCCGCAAGCTGAAGATGTCCGTTAGCTGACGCCTGCTTAGCGCCATTTTGGCGGCAAGCATCTGCATCCCCATTCCCCTGCGAACGGCCGTCCTTCGGGGCGGCCTTCGCGTTTCTAGGAGCGCAACATGCGCGACATCGTCCATAACATTGCCGTCGTCGAAGCCATCCCGCCGGCTGCCTACACCGCGGACAACACCCCGGCGGCCGTCGACATCAAGGGCTTTGATTCCGCGATGCTGGCGATCCACGTCGGCATCGGCGGCATCACCTTCAGCGGCACGAACAAGATCGAGTTCAAGCTGACGCACAGCGACGACGACTCGACCTATTCGGCCGTCACCATCGACGAAGTGCAGGGCATCGCCAGCGTCGGCGCTGGCGGCATCGTCTCCTCGCTGATCGCCGCCCACGCAGCGCCGACGATGACCCGCGTCGGCTATGTCGGCAACAAGCGGTTCCTGAAGCTGCTAGCCGACTTCTCCGGCACCCACGGCACCGCGACGCCGCTCTCCGCCACCGTCATCAAGGGCAACCCGGCCTCCCGGCCCGTCGCCTGATCAGCTTAGGGCGGCATCTCCCAGAGGGCTCCGCGGCCAGTCCGATAACGCATCGCAGGTCCTCCCTGCCGCCCGCCCGCGAAGGTCATAGGGGGCGCAAGGACCGCAAGGCCGTACCTATTCAAGGCGACGACTACATCGCCAAGCCATTGGGGGCAGTGGAACGGGCCAGCCGGGTCCGCAAGTCGGGAGGCGCCGCCCCCTCGAGTTCTGAGGCGCACCCAACGTCGGCAGGAGGCCGTGCATGCGCGACGCTGCACGGCCTCACTCATCCAGGACATTACATGCCATCAGCAGCACCGCGCTTCTGTGAGTGCGGACGATACACCGTGCCCGCGGGTCAGCAGTGCCCCTGCGCAAAGCGCCGCAAGGCCGCAAGGGGTAGCGCCTGGGCACGTGGCTATGACTCCGACTGGCAGGCCGCCCGCGCCGCACACCTCGCCACGCACCCAGCCTGCGTTGACTGCGGCGAGCCCGCCACGCTGGTCGACCACATCGTCAGCATCCGCAAGGCGCCTCACCTCCGGCTAGACCCGACCAACTTCGCCTCGATGTGCGCGTCCTGTCACGGGCGGAAAACCACACGGGTTGACGGTGGTTTCGGACGGTGACGGGGGGGTGAGTCGAAACTTCGGCCCCCTCGGCTGGAGACCATTGGCTCCCTTCGCTCACGATTCCGCCGAATTGGAGCAATCAGAAAATCTGATTGATCTGGAGATTGCATAAATGGAAGTGATTACACTGGCGATGTTCAAGGAACACGCCCGCATCGACTTCGACGACGACGACCTTATCGCCGGCCAAGTGGTCGCCGCAGCGAACGACTACGTGTCAGGGCTGCTATGCGCCGACGTCGAGGAGCCGCCTGCGCCTGCCGGCGATGTCGTCCAAGCCGCCCTTCTCATTGCTGGCCACTGGTACGCGAACAGAGAAAACGCCAGCGACGGCGCGCTGGTGGACATACCGTTGAATGCTGCCGAGATCCTGGCGAACCACCGCGCATGGTCGTTCGGATGAGCCATCACACCCGCGGCCGGAAGGCCGAACCCGTGCCCGTCGCCGAGCCAGTCCGCGCTGTGCCGCAGCCCCCTAAGGCCATGGGCGCTGAAGCCCGCAAGGAGTGGCGCCGCGTGATGCCTGTACTGGTGGAGCGGCGGGTGCTTTCCGAGGCCGACATCCACGCCGTCGAGCGCTTCTGCGAGGCGTCCGGCGACATCGTCATCGCGCGCACCGCCATCGCCGCGGACGGTGCCTATACCCCAAACCGCTTCGGCGAACTGAAGCGCCACCCCGCCTTCGCGACCTTGCGGGAGGCGACCGCTGAGGCGCGCCGCTGGGCTGCTGAGTTGGGCCTGTCGCCGGCAAGCCGCAGCCGTGTTGAGATCGGAGAAGACGATAGTGCTGACTCCCTCATGGATTACGAGTCAGGAGCCGATTGACGACCCGTTCGGAAACGGCGAGCGAGCCGTCCAGTGGCTGCGCCGACTGAAGCACCCGAAGAATCCGGCGCGCGGGAATCCCTTCCAGTTAGACCCGTGGCAGGAACGGATTATCCGGCGCATGTACGGGCCTCGCCACATCGAGGATATCCACAACGCGGATGGCGTGCTCATCGCACGCAAGGGCGCTCGAATTGTCCGGCGCGTATGCCTTCTTTTGCCTCGGGGCGCGCGGAAAACGAGCCTGTGTGCAGCGATCACGCTACTCCACCTGATTGGACCGGAGAGCACGGCAGGCGACCTTATCCTATCGGCCGCAGCCGCGCATGAGCAGGCGCTTGAGCTCTTCAACGAGGCCGAGTTGATCATCAATCATGATCCCCGGCTGCGCGGCAACATGGACGTGCTGACATCCAAGAGCCGCATCCGCTGCGTCCCTCGCAAGACCACCTACAAGGCGCTGGCCGCGGACGGTCGTGTGCAGCACGGCAAGACGCCGCGCGTCGTGATCGCCGACGAGCTCCACGTTTGGAAAGGCAAGGCGGGCGAGGATCTGTGGGGTGCGCTGGATTCGGCGCTGGTGAAGACCCCTGACACCCTGATGATTGTCGCGACGACGGCCGGCCGCGGCGAAGACAATATCGCCTGGCAGTTCGTCAGCCATGCGCTGAAGGTGCAGAAGGGCGAGATCGAAGACCCGGCTACATTGCCTGTCATCTTCATGGCGGAAGCCACCGACGCATGGGACGACCCGGCAGTTTGGAACGCCGTCAACCCCGGCATGCGGCACGGCTACCCCGATCTGCCCAGCTTCATGGACAAGGTCAACAAGGCGAAACATTCGCCAGCCGATCTTGAAAATCTGAAGCAGTTCAACCTGAACATGTGGAGCGACAAGGCAACGGCGCCCTTCGTCGACATGGCCATCTACGACGCCACCGGCGCACCGATCAACATGACTGCACTCGCCGGCAAGGAATGCTGGTTAGCCGCTGACCTGTCGTCCAACGGCGACCTGACCGTCGTGGTGGCGGCATTTCGCGACGGTGATGACACGACCGTCGTGCCCTTCTTCTTCTGCCCGTCCGCGAACCTGCGGCAGCGACAGGAGGCATCCGGCGCGCCCTACGTGCGTTGGGCCGCCGACGGGCTGATCACCGCCACGCCTGGCAACGTTGTCGACTTCCGCGCCGTCGAGGATCGCATCCGCGAGCTTTGCGAGACCTATGACGTCCGCGAGATCGCATTCGACCCGGCCATGGCTCGTAACGTCCTGAACAACCTCACCGACGATGGCTTCCCCGCGATCGAGTTCCGCCAGGGCACGCTCAGCATGATGCCGGCCATCGCCGAGCTCGAGCGCTCGGTCATCGCCGGCCGGCTCCACCACGGCGGCCATCCGGTACTGCGCTTCTGTTTCGCGAACTGCGAGGTGGAGACCAACTCCCACGGCCATAAAACCCGCCTCCACAAGAGCAAGCGTTGGCTCTCGATTGACGGCGCTGTGGCGGCGGCTATGGCCGTGTGTCGGGCGAGCCTGGGCCAGAGCGCGGAGGGCGGCTCGATCTATGACGACGACGACTGGGAGAGCGTTCTGGAGGCATTCGGGTGAAGTCCACCGTGAAGATCAGCGGGTTGCGCGAGACACTTAAGGGGCTCGAAGATTTAAAGAAATCAACGCAGGTCGGTGTCCTTAACCGGGTGCTGAAGAAGGCCGCCAAGCCTGTCGAAGCTGCGGCCAAGCGTAATGCCCCGGTGGATGATGGCGAGCTGAAGGGCAGCATCGGCACCGTCGTGATCCGTCGCAACGCCGGGAAGTCGGCATTCGCAGCGGCGATGCGTGGCGGCGAGTCCCGGCAGGACGCGGCGGCAGCCGCCCGTGAGGCCAATGCCGCCGCTGCGGGCCGCGGTGCCTCGGCGACCGTCCGTGTCCGCGCCACGGCTCCTCACGCACATCTCGTTGAGTGGGGAACCGCCCCACACAAGATCGGCGACGGCCAGCACCCTGGCGCCAAGGCGCAGCCGTTCATGGGGCCGGCGCTCCGCGCTGAGCAGAACGATATCACCCGCACCATAGCGGCCGACATCGAGGCGGAAATCGCCAAGACGGCCAAACGTTCCGCGGCCCGCGCCGCGAAGAAGGGAACAAAATGAGCCTTATCAACCTCGTGCCGAAAGAGCTTCGGCTGAAATTCAGCGTGGCCTCAATCGTGTGGGCGGAGAAGGCCCTGGAGACCAAGCTGGCGAGCATCGTTGACGAACTCCAGTCCGAGTCCGGCCCGAGCCTTCGCACAATGCGCGCCTTGCTCACGGCGGGCTCGCCTTCCGATATGGAGCGAAAGATGCTCGACATGTCCAGCGCCCTGTCCAGCATCGGGGTGTATCTGGATCAGCGCAACGGTTCCCGCCTGATTACCGAGTACGGCATCGCCGCGTGCTCCGCCGCTGTCGGCAACGCCCTTGGCGTGTTCCTGGCAAGCATCACGAAGGACGTCGCGTAATGGCCGTCAACGCGGGCGGCGTTTATGTCGACCTGGGCTTGAACTCCGCCCGATTCCAAGAGGGTCTCAAAGGCGCTGGCAAGCAACTCGACAAGTTTGGCAAGGAGTCGGGCAAGGTCGGAGGCGTTGTCCGCGGCGCATTCGCCGGCATCGGTGACGGGCTGAAGCTCGGGCTTGCCGGGCTCGGCGTCGGCGGACTGTTTGCAGGCGCCAAGGCTGCCGCTTCAGACCTGGCACAATTGAACGCCGAAGCGCAGAAGGCCGGCGTCCAAGTCGAGAAATTCCAAGAGTTGGGCTACGCAGCGCAAGGTGCGCTGGTCGGCCTCGACGCCATGGCCGACGGCCTGAAGGAGCTACAGCTTCGGGCGGATGAGTTCGTTGTCAGCGGGGCCGGAAGTGCTGCGGAAGCGTTCCAGCGTCTTGGCTACAATGCCGCTGATCTCAAGGAAAAGCTCGCCGATCCGTCGGCCCTGTTCGAAGAGATCATCGAGAAGCTCGGTCGCCTCGACAAGGCCAGCCAGATTCGTGTCAGCGATGAGTTGTTCGGCGGATCCGGTGGTGAGCAGTTCTTGCGGCTGATCGACCAAGGCGCCGGATACATCGCTCGGATGCGGCAAGAAGCTCGCGACACTGGCAACGTTATTGATACCGAACTGATTCAACGTGCCGTCGAGATCGATCGCGCCTTCGCGAAGCTTTCCACCACGATCGGTACCAATCTCAAAGGCGCCCTGGTGTCCGTGGTCGCCTTGATGCGCGACTTCTCCGACATGCTCAACGCCACCGAGGCGCAGTCGAACAGCACGCTCCAGCGTCGTATCGACCTTCTGACCGCTGCCGCTGACAACATGCGGAAGTCGTCTTCGGCCTTCGTCTTCGGCGGTGGGCAGGAGGGTATCGACCGGCGACTGGCCGAAGCCGCTGGCTTGCAGTCGCAACTCGATGCCCGGCCGCAGCGCGTAACGATCAATCCGACCGGCGGAATGGGCGACCTGTCCAAGGTCAAGACGCCCGCCACCGAGGCGGCGGACCAGTTGGCCAAGGCGTACGACCAGATCGTGCTGGCCGCCGAACAGCGCATTACGCAGATGGGCGTCGAGCAGCAAGCGCTTGGCCTGACGACCGGCGCGGCTGAGTCCCTTCGCGTCAAACAGGAACTCATAAACGAGCTCACCCGCGCCGGCATCAAGCTGACACCGGAGTACACGGCTCAGATCGACGATCTCGCCGCACGCTCCGGCCAGGCTGCCGCTGCGCTAGAGGCGCAGGCTGCGTCGCAGGCGGCGCTGGTCGACTCGATGGATGAAATCCGAGGCACGGCCTACGACGCCCTTGGTGGGTTCATCTCCGACATCCGCAACGGCGTGAGCGCAGCTGACGCGCTCTCGAATGCCCTGAATAGCGTCCTCGACAAGATCATCGAGATCAGTCTGCAGAACGTCCTCACGGGCCTACTCGGCGCGCCGGGGACGGCGGGCGGCGGGTTCTTGTCGTCGCTGTTCGGCGGCGGCGCCAAGCTCCCCGGCCTCGCGGACGGCGGCTGCACAGGGCCGGCAGGCTTCTCCATCGAAGGGAAATTGCAATGAGCGCGATGCTGGCTGTCGTGCAGAGCGACCGTGTGCATGTCATGGCGGACGCTGCGACCTATGATCCGGCTGACGGTGTCGTCACGGCGTTTCGGCACAAGATCGTCCCGCTCCCCATGGCGAATGCCGTGTTCTCGCTCCGCGGCATCACCGGCTGCTTCCGAGAATTCTATAAGGCGTGCCTCCTCGCCGACATCGAGGGTTTCGATGGCTTCCGGCGCGCCGCTGACGATGTGTGGGAGACCTTCGAAGCCGGGCTACCGGAGGGCATGGACTGCGAGATCATAGTCGCCGGCTGGTCCGACCAACATGCTCGCGGCGAGGTGTTCTACCGCTGCACCGACACTGTGCATGACAACCTGCCGGCCGGTTGCTGGTTCGTCCTCGGCAATCGCTGCGCCTTCGGCGTCGATCTCGATGACATCCCGGAGGATTCAGTGTTCGACCCTGTCGAGCATGGCGTGCCGGCTTTCGAACGGGCACGTGCCCATATCGACGATCTGTCCTGCGGTCGAGGCGAGCCAGTTATGGGCCACGGCGTCGGTGGCTGGGTGTCGCATGTCGAGATCGTGCCGGGCCTGATGCCGGATGGCGACGTCCTGCACGTGTGGCCGGACGTGGTAGGCGAGAAGATTGCGCCGGAGGGTGTTATTGTCGGGGACATCGGAGTTGCAGCATGAAGATAGAA
Organism: Ancylobacter aquaticus; assembly: GCF_004339465.1. Classification (GTDB taxonomy): domain Bacteria; phylum Pseudomonadota; class Alphaproteobacteria; order Rhizobiales; family Xanthobacteraceae; genus Ancylobacter; species Ancylobacter aquaticus. The sequence goes on along the minus strand of NZ_SMFY01000002.1, from coordinate 72,899 downwards.
CTGACGCCTGAAGAAGAAAAGCTCGATAGGGAAATCGAGTACGAGGCCCTTAATCTCAGGGACCATATTCAGGCCAACGCCAATGCTGATCGTGTCGTTGCACTGCTTCGTTCACTAAGAGCCCGCAATGCTGTGCCATCTCACCGCATGCGCTATTTCACCGACGCCGACTACAACGTTGGCGGTCGAGGCTCGTCAAGGAAAGAGCAGTTCGAACGCAATGGCAACAGGGGCGAGGACATAGTCCGGAACGGCCACTTTCTCGAAGTCATGCGCTACTTCGTTTATGGCCCGGACTTGCCCGCCGTCACAATCTCCGCGTTCGCGGCAAAGGTTAGCGAATGTGGGATGGTGACATCGAGTGATATCTCAGGACTTTCTGCAGAGGCGCGGCGTTTGGCTCGGCAAACGGGTCTTCCAAAACGGAAAGCCGCCGACGAGTTTTACAAGCTTGCACTCGAAACGATGGGGCACGGCTATGCTTCTTCCATCCGCGATGGGGTCATGCAAATGCGGTAGGCCACCGAGCTCACCTTGACTTTGCCGGCGTGTCACGGCCGCGACCTGTTCGGGCGGCCTGGTCTTCGGCGTAGGAGCTCGCAACTTGCGAACTCCTAGTGTCCTGCGTGAACGTTGGCGTCAAATTGTCGTCAACGTTATTCCCCATGGCGGCATATGCCTCGCATGCGGCTGCAACAGGACGTCACGCTGGCTCTGGATCGGTGGGCTTTCGCGGCTCCCTGCCCTCCAGCACCGCTTTGGCGCGAGCCATAGCCGACGACTTGGATTCGGCTTCTGCGATCTCGCGCTCGCATCTCTCGAACAGCGGCAGAGCGGACTCGCCGAACTCGTCGACGAGCCTGGCGCAGATTACCAGCATGCGCCGCCATTCCTCGATGGTTACGGGTCCAGACGGCTCGCGAGGTCCGATCTGGACGCCGCCGAACTTGGTCGCGCGGATAGTGGGAACACCGCCTGACGAGCGCCGGCCAGAGCCCTTGCCGGACGGTGGTTCTTTCTTGCTTGCCATTGGACACACCCAATCTGCTCACGCCAATTGGCGCGAGGGGATACCCTCCAGCACGCATCAGCCTCTTCGTCAGATGTGGAGAAGTTAGGGCTGACCGCTCTTCGCAGCGCACAACGCAAAACCGCCGCCCGACGTAGGGCAGCGCTTGCGCAATCAGAGAATCAGGGGCACCGTGTCCGCGGGCTTGATAACCCGGACGAAAGCTACAGACCGCATTCCCTGGCAGGAATTGCCCTGACGCCTGGCAGCGTTGGGCGGCGGTCGAATGACGGCAGCGCATTGGCGTGCGCTCCAACCTGGCCATTATGGCCGGGAGGGCCGCGCCATGTCCAGAGGGTTCCGGCCCTTAAAAGCGCGGTCGCCTGTCGCTTTCGCAGGTTATCAACTCCCGGCTGCCGGTCTGCCACCGGCACGGCCTTGATAAGCCGCGAAGTGAGCAACCCCCATGAACCTCCACACCCCGATCAACGACAACGCCATCCCGGCGCAGAGACAGCCTTCTGTCGCCCCTCGCTCCATCCTCGAGCTTGAAGCAGATTACTGGTGCGCGCGGGCCGAATGGCTGCCCCTTAACGCCCACTGGAAACCGCTGCACGACGTTGCCATGAAAGCTGCCGAGGCGGCCATCAAGGCGCTGGGCGGCACCAGCAGGGTCCAGACCGGCGACCAGCAATGGGCAATCGCTAGCGCCATCTACGACGCCAACGGCGCGACGGCTGCCGGACGGGCAGAAAGTCAGGTGGAAGTGCGCATGGACAACGCGCTCGGTCAGCTCGTCGACACGCCGGCGTGCTCGCTTCTGGAGCTTGCCGCGAAAGCCCGCCTTGCGTTGCTTGACCTGCACGGCATCGAGGATGCTGGCGCCGTCGATTGCGAAGAGGCGGATTGGCCGGAGCACGTGATGACGAAGCTCGTGCTGGACATCGAGCGCCTCGCTGGGAGGCAGGCATGAACGTCCATAGCCCCGTGATGCCTGCGTCCATCTCCGACACCATCGACCGCCTCGACGAACTCAGCGCCCTTCTGGAAGCCATCCACATGATGGCAGCCGACCTGGAAGCGCGCCAAGCGAACGCCCTGCAGCGCGTTGTCGTCCTTGGCCAAGGGATGGTCGACAACGTCAAGGAAGGCCTGCGCCCCGGCAGTTCGGCCAGCTGAGACTGCCGACGCAAAATGCGCGGGCTGCCTCCCCGTCGCCTCACAAGGGCGGCGGGGTTCTGATTCTAGGGGGGGCTAGTTTCGGGTTATGATAACGGTTCGGCTTTAGCCGAAAAAACCAAAAAAGATCAATGAAATCAAGGATAATGGCGGAGACGGAGGGATTCGAACCCTCGAGGCCCTTTTGGGGGCCTGCTCATTTAGCAAACGAGTGCCTTCAGCCTCTCGGCCACGTCTCCAGCCGGCCTCGCGTTCGCCTTGCGGCGGCGCGGTTCGAGCCGGCGACCTGTCTAGGTTTCCGCCGCCCCCCGGTCAAGGCCGAATACGCAGTTGGTCCACTGTCGCGCCGATCAGGAGCCCGGACGCTGCCCGAACAGCACGCTTTGCGCCTGGGTGTCGGTGGCGAAGTCGATCTTGGCGCGATCCTCTGCGTTGAGCGCGAGGCCGCGCTTCACCGCCGGCCGCGCCAGCATCCGCTCCAGCCAGGCGGCAAGATGCGGGAATTCCTTGATGTCCTGGCCCTGCCGCTCCCACAGCTTGGCCCAGCCGATGCAGGCAATGTCGGCGATGGAATAGTCCCCGGCGAGGAAGGGCCGGTCGGCGAGGCGCGTGTTCATCACGCCGTAGAGCCGGTGCACCTCGTTGGTATAGCGCTCGATGGCGTAGGGCAGTTTTTCCGACGCATAGATGCGGAAATGGTGCGCCTGCCCGGCCATCGGGCCGAGCCCGGACATCTGCCAGAACAGCCACTGGTCCACCTCCACCCGCCCGCGCTCGTCGCCGGGGTAGAACAGGCCGGTCTTGCGGCCAAGATATTGCAGGATCGCCCCTGATTCGAACACCGAGAGCGGCGCCCCGTCCGGGCCCTCGGGGTCGAGGATGGCCGGCATCTTGTTGTTGGGCGACAGCGCCAGAAATTCCGGCTTGAACTGGTCGCCCCTGCCGATATTGACCGGGATCACCTCATAGGGAAGCCCGCACTCCTCCAGCATGATGGCGATCTTCCAGCCATTTGGCGTCGGCCAGTAATAGAGCTGGATCGGACGGGACTGAAGCTGGGCCATGACGCAAGCGCTCCCCTTCGCCCTCCATGGGGCGCGTGCATCAGAACTAGAGCCGCCCCACGAGGCTGGCAAGCGGGGCAGGCTCGGCAGGCACAGGTGCATTGCGGCGCTCGCCTCACCGGGGCGAACGGGGTAGATTTCCCGCGCCCGGCGCCCCGCGCCCCTATCAAGTGAGGCCCGCGTGAAACCTGCCGCCCTTTTCTTCCTGCTCGGCGCGCTCATCGGGGCCGGCACCCTTCCCGGCGCGGCGAGCGCCCAGTCGCCGGCGGCGCCCTCCCCGGCCAAGATCTGCGCCGACCGCTGGAGCGAGATGAAAGCGAACAACCAGACTGGCGAGCAGAGTTTTCGCGATTTTTCCGTGCAATGCCTCAAGGAGCCCGGCGTGGCGGAGGTCAAGCCGGCGGCGGGCGGCGAGCCGGCGCCCGCGCCCCGGCGCAACACCACCCCGACCGGCGCCTCGGCGGCCGCGGCGCAGCCTTCCATCAAGCAATGCGCCGATCTGTGGAACGAGATGAAGGCGAAGAACCAGACCGGCACCCGCACCTATCGCGACTTCGCCCAGGAATGCCTTGCCGGTACCGGGGTGCTGGACGACAAGCCCGCGACGAAGCCGGCGGAAGCACCGGTCGAGCCCAAGGAGGCGCCGCAGAAGCCGAAGACCTCGGTTCCCTCCGTGCCCCGCCCGGCGGCGGCTCCCGCCCCTGCGCTGTCGCGCACCCCTGATGCCAGCGACCGCGAGGCGCTCAACCGCTGCAATGGCGAATGGCAGGCCTACAAGACCCGGCACAACCTCACCGGTGCCAAGGCGTGGCACGTCTTCATGGCGCGCTGCCTGCCGTGAGACACGGCGGCCTCAGTGGCCGGAAAGGTCGATCTTGAAGCCGTCGAGACGCTTCTCGAAGCCAGCGCGCTCATAGAAGCGGTGCGCGTCGAGCCGTTGCTTGTTGGAGGCGAGTTGCAGCGAGCCGGCGCCCCGGCGCCGCGCTTCGGCGATGGCGAAGTCCATCATCGCCCGGCCGACACCGTGGCCGCGCACCTCCGGGTCCACCTGCACCGCCTCGGCATGGGCTAGCAGCGCGCCGTGGCGCAGAAGGGCGCGGAAGAAGATCAACTGGAACGTGCCGACCACCTGCCCCTCCAGCCGCGCCACGTAGAGCGTCGTGCGCGGATCGGCAACGATCTCCTCGAAGGCGCGCTCATAATCGGGAAACGCGCCTGGATCGGCGCTGTCGCGCACGCCCAGCAGGGTCTCGCGGGCGAGGATGGAGACGATGGCCGGCAGGTCGGCGCGGTTGGCAGGCTCGATGAGGACAATGCTGGAGACCGGGCGATCTGCCTCATCCGCTTCGACGACACCCATCCGCTTGCCCCCTTCTGCTCGTCACCCCGTCATGCCCGGGCGTGTCCCGGACATCCACGTCTTGCTGCCCGCGCCCGCCCCTATGACGTCAGGCGGCTCGGGCGCCCAAGCCCACCGCGCGGGCGTTATTAGGCTCCGGCCGTGCTGACGAGCCAGCGGCTCAAATGCCCAGCTTGGCCTTGAGCAGGTCGTTCACCACCTGCGGCGCGGCCTTGCCGCCGGTCTGCTTCATCACCTGGCCGACAAACCAGCCGAGCATGGTCGGCTTGGCCATCACCTGCGCCACCTTGTCGGGATTGGCGGCGATGATGGCGTCCACTGCCGCCTCAATGGCGCCGGTATCCGTCACCTGCTTCATGCCGCGCGCCTCTACAAGAGCGCGGGGGTCGCCGTCCTTGTCCTCGGCGATGATGATTGCCAGCACATCCTTGGCGATCTTGCCGGAGATGGTGCCGTCAGCGATGAGATCGACCAGGCCGGCGATCTGCGCCGGGGTGATGTGGGTCTCGTAGACGGACAGGCCGGAGGCATTGGCGAAGGCGGAAACGTCGCCCATGATCCAGTTGGCCACCGCTTTGGCGTCGCGCGTACCGCCGCCATGGGCCACTGCGGACTCGTAATAGGCAGCGGTCTCCTTCTCCGCCACCAGCACGTCGGCGTCATAGGCGGAAAGGCCGTAGGCGGCGACAAAGCGGGCCTTCTTCTCGTCAGGCAGTTCCGGCAGATGCGCGGCGAGCTCGCTCACGAAGGCGTCGTCGAACTCCAGCGGCAGCAGGTCCGGATCGGGGAAGTAGCGGTAGTCATGCGCTTCTTCCTTCGAGCGCATAGAGCGCGTCTCGCCCTTGCCGGGGTCGAACAGGCGGGTTTCCTGGTCGATCGTGCCGCCATCCTCGATGATGCCGATCTGCCGGCGGGCCTCGGTCTCGATGGCCTGGCCGATGAAGCGGATGGAGTTGACGTTCTTGATCTCGCAGCGCGTACCGAAATCGTCGCCCGGCTTGCGCACCGAGACGTTGACGTCGGCGCGCAGCGAGCCCTTTTCCATGTCGCCGTCGCAGGTGCCGAGATAGCGCAGGATGGTGCGCAGCTTGGTCACATAGGCCTTGGCCTCCTCCGAGGAGCGCAGGTCCGGCTTGGAGACGATCTCCATCAGCGCCACGCCGGAGCGGTTGAGATCGACCAGCGAGAGCGTCGGGTGCTGGTCGTGGATCGACTTGCCAGCGTCCTGCTCCAGATGCAGGCGCTCGATACCCACCTCGATCTGCCCGTCGGCGGTGTCGACCAGCACGATGCCCTCGCCGACAATCGGGTCCTTGAACTGGCTGATCTGGTAGCCCTGCGGCAGGTCCGGGTAGAAATAGTTCTTGCGGTCGAACACCGAGCGCTTGTTGATCTGCGCCTTCAGCCCGAGGCCGGTGCGCACCGCCTGCTTCACGCATTCGGCGTTGATCACCGGCAGCATGCCCGGCATCGCCGCGTCGACCAGCGAGACATGGGCGTTCGGCTCGGCGCCGAATTCGGTCGACGCGCCGGAGAACAGCTTGGAGTTCGACGTGACCTGGGCATGGATCTCCATGCCGATCACGATTTCCCAGTCGCCGGTGGCCCCCTTGATCAGCTTCTTCGGGTCGGCGGGGCGGGAATGCATGTTCATCGGACGGACCTGTTCTGGCGTGCGGTTGCACGAAAGCGCGGGAGTGGCAGTTCCCTACCCCGCCCCCGCCGGTCCTGACAACCGTTTCGCGCGGCGCAGCATGGCCCGGCCCGCGCCGCGCGCTGGCGTCGAAGACGGCGGATTTCCGCTTTCATAGACCATTGGACAAGGGGACACGCCATTTTGTCTCGCGTATTCATGGGCCCGATGCGAAGCTGGTTAGAATATATTACCAGTGCGCAGGCTCTCGGGAGGAGCGTCCACACCAATCAACGTTGCCGCTCCGTCGTTGCTCCTGGCGGAAGAATGGCGGCGACAAGAGGAGGAAACATCGGGATGTCGACAGGTCTGCTCGCCTTCCTTGCCTTTTTGCCGATCATTTCGGCAGGCGTCTTGCTCATCGGTTTTCGCATCGCCGCCCGCATCGTCATGCCCATCACTTATGTGATGGCGGTGGTCATCGCCCTGCTGTTCTGGGGCGTCAGCGCCAACCGGATTGCCGCGTCAACGCTGCAGGGACTGCTGCAGACCGCCGGCCTGTTGTGGATCATCTTCGGTGCCATCCTGCTGCTCAACACGCTGAAGCACTCGGGCGCCATTTCCACCATCCGCGCCGGCTTCACCTCGATCAGCTCTGATCGCCGCGTCCAGGTCATCCTCATCGCGTGGCTGTTCGGCTCCTTCATCGAGGGCGCCTCGGGCTTCGGCACGCCTGCCGCCGTCGCCGCCCCGCTGATGGTGGCGGTGGGCTTCCCGGCCATGGCTGCCGTCGTCTTCGGCATGATGATCCAGTCGACGCCGGTGTCCTTCGGCGCCGTCGGTACCCCGCTCATCGTCGGCGTGCAGACCGGGCTCGACCAGGCAGCCATCACCACCCAGCTCACCGATGTGGGCTCCAGCTGGGCGACCTTCTTCCACCTCATCACGACGGAAGTGGCGGTCATCCACGCCATCTGCGGCACGCTGATGCCGCTGTTCCTCATCATGGTGATGACCCGCTTCTTCGGCCGCAACAAATCCTGGACCGAAGGCCTGTCGGCAGCGCCGTTCGCCATCCTCGCCGCCTTCGCCATGACGGTGCCCTATGTGCTGGCGGCGACGTTCCTCGGGGCGGAATTCCCCTCGCTGCTCGGCGGTCTCATCGGGCTCGCCATCATGACGCTGGCGGCGCGCGCCGGCTTCCTGGTGCCGAAAAAGTCCTGGGACTTCGCACCGCCTTCCGAATGGCCCAAGGAGTGGTTCGGCCAGCTCGACATCACCCTCGACAGCCTCGCCAAGCGCACCATCCCTCTTGCCCTCGCCTGGGCGCCCTATGTGCTGCTGGCGGTGGTGCTTGTGGTCAGCCGCATGGTGCCCGGCGTCGGCAATGCGCTGAAATCGGCGACGGTGGCCTTCTCCGGCATTCTCGGCGAGCAGGGCATCAACGGCGATTTCCCGCTGCTGTTCTCGCCCGGCGGACTGCTGGTGATGATCTGCATGATTACCGTCCTGCTGCACCGCATGCCGCTGTCGGGCTTCGGCGCCGCCGTGCGAGAGAGCAGCGGCACGCTGATCGGCGCCGGCTTCGTGCTGATCTTCACCGTGCCGATGGTGCGGGTGATGATCAATTCGGGCGTCAACGCCAATGGGCTGGACAGCATGCCGGTGCTGGTCGCCGAATGGGTGTCGGAGCAGGTCGGCGCGGTCTACCCGGTCTTCGCCCCGACCATCGGCGCGCTCGGCGCGTTCCTTGCCGGCTCGAACACGGTCAGCAACCTCATGCTGAGCCAGTTCCAGTTCTCGGTAGCGCAGGGCCTGGGCATCTCCTCGGCGCTGATGGTGGCGGGCCAGTCGGTCGGCGCCGCTGCCGGCAACATGATCGCTATCCACAACGTCGTCGCCGCCTCCGCCACGGTCGGCCTACTCGGCCGCGAGGGCGCAACGCTGCGCATCACCATCCTGCCGACGATCTATTATCTCATCGTCGCCGGAACGCTGCTGCTGCTGGGCTTCTACGTCGTCGGTCTCGGCGACCCGCTCATGGTCCGGTAACACGGCACGGCCGGGGCCGCCTCTGCGGCTCCGGCGTCCTGTTGCTGGCTCTTTGCGCCAGATCAACGCCGGTGCGTGCGCGCGCCGGCACTCTCCCTGCAGACGGGGAGAATGGCCATGGATGTCGATACGATAGACGAGCGCCTCGCGCTCTTCCTCGCCATGGCTGCCCATGCCGGCGTGGACCTCCCGGCGCAAATTGCCGACGCCCCCCAGGAGGTGCTGGCCGGCGCGCAGCGCTGCCTCGGCTGCCGCAATGCTCCCGACTGCCACCGCTGGTTCGGCGCACCGGCAACAGACGCAGGTGCCGGCGACGCTCCGGTGCCCGGCTTCTGCCGCAACGCCGCGCTGTTCGAGGCCTGGAAGGGCGACGACGCGCCGTCACCGGCCGCCGGATAGACCGGAACGGCTGAGGTCAGCCCAGCCGCTCGTTCTCATAGGCGATCACCCACTCGATGAGCTGTCGCCAGAGCTTTTCCACCAGTTCGGGCGGCACGCCCTGTGTCTCGGCATGGGCGCTGACCTTTGCGATCACGTCCTCGACACGCTCGGGCAGGAAGGCGGCGAGGCCCTCCACCTTCTTCACCGCGATGACATGCTTGACCACCTCGAAGCGCCGGGCCAGCAGTTCAACGATCGCGGCGTCGATAGCATCGATCTCCGCCCGAAAGGGCGCGAGGGAGCGCTCATTGGCGGGCAGGCGCGGCATGCCTCACTCCCACCAGCGCTCGGTGATCTCAAAGCGGCCGGCGGCCTCCTCGATCACTTGGCCGAGTGCGAAAAGCCCCTCCTCGCCGAAGGGGCGGCCGATCAGTTGCAGGCCGAGCGGCAGCCCGTCGGAGGAGAGCCCCGCCGGCACCGCGATGCCCGGCAGGCCGGCCATGTTCAGCGTCACCGTGAACACGTCCTGCAGATACATCTCCACGGGATCGGCGCCCGACTTCTCGCCGATGCCAAAGGCGGGCGAGGGCGTGGCCGGCGCGAGCACGGCGTCGATGCCCTCGGCAAAGACGGTCTCGAAGTCGCGCTTGATCAGCGTGCGGACCTTCTGGGCTTTCAGGTAATAGGCATCGTAGTAACCGGCCGAGAGCACATAGGTGCCGACCATGATGCGCCGGCGCACCTCGTCGCCAAAGCCGGCGGCGCGGGTCTTCTCATACATGTCGACGATGTCGCGACCGGCCACCCGCTCGCCATAGCGCACGCCGTCATAGCGGGCGAGGTTGGAAGAGGCTTCCGCCAGCGCGACGATGTAATAGGCCGGCAGCGCGTATTTGGTGTGCGGCAGGCTGATGTCGACGACCTCCGCGCCGGCATCGCGCAGCATGTCGGCACCCCTGTCCCACAGCGCGGCGATCTCCGGCGACATGCCCTCGACCCGGTATTCGCGGGGAATGCCGATCCGCTTACCCTTCACCGAGGCGCCAACCGCGGCTTCGTAATCGGGCACGGCCAGGTCCACGCTGGTGGAATCCTTGGGGTCGTGGCCGGCCATGGAGCGCAGCAGCAGAGCGGCATCGTTCACCGAGCGGGCGATCGGCCCGGCCTGGTCGAGCGAGGAGGCATAGGCGACGACGCCCCAGCGCGAGCAGCGGCCATAAGTCGGCTTGATGCCGACCGTGCCGGTGAAGGCCGCCGGCTGCCGGATCGAGCCGCCGGTGTCGGTGCCGGCCGCCCCGGCGCAGATATGCGCCGCCACTGCCGCCGCCGAGCCGCCGGAAGAACCGCCGGGCACCAGCTTCTGCGACGAGCCCCTCCGCCGCCACGGGTTCACCGCCGCGCCGAAGGCGCTCGATTCGGTAGACGAGCCCATGGCGAACTCGTCCTGGTTCAGCTTGCCCAGCAGCACCGCGCCATCCTTCCACAGCCGGGAAGTGACGGTCGATTCATAGGGGGGCACGAAGTTCTTGAGGATGTTCGAGCAGGCCGTGGTCCGCACGCCCTCGGTGGCGAACATGTCCTTGATCCCGAGCGGAATGCCTTCCAGCGGGCCGGCCTCGCCGGCGGTGTAGCGCGCATCGCTGGCCTTGGCCATCTCCAGCGCCTTATCCGGCGTGGTCAGCACATAGGCGTTGAGGTCGCCGGCCGCCTCGATGGCACTGAGATAGGCCTGCGTCAGCTCGGTGGCGGTGAAATGGCCCTCGCTCAGCCCTTCATGGGCGGCGGTGAGGGTCAGGCGGGTGAGTTCGTGGCGTGCGTGGCTCATCTCGCTCACTCCACCACTTTCGGGACGGCGAAGAAGCCGTCGTCGGCCGCCGGGGCGTTGGCGAGCACACGCTCGGCATAGCCACCGTCGCTCACCACATCCGCGCGCAGTGGCAGGGTCATCGGGATGACGCTGGTCATGGGCTCGACGCCTGAGGTGTCGACCTCGCCGAGTTGCTCCACGAAGGCGAGGATGGCGTTGAGCTCGCCCTGGAGATGGGCCACCTCGTCCTCTGTCACGGCGATGCGCGCCAGATGCGCCACCCGCCGGACCGTCGCCTGATCGACCGACATCCGAAATCCCAATCCACTGAAACCGATGCGCGCCCTATAGCAGGCACGCACCGCGCCCCGCAACGCGCGGCGCTACGCTCGCCACATCAATGGCGGGGACTGGATGCCGGTCGGCGCGCCAGTGGCGCCCCTTTCTCAGGCGGAGACCGGCCGTCTAGCGGCCGGCCGGCGCGCCGGGAGCGCGCCTTCTTCAGGCAAGAACCGGCCGTCTAACGGCCGGGTTAGATCGTGTCAGGAGCGCGCCTGCTCCAGGCACTGGCCGGCGGCCTCGGCGTTGGAGCGGGCACTGCCGCGGTCGATCTGGCCGGACATGGCGAGCGACTTGGTGGTATCGGTGACGATAGTGCGCAGGTCGCCGCTATCGCCCGCCGCCATCACCGCCGCGTAGATCGCCTTGCCGTCCGCCGTCAGCGAGGCGGCGCAGGCATTTCCCGCCGCCTGGTCGGCACGGGCCCCGCCGCTGGCCATCAGCACGAGCGCGGCACATGCCGCCGTGGACAGCCCGGCTGCGCGGGCAAAGGAGCGAAGCATCATGATAATCTCCATGGTAGTAGTACCTTCAGCGCACGCCTGCCCGGTTCACGCCGCCATTCACGTTGACGCCCGGACCGGGCCGGGCGACGGCGCGTGCATTGACATTGGCGCCGGCGGTGCAGCCGGCGGGGAAGCCGGGGCGCGTGCAATAAACGGCCGCCCGTGCGGCGGGCGCGGCATAGGGAGTCGCGCGAACCACGCATCCCACCGGAAAGCCCGGCGAGGTGCAGTAAATCACGGCTGCATCGGCGGGGGCGGAGCCGCCCACGGCGAGAGCGACCAGCAGCCCGCCGCAGAAGGCGGCCGGCACGAGGCGGCGCGCAAGCGGGAAGACGCGAGATTGGTGGCTCATTTTGATCATGTCCTGTTCTGGATCCCGCCAGGAGACCCCGACGCTACATTGAGCGATTTGTGGCGCCCGGCAATGTCGATTATTGGTCGCAACGGAAGGTTACGAGGAGAAGAATGGTTGCGCGTGATTCAGCCACGGTCCGGACCGGCGATTCCACTCTTCGCCGATTCGACGGCCTGATGCCGGGCGAACCGCAGGAACGCGCCCGGCTTCGGGCCCGGCCGGATTTCCCCTGGATTGCGCGGCAGGCGGCAATCAACATCAGCGACTCCTACCGTGGCAATCTGCTGCTCACCCGCCTGCTCAACGACCGCGGCCGGTTCGTGCTCTCGCTGCTGATTCTGGACATGCATTTCGAGAAACCCGGCTCCCCCGGCCTGACCACGGGTCGGCTGAAGGCGGAGGCGATCTCGCTCGATGTGTGCAGCCCAGGCCGCGTCGGCGCCATACTCGCGGCTTTCCGGGTGTTCGGCATGATCGCGCCAGCGCCGGACAGCGACGGGCGCCGCCGGCGCCTTGTCGTCACCGAGAAGCTGATGTCGATCCACCGCGAGCGCTGGCGCACCATGCTCAACACCCTCGCCCTCGTCGTGCCCGAGGAAGGCGAGCGGGGTTTGCGCCATCTGGACGACCCGGTCTTCCTTGCAGCCTTCGTCCGCGCCTTGCTTGAGCCGCTGCGGGTCGGGTGGCGTCCCGCCTTCGACATTCCGGCCATCGGACAATTCGCCGAGCGGGACGGTGGGCTGCTAATCGCCCTCGCGCTGTTCGGCATCGGGCTGACCGGCCAGCCGATGTCGATTTCGCAGCTGGCGCGCTCGTTCCGCATCTCCCGCTCGCATGTCGTCGGCATCGTTCAGGATGCCGCCGCCGCAGGGTTGGTCCGGCGGGTGGAGGAACAGGGTAGTCGCGGGCCGGGCGTACTGCCGCAGCCGGCCCTCATCGACGCGCTGGAACAGTTCGTCGCCATGGCGCTGGTGCGCCAGATGGTGGCGGTGCGCGCCGGCCTCGCCGCCATCGACGCCCCCTGAGCCGGGCTCAGCCCCGTGAGAACGCGACCGGCACGCCCTTTTCCGGCACCACCACTGTCGCTTCCTCGCCTACCAGGGCGACGAATCGCTCGGCACCGGGCTCCAGCAGGCCGAACGAGGCGTAGTGCGCCGGGATGATGGAGAGGCCGCCGAGATAGCGCGACACCGCCACCGACGCCAGTTCCGGCCCCATGGTGAAGCGGTCGCCGATCGGCACGATCACCACGTCCGGCCTGTGCAGTTCGGCGATGAGGCCCATGTCGGAAAAAATGTCGGTATCGCCCATGTGCCAGACAGTGGGCTCGCCGGGCGCCTTGACGATGATGCCGTTGGCATTGCCGAGATAAACGGTGCGCCCGTCCTCCATCATGCCGGAGGAGTGGTCGGCTCGCACCATGCTCACGGTGAATCCGTCGAAATGCACCGTCCCGCCGGTGTTCATCGGCTCCAGCCGGGCAACGCCCTGCTGGCCAAGCCAGCCGGCGAGATCGGCATTGGCCACGACCGTCGCCTCGTTGGCCCGCGCGATGGCCACGCTGTCGCCGACATGGTCGCCATGTCCATGTGTCAGCAGCACATGCGAGACATCCGCCGTTGCCTCGCCGAAATCGCCGCTAAAGGCCGGATTGCCCGTCAGAAACGGGTCGATCAGCACCGCCGTGTCCGCGAAATCGAGCCGAAACGCCGCGTGGCCGAACCAGGTGATCTTCATCGCCGAGCCTCATTCATTGCAGGTGGAGCGCGGGGGAACATAGGGCACGTGCGCCGCCGCACAAGCACCGCGCCGGCTTTTGGGCGCGGTGACGTCTCGCCCCCGCCTGCCTGGGCCGGCCCGGCGATGGCGCCGCGCCGCTCGCCATGCTAGGCGAGCGCCATCATGGTCGCTGCAATTCTCACCGTCACCGACGCCGCGCCACTCCTGCCCCTTCGTGGCGGGCTGATCGGGCTCGATCTCGGCACCAAGACCATCGGCGTCGCCAGTTCCGATCCCGACCGGCGGCTCGCCGCCCCGGTGGAGACCATTGCCCGCAAGCAGTTCACCCCCGATGCCGCGCGCCTGCTGGCGCTGGGCGCGGCACGCGGGGCAATCGGCATCGTCATCGGCCTGCCGGTCAACATGGATGGCAGCGAGGGCCCGCGCGCACAGTCCTCGCGCGCCTTCGCTCGCAACCTCGCCCGGCTGACCGAGTTGCCGATCATCCTGTGGGACGAGCGCCTGTCCACCGCCGCCGTCGAGCGCGACATGATCGCCATGGACATGAGCCGGGCGCGGCGGGCCGAGGTGGTGGACCAGCAGGCCGCCGTCTTCATCCTGCAGGGCGCGCTGGACCGGCTGCGCTTCATCGCCGGCAATGGCTGATCCTTATTCCATGGAGCCGGGCTGACATGTCCGCTGTGCTCGGCGCGCTGGTGCCGGTCTTCCTCGTCATCGCTCTGGGTGCTGCGCTCAAGCGCGGGCTGCTCCCCGAGGCCTCGCACTGGATCGCGCTGGAGCGGCTGACCTATTTCGTCCTGTTTCCCGCCCTGCTCGTCGTCAGCATTGCGACGGCGGATCTGGGCGAGGTGGCGGTGATGGAAGTGTCGACCGCGCTGCTAGGCGCCATCGGCCTGACGGGGCTGCTCATCACCCTGGCCCGCCACCCGATCTGCCGCGCTTTTCACCTGCCTGGGCCGAGCTACACCTCGGTCTTCCAGGGCGCCCTACGCTGGAACACCTATATCGCCCTCGCCGTCTCGGGCTCGCTCGCCGGCCCCAAGGGGCTGGCGGTCGCCGCCGTCGGGCTGGCGGTGATGATTCCCGTGCTCAACACGCTCAGCGTCATCGTGCTGGCCCGCCATGGCGAGAATGGCGGCACAAGTAACCGCCTGCTGCTGCTGCAGATTGTACGGAACCCGTTCATCTGGTCCTGCGCCGCCGGCGCGCTCATCAATGCGCTGAACCTGCCGATCCCGCCGGTGCTCATGACCTTTGGCGACATTCTGGGGCGCTCCTCGCTGGCGCTGGGCCTGCTGGTGGTGGGGGCCGGCCTGCGCCTGGGAGACCTGCGACGCCCGCGGGCCGCGACCTGGTTCACCTGCGTGATCAAGCTGGCCCTGCTGCCGGCGATCGCCGTGACAATCGGGTTCGTCCTCGGCCTGCGCGAGGTGGATCTGCTTATCGTCGCCGTCGGCGCCTCCGTGCCCTCCGCCCCGAACGGCTATGTGCTGGCGCGGCAAATGGGCGGCGACGCGCCGCTGCTGGCGGAAATCCTCACCGTGCAGACACTTCTCGCTGCCGTTACCATGCCGCTGGTGATCGCGACCGTGGCGCTGCTGTAAGCGAAAAGCGGGACAGAGCGCTAATATGCTTGCGGAGGGCCTCCGCTGCCTCTAACCAGCCGACTTCGATATGACATCGAACCCGAACGCCAGCTTCACCCTCCAGCGCCGCCACCTGCTCGGCATCGAGGGCCTGTCTCCGCAGGAGATCGTCGGCCTGCTCGACCTCGCCGAGGAGTTCGTGCTTCTCAACCGCCAGGTGGAGAAGAAACGGGCGACGCTGCGCGGGCGCACCCAGATCAACCTGTTCTTCGAGGCCTCCACCCGCACCCAGGCCTCGTTCGAGATCGCCGGCAAGCGCCTCGGCGCCGACGTGATGAACATGTCGGTCAGCACCTCTTCGTTGAAGAAGGGCGAGACGCTCATCGATACCGCCGCGACGCTCAACGCCATGCACCCGGACGTGCTGATCGTGCGCCACAGCGCCTCCGGGGCGGTGGAACTGCTCGCCCGCAAGGTCGACTGCGCGGTGGTCAATGCCGGCGACGGCGCGCATGAGCACCCGACGCAGGCGCTGCTCGACGCGCTGACCATCCGCCGAAACAAAGGCCGAATCCAGGGCCTGACGGTGGCGATCTGCGGCGACATCACCCACTCGCGCGTCGCCCGCTCGAACATCCTTCTGCTTCAAGCGCTTGGCGCGCAGGTGCGGGTCGTCGCCCCGCCCACGCTGTTGCCGAAGGACATCGAGCGCTTCGGCGTCGCGGTCCATGGCGACATGCGGACCGGGCTTGCCGATGTCGACATCGTCATGATGCTGCGGCTCCAGCGCGAGCGCATGAACGGCTCCTATGTCCCTTCGGTAAAAGAGTATTTCCATTTCTGGGGGCTGGACGAGGCCAAGTTGCGCTTCGCCAAACCGGACGCACTTGTGATGCATCCCGGCCCGATGAATCGCGGCGTCGAGATCGATTCGGCGGTGGCCGATGGCGCCCAGTCGCTCATCCGCGAACAGGTCGAGATGGGCGTCGCCGTCCGCATGGCGGTGTTGGACGCGCTCTCGCGCACCCTGCCGGGGAACCTGCCCAATGCATGAGCCCCGCCCCATCCTGCTGTCCAAGGCGCGCCTTATCGACCCCTCGCGCGACCTCGACACCCGTGGCGACATCCTGATCGCCGATGGCGTGATCAAGGACATCGCGCCAAACCTCGGAGCCGGCCTTCCGCCCGATACCGAGATCATCGACTGCCGCCAACTCGTTGCGATTCCCGGCCTTGTCGACATGCGCGCCTTCATCGGCGAGCCCGGGGCCGAGCACCGCGAGACGCTCGCTTCCGCCAGCCAGGCGGCAGCGGCGGGCGGCGTCACCACCATCATCTGCCAGCCCGACACCGACCCCGTCATCGACGATCCCGCCATCGTCGACTTTATCCTGCGGCGGGCGCGCGACACCGCGATCGTCAATGTCCATCCCATGGCGGCCCTTACCAAGGGCCTCGAAGGCCGCGAGATGACCGAGATCGGCCTGCTCGGCGAGGCCGGCGCGGTGGCGTTTACCGACGGCACGCGCTCCATCGGTTCGGCGCAGGTGCTGCGCCGCGCGCTGACCTATGGCCGCGACTTCGGCGCCCTCATCGTTCACCACACGCAGGATGCCAGCCTCGCCGGCGAAGGCGTCATGAACGAGGGCGAACTGGCTTCACGCCTCGGCCTCGCCGGCCTGTCCAAGGCGGCGGAAACCATCATCTTCGAGCGTGACGTGCGCCTCGCCGCCATCACCGGCGGACGCTACCACGCGGCCTCGCTCACCTGCGCCGATTCGCTGGAAGTGCTGCGCCGCGCCAAGGACGCCGGCGTCGACGTCACCGCCTCCGCCTCGATCAACCATCTCACGCTCAACGAGCGCGACGTGGTCGGCTACCGCACCTTCTTCAAGCTGACTCCGCCGCTACGCGCCGAGGACGACCGCGTCGCGCTGGTGCAGGCCGTCGCCGAAGGGCTGATCGACATCATCGTCTCCGACCACAACCCGCAGGATGTGGAAGTGAAGCGCCTGCCCTTCTCCGAGGCGGCGTTCGGCGCGGTGGGACTGGAGACGATGCTCGCCGCCGGCCTTCGCCTCGTCACCTCGGGCATGCTCGACCTGATGACGCTGGTCCGCGCCATGTCCACCCGCCCGGCAGAACGGCTTGGCCTGCCCGGCGGCACGCTGAGGCCCGGGGCGCGGGCCGATATCGCCCTTCTCGCGCTGGACGAGGCGTGGATCCTCGATCCGCTGACGCTGAAGTCGCGGTGCCGCAACACGCCCTTCGACGAGGCGCGCTTCGAGGGCCGCGTGGTGCGGACGCTGGTCGCCGGCCGCACGGTATATGAATACGTGTGACGAACGCCGCCGACCGCGAGCGCCCATCTGTGCATTCCCTTGGAAGTCTGTAAGGTCGCAGGCATGAACTGGTCCCTGCCCCCGCTGTCGAGCCTCGCCGCGCTGCTTATCGGCTATGCGCTCGGATCGATCCCCTTCGGCCTCATCCTGACCCGGCTCGCCGGCACACAGGACATTCGCAGCATCGGCTCCGGCAATATCGGCGCCACCAACGTGCTGCGCACCGGCCGCAAGGGCCTCGCCGCCGCCACGCTGCTGGGCGATGCGCTGAAGGGCACGGTTGCCGTGCTGCTCGCCAACTGGCTGCTCGGCCCTGAAGCGGCGCTGCTGGCGGCCTTGGGCGCTTTTTTCGGCCATCTCTTCCCGGTCTGGCTCGGTTTCAAGGGCGGCAAGGGTGTCGCGACCTTTCTCGGCGTGACGCTGGCGCTGGCCTGGCCTGCCGCATTGGCGTTTGTCGCCGCCTGGCTCGCCGTGGCCTTCGTCACCCGCTTCTCTTCCCTGGCCGCGCTGGTGGCGAGCGTGCTCACCGTGCTTGTCGCGTTCCTCATCGGCTCGCCGCAAACCGGCCTGCTGCTGGCGATTCTGGCTGCCCTGCTGTGGTTCATGCACCGCGCCAATATCCGTCGCTTGCTGGAGGGCACGGAAGGCCGCATCGGCAAGAAAGGATAGCGCTTGGGCGGGCGCGGCGTTCATCTCGATCCGGAACAGCGCCGCGACTGGCTCCGCCTGATCCGTGCCGAGAATGTCGGCCCGCGTGCCTTTCGCAGTTTGATCAACCGATTCGGCGGCGCCGCAGCCGCGCTCGACGCGCTTCCCGCGCTCGCCCGGCGGGGCGGCGGCCTGCTCGCCCCGCGCGTGCCCAGCATCGCGCAGGCCGAGGCCGAGATCGAGGCGCTCGCGCGCCTTGGGGGACGCTTCATTGCGTTGGGCGAGAGCGACTATCCCGAGCTTCTGCGCCAGATCGACGACGCCCCGCCCCTTCTCGCAGTGCGCGGGAATAGCGAGCTTCACGCCCGCCCGACCGTCGCCATCGTTGGCGCACGCAATGCCTCCGGCGCGGGGCGCACCATCACACTGCGGATGGCGCGCGGCCTGGGTGCGGCCGGGTGGGTCATCGCCTCGGGACTGGCGCGCGGCATCGACGCCGCCGCCCATGAGGCGAGCCTCGGCACCGGCACCATTGCCGTGATCGCCGGTGGCCATGACCGGCCCTATCCGCGCGAGAACGAGGCGCTTATGGAGCGTATCGCGCAGGAGGGCGTCATCCTCTCGGAAATGCCGATGGGGTGGGAGCCCCGCGCCCGCGATTTCCCCCGGCGCAACCGGCTGGTCTCCGGCCTGTCGCTTGGGGTCGTAGTGGTGGAGGCGGCCGAGCGTTCCGGCTCCTTGATCACCGCCCGCCTCGCCGGCGAGCAGGGGCGCGAGGTGCTCGCAGTTCCCGGCTCCCCGCTCGATCCACGAGCAGGCGGCACCAATGCGCTCATCAAGCAGGGCGCCGCTCTGGTGACAGGCGCCGAAGACGTGCTGGAAGCGCTCGCCATGCTGCGCAACCGGCCGCCGCCTCTGAGTGTCGAAGAGGATACGCTGGCGATGGACACCGGCGAGCCGAGCGATGATATGCGGACGCAGATGCTGACGCTTCTGGGCCCGTCACCGTTGCAGGTCGACGAACTCGTCGTCTTGTCGGGCGCCAGGGTCAGCGAGGTGCAGATCCTGCTGCTCGAACTCGAACTGGCCGGCCGGCTGGAGCGCCACAGAGACGGCAGCGTTTCGCTTCTGGTCTAGTTTGCGCGCAGGCTTTTTGCGCGAGGTTTCGCCCGCTCAGGTTGTGGCGGGAGGATAAGGGACGGCTCTACCCCTCCTCGCGCGGTTCCAGTTCGGCTCCTACCACCGACCGAGCCTCGTCGCGGGCCATTTCCAGCAGATAGCGCAACACATCCAGCCGGTTCTGGGCTGCCATGGCGGCCAACTCATGGGCGAGTGTGGCGATATAATCGGCCGCGTCTTTTGCAGGTGCGCGCGCCCAGTCATTGTCAGTCACGTCAGGGCGTCCGTTGCTGAATGGCCGGGATTGGAAACGTAGCACAGGCACCGCGACTGTCACGCTCAATGCGTGCATAATAAAACATCATACTACTATAAGATGCATGCGGTTGCGGCATAGGCACGCCGACCTCATCTCTTCGACCGAAATCCGTCCCGCTTCGTCAGTGTGGGGCCGCATCGGCGCGACGATCTGCGGCATGGGTCCTGCTTGGCATTTGACACACCGGGGCCACTACCCCATTTTCCCGCCTCTTCGGGCTGGACCCTCAACGGACGTGGCGCGCACATGCAGGTCGTCATCGTCGAATCGCCTGCAAAGGCGAAGACGATCAATAAATATCTCGGATCGGGCTACGAGGTTTACGCCTCGTATGGGCACGTACGCGACCTTCCGGCCAAGGACGGCTCCGTCGACCCCGAAGATGATTTCCGCATGCTCTGGGATGTCGATCCCAAGGCCCAGAAGCGGCTGTCGGATATCGCCAAGGCGGTGAAGGGGGCGGATGGACTTATCCTCGCCACCGATCCGGATCGCGAGGGCGAGGCCATCTCCTGGCACGTTCTGGAGGTGCTGAAGGAAAAGCGCGCGCTCAAGGACCAGCCGGTCTCCCGCGTGGTGTTCAACGCCATCACCAAGCAGTCGGTGCTGGACGCGATGAAGCATCCGCGCATCATCGACGCGGCGCTGGTCGATGCGTATCTCGCCCGCCGGGCGCTGGACTATCTCGTCGGCTTCACGCTGTCGCCGGTGCTCTGGCGCAAGCTGCCGGGCGCGCGTTCGGCCGGGCGCGTGCAGTCGGTTGCGCTGCGCCTCGTCTGCGACCGCGAACGCGAGATCGAAACCTTCGTCCGCCGCGAATACTGGTCCATCGCCGCCCAGCTGGCGACGCCACGGCAGGAGACGTTCGAGGCCCGCCTCGTCGGCGCCGACGGCAAGAAGATCACCCGGCTCGACGTGGGCACGGAGGCGGAGGCGCAGGATTTTCGCGCCGCGCTGGAGCGTGCCGCCTTCAAGGTGCAGTCGGTCGAGGCGAAGCCGGCCCGCCGGCACCCCTCGCCGCCCTTCACCACCTCGACCCTGCAGCAGGAGGCAAGCCGCAAGCTCGGCCTGGCTCCGGCCATCACCATGCGGATCGCGCAGCGGCTGTATGAAGGCATTGATGTGGGCGGCGAGACGGTCGGCCTCATCACCTATATGCGAACCGATGGCGTCGATATGGCGCCGGAAGCGGTGGCCGAGGCGCGCACGGTCATCGGGCGCGAATATGGCGACCGCTACGTTCCCTCCGCCCCGCGCAAATACACCGCCAAGGCGAAGAACGCCCAGGAGGCGCATGAGGCGATCCGCCCGACCGAACTTGCGCGCCGGCCCAAGGATGTCGCCCGCCAACTGGAGCCCGACCAGGCGAAGCTTTATGAGCTGATCTGGCTGCGCACCATCGCCAGCCAGATGGAATCGGCCGAGCTGGAGCGCACCACCGTTGACATCGAGGCCGCCGCCGCCGGGCGCGCGCTTGAGCTGCGCGCCACCGGCACGGTTGTGAAATTCGACGGCTTCCTCACCGTCTACCGCGAGAGCAGCGACGATGGCGAGGAGGACGAGGAAAGCCGCCGGCTGCCGGCCATGTCGGCTGGTGAAGCGCTGGCCAGCAAGGGCATCAAGGCCGACCAGCATTTCACCGAGCCGCCGCCGCGCTATTCGGAAGCCTCGCTCGTCAAGCGCATGGAAGAGCTCGGCATCGGTCGACCCTCGACTTATGCCTCCGTGCTCGCCGTGCTGCGCGACCGTGAATATGTGAAGATCGACAAGCGCCGGCTGGTGCCGGAGGACAAGGGACGGCTCGTCACCGCCTTCCTAGAGAGCTTCTTCGACCGCTATGTCGAGTACGACTTCACCGCCGACCTTGAGGAGAAGCTCGACCGCATCTCCAATGGCGAGCTGCAATGGAAGGACGTGCTCCGGGACTTCTGGCGCGATTTCGCGGCGGCCGTCGGCGAGACAAAGGAACTGCGCGTCTCCGACGTCATCTCGGCGCTGGACGGCATGCTGACCGCGCACATCTTTCCGCCCCGGGAAGACGGCGCCGACCCGCGCATCTGCCCGACATGCGGCACCGGCCGGCTCTCGCTGAAGGTCGGCAAGTTCGGCGCCTTCATCGGCTGCTCGAACTATCCCGAGTGCAAGTACACCCGTCCGCTCGCGGTTCAGGGCGGTGACGACGAGAATGGCGGCGAGGGCAATGGCACGCGGGTTCTCGGCACCGATCCGGTCTCCGGGCTGGAGGTGACGATCCGCGCCGGGCGCTTTGGCACCTATCTCCAGCTCGGCGAGGCCAAGGACGGCGAGAAGCCCAAGCGCTCCAGCTTGCCCAAGGGGCTCGCACCCGCCGATGTGGATATCGACACGGCGCTCTCGCTGCTCTCCCTGCCACGCGAGATCGGCAGTCATCCCGAGACCGGCGAGCCCATTCTCGCCGGCATCGGCCGCTTCGGGCCCTATGTCCAGCACGGCAAGACCTACGCGAATATCGAGCCGGGCGACGATATCCTGGCGATCGGGCTGAACCGCGCGGTGGCTTTGATCGCTGACAAGCAGAGCAAGGGCCCCGGCCGGCGCGGCGCGGTCGGCGGGCGCGAGCTGGGCGAGCATCCCACGCTGGGAGGGCCGATAACGGTGCGTCCGGGCCGGTTCGGCGCCTATGTGAACCATGGCAAGGTCAACGCCACGCTGCCCAAGAGCATCGAGCAGGACGCGGTGACGCTGGAGCAGGCGGTAGAACTCATCACCGCCAAGGCCGCCACCATGCCCGTCAAGCCGGCGCGCCGGGCGCCGGCCAAGGCAGCGGCCAAGTCTGCCGGCAACGAGACGGCGACGAAGAAGCCCGCCGCCAAAAAGTCTGCAGCAAAGAAGCCGGCTGCCAAAAAGGCAGCGGTCAAGAAAGCGGCTGGCGCCTGAGCGCCGGCTGCCGGCCCCGCCGGATCACTCCGGCAGGGGCGCCGGGGAGTGGCCCGAGCGCAGCGGGCGCTCTTCCATGGCCATCATCGCGATGAGCGAGACCAGCAGCGAAGCCGCCGCCGCGACGAACACCCAGCGGAACGCGCCGGCGAGCGGCGCCACCTGCGCCCGCCCTTCCAGCAACCGCTCCAGAAGCGCGCTGGTCTCGATGCCCGACATGCTGATCACGATGGCGCCGAAGCCGGCGGTGAGCACGGCCGCGCCGAGCGAGCGAAAAAGGTTCACCACGCCCGTCGCCGTGCCCATCTGCGGCAGCGGCACGGCGTTCTGGATGGCGACCGTGGAGACCGGCAACACCGTACCCAGCCCCATACCAGCAATACCCATGGCGATGGCAACGGCGTAGATCGGCATGCCGAGCGGCACCAGCGCCAGGACACCCAGCGCCGCGATGCTCGCCAGAAGACCGATGATCGGCAGGCGCTTGTAATGGGTGAAATGGCCCATCACCCGGCCCGCCCCCGTTGCTCCGACCACGACGCCGGCCATCAGCGGGATCAACGCCACGCCTGATTCCGACGCCGTCAGCCCCATGACGCCTTCGAGATAAAGCGGCATCTGGATGGAGAGGCCGACCAGCGTTCCCATGGCGAAGGCGGCCGAGGGCACGCCGGTGCGGACCACCTGGTTCGACAGCACCGTCAGGGGCACGAGAGGCTCACTTGCCGTTGCCACGCGAAAGGCGAACCCGATCCACAGCACCACCGCCGCCATGACCAGGGCAAAGACCGGGAGCGAGAGCCAGGGAAAATAGGTCCCGCCCCAGCTCAGCGCCATCAGCAGCGAGACGGTGCCCGCGCACATCAGCAGCGCCCCGAGAATGTCGAGCCGGTGGGGATGGTGGTGCGCCGGCAGGCGCCGCAGCGCCCGGTCGCTCATCGCCGCCGCCACAAGGCCGAGCGGCACGTTGATCCAGAAGATCAGCGACCAGTGCAGATGCTCGGCGAAGAAGCCGCCGAGGATCGGGCCGGCAATGCTCGATGTAATGAAAACGATGGCGAAATAGCCTTGATACCGGCCCCGTTCGCGCGGCGCGATCAGAATGCCGATGATGGTTTGCGCCAGCGCGATCAGCCCGCCGCCCCCCAGCCCCTGCACCGCGCGCGCCACGATCAGCCATGGCATGCTCTGCGCCGTGGCGCACAGCACCGAGCCGATCAGGAACGTGCCGATGGCCACCAGCAACACCGGGCGCGGACCGTGAATATCCGCCAGCTTGCCGACCAGCGGGGTGATCGCCGTGCCGGTAAGCAGATAGGCGGTGACGACCCAGGACAGATTTTCGAGGTCGCCGAACCCCGCGCCGATCGTCGGCAGAGCCGTTGCGATGATTGTCTGGTCCAGGGCGCTCAGAAACATCGCGACCATGACGCCGATCACGATGACGCGGATATCGGCATGGGAAAGAGGGGCGTCGACGGCCTCTGGCGCGCGGGCATCCATGGTACAGAATCCAAATCGGCGCCTCGATGCGCCGCGAAAGGCCGGCAAACTTGTCCCATCGGGTCCGAATTGCAAGCGCTGTCGACAGGTTGCCTATGGGGAAGCCAGCCACGCCGGTCGACGCGAGGCGTCTATGCCGCTAGCCTTGGGCTGCCCCTCCCACTCGCGGTGAATCGTGCGTAAGCCAATAAAAGCCAAAGGGCGCAAGCCCGCCCGCCCGGTCCTGCCCGCCGGCCTCACAAAGGGCCTGCCCGGTCGCGAGGAGTTGATGACGTTCATCGCCGCGCATGGCGGCGATGTCGGCAAGCGGGAGATTTCGCGCGCTTTCGGCCTCGACGGTGGCGACCGCATCGCGCTCAAGTCGCTGCTGCGCGAGCTAGCCGACGAGGGCGTGCTGGGAACCAAGCGCCGCAAGATCCACCTGCCGGGCGCCCTCCCCGCCGTGGTGATGTCAGAAATTGTCGAGCGCGACGAGGACGGCGAACTCATCGCCACGCCGGTGGACTGGGACACAGAGGAGAATGGCGAGGCGCCGCGCATCCTGGTGCGCCTCGCACGTCGCGGCCGGCTTGCCGGTCCCGCGCCCGCCCTCGGCGACCGGGTGCTGCTGAAGACCGAGGAGATTGCCGAGGCGGATGGCCCCATCCGCCACAATGGCGTCGTGCTCAAGCTGCTTGAGAAGGCCCGCTCTCTCACCCTCGGCATCTTCCGCCGCGATGCTCAGGGTGGCGGCCGTCTCATCCCCATCGACAAGCGCAATATGGGTCGCGAACTGTCCATCCCGCCCGACTTCGCCAGCGACGCGCAGGAAGGCGACCTCGTCTCGGTCGAAATCGTGCGCCACCATGCCTATGGCCTGCCCACTGCCAAGGTGAAGGAGCGTCTCGGCTCGGTTTCCACCGAAAAGGCCATCAGCCTCATCGCCATCCACGCTCACGGCATTCCCAGCGTGTTTCGACGCGAGGCACTGGCAGAGGCGGAAGCCGCCAAGGCCGCCACGCTGGCCGGCCGCGAGGACTGGCGCGACCTTCCCCTTGTCACCATCGACCCGCCCGACGCCAAGGACCATGACGACGCCGTGCATGCGGCGCCGGACCTCGACCCGGACAATGAGGGCGGCTTCATCGTCACTGTCGCCATCGCCGATGTGGCGGCCTATGTCCGCCCGGGCAGCGGGCTGGACCGCGAAGCGCTGGCGCGCGGCAATTCGGTCTATTTTCCCGACCGTGTCGTGCCAATGCTGCCCGAGCGCATTTCCAACGACCTGTGCTCGCTGCGCCCGCTGGAAGATCGCCCGGCGCTGGCGGTACGCATGGTGATCGGCGCCAATGGTCGCAAGAAGCGCCACGTCTTCCACCGCATCATGATGCGCTCGGCTGCCAAGCTCGCCTATGCGCAGGCGCAGGCGGCGATCGACGGGCGCCTCGACGATATCACCGGACCGCTGCTGGAAGACGTGCTGCGCCCGCTCTGGGCGGCCTATGGCGTGGTGAAGAAGGCCCGCGACATCCGCGCCCCGCTGGACCTAGACCTGCCCGAGCGCAAGATCCTGCTGAAGCCGGACGGCACGGTCGACAAGGTGATCGTCCCCGAGCGGCTCGACGCCCACCGGCTGATCGAGGAGTTCATGATCCTCGCCAACGTCGCCGCAGCCGAGACGCTGGAAGAGAAGCACATCCCGCTGATCTACCGCGTTCACGACCAGCCTTCGCTGGAGAAAATGTCCGGCCTGCGGGACTTTCTGCAGACGCTCGACATCAAGCTGGCGAAGACCGACAGCATTCAACCGGCCCAGCTCAACGACATTCTCGCCCGCGTCGCCGGCTCGGAACTGGCGCCGCTGGTCAATCAGGTGATCCTGCGCAGCCAGGCGCAGGCAGAGTACGCCAACGAGAATTACGGCCATTTCGGCCTGCACCTGCGCCGTTACGCGCATTTCACCTCGCCCATCCGCCGCTATGCCGACCTCATCGTGCATCGGGCGCTGGTGCGAGCGCTTGGCCTTGGGCGCGACGGGCTGCCGGAAACCATGACGCCCGAACAACTGGCCGAGATCGCCGCGCGCATTTCCGCCAGCGAGCGCCGGGCCATGGCGGCCGAGCGCGAGACCATCGACCGGCTGATCGCCCACCACATGGCCGAGCAGATCGGCGCCACCTTCAAGGCCCGCATTTCCGGCGTCACCAAGGCCGGGCTGTTCGTCGCGCTCAACGACACCGGCGCCGACGGTTTCATCGCCGCCGTTACCCTCGGGCAGGACTATTATCGCTATGACGAAGTACGCCACGCCCTCGTCGGCGAGCGCACCGGCGAGATGCACCGGCTCGGCGACCGCGTCGAAGTGAAGCTCGTTGAAGCGGCGCCGGTGGCTGGCGCGCTGCGGTTCGAGCTACTATCAGAGGGGAGGTTCGTTGCGCCCGACAAGCGCCGTCCCGGCGGCGGACGCGGGCGTTACGGAAGGCCGGACGAGCGCCCCCACGGACCGAGGCGCATCGGCAAGCGCAAATAGCGCCGGAGGCACCACGCCATGCAGGATCACGCCCACAAGCCCCACCGCCCGGTCGGGCCGGCCATGATGAACGGCTTCCGCCTGCGCTGCCCCGCCTGCGGCAAGGGGGCGATGTTCTGCGCCTACCTCAAGGTGAACGAGCACTGTCCGGACTGCGGTGAAGAGTTCTGGCACCACCGCGCCGACGATGCGCCGCCTTACATGGTGATCACCATCGTCGGCCATATCGTCGTGCCGCTGCTGCTGGCGGTGGAGATGGCGCTGCACCCGGCCCTGTGGATTCACCTGGTCATCTGGCTGCCGATGACGGTGATCCTGTCGCTGCTGCTGCTGCCGCCGATCAAAGGCGCGCTCATCGCCTTTCAGTGGGCACTGCACATGCACGGGTTCGACCCGACCGATTCCGAGTATGAGCCCGAGCCCCCGAGCCGCCGGAACGAGGTGGCGCTTGCCGGCCCGTCCGCCCGACACAGCTGACTTCACCGGCATCCGATTTTCATGAGCCTGACCGACGTCTCCGAGCATTTTCCGCGCGACCGCCCTGACGCGGTGCATCCGCTCGTTCGCCCGACCGACGCCGCTGCGCTGATTCTGGTGGACCGCTCGAAACGGACGCCCCGCGTCCTGCTCGGACGCCGCAACCCGGCGCTGCGCTTCATGCCGGGCAAATACGTGTTTCCGGGCGGGCGGGTCGATGCGGTGGACCGGCGGGTCCCGGTTTATGGCATGCTCGACCCGGAGAGCGAGCGCCGCCTGCTCGCCCGCGTCGCCCGCCCCAGCCCCGGTCGTGCCCGAGCCCTCGCGCTGGCGGCCATACGGGAAACCTGCGAGGAGACCGGCCTCCTGCTCGGCACGGACGAGGCCGGCGATCCCGGCCGGCTTCCGGGGACGTGGAGTGCCTTTGGCGAGGCCGGACTGTTTCCCAATCTGGAGGCGTTGACCTTCGTGGCGCGCGCGGTCACCCCGCCGCGCCTTGCCCGCCGGTTCGATACCCGCTTCTTCATGGCGGATGTCGCGCAGGTGGCGCACCGGCTGGAGGGCGTGGTCGGCCCCGACGCCGAATTCGTCGAGGCCGGATGGTTCTCGTTCGAGGAGGCGCGGGCCGCCGAGGTGCCGGCCATCACCCGGGCCATTCTTGACGAGGTTGCGGCGCGCCTCGCTGGCGGCAACCGGCCCTGGCAGCCGGTGCCGTTCTATTTCTCCCGCGCCGGAAAGGTCTTGCGCGAAACCATCGCGTGAGCCGCGCGGGGCGGTACAAATTTCCCACATGAAGTCATTTCCAAAAGTCATTCGACTTTTGCCGTCCATCGGCTAGTGGCAGCGGTCCGGGAATCGATGTCCCGCGCCAGGTGCCCGTCATGCATGTCCCCGCCCTCTCGCCTCCCGTAAATGTCGCCTCCATCGCGGCGGCCATCGCTGCCATATCAGTGGTGGGGCTAGGTCTTGCGCTCTCCATTCCGCTGCTTGCGTTCGAGCTGCACGACCGGGGCATCTCCTCGACATGGATCGGCATCAACACGGCGGTGGGCGGGCTCGCCACGATCGTGCTCGCGCCCTTCCTGCCAAAGCTGGTGCGCCGCATCGGCGCCGGGCCGTTGCTGCTGGCGGCCCTCCTCAGCGCGGCGGTGAGCCTGCTCGCCTTCAAGGTCACCGCGTCCTTCGTGCTGTGGTTTCCGCTGCGCTTCATCTTCGGGGCGGCGCTGTGCGTGCTGTTCGTGGTCAGCGAGTTCTGGATCAACGCCGCATCGCCGAACCACCGGCGCGGGCTGGTCATCGGCATTTACGGGACGGTGCTGTCGATGGGTTTCGCCGGAGGTCCCGCGATCCTCAGCCTGGTGGGGACGCAGGGCTGGGCGCCCTATGTCTGCGGTGCCGTCTTCTTCGCACTGGCCGGCATCCCGGTGCTGATCGGCGCGGCCGGCGCGCCGGCCATCGAGGAAGACCATTCCGGCGGCGGCGTGTGGACGCTCATGCGGATCGCCCCTGCGGCTACCCTCGCCGCTTTCATTTTCGGGGCTGTGGAGACGGGGATGATCAATTTCCTGCCGCTCTACGGCCTGCGGCGTGGGCTGGATGCCGGCGAAGCCGCGCTACTGCTCACCATCGCCGAGCTTGGCAATGTCGCCCTGCAACTGCCGCTCGGCCTGCTGAGCGACAGGGTCGACCGGCGCCGGCTTCTGCTCGGCTGTGGAATCGTCGGCGTGCTCGGCTCCTTCCTGATCCCGCACCTCGCCATCGACAGCTGGGCGATGTGGATCGCGGCGTTCTTCACCACGGGAATCGTCGCCGGCCTCTACACGGTCGGCCTCGCCCTGCTCGGTGCGCGCTTCAACGGGGCCGCGCTCGCCACCGCCAATGCGGCCTTCGTGATGCTCTATTCCATCGGCCTGACGGTGGGGCCAACCGCCGTCGGCGGCAGCATGCAACTGGTCGATCCGCACGGCTTCGCCTGGGCGATCGGCGCCTTCCTCCTGCTTTATGTGCTGGTGGTCGCCGGGCAGATTTGGCGCGATCGCTGACCGCGCTTCCTTGACATTCGCGCGCCGATCACGGATACGGACGCGCAACGAGCGGCGGAACTGCCGCGCGAACCCGTTTACTTCGGCGTGGCGCCCCCACGTTCGAGAGCCACGCTCCAGGAGACCCGGTCATGGCCAAGGCAACGACCATCAAGATCAAGCTCGTGTCGAGCGCCGACACCGGCTTCTTTTACGTGACCAAGAAGAACTCGCGCACCATGACGGACAAGCTCGTGGTCAAGAAGTACGACCCGGTCGCTCGCAAGCATGTCGAGTTCCGCGAAGGCAAGATCAAGTGATCTGAGCCGCCATACGGGCCTTGCCCGAGACGCAAAAGGCGCCGCGAGGCGCCTTTTCTTTTGGCCGCACGCGCCTGACGCGAACCGCCTGTCGTGTTCTGGCGAGGACCGCCTGTTCTGTTGGGGGCGGACCGCTCGTCCTGGAATTGAATTTGGGGGAGCTATCCGCGGGGACGAGGCTGGAATCGGCGGGCAGTGAACGGAGAGGCCATCCGTAGACACCGCCCGCCGACCAAACCCTACGGACCCGGGAGATGCGGCGGACCCGAGCACTCCGCAGGGGAACGGATACCGCGAAAAGCCTATCCGAACCGGCGCCAATTGCAACGGGGATTCGCGGCTGATTCGCGGTGGCAGTGGCGGGGCCCGTCGTGTCCCCGGCCCGCCCTTCAGGGAAGCGGGGCGAACTGGCGCACGGTCTCCAGAAATTTCGCTACCGAGATCGGCTTGGAAAGATAGGCCTCGCAGCCGCCCTCGCGGATGCGTTCCTCGTCGCCCTTCATGGCGAAGGCGGTGACGGCGATGACGGGAATCGCCTTCAGCTCCGGATCGGCCTTGAGCGCGCGGGTCACGTCGAGGCCTGAAACTTCGGGAAGCTGGATATCCATCAGGATCAGGTCCGGCCGGTGCTTGCGCGTCAGGTCCATGGCCTCGATGCCATTGCGCGTGCCAACCGTGATATAGCCATGGGCTTCGAGCAGATCGTTGAAGAGCTTCATGTTGAGCTCATTGTCCTCGACGATCAGAACGGTCTTGGGCATTGCTCGACGGTCCTTGCGACGACGGCACGTTCTGGCGAGCCGGAATCGCTCGCCCATCCGCCGGTCGATGCCCTAGCTTTACCCACCCATTCCTTACGGAACCGGAAATGAAAAGCCGCAACTCCCGTACACCCACCCAGGTCGAGGCCGCCCGGCAGGTCGCCCTCGGCGCCCTCGCCTTTCTCGCGAGCGATCCCGAGCGCATCGGTCCCTTTTTGGCGGAGAGCGGCCTCTCGCCCGGGGATCTGCGCGGGGCGGTGGGCTCGGCCGCCTTTCATGTGGCGCTGCTCGACCATCTGATCAACCACCAAGAACTGCTCATCGCCTATGCCGGCGAGGCGGAGATTGATCCCGGCCATGCGGTGGCGGCGCGTGAAATCCTGTTTCACGCCGATATGGGCGAGGACTGAGCGAGGCAAAGGGGGCACGGGCCACGGAGCACGAGCATGGCGCGCCTGCCGGCCTTCTGCCGCGACTGCCTGAGCGAGGCCGGCGAGGAACGCCGCTGCGCCCGCTGCGGCAGTCCGCGCCTGCTGCGCCATGCCGAGCTCGACACGCTGCACGTCGCCCATATTGATTGCGACGCCTTCTACGCCTCTGTGGAGAAGCGCGACGACCCGGCGCTGCGCGACGTGCCTGTCATCATCGGCGGCGGCAAGCGCGGCGTGGTGTCGACGGCCTGCTACCTCGCCCGCGTGAAGGGCGTTCGCTCGGCCATGCCGATGTTCAAGGCTCTCGCCCTCTGCCCGGAGGCGGTGGTGATCAAGCCGAGCATGGCGAAATATGTCGCTGTCGGCCGCCAGATCCGCGAGCGCTTCCTGCGCCTGACGCCGCTGGTCGAGCCGCTCTCCATCGACGAGGCCTTCTTGGACCTCGCCGGCACCGAGCTGCTGCATGGAGAAAGCCCGGCGCGGGCACTGGCCCGGCTTGCCCGCGCGGTCGAGACCGACATCGGCGTGACAATCTCGGTCGGTCTCGCGCCCAACAAATTCCTCGCCAAGATGGCCTCCGAGCTCGACAAGCCGCGCGGCTTCGCGGTGATCGGCACGCAGGAGGCGGTGGCGTTCCTCGCGCCGCACAGCGTCGGCGCGATCTGGGGCGTCGGCAAGGCGACGCAGGAGCGCCTCGCCCGCGAGGGCTACCGGACCATCGCCGACCTACAGGCGGCCGACGAGACGGCTCTGGCCCGCCGCTTCGGCAATGAGGGATTGCGGCTGTGGCGCCTCGCGCGCGGCGTCGACAGCCGAATGGTGAACCCGGAGCGCGAGACCAAGAGCGTCTCGACCGAGACCACCTTCGACACCGATATTGCCGATTACCGGACGCTGGAGCAGGAACTGTACCGGCTCACCCGCAAGCTCTCCGACCGGCTGAAGGCCGCCGACCTCGCCGGCCGCACCGTCACGCTGAAGCTGAAGACGTCCGATTTCCGCCTCGTCACCCGCGCCCGCTCGCTGGAGGACCCGACGCGGCTCGCCCACCGCATTTTCGACCATGCCCGCGAACTGCTCGCCCGCGAGACGGACGGCCGGCGCTTCCGGCTGATCGGCGTGGGTGTTTCCGAACTCGCCGACCCGGTGCTGGCGGACCCGGCGGACCTCGTCGACACCTCCGCCACCAAGCGCGGCCTGGCGGAACTGGCGACCGACGCGCTGAGGGCGCGCTTCGGCAAAGAGATCATCGACCGCGGGATCGCGCTCGACGCGCCGCGCCGGCGGGAGCCCGAGCAGCCACACCGCAACCGGCCCGACGACGGGCCATCGGGAGCCAACGCCAGCGGCGGAGAGGCCTCCGCCACGCCTATTTCGCGCAGTCTTCCTTCGCCAACGCCTCGTAGGAAATGAGCGTGCCGTTCAGCGCGAACTCGCCATAGTCGAGCGTCAGCTTACGGCTCACGCCATTGTCGAACATGTCGAAGCTGATGACGTAGTCCGGCGTCTCGCTGGAGCCACCGCGCTCGTAATAGCTGATGGTCACGGGAAAGCGCGGGCGCCCGGCAAGGTCGCCGGCGGTCGCGGCGTCTTCCAGCCCCTTGGCGTCGCGGGTCTCGCGGCCAATGACCGCCAGCGTGTCGTAGACCTTCCTGGCGTCGGGCGAGCCATCGAAAACAGGCGCCTCCAGCACCGCCTCGCCGCTTTCCGCACTGCGGATAAGGCGAAGCACGTGCTGTGTCGGCAGCAGGATGTTCTTGCCGAGCGCGAGGGTGCGCTCTTCCGGCTTGGTTGCCATCACCGTCAGGTCCCCCTCCTTGCGTTCGGCCACGCCGTCGGCCTCCTCAGAGGTTTCGCCATTGACCCTGTTGGTGACGCGGAAGCGGTAGGACTTGCCTTCGCCATCCTCCCAGGTGGCCGTCGTCACCTCGCTGTTGACCCGTCCCCCCTCGGTCGCAAGAGCCGTGTCCTGCCGCAGCTGGACCGAATACCCGTCGCAGGCACTGCCGCGCATCTCGTAGACGATGCGCCCCTCGGCACCGTTGATGCGGGTTCCGGATTTGGAGGCGTCGAGCGAGACCGCATAGGTGGCACGGTGCGGCGAAAGCTGGATCGCCATGGCCGGAAGGGCGGACGCGCCGAGCAGAAGGGCGGTAACAACAAGGCGAGTGGAAGATGCGGATGGCATAGGCAAAGGGCTCCTCGCAGACGTCAGACGCAGCTTGCGAATGGCGAACCGATCCGCCAAACATGACCCGTCGAAGATGGCAATTGCAGGTCGATTGCCGCTCATTGGCCGCCGCCGCATGCCGGACGGGCGTGCTCGCTCAAGATAGCAGGAGATCCCCATGACCGGAACGGTTGAGGCCAAGCTCGCGGCCCTCGGCATCACCCTCCCCGAGGCCAGCGCCCCTGCGGCGAATTACGTGCCCTTCGTCATCAGCGGCAACCTTCTGTGGATCTCCGGCCAGATTTCCATGGCCAATGGCAGCTTGATGACCGGAAAGCTCGCGGGCGAGGCCGACATCGAGGCCGGGCGCGCCGCTGCCCGCCAGTGCGCGATCAACCTCATCGCCCAGATCAAGGCGGCGCTCGGCGATCTCGACCGGGTGAAGCGGGTGGTGAAGCTGGTGGGATTCGTCAATTCGGCGCCTGATTTCACCGACCAGCCCAAGGTGGTCAATGGCTGCTCCGACCTGTTCGTCGAGGCGTTCGGCGATGCCGGGCGGCATGCGCGCTCGGCCGTCGGCGTCGCCCAACTGCCGTTCAATGTCAGTGTCGAGGTCGAGGCCGTCATCGAGATAGCCTGAGGCCACGCCAATGGCCGACGCCCCCGCCCCCAACGCGCCGGCCTGGCTCACCGCCCGGCCGATCGCCCACCGCGCGCTGCACGACGCCGCGCGCGGTGTGATCGAGAACACGCCCTCGGCGGTCGACGCCGCGCTGGCGCGTGATTACGCCATCGAGGTGGACATCCAGCTCTCCGCCGATGGCGAAGCGATGGTGTTTCACGACGACACGCTGGAGCGGCTGACTCTCGCGGAGGGGCCGGCGAAGGCGCTTTCCGCCGCGCAACTCAAGGCCGCAGAGATGCGCGGCACGACCGACCGGATGATGACGCTTGACGACCTGCTCGCCCGCATCGCCGGGCGCGTGCCGCTCATTATCGAACTGAAGAGCCGTTTCGATGGCGACACAGCGGTGGCCGCCCGTGCCGTGGCTGTGCTCGCCGGCTATGACGGGCCGGCGGCGCTGATGTCCTTCGATCCCGATCTGGTGGCCGCGGTGCGAACCCTGGCGCCCCACATCCCGCGCGGCATCACCATGGAGCACCTTTACGACGATCCCGAATGGGGCATCCTCAGCGCCGACACCCGGCACGAATGGGGCAACCTGCTGCACCTGCCGCGCACGCGGCCCGACTTCATCGCCCACTACGTGAAGGAACTGCCCTCCGCCGCCGTCGACCGGGCACGTGCCGGCGCACCCTTGCCCGTCCTCGCCTGGACGGTGCGGACGCCGGAAGACCGTGCCGTGGCGGCGCTTCATGCCGACCAGATGATTTTCGAGGGCTTCCTGCCCTGACCGGCGCCGCCTTCGCGATTGCGTGAGCGGCCTTCCGCCAAGACTGTGTGCGGCGCAAAATAGAAACCGGGACTGTGAACCCGTTCCGCCGATCGACGCCTGCCAAGCCTACGCCGCGAGCCCTTCTGCATGTCCGACGAAACCTTCCGTCTGCGCGTCGAGAGCGACATCCGTTCGCTCGCAGCCGACGCCTGGGATGCCTGTGCCGGCGCCTCCGCTTCGCAGGCCGATTCAAAAGACACGTATAATCCCTTCGTAAGTCACGCTTTCCTCTGCGCACTGGAGGAATCGGGTTCGGTCTGCGCGGCGACGGGCTGGCTGCCACAGCACCTTGTCCTGGAGGGGGAAGAAGGCGAGGTGATGGGCGTCTGCCCCGCTTATCTGAAGTCCCACTCGCAGGGTGAATATGTGTTCGACCATGGCTGGGCGGAGGCCTTCGAGCGGGCGGGCGGGCGTTATTACCCCAAGTTGCAGGTCAGCGTGCCCTTCACCCCGGCCACCGGCCCGCGCCTTCTGGCAGGCGCCGGGCCACAGGCCGGCACCGTGCGCGCGGCATTGGCAGGCGGGCTCGTGGCGCTGGCGAAGCTGCGCAAGGTCTCCTCGGTGCACGCCACCTTCCTCACCGAGGCGGATGCCGGAACGCTGGAGGCGGAGGCGTTCCTGCCGCGCACCGACCAGCAATTCCACTGGCGCAATCAGGGCTATGCCGATTTCGAGGACTTTCTCGACGCCCTCGCCTCCCGCAAGCGCAAGCAGATCCGCCGCGAAAGGCGGGAGGCGCTGGAGGACGGCATCACCATCCATTGGCTCACCGGCTCCGACCTGACCGAGGACGTGTGGGAGGCGTTCTACGGCTTCTACAGGGAGACCGGCTCGCGCAAATGGGGCCGTCCTTATCTCACCCGCGCCTTCTATTCGCTGATCGGCGAGCGCATGCCCGAACGCATCCTGCTGGTCATGGCGAAGCGCGCCGGGCACTGGATCGCCGGGGCGATCAACTTCATCGGCGGGGATACGCTCTATGGCCGCCATTGGGGCGCTATTGAGCATCACCCCTTCCTGCATTTCGAGGTCTGCTACCATCAGGCCATCGACTTCGCCATCGCCCACGGGCTTTCAACGGTGGAGGCCGGGGCACAGGGCGAGCACAAGCTGGCGCGCGGCTACATGCCGGTCATCACCCGCTCGGCGCACTACATCGCCGATCCGCAATTCCGCTCCGCCGTCGCCCATTATTTGGAGCGCGAGCGCCGCTATGTCGCCGAGGCCGGCGCCGAACTGAGCGAACTCGGCCCCTTCCGCCAGCAGGTTTTGGGTGAGCACGCCGACGAGCCTTGACCCGCGCGTGGCGGCTTGCGATCAGGTCAGGCCGACAGGGAGGAACCCATGGCTTACGATCCCGGCAATATCTTCGCGAAGATCCTGCGCGGGGAAATTCCCGCTCACAAGGTCTATGAGGACGACCGTGTCCTCGCTTTCCTCGACATCATGCCGCGCGCGGCGGGACACACGCTGGTCATTCCCAAGGCGCCGGCGCGCAACCTGCTGGATGTGGACGCCGGCGACCTCGCCGCCGTCATGGCGGTGGCGCAGCGCATCGGGCAGGCGCAGATGAAGGTGTTTGCGGCGGAAGGCATCACCCTCACCCAGCACAATGAGAAGGCCGGCGGGCAGGAGGTGTTCCACCTGCATGTCCACGTCATTCCGCGCCATGCCGGCGTCGAGCTGCCGGCGCCGCTGTCCTATAATGAAGCGCCCGACGTGCTGGCCGAGCAGGCGGCGCGGCTGAAGGCGGCGCTTACGGGCTGACGCCGAGCCACCAGGCACCCGCCACCAGCACCGCCTCGGCGACGAGCACGCCGGCGAGGACAGAGCGGCGCAGGATGAGGAAGCCGGCAATGCCGCTTCCCACGGCGCCGACGCGCAGCCAGAGCGGCAGAGCGACCAGCGCGCCGCTCGGCACCAGCAGAAGCCGCGCCACCACAGCCGCCAGCAGCGCCGTCGCCACCGCCTGCACCCATTGCATCCACGCGCTACCGGGATCAATTCGCCGGCCGAACAGCACGCCGAGCACGCGCCAGACCTCGTTCGGCAGGAAGCCGATGAAGATCACCACGAGCATGGCGCCAAGTTCGGTGGAGTAAAAGCTCATGCCCGACGCCCGGGCAGATAGCGGGCGATGAAAAAGGCCAGCGTCCCGCCACCCACGCCTGCCCAGAACAGGTCGAGCCCGCCCGGCGAGTTGGCGACCAGCGGCGAGATTGCGGTTCCGAGGCCGATGGCGAGCCAGTCGACCGGCTGGCGCGCGTTGCGCACCAGAAGGATGGCGAAGGAAATCGGCGTTAGCAGGAGCAGAGCCACTGCGAGCGGGCCCGGGAGGGCGCCGGTGAGATAGAAGCCGATCGCCGTGCCCGTCATGCTGAGCGCGGTGAGGCCGCAACCGAGCCCGACGGCATAGGAAGGACGCCCCTCCAGCGCCACCTTGGGCAGCAGCCGGAAGCCCTCGGCCCACAGGGTGACAGCGACGAAATGGGCGCAGACGAGTTCGCTCAGCAGCCTCGGGCGAGGGCCGCGCATCAGCGGCATCAGCGACACCACCATGGGCAGAAGCCGCACGCCGGAAAGACACACCGCCACCGCCAGGGCCGGCAACGACGCCCCGGCCGCGAGGCCGCCGACCAGAATCACCTGCGCCGGCAGCGCCCAGACCAGCAGCGTCGAGAGGATGCCGGCGAGGACGGGAAAGCCGAGATCATGGAGCAGCCCGCCAAAGCCGATGAAGGTCGCCACCAGTACAAGACCGGGCGTCGACACGGCGGCGCGCATCCCGCGCGCAAACCAGCGCGCCGGGCGGGCGGGGTCGTCGGGATGAGAATCCGGGAGGGCATTCATGTGAACTCGCGCCGGCGTTCTGCGGCGGGGCCCCCCTGCCCGTCAAGCAGAACGACGCGCCACGTGCCGCATGGCTGCCATGACCGTACTCCGCCCCGGCCCACGATACCGCCGCACGGAAATTGACACGAAATCGCCCGCGACAGCGTCGCGGGCGATTCCTCAGTTCGGGTTCCGGCGATGAGCCGGACGGGATCAGGCCTTGACCAGCGGCACCTTCGGCACCTTCGAGGAGCCGGGCTTGGCACGGCTCGCCGTCGCGGCCGGCTTCTTGGCCTTGGCGGCGGGTGCCTTGCGGCGCGGCGCGCGCTTGGCCTTGGGCGGCTCGATCTTCTCCGGCTTGGGCGTGATCGGGCCTTCCGGGAACTCGAAGGCAAGCGAGGTCTCGCCCTCCTCATCGGTCTTGAGGACCACGCGAACATGGCCACCCGAGCGCAGCCGACCGAACAGCACCTCGTCGGCCAGCGCCTTCTTGATATGCTCCTGGATCACCCGGCCCATGGGCCGCGCACCCATCTGCTGGTCGTAGCCACGCTCCACCAGCCAGGCGGTTGCTTCGTCCGACAGCTCGATGGTGACGTTGCGGTCGGCCAGTTGCGCCTCAAGCTGCAGCACGAACTTTTCCACCACCAGCGAGATGACCTCGTTGGTGAGATGGGCGAAGGGGATGATCGCGTCGAGGCGGTTGCGGAATTCCGGCGCGAACAGCCGGTTGATCGCCTCCACGTCGTCGCCCTCGCGCTTGGTGCGGGTGAAGCCGAAGGCCGACTTCGACAGGTCGGCGGCGCCCGCATTGGTCGTCATGATGAGAATGACGTTTCGGAAATCCACCTGCTTGCCGTTGTGGTCGGTCAGCTTCCCGTGGTCCATCACCTGCAACAGGATGTTGAACAGGTCGGGATGGGCCTTCTCGATCTCGTCCAGCAGCAGCACGCAATGCGGGTGCTGGTCGATGCCATCGGTCAGGAGCCCGCCCTGGTCGAAGCCGACATAACCGGGAGGCGCGCCGATCAGCCGCGAGATGGTGTGCCGCTCCATGTATTCGGACATGTCGAAGCGCAGCAGCTCGACACCGAGGCTGGAGGCCAGTTGCTTGGCCACCTCGGTCTTGCCAACGCCGGTGGGACCCGAGAACAGGTAGGAGCCGATCGGCTTCTCCGGCTCGCGTAGGCCCGCCCGCGCCAGCTTGATCGCCGACGACAGCGCCTCGATCGCCTTGTCCTGCCCGTAGACCACCCGCTTGAGCGTCGTCTCCAGCGCGGAGAGTATCTCGGTATCCGACTTCGACACCGACTTTGGCGGGATGCGGGCGATAGTGGCCACCGTGGCCTCGATCTCCTTCACGCCGATGATCTTCTTGCGCCGCCCCTCCGGCAGCAGCATCTGCGCCGCACCCGATTCGTCGATGATGTCGATCGCCTTGTCCGGCAGCTTGCGGTCATGGATGTAGCGGGCAGAGAGTTCCACCGCCGCCTTGATGGCGTCGTTGGTGTAGCGCAGCCGGTGGTAGTCCTCGAAATAGGGCTTCAGCCCCTTCAGGATCTCGATGGCGTCCGGCACCGTCGGCTCCGGCACGTCGATCTTCTGGAAGCGGCGGACCAGCGCACGGTCCTTCTCGAAATACTGGCGGTATTCCTTGTAGGTGGTCGAGCCGATGCAGCGCAGCGTGCCCGCCGCAAGGGCAGGCTTGAGCAGATTGGAGGCATCCATGGCCCCGCCCGAAGTGGCGCCGGCGCCGATCACCGTATGGATCTCGTCGATGAACATGATGGCGTCGGGATAGGCCTCGATCTCCTTGACCACCTGCTTGAGGCGCTCCTCGAAATCGCCGCGGTAGCGGGTGCCGGCGAGCAGCGCGCCCATGTCGAGCGAGAAGACGGTAGCCTTCGCGAGAACCTCGGGCACCTCGCCGGCGATGATGCGGCGCGCCAGCCCTTCGGCGATGGCGGTCTTGCCCACGCCGGGATCGCCCACGAAGAGCGGGTTGTTTTTGGAGCGGCGGCAGAGCACCTGGATGGTGCGCTGGATCTCGCTGTCGCGGCCGATCAGCGGGTCGATCTTGCCCTCGCGCGCCTTCTTGTTGAGGTTCACGCAATAGGCCTCAAGCGCATCGGCCTTCTTCTTGGTGTCCTCCCCGGTCTTCGTCTCCGTCTCCTCCTCGGCGCCGCGAACGGGTCGACTTTCCGACATGCCGGCGCGCTTGGCGATGCCGTGGCTGATGTAGTTGACGGCATCATAGCGCGTCATGTCCTGCTCTTGCAGGAAATAGGCCGCATGGCTCTCACGCTCGGCGAATATCGCCACGAGCACGTTCGCGCCGGTGACTTCCTCGCGGCCGGAGGACTGCACATGGATGACGGCGCGCTGGATCACGCGCTGAAAACCGGCCGTCGGCTTGGAATCCTCGCCGGCGTCCTGAACCAGATTGTCGAGCTCGGTATCGATGTACTCGATGAGATTGCGCCGCAGCTTGTCGATGTCGACATTGCAGGCCCGCATCACCGCCGCCGAGTCCTGGTCGTCAACCAGCGACAGCAGCAGGTGCTCAAGCGTCGCGTATTCGTGGTGGCGCTCATTGGCGAGCGCGAGGGCCCGGTGAAGCGACTGTTCGAGGCTTCGGGAGAAGGTGGGCATCGGGACCTCTTCGTTTAGCCGTCGCGGGGCGTCACTTCTTCTCCATGACGCACTGCAAAGGATGCTGGTGCTTTCGCGCGAAGTCCATCACCTGCGTGACCTTTGTCTCGGCCACCTCGTAGGTGAAGGTACCGCATTCCCCCACGCCATGCTGATGCACATGCAGCATGATCTGGGTGGCTTCCTCCCGATTCTTACTGAAAAAGTGCTCCAGTATGTGCACGACGAACTCCATTGGCGTGTAGTCGTCGTTGACCAGAAGCACCCGGTAGAGATTGGGCCGCTTCACCTGCGGCTTGGTGCGCGTGATGACAGCCGTGCCGGGCGCGTTGTCGCCCCGGCGGCGGCGTTCGTCTTCGGCCATCATGGTCTCACGCGGCTGAATTTCGGCGTGGTCGGACATTCGTGCATTCCTCAACCGGCGAGCCGGCCTTCGCTAGCTATAATAAGTACACATCCCCGCTCACGCCAGAGGCCCGAACGGAACCGACTGTCGCATTCCGGTGACAATTCCATGAGGCAGGCGGCTGATCGGCCACCATTGCGGCTGCAATTCACGGGGTAGCGGCCGCGCGCGTGCGCAAAGAAAAAGGCCCGGCACTGGGGCCGGGCCTTTTGAAACACATGGACAGCCCGAACTCCCGTTCCGAGCCACCCTCGACACCGGAGAAACGTCCGGCGCCGGAATGTCAGTCGCAACCCATCAGTCGTCGTCCGTCACTTGGTGACGGAGACCTTGGCAAGGGCGCTCTCATACGGCTTGTAGGTTTCCTTGGCGAGGTCGGCATAAAGCTCGCCCATCTTGGTCGCCTGAGCGACGAAGCTCTCATAGGCGCTCTTGAAATAGGCCGACTGAATCTCGACAGCCTTGTCCAGCGTCTTGGCGCCGAACAGCTTCTCAGCGGTGGCCGTGCCTTCCTCGAACGACTTCTTCGAGTAGTCGGCAACCTCGACGGCGATCGCCTGAACGCCCTTGGAAACCGTGCCGAAGCTCTTCGTCGCAAGCTCGAGATTGTCCTTGCCGGCCTTCTGGATGTCTTCAAAATTCTGCAGCATGAGCCAACTCCTGTGGTGTTTCGCCACGCGCGTCGCGCATCAGCCGCACGCGCCCGCCCGGGAATTCTCCCTGGAGTTTTTGTAATGCGCCGCACCACGGTACGTCAAGGAAAATTGTGCAACGCAACATAGTGCCCGGCCACACTCCGCCCCCGCACCATCTTCGCGCCATATCAACAGGGTTGATGGCATTCTTTA
The DNA here is from genome assembly GCF_004339465.1 of Ancylobacter aquaticus. GTDB lineage: Bacteria > Pseudomonadota > Alphaproteobacteria > Rhizobiales > Xanthobacteraceae > Ancylobacter > Ancylobacter aquaticus. The sequence continues at coordinate 32,157 of NZ_SMFY01000002.1, read as the reverse complement.
CGACTCTGTAACCGTGCCCTTTTTAAGATTTGGGAAGTGATGGTTCGGCAGGGTTCCTTAACCGGTCGAGGCCTTCGCAAAGGCAGCAAATGCCGTGCGATGCCTCGTCCCTGGCGAATGTGTGGAGTTCCCGGCGTCAGCCGGCAGAAAAGTGACGGGACGGTCAAATGCGGGTTCCGGGAATGGTTGGCACCACGTTCATGCGTGCCGCCGTGGCAGTTCTGGCGGTCTCCCTCCTGGGAGCGGGCGTGGCGGAAGCCGCGTCCAAGAAGAAGAAGTCGGTGCGCGCCAAGGCGGCCGTCACGCGCAGCGTGGCAAGCACGGGCAACTGGCAACGGGGCTATTCCCATATCGTCGTAGACGCCAATACCGGACGCATTCTCGACGGCGAAAATGCTGACGCCCTCCGTCATCCGGCTTCCGTCACCAAGGTGATGACGCTCTATCTGCTGTTCGAGCAGATGGAGAGCGGCCGCATGAAGCTCAACACGCCGCTTCGCGTCTCCCCTTATGCCGCCGCGCAGCAGCCGTCCAAGCTCGGGGTGAAGGCGGGTTCGACCATTTCCGTCGAGGATGCGATCCAGGCCCTCGTCACCCGCTCCGCCAACGACGTTGCCGTCGTGATCGCCGAAAACATCTCCGGAAGCTCGTCCAGCTTCGCGAACCTGATGACGCGCCGCGCCCGCCAGCTCGGAATGTCGCGCACGGTCTTCAAGAATCCCAACGGCCTGCCCAGCGCCGAGCAGGTCACGACGGCCCGCGACCTCGCCACGCTCGGCCGTGCCGTGCAGGAGCGCTTCCCGAAATATTACGGCTATTTTGAAATTCGTAGCTTCCAGTATCGCGGCGTCGCCATCCGCAACCACAACCGACTGCTGGGTCGCGTCGAAGGCGTCGATGGCATCAAGACCGGCTACACCAACGCCTCCGGCTTCAACCTGCTCACCAGCGTCAAGAAAAACGGACGCTACGTGATCGCGGTGGTGATGGGCGGCAAGAGCGCAGCCTCGCGCGACAACCAGATGGTGGCGCTGCTCAACCAGAATCTCGGCAAAGCCCAGTCCGGTCGTCAGCTGGTCGCCCGCATGAGCGGCCCGCCGCAGGGAGCTTCGACCGACGACGCCGTCGCGCCCGTCGCGTTTGCTGCCGAAGCGGAGCCCAAGACCATTCCGGTTCCCACTGGCAGCCCGCGCGTGGCCATGGCGTCGGCCGTTGCCAGTCCGGACGTCGTTGTTACGGTTCCCACTCCCGCCCCCTCCCCGGCCCGTCCGGCCCAGGTCCGCCCGGCTCAAACGGTGGCAAGCGCACCGGCCCGCAACGCACCGCCTGTTGGGTCTGTTGCGCCGATCGTGCCGGTTGCTGTGAAGACGGTGGCCGTGGCCCGGCCGAGCGAGCCCGTCGCTTCGTTCAGCAACCAGCCGGGCATTCTCGGCACCCTGTCCTTCACCAATGGCTTCGTCTCCGACGCCACCGAAACGCAGGCGGCGGCGCCGGCCCAGCGCGCCATCAAGCAGCAGCAGGTTCAGGTGGCGAGCGCCGGCCCGATCGAGATTCCCCGCATGGACGCCGAGAGCGCCGAGCAGTCCGCCGCGCCGCGTGCGGGATGGGCGATCCAGATCGGCGCCTTCGGCAGCGAGGCCGATGCTCGCGCCCAGATCGCCAAGGCGCAGCAGAAGGCCGGTGGCGCGCTTGCCAAGACCGACGCGTATACCGAACAGGCGGTCAAGGGCTCCACCCGAATCGTGCGCGCCCGCTTCGCCGGCTTCGACGCCGAATCCGCTGCCCGCAAGGCCTGCCAGGCCCTCAAGCGCAGCGACTTCGGTTGCATGGTCTTCCGCAACTGAACCGGGGGGATGGGATCAATGGCGGTCGAGCAGGACATCCTTCGCTTCGTTTACCCGGGCAGCGAGATAGTTCGACCCGCCCTGGTCGGGATGGAGTTTCTTCATAAGGGATCGGTGAGCCTGGCGGATCTCATTCGCCCCCGTCCCCGGTTGAAGCCCCAGGATCTGGTAGGCCTCCTCTTCCGTCATCGCGCTGCGGCGCGGCGCGTCAGCGCTCCGCCCGCCCGCATGTCCCTCCACGTTCTCACGCCAGCCGGGCGACCGGCGGTCAAGATAAGCTTCGAGTAACTGGCGGCTCTCGACATCCACGTCGAGCGCGAAACGCGCAAGGCTCGGCACGTCAAGCGTTTCCAGGGCCGCGCCACTGAGCGGACCGTTGATCACCTTGCCGCCCAGTCGCCCGCTGTCATGGTCCAGTTCCATGTGGAGAAAGGCCGTCCGCACCTTCGAGGTCCGCCCCTGGCTGGGCTCGGCGCGCGCCGAGGTGAACGCCTTGCGGATGTCCCACCCGAAAAGCGACAGGCCGAAGATGCCGAGCGGCAATGCCGTCTCGATATGACCGCGCATCCCGAGAAAGCCGGCCACGAGGACAAGCGCTCCACCGCCGACGCGGCGGCCGAGCTTGGCGAGAATGGCCGGGTTGGAACGACCGAACGCCTTCAGCCCATAATAGAGCAGAGCGACGATCGCCGCCCCGATAACCAGATTGATCATCGCGTATCCTGCATCGCGGAAATAAGCCGGCGCGCGCCCGGCGAGGCGCCCGCCAGGGCTGCCAGCGCCTTCGCTCCGCCTGCGGCATAGGAGGCGGCCGCGCGCAACAGGGCCCGCAACTCGGCGGAGGCCCCGGCGTCGAACCGGCAATAGGCACCCTTGGTCAACCGCGCAATCTCGCGAAAGGCGCGCTCGGCAGTGGGGTCCGGGCCTTCCTGGAACATGAAGGCCGGCACGCCGCGCAACGCGAGAGGCCCGGCCTCGGCGCAGAGCGCATCGACATTCTCTTCCATGGCGTCGCCCACGAACACCAGCGCGCCGACAGGTCCCTTGGCGGCTTGCATGCCGGCATGGTTCAGCACACGCCCGATCTGGGTCCGCCCGCCCTGAACCTGAATGCGCGCCATCAGCGCCCCGAGCTTCGTCCCGTCGCCCATCCAGGGCGAGGCGCGGCACTCGCTGAGGCCGCGATAATAAACGAGCTGCATGTCGAGCCCGCCGATGCGGGCCGCCTCCTCGAACATCTCCATCTGCAAGGCGCAGGCGAGATCCCAGGTCGGCCCCCGGCTCATGGTCGCATCGAGCCCGAAGATGAGACGCCCGCGCCGCTCGGCGGTCAGCGGCGCACGCTGCTCGAGCTCCGCGAGGAAGGCGGATGTATCGGCCGAGAGCGCGGCCGGCGCCCCGGAGGCGCCTTTGGTCGGTGTGGTCTTGTCGGCGGCCATTGCGGTTCCCGATGCGGATTCGGCGCGAGTGTAGCGGGGGACATGGCCCGGCGAACAGCCCACTCGCCAAGGGTTGACCTCGGGGGCCTCGCCGCGCGGCAGGTTGACGCTCAAGGCGGCTCTGCTAGCTTCCGCGCCCCGACCGAATGGGGCTATTGAAATGACGAGCGCTCGCGCTATCCGCACTGTCCACACCGTCGCCGCGCTGCGTGAGCAGGTACGCCAATGGCGGGCGGCGGGTGAGCGGGTTGCGCTCGTGCCGACCATGGGCGCACTTCATGCCGGTCATGTCGCCCTGATGGACGCCGCGCGGGAGAAGGCGGACCGTGTCGTCGTGTCGATCTTCGTCAACCCGACCCAGTTTGCGCCGACGGAGGATTTGTCGCGCTATCCGCGCACGCTGGAGGCCGATCTCGGCAAGGCGGAGAGCGCCAGCGTCGAACTGGCCTTCGTGCCTGACGTCGCGCAAATGTATCCCGAGGGATTTTGCACCACGATCTCGCTGGCCGGCCCGGCGCTGGGGCTTGAGACGGATTTTCGCCCGACCCATTTCGCCGGCGTCGCCACGATCGTGACCAAGCTGCTGATGCAGGCACTGCCGGATGTCGCCCTTTTCGGCGAGAAAGACTATCAACAGCTGCAGGTGATCGCCCGCATGGCCCGCGATCTCGACCTGCCGGTTGATGTTGTCGGCTTTCCGACCGTGCGGGAAGCGGACGGCCTCGCCCTCTCCTCACGCAACGTCTTTCTGTCCGCTGCCGACCGCGCCGCCGCGCCTGCGCTGCATCGGGCGCTGACGGCAGCGGCGCTGAGGATAGGCAGGGAAGCCACCACCACTGATGCCATGGTCGAGGCCCGCGCGGCGATAATCGCCGCCGGCTTCGAGCTCGACTATGCCGAGGCGCGTCATGCGGAGACGCTGGCCCCCATCGCCTCCTCCATGGAAGGCCCGGTGCGCCTGCTCGTCGCCGCCCGCATCGGGGTTACGCGGCTCATCGACAATGTGCCGGTTGAGCAAGGCGCCGGGCGCTAGATCATGACCGCGTAGGCAATCACCATGCCGAGGATGACCAGCGCAAGGCCAACCCCGAGCACGTAGCGCATCGGCTTGACCTCGACGGCCTGCCGCTCTTCGGTGTTAGCCTTGACCACCACCTCGCCATTGTCGACCACGCGGTGATCGTCCGAGTTGGTGTGGGTCATGCCGTCAGTGTTTGTCTGGCTCATTGCAAAGGTCCTTTCGCGTTCCGTATGGGAATAACGTGCGAAAGGGTGTTCGGGTCCCTCGGTACGTCAGAGAAGCCCCAGCGAGCGCAGTTCGCGGCGGAGTTCGTCCGGCAGCGCTGGCGCGGTGCCCAGTGTGGCAAGGTCCGCCGGCGCGTCCTTCGCTGCCAAGTAGCGCCAGCCCTGGAACGGCCGGTTGGGGCGCGGATCGACGCGGTGGACGGTCGGGTCGAGCACAAGATGGCAGCGGCGGATGCCGTCGCCATCCACGAAAGGCCGGATGCCGGTCAGCGTCTGCCGACAGGCCACCTCGCCCTTGATGACCCAGTAGAGCGAGCCGCCATCCAGCAATTCCTCTGTCCGCGTCGGCACCATGCGGGTGGTGTGGGCCTGCTCGACCGGCAGCCTTCGGGCCGCCTTGGCTTTGAGCGATTCGGCGATCCACGCTTCGAGATCCTCGATGGACTCGGCGCCGACGCAGAGTTTGAGCAGGTGGAGCGGCATGGCAGGGGGCCCGTTGAGCGACCCGCGCTCTATACCCGCTTGACCACCGGCCAGTCGACTTCGTCCTCGGCCAGCGCGCCGGTCTCTTTCAGCGCCGCCTCTTTCCATGCCACGAAAGCGGGATGGGCATGGAGCGCCTCGACATAGGCGGCGGCCACCGGGTCGATCTCGATGGCATAGGTGCGCAAACGGGTTGCGACCGGCGCATACATCGCGTCGGCGCCGGAAAAGGCTCCGAACAGGAAATCGCCCCCTGCGCCGAAGCGTGCGCGGGCCTCGCCCCAACGGCGGACGATGCGGCGAACATCCTTCATCGCCTCGTCGGAAAAGGTGCGAGGCTCGACCGGACGCCAGAGGTTCATCGGCGCCACGCTGCGCAGCGCTCCGAAGCCGTTGTGCATCTCGGTGGCGAGCGAACGCGCATAGGCGCGGGCGACGGGCTCCGCCGGCCAGATGCCCTTGTCAGGGAAGCGCTCGGCCAGGTGCTCCAGAATGGCGCTCGATTCCCACACCACAGCGTCGCCATCGATCAGCACCGGCACCTTGCCGGCCGGCGAGCGTTCGCGGATGCGATCCTTGAAGTCCGGCGCGTCGAGCGGCACTAGCTCTTCCTTGAAGGGAATGCCCAACGCCGTCATCGCCAGCCACGGCCGCAGCGACCACGAGGAATAATTCTTGTTTCCGATGATGAGCCTGAGCACCGCGTCACCCCCTGTTCCAGTCCGGCGGGAGGTTCCATCATTTGGCGATGCAGGGCAAACGCAGCCCTGTGATGGCGGCGATCAATCCCGGTGATCCTCGCGGCGCGGCAAGGTCCGGAAATGAAAACGGCCCGGCCATGCGGGCCGAGCCGTGTCATGCAACTGAGAAAACCTCCGGCCCGAAGGCCTCCGGGTCAACCGACGGCGAGCTGCGCCGCCTGAAACCCGCCGAACAGGTAAATGAGGGCAATGGCCACCAGGAAGGCGGCGACGGCCCAACGGGCGACTCCCCAACAGGAGCGCTCGGGAATGGAATTCATGATGATCCTCGGAACGATACGTTCACTACGATGCACCGAAGCACGACTCTGCATACCGGCACGATCTGAAACAGTATTTAATAAATCGTTACGTCCTTCGCAACCGCGAAATCGCCACATTCCGCTGCGGCCCGTGCAGTGCAGCCCTGCCTGCGCCGCATGGAACCCCGCTCGACAAGCCGTCCTCGGAGCTGTTGAAAGCACTCGTCACCCCGCTCACCCCGGCATAAGGGCCGCCCGACGGCACCCGAACGACCGGCGGATATCCAGGTAACACCATGCTCGGCTTCACCACTATCGACGCGATCGCCTTCTCCACGTTCTGCCTGGCCTGGGTGGCCTATCACATGGTGATGGAGGGAAGCTGGGCCGAATCGCGCACGCTGAACCGGCGCATGGACGCGTACCGGCACGAGTGGATGCGGCGCATGCTGGAACGCGAGAACCGCATCGTCGATGCTCAGATCATCGCTGCACTGCAGAATGGAACGGCCTTCTTCGCTTCCACATCGCTGCTGGCCATCGGCGCCACGCTCGCCATCCTGCAATCCACCGAAGCGGTGATGGCGCTTTTCCGCGACCTGCCCTTCGGCGCCCCGAACCGCACGAGTTGGGAGCTGAAGACGCTTGGCCTGACGCTGATCTTCGCCAACGCCTTCTTCAAGTTTGCCTGGGCCTACCGGCTGTTCAATTACTCGACAATCCTGCTCGGGTCGACGCCGCCGCCCTCCGAGGCCGGAACGCCGCAGGCTAAGGCCCATGTCATCAAGCTTGCCCGCATGGCGACGATCGCCGGGCGACACTTCAACCGTGGGCAACGCTCCTTCTTCTTCGCCATCGCCTATCTCGGCTGGTACATCAATGGCTGGGCGCTGATGGCCGCGACGCTCGCCATCTTCCTCGTCATGATCAACCGGCAGCTTGGCCGGGATTCGCACTGGGTACTCGACAATGACGGATAGTCCTTCCCGCCCCTCCGAAGAAGCCGTGGAAGCGGCCATCCTCGCTGTCGCCGGCCAGCCTGGCGCGGCAAAGTCGGTGACGCCGGAGGATGTCGCGCGCAGCGTCGCCACCGGGCCCGACTGGCAGAGCCTGCTTCCCTCCGTGCGGCGTGGCGCCCTGCGCCTTGCACAGACCGGGCGCCTGGTCATCTATCGCAAGGGCAAGCCGGTCGACCCGGCGGAACTTCGCGGCGTCTACCGGCTCGGCCTGCCGCCCGCCTCCTGAGGGGGAGGCACCGGCCGTGGAGCGCTCGCCCTCGCCTCCTTGTAGAGGTCCTTAAAGGGCGAGAGCCCGATCGATTTCGCGCAGATGTACTTCCTGTAGAGGTAGAGCCCCAAGGGCATTTGCGCGATCAGGCCCTTGATGACGGCCTTGGCACGTCTCTCCTGCCTCCAGCTCGCGCTGAAATGGTGCACCGTGTAGTTCCTGCGCCAGAGAAAGGACGGATGTTCAAAGGTGGTCTTGTCGTAGACCGCCACGTTCTTTCCCCGCCATGCACGCCCGTCGAGCCGGAAACCCTCGACCGTGGCAATAAAGGCGGCCGTCATCATGTCGTTGTTGGGAACATCCGTCGATATCTCGTCGGGTCGAACGACATAGGTCTCCAGCAGGCCTTCTATGATGGGATGTCCCGCCCGGGCACCAATGATCGCCGTGCCGAGATTGCAGTCCCACATATATCCCAGGAACATTTCGTTCGACAGCAATGGTGTAAAGGTCCGCACGACCTCGACATCCGTGTCGAGATAAATCCCCCCGATCTCAAACAGCTTGATCAGCCGAACCATGTCGGAAAGATGGGCGAAATGTCTCGACTGATGGCATTTTGCGAGGAACGGAAATCTTGCGAATTCTATATTTTTCTCGTTCCATTCGACATGCTCATAGTCATGAAGCGTCTGCTTACGAAGCCGCTCTAATTTGAGCATCTTCGCGGATTTCCGACCTCCACCGAACCAGCAGGTATGGATGATCTTCGGGATAATTTGGTCGTCTTCTTGCGGCATGGGCGCCGCCCTCCGTTAAGCTGATCTCGCACGAACGACGTTTAAAACATGCACGCGGCTGTCAGCCCGGTTGCGGCCCCGGCAGCGGGCTGCCGATGCGGCCGGTAAAATAATACACGGAAAGCCCGATCCACTCACGCAGCGCCAGCTCGAAGAAGCCCAACCCTTCCGCTACCGAGCTGAAGAGGCGGAAATAGCCGGGGTTTCCGGTCGTGCGGAAGTCCACCGGATAGGCCGTGACCGGAAAGCCGGCCGCCCGGAAGCAGCCCACCGCGCGCGGCATGTGATAGGCGGAGGTCACGAGAAGCCAGTTTTCGTCCGGGCCGGGTTTGACCAGAGCCTTCGCCAGACGTGCATTCTCCTCCGTATTGCGCGAGGCGGTCTCGAATGTCACGCGCTCTTCCGCAAGCCCGATCTGCGGCAGCGCCATACGCACCACATCCGCCTCCTGCATCGGTGACTCGCCCAGGCGACCGCTGCCGCCGGCGACGACGATGCGGGCCTGCGGATAGCGCCGGGCGAGCTCACCCATCGCCAGAATACGCTCGGCCGATTCCTGGAAAGACGGCTGCCCCCGGGCAGCGCTGATGCCGGGGAGTTCCGATCCGCCAAGAACGACGATGCCATCGACACGTCGCCCGTCCTCGGAATAGGGCGGGAAGCGCCCCTCCAGCGGCACGAGCAGCATGCGACCGAACGGGCCGAGGCCGATCAACAGCAGGCCCACCACGCCGAGTGTGGCCAGCGTCATGCCAAGCCGGCGCCAGCGCAGGCTCACCGCCAGCCCCGCCAAGGCGATCAGGGGGAGCAGGGTGGAGGGCGCCGCGATCATCCAGAAGATCTTCGAGACGTAGAAGAACACGCAGCGCCTCCTCAGCTCACCGGACCCGTCGGCAGTACCAGCCTCAGGACCGGCCGCAGCCCCTGCCTAGAACCACAGAGACGCGATCCCGAGAAAGGCAAAAAAACCGACCACATCGGTGATGGTGGTCACGAACGGACCCGACGCGACCGCCGGATCGACCTTCAGACGGTCGAGCGCCAGCGGGATTAAAATACCACCCAATGCGGCAGCCGCCAGATTGATTATCATGGCAAGAGCGATGACGAAGCCGAGATCGGCCACGCCGAAGCGCGCAAACACGACCACGGCCATGATCACGGCGAAGACCACGCCGTTGAAGAGGCCCACCAGCAGTTCGCGCGCGATGACCCGCTTGGCATTGCTCGGCCGCAGCTCGCGGGTGGCGAGCGCCCGTACCGCCACCGTCATGGTCTGCGTGGCGGCATTGCCGCCCTGGCTGGCGACGATCGGCATCAGCACGGCGAGCGCCACCATGCGCTGGAGCTCGTCCTCGAACAGCGCAATGACGAAGGACGCGATGTTGGCGGCGATCAGGTTCAGCAGGAGCCAGGAGAAGCGGCTGCGGGCGATGTACCAAAAGCTATCGGACAATTCCTCGTCACCCGCCACGCCGCCGAGCGCCTTCAGGTCCTCCTCCGCCTCTTCCTGGATCACGTCGACGATGTCGTCGACGGTGAGCACGCCGACGAGGCGCCCCGCCTCGTCGACCACCGGCGCGGAGATGAGGTTGTAGCGCTCGAAGACGCGCGCCACGTCTTCCTGATCGTCGGTGGCGTTGACCACGTGACGGTCCGGCGTCACCACGTCGCTGAGCTTGGTGCCGCGCTTGGTGCGCAAAAGCCGGTCGAGCGGCACCGAGCCGTTCAGCCGATAGGTGGCGTCGACGACGAACACCTCGAAAAAGGTCTCGGGCAGCCCCTCGGTCTCGCCGATATAATCCAGCGTCTGGCCGACGGTCCAATAGGGCGGCAGCGCAATGAACTCCGTCTGCATGCGCCGGCCGGCGCTTTCCTCGGGATAATCCAGGCTGCGCTGAAGCGCCGCCCGCTCCGGGATCGACAGATTGGAGAGAATTTCCTGCTTGTCGGCGTCGTTGAGGTCTTCAAGAATATAGACCGCATCATCAGAATCGAGGTCGCGCACACCGTCGACGACGGTCTGGGTCGACAGCGCCTCAAGGATCTGCACACGCACCGTCTCGTCGAGCTCGGTCAGCGCGGTGAAATCGAAATCGCTGCCCAGGAGTTCGATCAGTTGGGGACGATCCGAGGCCGGGAGCGCTTCGAGCAGCCGCGCGACATCGGTCTCGTGGAGATCGCTGACGATGGCGCGCAAGGCCGCGACATCGCCGGCGTCGATGGCACCAACCACCGCCTCGACGAAGCCGGGCGTCTCGCTCGGATCGTTATCGTGCTCCGGCCCGCGCGGCGGGGTGGCGAGATCGTTCTCTTCGCGCATGCCTACTCCGGACGGGTCATGAGGAATGGACGGATCGGCCCGCGACGGGAACGATGCGCGTTCATGGACGGGCTGGTGTTAATGAAGAGTCGGCGCAGGGACAATTCCTTAAGCCGCCTGCGGTTTCGCGCTACCGAAACTTTGTTGAAGGAGCCCCCCTATGGCAAGCGTTGCGGCGACCCGGCTCCTCGTGCACGGACGGGTGCAGGGCGTAGGCTACCGTGCGTGGCTTGCGCGCGAGGCCGAGAGGCGGAGCCTGGCGGGCTGGGTCCGCAACCGGCGCGACGGCAGCGTGGAAGCGCTCATATTCGCGCCAGCGCCCACGCTGGCCGATTTCTTGGCGACCTGCCGCGCGGGGCCTGCGGCGGCTGATGTCACCGAGGTGACGGTCCGGGAAGCGGTCGTGCCGGTTGCGGAAGCCTTCGGCGGATTCGCCATCTGGCCGACGGTCTAGCCTAGACGGCCTGATCCACGGTAGGCCCGAACACCGTCTCGAAGGCGCGGCGCAGGGCGAGATCGGCATCGTCCATCGTCACCGGCAGGCCGAGGTCGACGAGGCTGGTGACGCCGTGTTCGCGCACGCCGCAGGGCACGATGCCGGCGAAATGCGAAAGGTCCGGCTCCACATTGAGCGACACGCCGTGCAGCGTCACCCAGCGGCGCACGCGGATGCCGATGGCGGCGATCTTGTCCTCGCCCGTGCCCGCCTTCTCCGGCCGGCGCACCCACACGCCGACGCGGTCCTCCCGTCGCTCGCCCCGCACATTGAACGAATCGAGCGCGCGAATCAGCCATTCCTCCAGCGCCGCCACATAGCGGCGCACGTCCGGCTCGCGCCGCTTGAGATCCAGCATCACATAGGCCACGCGCTGGCCGGGGCCATGATAAGTGAACTGCCCTCCCCGTCCGGTATCGAAGATCGGCAAACGGGCCGGATCGACCAGATCCTCGGCGCGGGCGCTGGTGCCGGCCGTGTAGAGTGGGGGATGCTCCAGCAGCCAGACGAGTTCGTCCGCCGCACCGGCGGCGATCGCCTCGGCCACCCGGTCCATCTCTGCCAGCGCCTCGGGATAGGCCACCGGCGCGGCCGACACGCGCCAGCGCACCGGGGCAGCGCCGGGTTTGGGCAGCAGCAGCGGGCGCAGGCCGTCACGTCTCGCGGCACCGGCATTTACGGGGATATCGGCAGCGTCTTCCATGGCCGATACATAATGGCTGCCCCCGCTTCTGTCGCCTGTACAGCCATGCGCGGCACGCGAGACTGTCCACAGGCGCGCGCCGGACCCCGGCGGCTCTTGTGGACCCCTATTCCATCTGCTAGACGATGCCCCGCTCGCGCAGGCCGCTGACGAAGCAGCCAAGCGCCAGCGATGCGGTCGTGGCGGAATTGGTAGACGCGCTGCCTTGAGGTGGCAGTGGGTAACACCGTGGAGGTTCGAGTCCTCTCGACCGCACCATATTCTCCGGTTTTCGGAACACACGGCGACCCTCGGGTCGCCGTTGTCGTTTCAGGGCCGAAAACGCGCTTGCGCGGCCGCCCTACGGCGCCGTCGCGGTCTGCGGGGGCGCCGGCACGATGTGGACGACGCGGTATCCCTTCTCCTTCAACGCCGTGAGAAATGCCGGCAGCATCCGGGCCGTCTGCGCCCGCGTGTCGTGAAAGAGAATGATCCCCCTTCCCGCATGGTCGAGGCGGGCCATGACCAGCGTGAGTTGCTCTTCCGGCGTCATCGGGTTCCAATCGGATGCCCAGAGATCGGCGCCGAACACGCCTATGCCACGCCCCTTCAGGTAATCGAGCAGTTCAGGCGAAGCACCAAACCCGGGAAAGCGGAAGAAGGGCACGCGCGGGCGGGTGCCGCTGGCGCCATAGGCGGCCTTGTCGTCCGCCTTGATCCCCTTCTCAATGTCCGCCACGGCCTTGTCGTAGGAGATGTCGGCCAGCGTCATCGGATGGGTCATGCTGTGATGGGCAACCGTGTGCCCTTCGGCGATCTCGCGGCGCAGCAGATCGGGATGGGCGGCAGCGTTGCGGCCGATGACGAAGAAGGAGGCCCGCACGCATTCGCGCGCCAGCGCCTTCAGCACCGCCGGCGTCGTGCCCGGAAGCGGGCCATCGTCGAATGTGAGCACGACTTCCCGCTCGGCGAGATCGAGCGTCTGCGGAAAATGCTTGGTCCCGACCTGAAGGCCAACCGGATCGACCTGCATCACCCGCGAGGTCCCCAGCTTGCCCGTGCAGTCCTGCGCCATCGCGGCGGCCGAGGGCGAAGCCGCGCCGAGGCACACTAACAGGGCAAGCGCGGCGCGGCAGGCGGCGGGCGACATGAGCGAGGCTCCGTGCGGAGGGCGATTGCGAAGCTGCGTAGCCCATCGCCAGCGGCCGCGCCATCCATGCAGGCGCGCATCCACTGCCATACGCTCCTCCGCCGCCAGCGACGGCCCCGCCCGCCCCGGCTCAGCTTTCCGGAGCGTCGACGATCGGGTCGTACTGCGAGGCGTCGAAGCCGAGCACATTCCAGCTCTGCTGCATGTGCGGCGGCAGCGGCGCCGAGACGTCGATCAGCTTGTCACCGCGCGGGTGCGGGATGACCAGCCGGCGCGCCAGAAGATGCAGCCGATTCTGCAGCCCACCCGGCAGCGGCCAGTTCTCGATGTCGAAATATTTCGGGTCGCCAACAATGGGGTGGCCGATATGGGCGGCATGGGCGCGCAACTGATGGGTGCGGCCCGTTACCGGCTTCATCGACAGCCAGGCGAGCTTCTGCGCTGCATTGTCCACCACGGCATAATAGGAGATGGCGTGGCTGGCCTCGTCGTCGCCATGGCGAGCGACGCGCATTTTTTCCGCCGCCTCGTCCTTGGCGAGATAGGTCGAGATGCGGCCCTGGGCGGGACGCGGCACGCCGGGAACCAGCGCCCAATAGACCTTGCGGGCCGAGCGCGAGCGGAAGGTCTTGGCCAGTGTCGAGGCCGACAGGCGGGACTTCGCCACCAGCAGGATGCCGGACGTGTCCTTGTCGATGCGGTGGACCAGGCGGGGCTTCTGCCCGTCGGAGCCGCGCAGCGCCTCCAGCATGCCGTCGACATGGCGATAGGTGCCCGAGCCGCCCTGGACCGCAAGGCCGAACGGCTTGTTGAGCACCAGCACGTCGCGGTCCTCATAGAGCGTCATGTCCTTGAGCGCGCGGGCGTCCTTGTCGTCGGAACTCGGGCGCCGCACCGCCGGCGTGGACAGCTCTTCCTCGCCATCGGTGGGAGCCGCGCGCGGGGACGGACGGGGCGGCGTCTCGCCACGCGCCTTCGCTTCCTCCGCCTCCAGATGGTCGGCGGCGGAGAGCTGCGGCTTTTCCTCCAGCGGAGGGATGCGAATGACCTGCCCGGCGGAGAGCCGGGTGTTGGTCTTCACCCGGCCACCCTCCACCCGCACCTGCCCGCCGCGCAGCAGCTTCTGCAGATGACCAAAGGAAAGGTCGGGAAAATGCGACTTGAACCAGCGGTCGAGCCGCATGCCCTCTTCGTCCGCGTCGACGCGGCGTGTCTCAACGGCCATGGATCGGTTACTCCTCGCCCCAGCACATAGCCGAGAGACGGCGCCACGTCACGCGAGAGCACGCATGAGCGCCAATCCACCGAACGCGCCCGCCAGCGCGAGCCCGACCGAACCGGCGACATAGAGAGCCGCCAGCCCCACTTCACCGCGCTCGACCAGCAAGACGGTGTCGAGCGAGAAGGTGGAGAAGGTGGTGAAGCCGCCGAGAATGCCGGTGATGATGAAAGCCCGCGCGTGCATCGTCCAGGCGCCGGTGGCCATGAAGGTGAGCCATCCGGCGACGATGCCTATCGTAAAACTGCCGATGACGTTGATCGCCAGCGTGCCATAGGGAAAGCCCATGCCGAATGTCCGCATGACGGCCATGCCGAGCGTGTTGCGCAGGACGCCGCCGATGCCGGCCCCGATGAAGATGAGAATGATGCCCTGCACGCCGTCAGCCCCGCCTGTCCAACTGCCCCGGCCTCGAGCATTTTCCACGAAAGTTGACAGACTTTCGCGACGATAAAATGCTCCAGCTTATTGATCATGAGCCCTTTCCGATCAGGGGATTCCACCTGATCGGAAAGGGCTCTAATCGCCGCCCTGCCGCTCCACCCTCAGCCGCGCCCAGTATTCCAGGCGCTTCTTGACCTCGCGCTCGAAGCCGCGCTCGTTGGGCGCATAGAACTCCGCCCGGGGGTCGCCGGCGAGCTCTTCCGGGAAGAACTGCTGGCCCGCGAACGCATCGGGGAAATCGTGATCGTACTGGTAGCCGGCGTGATAGCCGAGTTCCTTCATCAGCTTGGTCGGCGCGTTGAGGATAGCCTTGGGCGGCGCCAGCGAGCCGGTCTTCTGGGCGAGCGCCAGCGCCGCGTTGAACGCGGAATAGGACGCGTTGGATTTGGGCGCCGTCGCCACATAGGCGATCGCCTGCGCCAGGAACAGCCGCCCCTCAGGCCAGCCGACGCGCTCGAAGGCTGACCACGCCGCTACCACCTGTGGCATCGCCTGCGGGTCGGCCATGCCGACATCCTCGGACGCGGCGCAGCACAGACGGCGGAACACCGTGCCCGGGTCCTCGCCACCCGTCAGCATGCGCGCAGCCCAGTACATGGCGCCGTTCACGTCCGACCCGCGCAGGCTCTTGTGGAAGCAACTGAGCAGATTGTAGTGCTCGTCCTGCGCCTTGTCGTAGATCGGGGCCCGCTTCTGCATGGTCGCGGCGAGGCCCGCCACATCGAGATCCGGCCCGTCCGGCAGCGCCAGCAGTTCCTCGACGAGCCCGAGAAGATAGCGCCCGTCGCCATCGGCCATGCCGGCCAAAGCCTCCCGCGCATCCGCGTCGAGCGGCAGGCGCCGTTCCTCCAGCGTCTCCGCGCGCTGGAGCAGCCTGTCGATCGCCTCGGCGTCGAGCGCCTTGAACACCAGCACGCGGGAGCGCGACAGCAGCGCCGCGTTCAGCTCGAAGGACGGGTTCTCCGTCGTGGCGCCGATCAGCGTGATCGTGCCGTCTTCCATCACCGGCAGGAAGCCGTCCTGCTGGGCGCGATTGAAGCGGTGGATTTCGTCGACGAAGAGCAGCGTACCCTGCCCGATCGCCCGCCGGCCCCGCGCGGCCTCGAACACCTTCTTGAGGTCGGCGACTCCGGTGAAGATGGCGGAGACCTGCTCGAAATGCAGATTGACCTCTCGCGCCAGCAACCGCGCCACCGTCGTCTTTCCGGTGCCCGGCGGGCCCCAGAAAACGAGCGAGCCGAGCGAGCGGTTGGCGATCATCCGGGTGAGCGCACCGCCCTCCCCCGTCAGGTGCTCCTGGCCCACCACCTCGGCAAGCTTCTGCGGGCGCAGCCGGTCGGCCAGCGGCCGGGGTGCGGCATTCTCAAGTCCGGCAGAGGCGAACAGATCGGACAAGGCCGCCTCAACCCGGCAGCAGGGCGGAAATGACCCGCCCGCCGCGCTGGAGCGTCACCCGCCACGACCGCGACGGCACGCGGGTGACCCGCTGGAGATCCGCCGTCGTCGCGATGGCGGTGCCGTTGATGTCAAGAATGACATCGCCCGGGCGGAAGCTGGTGCGTTCGGCGGGCGAGCCCTCCTCGACCGTCAGGATCACCACGCCCTTCATGGCGTCGATGGTCCGCATCTCCTCGATCACCGCCGGCGAGAGATTGACCACGGTCGCCCCAGACAAGGGCGAGCGGCCCTGCAGTATCAGTTCGTCGCGCGGCACCGTCTCGGGCGCCGTCTCCAGTCCAACACGGATCGTCACCGGCTTTCCCTGCCGGATAATGCCGAGATCGACCGAACCGCCCAGCGGGCGGGTAGCGAAGCGAAAGCCGAAAGCGTCGGGATCATCGACCTCCAGCCCGGCGACAGCGACGATGAGATCACCCGCGCGCAGCCCCGCCTTTTCGGCCGGGCTGCCGGGGAAGATGTTCTGCACGAGCGCGCCGGTCGGGCGCACCACGTCGAGCCCCTCGGCGAGATCCGGCGTCATCTGCTGCAGATCGGCGCCGAGCCAGGGCCGGCGAACGACCTTGCTGCCGGAAAGCGCCGATTGCAGCACCACCCGCACCATATCGGCGGGAATGGCGAAGCCGATGCCCTGCGAGCCGCCGGAGCGCGAGAAGATCGCGGTATTGATGCCGACCACACGGCCCGCCCCGTCCACCAGCGCGCCCCCGGAATTGCCGGGATTGATCGCCGCGTCGGTCTGGATGAAGAAGCCGTAATCGGTAATGCCGCGCTGGGTGCGGGCCAGCGCCGAGACGATGCCCTGCGTCACCGTCTGGCCGACGCCGAACGGATTGCCGATCGCCAACACGATGTCGCCGACCTGAAGGTCGTCCGACGAGCCGAGCGTCGCCGAGGGAAAATCCGCCTTACCGCCCTTGATCTTGAGGATCGCGATGTCGGTGCGCGGGTCGCGCAGCACGACCTCGGCATCGAATTCACGCTTGTCGGACAGAGACAGGCGAATCTCGTCGGCGCCGTCAATGACATGGTTGTTGGTGACGACGATGCCGGAGCGGTCCACCAGCACGCCAGACCCCAGCGAGCGCTGGATGCGCTCGCGCGGCATGTCGAGTCCGGGCACATCGGGCCCGCCGCGATCGCCGAAGAAGCGGCGGAAGAAGGGGTCGTCCAGCAGCGGGTTGTTCCGCTGGGTTGTCTTCAGCGCATAGACATTGACGATGGCCGGCGCTGTACGCGCCACCACAGGCGCGAAGCTCAGGCCGATCTCGGCACGCGAGGACGGCACGCGCGGCCCGTCGGCGGCGGGGGGCTGGGCAGGCACCTGGGCGAGTGCCGGCGCGGCGGCGAGAAGCGAAGCGGCGATGAGGACAAAGCGTTTCATGACGCCAGATATAATCCCCGCCCTGTGGCGTAGGAAGGGCCGTGACGCACGGCTGGTGTTGCTGAGCACTGCCAAGGGGCACAGCCAAAAGAAAAGGGGCGGCAAAAGCCGCCCCGATCCGAAAATCTAACGTCCGGCTGCCGTCACGCTCACGCGGCGGCGGCTTCCTCGGCCTTGGCGGCCTCGTGACGGGCGATGTCAGCGGCGCCCTTGGCCGATTCGTCGCGATCGACCAGCTCGATCACGGCAATCGCCGCCGAATCACCGTGGCGGAAGCCCGCCTTGATGATGCGGGTGTAGCCGCCATTGCGCTCCTTGTAGCGCGGGCCGATCACGTCGAAGAGCTTGCGCACGACAGCGACGTCGCGCACTTCGGCGATAGCCTGACGGCGGGCATGGAGACCGCCGCGCTTGCCCAGCGTGATCAGCTTTTCCACAACCGGGCGAAGATCCTTCGCCTTCGGCAGGGTGGTCATGATCTGCTCATGGGTGATGAGCGCCTGGCACATGTTGGCGAACATGGCCTTGCGGTGCTCTGCGGTCCGGTTGAACTTGCGATACGTCTTGCCGTGGTTCATGGCAAAAATCCTAAATGCGGCGGCTTTCGAGCCGGGAGATACGGGTGACGGCTCGAACGCCGCGCTCAATGCTCAATAGTGATCTTCGAACCGCTTGGCGAGATCCTCGATGTTCTCCGGCGGCCAGCCCGGCACTTCCATGCCGAGGTGCAGGCCCATGCTGGCGAGAACTTCCTTGATCTCGTTCAGCGACTTGCGGCCGAAGTTCGGGGTACGGAGCATCTCCGCCTCGGTCTTCTGGATCAGGTCGCCGATATAGACGATGTTGTCGTTCTTCAGGCAGTTCGCCGAACGGACCGACAGTTCCAGCTCGTCCACCTTCTTGAGCAGCGCCGGGTTGAAGGGAAGCTCCTGCATGACAGGGCTTTCCGTCTCGCGCTTGGGCTCCTCGAAATTGACGAAGATCTCGAACTGGTCCTGCAGGATGCGCGCGGCATAGGCCAACGCATCCTCGGGGCCGACCGAGCCATTGGTTTCGATGGTCAGTGTCAGCTTGTCATAGTCGAGGATCTGACCCTCGCGGGTGTTCTCGACCTTGTAGGAGACCTTCTTGACCGGCGAATAGAGGCTGTCGACCGGGATGAGGCCGATGGGCGCGTCTTCGGGGCGGTTGCGGTCGGCGGCAATGTAACCCTTGCCGGTGTCGACGGTGAACTCCATGCGGATTTCGGCGCCGTCGTCGAGCGTGCAGAGCACGAGCTCGGGGTTCAGCACCTGCACGTCGCCCACGGTCTGGATGTCACCGGCGGTGACGACACCCGGACCCTGCTTCTTCACAACCATGCGCTTGGGGCCATCGCCCGCCATCTTGATGGCGATGTCCTTGATGTTGAGGACGATGTCGGTCACGTCCTCGCGCACGCCCGGGATCGACGAGAACTCGTGCAGCACCCCGTCAATATGCACGGACGTCACCGCCGCGCCCTGAAGCGACGACAGCAGGATGCGGCGCAGCGCATTGCCGAGCGTCTGCCCGAAGCCGCGCTCAAGCGGCTCGGCGACGACGGTCGCCAGGCGCTTCGGGTCGCTGCCGAGCGAGACTTCAAGCTTCTCGGGCTTGATCAGCTCTTGCCAGTTCTTTTGAATCACGACGTCACCCTTGGTTTCGACGGTGCCCCGGACTCCCTGCCCGGCACCTTCCACCCCAGTCCCGGCGGGAGGGGGAAGGCCGAATGCAGCGGCCCCTGCGGCGCCCGAAGCGCCGCTGGATGATTAGGCGTCAGACGCGCCGACGCTTGCGCGGACGGCAGCCATTGTGCGGGATCGGCGTCACGTCGCGGATCGACGTCACGGTGAAGCCCGCCGCCTGGAAGGCACGAAGCGCCGATTCACGGCCCGAACCGGGGCCGGAGACCTCGACCTCGATGGTCCGCATGCCGTGATCGGCAGCCTTACGGGCGCAATCCTCGGCGGCAACCTGCGCCGCATACGGCGTGGACTTGCGCGAACCCTTGAAGCCCATGGCACCCGCCGACGACCAGGCAATGGTGTTGCCCTGCGCATCGGTGATGGTGATCATGGTGTTGTTGAACGACGCATTCACATGCGCAACGCCGGAGGCGATATTCTTGCGCTCACGACGCTTGATGCGGGCAGCTTCTTTAGCCATAGACCATGGATCCTTCGGACGCGCCCGTCATTCCAGGCGCTCGGGACAGTAATCGTAACGAACGCGCCGGCCGCACGAGGCGCCGGCGCTGAAAGCAGGCCTCAGCCTGCCCTCCTCACTTCTTCTTGCCGGCGATCGCCTTGGCCGGACCCTTGCGGGTGCGGGCATTGGTGTGGGTACGCTGACCGCGCACCGGCAGACCGCGACGATGACGCAGGCCGCGATAGCAGCCGAGGTCCATCAGGCGCTTGATGTTCATCGAGACTTCGCGGCGCAGGTCGCCTTCGACCAGGAAATCGCGGTCGATCGTCTCGCGGATCTGCAGCACTTCCTGATCGGTGAGCTGGTTGACCCGGCGCTCGACCGGAATGCCGACCTTCTCCACGATCTCGGCCGCATTCTTGGCGCCGATGCCGTGAATGTACTGAAGCGCAATGATGACGCGCTTGTTGGTCGGGATGTTAACGCCTGCAATACGAGCCACGTCGCTCTCTCCATGTGAACCGGACGAGCCGGTGATGAAAATGCCCCGCGCCGGTGGAGGCCGGCCCTTGCGGAGTTACGCACGAGACCGCCCGACATCAGCGAATTGATGTCGATTGGCAGCACCCGCTTGAGTGAAGCGCGGCACATAGAGCGATTCCGCCCACATGTCAAGCCGCGACGAACTTTCAGGCCAGTTCGAGGACGTCCGCTATGGCTTTCGTCACCTCGTCGATAGGTTTCATCCCGTCGATCGTCGCCAGCATGCCGCGCTCCGCATAATAGGGCGCGACCACGGCGGTATCCCGATTGAAGGCATCGAGCCGGGTCTTGAAAACCTCCGGGTCGTCATCCTTGCGCACCGGCTCGCCGCGCGCGGCGGTTTCCTTGGCGCGCTGGATAATGCGGCCGACCAGCTTGTCCTGATCGACCTTCAACTCGATCACCGCGTCGAGCTTGAGGCCCTTTTCCGACAGGATGCGATCCAGCGCCTCGGCCTGGGCCACGGTGCGCGGGAACCCGTCGAGGATAAAGCCCTTGGTGCAGTCCGGCTGGTCGATGCGGTCGGAGATGATGCCGATCACGATCTCGTCCGAGACGAGGTTGCCGGCATCCATCACCGCCTTGGCCTTGAGGCCGATGGGTGTCTCGTTGCGGACGGCCTCGCGCAGCATGTCGCCGGTCGACAGTTGCACGATGCCGTGGCGCGCGACCAGACGCTGCGCCTGCGTGCCCTTCCCCGCCCCCGGAGGTCCGAGCAGTATAAGCCTCATCGGCGCTTCCCCTTGAGCTTGGCCTTCTTGACCAGCCCCTCATATTGGTGCGCCAGCAGATGACCCTGAACCTGGGCCACCGTATCCATGGTCACGCTCACCACGATCAGCAACGAGGTGCCGCCGAAGTAGAACGGGACCGCAGCGTAGGAGATGAGAATCTCCGGGAAAAGGCACACGACCGCTAGGTAAGCCGCACCGATGACCGTGACGCGAGTCAGCACATAGTCGATATACTCGGCCGTCCGCTCGCCCGGGCGGATGCCCGGCACGAAGCCGCCATGCTTCTTCAGGTTGTCCGCCGTCTCCGTCGGATTGAACACGATGGCGGTGTAGAAGAAGCAGAAGAAAACGATCAGCAGCACATAGAGCAGCATGAACAGCGGCTGTCCGTGGCCGATCAGCGTCGTCACCGTCGTCAGCCAGCCCGGGCCCGAGCTCTGCATGAAGCTCGCCACCGTGGTGGGGATGAGCAGCAGCGAAGAGGCGAAGATCGGCGGGATGACGCCCGAGGTGTTCAGCTTCAGCGGCAGGTGCGAGGACTGGCCCTCATACACTTTGTTGCCGACCTGGCGCTTGGGATACTGGATGAGCAGACGGCGCTGCGCACGCTCCATGAACACGATGAACATGATGATGCCGATGGCCATCAGGATCACCGCGAGGATGATGCCGGTGGACAGCGCGCCCTGGCGTCCGAGTTCAAGCGTGTTGGCGATTGCCGAGGGAAGCTCCGCCACGATGCCGGCGAAGATGATCAGCGAGATCCCGTTGCCGATGCCGCGCGAGGTGATCTGCTCGCCAAGCCACATCAGGAACATGGTGCCACCGGTAAGCGTGATCACCGTGGAGATGCGGAAGAACCAGCCCGGATCGGCCACGACGGCACCCGACCCTTCAAGGCCCACGGCAATGCCATAGGACTGGAACACGGCGAGCACCACGGTGAGGTAGCGGGTGTACTGGTTGATCTGCTTGCGGCCCGACTCGCCTTCCTTCTTCAGTGCTTCCAGCGTCGGGGAGACGGTGGTCAGCAGCTGAATGATGATGGAGGCCGAGATGTAGGGCATGATGTTCAGGGCGAAGATCGCCATGCGCGACACGGCGCCGCCCGAGAACATGTTGAAGAGCCCGATGATGCCCTGCTGCGCCGTGCTGAACACATCGGCGAGCGCGTCGGGATTGATGCCCGGCATCGGGATATAGGTGCCCAGCCGATAAACGAGAAGCGCACCCAGGGTGAACCAGATGCGCTTCTTCAGTTCGTCGGCTTTTGCCAGAGCACCGAAGTTGAGGTTTGCCGCGAGCTGTTCTGCTGCCGAGGCCATGGTGGCTCCGCTCCTCGTCTGTGCCCTGTAAGTTCGGTTAGGCCTGACTTAAGTGTCAGGCCGCCGTTTCGCCAGCGTCGGCCTTGGACGCCAGCAGCGTCAACTTGCCGCCGGCCTTCTCGATCGCCTCGACCGCCGACTTGGTCGCGTGGGCGACCTCGAACGTGACCTTGGCGGTCAGTTCGCCGGAACCGAGCACGCGCACACCGTCCTTGACGCGGCGAAGAACGCCCGCCTCGACCAGCGTCGCCTGGGTGACGACCGCGCTTGCGTCCAGCTTGCCGGCATCGATCGCGGTCTGGATACGGCCGAGGGAAACCTCGTTCCAGTCCAGCGCGAAGATGTTGGTGAAGCCGCGCTTGGGCAGACGACGATGGATCGGCATCTGGCCGCCCTCGAAGCCCTTGATCGCGACGCCGGTGCGCGAGGTCTGACCCTTCACGCCACGTCCGCCGGTCTTGCCCTTGCCCGAGCCGATGCCGCGGCCGACGCGCATGCGCTTCTTGCGCGCGCCGGAATTGTCCTTGATCTCGTTAAGGCTGCTCATCGCCAGTCTCCTTCTGCGCCGTCAGGCTTCGACGACGCGGACGAGGTGGCGGACCTTGTAGATCATGCCACGCACGGCCGGGGTATCTTCGAGCGTCGAGCGACGCCCAAGCTTGTTGAGGCCGAGACCGATCAGCGTCGCCCGCTGAGCCTCGGGGCGGCGGATCGGGCTGCCGGTCTGCTCGACCGTAACCGTATTGGTGCTGTTCGCCATGATTAGCTTCCCTACCTCTCAGGCGTCAGTCGGTCGCTTCGGCGTCGTCGATGCGACGGCGCGACTGAAGCTGCGAGACCTTGAGGCTGCGACGCGCCGCGACAAGACGCGGGCTGTCCTGGTTCTTCAGCGCATCGAAGGTGGCGCGGACCATGTTGTACGGGTTGGACGAGCCGAACGACTTCGCCACCACGTCCTGCATGCCCAGCGTCTCGAAGACGGCGCGCATCGGGCCGCCGGCGATGATGCCGGTACCGGCCGGGGCCGCGCGCAGAATGACCTTGCCGGCGCCGTGATGGCCATGCACGTCATGATGCAGCGTACGACCTTCGCGTAGCGGCACGCGGATCAGCGCGCGCTTGGCGGCTTCCGTCGCCTTGCGAATGGCCTCAGGCACTTCACGGGCCTTGCCGTGACCGAAGCCGACGCGGCCCTTCTGGTCGCCGACGACCACCAGGGCGGCGAAGCCGAAGCGACGGCCACCCTTCACAACCTTCGCGACACGGTTGATGTGGACCAGCTTGTCCACGAACGTGTTGTCGCGATCCTCGCGTTCACGCTCACGTTCACGAGCCATGATCTTATCCTCGTCGTTCTGCGGGGTGATCCCGCTCGTGATCTCAGAAGTTGAGACCGCCCTCGCGGGCGGACTCGGCGAGCGCCTTGACGCGGCCGTGATAGATGAAGGCGCCGCGGTCGAAGACCACGTCCTTCACACCGGCTGCGACGGCGCGTTCCGCCACGAGCTTGCCGATCGCCTGGGCCGCGGCGACATCCGCGCCGGTCTTCAGGCTTTCCCGCAGGGTCTTTTCGAGCGTCGAGGCGGACGCAAGCGTCACGCCGCGCGCATCGTCGATGACCTGCGCATAGATGTGCTTCGACGAGCGATGCACCGAGAGGCGCGGCCGCCCGTTCGCCGTCGTGCGGAGAGCACGACGGACACGCGCCTTACGGCGCTCGGTAGCGTCCTTGTACTGTGCCATGATTCGGGTCCGTTACTTCTTCTTGCCTTCCTTGCGGAAGATGAACTCACCCGCGTACTTCACGCCCTTGCCCTTGTAGGGCTCGGGACCGCGATAGGCGCGAATCTCGGCAGCGACCTGACCGACCTTCTGCCGGTCGATACCGCTGATGACGATCTCGGTCGGCTTGGGCGTCACGATCTGGATCCCTTCCGGGATCGCATAGTTCACATCGTGGCTGAAGCCGAGCGCCAGGCTCAGACTCTTGCCCTGCACGGCGGCACGATAACCGACGCCGCTGATTTCGAGCTTCTTCTCGAAGCCCTTGGTGACGCCTTCGACCAGGTTCGCCACCAGCGTGCGGGACAGGCCCCACATCGCCTTGTGGCGGTTGGTCTCGCCGTTGAGGGAGAACAGGAGCGCCCCGTCCTCCATCTTCACCGCGATTTCGTTGACGACGGTGGCATCAAGCGACCCCTTGGGGCCCTTTACGGTCACAGTCTGACCATCGATCGACGCGGTGACGCCGGCCGGAATGGTGATGGGGGCTTTACCGATCTTGGACATGTGCTCTCTCTCCTCCCCGATCAGAAGACCGTGAAGAGGACCTCGCCGCCCACGTTCTTGTCGCGGGCTTCGTGGTCCGCCATCACGCCCTGCGGCGTGGAGACGACAGCGACGCCAAGACCGTTGGCGACGCGGGGAAGGGTCTTGACGGACGAATACACCCGCCGACCCGGCTTGGAGACACGCGAGATTTCGCGGATCACCGGCTCGCCGTCATAGTACTTGAGTTCGATCTCGAACTCGCTGCGGCCATTGACCGGCTCGGAAGCCGAATAGCCGCGGATGAAGCCTTCAGCCGTCAGGACTTCCAGCACGCTGGCGCGAAGACGCGAACCCGGCGTGAGGATCTTTTCCTTGCGGCGCATCTGCGCGTTGCGGATGCGGGTGATCAGGTCGCTGATCGGATCGCCTTGAGACATGGGTCAGCCCTCCTCACCAGCTCGACTTGACGAGGCCGGGGATCTGACCCTGCGAGCCAAGCTCACGGAGCGCGATACGCGACATCTTCATCTTACGATAATACGCACGCGGACGGCCGGTGATCTCGCACCGGTTGCGAATGCGGACCTTCGCCGAATTGCGGGGAAGCTCAGCCAGCTTGAGGACCGCGGCGAAGCGCTCCTCGATCGGCAGTTCCTTGTTGCTCACCAGGGCCTTGAGACGCGAACGGCGGCCGGCATAGCTCTTCACGAGCTTCCGGCGCTGTTCGTTCTTCTCGACCGAGCTTTTCTTGGCCATATGATCTTGCTCCTAGTCTCCGCGTTTGGGGCTCCCGCCCCACAGCCGGAAGGGGATGCTTACTGACGGAACGGGAAGTTGAAGGCCTTCAGAAGCGCGCGCGCCTCGTCGTCCGTCTTCGCCGTCGTGCAGACGATGATGTCCATGCCCCACATCTGATCAACCTTGTCGTAGTTGATCTCGGGGAACACGATATGCTCCTTGATGCCGAGCGCGAAATTGCCGCGACCGTCAAAGCTCTTCGGGTTCAGGCCGCGGAAATCGCGGACGCGCGGCAGGGCGATATTCACCAGCCGGTCAACGAACTCGAACATGCGGGTCTTGCGAAGGGTGACCTTCGCGCCGACCGGCTGGTTCTCGCGCAGCTTGAAGTTCGAGATCGCGTTGCGGGCCCGGGTGACAACCGGCCGCTGGCCGGCGATCAGCGCCAGATCCGCCGCAGCGGTCGTCACCTTCTTCGTGTCGGCCGTCGCCTCGCCAACACCCATGTTGATGACGATCTTGTCGATCGTCGGCACTTCCATGGGGTTCTTGTAGCCGAACTGCTCGATCATCTGATTGCGAACGACGTCCTCATAGAGCGACTTCATCCGCGGGCTGTAGCTGGTCTCAGCCATCGATCTTCTCCCCCGAGCGCTTGGCGACGCGCACCTTGGTGCCGTCCGCCTGCACAAGGAAACCGACGCGAGTCGGCTTGCCATCCCTAGGATCGGCGAGCGCGATGTTCGACAGGTCGAGGGGGGCCTCCTTGGAGATGATCCCGCCTTCCTGGTTCGCGCTCTGCCGCTGGTGCCGCTTCACGAGGTTGACGCCGCGCACGCGCGCCTTGCCATCCTTCGGCAGCACCTCAAACACCTCGCCCGTGCGACCCTTGTCGCGGCCGGTGAGAATGACGACCTTGTCGCCCTTCTTGATCTTAGCGGCCATCAAAGCACCTCCGGCGCCAGCGAGATGATCTTCATGTGGTTCTTTGCGCGAAGCTCGCGCGGAACCGGCCCGAAGATACGGGTGCCGACCGGCTCCTTGTTGTTGTTGATCAGAACGGCCGCATTGCGGTCGAAGCGGATCACAGAACCATCGACGCGACGGATATCCTTGGCGGTACGAACGACAACCGCCTTCATCACGTCGCCCTTTTTCACGCGGCCGCGCGGGATAGCTTCTTTCACCGACACCACAATGATGTCACCGACATGGGCATACTTGCGCTTCGAACCGCCAAGCACCTTGATGCACATGACGCGACGCGCACCGGAATTGTCCGCCACGTCGAGATTGGTCTGCATCTGGATCATGACGCACCTATTTCTCGCAAAAACCGCGCGCAGCCGTCACCGGCGCGCGCCCCTCAATCCCGTTTCCGGGCGCTCAGACTTCAGCCCGCTTCTCGCCCTGGACAACGATCCAGTTCTTGAGCTTGGACAAGGGGCGGTGCTCCTCGATCCAGACGGTGTCGCCTTCCTTCCAAGCGTTGCCCTCATCATGGGCATGGTACTTCTTGGAACGGCGGACGGTCTTCTTCAACAGCGGATGGGTGAAACGGCGCTCGACGCGGACCACGACGGTCTTGTCCTGCTTGTCGCTCACCACGACGCCCTGCAGCATACGCTTCGGCATCGCCCTCTCCTCACTTAGCCTTGGCCGCAGACGCGGCCTTCTGCGCCTGGATGGTCTTGGTCCGCGCGATGTCGCGACGCACCTGGCGCACCCGGGCCGTGTTTTCGAGCTGGCCGGTTGCCCTCTGGAAGCGCAGGTTGAACTGCTCCTTCTTGAGGCCCAGCAGCTGGTCCTGCAGCTCGTCGGAGGTCTTCGTCCGAATGTCGGAAGCCTTGGTCATCTGTTCCTCCGTCACTCAGCGATGCGCTCGACGAAGCGCGTCTTGATCGGCAGCTTCGCCGCCGCCAGTCGAAGCGCTTCACGGGCGATATCCTGGCTCACGCCATCGATCTCGAACATGATACGGCCGGGCTTGATCTTGGCGGCCCAGAAATCGGGTGCGCCCTTGCCCTTGCCCATGCGGACTTCGGTCGGCTTCGACGAAACCGGCACGTCAGGAAAAATGCGGATCCACACCCGGCCCGCACGCTTCATGTGACGGGTGAGCGCGCGACGCGCAGCTTCGATCTGACGCGCGGTCACGCGCTCCGGCTCCAGGGCCTTAAGCCCGAACTGGCCGAAATTGAGGTCAGTTCCGCCTTTCGCAACGCCGTGGATACGGCCTTTGAACTGCTTGCGGAACTTCGTGCGCTTTGGTTGCAGCATGTCGCGCCTCTTATTCCTTCATCACTCTGTTCACGCCGCGTCGCGGCGCGACGAGCGACCACCCGAAGATTCACTTTCCGCCTGGCGCTTATCCTGCGCCATCGGATCGTGCTCCAGGATCTCGCCCTTGAAGATCCAGACCTTTACACCGCAGGTGCCATAGGTCGTGAAGGCGGTGGCCGTACCGTAATCTACGTCCGCGCGCAAGGTGTGAAGCGGCACGCGCCCTTCACGATACCATTCGAGGCGAGCGATTTCCGCGCCGCCGAGGCGGCCCGCGCAGTTGATACGAATGCCTTCCGCGCCCAAACGCATCGCAGACTGGACCGCGCGCTTCATGGCGCGACGGAACGCCACACGCCGCTCAAGCTGCTGCGCAATCGACTCGGCGACCAAACGCGCGTCGATTTCCGGCTTCCGAATCTCGACGATGTTGATGAACACTTCCGAGTTGGTCATCTCGGCAACCTTCTTGCGAAGCTTGTCGATGTCCGCACCCTTCTTGCCGATCACAACACCCGGACGGGCGGAGTGGATCGTCACCCGGCACTTACGGTGCGGGCGCTCGATCACGATCTTGGAGACCGCGGCCTGCTTGAGCATCTTCTGCAGCACTTCACGGATCTTGATGTCCTCGTGAAGCAGCTGGCCGTACTCGCCCTTGCTCGCGAACCAGCGCGAGTCCCAGGTGCGGTTGATGCCGAGCCGCAGCCCGACCGGGTTGACCTTCTGACCCATCAGGCCTTCTCCTCGACTTCACGCACCACGATGGTGATATGCGAGAACGGCTTCTCGATCCGGCTCGCACGACCACGGGCACGTGCCGCGAAGCGCTTCATGACCAGACCCTTGCCGACATGAGCCTCGGCGACGATCAGATCGTCGACGTCCAGCTCATGGTTGTTCTCGGCATTGGCGATCGCCGATTCGAGGCACTTCTTCACGTCGCCGGCGATCCGCTTGCGCGAGAACTGAAGGTCGGCCAGAGCGGTCGCGACCTTCTTGCCCCGGATAAGACCGGCGACGAGGTTGAGCTTCTGGGGGCTGACGCGAAGGTTACGCGCAACCGCCTTGGCTTCCGTATCCGCGAGCGTGCGCGGACGAGCTGCCTTTCCCATGACCCTGCCTCTACTTCCGCTTGGCTTTCTTGTCCGCCGCATGCCCGTAATAGGTACGGGTAGGCGCGAACTCGCCGAACTTGTGGCCAACCATGTCCTCGGAAACCGAGACCGGGACATGCTTGTTGCCGTTATAGACGCCGAAGGTGATCCCCACAAACTGCGGGAGAATCGTGGAACGGCGGCTCCAAATCTTGATGACGTCGTGTCGACCCGACGTGCGCGCGGCATCCGCCTTCTTGAGGAGGTAGCCGTCGACGAACGGACCTTTCCAGACCGATCGAGACATAGTTCAGTTTCCCTCGCTCACTTCTTGCGGGCGTGCCGGCTGGACACGATGAACTTGGTGGTCGACTTGTTCTTCCGGGTCTTCTTGCCCTTGGTGGGGAAACCCCAGGGCGTGACCGGATGACGTCCACCCGAGGTGCGGCCTTCGCCGCCGCCATGCGGATGATCGACCGGGTTCATCGTGACGCCGCGATTGTGCGGACGACGACCGAGCCAGCGCTTGCGACCGGCCTTGCCGAGATTGGTGTTCATGTGGTCCGGGTTCGACACAGCGCCGACCGTACCCATGCACTCGCCGTGAATAAGACGCTGCTCACCCGAATTGAGCCGGATGATAACATAGCCCTGGTCACGGCCGACGATCTGCGCGTAGGAGCCGGCAGAGCGGGCGATCTGTCCGCCCTTGCCGATCTTCATCTCGATATTGTGCACGATCGTGCCGACCGGCAGGTTGCCGAGCGGTGCCGCGTTGCCGGGCTTCACGTCGACGCTCTTCGAGGAGATGACCTGGTCACCGATCGAAATGCGCTGCGGGGCCAGGATATAGCCCAGCTCGCCGTCCTCATACTTGATGAGGGCGATGAACGCCGTGCGGTTCGGGTCGTACTCGATACGCTCCACGGTCGCCGCAACGTCGCGCTTGGCGCGCTTGAAGTCGACGAGGCGGTAGGCCTGCTTGTGGCCGCCGCCGCGGAAGCGCACGGTGATGCGCCCGGTGTTGTTGCGGCCGCCCGCCTCAGACTTGCCTTCCGTCAGCGTCTTGACCGGCTTGCCCTTGTACAGGGACGAGCGGTCGACGATGACGAGCTGGCGAAGGCTCGGCGTTACCGGCTTGAAGGTTTTGAGCGCCATGTCTCTGGTCCCTTAATTCCGGCTCACAGACCCGTCGTGATGTCGATGGAGTGCCCCTCGGCGAGGGTCACGACCGCCTTCTTCACGTCGTTCTGCACGCCCTTGCGGCCCTTGAAGAACTTCGTCTTCCCCTTGCGGACCAGCGTGTTGACTCTCTCGACCTTCACGTCGAAGAGCTTCTCGACCGCTTCCTTGATCTGCGGCTTGGTAGCCGTCAGAGCAACCTTGAAGACGACCTTGTTGTGCTCGGACGCCATCGTGGCCTTCTCGGTGATCACCGGGGACACGATCACGTCGTAGTGGCGCGGATCGAGACTCATTTGAAGCGCGCCTCCAGAGCGTCGACAGCCGCCTTCGTCAGAACCAGGGTCTGACGGCGCAGGATGTCGTAGACGTTGATGCCCTGGACGGGCAGCACGTCGAGATGGATGACATTGCGCGAGGCGAGGCCGAAATTGGCATCAACCTCGGCGCCGGACACGACGAGCACGCTCGACAGGCCGAGACCCGCCAGACGCTCCTTCAGCAGCTTCGTCTTCGGCTCGGACAGCACCGCATCCTCGAGGATGAAGATCTGCTGGTCCTTGGCCTTGGACGACAGGGCGTGCCGCAGGGCCAGCGCGCGCACCTTCTTCGGCAGCTCGCTCGCATGGCTGCGGGAGACCGGACCGAACGCCTTGGCGCCGCCGCGGAACTGCGGAGCGGAAGCCGCACCGTGGCGAGCGCCGCCGGTGCCCTTCTGCTTGTACATCTTCCGCTTGGTGCGGTTGACGTCCGCGCGCGACAGCGTCTGGTGCGTGCCGGCCTGGCGACGCGAGAGCTGCCACACCACGCAGCGGTGCAGGATGTCCTGGCGCGGCTCGAGACCGTAGATCTCGTCCGACAGGGTGATGGAGCCGGCCTCGGCCCCTTCGAGAGTCTTGACGGCGAGTTCCATCACACGTTCTCCTCAGCCGCAGCCTCGGTCGCGGGAGCCACGTCAGCCGCCGGCTCGTCGCTGGCCGCTTCCGCACCCGGAAGGCGGAACTTGCCCGGCTTCGGTGCCGCTTCCGGCAGCTTCTTCTTCACGGCGTCAGCCACGAGGATCCAGCCGCCCTTGTTGCCGGGAACCGCACCCTCGACCGCGATCAGACCGCGCTCGACATCGGTCAGCACGACCTTGAGGTTCTGCGTGGTCACCGTCTCGTGGCCCATATGGCCCGGCATCTTCTTGTTCTTGAAGGTCTTGCCGGGGTCCTGACGACCGCCGGTGGAACCGATCGAACGATGCGAGACCGAAACACCGTGGGTGGCGCGCAGGCCACCGAAATTGTGGCGCTTCATGCCGCCGGCAAAACCCTTGCCGATGGACGTGCCGGTCACGTCGACGAACTGGCCGACCACGAAGTGATCGACGGTCAGTTCGGCACCGACCGGGATAAGGTCGGTTTCCTCGACGCGGAATTCCGCCATCTTGCGCTTCGGCTCAACCTTCGCGACAGCGAAGTGGCCGCGCAGAGCGCGAGTGGTGTTCTGCGGCTTCGCCTGACCGACGCCGAGCTGAACGGCGGAATAGCCGTTCTTCTCGACAGTACGGTGGGCAACCACCTGGCAATTATCGACTTTCAGCACAGTGACCGGAACATGTTCCCCAGCATCGTTAAAGATGCGGGTCATGCCGACCTTCTGGGCGATGACGCCTGACCGCATGGCCGTGTCCCTTCGCCTTCTCTCAGAGCTTAATTTCGACGTCGACGCCGGCAGCCAGGTCGAGCTTCATCAGCGCGTCCACGGTCTGGGGGGTCGGGTCGACTATGTCCAGCAGACGCTTATGCGTCCGCATCTCGAACTGCTCACGGGACTTCTTGTCCACGTGGGGAGAACGATTGACCGTGAACTTCTCGATCCGCGTCGGAAGCGGAATGGGCCCGCGAACCTGGGCGCCCGTACGCTTGGCCGTCGAGACGATTTCGCGCGTCGAGGCATCCAGGATGCGGTGATCGAACGCCTTGAGGCGGATCCGAATATTTTGGCCGTTCATTGACTTCAGGCTCCCAGAGGGCTCGTCAGTCGGGCTCAGTAACGAGCTCCACGAAAAAGGGGCGCAGGCGTTCCAGCGCCCCTCGGGATTGTCGATGTCACTCGATGATGGACGCGACCACGCCGGCGCCGACGGTACGGCCGCCTTCGCGGATGGCGAAGCGCAGCTTTTCTTCCATCGCGATCGGAACGATCAGCGCCACGTCAACCGTGATGTTGTCGCCCGGCATCACCATTTCCGTGCCTTCCGGCAGGGTCACGATGCCCGTCACGTCCGTCGTCCGGAAGTAGAACTGCGGACGGTAATTGGTGAAGAACGGCGTGTGACGGCCACCCTCTTCCTTCGTCAGGATGTACGCCTCGGCCTTGAACTTCGTGTGCGGCTTCACCGAACCCGGCTTGCACACGACCTGGCCGCGCTCAACGTCCTCGCGCTTCGTGCCGCGAACCAGAATGCCGACATTGTCTCCGGCCTGGCCCTGGTCGAGCAGCTTGCGGAACATCTCGACGCCGGTGACCGTCGTCTTGATGGTCGGACGGATGCCGACGATCTCGACTTCCTC
>NZ_SMFY01000001.1 GCF_004339465.1 Ancylobacter aquaticus | reverse complement strand
GATCGCAGCCGTCAGAGACGTCTTGCCATGGTCAACATGGCCAATCGTCCCGATGTTGCAGTGAGGCTTCGAACGGTTGAACTTCTCTTTGGCCATATCTCGTTTCCTTCAGCGACACGCGGGCCGCGAAAAATCGGGCCGTGGGATAGGCGGTTTCCAGAGTTTCCGCAAGTGCCGCGTTGTGCGGCCTCTGCAGGGACGGGGATAACGCTCAGCCCTCGGGGGGTGTCAGCCGTCCTGCGAAAGGACCGCGCCGACGCCTATATGGGGACTGTTCGGGAAAAGTGGAGCGGGTGAAGGGAATCGAACCCTCGTCATCAGCTTGGAAGGCTGTTGCTCTACCATTGAGCTACACCCGCGAGGGTCG
The DNA here is from genome assembly GCF_004339465.1 of Ancylobacter aquaticus. Taxonomy (GTDB): domain Bacteria; phylum Pseudomonadota; class Alphaproteobacteria; order Rhizobiales; family Xanthobacteraceae; genus Ancylobacter; species Ancylobacter aquaticus. The sequence goes on along the minus strand of NZ_SMFY01000001.1, from coordinate 2,018,193 downwards.
GCGCATTCTAGCGGAAGGCGACGTGGTGGGGGAGGTAGGACTCGAACCTACGAAGGCATAGCCAGCGGATTTACAGTCCGCCCCCTTTGCCGCTCGGGACACTCCCCCTCGCACGTCAGCCGAACTGCGGTGCGTCACATGCACCGGCCTGTCGACCTGACGGAAAAACCGGCGCGATGCGCGGCTCCCGTGCGGCCGGCTTTATGGTGAGGTGCCCGTGCCCTGTCAACCCCGCACGCGCCGCGCGGCTCTTCACCTGTGGATCAGGCGGGTGCCACGGGCAAATTGCCAAGCCGCCCGCGCCATGACAGAACGCGCGCATGAACGATCGTCCCAGCCGTCCGCCCGGCCGTCCCAAGCCCTCCGCCGGACGCCCCCGCCAGCAACGCCCCCGCCCCGCCGGGCGCCCCTTCGGCGCGTGGCCGGACGACGTGGCGATTCTGTATGGCTGGCACAGCGTGGTCGAGGCGCTGCGCAACCCGCGCCGCAAGCTGCGCCGGTTGATGGTGACGGAAAACGCCGCGCGCCGGCTGGAAGAGGAAGCGATACCCCACCGCATCGCTCCCGAAATCGTCCGCCCTGGCGAGATCGACCGGCTGCTCGACCCCGATGCGGTGCATCAGGGAATGCTCGCCGAATGCGATCCCCTCCCCTCGCTCAGCCTGGCCGAGGCGGCGGAGTGCGATCTTCTGCTGGTGCTCGACCAGATCACCGATCCGCATAATGTCGGCGCCATCGTGCGCTCGGCGGCGGCGCTGAAGGTCGGCGCCATCGTCACCACGGCGCGTCACAGCCCGGCCGCCACCGGCGTGCTGGCCAAGAGCGCCAGCGGCGGGCTGGAGCACGTGCCCTTCTGCTTCGTCGGCAACCTCGCCCGGGCTCTGGACGAACTGAAGCAGAACGGCGTGCTCGTCGTCGGGCTCGACAGCGAAGGTAAGGCCGACCTCGTCGACACGCGGCTCACCGCGCCGACCGCGCTGGTTCTGGGCGCGGAGGGCAAGGGCCTGCGCCACCTCACCCGCCAGACCTGCGACACGCTGGCGCGGATTGATCTTCCCGGCGCCATCGTCAGCCTGAACGTGTCGAACGCCGCCGTGCTCGCGCTCCACATCGCCCGGCGGGCCATCGGCTCGCGAACCTGATCCTTACGCTTTACTTGGCGATGGCGGGTTTTTCTACCGCAATGCAGCATTGCGGCAGTTTACGACCAATTGCCAATCGTCAAACCGTCCCAGTTTCGCCACTCTCCCCTGAGGCATGCGACGGAATCAGAGAGTTCCGCGCGCCATGACACCGGGGAAAGGCGCCGCATCCATCGTGGCGGGCCGCCTCCGGGAGGAGACAGCCCGAGCGTAAGGCGTTCCCCGCAGGGACTCCCAAACTCGGCCATCACAACGGGCGGCTCTCGCGAGCTGGTCTTTTTTTGCGCGTGCGATCGGCGTCGCACGTCTCTGCATTGGCGCGACATAACTTTGGGGAAGGGAAACACATGAGCGTATCTACCACGGGGCCGGTCGGAAAGACCGCTCCCATGACCCGAGAAGAGCGGAAGGTCATCTTCGCCTCCTCGCTCGGCACAGTGTTCGAGTGGTACGATTTCTATCTGTACGGCTCGCTTTCGGCGATCATCGCCGCGCAGTTCTTCTCGGGCGTGAACCCGACAGCCGCCTTCATCTTCGCGCTCATGGCCTTCGCCGCCGGCTTCGCGGTGCGTCCGTTCGGCGCCATCTTCTTCGGCCGGCTGGGCGATCTCGTCGGCCGCAAATACACCTTCCTCATCACCATCCTGCTGATGGGCGCCTCGACCTTCGTCGTCGGCATCCTGCCCAATTACGCCAGCTGGGGCATCGCCGCGCCGGTCATCCTCATCATTCTCCGCCTGTTCCAGGGCCTTGCGCTGGGCGGTGAATATGGCGGCGCCGCCACTTATGTCGCCGAGCATGCGCCCAATGGGCGCCGCGGCTTCTACACCTCGTGGATCCAGACCACGGCCACGCTCGGCCTGTTCCTGTCGCTGCTCGTCATCCTCGGCACCCGTACCTATCTCGGCGAGGCGGCCTTCGCCGACTGGGGCTGGCGCATTCCGTTCCTGGTCTCGATCATCCTGCTCGCGGTCTCCGTCTGGATCCGCCTGACGCTGAACGAATCGCCCGTCTTCAAGAAGATGAAGGAAGAGGGCAAGACCTCCAAGGCGCCGCTCACCGAAGCCTTCGGGCGCTGGGAGAACGCCAAGGTCGGCCTCATCGCGCTGTTCGGCGGCACCGCCGGCCAGGCCGTGGTGTGGTACACGGGCCAGTTCTACGCGCTGTTCTTCCTCACCCAGACGCTGAAGGTCGACGGCTGGACGGCCAACGTGCTGATTGCGGTGTCGCTCCTTATCGGCACGCCGTTCTTCATCGTGTTCGGCTGGCTGTCCGACAAGATCGGCCGCAAGCCGATCATCCTTGGCGGCTGCCTCATCGCGGCGCTGACCTATTTCCCGATCTTTGCCGCCATCACCCACTATGCCAACCCGGCGCTTGAGCGGGCGCAGGCCACCTCGCCTGTCACCGTCGTTGCCGATCCTTCCGAGTGCTCGTTCCAGTTCAACCCGGTGGGCACGGCCAAGTTCGTCAGCTCGTGCGACGTCGCCAAGTCCTTCCTGGCGCGCAACTCGGTGAACTACTCCAACGAGGCCGCTCCGGCCGGCACGGTCGCCAGCGTCAAGATCGGCGAAACGGTGATCAACTCGGTCAGCGGCGTCGGGCTCGACCCGGCTGCGTTCAAGGCCCAGTCCGATGCCTTCACAGCCAGCATCACGCAGGCCATCCGCACCGCCGGCTACCCCGCCGCGGCCAACCCGGCGGAGATCAACACGCCGATGGTGATCGTGCTGCTCACGATCCTCGTGCTGTTCGTGACGATGGTGTACGGCCCGATCGCGGCGTGGCTGGTCGAACTGTTCCCGACCCGCATCCGCTACACCGCCATGTCGCTGCCCTACCACATCGGCAATGGCTGGTTTGGCGGCTTCCTGCCCACCACGGCCTTCGCCATGGTGGCGGCCACCGGCGATATCTATTACGGCCTCTGGTACCCGATCATCGTGGCCCTCGCGACCTTCGTCATCGGCCTCGTGCTGGCGCCGGAGACCAACAAGCGCGACCTCGACAACTGGCACTGATGCCCTGCCCGGCCCCGTCTCCGCGATGGGGCCGGCACGCGCAATGGCTCCTCCTTCGGGACGGCGCCTGACATGAAAAGGCCCCGTCTCACGACGGGGCCTTTTTTATCGCGGTGCGTGAAACCGAATGCTCAGATCGCCGCCGCGACGACGATCTCGACCTTGTATTCCGGCGTCGCCAGGGCCGCCTCGACGGTGGCGCGGGCCGGCGTGTTGCCGGCGGACACCCATTTGTCCCACACCACGTTCATCTCGCCGAACGTGGCGATGTCGGCGAGGTAGATGGTGGCGGTCAGCAGCTTGGTCTTGTCGGTGCCGGCCTGCGCCAGCAGCGCGTCGATCTGGTCGAGCACGGCCTGCGTCTGCGCCGTCACGCCGTCGCCCTTGGCGACCTGGCCGGCGAGATACACGACCGACCCGTGGATCACGGCCTCGCTCATGCGCGGGCCGACTTCGATTCTCTTGATGCTCATGGGACGAACTCGTTCCGGTGCTGGAAAACAAAAAAAGACCGGGCACCCCGGGCGCCCGGTCGTCGCTATAACCAGAAAGATCGACGGTGGGAAACCGCCGTCGCCTCACTCAAGGCCGATGTTGAACAGCTGCACACGGCGATTGACCGGGTTGGTCGGGTCGTTCGGGGTCTGCAGGACTTCCTGCCCAAGACCGACCGCTTCCAGGCGGCTCGGATCGACGCCGAACACCGTCACAAGCGCCTGTCTCACCGCATCCGCGCGGGCCTGACTGAGCTGCAGGTTGTGCGCGCGCGTGCCGGTGGTGTCGGTGTTACCGACGATCAGGAAATGATAGTTGAACAAGATCGGGTGGTGCAGCGCATCGGAGATCGCGCCGATCGTCGAATAGGATTCCGGACGGATGATGTCGGAGTTCAGCGCGAACTGGATCTGAACCGTGATCTGCGCCAGCTTGAAGAGCTGGGCGGCGACCTCGGACTTGTTGAGGTTGAGCGGAACGTTCTGCGCCACAGCCTGCTCGGCCATCTGGCGGAGTATTTGGGCGGTGACAGTCGGCTCTTCGTCGGTCGTCGCGGTCAGGCCCTGCAATATCTGCTGGTTGCTGAGGTTCGTCTGCGCAGCCGCAGGCGTGACGGCGAACGGCAATGCGAGCATCGCGGCGAAAGCGGCATACCGGGCGCTTCGCGCGGCGCGGGCGATGATGCGGGTCATGGTCTCATCTCTCCGATGGGGCGTGGTTGCGGCGCGTCATTGCCAGCCGGCGTCGACGAGCACCTGCTTGCAGGTACCGCGGACAACCTTGCTCGACGTGATGAGACAATCGAGGATGCGCGCATCGCCAGGCTTCACGCCCGGGCAGAACTGGCGGATGTCTGCGTTGCAGATGTTGAAGGCACTGTCCTGCGCGGCATCACGCTTGGTCAGCGAAGCTACCGCCGCCGCATAGTCGGTGAAGCACTGGGCGGGAACTTTATCCTTGTTCTGCATCAGGCACTGCTGAACCTGACCGGAGCCGATGTTTACCTTCGCGCAGAACTTCTCGATCGACGGGCCGCAGCTCCTGGCGATCAGCGCACCAGCCTCAGCGTAGCTCATCGTTTGTGCCGACGCGCTGCCGGCCATGCCGGCCAGCAGCAGAGCCGCCAGTCCGACCCAAAATGCCTTCATGTTTCCAGCCTCCCAAATGGCGTGCTCTCCGATGATACCACCGGGAGGGGCTCGGCACGCACTTCAGAAAGAAAATCCCCGCGGAATCGTCTCGCAGAAGGCAGCGTTCGGCGCAATGGCGTATTTTGCTTGGTTTCGCGGGACAACCCGGTCTTTGGCAGATGTCCAGCCATCACACCGGCTTACCCGTTCGACCGGGTTAACCCTCCGATACCCCTACGTCACGGCAATGCCGCTGCCCCGCACGTCCCTAGACCCTTCATTTCGCAGGCAAATCGACCGCCGCGCGGTCTGTCGCGGCGCACGCACCGCCATCGAATCTCGTGCGCCCAGCAGCAATCGCGGCCGGGGTGGCGGCCTGTAGCGCAGGGATCGACCAGATCGCCCGTCACCTTGCGACGATAGTCGCCCCGCCGCTTGACAGTCGCCCCGGAGCGCCTCAGGCAAGGGACATCTCACGGGGGCCGACGATCTTGCGACATCTGCTTTCAGCCGTAGCGGCGCTGCTGATCACAGCGGCACCGGCATTCGCCCAGTACCCGCCGCCCTACGCCCCGGGCTATCCGAACCCGGATCAGGCCGATGACGCCAAATGCCGGTCCTGGGGCCTGGCGCCGGGCACGCGGGCCTATGCCGATTGCCGCGTGACGCTGAACCAGAATCGTCCCGCCCCGCCGCCCTATCCTTATCCGGCGCCGCCCCAACCCTGGCAGCCGGACCCGCGCCCCATCCCCAACGAGGTGTCGGACCGGGACGCCCTCTCCTACTGCGAAAAGGCCGCTCGTGCGGCGCCGACCTATCCGATCGTGAAGCTGGCCGCCAAGATTGTGGTTCCCGGTCGCGAGAAAGTGGTGTCGCTGTCCTTCAACGTGGTGAAGCCCGGCGCAAAGCCGGGCTTCTGGAACGTCGAGTGCCGTTTCCGTGGCGGCAAGATGACAAGCTTCAGCGCCCCGCGCTGAGCCGAACGGGAGAGGCCGCGCCACACGCCCGTCTTGACCGGGCGATGGTCATCGGCGAATAGAACGTTGTCGCTGCCGGCGTGAATGCCGGGGCGGCAGAAGAGGCACGGACGCCGTCCCCGTCCCGGATATGGGGCGGGTCGGCGCCGACTGGTCTTGCCGGCGTAGCACAGCGGTAGTGCAGCGGTTTTGTAAACCGAAGGTCGGGAGTTCGATCCTCTCCGCCGGCACCAGCGCCTCTCTCGGCTGCACGCTGGTCTGCAGCTTGATGATGCAGCAGCGGCTGCAGCGACGCCGGCTTGCCGCGCCGCTTCCAAGCTTGGCGCTTCTGAGCCTGGCGCTCAGGCCCAGCGCGGGCTCACTCCTCGTCGGAGTAGCGCTCCTCTTTCCACGGGTCGGCGTGGTTATGGTAGCCGTTCTCCTCCCAGAAGCCGCGCTTGTCGGCGACGACAAACTCGATCTTTTTCAACCACTTGGCGCTCTTCCAGAAATACAGGTGCGGCACCATCAGCCGCGCCGGACCGCCATGCTCGATGGTGAGCGGCTTATCCTCCCAGCTATGGACGATGAGCGCGTCCTCAGCGGCGAAATCTTCCAGGGCGAGATTGGTGACATAGCCATCATAGGAGTGGAGCAGGACGAAGCGCGCATTCTCGCGCGGCATCACCACATCAAGCAGGTCGCGCGTGGCAAGTCCTTCCCAGCGATTATCGTAGCGCGACCAGGTGGTTACGCAGTGGATGTCGGTGGTTTCCTGCGTTTGCTTCTGGGCCTTGAACGTCGCCCAGTCCCAGGAGACGGGATGCTCCACCTCGCCCGTCACGTCGAGCCGCCAGTGGTCGAGCGCGATACGCGGCTGCGTGCCGAGGTCGAGCACGGGCCAGTCGCGCACAAGATGCTGGCCGGGAGGAAGCCGCTGCTCTTCCGGGCGGGTTATCCGGCCGGTGAGGAACTTCCCCTGTCGCGCCCAGGCGCGCTTGGTGCGGGTGAGCTTGCTGTCGGCGGGCACGTCTGGCGCGCCGTCGGAAGGGGCATGCGGGTCGCTTGTGTCCGCCATTGTCCAGGCTCCTTCGAGGGAGGGAGCCTGGATCATAGCATCGTCCGGCGGCGCGGGGTGCCTGATCCCACGCCGCCGGTGTTTCCTTCCGGCGCTTACGTCGCGCTTTCAGCGGGCTTGGCATCCGGCGCGGGGTGGGGGTTGCCCGCCATCGCCTGACCGACAGGTGACGGACGGCGCTTGCGCTGGGCCATGTTCAGGCCCTCGACCAGCGCCGAGAACGCCATCGCCGCGTAGATATAGCCCTTCGAGACATGGGCGCCGAAGCCTTCGGCGATCAGCGTGGTGCCGATCAGCAGCAGGAAGCCGAGCGCCAGCATCACGATGGACGGGTTGCGGTTGATGAAGTTCGCCAGCGGACCGGCCGCGAACAGCATGGTCAGCACCGCGAACACGACCGCGATCACCATGATCGGAATGTGCTCCGTCATGCCGACGGCGGTAATGATGCTGTCGACCGAGAAGACGAGGTCGAGAATCAGGATCTGCACGATCGCAGCGCTGAAGCTGATCTGCAGCGTGCCGCCAAGCGACGCTTCCTGCTCGTCATGCGGCGCCATGCTGTGATGGATCTCCTTGGTCGCCTTCCACACGAGGAAGAGACCGCCGGCGATCAGGATGAGGTCGCGCCACGAGAACGGATGGCCGAACACCGAAAACACCGGCTCCACCAGCGTGACGATGATGGCGATGGTGCTGAGCAGGCCAAGGCGCATCACCAGCGCCAGCCCGATGCCAATTCGACGGGCGCGCGGACGGATGTCCTCGGGCAGTTTGTTGGTCAAAATCGAAATAAACAGCAGGTTGTCGATACCGAGCACGACTTCCATCGCGATCAGGGTAATCAGCGCCGCCCAGGCTGCCGGGCTGGCAGCTAGTTCCATCAAATAGTCCACCGGATCACTCCCCAGAAATCGCCAAGAGACGGGTCGGCGCAGCAACGCCTTCGCGGCGCATTAACGCACGAAGAGGCACTTTGGATCGTGTTGAAGGGGGTATCGAGTTCATCTGCACATAGTCCTGCCGGCGCGACGTCGGGAAGCGATCCGACATCACGCGAACGCCGGCGGCTCGCGTCAGAGGGGCCCGGATCAACGGGTGCGCAGAAACTAAGGCAGGCGCGCCCCAAAGCTACCCTACTCCGACATGACAGATTGTCGCACCCTTGAAGAGCTGCCGGGCCTCGTTTTGACGCCGCCACCCCTCGTGGCGCTGAACAAATCCGACAAGCGACTGTTCGCGTGCGACAGCGACTTTCTCACGCAGATGTACCGTGTCATCGTCACTTCATCGCCCCGAACTAGAGCGGACGCCGTTTCGCCCACCGGGGGCAATGGGAGGTACTGATGACCCGCTTTTCTCGTCGTGACCTGATGAAGGCCGGCGCCTTCGCGCTCGCCGCGCCTGCGGTGCTGCGCGCGAACGACGCGCTCGCCACCTCCGGCTCGATCAATGTCTATGCGTGGGGCGACTATTTCGACAAGAACACGCTGCTGGCCGATTTCACCAACGCCACCGGCGTGAAGGTGAACCTGTCCACCTACGGTTCCAACGAGGAATGCGAGAACAAGCTGCGCGCCGCCGGCGGCAAGGGCTTCGACATCATCTTCCCGTCCGTCGACACCGGGCCGAACTACTACAAGGACAACCTCCTCCAGCCGATCGACGAAGCCAAGTTCAAGAGCGCGCTGGTCATCCCCTCGATCTACCGCAACTCGCTCAAGCTCGGCGCCGCCTATCGCGGCAAGCGCTACCTGGTGCCGTTCGACTGGGGCACCGAGGGCATGACGTGGGATTCGAGCAAGTTCCCCGGCAAGAAGTCCGGCGACATATCCTATGGCGACATGTGGCTGGCCGACCACCCGAAGCAGACCGCCATCCGCCAGAAGTCGGTCTTCAACGGCGTGGCGCTCTATCTCGATGCCACCGGCGAGCTGAAGTCCGATCGCGGCATGGACCTCTACAAGTCCGAGGCCGATTCGCGCCGCGTCTTCGAGGGCGTGCTGAAGTACATCCTCGCCCATAAGGGTAATATCGGCGCCTACTGGAACAACGCCACCGAAGCCACCGCCGCCTTCACCGACGCCGGCTGCACCATCGGCCAGACCTGGGACACGACCGGCATCCTGCTCCACCGCAACACCGACAAGAAGTGGAGCTATGGCATGCCCAAGGAAGGCGGCCTCGCCTGGACCGACACGCTCGGCATCCCCGCCGGCGCCGAGAATGTCGAGCAGGCCTACGCCTTCGCCAACTTCCTTTATCAGCCGGAAGTCGGCGCGCGCTTCGCCAACACCACCGGCTACAACAGTTGCGCGACCGGCGCCCAACAGTTCCTCTCCGAGGAAGCCCGGGCAGCCTTCGATGCGGCCTACCCGGCCGGCACCATCGACAATCTGTTCTGGTGGCCGATGCAGACCGACTTCTACGCCAAGCTGCGCGGCGAGTATGTCGAGAAGCTGACCAACAGCTGATCCCGCCATCTCTTCCCGACAAAACCCATCCCCGGGCGTGTCCCGGGGATGCTCGCCCGTCTCGCGGATGGCCTCCGAGGACGTGGACGGCCCACCTCATGGCTGATGGACCCCCCATGCGCGGCAAGGACGTGCGTCTCGATCAGGTGTCGATCCGCTTCGGCGATTCGACTGCCGTTCAACCGACCGACCTCGCCATCCATGCCGGCGAGTTCTTTTCCATCCTCGGCCCCTCCGGTTGCGGCAAGACCACGCTGCTGCGCACCATTTCCGGCTTCATCGAGCCGACCGAAGGCCGCGTGCTGATCGGCGGCGAGGACATGGCCGGCAAGGGTCCCAATGAGCGGCCCACGGCGCTGATCTTCCAGAACCTTGCGCTCTTCCCGCTGATGAGCGTGGCCGAGAACGTCGCCTTCGGGTTGGAAGCGCGTGGCATGCGCAAGGCCGAGCGGCTGAAACGCGCGGAGGAACTGCTCGAACTGGTCGCGCTGAACGGTTATGGCGACAAGCGGCCGGCAGACCTCTCCGGCGGCCAGCGCCAGCGCGTCGCCATTGCCCGGGCGCTGGCGGTCGAGCCCGCCGTTCTGCTGCTCGACGAGCCGCTCTCCGCTCTCGACCTCAAGCTGCGCCAGCACATGCGCAGCGAGTTGCGCGCGATCCAGAAGCGCGTGGGCATCACCTTCATCTACATCACCCACGACCAGGGCGAGGCGCTCGCCATGTCCGACCGCGTGGCGGTGATGAGCCGCGGCAGGCTCGAACAGGTCGCGGACGCCGACACGCTCTATGCCGAACCGGCAACGCCCTTCGTCGCCACCTTTGTCGGCGAGCAGAACGTGCTGCGCGGCACGGTGACGAGCCTGGCGGATTCGCTGGCCGCGCTCGACACCCCGATCGGGCGGATCGAAGGACGGGTGAAAGGGCCGATCCGGCTGGGCGAAGAGGCGCTGCTCATGGTTCGCCCCGAGCGCATCGTGCTCGGCCCCGGCGGCGTGAACACCGTTGCCGCCCGCCTCGCCGCGCGCAATCTAGAGGGGCCGTCGGTGCATCTCCACTGCGCCGCGGCCGGCCAGACGCTCACCGTGACGGTGCCGAACGGCCCCGCCGTCCGCGAACTGCCGGAGGAACTGACCCTGTCTTTCGGCGTCGACGACGCGCTGGTCTATCCCATGGGAGCGCTGGCCCATGGGTAGCCTTTCCCGCGCCTATGGCCGCCCCCTCGCCTCCCTCATCGCCGGCATCGCGGTGGCGTGGATTCTCGTGCTGATTCTCGTGCCGCTCGGGGCGATGGTCGAGCAGTCGCTGTGGTGGCGCGAGGCCAAGGGCGACATCTCGCTCACCATCGACCGGCTCTATAACGACATTTCGCTGATCGAACTGGACCGCAGTTCCGAGACCGATCCCGCCAAACAGGCCGCGTTCGACCAGAGCCTTACGGAGAAGCAGGCGGAAATCGCCACGCTGGAAGCACAGGAGAAAGACCCGCCGAAAACCTACGGGCTGGCCAATTTCACCCGTATGAGCGGGCTGCATTTCTACATCTTCGTCCGCACCATCTTCTATGCCCTGCTGGTGACAGCACTGGCGTTAGTCGTGTGCTATCCGGTCGCCTATGTGGTGGCGCTCGCCAGCGGACCGCGCAAGGCGATCATCCTCATGGTCGCGCTCATCGTCCCCTACGCTATCAACGAATTGCTGCGCGTCTACGCCTGGCTGATGATTCTCGACTATCGCGGCGTCATCAACGGCGTGCTGCAGTGGATGGGCTTCATCAATCTCGATGCCCGCGAGTGGATTCCCTTCCTTGAGAATCCCTCCGCCGTCTTCCTGGCGATGATCTATACCTATGTTCTGTTCATGGTGTTCCCGATGGTGAACACGCTGGAGACGCTCGACCGCAACCAGATCGAGGCGGCGCGGGACCTCGGGGCCTCCACCTTCCGCATCCATCGCCGCGTCATCATTCCACACGCCAAGCCGGGCATCGCGGTGGGCTGCATCATGACCTTCATGCTCTCCGCCGGCTCCTATTCGGTGCCCGCCATCATGACGCGCGGCCAGGGCGGCGATTGGTTCAGCCAGCTGGTCTACCGACAGTTTTATGAGAGCAATAACTGGAACATGGGTTCGGCCTATGCCGTCTCGCTCCTCGTCGTCTGCACCGCCTTCATCCTTCTCATGATGCGCCTGTTCGGCGTCGGGCTGAGGGACATCGCGAAATGAGCACCGCCACGGAAAGCGCCGGCGCGCGGCTGGTGCTGAACATCTATATCGGCCTGTTCGTCCTCTACCTCTTCCTGCCGCTGGCGGTGATGTCGGCGGCGGCGTTCAATTCCTTCGACTATCCCTCGGTCACGCAATGGCACGGCTTCACCCTGAAATGGTTCGTCGCCCTGGCGCACGACCAGCGACTGTTGCAGGGGTTGGTCAACTCGGTGCTGGTGGCGCTGGGGGTCATCGCGGTGTCGATCCCCGCTGGCCTGTCGGGCGCGCTGATTCTCACGCGCCTCGGCCAGCGTTCCGGGACGATGCTCTATTCCGTGCTGGTCTCGCCAGTGCTGACGCCGGGCATAATCCTCGGGATTTCCAGCCTCATTTTCTGGCGTGAGTTCGGCGTGCCGGGCGGGCTGTTCGTCGCCGTCATGGCGCAGTCGAGCTTCATCGCGTCCTACGCCATGCTGCTCTTCCTCGCCCGGCTGCAGCGTCAGGATCGCACGCTGGAAGAGGCCGCGCTTGATCTTGGCGCCAGCCATACACTGGTCTTCCGGCGCATCACCCTGCCTTTCCTGGCGCCAACCTGCTTTACCGCCGCCGTCGTCGCATTCCTGCAATCGTTCGAGAACTACAACACCACGGTGTTCGCCATCGGAGGCGAGTGGACTCTTGTCACCGAGATTGCCTCGCGGCTGCGCTTCGGGCTCTCGCCGGTGATCAACGTCGTGGGCGTGATCTTCGTGGCGCTGACCCTCGTCGCCGCCATCGCTTATGTCGTGCTGAAGAAAAAGCCGAAGGCATAAGGCTTCGACATACCTATGCACGGTTGGCCACTGCCAGGACCCGATAAACCGGGGCCTCCGATGTCGCACACGCTCCGAACCGAAACCTTTGGGGTCAGTTCATGCGCGCCGGCACCCTTGCTGCCTTCTGTCTTCTTCTCTGTATTCCGCAGCCGGTCCTTGCCGGCAGCACGACCCTTTCCGGAAACGTGACGACGGAGCGCGCGCCGGACGATTTCAGCAACACCACAGGCACCGACTGGGGCCTCGGCGTCGCCCACACCTTCGACAACCATTTCATCATTGCGGCCAACGGCAAGTATTACGACACGGCGCGAACAACCGACTACAAGGTCAACATCGACACTTCTATCGGCTACACCCATGATTTCGGCGCCTTCACCCTGACGGGAATGGCTGGCATCGGCCAGCACTTCATCGAGTCGGACGACCCCACCAGCTTCCCCTATTATTTCTTCTCCATCGCGGCCGATATCCCGATCGCCAAGCACTTCACCTGGACCGCGCTGAAGCTGCGCTACCGCAACGCCTTCGACACCTCCAATGATTACAACACGCCCGAGATCGCCACCGGCATCAGCTATTGGGCAACCGAACAGACGGCCGTAACGCTGTTCATCGAGCGCGACTGGACCGACGGCGAGCCGGCCTATGACGGCATCGAGCTGGGCTTCAAGCACAGGTTCTGAGCCGGCTAGCCTCACCCGAACGTGATGACCCTCGTCGTGACCACCTCGCCCGTCGCCACTAGCGTGCAGCAACACGCCCGACGGGCAAGCCAACCAACGGAGTCCGCGATGAGCAAGATGTCCCGCCGCCATGTGCTTGCCGGTGCCGCCAGCCTGGCGGCGCTTCCAGCCACAGTGCCGCTGCTCGCCGCCGGCACCTCGTCGGCAGCGGCCCAGACCGCCTCCGGCCAGCAGGTGCCGAGCCTGTACCGCTACAAGATCGGCGACATCGAGGTGACGGCCGTCAATGATGGCATGCGCACCTTTCCGCTGCCCGACGGATTCGTGCGAAACGCCTCGCGCGAGGAGGTCAACAGCGCGCTCGAATTGGCCTTCCAGCCCAAGGACACGATGTCGATCCAGTTCAATCCGCTGCTCATCAACAATGGTGGCAAGCTGACGCTGATCGACACCGGCAATGGCCCGCAGCCGGGCAATGCAACCGTCGGCCGGCTCCAGGCCAATCTTGCCTGGGCCGGCGTTAAGCCCGCCGACATCGGCACCGTGGTCATCTCCCATTTCCACGGCGACCACATTAACGGGCTGCGCACTGCCGATGGCGGCCTTGCTTTTCCCAACGCCGAAATCCTGGTGCCGGAGGCGGAATGGGCGTTCTGGATGGACGAGGGCGAGATGAGCCGCGCCCCGGAAGCGCTGAAGGCAAATTTCCAGAATGTGCGGCGGGTGTTCAAGGACATCGACAGCAAGGTGAACCGATACGGATGGGACAAGGAGGTCGCCCCGGGCCTCACCTCCGTCGACGCCGCCGGCCACACGCCCGGGCATACCGCCTTCATCCTCGCCTCGGGCAATGACCGGCTGTTCGTCCAGTCCGACACCACCAACACACCGATCCTGTTCGCCCCGAATCCGGAGTGGCAGGTGCAGTTCGACATGGACGGCGAGAAGGCGGTGCAGACCCGCCGGCGCATCTACGACATGCTCGCGGCCGAAAAGCTCCAGCTCACGGGCTATCATTACCCCTTCCCGGCCACCGGCTTCATCCGCAAGGAAGGCGAGGGTTACGCAATGGTGCCGGCGATCTGGCGTCCTGTGCTCTGACGAAACAGCGCCGTCCCCCGCATGCGCTGTCGCATGCAGCCTGGGATGCGGCTTGGCAAAACCGGCGGCGCGGGGCTATGTCTCGCGCAATCGTTTCAGTGAGCCGAGGCCCCGCCCATGTCCGAACCTCTTCCCGACCGCCTGTCGAGCGACCCGAGCAGCCCGTTCCACAATGCCGAGCTCCTGGAACGTGGCGTCGGCATCCGCTTCAAGGGCGCTGAAAAAACCAATGTCGAGGAATATTGCGTCAGCGAGGGCTGGATTCGGGTCTCGGTCGGCAAGGCGAAGGACCGTGCCGGCAACCCGATGACGGTGAAGCTCGTCGGGCCGGTCGAACCCTATCTGCGCGCCGTCGAAGACTGAACGACGCGCCGGTGGTCGGGGCCGGACGTCGAGGCGCCGGCTGACCGGGCCCAGAGGACAAACCGGATTCCAGCTCGACGACGCCAGGGCCGGGCCATCGTGACCAACGCCGTGCACTCCTGGCCTTCGGGCTTCTCCATTTCACCTTGCACCGGGCTGTCCGCATGAACGAAGTCGCCCGTCCCGCCGGTTCGAGCAGCACCGAGGCCGACACGGTGCCGGCCTTCACCCGAATCGCCTTCGTCGCCAGCGAGGCGCCGGACGCGCTTCAGGCACAGGCCCGCCTGGTCGCCCGCTATGGCACGGTGGCCCCGGAGGACGCCGAGATCATCGTCGCCCTTGGCGGCGATGGCTTCATGCTGCAGACGCTGCACCGTTGCCGCGACAGCGGAACGCCGATCTACGGTATGAATCGCGGGTCGGTCGGCTTTCTCATGAACAGTTTTCGCGAGGAAGACCTGCCCGCGCGCATCGCCGCCTCGCAGCGTGTGGTCATTCACCCGCTGATGATGGAAGCAACCGACATCAAGGGACGCCAGCACCGCGCCTGGGCGATCAACGAGGTGTCCCTCATCCGCCAGTCCTACCAGGCCGCCAAGCTGCGCATCGCCATCGACGGCAAGGTGCGGATGGAGGAGCTGATATGCGACGGCGTATTGGTGGCCACCCCGGCGGGTTCGACCGCCTATAACCTTTCCGCACAGGGTCCGATTCTGCCCATCGGCACGCCGCTACTGGCTGTCACTCCGATCTCCGCCTTCCGGCCGCGTCGCTGGCGCGGGGCGCTGGTGCCTGACCGCGCTCGCGTCGACATTGCCGTGATGGAGTTTGAAAAACGCCCGGTGAATGCCACGGCCGATCATTTCGAGGTACGCGACGTGGTGGCCGTGCGCGCCCGGCTCGATCCGAACTCGTCCATGACCATGCTGGTCGACCGCGATCACTCGATCGAGGAGCGCATTCTGGCGGAGCAGTTCGGCTAGAGTGCGATCCGAGCTGATCGGCGCGTGCTCTAGAGATCTACGAGCAAGGTCCGCTCACGCCGCGAGCGTCTGCCTTTCGGATCGCTCGCGCGCCTCGCCCTGCCAACGGTGCAGCATGCCGACGATACGGTTGCCTCGTGCGCTCTCACCAGCCAATTCATAGGCCGCGAGCACGTCATCCAGAATGCGCAGGCGAAGCCCCGGCTCGGCGTCGCGTTCATCCAGATAGGTTTCCGACTGGACGACACGCAGCGCCGTGCGGAAGGCGATGAAAGCCCCGGCCGGCAACCCCAGTCGGTCATAGAGAACGCGGAAGGCCTCGCCCGAACGGTCGGCCGCAAGCGCCGCGACGTGATCGACCGAAATCCCCGAGAGCAACGACACCGCTTCGAGGAAAAGCCGCATCTGCCCCGACAGAAGGGAGCGCAGCACCAGTGCCGAGGTCAGTTCACCCCTCGCCTGCAGGCCCTGAACCAGCGCGCGGGTCTGGGTGAATTGGGGGGGTGAGGCCTGCGTCACCGTGGCCTGGTCACAGGCCTCGCGCGTCAGCCGCGCCGTCTCGGCCGGCGAGAGCCACTGGCGCTCTTCGACCAGGGCCGACAGCGCCCCGGCCACGACGCGAATCAGCGCCTGATGCGCCGCCGCCGGAAGATCCGGGCGGCTCAGCAACGCCTCGCGCAATTCCGGCACGCCGCCGAAGCGCGACACGATCTGCCCGAGCGCGAAGCCGGGAACGTCGGCCGTTCGATTTCGCACCAGTTCCAGCACGGCGCCGACATCCGCCATTTCCGCCAGCAGGGCCGCGACGGGCGCCGAAAGCCCTTGCCGTCGCGCGACGGCCGCCTGCTTGCCGGCATCTCCGCCGGCACACATGGCGATGAGTTCGCGCACATTCAGCACCGCCGAATGCTCCAGCACCAGCGCACCCGCCGGCCCCGGAAGGCGAGCCAGCTGGAGGACGACATCGGCGGGCACCAGCGGGTGGCGGCAGAGTGCCGAGGCGAGCTGAAACTGTACGAGGGACGAGGGGTCGGCCACCAGCCCCGGCAGGGCCTCGTCGATTTCCGCGCGCTCTGCGGCCCCCAGCTCGGGGCGCACATAGGCCCGGGCCAAAGCGGCGACAGCCTTGGCCCGCGCATCCTCCGGAGCGGTCCGCGCCCATTCCAGAAACTGCCGCACGATCATCGCGCACTCCCGGCCCGGTTCAACACGAAGGCGATGATGCGCGTCGGCCGCTTAAGAAAACGTTGACCATATAAGGCGCGAAGAAGGCCGGCGATCAGTCGCCGCTGCCGTCCTGCGTATCCAGCGCGCTTGGCGTGACCTGCTCGCCGACACGCACCTCGACCGAGCCGTTCTTGCCGGATTCGACATTGAAGACCTTGGAATAGGTCTTGCCCTCGAAGCGCGCGACGGCGGTGTATTCACCTTCCGCCAGTACGAAGGTGGGCTCGGCGTTGATCGATTCCTTCACGCTGTCGCCGCCCGGCGTGCCGATCGACCACTGCGTCTCGGGCAGCGGCTCACCGCCCTCCCCCTTCACCAGCCGCAACGTGACCTCGCCGGCACGATGGTGAAGCGTCGCGTCCGTCACCTTGCCCGGCGCCACGGCGAGGTCGGCCTGGATCACCGCATTGCCGTCGCCATAGGTCGAGACGACGTAATAATCGCCGGCCGGCAGGATGATGAGGTCGCCGGGAACGGCACCGCGAAAATACGGTCGGCTCGACGCCCTCCCCTGCAGGAAGCTGCCCTCGAAGAGATCATACGTCACCTTCTCCGCCGGAAGCGGCCTGTCGGCGACATCGCTGTGCAGCGTCACGGCGCCGGCGGGAACGACGAGCTGCTCGCGCCGCGATTCCTCTCCAATGACGATCCGCCGCGCCACGCTGGCAAGGCCATAGGCCACGTGCACCACATAGCCGCCGGGCGAGAGGAAGAATACAGGCGCGGGATCGGCCGCCTCCGCCACCAGCGGATAGGCACCGGAGGCTTCCGGCCGGTCGGCAAAGACACGCCAGATGAGACCTCGCGGGATCAGCCCCTCCTTCTCGCCAAACCGGGCGCTCATCCCGATCGCCACCTTTCCGGCCGGCGGCTGCGGCAGGATGGTGTGCGGGTCGCCACCCTCCGCCCGTCCGGTGGCGGGAATGCGGGCGGCCGGGCCGGCACTGCCGGAGGGCACTGTAACCGGCGGCGCGCCGACAAAGGGTAGCGCCCGCGACGGCTGGATCTGCGACGGGTTGAACGGCGACAGCGCCGGGGCCGGCGACTGGAACGGAGAGAGCTGAGCCAGGCGCAGCGGCGGCGCGGAAATCGCCTCCCGCGCCACGGCACCTGCCGGAAACGCCAGCACGGCCACGACCAAAATCGCAGCGCGTCGGCGGACGCCGGTCGTTCCGGCCCGGCCGCGCGCAACGGCCTGCCGAACACGGAACACGAACCGGCGAACAGAGGAATGAGAAAGCTGAGACATCGCTGCCGTTGGTGCCTTCAAACAGAGGCAAATTCAAGTCACCTCTGGCGCGGCGCTCCTCGCCTTGCCGCCGGCAGGAGCAAGGCGCAGCCCCTGCCTCGTTGATGGACGCCGCTCATGGCCATCGACAGTGCCCCTGCATCCCGATCGGGCCGCCCGCACCCAACATCGATTCGAGCGGCCATATCGCATGGTTAGCTGTCGCAGCTATACGGGTACATCCCGGGCCGGGATGTAAGGCGGGGGTTGCTAGACCAACCGAGCCTGACCGGAGCGACCCTTTTGAACATGCACGAGATGCGCGGAGGATGTTTCTCGGACGCCTCTGGTGGGTCAGATTGTTGAAGGCGGGCGGCGAGTCGCGGCGGCTGAGCGGCAGGGACTTCCGAACGCACGGCCTGGAGTGGCTATTCCGGTTCCCGGCCGGCGGCGGGCGGATGCTTCATGACCGGGACTCGGCGCCGAGCCGGACGCCGCATGTGATCACGTCGGCGACGATCGCAGCCGTCGAGGCACTTTGGCGGCGGCGCCTGAGCGGCACGGCCGCGCTCGACCGTCGGCGCGCTCCTGCGGCGCAATGCCGGGGAGCGGCCCTTGCGGGAGTCCGGGCTCGGCTGCCTGTGGGCCCTCTATCCAGGACCGCCGAAAAACCGCCGCGAGTGGCAGAGTTGCGGCAGAGCACCGGCGAACTGATCCCGTCGATACCAGGAAGCTCGGCCGTATCGACGGCATCGGCCATCGGAGCACCGGCGACCGCACCGCCAGAGCTGCCGGCGGGGGCGTGGCGGGAAATGCGTACGTCGCTAACGACGATGTCGCCATCGACGATGCCTCGCGCCTTGTCTCCATCGAGGTGCTCGCCGACGAGAGGAACGAGACGATCCGCGCCTTCACGATCTGCACCTTCACGATCTGCGCCTTCACACTTCTGCCATCCGGGCCATCACGTCGTCGGTGCGTCATGACATCAGGGTTGCCCGTCTCATTTCCGATAATGGCCGCGCGGGCGGGAGCCACGACGTCCGCCAGATTCTGGTCGAGCGCGGCATCCGCTATATCCGCCCCCGCCGCGACACAGCCCGCACCAATGGCAAGGCCGAGCGCTTCATGCAGACATCGTTCCCCGAACGAGCCTATGTCGCGGCAAATCAATCGTCTTCCAAGCGCGCCCAAAGCCATGCCGCGCTGGGATCGTGCCTACCACACGCGAGACCAAGTTCAGCCCTCAACGGGACTCCGCCATTCCCAGGGCCGAAAAACTCGCGTTGAGACGACAGCAAGACCGCGCTACGCAACATCATGGTCTCCGGTGGCCGACGGTGCGAGGTGGCGACATCACTGTTCACCTCGCGCGCAAGCGACGGACCCGCTTTTCGGTAAAGCGACGAGACCGCGATTCACGACGCAGGCCCGAAGACGGGAGAAGACCCCGCCACGACGGACACACCGTCGTGGACTGAAGCCCTGTCTTGCCAGAACCTGGCAAGGCCTGACCTGCCCGAACGTCTGGCCTTGCGTGCCCCACGGTCGGACTATCCTGGGCCGTCGCGGAAAACTCCTTCTTTCGGCGCACCATGCCAAAACGCCTGCCAACGGCGTGCGGGGGGAGTTCGGGCGACCTTATATATAGCGGAGCGTCAGGCACGCTTCACGGGCAACCGCGCGGGGGCATAGCAGCAAGCGCGGAATCGGCCGAAGGCTTGCGCACGGCAATCAATGCCGCCTAGTGCCTCGCCCGCTCCGTGTCACTTCGTGGCATTGCCCCGACGTGCAGGAGCAAAGCGTCGCCGCCTTTTCCGCCGCCCTTCGCTCTTATGCGCGCGCGGTGCGTGGCGACGTACCTCTTTACGCGAATACGCCTCTGCTGCGCCCTATGCCTCTTCCCTGCAAAGGACCGACGCCCTGACCGCCTGGATCGGCGCCTCCCATCTCGCCGCAGCACACGCTGACCCAGGGCGAGGGCCAGGCCGGCCAATCCTTCGGATTTGACATCTGGAGGTCGCGCCCGCCAGCCTGCAACACACGCTGGCCGGATGACGCGTTCCTTTCATGGAGTCGGAGCCGCATAGAGTCAGACCAGGACCCGATCAGATTGGCTCAATCCGATCGGACCGCGCTTCAGAAGCCATCTGTATCCGGGGCCATCTCGACAGCCCTATGCTCACCAACGGAACCACCCTATGACCCTCGCCGGTTCTGCCCTTGATCTCCTGAAGTCTCGCAAGAGCCCGAAGGTTTTCGATCTCGCCTTTCCCGGGCCGAACGCCGCCGAGCTCGACACGATGCTGGCGATCGCCTCGCGTGTGCCCGATCACGGCAAGCTTGCCCCCTGGCGCTTCATCCTCTTCGAAGGCGAGGCACGTCGTCGGGCGGGTGAGGCCATCGCCGCCGTCTTTATGGCCGACAACCCCGAGGCGGAGCCCGAGCGCGTCGCCATCGAAAAGGCGCGTCTCACCCGCGCCCCGCTGGTGATCGCCGTCATCTCGAAGGCCGCCCCGCACGTCAAGATTCCGGAATGGGAGCAGACGCTTTCCGGCGCCGCGGCCTGCACGCTCCTGCTGCTCGCCGCTCACGCCCAAGGCTATGCGGCCACCTGGCTTACCGAATGGTACGCTTATGATGCCCGGGTCCGCGCCGCGCTGGGTCTGTCCGAGGCCGAGCGCATCATCGGATTCGTGCATATCGGCACGCTTGCCCGTCCGCAGGACGACCGCCCCCGGCCCGCCCTTCCCGACCTCATCAGCCGGTACTGAGTCATGTTCTACGAACCCGCCCGCAAAAATCACGGCCTGCCGCACAATCCGCTCAAGGCGATCGTCGCGCCGCGACCCATCGGGTGGATTTCGACACTGTCGCCGGCGGGAGTGGCCAACCTTGCCCCCTACTCCTTCTTCAACCTGGTCAGCGAAAGCCCCGACATCGTCATGTTCTCGAGCGCCGGGTTGAAGGACACCGTGCGCAACGTGGTGGAGACACGCGAGTTCGTCTGCAACCTGGCGACGCGGGAGCTCATGGAGGCGGTCAATCTCACCTCAAAGACCATTTCGCCTGGCGAGAGCGAGTTCGACCTCGCCAAACTGGACCGGGCTCCCTCGCGGATTGTGAAGCCGCCCCGAGTTGCCGCCTCTCCCTGCGCCCTCGAGTGTGTCTGGATAGACACAATCGACGTCGCCGACCGGCACGGCAAAACCTTCGGCCGGCATGTCACATTCGGCGAAATCGTCGGCGTCCATATCGATGAGCGCTTCATCGAGGATGGCCTCGTCCGCACCGATAGGTTGCACTCACTCGCCCGCGACGGCTATTTCGACTACTCCTGGGTCAACGCGGTGACATCGCTCCCCCGCCCGCGCTGACCCTCCCCTCGCCGCTCCGATCAACTAGGTTCCGCACCCGGCCAAGGACGGCCAGCCAGTGGTACGCCCTAGCAGCCCACGGCCTGGAGATAGCCGGTCTCGGCGTAGTCGAGCATGATCCGGTCGCGCGTCATCAATCTGTAACCTTGATCGCGCGCCGTCGCGATCAATACCCGGTCCACCGGATCAAGCGGCGGCACTCCGGGCAGGAACGAGGAGGCGATCAGCGTCTCCGGCGTCATCATCGCGATGCTCATGCCCGGAAGGCCCGCCAGCGCCGAGAACCATTTGGCAGGCTCCATGGCGAGGCGCACCCGCCCCTGCTCGACGAGCTTTCCGATCTCCCAGGCGGACATCGGCGAAATGGAAATGGGCGCCCCACGCAGGCGCGCCTCGATCAAAGTGCCACGCGCCTCATCGGAAATCGGCGCTCCCTGAGCCACCCATAACGCCGCGCATGTGTCGAGGAGAAGAGGCATACCCATGTCAGTGATCCTCCGGCCATTCAACGCCCAATGACGGATTAAATTCCTCAGGCGAATGGAGCTCGGCATCACCGTTGCGCGAAGGCCACACCTCCTGCAGCGGTTCCACCGACCGCCGCGCCGAGTCAGTCTCCCCCCCTTCATAGAGATAGACCGGCGCCGTGCTCGGCAGTGTGAGGTCGGTGCCTGGTTCGATATGCACCGTTCCCTTCAGCCCTCCAAACAGCCCGGCCAGGGGCGACCCCGTCGACGCGGGCGCCACCCGAGTCGCCCCTCCGGACGCGACGTTTGGCAGATGCCGGCTAAACACCAATTTGCGCGCGGTCATGTCGACTTCCTCGGAACGGAAGCCGGCGGAGAGCCACGCTTTGGTCATAACACTGTTGGTTGGATTGTTGCTCCACCAGGCACGATGATTGAACGCCGACTGCGGAAGTCGTGCTCCAACAATCCGCTCTATGTCCTCAAACGACATAGATATTCTCGGTTGCGTTCGACTGGAAAGATAGGTCGTCAAGGCGCTGTACTTTGACATAGGAAGCCCCCGAATTGATCGGCAGAACCTAGCTTACATATGTCAGTGTAAATTTTCAGTGCCTGCATTGACCCCGCCAACCCACCGGCGAGCCGGATCGGGGGCTTTGTTTCGCGGTTCTGCAACGCTCCTTCGGGGGTCAACGCCCCCGCAAAAACACGCTAGACGCACGCCAAGTTTGAATAACAACAGAGCTATTTATTTATCTGTACTCACCGAGCGATGCTCCGCCAATCATTTATTCGATACATCATAAATCTGCTATATCTTATTGATTTAAAATCGTTTTAACAAAACTCGAAAACGCTCGATGCCGACGGTTTGCCCCAAACATCGACAAACAGATCAGGTCAGCAGTGATACACAGTAACTCTTTTCAAACGTCAGTGAAACTGAATGGACCAGCTCTCCTGACGCTTCGAATACACCCGCCGCGTTATCGACGATACACGCTAACGCTCACCACGGTCGCGCCCGCCCAAATATCCCAGATCGGCACCCGCAGCCGCCAAACCGCCCAAGACCCCCGCGCTCTCCGAGCACTCGAACAGCCAGGCTGACGACCAACATGACGCACAGCCTGGCCTGGTTTCGCGTCTCAACTCTAACTGTTGACCTATTCAACTCGACGGTGACTTATTTTCATTTTGTTTCTAAGGAATTTTTCTCAAACATCTGATTTTCAAATATTTTCTGATTTACCAAAATGGCCGCATTCGCACTCATTTGGAATTGCATCAGGCGCATTTTGTCCAATTGTACCGACGAAAACTAAGTTAGTGCAGAATGTTGATTTACGCATTGGGCGCCGTAAAGGCACTGACAGTCACAACATTTGCCCTGGCGGCACGAATCGCGACAGCCCGAAACGCCCTCGTAATGGCGTATCCGCTAGGATCGCGGCAAGGACTTGTTTACCAAGATTGGATTAAGATTCTGCGAACGAAGCCGAAGGGGTTGCACCATGTCCAAACTTCATCGTCGTGCCATTCTCGGGCTCTGCGTAGCCGGTGCGGCGGCTGCACTTGGCGGGTGCAAGCGCACCACTTCCGCCAGCGCCCCACTCGCTTCGTCGAGTCCCATCTCAGCCTATGCGGCCAATGGCATGTACGGACCGATGGCGGACAAATTTCCTATCGCGGCTGTCGATGTCTCGCAGATCAACCCCGTCTATCTCCGGCGCGAAGTGGCCTATGCGTCGAGCTTCCCGCCCGGCACGGTCGTCATCGATCCGAACGCGCACTTTCTCTATCTCGTCCAGCCTGGCGGGACCGCGATCCGTTATGGGGTAGGCGTCGGCAAGGAAGGCTTTGGCTGGAACGGCACCGCGACGATCAACTCCAAGCAGGAGTGGCCGGACTGGTACCCCCCGAAGGAGATGATCCAGCGCCGCCCCGACATTCAGGCTCAGCTGACGCGCCTGCAGGGCGGCGAGGGCGTTGCGGGCGGGCTGTCCAACCCATTGGGCGCTCGGGCCTTGTACCTCTGGCAGAATGGCCGGGACACGCTTTACCGCATTCACGGCACCCTGGAGCCCGACACGATCGGAACTAACGTCTCGTCAGGCTGCATTCGGATGATCAATCAGGACGCCATCGACCTTTACGGACGGGTCGGCGTCGGCGCCAAGGTTGTCGTCCTCGGCTCCAATACAGGCGCGTGAGCGTCATGCCATGATGGCGTCTCGCAACTTTTGCGGGAATCCGAATTACGTCGTCGTAGCTATCTTTCGATCGACAGTTTTGTTGCATTTTTAACACGCTGAAAGTTCCGCATCGGAATGGAGGGCTTTCGATGAGTGGTAAAATTATCACAATCGCTCAGCAGAAGGGCGGGTCCGGCAAGACGACCTTGGCGGCCCACCTGGCTGTTGCTTTTTCGCAGCAGCTGGTGCCGGGGGTCGAGATGCGGGTGGCCCTTCTCGATTGCGATCCACAGGGGAGCCTCGGTGAATGGTTCGAGGCGCGCGAGGCAACGCTGGGGGAGGAAGGGACCGGCCTGTCCTTTCGGACCGCCTCCGGGTGGGGAGCGCGCCGCGAGGCGCGCAGCCTGGTGCGCGACTACAGCTTCGTCGTAATCGACACCCCGCCGAAATCCGACGTGGAATCCCGCCCCGCCATTGAGGTTGCTGATCTGGTCGTGGTGCCCGTGCAGCCGACACCGATCGACCTATGGGCCACACGACCGACGCTGGAGATGATCGCGAAAGAGGGCACATCGTGCTTGCTGGTGATCAACCGGGCGCAATCGCGCGCCGCCCTCACTCAAGAGATGGGAACCGCGATCGAAGCCCTCGGCCATGCTGCCGCACGCGCGCGGCTCGGCAATCGCGTGGGTTTCGCCGCCAGCATGGGGCGTGGGCTCACGCTGCTTGAAACCGAGCCCGGTTCAAAAGGCGCTGCCGAGATAGGCGCGCTCGCCGCCGAGTTGCGCGGCTATCTCGGCACATAGGCTCAGGGACGGCTAGGTCGAGGGGAAGAGCCACGCCCGGGCGCCGTTCCCGAATCTGCTCTGGCCGAATTGAGTCTGCGGGGTACACCCGGCAGTAGGGGCATCGGTGTGGCACCGGCGTAAGTCATCGATCCAGGACGGCCTGGCGGGGCGCCGGAAGACCGAGGCGGGGCCGGAGACCCTTGTTTTCCAACCACCTGACGAGAACGGCGGCTCCGCGAGTCGGCTTGGGCAATTCTCATCGCGGCAGCCCTTGGGCTGCTCCACCAACGACCCGCGACGTGGTTGATCCGAGTTCCCTCTCAGTTACCGGGTGCGCCTTCCCGCCGACACCGCCTCCGCCTGGCGCGTGCTGGCGGCGTCGGCGGGAAGGCCGGAGAGATGGTATGTCCGCTCGGCGGTGGAACGAGCGCGCGCGGTGAGCTAGGCTTTCGCATCCGGCAGGGCGACCACTGGGACCGGTCCTCTGCGCCGGCCGTCCGTCACTTTGAGCCGTACGGCAAGGCGCGCCTTGAGCGTGCTGCCGGTCCCGCGCCGCCAGCAGCGCGCTGCGCCAGGATGCCTTGCCCGGTGTCTTCACCGCCGAGAGCGCGGCTACATCTGGGCACGTGAGTCGCGCGGGCGGCGCGGGCGGGCCTCCTTGGGAATGTCAGGGCGACGTCGGCGATGTACACTTTATGCCCCGCGCAGACGCCACCCCAGGTGCCACGCCCACTCGCACCCTGCCGCAAGGGGCGCTCAAGCCAAATCCGGCGTCATACAGCACACAGCCGTAGCGTACCCCTGCGGCCGGGATGTGGTCGATCTCATCCTACGGTGACCCCGGACCAGCTCGTCTAGGCCCGGCTTGCACCTTGCACACGCGCCCGCGTTTGGCACAGAGGATCGTTCGTCCAGCTGTCCGCAAGGCTCCCCCAAGGCCGCCCGTGCCTCGTCGAGTGTCCGCGCGATAGGGACCTGCGTCCGGCAGTTGGCGTCTCGCCAAGCTTGGTTACGGATTGCGGGGCGACGGCTACCGAATGCCTGCCCTTCTCGGGTTTCGCCGTGTCGTCGATAATTGGGAGGGGGGTGAGCCACGGCTTTGCGCCGTGCATCGGGCGTCACCATTTTTTGAACTGACATCCCTCAGGATGACGTTTTCCAGCATCTGCTCCGCCAGGAGCTTCTTCAGCCGGCGGGCATTGGACACGTCCATGCCGCCGTACTTGGCCTTGAACTTGTAGAAGGTCGCCGAGGAGATGCCGTGCCTGCGACAGAGGTCAGCGGTCTTCGCGCCCGCCTCCTGCTCCTTCAGCATCGCGATGATCTGTTTCCGCTGTGAACCGTGACGCCCGCATCGTCCGTCTCCATGGTCGGCGGACTCTACTCAAACCTGGAGGAAGATCAGGGGCTCAGGTCAGGGCTCAGGTCATCCATCGCGCGGGCCCTCTCGCAGGCGGCGAGCGGAATAAGGGGATCAAGGACGAGGCTCTGGGGCGTTACCGAAGCGGATTGAACACCAAGAAAGGCCACATGCTGGCCGATGCGCTGGGTCGGCCTCTGCCCTTCATCACTACGACGGGCCCGGTGGGCAACCTGGCCGCAGTTCGCAGCCTTGATCGAAGGTCAGTCCGGCGGCGCCGTACTCGCCGACAAAGCCTACGACAGCAATGTTTTCCGCAGCCAAGTCGCAGACATCGGCGCGGCGGCGATCCCATCCAGCCGCACCCGGAAGATCATCATCCCGCACGATGAACGGCGAAACCGTATCGAAAGCTGCTTCAATCGCCGCAAGCACTTACGCCGCTTCGCAACACGATGAGACGGCCGGACCATTCACTTCATCGACTTTGTTCACCCCGCCGCCGCTATGATCAGGCTGAGGTGAATGTCGATCCATCGGTGGAGAACGCTGCTGCATAGCGCCCCGAAAGACCGATGCCGCCCGCAGCGCAGACCCGCCCAGGTTAGCTACCGCTTTCTATGGCAGCAACGGCTGCGTCCTGCCGATCGCCCATGGCAGAAGTTGCCCATCGGCGTCGCGTGGTAGGCGAGGCCAACGGAACGACAGTTGGCACGGTCAATGGTACCCGGGAGCCGACATCAGAGTGCCAAGCCTTTGGCCTCCGGCGGATTTTTGACCCGCGAGGGCACGGAACTTTGCATTCTTTCCGCCTTCAAGGTTGACGCTCCCCGGTTTCGCACGGCAATCAGGAGCAGGCTCTCCGATGGAAAGCTTGCGTTCATCGTCGCTGCATTAGTTTCGCGGCTCAGAGGAATGTCGGCACGCCCCAGGCGGCAGTCGAACCTTGATGCAGGAGGATACGGGTTGGCGGTTGGAAGGCGGAAAGGGCACCTCTGGCTTGCGCTCGCTTTTTGCGTGGCGCTGGTCCTGTCTGTCCTGCCGGTGCCGGCTTCCGCCCAGCTGTTCGGTGGTACGAATGACGAGACGGCGGAGGACGACGCCAATGGCGGGTTCTTCGGTCCGCTGATCAATCTGTTCAGCCCCAGGCCGATCAATGCCGGCCCGCCCGCCCCGGACGCCACGCCTTATACGTTGACGCTCGACGTCACCGGAGGCGACGGCGCGCTTACCGACCGAATCGAGGCCGCATCGACTCTCGAACGGCTGAGCGAGCGCCCTCCATCCGGCGCAGCGGGCTTGGTGCGCCGGGCGCTGTCGGATCGTCGCGACATCAACGCCGCACTTTACGCCGCCGGCTATTACGGCGGCATTATCCGCATTCGCATCGCCGGGAGTGCACCAGATGCCCCCGATATCTTCGAGCGCGTGGAAGCGGCCCGCGCGCGCGGGCCCGTGCCGGTGCAGGTCACGGTAGAGGCCGGCCCGCAATTCCAGTTCGGGCGCGTCGAGCTGCTCGATGCCGCGACCCGGCGCCCGCTGTCGGAGTCCCCGTCGCTGGCGCGCCTGCGGCTGGAACCTGGCGAGCCGGCGCTCGCAACCTCCATCGTCCGCGCCGAGGGCATGATCGTCGATCACTGGCGGCGCATGGCCCACCCCTTCGCCAAGGTCGCCGACAAGGAGGTTGTCGCCGACCACCAGACTCGCACGGTCGACGTCACC
Source organism: Ancylobacter aquaticus (assembly GCF_004339465.1). GTDB lineage: Bacteria > Pseudomonadota > Alphaproteobacteria > Rhizobiales > Xanthobacteraceae > Ancylobacter > Ancylobacter aquaticus. Next base: position 1,990,377 of record NZ_SMFY01000001.1, on the reverse strand, counting down.
TTCCTCATCGCCCCGGGCCCCGTCGCCACCTTCGGGCGCTTCACCGTGGTCGGCGCCGATTTTCTCACCCCCGGCTTTGTCGAGGAGCGCATCGAGATCGCCCCGGGCACGCCGTACTCACCGGAGGTGCTGGACCGCATGCGCCGGCGCCTGCTTGAGTATGAGGCCATTGCCAGCGTCCGCCTCCGCGAGGCGGAACGGCTGGAGGCGGACGGCAGCCTGCCGGTGACGATCGAGGTGTCGGCGCGCAAGCCGCGCTATGTCGGCGTCAGCGCCACCTATTCGTCAACCGACGGGTCGGCCATCAACGCCTATTGGGGCCATCGCAACCTGTTCGGCGGCGGCGAAACGCTGCGGCTCGATGACCAGGTCTCCTGGTTCGGCGAGAAGTCCGAAGCCGTGCCCACTGCCGACCCGTTCGGCTACAAACTCTCCGCCGCCTTTGTAAAGCCCGGCATTTACACCGCGCAGGATGACCTCGTCGCCAACGCCTCCGTGCTGCGCGAGGTGACGAACGCCTATGTGCGCGAGGCGGTGACGCTACTGGCCGGCATTCGTCACCGCTATAGCGACGACCTGACCCTGCAGGTGAGCATCGACCTGGAGCAGTCGCAGGTGGAGGACAGCACGAGCACGCGGGATTACGGCATTATCGGCGTGCCGTTCGAGTTGACCTATGACAACACCGACAGCAAGCTCGACCCCTCGCGCGGCTGGCGCGCGGCAGCGACTGTCGAGCCCTTTGCCTATCTCGGCGATGCCGGCGCCGGTCCCACCATGTTCAAGGGATCAGTCTCGACCTATTACGCCTTCGATGAGGGCAAGCGCTTCATCCTGGCGGGCCGTCTTGCCGCCGGCAGCATCGTCGGCGCCGGTCTCTACGACGTGCCGCCCCAACGGCGCTTCTATGTCGGCGGCGGCGGCTCACTGCGTGGCTATGAATATCAGTCCGCCAGCCCTCGCAACGAGGACGGCATCATCATCGGAGGCCGCAGCTTCTTCGAGGCATCGTTCGAAGCACGGGTGCGGGTCACCGATACGATCGGCATCGTGCCGTTCTTCGACATGGGTTCGGCTTTCGCCTCCGAATGGCCGGACTTCGATGGCATGAAATATTCGGCTGGCGTGGGCCTTCGCTACTATACGGCGATCGGCCCGTTGCGGGTGGATTTCGCCTTCCCGCTCAATCCGGGGCCGGATGACGGCGATTTCGGCGTCTATGTCAGTCTGGGGCAGGCCTTCTGATGACACGCGCGCTCAAATTCCTCGCAATGGCGCTGCTCTCCCTGCTGGTGCTGCTGGTGGCCGCATTCGGCGCGCTGCAGACACCTCCGGGCAAAGCGCTGCTGGCCGGCTTCGCCTCGTCGCTGGCCTCCTCTCCCGGCCTGACGGTCGCCCTGCGCGGGCTCGGCGGCTTCGTACCGTTCGACATGAGCGTCGAGAGCATCGAGCTGTCCGACGCCGAAGGTCCGTTTGCCCGCATCGAGGGCGCGCGGCTTGACTGGCGGCCACTGGCGCTGCTCTCCGGGCGCGTGGATGTGACGACGCTGGCCGCGGCACGCGTCAGTCTCGATCGACGGCCGGTCCTCCCGCCCGCGCCACCCTCCACGGATGAAGGGTCGTCCTTCGCCCTGCCCGTGCGGCTCGAAAACCTCGCCATCCCCGACATCACCCTCGCCGAGCCAGTGCTGGGCCATGCGGCGCGCCTGTCGCTCAACGGCTCGGCCGATCTCGCCTCGCTGGCCCAGGGTCTGTCGATGACCTTCGCGCTGGAACGTCTCGACGCGCCCGGCACGCTGAATGGTTCAGCCGGCTATTCACCGGAAACGGGCCAGCTCGATCTCGACGTCGCCGCGCGCGAACCCGCCGGCGGACTGATGGCGCGTGCCGCCGGCTTCGACGGACTTCCCGAAATCGCCGCGTCGCTGAAAGGCGCGGGGCCGCTCGACGCCTGGGACGGGCATCTGCGCGTCACCGTCGGCGATGTGGCTGAGGCCAGTGGCGCGGCGGGTATTCGCGCCGTGGCGAACGGGCACAGGATGAACGTCGCGATAGATGCCGATATCGCCGACATTTTGCCGGCGAATATTTCGCCGCTCTTTGAAGGGCGCAGCGAATTAGCCGGCTCAGTAACGGTCGATACGGCGCGGAATATTGCCATCGACAGCTTCACCGCCCGCACCGCCGGTTTCCAGGCCACGGTGAGCGGCACGCTCGACGCGGCGGAGACGGCCGACCTCGCCTTCGACGCCACCCTCGCCGACGCCGCGCGCTTCGCCGCCCTCGCTCCGGGCATTGGCTGGCAGAGCCTGCGCCTCACCGGCACGCTGAAGGGCGCGCTGCGGACACCCTCCATCGATGGGCGGATAGCGGCGACCCAGCTCACCGGCCTGGACTATCGCGCAGGAAGCCTCGCGGCCACGCTGCGCACCCTCCCCTCCGCGTCCGGCTCCCTCGCCTTTGCGGTGGAGGGCACGGCCGACGAGTTGACCGCCGCCGACCCGCAGGTGGCGGCAGCCCTGGGCACGCGGGGGCGCTTCTCGGCGGCCGGAACGCTGCCCCCCGGGGAGGACGCCGTCTTGGAAACGGCATCGGTCGAGCTCTCCGCGATCTCGGCGCGTTTTGCCGGCCGGGCGGATGCGCACGCCATCGACGGTGACCTTGGCGTCAGCCGGCTCAACCTCGCCGCCTTCTCGCCGCTCGCCGGCCGCCCGCTTGCAGGCACCGCGACGCTCGACGCCCGACTCTCCGCGTCAACTGACCTGGCCCGCGCCAGTGCCGTGCTCAAGGGCCGCGCCCAGGGGCTGGAGACCGGCATCGCCCGCGTCGATGCTCTCGTCGGGCAAGGCCTCAGCATCGACGGCGCCCTCGCCCGGGATGGCGCCAATGCGCTCTCGGTCGATAACCTGAAGATCGATACCGACGGCATCGCCGCCACCGTCAATGGCCGCCTCGCCAGCGATGTCGCCGACCTCAACGCCACGCTTGCCCTCGACGATCTCGGGCGGATCGACCCGCGTCTCGCCGGCGCGCTGCAGGCCGATGCCGCCTTTTCCGGAACGCTCGACGCGCTCGGCGTCAAGGCGACGCTGCGGGTGCCCGACGGCATGGCCGATGGCCGCCCGCTTCGCGATGTGACGCTCGATGTCTCCGCAACGGACATCACCAGCGACATGGCCGGCACATTCGGGCTCTCCGGCGACGTGGGCGGCAAGCCGGCGCGGGGTTCGGCGACGCTGGCGACGCAGCCGGACGGCACGCGGAGCCTGTCGGGCCTCGATCTTGCCATCGGCTCGGTCACGGCGCGTGGCGATCTGGCGCTCGACCCGGCCGGCCTCGCCACAGGTCAGTTGAATATCGTCGCCGGCGACCTCGCCGACATCGCCGCGCTCGCTCTCACCGAGATGGCCGGCGCCCTGAATGCCGACGTCACGCTCAGCGTCGCCGAAGGCCGGCAGAACGCCGATGTGCGCGCCAGCGCCGAAAAGCTCAGCGCGTTCGGCCAGACGGTGGGCTCGGCCAACATCAATGGCAAGGTGCTCGATCTGCGGGGCGTGCCGCTTCTCGATGGCACTGTCGACCTGCGGGCGGCGGCCCTTTCCGGCGTGACTGTCGACACCGCTACCCTTCGCGCCAAAGGCACGGCCGAGGGCACTGACCTCACGCTGGAAGCGCTCACCCAGGGCACCAATCTGCGCGCCGCCGGCCGGCTGGAGCCGATAACGGACGGCGCACGGCTGCGGCTCGACCGGCTCACGGCGACGCGGCCCGGGCTGAACGCGGCGTTGAACGCGCCGGCGACCTTCACGCTCACGGGCGGGACAATTGCCATCGACCGGCTGGCGCTGACCGCCGGCGGCGGCTCCGCCACCGTGTCCGGCACGGCCGGCGACAGGCTCGATCTCACGGTCGACCTGCGCGCCCTGCCGCTGGCGTTGGTCAACCTCGTCGCGCCGGACACCAATCTCTCGGGCACGCTGGCGGGCACGGCGCGCCTCGGCGGAACCGCTTCCGCACCAACGGGCCCCTTCGATCTGCGCATCTCCCGGCTGAGCCGCCCGGACATCGCCAGTTCCGGCGCCGGGCCTTTCGACATCGCCGCCAACGGCACGCTGGGCAATGGGCGGGCGCAGGTGCGCGCCACCATCACCGGGCAGAACGTGCAGGGGCTCACCTTGAGCGGCTCGGTGCCGCTCGGTGCGGGTGATCTCGATCTCGCGCTGCGCGGCGCCATCAACCTCGCTATCGTCAATCCCACGCTGGCGGCGACGGGTGCGCGCGTCACCGGCATCGCCACTGTCGACGCCACGCTGCGCGGCTCCCTCGCCGCCCCGCGCGCCGGCGGCACGGCGCGGCTCAGCGGCGGGCGCTTCGACGATTCCGTCAACGGGGTGGCGCTCGGCAATATCGAGGCCGTGCTCACCGGCACGGATCGCTCCGTCACGCTGACCAGTTTCCGCGCCACGACGACCAATGGCGGCAGCATCAGCGGGCGCGGCAATGTCGCACTCGACCCTTCCGCCGGCTATCCCGGGCGAATAGACCTCGACCTCGTCAATGCGGCGCTGGTGAACAGCGATCTCATGCGCCTTGTGGCGGAAGGTCGTCTCGGCATCGAAGGCGCGTTCCTGAATGGACCTCGCCTGACCGGACGGCTGGTGCTGCGCGCACTCGACATCAACGTGCCGGACCGCTTCCCCGGCGGGGTGCAGGACCTGAATGTCCGCCACGTGAATGCCAACGCCGAGTTCAAGAGCAAGAGCCCCACCGTGCAGCGCCAGCAGGGGCCCGCCGCACCGGCGCGCAACGGCATCGCGCTTGATCTGGTTCTCTCGGCGCCGAGCAACAATGTGTTCGTGCGCGGCCTCGGCATCGAGGCGCAGCTCGGCGGCGAGCTGACGCTCGGCGGCACGACGCGCGCGCCGGTGACGTCGGGTGGCTTTCAGCTGCGGCGCGGATCCTTCGATTTCGGCGGACGCCGCCTCACCTTCACGCGCGGCAACATCACGTTCACGGGCAACACCGACCCGGAGCTCGACTTCATCGCCGAGACCACCAGCACCGACATCACCGCCCGGGTGCTGGTTTCCGGCCCCGCCTCCCGCCCCGTGATCAGCTTCTCCTCCACGCCGACCCTGCCGCAGGACGAGGTTATCTCCCGCCTGCTGTTCGGGCGCTCCGCCGGGTCGCTCAATGGCGGTCAGGCGCTGCAGCTCGCGCAGGCCGCCGCGCAGTTCTCCGGCGGCGCCGGAGTGCTGGAAAATGTGCGCCGCTCGCTCGGCGTCGACAGCCTCGAACTTGGCACCGATGCGGAGGGAACCGGCGGCCAGGTCGGCGTCGGCCGCAGGCTGAACGACAATATCTATCTCGGCGTGCGCCAGGGCACCTCGGCAGGGTCGAGCCGCGTGACCGTCGATGTGGACGTGACGAAGAACATTCGCCTGCAGGGTGCAACCGGCGCCAACGGAGCCGCCGAGGTCGGCATCGGCGCCCAATGGGATTACTAGGGCCCGATCCGGTCGGATTGAACCAATGTGACCGGATCGCGCGCTCTTTGGATCAGCCTGCGGTCGCACCCATCCCGTAGCGGGCCGCCGGCTGGCGCAGCGACAGGCCGGGGGCCATCCGCACGCGATCGTCCACCAGTGTCTGCCACGCCGCCATCTCGGGCAGCGAGGGAATGGTGATCGCCTCCCCGGCCTCCAGCCCGCGCAGGGCGGCCTCGACAAGATCGGGCGCCGACATCACCATCTCGGCCGGCAGGGACCCGGCATCCAGGCCCGCACGGTCGAAAAACTCCGTCGCCGTGAGCCCGGGCAGCACCGCCTGCACCCGTATGGGCCCGCCCTTCAGTTCGCTCTGCAACGACTGTGTGAAGGCCAGCACATAGGCTTTCGTGCCGGCATAGGCGCCGAGAAAATTCTCGGGAACCAGCGCCACGACGGACGCGATGTTCACCAGCGTGCCCTTACCGCGCGCCGAAAAGGCATTCACAGCGGCGATGGACAGGCGCGTGAGCGCGGCGACGTTGAGCTGCACCATGGCGTCGACCTTGCCGGCATCGACGCCGACAACCGCCCCTTCCGTGCCCATGCCGGCATTGTTGACCAGCAGGGTGATCGACGGGTCGGCGGCGATGCGGGCCGTCAGCCTCTCGACGTCCGCCGCCTGCCCGAGATCGGCCACGAGGACCTCGGTCTTTCGGCCGGTCGCGCTCGCAAGGCTAGCCGCGAGTTCATCGAGCCGGCTGCGGTCACGCGCCACCAGCAACACATCATAGCCTCGCTGCGCGAGCTTCTCGGCGTAGATCCTGCCAATGCCACTGGAAGCTCCAGTGACGACTGCGGTACCGGGGTGAAGGTCAGGGCTCATCGGTCAACTCCATGTTCGACGCCCCATCCGGGACTCTATTTTCATTATAGTCATCATCAATAGACAATCCGTCCGCCTTCCGCCAGCGGCGTTGATCGTTTGGCCGTGTGATTTCGTAAGAGTAGGATCACGTCAGGATCACGTCGCATGCCCTCGTCTACCGACCGCCCTGCCCTCGTCTGGTTCCGCGACGATCTGCGCCTTGCCGACAACCCGGCGCTCGACGCCGCGCAGGCGAGCGGCCGGCCACTGGTGCTTATCTTCCTCCTCGACGAGGCGAGCGAGGACGTGCGCCCGCTTGGCGGCGCGGCGCGCTGGTGGCTTGGGCGTTCGCTGGCGGCGCTCGCTGCCGACATCGAGACGAAGGGCGGCAGGCTGCTCCTGCGCCGTGGCAGGGCAAGCGAGATCATCCCCGGGCTTGCCAGTGAACTGCGCGCGGAAGCGGTCTATTGGAATCGCCGCTACGGGGCCGGCGAGATCGCCATCGACACGGCGGTGAAGGCGGCACTCACAGCGCGCCACGTCAACGCCGAGAGCTTTGGCGGCAACCTCCTTCACGAGCCATGGACCGTGCAGACCCAGTCGGGCGGGCCCTTTCGCGTTTTCACGCCCTTCTATCGACGTGCAATGGCGCAACCTGTTCGCACGCCCGTGCGCGCGCAAGCGGCGTGGCGGTTCGCCCCTGCGCCGGCAGGCGAGCGACTGGAGGACTGGGCGCTGGAGCCGACCGCGCCCGATTGGGCCGGTGGGCTGCGCGAGGCCTGGACACCGGGCGAGGCGCGCGCGCGGGCGGCCCTCGGCACCTTCCTCGACGAGGGCATTCACGGCTATGGGGAAGGCCGAGACCGCCCGGATCGCCCCTCCACCTCGCGCCTGTCGCCTTTTCTGCGCTTTGGCGAAATCTCGCCGCATCAGGCACTTGCCGCCGCCCGGCATGCCGAAGCAGACGGCAGCGCCCCCCCGCGCGACGTGGCCAAGTTCGTCAGCGAGGTCTATTGGCGCGAGTTCAGCTATCACCTGCTGTTCCACTTCCCCGACATCGGGCGCACCAATTTCAACGGCCGCTTCGACGCCTTCGAGTGGGCCAATGACGAGGGGCTGATGCGGGCGTGGCGGCGCGGCCTGACCGGCTACCCCCTCGTCGACGCCGGCATGCGCCAGCTCTGGCAGACCGGCTGGATGCACAACCGCATCCGCATGGTGGCCGCGTCCTTCCTCATCAAGCATTGCCTCACCGACTGGCGCCGGGGCGAGGAGTGGTTCTGGGACACGCTGGTCGATGCCGATCCCGCCAATAATCCGGCGAGCTGGCAGTGGGTGGCGGGTTCGGGCGCCGATGCCGCTCCCTATTTCCGCGTCTTCAATCCGGTCGCGCAGGGGGAGAAATTCGATCCCGAGGGCGCGTATGTCAGGCAGTTCGTGCCGGAGCTGGCCGCGCTGCCGTCCGATATCGTCCATCGGCCTTGGGAGGCGGCACCCACCGTGCTTCGGCGCGCCGGCGTGGTTCTCGGCGAGACCTACCCGCGCCCGGTCGTCGACCATGCGCAGGCGCGCCAGCGGGCTCTCGATCGATTTCAGCGCCTGCGCGGCGAATAGCACCTCCATTCCGGTTGCCGAGGGGGAGCGGGATCACTAATTTCGTGGCCCCGGCAAACGGCAAAAGAAATCAGGTTCATGGATATCCGCAACGGTCTCGTCGAGGCGATCGGCAACACGCCGCTCATCAAGCTCCAGCGCGCCTCGCAGGCCACCGGCTGCACCATCCTCGGCAAGGCGGAGTTTCTCAATCCCGGCCAGTCGGTGAAGGACCGCGCCGCGCTTTTCATCATCCAGGACGCGGTGGCACGCGGCGCGCTGCGTCCCGGCGGCGTCATCGTCGAGGGTACGGCCGGCAATACCGGCATCGGCCTCGCCTTGGTGGGCAACGCGCTGGGCTACCGTTCGGTGATCGTCATTCCCGAGACGCAGAGCCAGGAAAAGAAGGACATGCTCCGCCTCGCCGGCGCCACGCTGGTGGAGGTGCCGGCCGTCGGCTATGCCAACCCGAACAACTACGTGAAAGTCTCCGGCCGGCTCGCTGAAGCGCTGGCCGCCACGGAACCGAACGGCGCGGTCTGGGCCAACCAGTTCGACAATGTCGCCAACCGCCTCGCCCATATCGAGACCACGGGGCCGGAGATCTGGGCGCAGACCGACGGCAAGGTGGACGGCTTCGTCTGCGCGGTCGGCACCGGCGGCACGCTCGCGGGTGCCGGCATAGCCCTCAAGGCGCGCAACCCGGCGATCCGGATCGGCCTCGCCGACCCCATGGGCGCCGCGCTCTACAGCTATTACACGACGGGCGAACTGAAGTCGGAAGGCTCCTCCATCACCGAGGGCATCGGCCAAGGGCGGATCACCGCCAATCTGGAAGGCGCGCCCATCGACTGCGCCTATCAGATCGGCGACGCCGAGGCGGTGCAGATCGTGTTCGACCTGCTCGAACATGAGGGCCTGTGCCTGGGCGGATCATCCGGCATCAATGTTGCCGGCGCGATCCGGCTGGCGAAGGAACTCGGGCCCGGCCATACCGTCGTCACCATATTGTGTGACTTCGGCACCCGGTATCAGTCCAAACTCTTCAACCCCGCCTTCCTGCGCGAGAAGGGCCTGCCCGTGCCGGGCTGGCTTGAGCGCAGCGTCGATGTCCCGAATGTGCTGATGTGATGACGACCCTCCTCCTGTACCGCGACGACGCCTATCTCAAGGAAACATCCGCCGTGGTGACAGGGGTCACACCCGAAGGCGGAATCGTGGTCGACCGCACGGTGTTTTACGCCAATGGCGGCGGGCAGCCGGGTGATCGCGGCACGCTGATGCGGGCCGATGGCTGCGAGATCGCCATCGAGACGGCGATCTACGGTCCGTCCAAGGTCGACGTCGTCCATGTCCCGGCGACCGGCTGCGAGCTGCCCGAGCTTGGCGAGGCGGTCACGTTGAGGCTGGACTGGCCGACCCGGCACAGGCGCATGCGGATGCACACGGCGCTTCACCTGCTCTCCGTCGCCCTGCCCTTTCCCGTCACCGGCGGCTCGATCGGGGAAGACGAGAGCCGGCTGGACTTCGACATTCCCGATGGCGGGCTCGACAAGGACGCAATCACCGCCAAGCTCGCGGAAATGATCGCCACCGGCGCCAAGGTGCGCGAGCGCTGGATTTCGGATGAGGAATTGCTCGCCAATCCCGGGCTGGTCAAGACGATGGCGGTCAAGCCCCCGATGGGGACCGGCAAGGTACGTCTCGTCGAGATCGAGGGGCTGGACCTCCAGCCCTGCGGCGGCACCCATGTGCGCGGGCTGGACGAGATCGGCGCCGTGCAGGTGACGAAGATCGAGAAGAAGGGCCAGCAGAATCGCCGCGTGCGGCTGGCCTGGGCCTGATGCCCGCGCACACCCGGAGTGCCCCATGACCGACACGCCCCGTGAAACATCCTCGCCTGCGAACCGCTTTTTCGTGTCGACAGACTGGCTTGCCGCTCATCTGGGGGCGCCCAACCTCGTTATCGTCGATGGCTCGTGGCACATGCCGGCAACCGGCCGGAGCGGGCGCAAGGAGTATATGGAGGCGCATATTCCCGGTGCGGTGTTCTTCGACATCGACGCCATTTCGGACATATCGAGCCCGCTGCCGCATATGCTGCCCTCCGAGACGCTGTTCCGGGCGGCGATGGAATCGCTCGGCATCGGCCGGCAGATGAAGATCGTGGTCTACGACACACAGGGCCTGTTCTCGGCGCCGCGCGTGTGGTGGACACTGCGGGCCTTCGGCGCCGTCGACGTCACCATCCTCGATGGCGGCTTTCCCAAATGGCGCGCCGAGGGCCGGCCGACGGAATCGGGCGAGGCGCCCTATTATCCCGCGCGTTTCGACGCCACGCTCGACCGCGACTGGGTGGCTTCGATGGACGACGTCGCCGCCCGCTTGGCCGACCGGCATACACAGGTGCTGGACGCGCGCGCGGCGGATCGCTTTCGCGGCGAGGCATCGGAGCCCCGCGCCGGGGTCCGTCCCGGACATATTCCCGGCGCCCGCAACCTGCCGGTTTCCGATGTGGTGAAAGATGGCCGCCTCGTCGAACCCGAGGCGATCCTCAAGGCGGTCGAGGCGGCGGGCATCGACCTGTCGAAGCCCGTCATCACAAGCTGCGGCTCCGGCGTCACCGCCGCCATTCTCTGGCTGGCGCTGGAGAGCGTCGGCGCGCCGCCCACCGCGCTCTATGACGGCTCCTGGACCGAATGGGGCGCCTCCGACAGGCCGTTGGCGACCGGGCCGGCCGACTGACGCGCCTGACGGCGACCACGTAAAAGGCCGGACCGCTTGCGCGATCCGGCCTTTTTTATCGGGGTTTTCTCAGTGCAGGATCTGGCTGAGGAACAGGCGGGTGCGCTCGTGCTGCGGGTTGGAGAAGAACGGTTCCGGCTCGTTCATCTCGATGATCTGCCCGGCATCCATGAAGATCACCCGGTTGGCGACCTGACGGGCAAAGCCCATCTCGTGGGTCACGCACAGCATGGTCATGCCCTCTTCCGCCAGGCTCACCATCGTCTCCAGCACTTCCTTGACCATTTCCGGGTCGAGCGCCGAGGTCGGCTCGTCGAACAGCATGATCTTCGGCTTCATGCACAGCGCGCGGGCGATGGCGACGCGCTGCTGCTGGCCGCCGGAGAGCTGGCCGGGATACTTGTGCGCCTGTTCGGGGATCTTCACCTTGGTGAGGAAGTGCATGGCCAGCTCGTCCGCCTCCTTCTTGGGCATCTTGCGGACCCAGATCGGCGCCAGCGTCAGGTTTTCCAGAATGGTGAGGTGAGGGAAAAGGTTGAAGTGCTGGAAGCACATGCCGACCTCACGGCGGATCTCGTCGATCCGCTTGAGGTCGTTGGTCAACTCGATGCCATCGACGATGATCGTGCCCTGCTGGTGCTCCTCCAGCCGGTTGATGCAGCGGATCATCGTCGACTTGCCCGAGCCCGAAGGCCCGCAAATGACGATCCGCTCGCCGCGATGCACCTTCAGATTGATGTCCTTGAGAACGTGGAATTCTCCGTACCATTTATGGACACCGACGAGATCGACGGCGACCTCGCGCCCCGGGGGCGTATGGACGGCGTGAAGCTCCTCTGGGGAAACGGTCGAATGGAGTTCGCTCATGGTGGGTTTCTCCGTTTCTCAATGCCGGTGAGAGGTATTCAGCCGCCGCTCCACGAAGAGCGAATAGCGTGACATGCCGAAGCAAAAGAGGAAATAGACCACCCCGGCAAAGGCGAAGCCGGTGTAGAGCGTCACCGGCGTCGCCCAGTTGGGGTCGGTAAAAGAGGCGCGAAGCTGGCCAAGAAAGTCGAAGATCGAGACGATCAGCACCAGCGTCGTGTCCTTGAACAGGCTGATGAAGCTGTTCACGATGCCCGGAATGACCAGCGTCAGCGCCTGCGGCAGGACGATCAGGCGCATCATCTGGCTCCAGGTGAGCCCCACCGCCATCGCGCCCTCATACTGCCCCTTCGGGATCGCCTGCAGGCCGCCGCGAACCACCTCCGCCATGTAGGCGGCGGAGAACAGCGCGACGCCGACCAGCGCCCGCAGCAGCGCATCCGGATTGGTGCCCTGCGGCAGGAAGAGCGGCAGCATGTAGGTGGCGAAGAACAGCACCGTGATCAGCGGCACGCCGCGCCAGAACTCGATGAAGATCACCGAGAGCAACCGGACCACCGGCATTTGCGAGCGCCGGCCCAGCGCCAGCAGGATGCCCAGCGGCAGGGAGGCGACGATGCCCGTCACCGCGATCACCAGCGTCACCAGCAGGCCGCCCCACTGGCGGGTCTCCACATAGTCGAGGCCGACATCGACGTCCCAGATGAAGATGACCAGCCCGAGCGAGAGGAAAACCCACAACGTAGTGATGGCGGCAGAGCGTCCGCTGCCGCCCAGCAGCGCGATCAGGCCGCCGATCGCGGCCATGACGAGCAGCGTGGTAAGCACATAATCAACCCAGAACACCAGGTTGACGCCGCCGATCTGCGCATCGCCGACCAGGCCGCCGATCAGCCCGAACCGTTCCAGCAGGAAAGCAGAGGCGTTGATGTTGCCGCCGGTCAGCAACACGAAGGCGACGACGGGATAAGCAACGAAGAACAGGAAGGCGTTGATGCGCTTGAACGGCCAGCTCAGCACCATCAGCGGCACCAGGAGCAGCGCGCCGGCGGCAAAGACGATATCGACCCGCCAGCGTTCGCTGATCGGATAGAAGCCATAGATCAACTGGCCGAACTTGGCATGGATGAACGGCCAGCAGGCGCCCACCTCGGGACCCAGGCAGGCCTCGCGGTTCTCGCCCGTCCACACCGCATCGATGATCATGAAGCGGACCAAGGGGGGCACCACCCAGACCACGGCCAGAATGCCGAGAACGGTCAGCAGCGTGTTGAGGACGCCGGAGAACAGGTTCTCCCGCATCCAGGCCACCGCGCCGATGCGCTGCTTGGGCGGCGGCAGCGGCTCCACCATTTCGTTGCGGATGAACGTCCCGTCGTCGAAGGTCATGCTCATGGCCGGGCCCTCACCGTTCAACCAGCGCGACGCGCTTGTTGTAGGCGTTCATGACCGTCGCGGTGATGATCGACAGCAGCAGATAGACGCCCATGGTGATGGCGATGATCTCGATCGCCTGCCCCGTCTGGTTCAGCGCCGTGCCGGCGAACACCGCCACCAGGTCGGGATAGCCGATACCGACGGCCAGGGAAGAATTCTTGGTCAGGTTGAGATACTGGCTGGTCAGCGGCGGGATAATCACCCGCATCGCCTGCGGAATGATCACCAGCCGAAGGGTCTGCGCATGGCGCAGGCCGAGTGAATGCGCGGCCTCGGTCTGGCCATGGCTCACCGACTGGATGCCGGAGCGCACATTCTCGGCGATGAAGGCGGCGGTATAGGTCGCCAGCGCCACCGTCAGGGCCACGAACTCCGGAATGACCTGGATGCCGCCGACGAAGTTGAAGCCCTTCAGTTCGGGCACCTCGAACGTGATCGGAAAGCCGGTGACGATCATGGCGAGGAGCGGAAGGCCGATCAGCAGGCCGAGATTGATCCGCAGCACCGGCAAATAACGACCCGTCTCCTCCTGGCGGCTTGCCGCCCAGTGGCGAAAGAGAATGGCCAGGAAAATGGCGAGCCCGATCGCCCACACGACGATGCCCGCACCGTCGCCGAACAGCGGGCGCGGAATGATGATGCCGCGGTTGGAGATGAACACCTCGCCGAACAGGCTGATGCTGTTGCGTGGACCCGGCATCGCGCTGAGCACCGCCAGATACCAGAACAGGATCTGGAACAGCGGCGGCAGGTTGCGCAGCACCTCGACATAAACGGTCGAGATTGTCCGCACGACGAAGTTCTTCGACAGGCGGCCAATGCCGACAAGGAAGCCGATGATGGTGGCAAGGATGATGCCGACCACCGCGACCAGAAGCGTGTTGAGCAGGCCGACGACAAAGGCGCGGCCATAGGTCGAGGTCTCGCTATAGGGGATCAGCGTCTGGTTGATGCCGAAGCCGGCCGTATTGTCCAGAAACCCGAAGCCGGTGGCGATCTTCTGCGCCGCTAGGTTGTCGCGGGCGTTCTCGGTGAAGCTCCAGCCCAGGAACACCACCACGACCAGGGCGATCAGCTGAAGGCCGATGCTCCGGACCTTCGGATCGTTGATGAATGAACTCTTCGCACGCCCGCCGACGGGCCCAGCCAAATCCGTCATAGTCCCCCTCGCCTCGAAACGAGGCCCTCATGCATCCGGCGCCGAACTTGATGTCGGTTCTGCCGGAGTGAAGAGGCCCCCGAATGCTCGGGAGCCCCTTTTTCGACTGCGGTCAGCGCACCGGCATGCCGTACTGGATGCCGCCCTTGTTCCACAGCGCATTGAGGCCGCGCGAGAGCTTCAGCGGGGTGTCGGGGCCGACGGTACGGTCATACATTTCGCCGTAATTGCCGACATGCTTGATGATCAGGTAGCCCCAGTCGTTGCCGATACCCATGCCCTCGCCATACTTGCCCTCGGTGCCCAGCAGGCGCTTGATTTCCGGGTTGATGGCGGTCTTCTGCTGCTCGTCGACATTCTTGGAATCGACGCCAAGCTCTTCGGCAATCAGCTGCGCGTAGAGAACCCACTTGACGATATCGAACCACTGGTCGTCGCCATGGGCGACCACCGGGCCGAGCGGCTCCTTGGAGATAATCTCGGGCAGCACGATGTGGTCGTCGGGATTGGTCAGCTTGAGGCGTTCGCCGGCCAGGCCCGAACGGTCGGTGGTGAGCACGTCGCAGCGGCCGGCGTCGTAGGCCTTGACCACTTCGTCGTTGGTGGCGAAGGCGATGACCTCATAGGTCATGTTGTTGGCGCGGAAATAGTCGGCGAGGTTCTGTTCGGTGGTGGTGCCGGTCTGGGTGCAGACCGAGGCGCCGGACAGTTCGAGTGCCGAGTTCACCTTCTTGTCCTTGCGGATCATGAAGCCCTGGCCGTCATAATAGGTGACGCCGGTGAAGTTCAGGCCCAGCGAGGTGTCGCGGGTGATGGTCCAGGTGGTGTTGCGCGACAGGATATCGATGTCGCCGGACTGCAGGGCGGTGAAGCGGTCCTTGGCGGAGAGCGGGGTGAACTTCACCTTGGTGGGGTCGCCGAAGATGGCGGCGGCGACGGCGCGGCAGAATTCCACATCGAGGCCGCTCCACTCACCCTTGTCGTTGGGGTTGGAAAAGCCCGGCAGCCCCTGGCTGACGCCGCACTGGACGAAACCCTTGGACTTCACCTGCTCAAGCTTCGTGGCGGCCTGCGCGCTAAACGCGCTGAGGCCCATGGCACCCGCAAGGGCGAACGTGGAGAGGAGGCGTTTCATGATGGCAGCCTTCTTCATTCGGATTGGAGCTGACGTATCCGCTGCGCGAACGCGAGCGGCACGAGTGACAGAAAAGGCAATTCGCATGCCGCCGATGTCATGCGGCGACGTGTCATGCCTGCTTCCTTCGTCTGACGGCGCCCAGAAGACCCCCTCGGGCACCACCGCAGCAGACGCAGCGTCATCAGAGCGCCGCAATCGGGTCCGGTCAAGCGCTTGACGGGGCAACACCGCTCCGTTCCCTATGCGACCTTCGATAAACTGGCTCGGACAGGCTACAACCATGGCGAACAAGACAAAAAGTACCGTCCCCGGCAATCTCTCGATGGAGACCGAACTCGTCCTCGCCGGACGCGACCCTTTTCGCCATGACGGCTTCGTGAACACGCCGATCGTCCGGGGATCGACCGTCCTCTCCCCCACCGTCGCCGATCTCGAAGGCCATACCGGACGCTACACCTATGGAAGGCGCGGCAATCCGACGGTCGAGAGCCTCGAGGCCGCGCTTACCCGGATCGAGGGCGGCGCCGGCGTCGTGCTCACGCCCTCCGGCCTTTCCGCCGTCAGCATCGCCCTGCTCGCGACGCTGAAAGCCGGCGAACACCTGCTCATGGTCGACAGCGCCTATCAGCCGACCCGCCGCATCTGCGACGAGGTGCTGCCGCGCTATGGCATCGAGACCACCTATTACGACCCGCTCGTCGGTGGCGAGATCGCCGGGCTCATCCGCCCCGATACGCGCGCCATCTTTATGGAGTCGCCCGGCTCGCAATCCTTTGAAATCCAGGACGTGCCGGCCATTGTCGCCGCCGCCGCCGCCGCCGCCGCACACGACATCACCACGCTGATGGACAACACATGGGCAACGCCGCTCTTTTTCCGCCCTCATGATTTCGGCGTCGACGTCTCCATCCAGGCCGGCACGAAATATCTCGGCGGGCACTCGGACCTGAATATCGGCACCATATCCGCCAATGAGCGGACCTTCCGCCGGGTCCATCTTACCCATGGCGACCTCGGCATCACCGTGGCGCCCGAAGACGCTTTTCTGGCAGCGCGGGGGCTCCGCACCATGGCGGTGCGGCTGCAGCATCACCAGCAATCGGCCCTCGCCGTGGCGCGCTGGCTGTCCGGCAGGCCGGAAGTGCTGCGGGTGCTGCATCCCGCCCTGCCGGAGCATCCCGGCCACGCCCTGTGGAAGCGCGACTTCAAGGGCGCTTCGGGTCTGTTCAGCATCATACTCCAGCCGGCGCCGAAACCTGCCGTCGACGCCTTTCTCGACGCTCTCGCGCTCTTCGGTCTCGGCTATAGCTGGGGCGGCTTCGAGAGCCTGGCCATTCCTTTCGACTGCGGCAGCTACCGCACCGCGACACGGTGGAACCCGGGCGGCCCGGCCATCCGCCTGCAGATCGGGCTTGAAGACCCCGCCGATCTTATCGCCGATCTCGATTCCGGGTTCGCGGCGCTGGCAGCATCGCGCTAAGCAACCGCCTCATCCCCCCAGGGCGACGGCCCCCGCCATCATCCCCAGGGTGATGGCGCCTGGCATCATCCCGGGCGGTAGGGCGCGAGCCGCACCTGGCGCAGTCCATTGTAATCGAAGCCCCGCAGATCGGCCCCGCGCTGGATGCGCAGGCCGATCGCTTCCGCCCGCCGGGCGAAGCGCGGCTCCTGCCGCCGTTCCACAAAGACCACCCGGCAAGCTCCCCCGACCTTGAGGAAATCGGCCGCGGCCGCCCCGTCCAGAAAGCGCGGCGCGTCCGGCAGAAGAAGCGCGAAGCTCGGCTCATTATAACCCGCTATGCCGACCTCGATGGGGCCGGAGCCGACCCCGCACGGCTCCCGTGCCGCGGCCGCCGCCACGCGGGGAGCCAGCCAGAAGCTATCGATATTCGGCAGCACGAGTTGCATCACCCCGAAGCCGGACACCAGCATGCCGGCAATAGCCACCAGCGCCGACTTCTCGACGCCATACTCGCGCACCGACGCCGCCGCGATCACCAGCGCGAAGAAGCCGAGCAGCAGCAGTGGCCAGGCAAGCACGCTGGTCGTCCGGTCAAAGACGGCCATGCCCAGAAGCGCCCCCACCGCGATCACCGCCCCGATCAGCGGCCATAGCCAGAGGACGCGCGCGAGCCGCATGTTTCCGAGAGCCAACGCGCCACGCTCCACCGCAAGGGCGATCAGTATGGCGACCGCCGGGAGCATTGGCGCCACATAGGCCGGCACCTTGGTGGGCAATATCTCGAACAGCAGCCAGACTGGCACCACCCAGGCCAGCAGGAAGCGCACCTTACCGATGCGGCGCGCCTTCCAGACGATGGGAAAGGCGAGCGCGGCCAGCGGCGCCGCCGGCCAGAACAGCGCGAAAAACAGCAGCAGATAGACGCCCGGCAGGCCGGTAAATCCCTGATACCCGCCGGCAACCGGCCCGAGCAGGGTGCGCACGACGAACTCCGCCTGCGTCTCGGGCGGACCATAGCGGCGCAGAAGAAACCAGCCGATGACGACGACGAGGATCACGGCGAGCCCGGCATAGGAGCGCGCGCGCCGCAGGAACAGCGCCGATCGGTCCACCGCCAACAGCGCCGCCAACGGCAACACCACATAGATCGGTGTCATCAGCCCCTTGGTGAACAGGCTGAAAGCGAGCGCGGACCAGAAGACAAGGGCCAGCCGGGCCTCTTGCGACGACTGTTGCCAGTCGACGGCGCCCCTGTCCTGGCGCTCGGCAAGATAAAGCCGGCCCATGGCTCCCATCATCGCGGCCACGGACCCGACCAGGAACACTTCCGGCACGGCGAGCCGGCCGCCAACGCCGAGGGCGACGCTGCTCGCCAGCAGGCTGGCGGCCAGAACGGCCGCGCGCCGGTGCGTGAAAGCCAGTGCCGCCCAGAATGTCAGCAGCACGGCGCCGATTGCGGCAGCCAGCGAGGGCACGCGATAGAGCCAGACCCGGGTCGGCGCCTCGGGAACGCCGACCAGTTCGGCGGCCTTGACCACCCCGGCCTGCAGCCAATGCAGGCCCAGTGCCTGCGTGCGCTTGGCCTCCCAGCCCAGCCTTGTCTCAGTGAGATTTCCCGTTTCCACCATGTGCCGGGAGATCAGCGCGAAGCGCGCTCCGTCCCGGTCCACTGGCGGAATCGAGAAGAATCCCGGCAGCAGGGCCACCAGACAAAGCCCGACGAGGAACAGGCAGGCCCGGCGGTCGCTGGCGCAGCAGGCCTCGAAAAGCGCGACGATCCGGTCGGGAAGGCGCGGGCCGCGCGAGGAATAGAGCGGGGCGGAACGCGCCTTACGGCCCGCAGCAAATGACTTCATCAAATGGAATCCCTTCCAAACCGACGAAACCATAGCAGAGGGAAGGCCCGCGCCGCACCGGCACGCCACCCCCGGCGGCCGGGATATCCCGCATTGTAGCGACCCCTGACGCGGGCCGGTTCGCTCAAACCTGCGCGGCCTCGCCCCGCCCACCGGTCGCCGCGACGGCGAGTCCGCCCGCTTCCTCGATGAAGCGCGCCACCTCGGCGACGCCATCGCCCGCCCGCACATTGGCGAAGACGAAGGGGCGGCGTCCGCGCATGCGGCGCGAATCCCGGTCCATCACCTCCAGCGAGGCGCCGACATACGGCGCGAGATCGATCTTGTTGATCACCAGCAGGTCCGAACGGGTGATGCCGGGGCCGCCCTTGCGCGGGATCTTCTCGCCGGCGGAAACGTCGATCACATAGATGGTGAGATCGGCCAGTTCCGGCGAGAACGTCGCGGCGAGGTTGTCGCCGCCGGATTCGATGAGGATCAGGTCGAGCCGGGGAAAGCGCCCGCGCATCTCGGCGATGGCGGCGAGATTGGCAGAGGCGTCCTCGCGAATGGCGGTGTGCGGGCAGCCCCCGGTCTCCACGCCCATGATGCGGTCCGCCGGGAGAGCCCCGGCGCGGGTGAGGATTTCCGCGTCCTCCTTGGTGTAGATGTCGTTGGTGATGGCCGCGAGGTCGTAGCGCTCGCGGAAGACCCGGCACAGCGCTTCCATCAGCGCTGTCTTGCCCGAGCCGACCGGCCCGCCAATGCCAACCCGAAGCGGGCCGCTGGTGTCGTGCGCCATGGAATTCCCCTTCGCTTCAGCTTCGGAACAGCCGCGTGTACTGCGTCTCGTGGCGCATCGACGCGATATCGGATTTCAGTGCCGCCCCACCCAGCCTGTCGAGCGTGACGCCCACCACCTGCGGCGCGACCTCGCGCACGGTCCGCGTTGCCGCCGCCAGCGCCCGGTTGCCGTCGGTCTGGCCAAGCGGCACGAGGCGCACGGCGGCGGAGATCAGATTGGCCGCCACTGCGTTGAGGTAGAGGGAGAGCGTCGCGGGCAGCGGCAGGCCATGCGCGGCGGCGGCGATACCCACGGCGACGGGATAGGCCACGCGGCCGTCCCAGATAGCCATTAGCCTGTCCAGAGCCGGCGCCGGCCAGGCGGCACGGGTGGCGGCGAGGAAGGCGTCACCCTGGTTCAGCGTTTCCATCTGCCGCTCGCGCGACGGGGCGAAGGCGGCGGCGAGTTCCAGGACATCGCGCAACCGTTCGTCATCGCCCGCGCGCACCGCCTCGAAGCTGTGTGCCATCAGAACCGCATCGGCGAAGGGGCCGCCATGGCGAAGCAGATCGTCGACCCACCCGGTCAGCGAGGCGAGATCGCCGACAACCTGCGTCTCGACCGCCCATTCAAGCCCGTGCGAATAGGCGAAGGCTCCCACCGGATAGGCCGGCGAGAGCCAGACGAACAGCGCCAGAAGATCGGGCGAGCCGCCGTCCGGCGCCGAAGCGGCCTCGCTCATGGTTGCGTCCTAGTGGCCGTGCTTGTGGTCGTGACCATGGGCATGGCCGTGATCGTGCGCATGACCATGATCGTGAGCATGGTCGTGCCCGCAGCCGCAGTCCGCCCCGTGCTCATGGGCCGGCGCTGCGGCCTGTACATGCAGCACGTCGCGCGCCGGGGCGTGCGGCGGCTCGTGCCCGTGCGGCTCGTGGCCGTGAGGCTCGTGCCCGTGATCATGGTGCCCGTGCTTGTGCTGTTCATGCCCATGGCGCTCGTGCCCGTGATCGTGGCCGCAGCCGCAGTCATCACCGTGCACATGCTCATGCGCCTTGTGCCCGTGCGCGCCATGGTCGTGCGCCTCGGCGGCCTCGTAGGCGCCGCCCTCGGGCTCGAAGGCCGCCTCGACAATCTCGACGCTGGCGCCAAGGCCGCGCGCCATCTCCTCCAGCACGCTGTCGCGGGCGATGCGGATGCGGTCGGCCAGAAGCTCCGCCGCCACATGCCGGTTACCCAGGTGCCAGGCAAGGCGGGCAAGGTGATGGGCGTCGCGCGCCACGATCTCCGCCACCGGCTCCTCGGCCGCGACCACCGCGACAACGCGATCGTCGTCGAGCTTCAGCCCGTCGCCGTCCTTCAGCCGCGTCGCCTCGGCAAGATCCAGCAGGAACGCGACGTCGCCCTCGCCGCGCATGGCGATGCGCCGGCGGTAGCGCCCGTCATGGGGCAGCACGACACGGTCGGCAGCGGTGGCGGCATCCCAGCTACCAGCGGGAAGAATCTGGCGGGCACGGATCATGATAAAACTCCGGGTGGGGGCGCGCTCTGTTCCGACATCCTTCGAGGCCGACCAGAGGTCAGCACCTCAGGATGGCGTTGCTTCCGGCGCTACGTCATCTTGAGGCGCGAGCGCCGCGAGCCTGGAAGGATGCCGGAACGGAGCACTTTCCCCACACTTAGAACAGGAAGTAGCGCTGCGCCATGGGCAGTTCGGTGGCCGGTGCGCAGGTCAGCAATTCGCCATCCGCCCGCACTTCATAGGTTTCCGGGTCGATCTCCAGCTGCGGGGTCGCGTGGTTGTGAATCATCGACGCCTTGGAGAGGCCACCGCGCACATTCTCCACCGCCACCGTGCGCTTCTCCAGCCCGAGCTTGTGGCCGACATTAAGGTCGATCGCGGCCTGCGAGACGAAGGTGAGGCAGGTCGCCGTGCGTGCCTTGCCATAGGCGCCCCACATCGGGCGGTAATGCACGGGCTGCGGGGTCGGGATCGAGGCGTTGGGGTCGCCCATGACAGCCGCGACGATGGTGCCACCCTTAATCACCATGTCCGGCTTAGTGCCGAAGAAGGCAGGCGACCACACGACGAGATCGGCCAGCTTGCCGTTTTCCACCGAGCCGATATGGCGCGAGATGCCGTGCGCGATGGCGGGGTTGATGGTGTATTTGGCGATGTAGCGCTTGGCGCGGGCATTGTCGTTGCGCTCGGAGTCGCCCGCCAGCACGCCCCGCTGCAGCTTCATCTTGTGCGCGGTCTGCCAGGTGCGGGTGATGACCTCGCCGAGCCGGCCCATGGCCTGGCTGTCGGAAGAGATCATCGAGATCGCGCCCAGATCGTGCAGGATGTCCTCCGCAGCAATGGTCTCCTTGCGGATACGGCTTTCGGCGAAAGCGAGGTCCTCGGCGATCAGCGGGTCGAGATGGTGGCACACCATGAGCATGTCGAGATGCTCGTCGAGCGTGTTGATGGTGAAGGGCCGCGTCGGATTGGTGGAGGACGGCAGCACGTTGGGCAGGCCGACGACCTTCATGATGTCGGGCGCATGACCGCCGCCGGCGCCCTCGGTGTGGAAGGCGTGGATCGTGCGACCCTTGAACGCGGCAATTGTGTCCTCAACGAAGCCGCTCTCATTAAGCGTGTCGGTGTGGATCATCACCTGAATGTCGTACTCGTCCGCCACCGAAAGGCAGTTGTCGATCGTCGCCGGCGTCGTGCCCCAGTCCTCGTGCAGCTTGAGCGAACAGGCGCCGGCCTCGATCTGCTCGACCAGCGGGCCGGGAAGCGAGGCGTTGCCCTTGCCGGAAAGCGCGAGATTGACCGGAAAACTGTCAAAGGCGCGCAGCATCATTTCGATATGCCACGGGCCGGGCGTGCAGGTGGTGGCGTTGGTGCCGGCCGCCGGGCCGGTACCGCCGCCCAGCATGGTGGTGACGCCGCTCATCAGCGCGTGCTCGATCTGCTGCGGGCAGATGAAATGGATGTGGCAGTCGAAGCCGCCGGCGGTGATGATCTTGCCCTCGCCCGCGATCACTTCGGTCGACGCGCCGATGACGATATCGACGCCGGGCTGAATATCCGGGTTGCCGGCCTTGCCGATGCCATGGATGCGCCCGTCGCGAATGCCGATATCGGCCTTCACGATGCCCCAGTGGTCGAGGATCAACGCATTGGTGATGACGGTGTCGACCGCCCCTCCGGCGCGCGTCACCTGCGACTGGCCCATGCCGTCCCGGATGGTCTTGCCGCCGCCGAACTTCACCTCCTCGCCATAGACGGTGAAATCCTTCTCCACCTCGATGACGAGGCAGGTATCGGCGAGCCGCACGCGGTCCCCCGTGGTCGGGCCGAACATTTCGGCATAGCTGGCGCGGGACATCTTGATGGACATGGAGCGATCCGTTTCGGCAAACGTTGAGGCGCAGGGCGCGGCACTATCTTCAGGCGAGAGACGTCACAGCTTGCCCATCACGTCCTGGCGGAAGCCGTAGACCTCCCGTTTGCCGGCGAGAGCGACCAGCCTGACCTCCCGGCTCTGGCCCGGCTCGAAGCGTACGGCGGTGCCCGACGCGATGGCCAGGCGCATGCCGCGCGCCTTGTCCCGCTCGAAGGCGAGCGCCGGGTTGGTCTCGAAGAAATGGTAGTGGCTGCCGACCTGGATCGGGCGGTCGCCGGTATTGGCGACGGTGACGGAGACGAACGCGCGGCCGGCCAGCAGTTCGATCTCCCCCTCCTCCAGCAGCATTTCGCCCGGCGCCCCGGCGCCGTGGCTGGAGGCGATCGGCTCATGCACGGTGACGAGCTTGGTGCCGTCGGGAAAGGTCGCCTCGACCTGGATCTCGACGATCATCGCGGCCACGCCCGGCATCACCTGGTCGCCGGTCAGCACCGTGGTGCCGAGCGTCATCAGCTCGGCCACCGTCCTGCCGTCGCGCGCGCCCTCCACCACCACATCGGTGATCAGCGCCACCGCCTCGGGATAGTTGAGCTTCACGCCACGCTCCAGGCGGCGGCGGGCCACCTGGGCGGCCATGGCGACGAGCAGCTTGTCCTTCTCGCGCGGGCTGAGGTTCATCGGTGCGTCTCCGGCTCTTCAAAAGCGAATTTCAGTTCAAACAACAAGCGGCTTGCATCAGGAGTGCCAGATGCGCGGCACCTCGCCGACACCCAGCGCGGCGATCGCCCGGCGGATCGCGGTCTCAAGCGGCGCGCCGTTGCGGGCGAGCAGGCGCACGGAGATCATCCCGTCCCACGCGCTCGCCCCGGCATCGAGGCCATCGGGGAGTTCGCGTGCCATGCCATCCGGCCCGCTTTCCCCCAGGCCGAGCGCCGCGCGCACATCGTCCAGCCGGCCCTCCGCATCGGGCGACACCAGCAGCAGCGTCGCGAAGGCCGCCCAGCCCCCAGCCGTGGCGGGCCGGTCAAGCGTGGCCGCGATGTCGCCATCGAGCTGCAGCCCATCGGCATAGATCAGTCGCCCGCCGCGGCGAATGCGCCAGCGATCGTGCAATTGGCCATAGGAGAGCCGCTCGCCGCGCGCCGTGCGCCCCAGGATGACCGGCTCGACCAGCAGAAGCTGGGCATCGGGCGCCATTTCGGCAGCGATGGAGCGTTCGACCCGCGCGCCATCGAACACAATGGTCGCCTGCGGCATCCAGTGAAGGCGGGCGCCGGTCTCCGCACTCAGCTCGACAGCAATCCGCGAGAGCGCGCCATCCGAGCGATAGATCTTCTCCGCCGCCTGGGTCGTGACCACAAACTGGGCATCGCGCCCGGCATGAAGGCAGCTGTGCGAAGCGTCGCCACCGGCAAGACCACCGCCAGTGTTGATCATCACCGCTTCCAGCGCCCCCCCGCGCCGGCCGGAACGCGGAAAGCGCACCCGGGCGAAACCTTCCTCCTCGATCCGCCCGCGCACCGTGCGCCCGTCCAGCGCCCGCGCCTCGACCAGAACGCGCCCTTGCCCGCGCCGCTCGACCGGGATGGTGGCAGCGGCAGTGTCAGACAGCAATGCGGTTACGAACATCGGGATCCTCAAGGGCGGCACCGTCGCCCGACATCACCACCGCCCCGCGCTCCATCACGATGAAATGGTCGGCGAGTTCCTTGGCGAAGTCGAAATACTGCTCGACCAGCACGATGGCGATGTCGCCCTTGGAGCGCAAGTAGCGGATGGCGTTGCCGATATCCTTGATGATGGAAGGCTGGATGCCCTCGGTCGGCTCGTCCAGCACCAGCACCTTGGGCCGCATGGTCAGCGCGCGGCCGATGGCGAGCTGCTGCTGCTGGCCGCCGGAAAGGTCGCCGCCGCGCCGGCGCATCATCGAATCCAGCACCGGGAACAGCGAGAACACGTCGTCGGGTATGAAACGGTCCGCGCGCTTCAGCGGCGCAAAGCCGGTTTCCAGATTCTCCGCCACTGTCAGAAGCGGGAAGATCTCGCGGCCCTGCGGCACGAAGGCGATGCCGCGCCGCGCCCGCTCGGAAGGGGCCATCGTCGTGATGTCCTCGCCGTTGAAGCGGACCGATCCCTTGGCCACCGGCGCCTGCCCGACAATGGCGCGCATCAGGCTGGTCTTGCCCACGCCGTTGCGCCCCAGCACGCACGTCACCTTGCCGGGTTCGGCGGTAAGCGAGACGCCACGCAGCGCCTGCGCCGCGCCGTAGAAAAGGTTGATGTCCTGAACTTCCAGCATGAGCCTTCAGCGCCCCAGATAGACTTCGATGACGCGCTCATTGGCGCTGACCTGGTCGAGCGTGCCCTCGGCCAGCACCGAGCCTTCATGCAGGCACATGACCCGCACGCCGAGATCGCGCACGAAGGTCATGTCGTGCTCCACCACCACCACCGAATGGCCGTTGGCGTTGATTTCGCGCAGCAGTTCGGCGGTCTGGGCGGTCTCGGCGTCGGTCATGCCGGCCACCGGCTCGTCGACCAGCAGCAGCTTGGGATCCTGCGCCAGCAGCATGCCGATCTCCAGCCACTGCTTCTGCCCGTGCGAGAGCGCGCCACCGAGCCGGTCGCGGTGCTCCGTCAGTCGGATCGTCTCGAAGATCTCGTCGATACGCTCGCGCGCCGCCGCGCTTTCGCGGTGGAAGATGTTCGGCAACGCCCGGCGCTGGCCCTTCAGCGCGAGGCGCAGATTGTCGAGGACCGTATGGTTCTCGAAAACCGTCGGCTTCTGGAACTTGCGGCCGATGCCCAGCGTGGCGATCTGCGTCTCGTCCAGCTTGGTCAGGTCGGTGGTGCCGCCATTGAAGAACACGTCACCCCGGTCGGGGCGGGTCTTGCCGGTGATGACGTCCATCATCGTCGTCTTTCCCGCGCCATTGGGGCCGATGACGGCCCGCATCTCGCCGGGGTCGACGGTGAAGGACAAAGCGTTGAGCGCCCTGAATCCGTCGAAGGTGACGGTGACGGCGTCGAGGTAGAGGAGCGCTTCGGTCAGTTCCTTTTTGGCGGCGGGTGCCGGCTCGGCGGCGGTAGTGGGTTCAGGAATGGCGATGTCGGTCATTTCGGCTTCCCTTACTCGGCCGGCCGAGGCGTGGCGAGCGGTTCGTCGGGAATATCGTCATGCTGCCGGCGCTTCTCGCGCCAGTCGTAATAGGTGCCGACGATGCCCTTGGGCAGGAACAGGGTGACGGCGACGAACAGGCCGCCGAGCATGAACAGCCAGTAGGGCGCGAGCATGCCGGAGGTGAAGTAGGTCTTGGCGTAGTTCACCAGCACCGCCCCCAGCGCCGCGCCCACCAGCGTGCCGCGCCCGCCCACCGCCACCCAGACGATGATCTCGATCGAATTGGCCGGCGAGAATTCCGAGGGGTTGATGATGCCGACCTGCGGCACGTAAAGCGCGCCGGCGATGCCCGCCAGCATGGCCGAGACGACGAACGCCACCAGCTTGTAGTTCTCCGCCCGGTAGCCGGTGAAGCGCACCCGCGTTTCCGCATCGCGGACGGCGACCAGCACCTTGCCGAAATGCGAGCGCACGAGGAAGCGGCACAGGATATAGCCGAGCCCCAGTGCCAGCGCCGAGAGCACGAACAGAGTCAGCCGCGTCCCGTCCGCCTGGATGTTGAAGCCGAGAATGTCCTTGAAGTCGGTAAGCCCGTTATTGCCGCCAAAACCCATGTCGTTGCGGAAGAACGCCAGCAGCAGGGCGAAGGTCATCGCCTGGGTGATGATGGAAAGGTACACGCCGGTGACGCGCGAGCGGAAGGCGAACCAGCCGAACACCAGCGCGAGAAGGCCCGGCGCCAGCAGCACCATCAGCGCGGCGAAGGGGAACATGTCGAAGCCGTACCAGAACCACGGCAGCTCCTTCCAGTTGAGGAACACCATGAAGTCCGGCAGGACAGGGTCGCCATAAACCCCGCGCGTGCCGATCTGGCGCATCAGATACATGCCCATCGCATAGCCACCGAGCGCGAAGAACGCGCCCTGGCCCAGCGAAAGAATGCCGACATAGCCCCAGATGAGATCGACCGAGAGCGCGAGAAGCGCATAGGTCAAATACTTGCCGAGCAGCGAGACCACATAGGTCGGCACGTGCACGGCCGAATCCGGCGCGGCGTAGAGGTTGAGCACCGGTACCAGCACCGCCGCAACAAACAGCACGGCGAGGAAGATGAGGCCGCTGGTGCCCAGCAGCGCGGGCTGACGTGTCATGCTCATAGGGGACGTACTCATGCTGCGCGTACTCATGTCTCGATCGACCTCCCCTTGAGGGCGAAGAGACCGCGCGGCCGCTTCTGGATGAAGAGGATCACGATCACCAGCAGCGCGATCTTGCCGAGCACGGCACCGGCATAGGGCTCCAGCAGCTTGTTGGCGACGCCCAGCGTCATGGCGCCGACCAGCGTGCCCCACAGGTTACCGACGCCGCCGAACACCACGACCAGGAAGCTGTCGATGATGTAGCTCTGCCCAAGGTTTGGCGACACGTTGTCGATCTGGCTGAGCGCCACGCCCGCAATGCCGGCAATGCCCGAGCCGAGGCCGAAGGTCATGGCGTCCACCCAGTTCGTGCGAATGCCCATCGAAGCGGCCATGCGGCGGTTCTGGGTCACGGCCCGCATTTCGAGACCGATGCGGGTCAACCGCAGGGTCGCGAGCAGCGCGAAGAACACAAGGAGCGCAAAGACGATGATCCACAGCCGGCCGGAGGTGATCGAGAGATGGCCGATCTCAAAACTGCCGGACATCCAGCTCGGCGCGCCGACCTCGCGGTTGGTGGGCCCGAAGATGGTGCGGATCGCCTGTTGCAGGATCAGCGAAATGCCCCAGGTGGCGAGCAGCGTCTCAAGCGCCCGTCCATAGAGGAAGCGGATCACCGTCCGTTCGATGAGGACGCCGATCAGCCCGGTGAACAGGAAGGCGAGCGGGATGGCGATCAGCAGCGAGGCGTCGAACAGGCCGGGATAGGAGGTGCGGATCACCTCCTGCACCACGAAAGTGGTGTAGGCGCCGAGCATCACCATCTCGCCATGCGCCATGTTGATGACGCCCATCACGCCGAAGGTGATGGCGAGGCCGATGGCGGCGAGCAGCAGCACCGAGCCGAGCGACAGGCCGTACCAGACATTCTGCGCCATGCCCCACATGGCGAGATTGCGCTCGATGCCCTCGATCGCCACGGCGGCGGCCTGCTTCACCTCGGGCGCCGCGCTTTCGGGCACGGAACGCAGGATGGCGAGGGCGTCCTGGTTGCCCTCGGCTCCGACCAGTTCCACGGCGGCGATCCGCTCGGCCGGGGTGATGCCTTCCTTGGCGATCAGGATCGAGGCGCGGGCGAGGTTCATCGCCGACTTCACCTTCGGGTCGCTCTCCTTCGCCAGCGCCATCTCAAGTGCCGGCAGCGCCGCCTCGTCGCGCGAGCGGCCGACCGCCAGCGCCGCTTCCCGACGCTTGCCCGCATCGGGGCTCACCAGCGAGAGCGCGCCATTGGCGGCCTCGATGGCGCGGCGGACACGGTTGTTGACGCGCACCGGCTTGACGGCGGGCGCATCGGCGGCGGGCTGCATCGTCAGCGGATCGAGCAGCGCGCCGCCCGGCCCTTCGATGAAGACACGCGGCGGCAGGCCGCCGAAAACCAGCTTGCCGTCGGCGAGCGCCGACACGATACCGGCGGCGGCAGGACTGCCGCTCAGCGCCAGCGCGCCAAGCGCGGCTTCGGTATCGTCATATTTGTTGGTGGTGAGCTGGCTCAGCGCGGCGCTGATGTCCTGTGCCTCGGCACGCTGCACGAGAGCGGCGGCGAGCAGCAGGGCGAGCGCGGAACAGAGCACGCGAGCGAGGCGGAAAAGGCGGGCGCTTGAGGTCATCATCGTCCGTCGATGTGGCGCTGGGGATGGCCGGAGCAGAACGCCGGCGGCGACGGGGTACGCGTTACGCGGGAAGTGGTGGGCAGCGGAACCGGGCGACGACGCGCTATGCGCGGCACGCCCTCACCGAATTCGCTGGCCTGATGGTGACCCGGCATCGAGCCGGGGGCCGGCCGCCGCGGAGGACGGCCGGATGTTCAGGGCGTATCAGGCGGGAGCGCGCGGCCCCCGCCTGCGGGCCGGCCTTACTGGCCGGCGCCGCCGCACTTGCCGGTCTTGACGTTGAAGTTGCCGCAATTGAGCGGCTTGCGCCAATCGGCGATCAGGTCCTTGGAGCCTTCGAGATAGGGGGACCATTCTTCGGCGACGATCAGGCCGGGGGTCTGCTCGACGATGTCGAACTGCCCGTCTTCCTTGATCTCGCCGATGAGCACCGGCTTGGTGATGTGGTGGTTCGGCATCATGGCCGAGAAGCCGCCGGACAGGTTCGGCACGGTGATGCCGATCAGCGCGTCGATAACGGCGTCGGCGTCGGTGGTGCCGGCCTTCTCGACCGCCTTGACCCACATGTTGAAGCCGATGACGGTGGCCTCCATCGGGTCGTTGGTCACGCGCTTGTCGTTCTTGGTGTAGGCCTGCCACTTCTTGATGAAGTCGGCATTCTCCGGCACGTCGACCGACTGGAAGTAGTTCCACGCGGCGAGATGGCCGAGCAGCGGCTTGGTGTCGATGCCGGCGAGCTCTTCCTCACCCACCGAGAAGGCCACGACCGGAATGTCGGTCGCCTTGATGCCCTGATTGCCGAGTTCCTTGTAGAACGGCACGTTGGCGTCGCCATTGATGGTGGAGACGACAGCGGTCTTCTTGCCAGCCGAACCGAACTTCTTGATGTCCGCCACGATGGTCTGCCAGTCGGAATGACCGAACGGCGTGTAGTTGATCATGATGTCTTCTTCCTTGACGCCCTTCGACTTCAGATAGGCTTCAAGGATCTTGTTGGTGGTGCGCGGGTAGACATAGTCGGTGCCGGCGAGAACCCAGCGCTCGACATCTTCGTTGGCCATCAGATAGTCGACGGCGGGGATCGCCTGCTGGTTCGGGGCGGCGCCGGTGTAGAACACGTTGCGCTCGCTCTCCTCGCCCTCATACTGGACCGGGTAGAACAGGATGCTGTTCAGTTCCTTGAACACCGGCAGCACGGACTTGCGCGACACCGAGGTCCAGCAGCCGAACACGACCGCGACTTTTTCCTTGGCGATGAGTTCGCGGGCCTTTTCGGCGAAGAGCGGCCAGTTCGAGGCCGGATCGACCACGACGGCTTCCAGCTTCTTGCCGAGGACGCCGCCGGCAGCGTTCTGCTCCTGCACCATGAACAGCACGGTGTCCTTCAGCGTGGTTTCGCTGATCGCCATGGTGCCGGACAGAGAATGCAGCACGCCGACCTTGATCGTCTCCTGAGCGCTCGCGACGCCACCTCCGGCCAGCGCCAGCGCAGCCGCACCCACAAGCGCGCGACCGGCCATGCGCCGGGCATGCGTGAACATGTTCAGCATCTTAATTCCCTTCTGGAGTACACACGCAGGACCCCCGTCCGCGTGCCGGAAGGAACGTGTGCAACGTGCGTGCCAAAGGCGGGAATGGGGCGTTGGCGGGACTTGCCGATGTTTGCATCATGGCGATCGCGCCGCTATTCGCCGAAAGTGCCTAATTGTAATGCAACGCTTGGCGATAATGCGCAGGGAGCGGCCCGGGCCGGCCACCTGCCTAGTTATTGCGCGATTCCGGCCGCCTGTTTTGCGGGCGCGAACCCGCTCAGACGCTCCAGCGCCTGGTCGATTGTCGCGTCGGTCTTGGCGAAGCAGAAGCGGACCACGGTTTCCACCGGCTGCTCGGCATAGAAGGCCGACACCGGGATCGCCGCCACGCCCTCGCGCGCCACCAGCGACCGGCAGAACGCCTCATCGCGCAAGCCCGGGTCGAGCGGGGCGAGATCGACATTGAGGAAATAGGTGCCGGCCGAGGGCAGCACGGGAAAGCCGAGCGCGCCCAGCCCCTCCGCCAGCCGGTCGCGCGAGCGCTGCAGGCCTTCGCGCGTGCCGAGGAACCAGTCGCGCTCCTTGCCCAGCCCATAGGCGACCGCGTGCTGCAAGGCGGGCGGCGTGGTGAAGGTGAGGAACTGGTGCGCCTTCGACAGCACCCGCATCAGCTCCGGCGCGGCGCAGACGAAGCCGACCTTCCAGCCGGTCATGCCGAAGATCTTGCCGGCCGAGCCGATCTTCACCGCTCGCTCGCGCATCCCCGGCAGCGCCAGCACGGACCGGTGCTCCCGCCCGTCGAAGATCACATGCTCCCACACCTCGTCGCTCACCAGCG
Source organism: Ancylobacter aquaticus (assembly GCF_004339465.1). Taxonomy (GTDB): domain Bacteria; phylum Pseudomonadota; class Alphaproteobacteria; order Rhizobiales; family Xanthobacteraceae; genus Ancylobacter; species Ancylobacter aquaticus. Next base: position 1,959,308 of record NZ_SMFY01000001.1, on the reverse strand, counting down.
CCGCACCGGAGCGAGTGCAGAAATGGGCGAGCAACGCCAGTTCGCCGGCGTCGAACACGCGGCCGGTGGGGTTGTGCGGGTTGTTGAACAGAACGAGCTTCGTGCGCGGGGTGAAGGCTTCGGCCAGCGCCTCTTCCGTCAGCCGCCAGTGCGGAGGTACCAGGCGCACGAGGCGCGGCACCCCGCCGGCGCGGCGCACCAGCGGGAGATAGGCGTCGTAGAGCGGCTGGAACAGCACCACCTCGTCGCCCGGCTCGATCAGCGCCAGCAGCGCACCGGCAATCGCCTCGGTGGCGCCCGACGTGACCATCACCTCGGTGTCTGGGTCGAGGTCGAGCCCCTGCCAGCCGCGATAATGGTCAGCCACCGCGCGGCGCAGTTCCGGCGTGCCCATCATCGGCGGGTACTGGTTCCAGCCGTTCAGCACCGCCTCGGCCGCCTTCTCGCGCACATCGCGCGGGCCGGGATCGTCCGGAAAGCCCTGCCCGAGATTGACCGCGTCATGCTGGCGGGCCAGCGCCGACATGGTCTCGAAGACGGTGGTCGGCAGGGCGGAAAAGAGAGAGTTCATTTCACGGAACCGGGGCGGGATAGAGGGCGATCGAACGCGACCGCCCGGTTTTATCCCGCTGGTGCCAAAAGGAAAGGCCCGGCGACCCCGGCCCCTGCCCGCTCACGCCACCAGCACGGCGTGGTTGTCGTAGCGCGGCCCGCCGGCCCGCCGGGCGATAACCCCGACATCCTCCCCATGGGTGCCGATCAGCACCGTCTCGCCCAGCCCGCTGGTGGCGAGGAACTGGCCCGCCTCCCGGGTCGGGGCGAGGCCGCAGCCATCGACCAGCGGCAGCGAACCGATATAGCGCCCATCGCGCCGCCACAGCGCCACCCGGTTGCCGCGCGGGCTCGCGGCGGCGACATAGGCGCCGGACGCATCCAGCGCCACCGAGCCGACATAGGTGCGCAGGCTCCGCCATGCCTCGTCCGGGGCGTCGAAGGCGCGCAGCCCCTCCCCCTCCACCGCATGGAGCAGCGGGCGGGCGATGCCGTCGGCCAGCAGGTCCTGCGCCGCCACCACGGTGAAGCCATCGGCACCCGAAGTGAGGTGGCGCAGCGACAGCGAGGCGAGGTCCTCGCTCAACGCCGCCACGGAGCGCACCGCGCCGCTGGAAGGGTCGAGCCGGGCGATGCCGGAGCCGGCAATCTCGGCCCCCAGCGCTTCCGGTGTGTGCGGCTCGATCCCGCCATTGGCGACGATGAGCGCGTCTCCGGCGGGGAGCATGTCGTGCGGGCCGATTCCGGAAGAGGCCCATTCCGCCTCGATGGCGAAGCCCGCCTCCACCACGCGGCGGGTGACGACGCCGGCGCCATCCTCGCGGCCGATCTCCACCGCGAGGAAGCGTCGGCCGCCGTCGATGAAGCGGCCATGGCCGGAAAACACCCGCCCCTCGCCCGGCTCGAAGGTCGCCAGCACGCTGCCAGCGCGGCGGTCGAACAGCACGGCGGTGGTGCCGGGCCGCCGCGCCACCGCAACCGCGGTGCGCCCGTCCGGGCTCGGCTCCACCCAGTGCAGGCGCTGCGCCCCGGCGCCGACCGGCGTGGCGGCGAAATCCGGCGAGAGCACCACGGGGGCAAAGCCGCCCTCCACGCCGGCCGTGGCGAGCCATTGCGCATCGAGCAGATGGTCGCGCGCATGGGCGGCACCGCCGGCGAACAGCACGCGCGGGCCGGCCGCGAACGCGCCGAGCGTACCAACCAGCGAGCGACGGGTGAGTTCGAGAATGCCCATATGCGCCTCCCTCAATCGCCGTCGAGCGCATTAAAGCCGAGCGGCACGCCGAGCCCTGAAGCCAGCGGCTTGGCGACGCCGGCCTGCGCCGCCTTGAAGGCGACGACCGCGGCCTGGAGGGTCTTGCGCCCTTCAAGCGTGGTCGCGGCCGCGCCGATATCCTCGGGCAGGCCGTCCGCCGCCGCCTGCGCGGCCTGCAGCGTCGCATTCAGGCTGGCGCGGTCCTTCGGGTCGAGCCCGGCGCTCAGCGCCTCCGCCAGCCCGCCGGCGCTGCCGATGATGGCGACGATCGTCTCGCGGGAAAGCCCGCTGCGGCGGCGGTCGGCGATCAGCGGCTTGGCCTCGTCCACGTTCTTGCCAAGCACCACCAGCAGGCGCTGGTCGACGACGCGCTGATAGGCGCCGGCGAGATCGGTGACGATCTGGCTGAGCAGGGCGTTCGGGTCGGGGAAATAGACCGGGTCCGACTTGCCGGCGCGCAGCTGAGCCAGCAGCCCCTCGGAGGTGCTCCCCCAGCCGGCGCGGATTTCCTCCGCGATGGTGGCGAGGTTGACCGCGATCGCCTGGCCGAGCGCGCAGCGCCGCGCCGCCTCCGGCCCCGCCAGCAGCGCGGCTTCCGCACCCTCGTCATAGAGCAGCCGCTCCAGCGCCGGCAGCCCCTGCGCCGCCGCGCTCAAGCGAAAGAAGCGCTGCGGCTGCAGCCGCTCATCGGTGGGGTCTGCGATCAGTTCGGCCGCCGAGCGGCCGACGGCATTGCGCCGCTCCGGGAACAGGTTGAAACGGTCCGGCCGCAGCGACAGCATGACCGGGCCGAAGGTGATGAACTCCACCTCGGACCAGCCTTTGGAAACAGCTTTGAACCGGGACTTAAGCGTCGCCACACCCTCCGCGGAGGGCGCCTTGCAGAAGCCGTCCCACGCCTCCCGCTGCGCCCGGGTCGCCGCGAGCAGCGTGTTGTAGCGCGGCAGCAGCCAGTTCTCCACGATCTCGGGTGCCGAAACCGGCGCGGCCTGGGCACGGCCGATGAACAGGGTTGTGAGCAGCGTGGAGGCGGTGGCGAGCCCCGGCACGCCTTGGGCCGCCTGCCCGATCTGGCTCGCCAGCGCCAGCGCCACGGCGAAAGGGGATCGCTTCATGAGGGAAGCCTCGCTCTAAAGGGAAGACACATAGTCGATCAGCCGCGCACGGTCGGCCGCGCCCAGCCTGTTGAAACGGGCGCGGGCGCCCGCCGCCTCGCCACCATGCCAGCCGACGGCCTCCGCGACCGTGGCGGCGCGGCCATCGTGCAGCAGGCCGACGCCCCGTTCCAGCGCGCGGGAAAGCCCGGCGAGCGGCGCGGTGCGCCATTCGGAAGCGGAAGCGCCCGGCACGCCGGCGGGGTCGGCCAGCCCCTCGCCCATGTCGTGCAGCAGCACATCCGTGTGCAGCGCCACCGTGCCGCCGCCGCGCGTCGCAAGCGCCGGGCGGTGGCAGGCGGCACAGCCGGTGGCGGCGAACAGACGGGCGCCGCCCGCGTCCTCGCCGCCCTCCGGCACTTTCAGCGCCCGGAGATAGGTCACGATGCGCTGGACGATGGCGTCGGAAATCTCCGGCTCACCCTCGGCCTCGCGCCCGTGCGGCGCGTTGCGGCAGGCGGTCTGCACGTCGGTGCAGTCGCCCCAGGGTTCGGGGCGCAGCGGCGTGGACAGGCCGAGATCGAGGGCGAAGGCTTCCGACGCCTGCCCGGCGAGCGTCGGGTGGCTCGCCTTCCAGCCGAAGCGGCCGATGGACGAGCCGCCATCGGGGCTGGCGAAGCGACGGGCCCGCCCGCGCACGCCGTCGCCGTCGCGGTCATCGGGGTCTTCGAGCGCGAGGATCGCCGCGTCGTCCACCAGTTCCAGCTTGCCGCGCCCGCGAAGATCCGGCGCCGCGCGGAGCGACATATGGGTCGCCGGGTCGAGCGGGCCATAGCCCGGCGCGGTGAGGCGGGGAACGCGCCGGCCATCCTCCAGCATAACTGCGAAGCCGCCTTCGGCCGGCACGCCGGGCAGCGTCATCGTCTCCAGCCGGTGGCCATAGACGGCATCGCCGGCGCTATCTTCGCGGAACAGCGAGAGCACGAGGCCGAGCGCCTCCGGCCGACCCTCGGCGTCGAGGGCGGTCGAGCCGTGGCCGGCGCCGGCGGGATGGCAGGCCGAGCAGGAGCGCGCGTCGAACAGCGGGCCGAGCCCGTCATTGGCGCGGGTGGAACTCGGCGCCGGTACCCAGGGCCGCTCGAACAGCGCCTTGCCGATGGCGGCGTCGAGGCGGGCGTCTTCCGCGACGGCTGGGGCGGATGCGCAGATAAGCAGGCCGCAGAGCAGGACGACGCTACGGACAAGGCCGCTGCGCGGAGTCTTCCCTGGGTCCCGCATCGGCGCCGCACGTCGTGCAGCTTGTCCGGGAAACATCTTCGTATCCCGGACCAGTGACGCCGGAGGCGGAGCGCCGATCCGGGACCCAGCCGACACTCCGCCGAAGGCGGCATCCGCCTCGCCTTGTCGACGCTTCCCGCGTGCGCCCATCACACGATCCGGAACCAGCCCATCATCCCGGTCTCCATATGCTCCAGAATGTGGCAGTGGAACACCCAGTCGCCAGGGGCGGCGACGAAGGCGATCTCGACCACCTCGCCCGGCTGCACCAGCACGGTATCGGCGAAGTGGCGCGGCAGGCGGTCGAGGCTGGACGTCAGCACCTCGAAGGCGTGGCCGTGCAAATGGACCGGGTGGGGAAAGCGCGTCTCGTTCTTGATGGCGACGACATAGGAGGCGCCCTCCTCCATGCGGGCGAGCGGCGGCGGCACGTTGCGGTTGGTGCCGGTGGGCCAGGATTCGGACTGGATTCCCCAATAGGTGGTCGAGCCGACGCACAGGCTGTCGATCAGCGCCTTGGCGAGCGGATCGTCCGCCGGCAGGGCAATGTCCTTCACCGCCTGCCCTGTCGCCTGCTGGAGGGTGAAGGGAAGCCGGGTCGCCTGCTTCATGTCCGGCTTCGGCAATTCCGCGCTCGGCAGCGCCAGCGGGCCTTTTCGCGGACGCGCCACCCGCCCGTCGGCACGGAGCGTTGCGAACGGGTAGATGTCGGCGGCGCGGTAGTCGCCCAGCGTCACCGGGGAGCCGTCGGATGGCATGCGGATGTCGAGGTCGATGCGCTGCGCCGGGCCCATGCGCCAGATGCCATCCGGCAGGTCGTCGAGCCGCACCGGCTTCAGCGCGTGGCCATCCACCGCGATGAGCCAGGCTTCACCGCCTTCGGCGCCGATATCCATGATGCGGGTGGAATCGAGGTTGAGGATGCGCAGCCGCACATGGCCGGCGGCGGGGGCGGTGAGATCAAGCGAGGGCGTGCCGTTCACCGTGCGGGTGGCGCCGAAGGTGCCCGCCTTCGCCGCCCCTTCCGGTTCCGACATGGCGAGAAAGCTGCCGTCCTCCGCCAGCCGCCAGTCCTTCAGGCAGAGCACGTGCTCCGCGTCGAAGTCGGGGTCGCGCGGGTCCTCGACGATCAGCACGCCGGCAAGGCCCTTGCCGGCCTGCCCGGTCTCGTCGCAATGGGGGTGGAAGAAGAAAGTGCCGGGATCGTCGAGCGGCAGCAGATGCACGAAGCGGCTGCCGGGCTGCACCAGGGGCTGGGTGAGCGTGGGCACGCCATCATATTCGTTCGGCATGCGGATGCCGTGGAAATGCAGCGTCGAGCCCTCGTCGATGCCGTTGACGAACGTCGCCTTGAGCCGCGTGCCGCGCGGCATCCGCAGCGTCTGGAACGGGGTGCCGTCATAGGCGAGGATGCGGGTCGCCGGCTTGTCCGGGCCGAGGAGCTTCAGCTCCATCTCGCCGGCGGTGAGCGCCACCTCCCGCGTCGGCTCGAAGGGGGCGGCTGCGCGCGCGACGCCGGTGCGGGTGGGCGCGAGAACCGCCAGCCCGCCGATCGCCGCGCCCGCTCCGAGAAAGGCGCGGCGCGAGAAACCCGCGCCGCCGGTTGTCATATCAGCCTCACTCGCCGACCTTGGAGGGATCGTCCAGGCTGTCCGAGCCCTCGACCTTGATCTTGAGCTTGAGCGCGCCGACCACGCCTTCAAGGGCGCGGGTCTGGGCGACGAGCGAATCGACGCCCTTCTGAACCAGCGCGTTGCCCTCGGCATTGCCCTCGCCGATCATCTGGTCATAGGCCTGCTTGCCGCTATCGGCCTCGTCCTTGATCGCCTTGAGCGCGGCGAGCGCGGCGTCGATCTTGGCATCGGCCTCCTCGGCGGCCTTGGGCGCCTTGGCGCTCGCATAGGCGGCCACCGACGCGCCCTCGACGACCGAGCCGTCGACGCGGCTGTACTTGCCGCGATAGATCGAGGCGATGCCGAGTTCGTCATAATAGTGCGAGTTGTGGGTGTTGTCGGAGAAGCAGTCATGCTCCTCCTCGGGGTCGTGCAGGATGAGGCCGAGCTTCATGCGTTCGCCCGCCAGTTCGCCATAGGAAAGCGAGCCGAGGCCGGTGAGAATGGTGCCGAGCGCGGCCTTGTCCTTCTGCTTCACCACGGCGGCGCGGGCCTTGCCCTTCTTGCCCCACCACTTCGCCATGTCACTGAGATCGGTGACAAGCAGGTCGGTGGCGGCCTTGAGATAGGCGGCGCGGCGCTCGCAATGGCCATTGGTGCAGTTGGCGGTGTCGTAATCGGTGACGGGGCGCTTGCCGGCACCGGGCCCGGTGCCGTTGAGGTCCTGGCCCCACAGCAGGAATTCCACCGCGTGATAGCCGATGGCGACGTTGGATTCGACGCCGCCTGCCTCCTGCAGGCTGTCGAGCAGCTTGGGGGTGATGGTGGTGGTGTCGATGGTCTTCTTGCCGACGCGCACCTTTGTGTTGGCGATCACGTTGGCGGTGTAGAGCGGGTTCTCGTCGGAGGTGTCGCCGTAGCCCTTGTCGACATAGTCGATCAGCCCCTCGTCGAGCGGCCAGGCGTTCACGCGGCCTTCCCACTCGTCGACGATGGGATTTGCGAAGCGGTAACCCTCGGTCTGCTGGTAGGGCACGCGCGCGGCCTTCCACGCGGTCTTGGCCGCGTCAAGATTGGCCTCGGTCGGGGCGGCGATGAGGGCGTTCACCGCGCTTTGCAGCGCCTTGGCGGTGGTCAGGCTGTCCGTGTACATCGCCTCGGCGATGTCGGCATAGGTGGCAACGATGTCGCGCACCTTCGGCGCCGGGGTGTCGGCGGCGGCGGGACCGGCGGCAAAGGCCGCTCCCAGCGCGATGGCCGCGACAAGCGGCGCGGCGAACAGTGATCTGGCTCGCATGGATTGTCTCCTCCCGCGCCCTAGAGGCGCCATAGCGGGAGACTCCTACGCCACCGCCGGAAGCAGTCGCAAGTCTTCGGCCACACATTAGAATGTTTTTACAGTGAGGCAAGCCGGCGGAATTCAGGCTCAAGCCATGTCGATCAGTAAAAATACTTTATTTCAGCCAATGGTTGGTGACGCAACGTCAAACAAAGGCTGCAACGCCTCCGCCAGCTCGGCATCGGTAACGGTCGAGAGCGGCTTCATCAGCTTTGCCGCCTCGGTGCGCCGTCCCGGCCGCATCACCAGCACGACCGTTTCCGCGCCGCCGCAGGCCGGGTCGCCACAGGCGATCTCGCTGATCGAGATGGTGGTTTCTTCGTCGACCCCGAGGATGAGCCGCGCCTTAGCAGCCAGTTCGCGGGCGGCGTCGGGCGCGGCCTCGGCGCTGGCGCCCCGGCGGAAGAACAGACGTGCCATCGTGCCTCCTGCATATCCGCGCCGCTCCCGCCCACGCGGCGCGCTCCCCTGCCAGCAGGTAAGCCTGCCCCCGCCCCGGCGCAAGCGCCCCACCCTTGGGCGTTCGCACAAGTAAAACAGTCGCCAATAGTTTAGAACTATAACAATACTGGAAGATAATCGTTGTAGGTGACAACGAACGCGCGTATTCACTCTGTCAACGCCGGAGACGAGCCGCGAATACATACAGCGGCCACTGCGCTCACCGGCAACGATTTCGCGAGGCCACTTCCCGGCAGGTCTCGTGAACCACGCGGGACGACGGCACGCGCTCCCTCAGCCGTCGTCCCGCGACTACTCCCGCGCGACAGCCGCCGCTTCCCCTGCATCCCACCTGCCGCGCCACGGCTCGGGCAGACCAAGGCCCAGTCTCGCCAGCACCCCGCACGCAGCGGCATGGCCGGTGGCGAAGCAGGCCTGGAGCAGATACCCGCCGGTCGGCGCCTCCCAGTCCAGCATCTCGCCGGCGACGAAAACCCCCGGCCGCGCGGTGAGCATCAGTTGCTCGTCGACCATGGCGCGGGTGATGCCGCCGGCGGTGGAGATGGCGCGCTCCAGCCCCGCCATGCCGGTCGCCTTCAGCGGCAGTGCCTTGATGCGCTGCGCAAGCGCGGCGGGCTCGGCCGGCAGCGCGCCCGCCTCGCGCAGCAGGCCGGCGGCGGCGGGAGAAAGGCCGGCGGCCTTGCGCAGGCGGTTGGCCATAGACTCGCCCTTGCGGCTGGCCGCCAGCCGGATGGCCAGCGCTTCCTCGCTCACATCCGGGCGCAGGTCGACATGGAGGGTGGCCGTGCCCTCGCGGGCGATGGCCTCGCGCAGGGCGCCGGAAAGCGCATAGACCGCGCCGCCCTCCAGCCCGCCGCCGTCGACCATCGCCTCGCCGCGCACCCGCGCCTGCCCAAGAGTGAGCGCGATGCGCTTGAGCGGTGCCCCCTTGAAGCGGGCGCTGAACGGTGCCGACCAGTCGATCCGCACGCCGCTATTGGCGGGGCGCAGCGGGGCGATCTCCACGCCCTCCTCCCGCAGAATTTCCGCCCAGCCGCCATCGCTGCCGAGGCGCGGCCAGCTGGCGCCGCCAAGCGCGAGCAGGACCGCTTCAGTCGCCACCTCGCACTCGCCTTCCGGTGCCGCGAAGCACAGCGCACCGTCGCGGTTCCAGCCGAGCCAGCGGTGGCGACTGTTCAAGCGCACGCCCAGCGCATCGAGCCGCGCCAGCCACGCCCGCAGCAGTGGCGATGCCTTGAAGCTCTTCGGGAACACCCGCCCGCTGGACCCGACGAATGTCGGCTCGCCGAGGCCTGACGCCCATTCCCGCAGCCTGGCTGGCGGGAAGGCGTCGATGAGCGGGCTCAGCCAGTCCGACGCCCCGCCGTAGCGGGCGAGAAAGGGCGCGCGCGACTCGGAATGGGTGAGGTTCAGCCCGCCGCGTCCAGCGATCAGGAATTTTCGCGCGGGGCTCGGCATGCGGTCATACACGCTCACGGCGCAACCGGCCCGCGCCAGCACCTCCGCCGCCATCAGCCCGGCCGGGCCAGCGCCGACGATGGCGACATGAAGCGACCCGGCATCGGAATTTCGTGAGTCGTTGCCGGCTTCTGGCGTCACCGGCTCAACTTCCGATTCAGGGCGACGAAGAGCGGATTTCGCGAGTCATTGCGCAGGCTTGCGGTCATCGGCTGAAAACCCGATTCCGGGAGCGCGCATCCCTTGCGCGGAGCCTCGGTCCAGTTCAGGCCGGCGGAGGATGCCCAGCCCAAAAACCATTCACCGCCTGATTCCGAAAAATCTCCCATCCCCATGATCCGTCAGCCTATTTCCGGCGGGCAGGCGTCGGTGATGCGCAGGCTCACCTGTGTGCGGCCCTGCCAGCTGTCGAGATCCAGCGTGCCGGCGACATGCAGCAACTGGCCGCGCGCGTCCAGCAGCGCCGAGCCGAGCGGGGTGTCGATGGCGCGGAACACGACGCCGGAAATCGTCGCTCCGTCGGTGCTGCGCAGGCGCACCCGTATCTGTCCGGCGCTGCCCGGCTCGGCATAGACCACGCGATGGGCGGGAAAGGCGAAGACCGGCTGCGGGTTGCCGGCCCCGAACGGCCCGGCCCGCTCGACCAGCTCGACCAGCTCGGGCGTCGCCCCGGCGGCGGAAAGCGCCCCGTCGATCATTGTCTCGTCCACCGCCCGTGCATCCTCCACCGTCGCCGACAGCGCCTCTTCGAGATAGGCGCGCAGGTCGCCGAGCCGGGGGCGGGCGATGGTAAGGCCGGCCGCCATGGCGTGGCCGCCGCCCTTCACCAGAATGCCGGCCTCCACCGCCCCGCGCACCGCCCGCCCGACATCGACGCCGGGGATGGAGCGGGCCGAGCCGGCGCCGGTCTCGCCGGTGAAGGCGATGGCGAAGGCCGGGCGGCCGAATTTTTCCTTCAGCCGCGCCGCCACCAGCCCGACCACGCCGGGGTGCCAGCCCTGCCCGCTGGAGAGCACCACCGCGCCGACCCCGGCCAGCCCGAGCGCCGCCTCGGCCTCCGCTTCGGCCTCCGCGACGATGGCGCGCTCCACCTGCTGGCGCTCGCTGTTCAGCCGGTCGAGCTCGGCGGCGATCATCTGCGCTTCGATCGGGTCGCGGGTGAGCAGCAGCCGTGTCCCGAGTGTGGCGTCGCCGATGCGCCCGCCGGCATTGATGCGCGGGCCGAGCAGGAAGCCGAGATGCCAAGCCTTGGGCGGGCCGGTGAGCCGGGCCGCGTCCATCAGCGCGGTGAGCCCCGGCCGCTCGCGCTTGCGCAGCTGGATGAGCCCCTTGGTGACATAGGCGCGGTTGAGACCCAGCAGCGGCACCACATCCGCCACCGTGCCGAGCGCGACGAGATCGAGGCTGGCGAGCAGGTCGGGCGCCGGCCGCTCGGCCGTCCACCAGCCCCGCTGGCGCAATTCGCGCAGCAGGCCGACGGCAACCACGAAGACGAGCCCCACCGCGCAGAGATGGCCGAGGCCGGAGAGGTCGTCGGCACGGTTGGGGTTCACCAGCGCGCTCACCTCGGGCAGCGCCTCGCCCGCCTGGTGATGGTCGATGACCACGACATCGAGCCCCAGCTCGCGGGCGCGCGCAAAGGGCTCGAAGCTCATCGTGCCGCAGTCGACGGTGACGAGCAGCGTCGCCCCGCGCTCCGCCAGCGCCTCGATAGCGGGAATGTTCGGCCCGTAGCCCTCGAAGATGCGATCGGGAATGTGAAAATCCGGGTCGAGCCCGCCGGCCCGCAGCACGTCCACCATCAAGGCGGTGGCAGTGGCGCCGTCGACATCATAGTCGCCGAACACCGCCACCTTCTCGCCGCGCGTCACCGCGTCGGCCAGCCGGGCGACGCAGGCCTGCATGTCGGTGAGCGTGTCGGGGTCGGGAAGCAGCCGCTTCACCGTCGGGTCAAGCCACGCCTCGACCTCGTCAATCGCCACGCCGCGCCCGGCCAGCACGCGGGCGAGGATTTCCGGCACGCCGTGGCGCTGCACGATGGCAAGCGTGGTCTGCGCGCCGCGCGCATCCAGCCGCTCGCGCCAGAAGCGGCCGGTGGCCGAGCGGGACACGCCGAGGAAGGCGCGGGGAGCGGGAGCGGCGGTGGGAAGGTTGAGACTCATGTCCGGCAGGATAAGCCCTATAAGGCGCGCCGCGTCGAGAGGCCGCCCACACGCAGACGGGGCGGACCGTGCGTCATCGCCTCGTCACGCCATCGTAACGCGCAGGACATGGGTGGCGGGCAGAAGGCGGGTTCCCGCCTCACGCCGAAGGCTGACAAGGAGCCCCCCTAAATGAACCGCCTCCCGTTGCTCGCCGGCGCCGCCCTCGCGGTGCTTGCTCTCGCCACCACCGGCCTGCGTGCCGACGAGGCCTACCCGGCCACCCTCGCCGGCCATGCCGTGCTGCCGGCGCAGACCTTCCTCGCAATGCCGGACGACGCGCCGGCGGACCTCAAGGTCTCCGGCAAGTTCACGTCAGGCACCCGCGTCGACGCTCTCGGTACCGTGGAAGGCAAGTCCGCCGGCCGCCCCACCGGGGTGAAGCTGCCGTTCCAGGGCCAGCCGGTGCAGGGGCATTCCGGCATCAAGGTGATGCCCGATGGCAGCTTCTGGGTCATCACCGACAACGGCTTCGGCTCGAAGGCCAACAGCCCGGACGCCGCGCTTTTCCTGCGTCACTACACGGTGGACTGGGCAACCGGCGCGTTCCAGCCTATCGAGACGGTGTTCCTCACCGACCCCGACAGGAAGGTGCCGTTCCGCATCGTCCATGAGGGCACCGAAAAACGCTATCTCACCGGCGCCGATCTCGACCTTGAGAGCTTCCAGATCATCGGCGACCATTTCTGGATCGGCGAGGAGTTCGGCCCCTACCTCATCAAGGCCGACAAGACCGGCAAGGTGCTTGGCCTGTTCGAGACGGTGGCCGGCGAGACGCCGGTGCGCTCGCCCGACCATTACGCTGTCGCCTCCCCCGCCGCGCCGAACGCGCCCGCGACCTTCAATGCCCGCCGCTCCAAGGGCTATGAGGGCATGGCCGCCTCGAAGGACAGCAAATATCTCTACGCCCTGCTGGAGGGCCCGCTATGGGACGCTTCCACGAAGGACTGGCAGAAGACGGCGGACGGCAAGGAGTTTCTGCCGATCCTCGAATTCGACGTCGCCGCCGAGAAGTGGACGGGGCGCATGTGGCAGTACGTGCTGGAGCAGAACGGCAACGCCATCGGCGACTTCAACATGATCGACGCCACCACCGGGCTCATCATCGAGCGCGACAATGGCGAAGGCACGCCCGACAAGGCCTGCGCCACCGGGACCAAGGGGCCGGACTGCTTCCACGACCTCGCCAAATTCAAGCGCGTCACCAAGATCGAGCTGAGCGACGCCAATGTCGGCCAGCCGGTGCGCAAGATCGGCCATATCGACCTGATGAAGATCGCCGATCCGAACAAGGTCGCCCGCAAGCCGCTGAATGACGGCGTGCTCACCTTCCCCTTCTTCACCATCGAGAATGTCGACGTGGTCGACGCCACCCATATCGTGGTCGGCAACGACAACAACCTGCCCTTCTCCTCCTCGCGCGATCCCGCCAAGGCGGACGACAACGAGCTGATCCTGCTGGAAGTCGGGGAGTTCCTGAAGGCGAAGTGAGCCGCATCCAGGGCGTCCACCGGGGCCGGGGCGGCGACGCTCCGGCCTTCGCGGTCACGCCGTGTCGGGCAAGGTCGGGTCGGGCAGGTTTCGCGGCCGGCGCAGGATGAGGGCGACGCCCGCCACCATCACCAGCGCTCCCGCGATCTTCAGCGGCGAGGGATCGTCGCCGATCAGCACGATGCCGAACACGACGGTGAGCAGCGGGTTGAGCATCGAATAGGGCACGACCGCGTTGATCGAGTGGCGCTGCAGCAGCCAGTACCAGATGCCATAGCCGATGATCGACGAGCCGATGGCGCTGTAGACCACGCAGAACCAGCCATGCCAGCCCGCTGTCGTCACCATCCACCAGCGGTCCGATTCGAAGACCCAGGACATCGCCAGCAGTTGCGGGATCGCCAGCAGCGACGACCAGCCCATCATGGTCATCGGCCGCACGCCCTTGAGTTCCTTGACGATGAGGTTCGTCACCGCCCAGCCGGTGGCGCTTGCCAGCAGCAGCACCAGCGAGAGCGGCGGCGGCAGAGTGGGCCCGGCGGCGATCAAGCCGATGCCGGCCACCGAGACCAGAAGACCGGCCAGCCGGAGTTTGCCCAGCGGCTCCTTCAGCACCATGCAGGCGAGCAGTGTAGCGATGGGCGCGCCGAGCTGGATGATCACCGCGCTGGTGCCCGCCTCGGAATCGGCCAGCGCCGCGAAGAGCAGGCCGAAATGCAGCGTGCCGAAGGTGAAGGACACCAGCAGCACGCCGAAGAACTGGTCGCGCGTGATGCGCAGCACCGGGCACAGCAGCGCCGCCACCAGTGCGAAGCGCAGCGCGCTCATCATCATGGGCGGGATTTCCGCGATGCCGAGCTTCACGGCAATCATGTTCAGCGCCCACACGCCGATGACAGCGAGGGCGAGCAGCTTGTGCTTGAGCGGCATCGAGAACCGGCGGCAGGAGGCGACAAGACGGCTCGAAGGCGAGCCTCATACCGCACGCGGCGAGTCGCGTGTCGGCCGTTGGGCTGATAGTCCACCGCCCGGCATCTGCAAAGACCCGCCCTACCATGCCTGCCCTGCGCGACCCTCATGGCGGGGCCAGCCGGTGGGCAGCCCGGCGGCGCAGCCCGGCGCGGCAACCGGCCGGGTTGCGCACGCGGGCGGGAACATTATGGTGCGCGCCATGCTGAACCTGTCGCTCCTCGGTCGCCTCGCCTTCCGCCATGCCACGCCGACCAAGCCCGCGCTCGCGCCCGGCCGCCACGATCTCGGCCTGTTCGAAACCCGCGACGCGGTGCTGGTCGTGCCGGAGGGTATCGACCCTGCCCGCCCTACCCCGCTGGTGACGCTGTTCCATGGCGGCGGCGGCAGTGCCGAGAAGATCCTGCCGATGCTGCGGCGCCACGCCGAGACGCGCGGCTTCCTGCTGCTGGTGCCACAATCGCTGCTGCCGACCTGGGATATCGTCATCGGCGGCAACGGGCCGGACCTGGAGCGGCTCGACCTCGCCCTCGCCGAGGTCGCCGCACGCTTCGCGCTCGACCCCGCCCATTTCGCCTTTGCCGGCCATTCCGATGGCGGCAGCTATTCGCTCTCCACCGGGCTGAGCAACGGGCAGATCGTTACCCATATCCTCGCCTTCTCGGCCGGCTTCATGACCGTGCTGGCGCAGGAGGGGGCGCCGAAGGTGTTCATCGCCCACGGCCAGAACGACACCCAGACGCCCATACACACCGCCGGCCGCTCCCATGCCGCCAAGCTGCGCCCGGCCGGCTATGAGCTGACCTATGTCGAGCACCCCGGCCCGCACGCCTCGCAGCCGGACATGGTGCAGCTCGGCGTGGACTACTTCCTGAAGGATGTGGCGCAGCGGGCCTGATCCTCCCGTGAACCGCCTTCGGGTCTGTGCGCTGGGTCCCGGCTCGGCGCTCCGGCGGCACGGCGCTGGGCCGGACACAAAAAAGGCCGGCGCGAGGCCGGCCTTTCCGAAAGCAGATAGATCAGGACCGATCAGGCCGCTTTCTTGGCGGTGGCGGCGATTTCCGACTCGTATTTGGCGATCAGCGCCGCGAACTCGCTCGGGCCAGCCTTCAGCGCCGCCTTCACATCCGACGCCCAGGTGGTGTTGCGCAGGGTGAAGGTGTTGGTGGCGGACGAGCCGTACTTCTTCGCGAAGGCGCTGTTCAGCTTGAACGGGACCGGCTCGGAGGCGAGGTAATTGGTGGTCGGGTGCTCCTTGACGAAGGCCGTATAGGCCTGCGCGACCTCCAGGTACTTCTCGGCGCCGATCAGCGCGTCGATCTGGGACAGCAGGGGCGGAAGCAGCGAATGAGGAGCGGTCATGATGGGTCGTTCCCTTGGCAATTGGCTTGGCGTTCGGGTCCCGGGCGCCCTGATGGGTCTGGCCTCGGCACGCCTCTGGTATACAGCACACCGGGCCACGACCAAAGCGCGCGATGACGCCAGCACGCCCCAATGCCATTTCCGGGGGGCGAAACGAAAACGGGGCGCTCCTGCGCCCCGCCTGTCCACTCGCGTCATTCCGGACGACCGAAGGCCGAGCCGGGATGACGCGGAGAGCGTCAGCCGAGATGGAATTTTGAGAGGTCGCGGTGCTCGGCCTCGATCCAGCGCACCGTGCCGGTGGCCGAGCGCATGACGACGGTGTGGGTCTTCACCACGCCGCGCTCATATTTCACGCCCTTGAGCAGATTGCCCGTCGTGACGCCGGTCGCCGCGATGAGGCAGTCGCCGCGGACCATGTCGGTGATGGTGTAGATTTTCTTCGGGTCCGCGACGCCCATCTGCTTGGCGCGCTCGCGCTTGGCCTCGCTGTCGAGGATGAGCCGGGCGTACATTTCGCCGCCGATGCAGCGCAGCGCCGCCGCCGCCAGCACGCCCTCGGGCGCGCCGCCCGTGCCGAGATAGATGTCGATGCCGGTCTCGTCAGGGTCGGTGGTGTGGATCACGCCGGCGACGTCGCCATCGGCGATGAGTTGCACGGCCGCGCCGGTGCGGCGTACCGCCTCGATGATCGCGGCGTGGCGCGGACGGTCGAGGATCAGCGCCGTAAGCTCGGAAGGCTTCACGCCCTTGGCCTTGGCCAGTGAACGGATGTTCTCTTCGGGGGTGGCGTCGATGTTGATCGTGCCCTTGGGATAGCCCGGGCCGATGGCGATCTTGTCCATGTAGACGTCGGGCGCGTAGAGCATGGTGCCGCCCTCGGCCATCGCCATCACGGCGATGGAGCCCGGCATGTCCTTGGCGCAGAGCGTGGTGCCTTCCAGCGGATCGACAGCGATGTCGACCGCCGGCCCCTTGCCGGTGCCGACCTCCTCGCCGATGAACAGCATCGGGGCCTCGTCGCGCTCGCCCTCGCCGATGACGATGCGGCCGGCGATGGGCAGGCGATTCAGCTCGCGACGCATGGCGTCCACCGCCGCCTTGTCCGCCGCCTTCTCGTCGCCGCGCCCGCGCAGGCTGGCCGACGCCACTGCCGCGCGCTCGGTGACGCGCACCAGTTCGAGCGTCAGGATGCGCTCCAGCGCCTGGTCCGCCTTGACCGTAATCTCCGCCATCGTCCCCGCCCCTCAGTCCTTTTCGATACGTATCACCTGCGGCGGCGAGGCGATGACGCCATCGATCTCGATGGCCTCGATCGCCCGACGCACCGCGTGCTCATTGGTGGCGTAGGTGATCAGCACCACGGGTGCCGGGTCCTCCGCGCTCTCCGCGCGCTCGCCGCCATGAGGCCGGCCGCGACGGTGCTGCATTATGGACTCGAGCGAGATGTTCTGCTCGGCCATATGGCGGGCAATGGCTGCCGCCGTTCCGGGCCGGTCGACCGCAGCGAGGCGGATGTAGTAGCCACCTTCGTGACGGCGGATCGCCGCCTTCTCCGCCGGCTGCAGGCTCGAAGCCTTCCAGCCGAAAGGCGCGCCACCCGTTCCGGCCGCAGCATCGCACAGGTCCGCCACCACCGCCGAAGCGGTGGCATCGCCGCCGGCGCCGGGGCCGACAAGGGTCAGCGCCACCGCGTCACCGTCGATCGCCACCGCATTGGTGACGCCGGAGACCTGCGCGATTGGCCAATGTTTAGGCACCATGGTGGGGTGGACCCGAAGCTCGACTTGGTCACCCGTCCGGGCGGCGACGCCGAGCAGCTTGATCCGGTAGCCAAGTTCGTCCGCCGCCTCGATGTCGGCCAGCGTGATCGAGCGGATGCCCTCGATATGGATCGCCTCCGGGTCCGGCTTCACGCCGAAGGCCAGTGCGGCGAGCAGGGCCAGCTTGTGGGCGGTGTCGAAGCCGTCGACGTCGAAGGTGGGGTCGGCCTCGGCATAGCCGAGCTTCTGCGCCTGATCGAGGCAGGTGTCGAAGGACAGTCCCTCCTCCTGCATCCGTGTGAGGATGTAGTTGCAGGTGCCGTTCAGAATGCCGGAAACGCGGGTGATCTCGTTGCCGAGCAGGGCCTCGCGCAGCGTCTTGATGACGGGAATGCCACCGGCCACTGCCGCCTCGAAATGGATGGAAACGCCCTTCGCCTCGGCGGCGGCGGCCAGTTCGACGCCGTGATGGGCGAGCAGCGCCTTGTTGGCGGTCGCGACGGAATGGCCGGCCGCGATGGCCGCCTCGACGGCGGCCTTGGCGATGCCGTCCGGGCCGCCGATCAGTTCGACGAAGACGTCGATGTCGGGGTCGCGGGCCAGTTCCACCGCGTCGTCGTACCAGCGCATGCCTTCGAGATCGCAGTCGCGGGGGCGGGCACGGTCGCGGGCGCTGACGGCCACCACCTCGACCGGACGGCCGACGCGCGCGGCAATCGCCTCCGCCCGCCGGGCCAGCATACGCACCACACCCGCGCCGACCGTACCGAGGCCGGCGATGCCAATTTTCAGCGGCGGCGCCATTATATGTCCGAACTCAACAAACGTTCCGAATGCGGCGCCGCCCGAAGGGACCGGGCCTTAGCGCGCCGCGGCGAGAGGGACGACGTTGTGCAATGTTTCCGCGCCGGTTTCAAGGAAGCGGCGGATGTTGCGCGCCGCCTGGCGGATGCGCTGCTCGTTCTCCACAAGGGCGATGCGCACATAATCGTCGCCGTGCTCGCCGAAGCCGACGCCGGGGGCGACGGCGACATCCGCCTTCTCGATCAACAGCTTGGAGAATTCGAGACTGCCCAGATGGCGGAACTTGGAAGGAATCGGCGCCCAGGCGAACATGGAGGCAGTGGGCACGGGAATCTCCCAGCCGGCCTTGCCGAAACTGTCGACCAGCGCGTCGCGGCGCTTCTTGTAGACGCTGCGCATCTCGGCGATGCAGTCCTGCGGGCCGTTCAGCGCGGCGGTGGCCGCGACCTGGATCGGCGTGTAGGCGCCATAGTCGAGATAGGACTTCACCCGCGCCAGCGCGGCGATCAGCCGGTCATTGCCCACCGCGAAGCCCATGCGCCAGCCGGCCATGGAGAAGGTCTTGGACATGGAGGTGAACTCCACCGTCACGTCCATCGCGCCCGGCACCTGCAGCACGGAAGGCGGCGGGTTGTCGTCGAAATACACCTCCGAATAGGCGAGGTCGGACAGCAGGATGAGATCGTGCTTCTTCGCGAAGGCGACGACGTCGCGGTAGAAATCGAGATCGGCGACCTGCGCCGTCGGGTTGGACGGGTAGCAAAGCACCAGCGCCAGCGGCGAGGGAATCGAGTGCGCCACCGCGCGCTCCAGCGCGTGGAAGAATTCCGGCCCCGGCTCGCAGGGCACCGAGCGGATCGCCGCGCCGGCCATCAGGAAGCCGAAGGCGTGAATGGGGTAGCTCGGGTTCGGCACCAGGATCACGTCGCCCGGGGCGGTGATCGCCTGCGCCATATTGGCGAAGCCTTCCTTGGAGCCGATCGTCGCCACCACCTGGGTGTCGGGGTTCAGCTTCACCCCGAACCGGCGCTCATAATAGGCCGCCTGCGCGCGGCGCAGGCCGGGAATGCCCTTGGAGGCGGAATAGCGATCGGTGCGCGGACGGCCGATGGTTTCCTTGAGCTTTTCAACCACATGGTCCGGGGCATCGAGATCCGGGTTGCCCATGCCGAGGTCGACAATGTCGGCGCCGCCATTGCGGGCGGTAGCCTTCACACGGTTGACCTGCTCGAACACATAAGGCGGCAGCCGGCGGATACGATGAAAATCAGTCATGGGTTCCAAGCTCCAGGCCGCCCCGTTTCCCCGGCGACGGCGTCACGCGCGCTTCATATCACCGTTCGTGCGCCCGCACAGCGACCGATGTCAGCCCAAAGGGGCAGAAGAATGGTAATCGCGCCGGCGAAACCAGGGCCGGCTATTGGTCGGCCTCGATCTGGCGCAGCATCTCCTTCTCGCGCTGGCCGGCGAGGCCTTCCAGGTTTTTCTGCATGGCGTCCCGCTGCTGCTGGGTCAGCACCGGACGGTCGCCGACCTGCGCCGGGGCACCGAAGGTGGGATAGGCCGGCTCCGGCGGTTTCACCCGTCCTGTAAGAACCGGCGCGGCGCGGGCCTGGCCGGCGACGCTGCGAGCCGTCTCTCCGGCACCGGGAGAGGACGCCGCCACCGGAACGCCCGCTGATTCGGCGCTTCCCGCCGCCGGCGCCAGCGCCTCCTCGGAGATTCCGCCCATGGGCCCCTCCCCCGAGGCGCAGCCGGCCAGCAGCAGCGCCACAAGGCCGCAGCCGGCGAGAAGGTGCATCCGCGCGACCGAACCGCCGCCCTGCCTGCCTTGCCCGTGAGCCAACATGGTCTCCCTGTCCTGCGCCGGCCTGCCTCTGCGTCAGCATGCGCGTGTACGGCCCGTTACGCACTCGCTAGCACCCGATAGCGCGTCTATCATGGCCACCTATGAACGCACCAACCCGCGGGGACAAGCGGTGAGCAACCGACGCAGTACCAAGACACCGTCCACCCCGGCGACGTCCACCCCGGCGACGTCCGCGCCGGGAACGAGCACGGCGCGAACCGAACGCAGCGAGTCGCCGGCCCCGGCGGCGAAGAAGGCCGTGCGGAAACGCGCGCCGGAACAGGTCGCGGCCCCCGTGCCTGCGGCTTCGGTTCCCGCTGCCGTACCGCCGGCACGCAAGGTGGCGGCAAAGAAGGCAACCGCGAGCAGGGTCGCGGCCGAATCGCCGGCGCCGGCAGCCAAAGCCGCGCGCCAGCGGGCGACCAAGCCCACGGCGCCGAAGCGGCCCGCCGCGCCCAGAAAGCCGACGCCCGAAGCCATCCTTCAGGCCCCGCCCGCCCCGGCGAAAGAGGCGCCCACCGCTCCCCCCGCCGCCGAGGCGCCTGATGCCGCACGGACAAGCCCCATCGACCTTGAAATCTTCGCCGCCAATCTGGCGCGGATGATGGAGGAAGGCGGGCGGGCCATGGCCGCCTATCTGCGTCCGCGCGAGGACGGTCGCATCAAGGACGAGGTGGCCGAGGACCTCGCCGATGTCGCCAAGACGATCGGCAATGTCGCCGAGTACTGGCTCTCCGACCCCCAGCGCACCGTGGAAGCGCAGTCGCGCCTCATTGGCGGCTATCTCGATTTGTGGACCTCGGCGCTGAAGAATCTGGGCGGCGAGAAGACCCCCCCGGTGGTGGAGCCCGCCACGCGCGACGCCCGCTTTTCCGACCCGGAATGGAAGTCCAACCCCTTCTTCGACGCCATCAAGCAGGCCTATCTGCTCACCGCCAACTGGGCGGCGGACATGGTCGAGGAAGCGCAGATCGACGCCCGCACCAAGCACAAGGCGGACTTCTACGTGCGCCAGATCGCCGGCGCGGTGTCGCCCTCCAATTTCGTGCTGACCAATCCCGAACTGCTGCGCACCACGCTGACCTCCAATGGCGAGAACCTGGTGCGCGGCATGAAGATGCTGGCCGAGGACATCGAGGCGGGCGGCGGCGATCTGAAGATCCGCCAGACCGACGATTCCAAGTTCCGCGTCGGCGAAAACCTCGCGGTCACGCCGGGCAAGGTGATATTCCAGAACGAGCTGATGCAGCTCATCCAGTACGCGCCGCAGACCGAAAACGTGCTGGCGACGCCGATCGTCATCATCCCGCCCTGGATCAACAAATTCTACGTGCTCGACCTGACTCCGGAAAAATCCTTTGTGCGCTGGGCGGTGGAGCACGGGCTCACCGTGTTCATGGTGTCGTGGGTGAACCCCGGCCCGGAACTCGCCGCCAAGGGTTTTGAAGACTACATGAAGGACGGCGTGCTCACCGCTTTCGACGTCGCGAAGAAGGCGGCGGGCACGAAGGATTTTCACGCCGTGGGCTACTGCGTCGGCGGCACCATGCTGGCGATGACGCTGGCCTGGCTGGCGGCGACCGGGAAAAAGCCCGGCCTCGCCAGCGCCACCTTCCTCACCACGCAGGTCGATTTCACCTTTGCCGGCGACCTCAAGGTGTTCATCGACGAGGAGCAGATCGCCAGCCTTGAGCGCAAGATGCTGGAGACCGGCGTGATGGAGGGCCGCAAGATGGCGAACGCCTTCAACATGCTGCGCGCCAACGACCTGATCTGGCCCTATGTCGTGAACAACTATCTGAAGGGTCAGGCGCCCTTCCCGTTCGACATCCTGTACTGGAACTCGGATTCGACCCGGCTGCCGGCGGCCAACCACTCCTTCTATCTGCGCAATTGCTACCTC
This sequence comes from Ancylobacter aquaticus, assembly GCF_004339465.1. Classification (GTDB taxonomy): domain Bacteria; phylum Pseudomonadota; class Alphaproteobacteria; order Rhizobiales; family Xanthobacteraceae; genus Ancylobacter; species Ancylobacter aquaticus. Next base: position 1,937,915 of record NZ_SMFY01000001.1, on the reverse strand, counting down.
GACAACAAGCTGGCGCAGGGCCGCCTGCTCCTCGCCGGCAAGACACTCGACCTCGCGGCCATCGACCTGCCGATGTACAGCGTGGCCACGCGCGAGGACCACATCGCCCCGGCGGCATCGGTATTTCTCGGCCTGCAGAAATTCGGCAATCCCGGCCGCTTCGTGCTGGCCGGCTCCGGCCATATCGCCGGCGTCATCAATCCGCCCGCGCGGGGCAAGTACCAATATTGGACCGGCGGCGCGGCGCAGGGGAAGCTGGAGGACTGGATCGCCGCCGCCGACATGCACCCCGGCTCCTGGTGGCCGGACTGGCTCGGCTGGCTAGAGGCGCAGGACGGGAAGCGCGTGGCAGCGAGCAAACGCGTCCCCGGCGAGGGCGCGTACAAGGCAATCGAGGACGCGCCGGGTAGCTATGTGAAGGTGCGGTCGTAGCGCGAACGGCCGTCATCCCCGGATCTAGCCCGGGGATGACGCTTCGCGCAGAATGCCCGCCTCACGGAAACAGCGCGATCTGCTCCAGCCCCATCGTCTCGGGATAGCCGAGCACGAGGTTCATGTTCTGCACCGCCTGGCCGGAGGCGCCCTTCATAAGGTTGTCGGTGGTCGAGATCACGATCACCCGGTCCGGTGCGCGGTCCTTGACCACGCCGATGAAGGCCATGTTCGAGCCCTTCACGAAGCGCGACTGCGGCACCTGGCCCAGCGGCATCACATGCACGAAGGGCTCGCTCTTGTAGAAGTCCGCCAGCACCCGGTGCACGCCCTCCGCCCCGACGCCGGCGCCGGTCTTGAGGTAGATGGTGGCGTAGATGCCGCGCGTCATCGGCACGAGATGCGGGGTGAAGCTGGGCGAGAGCGTGCGCCCGGCGGCCTTGGAGAATTCCTGGTCGAGCTCGGCCATGTGGCGATGGCCGCCGACGCCATAGGCGTGCATGCCCTCCGTCACCTCGGTGAAGAGCAGGTTCTCCTTCGCCGAGCGCCCCGCGCCGGTGACGCCGCTCTTGGCGTCGATGACGATGTGCTCGGGCTCGATGGCGCCGGCCTCGATCAGCGGCACCACCGGCAGGATGGCGGTGGTGGTGTAGCAGCCGGGGTTGGCGACGAGCCGCGCCTTGCGGATGTCGTCGCGGTACAGCTCGACCACGCCGTAGACGGCTTCCTGCTGCAGTTCCAGCGCCTGGTGCGGGTGGCCATACCAGCGCTCATAGGCGCCATCGTCGCGCAGCCGGAAATCGGCGGAGAGGTCGACCACCTTCACATGCGGCGCGGTCTCGAACACGTTCTTGATCACGAGCTGGGTCGTGCCGTGCGGCAGCGCGCAGAAGACGAGGTCCACATCCTTCCACGCCACCTGCTCGATGGTAATGAGCTTGGGCAGGCTGAACGGGGCGAACTGCGGAAACACGTCCGCCACCGCCTGCCCCGCCTTGCGGTCGGCGGTCAGCGCGACGATCTCGACGCGGGGATGGCGCAGCAGCAGGCGCAGCAGTTCCGAGCCGGTGTAGCCCGAGGCCCCGAGGATGGCGATCCGCGCCTTGCTGTCCGTCATGGTGGCGACCCTTCGTACTGGCGCGCGGCCTTTTCACAGGCCGGGGCGCGCATGGATTTGCGCCATTACACCTTTCGCATGTCCGACGAAAGACAAGAGGGCCTCATCCGGCGCATGGCGGCTGCGCGTCGGCGGCCGGAACTGAACCGTCCGGTCCGGGCTTCTCCTCCCGCCTCTCACCCGCCGGAGCCTTCGCAATGACCGACCCCCTCTCCTGGTTCGAGACCGGCCTGCAGCTCACGCGCCTTGGCATGGACATGCAGATCGTGATCGCGGAGCGCATGAGCCGGCTCGCACGCGGCGACGCGGCCGCCGGTGTGGAGGCCATCCGCATGGTGACGGAGAAGACGCTGGCGCTGGGCGAGGTCAATGCCCGGCTGATGAAGGCGGCGGCCGCCGGCCGGCTCGACGCGGTCGGCCCGGAAATCGTCGCCCTCTACGGCCGCAAGGTGCGCGCCAACCGGAAACGGCTGAAGCGCTGACGCGCCGCCTCGCATAGCCCCCATGTTCACGGAGCGTTCCGCTTTCGCGCCGGCCCTGTCATAGTGCTATGGAAACCGAATCGCCCCCGCACGAGACGAGCCCGCCCGCACCCATGTCGAATTCCGACGACCTCTTCGCCGCCGTTCCCGCCCCGCGTCCGCGTGCCGCCGCGCGCCCCGCTGCGCTGCGCGAGGGCACCCCCGGCGAGGCCGGCTACACCGCCGCCGACATCGAGGTTCTGGAGGGTCTGGAGCCGGTGCGGCGCCGACCGGGCATGTATATTGGCGGCACCGACGAGAAGGCGCTGCACCACCTCTTCGCCGAGGTGATCGACAATTCGATGGACGAGGCGGTGGCCGGCCACGCCAGCTTCATCGAGGTGGAACTGAGCACGGACGGATTCCTCACCGTCACTGATAACGGGCGTGGCATCCCGATCGAGGAACACCCGAAATATCCCGGCAAGTCGGCGCTGGAGGTCATCCTCACCACGCTGCATGCCGGCGGCAAGTTCGATTCGAAGGTCTACGAGACCTCAGGTGGCCTGCACGGCGTCGGCGTCTCGGTGGTCAATGCCCTGTCCGACGTGCTTGAGATCGAGGTGGCGCGCGGCCAGACGCTGTACCGCCAGACCTATTCGCGCGGCGTGCCGCAGGGCAAGATCCAGGAGGTCGGGCGCACCCTCAACCGCCGCGGCACGCGGGTGAGCTTCCACCCCGACCCGCAGATCTTCGGTGAGGCCGCCCGCTTCAAGCCGGCCCGCGTGTTCAAGATGGCCCGCTCCAAGGCCTATCTGTTCGGCGGCGTCGAAATCCGCTGGAGCTGCGATCCCGCGCTGGTGGCAGGCACCGATGTGCCGGAAAAGGCCGTGTTCCGCTTTCCCGGCGGCCTGCGCGACTATCTCGCCGCCGACATCGAGGGCAGCACCCGCGTCCATCCCGACATCTTCTCCGGCAAGACGACGCGGCCGGGCGGGCATGGCTCGGCGGAATGGGCGGTGGCGTGGCTGGGCGATGCGGATGGCGCCATCTCCTCCTATTGCAACACCATCCCCACCGCCGAGGGCGGCACCCACGAGACAGGCCTGCGCGCCGTGCTGCTCAAGGGCCTGCGCGACCATGCGGAGCGCACCGGCGGCGCCAAGCGCGCTGCCATCGTCACCGCCGACGATGTGATGGCCGGCTGCGTCGCCATGCTGTCGGTCTTCGTGCGCGAGCCGGAATTCCAGGGCCAGACCAAGGAAAAGCTCGCCACCGCCGAGGCCACCCGCATTGTCGAGGCGGCTCTGCGCGACCCGTTCGACCACTGGCTCGGCGGCAACCCGACACAGGCCAACCGCCTGCTCGACTGGGTGGTGGAGCGCGCCGAAGAGAGACTGCGCCGGCGGCAGGAAAAGGAAATCTCGCGCAAGACCGCCGTGCGCAAGCTGCGCCTGCCGGGCAAACTGGCGGACTGCTCGAACAATTCGGCGGCGGGTTCCGAACTCTTCATCGTCGAGGGCGATTCGGCCGGCGGCTCGGCCAAGCAGGCGCGCGAGCGCCAGACCCAGGCCGTGCTGCCGCTGCGCGGAAAAATCCTCAACGTCGCCAGCGCCGGCCGCGACAAGCTGGCGGCCAACCAGCAGCTCGGCGACCTCGTGCAGGCGCTCGGCGCTGGAACAGGGACGCATTATCGGGACGAGGACCTGCGCTATGAGCGGGTCATCATCATGACCGATGCCGATGTCGACGGCGCCCATATCGCCTCGCTGCTCGTCACCTTCTTCTACCGGCAGATGCCGCAGCTGATCGAGAACGGCCACCTCTTTCTGGCCGTGCCCCCGCTCTACCGCCTCAGCCAAGGCGCCAAGACGCTGTATGCGCGCGACGAGGCGCATCGCGACCAGCTTCTCAAGAAGGAATTTTCCCCGCGCGGCAAGGTCGATATCGGACGCTTCAAGGGCCTCGGCGAGATGATGCCGGCGCAGCTCAAGGAAACCACCATGAGCCGCAAGACCCGCACCCTGCTGCGCGTCACCATCGAGGAAGCCGAGCGCGCCATGACCGCCGACATCGTCGAGCGGCTGATGGGCAACAAGCCGGAAAGCCGCTTCGCCTTCATCTCCGAGCGCGCCGCCTTCGCCAGCGAGGAGTTGCTGGACATCTGAGGCGCCTTCCCCGCGCTCAGCCGGGCGGCGGGGCGTAGCGGGTGTCGATGATGGCCTGGAGGGCGGGCTTGTAGGCGTCGCGCGCCACCGCCTTGGCCGCCTCGCGCACCAGCCGCCCGCTGGCGCGCTGCTCCTCCGGGCTGGCGCCGGTCCACACGCCCTGAGGATGCTGGCGGTAGACGCTCATTGGGCGGTTGAGGTAGCCGATCCGCCCATGCCTTTCGAGATGGAAGGCCAGCGCGATCTCGCTCAGCCGGTGCCGGAACAGCCTGTCGGGCAGCGTTTTCATCGCATCGCTGCGAAAAAGGCAGCAGGAGAAATTGGCGATCAGGTTGAGGCTCGGCTCGGCAAGGAAATCGGCGCCGTCCAGCTTGGTCTTGCGCAGCTTGTCCTGGCGCGGCAGCGTCGCGCGCCCTGATGTGCCGGGGGTCTCGATCTCGATCTTCGAGAACACCATGGAGCAATCCGCATTCGCGCGAAGGAAGGCGATCTGGCGGGCGAGCTTGGTGGGGTCGCTCCAGTAATCGTCGCCTTCCAGAACGGCCAGATATTCGCCGCCCGCCGCCGCGAAAGCGCGCCGGAAGTTCCCCGATATACCGCGATTAATGCCATCGCCGAGCATCCGCATCGTCATGGGATGCCGGGCGCAATAGGCGCGGGCGATCTCGGTGGTGCCGTCGGTCGAGCCGTCATCGACGACGACGATGTCGTGGAAGAAATCGCCGGTCTGCGCCAGCGCGCTCTCGATCGCCTGCGCGATAAAGTCCTTCTGATTGTAGCAGACGATGGCCGTCGTCACGGTGGCGCGCGCCTCATAGCGCCGCAGGATGCGCGCCATCGGCAGCGAGAACGGCTCCCTGTCGGAGATGCGGTCCAGTTCCGAGCCGTCTCGGGCGTCATCGCGGTCGCGATAATCCAGCAGCGCCTCGCTGATATAGACCGGGGCGTGGCGGTGGACATATTTCAGGATCAGGTCCCAGTCGACCAGCCGGCGCAGGCCGAGGTCGAAGCCGCCCAGTTCATGGAAGCAGGCGATGTGGTGGACGAAGACGCCGAGGTCGATGGAGTTGCCCTGCCGCAGCGCCGCCAGATCGAAGGGGCCGCCGATGACGCTGCCCTCGTCCTTTCGCTGGAAGCGGCCATAGAAGGTCATGGCTCCATCCCGCCCCACGATGCGCCGGGCGAAGGTGTCGAGGAAATGCGGGCGGATGGTGTTGTCGGAATCGACATAGGCGATCCAGGGATGGCGCGCGACCAGGAGCCCGGCATTGCGCGCCGCCGACACGCCGAGATTGCGTGAAAAGCGGAGATAGACAAGCCGCCCCTGCGCCAGTTCCTCGGCATAGCGGGCGTTGAGGCGCGCTTGCGTGCCGTCGGTCGAGCCGTCATCCACGATGACCAGCTCGAAAGTGCGGTGGGTCTGGGCGAGGACGGCATCAATCGCCTGCTCGATGATGTGAGCGCGATTAAAGGTGGCGAGGATGATCGAGAACGCCACGTCGGCGGCAGCCGCGTCAGCCTCCCCGACAGGCCGGATGGCGCGCCCCTCGGCCTGGCCCCACAGCGCGTAATGCACCAGCGGATTGAGCCCGGACGCCGCCACATCGGGATGGGTGGCGAGATAGTGGGCGCCGTCGAAAAAGGGCGAAGGATCGGCCCCCTGTTTCCAGCCCCGGGTGAGGTAATGGTCAAGCAGACGGTCGGGCGCCCCTGAGAGGTGAGGATGCCGTTCGCGATACCACCCGGCGTCGAACAGTTCCGTCCGCTCGACCTGTCGGAAATCCTTCTCGCTAAGCCCCATCGCTCCCCACAAACGCCGCGCGGGGGCCCCAGTGGCCGGCGGCCGCTCGGCCACCCGTCACACCCGCCGCTCCAATGCTATACGCGCGGCGATGGCCAGCAAAAGGATTCCGGTAAGCACCTCCACGACACGGAACCGGCTCGGGCGATTGCCCAGCCAGCGGCCGATCCGGCCGGCAAAGGCGCCCACCACCGCATTCACCACCGTGCCACCGATGTTCAGGATAAGGCCCAGCAGCATGAACTGGACGAAAGCGCTGCCGCGCGACACGTCGACGAATTGCGGCAGGAACGCCAGCACGAAGACCGCGACCTTCGGGTTCAGCAGGCTGACCAGCACCGCCGCCCGCCACGCCTTGACGGCCGAGGCGCGGGTCGGCGCGGCGCGCGCTGCCGCCAGATCGCCGGAGCCGCGCAGCGCCTGCACCGCGAGATAGACGAGATAGACAACGCCCGCCCAGCGCAGCACCTCGAACGCCGCCGGATACGCGGCCAGCAGCGCCGCCAGCCCGATCCCCGCCGCGCAGCAGTGCAGGAATACCCCGGTCGCAATGCCGAGGCTCGCGGCGATGCCCGCGCGAGGGCCGGACTTCATCCCCTGGCCCAGACAGAACAGCATGTCGTTGCCCGGCGTCAGGTTGAGCGCCAGCGCGGCCGGCACGAAGACGAGCAGCGTTTCAGCGGGGATCAGCACCGCTCACGCCTCTTCGGGGAGATGGTCGACGGCGACGATCTCCATCTCCCCCGCCGGCAACACCACCTCGTCACCGATCCATTTGCCGAGCAGCGCGCGCGCTACCGGCGAGACCCAGCCAATTCGCCCCTGCGCCGGGTCAGCCTCGTCCTCGCCGACGATGCGGAATCTGCGCCGCTGGCCTTTCGCATCTTCCAGCGTCACCGCCATGCCGAAGGTGATGGCCTCGCCATCGGCCGGCGGATCGACCGGCTCGGCACTGGAGCGGCGGGCAGACCAATAGCGCAGTTCGCGCGATGCCGCGGCCGCCGCGTCCCGGTCGCCGCGGGCGCCGGCCCCCGAGAGCGCCGCACGCTGACGTGCCAGTTCAGTGTCGATCTGCGCCAGTCCCCGGCGGGTGACGAGGTTGCGATTGGGGCTGACCGGGCGCTCGGGCAGGGTGTCGGCGCCGCTGTCTTCCTTCACGAATGCACGGCTCATCGCGCCACCTTCCTTCCCCGACGAAGGCCGTCCGGGCCGGAACATGCCGAAAAGCCCTTGACAGCGGCCAAATCCGTTGACTTTGCGAGCGTTATCCCTATGGTGCAACGCGTCGTCATACCATATCCGACTGATGCGCTCCGCGCGACGACGATGCAACCATCCCCGGTTACGGCTCGGGGAGCCGGTGTGCGGTGCGCAGCCGCAGAATTGATCCAGATGCCTTTTAACGAACTGGGCCTGAGCGACAAGGTGCTCTCGGCCGTTGCCGATACGGGCTACACCGAGCCGACGCCGATCCAGGCGCAGGCCATTCCGCACATTCTCGCGCGGCGCGACGTGCTGGGGCTCGCCCAGACCGGCACCGGCAAGACGGCGGCCTTCACCCTGCCGATGCTCACGCTGCTGGAACAGGGCCGCGCCCGCGCCCGCATGCCGCGCACGCTGATCCTCGAACCGACGCGCGAACTCGCCGCGCAGGTGGAGGAAAACTTCACGCGCTACGGCAAGAACAACAAGCTCAACGTCGCCCTTCTGATCGGCGGCGTCTCCTTCGGCGACCAGGATGCCAAGCTGCTGCGCGGCGTCGACATCCTCATCGCCACGCCGGGCCGGCTGCTCGACCATGTCGAGCGTGGCCGCCTGCTGCTCTCCGGCATCGAGATCCTCGTCATCGACGAGGCCGACCGCATGCTGGACATGGGCTTCATCCCGGACATCGAGCGGGTCTGCAAGCTGGTGCCGTTCACCCGGCAGACGCTGTTCTTCTCCGCGACCATGCCCCCGGAGATCCAGCGCCTCGTCTCGCAGTTCCTGTCGAACCCGGTCCAGATCGAAGCCTCGCGCCCCTCTTCCACCGCCTCGACGATCACCCAGCTGCTCGTCGCCTCCGGCAAGGAAGACTTCACCAAGCGCGAAACGCTGCGCGGCCTGATCGACAACGCCGAGGCCCTGCAGAACGGCATCATCTTCTGCAACCGCAAGAGCGAAGTGGCCGTGGTGCATAAGTCGCTGCTGCGGCACGGCTACAAGGCCGTCTGCCTGCATGGCGACATGGACCAGCGCTCGCGCATGCAGGCGCTCGACCAGTTCCGCACCGGCGAGGCCACGTTGCTGGTGGCGTCCGATGTCGCCGCGCGCGGCCTCGACATTCCCGCCGTGAGCCACGTGTTCAACTACGACACGCCGCACCACGCGGAAGACTATGTCCACCGTATCGGCCGCACCGGCCGGGCCGGCCGGGCCGGCGCCGCCTTCACTATCGTCACGGCCGGCGAGGTCAAGTCGCTGGCGGCGATCGAGAAGCTGATCGGCCGCCCGATCGACTGGAAGGACAGCGCCGGGCTCGACAGCGTGCCGGCTTCCGAGACGCGCGCTCGCCCGACCCGCGAGAAGGCCTCCGGCGAGAAGACCTCGCGCGACAAGACCTCCCGCGAACGGCCCGCCCGCGAAAAGGGTCGCGGTGGCCGCAGCGCCAACCGCGAGCGCGAGGATGGCGGCGAGAGCCGTGGCGCCCGCCCCGCTCGCCGCCGCGATACCGAAGCCACGCCTGCGGTGGTTGATGCCGTCGAGGCGCCGCTCGCCGCTGTGGCCGAAGCGGCGGTGACGCCGACCGCCAAGCCGGCGCGCCGTCGTGGTCGCGAAAAGACCGCCGAAGCCGCACCCGTGGCCAGCGCTGCGACACCGGCGGCGGCTGCCACCTCCGCCCCACGTGAGCGGGAGCGCGAGCGCAACCGCGAAAAGCCGGCTCAGGCTCCTGCCCGGGCGCCGGTGACGCCGCTCACCCATCGCCGCTCCGAGCGCGCTCCGATGGACGAGCCGGCAGATACCTCGCACCTGCCGGCGTTCCTGCTGCGGCCGGTGAAGATCAAGGCTGGCTGAGCGACGCGCGGGGGCGCCTCGGCGCCTTCGCAGGGATTTCGGGCGCTGCTGCTGCCGCCGGCTCGACCGGCGCGGCAGTCTGGCTTACGCCCGGCACAGGGGCTGACTGCGGATCGCGAACCATCTCGCGCAGGCGACGAATCAGGTCGCCGCGCACGCCGCCGGCATCGCCCGCCGCCGCCCATCCGGAAAAGCCGATCTCCACCCGGTCGAGCCCCAGCTTGGCGATGGAGGCGGAGGGCCCCGGCGACTGGCTGACCCGCGGATCGCCGCGCAGGAAGGCCAGTGCCTTCTCCATCACCCCCTCGATATCGGCATCCGGCTTCAGCTCCAGCGCGAAGGCGAAGCTGCGCGTGCCATAGACCGATTTGTTGACGATGGGCGCGCCCCAGACCCGGCCATTGGGCATCAGCACCTGCACATTGTCCCCCGCCGCGAGTTCGGTGGTGAACAGCGACAGCGCCTTGACCGTGCCGCTCTGTCCCCCGACCTCCACCGCGTCGCCGACCTTGAACGGGCGGAACAGCAGCAGCATGACCCCCGCCGCGACATTGGACAGCGTGCCCTGCAGCGCGAGGCCGACGGCCAGCGAGGTGGCGCCGAGCACGGCGATGATGCTGGTGGTCTGGATGCCGAAGCGCTGCAGCACCGCCACCCCGACGAACACCAGAATGCCATAGCGGGCGATGCTGGCGAGGAAACCGGCCACGGTGGAATCGACCCGGCGGGTACTGCCGAGCCCCCGCAGCACCAGCCGCTCCACCAGCCCGGCGATCCACCAGCCGATGAGCAGCATGGCCAGCGCATAGAGCACGTTCAGCCCATAGAGAATGAAGAGATTGCCGAGTTGGTCCAGGTTCATGCCGTCGCTCCGGGAGGGTGTGTCCACGGCAACGATCAGGCAGGGGCTGGGTTCACTCCACGCCGTCTTTTCGCGCGGTCCGTCGGCGCGCAGGACGGCGGGAAGCGGCCGCCTGCTGGGCGAGACGCAGCGCATGTCCGCCAAGCTCGGCCGCCAGATCGGCATCGTCAAGCGCTGCCTCGGGCAGCGACCAGAAGCCGAGCGTCACCGGCCGGCCCAGCCGTTCATAGGTGAAAATCTGCGCACCACCGGCCTCCAGCCGCTCGGCAAGGGCGGCATCTGCTTTCAGATAGAGGATGTCGCCGGCCGCGATGGCGAACATCGCCCCTTCGGCATAGACGCCAAGCGCCCCGAACATCCGCCGGCAGCGTATCGGCCCGAGCGCGGTAAAGATGTCGGCGATCTCGGCCTCGTCCATCGCGCGATGTTCAGGCGCTGGCTTCGGTGCCTCCCGCCTGCACCGGGGTGATGGCAACCGATTCGCCGCAGCCACAGGCCGAGGTCTGGTTGGGGTTGTTGAACACGAACTGGGCGGAAAGCTTGTCCGCCTTGAAGTCCATCTGCGTGCCGAGCAGATACAGGATCGCCTTGGGGTCGATCAGCACCTTGACGCCCTTGTCCTCGACGACTTCATCGAACTTGCCGGCCGCTTCGGCGAACTCCATCGTGTATTCCATGCCGGCGCAGCCGCCGTTCTTCACCCCGATGCGCAAGCCCGCCACCGGCGTCTGCGAACGGGCGATCACCGAGCGCACGCGGTCGGCGGCGGCATCGGTCAGGGTCATTACCTGCGGGCGGGGGCGGGGCTGAGGCTGGGTCATTTCGCTGTCTCCTAATCGACGCCGGTTCAAGGCCGGCGGATCGGTACGCCTAAGATGGGGGATGCACGGGGCGCAGGCAAGGGCGAAGGCGGCGGAGCTGGATCGCACGGTGCGGAACCGGTTATGCAGAAGAGTCTTTGCTGGGTCCCGGAGCGGCGCTTGGCCTTCGGCTCCGCTGGTCCGGGACACGGAACTCTGTCGTTTCCCGGACCAGCCGCACAAAGTGCGGCGCCGATCCGGGACCCAGGGAAAACCCTTGGGCAAACGCCCTGCCGCGCCGTCTCAATAGTTCGGCCACAGCCCCGGCGTTGCCAGTTCCACCAGATTCTGGTCGGGGTCCCGGAAATACAGGCTCACCCCGCCGCCCTTCCAGTCGACCCGGCTCTCCAGCGTCACGCCATGCACGGCGAGATGCTGCTCCCAATGGGCCAGCGCGCTCGATGGAATCGCCAGCGCGTAATGCAGCGGCCCCTTGCCGTCATGTGGGGGAATGGTGCCTTCCGCCATATGGACAGGCTCCAGAGTCTGGCCGCGCACAAACAGCAGCAGCACGCTGCCCGGCCCGGCCTTGTAGGCGCAGAAGCGGTCATCGGTGATCATCGCCTCCAGCCCCAGCACGCGCTCGTAGAAGGCGCGGGCGCGGGGCAGGTCGTCGACGTAGAGCCCGGTCTCCAGCACGCCCGAGAGCGGCGGTGCGGCGGGAGTTTCGCTCACGACCGAGTCTCGCTCACGATTGTGTCTCGCTCACCAGAGGTTGAGCGCCAGCCGCGCTTCCTCGGACATCCGGCCCTGGTCCCAGGGCGGATCGAAGGTGAGGTTGACGCTGGCGCCGGAGACGCCGCCCACGCTCGCCACCGCGCCCTCCACCATGCCGGGCAGTTCGGCAGCGGCGGGGCAGTTCGGCGTGGTCAGCGTCATCTCCACCGCGACCTGCCGGTCATCGGCGATGTCGACCTTGTAGATGAGCCCGAGCTCGTAGATGTCGACCGGGATTTCCGGGTCGTAGACGGTCTTGAGCGCCGCGACGATGTCGTCGGTCAGGCGCACAAGCTCCTCCTCCGGAATGCCGGACTGGATTGCCGGCGCGTTCGGACTGTCGGACGTCTGGGTTTCGCTCATGCGAAAAGATCCTGAGCCTTGATGAGGGCGTCGGCGAGAGCGTCGACTTCCTCATGCGTGTTGTAGAGGGCGAACGACGCCCGGCACGTCGCTGTTACACCATATCGTCCCAGAAGCGGCATCGCGCAATGGGTGCCGGCGCGAACCGCCACCCCGGCCCGGTCGATCACGGTGGCGATGTCGTGGGCGTGGGCGCCCTTCACGTCGAAGGCGAAGATGGCGCCCTTGCCCGGCGCGTCGCCATAGACCTGCACCGAATTGATGCGGGCCAGCCGCTCGCGGGCATAGGCGCCAAGCGCGGCCTCATGCGCGGCGATGCGCTCGCGCCCGAGGCTTTCGATATAGGCCAGCGCCTCGCCGAGCCCGATCGCCTGCACGATGGGCGGCGTGCCCGCCTCGAAGCGGTGGGGCGGCTCGCCATAGGTGACGCCCTCCTCGGTGACGGTGCGGATCATCTCGCCGCCGCCCTCATAGGGTGGCATCTTCTCCAGCAGCGCCCGCTTGCCATAGAGCAGGCCGATGCCGGTCGGCCCGTAGAGCTTGTGGCCGGTCACCGCATAGAAGTCGACGTCGAGGTCGACCACGTCGACCGGCATGTGGACCGCCGCCTGCGAGCCATCGACGACGACAAGCGCGCCGACCTCATGGGCGAGGCGGGCGATCTCCTTGATCGGCGTCACCGTGCCCAGCACGTTGGACATGTGGGTGATGGCGACGATCTTCGTGCGCTCGTTCAGCAGCGCCTTGAAGGCCTCAAGATCGAACGCCCCGTCTTCCGTCACCGGCGCCCAGCGGATCACCGCGCCCTTGCGCTCGCGCAGATAGTTCCACGGCACGATGTTGGAGTGGTGCTCCATGATCGAGAGCACGATCTCGTCGCCCTCGTCGATCGACTGGCCGAGCGAGGAGGCGACAAGGTTGAGCGCCCCGGTGGCCGAGCGGGTGAAGATCACCTCGTCGAGCGTCGGGGCATTGAGGAAGGCGCGGCAGAGCTCGCGCGCCTCCTCATAGGCCTCGGTCATCGCATTGGCGAGGAAGTGCAGGCCGCGATGGACGTTGGAATATTCGTTCTCATAGGCGAAGCGCATGCGGTCCAGCACCTGCACCGGCTTCTGCGCCGAGGCGGCGTTGTCGAGATAGACCAGAGGCTTGCCGTAGACCTGCTTGGACAGGATGGGAAAATCCTGCCGCACGCGGGAGACGTCATAGGTGCCGTTGGCGACGGCGGGGTGGAGGATCATCTTCCGGCCTTTCGTTAAGGCGTCATCCCGGCCGGAGCGAAGCGCAGAGCCGGGATCGCGGGCCGAGATATGGCCCTTCTTCTGCGGACGATCCCGGATCGCGGCGATGCCGCGTCCGGGATGACGGCTTCACGCGACGGCGCAACAGCGCCTCACGCCCGCGCCGCGAGCCACGCCTCGGCCCGCTCGACCAGCGCCTCGCGCAGGCCGTCATGCTCGATGGTCTCGATGGCCTCGCCGACAAAGGCCTGCACCAGAAGGCTCTGCGCCTCCTTCATCGGAATGCCGCGGGCGCGCAGGTAGAACAGCAGTTCGTCGTCGATCGCCCCGCAGGTGGCGCCATGGCCGCACTGCACGTCGTCGGCGAAGATTTCCAGCTCCGGCTTGTTGTCCATTTCCGCCTCGTCGCCGAGAACCAGCGCGCGGCTCATCATCCGCCCGTCGGTCTTCTGCGCCGCCTGGCGGACGACGATCTTGCCCTGGAACACGCCGCGCGCATTGTCGTCGAGCACGGTCTTGAACAGTTCGCGGCTCTCGCAACCCGGTACCTGGTGGTCGAGGAACAGCGTCGAATCCGCGTGCTGCCGGCCCTTCAAAAGGGTGGCGCCGTTGAAGCCGACATGACTGTCCTCGCCCGACAGCGTGGCGTAGAGCGTGGTGCGTGCCACCGCCGCGCCGAGGCCGAAGGTAAAGGCGTGGACCTGCGAGTCCCGCCCGACATCGAACAGCAGGGTGGAGAGGTGGAACGCCGAGGCGCCCTCTTCCTGCAGCCGCACCACGTCGAGATGGGCACCGTCGCCGACCGTGAACTCGGTGGCCGAATTGGCCTGGTAGGCGAGGCCGTCCGGTCCCTCGAAGCTTTCGGCATAGGTGAAGGAGGCGCCGGCCCCGACCACGACCAGCGAGCGGGCATACATCGCCGCCGCGCCCGCGCTGGCGAACACATGCGCCACATGCACCGGCCGCGCGATCTTCGCACCCGGCGCAACCGTGATGACCACGCCGTCCCGGGACAGCGCCGTGTTCAGCGCCAGCGAGGCGTCATAGCGGCTCGGCACGATGCCGCCGATTCGGCTCAGAACCTCGTCGCCCGCTTCCATCGCCGCCTTCAGCGTGGTGAGGGTGAGCCCCTCTTCCAGATCGGCAAGGTCGGAAAGCTCGGGCACCACCGCGCCATTGGCGATGACGATGCGGCGCGCCTCGACGCCGCGCAACAGGCGCGCACGGGCGTCCGCCTCGGCCACCGCCGCGCTGCCGGCCACCGGCACCGCCTCGCGCATCAGCGAGCGCAGGTCGGTGTATTTCCATTCCTCTACCCGCCGATGCGGCAGGCCATGTTCCTCGAAGGAGCGGGCAGCGGCGCGGCGCAGGTCGGCCAGCCGGTCGGTGCCGGCCGGCACGGCGTCCAGCGAGGCGAGGATCGCCTGCTCGGCCGGCGTGCGGATCGGACGGATGTCAGCGTTCATTTCGTCCACCTCACGCCGCGTCCTGCTGGTACTCGGCATAGCCATTGGCTTCGAGTTCCAGCGCCAGTTCCTTGCCGCCCGAGCGGACGATGCGGCCCTGGTTCATCACATGCACGAAGTCCGGCACGATGTGGTTGAGCAGGCGCTGGTAATGGGTGATGACGATCATCGCACGGTCCGGCGAGCGCAGCGCGTTGACGCCTTCCGAGACGACCTTGAGCGCGTCGATGTCGAGCCCGGAATCGGTCTCGTCCAGCACGCACAGCTTCGGCTCAAGGATGGCCATCTGCAGGATTTCCGCGCGCTTCTTCTCGCCGCCGGAGAAGCCGACATTGACGCCGCGCCGCAGCATGTCCTGGTTGATGCCGAGATTGGCCGCCTTGTCCTTCACCAGACGCAGGAAGTCCGGCGTGGAGATTTCCGCCTCGCCGCGCTTCTTGCGCTGGGCGTTCAGCGAGGCGCGCAGGAAGGTCATGGTGGCGACGCCGGGCACTTCCACCGGGTACTGGAAGGCAAGGAACACGCCCTTCGCGGCGCGCTCGTCGATTTCCATCTCCAGCAGGTCCTCGCCGTCGAGCGTGACGGAGCCGTCGGTGACCTCGTAATCCTCCTTGCCGGCGAGGATGTAGGAGAGCGTCGACTTGCCGGAGCCGTTCGGCCCCATGATCGCGTGGACCTCGCCGGGATTCACCTTCAGCGAGAGGCCCTTGAGGATCTCCTTGCCGTGTTCCCCGTCGATCCTGGCGTGGAGGTTTTCGATATCGAGCATGGCCATGTCAGTCTTCCAGATGTCCGTTGATGATAAACCGGCGCGCTAACGTAATCATAAAGTCTGCGTTCAACCGGCCTACTAAATCGAAGACGATTTTACCGGCTTCGCTGGTCTCTTCGTGAGATGGCCACCGCTGAAGATCAAACAACTGTGGCGTGAAGCATGAGATCGACAACGACGACCCGTCCTCACGCTGACCATCGATCTCGTTATTGTCCCGTTTGAAGACGACAGGACTGTCGTTCTCTGCGGCGAAATTGACGAGATAATTGCAGAGGGATTCGGCGACCGCCGAACCGAGCTCCTCGTCAAAATTAGTGGCGTAGTCATCGGGCGCTTCGACGACGTTGCCGTCATCTTCATCGAACGCCATTACGCGAGCGACAACCAGCGCCTCAGGGGACTCCTCCTCCCCGTCAGTCTCGCCGCCGCTCACCCCACGCTCCCCTCAAGGCTCACCGCGATCAGCTTCTGCGCCTCGACGGCGAACTCCATCGGCAGCTGCTGCAGCACGTCCTTGACGAAGCCGTTGACGATCAGCGCCGTCGCCTCTTCAGGATCGAGGCCGCGCTGGCGGCAGTAGAACAGCTGGTCGTCGGAGATCTTCGAGGTGGTGGCCTCGTGCTCGAACTGGGCGGAGGAGTTCTTGCTCTCGATATAGGGCACGGTATGCGCCCCGCATTTGTCGCCGATCAGCAAGGAGTCGCAATTGGTGAAGTTGCGCGCGCCCGTCGCCTTGCGGTGCGCCGAGACGAGGCCGCGATAGGTGTTGTCGGAATAACCCGCCGCGATGCCCTTGGAGATGATGCGGCTCGACGTGTTCTTGCCGAGATGGATCATCTTGGTGCCGCTGTCGACCTGCTGGCGCCCGTTCGAGATGGCGATCGAGTAGAACTCGCCCTGCGAGTTATCGCCGCGCAGGATGCAGCTCGGGTATTTCCAGGTGATCGCCGAGCCGGTCTCGACCTGCGTCCATGAGATCTTCGAGCGGTCGCCCCGGCAATCGCCACGCTTGGTGACGAAGTTGAAGATGCCGCCCTTGCCGTCCTTGTCGCCGGGATACCAGTTCTGCACCGTCGAGTATTTGATCTCGGCGTCATCAAGTGCCACCAGCTCGACCACGGCGGCGTGCAGCTGGTTCTCGTCGCGCTGGGGCGCCGTGCAGCCTTCGAGATAGCTCACATAGGCGCCCTCGTCGGCGATGATCAGCGTGCGCTCGAACTGGCCGGTGTTGCGCTCGTTGATGCGGAAATAGGTCGACAGCTCCATCGGGCAGCGCACGCCCTTGGGCACGTAGACGAAGGACCCGTCGGAGAACACCGCCGAGTTCAGCGTGGCGAAATAATTGTCCGTCACCGGCACGACCGAGCCGAGATACTTCTTCACCAGCTCGGGATGCTCGCGCACCGCCTCGGAGATCGGCATGAAGATCACGCCGGCCTTGGAGAGCTCCTCCTTGAAGGTGGTGGCGACGGAAACGCTGTCGAACACCGCGTCGACCGCCACCTTGGTGCCGCCGCTGGCAATGCCGAGCAGCGCGTCGCGCTCGCGCAGCGGAATGCCGAGCTTCGCATAGGTGGCGAGAATCTCCGGGTCGATGTCGTCGATCGACAGCTCGCTCGGCCGCTTCGGCGCGGAATAATAATAGAGGTCCTGATAGTCGATGGGCGGGTAGCTCACCCGCGCCCAGTCCGGCTCGCGCATGGTCAGCCAGCGGCGGAACGCCTCCAGCCGCCATTCGAGCATCCATTCGGGCTCGTTCTTCTTCGCCGAAATGAAGCGGACCGTGTCCTCGGTCAGGCCCTTGGGGGCCTTCTCGGTCTCGATTTCGGTGAAGAACCCGTATTTGTACTGATCGACGTCAAGCGAGCGGACCTGGTCCACTGTCTCCTGTACGGCCGGCATCGTCTCATCTCCTCTCCCACGCGGGGTCAAGGCCCACGGGTCAGGTCAACCATTCCCGCCGGCGTCCGCCGAGGCGGCCACCTGCGTCCTGCGCGCCACCCGAAGGCGGCCTTCACCCTCACGCCGCCGCGCGGCGACGCAAAAGACCGGGCAACACCCGGCGAAACACGCCGAGCGCCCGGTCAACATCCTCTTCCCCGCTCGACCAGCCGAAGGACAGGCGGATCGCCGAGCGCGCAATGCGCTCCGATACGCCCATCGCCCCCAGCACATGCGAGGCGGCCACCTTGCCCGACGAGCAGGCGGCACCGGCGCTCGCCGCCACGCCCGCGAGATCGAGCGCGATGACGATGGTTTCCGCCGGCACGCCCGGCAGGGCGAGGCACGACGTGTTGGGCAGCCGGTCGACATCGCCCACGAGCAGGACGAGTTCAGGGAACTCGCACCTTAGAGCGTCTTCAAGCCGCTCGCGCAAGCCATTGATGCGCGCGCCGTCGGCTTCCACAGCCGCCGACGCGGCAAGCGCCGCCGCCCCGAAGGCGGCAATGGCCGGCACGTTCTCGCTGCCCGCCCGCCGGCCCCGCTCCTGCGCGCCGCCACCGATGAGTGGCGAAGGGCGAAGATCAGGGTCGGCAAGGATCAGCGCCCCCACACCCGGCGCGCCGCCGAGCTTGTGGGCAGAGACCGACATCAGGTCGGCGCCGAGCGCGGGCAGCGACAGCGGGATGCGTCCGGCCGCCTGCACGGCATCCGTATGCACCAGCGCGCCATGCGCATGGGCGCGGCGCGCTGCCTCGGCCAGCGGCTGGATCACGCCTGTCTCGTTATTGGCCACCATCAGCGAGAGCAGCACCCGCCGCCCGGCGGCGGAATGGCGCTCCAGCGCCGCGTCGAGCGCCTCCAGCAGCACCCTTCCGCGCGCGTCGACGGGAAGAACCTCCACCCGCTCGGCGGAAAAACGATGGCCGCGCAGCACGGCGGCGTGTTCCACCGCGCTCACCACAAGCACATCATGGACCAGCGGCGTCTCGCCACGACGATAATCGGGGGTCAGCGCCAGCGCGTCGGCCTCGGTACCGCTGGAGGTGAAGATAACCCCTGACGGGTTCGCCCCCACCAGCGCCGCCACCTGCGCCCTCGCCACATCCATCGTCCCGCGCGACGCGCGGCCCTCGGCATGCACGGAAGAGCCGTTGCCGGTGGCGTCCAGCGCCGCCAGCAGGGCCTCGCGCGCTTCCGGGCGAACCGGCGATGTCGCGTTATGGTCGAGATAGGTGCGTGCGTTCATGGGTCCGGGGGCTCGTGGTTCCGTTTGCGTTCCCTATATAGGAAGGCGCGGCGCCGTCTGCCCGTTCCTTTCGGCTATTGCTTGCAAATTCAGGCGTCGTCCGGCATAGCTGACCGTCCCGTCCTCTACGTAGGATGCCCCATCGCGCGCAGATTGAACGCGACACGGTTGCAACCCGACGTAGATATTTAGAATTATTCTAATAAATTAGGGCTCACGCCCCAGGTCGTCAAGGCGCATGCGGTAAGGCAGTCTTTCGGGACGCAGGCCGGAACGGGTTCACGGCCCACCGGACCAATCTCGCCTTGCCCCGCCGCATTCAAGGTCACGAACTTCATGCCCGAGGTCATCTTCACCGGCGAGAAGGGGCGGCTCGAAGGCCGCTACCAGCCGGCCAAGGCGCGCCACGCGCCCATCGCCATCATCCTGCACCCGCACCCCCAGTTCGGCGGCACGATGAACAACCCGGTGGTCTATAATCTCTACTACCAGTTCGTGAACCGGGGCTTCTCGACCCTGCGCTTCAACTTCCGGGGCGTTGGCCGCTCGCAGGGCTCGTTCGACCATGGCCAGGGCGAACTGGCCGATGCCGCCGCCGCGCTCGACTGGGCGCAGTCGATCAATCCGGACGCGCGCGCTTGCTGGATCGCCGGCTTCTCCTTCGGCGCCTGGATCGGCATGCAACTGCTGATGCGCCGCCCCGAGGTGGAAGGCTTCATCTCCATCGCCGCGCCGGCGAATCTCTATGATTTCTCGTTCCTCGCCCCCTGCCCGTCCTCCGGCCTGTTCGTGCATGGCGACAAGGATGCGGTGGTGCCGTTCTCCGCCGTCACTGGCCTCGTCGAGAAGCTGAAGACGCAGAAGGGCATCGTCATCGACCAGCAGACCGTGCCGGGCGCGAACCACTTCTTCGACGGCAAGACCGAGGACCTGATGGAGGTTGTCGGCGCCTATCTCGACAAGCGCCTGCCGGAAACCGCCAAGAAGACCAGCGCCGCCTGAACGTGGCGTGGGGGGTCGACTAGGTCGCCCCCCTCTTCTCGATCCCTCCGACGCACGGGCCGGTTGCTGGCCCATCGACGTGTTGGGATTCGACGGCGACGGATCGGTGATCTGTTGCCGTCGGTCCGTCCTAGGGCTTGACGAGAAAGCTGCGGATGGCTCCGCGCTCGTGAACATCGCCCGAGCCTTCATTGCCGGCGCAGTCCATCAGCAACTCGACCGAACGATTGAACGGCGGCCGCTCCAGGTAGACACCGGAGCCGTGGAGCAGGCGTGTGCTGTTGCCATGCACATGGTCGCGGTTGAACGTCACGAGATCGCCCGCCGCCGGTTGGTGTTCCGTCACGATGACATGCCTAAAGCCACCCAGCTTCGCGAGAATGGCTTCTATCTGCCGATTGGACAGGTGTTGGAGCACCTGCCTTATGAGGACGAGATCGGCCGAGGGCAGCGCCTCGCTGCCCGACACATCGACACAGAGAAAGCGGCGTCCCGGCCCGCCGAATGTCGCATTATGGTGTGAGATCAGGCTCGGCACGATATCAATTCCCGTGTAATCCGAGCATTTCAATCGGCTTCCGATGTAGAAATCGCCGCAACCAATATCGACGACTGATTTTATTTTATTCTTTTCAATAAAATTGTTTATTTTAATTATGTATTCATCGGCCACTCGCCCGCGCGAGCCGCTTCCTGAGAAAAATACCTTATCCTCGCCACCCCAGATGTTGTTCTCATATATTTCCGAGAACACATCCGACGCCGTCCGTTTTCGATTGCGGTGGCTTTCGAGATAGGCCCTGAACTGCCATTTGCGCTTCGACAGTTGTCTCCTGAGGGATCCGGGCATCACCCTCTTGGCCAAGGAAACGAGCAAATGAGTCTGGCCCCCACCGCACCTATGCGTGAACGTCCTTACTACAGGAAGCAGCACAACCCGCCAATGCGCGCGCAGGATGCGAAAGGGCAAAAGCCGTTCCGCAAACGCAGAAGGCCCGGCACGCGCCGTGCCGGGCCTTCGCAAACGTCAGGAGCCGAGGCTCAGTTGAGCACGAGCCGCGTGGGCGGGTTGGTCAGCGTGATTTGGTCGCCGCGACGGGCGATCTGCACCAGGCTCTCGGCCGTGTCGGCGGCGCCGGGCACCGAGAAGCTGACCACTTGGTCGGGCTGGAGGGTGGCGGAGACGCGGATCGGGGCGCCACCGGCAACGGTCAGCGTGGCGACGACGTGATAGCCGTCGGCCTGCGGGGTATAGTACGCAACGCCGTTCACGTAACCGATATTGATGGTCTGGGCGGTAGCCGGCTTCAGGCCGACCTTGTCGGCGGCACGAACGGGGGCGATGACGGCGACGGCAATGAGGCCGCCGGCGACGGCAAGCGGCAGGATATCGCGGCTGAGGCTGCGCATGTCGAGGGCTCCAAAGTTTCTGTCCAGGCGTGTTGAAGAGGAAGCTGCCTGCCTGGCGAGCCGGACTTCCGGGAGCCGTCAAACTACATGGAATATTGTGCACCGCATCATACGTTTTTGCATCGCACTATTGCGTTTCAGGAATACTGCGACACTTATGGTTTGAATTAAGTTTTTTTGAAGCAGCCATTCAGATTTGCTGCAGGCTCGATCCCCTCCTGCAGCTTGACGATGCAGCACTCATGCAGCCTCGCCGGGCCGCCGGATGATCCCGCCGGTCAGCGGCACGGGAACGCCCGTGGTGGTGGGAAAGCTCAGCGGCAATCCCCTGAGCGCACGCACCGCAAGGAAGGCGAAAGCCTGCGCCTCCAACGCGTCGGTCGACCAGCCCACCTCATCGGCCGTCACGACTTCAATGCCGGTGCGAGCGGCAAGCATCCGCAACAGCGTCGCGTTGTGCGCCCCGCCGCCCGCCACGATGAGCCTGGTGGGTCGGGCAGGAAGAAAAGCCAGCACCGCGCCAACACTGGCCGCGCTAAGGGCCGTCAATGTCGCCACCCCGTCCGCCGTGTTCATGGCATCGAGCCCGGCATGCTCGTGGACCCAGGCGCGAAAATCGTTTCGGTCCAGCGACTTCGGCGGCGGGCGGTGGAAGAACGGATGGGTCATCAACGTGTCGACCACCTTCTCGTCCACCTTGCCCGACGCGGCGATGACGCCGTCCTCGTCAAACGGCAGATCGGTGCGCGCTTTCAGAAAATCGTCGATCAGCGCATTGGCCGGGCCGGTGTCGCAGGCGATCGGGTCGGCCATGCCGTCGACATAGGTGACATTGCCCACCCCGCCGAGATTGAGCACCAGCAAGGGCTTCGGCGGCCCCAGCCCGCGTGCCAGCGCGCGATGATACACCGGCACCAGCGGCGCCCCCTGCCCGCCGGCCGCGACATCGGCGGCGCGCATGTCATAGACCAGAGTCGCCCCGCTCCCGGTGGTCATGCCCCGAACCGCGCGCGCCAATGCGGGCCCATCGCCCAGCTGAACGGTCAGCCGCATCTCCGGTCGATGCAGCACGGTCTGGCCGTGATAGCCGATGACCTCGACCTCGCGGTAAGCCGGAAACTCCTTGAAGAAGGCTGCTAGCGCCTGCCCATGGCGCTCCGTTGAGAGCCGTTCGGCGCGGGCGAGAATTCCGGGGCGGGCGTGGCGGTCGGTCATCTCGCGCGCGTCGGAGATAGCCCGGAACATCAATTCCCGCGTCTCCGGCGCGTAGACATAGGTCCGCCCCGGCCCGAACGAGGCGACGGTCTCTCCATCGGTCTCGATCAGCGCCACGTCGATGCCGTCGAGCGAGGTGCCGCTCATCAGCCCAATCGCCATCAATGGCCGATCCATTACTGCCCTCGGGGTGCTTTCGCCGCGCGAAGCTGTTAAATCACCCGCCCGTTCCTAACATGGCGTTGACGCCCGCAGGCCCGAGATGAGCACGTTCAAGTCCGATTTCCTCCGCACCCTTCACGAGCGCGGCTTCATTCATCAGATCTCCGATGAACAGGGCCTCGACGACCTCTTCGCGAAGGAAACGGTCACGGCCTATATCGGCTTCGACCCGACGGCGCCGAGCCTGCACGCGGGCGGGCTGATCCAGATCATGATGCTGCACTGGCTGCAGAAAACCGGCCACCGCGCCGTCTCGCTGATGGGCGGCGGCACCGGCATGGTGGGCGACCCTTCCTTCAAGGACGACGCCCGCCAGTTGATGACGGTGGACACGATCGAGGCCAACATCGCCTCGATCAAGCGCGTGTTCTCGAACTACCTCACCTATGGCGAGGGCCCGATCGACGCGCTGATGATCAACAATGCCGACTGGCTGCGCGATCTCAACTATCTTGAATTCCTGCGCGATGTCGGCCGGCACTTCTCGGTCAACCGCATGCTGTCCTTCGACAGCGTGAAGACCCGGCTGGACCGCGAGCAATCGCTCTCCTTCCTCGAATTCAACTACATGATCCTGCAAGCCTATGACTTCGTCGAACTGTCGAAGCGCTACGGCGTGCGCCTGCAGATGGGCGGCTCCGACCAGTGGGGCAACATCATCAACGGCATCGACCTCGGCCACCGCATGGGCACGCCCCAACTCTACGCTCTCACCTCGCCGCTGCTCACCACCGCCTCCGGCGCCAAGATGGGCAAGTCGTTGAACGGCGCGGTGTGGCTGAACGCCGACATGCTTGGTCCCTATGAGTTCTGGCAGTACTGGCGCAACACCGAGGACGCCGATGTCGAGCGCTTCCTCAAACTCTACACCACCCTGCCGATGGACGAGATCGCCCGCCTCGCGCAGGAAGCGCAGGGCGCGGCGATCAACGAGGTGAAGAAGATCCTCGCCACGGAGATTACCGCCCTTCTGCACGGACGCGCCGCCGCCGATGCCGCCGCTGAGACCGCACGCAAAACGTTCGAGGAAGGCGGCATCGCCGCCGACCTGCCGAGCGTCGACGTGCCGGCAGCCGAGCTGGCAGCGGGGATCGGCGTGCTGGCCGCCTTCGCCGAGAAAAGCGGGCTGGTCGCCTCCAATGGCGAGGCGCGGCGCCAGATCAAGGGCGGCGGGTTGAAGGTAAACGACACCGCCGTCACCGACGAGAAGGCCGTGCTGACCGAGCGCGACCTCACCCCCGAGGGCGTAATCAAGCTCTCGCTCGGCAAGAAGAAGCACGTGCTGCTGAAGCCCGTTTAGCCGGTAAAGGCGGAACGCGCCCGCCATACCCCGCCCCGGACGGCCGATGGCCGATCCGGGTCCGCGCGCCAGCAGCGGGCAGCGATCCCGGCTCTTCGCTTCGCTGCGGCCGGGATGACGCCCCGGACAACCTACCGCGTCGGCACCACCGCCGGCGGGGTCGGGTCGGGGGCCTGGCGGAACTCGAAGATCTTGCGCAGGAAGCCCGGCGCCACCGCCGAGATGGGGTTGACCCGCAGCGTCGGGCCGGACACCGGTCCGACAATTTCGTAGGTCACGCCGACCAGCCCCTCATTGGGCCCGCCGCCGAGGAAGAAGCCGAGCACGGGCAGGCGGCTGAAGAGGTTGTTCAGCCCATAGGCCGGGACATAGGTGCCGCGCACCGAGACCCGATCATTGGCGAGATCAAGCGTGCCGTCGAAGGTCGAGCCGATCGAGGGGCCCCAGATCGCGCCCTCGCGCAGCGTTATCTGCTGGGCCGAGCGCTGGAAGCTGACCTGCAGCTTGCGGAAGGAGATGGCCGAACCCGGTTGCGGGCGCCCGTCGCGCATGGTCGCCGGCGCGGCCGCGATGAGCCGGTCGAGGCCAGCTTCGCCACGGATTACGAAGTCGCGGACATTGATGACGCCGCTCTGCGGCCGGCCATCACCCGCCGGCGCGTCGACGTCGATCCAGAGATCGCCGCCATAGATCTTCGGGTAGAGGTCGATGAAGCGCAACAGTGCCCCGGCGTCGCTGGTCGCCACCCTCAATTGCGGGCGGCCATTGCCCTGTGCCTTCAGCTCGCCGGTCACGCCGCCGCCACGGCCGACAAGGGCGCCGAGCGAAAACGCCCGCAGATCGCCATTGCGACGCGAGATGATCAGGACCACGTCGCGCATGGCCTCGCCATTATTGCCGACGACGACGCCGACCTTGATGTCGAGATCGATGTCGGGCGGGCGGAGCGTGCCGGGACCGCTGGGGGGCGTGTCTGTCAGCTGCTTGAGGAAGGCCCGCGCCTCGATGACCTCGCCGCGCACCGTAACCTTGTAGGAGCCACCAGTGTTCTCAAGCTTCACACTGGCCTTGTCGCCATCGGAAAGCTTGAAGGTCGGGAGATTGGCGCTGACCACGGCGGCCTTGGAATCGAGATCGACCGTGCCGCGAATGTCCACCCCCTGCCCCGTCACCACGAGATTGTCGAGGCGCGTTCCGCTGGGAGTGATGACGGCTTTGGCGGTCATCCGCGCCGGCTTGCCGGCGGGCTTGGTCCATCCCGGCACCAGGTCGGCGAGCTTCACGCCGGTAAGGTCGAGCTCGACATCCGCCGTCTTGGCCTTCGCCCCGACCGTGCCGGCCAGCTTGACGCCCAGCGTGCCGGACATGCCGGGCAGTTCGAAGCCGAGCTTCTGCCGCGCGGCGTCGTCCAGCGAGGCGGCGAGCGCGAAGGTCATGTCGCCGGTGGCCGGGCGGCTGTAGTCGAAGCTCGCCGGCGCCCCGCCGAACTTGCCCTCGCCCCGCGCCACCGTCGCCGCCTGGGTCACGAAGGCACGCACCGTCGCGTCGTCGAGATTCTGGTTAAGCACCATCTTCGACGCGCCAAAATCGTTGAGGGTGGCGTCGAAGGCGTAGTCGATATCCGAGGGCTGGATGTTGTCGGACAGCTTGACGCTGATCTGCGCCGTGCCCTTGATCGTTCCCGACACCGTCTGCGGCTCGATCGGCACATAGGTCGGGCCACGCAGCGGCGGAATGCCGGCCAGCTCGATGGCGGCCGCCGCCGGGCCGCTCACATTCACCTGCACCTTCGCCTCCGGCTTGTCGGGGGCGGTGTCGGAAATGTCGAAAATGCTCTCGGTGATCTCCAGCCGGCGATCGCCGGGCGTCTGCATCGCCGCCTTCGCCACCTGCACATGCGCGGTGCGGCCGGTGATCTTTACCGCCACATCGGCGTCGACGATGGGAGGGAGGCCGGGAACCGGGATGAAGCGCCCATTGGTGCCGGCGATGTCGATCCTCAGCCCGTCATCGGCGAGAGGGCGGTCGTCATTGCCGATCGAATCCAGCGGCGCGTCGAAGGAAATCTCCGCGCGGGTCACCTCGCCGGAGACCAGATGGTCGTACACCCATTTGCGCGGCGCCGGCGCGGCGACGGCCGGCCAGAGCCGGATCAGCGAGGCCACCGTCATCGGCGTGGCCGACACGGCCATCGACAGCGAGGGCACGGGCGCACCGAGATCGAGCGCGCCGCCCAGCGTGATGCCGCCCTGCGGCCCCTTGAGCACGCCGCGATCAATGTTGGCGCGCTGTGCCACGGGGTCGAAGGAAAGGTCGAACGCGATATCGTCGAGGACGAAGGGCGGCACCTGCGTCTGGTGCGGGCCGCCGCCGAGGAAACTGGCGCGCGCCGACTGGGTCTGAAGCCGCCAGAGGCCGGCGCTGTCGGCGGGAATATCCACCGTGCCGGCCAGATCCATCGCAAAGGGCCCGGCCTGGGTGGTGACGGAGGTGAGGTTGATCCGCCGCGCCGACGGATCGAGCGTGAAGGCCAGCACCGCCTCGTCGACCAGCATCCGCCCATCCGGATCGGAGCCGAGCTGCAGTTCGCCCGCACCGGCCGCGAGCCGCCCGCTGCTCGCCAGCACAATGCCGCGCGGGTCGATGGTGGCGGCAAGGTCGACCGACAGCGGCGAGGTGGCGAGAATGTCGGCTCCGGCCTTGCCGGCGGCGATCAGCAGATCGCGAGGCGCGAGGTCGCGCACTTCCAGCTCCAGGGCACGCCGCCCCTCCGCCAGCGCGCCGACGGTGGCACGCGCCGACCACGGCCCGTCCATGCCGCCGGCCTTGATGTTGAAGGTGACGCCGCCCTGGTCCGGGCGCGACAGCGACAGGTCGATGTCGTCGAAGGTCCATTCCCGCCCGCTGGCCTCGTTGCGGATGACGACAATGCCTTCCTTGAGGCCGATTTCGCTCAGCGTGCCGCCATCGAGCCCGCCCTCGTCGAACTGGCGGGCGAGCGCGGCAAGGCTACCGAGACGGAGCGGGCCAAACGGTGTCGCCGCCTCCCCACCGTTCGCCGCGATGCCGGGCACGCCGTCCGCCGCCGCCGGGGCACCGGTCGCTGCGGCCGGCGCAGCAGGCTCGGCCGTGGGTACGGTGGCAAGGAGCTTGGGCTGCACCCTGGCGCCATTGGCGGCGTCGGCGTCAGCCTCGGTGGAGATGGAGAGCTGGCCCTGCGCATCAATGAACACGTTCAGCCGCACGCCGACCAGATCGACCCGCTCGGGCTGCATCAGCCAGGGCAGCCAGCTGTCCTGAAGCGCCACCTCGGCCTGCGGAGCGGTGGCGATGATATCGCCGTCGTCGTCGCGCACCGCGATGTCGGCGGCGTGCAGGACGATGCCCCCGCTCGGCGCCCGCTCGGCGACGATAGCCCCGATCTGCACGGTTCGCCCGGCGCCGAGCCTCGCCTCAAGCGTGCGCTCGACATAGGGACGCGCCATGTCGACGGTGAGTACGCCGGCGGTGAAGAGCAGGTAGACCACACCGATCGCGGCGGCGACGACGACGAAGGTGGAGCCCCCCGACCAGGCGCACATACGCAGCCAGCGGCGCCGGCGGGCCGGCGTCGAGCAGGCCTTCGGAAGCCGCTTGACGCGAAGGCGCTTCACCTGGCGCTTCCCGGCTGTCGGCGACCTGTGCGTCGTCTGCTCTGTCATCTACGGCACGAATCCTTGAGGCTGTTCATAATGCCCGCGCGCATGGCAAGCGGCGACACCTTATCCACCTGCATGCTGACATCCCGCTGATCGTTCCGCACAATGGCGGACCTGCACATCCCTTGGCGAGCCTCCCCTGTCGGCAACGCCGCCACTCCAGCCGATCACCCCCAAACACGCCGAAAGGAAGGCACATGACCGAGATAGAGGTGGGAGCCCCCGCACCCGACTTCACTTTGACCACCGATTCGGGCGAGGTGCTGTCGCTCGCCGCCTGCCGGGGCAAAAAGCTCGTGCTCTATTTCTACCCCAAGGCGGGCACGTCCGGCTGTACGGTGGAGGCCCACGACTTCAACCGGCTCAAGGCCGATTTCGACGCGGCCGACACCCGCATCGTTGGCGTCTCGCCCGATCCCGACACGGCGCTGGCAAAGTTCCGCACCAAGGAGGGCCTCACCTTCGACCTCGCCGGCGACGAGGCGCACGGCATGCTGGAAGCCTATGGCGTGTGGGGCGAGAAGAGCATGTATGGGCGCAAATATATGGGCGTCGAGCGCACCACCGTGCTGATCGACCGCGAGGGCAAGATCGCCCGCCTCTGGCCCAAGGTGAAGGTTGCCGGCCACGCCGAGGAGGTCCTCGCCGCCGCCAGATCGCTCTAGCCCGACGGCGCGCTGTAAGGCTCGGAAGCGCGCGCCCGGCCCCCGGCGGGGCGCGGGCGAGATCAGTCCACATCCTCGACGCTGGCCGGCCCGCCGCCATAGGCGCGCTGCGCCAGCGCCGCCTCCATGAACGGGTCGAGGTCGCCATCAAGCACTTCCTGCGGGGTGCCCGAGGTGACGCCGGTGCGCAGGTCCTTCACCAATTGATAGGGCTGCAGCACATAAGAGCGGATCTGGTGGCCCCAGCCGATATCGGTCTTGGCGGCCTGGTCGGCGGCAGCCTGCGCCTCGCGCTTCTTCAGTTCCATCTCATAGAGCTTGGCGCGCAGCATCTCCCAAGCGGTGGCGCGGTTCTTGTGCTGGGAGCGGTCGCCCTGCGCCACCACGGCGATGCCGGTTGGAAGATGGGTGAAGCGGACGGCGGATTCGGTCTTGTTGACGTGCTGCCCGCCCGCGCCGCCCGAGCGCATGGTGTCGATGCGCAGGTCGCTTTCCTTGATGTCGACGACGATGCGGTCGTCGATGACCGGGTAGACGTCGACGCTGGCGAAGGAGGTCTGGCGCCGGGCGTTGGAATCGAAGGGCGAGATACGCACCAGCCGATGCACGCCGCCTTCGGTCTTCATCCAGCCATAGGCATTGTGGCCCTTGACCAGGATGGTAGCCGACTTCAGTCCGGCGGTCTCACCCGCCTGCTCGTCCACCAGTTCCACCTTGAAGCCACGGCGTTCGGCCCAGCGCGTATACATGCGCAGCAGCATCAGCGCCCAGTCCTGGCTGTCGGTGCCCCCCGCCCCGGCATGGACTTCGAGATAGCTGTCATTGGCGTCGGCCTCGCCCGAAAGCAGGGCTTCCAACTGGCGGCGTGCGACCTCGGCCTTCAGCTTGGTGAGCGCAGTGGCGGCCTCGTCGACGATGGAGGCGTCGCCCTCGGCCTCGCCCATCTCGATCAGCTCGACATTGTCGGAGAGCTCGCGGGTGATGCGCTCCAGCGCACCGAGCCCGTCTTCCAGCGTGCCACGCTCCTGCATGAGCTTCTGCGCCCGCTCGGGGTCGTTCCACAGATTGGGGTCCTCGGCGAGCGCATTCAGCTCGGCAAGTCGGGCCTTGGAACGGTCGAAATCGATGTGCTGCCGCAGCAACTGGGCGGCTTCCCGGATTTCGTCGACGCTCGCGGCGAGCTCGGCGCGCATGATGGCTACTCTCGATAGGACATTGAAGGCGGCGGAAAATAGAGGCGTTGCCGCACAGTGTAAACGCCCCGCGCTGCGGTTGGCTCCGGGCGAGCCGCGCTCATTGGCTTGCGGGGGGCGCCGCCGGCCCTAGGATGCAGCGAACCCTATGACAAGGAACAACAGATGCACCTCGTCGGCATGCTCGATTCCCCCTATGTGCGCCGCGTCGCGGTGTCGCTGACTTATCTTGGCCTGCCCTTCACCCACGAATCTGTCTCCGTGTTCCGCCATTATGAGCGGTTCCAGGGAATCAATCCGGTGGTCAAGGCGCCGACACTGATCACCGATGGCGGCGTCGTGCTGATGGACTCGACCCTTATTCTCGAGCATGCGGAGAAGCTGGCCGGCCCCGGCCGCTCGCTCGCCCCGGACGATCCCGCCCGGCATGCCCGTTCGCAGCGGCTCATCGGCCTCGCGCTCGCCGCCTGCGAGAAGAGCGTGCAAATCGTCTATGAGCACCAGCTGCGCCCGGAGGAGAAGCGCCACCAGCCCTGGCTGGACCGGGTGAACGAACAGCTTCGCGCGGCCTACCGCCTGATCGAGGCGGAGATCGCCTCGGGGGACGCCGGCGTGGCGGAGGGTTGGCTTTTCGGCGCGGCGCCGATGCAGGCTGACATCACCCTCGCTGTTGCCTGGACCTTCACCACCCGGATGATCCCCGACGCGCTACCGGCGGAGGCATTCCCGGCCCTCGCCCGCCTCGCCGCCCGCGCCGAGGCGCAGGAAGCGTTCAAGGCCTGGCCCTATGATGGCTGAGGATGTGGCCGGCGCGGCTCAGTAAAGTCCGCCGGTGCCGCTGGCGCCCACCGCGCGGTCGGCGTCGGGATTGATGCCGATGGGATTGCCCGCCGCATCGGTGGCGCCGATGATCGAATAGCTATCCGGCGGCGCGGTGCCCGGCTTGAACGCCTCCAGGATCGACCCTTCGCCCGGGCCGGCGCGCAGCCCGCTCTTCGGGTTGATGCGGATCAGCTTGATGCCGGGCGGCACGCGGAAGGGCACGGCGGGCCGGTCGGCCAGCGCCAGCTTCATGAAATCCCGCACCACCGGCGCCGCCAGCAGGCCGCCGGTCGAACCCTTGCCCATGGGCTTGGGCGTGTCAAAGCCGAGATAGACGGCGACCACGAGTTCCGGCGAGTAGCCGACGAACCAGGCGTCCTTTTCCTCGTTCGTCGTACCGGTCTTGCCGGCGATCGGCTTGCCGAGCACCTTCAGCGCCGTGCCGGTGCCGCGCTGGACGACGCCCTCCAGCATCGAGGTGATCTGGTAGGCGGTCATCGGGTCGAGCACCTGCTCGCGCCGGTCGACGAGCACCGGCTCGTTCTGGCCGGACCAGCCGGCGGCGTCGCAGCCGCGGCATTCGCGCTCGTCATGGCGGTAGATGGTCTTGCCGTAGCGGTCCTGGATACGGTCGATCAACGTCGGCTTGATGCGCTTGCCGCCATTGGCGAGGATCGAATAGCCGCCGGCCATGCGCAGCGCCGTGGTCTCGCCGGCGCCGAGCGACATGGAGAGCACGGGGAGCAGATTGTCGGAGACGCCGAAGCGCTTGGCGTATTCGACGACCAGCGGCATGCCGAGATCGTTGGCCAGCCGCACCGTCATCACGTTACGCGACTGCTCGATGCCGAAGCGCAGTGTCTGCGGGCCGTAGAACTTGCCGGAATAATTTTCCGGCCGCCATGTCGCCTGCCCCTGCTGGGCCAGTTCGAAAGGCGCGTCCAGGACGACGCTGGAGGGCGTGTAGCCATTGTCGATCGCTGCCGCATAGACGAAGGGCTTGAACGACGAGCCCGGCTGGCGCTGGGCCTGGGTGGCGCGGTTGAACTGGCTTTCGTCGAAGGAGAAGCCACCCGCCATGGCGAGCACGCGCCCCGTCGAGGGGTCCATCGCCACCAGAGCGCCCTCGATCAGCGGCTGCTGGCGCAGGCGCCACTGATCCGCTTTGCCATCGACCGGCTCGACATAGACCACATCACCGGGCTTGAGCACGCCGGCCACGCCACCCTTGGCGTTGCGCATCGCCCATTTGGCGCCCTCGGCGGTGATCATGCCGACATCGCGCTGGGTGCCGAGCACGCCGGAACGGTCGCGCTCCGGCTGCAGGCCGATATTGGCGCCCTTGGTATCCGAATCGAGCACCACGGCGAGCCGCCAGGGAATATCGGTAAAGGTGCGGACATCGGCGAGGCGCGCGCCCCAGTCGCCCGTCGTCTCGATGCGCGTGACCGGGCCGCGGAAGCCACGCTGCTCGTCATAGCGGGTCAGGCCGGCGAGAAGCGCTTCCTTGGCATAGGCCTGAAGCTTGGGATTCAGCGAGGTCCGCACCGAGAGGCCGCCGCCATACAGCTTGTCCTCGCCATAGCGCTCGAAAATCTCGCGGCGCACTTCCTCGGCGAAATATTCGGCCGAGAAGATATGCGCGCCGGTCGGGCGCACGGTAACGGCGAGGTCGGTCTTCTTGGCCTCGTCGGCCTGCTGCTGGGTGATGTAGCCATTCTCGGCCATGCGGTCGATCACCCAGTTGCGGCGCTCGACGGCGGCGTCGTGGCGGCGGAAGGGGTGGTAATTGTTCGGGCCCTTCGGCAGGGCGGCGAGATAGGCGGCCTCGGCAATGTTCAGCTCTGAGACGGACTTGTCGAAATAGAGCAGCGAGGCGGCGGCGACGCCATAGGAGCCGATGCCGAGATATATCTCGTTCAGATAGAGTTCGAGGATCTTGTCCTTGGAATAGGCGCGCTCCATGCGCAGCGCCAGCAGCGCCTCCTTCACCTTGCGGTCGATCGAGACCTCGTTGGTCAGGAGGAAGTTCTTGGCCACCTGCTGGGTGATGGTGGAGGCGCCCTGCGGGCGGCGGCCGGAGCCGTAATTCTGCACGAAGGCAAAGGCGGCGCGGCCGATGCCGGTGAGGTCGATACCGCCATGGGAATAGAAGTTCTTGTCCTCGGCGGCGAGGAAGGCCTCCTTCACCAAAGGCGGGATGTTCTGGATCGGCAGATAAAGCCGGCGCTCGCGGGCATATTCGGCCAGCAGCGAGCCGTCGGTGGCGTGGACGCGGGTCATCACCGGCGGTTCGTAATTCTGCAGCTGGCTGTAATCCGGCAGATCCTGCGAGAATTTCCACGCAAAATAGCCGGCCGCCGCCCCGCCGATCACGAAGACGATCGTGCCGAGCGCGAACATGAATCCCAAGAACCGCAGAAGCAGCCGCATGCGGCCAGGCCCCCATAAGCTGAGGACGCCACCGCGCGCCTGCACGATGCGAGTCCAGATGCCCGTCGCCGCCCCAAGGGCAGCGTTTGCGCGGCAACTATGGCCTAATCGCGACCGTTCAGGGCCCGGTCGCCGCCAGTGGATCGCCGCTCGTCCGGCCAACGCTGGCCGGTAACGCCACGGGGGTACCCTCGACGGGTCCCTGCGCGGCGAAATAGGCGTCGATCGCCACCACCATGGCCTCGGTCACACTAGCCTGCCATGCAGCGGATGTCATGAGTTCGAGGTCCTTGGCGCTGGAAAGATAGCCCAGCTCGAACAGCACGGAGGGCACGTCGGGCGCCTTGAGCACCTTGAATCCCGCCGATTTGAGCGGCGATTTGTGCATGCGCGCCACCCCGCTGACGCTGCCGGCGAGACTGCGGGCGAAGAGCGCCGAGAAATTGCGCGTCTCACGCTGGGCAAGGTCGAACAGGATGCCGGCGACATCTGCCGGTTCCTCGGAAAGATCGAGGCCGGCGATCATGTCCGCCTTGTTTTCCGCGTCCGCCAGTCGCTGCGATTCGGCGTCGGAAGCGCGATCGGAGAGGGTGTAGATGGTCGCCCCGCGGACATCGCCGTCGCGCGAGCCCAGCGAATCGGCGTGCAGCGAGATGAACAGCTTGGCCCCGTTGTCGCGGGCGAAGCGCACGCGCTGGCCGAGCGAAATATAGGTGTCCTTGGTGCGGGTCAGCAGCACGCGGTAGCGCCCCGTCTCCTCCAGGCGCCGCTCCAGCTGGCGGGCGATGGTGAGCACGAGATGCTTCTCGGTGACGCTGAATTTGGGATTCACCGCACCGGGATCGATGCCGCCATGGCCGGGATCGAGCACGATGACCGGACGGAAGTCGCCGGCAACGGCAGCCTCGGCCTGCGGCATTTCCGGCTGCTCGGTGGCGCGCAGCGGCGCGGCCACCGCCTGCAGGAAGCTGGCCCGGTCGGTCTTGACGAGATCGATGACGAGCCGCGCCGGCTGGTCGTCCATCGGCTCCAGCACGAAAGCCTTGTCGACCGTCACCGGGTCGGTGACGTCAAGCACGATTCGCGCCTTGCCCGGCGCGAACAGGCCGAATCGATAGGCGGCGACAAGGCCCCGCCCCTCCTGCCCGGCCGAGTCCGGAAGGGCGAAGATGACATCGGGAATGTCGACCACGACCCGGTAGGGATCGGCGAGGGTGAAGGCACCGAGCGGCACCGCGCGCGACAGGTCGATCACCAGCCGCGTGCGCTCGCCATCACCGGCGAGGCGCGCATCGCTGGCCACCACCGGCTCGCCGGCGGCATTGGAGGAGGCCGGGGACGCCGCATGGGACGTGGAAAGCCACGCCGGAAGGAGCGCGAGCGCCGCCACCAGCCAGATCTTCCGCATCCCGGTTCGCCATGCCATGTCGGTCTGCTTCTCCCATTCGGCCGTCCGGCGCACAGGCCGGCCCGCGCTCACGACCTTTCTAGCGAAATAAGAAGGAACCGTTAACCGGCCGCTTCGCCCTGCGCCGCTTCGCCCGGCCGCCGTGGCCGGCGGGCAACGGCGGGCCCGGCAAGCCTGTCGGACGCGATCCTTGCCAAATCGGCACGCATGCCGCTATTAAGAGCACGCATATGGTTCGCTTTCCGGTCGCCCGTCGACGCCCGGCTCTCGCGGCCCCTGCGGCAAAGGGCTATCCAGCAATGGAGGGCCCGGCACAAGGCGCGAATTCCGTTCAGGACCCGTAGCCGTGCCTCGGCGGTCGTCATGACTGCGCGCCAGGGGAACGCGGCCCGGTTTTGTCATTCACGGACGAGTGGACGTGGTGTTCTCGCGCGGCGCATTTCGTCGCGTCGTACCCTGCGGGCGCGGCCATCTGCCTTGAGCCGGACCGCGCGCGGTCGCGGCTTGCCCTGTTCGGTCGTGTAAGGACGGCAACCAACGATGATGCGTCAGCCGGCAAGTGTGGGTCTCGTGCACCGGGCGGTTTTCCGCCGCGCACCCGCCCGCCGGCCCGTGACCTGCGCACCGCGTCGGCGCCCCGCCTGCGAGGCTCCCCGTCCTGACCGCCGCATCCTCTTCGCGCTTTCAATTTCCGCTTACTGGCACGGCCTGAGCCGTCCGGCGTCGCTGGCGACGTCGACGCAACCGCTGCCCCATAAGAGAGTTCAATGGCCAACAAGATGCTCATCGACGCCACCCATCCCGAGGAGACTCGGGTGGTGGTGGTGCGCGGCAACCGAGTCGAGGAATTCGACTTCGAGGCCGCCAACCGCAAGCCGCTGCGCGGCAACATCTACCTCGCCAAGGTTACGCGGGTAGAACCTTCGCTCCAGGCCGCCTTTGTCGAATATGGCGGCAACCGGCATGGCTTCCTCGCCTTCAGCGAGATCCATCCCGACTATTACCAGATCCCCGTCGCCGACCGGCAGGCTCTGCTCGCCGAGGAAGAACGCCAGCAGCGGCGCGACGCCGAAGCCGAGAACGAGGACAAGCCCAAGGGCCGTCCCCGCCGGGCGCGCGGCGCGGCCAAGGCCGCCGAGGGCGACGAGAGCGTTTCCGAAGAAACAGTTGGCGAAAGCGAGGGCGACGCCGCCCCGGCGCGCCGCTCGCGCCGTCGCCGCTCCTCCTCCGATGACGATGGCGGCAGCGAAGGTGGCGGCGAGATCGAGGAGATCGCCGACGAGGAAGAGATCGTCGACGAGGTCGGCTCGGACGACGCCATGGAAGAAATGCCGGAGCGCGCCCCGCCGCGCGGCCGGGCCCGCACCTACAAGATCCAGGAAGTGATCAAGCGCCGGCAGGTGATGCTGGTGCAGGTCGTCAAGGAAGAGCGCGGCAACAAGGGCGCGGCGCTCACCACCTATCTCTCGCTCGCCGGCCGCTATTCGGTGCTGATGCCCAACACCGCGCGCGGCGGCGGCATCTCCCGCAAGATCACCTCGGCCGAGGACCGCAAGCGGCTGAAGGAGGTCGCCTCCGACCTCGAAGTGCCGGAGGGCATGGGCGTCATCCTGCGCACCGCCGGCGCCAACCGCACCAAGCCGGAAATCAAGCGCGACTTCGAGTATCTCCTGCGGTTGTGGGAGAATGTGCGCGAGCTCACGCTGGGCTCCACCGCGCCCTCGCTGGTCTATGAGGAAGGCTCGCTGATCAAGCGCTCGATCCGCGACCTCTACAACAAGGACATCGACGAGGTTCTCGTCGCCGGCGAAGACGGCTATCGCGAGGCCAAGGACTTCATGCGCATGCTCATGCCGAGCCATGCGAAGAACGTGAAGCCCTACAAGGAGACGCAGCCGGTGTTCACCCGCTTCGGGGTGGAAAGCCAGCTCGACGCGATGTTCCTGCCGCAGGTGCAGCTGCGCTCCGGCGGCTATCTCGTCATCAACCCGACCGAGGCGCTCGTCTCCATCGACGTTAACTCCGGGCGCTCGACCCGCGAGCACAATATCGAGGACACGGCGCTGAAGACCAATCTGGAGGCCGCCGAGGAGGTGGCCCGCCAGCTGCGCCTGCGCGACCTTGCCGGCCTTGTCGTCATCGACTTCATCGACATGGACGAGAAGCGCAACAACCGGGCTGTCGAGCGCAAGCTCAAGGACTGCCTGAAGAACGACCGCGCCCGCATCCAGCTCGGCCGCATCTCGCATTTCGGCCTGATGGAAATGAGCCGCCAGCGCATCCGCACCGGCGTTCTTGAATCCTCCACCGAAGTCTGCCCGCATTGCGGCGGCACCGGCCATGTGCGCTCCTCGCCCTCGGTCGCGCTGCAGATGCTGCGCGGCGCCGAGGATATTCTCCAGCGCTCGAACACGCATAACCTCGTCATCCGCACCCGCGCCGAGAACGCGCTCTATGTGCTCAACCACAAGCGCGCGCATCTGCACGAGCTGGAAGAGCGCTTCGGCGTGTTGATCACCATCGCGGCGGACCAGACGCTGACCGGGCTCACCCCGTTCGCGATCGACAAGGGCGAGGCGGTGCTGAACCCGATTCCCCTGCCGCGCCCGCCCGAAATGGTGTTCGAGCCCGAGGACGAAATCGACCTCGCTATCACCGATGACGCAGAGGACGAGACCGAGACCGAAACCGCGGCCGTCGCCACGGTGGAGATCGAAGCCGAGGGCGAGACGGAAGCCGGCGAGAGCCGCAGCACCCCGCCGGCCCCGGCCGCAGGTGATCCGGCCGGCGATGGCGGACGCCGTCGGCGCCGTCGGCGTCGGCGTCGGCGCGGCGGTGGCGCCAATGGCGAGAATGGTGAGAACGGCGAGCGTCATGCCGACGGCGAATCGGGGTCGGATTTCTCCGGCGCCGAGTTCGAGGATGACGGCGAGGAGGGCGACGATGAGGAGCGCTCCACCGTCACCTCCGAGGCTGCGCCGGAGGTGACGGCCAACGTCACCGCCGAGGCGCCGGTGGCCGGCGAACCCGCCGAACAGGCCGTTGCGCTGGCCGAGGAAGCGACCGCCACGCCGCAAGAGGCGCCCAAGGAGGTTGCTCCCGAGGCTGCGCCCGAAGCGCCGGCCGAAGCCGCGCCTGCCGAGGACGAGAAGCCGCGTCGTGGCCGCCGTGGCGGACGTCGCACCAAGGCGGCTGCCGCCGAGACGGCCGAAATCGTCGAGGCCCCTGCGGCTGCGGCCGAACCCGCTGCCGAAGCCCCGGCTGCGGAAGCGGCACCGGCCGAGGAGCCGGAAGCGGCCAAGCCAAAGCCCCGCCGCCGCCGTTCGACGGTGCGCGAAAAGGCACCGGTGGTCGCGGCCGACAGCGAAGGCGTGAGCGAAGCGCCGGCCGAGGCCCCCGCGCCGGACGTACCGGCCGAGGCCCCGGCCCCTGACGCCCCCGTCGAGGCATCGAAGGCCGAGCCGGAGAAGCATGAGCCGGAGACGAACGCGCCCGCTTCCACCGAGGCAGCCGCCCCGGCCGAGCCGGAAGCCGATCGCCCGCGCCGCACCGGCTGGTGGCAGCGCAAGATCTTCGGCGAATGATCGGCGATTAGACACCGGCGAGCGCATCCGCCTCGCCACCGCTCATGGAAACGGCGCCTTGCGGCGCCGTTTTCTTTTGCTGACCTGCCTGTAATCTCAGCGTTTCCGGCTGGAACCTCCGCCCACGCGCGGTGTTCTGTGCTGCAATGACAGCGATGCGGGGCGCGGGATGATCACGATACAATGCGGGTACCGGATAGAGGTGGTCTGCAACCAGCCGACCGCCGCCATCACCCTGCTCGACCCCCACCCGGAACGGCAGGTCGACATCATCGACCGCCCCATGACCCGCGTCACCTCGCTCGGCGATGGCAGCCCGGTTCCTTGCGAAAATTATGAAGACGGCTTTGGCAATATCTGCCGGCGCCTGGTTATTCCGAGCGGCGGCGTGCGGTTCGAGAGCCAGGTCAACATCGCCGATCCCGGCACGCTCGACGTGTTCGACCAGAACGCCATCGAGCACCCCCCGGCCGAGCTTCCTCCCGACATGCTGCAATTCCTGCTGCCGAGCCGCTATTGCGAGGTCGACGAACTGTCCGGCACGGCGTGGAGCCTGTTCGGCACCTATGCCCCCGGCTGGAACCGGGTCCAGCAGATCTGCAATTTCGTCAACGCCCAGATTCGCTTCGACTACCAGTTTGCCCGCAACACCCGCACCGCCGCTCAGGCCTTTAACGAGCGAGTCGGCGTCTGCCGGGATTTCACCCATCTGGCGGTGGCTCTCACCCGCGCCATGAACATTCCGGCCCGCTACTGCAATGGCTTTCTCGGCGACATCGGCGTGCCGCCGGACCCGGCGCCTATGGACTACAATGCCTGGTTCGAGGCGTATATTGGCGGGCACTGGCACACGTTCGACGCCCGCCACAACGTGCCGCGCATTGGCCGGGTGCTGGTGGCGCGCGGGCGGGACGCCGCCGATATCCCGATGATCCACACCTTCGGGCCGCACATGCTGCAGCGTTTCGAGGTGATCACCGAGCAGGTGGCGTAAGCGACGCCCCGGCCCCCGGAGACTCCCGAGGGTCCCGGGCGCGCGGCCTCACGCCCGCAGCGCCGCCGCGTTGTCCTGCGCCCATTGCGCCACCGAGCGCGGCTCATGGCCGGTCAACACCTTCACGGCATCGGTGACGCCGGAGGTCCAGCCTTCGCGCACGGGATGGAAAATGCTGGCGAGAAAGCGCGCATAGTCCTCGTCAATGCCCACCCCGGTCAGGATGCCGACAAAAGTGTCGTCGTCGATCGGGGTGTAGCCCACCGGCTTGCCCATAACCGGCGCAAGAATATCCGCCGCCTGCGCATAGCCCAGCGCCTGCGGGCCGGTGAGGTTGAAGGCCTGCCCGTCGAAGGCGTCGGTTGTCAGCGCTGCCGCGGCGCTGGCGGCGATGTCGCGGGCGTCGATGAAGGCGGACGCACCCTCCCCCGCCGGCACGGCGATGACACCGGCATGGTCGATGCCGGGCTTCCAGAAGTTCAGGAAATTGTCGGTGAACCAGTTCGGCCGCAGGATCACATAGGGCGTGCCCGAAGCGATCAGCGCCAGTTCGACCTGTCGATAGGGGATGGAATCGTCGGCATCGACGCCAAGTGCCGTCTGCAGCACCACCTTAACCTTGCGCGCGGCGGCGGCCTCGATGACCGGGGTGAGCAATTCCCTTGAGTTCACATAGCCGCCCGGCAGCATCACGAAGGCGCGGTCGACCCCGTCGAACGCCGTCGCAAAATCCGGCGCGGCGATGTCGAAGACGACGCCTTCGGCGCCCTCCAGGGGCTGACCACTCCGCGAAGCGGCCTTGACCGTCTCTCCCCGGGCGCGCAATGCCCGCACCAGCGGACGCCCGACATGACCGCTCGCCCCGAGCACCAGAATCTTGCCTGCCATCATCAATCTCCTTGGTATCTGTTGGAAACCATGTTTCAACAGACTACATACTCTCTCCACTGAAAGGCCGAAAGAGAGCACTTTCGGCTCACAAGGTAGCCTCGAGGAAACCGACCCGCCGGAACGCCGTCGGCAGGACGGCGGCAAAGGGAGACAGCGATGCGCCAAGCCTATGACGTTTATGAAGATCGCTGCCCGACCCGGCTGGTGCTCGACCGGCTGGCCGACAAATGGGCGCTGCTGATCCTCGACCGGCTGGAAGACGGGCCGGTGCGGTTCAACCATCTGCGGCGCGATATCAAGCTCATCTCGCAGAAGGTTCTGTCGCAGACGCTGAAGAAGCTGGAGCGCGACGGACTGGTGACGCGCACGGTCTATCCCACCGTGCCGGTCACGGTGGAATACGCCCTCACCCCGCT
Organism: Ancylobacter aquaticus; assembly: GCF_004339465.1. Classification (GTDB taxonomy): domain Bacteria; phylum Pseudomonadota; class Alphaproteobacteria; order Rhizobiales; family Xanthobacteraceae; genus Ancylobacter; species Ancylobacter aquaticus. The sequence goes on along the minus strand of NZ_SMFY01000001.1, from coordinate 1,898,155 downwards.
CGGCCGCACGCTGGCGCAGACCGCGGCCGCCCTCACCCATTGGGCCGAGCACAATATGGACACCATCCTCGCCGCCCAGGCGGCCTATGACGCCGCGCGGGCGGCGCGGTGAGGGCAGAGGCAATCGGCCTCGAAGGACGCCGATCGGAACCGCCAAGTACCCCTCACCCCTTGCGTAGAAAATCCCCGATGCGCCGCACCGCCTCGCGCATCTCGTCCGGGGCACCGGCATAGGACAGGCGCAGATAATGGTGGCCGCGATGCGGGTCGAAATCGACGCCCGGCGTCGCCGCCACATGCGCCTCGTCGAGCAGGCGGCGGGCGAAGGCGGCGGAATCGTCGGTGAAGCGCGCGACGTCGGCGTAGAGGTAGAACGCCCCGTCGACGGGGAGGAACTCCGGCAGGCCGGCGGCGGGCAGGCCTGTGGTGAGGATGATCCGGTTCTCCTCATAGCCGTGCTTGACCGCCTCCATCTCGCTCGCGCCGTCAAAGGCCGCCTCGGCGGCAATCTGCGAAAGCGTCGGCACCGAGATCATGAGGTTCTGCTGCAGCCGCTCCACAGCACGCACCAGCGTTTGCGGCATCACCATCCAGCCGACCCGCCAGCCGGTCATGCAGAAATATTTCGAGAAGGAATGGATGATGGTGGCCTCCGGGCTGATCGCCGCCGCCGTGGAGGCGGGGAAGGCGTAGTCCAGCCCGTGATAGATCTCGTCGGAGATGAAGCGGATGCCGGCGCTCTCGGCGGTGCGGACCAGCTCGGCCAGCGCCTGCGGGCGCATCATCGTGCCGGTCGGGTTGGCCGGGCTCGCCACCAGCACGCCCTTGAGCGGTTTGCGCCGGTGCGCGTCCAGCAGCGCCTCGGGGGTGATGACCCAGCGCGAGGCGGCGTCGGTCTCGATCAGCACCGGCTCGCAGCCCAGCGCCGTGAGGATGTGGCGGTAGGGCGGATAGCCGGGATTGGCGATCGCCACCCGGTCGCCCGGCTCGAACTGGGCGAGGAAGGTGAGCAGGAAACCGGACGACGAGCCCGTCGTCACCACCACCCGCGCCGGGTCCACCTCCACGCCATAGGTCTCGCCATAATGGCGGGCGATGCGGGCGCGCAGAGAGGGAATGCCGAGCGCGCTGGTGTAGCCGATGCGCCCATGGTCGAGCGCGCGGCGCGCCGCCTCGCGGGCGGTGGAGGGCGCGGACGCGGCCGGCTGGCCGACTTCCATATGGATGACATGTCCGCCCGCCGCCTCGATGCGCGCCGCCCGCTCCATCACGTCCATGACGATGAAGGGGGCGATCTCGCTGCGGCGGGACGCGCCGGCCAGACGAGCGGCTGCCTCGATGCGGGGAGAGGAAGGAGATGCGCTCATATGTACGAACCTTGCCGAACCGCCGTGACGCCGCCGCATTTTCCGGGCCGTTTCGGCTGACGTTCAATAGAAGATGATGAGGCGGAGGCTTGACCCTGCCGTCACGACAGCGTCAGTTCGCCGCGAACCCACTATGTTGATGGATGATGCCTTCGCTGTTGCTTGACAACCCCTCCCCTACGCGACGCCGGCCGGCGTCGAACCCGGACGCCCGCGCGCGCGGCCTTGCTCGCCTTGGCGCGCGGGGAGCGGCGTTTCTTGCTGCCGCCGCGCTTGCCCTGCCCGCCGGGCCGGCGCAGGCGCAAAGCCGCCAGCCAAGTATCATCCGCGATGCCGAGATCGAGACGCTGATGCGCGACTATACGCGCCCGATCTTCAAGGCCGCGCGCCTGCAGCAGCAGAACATCCAGGTGGTGCTGGTCGGCAGCGACAGCTTCAACGCCTTCGTCGCCGACGGGCGGCGCATATTCGTCAATACCGGGGCGCTCAAGCAGTCGAAGGTGCCGAACGAGATCATCGGCGTGCTGGCACACGAGACCGGCCATATCGCCGGCGGCCACCTCGCGAATATGCGCCAGCAGCTGGAGACGGCGCAGACCGCCTCCATCGTCGCCATGCTGCTCGCCGCCGGCGGTGTCGCGGCAGGCGCCGCGAGCGGCGCCAATATGGGCGGGGCGGCGGCCGGCGCCATCATGGCGCCGCAGGAAGTCATTCGCCGCACCCTGCTGTCCTACCAGCGCGGGCAGGAAGCTTCCGCCGACCGCGCGGCGGTGAACTATCTCAACGCCACCAAGCAGTCCGCCAAGGGCATGCTGACCACGTTCGAGCGCTTCCAGAACGACCAGATGTTTCTGAGCCAGCGCATCGACCCCTATGTGCTCAGCCACCCGATGGCGACCGAGCGCATCGCGCTGCTCTCGGATCTGGCGAAGAAGAGCCCCTATTACGACGCCAAGGATTCGCCCGCTCTGCAGGCGCGGCACGACATGATGCGGGCCAAGCTGGTCGGCTTCACCCAGCCACCGGATTCGGTGAGCCGCACCTATCCACGCTCCGACACGTCGATGCCGGCGCGCTACGCGAGGGCGATTTCCGGCTACCGCTTCGGCAGCATCCCCGATGCGCTGAACCAGATCGATTCGCTGATCGCCGAGCAGCCGAACAACCCCTATTTCCACGAGTTGAAGGGCCAGGCCCTGCTGGAGGCCGGGCGGGCGCGCGAGGCGGTGCCGCCGCTGCGCCGCGCGGTGGCGCTGTCCGATGGCAACCCGCTGATCCGCATGCTGCTCGGCCAGGCGCTGGTGGCCAATGACGACAAGGCATCCATGGAAGAGGCCGTGCGCGAATTGACCTTCAGTCTGCAGCGCGAGCCTTCCTCGCCGGCCGGCTGGCGCTATCTCGCGATGGCCTACGGACGCAAGGGCGACATTCCCAACGCCGACCTCGCCTCGGCCCAGGCCGCGTTCATGAGCGGCGATTTCCGCCTCTCGCGCGAACTGGGGACCCGGGCCCGCAACGGCTTCAAGCTCGGCACCCCGGGCTGGCTGAAGGCCGATGACATCGTCAACTACAAGCCGCCGGTCGACCGGAACGCCCGCAGCAAGAGAGCCGGCCAGTAAATGGCCGCGCCCGCCACCTTCCCTCTGGAGAAGCCCATGTCGCCCCTCAGCCTCTTCCGCCGCGCCGGCCGCGCCGCCCTCGCGCTCGGCCTTGCCGCCGGCCTGCTGCTCGGCGCGGCCCACACGCCTGCCTCAGCGCTCGACGACGCCCAGCGCAAGGAATTCGAGAGCGTGATCCGCGAGTATCTCGTGAACAATCCCGAGGTGATCCAGGAGGCGATCATGGTGCTGCAGAAGCGCCAGGCTGCCGCCGAGGCGAAGCAGCGCGAAAGCGCCGTGGCCGAGCTGAAGCCGCGCATCTACGACACCACGCGCGGCATCGTGGTCGGCAACCCGCAGGGCGACGTCACGCTGGTCGAGTTTTTCGATTACAATTGCGGCTACTGCAAGCGCGCCCTGACCGACCTCACCGAACTGATCGAAGGCGACCCCAAGCTTAAGGTCATCCTCAAGGAATTCCCGGTGCTTGGACCCGGCTCCGTGGAAGCCGCGCGGGTCGGCGTCGCGGTGCGGCTGGCGGCGCCGGACAAGTATTTCGCCTTCCACAAGAAGCTGCTCGGCGAGCGCGGGCAGGCCAACAAGGACAAGGCGATCGAAGCCGCGCTGGCGGTAGGCGTCGACAAGGCGGCGCTGGAAAAGGCGCTGGAGAACCCCGAAGTCAACGCCACGCTGCAGGACGACCTGCAACTGGCCGAAGCGCTCGGCATCGACGGCACGCCGAGCTATGTGCTGGGCGACCAGGTGGTGGTCGGCGCGGTCGGCCACGACCAGCTCAAGGGCGCCATCGCCTCGGTGCGCAGCTGCGGCAAAACCGAATGCTGAACCGGGCCGCGTGCTGATCGCGCGGCGCCAGGTCCTTCCTCACAAACCGGCTCCCCGGCTCCTGCCGGCCGGGGATAATCCTGTGGAAGGCGCGGCGGGGCTTGGCGCGGGGCAAGCCATTGCCTATAACCCCGCGGCCGTCCCGGCATGGGGCCGCCGGCGGCTGGCTCACTGAGGCGCGATGCCCGACACGGTGCATGTTCTCAACGGACCGAACCTCAACCTGCTCGGCACGCGCGAGCCGGAGGTGTACGGCCATGCGACCATCGCCGATGTGGAGGCTGCCTGCCGCGCCGCCTGCGCGCGCCACAGGCTCGATATGGTGTTCCGCCAGAGCAACCATGAGGGCGAGCTCGTCACCTTCCTCCAGGAAGCGCGTGGCTCGCGCGGCGTGGTACTGAACGCGGCGGCCTACACCCACACCTCGGTCGCCATTGCCGACGCCATCAAGGCGGTCGGCCTCATTGTCGTCGAAGTCCACCTGTCCAACGTCTTCGCGCGCGAAGCCTTCCGCCATCACTCCTATGTTTCGCCGGTTGCCCGTGGGGTGATCTGCGGCCTGGGAATCGAGGGCTACAGGCTCGCCATCGACGCGCTCGCCACCGCCGGTGGCAGGATCAGCTGAGGGAGACGGGCTAGCGACCGTCACGGGATCATGATGAAAACCAACAAGCCGAACATCGACCCCGCGCTGGTGCGCGAGATCGCCAACCTGCTCTCCGAAAGCGACCTCACCGAGATTGAGGTGCAGCAGGAAGATCTGCGCATCCGCGTCGTGCGTGCCCCTCCCACCGTCTATGCCACCGCGCCGTTGGCGGCGGCCCCGGCCCCCTTGGCGGCCGCGCCGGCCCCGCTCGCCGCTGCGGCTGCGGCCGCCTCCCCCGCCGATGTGTCCAAGCACCCCGGCCTCGTCACCTCCCCGATGGTGGGCACCGCCTATCTCGGTGCGGAGCCCGGCGCGAAGTATTTCGTCGATGTCGGCTCGGTGGTGAAGGAAGGCCAGACGCTGCTCATCGTCGAGGCGATGAAGACCATGAACGCGATTCCCGCGCCCCGCGCCGGCACCGTGACCCGAATCATCGTGGAGAATGCGCAGCCGGTCGAATATGGCGAGCCACTCCTGATCATCGAGTGAGGCGCGCCTGATGTTCGGCAAGATCCTGATTGCCAATCGCGGCGAGATCGCCCTGCGCGTGCTGCGCGCCTGCAAGGAAATGGGCATCGCCACCGTGGCGGTGCATTCCACCGCCGACGCCGACGCCATGCATGTGAAGCTGGCCGACGAGAGCGTGTGCATCGGCCCTGCGGCCGCCAAGGACAGCTACCTCAACATTCCCGCCCTCCTCGCCGCCTGCGAGATCACCGGGGCGGAAGCGGTGCATCCGGGCTACGGCTTCCTCTCCGAGAACGCGCGCTTCGCCGAAATTCTCATCGACCACGGCGTCGCGTTCATCGGGCCCAAGCCCGAGCATATCCGCGTCATGGGCGACAAGATCGAAGCCAAGCGCACCGCCAAGAAGCTTGGCATTCCGTGCGTGCCGGGCTCCGAAGGCGGCATTACCTCCGAGGATGAGGCGATCAAGGTCGCCCGGGAGATCGGCTATCCCGTGCTCATCAAGGCGGCTGCCGGCGGTGGCGGACGTGGCATGAAGGTGGCGCGCTCGGAAGACGAGCTGTCCTCCGCCCTGTCGACCGCGCGTTCGGAAGCGCGGGCCAATTTCGGCGACGATGCGGTCTATATCGAGAAGTATCTCGGCACGCCCCGCCACATCGAAATCCAGGTCTTCGGCGACGGTAAGGGTAACGCGGCGCATCTGGGCGAGCGCGACTGCTCGCTCCAGCGCCGCCACCAGAAGGTGCTGGAAGAGGCGCCCTCCCCGACCATCACCGCCGAACAGCGTGCCCGCATTGGCGAGACCTGTGCCAAGGCGATGCGGGACATGAAATATCTCGGGGCCGGGACGATCGAGTTCCTCTACGAGAATGGCGAGTTCTATTTCATCGAGATGAACACCCGCATCCAGGTGGAGCATCCGGTCACGGAGGCCATCACCGGCATCGACCTGATCCGCGAGCAGATCCGTGTCGCCGCCGGCGAGGCGCTGAGCTTCACCCAGGACGACGTGGTGCTGAACGGCCATGCGATCGAGTGCCGGGTGAACGCCGAGCATGCGCGCACCTTCCGGCCCTCGCCCGGCAAGATCGGCTACTGGCATGTGCCGGGCGGCCTTGGCGTGCGGATCGATTCGGCGGTCTATCAGGGCTATTCGATCCCGCCCTATTACGACAGCATGATCGGCAAGCTGATCGTCCACGCCGCCAACCGCGAGGAATGCCTCGCCCGCCTGCGCCGGGCGTTGAACGAGTTCGTGGTGGAAGGCATCGAGACCACGCTGCCGCTGTTCCGCGAACTGGTCGAGAACGACGACATCAAGCGCGGCGCCTACGACATCCACTGGCTCGAACACTTCCTCGCCGAGGGCGAGCCGGGCGCCTGATACTGGTCCCATTGTTAATCTCTAACGATGTGACCAGTCTCGTCCCACCCGAACGATACTATGGCCGGGTTCGTCCCGGCCATTTTCATGTCCGCCGCGGGACACACCGCCGGGCCCTCGCCTTCACAGCGCCGCGCATCTCCGTCATGCTGACGTTATGTCACGCCCGCGCGAACACCAGGTCGAGATCACCCCGGAAGTCCTGCTGAAGGCCTATGCCTGCGGCATCTTCCCAATGGCCGAGAGCGCCGACGACCCCGGCCTCTACTGGATCGAGCCGGAGCGGCGCGGCGTCATCCCGCTCGACGATTTCGCCATTTCCAGCCGCCTCGCCCGCACCATCCGCTCGGACAAATTCGAGATTCGCATCGACCATGATTTCGAGGCGGTGATCGACGGCTGCTCCGCACCTGCCGACGGGCGCGGCTCGACCTGGATCAACCGGCGCATCCGCAAGCTCTATTGCGACCTCCACGCGCGCGGCCACTGCCATTCGGTGGAAGCCTGGCAGGACGGGGTTCTGGTCGGCGGGCTCTATGGCGTGCGGCTGGGGCGCGCCTTCTTCGGCGAGAGCATGTTCCACACCGCCCGCGACGCCTCGAAGGTGGCGCTGGTGCATCTGGTGGCGCGGCTGAAGAAGGGCGGCTTCGTGCTGCTCGACACCCAGTTCGTCACCGATCATCTGAAAAGCTTCGGCGCCGTCGAGGTGCCGAGGCGCCAGTATCACCGCCTGCTGGCACAAGCGCTGGAAGCGGGCGAGGCCGATTTCTACTGCTGGCCGCCGGGCGAGGCGATCACCGGGTCGGTCTGCTTGCAGTCGGTCAGCCACACATCATAGATCGGGTGCTCGACGCCGTGCAGGCCGGGGCTGGAGGCGAACATCCAGCCGCCGAACAGCGGCTGCATCTTGCCGTCCAGTGAAATTTCCTGGATCTCGACAAAGCCGGTCGTGTTCTGCTGCTCGGTCTCGGGCCGGGTGTAGCAGGCGCGCGGGGTGATGCGCAGCGCGCCGAACTGCACCGTCTCATTGATCGACACGTCGAAGCTGGTGATGCGGCCGGTGATCTTGTCGAGGCCGGAAAACACCGCCGTGCGGTTCTCCACCTTCTGCTCCGGCGGCTGGATGACCTCGATGTCACCGCTGGGGCCGACGGTGGCGGTGCCGGGCACTTCCGGCTGCGCCTGCGTCGGGGCGCGCGGGGCGCCGGCATCCGGGTCGTCCATGATGGAGGGAACGCCGACGCCGCCGGGCAGCGAATCGGGGTCCTGCACCGGGCCGTCCAGCCCGCCGGGCGGCGGCGCGAGAGGCTGCGATTCGACCCCGCCCTGCCAGCCCTGCTGGGCGGCCAGCGGCGCGGCGGAAGCCAGCGCGGCCAGCATCGCTCCCGCGATAAGCGTGGAACGCAGGAACGGTCGGAAAGCGTAAATGCCGTGCACCGAAAAGCCTCGCGAAGCGCGCCAGCCCTCCGGCACGTGCAGGGGGCCAAGATGCCGGGCAATGCGGCGATGTCGGGGCGGGCGCGAAAATGCCGCGCGCGGCCCCGCCGGCGCGGCCAGGTTCACTCGGGCGTCCAGGCCTTGTAGTCGCCCGTCACTTCGGGGCGATGGCCGAAGCCGATGGCCGAGCCGGGCGGGTGATAGGCATCGACCGTGCCGGTGGGGTTCGGCCGGTGCGGCTTTTCCCATTCATGCGCCACATAGGTCTCCTGGCTCGGCGGCACGTCCGAGCGCTGGTGCATCCAGGCGTGCCAGCCGGGCGGAATCTTGGTCGCCTCGGCAACGCCGTTGAAGATCACCCAGCGCCGCTCGAAGCCGAGCGAAGGGTCGATCCGGCCGCCCTTGGTGCGGTAGTAGCGGTTGCCGAAATCGTCCGTGCCGACGAACTCCCCATGCCGCCATGTGTGGAAGCGCGTGCCCATGGTCTGGGCGTTCCACCAGGTGAAGGTCTCGGTGATGAAGTCAGAAAGCTTCACGAAATTCGTCCCTGCGCCGGCCGTAAATCTCGCGCGGAACATGCCATCCGCACCGCGCTAAGTCCAGCCGCACGCGGCGCGCCGTGGCGCTTATCCGCGTGCGCGGAACTCGGTGGCGTAATAGGCCAGCGCCAGCAGCAGGACAGCGCTGCCCGCCGTCGTCACCGCGGCCCAGCCGCCCAGCGCATAGAGCGGGCTGGCCAGCGCCGAGCCCAGCGCACCGCCGAAGAAGAAGGTCGCGATATAGAGCGCGTTGAGCCGCGAGCGGATTTCCGGCGCCAGCATGAAGATGGCGCGCTGGCCGAAGACCAGGTTGGCCGTTGCCGCGCAGTCGAGCACGATGGCGCCCAGTGCCAGCACCACCACCGAGGAAACGGCGACACCCAATTCCGTCAGCAGCAGGCCGGCGATCGCCAGCAGCAGCGCCGCCCCCGTCGCCGCCGTCGAGAATCCCCGGTCGGCCAGCCAGCCGGCGAACGGCGACACCACGACGCTGGCCGCGCCGGCCAGCGCGAACAGCGCGATGCCCTGTTGGCCGAGGCCGAATTCCGGCGCGCTGAGTTGGAGCGGCGCGGCGGTCCAGAACAGGGTGAAGGCGCCGAACATCGCCGCCTGATAGGCCGCGCGACGGCGCAGCACCGGCTGCGAGCGCAGCAGCGGCCATAGCGAGCCGACGAGACGGCGATAGCTGGAGCGGCCGCCCGGCCGGCGCGCCGGCAGCGCGAGGCGCAACCCCGCCGCCAGCGCCAGCATCGCCAGCGCGGCAATGAGGAACACCGCCCGCCAGCCGAACCAGTGCGCCAGCAGCGAGGAGACCGGCCGCGCCAGCAATATGCCGGTCATCAGCCCGCTGACCACGCTGCCGACCTTGCGGCCGCGCTCCTCAGGCCGGGCGAGATGGGCGGCAAAGGGTACCGCGACCTGCGCCACCACCGAGCCGACACCGAACATCAGCGCCGCCAGCAGGAACATGGAGGGCGCGGTGGAAACGAAGGCGAGGCCGAGCCCCGCCGCGGCGCAGAGCAGGATGGCGCCGATCAGCCGGCGATTCTCGACAATGTCGCCGAGCGGCACCAGCAGCAGCAGGCCCACGATGTAGCCGAGTTGCCCGACGGTGACGACGAGGCTCGCAAGCGTCTCGTCGAGGCCGATATCGTCGGCGATCAGCGCGATCAGCGGCTGGGCGTAATAGAGATTGGCCGCGCCAAGCCCCGCCGCCAGCGCGAGCAGGAAAAAGGTCAGGGCGCCGGCGGCGGAAGGCGCGTCGGTGGCGGAGGACATGGAGGGGGCCGGGTTGGAATGGCGGGTTGGATGCCATTTGGGCGCCCGCGCCGCCGCTGTCCAGATGCCGGTGGGTCAGGACGCCAGGGATGAAAGTGCGAAAGCGTAAAGCACGGCCATGCCCGTCATCCCCACTGTTCACCGCCCGCTGACGGGTGGGCGCATTGGCGCTGGACTCAGAGGCCGAATCCCCCACGGATTGGGGGTCGGCTCTGGCGATCAGGCTGTTGCATTACCATCTACATTTAGAGATTTTTCACATACTCCACACTAGAGTTTGTGACGTAAGGTTGACGCGTCAGAGGGAGTCGGCCAGTTTGGCGCCGTCGTCCGCAGCGTAGGTTTTGCGGGCCGGCATCATCCAGATTGAAGCGGGCTCTATCGCCGGTACCACATTCCGGCGAGGCGTTTATGCGTGTCACGTGTGTACCAACAACCACCGGAACGCAGCGGCCTCCGAGCCGTTCGATTCCGGGATGACAGGTATGCGGACGCAGGTCCGAGGCTTTGAAGATCGACACGCGGGCCGCGGACAGGTCCGCCGCGAACCGGGGACGAACCAGAATGCGCATCCAGCGCCGTTACACGCAGGCCGGCCGTTCACCCTATGCGGACATCGCGTTCCGCAAGGCGACGAGCGAGATTCGCAATCCCGACGGGTCGGTGGTGTTCCGCCTCGAAGCCATCGACGTGCCGGAACATTTCTCGCAGGTCGCCACCGACATCATCGCGCAGAAGTATTTCCGCAAGGCGGGCGTGCCGGCGCGGCTGAAGAAGGCCGAGGAAGAGACCGTGCCGTCCTTCCTCTGGCGTGGCGTCGCCGACGAGAAGGCGCTCAGCGCTCTTCCCGAGAAGGAACGCATCATCGGCGAGACCGATTCCCGCCAGGTGTTCGACCGTCTGGCCGGCACCTGGACCTATTGGGGCTGGAAGGGCGGCTATTTCGATTCGGAGGAGGACGCGCAGGCCTTCTTCGACGAGCACCGCTACATGCTGGCGATGCAGATGGCGGCGCCGAACTCGCCGCAATGGTTCAACACCGGCCTGCACTGGGCCTATGGCATCGACGGCCCCAGCCAGGGCCATTTCTATGTCGACCACGTCACCGGCCAGCTCACCCGCTCGGCGACCTCCTATGAGCACCCCCAGCCGCATGCCTGCTTCATCCAGTCCGTCTCCGACGATCTGGTGAACGAGGGCGGCATCATGGACCTGTGGGTGCGCGAGGCGCGCCTGTTCAAATACGGTTCCGGCACCGGCTCCAACTTCTCCGCGTTGCGCGGCGAGGGCGAGAAGCTTTCCGGCGGCGGCCGCTCCTCCGGCCTCATGAGCTTCCTGAAGATCGGCGACCGCGCGGCGGGCGCCATCAAGTCGGGTGGCACCACGCGCCGCGCCGCCAAGATGGTGGTGGTCGACGTCGACCATCCCGATATCGAGACCTATGTCGACTGGAAGGTGAAGGAGGAGCAGAAGGTCGCCGCTCTCGTCACCGGCTCCAAGACCGTCGCCAAGCACATGAAGGCCGTGATGAAGGCCTGCGTGAACTGCGAGGGCGACGGCGACGATTGCTACGACCCGGAGAAGAACCCCGCCCTGAAGCGTGAAATCCGCGCCGCCAAGAAGGCTCAGGTGCCGGAGAACTATATCCGCCGCGTGGTGCAGTTCGCCAAGCAGGGCTACACCGACATCGAGTTCCCGATCTACGACACCGATTGGGATTCGGAGGCGTATCTCACCGTTTCCGGCCAGAACTCGAACAATTCGGTGCGCGTCGACGACGCCTTCCTGAACGCGGTCGAGGCGGACGCCGACTGGAACCTGACCTCGCGCATCACCGGCAAGGTGACGAAGACGCTGAAGGCGCAGGAGCTGTGGGAGAAGATCGGCCACGCCGCCTGGGCCTGCGCCGATCCCGGTATCCAGTTCCACACCACCATCAATGACTGGCACACCAGCCCGGCCGGCGGCCCCATCCGCGCGTCGAATCCGTGCTCGGAGTACATGTTCCTCGACGACACGGCGTGCAACCTCGCCTCGCTGAACCTGCTGCAGTTCCGCAACGCGGACGGCACGTTCGATGTCGAGAGCTATGAGCATGCCTGCCGGCTGTGGACCGTGGTGCTCGAAATCTCGATCCTGATGGCGCAGTTCCCCTCGAAGGAAATCGCCCAGCTCTCCTATGACTACCGCACGCTCGGCCTCGGCTACGCCAATATCGGCGGCCTGCTGATGACCTCCGGCATCCCCTATGATTCGGATGCCGGCCGTGCCTATTGCGGCGCGCTCACCGCCATCATGACCGGCGTCGCCTATGCCACCTCGGCCGAAATGGCCAAGCAGCTCGGCCCGTTCCCGGAATACACGCCCAACGCCGCCCACATGCTGCGGGTGATGCGCAACCACCGGCGCGCCGCCTATGGCGAGCGCGAGGGCTATGAGGGGCTGAACACCAACCCCGTCCCGCTCGACCATGCCAAGGTGCCCGAGGCGCTCCTCGTCGAGCGCGCCAAGGCGACCTGGGACCTCGCCCTGTCGTTGGGCGAGGCGCATGGCTACCGCAACGCCCAGACCACGCTGCTCGCGCCCACCGGCACGATCGGCCTGGTGATGGACTGCGACACGACAGGCATCGAGCCCGATTTCGCGCTGGTGAAGTTCAAGAAACTGGCCGGCGGCGGCTATTTCAAGATCATCAACCGCGCCGTGCCGGAGGCGCTGCGCACGCTCGGCTATTCCGAGAGCCAGCTCGCCGAGATCGAGGCCTATGCGGTCGGCCACGGCTCCATCACCCAGGCGCCGGCGATCAACCATTCGACCCTGCGCACCAAGGGCTTCGACGACGCCATGCTGTCGAAGATCGACGGCAGCGTGAAGGCAGCCTTCGACATCAAGTTCGTCTTCAACCGCTGGACGCTCGGCGACGAGGCGCTGGCCAAGCTCGGCGTGCCGGCCGACAAGCTGGCCGATCCGGCCTTCGAGCTGCTGCCCTTCCTCGGCTTCTCCAAGAAGGACATCGAGGCCGCCAACATCCATGTCTGCGGCGCGATGACCCTTGAAGGCGCGCCCTTCCTCAAGACCGAGCACTACCCGGTCTTCGATTGCGCCAATCCGTGCGGGCGCATCGGCAAGCGCTATCTCTCCGTGGTCAGCCACATTCTGATGATGGCGGCGGCGCAGCCCTTCCTTTCGGGCGCCATCTCCAAGACCATCAACATGCCGAACGAGGCGACCGTCGAGGACTGCAAGGAGGCCTATCTGCTCTCCTGGCGCCTGGCGCTGAAGGCCAATGCGCTCTACCGCGACGGCTCCAAGCTCTCCCAGCCGCTGAACTCGCAGCTCATCTCCGACGAGGATGACGAGGAAGACGCGGTCGAGGCGCTGCTGGAGAAGCCCGCCGCCGCCCGCGCCACCCAGATCACCGAGAAGGTGGTGGAGAAGATCGTCGAGCGCGTCATCGCCATGCGCGACCGCGAGAAGATGCCGGACCGCCGCAAGGGCTACACCCAGAAGGCCGTGGTCGGCGGCCACAAGGTGTATCTGCGCACCGGCGAGTATGATGATGGCCGCCTCGGCGAGATCTTCATCGACATGCACAAGGAAGGCGCGGCGCTGCGCTCCTTCATCAACAACTTCGCCATCTCGGTGTCGCTGGGCCTCCAATACGGCGTGCCGCTGGAGGAATATGTCGACGCCTTCACCTTCACCCGCTTCGAGCCCGCCGGCCCGGTGCAGGGCAATGAGGTGATCAAATACGCCACCTCGATCCTCGACTACATCTTCCGCGAGCTCGCCGTGTCCTATCTCGGACGCCACGAACTCGGCCATGTCGAGCCGTCGGAATCGAATTTCGACGCGCTGGGCAAGGGCGTGGACGAGGGCAAGGCCTCGCCGACCTCGGCCGCCTCGCGCATGGTCTCCAAGGGCCTGATGCGCGGCAAGAATGTGAGCCTGATGGTGGTGCCGGCCGGCACCCCCACCGTGCCCACCGCAAGCTCCAACGTCACCGCGTTGCGCGGCGGCATTCAGGGCGCCACCGCGCTCAAGGCCGAGCCGATGGACGAGGAAGAGCAGGAACTGGGCGCCACCGACGCCCTCCCCTGGTCCGCCCCCACCCCGGCCCCGGCTGCCGGCCCGACCAAGGCGGAAGCCCGCGCCATGGCCCGCGCCAAGGGCTATGAGGGCGAATCCTGCCCCGAATGCCAGAACTTCACCATGGTGCGGAACGGCACCTGCCTGAAGTGCGAGACCTGCGGCTCGACGACGGGGTGCTCGTAGCCTTCTGACTGCCACATCGACACTGGAATAAACGGCGGCCGGGGTCACTCCCGGCCGTTTTCATGTGAGACGGCAGCAGCACGGCAGCAACGATGATCCCCACCCTCACCACCGCCCGCCTCCTCCTTCGCCCGCACCGGACCGAGGATTTCGAGGCCTATGCCGTCCTGTGGGCGGAGCCGGACGTGGTGCGGTTTATCGGCGGGGTGCCGTTCTCGCGCGAGGCGGCGTGGAGCCGGTTCCTGCGCCTTCCCGGCCTGTGGCAATTTCTCGGCTATGGCTCCTTCGCGGTCGAGGAGCGCGCGAGCGGCGCCTTCGTCGGCGAGGTCGGCTTCCATGATTTCAAGCGCGCCCTCATTCCCTCGATCGAGGGCACGATGGAGGCGGGCTGGGTGTTCGCCGGAGCGGCGCAGGGCAAGCGCTATGCCGAGGAAGCGATGCGCGCCGTCCTCGGCTGGGCGGACGCGCACGGCACCGGCAGCCGCCTCACCTGCATGATCCAGAACGACCACAGCGCCTCGCTGCACATCGCCGGCAAGCTCGGATTCCGCCGTTTCGCCGAGAGCTCCTATGGCGGCCAGCCTATGGCGCTGCTGGAGCGCCCGCGGGGCGCTACGAACACCGGGCGCTGAACGGGCACACCGCGCTGTGCGGATCGGGGGCCCGTAACGCGCGCGCCCCAAAAAGAAAGCCGCCGTCCCCCAAGGGCCAGCGGCTTTCCATTGTTCACGCGGAAGCCGGCACCAGGGCCGGCTTCGGATCAGCCGACGCGCAGGTTGACGGCGGAGTCCTTGCCGGAGCGCTGATCGGTCTGCAGCTCGAAGGAAACCTTCTCGCCGTCACGCAGGCCCTGCAGGCCCGAACGCTGTACCGCGCTGATATGGACGAAAACGTCCTTTCCAGCGCCATCGGGCTGAATGAAGCCGTAGCCCTTCTGTTCGTTGAACCACTTCACGGTGCCGGTCTGGGTAGACATTCGGAAAGTCTCACGTATCGAGGTTGCACATCCGGCGCAGGCACGGCCCCGCCGCTGGGTTGAATTTGGACGAAAAGCCGACCGGCCACCCCAAGGAGGTGAACGGCCCCGAATTCAGCCAAAGTCTGCGCGTGAGACTACCGCGAATGGCCCTGTTTGCAAGAGGCGTGCACGGTATCGGGGGGCATCGCACCAGCATAAATGTCGCCGTCCCGCCGGGGAACGACGACATTGTATTGAGTATAATCGGACGAAACCGTCCGATTTCAGTCGAATGTCCGCGTCAGAGCGGGCGAAGATCAACCGCCGAGGTCTTGCCCGAACGCTGGTCGGTCTGCAGATCGAAGGAGACCTTGTCACCGTCACGCAGGCTCTGCAGGCCCGAGCGCTGCACCGCGCTGATGTGGACGAAAACGTCCTTGCCGCCATTGTCGGGCTGAATGAAGCCGTAGCCCTTCTGCTCGTTGAACCACTTAACCGTGCCGGTATCCGCCATCAGACACAACCTTCGAGACCAGTGAGACACCGACGCATCCCCGCGGGACCCGCCGAATTGCGCCGAACGCCACCCTGCCGCACCACCTTGAGGCGACCCGTCCGGGCACGTTCGCGCTGTGTACAGCTTGGTCAGAAATATGTCATTTCCACGGCAAAACCAGCCACATTTCGGTCATAAAACAACCGGCAGGCGAAAAGATGCCGCTGCGGCAGCTTTGCCCGACGTGTCGGGGTCAGCGCCAGCAGCGCCGGCGGTCCACCCGCACCACCCGGCCATTGTTCTGGCGCAGATAGCAGCGGCCACCGCGCTGAAAATAATAGGCGCGCGCGCGCCGGTTGCGGTTGGAGCCGATCACGGCGCCTGTGCCCGCGCCGATGGCAGCGCCGGCGGCGGCACCGCCCGCCGTGCCGGTCGCCGCCCCGCCGATGGCCGCGCCCGCGACTCCTCCGATGATGGCGCCGCGCGCGGTGCTGTTCTGGGCGGAAACCGGCGGCGTCGCCCACAGCGTCAGCCCGGCGACAGTGGCGGCAATCATCCAGCGCATCTTCACGTCCGTCGTCTCCGCTTGGCAGATCCGTCACGCCATGGCGGCATGACAGGCCCATTCTAAAATGGGGCGCACGCCCGTCGGCACGCGCCCCCTTGTCCGTCTCGCCGCTTTCAGGCGTGCTGGGCTTCCACCACCGCGATGGCGGTCATGTTGACGATGCCGCGCGCCGTCACGGAGGGTGTGAGCACATGCGCCGGCCGGGCCGCGCCGAGCAGGATCGGGCCGACGGGCAGCGCGTCGCCGAACACCTTGACCATCTGGTAGCCGATATTGGCGGCGTCGAGATTGGGCATGACGAGGATGTTGGCCACGCCCTGCAGGCGCGAGCCCGGCAGCACCCGCTCGCGCATCTCCGGCACCAGCGCGCTGTCGCCCTCCATCTCGCCATCGACCATCAGGTCGGGGGCGCGCTGGAGGATCAGGTCGAGCGTGCGGCGCATCTTGTGGGCGCTGTCATCGTCGCGCGAGCCGAAGTCGGAATGCGACAGCAGCGCCACCTTGGGCTCGATGCCGAAGCGGCGCACATGGGCGGCGGCCAGCTGCGCCATCTCGGCGAGGTCCTCGGCGGTGGGGTCGGTCTGCACCTGGGTATCGCAGAGGAAGAACGCGCCTTTCTGCGTCAGCAACATCGACAGCGCCGCCACGTCGCGCACCCCCGGCGCGAGGCCGATGATGGTGCGGATGTGGCGCAGATGGCGGATGAACCGCCCCTCGACGCCGCACAGCATGGTGTCGGCGTCGCCGCGAACCACCGCCACCGCCGCGATCACCGTCGGCGTGGTCCGCACCAGCGTGCGCGCGAGTTCCGGCGTGACCCCGCGCCGGCCGGCGCGCTCGACATAGGTGGTGACATAGTCGCGGTAGCGCGGGTCGTCCTCGGGGTTGATGAGGTCGAATTCGCGCCCCGGGCGGATCGACAGGCCAAAGCGCTGTAGCCGCGTCTCGATCACCGAGGGGCGGCCGATGAGGATGGGGCGGGCCAGCCCTTCCTCCACCACCACCTGCGCCGCCCGCAGGATGCGCTCATCCTCACCCTCGGCGTAGATCACGCGCTTGGGCGCCTGCTTGGCGAGGGCGAAGATCGGCTTCATCACCAGGCCGGAGCGGAAGACGAAGCGGTCGAGCTGCTCCTGATAGGCGTCGAAATCGGCGATCGGCTGCTTGGCCACGCCCGATTCCATCGCCGCCTTGGCCACCGCCGGGGCGATGCGCAGGATGAGGCGCGGGTCGAAGGGCGAGGGAATGAGCGAATTCGGCCCGAACACCGGGGTTTCGCCGCCATAGGCGCGGGCGACGACATCGGAGGGGGTCTCGCGCGCCAGCTCGGCGATGGCGTTGACCGCTGCGACCTTCATCTCCTCGTTGATCGTGGTCGCGCCGGCATCCAGCGCGCCGCGGAAGATGAAGGGGAAGCACAGGACATTGTTGACCTGATTGGGGAAATCCGAGCGGCCGGTGCAGATCATGGCGTCCGGGCGCGCCTCGCGGGCGAGGTCGGGCATGATTTCCGGCGTCGGGTTGGCCAGCGCCATGATCAGCGGGCGATCCGCCATCGCCGCCAGCATCTCCGGCTTCAGCACGCCGCCGGCGGAAAGGCCGATGAAGATGTCGGCACCCTCGATGACCTCGGCCAGGGTGCGCTTGTCGGTCTTCTGGGCGAAGGCCCCCTTGTAGGGGTCCATCAGCACGTTGCGGTCGGCGTAGACCACGCCCTCGATGTCCGTGACCCAGATGTTCTCGCGCCGCGCGCCCATGGAGAGCAGCAGGTTCAGCGTGGCGATCGCCGCCGCGCCGGCGCCTGACGTGACGATCTTCACGTCCTCCAGCTTCTTGCCGCCGAGGAACAGCGCGTTGACGACAGCCGCCACCACGATGATCGCTGTGCCGTGCTGGTCGTCATGGAAGACCGGGATCTTCATGATCTCGCGCAGCCGGGTCTCGATCTCGAAACACTCGGGCGCCTTGATGTCCTCGAGGTTGATGCCGCCGAAGGTCGGCTCCAGCGCGGCCACCACGCTCACCACATGGTCGGGCTCCAGCGCGTTGATCTCGATGTCGAACACGTCGATGCCGGCGAATTTCTTGAACAGGACCGCCTTGCCCTCCATGACCGGCTTGGAGGCTTCGGGGCCGATATTGCCGAGGCCGAGCACCGCGGTACCGTTGGTGACAACGGCGACGAGGTTCTGGCGGGCGGTCAGTTCGGCCACCAGCGACTTGTCGGCGGCGATCGCCTCGCAGACGGCGGCGACGCCGGGCGTATAGGCGAGGGCAAGATCGCGCTGGTTGGCGAGCGGCTTGGTCGGCTGGATCTCAAGCTTACCGGGACGCGGATTGCGGTGATAGAACATGGCGCCAGAGCGCAGATCGTCGGAGATGTAAGAGGCCATCGTGTTTCCTTCCCCGGAGCTTGGCGCGGGAGCATAGGGATTCTGGCCTGCGGCACAACGCCTTTCCGATTTTCTGGTGCTGGTCTTTGGGCGGTTGGTTTAAGGTGAGCCATTGGCCGGCATGACCCTGCCAGCCCGTCAGCCTCACGCCGTCCCCCGGCACGTCCCCAGAGTCAGCCTCGCATGCGCAAGCCGTTCCTCCTCGCTCTCATTGCCCTTCTGGTCGTCGGTGTCGGCGGCTATTTCGGCCTTGCCGCCTACGTCAACCATGTGGCGCGCAGCCAGGTCGACGCGGCGCTGTCCACGCTGCGGGGCGGCGGCGCCGAGGGGAGCGTCGGCGAGGTTCGCTACGACCTGTTCGCCGGCCGGTTCGAGCTGCACGACTTGTCGCTCACCGGCCCGGCCCAGGGCGTCCTCAAGATCGGCTCGCTCGTCGCGAACGGGGTCGAGCAGCGCCCTTCCGACCGGGTCTTCGCCCGCACGGTGGATATTACCGATGTGACGATCGACATCCCGGCCGGCCTCAGCACGCCCGGCATCACGCGCTACACCGCACCCCGCGTCGACCTCGCGGCGCTCGAATTCCCCGCGCAGGCTCCGGTGAACGGCAGCCCGTCGCAGATCGCCCTCGATTTCTTCCGCGCGATCACGGCGGAGCGCGTCGACATTCCCGCCTCGATCGGCACCGGCAGCACCGGCGCGGGCGACGTCCTAGTCAAGAACGAGGAGAATAACGGACCCATCCGCCTCGAAAAGCTGGCCAATGGCCGCTTCGCCACCATGACGGCGGAGCCCTCCCGCCTGACCTTCAGCGGTCCTCCCGAGCTTTCCGGAGAGGGCTCGGTGGGGCATGTCGACATCAAGGGTTTCGATATCGCGGGAATGCTCGTCCTGTTCGATCCCGAACAGCGCGAGGCCAGCGACGCGTTCATCACGATACATGACTCTGTTACCATCAACGATTACGCGGTCACTGTGGGCAGCGGCACGTCGTATCGCATGGCGGTCATGTCCATGAAGGATGTGGCGATCCGGCCCTCGGCCATTCCCCTTGAAGAGCTGCGCGTTGCGGGCCAGCACCTCGAAGACGTGCAAGCGACGGAAATACAGCCGTCGATGCCGGAAAACGCCCGGCTCCTGCGCCTGCTCTCAGGCGCGCTCGATGAAGGGGTGCGCTTCACCTCCATGGGGATCGAGGGCCTGGAAGTTGCCGTGCCGGGCGACATTTCCGTCGGCATGGGCGCCTTCACAGTCGCCGGGGTGGATGGTGGGCGGATCGAAACCTTCAGCGTGAAGAAGCTGGCGATCAAGGCGCCCGACGACATCGCCGTCGAGATGGGAAGCTTCGCTCTCGGCAGTTTGCGGCTCGGCACGCTGATGAGCCTTTTGGCTGATGGAAGCGAGGATCCCCAGGCCTTCGCCCGCTGGCCTGTGCCCTTTTTCAACACCCTCGGTGCCATCACGTTGGATAATTTCGCTGCAAGCACCAAGGACGACTCGCCGGTCAACATCGACAAATTCGCCCTCACCTGGACCGCCGAGCCGGACGCCCTGCCCACCCGCGTTTCCGCCACGCTGCGCATGAGCGGGCCAACCGCCATGATCAACGCCGGCCATTCCGCCTTCGCGCTGGTGCCGGGGCAGGTGGACCGGGCCAGCATCGCCATGGATTTCGGCGCCGCCTGGAACGAGGCGGAAAACAGCGTGGTGGTCGACCCCGCCTATGTTGAAGTCTCCGACGCCTTTTCTTTCAACGGCAAGCTCACCCTGAGCGCGGTGGACGATTCGGTCTTTTCCACCCAGCCGGACGAGGCACTGGCCGGGGCGATGGAGGTGAACCTCGGCGCGCTCGACCTGACCGTTACCGATGCCGGCCTCTACGACCAGAAGCTGGAGGCCGCCGCCAAGGAGCAGGGGCTGAAGGCGGAGGATATCCGCCAGCTTTTCGCCGGCTTCGCCGACCTGCTGCTGGCGCAGGCCGTGACGGACCGGCCGGAACTCGGCCCGGCGGTGGAAGCCTTCGTGCGCTTCGTGCAGAAGCCCATGGGCACGCTCGCCCTGCGCGTCACCCCGCGCCACGAGCCGCTGCCGATCCTGCTGATCGTCGAGGCGCTGAACAGCGAAGACCCGCTGGGGCTAGTCGAAGAGCTGAATGTCGAGACACTCCCCTCCCCCTGAGCCGCCAGAGCGCCAACTCACGCAAAAAGGGCGGCCACCGGCCGCCCTTTTCAGTCGCGCTCTGTCGGGCGGCTTGCTTCTGGCGGCTTACTTCTCCGGCAGGTTGGTGCGGATGTGCAGTTCGCGCAGCTGCTTCGGGCTCGCCTCGTTCGGCGCACCCATCAGAATGTCCTGCGCCTGCTGGTTCATCGGGAAGATCGAGATTTCGCGCAGATTGGTGGTGCCGCACAGCAGCATCACGATGCGGTCGACACCGGCCGCCATGCCGCCATGCGGGGGCGCGCCATACTGGAAGGCGCGGTAGAGGCCGCCGAAGCGCTCCTGCACCGTCGCCTCGTCATAGCCGGCGATCTCGAACGCCTTCACCATCGCCTCGGGGCGGTGGTTGCGGATGCCGCCCGAGGCGATCTCGAAGCCATTGCAGGCGATGTCGTACTGGAACGCCTTGATGGTCAGCGGGTCCTGATTGTTCAGCGCCTCCAGCCCGCCCTGCGGCATGGAGAAGGGGTTGTGCGAGAAGTCGACCTTCTTGTCGTCCTCGCTCCACTCGTAGAACGGAAAATCGACGATCCAGGCCAGCTCGAAGCGGTCATGGTCGACCAGCTTGAGCTCCTCGCCGACACGAGTGCGGGCGAGGCCGGCGAAGCGGACGAACTTTTCCGGGTTGCCGGCCACGAAGAAGGCGGCATCGCCCGCGCCGAGGCCGAGCTGAGCGCGGACAGCCTCGGTGCGCTCGGGTCCGATATTGTTGGCAAGCGGGCCGGCGCCCGGAATTTCAGAGGATTCTTGGCCCTCGCGCCACATGATGTAGCCAAGCCCCGGCTGGCCCTCGCCCTGCGCCCACGAATTCATGCGGTCGCAAAAGGCGCGCGAACCGCCGCCGGTGCCCGGGATCGCCCAGACCCGGTTCTTCGGGTCCTCCAGCATCCGCGCGAAGACCTTGAAGCCCGAGCCGCGAAAATGCTCGGACACATCCTGCATCTCGATCGGGTTGCGAAGGTCGGGCTTGTCGGTGCCGTATTTCTGCATCGAGGTGGCGTAGGGAATGCGCGGCCAGTTCTTCGTCACCGGCTTGCCCTCGGCGAACTGCTCGAACACGCTCGTAATGACAGGCTCGACGGCGGCGAAAATGTCTTCCTGCTCGACGAAGCTCATCTCCAGGTCGAGCTGGTAGAACTCGCCCGGCAGGCGGTCGGCACGCGGGTCTTCGTCGCGGAAGCAGGGGGCGATCTGGAAATAGCGGTCGAAGCCGCTCATCATGATCAGCTGCTTGTACTGCTGCGGCGCCTGCGGCAGGGCGTAGAACTTGCCGGGGTGCAGGCGCGAGGGAACCAGGAAGTCGCGCGCGCCTTCCGGCGAGGAAGCCGTGAGGATCGGCGTCTGGAACTCGAAGAAGCCCTGCCCCTTCATCTTCGCGCGCATGGCATCGACGATGGCGCCGCGGGTCATGATGTTCTTGTGCAGCTTCTCGCGGCGCAGGTCGAGGAAGCGGTAGCGCAGCCGCGTTTCCTCGGGGTACTCGACATCGCCGAACACCGGCATCGGCAGCTCGGCGGCGGGGCCCAGCACCTCGATCTCGGTGGCGTACATCTCCACCTGCCCGGTCGGCAGTTCGGGGTTCTCGGTGCCGGCGGGACGCGAGCGCACGCGGCCGTCGACCCGGATCACCCACTCCGCCCGCACGCTCTCGGCCAGCTTGAAGGCCGGGCTATCAGGGTCGACCACCACCTGCGTCAGGCCGTAATGGTCGCGCAGGTCGATGAACAGCACGCCGCCATGGTCGCGGATGCGGTGGCACCAGCCGGAAATGCGCGCGGTGGAGCCGACATCGCTGGCGCGAAGGGCGCCACAGGTGTGCGAGCGATAGCGGTGCATGGCGTCTTCCCGGAGTTGGTGCCGCCGAGACGTGGCTGAACGACGTGGCGGAACATAGCAAAACACCCCTCACGCGGGGCGCGCGGAGGGGTGCATGCGAGGCTTGCCTTTGTCAAGGCGAGACGGGTGCCCGGCGCCGGCGTGCCGGCCGCGGGCGGCCCCGGCTCAGGGCACGTAGCGCAGGGTGAGGCCACCGACGCCCAGCGCCAGCGAGGCCCCGACATTGCCCTCTACCGAGATCGGGTTGAGCGCGAAGGACTCGTCGGAGCCGACCAGCACATTGGCGCCGACACCGACGCCGAGCGCCACATTGCCGGTCACGCCGGCATAGGTGCCCGCAAGGGCGCCCGGCGCGAAGGAATTCGTCACCGCCAGCACGCCCCAGGTCAGCACGCCGCCGCCAGTAACGCCCAGCTCCAGGCCGATATTCTTGATGGTGCCGGCATAGTTCTGCACCGGGCTGTTATCGGCCGGGGTGTAGGTGCAGGTCAGTTCCTGCTTGGACTCGATGAGCATGCCGATGCTGGCGCCGGCATTGCAGACCAGCACCCCGGCCTTCACCCGGTCGGCGGCGGAAGCGGGCACGAAGGACAGCGCCAGAGCGGCGGTGGCGAGAGCGAAGGCGGTCTTTTTCATCGGTATCCCCCAGTGATGGCGGGCACCCCGCCGGAAAAGTTTTGCGACTCGTAGCCGCGAATGGTTAATCCTTTCGCCAAATTGCGGCATGTTTCGGGGTCGAAACGGCGCCCCGACTCCGATATGTAAAAACCGACATGAACATGATCACCAGCACAGACGAACTCGCCGCGGCCTGCGCACGACTGGCTCGCCATCCGTTCATCACCATCGACACCGAATTTCTGCGCGAGACCACCTTCTGGCCCAAGCTCTGTGTCGTGCAGCTTGCCAGCGTGGACGAAGCGCTGGTGGTCGACGCGCTGGCGGAGGGCCTCGATCTCGCGCCGCTCTTCGCGCTGATGTCGGACGCCAACGTGCTCAAGGTGTTCCACGCCGGCCGGCAGGATATCGAAATCGTCTGGCACCTCGCCGGCATCATCCCGCACCCGGTGTTCGACACCCAGGTCGCGGCGATGGTGCTCGGCCATGGTGATTCCATTTCCTACGACCAGCTGGTGCAGCGCATCACCGGCGAGGTGCTCGACAAGTCGCTGCGCTTCACCGACTGGTCGCGCCGCCCGCTTTCCGCCGCGCAGATCGCCTATGCCGAGGCCGACGTCACCCATCTGCGCGACGTCTTCCTCAAGCTCGATGCCGACCTCAAGAAGCGCGGCCGCGCCGATTGGGTGGGCGAGGAGATGGCGGTTCTCACCTCCGCCGACACCTATCGGCAGGAGCCGGAGCGCGCCTGGGAGCGGCTGCGCTCGCGCGCCCGCAAGCCCAAGGACCTCGCCGTGCTGATGGAGGTCGCCGCCTGGCGCGAACGCGAGGCGCAGGCCCGCGACACGCCGCGCTCGCGTATCCTCAAGGATGACGTGATCGGCGAGATCGCCTCCCAGCACCCCACATCCATCGAGAAGCTCGGCCAGTTGCGCGCCATCCCCAAGGGGTTCGAGCGCTCCCGCGCCGGCGAGATGATCGTCGAGGCGGTGAAAGCGGGCTTGGCGCGCGACCCCAAGACGCTGCCGCGCATCGACCGCGACCGGCCGCTCTCCAACGGCGCCTCGGCGACGGTGGAACTGCTGAAGGTGCTGCTTCGCATGACCGCCGAACAGCACGGCGTCGCCGCCAAGGTCATCGCCACGGTGGACGACCTGGAACGCATCGCCTCCGAGGACGAGCCCGATGTGGGCGCACTGCGCGGCTGGCGCGGCGAATTGTTCGGCGAGCGCGCCATGGCGCTGAAGTCCGGGCGGCTGGCGCTGGCGATGCAGAAGGGCCGCGTTATCGCGCTGGAGCGCGAGGCTGGGTAGCCTTCCGCAAGGCCCGGCGGAACTCCCGGCGGGAACCGACGAGGCGACGACGATGACCGACACCCTGACCGCCGCTAAGGGCCGCACCGCCATCATCGACGCCCATCTGCATTTGTATGACGGGCAGGCCAACCGCTTCGGCATCTTCGAGCGACGCGATGTGGTGTTCGAATCCTTCGTCGGCGACTACGCGGCGATGCCGAGGCGCTTCCTGATCGAGGATTACATTGAGGCTACCGCCGCGCGGCAGGTCGAGGGCGTGATCTGGCACGAATTCATGTCGGCCGATCCGATCGCCGAAGCGTGCTGGGCGCAGCGGATAGCCGACACGGCTTGCGTGCCGATGGCACTGGTCGGGCTGGTCGATCTCCAGCAGCCTGATCTGGAGGCCCGCCTCGACATCTATCGCACGCTGCCCAACCTGACGGGCGTGCGCCAGCATCTCTTATGGGACCCGGTCCATCCGCTGCGCCGCTTCGCGCCGCGCCCGGACCTCATGACCGATCCGGCATGGCTTGCCGGTCTCGCCCGGCTGAACGGCACGGATCTGCGCTGCGGGCTGGAAGTCTGCGGCCCGCAATTGCCGGAGCTGACCCGCGTGGTCCGCGCCCATCCCGACATCGCCTTCACGGTCGCGGTGATGGGCTGGCCGACCCAACTCGATCGCGAGGGCTTCGAGCGCTGGCGCGCCGACTTCAAAGCGCTCAGCCATTGCCCAAATGTCTGCGCCAGCATCTCGGCGGTGGAGTGCATCTTCGGGCTCGGATGGAGCGAAGAGCAAGTGCGGCCGTGGATCCTCGCCATTGTCGAGACCTTTCGGCCCTCGCGCTGCATGCTCGGCAGCCACCTACCGATCAGCGCGCTCTCACACGGCTTCGACGCCCTGTATGAGACTTACGAGCGTATCTTCGCCGGCTGTTCCGAGGTGGAGCGCACGGCGCTGTTTTCGGGCACGGCGCGCGACTGGTTCCGCCTGCCGCGCGCCTGAGCGCCTACCCCGCCAGCACCACCGTTTCGCGGCCGATCAGCCGGCCGAGCGAGCGCAGGCGGTTGGCGATGCGGTCGCCGCTGAGCGGGGCCAGCTCGCCGCGCAACTGCAAGGCCAGCTTCCCGCGCTCCACCGTCAGCGGCGTCAGCGGCAGCGTGCCCGGCATGGCGGCGGAGAGGATGTAGCCCACCCGCATCGCCGCGCCGAGAATGCGCGCCCGGTCCAACAGCCGCGCCGAGACCAACTCCCGGATGCGCGGGGAGAGATCCTCGTCCACCAGCCCCATGTGCCGGTAATAGATGGCCAGGGCCAAAAATGCGCGGCCGGGATGGTCGACGCCGATGAAGGAGGCGTGGGCGATGAGGTTAAGGCTCTGCTCGCCACGATAATCGGGATGCGCCCGCCAGCTGATGTCCGAGAGCAGGCACGCGGCGTGGCGCAGCCGCTTTTCCTCGACGCTCTCGTCGATCCCGCTGCTCTTCATGAAATGGTCAGTCCAGTCGATCAACTCCCAGCCATGGGCGGGGGAACGGGCGCGGACCTCGTTCAGTTCCGCGGCGGCCGTGATCAGCGGGTCGTGCTGGCGCTCTTCGGTGCCCAGCAGCTCGTAAAGTAGGCCCTCGCGCACGCCCTGCGCGGAGATGAAGATGTTGGCAGGCTTGCCGATGCGGATGAGATGCTCCAGCACCAGCGCGCCATAGGGCAGCAGCGGACGGCGGACATCGGACACGGTGTCGATGCGCGAGAGCGTGTCGATCGGCACCCGCCGCACCAGCCGGCAGAACTCCAGCGCCTCACGGCCGGGGATGATGTAGCCGTGCATCACGTGCAGGGGATAGCCGCGCTGGAACATGTGCAGCCGTGCCAAGGCGCGCCAGGTGCCGCCGACGGCGTAGAAGGTGCGCCCCTTGAGATGTTCGAGGTGCGGCTCCTTGGTCAGCAGGTCCTTGACGATCTTGTCGGCCTTCTTGAGCGACCGGCCGGACGTGTCCTGCAAAGCGAGACCGCCAAGCGGGAAGGTCACGCCGGAGCCGATGCGCTGGCCGTGCAAGTCGGCGAGTTCGAGCGAGCCGCCGCCGAGATCGCCGACCACGCCATTGGCGTGATGGACGCCGGAGAGGATGCCGAGGGCGGAAAGCTGGGCCTCGCGCTTGCCCGACAAAACCTCCACCTCGGTGCGGCAGATCGCGGTGCAGGCGGCAACGAAGTCCGGCCCGTTGGCGGCATCGCGCGCCGCCGCCGTGGCGAGCACATAGAGCTTGCCCACCCCCATGCGGTCGCACAGCACCCGATAGCGGCGCAGGGCGGCGAGCGCCTTTTCCACCGCGTCCGGGTTCAGCCGCCCGGTGGTCAGAACCTCGCGGCCGAGCCCGCAGGAGGCCTTCTCGTTGAAGATCGGCGTCGGCGAGCGCGACAGCCGCTCATAGACGACGAGGCGGACGGAGTTGGAGCCGATATCGATGACGGCGACCGACATGCCGGACAACAGCCCGTGTCCGGCA
The DNA here is from genome assembly GCF_004339465.1 of Ancylobacter aquaticus. Taxonomy (GTDB): domain Bacteria; phylum Pseudomonadota; class Alphaproteobacteria; order Rhizobiales; family Xanthobacteraceae; genus Ancylobacter; species Ancylobacter aquaticus. Next base: position 1,871,431 of record NZ_SMFY01000001.1, on the reverse strand, counting down.
TCACGCAACACTTCACTCATGCGCTCACGTCCGATCGCGACGGCGCAGGAGGTTGCGGGGCGAGGATTCCTTGAGCGACTTGCCACGTCCCGACAGACTCGGATTTGTCATGAAGTACTGCTGGGCGTTGAATTTTTCCTCGCCCTCGCCGGGTACTATGCGCTGCGACGAACCATCCGACAACACCCGCCAGCTCTGCTGGTTGTCCTGCAGGTTGGCGACCATGATCTGGTCGAGGATCTGCATGTGCACCGTCGGGTTGATGATCGGGCACAGCGATTCGACCCGGCGGTCGAGATTGCGCGGCATCAGGTCGGCGGAGGAGATATAGAGCGCCGCCTCGGCATGCGGCAGGCCGTGGCCATTGCCGAAGCAATAGACCCGCTCATGCTCCAGGAAGCGCCCGACGATGGACTTGACGCGGATGTTCTCCGACAGGCCCGGCACGCCGGGACGCAGGCAGCAGATCCCGCGCACCACGATGTCGATCGGCACGCCGGCCTGGCTGGCACGGTAGAGCGAATCGATGATCATCGGGTCGACCAGCGAGTTCATCTTCAGCCAGATCGCCGCCGGCTTGCCGGCCTTGGCGAATTCCATCTCGGCAGCGATATGGTCGAGGATCTGCTGCTTCAGCGTCAGCGGCGCGATGGCCAGTTCTTCCAGTCCGACGGGCTCGGCATAGCCGGTGATGAAATTGAAGATCCGCGCCACGTCGCGGCCGATCGCCGGGTCGGCGGTAAAGAAGGACAGGTCGGTGTAGATGCGGGCGGTGATCGGGTGGTAATTGCCCGTGCCGACATGGCAGTAGCTCGCCAGCGCCCCACCCTCGCGCCGCACCACAAGCGACAGCTTGGCGTGGGTCTTCAGCTCAAGGAAGCCGAACACCACCTGCACGCCGGCGCGCTCCAGGTCGCGGGCCCAGCGGATATTGGCCTCCTCGTCGAAGCGCGCCTTCAGCTCGACCAGCGCCGTCACCGACTTGCCGGCCTCCGCCGCCTCGGCCAGCGCCTTGACGATGGGGCTGTCGGAGGAGGTGCGGTAGAGCGTCTGCTTGATGGCGACGACGTTCGGGTCGCGCGCCGCCTGGCGCAGGAACTGCACCACCACGTCGAAGGATTCATAGGGGTGGTGAACGACGAGGTCCTTCTCGCGGATGGCGGCGAAGCAGTCGCCGGCATGGTCGCGGATGCGCTCGGGGAAACGCGGATTGTAGGGCTTGAACTTCAGGTCCGGCCGGTCGACGCCGACCAGCTGGCTGAACTCGTTCAGCGCCAGCACGCCGTCGACGAGGAAGATCTCATCTTCCACCACGCCGAGTTCGCGGGCGACGAAGACGCGCAGTTCCTCGGGCATGGAGGCGTCGATCTCCAGCCGGATGACCTGCCCCAGCCGGCGGCGCTTCAGCGCCGTCTCGAACTGGCGCATCAGGTCCTCGGCTTCTTCCTCGACTTCGAGGTCGCTGTCGCGAATGACGCGGAAGCCGCCCTGGCCCTTCACCTGATAGCCCGGGAACAGGCGGCCGATGAACAGGCCAATCATCTGCTCCAGCGTGATGAAGCGCTGCACCCCTGCCTCGCTGTCCGGCAGGCGGATGAAGCGGTCGATCTTGGCCGGCACCCGGATGAGCGCGTTCATCGAGCGCCCGTCATGGATGCGCGAGAGCTGGAGCGCCAGCGAGAAGCCGAGATTGGGGATGAACGGGAACGGGTGCGCCGGGTCGATGGCGAGCGGGGTCAGCACCGGGAAGACGTGGGAAAGGAAGAAGTCGTCGAGCACCGCCCGGTCGGCCTTCTGCACGTCGGCACCGTCCACCAGCACGATGCCGCAGCCGATAAGCGACTGCCGCAGCCCGCGCCAGCGGGCCTGCTGGTCCTCGGCAAGCTCGGCCGCCGCCACGCCGATGCGTGCCAGTTGCTCGATGGGATTGAGCCCGTCCGGGCTGCGGGCGGTGTAGCCTTCGCGCACCTGCTCCTTCAGCCCGGCGACGCGGACCATGAAGAACTCGTCGAGATTGTTGGCCGAGATCGAGAGGAAGCGCAGCTGCTCCAGCATCGGGTGCTCGGTGTTGGCAGCCTCCTCCAGCACCCGGCGGTTGAATTCGAGCCAGGACAGTTCGCGGTTGATGAAGCGTTCCGGCGACTTCATCAGCTCGTCTTCCAGTGGACGGGCCGGCACCGTCGGCTGGATGGGCATTTCGGTTAGTTCGGTAACCTGCTCGACCTGCGTTTCCGTCTCGCTCACCGTCGCCACTCCATCCTCTTTGCGGGGGGCCCGCTTCGTCCGGCGCGAAGGTCGCCGGGCATCGTGACGGCTGGATGACATGTTGGGATTAACCTATGGTCAAGTCGTTGAGGACATTTTCGCCGGGCGCCCGTTCCATCTCGTCCGACGGCTCGACACGCTCGCGAAGCAGCGCGGCAGCGAGTGCCCTTGTCAGCGGGCGCTTGCGCGCCAGCGCCTCGCGGTCGAGTTCGGCGACGACATCGCGCAGCCCGGCAATGGACCGCTCCACGCGGGGCAGAAGGTAGGCCAGCAGCGCCTCGTCGGGAAGTATCTGCCGGTCCGCGAACAGTTTCACCGCCACCGCCGCCAGCAATTCCTCGTCTGGCGGACCCAGCCGCACCACCGGCAGCACCCGCAACCGCGAGGCGAGATCGGCCGTGGCGAGGGTTTCCGAAAGGGTCGAGGGCAGCCGCGCCGAGGTGATCAGCAGGCCCGCCTTCTGCTCGCCCACAAGGTTGAGCAGATGGAACAGCGCCGCCTCGGGCACAGGCCCCTCGCCCAAATCCTCCACCACCAGCGCGCCGCTGGCGAGCAGGCCGGGCACGGCAGCAATATCGAGCGCAGCCGCCGGAATGACCGGCGCATGGGTGGCCCCGGCGAAGATGGCGGCGAGATGCGACTTGCCCGAGCCCGCCGGTCCCACCAGCGCCACGGCGCGGGCCGGCCAGTCCGGCCAGGAATCGATCAGGTCCAATGCCGCCTCATTGGCGAGGCCGGGCAGGAAATCATCCCTCGACCGGCTGTCGGCGTGCGGGAGATCGAGGGCAAGTTGCCGGGCGGCCATGCTCAGCGCACCCGGCTCTCGGGCAGGTAGGGCACGGGCGCGGGGGCGCTGTGCAGTTCCGCCTCCCCTTCCCCGGTATAGAGCGGGCTTTCCATGTACTGGCCGATGGCGAAGCGCACCAGCACCCCCACCGCCGCCGCCAGCGGCACCGCCAGCAGCAGGCCGAGGAAGCCCAGCATATAACCGAAGGCCAGCAGGGCGAACATCAGCCACACGGGGTGCAGGCCGACGCTGTCGCCCACCAGCTTGGGCGAGAGGATGTAGCCCTCGATGAACTGGCCGAATACGAAGATGCCGATGACGATGGCGATCATCGAATAGTCCGGGAAGAACTGAACGATGGCGACGCCGCCGGCGAGCACTAGCCCGGTCAGCGAGCCGACATAGGGGATGAACGTGATGATCCCCGAGACGAAGCCGATGACGAAGCCGAAATTCAGTCCTGTCATGGTCAGGCTGATGGCGTAGAAGCTGCCGAGGATCAGGCAGACCAGCGACTGGCCACGCACGAAACCGGCGATGGCGCTGTCCATCTGGCCGGCAAGGTCGCGAAGGGTGGCGCGGTGGCGCACCGGCAGCCACGAATCCACCTTTGTCACCATGCTGTCCCAGTCATTGAGGATGTAGAACGCCACCACAGGGGTAATGACCAGTAGCGTGAAAACGGAGAGCAGCGCCTGCCCGCCGGTCCAAAGCCCCTGGATCAGCGTCAGCATGTACGCTGCGCCCTGCGAGACCAGCTCGTTCAGCCCGGATTGCACACTCGGCATGCGGTCGCCGACGAAATCGCGCAGCCACGCGGCGCTCTCTCCCTCGCCGGTCAGCAGGTTCTGCAGCTTGCCGATATATTCGGGCAGGCGCTGGATGAAAGCGGCGAGCTGCGAGCCGAAGATCGGCACAACCAGCAGCATCAGCAGGATCGCCAGCAGCAGCGTCAGGGTGATCGTCAGCAGCGAGGCGACCAGTCGGTTGACCCCCCAGCGCTCCAGCCGCGTCGTCACCGGGTTGAGGAAATAGGCGAGCGCGAGGCCGGCGACGAAGGGCAAAAGCACGCTCGACAGCAGCCATGAGGCCGCAATGAACAGACCGAGCACGGTCAGCCAGAACATCACCTGCTTGTGCCACGCCATTCGCCGTCCGCCTCTTGCCCGGCCCCACGCATCGCGGCGCCGCCTCTTTCACATAAATACAGGAAAACGGCGCGCGTGCGATGCACAAGCGGCGCTGCCGACGAGCTCGCCCCCGCCATTCACAGCACCTTCCCCAACGCGAGCGTGGCCTTGCCCGTTCCGGCGTGGCAGAAGGCGGGACGCACCCACCCATCCCGACGCTCCACTGGCCCGCCGCATGCGCTCCTCGCTCGTCACCTCAGGCATCGTCGCCGCCCTTGTCGGCTTTGGCGGCACGCTCACCCTCATCGTCGCGGCCGCGCAGGCGCTCGGCGCCACGCCGGGGCAGATCACCTCCGGCGTCATCGGCCTGTGCCTGTCCATGGCGGCGACCTCCGCTTGGCTCGGCTGGCGCCACCGCATGCCGATCATCACCGCCTGGACCACGCCGGGCGCGGCGCTGATCGCCGCCTCGCACGGCCTCACCATCGAGCTGGCGGTAGGTGCCTTCATCGTCGCCGGCGTGCTCATCCTCGTCACCGCCGCGGTCAAGCCGCTCGGCGCGCTGGTGCAGCGCCTGCCGGTGGCGATCGCCGCCGCCATGCTGGCGGGCGTGCTGTTCCGATTCTGCACCGCCGTCTTCACCGCCGGGCAGGTCGACCCGCTGCTGGTGCTGCCGCTGGTGCTGCTCTTCCTGGTGGCGCGGCGCATCAGCCCTTTCGGAGCGGTGCTGGCGGTGCTGGTGCTCGGCATCGCGCTGGCCTTCGTCCTCGGCCGCGTCGGCCCGCTTCCCGACGGCGTGCCGTGGCCGACCCTTGAACTGATCGTGCCGCAGTTCGACCTTCAGGCGATGATCGGCGTCGGGATTCCGCTCTATATCGTCACCATGGCCTCGCAGAACCTGCCCGGCTTGGCCGTGCTGCAGGCGGCCGGCTACAAGCCACCGGCGCCGTCGATCCTCGCCTCCACCGCCATCGCCTCGCTCATCACCGCGCCGATCGGCTCGCTGACAAGCAACCTCGCCGCCATCACCGCCTCTATCTGCACCGGGCCGGACACCCATCCCGACCCGGAAAAGCGCTGGCTGGCGACGCCGTTCTACGCGCTGAGCTATGTCGTGCTCGCCGGCTTCGGCGCCGGCGCGGTGGCACTGATCGCCGCCCTGCCGCCCGAACTCGTGGCGACCTTCGCCGGGCTGGCTCTGCTCGGCCCGCTGGTCAATGCGCTCGGCTCCGCCATGGGCGATGGCGCCAAGCGCTTCCCCGCCGTGCTGACGCTGGCGGTCACCGCTTCGGGCCTGTCGCTGTTCGGCCTCGGCTCTGCCTTCTGGGGGCTGGCCGCCGGCCTCACCGCGCTCGCCATCGAGCATGCAGGACGCCGGGGCTGAGGCTGCAGGGTGCGGGGGAAAGCCGCCCGCCACCTTGCCCGCCGCCCGATAAGCGTTTAATCCGCGAGCATTGATCGGGGACGCATGATGACCGGGACGGAAAAAGGCCTCAGCTATCGCGATGCGGGCGTCGACATCGACGCCGGCAACCGGCTGGTCGATCTCATCAAGCCGCTGGTCAAGGCGACCCGCCGGGCAGGCGCCGATGCCGATATCGGCGGCTTCGGCGGGGTGTTCGACCCCAAGGCCGCCGGCTTCAAGGACCCGCTCATCGTCGCCACCACCGACGGCGTCGGCACCAAGCTGAAGATCGCGATTGAGACCGGCCGGCACGGCACAATCGGCATTGACCTCGTCGCCATGTGCGTCAACGATCTCGTGGTGCAGGGCGCCGAGCCGCTGTTCTTCCTCGACTATTTCGCCACCGGCAAGCTGGCCCCGGAAATCGGCGCCACCATCGTCGCCGGCATCGCGCGGGGCTGCGTCGAGGCCGGCTGCGCGCTGATTGGCGGCGAGACGGCGGAAATGCCCGGCATGTATGCCGAAGGCGACTATGACCTCGCCGGCTTCTCGGTCGGCGCGGTGGAGCGCGGCGAACTTCTGCCCTCCCCCAATGTGCGCCCCGGCGACGTGCTGCTCGGCCTCGCCTCCTCCGGCGTGCATTCCAACGGCTATTCGCTGGTGCGCCGCATCGTCGAGGTCTCCGGCCTCACCTGGGATTCCCCCGCGCCCTTCGCGCGCGGCCTCACGCTGGGCGAGGCGCTGCTCATCCCCACGCGGCTCTATGTGAAGTCGACGCTCGCGGCCATCCGCTCCACCGGCAAGGTGAAGGCGCTCGCCCACATCACCGGCGGCGGGCTTACCGAGAACCTGCCGCGCGTGCTGCCCAAGCACACGATCGGCCGCATCGACCTTGACGGCGTGAACGTGCCCCCGGTGTTCCGCTGGCTGGCACAGGTCGGCAAGGTGGCGCCGGAGGAAATGCTGCGCGCCTTCAACTGCGGCATCGGCATGGTGGTGGTCTGCGCCCCGGAAGATGCCGAGACAGTGGCCGGCGCGTTCGTCGAGGGCGGCGAGGAAGTGATGCATCTGGGTGTCATCGAGCCCGGCGAGGGCGCAGCCCACACCGTCTATGACGGCACGCTCACCCTCGACACGCCGCTCTGAGCCAGGCTGGCGCCATGACCAAGCCCCGCGTGGCCGTCCTCATATCCGGGCGCGGCTCCAACATGATGTCGCTGATCGAGGCGGCCGCCGCACCGGATTTTCCGGCCGAGATCGCCGTGGTCATCTCAAACCGCCCGGACGCGCACGGCCTCGCCCGCGCGCAGGCCTGCAACATCCCCACCCGCATTGTCGACCACAAGGCGCATGCCGACCGCGCCGCCTTCGATGCGGCGCTCGACGCGGTGCTGGAGGAGGAGGCGGCCGATCTCGTCTGCCTCGCCGGCTTCCTGCGCCTGCTCACCGGGCCGTTCGTCGAGAAGTGGACGGGCCGGATGCTCAACATTCACCCGGCCCTTCTGCCCAGCTTCAAGGGCCTGCACACCCATGAGCGGGCGTTGGCCGAGGGCGTGCGCATCCATGGCTGCACGGTGCATTTCGTCACGCCGGAGATGGATGTCGGCCCCATCCTCATCCAGGCCGCCGTGCCGGTGCTGGAGGCCGACACGCCCGGCACGCTCGGCGCCCGCGTGCTGGCGCAGGAGCATGTGATCTATCCCGCCGCGCTGCGCCTCGTCGCCGAGGGCCGCGCCCGGCTGGAGAATGGCCGCGTCGTCCTCGACGAGTTCATCCTCGCCCCTCCGGCGCTGGTCGTCCCGCCGGTCGGCTGAACACCCGCTTGGCTCTAAGCGATCCCCACCGCCCGCAGCGTCGGCGCGGCCTGCGTCACCTCGTCGAGCGGGGCGATCGACACCTGCAGGTCGGTCATCATCGCGTCGCCATAGATGGTGGCGAAGGCGGCATCCGCCGCGTCGCGGCCGACGCCGATCCGCACCAGCCCCTGCAGCGCCGCCTTGCGGGTGGGGTCGAACACATACCAGGCGCCGTCGAGATAGCACTCGAACACCGCGTGGAAATCCGGCGGGTCGAGTTGCCAGGCATAGGAACTGGCGAAGCGCGAGGGAATCGACAGAGCGCGGCAGAAGGCGATGCCGAGATGGGCGAAATCCCGGCACACGCCGGCGCGCTGCACCATCGTGTCATAGGCCGAGGTTTCGGAATTGGTGCTGCCGCTGAGATATTCGACATTGTCGTAGATCCAGTTGCAGATCGCCGTCACCCGCTCATGGCCGGGCGGCAGGCCTCCGAACTGGTGATAGGCGAAGCGCCCCAGCTGGTCGGACTGGCAGTAGCGGCTGGGGTTGAGGAAAGGCACCACCTCCAGCGGCAGTTCCGCCACCGGCGTCTCGCTGACATGGGAGGGGTCGGCATCGAGCATCGCCAGCTCGACCGTCGCGTCATAGGCGACCTCGAACCGGCCGGGCTCCACCACCACGCGCACCAGCCGCGTGCCGCCCGCCAGATCGTGCCGCTCCAGCGCGACGGCGGGGGTGAGCTTCAGCGTTTCCGAGAGAATCGTCTGGTGGCGCAGCGCCGCCGCCTCGATGTTGAGGATGAAGACGGCCCTGTCGCGCACCTCATAGGCGAGCCGGGAGGCGACGTTGAATCTCATGAGGTGGTTCCGCTACGAGGAGAGATGTCGATATGACGCCGATGGGGACGATCGGTTCCCCTCAGGTACCACCTCTTGGCCGGGAAATTTACGACGGTGGCGCATTTCGCGGCCGAGTCGGCGTGGCCCTCCCCTCTGCCGGCCCCATCGCGTGCGCTCCCGGCGTAACCCGTGCCACGCAGGCCATGCAAGCATGATCGCCCCTAATGGCCGCCCGGCCAGCGGGCTCTCAGTTCGCGCTGCACCCTTAGAAGCGCTTCGATGCCCTCAGGCACGTAGTAGGCGAGTTCGTCATCCATGTTGTGGGGATAACCGGTCAGGTTGTTCAGCGTGTCGAGCACAGCGAGCCTGAAGTCCCGCAAGTCCATCTCTGGCTCAGGCCAGCCCACATAGACGCGCCGCAACGTTGCTCTATCGATGCCGAATATCGTGGAGAACTCTATTTCGGGGAAGAAGTCGCCCTCAGTCGCGGCTTTTACCGCACGGCCGACCATATCGACATCCTCGGGCGACAGCATATCCCTGATCTTCGGCATAGCGCCTCTCAACAACCTACCAATCGCTCGACCGCAGCAGCCTCAAGGACGGGAGACCAAACTGTGGAAAACGCAAACCTGACTAGGATATGCAGACTTCTATACGATGCGTTCATCGAGATACGCATGGCGTCCCGCGAAGGCGACAACAACGTTAGCTTCGCGCTGGCGGACCTGCTCCACACAGTCCCCCTCGCTATTGCGAAAGAAGCCGCCGCCGGCAGCGATTTCAGCGACACACTTCGCACCCTCCTGCAGCGTGCAGACGAGCGCGGAATACGTTCGTGGGTGGACACCCGCCTGGCGACGACCGCTGCCGGAGAGCACCCGGATTAAAACCGGCCGTCCCCCTCACACCCTCCCGATCCGCACCCGGTTGTCGTGCAGCGCGGCGCCGCCGGCCGGGGCGACGGGGTCGGCGCCGGTGAGGCTGTTGATGCCGCGCCCGCCCTCATGGGCGCGGTTGGGCCAGATCGATTCCGCCACCACCACGCCGCGCCGCAGGCCGTCGAACAGGCGGGCGTGGAGCTGCACTTGGCCGCGCGCGCTGGTCACGACGACAAGGTCGCCATCGCCGATCTCCAGCGCCGCCGCATCCTCAGGGTGGAGCAGCAGTTCCGGCCGCTTCTCGCGCACCAGCGAGCCCTCGGTTTCGGTGAAGGTCGAGTTGAGGAAGGAGCGCGCGGGCGCGGTGACGAGGCGGAACGGATACTCCGCTGTCGCTTCCTCGATCACCGCCCAGTGGTCCGGCCATGCCGGCATGTCCTCGACCGGCCCGAACTTCGCCGGGGAGGAGAACCGCGAGCGGGCCCAGTCCGGCTTCAGGCGGAATTTGCCATCGGGCCAGTTGAAGCCCTTCTCATAATGGGCGGTGGCGAAATCGGGCTGGATGTCGAGGAAGCGCGCTTCTTCCAGCGCTTCCACCGTTCCGCGCCCGGCCGCCCGCAGCATAAAGTCGATATGATCGCGCGGGCTCATCTGGAAGCCCTCATGCACGGCGCCGAGACGGTCGGCCAACGCGCCGATCACCTCGTGATTGCTGCGGCACTCGCCCATCGGCTCGACCAGCTTGGGGCCGAGAATGACATATTGGTTGCCGCCGCCCTGGTAGAGGTCGTCATGCTCGGTGAACATGGTCGCCGGCAGAACGATGTCGGCCATGGCAGCCGTCTCAGTCATGAACTGCTCATGCACGGCGACAAACAGGTCCTCGCGCGCAAAGCCGCGCCGCACCGTCTCCTGGTCGGGCGCGACGGAGACCGGGTTGGTGTTCTGGATCAGCATCGCACTCACTGGCGGGCCGCCGAGCAGCGCCTCGGGGTCGCCGGTCAGGATGTCGCCGATGCGCGACTGGTCAAGCTCCCGCGCGCGGGTGGGGATGTCCAGCCCCTCCACCATCGTCTTGTTCCAGCCATAGATGGCGCTGTTGGAGTGGAACACCCCGCCGCCCTCATGCTTCCACGACCCGGTAATGGTGGGAATGCAGCTCACCGCGTGCATCGCCACCGCGCCGTTGCGCGAGCGGGTGAAGCCATAGCCGGCGCGGATGAAGGTTTTCGGCGTGCGTCCGATGAACTGCGCGAACGCCTCGATTTCTGCAGCCGGCAGTCCGGTGATGGCAGCAGCCCATTCAGGCGTGCGCTCGGCGAGATGAGCCTCGAAACCCTCCGCGTCATCAGCAAATTCAGCGAGATAGTCGCGGTCGGCAAAGCCGTCGCGAAACAGCACATGCATCACCGCGCAGGCCAGCGCCCCATCCGTCCCCGGCCGGATGAGAACGGAAATGTCCGCCTGCTCCATGGTGGGCGAGCGGTAGACATCGACCACGGCGATCTTGGCCCCGCGCTCCTTGCGGGCGCGGATAGCGTGCGTCATCACGTTGATCTGGGTCGACACCGGGTTGGTGCCCCAGATGACGACAAAGTCGCTCTTGGCCATTTCGCGCGGGTCCGGCCCGGCGAGCTTGCCGGTGCCGGCCATGAACCCGCTCCAGGCCGGGTTGACGCAGATGCTGGAAAAGAAGCGCGAATAGCCCTTGGCGCGGGTCAGCCGGTTGATGCCGTCGCGCATCACCAGCCCCATCGTGCCGGCGTAGTAATAGGGCCATACCGCTTCCGGCCCGAAGCGGCGCTCGGCCTCGCGGAACTGGTGGGCGATCTCGTCCAGCGCCTCGTCCCAGCCGATGGGTGCGTAGGCGCCATTGCCTTTCGCGCCCATGCGGCGCAGCGGGCGGGTCAGCCTGTCGGGATGGTTCGCCCGCTCGGCGTAGCGCGCGACCTTGGCGCAAATGATTCCGGCGGTGAAGCTGTTGTCGCGCGCGCCGCGCACGCGGCCGATGCGCCCGTCCACGACCTCGATCTCCAGCGCGCAGGTGGAGGGGCAGTCATGGGGGCAGGCGGAAGAGGCGGTGCGGGCAGGCGAGAGATGCTGATTCATGAAAAAGGCGCTCCGCCAGTATCCTAGCGGAGCGCCTCCCTTTTTTACACCTACGCGGTTACGCCCACGCTCAGTGCGCGGTCGCCTCGCGGCGGCGGCTCTTCACGATCCAGCCGAAGCTGATCACGAACACCGCGCCGACCACGGCCGCGAGATAGTGCGGGATGGCGGAGGGCTTCAGCCCGACCGGGTCCTCGGGATCGGCGATCACGTCGACCAGCCAGGGAGCCATTCCCTGCATCGTCTCCAGCACCACCTTGTCGCTGACCAGCATTTCGCCAGCGATCCAGCCCAGCAGCGCCGCGCCGAACCAGATGAGGATCGGGAAGCGCGAAATCAGCTTCAGGATCAACTGCGAGCCGAAGATAATCAGCGGGATGGTGAGCAGCAGGCCGAAAATGAACAGCTCCGCATGGCCGCGCGCGGCGGCGGCGATGGCCACCACATTGTCGAGGCTCATCACCGCGTCGGCGATGGCGATGGTACGAACCGCCTTCCACAGGCTGTCGGCGCCTTCGACATGATGCCCCTCGGCGCCCTCGTCGAGCACCAGCTTGATGGCGATCCAGAACAGCAGCACGCCACCGACTACCTTCAGGAACGGCACGCCGAGCATGTAGGAGACCACGAGCGCAAAGATGATGCGCAGGCCCACCGCCGCGCCGGCGCCGAGCAGAATGCCCCATTTGCGCTGCTTCTCGGGCAGCGAGCGGCAGGCGAGCGCGATGACCACCGCATTGTCGCCGGAAAGCAGCAGGTCGATCCAGATGATCTGGAGCAGTGCCACCCAGAAGATCGGGCTTGAGAAATCCATCGTGTCCTCTCCGAGGGTCGAATTTAGAAACAGGGGAAGGACTTCCCAGCCCACCGGCGACATCTCTGGAATACATTATTAAGTACGCCAGAATGTACCGTCCAAACGGGCAGCGCCCGCGACGGGTGAGGTCGCGGGCGCTGCTGGGGAGGGAATCCCGATTACATTACGAGCCGTGCGGTCCCGCCGCATGCGAACCCTTCAGCCGGGCCAGGGCCCAGCCCGTGCCGAGCACGATCACCGCACCGGCAGCCGCCGCCGCGTATTCATAGTGGTGGACCATCGCCTCGCCGAAATAATCCAGCACCTTGATATCCGAGACGAACATCTCGCCCGCGACCCAGCCCAGCAAAGCCGCGCCGGCCCACACCAGGAAGGGGAAGCGCGCCAGCAGGCTCATGATCAGCGCCGCGCCGGCGATGATCATGGGGATGGAAATGACCAGGCCGATGATGATGAGCGTCCAGTTGCCATCGGCGACGGCGGCGATGGCGACCACATTGTCGAGGCTCATCACCAGATCGGCGACGGCAATGGTGCCGACCGCGCGCCACAGATTGTCGTGCGCCGCGACGCCGCCTTCATCGGCCTCTTCGGGGAGCACAAGGTCTACCGCAATGTACATCAGCGCCAGCGCGCCGATGACGCGCAGCCAGGGCAGGCCCAGCAGCACCGCGATGATGGCCGTGAACACGATACGCATGCCAACCGCGACGGCGGCACCGAGAATCATGCCGGTGCGGCGCATTCTGTCGGGCAGCGAGCGGCACGCCATGGCGATGACGACGGCATTGTCGCCGGAAAGCAGGACGTTGATCCAGATGATTTTTAACAGGGCTAGCCAGAAGAGCGGCTCAAGATAATCCATGTGGTCATTCCCTCACCTTCCCACCCGGATGCGGGCAGGACTCAAGTTTGTTCTGTCGGCGTTGGCGCGCCATTATTTTTGGTGAGGCAAGAGGAGGTGGCTCCGGCGGGCCCACTCCCGGGCGCTCTTGGCGCGCCATTAACGGCATCCCCGCTGCGGGCCACTTCTCCATGGCCGGACCCCCGCAGCGCCCATCGCAGGAACATACATAATAATCCATGCGGTGGCCAAGCCCGAATACCGCATTTTTTGCAGCAAATGATGCTGCGGACGCTTAATCTACGCTGCTGTGCGAAAAGAAACACCCCATCCGCCGGACCGGACGGGGTGCGAACGCTGTTGGCCGAAGACGGCGATAAGGTCAGCCGACGATCTCGTTACCGGCGAAGAACTGCGCGATCTCGATCTGCGCATTCTCCAGGCTGTCGGAGCCATGGGCCGAATTCTCGCCGACCGAGAGGGCGAATTCCTTGCGGATGGTGCCCTCGGCCGCATTGGCCGGGTTGGTGGCGCCCATCACTTCGCGATACTTGGCGACGGCGTCTTCGCCTTCCAGCACCTGCACGACGATCGGCTCGGAGATCATGAAGTCCACGAGTTCGCCGAAGAAGGGGCGCTCCTTGTGGACGCCATAGAAGGTCTCGGCCTGGGCGCGGGTGAGCAGCATGCGCTTCTGCGCGACGATACGCAGGCCGGCCTTCTCGATGGTGGCGTTGATCGCGCCCGTGAGATTACGACGGGTGGCGTCGGGCTTGATGATCGAAAAAGTGCGCTCGAGCGCCATGACGTGCTTCCTAGAGATAGCGAGGGGAAAGGTTCGCAGCGGCTTATAGCGGCGCCTCCGCCCGCGGACAAGAGAAGCGCGGGCGGCGTTTTCGACAAGGCCTTGGTACCCGCGCCGGAGGATCGTGTGGATTCGAAACCCCTGCCTTGCGCCGGAACCCCGGCGGGCTCATTTGCTTAGCAACGGAGCGGCCCGTGCCGCAGCTCAGGATGTTGCCCAAATGAAGAAGTGCGTTGTCGCCGCGTCGGCTCTGGCGGCTGTTCTCGTCGGGCTCCTCGCCCTCCCCTTCCTGCCTGTCGCCGATGCGACCACAGATCCGTCGCGGCAGCCGGCCGGCTACAAGACCTGCTTCCTGGAGCGCCGCGCGGTGTTCACCGAGGGAGCGCCGCGCTGGGTTAAGGAAAGGCGCTGCGTATTCGCCCAGTAGCCGTGCGATCACGACTTCATGATTACCTCTTGGAACTTCCTGAAGAGTTCGCACGTTAAGGGGGTGTTAACGGACGGAATGAGGCAGATACGGATGAACGAACGCAAAACGTTTCGTTCCGCTGGGCCGGCCACTTGGGGTGGCGACGCAGCAGTTGGTTTCTTGTGCTTCGTGTTTCCTTCCGCAGTCGTGAGCGACGTAATGACCAAATGAATTCCGGTGGTTCATCCACCGGCAGGTGGATGAGGTGCCGAGATGTACAAGGCCATTGCCATCAGTGCCGTTGCTGCCGCCATGGGTTTTACCGCCCTCTTCGTGGGTGCGGCCGACGCCACGGGTTATTTCAAACGTCAGATGCCTGTCGCGACGGTGGAAATCCCGGTTGAGCAGGTCGCGGGTGATTGCGTGATGCAGTCGCGCTGGGTGAGCGATGCCGGCCGCATGGTCGAGGTCGAGCGTCCCGTTTGCTACTGAGGCGTGAAGTCGGGCTTACCCGGTAGGGTTGCCTGATTGGCCCGCAGTTCCTCGTCCCGCTCACGCTCCATTCTTTTTTAAGGTTAGGCTCGCGGCATCCCCACTCCCCCAAGCCCCAACGCGAGCCCATCAGCCCCGGCTTCTCCCCCAAGGAGCCGGGGCATTTTTTGTTCTCGTCCGCTCCGGCGCGCAGCATGAACAATCGCCAACGAAGCGTTCAGCGGCCGTTGCCGCGCGACGTGCAAGATACGTCCATTCCGGCAACGGAAAGCCGACGGCACCCACCGTTCCCGCCGACCCGGCGGAGGCCCGACGCAAACGCTCCGGTTCTGCTTCCCGCAGGATCGGGGCGTTTCCTTTTTCGCCGCCCGCTATTCGCTCGGCCATCGCTGGGCATCGCGGATGTGATGGCTTCGATCACCAGAGCGAATTGGCCAGGCTCGGCTCGCCAACGCACTATGGCCCGATACGGTTGCCACCGATGGCATCCGGACGGGGGATTCCCAGCGATGCCGACAGCCACTCCGCCCCAATACGCCTTCGAGCATCTCGTCACACGCCGCTACCGCGACTTCGCTGCCTATAATGGATGGGCGAACCGGCGCCTTTACGCCGCCTCCGCCCATCTCAGCGACGTACAGTACCGCACCGATCGGGGCGCCTTTTTCGGTTCGGTGCATGGCACGCTCAACCATATCCTGGTCGGTGACCGGCTATGGATGCGCCGGATCACCGGCAGCGGCGAGGAGCCAGGCGGGCTCGACACCATCCTGTTCGAGACCCTGCCGGGACTCACGCGGGCCCGCATTGCCGAGGACGAGCGTATTCTCGCCCATGTCGAGAGCCTCGACGCGCAGGCACTGGCGGCCGATCTCACCTATGCCAATGTCGCCGGCGACCACTTCACCCAGCCTCTCGCCACCGTGCTCGACCATGTTTTCAACCACCAGACCCATCATCGCGGGCAGGTGCACTGCCTGATCAGCGGCCTCCTCGGCAACGCCGCCGCACCCCCGCTCGACCTGATCGCCTTCCAGCGTGAAAACGGCGTCGCCCGCACCGGGTGACCTGCGCGGCTGCCCGCTCAATTCTGGCGGCACGCCTCTCTTGCCCGCCGGCTCGCAGCACGGCACAAGACGGGCATGATCATCCTCGACGATATTTCGCTCCGCATTGCCGGCCGGCTTCTCATTGACCACGCCTCCGTGGCTCTGCCGGAGGGTGCCCGGATCGGGCTAGTCGGCCGCAACGGCACCGGCAAGACCACGCTGTTCCGTGCCATCACCGGCGATCTGGAACTGGAGAGCGGCGACATCCGCATTCCCGCCGCCGCCCGCATCGGCCAGGTGGCACAGGAGGCGCCGGCGGGACCCGAGAAACTGATCGACGTGGTGCTCGCGGCCGATATCGAGCGCGCCAGGCTGTTGACGGAACGGGTTGACGCCAGCGATCCCGCACGGATCGCCGAGATCGAACTGCGCCTTGTCGACATCGACGGCCACGCCGCCCCGGCCCGCGCGGCACGCATTCTTGCCGGTCTCGGCTTCGACGACGCCGCCCAGCAACGCCCCTGCTCGGAATTCTCCGGCGGCTGGCGCATGCGGGTGGCCCTAGCCGCCCTGCTCTTCGCCGAGCCGGACCTGCTGCTGCTCGACGAACCGACCAATTATCTCGATCTCGAAGGCACGCTATGGCTGCAGGACTTTCTCGCCCGCTATCCCCGCACCGTGCTCATCGTCAGCCATGACCGCGAACTGCTCAACGAATCCGTCGGGTTCATCCTGCATCTCGACCAAGGCAAGCTCACACTCTGGCGTGGAGGCTATGATTCCTTCGAGCGCCAACGGGCCGAAAAGCTTGTGGTCGACCAGAAAGCCCGGCTCAAGCAGGAAGCCAAGCGCAAGCACATGGAAGCCTTTGTCGAGCGCTTCCGCGCCAAGGCGACCAAGGCCAAGCAGGCGCAGTCCCGGCTGAAAGCGTTGGCCCGCATGGCGCCGATCGCCGCCGCCGCCAGCGAGCAGGCCGCCGCCATCTCCATCCGCCATCCCGAGCGCATCCCCTCCCCGCCCATTCTTACTCTCGACGGTGTTTCGGCCGGCTATGAGCCGGGCAAGCCGATCCTGCGCGGCCTGACGCTCCGCATCGACCATGACGACCGCATCGCCCTGCTCGGTCCCAACGGAAACGGCAAGTCCACCTTTGCGAAGCTGATTTCCGGCCGGCTGGCGCCGCTGAGCGGCGCCATGGTGCGTGCCGCCGGGCTGGAGATTGCCTACCTCGCCCAGCACCAGCTCGACGAACTCGTGGCCGATGAGACAGTCTATGACCATGTGCGCCGGCTGATGCCGGAAGCGCCGGAAGCCAAGGTGCGCTCACGCGCGGCCGAGATGGGCTTTTCCGGTCCGACGGCCAATACGACGATCGCGGCGCTGTCGGGTGGCGAGAAGGCGCGGCTGCTGCTTGGCCTCGCCGCCTTTCACGGGCCGCACCTGCTGATCCTCGATGAGCCGACCAACCATCTCGACATTGCCGCCCGGCAGGCGCTGACCGAGGCGATCAACGATTTTCCCGGCGCCGTCATCCTCATCAGCCATGACCGCACACTTCTCGACGCCAGCGCCGAGCGCCTCTGGCTGGTCGCGGAGGGGACCGTGCGTCCCTATGACGGCGATCTCGACGAGTACCAGAAGCTTGTCGTCGGCCGCAGCGCCTCGGCGTCGCGCAAAGAGGCGTCCGGCACCCGCGCCGACGAGCGGCGGCAGGCAGCCGACCGGCGCACGGAGACCGCGCCGTTGCGCAAGCGCATCAAGGAGTTGGAGGCGGCCATCGTGAAGCTGGAGCGCGGCATTGCCACGCTCGACGCAAAGCTCGCCGACGATACGCTCTACACGCGGGCTCCGCTCGATGCGCAGCGTCTGGCCCGGGAGCGCGCGGCGGCGGCCGAAGCCCTCGCCCGGACGGAAGAGGATTGGCTGCGCGCATCGGCGAGCCTCGACGAGGCGACCGCGTCCTAGGGCGCACCTCCGCCCTCAAACCGAGCGCACGGCAGCGCGCCCTCTAGAGCGTGCGCCGATCAGCCTGTCCCGCAAGCGGATTGGATAGCGCGGTCTTTGGCAAGCGTTGGAGGGCGAGCCGCACGACGCGGCGTGCGAATGGGCCTCTGCTCCGCTGCTCGCACACCCCGCCGTCAGCCCCATAGCCCGGCCTCGTTTCCGAGACGCACCATCTTCCGCCCTTGCTCGGAGGGGTGCGGGGTTGGTGGGGATACGTCTTTTGACCGTCAAAGTTCCAAAAGCAAAAAGCCCCGGCACAAGGCCGGGGCTTTCCGCAGAGCCAATCTCGGAAGAGATCAGAAAGAACGCTTCGCCGAGAAGGTGATGCGGTTCTGGGTGGCTTCGGTCGAAACCGCAGCGGTGTTGATGTAGTCGGTACCAGCGTATTCGGCGCTGAGGTAGTCATACTGCAGGACGAGGGTCAGACCCTTGACCGGAACCCAACCGATGTTGACGCCGACATTGTAGCCGGTGAAGTCGGTCGAAGCGATGCCGCTGACGACAGACGGATCCGTAACCGGCCCGTAAACGAAAGCGTATTCGGTCTGGAAGTTATCGCTCTGGGTGTAGCTACCAACGAGGGTGGTGAACACCGAGGGGGTCCAGTAGTGGATCAGCGCGCCGCCGACATACCAGCCAGCGATGCCGTTGCCATAGAGGTCGACAACCGGGATCGTGCCGGCCAGGCCGAGATAGCCCGGAGCGCCAGAGGCGTAAGCGCCTTCAACGTACAGGGTGGTGGTCTCAGCGAAGTCGAAGCGAACGCCAGCCAGTGCGGCCCAACCGGAGTCGTCCGAGCTGAAGAACGGCGCCAGATCGGGCGTCAGCGGATCGTAATTGCCGATCTGGTGATAAGCGCCGGCGATCTTGAACGCACCCCAGGTGCCTTCATAAGCGATGTTGGCAACGATGTCCGGAACCTGCTGGCCATCGAGCTCAACGAAGTTCGCGTACTGGTCTTCACGGCCATACGAGTCTTCAAGAGCGATGGTCGCCGAGAAGCCGTTGCCGAAGTCAGCGGTGTACTGGACCACGTTCAGCGTGGTGTCCGAGTAGAACGAACCCGGCTGAATGCCCTGCCAGCCGTCGCCGGCCCAGAAGTCAAACGCCGAGGTGGCGCGACCGAAGGTGAAGCCGGCGAACTGGATGTAGCCGTACTTCATCTGGGCCGAGTTGACCGAGCCGTCGCTGAAGTCAAACTCGCCGGTCTCGATTTCCTGACCGAAGCCGTAGTCTTCACCCGCATTAAAGCGGCCTTCGAAGTACGAACGCAGGGTGCCGTATTCGGTCTGCGTGCGGGCGTCGAGCTGAACGCCGACGCGGGTCAGGAAGTAGCTCTGACCGTCCGGATCATCCGAGTTGCGGATGAGAAGGTCCGGCGAGGTGTAACGCGACTTGGCGTCGATGTCGGTGTAGTAGGTGTCGGCGGTGACGTAGCCACCAACCTTGAGGCAGGTGTCGGTGCCGGGGATGTAGTAGAAGCCCGCGCCATAGGTGGAGCAGATCTTCACATATTCCGCAGCCTTCGCCTTCACCGGCAGATCAGCCGCCGCAGCGGTACCGACCATAGCAAGCCCGGCAACCGAACCGAGCAGCACATTCTTAATGACCGTCTTCAATTTCATTCTCCCCCAAATTGGACCAATGTTGGGTTTTCAATTGTCAGGACCCGCCGCACGGCGCGGCACCCACAGCGATACTGTTCGAAACCACCGGGCGGTGCAAAGCCAAAGTGGTACCAAACGGCCCCTCCTGCCTATTCCGCAACGAAGTGTTGCCATCGAGACACAATTTTCACGCCACCCTGTTCCTGGACGGAACGCGCACGAACATTGCGAAAAACGTTGGTAAATCAGGGGTTAACGGGCACATGCAGGAAGGTGGGCGTGCCGATTGTGGCACCGGGTGCCCCTTCGAGGCCCCAATCAGCGCCGCTGCCAGCGACCGTTGGCGTCCTGCTGCCAGTAGGTCACGTCATGCCCGGCGGCACGGGCGTCGCGCCAGGCCTGACGGACAGGCGCGACAGCCTCGGAATCGTTGCCATCAAACAGATGGATGACCCGCTGATAGCTGCCGACATCGGGGATCACGGCGCCGTCGACCAGGAAACGGACCACGGCGCCGTTGGAATTTGATTCGTCGGTGGTGAGGAGAATCGGCTGGCGCGCCGGCTCGGCCTGGCGATCGGTGCCATGCGGCAGGAAAGAACTGTCGTCATAGGTCCAGAGGAGAGCGTCCAGCGCCTCGACCCGCTCCGGGGAACTCGCCTGCACCGCACAGCGCCATCCCCGCTCCAGGCACTTCTCCAGGAGCTGGGGCAAGGCGGCGTCGAGCGGCCGGTTCTGCAGGTGATAGAAGAACACTTCGCTCATGAAACGCCTCCCCTCTTCCCTTGCCGGCACGACCGCTCGCGAACGGGCGTCACGATTCGTAGTGACGCGCCACCAGATCGTCGAGCAGGCGCACGCCCCAGCCCGAACCCCAGCTGCGGTTGAACTCGGTGGCGGGCGAGGACATGGCGGTGCCGGCAATATCGAGATGCGCCCACGGCACGTCGCCGACGAAGCGCTGGATGAACTGCGCCGCGGTGATCGAGCCGCCAAAGCGCCCGCCGGTGTTCTTCATGTCGGCAAACTTCGAATCGATGAGCTTGTCGTATTCCGCCGAGAGCGGCAGGCGCCACACCTTCTCGCCCGTCGTCAGCCCCGAATCGGCCAGCCGCTCGGCCAGAATGTCGTTGTTGGAGAACAAGCCCGCATGCTCGGTGCCCAGCGCAACGATGATGGCGCCGGTGAGCGTGGCGAGGTCCACCATGAACTGGGGCTTGAAGCGCTCCTTGGCGTACCAGAGCACGTCGCCGAGCACGAGGCGGCCCTCGGCGTCGGTGTTGATGATCTCGATGGTCTGGCCGGACATCGAGGTGACGATGTCGCCCGGGCGCTGCGCCTTGCCGTCCGGCATGTTCTCCACCAGACCGATGAGGCCGACCACATTGGCCTTGGCCTTGCGGCTCGCGAGCGCATGCATGAGGCCGACAACGCAGGCGGCGCCCGCCATGTCGCCCTTCATGTCTTCCATGCCGGCAGCCTGCTTGATCGAGATGCCGCCGGTGTCGAACACAACGCCCTTGCCGACGAAGGCTACCGGCGCCTCGCCCGACTTGCCGCCGTTCCAGCGCATCACCACGACGCGGGTTTCCTCGGCGGACCCCTGGCCGACGCCGAGCAGCGCGCCCATGCCGAGCTTCTTCAGGTCCTTCTCGCCCAGCACCTCGACATCGACGCCGACCTTTGCGAGATCACCGGCGCGCTTGGCGAATTCGGTGGGGGTGAGCACGTTGGCGGGCTCGTTCACCAGGTCGCGGGCGATCACCACGCCCTCGCCGATGCCTTCGCGCTTCTTCCATGCCCGCTTGGCCGCCGCATCGTCCTCTATATAGAGAGTCACCTTCGGCTTGGCTGTCGCCTCATCGGGCTTCTTCTTCGTCTTGTATCGGTCGAAGGCATAAGCGCGCAGACGCAGGCCAAGAGCCAGTTCAGCCGCCGCCTCACCCGGCACCTCGCCGCCCGGCAGCGCCAGAACCACGCTCACCTCCCTGGCCGAGGCCGGCAGGCGACCCATGATGGCCCCGCCGAGCTTCAGCCAGTCAAAGGTCTTGAGGCTGGCCACCTTGCCCACGCCCATGACGATGAGGCGGGAGGCGTCGAGCCCCGTCGGCGCGAGGATGTCGATGCCCTTGCCGGATTTGCCGGTGAATCGGTCCGCCTGCATCGCACTCGCCACCAGCGTGGCGGCGGGCGCCAGAAGCGCGTCGACGGGCGGCGCGAAGTCCGGCGTCTCCCCCTCCGCCGGCTCTGCGGCGAGGAGTACGACGAGCCCTTCCAGAGCGGCCGGAAGCTTGGCGAAACTGATCTTCACATGGTCGGGCATCGGGGCACCTTTATTGGTCGCGGCTTTCTTTATGTCTCTTTAGCCGAATGCGCGACGGGCGACGAGCCTCAAAGGGTCACGGCGTTAACGCGGCGCCGCCCGATTTGCGCCGAAGCGCTCGGCCAATTATGCATCTTGCGCAAGATGGCCACGCCGGGGGCAGCGGGCATTCACCGACAGGGATCAGGATACGCCGCTCGATGAACCGCCTGGACCGTTATGTGTTCCGCTCGGCCGCGACGGCCTTTCTCGGAACGCTGCTGGTACTTACCGCCATGATCTGGGTGACGCAGGCCCTGCGCGAACTCGACATCATGACGACGCAGGGCCAGACGATCATTGCCTTTGTCGTCATCACCGCCCTCGCCCTGCCAGCCCTCATCCTCGGCCTCGCGCCGGCGGCTCTGTTCATGGCGGTGGCGCAGACGCTGTTCCGGATGAACAGCGATTCCGAAATCGTGGTGGCGAGCGCGGCCGGCATCTCCACGTGGCGCTTCCTGCGCCCGCTGGTGATTCTCGCCGTACTGGTGGCGGCGTGCTGCGCCGCGCTGTCGATCGAGATCGTGCCGGCCGCGATGCGCCAGTTCCGCTTCGAGATTACGCAGGTGCGCGCCGACGTGGTCGCCTTCATCGCCCAGCCCGGCCGTTTCACCACCCTTTCGCAGGGAATGGTGTTCCATGTGCGCGAGCGCAACGCCAACGGCGTGCTCGGCGGCATCTTCATCAACGATGCGCGCGATCCCAAGGAAGTGAACACCTATCTCGCCGAGCGCGGCCAAGTGATCGACTCCGCCGAGGGCACGTTTCTGGTTCTCGAAGAGGGCGCCATCCACAGGCGGACCCCGGGCAAGCCGGACAGCAATGTCGTCGAATTCCAGCGCTACGCCTTCGATCTCTCGCCCTTCACCAATAGCGGCGAGCCGACCGTCTATCGCGCGCCGGAGCGGTCCTTCCGCGATCTGTGGAGTCCCGACCCGAAGGATATTATGGTCAGGATCGAAGGGACGGGACGGTTTACCGAGGAGCTTCACCGGCGGCTGTCGCTGCCGCTCTATGTGCTTGCCTTCTTCGCGATCGCCTGTGCGGCGTTGGCGGAGCCGCGCACCACGCGCGAAGGGCGAGGACTGGCGCTGGCCGGCACCGCCCCCTTCATCATCTTCCTTCAGATCACGAGCTTCGGGCTGATCAACCAGGTCCGCACCGAGCCCGCCCTGATCCCCGTCGTCTATCTTGTGCCGATCCTGTTCATCATCGGCGCGATGGCGTCACTGAGCGGGCGGTTCAAGCCACGCATGCCAGAAGCGATTCGCATACGGATCGACCGCCTCGCCCAGCGCGTCGTCCGCGCGACCGTGAACTGAGCCCCCCGATGGCCGATCACAAAGAAATCACCGGCAGCGGAGCGGCGGCATGATCGGGCGCACGCTGGGGCTCTATTTCGGTCGACGATTCATCACTTCGGTGATGGGCATCTTCGTCGGCTGCGCCACCCTGATCATGCTCATCGACCTGCTCGAGCTGTCGCGCCGCGTCGGCGAGCGCGATGTCGATTTCAGCACGCTGCTGCTGCTGGTTTTCTACCGCATGCCGTACTTCACCGAGCAGCTGCTGCCCTTCGCCGTGCTGTTCGGCGCCATCGGCACCTTCCTCACCCTGTCGCGGCGGTTGGAATTGGTGGTGGCGCGCGCCGCGGGCATTTCGGCCTGGCAGTTCATTGCCCCAGCAGCGCTGATCGCCCTCGCGCTCGGTACGTTTTCCACAACCGTCTACAACCCGGTCTCGGCGGTGTTCAAGGAGCGGGCAAGCCGGCTGGAAGCGGAGATCTTCAACCGCCAGACCGGCCTGTTCGCGGCGGGCCGCAGCGGCTTCTGGCTCCGCCAGCAGAGCATTGACGGGCAGGCGATCATCCAGGCGGCGGCCACCAGCGATGGGGGGCGCGAACTCACCGGCGTCAACGTTTTCCTTTTCGACACGCATGACAAGCTGCTGGAGCGTATCGAGGCAACCCGCGCGGTGCTCGATCCCGGGGCCTGGCGGCTGGAAAATGCGCGCGTATTAACTCCCGCAATAGGTTTGCAGGAGTACGAGGTGTACATGCTGGCCACCAATCTCACTCCCAATCAGGTGCAGGAAACGCTGCAGAGCGAGACCGTTCCGTTTTGGGATCTGCCCGCCGCCATCGATGCGGCGAGCCGGGTCGGATTTGGCGTGGAACGCTACCGTCTGCAGTATCAGAGCCTGCTGGCGCGACCCGCGCTATTGCTGGCGATGGTGCTCATCGCCGCCTCGGTGAGCCTGCGCGTGTTCCGGTTCGGCGGCATCGGCCAGACGATTCTCGGTGGCGTCGCGGCCGGCTTTCTGCTTTATGTTTTCACCAAGCTCGCCGAGGACCTCGGTGAGGCCGGGATTGTGCATCCCATTATAGCAGCATGGTTTCCAGCAGGCGTAGGAGCATTGATGGGCATTCTCATCCTGCTTCACCGGGAGGACGGATGAAGGTCGGCAACGTGATAGCCGGCCAGGCAGATTCGGCGATCCCGCGACTGAGAAGTCGCCTGCGCCGTTCTGCCTGCGCGTTGATTATCGGAGCTGGCTCCGTTGCGTTGGTCGCCTTTGGCCCGGCGTCGCTGGCGTATGCCCAGACGAACACTGCCCAGACAACGGCTTCGCAGCCGGCCGGTCTCGCCGGTGGCCTTGTCACGCGGCAGACCGACCCTGATGCGAAGATGCTCGTGACCGCCGACGAGTTGGTCTACGACAACACCCGCAACGAGGTGATCGCCGAGGGCAACGTCCAGATCTATTATGACGGGGCTGTCCTCGAAGCGCGCAAGGTCGTCTACGACCGCAACGCAAACCGGCTGCGGGCCGAGGGCGGCGTGCGGCTGAAGGACAAGGATGGCACGGTCATCGCGGCCGATAACCTCGACCTGTCGCAGGATTTCAGCAACGGCTTCGTCAACTCGCTGCGCATCGATTCGCCCGACGACATGCATTTCGTCGCCGCTCGCGCCGATCGCGAGAATGGCGATACGACCGTGCTGACCAGCGGCGCCTACACCCCCTGCGAACCCTGTAAGGAAAATCCGCAGAAGCCGCCGATGTGGCAGGTGAAGGCCGCAAAGATCATCCATAAAGAAAAGGAGCAGATGATCTATTTCGAGGACGCCAGGCTCGAATTCCTGGGCGTCCCGTTCGCGTGGGTTCCCTACCTTGAGGCTCCCGATCCGACGGTGAAGCGCAAGTCCGGCTTCCTGATCCCGCAATTCGTCAACACGACGGAAATCGGCTTCGGCGCGACCATCCCCTATTTCTGGAACATCGCGCCCAACATGGACGTGACGTTCTCGCCGCTCATCGTCTCCAAGCAGGGCGTGATGCTCGACGCCGAGTTCCGGCACAGGCTTGAAACCGGCTCCTACAGCATCCGCGCGGCCGGCATCGACCAGCTCGACAAGGATGCCTTCCTGGGCACAGGCCTGGACGGGCTGCCGCAGGCAGAGCCTGGCTATCGCGACCAGCGCGGCGTGATTGAGACGCATGGCCGGTTCAACATCAACAAGAACTGGTACTGGGGTTGGGACGGCTGGCTGATGTCAGACGAGACCTTCCTGCAGGACTACAACCTGATCAACGCCACGACCCGTGAAGTCACCTCGCAGCTCTACCTCGTCGGCCAGGGCGACCGCTCCTATTTCGACGCGCGGGCGATGTATTTCACCGGCCTGACCTCCTATGACATCCAGGGTCAGCAACCGATCGTCCATCCGGTGCTGGATTACAGCAAGACGCTGGGCGACTCGGTGTTCGGCGGCCAGCTCAGCTACGACATCAATTTTACCAGCCTGACGCGAGACGAAATCGACCTACGGGCGACCTCGGCGGCCTACGCGCCGACCTTCCCGTCGCTTTACGACGGCCCGACCAACCAGTGCGACCTCGACAAGGTCGGCACCAACCCGATCGAGCAGCGGCAGGACTGCCTGATGCGCGGCATGGTCGGCAGCTACACCCGCCTGTCCGGCGTGGTGGACTGGCGCCGGACCTTCATCGACACCGCCGGCCAGACCTGGACGCCCTTCTTCAACATGCAGCTCGATGTCGCCTCGGTGCAGGCGCAGACGGAAGATTCGCCCTGGCTGCCGGGCGGCGACAACCAGCTGATCCGTGCCATGCCGGCCGTCGGTCTGGAATACCGCTACCCCTTCATTGCCGTGCAGAGCTGGGGCACGCAAACAATCGAGCCGATCGCCCAGGTCATCATCCGCCCGGACGAGACCGATATCGGCCAGTTCCCGAACGAAGACGCGCAGAGCCTGATCTTCGACGACACCAACCTGTTCGAGATCAGCAAATATTCCGGCTATGACCGCGTGGAAGGCGGCGGGCGCGCCAATGTGGGCATCCAGTATTCCGCCAACTTCAACGATGGCGGCCAGATCAACGCCCTGTTCGGCCAGTCCTACCAGATCTTCGGCACCAACTCGTACGCCAATTACGACATGGCCAATACGGGCGCCGAATCCGGCCTTGAGGACGACGCCTCCGACTATGTCGCCCGGCTCTACTATCAGCCGACGGACAGGTTCTCGCTCATCAACCGCTTTCGCTTTGACAATGACGACTGGTCGGTCGAGCGCTACGAGGTCGAGGGCCGGGCAACGGTGAACAAGCACCTGACCGTGTCCGCCCTTTACGGCCTCTACACGGCGCAGCCCCTGCTCGGCTATTACGAGGAGCGCGAAGGCATTCTCGGTACGGGCACGCTGAAGCTGAACGAGAACTGGAACCTGCGGGCGGCCGCGCGTTACAACCTCAATCTCGACGAGATCGACTACACGCTGTTCGGCATCTCCTACATCGACGAGTGCTTCGGCATCGCGCTCAGCTACCGCTCGGACTACACGGAGAGCGGTAATCGCGAGCGGGTCGACACGGTTCTCGTCACCTTCACGCTGAAGACGCTGGGTGAAGCCGGGTTCTCGACCCAGGTCGGGTCTAGCAGCAGCGACGACGACTAGACTGCGGCGTCGCATTGATGCCACATCCGCCGACGAGAACATCGCGGATCGGCGAGGACGCGGTGGAGCACGTTCCTTGCGTCCAGCCGACAGCAAGAGTGGAGAGAAAATGCTCGGACGGTCTAGGATACGGGATGGCTGGCGCGCCGGTCGTCATCGCGTCGCGGGACCGCTCGTCCGCGCGCTGGTCCTTGCCTGCGCGGTCGTCGCCGTCACCACGCTCCCGCCCTCGCCCGCCAGCGCCCAGCAGATCCTCGTTCTGGTGCAGGGGCAGCCCATCACCAGTTTCGATGTCGCTCAGCGCATCAAGCTCTCCCAGCTCACCGAGCGCCGCAATCTCTCGCAGAAGGAAGCGCTGCAGGAGTTGATCGACCAGCGGCTGAAGATTGTCACCGCCGAGCGCTTCGGCGTCACCGCCGATAAGGATGAGATCGAGAAGATGTTCGCCCGCATGGGCAGCCGCAGCGGCCGCTCGTCGGAGCAACTGACCCAGGCGCTGGCGCAATCCGGCCTCGATGCCAGCATGCTCAAGACGAAGATGCGGGCTGACTACGTCTGGAACAACTATGTGCGCGGGCGTTTCTCGTCTGCCTCGACGATCCGCGATTCCGACGTGTTCGCAGCGCTTGAGTCGAAGGGCGAAGACCTGACACGCGCGCAGCGCACCACCGAGTACACGGTGCGCCAGATCGTCCTCGTGGTCGGCCGCACTGCCAATCCTAGCGAACGCTCGCGGCGCATGGCAGAGGCCAATGGCCTGCGCAAACAGTTCACCGATTGCGAGACTGGCGTCCAGACCGCCCGCGCCATGCGCGAGACGGTGGTCCGCGATCCCGTCATCCGGACCTCGGCCGACATGAGCGCGGCGGTCCGCAAGGTGATGGACGACACGCCGGTCGGCCAGATGACGGCGCCGGAAGTCACCCGCGCCGGCATCGAGATGATCGCCATCTGCAGTCGCCGCGAGGTTGTTGGCGAGAGCGCGCAGAAACGCGAAGTCCGCACCGAGCTTGAGAACAAGCAGTTCGATTCGGTCTCCAAGAAGCTGCTGGACGATGCCCGCAAGTCCGCCATGATCCAGTACCGCTGACCGGCTCATGGCACGCCCCTCGCCTGCCTTGGCCCTGACAGTGGGCGAACCGGCCGGCATCGGCCCCGACATCACCCTCGCGGCCTGGCTGATGCGCGACGCGCGGGCCTTGCCGCCCTTCTTCGTCACCGGCGATGCCAACCTGCTGCGCCGCCGGGCCGAAGCTCTCGGCCTTGCCGTGCCGGTGCAGGAATGCACGTCAGATGACGCCGTTGCGGTATTTCCCAACGCCCTGCCGGTTGTTACCGCCGGGCCGGCGACCACCGCCGCCCCCGGCCGGCCGGACGCGACCAGTGCCCCCCTCGCCCGCGCGGCGATCGACAGCGCCGTGGCGCTGGTGAAGGCCGGGCGTGCGGCAGCCGTGGTGACTAACCCGATCTCCAAGGCCGTGCTGTATGCCGATGGCTTCGCCTTTCCCGGTCACACCGAATATCTCGCTTATCTCGCCGCCACACCGGCGCCGCGCCCGGTGATGATGATCTGGTCGCCCGACCTTGCCGTCGTGCCGGCCACGATCCATGTGCCTCTGGCCGATGTCCCGCGTCTGTTCACCCGCGACCTGCTCATCGAGACCACTCGCATCACTGCCCATGATCTGCGGCACCGCTTCGGTATCGCTGCCCCGCGCCTCGCCATTTGCGGGCTGAACCCGCATGCAGGCGAGGACGGCACGCTGGGGCGCGAGGACGAGGACGTCACCCGTCCCGCCGTGGCGGCGCTCCGGCAGGAGGGAATGGACGTGCGCGGGCCGCTGCCGGCCGATACACTTTTCCATGCAGCAGCCCGTGCCACATATGATGCCGCCATCGGTGCCTATCACGATCAGGTTCTGGCGCCGGCCAAGGCCCTCGCATTCGATCGCGCGGTCAATGTCACGCTCGGGCTGCCGTTCGTCCGCACGTCGCCGGACCATGGCACGGCGTTCGCCCTTGCCGGCACCGGGCGTGCCGATCCCTCCAGTCTCATTGAGGCGCTGCTTCTGGCGCACCGGCTCAGCGCGCGAGACGCCGCGCGGGCGGAAGGCTGAGGCTGGCGGATGAGCATCGACAGCCTGCCGCCGCTACGCGACGTCATCCGGGATCATGGGCTCTCGGCGCTGAAATCCCTTGGGCAGAATTTCCTGCTGGACCTCAACCTTACCTCGAAGATCGCGCGCACGGCCGGCCGGCTCGACGGGCTGACCGTGATAGAGGTCGGCCCCGGCCCGGGCGGCCTGACCCGGGCGATCCTCGCGCTCGGCGCGCGGCGCGTGATTGCCATCGAGCGCGATGCCCGTTGCGTGGCGGCACTGGCCGAGGTGGCGGCGCATTATCCGGAGCGGCTGGAGGTCATCGAGGGCGACGCGCTCCAGACGGATTATCGCGCCCTTCTCGTGCCTGATGAGCGCGCCATCGTCATCGCCAACCTCCCCTATAATGTCGGCACGCCGCTGCTGGTCGGCTGGCTCTCGGCCGATCCCTGGCCGCCCTGGTATGAGAGCCTGACGCTGATGTTCCAGCGCGAGGTCGCCGAGCGCATCGTCGCCGCGCCGGGAGACGATCACTATGGCCGCCTCGCCGTGCTGACCGGCTGGCGGGCGCAGGCGCATATCGCCTTCGACGTGCCGCCCTCGGCCTTCGTGCCGCCTCCCAAGGTCACGTCGTCGGTGGTTCACATCGTTCCCCGCCCAGCACCCCTGTCCTGCTCGCTCAAGGCGCTGGAACGCGTCACCGAGGCCGGCTTCGGACAGCGCCGAAAGATGCTGCGCCAGAGCCTGAAGAGCCTCGGCGTGGATACGGGAGCCCTGCTGGAGGCGGCCGGCATCGCCCCGACCGAGCGCGCCGAGCGCGTGACGGTCGAGGGCTTCGTGGCCCTTGCCAACGAATGGGTGGCGATGCGTCGCGCAGGCGCCGATCAGGATGTCAGCGTCGCCAGTTCCTGATCGAGCCTGTCGACGATCGGCGGCAGGCCGAGCTGGCGCTCGCGGCGCAGGCGCTCGGCAGCGAGTATGGCTTCGAGGCTTCGGAAGGTCTCGCCGAGGTCTTCATTGACCAGCACGTAGTCATAGTGTTCCCAATGCGCGATCTCCGTGCGCGCGTTCTTCAGCCGCTTCTCGATCACGCCCGAAGCATCCTCGGCGCGACGTTCCAGCCGCGTTTTCAGCTCGGTGGCGGAGGGCGGCAGGATGAACACGCCCACAATGTCGGTGCGCATCTTGTCGTAGAGCTGCAGCGTGCCCTGGTAGTCGATATCGAACAGCACGTCCTTGCCGGCAACGAGCGCATTCTCCACCGCTTCGCGCGGCGTGCCGTAGAAATTGCCATGCACCTCCGCCGATTCGAGCAGGTCTCCGGCGTCGCGCAGCTTCTCGAAGCGCTCGCGCTTGATGAAGTGGTAGTGAATGCCCTCCACCTCGCTGGGGCGCTTGTCGCGCGTCGTCACCGAGACCGAGAGATGGATCTCCGGGTGCTTCTCGAGAAGCAGGCGCGCCAGCGTCGACTTGCCCGCCCCGGAAGGGGAAGACAGCACCAGCATCAGCCCGCGGCGGACGACGGAAATCTGGGAAGGGCTGGTCATGGCGCTCACTCGATGTTCTGGACCTGCTCGCGGAACTGTTCGACCAGCCCCTTCAATTCAAGCCCAATGGCGGTCAGCGACACGTCATTGGCCTTGGAGCACAACGTATTGGTTTCGCGATTGAATTCCTGGGCGAGGAAGTCGAGGCGGCGGCCGATGGCCCCGCCCTCCGCCAGCATGGCCCGGGCGGCGGCGACATGCGTCACCAGCCGGTCCAGTTCCTCGCGCACATCGACCTTGGACGCCATCAACAGCGCTTCCTGATGCAGCCTGTCCGAATCGAAGCTGGCGCCGGTGTCCATCAGCACCCGCAACTGGTCGGCGAGCTTGGCACGGATCGCCTCCGGCCGGCGGGAGGGGTTTGCCTCGGCAGCGGCGGTGAGCGCGGCGATCCCGTCGAGCCGTTCTATGAGCACGAGGCCGAGAGCCGCGCCCTCCTGCGCGCGCATGGCGGCAAGTTCAGTCAGCGCCTGCGCGAAGCCGGCGACGACAGCCGCCTCCAGCGCCGCCCGCGCCGCCTCGCCCTCCTGAGCCTCGCTGATCTCCAGCACGCCTTTCAAGCCGATGAGGCTTTCAAGCTGCACCGGCGGAGCGCCAAGCTCCTCGGCGACACGGCGCACCGATTGCGCGATGGTGCGCAGCACCTGCTCGTTGACGCGCACGCTGACCTCGGGGTCCTCCCGGGTGAGCGCGAGATTGGCGTTGACGTTGCCGCGCGAGAGCACGCGCGCGGCGGACTGCTTGAGGCCCGTCTCCACGCCGTCCCATCCCCCGGGAAGCCGCAGGCGGACATCGAGACCCTTGCCATTGACCGATTTGAGCTCCCAGACCCAGCTCCACGCGCCGCTGATGCCCTGCGTGCGTGCGAAACCCGTCATGCTGGCCAGCGTCATGCCATCCCCCTGCCCCGTCGCCAGACGGCGCGCGGACCATAACGGGGGCCGCCGCCGGCCTCAAGCCAGACGCGCCGCTATTGGGTCAATCGACGGCGGTGGCGCCGGTCGTGCCGGACGTGCCGGCGGGCTGGGCGCCTGGATCGACCTTGCGCTCCCGCTCGATCTGGCGCCAGCGCGCGACATTCTTGTTGTGCTGGTCCAGTGATGGTGCAAAGGCGTGCCCTCCCGTGCCGTCGGCGACGAAATACAGGTTGTCGCTCTTCGCCGGACGGGCGGTGGCCTCCAGCGAGGCGCGGCCGGGATTGCCGATCGGCGCCGGCGGCAGGGCCGGTATCGTATAGGTGTTGAACGGCGTGGGCGTCGAGATGTCGGTGCGCGTCAGCGGACGCTCCAGCCGGCCCTTCCCGCGCACCAGCCCGTAGATGATCGTCGGGTCCGATTGCAGGCGCATCTTCTTGTTGAGTCGGTTGACGAACACCGCCGCTACCTCGGACCGCTCCTCGGGAACGCCGGTTTCCTTCTCGACGATGGAGGCGAGGATCACCAATTCCTCCGGCGACTTCAGCGGCAGGGAGGGGTCGCGCTTCGCCCAGACTTCCTTCAGCGTCGCGTCCTGGGTGCGGGCCATGCGGCGCAGCACATCTTCGCGCGAGGTGCCACGCGTGACCTTGTAGGTGTCTGGCATCAGGCTGCCTTCGCGCGGCACCTGCCGCACGGCGCCCGACAGTTCCGCCATCTCCAGCAGCCGCTCGACGATCTGGTCGCTGGTCAGACCCTCGGGGACGGTGACGGTGTATTCGATCACCCGGCCGGAGACGATGGTGTCCAGAACCTGCTGGATCGAGGCGCCGGCTGTGAAAGCGTACTCGCCGGCCTTCAGCCTGCCCGAGGCGCGGCTGCCGACCGCCGCGCCGACGAAGACCCATTTGTCGTCGATGACGCCCTGCTTCAGCAGAAGGTCGGCGATGTCCATCACGCCGTATTCGTTCGGCACGATGACGGCCTTGTCCTGCGCCAGCGGGCCCGGCGCGTAGAAGCGTTCCTTGCCGATCCACAGCGCGCCGCCCCCCAGCACGATGGCGACGATCAGAAGCGTGAACACCATGCTGCCGGCGACGACAAGGGGATGATTCGCCCGGCGCGACGCCTTGTGCGGGTCGGGGGACTTTCCCGGCGTCGGGGAGATCGGATCGGTCATCGGAAGCCTCGCCTAGCGTTCGCGGGCAGCGCAACGCACTGGCAGACTACCCGAAAAGATGGCGAAAGCGGGAAAACGCCTGTCTTAAAGACCGCAGTTCCCCAGCGTTCGCCCCGCCGCGTTCACTGCGTGTAGCGCTTGAAGACGACGGAGGCATTGGTGCCGCCGAAGCCGAAGGAGTTCGACAGCGCGTAGTCGATCTTCCGCTCGCGCGGCGTGTGCGGCACGAGGTCGATGGCCGTCTCGACCGACGGGTTGTCGAGGTTGATCGTCGGCGGCGCAATCTGATCGCGGATCGCCAGCAGGGAGAAGATCGCCTCCACCGCGCCGGCCGCGCCCAGAAGATGGCCGATGGCGGACTTGGTGGACGACATGGAGACCGTCGCGGCGCTGTTGCCGAGCAGGCGCTGCACGGCGCCAAGTTCGATCCCATCCGCCATGGTCGAGGTTCCATGGGCGTTGATGTAGTCGATTTCGGCCGGGCTGATGCCGGCTCGCTTCAACGCTGCCGTCATGCAGCGGAAGGCGCCGTCGCCGTCCTCGGAAGGGGCGGTGATGTGATAGGCGTCGCCCGACAAGCCGTAGCCGACAATCTCGCCATAGATCCTGGCGCCGCGCGCCAGAGCGTGCTCCAGCGCCTCTACCACCACGACGCCGGCACCCTCGCCCATGACGAAGCCGTCCCGGTCCCGGTCATAGGGGCGCGAGGCCTTTTCGGGGGTGTCGTTATAGCTCGTCGACAGCGCACGGCAGGCCGCGAAGCCCGCCATTGCCAGCCGGTTGATCGGTGATTCGGTGCCTCCCGCGACCATCACGTCGGCATCGCCGAAAGCGACCAGACGGGCCGCATCGCCGATGGCGTGAGCGCCGGTGGAGCAGGCCGTGACGACCGCATGGTTCGGCCCCTTGAGGCCGTGCTCGATCGACACATAGCCGCCGGCAAGGTTGATCAGGCGACCAGGAATGAAGAAGGGGGAAACGCGCCGCGGTCCGCGCTCCTGCAGCAGCAGGGCGGTCTCGGCGATGCCCTGAAGGCCGCCAATGCCGGAGCCGATCAGCACGCCACTGGCGCACTGGTCTTCATATGAGGTGGGGTGCCAGTCGGCATCATCCAGCGCCTGACGGGCCGCCGCCATGGCATAGATAATGAATTCGTCGACCTTGCGCTGCTCCTTCGGCTCCATCCACTGGTCGGGATTGAAGGTTCCGTCGGTGCCGTCTCCCCGTGGAAGCTGGCAGGCAATCTTGGCCGGCAGGTCCGAGACGTCGAAGTTCTCGATGCGGTTTGCGCCGCTCTGCCCGGCCAGCAGACGCTGCCAGGTAATCTCGACACCGCATCCGAGCGGCGTCACCATGCCGAGGCCGGTAACGACGACGCGCCTCATCCGATATCTCCGGAGAACTTCTGATCAGGTGGCGCCGCGACGGGCGAACCGTCGCAGCGCGCGGGAGCGGCGATCAGGCCGCGTTCTTTTCCAGGAAGTTGATGGCGTCGCCGACGGTCAGGATCGTCTCGGCGGCGTCGTCCGGGATTTCGCAGTTGAAGGCTTCTTCAAAGGCCATGACCAGTTCGACCGTATCGAGGCTGTCGGCGCCGAGGTCGTCGATGAAGCTCGCATTCTCGGTAACCTTCTCGGGCTCGACGCCCAGATGCTCGGCTACAATCTTCTTCACGCGCTCGGCAATATCGCTCATCGGTTCACCCTCGTCCGTATCCGGAGGTTGCTACGTTATACCATTTGGCCCCCGCGCGAACGCGGCGTTGGCGGCCTGTTTTTTGCCCCGATTACAGGATGTCCTGAACGTTTCCGCGATGGAGTTGCGGTGTCCAACCTGTGAGCCGTGGCGGCTGTTAGCACACTTCAAACGCCAAAACCAGCACCGTAAAGGGCGGGTTAACAGCGCTCTGGGCGGGCTTCGTCAGATCATGGCCATCCCGCCATTCACGTGCAGCGTCTGCCCCGTGACATAGCCGGCCTCGCTGGAGGCGAGGTAGACGGCGGCGGCCGCGATATCCTCCGGCGACCCCAGCCGTGCGGCCGGGACAGCGGCGAGAATCGCCTGTTTCTGCTTGTCGTTCAACACCTCGGTCATCGGCGTGGCGATGAAGCCCGGGGCGATGCAGTTCACCGTCACGCCGCGCGCCGCCACTTCCTTGGCGAGCGCTTTGGACATGCCGATCATGCCGGCCTTGGCGGCGGCATAATTGCCCTGCCCGGCATTGCCGGTCACGCCCACAACGGAGGTGATGCCGATGATGCGGCCGGAGCGCCGGCGCATCATGGTGCGGGCGGCTGCGCGGGTCAGGCGGAAGCCGGCGGTGAGGTTCACCGCAATCACCGTGTCCCACATTTCGTCGGTCAGCCGCACGAACAGCCCGTCACGGGTGATGCCGGCATTGTTGACCAGAATGTCGATCTCGCCCATGGCCTCTTCGGCCTGCGGCACCAGCTGCTCCACCTGCTCGATATTCGAGAGGTCGCAGGGCAGCACATGGGTACGCTCGCCCATCTCGGCGGCGAGCGCCTCGAGAACTTCGCGTCGGGTGCCCGAGAGCGCCACCGTGGCGCCCTGCGCGTGCAGTGCCTTGGCGATGGCCCCGCCGATCCCGCCGGTAGCGCCGGTGACGAGTGCCGTCTTCCCCGTCAGATCGAACATGGGAACCTCCTGAATTGCTGTCTCAAGCCTGCGCCGGTGCGACGGCGAAGGCGGCGACGTCCTCGGGCGCGCCGATACTGACGGCGGCCACCTGACGGGCGATGCGCTTGGTGAGGCCGGCGAGCACCTTGCCGGTGCCGACCTCGACGAGCCGGGTCACGCCCTGCTCGGCCATGAAGGCTACCGATTCGCGCCAGCGTACCGTGCTCGTCACCTGGCGAACCAGAAGAGACCGAATCTCGTCCGGCGCGCTGACGGGGGCTGCGGTCACATTGGCGACCAGCGGCACGCGCGGCACGCGAACCTCGACGCCGGCCAACGCCTCGCGCATGGCGTCGGCGGCGGAGGCGATCAGGCGGCTGTGGAAAGGGGCGGAGACGGTCAGCGGAATGGCGCGCGAGGCGCCCTCGCGCCGGGCGATCTCGCAGGCACGCTCGACGGCGGCGGCATTGCCGGAGACGACGACCTGGCCGGGCGCGTTGTCATTGGCGATGTCGCAGACCTCGCCTTGCGCGGCCTCGGCGGCGACAGCGGCGACCTTGTCGAAGTCGAGCCCGAGAATCGCCGCCATCGCACCCGTGCCAACAGGCGTCGCTGCCTGCATGGCGGTGCCGCGCAGACGTAGCAGCCGCGCCGTATCCGTAATGGAGAGAGAGCCGGCGGCGGCGAGCGCCGAATATTCGCCGAGCGAATGGCCGGCCACAAAGGCGGCGTCACGGGCGAGATCGAGCCCCGCTTCGGCTTCCAGCACACGCAACGCAGCGAGAGAGGCCGCCATCAGGGCGGGCTGGGTGTTCGCTGTCAGGGTCAGGGCGTCGAGCGGCCCGTCCCACATGATGGCGGAGAGCTTTTCGCCCAGCGCCGCATCAACTTCATCGAACACCGCGCGGGCCACCGGGAACTGATCGGCGAGGGCCTTGCCCATGCCGACGACCTGGCTGCCCTGACCGGGGAAAACGAACGCGATGCTCATGACGTTGCGATATCCATTCCTCTTTGAATTGGCGGCCGCAGGAACAACGCCCTGCGTCCCATGTCAAGCTGCATGCCCCCCGTCGCCCAGACCTCGGCGGTTCTCAACCTCTGAAACAGGCGCGCGCCAGCGCATCCTCCGTCGGGGGGTAGCCGGGGCGCATCATTGGCAGCTCATCGGCACTCTTATATAGGGCGGCATGCGGAAGGCGGTGGTGCCGGAGCGGCTGCTTATACGCAGACCCCCTCTCGCGGCTTTTCCATCGAACCTTGATTTTCCGCTCTTTTCGCGTATAAGCCCGCGCACTGTCAGTCCCGGCCGGGGGCTGAACGGACGGTTGCGCATGGCTTTTTGCCGGGCGTGGCAGCGAATCCGAGGGTTCGCGTCGTCCCGTGTCCCCGCCTTCGAGAATATTCGAGCCTTTCCGGGCTCGAAGGGCTCGGCGTCGGGACGATGGCCGCAATAGTGCGGAACATAGGAAAGGCACGACACATGGCTCTTTATGAGCACGTGTTCCTCGCGCGCCAGGATGTGACGGCGCAGCAGGTCGAGGAACTCACGGCACGCTTCAAGGGCGTGCTGGAAGCGAATGGCGGCTCGGTCCCCAAGGTCGAGTATTGGGGTGTGAAGACCCTCACCTATCGCGTCCGCAAGAATCGCAAGGCGCATTTCTCGCTGCTGAACATCGACGCCCCGCCGGCCGCCGTGGCCGAGATGGAGCGCCAGATGCGCATCGACGAGGACATCCTGCGCTTCATTACCGTTCGCGTTGAAGAGCTTGAAGAAGGCCAGTCGGTCATGCTGCAGAAGCGTGATCGCGACGATCGTGGCGATCGTGGCTTCGGTGATCGCGGCTTCGGCGGTGATCGCGGCTTCGGTGGCGGCGGGCGCAGCTTCGGCGGCGACCGCGGTGGTGATCGTGGTGGCGATCGCGGCCCGCGCCGTGACCGCGAAGAGGCTCCGGCCAGCGTGGAGACTGAGTGATGGCTTTCGGTGGCACCGGCGGCGCAGCCGCAAACACGTCGGGCGCGCGTCGCCCCTTCTTCCGCCGTCGCAAGACCTGCCCGTTCTCCGGCGCCAACGCGCCGAAGATCGACTACAAGGACGTGCGACTGCTGCAGCGCTACATTTCCGAGCGCGGCAAGATCGTTCCCTCGCGCATCACGGCCGTTTCGGCCAAAAAGCAGCGCGAACTGGCTCAGGCGATCAAGCGCGCGCGCTTCCTCGGCCTGCTGCCCTTCGTGATCCGCTGATCGCGTAGCGCCTTCGTCCCCGGCCACGGCCGGGGACGCTTCACGACGTAAGATGACGACCGGCCCCGGAATTCCGGTGGCTTTGGCTGGGATGGACGGTGATCCACCCCTAACCGCTAAGGGCGGGACAGCAAGTCGATGGTTCAGAACTCGCTCATAGCGCTGGGTGCCGGCGCGGCGTCTGCGCTTCTGGTTGCGACCGTCGCGACCGGCAGCCCCCTTGCCCTCCCCCTCTTCTACCTCGCTCCGCTTCCGGTGCTGATCGTCGGCCTCGGCTGGACACACGTCTCGGCGCTGATCGCCGCCTCGGCAGCGGCTGTCGCCATCGGCGTGTTCTTCGGCGTCGAGCTTCTCCTCGCCTATATCGCTGGCGTCGGCCTTCCCGCTTATGTGCTCTCCTATCTGGCCCTGATGGCGCGCGAGCCGCAGCCCGGCGCGCCGCTTGAATGGTTCCCCGTCGGCCGCGTGGTACTCGCCGCTGCCATCCTCGGCTGCCTGGCGGTGGCCGCGTTGATCCCGCTGGTGGCGGGAAGCGTCGAGGGTTATCAGGCAGCGCTGCGCACGCTGTTCCAGGCGATGTTCGAAGAAAGCCCCGGCGCCGGCGGGCCGGATGTCGAGCGTATGGTGGACCTTCTGGTCCTGATCATGCCGCCGGCGGCCGCCGTCGTCACCATGGTGACGCAGATCGGCAATCTCTGGCTTGCCGCGCACATCGCCCGCGTCTCCGGCCGGCTGATGCGGCCCTGGCCGGATCTCGCGACGATCTCAGTTCCCCGTCCGGTTGCCGTGCTGCTCGTGGGCACGTTCATCGCCACCAATCTGGCGGGCGGCTTCGTCGGGCTGATGGCGCAGCTTTTGACCTCCACCCTGGTCATGGCCTTCGCCTTCATCGGGCTCGCCACCATCCACTGGATCACCCGCGGTGCCGCTGGCCGCGCGCTGGTCATTGCCACGGTCTGGATCGCCGCGCTCGCACTGGGCTGGCCCTTCGCGCTGCTCGCGCTGCTGGGCCTCGCCGAAACACTGTTCGGCGTGCGCCAGCGCTTCAAAAAGGGCGGTCCGCCTGGGCGCCCACCGGCCGCCAACGACGTCTGAACCCACCCAAACTTTTCGCCTTGACGCATTGAATGGAGAACTGAAATGGAAGTCATCCTGCTTGAGCGTGTCGCCAAGCTCGGCCAGATGGGCGAAGTCGTTCGCGTACGCGATGGCTATGCCCGCAATTTCCTCCTGCCCTCGGGCAAGGCGCTGCGCGCCACCAAGGAGAACAAGGGTCGCTTCGACTCGATGAAGGCCCAGTTGGAGACCCGCAACCTCGAACTCAAGTCCGAGGCCAGCAAGGTCGGCGAGAAGATGAAGGGCACCGAGATCGTGCTCGTCCGTCAGGCCGGCGAAACCGGCCACCTCTACGGCTCGGTCTCAACCCGCGACATCTCCGACGCCCTGACCGC
The DNA here is from genome assembly GCF_004339465.1 of Ancylobacter aquaticus. Classification (GTDB taxonomy): domain Bacteria; phylum Pseudomonadota; class Alphaproteobacteria; order Rhizobiales; family Xanthobacteraceae; genus Ancylobacter; species Ancylobacter aquaticus. The sequence goes on along the minus strand of NZ_SMFY01000001.1, from coordinate 1,832,770 downwards.
TGCCGGCTTCTCGGTCGAGCGCCGCCAGATCGTCCTCAACCAGCCGATCAAGACCATCGGCGTGCATGACGTGCCGGTCACGCTGCATCCCGAGGTCGAGGTGTCGATCCGCGCCAACGTCGCCCGCAGCGCCGAGGAAGCCCAGCGCCAGTCGCGCGGTGAGGACCTCAGCGTCGTGCGCGACGACGAGGACGAGGACGAGAGCGAATACTTGGAGACGGCCGATGACGAGGCCGCCGCCGAGGAAGAGGCTGAGGAAGCCTGAAGAATTGACGTTACGTAATACGTCAGAAGGCAAAGCCCGGCCGGTCACGGCCGGGCTTTTTTGCATTGAGGCACTTCGCGGCATGTTGCGAGGCGAATAAGGGTGTGATGCAATGATCGGCAGGTAACAAACATGCCCAGAGCATGGGCAGGCAGTCTTCAAGCGGAGACGAGCCTTTTGCGGTTTGTCGTCCCCCGACTGCCCATATTTGGGGTTGGCCGATGGAACGGTTGCTTGCCCAAGTCCTCGCGCGCATCGCGCGCCATGGCTCTCTTGCCGTCACTTTTGCATCTGGAGCGCGCGCCATCTTCGGCGATGGCAGCGGCGAACCGCTAGCGGTGCGCTTCACCTCGAATGCCTGGCAACGCCAGATCGTCCTCGATCCCGAACTCACCTTCGGCGAGGCTTATATGGAGGGCGGGATGGTGGTCGAGCAGGGCAACCTCGCCCAGGTGCTCGCCCTCCTGATGTCGCAGGTCGGCCTGCAGGTACCGAGCGCCAGCGCGAAGTTCTTCATGCGGCTGCGCTTCCTGTTCCGCCGGCTCGCCCAGTTCAACCCGCCCGAGCGTTCACAGAAGAACGTCGCCCATCACTACGATCTGGACGGACGGCTCTATTCGCTGTTCCTCGATGCCGACCGGCAATATTCCTGCGCCTATTTCGAGGCGCCCGGCCAGTCGATCGACGATGCGCAACTGGCGAAGAAGCGGCACATCGCGGCCAAACTTCTGTTCGATCGGCCGAACCTCACGGCGCTGGACATTGGCTGCGGCTGGGGCGGGATGGGACTGTACCTCGCCGGCCATGCCGGCGCCCGCGTCACCGGCGTCACGCTCTCGCAGGAGCAGCTCGGCGTCGCCCGTTCGCGCGCCGAGGAGCGGGGCCTGTCCGGCCGCGCCGACTTCCTCCTGCAGGATTATCGTGACGTGCCCGGCCCGTTCGACCGCATCGTCTCGGTCGGCATGTTCGAGCATGTCGGCGTCGGTCATTACGAGGAGTATTTCGCCAAGGTGGCGGAACTGCTTGACGACAACGGCGTCGCTCTCATCCACTCCATCGGTCGCTCAGAAGGGCCGGGCATCACCAATCCGTGGATTGCGAAATACATCTTCCCCGGGGGCTATATCCCGGCGCTGTCCGAGGTGCTGCCGGCCGTGGAGAAGGCGGGCCTGCTTGTCACTGATATCGAGATCCTGCGCCTGCACTATGCCGAGACGCTCAAAGCCTGGCGCGAGCGCTTCCTTGCCCACCGCGAGGAAGTGGAGCGGCTCTATGATCCGCGCTTCGTGCGGATGTTCGAGTTCTATCTCGCCTCGTCGGAGATGGCCTTCCGCCACCAGGGAATGATGGTCTTCCAGATCCAGCTTGCCAAGCGCGAAGGCGTGGTGCCGCTGACGCGGAACTACATCGCTGACGGCGAGGCCGCGCTGCGCGAAGTGGAAAACCAGAACCGCCCCGGCCTGCGGCTGGCCGGCGAGTAGCCCGCCACCGCTGCGACCCGGCCCGATGGTGGCCGAATCCCGTCAAGCGAGATTCCGCTTTCCACAGGCCCTCCACAGGACAAAATAGGCGCTGTGCGATTCGTCCCGGACTTCTCCCCGGAGCAGCGCTAGCTGTGGCCTTGGTCCACCCGCACCCGGAACAGCCATGCTCGATTCTCCGAACCGCCCCACGGCGGAGACCGACGCGTCCTATCGCACCGCCCCGCACAACATCGAAGCGGAACAGGCGCTGCTGGGCGCGATCCTCGTCAACAACGAGGCGTTCTACCGGGTCTCGGACTTTCTGGAGCCGAAGCACTTCTTCGAGCCGATCCACATCGCCATCTACGAGACCACCTCGGCGCTGATCCGCGCCGGCAAGGTGGCAACGCCGGTGACGCTGAAGACCTTCCTGCCGAGCGATTTCGATGCCGCCGGGCTGACGGCGCCGCAATATCTCGCTCGCCTCGCCGCCGAGGCGACGACGATCATCAATGCCGAGGACTATGGCCGCACCATCTACGACCTCTCGGTGCGGCGCGACCTGATCCAGATCGGCGAGGAAATCGTCAACGAGGCCTATGAGGCGCCGATCGACGCCACGCCGCAGGAACAGATCGAGGAAGCGGAAAAGCGCCTCTACGAGCTGGCGGAAACGGGTCGCTACGATGGTGGCTTCATGCGCTTCAACGACGCGCTGAAGGAAGCCGTCGACATGGCGAGCCGCGCCTTCCAGCGCGACGGCCACCTCTCCGGCACCGCCTCCGGTCTCAGCGATCTCGACCAGATGATGGGCGGGTTGCAGCCGTCCGACCTCATCATTCTTGCCGGCCGTCCGGCTATGGGAAAAACCTCGCTCGCCACCAACATCGCCTTCAATGTCGCGGCGGCCTATAGTTCGGAGACGCTGCCGGACGGCTCCATCCGCGCGGTCGACGGCGGGGTGGTCGGCTTCTTCTCGCTGGAAATGTCCGGCGAACAGCTCGCCACCCGTATCCTCGCCGAACAGGCCGAGATCGCCTCCTACAAGATCCGTCGCGGCGACATCTCCGAGCATGAGTTCGACAAGCTCGCCAGCTGCGCGCAGATGATGCAGACGATCCCGCTCTATATCGACGACACCGGCGGCATCTCCATCGCCCAGTTGCGCGCCCGCGCCCGTCGCCTCAAGCGCCAGCGCGGCCTCGATTTCATGGTGGTGGACTATCTCCAGCTGCTCACCGGCTCCTCCAAGAGCTCTTCGCAGGGGCGCGTGCAGGAAATCACCGAGATCACCACCGGCCTGAAGGCGCTGGCAAAGGAGCTGAGCGTGCCGATCATGGCGCTCTCGCAGCTCTCGCGTCAGGTGGAGAGCCGGGACGACAAGCGTCCGCAATTGTCCGACCTTCGCGAATCCGGTTCGATCGAGCAGGATGCCGACGTGGTGATGTTCGTGTTCCGCGAGGAATATTACCTCAAGGGCCGCGAGCCGAAGGAAGGCAGCGAGGAATGGTTCAAGTGGGATCAGGACATGAAGGCCGCGCAGGGTGTCGCCGAGATTATCATCGGCAAGCAGCGCCACGGCCCCACCGGCACGGTGAAGGTCTCGTTCGAGCCCCAGTTCACCCGCTTCTCCAACCTGGTCCAGTCCGACCGCCTGCCCGAGCCGTGAGGGCCGGATCTTGAACGCCCGCGACATCCCGCTCGCCGAAGCCGGCGGGCTGCTCACCATCGACCTCTCGGCGCTGGCGGCAAACTATCAGGAGTTGGTGCGCCGCGCGGCACCCGCCGCCTGTGCCGCCGTGCTGAAGGGCGATGGCTACGGGATCGGCCTCGCGCCCGCTGCCAAGACCCTGTGGCAGGCCGGCGCGCGTACCTTCTTCGTGGCGCTGCTGGGCGAGGCGCGTGACCTGCGGGACCTTCTTCCGGACGCGGAGATCTTCGTCCTCAACGGCCTGTTCCCCGACACCGAGGCGGCCTATCGGGAACGCAATTTGCGCCCGGTGCTCGGCAGTCCGGCGGAAATCGCGCGCTGGCGGGCGTTCTGCGAGCGCACCGGCGAGGGACTGGCCGCCGCGGTCCATGTCGACACCGGCATGAACCGGCTGGGCCTGACGCCGGCCGAGGCGGTGAGCGTCGCCGAGGGACGCGCCGAACTCGGCTTCCCGCTGGCGCTGGTGATGAGCCACCTCGCCTGCGCCGACGAACCCGTCCACCCGCTCAATGCGCGCCAGCTTGAAGATTTCCGCGCCATCGCCGCGCTGTTCCCCGATGTGCGCGCCTCGCTGGCGAACTCCGCAGGGACGGTTAGCGACCCAGCCTATCATTTCGACCTCGTGCGACCCGGCATCGCCGTCTATGGCGGACGGCCACGGGGGGATGTTGCTCCCCTGCGGCCGGTGGTGCGGCTGGAACTGCGCATCGCCCGCATACGCCATGTGCATGAGGGAGAGACGGTCGGCTATGGCGGCGCCCACACCGCCATCCGCCCCTCGCGCGTCGCCATTCTCTCCGCCGGCTATGCCGACGGTATCCCCCGCCTTGCCGGCGCCTCGGATGTGCGCCCCGGCGCGGAAGCCGTGGTCGCCGGCCATCGCTGCCCGCTGATCGGCCGCATCTCGATGGACCTGCTCGCCGTCGACATCACCGAACTCGCGGAGGATGTGGTGCAGCCGGGCGACTTCGCCACCCTGCTCGGCGACGGGCTGACGCTCGACAACCTCGCGCGCCACTCCCACACCATCGACTATGAAATCCTCACCTCGCTGGGCCGGCGCTATCACCGCCGCTGGGTGTAGTTGGAGCGCAGGCGACGCTCCGGCAGACCATCGCGCACCCCGGCGCGGAACGCCTGGACGAGTTCGTCTCCATTGGCGAGCCATTCCGGCGCAATGAAGCCTCGCCCGACCTCGAACTGGATGTCGACGCGGGTAATGCGCGGCCCGGCGCCCTCCATCCTCTTGCGGAAATGAAAGTTGCGCACCTTCCTCCAGGGAAGATTGCGCCCCGCCCAAAGCGTGACACCCGCTTCATCAACCTGATAGACCGAAAAACGCCGACGCAACCACAGTATTGCGCTCCCCACGCCGAGCGTGAGCGGCAGCAGGACAATGAACCACAGCAGAAATCGACCGTTCAATCGCGCAACGACTGTCATCTTCACGATTCGGAATGATGAAACGGAAATTCGTCTCGCCGCAGGACGACTGCATGAGATGTGAAGCAAAAGCCGCGCCACATGCCGCGCGAGGCGCGCGAGCGTTCGCTTGGTCATTTTGGCTTGCCGCGTATAACGGCTAGAAGACGGCCACCAGAACAAACCTGATCGGTCCTCCATGGCCAAGCGCACTGCCTCTGTCATCTGCCAGATCTGCGGCGCGGTGCATTCGCGCTGGCAGGGCCGCTGCGATTCGTGCGGGGCGTGGAATTCGATCGCCGAAGAGGCGACGGCCACCGACACCATGCCGGCCAATCTGCGGGGCGGGCGCCGGGGGCGGCTGATCGCGCTGGAAAGCCTCACCGGCACCTCGGAGGACGCCCCCCGGGTTCAGGTCGGAATTTCCGAACTCGATCGCGTGGCCGGCGGCGGCATCGTGCCAGGCTCAGTGCTGCTCATCGGCGGCGATCCCGGCATCGGCAAGTCGACGCTGCTGATCCAAGCCTCCGCCGCGCTGGCGAGCGCCGGGCACCGCATCATCTATGTCTCCGGCGAAGAAGCCGTCGCCCAGGTGCGCCTGCGCGCCGAGCGGCTTGGCCTTTCCGGCGCCCCGGTGGAACTCGCCGCCGAAACCAATGTCGAAGACATCGTCGCGACGCTCTCGGAGGGCCGGCGGCCGGTGCTGGTGGTGATCGATTCGATCCAGACCATGTGGACCGACACGGTGGAATCCGCGCCCGGCACGGTGACGCAGGTGCGCTCCTCGGCGCAGATTCTCATCCGCTACGCCAAGCGCGCCGGGGCCGCCGTCATTCTGGTCGGCCATGTGACGAAAGACGGCCAGATCGCCGGCCCGCGCGTGGTCGAGCACATGGTCGATGCCGTGCTCTCCTTCGAGGGCGACGGCGCTCACCATTTCCGAATCTTGCGGGCGCAGAAGAACCGCTTCGGGCCGACCGACGAGATCGGCGTGTTCGAGATGACCGGCCTCGGCCTCGCCGAAGTGGCCAACCCTTCCGAACTGTTCCTGTCGAACCGCGACAGCGGCGCGCCGGGCACGGCGGTCTATGCGGGCATGGAGGGCACACGCCCGGTGCTGGTGGAAATCCAGGCGCTGGTGGTGCCCACAAGCCTGGGCACGCCGCGCCGGGCGGTGGTGGGCTGGGACCCCAGCCGCCTGTCCATGGTGCTCGCGGTGCTGGAAGCACGGTGCGGCATCAAGCTCGGCGGCCATGACGTGCATCTCAACGTCGCCGGCGGCTTCCGCATCAGCGAACCGGCGGCTGACCTCGCCGTCGCGGCGGCGCTCATCTCCTCGCTGGCGGGGACGGTGCTGCCGCCGGACAGCGTCTATTTCGGCGAGATCAGCCTCACCGGGGCGGTGCGTGCCGTGCCCCACGCGGTGGCGCGGCTGAAGGAGGCGGCCAAGCTCGGCTTCACCCGGGCCGTGGCGCCGTCGGCCAAGGGTGCGGGCGCGGCAGGGCGAGAGCCGGCCGAGGCCCCCCTCGCGATCGACGCCATTGCCTCCCTTGGGGATATCGTCGCCGCAATCGCCGCCAAGGGGCCGCGCCGCGCCGCACCAGCGAAGCAAGAGGGATGACGCGCGCCCGGCGCCGCGCTATACGTCGCCCCTGCCTCCTGCGAGGCTGGAAGGCGCAGATTCGCTGTGCTTTCCCGCGCACCACCTCGACCACGGTGAGATCGTCTTGACGCTCCTCGACATCATCCTGATCGCCGTGATGGTTGTGTCCGGCCTGCTCGCCATGGTCCGCGGCTTCGTGCGCGAGGTCTTCGCCATCGTCTCTTGGCTCGCGGCGGCGCTGGTCACGCTTTATGCGTATCCGCACGCCCTGCCCTTCGCCAAGCAGTACATCGCCAACGACACCTTCGCGATGGCGGCGACGGTCGGCACGCTGTTCATCGTCACCCTGCTGATCGTCTCGATTATCACGGTGCGAATCTCCGACCTCGTGCTCGACAGCCGCATCGGCGCGCTCGACCGCACCCTCGGCTTCCTGTTCGGCCTCGCCCGCGGCTTCCTGATCATGGTTGTGGCCTTCCTGTTCTTCAACTGGCTGGTCCAGAACGAGCAGGGCCAGCCGGAGTGGATTCGTGACGCGCGTGCCAAGCTGGTCTTGCAAAGTGCGGGTGACTGGCTCATTTCCATTCTGCCGGAAGACCCCGAGAGCCTCATCCGAGAGATGCGCAGCTCGAAGGACGCCGAGCCGACCGAGCCGCCGCCTGAGCCCGTTGCACCGGGTACCGCGCCGGTCACGCCGGCCCCGGTGACGCCGTCGGCGCCTTAATTCGACCGCGCCCATGGGACAAGGCGTCCCGGGCGCAGTTGTTTTTGAGCACAGTGGAGCGGGCGCAGCCTTGAACTGCGCCGAGGAGCGAAGATCCTATGGCCGATCTGATGGGTGATCACGTGGCGCCGAAATCGGCGGAATCGGACGATTTCTACGACGAATACGGGGACACGCTGCGCGAGGAGTGCGGCGTGTTTGGCATTTATGGCCACCCCGACGCGGCGGCGATAACGGCCCTCGGCCTGCATGCGCTGCAGCACCGCGGCCAGGAAGCGGCAGGCATAACCACTTATGACGGCAGGCGTTTCCACTCCGAACGCCGCCTCGGCCTGGTCAGCGACGCCTTCTCCGACGGCGAGGCTATCAAGCGCCTGCCGGGGCATATCGCGGTTGGCCACGTCCGCTACTCGACCACCGGCGAAACCATTCTGCGCAACGTCCAGCCGCTGTTCGCCGAGCTCGACGGCGGCGGCTTCGCGATCGCCCATAACGGCAATTTGACCAATGGCCTGACGCTTCGCCGCCAGCTCATCCGCGACGGCGCGATCTGCCAGTCGACCTCCGACACGGAAGTGATGCTTCACCTCGTCGCCCGTTCCAAGCGCCCGCGCTTCACCGAGCGTTTCATCGACGCCCTGCGCATGCTGGAAGGCGCCTATGCCTTTGTCGGCCTCACCAACAAGAAGCTGGTGGGCGCCCGCGACCCTCTCGGGATTCGCCCGCTGGTCCTCGGCGAGCTCGACGGGCACCCGATCCTGACCTCGGAGACCTGCGCCCTCGACATAATTGGTGCGCGCCACGTGCGGGACATCGAGCCCGGCGAGGTCATCGTTTTCTCTTCGGACAAGGTGGAAACCCTGCGGCCCTTCGGCAGCGTGCCGCCCCGCCCGTGCATCTTCGAGTACATCTATTTCGCCCGGCCGGATTCGGTGGTGGGCGGACACTCGGTCTATCAGGTCCGCAAGACCATGGGCATGCAGCTTGCCGCCGAGGCGCCTGCCGATGCCGACCTCGTGGTGCCCGTGCCCGATTCCGGCGTGCCGGCGGCCATCGGCTACTCGCAGGCCTCGGGCCTGCCCTATGAACTCGGTATCATCCGCAACCATTATGTGGGGCGAACCTTCATCCAGCCGACCCAGTCGGTGCGCGACCAGGGCGTGCGGATGAAGCACTCGGCCAATCGCGCCGTGGTCGAAGGCAAGCGGATCGTGCTGATCGACGACAGCCTGGTGCGCGGCACCACTTCAGTGAAGATCGTGCGGATGATGCGCGAGGCCGGCGCCCGCGAGGTGCATTTCCGCATCTCCTCGCCGCCGATCACCCATCCCGACTATTACGGCATCGACACGCCCGACCGCGACAAGCTGCTGGCCGCCACCCACGACCTCGAAGGCATGCGCCGCTATATCGGTGCCGATAGCCTCGCCTTCCTCTCCATCGACGGCATTTACAAGTCGATGGGCTATGAGGGCCGTGACCCGCTGCGCCCGCAATTCACCGACCATTGCTTCACTGGAGAGTACCCCACTTTGCTCTCCGATCGCGAGGGTGAGGTGTCGCCCCGTCAGCTCTCCCTGCTGGCCGAGGCGAGCTGACCGCAATGGTCGAGCTTCGCGAATGGCATCGCGGCCGGCTTATCGACCACGTTTCGCTGGTGGTCGCCGACTATGAGGCCTGCCGGCGTTTTTATGGGGCCGTGCTCGCGGTTCTCGGCGTGCCGCTGGTCGAGGGCGACGGCTATTTCTTCGCTGATGAACTCTTCGTCTCGCCCGGCGACCCGCCGACCGGGCGGGCGCACATCGCCTTCCAGGCGAGCGACGAGGAAACGGTGCGCCGCTTCCACGCCGCCGCGCTTGCCGCCGGCGGGCGCGACAACGGGCCGCCGGGCCTGCGCGACTATCATCCCGGCTATTACGCCGCCTTCGTGCTCGATCCCGAGGGCAACAACATCGAAGCGGTCACGCACGGCCCGGCCCGGCGCTCCGTGCCTTCCGTGGTCATGACCGACGACACCTGAGCCTTCGAGGAAACGCCATGTCCGACCTTTCCACGGCAGAGCCTGCCGCGCGTCCGCTCGACGGCCGCATCGCCCTCGTCACCGGCGCCACACGCGGGATCGGCCATGCCACCGCCCTGGCCCTGGCCGCGGCCGGCGCGCATGTGGTGGCTGTGGGCCGCACCAGCGGCGCGCTCGAGGAACTCGACGACGCGATCGTCAAGGCAGGCTCGACCGCGACTCTCGTGCCCCTCGACATCAAGGATGGCGAGGGCATCGACCGGCTCGGCGGCGCGCTTTTTGAGCGTTTCGGCAAACTCGACGTCTTTGTCGGCAATGCCGGCGTGCTCGGTCCGATGACGCCGCTGGCGCAGGTCGACCCCAAGGAATGGAACGACACGCTGGCAGTAAACCTCACCGCGAACTGGCGGCTCATCCGCTCTCTGGACCCGCTGCTGCGGCTCTCCACCGCCGGGCGGGCAGTGATGGTGTCCTCCGGCGCGGCGCACAAGGCGCGACCGTTCTGGGGCCCCTACGCCGTCACCAAGGCGGCGGTGGAAGTGCTGGCGCGCACCTGGGCGGCCGAGGTGGAGAACATCTCCAGCCTAAAGGTCAACCTGATCAATCCGGGCCCGATCCGCACCCGCATGCGGGCCAAGGCGTTCCCGGGCGAGGACCCGAACACGCTGCCCACGCCCGAAGAGGTGGCGCGGGCAATCCTCGCGCTGTGCCTGCCGAGCTTCGAGGAAACCGGCCGTCTCTACGACTTCCCCAGCCAGAGCCTCAAGGACTACCGGCTTCCGACATGAATGCCGGATCCTTACCCGCAACGAAAAAGGGACGGCTCGCGCCGTCCCTTTTTTATTCCGCCTACTCCTTCTCGGCGTAGGGATTGTCCTTCTCGCGCAGCGTCAGCCGGATCGGTACGCCGGGCAGGTCGAAGCTGGCGCGCAGATTGTTCACGAGATAACGCACATAGCTCTCCGGCAGTGCGTCGGCACGCGAGCAGAACAGCACGAAACTTGGCGGGCGGGCCTTGGGCTGGGTGATGTAGCGCAGCTTGATGCGGCGCCCCGAAACCGCCGGCGGCGGGTGCTGGTCGGTGGTCTCGATCAGCCAACGGTTCAGCGGATTGGTGGCGACCCGGCGGTTCCACACCTCATGCGCCTGCTGCACGGCGCGCACCAGACGGTCCAGCCCCTCGCCGGTCAGGCCCGACACCAGCACCACCGGCGCGCCCTTGACCTGCGAGAGCCGATCGTCGGCTTCCTCGCGCATGCGGGTGACGAAGCCCTGCTGGTCCTTGACGAGATCGGACTTGGAAATCGCCAGAACCACCGCCCGCCCCTCGCGCTCGACGAGATCGGCGATGCGCAGGTCCTGTTCCTCGAACGGATGCGTCGCGTCCATCAGCACGATGACGACTTCAGCAAAGCGAGCGGCGCGCAGGCCGTCAGCGACGGAGAGCTTTTCCAGCTTGTCCTCGATCCGGGCGCGCTTGCGCATGCCGGCGGTATCGAACACGCGCAGTTCCACCCCGTGGCGCTCGATATCGACGGCGATGGAATCGCGGGTGATGCCCGCCTCCGGTCCCGTGAGCAACCGATCCTCGCCGAGCAGTGCGTTGATCAGGGTCGACTTGCCGGCATTCGGGCGCCCGAGCACGGCGACGCGGATGCGCCGGCCGGCCTCGGATTCTTCCTCTTCATCCCCTTCGTCCGGCACGCACAGCGCCAGCGCGCGGAGAAGATCGCCCATGCCGTCGCCATGCTCGGCGGAAACCTCCACAGGCTCGCCGAGCCCCAGGGCGTAAGCATCCAGCGTGCCGCTCTCGGAGCCCTTCGCCTCGGCCTTGTTGGCGACGAGAATGGTGTGCTTGCCGGAGCGGCGGGCGAGCTCGCCGAAGGAGCGGTCGCTCGGCGTGATGCCGGCCTTGGCGTCGATCATGAACAGCAGCACGTCGGCGTCGGCGATGGCGGCCTCAGTCTGCGCGCGCATGCGGCCTTCGAGCGATTCGGCCTTCGCCTCCTCCAGCCCCGCCGTATCAATGATGCGGAACGACAAATGCCCGAGCCGGGCGTCGCCCTCGCGTCGGTCGCGCGTTACGCCGGGCCGGTCGTCGACCAGCGCCAAACGCTTGCCGACCAGGCGATTGAACAGCGTCGACTTGCCGACATTCGGCCGGCCGACAATCGCGACGGTCATCGTCATGGGAAAAGAGGGCCTCCGCGCCCGGCAGTTCTACTGAGCCGGGGCGGCGCCAGGACCGGCAGCGGACGCCGCGCCCTCGGCCGGCGGCTCGTTCATATAGGGATTATAGGCCGAATTCGCCGGCTGCGGCGGTGCCTGATTGTAATCGACCCCGGGCACGCCTTCGGGAAACACCGGCGCGCGCGCGCCGGGCAGCGGCTTTTCGCGCTCGTTGAAGGGGTTCAGCGATTCGAGCGTTTCGCAGCCGGCGGCACCGAGCGCGAGACCCAGCACCGGCAGCAACAGCAGGGCGCGACGCAGGCGCGAGCGGAACGTGGACATCTCTTGGCGCATCAGCATCTCCTCACGGCGCGGCGGGGGGGGCCGCCGCCGGCTCGGATGTCGGGGATGTCGAGGGCGCCGCAGCGGGCACCTCGGGCGAAGCAGGCACTGCGGCCGGCTCCATCGCCGGCGGTGTCGTCTGTGCCGGGGCGGTGGAGGCGGTGGGCGCCGGCAGTGGCAGCGACGACGCCGCGAGTGTCCGAATCAGATCCGCGCGGCGGCGCAGCCCGGGAGGGGTTTCGCCGTCACCGAGAACGGCGGTGAACGTCGCGGTCGCGCCCACATAGTCCCCGGCTTTGTACTGGGCGAGGCCGATGATCTCGCGCGCCGAATGGCGGAACGCCCCCGTGGGGGTGTCGAGCGGCTTCATCCGGCTTTCGATGTCGGCAAGCGGGGCGGTGTCGACCAGCAGCAGGCCGGCGCGAATCTGCGCCACATTCTGCATCAGCGGGCTTATCGAGGCGTCGCGCGCCAGCGCATCGTAATCGGCGACGGCGGCTGTGCGGTCGGTCTTTGCGAGTTCGTCGGCGGAGCGAAAGCGGGCCAGAACGCGGTAGCCGCGAGGGGCGTCCTTCTCAAGCGCGGCGAAGGCAGCCTCGGCCTCGGCGGTCTTGCCCTCGGTGGACAGCGCCATCGCCGCCTCGAACTGCGCGCCGGCGGCCTGATCCTGATGCATCCGCCACCATTCATAGCCGCGCCACCCGGCGACGGCGACGACGATGAGCACGGCAAAGCCGATGAGATAGGCGCCGTAGCGCGTCCATAGCCGACCGAAACGCTCGCGGCGCAGGTCCTCGTCGATCTCGTTGAAGATGTCAGCCATGTCGCGTCCGTGGGCACTCGTCGGAAGGGCGCCGCAGATGCGCGGGGCCGGTACTGGAAAGGGCCGCGTAAACTACCGATGCGGCTTCAACAAGGCAAATCGCGCGGTGCGCGGCGTCCACACCGCGCCCTTTGCCCGCGCGAGCCTGGATTCTAGCTCTTCTTCGGGGCGTAGACATGCTCCGGCCCGGGGAAGCTGCGCGCGCGCACCTCGCTCGCATAGGCCTCCACCGCCGCGCCGATGGCGGGGCCGATTTCGGCGAACTTTTTGACGAAGCGCGGCACGCGATCGGACAGGCCGAGCATGTCTTCGAGCACGAGAATCTGTCCGTCGCAGGCTGGCGAGCCGCCGATGCCGATGGTGGGCGGAGCGACCTCCTGCGTGATCTGGCGGGCCAGTGGCTCGGAAATCGCCTCCAGCACGATGGAGAACGCACCGGCCTCCGCGATCGAGCGGGCATCGTCAAGAATCAGCGCCGCGCTCGCCTCGTCGCGGCCGAGCGCCTTGAACGAGCCGAGTGTGTTGATCGCCTGCGGGGTGAGACCGACGTGGCCCATGACCGGCACACCGCGATCGGCGAGAAAACGCACCGTCTCGGCCATGCGGCGCCCGCCTTCCAGCTTGATGGCGCCGGCGCCCGTCTCCTTCAGCACCCGCGCGGCGGTGGCGAAGGCCTGCTGCGGCGAGCCCTCATAGGAGCCGAAAGGCAGGTCCACCACCACCAGCGCCCGCGCCGAGCCGCGCATCACCGCCTGCCCCTGAAGGATCATCATGTCGACCGTCACCGGCACGGTGGTTTCCAGCCCGTGCATCACCATGCCGAGCGAATCGCCCACCAGCATGAAGTCGACATGCGGGTCGACAAGACGCGCAGTGTGGGCGTGGTAGGCGGTCAGCGAGACGATCGGCTCTCCACCCTTGCGCGCCCGGATATCGGGTGCGGTGAGGCGGCGGGCAGCGGACTGGACGGACATGTCAGGCAGTTTCCTCGTTTTCTTGCAAGGGCTTGGTCAGCCCATGACCGGCACCCCGACAATAGCGGGATGGAACCAGAAGGAGAGGATCGCATAAAGCACGACACCGCCGCCGACCGCAACGAAGTCGCCCCACCAATTGGCGGGGGCGACCGGCAGGGGCGCTGCGCGGCGCTTGGCCATGATCCGCAGAACCACCGCCCACGCGAGCAGAACGACGGCAAGAGTGACGGTCGCGGCGTCGCCATTGGCGAGCAGATGCGCCAGCGCCCAGGTCTTGATCGCTACCAGGAACGGGAATTTCAGCCGCGCCTTGATGTGGCTCGGCACCAGCGCCGCCACCGCGAAGATGCAGGCGAACAGCATCAGCAGCAGCGCGAGATGGCGCAGTCCGGCCGGCGGGTTGTAAAGCTGCGCGGGGCCTTCGGCCCGCCACTGGCCGAAGCCATAGGCAATCATCAGAACGCCGATGATGGCGAGAACGCCGTGCACGATCCGGTAGGCGGTGACGCCGAACTGCGCCGTGACCGCCGCGGCCATCTTGCGGCGCGCGGCGACGATGTGAATGGCGACAAACAGGGCGAGCCCCGTCAGCATCAGGATCATGATCGTGCTCCCCGGTGTGCGATGGCGCGCACGCTAGATCGTTTCCAATCCCCGCGCCATCCGCAGGTGGGCTGACTATTTGTCCCGGTCCGCCCGCAGCGAGCGCCTCGTGCCAATGCCTGCCTTCCGCCAACACCTGGATGTGTAAACCATAAGCGGTATCGGCTCTCCCGCGCCCGAAGGTTGCGTGTCACAATGATGACGCCATCGGTTTGGGGGAACCGGAATGAAATCCGTGCTGGCGATTGTCTCACTGGGCCTGTTGTTGGCCCTCGCACCGTCAGCGCGCGCCCAGGGGGTCGTGGCAACAGCCACCAGCGCGCCGCCGGCCACAGGTCTGCGGGTGGCGGCTCCAAGTGACGCCGCGCTGGCCACGATCGCTGCGCCGCCGGCAATGAGCCCGCCCTCGACCGCCACTCCGGGGGCGCTCTCCGCCCCCGCCATGTCGACCACGCCGCCCGCTGTCCCCTCCCCTGCGGCCTTTGCGACACCGCCGGCGCAGGCGATAGCGATCGGGAACCCTGCCGGCCCGCTGGAAGAAGTCCTGCCGCCACCACCCGATGTGAGGGTGGAGATCAGCCTCTCGAAGCAACGCATGCGTGTGATGGTGGAGGGGGTCGAGCGGCACGCCTGGCCGGTCTCCACCGCCCGCAAGGGCTATCGCACCCCGCTCGGCAGCTACCGACCCGAGCGCATGCACAAGCGCTATTTCTCGCGCAAGTACGACAACGCGCCGATGCCCTATTCGATCTTCTTCCACAAGGGCTGGGCGATCCACGGCACCAACGATCTGCGCCGGCTCGGCCGCCCTGCCTCGCATGGCTGCGTGCGGCTGCACCCCAGCAATGCGAAAGCGCTGTTCGCGATCGTCGGGCAGTATGGCCGCGCCAATACGCGGATCGTGGTCGTGCGCTAGGCCGGCCCCTATTACGGCAGGGTTCAGCCGGTCTTCTTCACATCCTTCACATCGGTGAAGACGATGCCCGGCCAGCGGTCGCCGGTGTAACCGATCATGAAAGCTGACGGGCTGAGGAACACCAGATCGCCATCGAGATCTTCCGCCGTTGACAGGCGGTTACCGGCGGCGAAATCGTCGAGCTTCTTGGGGTCTTCCGACGATACCCAGCGGGCGAGCTGGAACTCCGACATGTCGAAGCCGACCTCCAGCCCGTATTCGGCCTCCAGCCGGTTCTTGAGCACGTCGAGCTGCAGCGGGCCGACCACGCCGACCAGCGCCGGCGAGCCGTCGGTGGGGCGGAAAACCTGCACCACGCCTTCCTCGGCCATTTCCTGCAGCGCCTGCTTCAGCTTCTTGGCCTTCATCGCGTCCGGCAGCTTCACCCGGCGCAGAATTTCCGGCGCGAATGAGGGCACGCCGATGAAATTGATGTCCTCACCCTCGGTCAGCGTGTCGCCGATGCGCAGATTGCCGTGGTTGGGAATGCCGACGACATCGCCGGCATAGGCTTCCTCGGCCAGCTGGCGGTCCTGGGCGAAGAAGAATTGCGGCGTCGCAAGACCCATCGGCTTGCCGGTACGCACCAGCTTCGCCTTCATGCCGCGCTGGAGCCTGCCCGAGCACAGGCGCGCAAAGGCTATGCGGTCGCGGTGGTTGGGGTCCATGTTCGCCTGGATCTTGAACACGAAGGCGGTCATGCGCGGTTCTTCCGCCTCGACCCGGCGCTTGTCCGCCTGCTGCGCGCGCGGCGGCGGGGCGTAGCGCCCGAGGCCTTCGAGCAGGTCGCCGACGCCGAAATTGCGCAACGCCGAGCCGAAATAGACCGGAGTCAGGTGCCCTTCGAGGAAGGCCTGCAGCTCGAACGGGTTGCACACCTCGCGCACCAGCCCGAGTTCCTCGGCCAGCGTCGCTTCCTTGAGGGTGACGTTCAGCGCGGCGATTTCCGCCATGCTCATCTGCCGCAGCGCGCCGGTCTTGCCCTCATCGCCATCCAGAAGCCGCATGCCGCCGCTGGCGATGTCCATGGTGCCGACGAAGTCCCGCCCCTGCCCCACCGGCCAGGTCATCGGCGTGGTGTCGAGGGCCAGCGTCTTCTCGATCTCGTCGAGGATGTCGAACGGGTCGCGGCTCTCGCGATCCATCTTGTTGATGAAGGTGATGATCGGAATATCGCGCAGGCGGCAGACTTCCAGCAGCTTGCGGGTGCGCGCCTCGATGCCCTTGGCGGCGTCGATCACCATCACCGCCGCGTCGACGGCGGTCAGCGTGCGGTAGGTGTCCTCGGAGAAGTCCTCATGGCCCGGCGTGTCCAGCAGGTTGAACACATGGCCGTTGAACTCGAAGGTCATCACCGAGGTGGCGACAGAGATGCCGCGCTCGCGCTCGATCGCCATCCAGTCCGAGCGTGTCGAGCGCCGGTCCTTCTTGGCGCGCACCTGACCGGCCAGCTGGATCGCGCCGCCGAACAGCAGCAGCTTCTCCGTCAGCGTGGTCTTGCCCGCATCCGGGTGCGAGATGATCGCGAAGGTGCGCCGGCGCGCGACCTCGGTGGCGATGGGCGATGCGGCGGAATTGGAGAGAGCGTTCATGCAGGCGGATGTGGCAGGGAAGCCGCGCCGGATCAAGGGGTGGCGTGCTTTAGCGCGTCGCCGACCCTCCGCCGGCCCCGCTTAGCCGAACTGCGCCTCGTACGCTTCCGGCTTGAAGCCCACCAGCAGCGTACCGTCGACATCCAGCACCGGCCGCTTGATGAGTGAAGGGTGCGCCTGCATCAAAGCGAGCGCCTTCTCCTCGTCGATATCTGCCTTTTCCGCCTCTTCGAGCTTGCGGAAGGTGGTGCCGGCGCGGTTGATCAGCCCTTCCCAGCCGACCTTGCCGGCCCATTGCCCGAGCCGTGCGACGTCGATCCCGGCGGTCTTATAGTCGTGGAAAACATAGGTCACGCCTCGCCCGTCAAGCCAAGCGCGTGCCTTCTTCATCGTGTCGCAGTTCTTGATGCCGTAGATCGTGACGCCCACACCCGCCTCCTCGCAATGCCGTCCCGTCATAGCCGGGGCGGCGCGTCGTTTGAAGGCCGAAGCGACGAGGCCGCGCCGTACTCAGTTGGCGGTCGCGGCGCCAATGGCGCCACCGGCCACCGCGCCGATGCCCGCGCCCCAGGCGGCGCCGGTGCCACCGCCGGCGATGCCGCCGATCACCGCACCGGTACCGGCACCGATCAGCGCGCCCGTGCCGGTGCGGCGCTGGGTGTTGGAACAGCCCGCCGCGACAAGCGCGACGACGGCGACGACAGTGAGCTTGGCGGCTACGGATTTCGACATGGGCATTCCCCCGATTGATTCCGAGGGGAGCTTAACGCCGGTCGCTCGCGCCTACAATCGCACCACAAGAGGTAACGAGACGGGGCACAACCCGGCCTTGATTACCGTGCCGAGCCCGGCTCAGCGCCAGCTGCGCACCCAGCGGCCGGGCTCATAGATCCACTGGCCACGGCGCAGCACCCAGCGCGGCCCGACGAACTCGAACCCGCGACGGTTCTCCTCCCAGTGACCCGCCGTCCACACCCAGCCCCGGCGCGGCAGCCAGGCCCAGTGGCCGGGAACCCACGTGTAGCCCCGTCGCGGCGCCGGGCGCGGCTCCCGGCGCGGGGGCGGCGGACGGTTGTTCGGCGCGGATTGCGCTTGCGCCTCGCCCTGCGATGCGATGCCGATCGGCACGGCCAACAGCGAGAGGGCGACCTTGAAAAGGGAACGGCGCGAAAGCATGGCGGTCACTCAGGTAATAATGGCGGATCGGGCGGGTCGCCTTTGCGGCAGCATCGCACCTTGGGGATGATGACCGGCGGCTTTGCGCTGCGCAAGCCGCGTCGGTGCGCTCGCGCGTTCGTGCCTGCAATTCAACGCGGGAAGGGTGTATGATGCGCGCAACCGCCGGACGGGCCAACGATCCGGCAGGCCGGGAGGTCGCCATGCATCGTTATAGCCGCCGTATCCGCCTTTTCCTCGCCGTCACTTTCTTCTCTGCTCTCGCTGTCACTGCGGCCGCCGCGCAGGAGCCGGGGGCCGACGCCAGCTGGAAATCGTTCAAGCCGGACGTGTTCGGCGAGCGGCCGATCGAGGCGGCAAGCCCGCTCGTGCGGCTCACCGCTCCCAAGCGGGCGGAGGATGCGGCCATGGTACCGATCAGCGTCGAGATCGTGCTCCCGGAAGGCGATCCGCGCACCATCTCCAAGTTGACGCTTATCGTCGACGAGAACCCCGCCCCGCTCGCCGCCACCTTCACCTTCGGCGGCAACCGCCGCGATGTCGCGCTGGGCACGCGGCTGCGGGTGAATTCCTATTCCTATGTGCGGGCCATCGCCGAAACCAGCGATGGCGGGCTCCACATGGCCGAGAGCTATGTGAAGGCGTCCGGCGGCTGCTCCGCCCCTGCCATGAAGGACGAGGAGGCGCAGCTGAAGAATCTGGGCCAGCTCAAGCTGAAATCGGTGAAGGCCGACGCGCTGGGGGACGCCAGCAAGGCGAGCCGGGTCTCGCAGCTTCAGCTGATGATCCGCCACCCCAATTATTCGGGCCTGCAGATGGACCCGCTGACCCGGGCATATATCCCGGCCAAGTTCGTCGACAATATCCGCGTGACGCAGGGCGACGAGCTGGTGTTCTCCATGCAGGGCGGCATCTCGCTGAGCGAGGACCCGGCGATCCGGGTCTCTTACGACCCCGCCGGCAAGGAGATCCATGTCGACGCCGGCGACACCGACGGGCGCAAGTTCGAGGGCGCTCTGAAGCCGGCGAGTTGAGCCATCCATGCGGTCGGGAATGCGGAGCCGCGCCGGTCCATATGGCGCGCCTCCCTCTCTCTCACTCAGTAGAAGCAGGTAACTTCCGCTTCTGCCTGCGCCCGGTGCAGATCGGCGACGATGTCGCGGAAAATGCCGGTGCTGCGGAACAACTCCGCCTGCTGGCCCGCCACCTGCCCGACGCTCATGATCGTCTCGGCTTCCTCGTACCGCTCATAGGGCAGGATGGTGGCGATGGTGTCGATCGAGCACGAGCACTTCTCCAGCGCCGTCCGTGTCTGGCCATTCGCGACCATACAGCCGAACACGTAATCGGCGCGGGCGGCGGTGGGATAATCGTTGATCAGTCCCGATTGCGGGGCCTGCGGAACCGGCTTTCGGGCGCCGGGGGTAAGGCCGGGCGACAGCATGTCCTGCGCCAGAACCCCGCCAGCGCCAAGCACCGTGAACATCAGGGCTGCGGCGGTGAAGCGGAAGGCCTTCTCCCCCCGCCGGGGGCGTGTGTTCGCCATGGTCATTCCTCCTTGGGGGCGGCCGCCTATTTCACCGCCGGGGCCACGGAGGCGCCGGTCAGCGTCAGGCTGGTCTCGATCATGTTGGCAGCGCCATCCGCCTTCGGCGTGACAACGTCGATGGAATACAACCCGCCGGGCACGGCGTCGGAGAACAGGAATTCGTAGCGACGGCCGACCAGTTCCTGCAGCTTGTCCTTGTTCGGATCCTCGGTAAAGGGACGCATGGTGAGCTTCCAGCCCTCGACCTCGCGGCCCTCGAAGGTAAGGCGCGCGGGCGTGACCGTGCCCGAGGCGAGATGCTCGCGCACCCGGTTGCGCAGATAGAACGGACTGCCCTTGCTCAGCTGCGCCAGTTCCTTCACGTCGCGCTCCAGCAGGATCAGCGCGATCGGGTTGCCGTTCATGGTTGGGAACGGCCCGGCCTCGCCTTCCTTGCCACCGCGATGGATGAGCACGTCGGCGATCCGCTTGGAAGGGTCGTCGGCGGGGGCGCCCACCTTCAATTCCAGCGTCTCGTCGAAGCCGTCGCCCAGCTTGGCCTCGGCGGTCACGTGCTTGTAGGCATAGGTCAGCGTGGTGCCCGGCTCGATCTTGGAGAGGTAGGGCTTCTCGAAGAACAATTCGGAAGCCGTTGGGCTGGCGGCCAGCGCAGCGGTCGCAAAAAGCGTCGCAACCGAAGCCGCCGCAGCGAGGGTATGGGCAAAACGCAACATGAAGTGTCTCCGTCAGCCGGTGCGATCAGGCTGGAAGTAGCGCCGGTAATCATAAATGTCGGTGCCTTCGGCATCGGCTTCGGCAAGCGCCAGCAGGTCCGCATGCAGGGGCGACAAATGGCAGGCCGGATCAGTGGCGGCGGCATCGCCGGCGATCGCCATGGCCTGGCAGCGGCAGCCCCCCCAGTCGATTTCCTTGCGCTCGCAGCTCTTGCACAGGTCGGGCATCCAGTCGGTGCCGCGAAAGGCATTGAAGGCCGGCGAATTGAGCCAGACATCGGTGAGCGAATGCTCGCGCACATTCCAGAAATCAAGGCTCGGAATGGTCTCGGCCGCGTGGCAGGGCAGAACCTTGCCGGACGGGGTGACGTTGAGCGACTGCCGGCCCCACCCATTCATGCAGGGTTTCGGGTATTTGGCGTAATAGTCCGGCACCACGGCGTCGATGGTGAGCACGCCCTTGAGCCGAATTCGCGCCTCTTCCACGACATCGAGCGCCCAGAACACCTGGTCGCGGGTCGGCATCAGCGCGCCGCGATTGCGCAGCGCCCAGCCATAATATTGCGAATGGGCGATTTCGATGCGCCGCGCGTCGAGTGCCAGCGCCAGCTCGATGAAGTCCGGGATCTGGTGGATATTGGCCCGGTGCACCACCGAATTGACGGTGAGCGGCAGGCCGAGCCTGCGCACTTCGCGCGCAACAGCCAGCTTCCTCTCATGGGCGCCGCGAAAATTCGAGACCTTGTCGGTCATCTCGGCCGTGGCGCCCTGGAAGGACAGCTGGACATGGTCGATGCCGGCGTCCGAAATCGACTGCAGTCGCTCCGGCGTGACGCCGACGCCAGCGGTGATGAGGTTGGTGTAGAGCCCGACCTCGACGCAGTGGCGGATCATCTGTTCCAGATCGCGCCGCGCCGTCGGCTCGCCGCCGGAAAGATGAACCTGTAGCACGCCGAGCTTGGCGGCCTCGGAGAAGACGCGCAGCCAGGTCTCGGTGTCGAGCTCGACATTGCGCCGGTCGAGCTCGACCGGGTTGGAGCAGTAGGGGCATTGCAGCGGGCAGCGATGCGTCAGCTCGGCCAACATGCCATAGGGGATGGGGGGCGCTGGGCGAACCGGCACCTCCACGCGGCTGCGGGGTTCCTCGATCAGGCTCATGACGCGGCATCCCCAATCACCGGCAACGTCACATCGATGAGGCCCTTTTCCGCGAGACCGGAAAGAAACGCATCGACATCGGTCGCCACCGTGGCGCGCTCCACCGTGAACGTGGCCGCCAGTTCATCGACGATGACGTCGATGGAGCGGGCGCCGTCCACCTTTTTCAGGATCTCCACCGCGACCGGGTCGGGGTTCAGCACGCGCTCGGGCGCCAAGAGCACCCACTGGCCGCGCGCCTCATCGTGACGCAACCGCACGCCACGCGCGAGCTTGGGAACGCCAGTTGCGGTAAGAGTCGCTGTCATCACCCCTCCTTCGGGACGAAAGCACCCGGATAGGCCATTTTCGGGTCGATATAGGCGAAATACAGCGCGTCGAGCTGCACCCAGAGCACGTTGCACTTGAACTCCAGCGCCCGGACCGCCTGCTCCTGCTGCTCCGGCGTCCGGGCATGCTGCTTGACATAGTCGAGCGCGAAATCCGCATCGCGCGGCGCCTGGGTCAGGCGCTTGTCGAAATAGGCCAGAGTGTCCCTTGAGACGAAATCATAGTTCTTCAGCATGCCGGCGACACGCTCGCCGATGATGCCGGGCGAAAACATCTCCGTGAGCGAGGAAGCGATGGCCTCCAGCAGGGTCTTCTCCCGCACGAAATGCACATAGGCATCCACAGCGAATTTGGTGGCCGGCAGCAGGCCGCGCAGCGAGGTCACATAATGGCGGTCGAGGCCGAGGCTGTCGGTCAGCACGAGCCAGCGGGCGATCCCGCCATCGGCCTCGTTGTCACCGTCATGGTCGATGATGCGCTGGCGCCAGACGCGGCGCAACTCGGCTTCTTCCATGCGGGCGAGGATGGCAGAATCCTTCACCGGGATCATCGCCTGATAATAATAGCGGTTCAGCGCCCACGCCTGGATCTGCCCGAAATCCAGCTTGCCGCTGTGCAGCAGCTTATGAAACGGGTGCAGGCTGTGATAGCGGCGGGTGCCGACATCACGCAGGCGCGCTTCCAGTTCTTCCGGCGACAGAAGCGTGGTCATAGGGCAATCTCCATCCCATCGTGAGCGATTTCCCATCCGGCATTATTCGCCGTTATCCGCTCTTCTGAGCCATCAACGAGCACCGGATTGGTGTTGTTGATGTGAACATAGATCTTTCGGCCGACGTTGACGTGTCTCAAGGCCTCCATCGAACCGCGCTCGCCGGACATCGACATGTGCCCCATGCGCGCGCCGGTCTTGGTGCCGACCCCGGCGCGGATCATCTCGTCGTCGCGCCACAGCGTGCCGTCGAACAACACGGCATCGGCGCCCTCAAGGCGCGCACGCAAAGGCTCGGTCATCGTCGCGCAACCGGGGATATAGAGGACACGGCGGTCGCCGGCCGTGAGTTCCACGCCGATGGTCTGCTCGCCCTCCATGTCCGTGGTGAGCGAGCCTTTTTCCGCCTGCTCGCGCGCTTCGAGATAGAGGGCGATCTTGCCGGGCACCGGAAAGATGGTGGCCCTCACCCCCGGGACCAGATCGAAAGACGAGCCGAGTTGCACCGGGCGGCGCTCAACGACATCGGGCGCCAGTACGTCAAACGCGCTGCTGCTGGCCAGCACGCCATGCACGCCGGGTGTCGCCATCAGAGTGAAGGGCTGAGCCTCACGCAGGCTCAGCAGCCCGGCCACATGGTCGATATCGGCATTGGTGAGCAGCACCGACGCCAACGGCGAATCCCGCAACCCATGGCGCGGGTGCAGCGCCGGCGTGGCTTGAAGCTGCGACAGGATTTCGGGCGCGCAATTAATCAGGGCCCAGTCCACGCCAGTGGCGCTGACGGCAATCGAAGCCTGGGTCCGCCGCTTCACGCGCGGGTCATTGTCCCAAGCAAGCGAACAAACCGCGCAACGGCAGTTCCACTGAGGGAAGCCACCGCCAGCGGCGGATCCAAGGATCACGAGTTTGAAGCGGGACGGGGACGTTTCCATCGGTGACCGATTTTACGCCATCCCGTCCCTTATTAGGCTCAGAAATCAGCCGGATAGTAGGCGTTGACTTCCATGCCGACGCAAACTTCAACAATGCGGGGAGCAGTCCAGGCCATATCGTCCTCCTCGTTTATTCAATCTCATTTTACTTCATAAGAAGTTCATAAGAGATTGAGTTGCTTTGCGGATATTACACCGCACCAGTAATGTGATGATCGTTTCGCAATCCGTCAAGAAGACCCTGTCATCTTTCCGCCTGGCGCACATAATACCACTGGACCTCCGGTGCGTTCTTTCACGGAAAGCCGTTCAGCTTTCCTCGGCTTCCAGCATGAAGCCACGGCCGCGTACCGTCATGATCAGGTGCGCCCCCTCGGGCAACGCCTCGGCGAGCTTGTGCCGGAGATACCCGACATAAACGTCGACGACGTTGAGGGAGGCGCCGCCATGCCCCGCCCAGAGCGCGGCGAAAATGTCGGCCCGCGACAGCGGCTCTCCGGGATGACGCATCAGCAGCGCGAGAAGTTCCACCTCGCGCTCGGTGAGCCGCACGCGCGTGCCCCCGAGCTGCGCTTGGCGCGTGTCGAGATCGAGCGACAATGTCCCGACTTCCAGCCGGCGCGGCTCGGTGCCGGCATTGCTGCGACGCAGCGCCTGCACCTTCACCCGGGCCAGCAATTCCTCGAAGGCGAAGGGCTTGACGATATAGTCGTCCGCCCCGGCCATCAGCCCTTCGGTGCGCTCGTTCACGCTGGAGCGGGCGGAGAGCATGAGGATGGGCGCGGTCTGTCCGCCGGCGCGGAGCGCCTTGCACACATCGACGCCGGAACGGCCGGGCAGCATGACGTCGAGGATGATCGCGCCCCAGGTCTTGCCATTGGCCACCCGCAGCGCCGCTTCGCCGTCCCCGACTAGCTCAACATCGTAGCTTTCCGAGGAGAAGCCGCGACGCAGCAGGGAGCCGATGTCGGGATCGTCCTCCACGACCAGAATGTTCATTGGGCGGCCTCCAGTGTCATTTCCGGCAAGGGGAGCGGCAGGCGCACGGTAACGCAGGTGCCGCGCCGCCGCCCGTCGTCCCCGGTGCTGCTTTCTATGTCGATGCGCCCACCATGGCGATCGACGATCCACTTCGCCAAAGCGAGGCCAATGCCGAATCCCGTGCCTTCCCGCGTGCCGGCGCTACCGCGCCAGAACCGCTGGAACACATGCGGCAGCTCGTCCGGGGGGATGCCGGTGCCGTGGTCGCGCACCTCGATCACCGCCTCGCTCCCCTCGCGCCGCGCCGCCAATCGCACGCTCTCGCCAGGCGGGGAATGGCGTACCGCATTGGCGACGAGGCCGTCAAAGGTCTGGCGCAGCCATTCATGGTCGGCATCGACGGCGAGGCTCTCGGCGCCCTCGTCCGCCTCCAGCACCAGCCCGCCGGCCCGCGCCACCGGCGCCATGCCTTCGCAGACCTCCGCGAGCAGGTCCGAAACCAGGAAGAGCGAACGGTCGAGCTCGATCTGGCCGCTCTCGGAGCGTGCGATGCGCAGCAGATCTTCCACCCGGCGGTGCAGGCGGCGGGCACGCGACTGGATGACGAGCAGCGCGGCGCGCAGGTCCTCCTCGCGCGGGCGCTGCGGGCGCAGCGTGATTTCCACTTCGCCGAGGATCACGGTCAGCGGCGTGCGCAGTTCGTGGCTGACATCGGTGAAGAAGCGCCGACGCGCCATATCGACATTTTCCAATCGCGTATTGGCGGCGCGCAATTCCGCCGTTCGGGCGTCGACAATTTCCTGCAGTTGCTTCTGCGCCGCCACGAGCCGCGCCTCGCGCCGGGCAAGGTGCACGGCCATGCGGTTGAAGCGCGCCATGGCGAGACTGAGTTCGTCGTGCCCGGTCACGTTGACCCGGGTGTCGGAGCGCCCGCGCGCAATCGCCGCCGCAGCCGCCGAGACATCGGAAACGCGATTGACCAGCGAGCGACCGAGCAGATGATAAAGCGCCACCGCCAGCAGGCAGGCCAGCGCCACGCCGATCAGCCCCCAGCGTATCGTCCGCTCGCGCAGTTCGCGGACCTGATTATAGGCATCGAGGGCGGTGGTGCGCTCTTCCTCCATGGCCTGGCTGAGCGGCGCGCCAAAGCCGGCGGCGAACACGTCCAGCGCCACCCGGGCCGCAGTTGCCGGCTCCTCCGACGCCAGCGCCCGGTCGACCTGCCGGTCCAGCACCTCGAACTGCGCCCGCAGCCGGGCAATGGTGCGGCTTCGCGCCGCCATCAGGGTGCGCTGCTCTTCCCCCACCAGGCGGCCGACATAGGCGGCGAGCGTCTCCTCCAGGCGAGCAAAAGATTCGCGCGCCCGGTCGGCAGCCAGCTTCCGGCCGGTACGCATGGGCGTGCGCTCGGCATCGGGCGGCTCATGCCCGGCCTGAAGGGCCAGCAGCGCGTAGTCGCCGATGCGGCCCGAAATGGTCGAGAGCAACTCAAGCCGGCTCTGCGCCGACACCAGCCGGTCGAGCTGGGCGCTGACCGCGCCGAGCGCGAGCACGAGCGCAAAGGTCGACGCTGCCGTAACGAGTACGGCAACGGACAGCAGCAGCGCCATGCGCGCCCTGAGCGACGAGAACAAGCCACGCCCCATGGTGTCTCACCGAATGGCGCCATCCCGAACATGATGGCGTGCCGATGATTTCACGGACGCGGCGCGCGCGCACGCTGCGGTGCAACAGAACAGAGTAAAACCGTCGGCGATCAGATCTCGCGGCCGCTGGAACCGGGCGCGGCGCAGCGCCATTTGAGAACCTTCCACTTGGGATGCGTCTCACGCCACTCGGCAATCACCGGCATGGCCCCGACCAGACACTGCACAGGCGCCGGCGGTTTCTCCAACCCAACGGACACGGCCTCTTCGCGGCATGTGCCGGGGCTGGCAATAAGGCAGATCGACAGAATGAGCTCCACTGCAAATTCCTCGTGGCGTGAGTTCGATACCGCCTCAGCGCTTCCCCGATGGCTGTCCCGATCTCATACGCCGCACGCGGCAGTTGGATCACCTTTTCATGCCGCACCGCAGCAACTTTTAGGCCGGTCAAGCTTCCGACGTCGCCGGCCGAGATGCACGCGGCCTGTGCGAGCGCCTTGTCTTCACGCCGCAGGAAGCATGCCGCATTTTTGACCCTGCCGCCATAATCCGCAACCTTAGGAGCATTATCCCTCCGCGACAAGAAACCATGGGGCAAGCGCTTGCGCGCGCGTCACACGGTTGAAGAATCCCTTGCAGATAAAGACGAAGCGGGCCTAGTCTCTCGTCGTAACGTGTCTGGTCGCGCTATCGGGCCAACCGGTTTGGTGTTCCAAACGCTGCAACAAAGATAGCCGGGACATCGGGGGACAATTCCCGTCCCTTGTCATGCAACCCCGTTCTGGGAGGAATAGATGGCCAAGATCAACAAGGTGCTCATCGGCGAGTCGCTGGTGGGTGACGGCAACGAGGTCGCCCATATCGACCTCATCATCGGACCGCGCGGCTCTGCGGCCGAAAGCGCCTTCCTGAATGCGCTGACCAACAACAAGGACGGCTTCACCTCGCTGCTCGCGGTCGTGACCCCGAACCTGCTCGCCAAGCCGAACACCATCCTGTTCAACAAGGTAACGATCAAGGACGCCCGTCAGGCCGTCCAGATGTTCGGCCCGGCTCAGTATGCGGTGGCCAAGGCCGTCGTCGACAGCGTCGCCGAAGGCGTGATCCCGGAAGACGAAGCCGACGACCTTTTCATCTCGGTCGGCGTGTTCATTCACTGGGAAGCGGCGGACGACGCCAAGATCCAGCAGTTCAACTATGAGGCCACCAAGGAAGCGCTCAAGCGCGCCGTGGACGGCCAGCCGACGGTGAAGGAAGTTCTCGCTCAGGCCGCCACGGCCAAGCACCCCTTCGCCGCTTAGATCGGAAGCAACCCTGGGCAGACAACAGCTCCGCCCGCGGCCCAGTATCCGAAGGGCCTGCTCCAGCGGTTGGCGGCGATATTCCTGAACAAGTGACGGCGGCAGCCGCTGTCACTTGTGCAACGGAGGCGGCGGGTTCCGCCCTCTCACGCCGACACAGTAGATCTGGCCCGGGGCATCACTGCTCCGGGCCTTTTTCTTTCGTACATGCGTTCTTTCTTAGGGAGCTGTCGCCGGGCTCGCACTGAGCACAGCAGGGCATCGACGTTCCGAGTAAGGTCAGCCGGGCGCCTCGGCGCCGAGCGCCCGCCGCACCGCGTCGATGCGTTCCGGGCTCGCCCGCTCTGCCGCCGTGAGCGCCAGCGGCATGTCGCGGACGATACGCACCGGCGCGCCTTCCAGCACCACGATGCGGCTCGCCAGTTCCACTGCCTCGCGCCGGTCATGGGTGACGAACAGCACGGTTGCTGGCCGCCCGGCCAGCAGGCGTCGCAGCAGGTCGCGCAGCCGTGCCGCCCCCGCCTCGTCCAGCGACACGAAAGGCTCGTCCATCAGCAGCACGTCCGGCCCGATGGCGAAGGCGCGCGCCAGCGCCACCCGCCGCTGCTGGCCGAGCGACAGGCGCTCGGGATAGGCGTCAGCCAGTTCCGCCAGGCCGACCTCTTCCAGCATCGCCCGCGCCCGGCGACGGCCCTCCTCGCCCGCCGGCAGAGGCAAGGCCACGTTGTCCAGCACGCTGCGCCAGGGCAGCAGGCGGGGGTTCTGGAAGGCATAGGCAAGGCGGGGCGCCGCGCCGGAAAAACGCACCTGCCCGCGAAAATCGGGATCGAGCCCGGCGACGATGTTGAGCAGCGTCGTCTTCCCGATACCGGATTCCCCCAGAAGGGCGACGAACTCGCCGGCACCGATATCAAGGCGGAAGCTGCGAAAAACCTCCCGCCCCGGCCCGCCAGCCTGCGCCTTGTAGCGCTTTTCCGCGATGTCGATGCCTATCCCGCTCATCGCCGCCACCTGTTGGCGCGCCGCTCCCACGGCTGGAGCAGGCCGATCTCGATCACCTGCACCACCGCCGTGAACGCCAGCGCATAGGCAAGAATGCCGGCGACATCGAACAGCTGGAACGCCGTCTGCAACTCGAAGCCGACGCCATTGGAGCGGCCCAGCAGTTCCACAACCAGCACGATCTTCCACGTCAGCGCGAGGCCGGACCGGGCGCTGGCGGCGAAGAAGGGAACCAGCTGAGGCAGCGTTACATGGCGCAGCGCGCGCAGGCGCGGCAGGCGGTAGACCTGCGCCATCTCGTCGAGATCGCGTGACAGGGCCACCGCCCCCTCGCGCATCGTTACCGCGACATTGGGAATCTTGTTGACCGCCACCGCCGTGATCGCCGCCACCTCAGTGAGACCAAACCAGACATAGCAGAGTATGATGACCACCAGCGCCGGCAGGTTCAGCAGCACCACCACCCATGGGCCAAACAATTCGTTGAGCGCCACCGAACGGCCGAGCACGATGCCGATGGCCGAGCCGAGGGTCATGGCGATGAGGAAGCTCGCCGCCACCCGCGCCAGGGTGATCGCGATGCTCTCGGGCAGCACGCCGGTCCGCGTCGCGCGGGCCATCGCCTCGAACACCTCCGGCGGGCCGGGAAGCAGGCGCGACTGAGCCCACAGCGCCGCGAACTGCCAGAGCAGCAGCAGCGCCAGCAGCGAGGCGGCGGTCAGCAGCAGGCGCTTTGGCGTCGACACGGCCTCACTCGCCGACAGGGCCGAACAGCGCCCGGTCGAAGCCGGGGGTGGGCCCGACGAGTTCCGGCCCGCCAATCTGCGCCAGCACCTCGTAGAGCTTCGCACAGGAGAGCCGCTCCGCCTCGCCGAAGCTGCCGGGAATGCCGGCGCGGTAATAGTCGCGCAGCCGGACGAACTCGGCGTCGTCAGCGGCCTGCATCAGCGGGCGAATGCGCTCCCACGCCGCGTCTTTGGTCGCCAGCACGCGGTTGGCAGCCGCTGCGGCGCGCAGGAAAGCAGCAATCGCTGCGCCCTTCTCCGCCATGACGGCGTTGCGCCAGACGAACCCGACTAGCGGCGGCACCGGCGCAATGCCGAGCCCGGTGATCATCTCGCTGACGTCCATCAGGCGAGTGAAGCCGCGCGCGTCCAGCCGGGCGGCATAGGGCCAGAAGGTCAACACCGCATCGACCCGGCCGAGCGGCAACTGCTCGCTGACCAGCGGCGGTGCGCCATAGACCGGCTCGGCCGCGCTGGCGAGGTCGACGCCGATCTTCACCTTGGAATAGGCGCGCAGCAGCAGCCAGCTCTTGTCGAGCGCCCCGCCGGCGACCCCGATCCGGCGGCCACGAAGATCGTCGAGCATCTTCACCGGGCCGTCCGCCGCCACCATCACCGCGCCGAGCGCGTTGGAAAAAGGGGCGAAGCGCATCGGCTCGCCGTCATTGGAGCGGCGCAGCGCCCACAGCCAGTCGCTGACGATGAGGTCGACATCCCCCGCCTGCAGTGCCACCGTTGTCGCCTGCCCGCCCGCGAAGTCGACACTCTCCAGCGCGAGCCCCTCGCGACGGTCGAGCCCCTCGGCGCTGATTGTCTCCACCAACCAGTTGAGCGTACCGAATTTCAGCGCGCCGACGCGAAGGCCGAGCGGCGCGTCCTGCGCACGCACCACCGGCGAAGCAAGCAGGCCGGCGGCCGTGGCAAGCACGGCACGGCGGGACAGCGCGGCGACACGGCCAGAGACTTTCATGGTGCGGCTTTCCCGGTGAGCGGCGGATCGAGCAAGCGGTTGCGTATCAGATAGGAAACGCCGCGCAGCCAGGATTCATCCGTGTTGTTGCGGATATCGGCGCTGCCGGCCCGTAGCACCTGCCCGGTGGCGACGTCGCGCACCTGGAAATTGATGTTGAGAATGAGGTTCGACACTTTCTGCACCAGCCCGATCACCTCGATCTCGGCGCCGAGCGCGCGGGCGATCCTGAGCTCGCAGCTGTTGCAGTTTCGGAACGGAGCCGCCTCCTCGATCTGCGCGGCCTGGGGGGCCAGATCGACCAGCTCATACCCGGCGTCCTTCAAACGCTTGCGCATTTCGTCGGTGATCAGGTTGAGCCGGCGCACCTCGTCCGGCTTGGGGCCGCGCAGGTCGAACTCGCTGCTGGTGTCGAGCAGCTCGAAGTCGAACACGGCCACCTTTTTCGCCGCGCGGGCCTCAGTGCCGAGCCCCGGGAGGACCCCCATCGCCATGACGGCTGTGATTGCGAGGAGAACGCTGGCGATCGCGGCTCGAATTGTCATGGCGTTTTCACCTCCGCGCCGAGATTTCTTCCCGGTCATATCAATCATATCGCCAACAAGCCTCCCTGCAACCCACAGGGAAAAGTTCCCGATTGAAATATTCGGGCGATGCTTTCATCAACATTTGACGTTACATGTTCTTATTAGTTTCTTATACTCTCAATTTTATTGAATGCTTGATTTTGTTTGCGTAGAGTTTTCCCCAAGGCACACGAGAAAAGTTCCGAGGACAATGTCCCGGACAAAGCAAGCCGCGGGATGAAAAGGCCGATGACCAGGATGGCAAGCGCCGTCGGCGCGACGCTTTTGTCGATGATGTGCGCGTCTGTACCCGCCTGGGCGCAGGATGGCGCCCCTACCTCCGCCCCGGCGGCG
Source organism: Ancylobacter aquaticus (assembly GCF_004339465.1). Taxonomy (GTDB): domain Bacteria; phylum Pseudomonadota; class Alphaproteobacteria; order Rhizobiales; family Xanthobacteraceae; genus Ancylobacter; species Ancylobacter aquaticus. The sequence continues at coordinate 1,801,923 of NZ_SMFY01000001.1, read as the reverse complement.
CCTCTGGCCGCCAAGCCGGCACCCACCATCGGTCCGGAACAGACCTTCCTCATCGGCGTGGTGCGCCAGATGCCGGAGCCGCCGCCGTGGATAGCCCCGCTGCAGATGCCGCCCGACGACCTCGGCATCGCCGGCGCCCAGCTCGGCATTCGCGACAATCTCACCAGCGGCCGCTTCCTCAAGCTCGACTACAAGCTGTCGAGCGAGATCGTCCCGACCGATGGCGACCCGCTCCCGGCCGTCGCGAAGCTGGTCGAGGCCGGCAACCGCTTCATCCTGCTGGACGTGCCGCCGGATGCGCTGGTGAAGATCGCCGACACCTATAAGGACCGCGACATCATCTTCATCAATGTCGGCGCCACCGACGACCGGCTGCGCCAGCAGGACTGCCGCGCCAATGTGTTCCACATCGCCCCGAGCCGCTCGATGCTGACCGACGCGCTCGCCCAGTTTCTCGTCACCAAGCGCTGGCAGAACTGGTTCCTGATGGTCGGGCGCACCGACAATGACAAGCTCTATGCCGAGGCGGTGCGGCGTTCGGCCAAGAAGTTCGGGGCCAAGATCGTCGCCGAAAAGACGTGGGATTACGGCCCGGACGCGCGCGCCACGGCGCAGTCGGAAGTGCCGCGCGGCACCCAGGTCGGCGACTACGACATGCTGTTGGTCGCCGACGAACTCGGCGAGTTCGGCGACATCCTGCCCTACAACACTTGGCTCGCGCGACCGATTGCCGGCACGCAGGGCCTGATGGCGCTGTCCTGGCACCCGACCATGGAGAACTGGGGTGCCTCCCAGTTGCAAAGCCGCTTCTTCAAGCAGTCCAAGCGGATGATGCAGCCGCTCGATTTCCAGATGTGGCAGGGCGCCTTCTCCATCGGCTCGGCCAGCCTCAAGACGCGCAACAGCGACCCCGCCAAGGTGAAGGCGCAGATGCTGTCGCCCGATTACGACCTGCCGGTGTTCAAGGGCGTCGCCGCCACCTTCCGCGACTGGGACCAGCAACTGCGCCAGCCGATTTTGCTGACCCACGCCACCAATACGGTCACGCTCTCGCCGCAGAGCGGCTTCCTGCACCAGAGCTCGCCGCTCGACACACTTGGCTTCGATCGTCCCGAGTCTCTCTGCAAGCTCAAATAAAATCAAACGATTGCCTGGAGGAAACGATGAAACGACAGATTCTGCTGTCCACGAGCATGTTCACCCTTGCGGGTCTCATGCTGGTCGATGCACTGCCGGCGGCGGCCAGCCCGCGCGCCTTCGTGACGAATGAACGCGACCACACGATGAGCGTCGTCGACATGGAGACGCTGAAGGTCATCGACACCATCAAGACCGGGCGTCGCCCGCGCGGCATCATCGCCAGCCCGGATGGCAAGCTGATCTATGTGTGCGCCTCCGATGACAATCGCGTCGAGGTCTATGACGCCGCCACGCTGAAGCTGGTGAAGACCTTGCGCTCGGGCCCCGACCCGGAACTGTTCGTGCTGCATCCCTCGGGCAACCCGCTCTACATCGCCAACGAAGACGACAACATGGTCACGGTGGTAAATGTCGAGAACAACGAACTGATCGCCGAGATCCCGGTCGGCGTCGAGCCGGAAGGCATGGGCATCAGCCCCGACGGCAAGTACATGGTCAACACGTCAGAGACGACCAACATGGCGCATGTGGTCGACACCTCGAACAATGAGATCATCGAGAACATCCTCGTTGATTCCCGTCCGCGCATTGCCGAATTCTCGAAGGACGGCAAGCAGCTCTGGGTGTCGGCGGAGGTCGGCGGCACGGTGGCGGTGGTCGACCCCTCCAACTGGCAGATCATCAAGAAGATCGACTTCAAGATCCCGGGCGTGGCGGACGACGCCATTCAGCCGGTCGGCGTGCGGATCACCAAGGACGGCTCGAAGGCCTTCGTCGCCCTCGGCCCGGCCAACCGCGTCGCCGTCGTCAACGCCAAGACGCTTGAGGTCGAGGATTATCTGCTCGTCGGCCAACGCGTCTGGCAGCTCGGCTTCACGCCGGACGAGAAGTTCCTGATTTCGACCAACGGCAATTCCAACGACATCTCGGTCATCGATGTCGAAAGCCAGAAGGTCACGAAATCCCTCACCGTCGGTCGCGCGCCCTGGGGCGTGGTCGTGGTGCCGTAGCCGCAAAAAATCAATCAAACAGCCCATTCGGAGGAAACACCATGAAGACCCGCCTGATCCTTGCCGCCACCGCCGCGACCCTCGCGCTTACCGGCCTCGCCTATGCCAAGGGCGACCTCACCCTCAAGCCCGTGGAGCTGGAGGAACTGACCGTCGGCACCGGCAATTCCGGCTTCGGCGTCTCGCAGACGAAGTACGAGATGGAGACCGGCAAGTCCTACACGCTCACCATCAAGTCCACCGGCAAGAAGGAATGTGCCTGGCAGTCGCCGGGCCTGTTCCAGAACATCTTCCTGCGCAAGGTCGAGGCCGGCGGCATGGAGATCAAGGCCATCCACCTCACCGAGCTTGAGTTCGAGGAAGAGGGTGAGGCTGAAATGTTCTTCGTGCCGATCAAGCCCGGCACCTTCGCGTGGTACTGCAAGGGCATGGAAGAGCGCGGCATGAAGGGCGAATTCATCGTCAAGTGAGTGCGCGTCCTCGCTGACTTCTACTCCTCGTAAACACTGTCCCCGGTTCATCCCGGGGACTTTTCTTCTCTCGGCCCGGGAGACGCCATGACGGCCCAGTCTCGCGACATCGCTGCGCCGCAGGCTCCCGATGCCGGTGTGCCGGCACTGGACGTGCGCAGCGTCACCCACACTTTCGGCGCCCGCAAGGCGCTGGACGATGTAAGCCTCGACGTCCCCGCTGGCAGCTTCACCGCGCTTCTCGGCCCGAATGGCGCCGGCAAGACCACGCTGTTCTCGCTGATCACCCGCCTTTACGAAAATCGCAGCGGCGCCATCCATGTGCTGGGCTTCGATGTCCGCCGCCAGCCGGCCGCCGCGCTGAGCCGGCTGGGCGTGGTGTTCCAGGCCCGCACGCTGGATCTCGAACTCTCCGTGCTCGACAATCTGCTCTACCATGCGACGCTGCATGGCGTCGGCTTTGGTGCCGGGCGCCGGCGGGCGATGGAACTGCTGGAGCAGGACGGGCTTGCCGAGCGCGCCCGCGACCGGGTTCGCAACCTTTCCGGCGGCCAGATGCGGCGGGTGGAGATTGTCCGCGCGCTCATGCACCGCCCCCGCCTCCTCCTGCTCGACGAGCCCACCGTGGGACTGGACATCGCCTCCCGCGCCGCGCTGGTGGCCCAGGTCCGGTCTCTGGTCGCCACCGAGGGCATCGGCGTGCTGTGGGCGACCCACATCATCGAGGAGATCGGTCCCGGTGACCGGGTTGTGGTGCTGCATCGTGGACGGGTCCGCGCCAATGGCACCTATGAGGGGATGCTGGCGCAGACCGGCGGCGAGGACCTCTCGGCGGCCTTCCTGCACCTTGTCGACGATACCGGGGAAGCGGCGGCATGAGCGACCCTTCCCCGCCCCGTTCCGCCCGGTTCCGCCTGCCGCTGGCGGGCTATCTCATCGTCCTCGCCGGCATCTGCTGGCGGGAAGGGCTGCGCTTCCTCAACCAGCGCGGCCGCTTCCTGTCGGCGCTGGTGCGCCCGCTGGTATGGCTGTTCATCTTCGCCGCCGGTTTTCGTTCCGTGCTCGGCGTCTCGATCATTCCGCCCTACGAGACCTATGTGCTCTACGAGGTCTATGTAACGCCGGGGCTGGTGGCGATGATCCAGCTTTTCAACGGCCTGCAATCCTCGCTGTCCATGGTCTACGACCGCGAGGTTGGGGCCATGCGCATCCTGCTGGTGAGCCCCTATCCGCGCTGGTATTTGCTGGTCTGCAAGCTCATCGCCGGCATCTGCGTCTCGCTGCTGCAGGTCTACGCCTTTCTCGCCGTTGCCTGGTTTTGGGACGTGGAGCTGCCGCCCATCGGCTATTTCGCCGTCATACCGGCGCTTCTGCTCACCGGGCTGATGCTCGGCGCCATGGGGCTGCTAATGTCCTCGCTCTTCCGGCAGATGGAGAACTTCGCCAGCGTGATGAACTTCGTGATCTTCCCGATGTTCTTCGCCTCGTCGGCGCTCTATCCGCTCTGGCGGATACAGGAGAGCAGCCTGGCGCTGTGGTGGATCTGCACGTTCAATCCGTTCACCTATGCCGTGGAACTGATCCGCTTCGCCCTCTACGGCCAGTTTACCCCCCTGCCGGCGCTGGTCGTGGCCGGCTGCGCAGTGGTGTTCCTCGCGGCCTCGATACTGGCGTATGATCCCTCAGCCGGCGTGATGGCCCGTCGTGGCGGGCCAGACAATGCCAAATGAATCCGCAGCGCCGGCCATTTCGAAACGGAAGCCGCAGAGCTTCCGGACAAAATCTCGAGGAAAACCCATGCCCACATTCCCCTCTTCCCTGCGCTTGGTCTACCTGACCGTTCCCGTGCTCTTGCTCGCCGGTGTCGCGCCCAGTTTCGCGGCAGCACCCGCAGGCGGGCTCTGGCCATGCATTCAGCGCAAAGTGCCCGAACTGGCGGCCGGACAGATGTGGTCCGGCCCACCGATCGAAAATCTGAAATGGCAGGACGATCGGCAGGTCGCCGATCTGGTGCCGGTGCTGGCGGCCCAGCGCACGTCGGTCGACGAGGCGACAAAGCAGATCGACGCCTTCGCCGTCACGCTCGGCGCCGATGGCAAGCAGCGGCTCACCTTGCTGTTCGCCGGCCTGTTCGAGCAGATCAACGCGCGCCGCAGCCGGATCATGAACGGCATTGAACGCTACTCGCAGCACCAGATCGAACTCTCCAAGCGGATCAAGGAAGAGAGCCTGGCCGTTGCCAAGGCCAAGAAGGCCGCTGGAGCCGAACTGGACAATGCCAAGGCGCTGGAGTTGGAGCGGCAGTTGCTCTGGGACACCCGAATCTACGACGCCCGCCAACAGTCCATGACAGCCGTGTGCGAAAGCCCGGTGCTGCTGGAACAGCGCATCTTCAGCCTCGCGCGCGTCATCCAGGAAAAGATGCAGTGACCCGACGCGCCCCGGCCTTTCGGTCGGGGCCCACCCCCTGCCGGAGCGGGCTCGCGCCCGAAGGGCATGCGCGAAAGCCGCAACACGGATAGCGGCGCTCAGGGCGCAGGCTGGCCCTGTTCAAGCGGCAGGCCGCTCCTCGCCCAGCCATCGCTGCCGGCGGGGTACCAGGCGATATTGGTATAGCCATAGTGCTCGATCGCGCGCTTGGCGGCGTTCCAGCTCATCCAGCAATCGGTCTGGCAGTAGATGACCAGCGGTGCGGCCCGGTTGCCCCCGGCCAACGCCTCCAGGCGGGTGCGAAAATAGGCATCGGTCTCGGCAGTGAGGGCACCGTAGCCGACATTGGGCAGCCACACGCTGCCCGGCAGGTGATCGCGCCGCTTGTCTCGCCAGAGCGTGCCGGGGGGAAGATTGGCCGGCTTCACGTCGCGCGGCATCACGTCGACGAAAACCGCCGTCTTGGCCCGCCAGAGCTGCTCGGCTTCGGCGGTGTCGATCACCCGCGCGCCCTTGAGCGTCGCCGGCGTCGGTGCCCGGTATTCTTCCATGCGGTAGCCCGCCGGCTCGGGCACGGCTTCCTCGCCCCGGCCGTTGGTCGGGGCAAAGGCGTAGAGAACGGCGGCCAGCCCGGCGATGCCCAGCCAAGCCAGGCGACGGAGCGAGGGATCGGGCCGAGAGTGTTTCACCGCCGCCTCCCGCGGGCTCAGGGCGCCGCGTCGATCGGGCGGTTCTGACCGTCGAGCAGCGGCACGCCATAGTCGAGCAGGATGCGGTCGATCGCCCCCTGATTGTCCTTGATGAAGGCGTTGAGCTGGTGCTTCCAGTTCAGTTCGCCCGGGCGGATGCCGAAGGTGATGCGGTAGACCAGCGACGGGTCGCCCTTCTCCTTCACCAGCGGCATGACCGAGAGCGGTATTTGCGACTTCTTGGCGTAGTAGCCGCCAATCGGCCCCCACAATATGCCGGCGTCGATTTCGCCATCATCGATATCGGCAATCATCGCCTCGGCGGGGCTTTCGAATCGGCGGTCCACCATCAGCGCATAGGGGCGCGCCATCGGCATGAGGCCATTGCGGGTGAGCAGGTCGCCGGGCGGCGTGCCGGCAATGACGCCGATCCGACGCCCCTTCAGGCGGGGATCCTCCAGCGTGTCGATGCCGGCGAGGTCGCTGTCCTTCTTGGCAACCAGTACCCAGGCCGAGCGGTAATAGGCATTGGTGTTCAGCACGGGATCGCCGCCCGCGACGTAGCCCATCACCACGTCGCAGCGCTTGGCACCGAGCGTCATGCGATAGAAACCCGTGGCCTGGGGAAACCACGTGTAATCCAATGCCAAGCCCAGCTTCTGCGCCATCAGTTCGGCGATCTTGTTCTCGAAGCCCTGCCCCTCCTCGTCGGTGAAGGGCATGTTGGCGGGGTCGGCACAGACGCGCAGCGTCGAGCGATCGACCAGATCCGCCACCTGGGCCGAGGCCGGGATGGAAAGGGCGGCAAGGGTGACGAGCGTCGCGAGTGCCGCGACGCCCCTCCCCCTCATGCGCGCCGAGCGATCGGTGTTTCCCGGCTGCGCCATGATCGCCATGGCGTCAGCTCGGCCGTCCGAAGCACTGGTTTTCATTTGCGGTGTACGCCTTGGTCTTGTCCTCGCGCTTGTTGGGACGCTCGCGGCCGAGAGCGCCATCGGCGCGGGCCTTTAGATAGATGTAGATGTCGTCGAGATAGCACATGACGTTCTTGTTCTCGCCGAAGGCCGGCATGACTTGGTCGGCCGTGCCGACACCGATATTCTGCTTGCCGTTGACCACGATCTCCATGAACTCGGGGTAGGTCATGGTCTTCAGCGAAGTGGCCAGCGCGGGCGCGTAGCTGGAGCCCATGCCGTCGGGGCCGTGGCAGACATGGCACTCGGCGTGGTAGCGGCGATAACCGGAATAGGTGTACCAGTCGAGCGTGCCGTCGGGCTGGATGTTGTAGATCGGATCGCCATCCGCCGTCGTGTACTTGCCGAGTTCGTCCTTTTCCTTCTCGACGGGTGCCGGCGTTGCCGCCGCTGCTGGGGCCGGCTGCTGGGCGTGAACCGGGGCGGAAAAGGACAGGGCGGCGGCCAGGATCAGCGCCGACGCACCGGCAAACGCCGGCAGCATGTCGGTAACAAACCATCCGCGAACGGAATTCTTCATGAAGCAGTCTCCTTAAGGCGCCGCATGGGGGCGTATCTGGCGTAGGGGCGGGCGTCGCGCTGGACACCGCTCGACAGCTCAGAATTCTTCTAAGAGTCTCATAAACGAGCGGGCCCCGAGACGTCGGGGCCCGACGCACCGGATGATCCGGCGGCCGGGCCCCTTTTTCGTCTCGGAAAAGGCGGGCGCTCCGTGGAGGCCCGCCGTTCCCCGGCTCAGTTCGGCAGTGCGAACACCGTGAGCTGGCCACCGAGATTGGTGTAGTTGGACAAGGCGGCATAACCACCCACCGCACCGAGACCGGCGTTCGGGTCGGTCAGGCCGGCCGCAAGGCCGATGCCCGCCCAGCCACCGACACCCGACAGGATGGCGATGTACTGCTTGCCCTTGTGCTCATAGGTGGTGACGTTGCCGATGATGCCCGACGGGGTCTTGAACTTGTAGAGTTCCTTGCCCGTCTTGGAATCCACGGCCTTCAGGTAGCCTTCGAGGGTGCCGTAGAACACGATGTCGCCGGCGGTGGCGAGAGCACCCGACCACACCGAGAAGGGCTCGGGGAGCGACCAGACGATCTTGCCCTTGGTGTTGTCCCAGGCGATGAAGTTACCCATGCCGCCATGGCTGCCCGGGGCGGGATACATCGACAAGGTGGCGCCGACATAGGGCTGGCCCGCCGTGTAGCTGACGCGGAACGGCTCGTAGTCCATGCAGACGTGGTTGGTGGGCACGTAGAACAGGTTGGTCTTGGGCGAGAAGGCCGCCGGCTGCTGGTCCTTGGTACCGAGAGCCGCCGGGCAGATGCCCTTGGTGTTCACGTCCTCGCCCTGCTGGGCCGTCGAATACTTGGAGACGACCAGCGGACGACCATAGGTCGCACTGCTCTTGTCCATGTCGATCTTGGTAGCCCAGTTCACCACCGGATCGAACTTCTCGGCGACGAGCAGTTCGCCCGTCACGCGGTCCAGCGTATAGCCGAAGCCGTTTCGGTCGAAATGGGTCAGCAACTTGCGCGGCTTGCCGTCGAACTGCTGATCCGTGAGGATCATCTCGTTGACGCCATCGAAGTCCCATTCGTCGTGGGGGGTCATCTGGTAGACCCACTTGGTCATGCCGGTGTCGGCATCACGCGCGAATATGGTCATCGACCACTTGTTGTCGCCGGGGCGCTGCGAGGGGTTCCAGGTCGAGGGGTTGCCCGAGCCGTAATAGACGAGGTTGGTCTCGGGGTCGTAGGAATACCAGCCCCAGGTGCAACCGCCGCCGATCTTCCACTGATCGCCTTCCCAGCTCTTCAGCGAGGAGTCCTTGCCGATCGGCTTGCCGAGCGCGGTGGTCTTCTCGGGGTCGACGATCATCTCATCGTCCGGGCCCAGCGAATAGCCGCGCCAGACCTGCTTGCCGGTGGCGGTGTCGTAAGCGGTGACGTGGCAGCGCACGCCGAACTCGCCGCCCGAAATACCGACGATGACCTTGTCCTTCACCGGCAGAACGGTGGCGGTGTTGGTCTCGCCCTTTTTCGGGTCGCCGTTCACCACCGACCACTTCTTCTCGCCGGTCTTGGCGTCGAGCGCGACCAGGGTGGTATCAGCCTGGTGCAGGTAGACCATGCCGTTGGAATAAGCGAGACCGCGATTCACCGTATCGCAGCACATCACAGGAATGACGTTCGGGTCCTGCTTGGGCTCGTACTTCCACATGATCCGCCCATCGTTGTTCAGATCGAGGGCGTAGACGATGTTCGGGAACGGCGTGTGGACGTACATCACGTCGCCGATGATGAGCGGACCGCCCTCATGACCACGGAGGACGCCCGTCGAGAAGGTCCAGGCCACCTGGATCTTGCCGACATTGCCGGCGTTGATCTGGTCGAGCTTGGAATAGCGGGTGTTGGCGTAGTCGCCGGTCTGGATGCCCCATTGCTTGGGATCCTTGATGATGCTGACCAGCCCATCATTGGCCATGGCGGGCCAAGCATAGACTGCAGCAGCACCCAGCAGTGCTGTCGCAAGAAACTTGCGCATGCTTATTCTCCTCGTGAACGATCCTCCGGGACCGGCCGAATGCACGGACGACCCGCCGCGGCTTGTTTGCCGTCTGACCTTTTTGTCTTCGACAGCGTGTCACGACCGGCTGGAGGGAGAAACAGCCGGATCTCACGGGGGCATCCCGCCCCAAGCTGGCCTACGAACCGGACCCGGGAACTTCTTCCCGATTGCCGTTGAAGCCGAAGACGAGATTACGCTAATCCGAATCCCTCGGACTGGCAATAAGAACTCTTATGAGAAAACACTCTTATTATGATTTTGCTGCAAGAGCGAATTAATATACATTATACCAGAAGCAATCACGGGAATACGGGCAGTTTTACCACGCCGGAATGCTGCATTGCAGCATTCTATTCCCATTCCAGCTCATGATAGGCGGCAATGGCATTCCGGGCGTTGAACTCGTCGAAGAGCGCCCAATCCCCGCGCTCGGACACAACCGCGTGTGCCGGCGCCTCGCTCATCGCGCCCCCCTCCTCAAGCAACCGACGCATGTCGCGCTGCAGCGCGGCGAGATAGCGCCGCTCGGCCTCGCTCACCTGCGGCCATGGGGTACTGGCCGGGCCGTGCCCGGGCACCGCACGCGCGGCTGGCGTCCCGGCCAGCACATCAAGCAGGGCCAGCCAGCCCTGAAGGCTGCCATCGAGAGTGGGGATGTGCCCGACAAACAGCAGGTCGCCCATGACCCAGGTGCCGCTCACCACATCGAACACCGTGAGGTCGTTGTCGGTGTGGGCCGTCGGGTGAGCCCGCAGTTCCAGTGGCCTTGCCCCGAGATCGAGCGTCAGGCGGTCTTCCACCAGCAGGTCCGGCAGCACGATCCGCGTCCCCTCCGCCTCGGCACCGAGCAGGCGCTCGACCTGGGCGAGATAGGTCTCGGCCCGGAGAGAGAGGGCGCGCGGCATCTTGTGGTGGGCGACGAAACGCACGCCCTCGCCGGCAAAAGCCGCGTTGCCCAGGGTATGGTCGGGATGCATGTGGGTGTTGATGACATAGCGCAGCGGCTTGTCGGTGGTGGCGCGCACCGCCGCCAACATGCGAGCGCCCGCGTGACAACTGTTGCCGGTGTCGATAACGGCCGCGGCCTCGTCGCCAACGATCAGCGTCATGTTGGCGATCGCCCCGTCATTGGACGGAGCGATCAGCTCATAGGGAGCACGGAAGACGTGCACGCCCTCGGCGACAGGCTCCAGCGGCAAGGCGGCACCAGCACCGGCAGCGCGCTTCGCAGCGTCGGCGCGAGCGGGAAACGCCCACCCGGCCTCGGCCGCAAGCGCGACGCCGAGAGCGAGCAGGCCGCGTCGATGCAGTCGCGGCAGGACCAACATCGGAGCCTCCTGCATCAGCAGCCTCCCTTGGGAGGCGGGAGGACTATTTCTTGGTGCCGTCGAGGTTGAACTGGTCGAGATACGCCTCGAGATTCGCGCGGTCGGTTTCCTTCGGCAGGCCGGCGAACACCATCTTGACGCCGGGCATGTAGCCCTTCGGATTTTCGAGATACGCGCTGAGCACTTCCGCCGTCCACACGTCGCCCTTGGCGTTGTGCTCCTTCAGCGTGTCGGAATAGTTGAAGCCTTCGACAGCACCCATCTTGCGGCCGACGATGCCGTTCAGCTCCGGGCCGACCTTGTTCTTGGCGTTCTCGCCGATGGCATGGCAGGCCATGCACTTCTTGAAGACGTTGGCGCCCTTGACGGGGTCGCCGGCAGGGCTCTGGGCCAGCGCGGCGGTGGTGCCGAGCACGAGCAGGGCAGCTGTGGTGACGAAGCGGTTCATGGCGTCCTTCCAGGCGATGATCATTGAACGGCGCCCTTATGCGAGGCGCTTGCGGTGAGGCGCGGATGTTAGCGCTACCTTTAGAATGATCCTAGGGGGCCAAAGGTCCAGCCCGCCGGCACTGAAACGCCCGGCGCATTTCGTCGCGGGAGCCCGGATCGGGCACGCACCGCGTTCAACGGGTGAGATCGGCGAGGTAGAGACGGGATGGAGCCACCTCCAGCGCGCGTCTCCACACTTGGCGTACCTGCAAAAATTGGGCAGGTTTGCCCGCTCCATTTAGAAATACTTGGAACTCCATCGTGCGTGGAGGTACCATGGAAAGGGCGCCCTCTATAGGCCGCCCCGCGCCGAAATATTCACCCAAGAAACGCCCCCGGGAGAAACGCCCATGTGCAACGATCACACCTTCGTCCCGTCCCGTCGCATGGCGCTCACCGCCGGACTGGGGCTCGCCTCGGCAGCCTTTCTCGGCGGCGTGGCGCTTCCCGTCGGCGCCTGGGCACAGGAGCCGACGCCCAACGCCATCAGCCCTGACGAGGCGCTGAAGCGGCTGATGGATGGAAACGCCCGTTATGCGTCCAACACCATGACCAACAAGGACTTCACGGCCGGCCGGGCTGCCCGCGCCAAGGCCCAGTACCCCTTTGCCGGGCTGGTAAGCTGCGCCGATTCGCGGGTCGCGCCCGAGCTCGCCTTCGACCGGGGACCGGGCGAGCTTTTCGTCGTGCGCGTGGCCGGCAACTTCGTCAATGTCGACGGACTCGCCAGCCTCGAATATGGCGTGAAGTTCCTCGGCGTGCCGCTCATCATGGTGCTGGGCCACACCAATTGCGGCGCGGTCGACGCCACGATCAAGGTGGTGAAGGAAAATATCAGCCTGCCCGGACATCTCGACGAACTGATCGACAGCATCAAGCCGGCGGTCGAGATCGCGCTGAAGGACAATCCGCAGGATCCGCTGAACGCCGCGATCATTGAGAACGTGCGCTACAACGTCAGGGAGCTGTCAGAGGCGACGCCGATCATCACCGAGTACGTGGCCAACGGCAAGCTGAAGGTCGTCGGCGGCCTCTACGACCTCGCCAGCGGAAAAGTCAGCCTGGTCTGATCACCTTGGCGGCCCGGCGCAACCGGGCCGCTTTCGCCTTACGCAACCGCACCCGTCAGATGGACGGGCCGAGATCGACAATGCGCTCATGCGTCACCACCGGCGGCGCGGCGAAGGTGCCGCCGACCAGGCCGCGCCACAGCTGGAAGTCCTCGGAATTGCGGAAATCCACCATGTGGTTGTCCAAAGTCTCCCACCGCACGACGAGCCGATAGACACCGGGCGTCTCGATGACCTGATGCAGGGCGACGCCGTGGCAGCCCTTGGCGCGCTGAAACAGCGGCACCGCCTTGGCCACGCCCCCCTCGAAAGCCGCCTCTTCGCCCGCCTTGATCCGCAGTTCGGCAATCTCGATGATCATGCGCGTTCCTCAAGCCTGTTGACGCGGTGCGCCAAAGCGCTCCCCCAGCGGCGATCACAAGCACAAACGCGGCGACGCAACAAGACGGGCGGATCGCTTGGACCGGCGAGTGAAGCGCCACGCCCGCCGTCCTGTGCCTCGGCATTGCCGCGACGCCCGCAAGCGAGGGAAGCCGGGATGTATTCCCTCGCGGCGGCGCGGGAAAAAACATCCCGCCCGGTTCGATTTCCAGATTTAAAAGTAAAGGGACTTGAATAATTGCCGTTTGCGGCGCATATTGATTTGGTCGATAGACGGTGAATGCGCCCAGTTTTCATACATGAATGCATGTGTGTCGCGCGGCTTTTTATCCCTGAAAATGCAATTTCGACGACCCGTAACTTTGCGGGGACGCTAGGTCTATAATTACGAAAGGGTTTTCCATGACCGTGGGAACCGTTAAGTGGTTCAACGCCCAGAAGGGCTTTGGATTTATTGCTCCGGACGACGGCGGCAGCGATGCGTTCGTTCACATCAGCGCCGTGGAACGTGCCGGCATGAGCGATCTGCGCGAAGGTCAGAAGGTGGGCTTCGAGCTCGTCACCGACCAGCGCAGCGGCAAGATGACCGCCGACAAGCTCGAAGCTCTCTGAGGGCTTGATGTTGGCGGCCCCGTCCGGGGCCCTGCCGACATCGCCCTTTCTCCTACCGCGTCGACCACGGATGTACTGGCGGCCGGATTGGGAAGAAGCGACAAGGCGCATCGCGCCTGTCAGCCCCGCTCCTCCTTGAGGTTGCGGGGCTTTTCGTTCGTCCACAGCGCCCTTCAACCGAACCCACGGGGATCGTCATGGCCAAGGAACAACGCAGCAATCGAGAAGCCAAGAAGCCGAAGAAGGTGAAGGCACCCGAGCCGGCGACGTCCAACCTCACCAAAGGCCTGCAAACGCCGATCACCCTGCCGAAGAAGAAAAAGGGCTGAAGGCGTTTTCGCAGACGGCTATGTCTGCGGCGCGGCGTCGACCTCATAGGTCCACACGCGAAACGACTTCAGCACATGCGGCCCGAACGAGTTGATGAGCGGAATGTCCGCCGCGTCGCGCCCGCGTGCAACGACGATCCGGCCGATCCGCCGCACATTGTTGCGCGGATCGAAAGTGTGCCATGCGCCGTCGAGGTACACCTCGATCCAGGCGCTGAAATCCATCGGGTCGACCACCGGCACGCCGATATCGCCGAGATGGCCGTTCACATAGCGGGCGGGAATGTTGAGGCAGCGGCACAACGCCACCGCCAGATGGGCGAAGTCGCGGCACACGCCGACCCGCTCATTATACGCGTCGAAGGCCGACCGGGTCGAACGCGCCTGCTGGTAGTCGAAGCGGATATGGCCATGGACGAAATCGCATATGGCTTGCACGCGACTCCAGCCCGGCGTTAGCCCGCCGAAAAGATCCCAGGCTGTCTGGCTAAGCAGGTCGGTTTCGCAATAGCGGCTGCCCAGGAGATAGACGAGGCACTCGTCCGGCAGTTCCGGCACCGGCACTTCGCGCGCCTGCGGGTGCACCGGGTCAAGCTGGCCATCGTCCTCGATCGTCGCATCGCCCCAGATCATTAGATCGCCAACCGGCGCCACCAGACGCCGGCAGCGATTGCCGAACAGATCGCGATAGGTCGAGGACGGCACGTCCGGGGTGGAGAAAAAGGTCTCCGGCGCCCGGATGTCGGGACCCCTCTCCTCATGGACCGAGAGGAGACATACCAACGCGGTCGGCTGCGGACAGGTGAGCGTCATCTCGTAGCCGTAGCGGATCAGCATGAAGAGTTCCCGGAAACAGAGTGCGATACGAAACAGGCGCCGAGCGGCAGACCCCGACATAGCATCGGATATCCCAGCCCCTGACAAGGCATGAACGGCACAGAGGCTGCCCCCCGGCGGTTTCCGCCCGATCGATTAGGGAAATCAGCGGATATCGGCGGAGGTCAGGATCAATGGCGCGCGGCGGCCCTCCGAATAGGCTTTGACGGCAGCGGCATAGATAGAAGAGCGCAACGTGTCGAAGGCGGACAGGCAGGTGGTTTCAAACGCCTCCGACGGGCGCACATCCGGGGTCGATGTGCCCAGCGCGGCGCTCTCGACCAGGAACGGCACCTCGAACATGCCGTCATAACCGGAGAAGCGGACGGCGCTGCGCGCGCTGTCGAAACTGCGGCTCGGATTAGGAAAGTTCAGCGTCACGATGTGCTCCCGCGTCCCGCCCGAAGTCCGTGCGGGCGGCAATCCGGCACCGGATCGCGCCGGCGCTTCCGCCCCGTTCAACACCCATGCCCGTAGCGTTCACGGCGTCGTCCCCTCGTCCGAGCGCTGGAAACTGTCGAATGCGCCGGACAGCAGAACCCGGCCTTCCGCATCGGCGATCGTCAGGGCATCGGGTCGCTGCGGCATGTCGAGGGAAAAGGCCAAGGCCCGCGCCATCTCGATGGCGCCGTCCAGGTCGTTCACCTCGACGGTCTCGCGGCCGACGACCGCATGCGCACTGTCCTGAGCCCGCGTGCGGTAGAACTCGATCACAACCTTCATCGCGGCGCGTCCCCGCCAGAAACCGGGCGCGCGGCCGTCAGCGACTGAACGTCCGGTCCATAAGCGCGGATTCTTCGCCCGGCTCGGCGGCGCGCATCGGCTCCAGGCTGTCTTCCGGCGCCACCCGCTCATACTGCTCGCGCTCGTTGCGGATACGGTACTGCAGCGCATTCCCGCTCGGCGGCAGCGTGGCGGTGATGCGGTAGATGTCACCCACGCGCGAGGTGAAAACGCCATATCCGCCCCGCAGCCGGACCACCTGCCCGATCTCGAAAAGATGGATCGTCGGGTCGCGGTGGACCGAAGGCTCGCGGCGGGTCGCGGAATTTGCGGGGGTCATGATGTCGTGTCGTCCTTTGTAAGGCGGAAGGGCGACTTGAAGGGTCGCCACTGCCGGTCTGGTGACGCGGCGATAGGGGCAGGCAGAAAGACGCTCACGGCGCACACGGCTTTACCCGGAGTGGAACTGTCCGATGATCGTCAGTAAATCGGCGATCGCGGGAGGACAAATTCCGCCAGAGGTCGGAAAACACGAGCACCGCACCGGCGCCACCTGTCTGCCCGTCGGGAATTTGAAATCCTGAACAACCGATATGCAGCACAAGCGCGTCGGTTCAATCAGGAACAATTTCTAATATACGTTCGAATTGCGATTCAAACAAGGCGAAAACCAAGTATTACGGGCGTCGACCCATCCGCGCCTGAACCGAGTCCACCCCGCGCCCGGCGGGGTGTCCGATCAGGCGTGCGACGAGTGGCTAACGCATCAGCCCGGCCGCCCGCAGGGCCTGCTCTATGACCCGCTTGACGCTGTCCACACCAGTAGCGGATGGCCCAGACAATATAAACGGCGCGGCGGTGTCGCGGCGTTTACCCTGCTGAGAAGTGTGGGGCGCGGGCACCGCAAGCGTCGCCGGAGAGCTGTTCTTACGTGTCGGGGAGGGTGCGGCGGCAGCCTTTTGCGGCGCCTCGATACCCCAGAAGCGGGCAATCTCGCGCGTCGAGGAAATGCCGACATCCAGCATATAGGGACCCGGGACGCCGAGATTTTCGCCGAGCGGGGTGCCATGGCCCATGGCGGCGACAGTGTTCAGTTCGATCACCACTTCGCCGGCGCCGTTGCACCAGATGCGCCGGGCGCGGCCGCCGGACACTTCCTCATGCGTTGGCGCCTCGCCGAGATGATGCACGCTGCGCCATTGCGCGGCGATGTCGTCGGCATTGGAGGGGGCGACGGTATGGTCGGCCGCGCCTTGCCAGATAGCCACGCGCGGCCACGGCCCGCCATGCGCCGACGCCTCTCGCAGCAACGCCCACAGTTCCTCGTCCGAGGATGTGCCCTGCCCGCGCATGCAGTCGAACGCCTCCGGCACGGTGGTCGCGGTGCCATAGGCGAGGCCGGCGATAATGGCCCCGCCGGCGAGGAGTTCGGGGTAGGTCGCCAGCATCACATTGGCCATCGCCCCGCCGGCGGAAAGTCCCGTGACGAAGACACGGTCGCGATCAAGTCCGTGGGTCTCGACCATCGTCGCGATCATCTGGCGGATGGACAGCGCCTCGCCGGAACCGCGCCGCGCGTCGCGCGGGCGGAACCAGTTGAAGCACAGGTTGGGATTGTTGCCGTGATGCTGCTCGGGATAAAGCAGCGCGAAGCCCGCCTGATCGGCAAGCTGCGACCAGCCGGCACGGTGGTCGTATTCGCCCGCATTCTGCTTGCAACCATGCAGCACGACGACGAGCGGCGCACCGTCCGGCAAATCGGCGGGCCGGTAGTAATGCGCCCGCAGGCCACCCGGATTCGAACCGAAATCCGCCAGCGCGGCAAGACGGCCCGTCGGCTGGCCCGGCGTTCTGAAATTCGCGAAGGGGCCACCCGGACGCGCGCCAAGTGCGGTGAGATGGGCGATCGTATCTGACATTGTCCGCAAGGGAGGCCTCCTGGCTGCGGCGCCCAGCAGCTGGACGGCATGGGCTAACGCCCCCGCCAACAGATCGTTGCTGCACTGCACAAAAACAAGAGCCCCGGCGAGACCGGGACGGTTCAGTGTAGCCTGTGTCTTGGAAAAGGGGGCCAAGCCGTGGCCCCGAGGAAGTACCTGGATCAAATGTCGCGCGCGCTTTCGCTGCGCCGATGCTGCGCAAAAAGCCGTTTGCTCAGAATGGCATGGACGCCCCAGTTGCCGTCCACGACCTGGGTGATTCCAAAATCCACCGCCACCGACATCAGGGCGACGGCTTCGTCCTCGCTCAGAGCCTTCGTCGTCATCAGGAAACGCCGCATCTTGCGGAAGGCATCGCGCATGGCGAGATCGAGCGAGGACTTGGCATAAACCTCGCTCTGGCTGCTGGCGCCGAATTCCGCGAGATAATTGGGATGGCTGAAGCCGGTCAGAATCCAGTCGTCCGGCGTTTCGATCAGTGGATAGGTCAGGTCGGCGAGCACGGTGCTGCCGATATCGGCCTTCTTGTGCAGTGTGACGCGGAAGGTGCCGGTCATCGAGCATTCAATCGCCGTGCCCGAGAGTTCGCCGTCGCCCTGCGCCGCGTGCGGATCGCCGACGGAGAGCAACGCGCCGGGGACGGACACCGGCAGGTACACCGTCGCCCCCTTGCCGAGTCGCCAATTGTCCAGATTGCCGCCGAAATAGGCCGGCGGTACGGAATCGACGAGTTCGGCCTCACGCGGCGCCACCGCGACCACGCCGAAATGCGGCCGCAACGGAATCCGCACCCCTTCCAGCACATTCGCCTGCAAGGTCACGGTGCCGGGTCGAACCAGAACGCCGGGATAGTCGTAGAGAACATGCTGCACCCCCGAGGGGTCGGTCTGCGGCTCCCAGCGATAGGAATGCAGGGCTTCGGCATAGGGCTCGTCCGCATTGGTGATGATTTCGTAGATTGTCACGCACTCGCGCGGATGCGGTTCGCTGAGCAACTCGGAATAGTGATAGCCCCACCATGCCGCGACGCTGCTGCCGAACACCCGGCCGGCATGGGCGGGATGGCGGGAGCGGCGCGGCTCGATGTCGAGAATATGCACCTGCAGCACGTCGCCCGGCTGCGCGCCCTGCACCGCGATAGGCCCGGTGCAGATATGCACGCCGAACCCCTCCCCGGCCCCGCGTCCGAACACCGAAGCGTCGAGCGGGCCGGCGCCGCGACGGTTCACGGTTTTTGCCGTGGGCGTCCAGTGGAACACGCTCTCCGCCCCGGGATCGCCCTCGATCATGCGCTCAGGATCATCCGAGGCGTGCTGCGTCAGCGTCTCGATAGTGACGATGTCGCCGGAGGCGATCTCGATCAGCGGTTCGAGCGAACGACTGAAATAACCCCAATGCACGTGCTGGGCGTGGACGGGGAGATAGTGCCGCGCAGGCGTCTGCGCTTCCGCCACCGGGGCCGATGCCTCTCCACCCTCGCGCAACGCTGGCCGGCGGGCAGGACCGCCGGCGCCCTGCCCCGCCCGCAACTGCACCAGCGCCTGCTGCGGCCAGCCGCGCTGCCCGCTCGCCACCGCGCTATGGGCCTGCCGGTCCGCCTCGCGGCGGCGCAGTTCGCGCGGCGGCAGGCCGAAGCGCTCGCGGAACAGGCGACTGAAATGCGCGGCATCGGCGAAGCCGCAGCGATAGGCAACCTCGGCAATAGGAACCGCCGCCTCGGCCGGGTTGGCGAGGTCGTGCCAGGCACGCTGCAGGCGGCGCTCGCGCAGATAGTGGCTGAAGCTCTCGCCCGTACCCTCGAACAGCTTCTGCACATAGCGTTCCGAAATGCCCTCGGCCTGGGCAATGTCAGTGATCGAGAGGTCCTCGCCCCCCATGCTGCGCTCAATCGTGGCGTAAAGCCGCTGGAGCAGCGCCGCGCGGCTGGAGGACGGGTCGCTGGTTGCCGCCACCAGCTCGCCGGACAGAGCGAGCAGCAGTTCGGCCGCGCTCTGCGCCACCGCTTCCCATTCCGCCTCCGAGAGCCGGTCGAGCGCCTCGGCGGTGGCGAGCGCGGTGCGACCCATAATGTCCGGCAGACCCTGCGCCTCGAAGACCCTCGGCGGGGCAGCGGGGAGCGGCGGCACCTTGCGGCCGCGAAACGCCTCGGCCGGTACGGAGAGCACCACGGCCCGCAACCCGCGCTGGAACTGCAACTGCCAGTCCCCCGCGCGCGGCGCCAGGATGATCTGGCCGGCAGGGACGATCTGGCGGTCGCCGTCGACGACCAGCACCGTGCTGTTCTCCACCGGCATCAGCAGCAGCGGCAGGCCGGAACGGGAGGGCAGAGGGCGCAGGCTTTGCGCATCGGCGGAGAATTTGCCGAGCCGCACGCCCGTCGAGGACAGGCGCGAAAGCGCACTGGCATGGGCGGGCGATCCGTGCCGGGCACCCTGGGACTGGAGGCCGAAGCCCCGCAGCACGTCCTGCCACGCAGCTTCGCCCGCATCGCCCGAATAGGACTCGCTGGTGAAGGGTTGGGCATTCATCGACGGCGCCTCGGCATGGCTCGCTGCCAGCAAGAAGCATGCCTCGATCCGTCGTCGCCCGGAACCGGGAGTGTAACGGCCCGGTCAGCGCGCTGGAAAAATGCTCTTCCGGATCGAGCCCGTGACGCCCCAATTGGCATCGACCACCTGGGTAACGGCGAAATCGGCTGCTACCGACATCAGCGAGATGGCCTCGTCCTCGGACAGGTTCTGCGTGGTCATGAGAAAGCGACGGAGCTTGCGGAAGGCGTCGCGCATGGCGCTGTCGAGGCTGCCGCGCTTCAGGATCTCTGACTGGTGATCGGGGCCAAGCTCCGCGAGGTAGTTGGCGACGCTAAAGCCATAGACCGACCAGACCTCGTCGTTTTCGAGAAGCGGATGGGTCAGTCCCTCCAGTAGCGTGCCTTCGAGCTGCTCCTTCTTGTGCAGGATGAACTCGAACTCGCCTGTGAGCGAGATTTCTATCGCGGTGCCCGACAACTCGCTGTCGCCCTGCGAGGCATGGGCATCGCCGCAGGAGAACAGCCCGCCGGACACGGCGACCGGATAGTACATCCGCGCGCCCTTGGCGATGCGCCAGTCGTCCATGTTGCCGCCGGTGTAGTTGGGCGGGATGGTGGAGACGAAATCCGCCTCGGCCGGCGCCAGCCCCATCGTGCCGAAATGCAGCCGCGCCGGCACCTTGATGCCCGGCAGGATGCCCTCTTTCTTGACGACCATGGAGTGGTCGACACGCACGCCGGGATAGTCGATGGTCGGGTGGGTGATGCCATCAGGGTCAGTCTGCGGCGTCCAGAGATAGGAATACAGCGCCCGCACCACCGCTTCGCCCATGTCGAGCTCATAGATGGTGACGACCTCGCGCGGTGTGGGCCCCTCGATCAGATCCTTGTACTGGAAGCCCCAATTGGCCGCCGGGTTGGAGCCGAAGAAGCGCCCGGCATAGGCGGGGTTGGCGCTCGGACGCGGCCAGGTGTCGATGACGCGCACCTCGATGATGTCGCCCGGCTCGGCGCCCTCAACCGCGACCGGGCCGGTGAGCAGGTGCACGCCCATCCCCTCGCCGGAACCATAGGTGAACGGCCCATCCGTGGTGCCGGCACCGCGCCGGCGCATCGTCTTCTGGTCCTTGGTCCAGAGGAATATCTCCTCCGCCGCCCGGTCGCCCTCGATCATGCGGGCGTAATCATCATTGGCGTGATGGGTGATGGATTCGATCACCGCCCGCTCGCCGGACTTCAGGGTGAGCACCGGCGCCAGGGTCTTGCTGAAATAGCCCCAATGGACCGTATCGGGCGTGGCGGGCAGATGATGCTTGGTCATGTCGAACCTCGGGAAACAGGAACGGGCGGCGGCGCGGGCAGTGCACCTATTCGGCGGTCATGGAGCTGAGAAAGCGCACGGTGAGCGGGTGGGACGGAGCCGAAAGGATCTGCGCGGCCGGCCCCTCCTCGACGATCACGCCGCCGGACAGAAAGACGATGCGGTCGGCGACATCGCCGGCGAAGCGCAGTTGGTGGGTGGAGATGATCATGGCTAGGCCCTCCTCCACCGCGAGGCGGCGGATCACCTCCAGCACCTCGCCGACCAGCTCGGGATCAAGCGCAGAGGTCGGCTCGTCGAGCAGCAGCACGGTCGGCGCCGGCGCCACGGCACGGGCGATGGCGACGCGCTGCTGCTGGCCGCCGGAGAGATGGCGCGGCAGCGCATCGGCCCGGTGCGCAAGCCCGATGCGCTCCAGAAGATCGCGGCAACGCCGGTCGGCATCGAAGCGTGAGAGCCCCTGCACCCAGCGCAGCGGGCCGGCGATGTTCTCGCGGGCGGTGAGATGGCCGAACAGGTTGAACTGCTGGAACACCATGCCAACGCCGACGCTGGCGCGCATCTGCGCGGTCAAGCGGGGGGAAAGCGGGCGCCCGTTTTCGTCTGTGCCAAGGGACTGGCCGCCGACGCGGATGGTGCCGTCCTCCCAGCCCTCCAGCCGGTTGATGCAGCGCAGCAGCGTCGACTTGCCCGAGCCCGAGGGACCGAGCAGCGCCACCACTTCGCCAGCGCGGACCGTCAGGTCTATGCCGTCCAGCACGGTCTGCGCGCCGTAGCTCTTGCGCAGGCCCTTCACCTCTACCGCGATGTTGTTGCCGGCGAGACGCGCGGCACGGGCGGCGGGGTCGCGCCCCACGCTCGCGGGCTTCGGCACCACCGGCGGCAGCGGATCGGCGACGCGTTCCGCGACGCTTTCGTCGGCGACGTCAGGCGGGGTGACATCGCCTTCCCCCGCGCCCGCCAGCGCGGGCACCGCTTCCGGCCGGCCCGGCACCAGCGCGCGCAGGAAGCGGCGCAACTGTTCGCGCGGCGGCGGCCGGTCAAGATCGAGCAGCATCTCGACCACGATCTGGATCACCGCGATGGCGCCGGTGAGCACGAGATACATCAGCCCGGAGGCAAAGAAGATGGAGAAGAAATCGAAGGTGGCCGAGGCCAGCTGGGTCGAGCGCAGGGTGAGTTCCTGCACCGCCACCACGGAGGCGAGCGAGGAGTTTTTCAGCGCGCTCACCGCTTCGTTGCCAAGCGCCGGCACCATGGAGCGGATGGCCTGCGGGGCGATGATACGGCGCATGATGGCAGCCGGCGTCATGCCCAGCGCCTGCCCGGCGCTCACCTGCCCGCGCTCCACGCCCAGCACGTTGGCGCGCAGGATTTCGGCGATGAACGGCGCCTCGTTGAGCGCGAGCGCCAGGCTGGCGGCGGAGATGGCGGAAAGCTTGATGCCGATCAACGGCAGGGCGTTGTAGCAGAACACCATCTGCAGGATCAGCGGCGTGCCGCGAAACACGATGGCATAGGCCCGCGCGACGATGGCCATGCTGCGGAAGCGCGAGAGCTGCATGGCGGCGAGGACGACGCCCATGACAAGCCCGCCGAGCAGGCCGAGCACGGTGATGAGGAGCGTGTAGCCCACCCCGTCGAGCAGATAGGGCATGCCCAGATAATGCAGGAAAAGATCCATCAGCCTTCTTCGCAACGGAGGGAAGCGGCGGCCGCGTGAGGGCGCGGCCGCCGTGTCAGCGCGTCGGGAGGATCAGTCGGCGAGCACCAGCTTGGGGGTCTCAAGCTGGTCGGCGGGCAGGTTCCACTTCTTCATCAGCTCCGCCTGCACGCCGGTTTTCTGAAGCTCTCCAAGCGCCGACATAACCGCGTCACGGAACGGGATGTTGTTGCGCGGCACGGCGATGCCGACCGAATAGGGCAGCGTGACCGCCGTCGCCTTCTCCAGCTTGTCGGGATAGGCCTTCACCGCGCCGTCGACAGTGTTGACGTCGTTGATGTAGGTGTCGGCGCGCCCGGCGAGGATCGCCTGGATGCAATTGGCGTTGTTGTCGAACAGCAGGATTTCCGGTGCGGGCTTGCCCGCCGCCTTGCACTCGGGCTCCAGCGCCTGGATCAGCGGCACTTCGACATAGCCGGTGTTCTCAGCCGCCACCGCGCCGCAGAGCGAGGCGTCGATGCCGGTGATCTTCTTCGGGTTGCCCTTGGCGACGAGAACGCCGTCATACACCTTCAAATAGGTGATGAAGTCCGCCGCCTTGGCGCGGTCCTTGGTGGCGTAGATGTCGGAGATGACAATGTCGGCCTGCCCGGCCTGCAGGGTGGTGAGCAGCGAGGCGAACGTCACCGCCTTGTAGGTCAGCGTGAAGCCGAGGCAGCCGCCGATTGCCTCGCCGAGGTCGATGTCGAAGCCGATGTAGTTGGTCGGGTCCTTGGGGTCGATGGTCTCATAGCCCGGCGTGTGCGGGTTGATGGCATTGACCAGCGTCTTGCCCTTGAGGTCAGGATATTTCGCCTGCAGCGCGGCGCAAGCTTCCGGCGTGGCGGCCTGTGCCGGCTGCGGCAGGCCGGCGGTAAGCCCCCCGGTGGCGACGGCAAGGCCAAAGGCGCCGAAGAAGGCCGAACGAAGGTGCGAGACAACGGACAGGCGGTTCCTGCCGGAATGGATGTCGAGAGCGTGTGCCACTTAACTTCTCCTCTGCAGGCGTGCCCCGGGGGACGGCCAGACGGATAGCGAGGTCCGAAGTGTGACGCAGGAGAGGTCGAGGAGACTTGTCTGAGGGCGTACCGATTATTGGATGGGCAGATGCCAAGGCGCAGGCACGACCGCCCATTTAATGAGCATCTCCCGGCATCGAAGGCCGCGCGGGCCGGTCCCGTGTGCCCGGCGCGCGCGCTCGTCGCCGGGCGCTACTTCTCGATGATCTCGCGGATGCGGGTCGCCAGAATGTCCATGGCGAACGGCTTGGTGATCATCGCCATGCCGGGCTCCAGGAAGCCGGACGCCAGCGCGGCGTTCTCGGCGTAGCCGGTCATGAACAGCACTTTGAGCCCGGGGCGGGACACGCGCCCGCCATCGGCCACCTGCCGCCCATTGAGGCCGGGCAGGCCGACATCGGTGATCAGGAGGTCGATACGCCGGCGGGATTGGAGAATCTCCAGCCCCTTGGGCCCATCGCTGGCCTCGATGGCGCGGTAGCCGAGCTCGCTCAGCACCTCGACGATGAGGCCGCGCACCACCGGCTCGTCCTCGACCACCAGCACGACTTCTCCCGCTTCCGACCCCGGGGCATCGCCGAGGCTGGTTGCGCTGTCCTCGGCTTCTTCTTCGCCGCGATAGCGCGGGAGGTAGAGCTTGATGGTCGTCCCCTGCCCGAGTTCGGAATAGATGCGGGAATAGCCTTCCGACTGGCGCGTGAAACCATAGACCATGGAAAGCCCGAGCCCGGTGCCCTGGCCGATCGGCTTGGTGGTGAAGAACGGCTCGAAGGCGCGGGCGATGGTCTCGCGGCTCATGCCGGTACCGGTGTCGGTCACGCAGATGCAGACATACTGGCCCGGCTTCACCTCGCGCTGGCGCGCGGCGAAGTGGCTGTCGAGATGGGCGTTGCAGGTCTCGATTGTCAGCTTGCCACCCTGGGGCATCGCATCGCGCGCGTTGATGGCGAGATTGAGGATGGCACTTTCAAGCTGGTTGGGGTCGCAGCGCGTGAGCCAGAGGCTGCCGCCGAGCACCAGTTCCAGTTCGATCCGCTCGCCCAGCGTGCGCCGCAGCATGTCTTCCAGCGAGGCGACGAGCGGGTTGGCCCGCACCGGGCGCGGGTCGAGTGGCTGGCGACGCGAGAAAGCCAGAAGCCGATGGGTGAGCGCGGCGGCGCGGTCGGCGCAGGTCCGCGCCCCGCCAACCCACCGCGCCAGATCGTCCGAACGCCCCTGGGCGATGCGGTTGCCCAGAATGTCGAGGCTGCCGGTGATGCCCTGCAGCAGATTGTTGAAATCATGAGCGATGCCGCCGGTGAGCTGGCCAACCGCCTCCATCTTCTGGCTCTGGCGCAGCGCCTCCTCCACCGACCTCTGCTCGGTGATGTCGCGCCCCACCGCGTGGATGCGGCCATTGCCGGGCACCGCGCTCCAGGCCAGCAGACGGTACTCGCCCGCCTTGGTGCGATAGCGGTTCTCGAAGGCGAAGGTGGTCGCGCCGGACGAGGAATCGGCCAGTTCGCGCGCATTGGCGTCGAGATCTTCCGGGTGGAGGAAGTCGGCGACCCTACGCCCGACCATTTCGCCCTCGCCCCACCCCAGCAGCCGCTCTCCAGAGGGGTTGACCGCCGTGATGAAGCCCTCGAAGTCGCACACCAGCATCAGGTCCTGGCTGATCCGCCACAGCCGGTCGCGATCCTGTGCAAAAGCCTCCTCGGCGCGCTTCTGCGCCTCGATGTCCGTATTGGTCCCGACCCAGGCGCTGATCGTGCCACGGGCGTCGATCAGCGGCACCGCGCGCGCCAGATGCCAGCGATAGACCCCGCCGGCGTCGCGCAGGCGCATTTCGGTCTCGTACGTCTCGCCCGAGGCCACCGCCCGCCCCCAGCGCTCGCGCGCATTCGGCAGGTCGTCGGCATGCACGAGGCGGGTCCAGCCCTCGCCGTCGAGGGTGCCGGGTGCGGCGCCGGAATAGACATAGATCTGGTCGTTGAACCAGTCGAGCGCGCCATCGGCGCGGGCGGTCCACACCTGGTTGGGCATGTTCTGCGCCAGCGCACTGAACTGCGCCTCGCTCTTTTCCAGCGCCAGTTGGGTCATGCGCCGGTCGGTCACATCCTGTACCGCACCCACCATGCGGACCGGGCGGCCGGCCTCGTCGCGCTCATAGCCGGCCTTGCGCGCGATGATCCGTTCTTCGCCCGTGTCGTGTCGGCGGATACGGTATTCGACATCCAGCGGGGCCACCCCCGCCTCGCGGCTCTCCGTATTGGAGACGCGCAGGGCGTCCTCCGGCACCACCAGCCGCTCGACCATGGAGGCCGGGATTTCCGCTGCCGGTGGGAGGCCGAAGAGGCGGCAGAACTCGGACGTGGCACGGATGAGGTTGCTGGCGAGGTCGACGGAAAAGAGCCCGACCCCACCCGCCGCCTGGGCCCGGCGCAGCTGTTCCTCGCTCAGCCGAAGCGCTTCCTGCGCCTCATACTCGGCAGTCCTGTCGCGGATCAGCTTGACGAGGCCGATGGGCGTCCCCGCCTCGTTGCGCAGGGGCATCATCTCGCTCAGGCCCCAGAAAAGCTCGCCGCTCTTGCGAAGGTGCCAACGTGCATCATGCGCCCGGCCGGAATCGAGCGCCTCGCGGCGCTTGGCAAGTGGGCGGCCGGCCTCGCGATCCTCGGGGGTGAAGAACATATCCATCGCCCGGCCGAGCATTTCAGCCTCGCTCCAGCCGAGCATTTCGGCGGCGCCCCGGTTCCAGAGCGTGCAATAGCCGTCGAGATCGGTCGCGACGATGCCATAATCTATGGCGCTGTCGAGGATCTGCCGGTGGTGGGCCTCGCGCTCGCGCAAGGCCCCTTCGGCGCGGGCACGCTGGATATGCGCCCAGGAGCGCTCGGTAATCTCGCGGATGACGGCAAGTTCGTAGTCCGACCATCGACGTGGCACGCTGTCGTGCATGGCCATCAGCGCCGTCAGCCGCCCGTCCCGGATCAACGGCATGCACACGGCCGCGGCGATGCCGACGTCGCGGAACGCCGACGCCACGCTGGACGGCAGTTCCGCCGCGTAGTCATTGACGATGAATGGGTTGCCTGCGCGAAGTTCACGTATGGCTCTCTCGCCAAAATCCCCGAGCCGATAGCGCCCGACAAGGGAGGGCGTGCCTTGGGCATGCCAGTCACCGCGAACAGTCAGGCCGTTTTCGTCATCGTCCATGTCGGCATAGGAGCAACTGGACAGGCGAAGGTGCTGCGCGGCCATCCGCGTAATGGTGGCGAGGATGCCTCCCGCATCCGGGCTGTCTGCCACGGCGCGGCCAAGATCATCGAGGAAACGCAGCCGCGTCTCACTCTCCTCAAGGGCGACCCTGGTATGGTACGCCTCCGTTACTTCCACCACGACGGCGATAACCCCGGCGGGGTTGCCGTCATCACCGGCAACCGGCGAGTAGTCCAGATTGAGCCACACCTGCTCGGGATGTCCGTCGCGGTGCAGGGTCAGCGGCAGGTCACGATAGCTGAGCGTACCGCCCGCCAGCCCCACCCGCATGACATTGTCGTTGAAATCGGCGACCTCGGCCCAACCCTCGCGAACGTTCGATCCCAGAAGCCGGCTGTCGCGCCCGCCGGCGAAGACGGAATAGGCGTCGTTATAGATCATGACGCCGTGCTCGCCCCACAGCAGCACCAACGGCACGGGGCTGGCGAGCATCAGGTTGACGGTGTTGCGCAGGCTGGACGGCCAGGCTTCGATAGGACCGATCGGCGTCGATGCCCAGTCATACCCCGCGATACGGCGCGCAAGTGCACCACCGCCCGCAGCAATTGCACGATCGGAGGCAACGACACTCTCGTCCAGCCGCACGTCAAACCCCTTGACCCTGGTGGTCCGACCGCGACAGGGGAATCCCGATGTCGCGACCCAGTCGAACTACAAAGCATTGATGTGGTGGATCGACCGTAGTGGACGGGTACCATCCACTACGGTCGATCCACCAGCGTCAGCCCCAAACCCCAGCCGGACGGGGCTCCGAACTGCCCCAACGTACAAGTGGCGCGACAGTTCCATCCCGAAACTAAGTTTTGATCGTCGCGGCCACGCTTTGGGGCTCGGAAGTCTCACCGGCTGCGTCAGTTCAACGAGTTAGATCGAAAAACAGCGCGCTGCCGGATAGGTTTGGATGGGCCTGAATTATTCCCACTCGATGGTCCCCGGCGGCTTCGAGGTTATGTCGTAGACCACGCGGTTGACGCCCTTTACCTCGTTGACGATGCGGGTTGCCACGCGGCCGAGGAAGGCCATGTCGAACGGGTAGAAATCCGCCGTCATGCCGTCCACCGAGGTCACGGCACGCAGGCCGACCACGTAGTCATAGGTACGGAAGTCGCCCATCACCCCCACCGTCTTCACCGGCAGGATGACGGCGAAGGCCTGCCAGATATCGTCGTAGAGGCCATGGCGGCGAATCTCTTCAAGGTAGATTTCGTCGGCCAGGCGCAGAATATCGAGCTTCTCGCGGCTGATCTCGCCGGGGCAGCGAATGGCGAGGCCCGGACCCGGGAAGGGATGGCGGCCGACAAATACTTCCGGCAGGCCAAGCTCGCGGCCGAGAGCGCGCACTTCGTCCTTGAAAAGCTCGCGCAGCGGCTCGACGAGCTTCATGTTCATCCGCTCGGGCAGGCCGCCGACATTGTGGTGGCTCTTGATCGTCACCGAGGGGCCGCCGGTAAAGCTGACGCTTTCGATCACGTCGGGATACAGCGTGCCCTGGGCCAGGAACCCCGCGCCGCCGACCTTCTTCGCCTCGTCCTCGAACACGTCGATGAACAGCTTGCCGATGGTCTTGCGCTTCACCTCGGGGTCGCTCACGCCTTCCAGCGCGCCAAGGAACATCTCGGAGGCGTCCACATGGACCAGCGGGATATTATAGGCGTCGCGGAATAGCGTGACGACCCGCTCGGCCTCGCCAAGGCGCAGCAGGCCGTGATCGACGAAAACGCAGGTGAGCTGGTCGCCGATCGCCTCGTGGATCAGCACCGCCGCCACCGAGGAATCGACGCCGCCGGAGAGGCCGCAGATCACCCGTCCCGAACCCACCTGCTCGCGGATGCGGCGAATGGCTTCCTCGCGATAGGCCCTCATCCCCCAGTCGCCCCGTGCGCCGGCGATCTTGCGGACGAAATTGCGGATCAGCGCCGCACCATGCGGGGTGTGCACCACTTCCGGGTGGAACATCGTGGTGTAGATGCGCCGTGCCTCATTCACCGCGACGGCGAAGGGCGCGTTCTCGGAGGTGGCCACCACCTCGAACCCTTCCGGCAGGCGGGTCACGCGGTCGCCATGGCTCATCCAGACGGGGTAGCGCTCGCCCACCTCCCACACGCCGTCATAGAGCGCGCTCGGCTTGTGCACCGTCACCTCGGCGCGGCCGAATTCGGCGGCGTGCCCGCCCTCGACCTCGCCGCCGAGTTGCAGCGCGCAGGTCTGCTGGCCGTAGCAGATGGCGAAGATCGGCACGCCCAATTCAAACGCCTCTTGCGGCGCGCGCGGGCTGTTCTCGTCCATCACCGAGGCCGGGCCGCCGGAGAAGATGATGCCGACCGGGTTCAGCCGCCGCACCGCCTCGGCCGCGCTCTGGAACGGCACGATCTCGGAATACACCCCTTCCTCGCGGACGCGGCGAGCGATGAGCTGCGTCACCTGCGAGCCGAAGTCGATGATGAGAATGGTGTCGTGCTCGGCGGTGGCGGCGGTCGGTTCAAACTGGGTCATGACGGGCTCTGTCTGGCTGGCTCTATCTGGCGGGCTCTGTCTGGTGGCTCCCGGCGGCGCGGGCGGTCTCGTCCGCGTTCATTATCCGGCCTGATCGCCGCGCACCATCAGGCTGATGAAGAAGCCATCGGTGGCGGTGCGGCGCGGGGTCAGCAACAGGCCCTCGGGGCGCTCCAGCGCCGCCGCTCGCAGCGTCATGCCGCGCTCGCCCAACGCCAGCACCATCTCGGCCGGCGGCACGAGGCGATAGCCGGGGTGGCGATCGAGGAAGCCACGCACCTGGTCGACATTCTCCTCGTCGAGCAGCGAGCAGGTGACATAGGCGAGGCGCCCGCCGGGCTTCACATAGCGCGCAGCGGTGTCGAGGATCAGGGCCTGCTCCTTCATCCGCTCCGCCAGCGCGCCGGGGCGCATGCGCCATTTGGCGTCGGGGTTGCGGCGCCAGGTGCCCGTGCCGGTGCAGGGGGCATCGACCAGCACGAGGTCCATGCGGTCTTCAAGGTCCTCCAGAACGTCCATCTTGCCGCGCGGCGAGCGCACCTGGACATTGTGGGCGCCGGCGCGCTGCACCCGCTCATGGATGGGTGCGAGGCGGCGCAGATCATCGTCATAGGCGTAGAGCTGGCCGGCGCCGTCCATCAGTGCGGCGAGTTCCAGCGTCTTGCCGCCGCCGCCGGCGCACAGGTCCAGCACCTGCCCGCCACGCGGGGGCGCGGCGAGGATGGCGGCGATCTGCGAGCCTTCGTCCTGAATTTCCACCAGCCCCTTGAGATAGGCCGGCTCGGAGGTGAGCGGGGGCGCTTTGCCGTCGGCCTCCAGCGCGATGCGCAACGCCAGAGGCGACCAGCGGCCGGGCTCGGGGGAGAGATGCGAAATCAGTTCGCTCGCCTTGTCGACATCGCCCTTGAGCGAGTTGACGCGCAAGTCCAGCGGCGCCCGCTCGGCCAGCGCCGCGCCCTCTTCAGCCCGACCCTCACCGAACACGGCGGCGAGCGGCGTGTCGAGCCATTCGGGATAGTCGCCGCGCACATGGGCGGGGGCGTCGTCGAGCGAGGCCTGCGCCAGCCGGGCGTGCTCGGCCTCGCTGAGCGGCGCCGGGGCAAAGCGCGACCCATCGCAAAGCGTGGCAATGGCCGCCACGTCGAGGCCGCGGGCGACCTTCAGCATGCCGAGAACCAGCCCGCGCGGGCTTTCCTCACCCATGATCCAGGCGGCGGAGGCGCGCCGGCGCAGGGCGTCATAGACCAGCGAGGCCAGCGCCGCACGGTCGCCCGACCCGGCGAAGCGGTGGCTACGGCCCCAATCCTTCAAAACGTCGGCAGCCGGGCGGCGTTCGGCGAGGAGGGTGCCGATTACCTCGATAGCGGCGGAAAGCCGGGCAGCCGGTGTCATCTCAACTCCAATTTCAACAAGGGCGTCACGGCAGGGCCGGCGCCAGCAGGATCGCCAGCGCGTAAAGCACCCACATCGCCAGCAGCACGAGCGCGCCGAAGGCGAAGGCGCCGAAGCGCCAGCCCACATGGTTGCTGGTCGCGTACACAAAGGCGTGGACGACGCGGCTGAGCACGAACAGCCACGCCAGCACATGGAAGAAGTCGCTCGTCTGGCGCGTCATCAGCGCCAGAATGACCAGCACATAGAACAGCACCGGCAGTTCAAACTGGTTGCGAAAGCAGTTGCTGACCTGCCGCACCTTGGGTGGCCAGCCCCTGTCGTCGAGAACCACTTCGTCGCGGACGAGACCGCCCGCGCGTATCGCTGCCAGCCGCACCGCTCCAAGCCGGAACAGCACGACGAAAGTGAGGGCGACCTGCACGAACACGGGCAGCAGAGCGGCAGTGACATACATGGATCAGCCCTCCCTCATCGGTTCATCGCGGCGCAGCCCCCGCTCAGACAGCGCCCGGGTAGTTCGGGCTCTCGCGGGTAATGGTCACGTCGTGGACATGGCTCTCGCGCAGGGAGGCGCCGGAGATACGCACGAACTGTGCCTTCTCGCGGAAATCCTGCAGCGTGGCGCCGCCGACATAGCCCATTGCGGCACGCAGCCCCCCGGCCAACTGGTGCAGCACGCCGCCGACCGGCCCCTTATAGGCCACCTGCCCCTCAATGCCTTCCGGCACGAGCTTGAGCGTGTCCTTCACCTCGGCCTGGAAATAGCGGTCGGCCGAGCCGCGCGCCATGGCACCCACCGAGCCCATGCCGCGATACGACTTATAGGAACGGCCCTGATAGAGGTAGACCTCGCCCGGGCTCTCGTCCGTGCCGGCCAGCAGCGAGCCGATCATGGCGCACTCGGCGCCGGCCGCCAGCGCCTTGGCGAGATCGCCGGAGAACTTGATGCCCCCATCGGCGATGACAGGCACGTCGCTCCGCCGCGCCGTCTCCACCGCGTCGAGAATGGCGGTGAGCTGCGGCACGCCGACGCCGGCGACGATGCGGGTGGTGCAGATCGAGCCCGGGCCGATGCCGACCTTGATGGCGTCCGCGCCGGCGTCGATCAGCGCCTGCGTGCCCTCGGCGGTCGCGACGTTGCCGGCGAGGATCTGAACGCTGTTGGACAGCGTCTTGATACGGCTGACCTGGTCCAGCACCTTGCGCGAATGACCGTGCGCGGTATCGACGACAAGCAGGTCGACGCCGGCATCGATCAGCAACTCGGCGCGGCGGAAACCGTCATCGCCCACCGAGGTCGCAGCGGCGACGCGCAGGCGGCCCTGCTCGTCCTTGGCGGCGTTGGGGTTGGTGACGGCCTTTTCCATGTCCTTGACGGTGATGAGGCCGACGCAGCGGCCTTCATCGTCCACCACCAGCAGCTTCTCGATGCGGTGCGTGTGCAGAAGCCGCTTGGCCTCGGCCTGATCGACGCCCTCGCGCACGGTGATCAGCCGCTCCTTGGTCATCAGCTCGGAGATCGGCTGGGCCGGGTTGGTGGCGAAGCGTACGTCGCGATTGGTCAGGATGCCGGCGAGCTTGCCGGCACGCCCGTTCGGGCCGCGCTCGACCACCGGAATGCCCGATATGCCGTGGTGCTTCATCAGCGCCAGCGCGTCGGCGAGCGGCTGGTCGGGATGGATGGTGACGGGGTTCACCACCATGCCGCTCTCGAATTTCTTGACGAGGCGCACATGCTCGGCCTGCACCTCGGGATCGAGGTTGCGGTGGATGACGCCAAGGCCGCCGGCCTGCGCCATGGCGATGGCGAGGCGCCATTCCGTGACCGTATCCATGGCCGAGGACAGGATGGGAATATTGAGCGAGATCGTGCGCGTCACCCGCGAGCGGATATCGACTTCACCCGGCATGACATCGGACAGGCCGGGCTTCAGCAGCACGTCGTCGAAGGTAAGCGCTTCCCGCGCGAGGCCGTCATAGACCGACATCGCCAACTCCCGATTGGGGGCAAGGGGAGCATGGCTCCAGACCCGCCCGATGAATGGATGGACGAAGCGGGCCGGCCTAGCAGACAGTGCCCGCTCGCTTCGAGTTGGCGAGGGCTCATACCATGGCCCGTCACGCTTTCCTAGGCATCTATCTCTGTGCCTGGCGCAATGCCGCTACGCGCCGGACGGCCCCTGCGTAACCCACCCGTGATGACAGATTTGTGCGTGCGATATCGATCGCCCGATGGCCGTGCCGGCGTTATAGCCGGAAACCCGCCCGTCTCACCCCCCGCCTGCAAATCCGGACCGGCCCGTGCGCTCCGAACGTCTCGTCCCGCTCATCGTCGCCTGCGCGCTGTTCATGGAGCAGCTCGATTCGACCGTGATCGCCACCTCGCTGCCGGCCATCGCCGCCGACCTGCAGGAAGACCCGATCGCGCTGAAGCTGGCGCTGACCTCCTACCTTCTGAGCCTCGCCGTGTTCATCCCGGCCAGCGGCTGGTTCGCGGACCGATTCGGTTCGCGCACCGTGTTCCGGGCCGCCATCGTTGTCTTCACGGCCGGCTCGCTGCTCTGTGGCCTTGCGCAGGCGCTGCCGGACTTCGTCGCCTACCGCATCCTGCAGGGCATGGGCGGGGCGATGATGGTGCCGGTCGGGCGCCTCGTCATTCTGCGCACCGTGCCGAAGGAGGAACTCGTCTCGGCGCTGGCCTGGCTCACCATTCCCGCGCTGCTGGGGCCGGTGATCGGCCCGCCGCTCGGCGGCTTCATCACCACCTATTTCGACTGGCGCTACATCTTCTTCCTCAACCTGCCGATCGGGCTGCTCGGCTTCGTGCTGGTCAGCCGCTTCATTCCCGATATTCGCGAACCGAACGTGCCGCCCTTCGACATCAGGGGCATGATCCTGTCGGGCCTTGGCCTCGCCGGCCTCGTCTTCGGCTTCGCGCTGCTCGGCCAGCATGCGGTCGATGCAAGGTTCGCCTTTGCCATCATCGGCGTCGGCGCGGTGGCGATGGGGTTCTACGTCCGCCACGCGCGGCGGACGATCAAACCCATCCTCGACCTGGCCTTGCTGAAGATCCCCACCTTCTTCGCCGGGGTGGTGGGCGCCTCGCTGTTCCGCATCGGCATCGGCGCCCTGCCCTTCCTGCTGCCGCTGCTGCTGCAGCTCGGCTTCGGCCTGAGCCCCTTCGCCTCCGGTATGATCACCTTCGCCTCGGCGGTGGGGGCGATGACGATGAAGTTCACCGCCGCCCCCATCCTGCGCGCCTTCGGCTTCCGGCGGGTTCTGGTGGTGAACTGCGTCATCGCTTCGGTGTTCATCGCGGTGGGCGCGCTGTTCCGGCCGGACATGCCGTATCTCGTGCTGATCGGCGCGCTGGTGCTCGGCGGCTTTTTCCGCTCGCTGCAGTTCACCAGCACCAACGCGCTTTCCTACGCCGATGTCTCCAGCGAGCAGATGAGCCGGGCGACCAGCTTCGCCAGCGTGGCGCAGCAAGTGTCGATCTCCACCGGCGTCGCCGTGGCGGCACTGGTGCTCGACGGCATGCGCGGCTGGCGCGGCGACGGCACCATCGCACTGGGCGATTTCAGCGTCGCCTTCCTCGTCGTGGCGACAATCGCGGTCTGTTCGGTGTTCTTCTTCCTGCGCCTGCCGGCCGATGCCGGCGCCGAACTCGCCCGTGGCAGGGTGAAGCCGGCCGTGCCGCCGGAGACCCCCGGGGAGTTCGGCAGCGCGGCCTAATCGGCCACGGACGCCGGATCGACGACGGAAGCTTGCCGTCCGCGGAACCCCGTCGCCACCACATAGAGCTCCGAAGAATCCGCCCGGCTGGCCTGCGGCTTGATGTGGCGCACGGTTGTGAAATCGCGCTTCAGCTCAGCCAATAGCGTGCTTTCCGTGCCGCCCTGAAATACCTTGGCGATGAACGCCCCGCCGGGGGCCAGCACCTGCCGGGCGAAATCGATCGCCAGCTCCACCAGCCCGACGATACGCAGATGATCGGTCGCCCGGTGCCCGGTGGTGTTGGCGGCCATATCCGACATGACAAGGTCGGCGTCGCCGCCGATCATCTCCTTCAGCCGCGCCGGCGCCTCGTCGGTGAGGAAGTCCATCTGGGCGAAGTCGACGCCGGCAATGGGGTCGATCTCCAGAAGGTCGATGGCGATGATCTTGCCGTGTCCTTCGTCCAGCTTCAGCTTCAAGGCCGCCACCTGGCTCCACCCGCCGGGGGCGGCGCCAAGGTCGACCACGCGCAGGCCGGGCCTGAGGATCTTCACCTTCTCGTCGATCTCGATCAGCTTGAAGGCGGCACGCGAGCGCCAGCCCTCACGCTTGGCGCGCGCGACATAGGGATCGTTGAGCTGGCGCTGGAGCCATTTCTGCGAGGAGGAACTGAGCGAGCGGGCCTTTTTGAGCCGCACTTTGAGCGGCCGTGACTCGCCGCCCTTGCCGGGCTGGGGCTTGTCGATCACGCCGGGGCTCCAGCCCTCTGACGCCACACACCATCGGCACGCATCAATTCCACCAAAATTCCTTCCCGCAGGCCGCGATCGGCGACGCGCAGACGGTCGCACGGAAAAGCCCGGCGCACCGATTCCAATATCGCACAGCCGGCCAGCACCAGATCCGCGCGCTCCACCCCGATGCAGGGATTGGCGGCGCGCTCGGCGAAGGGCATGGCCAGCAGCCGGTCGACCACCACCCGTACCTGTTCGGCACCGAGCCAGGTACCATCAACCTGCGAGCGGTCATAGCGCGGCAGGTCGAGATGCACACCGGCAATCGTCGTCACCGTGCCCGACGTGCCGAGAAGATGCAGCCGGCCGCAATTATGCGGCCCTACCGCCGTCACGAAGCCAGCGAGGTGGGGGGTGAACTCGTTGACCATGGCCTCGAAATCGTCGCGCGTCACCTTCACGCCGCCATGGCGCTCGGCCACCGTCACCACGCCGAGCGGGACCGAGACCCAGGCGCGGATCACCGCCGCCGGCGGGCCGCCGTCGCGCGTCTCCAGCCGGTCGAGCCAGACCACTTCGGTTGAGCCGCCGCCAATATCGAACAACACGGCCCCGTCAGAGGTGGGATCGACCAGCGGCGTGCAGCCGGAAGCCGCCAGCCGTGCCTCGGTCTCCCTGTCGACGATCTCAAGTTCGAGCCCGGTCTCGCGCGCGACCCGGCTGATGAACTCCGCGCCATTCACCGCCGTTCGGCACGCTTCGGTGGCGATCAGCCGGCGGTCGACGATGTGGCGGGAACCGATCTTGGAGGCACAGACCTTCAGCGCCTCGACCGCGCGGTCCATCGCCGCCTCGCCCAGCCGGCCGGAGCCGATCAGCCCCTCGCCCAGCCGAACGATGCGCGAGAAGGCATCGACAACGCGAAAGCCGCTGCCGGTGGGGCGGGCCACGAGAAGGCGGCAATTATTGGTACCCAGGTCCAGCGCGGCATAACAGGGATCATTGTTGCGCGGCCGCGTATTCGACCGCGGGTCGCGCCCCGCCGCGCCGGCCGGCGAGCCGCCAAAGGACGGTCCACCACCCTGGCGATGGCGCTCGCGCGCAACGGGCCGCCCGTCGCCGGCCGACGTTTCCGTCACCCGCTCCCCGGCCCACATCTGGGTCTCGTCGACCATTTCAGTTTCCCCGGCCGAAGCCGTCGTCCCGGCCATCCCGAAAGGCGGCTCAGGCTCGCATTGTTCAACATCTCGGTTGAAATGTAACATTCGCGAGCGCTGGCGCAATCGACTTCATGGCAGCCCGGCGCGGGAAGCGGGGCTTGGCGCAGCGCAAAGACGCGCAGGGCAAGGCGCGGCGCCCCTGCCCTGCATGCGTCACAGGTGCCGATCTCTTGCTGTGCGCCAGCAGACCGAGCCGATTCGCTGCCGCGCCGGCGGCGGATCGCCCGCCGCACGCCGCACGCCGCACGCCGCACGCCGAGGGCGTTACGGCGGGGCACGTCAGCGCGGCAAGCGGCTGGTTACCCCTTCAGCGCCGGCAGCGCCTGTGCGATGCCCGTGATCGGCAGGGTGACATTCACGGTCTGGCCATTGGCGAGGACGAAGCTCGCCACCACTTCCTTGGCGGTCAGCAATTCCTTGCCGAAGGCATCCTCGAACGGCCCGATGGCTTCGCAGCCGCCGCGGCTGCACGAGGCGAAGTCGATCTTGCGCGGCTTGCCCTTGCCGATGATGATCTGCACGCCATCCTTCAGCCGCACGCCGAGCGGGGTACGGATCAGGTAGGTGGGCACGCCCGCCTTGTCCTGGCCGACCTGCCAGAGCAGCACGTTCTTCTTGGACTTGGCCTCCGTCACCTTCATCGTGGCGACGCAGGTTTTCTTGGCGCCCTTCTCGACACCGGCGCGGCAGGTCACGATCCAGTTGTCATAAGTGGTGGTTTCGGTACGGACCGGGGCCTTGCTTTCGGCCGGCGCCGTCTGCGCTAGGGCGGCGGGAATGCCGGCCAGAAGGCAGGGCGCCAGCAGCAGTGCGGCAGCCCGATTGGCGAATGTGTGCATGATGTCCTCCGGCGAATGTCCCGGGCTGTCGACCGCTGGTCTGCGTTGTCGACAGGCGCCACGGGGCGAGAATCATTGTTCTGTTTGTGCCACTGCGCGGCGCACATGGCGAGGGGCGTCGAGCGAGATCGCGATCGCCGTGCCGATCGGCTCATCCGCGCCTGGCGCCCCGCGTCCCGGGCGGAAAGATGCCCCTGGCCGCGCGGCCGCGAATGCCCTCTCAAAAAAGCAATAGGCCGACCACGAGGGTCGGCCCATTCTTATTTTGCAGGCGTCATCCTGTCAGCACGCGACCGGGGCCGCGTGCCGTCCACTGAAGCTTACCAGCGGTACTTGATGCCACCCTGGCCAGCCCAACCCTCGACATCGCCGAAGTTGTATTCGCCGGTACCGAACAGCGCGATACTGCCATTGAGGTCGGCCGTGAAGCCAATGCCCGCATTGTACCAGGTGCCGTTGATGTCGCTGGTGAGCACGGTGCCCGCAACGTTGGTCTTGTTGTCTCCGAGGAACTCGGAGTTGATGTTGAAGATCGCGTGGGGCGTAATCGTCTGGCCGGTCGACATCACGAAGGTCGACTGGACCTGCAGGCCGAGGCGGCCGATCAGCGATTCGGCGTCACCGGGCGAGATGTAGGTTCCGATCGAGTCGTAGTAGGAGTCCTGGTTCGCGCTGACATAGGCGAGTTGGGCCTGCGGCTGGAGCACCCACCCGTTCGACAGTTCGAAGCCATAGCCCATCTCGAGCGAGCCACCCCAGACTGTCGCGTCGGTCTTCGCCGTGACCGTGCTGCTGGAAGCTATGTCGAGATCGAGCACGTCCACCTTGCCGACGATGTCGGTGTAGAAGCCGGCGCCCGCCACCAGGCCGACCTGACGGATCGTGGCGTAGACACCCGCATTCCAGCCATTGATCTCCATGCTGGAGTTTCCACCCCAGGACGACCAGTTGCCATCCACGTCGACATCCGACCAGCCATAGCCGCCGAAGGCGCCGGCGCTGATGCGCCAGTCATTATAGTCGAACGTATAGTCGCCGCCGGCCTGCAGGCCCCAGGTCTGCTGCGAGAAGTCCCACCCGTTGCTGACATCATAGCTCAGGTCAGAGCCGCCGCCGCGGCCCCACATCTGGAACCGAGGTGCCGGCACCGGCTGATAGGTCGGGGCCTTCTCGACGGACTGCGCCATATCGGCGTTGCGGCCCTCAAGCTGATCCTGCTGGCGGATCTCACCAAGCCGCTTATGCAGCGTGTCGAGGCCGGCATAGAAGTGGCGCTGCATGGCGGAAGGCGCCGTCGCATAGCCGGTCGCCTGGGCGGTATAGCCCGCGCGCAGGTACCAGTCGCCGCCGCTGCCGCCATCGGCGAGACCGCCGTCGGAAGCGTCCTGGAACAGGCGGTACGAGAAGGCACCGCCCATCACTTCGCGCTCGCCACTGATGGTGTTGCGCGCGAGCTGGAAGGCGTCGTCGGGCGATTCGCTGCCCTCGGACACGTCGACCACCTTGATGCCCGAGCCGAGCGTGGTGCCGGTGTAGAGACCCTGACCCGGATTGGTGTTGTTGACGTAGACCGTGGTCGTGTTTTCGGCCGCGACATTTCCATTGATGACCAGAACGTCGCTCACGCTCGCGGAGTCATAGAGGTAGGTATCGATCAGCAGGTTGCCACCACCGATATAGTCGCCATTGATCGTCAGACGGTCGCCGGCAATGTCGTCGATGCCATTGTGCAGGGCGATGGTGCCCTGGTTGATGAAGGTCGCGTCGGGCAGAAACTCGTCCGGCTCGCTGCCCTCGGTGTCGTAGAGCTCGATCCGGGTGTCGTGCACGCCATTGACCGAGTCACCGGCCACATCGAGCACGCCGCCCGTGGCGGACAGATTGCCAGCGGCGACGCCCGTGTAGATCGACCGATAGCCATCCTCGCCCCCAGAGCCTTCAAGCACGAAGGTTCCGGTGTCGAGATCGGCGTCGGTGTTCGAGAGGCGGAGGTAGGAGGTCGAGTCGACCCCGACGAAACCGTCCTTGCCGCTGTTGCCGTTGAAGTTCACCCAGCGCTGGGTGAGGTCGAGATAAGACCCGTCGTTGACGATCAGTTCCTGGAAACGCTCGACGTCATCGAGTTCAAGTGCGCTCTCATTGGTGACCACCAGCGTATCGAAGCCGCGGCCGCCATCGATTTCGCCGTCGATGGAGAAGTTCGAGTTCATGTTGTCGAGGCCCGACAGCACGACCAGATCATCGCCGCTGCCGCCGCGGATGTTGTCGAGGGAGATATCGGTCCGCCGCGCATCGGTAGCGGCGACGACGATGGTGTCATCGCCCGAGCCGCCATCGATATCGTCAATCGCGATCTCGCCGCCATCGGCGAAGAGGACGATCCGGTCATCGCCGGAGCCGCCGTCGACGTCTTCGGCACGGATGTCGCTGCGACGGTCGATCGCCGCAAGGATGATCGTGTCTTCACCTGACCCGCCGTCGATGTCTTCGACACGGATATCGCCACCTTCGGAGGCAATCAGGCCGATGAAGTCGTCGCCACGGTCGCCGTCGATATCTTCGCCGCGGATTTCGCCGCCTTCCGATGCCGCCAGGATGATCGCGTCGTCGCCGCTGGTGAACCAGCTACCGTCACCCGAGATGTCGTCGAAGCGGATTTCGCCGCCACGGTTGGCGATCAGGGCAATCGTGTCGTCGCCATCGCCGCCGGAGATGTCGTCGACGCGGATTTCGCCGCCACGGGTAGCAATCAGGCCGATTGCGTCGTCGCCGAAGCTGCCGGAGATGTCGCCGCCGGTGATCTCGCCGCCCCGCGTCGCCAGCAGGCCGATGACGTCATCGCCAAAGCCGCCGGAGATGCTGTCGAAACGCACTTCGCCCCGCTCGGAAGCGAAGAGGCCGATGAAGTCGTCGCCGAAGCCGCCCGAGATGTCGTCGGCGCTGACGTCGCTACGGCGATCGGTTGCCGCAAGGATGATCGCGTCGTCGCCGAAGCCGCCGTCGATGTCTTCGACACTTATGTCGCCACCTTCGGAGGCAATCAGGCCGATGAAGTCATCGCCACGGTCGCCGTCGATATCTTCGCCGCGGATCTCGCCGCCTTCCGACGCCGCCAGGACGATCCGGTCGTCGCCGCTGGTGAACCAGCTACCGTCACCCGAGATGTCGTCGAAGCGGATTTCGCCGCCACGGTTCGCGATCAGGGCGATCGTGTCGTCGCCATCGCCACCGGAGATGTCGTCGACGCGGATTTCGCCGCCACGGGTGGCGACCAGGCCGATCGTGTCTTCGCCGAAGCCGCCGTCGATGTCGCCGCCGGTGATCTCGCCACCCCGCGTCGCCAGCAGGCCGATGACGTCATCGCCAAAGCCGCCGGAGATGGTGTTGGCGCCGTAGCGCACTTCGCCGCCCTCGGAAGCAAAGAGGCCGATGAAGTCATCACCGAAGCCGCCCGAAATGTCGTCGGCGCTCACATCGCTGCGACGGTCGGTGGCCGCAAGGAGGATCGTGTCGTCGCCGAAG
This sequence comes from Ancylobacter aquaticus, assembly GCF_004339465.1. GTDB lineage: Bacteria > Pseudomonadota > Alphaproteobacteria > Rhizobiales > Xanthobacteraceae > Ancylobacter > Ancylobacter aquaticus. Next base: position 1,761,144 of record NZ_SMFY01000001.1, on the reverse strand, counting down.
CCGCCCGAAATGTCGTCGACGCGAACGTCGCCACCTTCGGAGGCGAACAGGCCGATGAAGTCGTCGCCACGGCCGCCGTCGATATCGTCGCCGCGGATCTCGCCGCCTTCCGACGCCGTCAAGACGATCACGTCATCGCCGCTGGTGAACCAGCTGCCGTCGCCGGAGATGTCGTCGAAGCGGATTTCGCCGCCCCTCGACGCCGACAGGCGAATCTCGTCGTCGCCATCGCCACCGGAGATGTCGTCGACACGGACCTCGCCGCCACGGGTGGCGGTCAGCGTGATCTCGTCCTCACCGAAGCCTCCGTCGATGTCCTCGCCGCGGATCTCGCCACCACGCGTCGCCCGCAGGGCGATTTCGTCGTCGCCAAAGCCACCCGAAATATCCTCGACGCGCACTTCGCCGCCCTCGGAAGCGAAGAGGCCGATGAAGTCCTCACCGAAGCCGCCGGAGATGTCGTCGGCACGGACGTCGCTGCGACGGTCGGTCGCCGAAAGGAGGATGGTGTCGTCGCCGAAGCCGCCGTCGATGTCTTCGACACTTATGTCGCCACCTTCGGAGGCGAACAGGCCGATGAAGTCGTCGCCACGGCCGCCGTCGATATCTTCGCCGCGGATTTCGCCGCCTTCCGACGCCGCAAGGACGATCCGGTCGTCGCCGCTGGTGAACCAGCTGCCGTCGCCCGAGATGTCGTCGAAGCGGATTTCGCCGCCACGGTTCGCGTTCAGGGCGATCGTGTCGTCGCCATCGCCACCGGAGATGTCGTCGACACGGATCTCGCCGCCACGGGTGGCGGTCAGCGTGATCTCGTCCTCGCCGAAGCCGCCGTCGATGTCGCCGCCGGTGATCTCGCCGCCCCGCGTCGCCAGCAGGCCGATGACGTCATCGCCAAAACCGCCGGAGATGGTGTTGGCGCCGTAGCGCACTTCGCCGCCCTCGGAAGCGAAGAGGCCGATGAAGTCATCACCGAAGCCGCCCGAGATGTCGTCGGCGCTCACATCACTGCGACGGTCGGTGGCCGCAAGGATGATCGTGTCGTCGCCGAAGCCGCCCGAAATGTCGTCGACGCGGACGTCGCCACCTTCGGAGGCGAACAGGCCGATGAAGTCGTCGCCACCGTCGCCGTCAATGTCGTCGCCACGGATTTCGCCGCCTTCCGACGCCGCAAGGACGATCACGTCATCGCCGCTGGAGAACCAGCTGCCATCGCCCGAAATGTCGTCGAAGCGCACTTCGCCGCCTTCGGTCGCGAACACGCCGATGAAGTCGTCGCCGGAACCGCCGGAGACGTCGTCGACGCTCACGTCGCTCCAGCGACCAGCCGCCGCGAGAACGATCGCGTCGTCACCCGAACCGCCCGAAATGTCGTCCGCGCGCACATCGCCGCCGAACGCCGCGCCGAGGACGATCAGGTCGTTGCCGTCATTGCCGCTGACGTCGTCCGCACGGACATCGCCGCCGAACGCCGCACCGAGGACGATGAGGTCATTGCCGTCGCCGCCTTCAATGTCATCGACGCGGGTCTCGCCACCGAAGAGGCTGAACACGCCGATGAAGTCGTTGCCGTCGCCCCCGTCGATATCGTCGACGCGGGTTTCGCCGCCCAGCGCATTGCCGACGAGGATGAGGTCGTTGCCCCGGCCACCGTCGATGTCGTCCGCACGCACATCCGCGCCGGGCCCGATCGCCGCCAGCACAATGGCGTCGTTCCCCCAGCCGCCGTCGATGTCGTCGACGCGGGTCTCGCCGCCGAGAACGCTGACCACGCCGATGAAGTCATTCCCGGCGCCGCCGTCGATGTCGTCGACGCGCGTTTCGCCGCCCAGCGCGTTGCCGACGAGGATGAAGTCATTGCCCCAGCCGCCGTCGATGTCGTCGGCGCGCACATCCGAGCCGGGACCGATCGCCGCCAGCACGATGGCGTCGTCGCCGGAGCCGCCGTCGACGTCGTCAACACGGGTCATTCCACCGACAAGGCTGACCACGCCGATGAAATCGTCGCCCGAACCGCCGTCGATGTCGTCGGCGCGCGTGTAGCCGCCGAACAGGTTGCCGACCAGAATGGCGTCGTCGCCACGGCCGCCGTCGATGTCGTCCACGCGGGTCTCGCCGCCGAAGCCGCTGACCACGGCGATGAAGTCGTCGCCGGAGCCGCCGTCGACGTCGTCGGCCCGCACGTCGCTGCGGAAGCCGAAGGCTCCGAGGACGATCGCATCGTCTCCCGACCCGCCGTCGATGTCGTCAACCGTGATGTCGCCACGGCTCGTGGCGAACAGGCCGATGAAATCGTCGCCCTGGCCGCTGCGGATGTCGTCGCCGGAGATGTCGCCGCCATCGGTCGCGGTGAGGATGATCGTGTCGTCATCGCTCGAGAACCAGCTCGGGAAGCCGCCGTTGCCCTCGATATCCGTAAAGCTGACTGCTCCATCATCGGTAGCGGAGAGGCGGATGTAATCGTCGCCGGTCCCACCACGAATGTCGTCGCCGAAGGTCAGGACATTGCCGCTACCCGAGGCAGTGCCGACAATGCTGTCATCGCCCCGGCCGCCGTCCACATAGCCGGTGACTTCCGTGTCACCGTAAATGGCGTTCAGGTTGATCGTATCATCGCCGCGGCCACCGCTCACATTTTCCTGGATTGCCACCCAGTAAGAGGTCGAGCTGTTGGAGCTGCCGATCGTGATCGTGTCGTCGCCCGAGCCACCGTCCACCGAACCGTTGAACTGGACGTTGCCAACGTTGGGCGACACGTTGTCCGCGCCGATGTTGATGACGTCGTTGCCACCCAGGCCCTCGAGTACGATCGGCGTCGGGTTGTACAGGGCGTCGTAGCCGTACGATCCGCCGACCACGTTGATCGAGTCCGCGCCGCCGGTACCCTCGATGTTGGTACCCCAACCGCCGGGGCCACTCGTGTCGCAGAAGATATTGGTCGTGCCGTTGCCAAAGCAGTCCGTTGCACCCGCCTGCTGGGGAAGGGCCGACACCGCAAGCGTGGCGACGAAGACGCCCAGCGCAAGGGATGACACCGACCCGAACAGGGCGACCTTGCTGTGATCGACGGCCACGGGGGCCGGCGCTTTGGCTTTCCGCCTGATAACGATCTTCGCCTTGCCGGCACCCCGGCGCGCGTTGGCAAACTTCTTAGACATCAAATGCCCCCGATCCCTACAATTCACCGAGCGGACCTGCGCCGCTCTTTCGAATCCGCCGGCACCCGCATGCCCCGACTCTTCGATTCGACGGCACCCTAGTCCGGGCGGATCAGGGGTCGCAAGACCACCCGGGTGCCGCAGCAAAGTTGCTAAAATGCCTCCAAAAAAACATATGCAAACGCCGAAAGAGGGGCATGCAATGAAGATACGTGGATTTTCAATGTTTTATTAATTGCGTTTTTGGCACAACGGATTTCTCAGAATTATCGCCAGAATGTTACCTCCGTAGATTTGAAGCTCAACGCCATGGCGGTTCTCACAGCGTGTGCTATTTTTGCTACTAATAAGGGGAAGGCCGGAGGCGGTTGGAGCGGTTCTGATCGAACATCCTTTTTGCGGGGGGTGCCCGGCCTGCGGGGAAATATGCTCATTGGTTATTGTCTCGTCGAATCCGATGGCCGGACGAACGGCAGCGCCGTGTCCGGTCCCACCTTTCTCCCGGCGGGCGATCTGCTGGCTTCCAATGGCGGCGCGCCCGCGCGGGCCGAGCCGGAACCACCCGAGGCCGCGGCGCTGCGGGCGCTCGGTTGCGAGCATGTCTTTACCGATATTGACGACGATCGGCGGGTCGACCGGCCCGGCCTGCGGGCGGCGCTGGATTTTTCGCGCCTCGGCGATGTGCTGACGGTACCGGCGCTCGGCCATCTCGGTGCCGATGTCGAAGCGGTCGTCCGCATCGTGGCGTCCCTCAGCCAGAAGGGCGTGACGATCCGGCTGGGCGGCATGCCGATGGACATGATGATTCCCTCGGGCGAAGCGCTGGCCTTCGCCTGCCGCGCGCTGGTCCAGTTGACCGAGCCCGGCCCGGCGCCTGCGGCCTCGTCCACCGGCCCGCGGCGGCGAGGCCGGCCGCAATCGCTCTCCAACAAGGATATCGCCAAGGCCCATCGGTTGCTGGCGAACGGCAATGCCGTTCCGGAGGTAGCGCGGGCGCTCGGCGTCTCCCCGGCCACCGTGTACCGGATATTCCCCCGCCGCCCGTCGAAATCCGGGCACCCCGACGACACCGCGAACTGAACGGCGGTTGGGATCAGCGGATCGGCAGCGCGGATCGCCCGGGTAACGCCTGGCGATCCGGGAGGGTGACTTCGGTGTGGGGCTGGGATGGGAGCCGGGGGCATGGTCGTGCCAGCGGATGCCAGCCCTCTGCCGGATGGCCTGCGGCCTCGCCGCCAGTTGCCCATGGCCGCGCGCAGCCCTGTGCCGGCTTTACGATTGAGGTATTCGTGGGTTCATCTTGGCGCGCAACCGCAAAATAGATCTTTGGATTCAAAGACTTATCTGGGGTGGCTGGGGGACCTGGATTCGAACCAGGACTAACGGAGTCAGAGTCCGCAGTTCTACCGTTAAACTATCCCCCACCGTCGCGCCGCGAGCGGCGCTTCCGGGGCCTTCCGCGGCGACACTGTGTGTCGGGGCGCGGGGGCAGCGGCAGTGGCGCGCTCTATAAACGCTCCTGCCGGTTCGGTCTACCCCCTCGCGTGCAGTTTCCACGACCACCCCGCTGAAGGACTGGAAACGCTCGTCTTGCGGTCGGCCGGCGGGGCGCCACTCGGCCTCGATGCGCCTTCCGCCGGGCGGCGCCCTATCCGCCAGCCGCATGAAGGCGGCCCCATCGCGACGCCGATTCGACGAACACGCGACCGGCGGCTACGGAACGTGCAAAGGCTGGCACGCGCGGCTGGCGCACGGGGACCAGCGCACGTGATCGGCGGACGCGGGCGGGTTCGTCGGTTGGTCTGGCGTGTCGCGACAGAGCGGGCCCCGCAAGCCGCGCCACGCCGCGGGAGGCCGTCTTGATCGTTCTCTATTCCTTTCCCGCTTTTCAGCGCCGCCGACAATAATGGCTACGAGCTGAAGATCTTCGCCTGTCTCCGGCTGGCGCGCCCTCGTGCGGCATTGCCAGGCGATCCACGCCGCCATCGCTCCCCTCCAAGCGCGCGACGACTGACCGTCACTTTGGACATGGCTCATCAGCCAAAAGGCACATGAAAAGGCAGTCGAAACGGGACGGTCGAACCTCTTTCAACCATTTTGGTTGATTTATCGCGACCTTTGCCCTTAATGCCGGATTAACGGGCAAAATCAGGCATGCGCGAACCTCAGTGCTGCCATGCAGCATTCCGTCTTTTGCGCTGCGGTGAAACCTCTATATTCCGTGGCATACAGAATACTGGAGGCTCAAATGAACACCACGACCCTGAACCACACCACCTCGTCCGACTTCTTCTCCCGCGCCGTCGATGGCGTCGCCAGCTTCTTTGAAGCCATTGGCGAAGGCCGTCGCATTGCCCAGCGCTACGAGGCTCTCGCCCGTCTTTCGGACGCCGCCCTCGCCAAGCGTGGCCTGACCCGCCAGGACATCGCCCAGGCCGCTGTCAACGGCCGCTGAGACGTCCCGGCTGAGCGGCCCCGTCCGGATCGGCCGCTCCGCGAATACGCAAGGTGACGCTGTCGGTTGATCCAGCAGCGTCCATGACGGTCAGACGCACGAAACCCGCGCCCGCCGGCCGCCAAAACCATGTGGCGGCCCCGGCGGGCTGGCCGCCCGGCACGCCATCGACGAACACCGTCAGCTTGCCGGTCCCGCCGCTCACCTTCAGCACCAGCGGCTCGTCGCCCTCGCGCTCAAGGCTCGCCCCCTCGGGCGGAAATGCGATCTTCGGCCCTTCTTCCCCACTCCCCTGCCCTGGCGCCCGGCCGAAATGCCGAAGCGGCGGCGGCAATTGCGCGTTCTTCACGTCCACTGCCTCGCGTGGCGCCGGAGCGAACGGGGCTGGCCGGCTCACCAGCCGGGCAAAAGCCTCGAACAGGATCGGCGCCGCCGCCTCGCGCCCGATCATGCCGGGCACGGGCTGGCCATCGGGCCGCCCCACCCACACCGCCACCGTCCGGCGCCCGTCGAACCCCACCGCCCACGCATCGCGATAGCCGAAGGACGTACCGGTCTTGAAGGCGATGCGCCCGGCGCGCTCATTGCGCGGCGCCGGCGTGCCGGCCAGCGATTGCCCGAGATAGGCGGCGGCCACCGGGCTCATCAGTTGCCGGGCACCATCGGGGCCCGAGCCCGCGTCATCCAGCCGGTCGCGAAGGCCATTTGCCGTTCCACCATTGGCGATACCGGCATAGAGGCCAGCCAGCGCGTCGAGGCTCATGCCAACACCGCCCAGCCCGACAGCAAGGCCCGGCACCTCGCCCGGAGGCAGCTTCAGCGCGAACCCGGACTGCCCCAGCCGGCTGGCCAGCCGCTGCGGCCCCACCGCCTGCAGCAGCACCACCGCCGGCACGTTCAGCGACAATTGCAGCGCCTGCCTCACCGATACCGTGCCCTGATAGTCGCGGTCGAAATTGCGCGGCCGGTAGGCGCCGAAGCGTGCCGGCCGGTCCTCGATCAGCGTTTCGGGATGGGCGACGCCGTCCTCAAAGGCGAGGCCGTAGATGAACGGCTTGAGTGTCGAGCCGGGCGAGCGGATGGCCCGCGTCAGGTCCACCGCTCCGGCGCGCTCGGTGTCGAGCGGATCGGCGCCACTCACCCGCGCCAGCACCTCGCCGCTGGCATTGTCGACCATCACCAGCGCCAGCGACACACCCTTGCCGAGTTCGCGCACCCGCTCGCCCGCCAGCGCCTCCAGCCGCGCCTGCGCCGAAGCGTCGATGGCGAGTTCATGCACCTGCGCCGCCGGCTGCTGGCGCCGTGCGTTCTCTGCCGCGTGGGCCGCGAACATTGGCAGAGCGAGACGGCCGGCGGGCACCGGCGCGCGCCCGGCGAATTCCACCTCCGCCGCGCCGAACAGCCCCGCCTCGCTTAGCCGGGCGAGCACCGTGTCGCGCGCCCGCGCCGCCCGCGCCGGCTGGCGGTCCGGCCGGCGCGCTTCGGGGGCCTGCGGCAGGGCGACCAGCAGCGCCGCCTCGGCCAGCGAGAGGCGACGCGGCTCCTTGCCGAACCAGGCGAGGCTTGCCGCCCGCACGCCCTCGATGTTGCCGCCATAGGGCGCCAGCGTGAGGTAGAGCGCGAGGATCTCGCTCTTGCTCAGCCTTGCTTCCAGCTCAAGGGCGCGGCGCATCTCGGAAAACTTTGCGCCGAGCTTGGCCGCGAAACCGCTTCCCTCGCGGGGCTCCAGCAGCCGCGCCACCTGCATGGTCAGGGTGGAACCGCCGGAAACGATGCGCCCGTGAAGCAGCACCTGCCCCGCCGCCCGCAGCAAGGCGAGCGGGTCGACCCCGCCATGCTCCCAGAAGCGCTTGTCCTCATAGGCGACCAGCATGTCGCGGAAGCGCCGGTCGATGTCGCGGGTCTCTGCCTTGAGCCGCCAGCGACCGTCGGCGAGCGCGAACGGGCGCAGCAGCCGCCCCTCGCGGTCGCGCACCTCCACCGAAAGCGCGGGCGTCGGCGGCAGGGGCGCCGCCGCGCACACGCCGGCGAGCCACGCGGTGCTGCCCCCCGCCAGCAGCAGCGCACCGAGAACGGCGATGCCCGCCGCGCGCTTCACCGCACAGGACCTGTTACTTCGGTCTGGCCCGCGCCGGTGCGGGCGAAGCGGCCGGGGCGGTACATGTCCTCGACAATGGCCGGGGGATGCGCGTAGCGGCCCGGCGAGACGGCGCGCACGATATAGGCGACGCGCAGCAGCTCCGGCTCCTCCGAACCCTGCGTGCGGTCAAAGGCGGCGGCGAAGAAGGCGTCGCGGAATTCCGCATGCGCCGGCTGGGTGGTGTCGCCGAGCCACGCCAGCGCCCCAACATCGGAACCCACCGCCAGCGATGGATTGTCGATCTCGAAGCCCGCGGGGAGATGGTCGACCAGCAGCACATGGCTCTGCGCCGCCTCATCCTCCTGCGCCTCCAGCACCACGACGAGCCGCTGGTTCTGCGCCACCTTCGCCGGATCGGCCGGCACGCCGGCAAGGGTGAAGTAGCTGCGGGTAAGCGCAAACCCGTTCGCTGCCGCCGGTTCGGGCGCCACTGGCGGGCCGTCGATGGAGACGGCGACGTCGAGCGGGGTGGTGCCGCGATTGGTCAGCACGATCGGCCGCGCCAGTTCCTGCAGCGTCAGCGTGCGCTCATAGAGGCCGCTATGGGCGGTGCCGTCGACATCTACCGCGATCCCGCGCCCCTCGCGCAGCGCACGGGCCGCGAGCAGCAGCCAGGCATCCTCCTGCGTCGAGGTCGGGCCGGTATCGACGAAGGCCACCGCCACCCTCTGGCGGGCGGTGCGCGCCGTGCCGGTGAAGCCGGCCTCGGCGGCGAGCGTCGCCACCCCCGCCGCGTCGCGCAGCATTGAGCCGAAATCCGGCCGGCCGGATGTCACCGTCTCGGCGGCGCCGGGAAGCAGCTCCAGCGCCGCGCCGAACACCTTCTCCGCCCGCCCCTTGTCGCCGAGCATGGCGAGCGAGGCGGCGAGCTGGCCGCGCGCGAAGGCGCTCTTCACCTCGTCGAGCTTGGCATCCGCGACGTAGCGCAGGTCGCCCAGCGGCGCCCGCCCATTGCGCGCCAGCACATAGATGGCATAGGCGGTGCCGTCGTCCGTCGCGCCTTCGCTGGCATAGGCGAGCGCGTTGCGCAGCCGGTCAAGCGCCATGGTGAAGGGCTGTTCCGGCACGGCGTGGCCTCGCTCGCGGGCGCGGGTGAGGAAGTCGCTGACATAGGCGTCGAGCCACAGATCGTTGCCACCCGCGTCCCACAGGCCGAAGGAGCCATCCGAGCCCTGCCGGGCGATCAGCCGGGCAATGGCGTTGCGGATCGTCTCGGCCGGGTCCTTGGTCAGCCGGAAACGCGAGGGCGGGCCGAACTCGCTGAGATAGAGCAGCGGCAGCGCCCGGCTGGTGAGCTGTTCGGAACAGGCAAAGGGGTAGCGGTCGAGCGCGCCGATCAGCGCCGGCACGTCAAAGGCCGGGTCCAGCCCGGCGGAGACACTCACCCCGCCGCGCCCCGGCACGAGGTCGGCAACAAGGTCGGCGCTCAGCGTCAGCGCCGCCCCCGGCGCCAGCGTCTCGACGCTGCGGCGGGAGATGGCAGGATAGGCCGGCCGCACGTTCAGCGCATAGTCGCGGACAATAGCGAGCCCGCCGGGGCCGGACAGCCGCACCGAGACCTTCGCCGCGCCGATGCCGGTGCCGTCCATCTGCACGGCAAAGGACTGGCGCCCGCCCGCGGCGAGCGGCACCGTCTTCGGCGCGCTGGCCATTTTCACCGGCCCGTCCGTCACCAGTTCGAGCGCGTAATCGCCCGCCTCGCCATCCACATTGTCGAAGGCAAGGTTGAGCGTCGAGCGGTCGCCCATGGCGAGGAAGCGCGGCAGGGTGGCGGTGATGACGACGGGATCGCGGATCGTCACATCGGCCTGCGCATGCCCCACCGCCGCGCCGGACCACGCCACCGCCATCAGCCGGCCGGTGCCGTCGAAGGGCGGCAGCGCGAAGTCGATCGTGCCGCGCCCCTGCGCATCGAGCTTCACCAGCCCGGAGAACAGCGCCAGCGGCGGCTGCGTCGGCGGCTCGGCCTGCAGCCCGGCACCCATGGCGTCGCCACCGGAGCGCAGCCGCCCGCGACTGCCGAGCATGCCGTCGATGAGCTGGCCGTAGAAGTCGCGCACCTCAGTCCCCAGCGCCCGCTGGCCGAGATAGAAGCCATCGGGGTCGGGAGCCTTGAAGCCGGTGAGATTGAGAATGCCGACATCGACGAGGGCGAGCGTCACATAGGCCTCCCCCTCCCCGCTGCCCGTCACCTGCACCGGCACGGAAAGCGTCGTCTCCGGCCGCGCAAGGTCGGGCGCCTGCAGGGTGACGCCGAGCACGCGCTGCGCACGGTCGACACCGAACCAGGCAAGTCCGATGGCGCGGCCGGGATTGCGGCTTGCCGCCACGTCGAGCGGACGGTGGACGAAGGCCAGCGCATAGGCGCCCGGTCCCCATTCCGGGGCGACGGTGAAATCGATCGAAGTGTCGCCGGCCGGCACGTCGAGCGTCTTCGCCGCCAGCACGCCGTCGCCGACGACCAGCACGGTGGCCGAGCCGGCCATGCGGCTGGTGAGGTTCACCTTCAGCGTGTCGCCTGCGGCGTATTGCGCCTTGTCGAGGCCGACCTCCAGCCGGTCCGGCGCATCGGCGGTCGCCCCGCCGCCCCAGCCGGCATCGAAGGACACAGTGGTGGCCAGCGTGCCGTCCGTCACCTCCAGCCTGTAGCGGCCCCAGCCTACCGGCACGCTGAGCCGCGACGGGGCACCGACCGCGAGGTCGAGCGCGCCGTCGGCCACCTTGGCGATGGATTCGACCGGCTCGAAGTCCCAACTGCCGTTGAGGCGATACCATTGATAGCGCGTCTCGATGCGGTAGAGCGCCCATTGCGCGCCCTTGCGTGCGGCCGGCTGGCCGGCGGCGTCGAAGCCCTGCACCTCGAAGCCGGCCGTGGCGTTCTCGCCCGGCCCTGCCTTGTCGAACAGCGGCTTGACGCCGATGCCGTCACCGGCGGGGCGCACCGGCAGCACCAGCGAGCGACGCACCGCGCGCCCGCCACCCTCGTTCAGCGCGACGAAAATCTCCGCCTCCAGCGGCCGGGCGGTCGCCGGCAGGGTGGGCAGCGTGGCCGACAGGCTCGCCTTGCCCTGCGCATCCGTCACCGGCGCATCGGCGAGGGGCTGGCGCACGGGGGTGAAACCGTCGTCAACGTGGCCGAAGCGCCAGCCCGGCAGGCCCGGCCGTGCGTCGGCCACGCGCACCTCGATCTCACCGTCGACCTCCAGCCCCGCCGCCGGCGGGCCGAACAGCCAGCGCCCATCCGCCGCCACCGTCACCGGCGCGTTCGGGGCAAGGAAGGTCGCGGTGGTTGAGAGATCGAGCGCGAGGCGCTCGGGGACATAGTCCTCCAGCAGGAAGGTGGTGGACCCCACCGGCGCGCCGCGCGGGTCGACATAGGCCTCGACCCGCCAGGTGCCGGTCATGGCATCGCCCATCAGCGGATAGGTCAGCGTGCGCCCGCCTGCACCTTGGTCGTCCACCAGCACGCGCCGCTCCTCGACGCCGTCGGGGCGCTTGAACATCACCGTCAGCGGCACGCCCACGGCGGCCGCCACCTGCGGGCTGCGCAACAGCGCGGTAACATGCACCTCCTCGCCGGAGCGGTAGACGCCGCGCTCGGTGGTGACGAAGGCGTCGAAGCGTTCCGGCGCCGCCCGCCCGCCGACGCCCCGGTCGGTGAGGTCGAAAGCCTGATCGTCCAGCGAGAGGAAGGCATAGTCGCCCTCCTTCGCCTGCGCCACGATCACCGACGGCGCAAACCCTTCCGTGCCGCGCATCAGCCCTGCATCGAAGGCGGCGCTGCCGCTGGCGTCGGTGCGGACGGTGGCGAGCACGTCGTTGGATTTGGCGAGCAGGCGCAGTTCGACGCCTTCAAGCGGCTGCGCCGTTCCCAGCGCACGGACCAGCACAGTGAGGCCCTTGCTGCCCGACAGCGCGGTGAGTCCGAGATCGGAAACTACGAACCACTGCGTCGCCCGGGAGCTCCACTCGTCATTGGGGTTGGCGGCATCGCCGCCGGGACGGGCCGCCAGCACATAGACGCCGGGCGCCAGCGTCTTCACCGCCTCGTCCACGGGGAAGGAGGTGGTCACGTCCTCGTTCAGCGGCGAAGCCGTCTCCAGCTCGCCGGTAAAGACCCGCTCCGCCTTGCCGTCCTTCAGCTGCTGCAGGTCATAGCCGCCGAGGTCGCGGCGGAACTCGCCGTCGAGCGCGGTGGGAATCAGGCTGCGGTCGCCGATACGGTAGAGATCGACGGCCACGCGCGCGGTGTTGAGCGAGACCACGGGAATGCCGCGCGGCCCGGTGCGGGGCAGCACATAGTTCCGCCCGGTGAAGCGCACGCCCGGCTTGCGGTCGCGGACATAGATGGTGAGCGCGGCATTGGCGCGGAGCGGCTCGGCGGCGATGGAGGACGGCAGGCCCTCGCGGAGCGTCACATCATAGCTCTCGCCATGTTTCACGCCTTCGACGCAGAGCTGGCTCCCCTCCGCCGTCACCGCCGGCTTGTCGATCGGCCCGGCGGGGCCGCTCAGCGTCACATAGGCGGAATAGTCCTTGCCGCCCTTCACCAGCGGCTCGGAGAACTGCACGCAGATACGCGGGTTGGAAGCATCCGAATCGACGCTGTAGTCGAGGATGCGGAAGCCGCGCTCCTCGCGCAGCTTGTTATAGAAGGCGCGCTGCTCGGGAACATCGGCGTAGCCGAGCGCCGTGGCGAACGTGTCGAGCGCCGGGCGCCAGAGCGAACGCTGGTCGTAGAGATGGCCGATGGCGAACAGCGCCTCGGCCTGCTGCACGCGCGTCGTCGCCGCCCGGTAGGCGAGGAAGGCGGCCGCCTGCGCACGCTCCAGGAAGATATCGGCGCTTTCATTATCGTTCGGCTTGATACGCGAGAGCGCCCGGGAAAAGCGCTGCCACAGCCCGGCATCGCCCGGGCTCGCCTGCGCCAACCGTCCATAAAGACCGGCGGCGGTGCGCGCGTCGCCGGCAGCCAGCGCGGTATCCGCCTCCTTGCGCAGCTGGGCTGCAGGCTTCGGTAACGGGGAACGCTCACGCTGCAGCAGTGCCTGCAGCCGGCGCGCGGCCTCGACAAGCTCTTGCGGCGCATAGGTTTTCGGCAGGGCGTCGGCAACTGCATTGGCTGCGGCGGCTGCAGTCGGCTTTGCAGCCGGGGGCTTCGCGCTCTGAGCTGCCGCCGGTGCGATGAGCGAAAGCGCCAGCACCGACAGGGCCGTCCCCCGCCCGAGCCATGAAACGGCCGAAGTAAAGGGGATCATGGCACCTGCTCCGAAACTGACCGCATATCCGATGGCGCAACGATAGGACGAAATCGGCCGCGGGGCCACGACGATGCACCCCGCGGCAGCCTCCGCCGCAGCCCATGGCGACGGCACGGATGTCACACTGCCGAGGATTGCCGCGCCGCCGCCATTGAATCGCCGTTCGCGCTTAGGTATACGGGCCGACATCCATTCGGGGACCTGCGACGCGGGAGCGCCGGGCGAACCCATTCAACCGTGGCCGGACGCGGCTGCCGAGACCAGAGGCCTTTCATGTCGACCACGTTCGAGACCGTTGCCAACATCATTGCCGAGACGTGCGACATCCCGCGCGAGAACATCACGCCGGAAAGCCACGCGATCGACGATCTCGGCATCGACAGCCTGGACTTCCTCGACATCGCCTTCGCCATCGACAAGGCGTTCGGCATCAAGCTGCCGCTTGAAAGCTGGACGCAGGAAGTCAACGAAGGCAAGGCGACGACCGAGCAGTATTTCGTCCTCAAAAATCTCTGCGCGCGCATCGACGAGCTGATTGCTGCCAAGTCCGCCTGATCCGGCGGAAGGACGTCGTACAAGCGGGACAGGTGATGCGCCTCGAATATTTCCAGATGATCGACAAGGTGACCGAGCTCGATCTCGAAGCTCGCACCTTGCGAACCGCCAACACTGTCCCGTGCGAGAGCCCGATTTTTGAAGGCCACTTCCCGGGTCATCCGCTGCTGCCGGGCGTGCTGCTGTTCGAGATCATGGCGCAGAGCTGCGGCATGCTGCTGCTGCGGCTGCACAATTACGACCGCATGGCGTTTCTCGCCTCGGTCGACAAGGGCAAGCTGCGCACCTTCGTGGTGCCGGGCCAGGTGATCGACGTCTTCGCGCGCCTGGAACATGACGGCTCGGGCTATGCCCGGCTGAAGGCCGAGGGCCGTGTCGAGGGCAAGCTCGTCTGCAATGCCGACGTCACGCTCAAGACCATGCCCTTCCCGGCCCCGGAACTGCGCGGCTATCTGCTCTCCACCGCCGAGCGCATCGGCATGCCGATGGGCGACGCCGTGATCGACACGGTGGAACGCGCAGGAAATCTCACGCATGTCTAATCGTCGCGACGTCTGGATCACCGGCATCGGGCTCGTGTCCTCGCTCGGTGAAGGCCCGGAAGCCCATATGCAGGCGCTGTCCTCAGGCACCGCCCCGGTCGTCGACGCAACCGGCTTCGCTCCCTATGTCGTCCACCCGCTCGCGCCGATAAGCTTCGACGCGCAGATCCCCAAGAAGGGCGATCAGCGGCAGATGGAGCCGTGGCAGCGCATCGGCACCTATGCCGCCGGCCTCGCGCTGGATTCGGCCGGGATCAAGGGCAACAAGGACATTCTCGGCACCACCGACATGGTGGTGGCAGCCGGCGGCGGCGAGCGCGACCAGTCGGTCGACGGCGCCATCCTGACCGAGATCGAGAGCCAGCCGAACCCCGAAATCTTCCTCAACGAGCAGCTCCAGTCGAACCTGCGCCCGACGCTTTTCCTGGCCCAGCTCTCCAATCTTCTCGCCGGCAACATCTCCATCGTGCACGGCGTCACCGGCTCCTCGCGCACCTTCATGGGCGAGGAAAGCTCGGGCACCGACGCGGTCCGCATCGGCTGGTCGCGCATCGCGGCCGGCACCAGCGAGATTGCCTTGGTCGGCGGCGCCTATAATGCCGAGCGGCGCGACATGCTGCTGCTCTTTGCCCTCAAGCGCCTCGCCATGCACGCCCCCTGGGCGCCGGTGCTGGCGCAGCCCAGGGGCGTGCCGACCGGCTCGGCCGGCGCGTTCCTCGTCCTTGAATCGCCCGAGCACGCGACCGCGCGCGGCGCCAAGCCCATCGCCAAGCTCTCCGGCGTCTGGTCCGAGCGCGCCCAGCGCAACGAGCCCGGCGCCGTCGAGGCCGTGATCGAGGCCTTGATCAATCAGGCCAGGGGTGACGTCACCGAGGGCACGGCGATTCTGTCGGCCGCCTCCGGCGCGCCCGAGCCGACGGCCGCCGAAGTGGCCGTGCTGGCGCGTTCCGGCCTGCCGGTGCGCTCGATCACCGATCGCGTCGGCCATGGGCTCGAAGCACAGATGCCGGTGGCGCTGGCGATCGCCGCGCTCGCGGTCTCGCAGGGAAGCCTGTTTGCGCCCCTGGAAGGCGAGCCGCTCGAAAAGCCTTTCACCGAAACTCTATCGCGTGCGATAGTTACCGGCGTGGGGCATTGGCGTGGTGAAGGCGTTGCGCTCGTCGAGCGCGCGGACTGAATCGAACGACGGAAGCGTTGCGCTTCCGAGGAGCAGATCATGGCTTCCTATACCGACAAGGCCGGCCGGCCCATCGTCGTCGTCACCGGCATGGGGCTCGTTACCTCGCTCGGGCAGGGAAAGACGGATAACTGGGCGAAGCTGACCTCCGGCACGTCCGGCATCCATCGCATCACCCGCTTCCCGATCGACGCCATGCGAACCACCATCGCCGGCACGGTGGACTATCTGCCGAAGAGCAAGAGCACCGCGCCGGACCTCTCCGAGGAACTGGCGACGCTCGCTGCGGACGAGGCGATTGCTGAATCGGGCATCGGCGGCAAGGGTCGCTTTCCCGGCCCGCTGTTCTGCGCCGTGCCGCCCATCGAGCTGGAATGGCCGCAGCGCCGTATCCTCGCGCAGGAAGCCGCACCGAACGCCGCTGTGACCTATGACGACCTGCTGCGTGCCGCCGAGGCCAATGGCCACGACGCCTGGCACGAGCGCTTCCTCTACGGCTCCATCGCCGACCATCTGGCGGACCGCTTCGGCACGCGCGGCCAGCCGATCTCGCTGTCCACCGCCTGCGCGTCCGGCAACACCTCGATCCAGCTCGGCGTCGAGGCGATCCGGCGCGGCGACTGCGACGCGGCGCTGTCCATCGCCACCGACGGTTCGGTGACGGCGGAAGCGCTGATCCGCTTCTCGCTGCTCTCGGCCCTGTCGACCAATAACGAGGTTCCCGAGGCGGCCTCGCGTCCTTTCGCCAAGAACCGCGACGGCTTCATCATCGCCGAGGGCGCCGGCGCGCTGGTGCTGGAGAGCCTCGAACACGCTCTCGCCCGCGGCGCCAAGATCCTCGGCGTGGTCGAGGGGGTCGGCGAGATGGCGGACAGCTTCCACCGCACCCGCTCCTCGCCGGACGCCAAGCCGGTCATCGGCTGCATGCGCCGGGCGCTGGCCGATGCGGTCGTCGAGCCTGATGCCATCGACTACATCAACGCCCACGGCACCTCGACGCCGGAAAACGACCGCATGGAATTCACCGGCATGAGCGCGGTGTTTGGCGAGCGGCTGACCGGCATCCCGATCTCGTCCAACAAGTCGATGATCGGCCACACGCTCACCGCCGCCGGCGCCATCGAGGCGGTGATCTCGCTGATGACCATCGCCAATGGTCGCATCCCGCCGACGATCAATTACGAACTGCCCGACCCGGCCATCCCGCTCGACGTGGTGCCGAATGTGGCGCGCGACGCCACCGTGACGCGCGTCATGTCGAACTCCTTCGGCTTTGGCGGGCAGAATGTGTGCCTGGTCCTGACGGGCGAGCCGGCGTGAGCCAGCGTGTCCTCGTCACCGGCGGCGGGCGCGGCGTCGGCGCGGCCATCGTGCGCGCACTGGCGCTGGCGGGCTGCGAGGTCGTCTTCACCGTCCGCACGGCGGAAGCCGAGGCGCAGGCGCTGATCGCCGCGATCATGGCCGAGAAGCCGGACGCCCGCGTTGAAGCGCGCTCGCTCGACCTCGCCGACAAGGCGGCGGTGGAAGCCTTCGCCGCCGTCCTCGCCGAGGAGCCGACCTATTTCGGCTTCGTCCACAATGCCGGGATGAGCTACGACACGCTGGCCGCGCTGGTCGACCAGAACCGCGCCGAGCAGCTCATGCAGGTGAACTACTGGTCTTTCGTGAAGCTAGTGGGCGCGCTGGTACGGCCGATGACGCGCGCCCGCGCCGGGCGGATTGTCGCCATCGGCTCGATCGCCGCCGAAGTCGCCAATGCCGGCAATGCCATCTACGCCGGCTCCAAGGCGGCACTGGCAGGCTATTGCCGGACGCTGGCCATCGAGAGCGCCCGGCGCGGGGTGACGGTCAATGTCGTCGCGCCCGGCTTCGTCGACACGGCGATGCTGGCGCCCTATGCCGCCTACCGCGCCAATGTCGAGAAGCAGATCCCCGCCGGCCGCTTCGCCGTGCCGGAGGATGTGGCGGCGGTGGTCGCCTTCCTGCTGTCGCCCGGCGCCGCCTATGTCACCGGCGCGACCCTGCCGGTGGATGGCGGGCTCACCGCCGCACTAGCCATTCAGCGCTGATTTCGCTATCCAGCCTTCAGATTTTTCACGGGCGGCGCAGCCCCCTCATGGCCGGGCGTGACCCGGCCACCCAGACCCTGCCCTCGCGGTTCCGGTTCTGGATCCCCGGATACGGTCCGGGGATGGGGCGATTGGGCGGCTCGGTGCTTCGGAGTTTTCAATGCGCGCGCTTCAACTGGTCTCCGACCGCGAACTGATCCTTACCGACCTGCCCGCCCCCGGCGCGCCGGAGCCGGGCGAGGTGCAGGTCAGCGTCAAGGCGCTGGCGCTGAACCACATCGACGTCTGGGGCTGGCGCGGCATGGCCTTCGCCAAGCGCAAGATGCCGCTGGTGGTGGGCGCCGAGGCGGTGGGCGAAGTCACCGCCATCGGCGAGGGCGTCACCCGCTTCAAGCCCGGCTCGAAGGTTGCCATGTATGGCGCGCTGACCTGCGGCCAGTGCTCCAAGTGCCGTCAGGGACGCGACAATCTCTGCGAGGAGGTCGCTGGCGTGATGGGCTTCCATGTCGACGGCTTCGCCCGCGACCAGCTCAACATCAAGGAACGCCTGTGCGTGCCGATCCCGGACGGCATCTCCTGGACCGACGCCGCCACCGCGCCCGTCACCTTCTCCACCGTCGAGCACATGCTGTTCGACAATGCCAGGCTGGAGCCGGGCGAGACCATTCTGGTCCACGCTGCCGGCTCGGGCATCGGCACGGTGGCGATCCGCATGGCCAAGGAAATCGGTTGCACCGTCATCACCACGGCGGGCGATGACGAGAAGTGCGCCAAGGCGCTGGCGCTGGGCGCCGACCACGTCATCAACTACAAGACCGACCGCTTCGAGCACGAGGTGCGCAAGATCACCAAGAAAAAGGGTGTCGACGTGGTGTTCGAGCATGTCGGCGCCGAGACATGGAACGGCTCGCTGCTGTCGATGAAGCCGGGTGCGCGGCTCGTCACCTGCGGGTCGACCTCGGGCGTTTCGGTGAGCATGAACCTGATGCAGCTGTTCCAGCGCCAGTACCGCATCATCGGCTCCTTCGGCGCGCCGATCCGCGCGATTGCCGACGGGCTGAAGCGGATGGAGCGCGGTGTGCTGCCGGTCATCGATTCGCAGTTCCCGCTGGATCAGTTCGGCGCCGGGCTGGAGCGTCTGGAGACGCGCCGCGTGTTCGGCAAGGTCGTCATCACCTTCTGACGCCGGCAAGGATCGAAGCAACCGCTGATGGCTGCGCCCCGCCCCTGGACCACGCGCCTGCGCGATGCCACGCTCTCGGCGGGCGTGTGGACGCTGGCGCGCCTGATGCGCCTGCAGCCGCCGCGCTTCGCCTCGTGGGCCGGAGGCTTCTGGGCCCGCAAGATCGGGCCACGCACCTCGATCCACCGCATTGCGCTGAGGAACCTGCGCCTTGCCTACCCCGAGAAGACCGAGGCCGAGCGCGAAGCCATTGCCATCGGCATGTGGGACAATCTCGGCCGCATGGGCGGCGAGTTCGTCCATCTCGACCGCATCTGGCAGTACAATATGTGGGAGCCGGCCAAGAGCCGGATCGAGACCACAGGCGTCTCCAATTTCGTCGCCATGCGGATCGACGGCAAGCCGGCCCTCGTCTTCACCGCGCATCTGGCGAACTGGGAGCTGCCGGCCATCGCCGCCGCCGCACAGGGGCTGGACAGTGCGGTGCTGTTCCGCGCGCCCGACAATTCGTTCCTGGCCGATTTGCTGTTCGAGGCGCGCAGCCGGGTGATGGGCAATCTGGTCGCCGCCTCGCATGTGGCGGTGTTCGAACTCGCCGCCGTGCTCGACCAGGGCAAGCATCTCGGCATCCTCGTCGATCAGGCACGCCGGGGCGGCCCCACGGTTCAGTTCTTCGGCCAGCCCTGCTCGGCCAATCCCACCATTGCCCGCCTCGCCCGCCTTTATGAATGCCCGGTGCACGGGGTACGGGTCATCCGCCTGCCGGAGGGGCGTTTCCGCATCCAGTGCACGCCCGCGCTCGACCTGCCGCGCGACGCCAAGGGCAAGATCGATGTCGACGGCGCCATGCAGATGATCACCTCGGTGGTTGAAGGCTGGGTGCGCGAGTATCCCGATCAATGGACCTGGTTCTACAAGCGCTGGCGGATGTAGACCCGCCTCGCCCGGCGCCCCCCCGGGGCAGGCTCGACCTCCCTGCCCCCACCTTCGTGCACGGACGAGCGACGCGCGCCGGTCTCGTCTCGCCGCACGAATGAGCCGCCCACGCAGCTGTGATCCCCCACCCCGGTGGACGCGATAGGATCAGACCTTAGGTCAAGGGTCGTAGCGCGACGGGAGAGTTGGTGACACTCACACGCAGAAGTCTCATGGCAACAGCCGCCCTCGGCACCGCCATGCTCGCCCTGCCGGCGGGGCGGGTGTTCGGTAAGACGGCGCCCCTTGCCCGACCCATCCCCTCCTCCGGCGAACAGATCCCTTCCATCGGGCTCGGCAGCTGGATCACCTTCAATGTCGGCGACGATACGGCATTGCAGGCGGAGTGCACCGCCGTCATGGCGGCGTTCTTCGCGGGCGGAGGACGCATGATCGACAGTTCGCCGATGTATGGATCCTCGCAGGCGGTGATCGGCCGCGGCCTCGCCACGCTGGGGCGACCGGACACGCTGTTCTCGGCGGAAAAGGTCTGGACCTCGTCGGGCACGAATGGTCCAGCCCAGATCGAGCAGACGCGCCGGCTCTGGGGCGTGGAACGTTTCGATCTCCTGCAGGTGCATAATCTGGCGGGCTGGGAGGCGCATCTCGACACGCTCTTCGCCATGAAGGCCGCAGGCCGGCTGCGCTATGTCGGCATCACAACGTCGGAGGGGCGCCGTCACGATCTGGTCGAGCAGATCATGCAGCGCCACCCGCTCGATTTCGTGCAGCTCAGCTACAACCCGGTCGACCGCGACGCCGAACAGCGTCTGCTGCCGCTCGCGGCCGAGCGCGGGATCGCGGTGATCGTCAACCGACCCTTCCAGCAAGGCGCGCTGACACGGCGTCTCGACGGCGAGCCGCTGCCGCAGTGGGCGGCCGAGGTCGGCGCGACGAGCTGGGCGCAGCTGATCCTGAAGTTCATCCTGGCCGAGCCGGCGGTCACCGTCGTCATCCCCGCCACCACCCGCGTCGACCATGTACGGGAAAATCTCGCCGCCGCCGGCGGCGCGCTGCCCGACAGGGACTTGCGCGGGCGCATCGCCGCCCATATCGGCGCGCTTTAATGTCCGAATGGTGGACCTATCGGCTGGACGACTTCCTGCTGTTTTCGCCCCGCGTCTACTGGCGACTGTTCGAGGCGCAGAACGCGGCGCTGTGGCCACTGCATCTGGCGACGACCTTGGCAGGGCTGGTGCTGGTACTCGTGATCCTGCGCTGGCCCGGCCGGGCGATGCTGTGGACCGGGCTCCTTCTCGGTCCCGTCTGGGCCCTGGTAGGCTGGTCGTTCCTGCTGCAGCGCTATGCCGGGATCAACTGGGCCGTTGCCTATGCCGCACCGGCCTTCTTCGTGCAGGCCCTGCTGCTGCTCGCCGCCGCCCTTGTGCCCGGCGGCCCGCTGATGGGGCGGCTCGACGCCATCGCGAATACCGGGCTGGGGCTGGCTCTCGCCGGCCTGCTGCTTTATCCCGCGCTGCCGTTTGTCACCGGCCGCCCGCTCGCGGGAGCGGAAATGTTCGGCATCGCGCCCGACCCGACCGTCCTGGTGACAATCGGCCTGCTGCTCATGGCGCGCGGGCGATGGCTTGCCGTGCTGCTGCCGATTCCGCTCCTGTGGTGCCTGTTCAGTGGCCTCACCTTGCTGGCGATGGGGGAGGCGCAGGCCTGGCCTATGTTGGCGACGTCCATGCTGGCCGCCGTGCTGGGGGCGCTGAGGCTGCGGCGCCGGGCGCCCTAGCCGGGCCGGTGCACCGCCGCCGCGCCGGCGTCGATTTCGCGACGCAACCGGCCCTGCGCGGTCTCGTCGAGCGGAAATCCCCACATCAATGCAATCGCCGCCAGCTTGGCCGGAATAGGCAGCCACGCATAAAGCATGGCCAGCGCCGCGCTGGCTTCCGTCGAGGGCGCACCATCGCCGGGTTGGTAGCCGGCCCAGTCCAGCAGCGGAAAGGTGACGCCCACCGCGATCGCCAGCGCCAGCTTGGTGGCAAGCGCCCAGAGCGCGAAATAAAGCCCCGAGCGCTGTTCGCCGGAGGCGGCGGTGTCCACATCGATCACATCGGCCTGGATCGCCGGCGGCAGCGCCACATCGAAGGCGAGCAGCAGGCCGGTGGCGGCGCAGATGAGCGCGAAGGGCACGACATCGCCCGGCCCGAGCCAGCCGGCGCCGGCAAAGACGACGCAGGCCACAGCCATGGCGCCGCACCAGGCGCGGTGCTTGCCGAAGCGGCCCGCGCAGCGCAGTGCCAACGGCAGCCCGGCCACCCCGCAAAGGAAATAGAGGAACAGCAGCGGCCCCTGCAGCGCGGCCGCGCCGATGCGGTCGGCGACGAAGTAGAGAAACAGCGTCGCTGGAATGGCGTTGGCAATGCCGTTGAGCAGGAACGCGGCGATCAGCCGGAGGAAGGGACGATTCGCCCGGAGATGGCGCAGCCCCGCACTGAAACGAAGCCGCGCGCGTGTCCGGTTGGCCGGCTCCGGCACGCCGAGGACACAGCCGGCGGTGGCGAGCGGCAAGGCGACCAGCACGAACACGCCCATCGCCGCGAGCCCATTGAAGCCGCCCGCACTGCCGCCGATGCCGATCGCGAAGGGCAGCGCGATGGCGAGCAACGTGCCCAGCAGCGTCACGGCCTCGCGCGCGGCGACCACCCGCGCGCGGCCGCGATAATCCGGGCTGATCTCGGCGCCCCAGGCGGTGTAGGCGAGGCTGAGGGCCGTATAGCCGAGGGACAAGCCGAGCCCCCACAGCACGAGATAGGCGATGCCCGCTCCCGCGCCGGGCCAGAACACCATGAACGCGCACAGCGCCGTGACCGGCGTCGCCACCAGCATGAGCGCGCGCCGCCGACCCATGGCGGGAGCGATATGGTCGGAGGCCCAGCCGAGAAACGGGTCGGCGACGGCATCGAGGATGCGGATCGCCAGCAGGGCGGTGCCGACGGACGCGAGCGAGAGCCCGAGCGCCTCGGCATAGAAGCTCGGCACGATCACGTAGAAAGGCAGCGCCAAGGCGGCGAGTGGCAGCGCCGGCAGCGAGTAAAGCGCGAGGCGCCGGACAGGAAGTTCCCGCGCCTCCTGGGTTGCCACGTCAGCGACCCATCACGGCAGTTCCGGACAACCCGTCGTCGCGTGTCCACGCAATCTTCGTGGGCCCCAGCGAGGTGATGGTGAAGCAATAGGTGCGGCCGTCGTACCAGGTCGGCCATTTCTGGCAGAGCCGGTCATCCTTCACCCACCAGCGGCCCTCCTCGCGCGGGGCGAGCATGGCGCCAACGGAGAAGCCGGAGAGATCGCCGGAGACGACCCCGTCATCGCGGTAGATCAGCGGCAGGGTCACGCCATAGGGGGTGCTCAGCCGCACCAGTTCGCCGCCGATCCTTTCCTTGATCTCGGCGCCACTCAGCGGCTCCGCCACGGCGGGCGCCGCCGCAATAACGAGAAGAAGTCCGATCGAAGCGGATGTCAGATGGGAGCGCATGGACTTCCTCCGGAAATGTAGAGGGAAAGCGAGGAGTGGAACGGTCCTAGGGCCGACGGAACGCGACCCGAGTCAGAGCCACCGGAAAGCCGTACTTCGTGACCCAGGCGGTGTTCAGCACGGTGCTGTCGTCGCGCAGCACCATCTTGTCGTGGAAGCGCACAAGGTTTTCATCGGCGCCGGCATCGAGGTCGACGACATAGCTGAAGGTGGCGGTGTCGCCCTTGACGCTGACCAGCGTGTCGCCCCGCACATCCTCGCGCGTGCCGCGATAGCGCCCCGGCCCCAGCTTCTCGAACCGCCACGTCTTCCGGTCCTTCTCGCCGTCGGCGAAACGGAAATCCTCCACGAGGGTGAGCACATGCCCGTTCCAACGACCGTCGAGGTCGACGGTAAAGGTGCGCTTCACCCCGTTGATGGCGGAGAAGGAGCCTTCGGCAACCGTGCGGCCGGCGAAGAACTGTTCGAGCACCAGATCCCGGGCCTGAGCCGACGAAGCGCCAAGCCCGACAAAGGCGAGCATCCCGGCAAAGAGGAGCGTTCTCATCAATGGTACCTCCGCAGCTTTGCTCCGGTTACGCGGGCGCGGCGGCGGTGGATCAAATGGCGGAGCCGGTCGCGACGCTGGCGGCGGTCACCCGGCTCAGGGACGAGTCGTTCCGACAGGCGCATGTTGCGAGGTAGATCTGGCTCGCGAGGCGCCGCTGTACTGCCTGCGCAGATGGCTGATGATGCGGGCCGCCACCGTGCCCATGAGGAGGCCGGCGAGCGCCCCTCCGCCGCTCATGAAAAAGTCGCTCCATGTCGAGGTGCGGCCCGGCGAGAGTTGCTGAAGCACCTCCATAAGACCGCCCAGGCCGATCAGGGCGACGCCTGCCACCAGTAGCACCCTGCCCCGCGAGCGGAAGGCGAGCGCCATCAGGCCACCCGTTCCCCAATAGGCGAGGAAGTGGTCGGTGCCATCCGGAATGCCTGTGGTCGGCATCTCCCGAGACGGCAGCAAGGAAAGAACCACGATCATGAGCAGGCAGGCAAAGGCCGCTCCGTAGAGCAGAAGATTGACGGCGGGCGGCACGGGAGCAGGCTTGTTCATGGCTGCCGCATATAGCATCACCTTAGGGATTGCAGGGCGCCGATCATCACAATCGCCGGAGCACGGGCACGCCGCACGCTTGCGCCCACGACACGGGCGGACGAAACGCTCCGGGCGCCTCAATGGCGACGCATTGGCACAGTAGAATTCCCATCGTCGCTCTTGCGGCCAGCCCCGTCTGAAAGACGCCGGGCTTTTCTTCACTCACACATTCGACGCACCAGCGTCAGCCGCCGACCACAGGTCGAAGCGGCCAAGAGGATATATGCGTACTCAAAAGCTCACCCAGCCCGCGCCCGCCATTGTCCGCTCCAGCCAGGAGTGGAAGCCGGAGCCCTGCGGCCTCACGCGCGAGCAAATCCGCGCCATCATCATCGAGCAGATCGGCTAGGGCACGGACCAGGCTTCCGCGGACAGACCGCACCCTCAAAGCCTGGGATCGTACCCTCCACCCCAACAAAAAGGCCGGGACGGGTCCCGGCCTTTCGCGTCAAAATCTGAGCGCTGCTCAGATACCGCTCAACGGCCGCGCTTGAAGTCGCCCCAGGTGCGGGTGACGACGCGCTGCACCTTCTGCGGATAGGTGGTGACGGTGAACAGCTTGTCCTGCGTCTCCTTGTCCGGATAGATCGCCGGGTTGTCGAGGATCGCCTTGTCGATGAACTTCTGCGATTCAAGATTGCCGTTGGCGTAGGAGATGTAGTCGGAGTTCTTCGCCGCCACTTCGGGCTTCATCATGTAGTTGATGAACGCCAGCGCTTCTTCCGGATGCGGGGCATCCTTCGGGATCGCGAAGTTGTCGAACCACATCAGCGCGCCTTCCTTGGGGATGATGTATTCGATGTTGATCGGCGGCTTGCCGGTCTTCTCGGCGGCTTCCTCGGCGCGGGCCTTGGCCTGGAACACGTCGCCCGACCAGCCGAGCGCGATGCAGATGTCGCCGCCGGCCAGCGCGTTGATGTAGCCCGAGCTGTCGAACTTGCGGATGAAGGGACGGATCGGCGCAAGCAGCTTGCCGGCGGCTTCGATTTCCTTCGGGTCCTTGGAGTTCGGGTCCTTGCCGAGATAGCGCAGCGCGGTCGGTATCACCTCTTCCGGGCCGTCCAGCATGTAGACGCCGCAATCCTTCAGCTTGCTCAGGATTTCCGGCTTGAACAGGATGTCCCAGCTGTTGAGCGGGATGTCGCCAAGGCGCTCCTTCACCTTGTCGACATTCATGCCGATGCCGGTGGTGCCCCACATGTAGTTCACGGCATATTCGTTGCCGGGATCGTAGACGGCGAGACGATCGGAGATCAGCGGCCACTGATACTGCAGGTTCGGCAGCTTGGCCTTGTCGAGCTTCAGGAACACGCCAGCCTGAATCTGGCGCTGCAGGAACGAACCCGTCGGCACCACCACGTCATAGCCAGTCTTGCCGCCAAGGAGCTTGGTCTCCAGCACCTCATTGGAATCGAACACGTCGTACCGGACCTTGATGCCGGTTTCCTTGGTGAACGCCGCCAGCACCGACTCGTCGATATAGTCAGACCAGTTGTAGACGTTCACGACCTTGTCCTGCGCCGAGGCCGGCGCGATCGCCAGCGCCGTCAACAGGCCTGCCGCGATGGTCGTCAGGAGGCGAGACATCCGATTCTCCTCGGGAAATGGGTTTCTTGAATGGAACGCAAACCACGTCGGACCAAGGCTAGAGCGTCGACCGTCTCTGCTCAAGCCATGACAGTGCTCGCAAACCCGGCAGGGCTCACAAATAAGTCTCGTACTCCAGCGGGTTGATCCGCCGCTCGAAGGCGAACAGCTCCGCCTCCTTCATGATGGCGAAGACGCGCTGATATTCCGCCCCGAAGGACCGCGCCACGAAATCGGAGCGACCGAAAGCGCGGATGGCGTCTCCCATGTCGTAGGACAGATGCGGCGCCTCCTGCTCATAGGCATTGCCGGTCAGCGGCGGCGGCGGTTCCAGCGCGCGCTCGATGCCCTCCAGCATGCCGGCGAGGATCGCCGCCAGCACGAGATGGGGATGGGCGTCGGCGCCGGCGATGCGATGCTCAAGCCGGCGCGCCTTGGGCGGCCCGTTCGGCACCCGCACCGCGACGGCGCGGTTGTCGAAGCCCCACGAGATGCTGGTGGGGGCGTAGCTGCCCGGCACGAGCCGGCGGAAGCCGTTATAGCTCGGCACGTAGAGCACGGCGGTGTCGGCCATGGTGTCGAGCAGCCCCGCCGCGCATTGCCGCAGCAGGCGCTCGCCGGCCTCGCCCGCACCGAAGGCGTTGTGGCCCTCGCCATCGGTCAGGCTCACATGCACATGCATGCCCGAGCCGGCGAAGTCGAGGAACGGCTTGGCCATGAAGCTGGCGCGCACGCCATGCTTGCGGGCCACGCCGTCGATCAGGCGACGCAGCAA
Source organism: Ancylobacter aquaticus (assembly GCF_004339465.1). Classification (GTDB taxonomy): domain Bacteria; phylum Pseudomonadota; class Alphaproteobacteria; order Rhizobiales; family Xanthobacteraceae; genus Ancylobacter; species Ancylobacter aquaticus. The sequence goes on along the minus strand of NZ_SMFY01000001.1, from coordinate 1,734,654 downwards.
AATGGCGTCGTCCGCCGCCGCCATCGGATCACGGCGGTGATAGAGGTTCACCTCATACTGACCCGGCGCCGCCTCGGAAATCACCGTATCGGCCGGCAGACCCTGGATGCGGGCGGCCTCGCGCACGTCGTGCAGCAGGGGAGCATAGGCGTCGAGATCGGACATGGAATACATGTTCTGCCGCGCCGGCCCGCCCACTGAGGCGGGAAACACCGGCTCGGGTAGGCCGTTCGGCCCGGGCGCTGGCTTTAGCAGATAGAACTCCAGCTCGAACGCGACACAGGGGAACAGCCCCAGCGCGGCCAGACGATTCACCTGCGCTTCCAGCTTGTGGCGCGGGTCGAGGTCCCACGGCCGCTCGCCGCCCCGCCCGTCCGGCTCGTACATAGAGAGCATCACCTGCGCCGCCGGGCGCGGCGACCACGGCACCGGCTTCAGCGTGCCCGGCACAGGGCGGCAGATGCCGTCGCGGTCGCCGGTTTCGATATGGATGCCGGTTTCCTCGACCTCGCGCCCCCAGATGTCGAGGCCGAAGATGGAGAGCGGGATAGCGACGCCATCGCCCCAGATCTTGCCTCCCGCCCCGCCGGGAATCCATTTGCCGCGCAGCACGCCATGGGTGTCGGGCAGCAGAACCTCGACGATTTCGGGCGCGCCGTTGGCGGCGACATAGGCGCCGAATTCATCGATCTGCGGAACGGTTTCGCGCGCAGCGGCCGTGGCGTCTTCCACGGCTTCGGGCAATGGCATGATCCACCTGGTAAACGTCGATAGGTCAAATCTGGGCACGGCACAGGGGCGTCGGTCAAGCCGCCCGCACGCTCCCGCGCTGGCGGCCTGCCGGCCCCGGAGCCCTGCCGGGCGCACTTGTGCCACGCCGAATGGCTTGACGCACGCGAAATGTGATCACATTCTGCACCTCAAACCTCCTCCCCTCCGCGCGAGTGCACGTCATGACCCAGCCCAAATCCACGAGCGAGCTGCGTGCGCTCGACGCGGCCCATCACCTTCACCCGTTCAGCGACATGAAGACGTTGAACGAGGAGGGTTCGCGCATCGTGGTGAAGGCGGAAGGCGTCTGGCTGACCGACTCGGACGGCAACCGCATTCTCGACGGCATGTCCGGCCTGTGGTGCGTGAATGTCGGCTACGGGCAGGAGGAGATCGTCGAGGCTGTGGCGGCGCAGCTGCGCGAGCTGCCCTATTACAACACCTTCTTCAAGACCACCCACCGGCCGGCCATCGAGCTGTCCGCCAAGCTGGCCGAGCTCACCCCGCCGCAGTTCAACAAGGTGTTCTTCACCGGCTCCGGCTCGGAGTCCAACGACACGGTGATCAAGCTGGTCCGCCGCTTCTTCCAGATCAAGGAAAAGCCGGAAAAGAAGATCATCATCTCCCGGCGCAACGCCTATCACGGCTCCACCGTCGCCGCCGGCAGCCTTGGCGGCATGGCGCCGATGCACGGGCAGAGCGCGCCGATCCCCGACATCCTCCACATCGCCCAGCCCTATTGGTGGGGCGAGGCCCGCCAAGGCGAGACGCCGGAGGAATTCGGCCTGCGCACCGCCCGCGCGCTGGAAGCCACCATCGACGCCATGGGCGAGGACCGCATCGCCGCCTTCATCGCCGAGCCGATCCAGGGCGCCGGCGGCGTCATCATCCCGCCCGCCACCTATTGGCCGGAAGTCGCCCGCATCTGCCGCGAGCGCGACATCCTGTTCATCTCCGACGAGGTCATCTGCGGGTTCGGGCGCACCGGCAGTTGGTTCGGCTGCGAGGCTTTCGGCACCGAGCCGGACATTCTCGTCATGGCCAAGGGCATCACCTCCGGCTACATGCCGCTCGGCGGCGTGATGGTGGCGGACCGGGTAGCGGAAGTGCTGCATGAAGGCGGCGACTTCAACCACGGCTACACCTATTCCGGCCACCCCGCCGCCTGCGCCGCCGCGCTGGCCAATCTCGCCATCATGCAGCGCGAAGACCTCATCGGTCGGGTTGCCAACGATGTCGGCCCCTATCTCAAGGCCCGCTGGAGCGCTCTGGCCGAACATCCGCTGGTGGGTGAGGCGCCGATGATGGGCCTTGTCGGCGCTCTGGAGCTGACGCCCGACAAGGCCGGCCGCACCAAATTCCCCGATGTAGGCAAGGCCGGCACGCTGGCGCGGGACTTCTCGTTCAAGAACAACCTCGTCATGCGCGCCGTGCGCGACCGACTGATCATCGCCCCGCCGCTGGTCATCTCGCATGAGGAATGCGACGAGCTGGTCGCCCGCGTGCGCAAGACGCTGGACGAGACCTTTGCCGAGCTCAAGCGCTGGGGTTGGGTGCGCTGAGAGGCGACGCCTTGCCGGCGGAAACGTGCTTATATCGCCCGCAGGCAGCAACACGCACGGGCCCGACATGAATGCTGTGACCTCGATCAGCGATGGACCGGGCGTCAGCCCGGCCCGCACCGCCGCGCTGCGGGCGGAGGCGGAAGCGCTCTATCTCGGCACCCGCCCGAAGACGCGCGCCGCCGCCGAGGCCGCCGCGCATCTGCTGGACGGCGTGCCCATGCACTGGATGGTCGACTGGTCGACGCCGGTGCCACTGGTGATCGCCGAAGCCAACGGCGCCCGGCTCATCGACATTGACGGCCATTCCTACGATGATTTCTGCCTTGGCGACACCGCCGCGCTGTTCGGTCACGGACCGACCCCGGTCGCGCAGGCACTCATTCGGCAGGCGAGCGCCGGGCTCGCCACTATGCTGCCGAGCCCGGACGCCGCTATGGTCGGCGACCTGCTGAGCGAGCGCTTCGGCCTGGCCTACTGGCAGATCGCCACCACCGCCACCGACGCCAACCGTTTTGCCCTCCGCGCCGCCCGCGCCGCCACCGGGCGCCCGCGCATCCTCGTCTTCGATGGCGCCTATCACGGCGCGGTGGACGAGACCTTCGTCGAAATCGGGCCGGACGGGCGCGTCGGCAACCGCCCGGCCTTGATGGGCGAGCCGCGCGACCTCACGAAGCTCACCCGCGTCGTGCCGTTCAACGATCTCGACGCGCTGGAGACGGCACTGGCCGACCGCACCGTGGCCTGCGTCATTACCGAGCCGGTGATGACCAACTGCGCCATGGTGCTGCCCCAACCCGGCTTTCATGAGGGGCTGCGCGAGATCACCCGCCGGCACGGCACGCTGCTGCTGATCGACGAGACGCACACGCTCTCCACCGGGCCGGGAGGCTATACGCGCGCCTATGGGCTGGAGCCGGACATGTTCGTCGCCGGCAAGGCGGTCGCCGGCGGCATTCCCGCCGCCGTCTGGGGCATGAACGAAGAGGTCGCCGAGCGCTTCCGCAGCGCACGGATCAACCGGCCCGACGGCCATTCCGGCATGGGCACCACCTTGTCGGGCAGCCCGCTGCAGCTTGCCGCCCTGCGCGCCAATCTGGAGCAGGTTGCCACCGACGAGGCCTATGCGCAGATGAACCGCCTCGCCGACCGCATGGAGGCGGGGCTGGCGCAGGTGCTGGCGCAGGCCCGCCTGCCCTGGCACGTCGCCCGCTGCGGCGCGCGGGTGGAAGTGGTGCGCGCGCCCTTTCCGCTCACCGACGGACGGCAGGCCAAGGGCGCGCATTATCCGGCGCTGGAGGCCACGACCCATCTCGCGCTTCTGGTGCGCGGCGTGCTGATCTCGCCCTTCCACGACATGATGCTTGCCTCCCCCGCCACCTCGGAGGCCCAGGTTGAGCGGCTGGTCGAGGCGACGGCGCAGGTTGTCGGCAGGCTGACGGAATAGGCCCGCGCCCGAAGCCGCGCGCGGGATCGATCAGCCCTTGTCTGTCGGGAAGCCGGCATCCTTCCAGGCGAGAATGCCGCCCGCCATGTGGCGGTGAAGGTCGACGCCGGCGGCCTGCGCGGCGGCGGCAGCCTTCTGCGAGCGCTGGCCGGAGCGGCAGGAGAAGACCAGCGTCTTGTCGCCGGGGTCCGGCAGGGCGGCCGCGTCGAAGCTCGACAGCGGAAACTCGACCGCGCCAGGAATGCGCTCGGCGGCCAGCTCGTTCGGCTCCCGCACATCGACGAGAAGGATAGTGCCGTCATCGAGGCCGGCCTTCACCTCCTCGACCGTCAGATTCTCGATCACGCCACCGAACGGATTGGGCTGCATCGTCGTGCTCCTTGGCTGATGGCAGGACGTAGTCCCGCCGGCCGCGTCACGCAAGCCCGTCGCCTCAACGTCTCGCTCAGCCGGGCCGCGCCGTGGTGACGCCGGCGACGACGAGCAGCCCCCCCACCAGAACCACCAGCGAGGGCACCTCGCCGAACAGCAGGGCTGCCAGCGCAGTGCCGACCACGATCTGCAGCAGCAGCACGACCGAGATGACCCCCGCCGGCAGCCGGCCCAGCGCAAACGTAGCCAGCCCCTGCCCCGTGGCATGGGCGATCAGGCCGAGCCCGATCACCGCCAGCAGCCCCTGCAGCGACTGCGGGATCAGCGTCTCCCCGCTCGCCACCGCCCAGCCGAGGCAGACAACGGCGCCTGTCGCGCTGGCGATCAGCGAAACCATGCCGCCGCCGAGCGGCACCGCGTCGCCGCGCCCGGCCCGGCGCACCGCGCGCGTTGCGAGCATGTAGCTGGCATAGGCCAGCGCCGCCCCGACGCAGAGGATGTCGCCGGCGACGCTCACCGCATAGGTTCCGGGACGGCTTCCGCCCACGGCGCTCGACCCGATGATGATGGCCGTGCCGGTCAGCGCCAGCACCAGTGCCACCATCAGCCCCCGCGTCGGCCGCTCGCGCAGGATCAGCCAGCCGAAGGCGAATACGAACACAACGGCGAGGTTGCCGAGCAGCAGCGCGTTGGCGGTGCTCGTCAGCGCCAGCCCCTTGTGGAACACGATCAGATCGGCACCAAAGAACAGCCCGGCCAGCATCGCCAGAAGCACCTGGCGCAGCGAGGGGCGAAGGGCGGTGGCGCCGGCGAGGCGGGCATGGCGGACCCGCGAGCGATGCTCGGCATAGGCCCAGACCATCGCGGGCCCGAGCGCGAAGAACAGGCGCCAGAACCCGATGGCAGCCGGGCCGGCATCGGCAAGGCGCACCAGCGGTGCCGAAAAGCCGATGCACATCGCCGCCAGGATCACCGCCAGGAAGGCCTGACGCCGCAGCTGCGTGTCGCGGACCATGGACGGGCTGGGATCGGGCAGAATCCCAAGCAAGGGCTCGATCACGGCGGCTGGGGGCGGAGACATTGCCGAACTCGACAGGTGCAATAAAGCTGAAGGCGGTGCATAGGCCCGGCCGCGAACGGCGCGGCGGCCCGCGCTGGTGCGGATTTGGGTCGGCAGGCCCGGCCCAGAACCGCCTGTCTACCGCGCGGTTTGATATCGCGAAAGCGAGTTTATTTTGTCATTCCATCATCGTTTCTGATATGAATGCCTATCGCGTGGCGGAGCGCGGAAAATCCTCATCCGGCGGACCGGAGGGCGCGATGCGACATCTCGACACCGAATCGCTTGGCATGCTGATCGCCATCGTCGACACGGGCGGGTTCACGGCGGCGGCCGAGCGTGTTGGCCGCACCCAATCGGCGGTCTCGGCCCGCATTGCCCAGCTTGAAGACAATCTCGGCGTGCGGCTGCTGGAGCGCTCGCGGCGCGGCATCTCGCTCACCGAGACGGGGGAGCGCCTGGTGGCCCATGCGCGCCGGCTGCTGGCCTATGAGAGCGAAGCGCTGGCCGATCTCAAGGGCGGAACCCCGGAGGGCAGTGTGCGTGTCGGGATGCCGGACGACTATGTCGACGCCTATTTCACCCCCACTATTGCCCGTTTCGCCGCCGCCTATCCGCGCGTCGAGATTTCCATCCGTGCCGACCTCTCCAAGCATATCGAGCCGGAGGTGGATCGCGGCCATATCGACGTCGCTCTACTGACGCGTGACAGCGCCCGGCCGACCGGCGAACTCATCAAGCGCGAAAAGCTGCTCTGGCTGGCGGCGCGCGGCTATCGGCCCGAGCGCAATTCGCCGCTACCGCTGGCGCTGTTTCCCACCGGCTGCCGCGCGCGCCCGCACATTGCCTCCAGCCTCGACAAGGCGGGGCTGAGCTGGCGCGTGGCCTGCACCTCCTCCTCGCAGGGCGGCATTCATTCCGCGATCGAGACCGGGCTGTGCATCACCGCCCTGCCCGAATGTGCCGCCCCGTCGGACTGGCGCCGTCTTGGGCCGGCGGAGGGGCTGCCGCCGCTGCCCGATATCGAGGTGGCGCTGTTCCTTGCCCCCGCGGCCTCTTCGGCCGCCCGCCGCCTCGCCGACATGCTGCGCGCGGCGCTCGCCATGCCGGTGGTGGAAGCCGCCTGAGGCGACCCCACTGGCGCGTCCCCGCGCGTCATTGAAAATTCACATGCACTTCACAGGGCAGCGCGTTAGTGCTGCGCCATGAACGAAACGCCCGCCCCTGCGCCGACGGATAAAGGAACGATCTGCGAAGTGTTCCTCGCCTTTCTGCGTCTCGGCCTGACCTCGTTCGGCGGGCCGGTGGCGCATCTCGGCTTCTTCCGCGAGGATCTGGTGAAGCGCCGCCAGTGGCTGAGCGAGGAGAGCTACGCCAGCCTCGTCGCACTCTGCCAGTTCCTGCCCGGCCCGGCCTCCAGCCAGGTCGGCATGGCCATCGGGCTCATGCGCGCCGGGCCGGCCGGCATGGCGGCGGCATGGATCGCGTTCACCCTGCCCTCGGCGCTGCTCATGTTCGCCTTCGCCTATGGGGTGATGCACGCAGATGCCGCCGGCCTCGGCGGTGGGTGGCTCGCCGGGCTCAAGGTGGCGGCGGCGGCGATTGTCGCCGACGCAGTGCTCGGCATGGCGAAGACGCTCTGCCCGGACCGGCCCCGACGCAGCCTCGCGCTTGTCGCGGCGGCCGTGGCGGTGCTGGTGCCGGGGGCGCTCGGCCAGATCGGCATCATTGCCGCCGGCGCCCTTGCCGGCCTTGCCTTCATACGGCTGGATGGCACGGCGGTGCGCGAGCCAACCGGGCATTATCTGCCGGGCCGGACGGCCTCGCTGGTCGCCTTCGCGCTGTTCGCGCTCCTGCTCGCCGGCCTGCCGCTGCTGGCGCAGGCCACCGGCAGCGCCGGCGTCTCCTTGTTCGATACGCTCTACCGCGCCGGAGCGCTGGTGTTCGGCGGCGGCCATGTGGTGCTGCCGCTGATCGAGGCCGAGCTGGTGCGGCCCGGCGGGCTGACGCGCGAGGTTTTCCTCGCCGGCTATGGCGCGGCGCAGGCGGTGCCAGGGCCGCTGTTCAGCTTCGCCGCCTATGTCGGCGCCATGATGCCTGTGCCGCCCAATGGCGCGATCGGTGGGTTGCTGGCGCTGGTGGCGGCGTTCCTGCCCTCGGCGCTGCTGGTTTATGGGGCGCTGCGCTTCTGGACCCGGCTGGCGGCCAACCGGCGGGTGCGTGACGGTCTCGCCGGAGTCAATGCCGCCGTGGTCGGCCTGCTTGGCGCAGCGCTCTGGGACCCGGTGGTCACGTCGAGCCTCACCTCGCCCCGCGCCTTCGCGCTGGCCTTGCTCGCCTATCTGGCGCTGGCCCTGTGGCGCGTGCCGGCCTGGGCCGTGGTCGCAGGCGCCGCCCTCGGCGGCGCCGTGCTGCTGCAAACCTAGCTGCAGGCGCTGCTGCAAACCCAAGCTGCAGAAGCGGCTTCCTCAAGCTGCAGAACTCAGCCGCGCGAGACCTTGAAGGGCGAGAAGCTCTGGCAGGTCGCGAAGGCCTGGATGCGATTGATGTTGACGCGCCGCGGCAGGGTGGAAGCGAAGAAGACCTGCTCGGCAATATCCTCGGCGCTCATCGCCTCGGTGCCGGCATAGACATTGTCGGACTTCGCGGCATCGCCGTGGAAACGCACCAGAGAGAACTCGGTCTCGACCATGCCTGGCTCGATATTGGTGACGCGCACGCCGGTGCCGGCGACGTCGGCGATCAGGTTCAGCGCGAACTGCTTCACGAAGGCCTTGGTGGCTCCATAGGTGTTGCCGCCGGGATAGGGATAGTCGCCGGCCACTGAGCCGGTGAACAGCACATGGCCTTCCTTGCGCTCCACCATCGCCGGCAGCGTCGCGCGGATGGTGTAGAGCAGGCCCTTGATGTTGGTCTCGACCATGTCGTCCCAGTCCTTGAGGCTGGCCGCATGGGCCGGCTCCAGCCCCAGAGCGAGGCCGGCATTGGCGAACACCACGTTGAACGGGGCGAAGGCCTCCGGCACGCCGGCGAGCGCCGCGACCAGCGCGTCATTGTCGCGCACGTCCACCTCCAGCGGGTGGAAATGGCTGCCAAGCTCGTCGCGCAGCGCGATCAGCCGGTCGGCACGGCGGCCGGTGCCGACGACGCGGGCGCCCGCCAGCGCGAAGCGCCGGGCGGTGGCGGCGCCGATGCCTGAGGTGGCTCCGGTGACAAGGACACGCAGGGTGGCGGGATCCAGCATCTGATACATGGCGCAGCTCCTTTTCGCTGCAACGCACATAGAACAGTTTGAGACAAAACTGAACGGCGCGCGTGCGCGAGGCCAACGCAAACCTGTTGCGCAGAAGGATGGCGGCGTTAAGCTTTCATTGAGCATAACCGCGCGAAATGTCTCTTCGGGCAAGGCCCGGAGGCGCTATCGGGCGTTGGGGTCACGCTGATGCCATCTTCCCCGGGGAAACAGGGCGGGTGACAGGGACCGTGCGAATGCCAAAGGCGGCGTCGCACGGTGTAGGATTGCAGAAAATGCCCGGCGCGTTCTGCCGGGCGGGGAGTACAGGGCCGATGAAGTGCACCGCCGTCGTCATCACGTCCGCAACCGCCCTGCTTCTGGGCGGATGCAGCACCGTGCTCGACGGGTTCGGCGACAAGGATTCGTCTCCGGTCGAAACGAGCCAGATCACCCCGGCGCCTTCGGGCTCGATCACGAGCGCGCCCTTCCCGGCCCCGACCTCCACGACCTACGGCGCATCGGCCGCCACCGCTGCCGCCGCCGTCACGCCGACCTCGCCGACGACGGCTTCGCCCGTCGCGCTCGCCCCGCCGCCGGCCACCGCCCCGGGCGGTGTCGCCTATGCCGAGCCGGGCGCTGCCCGCACCCAGCTCGCGGGCACCTGGAATTTCAGCTGGGACCAGGGCCAGAAGACCTGCAAGGTCACGCTTTCCACCGAGCGCGGCATGTCCGGCTTTGCCGCAACAGCCAATGTCGACTGCCCGAACGATATCTTCATGACCAAGGGCTGGGACGTGTGGGGCAACGAGATCGTCCTGCAGAACCATGTCGGCAAGGTCACGGCGCGGCTGCAGCCTGCCGGCGCCGGCCAGTATGACGGCGTTGCCACCGGCGACGGCGCCAAGGTGTCGCTCACCCGCACCTGATAGGCCTGCGGGAAAATGACTGGACATGTCCGGTCATTGCGGCGCGGCGGGAGCGTTCCCGGCCGCCCGATCCCGGCATTTTCCCCACCGATGAATACCGTTCGATCCCGCAATTCTCGTCGCCGGACGGGACTATCGTCGTCTCGTCTTGGTAGTGTCTCGTATGGGCCTCACGGTAACAGTGTGAGAACTTGGCCACAGGGGCGTTCACAAGAACGGGAACGCAAATTTTGTTCGTGCGTTTGGAGGTCGGCGCCCCCATTTTATGTATGAGGAAAGCCGATTGATTCGAGATGGCGATCGGAGGATGTTGTGATGCTGCAGTCTGCGAGCGTGACAGTGAAGATTCCGGCGCCCGGCCCGCTGCGCGAGGCCGACCCCCGCATCGCCTATGTCAGGCGCGAGGCCGCCACCGCGGCGCAGCTGATGTCCCAGCATCTCGACCTTGCGCGCCCCGGTTCGGATGCCGAGGCGCTGCGGCTATTGCGGCAGGCCTTTCCCTCCGCGCCGCTCGCCGCGCGGGTCGAGGCGATGAAGGCCCGCGCCCGCTGAGAGCGGGCGTTTCCATTTCCGACTCTGGGTTCAAAAGGCCGCCGGCCGCTAGTTAAGCGGGCCCGGCCGGTCGTCATGCGCGCCGGCGGGGCCCGGCGCGGGGTGAAGCTCGGCAGCAGGGGCATGGGCGCGCCGCGCCTTATAGGCCCGCGACAGCTGGTTGTAGCGCATCACCGAGAAGGGCAGTGCCCCGAGATAGGCGACGCAGATGACGGAGAGCACCGTCCATGGCCACGTCACCAGCACTGCCACGAACAGCACCACGCAGATGAAGAGCGGCATCACCTTGTCGCGCGGGATGCGCGCGCCGAGCCGCTTGCCGGAGAAGGCCGGCAGCTTCGACACCATGAGCAGCGCCATGCCCAGGCAATAGAACGCCGCCAGCGCTGGCGAGGCGACGAGGCGCGGCAGCCCGATCAGTTCCAGATAGACCGGGAGCAGCACGCAGATCGCCCCGGCGGGGGCGGGAACGCCGGTGAAGAAATCGCCGGCGAAAGGCGGCTTGTTGGGGTCTTCCAGCATCACGTTGAAGCGGGCGAGGCGGAGCGCCGCGCAGATCGCAAAGGCCAGCGCGGCGATCCAGCCGACCGAGCCCAGCGTCTCCAGCCCCCACATATAGAGCACCAGACCCGGCGCGACGCCGAAGCACACGAAGTCGGACAGGCTGTCGAGTTCCGCGCCGAAGCGTGAGGTGCCGTGCAGCATGCGCGCCAGCCGGCCGTCGAGCCCGTCCAGCACCGCTGCCAGCACGATGGCGCCGAGCGCCAGCTCCAGCCGGCCCTCGATCGCCATGCGGATGCCGGTGAGGCCGGCGCACAGCGCCAGCAATGTCACCAGGTTCGGCAGCAGCAGCCGGAACGGCACCGCTTGGAAGCGCCGGCGCGGCGGCTCCGGCGCATCGGGCTCGAAGGGAGGGAAGAGATCGGCCATCGCACGCTCGCTGGTTGGAAACTCAATCGACGCGGAATGTCGGCTCGATGCCAAGGGCGGCGCGATCCGCCAGAACGGTTTCGCCCGCGATGGCGCGCTGGCCCTCGGCCACGGCCGGGCGGGTGCCGAGCGGCAGGTAGACATCGACCCGCGAGCCGAAGCGGATCAGCCCGAAGCGCTCGCCCGGCGCCAGCAGGTCGCCCTCGCGCACGAAGCTGACGATGCGCCGCGCCACCAGCCCGGCGATCTGCACCACGCCGACCGCGCCGATGGCGGTGTCGAGCACCATGCCGCTGCGCTCATTGTCCTCGCTCGCCTTGTCGAGATCGGCGCTGAGGAACTTGCCCGGGCGATAGGCGATGCGAGTGATCCGGCCGGCCAGCGGCGCCCGGTTCACATGCACGTCGAACACGTTCATAAAAATGCAGACGCGCGGCAGCGGCATGTCGCCGAGCCCAAGCTCGGCCGGCGGTACGGCGGGGCCGACGAGGCAGACGCGGCCATCGGCGGGGGAGACTACCAGCCCCTCGCGCACCGGCGTCACCCGCTCGGGGTCGCGGAAGAAATAGCAGATCCACACCGTGATCAGCACGCAGATCCAGCCCAGCGGCGCAAACAACCACAGCAACAGCGCCGAAACGCCAGCGCCGATCAGGATGAACGGGTAGCCCTCGCGGTGAATGGGGGCGAGGCCACTGCGGACGGAATCGAGGACGGACATCAACTGGCCTTTCTGCCCGGTGCCCATGGGTCACGCACCGGCTCGTTGCGCGAGAGGTAGGGCGCGCCGGCCCGCCCGTCAAATGCCGGATGCGCGACATGGTTCCGCATGTGCAGCGGAGCCGCCGCAGCCGGCCTCAGGCGGGGACCGCGTCCGCCGTCCCGGCCGGCAGCGTATCCTCGTCCACATCGTCGGCAGCCTTCAGCGTCTCGATGGCGCGCTCCGCCTCGCGCTGGCGCTCCCACATGGAATGGTAGAGGCCGCCGCGCTCCATCAGTTCGCCATGGGTGCCCCGCTCGGCGATGCGCCCGTGCTGCAGCACGATGATCTCGTCGGCGCCCACCACGGTCGACAGGCGATGGGCGATGACCAGCGTGGTGCGCCCGCGCGAGACGCGCTCCAGCGCGTCCTGGATTTCCCGCTCGGTGTGGCTGTCCAGCGCCGAGGTCGCCTCGTCGAGGATGAGGATGGGCGGGTCCTTGAGGATGGTGCGGGCGATGGCGACGCGCTGCTTCTCGCCGCCGGAGAGCTTGAGCCCACGCTCGCCGACCTCGGTGGCGTAGCCCTTGGGCGTGCGGCGCACGAAGCCGTCGATCTGTGCCAGCTCCGCCGCCCGCGCCACCTCTTCGTCGGACGCGCCGGAGCGGCCGTAGCGGATGTTGTAGCCGAGCGTGTCGTTGAACAGCACCGTGTCCTGCGGCACCATGCCGATGGCGGCGCGCAGGCTCGCCTGCGTCACCTCGCGCACATCCTGCCCGTCGACCAGGATGCGGCCGGCATTGATGTCGTAGAAGCGGTAAAGCAGCCGCGAGATGGTCGACTTTCCCGCCCCGGACGGCCCGACGATTGCCACCGTGCGCCCCGCCGGCACCTCGAAGCTGACGCCCTTGAGGATTTCGCGCTCCGGATCGTAGGAGAAGCGCACATCCTCGAAGCGCACCGTGCCGCCCTTCATTTCCAGCGGATGGGCGCTCGCGCGGTCGCGGATTTCCGGTGCGCGGGCGAGGATGGCGAACATCGCCTCGATGTCGATCAGCGACTGCTTGATCTCGCGGTAGATCATGCCGAGGAAGTTCAGCGGCTGGTAGAGCTGGATCATCATGGCGTTGACCATGACGAAGGAGCCGACCGACTGCCGCCCGGCGCGGATATCCAGCACGCACAGCGCCATGACGGCGGTGAGGCCGAGGGTGAAGATCGCCGCCTGCCCGGCATTCAGCCACGCCAGCGAGGTGTGGGTGGTGACGGTGGCGCGCTCATAGCGGGCCATGGAGCGGTCGTAGCGATCCGCCTCCCACTTCTCGGCGCCGAAATACTTCACCGTCTCGTAGTTCAGCAGGCTGTCCACCGCCTTGGCGTTGGCGTCGGTGTCGCTCTCGTTCATCGCCGCGCGGATGCCCATGCGGTACTCGGTCATCACGAAGGTGAAGAGCGTGTAGGCGAGGATCATGCCGACCGTGGCCGCGACATAGCGCCAGTCGAACTGCCAGAACAGCACGCCGATCACCATCGCGAATTCGAGGATCGTCGGCCCCAGATGCAGCACCAGCATCCGCACGATGGTCTCGATGCCCTCGCGCGAGCGCTCCAGAACGCGCGTCAGGCCGCCGGTCTTGCGTTCCAGATGGAAGCGCAGGGAGAGCGCGTGCATGTGCTGGAAGGTTTCCAGCGCGAGACGGCGCACCGCGTGGATCGCCACCTTGGCGAACAGGCCGTCGCGCCACTGGGTCAGGCTGGCCATGACGATGCGCGTCAAGCCATAGGCGAGCGTGAGCATCAGCGGCCCGGCGATGAGCCAGGCGATGGTGTCGGTGGAGATGCGGGCCCCCTCGCCCTCCGCCACCGCGTCGGTCGCCCATTTGAAGAAGAAGGGCGTCGACATGGTGGCGATCTTGGCGAGGACCAGCAGCAGCAGCCCCCACACGACGCGGGTGCGCAGATCCGCCCGGTCGGCCGGCCAGAGATAGGGCCACAGCCCCCTCAGCGCGACGAGAAGGCTGCCGCGTGGGTTGATCTCGGAGGCGGTGGAGGCGCGCGCGGCGGCGGGGGCCTGGGGAGCAGACATGCGTATTTCCGTTCTTCTCACTCGCGGGCGTCGCCGCCCGGGTCTCGTCGTCGTAAGGGGCCGTGCCAATGTCGGTCGTCGTCACGCAGATGGGGACGCGGGTCCCTCAGACCAGTGCGTCTGCGCGCGCATCAGGGTTGCCTGCCTCGTTGCCGGCCTCGCGCCCGTCCTGTCCCTCCGCCGGTGTGGTAGCGAGACAAGCGAAGAGCGCCAGCATTTCGCCGGCCAGCGTCGCCACCGTGTCACGGTCGAGGCAGTAGCAGGAACGCGGGCCTTCGATGGTGCCGGTGATCAGCCCCGCCTCCTTCAGCACTTTGAGGTGCTGCGAGACGGTGGACTGCGCGAGGGTAAGCCCGCGCACGATCTGCCCGCACTGGCAGCGCTCGGTCTGCGCCAGCGCCCGCACGATGGCGAGCCGCGCCGGATGCGCCAGCGCCCGCAGGCGCAGCGCCAGCATGTCGTCGGAATCGGGAGAGGGGTCGTCGGCAGACATCATCGCCATCGTTTATCGTCGATAGACGATGATTTCAAGACAGCTCTTCTCGGGCACGCCGAGGGCGCTGCCGTGGAAACGGATCGCCCGCCCGGCCATTTGCACCCGGAGGCGGGCGATGCCATGTGAGGATCATCAGAGCCCTTGAACCCGCCCGTGCTGCGGTGCACCATGGTATCCATGACAAAGATCAAGAGTATATGCGTCTATTGCGGTGCGGCCACGGGAGCCGACGCCGTCTATCTCGAAGCCGCGATGGCGCTGGGGCGCCTGCTTGCCACGGAGGGCATCCGCCTCGTCTATGGCGGCGGCGGCGTGGGGCTGATGGGCGCGACCGCCCGCGCCTGCGCTGAAGCCGGCGGCAAGGTGACGGGAATCATTCCCGACTTCCTGCTCGGCAAGGAGCAGGCCTTCGACCACGCCCATGAGCTGATCGTCACCAAGGACATGCACGAGCGCAAGCGGCTGATGTTCGAGCGGGCGGATGCCTTCATCGCCCTGCCGGGCGGCATCGGCACGCTGGAGGAGCTGATCGAGCAGCTCACCTGGGTGCAGCTCAACCGGCATTCCAAGCCGGTGATGGTGCTCAACATCGCCAATTTCTGGGACCCGCTGCTGACGCTGCTGGACCACATGCAGTCCACCGGCTTCGTCAACATCGCCCGGCCGGTAAAGCTGCTGGTGGCGCATAATGTGCGCACCGTGCTGCCGAAGCTGCACGCGGCCGTCGCGCATGTCAGCGAGGCGGAGCTTCACGGCGAGGCGGAAGAGCGGGTGCTGAACCGGATGTGACGGGCGCGATGCAAGTGTCGCGGGAAGGCTCGACGGGGCGTGTGGGATGTTTCATTCGGCCCGCCAGATTGATCGGCATCGTTGTGGAAGCTTGTCGAGGACGCCCAAACCATGCGCACGCTTCTCTATCGTCTCTTGCTCGGGCTGACGGGCGCAACTCTTTTCTTGTTGGTTTGGGCGTTTCTCTGGATCTCCGGCTGGGTCATCGTCATCGACGAAACCGATGGAGTTGAGACGGCCGTGATAACAAACAGTACCGGAGCCGAACAAAAACTTTTCCGGCTTTGGAGGGGATTATTTTATACTATTCCCAAGATGGAAGGGACAATTGAAGTCCGCTGCTACAATGGCGCACGATTGCGCCAAGGCTATGCGACGGGTTACCTACCCTCTGAGCTCAAGGTGGTCGGCGAAAGCCCTTGCGAAAAGATGATCTCGGCAGACTGCCCGTATCCGTTCGTTTTGCCTGCCGCTGCTCACTGTCGCGACAACGGTCTAATGAACTGAACCTTCCGGCGGGCCGAGCAGCTTTTCCATCGTCGTGTTGGCCAGCCACACCCCGCCGAGCGACAGCGTGTTGCGCTGCTTGGGGGCGAAGCCGCGCGTGCTGAAGAAATCGAGCGCGGTGTCGCTGGCATCGACCGTCAGGCTCTTGGCGCCGCGCGCCCCGGCCAGCCGCTCGATGGCGTCGTAGAGCAGCGACGCCACGCCCTCGCCGACCGCTTCCGGCCGCACATACAGCATGTCGATCAGCTTGTTGTCCGCCAGCGCGATGAAGCCCATCACCTCGCCGTCGCGGGTGGCGACAAGGGTGAGCTGGTCCTTGAGCCGCGCCGCCAGCGCCTCCTCGTCGGAGGCCGCCGCCGCCCAGGCTTCCTGCTGGTCGGTGTCGTAATCCTCGCCGGTCAGCTCAAGGATCGCCGCCTCGGCGATGGCGGCGAGCATCGGCACGTCGCCCGGCAGCGCCGGGCGCAGCGCTGCGGCGGGCGCCCTCTTCGCGTCCCCGCTCACCGCTTCGGCTCCCAGGAGGTGGTGCCGTCCTTGTTGTCCTTCAGCGCCACGCCGAGCGCGACGAGTTCGTCGCGAATGCGGTCGGAGGCCGCCCAGTCGCGGTTGCGGCGGGCCTCGATGCGCTCGGCGATGCGCGCCTCGACTTCCTCGGCCGGGATGGTGAGCTCCGGCACCCGCGCGGCGGCCCACGCTTCCAGCGGGCCGGGCTCGAAGCCGAGAAAGGCCAGCGTGCCGGCCAGCGCCTTCTTGCCGGCGTGGTCGCGCAAGGCGTGCATCTCGGCGATGGCCTTGGGCGTGTTGAGATCGTCCGCCAGCGCTTCCAGCACCGAAGGCGCAGGGCGCGGATAGGCGTCGGGGGCAGCGGCATCGAACCACTGCTCCAGCGTCTTGGCGCTTTCTTCCAGCCCCTTCACCGTCCAGTCGATCGGCTGCCGGTAATGGGTCTTCAGCATGTTGAGGCGCAGCACCGGGCCCGGCCAGTCGGCGAGAAGCTGGCGGATGGTGATGAAGTTGCCGAGCGACTTCGACATCTTCTCGCCTTCCACCTGCAGGAAGCCGTTATGCATCCACACCTTGGCCATGAGCCCGGAATGGAAGGCGCAGCGCGACTGCGCCACCTCGTTCTCATGGTGCGGGAAGACGAGGTCGATGCCGCCGCCATGGATGTCGAAGGTCTCGCCCAGATGCTTCCACGACATGGCGGAGCACTCGATATGCCAGCCCGGCCGCCCCGGAGCCGCGATGCCCGCCGGGGAAGGCCAGCCCGGCTCGCCGGGCCGGGAGGGCTTCCACAGCACGAAGTCCATCGCGTCCTTCTTGTAGGGCGCGACATCGACGCGGGCGCCGGCCAGCATGTCGTCCAGCGGCCGGTTGGAGAGCTTGCCGTAATCGGGCATGGAGGGCACCGAGAACAGCACATGGTCCTCGGCAACATAGGCATTGCCGGAGGCAACCAGCTTCTCGATCAGCTGGCGCATCTCGGCGATATGCTCGGTGGCGCGCGGCTCCACATCGGGGTGCAGCACGCCGAGCGCCTCCAGATCGTCGTGGAACTGCGCCTCGGTGGTAAACGTCACCTTGGCGATGGCCTCGTTGAGGTCGAGGCCGGGATGCTCCGTCGCGGCGCGCGCGTTGATCTTGTCATCCACGTCGGTGATGTTGCGCACATATTTGACGTGGTCCGCGCCATAGAGGTGGCGGAGCATCCGGTACAGCAGATCGAACACGATCACCGGGCGCGCATTGCCGATATGGGCGAAGTCGTAGACGGTCGGGCCGCACACATACATCCGCACCTTGGCGGCATCGAGGGGGGTGAAGACCTCCTTCGTGCGCGACAGCGTGTTGTAGAGCTTCAGCTCGGGAAGCGCCTGTGCGTTGGTGCCCGACATTTTGTGCCTTCCGGATCCTGCCGCGTCAGGTGAGGCGCGGCGCCGCGTCTGTCGTCCGTTTGGCCGTCCGCGTCAAGCCGAGCGCGCCATAACGGCCACGTGCTGCGGGAAACTGCAGGGCACGGAGGTAAGCGTGCTCGGCCACGGTTGACGGGTGCGGGAGGCACGGCTATCTCGCCGCCACGACGATGGTGGTGCGAATTTTTAAGGGTCGGTTCAAACCTTTTCGCCACATTGACGTTGTCAAGCCGCCACCATGTCGCCACCAACCAACGTGCCCCCCATGAACACGATGCCGCGCCTGCGCATGTCCCTGCTCGCCCTCACCCTCACGCTGGCCCCTGGCCTTGCCTGGGCGGACGAAAACACCGGAATCTTCAGCGTCGACCTCTCCGACGGCTACGGCATCGACACCTGCATCGCTTCCGGCGCGCCCTGCGGCCAGGCGATGGCGGATGCGTGGTGCCGGGTGCACGACTTCACCCGCGCTACCAGCTTCGGCGTGGCGCGCTCGGATGCGCAGGCTGGCTTGGCGAACGCCGCCGCCCCGGTCCGCACCGCCGCCTGCGAGGGTAGCGCGTGCCAGGGCGCCGTCGCCATTACCTGCGCGCGCTGAACGGCCGCTCCCGATGAGGGCGCGCCCTCACTTCAGGAAGTCGCCGCATTTGGGCGCCTCGTTGGTCGCGCCCCAGGGCATGACCGGCACGGTCGAGGTCGAGTTCTTCGGGCTCCCCTCGATCAACCTGTCGGAATAAACGAGATAGACCAGCACGTTGCGCTTGGCATCGCAGCCGCGCACGATCTGCATCTTCTTGAAGATCAGCGAGCGGCTTTCGCGATAGACGATATCGCCCTGATCGAACTTGCTCTTGAAGCTGATGGGGCCGATCTGCCGGCAGGCGATGGAAATGTCCGACACTTCCTCAGCCACGCCGAGCATGCCCTTCACCCCGCCCTTCTCGGGCACGGTGTAGTGGCAGGCGACGCCGTCCACGACGGGATCGTCAATGCCGTACGTGGCGAGCTTGTCGTCGGGGGTGAGGAATTTCCAAACCGTCGACTTGCGAAAGATGAGGTCCGGCTCCTGCGCCCCGGCAGGGCCGACGGCCAGCCCCGTGGCCAGCACGAGGGCGGCGAAGGTGAACGCGAGGAAAGTGCGGGCGCTGAAGGCGGGAATCATGCGGATGTGAACTCCGATCGGAACGTTCCGCATATGGGGCTCCCGGCCCCCCGTGCAACGCCCCCGTCTCTTTCGCACCGCGCGTGCTGCTTGCATCGGGCGGCGAAAGCGGGTTCAAACTTTCGACAAGCTTGCCGTGCTCATTGCGGCCCTCGCCCGATTCCGGCACACCCGCTTCCGTCCGCCATCGCGATTGCAGTCCCCCTTGATGACACTCCGCAGCCACCGCCTCGCCGCACGCCTCCTCATCGCCGCGGCGCTTCTCGCGCCGGCCAGCCTTGCGGGCGCGCAGGATTATCCGCCCAGTGGCGGCTATGAGGGTGGCGACCGCTCGACCTGCATCCGGTTGGAAGGCCAGCTCGCCGGGCTCGACCGTGGACAGGGCGGACAGCGCGATCTCGGTGCCGCCATCGCCCAGCAGCAGCAGGACATCGCCAACCTTTCCGCCCAGGTGCGCCAGCTCGGCTGCGACAAGCGTGGCTTCCTCATTTTCCAGCCGCAGCTGCCGCCCCAGTGCGATTCGTTGAACCGTCGCCTGACCCAGGCCCGCTCGTCGCTCGACCGCACCATGATGCAGTCACGCGGCCAGCAGAGCGGCAATAATGAGCAGCGCCGGCAGCTCATCTATGCCCTCGCCCAGAATAACTGCGGCCCGCAGTACCAGGCCGCGCTCGGCCAGGGCGGTGGGGGCCAGGGCGCAGGGGGCAATTACGGCAACCAGAATCGCCGGCCACGAAATTTCATCGAGCAGCTCTTCGGCGTGCCGGCGGACGAAACCGGCCCGCTGGACGTCCAGCCGCTGGAGATGCCGAAGGTCTCGACCTATCGCACCGTCTGCGTGCGGACCTGCGACGGCTTCTTCTTCCCGGTCTCGTTTGCCGCCACCCCGGCCAAGTTCGGCTCGGACGAACAACAGTGCCAGCGCCAGTGCCCCGGCACCGAGGCACGGCTGTACGCCTATCGCAACCCGGGCGAGGACATCAACCAGGCGGTCGGCATCAACGGCCAGTCCTATATGTCGCTGCCCACCGCGCTGCTGTTCAAGAAGCAGTTCGTCCCCGCCTGCACCTGCCGCCCCTCCGGCATGAACTGGTCGCAGGCGATGTCCGGGCAGGACGACCCCACCTTGCGCAAGGGCGACATCGTCGTCACCGAGGATGCCTCGCGCGAAATGGCGCAACCGCGCCCGGCCGCACCGCCGGCGACGAAGAAGCCCTGACGGGCGTCGGCCTCCGTCCGCCCTACCCCGGCTCGCCCCGCAGCCGCGCCGACGCCCGCTCGCGGCCGATCAGCGGCAGCAGCGTTTTCATTTCCGGCCCGCTCTCGCGCCCGGTGAGGGCGAGGCGCAACGGGTGGAACAGCGCCCGCCCCGCGCGGCCGCTCGCCGGCTTCAGTGCCGCGATCCAGCGCGCATAAACGTCGCTGTCCCACGCCCCTTCCGGCAGCAGCGCCGCCGCCTGCGCGAGAAACGCCGCGTCGTCCGGCGCGACCACCGGAGAGAGCGGCCCCTCGACCACGCCCCACCAGTCCGCCGCCTCCGCCAGCCGGGCGAGATTGCCGCGCACCGCGAGCCAGAAGCCCTCGCCGCCGCCGACACCGAACCCCGCGAGCCGGTTCGCCACCGCCTCGAAGGGCAGATGGAGCAGTGTCGCGGCGGTGAGCGCGGAAAGCTCGGCCGGGTCGAAGCGCGCCGGCGCGCGGGAAATTTTGGCGAAGTCGATCCTCGCCACCAGCGCCTCCAGTGAAGCCACCGGCTCCACCGCCAACGAGGTGCCGGTGAGCACCGCCAGCGCCGCCACGGCGAGGGATTCCTCGCCCTCCTCGCGCAGCGCCCGCAGCGAGAGATGGCCGAGCCGCTTGGAAAGCCCCTCACCGCTCGGCAGGACCAGCAGGTTATGGTGCCCGAAGCGGGGCACCCACCCACTCAGCGCCTCGATGATCTCGATCTGCACGCCGGTATTGGTGACGTGGTCCTCGCCCCGCACCACATGGGTCACGCTCATGTCGATGTCGTCGACCACCGAGGTCAGCGTGTAGAGGTAGGAGCCGTCCTCGCGCACCAGCACCGGATCGGACAGGGTGGCGGTGTCGACGCCCTGCCGGCCGCGCACCATGTCGTCCCACACCACCTGCCGCCCGTCGAGGCGGAAGCGCCAATGCGGCCGGCGGCCCTCGGCTTCCAGCGCCGGGCGGGCGGCGGCGTCCAATTTCAGCGCGGCGCGGTCATAGACCGGGGGCAGGCCGCGCCGGCGACGCGACTGGCGCTTGGCCTCCAGTTCCTCCTCGGTCTCATAGGCGGGATAGAGCCGGCCGAGCGCCTTCAGCCGCGCCACCGCCTCGTCATAGCGCCCCAGCCGCCGCGACTGGTGCTCCACCCGGTCCGGTGCGAGGCCGAGCCAGGCGACATCCTCAGCGATGGCTTCGGCGAAGGTGTCGCTGGAGCGCGCCGTGTCGGTGTCGTCATAGCGCAGGATGAAGGTGCCGCCCCATTGCCGCGCGAACAGGGCGTTGTAGAGCGCGGTCCGGGCATTGCCGACATGCAGCAGGCCGGTCGGCGATGGCGCGAAGCGAAGGACGGGCGGGGGGGGTGACGAGGCGTGGGACATGACGCGCTTATCGCCGAGGTTGGGGGATGGGAGCAAGCCGCCACGCCTGTTTGGCGTTGCCGATCTTTACGGCGGCAGGGAGGGTTGGGTAGTTTGCATTCTGTCGGCCATATGCCAGCCCTCGCCGCGTACCGACAGACCCTTGGAGCCCAACGTGACGCCGATAATCCAGGATATCTTCTCGATCTTCTTCGTTCTCGCCCTGGGCTATGTTGCCGGCAAGCGCTCCAGTTTCGATCAGGCTCAGGCCTCCGGCTTCAATCACCTCGTTCTCACCTATTGCCTGCCAGCCCTTCTTTTCGTCTCGATTGCCAACTCCTCCCGCGAGGAGCTGTTTTCCGACACGCGACTGCTGACGATTTCCGTAGCCGTGCTGCTGTTCTGGTATTTTGTTGCGTTTTTCGCCGCTATTTTCCTGTTCGGGCACGACCGTCGCGAGGCGGGAATCGCCGGACTGAGCGCCGGCGCCCCGACCGTCGGGTTCCTCGGCATGGCCGTGCTCGCGCCGCTGTTCGGCGGCAGCGCGGCGCTCAGCGTCGCCATCGTGGCGCTGGTCGTGAACGTGATACTGGTCCCCTTGGGCATGTTCTTCGTGGCGCCGAAGGGCACCAAGCCGGCGGCGGCGCTGCTCAAGGCGGCCAAGGAGCCGGTCGTTCTCGCCCCGATTATCGCGGTCCTGCTGGTGCTGGCCGGCGTCCGCATGCCTGATCTTTTCCAAGCGCCGCTGGCGCTCATCGGCCATGCCACCTCGGGTGTCGCGGTTTTCGCCGCCGGGCTGGTGCTGGCGGCGCACAAGTTCCAGCTCAACGCGGAAGTGCTGTGGAACTCGGCGGTCAAGGTCGGCCTGATGCCGGCCTCGATGCTGGCCCTGGCGCTGATCACGGGCGTCAGCGCGACCCATCTCGAGCAGGTGGTCCTTCTTGCCGCGCTGCCGCCGGCGTTTTCCGGCATCGTCATTGCCGGACGCGAGCAGACCTATGTCGACCTCGCCTCGTCGACACTCATCGTCAGCGTACTGGGCTTCGCCGTCGCCGCGCCGCTCTGGACGTCGCTGGCCCGCCACCTCGCTGGATGAGGGGGCCTACGCCCCCTCGCGGAACCTGTTGGTGATGGGATAGCGCCGTTCGCGGCCGAACTGACGGGTCGTGGCCTTCACCCCCGGCGCGGCCTGCCGTCGCTTGTATTCCGCGAGGTTCAGCAGCCGTTCCACCCGCGCCACCAGCGCCGGCTCGAAGCCTTCCGCCACGATGTCGGTGACGGGAAGTTCGCGCTCCACAAGACGTTCAAGGATGGCATCCAGCACCTCATAGGGCGGCAGGCTGTCCTGGTCGGTCTGGTTTTCGCGCAGCTCGGCGGTCGGCGGCTTGGTGATGATGTTCTCGGGGATCACCGCGCCGTCCGGTCCCAGCGACCCAGCCGGCTTCCAGCGATTGCGCAGCGCGCTCAGCCGGAACACCTGCGTCTTGTAGAGGTCCTTCAGCGGATTGAAGCCGCCATTCATGTCGCCATAGAGCGTGGCATAGCCGGTGGCCATCTCCGACTTGTTGCCGGTTGTCACGACCATGGCGCCGAACTTGTTGGAGAGCGCCATCAGCAGCGTGCCGCGCACCCGCGACTGCAGGTTCTCTTCGCTCACATCGCGGGCCCGACCCTCGAACAGCGGCGCCAGCACCTGCTCCAGCGCCTCGACCCCCTGCGCGATGGGCAGGATGTCGTAGCGCACGCCCAGCGCCTGAGCGACGGCGGCGGCGTCGGAGAGCGACTCGTCCGAGGTGTAGCGATAGGGCAGCATCACGCAATGGACCCGCGCCGGCCCCAGCGCGTCCACCGCCATGGCGGCGACAAGGGCGGAATCGATGCCGCCGGAAAGGCCCAGCACCACGCCGGGAAAGCCGTTCTTCTCGACATAGTCGCGCAGGCCGAGAACGCAGGCGGCATAGTCCGCCTCGTCGCCCGCCAGCAGCGGCGCCCGCGTACCCTCCTCGCAGCGCCAGCCATCGGCCCAGCGCTCCCAGCGGGTGAGGCGCAAGCGCTCCTGGAAGTTCGGCAGTTGCACCGCGAGCGAACGGTCGGCATTGAGCACAAAGGAGCCGCCGTCGAACACCAGCTCGTCCTGCCCGCCGACCTGGTTCACATAGGCGAGCGGCAGTCCGCTTTCGACCACGCGGGCCACCGCCACGTTCAGCCGCTCGTCATGGACGCCCCGGCGATAGGGCGAGCCATTGGGGATAAGCAGGATCTCCGCCCCGGTCTCCATCAGGCACTCGATCACATCCGGCGACCAGATGTCCTCGCACACGGGAACGCCGAGCCGCACGCCGCGAAACGCCATCGGGCCCGGCATCGGGCCGGCGGAGAAGACGCGCCGCTCGTCGAACACGCCGTAATTGGGCAGGTCCACCTTGAAACGGCTGCCCGCCACCCTGCCGGCGTCGAGCAGCAGCGCGGCGTTGTAGAGCTTGCCGTCCTCCACCCACGGCGCGCCGAGGAGCAGCGCGGGTCCGCCATCGGCGGTCTCAAGCGCCAGTTCCTCCACCGCCTGCCGGCATGCCGCCTGAAAGGCGGGCTTCAGCACCAGGTCCTCGGGGGGATAGCCGGAGAGGAACAGCTCGGTGAAGACGACGAGATCCGCGCCCTGCTCGCCCGCCAGCGCCCGTGCCTCGCGCACCCGCCGCACATTGCCGGCGACGTCGCCGACCACCGGGTTGAGCTGGGCGAAGGCGATGAGGATCTGGTCGGCGGGCGCTTGCGCGTTGGATGCGGTCGATGGCGACATGCTGGACATGAGCGTCGTTTAGCCTTCCCCTCCGGCGCCGGCAATCGCCGCCGCGCCTGCGAACCTCAGTCCCAGTCGGTGCCGGGCACCCGCACGGCGATGGTGCTGAAGCCCGCCTGCCGCACGGCCATGGGCAGCAACCGCTCCAGCCCGTGCATGAGGGTGCCATCGTCCGGGATCGGCTCGGGCGGGTAATCCTCCCAGCTCAGGTCGAGCGCCAGATAGGACCGCATCGCCGCCGGACGAATGGCGAACATGTTGCCGACGGGAAAATCGACATAGGCGCCGAGTGGCTCGGTCAATTCCAGGTCCTCGCGCAGTTCCTGCACGATACGGTCATTGCGCGCCCAATTGACCAGATGCGAGTCCTCCGGATGGATCAGGCCGACCTCGGGGCTGACTTCCAAACGGGCCAGCACGGTATCGAGCATGGGATGCGTCCCGCCGATCAGGTTCTCCCACAGGAAATGACGCCAGGGATCGCCAATGGCACGACGCCGGCCCTTGGTCTTCTTTCCGTGCACGTGGAAGAACACGTCATAGCCGCCCCCGGTCAACGCATCGCGCAGCCCGGTCAGGAACGGGCCGATGTCGCGGCCGAGATTGGGCACGACATCGATCTGCACGGCGCTGGGGTAGCTGGCCGTCATCGCCCGGAGTTCATCCGCCTTGGCCGGCGTGTCCGTCGTCAGGAAAAGGTCGGGGCGCGAGGCATTGACGTTCAGGCGCTCCAGCAGTTCCGGCAGCAGGTCCGGATAAAAGAAGTGGCCGTGCAGCGCGCTTCTCAGCCGGCTCGCACGCGGTCCCGGCAGCGGGCCGAACACCGGCATCGACCACGGCCCCGGCGGACGTCCCTTCTCGATCCAGTGCGAGAGCGGGTAGCGCCGCTGGTCGAAGCAGGCGACCGGGTGGTGCTCGGCATAGATCAGCGGGTGAAAGCCGGAATAGGGCCGACGCAGCGGCGGCCGGTTGGGGTGGCGCTTCAACAGCGCCTTGCGCCGCCAGTCGGCGATCAGGCGCTCCAGCTTCTGCGCCACGGTGAACGCGCCGGGCGGGTCATTCTCGCGCGCGATATCGAGTATTTCCAGCCGCTCCGGCTCGGTGGCCAGCACGAGGGAAAGCTCACAGTCCAGTTCCTCGCCGATCTCGCGACCGATGGCGAGCACCGCCGCCGCGCCCGCCTCCAGCGGCGCCTCGGCCGCCGCCAGCCGGCGACGCGCGGCAAAGCGCGGCATGGCCACCAGCGCCGCCTCGCGCGCGGCGGGCGTGGGGAAAACCAGGGCACTGGCCCGCTCCAGCGCCAGTTCCATCGCCGGGCCCAGCGTCTCATGCCGCGCCGGATCGGCATCCGCCTCGCCGAACACCGCGACGACGGGAATGTTGCGCTGCTCCAGCGCGTCGGCCGCGTCGATGGTCGCCAGCCCCACGGTGATCGCGAAGAGCGGCCGGTCCTCGCGGGCGCGAAAGGCCAGCGCGTCGACCAGCACGGCGCGCGGGGCACGCGCACGGGCAACATCGACCGGCACAAGAGCGACCCCGTCTGCAGCCAGAGCCTCGTCGGCGCCCCTTTCGCCGTCGAGCACCAGCAGGACCACCGCGTAATCGCGGGCGAGCAGCCGCAGCAGCGGCGAGGCCGACGTGGCACTCTTCTCGATTACCACGAGCACGGAACGTCGCCCCGTCGACCGCGGCGGAAACGGCAGGCCGGCGACCAGCGCGGGCAGCGTCGCGTCCGAGCCCGTCAGCCAGTTGGCGAAGGGGCGCCGGGGGCGGCCGGGCTCCTTGAAGATCACGCCTTCCAGGCCGGGGCGCGGGCGCTGATAGGCATCGAACAGAAGAGAGCGCAGGAAGGCGCGGGGGTGGCCCTCGGCGTCGAAAAGCAGCCGGCCAATCCGGCGCCCGGTCTTCTGGGTGTTCGCGGTTATCCAGCGCCGCAGCCGGCTGCGCTGCCTCGGCACGAAATAGCGCGCGCGCTTTGTCGGGCGGCCCTTGGCCGGGCAGTCCTTAGCCGGGCTCTCGGTTGCCGGCGATGCCTGTTCCGGCAGGGAAGACTCGGGACGGGTCATGGCACTCCGGCGGGCCGATGCGGATAATCGTGCAGCGCGCGTCGCCGAAGCGCAGCGCTCCGGGCGGTTCTAATGAGGGCGGCCAGCGAAGGCCAGAGCCTCGCCGTGCATTGTCACTCTGCCGCGACGTCGTAGGCCGCGCGCGACCGGCT
Source organism: Ancylobacter aquaticus (assembly GCF_004339465.1). Classification (GTDB taxonomy): domain Bacteria; phylum Pseudomonadota; class Alphaproteobacteria; order Rhizobiales; family Xanthobacteraceae; genus Ancylobacter; species Ancylobacter aquaticus. The sequence goes on along the minus strand of NZ_SMFY01000001.1, from coordinate 1,708,546 downwards.
TCCCCAGCGATGCAGTTCGAGGATGGCGGGGCGCAGGCGCTCGCCGTTCTCGGTCAGCCGGTAGCCCACCTGCGGGGGCAGCGTCGGGTAGACCGTGCGGGCGATCACCCCATCGGCCTCCAGCTCCCGCAGCGCCTTGGCGAGAATGCGCGCGGTGACGTTGGGCATGCGCCGGCCCAGTTCGCTGAACCGCACCTCGCCGGAGAGCAGGTGATAGACGATGCCGCCCTTCCATTTGGCGCCGATGATCTCCAGCGTCGCCTCGACCGGGCAGCCCTCGCCGCACGCATAATCCTGATGCCGCCTCGCCATGGCCTGTCTCCGCTTCAAGCCTTGCGAATTTAGGTCGTCAGCCGCGTCCGGGAAAGGGGCTTACATTTTCGATACCTGCCGACAATCTCGTGCGTTCTTGCGCTTGGCGCGCGCATGGCGACATGTCGGGGCACATCGTCAATGACTTGAGGCGCGCGCCTGAGGGTGCCGCGCGGGAGATTTGCCATGAAGGCCATCGGCTACATCCAGTCGCTTCCCATCACCGAAGAGCGCGCGCTCTTCGACTTTGAAACCGCCGCGCCCACGCCCGGCCCGCGCGACCTGCTGGTGCGGGTGAAGGCCGTCTCGGTCAATCCGGTCGACACCAAGGTGCGGATGCGCCGCGCCGGGAGCGAGGACGCGCCGGTCATCCTCGGCTGGGACGCCGCCGGCGTGGTCGAGGCGGTCGGTGCCGAAGTTACCCTGTTCAAGGTTGGCGACGAGGTGTTCTACGCTGGCGACCTCAACCGCCCCGGCACCAACGCGGAGCTGCACCTCGTCGACGAGCGCATCGTCGGCCACAAGCCCTCCTCCCTAGGCTTCGCGGAAGCTGCCGCCCTGCCGCTCACCTCGCTTACCGCGTGGGAGGGGCTGTTCGACCGGCTCCAGGTGCCGATGAACGGCGGCGAAGCCACCAGCCTACTGGTTATCGGCGCGGCTGGCGGCGTCGGCTCGCTCGCCGTGCAGTTCGCCCGCCAGCTCACCAAGCTCACGGTCATCGGCACCGCGTCGCGTCCCGAGAGCCGCGCCTGGGTGGAGGGCCTCGGCGCCCATGCGGTCATCGACCATTCCCGGCCGCTCGCGGCCGAGCTCGAAGCCGCCGGACTCGGGCTTGTGGACTACACCTACACCCTCACCAACACCGACAAGCATTGGGCGGAGATCATCAAGGGCGCGAAGCCTCAGGGCCGTATTGCCATCATCGATGACCCGGCGACGCTTGACGCGCTGCCGCTCAAAGGCAAGAGCCTGTCGCTGCACTGGGAGCTGATGTTCACCCGCTCGCTGTTCCAGACCCCGGACATGATCCGCCAGCACGAGATTCTGGAGGAGGTCGCCCACCTCGTCGATGCCGGTACGCTGCGCACCACGCTGGGGGAGAATTTCGGCCCCATCAACGCGGTCAATCTCAGGCGCGCGCACGCACAGGTCGAGAGCGGGCGGTCCATCGGCAAGATCGTGCTGGAAGGCTGGAACTGACGCGCTGCCCCGCGCGCGGGGGGACGGGCGTCAGCCGGCGCGGTCGGGCGTGAGCCCTGCCGCGTCGGGCGCGCCGGCCGTGCCGAGCCGGCGTTCGAGAACGTGCTCGATGAGGAGATAGCGCAGGCGGCGGAACAGGCCCGTGCGCTTGCGCTGCCTTATCTTGGCATAGGTCGCCGAGGCCAGCCGGCGGCGCCAGATCCGCTGCTCGAACTGCGCCGCGTCGAACCGGCCCTCGGCGATGTCGAGCACCGCACTGTCCAGCAGGCCGCATTCCTGGACATAGGCGATGGACGCGTGGCCGCTGAAATAGATCCGCACCAGATCGAGCGGCGCCTCGCGCCGCAGCGCGCGGATATGGCGGCGGTCCAGGTTCAGCGGATCGTAGAAGATGTGTTTGACCGCGCCCTCGCTCGGCCTCTGGCGGTCCCACATCACCGCGCGGCTTTGCGAGCCCCAGCGCCGCTCCCACCACACGCGCCAGCGGTCGATGCTGTATTGCGGCGAGAAGGCGATCACCGCGTCAGCGCCCAGCGGCTCGGAGAAGCGGTAGGCGGCATAGCCGCCCATGCTCATGCCATAGGTGATGACGCGCGCACCCTCGGCAATGTCGGCGCGCACGCGGGCCAGCGCCTCGGGCATTTCCCGGTATTGATACCAGCAATTTCCCGACGGCATGAAATGGTAGGCGGTGCGCCCGCGCTTGGCGAAGAAGTCCTCGCCGAAGCCCTTGCGGCCTTCCGGCCAGTCCGCCCGCATCGATTCGAAGGTCACGAAGACCGTATCCGTGCAGGGGCCCGGAACCTTGACGACCGTTAGGTTCTCGCTCTCGAAGATGACCTGACGCACGCACCTGCCCCGCTGGCCGCCTCCCGGCGACCTCTCTTGCGAAGGGCAAACTAGCCAGAGGCGTCGTCAGCGGACAATCACAATTTCCGAGGATTGCGCGATTGCTGCCGGATGTGGCCGGTGGGTCGCGTGCGCGGCGCGTGCTCTAGAGGCGGAAGCGATCGACGATGTCGGCGATGATCCGTCGGAACAGCCGGCTGCGTTTGCGCGCGCGCTTGTCGCGGTAGAAGGGCGAGGCGTCGAGCCGGGAGGCCAGCTCCCGCGCGAAGGCGGCGGCGTCGAAGCGGTTCTCGCCGACATCGAGCACCGCCTTTCCCAGCAGTCCGCACTGCATCAGGACGGTGATCGAGCCATGGCCGGCATAAGGCACGCGCACGCGCACCACATCGGCCACCCGCTCATAGAGCCGGACATGCCGGCGGTCGCGGTTGTGCGGGTCGTAGAACAGGTAGACCGGCACGCCGCGCGGCACCATCAGGTGTTCCCACAGGACCTGGCGCGGGCGGTCGAACAGCCCGTCCCACCGCCGGTCCCACGGCACCACCTTGGGGTCGATGCTGTATTGCGGCGAGAAGGCGAGGATGCGGGAGACGCCGAGCCGGCCGGCGAAGCGGATGGCGGCATAGGCCCCCATGCTCACGGCATAGGCGACCACCTCGACCCCCGGGGCGATGTTGGCCCGTACCTTCGCCAGCACGTCCTCCATTTCGGGGTACTGGAACCAGAAATTGTCGTTGGCGAAGAAGTGGTAGGCCGTGAAACCGTTGTCGCGGAGGAACTTCTCGGCGAAGGCCTGCCGCTGCGGATTCCGGTCGAGCACATGCGGCTCGAAGGTGACGAACACGACATCCGTGCGGGTGCCGTCGGTGCGGACCACGCGCACATTCTCGCTTTCGACGACGACATGACGTCCGGTCTCAAGCTGTGTCACCCGCGCCTCCTATGAAAACACCGCGACCCGGGGGCCGCGGTGTGTCCATTCCATCCGGCACTGGCCCGGCCCGTCAGGGCCGCAGCCGGTATGCGCCTCACTCGGCGGCTTCGATCACCGGGCGCACCCGGCCCGAGCGCTCCTGCTTGAGCAGTTCGGCGACGAGGAAGGCCATCTCGATGGCCTGCTCGGCGTTGAGGCGCGGGTCGCAATAGGTGTGGTAGCGGTCCTTGAGGTCGGCATCGGTGATGGCGCGGGCGCCGCCGGTGCACTCCGTGACGTTCTTGCCGGTCATCTCCAGATGCACGCCGCCGGCATAGGTGCCCTCGGCCGCATGGACGGCGAAGAAGTCCTTCACCTCCTTGAGGATCTGGTCGAACGGGCGGGTCTTGTAGCCCGACGCCGCCTTGATGGTGTTGCCGTGCATGGGGTCGCACGACCACACCACCGTGCGGCCCTCGCGCTTCACCGCCCGGACCAGCGCCGGCAGATGGTCGCCCACCTTGTCGGCGCCGAAGCGGGCGATCAGGGTGAGGCGGCCGGCCTCGTTCTGCGGGTTCAGCGTGTCGATGAGGCGCAGCAGGTCGTCCGGCTTCAGCGACGGGCCGCACTTCAGGCCAAGCGGGTTCTTCACGCCACGGCAATATTCCATATGCGCGTGGTCCGCCTGGCGGGTGCGGTCGCCGATCCAGATCATGTGGCCGGAGGTCGCGTACCAGTCGCCCGTGGTCGAATCCACCCGCGTCAGCGCCTGCTCGAAGCCGAGCAGCAGCGCCTCATGCGAGGTGAAGAACTCGGTCGAGCGCATCTCCGGGTGGTTTTCCGCATCGAGGCCGATGGCGCGCATGAAGTCGAGCGCCTCGGTGATGCGGTCCGCCAGCGCCTGGTAGCGGCCGGACTGCGGGCTGTCCTTGATGAAGCCGAGCATCCACTGATGCGCGTTGCCAAGGCTGGCATAGCCGCCATTGGCGAAGGCGCGCAGAAGGTTCAGCGTCGCCGCCGACTGGCGGTAGGCCTCGATCTGGCGGCGCGGATCGGGAATGCGCGATTCCGGCGTGAACTCGATGTCGTTGACGATGTCGCCGCGATAGGAGGGCAGTTCCACCCCGTCCACGGTCTCCATCGGCGCCGAGCGCGGCTTGGCGAACTGGCCGGCAATGCGCCCGACCTTCACCACCGGCGAGGCCCCGGCATAGGTCAGCACCACCGACATCTGCAGGAAGACGCGGAAGAAATCGCGAATGTTGTCGGCCGAATGCTCGGCGAAGCTCTCGGCGCAATCGCCGCCCTGCAGCAGGAAGGCCTCGCCATTCGCCACCTTGGCCAGCTCGCGCTTCAGACGGCGCGCCTCACCGGCGAAAACCAGCGGCGGAAACGTGGCCAGCTGACGCTCCACCGCAGCCAGAGCTGCGGCGTCCGGATATTCCGGCACCTGCTGAACGGGCAAGGCCCTCCAGCTATCCGGCGTCCAGCGTTCAGACATGACGGCCTCCAACAAGCTCAACACGTCGCCAGGGCTTCTCCCCGGCGGAAAGGCGGGCCTTATACACCCAAGCATCCCGGCAAGACCAGAGGCGCGCAGCGGTGCGTGATTGCAGCGCTGCCCTGCCCCTATTGCAGACTACAGCGCCGGCGTCGCCTCGGCAGAGGCTTCCGGCAGCGGGTCGCTGGTGGTGTGCCGGGAACGCAGCGTCACCAGCTCTTCGGCGCTGGAGGGGTGCAGCGCCATGGTGCGGTCGAAATCGGCCTTGGTGGCGCCGACATTCATCGCGATCGCCGCCATCTGCACCATCTCGCCCGAGCCCTCGCCGATGAGGTGGACGCCGAGCACCCGGTCGTCGGCCTGGTCCACCACGATCTTCATGAAGGTGCGCGAGGTGCGGCCCGAGAGCGTCGCCTTCAGCGGGCGGAAATCGGTCTGATAGATGTCGAGCCGCCAGCCCTGCGCCCGCGCCTCCTGCTCGCTCATCCCCACCGTGCCGATTTCCGGCTCGGTGAACACGGCGGTCGGGATGTTGTCATAGCTCACCTGCCAGGGATGCTTGCCGAACAGGGTGTCGGCGAAAGCATGGCCCTCGCGGATGGCGACGGGGGTCAGGTTCACCCGGTTGGTCACATCGCCCACCGCGTAGATGGAGGGGATGTTGGTGCGCGCGTGCGCGTCCACCGCGATGGCGCCGGCCTCGTCGAGATGCACTTCCACCGTATCGAGGCCGAGCCCTACCGTGTTCGGCACCCGGCCAATGGCGAGCATTACCTCGTCCGCGAACAGGTCGCGCCCGTCATTCAGGCGCACGCGCTTTTCGCTGGCTTCCTGATAGATGCCCTCGATGGTGACGTTGAAGGCGAACTCCACCCCGTTCTGCGCCATCTCGTCGACAATGCGGGCACGGATATCCTCGTCGAAGCCGCGCAGCAGCCTGTCGCCGCGGTGGATGACCGTGACCTTCGCCCCGAGCCCCGCCAGCAGGCTGGCGAATTCGAGCGCGATATAGCCGGCGCCCTGGATGAGGATGCGGGCGGGGAAGCGTTCGAGATGGAAGATCTCGTTCGAGGAGATGCCGAGCTCGCAGCCGGGGAAGTCGAGCCCGCGATTGGGCCGGCCGCCGGTGGCGATGAGGATGGTGCGCGCCGTCACCGCCGTGCCGTCGGCGAGGCGCACCGCGTGCGGCCCCTCGATCGACGCGCGCTGAGCAACGATCTCGACGCCGGCGCGCGTGAGATTGGCGCGATAGGCGCCTTCCAGCCGGGCGATTTCCTTGTCCTTGTTGGCGACCAGCGTTCCCCAGTCGAAACGCGCGCCCTCCACGCTCCAGCCGAAGCCGGCGGCGTCCTCGAACTCATGGGCAAAGCGGGCGGCGTAGACGAACAGCTTCTTGGGCACGCAGCCGCGAATGACGCAGGTGCCGCCAAGCCGGTATTCCTCGGCGAGCATCACCTTTGCCCCATGGCCCGAAGCGATGCGGGCGGCGCGTACGCCCCCCGAGCCGCCGCCGATGACGAACAGGTCGACGTCGAACTGGTCCATGTGAAACTCTCCGCGCTGCGCTTGTGCCTCGCATGTCGCCCTGCGAGACGCGCCCGTCAAGCGCCCGCATGGCTGACGTGCGAATCCCGTTTGCGAATCCGGTTTGCGAATCCCGGCAACCGCAAAGCTCATCCTTCCGGCGAACTCGACAGCGGGCCCCCTGCGGCCTTAGCTTCGCTCACCGCGTGCCAAGCGGCGGCCAGCGTCGAACGTGCCGTCGCTATCTCTTGGAGGAAACCATGAAGCATCTGTTCAGCGGGGCGCTGCTCGCCGCCGCCGTCGCCGCCGCACCTTTTGGCGCCGCCTATGCCGAAATCAACGAGCTCAAGATCGTCGCCCCGGCGGCGCCCGGCGGCGGCTGGGACCAGACCGCGCGCTCGATCCAGCATGTGCTGCAGTCCGACAAGCTGGTCGGTAATGTGCAGGTGCTGAACGTGCCGGGCGCCGGTGGCACCATCGGCCTCGCCCAGTTCGTGAACTCCAGCAAGGGCGATCCCAATGTGATGATCGTCGGCGGCTATGTCATGGTCGGCGCCATCATCACCAACAAGTCGCCGGTCGACCTTTCCATGGTCACGCCGATCGCCCGCCTCACCGGCGAGTACGAAGCCATCGCCGTGCCGGCCGCCTCGCCGCTCAAATCGCTGGCCGATCTGGTCGCCGCGCTGAAGGCGGACCCGCAGAAGGTGTCCTGGGCCGGCGGCTCGGCCGGCGGTACCGATCACATCACCGCCGGGCTGTTCACCAAGGCCATCGGCGTCGACCCGCGCAAGGTGAACTACATCGCCTTCTCGGGCGGCGGCGAATCGCTCGCCTCGCTGCTCGGCGGCAAGGTCACGGTCGGCATCTCCAGCCTTTCGGAATATGACGCGCAGGCCAAGGCCGGCAAGCTGCGCATTCTCGGCGTGTCGAGCGCCGCCCGCCTGCCGGAAGCCCCCGACGTGCCGACTTTCAAGGAAGCCGGCGTCGACGTGGAAATCCAGAACTGGCGCATGATTGCCGCCGCCCCGGGCATCACCCCGGAGCAGAAGCAGGAGCTGAGCCAGACCATCGAGAAGATGGTGAAGTCCAAGGCGTGGACCGACATGCTGGCGCAGAAGGGCTGGGCCAATACCTACCTCTCCGGCGAAGCCTTCGACGCCCAGCTGGCCAAGGATATCGCCGCCACCAAGACCATCCTGCAGGACATCGGCCTCGCGCAGTAAAGCGCCCCGATCTTCCGCTTCTTCGATGCTCCCTCGCGGTTCGCCGCGGGGGAGTCTCTCGTTCCGACACCCCCGGAGCCCCCGCCGATGAGCGATTCCCGCCCCTCCTCCACTGCCGGCCCCGACAAGGGCCGCTTCGTCATCGCCTTTGCCCTCGCCATCCTGTCCCTCGTGGTCGGCTGGGATGCGTGGCGGCTATCCGGGATCAACACCTATTCGGCCGTCGGCCCGGGCGCTTTTCCCGCCATCATCTCCGCCGGCCTCGCCTTGCTGGCGCTGGCCAATGCGGTCGAGGCGGTTCGCGAGGGAGCGCAGGAGCGCCCGCGCGACGAGATCGGGCCGATGGCCTGGGTACTGGGAGGGCTGATCGGCCAGATCGTGCTGCTGGCCTTCGGCGCCGGCTTCGCCCTCGCCACCGGCTGGCTGTTCGCCGCCACGGCCAAGGGCTTCGGGCGCGGGCCGGTGTGGAAGCACTTCCTCGCCGGCGCGGTGCTGTGCTTCGTCATCTATGCGGTGTTCGCCAAGGGGCTGCAGCTGGCGCTTCCGGCCGGCCCGCTCGAACGGCTGATCTGAGGACGCACCCATGGATACGTTTGCCGCCCTCGGCCAGGGCATCATGGTCGCCCTCCAGCCGATGAACCTGCTCTTCGCCTTTGTCGGCGTCATGCTCGGCACGGCGGTGGGAGTGCTTCCGGGCATCGGCCCGGCGCTGACCGTCGCGCTGCTGCTGCCGATCACCTTCCAGCTCGACCCGGCCGGCTCGCTCATCATGTTCGCCGGCATCTATTATGGCGGCATGTATGGCGGCTCTACCGCCTCCATCCTGCTGAACACACCGGGGGAAAGCGCCTCCATCGTTACCGCGCTGGAGGGCAACAAGATGGCCCGTGCCGGGCGCGGCGGGCCGGCGCTTGCCACCGCCGCCATCGGCTCCTTTGTCGCCGGCACCATCGCCACCATCGGGCTGGCGCTCATCGCCCCGACCGTGGTCGACATCGCCATCTCCTTCGGCCCGGAGGATTATTTCGCGCTGATGGTGCTGGCCTTCACCACCGTCTCGGCGGCGTTCGGCTCCTCGGTCACGCGCGGGCTTACCAGCCTGTTCATCGGCCTGTCGCTCGGACTGATCGGCATCGACCTGCAGAGCGGGCAGGCGCGGCTCTCCTTCGGCGTGCCGGACCTGCTGGACGGCGTCGAAGTGACGACGCTCGCCGTCGCCCTGTTCGCCATCGGCGAGACGCTCTCGGTGGTGGCGGCCGGCGCGCGGGCCGACGAGATCATCGAGCCGGTCAAGGGCTCGGTGTTCATGAACCGGGAGGACTGGAAGCGCTCGTGGAAGCCGTGGCTGCGCGGCACGTTTCTGGGCTTCCCCATCGGCGCCATGCCGGCGGGCGGCGCGGAAATCCCCACCTTCCTGTCCTATGCGCTGGAAAAGCGCCTGTGCAAGAAGCCGGGCGAGTTCGGCAACGGCGCCATCGAGGGCGTCGCCGGCCCGGAGGCAGCCAACAACGCGGCGGCGGCCGGCGTGCTGGTGCCGCTGCTCACCCTGGGCCTGCCGACCTCGGCGACGGCCGCCATCATGCTCGCCGGCTTCCAGCAATACGGCATGAATCCCGGCCCGCTGCTGTTCGCCACCAATCCAGACCTGGTCTGGGGCCTGATCGCCAGCCTGTTCATCGCCAATGGCATGCTGCTGGTGCTGAACCTGCCCCTCGTCGGGCTGTGGGTGCGGCTGCTGGCGATTCCGCGCCCCTGGCTCTATGGCGGCATCCTGGTCTTCGCCACGCTCGGCACGCTGGGGGCGAACCCCTCGCTGGTGGAGCTTGGCATGCTGCTGCTGTTCGGCCTGCTGGGCTATGTGCTGCGGCGCTACGACTACCCGATCGCGCCCGTCGTGGTGGGGCTGATCCTCGGCCCGCTGGCGGAACAGCAATTGCGCCGGGCGCTGGCGATCAGCGTCGGCGATCCGGTGGTGCTGTTCCAGAGCCCGGTGGCGCTGACGCTTTACGCGCTCTCGGCGCTGGCTCTGTTCGGGCCGCTGCTGTTCTACGTCTTTACCGGCCGCAAGGCCCCGGTTGGTTCGGACGAGGACTGAACTGGGCCGCGTCCGCCCCGCCTCCATATGAAAATGCCCGGCGCGAGCCGGGCATTTTTCTTTCAGGCGACGGCGCCGCGATCAGATGGTGAAGCCGCGCTTCTTCATTTCCTCGCGCACCCGGGCGTCCATCTCGCGGGCGAAGGCCGCGCTCCAGGCCTGAATGCTGCTGAAGCCGGCCTTGAGCAAATCCTCGCGCTTGGCCACCAGCTTCGTGCCGGCCTCCGAGCGGTAAAACGCCAGAAGGTCGCCCAATTCCTGGGTGGTGAACTCGGTGGCGTAGATCTTGGCGAGGATCTGCACGATCTCGGAGCGGCGGCTCTCATATTGGGTGGAGAGTTGCTTGGCGACCTCGCGCAGGTCGCGAATCAGGTCCGGATTGGACTGCACGAAGCTGGCCGCCGTCTGGTCCACGACATTGGGGATCACCGCGTCGAAGCTGCTGGCCTCGCCATTGGCGACGAGCAGTTCGTTCGCGAGTTTCATCTGCTCGGCGCTGGGCTCGGGCGCCTTGGGGGCGGCGGCCTGGGCAAGCTGGAACGGCGCGGTGTCCTGCGCCAGCGCCGGGGCACCGCCGGCGAGAAGGACAAGCCCCATCGCTGCGGCGGCAAACGGCGCGGTCAGCCGGGCTGCGCGCGCTGCTGCAATATCAAGCTGCATGAAAGTCTCCTGACGAACTGCTCACGCGCGGTCGATGACCGTCACGCCGCCGGCGCCCGCGAGAATGACGCGGCTCGCCAGATTGATGAAGAGGCCGTGCTCGACCACGCCCGGCACATTGGAGAGCTCGGCGGCGAGCGCCTGCGGGTTGGTGATGCTGTGATAGGCCGCATCGAGGATCAGGTGTCCCTGATCGGTGACGAAAACATGACCGTCCGGCCGGCGCCGCAGCGTCAGCAGGCCGTGGCAGCCCGCATTGCGGGCCGCGCGGTCGATACCGCGACGGATGGCGGCGACGCCGAAATCCACCACCTCGATCGGCAGCGGGAAGGTGCCGAGCACCTCCACCTTCTTCGAGGCGTCGGCGATGACGATCATCTGCTTGGCGGCCGAGGCGACGATCTTCTCGCGCAGCAGCGCGCCGCCGCCGCCCTTGATCAAGGTGAGGTCCGGGCCGACCTCGTCGGCGCCGTCGATGCACAGGTCGAGCACCGGATGCTCGTCCAGCGTGCCGAGCGGAACGCCGAGGCTCTCGGCCTGGGCGCGGGTGGCCTCGGAGGTCGGCACGCCGACCACCTCCAGCCCCTCATTCACCCGCAGCGCCAGCAGGTCGACCAGATGCTTCGCGGTCGAGCCGGTGCCGAGGCCGAGCTTCATGCCCGAGCGGACATATTCGAGGGCCTGCGCGGCGGCCTGTCTCTTGAGATTGTCGGCATCGGTCATGATTGTCGCCGGGCCCTCGTTTTTAGGACTTCTTAATCTTCACCTCGTGCGTAGCGCCGTTGGCGCGCGCCGACAAGCCCGCCGGCCGCCGCCTCCCCCGCCGATCATTGGCTGGAAGGCGGGGTGCAGACCACCGCCGGCTCGACGCCGCCGCCGTCCTTGGGCATGTCCCGGACATAACAGACGCTCATCTGGCCGGTGCCGGCATCGACGCGGAAAACGCCGGTCTCGCCGGAGTAGCGGGTCGACATGATGTCGTAGCGGCCCGGCGCGGCGGCCTGTGCGCTCGCATCGCGGCGGAAGCAGCGGGTGACGCCGACAAGGCTGCCCTCCGGGCGCTCGAACTGGCAGGCATTCACCTCGCCGGTCCGCACATTCACCGAATAGAGCCGGTTGGCCTGCGCCGCCGGGGGCGAGGCGAACACATAGGGGCCATCGCCGGCGGGCGCCTCGGCAGGCGCCGCCGATGCCGGGCCCGGGGGCGTGTCGCCCGGCTTGTCTTCCTGCGCCATGGCGCCGCCGCCCGCCAGCACGCCAAGCCCGAGAGCGGCCGCCACCACCGCCACATGCCAGTTCTGCATCGTCATCCTCATTGCCGGGATACCCTGTGCCTCGCCCATCTTCCGCGCATCGCCGGCACGCCCGCGTGCGCCCGATGGACGCGGCAGGCTGGACAGCAAAAGCGGCAGGATTGTAGGCCTAGAAGACGCGCCAATCAGCGTGCACAGCAAGATGTTCGGATATCGCGCTCTCGATCTTTGAGTTTGAGGGCGATTTACCGACCGGATTGCGCCAATCTGATCGGATCGCGTCCCAGAGTGGGAAGCCCGTCTCGCGGCACCGGGCCCTCGCTTTTCCCGTCACCTTCCACGGAAATCGTCATGCCCACTTCGCCTCCTGCCGTGATCGCCTTCGACCTCGACGGCACGCTCGTCGACACCGCCCCCGACCTGCTCGACACGCTCGACATCGTGCTCGACGAGGTCGGCGCCGCTCGCCTGCCGCGCGACGAGACGCGCAAGATGATCGGCGCTGGCGCCAAAGCGCTGGTCAATCGCGGGCTCACCGCCGCCGGAATCACCGTCGAGCCGCCCGAGTTCGAGACGCTCTATGCGCGCTTTCTCGACCATTACGCCGCCCATATCGCCGATCTTTCGCGCCCCTATCCCGGCCTGCTCGACGCGCTGGACGAGCTCTCCGCCCGGGGCCATGTGCTGGCCGTGTGCACCAACAAGCTGGAATATCTCTCCCGCCTGCTGCTCGACCGGCTCGACCTGACCGACCGTTTCGCCGTCATCGCCGGCTCCGACACGTTTCCGGTCTACAAGCCCGATGCCGGCCATCTCCTCGGCACCGTCGAGCGTGCCGGCGGCCTGCCGACCCGCGCCATCATGGTCGGCGACAGCATGACCGACGTTCTCACCGCGAAGAATGCCCGCATTCCCTGCATCGTCGTGCCGTTCGGCTACACCGAAATCCCGGCCGAGGAACTGGGCGGCGATGCCTTCATCGGCCATTACGACCTGCTGGTGGAAACGGTGGAGCGCCTTCTCTCCCGTGGGTGACGGCGCAACCCCGCTTGACACCCGGGCTGCGGACACACTACATCCCGCCGCGATGGCGCTGGCCCCGGACACATCCGACGGGGCCGACGGGCGATTAGCTCAGCGGGAGAGCACTCCCTTCACACGGGAGGGGTCGCAGGTTCAATCCCTGCATCGCCCACCATCCGCCTTCCCCGGCCGAAAGCGCTCAGGGCCGAAAGCGCTTAAGGTCTGGAGCGCGACGGGCACGGCTTCGGCATCCGGGCCGGCAGGGGCGCCCCATGTGCAACCTCTACAGCCATCACTCCAATCTCCACGCCATCAGCGATCTGGTCGGCACGCTGCGCAATCTCGCCGGCAACCTGCCGCCGCAGACCGGCATCTTCCCGGATTTTCCCGCACCGATCGTCCGCACCGGCGCAGATGGCACGCGCGAACTGGCGCTCGCCCGCTGGGGCATGCCCTCGCCGCCCACGGTCGCCGGCCCGCCGGTGACGAATATCCGCAACCTCGCCTCGCCGCACTGGCGTGGCTGGAGCGGGCCGGCGCATCGCTGCCTGGTGCCGTTCACCAGCTTTTCCGAATATGCGCCGCTGCCCAACCCCGCCACCGGCCGCAAGGACGTGGTGTGGTTTGCCGTGAGCGACGAGCGCCCCCTCGCCTTCTTCGCCGGGCTGTGGACGCGCTGGAACGGCACGCGCGGCACCAAAGCGGCGCCGGTGGAAGGCCAGCACGACCTGTTCGGTTTTCTCACCTGCGCGCCCAACGGCGTCGTCGAGCCCATCCACCCCAAGGCGATGCCGGTGATTCTCACCACCGCCGAGGAACGCGAGACGTGGCTGCGCGCACCGTGGAGCGAGGCGCGCGCCCTGCAGCGGCCGTTGCCGGACGATCGCCTCGTGATCGTCGCGCGCGGGCCGGCGAAGGAGGACCCGCCGCCCGCCGCCGCGCCCGAATCGCCACCCGGCCTTTCCGACGCTTCCCCCGAAGCCTCGCCGCGCCAGGGCAGCCTGTTCTGATGCCCAGACCGAGACCCGCGCCCCTCATCTCCCCCTGCCTGAAAGAGCCTGCGGTCCGTGCATAATCCCCTGCGCTATCGCGCCCATATTGACGGCCTGCGCGCCATCGCCGTGCTCGGCGTGGTGCTGTTCCATTTCGGCGCGGACTGGCTGCCGGGCGGCTTCATCGGCGTCGACGTGTTCTTCGTCATTTCCGGCTTCCTCATCGCCAAGTCGCTCTACGCCGATGTGGACGCGGGCAGCTTTTCGATCCTGGGCTTCTATGAGCGGCGGATGCGGCGCATCGCGCCGGCTTTCTTCGTGGTCACGGCGGCCACCAGCCTTGCCGCCTTCCTGATCTTTTTCCCCAACCAGCTGATGACCTATGGGCGCTCGCTCATCTGGGTGGTGCTGGCCTTCGGCAACGTCTATTTCTACCTGCGCACCGACTATTTCGGCCCCTCGGCGGAAGAGACGCCGCTGCTGCACTATTGGTCGCTGGGGGTGGAAGAGCAGTTCTATTTCCTCTTTCCGGCGCTGGTGCTGCTGTGCGCGCGGTTCGCCGCGAAAGCGCGGGGGAAGCTGGTGCTCGGCCTCCTGGTGGTCTCGCTCCTCGCCTGCGAGATCATCCGCCCCTTCAACCCGCCAGCGGCGTTCTACCTTCTGCCCTTCCGCGCCTTCGAGCTACTGATCGGCGCCGGCCTCGCCTTGCCCGGCGTTCGTTTTCCCGAAGGGCGCAAGACCGGCACGGCGGCGATGCTGGCGGGGCTCGCCCTCATCCTCGCCGGCATGCTCCTCATCACCGAGCGCTCGCCCTTTCCGGGCGTGCTCGCGCTGGTGCCGTGCATTGGTACGGCGCTGGCGATCTGGGGCGGAGAGCGCACGCAAACCCTGCCGGCGCGGCTGCTCGGGCTGCGACCGCTCGTCTTCTTCGGCGCCATCTCCTATTCGCTCTACCTCGTCCACTGGCCGATCGTGGTGTTTGCCCGCCATCTGCTGCCGGACCTGCCGGCGCCGGCCTTCCTTGTCGGCGGGGTCGCGCTCTCGACCCTGCTCGGCTGGCTGTCCTGGCGCTTCGTGGAACAGCCGGTGCGGCAGAACCGCCGTCTGTTCTCGCGCGGGCTGGTCTATGGCGGGACAGCGGCGGGCGGGGCGCTGCTCATCGCCTTCGGCACGCTGGCCTCGGACACGCGCGGCTTTCCCGGGCGGCTGGACCCGGAAATCCAGCGCGTGCTCGCCTTCACCCGCTACCCCTTCCGCGAGGTGGTGCGCGACGGCACCTGCTTCATCAACGGCAATCGCCCCCGGCCCCGGCCCGCGCCGGAATGCCTGCCCGACACGCATCCGAGCCTCGTGCTGTGGGGCAGCAGCCATGTGGCGCAGTTCATCGGCGCGCTGGAGCCGATCGCCAAGGCGCAGGGCTATGCGGTCGGCCAGATCACCGCCGCCGCCTGCCCGCCGCTGGTGCAGTCGTCCATCACCCCCATGTGCGACACGCTGAACCGCTTCGCCTTCGACTGGCTGCTGGAACACCGGCCGTCCATCGTGGTCATTGGCGGCGACACGCTGGTCTCGGCCGAGCAATTCCGACAGCTCGATGCCGATTTCGCCCGCCTGCACGGGGCCGGCATCCGCGTGGTGCTGCTGGGGCCGGTGCCGCACTACAGGCGCCCGGTGCCGGAAATCCTGGCCGAGCGCCTGTACCGCAACGCGCCGAGCCGCCTCGCCGATGACGACCTCACCGAGGCGACAGGCCGCTCCGACCGGCTGATGGCGGCGCATTTCGCCGGCAATCCGAATGTGGAGTTCGTCTCCCTCCTCGGCCTGTGCCCGGACGGCAACTGCCCGATGATGATCGACGGCGCGCCGTTGCAGTTCGACCCCACGCATTTCACCCGCGAGGGCGTCGCCTATTTCGGCGGGAGGCTCGGCACGGCGATCTTCGGCGCCGCGCCATCTCCTGCCCCTGCCCCGCAGGCGCCCTGAGGCGGGCGGGCGCCGCTATGGCCGCACAGCCACACTCCCGGCCTAACTGGGGGCGCGGCAGGTGACGGCGCAAGCGGGGCATGCCACTGCGGCGGCGCAGCGTCCATAATGGCGCCACCTTTTGCGCCCTTTGCCCGCCTCCATCAGCCTCCGGTTTTCCGTGCATCATTCCCTGCGCTATCGCGCCCATATTGACGGCCTGCGCGCCGTCGCCGTTCTCGGTGTCGTCCTCTACCATTTCGGCGCGACCTGGCTGCCGGGCGGCTTTGTCGGCGTCGACGTGTTCTTCGTCATTTCCGGCTTCCTGATTTCCAAGTCGATCTATGGCGATGTCGAGGCGGGCCGCTTTTCGCTGCTCGGCTTCTATGAGCGCCGCATCCGCCGCATCGCGCCGGCGTTCCTGGTCGTCACCGCCGTCACCGCCGCCTTCGCCACGCTCATCCTGCTGCCGTACGAGATGATGATCTTCGGCCGCTCGGTGCTGTGGTCGGTGTTCGCCGCCGGCAATATCTTCTTCTTCCAGCGCACCGACTATTTCGGCCCGGCCGCGCAGGAAATGCCGCTGCTGCACTATTGGTCGCTGGGGGTGGAGGAGCAGTTCTATTTCCTCTTCCCCGCGCTCGTCCTGATCGCCGCCCGCTTCGGCCGGCGGGCGATCGTCTGGAGCGTGCCCGCCCTGCTTCTCGCCTCGCTGGCCGCCAGCCAGTTCATGGTGACGCGCGACCCCGCGGCGGCCTATTTCCTGCTGCCCTTCCGTGCCTTCGAGATGCTGATCGGCTCGGCGCTGGCGCTGCCCGGCATGCGCTTTGCCGAGCGGCGGGCGGTGCGCGTGGCGGCGGTGGCCGGCGGCTGCGCCCTGATCCTTGGCGGCATGGTCGGCCTCAGCTCCGCCTCGCCCTTTCCGGGGCTGCTGGCGCTCATTCCCTGTCTTGGCACCGCGCTGGTGATCTGGGGCGGCGAGGGCGAGACGACGCTGCCGACCCGGCTGCTGGGCAGCCGACCCATGGTGTTCTTCGGCGCCATTTCCTATTCGCTCTATCTCGTCCACTGGCCGCTCGCCGCGCTCGGCCGGGAATGGCTGGGCCCGGTGGCGCCCCTGCCCTTTCTCGTCGGCGGGGTGGTGCTCTCGACCCTGCTCGGCTTTCTCTCGTGGCGCTTCGTCGAGCAGCCGGTGCGCGTCAACCGCCGCGCCTTCACCCCGAAAGTGCTCCTCGGGACGACAATGGCGGGCACGCTAGCGCTCGCGGCCTTCGCGCAGACCGCCATCTCCACGCGCGGCCTGCCGACGCGCCTCGACCCGGAGGTCCAGCGCCTGGCCGCCTATTCCTTCTACAATGGCGACCCGGTGTTCCGTCAGGGCTTCTGCTTCACCCCCTTCTTCCAGGCCGCGTTCGTCATCAAGCCGGAATGCCTGCCCACCCGCCACCCTTCCATGCTGGTGTGGGGCAGCAGCCATATCGCCCATTTCATCACTGCGTTCATCGAGGCCGGCGAGGCGCGCGGCTATGCCGTCGGCCAGATTACCGGCGCCGCCTGCCCGCCGGTGCTGGAACCCGCAAATTCCCGCCTGCCCTACTGCACGGCGATGAATGCCTTCGCGCGGGACTGGGTGCAGGCCAACAAGCCGGACATACTGGTGCTTGGCGGGCTGGGCGCACCGACGCCGGCGCTGGATGAGGCGCTTGAGGGCTTTGCCCGCCAGGGCATCCGCGTCGTGGTGGTCGGCCCGGTGCCGCATTATCGCGATTCGGTGCCCAAGCTTCTCGCCCGCCGCCTGATGGCCGGCGACAGCGATACGGGAGCGGGAGCCGACCTTCTCCCCAGTGCCCGCCGGCAGGATGAAAGGCTGCGCGCGCATTTCGCCGGCAACCCGCATGTCACCTACATTTCCGTGTTCGACGCCGCCTGCGGCGGTACCGACTGTCCGCTGATAGCCAAAGGAGTGCCGCTGCAGCATGACAGCTCGCACTTCACCCAGGCCGGGGCTCATTTCTTCGGCCGGCCGGTGAGCGCGTTGATCTTTGGCGACCCGGCGAAGTGACAGGCGCGACCTGTGGCTTTCATGCCATAGCGCCGGGCAAATCTTCCCGTATCCCGCCGGCGCCAGCAGATCGACCGAAACGGCGGGTACCCGTCCGTTCCGAAAAGTTGCTCCATAAGCCCAATGCTTTGTGGGCCGACGGTGTCGTGACATCCGGAATCCAAATGTCGCGGTCGGGCCACTGGCAGCGCCCGTATTTTCGCCGCATACTCCGGCGGGGCTGTTCGCGCTTCGGTGTCGGTCGGCCGCCGCCTTCCTCAGCGGCGGACAGACGGAACGGGGCAATTCTATGGGGCTTACAATGCGACTGAAGACAATGGCTGCCCTGGCGCTGGGTGCCGTGATACTCGCCGGCAGCGTGCCCGCCATGGCGCAGAGCGCAAGCACGCCGTCCTTTTTCAGCTTCTTTCCGCGTCCGTCGAATTTCGGCAACGGGCCGGCGAAGGGCTATTCATCCATCCGCCGGCAGGTCGTGCCCTATGTTGGCAAATACCGGCCGGGCACCATCGTGGTGAACACCGCCGAGCGCCGGCTCTATCTGGTGCAGGACAACGGCACCGCGCTGAAATACGGCATCGGCGTGGGCCGCGACGGCTTCCGCTGGGGCGGGATGAAGACGATTACCCGCAAGGCCGAGTGGCCGGGCTGGACCCCGCCGGCGCAGATGCTCAAGCGCCGCCCCGACCTGCCGCGCTACATGCCCGGCGGCGTCGACAATCCGCTCGGCGCACGCGCCCTCTATCTCGGCTCGACGCTTTACCGCATCCACGGCTCCAACGAGCCGGATACGATCGGCCAGGCGGTATCCTCGGGCTGTTTCCGCATGACCAATGACGACGTGACCGACCTTTATGATCGCGTCCGCGTCGGCACCCAGGTGGTGGTGCTGAACTGAGGCCACAGCCTCTTCCCGGGCGACCGCAAGGCCGCTCGGGGATCGCCAACGGCCAGTGACGGCGCACCGCGCAAATTCTCGGTGACGGCGCCCGGCGGATTCTTCAGTGCCGACGCACCGCGGATTCTTCAGTGCCGGCGCACCGCGCCGGGGGCGTCGCGCGAGAGGTTCTTGGCCGCCAGCTCCTGCAGATAGCGCTTGAAGCGCGTGTCCTGCTCCTGGCCCAGCGTGTGAAGCAGGTCCCAGGTGAAGATGCCGGTGGAATGGCCGTCGTCGAAGATCAGCCGCACGGCGTAATTGCCGATCGGAATCACCTCTTCGATCCGCACTTCACGCTTGCCCGCCACCAGCTGGCGATCCGCCGGCGAATGACCCTGCACTTCGGCGGAGGGGCTTTCCACCCGCAGCAATTCCGCCGGCAGGTTGAAACTCGCCCCACCCTCGAAGGCGATGGTCAGCGCGCGGCGGTCCTTGTGCACCTTGATTTCGGTCGGCCAGAATGTGCCGGCAGCATCGGTCACGGGCGTCTTCCTCTTTTCTCGTTCATCCCCACATAGACAGGCATGGCGCTTTCGCCAAGCGCCGGCCTTTCGGCAAACGCACTGTCACGAATGGGTTAGGCTATCGCCTGATAGGCCCTCGCGCCTTGGCAGAAGCGGCGCCGGCCCTTAGAAATGGAAGAAGAACAGCGCCATTTGCGCGTGGGAGCGACTGCGTGAGCACCAGCGAAGCCGTCATCGACCGTATCCAGCTCGGGGCTCCGCGCGCGCCGCTGGTCGACACGTTCGGCCGCGCCGTCACCTATCTGCGCGTCTCCGTCACCGACCGTTGCGATTTCCGCTGCGTGTACTGCATGGCGGAACACATGACGTTCCTGCCCAAGCCCGAATTGCTGACGCTGGAGGAACTGGACCGCCTGTGCTCGGCCTTCGTGGCGCGCGGCGTCCGGAAGCTCCGCCTCACCGGCGGCGAGCCGCTGGTGCGCCGCGACGTGATGACCCTGTTCCGCTCGCTCGGCCGGCACCTCGATTCCGGCGCGCTGGAAGAGCTGACGCTGACCACCAACGGCTCGCAGCTCGCCCGCTTCGCCAAGGAGCTGGCGGCGTGCGGCGTCAAGCGCATCAATGTTTCGCTCGATACACTGGACCCCGACCGCTTCCGCGCGCTCACCCGCTGGGGCGACCTCAACAAGGTGCTTGCCGGCATCGATGCGGCGCAGGCGGCGGGCATCCATGTGAAGCTGAACGCCGTCGCGCTCGCCGGCGAGAACGAGCATGAGATCCCCGGCCTGATCGAATGGGCGCATGGCCGCAACATGGACGTCTCGCTCATCGAGGTCATGCCGCTGGGCGAGACCGGCGCGGAGCGCGCCGACCAGTATCTGCCGCTGTCGACCGTGCGCGAGCGCCTCGCCCGCCAGTGGACGCTGGAGGACATTCCGTTCCGCACCGGCGGCCCGGCGCGCTATGTCTCGATCAAGGAAACCGGCGGCCGGCTCGGCTTCATCACCCCGCTGACGCATAATTTCTGCGAGGGCTGCAACCGGGTGCGCGTCACCTGCACCGGCACGCTCTATATGTGCCTCGGCCAGGAAGACGCGGCGGACCTGCGCAGCCCGCTGCGCGCCTCCGAGAGCGACGACAAGCTGCACGCGGTGCTCGACGACGCCATCTTCCGCAAGCCGAAGGGGCATGACTTCGTCATCGACCGCCCCGGCCGCGCGCCCTCCGTGCGCCGCCACATGAGCGTCACCGGCGGCTGAGCCGGGCGCTTCCCGCGCCCCTGCCGCATGGCTGCCGCGCGCTCCATCATATTGCTGCGCTGCAATACAACGTGCATATGATCCGTTGAGTAACGCTGCCAATTAGCAGCGGACACACCCTTTTTCGATGTAGAGCGTTGCGCGATGCAGCTTCCGCTGTTGGCCCTTGCCATGGCCTCCTTCGGCATTGGCACGACCGAATTCGTGATCATGGGCCTGCTGCCGGAGGTCGCCGCCGACCTCTCGGTGACGATCCCCGCCGCCGGGCTGCTCGTCACCGGCTACGCGCTGGGCGTGGTGGTCGGCGCGCCGATCGTTGCCATCATCACCAATTCGCTGCCGCGCAAGGGCACGCTGATCGGCCTCGCCAGCATGTTCGTGGTGGGCAATTTCCTGTGCGCCATCGCGCCGGACTACTGGTTCCTGATGGGCGCGCGCGTCGTCACCGCCTTTTGCCACGGCGCCTTTTTCGGCATCGGCGCGGTGGTGGCGGCCAATCTTGTGCCGCCGAAACAGCGCGCCAGCGCCATCGCGCTGATGTTCGCCGGGCTGACGCTGGCCAATGTGCTGGGCGTGCCGCTGGGCACCGCGCTGGGCCAGGCGCTGGGCTGGCGCTCCACCTTCTGGGCGGTGGTGCTGATCGGCATTCTGGCGGTCACCGCCATCGCGCTGTGGGTGCCGCGCGCCATTCCCCATTCGTCGGGCAACATCATCCGCGAATTCGCGGTGCTGAAGCGTCCGCAGGTGATCCTCACCATGCTGATGAGCGTGATGGCCTCGGCCAGCCTGTTCTCGGTGTTCACCTATATCGCGCCGCTGCTGCGCGACGTGACCGGCTTCACGCCGCACGCCGTGACCTATGTGCTGCTGCTGTTCGGGGTGGGCATCACCATCGGCAACCTGCTCGGCGGAAAGCTGGCCGACTGGCGGCTGATGCCCTCGCTGATGGGCACCTTCATCGGCCTCGCGGCCGTGCTGGTGGTCTTCGTCTTCCTCAGCCCGTTCGCGACCGCGACGGTGGCCACCATCTTCGTCTGGGGCATCCTGGTCTTCGCCGTCGTGGCGCCGATTCAGATGCGCGTAGTGGACGCGGCGGTGGGCGCGCCGAACCTCGCCTCGACGCTCAACCAGGGCGCGTTCAATCTCGGCAATGCCGCCGGCGCCTGGATCGGCGGGGCGGCGATCACCTTCGGCATCGGCTATGCCGACCTGCCCTGGGTCGGGGCGGCGCTGGCCATCGGCGCTCTTGGCCTGTGCGTCGCCTCGCAGGCACTGGAGCGCCGCACGGGCGGGCTGGTCGAGGCCGACGAGCTGGATGCCCGCATCGCCTGCGAGGAAGGCTGAACCCTTTTCTCGTTTGACGACAAACATTTTTCCCGGCACCCGCCGCCGGTCGCGATTTCGTCGCGATTGGATGGCTTAAGGGCGCCACCTCTTTCGGACCTCCCCCATGCACGCCCCCAGCGCCAAGCGCGGCATCCTCCTGATGATCGCCGGCTCGTCGATCTTCTCGACCAATGACGCCTTCTCCAAGCTCGCCCTCGAACATATCCCGCCCTCGCAGATCCTCGCGGTGCGCGGGATCATGGCGGCGCTGTTCCTGATCGCGGTTCTGGGCTGGAAGGGCCAGTTGCCCGCGCTGCGCTTCGTCGCGGACTGGAGGGTGATGGCGCGCGCGGTGGCCGAGGCCTGCGTGGCGATGCTGTTCATCACCGCCATCACCGAGATGTCGATCGCCGACGCCACCGCCATCCTCCAGATCACCCCGCTCGCCACCATGGCGGTGGCGGTGCTGTTCTTCGGCGCGCGCATCAGCTGGCGCCAATGGCTGGCGGTCGGCGTCGGCTTCGCCGGGGTGACGCTGATCGTGAAGCCGGGCAGCTCCGCCTTCGACGCCATGGCGCTGCTGCCGCTCGGCGCCGCGCTGCTCATGGCGTTCCGGGACTTCATCACCGGCCGCATCGGCGCACACGTGCCGACTCTGGTCGTCACCTTCGCGACCACGGTGGTCGGCATGAGCTTCGGCTTTGCCGGAAGCTCGGTCGAGCAGTGGCACATGATCGACACCACGACCCTCGCCTATCTGGTCGCGGGAAGCGTGTCGCTGGTGGTCGGCCACATGCTGACCATCTCCGCCTTCCGGGCGGCGGACACGGCGCTGGTCTCACCCTTCCGCTATGCGGCGGTGGTGTGCGCGGTCGGCCTTTCCGCGCTGTTGTTCCACGACATGCCCGATCTCATCTCGATCGGCGGCATGGCCCTCATCATGGCGGCGGGGCTGTACACCATGCACCATCATCTGACGGCGCGCCCGGTGATGGTGGCGCCGCGCAAGGTCGCGTGAGCCACCACAGGCCACCCTGCCAGCGCTCCCGACATCCGTCATCGCGGAGACGGCTGGAGCCGCCGGAATAACCGCGCCGTCTCTCACCCCTTCTGGCGGGCGCGGATCATGTAGCCGTCATAGGGATATTCGCCGACCTGCCACCACAGATACTCCTCGTTGCGGAAGGCGAGCATCGAGTCGTAGATCTTCTTGAAGTCCGCGTTCTTGGCGGAAATTTCCGCCATCAGCGCGGTGTTCTCCTTGTAGCAGGCATCCATGATCTCGGCCGGGAACGGGCGCAGCTGGGCGCCGCCGGCCACCAGCCGGCGCAGCGCCGCCGGGTTGCGGGCGTCGTATTTGGCCAGCATGTCGGAATTGGCATAGGCGCTCGCCGCCTCGAACGCGGCCTGATAGGGGCGCGGCAACTCGTTCCACGCCTTCATGTTGGCGATGAAGTGGATGGTCGGGCCGCCCTCCCACCAGCCGGGATAGTAGTAATAGGGCGCCACCCGGACGAAGCCGAGCTTCTCGTCGTCAACCGGCCCGACGAATTCGGCGGCGTCGATGGTGCCTTTTTCCAGCGCGGGATAAATATCGCCGCCGGCAAAGTTCTGCGGCACAAGCCCGAGCCGCGCCAGCACCTGCCCGGCAATGCCGGGGATCCGCATCTTCAGGCCCTTGAGGTCGGCGACGGTCTTGATTTCCTTGCGGAACCAGCCGCCCATCTGCGCCCCGGTATTGCCGCCGGCGAAGCCGATCACGTCGTATTTCGCGAGGAAGGCGTTCTGCAACTCGTTGCCGCCGCCATGGTAGAGCCACGCCGTCTGCATCCGCGCATTGAGCCCGAAGGGCAGCGTGGTGAAGGGGGCGAAGGACGGGTCCTTGCCGATGTAGTAATAGAGCGCGGTCTGGCACACCTCCACCGTGCGGTTCTGCACCGCGTCCAACGCCTGCAGGCCCGGCACCAGCTCACCGGGAGCGAACACGTCGATGGTAAAGCGCCCATCCGTGGCCTCGCCGACATATTTCGACAGCAGGGTGGCGGAGCCATAGATGGTGTCGAGCGATTTCGGGTAGCTCGACGTCAGCCGCCAGCGCAGGGTCGGCAGGGTCTGGGCAATGGCGGGCGCGGCCAGCGTGGAAGCTGCGGCGGCGGTGGCGAGGCCGGCGCCCTTGATCAGGCCCCGGCGGGACGGCGAATGCGGCATCGGCGTTTCCTCTGGTCTGGTGACGTCTTTTTATGGGTTGGCGCGGTCCGCTAACCCCGCGTGCGGGCGCGGATCATGTAGCTGTCATAGGGATATTCACCAACCTGCCACCAGAGGTATTCCTCGTTTCGGAAGGCGATCTGCGCGTCCATGATCTTCTTGAACGCGGCATTCTTCGCCCCGATCTCGGCATTCAACTCGATAGCAGCTTTCCACGAGGCGTCGAGAAAGCTCTGCGGGAAGGTGCGAAGCTGCGCCCCCGCCGCTACCAGCCGGCGCAGTGCCGCCGGGTTGAAGGCGTCGTATTTCGCCAGCATGTCGGAATTAGCATAGGCCACCGCCGCCTCGAACGCGGCCTGATAGGCGCGTGGCAGGGCGTTCCACTTCTCGCGGTTGACCACGACATTCATCGTCGGCCCGCCATCCCACCAGCCGGGATAATAGTAATAGGGCGCCACCCGGTTGAGCCCGAGCTTCTCGTCGTCATATGGCCCGACCCATTCGCAGGCGTCGATCGTGCCCTTCTCCAGCGCGGCATAGATGTCGCCGGGGGCGATCTGCTGCGGCACGACGCCGAGCTTGGCCACCACTTGCCCGGCGATGCCGCCGATGCGGAACTTCAGGCCATGGAAATCGGCGAGGTCCTTCACCTCCTTGCGGAACCAGCCGCCCATCTGGGTGCCGGTATTGCCGCCGAGGAAGCCTACGAGATTGTATCTGGCGAGGAACTCGTCCTGCAGTTCGCGCCCGCCGCCATGGTAGAACCACGCATTCTGCATGCGCGCGTTCAGGCCGAACGGCATGGTGGTGAAGCACGCGAAAGACGGGTCCTTGCCGGTGTAGTAGTAGAGCGGCGTCTGGGCGATCTCGACCGTGCCGTTCTGTACCGCGTCCAGCGCCTGCAGACCGGGGACGATCTCGCCAGCGGCGAAGTTCTGGATGATGAAGCGCCCTTCCGTCACCTCGCTCACATATTTCGACACCAACTCGTTGGCGCCAAAGATCGCGTCCAGCACCTTCGGCACCGAAGAGGTGAGCCGCCAGCGGATGTGCGGTGCGTCCTGCGCGAAGGCGGGGGCCGCAAGGGGCCCGGCCAGCGCGCTCGCGGGAGCGGCGATGGCGGCGGTACGGAGAAAATCGCGGCGCTTCATGGGCGGGCATCCCTCGCAGATGGGCGAGGATGTTTGCAACAGCGGACGGCGCAGGGCAACCGGCTTGGGCGCCTGAGAAGCAGTCGGCAATTTTGTTCTTGATATGTTCCAATTCTGTCTTTAGCCTGCCCTTGACCTGCCGGGGATGAGGTTTCCGCATGGACGACAAGGCTACCCGCTTCCGCGCCCTGCATGAGGGGCCCGGCGCGTTCATCCTGCCCAACCCATGGGACGCGGGCACCGCGCGCATCTTCGCCGCGCTGGGCTATCCCGCGCTCGCCACCACCAGTGCGGGCATGGCGTTCTCGAACGGCGTGCGCGATGGCGATACCGGGCGGGATGCGATGCTGGCCCATTGCGCGCTGATCGTCGCGGCAACCGCGCTTCCGGTCTCGGCCGATCTGGAGAACGGTTTCGGCGATGCGCCCGAGGCGGTGGCCGAGACGATCCGCGCCGCCGCGCGCACGGGGCTGGCGGGCGGCTCGATCGAGGACCATACCGGCCGGCCGGACGCGCCGATCTATGATCTCAGCCTCGCGGTGGAGCGCATCGCGGCGGCGGCGGAGGCGCGCCGGGGCCTTGCGGGCGACTTCGTGCTCACCGCGCGGGCCGAAAACTTCCTGTGGGGCCGACCCGATCTCGACGACACCATCCGCCGGCTGCAGGCGTTCGAGGCGGCGGGCGCCGATGTGCTCTACGCCCCCGGCCTGCCGGACATCGCGGCGGTGCGGACGGTCTGTTCGGCAGTGTCGCGGCCGGTCAATGTCGTCATCGGCATCGGCAGCGCGCGTTTCACCCGGGATGAACTGAGCAAGGCCGGCGTGCGCCGCATCAGCATCGGCTCCAGCCTCGCCCGGCTGGCCTATGGCAGCATCGCCCGCGCGGCGCGGGCGATGGCGCGCGAGGGGCGATTCGATTTTCTCGACGAGGCCATGGGCTTCGCCGAGATCGAAGCCTTCTTCACGCCGTTCGAGGGGCAGAAGCGATAGGCGGCCCGCCCGCCGGCCACGGATGGAGCGGACTGCCGGCGCGGGGTCTGTCGGCTCCGGGCGTGCCTATATCGGAAGCCCCGGTATGGCGGGGCGGCCCGCCGCGTGCACCCGTCCACGACACGGGCCGACCGGCGCCCGATCTGCCGACGAGTCGCGAGCCCCGGCAGGCGGGAACCGCCGTCCCTCACCCCTCCATCACGATCCGCGGCGCGGCGCGGGCGGTGCTGCGGCGGCCGGCGAGCGACTCGCGCACCGCCTGCGCGATGGCGCGGTAGATGCCCGCTTCCGGGCTGTCCGGCCGCGTCGCCACGACAGGCAGGCCGGCATCGGAGGTCTCGCGGATCGACATCTGCAGCGGCACTTCGCCGAGGAAGGGCACGCCGAGCCGCTGCGCCTCGTGCCGCGCCCCGCCATGGCCGAACACGTCGGAGCGGGTGCCGCAATGCGGGCACATGAAATAGCTCATGTTCTCCACCACGCCGAGCACCGGCACGTTCACTTTCTGGAACATGGCGATGCCGCGCCGCGCGTCGATCAGCGCGAGGTCCTGTGGGGTGGAGACGATGACCGCGCCGGCCAGCGGCACCTGCTGCGCCATGGTCAATTGCGCGTCGCCAGTGCCGGGCGGCATGTCGACGACGAGAATGTCGAGCGGCGCCCAGTTCACTTCCTTCAGCATCTGGCTGATCGCCGACATCACCATCGGCCCGCGCCAGATCATCGGCGTCTCTTCCTCGACCATGAAGCCGATGGACATCACCTTGAGGCCGAAGGCCTGCATCGGGGTGATCATCCGGCCGTTCACATCGGGGCGGCCCTTCAGCCCCATCAGGCGCGGCACCGAGGGGCCGTAAATGTCGGCGTCGAGCAGGCCGACCTTGAGCCCGGAAGCGGCGAGGCCCAGCGCCAGATTGGCCGCCAGCGTGGACTTGCCCACGCCACCCTTGCCGGAGGCCACCGCGATGATGGCGCCGACCCCGGGCAGGCCCGGCGTCTCCTTCTGCGGATCGGCCGGCGGCTGCGCGGGGCTGGGGGCGGCGTGCGAATGTCCGGCATGGGAATGACCGGCATGGCTGTGGCCGGCATGGGAATGGCCACCCGCCGCACCCTGCCCCGAAACCCGCACCGGCTGGGCGCCAACCGCCGAAGACGCGCCTGCCTTGCGCTCGGCGGTAAGCGCCACCAGCGCCGAGGTCACGCCCGGCGTACCGCGCACGGTGCGCTCCACGGCGGCGCGCACCGGCTCCCAGGCCTGCGCCTCGCCCGCATCGACGGTGATGGACATGTAGACCTTGCCGTCCGAGACGAGGATGTCGGACAGCACGCCGGCCTCGGTCACGGGACGGCCATCGGGGGCGGAAACCTGCGCCAGCCGCGCCTTCACATCGTCTGCCGTCGCCATAGCGCGCTTCTCCTCAATGGACCTGTTTCAAGCTGAGACACACCAGCGCGCCGCCAGCGTCAACCCATGCCGCGCCATTGCCCGATCAGCCGGTCCGATGGCGCTGCACTGCACTCAAATGGATCACATCGACTTTCTGACTAGGGATGCGGCACGCCCGTTGCACTACATTCGGAAATAGTGCCAGCATGGGTTGCCGGAAAGCACAGAATAGCCGGCCCAGGAAAACCTTTCAGAGGGGAACATCATGAGCCTCGTCACCCGGTTCGCGGCCGTGGCCATCCTTGCATCGGCCTTGGCCGGCGGCGCTTCCGCCAAGGAATGGAAGACCGTCCGCATCGGCACCGAAGGCGCCTACCCGCCCTTCAACTATATCGAGAAGGGCGAGCTGCAGGGCTTCGACATCGATATCGGCAAGGCCCTCTGCGCCAAGATGAAGGTGGAATGCACCTTCACCGCGCAGGACTGGGACGGCATCATTCCCGCCCTGCTGGCGGGCAAATACGACGCCATCGTCGCCTCGATGTCGATCACCGAGGAGCGCCAGCAGCAGATCGCCTTCTCCAAGAAATATTACAAGACCCCCGCCACCTTCGTGGTGCCGGCGAATTCGCCGATCACCGATACCTCGCCAGAGGCACTCAAGGGCAAGGTGCTGGGCGCGCAGGGCTCCACCATCCACTCGAACTATCTCGAAGACCTTTACGCCAAGGCTGGCGCCGAGGTGAAGCTCTACGGCAAGCAGGACGAGGCCAATCTCGACCTCGCCAATGGCCGGCTCGACGCGGTGATCGCCGACAAGGTGGTGCTGCTGGAATGGCTGAAGACCGACGAAGGCAAGTGCTGCAAGTTCACCGGCGCCGAGCATACGGACACGAAGTATTTCGGCGAGGGCGTGGGCGTCGGCATCCGCAAGGGGGATCCCGACCTCGTGGCGATGTTCAACAAGGCGATCGACGAGATCGTCGCCGACGGCACCTACAAGACCATCAACGACAGGTACTTCCCCTTCAGCGTCTACTGACGCCCGCCTTGCAGCGCCGTTCCGGCCCGGCCGGGGCGGCGCCTTTCCGTCGAATGACCGTGGGGCGCGCCGTCCATCATGCTTGATCTCCTTGAGCTGCTGTCCTTCGGCCCGAATGGCTGGGGCGACGAGATTTTGCAGGGCGCGCTGCTCACCATCCAGCTCGCCCTCGTCACCCTGCCGGTCGGCATCGCCATAGGCCTCGCCGTGGCGGTGGCGAAGGATTCGCATTCGCGCCTGCTGCGGGCGGTGGGCGACCTCTACACCACGGTGTTTCGCGGCCTGCCGGAACTGCTCACCCTGTTCATCGTCTATTATGGCGGACAGATGCTGCTCACCCGCCTCGCCGGCTATGTGGTCGAAGGCGCCCATATCGAGGTGAACCAGTTCGTCGCCGGCGTGGTGGCGCTCGGCCTCGTGCTCGGCGCCTTCTCCAGCGAGGTGCTGCTGGCGGCCATTCGCGCTGTGCCGAAAGGCCAGAAGGAGGCCGCCTCGGCGCTCGGCCTGTCGGGCTGGAGCACTTTCCGGCTCGTCACCTTCCCGCAGCTCTGGCGCATCGCCCTGCCGGGGCTTTCCAACAACTGGATGGTGCTGCTGAAGGACACCTCGCTGGTCTCGGTCATCGCCATCACCGACCTGATGCGCCAGACCTCGATCGCGGTGGGCGTGACCAAGCAGCCCTTCTTCTTCTACCTCGTCGCCTGCCTCATCTATCTCGTCTTCTCCGGCCTATCGAGCATCGTCTTCTCTGCGCTGGAGAACCGGGCCTCGCGCGGCTTCAAGCGCGTGGGAGGCCATTGATGGAGCCCTTTCTCGGCATGCTCGGCGACGGCTTCCTCTGGCTGATGAGCCTGATCGGCCTCAACGCCGACCTGATGAGCCGTTACGGCCTGCGCTTTCTCGACGGCGTCTGGGTGACGCTGCAACTGGTCGGGCTGTCCATCGTCTTCGGCGCGGTGCTGGCGCTGCCGCTCGCCATCGCCCGGGTGGAGGGCGGCAAGTTCCTCTCCCGCGCGGCGTTCACCTATTCCTATTTCTTCCGCGGCACCCCCCTCCTGGCGCAGACCTTCCTCATCTATTACGGCGCCGGCCAGTTCCGCGAGCAGCTGACCGATATCGGCCTGTGGTGGTTCTTCCGCGACGCTTTCAACTGCGCGGTGTTCACCTTCACCCTCAACACCGCCGCCTACCAGTCGGAGATCCTGCGCGGCGGCATCCAGACCCTGCCTGTCGGCCAGATGGAGGCGGCGCAGGCGCTCGGTCTCCACCGCGTGCTGGCCTATCGCAAGATCATCCTGCCGCAGGCGATCGCGGTGGGCCTGCGCCCTCTCGGCAATGAGGTGGTGCTGATGATCAAGGCCAGCGCCATCGCCTCGGTGATCACTGTCTACGACCTGATGGGCGTCACCCGCCTCGCTTTCTCCCGCTCCTACGACATGGAGGTCTATCTCTGGGCGGCGGTGCTCTATCTCATAATGGTCGAGATCGTGCGACGGGTGTGGAACGTGCTGGAGCGCCGGCTCAACCGGCATCTGCTGCTGTCGCACTGAACCGCAAAGGGGAGGAAAGCCAATGCCACTGGCCGAAGAAGCCTGGCGCGTCTTTGTGAGAAAGGACGGACGGGACGAGAACGACAATCCCGTTCACCCCACCATCGGCTATCTCGCGGGGTTCGGCGTGAAGTTCCAGGCCGAAGAAGCCGTGCTCAAGGCGCTGGACGATACCGACTATCTCGTCGTGTCGTCCGACAGGGTCGAAAGCGACGTTATCGCGGGTAAGAACCTGCAGGCCGAGCAGGTCGTGCTCGACTAACCCACCAGCCGCGCCACCTCGGTGCGCAGCACGGGCACGAGTTCCGCCTCGAACCAGGGGTGGCGCCTGAGCCAGCCGCTGTTGCGCCAGGAAGGGTGCGGCAGCGGCAGCAGGCGGGGTTGCGCGTGCGCGTCCCATATCTCGCGCCAGCGCTCCACCCGTTCGGTGAGCCCGCCGCCCACGAAGCGCTCCAGCCCCAGCCGCCTGAGGTGATAGGCCTGCGCGGACGCACCCACCGCCACGATCAGATCGAAGGGCGGCCGCGCGGCGAACAGCCGGTCGTGCCACAGGCTGGCGCATTCCCGGCGCGGCGGCAGGTCGCCCCCCTTGGCATCCTGCCCGGGAAAGCAGAAGCCCATGGCTGCCACGGCGATGCGGTTCTCGTCATAGAACGTCTCGCTGTCGACGCCGAGCCAGCCGCGCAGCCGGTCGCCGGAGGCATCCGTGAAGGACTGGCCGGAGGCATGCACCCTCGTTCCCGGCGCCTGCCCGGCGATGAGGATCCTTGCGCGAGCCCCGACATGCAGCACCGGGCGCGGGGCGTGCGGCAGCGGCGTGCCGCGCGGCGTCTCCACGCAGAAGCGACAGGCGCGGATGTCGGCGAGCAGGGTGACGAGCGGATCGGGCGGCATCGCGGTTAAATAGGAAGACACGCCCGGTTCGTCATCCCGGACGGCGCTCGCCGCCCGTGAATGGACCGTAACTCGGAGCCTGTCCTCGGGCGTGCCGGCGGCAAGACCCGTGGGCTCGCATCTCGGGATGACGGTGCGGTGGGGGGCAACGGCTTGTGTCCGGACCTCCAACGCGGCCTCACTCCGCCGGCCGCGGATGGCGCGCCCGCCAGTCCGCCGGCATCTCGAACGGGCCCGACCAGATGCCGGCACCCGCCGACTTCGCCGCGCGCTCCTCGGCCCGGTAGGCCAGACCGAGCGCCACCGCCCAGCCCTGCCGCACCAGTTCCGCCCCGATATCGGCGCCCTCGACCGCGCAGCGCGCCACGGCGCGGCCATAGCGATCCTCGTCCATCGGCCGGCAGCTCACCTCGCCCCGCGCGACGAGGGCCGCCAGCGCCCCGCGCGCCTTCATCCCGCAGGGCCAGGCCGTCAACCCCTCGCCGCAGTCCTGGTGCAGTTCCGGCGCGTCAATGCCCTCCAACCGCACCCGCTCGCCCTCGATCTCAAGGCTGTCGCCATCCGCCACCCGCACCGCGCCAGTGAGCGGGGGCACGAACCGCTCCACCACCAGCGCGACCACGATCAGCCCCAGCGCGAGGAGAATTCCGCGAAGGGTCTGCGGCCGCCAGCCACGCGCAGGGCGTTTGCCGCGCCTCACGCCCCCGCCACGCCGGCCTCGGCAAAGGTGGCCATGCCGCTGTGGCAGGCGAGCGCCGACTTGATGATGCCGATGGACAGCGCCGCACCGGAACCCTCGCCGAGCCGCATGTCGAGGTCCAGCAGCGGGCGCAGCCCGAGCCGCTCCAGCACCACGCGGTGCGCCGGCTCGGCGGAGACATGGCCGGCGAGGCAATGGTCGAGCGCGGCGGGGTCGAGCGCCTTCAGCACGGCGGCGGCGGCAGTGACGACATAGCCGTCGAGCACCACAGGCACGCGCTGCAGCCGGGCGGCGAGGATCGCGCCGGCCATCGCCGCTACCTCCCGCCCGCCGAGCTTGCGCAGCACCTCCAGCGGGTCGTCGAGATGGCCCTTCGCGCGCGCCACCGCCGCCCGCACCGCTTCCACCTTGCGCTCCAGCACCGCGCCGGTGGCGCCGGTGCCGGGGCCCACCCAGTCACTGGCGTCGCCGCCATAAAGCCCGTGGAAGATGGCGGCCGCCACCGTGGTATTGCCGATGCCCATTTCGCCGAGGCACAGCAGGTCCGGCTCACCCGCCAGCGCCTCCATGCCGAAGGCCATGGTGGCGGCGCATTCAGCCTCGGTGAGGGCGTCCTTCTCGACGATATCGGGCGTCGGCAGGTCGAGCGCGAGATCGAACACCCGGAGCCCGGCGCCGAACACGCCGCAGATCTGATTCACCGCCGCCTTGCCGGCGGTGAAGGTGGCGACCATCTGCTTGGTCACCTCGGAGGGATAAGGCGAGACGCCGCGCCCTGCCACGCCATGGGTGGCCGCGAACACCGCCACCGTCGGCCGGTTAATCTGCGGAATCTCCCGCCCCTGCCAGCCGGCAATGTGGATCGCGATCTCCTCCAGCCGCCCCAGCGCGCCGGGCGGCTTGACGAGTTGCCCCTGCCGGGCGGTCGCGGCGGCGCGGGCCGCCATGTCCGGCCCCGGCATCTCGGTGACGAGGTTGCGGATATCGTCGAAGGGCAGGCCGGTGGCGGAGCGCAGCATGGGAGCCTCAGCAGCAAAACGGGCGAGCGCCACGGAAGAGTGTCGCCTTGGGCGCGAGGGCGGGTTAGACCCTCCATGAGGGTCGCGCAACCCTTGCCTCCGCAGCTTCGCCCCCAGCTCTCTGCATGGGCCTGCGCGCAGGCCGCAGGGGATCACGTATGGGAGCCCGCATGGTCGTTCCTCTGGCAGCCGCACGCACAGCCGCTTCGGCGGAGCCGCCGGCGTTCGACGCCACCTTTCGCGACGGGCTCGACGCGCTGTTCGCCTGGCGGCGCGATGTCCGCTGCTTCCGCACCACACCGCTCGACGCGGCGGAGTATGACGCGCTGCTGGCCGCCGCCTGCCGCGCGCCAAGCGTGGGCCTGAGCCAGCCCTGGCGACTGGTGCGGGTGCGGGACGACGCCCGCCGCGACGCCATCCGCGCCATTTTCAAAGCCTCGAACGCGCAGGCGCTGGCACTCCAGCCGACCGAGCGCGCCGGCCTCTATGCCCGGTTGAAGCTCGCCGGGCTGGATGACGCCCCCGAGCAGCTCGCCGTCTTCGTCGAGCCCGATCCCGCCACCGGCCACGGCCTGGGTCGCGCCACCATGCCGGAGACGGTCGCCTATTCCGCCGTGCTCGCCATCCACACGCTGTGGCTCGCGGCGGCGGCGCGCGGCATCGGGGTCGGCTGGGTGTCGATCCTCGACCCGACGGCGGTCGCCCACGCGCTGGAGGTGCCGGCGCACTGGCAACTGGTCGGCTATCTCTGCATCGGCTATCCCGCCGAGCCTTCGGATGTACCGGAGCTGGAGCGCGCCGGCTGGGAGCGTCGGCGCCCCCTTGCCGACCTGCTGGTCGAACGCTGAGGCTTCAGGACAACGTCGATGCCCCTCCTCCCCGTGCTTGCCAACGTCTTTGCCGCTGTCCCGGCCGCGCTGCGCTTTCTCTCGCGGCTGCCGGTGCGGCTGCCTTCCGAACCTCAAGAGGACGGCCCCCCCGATCTCGACCGCCTCGGCCCGGCGCTGCCGCTGGCCGGCGCGGTGCTGGGGCTGATCGCCGCGTCGGTGCTGGTCGTCGCCCACGGGGTAGGTCTGGGCGACTTCCTCGCCGCCACCCTGGCGGTCGCCGTGCTGGTGGCGATTTCAGGCGCGCTGCATGAGGACGGGCTGGCCGATGTCGCCGATGCGCTCGGCGGCATGAACGTGGCGCGGCGGCTGGAAATCATGAAGGACAGCCGGGTCGGCGCTTTCGGCGTCTGCGCCCTCATCCTCGCTTTCTCCCTGCGCATCGGCGCGCTGGCGGGACTGCTGGCGATCGCCCCGCTTGCCGCCGCCGCCGGTCTCATCGCCGCCGTCAGCGTGTCGCGCCTCGCGGGGTTGTGGATGCTGGCCGCCCTGCCCTTCGCCCGGGCGGACGGCCTCGCCCGCAGCGCCGGCGTGCCGGGCGCGGCGAGCCGGCGGCTGGCGCTGGGCGTGGCTCTCATAGTGGCCATCGTCCTCGTCGTCCCCCTCATCGGCCTCGTCGGCCTTGTGGGCGCGGCGCTTTTCGGGCTGCTGGCCTTCCTCCTCGTGGTTCGCCTTGCGCGCGCCCAATTCGGCGGGCAGACCGGCGACGTCGCCGGAGCCGCGACCCTTCTTGTCGAGATTGCCTTCCTGATCGGTCTGTTGATCTTCGCGCGCTGATGCCCTGCCGGCCCGGAGCTTAACCGGATCGACAGGAAATTGCGCCAGAGTCAGTTGTCCCTGAGCGTACCGAATCAATGCCGCAAACCGTTACCACACCTTGTGTTTCCGTCTGTACGCTGGATGCGCGCGGACGGCTTTGCCTCGGCTGCGGCCGCACCCTGGAGGAGATCGGCGCGTGGCCCACGCTCGGCGAAAACGAGCGGCGCGCCATCATGGCCCGCCTGAACCAGCGCCCCGCAGGAGCCGCGCGATGAACGCCGACCGCCTGATGTGGATCGTGGTGATCGGCCTCGCCGGTGGCATAGGGCTGGTGTTCTGGGCCTCGCGCTATGGCGAGGTCGGCGGCCTCGGCGCCAACGATCTCGCGCAGCTTGTCTTCTACGGCTCGCTGCTGATGGTTGTGGGCGCCAGCGTGTTCGCCACCTTCACCGGCCGGTTGGGCGAAGCGCTGCGCGCCGCCGCGCTCTGGCTGGTGATTTTCGCCGTTCTGGCCGTGGGGTATTCCTACCGGGTCGAACTGCACGCGGTTGCCTACCGGGTGCTGGCCGAACTGGCCCCGGGCTATGCCGTGCCGCTGGCCGATGACGGGCCGGCGGTCGAGGTGGCCCGCGCCCGCGACGGCGATTTCAACGTGCGGGTCGAGGTCAATGGCAACCGCATCCCGATGCTGGTCGACACCGGCGCCTCCAGCGTCGTGCTGACGCCCGAGGACGCGGTGGCGGTGGGCCTGCCACTGGAGTTCCTGCGCTACGACATTCCCATCGACACCGCCAATGGGCGCGGCCGCGCGGCGGCGGTGGTGCTGGAGCGCATCGGCATCGCCGGCTCGATCGACGAACGCGACGTGCCGGCCCTCGTCGCCAGCCCCGGCACGCTCAAGCACAGCCTGCTGGGCATGACGTTCCTCTCCCGCCTCGCCAGCTTCGAGATTCGCGGCGAGAAGTTGGTGATGCGTGCCAAGGCCCTGGAGTAGCGGGCCTCACTCGACGATCAGCGCGACCACGAAGCGCAGGCCGACGATGAGCAGATAAAGACCGAACCCGACTTCCAGCTGGCGCCGGGTGAAGCCGTGCGCCAGCCGGGCGCCGAGCGGCGCGGCCAGCGTCGCGATGCCGCCCACCAGCACCA
This sequence comes from Ancylobacter aquaticus, assembly GCF_004339465.1. Classification (GTDB taxonomy): domain Bacteria; phylum Pseudomonadota; class Alphaproteobacteria; order Rhizobiales; family Xanthobacteraceae; genus Ancylobacter; species Ancylobacter aquaticus. The sequence goes on along the minus strand of NZ_SMFY01000001.1, from coordinate 1,673,256 downwards.
GCCCCGGCAGCGAGACATAGCCGAGCGAGAAGGGCGGCAACTCGTCCAGATGCGGGATGCCGCTGATGATGTAGCCGATGGTGCCCGGGACCGCGATCAGCGCCCCGAGCCCGGCCGAGGTGGCGATGGCGGTATGGATCGGCACCCGGTAGAGGGTGAGCACCACGGTGGCGATGCCGCCGCCGGAAATGCCGATCAGCGGCGCCGAGGCGCCGATGCCGAAGCCATAGAGCGCCATCGGCAAGCGCCCCGGCAGCGTGTCGGCCAGCACCCAGTGGTCGCGGCCGAACAGCAGCTTCGACGACATCAGCGCGGCGAACAGCACGAAGGCGATTTTCAGCACCACGTCCGGCGACACCGCCGCCAGCAGGGTGCCCGCGACGACACCGGCCACCAGCGGAACGGCCCATTGCCGCATGATGGAGTTGTCGATCTTGGTGCGGCGTCGATGGGCGAGGTAGGAGCGCAGCGCGGTCGGCACGATGATGGCCAGCGCCGTGCCGACGGAGAGGTGCATGCGCTCGGAATCGTCGACCCCTACCGCGCCGAACACCTCATAGAGCACCGGCACGATGATCGCCCCGCCGCCGATACCGAAAAGGCCGGCGAGGATGCCTGTGGCAAGGCCGGCCACCAGCAGCACGCCGGACAGCCACATCAGATGTTCGAGAGGAATTGCCTGCACCATCACGCCACCACGCCACGCCTTCGTTCCGGGCCACCGGGGTGATGGCCCTGCTTCATGCCACCAGGGACCGCCGCTCTTCCGCCCTGCGCACCTCGTCGACGGCGGCGCGCAGCACATCAAGATTCGCTTCCGGCTTCACGCCCTCGGTTGCGAGATGGCGCCGGAAGGCCCGCGCGCCGGGACGGCCGGTGAACAGGCCGAGCATATGGCGGGTGATGTCGTGGAGCCGGCCGCCCGCGGCGAGGTGGGCGGCGACATAGGGCTCGAAGGCGGCCACGGCCGCAAAAGCGTCGGCGTGCGGGTCCGCGTCGCCGAAGAACAGGCTGTCGACCCGCAGCAGCAGTTCGGGCTGCTGATAGGCGGCGCGGCCGAGCATGACCCCATCGACATGCGCCAGCTGCGCCTGCGCGGCCTCCAGCGTGGCGATGCCGCCATTCAGGCTGACCGGCACATCGGGCAGCCGCGCCTTCAGCCGGTGCACCCGGTCATAATCGAGCGGGGGAATGTCGCGATTTTCCTTGGGCGACAGCCCTTCGAGCCACGCCTTGCGGGCATGGACGATCAGCGCGTCCGCCCCTGCCGCCAGCACCGCATCGGCAAGCGAGTCGAGCGCGACTTCCGGGTCCTGCTCGTCGACGCCGAGCCGGCATTTCACGGTGATGGGAATGGCCACTTCCGCCTTCATGGCGGCCACGCACGCGGCGACCAGCGAAGGATCGCGCATCAGGCAGGCGCCGAAATTTCCGCCCTGCACACGGTCGGAGGGGCAGCCGACATTGAGGTTGACCTCGCCATAGCCCCATTCCGCGCAGATCGCCGCGGCCTTCGCCAGCGCCGCCGGGTCCGAACCGCCCAGTTGCACCGCGATCGGGTGCTCCTGCGGCGAATAGCCGATCAGCCGGCCGCGATCGCCGAAAATCACCGCATTTGCCGTCACCATCTCGGTATAGAGCAGCGCCCGGCGCGAGAGGACCCGGTGGAATGCCCGGCAATGCCGGTCCGTCCAGTCGATCATAGGGGCCACGGCAAATCTAAATGATTGATTTTTCGACATTATTTTTGTGACTTCAAAGTGTCGGGTCGCATCGTGCACGGTCGGTTCTTGCCCACGATACGCCCCGGATTTCGTTCTTTCCACGCGTGCGTGCACACCGGGCGCCCACGGATTTGCCTCCTTCACTAAACTAAAATCCGGCTGCTGGAGAGCCCCGATCCGTCGGACGAGGCCGTATGTCGGACTTTCCTGCGCCGCAAGGATGCCCAGGAATGCGCGCCGACAGGAACCACGCCCTTGATCGTCGCGAACCCGCGTCACACGCAGGTCACGCGACGCGAGACGGTGCCAAGGCTCGCGCTCTTTATCGGTGGCCGTCGCGGATGAAGCCGGCAATGCGCTCGGCGATCATGATGGTTGGCATGTTGGTATTGGCGCGCGGGATCGACGGCATCACCGAAGCATCGGCGACGTATAGACCCTCAACACCGAGCACCGCGCCAAGCGGCGAGGTCACGGCCAGCGGATCGTCGGCCTGCCCCATGCGGCAGGTGCCCGAGGGATGCCAGGTGCCGCCGACATTCAGCCGCACGAATTCGGTCAGCGCGTCGTCGTCGGACACTAGTTCGCGCAGGGTGATGCCTTGCGTCACCACCGCATGGATGAGCGCTGCCCGCAGCGGGCCGGCTCCATCGAGCAGCCCGGCGAGCGCGCCGCGCTGCATCGCGTTCCAGGCGCCGGGCGCCGCGATCCCGGCGACGCGCGGCGTGTAGCTCGCGGGGAACACCACGTCGCGCACACCGTCCATGCCAGGGTCTAGCAGGACCTCCGCGCCCATGCGCAGCGCTGCCTTGAGGCGGGTGAGGTCCCGTTCGTCGCTCAGCATGCGGAAGTCGACCTCCGGCTCCACGGCCGGATCGCGCGAGACAAGACGCAGGAAGCCGCGCGAACAGGACTTGTTCACCCAGAAAAACAGGCTGCCGGTCCGCAGCCCCACCGAATGCCAGCCCGCGCGCGACAGGATCGCCGCGTGCATGTCTCCGGCCGGCGTTCCGGACAGGCCGGAGGAGTAGCGCCAGATCGCCTGTTCATGGTGCTCGCCCGGATTGCGCTCGCGTGCGCCCGGCGGCAGCCAGGTCGCGACCGCGATGGAGGGGTGTTCCATCAAATTGCGGCCGACGCCCCGCCGGTCGCACAGCACCGGGATGCCGAGCGCGCGCAGTTCCCCCGCCGGCCCGATGCCGGAGCGCAGCAGCAGCGTGGGAGAATGGATCGCCCCGGCCCCAAGCACGATCTGGCGCGCGTCGATGGTGTGCCGCTCGTTTCCGGCCGCCTCGACCTCGGCACCGATGGCGCGGGTACCCTCGAACAGAAGGCGCGTCGCGACATGGCCGGTGAGGATCGTCAGGTTCGGGCGGCGGCGGACCTCCGGGGTCAGATAGGCGAGCGAGGTCGGCTGGCGCTCGCCGCGATCATCCACCGCCACCACGCCGCGAAAGGTGCCGTCCTCCCATATCCCGTTCTGGTCGGGCCGGATCGGGTGGCCGCGCCGGTCCAGCGTCCTCATCACGCGGTCGACGAAGGGCGATATCTGCGCGTCACCGATGCGGCGCAGCACCAGCGGGCCGTCGGAGCCGTGCAGCGGACCGCCGAAATCACGGTCGGCTTCCATCGCGCGGAACACCGGCAGGCAGGCCTCCCAGTTCCACCCCTCCGCGCCGAGCGCCTCCCATTCGTCATAGTCACCGGGGGCGCCCCGATTGGCCATCAGGGCATTGATCGCCGAGCCGCCGCCAAGAATCCGGGCCTGCTCGTAGCGGCGGGGCCGGCGGCCGGCATTGCGCGCCGCGCCGCCCATCAGCGCGGTCAGCCGGCACCAGATGTTGGCTCTGTCGAGATAGGCACGGCCGGGATAGCGCGCCTGCACCTCGGCGGGGATGTCGCCGACCGAGACATTGCGGCCGGCCTCCACGAGGACGATTTCACGATGCGGGTCTTCGGAAAGCCGGGCGGCCAGCACGCAGCCGGCCGATCCGCCGCCGAGGATCAGTGTATCGGTGTTCATGACGCTAGGCCCGGCCGCGCTCGCCGCGCGCGTTCAGAGCTACCAGCATGACCACGAGGAAGGACACGGCGGTGAGCAGCGTGCTGATCGCGGCAATGGTCGGGTCGATCTCGTCGCGCAGTGCGGTGAACATGCGCTTGGTCAACGTCTGATACTGGCCGCCGGAGATGAACAGCGCCACCACCGTCTCGTCGAGCGCCGAGATGAAGGCGAACAGCAGGCCGGTGATCACGCTCGGGCGGATCTGCGGCAGCGTGACGATGAAGAATGTGCGCAGCCGGTTCATGCCGAGGCTGCGCGAGACCATTTCCTGTGCGGGATCGAATTTCCGCAATCCCACAAGCACCGAGGTGATGACATAGGGCAGGCCAAGCATGACATTTGCGAGTATCAGGCCGGTCATGGTCGCCAGCAGGCCGACATTGGCATAGACGAGAAACACGCCCACGGCCGTGATCACGATCGGCACCACGAGCGGCAGCATCAGAACCAGTTGAAGGCTGCGGACCAGCCGCGAACTGGCGAGGTTCAGCGCATAGGCGGCGGCGGTTCCCATCACCGTGGCGATGACCGCGCTCGACACGGCGACGATGAGACTGACCCGCGTTGCCTGCATCCAGGCGGGGCTGGCGAGATAGGCCTCATACCAGCGCAGCGACCAGGAGGGCGGCGGAAAGGCGAGGAACCGCGCGCCGGAGAAAGACATCGGCACGATGATGACGATGGGAATGATCAGCCACAGCAGGACGAGGCCGACGAAGGTACGCAGCAGGATCGTGGATGCCATCGTCAGCGTGCTCCCATGATGCGCTCGAACGGGATCACGAAGCTGGCGAGGCGGAAGATGAAGAACACGCAGGCGAGCAGCACCACGCTGATCGAGGAAGCCGCGCCCCATTCGTTGTAGACTTCGATGTTGCGCGACACCAGCATTGAGACCATGTAGGTCCGCCCGCCGCCGAGCAGCTCCGGCGTGATGTAGAAGCCGAGCGTCAGCACGAAGACCAGCACCATGCCGGCGACCACCCCGGGCATGGAGAGCGGCAGGAACACGCGCAGAAATACGTGCAGCGGCGTGCCGCCAAGGCTGGACCCCGCCATGGTCAGCTCCGGCGGGATCTTCTGCATGGTGGCGTAAAGCGGCAGCACCATGAACGGCAGCAATATGTGCACGGTGGCGACAATCGTGCCGAACTCGTTGTTGACGAGCGTCAGCGGGGCGTCCACCAGCCCGAGTTCGGTCAGTGCCGTGTTCACCAGGCCGCGCCGCTGCAGCAGGATCAGCCAGGCATAGGCGCGCACGAGAACGCTGGTCCAGAACGGCAGCACCACCATCGCCAGGATGAAGAGGCTCCAGCGCCGGGAGGCACCCGCCGCCACATAGGCGACGGGATAGCCGAGGATGAGGGCCGCCGCCGTCACGATGAAGGCCATGCGGAAGGTCTGCAGGAAGGTCATCCAGTAGACGTCGTCGGTGAGAAACCGGGCGTAGTGCGCCAGGGTGAACCCGCCATCCTGCCGCACCGATTGCCAGGCCAGCCAGCAGAGCGGCACGATCAGGAGGCCGCCGACCACGGCGAGCGCCGGTGCCAGCAGCAGCAGGACCAGGCGGCGTTCGCGCCGCTGATGCGCGAGCGACGGGTTGACCGACGACGTCGACATGTGAGCTTCCTCGCTAGCAGCCGTCGCTCATTTCTGGATGAAGGACGCCCAACGCTTCTGCGCCTCCTCGCCCGCAGGCGAGCTCCACCACCCCACCGAGATCAGTATCTGCCTGGCCGCGTTGTCGGGCGAGCTCGGCATTTGCGCGGCGCGCTCGGGCGCGATTTTCCCGGTCTTGTAGGCGGCGGGGTTGCCCGGGCCATAGTCGATATAGGCCGGGAAGTTTGCCTGGATGTCGGCCGAAATCGCCGCGTTCAGGAACTTGTAGGAGGTGTCCAGATTGGGTGCGCCCTTGAGGATGCAGAGCGAGGTTTCCTGAAGGAAGCCCTGGTTGAAGGTGTAGCCGATCGGGGCGCCTTCCTTGATGACCGCCGTCACGCGGCCGTTCCACGCCATCTCCATGTCGATCTCGCCATCGGCGAGCAGCTGCGCCGACTGGGCGCCGGAGGTCCACCACACGGTGACGTGGGGCTTCAGCTGTTCCAGTTTCTTGAAAGCGCGGTCGACATCGAGCGGGTAGAGCTTGTCGGCCGGCACGCCGTCCGCCAGCAGCGCGGCCTCCAGCGTGGCCATGGGATGGCTGCGCAGTGCCCGGGTGCCGGGGAATTTCTCCACGTCCCAGAAATCGGCCCAGCTTTTGGGTCCGTTCTCGCCGTATTTCTTCGTGTTGAACGCAAGTACAGACGAATAGAACTCATAGGGAACCGAATATTCTGTCTTGTATTCGGCGGGAATTTCGGCGGCGTTGGGCAGCCGGGAGAAGTCGAGCTTCTCGATCATGCCCTGCTCGCCGCCGCGAATGCAATCCTTGGTCGGTGTGTCGATCACGTCCCATATCGGCTTTCCGGTCGCCGTCTGGGTCTTCAGCACCGGCCAGGCATCGGGCGATGAATCCTGGTGGATGGTGATGCCGAGCAGCTTGGCGACGGGGTCGAGGATGGCCTTGGTCTGGGCCTCCTGATAGGCGCCGCCCTGGGAGACGAAGGTGATCTGTTCGGCCGAGGCGGCCGCAGCCGGCAGCAGCAGCGCCGCCATTATCGCCGGGATCGAGAGTGTCACGCGCATTACGGTTCTCCTCTGGGTCATTTTTGTCGGCCGCTTGCGGTTGGTGAAGCGATGGTCGCGGCGCGTCATCGCCCTATGGCATCAAGGAACTGGTACCAGCCCGCGACCACGCGGACGGCGGGTTCGCGCAGGCCGTAAAAGGGAATGGGAGGAAGCGGCTGCCGCGTCAGCAGGCCGAGATCGGGTGTGCCGCCAGTGACCAGCGCGGCGACATGTCGGCCTATCCCGGAGGCGAGCGCCACGCCGGTGCCGTTGTAGCCGATCGAATAGACGACGCGGTCGTCGAGCCGCCCGAGATGCGGCAGGCTGTCCAGCGTCATGGCGACAAGGCCCGACCATTTATGGCTCACCTTCACCGACGCAAGCTCCGGAAACTGGCGCACCATGGCCTTTTCCAGCGCCGCAAAGGCCGCCCGGCTGTCTGTCTTGCCAAAGGCACCGCGCCCGCCATAGAGCAGGCGGTCGCCCGACTTGCGGAACCAGCGCATCATGCGCCGCGTCTCGGTGTAGCTGCGTCCGCTCGCCAGCAGCCCTGCCCCCGGCGTGCCGCCCAGCGCTTCGGTCGCCACCATCGCCGAGCGGAACGGGATGATGGATGTACGCACCATGTCGGTCGCCGGCGTCATGTCGGAATAGGCATTGGTGGCGATGACGAGCTGGCGCGCGGTGATCCGCCCGCGAGGCGTCTCCACGACCACGCCGGTTCCCTCGCGCCCGAAGCGGGTAACGGGCGTGTTCTCGTAAATGGCAATGCCCGCAGCCTTCAGCCCAGCCGCCAGCCCGAGCACGAAGTTGAGCGGGTGGATGACGCCGCCATGGGTGTTGAGCATGCCGCCGGTGAAGCCGCGCGACCCGGTTTCATCCGCAACCTCCCCGGCACTCAGCATCGAGACGTCGGTGTCGCCCAGCGCCTCGCGCAGCCAGGCGGCCTCGCTCCTGAGCGCTTCGAGCGTGCGGGCATTGTGAGCGCAGCGCAGCGAGCCCGTGGGCCGGGATTCGGCGCCCGCAATGCCGAGTTCCTCGATCAGTTGGCCGACATGCTCAATCGCCTCCAGCCCGAGAGCGTGCATGCGGCGCGCCGTGTCGAGGCCATGGCGAGCGGCGATGTCCTTGAAGCCGATGCGGAACTTGCCGGACACCACGCCGCCATTGCGCCCACTGGCGCCCCAGCCGATGCAATTGGCCTCGATGACCACGGGCGAAAGCCCGGCCTTGGAGAGATAACGCGCGCTGGAAAGCCCGGTATAGCCGCCACCGATGATGGCGACGTCGAAGGACTGGTCGCCCGACAGTCTCCCGAACGCCGGCCGGGCAACCGAGGTCGCCTGCCAGAGGGAGCCACTGCCGACCGATGGAAGCGGGGCGACCATGCCCTTCGGGCCCGGCATCAGGCGGCTGCGCGGGTGTCGGCGCGTTCCGCATCGACCGCGTCCGCGAGCTGCTTGAGCGAGGAGAAATGGAAGTCCGGCGTGGTGATCACCTTGGGATCGGGCGTCCCGCCGAAACCCTTCTGGCCCTGGCGCCGCTCGATCCAGCAGGTGGTGAAGCCCTCGGCCTTGGCGACGCCGATGTCGTGGTGCTGGCTCTGCGCGACATGCAGGATCTCCCACTGCTGGAATCCGAGCGCCGACTGCCGGCCCCTGTTGAAGGCGAAGAAGCGCGTATCCGGCTTGGCGCATCCGGCCTCGTCGCAAGTGACGCTGTCGTGAAACGGGTTGCCCAGCGTGGCGGAATAGGCGGAGAAGGCGGTGCGGTCCGCATTGGTCATGGCGACAAGGCGGAAGTTCTTCCGCAGCCGGCGCAGCGCCTCGACGGAATCGGCGAAGGCGGGCCAGCGCAGCACCGCGAGCTGGAAGGCCTCGGCGGTGGCGTCGTCATTGGTGAAGCCGCATTCATTGGCGAGCGACAGGTAGACATCCTTCATGGCGAAGGAAGAACGCCCGTAGAATTTGTCGCGGCCGCGCTTATAGGGCTCGAAGATCTCGTCATCGCTGGCTGCGGCAGCGCGCGGGCCGCCAAGCGCACGCACCGCGCCCAGGACCCCCGCCTCGAAATCGATCAGCGTGCCGACCACGTCGAACGTCATGACCTTGAAATCGGTGAACTTCATTTTCTGCGTTCCTCTCGGGCGTATCGGTAAATCGGGTCAGCGGACGTGGGGGACGACGATCGTGTCGTCCGGGTGGATGGCGACGGCGATGCGCTCGCCCGGCGCCTTGAGCTGCGAACGGCCCTGGTGATTGCTCGGCACCCGGAGGCTGAGCCGCGCCCCGCGGTCGAGTTCCAGGAAGATGCGGATGCTCTCGCCCTGGTAGAGCGTCTCGGTCACGACGCCGCACAGCACGTTCGTCATTCCCGGCGCCGCGTCGACGATGGTGAGTTTCTCGGAATGGACAGCGAGCAGCAGGTCGGTGTCGCCCTGCACCGGGCGCGCGGAGATGAGGCGCATGCCGTCGAGTTCGACCGACCGGTCGTCGACGCGCCGCACCGGCAGCAGCGTCGCCTCGCCGATGAAGCCGGCGACAAAGGAATCGGCCGGATGGTCGTGAAGCCGCTCCGGCGTATCGACCTGGACGAGTTGCCCCTTGTTCATGACCGCGACGCGATCGCTCATGGTGAGCGCCTCGCGCTGGTCGTGGGTCACATAGATCATCGTCGCCGCGAGCTTGCGGTGCAGGTGCTTGAGTTCGATCTGCATGCTCTCGCGCAGCTGCTTGTCCAGCGCGGAAAGCGGCTCGTCCATCAGGATCAGGCGGGGCTCGAAGATCATGGCGCGGGCAAGCGCGACGCGCTGGCGCTGGCCGCCCGACAATTCGTGGATCTTGCGCTCGCCGAAGCCGCCGAGTTCCACCATGTCGAGCGCCGATGCGAGCCGGCCCGGCCACTCGGATTTCGGCATGCGTCGCGCCCGCAGCGGAAACGTCACATTTTCCGCGACGTTCATGTGCGGGAACAGCGCGTAGTTCTGGAACACGATGCCGATGTCGCGCGTGTGCGGCGGCTCGAAGGTGATGTCGCGCTCACCGAGGAGAATCGAGCCCGACGTCGGCTGGACGAAGCCGCCGAGAATACCCAGCAGAGTGGTCTTGCCCGAGCCTGACGGCCCCAGGATGGAGACGAATTCACCCGGTGCGACGTCAAGGTTGATGGTGTCGAGCGCGCGGAAGCTGCCATAGAACTTTGAAGCGCCTCGGATGGAGACCCCTACGGTGTCGCGCGACGCTATTGTCGACATGCTGTCCCCCGGTTCGACCCCGGGGCCGATGTGCGACAAATCCCCTTCGCCATGAGGCCTCCTCAGGAAAGCTACGGCGGAACGTTACATCGTATGCACAATGGACGCGGTCGCGTGCGCTGGGCGGCTCCTGCCGCGCCCGGACCGCAGCGCGGCTCTACCTCCCGAACTCTGCGCTTTCGGGGTCAATCCCCGCCGTTCATGACAGCAGGAAACCAATGATCGCCGGGACATTCAATTGAATAAAAATCCGGATGGCATTACATTATGTAATGCGCAAGCTTCGCCTCGCCTTGCCGTCGATGAATGGCTTCTTCACGTTCGAGGCCGCGGCGCGCTGTGGCAACTTTGCCCGCGCTGCCGAGGAACTCAACGTGACGCCCGCCGCCGTGAGCCGGATGATGGGACGGTTGGAGGACCATCTCGGCATCAACCTGTTCGACCGCGCAGCCGGCGGCGTGACGCTGACCGAGGCCGGGCGCATTCTCTATGAGGCCGTCTCTCGCGGCTTCTCGGGCTTCGAGCACGCCCTGCGCGAGATCGAGGACCGCAGGACGGGTGTCGAGACCGTTACCCTCTCGGTCTCCACCGGCTTCACCACGCACTGGATCATGCCGCACATGGCGGAGATCAAGCGGGCCTTCCCGTCGCTCGAACTGCGTTTCCAACTCATCATGTCGGCACTGTCCGGGCCGGTCAGCGATGTCGACCTCGGCATGCGTTTCGTCGACGGGCCGGACGAGCGGCACGAGGCAAGCTACATCATGCCCGAGATACTCGTGCCGATCTGCAGCCCGGGCTACCGCGACAGGTCGCGCGACCGCGTTGCCGATGTCGAGACGGAAGGCCCGATCACCTTTGGCGATACGCAACCGGACTGGTCGCAGGTGTTCTTTCCCGGCGATCCCGGCGCCGCGACCAATTCAATGATCTTCTCCGACTATGCGATCGTCGTGCAGGCGGCGATGCTTGGCCAGGGCGTCGCGCTCGGCTGGCTCAACGTCACCTGCCACTGGCTGCGGACCAGAGCGCTGGTTCCGGCAAGCCCTGCCGTCAAGGCCACGGGTCGGCACTGCCAGTTCGTGCGCTCGCGCGACAAGCCGCTGCGGCCCATCGTGGCGGAACTTCGCGACTGGATCATCGCGCGGCTCGACGAGGATGTCCGGCACGTCGCGCAGATCTATCCGGAACTTCAGCTCGAAGCGCTGCTCGAACGCGGACGCAGGTAGGCATTCAACGCATTCGGCGTCCCGGGCTGACGTCGCGAATCCGGCGGATTCTACCGTGCAGCGAATGCCGTGGCTGCGACGCAACACCGCGAGCATAGAAACCAATATCGATATTGGTTGAACAACCCTTGTCCCATCACCGCGAGAAATCGCCCGCTTTCGCGACGAGATTGCCAAGGGCGCTGCGCAAGCTTCCCCAGAGGCCGCCGATCCCGTGGACTTTTGTTGACGTTGGGTTAGGCCCAATATAAAACCAAATCTAAATCGGTTGTAATTGATTGACCGAGACGCCGAGGCGGCGTCCGCCATCACCAGCCGCGAGCACGGGCCGCCAGAGCCTGCACGACAAAAAACGCGCAAAAAGAGCATCCTTGCGGGAGGAGCGTGGACGTGGGTACGCCGACCACTATTTCGATGGCCTTCTGGAACCATGATCGCGTTCAGGCGCTGATCGACGGCACGCTGGCCCTGCCCGGCTACGCCACCGACATACATGTTCTGCCGACGAGCGCGCTGTTTCCGATCGCTGTGCAGGAAGCGCGCTTCGACATCACCGAGCTCTCGCTTTCCAGCCACATCCTGCAGGTCTCACGCGGCACTCCCGACTATACGGCGGTGCCGGTTTTTCTCTCCCGCGCCTTCCGCCATAACGGCTTCTTCAGGCGGGCGGGTTCTGGCATCGAGACCCCGGCGGACTTCGCCGGCCGCGCCATCGGCGTTCCCGAATACCAGATGACGGCTGCGCTGTGGATGCGCGGCATCCTCAACGATGAGTATGGCGTGCGCGCCGAAGCTATCTCCTGGCGCACCGGAGCGCTCGACCAGGGGGTGCGCCGCGAACGCCTGGCCCTCACGCCGCCGGCGGACCTGTCGATCCAGCCGATCAACGACGGCGAGACGCTGCAGGAACTTCTGCTTGCCGGGGCGGTCGACGGGCTGCTGGCGCCCAATCCGCCCAAGGCGTTCCTCGACGGCGACCCGCGCATCGAGCGAGTCTTCCCCGATTTCGAGGCCGCCGAGCGCGCTTACTTCGCCCGGACCGGGTTCTTTCCGGTCATGCATGTGCTGGCGGTGCGGAATTCGCTGGTCGAGCGCCATCCCGATCTGCCGATGCTGCTGTTCGACACCTTCCGCAGCGCGCGCGATCTGGCGATGCAGAAGCTGCGGGAGATCTGGCTCGGCTCGGCGAACCGGCTGACGCTTCCCTGGCTGAATGCCAGCATGGAGTCGACCCTGGCCGCCATGGGGCAGGACTACTGGCCCTATGGCTTCACGGCGGCGCGCACCGAGCTCGCCGCCGCCTGCCGCTATTCCAGCGAGCAGCACCTCGCTCTGCGGCAGGTCTCGCCAGAAGAGCTTTTCCACCCGTCGACACTCTGGACCTGAACGAAGCCAGGGGCGGTGGAACTGGACCAACAACAACAGATCAAACGGGAGGACTTTCATGACCACGAGGATAAGGAACGCCGGTGCGCTGGCGTTTACATGCGCGCTTTCCTGGACCATGGCCGCCACCGTGCCGGCGCTGGCGCAGACCGAAATGCGCGCGCCCAAGGGGCCGATCGAGATCACCGTCGGCTCCGGCGCCGGCGGATCGCCTGACGTCATCATGCGGACCATGGCCAAGATCATGAATGACGGGCTGGTGGAGAACCCCATCGTGGTTCAGAACCGGACCGGCGGCGGCCATTCCAACGCCTATAACTATGTCCTCGGCAAGAAGGGCGACGAGAACGTTCTCCTCACCCTGGCCTCGCCGGTGTTCACCACGCCGATCGTCCAGGGCACGCCCTCGGTGATCGACCAGGTGACGCCGATTGCCGGCTTCGTGCAGTCGGAACTGGTGCTGCTGACCAATCCGGACGGCAAATTCAACACGCTTGAGGAGTTCGTCGCCGCCGCCAAGGAGCAACCCGGCCGCGTCCGCATCGCCGGCGGCGCCTCGGGCGGCAATGACCATCTCGCCACCGCGCTGGTCGAGCAGGCCGCCGACATCAAGCTGACCTATATCCCCCATGAAAGCGGTTCGGCCGCGCAGGCCACCTTCCTCGGCGGCAATGTCGAAGGCCATTTCGCCACGCTCGCCGAGGGCCTGAGCCTCATCGAATCCGGCAAGGCCAAGCCGCTGGCCATCCTTTCGGAAAAGCGCCGCACCGAGCCCGGCTACAAGGACGTGCCGACGGCGAAGGAACAGGGCGTCGACGTCGTCTACCTGCAGTTCTGGGGCGTTGCCGGTCCTCCGGGCCTCGATCCCGCCGTCGCGGCCTGGTGGGCGGACAAGTTCCAGAAGGCCTCCGAGACCCAGGCCTGGAAGGACACCATCGCCAGAAACCTCCAGCTTTCCACCTTCTACGGGCTGGATGACGCCGGGGCCTATTTCAAGCGCGAGCAGGATACGTTCCGACGTCTCCTGACGAGCGTCGGCCTCGCGAAGAACTGACCGGCGGAGCCAGACGATGAGACTTCTCGCGGCACTTCCCGCTCTGTTCATGATCGGGCTGTCCCTGCTCGTCGGCCTTGGAACGATGGGCCTGCGCTATTGGGACGGCGTGACGCCTGGACCCGCGTTCTTTCCCGTCTGGCTTGCCGCTGCGGGGGCGGTGCTGGCCGTGATTCTGCTCGTCGAGCAGTTTCGCGGCCACTCCCTCGGCGATCTCGATTTTCCCGACGGGGCCGGCTTCCTGCGTGTCGGGGCGACCCTGGCGGCCATGGTCGGCATGGGTCTGGTCACGCCGATCGTCGGCATGGTGCCCGCCGTCGCCCTGTTCATCGGCTTCATGCTGACGCTCGTGCTGCGGCAGAAGCTGGTGCCCAGCCTTCTCACCGCCGTCGGCGTGGCCGTCGGCGTCGAGCTTGTCTTCGTGCGTTGGCTGGGTGTTTCCCTGCCGGCGATCGCCTTCCCTTTTTGAGAACCGCGAACCATGTCAATCCTCGAATTGCTCGGCCAGGGTTTCGCGACCGTTCTGACACCCGCGGGCCTCGGATTCGTCTTTCTCGGCGTGCTGATCGGCCAGATCGTCGGCGCGTTGCCGGGCATCGGCCCGGCGGCGGGCATGGCTCTCCTGCTGCCTCTCACCTTCGGCCTCGATCCGGCGATCGCCATCATGATGCTGGCCGGCATCATGTATGGCGGCCAGTATGGCGGCACGCTGACCTCCGTCCTCATCAACGTGCCGGGCGAGGCCTCGGGCGTCATGACGGCGGTCGACGGACACAAACTGGCGCGCGAGGGCCGTGCTGGAACGGCCCTGTCGATCGCGGCGATAGGCTCCTTCATTGCCGGCATCGGCGCCGTCATCGCCGTCACCTTCATCACCCCGACGCTCAGTGATTTTGCCCTGCGGTTCAATGCGCCGGAGTATTTCCTGCTCGCCCTGCTCGGCGTGACCGCGACGGCCAGCCTCGGCGCCTCGCCGGTGCGCGCCCTCATGGCCGGCGTGCTCGGGCTGATGATCGCGCTGGTGGGCGCCGATCCGCTGACGGGGGCGCCGCGCCTGACCTTCGGTCAGCCCGCCCTGTTCGAGGGGATCGACTTCATTCCCGTCGCTATCGGCATTTTCGGCATTGGCGAAGTGCTGGCCTCGCTGGAACGCTCGCATGCGATGGAGCCCATCCGCACCCGCTTCCGCGACATGCTGCCGAAGATGAGCGACTGGGTGGCGACCCGCGCTGCCATTCTGCGCGGCGGCATCATCGGCCTGTTCGTCGGCATCATGCCGGGGGCGGGAGCCTCGGTGGCCTCGCTGCTCGCCTATCTCACCGAGCGCAAGTTCAGCCCGCATCCCGAGCGGTTCGGCAAGGGGGCGCTGGACGGCGTGGCGGCGGCCGAGGCGGCGAACAATTCCGCCTCGCACGGCGCGATGATCCCGATGCTGGCGCTTGGCATTCCCGGCTCGGCCTCGACGGCGGTGCTGCTGGCGGCGCTCATCCTGCACGGCGTCCGCCCCGGCCCGATGCTGATGCAGCAGGAATCGACCCTGGTCTGGGGGCTGATCGCCTCGATGTTCGTCGGCAACCTGTTCCTGCTGATCATCAACCTGCCGCTGGCCCCGCTGTTCGCGGCACTGCTGCGGGTGCCCTATGTGTATCTCGCCCCCGGCATTCTCGCGCTGTCGCTCGTCGGCGCCTATGCCGCAACGCTGGATCTGGGCACGGTGTGGATGTGCATCGTGTTCGGCGTGCTGGGCTGGCTGATGATCAAGTTCGACATTCCCCGGCCGCCGCTGGTGCTCGCCCTGGTGCTCGCGCCGATGCTGGAAATGTCGCTGCGCCAGTCGCTGCTGCTGTCCTTCGGCAGCCTGTCGATCTTCGTCGAGCGCCCGATCTCCGCCGTGCTGCTGGTGGTGGTCCTGTTCTCGCTCGCCTTGCCCGTCTACGGCGCGCTGAAGAGGTCGCGGGCCCGGACCTGACGAGCCATGATGGCCGGCCGGGCCGCCATGCGGTTCCGGCCGGTTCGACCTGAAAAAGGGGACAGGAACGAATGCCCCTGCCCCCTTCAGACCCCGAGGGGCCAGCCTCATCCGGCCTGAGCCGGGCCGCCTACCAGTTGGACTGGCGATCGCGGCCGATGAAATAGCCCACCACGACGCCCGCCAGCGCCGCCGTCACCATGCCGGGCAGCACGTCGATCCGGTTGGCCACAGCCGCGTTCCCCGCCGCATAGAGTTCCGACGCACGGTCGGCCCCCGTCGCGTAGAGGTTCGAGGCACGGTCGGCGGCGTCGCTGACACCGTCGCGTACGGCATCGGTGGCGGCGGAGACGTTGCGGCCGGTTTCGCGCATGAGCTGATCGGCGCTGGAAGGCAGATTCTCGTTGATCTTGTTGGCGTCGGCCATCGGGGGGTCCTCCTGACAGTGGCTGCCGGGATAACGCCCGCCGCTGGTTAGCGTTCCCCGCTCCCGGGCGCCGTCAGCCGGCCCGGATGACGAACGGGGCGACGAGTTGCTCCTCGCAATCCTCGCGCGTGCCAGCCTGCCAGGACTGCACGAAGAACCGCCCGGCTCCGCCGAGCCCGATGATCGGCGTGTGCCAGACCCCGCGCCGGTAGACGACGCCGCCCCCGCCGGGAAAATGGAACGCCCGCAGGGTGCTGAGATCGGGACGCCCCCGTCCGTCATCGAGGCAGACGGCGAGGATGAAATCCTCCGAATGTAGGGAGATGATCGCCTGCTGCGAGAAGGCATGGCGCTCCATCAGCCGCACCACCAGCGGCAGCGCCTGCGGTGTGGTCTCGAACAGCGAGGCGACCAGCCGGCTTCCGGGCCGGTGATCCCGCTCGATCTCGACGATGTCGTGGCGGCGTGCCGTGCCCGCATTCACCAATATCGGCGCGGCGGCCCCCGCGTCCACCAACTGGCCGTAGGGGTCAAAGCCCTCCGCCGTTGCGGGCATCGGGAGCACTTCCAGCTCCCGCGCCGACCCGCCCGCGCCGTTCACGACACGCCGCCTGCCGGCACAGCGTATGGCGAAAGCTCGCGCTTGAGGAAACCGCCGTCGCCGGGCTCTCCGACGATCTGCCCGTCTTCCACCATCACCTTGCCGCGCAGCAGCGTCATGACAGGCCAGCCGGTGACTTCCATGCCCTCATAGGGGGTGTAGTCGGCACCGTGGTGCATCAGTTCCTGGCGGATGGTTTCCTTGCGATTGGGGTCCCACAGCACGATGTCGGCGTCGAAGCCGGGGGCGATGGAGCCCTTCTTGGGGTACAGGCCGTAAATCTTGGCATGGTTGGTCGAGGTGAGCGCGACAAACTCGTTGAGCGTGATGCGCCCCTCCACCACGCCCTTGGTGAACAGGATCTGCAGCCGCGTCTCGACGCCGGGAATGCCGTTCGGCACCCAGCGGAAGGAGGTGCGCGCCTTCGGGTTCAGCTTGCCCATCTCGCCCTCGTAGAAGAAGGCGCAGTGGTCTGAGGAAAAGGTCTGGAACACGCCGGTGCGGATGCCCTCCCAGATGGCGTCCCAGCTCGCATGGTCGCGCGGGGGCGGCGAGCAGACATATTTGCCGCCGCTCTCGTCCATGTTGAGGCCCTTCATGTCCTCGGCGGTGAGCGCGACATATTGCGGGCAGGTCTCGCCATAGACCTTGAGGCCCTTCTGCTGCGCCCAGCGGATCTGCTCCATCGGCTCGCGCCCGGAGACGTGCACCACCATGATCGGCACATCCGTCAGCTCTGCATGGCTGATAGCGCGGTGGGTCGCCTCGCGCTCCACCGACTGCGGGCGGGAGACGCCGTGATAATAGGGCGCCGTCTTGCCGGCCGCCTCCAGCTTCTGGGTCATGAAACGGATGGCGTCATAGCCCTCGCAATGGACCATGACGAGGGCGCCGCAGCCGCGCGCGCAGTCGAACACTTCCAGCAGCTGGCGGTCGTTCAGCACCAAATCGTCATAGGTCATGAACACCTTGAACGAGGTGTAGCCGTCACCCACCAGCGCCGGCAGTTCCTGCCCCAGCACGCTGGCGGATGGGTCGGAGATGATGAGGTGGAAGCCGTAGTCGCAATAGCACTTGCCGTCGGCTTCCTTGTGATAGTCCATCACGCTCTCGCGCAGGCTGGCGCCGCGCGGCTGCAGCGCGAAGGGCAGCACCGTGGTGTTGCCGCCCGCAATGGCCGAGCGGGTGCCGCTCTCGAAGTCGTCCGCCATGGCCGGGCCGCCAAATGCCGGCTGGGCGAGATGGACGTGGCTGTCGATGCCGCCGGGCATCACCAGCAGCCCCGAGGCGTCGATCACCCTCGCCCCGCCGCTCAGGCTCTCGGCCACCGCCACGATGCGCCCGTCGCGGATGCCGACATCGGCGCGCACCGTGTCCGAAGCGGTGACGACGGTGCCACCGCGGATGACCGTATCGAATTCATTCATGGGCGCCTCGTGGATGGGTTCGGGGGGATCGCGACTGCGTCGGGCCAGCATAGAAGGCGCCGTCAGCCGAGGCGAGCCTTTGAGGGGCGCGCGCGCCGCTGCCGCCCCAAGTCCTCAGTCTCCGCTCACATGGATATGCGGGTGCGAATGGGTGTGGCTGTGCGCGTGGGTGTGCAGCGCGGCTGGGGACAGAAGGCCGTTCTCGATCGCCATCGCCCGTGTCGCCAGCTCGGCGATGAAGGCATCATCATGCGAGACCAGCAGCATCGCGCCGGGAAACGCGTGCAGCGCCGCCCGCAGGCGCTTTCCGTTCTCGGTGTCGACGCCGTTAGTGGGTTCATCCAGCAGCAGCACGTCTGGCTTCATCGCCAGCAGCCCGGCGAGGCAGACCAGGCGCTTTTCGCCACCGGAAAGCCGGTGGCTGATCCGCGGGGCGAGAGCGGCGATGCCGAGCATCGCCAGCACCTCCTGCGCCCGGCAAAAAGCTTCCGCCTGGGTGCAGCCGAGATTGAGCGGCCCGAAAGCCACGTCCTCGATCACGCTCGGGCAGAACAGCTGGTCGTCGCTGTCCTGGAACAGATAGCCGATGCGCGGGCGCAGGGTGCGGAAATCGCGCTCGGTCTGGCACGGCGTGCCGAACAGCCACACCTGTCCAGCGCTCGGGTGCTCCAGCCCGACAAGGGTGCGCAGCAGCGTCGTCTTGCCCGCCCCGTTCGGCCCGACAATGGCCAGCCGCTCGCCGGCGGCGAGGCCAAGGCTGACCTCGCGCAGCACGGCGGCCCCGTTACGGGCGACAGTGACGTCCTCAAGGGCGAGCAGCGCGCTCATAGCCTGTCCGCCACCGTGACCGCGAGGCCGAAGACCACCGCCGCCGAGGCGCCCGCCCAATCCCGCAGCGAGGGGGCAGGCTGGGCGAGGCGCGGGAAACGTCCCTCATAGCCCCGGCAGAGCATCGCCTCCTCCACACGCTGCGCCCGTTCCAGCGCCCGCACCAGCAGCATGCCGATGAGATGGCCATAGCTGCGCCAGCTGTGGCGGTTCGTGCCGGGGCGGAAGCCGCGCATCCGCATGGCCTCCTGCAGCCGCCGGGCCTCGTCGCGAATCAGCCCGAGATAGCGCGCCGTGAGCACGAACAGGCGCACGATTGCCTCCGGCACATAGAGTCCTCGCAGCGCAGTGCCGAGCCGCGCTGGCTCGACCTGCCCCAGCATCACCGTCAGCACCAGCACCGAGGCGGAAACCTTGGCGGCGATCAGCATGGCGCGCTCCAGGCCCTCGACGCTCGCCGTCAGCGGGCCGAGAGTAAACAGCGGCCGCCCCGCAAGGGTGAAGGGGAGCGTCGCGAACAGCAGAAGCAGGAAAGCCTCGACATGCAGCAGTCGCCGCCAGAGCTGGGCATCGGGCCGGCGCCATGCGGCCACCAACCCCACCGCCGCCAGCGCCGCCAGCGCGATGGGGAGCGCGCGCAATTGCGACAGGCAGGCTATGACGATGAAGGCCGCGACGAGGCGCAGGCGAAGGTCGCCCGAGGACGTCTGCAGCGCCGCCACCGTCATGTGCGGCGCCCGCGCGCCCACAGGCCGATGCCGGCGAGGCCGAGAATGAGGAAGACGCCGGAGAGGATGTCGGCATAGCGCAGGCGCGAATCCAGTTCCTCGATCCGTTCCATCAGCGGGGCCACCTGCCGCTGCACAGCCGCCTCGACGAGCCCGGCAAGGCGCGCCTCGGCCCCGTCCACCGCCGGGCCAGGGCTCTCCGACGCCAGCGGCGGAGCCCCGGCCACCACCGCGCCCCCAAAGCGCGACGCCGGCAGCGTTACCGACGCCACATGCCCCTCGCGCGTGTCGACCGTTACCGTCGCATCCGCGGGTGGCTGAGGGGCGGGGAAGGCGAAGCGCCCCTCCCCGTCCGTCGCGCCCTCGGCGAGGCGCGCGCCGGCGGCGTCCTTGGCGATCCAGGGCGCCTGTGCCGCCCGGCCACCGCCGATGAAGAAGGCGTAGCCCTTCACCGCGCGCTCCTCGACGGTCGCGAAGACCTTGAGCTTGTGCGCGTTCGCCGGTCCGGCGAAGGCCAGTGCCAGCAAGAGCGCCGTCAGGAAACGGATCATGGCGCGACCGGCCTCAGCGCGTCGGGCTGCACGCGGGCGAGGAAGGAGACGATGGTGGCGGTGACGACGGCCTCAGCGAGGGCGAGCGGCAGATAGGTGGCGATCACCACGCGGGCCGCCGGCGTGTAGTCGCTCGACGACAGCCACAGCGACAAGGCAACGAGCCCCCCCGTCCCCAGCACCGCCAGCGCGCCGGCCAGCGCGCCGGCCGCCACTCGCACCGCAGGTCGCGTCGTGGAGCGGATCACCGGACCCAGCAGCAGGCCGCACAGCACCCCCGGCAGAGCGATGTTCACCGTGTTCACCCCGAGCGTCGTCAGTCCGCCAAAGCCGAACAGCAGCACCTGCAACAACAGGGCCACGAGGACGGCGAGAAAGGCGGCGGTGCCGAGCATCACCCCCATCAGCCCCGCCAGCAGCAGGTGGACGCTGGACGGCCCCACCGGCACCGCGACAAGCGAGCCTGCGAAGAACGCCGCCGCGAGGATGGCGGTGCGCGGGGTCATCCGGTCGTCGAGCCGCCGCAGCCCCAGCGCCACGCCGGCGGCGGCAAGCGCACCGCCGGCGATGAGGACGGGAGCGGAGAGGATGCCGTCGGGGATGTGCGCCATGAAAGGCTACTTACCACCCATGTCGGTGGCCTTCACCCAGATGAGCGCGCCATCTTCCACCGGCACCGGCTTGCCCTCGGGCGAGGTCATCGGGGTGTCGCCTTCCAGCAGCGCGGCAAAGCCCCACCAGCCGGCGCGAGGCATCGCATAGGTGAAGGTGCCGTTGGCATCGGCCTTGAGAACCTGGGTGACGAAGGCGTCGTTCGGCGGCTTCACCGTGCCGTCATTAATGAACTCGACCTCGATCTCGGCGAAGGGCACCGGCTTGCCGTCCTGCAGCACGACGCCGGAGAAGACGTTGCCGGCCCAGATGCCGGTCGGGCGGGTCAGCGGCTGGATTTCGACGGGGAGGCCGACCAATTCGTCCCAGCCCTCGCCCGAGGCGTAGCTGTCGACGATCACCTTGGAATAATGGACGATGTACTTGCCTTCCGAGGGCTCCCAATAGGGCTGCGGCTCGACATAGAAGATCGCCGCGCCCGGCTCCTTCAGCTCATAGGCGAGCGACCACGCGCTCTTGCCGTCCACCGGCTTTTCGGTGAGTTGGCCGAGGAGGTCGGTCGCCTTGCCGCCCATCAGCACGCCCATCTTCGCCGGCTTCTTCATCTCCATCACCGGGCCGCCTTCGACCGGATGGGTGAACACCATGTCGACGCTCACCGCGCCGCCCTCCGGCAAAACATCCGCCGAGGGGATGATTTCCTGGAAATGCGCCAACGCCGGCACCGTGCCGACCGGCAGGGCGAGGGCGGCGAAGGCGACGAGACCAGCGTGGAGGCGAACGGACATGCGGCATCCTTTGTATGAATTAATTGAATAAAAATCATACAAACGACAGCTTGCCCGCGACAAGGCCAAAAAATGGGCACGGGGGAAAATTCTTGCCGGGATCAAGGCGATAACCTAGCCTCCCCTCTCCGGCGGGGAGCCTTCATGCAGCGGATCACTATCGCCATAGACGACGATCTGGCCGCGCAGCTGGATGCCTTTATGCAGGAGACCGGCGCGGTGAGCCGCTCGGAGGCCATACGCGACATGGTACGGCGCGGCCTTTCCGCCCGCCCGGATGGGCCGCCGACGGCGCCCTGCTTCGGTGTCGTCAGTTGCACCATCGACCAGTCGGTGCGCAACCTTGCCGCGCGCGTACCGCAGGGGCGGCTCGAACGACACGACCAGACCGTCGCCGCCCTCTCCGTGCCGCTGGACCACACGACATCGGTCGATGTGACGGTCATGCGCGGGCAGGTCGGCGATATCGCCGCCTATGCGCAGGCGCTCTTCCTCGAACGCGGGGTGATGCACGGCGCGCTGAGCCTGATCCCGGTGGTCGAGGACAAGGCCCATCACGTCCATAACCACGGCGCCCCGCACGCCCACACCCATCTCAGGGTGAAGAGCGGGTTCTGAAACGAAAAAAGGCGCGCTCGCCGGGAGCGCGCCTTCTTCATCGGGTCGACGGCAATGCCGCCGGCCGCAGCGTCAGTTTCGTATCGCGCGGACCAGCCCTATCAAGATGCAGGCGCCGATGATGCCGGCGACGAGATAGCCGATCCAGCCGCCGAAGCCCACGCCGATCAGGCCGAAGAGGAAGCTGGCAATCGCCGCGCCGATGATGCCGAGCACGATGTTGAGGAAAATCCCGGTCCCGGTCTTCATGATGGCGGAGGCGATCCAGCCCGCCAGACCGCCGATGATGATGGCGGCGATCCAGCCAATCTGTGCGTCTTCCATGGTCTCTCTCCCATTGCCCCGAATGAACCTCGAAGAAACGCGTGAGCGCGCCACGCTGTTCCCGTCGGAGGCGGCCGATCGACGGTATTTTTGAGGCTACTCCGTCACGCTGGCGTCGCCAAGCGGGCCTTGTGCCCTATGGCACGCCCGGCCGCCGCCGGCCGCTCCAGCCCGGCGTGGGCGGCAGCGATGGCATCGAGGGCGGAGAGGACCTGCGCGGCGGCGGGGGTGGCCCGGCCGGCGCTGGTGTCGACATGCAGCAGCATGTGCTCGCCAGTGGCGATCTCGCGGCGCTCGGGGCCGGCATGGAGCCGGTGAAACACGTGCAGACGCTTCTCGTCCGTGGCGAGAATCTGGGTGGTGCAGACCAGCCCCTCCCCCAGCTTCGCCTCGTCGAGATGCCGCAGATGGGTTTCCACCGTGTAATAGCTGTGCCCGCCTTCGACATAGGCGAGATCGACGCCGATCCGGCGCAGCAGCGCATCGGTGGCATCGCCGAACACCTGGAGATAGCGGTGCTCGGTCATGTGGCCGTTATAGTCGATCCAGGCCGGGGAGACCCGGGTTTCCACCAGTTCCAGCGGCGCCTTCATGTCGACCGGCGGTGCGGTGTGGCCGGCCTGCGCCCATAGACGTTGCTCGAACTCCTTGAGTAGCTTTCCCGCGCCCCAGCCCTCGCCGCTCTGGCCGGCCTTGAGCGCCTGCACGATGCCGACGAGGTTCTCGTCGCGGATGCGCTCCAGTTCGCGGATCGACAGCCCCGCCGCCTGCGCGTCCGATTGCGCGCCGATCTTCTCCACCAGCGTGTCATCGAGGTCGACCACGTCGGTGAGCTTGGTCCAGGGCCACTGCAGGCAGGGGCCGAACTGGGCGAGGAAATGGCGCATGCCGGCCTCGCCGCCGGCGATCCGGTAGGTCTGGAACAGGCCCATCTGCGCCCAGCGCAGCCCGAAGGAATAGCGGATCACGTCGTCGAGCGTCTCGACGTCGCAGATGTCGTCCTTGATCAGCCATAGCGCCTCGCGCCACAGCGCCTCGAGCAGCCGGTCGCCGACGAACGCCTCGATCTCGCGGGCGATGACGACGCCCTTCATGCCGATGGCGTCGAGCACCGCCTTCGCCCGCTCCACCGTCGCCGGCACGGTCTGGGCGCCGCCGACGATCTCGACCAGCGGCAGCAGGTACACCGGGTTGTAGGGGTGGGCGACGAAGAGCCGGCCGGGGTGGGTGAGCCCCTCCTGCAGGTCGGTCGGCTTGAGGCCGGAGGTGGAGGAGCCGATGAGCGCCTCCGCCGGGGCGGCCGCGTCGATTTCCGCCAGCACGCGGCGCTTGAGGTCCAGGCGCTCCGGCACGCTCTCCTGCACCCATTGCGCGCCTTCCACCGCCTCGGCCACGCTGGCGCAGAAGGAGAGCCGGCCGCGCCGGGGCAACGGCGCGCTGGTGAGCAGGCCATAGGCGCGCTCGGCATTGGCCAGCACCTCGGCGACGATGCGCTCGGCGTCCGGGTGCGGGTCAAACAGCCTCACGTCAATGCCGGCAAGCAGGAAGCGGGCAACCCAGCCGCCGCCGATGACGCCACCGCCGATGCAGGCGGCGCGGGAAATGGGGGCGAATTTCTCGATGGGCATGTCAGCCTCCTCAGCGCTTCACCAGCTTCAGCTTCTCGCGAACCTCGGCAGGCCCGATGAGGCGTGCGCCCATATTCGTCACCACGGTTGCCGCCTTCTCCACAAGCTGGGCGTTGGTGGCGAGCTGGCCCTTGCCGACATAGAGGTTATCCTCCAGCCCGACACGCACATTGCCGCCCGCCAGCACCGCCGCCGCCGGATAGGCCATGGCGTTGCGGCCGATGGAGAAGGCGGAGAAGGTCCAGCCGGCGGGCACATTGTTGACCATCGCCATGTAGGTGTTGAGGTCATCAGGCGCGCCCCAGGGAATGCCCATGCAGAGCTGGATCAGCACCGGGTCCTCGATCAGCCCTTCTTCTGCAAGCTGCCTGGCGAACCAGAGATGCCCGGTGTCGAAGGCTTCGATCTCCGGCCGCACGCCCAGCGCGGTCATCTGCCGCGCCATTTCCCGCAGCATGGAAGGCGTGTTGGTCATGACATAGTCGCCGAGGCTGAAATTCATCGTGCCGCAATCGAGCGTGCAGATTTCCGGCAGGCACGCGGCGACATGGGCGACGCGCTCGGTGGCGCCGGCCATGTCAGTGGCTTTCTCGTTCAGCGGAAACGGCGCCTCGACGTTGCCGAAGACGAGGTCGCCGCCCATGCCGGCGGTGAGGTTCAGCACCACGTCCACCTCGGCCGAGCGGATGCGGTCCGTCACCTCGCGATAGAGGTCGAGGCGGCGCGAGGCGGCGCCGGTCTCGGGGTCGCGCACATGGCAGTGCACCACGGCCGCGCCCGCCTTCGCCGCGTCGATGGCGCTCGCGGCGATCTGTTGCGGGGTGATCGGCACATGGGGCGAGCGCCCGGTGGTGTCGCCGGCGCCGGTGACGGCGCAGGTGATGAAGACGTCGCGATTCATCTGCAAGGGCATGGCGTGGCTCCTGAACGCATGCAAGGAGCTTGACGGCAAAGCGCAGACGTGACGCAACTATTTACGCAACCCGTTTTTCATTCTGCGAAGCGATGATCTTTGCCCCCTCCGACGACGCGCTCGATGTGACGCTGCTGCTGTTTCCGGGCCTGTCACTGCTCTCGCTGGCGGCGACGCTGGACCCGATGCGCGGCGCCAACCGCGTGCTGGGACGGCCCGCCTTTCGCTGGAAGCTGGTGTCGATGGATGGCGCGATGCCGACGGCAAGCTGCGGCCTGCCGATCCCGGTCGAGGGTGCCTTCGACGCCGGCGCGCGGCAGGACGTGCTGATGGTGGTGGCGGCGTTCAAGGCGTCGCGTTTCGCGACCTCGCCGATCCTCAAGGCGATCCGCGCCGGGGCCAAGCGCTCGGCCGCTACGGGGGGCATCGAGTCCGGCTCGTGGCTGATGGGCTTCGCCGGGCTGCTGGAGGGGCGGCGCGCCACCACCCATTGGGAGGACCTGGAGGACTTCGCCGCCCGGTTCCCGGAGACGGACGTGCAGCCCGACCGCTTCGTGGTGGACGAGCCGGTGTTCACCACGGGCGGCGCCACCCCGGCGCTGGACTGCATGCTGGCGCTGATCCGCGCCCGGCACGGCTATTCCGCCGCGCTCGATGTCGCCAGCCTCTATATCTACGAGGAAGTGCGCGCGGGGTCGGACGTGCAGCCCATCGTCTCCTTGGGGCGCATCCGCCAGCATGAGCCGCGCGTGGCCGAGGCGATCCGGATGATGGAGACGCATATCGACCGCCCGCTCACCGTCGCCGCCATTGCGCGACGGGTGGGCGTGTCGACGCGGGGGCTGGAGACGCTGTTCGTCAAGACGGTGGATGTGTCGCCCGGCGCCTACTACGTCACGCTGCGGCTTAAGGCGGCGCGGCGGCTGGTGCTCGACACCAATTTGCCGATTGCCGACATCGCCGAGCGCACCGGCTTTTCCGCCATTGCCTCGCTGTCGCGGGCGTTCCGGCGGCAGTTCGGCGCGCCACCGTCCGTGGCGCGCCGTCAGCGTTTGTAGGTCTCAGAGGCCGAGGCCGGTTTTCACCGCTGCCGCGCCGGGCTTGCCGTCGAGCGTGGTGACGCCGTCGAGCCATTTGTCGACCGCCGCCGGGTTTTCCTTCATCCACGCCGTTACCGCCGCCTCGGGCTGCATCCCCTTGTCGAGGATGTCGCTCATCAGCCGGTCTTCCATCGCCACGTCGAAGACGAGGTTGGTGAGCAGCTTGCCGACATTCGGGCATTCCTTGGAATAGCCCGGCCGGGTGAGGGTGAGCACGGTGGCGCCGCCGTCCTTCGGGCCGAACACGTCATTGCCACTGGTGAGATACTCGATCGGCAGGTTGACGTTCATCGGGTGCGGCCGCCAGCCGAAAAACACCACGGGCTCGCCCTGCTTGATGCGGTGACCGACCTGCGAGAGCATGGCCTGCTCGCTGGATTCAACGAGATCGAACCCCTTCAAGCCGAACGTGTCGTCGGTGATCATCTTGGAGATAGTGGCATTGGCGCCGCTGCCGGCCTCGATACCGTAGATCTTGCCCTGCAGCTTGTCCTTGAACTTCGCAATGTCGGCATAGGTCTTCAGGCCGGCATCATAGGCGGCCTTGGAGGTGGCGAAGCCGATGCGCGCGCCGTCGAGATTGGTGGCGACAACCTCGATCTTGCCGGCCTTCACCAAGGGCACCTGCGTCGGCTCCTGCAACGGCATCCAGTTGCCAAGGAAGATGTCGCGGTCGCCATTCTCCAGCGCCTTGAAGGTGATGGCGACGGAGAGCACGGCGACATCCGGCTTGTAGCCGAGATTTTTCAGCAGTTCGCTGGCGACGGCGGTGGTGGCGGTGATGTCGGTCCAGCCGACATCGGAAAAGCTGGGCTTCGCGCATGACGCCGGGTCGGCGGCGAAAGCGGAGGTCGACATGAGCGTGGCGGATAAGGCGACGCAAGTCACGAGGAGGCGTGAAATCATTGCTGTTCCCTCTATTGGCGATCATGCCGCAGGACCGGCATCGCAGGGGAAGCCTATCGACAAGGGGGCGAGCTGATTGACCTTGTTCGCAGTCCAGATGACCAAATGCGAAGCATAGCCCTGCCGGCTCGCCGCTAGCCTCGCCCGCTCAGCCGCCGCAGGGCAGCGTGGACGTTGGCGTTGCCGGCCCACATGGCGCCGGGGCGGGTAAAATCGCCCTCGAAGCTCACCAGTCCGCCGGCCTCGCGCACCAGCACCATGCCGGCCCAGCAATCCCAGCAGTGCAGCGTCGGGTCGTAATAGCCGGCGAGGCGGTTGGCCGCCACATAGGCCAGCATTAGCGCCCCCGAGCCGACGCGGAACAGCACGCCGCCTTCGCGATAGAGCCCTTCAACAAACGCGCCGACCTCCTTTGCCGCCGCCTTCTGGGTGGCGCCGAAGCCGATGGTGGTGGAGGCGATGGTCCAGTCCGGGTTCATCGTCAGTACCCGCCCGTTGAGCCGGGCGCCCCCGCCGGCAACGGCGGAATAGAGTTCGCGCAGGATCGGGGCGTAAATGACGCCGCCGACGGGCTCCGTCCCCCGCGCAAGCCCGATCGATACCGTCCAGTTGGGCTGGCCGACCAGAAACGGCATGGTGCCGTCGATCGGGTCGATCACCCAGACGAAACCGGATGTGCCCTCGCTCGCCGCCTCTTCCTCGCCGACGATGCCATCGCTTGGGAAATGGCGGGCAATGGCGCGGCGCAGCCATATCTCGATGCTGCGGTCGGCCTCGCTGACGAGGTCCTGCGAATCCGATTTCAGCTCCGGATGCAGCCTGTCGCGCTGGAGAAAGAACTTGCGCGCCCGCGCCCCCGCCCCGCGCGCCAGCGTCTCGGCGAGTGCCTGCCGGGCGCGGAGCGGCTCCATTCCGTCGTCATGCTCCATCCTGCCGTCTCCACGCTTGCTGACTGCCACGCACTTGTTGACTGCAACGCATCGGCCACTTCGCCGTCTGTGATGCTATTGCATATTTCAGATTACAAATGTATCGGTTTCCCATCCGCGACGGCACTGTCGTCGCCGCCGGGCTTCTCGAAAAGCGCCGGCACAGGGTTGAGGCCGGCACGTCCGGCGGAACTGCGGAAGGATGCGGCGCCGGCAACGGTTCCGCGCCCCCGCCAAGGATGAGAGGCGGTTTCAACCGTCCGCATGTCGGCCTCGCCCGAACCGTGGCGCTGCGCCATTTCAGGAGGAAACCATGAAGCGTGCATTGAAAATCTGCGCCAGCGTCGTCGCCCTTGCGGCGGCAACGGCCGCCATGCCGATGGCGGCGATGGCGGACTGGCTCGAAGAGGCGGCCAAGCCCCTCAAGGGCACTGAAGTCAACGGCATCTTCCTCGATCGTCCGGGCTACCGCGCCATCATCAAGCTCCTGCCCGAATTCGAGAAGAAGACCGGCATCAAGGTCAATTACGAGATCGTTCCCTATGAGAACGCACGCGAGAAGGAAGTGCTGAACTTCACCTCGCAGGGCGACCTTACCATGGCGCTGGTCGATCTGGTGTGGATCGGCGAGTTCGCCGAGAATGGCTGGCTGGTGCCGGTGGACGATCTCGCCAAGGACAAGGCGATCACCGACCCGAACCTCAAGCTCGACGGGTTCTTCCCGCTGCTGCTGGAAGCGTTCGGTTCCTGGGGTGGCACGGTCTATGGCCTGCCCTTCGACAATTATTCCGGCCTGCTGTTCTATAATTCCTGCAAGCTCAAGGCCGCAGGCTTCGACAAGCCGCCGGCGACCTGGGACGAGATGATGAACGTCTACGGTCCCAAGCTCACCGACAAGGCGAAGAACGAGTACGCCTATGCCCTGCAGTCGCGCCGTGGCGAGACCCAGTCGGCCGACAGCTTCATGCGCGTCCTCTGGCCCTTCGGCGGTTCGCTGCTCGACAAGGACTTCAAGTCGAACCTCACCAGCAAGGAGAGCCAGGCCGGCCTGCAGTTCCGTCAGGACCTGATGAAGTACCAGCCGCCGGGCGTCGTCTCCTTCGATCACGCCGAAGCCGTGAACGCGCTGGCGCAGGGCCAGGTGGCGATGATCACCGAATGGTCGGCGTTCTATTCCACCCTCGCCGACCCCGCGACCTCCAAGCTCGGCGATTGCCTCGCCGTGGCCCCGGAGCCCGCCGGCCCCGCCGGCCGCCTGCCCGCGCTGGGCGGCTTCTCGCTCGCCGTCGCCGCGCAGGCGAGCCCCGAGCAGCAGAAGGCCACCTGGCTGTTCATCCAGTGGGCGACCTCGGAAGAGATTGCCAAGGCCTATGTCGAAGCCGGTGGCGTCTCGGGCCGCATGGCCGTCTACAACGACCCGGAGATCAAGAAGCTGAAGTTCGTCGAGCCGATGGTCGCCTCCTGGCAGGCCGGCGTTCCCGAGTATCGCCCGCGCTTCCCGGCCTGGCCCGCGATCTCCGAGATCGTCGCGGAGTGGGGCTCCAAGATGATGCTGGGTGAAGTCACCGTCGAAGGCGGCGCCAAGGAAATCGGCACCCGCATGGAAGCCGTCCTCGGCAAGGAAGGCTATTACGACGGAAAGAAGAAGCTCCTCCAGTGAGTTGAGGCCGGCGGCGGGGCCTCTCTCCCGCGCCGCCGGCCTCCGGGCGGATGCTGCAACCCGCGAAGCGGCATCCGCCTCCTTGCCGTTCGGACGGTTCCGGGATTCGATGAAATGACCACTCTTCACGGCCGGGCGCTGGACGAAATCCGCGCCTGCCTCGACAAGGTGCGCAGCGACGAACTGGACGGCGCCATCGCCGAAATGGCGGGGGCCGGCCGCATCGCGCTCTATGGCGTCGGCCGCGAGGGCCTGCAGATCAAGGGCCTCGCCATGCGCCTGTTCCATCTCGGCCTCAAGGCGGCCGTGGTGGGCGACATGACCACGCCGCCGGTCGGGCCGGGCGACCTGCTCGTCGTTTCCGCCGGGCCGGGCGACTTCTCCACCGTTTCCGCGCTGATGGGCGAGGCGCGCGCCGCCGGCGCCCGCACGCTGCTCGTCACCGCCGAGCCGGGCGGCTCCGCCGCCACCCGCGCCGATGCGGTGCTCACCGTGCCGGCGCAGACCATGGCGAGCGACCAGAACGCGGCCGCCACCTCGGTGCTGCCGATGGGCTCGCTCTATGAGGGCGCGCTTTATGTGCTGTTCGAGATTCTCGTCCTCGGCCTGCGCGAGCGGCTGGGCGTGACGCCGGCGCAGATGCGCGCCAATCATACGAATCTGGAGTGACCGGAGCGCTTCTCCGGACACCGCCCCAGCAAGACGCGACAGGGATGACGCCATGAGCGAGGCCGCGACAACCGCCGCACGACGCAAGCCCAACCGGGGCTATGGCCGCTGGACGCCGCTGTGGTTTCTCGCGCCGTCCGTGTTGACGCTGCTGCTGATCGGCATTTACCCCACGCTCTTCGCGCTGGTCACCTCGTTCCGCCAGTACAACATCACCCGTCCGCGCGACGGCTTTCCGTTCGTTGGCTTCGACAATTACGTCCATGTGCTGACCGACAGCACCTTCTGGTCGTCACTGTTTCTGACCGCGCAGTTCTACGTGACCGTGCTGCCGATCCAGGTGGTGCTCGGCCTCGCCATCGCGCTGCTGCTGCACAAGCCAGGGATGGGGCTGCTGAAGTCGCTGGCGCGGGTGACGCTGGTCGTCCCGCTGGCGACCACCTATGCGGTGGTGGGCCTCATCGGCCGGCTGATCTTCAACCGCGATTTCGGCGTCGCCAACCAGTTCGCCGGCTTCCTCGGCCTCGGCCCGGTGGACTGGCTGTCGACCCCGAACGGTGCCTTCGCCGCCATCGCCATCATGGACATCTGGCAGTGGACGCCGTTCTGCGCGCTCATCTTCCTCGCCGGCCTGTCCATGGTGCCGGGCGAAATCGAGGAGGCGGCGCGGCTGGAAACCTCGTCGAAGCTCGCCCTGCTGCGCTACGTGCAGCTGCCCTATCTGCTGCCCGGCCTCACCGCCGTGATGATCCTGCGTTCGGCCGACGTGCTCAAGCTGTTCGACATGGTGTTCGTGATGACGCGGGGCGGACCGGGCTCGGCCACCGACCTGATCTCGATCTACATCCAGCGCGTGGGCTTCCGCATCTTCGATCTCGGTACCGCCTCGGCGCAGGCGATCCTCTTGCTGATCCTCACCATCATCATCAGCCGCCTCTACATTCGCGTCCTCTATCGGGAGGTCAACTGATGCGCATCTCGTCCGGCAAGCTCCTCCACGCCCTCGGCCTGACGGCGGTCGTCATCTTCTCGCTGTTCCCGTTCTTCTGGATGGTGTCGGCCAGCTTCAAGACCCAGGCCGACATCCTTTCCTCGCCGCCGGTGTGGTTCTTCACCCCGACGCTGCAGAACTATGCCGAGATTTTTGCCGATACCAAGGTGAGCGGGGCGATCCTCAACTCGCTGATCGTGGCCACCTGCTCGACCCTGCTCGCCGTCACGCTCGGCGCGCCGGCCGCCTTCGCGCTGGCCCGCTACGAGTTCCGCGGCAAGTCCGATTTGTGGTTCTGGTTCATCTCCAACCGCATGATCAGCCCCATCGTGCTGGCGCTGCCGGTCTATCTGCTGGCGATCCAGACCGGGCTGCTCGACACGCATCTGGTGCTGATCCTCATCTACCTCACCTTCCAGCTGCCGATCGTGGTGTGGATCGTCACCGACCAGTTCAAGTCGATCCCGCCCGACCTCGAACAGGCGGCGCGGCTCGATGGCGCCGACCAGTTCACCATCTTCCGCAAGATCTACCTTCCGCTCGGCGCGCCGGGCATTGCGGTGTCGGCGATCTTCTCCTTCATCTTCTCCTGGAACGAGTTGCTCTATGCACTCGTGCTGACCCGCCGCGCGGTTCAGACCGCCCCGGTCGTCGCCACCAGCTTCATGTCCGGCTATGAGCTGCCCTGGGGCAAGATCATGGCTACTGGCACGGTCATCGTGCTGCCGGTGACGATCTTCGCGCTCATCGTCTCCCGCCACATGGTGCGCGGCCTGACCATGGGAGCGACCAAGTGAGCGGGGGAACGGCGCACGCGCCGATTTCCTTCGGCATCAATCTCGGCTTCTGCACCAAGCGCTGGGTGACACCGGAGCTGTGGGCGCCCCTCGTGCGCGAGCGGCTCGGGCTCGACCTCGTGCAGTTCTCCTTCGACCTGCTCGACCCGATGTGGCCGGACGCCATCGTCGACCGCCACGCAAGCGACATGAGGCGCGCGACGGAGGCGGCGGGCATCACCGTCCACAGCGCCTTCATCGGCCTCGCCCATTACAGCTTCAACCAGCTGCTCCACCCCGATCCGGCGGTGCGCAACTATGCCGAATACTGGCTCGGCCGGGCCTATCGCTTCGCCGCGCTGGCGGGCATTCCCCGCGTCGGCGGGCCGCTCGGCGCCATTCCCGCCCGGCTCGACGGCAGCGAGGCGGACGCGCTGGACCCGGCGGACTATGCCGAGCTGATCGCCCGCATGAACCGGCTCGGCGAACGCGCCGCCGCCGAGGGACTGACCGAACTCTATGTCGAACCGACGCCGCTGCGCCGCGAATGGCCTTGGACCATCGACCAGGCCCGGCAGATGATGAACGACACGGCCGGCAGCGCCGTGCCGTGGCGGCTTTGCCCGGACTGGGGGCATGCGACCTTTGCCCCGCTCTATGGCGACGTGACGGACGGCATGGAATCGTGGCTGCGGGACCTCTCAGACGTCATCACCGCCGTGCACATCCAGCAGACCGACTTCACGCTCGACCGCCACTGGGACTTCACCGTGCCCGGCAGGGTCGATCCCGTGGAAGCCGCCGCCCTGCTGCGACGTACCGGCGTCGACGCCTGCCCGGTCTTCCTCGAAGTGTTCTATCCCTTCGAGCAGGACAGCGCGTCGATCCTTCGTGCGCTGGAGACGAGCTGCGCGCGCCTCAAGCAGGCGCTGGCCTGAGGGACATGCGATGAATGGCGGTGGGCGCGAGCGCGGCAGGCCGGTGGGGACGGTGGAAACCGATGCGGCGCAGATCCGCGCGCGGGTCGCCTGGCTCTATTTCATCGGCGGGCTGACCCAGCAGGACATCGCCGACCAGCTCGGCCTGACGCGCCTGCGCATCAACAAGATCCTCGGTCAGGTGCGCTCGGACGGCTCGGTGTTCATCGACATCCGCCTGCCCATGGCCGACTGCATCGAGGCCGAAGAGAAGCTGAAGGCGCATTACGGGCTGGGGCACGTCACCGTCGTGCCCTCGCTGCCGGATGAAAGCGAGCAGCAGCGGGTGATCGGCGAGGCCGCCGGCGGGCTGCTCGACGGCCTGCTGGAGAACGGCATGGGCCTGGGCGTCGGCTGGGGCAAGACGTTGGCCGCCGGGCTCAAGCGCGTCACCGCCCGGCCGATGACGGACAGCTGGGTGACCTCGGTCATGGGCGGGCTCACGCGGGGCTCCGGGTCGAGCACCTTCGAGGTCGCCACCGGCTATGCCCGCGCCATGTCCGCCGAGTGCTACTATCTCGCCGCCCCACTCTATTTCCCGACCCCGGAGAGCCGCACCATGCTGCTCTCGCATCACGGGATCAGCGAGACCATGCGCCGGGCGCGCACCGTGGACGTGGCGCTGCTCTCTTGCGGTGACATGACCCCCCGCTCGCTGCTGGTGCAGACACAGACCGTTTCCGAAAACATCGACAGCCTGCGGGCTGCCGGCGCGGTGGGCGACCTGCTCGGCATGTTTCTCGATGCCGATGGCCGCCCGGTGGATCACCCGCTGAACGAGCGCGTGCTCTCGCTGGCGCCGCACGAACTGAACCCGGTGCGCCACTCGATCCTCGCCTCGGGTGGCCTCTACAAAGTGCCGATCGTGCGGGCAATCCTGCGGGCCGGCTATGTGAAGCGACTGGTGACGGACGAACGCTGCGCGCAGGCGCTGCTCAAGAGCTGATGGACGGCCGCCGGACCCTCGCGGCCGGCCTATCTGGAGACTGCACGATGACCTTCCTGCGACTGGACAACATCAAGAAGAACTATGGCGACGCCGCCGTCATCAAGGGCGTCAGCTTCGAGGCCGAGAAGGGCGAGTTCGTGGTGTTCGTCGGTCCCTCGGGCTGCGGCAAGTCCACCTTGCTGCGCATGATCGCGGGGCTGGAGGATGTCAGCTCGGGCGAACTCTACATCGACGGGAAGGACGTGACCTATGAGGAGCCCGCCAAGCGCGAGGTTTCCATGGTGTTCCAGTCCTACGCGCTCTACCCGCATATGAGCGTGTTCGAGAACATGGCGTTCGGCCTGCGCATGGCCAAGAAGCCGGAAGCCGAGATCAAGGCGCAGGTGCTGGAAGCCGCCCGCATTCTCCAGCTGGAGGCGTTGCTGGAGCGCAAGCCCCGCGCCCTTTCCGGCGGCCAGCGCCAGCGCGTTGCCATCGGCCGCTCCATCGTGCGCCATCCCAAGCTGTTCCTGTTCGACGAACCGCTGTCCAACCTCGACGCCGAGCTGCGCTCGCAGATGCGGGTGGAGATCGCCAAGCTGCACCGGGCGCTGGGTGCCACCATGGTCTACGTCACCCACGATCAGGTGGAGGCGATGACGCTCGCCGACCGGATCGTGGTGCTGCGCGCGGGCCTTGTCGAACAGATCGGCTCGCCGACCGAGCTTTACGACACACCGGCCAACATCTTCGTCGCCGGCTTCATCGGCTCGCCGAAGATGAACTTCATCAACGCCAAGGTCGCCTCCGTCACCGGAAGCACTCTCGCGCTAGAGCACCCCACCTTCGCCGGCGGGACGCTCACCCTCGACACGCCGGCCGCCGCCCGCGCCAAGGTGGGGGCGCCGGTGACGGTGGGTCTACGACCCGAGCACCTGACCGTGAACACCGGCAATCCGGTGCTGGCGCTGACGCTGGATTTTGCCGAGAGCCTCGGCGGCTCGACGCAGCTCTATGCCCGCTCGGAAGGCGAGCCGATCATCGCGCTCACCCCCGGCCGGCCGAACCTCAAGCCGGGCGATGCCCTCACCCTCGGCATCGACCCCTCCCACATCTATCTCTTCGACGCCGCCGGCCTCGCTCTCTAGAGCCCCCCGACGGCGGCACACTCCAGCAGGACACGCACATGGTGCAGGCACTGGTTCTCGAAAAGAAGGGCGAGCTTTCCCTTCGCGACATCGACCTCCCGCTGGAGGTTGGCCCGGACGACGTGAAGATTTCCATCCACACGGTCGGCGTCTGCGGCAGCGATGTGCATTACTACACGCACGGCGCCATCGGCTCCTTCGTGGTGCGCGAGCCCATGGTGCTCGGCCACGAGGCGGCGGGTGTCGTCACGGCGGTCGGCGCCCATGTGAAGAACCTCAAGGTCGGCGACCGGGTCTGCATGGAGCCGGGCGTGCCGAACATGAATTCGCGCGCCACCAAGCTCGGCATCTACAATGTCGATCCCGATGTCCGCTTCTGGGCGACGCCGCCGATCCATGGCGTGCTGACCCCCGAGGTGGTCCACCCCGCCGCCTTCACCTACAAGCTGCCTGCGAACGTCTCTTTCGCCGAGGGCGCGATGGTGGAGCCCTTCGCCGTCGGCCTGCAGGCGGCGACGCGGGCGCGCATTACCCCCGGCGACGTGGCTGTGGTGATCGGCTGCGGCCCCATCGGCATCATGACCGCGCTGGCGGCGCTGGCGGGCGGGTGTTCGCGCGTCTACATTTCCGACCTCTCGGCGCCGAAGCTCGCCATTGCCGGCCAGTATCCCGGCATCCACCCGGTGAACATCACCGAGCGTCCGCTGGCGGAGGTGATCACGGACGAAACCGAGGGCTGGGGCGCCGATGTGGTGTTCGAGGCCAGCGGCTCGCCGCGCGCCTATGAGGGCCTGTTCGACATCGTTCGCCCGGGCGGCACGCTGGTGCTGATCGGCATGCCGGTGGAGACGACGAAATTCGACGTGGCGGCGGCGATCATCAAGGAAGCGCGGATCGAGACCGTGTTCCGCTACGCCAATAATTTCGACCGCGCCGTGAACCTCATCGCCTCCGGCAAGGTCGACCTCAAGCCGCTGATCTCCGAGACCTTCGACTTCGCGCGCAGCATCGAGGCGTTCGATCGCGCCGCCAAGGGGCTGCCGACCGACGTGAAGCTGCAGATCGTGATGCCGGGCTGAGCGCGCCCGCTCCCCTCTCCGGCGGGAGAGGGGAAAACAATTCCAAACCCCATCGGAGCTTCACATGGCAAACCGGCTTGAAGGCAAGGTGGCCGCCATCACCGGCGCGGCGTCGGGCATCGGGCTCGAATGCGCCCGCGCCATGCTGAATGAGGGCGCGACCGTCGCCCTTGTCGACCGCGCCGCCGACACGCTGGCCGCGCTGAGCGCCGAGCTCGGGCCGAAGGCGGTGCCTGTCGTGGTCGACCTGCTCGCCCCCGCGAGCGTCGCCACCATGCTGCCGCAGATCCTGGAAAAATGCGGCCGGCTCGACATCTTCCACGCCAATGCCGGTGCCTATATCGGCGGCGATGTGGTGGAGGGCGACCCGGATGTGTGGGACCGGGTGCTGAACCTCAACATCAACGCCGCCTTCCGCACCGTGCAGGCGGTGCTGCCGCATATGGTTGCGCAGAAGGGCGGCGACGTGCTGTTCACCTCCTCCATCGCCGGGGTCGTGCCCGTGGTGTGGGAGCCGATCTACACCGCCTCGAAATTCGCCGTGCAGGCGTTCGTCCACACCACGCGCCGGCAGGTGGCAAAGCACGGAATCCGCGTCGGCGCGGTGCTGCCGGGACCTGTCGTCACCGCCCTGATCAAGGACTGGCCGCAGGCCAAGCTTGACGAGGCGCTTGCCTCCGGTGCCCTGATGGAAGCAAAGGAAGTGGCGGACTGCGTCATCTTCATGCTGACGCGGCCGCGTAACGTGACCATACGCGATCTGGTGATCGTGCCGAACGGAACGGACCTCTAGGCCATGGGCGGATGCTTCGCGGGAATCGACGTCGGCACGGGCAGCGTGCGCGCCGGCATTTTCGATGCCGACGGACGACAGCTTGCCGTCGCCAAGCGCGACATCCGCATGTGGAAGGAGGCGGGCGATGTCGTCGAGCAGTCGAGTGACGACATCTGGGCCGGTGTCTGCGCCTGCATGCAGGAGGCCCTCCGGGCGGCCGGCCTCGTCGCCCGCGACATCGCCGGTATCGGCTTCGACGCGACCTGCTCGCTGGTCGTGCTCGGCGAGGGCGGGCAGCCGCTGCCCGTCGGCCGCCATGGCGACCCCGCCCGCAACGTCATCGTGTGGATGGACCACCGCGCCACGGGGCAGGCCGACCGCATCAACGCGCTCGGCAGCCCGGTGCTGGACTATGTCGGCGGCACCATTTCGCCAGAGATGGAAACGCCTAAGCTGCTGTGGCTGAGCGAGGAACTTCCCGCCACTTTTGCCGGCGCCTGGCAGTTTCTCGACCTCGCGGACTTCCTTACCTGGAAGGCGACCGGCAGCCTGGCCCGCTCGGTCTGCACCGTCACCTGCAAATGGACCTATCTCGCCCATGAGCAGCGCTGGGACGCCGATTATTTCCGCAGGATCGGCCTCGGCGCCCTGACCGATGAAGGCTTTTCGCGGATCGGCACCCAGATCGTCGCGGCCGGCACGCCGCTCGGCGCCGGCCTGACGGGCGAGGCGGCGGCCGAGCTGGGCCTCGCCCCCGGCACGGCGGTGGCGGCCGGGCTTATCGACGCTCATGCCGGCGGCATCGGCACGGTGGGTGCGCGCGGCGGCAGCGGCGATGTGCTCAGCCGCATGGCCTATGTGTTCGGCACCTCCGCCTGCACCCTGCTCACCACGGCCGAGCCGGCCTTCGTGCCCGGCGTGTGGGGTCCCTATTTCTCGGCCATGGTGCCGGATCTCTGGCTCAACGAGGGCGGGCAGTCCGCCGCTGGCGCCGCCATCGACCGGCTGGTGCGGCTACACCCCGCCGCGCCGCAGGCCGCCGAGCTGGCGCGGGCCGCGGGGCAGAGCCTTAATGTCTGGCTCGCCCGGCGCGCTGAGGAAGCCGGCGGCGCGAATGCCATCGCGGAGCTCGCCGGCACGCTGCATGTGGTGCCGGAGTTTCTCGGCAACCGCGCGCCCTTCGCCGACCATCTCGCGCGCGGCATCGTTGCCGGGCTCGGCATGGATGAAGGGCTCGAAAGCCTGGTCGGGCTCTACATGGCCGGGCTTGCCGGCATCGGCTACGGGCTGCGCCAGATCCTTGACGCGCAGGCCGCCAAGGGCGCGCGCACGGACATGGTCGTCATCTCCGGCGGCGCCGGCCAGAGCGCGCTGGTGCGCCAGGTGCTGGCCGATGCGGCGCAGGTGAACGTGGCCGCCACCGCCTCGCCCGAGCCGGTGCTGCTCGGCTCGGCAATACTCGGCGCGGTGGCCGCCGGCCGCTATGCCAGCTTTACGCAGGCCATGGCCGCCATGTCGGAGATCGAGGTGGTGTACCCCCCGGACGTGCAGACGCGCGACTGGCACGCGCTCCGCTTCAGGGCGTTCGAGACCCTGCAGGGCGCCTATCGCAGCCTGCGGGACTGACGGCGCCGCTTCACGTCATCGCGACGAACGGCCCGTACGTTGTCTTCCGTCTTCTGCTTTTCATCGCGGTGCGGCACCTTGGCTGTAGCGCAGCGGACCCGAACGGTTCACGCTGATGCATCCGTTTGCAGGGGACCCGCGATGAACGAGCGAGAGACGCGTATCCGTGAATGGGCCTACCGGCTTTGGGAAGAACAGGGATATCCCCATGGCCGCGACGAAGAGCACTGGCTGCGCGCGGTCGCGATCGTGATGGAGGAGGACGGCGTGGCGGAGGCCGGCCCCGCAGCCGAGCCGACGCCCGAGCCCATGCCCGAGCCGGCCGCTGCGCCGGCGCCGTCCCCGGTGCCCGCCGCGAAGCCGAAGGCTGCCCGGGCCAAGACGGCCGGCGCCGAACCGACCGTCACGCAGGCGCCGGCGCCCGCCCCGGCGACGCCCGGCCGCCGCAAGCGCTGATCGCAGCCCTACTATCTTCCTGCCGGGCGATGGAACGCCCGGTCCCCATTCGTCGTTCTCGTTCAGATGAAGCGAGAGTGAATGGGGAGCATCTGAATGGCCAAAAGCGCGGCGCAGACCAAGAGCGCGGAGCCGAAGATCAAGGAAACGCCGCCCAATGTGGCGGTGCACGGCGCCGCGACGCTCACGGGAGTGACCGTGGATGGCTTCAACGCCCAGATACGCGACGAGAACGGCTTTCTCGGCGACCGTGCCCGGCGTGCGGCGTTCTTTGAAATCTTCGACCGCTGGCGCGATCTCGGCGACCGCGAATTGTCGATCCTCGGCAAGACGCCGACCGCTGAACTGTCCAAATCGGAGATCGACGACGCTCTCGCCAATGGCAAGCCGCATGAGCAGGCCATCATCCACAGCGCCATCGAGGAATATTCCAACGAGCTGTTCACCGTGGTGCGCCGCTTCATGCGGACCAAGGAATGGCGGGACACGCAGCGCATCGTCGTCGGCGGCGGGCTGAAGGCCGGGCGCTTCGCCGAGATCGCCGTGGCGCGGGCCGAGCTGCTCGCCCGGGCCGAGGGCATTGACATCGAGATGCGTCCGATCCGCAACGAGCCCGACGAGGCCGGGCTGATCGGCGCCGCCCACCTCGCCCCGAGCTGGATGTTCGCCAGCTTCGACGACATTCTGGCCGTGGATATCGGCGGCACCAACATCCGCTGCGGCATCGTCCGGCTTAATCTCGACAAGGCGGACGACCTGTCGAAGGCCCGTGTGCGCAGCTTCGAGCTGTGGCGCCATGGCGATGAAGATCCCGGCCGGGAAGAGGCCATCGCCAAGCTTGTCGGTATGCTGGAGAAGCTGATCGCGGAAGCGAAGAAGGACGATCTGCGCCTCGCGCCCTTCATCGGCGTCGGCTGTCCCGGCTCGATCGCCGGCGACGGTACCATCGAGAACGGCGCGCAGAACCTGCCGGGAAACTGGCAGAGTTCGCGCTTCAACCTGCCCGCCGCTCTGTGGGAGGCGATACCCACCATCGCCGGCAACGAGACCACCGTGGTCATGCACAATGACGCCGTGGTGCAGGGGCTGAGCGAAGTGCCCTTCATGCAGGATGTCGAGCATTGGGGCGTGCTGACCATCGGCACCGGCCTCGGCAATGCCCGCTATACCAATCGCAAGCGCGGCAAGGACAAGGACAAGAGCGCGGCGAAGAAGTCCGACGCGAAGGACTGACGGGTAGCTCAGCCCGGGGCGGGTGCCGGCCGTATGTCGCGCCCCGCCTTGGGCGAGGTTCCGGACGTCGCGCCGGGGCTGGTCGGCGCGTCGCTCTCGTCCTCGCCGCCCTCCCGCTCCCGGCGGGCGAGCTCTTCATATTCGCCGCGAATGGTCTCCAGCGCGCCATCGTCCAGTTCCTCAAGATCGAGAAGCACGCGCCGGGTCCCTTCCGTTCGCGCGATCAGTTCGTCGATCTTGATGTGGAGCGCGGCAGTGTCTCGGTTCTGGCTGTTCTGGATCACGAACACCATGAGGAAGGTAATGATCGTGGTGGAGGTGTTGATGATGAGCTGCCAGGTGTCGCCAAAGCCGACAAAGGGCCCGGTAAGGGCCCACAGCACGATGAGACCGGCCGCGCCAGCGAACGTCACGGGCCTGCCGGCCTGGCTTGAAATCCACTGGGCGAAGCGGGTGAAATAGGAGCGCGTCGGCTTGCCCCGGCTGCTGAGTGCCATTTTCGACCTCTGTGAGACGTGCGGGAAACCCGTGACGGCTCCCCGACCAACGCCTTTTGGTGCCGGTGACGTCGCGCCGCCGTGTCTGTCTCCAGACCCGGCCTTAGCCGTCCACGCGCTCCGGCTTGCCCTTGCGCGGGGTGCTGGCGAGTTCCTCAAGCTCCTTTTCCGTCATGGATTTCTCCATCGACGCTGAGGCGCCCTTGAGCTCGCCCTTCTCCGTTTCGCCGCGCTTGGCGGAAAGCGCGGCGCCGGCTGCCTTCTGCTGAGCTTTCGATTTGGCAGGCATTCCAGCCTCCTTTCGCGCGCGTATCGTCGCATTGCGCCGCCGCCGGGCTCGCACATGGCGAGCGCCGGCCGCGAGCGCCGACTTATTCGGCGGCCTGCAGATTGACGCGGGCTTCCGCCAGCTTCGTCAGCTTGGCATCGGCGTTCTTTTCTTCCTCAAGATTCCTGGCGAGGACGCTCGCGCAGTCGGGACGGCCCAGCAGCTTGGCCCACGCGATGAGCGTGCCGTAGCGGGTCATCTCGTAATGCTCGACCGCCTGTGCCGCCGCGATCAGCGCGGCGTCGAGCACCTGCTTGTCTGCAATCTCGCCGGAGACTTCCTCGGCCTCGTCGATGATGCCGTCAATCGCCGGGCAGGTGACTGCCTTGGCCGCGACGCCATGCATCTTGAACACTTCCTCGACGCGGAGAATGTGCCCTTCGGTCTCGGAGAGGTGCTTCTGGAAGTCCGCCTTCAGCTGCGGATCGCTCGCCTTCTCGATCATGGTCGGCAGCGACTTGGCGATCTTCTTCTCCGCATAATAGATATCGCGAAGCGTATGGACGAAGAGATCGTCCATCGTCTTTATGTCCTTGGAGAACAGGCCCATGTTAGAATCCTCCTTGCGGAATGGTATTTATAGGCGCTTTACTTAACTCGTCGCCGCGCGCACCTGTTTCGGCCGCGCCGCACAAGATAAAAACGTCAAACAGGGACCCTGTTCCCTGCTTTTCAAGATTTCGGCGCGGTCACGTAAGAGCGGTCACATCGGCGCCGGCACAGGATCACGCGGAGGAAGGTCGATCGGCGGCGCGGTCGGCTCGTCGAGCGGCTCCTCGACCTCGGGGGTGATGTCGGGATCCTGATCGGGCGGGATTGTCGGCTCATCTATGCCCGGCTGAGGCCGGTCCAGCGGCGGCTCCCGGGGCGGCGCCGCCCATATCGCTGCTGCCCCGGCCCCCTGCTGAGGCGGGGGCGGCGCGGGCCATGGATCGCTGACCTGGGGGGGAACGGGATCGCGAATTTCCGGCACGTCGGGATCGTGCACCGGCGGCTGCACCGGGTCGTGGATCGGCGCCGGGTCCGGGGTGGGGGGTACGTCCGGCACCGGGTTCACATCCGGCATCGGGGGCACGCCGGGCTGGCCGGGCGCAGTGGGGGCGGCCTGACTGGGGGTCATATGGAACTCTCCTCCCGTTTTGCCTGTCGGGCTCAACGCCGCCCGCAGGCGGGCGGTTCCGGAGAGATGCGCCGTCTTCAGCCCGCGTCGACGACCTCGGCGCGCCAGGGCGGATTGGCGCCGGCGCGTGTCACCGAGATCGCCGCCGCCCGGCTGGCGAAGTCGAGCGCCGCGCGGAGCCCATCGGGCGACACGCCGGCCAGCGCCAGCGGATGTGCCTGCCCGCGCTCGACAAGCGCGCAGAGGAAGGCGGCGTTGAAGGTGTCGCCCGCCCCCACCGTGTCGGCAACCGGCACCACCTGCCCCGGCACCGCCACGTCCAGCCCCTCGCCGAACGCGCGTGCGCCCTTCGCCCCGAGCGTGATGAGAACGAGGCGCGGCCCCATGGCACGGATACGCTCCGCCTGCGTGGCGATGTCGCCCAGCCCGGTCAGCCAGAAAAGGTCTTCGTCGGACAGCTTCACCACATGGCTGAGGCCGATCATCCGGAAGATGCGGGCGCGATAGATGGCCTCGTCGCGGATGAAGCCGGGGCGGATATTGGGGTCGAGCATGATGAGCCGCCCCTGCCCGTCGCCCGCCGTGCGCGCGGCCAGCGCCTCCATGGCCGATCCCACCGGCTCGCCCACCAGGCTGATGCCGCCGAAGAACAGCACGCCGACCTCGTCGGGAAGATCGGGAATGTCGGCCGGGGCCAGCATGCGGCCGGCGGTGTTCTCGTCGAGGAAGAGGTAGCGCGCCTGCCCCTCCACCAGCGTCACGAAAGCCAGCGTCGTGTGCCGGTCAACCGGGGCGCACAGGCTGGCATCGACGCCGGCGGCGTCGAGCGCGGCGCGAAGCTGCACGCCGAACATGTCGCTCGACAGGCCATACCAGAAGCGCGTCGGCACCCCCAGCCGCGCCGCGGCGATGGCGGTGTTGAACACCGCCCCGCCCGGCAGCGGCAGGAAGGCCTGCCCTTCCGGGGTCGAGCGCGGCACCATGTCGATCAGCGCCTCGCCAGCACAGAGCAGGACCGGCGCGGAGGGGATGGCGGGTGCGGACATCGGCGCGAACCTCCGGGTCGTTCGGTGTCAGCCCGCGAGATAATCGGTGAGGACCGCGCGGGCGCCCCTCGCCCATAGCGCGCGCAGCGCGTGCGCGAAAGCCACCACGATTTCGGGATCGCTGCCGAGATCGCCATAGACCTCGTCCATCGCCAGCCACACCGCCGGGTCGTCCTTGGCGGCGCAGGCGCGGGCGGTGAGTTCGTCCCAGTTCGGGTCGTTCGGCTCGATCACGGCGCCGCTGTCGCTGGTTCCCGCGCAATAGCGGCACCACAGGGCGGATTCGAGGATCAGGCCCTTGGGCAGGCGGCCGGCGGCGCGGTTGTCGCGGATCGAGGGCACGATGAATTTCGGCTGGCGGTTGGAGCCGTCGAGGCAGAGCCGGCGCACCGTGTCGGCCACTTCCGGGTTGGCGAAACGCTCGCGGATGACGCTGTAATAGGCTTCAAGGTCCGTGTCGGGCACCGGTGGCACGATGGGAATGATCTCCTCGCGCTCCACCTTGTCGAGGAAGGCGGAGATGAGCGGCTCTTCCATCGCCTCATGGACGAGGGCGACATCCATCAGCCCGCCGGGATAGGCGATGATGGCATGGCCGCCATTGAGGATGCGGATCTTCATCGCCTCATAGGCGTGGACATGCTCGGTGAAGACCACCCCGACCTTCTCCAGCGCCGGGCGCCCGGTGGGGAAATAATCCTCCAGCACCCATTGGCGGAAAGGCTCGCAGGTGACGGGCACCGGGTCGTCGAGCCCGAAAGCCGCCGCCATGGCGCGCTCGCGCTCCCCGGTGGCGGGGGTGATGCGATCGACCATGCCATTGGGAAAGGCGACATTGGCCTCCACCCAGGCGGCGAAGTCGGCATCGAAAAGCTGCGCCAGCCCCACCACCACCTGCTGCGTCACATGGCCATTGCCGGGGAGGTTGTCGCAGGACATCACGGTGAAGGGGGGCAAGCCCGCCGCGCGCCGGAGCGTGAGCGCGGCGAGGATGGCGCCGAACGCGGTTTCCGGCGCGGCGGGGTTAGCCGCATCGGCCCGGATGCCGGGGGCGCCGGTGTCGAGCCGCCCGGCCGGGTCCATGAAATAGCCGCCCTCGGTCACGGTGAGGCTGACGATGCGGATTTCCGGCCGCGCCATCGCGGCGATGAGCGCGCCATTGCCCGGCTCGACGGGCAGAAAGTCGATCATTGCGCCGATGCGGCGGGCGCTTCGGCCATGGGGGTCCAGTTCGATGACGGTGGAGAGGCAGTCCTGCGCCTTCAGCGCCTCGCGCATTGCCGCATCGGCCGGGCGCACGCCGGCCCCGATGATGGCCCAGTCATGGCCCTCGCCGAGAGCGAAAAGATCGTCGAGATAGACCGCCTGATGGGCCCGGTGAAAATTGCCGAGGCCGATATGGACGATGCCCGGCGT
This sequence comes from Ancylobacter aquaticus, assembly GCF_004339465.1. GTDB lineage: Bacteria > Pseudomonadota > Alphaproteobacteria > Rhizobiales > Xanthobacteraceae > Ancylobacter > Ancylobacter aquaticus. The sequence continues at coordinate 1,628,804 of NZ_SMFY01000001.1, read as the reverse complement.
CAGGCGGGCGCGGTCATAGGCGGGAGCCGCATAGGCGGGAAGCGCGGGGGCGGGGGTCGTCATCTCTCAGATCTTCCGGTTGTCGCACCATGCGCGCACAGGCGACGTTGCGGGCGACGTTGAAGGCGCGGCCCGAAGGCCGGGCGCCGTATTTCAGGCGAGGCAGGCAGGGGCGCAGGAGGTCACGCCATCGCCATGCCCTTGGCGTCGAAGCGGTGGAGCTTGTCCGCCTGCGGGGCGAGGCTCACCTGCGCGCCATGGCGCAGCGGCACGTCGCCGCCGACCCGGACATTGATCTGGCCGACGCCGGCGACATCGACCTTGAGGAAGGTGTCGGAGCCGAGGTGCTCGCACAGGCCGACCATGCCCTTCCACGGCCCCTCATCCGCGATGTCGATGTGCTCGGGGCGCACGCCCAGCGTATGGGCGCCGTGCTTGGCGGCTTCCGCCCCCTCGACAAGGTTCATCTTCGGGCTGCCGATAAAGCCGGCGACGAACAGGTTGGCGGGGGAGTGGTAGAGGTCCAGCGGGCTGCCCACCTGCTCGATGCGCCCGGCATTGAGCACCACGATGCGGTCGGCCATGGTCATGGCCTCCACCTGATCATGGGTGACATAGACCATGGTGGTCGCGAGCGTGTGGTGCAGCTCGGAGATTTCCTGCCGCATGGAGACGCGCAGTGCCGCGTCGAGATTGGAGAGCGGCTCGTCGAAGAGGAACGCCGCCGGCTCGCGCACGATGGCGCGGCCAATGGCGACGCGCTGGCGCTGGCCGCCGGAAAGCTGGCTCGGCTTGCGGTCGAGATAGGGGGTCAGGTTCAGCACCTTCGCTGCCGCCTCCACCTTGCGCTGCTGCTCCTCGGCCGGCAGGCCGGCCATGCGCAGCGGGAAGGCGATGTTCTTGGCCACGCTCATATGCGGGTAAAGCGCGTAGCTCTGGAACACCATGGCGAGGCCGCGCTTGGCCGGCGGCAGCCTTGTCGCGTCCTTGCCGTCGATGGAGATGGTACCGGAGGACGTGTCCTCCAGCCCGGCGATGAGGCGCAGCAGGGTGGATTTTCCGCAGCCCGAGGGGCCGACGAAGACCACGAACTCGCCATCAGGGATCACCAGGTCGATGCCCTGGATGATGGACACGCCGCCGAAGGACTTGCGGACCTCGGTAAGAACGATCTCGCCCATAAGTCTCTCCCTATTTCACGGCGCCGAAGGTCAGCCCGCGCACGAGCTGCTTCTGGCTGAACCAGCCCAGGATCATGATCGGCGCGATGGCCATGGTGCTGGCCGCCGAAAGCTTGGCGTAGAACAGCCCTTCCGGGCTGGAATAGCTGGCGATGAAGGCAGTGAGCGGCGCGGCGCTGGCGGCGGTCAGGTTCAGCGTCCAGAAGCTCTCGTTCCACGCCAGAATGACGTTGAGCAGCAGCGTGGAAGCGATGCCCGGCACCGCCATGGGCGTCAGCACATAGAGGATTTCCGAGGACAGGGTGGCCCCGTCCATGCGCGCGGCTTCGAGTATCTCGGCGGGGATTTCCTTGAAGTAGGTATAGAGCATCCACACGATGATCGGCAGGTTCACCATGGTGAGCACGATGACGAGCCCGGTCTTGGTGTCGAGCAGCCCGGCGTCGCGCGCCAGCAGGTAGATCGGCACGAGCACGCCCACCGCCGGCAGCATCTTGGTGGAGAGCATCCACATCAGGATGTCCTTGGTGCGCTTGCCGGGCACGAAGGCCATCGACCACGCCGCCGGCACCGCGATGATGAGCCCGAGCACGGTGGAGCCGACGGAAATCACAACCGAGTTCCAGAAGTGCGCGAGGTAGTCGGAGCGCTGGTTCACCGTCTCGTAGTTTTCCAGCGTCCAGTCGAAGAACAGGAAAGACGGGTGCGAGTTGATCGCCTCGCCCTCGGTCTTGAAGGAGGTGAGGAACGTCCACAGGATGGGGAAGAAGATCAGCAGCGCCACGCCCCAGGCGAGGAAGGTGACAGCGGCCTTGTGGCCCTTGGTAGCCTCGCGTGCCATCTCATGCCTCCAGGTTCTTGCCGATCATCCGCATCAGGAAGATCGCGACGATGTTGGCGAGGATGACGGCGACGATGCCGCCCGCCGAACCCAGTCCGACGTCGAACTGCAGCATGGACTGCATGTAGACGAGGAAGGTCAGCGTGGTGGAAGCCGTGCCCGGCCCGCCATTTGTGGTGACGAGGATTTCAGCGAAGACCGACAGCAGGAAGATGGTCTGGATCAGCACCACCACCGTCGCCGCCCTCATCAGATGGGGGATGGTGAGGTGAACGAACCGCCAGACCGGGCCGGCGCCGTCCATCTCGGCCGCTTCCATCTGCTCGCGGTCGAGACTCTGCATCGCGGTGAACAGGATCAGCGTCGCGAAAGGCAGCCATTGCCAGGCGACGATGGCGATGATGGAGGCCAGGGGCGCGTCGGCGAAGAAGTCGATGGGCTCCAGCCCGAGCCCCCGCGCCAGCGCGGCGAACAGCCCGTTGACCGGGTTCATCAGCATGTTCTTCCACACCAGCGCGGACACGCTCGGCATGACGAAGAACGGCGCGATGACGAGGATACGTACGATCCCCTGCCCCCACATGGGCTGGTCGAGCAGCACCGCCAGCGCCACGCCCCCGACCACGGTGATCGCCAGCACGCCCAGCACGAGGGTCAACGTGTTCACCAACGCGGGCCAGAAGGCGGGGTCGGTGAAGAAGTAGGTGTAGTTCTCGAAGCCGGTGAACTGTTCCGTTCCCGGCATCAGCAGGTTGAAGCGCAGGAAGGAGAAATAGATGGTCATGCCCAGCGGCACGATCATCCAGAGAAAGAGCAGCAGAACCGCCGGGGAGAGCATCAGCCGGCCGGCAATGCGTGAGGCTTGCGTCGCCATGGGGGGCCTCCCTGGCCAGGGCGCGCCGCGGGCGAAGCGCGCTGGGGGCTCGGAAAAACGGAACGGATCGAAGGGGGCGCGACTGCAAGGGCGACGCCTCGGGGCGCCGGCTTGCTCATCAGGAACCTGCCCTTGCGAGGGGAGGTCCCGACACGGCGCGGGAGCGGGAGACACCCGCACCGTGTCGGGAAACAGCCCGGCGCGGGCGGGCGCCGAGCGGACCGAGCGGCCTTCGCGGTGCGAAGGCCCGTAACGCCTACTTCTTGGGGTAGCCGGCGCGGGTCATCTCACGGGTGGTGAGGGCCTGCGCGGCGGCGAGCGCCTGGTCGGCGGTCGCACTGCCGGCGAGCGCGGCCGAGAACTGCTGTCCCACCGCCGTGCCGATTGCCTGGAACTCCGGGATCGCGACGAACTGGCCACCCGTATAGGGCACCGCCTTTTCGGACGGCTTCTGGGTGTTGGCCGCCTCGATGGCGGTTAGCGTCATCTCGGCGAAGGGCGCGACCTTCACGTATTCCGGGTTCTTGTAGAGCGAGGTGCGCGTGCCGGGGGGCACATTGGCGATGCCGTCCTTCTCAGCGACCAGCTTGGCATAGGCCGGCGAGGTCGCCCAGGCGACGAAGGTCTTGGCAGCTTCCGCCTTGGACGTGGTCGCCGGGATGGCGAGGTTCCACGACCACAGCCAGTTGCCGTGGTTCGAGCCGCCCTTGCGCACCGGCGAGGGGGCGAAGCCCACCTTGTCGGCGACCTGCGATTCCTTCGGGTCCGAGATGAAGGAGGCGGCGACGGTCGCGTCGATCCACATGCCGCACTTGCCGGTCTGGAACAGCGCGAGGTTCTCGTTGAAGCCGTTGGAAGACGAGCCGGGGGGGCCGTATTCCTTCATCAGCTTCAGATAGGTGTCGAGGGTCTTCTTCCACTCGGGACCTGTGAACTCAGGCTTCCACTCCATGTCGAACCAGGCGCCGCCCATGGAATTGTTCATCGAGGTGAGGAACGCCATGTTCTCGCCCCAGCCGGCCTTGCCGCGCAGGCAGATGCCATAGATGCCGGCGCCCTTGTCGGTCATCTTCGCCGCCGCGTCGGTGATGAAATCCCAATCGGGATTCTCGGGCATCTTCAGCCCGGCCTTCTCCAAAAGGTCGGTGCGGTACATGAGCATGGAGCTCTCGGCGTAGAACGGCACGGCGTGCAGCTTGCCATCGACGGTGAGGCCCTGCGCCACCTGCGGCAGAAGATCGGCCTGGTCGTAATCGGCGCCGAGGTTCTCCAGCGGCATCAGCCAGCCCTGCTTGGCCCAGATCGGCACTTCGTAATTGCCGATGGTCAGCACGTCATACTGGCCGCCCTTGGAGGCGATGTCGGTGGTCACGCGCTGGCGCAGCACGTTCTCTTCCAGCGTCACCCAGTTGACCTTGATGTCGGGATGCAGGGCGTTGAACTCGGGGGTCAGGCGCTGCATTCGGATCATGTCGCCATTGTTCACGGTGGCGACGGTGATGGTGGTCTGCGCCGAGGCCGTGCCCATGAGGGCAACCGTCAGCGAGGCACCCGCGAGGGCGCGCAATGTCATGGTCATAGCATTCCTCCCTTCGGCGTTCTTGAGCAAATAATCGCCGTATGGGCAAATACTCACGCGCACCCATGCAGGCGTCAAGTGAATTCGATGCTGCACGCGCGAGCAGTCCGCCCGTCTTTGGTCGAAAGCGCGCCATTTTGTGGTATTATATGCGGCAGCCCGGACACTTAGTGTGCACCCCACGCCACCGCCGGGCACGTGGCCGATGCGTCACAAGCCTCACATGCGCGTGTGCAGCGAGGGGGTTGGGGCGAAGACTCAGCCTGCCAGAATGCCGGCGGCGGTCGGCTCATCGGTCACGAGGCCGTTGATGATGCCGGAGGTCAGCGCCGCCCTGAGCGCGACGATCTTGGCGGCGCCGGCGGCAATGCCGATCACCGGGCGCTCCGGCGTGGCGATCTCCACCCTCACTCCGGTAAGGCGCGCATTGAGGGACAGGTCGAGATAGCGCCCCTGCCCGTCATAGATCCACCCGGCCACCTCGCCCGCCGCGCCGGCACGCTGGATCTCGTGCAGTTCGTCCGGGGTGAGGAAGCCGTCGGTCATCAGCGGCGCGTCCTCGCTCATCTGACCGACGCCGACAAAGGTCACGTCCGCCTTCTGCGCCAGCCCGCGCACCTTGCGCACCGCGCCGAGCGCCTGGAGCGTGCGGTTCTCCTCGACCGTGTCGACGAGCACCGGGACGGGCATCGGGTAATGCGGCGCCCGCACCTTTTCGGCGAGGCGCATGATGACCTCGAAATAGGAAGCCGAGCCATCGAGCGCGATGTTGCCGAGCAGCGAGACCAGCCGGTGCTGCGGCGCCTCCACCGGGCTCAGCGCGTCCACCATGCCGCGCAGAGCCCGCCCGGTGCCGAGCGCGATGACGCGCGAGCCGGACTCCGCCAGAACCCGCTCCATCTCTTCGGCCGCCGCCGGGGCGATGGAGCGCACCGGGTCGCGCGACGGCCCGAGCCCCGGCATCACCCGGCAGCGCACCAGCCCGAAGCGTTCGCGCAGCGCCGCCTCCAGTCCGATACAGCGGGCGAGGTGATGGTTGAGCCGCACGTGTATGAGCCCGGCAGCCGCCGCCCGGCTGACGAGGCGCTGCGCGCGCTGGCGCGACAGCCCCATCTCGCTGGCGATCTGGTCCTGGGTCAGGCCCCCGACATAATAGAGCCAGGCCGCGCGGGCTGCCTGGTCGTCGATCGTGGCGTCGATGGTGGGGGTCAGGCTCATGTCGGGTCTGCTATGCCGGCCGGGACGTGAAAGAGAGAGGGCATCGCCGCCCGGATTTGCGAGAAGCGGGCGAAGCGCTGGTGGGGGGTTATCCCGGCGGGCAGCGGCATGTCCATGGCCGCGAAGTGCGCGCCGCCGACGAAATGCCAAACCTCCATGCCGGCGGCAAGCCCGGCGGCGACGCCCGCCGCGCTGTCTTCCACCAACACGCAGGCGGCCGGGTGGGCGCCCATCTGCGCCGCCGCATAGAGGAAAAGGTCCGGCGCCGGCTTGCCGCGCGCTACCTGCGAGGCGGTGAAGGCGCGGCCCGCGAACACCTCCGCCAGCCCCACGATCCGCAGCGAGGCGGCCAGACGCGGCGGGCTGGACGAGGTGGCGAGACAGAACGGCACGGTGAGCGCCGCCAGCGCCTCCACCGCCCCTTCCATGGGAGCGAGGCCCGTCTCGAAGGCGGCGAGCAGCCGGCTGCGGTAATCCCCCTCGAAGGAGGCCGGCAGATCGCTGCCGAAGCGCGCCTGCACCTCGGTCCGGATCACCGTGTGGGCTCGGCCGATGAAATGGCGTGCCACGAAATCCATGTCGACGGCGACGCCGTGGCAGGCGAGCTCGGTGACGAGCGCGCGTGCAGCGAGCATCTCGCTGTCGATCAGCACGCCGTCGCAGTCGAAGATGATGAGCCCGGGCCGCATGTGAGCGGTCTAGCCCTCCCCTCGTCCTTCGTCCAGCGGCGCTGGTATTCAGCGCCCGCGTTCGGCCACCCACCGCGCCGCCCACATCCCCGCCAGCATGGCGGGAAGAAAGGCTAGCGTTCCCGGCGCGGCCAGTCCCAGCGCGGTGAAGGCCGGGCCGGGGCAGAAGCCGCCCAGCCCCCAGCCCATGCCGAACAGCGCCGGCCCGACGATCAGCCTTGCGTCGATATCGGACCGGGTCGGCAGTTGGAAGCGCGGCGCCATGAGCGGCTTGTCCCGCGTCAGCACCAGCCGGTAGCCGATGAAGGCGACCACGACCGCGCCGCCCATGACGAAGGCGAGCGAGGGGTCGAACGTGCCGGTGAGATCGAGGAAGTTCAGCACCTTGGCCGGGTCGCTCATGCCGGAAACAATGAGCCCGACGCCGAACAGCAGGCCGAGGCCGAGATTGACCAGGATGGACGCAAACGGAACCCGCATGCCTCAGCTCCCCATCACATGGCGCATGACATAGACGGTGGCAAAGCCCGCCGCCATGAACACGCCGGTGGCGACAAAGGAGCGCCGCGACAGGCGCGACAGGCCGCACACGCCATGCCCCGAGGTGCAGCCCGAGCCCCAGACTGAGCCAAAGCCGACCAGCAGGCCGGCGACCGCCATCAATGCGAGATTGGACGACACTGTCTGCACCACGGCCGTGCCGGTGGCGGCGGCGTAGAGAAAAGGCGCGGCGACCAGCCCGGCGACGAAGGCCAGCCGGCCGGCAAAGGCTGATCTTTCCGCAGAGGATTTGTCGCCATAAGGCGGAAGGAGCCGGCTGGCGATGCCGCTGATGCCGGCGATGCGGCCCTCCGCCAGCATCATCAGCACGGCGCTGAGGCCGATGAGGGCGCCGCCTATGAGGGAGGCAATCGGGGTGAATTCCGTCATGGGGCTTCCGTCGTGGGGCTATCGCGTCGCTTCGGCCGCGTGCGGCGCGCAGAACAGGGCATGCATGGTGGCGATGAAGGCTTCGACGCGCGGATCGGCGAGGCGGTAGAAAACCTGCTTGCCCTCCTTGCGCCCGACGATCAGCCCGGCCGTGCGCAGCCCGGCGATCTGCTGCGACAGGCCGGGCTGGCGGATGCCGAGAAGGTCCTCCAACTCGCGCACCGAGCGTTCGCCCTGCACCAGCGCGCAGGCCACCATCAGCCGGTCGGGGTTGGACAGGGTTTTCAGAAAGGCCGAGGCCTCGCCGACCCGGGCCTTCATGTCGGCGATCTCGATGGCAGGCGTGTCGAGCATCGTGTCTTCCCCGAATGGCGTCAGTCCCACACCGCGCCCTTGAGCAGGTCGAGCGGGATCTTGAGATAACGCACCCCGTTCGATTCCGGCACTGGCAGCCGGCCGCCATTGGTGTTGATCTGCAAGGATTGCAGGATCAGCTTTGGCATGGCGAGGCTGCGGTCCCGCTCCTCGCGGACCGCGACGAAGGCCTCCTGCGTGGCGCAGCGCGCCATGTGGATGTTACTCGCCTTCTGCGCGGCAACGGTGGATTCCCACATCGGCGCCCGCCCGTCCGGCTGGTAGTCATGGCCGGTGAAAAGGCGGGTCGCGTTGGGAAGCGCCAGAATGGCCTGGATCGAGTTCCACAGCACCTTGGCGGTGCCGCCGGGAAAATCCGCCCGGGCGGTGCCGCTGTCGGGCATGAAGAGCGTGTCGTGGACGAAGGCGGCATCGCCGATGACATAGGTGATCGAAGCCAGCGTGTGCCCGGGCGAGAACATCACCCGGGCGTCGATGCCGCCGACCTTGAACGTGTCACCTTCGCGGAACAGCCGGTCCCATTGCGAGCCGTCGGCGGGCACGTCCGGCCAGTTGTAGAAGCTGTTCCAGAGTTTCTGCACGTCCTTCACCCGTTCGCCAATGGCGGTGGGCGCACCGGTCTTCTCTCTGAGATAATGCGCGGCAGAGAAGTGGTCGGCGTGGGGGTGGGTGTCGAGAATCCACTTCACCGTGTAGCCCCGCGCCCGCACGAAGGCGAGGATGCGGTCGGCATTGACCGTGGCCGTCTGGCCCGACTTCTCGTCGAAATCATGGACCGGATCGACGATCGCGCACCTCTTCGCCGCCGGATCGGCAACGACATACTGAATCGACGAGGTGCGCGGGTCGAAGAAGCCGGTCACTTCGGGCTTCTGCGTCATGGGAAACTCCTCGGCGTCAACCGGCCTCGGCCGGCCTCACGTGCGCCCGGCCACCGGGCAGGTGGAAAGGCCGAGCACGGAATAAAGCGGGCAATTGCCCATCAGCGCGGTGAGCAGCGGCACGACGCCGATGAGGCCGATCCAGCGAAGATCGCCGTCCAGTACGAGAGTGAGCGAGAGCAGGACGAGGCCGAGGGCGATGCGGACGGCCTTGTCGACGGGTCCGATGTTGCGGGTCATGGCGGGTTTCCTGAGCGCGGCGGGTCCGTTCCCGTCACACTCTATCTATAACAATTGCATTTAATTGCAATCGTTATCACGCAAGTATAAATACGCAGGCTGGCCTGTGTCAGTGTCTCTCAAAGTTGCACTACGGCTCCACCATAGGGGTCAGGATCGCCGCGGGTCTGGTCGACAATCCAAACGTTGTCGCCAATCGCCCGTGGAGAGGCCCACTCCGATGCAATCCCCTTGCCTTTCCCGCCCATATTGTTGACAGTTGGCACAATGCGGATAAATCCGCTCGACCCCTGCGAGGAGGCGCCCGATGGACGTTGCAGAAGCCGTTCCCGAACTCGTTCACTCCACACGGCTGATGGAGGGCTTCACCTTCCAGCGCATCAAGACGCGCGGCGCCGAGATCAATGTCGCCACCGCCGGCGAGGGCCCGCCCCTCCTGCTCATCCATGGCAACCCGCTCACGCTGGTGAGCTGGCACAAGGTCGCCCCTTCGCTGGCGCGCGACTTCTCCGTCGTCGCCATCGACATGCGCGGCTATGGCGACAGCTCCAAGCCCGAGGGCGGCGAGGATCATTCTGGCTATTCGTTCCGGGCGCTGGGCGAGGATGCATTCGAGGTGATGGACGCGCTCGGCCATGAGACCTTCGCCGTCGCCGGCCACGACCGGGGCGCCCGCGTCGGCTTCCGCATGGCGCTCGACCGGCCCGAGCGCGTCACCCGCTATGCCGCTCTCGACATCGTGCCGACGCACCACGTGCTGAACAACATCACGCTCGGCTGGGCCCGCGAGAGCTATCACTGGTTCTTCATGGCGCAGAAGGCGCCCTTCCCGGAGAACCTGCTGGGCGCCGACCTCGATTATTACATGCGCTACAAGCTCAACAAGAAGGGCGTGGGGCTGGAAATCTTCACGCCTGAGGCGATGGAGGAATATATACGCTGCGCCACCAAGGAGCAGATCCACGCCGTCTGCGAGGATTACCGCGCGACCATCACCGTCGACCTCGACATGGACACCGCCGATTACGGCAGGCGCAAGATTGAGTGCCCGACGCTGGTCATCTGGGGCACCAACAGCCATTGCGGGCGGCACTTCAAGCCGGTCGAAGCGTGGTCGGAATGGGCGGACGACCTTGTCGGCCTGCCGGTGCCGACCGGCCATTATCCGGCCGAGCATCGCCCGGACCTGATCTACGCCGCCTTCCACCGCTTCTTCCACGGTGAGCCCGTGACATGAGCGTGGCATCGGTGACGGCAGCGGCGGCGAAAAACCGCCTGCATGCCGGTGAGGAAATCGCCTTTCTCGACGTGCGCGAGGCGGCGGCCTTCGGCGAGGGGCATCCGCTCTTCGCCATTCCCTGCCCGTTCAGCCGGCTGGAGGCCACCGCCCTCGCCCTCGTGCCGCGCGCCGATTGCCCGGTGCTGCTCATCGACGACGGCGACGGCATCGCCATGAGGGCGGCGCAGCGTCTGGCGGCCTGCGGCTACACCGACATCGCGGTGATCGCGGGCGGGCTTCCCGCCTGGGAAGCGGCGGGGCTGGGCGTTTTCGCCGGGGTCAACGTGCCGAGCAAGACGCTGGGCGAACTGCTGGAGCACGACCATCACCCCGCGATGATCGACGCCGCAACGCTTGCCAACTGGCAGCGCGAGGGGCGCCCGCACGCCTTTTTCGATGCCCGGCCGCCGGCCGAATACGCCAAGATGCGGATCGAGGGTGCGCGCTGCGTACCGAATGGGGAACTCGCCCATCGCGTCGGCGCCGCCGTGCCGGACGCGGCGACGCCCATCGTCATCACCTGCGCTGGGCGCACGCGCGGCATTGTCGGTGCGCTGACGCTGCGCGCCATCGGCGTGACCAACCCGGTCTATGCGCTGGAGAACGGCACGCAGGGCTGGGCGCTGGCCGGCCTGCCCCTCGACCGGGGCGCCAGCGCCGATCCCATGCCGGAACTGGACGCCGGCCAGGCGCAGGCCAGCCGGGCAAGCGCAGCGCGCCTCATCGCCGCGTCGCACCTGTCCACGCTCACGCCCGGTGAGGCGGAAGGCCTGCTGGATGAGGCCGGTCGCACCACCTTCCTGTTCGATCTGCGCAGCGAAGAGGAACGGGCCGCGCCGCCGGTGCCGGGCGCCATCCCCGCCCTCGCCGGCCAGCTGATCCAGGCAACCGACCAGTATGTCGGCGTCCGCCATGGGCGGCTGATCCTGATGGACGACACCGGATTGCGGGCCGCGCTGGCCGGGCTGTTCCTGCGCGCGCTCGGCTTCGAGGTGCATGTGCTGGCGCTCGACGATGCCGAGGGGGTCGATGCCCCCGCCGTTCCGCACCCCGCGCTGAAGGCCCCTGCCCGGCCGCTGTCGGTGGACGCGAGGGCGGCATGGAGCCTCGCCCAGAGCGGCGTGCCGGTGCTGGATCTGCGCAGTTCCACCGAATGGGAGGCGTGGAGGCTCGAAGGGGCGCGCTGGGTGCTGCGCGGCGATCTGCCGGGCGCGCTTGCCGCTTCCACGCGGCGGGTGCTGCTGCTCGGCGACGCCGCCGCCGTCGCGGCCGCCACCTGCGAGTTGCAGGCGGCCGGCATATCGGCCCGCTGGCTACCGGCCGATGCCGATGCCTGCGCACAGGCGGGGTGGCCGGTCGACCGGGTCAAGCGGCGCATGAGCCGGGAGGATGCCCGCGACCGCGTGTGGTTCGTGCATGACCGCCATGACGGCAACAAGGAGGCGTCCCGCCAGTATCTCGCCTGGGAAATGAACCTCATCAACCAGCTCGACGCGGCCGAGCGCGCGGCGTTCGCCCCGGTCTCCATCGGCGCCACTGCCTGACCTCTCGCCGCCATCCCGACCAGACCCAAAGACCCCCTCCGTCCTCGACGGCGGGGGTTTTTTCGTGCCCGTGCCATGAGTGCCGTCAGTGCCGGGGTGCCCGCGCGCCGCGCATGGAAAAGGGCGGGTTTGCACCCGCCCTTTCGGAAAGCCTCGCGAGACGGTGGGAGACAGAGGAACCGTCAGCCCTTGCTCGGCGTGTGGGCGTGGCTCGCCTCGTCCTGCATCCGCAGCATCGCTTCAGCCTCGGCCGCCTCGGCGCGGTTCTGCTTGCGCTTGCCCCACGCGGTCATCGCCAGCGAGATGAACATCACCGCGAAGATCGCCATCGCGCCCGGCCGCTCCAGCACATAGAGCGGGTTGCCGCCCGAGAGCTGGTAGGAGCGCAGGAACTCGGTTTCCAGCATGCGCCCGAGCAGGATGCCGACCACCACCGCCGAGACGGGATATTGGTAGCGGTTGAGCGCGTAGCCCAGCAGGGCGAAGACGAACAGCGTGATCGGACCGGCCGCTTCGCCCGTTACCGCGAAGGTGCCGAGCGTGGCGATGACGAGGATCGCCGGCAATACGTAGCGCGTCCGCACCTTCATGATGTTGGAGGCGACGTAGATGAAGCCGATGCCCACCGCCAGCAGCACGATGGCCTGGACGATGTTGTTGAGGATGATCGCGTAGACCATCGGCTTCTGGGTCTCGATGAAGCTCGGGCCGGGCACGATGTTGTGCATCATGAAGGCCGCGATCAGGATCGCCGTCGCGCCGCCGCCGGGGATGCCGAGCGCCAGCATGGTGGCCATGGAGCCGCCTTCGCCGCTCGCCACTGCCGATTCCGCCGCGATGACGCCCTTGGGGTTGCCCTTGCCGAAGGTCGCGCTGTCCTTGGCGGTGCGCTTGGTCTCGGCATAGGCGATGAGGTTGCCGATGGACGAGCCGACGCCCGGCACGGCACCGATGATGATGCCGATGATGGAGCCGCGCAGCAGCACGCCGGGATATTTCAACGTGCCCCAGCACCCCTTGAGGATCTTGCGCAGGCTGACCTCGCGCGACCCTTCCGCCTCGATGATGTAGTCACGCGTTGCGAGGCTGAGCAGCTGGCTTGCCGCCAGCAGGCCGATCATGGCCGGGATCGGCGCGATGCCGTCGAGCAGGACCGGCAGGCCCAGCGTGCCACGGGTGAAGCCGGCGGTGTTCATGCCCACCGTGCCGAGCAGGATGCCGAAGGCGGCGGCGAGCAGGCCGCGGCTGATATAGGTGGAGCCGAGCGAGCCCAGCAGCATCATGCCCCAAATCGCCACCGCGAACATTTCCACCGGGCCGATGCGCAGCACAATGTCGGCGAGCGGCTCGATGACCAGCAGCAGCAGCACATAGCCGGCGATGCCGCACAAGGTGGAGGCGAACAGCGCGTAGCCGAGCGCCTCGTTATGCTCGCCCTTCTGCGACATGGCATAGCCGTCGAAGGTCGTCGCGAAGGACGATGGCGACCCCGGTATGTTCATCAGGATCGCTGGAACCGAGCCGCCGAACCCCGCTCCGGTATAGACCGAGGTGAGGAAGACGATGGCCGAGAAAAAGTCCATGTAGAGCGACATCGGCAGCACGATCGCCATCGCCATGGTGATCGAGATGCCGGGAATGGCGCTGAAGACGAGGCCGACGATCAGGCCGGGGACAATCCACCCCCAGGACCCGACCGACGTGAACATGATGCCCAAGGCTTCATTGAAGGCGGATACGTCGATCATCGGGCGCGCCTCACAGCAGCATTGTGTGCATGGGATAGGAAATCAGGGCGCGGAAGCCGTAGATCGTGACCAGAGTCACACCCAGCGAGAACAGCAGCAGGCGCAGGGGTCGCCGCTCGCCGCAGATAGCCATCGCCGCCGCCGAGAAAAGGAAGATGGCGATGTCGAAGCCGATGACGTCGAGCAGGAAGACCATCAGGCCCAGCGACACGCCGAGCGCGAGCATGCGCATCACATCGGACCGCTCCGACGGGATGGTCACATGCAACGGGTCCTTCTGAGTGGGGCTCTTCGCCGCCTCGCGGGCATCAACCCGGTGGAAACACTGGGGCAGGATGAACAGGTACATGGCCAGCGCGAAGATCGCCACCGGCTGCACCAGAAGAAGATTGTTCACGCTCAGCGAAACGCTTCGGGCATCCAAAAGGTACCAGAAGACGACGGCCGCAATAAACGTGACGAGCGACAGATGGCCATAATCGATGTCGTAGCTGTGCCGACCGATGCGCATCTTCATCTCCATTCGTCGGAGGAGCGAGAATGAAGGCGGGCGCAAAGCGAATGCGGCCCGCCTCCTCTTGATGCGGCCTACTTCAGCAGGTCGACGTACTTCGCCATCTTGGCGGCGTTGTCGAGATAGGCCTTGTCGGACGCCTCGGGGCCGTACCAGGTGGTGGCGAGTTCCTGCAGCTTCAGCGTCTCGATCGACTTCGGGTTCTTGCTGGCCTTCTCAACCGCCGCGACGAGCGTCTTGTAGATCTCAGGCTGCTCGTTGCGGAGCTTCGTGGTGACGGCCCAGCCGCGCTGCGAGCCTTCGACGAAGTCGGTCTTGATGCCGGTAGAGCCGATCAGCGGCGCGTCGGGGTACCATTCCACCTTCTCGGCGGCGAAGATGGCGAGCGGGCGGATCTTGGTCTTGAGCGGCAGGAAGCCCTCGCCGCCGACAAAGCCGACGTCGACCTGCGCGCCGGCGGTGGCGTTGCGGGCCGGGCCGCCGCCATCATAGGTGACGATGCGCAGCTTGCTGGCATCAATGCCGGCGGCCTGGAAGACCAGCACCATGTTGGCATAGTCGGCCGAGGCCGGCTGCACGCCGATGCTCAGGCTCGACGGGTCCTTCTTCAGCTTGTCGATCACCTCGGCGAAAGTCTTCACCGGGCCATCGGACGAGGTCGCCGCCAGCGTGTAGTCACGCGACGGCAGGTTGATCATCGAGAAATCCTCGACCTTGTAGGGCGCATTCTGCAGCAGCACGGTGAGCGGGATATAGGGCGCCGCCGAGGTGCACAGGATGGAATAGCCATCGGCCGGCTGGTTCAGCGCATAGGAATTGCCCAGCTGGGTGCCGGCGCCAGGCTTGTTGACGATCACAAGCGGCTGGCCCAGCTCCTTTTCGAGGTAGGGCATGAAGGCACGGGAGAGACGATCATTGTAGCCGCCGGTGGCGAAGGGCACGATCACGTTGATCGGGCGGCTGGGATAGGTCGCGGCGCGCAGGATGGACGGCATGGCAACCATGCCGGAGACCGCTGCGAGGCCGCCCGCTGAAATCTTGAAGGCATCTCTGCGTGTGAAATCTGTCATGTTTTCCTCCCGCCGTTCCATCTGGATCCTTCGGCCGGCGGCCATGAAGCGGCCGGCCCGTGTGGATTAGGCATGGCAAGACTGTCCCGCTGCCCGTCAACTGTCAACACATTTGCGGATACGTTCTATGGGCGACCGACTCCGGCCAACCACGATCGGCTGTAACCGGGTGGTATCGTTACGGCGTCACACATCGCAGAGTCGTTGAAAGACGCCGTGCAGGGCCTTTTCAGTGCCCTGTCGACCGCTGCAGCGGGGCGGGGCGGCATCCATCAATCTGTTGACAGTTATCATTACAGATGTCTCTATCGCCCCATGCCCTGCCGGCGGAGACCTGCCCGCTGCGAGACAGGCGCCAACAAGCCGTCGCGGCCCTGTAAACCGTCGCGGCACATTGGGGAGGCCGTCATGTCCGAACGCCCGCGCCACCGCCGGATGCCGGCCTCCCGCATTTCCCAAATCGTCGTGCGTACCCGAATCGCCGTGACGAAAACGCAGGCGCGTGCCGGGCGAGCGAACGGGTGATGGCGGCGCGTTCCGAACCGCCCGATCCGGCGGGCGAAGGAGAGGCATTGCGGGCTTCCTCGCGGGGCTCCTCGCCCAGCCCCTCGCCGAAACCCTCCTGGCACTGGGCCGGGCTGCGCCTGCTCGGCACCTATACGCTCGCCGCCGCTGCCGGCTATGCCGCCTCGCTGATCCACATCCCCCTGCCCTGGATGCTCGGACCGCTCTTCGTCTGCGGCCTGCTGAACGTCTCGGGCGTGCCGCTGCAGGCCGGGTGGCATCTGCGCGAGATCGGACAGGTCATCGTCGGCCTCGCCATCGGCATGCGGTTCACCCCGCATCTACTGCTGGTCTCGCTGGAACTGCTGCCGGCGATGCTGCTGGCGACGCTCTACATCATTCTCGCCACCTTCATCGGCGCGCTCATCATGCGGCCGCTGGCGCGCATCGACCCGACCACCGCCTTCTTCGCCACCGCCGCCGGCGGCATGGCCGACATGGCCGTCGTGGCGGCGGCGCGCGGGGGCGACACCAATGCGGTGTCGATCGTCCACGCGCTGCGGGTGACGACGGTTGTCAGCATCGTGCCGTTCATGGTGTTCGCCTTCGGCGAAGCCGGCACCGTCAACACGGTCGATCCGGCCACCTCGCACGATCTGCTACTGCTCGCCCTCGGCCTCGTCATCGCCTATCTCGGCGCGCAGGCGCTGCGCCCGACGGTGATCCCCAACCCGTGGCTGCTCGGCTCGCTGCTGCCGAGCGCGGCGCTGGGCGCCTCGGGGCTGATGAATGTCGCGGTGCCCGGCATCCTCATCATCGCCGCGCAGATCATGATCGGCGTCTGGCTGAGCATGCGGTTCAAGCGCGACCTGTTCGTGCGGCTGCCGCGCGTTGCCGCTTCCGGGCTGCTGATCGGGGTGCTGCTGATCCTCGCCGCCGCCGTCGGCGCAGAGGTGCTCTCGCTCGCCACCGGCCTGCCGCTGACCACCAGCTTCCTCGCCCTCGCCCCGGCGGCGATCACCGAAATGGTGCTGACCGCCAAGGCGATGCACGCCGATGCCGAGCTCGTCACGGCCTTTCACATCGTCCGCATCGCGGTGATCTCGTCGACCATCCTGATCGTCTTCCGCGTCTACCGTTTCGTGCTGAGGAGCCATTATGAATCTGGGGTTTGACGGCCGCCGCGCCGTCATCGTCGGCGGCAGCTACGGCATTGGCGAGGCCACCGCCGCCATTCTGCTGCGCGAGGGCGCGCGGGTGCTCATTGCTTCGCGCAGCCGGGACAATCTCGACGCCGCGAGCGCCCGCCTCATCGCGGCGACCGGGCGCGCGCCGGAGACTTTCGTTGCCGATGTGGTGAAGGACGCCGCCTCGGCCGTCGCACTCATGGCGCAGGCGCACGCGCTGTGGGGCGGGCTCGACATCCTCGTGAGCGCGGTGGGCGGCAGCGTGCGGGCGGATTTCGACACGCTGGGCGATGACGACTGGCTCGGCAGCTACGAATTCAACGTGCTCTCCACGGTGCGCACCATCCGCGCCGGCCTGCCGCTTCTGGAGCAGGGCGAGGCGCCCGCCATCGTCACGCTCGGCGCGGCGGCGGCCAAGATGCCCTACGCCCACCAGATCATGACCAATGTCCACAAGGCCGGCCTGCTCGGCCTGGTGAAGACGCTGGCGCTGGAACTCGGCGAGAAGGGCATCCGCATCAACGCGGTCGGCCCCGGCCGGACCAAGACCGCTCTCTGGATCAACCGCGCCACCAAGATGGCGGCGGAGCGCGGCGTGCCGGTGGAGGAGATCTACGCGGAATTCTCGCACGAGATCCCGCTCGGGCGCTTCGCCGAACCGGACGAGATCGCGGTCATGGTTGCCTGGCTCGCCAGCCCGCTCGCCAGCTACGTCACCGGCCAATCCATCAATGTCGACGGCGGCATCGCGCGCGGCCTCGTTTAAAGGAGAACAGAATGTCCACGAAAGACGTCACCCGCCAACTCGCCACCTGGATCGTCGGCTGCAGGCTCGACGACATTCCCGCCCCCGTGCAGGCCGAAGGCGTGCGCACCTTCTTCAACTGGATGGGCTGCGCCGTCGGCGGCGCCAGCCACGAGACCGTCGACCGGGCGCTGGCCGGCATCGGCCCCTTCGCCGGCAAGCCGCAGGCGAGCGTGCTCGGGCGCGGCGAGCGGCTGGACGTGCCGAACGCGGCACTGATCAACGGCATCTCCTCCCATGTGCTGGACTATGACGACACCCACCTGAAAACCATCATCCACCCCGCCGGCCCGGTCGCTTCCGCTTTGCTGGCGGCGGCCGAATATCAGCCGATGACCGGCGCCGACTTCCTCAACGCGCTGATCGTCGGCGTCGAGGTCGAATGCCGGATCGGCAACAGCGTGTATCCCGAGCACTATGACCGCGGCTGGCACATCACCGGCACGACAGGCGTGTTCGGCGCCGCCGCCGCCGTCGGCCACATGCTCAAGCTCAATGAGACCGAGATGGTCTGGGCACTCGGCATTGCCGCCACGCAGGCCTCTGGGCTGCGCGAAATGTTCGGCACCATGTGCAAGAGCCTGCATCCCGGCGCCGCCGCCCGCAATGGTGCGCTGGCCGCCTTCCTCGCCAAAGCCGGCTTCGACAGCTCGCTGCGGGCGATCGAGGCGCCGCGCGGCTTCGCCAACGTGCTCTCCACCAAGCAGGATTATAACGAGATCCTCGGTGGGCTCGGGCAGAACTGGGAGGCCGGGCTCAACTCCTACAAGCCGTTTGCCTGCGGCATCGTCATCCACCCCACCATTGATGGCTGCCAGCAGCTGCGCGAGGAACTCGGCGACGCGGTGCGGAAGATCGCGGCGGTGCGCCTGCGCACCCACCCGCTGGTGCTGGAACTGACCGGCAAGCGCACGCCGAAGACCGGGCTGGAGACCAAGTTCAGCGTCTTCCACGCCGCCGCCTGCGCCCTGCTGCGCGGCGATGGTTCGCCCACCGCCTTCACCGACGAGGCCGCCAACGCGCCTGACATCATCGCGCTGCGCGACAAGGTCTCGGCCACCTCCGACACGTCCGTGCACGAGGCGTCCGTCGTCATCGAGGTGGAGTTCACTGACGGGCGGGTGATCGAGAAGGTGATCGAGCGCGCCATCGGCAGCCACGAGAAACCGCTGAGCAACGCCCACCTGGAGCGCAAATTCGCCCACCAGGCGTCGCTGGTCGTCGGCGACGAGGTCACGCAGGCTCTCATGGCCCTGTGCTGGCGCCTGCCGGAACTCGGCGATGTCGGCGAAGTCGCCCGCGCCTCGGTGCCGGCCGGCCTGCGCGACGCGGCGGAGTGAGCGCCATGGCCTCGCACCCGCCGCTCCGCATCGGCGTCCTCAATGGCGACGATATCGGCCACGAGATCGTGCCCGCCGCGCACCGCATAGCGAGCGCAGCGGCGCAGGCCTGCGGCCTCGCCATCGACTGGCGCCCGATGCCGCTCGGCCGCAAGGCGCTAGACGAGCTCGGCCACACCATGCCGCCGGGCACGCTGGAGACGCTCGGCACGCTGGACGGCTTCATTCTCGGGCCGATCGGCCATCAGGCCTATCCGAAGGTGCCGGAGGCGATCAACCCGCACCCGATCCTGCGCAAGAGCTTCGACCTGTTCGCCAATGTGCGCCCCACCCGTTCCTATCCCGGGCTCGGCTGCCTTTATGACGATATCGACCTCGTCATCGTGCGCGAGAACAATGAGGGCTTCCAGCCGGACCGCAACGTGGTGGCCGGCTGTGGCGAGTTCCGCCCCACCCACGACACCACCATCTCGGTGCGCGTCATCACCCGCGAGGGCAGCC
Source organism: Ancylobacter aquaticus (assembly GCF_004339465.1). Lineage (GTDB taxonomy): Bacteria > Pseudomonadota > Alphaproteobacteria > Rhizobiales > Xanthobacteraceae > Ancylobacter > Ancylobacter aquaticus. The sequence continues at coordinate 1,609,504 of NZ_SMFY01000001.1, read as the reverse complement.
GCAAAGTCGCCCGCGCCGCCTTCGAGATCGCCCGCGCCCGCAAGAAGCGGCTCACGGTCGTGCACAAGAACACCGTGTTCAAGCTCGGCTGCGGCATGTTCGTGGAGGAGTGCTACGAGGCGGGGAAGGAATTCCCCGATGTCGCCATCGAGGAGGTGATCGTCGACACCTTCGCCATGAAGCTGGTGCGCGAGCCGCAGCGCTTCGACACGGTCGTGACCACCAACATGTTCGGCGACATCCTCACCGACGAGGCGGCCGGGCTGGTCGGCGGGCTCGGCATGGCGCCGGGCCTGTGCATCGGACGGGGCGACATCGCCATGGCGCAGGCCACCCATGGCTCGGCACCCGACATCGCCGGCAAGGGCATCGCCAACCCTTATGCGATGATCGAATCCACCCGGATGCTGATCGAATGGCTCGGGCGCCGGCGCGGCATTCCCGCCGCTGGCGAGGCGGCCGCGCTGATGAAGGCCGGCATCGACGCGGCGCTGGCCGACCCCGCGACCCGCACGCCCGACATTCGCGGCACCGGCACCCAGACCGACATGGTCGACGGCATTCTGAAGTTCATGGAGAACCACGCTCATGCGCCGGCATAAAATCGCGCTCATTCCCGGGGACGGCATCGGCTCCGACGTCATCAATGCCGGCCGCGAAGTGCTCGACGCGCTGGCCGCCACCGAAGGCGGCTTCGGCTTCGATTTCGAGAGCTTCGACTGGGGCTCGGACCGCTATCGCCGCGTCGGCACCATGATGCCGCAGGACGGCGTCGACACGTTGCGCGGCTTCGACGCCATCTATTTCGGCGCCGTCGGCGATCCGGAGATCCCTGATCACATCACCCTGTGGGAACTGCGCCTCGCCATTTGCCAGGGGCTCGACCAATACGCCAATGTCCGCCCCTCGCGCCTGTTGCCCAACATCATTGGCCCGCTGCGGCCGGAACTCGGCAAGGACATCGACTGGGTGATCGTGCGCGAGAACAGCGAGGGCGAATATGCCGGCGCTGGCGGCCGGGCGCATCGCGGCCTGCCGATCGAGGTCGGCATCGACGTCTCGGTGTTCACCCGCGCCGGCATCGAGCGGGTGTGCCGCTTCGCCTGCGAACTCGCCATGTCGCGGGCGCGCAAGAAGCTGACCATCGTCACCAAGTCCAACGCGCAACGCCACGGCATGGTGCTGTGGGACGAGGTGTGCCGGGGGGTGATCAAGGACTTCCCGGAGCTGGAGGTCGACTGGATGCTGGTCGACGCCATGACCATGCGCCTTGTGCTGCGCCCCGGCACGGTCGACACGGTGCTGGCCACCAACCTGCATGCCGACGTGCTCTCCGACCTCGCCTCGGCGCTGAGCGGCAGCCTTGGCATCGGCGCCACGGCGAATTTGGCGCCGGACCGCTCCACCCCCTCCATGTTCGAGCCCATCCACGGCTCCGGCTTCGACCTGATCGGCAAGGGTATCGCCAACCCGATCGGCGCGTTCTGGAGCGCGGTGATGATGCTGGAGCATCTGGGCGAGGCGCAGGCGGCCACGCGGCTCATGGTCGCCATCGAGCAGGTGACGGCGGATGGCACCGCGTTGACGCCCGATCTCGGCGGAACGGCGCGGACTGAGGACGTGACGGCGGCGGTGATCGCCCTGCTTCAACGTCAAAGTGTCGCGGAAGCCGGCGCAACCCGCAGCGTGGCGTAGAAACTGGAAGCCTTCCAACGCGAAACTGTTTACAATTAACGGATGAGCATTGTCAGCGATTCCGCGCATTTGAACGATTTGACCGTTGTGAAGAGCGTCTCCCTGACGAGCGCGCTCGAAAAGGAACTTGAGCGCCTCATTCTCACTGGCGAGCTGGAGCCGGGGGTTCGGATCAACGAGATCCATCTCTCGAACCGTTTCGGCACCAGCCGCGGCCCGATCCGCGAGGCTACCCGTAGCCTTGAGGCGAAAGGGCTGGTCGAGGTGGTGCGCAATCGCGGCGTCTTCGTCCGGCGGCTGTCGGTCGAGGACGCGGTCGAAATCTACGACGTGCGCGCGGCACTGTTCGGCCAGGCCGGCCGGCTGCTGGCGGAACGCATGACCGACGGCCTGCTCGCGGAGCTGACCCGCATGGTCGACGAGATGGACGCGGTGGCCGAGCGCGGCAGCTTCGATGATTATTACCCGCTCAATCTCGGCTTCCACAATCTCATCGTCAGCTCGTGCGGCAACCGTACTTTGCTTGCCGAGTACCACCGCTTCGTCAACAAGCTGCATCTGTTCCGTGCCCGCGCGCTGGTGCAGGGCGGCGGTCTTGCGGTGTCGAACCGCGAGCACCGGGCGATGCTGGAAGCGCTGGCCTCCGGCGATGGCGAGCGGGCGCAGGTGACGCATTGGCGCCATGTGGCGCTGGCCAAGCGCCGGCTGATCGCCGCCGTCGACGGGCACGCCCGCAACGATTGAAGCGGGCCTCCCCCTCTCCGGCGGAGAGAGGGAGTAACGCCGCCTCACGCGGCGGCGCGGGCCTCGATCTTGCGGGACGCCACGCGGGCCGCGAGGTGGATCGCGGACCGGAGTGCGCCGATATCGGCCACGCCCTTGCCGACGATATCGAAGGCGGTGCCGTGCGCCGGGGTGGTGAACACCACTTCCAGCCCGGCGGTGATAGTCACGCCCTTGTTGAAGCCCTTGAGCTTGGTCGCGATCTGCCCCTGGTCGTGATACATCGCCAGCACGCTGTCATAGGCGCCGGCAAACGCCTTGAGATAGACGGTGTCGGACGGGAACGGGCCCTCGCAGTCGATGCCCTGGGCCGCCATTGCCTCCACCGCTGGGCGGATGATGTCGATTTCCTCGGTGCCGAACAGCCCGCCTTCGCCACCATGCGGGTTGAGCGCCGCGACCGCGATGCGGGGGGCGTCGATGCCGGCCTTGCGCATGGTCGTGTCGGCAAGGCGCAGCGCGCCGCACACGGCGTCGAACGTCACCTGGTCCAGCGCCGTGCGCAGCGAGACATGCGAGGTGACGCGCGTCATCCACTGGCCCTCCAGCACGTTCATCTCGCTGAACGGGCCTTTATGGTCGAGCAGATGGGCGAACATCTTGTGCTCGTCGGGAAAGCGCCAGCCGCCCTTGAACATGGCCTGCTTGTTGAGCGGGGCGAAGCACACGCCGTCTACCTCGCCCGCCTTGGCAAAGTCGATGGCGCGGGAGAGCGTGTCGCCAGTCAGCCGGCCGGAATCGGGATTGGCGACGCCGAGCGGGAACGCCGCCGGGTCGGTATTGCCGAGATCGACCAGCGGGATGCCGGGTGCTTCCCAGTCCACCGCGCCCGGCGAGGCGTAGCGGGCGAAAGCGAGGTCCACCCCGGCATGGCGGGCGCCCATTTCCAGAACGCGGGCGTCGCCGACGACCACGAGCCGCGCCACATCCTCTAGGCCACCCTGGCTGAGAAGGCGCGCGGTCTGTTCCGGGCCGATGCCGGTGCAGTCGCCGGGGGTGAGGGCGAGGATGGGAAGGGGGTGCGCGGTCATGGAACTACCTGTCCTTGGAACGTGAATGTCGGGGGTCGAGCGGCCCGGGGCGCGCCTCGGTGGCGTTCTCATCCTCAAGCGTGCGCAGAAAGCGCGCCTTGCCAGCGAGGATGTGCCGCTCCAGCAGGCGGGCGGCGCCGGTGCCGTCGCTCTGGCGCAGCGCGTCGAGGATCGCCTTGTGCTCGTCATTGGAGGTTCGCATCGAGCCGGGCAGCACCAGGCCGCGCCGGCGGAACAGATGCAGTTCCGCCTCCAGCAGCGGGTACAGTTCGATCAGCTTGTCATTGTCGGAGGCGACGACGACCTGCCGGTGAAACTCGTTGTTGAGCGTGTAGAAGGCGGCGATGTCGGGCGCCTCGATGGCCGCGTCCATTTCGCCGATCAGCTCTTCCAGCCCGCGCAGCTGCACCGTGGTGATGATGGCGGCCGCCAATCGGCCGGCGGTGCCGAAAAGACCGGCGCGGATATCGTAGAGGTCGAGCGCCTCCTTGGTGGAGACCTCGCGCACGAAGAAGCCCCGGTTCAGCTCGCTGCGGAGCAGGCCGATCTGCTCCAGCGCCCGGCAGGCCTCGCGCACCGGGCCACGGCTGATGCCGAGCCGCAGCGCCAGCGTGCTTTCATTGATGCGGGTGCCGCCGGTGAGCTCTCCGGTGCCGATCATGCGCTCGATCTCACGCTGGATCAGCGGCACGAACGAGGCGGTGCGCGGGGTGCGGACGGGATTTGCGACGCGGCGGAGCATGGAGCCATTCCGCGCACAAAATCGCCGATTGTCAACAATGATGGGCCGAATGCCCAAAAACCCCCGTCATCCGGCTCGGATCGCGATGCCCCACGGGAAATCCGCTTCCCGGCGCGGAACTATGGGGAACACGTTGCGATTGGCTGTGTCTCGACCACTTTCCGGCTCTCGCCGCGACAGCGAAGCGCCGGCGATCAGTGACCCATTCCGCAAAAAGTGTTGACAGTTGGCGAGGCGTTGAACACTGTCCTTCCGCATGCGTTGCGGTGCCGCCGCCCGATATCGAGGAGTTTCCATGACGACCTATTCCATAGCGGTCATTCCCGGCGACGGGATCGGCAACGAGGTGGTGCCGGAGGCGCAGCGCGTTCTGCAGGCGGCCAGCCGCATCGGCGGCTTCTCGTTCGACTGGACCCATTATGACTGGAGCTGCGAGCGCTTCGCCAAGACCGGGGCGATGATGCCGGCGGACGGCCTCGACCAGATCCGCGACAAGGACGCCATCTTTCTCGGCGCCGTCGGCTTTCCCGGCGTGCCGGACCATGTCTCGCTCTGGGGCCTGCTGATCCCGATCCGCCGCAGCTTCCATCAATATGTGAATCTGCGCCCGGTGAAGCTGCTGGCCGGCGTCGAGAGCCCGCTCAAGGGCCGCGAGGCCGGCTCCATCGACTTCTATGTCGTGCGCGAAAACAATGAGGGCGAGTACTCCTCCATCGGCGGCCGGCTCTATGACGGGCTGGAGGACGAGCTGGTGATGCAGCAGTCGATCTTCACCCGCCGTGGCTGCGACCGGGTGATGCGCTACGCCTTCGAGCTGGCCAAGGGCCGCAAGCAACATGTCACCTCGGCCACCAAGTCCAACGGCATCAGCCACACCATGCCGTATTGGGACGAGCGCTTCGCGGCGATCTCCAAGGAATATCCGGGCTTTACCACCGACCAGTACCATATCGACATCCTGACCGCGCATTTCGTGCGCAACCCGGACTGGTTCGACGTGGTGGTCGCCTCCAACCTGTTCGGCGACATCCTGTCCGATCTCGGCCCCGCCGTGGTGGGCTCCATCGGCATCGCGCCGGGCGGCAACATCAATCCGGAGAAGGACTATCCCTCCATGTTCGAGCCGGTGCACGGCTCGGCGCCGGATATTGCCGGCAAGGGCATCGCCAACCCCATCGGCCAGATCTGGTCGGGGGCGATGATGCTGCGCCATCTCGGCGAGGAGGCCACCGCCCACGCCATCGAGCAGGCGATCGAGGACGTGCTGGCCCGTCGCGACAGCCTGACCCGCGATCTCGGCGGCACCGCCGGCACGCGCGAACTCACCGACGCCATCATCGGCGCCCTGCCCTCCTCGGCGGTCTGACCCCGTCCAACGAGACAGAAGGAAACGTCCCCATGACGCTGCACCAGACCAACCCCGCGCAGGCCCAACCGGTTGTCGACGGCCTCACCCAGGAAGTGGCCGAATTCGTCGTCGGCACCACCTATGCCGACCTGCCCGCCGAGGTGATCGAACTCGGCAAGAAGTCGATCCTCGACGGCATCGGGCTCGCGCTCTCCGGCTCGGTGGCCAAGAGCGGCGAGCATATCCAGACCTATCTGGCCGGACTCGGCATCAAGGAAGGGCCGGCCACCGTGATCGGCACGTCGCTGAAGGTGCCGACGCGCTTCGCCGCCTTCGCCAATGGCGTCGGCATCCACGCCGACGATTATGACGACACCCAGCTCGCCGTCGCCAAGGACCGGGTCTACGGCCTGCTCACCCACCCGACCGCGCCCGCCCTGCCGGCGGCGCTCGCCGTTGCCGAAGCCGATGGCCGCTCCGGGCCGGACATGATGCTGGCCTATCACCTCGGCGTCGAGGTGGAGTGCAAGATCGCCGAGGCGATCAACCCTCGCCACTACCAGCACGGCTTCCACGCCACCGCCACCTGCGGCACCTATGCGGCGGCGGCCGCCGCCGGCAAGCTGAAGGGGCTGGACGCCGAGCAGATGGTGCGCGCCTTCGGCTGCGCCGGCAGCCAGTCGGCCGGGCTGCGGGAGAATTTCGGCACCATGATGAAGCCCTTCCACGCCGGCCGGTCCTCGGAGAGTGGCGTGGTGGCGGCGGACTTCGCGGCTCTGGGATGGACCACCACCGACAAGATCCTAGAAGCGCCGCGCGGCTTCTTCCAGGCGGCGGGCGGCGGCTTCGACCCCGGCGCCATCGTCGGCAAGCTCGGCCAGCCCTGGACCTTCGCCTCGCCGGGCGTCTCCATCAAGCCGCACCCGTCGGGCTCGCTCACCCATCCCGGCATGACCAAGATGCTGGAACTCATCCGCACCCACGGCATCAAGGCAGAGGATGTCGAGCGGGTGGATGTCGGCACCAACCAGAACATGCCGAACGCGCTGATCCACCACCGGCCCAAGAACGAGCTTCAGGCCAAGTTCTCGATGGAATTCTGCATGGCCATCCTGCTGCTCGACGGGCGCGGCAGCCTGCCGGAATTCACCGACGAAACGGTGGAGCGGGACGACGTGAAGGCGATGATCGAGCGGGTGAACTTCCATGTCCACCCGGAGGCGGAAGCCGCCGGCTACGACAAGATGACCACCATCATCGACATCCACATGAAGGACGGGCGCACTATCTCCGGTCGCTCCGACTTCGGCAAGGGCAGCCCGGCCAACCCGATGAGCTATGACGAGGCCGCCGACAAGTTCCGTGGCTGCGCCGAATTCGCGCGCTGGGACAAGGCCAAGACCGAGTCCATCATCGAGACGGTGCGCCGGTTGGAACAGCTGGGCGACATCCGCGAACTCACGCGCCTGTGCGCCTGACGTCACCCCGTCGCGAGGAAGGGCGCCCCCTGCCCCGGGGCGCCCTTTTTCATGCCCGCGCCGTCAGCCCTCCAGCTTGTCCTGGGTGCGCGTGTCGAAATCGCTGGCGTCGTGGCGCTCGCGCAGCTGCTCGGAGAGTTCGCCGGGCATGCGGTTGACCATGCGCCCGCGTTTCACCGCCGGCCGGGCGAACAGCGCGTCAGCCCAGCGCAGCACATTCGTATATTCATGGGCGGAGAGGAATTCGCCGGCATCGCCATAGGTCCAACCCTTTACCACCGCGCCATACCAGGGCAGCACCGCGATGTCGGCGATGGTGTAGTCGTCGCCGGCGAGATAGGCGCTCTCCTTGAGCCGCCGGTCCAGCACGTCGAGCTGGCGCTTCACCTCCATGGCGAAACGGTCGATGGCGTATTCGATCTTGAACGGCGCATAGGCGTAGAAATGACCGAAGCCGCCGCCGAGATAAGGCGCGCTGCCCATCTGCCAGAACAGCCAGGACAGGCATTCGGCGCGCTTGGCGGGGTCGGTCGGCAGGAAGGCGCCGAATTTTTCCGCGAGATGAAGCAGGATGGCGCCGGATTCGAACACCCGGATCGGCGTCGGGCCCGAGCGGTCCATCAGCGCCGGGATCTTCGAGTTGGGGTTCACCTCGACAAAGCCGGAGCCGAACTGCTCGCCCTCGCCGATCTTGATCAGCCAGGCGTCGTACTCCGCGCCTTCGTGGCCGGCGGCGAGCAGTTCCTCCAGCAGGATCGTAACCTTCTGCCCGTTCGGCGTGCCCAGCGAATAGAGCTGGAGCGGGTGCTTTCCGATGGGCAGCTCCTTGTCATGCGTCGGGCCCGCCGTTGGACGGTTGATATTGGCGAAGGTACCGCCATTGCCCTTGTTCCAGACCCAGACCTTGGGCGACGTGTAGTCGGACGTTTCGGACATCAGGAAAACTCCCATGCGTGGGGCGGCCCACCGCAAGGGCGCCGCCGAATCCGTGTGGCTTCGCCGCGACTTTAGCCCGGCCACCGACCCGGTCATCCCCGGCCGCATCACATCGTGGCGACGCGACGTTGGGTAAGCCGGCCTGAGGACGGTTGCGCGCGGCCCTGTCCTTGCCTAGTGGTCCGACCGCGACATTCGGATCCCTGATGTCGCGACCCGGTCGACCCGCAAAACATTGATCGGGTGGGCCGACGGGACAGGGCGAGAGCGAGCGGCACGTGACCCCCGAGAGCACCACGGACGAGCGGCATCTGGCACAAGGACTGCGCCGTCTGGTGCGCACGAGCGAGCTTGGCATCGTCGTGCTTGCCGCCCTTGTCGGCGTTGTCGCTGGACTGGTCGTCATCGCCATGAACGCGGCGCTGCAGGGCTTGCACGAACTCGTCTTCCGCATTCCGGCCGCTGGCCACCTCTCGATCACCGAGGGCATCGCCCCGCTGCTGGTGTTGCTCGCGCCGGCGCTTGGCGGCCTCGCCTTCGGGCTCTGCGTGCGGGCCTTCCTGCGCACCCGCGCCACCCCTCCGGTCGACCCTATCGAGGCCAATGCGCTCCAGGGCGGGCGGATGTCGCTGGGCGACAGCCTCATCGTGGCGCTGCAGACGCTGTTCTCCAGCGGGGTCGGCGCCTCGGTGGGGCTGGAGGCCGGCTACACCCAGGCGGCGGCGGGCTTCGCCTCCTGGTTCGGCCGGGTCTTCCATGTGCGACGGGCAGACCTGCGGCTGCTGGTCGGCTGCGGCGCCGGCGCGGCCATCGGCGCCGCCTTCGACGCGCCTCTGATGGGCGCCTTCTATGGCTTCGAGCTGGTGCTCGGCACCTATGCCATTCCCGCCTTCGTGCCGATGATGACGGCGACCTTCACCGCCGCCCTGACCCAGCAGCTCCTGGCACCCCAGCACCACCCGGCCCTTCCGCCGATCGACGCGCCGAGCCTCGCCGACCTGCCCTCGGTGCTGCTGCTCGGATTCTTCTGCGCGCTGGTCGGCATCGCCGTGATGCGCGGCGCGACGCTGGTGGAAGCCGGCTTCCGCCGCTCCGCCTTGCCCGCCTGGCTGCGTCCAGCGGTGGGCGGGCTGATCGTCGGTGCCCTCGCCCTGTGGAATCCGGCGGTGCTCTCGGCCGGGCATGGTGCGGTCTATCACTTCCTCGCCGCCGACACCGGGCTCGCGCTGGCGGCGCTGCTGCTGGTGGCGAAGGTGACGGCCTCCTCCCTCTCCATCGGCGCCGGGTTTCGCGGCGGCCTGTTCTTCGCCTCGCTGCTGATGGGGGTGATGGCCGGGCGCGTCTTTGCGGGCGGGATGGGGCTGCTGCTGCCGGACCTCGTGCCGGGGCACGCCTTCTATGCCCTCATCGGTATGAGCGCTTTGGCTGTGGCCGTGGTCGGGGGGCCGATGACCATGACGCTGCTGGCGCTGGAGATGACCGGCAACCTGCAACTGACCCTCGCCGTGCTCGCGGCGGCAGGCACCGCCTCGCTGGCGACGCGGCGGCTGTTCGGCTTCTCCTTCGCCACCTGGCGATTCCACCTGCGCGGCGAGAACATTCGCGGCGCGCACGACATCGGCTGGCTGCGCGAGCTGACCGTCGCGACGCTGATGCGCCAGGAAGTGGCCCGCATCGACATCGAAACGCCGCTCAATGAGGCCCGCCGGCGCTTTCCGCCCGGCTCCACCCTCTCGCTGGTCGCCACCGAGAACGGCCGCTACGCCGGCATGATCCCTCCCGCCGCGCTCTACGACGCCACGCGGGACGATCAACCGGAGACACTGCGCGCCCTGCTGCGCCATGCGGATGCGAGCTTGCTTCCCACGCAGACCATCCGCGAGGCGCTCGACCTGTTCGAGCGGGCGGAGGCCGATGCGCTCGCCGTCACCCTGCCGGGTGGGGAGGTCGTCGGCATTCTCAGCGAGGCGCACGCGGTCAAGCGCTACAGCGACGAGATGGGGCGGCGGCTCAGCGAGGTGACAGGTGAGAAGGTGGACTGACCCTCACAGTCCCCGCCGCGCCGGGGCGTAGAAGCTCTCCGACATGTCGATCTCGTTCAGGGTGAAGCGATGATCGGTCAGGGGCTGGGCGCGCTGCTCGCAGTCGAGCCGCGGGCAGATGCGGCAGCCGACGCCGATGGGCACGGTCTGCGAGGGATCGGACAGGTTCATGCCGTCGGAATAGACCATCTGGTGGGCATGGCTGATGTGGCAGCCGAGCCCGATGGAGAGGTGCCGGCGCGGCGCATTGTGCCGGTGGCCGCCCTTGGTGATCGACTTGGCGATGCAGAAATAGCGCTGGCCTTCCGGCATCTGGCTGAGCTGCACATTGATGCGCTCGGGGTGGAAGAAGGCGGCATAGACATTCCAGCGCGGGCAGGCGCCGGAGTGGCGGGAAATATGGATTCCCGACAGCGAGAACCGCTTGGAGATATTGCCGGCGATGTCGGTGCGCACCAGATGCAGCGGGATGCCGGACCGCCCCGGCCGCTGCAGCGTGGTCATGCGGTGGCACACCTGCTCGAAGCTGGTGCGGAAGCGCCGCTGGACGCGCTCGATGTCGTAGCGCGTCTCCTGGCAGGCGACGAAGAACGGCTCATAGGGCATGACCAGCGCCGAGGCGAAATAGCTCGCCAGCGCGTTGCGGGTGACGATGGGTGCGTCCGCCGGCAGGTTGCCCGCGTCGATCAGCTCGTCGATCTGGCGCGAGGCGGCGAGCAGGCCCAGCTGGTGGGCGACCACGAACAGCGCCGATTCCGGCGGCAGCACCTCGGCGGTGATGAGTTCGTGTGCGCCCGCATCGTAGCGGCGGGCGATGCCGGCGGGCAGCGAGGCGGAGCGCCAGTTGAGCCCGAAGACATTGGCGAGGTAGCTCTTCAGCCCGTACTCGAACGAATCCGAGGCGACGTCGATGTCGCGGCGGATGCGCTCGGCCTCGGCTTCCAGTGTGGGGAAGTGATTGGCGTTCTCCTGGATGAAATCGGAGACCGCGTCGGTCGAGGGGTGATACCCGGCGTCCGTATCGAGCGTGCCGGCGCCGGTGCGGTGCGCCTCGCGCAGCGTCTTGAACTGGTCGTAGAGCCGCACCACGGCGCGCCCCACCGCCGGATTCGAGGTGGCGAGGTCGCGTATGTCGGTGTTGGTCAGCGCGTTCTCGGCGAACAGCTCGTCGCTGAACAGTTCCATCATGTCGCCGACGAGACGGGATTCGTCGTTCTCGACCAACTCGCCCGGCTCGATGCCGAAATAGCCGGCGAGCTTCATCAGCAACGGCACGGTGATGCGCCGGCGGTTGTGCTCGATCAGGTTGAGATAGCTCGCGGAAATGCCGAGCGCGCTCGCGAGGTCTGCCTGCGAGATACGTTTGCCCCGGCGCAGCCTCTGTACCCGGCTGCCGATGCGCGGTTCGGTGGCGAGCATGGCCCGGCCCTTTGCTGGCTTTACAAAAACGGCCTGTAAACTTTACAAGCCTTATCAGCTTAACACACTCAAATCATTATCTTTCTTGCCTTCTTACGTCGAGTGTTAAATCTTTACACCAGACGCCGCAGGGAGGAATTGACATGACCCCGACCATCAGCAGCCAAGCCGCACCCGGCGAAGACGAATTCGTCACCATCATCGGTGGCGACGCCGAGGAAATCGGCCAGGTCTTCCGCGACCAGGGGCTGGCCGCCAAGGACTTCACCATCGTCCACCGCATCGGCCGCCACCGCATCGCGCTGGCGCCGGGCCAGCAGGACATGAGCGCCCTCGTCGGCGCCCTGCTCGGCGGGCGGCTGGTGGCGGCGACCTATTCGCGGCGGCCCCGCTAGGCGCATGGCGGCAAGACCCCGCTTCAGAACGCCGAGCTTCAGGCCGCCAGACTTCAGCCCGTCCTGCTTCCAGGACGCGCGACGTGGCTCGGCCGGCGCGGGAGCCGCTCCCTCCTCGGCCCCCGCGTCTCTCTCCCTTCCCGATAGTGCTGCAGGAAACGACCATGCTGGACCAGCTTCGCCCCACGCCCGACAGCTTCCCCGCCCCCAACTGGGCGCCGGAGCGCTGGCGGCACATCCACCGCAGCTACGCCCCCGCTGAGGTTTCGCGCCTCGCCGGCTCGCTGCGCATCGAGCACACGCTGGCCGCCAACGGCGCCCGCCGGCTGTGGGAACTGCTGCAAACGCAGGATTTCGTGCCCACCATGGGAACCTATACCGGCATCCAGGCGGTGCAGCAGGTGAAGGCCGGGCTGGAGGCGATCTACCTCTCCGGCTGGCAGGTGGCGGCCGACGGCAATTCGTCCGGCGACATGTATCCCGACCAGAGCCTCTACCCCGTCGACAGCGTGCCCGCCGTGGTCCGGCGCATCAACAAGGCGTTGATGCGTGCCGACCAGATCCAGACCATGGAGCGCGCGGACGGCGTCGCCGGCCCCGAACACGACTATTTCGTGCCGATCATCGCCGATGCCGAGGCCGGCTTTGGCGGCCAGCTCAACGCCTATGAGCTGACCAAGGCGCTGATCGAGGCGGGCGCGGCGGCGGTGCATTTCGAGGACCAGCTCGCCTCGGAGAAGAAGTGCGGCCATCTCGGCGGCAAGGTGCTGGTGCCCACGCGCCAGTTCGTGCGCACGCTGAACGCCGCCCGCCTCGCCGCCGACGTGCTCGGCGTGCCGACCGTCATCATGGCCCGCACGGACGCGGAATCGGCCCGGCTCATCACCTCCGACATCGACGAACTGGACCGGCCCTTCATCACCGGCGAGCGCACGCAGGAAGGTTTCTACCGCTACAATGGGGGCTTCGAGGCCGGCATCGCCCGCGCCATCGCCTATGCCCCCTATGCCGACCTGCTGTGGTGCGAAACCTCGACCCCGAGCCTCGACGATGCGCGCCGCTTCGCCGAAGGCGTGCACCGTGTGCATCCGGGCAAGATGCTCGCCTATAATTGCTCGCCCTCGTTCAACTGGGCCAAGCACATGGACAAGGCCCAGATGAAGACCTTCCAGGCCGAGCTGGGGGCCATGGGCTACAAGTACCAATTCATCACGCTGGCCGGCTTCCACAACCAGTGCTTCACCACTTTCGAGCTGGCGCGGCGCTACCGGGAGGACGGCATGGCCGCCTATTCCGAGCTGCAGCAGCGCGAATTCGCGGCGGAAGCGCAGGGCTTCACCGCCACGCGCCACCAGCGCGAGGTCGGCACCAGCTATTTCGACGCTATCGCCACCGTGCTTAGCGAAGGAACCAGCGCCACCACGGCGATGCAGGATTCGACCGAGACCGCCCAGTTCTGACGCGCAGAGGGACGCCGCATCCCGGGGGGCTCGTTACCCCCGGGATGACATTTTCGCGATTTGGTGCACCGCAAACCCCTCGCCAGGCGTTGAATTGCAAAGGGTGCGCGTGCCGATCCGCAAAGTTCGACTATATGCGATGTTGCGCCGCACCCGCACTTTTGTCTATTGGAAAGCACAGCTGTGCCGGTCGCTCGCGGCGACCGGCTTTCCGCTCGCGTGAAGGGACCCGTTATGAGCCATACCGACGTCGCCGGCCTGAAGGTCGATTCAGCCCTTGTCGACTTCATCGACAATGAAGCCATTCCCGGCACCGGGGTGGACAAGGCCGCCTTCTGGGACAGCTTCGCCGGCATCGTGCGCGACTTCGCCCCGCGCAATGCGGAACTGCTGGCCCGCCGCGACGAATTGCAGGCGCAGATCGATGCCTGGCACCGCACCCACCGCAACAAGCCCATCGACCCCGTTGCCTATGAGGTCTTCCTCGCCGAGATCGGCTATCTGCTGCCCGAGCCGGAGGCGTTCGAGGTCGTCACCGACAGGGTGGATGACGAACTGGCCCGCATTCCCGGCCCGCAGCTCGTGGTGCCCGTCACCAATGCCCGCTATGCGCTGAACGCCGCCAATGCCCGCTGGGGCAGCCTCTATGATGCGCTCTACGGCACCGATGCGCTGCCCGAGGACGGCGGCGCGTCGCGCTCCAACGGCTTCAACGCGGTGCGCGCCCAGCGCGTGATCGAGCGCGCCCGCGCCTTCCTTGACGAGAGCGTGCCGCTGGCCGCCGCCAGCCATGCCGATGTCGTCGCCTACCGCGTGACGGAAGGCACGCTCGCAGCGGAACTGCGCTCCGGCAGCGTCACCGGGCTGAAGGACCCCGCCCAGTTCGCCGGCTTCGGCGGCTCGGCGCAGGCGCCCTCCTCGGTGCTGCTGCTCCATCACGGCCTGCATATCGACATCGTCATCGACCGTGACCACCGCATCGGCAAGACCGACGCCGCCGGCATCGCCGACATCGTCATCGAGGCGGCCGTCACCACCATCGTCGACTGCGAGGACAGCGTCGCGGCGGTGGATGCGCAGGACAAGGTGCTGGTCTATCGCAACTGGCTCGGCCTGATGGCCGGCACGCTCAGCGCCAGCTTCGCCAAGGGCCGCGAGACGGTGGAGCGCAGCCTCGCCGCCGATCGCCGCTACACCTCGGCCGCCGGCGGCGAACTCACCCTGCACGGGCGCAGCCTGATGCTGGTGCGCAATGTCGGCCAGCACATGCTGACCGATGCCGTGCTCGACGAAGAGGGCCGGGAGATCCCCGAGGCCATTCTCGACGCCGCCGTCACCGCGCTGATCGCGCTGCACGACCTCAAGGGCAAGGGCGAACTGCGCAACAGCCGCGCCGGCTCGGTCTACATCGTCAAGCCGAAGATGCACGGCCCGGAGGAGGTTGCCTTCGCGGTGGACCTGTTCGCCCGAGTCGAGCAGGCGCTGGAGCTCGACCTCAACACGCTGAAGATCGGCATCATGGACGAGGAGCGCCGCACCAGCGCCAACCTCTCCGCCTCGATCCGCGCCGCCCGCGAGCGCGTGGTGTTCATCAATACCGGCTTCCTCGACCGCACCGGCGACGAGATCCACACCTCGATGGAGGCGGGTCCGATGGTGCGCAAGAACGAGATGAAGGCCCAGGCCTGGATCAAGGCCTATGAGGACAACAATGTCGACGCGGGCCTCGCCGCCCATCTCGACGGCCATGGCCAGATCGGCAAGGGCATGTGGGCGATGCCCGACCGCATGGCCGACATGATCGCGCAGAAGGTCGCCCACCCGCTGGCCGGCGCCAACACCGCCTGGGTGCCCTCGCCCACCGCCGCGACGCTGCATGCGCTGCACTACCACACCGTGGACGTGTTCAAGCGCCAGGCGGAACTGCGCCACCGCAAGCGCGCCGCGCGCCGCGACCTGCTGACCATCCCCGTCGTCGACCGCGGCAACTGGAACCCAGCCGATGTGCAGGAGGAACTGGACAACAACATCCAGGGCATTCTCGGCTATGTCGTGCGCTGGGTCGACCAGGGGGTCGGCTGCTCCAAGGTGCCGGACATTCACGATGTCGGGCTGATGGAAGACCGCGCGACGCTGCGCATCTCCTCGCAGCACGTCGCCAACTGGCTGCTGCACGGCGTGGTGACGCTGGCGCAGGTGGAAGAGACGCTGCGCCGCATGGCGGCGGTGGTCGACGGCCAGAACGCGGGCGATCCCGCCTATGTGCCGATGGCGCCCGACTTTGACGGCTTCGCCTTCCGCGCCGCCCGCGACCTCGTGCTGGAGGGCCGCGCGCAGCCGAACGGCTACACCGAATTCGTGCTCACCCGCCGCCGCCGCGAAGCCAAGCAGGCCCAGGCGGAAGCGCAGGCCGCCGCCTGATTCATCGTTCGAGGAAACGCCAAAAACGCCAAGAAGAGAGGCCGTCCCGGTTCGCCGGGGCGGCCTTTTTCATGGCTAAGGTGCTGGGTCCCCAAGGCGCGGCATTCGAAGCTGGGCCAAGAATTCGACAGAGAAAGGCTCGCCGGGCCGATGTGAAAAATGCAGAATGTCGGTCGCACCCTTGAAGAATCGATAGGTTTCAAACCTCTCGTCGAACACCTCGATCTCGAAATTATCCCAGAACAGGCTGAAGGTGCTCCAGTAGCCCTTGTCGAATCCATCCGGCGGAATGAAGCGCTCTCGGAGATAGTGGATCAGCTCGCGGCCGTTATCGATGGTGTCCTGCTCAAACGGTTCTGGCGCCTGCGCGACGATACAATCAAGGCGAGAGATGACGTCGTCCCATGACGCGCAGGCCCCTTCCGCCATCACGGCTCCCCTCAGTCTCTGCTTGCACTACGGCCCGACCCATAGGCTGGCCAAGCGCAGCGGGTCATGCAGGCTGACTATGCCCGCTCACCCCGGCGGCGACCAGTGGGTGGTGAGCGCGGCGACGTCCGGGCGGGGCCGGTCGGCGGGGGCGTCCGTGGCCGTGCCGATATGGAGAATGCCGGCGACGCGCTCGCCCTCGCTCACGCCAAGGATCGCCAGCGCCGCCTTGTGCGTGGCTGCCCAGCCCGTCACCCATATCGCATCGAACCCCATCGCCGCCGCGCCGGTCAGAAGGTTCATGCACACCGCGCCGGCGGAAAGCTCCTGCTCAAAGGCGGGAATGGTGGCGCCCACCACCGGCCGGCTGACCACCACCAGCGCCAGCGGGGCGGGAAACAGCCGCCCCATGATGGCGGCAAACTTTTCCCGCTTTTCCGGCACCATCTCAGGGTTGGCGGCGCGATAGGCCTCCGACAGCCGGGCGCCGATCTCGCTCCGCGCCGCGCCCTCGATGACGATGAACCGCCACGGCGCCAGCATGGCGTGATCGGGCACGCGGGCGGCGATGGCGAGCAGGCGGCGGGCCTGGTCCGCGTCCGGCCCGGGCGCGGCAAGACCGGCCGCGGCGACCGAGCGGCGGGCCTCCAGCAGCGCCAGCGTCTCGGGGGCGGGCGGACGGCGAGTGGGCGGGGTCATGAGCGGTCTCTTCCCTACGGGTTGAGCTGCGCTATATCGGACCCAGCCGATAAATTCACCCCGCGCGACCAAACGGGGGCGACGCTGCGCCCGTTTTGGTCGACAATATCCCAAGGCGCCCGCCCTTCACGCCAAACCGATGTCACGAATCCCAGCTCACGAATCCGAACCGGGCGCCCCCAAGGAGAAAAACCATGAGCATGAACGGCGAAGTCCAGGTGCGGGACAACCGCGCCGCCGACCGCTTCGAGATCGAGCAGGACGGCCAGACCGCCATTGCGCAGTACATTCTGGCGCATGACCACATCATCTTCACCCACACCGAAGTGCCGCCGGAACTGGGCGGGCGCGGTCTCGCCACCAAGCTGGTCGAGGCCGGCCTTGCCAGCGCCCGCCAGCGCGGGCTGGCCGTGGTGCCACGCTGCTCGGTGTTCGGCCGCTACATGATGAAGCACCCCGAGACGCATGACCTGATGCCGGCAGAAATCCGTGCCACGCTCGGCCTTCCCGCCTGATACATCCGCTTCCGCCACCGGAGAGACGCGCCGCTCTGCGCAACTCGATGCGGGAAATCCCGCCGCTTCATACCGTTCGTTAACGCTGTGCGCCTAACCATATGGCACGGCCGCGACGGCGCCTTCCGCGCTCGGCTCGGCAGGCTCAACGGCAGTAGCGGCAAAGGTTCCAGCGTCCCATGCGTAATCCGGCGCGTCCCTCCGATCCGAATGCGGACAAGGCTTCCGAGTCGAAGGCGACTGCCCAGACTCATGTATTCTCCCGCGCCAACCCGCAGGTGACGCACGCGCCACCGGCGCCCAAGGCGCCGAAGGCGGCGCCCCCCGCCCCCCGGCCGCCCGCTGTCGCGCCACAGCACGAGGCCGTGCCGAGCTGGCTGCAGCCCTTCACCATGCCGCCCAATACGCGCTTCACGCGCACCCCGGACTATCTGATGCGCCAGCCGGCGCCGGTGCCGGAAACGCCCGTCACCGCAACGGCCATCCCGGTGCCGCCGCGTCCCTCGCAGACGCCGGTGCTGCGCGTGCCGCCACGCAAGCCGCCGCTCGGCGCGGTGCCGAAGGCGCTGATCGCCGCCCATGCCCGCCGCGCGCTTTCCGCCCAGCCCGAGGTCGCGGCGCCCGCTGCCGCGTCACTGGCTCCCGCCCATGCGGCGCCGGCCGTCACAACGCCTGCCATCGTCACCACGCCGGTCCTGCAGCCTCTCGCCTCCCTGATCCAGTTCGGCCACGACACGCCGCCGGCCATTCCCGCCGCGCGGGCGCTCGCGCCGGGCGCGACTTGGGTGCCGGAGCAGCCCTTCACCGCCGCCAACGACGTGGCCGACATTTACGACCTCATCCCGCTGGAAGAAGGCGCCTATGAGGACGAGTTCCCGGAGGAGGAGCGCCTTCTCGCCGCGCGCTATGGCGCGGTGCGGGACACGGCGGCGGCACCCGCTGGCGAGACGGCAGGGCCGGAAGCGCAGCAGCAGGCGCACGAATTCGCATCGGAACGGATTGCCGCTGAACCCGCCGTCTCCGCACAGGCACAGCAGCACTTCGACGAGCAGGACTTCGACGAGCAGGAGTTGGCCGAGGACGAGTTCGCGGACGATGAGTTCGCCGACGACGAAGACGACGTTTACGAGGACGAGACCGACGCGGTTGTCGAGGAGTTCTGGGTGGAAGACAGTGCCGCGCCCAGCGTCGCCGCCCCGTTCGAGGACATCGCCCCCCCGGCTGAGGTGCCGACCGCCGTGCTGGGCGGCTTCTCCGGCTACAGCGTGGCGCCGGCGGAACTGTCCTTCTCCTGGCCGATGTTCGGCATGGTCGCCGTCTCCGCCGCTCCCCCGGCAGCCGCCCCGCCGGCCGCTCCGGAGCCTGCGCCAGTGCCCGCCGCCGTGGCGCCGGTTGCCGTGCCCGTGCTCGCCCCGTCTCCCCGCGCCACCCGACCGGCCCCGCGCCCGGCGACCGAGGCGAGCGACGACTACGAACTGCCGCCGCTGGACCTGCTCACCGAGCCCCCGGCCAACGAGCCCGATTACGAGCTTTCCGAGGAATTCCTCGACCGCAATTCGGTGAAGCTGCAGCAGGTGCTGCACGATTTCGGCGTGCGCGGCGAGATCATCGACGCCAATCCCGGCCCGGTGGTGACGCTGTACGAACTGGAGCCGGCCCCCGGCATCAAGTCCAGCCGCGTCATCGGCCTTTCCGCCGACATCGCCCGCTCGATGAGCGCCATTTCCGCCCGCGTCGCCGTGGTGGAAGGGCGCAACGTCATCGGCATCGAACTGCCCAACCAGCGCCGCGAGACGGTGTGGCTGCGCGAGATGCTGGCCAGCCACGAATTCGAGGCCGCCCGCGCCAAGCTCGGCATCGGGCTCGGCAAGACCATTGGCGGCGAGCCTGTGATCGTCGACCTCGCCCGCATGCCGCATCTGCTGGTCGCCGGCACCACCGGCTCGGGCAAGTCGGTCGCCATCAACACGATGATCCTGTCGCTGCTCTATCGGCACCGCCCGGACCAGTGCCGCCTGATCATGATCGACCCGAAGATGCTGGAGCTCTCGGTCTATGAGGGCATTCCGCACCTGCTGACGCCCGTCGTCACCGACCCGAAGAAGGCCATCGTCGCCCTGAAATGGGCAGTGCGGGAGATGGAAGACCGCTACAAGAAGATGAGCCGCCTCGGCGTGCGCAATATTGATGGCTTCAACGCCCGGGTGGTGGAGGCGACCGCCAAGGGCGAAATCATCACCCGCACGGTGCAGAAGGGTTTCGACAAGGAGACCGGCGACCTGATCGAGGAGGAGGAGATCATGGATCTCGCCCCCCTCCCCTTCATCGTCATCGTCGTCGATGAGATGGCCGACCTGATGATGGTCGCCGGCAAGGAAATCGAGGGCGCCATCCAGCGCCTGGCGCAGATGGCCCGCGCCGCCGGCATCCACCTCATCATGGCGACCCAGCGCCCGAGCGTCGATGTCATCACCGGCACCATCAAGGCGAACTTCCCGACCCGAATTTCCTTCCAGGTGACGTCCAAGATCGACAGCCGCACCATTCTCGGCGAGATGGGCGCGGAGCAGCTGCTGGGCCAGGGCGACATGCTCTACATGGCCGGCGGCGGGCGGATTTCGCGCGTCCACGGTCCTTTCGTGTCCGACCAGGAAGTGGAGCGCGTCGTCGAGCACCTCAAAAGCCAGGCGCGGCCGGAATATCTCGAAGAGGTCACGGCCGAGGAAGAGGAAGAGCCGGTCGCCGAGGACAGCGCCGTGTTCGACAAGTCCGCCATGGGTGGCGAGGATTGCGGCGATCTCTACGACCAGGCGGTGGCCCTCGTGCTGCGCGACAAGAAGGCGTCCACCTCCTATATCCAGCGCCGGCTGCAGATCGGCTACAACCGCGCCGCCTCGCTGATGGAGCGGATGGAGAACGAGGGCATCGTCGGCCCGGCCAACCATGCCGGCAAGCGCGACATCCTGCGCGAGGCCCGCTGACCCTAGCCAAACCGTCCCGCCGCGCCGCGCCGGGACGCCCGCGCCGCCGGCACCGCCCCCCCTCCCCGCCTGGCGCCACCGCTCGACCTGCGGCCGCTGAGCGCCGGCGAGACGGTTCTGCGGCTCGTCGCCAACGCCATGAATGGCGTCAGCAACCCGAAGCGGTACTCGGGTCTTGCGTCGCGCGGATCTGTTGCGTGCGGGGCGACCGGTTGCACGTGGCAGCGCCCGCTTGAGGAGTGTGGATGGGGAGTATGCTCCCTCTCATCTTCGACGATGAATGCGTCGCCTGCTCGGCGCTGGCGCAGCTTATCGGCGCGCGGGCGCCGGGAGAGCGTCTATTCGCCAAGGGCGCAGATTCTGCTGCGCCGTCATTTTCCCGCGGGATGGGCGATCCGCCCCTCTCTGATTGTCCGCGAAGGCGCCGAGGAAAAGGCGCTCACCGGCGCCGCGCTTCTGTTCCGGGTGGCGCGTCTGCTCGGCCCGGCCGGTATCGTAAAGGCGGCCAGGCGCTGCTGCGCCGCGCGCGTCGGGACAAGGCGCGCGGCGGCTGCTGCCGGCCGCGCGGCCGGGCCTCGCTTTCGAGCGGATCGTGCAGTGGTACAATATGAAGGGCGCCTGCCAGACTGCAAGCTACTGGACGTATTGCGAGACCGGCACCCTGGTGCTGGAGCAGGTGCACAGTCCTTCACCGTTGCCCGACGTCGAGGGTGGGGCGGGTGAGGAGATCAGCCTTCGCACGGGGTGTACCGCCCGCCTCTATGCCTACAGGGGTGCGGACGAGGGGCCACGCCACATTCACGCTGATCGTGGCACTGCCGGTAGAACACTGGCTCTCCCTGCGCACCAGCGGCATGGACCCCGCCACGCTTCTCGCTCTCGCGCGAAGCAGTGTTCCCCTCACAGCCTGACATGGCGGCGCCATCCCCCGGCCTCGACCGGCTGCGTGCCTGCCTGCGCTGGGACGCAGCCATCCAATACCGTTACGGCAGGCTGCCTTGCCCCTTTCCGTCGGGCACCGGCGCGATTAGGTATGCGCCAGCATCCTGTCTTGAAAGGTTCGGCCATGTCGCATTCCGTGTCCTATCCCGAGGTCCAGCTCTACATCGACGGCAAGTGGCGCGGGGGCAGCGAGCATGGCGGCGCGCCGGCCAGCCAGCCCGTGATCAACCCGGCGACGGAAGAGGCCATCGGCACGGTCGCCCATGCCAGCCGGGCCGATCTCGACGCCGCGCTCGCCGCCGCCGAGAAGGGGTTTGCGACGTGGCGCCACACGCCGCCGCACGAGCGCTACAAGATCATGCGCAAGGCGGCCGAAATCCTGCGCGAGCGGCATGAGGCGATCTCTACCCTGATGACCCTTGAGCAGGGCAAGCCGCTGCCCGAGGCGCGGATGGAGACGCTCGCCTCCGCCGACATCATCGACTGGTTCGCCGAGGAAGGCCGCCGGCAATATGGCCGGCTCATCCCCGCCCGCGCCGCCGGCGTGCAGCAAATGGTCCACCGCGAGCCGGTGGGCGTCGTCGCCGCCTTCACCCCGTGGAACTTCCCGATCAACCAGGCGGTGCGCAAGGTTTCCGCCGCGCTCGCCGCCGGCTGCGCGGTGATCCTGAAGGGGCCGGAGGAAACGCCCGCGAGCTGCGCAGAGCTGGTGCGCGCCTATGCCGATGCCGGCGTGCCGGCGGGCGTGGTCAACCTCGTCTTCGGCGTGCCGGCCGAGATTTCGCAGTACCTCATCCCGCACCCCGTCGTGAAGAAGATCTCCTTCACCGGCTCCACCGTGGTCGGCAAGCAGCTCGCCGCGCTGGCCGGCGCGCACATGAAGCGCGTGACCATGGAGCTCGGCGGCCATGCCCCCGCCGTGGTGTTCGAGGATGCCGACGTGGAGGTGGCGATCAAGCTGCTGTCCGGCGCCAAGTTCCGCAATGCCGGGCAGGTCTGCGTCTCGCCGACCCGCTTCCTCGTGCATGAGGACCTGTATTCCCGGTTCGTCGACGGCTTCACCGAGGCGGTGAAGGGCGTGAAGGTCGGCAACGGCCTTGAGGACGGCGTGCGCATGGGGCCGCTGGCCAATCCGCGCCGCGTGGAGGCCATGGAGGCGCTGACCGCCGACGCCCTCGCCAAGGGCGCCACCCTGCACACGGGCGGGGCACGGATCGGCAACAAGGGTTATTTCTTCGAGCCGACCGTGCTCACCGGGCTCGCGGCGGATGCGCGCATTCTCAACGAAGAGCCCTTCGGCCCCATCGTGCCGATCCAGTCCTTCACCTCGACCGAGGCGGTGATTGCCGAGGCCAACCGGCTGCCTTACGGGCTTGCGGCCTATGCCTACACCACCTCCTCCGCCCGCGCCGACGAGTTCGCCCGTCGGGTGGAAAGCGGCATGATCTCGATCAACCATCACGGCCTCGCCCTCCCCGAAGTGCCGTTCGGCGGCATCAAGGATTCCGGCTACGGCTCGGAAGGTGGCACCGAGGCGATGGAAGCCTATGTGAACACCAAGTTCGTCACCCAGCTGGGCGTCTGACGCCCATCTCGTCAGCGACCGCGATGTCGGGTAACTTGGTAGTGCTCCACATCGCGGCCGCTGCATGGATATTGTCGTTCTCCTCGTCGTCCTGCTGTCGGCGCTGCTTCAGGCCGGCTGGAACGTCCTGCTGAAGCTGCGGCTCGACCCGCTCGCGGCGTTGACGCTGGTCGTTCTTGGGGGCGGCGCCGTGGCTCTGCCGGTGGCGCTCTGGCTTGGCCCGCCCACGCCGGCGCTGTTGCCATGGATGGCCGGCTCGATGAGCGCGCACATGGCCTTCTATGCCTGCCTTGTCGGCGCTTATGCGCGTGCCGATCTCGGCCTCGTCTACCCCGTGGCGCGCGGCGGGGCGCTGCTGATGACGGCCGGCATCGCCATTGCGGTTCTGCACGAGCCGGTGCGGCCGATCGGCATCGCCGGCATCGCGCTGCTGTCGGCTAGCGTGCTGGTGACCGGCTGGCGCAGCCGGAAGGAGGCCTCGCAGACCGCCGCGCTGATGCTGGCGCTCGGCTCGGGTGTCGCCGTCACCGCCTATTCCCTCATCGACGGCACCGCCGGCCGGATGGGATCGCCCGGCATCTATACGGCCTGGCTGTTTGTCGGCGACGCGGTGCTGGTGGCTGTCGGCCTCTCTCTGTGGAAAGGCGCCGCGTTCCTGCGCCCGCTGCGGCCCCATTGGCGGCTGGCGCTGGTTGGAGGCGCCATGCTGTTCGTCAGCTACTGGCTCTGCGTCTGGGCGATGACCCGGGCGCCGATCAGCCTGGTGGCGGCGGTGCGCGAGGCGAGCGTGCTGTTCGGCGCCGCCCTCGCCGTGCTGGTGCTGCGCGAGACACTACGCCCCGAGCGCCTCATCGCCGCCCTCCTCGTGGTGGCGGGCGTGACGCTGATCAAGCTGCATTGACCTGATAATCTTCGGCAGCGCCAGCGGAATCGGCTAAAGCCCGCGCGTCCTTCCTCCGGCCGGCAGTTCCATGGAACCGAGCGTCTTCCTCGCCGTCATCGCTGCCGCGGCGATGCATGCCGGCTGGAACGCGGTGCTGAAGATTCGGCTGGACCCGTTCCTCGCCGTGGTGCTGGTCAATGCCGCCTGCGGCCTTCTGGCTCTGCCGGCGGCGTTGTATCTCGGCCCGCCGGAAGCGCATGTCTGGCCGTGGATCGCGGCCTCGGTGGCGATCCACCTCGTCTATTACCTGACGCTGTCCGGCGCCTATCGCCGCGCCGATATGGGGCTGGTCTACCCGCTGGCACGCGGCAGCGCCCCCCTGCTGACGACGATCCTGTCGGTGGTGCTGGTGGGGGAAGCGGTCGACGCGCAGGGCTTTTTCGGGGTTGGCCTGCTGGCCCTCGGCATCCTGTCCATCGCCTGGCGGCGGGCGGGCATCGCCGCCTTCGACACGACAGCGCTGCGGCTCGCGCTGCTGTGCGGGGTGTCCATCACCGCCTATACGCTGGTCGACGGCCTCGGCGCCCGCAGCGCCACCTCGCCGCATGTCTACACATCCTGGCTGTTCGTCGCCGACAGCGTCGTCATCACCCTGGTCGGGCTGGCGTGGAAAGGACCGCGCGCGCTGGCGCCGACGCTCTCCTTCATCGGGCCGGGCCTCGCCGGCGGGGCGATGTCGCTCGCCGCCTACTGGATCTCGATCTGGGCGATGACCAAGGCGCCGATCGGCCTTGTCGCGGCGGTGCGCGAATCCAGCGTGCTGTTCGGGGCGGTGATCGCCGTCCTGGTGCTGCACGAGCCGGTGCGCCGCGAGCGGCTGCTGGCCGCCGCCCTCATCGTCGCCGGGCTGGTGCTGATCAAGCTGCAGTGACGAGCCGATCTCACGACGGCCAACAAAGCCCTGCAGTCGCACCGCCGGCCCTCCTGTGCTCCATTGCGCCGATGAACGAGAAAGCCGCGCTGCCGATTCGCCCTGCCCTGGCCGCCGACGCCTTTGCCGGCCCGCTCGCGCTGGTCGGCTCCGGTGCGCCTGTCGTGATGGTGCTCGGCGGCGCCGGCACGGGCAAGACCACCTTCCTGCATGCGCTGCGCAAGCATGGCGGCGGCAAGCAGGCCTTTCTCGCGCCCACCGGGGTCGCCGCGCTGCAGCTTGGCGGGCAGACCATCCATTCCTTCTTCGGCCTGCCGCCGCGCCTTGTCGACCCTGACCAGGTGCGCCCGCGCACGCCAAAGCGCACGCTGATGAAGAAGCTGGAGCGCCTCGTCATCGACGAGATTTCCATGGTGCGCGCCGATGTGCTCGACGCGGTCGACCGGAGCCTGCGCATCGCGCGCGGCAATCCCGAGCCGTTCGGCGGAGTGCAGGTGGTGCTGGTGGGCGACTTCCTGCAACTCCCGCCCGTGGTGCCGCAGGCGGAGCGCGAGATTCTGGGCCATCTCGGCTATGAGGGCCCGTTCGCCTTCGACGCCCGCGTGCTGCGCGAGGTGGAGCCGGCGCGGCTGCCGTTCCTGCAGGTGTACCGGCAGACCGACAACGCCTTTGTGGAATATCTGGCGGAATTGCGCACCGGCCGGTTCCTCGGCGACGCCATTGCCGCCATCAATGCCGCCTCCTTCCGCGACCATCGCCCCGGCCGTACCCCCGTGGTGCTGGCACCGACCAATGCGCGGGTCGATGCCTATAACCGGCGCGGCCTGGAGGCGCTGCACGATGACGGCCGGCTCTATGAGGGCAAGAGCGAGGGCGAGTTCGACCTCGCCAATGACCGACTGCCGGTGCCGGAGACGCTGGCGCTCAAGATAGGGGCGCGGGTGATGACCGTGCGCAACCACCCCGAGAGGCAATGGGTGAACGGCTCGGTGGGCACCATCACCGGCCTCGCCCCCGACCGCGCCTATGTCCGGCTCGACGGCGCGGGCATCGTCGAGATCGAGCGCACCAGCTGGGAGCGCATCCGCTACGACTGGGACGAGGCGACGGGAAAGGTCGCGGCCAAGGTGGTCGGCACCTACACCCAGCTTCCGCTCGTGCCCGCCTGGGCGGTGACGGTGCACAAGGCGCAGGGGCTGACGCTGGACGATGTGCGGATCGACTTCGACAGCGGCGCCTTCGCCGCCGGCCAGGCCTATGTCGCGCTCTCGCGGGCGCGTTCGCTGGAAGGGCTCTCGCTGGCCCGCCCCTTGCGTGCCTCCGACATCCGGATCGACCGCCGCGTGGCCGCGTTCACCGCCGCTTTCGAGAGCGGCGGCACGCTGACGACGGCCACGCGCGGGCTGGAAGAGGACTGACCCTTTACATATTCCTACATTGTCCATAGATTACTTTCCAACTGGAGAGTGACCCATGAGTCAGACCGGCCTCCGCCGCACCCGCGACAAGCTGCTGTTCGCCTTGGCCTACAGCGCTGTCATCGCCGCCATCCTGTTCCTGCACCCAGCGCCCGACGCGCGCGACCCTGCGCGGGTCGCGGCCAATGCGCAGGCGAGCAACCCCGGCACGCGTTGATCCCCGGCGCGGGGGCACTGGTAAAATCCGGCTTGATCGATCATTTATGTGAGGAGCTGCTGCGGGGAATCGGCCCTCCCCCGCACCTTCCTTCCGGCGTCCGGGCGCGCGGCGACATGACGAAGCGGACATGCTGACCAACAAGGGCAAATACGGCCTCAAGGCGATGCTCTTCCTCGCCCGGCTCGATCCCGGGTCGAGCGCCATGGGGCAGGAGATCGCCACCGCCAATAACATTCCCAAGAAGTTCCTCGACGCCATTCTGCTGGAATTGAGGAACGCCGGCATGCTGCGCTCCAAGAAGGGGCCAGGCGGTGGCTATGCGCTGGCCAAGACGCCGCGCGACATCCGCATCGGCCATATCATCCGCGTGCTCGACGGCCCGCTGGCCCCGCTCAGCTGCGCCAGCAAGAGCGCCTATGTCCCCTGCCAGGACTGCGAGGACCTCGCCACCTGCTCGGTCCGCATCACCATGAGCAAGGTGCGCGACGCCATGTCGGACATTCTCGACGGCATGTCGCTGCACGACATGGTGGTCTTCGCCCGCAGCCCCGATGCTGACCTGATGTACAACATCTGAGGCGGCGCGCCGTCTGACCGGCCGCCCTCAGGCACGTCATCCCGGCCGGAGCGACGCGCAGAGCCGGGATCTCTCCCCCAAACAGCCCCTTGTCCCCGCGACCCCGGCCAGGTCCCTGAAGGTCCTTTCCGGGATGGCGACGACCGGGTGACGAGGACGCCTGCTCAGAAGAACGCCTGATGCCCGGTGATGGCGCGGCCGAGGATCAGCGCGTGGATGTCGTGCGTGCCCTCATAGGTGTTCACCGTCTCCAGGTTCACCATGTGGCGCATGACCGGGAATTCGCCGGAAATGCCGTTGCCGCCATGCATGTCGCGGGCGAGGCGGGCGATGTCGAGGGCCTTGCCGCAATTGTTGCGCTTGAGCATGGAGATGGTTTCCACCGGCAGTTGCCCCTCGTCGAACAGCCGGCCGGCGCGCAGCGCGAGCTGAAGGCCGAGCGTGATCTCGGTCGCCATGTCGGCCAGCTTCTTCTGGATCAGCTGGTTCGCCGCCAGCGGCTTGCCGAACTGCTTGCGGTCGAGCGTGTACTGACGGGCGGCCGCGTAGCAGGCTTCCGCCGCCCCCATCGTGCCCCAGCCGATGCCGAAGCGGGCGCGGTTGAGGCAGCCGAATGGGCCCTTCAGACCGGAGGCGTCGGGCAGGAGATTTTCCTCCGGCACCTCGACCCCGTCCATCACGATTTCGCCAGTGACGGACGCGCGCAGCGAGAGCTTGTTGTCGATCTTCGGCGTCGAAAAGCCCTTCATGCCGCGCTCCAGCAGGAAGCCGCGGATGTCGTCGCCATGGGCCGCCGACTTCGCCCACACCACCGCGAGGTCCGCGATCGGTGAGTTGGTGATCCACATCTTGGCGCCGGAGAGCCGATAGCCGCCGTCGATCTTCTCGGCGCGCGTCCGCATGCCGGCGGGATCCGAGCCGGCATCGGGCTCGGTGAGGCCGAAGCAGCCGACCGTCTCGCCGGTGGCGAGCCTGGGAAGGTATTTGCGCTTCTGCGCCTCGCTGCCATAGGCGTTGATGGGGTGCATGACCAGTGAGGACTGCACGCTCATCGCCGAGCGATAGCCCGAATCGACCCGTTCCACTTCGCGCGCCACCAGCCCGTAGGCGACATAACCGAGGCCCGCTCCGCCATATTCCTCCGGAATGGTGGGGCCGAGCAGGCCGAGCTCGCCCATCTCGCTCATGATCTCGCGGTCGAAGCGCTCCTCCATATAGGCGGAGGTGACCCGCGGCTGCAGCCGCTCCTGCGCGTAGTCGCGCGCCGTGTCGCGCACCAGGCGCTCTTCCTCGGTCAGCTGCGATTCGAAATCGACCGGATCGGCCCAGTCGAACGAAACCTTAGATGCCTTGGCGGCGGCAGGATGGGCGACAGACGGCGCGGCACTCATGCAAATTCTCCCGGACGGGCCGACGCCAGAGGCCGGCACGCCTCTCTTACAACGTCGCGCAAGGACGCGCACCCGACCATCCGCCAATGCGGCGCGGACGGTTCTTAACGCTGCGTCATCCGACTTAGGTCGGGGGGAGGGGTATGATTGCGAAACGCTGAGACACGTGTTTCAGTTGTGAAATCGGATCGCGACGAACAAACAACAGGCCAGCCTAAAGAGTGGGCACGCCTCGCGCGGTCTATGAGAGGGGAACTCAGACATGCCGGCTTTCCATGCGAAGGCAGCCCTTGCGGCTGCCATGCTGACGGCGCTGTGCGCGCCGTCCTATGCCGCCAAGACGCTCGTCTATTGCTCCGAAGGGAGCCCGGAAAACTTCACCCCTGCCCTCAATACCACTGGCACCAGCTTCGACGCCGCCCGCCCGGCCTATAACCAGCTCGTCGAGTTCGAGCGCGGCAGCACCAAGGTGATTCCGGGCCTCGCTGAAAGCTGGACGGTCAGCGACGACGGCAAGGAACTCACCTTCAAGCTGCGCAAGGGCGTGAAATTCCATTCGGGCGTCAACGGCTTCACGCCGAGCCGCGACTTCAACGCCGACGACGTGATCTTCACCTTCGACCGCATGTGGAAGCCGGAAAACCCGTACCACAAGGTAACGGGCGGCGCGTATGACTACTTCAACGACATGGGCCTGCCGGACCTGCTGGTCTCCATCGACAAGGTGGACGACCACACGGTGAAGTTCGTGCTGAAGGAACCGAACGCGCCGATGCTGGCGAACCTCGCCATGGACTTCGCCACCATCCATTCCAAGGAATACGCCGACTTCCTGTTGAAGAAGGGCACGCCCGAGCAGTTCGACCAGATTCCGGTCGGCACCGGCCCGTTCTCCTTCGTGAACTACCAGAAGGACGCGGTCATCCGGTACAAGGCCTTCCCCGCCTATTTCGAGGGCCCGTCCAAGATCGACAACCTCGTCTTCGCCATCACCCCCGACCCGACCGCGCGCTACGCCAAGCTGAAGAAGGGCGAGTGCCATGTGATGATCGCGCCGAACCCGGCCGACATCGCCGGCATGAAGACCGATCCGGCCGTCAACCTGCTCTCGCAGCCGGGCCTGAACATCGCCTATTGGGCCTTCAATGTGGAGAAGCCCCCCTTCGACAAAAAGGAAGTGCGCCAGGCTTTCAACATGGCGATCGACAAGGCGTCCATCATCAAGGACGTCTATCAGGGCGCCGGACAGGGCGCGATCAACCCGATCCCGCCGACCATCTGGTCCTACAATACCGAGGTCAAGGACTACGCCTATGACCCGGAGAAGGCCAAGGCCATGCTCGCGGCGGCCGGGGTCACGACGCCGCTCGACATCGACCTGTGGTGGATGCCGGTACAGCGCCCCTACAACCCCAACGCCAAGCGCATCGCCGAGATGATGCAGTCGGACCTCGCCAAGATCGGCGTCAATGCCAAGCTGGTCTCCTATGAGTGGGGCGAGTACCGCAAGCGCATGCAGGAAGGCGAGCACATGACCGGCCAGCTCGGCTGGACCGGCGACAATGGCGACCCGGACAACTTCTTCTTCCTGCTCGGCTGTCCCGCCGCGCGCAAGGGCGGGCAGAACCTCGCCAAATGGTGCAACAAGGACTTCGACGCCCTCATCAGCAAGGCGCGCTCCAGCTCCGACCTCGCCGAGCGCACCAAGCTCTACGAGCAGGCGCAGGTGATCTTCAAGGAAGACGCCCCCTGGTTCACCATCGCCCATTCGGTGGTGTACGAGCCGACCCGCAAGGAAGTGGTCGACTACACGGTCAGCCCGTTCGGCCGCCACGAATTCTATGGCGTCGAGCTGAAGTGACCCGTAGAGGCCGGGGCGTCGTGCCCCGGAACGATTGTCATCCCGGACGCGGCCTGCCGCGCTCCGGGATCGCGTCCCCCTCTTTCACAGGGCCAAGGGCGCTTCACCGATCCGCGTGATTCAATCCGATCGGATCGCGCCCTAAGGCGCCTCTCCGTCCTGCGATCCCGGATCGCCGCTGCGCGGTGTCCGGGATGATGGCTGCCTTGCAGGGATCAGGCACGACCCATGGGTACGCCCCACACATGCTGAATCTCATTCTCCGCCGCGTCGCACTCACGGTGCCCACCTTTGTGGCGCTGATGTTCGTCACCTTCGTCGCCGTGCGCCTCGTGCCCGGCGACCCCATCGAGGCGCGCACCGGCGAGCGCGGCATCGCGCCGGAGCGCCTCGCCCAGCTGCGCCACGAACTCGGCCTCGACCAGCCGGTGTGGAGGCAGTTCCTCGATTACATCTATGGCCTGCTGCACGGCGACTTCGGCGTTTCCATCGTCACCAAGACGCCCGTGCTGCATGAATTCCTGATCCTCTTCCCCGCGACGCTGGAACTGGCCTTCTGCGCCCTGGTCTTCGCCGTCGTGCTGGGCGTGCCCGCCGGCGTGCTCGCGGCGGTCAAGCGCGGCTCGGTGCTCGACCATTCGGTGATGACGGTGGCGCTGGCCGGCTATTCGATGCCGATCTTCTGGTGGGGCCTGCTGCTCATCATGTTCATGTCGGAATATCTGGGCCTAACCCCGGTCTCCGGCCGCATGGACCTCATCAACTATTATTTCGAGCCGGTGACGGGTTTCATGCTGATCGACAGCCTGCTGTCGGGGCAGGAGGGCGCGTTTGGCGCGGCGGCGGCCCATCTCGTCCTGCCCTCCATCGTGCTCGGCACCATTCCGCTGGCGGTCATCGCGCGGATGACGCGCTCCTCCATGCTGGAAGTGCTGGGCGAGGACTATGTGCGCACCGCACGCGCCAAAGGCCTGTCGCCGCTGCGCGTGGTCGGGCTGCACACGCTGCGCAACGCGCTGATCCCGGTCGTTACCGTGGTCGGCCTGCAGACCGGCACCCTGCTCGCCGGCGCGGTGCTGACCGAGACGATCTTCGCCTGGCCGGGCGTGGGCAAATGGCTGATCGAGTCGATCTCCCGCCGCGACTATCCCGCGCTGCAGGGCGGCATCATGCTGATCTCGGCGATCGTCATCCTCGTCAATCTCATCGTCGACATGCTCTATGTCGCGATCAATCCGAGGATCCGGCATGGCTGAGGAAAACGCCATCGACGATCCGATGCCGACCGCTCCGGAACGCTTCGTCCTCGACGCCTCGGGGCTTAGCCTTGGTGCGGCGGGAGTCGTCGTCGCCCTCACCGAGCCGGTGGGCGAGGAGCCCTCGCCGCTCAGGGCCTTCTGGTCCGCCTTCAGCGAAAACCGCGGCGCCGTGCTCGGCCTCGCCGTCGTGGTGTTCATCGCCCTGCTGGCGCTCTTCGCGCCGTGGGTCGCGCCGCATTCGCCGATCGAGCAGTTCCGCCAGAGCGTGCTGCTGCCCCCGGTCTGGGCCGGTGGGAACTGGACCTTCCCGTTCGGCACCGATGCGGTGGGGCGCGACGTGCTCTCGCGCCTCATCTATGGCGCGCGCATCTCGCTCGGCATCGGCCTGTCGGTGATGGTGGTCTCGGTGGCGCTCGGCATCGTGCTGGGCCTCGCGGCCGCCTTCATGCGCGGCATCGTCGAGGTGGTGGTGATGCGGGTCATGGACATGGTGGTGGCGATCCCCAGCCTGGTGCTCGCCATCCTCATCGTCGCGGTTCTGGGCCCGAGCCTTTCCAACACCATCATCGCCGTCACCGTCGTCTACCTGCCGCGCTATGTGCGCCTCGTGCGCGCCGCCGCGCTCGCCGAGCTGACGAAGGAATACGTCATCGCCGCTCAGGTCGCCGGCGTCGGCAGGCTGCGGTTGATGTTCGTCACCGTGCTGCCGAACTGCCTCGCCCCGCTCATCGTGCAGGCCGCCCTCGGCATTTCGGATGCGATATTGGAGGCGGCGGCGCTCGGCTTCCTCGGCCTCGGTGCGCAGCCGCCAACGCCGGAATGGGGCGCCATGCTGGCCGACGCCCGCGAGTTCATCCGCTCCGCGCCCTGGATCGTGACCCTGCCCGGCCTCGCCATCCTCGTCACCGTGGTCGCCATCAACCTGATGGGCGACGGCCTACGCGATGCCCTCGACCCCAAGCTGAGGCGGAGTTGATGTCCCTGCTCTCCATCCGCAACCTTTCCGTCAGCTTCGCCACCGGACGCGGCCCCTTTCGCGCGGTCGACCGGGTGGACCTCGATGTCGCGGCGGGCGAACTCGTCGCCATCGTCGGCGAATCCGGCTCCGGCAAATCGGTGGCGATGCTGGCGGTGATGGGCCTGCTGCCGTGGATCGCCACCGTCACCGCCGACCGGATGATGTTCGACGGCCGCGACCTGCTGAGCCTCTCGGCCCGCGAGCGCCGCAGGATCATCGGGCGCGACCTGGTCATGATCTTCCAGGAGCCGATGTCGAGCCTCAACCCGTGCTTCACCGTGGGCTTCCAGATCCGCGAGGCGATGAAGGCGCATCTCGACCTCTCGCGCGCCCAGCGGCAGGCGCGGGCGGTCGAGCTTCTGGAACTGGTCGGCATTCCCGAGCCCGACCGCCGGCTCAGCGCCTTTCCGCACCAGCTCTCCGGCGGCATGAGCCAGCGGGTGATGATCGCCATGGCGCTGGCCTGCAAGCCCAAGCTCATCATCGCCGACGAGCCGACCACCGCGCTCGATGTCACCATCCAGGCGCAGATTCTCGACCTGCTGCTGAAGCTGCAGAAGGAGAGCGGCGTCGGGCTGGTGCTCATCACCCATGACATGGGCGTGGTGGCCGAGACGGCGCAGCGGGTCTGCGTCCATTATGCCGGCCAACAGGTGGAGATGCAGGACACGCGCGGCCTGTTCCGCGATCCCCACCATCCCTACACCGCCGCCCTGCTGGCGGCATTGCCGGAGCGGGCGCGGGGCCGGCTGCTGCCCTCCATTCCCGGCATCGTGCCGGGGCTGGCCGACCGGCCGACAGGCTGCCTGTTCTCGCCGCGCTGCGGTTTCGCCACCGACACCTGCCGCACCGTGCCGCCTCCGCGCGCGGGGGCGGAACTCGGCCTCGCCCTCTGCCACACGCCCCTCGTTGCGGGCGTTCCCCAACGCCGGGAGTTCGCGGCATGAGCTTTGATGCAGCGCACGACACCACCGCTACCGAAGCGGTGATGGAAGCCGTCGACCTCGCCCAGAGCTACGAGGTCTCGCGCGGGCTGTTCAGCAAATCCGCCATCGTGAAGGCGGTCGCCGGCATCAGCTTCCGGCTCGCGCCGCGCTCGACGCTTGCGGTGGTCGGGGAATCCGGCTCCGGCAAGTCGACCCTCGCCCGGATGCTCACCTTGATCGAGCGGCCGGGAGCCGGCTCGCTGCGGCTCGACGATGTCGATGTCGCCGAGGCGGATGCGCGCACGCTGCGCCGTTATCGCGGCGAGGTGCAGATGGTGTTCCAGAACCCGTTCGGCTCGCTCAACCCGCGCCAGACCATCGGCAAGGCGATCGAGGAGCCGCTGCTGGTCAACACGTCGCTCTCCGCCACGGAGCGGCGCGAGCGGGCGCTCGACATGATGACGCGCGTCGGCCTGCGCCCCGAGCATCACGGCCGCTACCCCCACATGTTCTCCGGCGGCCAGCGCCAGCGCATCGCCATTGCCCGCGCGCTGGTGCTGCGGCCGAAAATC
This sequence comes from Ancylobacter aquaticus, assembly GCF_004339465.1. Classification (GTDB taxonomy): domain Bacteria; phylum Pseudomonadota; class Alphaproteobacteria; order Rhizobiales; family Xanthobacteraceae; genus Ancylobacter; species Ancylobacter aquaticus. Next base: position 1,575,547 of record NZ_SMFY01000001.1, on the reverse strand, counting down.
CTGGTGCTGGACGAGCCGGTCTCGGCGCTCGACGTCTCGGTGCGGGCGCAGGTGCTGAACCTGCTGGTGGAACTGCAGGAACAGCTTGGCGTCGCCTATGTTTTCGTCTCCCACGATCTCGGCGTGGTGCGGCACATGGCGGACGAGGTGCTGGTGATGTATCTCGGCCGCGCCGTCGAGCATGGGCCGCGCGACGCCATCTTCGACGCCCCGCTGCACCCCTATACGCGCGCCCTGCTCTCGGCCACCCCGGTGGCCGACCCGGAGGCGAAGAAGGAGCGCATCGTGCTGGAGGGCGAGCTTCCCTCCCCTTTCAACCCGCCGCGCGGCTGCCCGTTCAACCCGCGCTGCCCGCTGGTGGTGGAGCGCTGCCGGGTTGAGATGCCCCCGCTGGCGCGCAAAAGCGCGCAGAGGGTGGCGTGCTGGGTCACGGGCGCCGACGCCGGCGCGGCCGTTACGGCTGCGTGAAATTGACCGGCACGGTGAAGCGAATGGTGCTTCCGCCCACTTCGGGCGGCGGGGCCGGCAGCGGGGAGGCACGGCGCAACATGGCGACCGCCTCTTCGTCGAAGCGCGGATTGCCGGACGAGCGTGCCAGCTGCGCCGAGAGAACCTGGCCCGACCGATTGATGCTGAACGCCACCATCGCCCGCCCTCCCCCGCCTTCTCCGCCGGGATAGCGCTTGTGGCGGTTGAGATGGGCCATCAGCCGAGAACGCCAGTTCGCCGGCGCCCGGCTCGCGGAGGACGAGGCGCCCGAGGTCGGGGCGGCGATGCGGTCCGCATCCCGCGCCTGAACCGAGGGCGCGGCCGACGTGCGCGGCGCGGGCGGCTTGTTGTTCTTCTCGCGCTCCTTCGGCTTCGGCTTGGGCTTCGGGCGTTCCTTCGGCGGATCGGGCTTCTTCTCCGGTGGCGGAATTTCGGAGGGCTCCGGCGGCCGGGGCGGCAGTGGCACCTCGATCGTCTCGGCCGGGCTCTCCGACACTTCCGGCACCGGCTCTTCCACCGGCGGCGGCTCGGGCGGCGGGGTGTCCTCTACTTCCTCGGCCAGCGGGTCCGGCGGAGTCTCTTCCTGCACCTCTTCCGGCGCCTCGACCATTTGCGGGCCGGGCGGCAGTTCCACCGGCTCGGCCGCCGGCGCCACCGGCATTTCCGCCAGCTCGATCATGATCGCCGCCGGCTCTTCGGCCGCCACGATCGGAGGATCGGTCAGCATGTAGCCGAGCGCGCCGCCGTGAACGGCCAGAACCACGGCGCCGCAAACCACCCAGCCGCTCGCCTCGCGCAGCCGATGCCCGGCATTTCCCCTGAGCAGCAGCAGGCTCATGGAGCCGGCGCCCCGGCAGCAGGGGAAGCGGGGGCGGGCGAAGCGGGGGCGATTGGTGCGGGGGCGGCAGCGGGAGCCGCCGGCACCGCGCCGGAAGCCGGCGCGGCGGGTGCCGGCTGGCCGGTCATCTCGGGGGCCGGCTGGCCGGTCATCTCGACCCCCACCAGAGCGATCTTGAGGTAACCGGCGGCGCGCAGCAGGTTCATCACCTCCATCAGCTCGCCATAATCCACAGTCTTGTCGGCACGCAGGAAGATGCGGGTGTCGCGCTTGGTCTGCGTGGTGCGGTCCAGCGTGGCGCCAAGAGACGGGCGCGCCACATCCTCATTGCCCAGCGCCAGCACCAGGTCGCTCTTCACCGTGAGATAGACCGGCTTGTCCGGGCGTGGCTGCACCTGCGCGTTCGAGGCCGGCAGGTCCACCGCCACATCGACCGTCGACAGCGGCGCCGCCACCATGAAGATGATGAGCAGCACGAGGACCACGTCGATGAAGGGCGTGACGTTGATCTCGTGGCTCTCGACGAGGTCGTCGGCCTCGGTGCTCTGGAGTTTGGCGCCCATGGCGGCTTACTCCGCCGCCGTTCGCACGCGGTGCGCGGCAGACCGGCTGGCGTCGCGGCGGTCGAGGTCGCGCGAGAGCAGCCGCAGCACCTCGGCCGAGGCATCGCCCATCAGCACGCGATAGCCCGACACCTGACGCGAGAAGTGGTTGTAGATCACCACCGCCGGAATAGCGGCGACAAGGCCGATGGCGGTGGCCAGAAGCGCCTCGGCGATGCCGGGAGCGACCACGGCGAGATTGGTTGTCTGCGCCTTCGAGATGCCGATGAACGAGTTCATGATGCCCCACACCGTGCCAAACAGGCCCACAAACGGCGCGGTGGCGCCGATGGTGGCGAGAAGGCCGGTGCCGCGGGTGATCGCGCGCCCCGCCGCAACCTCGATGCGCGACAGCGAGATCGACACCCGCTCCTTGATGCCGTCGGCCGGCAGGGGACCGGAGCGCTGAAGTTCGAGATCGGTCGTGCGCAGCATGGCGCCGGCCGGCCCGCGCGGGTCGACGCGCCGCGCCTCGTCCAGCGTGGCGCTGGCGAGATAGCCCTTGAGCGCGCGCCGCAGCCGCCCCTTGGCGACTGCCAGTTCCATCGTCTTGGCCAGCCACACCGTCCATGTGACCACCGAGGCGAAGGCAAGGCCGATCATGACCGCCTTCACCACCCAGTCCGCCGCCATGAACATGCCCCACGGGGACAGGTCGTGCGGCAGTTGTGCGGCGACGGAGGGGTCTTCGCTCTGGTCGAGCGGGAGGCCAGACAGGGACGGGTCCGCCGAGACTTCGCCAGCGGCCGGAGCGACGACCGGGGCATCGCCGGCAGGAGCGGCAGCGGGGGGAACGGCAGTGGCGGCATCGCCGGCCGGCGGCGACACCTGGCCGCCCGTCGCCGGGGCCGTCATGCCGGGAGCCGGCGGCACCAGCGGATCGACCGCCGGCGCAGGCGTGGAGGGGGCCGGCGCGGCGGGCACTGGTGCGGCGGTTGCCGGCGCCGAGGGCGTGGTCGTGGCAGGCGCTGGCGTGGCGGGCGCTGGCGTGGCGGGCGCTGGCGTCGAGAGGGCCGGCGCCGGTTGCTGAACCTGCGCCCACGCCGCCACGGGGCCGGCAACCAGCATCGCCAGCGCCAGCAGAAGGTTCAGCGCCGGACGCTGGGCAAGGGTCGTGGGTGTCGTCGGCATGGCGGCTTCCCGAAGCTCCGGTCTTCCCCGGCACCACCGCCCGAAGGCGGACGTATCGGCGGGGGGGTCCTCAGTCCCGGCTTCCATAAACCCGCAACGACTGGCTCGACAACATTAAATCGTCCAGCAATGCAAATGTAGAATTCTTCAAAACAACGAATAGAGCAGGAATATACAATTTAACATCATTCCAGACTAAGAATTCATCCCACCCCGACACCGATCACCTTTCCGGGATTGAGGGTTTCAGCGGGATCGAGCGCCAACTTGACGCTGCGCATCAGGTCTAGCGCGACAGGATCGGCGTAATGTGCCAGTTCGTCGCGCTTCAGAAGGCCGATGCCGTGCTCGGCGGCAATGGAGCCGTCCATCTCCGTCACGATGTCGTGCACGATCCTGTTGAACCTCTCCCACAGCGCGAGGAAAGCGGCCTTTTCCATGCCCACCGGCTGGCTGAGGTTGAAATGGATGTTGCCGTCGCCGACATGGCCGAAGGGACAAGGGCGCAACGCGGGGAGGGCCGCCATGCAGGCAGAGAGTGCACGGTCGAGAAATTCCGGCACGCGGGAGACCGGCACCGACACATCGTGCTTGATCGAGCCGCCCTCATGCTTCTGCGCCTCCGACATGTCCTCGCGCAGCCGCCACAGGTTCGCCGCCTGCGCTTCGCTGGTGGCGATGACAGCGTCGAGCACCTCCCCCGCCTCCATCGCGGCGGCGAGGCCCTCCTCCATCAGCGCGCCGAGGTCGAAGGCGCGGGTCGGAGAGGAGAGTTCGGCCAGCACGTACCAGTCATAGGTATCGCCCAGCGGGCGCACCGTGCCCGGCATGTGCTTCAACACCGTCTCGACCCCGAAGGCGGCCATCAGCTCGAAGGTAGTCAGCGCGTCGCCCGCCTCGCCGCGCAGGCGCTTGAGCAAAGCGAGCGCGGCGGCGGGGTCGGGCACGGCGAGGAAGGCGGTGGCGCGCTGCGCGGGCCGGGGAAACAGCTTCAGCACGGCGGCGGTGATGATGCCGAGCGTGCCCTCGCTGCCGAGGAAGAGCTGCTTGAGGTCATAGCCCGCATTGTTCTTGCGCAGGCGCTTCAGCCCGTTCCACACCCGCCCGTCGGCCAGCACCACTTCCAGCCCCAGCACCAGCTCGCGCGCATTGCCGTAGCGCAGCACGGCGGTGCCGCCGGCATTGGAGGACAAATTGCCGCCGATACGGCAGGAGCCCTGCGAGGCGATGTGCAGGGGAAACAGGCAGTTGGCCTCTTCCGCCGCCGCGTGCACCTTGTCGAGGATGCAGCCGGCCTCCACCGTCATGGTCATGTCCACGGCATCAACAGCGCGGATACGGTCGAGCCGGGAAAGCGAGAGCAGCATCTGCCCGAACGGCATCTGCCCGCCCACCAGCCCGGTATTGCCGCCCTGCGGCACCACCGCCACGCCCGCCTGTGCGCAGGCTGCGACAATGAACGCCACCTCCTCGGTCGAGCCCGGCCGCAGCACGGCGGGCGCCTCGCCCCGGTAAAGCCCGCGCTCCTCGTGCAGATACGGCGCCATGTCGGCCGGATCGGTGAAGACATGCGCCGCGCCGATGCGCTGGGCGATGGCGGCGAGCAGGGGGGAGAGGGCGGACATGAGCGATCCTGAAACTAGCGGGAGGCGTCGATGACACGGACGTGGCCGGCGTCACCATAGTCGAGAATGGCGCGATCGGCGGTGAGCAGCGGCGAGCCCAGATGCCGCGCCGTCGCGATGATGATCCGGTCCGCCGGGTCGGCATGCAGCGTGCCGGGCAGGCGCACGCTGTCCACGGCAATCGCCGGCTCAAGCGCCGCCAGGCGCAGCGCAGGCAGGGCCAGCACGGTTTCCAGCCACGCTCCAACATCGTCGGCCAGCGCCAGCCGGCCTTTGTGCACCAATAACGCGATCTCCCACGGCGTGATGGCGGAAACGAACACGCTCCCGGCCTCGCTCGCCTGCTCGATCGCGGCGCGCGCCTGCACGCCGAGGCGCGCGTCGTCGTCCAGAGCCCAGATCAGCACATGCGTATCGAGGACGATCACGACATGGCGGCCCAGTCGCCCGCATCCGCCGCCGGCTCGAACGGCTCGTCATAGCGGGTGACGACCCCGCGAGAGGCGCCGATCAGCGCGCGCGCCGGCGAGGGCTGGAAGGGGCTCAGCACCGCCACCGGCTTCCCCCGGCGGGTAATTGTCACGGGTTCGCCGGTTTCATTCATCTCATCGATCAGGCGCAGGCATTCGGCCTTGAACTGCGCGGCCGGGACGATCCTTGCGCTCATGAACGTGCCTCCTGGCTCCTGTACATGATTTATGTACAGCATCGCCACGCCTTGGCAAGGACTGGCTGCCTCGGCCCCGCACCACGCTCGTCGCGGACATGGCTCCAATGTCGCCCCGCCCCTTGCCCCGGCGCGGCTTTCCCCCTATCCCGGCGCCATGGCCCCTCCTCTTCTTCTGCTTCAAGATACCAAACTCACCTTTGGCGGCACGCCGCTGATGGAGGGGGCGGAGCTTTCCGTCTCCGCCGGCGAGCGCGTCGGCCTTGTCGGCCGCAACGGCTCGGGCAAGTCGACCCTGCTGAAAATCGCCGCCGGGCTGGTCTCGGCCGATAGCGGGGCGCGCTTCGTGCAGCCCGGCGCCACGGTGCGCTATCTGCCGCAGGAACCGGACCTCACGGGCTTCGCCACCACGCTGGCCTATGTCGAGGCGGGCATGGGGCCGGGCGATCAGGAATATCGCGCGCAATATCTGCTGAGCGAGCTTGGCCTCACCGGCGAGGAAAACCCCGCCACCCTCTCCGGCGGCGAGGCGCGCCGCGCCGCGCTCGCCCGCGTGCTGGCGCCCGAGCCCGACATCCTGCTGCTCGACGAGCCGACCAACCATCTCGACCTGCCCGCCATCGAATGGCTGGAGGCCGAAATCGCCTCGCTGCGCTCCGCGCTCGTGCTCATCAGCCATGACCGCCGCTTCCTGCAGGATCTGACCCGCGCCACGGTCTGGCTCGACCGCGGCCGCACCAAGCGCATGGAGCGCGGTTTCGGCTTCTTCGAGGAATGGCGCGACCAGGTGCTGGAAGAGGAAGAGCGCGACCAGCAGAAGCTCGCCCGCAAGATCGTCGCGGAAGAGCACTGGATGCGCTACGGCGTCACCGCGAGACGTAAACGAAACGTGCGCCGCGTCGGCGAACTGGCCGCCCTGCGCGCCCAGTTCCGCGATCATCGCGGCGCCTTGGGCACCGTCACCATGGCGGCCACCGAGGCGGAAGTCTCCGGCAAGCTGGTGATGGAAGCCGAGCACATCTCCAAGACCTATGGGGACCGCGTCATCGTGCGCGACCTCTCCATCCGCATTCAGCGCGGCGACCGCATCGGCATTGTCGGGCCGAACGGCGCGGGCAAGACCACGCTGCTCAGGATGCTGACCGGCGATCTGGCCCCCGACACCGGCAAGGCCAAGATGGGCACCAATATCGAGATGGCGACGCTGGACCAGCGCCGCGCCGCGCTCGACCCCAACCGCTCGGTGCGTGAGACGCTGACCGATGGGCGCGGCGACCAGGTGTTCGTCGGCGGCAATCCGCGCCACGTCATCGGCTACATGAAGGACTTCCTGTTCACCCCGGAACAGGCCGGCACCGCCGTCTCGCGCCTTTCCGGCGGCGAGCGCGGGCGGTTGCTGCTGGCCTGTGCGCTGGCGCAGGCGTCGAACCTCATGGTGCTGGACGAGCCGACCAACGACCTCGACCTGGAAACGCTCGACCTGCTGGAAGAGATGATCGACGACTATGCCGGCACCGTGCTGCTGGTCAGCCATGACCGCGACTTCCTCGACCGCACCGTCACCGCCACCATCGCCTATGAAGGCGACGGCAATTGGGAAGTCTATGCCGGCGGCTATTCCGACATGGTGGCGCAGCGCGGCCATGGCGTGAAAATGCGTGCGGCGGCGGCAGCGGCGCCGGCTTCGGCCAAGCCCGCCTCTGCCAAATCGGCGGCAGCCGCGCCGGCGGCAGCCTCGAAGCGTAAATTCTCCTTCAAGGAGAAGCACGCGCTGGAGCAATTGCCCAAGCGCATCGCGCAGATGGAATCGGACATCAAGCGGCTCAACAACACGCTGCACACGCCCAATTTCTACACACGCGACCCCGCCGGTTTCCAGAAGGCCACCGCCGAACTGACCAAGGCCCAGACGGAACTCGCCAAGGCCGAGGAAGAGTGGCTGAAGCTGGAGATGATGCGCGAGGAAATGGGCGGGTGAGTGGGGTGCTGCAGCGGCCTGCACATACGCACCCCCTCTGACGCTTTCCGTTGAACGGGCTGCCCGAGACACAACTCCCCCATGCCCCGCCTCATCCCCCTCACCTCCCCCGACGACCCCCGCATCGACGCCTATCGCGTCATAAAGGAGCGCGATCTGGTCGGGCGCGGCGGGCGCTTCATCGTTGAGGGGCGCACGGTGCTGGATGTCGCGCTCTCAACGCGCAACCGCTTCGCGCTGGAATCGCTGCTGCTGTCGGAAAGCCGCATCGAGGCGCTCGGGCCCCTGCTGGCGGGGGCGCCGGACGACCTGCCGATCTACACCGCCAGCCAGTCGATTCTCGACGGCATTACCGGCTTCCACATCCATCGCGGCCTGCTTGGCGTCGGGCTGCGCGGCGCCCTGCCCTCGATGGCGGAGCTGATCGCCGCCCTGCCGGAGTCGGCATTGGTGGTGGTGCCGCTCGGCATCGCCAATCACGACAATGTTGGCGGCATCATGCGGAACGCCGCCGCCTTCGGCGCCGATGCGGCGCTGTTCGACTTCGCCTCCTGCGACCCGCTCTACCGCAAGGCGATCCGCGTCTCGGTCGGCGGCAGCCTCATCGTGCCCTTCGCCCGCGAGGGTTCGGCGCCGGCGCTGCTGGACCTGCTGACCGCCGCCGGCTTCGAGCTTCTGGCGCTGAGCCCGGCCGGGGCAACGGTGCTGGGCGAGGTGAAGCCCGCCCGCCGCACCGCCCTACTGCTCGGCGCCGAGGGGCCCGGCTTGCCAGAGACCATCCTCGCGCGCACCCGCACGGTTCGCATACCGATGAGCGCCGGGTTCGATTCGCTCAATGTCGCGACCACCAGCGGCATCGCGCTGCACGCTCTTGCCTGTGGCCGGTAAAGCTCGCGTGAGCGGCGAATCAAGCCTCGACATTCGTCGCCTCCAAGCGCATTCTCAAGCGCACTTCTACAGGCGGGAAGCCGTCTGATTGATCGTCAACTCATTAAGGCCCGAAGCAACTCTTCGGGCCTTTTTTCTGTCGGCTCCCACTTTGGACGCGCCGGCCTTTTACTGGTATTGCGACGACCGCGCGGCACGATCTATGGCCTGGAGACGGAATCGATGCGGCCGACGCGCCTGATCGATACGAGCTCCGCCTCGGCCGGAACGGAAGCTGAACGATGCCGGACCTGTCTCACTCGCCCCCTCCCGAGATCGTCAAGCTCGGCGGCAGCCTTGTTGGTGATCCCGCGCTGAAGACCCTGCTGGGCGCGCTGGCGCGGCGCGGGGCGCCGCTGCTCCTCGTGGCCGGCGGTGGGCCGCTGGCGGATGCCGTGCGGGCGCTGCAACCGCGCCTCGCGCTCTCCGACGCCGCCTGCCACCGCATGGCGATCCTCGCCATGGAACAGACCGCCCACGCTTTTGCCGATCTCGCTCCCACTCTCGCCCTCGCCGACACGCCGGAGACAGTGGCTGCGGCGCATGCGCGTGGCCGCGCCGCGCTCTGGCTGCCCGCCCGCATGGCGCTGGCGGCCAATGATCTGCCGGAAAGCTGGGACCTCACCTCGGACAGCCTTTCCGCCTGGGTGGCGGAAAAACTCGGCGCCACACGGCTGACGCTGGTCAAATCAACCGCCACCGTCCCCGGCAGTTTCCCCGCCGACTGGGCGGCCGCCGGCCTTGTCGACCCGCTTTTTCCCGCCTTCGCCGCGCGCCTTGCCGGCCCGGTCGACATGACCACGGCTGCGGCGGTGCTCGCCGCCTCTGCGCAGAAGGACATCGCGGCATGAGCGCGACCAAGGGAACCTACCCGCGCTGGGCGTGGGCGCTCACCGGCTCGGGGCACTTCTTCACCGAGTCGATCGCGCTCATCAAGGCGCTCGACGCGGTGGACCTGTTCGTCTCGAAGGCGGCGGACGAGGTGCTGCGCATGTACAAGCAGGACCTGCCGAAGGACACCCGCATCTTCAGGGAGACGACGGCCAGTTCCGCCCCCGTCGGGCGGTTCTATGAGGGGCTGTACCACACGCTGGTGGTCTCGCCCGCCTCCTCCAACACGGTGGCGAAAGCGGTGTTCGGCATTTCCGACACGCTGGTGACGAACTGCTTCGCGCAGGCCGGCAAATGCCGGGTGCACGCCATTGTCTTCGCCTGCGACACCGCGCCTGAAATGATCACCATGGCGCCGAAGGGGCCGGTCTCGGTCTATCCGCGCCGCATCGACCTTGAGAACACCGCCAAGCTGAAGGAATTCGACGACACGGTCGTGGTCGAATCCATCGGCGATCTGGAAGCCGCCATTGCCGCCCGCCGGCTTCACCTCGCGGACAAGGCCGCCTCCTGAGATGGCGGACGAGCGCGCCCCCGTCTCCCCGGCCTCGCCCTCGGCCAAGCCGGAGAAGGTCGCCCTCATCACCGGCTCGCTGGCCGAGCCGCGCCTGACGAAGATAGCCGGCGAGATCACAGACGCGACGCTCGATCCTGTCGTCGTCAGTGTCGGCGTCAAGGTCGCGGCGCTGATGACGGCTGAGATCGTCGAGCGCCGGCTGAAGCTGCCGGAGGGCACCGACCGCGTGCTGATGCCCGGCCGTTTCCGGGGCGATCTCGACCGGCTGGAGCGTTTCTTCGGCGTGCCCTTCGCCCGGGGTCCCGACGAAGTGGCGGACCTGCCGGATTATTTCGGCCAGAAGCGCCGGGCCACCGACCTCTCCCGACACGACGTCACCATCTTTGCCGAAATCGTCGATGCCACCGTTCTGGATGTCGACGCGCTGGTGGCCCGCGCGCTGTTCCTCAAGGGCGAGGGCGCCGACGTCATCGACCTCGGCTGCCTGCCGGACACGCCTTTCCCGCATCTGGAAGAGGCCATCGCCGCACTGCACGAACAGGGGTTGAAGGTGAGCGTCGACAGTTTCGACCTCGCCGAGCTGACCCGTGCCACCCGCGCCGGCGCCGATTATCTGCTCAGCCTCAACGAGACCAGCCTCGACGTGGCGAAGGAAGGCCCGGCGGTGCCGATCCTCGTGCCGGCGATGCAGGGCGACCTCGATTCCCTCTGCCGCGCCGTGGAGGCCTGCCTTGCCTCCGGCCAGCCCTTCTATGCCGACCCTATCCTCGACCCTATCCACTATGGCTACACCGCCTCGGTGGTGCGCTATGCCGAGCTGCGCCGGCGCTACGCCGATATCCCCATCCTCATGGGCATCGGCAATGTCACCGAGCTGACGGACGCCGACACGACGGGCATAAACGCCATCCTCATGGGCATGATTTCGGAACTGCACATCCAGGCGGTGCTGGCGGTGCAGGTGAGCCCGCATTGCCGCACGGCGGTGCGCGAATTCGACCGCGCGCGGCGCGAATATTACGCCGCCCGGCAGGCGGGCGCATTGCCGCAGGGCTTCGGCGGCGGGCTGATGGCTCTGCGCGACCGCAAGCCCTATGCCGCCACGCCGGAGGAAATCGCCGGATTGGCGGCCAAGGTGCGCGACCGCAATTTCCGCATCGACGTCACGCAGGCCGGCATCCACATCTACAATCGCGACGGCCACCATGTGGCAACCGAGCCCTTCGCGCTGTTTCCCCATCTCGGCGTGGAGGGCGATGGCGCCCACGCCTTCTATCTCGGCGTGGAAGCCGCCCGCGCCGAAATCGCCTTCAAGCTCGGCAAGCGCTACGCGCAGGACGAGGGGCTGAAATGGGGCGCGGCGGGCGAGATCGCCGGCAGCCCCGAGGAAGCCCACCGTTTGACATTCAAGGAGGCCGGCACGACCTTGCAGGCCAAATCCGCTGCCAAAACAGAAGCCAGGGCGAAAGCCGGAGAAACGCCGTGATTCGTGAAGCCATCGTCACCACCCGCTCGCTCGAAGGTGAGCCGCACATCGCCCCCATGGGCGCGACGGTGATCGAGGGCGGCTATCTGCTCCAGCCCTTCCGGCCCTCGCGCACGCTGGAAAATCTCCTGCGCACCAGCATTGCCGTGGTCAACTTCACCGACGATATCCGCATCTTCGCCAGCTGCGTGGTCGGCCGCCGCTACAATGTGGATGTGAAGAAGGCGACCTATCTCGACTGCCCGCGCCTCGCCGATGCGCTCTCCCATGACGAGATGACCGTCGAGCGGGTGGAGGACGACCCGCAGCGGCCGAAATTCTTCTGCAAGACCTATCATTCCGAAGGCCATAACCGTTTCGAGGGGATGAACCGCGCCAAGGCGGCGGTGCTGGAAGCCGCCGTGCTGGTCAGCCGGCTCGGCCTGCTGCCGGATGAGAAGGTGGATCAGGAAATGGCCTATCTCGCCATCGCGGTGGAAAAGACCGCCGGGCCGGCCGAGCTGGAAGCGTGGGGCTGGGTGCTGGACGCCGTCGCCGAGCACCGCAGCCGGCGCGCCTCATGAAACAGACCCCGCCCGGCCTGCTCGCCAGCGTCACCGATCTCCACGAGATGGAACTGGCGCGGGCTGGCGGCGCCGATATCGTCGATCTCAAGCAGCCCTCCTTCGGCGCTCTCGGCGCCTGGAGCACGGATTCGCTGACAGCCGCTGTCATGCTCTGGACCTCCTGGGGCGAGCAACTGGGCGAACAGGGGCGCCCGGCGCTGAGCGCGACCATTGGCGACCAGCCGATGGTGCCGGCGCTCGTGCGCGCGGCCGCCGAGCGCGTCGCCCGGACCGGCGTGCCCCTCGTCAAGATCGGCCTTTCCGCCTCCCAGCACACCAATGAGTGCATCGAGGCGCTGGCCCCGCTCGCCAGCCGGACCCGACTGATCGGCGTGCTTTTTGCTGATGAAGCACCCGATTTCGGTATTCTGGCCGCGCTCGGCCGCGCCGGTTTTGCCGGGGTGATGATCGACACCGCCGACAAGAAAGCCGGCTCGCTAACTGCGCACCTTGACCCGCTCACCCTCGGCCAGTTCGTCGCCGAGGCCCGCCGGCACGGGCTCATCACCGGGCTCGCCGGCTCGCTTCGGCTGGAGGACATCCCGCTGCTGGTGGGCGTAGGGGCGGATTATCTCGGCTTTCGTGGCGCGCTCTGCGAAGGCGGGCGCACTGGCACGCTCGACCCGCTCCGTCTCGGCCAGGTCCACGCACGCCTGCGCGAGCCGAGCGACCATTAGCGTCGCCTCCGCCCGCCATCATAACGGTTGGAGCAGAATGGTGGGAACGGGCCGGTCGGCCTTCTCTTCCGTGCTGCGGCAAACACGGCCCGCCATGACTTTACCACCTTGCAGGTTCATTCCCCCGCCGCCGCGTGTCACTGCGCCGCAATTGGATTGCCCTAACCATGCCCAGCGACAGTACCAGTCGATTGTCCGGCCCGCAGTGGTCGGCGCTGTGAACCGGCTCCGGGGCTGACCCGGCTTCGGCTCCCCGCGCCGCCTGCCAAGGGCCGGCCAGCGGAAAGAGAGCCGAAATGGACGAACGGACGGAAGACCGCCGCGACGATGTGTTCGTGGATGCCGCAGCTCTCGCGGCCGAACTCGCCGAAGAGCACCCTGCCGACATTGCCGAAGCCCTCGACGAGCAGGAGCCGAAGACCGCCTCCGCCGTGCTCGCCAGCCTGCCGCGCGAGCAGCAGGTCGAGATTCTCGACGGCCCGGATGTCGACCTCACCAGCGAGCTGATCGAGGCGCTGCCGGTGGAGGAAGCGGTGCGCCTCGTCTCCGACATGTCGGCCGACCGCGCGGCGGACCTGTTCCGCTGGATGGACGAGCCCGCCCGCTCGCACCTGTTCGCGCGGCTGGCACCGGAGACGCAGGCGGAACTGGGCCGGCTTCTGGCCTGGCCCGAGCACAGCGCCGGCGGCCTGATGACCACCGAGTTCGTCACCGTCCCCTCCAGCTGGACGGTGGGCGAGACGCTGCGCCATATCCGCGAGACGGAGCGTACGCGCGAAACCATCTACGCCATCTATGTGCTGGACCCGCTCAGCCAGAAGCTGCTGAAGGCCGTGACGCTGCGCCGCCTCATCACCGGCGAGCCCGAGCAGCCGATCCTCGACGTGGCGCCCCGGCACGACCCCATCACCGCCGACCCGCTGATGGACCGCGAGGATGTGGCGCGGCTGATCACCAAATACGACCTGTTGGCGGTGCCCGTGGTGGACGAGAACGCGCATGTGCTCGGCATCGTCACCGTCGACGACATGATCGACGCGATCATCGAGGAAGGCACCGAGGACGCACAGAAATTCGGCGGCATGGAAGCGCTGGACGAGCCCTATATGGAAATCGGCTTCTTCAGCATGCTGAAGAAGCGCGGCGGCTGGCTCTCCATCCTGTTCCTCGGCGAGATGCTGACCGCCAACGCCATGCAGCATTTCGAGGACGAGCTGGAGAGCGCCATCGTGCTCACCCTGTTCATTCCGCTGATCATGAGCTCGGGCGGCAATTCCGGCTCGCAGGCGACCTCGCTCATCATCCGCGCGCTGGCGCTGGGCGAGATCAAGCTCAAGGACTGGTGGCGGGTGGCGTTGCGCGAGCTGCCTTCGGGCCTCGTGCTCGGCTCGATCCTCGCCGCCCTGGGCATGACCCGCATCACCGTCTGGCAACTCGCCGGCTTCCATGATTATGGCGAGTACTGGATGCTGGTGGCCGCCACCGTGGGCGCAGCGCTGGTCGCCATCGTCACCTTCGGCTCGCTGATCGGCTCGATGCTGCCCTTCGTGCTGCGCCGCGCCGGCGTCGACCCCGCCAGCGCCTCCGCGCCATTCGTGGCTACCTTTGTCGACGTGACGGGACTGGTGATCTACTTCACCGTCGCCATGGTGATCCTCAACGGCACGCTGCTGTAAGGCCGGCAAGGTCATACCGGTCGAGCGCAACGAGAGCCGGGATCGCCATCCGTCACGAAACGCGATCCCGGATCGGCCCTCTGGGCCGTCCGGGATGACGACCGACGCCGGCCCCTACGCCCCCGCCAGAACTTCCCCCTGCCCGCCCATCAGCGTGTCGCCGACGATCCGGCGGGCATGGGTCCAGCCGCCTAGCATGGCGGAAAGCTCCGGCACCCGGCGGGCGAGGAGCGGCAGCATCACCAGCTCATGCGTGCCGGTGTCGATGAAGCCCGCCGGCAGTTCCGGGACCGTCATCACGAAAATTGTGCCGCGCTTCATGCCGCGTCCGGCCAGCGGGCCGATGGCGCCGCCGACGCTGACCGTGCCGGCGATCATGCCGGTGGCGAGGCCCTCGCCGGCATCGCCGGCAATGGTAATGAGCCCGCCGCGCTGGCGCTCCGCCGCACGCGGGCCGGCATGCCCGCCAATGCGCAGGACGCCGCCTGACAGACCGCGCCGCGACCCCGAGCCGGCCGCGCCGGCCTGCGCGCCCGCATTCCCGGCGAGTTCGATCCGCCCGCCGGACATCTCGGCTCCAAGGAAATCGCCGGCATCGCCGCCAATGCGCAGCATTCCGCCGCTCATGCCGCGCCCGGCGAAAGCGCCGACCGTGCCGTCGACGATGAGTTCGCCCTTCGACATGCCGGCGCCGACGCCGTCGAGCCTGACATCGCCGATCTCGACCAGCAGCACGCCGTCGGGCGCGCCTTCGACGAAGAACAGCTCGGCCAGTTTCAGGCTGCGCCCGCCGCAGGGGACCTCGCGGTGCTCCAGTTCCCGCAACGAGAGCGGGCCGGTGACTTCAGGCGTCAGGTTGGAGAGATCGACCCGCGCCTCGAAGGGCGCGCGCGGCTTGAGGGAAACCCCGGTCATGCCGTCTCTCCCGCGCCGTCCTGCATGATCTCGCGCAGCTTGAAGTGGAAGGGGCCGAGATTGCCGCCATAATTGCCGGCGTCGATCGCCACCACGCCACCCTCCGCCCCGATCGCGCAGACCGCCGTGATGCCGACCTTTGTGGCCTGCGCCACCGCCTCGAAGCTCACCCCGTCGATGACGATTTCCAGTACCGAGCCCACCTCTTCGGGAAGCTGGCTCGGCACGGTGCCGCGCAATGTCGGGCAATAGGCGTCGTTGGTGGAAGCGAACAGGCCCTTGTATTTCGAGCCGACCTTGGAGCCCGAGCGCACCACCCCGCCGGGGAAGGGCAGAATGATGCCGGGCACCTGAACCATCGCCGCCACCGCCGCCTCGGCGGCCTTCAGTGCCTGCCCGCGCGAACGGGCGAGGATGAGGAAATTGCCGCCGCCGACGCCATCGACCGAGCCGGTGTCCTCGTCACAGACGAACTCGCCTTCCATAACCGGCAGGCGCCAGAACCTCTTGTCGCCGATCTTCTTGGAAATCTGGTGCCCGTCGGCGAAATAGCGGATGGTCTTGGCCAGCGGGACGCGCTTGCCTGTGTCGATGCCGGCATAGCAGGCGGTGGTCGGGCAGGTGAGCACGCACTGGCCGAGGCGCAGCGGCACCACTTTCTTCAGCGAGCCAAAATCCATCGCGAAGATCAGCAGGGAAACGCCCGGGCGCCCATCCGGCGTCTCCTCCGGCGCCAGCGTGCGCTCGATGCCCGCCTCGCAGCCGCAGCCGATCACCGAGGTGGCAAAGCCGGTCGTGGTGCGGCCGGCGATCAGCGCCCATTCCGGCGTGTCGGCGGTGACGATGAGCCGTGTGCCTACCATCGGAAAGGCCTCCGCGAACGTGTCGCGGATCTCGACGCCATTGAGGATCATCGGGCGGCTCCCACGATCATCCTCCGAGGCTCGCTGTGCGCGCACCTCAGGATGACGTTGTTCTTAAAGTCGGCCGTCATCCTGAGGTGCCCGGCAAAGCCGGGCCTCGAAGGATGTTGATTGAGAACCACACCCATCACGACGCCACCCCTTCGCATTTCAGGATGGTCGGCCCGGCGCCCCCCCTCAGCTCGCCATCGGCGATGCGGAAATGCTTCGACTTCAGCCCGACAGATTCGTCGAACCAAAGCTGCATGTCCTTGTCGACCGCGCGGTCGAATTCGGGCCGCGCCACATGGGTAGTGCCCTGCGCCAGTTCCACCACCACGCCGTCCTTGACGATCAGCCGTCCGTTCTTGAACACCATGTGCGTGGTCGAGAACATCGCCTCGCGGTCGGCGTCTTCCACATGCACGGCGATGTCGGCCACCGCGCCGGGGCCGAGATGGCCCTTGTCCGTGAGGCCGAGAATGCGGGCGGGGGCCGCGCGGGTGAGGATGGCGACCTCCTCCAGCGAATATTCGCGGGTGATCTGCGCCAGCAATGTGTGCGCCTGCGCCGCCTTGTTCAGCGTGGCGAGCTGGGCGTTGCGGAAATCGCGGTCCATCAGCAGGCGGATGAGGTGCGGATAGGTGGTGAACGGACCGCCATTGGGATGATCGGTTGTGAGGAAAATCCGCCATGGGTCCTCGACCAGAAGGAACAGCTCCAGCCCGATCGCCCATTGCAGCGCGTTGACGAAGGACTTGTCCGTGTACTCGAACGGCACCACGCCGCAGGCGGCGTCGAGCTCGATATCCATGCCGATGGATTTCTTCGGGCTGGCAAGTCCGCGATTGCGGTATTGCGACATGTAGTCGGCCGAGGCGGTGACGGTCTGGCCGAACATCACCTGCCCGACATCGACCGAGATGTTCGGGTTGGCGTTGACCATTTCCGCGATCCGCGCCGCGGAGGAGGAAAAGCGCTTGTCGCCCTCAGTGCCGTAGGAGTGGAACTGCAGGTGTGTCAGGTGCAGCCGCCGCCCCTCGGCGGCGAGGATGGTGGCGAGTGTCGTGTCGTCATTGCCCGGCACGCCGAGATTGCAGCCATGCAGGTGGATCGGGTGCGGAATGCCCAATTCGGTAACCGCGCGGATCAGCGTGGTCAGCACCTTGCGCGGGGTCACGCCATAATGCGGATTGGCCTCGTCGAGGTCCATCTTGCGGGCGTTGAACTTGAAGGCGTTGATGCCGCCGGGATTGACGATCTTGATGGCGAAGGCCTGCGTCGCCTCGATCATCCAGCCGACATAGGCGTTGACCTGTTCTTGCCCGGCGCCGGCCGCCAGCAGGCGCTGGAAATAATCGTCATTTCCCAGCACCAGATAGGCGCCGGTGTCGAGATTGGGAATGTCCGCCATTTCCAGATGCGCGCCGCGCGCATTAGCGCCGACCATGGCCGGCTCGAACACCGTGGTGTAGCCAAGCTCCGCGTAGCGGCAGCCGGTGGCGTGCGCTGTGGGCACCGCCCGCCCACCGCCGCAGCCGCAGAAATTGCCCGGCATTTCAGGGAAGGCCCGCCGGTCCTCCTGCATCAGCAGGCGGGCGAGGTTCATCTTGCCGCCGGCGATGTGGCTGTGCAGGTCGATGCCGCCGGCCATGACGACAGCGCCGCCAAGGTCATATTCGGCATCGGCCGTCAGATCGGTGGTGGCGACGACGCGCCCATCCTCGATCTCGATGTCGCGCACGGTGCCGCTGGCGACACCGTTCTCGCCATGGGCAGGGTCGAGCACACGCCCGCCCTTCAGCCGCAGTCTCATTTACCCCTCCGCTATGCGACGCACAGCCTCGGCGACGCTGGGAAGCGTCGCGACGCGCAAGGCGCCGAGCGGCAGGCTTACGATGGAGTCCATGCGGAACACCGTGCCGGCGTGATCGACGCCGGGGGTGCCCACAGGGATCAGAACATCAGGTTCCTTGTCGAAGACTGTATCGGGATGGGCAAGGGCGATGATCTTGCCCCCGAACGCCGGCGGCGGCTCCGGCCGGAAGGCGGAGACCCATACCAGCACATCGGCGTCGCCCAGCGCCGCCTGCGTGGCGTAGAGCGTGCCGTCATGGCTGCTTGCCTGCCCCTGCACGGCGGTGCGCAGGGGATAGCCCAGGCGCCACAGCATCAGCTGGTTGACGCCGATGATGTTGTCGCGCCCGCCGAGCGGAAAGACGCCGGCCCGCGTGGTGACGTTCAGCGTGTCGACCAGCGCGGTCGCCCGCTCGGCGACAAGGTCGCCATCGGCAAGGTCCGCCGCGTTCCAGGTGACGACCGCGTAATGGGCGTTGCGCAGGTCTTCGGCGAGGCCCGCCAGCGTGTCCGCGCCGATCCCGCCAAAATTCTCGCCCGGCGGCCGGCGACCGGCGATCAGGCTGCCCAGCGCCTCCAGCACCGCCACAGGATCAGGTGTGGCGTGATGGATCACTTCCGCCGCGCCGGCAAGCTGGCCCTTCGCCTTGTCACCCGGCGCGCCGCCGAGGAAAACCACGGTGCGGCCCTGGTCGGCGAAAAGCGGCGTGACGGGATAAAGCCGCTCGAACAGCCGGCCCCAGGTCGCGGTGGGATCGTCGCCGACGACGAGCAGCACGTCGCAGCGGTTGCGCACCTCCGCCAGCGTGGTCGAGAGCCAACCCGTGCGCTGGACCGCGGCGTAGTTCCGAAAAAGCCCGTCCGAGGCGTAATGGTCGAGCACGCCGCCGAAGCGGATGGCGAGGTCGACGGCGGCGCCGGCGCCGGCCATGTCGACGCCGAGCCCGCCGATCAGCGGCGCGCGGGCGGCCGCCAGTATCTGGTGGGCCGCGCGCGCCGCATCCGCTGGACTGGCAACCTCACCGGCCACGCGCGCCATCGGGTCCGGCGTATCCAACCGCCGCAGCAGCCGGGCCGCCTCAGGGCACAGCGAACCCTTCGCACGGACGTCGCGACCCTCCACCTCGACCGTCAGGTCGCCGCAGCCGAGCCCGCAGAAGCCGCAGGCCACATCATGGATCGTCTGAACCTCGGCCATCGCTAACTACCTGACACGTCAGTCGTATTTGATATAGGAAAACCGCAGGTCGCCGCGCGGCGTACCTTCCAGCGCGGTCTCGGGCTCGGTCCCCGGCTGCCAGCCGACGACCTCTTCGATTTTCTTGGCCAGCTGAAAGTCCCGCTCGGTAATGCCCTTGGCGTCATGCGACATCAGTCGCACCTCGACCCAGGCATAGGAGGCGGTGAGATCCGGATGATGCCACGCCGCCTCCGCCAGATGGCCGACGGTGTTGATCACCATCAGCGTTCCCTTCCAGCTTGAGGTGCGATAGGTGCGCCGAATCCACCCGTCCTGCAGCTTCCACTGCGGCAGATCGACGGCGAGGCGTTCCTCCACCTCATTGTCGGTGAAGGTTTTTTTCGGGTCCAGCGCCATTTCCTGGCGTCCTCCTGGCGGCATCTGCCCGTTCTGATGCGGGCGTCATTTACTGATTCGGTAGCACGCCCGCGCCGCATCCGGCAAACCCGTAAATCATCAGCCGGCTTGTCCCGGACGCCTTCCGGGCCTTACCATGGCCTTCGAGGAAACGCTGGTGAACACCACAACACGTCAATTGCGCACGGCGAAGGACGAGCGGGACAGGGCGGTGATACGCATCACCGCGCCGGGACGACTGCATCTCGGATTCCTCGATCTTGCCGGCACGCTCGGCCGGCATTTCGGCAGCCTCGGCATCGCGCTGGACCGGCCGTCCACCGTGGTGCGCCTGCGCCGTGCCCATCAGCTCAGCGCCAGCGGGCCGGACGCCGACCGCGCCCTGGCGGCGGTGGAAAAGGCGGCTCTCCGCTTCGGGCTCGACACAGATGTGGAGGTGACGGTCGAGGCGGCGCTCCCACCCCATTCCGGCCTCGGCTCCGGCACCCAGCTCAGCCTCGCCGTGGCGACGGGCCTCTGCCTCGTCAACGGGCTCGATCTCACCCCGCGCGAGGTCGGCGCGGCCTTGGGTCGCGGGGCGCGCTCCGCCATCGGCATCGGCGCCTTCACCGAGGGCGGGGTGATCCTCGACGGCGGCAAGAAGCGGGGGTCGCAGGCCCCTCCCCCCATTCTCTCCCGCCTGCCGTTTCCCGAGAACTGGCGCCTGCTGCTGGTATATGACCACGGCCATCAGGGACTTAGTGGCCCGGAAGAGGTGAAGGCGATGGAGGGCCTGCCGCCTTTCGCCGACACTCTCGCCGGCCACATGTCCCGGCTCGCCGTCATGGTGGCGCTGCCGGCGCTGGCCGAGGGCGATGTGGACTACTTCGCCGCTGCGGTGGGCGAAATGCAGCGACTTCTCGGAGAGCACTATGCGAGCGCCCAAGGGGGCCGCTATACAAGCTCATCCGTCGCCGAGGTGATGGACTGGCTGGAGGCGCGCGGCCTGCGCGGTCTCGGCCAGAGTTCATGGGGTCCCACGGGGTTCGCCATTGTCGGCAGCCCCGAAGAGGCCGACCAGCTTCTCAGTGAGGCCCGGATCCGCTTCGGCGACCGGCCCGCTCTAGCTTTCGACTGTGCGCGCGGCAGCAATGCCGGTGCGCGGATCGAATGGCTTGCCTGCGTCGAGCAGTGCTAGCGACGGTTTTGGCGTAACGCCCGCGTCGCTCCCTCACCTTCCGCACGAGAGGCCGCAAGGCCCGATTCTGACCTAGGGAACGCACGCCATGGCGGATATCGCCCCCATTCTCCACATCATTTCGCCGCTTCGCCACGTCAGCCCGTTCGACGTCAACATGGCGGTCGATGCCGGCTACGCCACCATCCTCCCCTATTCCGGGGTGACGCTCGACGAGGTCGGCGACCTGACGCAGGACATGATGTTCTCGCGCCATCCCGACGCCGCTCCGCGCACCGGCCTGTTCATCGGCGGCAAGGATGCGGGCCTCGCGCTCGACATGGCGAACAAGGCGAAGAGCGTGCTGTTCCCGCCCTTCGAGATTTCCATCTTCGTCGACCCGGCCGGCTCCTTCACCACCGCCGCCGCCATGGTGGCGGAAGTGGAGCTGAAGTTGCGCCCCTCTCGTCCCGAGGGACTGAAGGGCGTGAAGCTGCAGGTCTTCGGCGCCACCGGCGTGGTCGGCGGCATTGCCGGGGTGATCGCCGCGCAGGCGGGCGCACAGGTGACATTGGTAAGCCACCGCGACATCGAGGCGGTGGAGGCCAAGGCCCGCGACTTCAAGCAGCGCTTCGGCGTCGACCTCGCCAGCGCCACCGGCAAGAGCGAGGACGACAAGCGCGCGCTGGTCGCGGACGCCGAGGTGGTGCTGGCCTGCGGCCGCGCCGGGGTGGAAATTCTCTCCGCCGACGTGCTGGCCGAGGCGAAGCATCTCAAGGTCGCCGCCGACGTCAACGCCGTGCCGCCCTCCGGCATTGCCGGCATCGACGCCCATGCCAACGGCACGCCGCTCGCCCATGGCGCGCTCGGCATCGGCGCGCTGACCATCGGCCATCTCAAATACCGCGTGCAGCACGAACTTCTGCAGCGCATGCGCGTCGCACCCTCGGCGATGACCATCGGATTCGAAGATGCCTTCGTCCTCGCGCGCTCCCTCACGGCCTGAGGACGGGTTCGATGTCGTCCTCATCGGCATCGCCGCGCGTGGGCTGGCGGCATCCGCCCGCCGCGCCGGCCTGCGCGCCCTCGCCTTCGACCTGTTCGCGGACGAGGACACCCGGGCGCTGGCGCATGGCGTTGTCCGGCTGCGCCGGAAACAGGGCTTTGCTCTCGATCCCGACGACCTCCTGGAACAACTCGCCCGCCATGTCGGACCGGACACGCCTGTCGTGCTCGGCACGGGGTTCGAGGACGCGCCGGGCCTCGTCGCCCGGCTGGCCGGGCTTTTCCGCGTGGCCGGCAGCGGCGCCGCCGCGCTCGCCCGGCTCAAGGACCCCTTCGCCTTCGCCCGGCTGCTGGGCGATCTTGACATCCCGCACCCCCGGATCTTCACCGACCGCGCGCCGGCAGGCATGCACGCGCTGGAAAAACGGATCGGTGGTTCGGGCGGGGGGCATGTTCGCAGGGCTGCGGAGCCGCGCGGCGAGGGCTGGTATCTGCAGGAGTTTCTGGAAGGGCACAGCGTCTCCGTGCTGTTCCTCGGCAATGGCCGGGCGGCGCGGCTGCTCGCCTTTTCCGAGCAATGGTGCGACCCCGGCGAAGACGCCCCCTTCCGCTATGGCGGCTGCGCAGGGCCGATCCAGTTGGAGGAAACCCTCGTCCAACAGGTTGCCGGGGCACTCTCCCGGCTCACCGGCGCCGTCGGCCTCAAGGGCCTCGCCAGCGCCGACCTCATCCTTCATGAAGGGAGCTGGCACCTCATCGAGGTCAATCCCCGGCCGGGCGCGACGCTGGACATCTTCGACGCCCCCCCGCTTCCGCCCCTGCTGCGGCTTCATCTCGACACCTGCGCGGGCGGTTTGCCGCCCCTCCCGCTCCTTGTCCCCGGCGCGGGCGTGGAGGCCCGGGCCGCCGGCGTATTTTACGCACCCGCCGCCACCGTGATGAGGGACGCGCTGCCCGGCTGGGTGGCCGACCGTCCCGCCCCGGGCACGCGCATCGCGGCGGGCGAACCCGTCTGCACGGTGCGGGCGACCGGGCGCGACATTGCCGAAGCCCGCGCCGTCCTGGCGCGGCGCATGAATCACCTTTCGCGCGCGCTGGGCACTGCCGGCCGCGCAGCAGCTGCGGAGTAGATCTCCCATGGCGGACCTCATTCTGGACACGCTGAAGCCGAGCGTTGCGGCATTGGCGGCCCCTCTCGTCGACCACCTCGTCGCCAATGCCACCACATTGCGGCTCGGCATAAGCCGCAGCCCCTGCGGCGCCCGCCTCGTCGATGCCGGCATCGCCGCGCGCGGCGGGCTGGAAGCCGGCCGTCGTATCGCGGAAATCTGCCTCGGCGGCCTCGGCTCGGTAAGCCTTTCCACCAGCGGCCGTTTTCCGCGCTGGGGCACGATGGTGACGGTGACGACCGCCGATCCGGTCATCGCCTGCCTGGGCAGCCAATATGCCGGCTGGAGCCTGGCGGAAGGCGATTTCTTCGCCCTCGGCTCCGGCCCCGCCCGCGCGCTGTGGGCGAAGGAAGCGCTGTTCGAGGAACTTGGCTACCGCGACAGCACCGACAATGCCTGCCTGGTGCTCGAAGTCGACCGCATGCCCCCCGATGTGCTGGTCGCCCGCATCGCCGAGGAATGCGGCATCGCGCCGGCAAAGCTGACGCTGATCCTCACCCCCACATCGAGCCTCGCCGGCACGGTGCAGATCGTCGCCCGCGTGCTCGAAGTGGCGCTGCACAAGGCACATGCGTTGCATTTCCCGCTCGACCGGGTGGTGGACGGCATCGGCGCCTCCCCCCTGCCGCCGCCGGCGCCGGATTTCGTCGCCGCCATGGGCCGCACCAATGACGCCACGCTCTATGGCGGCGACGTGCAGCTGTTCGTCACCGGGCCGGAGAGCGAGGCGCGCGAGTTGGCCGAGGGGCTGCCCAGCTCCTCCTCGCGCGACCATGGCCGCACCTTCGCGGAGATCTTCACCGCCTATAAGGGCGACTTCTACGCGATGGACCCAATGCTGTTCAGCCCCGCCCGCGTCACCGTGACGGCGCTGGAGACCGGCCGCAGCTTCACCTTCGGCGCGTTCCACGACGAGATTCTGGAGCGCTCCTTCGCATGAGTTCGGAACGGTCCGATACGGTCGTCATCTTCACCGAGGACGCCGATTGGCACACCCGTCGCCTCAAGACGGCGATCGAGCGCGAGGGCTTTGACGTCCTCGTGCTGTCGCTCAATGATTGCGGCTTCGCCATTGGCGGCACCGCGCACGGGCTGGTTCTGCCGGGCCTCGGCGATCTTCTGCCCGCCGCCGCGTTCGTGCGCCTCATCGCCAAAGGGTCGACCGAGCAGATCACCGCCCGGCTCGGCCTGCTGCATGCGCTCGACGCGCTGGGCGTCAAGGTGATGAACGATGCCCGCGCCGTGGAGCGCTGCGTCGACAAGTCCATGACCAGCTTTCTCATCGCGCAGGCCGGCCTGCCGACGCCGCGCAGCTTCGTCGGCGAGGACCGCGCGGCGATGCAGGCGCTGCTGGACGACGCGCCGGGCGACATGGTGCTGAAGCCGCTGTTCGGCGCGCAGGGGCGCGGCATCCGCCGGCTGGCCCCGCGCAGCCTGTTGCCCGAGCCCGAGAAAGTCGGCGGCCTGTACTATCTCCAGGATTTCGTCGCGGCCCCCGCCGCCGAGAGCTACCAGGACTGGCGGGTCTTCGTCATTGGGGGGCAGGTGGCCGGCGCGATGCTGCGCCGCTCGCCGGTATGGATCACCAATATCCACCAAGGCGCCGTCGGCGTGGCCGCGCCGTTCGATGCCCGCGCCCATGATCTCGCCATCCGCGCCACGGCGGCGGTGGGTGCCGATTATGCCGGAGTGGACCTGATCGAGGATGCGAGCGGGCGGCTTCAGGTGCTGGAGGTCAATTCCATGCCGGCCTGGAAGGGACTGCAGAAGGCCGTCGAGGTCGACATCGCCGCCGCGCTGGCCCGTCATCTCGCGACCCAGATGGCCTCGACCCGGCGCGTGGCCGTGCCGGCATGAGCGCCGACGCCATCGCCGACGCGTTCCGCGCCGCCTGCCACGCCGAACTCGACGCGCTGAAGGCGGGCAATGTCCACCGCTTCAGCGCCGGCCACGGCATGGACGTCGGGCATTTCGAGCGCGCAGCGCAGGCGGCGGCGCCCGCCCTCACCGCGCCGGGGGCGAGTGTCGGGCGGCGGATCGAGACGGCGGTGGCGGCCTCGCTGGAAGCGACCGGCCTCAACACCAATCTCGGCATAATCCTGCTCTGCGCGCCCCTCGCGGCGGCGGCGGAACAGTCCGGCGCGCTGCGGGCGAACCTCCACGCGGTTCTGGCGAGGCTCGACATCGCCGACGCGCAGGCCGCCTTCCGCGCGATCGCCGCCGCCAATCCCGGCGGTCTCGGCCGGCATTCGGCCCATGATGTGGCGGCGCCCGCCCGCATCGGCCTGCGCGAGGCCATGGCGGAAGCGGCAGAGCGGGACCGCATTGCCCGCCAATATGTCACCGGCTTCAACGACGTGTTCGAGATCGGCCTCGCCCGTTATGTGGAACTTGCCGATGCCGAGGCGGAGGCCCGCACCGAGGGGGTGCATCTCGCCTTCATGGCCACCTTTGCCGACAGCCACATCGCCCGCAAGTTCGGCGAGGCAACGGCCGAAAAGGTGCGCGACGAGGCGGCGCAAGTGGCAGCGACGGTCGATTTCCGCGCACCAGCCGAGATGCGCCGGGCACCGCTGCACGCCTTCGACACCCGCCTGAAGGCGCGCGGCCTCAACCCCGGCACCAGCGCCGACCTGACCGTAGCGACGCTGTTCGCCAGCGCCCTGCTTACCCCATGAACGCCGCGATATCCTCCCGCGACAGCCGCCCGTCATGCAGCGCGCTCGCCAGCAGCACGCCGGCGACGCCACGTTCCGCCAGACGATGAAGGTCGCCCACGTCCCGCACGCCGCCCGCCGCATAGACCCGCCGGCCCTGCGCCCGTGCCACGATCTGCGACAGGCGCTCGATGTCCGGCCCCTGCCCGGCGCCGACCCGCGCCAGCGTCATCACGATCACCGCCTCCGGCCAGAGAGCGGCGTCGGCGTGCAGTTCGGCCGGCCCGCGCGGGCCTTCCGGGCCGTAGTCGAGCGAGAGCAGCCCCGCCCCGCTGGCCAGCGCCGCCGCCGCCTGCGCGCGATCGGCGAGGCTTTCGCTGCCGATCACCGGCCGCCCCGGCCCGCGCGCGACACGGCGGGACAGCAGGGCGGGGGAAGCCTCCCCCGCATCGACCCACAGGGCGAGCCCGGGATGTTGCGCCGCGAGGGCCTCCAGCACCGCATCATGGCCCCCGCCGCCGGCTATGGCGTCGAGATCGGCGATGTAGAGCGTGCGGAAGGCGCCAAGCGCCAGCAGGCCCTCGGCCACATCCTGCGGGGCAGCGTTTGCCGCCAGCGGTGTCTCTATCGGGCGATAAGCGTCGCGGGCGCCGCGCCGGGCGTGGACCACCGCACCTCCCATCAGGTCGATCACGGGTATAAGTTCCACTTTCGGCGTTCCTCTCTGGCGCTTCGGTAGATGTTGGTTTTTGTCGTTGAAACGATCACGGGGGGCGGCGCCCTCGGTGCCGAACTGCCCGCCTCGCTCATAGCCGAAGGCGCGCTGATGCGCGACACGCTGATCGGCGATCTTGAAGACCTGCCCGGCGTGCGGGTGATCACCACCCATGATGCGCGCTTTCCCGCCCCGCCGCGCGGCACCAGCACGGCGCTGCGCCTCGGCGACGATCCGCGCTCGATCTGGCGGCTGATGGCGCAGGAGGCCGATTGCTGCTGGCCCATCGCGCCGGAGAGCGGGGGCCTTCTCGAAGGGCTGGTTCGCGAGTTCCGCGCCCATTGCCGCCGCGTGGTGGCGCCGGAGGCCGAGACCATCGCCCTGTGCGCCAGCAAGAGCCGCACCGCCCGGGCGCTGGCGGCGGCGGGAGTGAACGTGGTCCCCACAGGGGCGCTCGATGCGCTGCCCGAGGGCACTGACGGCCCGTTCGTGGTGAAGCCCGATGACGGCGCCGGCGGGTTCGGCCTGCGGCTTCTCGACCACCGCCCGACGCCGCCTTTGCCGGCAGGCCATGTCGTGCAGCCCTTCATCGAGGGCGAGGCGGCGAGCCTTACTTTGCTCTGCCAGAGCGGGCGGACCCATGTACTGACCGCCAATCGCCAGCATATCGCGCGAGAGAATGGCACGCTGCGCTTCACCGGCGTTACCGTCGGCGCCTTCCCGGTCGACGACGCGCTGCGCGCGTTTGCCGAGAGCATAAGTGCGGCGCTGCCGGGGCTGCACGGGTTGGTCGGCGTGGACTATATCGCCACCGTGCAGGGGTCTGTGGCAATCGAGGTCAATCCGCGCCTCACCACTTCCTATGCCGGCCTGCGCCGGGCGCTGGCGGTCAATCCGCTGGCTTTCATGGCCGAGTTCATTCGCGATGGCGTGGTGCCGGACCTTCCGCACCTGCCGCCCGCCCTACCCGTCGAGGTTCTGCTTTGAAGAAGATCATCCGTTTGGGCTGGGATGTCGGCGGCGCCCATGTGAAGCTTGCCGCCTTCGGGCAGGATGGCAGGCTAAAGGCCGTGCGTATCGCCCCCTGCCCGGTGTGGAAGGGCGAGGAGACGCTCGCCGGCGCCCTGCGCGAACTGCGGGCCGAATTCGAGCCTGGCGTGCCTTCCGCCGTGACAATGACCGCCGAGGGTGCCGACCTGTGGCCCGACCGCCGCAGCGGGGTGATCGGCACGGCGGCGCTGCTGATGCGCGAACTCGCCGGCGCACCGCTGACCCTTTTCGCCGGCCCGGAAGGCTTCGTGCCGCCCGAACGCGCCGCCGAGCATGCCGACCACATTGCCTCGGCCAACTGGTACGCCGCCGCCGCCGTGCTTTCGCATCTGCTGCCGGGCGGCATTCTGCTCGACATCGGCTCCACCACCACCGACCTCATCCCCTTTGAGAGCGGGCGGGTGACGGCGCGCGGCTTCACCGATGCCGAACGCCTCGCCAGCAACGAGCTGGTCTATACCGGCGCCGCCCGCACCCCGGTCATGGCGCTGGCAGGCGAGGCGCCGTTCGAGGGGCGGTGGCTGCCTTTGATGGCCGAGCACTTTGCCACGAGCGCGGACATTCACCGCCTCACCGGCGCTCTCACCGAGGACGCCGACCTGCACCCGAGCGCCGATGGCGGGCCGAAGACGGCGGAGGCCAGCGCCCGCCGCCTGCTGCGCATGATCGGGCATGATTTCTCGCCGCCTCTGCTGCCCAAGGCGCAGGCGCTGGCCCGCCATCTCGCCGAGGCACAGGTCGGCCGGATCGGGCGCGCGCTGGATTGTGTGGTGTCGGCGCAGGAAAACCCGCCGGAAATGCTCGTTGGCGCCGGCGTCGGCCGTTTCATGGCGGCCCGGCTCGCCGAGCGGCGCGACCTGACCTATCTCGACCTCGCCGATGTACTGACCGACGATCCCGCCCTCTCCCGGCAGGCGGCCGATTGCGCCCCCGCCGTGGCGGTGGGCCTGCTCGCCGCCGCGCTCGACGCCGCCTGACCCCGTGAAAAATACCGGAACCCCGCTTATGTCCGACCGCGTTTTCCTTCGGGGCGTCGAACTGCACGCCACGCACGGCCTGCTTGAGGAGGAGGCGCGGCTCGGCCAACGCTTCATCGTCGACATCGACTGGTGGCTCGATGCCGGCGACGCTGCCGCTCACGACAATTACGGCGAGACAGTTGGCTATGAAAAAGTGTTCGAGGTCATCCACGAGGTCTCGTCGGGCCACCGCTTCCACATTCTCGAAGCCTTCGCCCAGGCCATCGCCGCGACGGTGCTCGCCCGCTTCCCGCGCGTCGAGAAGGTGCGGGTCGAACTGCACAAGCCCTCGGCTCCCATTCCCGGCATCTTCCGCGATGCCGGGGTGGAGATCACCCGCACGCGCTGACCCGCCGGCCGCATCCCGGCCTCGCGCCTTCCGGTACCGACCCGAAGCCCTTACCTGTTGGGCCTTACGCCGCTGAGCCACACGCCGCCTGAGACACACGCCGTTTTCTGGAGTTCAACATGTCGTCCGATGCCGTGCCCCCGCCCGTCCGCCTTGGCGACTACCTCCCGCCGGACTGGCTCGTCGACACGGTGCATCTGGATGTGCGCCTGCACCCCACCGCCTCGCGCATCGTGGCAACGCTGGCCATGCGGCCGAACCCGGCAGGGCGCGAGGGATCGCCCATCGTGCTCGACGGCGATGAACTGAGCCTGAAGTCGCTGACGCTGGACGGCGAACCGCTGGACGGCACCGCCTATGTCGTCACCCCGGCGGCGCTGACTCTGCTCGCCCCGCCGCAGCGGGCGCTGACGCTGGAAATAGAGACGGTCGTCGACCCCTCCGCCAATACGAAGCTGATGGGCCTCTACCGCTCCAGCAGCACCTATTGCACACAGTGCGAGGCCGAAGGCTTCCGGCGCATCACCTTCTTCCCCGACCGTCCGGACGTGCTCGCCGTCTACACCACCCGCATCGAGGCCGAGCGCGCGGAGGCGCCGGTGCTGCTCGGCAATGGCAACCCGGTGGAGAGCGGCGCGGTGGAGGGCACCAGCCGCCACTACGCCGTGTGGCACGACCCCTGGCCGAAGCCCTGCTACCTGTTCGCGCTGGTCGGCGGAAAGCTGGACCGCATCACCGAGGAATTTGTCACCGCCACCGGCAAGCGGGTCGAGCTCGGCATCTATGTCGAGCTAGGCAAGACGGAGCGGGCGGGCTACGCCATGGACGCGCTGAAGCGCTCCATGCGCTGGGACGAGGAAGTGTTCGGCTGCGAATACGACCTCGACGTGTTCAACATCGTCGCCGTCGCGGATTTCAACATGGGGGCGATGGAGAACAAGGGGCTGAACATCTTCAACGACAAATATGTCCTTGCCAGCCCGCAGACCGCCACCGATGCCGACTACGCCAATATCGAGGCGATCATCGCCCATGAATATTTCCACAACTGGACCGGCAATCGCATCACCTGCCGAGACTGGTTCCAGCTCTGCCTGAAGGAAGGCCTCACCGTCTTCCGCGACCAGGAGTTTTCCGCCGATGCGCGCTCGCGCCCGGTCAAGCGCATCAGCGATGTCCGGCTGCTGAAGGGCCACCAGTTTCCCGAGGATGCCGGCCCTCTGGCGCATCCGGTGCGCCCGTCCAGCTACCGCGAGATCAACAATTTCTACACCGCCACCGTGTATGAAAAAGGCGCGGAAGTGGTGCGGATGCTCAAGACGCTGCTGGGCGAGGAGGGTTTTCGCGCCGGCATGGACCTCTATCTCGATCGGCATGACGGCGACGCCGCGACGGTGGAGGACTTCCTCGCCTGCTTCGCCAATGCCAATGGGGTCGACCTGGCCCAGTTCGCGCTCTGGTATGCGCAGTCCGGCACGCCGCAGGTCACAGTGAGCGGCAGCTGGGACGAGGCCGCGCGCAGCTACCGGCTCGATATCGCGCAGACACTTCCGCCGACACCGGGGCAGAGCGAGAAATTGCCGATGGTCATCCCGCTCGCCGTTGGCCTCGTCGGCCCCGACGGGCAGGACATGACGCTCACCCCCGACGATGGCAGCAATGCCGCGCGCGGCGTGCTGCTCATCACCGAGCCGCGCCAGAGCTTCGTGTTCCGCGACGTGCCGCACCGCCCAGTGCCCTCGCTCAATCGCGGCTTCTCGGCCCCGGTGAAGCTCTCAAGCGACATGTCGACGGCGGACCTGCTGTTTCTGGCCCGCCATGACAGCGACCCGTTCAACCGTTTCGACGCCGCCCAGACCATCGCCCTCGGCCATCTTGTGGAAGCGACCGCCGCCGCCCGTGCCGGCACCGCCATGCCGGCGCCGGACGCGCTGGTCGCCGCGCTCGGGGCCACGCTGGATGATGGCGCGCTGGACCCGGCCTTCGTGGCGCAGGCACTCTCCATCCCCTCGGAGACCGACGTCGCGCGCGAGATTGGCGAGGATGTGGACCCGGACGCCATTCACGGCGCCCGCACGCGGCTGCGCCGGGCGGTGAGCGACGCGCTCGCCCCGGCGCTGCATGCCGCCTATGTCAGGCACGCACCATCGGGCGCCTATTGCCCGGACGCGGCCTCGGCCGGGCGGCGCGCGCTGCGCAACACCTGCCTCGATCTCCTCGCCGCCGGCGGCACGCCCGAGGGCATAGCCCGGGCGCAGGTGCATTTCGAGGCCGCCGACAACATGACCGACCGTTTCTTCGCCCTCTCGGTGCTGGCCCATGCGGCGCCGCAGGCGCGCGAGGCGGCGCTGGCCGCGTTCCACGAGCGTTTTCACGAGGACCCGCTGGTGGTCGACAAATGGCTGGCATTGCAGGCGCAGATCGCCGAACCGCAGGCGCTGGAGCGGGTGCGCGGGCTCACCTCCCACCCGGCCTTCGCCTGGAGCAACCCGAACCGCGTGCGCGCGCTCATCGGCAGCTTCGCCGGGCTCAACCCGACGCAGTTCCACCGGGTCGACGGCGCCGGCCACCAACTGGTGGCCGGCGCGGTAATGGATATTGACGGGCGCAACCCGCAGCTCGCCGCCCGGCTGCTCGCCGCCTTCAAGAGCTGGCGCTCGCTGGAGCCGGTACGGCGCGCCTCGGCCGAGGCGGCGCTACGGCGCGTGGCCGAAAAGCCCGACCTGTCGCCTGACGTGACCGATATCGTCAGCCGCTCGCTGGGCTGACGCGCTGAGCGAGGATGCCCCCGGCGTCACCTCGCCGGTGTCCCTCACCGGCGAGAAGCGGCGGCAACGGGAAAGGCTCAGTATTCCACCACGCCGTCGAGCGCGTAGTGCTTTACCGTCTTGCGGTTGGCGATCAGCTCGTCGACGGTCGGCTTGCCGGTCATGGCCCGTTCCAGCGCCAGCTTCATCGCCTCGTAATTGGTGCGGTAGAGGTCCGCCTTGTCGAGATTGGCGTCCTCGGCGCAGCGCGGGTCAAGCCAGATCATGACGATCATGCACAGTTCGTCCGCCTGATCCTTCGGCAGGATACCCTCGCTGAGCGCGTCGACGATGGCGTCGCCGATGGCGCCCTGCACCACGCCGCCGAGCAGGTCGACATACTCCAGCGTGTGGATGGTGGCCTTGGTGGTCATCATCGTCGCCGGGCGCACCTGCTGGTTCAGGTCGCGCACCACGAACATGCGGGTGTGCCCCTGCACCTGGCCCATCATCGAGGCGAAAGCCTGTCCGGCGGGGCCGCGCACCGAACCGATCAGAACCTCCGGCATGGCGTCGGTGAACTGCCCGTCAGCCGCGAGAACGGTCGCCTCGCCTGTGCGGAACCAGATATCGCTCATGTGAACCTCTTTTATTTCAGCAGCCACCCGCAAACCGGGCAAAAGCGAATAGCACCGGGGCCCGCGCGGCGTCCATGCGGCGTGGTTGTCGGCATGCGTCACCTCTCTTGTCCGGCAGCGCCACCCACCCAGACACCCTCGCCACGTCCGCAGGTTGCCGAATCGTTAACTTGACTCCCGGGGACTCTGGACAGTGGGGGGCCATATCGATTCAAATCGGAGTGATTCGGAGAGATGCGGCACATCGCTCCTATCGTACTGGGATCGGGTTTTGGGACTTCGGGGGAGGCCGGCGATGGCGCGCGCCAACGCTGCAGGCGCGTCCGTGCGCGTACAGGCCATGAGAGGGCTTGCACGCACGGTGGCGCGACCTGCGTATCAGCGATTGGTCGACGCCGAACCGTTCATGCGCAAGGCGGTGCCGGCGCTGATCATTGCGTTCATCGCCTCGGTCGCCATCGCCGCGATCGTGCAGATCCACGCCTATCGCGCCGACGCCATCGCCAATGCCAAGGACGAGCTTGCGCTCTTTGCCGCCGCCATTGCCAGCGAGGCCGGACGCCTGCCTGCCGGCTCGGCGACGCCGGACACCCTCTTGCAGAACAGCCTGCCGCCGCGCGCCGCCGAGGACGGGCGCCGCTACGGCCTGATCGACACCTCCGGCAAGATACTCGCCACCCATGACGAGACGTCGACGGCCGCCGAGCAGATCGGCCAGCTTCTCGCCAACACCCAGGCGCTCACCATCTTCGCCGAGAACGCCGGCGTGCTGGACGTCATCATGCCCGATGGCGCCGCTGCGCTGGCCACTGTGCGCAACCTGCCCAACGGCGCGCTTCAGCTTGTCGTCGTGCAGCCGCTCTCCGGCGCACTGGCCACCTGGCGCTCCGACACGGTCCTCACCGTCACCCTGCTCTCCACCACCGGCGCGGTTCTTCTGATCCTCGGCTTTGCCTTCCACTGGCAGGCGACCCGTGCCCGCGAGGCCGACGGCATCTACGAGACGGTGCGCGCGCGCATCGACACCGCGCTCTCGCGCGGCCGCTGTGGTCTGTGGGACTGGGACATGGGCCGTGGCCGCATGTTCTGGTCCGACTCGATGTTCGAGATGCTCGGCCACGCCCCGCGCGAGGACCTCATCTCCTTCGGCGAGGTGGCCAGCCTCGTCCATCCCGACGACACCAACCTCTACGACATCGCCCGCGAGATCGCCGACAAGCCCGGCCGCACCATCGACCGTGTGTTCCGCATGAAGCACGCCGACGGCCACTGGGTTTGGCTGCGCGCCCGCGCGGAAGTCGTGCCCCAGCCCAATGGCGAGCCGCCCCATCTTGTCGGCATCGCGGTGGACGTCACCGAGGAGCGCCGGCTTGCCGAGCGCACCGCCACCGCCGACATGCGCCTGCGCGACGCTATCGAGAGCATTTCCGAATCCTTCGTGCTGTGGGATGCGGCGAACCGATTGGTGCTGTGCAACTCCCGGTTCCAATCGCTCTACGGCATCGGCGACGCCCATGTGGCGCAGGGGACCGAGT
The DNA here is from genome assembly GCF_004339465.1 of Ancylobacter aquaticus. Taxonomy (GTDB): domain Bacteria; phylum Pseudomonadota; class Alphaproteobacteria; order Rhizobiales; family Xanthobacteraceae; genus Ancylobacter; species Ancylobacter aquaticus. Next base: position 1,542,127 of record NZ_SMFY01000001.1, on the reverse strand, counting down.
TCGAGACCATCGCCACCCTCGCCCGCCAGCCCGTGGTCCGCATCCCGCTCCGCCCGGAAGACCGGCCAGAAGAAGGCGCCCGTGCCTTCGAGGCGCAGCTGGAAGGCGGGCGCTGGCTGAAGGTCGCCGAGCGCCGCACCAAGGATGGCGGCTACGTCTCGGTCGGCACCGACATCACCGCCCTCAAGCGCCACGAAGAGCGCCTGATGGAAAGCGAGAAGCGGCTGATGGCGCTGGTCGCCGACCTGCGTAAATCGCAGCAGACGCTGGAACTGCAGGCGCTTCAGCTGGCCGAACTGGCGCAGAACTATGCCGACGAGAAGACCAAGGCCGAGGACGCCAACCGCGCCAAGTCCGAGTTCCTCGCCAATATGAGCCATGAGCTGCGCACGCCGCTCAACGCCATCATCGGCTTCTCGGAGTTGATGGAAAGCGGCCTGTTCGGCCCGCTCGGCAACGACAAGTACAACGAATACTGCCGCGACATCCGTGATTCCGGCCGCTACCTGCTCGACGTCATCAACGACATTCTCGACATGTCGCGCATCGAGGCCGGGCGCATGCAGCTCAACCTCCAGCCGGTCCGGCTCGACGAGGTCGTCGCCGACGCCATCCGCGTCATGTCGGTGCGGGCCGGCGAAAAACAGCTCACCATTGTCGATGACTCCGATGCCGCCGTGGCGGTCGAGGCCGACAAGCGCGCGCTCAAGCAGATCACGCTCAACCTGCTTTCCAACGCCATCAAGTTCACCCCAGAGCAGGGCCGCGTCAGCCTGCGCACGCGGCGCTCCAAGCATGCGGCGCTGCTGGTCATCGAGGACAGCGGCATCGGCATCGCCAAGAGCGCGCTGGCCAAGATCGGCCGGCCGTTCGAGCAGGTGGAGAGCCAGTTCACCAAGACCCACAAGGGCTCGGGCCTCGGGCTGGCCATCGCCAAGTCGCTGGTCGAGTTGCATGGCGGTTCGATGCGCATCCGCTCCTCCGAGGGCGTCGGCACCACGGTGGTCATCCGCCTGCCCCTGAACGGCCGCCCGGCACTTCAGTACCGTACCAGCCGGACCCTTCCCGCCGAATAGACCTCCGATGAACGCTTTAGGGGAAAGCGCGGGCGACTGAGAGGTTGCCGGGAAGGCGAGAGCTGATCTGACCGCCTTTCAAGCCGTCATCCCCGGGCTTGGCCAGGGATTGCATGACTTTATCAGCCTGCGACCAGTCAAGGCATGGATGGCCGGGCCGAGCACGGCCTTGACGGGCCTGCAAACATCACGCCCTCTTGCGCCGGCGCTTCGGCTCGGCGGCCAGCAGGCGCTCGAAGGTTGCCCGCACCGCGCGCTGAGTTTCAAACAGGTGCGCTTCCAGCGTCGAGAAGTCGGGCATCGCCCCCGCCCGCGCCAGCAGCCGGCGCAGCGCCGGGCTGGCCTCCGCCGGCTTGAAGGGCCCGGAGAGCGCGAGGCGCAGCACCTGCGTCAGATCGTGCAACAGCCGGCAGGCGTCGGCCAACACCTGCCCGTCCTGCACGTCGAGCAGGCCGACACGCTGGGCGGCCTCGATCACCCGCAGCGTCGATGTGTCGATGATGCGGGGTTCATGCGCCGCGTGGGCAAGCACCAGATACTGGGCGATGAACTCGATATCCACCAGCCCGCCGCGCGCGTATTTCAGGTCCCAGGGATCGTCCTCGCCCTTCTCGTCGGCGATGGCGCCACGCATGTCGACGATGTCGGCAGCGAGACGGCGCGGGTCGCGCTCGCCCGCCAGCACATGGTGGATCGTGCTCTCCACCCGAGCGCGGAAGGCGGGCGAGGCCGCCACCACCCGGGCACGGGTCAGTGCCATGTGCTCCCAGGTCCACGCCTCCTCGGCCTGGTAGACCTCGAAGCGCGGCAGGCTGGTCGCCACCGGGCCGGAGCGCCCGGAAGGGCGCAGGCGCAGGTCCACCTCGTAGAGCTGGCCGGCATTGGTGGGCGTGGTCAGCGCGCTGACGACGCGCTGAGTGAGCCGGGCGAAATACTGGCTGCCATAGAGCGGGCGCGGGCCGTCGCTGTCGGGGTGCTCTTCGTCGAAATCATACAGCACGATGAGGTCCAGGTCGGAGCCCGCCGTCATCTCCCGGCCGCCGAGCTTGCCCATCGCCAGCACCGCGATCTCCGCCCCGGCCAGCGCGCCATGAGCGGCGCGGAAGCGGGCCACGACCGCCTCTTCCAGCGAGCGGATCAGCACGTCGGCCAGCCGGGCGAAGGCCTCGCCGGCGCGGGCGGCGGGCAGCGTGCCGGAGAGAATCCGCACGCTGATCAGCACATGGTGCTCCTGCCGGAAGCGGCGCGCGCGGTCGAGCCGGTCTTCCTCGTTCTCCGCCTGGGCGAGGTCGGCGGCAAGCCGCGCGGCCAGTTCCGGCTCGTCGGGAAGCGCGCCGAAAAAGGCCGGGTCGAGCAGCGCGTCGAGCAGCGAGGGGCGGTGCGCCAGCATTTCGCCAAGGCGTGGCGCGGTGCCGAGAATGGTGGCGAGAAGCCGCACGAGGTCGGGATTGTGCCGCAGCGCCGCCAGCAGCCGCTGGGCGGTCGGCATCTCGCGGAAGAAGCGGTCGGCGGCGTTCAGCCCGGCATCGGGGGCGCCGCCGCGTGCCAGCGCGTCGACCAGCAGCGGCACGATGGCTTCCAGTTCCTCGCGCACGCCCTCGGCGCGCAGGGCACGGGGCTCGCCCGCCAGCCAGCCGCGCACGGTAGCGCTGGCTGCCTTCGGGTCGGCATAGCCGAGCCGGTGCAGCGTCGCCAGCGTCTCGCGGTCGTCGGCACCTTCCGGAAATTCGAGCCGCCCCTCCACCGCCGCACGCGGCGGGGCGTCCTCGAACAGCTTGGAATAATGGTCCTGAACGCGCGTGAGGCGCTGGGTCAGCGCCTGCGCGAAAGCATCCCTGTCGCCATAGCCCATGAAACGGGCGAAACCGTCCAGCGCCTCTTCATCCTCCGGCAGGCTGTGGGTCTGCGCGTCGGCGACCATCTGCAGCCGGTGCTCCACCCGCCGCAGGAAGTGATAGGCCTCGTCGAGTTCCGCGCGTGCCCCCTCGCCGATCCAGCCCGTCTGAGCGAGCACGGCCAGCGCTTCCAGAGTGCGCGGGGTGCGCAGGCGCGGGTCGCGGCCGCCGGCAATGAGTTGCTGCGTCTGGGCGAAGAACTCGATCTCGCGAATGCCCCCGCGCCCGAGCTTCACATTGTGCCCTTCCACCGCGATCGCCTCATGGCCGCGAAAGGCGTGGATGTCCTGCTTCATCGCGTGGACGTCCGATACCGCGGCATAGTCGAGCGCGCGGCGCCAGACGAAGGGGGTGAGCTGCTTGAGAAACTCATGGCCGAGGGCGAGATCGCCGGCGATCGGCCGCGCCTTGATATAGGCGGCGCGCTCCCAGGTGGCACCTTCGCGCTCGTAATAGGCCAGCGCCGCCTCCACCGAGAGCGCTGCCGGCGTCGAGGCCGGGTCGGGGCGCAGGCGCAGGTCAACGCGGGCGACATAGCCATCGCCGGTGCGCTCCTGGATCAGCTTCACCAGCCGCTGCGTCATCCGCACGAAAAACGGCGCGGCCTCCACGTCCTTGGCCAGCGGGGCGAGATCGGGGTCGTAGAGCACGATCAGGTCGACATCGCTGGAATAGTTGAGTTCGCGCGCCCCGTGCTTGCCCATGGCGAGGACGGTGTAACCGAGACCCTCGACGCCGGTCTTGCGCAGCTTGCGCGCGCTGATGCCCTCGCGCACCAGAAACGCGACCGCCGCCGCGATGGCGGCATCCGCCGTTGCGGTCAACTCGGCGGTCACGGTGGCGAGGTCGAACACCCCGCCGATATCGGCCAGCGCGACGGTGAGCGCGGTGAGCGCCCGCAGCCGGCGCAGCGCCGCCATCACCTCGGCCTCATCGGAAGACGCCTCCACCGTCGCGACCGTGTCGGCGCGCGCGCGCGCCAGCGCCTCGGCAGGCTCGGCTTCCAGCAATTTCAGCAGGCGCGCCGGGTCGACCCGGATGAGATCGGTCAGGAACGGGGAATGGGCCGCCACCGCCGCCAGCACGGCACGGCAATCGTCATGGGCCGCGAGAAGGGCGACGAGGCGGGCGCGCGCCGCTTTGGGCGCCCCGGCGAGGACATCCGCCACCGCCTCGGGGAGCCCCTCCGGCACGGGAAAGCCGGGCGCGCGCCGGAGCCTCGTGACGAGGCTCTCCGCTGGCACCGCTACTGTCCCGCTCTTGCTTGCCGCCATGCCGCTTTTGCCCCCCTGCGTGTGTCAATCCATTCCCGCCTCGTCGGTGAGGTCGAGCGGCAGGTCGATAACGATCCGCAGCCCGGGATCGTTGCCTTCCAGCGACAGTGTGCCGCCGTGCAGGCGTACCACTGCCGCAACGAGAGACAAACCCAGACCGAAGCCGGGGCGCGTGCGGCTCGCCTCCAGCCGCACGAAACGCTCCAGCACGCGCGAGCGGTCCGCCTCGGAAATGCCCGGCCCGTGATCGGCGACGACGAGGCGCACGCGGTCGCCTTCGCGCCGGGCGGTCAGCGTGATGTCGCGCCGCGCGCCTGGGGTCCCGCCCGGCATTTCCGGCGCGCTGTACTTCATCGCATTGTCGATGAGGTTCGCCAGCGCCTGCCCGAGAAGCTCGCGCACCCCGCGCATCGGCAGCGGCCCGGCGACCTCGGCCCGCAAATCCAGCCCGCTCTCATCGGCCACCGGCTCGTAGAGTTCGGCGACGCCGGCGACCGTCTCGGCGAGGTCGAAGCGAAGCATGGACGCGCTGGCCTGCCCGGCCTCGGCGCGGGCGATCATCAGCAACGCGTCGAAAGTGCGGATCAGCCCGTCGGATTCCTCGATGGTCCGTTCGGTGGCAAGGCGCCATTCCTCCTCCGATTGGGCGGTGCGCAACGCGTCCTCGGCGCGGTTGCGCAGCCGGGTCAGCGGCGTCTTCAGGTCATGGGCGATATTGTCCGACACCTGCTTCAGCCCGGCCATCAGCGCCTCGATGCGGTCGAGCATGGCGTTGAGGCTCAGCGCCAGTCGGTCGAACTCGTCGCCGGTGCCGGAGACGGCGAGCCGACCGGAGAGGTCGCCGGCCATGATGCCGTCGGAGATCGCCGTCATCTGGTCGATGCGCTTGAGCACGCGGCGGGTGATGAACAACCCGCCCGCCATGCCGAGCACGACGAGAAGCGCCAGCCCCCAGACGGCGGGGCCGATGATGATCTGGCGCAGTTCCTCGCGCTCGACGATGTCGCGCCCGATCAGCAGCCGGTATTCGCCGGGCAGGAAGATCACATGCACGAGCGCGCGGCTCGGCGGACCGGAGGACTCCTCCGAGCGCAGATAGTCGATTTCCCGCCAGCCCTGCCGGTCGAGAATGTTCAGCGGCAGGTTGAGCACATTGCCGCCGAGCGGGTCGCCGTTGAAGCTGGCGATCAGCAGCAGGCCGGCGTCGGGGGCGCGGGCGCGGCGACTCACCAGCTGCACGAGGCGGGTGATGCCGCCACGCTCGAACTGCGCCTGCATGAAGCGCGTGTCGTTCTCGATCGCCTCCACCGCCTGCCGCGTCACCAGGCGCTGAGTGTGCCAGCCGAGATAGGCGATGACCGAGCCGGCGAAGATGGCGAAGATGAACAGATAGGCCGCGAGCAGCTTGAACGCGGTGGTGCGGAGGAGCTTACCGAGCGCCGTCACGAATGATGTACCCCGCGCCGCGCACCGTGTGGAGCAGCGGCGGATCGAAACCCTTGTCGATCTTCGCGCGCAGCCGCGAGACGTGAACGTCGATCACGTTGGTCTGCGGGTCGAAATGGTAGTCCCACACATTCTCCAGCAGCATGGTGCGCGTCACCACCTGCCCGGCATGGCGCATGAGATATTCAAGCAGCCGGAATTCGCGCGGCTGCAGCACGATCTCCTGCCCCGCCCGCGTGCAGCGATGCGCCAGCCGGTCAAGCTCCAGGTCGGCGACGCGGTATACCGTGTCGGCCGCCTGCGGCCCGCCGCGACGGGCCAGTGCCTCGACGCGGGCCAGAAGCTCGGTAAAGGCGTAGGGCTTGGGCAGATAGTCGTCGCCGCCGGCGCGCAGGCCGGTCACGCGGTCGTCCACCTGTCCGAGCGCGGAGAGAATCAGCGCCGGCGTCTTGTCGCCGCGCCCGCGCAGATCGGCAATCACCGACAAGCCGTCGCGGCGCGGCAGCATGCGGTCGACGATGAGCACGTCATAGCCGCCCTCGCGGGCAAGCATGAGCCCCTCCTCGCCATCGGTGGCCACGTCCACCACGTGGCCCGCCTCACGGAACGCCTTGCGCAGATAGTCGGCGGCGTCGCGGTCGTCCTCGACGATGAGCAGGCGCATGGGGGACTCTTCGGCGCTCTTTCGGGCTGCCTTCCGGATGTCCGCGAGGTCGATGAACGGGTCATCTCTGCCCCGCGCGGAATCGGAGGCGGCGGTAAGATTCGAATTCGTCTCCATGTACGTCATTTCGAGCCTCGCGCCTATATTGGCCTCCCCCGGCGCCAGCGCCGGAGGGCCCCTGAAAAAGATGACGCGGGGAATCCTTTCGGACTCCCCGCGCCACCGAACCGGCCGCAGCCCAAGGGGCGACGGAACGAGCCGCAGCCGGAACTCGCGGTCAGCCGCGCTGGTCGCCCAGCGAGATGGCGACGAAACGGGTGCCCTGCTCGGACTTGATCCGCATCAGCACGGCCTTGCGGTTGTCCTTGCGGGCGGTGGCGAGGCCATCGCGCACATCGGCGGGGGTCATCACCGGCTTGCCACCCACGTCGAGGATGACATCGCCTTCCTTGATGCCGCGCTCGGCGCCCGGGCCGCTCGGATCGACCTCGGTGACGACGACGCCGATGTCACCGGCGCCGGCGACACCCTTGGCGGGAGCCAGTGAGAGGCCGAGGCGCGGAATGCCCTTGCCGTCCTCCTGGCTTTCATCCGCCTTGGCCTTGTCGGCCGAAGCGACGTCGGTCGGCAGCTGCTCCAGCGTGACCGGGATGGTCATCGACTTGCCGTCGCGCAGCACGCTCAGCTTCACCACCGTGCCGGGCTTCTTGCGGGCGATCTCGCGCGACATCTCGCGGGAGTCCTTCACGGTCTCGCCATCGATCTGCGTCACCACGTCGCCCGGCTTGAGGCCGGCCTTCTCGCCGGGGGTGCCGGGCTGCACCTGGGCGATGAGCGCGCCCTCGGCCTGCTCCATGTCCAGCGCCTCGGCGACTTCGTCGCTGACCGGCTGGATCTGCACGCCGACATAACCGCGCGCCACTTCGCCGCCGCTCTTCAGCGCCTCCACCACCTCGAGCACGGTCTCGGACGGGATGGCAAAAGCGATGCCGACATTGCCGCCGGAAGGCGAGACGATGGCCGTGTTCACGCCGATCACGTCGCCGTCGAGGCTGAAGGTCGGACCACCGGAGTTGCCGCGATTGATCGGGGCGTCGATCTGCAGGAAGTCGTCATACGGGCCCGAGCCGATGTCGCGGCCACGCGCCGAAACGATGCCCGCCGTGACGGTGCCGCCGAGGCCGAACGGGTTGCCGACCGCGACCACCCAGTCGCCGACACGCGGCGCCTTGGCGGCGAGCTTCACCCAGGGGAAGTCGTCCTTGCCGTCGACCTTGAGCAGCGCCACGTCGGTGCGCGGGTCGGTGCCAATCACCTTGGCGGTGTAGCTCTTGCCGTCCGTGGTCGTGAGGTCGACCTCGGAGGCGCCGTCGATGACATGGTTGTTGGTCACGGCAAAGCCGTCGGCGGAGATGAAGAAGCCGGAGCCCTGGCCGACCACGCCACCGCGCGGGCCGGGACCACGACGCGGGCCCATGTCGGGGCCGCCGGGGCCACCCGGACCGAAGCCGAAGCGGCGCATGAAGCGCTCGATCTGCGGGGGCACGTTCTGGCCGCCCATGCCTTCCTCGTCATTCGAGGCGACCTTGTCCTCGGCCTTCTTGACCTTCACGCTGACGACAGCGGGGGAAACCTTCTCGACGATGTCGGCAAAGGAGAAGGTGCCGGCCGGCTGGTTGGTGGTCAGCTGGGCCTGGGCGGGGGTGACGATCTCGGGCAGCACGAAGGCGCCGACGGTGCCACCGGCAAGCGCCAGGGTGAACACACCGGCCAGCAGCCGGGAACGGCTCTTGCGCAGCGTGGAAGAAGGGGTGCGGGTCGGGATGGGCGCGGTGCGCTGCATGTGTCGTTCCTCGTTCGCAAATCACTCTCCCCACCGGGAGCGTTGAACGAGAAGGTAGAGACCGTCGCCTTAACGCAGTCTGGCGGCGGCGTTAAACTTTCGTAACGTCCGCCGGGCTGTCTGAGGGAGCCGGATCGCCGAGCGCGGCGCGCAGGCGCGCCTCCTCGTCAGGCGTCAGCGGCTCCGTCGCCGTCGCCGCGCGCAGGCCGTGCGGCGTGGCACGGCGGCGGTAGGCGAGGAAGAGCCCGATGCCGCCGGCCACAAGCACGGCGAAGGGGGCCAGCCACAATATGGCGTTCGCCCCGTGCCAGGTCGGGCGCAGCAGCACGAACTCGCCATAACGCGCGACCAGATAGTCCATGACCTCCCGGTCGCTGTCGCCGTCCTGGATGCGCTCGCGCACCAGCAGGCGCAGGTCGCGCGCCAGCGGCGCGTCGGAATCGTCGATGGACTGGTTCTGGCAGACCATGCAGCGCAGCTCTTTCGAGAGCTCGCGCGCCCGCGCTTCCTGCGCCGCGTCCGGCAGCACTTCGTCCGGCTGCACGGCGGCGGCGGGGGTGACGAGGGCGAACGCCAGCAGCAAATAGACAAGGACTGCGCGCATGCCGCTCATTCCGCCGGCACCGGCGACGCGCCATCCGCCTTGGCCTTCGGCTTCTTGGCCGGTTTGGGGGCCCCCACGCGCAGCCGCCGGTCGGTGAGCGAGAGCGCGCCGCCCAGCGCCATGATGACCGAGCCGATCCAGATCAGCGTCACGAACGGCTTCCAATAGGCGCGCACGCCCACGCCGCCGCCCGGCAGTTCGTCGCCCAGGCTCACATAGAGCTGGCTGAACCACATGGTGCGGATGCCCGATTCGGTGGTCGGCATGTTGCGGGCGGTGAACAGGCGCTTGGCGGATTCGATGGTGCCCATGTCGACGCCACCCCGGCGGACCGTGAACACCCCGACGAGATCGCGGTAATTCGGCCCGTTGCGCGGTTCCAGCCGGTCGAGGGTCAGCTCATAGCCGCCGACCTCGAAGCTGCCGCCGACCTTCACGCCGGCGATGCGCTCGGCGTTCCAGCTGGTTTCGGCGATGATGCCGAACAGGCAGACGCCAACGCCGGCATGGGCCAGCGCCCCGCCGAACACCGAGCGGGGCAGGCCGCGCAGCCGGGCGAAGGCGGTCGCCCTCGGCACCCGGCCGAAGCCGGCGCGCTCGATCACTTCGGCCAGCGCGCCGATGACCACGAAGGCGGCGAGCCCCATGCCGAACGGGGCCAGCACCGGCCCGCCGCCCTGCGCATAGGCCGCGAGCGCCGCGATGACGATGGCGGCGCCGAAGGCCGCCATCAGCCGCTGCGCCGCGCCGGCGAGGTCGCCACGCTTCCAGGCCAGAAGCGGCCCGAACGGCATGGCGAACGCCACCGGCAGCATCAGCGCGCCCACCGTCAGGTTGAAATAGGGAGGCCCGACGGTGATCTTGGCGCCGTTATAGGCCTCCAGCGCCAGCGGGTAGAGCGTGCCGACCAGCACGGCGGCGGAGGCGGCGGTGAGCAGCAGGTTGTTCAGCACCAGCGCGCCTTCGCGGGAGACCGGGGCGAAGATGCCGCCCTGCCGCAGCATCGGCGCGCGCAGCGCATAGAGCGTCAGCGAGCCGCCGATGAAGAACACCAGAATGGCGAGGATGAACACGCCCCGCGAGGGATCGGTGGCGAAGGTGTGCACCGAAGTGAGCACGCCCGAGCGCACGAGGAAGGTGCCGAGCAGGGAGAGCGAGAAGGCGAGGATGGCAAGGAGCACCGTCCACACCTTCAGCGCGTCGCGCTTTTCCATCACCACGGCGGAATGGATCAGCGCGGTGCCGGCGAACCACGGCATCAGCGAGGCGTTCTCCACCGGGTCCCAGAACCACCAGCCGCCCCAGCCGAGCTCGTAATAGGCCCAGTAGGAGCCCATCGCGATGCCCAGCGTCAGGAACGCCCAGGCGGTCAGCGCCCAGGGCCGCACCCAGCGCGCCCAGGCGGCGTCGATCCGCCCCTCGATCAGCGCGGCGACGGCGAAGGCGAAGGTGATGGAGAAGCCGACATAGCCGAGATAGAGCAGTGGCGGATGGATGGCGAGGCCGATGTCCTGCAGGATCGGGTTGAGGTCCTGTCCCTCTGCCGGCGGCGGGATCACCCGTGCGAACGGATTCGAGGTGAACAGGATGAACAGCAGGAACGCCGTTGCCACAGAGCCCTGCACGGCCAGCACATTGGCCTTCAGCCGCGCCGGCAGATTGGCGCCGAACAGCGCCACCAGCGCCGCGAAAATCGCCAGCACCAGCACCCAGAGCAGCATCGAGCCCTCATGGTTCCCCCAGGTGCCGGTGATGCGGTAGAGCAGCGGCTTGGCGGAATGGGAGTTCTCGACCACGTTCAGCACCGAGAAATCGGACTGCACATAGGCCACCACGAGCGTGGCGAAGGACAGGCCGGTGAAGCCGGCGAGCACCAGCGCCAGCGTCGAGCCCACCTTCATCAGCGCCGCGTCGCCGGTGCGCGCGCCCCAGAACGGGATCACCGTCATCAGGAGCGCGACGGCAAGCGAGAGCACCAGCGCGTAATGGCCGATTTCCGGGTTCATGGGCAGGTATTCCTTCGAGCATCCTTCGAGGCCGCTTCGCGGTACCTCAGGATGACGGCGCACCAAAAACGTGAACCATGGGGATGAACACCATCCTGAGGTGCTCGGGCAAGGCCCGAGCCTCGTAGGACCGCCGTCTCGAAACGGTGGCAGCCATTCTTCACGGCATCCCCTCCCCTTCCTTCCACACGCCCTGCTTCTTCAGCGCGTCTGCGACTTCCTTCGGCATATAGGTTTCGTCGTGCTTGGCCAGCACGCTGTCGGCGGTGAAGCTGCCATCGGGCGCCAGCACGCCCTCGGCGATCACGCCCTGCCCTTCGCGAAACAGGTCCGGCAGCAGGCCGACATAGGTCACGCCCATGTCGGCGCCGCCATCGGTCACGACGAAACGCACATGGGTGCCGTCGGTGTGCAGCACGCTGCCGTCCTTCACCAGCCCGCCCAGCCGCAGCCGGGTGCCCGGCCTCGTGCCCTCGGCGGCGATCTCGCTGGGCGAGCGGAAGAACACGATGGTGTCGTTCAACGCGAACAGCACCAGCCCGGCCGCGATGAAGAGCACGCCGGCGGCGCAGGAAATGACCAGTAGGCGACGTCCCTTGCGGGTCATGGTCAGCTCCCGAGCCCGAGTTCGTGCGCCAGCGCGTCGATGCGCCCAAGCGCGCCGCTGTCACTGGTGAAATGGGTGCGTGCCTGTCCGGCGGCGACCCTCGCCTTGTCCTGCTGGCCGAGCACGGTCCAGGCCCGCATCAGCCGCAGCCAGCCCTCGATATCGTCGCCCTCCTGCGTCAGCCGCGCCTCCAGCCGCTCGACCATGCCGCGTACCATCGCGTCGCGCTGCTCGGGGGTGAGGCTTTCCGCCGCCGCCACATCGGCCGCGCCGGGGCCGGCGGCGGGCGCGGTCAAGGTCGCGGGCATGGGCGCACCGATCCGGGCCAAAGCCTCGCGCAGCAGGCCGAGCCAGGGGGCATCGGCCGGCGACTGGGCCACCAGCGCGCTCCAGCGCGCGGCGGCCTCGGCCTTCCGGCCATCCTGCTCGGCGGCGAGGCCGAGGAAATACTGCGCCTTGGGGTCCTTCGGGTCGGCGGTGAGCGCCGCCTCGAAGGCGGTTTTGGCCTGTGTCGTCACCACGCCGCCGGCCTGCGCGGTCAGCGCTTCGCCGAGGCCCGTCTCGCGCGGCGCAGTGGGGCCGAGAAGGCGGATGGCGTTGGCCCAGGCCCGCGCGGCGTCGTCGAGCCGGCCGATACGGGCATAGATCGGCGCCACCACCTCATAGCCGCGCCCGTCATTCGGGTTGGCTTCGAGATGGCTTTCGACCTTGCGGATGAGAATGGCGACGTCGGAGGGGTTGGGTTGCGCCTCCAGCCGCTGCGCCAGCGGCTGCGGCGGATAGAGCGGCGAGCCGAGGGCGAGGTAGAGCCCGCCGGCCATCAGCGGCACGCCGAGCAGCGCGACCACGGCAACAAGGCGCCGGCGCCGGTCGTCGCCGGAGGAAGCACCCTCCCGGCTGCGCTCGGCGGAAGCGCGCAGGATGCGCCGCGCCACTTCGGTACGCGCCGCCTCGCCCTCGGCCGGGGCGATGAGGCCGGAGGCGCGGTCGCGCTCGATCTCCGTCAGTTGGTCGCGGTAAACGGCGAGATCGGCTTCGGCGGTGCTGGCGGCGGGCAGGGCCGCGCCGGTGCGCAACGGCCAGAGCACCGCCATAATGGCGGCGCCGGTCATCAGCGAGAAGGCGATCCACAGCAACATTAGTTTCCCTCTAATGCGCTGAGGTAGCCGACCCGGACGCCGACGCCAATCCGTAACACCCTCAGTCGGATCGACGCAGCCTCACAGTCGCGCGAGGCTGCGTGCACGGTTGGCCGCGCCTGCGTCACCCCGCCACGGGCCGGGCCGGGCGCGTCGCTCAGCCGGCGACCGGCGTCCAGGTGCCGTCCGGGTTGCGGCAGGCGGTGCCGCGCGCGGTCTGTGGCTGGCCGTCGACATAGATGGTGTGGGTGAACTCCCGGCACCGGGGCGATCCGCCGCGCGCATAGGCCGGGCCGGGAACGATGGTGCCGTAATTGCCGCTGTCGCCGCGCCAACTCACCGGCGCGCCGGGGTTGCCATATTCCAGCGCCTGCATTTCCGCATCGCGCGCCCGTTGGCGGTCGGCCTGGTCCAGCGCATTGCCGATCGTCCCGCCGATCAGGCCGCCCACCGCCGCGCCCACCAGCGTGCTGGCCGTGCTGCGGCCGGCCACCTGGCCGATGATGCCGCCCGCAACCGCGCCGATGGCCGCTCCGCCGACAGTGTTCGGGTTCTCCTGCGCGGTGCTGCAGCCCGCGAGGGCGCCGGCGACAAGACCCACGGCCACGAATTGGTATGCGCGCATGAAATTGTATCCTCCAGCTTCGGCACGGCTCTTCGCGCACCAAGGATGAGGAATAGGGCGAAAGCGCGGCTCCGTCACCCCTCCCGCGCCTCACGCTGCCGGCAGCTTCACCACGCAGCGCAGGCCGCCAAAGGGCGAGCGGTCGAAGGCCAGCCGCCCGCCATAGAGCCCGACCAGCTCCGAGACGATGGACAGGCCAAGCCCGGAACCCGGCTGCGTCTCGTCCAGTCGCTTGCCGCGCTTGAGCGCCTCGCGCTGTTCCTCGGGCGTCAGGCCCGGCCCGTCATCGTCGATGGTGATCTCGAAATACTCCCGCTCGCCGGCACCGCCGGGCACCGGCGCCACCGCGATCTCCACCAGCGAGCGCGCCCATTTGCAGCCATTGTCGACGAGGTTGCCGAGAATTTCCTCCAGGTCCTGCCGCTCGCCGCGAAAGCGCAGGCCGCTGGCAACCTCCGCCTCCACCGCCACCCCCTTGGCACGATGCACCTTGGCCAGCGTGGCGGCGATGCGCTCGACGATGGGCGCCACCTCCTCGACCGTGGTGACGACGGAAGCGCGCGCCGCCATGCGGGCCCGCTCCAGATGGTGCGCTACCTGGTCCTTCATGATCTGCGCCTGCGCCGTCACCTTGGCGCCCAGCGCGGCATCGGCCTCGCCGGCCCGCGCCGCCTCGTTCTGCAGCACCGAGATGGGCGTCTTCAGCGCATGGGCGAGGTTGCCGACATGGGTGCGGGCGCGCTCGACAATCTCGCGATTGGTGTCGATCAGCGCGTTGACCTCGGCGGCGAGCGGGGCCAGTTCCACCGGATAGGCGCCCTCGATACGGTCGGCGCGGCCGGTCCGCACGTCGTGCAGGGCGGCGAGCATGCGCTTGAGCGGGCGCAGGCCGAACAGCACCTGGAACACCAGCGTCAGCAGGAAGGCAGCGCCCAGCACCGCCAGCGTCATCACCAGCGCCTGGTCGAAGCCGGCGACCTCCTCCTCGATTTCCCCCGCATCGGCCGCCACCGCCACCGCGTAGCGCCCGTCCTCGCCGAGGTCGACCACACGCTCGACGATTCGCAGCCTCTGGCCCGAGGGCCCGTCGGCATAGCTCTCGCGCAGGCCGGACACGTCCGAATTGGCCTGTTTCTCGAACAGCAGCGGCAGCTTGCCTTCGGGCAGCGAGCGCGAGGTCTTCACCTGCGCAGCGGGCCCGTCGGTGCGGGTGATCTGCCAGTACCAGCCGGAAATGGGAAAGTTGAACAGAGGGTCGCCCAGCGTCGTCGGCTCCGGCATGGTGCCGGAGGCGGAATTGGCGACATCGGCGACGATGGTCTTGAGATAGACGTCGAGCCGCTGGTCGAAGGCCCGCTCCACCGCCGCCCGATAGACCTGATGCAGCGCGAAGCCGGTGATCGCCAGCACGGCGACGCTGACCACCGTGGCGGAGACGAACAGGCGTAGCGCCAGCGAGCCGGCGCGCATCAGCGCGGCGTCTCGGCGCGGGAACTGTCGGCGCGGGGCGCCTCGGGGGCGACGAGCAGATAGCCGAGCCCGCGCACGGTCTGGATCACGTCGACATCCAGCTTCTTGCGCAGCCGCCCGACAAAAACCTCGATCGTGTTGGAATCGCGGTCGAAATCCTGGTCGTAGAGATGCTCGACCAACTCGGTGCGCGACACCACCCGCCCGACATGGTGCAGGAGGTAGGCCAGCAGCCGGTGCTCGTGCGAGGTCAGCTTCACCTGTCGCCCGTTCACCGTCACCCGGCCCGAGCGTGTGTCCAGCATGACCGGCCCGCAGGTCAGCTCGCTTGCCGCATGGCCGGCGGAGCGGCGCAGCAGCGCGCGGATGCGCGCCAGCACCTCCTCCATGTGGAAGGGTTTTGCGACATAGTCATCGGCGCCGGCATCGAAGCCCTGCACCTTGTCGCTCCAGCGGTCGCGAGCGGTGAGGATCAGCACCGGCATCTTGCGCCCCTCGCGCCGCCAGGCCTCCAGCACCGAGAGCCCGTCCATCTTCGGCAGGCCGATATCGAGCACCACCGCGTCATAGGGCTCGGTGTCGCCGAGGAAATGGCCCTCCTCGCCGTCATGGGCGCGGTCGACGGCATAGCCGGCCTCGACCAGCGCCTCGACCATCTGGCGGTTCAGATCGGGATCGTCCTCGACGACAAGCAGACGCACGGCAATTCCTCAGGCGCACGCCGCGCAGGGTTGGCGCGGCGTGCCGAGCATGCCACCGCGCGGCGCGGATGTCAGGTGGCGAGGATCAGCGCACGGATCAGGTCACGCCGGCCGTGCCCCGTTCCCGCCAGGCGAGCCACGTCACGGTGGCGAAGGCGCCGGACCATGAACCGACCGCCGCGAAGGCGACGTAGATCCAGTCCTGCGTGTAGGTGATCACGGCGAAGGCCGAGAGCATGTACCAGAGCCCGCTCCAGTTTGCCGCCCAAAAGCGCCGCCGCGCCATGATCGAGGCGTTGAACAGCACATAGACCGTGTCGGTGGCGGCCGTCGACGTAAACACGCCAAGGGCGAGAAGGGGGTCGACGGTGGGAAGTATCATGGGAGCTCCGGGAAACCGCTGGAGTGATCCCGCTACCGTCGATCCTGCGCTCTCCGCTGGCAAGCGTTTGCCTCACCGCCCCCACCCGCACAATTCCCGCCCCACGGCATTGTGCGCCTTCACCTGGCGGATGGTGGGATCGGTGTCCGCCACCGCCCAGCCTATCGGCGCGAACGCCCCGCAGGCGCCCCTAGTCGCGGCGGAAGGCGTCGTCGTCGCGCAGCCGGCCGTCATCAGCATTGCGGCGATCAGCATCAGCCCGCGCGTCATTCGCGCGCTCGATCGTGTCCAGCACATCGCGTTCTCCCTCCGCCACGCAGGCCGCGTGGCCTTCCGTGCGCCCCTTGAGATAGATCCCGCCGGCCAGCGCGAGGGCCGCGAGGACGAGCGCGGCGCCCCGCCCGAGCGGGCTCGCCATCAGCCCCAGCAGCGCCGTCACGGCGTCGCCTCGCCGGCGCTTATCCGCACCAGAGCGCCGCGCAGGGTGAGGGCCACGCCGGCCAGCATCAGCGCCGCGAACAGCCATTTCAGCGGCTCGGCGAGGCTGGCGAGCGGCGCCAGCCGGTCGGCCTGCTCGGCCACGACAGTGCCGAGCACGCCCGCGCCGCTGATGAGCCCGCCGGCGCCTTCCGGCGTGCGCGAGAGCTTGGTGTCGCCGGGCCGCGCCCGGGCGGCGCCTTCCGTCTCCCGTGCGGCCTCCGGTGGGGTGTCGCGCGCCATCCGCGTCGCCGCCGCCCGAACCTCGGCGACGCGGCGGGTCCAGCCGGCGCCGAAGGTCGGAAACGTCCGCAGGGTCCGCAGCATTGCGAGGCGGCGATCGCAGAGGCCGTCGACCAGCGCGGCCGGCTCCTGCCCGGCCAGCGCCGCCAGCGTCGCCTCGCCCACCTGCCCGTCCGCGACGACACCAAGCGTGCGCTGCAGCCATTTGGCCGCCTGGGCGGGGCCGGAATTCACCGCCGCGTCGAACAGCGCAAAATCGAGCCCCGCGGGCAGTTCGTCCGCCCGCACCGCGTCCCAATATTGGCGCCGGTAAATCGCCGCGACCTCGCCGGGCTCGATCAGCCGGACCCCTCGCGCGGGCACGCCATGGCGGCGGCGCCAGCCATCATAAACGCGCTGGGTAATGCCCTTCATGGTCGCCCCGCCGGGGTCGGCGGGGTGATCGGCATAGCCGCCCTCATGGACGAGCACGCGCTTCAGCGCCTCGTCGAAGCTCGACGCGGTCATTGCATGGCTCCGCTGCAAGATTTTGGGGGTGATTTCTGGGGATTAACGCTATGTTAACCATCCGGCTACCCCGGCACGGTTGCAAAAATACCGGGATTCCGAGACTCTTTTTGAGATAGCTGGCTACGGACAAGGGGCTCCGCACGGCATGGCAAGAGAAGATCGACTTGTCGAAGATCTGCGTAGCATTTTCGATGAAGCCCGCCGCAGCTCCGGACAGGTGCAGGCGGAGGCACTTCTGGCTGTCGCCCCGGTGGTGCTGAAGAGCAGCGACCCGGAGCGCGAGCGCGGCGTCGCCTATATGCGCGACCGGCTGGCACCCGAGAGCTATCGGGCCATCTGCCGCGCCATTGGCGACGAGCTGGACCGGCTCAACAACGAGATCGACCGGCTGAAGCGGTTCGAGAGGATTTCGACCGTGGTCGAGACCGCCAAGCGCCGCATCGTTGCCCGGCCGATGATCGTGGCCAAGCCCACCGCGACGGCAGCGGTCAAGGCCGCCGCCGCCGGGGCTACCGCGCCCGGCGCGAGCGCGTCCGGTTCAGCCACGGCGGGCGTGGCCACCGCCCCGGCTCCGGCCGCACCGGCTGTCGCGCCCAGGCAGCCCGGCGCCGGCGTTCCCGCAGCGGCCGAATAGACGCGGCGCATCAGAACTCGGCGACGCCCCAGTCCTCGGCGGGCAGCGTCTCCACGCGCGCCGCGCGCTCGGCGGGCGTGAGCAGCCCGTCATAGCTCTCCTGCGACAGATGAATCTGCGCCTCACCCGGCATCGCGGGGAGCAGGAGCGCGGCCCGTCCATCGGTCGGGTGAAGCTGCCACGCCCACAGATACAGGGTGTCACCGGGCGCGCTGCCGAGCGCCTGCCACGCCGCCGCGCTGCGGGCCTGCGCCTCCCCCGCCGTCGCGAAGATCAGGTACATCATGGCATCACCCGGGTGAGGGCCGCGTCGAGCGCCGCGACATCAAGCGCGGAGCGGGAAAGGGCCAGCATCGACATGGCCCCAGCAAATCCCGACGTGCCGACGGCGTTGGCACCGATTCGCGACGCGGAAGAGCTGTTCGTGTCCGGTGCCGATTGGGCCGGAGACATAACGCCCGTTGTCGTCTCGCCGTTTCCGGAGATATCGAGGCCACCGGCGGCGTAGCCGATCCGCGCGATCAGGCGGGTGGATACCCCAATGGGGCGCACCACGCTCTGCTCGGCACCGCCGTCAATGGAGCGGGCGCCCACGGCAAGGGTGCCGCTGGCGCAGTAAAGGATGGCCCTCGATTGCGGCCCCCCGCCGATGGACGTCGAGAAGATCGCCTGCGTCGCCGATGTCGGCGGCGCGCCGGTGGCAGCCGCGACCGTCAGGGCCGACGCGCCGCGTGCGATGCCCAGGCTGTTCTGCATGTCGACATACTGCGCACCCGAGAACACCATGCCGGGCCGCCCGTTCGGCCCGATATCGAGCACGCCGGCGCTGACCAGCCGAGGCTGCGCCGCGCCCGTTGCCTGCTCCGCGTGACGTCCGTTCCCGGTCTGGTCGTACCACCGCGTTGCATAGACGCTGCCCGCGCCGGCGAAGGCGAGCAACGCGGCCACGTCGAAGTCGCCCGGTGCCGTAAAGCCGACATCGACCTCCGCCCCGTCGCTGGTGCGCCGTGCCCGCACGCACGGGCCGGCATGGGCCGACAGGAGTCGCCTCATGCCGAACGCCGCATAAAGCGAGCCGGCGAAACCGTCGAGCGGCAGGGCCACCGCCGGCGCCCGCCGACGATGGCGGAGATCGAGCGTAAAACCGATGCTCGCCATCTCAGTCGACCCGGTGGATGACGAGCCCGGCCGTGGTGCCCGTGGCCAGCACCCGCCTCACCAGAAATTCCAGCACGCTCACCTGCCCGGGCGGCAGCGGCAGGGTCAGTGGGGCGCCGTCGGCCGCGTCGACGGGGAGGATGCGGATATCGGCGCTCGCCAGCGCAGCCGGCACGAACACCCGCAGCCTTGCATAGCGCGGCAGGTCGGTGGCGTCGTTCGGCGTCACCACGGCGCCGGCGCGGCCCAGGCCTACGGGCGAGAGAGCGCGGCGGTGCCAGGGGTCCTTGGCGGAATCATAGGGCATGGGTCGCTCCCTGATATCAGAGGGTGAAGGCGAGGAAGGAAAGGACGAGCCGCACCCGCCCGCCGGTGAAGCTGCCGCCCACCGCGGTCACGCGCAGCGGCGTGTCGGCATAGAAGGCCTGCGGGCCGATCACGCCGATATTGCTCGCCCCGGCGGCGATGCTCAGCAGGCCGCCGAATTTCGACGTCTCGCCTGATATGCCGACCTCATAGGAGGTCGCCCCCGTCACCGCCGTCACCGTGCGGCTGGCAACGGCGAGGCAGATGGCGCGGTTTGGAACCAGAAGGGTCGAGGCGACGAAGGCACCGGCGAGGTTCACCTCCTCCTCCACCGTGCGCAGCGTCGCTGTCGCGCCGGAGGGAGTGAACGCGAGCGCCTCGCGCCACGCGACGCCATCGAAGAGCAGGCTGCGCGCCTCGCCCGCCACGTAAGCGCGCCACCCCGCGCGCGGGGTCAGGAAGCGCCAGCCGGAATCATAGAGCGCGATGTCGCCGGCGCGCCCCGCCCAGGCACCGCTGGCGCCGGCCGCCACAATATGCCGGTCGCCCGGCAGGGGGGTGGCGGGCGGCGCGGCCCGGGTGCGGTCGAGCACGGCGAGCTGCGTCGCCGCGTCCAGCAGCACCAGCGCTTCATTGTGGGTCACATGCTTCTGCGCCTGCGCCGCCGCCAGCAGCGGCAGCGCGAGCAGGGGCGTGGTTTCGCTCATGGGATGTTCCTGTCGGGAGGGACGGTCAGGGTCTCAGCCGTGCGGTCAGCGCCGTCCCGGCGCCGATCTCGGCCGAGAGCTGAGCGATGCGGACATCGAGGAAGGGCTGCGCCGCGCCGAAATCGGCGATCTCGTCGGCGAGCGCATAGGTCAACGCCGGCACGGTTGTCGTGAGGCGTCGCTTCACGCTTTCCCCGCTCAGTATCTCGACCGCATAGGCCTCGCCGGTCTCGCTGAGCGGCACCTCCACCAGATCCCAGGAATCGCCGTCGCCCCGCGTGCGCCGGGTCCAGCTGAGTTCCACGCCGGCCTCACTCCGCCGGGCCCTCGCATGCACCGGCGCGAAGGGTCGCAGCGCCGCCGGCCCCAGCGTGGCGGCAATCTCGGTAACGGCGCCGTCGCCATGGTCGCGGTCGGCGCGGCCGATGCGGTAGGTGACAGCGCGGCCGATCATGTCGAGCCCGCTCGCCACCGGCGCCAGATTGGCGTCCACCTTCATCAGAAGCGTGCCCGCCGGCCATTCGGTGGTGGCCTTCGCCTCGGTGCCCAACTGCCCGCGCAGCAGGCCGGACAGCCGCCAGGTCGCGGCCCCGACCAGCTCCGCCTCGGCAAACTGGATCACCTCCACCTCGCCGGAAGGGTCGATCAGCGCCAGCGCGTTGGCCCCTCCCAGCACCGCTTCCTCGCTCGCCCCCGCGATCAGCCCGCCATCGAGTTCGACGTCGAGGCTCGCGCGCTGCCAGCGCCAAAGCGGGCCGGGCGGCAGCGGGCCTACCGTTGCGCCCGTCACAGCCGCCGCCGCCAGGGTGACGATCGGCTGGAAGCTGCCCCCGTCCACCGCCCGCCACACGGCAAGGCTCCCCGGCCATGGAGTGACGAAGGCGCCGAGCCAGGCAAGCGTGGGCGCCCCCTCGCCGCGTGCCAGCGGCGCCTGGATGAGATGCACCAGCGCCGGCCCCTCGCCGCCCGGCAGATCGACCTCGCCCGCCCGCCCCTCGCGCACGGCAAGGGCGAACACCGCCGGGTCGATGCCGCGCGCGTTCACCAGGCGCGTGCCCCTGTCCTCGATGGAGACGATCTCCAGAAGCCGTGCCCGCCCGTCGCGCTCCAGCCGCACCAGGTCGCCCGGCTCCAGCGCGATTTGCGAGGGCGGCATCGTCAGGCTCACACTGTCGCGCCCCGCCCAGGCATCCTGCAGCCACATGTCGGCGAGGCCGGCGACCAGGCCGGGATCGGCCACCATGGCGATCTCGGCCCCGGTTTCCGCCCGCGCCGCCCCGGCAAGCCGCCGGGAAACCGCGGTGGCGCGGCGGTAATCATTGGTGCCGTCGGTAAAGCCGAGCGTGGCGGAAAGTGGAAGTTCGCCCTCCGCCATGCGGGTGAGCAAGGGCGCGGCCACCCCCTCGCCGGTGGCGATGTCCGCGTCGCCCAGCACCGCCCGCACCCGTCCGCCGCGCGGGGCCAGCGCCAGCGCGCCGCCACGCTCAATGAGATCGAAGGCGAAGGCCCGCGCCAGCGGCTCCAGCGCCGCCCGGGCGGTCATCGGCCGGTCGACCACATAGCCGTCGACAATGCCGCGCAGCTCGCCCGTAGCAATGTCCGGCACGCCGAAATCCGTCGCAAGCCGGGCGGTGAGTTCGGCCAGCGGCGCGGCACCCAGACGGCCGGTCAGCCAGTGCCCGGTCTGCCAGTTGGCGCCATCCGCCCACACATCTGTGGCGCGCGGGAATACCGGAAAGGGCCGCGCGTCCCAGGTCCAGAGATAAAGCGAGGCCGGGTCGATCATCCGCCCGCCGGGCAGCCCCGCCGCCGCCGGGTTCAGCGCCCCATTGGCGGAGAACCCGTTGAGGCTCGCCTCAAGGTGCCGGCGCTGGATCAGGTCGTCGCGCGCGCCGGTGGAGAAGGGCGGCAACCCGCCCTCGGTGGATTTCGGGTCGGGGAAGGCGCTCGGGCGGTTCGCCCCCTTGTCGACCGCCGGACAGCCGATTTCGGTCAGCCGCAGCGGCTTGGAGCCGGGCACCCATGCTGTCGGGCTCGCCTGCCGCACCCCACTGACGCGCTCGTGATGGGCATGGCTCCACCAGCCGGCGAGGTCCTTCTGGCGGAAGATCCACGCCTCGCCATAGGCGCCATCGGTGATCGGCGCCCGCATCTGCGCGGCGCGGGCGGCGTCATCGGGGTAATACCAGTCGAACGCCTCGCCGCCGTTGAGATTGCCGGCGATATAGGCGCGGTCATAGCCGCTCTCGAAGCCCTCCGCGTCGAGATGGCTGTCGCCCTCGCGCCAGTCGGCGAGCGGGGGATACCAGTCGATGCCGACGAAATCGAGCGCCGGAGAGGCCCATAGCGGGTCGAGCGGAAAGCGCACCTCCGCGCCCCCGCCCAGCACATGCGCGCCATATTCGGTCCAGTCGGCGCCATAGCCGATCTGCGTGCCCGGCCCCAGCATCGCCCGCACCTCGCCCGCCAGCGCGGCAAGGGCGGCGGCCGCCGGATAGACGCCCGGGGCCGAGCGAACCCGGGTCAACGCCGCCATTTCCGAGCCGATCAGCAGCGCCTCCACCCCGCCGGCGATCTGTGCCAGCTTGGCGTAGTGCAGCACCATGCGCCGCAGCGACCACTCGGCCGGCCCGGAATAGATCACGCGCCCGCCGGACGCGCCGAAATGCCCGGCATTCGCCGTGCCGAACAGCGCCGCCAGCTGCGTCGCCGCGCCCGCTGTGCCGTCCGGCGAGCCGGCAATGCCGGGCGCGGGATGGCAGGTCACGCGCCCACGCCAGGGGTGGGCCGGCTGCATCGCGCCGGGATTCCAGGGGTCCGGCAGGCTGTTGCCGGCGGCAATGTCCACCATCACGAACGGGTTGAGCGTCACCGCCAGCCCGCGCGCCTTCAGCACCGCGATCGCCGCGATCACGCTGTCGTCGGCAGGCGTGCCGCCATAGGCCGGTTTGCCCTCGTGCTGGCTCACCAGCGCGGCGCTGGTGCGTGTGTGCCCCGCCACCTGCCACGCCTCGGGAAAGATGCCGATCTGCGTCGGCTTGTTGCGACGCTCGACAGCGGGGCGGATCTGGCATTGGCCAGCCCGCAGATCCGTGCCGAACCACGCCACCACCAGCGCCACCCGCTCCACATTCGGGCAGGTGGCAAGCAACTGGTCGAGCGCGGCCGAGATGTCGCTGGCATGGGTGGTCACATGGCGGTTCTCCAGCTGGTACACGCCCGGGCGGTCGACCCGCAGCACCTCGCGCGGCTCATAGCCGAACTCGGTGGCGCCGGGGATCAGCGTCACCGCCCGCACCGCATTCTCCAGCGCCCCCACCGCCCGCTCCACCTCGACCGAAATCTGCGGCAGGCGGTTGCCGAAACGGGCCAGCGGCAGGCGCTCGAACACCAGATAGGCCAGCCCGCGATAGGCCGGCGCCCCCGGCTCGCGCGCCTCGATCAGCGGGTCGGGCAGTTGGTCCTCGCCGCCGCGATGCAGCCGCACGGTGAGCGTGCGGGTATCCAGCAGCCGGCCATCGGCCCAGATGCGGCCGAGCCGCGTCACCGGCCCCTCGCACACGCCCACCGCGAAACTGCCGAAATAGCTGTAGGTCGTGCTGCCGCCGCCGCCGCCCGCGATGCCGCCCTTGCCGCCGGAAGCCTGCGTCTGGGTGGACACCACCTCCTGCACCGGCGCCGCCCAGATCACCTGGCCGGACAGCCGCGCCCGTCCATAAAGTCGCGGCAGCGCCGCCCCCTCGGTCGAGGTCATGGTGCCGAACTCGGCGAGGCGCGGGCCCTCGACCCGCTGGCCGGGATTCAGCACCAGGGAATCAATGGCCGAACCGCCCAGCGCCCCCAGCGCCCGCCCGGCCAGCGCCCCCACCGGCCCGAACAGCGCCCCGCCGATCGTCCCGCCCAGCGCGCCGAGAATGAGTGTGGCCATGGTGTCTTCCGATCATTTGGCGTGAGAGGCCCGTTCCCCGGACAAGCCGCGCAGAGCGCGGCGCCAATCCGGGGCCCAGGAGAGGCTCTTTGGCCGAAACGCTGCCGCTGGGTCCCGGCGCGGCGCTCCGCCTGCGGCGTCGCTGGGCCGGGACACGGCCACATCCCCCATCCCCGGGCTTGGCCCGGGGACCTGATATCCGCGCGCGGCGCCAAGGCTGGTTGTCCGGGTCAATCCCGGCCATGAGGAGCGCCGGCAGTATTCCCCTCACGCCCCCGGAAAGGCGAAGGCGAAGGCGAGCCGGCGACGCCACCAGGGGGCGAGAAACACTTCCGCCACCGCCGCCCCGTCATGGGCGTGCACCATCCGCTCCGCACTCACGAGGATCGCCGCGTGCTTGGCGGGAAAGCCGTCGCGCCAGCGGAACAGCAGCACGTCGCCGGGTGCGATGGCCTGCAGCGGTACGGCGCGCATATGGCGCCCCGCCGCCTGCGCCATCTGCTCGGCCTTCGTCGCTTCGGCCCAGTCCGGCGCGTAGGCCGGCAGGCCCTGCGGCTCCGGCCCCACCACTGCCCGCCACACCCCGCGTATGAGCCCGAGGCAGTCAGCCCCCTGCCCCTTCAGCGAGGCGCGGTGGAGATAGGGCGTGCCGATCCAGTCCCGCGCCTCGGCAATGAAGCGCCCACGCAGCGCCGCAGGCGCCATCACCGCCCCATCCATCACCGCCTCTTGCATCACGGCCTCTTGCATCACGGTCTCCCCGGCGTGGCGACGCGCAGCACCGCGTCATTGCCCGGCATGTGAGGAAAGCCGCGAAAATTCAGCGTGTTGGAAAAGCGGTCGCGGCAGGTCTCGAAGCTCTTGTCGCAGCCCGCCGTGACGGTGAAAGCGTCGCCCGTCGCGGGCAGCACCGGCGGGCGCTGCCACAGTTCCAGCCGCACTGCTCCCTCCACGGTGTGGCCCTTCACCTCGGTGGCGAACCCCTCATTGGCCCCAGTTGTGAACACCAGCCGCCCCTGCGCGAACCACCCCGCCGCATAGGCGCCGAGCCCCGCCGCCACCATCAGCCCCGGCCCTTCCGCCGCGCTCACCGTGCCGTGGCCGGTGAGCGCCGGGGAGGCCAGCGCGATCGTGCAGCGGGCATCGCCCAGATCGGCGTCGCAGCCGGCGGTGAACAGCCGGCCGCGCACCATGTTCAGCGCGCTCGAGAGCCCGCGCAGCTCGGCAGTGAAGCTGCCCTCGCTGCGCCGCACCTCGCCAAGGCTGGCCCGGCGCAACAGCAGGAAATGGTCCGGCGCCGACCAGTCGGCGAGCAGCAGCTCGATCCCCGCCCCGTCATAACGGCCGGCGTCGAGATCGGCCTCGTCGATCAGCGCGGAGGTCAGCGCGGCCGACATCTCGCCCCCGCCCACCGCGAAGCCGAGCGCGGACGCATCTTCGCTGCCGGAAACGCCGGAGGCGGCGCGGAACAGCGTTCCGTCAACGGAGAGATCCTCGTCGTGTTCGGTGAGCCCGATCACCACGCCATCGCGGCGGGTCAGGCGCCAGCAGCGTGCCAGCGTCGTCACCCCGCTCGCCAGCGACGCCGCGAGGCCGGCGGGTACGTCTCTCATGTCCGTATCTCCAGGATCGGGATGCGCGGGATCGCTCCCGCCTCGAAGGCGGTGAGGTTCACCTCAAGAAAATCAGTGTCGAAGCGCACCGGCACGTCGAACAGAAAGCCCGCCGTCACGCTCGCCCCCATCGCCGGGATGTGGCCGGCAAGGAACGTCACCGTGCCGCTCACGGCATCGAGGGAGAAATGCGTGCCCGCCACCCGCTCCGCGCCGTTCACCGCCACACGGACCGAGCCCGCCACCGGCTTGGCGATCGGCCGCACATAGGGCGCGTGGCCGCCGCCATAGGTCTTGGCGAGGGCGAACTGCGCCCGTGCCCCGTCCCCGACGCCCAGCGCCTGGTCGAGCGACGATACCGCGCTTCCCGGCGCGGCGGAGGCATGGTCCAGCCGGTCGCGCCAGCGGAAGCCATGCAGCCGGCCGCGCCGCTCCTCGAAGAAGGCGACGACGCCCGCGAGCTGCGCCAGCGATTTCACGCCATAGCCGGCATCCCAGCGCCGGCGCGAATGCGCGAGCCTTGTGTTGCGCTCCTCGCGGCCGGTCAGCGTGGTGACGATCTCCGTCGCCCGCTCCGGCCCGCCCGCCGCGCCGAGCGCGATGTCGAGCGGAAACAGCGTCTCGTGGAAGGCGGGCATTCACAGGCTCCTTTCCCCGCGCGCCACGGCGCGGGCGATGAGGCCGGAGAGGTAGGCGTCGGAGCGGCGGAAGGCGCTCGCATCAGGCGTCGAGACGTTCACCGTCACCTGCGTGGAGCGTCCGCCACCCTGCGCGGCGACGCCCAGCTTGCCGTCGGCACCGCGCGCCAGCGGCAGGATCGCCTCGGCCCCGCGCTCGCCCATCAGGCCGAGCGAACCACCGGCCATGGGAAAATAGGTCGGCGCCGCCACCACCCCGCCCTGCGCGAAGGGGGTGACGCGCCCCTTCTCGAACGCCCCGCCCTTGGCGAAGGCCGAGACCCCGCCCAGCGCGCCCTGCAGCAGTCCGGAAAGCCCCTGCTCCAGCGGCTTGAAGGCGATGTCGAGCGCCAGCGACGACAGCCGGCTGGCCAGCGAGCGCAGCACGTCGTCGGCTTCGCGCCCCTTCAAGGTGGCGCCGGTCAGCGCATCGCCCACCGCCCGGCCAAACCCCCGCGCCAGCCGCTCGGCTTCAGCGATCTCGCGCTGGAAGGCGCTGGTGTCGGCGCTGATCTCCACTGTCAGCCCGTCGCCGTCGAATTCGGCCATGTCGCCCACTCCCATCTCGCCCTGTCAGTCGGTTGATTGCTGCCTGTCAGTCCGGGAACTGCGCCATCAGAGCGGCGAGCGCCGCCTGGTCGAGCGGGGATCGCGCCGGGCCGGAAAAGGCGCGCAGCGCGGCGGCGAGTTCGCGCGGGGTGAGCGCCCAGAACGCCCCGGAGGACAGCCGCAACCGGTCGAAACCGACCGCCATCGCGTCCTCCCAGGGGAAGGCCCGGGCACCACCTATCCGCGCGCCTCCGGAGGATCGGGCAAAGGGCGCGGCGTGCCTTCTGCGCCCCCTGCACCGCCAAAAGTGGCGGCGATCAGTTCGCCGACGAGGCGGGCGAAACCCGCCGCTCCGCCCGGCGTGGTCATCCGCGCCACCTCATCCTCGGTGACGGTCTCCCCGGCCCCGCGCAGCCCAGCGGCGACGAGGCGGATGGCGTCGCGCGCCGCGAGCCGGCCCCGGGCGAAGCGCTCGGTCAGCGCGACGAGATCCTCGACCCCGAACGCGTCTTCCAGCTCGGCCAGCGCACCCAGCGTTAGCACCAGCGTGCGCCGGCGCCCGTCGAGTTCGGCGGAGACTTCGCCGCGATGGCGGTTGGCCATGGTCTGTTTCCTTTCCACATGGAATCGCCGGGCATCCCTGGGTGCCCGGCCACTGCCGGGCGTCCCGAGGTGCGCGCGCAGCACGCCTCGGACGACGGCCCTCTGAAGGCCGGTGCCCCCTCACAGCGCCGCGAAGGTGATCTCGCCGGCGCTCTCCAGCGCGATGTCGAACGTCACCTCGCGGTCGTGCTCGGCGGCGAATTCCAGCGCGGTGATCTGGAACGGCCCGGCAATCGTGCCGAAATCGGGCACCACGATCTGGGCGTTGCGGATCGTGCCGTCGAAGAAGCTCTGGCGGATCAGCGCGTCCGACGCGCCGTCCTTGAACACGCCCGAGCCCGTCACCGAGGCGCGCTTCACCCCCGCCCCCGCGAGCAGCTCGCGCCAGCGGCCGGCGCTCTCCGTGTGCGTCACGTCCACCGCCTCGGCATTGAACGCGATCTGCCGCGAGCGCAGTCCCGCCACCGTGGCATAGGCGGTGCCATCATGGATCTTCAACAGCAGGTCCTTGCCCTTTTGCGCCGCCATCGGCCGCTCCTTTGCTTGTCCTCGCCAGATTCTGGCGGTATTCAGAGACGGTTAACTCTTCAGGTCTAGACTAGTCTTCACTCGGCCCTGGCGAGACGTCTTGCCGCCTTCGCAGTTTGATTCCGCAAACGCCGCCAAGTGACTTCATCTTCTGATTCAACTTCACGCGGATTCACGAGTCCGCTGAATCCCTTGCGCGGCTTTCCTGACAGGTTTGGAAAACTTCAATCGGTTTCCGTCACGGCGCGGAAACGCAGCAGCGCGCGATAGGTGCGACCGCCCGGCTCGCGCCGGATCTCGGCGGTGGAGGCGCGCAGGTTCACCAGCCGGTGGCCGTCGAGGGCGAGCGGCACGTCGTGCAGCGCCTGCTGCACCAGATGCGCCAGCGCGTGCGCTTCTCCATGCCCGCCCTGGCGCGACCAGCAGGCGAGCGCGAGGCGGTGCTCGGCGCCCGTCTCGGTGGCGGTCGACCAGTCCAGCACCTGCGCCTCGCCTAGGGTGACATAGGGGAATTCCGGCGAGGCGGGCGGCACGTCATGGATGCGCCCGGCGCCCAGCGCGGCGGTCAGCGCCGCGTCGGTGGCGAGCGCCGCGTGGATCGCCCGGCGCAGCGCGACGGCCGGGCCCGTGCTCATCGCGGCCTCCCGGTGGCCGCCTGCGCAAGCCGCCGGCGCAACGCCTCCAGCCCCTTCAGGCGCGTCAGGAATTTCATGGCGTCTCCTCCCGGCAGTCGCAGACGAGGAAGCGGCCGCGCCCGTCCGGGTCGCTCACCACTTCCACCAGAAAGTGCCGCGCGCCCAGACGCAGCCGGTCGCCCGGCTGCAGCGTGGCAGGGGCGCGCACGGTAATGGTGTGGCTCAGCACGGCGCCGGGCCGGTCGGCGACCTCGGCGGCCGCGCCGCGCGTCGCCACCGCGCCCCACAGCGCATCGACGGCGAGAAAGGCGCGGGTCACGCCGCCCAGCCCGTCCGGAGTCTCCACCGGCGTTTCCTGCACCAGCCGGTGCCGCAGGGCTCCGATCGCGCTCACAGTCGCGGCACCCGGAACGGCGCCACCAGCGCATCGAGCCGGGCGGGAAAGGCCGCGCCCGGCCCCGCGACATCGCGGTGTTCGTAGAAATGGGCAAGGATCACCCGCACCGCCTCGATCAGCGGCGAGGGCACATGGTCGGCGCTTGGCCCATGCCCGGCGGTGATGTCGAGCGCGATGCCCGCGAGCGCCCGCCCTGGCGCCGGCACGGCGCCCCGCGCGACCCGTATCAGCCCCGGCAGCCGCGCCGTGTCGGCGGTGAAAGCGTCGAGCGGCACAGTCGTCTCCGCCCCCGCCGCGTCCAGTACCCGCGCGGCGGTGATCGCCTTGAGCGGGTTCACCGGCACGGCGATCAGCCCGGAGGCCGGCCAGGCATCGCGCACGATCCGCCAGCTCTGGTCGATCAGCACCCGCCGCGTCAGCGCTTCCACGGTAGCCCGCGCGGCGGTGATGAGCGACGAAATCAGCGCGTCCTCGGCCTCGTGGTCGACGCGCAGATAAGTCTTGGCCTCGGCGAGCGTCAGCGGCTCGGCCGTCGGCCCGGCGAGAAGGATCGCGGGCATGGGTGCCTCTCTGTTGATGGTTGTCACGCAGCGCCGCCAAGGCACCGGTATCCCGGATCGGCGAGGCCGCAGGCGAAACGCCCCGTGTCCCGGACAAGATGCGCACCGCGCACCGCCGCTCCGGGCCCCAGCGAAGCCTCGTCCGCCGAACCCCTTCCGCGACGCGCGAAAGATGTTGCGCCGATTGACCTGACGGCCGGGCGCCGCCACAACGGCCTCGCCCCTCTACGGAACAGACCGATGCACCGCCGCCTCCCCGCCTTCGCCGTCCTGCTTCTCGCCGCCCTTCTGCTCGCCGCTCCCGCCCGCGCCATTGTCGGCGGCGGGCCGGCGGACCCGGCGTTGAAGGCGGAGACGGCGATGATCGTGTCGACGCGGGGCGCCACCTGCACCGGGGTGGTATTGGCGCCGAATGTGCTGCTCACCGCTGCCCATTGCGTGCAGCCGGCGGCGGATTATGCGGTGGTGGTATTCGAGGCGGGGGCGCCCCGGCTGATCCCCGTCAACCGCATCGCCCTGCATCCCTCCTTCGACCCGAATTCCTTCGCGACGCGGCGCCCGACGCCCGATCTCGCTCTGGTGCGGCTGGCCGAACCGCTGCCCGCCGGCTTCCGCCCGGCCGCGCTCACCGCCGAGATGGCGCTGCCGGCGCGGCGCACCGCTTTCTCCGTCGTTGGCTACGGCGTCACGAAGGACGGCGACGGCCAGAGCGCCGGCACGCTGCGTGCCGTCACCCTGCCGAGCATCGGCACGACGGGCGGCATCATGGTTCGCCTGTCCGACGGCGCGGCCAAAGGCGGCTGCACCGGCGACAGCGGCGGCCCGGTGCTCATCGAGGGCGTGGTCGCCGGCATCATCGGCTGGTCGACGGCGGCGGGCGGGGCGCGCGGCTGCGGCGGCGTCACCGGCGCCACGCTCATCGGCCCGCAGCGCGCCTGGATCGACGCCACGCTGCGCGGCATCGGGCGCTAGGGCGACACCGCCTCAGCGCAGCAGCGGCATCACCTTGCGCTCCAGCAGCCGCACCAGCGCGGGGGCCATGAAGGCGAAGCGGTCGGGAATGTCGAGGCACACCAGGCGCTTGTCCTTCAGCGCGGCCCGGTAGCGCGCCTGCAGCTTCTCCCGGTGCGCCTTCTCCATAACGAAGACGATGTCGGCCCAGGCCACCAATTCGGCCGTGAGCGGCGTTTCGGCGTCGCGATTGGTGCCGGCGGAGGCGACATCGAGACCGTCCCGCCCGGCGAATACCTGTTCGGCAGTCGGGCTGCGCAGCTTGTTGCGGCTGCACACGAACAGAAGGCGCGTCAAAGGCAGCTCCGCAGTTGATGCCCCGCTTTGGCGCGCACGGGTGGCGACGGCAATCGGGCGGTGCGGGCAACCGCACGGGAGCCTGAAATTGCAGGGAGCGTGAAGCCCACACGCGCACCCGCGCGCACGCCTGCCATCACCGCCGGTCGCCTCTACCGCGCACGATATTATCGGTGACGCTTACTTCCTAGGCGCTCGAATGATGTTCCGCTAGAGGGCGAACACGCAGATGTTATTGCATCCACGCAAACCGGCGAGCGCCGAAACACAACTGGCCATGCGACGGCGCCCTGACTAGGTTCACTTCATGAAAACGGCGCGGCCCTCTCGGCCAGCCACCCACACTTTGGAGAAGACTAAAATGAACAAGTTCATCATCGCCGCCGTCGCCCTCGCCTCGTTCGGCTCGGTTGCCGCCAGCGCCGCCGATGGCCGCGACGCCAGCCTCTACGAGCGCGCCACCCCGGCCCAGGCCGAAGTCGCGCCGGCCCCGGTCGTCGAAGGCCGCAACGCCGCTGTGACGCTGCCGACCGTCTCCGACGCCTACATCAACCAGTCGGTCGAGGCGAACGCCCGTTCGACCCGCTGATCTCTTCCCTTCCCCCTTGGCCGGCGCCCCCACGGGAGCGTGCGCCGGCCCCTTTCAAGGAGCATCCACCATGAACAAGATCATCCTCGCCGCCTTCGCTCTCATCGCTGTTGGCGCAGCCTCCGCCAGCGCCGCTGACGGTCGCGACCCCAGCCTCTACAGCACCCCGGCCACCGTGCAGGCCGAAGCCGCGCAGGGCCAGGTCGTCGAAGGCCGCAACGCAGCTGTGGCGCTGCCGACCGTCTCCGACGCCTACATCAACAAGTCGGTCGAGGCGAACGCCCGTTCGACCCGCTGATCCCTTTCTTCTCTTCCCCCTCTGGCCGGCGCCCCCACGGGAGCGTGCGCCGGCCCCTTTTAAGGAGTATCCACCATGAACAAGATCATCCTCGCCGCCGTGGCCCTGGCCACTTTCGGTTCCGCCGGCGCGCAGGCCGCCGGCCGTGACGGCACCCTCTACACCCGCGCCACCGGCCCGCAGGTCCAGACCCAGCAGGTCCAGCCGCAGGCCCAGCGCAACGTCGTCGAAGGCCGCAACGCCACCGTGACCGTGCCGGCCGTGTCCGACGCCTATATCGACCGGAGCGTCGAAGCCAACGCCCGCTCGACCCGCTGAACGTGCCGGACCGAACTTCCCGAGACTGACCGTCTCAATTGGGGCGCCCCTCACCGGGCGCCCCTTTTTTGCGTCGCGTTACTGCCGTTCGCCTTAGGCGGCGAATTTCAGCAGCTTGATGGCGTCGAAATCCTGCACCCCGCCGCCGACCCGCTTGGTGGTGTAGAACAGCACATAGGGCTTGGCGGAATAGGGATCGCGCAGCACCCGCACCCCCGCCCGGTCGACGACGAGATAACCCCGGCGGAAATCGCCGAAGGCGATCGAGAGGCTGTTCGCGGCGATGCCCGGCATCTCCTCCGCCTCGTGCACGGGAAAGCCCATCAGGCTGGGCGGCGCGCCCGGCGCGGTGGGCGGCGCCCACAGATACTGGCCGCTCTCGTCCTTCAGCTTGCGCACCGCGCCTTGCGTGCGCCGGCTCATCAGGAAGGATCCGTTCTGCCGGTAGCCGGCCTTCACCGCATAGACGAGGTCAACCAGCGGGTCGGAAGGGCTGGCGGCGGGAAAGTCGTCGGCCGCGCCGGTGGCGATGAAGCCGAGCTTGCCCCAGGTCCAGGCGCTTTCCGCCACCGTGTCATAGGCCAGGAACCCCTTCGGCTTGCCGGTGCCGTCGCCGGTGATGAACGCCGCGCCCTCTTGCGCCGCGAAGGCGGCTTCCACCTCGATGGCCAGCCACTCGTCGATATTGACCGCGGAATCGTCGAGCAGGGTCTGCGTCGCCGCCGGCATGGCGTAGAGTTCCATCGCCGGGAAGGCGATCTCGTCCAGCACCGGGCTGGCGGTCTGGGCCCGCGCGCCCGTCTCCGCCACCCAGCCGACCGCCGGGCCGGAGGTCATGAACGGCTTCTTGTAGGTACCGGCCGAAATCACCCTGACATCGGCAATGGCGCGGATCGGGGAGAGCGCGGCGAGCCGCCGGCCGATTTCGCGCTCGGTCTCGGTGGGCACGGTGTAGCCGCCATCCGCGCCCACTCCGGCGGAGAGCGCCTTGGCCTCCAGCCGCTTGAGCCCCGCCGCCTCCCCGGTGCGGACATAGGACTCGAAGGCCGCCTTGTGCTCGCGCGCCGCGAGGTCGGTGACGAGGTCGCCACCGCCCCCCAGCGCCGGCCGGCGGGCCTTCAGCACCAGTTCGTCGATCAGCGCCTTCTGGCCGTCGAGCGCGGCATTGATGCGCGCCACCTTGTCGTCGGCCACGACATCGCCGCCGCGCCGCTCCAGCGCGCCGAGCCGCTGGTCATTGGCGTCCTTGAACGCCTCGAAAGCGCTCATGAATTCCTCGAAAGCGGCCGAGACTTCCGGGCCGGCGGACTTCATCTCAGGTGCGGGCATGCTCGGTTCCATGTGGCTCAGGTCCTGTTGAAAGGAGCGTCATCCGGGAAGGCCCCGGTCAAATGTTCAGGCCCTCATCCCCGGGCCAGGCCCGGGGACCCAGCCTTCCAACGGCACGTGGCCGAACGTCTGGGTGGCCGGGTCAAGCCCGACCATGAGGGGAAGAACTCACGCCATCGCCGGCCGTAACCCCGGCAGGGTGCGCAGCCGGCGGGCGCCGCGACGGATGGCGCCGGCGAGCGCGTCACCGGCGTGCTTGACGCTGGCGATGCGCGCGTCCGGCTGCATGGGAAAGGTCACGATCGACACCTCCCATAAATCAATGTGGAACAGCCGCCGCACCTTTGTGCGCGTGTCGGTGCGCCCTTCCACCGTGCGGAAGCCGATGGAGAGCCCGTCGATCGCCCCGGCGCGCATCAGCGCCAGCACCTCGCGGGCGCGGGCGACATCCAGCGTCAGCCGACCCCGGACCCGCAGCCCGACCGAATCCTCGTGAAGGCTGATCCAGCTGCCGATCGGTTCGGCCGGGTCGTGCTGGAACAGCATGCGCACCCCGCCCGCCCCGCGCTCGGCCAGCGAGCGGGCGAAGGCGCCGGGCAGGATAAGGTCGCGGCCGAGATCGACCCGGCCGAACAGCGCCGCATAGCCCTCGAAGCTGCCATCGGGCGCGATGTTCGCCAGCGCGCCGCCAAGCGGCCCGGTCTCGGCCTTGGTGCGCAGCGGCGGGGCGGCGTGACGAGACGGCGCGCGGGAAACGGGTGCGCTTAGTACGGACGCGCTCATGCGCCCTCCCCTTGTCCGGCATCGGCCACCCCCGCACGGCGGGTGGCGGCGGCGCGCTCCAGCTTGCCGAGCGTGCGGCCGAACTGGCGGAACACCTGCGGCACCTGCCCGGCCCGGTGGGGTGCCGGCAGGCGGGGGGTAAGCCCGTTGAAACGGTCGGGCAGGAACGCCCGGATGCGCGGGGTGGATGTCATGTCTCGTCTCCGAACAGGGCGTTGAAGCGCGCGATCTCGCGCACGAAATCGTCGAAGCGGCGCGCCGCATGGCCCAGCTCGCGCAGCGCGAGCCCCGCCAGCGCGGAAGCCCCCAGCGCCCACATCAGCAGCGCCAGATGGGCGATATCGGCCTTTTCAGCAAAGGCTGTCATGAGCGGTTGCATGGTGAACCTCCGTGGCGGGCGACGGCCTGGATCGTCCCTCATCCCGGGCCTGACCCGGGGATCCACGTCTTCTCAGGCTGAGGTCGTGGATGCCCGGCACAAAGCCGGGCATGACGTTCATTCGTCTCTCGTCATCCCGGCCGAAGCGAAGCGCAGAGCCGGGATCGCGTGCCAAAGCAGACGCACCCAACGGCACCCGATCCCGGATCGCCGCGTCGCGGCGTCCGGGATGACGGGCGGTGGCGACCCGTCAGAAAGCGGTTCCCCGGACAAGCCACGCACCGCGTGGCGCCGATCCGGGGCCCAGGGGAAAACTCTTTGGCAGAAACCTTTTCGCTGGGTCCCGGATCGGCGCTCCGCCTACGGCGTCGCTGGTCCGGGACACGGCTCAAGGGTCAGGCCCCTCACCCCCGCGCCCCATAGCCCACCGCCTGCCGCTTCTCGTCCTCGGTGAGGAAGCTCGCCTCGCTCACCCGGCGCCACAGCGCCTCGCGCTCGCCATGCAGCGCCTCGATGGCATCGAGGTCGGGCTCCAGCTGCAGCCGGCCCGACCCGTAGGCGGGGCCGAGCCAGAGGCACATCTCGTGCAGCAGCCGGCGACCGAGCGGCAGCACGGTCTGGCGCCAGAGCACCCGGCTGGCCTCGGCGTAATTGGCGTAGGTCGCGTCGCCGGGAATGCCGAGCAGCATCGGCGGCACGCCGAAGGCCAGTGCGATCTCCCGCGCGGCGGCGTTCTTCGCCTCCAGGAAATCCATGTCCTTGGGGGTGAGCGAAAGCGGACGCCAGTCCAGCCCGCCCTCCAGCAGCAGCGGCCGCCCGGCATTGCCGCTGCCGGAGAAATTCGCCTCCAGCTCCTCTTTCAGCCGGTCGAACTGTTTGCGGTCGGGGCGCAGCACGTGCAATTCGCGCACCTGCTCGCCCACCGAGACCGCCTCGACATAGCCATTGCCGGATAGCAGCAGATGCGACGCCAGCGCCTCCATCAGCCCCGGCCCGGAGAGCCGCGCATTCGGCTGCGCCAGAAGGTCGAGCAGCGGATGCGCGGCGTCCTCGCGCCCCTCCTGCGTCAGCACCGGGCGCAGTTCGCCCACACCCTGCGCTATCAGCCGCACGCAGCGATAGGCGATGGCGTTGCGCTGGTAGCCCTCGCGCGCCAGCGCCCCATAGTCGCGCGGCGTCCACTGCGCCCGATGGCCGCCCAGCAGCGCCACCAGCGCCGATGTGCGCGAGGCCTTGGCCTCCGGCGGCGCGGCGCGGCCAAAGGAGAAGGGAAAGAGCTTCATGAAAGGGGCTCCGGTTACATGGGTAGGCCGTCATCCCGGCCGCAGGCAAAGCCGAAGAGCCGGGATCGCTCTCCGGCGGGCCGACTGTCCCGGATCGGCCTGCAGCCGTCCGGGATGACGCAGACAATGCGAGCGCCCCTCACACCCGCCGCACCCGCGGCGCCGCGCTCCGGGGGCCGAGCGCCAGCGCGGTGATGGCCCAGACCAGCGCATCGAGCCGGTCGGGGGAGCGGCCATTGGAGAGGCCGTCCGGGCCGAAATCGCACAGTTCATCCTCCAGCGCCGGGAAAGCGCCCACATGGCGCACCCTTCCCTGCTCGTAGAGCGCGGCCACCGGCTCGGCGCGCAGCCATTTTCCGCGCGTCGCCCGCACTTCGCTCACCGGCACAGCGGGGTCGATGCCGGCGAGGATGGTCTTCACCATCTCCCCGCCCTGGTTCACCTCCACCACCACCCGGTCGGCCTCCAGCTTCTGGAACAGGCCGATGGCGCGCCCGCCCCAGCCATTGGGGCTCAGCCCCTGCGCGCTCTCATCCGCCAGCACATGGACGAGGCCCTCCGCGTCGATCCCCGCCGCGACAATGCCGCAGGCATCCGCCCGCCGGGTCGAGGCAGCCGGCGGGTCGACCGCCACCACGATGCGGACCATCCGGCCGACCAACTCCGGGGTCGGCGTCACCCGCCCCGCCTCCAGCCCGGCGCGGTTCCACAGCGCGTCGGCGCGGTCCTCGATCAGTTCGCCGTCGAGTTCCTGCCGGCCGAGCCGCGTGCCGGCATAGCGGCCGACCACGGTGTCGAGAAAGCTGGGCGCCAGATGCGCGGCGTTCTGCGCCGTGCCCATGCGCGATACCGCCGTGCGCGGGTCCGCGAGCAGCGCGCGGATCAGCGCGGTCGGGCGCGGCGTCGTCGTCACCATCTGGCGCGGCCGGACGCCCAAGCGCAGGCCGAATTGCAGCATGTCGAAAGCGGCCTGCGCGTAGCGCCATTTCGCCAGTTCGTCGCACCAGGCGGCGTCGAATTGCGGACCGCGCAAACTCTCCGGGTCGTCGGCGGAAAAGCCCTGCGCCACCGCGCCGTTAGGCCATTGCAGCCGGCGCCGCGTCGGCTCCCATGTCGGGCGCTCATGGTTCGGATGCACGGCGAGCAGGCCGGAGACGCCCTCCACCATCACCTCGCGCAGATCGGCGTGGCTTTCCGCGACCAGCGCGAGCCGCCCGGCTCTTGGCCCGGCGCGGCCATGAACCAGCGCGCGCACCCATTCGGCGCCGGACCGCGTCTTGCCGGCCCCGCGCCCGCCCAGCATCAGCCAGGTCAGCCAGTCGCCGCCGCCCTGCGCGTGGGCGGGCGGCTGCTGGCCCGCGCGGCCGATCAGCGGCCAGTGGTGGCGCAGCCAGTCGAGTGTCGGGGCGTCGAGCGCGGCCAGCGCCTCAGGAAGCTTCCCCGCCCGCCAGCACGCGCTCAAGCGTGTCGCCAAGCTCGCGTCGGAAAATGTCGGCGTCGCGGGTGGCGTCATCGTCGTCCCTGTCCGGCTCCAGTTTCTCCAGCGCCGCCAGTTCGCGCAGCGAGCGCACGAGAATGGCCAGCGTGCGGGCCGCCCGCTCGCCATCCGCGGGGCCGGCCTCCGGCTTCATCGCCGCATTGAGCCCGGCGAGCGCGACCAGCCGCTCGATGGCGGCGATCTCGGCCTCGATCCGCCGCACCAGCCGGGCGATCAGTTCGCGCCGCTCCGTGGGCGTGGCCGCGTCGCCCTCCTTGCCGACAGTTCCGCCCGCGCGCCCCTCTCCCGAGGCCGGCACCAGCAGCGCCGGGTCGCCGGTGAGGCGGTGCGGCTGGCGTGTCTTCCAACCCCAGGCGCGCCGCCGCTGGTAGAAGGTGCGCAGGCCGATCCCCAGCAACTGGGCGATGCTCTCGGCCGGCACGTCGGTCTGCTCGTAAAGCCGCCTGGCAGGTGCCACGGCTTCGGGCGCGAGAAGACGCACAGGCGTCACCATGCCGACCTCCGCCACTCGGTTGAAACGGTTATGAGACAAAAAAGCCGGCCCCGAAGGCCGGCTGAAAGAGCGCCGTGACGGCAGGCCGAGGCATCAGGACCTCGCCGCCTTCCGACGCAGTTGTGGAGCATGACCAAAACCTACCCGGCCAGCGTCACGCTGTCAAGGACTATTTTCCTATTATGGGATTTCTAGCACAATTAAGAACTGCTAATCGTCATTAGAAAATATGCGTCACTTCAATAGATCCAGCGAAAAGCAGTTCGGCCCGCACCGCCGAGCCTCCCGCCCAATATCGATTAGCAGCATCCGCTATGTGGTCCACAAGAGGGGCCTGCGAGCCGCTCAATAGATTGAAGTCTCCGCGGTGGGAGGCGCAAGAATCCACAGGTTCGCATCCAACGACCAAATGCCCGGGACGCTTCGTGTCGCGAAACCAGAGGGCATCCGCCATATCCTCGAAAGTGAACACACAATCGAGACGGCTGGGCAAGGAGCCATAGGCGGCTCGACGTACAGCCTCCAGTGCCACTTCCCACATCAAGATGTGTGCGATTGAGTCCGACGTTATCACGCTCCCACCTGCCCGAAAGTCTCGGGTTTGGTTGCCCCAGCCTCCGGGCGTAATGATCTGACCTACACCAACGGGCGTTCGCGCAACGTGAAAGAGCAAGCGGTATCCTTTCCGAATTTGCTTTTCAGACTCTGCAGCAAGGAAATGGCGAAGGAGCGGCCGTTAATACTTGGCAAGTTAGCATCATCGCAAATTTTGCCGCTAGTCCCTACCGCTTCACGCCCGGCACTGGGCCGGGCATCCACGATTTCTTCGTAGGCCGCCCAAGGCATAAAGGAACCGGCCGAAGCATTCTTCGCAGTGAAGAGGATGGACCGCGAAAGCCGCAGCCATCGCCAGCCCGTGCCCCGCCCCTCACTCCCTCTCCAGCGTCCCCAGCCCGTAGCCGTCGAGGTCCTCGATCGTCAGCGCCCCCGCCTTCCCGTCCGCGCCGAGCGTGAAGCGCACGGCGGCGGGCACGTCGGGCATTTCGGGGGTGGGGTAGTACAGGAAAATGTCGCGGTTGAAATGGGTCAGCGGAAAGCGCGCGGCGCCGTCGGGGCCGAGCCGCAACTCCAGCCCGCCACCCGCTCCCCCGCCTGCGGCCCCCTCGCGCGCCGCCGCCACCTCCGCGCCGCCGACATAGCCATTGGCGTAGCGCCCGACATAGGCCTCGCGCGGCGCGGCGGGCAGCGGATCGCTAAGCGGGGCGTAGCGTTCGCGCGCGGCCGCGACGCCCGGGGCGAACATCCCGGCATAGGCGGCGTTCCACGGGCCCATCCAGTCCTGGCTTGTCGCGCCGTCAAAGGCGAGGTCGAAGAAATTGCCCGCCAGCCCCTCCGGCACGCCGGTCGGGAAGGCGTTGGCCAACACCACGATGCCGAGTTCCGCCTGCGGGTACAGCGTCACCAGCGTGCGCGCGCCGACGCTGAACGCCCCGGCATGGCCCCAGCTCTCGCCGTGGCGGCCATATTCCACCACCCAGCCGAGCCCATAGAACGAGGCCGCGCCCGTCACCGGGTTGGCGCCGCGCGCCATCAGCGGCTGGTGCGTCGCCGCCAGCGCCTCGGCGGGAATCAGCCGGCGGCCGTCGAACAGGCCGTTCCCCAGTTCCAGCCGCATCCACTGCGCGAGGTCGCGCACCGTGGAAGAGGCGCCCCCGGCGGGGGACTGCGCGTCCGGCTGGCGCGCCACCTTCGCCGCCCACTGGCCCGGCCCGCCGATATGCAGCTCGGCGCGGTTGGCATGGGTGAGGAAATCCGCGTGGCGCGAGGAGGTGGAGGCCATGCCGAGCGGGGCATAGAGCTTTTCCTGCGCCACCTCTTCCCACGGCTTGCCGGTCGGCGCGGCGGCGGCCACGGCCCCGGCGGTGAGGCCGAAATTGGAATAGGAATAACCCGCCCGGAAACTGGAGGCGGGCGGCACCAGCGCCAGCCGGTGCAGGATGGTGGCGCGGTCATAGCCCAGCGCCTCCAGCTCGTTGCCGGCGTCGCCCGGCAGGCCGGAACGGTGGGCGAACAGGTCGCGCACGCTCACCTGCTGGGTAGGATAGGCCTCTTTCAGCCGGAACGACGGGTCGAGCGCCGCGACGGCCGTGTCCCAGTCCAGCACCCCCTCGCCCACCAGCGCGGCCACCACCGTGGCGGAAATCGGCTTGGAGAAGGAGGCGAGCTGGAACACCGTGTCGGCGTCCACCGCGCCGGGCTTGCCGGCCTCGCGCAGGCCATAGCCCTTGATGAACACCACCGTGTTCTTGTGCACCACCACGACGGCAAGGCCCGGCACCTGCCCCTCCGCCACCGCCTTGGCGGCCATGGCGTCAAGCTGCGGCAGCGCCGCCTCCAGCCGCGCGGCCGTCACCTCCTGCGCCTCGGCAGGAAGCGCGACGGTCACCAGCAGCGCGGCGGCGAGCAGGGGGCGGACGTTCGACATCATGAGGCGGCTCCTTGGTCGGATGCCGCCCCAGTGTGGACGAGCGGGCGGCAGGCGGGAACCCCGCCGCCGCCTCACCCCGTCGCCTCACCCCGCCTTGGCGTGGGCGGCGAGCAGGTGGATCTCCTTCACCAGCGCGTTGACGCCGCCGGTGAGGAATTTCGAGGTCTTCTCGTCGGTAAAGGCACCGTCCTTCACCTTGTCGGCGACGTTGGGAATGGCGAGGTGGGGATAAGCCACCACCCGCGCGCCGGCCGCGCTGAGCGATTCGCGCAGCTGCCCCTGGGCGCGGATGCCGCCGGTGGAGCCGGGCGAGGAGGTGACGACCAGCACCGGCTTGCCGAGCAGCGAGCCCTTGGCATAGGGGCGCGAGCCCCAGTCCACCGCGTTCTTCATCGCGCCCGAGGGGCCGTAATTATATTCCGGCGAGACGAACAGCACCCCGTCCGCCGCCGCGATCTTGGCGCGCAGCGAGGCAGCGCCTTCCGGCTGGGTGGCCCCGTCCTCGTCCTCGTTGTAGAGCGGCACGTCGTTGAGCGTCAGCACGGTGAAGTCGATGGTCGGGGCGAGAGCGGCCTTCAGCGCTTCCAGCACGGCGGTGGAATAGGAGCCGGAGCGCAGGCTGCCGGAAATGCCGAGAAGCTTCGGGCGGTCGGTCATGTCGGGGGGTCTCCACATCAGGGGCAAACGGCGTTTGCGGGTCGCCCCCAGCTTGTGGCGCCGCGCCGCCCGGCTCAAGCCCTTTTGCTGCACTGCCCCCTGAAACCGGGCCAATTGCCGCGCGGCATGGATTTTGCGGCGCACAGCACCCATGTTAGCGCTCCCGCAGCGCTGACCCGCGAGAGCCAACGCCCGTGATCCTGACCGACCGCGACATCCTCGACGCCATCAATGACGGCTCGGTGCTGATCGAGCCCGCCCCGCCGGAGGAGTTCTACGCCCCCAACGGCGTCGACCTGCGGCTCGACCGCCGGCTCAGCCTCTACCGCGAGCCGGAGCCGGGCGAGGACCCGGTGATCGACCCGGCCGGGCCGGGCTACAGTTTTCGCGAGGCGATCGCCCGCATGGCCGGCGAGATCGACATCGGCGCGGACGGAT
This sequence comes from Ancylobacter aquaticus, assembly GCF_004339465.1. Lineage (GTDB taxonomy): Bacteria > Pseudomonadota > Alphaproteobacteria > Rhizobiales > Xanthobacteraceae > Ancylobacter > Ancylobacter aquaticus. The sequence continues at coordinate 1,501,009 of NZ_SMFY01000001.1, read as the reverse complement.
TCGTGCTGGCGCCGGGGCGGCTCGTGCTGGGCTGGACGCTGGAGCGGGTGGACCTGCGCCCGGGGGCGCGGCTGGCGGCGCGGGTGGAGGGCAAGAGCTCGCTCGCCCGCATCGGCCTCATCGTCCATCTCACCGCGCCAACCATCCACGCCGGCTCCACCGGGCAGATCCAGCTGGAGATCATCAATCTGGGTCCGCGCCCGATAAGGCTACGGGCGGGGATGAAGGTGTGCCAGCTGATTCTGGAGCAGACGCTGGGCGTGCCCCGGCGCGGCTATGGCGGCCAGTTCGCCGGCCAGAGGGCCACGGGGTAGCGTCCGCGAAAACGCGGTTGGGCGCGCGCCGGGGGTCCGGCGCGCAACGTCTGGAATGCCGGTTTCGGAGACCTTCCACCGAACAGGTGATTCCACCCGCTCAATGCTATGCGGGCCAACGGGGCCGCGACATCGGAAAACCGAATGTCGCGGTCGGGCCGTCAGCGGCCGGCGCGCTGCTTGCGGGCGGCGTAGCGCTCGTCGCGGCGGGCCTTGGCGTCGGCCTCGGCAGCGGCGGCCTGCTCGATGGCGGCGGCCTTGGCGGCAGCCTCGGCCTCGGCCGCGGCGATGGCCTCGGCGGCGGCGGCCTCGGCGGCGGCGATCGCGGCGGCGGCCTCGGCCTCCTTGCGGGCGATCTTGGCCGCCTGCTTGGCTTCGTTGGCGATCTGGCGCGCCTCGGCGGCGGCCTTGCGCTCGGCGGCCTTGGCGATCATCGCCGGGTCGTCCGGGCCGGGACGGGCGGCGAGCTTCTCCAGCAAGCGGGCCTTGGCTTCGGCGGCGGTCTTCTGGCGGTCTTGATAGGTGTCGGTGACTTTCATGGCGTTTCCCTTATCCCATTTTCAAACAGATTGACAGCCGCCCGCGACCATCTAATTTCCGCCCGCGAACCGGCCGCATGAGCCGCGTCTGTCTGTCGCGGTGCGGTTCATGAAGTCCCGGGATCTGGTCTCCTACGCTTTCCTGGCGCTCGTCTGGGGGGCGTCCTTCGTGGTGATGGACCACAACATCCACGCCTTCGGCTGGGTTGGCGCGGTCGCCTTGCGCTCGTTCATCGCGGCGGCGACACTTCTGCTGGTCGCCCGCGCTATCGGCCGCCGGCTGGATTTCTCCTTCGGCATCTTTCCGCTCTTCGTGGTCGGAGCCACCACGGTCGCGCTGCAGCTCGGGCTGTTGTCCTATGGGTTGCCGCAGATCGGCACCGCCATGTCGGCGATCCTCGTCGCCACCATCCCGCTGTTCACCATGCTGATCGCGGCGCTGTGGCGGGTCGAGCCGATCCGGCTCGGCGGCCTCGTCGGCATTGGGCTGGGGGCCGCCGGAATCGTGCTGCTGGTGGGTTTTCCCGCCCAGCCGGTGACGCAGGATTTCCTGATCGGCTGCGCCGCCACGCTCGGCTCGACCCTCTCCGCTGCGTTCGGCAGCGTCTATGCCGGAAGGCGGCTGGCCAAGGCGGGCTCGTGGGAAATCACCATCGGCGCCTTCCTGTTCGGCGGCCTTCTCACCTTGCCGCTTCTCCCCTTCGTGCCGGTGCCGGCCATGCCGGGGCCGCTGGATGTCGGCGCGCTGCTCGTCGCCGGCGTGCTGATGAGCGCCATCACCTATGTGATCTTCTACCGGCTGATCGCCTCCATCGGCCCCACCCGCGCCATCAGCGTCGAATTCGGGGTCACCGGCGTCGCGGTCACCATCGGCACGCTGCTGCTGGACGAGCCGCTGACACTGCCGCAGATCGCCGGCGGCGCGGTCATTGGTATGGGCTGCGCGCTGGTGCTCGGCGTCATCCGCATCGGCCGCGCCGAGGCGGTGGCCGAGCATCCGGGCGCCTGACGCCTTGGCCGTCATCCCCGCCCTGGATTGCGTTACCCCGAAAGCAGCGTCGAGCGGTTGAGACGGCGCACGGCGAGGTCGGCCCGGGCGGCGTCGCGATGGGTGCGCGCCACCGTCTCGCCGGTGAATTTCAGGTGCTCGAAGGCCGCCGTCTCGGCCGCCTCCGGGTCGGCAGCCACCACCGCCTCGCCGATCGCCCTGTGCTGCACCAGCAGTGCCTCGCGGAATTCGGCGTTGGTGAACAGGCTGGTGCGGTTGAAGAAAATGTCCCGCCGCAGCATCTCGGAAAAGGCCCGCATCACATGCAGGATGACCAGATTATGCGAGGCGGCGTAGATCAGCCGGTGCAGTACGATGTCGGCCTCGGCCTCGCGGGTGGCGTTCTGCACCTCGTGGGCGGCCGCCATTTCGGCCAGGCAGTCGCGGATCGCCTGCCGCTCCGGCGCCGTCGCCCGCACCGCCGCCAGCCCGGCGGCCAGGCGCTCCACGGCCGTGCGGTACTCGAAATAATCCGCCGTCACCTGCTCGTTGGATTGCAGCAGCCCGGCGAGCGGGTCGGTCAGCCCGGCGAGGAACTCGGTGACACGGGTTCCCTCGCGGCCGGTTGCCAGCAGGCCCCGCTGTTCCAGCAGCGCCAGCGCGTCGCGCAGCGAGGGGCGCGACACGTCGAGCCGCTCGGCGAGATCGCGCTCGCTGGCCAGTTTCTCGCCGGGGCGCAGCACGCCCTCCAGGATCAGCCGCTCGATATGCTCGGCGATCGCCTCCGCCAGCTTTGGTGCGCGCAAGCGTTCCACGTCGGCCACTCCCCATTTTCTTCTTCTGTCGTGTTCACCGCGTGAGACTACATCGCCACCCGCCCGCGCGCATCCCGGCGGACCATTGACTTGCATGGTAATTAAATTTTACCAGAAAGGCCGAGAGACGGCCCTCGCCTTCCCGCCGGAGGCGCGGCCGTCGATAGGGCCTGCATATCATTGACGTCGGCCGGAGGAGGCGTATCAGCCTGCCCGGAAGAGAAGCCGGGGAGAAACGCCAATGGCCACCGTGACCAACATCCAGGATCTGCGCGCCATCGCGGAGCGCAAGGTGCCGCGCGCCATCTTCCATTATGCCGATCGCGGTTCCTATGACGAAACCACGCTCGCGGCCAACAAGGCGGACCTCGCCGCCATCGGGCTGCGCCAGCGGGTGATGATCGACGTGTCCGACCGTTCGACCGCCACCACCATGATCGGCGAGAAGGTCGCCCTGCCGCTGGCCATCGCCCCCACGGGGCTGACGGGCCTCTTCCATGGCGACGGCGAAATCCATGGCTGCCGCGCCGCGCAGGCCGCCGGCATTCCCTTCACCCTTTCCACCATGTCGATCTGCTCGATCGAGGATGTCGCCGGCGCGGTCGACAAGCCGTTCTGGTTCCAGCTCTATGTGATGCGCGACCGCGCTTTCTCGGCCTCGCTGATCGAGCGCGCCAAGGCGGCGAAGTGCTCGGCCCTCGTGCTGACGCTCGATCTGCAGATTCAGGGCCAGCGCCACAACGACATCAAGAACGGCCTCGCCGTGCCGCCCAGGCTCACCCTCGCCAACGCGCTCGACATCGCCACCAAGCCGCGCTGGGTCGCCAGCGTGCTGATGGGCAAGCGCCATTCCTTCGGCAACCTCGCCGATAGGGTGCCGGGCGCCGACAGCCTCACCACCCTGTCCCACTGGATCGCCGGCCAGTTCGACCCGTCCTTGTCGTGGAAGGATGTGGAATGGGTGCGTTCGCTGTGGCCGGGCAAGCTCATCCTCAAGGGCATTCTCGATGTCGAGGACGCAAGGATCGCGGCGGAGACCGGCGCCGACGCCATCGTCGTCTCCAACCATGGCGGCCGCCAGCTCGACGGCGCCGTCTCCTCGATCTCCGCCCTGCCGAAGATCGTCGAGGCCATTGGCGGCGGCAAAAGCGAGATCTGGTTCGATGGCGGCGTCCAGTCCGGTCAGGACATCCTCAAGGCGCGCGCCCTGGGCGCCCGGGGCTGCATGATGGGCAAGGCCTTCCTGTGGTCGCTCGCCGCTGGCGGCCAGGCCGGCGTGGCGCAGGCCATCGAGATCATCCGCAAGGAACTCGACGTCTCCATGGCCCTCACCGGCACGCGCGACATCGAGCAGGTCGACCGGAGCGTGCTGGCTCTGTGAGGGGGAGCGGCCGGGTCACCGTGTCCCGGCCAAGCGGAGCCGCAGGCGAGGCGAAGCGCCGGGACCCAGGGTAAAATCCGCCGCAGGCGTCCACCCCATCCACGGGGCTTGTGTCGCGGAGTATGGAAATAGCTTCCAATAGGGTAAGCCACCAACGCACCGCTGATCGCTCGGCTCTTGCGGAACTTTAGTTTCGGCCGCTTTTAATTTCGGCCGCTACGGAATAGCGCGCTCTCTGCCTTCTGGTTTTCAGCCCGAAGAACCTGCATTCCTCGCCCCTACCCCTTCGCCACCTTGCGCACCGCGCCGCGCGGCAGGCGGAGCGGCCAGCGGACCATGTGGTCGACATAGTCCTCCAGCGGCAGCTCGTCCTCCAGCGCCGCCACCTTGCCGCGCACCGAGACGCCCGCCGCATGGACGGTTTCGCGGTCGCCCGAGACAAGATGGTGCCACCAGTAGAGATCGCGCCCCTCTTCCACCAGCCGGTAGCCGCAGGAGGGCGGCAGCCAGTTCAGCGCCCGCACCGTCTCAGGCGTCAGCCGCACGCAGTCGGGCACCTGCGCCTGCCGGTCGGGGTAGTTACGGCAGCGGCAGTTGAAATCGTCCAGCAACTGGCAGCCGATGTCGGTATAGGCGATGGCCTCGGTGTCCTCGTCCTGCAGCTTGACGAGGCAGCAGCGCCCGCAGCCGTCGCACAGGCTCTCCCACTCGGCGGAATCCATCTCCTCCAGCGTCTTGGTGCGCCAGAACGGCGCCGCTGCGGGGGCGGTCGAAGGGTCGTGCATCGCTCTCGGGTTTCCGGCTGGCCATCAGGTGGCGGTCCGCTCTTCACGAACCGGCAATCACTCCTTAGATAGCGTCGCATCCGCGCCATGGCGAGCCTTGATACCGCCCTCGTCGCGCGGCAAGGGCTCGGTTATAAGAGCAGATGGGGCCTGCCAAGCGCCTCTGGAGCACGGGCTTGAACGAGACGCCGCACGCTGATTCCCCGCTGCCGACGCCCGAGGGCGGGCACCCGCCGTCGCGTTTCCGCCGGCGGCTTCGCCATGTCCTGCTGGGCGTCGATTCATGGATCGACTCATCGATCTATTCCGGCGGCGTCACCCTCCGCTCCACTTGGGGCGGCTTCGTCGCCTTCACCGAGCGCTTCAACGTGCAGGGCCCCGCCCGCCGCGCCATCTCGCTGGCCTCCGAGGCCATGACCTGGGGGGCGGTCGGCGCGGTGCTGATGCTGGCGCTGGCGGTGCCCGCCTTCCAGGAAACCTCGGACGACTGGCTGAAACGCGCCGAGTTGTCCGTCACCTTCCTCGACCGCTACGGCAACACCATCGGCGAGCGCGGCATCCGCCATAACGACACGGTGCCGCTGGAGGAATTCCCCGACCACCTCATCAAGGCCGTGCTGGCCACCGAAGACCGGCGCTTCTACGAGCATTTCGGCATCGACATTCCCGGCACCTTCCGCGCCGTGCTGTCCAATGCGCGCGCTGGCGGCGTGGTTCAGGGCGGCTCCTCGCTCACCCAGCAGTTGGCAAAGAACCTGTTCCTCTCCAACGAGCGCACGCTGGAGCGCAAGATCAAGGAAGCCTTCCTGGCGCTGTGGCTGGAATTCCACCTCACCAAGAACCAGATCCTGAAGCTCTATCTCGACCGCGCCTATATGGGCGGCGGCGCTTTCGGCGTGGACGCGGCGTCGCAGTATTATTTCGGCAAGTCCGCCCGCGACGTGAATCTGGCGGAGGCGGCGATGCTGGCAGGCCTGTTCAAGGCGCCCTCGAAATTCGCCCCGCATATCAACCTGCCGGCGGCGCGCGGGCGCGCCAGCGTGGTGCTCGACAATCTGGTCGATGCCGGCTTCCTCACCGAGGGCCAGGTCTTCGGCGCCCGCCGCAACCCGGCCACCCCGGTGGACCGCAAGCAGGACGACCTGCCGGAATATTATCTCGACTACGCCTTCGATCAGGTGAAGCAGATCGTCGAAGGCCTGCCCAGAAGTTATGCCGAGCGCTCCTTCATCGTCCGCACCGCGCTCGACCCCAACATCCAGAAGGCGGCCGACACCGCCATCCGCGACAGCCTGCGCCAGTTCGGCAAGGACTACGGCGCCAAGCAATCGGCCATGGTGGTGATGGAACCTAACGGCTCGGTGCGCGCCATGGTCGGCGGGCGAGACTATGGCGAGAGCCAGTTCAACCGCGCCACCGACGCGCTGCGCCAGCCCGGCTCGTCCTTCAAGCCCTTCGTCTACACGGCGGCGCTGATGACGGGGAAATACAAGCCCAGCACCATCGTCGTCGACGGGCCGATCTGCATCGGCAATTGGTGCCCGCAGAATTACGGCCGCTCCTATGCCGGTTCGATCACCCTGATCAACGCCCTCACCCGCTCGCTGAACACGGTGGCGGTCAAGCTGGCAGAGAATATCGGGCGCGGCCGCATCGTCGACCTCGCCCATGCGATGGGCCTGAAGACCGAGCTCAAGATTACCCGCGCCCTGCCGCTCGGCGCCGCCGAGGTAACGGTGGTGGACATGGCGACCGCCTATTCGGTCTTTGCCAGCGGCGGCTATTCGGTCGATCCGCACGCGGTGGTCGACATGCGCACGCCCAATGGCGAGCCGGTCTGGAGCTTCGCCCAGAACGGGCCCAAGCCGAAAGAACTGATCCCGCCGGACATCATCGCCATGATCAACCCGATGCTCAACAGCGTGGTGGAAAAGGGCACCGGCCGGCGCGCCATGATCCCGGGCACCAAGGTCTCCGGCAAGACGGGAACCACCAATGCCTATCGCGACGCCTGGTTCGTCGGTTTCACCGGCAATTACGTGGGGGCGGTCTGGTTCGGCAATGACGACTACCAGTCGACGCGCAAGATGACCGGCGGCTCCCTGCCGGCAATGACGTGGCAGAAGGTGATGGCGTTTGCTCATCAGGGTATCGAGCTGAAGCCCACGCCGGGCCTCGGCAACCAGTCTGCGCCGGTGCTCGACGGTGCGGCGGCACAGGCCTCGGCTCTCCAGATCGAAGGCGTCCAGCGCCCGGTCACGCTCTCGCCGGCGTCGGCGGAACGGTTGATGGGCCTGTCGGCTCGCCTGCGAGAGGCCGCGTCCTCGCCCCTGCGCCGGCCCACCGCCGGCATCGCCCCCTCGCCCGGCACCAGCCTTGTCGGAAGCAACTGACTCCTCGCGATTCAGCTACTGCGTTCCTACTGCCGCGATTGACCTTCCCCCCGCGAGCGCCCATCCATGAGGCGCCTGCTCCATCGGATAGCTTCTGCCCGTGCGCTCCCTGCTCTTCCTCCTGACCCTGGCCATCGGCGCCGCCCTCGGGCTCGGCCTCACCTGGATCACTACGGTGAAGGGGTACGGGCCGGGCCTGGTGCGTTCCGGACCGTGGGAGACCTGGCCGCGCGCCGGCACCGAGACGGCCGATCCCTATGCCCGCGCCGCCCTTGCCCGCGCTGGCGAACTGCCGCTGGAGCTGGCGGACGGAATTGCCTTCGTCGCCGCCACCGATTCGGCCGGCCGCCCGCTCGACGGGCGCTGCGACATCCGGGTGTCCGGCAGCCTGCCGCAGGCCCGCTTCTGGACCCTGACCCTGACCGACGCCCAGGGCCGACTGATCGACAACGCCGCCGCGCGCACCGGCTTCACCAGCACCGAAGTGGTGTGGAACCGCAACAGCACGCTCGACGTGGCGCTGGGCCCGCGCGCACGTGCCGGAAACTGGTTGCCCACCGGCGCCCGCGACCGCATCGTCCTCACCTTCCGCCTTTATGATACGGCGGTCGGCCTCGCCAACCGCACCAGCGACGCCCCGGAAATGCCCCGCATCCTTACCGAGCATTGCTCCTGGGAGCGCAGCTCATGAGGGCGCGTCGATGAGCCGTTTCGTCCTCACCGCCCTCGCCGGCATCGTGCTCGGCCTCATCGTGCATCTGGCCGCCGTGCTGGTTCTGCCCTACCTCGCCGAACAGGACGCCTATGCGCGGCTGGCGGCGGTGGCCGTGCCCAATGAGGTGGTGCCCATCGATGACCCTTCCGACGTCGGCGCAGTGCTGCCTGCCACCGACCCGGCGTTCATCTCGGCAGTGTGCCTGTACGATCTCGCCGCCGGCCCGCTCAAGGTGCGCGTGCCGACGACGGAGGACTACACCTCGGTGTCGTTCTACACCCGCCACGGCCTGCCCTTCTACGCCATCAACGACCGTTCGGCGGGGCGCTCCATCATCGAGCTCGACCTGATGAACGCCAAGCAGCGCGCGGCCCTGCCGGAGGACGACGAAGTGACGGCGGCCGACCGGCTGATCGTCGAATCCCCCAGCGATGAAGGCATTGTGCTGATACGGGCGCTGGTGCGCGAACGCAGCGCCCGCGACGAGGTTCGCGCGCGGATGCAACTGGCGAACTGCGCGCCCGCCACCTGACGGCCGGCCCCGCGCACCCCCAGCCCTTCCCGATCAGGTGGAACCAACAGGCTTCCGCCAATCGTGGACCGCGCTCGCCGCAGCCGCCGATGCCGCCTCGCCCGGTCGCACATACTGCACAACGGGGAGAATGATCACCTTGGCCGAGCCGCCGGACGGCATGCGCACGCCCGCAGGTTCGTTCTGGAGTCTCGATGTCGGAAACGGCACTAAGGCACCCATCGCGCCCTCCAAAGTCCCGCCAAACAGCAGTGGCCCACTACGGTCCAACCATGGTTAACGGCTTTATAACGTTCGAGCGCTAGCTTGGTTTCGCGCTCCCGCCCGGGCGGCGCGACGTGCCAATCGCGAGTTGTGTCCGCCTCCATGCCTCCCCATTCCGGTTCCGGCCCCATCGACCCGAACGACACGGCGCGGCGTTCGTATCAGGACACCCGCCCGGCCATGCTGCGGCTTCTGGTGCACGAATTCCTGAGGCAGCCGGTTCTCGGCGAGGCAGCCGAGGCCCGCTTCACCACCCTCGCCGTCCGCCTGATTGAGGGCGTCGACGCGGGCGTGGCGGCGCGCTATGTGCGCGAACTGGCGCCGCACCCGGCGCTGCCGCGCGCGCTCGCCCGCCATCTTGCCGCCGGGCCGCTGGCGCTGGCCGGCCCGATCCTGCGACTCTCGCCGGTGCTCGATGAAAAGGACCTGACGGAGCTGGCCGAACAGGCGGGCCCCGCCCACCTCGCCGCCATGGCCACCCGCCGAGAGGTGACGCCGGCCCTCGCCAAGCGCCTCGCCGAGATCACCCATCGCCGCGGCGCCGCGACCACGCCGGCAGCTCCCCCAGCGGAAGCGGCCGCGCCGCGGGCGCCTTCGGTCACCGATGCGCCCCCGGCCGATCTGGCAGCCGCGCCGGCCGCGACAGCGCCGCCCGAAACTGCACCGCCCGCCGTCCCTGATTTCTTCCTCGCCGGGCCGGAGGAGCGTGCCAGCCTCATCGCCCGCCTCGTCACCCTGCCGCCGCTGCCGCTTTCCGAGCGCGTGGGGGCACCGCCGGCGAGCTTCATCGACGCCCTCCTGGACGCCGCTAAGGCGAAGGGCACGGGGGAGCTTGCCACGCTGATGGAGCGCGCGCTGGGGGTCACGCCCGAGAATGCCGCCCGCATCATCGCTGACGATACCGGCCAGGCGCTGGCGGTGGTCGCCCGCGCGCTGGGCCTGTCCTTCGCCATTCTCTCGCGCGTGCTGTTCCGGCTCCATCCGGTCGCCGGCCGCTCGGCCGGGGACATGGCGCGGCTGGCGGAAATGTTCGACGCGCTTCCCCTCGCCAGCGCCCAGCATCTGGTCGCCTCGTGGCGGGGCGGCCGGCGGCAGGTCCGCGAGCGGGCGGAAGACGCCCCCTCCATGCGCAGCTTCAACACGGCCTATGCGGCCCCGGCGGTTCCGGCAGCGACCGACAGCCGCCAGCACAAGGGCTGAGCGGCGCGGATCACTCCGGCGCCAGATCGAGAAAGCACCGCCCGGCGCGGTCCTCGATCTCGACCAGCCAGAGATCGGAATCGTAGCGCGTCTCGCGCGCCATCCGCGCCTCGGCCTCGCTCTCGGGGCTGCCCGCCGGCACCAGCGGGGCGAACAGCCGCATGCCCTCATCCCGAGGCGCGCCGTCCAGCGAGGGCAATGCCGGGCCATACAGCGCCGCCTTGCCGTCCTGCGTCGCCACGATCACGAAAACCGCACCGGCCTCCTCCGCGCCGCGCCGGCGCACGGCGGCGAACGCGCCGGCACCATTGGCCCGGCGCAGCAGGGCGGAAACGAAGATCCCGCTTTTCAGCCGCATGCTGCCCTACCGTATAGTGAAGCCCGAGACAGCGGCGAGTTCGCGGACCACCCGCTCCGACATCTGCCCCGTTATCGGCAGGCGGCGGTCGCGCTCGAAGCGCTGGATCGCCTCCTCCGTCGCCGCCCCGAAGACGCCGTCGATGCGAATGGGGCCGTAGCCGAGGCGCGCCAGCGCCTTCTGGATTTCCATGACACGCGGCGACACCGGAACGTCGCCCGGCGGCAGTAGCCCAGCGGGGGGCGCGACCGCCTTCTCGGCCGTCGACGCGGACGCAGTAGCGGCAGTCGGGCCGGCAGCGGAGGCCGCGGCACGCGGCGCGGCCGGCTTCGCCGGTGGAAGCGGCGTCGGCACCGCAGGCGTCGCCAGCAATTCCGGCAGCAGGGCCGGCACGGCGATCGAGGCGGCCGGCGGCGCGGGCGGGCTCACCGCCGGTGTGCTGCTCGCCGCGCGAGGGGTGTCGACCTGGCGAATGTCCGGCGGGGCCGAGGCCGGCGCACCGCCGCGCCCTTGGGAACCCGGGCGCCCCTGTTGCAGCGCCAGCGCGTTGAACAGCACGGCGGCGCAGGCACCGCCGGCGAGAATCAGCATGAACAGGTCCGAGCGCCGCCGGCCATGACGGTAGGGGCGCCCCGCGACGCGCTCGCCATCGAGATCGATATCGTCCACCAGAAGATCGCTGGCATAGGAACGGGGCATGGAACCGTGTTCTGGAATCCGAATCGGGGGGACGCAGGCGGCAAGACGGGATGACCATGCCATGCCGGGTTTAAGCGAACCCTAAAAGCAGCCGTCGTGCTTAACATCGCCTTTCCGCGATCGGCTGATTTTGCGGGTTTTCGAAACCGCTTGGGCAACCCGCAGCCTCTATCCTCCCGTTTCAGGCTTCCGCGAGACCGCTCATGTTCTTCCTGCTGCGCATCGGTTTCTGGCTCACCGTCGTCTTCCTGCTGCTGCCGGCGGTGGTCGGCGGGCCGTCGACGCACGCGCCTCAGGGCAGCACGGCGCAGACCGGCGAGCCCAAGGTCAGCGCGATGGACGCGCTCTCGGCCGCCACGGCGGCGGCGGCGGATGCCGGCGGTTTCTGCACCCGCCAGCCGCAGGCCTGCGCCATCGGCGGCAGCCTGATCGAGCTGATCGGCGAGCGGGCCGAGGCCGGCGCGCGCTTCGCTCTCAGCTATCTCTCCGAGCAGATTGTCGAGGAGAAACGGAAGGCGGCGGCCCGGTCCGACGGCTCGCGCGCCGGCGACACGCTGACCACCCACGATCTCAGCCCCGCCTGGCAGGGCCCACGCCCGCCCGCGGGGGGCGCGCCGTCGGACATCACCGGCTCGGCCGGTGCCACGCCGGCAGCGGCCCCGGCGAACCCGCCCGGCGCCCTCCCGGTGCATCCGGCCACCCCCGGCGGCGTGCCGCTACCGCCCAAACGCCCCGCGTGAGCCGCGCGAGCGCAACGCCCGCCATTGCGCTTGGCTCCCCCGCGCCCCTATATGCGGCCGGAGAGGCGCCGATGACATCAAAGATCGACAGCATCATCGAGGACTTCGAACTCCTCGACAATTGGGACGACCGCTACCGCTACCTCATCGAGTTGGGCCGGGCCTTGCCGCCCTTCCCCGAGGAGCGCCGCACCGAGCAGGCCAAGGTGCAGGGCTGCGCCAGCCAGGTCTGGCTGGTGAGCGAGCCCAGCGGCGGCGCGGAAGCCCCCCGCCTTGCCTTTCACGGCGATTCCGACGCCCATATCGTGCGCGGCCTCGTCGCCATCCTGCTGGCTCTCTATTCGGACAGCCCGGCCCGCGACATCCTGGCGGCCGATCCCGCTGCCGTGTTCGCGCGCATCGGCCTCAAGGACCATCTGACCCCGCAGCGCTCCAACGGCCTGCGCTCGATGGTCGAGCGCATCCGCGCCGACGCCCGGGCGGCACTCGAAGACGCTCCACTCTAGCCGTCCTCCGTCCTTTCCGGCGGCGCCTTCCAGACGCGGGTACGGGCGCGAGCCGGGCCATGCGCCGCCTCGCTCAGCCCATAATGCCGGGCCAGCCGGTCCAGCCCCAGCGACAGCACCACCTTGGCGGTGCGGGCCGGCCAGCAGCGCTCCTGCTCCACCTGCTCCAGTCCCTTGAGGAAGCAGCACACATCCATCAGCAGGCCCGAGAATTCCGGCCCTGCCACCTCCAGCGCCCTCCCCACGCGCTGGCGGGCGGCGAGCACGGCTTCGGAAGCGTTGAGCCCGGCGACCCCGCCGGAACGGTCCGCCCGCGTCACCGCGTCCCAGTTCGCGGTCAGACGCGGGGCCATGCCGGCGCGGGTGAAATCGGCCCGCAGCCGCTCGCCGGCAATGAGTTGCACCGGCGCGATGAAGCTTCTGCCATCGCGCCCGCGCCGCCGCGCCAGCCAGCCGAGCGGGCTCTCCTCCAGATCAATGGCGACGGCGCGGCGCACGCCGTCGACCTCCACCTCGACATGGTCGATGCGGCGCTCAGCCATGCGCTCCTCCCACGACGATTCCCTCGGCGCCGGCGGGGGGCGACAGCCGCCGTGCATCGTCTTCCAGCGCCGCGACCCAGCGGTCCCAGCCGGCACTCTCGCGGCGCTCCTCAATCCGCCGGCAGGCATGGGCGACAGTGGAGCGATGGCGGCCGAAACCGATCGCCACCCGGCTCATCGGCAGGCCCAGCCCGACATGGGCGAGATACATCGCCAGCGCGCGAGCCGAGGCGCAGCGGCGGTCGAGCCGCCTGGGGTGCAGCACGAGCGGCAGGGGAATGGCCGTGGCGTCGGCGGCCAGCCGGGCGGCGATCAGGCACGGTTCGGCCGTCGGCCGCACCGTGGTGGATGGGGAGAGGGGATCAGGCATGAGGACATCTCCGGTAAAGGAATTTAAGCCTATTAACGAAATCGTCGCCCAGCAAGAACAAAAACAGAACATTATTTTGAGGCCGGCGATATCGTGGCCGAATGACGCCATCGCGGGTGCGTGGAATCGCGAGGATAGGATTTTTATCCGCACAGCCTTCGCCGGCCCGATACTGGCCTCGGTTCAGCGAGGTTCACCATGAGAAGCCCTCCCCCCACTTCCCACCGCCCCCGCATCCGTGCCGCCCGCAGCGAGGAACGCGACGCCATTATTGCCGGGCGCGCGGCGGCACTGCGGCCCTTTCTCGGGCGACCGCCGGACGGCCATGGCGCGACATTGCAGCGCCTGCTGCGGGCCGAGCGGCGGGCGGCCGGCTCCGGCGTGGGGTATGACGCGGCGCGCCATGCCGCGCTGTGCCGGCTGCTGGCGGAGGTTGAGGCGACACCCCTGCCGGCACGGCCGGCGCGCCACGAAAAAGGCCGCCACCCGGGGTGACGGCCTTTTCAATCAGTTTGCGGACACCACTATGGGCGCCGGTGTTCAGCCGGCGGCGGGCGTGCGCCGGCGCTGCTGGCCCAGGCCCATCTCCTTCGCCAGCGCCGAGCGCGCGGCGGCATAGTTGGGCGCAACCATGGGATAGTCCGCCGGCAGGCCCCACTTCTCGCGATACGCCTCGGGGGTGAGGTCATACTGCGTGCGCAGGTGCCGCTTCAGCGATTTGAACTTCTTGCCATCTTCGAGACACACGATGTAATCGGGCGTCACCGACTTCTTCGGCGGAACGGCCGGCTTCAGCGGCTCCACCACCACCTCGACCTCACCCTTGTCGACCCGCTGCAATGCGCCGTGCACATCTGCAAGGAGGGTGACAAGTTCATTGGTCGAGACCGCATTATTGCTCACATACGCCGAGACGATATCGGCGGCGAGTTCGATATAGCTGTCAGCGTCGTTGATATCGCTCATGGCTCATTCTTCAATTCATTTTGCAAAAATCTCGTGCAAGACCGAAGCGCGCCCTGCGTGCTGCCACTGTACGTCCAAATACGTCTTTTCCAAACGTATTCCTTCCGTCGACGGCCACAAGACCACAGATAGACTTGAACAGGAGCGATAACAAGGTTTTTCGAGCGCCCTTGGTCGCAATGGTGTGTGCAATGCGGGGCAGCCGTGAGACTGTCGCCCGGCCGCCGCAAGCTCAGCTGTAGCGAAAGCCTGTGGCGGCGCGACAACGCGCCCGCGATCTGCCGGGCAAAACTTCGTGAAGCACAACAACACTTGCCGCTGCCCTCAGGGGCCATTATCTCAACGGGAAACCTCAAGGATTTTCCAACCTCAAGGATTTTCCCATGGACCAGATCTCCCGCCGCCCCCGCGTGGTGAAGTCGGACGCGCAATGGCGCGCCCAGCTCACCCACGAACAGTACACCGTGACCCGGGGCCACGGCACCGAATGCGCCTTCAGCGGTCCGCACCTCTCCCAGAAGGAGCGGGGGCTCTACCGCTGCGTGTGCTGCGAGGCGCCGCTGTTCCGCTCCAACGCCAAGTTCGAATCGGGCACGGGCTGGCCGAGCTTCTTCCAGCCGGTGGATGCCGAGGCCGTCAGTGAGTATCACGACCACTCCTATGGCATGCACCGGGTCGAGGTGCGCTGCGCGAGTTGCGACGCCCATCTCGGCCATGTCTTCCCCGATGGGCCGCCGCCGACCCGCCAGCGCTTCTGCATCAACGGCGTCGCTCTCACGTTCCAGGCGGAGCCGCCCAAGGCCGAGGAAACGCCCGCGTGACGTCCGACACCGCTGACCGCCTCGCCCCTGCCCATCCGCCGCTGGTCCGCAGCTTTCACGGCCAGACTCTGTCGGACCCCCACGCCTGGCTGCGCGCCGACAATTGGCGCGAGGTGATGCGCGATCCGGCCCTTCTCGCCCCAGATATCCGCGCCTGGCTGGAGGCCGAGAACACCGCCGCCGAGGTATGGCTCGCGCCTCACGCGGCCCTGCGCACGCAGTTGGTCAAGGAAATGCGCGGGCGGATCAAGGAGGACGATTCGTCCGTGCCGTCCACGGATGGCCCCTTCGCCTATTTCACCCGCTTCCGCGAGGGCGGGCAGCACCCGCTGATCTGCCGCCGCCCGGCCGGTGCCATTGCCGGTGAGACCGTGCTGCTCGACGGCGACGCGCTGGCGCAGGGCAAGGCCTATTTCCAATTCGGCGATGCCCAGCAATCGCCCGACCATCGCCTCTACGCCTGGACGGCGGACGAGGCCGGCTCGGAATATTACACGCTGCGCATCCGCGACATCGAGGCGGGCACCGAACTGCCCGATCTCGTCGCGGAAACCACGGGCGATGTGCTGTGGAGCGCCGATGGCGCCTACCTCTTCTACATCCGGCGCGACACCGAACACCGCCCGAGCTTCGTCTATCGCCACCGGCTGGGCGCCGACCCGGCGGAGGACACGCTGGTCTATGAGGAGCCGGACAAGGGCTTCTTCGTCTCGCTCGGCCGCACCCAGTCGCGCCGCTTCGGCCTCATCTCCTGCGGCGACCATGACACCAGCGAGGTCTGGCTCATCGACCTCGCCTCCCCGCTCAAAGCCCCGGTGCGGGTAGAGCCGCGCGAGGCCGGGCTGCGCTACGGCGTCGAGCATCATCCCGCGCTCGCCGGCATCGAGAGCCTCGTCATCGAGACCAATGCCGACGGGGCCGAGGACTTCAAGATCGTCACCGTGCGGCTGGCGACGCCCGGCCGCGCCCACTGGCGCGATCTGGTGCCGCACAAGCCGGGCCGGCTGCTCCTGTCGACGAGCGTGCTGCGCGACCATCTGGTGCGGCTGGAGCGCGAGGACGGCCTGCCGCGCCTCGTGGTGCGGACGCTGGCGGATGGGGCCGAGCATGCCGTCGTCTTCGCCGAGGACGCCTATTCGCTCGGCTTCGATCCCGGCTACGGCTTCGACAAGACCGAAATCCGCTACACCTACTCGTCCATGACCACGCCGTCGGAGGTGTGGGACTATGATATTGCGAGCCGCGCCCGGGCGCTGCGCAAGCGCCAGGAAGTGCCCTCCGGTCACGACCCCAGCCGCTATGTCACCCGGCGTCTCATGGCCCCGGCGGTGGATGGCGAACTCGTCCCGGTGTCGCTGCTTTTCGCCGCCGACACCCCGCTGGATGGCAGCGCGCCGTGCCTGCTCTATGGCTATGGCGCCTATGGCCTTTCGATTCCGTCAGGCTTTTCCACCGCGCGCCTGTCGCTGGTGGATCGCGGCTTCGTCTTCGCCATCGCCCATATTCGTGGCGGCACGGAAAAGGGCTGGCGCTGGTACCGCGAGGGCAAGCTCGCCAGCAAGACCAACACGTTCAGCGATTTCATCGCCGCCGGAGAGCACCTCGTGGCGCAGAAGATCGTGGCGCCGGACCGCATTGTCGCCCATGGCGGGTCGGCCGGCGGTATGCTGATGGGCGCGGTGGCCAACATGCGGCCGGACCTGTTCGCCGGCATCGTGGCGGAAGTGCCCTTTGTCGACGTGCTCAACACCATGCTCGACGATACGCTTCCCCTCACCCCGCCGGAATGGCCGGAATGGGGCAACCCGATCAACGACGCGCAGGCCTTCGCCACCATCCAGGCCTATTCGCCCTACGACAACGTGGCGGCGCAGGAGTATCCCGCCCTCTTCGCGCTGGCCGGCCTCACCGATCCGCGCGTCACCTATTGGGAGCCGGCGAAATGGGTGGCGAAGCTCCGCACGCTGAAGACCGACACGCGCCCGCTCCTGCTGCGCACCAATATGGAAGCCGGCCATGGCGGCGCCTCGGGCCGGTTCGACCGGCTGGAGGAAACTGCAATGATCTACGCCTTCGCCCTCGCCGTGGCGGGGCGCTGACAGGCGCCGGCCCGCACACGCAGGAATGCCGCATTCATGAAAAAGGGCGCCCTCGGGCGCCCTTTGCATTGGGTGCGGCAGCGGCCGCCTCAGTCGCGGGCGACGCTGCCGGCGACGTGGCTGCGCAATTCCTGCAGCGAGGCGAAACGCAGCATGCCGTCCGGCAGGTCGGCCTCGATCGAGCCATCGGAATAGAGTGTGTAGCTCATGCCGCCGATGGTGCCGGACTTGAGCACGGTGATGGAAGGCTCCTCGGGCGACGGTTCCTCGGTCACCAGGTCCGTCTCGCGCAGAAAGGCGGGAGGCGCCGTATCCGGCTCGTCCGTGAACTCGTCGCGCGGATGCGGCTGCCTCGCCTCCTCGTCGGCAGGGGCAACGACGACGGGGGTGGGCGCAGGCCGCTCCACCGGCAGGCTCGCGCCAGCGGCGGGGCGCGCGAAGCCCGGCGGCTCGCGGCGCGGGAGATCGGGACGCGGGGGCTCGGCCCGCACAGGCTCGGCCCGCTTGCCCTCCAGGCGCGCGGCTTCGGCGAGCGGGGAACGGAAGGGCGGCAAGGGCTCGAACTCAGGCTCCGGCTCGGGCTCGAACATCGGCTCGGGCGCAAACGCCGGCTCGGGCTCGAACTCTCGCTCATTCGCGAATTCCGGCTCCGGCGCGAACGTCCGCTCCGGCTCGAACACCGCAGCGCCTGCGCTCGGCGGCTCGCCGGCACGCGGGCGGCCGAACCAAGCCGGCGGGGCGCGCCCCTCTTCAAGCGGGGGCCGTTCCTGCGGCGCGCGTGCCGGGGGTGCGTCCTCGAAGGCCGACGCGACGGGAGCGAGGGCTTCGACGGCGATGGCGGCCGTGGTGGCCTCCACGCGCCCGGCAGGGTGCTCGTCCTCCAGCGCCTCGAAATGCACCGCGCCTTCCAGCTTCTCGGCGATGTCGCCCAAGACCCGCAGAATGAAGCCGAGGGCGAGCATCAGAAATCCGCCGACAAAAACGGTACTTCCGACCATCATCAGGCCCGCGCCGGAAGTCGTCTCCGCGGAACCGAACCCAATTACGCCGAAGACGACGCCAAGCGCGACCAGAGCCGCGCCGATTCCGATGACTACTGCACCCATGAAGAAACTCCGCCGGACCGATTCGCCGTCGGTCCTTCTTGTAGGAGACTTTACGTCCAGTACAGCTTTAGCGAAAGCGGGCAGGACGATTGTCCCCGTGCCCGCCGGCGCGCGCGGGGACGGGGAAGAATTCGGCCGCGCGCGACGCTTTTGGTTGTCGCCCGCGCCGTCGCGCCCTATCTAATCGGTGCCGACCTTTCACGGTGCCCGCGCACCCGCGAGGGGCGCCGACACGGCGCGGCCGGATTTCATTTCTGCGGAGACAGATTCCATGTCCTTCACGCTTCCCGAGCTTCCCTACTCCCACGACGCCCTCGCCCCCTACATGTCGCGCGAGACGCTCGAATATCACCACGACAAGCACCACCTCGCCTATGTGAACAACGGCAACAACCTGCTGAAGGGCACCGAGTGGGAAGGCCAGTCGCTGGAAGAGATCGTCAAGGGCTCTTTCGGCAAGAACGCCGGCCTGTTCAACAATGCCGGCCAGCACTACAATCACCTCCACTTCTGGAACTGGATGAAGCCGAATGGCGGCGGCGCCATCCCCGGCGAGCTTGAGAAGAAGATCGTCGCGGACCTCGGCTCGGTCGAGAAGATGAAGGAAGACTTCATCCAGGCCGGCGTGACCCAGTTCGGCTCGGGCTGGAACTGGCTGGCGGTCAAGGACGGCAAGATCGTCGTCATGAAGACCGCCAATGGCGAGAGCCCGCTGGTCCACGGTGCCACCCCGATCCTCGGCTGCGACGTGTGGGAGCACTCCTATTACATCGACTACCGCAACCGTCGCCCCGACTATCTCAAGGCGTTCGTCGAAAACCTGGTGAACTGGGACTACGTCGCCGAGCTCTATTCCAAGGCCGTCTGAGCGGTTCTCACGCGAAAAATCGGGCGCCGTCGCGGGTCGACGGCGCCCTTTTTCATGAGCAGGCTCGCCCGGCTGCCCGCTCGGCACTCGCCCTACTGCCCGAAGGGCACCTGCGTGCGCGGCCCGGCCGGGCGGGCCTTGGGCGGCCAGCCCTTCACGCAATAGTCGTTCCAGAAATTCAGCTGCCAGGCCGAGCGCCACTGGTAGAGCCAGTTGTCGCATTCGGCCTTGCTGCGGAAACACCCGTCGGCGGTACGGCCCTCGATGAAATCGACGTTCCACGGCGACTGGCGGCGGCCGGTGAAATGCCCGTACCAGAGTTGCCCCGGCGGGGTCGCCGCCGCCATCTTTCGGCAGTCGCCGCCGGCAAACGTCCCGGTGAATTCATAGGCCTCGGCCGCGCCGCCGGCCGCCCCCAGCATGAAACCGGCAAACACCGCCGCCGACGCAATCGCTTTCCCGCGCATGGCACTTCCCTCCCGCGGCCGACGAAATGTCGCGGCCGGCATCCCGTCAATGTATGCGCCGGCGTGGCGAGGGAAAGGGGCGCCCTACAGCCAGCGTATCTTCCGCAGCAACGTCACCAGCCCGATTCCGAGCAGGCCGGCGAGGATGGTCACGGCCCAGAAGCCGTTCGGGTCCTGCGAGCCGGGAATGCCTTCCACATTCATGCCCATCAGCCCGGTGATCAGCGTCAGCGGCGCGAAAATCACCGTCACGGCCGCCAGCACCAGCATGGAGCGGTTCATCTGTTCCGCCCGCCGTTCCACCATCTGGTCGTAGATCACGGCCGCACGGTCGCGCACGGAATCCAGTTCCTCGGCGAACCGCGTCACCCGGTCGGCCGCCTCGCGCAGCCGGTTGCGGTCGCGCGGGGAGAGCCATTCGGCGTCTTCCAGCGAGAAATGGTTCAGGGCCTCGCGCTGCGGGGCGATGTAGCGGCGCAGGATGATGGCGACGCGCCGCACCTCGGAAACCTTCGGGCTCAGATTAGACAGCGTGGCGCTCAGCACCTGTTCCTCAAGCTCGTCCGCCTGCTCGGCCAGAGCGGTGATCACCGTGTCCATGCGGTCGACCAGCCGCATGGAGAGGTCCGCGACGAACTCCCCCGGCGTGCGCGGCGCCCGCCCGCGCTGGATCGCATCCTCGAAATCGCCCACCGCCGACAGCGCCCGCCGGCGCACCGAGACGATGCGGTGCGGCTCCACCCAGAAGCGGATGGAGTGCATCTCGTCGGGCAGCGAATAGGGCATCAGGTTGATGCCGCGCAGATTGAGGAACGCGCCATTCTCGAACAGCGCGCAGCGCGGGCGCGTTTCCGCCGCCACCAGCGATTCGAGGATGGAGGGATCAATGCCGCTCTGGTCGTCGAGCCAGGTCCCGTGGCCGTGGCGATGGTCCATCTGCTGGAGGTTGATCCACTGGAAGCGCTCGCCCGCCGGGACGCCCTGTCCGATTTCCTCCCAGCCGATCCGCCGCGCCCCGCCATTGCCGTCGAAGGTCCAGGCGGAAACGAGACCTTCCTTGTCGTAGTCGGGCAAAGCCTGGCTCCCACGTGTCGCGAATGAATGGCTGATGAACGCGCGCAATGGAATGCGTTCAGTTTGATGAACCTTTTGCAACAGCGGGTTCAGATTAGGTTCGGCAAGGCGCGGCTAGTGTGGGTTCATCAGAGGCCGCCCGGCCCGAGCGACCCGCAGATCCATCCGAGGATTACGCCATGATCCGCTTCACCAAAGCTAGCAAGCTCGCCGCGCTCGCTCTCGCGGGCGCCACTCTTCTCTCCGCCGTTCCCGCCTCCGCCGATGGCTGGCGTGGCCCGGGCTGGCGCGGCCATGGGGGCGGCGGCCCCGGCTGGGGTCGTCCTGGCCCCGGCCCGGGCTGGCGCGGTCCCGGCTGGGGTGGCCCGGGCTATTATTACGGCCCGCGTCGCAACAATAACGGCGCCGCCGTCGCCGCCGGCATCATTGGCGGCCTCGCCGTCGGTGCGATCGCCGCCGGCGCCGCCAACAATTATTACCGCCCGAGCTGCTGGATGGAGACGCGCACGCTCTACAACAGCTGGGGCCAGCCCTATTACCGCGATGTCGAGGTGTGCCGTTAAACGGCACCCTCCCCCATTTCCCAAGGCGCGACGAACGAGCGGGCGGCGGAGCGATCCGTCGCCCTTCGCGCGTCGCCCGTCAGTCGCTGACCGGCCGCGAATCCACCTTCACGATGCCGCTGCGGTCGAGCCCCGCCAGCGCCGCCGTCACCGCGACGCCTTCGATCATGAGATCAGGCGCCAGCTCGCTCAGCGGAATCAGCGCGAACGCCCGCTCCATCATGCGCGGATGCGGGATTTCGAGGTCCGGCTCGGCGACCACCTCGTCGCCATAGAGCAAAATGTCGATGTCGATGGTGCGCGGCCCGAAGCGCACCTCGCGGGTGCGGTCGCGCCCGAACGCGTGCTCGACGCCGAGCAGCATGTGCAGTAGCTCGCGCGCCGAGAGCTCGGTCTCCACCGCCACCACCATGTTGAGATAAGGCCCCTGCGGCACCGGCCCCCAGGGCGGGGTCTCGTAGAGCGAGGAGCGGGCGACGATCTTCAGCCCCGAGCGGGCGATCAGCCCCACCGCCTTCGCCATGGTGCCGGCACGGTCACCGAGATTGGAACCGAGGCAGAGATAGGCGAGGCGTTTCTCGACCGTTCGCGGCCGGCGGACAAAGAATTCGGGGGGCAGCTTAGGAGGCATGGCGGATCGCCTCCGTCACCCGCGCCGCTTGCACATGGGCGGCCACATCGTGCACGCGGATGATCGCGCAGCCGGCCAGGATGCCGATCACGTTGGAGGCGATGGTTCCCGGCAGCCGCTCCGCCGGCGTCGCCTCGATCACCTTGCCGATCAGCGATTTGCGCGAGGTGCCGAGCAGGATCGGAAAGCCGAGGCGGCCGAAGTGCTCCAGCGAGGCCAGCGCCTTGAGGTTCTGCTCGAAGGTCTTGCCGAAGCCGATGCCGGGATCGAGGCTGATGCGCTCGGGGCGGATGCCGGCGCGCGCTGCCCGCTCCAGCGACTGCTCGAAGAAGGCGAGGATGTCGGCGACGATATCGACCTCCGGTTCGACCCGCGCCCGGTTGTGCATCGCCACCACGCCGGCGTCATACGCCGCCGCTACCCGCGCCATGTCAGGGTCGCCCATCAGCCCCCAAATGTCGTTGACGATGCTCGCGCCCGCCTTCAGCGCCGCCTCGGCCACCGCCGCCTTCTGGGTGTCGACGGAGAGTGGTACCGGCAGGCCGGCCAGCGCCTCCACCGCCGGCAACACCCGGCGCAGTTCTTCCTCGGCCGGCACCGGAATATGGCCGGGGCGGGTGGATTCGCCGCCAATGTCGAGAATATCCGCACCCTCCGCCACCAGCCGGCGGGCATTGGCCAATGCGTCGTCCAGCGCGGCGCTGCGCCCGCCATCGGAGAAGGAATCCGGCGTCACGTTGAGAATGCCCATCACCAGGGTGCGGCCGGCATAGTCGAGCCGGCGGCCGCGCGCATCGAAGATGCGCTGGATAGGCGGGATAAGAGAGGCCATCATGTTCCCGGCGTTGGTATCTTGCCTCCCAGATCGCCCGCCGCCACGCGGAACGCAAGCGACTCTCTAGCGAGAAACACTTTTTGACCTCGCACCCCGCCTGCGCTCTAAAGGAGGCAACGCGAGCGTGCGCAGGAGACGGCCATGTCCGGTGACACCGACGGCAGTATTTTCGTCGGGCTAAGCCCCTCAAGCGACGGCGGCAAGCCCGAACACCTCACCCTCAAGCTCGCCAACCGCCACGGCCTCGCCACCGGCGCCACCGGCACCGGCAAGACCGTGACGTTGCAGACGCTGGCCGAAGGCTTCTCCCGCGCCGGCGTGCCGGTTTTTGCCGCCGACATCAAGGGCGACCTCTCCGGCGTCGCCATGCCCGGCGAGGGGCAGGACTGGATCGTCAAGCGCTGCGCCGAGATCGGCATCGACTACGTCCCTGACGAATTCCCGGTGATATTCTGGGACCTGTTCGGCGAGCAGGGCCATCCGGTCCGCGCCACCGTCTCGGAAATGGGGCCTCTGCTGCTGGCCCGGCTGATGGACCTGAACGACGTACAGGAGGGCGTGCTCAACGTCGTCTTCCGCCTCGCCGACGAGCAGGGCCTACTGCTGCTAGACCTGAAGGATCTGCGCGCGATGCTCGCCTTCGTGGCGGAGAATGCCGCAAAGCTCACCACCACCTATGGCAATGTCTCGCCCGCCACGGTCGGCGCTATCCAGCGCGCGTTGCTGGTACTTGAGAACCAGGGCGCCGACAAGTTCTTTGGCGAGCCGGCACTGAAGATCACCGACCTCATGCGCGTCGATCCGCGCTCGGGCTACGGCACCATATCGCTGCTGGCCGCCGACAAGCTGATGGGCTCGCCCCGGCTTTATGCCTCCTTCCTGCTCTGGCTGCTGTCCGAACTGTTCGAGGAGCTTCCCGAGGTCGGCGACCCGGACAAGCCGAAGATCGTGTTCTTCTTCGACGAAGCGCATCTGCTGTTCGACGAGGCGCCGAAGGCGTTGCTGCAGAAGATCGAGCAGGTGGTGCGCCTGATCCGCTCCAAGGGAGTCGGGGTGTATTTCGTCACCCAGAACCCGCTCGACGTGCCGGAGAGCGTGCTGTCCCAGCTCGGCAACCGGGTGCAGCACGCGCTGCGCGCCTTCACCCCGCGCGACCAGAAGGCGGTGAAGGCGGCGGCCGACACCTTCCGCCCGAACCCGAAGCTGAACACGGCGCAGGTCATCACCGAGCTTGGCAAGGGCGAGGCGCTGGTCTCGATGCTGGAGGGCAACGGTACCCCTTCCATGGTCGAGCGCACGCTCATCGCCCCGCCGGCCGCCCGCGTCGGCCCGATTACCCCGGAGATGCGCAAGGTCGCCCTCGCTCAGAGCCCGGTGCGCCATGCCTATGACGAGACGCTGGACCGCGAATCCGCGTTCGAGATGCTTGCCAAGCGGGCGGAAGAAAGTGCCGCACCGGCGCCGCCCGCCGGAGAGCCCCCCGCTCCCACCGAGGCCGGCGCCACCAGCGGCGGGTGGCTGTCCGACACGCTTGGCGGAATTTTCCGGCGCGGCCCGCGCGGCGGCATGAGCGTGGGCGAGAGAATGGTCAATCAGGTGACGCGGCAAGTCACCAATGAAGTGACGAGGGCCATTCTGCGCAACGTTCTGGGCGGCGCCCGCCGACGGTAGGCTCCCCGCACACCCGCATGGCCGGGCTTGACCCGGCCACCCAGTCCTTGACCGAGGCGCAAGGTGTCTGGATCCCCGGCTCAAACCCGGGGATGGGGCAAATAAGGCCTCCAGAAACGACAAGGACCCGGCATGGCCGCTCTCGTTAAGGCAGATCTCGACCGCGTACTCGCCACAGTCGATTCAGACCTCGACTCTTCGATCGAGCGTCTCTTCGCCTTTCTGCGCATCCCCTCTATCTCGACCGATCGCGCTTATGCCGTCGAGTGCCGGCGCGCCGGACAGTGGCTGGCGGACGATCTCGCTTCGCTTGGCCTGACGGCAAAGCTCAACGACACGGCCGGCCACCCCATCGTCACCGGCACCTCGTCCGGGACGGCGGCGCGGCGGGTCATGTTCTACGGCCACTACGACGTGCAGCCGGTCGATCCGCTCGACCTGTGGGACAGCCCGCCCTTCGAGCCGCGCATCGTCGAGAATGCGGAAGGGGTGAAGCGCATCGTCGCCCGCGGCTCATCGGACGACAAAGGCCAGGTGATGACCTTCGTCGAGGCCTGCCGCGCCTATATTCGCACCACGGGAAGCCTGCCCGTAGAAGTGGCGATCATTGTCGAGGGCGAGGAGGAGAGCGGCTCGGCCAATATCGGCCCGTTCCTTGAAGCGCATAAGGATGAGCTGAAGGCCGATCTCGCACTGGTCTGCGACACCGGCATGTGGGATGCGCAGACCCCTGCCATCATCCTCTCGCTGCGCGGCCTGATGCATGACGAGTTCATCGTGCGCGGCGCCGATCGCGACCTGCATTCCGGCTATTATGGCGGGGCCGCGGCCAACCCGCTTCACGTGATCTCGAAGATCATCGGCGGCATCCACGGGCCGGACGGGCGCATCACCATCCCCGGCTTCTATGACGGCGTCGTCGAGCCGCCGGACCATGTGAAGCACTCCTGGTCCACGCTCGACCTGACGGCAGAGAATTTCCTCGGCCCTGTCGGACTGTCCGCTCCTATCGGCGAAAAGGACCGGCTGCTGATCGAGATGGTGTCGACCCGCCCGACCTTCGAGGTCAACGGCCTGTGGGGCGGCTATATCGGCGAAGGCGCCAAGACGGTCATCCCCTCCATCGCCACCGCCAAGATCACCTGCCGCCTCGTGGCGGACCAGGACCCGGCGCATGTGCGCGACGTGGTGCGCGCCTATATCCGCTCAAAGCTGCCGGCCGACTGCACGGTGGAGTTCCTCAGCGGCGAAGGCAACCGCGCGGTCGCCGTGGCGCATGACAACCCGCTGCTGGCCAAGGCCGCCGCCGCACTCGGCGATGAATGGGGCGCCCCGGCCGTCACCTATGGCGAAGGCGGCTCCATCCCCGTCGTCGGCCAGTTCAAGAAGGTTCTGGGACAGGACACGCTGCTGGTGGGCTTCGCGCTCGACGATGACCGCATCCACTCGCCGAACGAGAAATACGACCTCACCTCTTTCCACAAGGGCATTCGCAGCTGGGTCCGCATCCTGGCGGCGTTGGCGGAGTAGCGTACATGTCGCATCACTGGACGCAGACCTGGAGCTTCTTCGACGGCGAATGGCAGCAGGGCAACATCCCGATCATGGGAGTGCGGACCCATGCCGCATGGCTCGGCACCTCGGTATTCGACGGCGCCCGCGCCTTCGAGGGGGTGACGCCGGATCTCGCCTTGCACTGCGCCCGGGTGAACCGCTCGGCACTCGCGATGGGGCTGAAGCCCTTGATATCCGTGGAGAAATGGGTCGAGCTGACCCATGAAGGCGTCAAGCGTTTCGCGCCCGGGGCCGCGCTCTACATCCGCCCCATGTACTGGGCGGAATATCCCGGCGCGCGCACGGTGGACGCCGACCCGGAATCCACCCGCTGGTGCCTCAGCCTCTATGAGGCCGGGATGCCGAGCCCCGACCACGGCACCTCGATCACCTTGTCGCGCTACCGCCGCCCTACACTCGAATGCGCCGTCACCGACGCCAAGGCCGGCTGCCTCTACCCCAACAACAGCCGGGCGCTGGTGGAGGCGCACGCGCGCGGCTTCGACAATGCCGTGCTGTGCGACATGATCGGCAATGTCGCCGAACTGGCCACCGCGAATGTGTTCCTCGCCAAGGACGGGGTGGCCTTCACCCCGGCGCCGAATGGCACGTTCCTGGCCGGCATTACCCGCACCCGCACGGCAGATTTGCTGCGCACCGCAGGCATCGAAGTGATCGAGGGCGCGCTCACCTGGCGCGATTTCCTGGAGGCGGACGAGATTTTCTCCACCGGCAATTATTCCAAGGTGACGCCGGTGACGCGGATCGAGGCGCGCGACCTCCAGCCCGGCCCGGTCTATCGCCGCGCCCGCGAACTCTACTGGGATTTCGCCCACTCCTGACGCGCCGCCGAGCCGGACGCTGCGCAAACCACAGGCTACAGACGTGCCGCACGCCGCCCCGCTCCCCGCGCTCGACGCGCTTGTCGACGGTGTCCGCAACGGGCACCGCGCCACGCTGGCGCGGGCGATCACGCTGGTCGAATCGCGCAAGCCGGCGCACCGCGCGTTGGCGGGCGACCTGCTGCAGGCGCTGCTGCCATCACAAGCTGCAGGAATTCGCGTCGGCATCACCGGGGTGCCGGGGGTGGGCAAATCGACGACCATCGATTCACTTGGCGGCCATCTCATCGCGCAAGGCCACAGGGTGGCGGTGCTGGCGGTCGATCCCTCCTCCTCGCGCACCGGCGGCTCCATCCTCGGCGACAAGACGCGCATGGGGCGGCTGGCGCTGGAGGAGCGCGCCTTCATCCGTCCCTCCCCGGCCGCCGGTACGCTGGGCGGCGTCGCCGCGCGCACCCGCGAGACGATGCTTCTGTGCGAGGCAGCGGGCTATGACGTGGTGCTCGTGGAAACGGTCGGCGTCGGCCAGTCGGAGACGGCGGTGGCGGATATGACCGACACCTTCCTCGTGCTCATGCTCCCCGGCGCCGGCGACGAATTGCAGGGCATCAAGAAGGGAATCATCGAACTGGCCGACATCGTCGCCGTGAACAAGGCCGACGGCGCCAACCTCACCCGCGCCAAGGTGGCGGCGAGCGAGTACCGCGCCGCGCTCCATGTGCTCGGCGGGCGCGAGCCGTTCTGGTCGACGCCGGTGCTCACCTATTCCGGCCTCACCGGCGAGGGTATCGCGGCGGTGTGGGACGAGGTGTTGCGACACCGGGCAGCCAGCGAGGCGGCGGGGGCCCTGGCGGCGCGGCGCCGTGCCCAGCAGGTGAGATGGATGTGGACCCTGTTCGACGAGCGGGTGCGCGAAAAGCTGCGCGCCGCGCCGTCCCTGCGGGCGCAACTGCCCGCCATCGAGCACGCCGTCGCAGCGGGCGAGCTTTCGCCCACGCTCGGCGCCTCCAAAATCGCCGCCCTGTTCGGCTGGCCGGATTTTTGAGCGCTTTGCTCTCGCAAAAAAACCGAAATGATGGAAGAATATTGATGGTTCAGGCGACGGTTCCTGGTCGGCACCGAATTGGCAAGCTCGACCAGAAGGAGTGACGGACATCATCATGCAGGATCAGCCCACGCTGTCCGGCCAGCGCGTTTTCGTTGTCGAGGACGAAACGCTCGTCGCGATGATGATCGAGGGCATGCTTGAAGAGCTCGGCGCCACCGTGGTCGGCAACGAATCCCGTTTCGACGACGCGCTGAATTTTGTCGCCGCGCGCCATGGCGAGATCGACGTTGCCATGCTCGATCTCAATCTCGGTACCCGCCACAGCTATGACATCGCCGAAGCGATCGCCAGCCATGGCATTCCGATCGTGTTCTCCACGGGCTATTCCGACAACGCCATCGATGCGGCGTGGCGCAGCTGCCCGGTGCTGAACAAGCCGTTCCAGCTGGCCGATCTGCAGGGCGCGCTGGCGCGGGCGCTGGACAAGCGCGCCGCCTGATGCCTGTTGGGCACGTCCCGTGTCCGGACGCTCCCCATCTTCTCATCACCGGCTTCGGCCGCTTTCCCGGCATGCCGGCGAACCCGTCTGCCGGCCTCGCCCGGCTTCTGGTGCGGCGGTACCGACGTGCGGGGACGCGGATCGCGCTGCATGTGCTGCCGACCCGCTGGGACGAGGCAGCCGCCTTCCCCGCCGTGCTGGAGCGCGCCGCTCCCGATATCGTGCTGATGCTCGGGGTCGCCGCGCGGCGTCGGCGGGTCTCGGTCGAAGTCGTGGCCCGCAATGCCACCGGCGATTTTCCCGATGCCGCCCACCGCCGCCCGGCCTGCCGCCCGCTGCAAGCAGGCGCGCCGGCGCAACGGGCGCTCGCTGCCCGCCCCGTGCCGTTATTGGCGGCCCTGCGCGCAGCCGGGGTGCCGGCGCATCTGTCGCGCGATGCCGGCCGCTATGTCTGCAACGCCCTGGCCTGGAGCGCCTATGGCTGGGCGCGCGAGGGGCCCCGCACCGATGGCGGCCCGCGCCTCGCCGTCTTCGTTCATGTGCCGCTGCCGCGCCCCGGCCGGCTCGCGCCGGCGCGCCTCTCCCGCGGGCTCGACGCCCTGCTCGCCGCGCTGCTGACGCAATACCGGCAGAGCCGCCCGCGCGCGTGAACACGCCGCCAAAACAAAAAGGCGGACGCCGCGCGCGCGACATCCGCCCCTGTGTTGCACACGTGCTCAGGGCACACGCTCAGGGCGCGCGCTCGGGCACCTGCACCGTGACCTTCATCGAGGCGTACCACGCCGAGAGATTGGCGATGTCGGCGTCGGTCAACTCCTTGGAGACCACCGTCATCATCTCGTTGACGCGGCGGCCGGCGCGGAAATCCTCCAGCGCCTTGGCCAGATAGACCTCCTGCTGGCCCGCGAGATTGGCCGCCGTGGGCATCTGGGCGATGCCGTCCGTGCCGTGGCACACGGCGCATTGGGCGGAGGCCTTGGCGCGACCGGCCTTGGCATCCTGCGCCATGGCGGGGGCGCAGCCGAGCACTGCTGCCGCAAGCAACGACACGCAGATCATCCGTTTCATTGATTGTTCCCGGCAAGAAGGGGGTGCCCCCGCGCCCGAAGGCGCAGGGACGAAGGGGCGAATTCCGCTTATTTCTCGTAAGAGATGCGGTAGATCGCGCCCGAGGTATCGTCGGCCACCAGCAGCGAGCCGTCATTGAGCTGCGCAACCGAGGCGGGACGGCCGAGATATTCCCCGTCCACCAGCCAGCCCTCGGCGAAGGGCTCGCTCTTGGCCGCGGTGCCGTCCTCGTTCAGCGAGGTGAACATCACCCGCGCGCCGACCGGGTCGGTACGGTTCCACGAGCCGTGCTGCACCGAGAAGATGCCGCCGCGATACTGCGCCGGAAACTGCTTGCCGGTGTAGAAGGTCATGCCGAGATCGGCGGCGTGGGCCTCCATCTCCACTTCCGGCTTCACCGAGTCGGCCGGCGGCGTCTGGTCCTTGTATTCGACGGTGCGGACATTGCCGCCGCCGAAATAGGGGAAGCCGAACGTCTGGCCGGCCTCGGTGGCGCGGTTCAGCTCGCCGGGCGGGATGTTGTCGCCCATGCCGTCAACCTGGTTATCGGTAAACCACAGGGTCTTGTCCTTGGGGTTGAAGTCCATGCCTACCGAATTGCGGACACCCCAGGCATAGACGTCGCGGTTCTTGCCGTCGCGATCCATCCGCACGATGCCGCCAATGCCCGCCTTCTTGTAAAGGTCGTATTTCTCCGGCGCGAACACGTTGAAGGGCTGCCCGAGCGTGATGTAGAGCTTGTCGTCCGGCCCGATGCGGCAGACGCGGGCGGTGTGGTTGTAGGATTCCTCGCTCGGCGGGATCAGTTCGCCCTGCTTCACCACCTCGAAGGCGGCGACATCCGGCCCCTCATAGAAGAACTCGGCGGCGGGGAAGAGCAGCACGCGGTTCTGCTCGGCGACGAACAGGAAACCGTCCTTGGAGAAGCATACCCCGTTGGGCAGCTTGAACTGGATGGAGGGCGCGAACACCTTCACCTCGTCGGCGACGCGGTCCTTGTCGCGGTCGGTGACGGCCCACACCTTCGACTTGCGGGTGCCGACGAAGACAGCGCCGGTGGTCGGGCCCACGGCCATCTCGCGCGCATCGGGCACGATGGCGTAGAGCGCGATCTTGAAACCATCCGGCAGCTTGATGCCCGCCAGCGTCTTGTTGAAGGCATCTGCGCGCGGGCCGGTCTGTGGGACCGTTTCCATTTCCATGGAGGCGCCGGTCTGCTGGAAGTTCGAGAGCTTCTGCATATTGTCGGTCGACTGCGCATGCGCCGAAGCCGACAACATCACCGCACCCGCGAACATGGTGGATGCGAGAAGCGCAGCGGTACGCGGACCGCGCCGGAAAATAGACATGGGTTTCCTCCTAGACATGCCGGGCCTCGTTCGGGCCCGTTGACGCGGCACGCTAGCATGCCTTACGCAAACGTTAAGTCAGCAAAGCTGGCGTTTCCGCACCTAAATCAACTTTGCGGCCAAAAAATATTACCACGTTCGATAATGTAACAGCCCACTACTACATTCAGCGAACAGTTACTGTAGGACATTATCTTTCATAATGTATTATATCACCGTCGCGTCGCCATCACGGCGACAGCCCGGTGGCCGGCGTTAAATCCTTGTTGGGCGAATCCTGCTATGGGCTGGTGACGCCCCGACGCCGCCGGATCTGCCCGTGACGATCTATCTGCCGATAGCGGAACTGCCGGTAAACATCTTCACGCTGCTCGCGCTGGGGATCGCGGTCGGTTTCATCTCGGGCATGTTCGGCGTGGGCGGCGGCTTCCTGATGACGCCGCTGCTCATCTTCCTCGGCGTGCCGCCGGCGGTGGCGGTGGCGAGCGTGTCCACGCACATGGCCGCGTCCTCCTTTTCCGGCACGCTCACCTATCTCCGGCGCAAGCTGGTGGATGTGAGGCTGGGATTGGTGCTGCTGACCGGCGGCCTCACCGGCACACTGGCCGGCGTCGTTGCCTTCATGCTGCTGCGCCGGCACGGCCAGCTCGATCTGGTCATTGCCGTCACCTATATCGTGATGCTTGGCACCATCGGCACCCTGATGGTGGCGGAGAGCCTGCGCGCGCTGCTGCGCGAATGGCGCGGCGAGAAAGCCAATGTGAGGCGCCCGGGAGCGCATCCCTGGTTTCTGCGCATGCCGTTCAAGATGCGGTTTCGGCAGTCGCGCATCTATGTGTCGGTCATCCCCGTGGTGACGATCGGCTTCGCCATCGGCTTCCTCGGCGCGCTGATGGGCATTGGCGGCGGGTTCATCCTGGTGCCGGCGCTGATCTATCTGCTGCGCGTGCCCACGCTCACCTCCATCGCCACCGCGCTGATGCTCACGCTGGTGACGATGACCGCCGCCATCCTCATGCACGCGGTGCTCAACCAGACGGTGGACGCCGTGCTGGGCCTGGTGTTGATGGTTGGCGGCACTATCGGGGCGCAGTTCGGCACCCGCGCCGGGCAGGCGCTGCCGGCGGAAAAGCTGCGCCTGCTGCTCGGCCTGCTGGTGCTCGCCGTCGGCCTTCGCGTCGCTGTCGACCAGATCCTCACCCCCGCCGATTTATACGCCGTCTCCATCGACGAGGCGGCGCGATGAGACGGCTCGCCGCGCCGCTGATGCTGCTCCTGCTCGTCCTTGCCGGCGGCGACGCGCGGAGCGCGGAGATGGTGCTGTCGCTGTCCAAGGCTCGCGTCACCATCACCTCGAACTTCACCGGCGACACGATCGTGCTGTTCGGCGTCATCGACCCCGGCGAGGCGGCAAGGCCCGCCCCGCAGGACGTCATCGTCACCGTGCGCGGGCCGAGCGAGAGCTTCACCACCTGGCGCAAGGAGCGCTTTCTCGGCATCTGGGTGAATGTCGACAGCCGCAGCTTCCTCGCCGCGCCGTCCTATCTCGCCGTGCTGGCCAGCCGCGCCCCGGAGCTGATCGCCAGCCCGGAAACGCTGCGGCGGGAGCAGGCGGGGCTGGACAATAACCGCCTGCTGCAACGCATCGGTTCCGACTATGCCGACGTGGTGCCGCAGGACCCGTTCCGGCAGGCATTTCTTCGGGTGAAGCAGGCGCAGGGGCTGTATTTCGAGCGGCCGGCAGGGGTGGAGTTCATCGCTCCGAACGTTTTCCGGGCGACCATCCCGATTCCCGGCACGGCCCCCGTCGGCGCTTATGAGGTTGTGGTGAAGACCTTTGCCGACGGCACGCCGGTGAGCCGGGGGACGCTGAGCCTGGAAGTGGCGAAGATCGATTTCGAGCAGACGGTGGCCACCGCCGCGCAGGACCACCCCTGGCTCTACGGCCTCGCCACCGCCCTCGCGGCGCTCGGTGTCGGCTTCATGGCCAATGTGGCCTTCCGGCGCGATTGAGCCCTACACCACCGGCTCGGGCGCGAAGGCGATCCCCGCCCGCTCCAGCACCCGCGCCGCCTGCAGCGCCTTGTCCTCGCGCCACGGGGCGGCGATCAGCTGCACGCCGATGGGCAGGCGCTCACCGGTCGCGATCGGCGCCGCAACCACCGGCAGGCCGATGAAGGAGATCGGCTGGGTGTAGATGCCGATATTCGGCCGCACCAGCATTTCCCGCCCGTCCAGCACGAAGGTCTTCTGGCCGCCGCGCGGTGCCGGCACCGGGGTCGAGGGCGCGATCAGCACGTCCCAGTCAGCGAAAAGCTCCAGTGCCCGTTCGCGGAACCAGCGGCGGAAAATCTGCGCCCGGGCGATCCACGTCGCCGGCAAAACCGATCCGGCGAGCAGACGCTCGCGCACCGCCGGGTCGAAATCCATGGGTCGGGAACGCAGCCGCCCCTCATGCAGAGCCGCCCCTTCCGCCATCGAAATGAGGAACGCCGCCGCCCGCGCCCGCTCGACCTCGGGAAGCTCCACGCTCGCGGTGGCGCCCAGAGCCTTTGCGGCACGGGCCACGGCCTCATAGGCCTGCGGCGTGCCCTGGCGGGCGAACCAGCCGCCGAGCACCGCGACCTTGAGATCGCCGGGCGAATCGAGGGCCGAGATGGTCGGCGCGAATGGCATGTCGGCGAGCGCGGGATCGTCGGGGTCAGGCCCCAGCAGCGCGTCATAGGTGGCGGCGAGGTCGCCGACATGGCGGGCGAAAGGGCCGAGATGGTCGAGGCTGGCGACAAAGGGAAAGCTGCGCGCGCGCGACAGCCGCCCATAGGTCGGCTTCAGCCCGAAAATGCCGCAGAACGAGGACGGCACGCGGATCGAGCCATTGGTGTCGGAGCCGAGAGCCAGCGGCACCAGCTTGCCGCCCACCGCCGAACCCGAGCCGCCCGACGAACCGCCGGACATGTGCTGCGGGTCGTGCGGGTTGCGCGAGGCGCCGTCATGCAGGTTCTCGCCGGTGAAATCATAGGCATATTCGCCCATATTGAGCCCGCCGAGGCACACCGCCCCGGCCGCGCTCATCCGCTCCACCAGCGTCGCGTCGCGCGCGGCGGGTTCCCGGTCGCGGTTGATCTTCGAGCCCGCCCGCGTCGCCAGCCCCTTGAGATCGAACAGGTTCTTCACCGCGAAAGGCACGCCCGCCAGCGGCCCGAGCGTTGCGCCACGGGCGCGGGCGACATCAATCGCGTCGGCCTCGGCCAGAGCGCGGTCACGGGTGACGTCAGTGAAGGCGTTCAGCACCGGGTCGACCGCAGTGATGCGCGCCAGCGCCGCCCGGGTGATCGCGCGGGCGCTCACCCGGCCCTCACGCACCGCCCCGGCGAGGTCGCAGGCGGGGCCGGCCAGAAGGGTTGCAGCGGTTGCCGCGTCGGTTTCGTCAGGCATGGTTGCGCTCACGGCTGGTAGACCGGTGCCGGCTCGGCCTCGTCCGGCAGCGAAAACTGCGTCACCAGCGCCGCCATCGCGACCGCCGTTTCGAGATGCATCAGCACGCGTGGGCGCAACTCCGGCTCCAGTGGCAGCCCGGCGACCTTCAGTCCAGCATCGAGAAAGGCTCCCAGAGTGGTGCTGATCTCCGCCGCGCCGTCGATTGTGTCTCCCGCCTGCATGCCGTTCCCCTGCCTTCACACCCGCACGGGCGGGCATCATACAGGAACTATGCCACACGCCGCGCGCGCCCGCCGCAGCGGGCGGGGAACCGGGTTGTCCACCCCGGTTTGCGGAAGCTTGCGCGGTGGCCTTGCAAAGCGCGGGCCGCCAAAGTAGGTTCCGCGCCGTTCTGGCACGCAGCTGTAGCTCAGTTGGTTAGAGCGCCGGTCTGTGGAACCGGAGGTCGGTGGTTCGAGCCCACCCAGCTGTACCAGAAAAATACCTATATATATCAATGGCTTAGGCTTAGTCGGGGCGAAGTTAGCGCCCCGATCTGGCGCTTTGTGCCAGTCCACCAGAATCCTTGATTTTCAACGCTTTCCCACGCGCTACCAAAAAGTCCGTGCAACGCGGATGCAACACGATTCGGGCGTATGCTCGCGGTTCATCCCCTACAGAGAGCGTGCCTTCCGGATGGTCGAGATCACTAACTGCACGGCGCGCGTTTCCTCAGGCGTTGCGCGGCCGTCGACTTTCACCAGCGCGGTGATGAGCGGGCCGAGCACGATCACCTCATCGGTCGATGACGCCACGTGCTGCGCAGCCCAAAGGGCGGCCACTTCATCGCCTGGCACGGCTAGGGCTGCCTGAAGAGCGAGGTGACGATCAACGGGTGCTGACGCGCCCTCCGGCCAAATGTGATCGAGATACTGATCGAGAATGTCGATCTGCGCTTCGGCGTTCACCTGGCCGACCTCGGCGACGTACCGCAGGATCGCGATGCCACCCCTTGCTCTTTCCATGAGCGGCGCCAGGTTCATTGCGTTCGGGGTGGGGACGGTCAGCTTGCCTTTCGATGGCTTCTTTGTGGTCCGCCTCGGTAGCGCGCCCTCCGGTCTAGCAGGCGCGGGGCGCAGGTTCGTAGGTGCTGGCCAAGCTTCGGGCAGCGCCGGTCGAAACGAATTGCCCTGCAAATGGAAATACAAGCATGCGGTCAGGAGCGCATCTTCGTAGGCGCCGTGTCGGCTGCCGGCCCTTCGCAGCCCCATCCGTCCGAGACAATCATCAAGCCGTGCAGAGCCGCTCCAGACGTCGCGGGCGCCCTCCATTGTGCAGAAGGCGTCAACCTCGATCGGTGACACCTCCGCCTTACGCAGTTCCCTTGCGACGTAGCGCATATCGAACGCCGCATTGTGCATCACCAAGACGTCGGCCCAGGCAAGCCATTCCCTGACCTCTTCCGCATCATCAGCGAACAGATCCTGAAACCGTAGCGTCCAGTCGTCCCAGCCGTGAACGGCAAGCGCGCCAGGGTGGCTGTCCTTCCGCGGATCGTAAATGCGGTGGAGGTAGCCTTGGGGCTTCTCGCCCTCGAAGCGCAGGGCGGCCAAGGAGATCATGCGGTCATATTGCTGCAGGCCGGTGGTCTCGGTGTCGAGCACGACGACACGGCGCAACCCCTCAATGACGGCGGGGGTTTCCACCCGGCCGCTCGGCGCGTTCCATAACCCCATGATACCCTCTCCCCTTAGGAGAGAATTCCACCGGCTCGCGCAAAAGTCGAGTCGGCACGGGGGTGGCGTAGCGGCGGCAATAGGCATTGAGGCATTGCTGCTAGAGACGCTGCATGCAACCGTTCGGCTCGGAGGAGGAGCGCACGCCATCCGGCGCGCCAAGGTGCGGTATGAGGAACTGCACCCGGAGACGAAACACGGTAGCCCGAGCGTAAGTCGCCAAATCGGCGACACACGTGAGAGGGCCGAAGCTCCCCGGCTCACCGCCGCTATGTCGGCAGCAACAGGCAAGTCGGAGTGGAGCGAGCCAAACTAACCCTCTAACCGCTGACTGCGGAACTCTGGGAGGGTCCGCAGCGCGAACGAAGACAACTCGTCCGGCCCCCAAATTCCCTGCATCGCCCCCTCCAAAATTGCCGAGGCGAGGAGCGAACGTATTCCGTCCGTTACAGGCTTATGGAGTGCAGCTCGGTCGCACACGGCCGTATAGACGAGATCAAGAACCGCGATTTCCTCGGGGCTGAATATGGCATCCGCTAGAGCGCTATCGAACACGGATGGATCGCCAGATTGTTGTCGGCGCTCGGTCATACGCCTGCTCCCCTCAAATGGGTTGAGCGAAAGCGCACGGAAGAACCTCCGAAACTTCCAGCCGCCGAGGTGCTAGTGTCTCACCGACGATAACAAGAGAGTACCACCCCTGACCGCATCGTCACAGGCCTAAGCGGGCTCACCATCGCCAAGATGAGCCGGGCGTCCTGGGGGCGCCTAGAGGCGGCACAGCGGGCGCTGGAGCGGGCGGCGGGGTGAGGGCTTGACGGGCGGCGCGTCCGTCGCTTTCTTACCAAGGCCGGTTTCCGCCTGCGGAAGACACCTTCCCGCCACTGGACACGCGGCGAGTATGGGTCGGGCTACATCGTGACGGACGACACCAACACCGTGCGGCTGGGCGCCGCCAAGCGCCCCTACGACGCTACGCTCGACGAGGTTCGGGAGTTCGCGGAGCGAATGTGAGTGGTGCTAAAATGAAAAGGGGATCGGTCAACCGATCCCCTTAGCCAAATTCGCCGACCGATCCCCGGCTTGTGATACTCGCCCCTTATGGGCTGGCCTCATCTGGCGCTCGCTCGGACCTGTGCAGCTTGCGCCGCACCTGATATTTATCGACCGCAAGGCGTAAGTGCGGTCGAGGTGTTTCCACCTGAAGTGTTGGAACTTTAATCCCACCCTTCGCGCTCGTCAACCGACAACGACTAAAGTGGGCTTAGTAGGCAAACAGCTCGCTCTACATGACACCCGCACTGAGTGGTTAGCAGGCTCGATACGCACGCTAAAGACGCGCCAGACGACATAAGGTCATCCACCACGATAACGCGCGCAGACCGCAAATGCTCCACTGCGCCGCAAATCGTGATCGGGGCAAAACAGTGTCGGATCTTAGTGTCTATTTCCTTCATTGAAGCGGCCGTGCCGCTCGGCATTCTTCCCCATGTATGCAGCTGCTGCTTGAACATGTGCTCATTTCGCGCATTTAAACCGCTCGGTACATTTCCATCATGCTCCTCCAACATCTCGCCGACAGTTTTCTTCCGCAAGAAATCGGGATTCAGAAACGGTATTCCGGACACCTCGGACACAAGCTGCGCAACCCGGCTCGACACCGCGTACTTTGACATGATGGGAATGACGTAATCAGCCTGCGAACTGGCTAGACATTGGGGAACGATATCCCGTGCTCTCTTGTAAGCGTGCTCCTCATGTGAGACCGAAATCGTATATTTTTTGATGCCTTTTAAGGCATATACGAGAGGACTCCCGTCGCGGTCTTTATCGCCAGTCCTGTTTCTTTGGAAAATCGCATATACAGGAAGTGAATTTAAACTATGGAGCTTCGGATTATTCGCTAACGAGGTATCAACTAAGCGCTCGTGGGTGTCGTCAAGACTGACGACTTTCGTGGCCGATATATTGATTCCCACACTGGCACCGCAGACTAAAATTACCTCCCAGACTTCTACTGCATTTCATTCATGTGTGTCTAACCCTCCTGTGCCAGCAGCGAGGAAGGCCTTAATGGCCGGCACAGGATTCTTACCCATCACGGCAGCCCCTGATACCCAGGCGGCCAAGCCTTTAGATCGCCGTCTATCGCGCCCTGCAACTGGCGATCCATCAGGATGAGAGCGCTGTTCAGGCTTTCCAACGCCACATACGCCGGCTCGCCAATCGGCACCTCGCCGCACCACACGCGCACTCGGCTGTGAAACGCCCGCAGCTCGCGCTGCATTTGCCCGGCCTCATGGGCGGATAGGCTTCTTTTGCTTCGTTGGACCATGGCGACCTCCATCAGGCAGTCATGGATCGCATGAGAACAAAAGCGGAACAAGTGGCATTCCGCGAGCGGAACGATTGGGGCCGCTTGCTCACCGTCACATGGCGGGTTAAGCCCCGCCCATGACCGACAAACTCCAAGCCCTCCGTGCCCGACTGCTGACAGCGCAACGCACATTGATTGTGGCCGCTGCTGAGGCGGGAGCCACGCCGCCCGACAACGCGCTACGAAAGATCGGCGACATTGAGGTGGCGCTTGCCGCGGTTGAGGCGATGATCGACGAAGCGTCGAAGGGCTAGCCGGCCGGGTCGCAAGGAATCTTCCCCAAAGTCACTCATCTGGGTTATAGCAGTCCGCCTGACCATATCTTTGCCCGAGCCTTGGTCGGGTGGCCGGGCGCGGTTGCGGGCGCGCCCGGTAGGTGCCGTTTACGCCAGGTCGCTCCTGCGCAAGCCCCATTGACGCTTCAATACTTGTGACCCTCGGCTCCCGTCCGTCATCTGGTTGACCACCACGTCCTCCATCATGCGGATGAGGACTTTCTGGTCGAAACCGCCGTCGGCGCGCCGTGTCGGCTGAGACGTAGTGACCTTCGCGTCAGACTGGTTGATGATCTGCAGGTTGAGTTGCGGAGCCGCGCCACCCACCGACCCACCACCCGACCGAGCCGGCATGCGGGGCAGCGTGGGCGCGACGAACCCGCCCGCCGCCATCATGCCGACGGTGCCGCTGTTGATGGCCTCGAGCAGCGCGGCGTGCTTCTTGGCTTGGCTGGCCCGCACCACGTACTCGCCGTTGGACAGCATCATGGGGACGCTATCCGACGTTCCGCTACCGGGGCCACGAATGCGGCCACCAGTCGCCGCGTGGCCGATGCCGCCGGAGCCGCTAACGGAGCCGCCGAAGGCAGAGGCAATTGCAGCGCCGATGCCGCCGCCCCCGCTACTGGGGAAGATGGAGTTCAGCGCAATGTCGAGCAACTTGTCCGCGACCTTCGCCAGGGCGCCCTCCAGGGCAGCCGCCGCCGACACGCCGCGCTGTATGTCGCTGATGAACCCGCCAAGAACATCCCGGCCGATGTCGTTGAACTCGGCCGCCGATTCCTGGACCTTCCCCTGCGCCTCTGCGAGGTGTGCGGCGGCGACCGACGCATCGGCGTAGGACGTCGCCAGGGCCTCGATCTGCGCTTCCAGCTGCGGCGTGACGGTCAGCCCTGCCTCATGGGCGGCCTGAAGTAGGTCATACTCAGCCCGCGCTTTTTCGACCGCAAAGCCATAATCGTTCACCAGCGGATTGAGCCCGGCCTGCGCCTCGGTCTCCGCTTGGATGGCGCCAGTGCGCTCCGTGATGGCCGCAGTAAGCCGCTCGTAGGAGTTGATCCGCTCTTTCGTCGCCTTCTCGTCGTCTACCGGCGCGTCCTTGATCGAGACCGTTTCAATGCCCGTTTGCGCCATAGTAGCGCCGCCTCGGCGGGATGAACCGGCGGACTTCTTTTCCGAGCCCGGCGGCACGTAGGTGATGCCGACCTTTGCGAGCCCCTCGGGGCTGTAGTCGCCACCAAGGAACTCGCCGAGCTTCCGCCACACCGGCATGTTGCCGACTTCTGACAGATAGTCTCGCAGGCTCTTGAACCCCGCCACAGCACGATCGATGAGGCCGGGCATCTTCTCGATCGCAGATGCCACCCCGTCAAGATTTCCCGCGGCGTTTCTGCTCGCGCCCGTCGTCTCGTCGAGCTTCCCGATCAACAGCACGAAGGCGTTGTTGATGCGCGACACCGCCTGGTCGGTGGTGCCGGCGGCCTTCGCTGCCTGGACCGCCAAGCCGCCCGTTCCTGCATTGAAGGCGTCGAAGAAGGTCTTGTTAGAGACCGAGCCGGCGAGAACAAGCGTTCGCAGCTTGGAGACGGACCCACCGGCTTCCTCGAGACCATTGGCAACGGCCTGGAGGATGGGCCGGGCGCCCTCATTAATAGAATTGAACTCCTCTGCTCGCACAACAGACGAGCCAAGGGCCTGCGAAAGCTGCAACAGGGCACCCGAAGCTGCCTCGGCATTGGTGCCGCCCACGCGCAGCGCCAAGGATATACCGTCGGTGAACTTGATAAGGTCATCCGACGATGCGCCTAGCTCGGTTTGGGACTGCGAAAGCCGGCTATAAAGCGTCACCAGCGGTTCGATCGCGGTGCCGTTGCGCTGGGCGATCTCGAATAGTTGCTGGAATGTGCCGGTGAGCGCCTGCCCCTCCAGGCCGGCGACCTTGAGGGTATTTTGCAGGTTCACATACGCTGCGGCGGCCTGGCCGATCTCGCGGGCGCCAAGCGAGGCCAGCAGGCCGGCGGCAGCGGTGCGGCCGAACGATGCCAATGAGGACCCCGCGCCTTTGCCCATGGCGGCAAATCGGCTTTCCACCGCCTTGGTGGCACGCTCGGAGCTTCGCGAGATCTTCGCCATGGAAGCGTCAGCAGCAGACTGCGCCTTCTGAAGCTGCCGCTCGAAATCCCGGATGCGCAGTTCCATCCGCGCATAAAGCGCGGGTTCGTTAGCCATTAATTGATTCCTTAATCGCCTGGTTCACCGCGCGGCGCCGGCGGCTGATAAATCGCTTTTTCAACAGTCGGTACGTCGGCCAGAAATAGGGGTTGGCCTGCATATCGCTCCGGCCGAACTCCTGCGCGCGGGCATAATCATAGGGACCGTTCGCCCCGTCTCGCGTCGTCGTCGGGCCGCCGGCACGCACGATTTGGCCACCCGTGTCGCTCTCTTCGTTCCGGATCGATTGCCGCAAGAAGGACCCGCCATCCGGATCGGACGGCGCCGCTGATTTCGCGGCATCCACCCATTCTTGCGCGTTGATCTTCAGCGCTTCATCGCCGCGTTTTGCCACGGCGGGCGCGACCTTGCGCAGCGCCCGCCGGAGCTCGTCCGTCGACCAGTTCTTGGCCATTACTCGCTCAAAGCCCAGTTTAGGAACTCTTCAGTAGGCGGCTCGCTGCCGCTTTCTGTATGGGCGTCGGCCCATCCGTCGACTGCGGCCCCGAACTCCCACAGGGACAAGTCGCGAATTTGCGCCGGCCCAAGCCCCATGGCCGTGCCGGCGCCGAATATGCGGCGGAACCTCAACCGGCCGTTGGGGAGATCGTCGAGGCGATCTCCGGTTCCGCCGCTGCGACGTTTCCCGAGTCGTCCTCCGGCGCACCGTACAGGGCCGCCATGAGCACCATCATCGCCGTCGGGACGTTCTCGGTCCATGGCCGGTCTTCGACATAAGTGCGGACCTTCTTAAGGGCGTCTACGGGAGGCATGCCGCCGCCCATAAGGCCGAGCCGGATGGTGTTGGTGATGTCCTCGATGCGCCAGGAGCCGGTGCGAAGGCGCTCGAAAAGCACCAGCGGGCCGGCGTTGGTTTTGTCCTGCAGTTCGGCAAGCTGGCCGATGGCCAGGCGGAAGACATGGGTGCCATCCGCCCAGTCCAATTCGATGCGCGCGTCAGTGGCCATTGAGCTCTCCTGCTATCGCCGCGCGAACGGCAACAAGCCCGGTGAACCCGGCCTGCTCGGCGCCAAGGGCGCGGCTCATCACGATCATCCCGCCGTGAACAAGCGCCTCGCCAATCGAGGCCATGTCGTAGCCGCTAGCCTCGGCGGCGATTGCGAAGGCGGCCACGGCGTCCTGCGCCGCGGAATGCGCGGCTTCATCTGTGGTCATATGACCCCCAACTTTTGAATTGCGGATATGTGCGCGATTGACCCCTGCCGTTCCTCCGGTCGAAGGCGATCTAAACCGGGGAAGTCCCCCCCGGTCACCGGCGGGCAGCCTCGCGGACGAACTCGCGGATCTCGCCGGTCAGGCGAGGCATCTCGGCGTCGACGCCGTTCATGGCGAGGCCGAAGAAGGCGGCGGCCTGCGTCTCCGCATCCGCTGGCGATGCCCCCTGGGCGATCAACTCGGCCTCGGCCCCTTCAGATCCAGCGTGCGTCCGATCGCGCAGCTGACGGCGGACTTTCTCGGCCAGCGCCACCACAATTTCATTCTCATTCATCACGCTACCCTCCCATCTCGGCCACGTTGCGCGACCAATGCCCACGCATCACAGTCTCCCGGCTTCTCGGCGGGAGACGTCGCCTTCAGCGCGACCCAGGAACTTCCCTCGCTGGTCACGACGCTGCCGCGTCGATAGTCGACGGCCCGCTGCCAAACGCCCAAGAACCTCAGGCCAGACGCCTCTACCTCGGCGAGGCGCTTTTCAAGGGCGTCGATGCGATCGAGCGCTTCCCGCTGGACGTATTCCTTGACTGTGGCGGCGACCACGTCGCTGAATGCTTTCGTGTCCAAAGTCATTTTATGTCCCTGATCTCGTGAATAACTCGGTTGTCAAGGCACCAGACCAATGAGCTGCTGTCCTCGGACTGCATCTCGGTCTCGAACGCCTCGCCGGGCGTGCCGGTTCTGATTGCCAATAACCTGGCCATTTCGGTGTCCAGCCAGTTGAGAAAGTCAGCGGACGCGGCATGCATGTCGGCCGTCCACCGAAGTCCAGGTTCGGGCTCGCCGGCGGCGCGGTGCAAAGTGATGCGGGCGCCGGGGACGGCGCATCGATGGTCGGCCGCCATCGCTATGAGCAACGCGGCGGACTCCGCGTTGCGGATAACGGCCGTCTTGGTGATGGCGGGATAGCTGATGATCGCCGCGTAGATATCGATCGCCGCACCGGGCTGCCCGCCGCAGGAATCGATATCGATGTGCAGTTCAGCAGCGAACTGTGCTGCCTCGAGGGCGGCATACACACGGTCGCGGGTGCTGGTGTCGATCTCGCCATGGATCGCCAGCAACACGTCTTGCGGGCCACCTCTGCCTTCCGAACGCGCTAACTCTGCTTCAGCCCGAGATAGCGGCTGATCGTCGGTGCCGATATCCAGACCGATCACCGCCGCAACCCTGCGATGCGCGCGTCGACTTCGGCCCACAGCGGCGCCAAGGGCACCACGATCCGCACCTTCTCCAGGTATGGACGGACGTATTCGGGCGGGACCACAACTGGAGCGTGGTCCGGGCTTGCGCTGCAGACGGCGACCGCGTCCTTGCCCCCGGCCTGGCGAACTATTGCTGCCGCTTCTCGAGCCGCACGATTGGGCGCCTGCCCGTGGCGCACGAGTTCCCGCATTACGGCTAGGCCGCGGACCTCATCAAGATTGAAGCGCACTCGTCGATTGAAAAGCCGGGTGCCGAACCCGACGGCGGAGCGCTTCAACCAACTTCTGATGTGGCTGACAGGCAGCCCGACGACGTGCGCGACGTCGTCCACCGTCAAGGCGACGTTCGTCATTCTGGGACCCATGTCCAATTTCGAGAGAAAAGAAATCCCCGCGCTGCCGGTACATCCGCGGTCAACGAGGGGAAGAGACCGGCCGAAGCCAGGCTGTAGTGGAGGGCGCTGCGAGGAGCCCTTCATTACTATTCCGGCCCAGGTGCCAGAAAGGGACTAGGCGGCCTGCAGCATTTCCCGCAGACGTTCTGCAGCGGCTCGCAGCATCACCTTTCCTTCGCGTTGTGCGTGCTTGCCGGTGAGTCCGACCAATTCGCCGATGTCGGCGAGGTTCTGTGCCTCGAGCGCTGTGTCGAGCACAGCCACGTCATTTGCGCCCAGTTGCTGCCGAAGTCGTCCGGCCAGCCTCTCGGCGTCGATCCGGTCCTCGATGCTGATGGACGGCGATGCTGATGCCGGGTCAATCTTGCCGTCAACCGAGCCATGCCACGACGTGTGACGGTCGCGCACCGCGAACGGGCCACAATGGGTAAGCGCGCCACGCGGCACCGGGATCTCCCCAGCACGGATCACCCCGCCCGCGGCCCGCACCATGCCGCGCTCGTGCGTCTCGCCATTACCGAACCGCAGCGCCCCCATGCGGGCCAGAGGGGCGCAGGGCGTGCCGCCGATAACGGCAGGCTCCATACCGGGGTGGACGTCCATGTCTCCGCCAACGGGCACGGCTGGGCCGCCGAACTCGCTATGCGCAATCTCCACGTCGCCCATTGCCCGGACAAGCTCTTCCGGCCGGGGGCGCATCTCCATCTGGGAGTCTACCGAGGGCGCCGGCAGGGTTTCCCGCCATTCATCTTCATAGGCGTCGAAGGGCTCTTCGGCAGCATTGTCGTTCGCGGCTGACGCCAACCAGTTCGTAGTGAGCGGCACGGATGGTGAGTGCAGATCCCGCCAGGCCCGGAGCGCTGGCACTACGTCGGCTAGGTCCGGGTGACGGCCCTTGCCCGGCCTGTCGCGGGGGATGAGTTCGGAGTCGTTCGCTGGCGCTCGCAGGTGCCAGTGACCAACGATGGCGCGATGCAGCGCTGGGCACCGGCAGGTGCTGCCGTCCAGGTTCATATGCCAAGCCCTCTGGATCCGGCACCGCGCCATGACCTTCTACTGGCCAAATAGGCGCGGGCACCGGTCGGTGGGCGGAATATGATCGGAGGCGCCGAGTTGTCCTAAGTCGCGGCACTGGCCGCCAGTGCCCTCGCGCCCTTCAACTCGAGGACAGCGGTCGGCTTCCTCGGTCGAGCCATTTTGGAATTCCGAATTTTGCGGATGTGAAACTTTTCTTACCCCGCCGGTCCGGGGTCAAAGCGCCCTAGGGAACCGACCCACCCCCCTGTGGGTGGGGGGGGGCGTCGAGGTCCCCTGGCGCCTTCGGCCGCAGGAACGGCGGGGGTCATTCACGCGCGACCCCGCGAGTTTCGGACTTATTTTTTAGGGGTGCCCGTGAGCGTAGCACGCGCCACAATAACATGCTGCGCTACGGGGTTAAATCATTGATATAACTATATAATTGTTACTCCGTAGCGTTTTGATGCCCCCTAGTAAAGGTAAGCTACGCTACGAC
The DNA here is from genome assembly GCF_004339465.1 of Ancylobacter aquaticus. Lineage (GTDB taxonomy): Bacteria > Pseudomonadota > Alphaproteobacteria > Rhizobiales > Xanthobacteraceae > Ancylobacter > Ancylobacter aquaticus. The sequence continues at coordinate 1,456,042 of NZ_SMFY01000001.1, read as the reverse complement.
TTGATTTTCGACCCTTGCGGCAGAGAGGGGATGAAATCCCCCCTCTCGCCGCGTTGCATGGGTTTTTACTGCTGCACATCTCGCGCGCTACGGCTATAGTGCATTGATATTGAAGGGTTATTCTCTGTACCCGTAGTGTGTTCTATGCCGCGCTACGGCTGGAGCCGCTACGGTTCTTGCCCCGAGGCGCCCTGCCTCTCCGGTTGGATACCACGGTCTCGGCGAGGCGCTCGCCGGATTTGCGCATGTGGACGCGCTCGGCAATGGGGCCGGCCACCTCCACACCCTTCCGCGTAAGTTTCCAGACACGCGCGGCGTATTGGACCAAATCCTGGCGCTTGAGGCGATCGGTAGCGTTGGCGGCGCGCTGCTTGTCGCCCTTCCCATCTTCCGAGTACCAGCCGAGGTCCGCGGCGAAATCCGAGAGCGAGCGATTGCCGTTGGCGCGTATGGCCAGCAAGATCTCATCGTCGTCTCGGTTGCCGGCATCCGCACGTTGCGCAACTTCCTCCTCGCCAACGGGAGAGGCAAGGACGGTCGGAATGTCGCGCCCTCGGCTATCTACGAGCCCCGGCGCCGTCACCTGCTTCATGTCGAAGAGCAACGGTTTGAAGTCCGGCCCGCGATGCTTCCCGAGCCAGTGTAGGGACGATGCGTCGCCGCGCTTGGCGAGAGTGAGGTTGCCGTCAAGCTCGTTCAAGAAGGCGCCGCCCCCTCGAGGAAGTAGAGTGTCCGCAGTCGCGTTCTTTACCGGATGTGATGCCGCCAGCACCGCAGGCCGCGGCGGGAGCAGCGCGAGGTCGCGGAGCAGGCGGGCATACCTGCCCATCTCCACGTTTGAATTTTCGTCGGTGCCCAGAAAGTATGCCGCGGTGGTATCAACCACGATCAACCCGACGCCGCCCAGGCGGTCGGCCTCCGCGCGGATGTGGTCAAGAAACTGGTCGATATCGAACACCCCGCGAATGAAGTGCACGTCCAGGTCGTCGGCATCGAGGCCGAGCGCGTGGCATAGGCCAATCCACCGCATGGTGACGTCGTCGGGATTCTCACCGGCAAAGTAGAAGACCCGTCCGGCCTTAGTCTCACGGCCGGCGAAGGGCATCCCTTGGGCTACGCAGGCGGACAACAGGAGCGCCACCGCCGTCTTACCGGCGCCGGTCTGGCCTGTGAGTGAGTACAGGAACCCCGACTGCATGATGCCGTCCAGCAGATAATCTGGCGGACGGAATCCACGCACGAAATCGCCCGATGAAATGAACAGAGGTGGCTTGCGCGAGACCTCCGCAGACTGCGGCTCGTTATCGTTCGCTGCTTTCGCCTTGAGGTTCGCCGCCATGGCTTCTCCAGCCTCTCGCGCCTGGGCATGCGGCTCGCCGAACCGTCCCCACATCCGCGCAAAGTCCGTCCTCGCGCGCACGTCGCTGGCGTATCGCTGTAGCCAGTCCCCGCTTGCCGACAGGAACAGCGCGGCCGCCACCTCTGCCGGATGGCCGTCAAAGGCCAACTTCTCGACGACACGCGCGGCATGAGCGGATCGATCTCCGACGTCGCAAGCGGCAAGCAGAAGAGCAGCGTCGGGCGACACCTCGATGCCGTCCACCTCCGGAAGGTCGTCCAGTGTTACGGGGGCCGCATCGCCGGGGGTGTCATGCCCTCCGACAGCAATCGCCAGAGCCGCCGGGTCCGTGAGGGTGCCGTCCCAGGGTTCAGCGACCGTCACAGGAGCGGGCTCGGCGCTGCGGCCCCGCGCCAACTTGGTTGCGTTCGGCCAGTTCAGCGTGCCCGGCACCCGCCAGACATGAGCGATATCCGCCGTTCCATGGTCGGAGCCTGTGGCCGTCTTCAGGCCCCGCGCAACGGCCTTGGCGACTGCAGGCGCCACAGGTCGGTCGAACGTCCACATCGGCTGCAGATTGCCGGGGGAGGTCTCGATGACGAGATTAGGGGGCAGCGGGTACGGGCCGGCGGCCTTGCCAGTGTCGGCGTCCATGTCGGCGACAAGTCCGAGGACGGCGACAATGTCGGCCTCTGTGCCCCGAAGGCCACGCTTGAGGCCGCTGCGCATTACCTGCAATCCGACATAGACATTGGCGCCGACGGTGCCCTGGTGGGCCTCTATCGCCGCTACCATGCCCCCCACATCGCCGACGCGGTGATGGGTTATGATGCCCTTGTCGTGCGACAGGCTCGCGTTGAATACCGACACGACAAGAACCCCGTCGACGCCCTGCGCGAGGCGGTGCAGCATTTCGACGTGGGTGCGGACGGGAGAGGTGGGAAGGTCAGGCTGCGTCGCGGTCAGCATGGCTATTGCCCTCAATCGCCGGAAGCGCGGCGCGCGTGATGGATTCTGCGAATTCAATGCCGAAACTGACCGTCGCCTTGCGGCCGCGCTCGGACGGGAAGGCCCTAAGCGAGCCATCTGCGGCCCGTCTGATGACGACGTCATAAATGCGGAGGCCGGCGACTTCGATATCGACATGGGCCAACACTGCCGATCCCGGCGGGCCGGGACGGATGGAGAGGATGCGCACGGGCGCCTCCTGTGTGTGGGTGGTGGGGAAGCTGGGGCCGACTACGCGGCGGGGGGCCGGAGCTAAGGCTCGGGCCCCGGGAGAGGTGGAGCGCTAGGCCGCTTTCCTCTCTTGCTCGGATATCCATGACAGCAAGGTCGAGCGCCGAGCGCAGATGATTGCCCCCAGGCGGAATGTCGGCAACTTCTGGCGGCTCGCCGCGTGGTAGATTGCGCGTTTGTCGAGACCTAGGAAGGCTGCAATCTCATCTGCACCGCGCAATATATCGGCGGCGACAGGCTGGTTGTCGTTCATGGATCTCCCCTCAGGAGGTTGCCGATCGTTTTGATGGTCCTATCCGTGAAAATGTGCTCATGCCTCAGATCATAACCCTGAGACTCACTCACATCCGAATTAACGTAGAAATGATTGATTTTTCTTTCAAATTCAGCCTTGTACTCAAAATCAATATTATTTGTTGGCTTAAACACAATTCTATAAGTCTCTATCCGAGCCCTAAAGTAGGGATTTGATAGACGAAATAAGAATGAAACCACGGTCTCTAAGTTTTCCTCATCATTTTTTTCTTCATCTAAAGCAATTTTTAAACCATCATTGCCTGCAATAATCTCACCTTTAACGTATGACTGTATTATTGCTTCCAAAAAATCTACAAAACTGTGATCTTCTGGAAGGTCTATCAAATGCGATGAGGGAAAGGCGTCAGCTATCGACCCTAGAGGCACGCGCCTGCACGCCTGATGGCGCAAAACAACCTCCACAGAGTCTTTAACTGGAGCATCACTCGCCGCCGCAATCAACAGATGAGCAGCGTCGCGGCTGGTCATCTGAGCCGCACCCGTCCCCCTCCCCCCAACCGTGCGCAATCCGGCCTTCGCCAAGTTGCGGTCGTGAGTGATGACGGTGGTTTCTGGGATGCCGAATGTCGCGGCAACGGCTCCAACTAACTGCGCAGGCGTGGCCATCTCTACTCCTCTGAGGCTCCCTCCTTTCTACAAGCCAAGTTCGATTTCGTAAATAATCCGATTTCATACCGACGTCAACGATATATCGGATAAAATCTGAAATCTTTTCGTATTTCATCCGATATCAGTTGACGGCCGCAAGATTTCGGATATTTTCTGATTACGCCAATCAGAACCCGCCGGGGCGCCGGCAAGGAGGAGAGAGCATGAGCGACACGGAAATCAGCGGCCGCGATTGGTTCGTCGAAGGCAAGGCGCTTACCTACGCCATTGCCTACATCCAGAGCCTCCCGAAGGAGCGGCAGGAATGGAGCGATATGCAGGACATGATCCGCATCCTGCGAGCCAAGGTGTCGCCCGAGACACTGGCCTTGATGGCTTACGATGTGGAGATCCACGCCGGACGACGGGTGAATCTCCGTGTCGAGGAGACCTCGCGCGAGGTCATCCAGTTCGACTTCATCTTCGACCAGAACCACATCAAACTGCACGAGATGCGCGACCATCACTGTGGTCACCAGTCGGGATACGTCAGCTTGAAGCCGGACTCCACCCCGGCCGCTACCGCCTGACAGCTTGAACTGACGCAAGAGGAAATATGCACATGACGACACGAGAAGAAGCCGCCGAGGCTCTAGCGGGACAGTTTTCGGACACAGCGGACTGGCGGCGCCGCGTTGCTGAGGAGCACGATTCCTCCGCCAATAAACAAGCAGCGGAATTGCTTGAGCGCCTGCAGGCCATGGCTGAAGCGCCGGACTCCATTCCGGTCAATGCTCTCGATGCACTCGCATCAACGTATGATGAGGGTGAGCCCTACACTCTGTCGGAAGCGACCTCCGAGATCATGCGGGCAATTGGCTTTCGCTCTTTCCCCAACAGTCCGCAGCGCGTGATCGATGACCTTCTGCACGCTCTGATGCCGAACGTGTCGACGCAAGCCGCAATCTATCTGATCTCGCGGAAGGAAGCTGCCCGCGCAGTCGCCGAGCAGGCCCGCATGGCCGAAGGCCGCCCGGCCAACATCTAACTCTCGTTCTAGCCGGGCTTCGGCTCGGACGCCTCTTTTCTCAACATCGATGGAGACCATCATGACGATCACACGATCGGCAGCCGGGATCGGCTTGCCTGCGAATGACCCCATCCCCGCCACCCGCGCCACAAACGACGAGCTCCGCGACGCCCTCGAGCGCCAGGTCGCGGCGAAGTTCTGCAGCATGCTTCCGCCGGATGATGAAGCGGCGCGCCGCATCCTCGCGCATGCCGGCGTCTTCCTCTCGCGGTTCACGTCGATCGCGGCCGTCCGCGCCGTCTCGGCGGAGGGTTGAGCAATGAACCTCCGCACGCCCACCGACGTCGATCGCGCCATCGCCGCCGCACGCCACCTCCACGACCTGCGTGCCGGACAGACCGGCACAGCGCCGGCACGGCGGCCTTCGAACCCCGATCGGCCGGCTGACAAAGCCCCGGTGGAGTTCGAGGCAACCGACGACGACAGAACTATCAGCACCCGCATGACGGCCTTCAGGGCGCTCATGACCGGCGAGGACTTCGCCGCAGCGGATGCTGCCGGCCTCGCAATCCTCGCGATGCCTGTTGGCTCTCTGAGCGATCTGGCAGCGAAACATGAGGTGATGATGCACGCCTACATCGACGAATTACCGGACGAGTACCGCCAGCTGTTTCGGCAGTTCGGTGCGGAGATCAAGGCCGTCAGGCCTGCAACCTCCGCTTTGCCCGGCATGGCGGGGCGCGTGCGATCGACGATCCGGCTGGCCAAACTGGCGCTGGATGAGGGGGAGTCTCGCGGTGACGAGTGGAACCTCCTGGACGACGCGCTCGACATCGCGCTGACGGAGGCGGAAGCGCTTGAGGATCTCGCCTTCGCGGTTGATGAGGGAAAGGCCTGATGGCGACCATCCGCAAACGTACGCTGCCTTCCGGCAAGACCTGCTGGCAAGCGGACTATGTGGACGGCGGTGGCAAGCGACGCCACCGTCAGTTCACGACGAAGAAGGAAGCCGATTCTTTCCTGGTGCATGCGCGAGGAGAGGTCTCGCGTGGCATCCACACGGCGGAGTCGGCAAGCGTCACGCTCGCCGATGCGGGTGAGCGCTGGCTGGCCAAGTGTGCAGAGGTCGGGCTTGAGCAGATGACGATCGAGCGCTACCGCTCGACGTATGAGCATCACGTCAAGCCCAGGCTTGGCAAGACGAAGCTATCGAAGATTGGAGCGCCGATGATTCAGTCGGCCGTGGATGAGGTGGCAGCGATCTTGTCGCGCTCGTCGGCACGGAAAGCTCTTTCCTGCATCACCTCCATCTTCGCCCAGGCCATGCGTGACGGTCGTGCATCCCACAACCCCGCGCGGGAGGTGAAGCTGCCGCATGCTCGCCGAAGCGGCCCGCATATCGATATGCCGACCAAGGCGGAACTGGCCGCGATCCTCAAGCACACCCCAGCCCGCTGGAAGCCCTTCATCCGCACCGCCATGCTCACGGGTATGCGAAGCAGTGAACTGCGCGGGCTGCTTTGGTCGGATGTGAATCTCGACGCGGGCATGATCCACGTTCGGCGCCGTGTCGACCGGAAGGGCTCCTTTGGCCCGCCCAAGTCGAAAGCCGGCACGCGTGACATTCCGCTATCGCAGACCAGCGTCACCGGGCTCAAGGCGTGGAAACTTCAATGCCCAAACGGCGCTCTCGGGTTGGTCTTCCCGAACGCCTCCGGCCGCATCGAGGAACACACGAATATCCTCAACCGCGTGTTCTGGCCGGCGCAGATCAAGGCTGGCGTGACAGTGATGCGCGACGCTCTCGGCGAGGACGGCAATTCGATTCAGGTTCCCGATGCGAAGTTCAGCCTGCATGCCCTCCGGCACGCTGCTGCGGCGCTATTCATCGAACAGGGCTTTCCGCCGAAGAAGGTGCAGGCGCTCATGGGCCATTCGTCGATCCAGATGACGTTCGATCTCTATGGCTATCTGTTCCCATCGGACGATGACGATCGAAACGCCATGGCCCAGATTGAGGCCCGGCTGCTCTCCGAGTGACACCCGCTACAGCACTTTTCCACGGGCTCCATGCAACATAGTTGCAACATATCGGCGGAGAAGCTAACAACCACGGCGTTCAAAGCCGGTCTGTGGAACCGGAGGTCGGTGGTTCGAGCCCACCCAGCTGTACCAGAATCGCCGTTATCCCTATCCTTTGCCCGAGAGTGTCGGCGCGCCCCGGTGGTGCGCGCCCTTGGCGCGCCGCGCGGGTGCCATTTTAAAGGGGCGGAATGCGCTGCCCACCGGCACGGCACAGGAGCAGCAACGGCATGGAGCGCAACCCGATCTTCGTCTTCGGCTCGAATCTCGCCGGCATCCATGCGGGCGGGGCGGCGCGCTGGGCGCACGACAATCGCGACGCCGAATGGGGCGTCGGTTTCGGCCTCACCGGAACCGCCTTCGCCATCCCGACCAAGGACTGGGACATCGAGACACTGCCGCTGCCTGAAATCGCCAAATTCGTCCGCCGCTTCCTGAAATTCGCCGCCGCCCGTCCGGACCTCAGCTTCCAGCTCACGCCAATCGGCTGCGGCCATGCCGGTTACACCCCGGCGGACATCGCCCCGATGTTCAAGGACGCTTCGGCCAATGTGACGCTGCCGGACGAATTCAAGGCCGTGCTCGGCCTGTAGGACGCGCGCGAACGCCCTTCAGCGCGTGTCGCAGATATAAAGCGACATGTCCGCCCCGGCCGCCCGCAGTTCAAGCCACACATCCGGGCGCACCCGCACCCGCCCGCCCCTTTTGCGGGCATAGGCGAGGGCGAACGCCTCGGCAGCGCGCACCCGCTCCTCGGTCAGGGGTGGGGGCGAAGGAATCGGGCGCAACGGCGTCCGGGGTGGCATCGAGAGCATCGGCACGGCCTCCTCGCTTCCGGAGCGAGAAACCATGCAAGCCGGCGGCCAGCCCGGGTGGCAAGCGTCCACCCGCGCAGGAGGCTCGCGTCCGGCCCGCCGGGAGCGGGCCGGACGGGCGGCACGATCAGGGCGCCAGAACCTCGGCGCCGGCGCTCGTCTTCGGGTAAGGAAGCTCGGTCACCAGACGTGCCGCCGGCTTCGTCTGGGCGAAGAGCGGGGCGAGGTCGATGGTGAGGTAGTTCAGCCGGTTGTCGTAATCGGCGATCTTCAGCGTGTTGTTGGTGAGGTCCTTCACCACCACCCACTGGGTGTAGTCGGAGCCGAGCGTGCCGTCCTGCTGGCGAAACTGGGCGATGCCCAGCGGGATGTCGACATTGTTGAGGATGTGGCCGACCGCCTGCGCCGCCTCGCCGGCGTTCGCGGGCTCGGTGACATTGTGGCGCAGCATGGCCGCGCGCACGAAGCGCGAGGGGGGCGTGTAATCGCCCGGCAGGCCGAGCAGCCCGCCGCCCTGCCCAAGCTCGGTCACGTTCACGCTGCCCACCTGCTGGCTCGGTACGCCCACCGTCGTCAGGCTGAGATAGTTGCGCGCATTGTTGATGTGCCAGTCATAGGTCGGCGCATTGGTGAGGACATGGGCGACATTGTCGTGGATCTGCACCTCGCCCTTCACATATTCCACCACCATGCCGGCGCCGGAGCGGTCGACGAAGACGAAATGCAGGGTCGGAGGCGTCGGGCCGCTCTCAAGCGTGTCGTCCGCCCACACCTTCATCGTCGCCAGCGCGGCGCGCAGTTCCGCGACATTGGCGAAGCTGCCCAGCGCCCAGGAGCCGAAGGTCAGCACGGACTGGTACTCCTTGTCGTCCTTCGTCACACTTTGGTACTGGGTGAAGCCGGGCAGGAAATTGCCGCTCATGGAGAGGCCTTCGGAGTTCTGCCCGTCGAGCAGCGCCCCGCCGGGAATGATGCCGGCATTGACGCCGACGACCGCATATTTCGTCGTCACCTTGTGGGCCGGGAGGTCGAGGGCCGTAGGAGCGATCAGCGTCAGCTCGGTGCCCTTGGGCTGGCTGACCAACTGCCACTGCATGTCATAGGCCCATTCCATGGTGCGCCCGGCGATGACGCTGCCATCCTTGGCAACAAGATCGACCGCCGTGCAGGCCAGCGACATGTTGACGGTGGCGAGCAGTGCGAGCGTGGTGGCGAGGAGCCTTTTCATCGTCTTTCCCTTTGGATTTCCGTGCCGTCGACCCACTGCAGACAGGTAAGCACTTCCGGCACACCTGTCCCTTCACATCTTGAGATCAGCTTGCGCCCGACCGGCCCGGCAGCGCTCGGAAGCACGAAAGCCCGGCGCGGGCGCCGGGCTTGGCTTTTCGCGCCGGCCGATGTGCCTCAATGGGCGAGGAACAGCGGCACGGTCATCCGCTCCAGCATGTCGCGGGTGACGCCGCCGAGCACGAATTCGCGCAGCCGCGAATGGCCGTAGCCACCCATGACGACGATATCGATATCGCGCTCCGCCACTTCCTTGAGCAGCACGTCGGCGATGCTCTCACCGCGCTCCGGCACCAGCGTGCGCAGTTCCACCGACTTGTCGTGCCGGGCCAGATGGCGGGCGAGATCGGCGCCCGGCAGGTCGACGCCCTTCTTCTTCAGCGGCTTGCCGCTATCGACCACCACCGCCTCGACCAGATGGGCGTGGCCGAGCAGCGCCCGTGCCTCCGCCACCGCGCGGGCGGAGGTGCGGCCGCCATCCCAGGCAACCATGATGCGCTTGGCCGAGAAGGGCTTCTGCTGCGTGCGCGGCACCACCAGCACCGGCCGCCCGGAATCGAACAGCACGGCCTCGGTCACGACATCCTCCGGGCCGAGCCTGTTCGGGTCGGCCTGGTTGACTATGGTAAGGTCATAGAGGCGGGCCATCACGCCGATCTGCTCGGCCGCCCCGCCGGGCGTGCCGTCGATCATCCGAACCTCGCCGGTGAGACCGAGGGAGCGTGCCGCCTCGCCGAAGCGTTCCACCGAGAAGCGCGCCAACCGCTGGCCCTCCGCCCGCTGCGCCTCGATGAAATCGGTGGAAAAGGCCTCGGTGTAAACCGGCGGCACGTCGATCTCGTAGCTCACCGCGACGCCCGTCAGATGCGCGTCGAGCGCAGCCGCGGCGGAGACCGCATAATCGCCGGCGACGTCGTCCCCAACGTCGGCCACGCGCAGGCTGACGAGAATGTCCTTGATCATCTGGCTTCCTCCCCGGTTCTGATGAAGACTTCTTTGCCTCTCAAGAAGTGTCGTCGCATTGACGGCCGTCAAGTCTCTCCGCGCCGGCCGTCGCTGAATCCGCTCTCCCCTTGCCGGCGCAAACGTCGCGCATTTGCAGGGCGGCGGCTATAAGGGCTGCAACGCATGCACGACTCTCCCCGCAGGAATCCCCCCATGGCCGCCATCGGGCGCGCGCTCTCCGTCACTCTTGTTCTGCTGGGCCTGTGGGAAGCCGCGGTGCTCCTTCTTGCCGTGCCGGCCTACATACTTCCCGGTCCGCTGCGCATTGGCATGACAGCGTGGAACAATGCCGACGTGCTTGTCCACAATGCCGGCATCACGCTGGGGGAAATGCTGCTGGGGCTGCTGTGCGGCTCGGTGCTTGGCATCGCCTGCGCGCTCGCCATGGCGGCCTCGCCGCTGGCGCGCCGCGCCATGCGCCCGGTGCTGCTGGTGGCGCAGGCGCTGCCGGTGTTCGCCATCGCCCCGCTGCTGGTCATCTGGTTCGGCTTCGGCCTCGCCTCCAAGATCGTGATGGCGAGCCTCATCATCTTCTTTCCCGTCGCCTCGGCCTTTCATGACGGGCTGGCGCGTACCGAGCAGGGGCTGGTCGATCTTGCCCGGCTGGGCGGCGCCGGTACGGTGAAAACGCTGCGCTTCATCCGCATTCCCGCCGCCCTCCCCGCCCTCGCCTCCGGCCTCAAGGTCGCCACCGCCGTCGCCCCCATCGGCGCGGTGGTGGGGGAATGGGTCGGCGCGTCGGCCGGGCTCGGCTATCTCATGATCTATTCCAACGCCCGCATGCAGACCGACATGGTGTTCGCCGCGCTGGCCGTGCTGCTGGCGATGGCGCTGATCTTGTTCACGCTGGTCGATCGCGGGCTGACGCGGCTGGTGCCCTGGGCGCCGGAAACCGTGCGGGCATGACCCTTCACCTCTCCAATGAAGACGCGCGCCGCGTTTTCCTCGCCAGGCAGGGCCTCAGCCGGCCGCGCGGCGCGCTGAGCAAGGCCGGGCTGCTGGAACTGATCCACGCGATCGGCTTCGTGCAGGTGGACAGCATCTCCACGGTGGAGCGCGCGCATCACCACATCCTGTTCGCCCGCAACCCCTCCTACAAGCGCGAGCACCTCACCGCCCTGCTGGAGAAGGACGGCGCGCTGTTCGAGCACTGGACGCATGACGCGGCCATCATCCCCTGCGCCTTCTTCCCCTATTGGAAGCACCGATTCGCGCGGGCGAGGGAAACGCTGGCGACGCGCTGGAGAAGCTGGCACGAGAACGGCTTCGAGACCTATGTCGACCATGTGCTGGAGCGGGTGCGCCGCGAGGGCCCGCTGATGGCGCGGGACTTCGAGCAGGACCCGGTCGCCGGCAAGCGCCCGCCCGGCGGCTGGTGGAACTGGCACCCGGAGAAGACCGCGCTCGAATATCACTGGCGCACCGGCGCGCTTGCCATTGCCGGGCGCGAGGGGTTCCAGAAGCGCTATGACCTCACCGAGCGCGTCATCCCCGCGCCCCAGCTTGCCGGGGAGGTGACGGGCGAGGCCTTCGTCGACTGGGCCTGCACCTCGGCGCTGGAGCGTTTGGGCTTTGCCACCTCGGGCGAGATCGCCGCCTTCTGGAACCTCGTCTCGCCGGAGGAAGCGAAGAGGTGGGTGGAGGCGAACCGCGACCGGCTGGAGCCGGTGCTGGTTGCGGGCGCGGAAGGTGGCAAGCCGCGCGCCTCGTACGCCTTCGCCGGCAGCGCCGCCCTGTTCGATTCCCTACCCGCCCCGCCGTCGCGGCTGCGCGTGCTGAGCCCGTTCGACCCGCTGCTGCGCGACCGCGCCCGGGCCGAGCGGCTGTTCGGCTTCAGCTACCGGATCGAGGTGTTCGTGCCGGCGGAAAAGCGCGTCTATGGCTATTACGTATTCCCGATCCTGGAGGGCGACCGGATGATCGGGCGCATCGACATGAAGGCCGACCGCAAGGCCGGCACGCTGGATGTGCGTCGGCTGTGGCTGGAGCCGGGCGTGCGTGCGTCGCAGGGCCGTCTCGACGCGCTCGACGCCGAACTCGCCCGCCTCGGCCGCTTCGCCGGGGTGGAGCGCACGGTCTATCTCGACGGATGGCGGGGGGACTGAGGCCCGGCGGAGTGATCCCGCCCCACCCATTTGCCCTGTCCCGCGCGCGATGCTAGCCTCGCGGCGTCCGAGGGGTGTCCCGCGATCCTTACCGATCAAGGGGCTGAGATGGCAGCCGCCAGACCCTTTGAACCTGATCCGGGTCATGCCGGCGAAGGGACGGAGCGACGGCGGGGCCTCACGCGGCGCGTGACACCCGCGCCGGATTTCCCCCGAAAGCTCGCGCCGGGTCTCCAACTCTGGAGGAGATCCATGTTCAAGACCATTGCCGCCCACGCCGGCGCCGCCTTCATTGCGCTCGCGCTCGGCCTTGCCCCCGCTGCCGCGGCGGAAAAACTCACCGTCCTGCTGGACTGGTATGTGAACCCCGACCATGCGCCGCTCATCATCGCGCAGGAAAAAGGGTTCTTCAAAGCCCATGAGCTCGACGTCGAGCTGGTCGCCCCGGCCGACCCGTCCGCCCCTCCGCGCCTCGTCGCCGCCGGGCAGGCCGACATCGCGGTGAGCTACCAGCCGAGCCTCTATCTCCAGGTGAAGGAAGGCCTGCCGCTGGCGCGCTTCGGCACGCTGATTTCCACCCCGCTCACCGCGCTGGTGGTGCTGAAGGACGGGCCGATTAAATCCATCGCCGACCTGAAGGGCAAGACGGTGGGCTATTCCGTCGCCGGGCTCGAGGACGCGCTGCTCGGCACCATGCTGGCGAGCGCCGGGCTGAAGCCCTCCGACGTGACTATGATCAACGTCAATTTCGCCCTCTCCCCGGCGCTGGTCGCCGGCAGGGTCGACGCGGTGATCGGCGCCTACCGCAATTTCGAGCTCACACAGATCCGGCTGGAGGGCAAGGAGGGCCGCGCCTTCTTCCCCGAGGAGCACGGCGTGCCTGTTTTCGACGAGTTGATCTATGTCGCCCACACGGACAAGCTCGCCGACCCCCGGCTCAAGCGCTTCCTCGCCGCCGTCGAGGACGCCACCATCTACATTCTCAACCACCCGGAAGAGGCGTGGGGCCTGTTCGTCAAGGCCAACCCGAAGCTCGACGACGAGTTGAACCGCACCGCCTGGACCGACACGCTGCGCCGCTTTGCCCACGCCCCGGCGGGGCTGGACGAAGGCCGCTATGCCCGCTTCGGGGCGTTCATGAAGGGCCACGGCCTGATCGACACGGTCGAGCCGGTGTCGGTCTACGCGCCGAAGCTGCCATAGGCGCCGGGTTACGCCGCCCTGGCCGGGCGTGACCCGGCCATCCACGCCTGCCGAAGAGAGGTCGTTACCGGGGCACGCCCGGGGCCGGCGTTCCGCATGAAACCTTCCAGCCTCCGCCTGCCGATGCTACCGATGCACGGGGCGTCAGCGAGGGTGAGGGCAGGCATGGGGAACGTGGCGTATCACGTCGTGGCAATTCTGGTGGGGGCCGTCGTCGGCCTGCTCGGCTCGGCCTTCCATGTCGGCGTCGAAACGCTCACCGCCGCCTGGCCGGCCTATCTCGACACCGGCCTCGGCCTCGACGGGTTACCGCTCTATGTGGCTGCCGCGCTGGTTGCCGCCGCGATGACGGTCGCCTCGCTCTGGCTGGTGCGCCGCTTCGCCCCCGAGGCCAGCGGTTCCGGCGTGCCGGAGATCGAGGGTGCGATGGAAGGGCTGCGCGAGGTGCGCTGGCATCGCGTGCTGCCGGTCAAGTTCGTCGCGGGCATGCTCTCGCTGTCCTCCGGCATGGTGCTGGGGCGGGAGGGGCCGACCATCCATATCGGTGCCTCGGTCGCCAAGGCGGCCTCGGACCTGATGAAATGGTCGGGCGAGGACATGCGTGGCCTGCTCGCCGCCGGTGGCGCGGCCGGCCTTGCCGCCGCCTTCAACGCGCCGCTCGCCGCGGTGCTGTTCGTCATCGAGGAGACCCGCCGGCAGTTTCCCTATTCCTCGCGCACCTATATCGCCGTGGTGCTGGCCTCCATCGCCAGCGCCATCGTCACCGAATTTCTCACCGGCAGCCGGCCCTACATGCTGCTGGAAGCCGCCACCATCCCCTATGACTGGCTGCCGGCCTTCGTGGTGCTGGGCGCCATCCTCGGCGTGGCCGGCTTCGTCTTCAACCGCACGCTGGTCTGGTCGCTGAACCATGTGCGCACGCTGGGGCAGCGCACCTCGTTCTACATCTTCCCGACCTTTGTCGGCCTGACGGTGGGCGTGCTGATGTTCGTACGGCCGGAGGCGACGCAGGGAGGGGAATTGCTGGCGGTGCAGCTGACCCGCGAGAACCTGCCGCTCGCCATGCTGGTCTTCGTGGTGCTGCTGCGCTTCGTCATGACCATGGCGAGCTATTCCACCGGGGTGGCCGGCGGCATCTTCGCGCCGATCCTCGCGCTGGCGACCACCATCGGCCTCTGCTACGGCACCACGCTCGACCTGTTCTTCACCCTGCCGGAACAGGCCCACACCACCTTCGCCATCGCCGCCATGGGCGGGCTGTTCGCCGCCACCATCGGCGCCCCGCTGGTCGGCATGGTGCTGGTGCTGGAACTGACCAGCGCCTATGCCGTGCTGCTGCCGGTGATGATCTGCGCGATCTTCGCCCACATGGTGTTTCTGGCACTGGGCGGGCGGCCGATCTACGAGATCCTGCTGGAGCGCACGCTGGCCATCGAGGCGGAGACCCGCGCCGCCGCCTCGCGCTGAAACGGGCTTACGCCGCCACCGGAGCCGGGGATAGATCGACCAGTCGCGCCGGCCCCTCGCCCTCGCGGGCCAGCGTCACCTGCCGCTCGTGCAGCCCGATCAGGGTCGAGCGGTGGCCGATGGAGAGCAGCGCGGTTTGCGGCAGCCGCGCGCGCAGCAGAAGGTAGAGCGCGCCCTCGCTCGCCTCGTCCAGCGCCGAGGTGGCTTCGTCCAGCAGCAGCACGTCCGGCTTCACCAGCAGGGCGCGCGCCACGGCGAGGCGCTGCTGCTCGCCGCCCGACAGGATCGTGGCCCACGGCGCGCTCTCGTCCAGCCGCCCCGCGAGGCCCGGCAGGCCGACCGCCTCCAGCGCCTCGCGCAGCGTCTCGTCGTCATACGCCTCCAGCGGGTCGGGATAGGCGAGCGCGCCGCGCAGCGTGCCGACGGGCAGATAGGGCCGCTGCGGCAGGGTCAGCACCCGCGCGCCGGGCACGACCTCCACCTCGCCATGGCCATGCGGCCAGATGCCGGCGATGGCGCGCAGCAGCGTGCTCTTGCCGCTGCCCGAGGGACCCGACAGCAGCACCCGCTCGCCGCGCACCAGTTCCAGCGCCGCGACGTCCAGCAGCGCCCGCCCATCCGGCAGGCGCACCTCCATGGCGCTCACCGCCAGCGGCGCCGGACCGCTCGCCGGCACGCGGCGGAAAGCGCTGCGCAGCGCCTCGGCCTGCGTCTTCTGCACCGAGCGCTCGAAGCCGACCAGCCGGTCGACCACCGATTTCCACTCGGCCAGCGTCGTATAGGCGTTGATGAAGAAGGAGAACGAGCCCTGCACCTGACCGAAGGCCTGGGAGGTCTGCATGAGCTGGCCGAACGGGATCGCCCCGGTGAAATAGGCCGGCGCGACGACGACAAAGGGGAAGATGACCGACAGCTGGCCATAGCCCGAGGTGAACCAGGTCAGCCGCTTCTGGGCGATCATGATGCCCCAGTAATTGTGAACGACATGGCTGAAGCGGGAGAGCAGCCGGGCGCGCTCCACCGGGCCACCCTGCATCAGCGCGATCTGCTCGCCATTCTCGCGCACCCGCACCAGGTCGACGCGGTAATTGGCCTCGTAGCGTTGCTGGTCGTAGTTGAGCTTGATCAGCACACGGCCGATGAGGTGGGCGATGAGGGTGCCCAGCGCCGCATAGGCGAAGGCGGCCCAGACGAGATAGCCGGGAATGTCCCAGTCCGCGCCGAACAGGTTGAAGGCGAAATCGCCCGACAGCCCCCACAGGATGACGGCGAAGGAGGCGAGCGTCATGATGGAGTTGAGCAGCCCGAGAAACAGGCCGATGGTCTGGGCGATGTAGGAACGGATGTCCTCGGCAATGCGCTGGTCGGGGTTATCCGCCTCGTCGCCCTTCAACCGCATGCGGTAATGGGTCTCGTCGGCCAGCCAGGCAGTGAGGTACTTGTCCGTCATCCAGTTGCGCCAGCGTATCTCCAGCCACTGGCGCAGATAGACCTGGTAGACGCCTACCCCGATGGCGACCGCGGCGTAGAAGGTGAAAATCCAGAGCTGATGGACGAAGGCGGCGTAGTCCTTCTCCTGGATCGCGTTGTAGAAAACCGCGTTCCACTGGTTGATCAGCACGATGACATAAACCCAGGCGACCTCCAGCGCGATGATCGCCGCCAGCAGCGCGCCCCCACGCCACCTGTCCTCGCCGCGGAAATAGGGGATCGACAGCCGCCAGACGTCGGCGAGCAGAGAGGAAATGGCGCGCAAGGGGGCTACTCCGGGAAGACGTCGCGATCTCCCCATCTACGCCGCGCGATGCTGGCGGGATGGTGGCCGCAACATTACCGTTTGGAGAGCTTGCGCGCCATGGCCCGCTACCACCCGCGCGCCCGGGCAAAACGAGAACGCGGACGCCCTGCGCCCGCGCTGTCAGCCGTTGTGGTGTAGGCCCCGGCCGAGCGGCTCAGATGAACTTCTTGCGGATGCGCTGGCTCACCATGTCGAGCAGCGAGACGGTGATCACCACCATGATCAGGATCGCCGAGGCCTGCGAATAGAGGAAACCGCGCATGGTCTCGTTGAAGGTCATGCCGATGCCGCCGCCACCGACAATGCCGAGCACGGTGGCGGACCGGACATTGGATTCGAAGCGGTAGAGCGCATAGGAAATCCACAGCGGCATCACCTGCGGCAGCACGCCGTAGATGACCTCCTGCAGCCAGGTGCCCCCGGTACCGCGAATGCCCTCCACCGGGGCGGGGTCGATGGCCTCCACCGCTTCCGAGAACAGCTTGGCGACCACGCCTGTCGTGTGGATGAACAGCGCAAGCACACCCGCGAAGGGGCCAAGGCCCACGGCGGCGATGAAGATCAGCGCGAAGACCAGCTCGTTGATGGCGCGGCAGGCGTCCATCAGCCGGCGGACAGTGAACACCAGCCAGCGCGGGGAGACGTTCTCGGCCGAGAGAATGCCGAGCGGAATGCCGGCGATCACCGCCAGCACAGTGCCCCAGATGGCGATCGCCAGCGTTTCCAGCATGGCGTTGGTGTAGACGTCCCAGTCGCTGAAATCGGGGCGCAGGAAATCGGCGCCGAGCGTGGCCATGTTGCCGGAGTCGCGCCAGAGCTGCGCCGGGTTCATCTCCGCCTCGTACCAGGCGGCCACCAGCACGACGATGGTGATGGCCGCGACGGCAAGGCGGAACAGGCGGGTCGCCAGCGACGTCACCGGCGGCGCAGGCATGGTGCGCGAGGCGGTGCGGTGGGCGGCGTCGGCAGCGGCAAACATGTGGCTATCCCCGTGATCGTCGTCCGGCCGGCGTCATCGGCGGGCTCTGTCGCAGCGATCCCGGATCGACCTTTCGGCCGTCCGGGATGGCGTTTGTCAGTGGCAGGATGCGGGGCCGTGCGTGCGGCCCCGCCTGTCTCACATGCTGGGGAGCTTCTTCTGCTGGTCGTCGAGGTCGGCGAGCTTGGCGTTGATCTCCTTGACCTTCGCGGCCTTCTCGTCGGCGGAGAGCTTGTCGTCGTTCTCGGCCTTAACCTTGGCCTTGAACAGTTCGAGCTGGCGGACCGGGATCAGCTGGGCGTCGGAAGACGCGAGGAAGGGACCCCAGCCGTCCGAGGTCTTGGCGAGAACCTCACGGGCGTGGGCGATCTCTTCCGGGGTGCCGTTGCGGCCATAGGTCATGAAGAAGGTGTAGATCTTCGCCTTCAGGTCGGAAGGCAGGTCCTTGCGCCACACGATCGGGTCGCCGGCGATCAGCGGCGAGCGCCACACTTCCTTGATCTTGGCGGCTTCCGCCGGGCGGGTCGCCTGCAGGCGCGAGACGTTCTCGGTGTTGTTGGTGGCGAAGTCGATCTGCTTGTTGGCGACCGCGAGCAGGTTGCCTTCATGGTTCGAGGCGACGACGCGCTTGTAGCACTTGGTCGGGTCGACATTGTTCAGCGCGAACACATAATAGCTCGGCACCAGGAAGCCCGAGGTCGAGTTCGGGTCGCCATTGCCGAAATTGTAGCCCTTCGCGCAGTCGAGCACGTCCTTGAGATCATTGATGTCGTTGCGGTCGACATGGGTGACGATCAGCGAATAATAGCCCGAGGAACCATCCGGCTTGGCGGTCTTGACGAACACTTCGCCGCCGGCGCGGTCCACCGCTTCCATGGCCGACTTGTTGCCGTACCAGGCGATATCGACCTTCTTGAAGCGCATGCCTTCGATCACGCCGGCATAGTCGCCGACGAAGAACGGCTTCACCGGAATGCCGATGGCCTTTTCCATGTCCTTGATCAGGGGCTCGAAGCTCTTGGCAAGGTTGGCCGAGGATTCGGTGGAGATGAAGCCGAAGTTCAGCTCCTTGATCTCTTCGGCGCGGGCCGGAACCGCAAGGGCGGCAAGCGCGAGGCCGGTGGCAATGAGACGCTTCATGGGGTGGCTCCTGTCAGGAAACGGTCTGGGAGGGGGCTGCGGCTTCGGCGGGGGCCGGCACCACGAACTGGCTGGGAAGGATCAGTTCCTCGGCGCTTGCGCCGTAGAGCTCGGTGAGAAAGGCCGCGTTGATCTGCGACGCCGGGCCGTCGAACACGACCTTGCCGGCATTCATCGCGACGACGCGGTCGAAATAGGCGGTGGCGTAGTCCACCTGATGCAGCGAGACGACCAGCGCGATGCCGTGGTCCCGGCTCATCGTCACCAGCGTGTCCATCACCCGCTTGGCGCTTTTTGGGTCCAGCGAGGCGATCGGCTCGTCGGCCAGCACCAGCTTGGCGCCCTGCACCAGCGCGCGGGCAATGGCGACGCGCTGCTGCTGGCCGCCGGAAAGCTCGCGCGCCCGCTTGGCGGCGTGCGGGGCAATGCCGACCTCGGCCAGCGCGGCATAGGCGGTCCGGCGCTCATCGGCATTGAACAGGCCGAGCGTGCCGCGCAGCGCGCTCATGCGGCCGAGCGCGCCGACCAGCACATTGGTCAGCACCGAAAGCCGGCCCGACAGCGCGAATTGCTGGAAGACGAGGCCGATATGCCGGCGCGCCGCCCGCACGTCACGCGCCAGCTTGCCACCTTCCTGCACCTTTATGCCGAAGGAGTGGACGGCGCCGGAACCCGAGCCGTTGCGGTCGGCCAGGATGAGGCCGGAGGCAAGGCGGATCAGGGTCGACTTGCCCGAGCCCGAGGCGCCGATGAGGGCGACGCGCTCGCCGGGCTGGATGGTGAGGGAGACATTCTCCACCGCACGCATCTGCCCGTAGGTCTTGCTCACGCGGTCGAGTTGAAGGGCTGCCGCCATCGGTGCTCCGCCGGCCTGTTGAAGACCGGCTTGGGGTAGCCCCGCGCCGTGACGGGCGGATGAAACCTCGATTACAGTTCGATGACACGGCTCGCGACAAGGCGCGGCGCGGCTTTCGGCCGGTATTCACCTGCCCGCAGCAGCGGGGCCGGCCTCCCCGTCCCGTTGGCGCGCCCGGCACCGGGACGGTGGGAAAAACCCTGCGGCGCCATCGACTTCATTGACACCGGCGCGGCTTCGTCAGCACACTCGCGCCGGGATCGGGCAGGCTGAACGGGAGCGGCGAGCCGCATGTATTACGCGATAGTCGCATTTACGATGGTGGTGGCGCCGCTGCTGAGCATCGCGGCGGAGTATCCAGGCATCACCGGGCTCGGCAGCCTGATCGTCGTCGCCACCAAATGGTTCGCCTTCTGGGCGGTGGGCGTGCGGCTGCTGCTCGCCGGCGTGACCCAGATCGTGAAACCCGGCTACACGCTCAAGGGCATTCTCGGCGTCGACGATTCCCGCGCTCATGTGGTGGTGCAGGAACTCGGCTTTGCCAATCTCTCGATCGGCCTTGCCGGCCTGCTGTCGATCCTGTTCTCGATCTGGGCGCTGCCGGTGGCGTTCATCGGCGGCCTGTTCCTCGGCCTCGCCGGCGTCAACCACCTCATGCGCCCGCACCGGAACATGCGCGAGAACGTGGCGATGGTGACGGATCTGTGGGCCGCCGCCATCCTGCTCGCCGTGTTCGTGTTCAGCCTGTTCTGAGGGCGAACTGCGCGCGCAGCCATCCGGCGGCGCCCGCGAGCCCGGCGCGGCCATCGGCAAGCCGCGCCGCCCACACCATCCAGGCGTGGATCATCTGCGGCCACACCTCCAGCACCACCGGCACCTCGGCGGCGCCGAGCGCGCGGGCGATGCCGACCGCATCGTCCAGCAGCCCCTCGCTCGACCCGACCTGGACCAGCGTCGGCGGCAGGCGGGAGAGGTCGGCGAAGAGCGGGGAGACCGCCGGATCGCGCGCGTCGCGCCCCGCTAGAAAGGCCTGCGCGAGCCCGTTGAGATAGTCGCGGCTGATCAGCGGATCGACCGCCGCCTTGCTGTCGAGCGTCGCGCCGCTCATCGTCAAATCCGTCCAGGGCGACACCAGCCACGCTGCCGCCGGCATCGCCTCCCCGGCCTCGCGCAGGGCGATCAGCGTCGCGAGCGTCAGGTTGCCACCGGCGCTGTCGCCGCCGATGGCGATGGCCTCCGGCGCGTAGCCCTGCGAACGCAGGAAACGCCAGGCGGCGAGGGCGTCGTCCAGCGCGGCGGGATAGGGGTACTCCGGCGCCAGCCGGTAGCCGATGGCGAGGGTGCGGATGCCCGCCTGCTTGCCAAGGGCTCCGACCATGGCACGGTGGCTGCGGATCGAGCCGGAGCAATAGCCGCCGCCGTGGAAATACAGCAGCACGCGCGTCTCGTCGCTTCCCGGCGCCAGCGACCACTCGGCCGGCAGCCCTGCGATGTCGAAGGCCGTGAAGGTCACATCCTCGGGCGGCGGGTCGATGGCGCAGATGTCGTCCATCCGCTGCCGCCGCTCCGCCCAGCTTGTCGGGCGCGGCTGGCCGGTGAAGAGCTGCCTCAGCTCGTCGATCTCGCTCGCCATTCGATCCCCCAAAATGCCGACGCCGCCGACCCCTGAGCGCTACCTCGGCCGGAACCCGACAAAACCGCCTTCACCGTCATACAGCACGTCGAAGCCGTTCAGCAGGTGGTAGCTGGTGTTGACGAAGGGCGGGGCGTCATCCGCCACCCGCAGATGGACCGCGCTCGGCGTCATCGGCCCGCCATCACCGGCATTGAAGCTGTAGAGCGGGAAGGTGCTGCCCTCCGCGCCGATGCTGATCGCCACCTGCGTTCCCGGCGGCAGCGTGCCCTGCGCTCCCGCCGCCTGCGAGGCCGGCACGGTCATGTACATCACCGACACGCCGGTATCGACCAGCACCGTGCCGCAGGACGGCAGGCTCGCGTCGCCCAGCGCGATGCAGCCCGGCAGCGGCGCCCAGTCGGCGCCGTCCGGTCGGCGGTCGAGCTTCACATAGCGGAAGGCACCGCGCGTATTGGCGGCGGTCAGCCCGATATGCACGCCCTCCGGCGAGAGAATGTAGCCCTGCCGGCGCCGCCCCTCGCCGCCGGTCACATGCAGCAGCGGGTTCTTGTCCGGCGTGCTCTGGCTCTGCTTGTCGCCCTCGCGGGCGAAGCCGACGCCGATCATCGCAATGTTGCGCGGCTCGGTGGTCGGATGGCAGGCGCGCGCATAGTCAAGACACTGCACTTCCGTGACCACCATCACCGGCAGCGGCTCCGTCGTAACGCTCGCCCCCTCTCGGCCCGAGAGCGTGACCGGGGTGACAACCCACTGGCCCACCATCACCCGGCCGGAGCTGGTGTAGGTGAGCTTGGCCGGGCCTTGCGAGGGCATCTGCTCGAAGCCGGGCACGAATTCGGCGGCGACTACGATGCCGGTCGAGCCGGAATCCAGCTCCGCCCGCAGCGGCCTGCCGCCGAAGGAAAGGCCGAGGCGCGGGACGCCGTCGATTTCACCCGGCTCGGCATTGAGGTAGCGCAGGAACAGCCCTTCACGATAGGGCGCGTAATCGGGTTTTTCCTGCGCATGCGCCGTGAGGTCGGCACCCATCCACAGGGCGGCGCCCATTGCCAAGGTCGCGAGAAAACGGATGCGCATCCTCAATCCTCACATATTGGGGTAGTTCGGCCCACCGCCGCCTTCCGGCGCCACCCAGGTGATGTTGCGGTTCGGGTCCTTGATATCGCATGTCTTGCAGTGAACGCAGTTCTGCGCGTTGATGACGAAGCACGGCTCGCCACCCTCTTCCACCCATTCATACACGCCCGCCGGGCAGTAACGCGCCGACGGCCCGCCATAGACCTCGAATTCCGACGCCTTCTGCAGAGCCATGTCCGCCACCTTGAGGTGGACCGGCTGGTCTTCCTCATGATTGGTGTTGGACAGGAACACCGAGGACAGACGGTCGAAGGAGACGATGTTGTCGGGCTTGGGATAGTCGATCCGCTTCGCCTGCGCCGCCGGCATCAGCGTCGCCGAATCCGGCTTGCCGTGGCCCAGCGTGCCGAAGGGCGAGATGCCGAACAGCGTGTTCAGCCACATGTCGAGCCCGCCCAGCGCGATGCCGGCCAAGGTGCCGAGCTTCGACCAGAGCGGCTTGGCGTTGCGCACCTTCCACAGGTCGCGCCCGATCGGCGAGACGCGCCAGCCGGCCTCGTAACCGGCGAGTTCGTCGTGCCGGCGCCCCTCGGCGAGCGCCTTCGCCACCTCCTCGGCGGCAAGCATGCCGGAGTGAACGGCGTTGTGGCTGCCCTTGATGCGCGGCACATTGACGAAGCCGGCGGCGCAGCCGATGAGCGCACCACCCGGAAACACCAGCTTGGGCACGGACTGAAAGCCGCCCTCGGTGATCGCGCGGGCACCATAGGAAATCCGTTTGCCGCCCTCCAGCATGTCGCGCACCAGCGGGTGGGTCTTGAAGCGCTGGAACTCCTCGAACGGGGCGAGCCAGGGATTGGCGTAGTTGAGGTGGACCACGAAGCCCACCATCACCTGATTGTCCTCCATGTGGTAGAGAAAGGAGCCACCGCCGGTGGCGTTGTCGAGCGGCCAGCCGAACGAGTGCTGCACCAGGCCGGGCCGGTGCTGTTCTGCGGGCACGGTCCACAACTCCTTGAGGCCGATGCCGTATTTCTGCGGCTCGCGCCCGGCGTCGAGGCCGTAATGAGCAATGAGTTGCTTGGAGAGCTGGCCACGCGCGCCTTCCGCGAACAGCGTGTATTTCGCCCGCAACTCCATGCCGCGGGTGAAGCGGTCGGTGATGTCGCCGTCGCGCCCGACGCCCATGTCGCCGGTGGCGACGCCGGCCACCGCGCCATCCTCATAAAGCACCTCGGCGGCGGCGAAGCCGGGATAAATCTCGACGCCCAGCGCCTCCGCCTTGCCCGCCAGCCAGCGGCACACCGTGCCGAGCGAGCCGATATAGGCGCCGTGATTGCTCATCAGAGGCGGCATCAGCGCATTGGGCAGGCGCAGCGCGCCGGCGGGGCCGAGGACGTAGAAGCGGTCGTCGGTGACGGGGGTCTTCAACGGCGCGTCCGGCTCGAGGCGCCAGTCGGGAAATAGCGTGTCGAGCCCGGACGGGTCGACCACCGCGCCGGAGAGGATGTGTGCGCCGACCTCGGAACCCTTTTCCACCACGACGACGGAGAGGCTTTCGTCGAGCTGCTTCAATCGTATGGCGGCGGCGAGCCCTGCAGGACCGGCGCCGACGATCACCACGTCGAACTCCATCGCCTCGCGTTCTGGCAGTTCTGCTGGCAGTTCCGCCGCGTCCATTCCGTCTCTCCGCTGCCGCAGGGTGCTGATTGGACTTCTTCCACGCTTGCCCCGACCTGACAACTCTCTCCGCGACGGATAGGATCAGCCATCCGACAGGAAGAATGCGCCTTATGAGTTCGACACTTAGCGATAGCGCGGACGGCAACGGCTGGAACGGCGACCGCGACGCCCTGGCCGACATCCTCGCCTTCCATCTGGAGGCGGGGGTCGATGTCGCGCTGGGCGAGGAGCCGGTCGATCGCTTCGCCGAGAGCCTGGCCGCGCGGGGCGCGCCCGCGTCCCTCGCCGCTCAGGAACCGCCGCACATGGCCGGCGGCGCCCCCTCCGCCGCCGCGTCAGGCGCCACCGCACAGCCCGCGCGCCGCGCCCCGGCGCCTGCCAATGCCCCCGCCATCATCGCCCCGGCCTCCCCGCCGCCGCCGGACGTGGCGGCGCTGGAGGCGCGCGAGGCGGCCGCCTCGGCACCGGACCTCGACGCGCTGCGAGCGCTGCTGGAGAGCTTCGAGGGCTGCCCGCTCAAGCACACCGCCACCCGCCTTGTCTTCGCCGACGGCAACCCCGCCGCCCGGCTGATGCTGGTGGGCGAGGCGCCGGGGCGTGACGAGGATATCGAGGGCAAGCCGTTTGTCGGCCGCTCGGGCAAGCTGCTCGACCGCATGCTGGCGGCGATCGGCATCGACCGCACGAGCGCCTACATCGCCAATGTCGTGCCCTGGCGCCCGCCGGGAAACCGCACGCCGACGCCGCAGGAAACCGCCATCTGCCTGCCCTTCATCCGCCGGCAGATCGAACTCGCCAACCCTGATCTGCTGGTGTGCCTCGGCGGCCCCTCGGCGCAGACCCTGCTCGGGCTGCGCGAGGGCATCACCAAGGCCCGCGGGCGCTGGGTGGATTACGACACCGGAAGCCGAACGATCCCGGCGCTGGCCACTTTCCACCCCGCCTACCTGTTGCGCACCCCGCTCGGCAAGCGCATGGCCTGGCGCGACATGCTCGCCATCGAGGCGAGGATGAGCGAAAGCTAGACGTCTCGCGCCGCCTATTTCGTGCCGGCCCTGGATGAGAGCCGGAAGGCCTTAACCTTCCTCCGGAACCTGTCCGACCAGACGGAATAGGAAAGCGGAAACTTCAGCCGCAGGTCTTGAACGAGGCGGCCCTGTTTTCTCCCCGTTACCAGCACCCTGGTACAGGTCGTCTGCAGAAAGCGCTCGCGCAGCGCGTGACTCCATTTGGTCCGGAATTCCCGAACTGACCGCTCGAACGCCTCCCCCATGCGGGCCTCGCCGAGATGCCGGAGGTGGAAGTCGACGACATAGGCGTTCCAGCCGAGCATATCCGCCATCAGGCAGATGTCGGTGCCATACAGGTGGAAGCCGGTAAGATCACGCGACAGCCCGATACGGGCCTCGGCCCGGACCACGATGAAATTCTCGTCGAGGCTCCGCACGCGCACGGGGAATGGACCGCCGCGATTCTGGTTGTCGCCGAACTTGTCGGTGATGCGGAGGTGCAGCCGGGCAAGGTGGCTGCCGCCGCCATTGCCCGCCAATGCCCAATGCGGGTCATGCTCCGACAATTCGCGCAGCCGCGCCTCCAGCTCGGCGCGGCCATCGTCGATGAGCAGCAGGTCCTGATGGCAAAGAATGACGAGCGGCGCGCGAGCCTCGTTCAGCAGCCGGTTCAGCCCCGCATAGGCATCGGTCTGCTGCGGGCCCGTATTGTCCACCATGAGGAACTCGCAGTCCTCCCCGAACCCCTTCGCACGGAACGAGGCCTTCATCTGATCGTAAAGATGCAGGTCGGTGACGAGGGTGCCGATCGAGAAGGCGAGCTTGGCTGCCATTTTCTTGTTTGATCCCTGGCATGCTCGAAAACAATCGAGGCGGAGTACCCCGGTCCGCAGCGAGGCGGCCGCAATTATGCGGTGTCGCGGCGCAGCGGACAACGCACGCGGCGCGGGGCTGCCCGCGAACCGTGGACAATTCGACCGTGTTGTGGCTGATTTGAGTCATTCCATTGACGCGCGCATGGGCTTACCCTGCGCAAGTCACCCTCGCAGGCGGTGACGGCAGAGGTTGAGCGATGGACTTCGATCCCACCATATTGGCGCGCATCCAGTTCGCCTTCACCGTTTCCTTCCACATCATCTTCCCCAGCTTCACCATCGGCCTTGCCGCCTATATCGCGACGCTCGAGTTGCTGTGGATCGGCACCGGGCACGAGCGCTACCACCGCATCGCGCGCTTCCTGACCAAGATCTTCGCCGTCTCCTTCGCCATGGGCGTGGTTTCCGGCATCGTGCTGTCCTACCAGTTCGGCACCAATTGGAGCCATTTCTCCCGCGTCGTTGGCAATGTCATCGGCCCGCTCATCGGCTACGAGGTGCTCACCGCCTTCTTCCTCGAAGCGACGTTCCTTGGCATCATGCTGTTCGGCTGGAACCGGGTGCCGCGCGGGCTGCATGTGTTTTCCTGCGTGATGGTGGCGCTCGGCACCACGCTGTCGGCGTTCTGGATTCTCGCCGCCAACAGCTGGATGCAAACGCCCGCCGGGCACGAGATCATCGACGGGATCGCCCATCCGGTGGATTGGCTCGCCGTCATCTTCAACCCGAGCTTCCCCTACCGCCTCGCGCACATGGTAACGGCCTGCTACCTCACCACCGCCTTCGTGGTGCTGGCGGTGGGTGCGCGCTATGTCTATTCCGGCCGCTTCCCGGAAGAGGGGCGGACCATGATGCGGATGGCGATCGGCCTGATCTGCATTCTCGCCCCGCTGCAGGCCTATATCGGCGACGCGCACGGGCTGAACACGCTCAAGCACCAGCCGGTGAAGATCGCCGCCATTGAGGGACACTGGGAGAATGTGCCGGGGGAGAGCGGCGTGCCGCTGGTACTGTTCGCCATTCCCAATGAAGAGACGGAGAGCAACGACTACCAGATCGCTATTCCGCATCTGGGCAGCCTCATCCTCACCCATAGCTGGACCGACACGATCCAGGGACTGAAGGACTTCCCCCGCGCCGACCGGCCGCCGGTCGCGGTGCCCTTCTTCGCCTTCCGCGTCATGGTTGGCATCGGCATGCTGATGATCGCCGTGGGCTGGCTGGGCGTCTTCCTGCTCTGGCGGCGCCGGCTGTTCGAGACCGACTGGTATCTCGCGCCGCTGCAGCACATCTGGCCGATCGGGTTCGTCGCCATCCTCTCGGGCTGGTTCGTCACCGAGGTCGGCCGCCAGCCCTGGCTGGCCTATGGCATCCTGCGCACGGCGGACGCGGTCTCGCCGGTGGAGGGCTGGGCGGTGGCCACCACGCTGGCGCTGTTCGTCGTCGTCTACGGCATCGTGTTCTCCGGCGGCATCTACTACATCAACCGGCTGATCACGAAGGGCCCCGAAGGGGCGGCCGTCGAGCCGCCGATGGGCGTGCCGACCCGTCCGCTCGCTTCCGCCAACAAGGCGACGCGCGCGGCCATCAACAACCCGGGGGAATGAGCATGGTCGTCGGCTCCGGCATGGAATGGTATCTGCCCGTCATCTGGTCGCTGCTGCTCGCCGTCGCCATCGCCATGTATGTGGTGCTGGACGGCTTCGACCTCGGCATGGGCATCCTCTTCCCCTTCGCTGCCAGCGAGGTGGAGAAGGACCAGATGATGAGCTCGGTCGCCCCGTTCTGGGACGGCAACGAGACCTGGCTTGTGCTGGGCGGGGGCGGCCTGCTGGTCGCCTTCCCCCTCGCCTATTCCATCGTCATGCCGGCGCTCTATCTGCCGGTTATCCTGATGCTGCTGTCGCTGGTGTTCCGGGGCGTCGCCTTCGAGTTCCGGCACGTGGCCGACACCAGCCGGTTCCTGTGGAACATCGCCTTTGCGGGCGGCTCGACGCTGGCGGCCTTCTTTCAGGGCGTGCTGCTGGGCGGCTTCGTGCAGGGCATCAAGGTCGAGAACAACGCCTTTGCCGGCGGCGCGCTGGACTGGCTCACCCCTTTTGCCCTGGTCTGCGGCCTCGCCGTGGTGGCCGGCTACGCGCTGATCGGCAGCGTCTGGCTGGTAATGAAGACCGAGGGTGCCGCCGCCATACGCTCGCGCGCCCGGGCCAAGACGCTGCTGCCGGTGGTGCTCGTGTTCATGGGCATCATCAGCCTGTGGACGCCGCTGGCCTTTCCGCGCATCGCCGAGCGCTGGTTCACCACGCCGAACCTGTTCTATCTCGCGCCCGTGCCGCTGCTCACGCTGGCGCTGTCCTATTTTGTCTGGCGCTGGCTCGACAAGGGCCACGATAACCTGCCCTTCTTCGGCGTCATCGGGCTCTTCCTCCTCGGCTATTTCGGCATCGGGGTGTCGATCTTCCCCTATCTGGTGCCGAACGCCCTCACCGTGTGGGAAACCGCCGCCGCGCCGGCGAGCCAGATCTTCATGCTCATCGGCACGGTGTTCATGCTGCCGGTGATCCTCGGCTACGTCGCCTTTGTCTACTGGCTGTTCCGCGGCAAGGTGCGCGAGGGCGAGCGCTATCATTGACCTGCCGGCGCGCTGCGGCGCCGCCGCCCGGCTCAGGCCGCCGGCGTCTCGGCAAGGCGGATGCGGACCGGGGCGAAGGAGGTGCGGTGGTGGCGGCACACGCCGAGCGCCGCCAATGCCAGCTGATGCTCGGGCGTGCCATAGCCCATGTGACGCTCGAAACCATAGCCCGGGTGCGCCGCCCCGAGCGCGCCCATCAGCCGGTCGCGCGTCACCTTGGCGACGATCGACGCTGCCGCGATGGAGGCCACAAGCCCGTCACCGCCGATGATGGTGCGCGCCGCGCAGGGTACGGGGGGCAGGTCGTTGCCATCCACCAGCACGAGACGCGGCGTGCGCGACAGGCCGGCCACAGCACGGGCCAGCGCCCACAGCGTCGCCTGGCGGATGTTATGGCCGTCGATGCGGGTGGGCGGCGCGAAGGCCAGCGAGACATCGGCGGTAGCGCATATCTCCTCGAACAGGCGCTCGCGCTGGGCGGCTGACAGACGCTTTGAATCGTCCAGCCCGTCGGGCACCCGAATTGGGTCCAGCACCACGGCACAGGCGACCACCGGCCCCGCCCAGGGGCCGCGCCCCACCTCGTCGACGCCCGCCACCGGCACCTCGCCCGCGCGGTGAGCGTCATGCTCCCGCGAAAAGTCCGGCTTCAGTCGCGTCACGGCCATCGGCGAGGTCTCTCCTGCGATTCGGGACGTCGCCCGTGCGCCCGCACCATGCCTAGGGGGGCTGCGCGATGCAACTTGGCCCCACGGCAGATGCGGCTATAAGGCTGTAGCATCAAAGGCGGGTGGGTCATGAACTGGGCGGAACGCATTCAGGAATTCGTCACCCTCTGGGTGGTGATCGACCCGTTGGGCACCCTTCCCGTCTTCCTGGCGGTGACGGCGGGGCTCAGCGCGACGGACCGCAAGAAGGCGGCGTTCATCTCGATCCTCGTCTCCTTCGGCGTGCTGGTATTCTTCGCCCTGGCGGGAAACTGGCTGCTGCGCTCGATGGACGTGTCGATCGAGTCGTTCCAGATCGCCGGCGGCATCGTGCTGTTCCTGTTCGCGCTCACCATGATCCATGGCAGGGGCCACAGCGATCCGCATGCGCAGGCAGAGACAAACCCGGTCGAGATCGCGATCTATCCGCTCGCCATCCCCTCCATCGCCAGCCCGGGCGCGATGCTCGCGGCGGCGGTGCTGACCGACAATGCCCGGCATGACTTTCCCGAGCGGATCATGACCATCGCCACCTTCAGCCTGGTGCTGCTGATGACGCTCGCCATCATGCTGGTGGCCGGCCCGCTGGGGCGGTTGATCGGCCGCGGGGGCGCCTCGATCATCAGCCGGGTCATGGGCATGATCCTGGCCGCGCTGGCGGTCGACCTCATCCTCAGCGCCACCGCTCAGTGGCTGAAGCTGCCGCCGATCTGAAGGGCGTCTGCCGGTCTGACGGCACCGCCGATCCCAAGGCAGTTGACGAGCCGCCCTCCCCCCACGCCACGTCATGGCTGGGATTGACCCGGCCATCCACGGCTTTCCGGCGACGCGATGCGAAGTCGTGGATCCTCGGGCCGAGCCCCGGGGATGACAGTGCTCTCGGAGCGACGTCGCACACGCGCGCCCAACAAAAAGGGCGCGGCTTGCGCCGCGCCCTCTTCACTAATCGAGGCATCCGCAGGGGCGAATGGACGTCCTCAGAAGTCCATGCCGCCCATGCCACCACCGCCCGGCATGGCGGGGGCGCCGCCGTCGCGCTTGGGCGCATCGGCGATCATCGCTTCGGTGGTGATGAGGAGGCCGGCGACCGAACCGGCGTCCTGAAGCGCGGTACGCACGACCTTCGCGGGGTCGACGATGCCGGCGGCGATCATGTCGACGAACTGCTCGGTCTGGGCGTTGAAGCCGAAGTTCTGGTCCTTCGACTCCAGCACCTTGCCGACCACGATCGAGCCCTCGACGCCGGAATTCTCGGCGATCTGGCGGATCGGGGCTTCAAGCGCGCGCAACACGATCTTGATGCCGGCCTGGATGTCCGGGTTGTCGGAGGTCAGCTTTTCGACCGCCTTCTTGGCACGCAGCAGGGCGATGCCGCCGCCGGGGACGATGCCTTCCTGCACGGCCGCGCGGGTGGCATTGAGCGCGTCGTCGACGCGGTCCTTCTTTTCCTTGACCTCGACCTCGGTCGCGCCGCCGACGCGGATCACCGCGACGCCGCCGGCGAGCTTGGCCAGGCGCTCCTGAAGCTTCTCGCGGTCGTAGTCCGAGGTGGTTTCCTCGATCTGCGCCTTGATCTGCGCGACCCGACCCTCGATGTCCTTCTTCTTGCCGACGCCGTCGACAATCGTGGTCTTTTCCTTCTCGATGATCACCTTCTTGGCGCGGCCGAGCATGGTGAGGCTGACGCTCTCCAGCTTGATGCCGAGCTCTTCGGAGATCACCTGGCCGCCGGTGAGGACGGCGATGTCTTCCAGCATGGCCTTGCGGCGATCGCCGAAGCCGGGCGCCTTGACGGCCGCGACCTTGAGGCCGCCACGCAGCTTGTTGACGACGAGCGTGGCAAGAGCCTCGCCCTCGACGTCCTCGGCGATGATGAGCAGGGGCTTGCCCGACTGCACGACCGCTTCGAGCACCGGCAGGATAGCCTGCAGGCCGGAAAGCTTCTTGTCGAAGATGAGCATGTAGGGATCTTCGAGATCCACCGTCATCTTTTCGGCATTGGTGATGAAGTAGGGCGAGAGATAGCCACGGTCGAACTGCATGCCTTCGACGACGTCGAGCTCGGTCTCGGCGGTCTTGGCTTCCTCGACGGTGATGACACCCTCATTGCCCACGCGCTGCATGGCGCCGGCGATCATCTCGCCGATCGAGGCATCGCCATTGGCGGAGATGGTGCCGACCTGCGCGACTTCGTCGGTGTTCTTCACCTTCTTGGCGCGCTTCTCGATATCCTTGATCGCCTCGGCGACCGCGAGGTCGACGCCGCGCTTCAGGTCCATCGGGTTCATGCCGGCGGCGACGAACTTGGCGCCTTCGCGGACGATGGACTGGGCGAGAACGGTGGCGGTGGTGGTGCCGTCGCCGGCGAGGTCGTTGGTCTTGGAAGCGACCTCACGCACAAGCTGGGCGCCGAGATTCTCGAAGCGATCCTCGAGCTCGATCTCCTTGGCGACGGTGACGCCGTCCTTGGTGATGCGCGGAGCGCCGAAGCTCTTCTCGATGACGACATTGCGGCCCTTGGGGCCGAGCGTGACCTTCACCGCATTGGCGAGGATATCGACGCCGCGCAGCATCCGCTCGCGCGCGTCGCCGGCAAATTTAACGTCCTTGGCAGCCATCTGGCCTACTCCTGAAATTCAGTATGTCGGGAAGGATAGCGTCGGCTCAGCCGACGATGCCCATGACGTCCGATTCCTTCATGATCAGGAGGTCCTGACCGTCGATCTTGACCTCGGTGCCCGACCACTTGCCGAACAGCACCTTGTCGCCAGCCTTGACGTCGAGCGGGACGAGCTTGCCGGCTTCGTCGCGGGCGCCCGGGCCGACGGAGAGGACTTCGCCCTGCGAGGGCTTTTCCTTGGCGCTGTCGGGGATGATGATGCCGCCCGCCGTCTTTTCTTCGGCGTCGAGGCGCTTCACCACGATGCGGTCATGCAGGGGGCGGAACTTCAGCTTGGCCATCGGTAGATCCTCGGTCTTCGTATCGCGCGCCCTATTGGCGCTGGTGAGAAGCGTACTAGCACTCTTCGCGGGTGAGTGCCAAACCGCGTCGAGATAGGAACGGCGCCGGGATGAGTCAAGCGGGCGGGGCGACCATCGGCTGTCATACTTCGTCATGCAGGCGGGGGCGTCGGCGGCGCATGAAAAAACCCGGCCCGCGCAGCGCGCGAACCGGGTTTCATCTCGCAGGCGAAGCGGCGATCAGGCCGACTTCTTGATGGTCTTCTCGACCGAGGCCTTGATCGGCTCGGCGGTATCGGCGGCAACCTTCTGCGCCAGGCTGGACAGTTCCTTGGCCTGGGACGAGAGCACGTCGAACTGCTTGCGCATATGGCCGGTGGAGAGCTCCACCGCTTCCGAGACGCTCTTGGCGCCGAACAGCGCGCCCATATAGTCGAAGGCGGCGTTCACATTGGTGCGCATGGATTCGAGGGCCACCGTGTTGTACTCGGTCAGGCCGCGCGAGGCGGTGGAATAGGTGTCTTCGAGCAGGTCGGTGGTCTCTTCGGCGCTGGCCTTCATCTTCTCATAGGCGTCGCGCGCGCTTTGCACGTTCTTCTCGGCCATCTCGCGCATGGCGGCGGGGACTTCCATACCGGACGCCATATCGAATTTCGGCATCTCGAACTTGGACATGGAAGCCTCGAAAGCCGAGGTCGCGGCCTTGACGGCCTTTTTCGGGGACGGGGTGGCGGGGGTTGCGTCTACCATGGGGGTCTTTCCTCGCATTCGCGGCGGATTCAGGATGGCTGCGACCGCTCCGCGCTGGCGATCGCGCCCTGACCGGCAAAGGCGCTGTCAGAGTGAAACCCGACCCTCTGCCTCGTCTGGCTCCCTATAATTGTGCAATGCAGCATCGTATTGCAATGCACAATAACGCCATAAGCGCAATTTTTTCGCTTTTTTCAGGCGAGAAACCTGGGCCCCTTGCCGCAGCCTCACCCGGGTGCGGCTGGTCCGCCGCTTACTTGTCGCCCTTGGCGAAGGGCGAAGCGGCGCTGGCGTGCTGGCCGATGGCCTTGGCCTGCTCGGTGAGGCGGGCCGCCTGCTCTTTCACATAGTCGGCGTTCAGCCGCGCCCATTCGTCCATTGTCGTCGCTTTCGCCAGACGAGAGGCGAAATCAAACCCGGCGGCGATGTTGGCTTCGGCGAAATCCAGCGTGGTGCGGCCCATTTCGCGGGCACTGCCCTGCGCGGTGTCGACCTGCCGGCTGGCGTCATCGAGCGCCTTGTGCGCGGCGCTGAGAAAGCCGTCGATCGCCGCGCGCGCCTGCCCCACGCCCTGCTCGGCGATAGCGCGCAATTCGGGAGGAACGTCGAGTTTCGGATTGTCGGCCATGGCGAAAACTCCTCCGGATGACGATGTGGGAGTGTAGACGCAGCGTAAGGCACTTCTATCCGGCCTGATGCCTACATCAAAAGTAGTAGGCGCCCGGCAAAACGCAACGGAATTCACCCGCGCGCCGCCCCCCGGTTGCGATTGGTTAACCGGGATCGGTGGCAACCAATTAACCGGAAAAGGTGAAGCTGGCGCGACAGGGGCCCCGGCGCATGGCAAGCGGTGCCGGCCCGCATTATTGTTGGAATGCGGCGACAGGTCCCTCCGGGCCCGGCGCCGGCATCCGGTTCGCACCGGCGGGATTATTCAGGCGACCATGAACAGCGACGATTTCGGCAATTCGGCGACGCAGAACCTGCGTGCTCAGGCGGCCACCGCGCTCGCCGGCGCGGCGCCGGCCGTGCTCGTCCACGCCGATGGAACGCCGATCGCCGCCAATGAAGCCGGCCGCGCGGTGCTGGACGCGGCGACGCTCAAGGCCCTCGCGCCGCGCCTTGCCGCCTCGCTGCGCCCCGCCCGGCCGGCGCGGCTGGAGCGGTTGCGCCTGCCGGGCGCGCTCACCCCCGCAACTTTCGCCTGCTCCCTGCTCGCCGCTGGTGGGGCACGGGCGTTGCTGCTGGTGGGGCTCGACGCGATGCCCGCCCACCCGCCGGCTGCCCCCGTGCAAGCCATGACGGCGCCCGCCGCCGCCCCGGCCCGCTTCACCTGGAGCACGGGCCCCGATGCCCGGCTGAACCGCATCGACCCGCGCCTGGCCGCGGCGCTGGCGCGGGCGCCGCAGGATCTCGCCTGCCTCGACTGGCGGGCGCTCGGCGCGCCGGACGCGCACCGGGCGGTGACGGAAGGCGTCAGTTTCACCCATCTGGCGGTGCACGTGCCGACCGGGCACGGCGATGGCATCGAGATCGAACTGGGCGGCGCGCCCATTCGTGGCGACGGCATGCGCGGCTTCGGCCTGGTCAAGGGCCGCCGGCCCCTGGAGGCCCGATCCGACACGTTTGAACGCCCCCCCGCGCCGCCCCTCGCGGCCGCTGCGCCGCCGCGTGCGCCCACCCCGGCTCCCGAAAGCCCGGTGCCTGGGGCGGCCCAGCCGGACATCACCCCGCCCGAGACGACGGCGCCGGACACCAACCCGCCGGTACGGGTGACACTCAGCCTCGTGCCCTCGCCCGCCAATGTCGTGCCGCTGCGTGCCGGTAGCCAGGAAGCCGGGCGCGACAATGTCCGCTCCTCCTGGGAAGGGCTGTCGACCGGGGAACGCAACGCCTTCCGCGAGATTGCCCGCGCGCTTGGTGCCCGGCTGGAAGGTGTCGACGACCTCGGCGAGCCGGGGCAGGAGCCGAGCCCCGCTTCAGCATCCGAGTCGGTGCCGCAATTGGTGCCGGTGGCGCAGGACAATGCCAGCCTGACGCCAGCCGCCGATGCGGGGGCAGGCGCGGACGCGGGCCCCGGCACGAAAGACGACGAGAACCTCAGTGAGGCCACCGGCTTCCGCCGCGTGCTCTCGGAGGGCGAGCGCCCGGTGCTGGACCGCCTGCCGCTCGGCCTGCTCGCCTTTCGTGGCGACCGGCTGCTTTACGCCAACCGCGCTTTGCTGGAATGGACCGGCCATGGCGACCTCGCCGCGCTGGAAGCGGCGGGCGGCCTGCCCTCGCTGTTCGACACCAGCCCCGCGGCGGCGGGCGAGGACGTGCCGCTGACCATCCTCGGCGCCGACGGCGCGCCGATCCGCGTCGAGGCGCGGCTGATGTCCTCCCCCTGGGAGGGTGGCCCGGCGATGCTCTATGTTCTGCATCGTTCCACCGCCCCGATCCCCGCGCCGGCCGTCGACCTCCTCGCCGAAGAGCGCGTGGCCGACGAACGCGTGGCAGACGAACGCCTGCGCCAGGCCGAGCTCGCCCTCCGCGAGGCGGAGAGTTCCAGCCGCGAGCTGCGCGCCATTCTCGATACCGCCACCGACGGCGTGGTGCTGATCGACGCCGCCGGCACGGTCCTGTCGATGAACCACCCGGCGGAAGCGCTGTTCGGCTTCAATGCCGGCGAGGTGATGGGCGAATCCTTCACCCTGCTGCTCGCCCCGGAAAGCCACCGCGCCGCCGTCGACTATCTCGACGGCCTCGCCTCCAACGGCGTCGCCAGCGTGCTGAATGACGGGCGCGAGGTCATCGGGCGGGTGCGCGAGGGCGGACTCATCCCGCTGTTCATGACCGTGGGCCGGGTGGGCGACGATCCCACCAAGTTCTGCGCGGTGCTGCGCGACATCACCCAGTGGAAGCGCGCCGAGGAAGAGCTGATCGAGGCCAAGCGCCTCGCCGAGCGCGCCAACCTCGCCAAATCCGACTTCCTCGCCAAGATCAGCCACGAGATCCGCACCCCGCTCAACGCCATCATCGGCTTCTCGGAAGTGATGATGGAGGAGCGTTTCGGGCAGGTCGAGAATCAGCGCTACCGCGACTATCTGCGCGACATCCACGCCTCGGGCGAACACCTCGTCTCGCTGATCAACGATCTGCTTGACCTCTCGAAGATCGAGGCCGGCAAGCTCGACCTCGCCTTCACCAGCGTGTCGCTGAACGAGGTGGTGCAGCAGTGCATGGGCATCATGCAGCCGCAGGCGAACCGCGAGCGGATCATCATCCGCTCCTCCCTCGCCAGCGACCTGCCTCCCGTGGTGGCCGACACGCGCTCGATCCGCCAGATCGTGCTGAACCTCGTGTCCAACTCGATCAAGTTCACCCAGCCCGGCGGGCAGGTCATCCTGTCGACGACACTGACGGAAGAAGGCGAAGTGGTGCTGCGGGTGCGCGACACCGGGGTCGGCATGTCCGAATCCGACGTGCTGGTCGCCATGGAGCCGTTCCGCCAGATCACCACCTCGGCCCGCGCGGGCTCCGGCGGCACCGGCCTCGGCCTGCCGCTAACCAAGGCGCTGGCCGAAGCTAACCGCGCCGCCTTCAACATCCGCAGCGCGGTGGACGTCGGCACCATCGTCGAGATCATCTTCCCCTCGACACGGGTGCTGGCGGAGTAACGGCTTCAGGGGGCGGGGGCGGGGGCGGAGACGTCCAGCTTTTCCGAGGTGCCGAGCAAGGCGCGGCCGGCGCCGGAGCGGCGGATCAACGCCTGCGGGTCGGGCAGGACGATCGGCCGCTGCCAGTCGCCGCGCACGATGAAGGGCAGCGCAAAGGCCACGGAGGACGAAGGTGGGGGCGCGGGCGGGGATGAAAGCTCGGCCCCGTTCGCGGGCACGGCGGGTGTGCCGGCGCCGGTCAGGCTCGCCACGACGCCGGCCACAGCCGGGGCGCCCTCCCCGCCGGAACCCAACGTGTTCGGGCTGGCGCCGCTCCTCGCGTCACTCGTCCTGGCCTCTGCCTTAGCGGCCGTGCGCGCGCGCACCAGCTCGGCCACGCCGGAGAGATCGAGAGCGCGCGAGGCGACCGGGCTTTCTCCGGCGAGCGCCACATGCAGCGTGTCGCTGGAGAGATCGAGCCGGTCCAGCTTGACGATGCCGTCGGCGATGCGCGCATCGACCTCGATGTCGGCGAAAGGCGTGCGCCCGCCGCGCAGATCGCCGCCGGAAAGCGGGCGCTTCTCCAGCCGTGCCAGGATGCGCCCGACATCAATGCCGACCAGCCCGCCCTTGCTGCCGGTGAGGGTGAAGGCGCCGCCGAGCCCCTTCGCGATGTCCATGAAGCTGGTACCGCCGCCCATCGCCGACAACCGGAAGGAGCCGGTGCCTTCGAGGCGCTGGAACCGGAACAATTCGCCCAGCGCCGCGCCCAGCGCCACATCGTCGGCGGAAAGGTCCACCCGCACATTCATTCCCGGCCCGGCCGGGCGCGGCGACAGCTGGACGGAGGCGCGGAACAGCCCGCCCCAGGCCTCGGCCTCGCCGATGGTGAGCGAGAGCCGTCCACCCTTGGCGGTGGCGCTCGCGGCCATGCGCTGCAGATCGGCGTCGCCGAGGCGGACCCGCCCGGCGGAGAGCCGCAATTCGACATCCAGCGCCTGTGTCGGGCCGAGATCGATCGCCTCGCGGCTCCAGCCGCCCTGATGGGGGCTGGACAGGCTCAGCTCGCCATAGGGCGAGAGATCTATGGTCTCGCTGGCCAACGACCCCTGGAGCATGGGCCGCGCGCCATCGATGCGCAGATTGAAGGCACCGATGCCGGAATTGCCGTCGAGATCGAGCCGCGCCTGGCTCAGCATGGCGCCTTGCGCCGAGAGCAGCGCCATGGCGCGCAGTTCGAAGGCACCGAAGCCGCGCTCGGTCGGCGCGTCCATCCCCAGCCATGTCAACGCATCGCGCAATTGCCCGGCGGCCACGTTGAGGTCGCCGGAGACGACCGGCCCGCCCGCCAGCCGGGCCCCGCCATTGAAGGTAGCGCTCGCCAGCGGCGCGGTCAGCGACAGGGTGAGCCCGCCCACCTCGCCGATCGCCAGCGCGCGCAGGCCGGTGAGGCGGCCGTCGATCTCCACCGTCTCGTCGCGCCAGACCGCCTTGCCCGCCACCTCGACGCTGCCGCCGCCACGCCATCCAACGGTCAGGTCCGCCTGCGGGACCAGCATGTCGACCGCACTGCCGCGGGCTATGCCCACGCTGCCATTGATGATCACGAGATCACCGCGCGACCCGGCCGTGCCGAGAGCGGCGATGAAGCCGCCGAGCGCCGCCAGCCCGTCGCCGGGGTCGGCGAGTGTGAGCTTGGCGTCGGTGAGTTCGATATGATCGGCCCGCGCGCGCCCCGCCAGCAGCGGCAGCAGGTCGAGCACCACCCGCACATTTGGCACGTCCAGCCGCGCACGCGGGTCTTCGAGGCTCACCCCGCCGATTGACAGCGAGGGCCAGGGCAGCACGGCGAAGGATACCGGCCCGTCGAGCACCGGCTCGGCCCCGGTGGCGGAGGCAATCATCGCCCGCGCCTCGGCCCGCAGCGTCTCCTCGGAGGCGAGCTTGGGCGCAAGGACGCCCGCCGCCATCGCCAGTGCCACCGGCACGAGGAGGAATGGAATGTACTTCTTCATTTCGTCGTCAAGCTCCCCGCCCTCGCTACCCCATCGGAGCGAAGCCGCGCAAATAAGGCGGCGCTCGGACAGGTACGGGTCGCGCGCAGGTGGCGTACCAAAAGTTGCCGCACCATGTTGGCGCTCTGTGTCTGTTTGATGGCCTGACAGGCGAACCTCCCGGCGCTATGACTGTTGCAGTGCAAAACGCCGCGATGACGGCGAGCGGAGACGGGAGCAGGGCCATGGGGGCGGAAGGCATCGAAAGCGGGGGCTTGGGCGGCGCGGGGGTGCCCGCAGTCGCGCCGTTGTGGACGCCCAGCCCGGAACGGGTGGCGCGCGCGCAGATAACCGACTTCATCGCCCGGGTGAATGCCCGTCACGGCGCCGCGCTGGCCGATTACCGCGCCCTGCACGCCTGGTCCATTGCCCATCCCGCCGCCTTCTGGGAGGAGGTGTGGGAGCTTGGCGAGGTCGTCGGCACCCGCAGCGGACCCTCCCTCGTCGATGGCGACCGCATGCCGGGCGCCCAGTTCTTCCCTGAGGCCCGGCTGAACTATGCCGAAAACCTGCTGCGCCCGCGCGATCGCGCAAGCGTAGCGCTGGTGTTTCGCGGAGAGGACAAGGTGGAGCGCCGGGTAAGCTTCGGCGAACTCACCGATCTTGTCTCGCGGCTGCAGCAGGCGCTGCGCGCGGCCGGCGTCGGCGTCGGCGACCGGGTCGCCGCCACCCTGCCGAACCTGCCCGAGACCATCGCGGTAATGCTGGCGACATCCTCGCTCGGCGCGGTGTTCTCCTCCTGCTCGCCCGATTTCGGCGAGCGCGGCATTCTCGACCGCTTCGGCCAGATCGAGCCCAAGGTTTATGTCGCCTGCGACGGCTACTGGTACAATGGCAAGGCGGTCTCCATCGCCGAAAAGCTGCGCGCCGCCGTGCCGCAGATGCCGAGCGTGGCGACAATGCTCATCATTTCCTATCTCGGGCAAGCGGAAGAGGTGGCCGCGAGCCTGCCCAATGGCGTGGCGCTCGACGCTTTCCTCGCCCCCTTCGCCCCTGCCCCGCTGACGTTCGAGCGGCTGCCTTTCAACCACCCCGCCTTCATCCTGTTTTCGTCAGGCACGACAGGCGTGCCGAAATGCATCGTCCACGGCGCCGGTGGCACGCTGCTCCAGCACATCAAGGAGCACCGGCTCCAGTGCGACCTCGCGCCGGGCGACCCGCTGTTCTATTTCACCACCTGCGGCTGGATGATGTGGAACTGGCTGGTGACGGGCCTCGCCAGCCACCTCACCTTGTGCCTGTATGACGGCTCGCCCTTCGCCCCCAACGCTTCCGTGCTGTGGGACTATGCGGAGGCGGAGCGCTTCGCCCTGTTCGGCACCTCGGCGAAATACATAGACTCGCTGCGCAAGGAGGGCGTGCGCCCGGGCGAGATGCACGACCTGTCGGCGCTGAGGGCGATGACCTCCACCGGCTCGCCGCTGGCGCCAGCGGATTTCGCCTATGTCTATGAGGCGATCAAGCCGGACCTTCACCTCGCCTCCATTTCGGGCGGCACCGACATCGTGTCCTGCTTCGTGCTCGGCGACCCCACCGCGCCGGTCTACAAGGGTGAGATCCAGGCGGCGGGCCTCGGCATGGCGATGGAGGTGTGGTCGGACGCGGGCACGCCCGTCACTGGCGAGCGCGGCGAACTGGTCTGCACCAAGCCGTTCCCCTGCATGCCGGTCATGTTCTGGAACGACCCGAAGGGCGCCAAGTACCACGCCGCCTATTTCGAGCGCTTCCCCAACATCTGGTGCCATGGCGACTTCGCCGAGTGGACCGCGCATGGCGGGCTCATCATCCACGGCCGCTCCGACGCGACGCTGAACCCGCAGGGGGTGCGGATCGGTACCGCCGAGATTTACGCGCAGGCCGAGCAGATTCCGGAAATCGCCGAGGCCATCGCCATCGGCCAGGACTGGGACAATGACGTGCGCGTGGTGCTGTTCGTGCGGCTGCGCGAGGGGGCGGCGCTCGACGCCGCACTCGACAAGCGCATTCGCACCCAGATCCGCCTCGGGGCCAGCCCGCGCCATGTGCCGGCGCGCATCCTCGCGGTGGCCGACATTCCGCGCACCCGCTCGGGCAAGATCACCGAGCTGGCCGTGCGCGACGTGGTGCATGGCCGCCCGGTGAAGAACACCGAGGCGCTGGCCAACCCGGAATCGCTGGAACTCTTCCGCAACCGGCCCGAACTGGCGGAGTGAGGGCGGGCCGGAAGTCCGCCACCCGTGATCCTGAGGCGCTCGGCAACGCCGGGCCTCGCAGGACCCCGGCCTGTGCCGCCACCACCCCGCGCCCTCACCCCTGCCTTGGCCGGGAGAGTCGCGCCAGCAGGATCACCGGCACCAGCCCCACCAGCACGATGAGCAGCGCCGCCAGCGCGCCGTCCTCATAGGTGCCGCGCGCGGCCTCGGCATAGACATGGCTGGCCAGCGTCTCGAAATTCAGCGGGCGCAGCATCAGCGTCGCCGGCAGTTCCTTCATGCAGTCGACGAATACCAGCAGCGCCGCGCCGCCCAGCGCCGGCCGCAGCATCGGCAGGTGAATGAGGCGCACCACGCCGCCCGGCCTCTCGCCGAGGCTCCGTGCCGCCATGTCGAGCGTGGTGCCAACCTTGCCATAGCCGGCCTCCAGCCCGCCGATGGGAATGGCCAGGAAGCGGATGACATAGGCGATGATGAGCGCCGCGCCGGAGCCGGAGAGCAGCAGCCCGGTAGAGACGCCAACAAGGCGCTCGCTGAGCCCGGAGACGAGATTGTCGAAGCTCGCCAGCGGCACCAGCAGACCCACCGCGAGCACCGTGCCGGGCACGGCATAGCCCAGGCTCGCGAGGCGCAGCGCCAGCCCGGAGCGCAGCGCCCCCGTGCGCAGCGCCACCACCACGGCGAAGCCAAGCAGCAAAGCGAGCACGGTGCCGAGCGCGGCGAACAGCGCGGTGTTCGCGGTCTCGGTAAGGATCGTCTGGGAAACACCGTGGAACGACACGCGCTTCCACGCCGTCAAAGCGAGATGGCCGGCGGGCAGCACGAAGCCGAGCACAACGGGAATGAGGCATGCGATGAAGGCCAGCGCGGCTGCCCCGACGGAGAGCGAGCGCCGCACCGGCGGGCGGGCACGATCGCCGATATTGCCGGTTTTCTGATGGCGCCGCCCCCAGCGCTCCAGCATCACCAGCGCGAACATCAGCAGCAGCATGCATAGCGCGATCTGCGCCGCGCCGGGCAGGCTGGAACGGTTGAGCCAGGTGGAATAGATCGACAGGGTCAGCGTCTGCACGCCGAGAAATTCGGAGGCGCCGATGTCGTTCACCGTCTCCATCAGCGCCAGCGTCACCCCCACCGCGATGGCCGGGCGGGCGAGCGGCAGGGCGATGCGGAAGAAAGCCTCCCCCGCCCCCGCCCCCAGCGTGCGGGCGGCGTCCAGCACCGAGGCGGTCTGCACCAGGAAGGCGGCCCGGGCGGAGAGATAGACATAGGGGTAGAGCACCAGCCCGAGGAGGATGATGCAGCCCGGCAGCGAGCGCACCTCCGGCAGCCAGAGGTCGCGCGGGCGCAGGCCGAAGCTGGTGCGGATCAAGGTGGGAATGGGCCCCAGCGGGTGCACCGCATCGACATAGACGAAGGCCTGGATATAGGTCGGAATGGCGAGTGGCAGCAGCAGCGCCCATTCAAACACGCCACGCCCGGGAAAGCGGCACACTGCCACCAGCCACGCCGTACCTGTGCCGATGATGGCGACAAAGGCGCCGACGCCGAGCACCAGCAGCGAGGTTTCCAGCAGGGCGTGCGGAATGACATTGGCGATGAGGTGCGGCCAGAGATCGCCCGAGCCCTGCAGCGCGGTCCAACCCAGCGCCAGCAGCGGCAGCAGCACCAGAAGCACGACCGCCCCCGCCGCCGCCCGCACAAGACGGGAGCCGGTGACGGGGGCGCGGCGCGGGCTGCGGGAGAGAACCAGGCTCATTTCGCCAAAACGTCCCGGGGCGGCAGGCACCCCGGGACCCAATCATGTCGGTGAAGCTCTAGCGGCGCGCGAAAACGCCGCCTTCAAGGGACTCAGTTGTCGAAGCCAACCTTGTCGGCGAGGTTGGTCGCCGCCTTGCGGGCCTTGGCGACCGCGACGAGATCGACATTGTCGACCTTGAGCGGGCCGAAGGCGGCAATGATCGGATCAACCGGCGCGCCGGGAACCACCGGATACTCGAAATTGCCCTTGGCGTAGAGGTCCTGCGCTTCGGGGGAGACGAGATATTCCAGCAGCTTGACGGCGTTGTCCTTGTTCGGCGCGTTCTTGGCGACGGTGGCGCCGGAAATGTTCACATGGGTGCCGCCATTCTCGAAGGTGGGCAGCACGACGTTGATCGCTTTCGCCCATTCCTCCTGCTCGGGGCCGCCCTTGCCGGAGCGCATCAGGCCCACATAGTAGGAATTGGCGAGGCCGAGATCGCAGATGTCGCCGAGAATATCGCGCGCCACTTCACGGTCGCCGCCGGCCGCCTTGCGGGCGAGATTGGCCTTCACGCCCTTCAGCCATTCCTCAGCCTTCGCCTCGCCGTGATGGACGATATAGGCGGCGATCAGCGCGGTGTTGTAGGGGTGCTTGCCCGAGCGGATGCAGACTTCGCCCTTCCACTTCGGGTCAGCGAAGCTCTCATAGGTGATCGCCGTGTCCTTGACCCGGTCCTTGGACGTGTAGGCGACGCGGGCGCGGGCGGACAGCGCAAACCACCCGCCGTCGGGACCACGCAGATTGGCGGGGATGGCCTTTTCCAGCACGTCCGACTTCACCGGCTGGGTAACGCCCTGGTCGACGAGGTCGAGCAGCGCGCCAACATCCACCGTCATCAGCACATCGGCCGGGGAAGCCGCGCCCTCGGCCTTCACCCGCTCGGCGAGGCCGTCCTTGACGAACACGCTGTTCACCTTGACGCCGGTCTTCTCGGTGAAGGCATCGAACAGCGGCTTGGCCAGGCCCGGCTCGCGGGTGGTGTAGATGTTGACCACTTCTTCCGCCATGGCGGCGAAGGGCGCCAGCGCCAGGCTGGCGGCAATGAAGCCCCCGAGAGCGAGGCGGCGGGCAGAGCGGGTCGGCGTGCGGGCGGTCATCGGCGTCTCCTGCGTGCGGACCGCCGATCAGCAGGCGATCGCATGGTTGACGTTACGTCTGCTGCAGGCGGTATCCGAAGGGCGCTCGACGGTCAACGAAAAGCTAAGTGAACTCAATAAGTTAGAATAAGTCTAATCAAAAACTGGATCGGAAGGGATTGAAGCCGCGAGGTAAATCGCGCAGCGCCTGCTGCGGGACCGGACCCCAGAACGCAGAAGGCCGGTCTCAAGACCGGCCTTCTCTCAGACGTGTCGACGAACCGCGCCTGATCAGTCGAGCCCGCCAATATGGTGCTGGGCGTAAAGCTGGATGCCGAGATTGGCGATCAGGTCGAGCTGGGTTTCAAGGAAGTCGATATGGCCTTCCTCGTCCTTCATCAACTCCTTGAAGAGGTCTCGGCTGGGATAGTCCTGCACCGAGTCGGCATAGGTCGCCGCTTCCTGATAAAGCGCGCGTGCCTCGATCTCGGCGGCGAGATCGCACTCGATCACTTCCTTGATGTCCTGGCCGATGCGCAGCGGGTCGAGCACCTGCAGGTTGGGCAGGCCCTCAAGGAAAAGGATGCGATCGATGAAGCGATCGGCGTGCTGCATTTCCTCGATCGATTCGGCGCGCCACTTGGCGGCCAGCTTCTTGTACCCCCAGTTGTCCAGCATGCGGTAATGCAGCCAGTACTGGTTGATCGCGGTGAGCTCCGAGCGGACGCCGCGGTTGAGATAGTCGATAACCTTTGAATCGCCCTTCATGGCGCGCGCCTCCTTGTTCGAGCTTGCGCCATCTGTTTAGAAAACTTCTAAGGAATAGGCAACCTATTATCGCGCAACGCCGGGAGCGCGACCCGGTTTTCACCCGGTATCGACCTGGCACGGCAACGCGCCGTGGCCGGCATCAGGCATCTGCACGAGAGGCGAAGGCCTATTCGGCGGCCACGGCATGGCCCAGATGCGCCCGCCGGGGGTGGTCGCCGGGCACGAGCCGGCGCGGGGTGCGGGTGTGCCGGCCGTTGCTGTGGGCGTGGCCCTGCTCGCCATGGGCGTGAGCGTGATTTTGGGCGTGCGGGTGGAAATGTTCGCCGTGACCGCCATAGGCAGGCTCGGTCTGACTATGCGTGGCGTGACCGTGCCCGACGTGGCTGTGCCCGCCATGCGGCTGCGCGGGCTGGCCCGGCGCCTGCGCCGACACGGGGCAGTCCAGCGGGCAGCTGCCGCAGGCACTGGCGTTCACGTCGTCGAGCAGTTTGCGGATGGTGCGCGCGCAACGCCCGCATTGGGCGCTGCAGCCGAGGCAGCGATAGACCTGCCCCACTGTGCGGACAGACGCCGGCGTCTCCGTCACCGCGCTGCGGATCTGACGATCGGAAAGCACATTGCACGAACACACGATCATCGCGAGGCGAAACCGAAGCTTTAAGGCGTTTAGAATTATTCTAAATATCGCCTTTGTCTTCTCTTTTCGCGCTATTCCGGTGGGCCGTCAATTGGCAAATGCCAATCTGCCGATCATGTGAGGTGATCGACTAGTCTTTGCTGGTTCAGCTTTGAGAGATTCCAGATTAGGCGCCGCCACTCATCTCGTCTGCACTT
Organism: Ancylobacter aquaticus; assembly: GCF_004339465.1. Lineage (GTDB taxonomy): Bacteria > Pseudomonadota > Alphaproteobacteria > Rhizobiales > Xanthobacteraceae > Ancylobacter > Ancylobacter aquaticus. The sequence continues at coordinate 1,411,091 of NZ_SMFY01000001.1, read as the reverse complement.
TTGAACGGCACCAAACTGGCGGTCTCGAAACCCTCCCAGCGGGCGATCGGGTCTCCCGCCAGCCGGGCAAAAAGCACATGGTCCTGCCAGGTGCCGTTGATGCAGAGATATTCCCGGCCATAGCCTTCGCGCCGGAAGCCACTGCCCTCGAGCAGCTGCATCGAGGGCGCGTTGTCGGGCAGGCACGCCGCCTCGATACGGCGCAGGCCGAGCGTGTTATGGGCGAAGGGCAGCAGGGTGCGGACGGCCGCGCTCATATAGCCCTTGCCGGCAAAGGGCGCGCCCATCCAGTAGCCGAGGCTCGCGGTCTGGGTCACGCCCCGGCGGACATTGGACAGCGACAGGCCGCCGAGCAGCGCCCGGTCGGCGCGGCGGATGACAAGGAACGGGTAGGCCGCATCCTCGCGCACATCGCGCGCATAACGCCGCATGCGACGCCGGAACGAGCCGCGCGTCAGGTCATAGGTCGGCCACGTTGGTTCCCACGGGGTGAGAAACGCCCGGCTCTGTTCGCGCAGGCTCGACCACGCGGCAAAGTCCGCCATTTGCGGCATGCGCAGCAACACCGTCTCACCCTCGACGAGCATGGGCGGCTCATGCCAGGAAACGGTGCGAAACAGGGCCATGGAGCGATGCCGGGGCGGCGGTTAGGGTGCGCTGAGACGTTCCGCGATGCGCGCCGCCGATTCAAGTGATTTTCCCGGGCCAAGCGCCGTGAAGGTCGGTCGCCCCCGCCCGATCAGCGCTTTTCCCGCCGCGCGAGCGTCATCCAGCGTCACCGCCTCCACTTTGGCGACGATTTCCTCCAGCGCGATTGGCCGCCCGAAGGCGAGCATCTGCCGCGCCAGCTGGTCCGCCCGGGCGCCGGAACTCTCCAGCGCCGCCAGCAGCCCGACCTTAGCCTGCGCCTTGGAACGGGACAGCTCGGCCTCGTTCATGCTGTCGACGGTGGCGAGAATCTGGTCCACCGCCACGTCGACCAGTTCGCCGACATCGCCGCCATCGGTGCCGGCATAGACGCCGAACAGGCCGGTATCGGCGTAGCCCCAGTGGAAGGAATACACGGCATAGCAGAGGCCGCGCGCCTCGCGCACTTCCTGGAACAGCCGGGACGACATGCCCCCGCCGAGCACATTGGTGAACACCTGGAGCGCGTGGATGCCGGGGTCGCGATAGGAAAGCCCCGGCAGGCCGATCAGCAGATGCGCCTGCTCAAGCTCCCGCCCGCCGCCGATTTCCACCCCGCCCTCATAGCGCGCCGGGACCGCCTCGGGCTTGTCGGCGCGGGGAAAGCTCGCCACACGCTTCTCCGCCTCGGCCACCAGCGCCTCGTGCGAAACAGCGCCCGCCGCCGCGACGATCATCTTCGGCGCGCGGTAATTGCGCCCGAGATAGGTGCCCAATTTCTCAGGCCCGAAGGAGCGCACGCTTTCCGGCGTGCCGAGAATCGAGCGGCCGATCGGCTGGCCGGGGAAGGCGCGCTCCTGGAACAGGTCGAACACCAGATCGTCGGGCGTATCGAGGGAAGCGCCGATCTCCTGCTCGATCACATTGTGCTCGCGCGCCAGCTCCTCCGGGTCGAAGGCGGGCTCGGCGAGAATATCGGCGAGCACGTCAAGCGCCAGCGGCATGTCCTCGCCCAGCACGCGGGCGTTGTAGGAGGTGTGCTCGACGCTGGTGGCGGCGTTGATGTCGCCGCCGACCGCCTCGATCTCCTCGGCGATGCCCCGCGCCGAGCGCCGGCGCGTGCCCTTGAACGCCATGTGCTCCAGCAAATGCGAAATGCCGTGTTCGTCATCGGCCTCGTCGCGCGCCCCCGCCCCTACCCAAATCCCGAGAGAGGTGGTCGCCAGATGCGGCATGGAATCGGAGACGACGGTGACGCCGTTGTCGAGCGTGGTGATGCGCGGGCCGGCGGGAAGGTCCTTGGTCAAGCGGGCGTCTCCGAGGCCCGGGCGTGCCGGGCGATATAGGCTTCGATGGCCGTGATGTCGTTGGGCAGCGTCGGCAAGCGTTCCGGCCGCTCCATCAGGTCGGCGAGGTGCGGCGGCAGCGCCGGCCGCTCGCCGCAGGCCCGCTCCACCGCGTCGGGGAACTTGGCAGGATGGGCCGTGGCCAGCACCACCTGCGGCACATGCGGGTCATGAGCGACGCGCTCGGCCACCGAGACCGCGACCGCCGTGTGCGGGTCGAGCAGGTAGCCGGTCTCGGCCCGCACCCGGGCGATGGTCTCGGCTGTCTGCGCTTCGCTCGCACGTCCGGCGTCGAAATCAGCCCGCAGCGCCTCCATGGCTGATGTGGGCGGCGAGAAGGCACCTGCCTGCCCCAGCGACGCCATCAATCCGCGCAGCGCGCCGGCGTCGCGGTCCAGCGCCTCGAACAGCACGCGCTCGAAATTGGACGACACCTCGATGTCCATTGACGGCGAGGAGGAAGGGCGCACGCCCGTCACCTCGTAGCGCCCGGTTTCCATGGTGCGGGCGAGAATGTCGTTCACATTGGTCGCCACCACCAGCCGGTCGATCGGCAGCCCCATGCGCTTGGCAACGTAGCCGGCGAGCACGTCGCCGAAATTGCCGGTCGGCACCACGAAGGACACCTTGCGGTGCGGCGCGCCCAGCGCCACGCCGGCGACAAAATAATACACCACCTGCGAGACGATACGGGCCCAGTTGATCGAGTTCACACCCGCCAGCCGCTGCCGGTCGCGGAAGGCGTGATGGTTGAACATCGCCTTCACATGCGCCTGGCAATCGTCGAACGTACCGTCGATGGCGATGGCGTGGACATTAGCGTCCGGCACCGCCGTCATCTGCCGGCGCTGCACTTCGGAGACGCGCCCGGCGGGGTAGAGGATGAACACATCGGTCCGGTTGCTGCCGCGAAACGCCTCGATCGCCGCGCTGCCGGTGTCGCCGGAGGTGGCGCCGACAATGGTGGCGTGCTGGTCGCGGGCGGCCAGCACATGGTCCATCATCCGGCCCAGCAGCTGCATCGCCACGTCCTTGAAGGCGAGCGTGGGGCCGTGGAACAGCTCCAGCACGAAGCGGTTCGGGGCGATCTGCACCAGCGGCGTGGTGGCGGGATGGCGGAAGCCGGCATAGGCCTCCTCCAGCATCGGCGCGAGCACGTCGGGCGTGAAGATGGAATCGACGAAAGGCGCGATCACCCGCCCCGCCACCCTGGCATAGCTATGGCCCGCCAGAGCGGACATCTCCTGCGGGGCGAGGACCGGGAAGGCTTCAGGCACATACAGGCCGCCATCGCGCGCCAGTCCGGCGAGCAGGGCATCGGAAAAGGCGAGCACGGGAGCCTCGCCGCGGGTCGAGATGTAGCGCACGCGCGCCTCCGCTGGAGAAAGTGGCCGCAAACTAGTGGCGGGGGCGGCCCGGCGCAAGCAAGCGCTTGCCCCACCTGCTCAGCGCCGCCGCCGACCCCAGGCAAAAGCGACGAACACGCCGAGCAGCGAGGCCGCGAGGCCGAACCAGGTCAGCGCATATTCGAGATGCCGGTTGGGAAACGCGATCCGCGTCAGCCCGCCGCGCGGCAGACCGCCGGGATTGGGGCTCGCATCCGCGTCGATGAGGAAGGGCGCCACCCGTACCAGTTCCTTCGCACTGGCGATCGCCTCGGGGTCGCGCACATACCAGCTGTCGGTGGCGGCATCGTTGGCCGGGGTGAACAGCGCCGCCTCTTCCGGCAGGCGTAGCAGGCCGGTGACGGTGACAAGCCCGTCCACCTGCCCCTCAAGGCGGGTCGCCGGGTCCTTGCGCTCCAGTGGCACGAAGCCGCGATTGACCAGCACGAAGGAGCCATCGGGCAGCCCGAGCGGCGTCACCACCCAGTAGCCCGGCCCGCCCGAGCCATCCGGCTCCTGGTCCACCAGCGCATAGACCTGCACTTCAAGATCGTGGCGGAACCGCCCCTGCGTCGTGACGCGGCGATACTCGTCCCTGGCGAAGTCGATCTCGCCCCAGTCTGCCTCCGGCGGCAGGGCAACCGGCGCATGGTGGATGCGCGCCTCCACCTGCGCGACGAGGCTCTCCTTCCAGGCGAGGCGCTCCAGCTGCCAGACGCCGAGGCCGACCAGCACGGCGAAGGCCGCAAGCGTGGCGATGGCGGCGGGAAGAAGCCGGCGCCAGAAGGGGGCTTGCTCGTTCACGCATCCCCCTTGTCGAGCCGGCCTTCCTGCGCCCGCTTGGAATATTGAAGGGCGATCAGCGTCGCCTTGAGCGGCCGCAGCAGGCCGAGCGTGGAGACCAGCACGAGCGGCGTCCACAGGAGCGCATGCAACCAGAAGGGCGGCTGCCAGGTCAGCTCGACCCACAGGGCGAGCCCGACCACCAGCGCGCCGGCGGCGAGGATGATGAACACCACTGGCCCGTCACCTGAATCATCGAAACTGTAGTCCAGCCCGCATTCGCTGCAGGAGGGCGCCACGGTGAGAAAGCCGTTGAAGAGCCGCCCGCGCCCGCAACGCGGGCAACGGCAGCCAAGGCCGGCCGCATAGGGCGAAACGCCGTGGTCGAAAGGTTGCAGGTCCATGGCCGGCTTCTACTTCCTCGCGGAACGTCGCGACAGGGGCCTTTGTCGCCCTGAGAACGCAAAAGGGGCGGCCGGAAGCCGCCCCTCGCAGAAATGATCAGCCGGTTCAGTGCGGCGCGCCGGCACTGCCCCAGACATAGATGAAGGTGAACAGGAACAGCCACACCACGTCGACGAAGTGCCAGTACCAGGCTGCCGCCTCGAAGCCGAAATGGTGGGTCGGGGTGAAATGCCCCGCATAAAGCCGGCCAAGGCACACCGCCAGGAAAATGGTGCCGACGATGACGTGGAAGCCATGAAAGCCGGTCGCCATGAAGAAGGTGGCGCCATAGATGTTGCCGGAGAAGGCAAATTCCGCGTGACTGTACTCGAAGCCCTGCAGCAGCGAGAAGATGACGCCGAGGCCGACGGTCAGCCACAGGCCCCATTTCGCGCTTTGGCGGTCGCCGTGCACCAAGGCGTGGTGCGCCCAGGTCAGCGTGGTGCCGGAAGTGAGCAGGATCAGCGTGTTGAGCAGCGGCAGGTGCCAGGGATCGAAGGTTTCGATGCCGGTGGGCGGCCAGACGCCGCCGGTGACGCCGGCGCGGGCGAAGTTGATCTCCTCGCCGACGAACAGCGAGGCATCGAAGAAGGCCCAGAACCAGGCGACGAAGAACATCACCTCGGAGGCGATGAACAGGATCATGCCGTAGCGCAGGTGAAGCTGCACAACCGGAGTGTGCGCGTGCTCGTGCTCACCCTCTCGGATGATGTCCCGCCACCACACGGCCATGGTGTAGATGACGCCGAGCAGGCCGACGATCATCACCAGCGAGGTCATCTGGCCATGCATCCAGAACACCGCGCCGACGGCGAGGATGAAGGCGAAAACCGAAGCGACGGCCGGCCACGGGCTCGGATCGACGAGGTGGTAGTCGTGATGTTTGGCGTGGGCCTCGGCCATGGGTCGCGCTCTCCGTTCCGTCTGCTTCTCTAGCGGGCCTTCTGAGCGGCCGCAATGTGGCGTTCCGCCCGCTTAAAGGGGGGCCTTTCCGTCCTTCGTCGCGCCGGCGGCGAGCGGGGCCGCCTTGGGGAAGAAGGTATAGGAAAGGGTTATGGTCTTCACGCCCTTCATCTCCGGATCCTCGGCAAAGGCGGGATCGACGAAGAAGACGACCGGCATGTCGAGCGTTTCGCCGGGCTGCAGCGTCTGGTCGGTGAAGCAGAAGCACTGCATCTTGGCAAAGTGGTAGCCGGACTGGGTCGGCGTGACGTTGTAGGTCGCCGACGCCGTGACCGGCTGGGAACTGCGGTTATGCACGCGGTAATAGGCGAGCTTGGTTTCGCCCACCCGCACCTCCACCGAGCGCAGCTCGGGCGTGAAGCTCCAGTCGAGGCCGGGGGCGGTGTTGGCGTCGAAACGCACCTCCACGCGGCGCTCCAGCGGGACGCCCGGAGCCGCCTGCGCCACCCGTGTGGCACCGCCGAAACCCGTGACCTGGCAAAACATCTGGTAGAGCGGCACGGCGGCAAAGGCCGCGCCCGTCATGACGGCGACGAAGGCGGCGCAGCTCAGCGCCACCGTGCGGTGGTTGCGGGCGCGGCGCCGGGCCGCCTGCGCGGGAGCGTCGACCGGGTTTTCGCGTTCTGCTGCCATGGCAACCTCACAGCGGCCGGACAAGCACGGCAGGGCCGAGCTTGACGATGGTGACGACGTAAAACAGTACACACAGCGCCGCCAGCACCACCGCGATGGCGACCGAGCGGGCGCGCCGGCTCCGCTTCTGCTCCTCGGTCAGCACCACGCCCTCGGGTTCCTGACCGGGCCTCTTGTTGTCGTCGCTCATTCCAACCCTCGCCGCCATGCGCTCACAGCCCGAAACCGGCCGGCACGACCGCCTCGATGAGGAGGACCGCGAAGAGCAGGAAAAGATAAAGGATCGAGAAGCCGAACAGCCGCCGCGCGGCCACCTCCGCCGGGGCGCCTTCGCGCCGGCGATAGACCTGCACGGCCAGCAGCAGCATCAGCGCGCCGGAGAGCCCCGAGACGATGCCATAGCCCAGCCCGGCCATGCCGAGGAAGAAGGGCGACATAGCCAGCGGCACCAGCAGCAGCGTGTAGAGCAGGATCTGGCGCCGCGTCTCGCTGGGACCGGCGACAACGGGCAGCATGGGCACGCCCGCGCGGGCATAGTCGCCCGACTTGTAGAGCGCCAGCGCCCAGAAATGCGGCGGCGTCCAGAAGAAGATGATGAGGAAAAGCAGCAGGCTCTCCAGCCCGATGCCGCCCGAGGCCGCTGCCCAGCCGACCATGGGCGGGAAGGCGCCGGCCGCACCGCCGATGACGATGTTCTGCGGCGTCCAGCGCTTCAGCCACATCGTGTAGACGACGGCGTAGAAGAAGATGGTAAAGGCGAGCAGCGCGGCGGCGAGTTCATTGACCAGCAGGCCGAGCACCAGCACCGAGCCGACCGCGAGCGTCATGCCGAAGGCCAGCGCCTCGCCCGGCGTCACCCGGCCTGCGGGGATCGGGCGGCGGCGGGTACGGGTCATCACCGCGTCGATGTCGGCGTCCCACCACATGTTCAGCGCGCCCGAGGCGCCGGCACCGATGGCGATGCAGAGCAGCGCGGTGAAGGCGATAACCGGGTGCACCTCGCCCGGCGCGCGGACAATGCCGACCAGTGCGGTGAAGATGACCAGCGACATAACCCGCGGCTTCAGCAGCGCGACATAGTCGGCCACCGACGCATAGGACGGCGTGCCGGGCGCGCGCGGCTCACCGGGGGTCAGGTCGAAGTCGCGCGAGGCGATGTCGCTCATCCACTTAACTCCGGCATCGCCATGGGGCGATGCTCTCTTTGCCGGCATCGCCGGGGCGATGCACTCTTGGCCAGCGGCCCCGCAGGAAGCCGGCCCGGAAACCCGGGGGCAGGCCGTTGCCGGCTCCGCCCCTTTGCGCGTCCGGCGCGGAGAACCGCGCCGGATCGTCTCTCACCGTATCCGGCCGCTTACTTGATCTTGGGCAGCACGTCGAAATGGTGGTAGGGCGGCGGCGAGCTCAGCGTCCATTCCAACGTGGTCGCACCCTCGCCCCACGGATTGGCACCGGCCGGGACCTTGGCGGCGAACATCCGCCAGATGCCGAACAGGAACACCAGCACCGCGAAGCCCGAGATGTAGGAACCGATCGAGGACACGAAGTTCCAGCCCGCGAAGGCGTCCGGATAGTCCGCATAACGGCGCGGCATGCCGGCGAGGCCAAGGAAGTGCTGCGGGAAGAACACAAGGTTGACGCCGACGAAGGTCAGCCAGAAGTGAATCTTGCCGATCGTCTCGCTGTACATGTAGCCGAACATCTTCGGCACCCAGTAGTACCAGCCGGCGAAGATGGCGAAGACGGCGCCGAGCGACAGCACGTAGTGGAAGTGGGCCACCACGTAATAGGTGTCGTGCAGCGAACGGTCGACGCCCGCATTGGAGAGCACGACGCCGGTGACGCCTCCCACGGTGAACAGGAAGATGAAGCCGATGGCCCACAGCATGGGCACCCGCATCGAGATCGACCCGCCCCACATGGTGGCGATCCATGAGAAGATCTTAACGCCCGTTGGCACGGCGATAATCATTGTCGCGGCGACGAAGTAGGCCTGCGTCGAGGACGAGAGACCGACCGTGTACATGTGGTGCGCCCACACCACGAAGCCGACCACGCCGATCGCCACCATCGCATAGGCCATGCCGAGATAGCCGAAAACCGGCTTGCGCGAGAAGGTCGAGACGATGTGCGAGACGATGCCGAAGCCGGGCAGGATGAGGATGTACACCTCGGGATGGCCGAAGAACCAGAACAGGTGCTGGAACAGGATGGGGTCGCCACCGCCGGCCGGATCGAAGAAAGTGGTGCCGAAATTGCGGTCCGTCAGCAGCATGGTGATGGCGCCGGCGAGAACCGGCAGCGACAGCAGCAGCAGGAATGCGGTCACGAGCTGCGACCAGGCGAAGAGCGGCATCTTGTGCAGCGTCATGCCCGGGGCGCGCATGTTGAGGATCGTCGTGATCAGGTTGATCGCGCCGAGCACCGAAGACGCACCGGCGATGTGCAGCGACAGGATCAGCAGGTCCATCGCCGGGCCGGGGTGGCCAAGCTTGCTCGAAAGCGGCGGGTAGATGGTCCAGCCGCCACCGAAGCCGGTCGAGCCGGCCGCGCCCTCGACGAACAGCGAGAGGATGGCCAGCCCGAAGGCGGGCGGGAGCAGCCAGAAAGCGACGTTGTTGATGCGCGGGAAGGCGGTGTCCGGCGCGCCGATCATCAGCGGGATGAAGTAGTTGCCGAAACCGCCGATCATCGCCGGCATCACCATGAAGAAGATCATGATGAGGCCGTGGCCGGTGGTGAACACGTTGAAGGTCTGCGGATCGGAGAAGATCTGCATCCCCGGTTCCTGCAGCTCCATGCGGATGCCGATGGACAGGGCGCCGCCCACAATCCCCGCGATGATCGCGAAGATCAGGTACATCACACCGATGTCCTTGTTATTGGTCGAATAGACCCAGCGCTTCCAACCCGTCGGATCGCCCGCGTGACCGGCTGCGTATGCCATGGAACCGTCCCTCATTCGCGCCTTTTCAGGCACTTAGAAACTTCAATGCGCCGAAACGGCACTCTCAGCGGGCAGCGACGCCCGCCACTTCGCCCTGCGCCACACGCGCGGGCACGGCAGCACCGGCGAATTCCTGCTTCGCCGTCTCGACCCAGCTCGCGAACTCTTCCTCGCTCACCACCCGGATGGCGATGGGCATGAAGGCGTGGTCCTTGCCGCAGAGCTCGGAGCACTGGCCGTAATAGATTCCCTCCTTGGTCGCCTGGAACCAGCTCTCGTTCAGCCGGCCCGGCAGGGCGTCGATCTTCACGCCAAAGGACGGGAGAGCGAAGGAGTGGATCACGTCGGCGGCGGTCACCTGGATGCGGACCACCTTGTTCACAGGCACGACCACGTCGTTGTCGACCGCGAGCAGACGCGGCTGGCCGGGCTTGAGGTCCGCCTCCGCCACCATCAGGCTGTCGAAGCTGAACGCGCCATTGTCGGGATATTCGTAGGACCAGTACCACTGGTGGCCCGTCACCTTCACGGTGAGGTCCGCCTTCGGCAGGTCAAGCTGCAGGAACAGCAGCCGGAAAGAGGGGATGGCGATCGCCACCAGAATGAGCACTGGCACGACGGTCCACGCCACCTCGATCATGGTGTGATGCGTCGTGCGGGAAGGCACCGGATTGGCCTTCTCGTTGAAGCGCACCATCACCACGATCAGCAGCGCCAGAACCAGCAGCACCACCGCGACAGTGATCACCAGCAGGAAGAAATGGAAAGAATGGATGCTCTCCATGACAGGAGAGGCGGCCCCCTGAAGATTGATCTGCCAGGGCGAAGGCTGTCCCGTTCCCGCCAGTGCGGCCCCGGTAAAGGCCAGCGCCAGCATGCCGAGCACCCCACCGGCAATGCCGGCGGCCCGGCGTGCAGCGTTGCGGACCCACGAATTCATCGCGAACGTCACTCCCATCAGCTTCCCCGTGGCCCGGATGAAGCGATGGCAATCGCGTGTCGGGCCAGCGTGATTTGATCCTCATCAAACACAAAAAGGACACCTGAGCAACGCGGCAGGGGGGTCCCGTCCTGCGACATGACGTCGGGTGCCTGGAACTGTTCTATCTCCATGGGGCGATGGATTGCCGCATTCTTGACATCACGCTCGGGCTTGTACCGCCTCCTGCCTTGGGGAGCGGCTGAAAAGGGGAACGCGCACGATTCGCCTTGTCCCCCGCCGCCGATTCTTTAGAAGACATAGCGGACGACACATTTCGGGAGACAGCCATGCTCGGCTTCGCGGCCCTCCGTTCAGCCATTGTCGCGGCGCTCGCCGTCGCGGCGCTGTTCGCCTCCTTCGACGGGGCGGCGGCGCAGGGCGTCGTGCGCTCGGTTCATGGCGAATGGCAAATCCGTTGCGACACGCCGCCCGGCGCGCAATCCGAGCAATGCGTGCTGCTGCAGAGCGTGCAGGCCGATGACCGCCCGAATGTCGGGCTCACGGCCATCGTGCTCAAGATGCGCGACAGCGGTAAGTCGCTGCTGCGCGTGCTTGCGCCTCTCGGCGTGCTGCTCCCCTCCGGCCTCGGCCTTATCGTCGACGACACGCCCATCGGCAGCGTCGGCTTCGTGCGCTGCGTGCCCAATGGCTGCGTCGCCGAGGTGGAGATGGATGCCACGCTGATGGAACGCCTGCGCAACGGGTCCAAGGCGATCTTCGTGATCCGCGAGACGCCCGAGCCGGACGAAGGCATCGGCATCCCGCTCAATCTCAACGGGTTCGGCCAGGGCTACGACGCGCTTCCGTGAGGGGGCGCCGATGACCGTGCCTGCCAACGACCTCCCCCCTCCCCGCCTCGTCATCTTCGATATGGATGACGTGCTGCTGCGCTACGATGTCGAGGCCCGCCGCACCGCCATGGGCGCCCCGGCGGGGCTCTCCGCCGCCGACGTCGAAGAGCGGGTATGGGCCAGCGGCATCGAGGACGCTTCCGACCTCGGCCACCTCACCCCCGACGCCTATCTCGCCGCCATAGCGGGAGCGCTCGGCGTGCCGTTCGGTCGCTCCGACTGGCTGCGCACCCGCGCCCTCGCCATGACGCTGGACCCTGATGTGCTCGCGCTGGTGGAAGAGGTGCGCCAGCGCGCGCCCATCGCCCTGCTCACCAATAATGGCCACATCATGCGCGAGCATTTCGACGTGCTGGTGCCCGAGCTTCGGGCCCTGTTCGGCCCGGCCATGCATGTCGCCTGCGAGTTCGGGGCGAAGAAGCCGACGCCGTCCGTGTATAAAGGTGTGGCGGCGCGTTATGGCGTCACCCCGGGCGAGGCGGTGATGATTGACGACAAGCCCGCCAATGTCGCCGGCGCGCACGAGGCCGGAATGCGCGCCCACTGCTTCACCCGGGCGGGCGAACTCGCGCAGTTCCTGCGCGCGCACCATATGGTCGCCTGAAGCCTTATCTCCCCCCGCGAGACCCTTGTCCTTCCATGCCCGAACTGCCTGAAGTCGAAACCGTCCGGCGCGGCCTCGCCCCGGTCATGGAGGGCCGCCGCATCCTCGCGGCCGTTACCCGCCGGCCGGATCTGCGCTGGCCGCTGCCCGAGCGCTTCGCCGAGCGGCTGACGGGACGGGTGCTGCGCCGGCTCGACCGGCGGGCAAAATATCTGATGGCGGATGTCGGCCCCGACGGGCACGGCGTCGACGAGGTGCTGGTCATGCATCTGGGCATGTCCGGCTCCTTCCGCATCGAGCCTGACAGCGGCCCGCCGGAGGTTCCGGGCGACTTCCACCTGCCGCGCTCGCGCCTTGCCGCGCATGACCATGTAGTGCTGCGCATGGAGGGCGGCGCAACCAGCGCGGCGGAGGTGATCTATAACGACCCGCGCCGCTTCGGCTTCATGCTGCTGCTGCCGCGCGAGGGGCTGGCGGCGCACCCGCTGTTTCGCGACCTCGGGCCCGAGCCGCTGGGAGACGATTTCACCCCCGCGCGGCTGGCCCAGGCGCTCAAGGGGCGGCGCACCCCGCTGAAAGCGGCGCTGCTCGACCAGAAGGTCGTGGCCGGGCTCGGCAATATTTATGTGTGCGAGGCGCTGCATCGCGCCGGACTCTCGCCGGAACGGAGCGCCTCTACCCTCGTCACCCCCACGGGCCGCCCCACCGCACCCGTCGCCCTCCTTGTGGAGACGATCCGCACGGTGCTGCAGGAGGCTATCGCCGCCGGCGGCTCGACCCTGCGCGACCATGCTCAGGTGGACGGCACGCTGGGTTATTTCCAGCACACCTTCCGGGTTTATGATCGCGAAGGCGGCGTCTGCACCAGCCCCGGCTGCCGCGGAACCATCGCTCGGCTTGTGCAAAGCGGGCGTTCGACCTTCTATTGTGCCGCCTGCCAGCGCTAGGAGCGCCCCATGTCCTACGACACCATCCTCGTCGAAACCAACGGGCGCGTCGGCGTCATCACGCTGAACCGCCCCAAGGCCCTGAACGCCCTCAACGCGGCGCTGATCGACGAGCTCGGGCGTGCGCTGGACGACTTCGAGCGCGACGCCGGCATCGGCTGCATCGTCCTTACAGGCTCCGAGCGCGCCTTCGCCGCAGGGGCCGATATCAAGGAGATGCAGGCGCTCAGCTTCCCCGCGACCTATGTCGACGACTTCATCACCTCGTGGGAGCGGCTGTCCCGCTGCCGCAAGCCGGTGGTCGCCGCAGTGGCGGGCTATGCGCTGGGCGGGGGCTGCGAGATCGCCATGATGTGCGACATCATCCTCGCCGCCGACAATGCCCGCTTCGGCCAGCCGGAGATCCAGCTCGGCATCATTCCGGGCGCCGGCGGCTCGCAGCGCCTCGCCCGCGCGGTCGGCAAGGCGAAGGCGATGGAAATGTGCCTCACCGGCCGCACCCTTACCGCCGAGGAGGCCGACCGCTACGGCCTCGTCTCGCGCGTCGTGCCGCTGGCATCGCTGCGGGACGAGGCGATGAAGGTCGCCGACACCATCGCCGATCTGTCGCTGCCCTCTGTGATGATGGCCAAGGAAAGCGTCAACCGCGCCTTCGAATCCTCGCTGTCGGAAGGCATCCGATTCGAGCGCCGCCTCTTCCAGGCGCTGTTTGCCACCGCCGACCAGAAGGAGGGCATGGCGGCCTTCGCCAACAAGCGCGGGGCCTCTTTTACCAACAATTAACCCTTGTAGCGGCGACCGCCCGCGCCTTGCATATTGACGCGGCGGCGCCCCCCGACTATAAGCCCGCCACTCACGCAGAGCTCCTCCGGGACCGCTCTGCTAATCATTTGCAACCGACATTTCGGCAAGGCGCGGTACGCGGCGTCCTTGCGAAGATGAAGAGGATGGCCGATGGCCAATACGCCCTCCGCCAAAAAGGCGGCTCGCAAGATTGAGCGCCGCACTGAAGTCAACAAGAACCGCCGTTCGCGGATGCGTACGTTTGTGCGCAAGGTCGAGGAGGCACTTGCCTCCGGCGACAAGGACGCGGCGGGCGCGGCCTTCAAGACCGCCGAGCCGGAAATCATGCGCGCCGCCCAGAAGGGCGTGCTGCCCAAGAACACCGCCTCGCGCAAGGTTTCGCGTCTGGCTCAGCGCCTGGCCAAGCTCAGCGCCTGAACGGACGGCTTGCTTGCAAGCCTCAACGCAGCGATCAAAAATGACGTCAAGCCCGGCCTCGTGCCGGGCTTTTCGCGTTTACGCGGGGCGCCGCAGGGCAGCCGGCCAGGTCATCGGCAGGCGTGGGGTCTTGCTCGTCGCAGGCCGCCCGCGCTGGCGTTGCAAAAGTGTCACGGAGCCGTTTTGCGACTCGAACCGCTTGACGAGAGGGAGCGATGCTTCTTGACTCCGCGGCCACTCCCAAGCAAGGCGAAATCCCGCAAATTCATTGTCAAAATCCCCCGCCGTCGCGCAGAATTGTTCCTTAAATTACATATACTTACGACCCACGCTCGCCGAGCCCTCTCGAATCACCCCCTCCCGGCCTCACCCACCCCCCCTCGGCGCAAATTTAGCTGCGGAAAGACCCGCCAATTTGCCTCGATGAATCTTGCAAGTGACTCAGAGATTTGCCGGCTGATGGCTCTTTTTTGTGCGACCGAATCAGCGGTGTGCGGCACCGGGATGCCACCTCTGCGGCACTGATGACGTTGCACCGCAGGGGGGTGCTGTGTATGTTGTCTTCATCCGGTCCGGCCGGACACCTCAGCGAAAAGTTGAGTTTTGGAACGGCTCATTGCAACGTGAGGAGGGTGGTGTGTGCTGTATTCATGACCCTGTCTCCCCAAAATTTGCTGCCGTCTGGCGTCAAATGACATGCCTTCTCCAAAGGAAGAACTTGTCAGCGTAGCGCGTAGTGTTTCCAATTTTTGGTTAAATCATAACAATCTAATCTTTTGAGGGCGGCAATGATCTTGCCGTGAAGGGGCAGCTATGACCACGCGAATGAACGCACAAGAGGGTGCGTGTCCAGATCGCCCCACCCTTCCGAAGGTGGATGGCGCCTGCGACGAAGAGACATCGAACCCTCAGTTGAGCTGCGTTCCGCGCGAACCTCATGTCCCGGCGAACTCGCCTATTGAGGCACTGATGCGGGTCGTCTAATGACATCCCCCGCCCATTGACGAACGGCCGCAAGGCGACGTCGACCAATCCATTTGCACTGATGAGCCTGTCGCCCGCTCGGTCGCGTCTGCGATCCCGCGTGACGGCATGGCTCTCGTGTGTCCCAACAGCCGCATAAAAAGCGCGGAGCCGATATGTTCAAAGATGGCATCGAACCCTCTGGAAAAGTCCCGTTTGCCGGTGTGGCGGCACGCGCCGGTGCGCGTGCAGGGCTGGACACGGACGCACGCGAGGCCTGGGATCGCGTGCGCCGTCGCCTGCGCGCCGAGGTCGGTGAAGAGGTGTATTCGAGTTGGTTTCCGCGCATTGAACTGGACGGAATCCGTGATGGATTCGTGCAGTTGTCCGTTCCCACCCGCTTCCTCAAGACCTGGATCCAGCAGCACTATATAGAGCGGCTGATCGCGCTCTGGCAGGAAGAGGGCTCCGTCGACCGTGTCGAATTGATCGTCCGCACGGCGGTGATGCGGGCGCCGGGCTCCATACCGATGCCGGTTCGCGCCGCGGTGACGCGGCCGTCTGTCCCCGTCGAGACAGACGGCGCGGCGCCTATCTCGATCGCAATGGCAAACCCGGCGGAAGTGGCCAACGGGTCGCCGCTCGACCCCCGCCTCAATTTTTCGACGTATCGCCTCGGCGATTCCAACCGCCTCGCCCACGCTGCGGCGCTGAAGGTGGCCCATGCTCCGTCCGGCAGCGGCCCGGTCTTCAACCCTCTCTATCTCCACGCGGCCGTCGGCCTCGGCAAAACGCATCTGCTCCAGGCCATCGCCGCCGATGGCGCCAACCATGGCCGCCGCGTCGTCTATCTCACCGCCGAGCGCTTCATGTACGGCTTTGTGGCAGCGCTGAAGAGCCAGTCGTCGCTGGCCTTCAAGGAGCAGTTGCGCGGCATCGACACGCTGGTTATCGACGACCTGCAGTTTTTGCAGGGAAAGAGCGTGCAGCAGGAATTCTGTCACACGCTGAACGCCCTGATGGATTCCGGCCGTCAGGTGGTGATCGCCGCCGACCGTCCTCCGGCCGAGCTCGACGCGCTGGAGGAGCGGGTACGCTCGCGCCTCGCCGGCGGCCTCGTGGTCGAAATCGCGCCGCTGGATGACGAGTTGAAGCTCGAAATCCTCGCCGCCCGCATCGCCACCCTGTCGCACCAGCACCCCGGCTTCGGCGTTCCGCCGGACGTGCTGAACTTCATCGCCCGCAATTGCGGCCAGAACGGTCGCGACCTCGACGGCGCGCTGAACCGCCTGCTGGCGCACAACCAGTTGACCTCGCGCGCCATCACGCTGGAGATGGCCGAGAACGCCGTGCGCGACCTCGTGCGCTCCAGCGAGCCCAAGCGCGTGCGGGTGGACGACATCCTGCGCGTCGTCGCCAAGCACTACAATGTCAGCCGTGCCGACATCCTTTCCCAGCGCCGCACAGCGAATGTGGTGAAGCCGCGTCAGATCGCGATGTATCTCGCGAAAATGCTGACGTTGCGCTCGCTTCCGGAAATCGGCCGGCGCTTCGGCGGTCGAGATCACACGACCGTGCTACACGCCGTGCGCAAGATCGACGGGCTGGTCGGCACCGACCGCGTGCTGGCCGACGAGGTGGAGACGCTGAAGCGGCTGGTCAACGACGAGTAGCCGAAAGCCCCGCCCTGCGGGGCGCTCCCCACTATTCCCGTAGATTTCCCCATCATTTAGGCGCATCCACGGGGTGCGCCGCTTGCCTTGATACGCCAGTGGCGGCAATGTCGGCGCCCCCGGCGGTGCACCCGCGCCGCTGCTCGGGGCGCGTGGCCGGGTGTCCTCCGGCCGCCCGTGCCTCGTGCGCCTTCCCTTTTTCGTAAAGCCACGGGTGTCGCGGCCATGAAGGTCACTGTCGAGCGGGCCGAGTTGCTCAAGTCTCTGGCCCACGTTCATCGTGTCGTCGAGCGGCGCAACACCATTCCGATTCTCGCCAACGTGCTGATGCGCAGCGATCCGCGCGGCCTTGCCCTGCGCGCCACCGACCTCGATATCGAGATCGTCGAGACGATCGCCGCCGAAGTGCAGCAGGAAGGCGCCACCACGGTGCCGGCGCACACGATCTATGACATCGTGCGCAAGCTGCCCGAGGGCGCTCAGGTGATGATCGAGACCTCCGGCGACCGCGGCACGCTCACCGTGCGCGCCGGGCGCTCGCGTTTCGCACTTCAGACCCTGCCGGAGAACGAGTTCCCCGATCTCGCCGCCGGTGAAATGTCGCACAGCTTCACCCTGCCGGCCGGCGAGTTGAAGCGGCTGGTCGACAAGACCCAGTTCGCCATCTCGACGGAAGAGACCCGCTATTATCTCAACGGCATCTACCTGCATGTCGCCGATGCCGGCGGGCCGGTGTTGCGCGCGGTCGCCACCGACGGCCATCGCCTCGCGCAGGCGCAGACCACGGCCCCCGCCGGCGCTATCGGCATGCCGGGCGTCATCGTGCCGCGCAAGGCGGTCGCCGAAATCCAGCGCCTGGCCGAGAATGCCGACGCCGAGGTGACGGTGGAACTCTCCACCGCCAAGATCCGCGTCTCGCTCGACCGCGTGGTGCTGACCTCCAAGCTGATCGACGGCACCTTCCCCGATTATGGCCGCGTCATCCCGGTCGGCAACGACAAGACCCTGATCGTGGACAAGGCCGACTTCGCCTCCGCCGTCGATCGCGTCTCGACCGTTGCGAGCGAGCGCGGGCGCGCGGTGAAGCTCTCCATCGGCGATGGCAAGCTGACCCTTTCCGTGACCAATCCCGATTCGGGCAGCGCCACCGAGGAGATCGAGGTCGAGTACGCGGCGGAGCCGATCGATATCGGCTTCAACAGCCGCTATCTCCTCGACATTACCTCGCAGATCGAAGGCAGCACGGCTGAGCTGAAGCTCGCCGATCCGGGCTCCCCCACCCTCGTGCAGGACCCGGAAAAGCGCGGCGCTCTCTATGTGCTGATGCCGATGCGCGTGTGAGTTCGCTCGCGACCGCCACGGCACGCATCGTCCGCCTGCGGCTCAGCGATTTCCGCAGTTACCATCAGGCGGAAATCCGGGCGGGCAAGGGTCCGGTCGTGCTGCTTGGCCCGAACGGCGCCGGCAAGACCAATCTGCTGGAAGCCATTTCGCTGCTCGCGCCCGGGCGCGGGCTCAGACGGGCGAGTCTCGACCAGTTTGCAGCCCGTGGGCCGCAGGGCGTGGCCGCCTCCGGATGGGCCGTCGCCGCCATGGTCGAGGGCGCCTATGGCGAAGTGACACTCGGCACGGGGGTGGAGGCCGACGGCGAAGCGCGCACGCGGCGCTCCCGCATCGATGGCGAGCCGGCAGGCTCGGCCGCCGCCTTCGCCGCCCATGTCCGCGTCGTCTGGCTGACACCTGACATGGACGGCCTGTTCCTCGGCCCGCCTTCCGAGCGCCGGCGCTTTCTCGATCGGCTGGTATTGGCGGTCGATGCCGAGCACGGGGCACGGGTCAACGCGCTGGAACGGGCGTTGCGGGCGCGCAACCGTCTGCTGGAGGATCTATCCACCGATCCACGCTATCTCGACGCCGTCGAGCAGGAGCTTGCCGCGCTCGCCATCGCGGTCGCCGCCGCGCGGATGGAGACCGTTCGCCGCCTCGCCGCGGGCATCGCGCAGGGGCGGGACGAAGGTGGTGATGACACCTCGCCTTTTCCCTGGGCGACAGTGGCGCTTGAGGGCGAGGTGGAGCGCGCGCTGGCACGCGAGCCGGCCACGCTCGTCGAGGACCAATATCGGCTCGCGCTGCGCGCCGCTCGCCCGCGCGACCGGGCGGCGGGACGCACGCTTGAGGGACCGCACCTGACCGACCTTCTCGTCGGCCACGGCCCGAAATCCATTCCCGCCGGGCAGGGCTCCACCGGCGAGCAGAAGGCTCTTCTGATCGGCCTCGCCCTCGCCCATGCAAGGCTGGTGACGGAGATGACCGGCATTGCGCCGGTGATGCTGCTCGACGACGTCGTCGCCTACCTCGATCCCGAGCGCCGCGCCGCTCTGTTCGCCGCGCTCGACGCACTCGGCGGCCAGGTGTGGATGACCGGCGCGGACCCCTCCGCCTTCGCCGCGCTCTCAGGACGGGCCGAGCGCTTCGCGGTGACATCAGGGCATGTGGAGCGCTTTACCGCTGACTAGGGTTTATCCTTGAAAATAAAGGGAAAAACTCCTATATTTGGCCCTTACACGCGGCCGCACGCGCACGCGAGGATCGGCGCTCACCCGGAGGCATCCGCCCGGACAGCGACGGTCATCTGCCTGGCCACGAGCGCCACGAAATAACCGCGCGATTGCGGTATAAGTCTCAGTCACGTCAAACGAATCGATGAGCTTTATCCATGGCCGAATCCGACAACGCCCCGACCCCCACCGCAAATGGGGACGACTATGGCGCGCAGTCGATCCAGGTGCTTCGCGGCCTCGACGCCGTGCGCAAGCGCCCGGGCATGTATATCGGCGACACGGATGACGGCTCCGGCCTGCACCACATGGTCTATGAGGTGGTGGACAACGCCATTGACGAAGCGCTCGCCGGCTATGCCGACGAGGTGACGGTGACGCTCAACGCCGAGGGCTCCGTCACCGTGACCGACAATGGTCGCGGCATTCCCACCGACATCCACGACGAAGAGGGTGTGTCGGCGGCCGAGGTCATCATGACCCAGTTGCACGCGGGCGGTAAGTTCAACCAGAACTCCTACAAGGTCTCCGGCGGCCTGCACGGCGTCGGTGTCTCGGTGGTCAATGCGCTATCGACCACGCTCGACCTGACCATCTGGCGCAATGGGCTGGAGCACCACATGCGGTTCCGCCATGGCGACGCCGAAAAGCCGCTCGCGGTGACGGGCCCGGCGCCGGCTGGAAGGCGCGGCACGATGGTGACTTTCGTGCCCAGCCCGAACACCTTCACCCATATCGAATTTGACTATGCGACGCTGGAGCACCGGCTGCGCGAACTCGCCTTCCTCAATTCCGGCGTGAGGATCGTGCTGACGGATGCGCGTCACCCCGAGATCAAGCGCGAAGAGATGATGTATGAGGGCGGCGTCGAAGCCTTCGTGCAGTATCTCGACCGCTCCAAGCAGGAGCTGTTGCCGAAGCCCATCGTCATCCGCGCCGAGCGCGACGGCATCGTTGTGGAATGCGCACTTTCATGGAACGACAGCTATCATGAAAACGTGCTGTGCTTCACCAATAACATCCCGCAGCGCGACCGCGGCACGCATTTCACCGGCTTTGCAGCGGCACTGACGCGGCAGATCATCGGTTATTCCGAACGCTCGGGCATCGCCAAGAAGGAAAAGGTCGATCCCACCGGCGAGGATTGCCGCGAGGGCCTGACGGCTGTTCTTTCGGTGAAGGTGCCCGATCCGAAATTCTCCTCGCAGACCAAGGACAAGCTGGTCTCCTCCGAGGTTCGCCCGGTGGTCGAGGCGCTGGTCAATGACGCGCTGGGCAATTGGCTGGAGGAACACCCCGCCGAGAGCAAGTCGCTCGTGACCAAAGTGGTCGAGGCCGCCGCCGCGCGCGAAGCGGCGCGCAAGGCGCGCGAACTCACGCGGCGCAAGAACCCGCTCGACATCGCCTCGCTTCCCGGCAAGCTCGCCGACTGCCAGGAGCGGGACCCCGCCAAGTCCGAACTCTTCATCGTCGAGGGAGACTCGGCCGGCGGCTCCGCCAAGATGGGCCGCAACCGCGCCTTCCAGGCGATCCTGCCGCTGCGTGGCAAGATCCTGAACGTCGAGCGCGCGCGCTTCGACAAGATGCTCTCCTCCGAGCAGATCGGCACGCTGATCACTGCGCTTGGCACCGGCATCGGCCGCGACGACTTCAATGTCGGGAAGCTGCGCTATCACAAGATCATCATCATGACGGATGCCGACGTCGACGGCTCGCACATCCGCACCCTGCTGCTGACCTTCTTCTTCCGCCAGATGCCGGAACTGCTGGAGCGTGGACACATCTATATCGCCCAGCCGCCGCTCTATAAGGTGACGCGCGGCAAATCCGAGCAGTACCTGAAGGACGAGCGCTCGCTGGAAGACTACCTGATCACCCAGGGCCTCGACGAGGCATCGCTGCTCCTCAAGACCGGGGAAGTGCGCGGCGGCGCCGATCTTCACCATGTACTGGAAAGTGCCCGCTCGTTTCGCCATGTGATGAACGGGCTCCACCCGCGCTACAACCGCGCCGTGGTCGAACAGGCGGCGATCGCCGGCGCTCTCACGCCCGGCCTTCTCATCGAGGAAGAGCGGGCCGCCGACATCGCCAAGATCGTCGCCCAGCGCCTTGATCTCATAGCCGACGACACCGAGCGCGGCTGGATCGGCGAGGCGGATGGCGCTGGTTTCCGCTTCACCCGCACCGTGCGCGGCGTGAAGGAGGTCGCGGCCCTGGATGCCACCTTCGTCGGTTCGGCCGAAGCGCGCCGGCTCGACAGCCTCGCCGCCGACCTGCAGGAAGTTCATGCGGAGCTTTCCACCCTGCGCCGCAAGGGCACGGAAACGCAGGTTTTCGGCCCGATGGACTTGTTCGATGCCGTCACCGATGCCGGCCGCAAGGGCGTCGCACTCCAGCGCTACAAGGGCCTCGGCGAAATGAACGCCGAACAGCTTTGGGAAACGACGCTCGACGTGGACGCCCGCTCGCTTCTGCAGGTGAAGGTGAAGGAAGTCGCCGACGCCGACGACCTGTTCAACCGCCTGATGGGCGATGTGGTCGAGCCGCGCCGCGAATTCATCCAGGACAATGCCCTGCGCGCCAGCGTCGACGTGTGATCTTTGGGCGGCGAACGCGCCAGCGCACGCTGCGCTGGCGCAGAAGTGAGAGAGCGATCTCTCGCCGCCGCCCATCATCGCCCCATAGTCTGAAGCGACTTCCGTAACGACAGGAGCCGCTTCGATGCTTTCGACGACACCTTTGAACACACGCCGCGCCCTCCTTGGCGCCGGCCTCGCCGCCCTTCTCGCCGCCTCCGCCCCTGCCCTCGCCCATCACGGCTGGAGCTGGGCGAACAGCGAGCAGATGACGCTGGAGGGGACGATCAAGACCATCTCCATGGCGCCACCGCACCCGTCTTTGCAGGTGACGGCGCAGGATGGCACGCTCTGGCAGGTCGATCTCGGCAATCCCCGCCAGACCGCCAATTCCGGCTTCACCGGCGACACGGCCAAGCCGGGCGATTCCATCACCGTGCTCGGCAATCGCAACCGCGACGAGACTAAGCCGCATATGAAGGCGGTTCGCATCACCCTCGCCGGCCAGAACTACGACATGTATCCGGAGCGAATCGGCAGCAAGTGAGGCCGACATGGAGGACGCGGGAAGTCTTCTCGGCGCGCTCGGCGGCTGGCCGGGCGCCCGCTGGCTGCGAGCGTCGTGGGTCGCCTATCTGCTGGTGAACGCTGCCCACATTCTCGGCGTGGCCCTGCTGCTGGGCTCCATACTGGTGCTCGACCTGCGGCTGCTGGGCGGGCTGCGCCGCGTGCCGCTGGCGGTGATTGGCCCGCTCCACGCGCGCGTGGCCGCGCTCGGCACCAGCCTCGCGGTGCTGACCGGCCTGTGGCTTTTCACCGTGCGCGCGGCCGAGTATGCGGAGAACCCTGCGTTCCTCGTAAAGCTCGCCTTGCTGGGGGCGGCGCTGGTGAATGTCGCCCTCCAGCACGGCAATCCGGCCTATCGCGAGGCGCTCCGCGGCGGGCCACTTACGGGCCGCATTCGCACTTCGGCCGCAGCCTCCGCCATGCTCTGGCTCGCCGTGCTGGTAGCCGGGCGATGGATTGGCTTCGCTTGAGAACCGGGGCGGACATCGCCGGAAGGCTACTCGCCTTCCCATGCGCCGGGCTCTAGAGTGCCGGCCTCTCGTCGCGTCCTGAGTTCCCGATCATGACCTCCCTGCCCTCCCCCGCCTCCCGCACCGGCGCCCGTCTTCTCGTCGATGCCCTTCGCGCCAATGGCGTCTTCCGCGCTTTTGGCGTGCCCGGCGAGAGCTATCTCGACGTGCTCGACGCGCTCTCCGACAGTGATGTCGATTTCGTCATCTGCCGGCAGGAGAGCGGCGCGGCGATGATGGCGGAAGCCTGCGGCAAGCTCACCGGCCGGCCGGGGATCTGCTTCGTCACGCGCGGGCCGGGCGCCACAAATGCCAGCGCGGGCATCCATATCGCCCAGCAGGATTCGACACCGATGATCCTGTTCGTCGGGCAGATCTCGCGTGCCATGCGCGGGCGTGAGGCATTTCAGGAGGTCGACTACCGCGCCGTGTTCGGCCCACTCGCCAAATGGGCGGTGGAAATCGACGAGGTCGCACGCATCCCGGAAATCGTCGCGCGCGCCTTCCGCGTCGCCATGCAGGGCCGGCCGGGCCCGGTGGTGATCGCGCTGCCGGAGGATGTGCTGAGCGAAATCGCTGAGGTGCCGGACGCCCCGGCGGTGGAGCCGGCCGAGACCTGGCCCGGCCTCGCCGACATGATGCGGCTCCAGCGCCTGCTCTGGGCGGCAAAGCGGCCGGTTATGATCCTCGGGGGCGCCCGCTGGAACGCCCGGGCGGTCGCGGCGGTGGAGCGCTTCGCCGAACGTTTCGACCTGCCGGTGGCGGTCAGCTTCCGGCGGCAGATGCTTTTTCCGGCGGATCACGCATGCTTCGCCGGCGATGTCGGCTTCTCGGTCAATCCCAAGCTGATCGACCGGCTGAAGCAGGCCGACCTCGTGATCTTGGCCGGCGGGCGGTTGGGCGAAGTGCCTTCGCAGGGCTACAGCCTGTTCGGCATTCCCGATCCCGGCGTACCCCTCGTGCATGTGCATGCTGATCCGGAGGAACTCGGCCGGGTTTACCAGCCGGCGCTGGCGATCAACGCCTCATCGGGGGCCTTCGCTGCCGCGCTGGAGGGTGTTCAGCCGCCTAACGAACTGGCATGGAGCGCGTGGCGTGCCGAAGCGCGCGCCGACTATCTCGACTGGACGCAGGCGCCGCCGGCAAATCCCGGCGCGGTGCAGATGGCCACGCTGGTGCAGTATCTGCGCGGCCTCCCCAAGGAGACCGTCATCTGCAATGGCGCAGGAAACTTCGCCATCTGGGTGCACCGTTTCCACCACTTCCGCGCCTATGGGACGCAGTTGGCTCCCACGTCGGGCTCGATGGGCTATGGCCTGCCGGCAGCCGTGGCGGCGAAGATTTCCCAGCCGGGGACGCCTGTTGTCGCGGTGTGCGGCGATGGCGATTTCCTCATGACCGGGCAGGAATTCGCCACCGCCGTGCAATATGGGGCGCCCATCGTCGCCGTCGTCATCGACAACGGCATGTATGGCACCATCCGCATGCACCAGGAGCGGGAGTATCCCACCCGCGTCTTCGGCACGACGCTGCGCAACCCGGATTTCGCCGCCTATGCCCGCGCCTTCGGCGGCTTTGGCGCCAAGGTGGAAATGGATGATGAGTTCGTGCCGGCGCTGGATGCGGCGTTTGCTTCCGGCCTGCCGGCCATCGTGCATGTGAAGCTCGACCCGGAGGCGATCACGCCGACCACGTCGCTCAGCGCTCTGCGCGCGAAGGCGCTGGCGGCGCACCGGCCGGGATAGACCGACAATCAGGAGTCCGGGGGCTGGGCGGCGATCTTCACCTGCGCCTTCGCCAGACGGTGATACAGCCGACGTTCCTGCACCAGCGGCCACCAGTCGAACAGGAAAATCTCCATCGGCCGCCAATTCGCCACCCAGCCTAGGATGACGAGCCCTTCCATGACCACGCCGGCCAGGCGTGACTCGGGGAAGAGATTGACCAGCGACTGGCCGACGACGAGGCACAGGCCGAGCACGACCAGCCCGATCAGCAGCGCCTTGCGACCCTGGGCGAACAGGCGGGAAAGCTCACTGCCGCGCTGCTCCGCCTGCTGGTGGAAATGCTCGCTGACAATGCCCGGCAGGCTCTGCGCGAGGGCACCCTGTGCCTGTGCTGCCGGCAGGTGAACGGTGATGGCGAGCGGGACTTCCGCCGGCACGTCCTCGGCATGCTCGCAGATATACGCGTCCACCTCGCCGTCGAGGCCGCGCTCCCGGAAGGGAAACGGATCGAGCATGTCGAGCAGTTGCTGCGGATCGTCCACTCGCAGGTCGATCTGTCCCTCGCGCCGCTTTGCCATGTCGCTCTCGCCTACTCCGCCCCGCGCGCGAGTTCGCCGGAGAGTGCCCGAGCGATCAGTGCCCGGGTCTCGGGGATGCCGTAGGCGGCCACGAAGCCGCCGAAGCGCGGGCCTTCCTTCTCGCCGAGCAGCAACTCGTAGAGCGCGCTGAACCAGGCGAAGGTCACGCCGGGACCGCCGGTCGGGCTCTTGCGCTTGTGGTCCTGATAGCGTGGCTCGGCGCGGCCGACATCGAGCACGGCGTTCTGGATGGCGTCGCGGTCCGTTCCATCGAGCGGTGCCAACGCCGCGTCGAGACGGGCCAGCGCCTGCGCCTCCACTTCGTCCGGCAGGCGGAAGGTGCGGCGCGGCTTCACCCGGTCGATGAAATAGCGCACCGCATAGCCCGCGAGCTGGTCGACGGACGGATGGGTTTCAGGCGACGTCCCGGGCGCGTAGCGTTCGATAAAGCGCCAGAGCACGGCCTTGTCCTCGGCATTGGACGCCGAGGCGAGCTTGAGCATCAGGCCGAAGCTCAGCGGCAGTTCGTCCGCGGGCGGGTTGCCGGCATGGATGTGCCACACCGGGTTGCCGAGCCGGCTCTTCCAGTCCTGCGTGGGGTAGCGGGCGAGGAAGCCGAAATACTCGTCCACCGCCTTCGGAATAACGTCGAAATGCAGCTTCTTGGCCGAGCGCGGCGACTGGAACATGTAGAGCGCCAGGCTCTCGGGGCTGGCATAGGTCAGCCAATCGTCGATGGTGATGCCGTTGCCCTTGGACTTCGATATCTTCTGGCCGTTCTCGTCGAGGAACAGCTCATAGACGAAGTGTTCCGGTGCCACGCCGCCCAGAACCTCGCAGATGCGATCATAGATCGGCGCGTTGGTCTGGTGGTCCTTGCCGAACATCTCGAAATCGACGTCGAGCGCCGCCCAGCGGGCACCGAAATCCGGCTTCCACTGAAGCTTTACATGGCCGCCGGTGACGGGGACGGTCTTGTCCTCGCCGTCCTCGTCGGTGAAGGTGATGGTGCCGGCCTTGGCATCGACCGCCTTCAGCGGCACGTAGAGCACACGGCCAGAGACGGGCGAGATCGGCAGGAAGGGCGAATAGGTTGCCTGCCGCTCCTCGCCCAGCGTCGGCAGCATCACCTCCATGATAGCCTCGTACGTCGCCGCCGCCTTTAGCAGCACCGCGTCGAGCTTGCCGGAGAAATAATACTCAGTCGCGCTGGCAAACTCGTAGTCGAAGCCGAACGCGTCGAGGAAGCGCCGCAGCATCGCGTTGTTGTGGTCGCCGAAGCTGGCATAGCCACCGCCGAAGGGGTTCGGCACCTTGGTCAGCGGCATCTGCAGATAAGGCTTGAGCGCGGCAGGATCCGGCACGTTTTCCGGGATCTTGCGCATGCCGTCCATATCGTCGGAGAAGCACAGCAGGCGCGTTGGAATCGTGCCCTCGGTCAGCACATGGAAGGCGTGGCGCACCATGGTGGTGCGCGCCACCTCGCCGAAGGTGCCGATATGGGGCAGGCCCGAGGGGCCGTAGCCGGTCTCGAAAAGGACTTCCGATTTGGGTTTCCGCTTCAGGCGCTCGACGATCTTGCGGGCTTCCTCGAACGGCCATGCGCCAGCGGACTCCGCCAGCGTGCGCAGCTCGACTGCAAAATCCTCGACCGGAGCGGTCGCCGTCATGATCTGCCCTCCTGGGCTGTGCGCACAAAACAAAGGCGGCTTCCCGGAGCCGCGCCTCGGGCATGCTCTAGGTAGTGTCGGCGGCCGCGTCAATAAACGCTGATGGGGAACCAGCGCAGATAAAGGTCGGTATAGACCCCCTCCTCCCAGAGTTGGGCCAGGGCGTAGTTGAGCGACTGGCGCAGCGCATCATTGCCGCGCTTGACCGCGATGCCCATGCCCTCGCCGAAATAGAGGCTTTCCGTGAACGGCCCGCCGACGAAAACGCAGCACCCGGCCGATGCCGTACCGTTGAGCCACAGCGCCAGTTGCACGCCGTCCCCGAAGATGAGGTCGACATCGCCCTTTTGCAGGGCAGCGCGCGCGGCATCGACATCAGGGAAGTGCCGGATGGCGATCTCGTTGAAGAAATCACGCAGATAGGCCTCATGCGCGGAATCCGCGACCACACCCACCGATTTGGAGGAAAGAGCGTCCGGCGTGACCTTTAGCGCCGGATCGCCATTCCGGGCGACGAAACGAGCGGGCGAGCGGAAATAGCGGTCGGAAAAATCGGTGCGCTCGCGGCTGGCGGCGGAGATGGCGATGCCGGCGATGGCGGCATCGGCCTTGCCGCTCTCCAAGGCCTCCACCAATTGCTCGAAGGGCAGGATCTCCAATGTGCAGCGAAT
The DNA here is from genome assembly GCF_004339465.1 of Ancylobacter aquaticus. Classification (GTDB taxonomy): domain Bacteria; phylum Pseudomonadota; class Alphaproteobacteria; order Rhizobiales; family Xanthobacteraceae; genus Ancylobacter; species Ancylobacter aquaticus. Next base: position 1,383,866 of record NZ_SMFY01000001.1, on the reverse strand, counting down.
GGCGAGCTCCGTGCAGATGGCACGGGCAATATCGACATTGAATCCGGTTGGCCTGCCGTCTTCGCCTCGGAAACTGAAGGGCGGGTAGTCCTCCGTCGTGACGAAGCGGATCTGGACCGGCAGGCGGGTCACGTCCGGCCGCTCCGGCCGCCGCTTCGGGTCCCAGAAACCGGGCACCATCACCGCATCGGAGACGCCGGCCGGCGTTGGCGATTGAGCCCATGCCGCGCCCAGCGGGGCCGCCAGCAGGAGGGCGACCGCAAAGGCAAGCGCCATCACCGAACAGGGCTTAACTACCGGACGAAAATACCGCACACTGGCCTCGCGCTGGGTCTGGCGGCTGCCGCGCCACCGCGATGTTCTACCGTCTTGATGTCCACTAGGCGAGGGGCCGCCGCATGACACAAGTGGTGCGCGGGCGCTTATCCGGCCCGCCGGACGCGCGACGCTGGAGCGAGGTCCCGGTCGAAGCGGCCGGCATTGCGCACCGGCTCGATCCATCGGTTGTTCACAACGCATTGCACCGGGCAAGCCGGCTCGGGGTGGGCCTCGACGAGACCCTGCTCGCCGCGGGCCATGTCTCACCCGACGAGCTTGGCCAGGCAGCGGCGCGCGAGATCGGCGCCGCCTTCGAGCCGCTCGACCGGCCCTTTCTTCAAGGACCCACCAGGGTCGGCGCCACGGACATTGTCGCCATGCTGCGCAGCGGTGTGATGCGAACGGCGGACGGGCGTCTCATTGTCGCCGCACGCGGGTTGCGGCTGCGACGTCTGGCGGCCACGCTGGACGAGCGGCCGGAACTGCGCGGTCGGATAAGCCTGACAACGCCCGAAAGGCTGGCAAGCTTCGTACGCTCCCGGTTCGCAAGACAGCTCGGCTGGCAAGCCGCCTATCGGCTCCGCGACCAGCAGCCCGACCTGTCGGCAGGAACGCTGACCATTTCGCGCTATCTCTTCGGCATCATCGCCTTCGCCCTGGCGACCCTCTTCCTCACTGCGACGGCAAGCTCGTTCTTCGGCGCATGGGTCCTGCCCGGTCTGGTGGCACTCATGCTCGTCGGCAGCGCGACGTTGAAACTCGGGGCCTGCACGATCCCGCCGCAGCCTCCGCCGCGCCCCGCGCGCGACGATGCGTCCCTGCCCGACTACAGCCTGATCGTGCCGCTCTATCGCGAGGCACGGGTGGTGCCGCAGTTGGTGGATGCACTGGACGCCCTCGATTATCCCCGGGAAAAGCTTCAGGTGCTTCTGGTCATCGAGGCCGATGACGAGCCGACGGCGACCGCACTGGCGCTGCACGCCCGACGGCCCGGCTTCGAGGTCATTGTCGCACCCAATGTCGGGCCACGGACCAAGCCGAAGGCGTTGAATGCAGCCCTGCCCTTTGCCCGCGGCTCGGTAGTCGGCGTCTATGATGCCGAGGATGTGCCCGATCCGCTGCAACTGCGGCAGGTCTGCACCACACTCAAGGCCCGGGGGAACGGGCGCATCGGCTGCGTGCAGGCGCGCCTCGTCATCGACAATCTCGCGGATGGCTGGATACCCCGGCAGTTCGCCGCGGAATATGCCGGCTATTTCGACGTCGTGCTGCCGATGCTCGGCCACTTCCAACTGCCATTGCCCCTTGGCGGCACGTCCAACCATTTCCGACGCGCGGCACTGGACGCCGTCGGCGGGTGGGATCCGTTCAACGTCACGGAAGATGCCGATCTCGGCGTCCGCCTCGCCCGAACCGGCTGGAGCACGGAAGTCATCGCCTCGGCGACGGACGAGGAAGCACCGCGCCGGCTCGGCCCGTGGATGCGTCAGCGTACGCGCTGGTACAAGGGGTGGATGCAGACCCTGCTGGTGCACGCGCGACAGCCGCTGCTTATGGCCCGCACGGCCGGCTGGCCCGGCACACTGACGCTGCTCTTCCTGCTCGGCAGCGGCACAGCGGCGGCGCTGCTCCATCCGGTGCTGGTCGTCTCGCTGTTGCTCGATGCAGTGATGGAGCCGGACGCGAACCCATCCCTTGTGGCGACCTTGCTCGACGCCATCTGGTTCTGCGTGCTCCTCGCAGGACTTGTGGGCGTGGTGCTCTCCACCTTAATGGGCATGCGCCGACGCGGCATTCCCGGCATCGCCCGCGTTGCGGCGCTCATGCCGGTCTATTGGCTGATGATGTCGGCCGCCGCCTGGCGCGCTCTGATCGAACTGGTGGTGGCTCCCTCCCGCTGGGCGAAGACCGAACACGGGCTGGCGCGCACCTCGCGCCGGCGGCAGCGCCCGGCATTGAGGCTCAGAAGTAGCGGCGCAGTTCGGCCGCAGCCTCCTCTGGGGGCCGCTTTAAGTTGAACGGCGCGATGAACGTGCCATCCTTGTCCATGAGATAGACTATCGCCGTGTGGTCCATGGTGTAGTCGTCGCCCTGGGTGGGCACCTTCTTGGCATAGGCGCGATAGGCCCGGGTGACGGCGGCGATCTGCTCCGGCGTGCCGCTCAGCCCCTGGATGCTCGGATGAAAGCTCCCGAGATACGCCTTCAGCACCTCCGGTGTGTCCCGCTCGGGGTCGACGGTGATGAACAATCCCGACGCCTTGCGGGCATCCGGACCGAGCGCCTCGAAGAGCTGCGACATCTCGTAGAGCGCCGTGGGGCAGATGTCGGGACAATGGGTGAAGCCGAAGAACACCAGCGAGGGGCTGCCGGCGAAGGTCTCCTGCGTCACCGCCTGCCCATCCTGGTCGACGAGTTCGTAAGGGCCACCGATCGTGACCTGGCTCGTCACCGTGCCCGGCCCGGGCGGCAGCAGGGTGAGGGCGCCGGCGACGATGGCGACGGCACCGACGACAAAGGCGGCGAGGAGCAGCAGAACACGACGGTTGGACATGGCACCACAGCAAGGCTCGGCGCGGCCGCGCGGGCCGGCGCCACGGGTCAATTCACAGGCTCAGAAGCAATAGGCCAAGCCGGCCGTCAGCATGTCGAAGAAAACGGCCGCACCGTGGCGCGCCCACAGGCCGATCGCCGCACCGAAGACAAGGATCGCGGCAATGCCCGCCCCCCAGCTCCAGAAAGTGCTGTGCGAAGGTGCCACTTCCCCCATCGGTTCCGCCATCTGTCTCGCCCTCAGCTCCAGCGTAGCACGAATGAGGCGGATGAGGAGATGCGGATGAAGAAGCGCGGATGAGGACTTGCCAAGCATTGCCGGAACTCGCGCAACCTCAGTAGCCGCGCCGCGGGTCCACCTCGTGCAGCGGCGACAGACCCTGACGCACGCGGCGAACGCTCTCCGCCACGTCACGCGCCGCCAGAGCCGGCACGGTGATGCTGGCCACATGCGGGGTGATCAGCACATTGTCGAGCGTCCAGAGCGGATTGCCCTTCGGCAGCGGCTCGGTCTCGAACACGTCGAGCGTCGCCTCGGCGAGTTGGCCGGAGCGCAGCGCCTCGACCAGTGCCAGTTCGTCCACCACGGCGCCGCGCGACACATTCACCAGCTTGGCACCCCGGGGCATGAGCGCCAGTTCAGCGGCGCCGAGCAGATGATGGGTATCGGGTGTCAGCGGCACGAGGCACACGGTGATTTCGCTTTCGCTCAGCACGCGTTCCAGCCCTTCGCGGCCCGTCAGGGCGGTGACGCCAGGAATGTCCTTCGGGCTGCGCGACCAGCCGGTGACTGAAAAGCCCATCGCCGCCAGCGCCTTTGCCGAGGCCGCGCCGAGTTCGCCGAGCCCCAGCACGCCGACCTTGATCTCGAACAAAGGGCGGGGATGGACATATTCCCACTCTCCACGCCGCTTGGCGCGTTCAAAGACCGGAATGTCGCGAGCGTAACGGGTGACGGCGAACATGACGTAGCTCGCCATCATCGCCTCCATCGCCGGATCGTTTAGCCGCGCAACCTTCACCTGCACCAGATCGTCGCGCTTCATCAGCCCATCCACGCCGGCACCGAGATTGACGACCAGCTGCAAATTGGGAAAGCGGGCGAAGAAGCCGGCCGGCGGTGCCCAGGCCAGTGCGTAGCGAACGGCTGCGGGGTCGCCTATGTCAGGGGCGATCCGTACATCGAGATCGGGAAGCTCGGCGGTGAGCGCCTCCCGCCACGCCTGCGCATTATCCACGTCGCTGTAAAAGACCAAGGCCTCCGCGCTCACGAACCTTCTCCCGTTTCCCCGCCCGCCGACTCGGCAGGCGAGGTTATCCTAACGGGTCGAACCGACGCCGAGAAAGCCGGGCACGTCAGGCGACGTCGGGCAGGCGGTCGAGATGCTTGTCGAGCGTGACGGGGTAGTCGCGCACACGCACGCCGGTGGCATTGTAGACCGCGTTGGCCACCGCCGCGCCGACACCGCATATGCCGAGTTCGCCCACTCCCTTCGCCTTCATCGGCGTCGACATCGGGTCGGTCTCGTCGAGGAAGATGACGTCCTGATGCGGGATGTCGGCATGCACCGGCACTTCATATCCGGCGAGGTCGTGATTGACGAAGAAGCCGCGCCGCGTGTCCACGACCAGTTCCTCCATCAGCGCCGCGCCGGCCCCCATGGTCATGGCGCCGATGACCTGGCTGCGGGCCGATTTCGGGTTGAGGATGCGCCCGGCCGCGCAAATGGCGAGCATGCGGCGAATGCGGGTCTCCCCGGTCGCGCTGTCCACCGCCACCTCGACAAAATGGCCGGCAAAGGTGGATTGCTGCATCTTTTCGGTGATGTCGCCATATTCCATGCTGTCCTCGGCGACGAGATCGCCATCGGCCGCCGCTTCCTGCAGCCGAGCGGTGCGATTACCCACCCGCACCTCGCCGTCCACGAACTCGGCATCCGCCGAATTGAAGCTCAGCTTGCGCGCCACCTCCTCGCGCAGCTTCACGCAGGCGGCGTAGACACCAGCGGTGGAACTGGCGGCGCCCCACTGGCCACCCGACCCGGCGGAAACGGGGAAGCTGGAATCGCCAAGCACCACGCGCACCTGCTCCATGGACACACCCATCATTTCGGCGGCGGTCTGGGCGAGGATGGTATAGCTGCCGGTGCCGATGTCGGTCATGTCGGTCTCCACCGTTACGATCCCCCGGCTATCCAGCCGCACCCGCGCGCCGGACTTCATCAGCAAATTGTTGCGGAAGCCGGCCGCCATGCCAAGGCCGACGAGCCAGCGACCGTCGCGCGTCTGGCCCGGGCGGGCGTTGCGACGATCCCATCCAAAGCGCTCGGCCCCGAGGCGCAGGCATTGCGCGAAAGGCCGCGCCGAGAAGGGCCGCTCAGGATGTTCCGGATCGACCTGGGTGTCGTTGCGGATGCGGAACTCGACCGGGTCCATGCCGAGTTTCTCGGCCATCTCGTCCATGGCGATTTCCAACGCCATCAGGCCCGGCGCCTCGCCCGGCGCCCTCATGGCGTTGCCTTCGGGCAGATCGAGCACGGCAAGCCGCATCGAGGTCATGCGGTTGGCGCCGCCATAAAGAAGGCGCGTCTGGCCGACCGCCGTCTCCGGCCCGCCGCCGTCGAGATCGCCGGACCAGCTCTCATGGCCGATTGCGGTGATGGTGCCGTCGCGCTCGGCGCCGAGCCGGATGCGCTGGATCGTCGCCGGGCGGTGGGTGGTGTTGTTGGCGATCAGCGGACGCTGCAATGCCACCTTTACGGGACGTCCGGCCGCCCGGGCGCCGAGCGCAGCTAGTACAACATCGGCACGCAGGAACAGCTTCGCGCCGAAGCCGCCGCCGATATAGGGGGAAATGAGGCGCACCTTTTCCGGTGGAATGCCCAGCGTGGTGGCAAGTTCGCCGGTCGACCAGGCGACCATCTGGTTTGAGGTCCAAACGGTCAGCTCGTCGTCTTCCCACCGCGCAAGAGTCGCGTGCGGCTCCATCATCGCATGGGAATGGTCCGGCGTGGTGTACGTCTCGTCCAGCCGCACCGGCGCCTGCGCCAAGGCGCGGGGAAAATCGCCGACATGGGTGTCGATCGGGCCGGTCAGGTCGTTCGGCTCGGGCGCGGTGGCGGCGCCCTTTGCGGCGTGAAGGTCGAAGCTGCCGGGCTCGGCCTTATAGTCGATACGGACGAGATGCGCCGCAGCGCGTGCCTGCTCGAAGCTTTCCGCCACCACGAGAGCGACCGCCTGATGGTAGTGCTGGATGTCGGGCCCGCCGAGCAGATGCGCCGTGTTGTAATTGCCCTTCGTGAGCGTGCCGGCATTCTGGGCCGTGACGATGGCCAGCACGCCAGGCGCACGTTCAGCCGCCGACAGGTCCATGCCGGTGATACGCCCCTTCGCGATGGTGGCGCCGATCACATGGCCATAGGCGGGGTCGGCGACGATATCGTGCCGCTCATAGGCATAGGGCGCCGTGCCGGTGGTCTTCAGCGGGCCGTCGATGCGGTCGAGCGGCTGGCCGATCACCTTCAGGCGGTCGATGGGATTGGTGGTGGCGGGGGAATCGAATTTCATGGCTCAGCCCCTTGCCTCGTTGAGGACCGCGGCAAGCGTGCGCTCGACCAGCGTGATCTTGAAGGCGTTCTCGCGTGTGGGCCGCGCGCCCGCCAGCAAAGCCCCGGCGACAGCGCCGGCACCGCGCGGCATCTCCCCTTCCGCCGCCTCGACGCGCCATGGCTTGTGAGCGACGCCCCCCAGCGCGACGCGGCCCGAACCATCCGACTGGATGATGGCGCCGACAGAGACCAGCGCGAAGGCATAGGACGCGCGGTCGCGCACCTTGCGATAAATGTGGCGCCCGCCGAGTGGCTTGGGCAACACCACCGCCGTGATCAACTCGCCCGGCTCCAGCGCGGTTTCAATATGCGGGGTATCGCCCGGAAGCCGATGGAAATCGGCGATGGGCAAGGCGCGAGCGGTGCCGTCCGGCCGCACCGTCTCCACCGTCGCATCCAGCGCCCGCAAGGCCACCGCCATGTCGCTGGGATGGGTCGCGAGGCACGCCTCGCTGGTTCCGATGACCCCCAGCTGACGCGTGAAACCGCCAATGGCTGCGCAGCCGCTGCCGGGCTGTCGTTTGTTGCAGGGCTGGGCGGTGTCATAAAAGTAAGGGCAGCGGGTGCGCTGGAGCAGGTTTCCGGCGGTGGTTGCCTTGTTACGCAGTTGGCCGGAGGCGCCGGCGAGCAGGGCCCGGGCGAGCAGGCCATAGTCCTGCCGGACCCGTGCATCTGCCGCCAGATCGGTATTGCTGACCAGCGCCCCGATCCGCAGACCGCCCTCTTCCGTGGCCTCGATCGTGTCAAGCCCGAGGCCGTTGACGTCGATCAGATGGGGCGGCGTCTCGATCTGCAGCTTCATCAGATCCAGCAGGTTCGTCCCCCCGGCGATGAACCGGGCGCCCTGGGTGCGGGCGGCCGCCGAGGCCGCGCCGGCGGGCGAGGTTGCGCGCTCATAAGTAAAGGGCCTCATGCCGGGCTCCTCGAAACGTCGGTAATGGCGTCAATGATGTTGGAATAGGCGCCGCAACGGCAGATATTGCCGCTCATGCGCTCCCGCAGTTCCTCGGCCGAGAGTTGCGGCCGGGCCGTGAGATCTTCGGTGACATGGCTGGGAATGCCGGCCTCGATTTCGGCCAGAACAGCCACCGACGAGCAGATCTGCCCTGGCGTGCAATAGCCGCACTGATAGCCGTCATGCTTCACAAAGGCGGCTTGCATCGGGTGCAACTCGCCGGGCCGCCCCAGCCCCTCGATCGTGGTGATGGCATCGCCCTCATGCATGACGGCGAGCGTAAGGCAGGAATTGATGCGGACACCCTCCACCATCACCGTGCAGGCACCGCACTGCCCGTGATCGCAGCCCTTCTTGGTGCCCGTGAGGTGGAGTTGCTCACGCAGTGCGTCGAGCAGGGTGGTGCGGGTATCGACGTCCAGTTCCTTGACGGTACCGTTGACCGTAAAGCCAACCTTCATCCGGGTCGGCTCCACTGCGACGGCGTCATTCGCCGATGCGGCGAGCGGCGCGCCTTCGGCCCGAGCGCTGCGCCCGGTGGTGCCGGCGGCGACACTGACAGCCCCCGCCGCAAGCAGGTCGCGGCGTGACAGTCCGGTTTCGGGAAATCGCTGCATGGGTGATCCGCGTGTTGGGTGATCAAAGTTTTGGGGTGGTCCGAAATCCGGCGTGCGAGACCGACCTGTCCCTTCTTCGCCAGCCAGATCCCGGCATGTCTCCGGCGCGGCACCCCCTTGGGGCGCGGTTCCACGTCGTCATCAGGGAGGCAATGCCAACGGGCACAATGGGTTCCTCGTGCCACCGCGTGACGTCACTGCGTTTTTTGGCGCGGTATGCGCAAAGTTATTGGAATCGCTAAAAAATACACTGCGACCCTAATCTGGGTCACGATCGCTTGTGAATATGAGGAACCCGCCCGATAGAGCGATAAACGCCGGGGCAGCGCCCGCACGTGCCGAGATCAACGAACCGTCGGCGCTGGAGCGGGCGAAGGGAATCGAACCCTCGTATGCAGCTTGGGAAGCTGCCGTTCTACCATTGAACTACGCCCGCTCAGGTGGCGGCACCATAAGGGCGCCGGCCGGGCGCTTCAAGCCCCTCGCGGCGCGCGCTTCACAGGAGAGAACGAGAGGGAACCAGCCCTCCGGTGTCCTCCGTCGTGCAGTCGACGCCGAGAGCGTCGGTGAAATCGCCGGCGCCGAAGGAAAGGCAGACCGAGTGTTGCACCTGACGCCCGCCCCGGTGTGTTCGTTGCCGTTCACAGAGTTTATTTGGCCGGATTAACCCCGCTTAGGCCGGGTTGATCCGTATTGGTGCCGAGTTTAAGGGCCGGCCATAGAGGTCGATCCGGCAACGCCGCCGTCACGAAGTCCGCTCATTGCGCGCCATGCTCCGCGCTCGGCAGTCCCGGCAGACGCGACCAGCCCCATGCAACTGTGGATATCCATGCGTGCCCGTCATTTTGAATCCACTGCCTATATTTGTTTTAATTTCAGTCTTTCGGTATGATGGTGGCGTGACGTCCGATGGGTTTTCGATCATCGGGTTTCATCGCTCTCGCAGTCTTCGCAAAGGGTCCGACGTCGGTTGTGCGTGCCGGCATCCGGCTCGCCTCAACGCTTCCGCGACCCGTATCGCCGCCTACGCCTGACATTGTATCCGGCTACCTGTGTTGTGGCCGACCTCGCAAAACCTGCTCCAGAAACGTCGTTGACACAGATGGCACATGCGAACGTCCCCAAACCCGGCGAATGTCCCGCGACATTGCATGCCGAACCTTTTCCTTACGGGTGGATCGACAGCTATTTGCCGCAGGACATCTATGACGCGCTGGAGCGGTCCTTCGTCATGCCGGATCTTCATCCGGGACTGGACACTCTGAAGAAGGGCAAGAAGCGGGTGTCGTTCCGGATGCCCCCGGTTCCCGACACGCTGGCTGGTCTTGATCCGGTCTGGCGGGACTATCTGAGCGCGCTGGCATCACGCGAATTCCTGGCGCATTGCCTCGAATGGACACGGCAATTGATGCCGCTCGACAGTCTGCCCGAGGGGCCTTACCGGGAGCTTTTCCGGCTCCGTCAGGCCCTGACGCCCGATCAGGTGGAACTTCAATGCGAGTTCTCCAGCATCGAAGGTGGCGCGCTGTTGCCTCCGCATTCGGATTCGACCGACAAGCTTCTCATCTTCGTCCACTATTTCGCGCAGGAGCAGTGGGTTGAGGGGTGGGGCGGCGCGACCGAAATCTACAGCCCCCCGAAGCCGGCACAGCGGGTCAATTTCAGTAATTTCTTCCTGCCGCGCGATCAGGTCGACCTGATCGGCAGCAGCGCGTTCCGTCCGAACCGGCTGTTCTTCTTCGCCAAGAACGACCGGGCCTGGCACGGTGTGTCGGCCCTCAGCCCGGAATCCAACCTTCCCCGGCGCTCGTTCAATTTCAGTCTCCGTATCCGCGCCGACGCAAAGATCGATCCGGCGATCGAAGGTTTGCAGGCGCGTATCCGTACGCAAGAGCAGCAGGCTTTTCCGGCGTGAGCTATTCGGCAGGCCCGTTTGACTGGAGCACGCTTGACCTCTGGAGCCGGAGGCATCCGTCGGCGCCGGCGATTCTCGCCCTGTCGAACCGTCCGCCGCTGCTCTGGGGAGGCCTGCCCGGCTGCATCGCCGCGATCGCCGACCGGCTGAAAGAGGCCGGCGTGGCCGCGAATGCGCGCATCGCCCTGTCGATGCCGCCGGGCGCGGAGGCGGCGACGGTCTGCCTTGCGGCCATGCGGACGGGCATTGCTGTGCCACTCAATCCCGAACTCACGGTGTCCGAGACGGCCTCGGCCCTGGAACGGCTTCGCCCTCATATTCTCGTCTACCGCGCTGGGCTGCCGGGCGGCGCGGAACGGATCGCCCACGAGCTGGGCGTGCCGACGCTGGCGGTGGAATGGTCGGCGCAGGACATTGCCGGCTGGCCGCGACTGGCGCCGGCTTCGGGCGCGGCCCTGCCTGTCGCGGAAGACGACACGCTCGCCGCGCCCGACGGGACGCGCATGATCCTCCAGACGTCGGGCACCACGGCGCAGCCCAAGCTGGTTCCGCTGACGGAGGAAAACCTCTTCGCGGCCGCAGCGGCGCTCATTGAGTCCCTTGCCCTGACGGAGCGCGATCGCGCACTGAACCTGCTGCCGCAGTTTCATATCGGCGGATTGTGGGATCTCGTCGGCGCCCCCCTCCTCTCGGGCGGCAGCGTCATTTGCGGAGGAACGTTCTCGCGCGCGGCCCTGGCGGCTGGCTGCGCGCTGTCGCCGAGCTGGGTGCAACTGGTGCCGAGCATGATCCGCTCCGTGCTGGAAACCCCGACGCTGGAGATGGCCTCGACGCTTCGTCTTTTGCGGTCGGTTTCCGCGCCCCTGCCCCCGGCGCTGAAGCAGGAAGCCGAAGCTAGGCTGGGGCTGCCGGTCGTCGAGATTTACGGCATGACCGAAACCGCCGGTGTCATCGCCAGCAATCCTCTCGCCCCTTCGCAGCAGCGGCCCGGCTCGGTCGGTCTCCGCGCCGGAGTGGGTATCGTCCTTCTGCGTCCGTCCGGCGAGCCTGCCGGGCCGGGGGAGGAGGGCGAGGTCGTGGTGCGCGGCCGGCAGGTTTCGCCGGGATATCTGGCGGCGTCCGCGGGCGACGCCGTCGCCTTTTCCACGGAAGGGTTCCACACGGGCGATCTCGGTCGAATGGATGCGGATGGCCATTTATGGCTGCAGGGGCGCCTGAAGGACCTGATCAATCGCGGTGGCGAGATGGTGAGCCCCGCGGAGATCGAAGCTGCGCTTCTGTCGCTGGACGGAGTCGCCGACGCCGCCGCCTTTGCCGTGCCTCACCCGACGCTCGGGGAGGAGATCGAGGCGGCGATTGTGCTGGCCGGGGACGGCGGCGACTTCGCCGGCAGTGACGCGGCATTGGCAGCCCTTCGCCCGATTCTCGGCCATGGGCGCGTGCCCGCCCGCCTGCACATCATCGACGCGCTCCCTCGCACGTCGGGTGGCAAGCTCCAGCGCAGCCGGCTTGCCGCGCGTTTCTCCCTCGCTTCTGAGCCGGACGCGGCAGCCGAGCCGGTGAAGCCGGCACAAAGCTGGCCGCAGCGGCCCCTGGCGCGATGGATCGCCGAAATCTGGGCGTCCGTGCTCCGCAAGGAGGTGATGGGTGGGGATGAGGACTTCTTCCAGTCCGGGGGCACCTCTCTCCAGGCCGCGCAGACGGCGGCGATCATTCAGGATCGCTACCCCGACTATATTCTCTACGTCTCGTCGGTTTATGAGGCGCCGACCCCTGTTCTCCAGGCCGCGTTCCTGACCGCGCACTATCCCGAGATGGTCGCCCGCATCATCGGCGCGCAGTTCCACGGATGCAGCGCGAGCGAAGCGCCGGTGACCGAAGAGGTGCGCGCCTATTTTCGGGGCGCGATCGCCGACCCGCTGCCGAGCGTGCCGCGCGGCTCAGCCCCCAATCCGCCGGCGGTGTTCATCCTCAGCCCGCCGCGCTCGGGTTCGACCCTTCTGCGCGCCATGCTGGCGGGGCATCCCGGGCTGTTCGCCCCGCCGGAACTCTACCTTCTCAGCCATTCCGATCTTGCGTCGCGGCGTGCCTGGTATGGCCCGGCGCATGCCTCGCAACTGGAGGGCCTGCCGCGCGCGCTCATGGGCGCGGAAGGCTGCGATGCCGATACAGCTGCGGCGCTCGTGGCGGAGATGGAGAAGGTCGGCACGTCCATGCCCGAAATCTACCACCGCCTTCAGTCGGCGATAGGCGAGCGGATGCTGGTGGACAAGACGCCGTTCTATGGCGTGCACCCTGGCGTGTTGGCGGCGTGCGAGACGACGTTCGACGGCGCCTTCTATGTCCACCTCAGCCGCCACCCCTACGGCATGATCCGTTCCTTCGACCAAGCAAGGCTCGGCCAGCTGTGGTGGCCGCGCCTGGCGGGGCCACAGGCCGGCGCGACGTGCCCTCTGTCGTCACGGCAGCTCGCGGAACTGATCTGGGAGCATGTCCACCACAACGTGACCGGGTTTCTTGACAGTATCCCGGCGGCGCGCCGGATTCATGTCCGCTACGAAGACCTTGTCGATCAGCCCGAAGCGACCTGCCGGCGCCTCTGCGCGTGCCTTGGCATCGCGTTCGACCCGGCCATGCTCGAACCGCTGGGCGATCCTTCCCGCCGGATGACGGACGGGCTGCGGCCGGGATCGCGCATGATCGGCGACCCGAAATTCCATGCCCATCGCGGGATCGACCGGGAGTCCGCCCGTCGGTGGAAGCAGGATTATGACGAGGACTTCCTGTCCGACGCCACCTGGGCACTTGCGGATGCGCTGGGCCATGGCGAGCGTCTCGGCAAGGCGGAGGAACGGATCGTCTTCGAGGTGTGACGTGCCGTGCGGCGGGCTGTTTGGATCGCGCCTCGACGTGCAGGCGCACTATAGTACGTAGAGTTGTTCTCGGGGGGGAAGAACGTGGACGCAGTGGATGCCGGTTCTTCGGGTAAGGGATCGTACGATACGGCACGGTTCCTTGAAGAACTGGCCGGTCGCGGAATCCGGCTGTGGGTAGAGTCCGGGCGTCTGCAATGCAGCGCGCGGCCGGACCGGCTCGACGAAGCCGTGCGTGCCCGGCTCAAGGCGGAACGCGACGCGCTGATCGCGCTGCTCACGCCAGCCCCTGCGACGGTGGAAGCGTCGGAGCCGGGGCTGGTGGCGATACCGGCCGAGGCGCCCCGCGTGCTCACGCTCGCGCAGGAGAGCCTGCTGCCGCTGGCACGGGCGCGCCAGGCCGAGAGCCTCTATAACGTGCCGCTTGTTCTCGACATTGCTGGCTCCCTCGATCTGAACATCCTCTATGGCGTTGCAAGAGCGCCATGAGGCGCTGCGATACTGTTTTCCCGCCACGGAGACCTGCCCGGTGCTCCGCCCGCGCATGAGCCGTATCGCGATGGAGGAGACGCTCGCCTTCAAGGCCCAGGCAAAGGACAGCGACGACCTGCCCGAGGAGGCCCACGCCGCGATAGGGCGGGCAGGCGCGCGCCCCTTCGACATCGCGCACGGGCCGCTCTGGCGCTGCTGCGTCTACACGGTCGGGGGCAGACGGACGATCGTGCTCCTCGTCTTCCACCATCTCATCTTCGATGGCTTTTCGCGGGATGTGTTCGCGGGTGAACTGGCGGAACTCATCACCGCCTTGAGTGACGGGAGAACGCCCCCGGTGGGGCAGCCGCGCTTCCAGTCGACCGACGTCGCGGAGTGGGAGCGGCGGGTGGCGGCGGGACCGCGCGGGGAACAGTCGCGGGCCTGGTGGCGCGAACGCTTTGGGCAAGCCCATCCATCGGCCGCGCTGCCGGCCGCGCCGGGCCAAGCCGAGCGCGACGGCTCCATGCGGGTCGCGTTCCCGGACCATCTTGCGGAGGCGCTGCGCGCGCGCGCCGCTGCCCTTAAGGTGCCGCCCGGCGCGCTCGCGCTCGCCGCAGCCGCACTGACACTCAGCCGGGTCACCGTGCAGCGCCAGATACTGCTCTGCACGCCGCTGACCAATCGCGAACAGGCGGAAGCGGCTGCGGTCATCGGATATCTGAATCGTGTTGTGCCGCTGTCCGTGGCCCTGCCGCCGACGGCGACTCTGGCCGATATCGTCTCCGGCATCGCTCGGGATCTTTTCGCGGCCAATCGCCATCGCTTTCTTCCCACCGCAGAGATCGTGGCCACGGCCGGCCTCGCGCGGGCGCGCACCGACCAGTTCATGGCCGCGTGGCAGGAGCGACGGCGTGAGGCGCCGCTTGCCTTCGGCCGGCTTCCGGTGCGCGAGATGAAGCTGGACCGCGAGAGCGCAGATTTTGCCCTTGCCCTGCAGTTCGAGGCCGATGGCCCGGCTCTTTCCTGCCGGATCAGCCACCGGGCGCATATTCTCGGCCCGGCCGGCGCGGCGGCGTTCGGCACGTTGCTGCGCGACACACTCACAGCAATGGTGGAGAAGGGTATCGACCAGCCGATCGGCTCCCTTACGCCTCCCACCGTCGACCGGGAGCGCTTAAGGGCCTTGCTGGTCGCCCATCCCGGCATCGACGAGGCCGCCGTGACCGAAAATCCCCAAACAGGGGGCATGTCGGCATGGATGGTGCTGAACGAGTACAATCGGGCCTCCGCAGACGAACTGACGACATGGCTCGGCACCAAGTTCGGGGCCCTGCTGCCGCCTCTGCGGTTCTCCTCGCTGCCAGCGTTGCCACGCACGGCAACCGGAGCGGTCGATCTGGAGACGCTTGTCGCCCTCGACGACGGACGCGGAAAGAGCGCCTTCAACCCGCCGGAGAACGATGTCGAGCGCATCATCGCCGATCTCTGGCAGAAGGCTCTGTGGCTTGACCATCCCATCGGGCGGCATGAGAATTTCCGGGAGTTGGGCGGCCATTCCCTGCTGGCGGTGCGAATGCTCTCCGATCTGGAGAAGACGCTGGGGCGGCGCCTTTCAGCGAACGTGCTTCTCCAGTTGGGCACGGTCGCGGAACTGGCGGCGGCGCTGGTGTCCGATGAGGCACAGGAACATTCGGCGCCGGCGCCGGCCGGGCATCTTGACCCCGACATCCTCGCCAGGCTTCGCGCCTACACCGCGAGTTGGGAGGGGCGCCGCCCGTTCCCAGGCGCGGTGGCGGTCGGCCACAACCTCGATGGCGCGCGGCCGCCGCTCTTCTGGTGCCTCCAGAACGAGACCGAACTGAAGCAGATCGCGCGCTACATCGGCAAGGACCAGCCCGTGTTCGGCATGCGCTCGGGCCATGAAGTCATGGTGAAGTCCGCCGAGAACATCGACCGGCTCGCCGCCCATTACTCCGGCGAGATACAGGCGGCAGTGCCGGCCGGTCCGCTGTTCATCGGCGGCAATTGCCAGGCCGCGACCATCGCCTTCCATGTCGCCCGGCATGCCCGAGCGGCGGGACGCGAGGTCTCCCTCCTTGTGCTGCACGAGAAGATGGTGCCCGAGCGCTATGCCGGGCGGGTCGCGCTGTGCTTCGGGCGCGACAGCAACCGCAATATCCATCTCTGGTGCGAGGACCCCGACGCCGAATGTCGCGCGTATTACGACGACAATTTCACGATCGACATCGTCAGCGGTGGCCACGGGCAGTTTTTTCAGGAGCCTTACATTCTCGATCTCGTCGCCATGATCCGTCGGCGGCGCGATGAGGTGGCAGCGCTCGATCCCGTTGAGAAGAATCCAAAAAGCGCGTGGGGGAGGCAACAATGACGAGAGCTTGGTATGAACGGCTCCGCCAGGAAATTCGACGTAGCGGGGGCATGTTCAACGCCCATCTGCACCTTGATCGTGCCGGCACGTTCGATGATCGCTATCTGGCGGGCAACGGGCATCGAACAGCCGAGGATTTTCACATCTCGCTGAAGCGCAAGCACTCGATGATCGCTGATATCCACGCCGGGCCGGCGTTCGAGAGGGACGACTATTTCGCGCGCGTGGAGGATGCGCTGGCGGAAATGGTCGCGGTTGACACCCAGCGTGCCGACACCATGGTGGACGTCACGCCCAACCGGGTCGGGCTGACGGGTCTTGGCTGGATGAAGGAGATCCAGACGCGCTGGGCGGACCGGATCGACCTGAGGCTCGGGGCCTACACGCCCTTCGGCTTCGTCGACGCCGAGCCGGAGCGATGGGAGATCTTCGCCGAAGGCGCGCGTCAGGCCGATTTCATTGGCAGCCTGCCGGAGGCCGACGATACCGACGACTACCCCACCCATATCGGCTTCATGGAACATTGCCGGCGGGTGCTCGAACTCGCCCAGGACCTCGGCAAGATGGTCCATGTCCATACCGACCAGCGGTTTGAGGCCTCCGAGTGCGGCACCGAGCGCCTGGTCGAGGCCGTCCGGCGCTATGGTGCACCGCGTTCGGAAAGCGGCGAGCCGCTGGTGTGGGCCGTCCACATGGTCTCGCCCTCGACCTATGACGAAGCCCGCTTCCTGCGCCTTGCCGCCGATATGGCCGAGATGAACATCGGTGTCATCGCCTGCCCCTCGGCGGCGCTCGGCATGCGCATGCTCCGGCCGTTGCAGGCGCCCACCGGCAACTGCATGCCACGCGTGCTGGAACTCGTCAGCCGGGGTGTCGCCATCCGGATCGGTTCCGACAATATCGCCGACATCTGCTCGCCCAGCACCACCGCCAACCTTATCGACGAGGGGTTCGTGCTGTCGGCGGCGCTGCGCTTCTACCAGCCGGAAATCATCGCGCGGCTGCTCTGCGGGCAGCGCCCCGACGCGGCCGAGCGCGCCTTCGTGTCCGAGCATTTGGACAAGAACACCCATGAAATCGAGCGGATGCTCTCGAAGGCCCATGCGCGCGTACTCGATGTGGAGCAACACTAGAGCATGCGCCGACCGGCCTGCATGGCAAGCTGATCAGACAAAGCTGTCTCTATTCTGGAATTAGAGGGCGATTCACGGGTCGAACCGATCGGATCGCACTTTAGAAGGCGCGAGGCGCCGGGGTGACGAAATGGTACTTCATGTAAACTGCTTCAAATGGGGCGATCTCTACGCGGCGGACGACGTCAACCGGCTGCGGGCAATGTTCCTGCGCAATCTTACCATTCCCCATGTCTTCCACTGCGTGACCGACACCGCCGAAGGCCTGCGGCCCGATATCCTCGTGCACCCGCTGCCGAGCTACGATTTTTGCGACTGGGATCTCGGCAACGCTCGCAAGCTTGCGCTGTTCAGCGACAATTTTCTCGGGCTGAACGGTGAACTTCTGGTGCAGAGCGACATCGACATGGTCGTGATCGGCAATGTCGATTTTCTTGCGGACCGTCCAGAAGAGAACTTCCTGATCGCGCGCGGCCGGAACCAGAGCGGCAATACCCGCGGGCACAGCGCGATCCTTCGGCACCGGGTCGGAACCATGACCCATCTGTGGGAGGACCTCGTGAAGGACCCGGCGGCGGCCGCCGCTACCTGCCAGCACCATCGCGGGCTGCCGGGCCAGATCTCCGACCAGCGCTGGCTCGACCGCAAGCTGGCCGAGATGACGTTCCTGGAAGATGGCCGCGTCGCGTATTTCCGGCAGGACTGCAACGCTTATGCCGACCACGACAACCCCCAGGGCGAGGCGCTGCCGCCGGAGAAGGCCCGCATCATTTCCTTCGCAGGCAAGATGAAACCGCAGCATGTTATGGACGGCAGCTACCAGAACTGCCGCCACGCCCCCTTCGTGGCGGCCCATTGGCACGAATAGGCCCGCCCTGTCCGCGCCGCCTCGCCCTTCCATCGAGCGTCTCGTCCTCACGCATGGGCTTCATACCCACCTGACGACAATTGCTTCACGCGGGATCATCCAGCACCCCTGAAGATGAGCAGCAATCGGAAGCGGCTATAATACCAGCAAGGCGGTCGTCCAGAGTGCACCCGATCGATCAAGCGGATGTCGAGCGGCTTTCAATCGTTTCTCCTGCGCCCCTACTGCATGCCCTGCGCTGGGCACCACCGGGGGATGCGTGGACGGCAGTGGCGTTGCGGCCCCGGCGCGATTAAGGAAGAGGCTTACAGACAATTTCCGATGGCTCCCCTTTCGACGCCTGACGAGACTGCGACATAGGCGGACCAGCCGTGACCTTCATGACGACGAACCCGGCGCTTGCCCAGGCGCTGGCCGAACGGGACTATAACAACCCGACCCCGGTGCAACTGGCCGTGCTGGCGCCCGACGCGATGGGACGCGACCTGCTGGTGTCGGCGCAGACAGGTTCCGGCAAGACCGTGGCCTATGGCCTCGCCATGGCCGAGACGCTGCTGGGCAGCGAGGAGCGCCTGCCGCACGCCACGGCTCCCCTCGCGCTGGTGGTGGCGCCCACCCGTGAACTGGCGCTGCAGGTGCAGCGGGAATTCGTGTGGCTCTATGCGGCGACGGGCGCGCGCATCGTTTCCTGCGTCGGCGGCATGGACCCGCGCCAGGAGCAGCGCCTGCTGAACCAGGGTGCGCATATCGTCGTCGGCACGCCGGGGCGGCTGCGCGACCATCTGGAGCGCGGCCGGCTCGATCTTTCCGCGCTGAAGGTTGCCGTTCTCGACGAGGCCGACGAGATGCTCGACCTCGGCTTCCGCGAGGATCTCGAATTCATCCTCGACGCCACCCCGCCGGAGCGGCGCAGCCTGCTGTTCTCCGCCACCATGCCGCGCGGCATCACCGCGCTGGCCAAGCGCTACCAGCGGGACGCGCTGCGCATCGAGGTGGCGAGCGCCGAGGGCGGTCACGCCGATATCGAATACCGCACCATCCGCATCGCCCCGACCGAGCTCGACCATGCCGTGGTCAACGTGCTGCGCTTCTACGACACGCCGAGCGCCATCGTGTTCTGCAACACGCGCGAGGCGGTGCGCCGGCTGCACGCCATGCTGCAGGAACGGCAGTTCTCCGCCGTGGCGCTTTCCGGTGAGCTCAGCCAGAACGACCGTAACCACGCGCTGCAGGCGCTGCGCGACGGGCGTGCGCGGGTGTGCGTCGCCACCGATGTCGCAGCGCGCGGCATCGACCTGCCCAATCTCGGTCTCGTCATCCACGCCGACCTGCCGAACGACGCCGAGAGCCTGCAGCATCGCAGCGGCCGCACCGGGCGTGCGGGGCGCAAGGGCGTGAGTGTGCTTCTGGTGCCGCCTTTCCGGCGCCGCCGCGTCGAGGACATGATGCGCGGGCTGGGCATCGCGCCGGCCTGGTCCGGCCCCCCGACCTCGGAGGAAATCCGCAAGCTCGACCATGAGCGCATGCTGGGCGACGCGCTGCTCACCGACGAGCCCAATGAGGAAGACCTTGCCGCCGGCCAGACCCTGCTCGCCGCCCACACGCCCGAGCATCTGGCCGCCGCGCTGGTACGTCTCTATCGAGCCGGCCTGCCGGCACCGGAGGAGGTTGCCGACCCCGGCGAGCCGCGAGCAGGCGCCGTGCGCGACCGCGCCGCGGACCGCGAGTTTGGCGGGCCGTCCGGCGGCGGTAGCGTGTGGTTCCGTCTCAATGTCGGACGTCGCAGCAATGCCGACCCAAAATGGCTGCTGCCGCTGATCTGCCGTCGCGGCAACGTCACACGCAAGGAAATCGGCATCATCCGCATCCTCGACGAGGAGACCGCCTTCGAGGTCAGCCGCGCTGCCGCCGATCGCTTCGGCAAATCGGTGCGCAAGATCGAGGGCGGCGACGTCGTCATCGAGCCCCTGCCCGGTGGGCCCTCGGAGGAACGCTCGTCGCGGCCACCGCGCAGCCGGCCTTCGCAGGAGAGGCCGCAACGCGAGCGGCCCGAGCGCGACAAGCCCGCTTACGCCAAACCCGCTTACGAGAAGCCGGTTCACACGAAACCTGTCTACGAAAAGCCTTTCCGCGAACCGACCTCGCGCCCGGAACCGGCTCCGGGGAAGCCGGCCGATAGCCGGCCGGAGCGGGGTTCGACGGAAGGCGGCACGTATGAGCGCAGCAAGAAGCCGCACCGCAAGGGTGGGACTGAGAAGCCGCGCGAATGGAACCCGCTGGCCACCAGCGAAAGCGAGCGGCCGGGCAAGCCCGCACGACCTGCTGCCTTCGAGGGCAAGCCGCCGGGCAGGCTCGAGAGCCGGAAGCCGGAGGGCAAGAGGCCGGACGGCGCGGGCACACCGGGCAAGAAGCCCGGCGGCAAGCCGCCTTTCGACAAAGGCCCGGAGGGCAAGAAGCCCTACGCCAAGCCCGCCAAGAGCAAGCCGCCGCGCCGGCCCTGAGCTCCTGTGGACCCGGTCCAGCCAATGGACCAGGCCCGAATAGAAACGGGACGCAGGCGATATCGCCGCGTCCCGTTTGGCAGAGGCCGTACCTGCACCCGATGAGAACCACCGGGTGCAGGCGATAAGCCGATCAGACGACCTTGACAGTGAGCGTGCCGACGCCGTCGACACCGCCCTCCATGACATCGCCGCGCACGATGGCGCCAACGCCGGCCGGGGTGCCCGACATGATGACGTCGCCCGGCTCAAGCTCGAACAGGCCGGAGAGGTAGGAGATCATCTCCGGCACCTTCCAGATCATCTGGTTGAGGTCGCCGACCTGGCGCTGCGTGCCGTTGACGTTCAGCCACACCTTGCCGTCGGCCGGGTGGCCGACAACCGAAGCCGGCACCAGTGCCGAGCAGGGGGCGGAATCCTCGAAGGCCTTGCCGACTTCCCACGGACGGCCAAGCTTCTTGGCCTCGCCCTGCAGGTCGCGACGGGTCATGTCGAGACCCACGCCATAGCCCCACACATGATCGAGCGCCGACTCGACCGGGATGTTCACACCGCCCTTGCCGATGGCGACCAGCATTTCCAGCTCGAAATGCACATCGCTCGACTTGTCGGGATAGGGGAAGGTGCCGTCGGTGATGACGTTGTCAGGGTTCTTCTGGAAGAAGAAGGGCGGCTCCTTGTCGGGATCATGCCCCATCTCGATGGCGTGCTCTGCATAGTTGCGGCCGACGCAGTAGATGCGGTGGATAGGGAAGAGCTGGTCCGAGCCTTCGACGGGCAGCGTCGGAATGCCAGGAGGCGTGATCACATAGACGGAGGTGTCGATAGGCGCGTTCATCAGCGTACTCCTGCGTAATAGTCGACGCGTTTTTCAATGTTTTCGATCAGGGCCGACAATCCCATCGCGGCGGCGAAAAGGATAATCGTCAGGGCCCAGAAATTCACCATGTCGAAATTGCGCGAATAGAGCTCGAACAACTCGCCATAGCCGATGATTGCCACCAGTAGCTGGCCAATCACCACGCCTTTAACGCCACGAACAACGCCCAGGCGGATGCCGGCGAGAATTTCGGGCAGCGCGGCGAGGAAGATGATCTTGCCGTAGAGCGTCCAGGGGGACGCGCCGTAGCTGCGGCCCATCTCTACGAGCGAGGGCGGCACGCCCTGGATGCCCGCGCGGGTGTCGAGCACGATGATCCACACCGCGAACAGGAAGACCGTGACCACCACCGTCGTCTCGCCCATACCGAACAGGATCATCAGCACCGGCACCAGCGCCGAGAGCGGCGCTGACACGAAGATGTTGACCCAGATGCCCAGCAGGTTGTCCGCCGTGGTCGAACGCCCCATCAGCACACCGACGGCGATGCCGACAGTGATGGCGAAGAACATGCCAACCAGGAAGCTGTTAAGCGTGGTGATCGCCGCCGCCTGCCAGGTGCCGGTCTGCACCAGCGCAACCGCTGCGACCAGCACATCGGAGAGCGGGGGAACGAGGAACATGGCGCCGGAACGCCCGACGAGTTCCCAGATGAAGCACCACACGAGCAGCGATGCCATCATGGGCACGCGATAGCCAAACATTGTCATCGCGGCCTCCCCTTAATCGACATAGTGCTTGAGGCCCTGCCAGATCTCCTCGACCGTATCGAGATAGCCCTGGTCACGGCGAATGGCGTCCGGCGAGGCCGTACGGTCGATTTCCGGCTCGATGATCTGCGCGATCCGGCCGGGCCGGCGCGAGAGGATGACAATGCGGTCGGAGCAGTAGACCGCTTCCTCGATCGAGTGGGTGACGAAGATGAACGTCTTTTTCTCCTTCTCGACCAGTTCGAGCAGGTCCTCCTGGAACTTGCGCCGGTTCTGCTCGTCGACCGCCGAGAACGGCTCATCGAGAAGCAGCACATCGGCATTCACGGCAAAGGCGCGCGCGAGGCCGACGCGCTGGCGCATGCCGCCGGAAAGCTCGTGCGGGTACTTGTTCTCGAAGCCGGACAGGCCAACCTCGGCAATGTACTTCTGCGCGATCGCCTGACGCTCGTTCTTGCCCATGCCCTTCAGCTCAAGGCCGAAGCCGACATTGCGCATGACCGTTGCCCACGGCATCAGCGCGAAGTCCTGGAACACGAAGGCGCGCTCGGGACCGGGGCCGGTGACCGCCTTGCCATTGACCCGAACCTCGCCCGATGTGGCGGGGATCAGGCCGGCGATGATCTTGAGAAGCGTGGTCTTGCCGCAACCCGACGGGCCGAGCAGCGTGGTGAGCTTGCCGGCGGGGAAGTCGAGGTCGATGCCGCGCAGGGCCTCAACCTCATTGTACATCTTGCAGATGCCGCGCACTTCGACCGCGACGTCCGAGCCGGCGGGAACTGCGGCGGCGGTGGCCGCCTGAGCGGTGATATTCCGCATGGTCAGGACTTCCTCTTTTCGGGACGCAACACGCGAAGCTCGAAAGCCTCCAGCGCGGCCAGCGTGAGGGTGGATACAAGGATGATGGAGACAACAGCCGCATACATCTCGGCATAGTTCGCCACCGAGCGATGATAGGTGATGAGGTCGCCAATGCCGGTCGGGGTGATCAGCAGTTCCGCAAGGATGACGCCGATGAAGCCGGCGGCAAGGCCGAGGCGCAGGCCGGCGAAGATGACCGGGCTCGCATCGGGAATGATGATCTTGGTGATGCGCTGCCACAGATTTCCCTGGAACGAGTAGCACATGGCCACCAGCGAGGGATTGGCGTTTCGCACCGCCTTGTAGCCGTTGAGCACGATCACCGGCAAAGCAAGCATGATTACCGCAAGCGTCTTCGAGACGAGGCCAATGCCGTAGACGAAGGTGATGAGCGGAATAAGCGCCGCCATCGGCGCTGCCTGCAGCACGATGAACACCGGCGCCACCAGCCATTCGGCGAAGCGCGACAGGCCCATGACAATGCCCAGACCGATGCCGATGACGGCCGAAATGGTGATGCCGATCACCAATGGCTGAAGTGTTTCGGCATAGGCCGCGACGAACGAACCGTCGAGCGTCATCGTCACGAAGGCGCGCAGCGTCTCCAGAAAGGTCGGGAAGGCGAAGCTGATCGGAATGCGACCGGCGATCTCCCAGACAAGAAAGAAGAGGCCGATTGACGCCAGACGCCAAAGGGCCGTGCGGTGCTCCGAGAGCTTCCTCCAGAAGAAGGAAGCCTCGGAGGTGGGAACGGCTCGCGAGGAGCCGTTCGCCTGTACCGGAAAACTCATTCAACCGGCCTTCAGTTGGTGCCGACCTTGCCGAGCGCGCGGTTCAGCGGCTCGAGGGCCCAGAAATCCTCGACCTTGAGGCTCGCAGGATCGCCCTGGAGCTGGCCGGAGAGCGTGTAGAAGGCGAAGTCGTCCTTGGCCGCCGCCTCGCCGCCGCCATTGAGCGGGAAGGCCTTGCCCTCGGCGAGCTCGCTGAAATAGGGGGTGATCTCGGCCACCTGGTCGGCCGGCAGATCGGGCAGCAGCTTGTACTTGGTGCGCCACTCCGCGACGATGGCGGGGTTCTTGGTCACTTCGCGCCAGGTGGTGAGGATCGACTCAACGATGATGTCGACTTCGCCGGCATTCTTGTCGAGGAAATCCTGGCGGGCGAAGAGCGCCTCGTCCGTGGCGTTGATGCCATCGAGCGGCAGGATGATGAACTTGCCGGGGGCCTTTTCCTGCAGCAGCCGGCGACCGGCCGAATCCACGATCGTCGCCTTGACGTTACCCTGAAGCAGGGCGCCGGTGCGGACTTCCGAACCCGGGATGTAGCTGATCTTGGAGAACTTGATGCCCTGCTTCTCTTCCATCAGCTTCATGATGGCTTCGGTGCCCGAACCGCGCGAGTGGACCGCGATTTCCTGGCCGTTCAGGTCCTTCCAGGTCTTGTAGAACTCGGCGTTGACGGCGGGGTAGAAGCGCAGCGTCGAGAGCTGGAGGAAGATGCGAACCGGCACCTTCACCTTCTGCATCAGCGCATAGGGACCGCCGACGCCGACATCGGCCTGGCCGCTGACCACCGCCTGAGCGGCAATGTCCTCGGACTTCAGGTAGGTCATCTCGATCTCGACGCCGCGCTGCTTGGCGAGCTCGAAAGCGGCCAGCAGGTGCAGGTTCTCGACCGACGCAATATCGCCATAGGCAACGCGGACCTTGGCTTCAGCCTGGGGCACCGCCACCAGAGCGAGCCCGAAGCCGGCGGCTACCGCCAACCCGGACAGACCGCACAGTTTTTTCGTGAATTCCTTGAGCATTTACAGTCTCCCATGAGAGCCGAGCGGTTTTAATCCGCCACTCACCCAACCCGCGAGGTTGGATACCAATTTGATTTTGGTTTATATTGGCTGCCGAAGTCGGTCAAGGTCGGATTGGCTTGACGGCACGATTTGATGCCGCCATAGAATGAACCAATTCGCACTTTGGTTGATCCGGACACCCATGCTTAATCCTTCCGCCGACCCCAATCTGGAAAAGGGCATCGTCACGCAGTTGCGTGGCTACCTTGCCCAGAGCGATCTTGCAGATGATGGCCGCCTGCCGCCCGAGCGCGAATTGTCGGCGGCGCTCGGCGTGTCGCGCACAGAGCTGCGCAAGGCCCTCGACGTGCTTGAAGCCGAGGGCCAGCTTTGGCGCCATGTCGGCAAGGGCACCTTCATGGGCAGCCGGCCGCTCGACACCTTCGCCGACATCGCGGCACTGGCGCGACGCAGCAATCCGGCCGAGGTGATGCGGGCGCGCATCGTGATGGAACCCGAGATCTGCCGTGCCGCCGCCTTCACCGCCACGCCGGAGGACATCGGCGAAATGCGGCTCTGCCTGGCGCGCTCCCGGCAGGCAGATACCTGGCGGCGATATGAAGCCTGGGACACGCGCCTGCACCGGACCATTGCCGAAGCCTCGCAGAACACGCTGTTGCTCGGCCTGTTCGACACGCTGAACGCGGTGCGCCGAGCCGTGACCTGGGGCCGGCTGCGCACCGAGCCGGTGAAGCCGCTGTCCGATCATCACAGCTTCGCCGAGCATGAAGCCATCGTCGATGCGATCGAACATCGCGACATCGCCGCCGCTGCCGCCGGCATGCGCGCCCATTTGCAGACGGTCGAGCGCAAGCTCCTCGACCGCCAGTAAAGCCGAGCCTGCACGCCGACGGGCTTGAGAAACCGGCGGCTTCGGTCTTGGATACCGCCGGACCGCCGCGCGGGAATTTACCTTCCCGGCGGCCGCCCGTGGAGGAACCGACGGCTGTGAATCCCCGCCCACCGCCCTCGCTCGCCGCCCGCTGGCGCCGCCTGAGCTGGCGCGACCGCGCATTGCTGGGCGAGGCGCTGCTGACAGTGGGGCTCGCCCGACTGGCGATCGTGTTGGTGCCGTTTCGCCATGTGGCGCGCATTGCCGCCACCCGGCCGAGACGTCCGCCTGCGGCGGATGCCCGCGAACAGATCATCAGGGTGCGCTGGGCAATCCGCGCGGTGGCGCGCCGCATGCCGTTTCGCGCGCTGTGCCTCGAACAGGGGCTGTCGGCCCGGATGATGCTAAACCGGCGCAGCCTGCCGACAACGCTGTTTTATGGCGTGATGAAAGGCGCCGAGGGCCAGCTGATGGCGCATTTGTGGGTGCGCTCGGATGAGATCGAGGTGATCGGCACCGAGGGGCTGGAGCGTTTCACCCTTCTCGCCACCTTTCCCCCGCTCGACAAGCCGGGCACCGCCCGTGGTGCGGACAGGGCGCGCTGATCAGTCCAGCGTCTGCCGGAAGCGCTTCACCGCGATGAACATAGCGACGAGCATGATCACGCTGAGGCCGAGAATGTTCTGCACCAGGTCCGCCGAAGTCGCCCCTTTCAACAGGATGCCGCGCACCATTCGGAGATAATGGGTCAGCGGCAGCGTCTCGGCGATCCATTGCGCCCAGGTCGGCATGCCGGCGAACGGAAACATGAAGCCTGACAGCAGGATATTCGGCAGGAAGTACATGAAAGTCATCTGCACCGCCTGCAACTGGTTCTGCGCCAACGTGGAAAACGTGTAGCCGATCGACAGGTTGGTAAGGATGAACAGGCCGGTCAGGACGGTGAGGAGCGCCAGATTGCCGACGACGGGAACGTCGAACAGCAGCACGGCCGCACCAAGGATCATCGCCGCCTGCATCGCCCCGACCATCACATAGGGCGCGATCTTGCCCACCATGATCTCCACCGGCCGGATCGGCATGGCCAGCAGGGTTTCCATCGTCCCGCGCTCGATCTCGCGCGTTACCGAAAGCGCGGTGAAGATGAGCATGGTCATGGTGAGAATAGTACCGAGCAGGCCCGGCACGATGTTGAGCTGGGTGACGGCGGCCGGGTTGTAGCGCGGATGGGTACGGAACTCGAAGGGCGGCGGGGCCTTCTCCAGCCCGCTGCCTTCCGGCGCATCCTCCAGATTGAAGCGCTCGCGCCGTACCGAGGTTTCCACCAATCGCCCCAGCGCCGCCAGCGCGCTGGTCGAGGCGACGGGATCGGTGGCGTCCGCCGAGACCAGCAGCGAGGGGCTCTCCCCGCGCCGGACCGCGCGCTCGAAGCCGGCGGGAATTTCCACCACGAACAGCACCTGCCCCGAGCGTAGCAAATGCTCGGCTTCGGCCTCGTTCACCGGATGATGGGTGATGGAGAAGTATTTGGTGTTCTCTATGGCGGCGAGGATGGAGCGGGTCAGCGACGACTGGTCATAGGCCAGCACCGCTGTCGGCAGGTGCCGCGGCGTCGTGTTGATGGCATAGCCGAAAAGGATCAACTGCAGCAGCGGGATCGACACCATCGCCGCAAAGGAGACGCGGTCCCGCATCAGCTGGATGAATTCCTTGCGTATCATCGCGCCGATGCGGCGCAGGGAGCCCGCCACGCCGATCACCGGAAGTTGTCCCTTGAGCGATTGATGAGGTCGATGAACACGTCCTCCAGGCTGGGGCTGTCCGGGCGCCAGACCAGCTCCTCCCGGGCCGCGAAACTCGCGACGGCGCGCTCCAGCGCAGCCCGGTCGCGTCCGCCCACATGCACGCTGGTCCCAAAGGGGGCGACCAGTTCGATGCCGGGCACCTCCATCAACTCCCGCGCCAGCGCCGCCGGGTCCGGCCCGGTTACGCGCCACATATGCAACGCGGAGCCGGCGACGACCTCGTCCACCGTGCCCTGCGCCAGCAATTCGCCATAGGCGATATAGGCGATCTCGTGGCAGCGCTCGGCTTCGTCCATGTAATGGGTGGAGACGAGCACCGTGACCCCTTCCGCCGCGAGATCATGAATCTGCGCCCAGAACTCGCGGCGGGCCTTAGGATCGACGCCGGCGGTCGGCTCGTCCAGCAGTAGGAGCTGGGGCTTGGGCAGGATGCAGGCGCCCAAGGCCAGCCGCTGCTTCCAGCCGCCGGAGAGATCGCCGGCCAGCTGCCGTTCACGCCCCTCCAGCCCGAGGGCGACGATCGCCTCGGCCGCCGCCGCCTCGGCATCGGGCACGCCATAGATGCGGGCGATGAATTCGAGGTTCTCCCGGACCGAGAGGTCGGCATAAAGGCTGAATTTCTGCGTCATGTAGCCGACATGGCGGCGGATGGCGCGGCCCTGGGTCAGGATATCCATGCCGAGGCAGGTGCCGTGCCCCTCGTCCGGCGTCAGCAGGCCGCACAGCATGCGGATGGTGGTGGTCTTTCCAGAGCCGTTGGGACCAAGAAAGCCATAGATCTGCCCACGCCTCACGCGCATGGAGAGGTTGTGGACGACCTGGTTGGTGCCAAAGCTCTTGCTCAGCCCCTGAACGTCGATGGCGTAGTCGGGTCCGGTGGCAAGCGCGGAGTCCTGTGCCGCGAGGTCCCCGCCGTCGACCTCACGCCCACTCATGGCGCGATCTCGACCGTGACCGGCTGTCCGGGGCGCAGCTTGGAGGGATCGCGCGGCCGGGCTTCCATCATGAACACCAGCTTGGAGCGCTCATCCAGGCTGTAGATGACCGGGGGCGTATACTCGGCACTGGCGGCGATGAAGCTGACATTGGCCTCGATTTCTTCCGCGCAACCATCGCAGCTCACCGTCACGGCGGTGCCGATCTGGAACTGCGGCAGGGCCGGCTCGGGCACGAAGAAACGCACCTTGATCAATTCCGGCGGCAAAATGGACACTACCGGCCGTCCGGCAGGAACCAGCTCGCCAGCCCGGAAATAAAGGGTTTCCACCGTGCCCGCGACGGGCGCCATCATGCGTCGCCGGTCCAGTCGCACCTGCGCAGCTGCCAGAGCGGCGCGGGCCGCATCCACCGCCTTTTCGGCGGCAGCAATCTCGTCGTCGCGACCGGAAAGCTTGGCGGCTTCGATCTCGCGGCGCGCGGCGTCCAGCGAGGCCTCGTTCTGGTTATAGGTCTGCTGCGCCGCATCCAGGGCCGCTTGCGACGCCACCTGTTTGGACTGGAGGTCCTTCTGGCGTTCAAGTTCGAGGCGGGAGAGTTCCAGCGCCGCCGCCGCCCGCCGTTCCCCGGCCTCCAGAACCGCCACCTCCGCCGGGCGTCGGGTCGAGGCCTTGGCGTTGGCGACTTCAGACAGTGCCTGCCCCAGCGCGGCGTCGGCAGACTTAACGTCGGCCAGCTGCAGATCCTCGTCGATGGTGAAGAGGGGCACGCCCTTCGTCACGCGCGCACCTTCCTCCACGTTGAGATCGACAATGCGTCCGGCCTCATCGGGCCCGACGAAGATGAAATCGGCCTCCGCGTAGCCTTGGTACCCGCCGGGCGTTGAGACGACGAAAAGAGCGGCGAACGAAAACAGGACGAGCGTGAGAATGACGACGACAATATTGGTCGGCAAGCGGAAGCGCGGCGTCATTATACCCCCAGCAACAAAGCCCGCGAGAGCCCCCCTCGCTGTCCGGCCGACGCGCCCTTCCCACCCACGCGCCCGGAAAGTATTTCCTGCCGGCAGGTCTTGCGCTGGCGCGCGGAGGTTGGATGCACTTCCATACGATCAGACTTTTTTCCAGATTTCCAGCGCGTGGCACCGCCCGATGCTTCGATGATCGAAATACGAGCAAAAAAAGCCACCCACCTGCGACGTTTGATCCGTTGCAATCCAGGATCGGTTCCTGTCGTTTGGCCCGTAAAATGCTTTCATGAAATCATCTTTCATCGCCGGGGGGCAAAAGATGTCATCTCTCGCCGTTTTCTTGCCAGGACTTTTTGCGGGTTCCTGGATCTGGTCGAGCCAAATCGAAACAATGCGAAAAAAAGGCTTCGAGCCTATCGTATTCGATGATCCCTTTGTTAAGTTCGGCAAGAACTATGGCACGGTTCCGAGCCTCATTGACTTCGTTAAGGAAGCCCTGCTGCCGCATAAATCCCGGGAGACAGTGGTATTCGGCAACTCGATGGGCGGCTATATCGCCCTCGCTTTGGCAAGTGATCCGGAATTCAATATAAAGCAGGCAATTGTCAGCGGTTGCCCTGGAGCGGGAGAGAATGTCACGCTCGGCCTGGGCGTGAGCCGCATCCTGTCGCTGGATTATGCTCACAAGATCTCACGCGAGCTTTTCCACGACCCATCGCGGCTCGACACCGCGATGATCGAATCGACCTTCCGCGAGATCGCCAATCGCCAGTGCTTCATGATGGGCCTGTCGATCCTGCGCTCGCTGCAGAAGATCGATGTGCGCGATTTCATCGACAGCGTGGCCGTCGATACCCATTTGATCTGGGGCGCGCATGACCGGGTGACGCCGATTGATCCATGGCGGGACATGGCAGCGGCGAACCCTGCCTTGCACCTGCACTCCATTGCCGATGCCGGTCATTGCCCGATGATCGAGACCCCCGACGCTTTCAACGCCGTGCTGGAGCGGGTGCTCTATAAGGAGCGGGCTGCGCCTTCACCCATGGCAGCATCGGAAGCGCGGCCGGCCCCATAACCTCACCCGGTGAAGGCCACTTCCTGCTTTTCGAAACGCTGGGAGCCGAAGTCCTGATGATGGGTACAGAAATACTGCCGGGCGATCTCGGCCACCAGGCGCGCGCGGGTCACATGCGAGCCGGAGAACTTCTTGTCGATCCAGGCATCCGACACGGTGAGCACCATGCCCGTTTCCAGCCGGCACAGAATCGTCCGCAGTTCGTCGCCTTCCATCGCGCTCTCCGCCCCTCAGCATGCGAGGCTTCGCTATAGGATGGGACGGGTGGCATATCCAGCCCTTCATTCCTGCGGCGAGACGGCGCGGACGACGGGCCCCGCGCCAGCATTGGCCTCGTGAACGCTCCATCCTCCCGGCCGTACCGGGGCTGCGCGATTCGTCGCTCCCAGCGGCGATATTCGCCATCGACCATCCCGCCCGGCAAAAGCGTCAGGCTGTTGCCCACACGCCACACCGCGAATGCACCTCCGCAAGCTCCTGCAACGGCGTCGCTTTTAGACACGTCGCCGCCACCTTGAATTGCTAAAGTCAGTTGATGGTACCTCAGCGCCGCACCCCGGTGAGCGCGTTTACCTCACGGTAGTTTTCTACGGTGCGGAATGTGTTATGGGGTGCTAGACTTGTTTAGTGGCACTCTGTGTCCATGGAGGGGCTATGATGCGGACTGTGTTTTCTATCGCGGTTGCAGGCGCTTTGTCGCTCGGCGCCATTGGAAGTGCTGCGGCTCAGGACGGTTGCCAGACGGCAGGTCGGCTTGCAGTGGCGGTAGGTTCGGTAATGGTCGACAGGGGCAATGGCTTTGCGCCTGGCGTGATCGGCACCTCGCTGAAGACCGGCGACACTGTTTCGGTACGCGGCCAGGGTAACGCCGTGGTCGATTTCGGCAATGACCGGACAGTGACCATTCCCAGCTCGACCACCGAGATGCTCCGGGCGCCCGGTTGCGGCTTCGGCGTCACCAATTCGGGCGGGATTAACCCGGCTCTCGGCATCGCCGGCATGCTTGCGGCCGGCGGCGGTCTTGCGGCGATCATCTCCGCGTCGGACGGCAAGAGCGGGAGCTTCATTCTTCCCGTCAGCCCCTGAACGCAGCGGGTGCCGCTTCACCGAGGGCGGACCGTAAGGGTCCGCCACCGGAAGTTCCGAGTGAATGAATTAAACCGCCCTTGTTTCGGGGCGGTTTTTTATGGGGTGAGCGGTCATCGCCGCATTCGCGTACAGCGCGGGTCCCCCAAACGGTCGCCAGTTCGGCAAGTGCGACGGCGGCCCGCCCTCCCCCGAAAGCATCGCCCCCATCAACTCGCGTCGAGCCCCCGGCTTGACCGCGCCCGCCCGGCGATGGAGCATGGTCCGCTCCGACCGCACGCATTGCCTAAAAAGACGGCGGAGCGGGAGGATCGCATGCCTGCACGCCCCGGCGCGGCTATCGCCGCCTGCCTGCTTTTCTTGATGCCCCCTGCCCTCGCCGACCCATCCGGCGACCCGGCCGCCGTGAGCTCCGACGACGGCGAATACAGTGACAAGCAGGGCAACCCGACCTACCAGATCGACAAGGACGGAACCGTCGATTGGTACACGGCGATCGGCTATATCCGCTACACCGCGAACTGCATGCAGTGCCACGGTCCGGACGGGCTGGGCTCCAGCTTCGCGCCCGCGCTGACCGATGCCCTGCAGAGCCTCGGCTACAGCCAGTTCCTCGACACCGTCACCAACGGCAAGCAGAATGTCAGCAGCAGCCAGGAACTGGTCATGCCGGCCTTCGGCAAGAACCCCAACGTGATGTGCTTCATCGACGCGATCTTCATCTATCTCCGCGCACGCTCGGACGACGCGCTGGGGCGGGGGCAGCCGGCTAAGAGTGCGCCGAGGCCCAAGGGCTACAGCGCCACCGAGGATGCCTGCCTCGGCTAGAGGGCGGCGGCCTTCCCCGTGGCGCGCCGCAGGGATTGGCGCGATAGTGGCCTGCGCGCGCCATGCTCTTCCCCGCCCGTTGGCTTTGTCATCCAGTCCTGTGAGCAAAAGCCGCCTCTCGACGCCCTCACCGCCGGCGGGCCGGGTGATGGCGCTCCCTCTCCGCCGCCGCGCATGAGCCCTAAATGAGAGCCGATCCCCCTGCCTCCAATCTCTTCTACCAGACCCGCCTGCGCCGGCCGACGCTGGCGCGCGGCGAGGGGGTCTATCTCTGGGACAGCGAAGGAAACCGCTATCTCGACGGCTCCAGCGGCGCCATGGTTTCCAATATCGGCCACTCCAACCCCGCCGTGCTCGACTCCATGCGGCGACAGATGGAGCTCTCGACCTTCGGCTACCGGCTGCATTTCGAGAACGAGCCGGCCGAGCAACTGGCGACCCGCATCGCCGGGCGTATGGCTTCAGGCCTCGACCGGGTGTTCTTCGTCTCCGGCGGATCGGAAGCGGTGGAGAGCGCGCTCAAGCTCGCCCGGCAATATGCAGTGGCGCGCGGACAGGCTGAGCGCTGGAAGGTGATCTCGCGCTTTCCCTCCTATCACGGCTCGACGCTCGGGGCGCTGGCCGTCACCGGCATGTCGCTGATGAGCGCGCCCTTCGCGCCCATGCTGCGGGAGATGCCCAAGATCCCCGCCCCCACCTGTTATCTCGACCGCGACGGGCTGACGCTGGAGGAGCGCGGCCTGCGCTATGCCAACATGCTGCGCGAGGAAATCCTGCGGCAGGGGCCGGAGACGGTGCTGGCGTTCATCATGGAGCCGGTCGGCGGCGCTTCCACCGGCGCGCTGGTGGCGCCGGATGGCTATTACAGTGCCATCCGCTCCATCTGCGACGAGTTCGGCCTGCTGCTGATCTGCGACGAGGTGATGAGCGGGGCCGGGCGCACCGGGCGCTATCTCGCCAGCGAGCACTGGCAGTTGCGCCCCGACATTGTGGCGCTCTCCAAGGGGTTCGGCGCCGGCTATGCGCCGCTCGGCGCCATGGTGGCGGACCGCGCCATCGCCGAAACGGTGATCGACCATGGCGGCTTCATCCATGGCCACACCTATGCCGGCAACCCGCTGGCCTGTGCCGCCGGCCTCGCCGTGCTGGAGGAGATCGACAGGCTCGACCTGATCGGCGCCGCCGAACGGCAGGGGGCGGTGCTGAAGGCGCGGCTGGAAGGGCTGATGGCGCGCTTCCCCTTCATCGGCGATGTGCGCGGCAAGGGGCTACTGCTGGCCTTCGAGCTGGTAGCGGACCGCGCGACGATGGCGCCGCTGCCCCCCGCGCTCAACGCCCATCTGCGCCTTGTCGACCTCGCCTATGATGCCGGCCTGATCATCTATTCCCGCCGCACACGAGGCGGGCGGATAGGCGATCATTTTCTGGTCTGCCCGCCGCTCATCGTCACCGACGGGCAGATCGAAGAGATCATGGCTAAGCTCGGCTCAGCTCTGGAGAGCTTCGCTACCGAGGCCAAGCTGCCGGTGGAGACTATGTCATGAGCCGTCCAGTCATTCTCACCTGCGCGGTGACGGGCTCGATCCATACACCCTCGATGAGCCCCTATCTGCCGGTCACGCCCGAAGAGATTGCCGATCAGGCGATCGAGGCGGCAGAGGCGGGCGCGGCGATCCTGCATTTGCACGCCCGCGACCCCGCGACCGGCATGCCCTCGGCCGAGCCCGCGCTGTTCCGGGACATCGTGGAGCGCATCCGTGCGCGCTCGAACGCCGTGCTGAACCTGTCCACCGGCGGCTCGTCGCGGATGACACTCGACCACCGTCTGGCGGCCGCCCGGCTGATCGAGCCGGAAATGTGCTCCCTGAACATGGGCTCGATGAATTTCGGCCTGTTCCCGCTCGCCGACCGCTATGAGTGGCGGCACGACTGGGAGCGGGGCTTCCTTGAAGCCACGCGCTCGGTGATCTTCCGCAACAGCTTCGAGGACATAGAGACCATTCTCACCGATCTGGGGGCGGAGCGCGGCGCCCGCTTCGAGCTGGAGTGCTACGATGTCGGCCACCTTCAGACGGTCGCCTTCTATCTCCGGCAGGGCCTTCTGCAGCCGCCGGTGTTCCTGCAGTTCGTGCTCGGCGTGCTGGGCGGCATTGATGCCGCACCGGAACAGTTGCTGCACATGAAGGCGACCGCTGATCGGCTGATCGGTGCCGACTACCATTTTTCCGTGCTCGCCGCCGGCCGCCAGCAAATGCCGCTCGGCACCATGGGCTTCATCCTCGGCGGAAATGTCCGTGTCGGGCTAGAAGACAACCTCGCGATCGCCCGCGGCCAGCTTGCCACCTCCAATGCCGAGCAGGTTCGCAAGATGCGGCGGATCGTCGAGGAACTGGGCTACCGGCTCGCCACACCGGACGAAGTGCGCGAGCGGCTGGCGCTGAAAGGCCC
This sequence comes from Ancylobacter aquaticus, assembly GCF_004339465.1. Classification (GTDB taxonomy): domain Bacteria; phylum Pseudomonadota; class Alphaproteobacteria; order Rhizobiales; family Xanthobacteraceae; genus Ancylobacter; species Ancylobacter aquaticus. The sequence continues at coordinate 1,349,380 of NZ_SMFY01000001.1, read as the reverse complement.
GCCGCCCATCGCTGCCGAGGATGCCGCGCCATGAAGGTGATCTTCGATGCCGCGCAGAAGCGGCACTATCCCGGCTTTTTCCTGACCAGCGGCGCGCGTGCGGCGAACCCCGAGACGCCCGCCCGCGCCGACATCCTGCTGTCCGCCGCGCGCGACGCGGGACTGACCCCGGAGGTGCCGCCCGATCTGGGCCTCGCCCCGGCGGCCTCCATCCACACGCCGGAGTACCTTGCCTTCCTCGAAGGCATTTTCGCCCGCTGGCAGCGGATCGAAGGGGCGTCGGACGAGGTGATCCCGAACATACACCCGGACCGGCGGGGCGGCGCCTATCCGCTCTCCGCTGTCGGGCAGGCGGGCTATCACATGACGGACACCTCCTGCCCGATCGGGGCGGAGACCTTCCCTGCCGCCTTGCGCAGCGCCCACGCCGCCGCCCATGCGGCCGATCTGGTGAGGCAAGGCGACGACGCCGCCTATGCGCTTTGCCGCCCGCCCGGCCACCATGCCTTCAAGGATCTGGCCGGCGGCTTCTGCTACCTGAACAATGCCGCCATCGCGGCGCAGGCGCTGCGGTGCACCGTGCCCCGCGTCGCCATCCTCGACATTGACGTCCACCACGGCAACGGCACTCAGGGGGTGTTCTACGACCGGGCGGATGTGCTCACGGTGTCGCTGCATGCCGATCCCACGCGCTTTTACCCGTTCTTCTGGGGCCATGCGGACGAGCGCGGCGAAGGGGCCGGCCTCGGCTATAATTTCAACCTGCCGCTGGTCCGCAAGACCGGCGATGAGGGTTTCCTTGCCGCACTCGACCGGGCACTGGCGCGCATCGCCGCCTTCTGTCCCGGCGCGCTGGTGATCGCGCTGGGGCTCGACGCCTATGAGGGCGACCCCTTCGCCGGCCTCAGCGTCTCGACGCCTGGTTTCCGCCGCATCGGCGGGAAGATCGGCGAACTCGCTTTGCCAACCGTGCTGGTGCAGGAGGGCGGCTATGTCTGCGAGGGGCTCGGCTGCAACCTGACCGCCTTTCTCGACGGATTCCGCGCGAGCCATCGCGTTGCAGAAGGCGCGCTCGCGTGACCATGAGCAGCACAGCGGGCGCGATCACGATCCGGCCGGTCGAACGCTCCGACCTCGCTGCCGTCGCCGACATGATTGCGCGGCTGGCCGACCATGTGCGGCCCGGCTTTACGCCGGGCGCGGACGAAGCGAGCCTTGCGCGCTACGGCCCGACCGGGCTCGGCCTGTTCGAGGCGGTCATTGCCACGCGCGAGGACGTCCCGGTCGGAATGTGTCTCTATACCTACGCGTTTTCCGGCTGGCGCGGCCGGCCGGGGGTGTTTGTCGAGGATCTTTATGTCGCGGACGCCGCGCGCGGCACCGGCCTCGGACGCGCTCTGCTTGCCGCCGTCATCGCTCGCGAGGCGCCACGGGGCTGCTGCTTCCTCAAGCTGCAGGTCGACAAGTCCAATGCCGCCGCGCACGCCTTCTATGACCGCCTCGGCTTTGCGCCCGAAGCCCATGACGACACGCTTTTGCTTGAAGAAGACGGGCTCCGGGCGATCGTCGGAGGCGAATGACGCCGCCGCCAGCGTGGTCAGGCCGTCAGAGCCGAAGGCCCGGCGCTTCCTGCCCGGTGCGGGCGACATATTCAACGTAGCCGCCGCCATATTGGTGGATGCCGTCCGGCGTCAGCTCCAGCACGCGGTTCGACAGCGCGGCGAGGAAGTGCCGGTCATGGCTGACGAAGAGCATCGTGCCCTCATAATCGGCCAGCGCCGCGATCAGCATTTCCTTGGTGGTGATGTCGAGATGGTTGGTCGGCTCGTCGAGCACCAGGAAGTTCGGCGGGTCGTAGAGCATGCGGGCCATGGCGAGCCGTGCCTTCTCACCACCGGAGAGAACGCGGCACTTCTTCTCCACATCGTCGCCTGAAAAGCCGAAGCAGCCGAGCAGCGAACGCAGGGAGCCCTGCCCTGCCTGCGGAAAGGCATCCTCCAGCGTCTCGAACACGGTGCGCTCGCCCTCCAGCACTTCCATGGCGTGCTGGGCGAAATAGGCCATCCGCACGCTGCCGCCGACGGCGACCGAGCCATCATCCGGGGTGGTCTCGCCCGCCACCAGCTTGAGCAGGGTCGACTTGCCCGCGCCGTTGACCCCCATCACGCACCAGCGCTCGCGGCGGCGGACGTGGAAATCGAGCCCCTCATAGATGCGGCGGGCGCCGTAGCCCTTGTGGACATTCTTCAGGCTGACCACGTCCTCGCCCGAGCGCGGCGGCGGCTGGAACTCGAAGGCCACCGTCTGGCGCCGGCGCGGGGGCTCGACGCGCTCGATCTTGTCGAGCTTCTTCACCCGGCTCTGCACCTGCGCGGCATGAGAGGCCCGCGCCTTGAACCGCTCGATGAAGGCGATCTCCTTGGCCAGCATCGCCTGCTGGCGCTCGAACTGCGCCTGCTGCTGCTTCTCCGACAGCGCCCGTTGCTGCGCATAGAACTCGTAGTCGCCGGAATAGGAGGTGAGCGAACCGGCATCGATCTCGACGATCTTGTTGACGATCCGGTTCATGAAGGAACGGTCATGCGAGGTCATCATCAGCGCGCCGTCGAAATTCTTCAGGAACGCCTCCAGCCAGATCAGGCTTTCGATGTCGAGATGGTTGGAAGGCTCGTCGAGCAGCATCACGTCGGGCCGCATGAGCAGGATGCGCCCCAGCGCGACGCGCATTTTCCAGCCGCCGGACAGCCGCCCGACATCGCCGTCCATCATTTCCTGGGTGAAGCCGAGGCCCGCGAGCACCTCGCTGGCGCGGCCTTCCAGCGAATAGCCGTCCAGTTCCTCGAAACGGGCCTGAACCTCGCCATAGCGCTCGATGACCGCGTCCATCTCATCGGCACGGTCGGGATCGACCATGGCGGCTTCAAGCGCGCGCAGCTCGGCGGAAATGGAGCTGATCGGCCCGGCGCCATCCATCACCTCGGCCAGCACCGACTTGCCGGCCATGTCGCCGACGTCCTGGCTGAAATAGCCGATGGTGATGCCGCGATCGCTGGACACCTGCCCCTCGTCAGGAGCCTCTTCGCCGGTGATCAGCCGAAAGAGCGTGGTCTTGCCGGCGCCATTGGGGCCGACCAGGCCCACCTTCTCACCCTTCAGCAGCGTCGCCGACGCCTCGATGAAGATGAGCTGCTTGCCGTTCTGCTTGCCGATGGAATCGAGCCGGATCATGCGCGCGAGGGTTCCCGAGAAAATCTCCCGCGCACTTAGGCCATTCTCCGCGCCGGCGGAAGAGGCCACAGGGCCACAGATGCCACGCTGACAATGTGACCGTTGAAACTTGATCTCCGCGCCCCACAATCAAGCATCAGCGACGCCTCTTGTGAATTCAAGGCGTCAAACGGTATCAGATGCCTGATTTGGAGCACGACGTGATCGATCACGAACGAAAAATCATCTTCGTTCATATTCAGAAAACCGGCGGAACGTCCATTACTGCACATTTCGGCCTCCCCGCCGAACTTCCCGAGAAGCATTTCACCGCCCGCGAGCTGCGCGATCTCTATGGGAGAGCCCAATGGGATACCTATTTCACGTTCTCCGTCGTCCGGAATCCCTGGGATCGCCTGGTGTCGTGGTGGTCCATGATCGACGCGCACCGGGCGGGTTGGCAGCGCGGCGGCCGGCTCAATGCCTTCCAGACCTATGTGCTGGAGCGTGCGACGACTTTCGAGGAGTTCCTTGCCCATTGCGGCGACGAGGTGCGCGACTCGGACGGCGCCAAGTCGATCTACCTCAACCAGATCGACTATCTCGTCGACGAGACCGGTGCGCTCATGGTCGATCGGGTCTGCCGCTTCGAGCGGCTGGCCGAGGATTTCCGGGAAGTGATGGACCGCACCGGCATTCCCGGCCCGCTGCCTGTCGTCAACACCTCGCGCCGCGGCGATTACCGGCGCTACTACACGGACGAGACGAGGGCCTTGGTGGCGCAGATCTATGCCCGCGACATCGCCTTTTTCGGCTTCGGCTTCGACGACGGCAGGATCGCTCCCGCCGCCGCCTGAACCTCGTGCGGCCCGTACGGCTCAGGCCGCCGAAACACGCCAGATGCAGTCACCCACATCGTCCACGCACAGAAGCCCGCCGCGCTGGTCGACAATGACGCCCACCGGGCGGCCGAGCGCCTTGCCGTCGACCCGGAAGTTCCCGAGGATTTCTTCCGGCGGCCCGGATGGTTTGCCTTCCTGGAAGGGCACGAAGATCACCCGGTAGCCGGAGGGTGGGTTGCGGTTCCAGGAGCCGTGCTGGCCGATGAACGCGCCATGGGTAAAGCGCGCGCCGAAGCGGTCGTCGTCGACGAAGGTGAGGCCGAGCGAGGCGGTGTGCGAGCCCAGCGCGTAATCCGGCTTGAGCGAGGCGGCGACCAGATCGGGCCGCTGCGGCTTCACCCGCTCGTCGACGATCTTGTCGTAATAGCAATAGGGCCAGCCATAGAACGCCCCCTCCTTCACCGAGGTCATGTAGTCCGGCACCAGATCGTCGCCGATCTCGTCGCGCTCGTTGACGCTGGTCCACAGTTCGCCCGTGAACGGGTTCCAGTCCATGCCGACCGGATTGCGCAGGCCGCCGGCGAAGACGCGGCGCGTCCCGGTGGCGATATCGACTTCCAGAATAGCGGCGCGGTCGACCTCCTCCTCCATGCCGAACTCGGCGACGTTGGAGTTGGAACCGACGCCGACATAGAGCTTGGTGCCCTCCTTGTTGGCGACAAGGCTCTTGGTCCAGTGATGGTTGCGGCCCGAGGGGAGATCGCAGACCTTCACCGGCGGCGCGTCGATGCGGGTGGCGCCGGCCACATAGGGAAAGCGCACCAGCGCATCGGCGTTGGCGACATAAAGCTGATCGCCCACCAGCGCCATGCCGAAGGGCGAATACAGGTTCTCCAAAAAGGGCACCTTCACCTCGGCCACGCCGTCGCCATCGGCGTCGCGCAGGAGGGTGATGCGGTTGGCGCTCTTCACGCCGGCGCCAGCACGCACCATGACGAAGCCCATCGCCCACCAGCGCAGGCTGAAAATGCCGGCCGGCCAGGGCGGCCCGGCCGTCTCGGCGACCAGGATATCGCCATTCGGCAATTCATAGACCCAGCGCGGATGATCGAGATTCTCGGCGAAGAAGCTGACCTTGAAACCGGGTGCGGGCGTCGGCTTCTGGCCCGGCCCCCAGCCGATGGCGGGGGCGATCTTCATGATGGGAATGAGCGTCGGCTTGGGCTTGGGCAGCTTCGGCAGGTCGCCATAGCCGGCTTCCTCGGCAAGGGCGGGGGCCTTGCGCAGATCGGTGAGGAAATGCACGACGCCGGTGATGCAGGCACCCAGAAAGCCGCTGATCTTCACGTAATTGGCCATGTCTGGCTCCGGCAGAGGGGGATGCGCCATCTCAGCCCGGAAAGACGCACCAGCGCAATACCTTCCTTGGGTTATCCTCCTTCGGGCAGCCCTCCCCCAGCGTCACCACCGGAAATTCAAGCACCTGACGCAACCCGACCGGCATATTTTCCAGTTTCAGCGTCCCGCCATTGCGGGTGACGATCTGCTCGGCGATGGCAAGCCCCAGCCCCGCGCCCGGGGTGGGCGCGCCGCGTGCCGGGTCGACACGGAAGAAAGGCTCGAACACGCGGGGGAGCAGTTCCTCGGGAATGCCGGGACCGGCATCCTCGATCAGCACCTGCACCCTGCCGACGCCCGTCACTATGCTGACCGTCGCCTCCCGCCCATGGGTGGCCGCATTGATGAAAAGGTTGCGCATGGCGCGACGAAGCGCTTCCGGTCGCGCACGAATGACGGCCGGGCAGGTCTGAGCCAAGGTCACGGCACAGCCGATCTCGCGCAGTTCCGCTGCCGTGTCGGCCACCATCAGATCGAGGCGCAATACCTCGCCGCCGCCGTCCTCCACCTCCTCCCGGACCAGGCGGATGGCGCTGTCGGCAATCCGGTCGAGCTCGTCGAGGTCGTCGATGAAGGCCGTGCGCTCTTCCTCGGCGAGGAATTCGGCGCGCAGGCGCATCCGCGTCATCGGCGTGCGCAGATCATGGCCGGCGGCCGCCACCAGCCGCATGCGGCTTTCCATCACCTGCCGCAGCCGCGTCGCCAGCTGGTTGATGGCGCGCGCCGCCGCCCGCACCTCGGCGGGCCCTTTCTCGGGCAGCGGGTCGACATCGCTGCAGGGCGTGATGGCATCGGCGGTCCGTTGCAGCAGCGCCAGTGGTTCCGTGAGCCGGCGGACAGCGAACACCATGACCCCCGTGACCCCCAGCGCGACAAGAAGTATCCAGCCGATCAACCCCCACGTATTGCCGGGGTTCGGCATCGGGACCGCCAGCGGCACGATCAGCCACCGTCCATCGGCAAGCTGGGCGGAAATGGTCGGCCACCCGACTTCCGGCGGCTCGGTCACGACGATCTTCAGGGCCCGCCCGCGGCGGCCGAGGGCCGCGTTGATGCCCTCGGTGGCGGGCTCGACCCGATGACCGCCCGCCGGCGCGGACGAGATCCGGCCATAGGGGCCCTCGTTCACCGGATCCCGGGTGCGTTCGGCAAGATCGATGAGCATGCCGAGCTGAACCGCCGCCGCATCGTCCATCCGCCCGAAATCAGGGGGGGTGAGAATGAGCAAGGACAGCCCGGTCGCCACGATGAGCACGCCCAGGACGGAGCCGACCAGAAGTGCCGTCAGCTTGGTGCGGATGGTGTTCACGGTGCGGCCGGGTTGGCGTCGGCCGCCGGCTCCACGCGCGCGGCAAGCTGGTAGCCGCCATTGCGCAGGGTCTTGATGATCTGGAAGTTCCCGGCATCGCCCAGCTTGCGCCGCAGCCGGCTGATGAGCACGTCCACCGAACGGTCGAAGCCGACTGAGGCGCGGCCATGGGTGATGTCGAGAAGCTGCTCGCGCGACAGCATTCGCCCGGGGCGCTCCAGAAGGGCAAGCAGAAGGTCGAATTCCGCTCCGGTGAGCACGATCTCCCCGCCGTCCGGGTTCCAGAGCTGTCGACTGGTCGGATCGGCGAGGAAACCGCTGAAACGCAGGCGCATGGCGGGCACGACGGGCGCCGTATCGCGCGGCGACAGGCGGCGCAGCACGGCCCGGATGCGGGCCACCAGTTCGCGCGGATTGAACGGCTTGCCGAGATAGTCATCGGCACCGATCTCAAGACCGATGATGCGGTCCACATCCTCCTTCAGCGCCGTGAGGAGGATGATGGGGACGGTGGAACGCGCGCGGATCGTCCGGCAGAGGTCGAGGCCCGACACATCCGGCAGCATCAGGTCGAGCACCACGAGGTCGATCCGGCCCTCGGTGAGGCGGCGCTCCGCCTCCTTGCCATCCGCCGCCAGCGATACGCGAAAATTCTGCTCGACCAGATAGCGCCCGAGCAGCTTGCGAATTTGCTGGTCGTCATCGACCACGAGTATATGCGGGCCATTGCCCGCTTCCGAACCGCGCATGTCGTCCATGCCGCCCCTATACGCGCCCAGCCCAGGCTCCGCCGAAGATTTTCGTGAACCAGCATTGCTGTCCCGGCACGCGCAACGCCTGGAAACAATTCTGGCGCATTTTCACGTATACGGGAAACGGGCCAGCAACGCGTCCGGCCGCCCCACGCCCGCTTGTGCCCGTCTTACCCATACCCTGGAACCAATCCGCGTCCGTGCTAATTGATGGGCGGGGGTGAGCATGGAGCGATTATCAATACCGACAAGGTTGCTGGGTGTGTGGGATCGCCTGCGCTCCAGCTTCTGGTTCCTGCCCTCCACGATGGCGGCGGGCGCTGCAGCGCTCTCCTTCGCGCTGGTCTGGCTCGACACCGTGCTGGACGATGGGGTGATCGAGCGTCTGGGCTGGCTCTACGGCTTCGGGCCGGAAGGCGCGCGCGCCGTGCTGTCGGCGGTCGCGGGGTCGATGATCACGGTGGCCGGCCTCACCTTCTCAATGACCATGCTGACGCTCCAGCTTGCCTCCTCGCAGTTCGGACCCCGGCTGCTGCGCAGCTTCATGAGCGACCGTGGCAACCAGCTGGTGCTCGGCACCTTCACCAGCACGTTCCTCTACTGCCTGCTGGTATTGCGCACCGTGCGGGGCACCGAGGAAGCCAGCTTCGTTCCCCATATTTCCGTCACCATTGGCGTCGTGCTGGCAACGCTCAGCCTCGCCGTGCTCATTTACTTCATCCACCATATCGCCAACTCGATCCGCATCGAAACCGTGCTGGCCGAGCTGGCGCGCGAGACGCAGGCCGTGATCGACAGGCTTTATCCCACCCAATTGGGACAGGAGCCGAGCCCGCGCGATGCCCACGCCACGGCCGGATTGCTGCGGGAGCTGGAGGCGGATTGCCACGACGTGTTCGTCGAGGGCAGCGGCTATGTCCAGCGCCTCGATGAGGCGGCCGTGATGCGAATTGCCACCGAACATGATCTCATGATCAGTATTAATGCCCCTCCGGGCCGGTTTGTCACCGAGCGGGACGCCGTGCTGCGTGCCGCACCCCGTGCGCGCGCCTCGGACGAGGTGCTGGACCGTCTGCGTGAGGCGTTGGTGGTGGGCCGGGACCGCACCCCGACGCAGGACCTGCACTTCGCGCTTCGCCGGTTCGTCGAGATTGCGCAGCGGGCGCTCTCACCCGGCATCAACGACCCGACGACCGCGCTCTACTGCATCGACCGATTGTCACAGGCGCTGTGCTCGCTGGCTGAGCGTGAATTCCCCTCCGCGGTGCGGGCGGACGAGGAAGGGCACCCGCGCGTCATAACCCCGGTCAGTTCGCTTGAGGAATTCGCCTGCCCGGCCCTCGTGGCAGTCGCGCGCTATGGGATGAACGATGCGGACGTGGTGCGCCAGCTGGTGACAGCAACGGCGGAAATCAGTGCCAAGGCCGGCCCCGGCGCACGGGAAGCGCTGCGGGCGCTTGGCGGCGCACTGGCAGCAGAGAGCCGCTCTACGCTGAAAGCATTCGATGGAGGGCGTGTATAAGGCACCCTCCCCCGCCATTGCTCAATGCCGATGGTCCGGCCACGCAACCCGGACGCCGCCGTGTCAATTGACCAGCGGGCCGATGGCCAGAGCTTCGGTGATGAAGCAGAAGCCATCCGCCTCGATTGCCTCGGCGGCGGCGGCATGGCCGGCGAAGCGCTGAGCCGGAAGGCGGCGAAAATCCTCCCAATGGCCGCTGTCGTCGATGCGCGGCAGGACGGCTGCGCTTTCCACCGGCAGGATTGCCCAGATCTTCGAGCGGACATTGCCGCGCTTGACCCAGTTCATGATCGCCCATTCGTCCTTCAAACCGAGAATTCCTTTCATTCCACCGCCACCGCTCAGTCCTTCATGTAGTTGGGGAGCCATGTCGAGAGCCCCGGCACGGCCATCAACAACACGGTAAAGGCCAGCGTGATGATGAAGAATGGCATGTTGGCCCGGAACACCTGCCACTGGTCGACCTTGGCGATGCGGGCGGTGATGATCAGCGACATCGCCACCGGCGGCGTGATCTGCCCGATAACCACGGCCATGATCATCAGCACGCCGAAATGGGTGAGGTCGATCCCGTAGGCAAGGAGCGCCGGCATCAGCACCGGCACCAGCACGGGGATCAGCGGGTCGATGAACATGCCGGCGATGATCGCGATGATCATCATCGCCAGCAGGCGCATGAACACGCTGTCGCCGACGGTGAGCAGGTCGATGAGCCCGGTGAAGGCCTGCGGCACATGGGCAGCGGACAGGGCACTGCCGAGCGCCACCGAAAGGGCAACGATGCCCAGCAGCTCGCCGGTCATCTGCACCGCTGTCACCGTGGCGCGGTAGAGACCCCTGAAATTGAGCGTGCGATAGATCGCGCAGGACACGAAGGCGGCATAGAAGGCGCCGAAAGCGCCGGCCTCCGAAGGCGTGAAGGCGCCGACCACCAGCCCGCCGATGATCAGCCCGGGCATCCCGAGGGCGAAGGCGGCGGCAAGGCCCGTCTTCCACACTTCGCGCAGCGAGAAGCGGCCATAGGTGGGGTAGCCGTGCCGTCGCGCCAGCCACGCAATCGTCAGCATGAAGACGCCGCCCAGCAGCAGGCCGGGAATGAGGCCGGCAAGAAACAAGGCGCTGAGCGAGGTGCCGGTGACGGCGCTGTAGAGGATGGCCGGCGAGGAGGGCGGGATCAGCGGCCCGACGCCTGAGGACGAAGCGCTGACGGCGGAGGCCAGCGCACCGGAATAACCGTGGCGCTTCATGGCCGGGATCAGCACCGAGCCGGTGCCGGCAAGATCGGCCGCCGACGAACCCACCATGCCGCCGAAGAAGATGCTGGTCAGCACGTCCACCTGCGCCAACCCGCCCTTGGTCCAACCGATCAGCGAGCGGGCGAAGTCGAACAGGCGCACGGCGATGCCGCCGGAATTCATCAGCGTGCCGGCATAGACGAACAAGGGCAGCGCGAGCAGCGTATAGCTCGACAGGCCAGCCACCATGGTCTGCGGCAGCGAGAGGCCCCACTGGCCGCTGAGAAACAGCAGCAGCGCGACGGCGGTCAGCAGTGCCGCGATCATCGGCACACCGAGCACCAGGAGGCAGAGCAGAATGCCGATGGCAATGAGGGCGCCGGTCATCGTGCCGCCCCCTCCTCGGAAACCTGCGCGGCCCGAGGTGCCCGCAGGCCGCGCAGGAAATCGACAAGAAAGGCGAGAGCGAGCAGCACAGAGCCAATGACCATGGCCGAGATGAACCACCCCTTCGGTATCTTCAGGTAGATCGTCTTGTCGCCGCCGAACAGGGCGAAATAGTCCAGCGAGAAGAAGGCGAGGTAGGCGAAAGAGGCCGCCGAGAGGAGGTCGGCGAAGGCATTGATGAACCGCCGAAGCCGGTCCGGCAGGCGATTGGCGAAATGGGTGATGCGGATGATCTCCCGCCGGCGTACCGACAGGAACATGCCGATCATGGTGAGCCAGGGAACGAGCGCGATCACGATCTCATCGGCCCAGATGATGCCGAAATTGAACAGGTAGCGTAGCGAGCCATTGGTGAAGACCAGGATGGTGATCACTGCCAGTGTCGCCGCCCCGAGGGCGCCGGCGATGCCGTTGATCCAGGCGTCCAGGCCCTGCTCGTTCTGTCCGAGCTCGACTTCGAATTCGGCCTCCTCCAATTGTTGGCGAAGTTCGTCGTCGGCCTGTGGCGAATGGGCGGGTGGAGACATCGCGTCCGCTCCTGAAGGAGCGACGTCCGGCGCGCACGGTGCCGCCGGACGTCGCGGATGGTGGGGCCTGGCGCGGCTACTTCACGGCGTTCAGCAGGTCGACGGCATAGGTGCCGCCGGCGATGGCGCCGATCTGCTCGTAGAGCGGCTGCGCGGCTGCGATGAACGAGGCGCGGTCGATCTCGATGATCTCGTTCTTGCCCGCCTTCTTGAGAGTGGCGAGAAGCTCGACATCCTTGGCCGCGCCGAGTTCGCGGATCTCCTTGGCCGATTCCAGCGCGGCCTCCTTCAGCATCGCCTTCTGGTCGTCCGGCAGGGCAGCGAACTTGCGCGCGTTCATCACGAAGGTGATCGGCGTATAGACGTGGTTGGAGATCGAGATGTTGGGTTGAACCTCGTTGAGCGAGCGCTCGACGATGTCGTTAAGCGGGTTTTCCTGCCCGTCGATGGTCTTGTTCTGCAGGGCGAGGAACACCTCGCCGAAGTTCATGTTGACCGGGGTTGCGCCCAGCGTCTTGAAGGTCAGCATGCGGGTCTCGCTGCCCGGCACGCGGATTTTCATTCCCTTGAAATCCGCCGGTGTCTTGATCGGCCGGACGCTGTTGGTGATCTGGCGGAAACCGATCTCGCCGAACGCCAGCACTTCAAGCCCGGCCTTCTCGCGCATGGAGGCGGCCAGCTCCTGTCCGAACGGGCCGTCGAGCGCCTTGGCCACTGCGGCGCGGTCGGCAAAGATGAACGGCATGTCGAAGATCGACCACACCGGATTGAGGCTGACGGCGTCCGAACCGAGCGGCGTCATGTCGATCTGGCCGGTCCGCACCTGCTGCATGTGGACGACCTCGTCGCCGATCGTGGCATTGTCGAACAGCTCATAGGTGAACTGGTCGCCAAGCTTGGCCTTCATCTTGTCGGCGATCTTCTGCGCCATCACGGTGTCGAAGCCGCCCGCCGGCGAGGGGCTGGCGATCTTGAGGTGCAGCGACTGGGCGAAGGCGGGGCCGGCAACGAGAGTTGCGCCAAGAGCAAGGGCTCCGAGCACGGCACGTGACGTCAGATGGCGTGTCATATCTCAGTCTCCTGCGTTGGCCCGTCAGGCGGTGACGAGCGTTTCCTTGAGGACATCCCTGTCGAGCGTGACGCCGAAGCCCGGCGCGGCCGGTATGGCAATCCGTCCGTTCACCGCCCGGGGCGGGTCGACGAACATCTGTTCCTCGACCTGCTCGGTGCCGAGGTGGATTTCTGCCAGCGTGCCGTTTCGGAAGCCGGCGACATGATGAACGCACCACACGCCGCCGCCACCGGCGTCGGACAAGGGCTTGTTGTAGATCTGGGAGAGATGAGCGACCCGGCGGGTCTCGGTCATTCCGCCATTGTACATGCTGTTCGGCATGAAAATGTCGATCGCGTCATGCTCGATCCATTCGCGGAAGCGCAGCGCATGCCCGTCCATCTGGCCCGCGGAGAGCGGAATGGTGGTGCGCTTGCGCATATTGCCGAGATCGCGGGCATCGACGCGCTGCAGCGGGTCCTCGAACCAGGCGATGTTGTAGGGCTCGATCATCTTGGCGATGCGCAGCGCCTCTTCGGCCCGCAGGCTTTCATTGGCGTCGACCGCGAGCAGGATGTCCTCGCCCACCGCCTCGCGGACGGCGGCAACACGGCGCGCATCCGCCACCAGTCCCCGGCCGGTGCCGACCAGCATTTTCAGGCGCGTATGCCCCTTGCCGATCAGTACCCGTGCCATTTCGATGAGGTGCTCGGTCTCGAAGGCGCCAAAGCCATAGGTGACGTAGGCGTCGGCATAATCCTTGGCGCCGCCGAGCATCTGGGCGACGGTCCGGTTGCTCGCCTTGCCGATCACGTCCCACAGCGCGAGGTCGACGCAGGACAACCCGGCCAGGTTGATGCCGGTCATCGCGCCGCGTTCGGAAATCATCGGCTGGAGCCGGGCGTGGATCTTCTCGAGATCGCGCGGGTCCATGCCGATGATCGCCGGACCCAGATGCTTTTCAACGATCGCGGCTACCCCGTGCCACAGAAAGCGCGAGGCCATGCCGATGCCGACATGCCCCTCGTCGGTCTCGATCTCGCAGATGATGCGGTAATCATCCTCGATCGGCTTGTTGATCAGCGGCACCGCGTTCTTGAAACGATGCACGCTGACGCGAACGTCCTTGATCTGCAAAATCGGCACTCCAATGACTGACGAAACTTCAGCGCCGAAAGGAGCCGGGCTGCCATACGCGCGAACGCGCGTCGGCGGCATCACCTTCCAGGCCACAGCGGCGCAAGGGCGCTGACGTAAGGGACGCGCGCCCCGACCCGCACCAAACACCCCAGATGAAGGTCTGATCGCGACAATGGCGCGTGACCACTGTGCGCTCTTCCCCCGGGGCGACTGGCTCAGCCAGGCGCGACACCTCTCACATGCCGCGAAGTTTGGAGATATCTACCGATGCGTCAATTATAAATACTTATTCATGGCATCGAAATTATAAGTTTGTGCAAATGTCTATTTTATAGACACCCTCATGGTGCATCTATCAGCACTACTAAAATTTAGTATTATGAAACGTAAAATAACCCGAGCATCTACATGCTCAGGCTCTCGTCTCTCTATAAATCTATACTAACTTAATCTATTCTTTACTTAAAACGTCGGACGCCGCCAGCGCCAGAAGTGCCTGCCGCCGCCCCGAGGAACAGTCCTCGGAACGTGCCGGCTCGCGGGCCATCAATAAAATATATTTATATGCTTCTTAAGATAGGTCCGGCCGATGCAGCGCCGCGCAGCCGAGCTGCGTTCATGGCGCCAGACGGTTGTCGAAGAGCCGGCCATAGCCGGGGCGCGCGCCGTGGATGCCGGTGATCTCCAGGCAGTGCCAGAAAGAAGCCTGAACCGCCGAAATCACCGGCTTGCCGAGCGCCGTTTCCAACGCCGCGATCACGCCGACAGAGCGGAAATTGGTGCAGCTGATGAAAATCGCGGTGGCATCGGGGTGGTCGACCGAGCAGACGAGATCATAGACTTTTTCCAGCGGAACCTCCGCCAGCGCATGGTCCTCGTCGATCCCGAGATTGCCGTGCGCCAGCACCGGGTGGCCGTTGGAGCCGAGGAAATTGATGGCGCGCTGGTGGATGGCATCGACATAAGGCGTCGCCAGAGCCACGGGGCCGGCCTTCACCGCCGCCAGCGCCGCCAAGGAGGCGGTGGACGCCGTCGTCACCTTCGGCCCAGGCACCCAGCCTTCCATGCGCGCGATCAGCGCCTTGTCATAGGCCGTGCCGTAGACGAACGAGGCGCTGGTGCCGCCGAAGCACAGCACGTCGATGGGGGCGGAGCCGACAAGGCGGGCGGACTGCTCAAGCTCGGGCGCCGTCATCATCGCGTCGATGCCTTCGAGCGTAACCTTGGGCAGCCGCAGGCGCGTGGTGTGAACGGCAAGTCCGGGCGCCGCCATGGCGGCCATCTCCGCATCCATCACCACGCTGGAGGCGATATAGATGAGGCCGATGCGCCCGAGCGTGGCGTAGCCGTCATAGGCGAAGGAAGGCTCTGCTTCGGCTCCGGATAGTCTCGTCATCGCGGCTTTTCCTTACGCTACAGGCGGCAAACCAGATGTCTAGTTGTGTAGCCGAGACGGTTTTTGTTTGGAATTGCAAATACGCCGCAAACTATTTCGCCGGTTTAGTATTATCAAATCTATTGCATAGAAATAGGTTATGGGCGGAGGTCTTCGATCGGCGCTTCGATGCAACCGGGATGACAGCACTACCGAAACGAGGCCGCGTGTAGTTCTCTCACGCTCGCCAGCGCGATCTCGCGACCCTCGCCGTCGTTCGACCCTTTCAGCATCGGCAAGGGCCTGATGCCGCGCGCGACGATCCCCGCATAAGTCCCGCTCAAAGGCGGCGGCGGGCGCCAATCGCGCCGGTCCGGGTCGAAGGGACCGAGGTGATCGGCTAGGATCGCGCCTCGAAGCGGACGACTGAGGGTTTTCCGGATTTCCGGCGGGGTCCGCGTGGCTCTCCGGCCCCCACACAGATCAGCCTTCCATGCGTCCTTCTGGAGAACACAGCCATGTCGCCGTCCGGCCCACTTGCCCCCAACGGGCCATCCCTGCTGCACAATCCCGTCCTGAACCGCGGCAGCGCGTTTTCCACCGAAGATCGGGGGCGGCTTGGACTTGAAGGCTTCCTGCCGCCGGTGGCCGATACACTGGAGACGCAGGTCGCGCGCATCCATCTGCAGCTGTCGATCCTCGACAACGACCTGCAAAAATATCTGCTTCTGAGCGACCTTCAGGCCCGTAACGAGACGCTGTTCTATGCGGTGCTGATGTCCGACCCGGCGGTGTTCATGCCGCTGGTCTACACCCCGACGGTCGGCGAGGCCTGCCAGAAATACGACCATGTCCTGCGCGCGACGCGGGGCATGTACCTGCCCATCACCCTTAAGGGCCGGCTGAAGGAGGTGCTGTCGCGCTGGCCGCAGCGGGATGTGCGCTTCATCGTCGTGACCGATGGCGAGCGGATCCTCGGGCTCGGCGACCTCGGCGTCAACGGGATGGGCATTCCCGTCGGCAAGCTCGCGCTCTACACCGTGTGCGCCGGCGTGCCCCCGGAGATGACACTGCCGATCACCCTCGATGTCGGCACCAACAACGGCACGCTGCTCGACGATCCACTCTATCTCGGCCTGCGCCAGGAGCGCGTGCGCGGCGACGAATATGATGCCTTCATCGCGGAGTTCGTCGCGGCGGTGACAGAGCTTTTCCCGCTCTGCTGCCTGCAGTGGGAGGATTTCGCCAACATCAATGCCGTGCCTATCCTGGAGCGGTACCGCGACCGGATCTGCACCTATAATGACGACATCCAGGGCACAGCGGCGGTTGCGGTGGCGGGCATCTACGGGGCGCTGAAGCTGTCCGGCGAGAGGTTCACCGACCAGACCTTCCTGTTTCTCGGCGGCGGCTCGGCGGCAACCGGCATTGCCGAATTGATCAGCCAGGCGATGGTCCTCGAAGGCGCCACCATCGAGGAAGCGCGGGCCCGAAACTGGCTGTTCGACGTCAACGGCCTGATGGTGAACACGCGGACCGACATCGCGGGGTTCCAGAAGCCCTTCGCCCACGAACATGCACCCATTTCAAGCTTCGTCGACGCTATCGAGGCGATCCGGCCGACAGGGATCATCGGCGTCAGTACCGTGCCGAAGCTGTTCAATCAGGCGGTGATCGAGGCCATGGCAGGGATCAACGCCCGGCCGATCATCTTCCCCTATTCCAACCCCACCTCGCGCTCGGAATGCACGGCGGAGGAAGCATATAAATGGTCTAACGGGCGGGCGATCTTCGCCAGCGGCAGCCCCTTTCCGCCGGTCGAGTTCGGCGGCAGGCGCTTCGTGCCCGGCCAGGGCAACAACGTCTACATCTTCCCCGCCATGGGCATGGCCGTGCTCGCCACCCAGTCGAGCCGCGTTACCGAGGACATGTTCATCGTCGCCGCCAAGGCCGTGGCGGAGCAGGTGACGCCGGACGATCTGGCGCTGGGCCTCATCTATCCGCCGCAGCGGGATATCCGCAAAGCCTCGCTGCATGTGGCGGCACGCATCGCCGAGCTCATCTTCGACAAGGGCCTCGCCCGCGTGCCGCGCCCCGCCGACATCGCGGTGCATATCAATAGCCTCGCCTATACCCCCCGCTACCCCGCCATCTGACAGGGCAACATCGATGAAGGTGGCGGGTCAGCGCAATCGAGCGGGTCGGTTCAGCTGCGCCACTGGCGCGTGACGGCCATTATGGCGTTGATGCCGGCGCCGGCCTCCGCATAGCCGGCGGCCCGCAGCGCCTTGAAGATGCGCCCGGCAGAGGCAAAGTCCCTGAGCTTGAAATAGGACCAGGCCCGGATCATCATCAGATCCTGTTCCTCGGGCGCGAGGCGATTGCGCTCGTCGAGCGCGAGGATCGCCTCCACGTAGCGGGCGTCGCGATAGGCGGCTATCGCGCGCTGGGTGAGGAGATCGACGCTCAGTTCCACCGCGCGGGCGGGCGGCTGGGCCGTCTCGACCGCCGCGAGCTGCGCCTGATTGGTGAGCCCAAGTCGCAGATAGGCCAGCGACTTGCCATAGGCCGCGTCTTCGGCCGTCCGGCCCGCGCCGTTGCCGATGCCGAGGTCGAATGCATTGATGGCCTCCCTCGGGCGGTCGAGATCGAGCAGGCACCAGCCGCGCGCGACGGCGGCCTCGGGCGAGATGCGGCCGGCACGGAAAGCGGCGTCGCTGGCGCCCGAGCAGGCGTGGCGCCCGCGCCCGGCCGAGGGTGCAGGCGCACGGCTTGTCGTCTCGCCACCGAGCCTGTCATTCGCCGCGACATTGAGCGGCACGGGTGCCGCAGGGGCGCTGGACGGTGCCGTCGCGGCCGGCCGGGAAGCGGGCGTCGGTGCGGAGGCGGCCGGCAGCGGAAGCGGGCTGCTCGCCGGCGCGCGGGCCGCCAACTCGCGACGGGTCGCGGGGGAAACCAGCGCCAGGATGCGCTCGGACTTTCCGGCCCAGGTGGCGGCGATGGCGTCGAGGGTCGCGCTGTCCTTCAGGCGCATGCTGGAAAGGGCGAGCCCATAGGCCGACACTTCGTCCTCGGGCGCCCATTGCACAGCGGTGCGGAACCAGGAGGCCGCGGTGGGGATCTGCCCGGTATTGTAGGCATACCAGCCGAGCGCTTGCGCCCCGACGGCGGCTTTGTCCTGCGAGACGACCGGCGCAAACCGGGCGACGATCGACTGGTCGAGACGGGGCGGTGGCGATGTGGAGAGCAGGCCGGCCATGAGGTCGATATAGGCTGTGCGGTTGTCGGCACCCGCGTCGCGCCATTGATAGGCGATCGGCTCCGCCTCCAGCGCCCGCCCCGATCCCTCCAGCGCCAGCACGTAGCCCTCGGCGGCCGAGGCCCCGCCCTTTCGATCCAGCGCCAGCTTGAACCAGTCGACCGCTTTCGCGGCATCGCCTTGCCGGAAGGTATACCAGCCGAGAACCAGGGCGTCGTCGGGGGTCGAACCGTTGCGGGCCAACTGCTCCAACGCGCCGATGTCTTCGGCGGAAACGGTGAGGGTCGTATCCTCCGCGGCGCGACCGACGCGCGTGCGCAGAAAATCGCTGTCCAGACTGGCAAATTCGGGAGTGCCGTCGGGCTTGGCGCGCTGGAGCGCCAGCAGCGCGTCCAATTCGGGCCCGTCGAGCGTCTGCATCGCCTTCTGCGCGGTGGCGAGACGCTCCTGGGGGTCGGGACAGGTGCTGAGGATATAGGCGTAGACGTCCTTCGCCCGCGCAGCCGCCTCGGTCCGCACGAAGGCCTCCGCCACGCGCCACAGCACATCCATATTGCCGCAGACCAGCATGCCGGGCGTCTCGGTGGCGATGCGCAGGACAGAGGCCCATTGCTTGGCCTCGGCGGCGTTGACCAGCCGGCGGGCGGCCTCGCCCTCGTCAAGCCGGGTCAGCAGGTCGGCCGGCGGCTGCCAGCCCGACTCCGCCTCCTGCCGCTGGGCGATGGCGGCGCGTATGTCGGAGAACTTGCCCTGGGCGAAAAGCTCCCACATCCGGGCGATGTCCGGATCCTGGTCGAGCGTCGGACTGAACAGGTCCTTGGGCGGTTGCCAGTTGGGATAAAGTGCCCGCAGCCGCGCCATTTCGGCTTCCAGCCGCGCATTGTCGCCCTGCGCCGCGAAGAAACGCAGCGCAGATTCATCGACCTGGGGCGTCGGGGCCGTGCCGGTGGCGGCGGAAGTGCCTTCGGAAGAGGGCGGAGAGGTGAACTGCTGGCCGATGGCCGGGACGGCGGCCGCCCCGATCAGGATCAGCAAGATTACCCTCAGCGAAGACATGTCGGATATTTCTCACCCACCAGCGAAAGGCTCAGAAGATAAAGCGTCGACGGATAATATTGGCTTGGTTGCAGGCGCCGCAGGTCGGCCGGAATGGCCGAGCCGTCAATCGCGCAGGCAAGCGTCGCCGCAAGCATCCGGTAGCCGGGTTCCGACAACCGGGCCAAAGCCTTGCCGGTCGGAATGTTCACGATCGCGGGCATCCCGCCATTCTGCACCATCCAATTGTCGAGAACGACTTTTTGAACGTCGGTGTCGGTGATGCCAGCACGCAGAAGGTAAAGAACTATCCTTAACGAATTGTAACCAAAGACCGGCTCGAAGCCCTCCGCCGGCACCAGCGGGCCATTCGACGGAGCGGAAATCCAGTCCGGGGGAAGTTTCGCCGGGCCGAGGCGGGCGAGGGAAAGCAATTCCTTTCCTGAGGCGGCAAGGCCCTCCCAGTCGACCTCGGGTGCAAGACGGGCAAGGACCGGAAAGGCCTCAAAAATCCAATAGGACAGATTGAGCACCGGCCCATCCGGGCGCTCCTCGGCAGAAAAGCCGGTCACGCCAGGCAGCAATACCAGCCGCCCGCCCTCGCGGCGGATCGCCTGCTGGCCGAGCGCCTTTGCGATCCGGGTTGCGCTTTCCTCATAGTCCGGCACCTTCCACGCCCGCCCTGCGAGGGCCAGCGCATAGGCGATGAGAATGTCGCCGTCGCTGGCGACATTGATGTCCGTGACATGCGGGTCCGCCTTCGGGTCCCAGCGCCAGGCTGCCAATCCGTCGTCGCGGATCAGCAATTCGGTGCGGGTGAAGGTCCATATCCGCTCGAAGCTTGCCTTGTCGCCGGCAAGAAAGGCCAGCAGCATGCCGTAGCCCTGCCCCTCGGAATGGCTGATGTTGCCATTGGCGTCGTCGATGACCCTGCCGCTCGGGTCGATGAAACGCGACCCGTAGGCGGACCAATCCTCGGGAGAGATCATGCCGGGCTGGACCCGTGCCCCGGCGGGCGAGGCGACGAGCGCGGCCAGAAGCAGCAGCGCCGGAAGAAGGACCGCTGGAAGAAGGGCTGCGAAACCCGGGAGATCGCTTAGCCTCCACCTTTCGGCCGGCGCCGGAGCAGCAGGCTGGTGACGACGGCGAAGACGATGCAGCATAGGACCAGAACCAGCGCGTAGGTGACAATGTTCAACGACAACCAGTTTGCCGCGATGAGCCGCAGATTGGACGGTCCCAAGGGTTCGGTCACGATAAATCGCCGGTCGCGGGCCATCCGGATGTCCACCTGCCCCGTCGCTGCGTCGAACACGGCGGCCTGGCCGTATATCTTCAGCCAATACTCCGGCAGGGTGAAGTCGCCGATGGCGGCGTCGAGGCTGTCCGCCGTATGGCCGGCGATCAGCGTCCAGACCGCATTGCTGCTCGGCGCAAACCCCTGAGCCACCAGCACCGAGCTGTTCGGCGGCGGGTTGAAAGGCTCGCTGTCGCCCTCGTCCCCCGAGCCGCCGAGAGATATGCCGTAAGTGCTTTTAAACCACCGCTCGAATCGCAGGATCGCGGCACTTAAGCCGCTTTCGCCTGTGACCTCATCGCGCCAACGGTCAAGAATGTCATTATTGCCAGACGCGGAACGCACGCGGACGTTCGCCTCGAGCGACGCATCCGACGGCGTCGAGAGAGGGCTGTCCCAGGTCGGCGCTGCCCCCTGGCTCGCGCCGTCCCGGGGCGGGGGGGCAGCGAGCCAGCGGATCTTGCTCGCATCCACCACCCCGACCTGGCGCAGGACGTCGGGCGGGATGTGATTGATGTCCCCGATAAAGAGAACGGGCCGGCTGGCCAATGAGGCCGGCGACGGAGCGGTTTCAACCAGCGTCGTCCCCTCATACGACAGGGCAAGCCGGGCCATGACCGTCGCGGCCGCAGCGACCGTCGGGATGTCCTGGCGCATGACCACCGCGACCGGCTGGGTCGACTGGAAATAAGGGAACCCCCGACCGATGAACGCCGCCAGACCGGGACTCCTGCCGATCCTCGCGAAGTTGTCCATGACGAACTCGCTGGAATCGAACACGACAAAGCGCTGCTGGCGCACCAGCGTGGCGCCGGGACCGCAGACCTCGTCGGAGTCGACATCCAGCGTCACCTCGATCCAGACCCGGTTGATACCGGCGCGGAAATGGGTCAGCGGAACCTTGATGACCTTTCGCTCCATCAACCCGCCGTGCCGCTCCGTGAGCATGTAGGCGGAAGCGAGCGAACCGTTCACGTAAACGGAAAGCTGGCTGCCCGGGCGCACGCTGGGAGCGTAGGCGGCGTCGAGCAGGATGCGCGCCTGACCATTTGCGGCCCCGTAGAAATCGGCGGGCAGGCCGATGGGAAACCGCAACCGCAGCCGGCGGCCGGAAAACTCCTGGGTCGTCACGCCCATTTCCGAAAAGCGCACGCTGCCGGCGCCGGTGAAGAAGGGGGCGTCGGGCGCGAACCGGGAGGAAATCGCCACCTTGTTGTCATCGGAATGCGCGCTTCCGGTGGCGAGGCGGTCGATGGCCGCTTCTATAATGCCCGCTGTTTCACCGCCGAGCACCAGGACGGTCCCGCCGGCCCGGCTGTCGTTTACGAAACGCACCAGAGGCTGATTGGTCGCGATCGGCGGGGGAAATGCCATCGCATTGCGCAAATCCTGGGGCAAGCCGACGACAACGTTCAGGGTGCCGGGCGGCGCGGGCCCCGGGTCTGTACCGACAATCGACACCACGGGATGAGAAAAGCGCCCGCGCAGCGCAAGAGCCTGGGCGGCCAGCAGGATCTGGTCGCTGTGATGGGACTCGATGGGCCCTGGATGGATGAAGCGGATATTGGTCGTGCCCTGGGCATCGACGCCGATGGCGGGAAGATCATCGACCATGGTGGGATGGGGGACGGGACCGCCCTCGAACACCATGCCGGTCAGCGCATTGTCGAATTCCATCCAGAGATCATAGGTCGATTCGATGGAGCAGTCGGTGCGATGCACCGCCCGCATCTCGAGGCGGATGAGATTGCCGCCGGCGCGCAGGACACCAGTGGGAATCGCCGCCTTCACCTGTGTGGGCCCCTGCGCCGAGGCAATCGGCACTTCGGCGACGAACTGACCATTGATCGTGACCCGAAGCCTCGACAGTTCCGGCATGACATAGATGGCGTTGAGGTAACCGATCAGCAGCGTGACGGGGCGCTCCGCCTCCTGCTGCGTGAAATACGTGACCCAGCCGCGCGACACCGACTCCCCTTCAAGCCGGAGGCGCGGAACAGGAATGATGAACCGGTCAGGCACCATCGGCCCGGCCGCGTCCGGTTTCGCCGCCGCTGCCGCTATCGGCTGGCCCGGCAGCATCTGGAACGGCGCCGCGTAGCCCGGCGCGGCGGGACCCGGCTGCGGCTTGGGATCGGACGCACCGGCAGGCCCGGGCGCCGTCATGGTGAAGGGCGCGCCCGCCGGGGCCGTCTTGGCGGGAGTGGTGACGGCATCCCCCGACCAGCCCATCCTGCCGTGTATGTCGAAAGCGGGGGAACGGGCATCGGCGGCGGCGCCGCCGTCACTCCGCGTTTCAAAAGCCGGTGCCACGACCGCGCCGACAGGCCCAGCGCCGTCATCGCCCAGGTTGAAAGCCGGCTGCGCCATGGCTTCGACCGGCAACAGCAGCAGCGCCGCAAGAAGACTGGCGGCAACGCGGGTGCTGCCAAACAAACGAGACTGAGAAATTCTCATCGCGGCGCCCTCGCGAAAAGGCCCGGTGCGAAGCGGCGCGTCAGCTTTTCGAGCTGAGTGACATAGGCGAGGCCGCGCAGGGTCTGGAAGCCCGCAATCATCACGAACATCACCGTGCCGCGCAACACGCCGGGATTATTCCGCCTCCCCGCCTGGAATTTTTTCCACTCGTCCGCATTGGCGAAAATGAGGTCGGCGATCAGCTGGTAATGGGCGGCACACTTCGCGTTGAACTGGGCTCCCAGCACCACCGCCCCCTCACTAAGGGCAACCTTGCGCACAAGGATCGGCAGCGTGTCGCTGATGCACGCGTCGGGCGGTGTCACCCGAACCACGGCGTGCATGCCGACGCGCGCCTTCGCATCGGCGGGAAGCTCCGTGCGAATGCGCACGCCGCCCATGGAGACGTTCTCGATCACGGCGGGCACTTCGACGCCATCGATCAGCAGGCTGCAACGCCGGGTGATGGCCATGCGCTGGCTGTGCCGCTTGGCAGCCCTTTCGGACACCACGCCGAGGGCGCAGCCCGAGATGATCAGATTGAGCAGGTTCCACATGCCGACGACGATGGTGATGTCGGCCGAGTAGGGCTCCGTCGCAATCCGCCAGAAGGTCACGAACACCGCGATGATCTGGATGACGAAGATAACGAAGAACGGAAGGCCAATTTCCGAGATGCGGTTCTCATCAATGGTTTCGCCTTTCGACGTCACCTTGAAGGTCGGCTTCTTTGGATTGATCATCACAGACAGAAGCGCCGGCAGAAGATAAACAGTCTGTATGTATTCATAAAGTTCGGAAAACCACGGCCAGCGGTATTTTCCGTAGAGATAGCTCTGGATGAAAAGATTTATGAGAAGGTAGACAGCCGTATAGGCGACGAATTCGGCGCCAGACCCGTTGAATATTTCTAGAGAGAAAAATAGATAGAAGAAAGGAGAAACGAGGAAGATGGCTCGCGAGATCGGAAAGAACCAGAACAGGATGCTGGACATGTAGCAGATGCGCTGCGCCATGGTCAGACCCGAACGGAACAGCGGGAAATGAAAGCGGAGGATCTGGTACATGCCCTGCGCCCAACGCGAGCGCTGGCCAATGAAGCTAGCGAAGGTCTCCGGCTGCAGCCCGGCGATGAGCGGAGTGTCCACATACACGCTGTGCCAGCCGCGCGCATGCAGCGTGAGCGCCGTCTCGCAATCCTCGGTGATGGACGAATGGGCGAAGCCGTCCGTCTCCCGCAGGGCCTCGCGGCGCAGTACCGCCGCCGAGCCACAGAAGAACGCGCCACCCCATCGGTCGAGGCCGCGCTGGATAACGCCGTAAAACATCTCGTTTTCCGACGGCATGCGGCGCCAAGTGTCGAGGCTGCGCTCGACCGGATCGGGATTGATGAAGAAATGCGGCGTCTGGACGAGGAACAGGCGCGGGTCCTCGTTGAAATAGCCGATGGTCTCGCGCAGGAACGAACGTGCCGGCGCATGGTCAGCATCGAAAACGACGATGAGCTCGCCGCTGGAATGAGCGAGGCCGTGGTTGAGATTGCCGGCCTTAGCGTACTCGTTTCGCGGGCGGGTGAGATAGTTCACCCCGAGTTCGCGACAAAGCTCGGTTAGCGTTTCCCGGCGCATTTGTGCCTCGCGGGCTGCCGGCAGATCGTGCTGCTCGCACTTCTGGTCAGTACCGCCATCGTCCAGCAGCCACACCGTGAACCGATCGCGGGGATAATCGATCGCCGAGGCGGCGGCCAGCGTGGTGGCGAGCAGGCCGGCATCCTCATTATAGCTTGGAACGAAGATATCGACCGTCGGCTCCCTGCCGGATGCGATGACCGGAGCGGTTCGTGGCGGCTGGGGCGACGAGACGACAAACAAGCTCAGCCCCATCAGGGCGACGCTGTACATTTCCGCGCCGTAGAGCAGCAGCGCGGGAATGAAATTGGCCAATTCTTCCATGGGCGGCAATGTTGATGTCGTCCGCCAGTATACATATCTAAATACCATTGCCGTACCAAGGGCCAACGCGACCATGCGCGGAACCCCTTCAGGCGCGAACATTTTCAAAAAAACAATTAGTAGAATCACAATACAGCCGGTAACAAGCTGAGCCTGCAAGTTAACGGGCAAGGTGATGATGAACGCTACCAGAGCGATCAAAAGTACCCAGACACCAGTAAGCCACTTCCTATTCATAATTCTGGCAGCTCTCCGCAGTCGCCTTAGCGGCGGCTCTTACGTTACCCTGAGATTAGTCGCAAGCCGCTAGACGAGGCGAGATTTCGTAGGGTCATCACTTCCGCGAATATCTTGTTCGCTCTTTGACCGTTTCTGCCGCGGCCTCAGGGCGCTAGATTGGCAGAATGGGTGATTCGTTTTGTGAGACTGACAGGCCCGCCATGCCCCGCCTGAACCCAGGCCCGGGCGGCGACGCGGTGCATCGCGCGGGGGCACGCGCTACGCAGGCACGCGGTCGAAGCTTGCCCCGGCGTGTTCTCGCCATGGGCTGCCTATTACTGGCGGGAGGCTGCGTGACAGGGCGCGGCGGAGCCCCGATAGTCGCCACGATGGCGATCGAGGTGCCGACGGTCGAATCGCTCGTTATCCCGGAGCCGGGCGGTCCCCGCGTCATCGGCGTCATCGAGACCCGCTTCGCCAATGCGCTGCAGCAGGAGGTGATGCTCGCCACCGAGGCGGCGACGCCCGGCCAGAACGCCTTTCACGTCACCTTCTTCGGCCCGGTGGAGGGACGCACCGGGCCCGAGAACCTCAAGAGCGATACTTTCCTCGCCGAAGACGCGCTCGCCGAGGAGATGGAGAAGGCCCTGCCGGGCATCGACATGCGCCCCTCGACCTATTTCGTGCAGAACCGCTATGGGCCGTTCGGCTACGCGCTAGGCCATGGGCAAGGGCGCGATCTGTGCCTGTATGCCTGGCAGCGCATCCAGGGGCAGGATCGGGTCAACGTTCTGATGGGGGATCGCGGCGTGCTGTCGGTGCGCCTGCGCTTCTGCCAGGGCGGCGCGACGGAGGCATCGCTCCTGCGGATCATGTACCGCTACACCATAAATGGCTATTTCCTGCCGCGCAGTTGGCAGCCTTATGGTCGCCCGCTACCGGCCCCACCCGAGCTTGGCCGGATCGGCGGGCCGATCGTCTATCCCGACGCGGATTTCGGGCCGGGCGGGCCCAGCGCCCCGCCGCCGGCACCGGCGCGGACAATGGAGCGCGCGCCCCGCGCCGCGTCGGTTCCCTCCGAAGCTACGCCCAGTCTCCCCAGCGCGCCGCTGGAGGGGTATCCGACCGTCCCCGCACCGCCATAGGACAATCCCGAGTGCGTGCGTGTGCTCTATCGGAGAGATGGAGGGCGATTCAGCGGTCAGACTACTTCAATCTGATCGCATCGCTCTCTAGCTGCGCGGACGGTCGCCGGGGGGAAGTGGAATGCCGAGGCTCGCGGCGGGGGGCAGAACCGGCAGGCTGAATGTCGCGGTCGTGCCGGTCGCGGTGGCTTGGACAGGAGTGGCCGGCACCGGCCGAGCCGGCGTCTCCACCGCGCGGGCGACAGATCCCGTCACCTCCGGCTCAAGCGGTTCGGCGGCGATGTCGCCCAGGCGCCAATGTCCGTCCACCGGCAGAAAGGCGATATCGAAGCCGATCTTCAGCGGCGCGGTGGGGAAATGGCCGCGCAGACGCAACGCGCCATCCGACCCGATGGCTGGCGCCGCCGACAGCTTGGCATCGAGCAGCAACACGGCGGCAAAGTCGAGCCGGCCTTCGCGCCACGGGCGAAAGCGATCGGCAAGCGCGGCACTCGAATTGGCATCGCGGAAGGATGGCGTCGCAAGGTCGCGCAGCACCGAATAATTGCCGGTGATATTGGCCTGGTTGAGCGCCATCAGCGTGCCGCGCAACAGGGCCAGCAGCACCGCCGGCTGGGGAATGGCGTCGGCTTGCTTTTCCTGTGCGCGGGCCAACTCTGGCACCAGCAGGGCCAGAACGAGCATGAGAACCGGCAAGGGGGCGTGGCGCCGCATGGGCCTCACCACGCGAACAGCACGCCGGCCTTGCCGCCGACCGTGCCTTCGTTGAGCCCTATGCCGATGCTGCCGGTGACGAAGAAGGAATCGTCGTGAATCCGCGCGATACTGGAGAGGGCCAGCGCGTTCTGGCCGCCGAACGTGCCCCATTGGGCGCTCAGCGCCATGTTCTTCCCGGTGGGCAGAGGCGGCGTGTCCATCGCCATCGCCATGGCGACACCCTCGCTGACACGGTCGATCTCGGCCCACACCGGCCGCAGGTCGAAAAGGTCCGCCGTGTTGGCGCTGGCAAGGTTGCCGGCGGCGTCGGTGGTGACGATCTGCACCGCCCCGCTCTGCGCCGCTCGGCTGGCGCCGGAGGTGATGCCGGACATGGTGTAGGTGGAACTGCCGGTTCCCAGCGCGACCTGGTTGGCGCGGGTGGTGGAGGCCCCGGCACCGATGGCCGTCGACCCCTCATAGGCGGCGGTGGAACCATAGCCGATCGCGCTGGACTGAGCGGCGGAGGCATTGGCGTTCTGGCCCACGGCGGCCGAGCCCGCGCCGGCGGCGACCGCATTCTGCCCGAGGGCAGTGGCCCCCGCACCATTGGCCGTCGCGCCGAAGCCGAGCGCCGTGGCATTGTCCGCATTGGCGACGGCGCCCTGCCCGAGCGCGGTGGAGCCGGCGCCGTTGGCGGTGGCGCCCGTACCCAGAGCCGTGGCATTCGCCGCATTGGCAACGGCTCCCTGACCAACGGCAGTGGTGGCGGAAGCGTTGGCACGCGCGCCCTGCCCCACGGCCGTGGCGTTGGTGCCATTGGCCAGCGCGTCCTGGCCGAGTGCGGACGACGCGATCCCATTGGCGCTCGCGCCGCTGCCAAAGGCCGAGGAGAAGGCGGCATTGGCGACGGCGCTCTGGCCGGACGCGGTCGCTTCCTCGCCATTGGCGGTGGCGCTCCAGCCGATGGCGGTGGAGGAGACGCCATTGGCCACGGCAAGCTGGCCGAAGGCGCTGGCATTCTCGGAGAAAGCGCGCGAGCCCTGCCCGACGGCGGTGGTGCCAGCCTGCGTGGCCTGCGCATCCTCGCCGATGGCGGTGGAATCGGTGCCGCTCGCCACGCCGCCGCACTGCAGGGCCGTGGCCGTGAGCTGGCAGCTGATATCTTCAGCGGCAGCCGGCAAGGATGCAAACTCCGCCCACAGGGCGAGCATCGCCGATCCGCATGTCGTGAAAAGGCGCCGTCGCATCAACCGTACTCGATTCGCCGTGCGGTGCACCCGCAACGCAACGATGGCAGGATCGGGGCAGCATGGTTAACGCGGCGTTAACTTGTGTCGGCGTTCCACATGCGACCCGCGCCCGGCCGGTGCGACCTATGCGCGACCGCCCCCGCTGGCGCGCGGTGGCGGATGCATCAACCAGCATTGCTGACCCTGCCCCGGGCAATCCCGGGACACAAAACGCCTTTCTTCGTAACCTCGCGGGAAACAGCCGGGCAATCGGCCCGCGCTACCTCAACCCGGCTCGCCCTTCAGGCGGGGGCTGAACCGAGTGAGGAAGAGTGAAGGGCAGGCTTGTCACGCCGCTTCTGCTGGCGGCGTTTCTCATAGTTCCGGCCGGCGCCTACGGCACGCGCCGCCATTGGACCACCGACCCCGCCGCGACGCTGGTGACAGCGCGGGTGGAGCGCGGCGATGTGGAAGAGGCGGTGCTCGCGACTGGCACGCTCAAGCCGGTCAAGCTGGTGGCCGTCGGTGCTCAGGCCTCGGGCCGTATCACCCGTGTGCCGGTCACGCTCGGCCAGCAGGTAAAGGCGGGCGAACTCCTCGCCGAGATCGATTCCGTGCTGCAGGACAACGCCCTGCGCACCGCCCGGGCGGCGCTCGACAATGTGCGCGCGCAACTCGTGGAGAAGGAAGCGCTGCTGCACCGCGACGTGCTGATCCTTGAGCGTCGCGCCTCCATGGTGACAAACAAGATCGTGTCGCAAGCCGATTTCGAGGCCGCCGAAGCCGATGTGAAGGCAACCCGCGCGCAGATCGACCAGCTGAAGGCGCAGATCATCGAGGCCGAGGTCGCGGTCGAGAACGCCCAGTCCAATCTCGGTTACACCCGCATCACCGCGCCCATCGACGGCACCGTGCTGGCCATCGTCAGCCAGGAGGGCCAGACGGTGAATGCCGCCCAGTCCGCCCCCACGATCATGGTACTCGGCCGGCTCGACATGATGACCGTGCGGGCGGAAATCTCCGAAGCCGACGTGGTGCGCACCGCCCCCGGCCAGCGGGCCTATTTCACCATCGTCGGCGAGGGCACCCGCCGCTACGAGACGGAGCTGGCCTTCATCGAACCAGCGCCGGAATCGATCAAGAGCGACGACAGCTTCTCCTCCAGCACCGGCACCTCGTCTTCGGCCAGCACGTCCGGCAGCAGCACGTCGGCCATCTACTACAATGGCCTGTTCAACGTGCCGAACCCGGAAGGGCGGCTGCGCACCTACATGACGGCGGAAGTGCATATCGTCGTCGGCACCGCCACCGGCGTGCTCACCATCCCCGCCATGGCGCTGGGTGCCCGCAGCCCCGAAGGGCGCTACGAGGTACGGGTGCTGGGCGCCGACGGCGGGGTGGAGACCCGCACTGTCGAGATCGGCCTCAACGACAAGACCGTGGCCGAAATTCGCGCCGGCCTGTCGGAGGGCGAGCGGGTGGTGACGGGCGATACGGCGAGCGTTGCGCCCTCCACTTCCGGCATGCCCGGCCCGCCGCCGATGGGGTTCTGAGCATGAACAACGAAGACGCCGTCGCGGCGCCGCTCATTTCGCTCGAAGGCGTGACACGCGACTACGTCTCGGGCGAGGAAACGGTGACGGTGCTGCGCGGCGTCGACCTCTCCATCGCCGCCGGCGAGATGGTCGCCATTGTCGGCGCCTCGGGCTCCGGCAAGTCGACACTGATGAACATTCTGGGCTGCCTCGACCGGCCCAGCGGGGGGCGCTACCGCATCGCGGGCCGCGATGTCGCGCGGCTCTCGGCCGATGAGCTGGCAGGGCTGCGGCGCGCGCATTTTGGCTTCGTGTTCCAGCGCTACAATCTGCTGGCCGATCTGACCGCACTGGGCAATGTGGAGATGCCGGCGATCTATGCCGGCCTCCCCCACGACGTGCGCCGGGCCCGCGCGGCCGCCCTGCTCGGCCGGCTCGGCATGGCGGCGCGGCTCGGCCACCGGCCTGGCCAGCTGTCCGGCGGCCAGCAGCAGCGGGTTTCCATCGCCCGGGCGCTGATGAACGATGCCGAGGTGATCCTCGCCGACGAGCCCACCGGCGCGCTCGACCGCCAGAGCGGCGAGGAGGTGCTGAAGATCCTCGCCGAGCTCAACGCCGAAGGCCGCACGGTGATCATCGTCACCCACGACATGAACGTGGCGGCGCGGGCCCGGCGGATCATCGAGATCGAGGACGGCCGCATCATCGGCGACCGCCGCACCGCACCCGCGCCCACCGCGCCGCCGCGTAGCGATGGCATGCCGGCCCCGCGCTCCGGCTGGCGCCAGCGGCTCGACCAGTTCGGCGAGGCCTTCCGCATGGCGCTGACCTCGATGAACGCGCATCGCCTGCGCACCGGCCTCACCATGCTCGGCATCGTCATCGGCATCGCCTCGGTGGTGTGCGTGGTGGCACTGGGCGAGGGCTCGCGGCAGAAGGTGCTCGCCAATATCAGCGGGCTCGGTACCAACACGATCGAGATCTTCGCCGGCAAGGACTATGGCGATACGCGCTCCGGGAGGATCACCACGCTGGTGGTGGCCGATGCCGAGCAGCTAGCCCGCCAGCCCTATATCGCCGCCGCCACCCCAACCGTCTCGACCCAGAGCACGGTGCGCTTCGGCGGCAAGGAGGCGAACGCCCTGGTGAACGGGGTGAGCGAGCACTATTTTGCCGCCAAGGGCACCAGGCTGGCGCGCGGGCGATTCTTCGACGCGGCGGGCGTCACCTCCCGGTCGCTAGACGTCGTCATCGACGCCAACACGCGCAAGGCGCTGTTCGACGAGACGGGCGTGGAGCCGGTGGGTGCCGTGGTGCTGATCGGCACGGTGCCGGCCCGTGTGGTCGGCGTCACCGAGCCGCAGCTGGGCGGGTTCGGGTCGAGCCAGAACCTCTCGCTGTACCTGCCCTACACGACGGTGCAGGCGCGCATCCTCGGCTCCACAGCGCTGCGCTCCATTACCCTGAAGATCAATGACGACGTCGACAGCGCCTATGCCGAGCAGGAGGTGACGCGGTTTCTCATCCAGCGCCACGGCAGCAAGGACTTCTTCATCCTCAACACCGACGACATCCGCCGCACCATCACCTCGACGACCCAGACGATGACCATGCTGATCGCCGCCATCGCCGTCATCTCGCTGGTGGTCGGCGGCATCGGGGTGATGAACATCATGCTGGTGTCGGTGTCCGAGCGCGTCGGCGAGATCGGCGTGCGGATGGCGGTCGGCGCCCGGCGCAGCAACATCCTGCAGCAATTCCTCACCGAGGCGGTGATGGTCTGCCTGCTCGGCGGAGCGACCGGGGTCGGGCTGGCGCTGGCCTTCGGAGCGGTGTTCGCGCTGCTGGGCTCGAACTTCGCCCTCGTCTATTCGACCGGGTCGATCCTCGTCGCCTTTGCCTGCTCCAGCCTCATCGGCGTGGCGTTCGGGTTCCTGCCGGCGCGCAACGCCTCCCGCCTTGATCCGGTCACGTCATTGACCAACTCTCGACAGTAATATTCAGACATATTATCGTAGACACTGGAAACACTGCCACCATACTCCCAGCCAATTGCACCGCGAATGTACATACAACAAATCGTCATCGCGGTGAGAAGCTTACATGCTGACGTTCATCATTCGGCTTTGGCGCTGGCTGACCGACCCTTATGAATATAGTTGCCCTTACTGCACGGACGACGAGATGTGCGAGGAGTGCCTGCACTTCTGGGCGATCAAGTAGGGGCTCCCGCGTGAGGCGACGCGCGACACCGGCTATTCGGCCGGCGTGTGCGCGACGCCCGGAGCGACCTCGGCATGGGACGTGTGATGGACACGCCCGATGAAGGAATAGACCACCGGCACCACGAATAGGGTGAGCAGCGTGCCGAGCGTCATGCCGCCGACGATGACCCAGCCGATCTGCGCCCGGCTTTCGGCGCCGGCACCGCTCGCAAGCGCCAGCGGAAGGGCACCCAGCACCATGGCGCCCGTGGTCATCAGGATGGGCCGCAGGCGCAGCACGGCCGCCTCGATGACCGAGGCCCGGCGGTCGAGCCCTTCCTCCTGCTGCTGGTTGGCAAATTCGACGATCAGGATGCCGTGCTTGGTGATCAGGCCAACCAGCGTCACCAGCCCGATCTGCGAATAGACATTGAGCGATCCGCCCGTGAAATACAGCGCCGCCAGCGCGCCGGTCATCGACAGGGGAACGGTGAGCATGATGATGACCGGATCGCGGAAGCTCTCGAACTGCGCCGCGAGCACGAGATAGATGAACCCCAGCGCCAGCAGGAACACCACCACGAGGCTCTGCCCGGCGGCGCGGAATTCGCGGCTCTGGCCGGCGACATCGGTCTGCACGGTCTGCGGCAGCACCTCGCGGGCGGTTTGGTCGAGGAAGTTCAATGCCTCCCCCTGCGAGAAGCCCGGCGCCAGATTGCCGGAGATGGTTGCGGAACGCAGCTGGTTGAAGCGCTTCAGCTCCTGCGGCGCCACGCTCTCGCGCACGGTGACGAGGTTGGAGAGTTGCACCATCTCCCCGCTCACCGACCGCAGATAGATCGTATCGAGGGTCGCGGGCGTGGAACGGTCGCTGGCGTCGAGCTGGACATAGACGTCGTATTGCTCGCCCCCCACCTCGAAGCGCGTCACCTGCCGCCCGCCAAGCAGGCTCTCCAGCGTGCGACCCAGCACCGCGATGTCGATGCCGAGATCCGCCGCCTTGGCGCGATCCACCGCGACCGAAATCTCCGGCTTGTTCAGCTTCAGGTCGCTATCAATACTGACAAGGCCGGGATAGTCGCGAACGCGCTCCAGGAAGCGGTTCACATAGTCGTCGAGCTGCTCATAGGTGCTCGACGTCTGGATGACGAACTCGATCGGCCGCGAATTATTGGACGCGCCGAGGGAAGGCGGGTTGTTGGCATAGGCATTGATGCCGGCGATGCGCCGCAGTTCGGGCGTCAGCTTGGCCACGAGTTCCTGCTGGCGCACGTCGCGTTCGTCCCAGTCCTTCAGCCGGCCGATCACGAGGAAGCGATGCACCTCGGGAAAGCCGTTGATGATGAGGACGCTGTCGACCTCCGGCTCCTTCGAGACGATCTGGTCGATCTGGTTGGTGTAGCGCGTCGTATAGGCGAGGGTTGAGCCCTCCGGCCCGCTGCCCGTGACCCGGATCACGCCACGGTCTTCGATCGGCGACAGTTCGGACGGCAATACGGTGAGGAACAAGGCGCTGGCGCCGGCCACCATCAGCGCGAACAGAAGGATCAGGGGCCGTATCTTGAGGGTTGTGCCAAGCAGGCGGCGATAGCCGCTCTCCATGGCCCGCAGCCGCCCTTCGATGAAAGCCGAGACACGGCCCGGCTTGGCCTCGTGCTTGAGCAGGCGGGAGCACATCATCGGGGTCAGCGTCAGCGCCACGAAACCCGAGATGATGACGGCACCGGCAAGCGTCAGCGCGAATTCCAGGAACAGCCGGCCGGTACGGCCAGGCGCGAAGGCGACTGGCGCGTAGACGGCGGCCAGCGTCATGGTCATGGCGATGACGGCGAAACCGATCTCGCGCGCACCCTTGATCGCGGCCGGGATCGGCTTCATGCCATGTTCGATGTGGCGGAAGATGTTTTCCAGCACGACGATGGCGTCGTCCACCACCATGCCGATGGCGAGCACGAAGGCCAGCAGCGTCAGCGTGTTCACGCTGAAGCCCAGCGCATACATGATGGCAAAGGTGGTGATCAGCGAGATCGGGATGGTGACGATCGGGATGATCGCGGCCCGGAACGAGCGCAGGAAGACGACGATCACCAGCACCACGAGGATCACCGCCTCGAAGATGGTGTGAAACACGGCTTCGATCGAGCGGTCGATGAACACCGCGTTGTCGTTGCCGATGGTGGCGGTCATCCCTTCCGGCAGGCTCTCATTGACCGCCGGCAACACGGCACGAGCCCCGGCCGACACGTCGAGCGGGTTGGCCACCGCCTGCTTGATCACGCCGATGAAGATCGCGGCACCGCCGTTGAAGCGGCTTGCCCGCCGTTCGTCGGCGGCCCCGAGCTCGACGCGGGCAACGTCGCTGAGGTGCACCTGCGCGCCATCGGCCCGTTTGACGACGATCTGGTTGAACTGATCGACCGTGGTCAGCGCGGTGCGCGAGAGCACGGTAAATTCGCGGTCGACGCTCTCGATGCGGCCGGACGGAATCTCGACGTTCTGCGCGCTGAGCGCGTCTTCCACGTCCTGAACAGTGAGATTGTAGGCGGCGAGGCGCTCGCGGTCGATCCAGATCCGCATGGCATAGCGCCGCTCGCCATAAATCTGCACATCGGCGACACCGCTGATGTTCTTGAAGCGGTCGACGACATAGCGGTCGATATAATCCGACAGTTCCAGCCCCGACATATGGTCGGAACGGAAGACCACGAACAGCACGGGCTGGGCGTCCGCCTCGACCTTGGAAATGACGGGCTCGTCAATCTCGTCGGGGAGGCGCTGGCGCACGCGGCTGACGCGGTCGCGCACGTCGCTGGCCGCCACGTCCGGGTCGATCTCCAGCCGAAAACGCACGGTGATGCGGCTCGATTCCGAACGGCTGGTCGATTCCAGCACGTCGATGCCCTCAATGCCGGCAATCGAGCCTTCCAGCACCTGCGTGACCTGGCTCTCGACGATGCTTGCCGACGCGCCGGGATAGGCCGTGACCACGGAAACGGTCGGCTCGTCGATATTGGGGTATTCCCGAACCGTCAAACGGTCGTAGGAAACGATGCCGATCAGGATCAGCAGCAGGCTGAGCACGGTCGCGAAGACTGGGCGGCGGACGCAAAGTTCAGAGATGCCCATAACGCGGCCTTAGCCCTGCGGCGCCGGCGGCGGGGCGACGACCTCCACGACGACTCCCGCCTGAAGACGCCCCTGCCCGGCCACGACGATGGAAGCCCCGGGGGCAACGCCCTTCACCTCGACTTCGCCCTTGGCGCGCGGGCCGAGTTGAACCTTGAGTTGCTCCGCCTTTCCGTCGACGATCTGCCAGACCAGCCGCTCCTGCCCGCGCGGCACGATGGCGCTCTCGGGCACGAAGACGGCGTCACGCGCCTGGCTTCCCTGCACCAGCACGCGCGCGAATAGGCCCGGGCGCAGCACGAGGTCCTTGTTGTCGAGCCGCGCGCGCACGCTCAGCGAGCGGCCATTGATGTCGACCATGGGATCGATGGCGTAGATCGTGCCGGTGAACGAACGACCGGGCAGCGCGTCCAGCGTGATGGTCACGGTCTGGTTCTCGGCGATGCTGGAGAGCTGCGTCTCAGGCACCTTGAAGTCCAGCTTCAGCGTGTCGATCTTTTCGAGATTAACCAGTTCGGTGCCGACCGCGATATAGGCGCCGTTTGAAACCGTGCGCAGGCCCACCACCCCGTCGAACGGCGCGGTGATGGTATGCTTGGCGATCTGCACCCGCTGGGAGTTCAGCAAGGCACGCGCCGTGTTCAGCTCCGCCTGCGCTTCGTCCAGGGCGCGGGCCGTGCCCGATCCCGTCTTCTGCAGTCGCTGGGCACGGTCGTAATTGGCCTCGGCAAGCTGCAGCCGCGCTTCGGTCTCATCGAGCGACGCCTTCACCAGCGCCGCGTCGAGTTGCACCAGCACGGCGCCGGCCTTCACGTGCTGGCCTTCCTTGAAGAGGATTTCCTGTATGCGTCCCGACACTTCCGACGCGACCTGCACCGATTCGTCGGACTGCAGGGAGCCGATCGACGAGATGTCGGTCGTCACCGAGGCGGCGCGGGCCGGGGCCACCTCGACAGGAATCGCCCGAGGCGTCGTCGGCTGCGCCGCCGCATTTGCCTGACTGCGACCGCCGAACAGAGCCTCTGTCTCGACCCAGCCTTGCTCATGGGCAAGCCAGAAGGCTCCCGCAAGAACGGCAATCGTCAGCAGCAAGCCGGTTCCACGTCGCATCAGACCCCCATCAGACTGTGTCGGAAAGCACGAAAATCCATGCTGCGACACAACAGATTAGAGGAAAAGTTCCAACTTAATTATGTGTCACATCGCGCCGCGGCGATCACTTTCGCGAGGCCGCCGGATCATCATACTCCATCCTGGGGAAGGTGCCGACTACCCGGCCGCCTCACCCCGGCCCTTCCCGCAAAGTCGCGGCAAATCAGGCATTCTTCACCATCACATGGCGCACGACGGTATAATCTTCCAGTGCATAGGCGCTGAGATCCTTGCCATAGCCGGACTGTTTCAGCCCGCCATGGGGCATCTCGCTCACCAGCATGAAATGGCAGTTCACCCAGGTGCAGCCATATTGCAGGCGCGAAGCGGTGGCCATGCCGCGCCCGATATCCCGCGTCCATACCGAGGACGCGAGGCCATAATCGCTGTCATTGGCCCAGCCCACGGCCTCGTCCACATCCGTGAAGCGCGTGACCGAGACGACGGGCCCGAACACCTCGCGACGGACGATCTCGTCGGATTGCAGGGCTCCGGCCACCACGGTCGGCTCGTAGAAGAAGCCCTTGCCCGTGCCGGATCCCCCCGCAACCTTGCCGCCGGTGGCGATCTCGATGTGATTGAGCTCGGACGCACGCTCCACGAAGGAGGCGACGCGGGCGCGCTGGCGGGCGGAGATGAGCGGGCCGATGTCGTTCTCGCCGTCATCTGCCTGCCCAAATTTGAGCCCTGACACAGCGGAAGCGAGGTCCGCCACCAGTTTCTCGTAGACCTTTGCGCCGGCATAGATGCGGCAGGCTGCGGTGCAGTCCTGCCCGGCATTGTAGTAGCCGAAGACCTTGACCCCTTCGACCACGGCGTCGATGTCGGCATCGTCGAACACGAGGACCGGCGCCTTGCCACCGAGTTCGAGATGGGTGCGCTTCACCGTCCTCGCGGCCGCCGTCAGCACCTTCTTGCCGGTGGCGATGTCGCCGGTGAGCGAGACCATCGCCACCTTGGGATGATTGATCAGCGCATTGCCGACGCTCTCGCCGCGCCCGACGACCACATTGACCACGCCCTCCGGAAAGATGTCGGCGATGATCTTCGCCAGCTTTAGCAGGGTCAGCGGCGTCTGCTCGGAGGGCTTGATGACCACCGTGTTGCCGCCCGCCAGTGCCGGGGCGAGCTTCCACGCCGCCATCATCAACGGGTAGTTCCACGGCGCGATCGAGGCGACGACACCGATCGGATCGCGGCGGATCATCGAGGTGTGGCCGGCCATGTACTCGCCGGCAACCATGCCATGCTGGGTGCGCGCCGCGCCGGCGAAGAAGCGGAAACAGTCGACCACGCCGGGCAGTTCGTCGTTGAGCACCGCATGGCGTGGCTTGCCGCAGTTCAGCGCCTCCAGCGTGGCGAAGGATTCCGCTTCGGCCTCGATGCGGTCCGCCAGCTTCAGCAACATGTAGGAACGCTCGGCCGGCGTGGTGCGCGACCAGGTGCGAAACGCCTTGTCGGCGGCGTTCACCGCCGCGTCGATCTGGTCCGGCGAGGCCTCCGGCAGGTCGATCAGCGTTTCCTCGGTCTTCGGGTTCAGCACCGTTTCCGGCGTTTCCGTGCCGGCGACGAAGGCGGAGCCAATCAGCATGTCGGTATCGGAAAGGGCAGTCATGGGGCGTCTCCTATTTTCCCGAGCCGGCCACCGCCTCGCCGTGGCGGGTGAGGTAATAGGCGGCGAGGATGGGCAGGAAAGTCACAAGGATCACGAGCACGGCGACCACGTTGGTGACGGGCCGCTGGCGCGGGCGAATGAGTTCGGACAGCATCCATATCGGCAATGTCGATTGCTGGCCGGCGGTAAAGGTGGTGACGATGACCTCGTCGAAGCTCAGCGCGAAGGCGAGCATGCCGCCGGCCAGCAGCGCCGTGCCGATATTGGGCAGGATCACCAGCCGGAAGGTCTGGAACGCATCCGCGCCGAGATCCATCGATGCTTCGATGAGCGAGGGAGAGAGCCTTCTCAGCCGGGCGACCGCGTTGTTGTAGACGACGACGATGCAGAAGGTCGCGTGGCCGAGCACGATGGTCCAGAGCGAGAACGGTATCTCCATCAGCCCGAACGCCTGGCGCAGGGCGATGCCGGTGACGATGCCCGGCAGGGCGATGGGCAGCACGAACAGCAACGAAATCGGCTCGCGGCCGAAGAACCGCGCCCGCGCCAGCGCTCCCGCTGCCAGCGTGCCGAGGATCAGCGCCAGCACGGTGGCGATGCTTGCCACCTTCAGCGACAGTCCGACCGCCGCCCAGATATCGGCCCGCCCCCACACCACGCCGAACCATTTCAGCGTGAAGCCGGGCGGGGGAAAGGCGTAGCTCTTCTCTTCCGTGGTGAAGCAGTAGAGCAGGATGAACAGCAGCGGGATGTGCAGGAAGGCAAGCCCGCCAATGGCGGCGATCTTGAGCGAGAGCGGGGCGCGGGTCATGGGGTGGCGCTCCCGCTGAACCGAGGCAATGAGGCCGGGAGAGTTTTTCCTGGGTCCCGGATCGGTGCTCCATCTGCGGTGTCGCTTGCCCGGGACACGAGCGACGTTCCGTTTCCCGGACAAGCCGCGCGTGGCGCGGCGCTGATCCGGGACCCAGCAAAGACCCTGTCTCCGAAACCCTCACAGCGCATCGAATGCCCCCGTGCGCTTGGCGAGCGTCAGGAACACTGCCATGACGAGGATCGGCACCAGCGAGAAGGCGGCGGCGAGCGGGATGTTCCCGGCCGTGCCCTGCAGCGTGTACACCGCCTGCCCCAGCACCAGCGCCGAGGTGCCGATGATCTGCGGCACGATGTAGTCGCCCAGCGTCAGCGAGAAGGTGAAGATCCCCCCCGCCACCAC
The DNA here is from genome assembly GCF_004339465.1 of Ancylobacter aquaticus. Taxonomy (GTDB): domain Bacteria; phylum Pseudomonadota; class Alphaproteobacteria; order Rhizobiales; family Xanthobacteraceae; genus Ancylobacter; species Ancylobacter aquaticus. The sequence goes on along the minus strand of NZ_SMFY01000001.1, from coordinate 1,310,438 downwards.
GCCCGGCATTGCCAGCGGCAGGATAACGGTGCGGAAGACAAGGCCCGGCGCGGCCCCGAGATCGCCGGCCGCCTCGATCAGATGCGGCGGCACCCGCTCCAGCGCCGCCTGGACGGGGAGGATCATGAACGGCAGCCAGAGATAGGTGAAGGTCAGCACCATGCCGGTATAGCTGACCGACAGCGACGGCCCGCCCACCAGCGGCAGCGCCAGCCACGCCTCCAGCGCGCCGCCAAGCCCCAGCTTGCCGGCGAGCCAGCCAATGGCGCCCTCCCTGGCGAGCAGAAGCTTCCAGCCATAGACCTTGACCAGATAGCTCGACCACAGCGGCATCATCACCGCGAGATAGAACGCCGCCTTCACTTTCGGCCCGGCATACCGCGCCGCGTAGTAGGCGATGGGAAAGGCGATGACCGCGCAGAGCAGCGTGACGGCGCTTGCGATGCCGACCGTGCGCAGCACGATGTCGAAATTGGCCGGGCGGAACAGTTCGAGCAGCGTCGCCGTGGTCGGCTCGCGCACGATGGTGCCGGAGAACTCGTCGATCGAGAAAATCGACTGGCCGAGGAAGACGAACAGGCTGCCGAGATAAACCAGCCCCAGCCACAGCAGTGGCGGCACGAGCAGCAGCAGCGTGAGCAGCCGCGCCCGGCGCACCAGAATGTCGGAGAGCCGGCGCAGCAGGCCCTCGCGCGGGGCGGGAAGATCGAGCGTGGCAAGGCTCATTCCTCGCCCTCCATCGCCCGTACCGCACCCGCCGGCACGGCCAGCCGGACGCTGGCCCCCGCCATCACGCCCGCCGCAGCGGCGGGAATGGCGGCGGTGAGGGCCAGCCCGTCGGCGCTCAGCACGCTGACGCGGCGCACAGGGCCCTGATAGGACACCTCTGTGACGCGGGCCTCGATGAGGCTCGCCCCTTCCGGCGCCGGCGCGCCGGGGGCGAGCAGCGCGATCTTCTCCGGCCGCAGGCTGGAAGGTCGGGCCGGGCCGCCCAGCGCCTGTGCCTGCGACGCCTCAAGCACATTGGCCGAGCCGACGAAGCGGGCGACGAAGCGCGTCGCCGGCCGCTCATAAACCTCTTCCGGCGGCCCGACCTGCACGATCCGCCCCTCGTTGAACACGGCGACGCGGTCGGCCATGGAGAGCGCCTCGCTTTGGTCATGGGTGACAAACACGAAGGTGAGGCCGAGCGCCCGCTGCAGCCCCTTCAACTCGCTCTGCATTTCCTCGCGCAGCTTGAGGTCGAGCGCGCCGAGCGGCTCGTCCAGCAGCAGCACCTTGGGACGCACCACCAGCGCCCGGGCAAGCGCCACGCGCTGGCGCTGGCCGCCGGAAAGCTGCGCCGGGCGGCGCGCCTCCATGCCGGCGAGCTTCACCATGGCCAGCGCATCGCGCGCCATCCGGTCGCGATCGGTTCTGCCGATACCCCGCACCCGCAGCCCATAGGCGACATTCTCGCCGACCGAAAGGTGCGGGAACAGCGCGTAATCCTGGAACACGGTGTTCACCGCCCGGCGATAGGGCGGCAGGCCTTCCACCGTCTCGCCGAAAATCTCGATATGGCCGGCATCGGGCTGCTCGAAGCCGGCGATGAGGCGCAGGCAGGTCGTCTTGCCCGAGCCGGACGGGCCGAGCATGGCGAAGAACTCGCCCGGTGCGATGGAGAGATCAACGCCGTCCACCGCCCGCACCGTGCCGAAATGCCTGACGACACCGGCAAATCGGACGGCAGGCGTGGCGATGGGGGCGGCGTGAACGTGCATAAGGAAGACCCGTGTGCGCGCGCCACGTCATCCTGAGGTGCGAACGAAGCGAGCCTCAAAGGATGCCGAGCTACCGATCTCAATGGACACCCCTCAAAGCCCGGGCGTACGCCCGGGCACCTCAGGATGACGTCGGTTGTATCGAACCCTACCGCCCGCCGAGGACGGCGATGTAGTCCGACACCCAGCGGTAATAGGGAATGCAGCCTTCCGCCTGGGTGGCGCATTTGGCGACCGGCGTGCGCCAGAAATGGATGCGCTCGAACTCTTCCATGCCGTTGGTCGTGCAGCCTTCCGCACCCAGCAACTCATTGCCCTTGCAGGCAGCGGGGACGGCGGGCACCGAGCCGAACCAGGCGGCGAGATCGCCCTGCACCTTGGGCGAGAGCGAATGCTCCATCCACATATAGGCGCAGTTGGGGTGGGCGGCGTCGGCGTGCATCATGGTGGTGTCGGCCCAGCCGGTCGCCCCTTCGCTCGGAATGGTGGAGGCGATCGGCTTCTTCTGGCTTTTCAGAAGGTTGACCTGGAACGGCCAGGAAGACGAGGCAACGACGCCCTCATTGGTGAAGTCGTCGATCTGGATCATCGCGTCGTGCCAGTAGCGCTGCACGATCTTGCGCTGCTGGCGAAGCAGATCGAGCGCCGCCTTGTACTGCGCCTCGGTCAGTTCATAGGGGTCCTTGATGCCGAGCTCAGGTTTATGGGTCATCAGATAGAGCGCGGCGTCGGCGATGTAGATCGGCCCGTCAAAGGCCTGGATGCGGCCCTTGTTGGACTTGCCGTCCGGCAGGGTCTGCTCCTCGAACACCACGTTCCAGCTCTTGGGCGCCGCGCCCTTGAACGCTTCCGTGTTGTACATCAACACGTTGGAGCCCCACTGGTAGGGCGTGCCGTAGTGCACGCCGTTCACCGTGTGCCACGGCGCGTCCTGCAGGCGGGGGTCCACCGTGCCCCAGCTCGGGATCAGCTTGGTGTTGACGGGGGCGACCTTCTTGCCGGCGATGAGGCGGAGCGAGGCGTCGCCCGAGGCGGTGACGAGGTCAAAGCCGCCCTCATTCATCAGCGCGACCATCTCGTCCGAGGTGCCAGCGGTCTTCACATTGACCTTGCAGCCGGTCTTGGTCTCGAAAGCCGTGACCCAGTCATACGCCTTGTCAGTGTCGCCCCGCTCGATATAGCCGGCCCAGGCGACGATATCGACCTTCCCTTCGCCCTTGCCGACCGACGTCATTTCCGCAGCAAAAACAGGGCTTAGCGCGAGAGAGACACTGGCGGCGAGCGCCGGCAGATGCAGATAACGGGCGATGGTCGGCCGGGAGATGTGCGGCATGGTCTGTCCCTCTGTTCTGCGGGCGCTGGCCGCCCCTTGAAGCGAGTGTGCCGCCGCGCCGCGCCGGGCACCACACCAAAGAACAGAAGGCAGATATCGGAAAAGTCGATGAGTACGGATTAGGCGAATGTCGGCGGCTAACTCCGTTCGTGCCCTCATGGCCGGGCCTGACCCGGCCACACAGATTTTGGCCGGGCGTGAACGGCAAGCCTGGGTCCCCGGGTCACGCCCGGGGATGAGGGCGGGTAGTGGGGGATGGCAAACAGGGCGCCCGAAATCCTACCTTCCCCGCCCGCCATGCCGGGTGACGGCGATGGACACGAAGCCGGCGGCGGCGGGCGACAGCGGCGAGCCACGCCGCCAGGCGGTCGCCACCTCCACCGCCGGCACATTGTCGATCAGCGTGCGGGCCTCGATCTTGTCGCCTTCCAGCGACCAGGGCCGGTAGGTGAGGTCCGGCAGCACCGCCACGCCCGCCCCCGTCGCCACCAGCGAGCGCACCGCTTCCACCGAGCGGGTGCGGAACGCCACCGGCGGGCGGATGCCGAGCCGGCGCCAGACGATTTCCGACGCCTCGGCGATTTCGTCAATGGTAAGAAGCACATGAGGCTCCTCTGCGAGATCGCGCAGGCTCACCCGCTCCTCCACCAGCGCCGGATGGCCGAGCGGCATCCACACCCGATAGGGCGAGACCTCCACCGCCTGCGTCTGCAGCGCGGCCGACTGCCGGCCGGGTGGCAGCACCATGACGGCAACATCCAGTTCGCCGCCGACCAGCAGGTGTTCGAGATAGTCGCCGGCATCCTCCACCGCCTCCACCGCGACGCCGGGAAAGGCACGGCGGAAGCGGGCGATGAGGTCGGAGTAGATGTAGCCGGCGACCAGAGGCGTCACCCCGACCGCCAGCCGCCCCGTCAGCGCCGCCGTCTCCGGCCCCGCCAGCGCGCGCCGCGCATCGGCGACGTCGCCGAGGATTTTTCGCGCGTGGCGCAGGAAATGGTGGCCCTTGAGGGTGAGGTCGACGCCGCGCGCATGGCGCTCCAGCAGCTTGAAGCCGAGGTCCAGCTCCAGTTCGCGCAAGGCTTCGGTCACGGTCGACTGCGAGATCGACAGCGTGTGCGCGGCCGAGGAGACGGAACCGTTTTCCGCCACCGCGACGAGATACTGAAGCTGGCGCAGCGAAAAGGCCATCGGAAGTTCCGGGGGGAAAGGCCCCCGGCGAGTGTAGTCGCCCGCTTTCGCCCCGCCTAGCTGGCGATTCCGTGGCCAAGCACGCCAGCCACGCCACCGGAGTCTATTTTGCCAGCAGGCTCTTCAGCTCGAACCCCTCATTGCCCGCCTGTTCGGGGGTGAGCGTCGGGGTTCCGGCGAGGAGGCGGCGGCCGAGCATGTGGTCGGCGCCGCGGTTCACGCTCTCGATGGCGGTGAGCACGCCGTCGCGGAAGCGGAACACCGAAAAGCGCCGCGAGGCGGGATCGCCGCGCAGCACCGCGATATCGGTCGGTGCGGCAAGGCCGACCATCTGCAGCTTGAGATCGGCCTGGTCGCTCCAGAACCACGGCACGGCCTCGAAGGGCAAGGGTTCTCCCGTCGGCGCCACCTTGCCGGTGAGCCGATGGGCGAGGCTGCGGGCCTGGTCGGCGGCGTTCTGCACCGATTCGAGCCGCACATGTGCCCCGGCAAAGCGGCTGGGATAGGCCACCGCGTCGCCCAGCGCCGAGATCGCCGGGTCGCTGGTGGCCAGATGCGCGTCGACGACGATGCCGTTCGCCACCTCTAGCCCCGCCCCGGCGGCGAGTTCCACATTCGGCACCACGCCGATGCCGACCAGCACGAAATCGGCGGGGTGGACCGTGCCGTCGCCGGTTTCGACGCCGGTGACATGACCCGCCTCACCCCGAAGCCCGATGACGCCGGCGCCGAGCACGAGTTTCGTGCCCATGGCCGCATGAGCGTCCGCGAAGAAGGCGGACATGTCCGGCGAGACTGCGCGGGCCAGCACGCGGCTCGCCCCTTCCAGCACCACAACCTCATGGCCCAGCGCACGGGCGACGGCGGCGAATTCCAGCCCGATGAAGCCGGCGCCGATCACCACCACGCGGCGGGCGACGTCGAGCTTGCCCTTGAGCGCGTCGGCATCGGCGAGGGTGCGCAGGTAGAACACGCCGGCGAGGTCGTGGCCCGGCACCGGCAGCGGCCGGTTGCGGGCGCCGGTGGCGAGGATGAGATGGGCGTAGGGCAGGCTCTCGCCGCCCTCCAGCAGCAGGCGCTTGCCGGGACGGTCGATGGCGGTGGCGCGGGCGTTGATAAGTTCGATGCGGTGGTCGGCATAGAAGGCGGCCGCGCGCAGCTCGATCTGCTCGATGCCGGCCTCGCCCTTCATGTAGGCCTTGGAGAGCGGGGGGCGCTGATAGGGCAGGCCCGGCTCGTCGCCGACCAGCACCAGCCGCCCCTCATAGCCGGAGTCGCGCAGCGAGGCGGCGGCCTGAAAGCCGCCCTGCCCGGCGCCGACGATAACGATGCCCGCCTCGCTCATGTCGTCGTCCCTTCCTGCGCCACCAGCCGGTCGCGCTCCGCATAGATCGCCTCGGTGAGCCTGGCCATGAACTCGCGATCCGGCAGGCCGGGCGGAATGGGCGGCAGGTAGGAGACGGTGATGGTGCCGGGCCGGATGGCGAAGCTGCGCGCCGGCCAGAACAGCCCGGCATTGTTCACGACCGGCACCACGGGCAGGTTCAGCGCCTTGTAGAGCAGCAACACGCCGCGATGGAACTCGGCCCGCTCGTCCACCGCGCGGCGGGTGCCCTCGGGGAAGATGAGCAGGTTGCGGCCGGCCTCGCTCGCCTCTCGCCCCTCGCGGAACATCTTCTTCACCGAGGAGGCGCCGCCGGCGCGGTCGATGGCGATCATCGGCGAGCGCCGCAGGAACCAGCCGAACACCGGGATGCGGTACAGCTCTTCCTTCAGCACGATGGCGACATCGGGGATCAGCACGGCGGCGGCGATGGTCTCGAAGGCGGACTGGTGGTTGCCGACATAGAGCGCCGGCTCGGGCGGCCGGTTCGCTTCGCCGACCGTGCGGTAGGCGAGCCCGACGAGGCGCAATATCGCCATCACCCCGCCGGCCCAGAAGCGCGAGAAGCGTCGGGTCAGCGGCGGCCGGTCGCGCAACGCAAAATAGGGGATGCTCACGGCGAGCAGCAGCGTCCACAGGACGAGCAGCACGAGGAAGACGGTTGAGCGCAGGCGGGCCATCGGCGGGGGATCTCGAACGGGGTGCGCAGGTCTAGCAGATCGAGCCGCCTGGCGGGAGGGGCTGCGGGCGGTACCGTGCGGGGGACAAGCGGCGAACGCCTTTCCGCCATCGTCATCCCGGCCGAAGCGCAGCGCAGAGCCGGGATCGTTCCCCGCTCGTCAGCTTCACGTGATCCCGGATCGGTCCTGCGGACCTTCCGGGATAACGGAATGCGAGGCGGCCGCCTCAGCCATTGCCGGCGGGGGGCGGCGGCTCTTCCAGCAGGGCGAAGGCGTTGACATCGAACATGCCGAAATCGGTGATCTTGAGATGCGGGATCACCGGCAGCGGCAGGAATGCGACCTGCAGGAACGGCTCGGCCAGCACCACGCCCAGCGCCTTGGCGGCGGCGCGCAGCGGGATCAGCGCGTCATGCACGTCCTCGAACGGTGTATCCGCCATCAGCCCCGCCACCGGCAGGGCAAGCTCGGCGGTGACAACGCCGCCCTGCGCCACCGCGAAGCCGCCGCGCAGGTCAATAAGCCGGTTCACCGCCAGCGCCATGTCGGCCTCATCGACACCGACCACGGTGATGTTGTGGCTGTCATGCCCGACCGAGGAGGCGATGGCGCCGCGCTTCATGCCGAAACCGTGGACGAAGCCGCGGCCGATATTGCCGTTGCGGCCATGCCGCTCGACGACGCAGACCTTTACCGCGTCCTGTTCGAGGTCGACCTGCTTCGCGCCGTCGACCACGGGCAAATCGAGCCGTACATCCTCGGTGATGATGCGCCCCGGCACGACGCCGATGACGCGCGTGGCGCTCTCCGTCGCGGGGATGGCGAAGTCTTCCGCCGTGATCTTGTTGGCCTTCACCGAGTCGAGACCGACCGGCGCGACGCTGCCGCGCGCAGCAAACAGTTCCGGCGTCACCAGCCGGCCGGCGGAGATAACCTGGCGCACCGAGCAGGCCTCCAGATCATCGACCAGCACGATGTCCGCCCGCCTTCCGGGGGCGATGAGGCCGCGATCCCGCAGGCCGAAGGCATTGGCCGCCGACCAGCTCGCCACCCGGTAGACATGGTGCAGCGGTGCACCGTGGCGGATGGCTTCGCGTATCATGTAGTCGAGATGGCCTTCCTCAGCGATGTCGAGCGGGTTGCGGTCATCGGTGCAGAAGGCCAGAAACGCCGAGGTGTCGGCGGAAATCAGCGGGATCAGCGCGTGCAGGTCTTTTGACACCGAGCCCTCGCGAATGAGGACCGACATGCCCTTCATCAGCTTCTCGCGCGCTTCCTCCAGCCCCGTCGCCTCGTGCTCGGTGCGGATGCCGGCCGCGATGTAGCCATTGAGGTCGCGGCCGCGCAGCAGCGGCGCGTGGCCGTCAATATGCCCGTCGGAGAACAGCGAGAGCTTGGCCAGGCACCCCTCGTCGGCGAACAGCACGCCGGGAAAGTTCATGAATTCGGCGAGGCCAATGCCGCTGGCATGGCCGCGTAGCAGGGCGAGATCGGCCGCCGCCAGTTCGGCGCCGGCGGTCTCGAAAGTGGTCGCCGGCACGCAGGACGAAAGCTGGACGCGCAGGTCCATGATCGTGTGCTCGGCGCAGCGCTGGAAATAGGCGATGCCCTCCATGCCCAGCACGTTCGCGATTTCGTGCGGGTCGCAGATTGCCGTGGTTACGCCGTGCGGCAGCACGCAGCGGTCGAATTCCAGTGGGGTGACCAGCGAGGATTCGACATGAAGATGGGTGTCGATGAAGCCCGGCACGGCGAACAGCCCGGCGCCGTCGATCTCCCGCGCGCCGTCATACTCGCCATAGGTCCCGACAATGCGGTCCCCGACCATGGCGATATCGGTCCGCGTGATGGCGCCTGATATGACGTCCAACAACTGGACGCCTTTGATGACGAGGTCCGCCGGCGCGGTGCCCCGGCCGGCCTCGACAAAGCGTGCGATAGCGGCCGGGCTCTGCGTCGCCATGGTTTAGTCCTTCCCGGCGCTGGCGGTGTCGAGCCGCGCCATGTCGGCGCCGGTGAGCGCAAGGTCCACGCTGGCGACGAGATCGCCGACCTGTTCGAGGCGCGAGGCGCTGGCGATGGGGGCGGTGATGCTGGGGCGCGCGATGATCCAGGCCAATGCCACCTGCGCCGGGGTGGCGCCACGGGCGGCCGCCACCTCGTCGAGCGCGGCGAGGATGCGCTCGCCCCGGGGGTTCAGATATTTCTGCACCAGCGAGGCACCGCGCGTGCTTTTGCCCGCATCCGCCGCGCTGCGGTACTTGCCGGTGAGGAAGCCGGCGGCGAGCGAGAAATAGGGGATGACACCGAGGCCGCTGGCGGCGCAGACCGCCTCGATATCGGCCTCATAGCCGGCGCGGGCGTAGAGGTTATATTCCGGCTGCAGCGTCTCGTAGCGCGGCAGCTTCTCGCGGGTGGAGACGGCGAGCGCCTCGAACAGGCGGGGGGCGGACAGGTTGGAGGCGCCGATGAGCCGCACCTTTCCGGCGCGGATCAGCTCGTCATAAGCGCCCAGCACCTCCTCGAACGGCGTGTCCGGATCGTCGTAATGCGACTGGTAGAGGTCGATCGTGTCGGTCTGCAGCCGCGCCAGCGACGCCTCGACGGCGCTGCGGATATAGTCCGGCTTCAGCGAGACCTTGCCCTGCCCCATGTCGGCGCCGACCTTGGTGGCGATGACGAGGCGGTCGCGATTGCCGCGCGCCTTCATCCAGCGGCCGATGACGGCTTCGGATTCGCCGCCGGTGTGGCCTTCCACCCAGCGCGAATACACGTCCGCCGTGTCGATGAAGCAGAAGCCGGCCTCGAACAGCGCATCGAGCAGGCGAAACGAGGTGGGTTCGTCGGCGGTCCAGCCGAACACATTGCCGCCGATGCACAGCGGCGGAACGAGAATATCGGAGCGTCCGAGGCGGCGCAGTTCCATTCGTCTCTCCTCCGGCGTCGATAGGACAGGGGTGGCGGATGGCACGTTCAGGGCCGAGGCGCCCGCGTTCCCGCCAGCCTCATGTTGCAGTGCAGGGTTCTCAGAACCCGTCCTCGTCAAGCGAACCGACCTCGATCAGTTCCACCTGCTCGCGCTGGCACACATGGCGCAGCTCGGGGGAGGATACGGTGTCGGTGACGAAGGTGTCGACCTCCGACATCGAGCCAATGCGGACCGGCGCCGTGCGCTCCAGCTTGGAACGATCGGCCACCAGGATGATCTGGCGAGCATTGTCGATAATGGCGCGGGCGACCTGCACCTCGCGGTAATCGAAGTCCAGCAGCGTGCCGTCCTCCTCGATCGCCGAGGCGCCGATGACGGCGTAGTCGACGCGGAACTGGCGCACGAAATCCACCGCCGCCGAGCCGATCACCGCCCCGTCGGCATGGCGCACCGGCCCGCCGGCCATGATCAGCTCGATGCGGGGATGGCGGTAGAGCAGCGTCGCTACATTGAGGTTGTTGGTGATGACCAGCAGGTCCTCGTGGTCGGAAAGTGCGCGGGCGACCTCTTCCGTGGTGGTGCCGATATTGATGAACAGCGAGGCACGGTTGGGCACCATGCTGGCGGCCGCCTCGGCGATGGCGCGCTTGGCCCCCTGCGCCATGGCGCGGCGGGCCTCATAGGCGAGGTTCTCGACCCCGGAGGCGACGACGGCGCCGCCATGCACCCGCGACATCAGCCGGCGCACGCACAGGTCGTTCAGGTCCTTGCGGATGGTCTGGGGCGAGACGTCGAAACGGCCGGCGAGGTCCTCGACGCTTACCCGTCCCTGGGCGCGCGCAAGCCCCAGAATGTCCTGCTGGCGTGAGGAGATCGCGTTCATGCGGCCGGAGGCCCTTCTCCCGGGGATCAAGCTCTCGTCTTCTGCGGACGATTCGTCCCGCATCCTGCACAAGGACGCCGGGCGCGGCAAACGCCTGTTTAGAGGCGCTGCAACATGAGCACGCTGGCGAGCCCGCCGGCCGCCGCGATGGCGGCGAGGCCGAGGGCGCCGGACGCCTCCCGCTCCAGTTCGTGGAACTGGCGCACGGCCAGAATCGCCCCCGAGGCGCCGATGGGATGGCCGCGCGCCAGCGCCCCGCCGCCGCGATTGACGCGGGCGGGATCGAGGCCGTTGCGCCAGCAGTTCGTCAGCGCCTGTCCGGCGGAGGCTTCCATCAGTTCGACTACCGGAATCTGCGCCCAGTCGAGTATGTGCCCGTAGCGATCGAGGCGATCGAGATCCATGACGCAGGTTTCGCGGGAGCTTTGCGCCAGGGCGTAGTTCAGCGCCTCCGGCGGGTTGTCCGCGGCGGCCCCGAAGGATTGGGCGAAGAACACCTCGGCCACCGGACGGCCGCCCTGCCGGCGTCGGTCCGCCCAGCCCTCCGAGCCGACCAGCACCATGGCGGCGGCGTCCGCTTCCACCGCGACGCCGGCCGCGTCGAGTTCGCTCTCGCCGTCGCGATGCAGCACCGGCGCGCGGGCGCACAGGGTCGGGGTGAGCGCCCGGGTGAAGCTGTCGATGGAGAGGCCGGCCACCGGCACGATCTCCGCTTCCAGCCGCGCCCGTGCCGCCAGCGCCTTGGCGTGGCTCTCGATGGCGAAGGCCGCCTGCCGCTCGCGGCTTAAACCGCGCGCCGCTCGAGCCAGCACCTCGATCATCTCAGGATCGCGCGCCGGCCAGGGGGTGAAGGGCGGGCGTTCATAGAACACCGGCGCTTCGCCCTTCGCTTTCGGCCGCACCGCGCGCAGAGGAGAGCGGCTGAAACTCTCCACCCCGCCGGCGAGCACGAGACGCGCCACACCCGACTGCACGAGGCAGGCGGCCAGCTGGATGGCGTCGAGCCCGGAGCAGCATTGCGTATCGACGGTCAGCGCCGGCACATAGTCGGAAAAGCCGGCGGCGAGCGCGGCGAGGCGGGCGACATTGCCCCCGCCCGACAGCGCATTGCCGAGAATGACGTAATCCAGCTCTCCCGGTGCCACGCACATCTCATCAAGGCAGGCGCGGAGCACCGGGGCGGCAAGGTCGTGCGCCTCCACCGCGCGAAAGGCGCCGCCACGCGGGGCCACCGCCGTGCGGCGGGCGGCAAGGATGAAGGCGGGTTTCATCGCGCTTGCCTCCCGGTCCTCGTCCGTTCGGCGGCGAACGCCTCCAACGCCCGCAGATTCGCCTTGCCGCCGGACGTGCGCGGCCAGGATTCAAGGGCGAGGAAACGGCGCGGAATCTTCGCCGCCGGCAGCAGGGCGCGGCAGGCGGCGCGCAGGGCCGGCTCGTCAAAGCTCCCGCGCAGCACCGCCACCAGTTCGACCCCGCGCAAATCGTCCGGCAGGCCGAACACGGCGGCTTCCTCGATACCGGCGAGACTGGCGAGCACCGCCTCCACCTCCTCGGGATAGACGTTGAGCCCCGCGGTGACGAGCATGCGCTTCTCGCGCCCATGCAGATAGAGAAAGCCGGCTTCGTCCAGCCTTCCATGGTCGCCAATGGTGAGGAAGTCGCCTTCGCGCCGGGTTTCCGGGGCGCTGCCACAGGCATATTCGTCAAACAGCATGGAACTGCCGACCCAGATCGCCCCCGCCTCGCCCGCCGTCAGGTCGTGGCCCTGCGCGTCGCGGATGCGCAGGGCCACGCCGTGGGCGGCCCGGCCGACAGAGCCCGGCGGCACCGTCTCCTCCGGATGGGCGATAGTGATGAAGCTGGTTTCCGAGGCGCCATAGAACTCGGCAATGCCGGCGTTGGGGAACAGCGCCAGTGTGGCCGCCCGGGTTTCCGCCCGCCATTTGGCGCCCGAGACCATGAGCAGGCACAGGGTCGGGAAACGCTCACCCGCCCCCGCCTCCACCAGCATCTGCAGCTGCGTCGGCGTGGCGTAGAGCGCGGTGACGCCGTGGCGGGCGATGAGCCGCAAGGCGCGGCGCGGGTGGAACTGGCGCATCATCACCGCCCTCGCGCCGATATGCAGCGCGTGGATCACGCCATAGAGATGCAGCGACGCCGCGAGCCCGCCCGGTGCCAGCACCACGTCGTCCGCGCCAAGTCCGAACTCGACCTCGCTGGCGGTGAAACTGTCGATCCAGGAGCGATGCGCGCGCCGGTAGCCCTTGGGCAGGCCGGTGGAACCGGAGGTGAAGCCGACATAGAATGCCGAATCCGGGGCCGGCGGCGGGGGGAACGGGGCAGGCGGCACTTCCCCCAGCGTCTCCAGCGTCAGCGCCGGGATCAGCGCGGCGTCGATGGCGGCGCGGTAAGGCGCGGGCCATGAGGGGTCATAGACCAGCGCCTGACGGCCGCTCACCGCGCAGGCGAGGAACGCCGCCACCAGCTCCGGCGCATTGCCCATGGCGAGTGCCACGCCCTCCCCCGGCGCGGTGCGCGCCGCCAGAAGCGCCGCCATCCCGCTAACCCGCCCGGCAAGGTCGGCCCGGCTCCACAGCTCCTCGTCGCAGACCAGCGCCGGGCGCGCGGGCGCTGCTGCCGCCAGGGCGGGAAGGTTGGCGCCGACGGTGGCGGCCATCGCCTCAGGCGTTGCGCGAGAGCAGCGCCTCCGGCATGCCGCGCGCCACGGTCTGGGCGATCAGCGCCACCAGCACCGCCTTGATGGCGTCACCGGGAATGAAGACGAGGCAGGCCTTGGTGGCGTCAAGCACCGACAGCCCGCCGACCAGCGCGAGGCCGGCAATGCCGAAGGCGTACATCACCACGATGCCGCCGAGCACGGCGGCGATGAGCGCGGCGGGGAAAACGGGCGCGCGGCGCAGCGCCTGCATGATCCAGCCGGCGACGAAAGCCACCGCGATCCAGCCGAAGACAAAGCCGACCGAAGGGGTGAAGAACACGCCGAGCCCGCCGCGCCCGCCGGCCAGCAGCGGCGCGCCGAGCGCGACCACGAACAGCAGCAGCACCATGGCGAGCGCCCCGCGCCAGGCGCCGAGCATCACGCCGGCCAGCATCGCGCCCATGCTCTGGGCGGTGATCGGCACGCCGGCGGCGAAAGGCAGATCGAAGCGCGGAAGCAGGCCGAGCATCGCGAAGATGGCGGCGTAGAGCGCGACCTGAACGAGCGTGCGGTCTTTCATCTGCGGTTCCTCATCTGCGGTTGTGCCGGGGTGCCCCGCCCCGCGCGGCCAGCGCCTCAGCGGTGTGATGGGACAGTCTCACGGTCTGGATACAGAAAGGCGCGAGCAGGCGCCAGCCGCCGCGCTTTCCCGTGCGGGCGCGCCAGGATTCGTTCAGCCCCTCCCATAGTGCGAAGAGCAGCGGGATGAGGCGGATCATCATCGCCACCGCGAGCGCCACCGCACGCGGTGCCACGCCGAACCAGCCGAGTGGGCGCAGCAGCGGCTCGACTGCGTCCATCATCGCGTCCATGCGGGTGGTCATGGTGACGGCATTGGCCAGCAGCACCATGGCGAGGATGCGCGCCAGAACGACAAGGCCGGCGAGAACGTCGCCATTCCACCAATGGAAGGCGAGCAGAATGAGGAAAAGCGGCCAGAGCGGGCGCAGCAGCGCAATCTGCGCCAGCGCGGCCTTGCCGAGCGAGACATAGAGCGCCAGCACCGCCACAAGCAGCCCGGACATCACAGGCAGGCTGTCGAGCGGCGCCAGCGCGAGGCTGATCAAGGCCAGCGCCAGCAGCTTCCAGCCGGCGGGAACCGCGTGCAGCCAGGTGCGCTGGGCCAGATAGAGCGAGATCATCGCGCGGCCCTCCTACCCGGCCCAGTACCGCCGCAGGCGGGGTGCCATCGGTCCGGCGCAGGGGAGTGCGGACGCCGGGCGCTCATGCCAGCGCCTCGGCAAAAGAGCGGTAGGCGGGGACGACCTCGCCGGGCGGGCCGTCGCCGCGCACCCGGCCCTCATGCAGCCAGATCACCCGCTCATAGCCCGCAAAGGCGTCAAGTTCGTGGGCGACGAGGATCACCTGCTGGTCCAGCCCGGCAACCAGCGCCTCCAGCCGGCGGCGGGTGGGCAGATCGAGGCTGGAGAAGGGCTCGTCGAGAATGAGCAACGAAGGCGTCATCACCAGCACGGCGATTATGCACAAAAACTGCTTCTCGCCTTCCGAGAGCGCGTGCACCGGCCGCTCGGCCCAGTGCGCGCGCTCGAAGCGTGCGAGTGCCGGCACCGCCTCCTTCGCCGCCTGCCGACGCGGCATGCCGGCCTGTTCGAGGCTGAAGGCGATCTCCTCGGCCACGGTGGGGAAGATGATCTGGTGGTCCGGGTTCTGGAAGATGAAGCCGACCGTGCGCGGCAATTCGCTCGCCTTTTCGTGGGCATCCAGCCCATGCACGGTGATCCGACCCTTGTCGGCGGCCAGCAGCCCGTTGAGCAGGCGCACCAGCGAGCTCTTGCCGGAGCCATTGGTGCCGATCAGCCCGACACGGCGCTCCGCGATCTCCAGCGAGATGTCGTCCAGCACCACCCGGCCGCCGCGCGTAAGGGTGACGTTCTCCAGGCGGATCAGCGGGGCGTGCGGCACGGGCATGTCCGGGGCGGCAAGAGTCACGGGAAGAGAGACGGGAAAGGTCGAGGGCAATGCCCCGCCGCTTATCGCGTCGGGAGGGTCCGGCTGTCGAGAGGGGAGCGCCCTTCAGACCCCTTCGGTGCCGGCGCCGCCCCGGAGCAGCGCCAGGGCGAATTTGCGGAATCGGGCGAAGGCCGCCGGTCCATCGCCGGCCCGCGCCCGGATGACCGCGCCCTCATAGGTGTCGACGATGTGCGCCGCCATCTCCACGGGGTCGAGCGCGCCGTCGGCCTCGCCGGCGCGCTGGGCCTCGCCGATCAGCGCGGCCAGATCCTGTTCCCAGGCGGCGAAGGCGCCGTGAAGCTGGCCGCGCAGTTCCTCGCCCAGGCTGGGGGCGGCCTGGGCGAGGACGCCGTAGAGACAGCCCGGCACGTCCGCCTCCGCCACCGAATCGCGCTCGACCTGCACCAGATGGCGCTCGATCCGCGTGAGCGGGGTCAGCGACATATCGGCGAAAAGCTCCTGCCGCTGCTGGCGGTACTGGCCGGCATAAGCGGCGAGGACCGCCCCGGCGAAATCCTGCTTGCTGGCGAAGAAATGGTAGAATGAGCCCTTGGGCACCGCCACCGACGCCAGAAGCGGCCCGATTCCGGTGCCTTCATAGCCCTGCTCCAGCATCGCCTTCCTGCCGGCTGTGACGATTTTGTCGCGCGTGGATGGTTTGTCTGTCATCTCTAGACGACCGGTCTACTGTTGCCTATCATGCGTCGGATCGGAACACACAGAGGCCCTCATGTCCATCACGTCCGGCACCCTTCTGACACCCCGTGCGGCCGGTCTTGCCGTGGTGCTGTTCTCCACCCTGCTGTGGAGCTTCGTCGGCCTTTTCGTCCGCATGGCCGATCTCGATGCGTGGACAATCATCCTCTGGCGCTCGGTGTTCGCCGCGCTTGCGCTGGGACCTTTCTGGCTGCTGGCCACCGCCGGCAAGGGGCAGGCGTTGCGCGCAAGCATCGCCCCGGCGGGCCTCGTCACCATCGGCCTCGCGGTGGCCGGCAATGTCGGTTACATCGCCGCGCTGCAACTCACCTCGGTGGCGGCAGTGATGACCGTCTATGCCACCCTGCCCTTCGTCACCGCCTTACTGGGGCTCTGGCTGCTGCGCGAGAAGCTGGACCGGCGCTTCGGCGGAGCGGCGCTGCTGGCAGCATTGGGCATCGCAATTACCGCGGGCGCCGCGATGTCGGCCGGCGATGCCGCCGGCATGGTTGTCGCGGGGCTGATGACGCTGAGCTGGGCCGGGCTGCTGGTACAGGCGAAGAAGCATCCGGGGCTCGACCTGACATTGGTCAGCCTCGTCTCCGCCGTTTTAGCCGCGCTCATCGCCCTGCCGCTGGTGCCGGGGGGGCTGCCGCCGGCGGCCTCGCTCTGGGCCTGCCTGCTGCTCGGCGTGCTGACCTCGGGCCTCGCCAATGTGCTGACCCTGACGGGTGGGCGGCACATACGCTCCGGCGAAATCGGCCTGCTGCTGCTGCTCGACGTGGCCCTGTCCCCGCTCTGGGTGTGGCTGGCTTATGACGAGCGGGTCGGCCCGCCGGCGCTGTTCGGCGGCGCGCTGGTGGTGATCGCCGTTGCCGGCTACCTGTTCGCCGATGCGCGGCGCCGGACGGTGGCCTGCCCGGCGCCGTGACGCCGGGCCACCGACCTCAGAGCATTTCCAGCGCCCGCCGGCGCGAGGGCGGCGGGAAGGCGGCGTCCAACGCGGCGAGGTCGTCGGCGTCGAGCCTGACGTCGCGTGCGCCGGCATTCTCCCGCATATGGGCGGCGCGGGAGGCCTTGGGAATGACGATGTTGCCGGGCATGCGCAGCGCCCAGGCGAGCGCGATCTGGAACGGCCGCGCCCCGTGCTTGGCGGCGATGTCGGCCAGCACGCCGGTGCTCTTCAGCCGGCCGCGCTCGATCGGGCTGTAGGCCATGAGCGGGATCTCATGTTCCTGCAGCCAGGGTAGCAGATCCCATTCCGGCCCGCGCCGCGTAAGGTTGTAGAGCACCTGGTTGGTGGCACAGCCTTCGCCGCCGGGGGTCTCGTACAGTTCGTTCATGTCGTCGGTGTCGAAGTTCGACACGCCCCAGTCGCGGATCTTGCCCTGGGTCTTGAGCTGCTCGAAGCCGATGATGGTCTCGGCCAGCGGCACGCTGCCGCGCCAGTGCAGGAGATAGAGGTCGATATGGTCGGTCTTCAGCCGCCGGAGGCTGCGCTCGCAGGCCGAGACGACGCCGGCGCGGCTGGCATTGTGCGGGTAGACCTTGGTGACGAGAAACACCTTGTCGCGCAGCCCGGCCAGGGCCTCGCCGAGGAAGCGCTCGCAGGCGCCCTCGCCATACATTTCCGCCGTGTCGACCAGGGTCAGGCCCAGCTCGACGCCGAGGCGCACCGATTCGGTCTCGTCCTGCCGCGCCTCGGGGCGTTCACCCATCATCCAGGTGCCGATGCCGAGGGCGGAAATCTTTTCTCCGCCGGGAAGAACCACCTTGCCGCTCATCTGCGCCTCCATTCCAACCTCAGCCGGAGTGCCACTCCCGCGCCGCCGGCGCAAGCGGCACGCCCGCTTCCATGCTATCGTGAGGCGCGCACGCGCCGCGACCAAACCCACCGCCCGGAACCCGATGTCGACCACGCCGACCCAAGACCAGAGCACGCCCGCCGCCCCCTTACACGCACCGGAGCCGGCGCTGGCGATCGGACTGTCGGCGGTGATCGTGGCGGTGACGGGGGACGACCCGAAAGTGCTCACCCTGCGCCATGACGACGGGCGCGATTCGCTGCCTTCCGGCCCGCTGGAGCGCGGCCACCGCACGCTGGAAATGGGCCTGCGCAGCTGGGTGGAGCGGCAGACGCTGCAGGAGCTCGGTTATGTCGAGCAGCTCTACACCTTCGGCGACCGCGACCGGGGAGAGGACGGCACCCGCGCGCTCTCGCTGGCCTATCTCGCCCTTGTGCGCGAAGCCCGGCCGGCCAGCGACACCGACGCGGCTTGGCAGAGCTGGTACCGCTATTTCCCCTGGGAGGACTGGCGGTGCGGACGCCCTTCCGTGCTCGACACACTCGAACATGGCTTGCGCGCCTGGGCGGCGGGGGCCGCGCAGGGCCGGCTCAGCGAGAGGCGGGCCGAGCGCATCGCCCTGTGCTTCGGCGGCGCCGGCGGCGGCCATGAGGCGGGCTGGAACGAGGAGCGGGTGCTGGAGCGCTACGAACTGCTCTATGAGGCCGGGCTGGTGGGCGAGGCGCTGCGCGAGCGCGGTTCCGACCGCGTCGCGCTCGCGCCCTCCGGCACCGAGATGCGCGAGGACCACCGCCGCATGCTGGCGCTTGCCATCGCCCGGCTGCGCGGCAAGATCAAATACCGCCCGGTGGTGTTCGAGCTGATGCCGCCGAGCTTCTCGCTCGGCCAGTTGCAGCAGGCGGTGGAGGCGCTCTCCGGCTCGCGCCTGCACAAGCAGAATTTCCGCCGGCTGGTCGAGCAGCAGCGCCTTGTGGAGGAAACCGGCGAGACGACGAGCGAAACCGGAGGCCGCCCCGCCCGGCTGGTGCGCTTCCGCCGCGAGGTGCTGCTGGAGCGCCCGGCGCCGGGGGTGAGGTTGCCCGGCGGCTTCGGGCGGCGGTGAGGAAACACCACTTTCCCGAGCCTTCGCTCTCGCTATAATCTTTGGTTGGCTGTGTAGCGCGCGCCTGCCGATGTGCCTTGGGGGAGCCGGGATGGGGTACTATCTTATGGTCTTTGAACCATCGGCGGCACCGCCCACCCGCGAGCTATTTCTGGCGTGGTACGAGCGCCAGATCGATTGGGACGACGACCGCGACTATGACGACTATGAGGGAACCGCGCCCCTGCTGCAGGCTTTCTTCCTCGACATCATTCCGACTTTTCCGCCTGTCAGCGGTCCTTTGGCCGCACCGGAGGCGGAAACCGGGAGCGCAAACGTCACCGATTACAGCATCGGGCGGAGTTTCATTTATTTCCACGGGAGTTGGGAGAATGCCGATGCCGCCCTCGCCCTTGCGCTCCAGTTCACGGAGAAGCACGGGCTTGGCGTGTTCGACACCACCTCCGACGTGGTGTGGCTCCCCACCGAGGGGAAAATGGCGGTCGCGTTTAAAACGACGCCTCCCCAGGGGGGACGCGAGCTTGAGCTTCTCAAGAAGGCCTTCGACACCGTGGCGGGCTGGTTCAAGCGGGGCGGCTGAGCCCGGCGGCCCGGACGGCGGTGGGACATCACCCCCGCCCGTCGATCCATTTCGACATGACCACGCGCGGGGCGACTTCGAAGCCGAGCTTCTCGTAGAAGGCGACGACCTTGGTGTTGGTCTCGCGCACCAGAAGCTGCACCTTCGGCACGTCGCGCGCCTTGAGCCACGCCTCCGCCGCGCTCATGATTTCCGAGCCGACGCCCTGGCGCTGGAGCGTGGGGTCGACGGCGACATAGTAGATCCAGCCCCGGTGCCCGTCATGGCCGACCATCGCGGAGGCGCAGACGCGATCGCCCTCAAGGCGCGCCACCAGCACGTCCGAATTCGCGCCACCGCACGCGAAGCGGAAATCCGCCGCCGGGTCATTATAGGGAACCGTGAGCCCGCACGCCTGCCAGAGAGCGACCACCGCGCCTTCATCGGCCATGCGGGCGGAGTCGATATTAAGCGTCATACGTCACCTCACCGATGCGAAAGCCTTATCGCCCGATTTGTGACGAACTGTTGACAGCGACTTATACTCAGTCCTAGCATAAGAACGATCTGCCGGGCCTTTTTGCCCGGTCTTCTTTGGCCCAAGTTATACTCATAACGAGCATAATGGAGGACGCGATGCTGGACTTCGACGTCGCCGCCCGTGCCGACCAGTCCGAGGCTTTCACCTCGCCGCAGGCAACGCCCGCCGTCCCCGCGCTGCCGCTGCCGCATCTCTATGCGCGGGTGTCCAAGCACATCACCCCGGCGGAATGGCCGCTGATCGCCCGCGAGGTCGAGGCGATCGAGCGGCTGAAGCGCGAGCGCAACGCCGTGGTGCTCGGCCACAATTACCAGGCGCCGGAAATCTTCAACACGGTAGCCGACATCGTCGGCGACAGCTTGGCGCTGGCCCGCGAGGCGGTGACGGTGGATGCCGACGTCATCGTCATGGCCGGCGTGCACTTCATGGCCGAGACCGCCAAGCTGCTGAACCCCTCCAAGACCGTGCTGATGCCGGACATGGCGGCCGGCTGCTCGCTCGCCGACAGCATCACCGCCGCCGATATCCGCCTGCTCAAGCAGCGTTATCCTGGCGTGCCCGTCGTCACCTATGTCAACACCTCGGCCGAGGTGAAGGCCGAAAGCGACTATTGCTGCACCTCCGGCAACGCCGTGAAGGTGGTGCGCGCGGTGGCGAAGGAATGGGGCGTCAGCCGCATCCTCATGCTGCCCGATGAGTTTCTTGCGCAGAATGTGCAGAAGCTGGTGCCCGAGCTGGAGTTGATCGCCTGGAAGGGCCATTGCGAGGTGCATGAGCGCTTCACCCCGCAGGATATTCGTGATTTGCGCGAGAACCATCCCGGTGTGGTGGTGCTGGCGCATCCCGAATGCCCGCCGGAAGTGGTGGCGGAGGCCGATTATGCCGGCTCCACCGCCGGGATGGCGGATTATGTGCGCGACGAGAAGCCGGCGCGGGTGGTGCTGATCACCGAATGCTCGATGGCGGACAATGTGGCGGTGAACCATCCGGACATCGAGTTCGTGCGCCCATGCAACCTCTGCCCGCACATGCGCCGCATCACCCTGCCCAACATCCGCCGGGCGCTGGAGACGATGACCACGCAGGTCGAGATCGACCCGGCCATCGCCGGCCGGGCCCGCCTCGCCGTCGAGCGCATGCTCGCCATTCACTGAACGGGCACCGGAAGGGTCACCTCGTGAGCCATTCGCCTGAGAACATCGTCGTGGTCGGCGGCGGGGTGGCGGGCCTTGCCACCGCGCTGCGGCTGGCCCCGCTTCCCGTCACGCTGGTCGTCGCCTCGCCGCTCGGCAACGACGCCGCCACCGGCTGGGCGCAGGGCGGCATCGCCGCTGCGCTGGGCGCCGACGACCGGCCGGACCTGCACGCCATCGACACGCTGAGCGCCGGGGCCGGGCTCTCGCAGCCTCTGGTGGCGCGCCGCGTCGCCGGTGCGGCGCCGGGCGCCATAGACTGGCTGGTCGGGCTCGGCACGCCCTTCGACCGCAACCCCAATGGCAGCCTCGCCCTCGGGCTGGAAGCCGCGCATTCCCGCCGGCGCATCGTCCACGCGCAGGGCGACGGCACCGGCCGGGTCGTGCTGGAAACGCTGACGCGGGCGGCCCGCGCCTGCCCCTCGATCCATGTGATGGAGGGTTGGCGGGCGGAGGAATTGCTGGCGGACGCCCAGGGCCGCATTGCCGGCCTCGCAGCGCGCGACCGCGAGGGCCGCACCGTCACGCTGGCCGCCCGCGCCGTGGTGCTGGCGACAGGCGGGCTCGGCGGGCTGTATGGCGCCACCACCAACCCGCTCGGGGCGGTAGGCTCCGGGCTGGCGCTGGCGGCACGGGCGGGGGCGGTGCTGCGCGATATGGAGTTCGTGCAGTTTCACCCCACCGCCATGGCGGTGGGCGCCGACCCGATGCCGCTCGCCACCGAGGCGCTGCGCGGCGAGGGCGCCAAGCTCTTCAACGGGCGCGGCGAGCGCTTCATGACCGAGGTGCCAGGCCAGGAACTGGCGCCGCGCGATGTGGTGGCGCGCGCCATCTTCGCGCAGATCGCCGCCGGCGAGAGCGTGGTACTGGACGCGCGGATGAAGGACATCGAGCGGCGCTTTCCCGGCGTTGTCGCCCTGTGCCGCGCCAATGGGCTGGACCCGGCGCGCGCGCCCATCCCCGTGCGGCCGGCGGCGCATTACCATATGGGCGGCGTCCGCGTGGACGGCTCCGGGCGCTCCAGCCTCGCGGGGCTGTGGGCCTGCGGCGAGGTGGCCTCGACCGGGCTGCATGGTGCCAACCGCCTCGCCAGCAATTCGCTGCTGGAGGCGCTGGCCTATGCGCAGTGGATCGCCACCGACATTGCCGGCGAGGAGTGCCGGGTCGGGCCTGCGCGCGCCGCCGGGCCGCCAGGCCCGCGCTCCCCGGCGCGCACGGAAATCCGCGCGCTAATGGACCGGCAGGTCGGCGTGGTGCGCGACGCCGACGGGCTGGAGGCGGCCGCCCAGAGGCTCGGCACGCTCGCCGACCGCGACGGCGACGCTCTCTCGCTGGTGGCGCTGGCGATCACCGAGGCAGCGCTGCGGCGTTGCGAGAGCCGGGGCGGCCATTTCCGTGCCGACTATCCCGCCCCGGCGGCGGTGGCGCGCCATTCGGAGACGCGGTTCGGCGAGGCGCCGGGCGTCGCGCCCTCAGTCGAGGCCATCGACACGCGGCAGGTGGCGTGAGCACTGCCCACTTAGCCGCATAGCCAGAACCACATCATCCTCAGGCGCCCGGTATCGCCGGGCCTCGAAGGATGGCCGCCTAAATCGCCATCCTTCGAGGCTCGCTCCGCTCGCACCTCAGGATGACGTCGCCCCTAACCGGATGAGTTGACCATGACCCTTTACCCCCTTCCCCGCCTGCTGGTCGAGCCCGTCATCCGCGCGGCGCTGCTGGAAGATCTCGGCCGCGCCGGCGACGTGACGAGCGATGCCTGCATCCCGGCGCAGGCCCGGTTCGAGGCGGTGATCGCCTCGCGCCAGCACGGCGTGCTCGCCGGAATCGACGCGGCGGTGATCGCCTTTGATCTGATAGATCAAAGCCTTAGCGTCAGCATCGAGCGCGGCGACGGGGCGGTGGTGGCGCCGGGGGACGTGGTGCTGCGGGTTTCCGGCTCGGCCCGGGCCATCCTTACGGCTGAGCGGGTGGCGCTGAACGTCGCCTGCCGCATGTCCGGCATCGCCACCGCCACGGCGGGGCTGGTCGCCATCGCCCGCGAACATGGCAAGGCGCAGATCGTCTGCACCCGCAAGACGACGCCCGGCCTGCGGGCGCTGGAAAAGCACGCGGTGCGGGCGGGCGGCGGCTCCAATCACCGCTTCGGCCTGGACGACGCGGTGCTGATCAAGGACAACCACATCGCCGTGGCGGGCGGCGTGGTGCCGGCCATCCAAGCGGCAAAAGCCCATGCGGGCCATATGGTTAAGATCGAGGTCGAGGTCGATACGCTGGCCCAGCTCGACGCCGCCATGGCGGAAGGGGTGGACGCGGTGCTGCTCGATAACATGACGCCGGCGATGCTCACCGACGCGGTGGCGCTGGTCGGCGGGCGGGCGCTCACCGAGGCCTCCGGCCGGGTATCTCGCGAGACGGTCGGCGCGATCGCCGCCAGCGGGGTGGACCTGATCTCGGTCGGCTGGATCACCCATTCGGCCCCGATCCTCGACCTCGGGCTCGACGCGGCAACGGGCTGATCCGCACGCGCGCACGACTGCCGGCGCTGCTGCATTCTCAAGCTGCTGCGTCCGACTGCGGCTGCTGCCTGCGGGCTGCGCCATCGCGACGCCGTGCCGACGCCTCGCACCCCTCCCCCTCCCAAGGTCGCAGGCTCAACTTGGCGCGAGGACACGCGCCTGCCCTTGAATGAGGCATGCTTTTGTGCGATGCATATAGTCGTCTGCTAGTGATCATGCGGGAGAGATCGACAGTCCTCCCGGACACGTGTCGGCGCCGACGGAGCAACCCCCCAGGAAACTCTCAGGCACCATGGACCGCATGATCAGGACAATCTGGAGAGAGGCGTCGCGCCGGTGTTTTCCGGGGTAGGACGCCCACCGAAGGGGAAGCCCGGGATGGTTTGACGGCGCCGCCGTCTGTCTCGGGGCGAGCTCTCAGGTACCGCGACAGATGGGGACAGCCGGCCGACGCCAAGCGGGGCACCGCGCGTCGGGCCATGTCGTCCTCAAGCGCGGGAGCCTCCCATGCGCCACATCGCCGTTATCGGTGCCGGTATCACCGGCGTCACCACCGCCTACGCCCTCAGCCAGAAGGGCTATGACGTCACCGTCATCGACCGCCAGCGCTATTCGGCGATGGAAACCTCCTTCGCCAATGGCGGACAGCTCTCCGCCTCCAATGCCGAGGTGTGGAACTCCTGGGCCACCGTGCTCAAGGGCATGAAGTGGATGTTCACGGCCGACGCGCCGCTGCTCGTCAACCCGATGCCCTCCTGGCACAAATATTCCTGGATGGCCGAGTTCCTCGCCAACATCCCGAACTACGAGGCCAACACGGTCGAGACCACGCGTCTCGCCATTCAGGCCCGTAACCACATGTTCGACATCGCCAGGCGCGAGGGCATCGACTTCGACCACGAGACCCGCGGCATCCTGCACGTCTATCGCGACAAGGAAGCCCAGGACCACGCCCGCAAGGTTTCCGCCCTGTACGCCAAGGGCGGGCTGGAGCGCCGCGAGGTGACCCCCGAGGAAATCCGCTCCATCGAGCCGACGCTGCGCGGCACCTTCCATGGCGGCTTCTTCACCCCCTCCGATTCCACCGGCGACATCCACAAATTCACCTATGGGCTGGCGGAAGTGTGCCGCCGCAACGGCGTGCGCTTCATCAGCGAGGCGAGCGTCGAGCGCGTGACCCACACCGGCACCGGCGCCGGCGGCACGGGTGTCGAGGTGAGCTTCACCGTCGCCCCCGACGCCGAAGACGCCCTGCCCCGCGCCGAGACGCTTTCCTTCGACGGCGCGGTGATCTGCGCCGGCATCGGCTCGCGCGCCATTGCCGCCGGGCTGGGCGACCGGGTGAACATCTACCCCGTCAAGGGCTACTCGATCACCGTGATGCTCGACGACGAGGAGAGCCAGAGCTCGGCGCCGTGGGTGAGCCTGCTGGACGACAAGACCAAGATCGTCACCTCGCGCCTCGGCAAGGACCGCTTCCGCGTCGCCGGCACCGCCGAGTTCAACGGCGAGAACCGTGACATCCGCGCCGACCGCATCCGCCCGCTTGTGGACTGGACGCGCCGGCTGTTCCCCGGCGTCAACACCGCGCGGGTGGTGCCGTGGGCCGGCCTGCGGCCGATGATGCCCGACATGATGCCGCGCGTCGCCGCCGGCAAGAAGCCGGGCGTGTTCTACAACACCGGCCACGGGCATCTGGGCTGGACGCTCTCCTGCGCCACCGCCGAAATCATCGCCGCCAAGGTCGCGGATACGATGCCGGTGGAGCCCCCCGCGCCGCTGCTGCGCATGGCGGCGGAGTAAACCTGCCGCCGCGCGCGGCGCCGTACCTACACCGCCGCTTGCGCGGCGGTCCGCTTTCCGAACTCCCGCCCCGGTCCTCGTTTCCGCTCCGGGTCTTGTGAGAGCCGACCCTTCCGGCTCCCGCCCCGCCCCCGGACGAACGCCGGGGGCGGTTTTTTATGTGGGGGACAGGTTCCCTGGACCCCGGAAGGCCCGGGTTCCCCCTTCCCTCATGGCCGGGCTTGACCCGGCTACCCCGGCATCAACCGGGTCCGAACGGCAACGCTGGGTCCCCGGGTCAAGCCCGGGGATGAGGGGTGGATGTGCGCGCCCTGTGTCCCGGACGCCTGCAGCGCAAGCGGAAGGCGCGCCGGGACCCAGCGCAAAACCCTTTGGCAACGCCTTGCGCAATGGGAGGTGCTAGGCGGCGCTCCTCGCTCCCCCTGGGCCCCGGATCAGCGCCGCGCGAGTGCGGCTTGTCCGGGGAACGGAGGTGCGGCTGGTCCGGGTAACGGTGGAGGCGGCGGACCGACCGCTCAGAACACCAGCGAGCGGTGAAGCTGCATGCCGGCCCAGGCGCCATCGGCGATGGCGAGGGTGAGCGAGTGCGGCGCGCGGGCGGCATCGCCGCAGGCGAAGGCACTCGGGACGCTGGTTTCCTTGGTCTCGTCGGTGCCGATCTGCGTGCCGAAGGGCGTCTCGGCCAGCGCGCAGCCAAGACCCTCGGCCACCGGCGTGGCCGGCCGGTTGCGCGGGGCGGTGAACAGGCCGGCGAAGTCGAGCCGCCTTCCATCCGCCAGCACCACCTGCGCCGGCCCCTCCAACGGCCCTTCCAGCCGTGCCAGCGGCGTCTCCTCCAGCGCGATGGCGTGGGCGGCAAGTTCGGCGCGGGTCGCCTCGTCGGGGGTGAAGGCGCCATTGGTCAACAGGGTGACGGTGCCCCACTCGTTCGCCATCCGCGCCTGATGCACGGCCATCGGCCCGGTGGCGATGACGCCGATGCGCCCGCGCGCGAGCTCGTAACCGTCGCAATAGGGGCAGTGGAACACGCTGCGGCCCCAGCGCTCGGCCAGCCCCTCAATGGCCGGCAATTCGTCGCTGACGCCGAGCGCGAACAGCAGGCGCCGGCCGCGATGGCTTGTGCCGGAGGCGGTGGTCACCGTGAAATCATCCTTGCCGCCGGCCGCGCCGAGCGCCTCGCCGTCGATCCATTCGAGCGTCGGATAGGCCTCAAGCTGGCGGCGGGCCGTGCGCGCGATCTCGGCGGGATCGACCCCGTCCTGCCCGAGAAGGCCGTGCGAGGCGCGGGAGAAGCGGTTGCGGCGCAGGCCGGCATCCATGATCAGCACCCGGCGCCGGGCGCGCAGAAGCTGGAGGGCGGCGGCCATGCCGGCATAGCCGCCGCCGATGACGATGACATCGTGCATATCAGGTTTTCCCTTCACGCCGCCCGGCATGGCGGCGGCTGAAATCGGCGGCAAGGTCCGCCAGGGTGATCTGGCCGAGACGGTGCAGCAGCAGCGCCTCGGCCTCGGCGAAGGCGTCGTCGAGCGCGGCGTTGACCGCCTGCTCGACGAGACAGCCCGGCATTTCCTGCCGGTTGCCGATGGCGAAAATGGCCGGCTCGCCCAGCGTCTCGTGCAGTTGGCGCAGCGTGACCGTGCCGAGATCGGCGCTGATCCGCCATCCGCCCTGCGGCCCGCGCGCCGAGCGCACCAGCCCGGCCTCCCGCAGCAGGCCCATGGTGCGGCGAACCACGACCGGATGGGTGTTCATGCAGGTGGCGAGGTCTTCGGAGGTCATCGGCCCCTCCCGCTCCGCCATGTGCAGCAGGGCGTGGAGGACCGAGGAGAGACGGCTGTCGCGCTTCATGTAACTTCGTTTATTACGAATTGCGTTATGCGGCAAGAGCGGGCTACGTGCGGCGGTTCACGCACCCCGTCCCCTGGGCCCCGGATCGGCGCCGCGCGAGCGCGGCTGGTCCGGGGAACGGGGTCGTGCGAGCGGTGCCGCTACAGCTTCACCGCGCGCAGCCGCAGGGCGTTGCTGATGACGCTGACCGAAGACAGCGCCATGGCCAGCGCCGCCACCATGGGCGAGAGAAGCAGGCCGAACACGGGGTAGAGCACGCCCGCCGCAATCGGCACGCCGGCGCCGTTGTAGAGGAAGGCAAAGAACAGGTTCTGGCGGATGTTGCGCATCGTCGCCTGCGACAGATGCCGCGCGGTGACGATGCCGGTGAGATCGCCGCGCAGCAGCGTCACCCCGGCGCTCTCGATGGCGACATCGGTGCCGGTTCCCATGGCGATGCCGACATCGGCGGTGGCGAGCGCGGGTGCGTCGTTCACCCCGTCGCCGGCCATCGCCACGACGCGGCCCTGCGCCTTCAGCCGCTCCACCACCGCCGCCTTGTCCTCCGGCGCCACCTCGGCCTCGACCTCGGTGATGCCGAGCCGGCGGGCGACGGCCTCTGCCGTCACCCGGTTGTCGCCGGTGAGCATGACCACGCGGATGCCCTCCCTGGCGAGGGCGGCCAGCGCCTGCGGTGTCGTCTGCTTCACCGGGTCGGCGATGGCGAGGGCGGCGGCGAGCCTGCCGTTGACCGCCAGCAGCACCGCACTGGCGCCCTCGCGGCGCAGTTCGTCGGCCCGCGCGGCGAGCGGCGTAGTGTCGATGCCCAGTTCGGTGAGGAAGGCCGCGCTGCCGATGGCAACGCGCTTGCCCTCGACAAGGCCATAGGCGCCCTTGCCGGCGGGACTGTCGAAGCCGCGCACCTTGGGAATATCGAGCCCGCGCGCCTGCGCCGCGCTCACGATGGCGTGCGCCAGCGGGTGCTCGGAAGGGCGTTCGACGGCGGCGGCGAGGCGCAGCGACTCGGCCTCTTCAACGCCTTCGGCCGTGACAATGGCGGTCAGCGAGGGGCGCCCCTCGGTGAGGGTGCCCGTCTTGTCGACCACCAGCGTGTCGACTTTTTCAAGCCTTTCCAATGCCTCGGCGTTCTTGATCAGCACGCCCATCTGCGCGCCGCGCCCCACCCCGACCATGATCGACATCGGCGTGGCGAGGCCGAGCGCGCAGGGGCAGGCGATGATGAGCACCGCCACGCTCGCGATCAGCGCATGGGCAAGGCGCGGCTCCGGCCCGAACAGCGCCCAGGCGCCGAACGCCAGCAGCGCGCAGGCGACCACCAGCGGCACGAACCAGCCGGCGATACGGTCGGCCAGGCGCTGGATCGGCGCGCGCGAGCGCTGTGCCTGCGCCACCATCTGCACGATGCGGGCGAGCAGCGTGTCGCGGCCGATCTTCTCCGCCGTGATGACGAGCCCGCCGGAACGGTTCAGCGTGCCGCCAATGACGGCGTCGCCCTCGCTTTTGCTGACCGGCATGGATTCGCCGGTCACGAGCGATTCATCGAGCGCCGAGCGGCCCTCGACCACGGTGCCGTCGACCGGCACCTTCTCGCCCGGGCGCACCCGCAGCCGGTCCCCCACCGCGATGTCGGCGAGCGGCACCTCGGCCTCGCTGCCATCGGCGTTCAGGCGGCGGGCGGTCTTCGGCGCGAGGTCGAGCAGCGCGCGGATGGCGCCGGAGGTCTGCTCGCGGGCGCGCAGTTCCAGCACCTGTCCGAGCAGCACCAGCACAGTGATGACGGCCGC
This sequence comes from Ancylobacter aquaticus, assembly GCF_004339465.1. Taxonomy (GTDB): domain Bacteria; phylum Pseudomonadota; class Alphaproteobacteria; order Rhizobiales; family Xanthobacteraceae; genus Ancylobacter; species Ancylobacter aquaticus. Next base: position 1,281,732 of record NZ_SMFY01000001.1, on the reverse strand, counting down.
CGATTCGAAATACACCGCCACCGCCCCGTCCGCGCCACGGAAGGCAGGCGGGAACAGGTTCGGCGCCAGCACGGCGACGAGGCTGTAGAGATAAGCGACGCCGGTGCCGAGCGCGATCAACGTGAACATGTTGAGGTTGCGCGTCGCCACCGACTGCGCGCCGCGCACGAAAAACGGCCAGCCCGCCCATAGGACGACGGGCGTGGCCAGCGCGAGCTGGATCCAGTTCGAGACGTTCGCCGGCACCAGATGGTGCAGCGCCGGGATGAGGTGCGCGCCCATCTCCAGCGCGAACACCGGCGCGGTGAGCGCGAGGCCGATCCAGAACCGGCGGGTCATGTCGATGAGTTCGTGGTTCGGCCCGTCGTCGAGGCTGACCAGCATCGGCTCCAGCCCCATGCCGCAGATCGGGCAGGTGCCGGGACCGACCTGCACGATCTCGGGATGCATCGGGCAGGTATATTCCGTGCCCTCCGGCACCGGCATCGCCGGGGCGCGCTCGCCGAGGTATTTTTCCGGGGCGGCGACGAATTTGGCCCGGCAGCCCGGGGCGCAGAAATAATAGGTGATGCCGTTGTGGTCGGCCTTCAGCGTCGCGGTGTGCGGGTCGACATCCATGCCGCAGACCGGGTCCTTGGCCATGTGGGAGCCGTGAGCGGACGCGGCGTGAGCGTGTTCCGGTCCGGGATGGTGCGGATGGGCCGGGGCCGGCGCCGCGTCATGATGATGACCGCCGCAGCAGCTGGCGCCCGTGTGGTTCGCTTCCTTGCCGTGCGCTTGCGCGCCGTGGGTGTGGTTCTCGTCCGCCATCGCCCTCTCCTATACCCCCATGAGGTATCAGACAGTTGCGATATATACCCCATTAGGGTATATGACAAGCATGCAGAACCCCACACGCACCGCCTGCCTGAAACGCCTGAGCCGGATCGAAGGCCAGGTGCGCGGCCTCTCCCGCATGGTCGAGGAAGACCGCTACTGCATCGACATCGTCACCCAAGTGGCGGCGGTGCGGGCGGCGCTGAAGAAGGTGGAGGAGGAAGTGCTGCGCGACCACCTCGGCCATTGCGTCGCCCACGCCATGCAGTCCGGTGACGCCGACGACCAGCGCGCCAAGGTGTCCGAGCTGATCGAGGTGCTCGGCAAGCTCAGGTGAGGGGGCGGCCGCGCGCTCGGCAAGGAGACAATCGAGTGAGTCGTGCGCTGGGTCCCGGCTCGCCTTCCGCTAACGCTGCAGGCGTCCGGGACACGGGTGCCGTGTGAATCGCGACCGCCGCGTGAATCGCGACCACCGTTCCCCAGACAAGCGACGCGCAGCGGCGCGCCGATCCGGGGCCCAGGGGGCCGGGCAACGCGCTTACTCCAGCCACTCCTCCGCCAGATCGCACCACATCGGATTGCCCGCCTCGATCAGTTCCAGCTTCCAGGCCCGCCGCCAGCGCTTCAGCCGCGCCTCACGCAGGCGGGCCTCGGCGATAGACTCATGAAATTCAGCATGGACCAGAAGGGTGACGCCGTAGTGGCGGGTGAAGCCCGGCACGGCACCGGCACGATGTTCGGCCATCCGGCGGACGAGGTTGTTGGTGACGCCGACATAAAGCGTCCCGTTGCGCGCGCTCGCGAGTATGTAGACGGCGTAACGCGGCACGGCCGACCTCCCGGCCAAGACGGTATCATGAAACAGGGCCTTACGCTGGGTCCCGGCTCGCCTTCCGCTGACGCTGCAGGCGTCCGGGAAACGAAGACGAACCCGCCGTTTCCCGGACAAGCGACGCGCAGCGGCACGCCGATCCGGGGCCCAGGGGGCGGTGGGGCCGTGCGGGCGGCGTCCACTGGCGTTGGTCAGGAGATTCTTAAGAGTCGTGCGCTGGGTCCCGGCTCGCCTTCCGCTGACGCTGCAGGCGTCCGGGACACGGGTGCCGTGTGAATCGCGACTGCCGCGTGAACCGCGACCGCCGTTCCCCGGACAAGCGATGCCCGGCATCGCGCCGATCCGGGGCCCAGAGGGCTGGGTGGGAGGCTTCAACGGGCGTGGCGGAGAGGGTTTTGCCGAAGCGTTTTCGCTGGGTCCCGGCGCTGCGCTCCGGCTGCGCCTCCGCTTGACCGGGATACGGGGCGCAGGCATTCCGCTGCGCTCCGGCTGCGTCTGCGCTTGGCCGGGACACGGGGCGCAGGCATTCCGCTGCGCTCCGGCTGCGTCTGCGCTTGGCCGGGACACGGGGAGCAGGCATTCCGCTGCGCTCCGGCTGCGTCTGCGCTTGGCCGGGACACGGGGTGCCCCTACCCGCCGTAGAGCCCCTTATACTGGTCGCGCAGCAGGTTCTTCTGCACCTTGCCCATGGCGTTGCGGGGAAGGTCGTCGATGAAGATGACGCGCTTGGGGGATTTGTAGCGGGCGAGGCGCCCCTCCAGCGCTTCCAGTACCGCCTTTTCGTCCAGCGCGGCGTCGGGGCGGGCGACCACGACCGCCGTCACCCCCTCGCCGAAATCGGGATGCGGCAGGCCGATCACCGCACTTTCGATGACGCCGGGGAGCGCGTCGATCTCGCTTTCAATCTCCTTGGGATAGACATTGTAGCCGCCCGAGATGACGAGATCCTTGCCGCGCCCGACGATCTGCACGTAGCCATCCGGCCCGATGAGGCCGAGGTCGCCGGTGACGAACCAGCCGTCATGGAACTCGGCTTCGGTCTTTTCCGGCATCCGCCAGTAGCCCGCGAACACGTTCGGGCCGCGCACCTCGATCATGCCGATCTCGCCGGTGCCGAGCGCTTCGCCGGTCTCGGGCGATACGACGCGCAGATCCACCCCCGGCAGGGGAAACCCCACCGTGCCGGCAATCCGCTCGCCCTCATAGGGGTTAGAGGTGTTCATGCCGGTTTCGGTCATGCCGTAGCGCTCCAGCAGGGCGTGGCCGGTGCGGGTGCGCCATTCGCGGTGCGTCTCGGCCAGCAGCGGCGCCGAGCCGGAGATGAACAGCCGCATGCCGGCCGCTGCATCGGGGGTGAGGCCGGGCGCTTTCAGCAGCCTGGTATAGAAGGTCGGCACCCCCATCAGCACGCTGGCCCGGCCCATGAGCGCGAGGATGCGCTCGGGGTCGAACTTCGGCAGAAAGATCATCGACGCACCGGCCGCCAGAACGACGTTGATGGCGACGAAAAGCCCGTGGGTGTGGAAGATCGGCAGCGCGTGGATCAGCACGTCATCGGCCGTGAAGCGCCAGGTCTCCACCAGCGCCCGCGCGTTGGAGGCGAGGTTTTCATGGGTGAGCATCGCCCCCTTGGAACGGCCCGTCGTGCCTGACGTGTAGAGAAGCGCGGCGAGGTCGTCCGGCCCGCGCGGCACGTCCTCGAATGTCGTGCGGCAGGCATCCGCCGCTGCGCGCAGCGTGCCCTGCCCGTCCGCATCGAGGGCGACGATTTGCGCAACGCCCTGCGCCGTTGCGATCGGGGCGAGTGCCGCCTCCATGGACGGGTCGCAGACGAAGATCGACGGCTGCGCGTCTCCGAGGAAGTATTCCACCTCGGGCGCGGTGTAGGCGGTGTTGAGCGGCAGAAACACGCCGCCGGCGCGGAGGGTGCCGAGATAGACGAACACCGCTTCGATGCTCTTTTCCACCTGCACGGCCACCCGGTCGCCGGGCCTGAGCCCCATCGCCACCAGCGCATGGGCATATTGCGCGGTACGCCGTTCGAGATCGGCATAGGTGCGCACAGTGCCATCCGCCGTCTCGGCGAAAGGGTGCGCGGGGTCGGCACCGCCTGCCCGCAGGGTGTCGATCAGGTGGTTGGTCATGGGCAGGCCGTCATGGGCAGGTCGTCATGGGCAGGTCGTCACGGGCACGAGGTGATGGCAGCGGGCGCGGCGGCGGGCGTCGCCGCCGCAAGCGTGGGGGTGGTTGCCTCGGGAGCGGCGGCGGCCGGAGGCGCGCCCGTTTCGGCGGAGGCGAGCCGGGGGCAGGTGGCGGTGAGGCCGAGCGAGGCGACATAAGAGGCGCGGATGGTGGTCTTGGCGAAGCGCGCATTGGCGATGTAGGCGCGCAGCGTCGCCGCCACCGCCTCGCGCGAGGGCTTTTCCATTGTCTCCCACTGGCTTTTCGGCACGCTGCCGAACAGGGCGATGGCGTCCCAGCCCTCGGGCCGGGTGATGGAGGAGACGGTGGAAGGCGTGTCGAGGTTCTTGTAGGTCCAGAAGCTCCAGCCGAGGCCGAAGCGCTCGTTCAGCGTGCGGAATTTCTCGTTCCAGTCGTCGTTCAGCTCGCCGGTCTCGCCGATGAAGATCGGCACCTGCCAGCGATTGCCGAAATTGACGTATTTCTGGATCGAGCTGCGCTGCGGGCCGGCCCAGAACATATGGTAGGTGTAGCCGAGATTGTCGGCGAAGGGCGGGCCGAACACGTCGAAATTGGTGCTCCACTGCGCCCCGGCCAGCATGATCGGGTGATTGGGGTCGACGGCGCGGATCGCCTCCACCAGCTCGCGATAGAACGGCTCCAGCCGAGAATTCAGGAAATCCGTGTCGTGATAGGGGGTGATCGGCTCGTTGAGCAGGTCATAGCCGAGCACCGCCGTCTCGTCCTTATAGCGCTCGGCGATGGCGCGCCACATGGTGAGCGTGCGGCGCCTGTATTCCGGGACGTAGAAGGTGAGCGGGTAGCCGACCCCGTCATCATGGTTCACGCCGGTTTGCCCGCCGGGGGCGGCGTGGATGTCGAGGATGAGCTTGATGTTGTGCGCCCTCGCCCAGCCGACCAGCCGGTCGATGCGGCCCCAGCCCTCGCCATTCGGGTCGACCTTGTCGGGATTGGCGCGGTCGAGGAAGAACTTCCAGTGCAGCGGCACCCGCACGGTGGTGAAGCCGGAGGCGGCGAGGAAGGCGACGTCGTCCTCCTGGATATAGGCCTCGCGGAAATCGCTCCAGAAGCGCGCGGCCTCCTCCGGGCCGGCGAGGTACTCGATCACGTCCTCGATATCCTGCGGCGAGCGCTGGACCGTGAACTTGAACATGTAGCCTTCCGGCAGCAGCCAGTTGCCGAAGCTCATGCCCTTGATGTGGAAGGTCGAGCCATCCGGATTGACGAAGCGCGTGCCTTCCGCCCGCACGAAGCCGGGCGCGGCGACGGCTGTCGCGGTGGCCGGGGCAGACGCGGCGGGCGCCTCGGTCAGCGCGAGCGCGGGCGCGGCGGTGAGGATGAGGGCGGTGGCGAGGGAAAGGGCGCAGCGGATCATGGACGGCAACCTAGTAAAGCCCGGGCGCGGCGGCAAGGACAGGCGCGGCGTCACCTTTGCCCGCGGCAGGCGACGAGGACAACCGCGCTGGAACAATGCTGCCACCGGCACGCGGTTGGCCATCTGGCCACGGTGACAGCGCGCGCGCGGCAGGCTAAGCGTGAGCCTCCCGCCTCCCGCCCCGGCAGATCCCTTTTCATCCATGTCCTATCTCATCTACGCCGCCATCCTTGTCGCCGTCGTCGCTTTGTTCGCGCTGATCACCGCGCGCGGGCGGGTGCACCCGTTTCTCGCGCTGGTGCTGGCGGCCTTCGCCTTCAACTACGGCGTGGGCTGGTCGCTGAGCTTCGTCGTGAAGTCCTTCGGCACCGGCTTCGGCCAGACGCTGGCGGCGCTCGGCGTCGTGGTGGTGACGGGTGCGCTGCTGGCGGAAATCGCCGACGGCACCGGCGCCACGGCGCGGCTGCAGCAGATGGCGCGAAGCTGGCGCACCCGTTCGGGGCCGCTGGCCCTGCTCGGGCTGATCGGCGGCATGTGCTCGACCCCGGCGGCGGCGTTCGCGGTGTTGAACCCGCTGCGGCGCGGCATCGGCGGCGACAGCCCGCGTTCGGCGCTGACGCTGGGCCTTGCGCTTTCGGCCAGCCATGGCCTTCTGATCCCCGCCCCCACCGTGCTGGCGAGCCTGACGATCCTGCGCGCCGACTGGGGGCTGGCGCTGGCGGTCGGCCTGCCGGTGGCGCTGCTGGCCGTTCTGTTCGGCGCGCTGTTCGCCCGCATCAGCGCCAGCGGGGCGCCGAACCCGCTCGATACCGCCGCCGGCATGGTCGGCACCTCCCTGCACGCCCCCCGGCGCGGGGCGTTGGCGCTGCTCGTCGTCAGCCTCGTTCTCGTGGCCATGCTGATCGTCCAGGCGCTGGGCGATATCGCTTCCGAGCCCTTCGGTGGCGGCAATGACCGGCACTTCATCCTGGCGCTGGGCAACCCGGTGCTGTTGCTCGTCGTCGGTGTCGGAGCGCTGCTGCTGCTGAGCTGGAGCTGGGAAAAGGGCGGCTTGAGCGAAGCCGGCTGGGCCGGGCGGGCGCTGGCGAAGGTGGCGCCGCTGCTGCTCATTCTCGGCGCGGCGGGCGGCCTGTCGAAGGTCGCGCAGGATGTCGGCATGGCGGAAATGACGGCGGAATATCTCATTCCCCTCGCCCCCGTGTCGGGCGCGCTGGTGCTGGTGCTGCCCTTTGCGCTCGCCGCCGTGATCAAGACGCTGCAAGGCTCCTCGCTGGTTGCCGCCATCACCAGCGCCGGCATGATGATGGAACTCGCCGCCCCGCTTGGGCTGGGCGACCCGATGGGGCGCGTTCTTGCCGCACTGGCGGTGAGCGCCGGTGCCATGACCGTGCCGCAGATCAATGACGGACTGTTCTGGCTGGTGACGCGGGCCGGGCAATTCAGCCCGCCGGCGGCGCTGGCGCGGCTGTCGGGCGGGGTGCTCGTGCAGGGCGGGCTGATCCTCGCCTGCCTCATCGCCCTGCGTGCCGCCACCGCCTGAGGATTTGTCTGTTCCAGGAACTGCCCGTTCGAGGAATCCGCGCCCATGCTGCGACGCCGTGACCTGCTGCTTTCCGCCCTTGCCGCCGCCAGCCTGCCGGCCCTTCCCCTGACCGCCCACTCACAGGCGACGCAGGTGACCCCGCTGCTGCCTTCCGGCACGCCGCGCCTGCCGGCGGACTTTGTGTGGGGCGCCTCCACCTCGGCCTACCAGATCGAGGGCGCTGTGAAGGAAGGCGGACGCAAGCCCTCCATCTGGGACGTGTTCTCCCACACGCCCGGCCGCATCGCCGACGGCACCACCGGCGATGTCGCCTGCGACCATTACAACCGCTATGGCGACGACGTGGCGCTGATGGCCGATCTCGGCTTCCAGGCCTACCGCTTCTCCCTCGCCTGGCCCCGGGTGATGCCCGACGGCACGGGACCCGTGAACGCGGCGGGGCTCGATTTCTACGACCGGCTGGTCGATGCGCTGCTGGCGCGCGGCATCGCGCCGATGGCCTGCCTCTACCACTGGGACCTGCCGCAGGCGCTGCAGGAGCGCGGCGGCTGGCACAACCGCGACAGCGCCCTCTGGTTCGCCGACTATGCCCGCGCCGCCATCGGCCGGCTGGGCGACCGGGTGAAGCCGTGGGCGATGCTGAACGAGCCCTCGGTGCACGCCATTTTCGGCCATGGCTTCGGCAATCACGCGCCAGGGCTGACCGGCTGGGACAGCTATGTGAAGGCGCAGCATCATCTCAATCTCGCGCAGGGCACCGGCATCGCCGCCGCGCGGGCGGAGCGTTCCGACCTCAAGCTCGGCACGGTGCTGTCCTTGCAACCGATCTTTCCGGCCTCGCAGCAGGAGGCCGACATCACTGCGGCCGCGCGCTTCGATGCGTGTTGGAACACCATCAATCTCGATCCGCTGTTCCATGGCCGCTACCCCGCGCTGTTCGCGCAGGATTTTGCCCCGCTGATCCAGCCGGGCGACATGGAGACGATCCGCGCGCCGCTCGATTTCCTCGGCATGAACTATTACGGCCCGTCCTACATCAAGCACGAGCCCAACGCCTTCCTCGCCCAGGCGAGCTGGGGCGCCCTGCCCCCGGACACGCCGCAGACGCTGCTGGGCTGGCCGATCAGCGCGCAGGGCATGGTGGACGTGCTGGCGCGGCTGCGCGACGACTATGGCAACCCGCCGGTGTTCATCACCGAAAACGGCGCCTGCTATGAAGACCCCGCGCCGGTGGACGGCGTGGTCGAGGACCCGGCGCGCACCGAATATATCCGCGCCCATCTGGTGGCGGCGGGCCAGGCGATCGCGCAGGGCTGCGCGCTGAAGGGCTATTACGCCTGGTCGCTGCTCGACAATTTCGAGTGGGCGGAGGGCGAGCGCCGCCGCTTCGGGCTGGTGCGGGTGGATTTCGCCACCCAGCAGCGCATGCCGAAAGCGTCCGGCCGCTATCTCGCGCAGCTGATGAAGGCCGCCCGCTCCACCACCGGGCCGTGAGGTCGCTTCTCAGGGAAGTGACATGCGCCGGACACATAGGTCAGTCATGTGACGGCAGGTGCCTCGGCGCCCTTTCTATGTGATACCTACCGCCACTGCCGGCCCCGCAGGCCGACCTTCGAGACAGAGCACAGACGCATGCACACAGACGATCCCGCCGTCGCTGAAATCGTCACCTTCATCTCCGGCGAGGTCGGGGTCGACGAGAGCCTGCTGACCCCCGATACGCCGGTGGCGGAGCTGGGCATCTCCTCGCTCGACCTGATCGAGACCATCTTCAAGCTGGAGAGCCGTTTCGGCATCGAAATTCCCAATGACGGCCCGCTGAACGGAAACGACGTGACGGTCGGCACGCTGGTGGGCCATGTCGCCGAGCTGCTGGCCGCGCAGAAGGCCAAGTCGGCCTGATGCCGGAGCGCCCGATGACTTCGCGCGTCGCCATCACCGGGCTGGGCTCGCTCTCGGCGCTGGGCAATGACGTGTCCGCCCATCTCGCCGGGCTTCGCGCCGGCACGGTGGGCATTGGCGAGACGCGCAGCATCGACGTCTCCTCGATGAAGACGAAGATCTCCGCCGAGGTGCGCGGCTTCGTGCCGGAAGAGCATTTCGAGCCGCGCCAGCTTGGGCTGGTCGACCGCACCTCGCAATTCGCCGTCGTGGCCGCGCGGCAGGCGCTGGCGGACGCCGGGCCGGCGCTGGAAGGCGTGGCGCGGCACCGGGTGGGCGCCATCTTCGCCGCCTCCGTCGGCTTCCACGCCGTCGATGACAGCTACCGCAAGCTCTACGCCGAAGGCGCGGCCCGCCCGCACCCCTTCACCGTGCCACGCGCCATGCCCAGCGGGCAGGTGAGCCACGTGACCATGGATCTCGGCATTCACGGCCCCTCCTTCTCCATCGCCTCGGCCTGCTCCTCGGCCGCGCATTCCATCGGCACCGCCTTCCACATGGTGCGCGCCGGCATGCTGGATGTCGCGGTGGCGGGCGGGGGCGAATCGCAGCTCACCTATGGCATGCTGAAGAGCTGGGAAGCGCTGCGGGTGCTGGCCCCCGAGGCCTGCCGGCCCTTCTCCAAGGACCGTGCCGGCCTCGTCATCGGCGAGGGCGCCGGCGCCGTGGTGCTGGAGAACATGGACCGCGCCATCGCCCGCGGCGCCACCATTCATGCCGAGCTGGTCGGCTTCGGCATGAGCGCCGACGGCATGGACATCACCGCCCCCGACATGGCGAGCGCGGCCGCCTCGATGCGCTTCGCGCTGGAAGACGCCGGCCTGGCGCCGGAAGCGATCGGCTATGTCAGCGCCCATGGCACTGCCACGGTGCTGAACGACAGGACCGAGGCCGGCGCGCTGCGGCTGGTGTTCGGCGATCACCTCGCCCGGCTGCCGGTGTCGTCGTCGAAATCGCAGTACGGCCACACCATGAACGCTTCCGGCGCGCTGGATTTCGTGACCACGGTGCTGGCCCTGCGCGAGGGTTTCCTGCCGCCGACCATGGGCTTTCGCGAGGCCGACCCCGACTGCGACCTTGACTGCGTGCCCAACGCCTCCCGCCCGGCGGCGATCGAGGCGGCGATCTCCTCATCCTTCGCCTTTGGCGGGCTCAACGCCGTGCTGGCGGTGAAGCGCTACGGCGGCTGAGCGAACCCCGTTCCCCGGACAAGCCGCGCCGCGCGCGGCGTCGATCCGGGGCCCAGGGGGACCGAGCGGGCGCTTTCCCTGCCGCCGGCCAGAGCAACGCACGAAGAGCAAGAGCACAAGAGTCTCGCGCTGGGTCCCGGCTCGGCGCTCCGGCTGCGCCTGCGCTTGGCCGGGACACGGGAACCCTACCCCTCCACACCAAACTCCCCCGCCAGCGCCTCCCCCACCAGCGCCGCCACCGCCGGACGCTGCGCTTCCAGCCGTTCGCGGCAGAAGGCGGCGATCTCGCGGGGCAGGCGGCCGAGTTCCTGACGCCGGGCGATCAGGGTGAGGTGCCGGGTGAGGCCCGGGCCGGGCAGCGCGTGGCAGGCGAGACCGTCCAGCGGCAGGCCGGCCTCCAGCAGGCAGAGCGGCGTGGTGACGGCGAAGCCCGCCCCTTCCGCCACGGCACTGGTGACGCCGAAGGGCGTGTCGAATTCCAGCGGGCGCGGCAAGTCGAGCCGCAACCGCCGCAGATGCCGCTCCACTTCCATGCCGGTCTTGGAACGGGCGGAAAAACGCACCAGCGGGACCGTGCGGGCCAGCGTCTCCAGTTCGGCGGCCGACCCCGGCGCGGCAAGCGCTGCCGGCAGCAGCAGCACATAGGGCTCGGTCAGCAGCGGCCAGCGCTCCAGCCCCTCGATCTCGTCGAGATCGTCGGCCCCGACCAGCAGGTCGAGCTGGCGGGTCAGCAGCGCCCCGGCATGGGACGCGGTGAGGCCGGACAGCAGCGACACCTGATCGGCTTTTTCCCCCAGCGCCCGCGCCAGCGGCGCCATCAGCACGCGCGAGAGCGAATCCACCAGCCCCGCCCGCAGCAGCGGCAGGCGGGCATGCTCGGCCTCGCGCAGCAGCGGCGCGATCTGGCGAGCTTCCGAGATGAGCGCGCTCGCCCGCTGCCGCAGCGCGCCGCCGGCGGCGGTGAGGGCGAGCGGACGGGCGCTGCGGTCGAACAGGGTGATGCCCATGCGGCGTTCCAGGTCCGCCACCGCCTGCGAAATCGCCGGCTGCGTCAGCCCCAGCCGGCGGGCCGCCTGCGCCATGGTGCCGGCGTCGCAGACGGCGAGGAAGATCTCCAGCGCCCGCAGATCGAAAGGAAGTGTGTCGGCTGGGGGCATGATCCGTGTCTCTTTCATCCCGCGCGCCGTTATCCTGAGGTGCCCGGCGGTACGCCGGGCCTCGACGGAGGCTCGGGGTGCGCGTGGCGGCCCCTCCTTCGAGGCTCGCTTGGCCTGTCCTCGGGCGTGCCGGAGGCAAGGCCCGTGGCTCGCGCCTCAGGATAACGGCGTTGCCGTTCGCACCCATAACCAAAACTTATATTATCACCGGATCGGCGTTGATCTATAGGTTTTCCCGGTGTCCGGCAGCAAACGTCCTGAGCGAGCCCCCATGCGCTATTCCTTCCTCAGCATTCTCGCCAACGGGCTTTCCGGCCAGAAGGGCTGGACGCCCACCTGGCGCGACGCGGCGCCGAAGCCCGGCTATGACGTGATCATCGTCGGCGGCGGCGGCCATGGCCTGGCGACCGCCTATTACCTCGCCAAGGTGCACGGCATCCGCAATGTGGCGGTGATCGAGAAAAGCGTGATCGGCTCCGGCAATGCCGGGCGCAACACCACCATCATCCGCTCCAACTACCTGCTGCCCGGCAATGAGCCGTTCTACGAATGGTCGATGAAGCTCTGGGAGGGGCTGGAGCAGGAGCTGAACTACAACGCGATGGTGAGCCAGCGCGGCATCCTCAACCTGTTCCACTCCGACGCCCAGCGCGACGCCTATGCACGGCGCGGCAATGCCATGCGCCTTGCCGGCGTGGATTCCAAGCTGATGGACAAGGCTGGCGTGCGGGCGATGTACCCGTTCCTCAACTTCGACAATGCGCGCTTTCCCATCCAGGGCGGCCTGTTGCAGGCCCGCGCCGGCACGGCCCGCCACGACGCCGTCGTGTGGGGCTATGCGCGCGGCGCCGACCGGCTCGGCGTCGACATCGTGCAGAACTGCGAGGTGACGGGGTTTTTGCGCGAGGGCGACGCCATTGTCGGCGTCGAGACCTCGCGCGGCGACATCCGCGCGGGCAAGGTCGCGGTGGCGGTGGCGGGCAGTTCCTCGCGCGTCGCCGCCATGGCCGGGCTGCGCCTGCCGATGGAGAGCCATGTGCTGCAGGCCTTTGTCTCGGAGGGGCTGAAGCCGATGGTGGACGGCGTCATTACCTTCGGCGCCGGGCATTTCTACATCAGCCAGTCCGACAAGGGCGGGCTGGTCTTCGGCGGCGATATCGACGGCTACAATTCCTACGCCCAGCGCGGCAATCTCCCCGTTATCGAGGATGTGTGCGAGGGCGGCATGGCGCTGATGCCGCGTATTGGCCGGCTGCGGCTGCTGCGCCACTGGGGCGGCATCATGGACATGTCGATGGACGGCTCGCCGATCATCGACCGCACGCCGGTGCCGGGGCTCTATCTCAATGCCGGCTGGTGCTATGGCGGGTTCAAGGCGACCCCGGCCTCGGGCTGGTGCTTCGCCCATCTTCTGGCAACGGGCGCACCGCACGACACCGCCGGCGCCTTCCGGCTCGACCGCTTCCGCACCGGCCATCTCATCGACGAAAAGGGAGTCGGCGCCCAGCCGAACCTGCACTGATGCGTATTCCCTGCCCCTATTGCGGCGAACGCGACGCCCATGAGTTCAGCTATCTCGGCGACGCCACGCTGACGCGCCCGGACCCGGCGGCGGCGGACGCGGAACAGGCGTTCCACGATTACGTCTACCTGCGCGACAACCCGGCCGGGGCGCATGAGGAGTGGTGGTACCACGCCAATGGCTGCCGGCAATGGCTGCGCGTCACGCGCGACACACGCACCCACGCGATTTCCGGTGCAGCACCGGCGCGCAAATCGGGAGAGCCCGCATGAGCGCGACGAACCGCAACCGGCTGTCGGCCGGCGGCCTGATCGACCGCAACCAGACGCGCGGCTTCAGCTTCGACGGCACGCGCCACCGTGGCTATGCCGGCGACACGCTGGCCTCGGCGTTGCTGGCCAACGGGGTGCGGCTGGTGGGCCGCTCGTTCAAATATCACCGCCCGCGCGGCATCTTCTCGGCCGGGGCGGAGGAGCCGAACGCGCTGGTTGAGCTGCGCACGGGTGCGCGGCGCGAGCCCAACACCCGCGCCACCGTGACCGAGCTCTATGACGGGCTGGAGGCCACCAGCCAGAACCGCTGGCCCTCGCTCGCCCTCGACGCGCTGAGCCTCAACCGTTTCCTCGCGCCGTTTCTGGGCGCCGGCTTCTACTACAAGACCTTTATGTGGCCCGCCGCCTTCTGGGAGAAGGTGTACGAGCCAATCATCCGCCGCGCTGCCGGCCTCGGCCGGGCCGCGCTGGAGGAAGACCCCGACCACTATGAGAAGGCCACCGCCTTCTGCGACGTGCTGGTGATCGGTGCCGGGCCGGCCGGGCTGATGGCGGCGCTCACGGCGGCGCGCTCCGGCGCCCGGGTGATCCTCGCGGACGAGGACTTTTTGCCCGGCGGCGGGCTCAACGCCGAGGCGGGCGACGTGGACCGCCAGCCCGCGCCAGCCTTCGCCGCCGGCATCGCGGCGGAACTCGCCAGCCTGCCCAATGTGCGGGTGATGACCCGCACCAGCGTGTTCGGCGTCTATGATGGCGGCACCTATGGCGCGCTGGAGCGAGTGAGCGATCATCTCGCCGTCCCCGCCCCGTTCCAGCCGCGCCAGCGGCTCTGGCGCATTGTGGCGCGGCGCGCCGTGCTGGCGGCGGGGGCCACCGAGCGGCCGATCGTGTTCGGCGGCAATGACCGGCCGGGCGTGATGCTGGCCGGGGCGGTCGGCACCTATGTGCAGCGCCACGCCGTGCTGCCGGGCCGGAACATCGCGCTGTTTGCCAATAATGACGGAGCGTGGCGGGACATGCTGGCGGCGCAGGCGGCCGGCGCCCATGTGGAAACCATCGTCGACGTGCGCGCAGAGGTCGCGCCGGAACTGATCGCGGCGGCGCAGGCCAAGGGCATCCGCGTGCTCAAAGGCGCACAGGTGATCGCCACCCATGGCCGCACGCTGCGTTCCCTTGAAGTCGCCACCGCTTCGGGAACCGAGCGGATCGCCGCCGACACGCTGGCGGTTTCCGGCGGCTGGTCGCCTTGCGTGCACCTCACCTGCCACCATGGCGGCAAGCCGGCGTGGAACGAGGATATCGCCGCCTTCGTGCCGGGCACCTGCCCGCCCGGCCTGAGCGTGGCCGGGGCCGCCAAGGGGATTCTCGGCCTCGGCGCCTGCCTGCGGGACGGCGCGGAAACGGGCGCGGAGTCGGCACGGGCGCTGGGCTTCACCGTTCCCGCGCATGAGGTGCCCGAGGTGGCGGACGCGGCTTTCGCCCTCACGCCGTTCTGGCATGTCGAGGGTTCCAAGGGCGCCGCTTTCGTCGACCTGCAGAACGACGTCACCGCCAAGGATGTCGGCATCGCCCACAAGGAGGGCTTCCGCTCGGTCGAGCTGCTCAAGCGCTACACCACGCTGGGCATGGCGACCGACCAGGGGCGCACCTCCAACGTCACCGGCCTCGCCATCATGGCGAGCCTGACGGGGGCCTCGATTCCCGAGACCGGCACCACCATCTTCCGCCCGCCCTATACGCCCGTCTCCATGGGCGCGCTGGCCGGCCACCACCGGGGGAAGGACTTCCGCCCGGTGCGCCTCACCCCGACCCATGAATGGGCGCGCGCCCAGGGCGCGGTATTCATCGAAACCGGGGCGTGGCTGCGGGCGCAGTATTTCCCCCGCGCGGGGGAAAAGGACTGGCTGGAGACAGTGACGCGCGAGGTGACGGCGGTGCGCGCATCCGTCGGGCTGATCGACGTCTCGACCTTCGGCAAGATCGACCTGCAGGGCCGCGATGTCGGCGCCTTCCTCGACCGCGTCTACATCAACGGATTCGCCGCGCTTGCGGTCGGCAAGGCGCGCTACGGCGTGATGCTGCGCGAGGACGGGCTGGTGATGGACGACGGCACCACCGCCCGGCTGTCGCCCGAGCACTATGTGATGACCACCACCACGGCGAATGCCGCCAAGGTCTTCCAGCATCTGGAGTTCTGCCTGCAGGTGCTGTGGCCGGAACTGGACGTGGCCCTGTCCTCTATTTCCGAGCAATGGGCGCAGATCGCCATCGCCGGCCCTCGCGCGCGGGACGTGCTGGCGCGGGTCGCCGATGGCGACGTGTCGAACGCCGCCCTGCCCTTCATGGGCGCCGTCGAGGGCACCGTCATGGACGGGGTGAAGGCGCGGCTGTTCCGGCTCTCCTTCTCGGGCGAACTCGGCTTTGAGATCGCGGTGCCGGCCCGCCATGGCGCCGCGCTGGCGCAGGCGCTGATGCAGGCGGGCGAGACGTTCGGCATCACGCCCTATGGCATCGAGGCACTGGGGGTGATGCGGATCGAAAAGGGCCATGTCTCCGGCAGCGAGCTTTCCGGCCAGACCACGGCGGGCGACCTCGGCTTCGGCCGCATGGCCTCGACCAAGAAGGACTATATCGGCCGCACCATGGCGGCCCGGCCGGGCCTCGCCGACCCCGACCGGCCGGCCTTTGTCGGCTTCAGGCCAGTGGACCTCTCGCGCCGGCTGCGGGCGGGGGCGCATTTCCTGAACCGCGGCGCGGCGCCGGAAACCGCCAATGACCAGGGCTACATGACCTCGGTCGCCTATTCCCCGCATCTGGGCCACTGGATTGGCCTCGGCCTCATCACGCGCGGGCCGGAGCGGCTCGGCGAGCGGGTGCGCGCCTATGACCCGGTGCGCGGCGAGGAAATCGAGGTAGAAATCTGCGCGCCCGGCTTCATCGACCCGGAAGGAGTGCGCCTTCGTGGCTGACCATTCGTCTCACGATCCCCTCGCGGGCCTCCGCTTCGACCGCGTGCCGCCATCCGGCACCTATGGCGCGGACGGGGAACCCGGCGTCACCGTCACCATCCCTGAAACGCCGTTCATCGCGCTGGTCGTTGCCCGCAACGGCTTCGCCGAAAGCGTGACGGGCCGGCTGGGCCGGGCCTTCGGGCTGGAGGTCGCCGACCGGACGGGCGCGGCGATTGGTGCCGCCGCCACCGTGGTCGGCACCGGGCCGGGGCGCTTTCTCGTCTTGTCGAAGACCGAACCGGACCTTGCCGGCACACTGCGCGCGCTGCTGGGCAGCGAGGCGGCGGTGAGCGAACAGGACGACGCCTATGTCACCTTCGACCTCGCGGGCGAAAAGACACCCGACCTCCTCGCCAAGGGCGCGCTGATCGACATCGACCCGCGTGTCTTCCTGCCGGGCGATGCCGCGACCACGGTGATCGCCCATATCGGCGTGACGCTGTGGCGGGTCGACGAGGCGACGTGGCGGCTGCTGGTGGCGCGCAGCCTGGAAGCGAGCTTCACGCGCTTCCTCATTGCCAGTGGGGCGGCGTTCGGCCTGCGGCTGGAGAACGGGACGGCGGGACGAGGTTGACGGCGGCGCGCCGCGCGCTTCCCCCCTCGCCTCAACTCCCCTAGAAGCCAGCCTGCGCGCATCACCAACGCCGCCGGCGTTTGGACGAGACCTGACATGACCGACACTCGCGAACCCTATGTCCTCACCCTTTCCTGCCCCGACCGCCCGGGCATCGTCGCCACAGTGGCCGGCTTCCTGTTCGAACAGGGCGGCAACATTCTTGAAGCTCAGCAGTTCGACGACACGGAGAGCGGGCGCTTCTTCATGCGGGTGATGTTCGACCGCGCCGCCGGCTCCGGATCGCTGGAGGAGCTGACGGGCGCGTTCGCGCCGGTGGCGGCAAATTTCGGGCTCGACTGGCGCATGCGCCCGCGCAACCGCAAGCCGAAGGTGATGCTGCTGGTCTCGAAGTTCGACCATTGCCTCGCCGACCTGCTCTATCGCCGGCGCATCGGCGAGATCCCGATGGAGATCGTCGCCATCGCCGCCAACTACCCGCGCGAGACCTATTCCCATCTCGACTTCGCCGACCTGCCCTTCCACTATTTGCCGATCACCAAGGCGACCAAGATGGAGCAGGAGGCGCAGCTGTGGGAGCTGTTCCAGTCCTCCGGCGCGGAAGTCGCGGTGTTGGCGCGCTACATGCAGGTGCTCTCCGACGGGCTGTCGGCCAAGCTTTCCGGGCGGTGCATCAACATCCACCACTCCTTCCTGCCCGGCTTCAAGGGCGCCAAGCCCTATCACCAAGCGCATGCGCGGGGCGTGAAACTGATCGGCGCCACCGCCCATTACGTCACCTCCGACCTCGACGAGGGCCCGATCATCGAGCAGGATGTCGAGCGCATCAGCCATCAGGATTCCGCCGAGGACCTCGTGCGCAAGGGCCGCGACATCGAGCGGCGCGTGCTCGCCCGGGCGCTCGCCTGGCATCTCGACGACCGGGTGCTGGTGAACGGGCACAAGACCGTCGTGTTCCGCGACTGAGGAGGCCGGCATGGTCGAGACCCGCCTGATCGACGGCAAGGCCTTTGCCGAGGCGATGCGCGCCCGCCTCAAGGGTGAGGTGGCGGCGTTTGTGGCCGAGACCGGCGTGACGCCGGGCCTCGCCGTGGTGCTGGTGGGCGAGGACCCCGCCAGCGCGGTCTATGTCCGCAACAAGGGCAAGCAGACAGCCGAGGCCGGCATGGCCTCGTTCGAGCACAAGCTGCCGGCCGAGACGACGCAGGAGGAGGTGCTGGCGCTGGTGCAGGCGCTGAACGCCGACAACGCCGTGCACGGCATTCTCGTGCAGCTTCCGCTACCCGCTCACATCGACGCGCAGGCGGTGCTCGCCACCATCGACCCGGGCAAGGATGTCGACGGCTTCCATGTGATGAATGCCGGTCGCCTCGCGGTGGGGCTGGACGCGCTGGTGCCCTGCACGCCGCTCGGCTGCGTGATGCTGCTGAAGGACACGCTCGGCTCGCTGGCCGGGCTGGAGGCGGTGGTGGTCGGGCGCTCCAACATTGTCGGCAAGCCGCTGGCGCAGCTTCTGCTGCGTGAGGACTGCACCGTTACCATCGCCCATTCGCGCACCCGCGACCTGCCGGCCGTGTGCCGCCGGGCCGATATCCTCGTCGGCGCGGTGGGCCGGCCGGAAATGATCCGCGGCGACTGGATCAAGCCCGGCGCCACGGTGATCGATGTCGGCATCAACCGGGTGGAGAAGGCGGGCGGGGGCACAAGGCTGGTCGGCGACGTGGCCTTCGGCGAGGCGCAGGGTATCGCCGGCGCCATTACCCCTGTGCCCGGCGGCGTCGGCCCGATGACCATCGCCTGCCTGCTGGCCAACACGCTGACGGCGGCAAGGCGGCAGGCGGGGCGGGCCTGATCCGCCCGCCATCGGCGGGGATCAGATCGCCTGCGGAAAGCTGAACAAGTTGCCGGGGTCGACCAGGGCCTTGATCTCCGTCAGCCGAGGACCATTGGCCCCGTAATAGCGGGTGCGCCAGTCGACGAGCGACGTGTCGGGGAAGTTGATGAAGGCGCCGTGTCCGCCGCCCCGTCCGACGTCGTGGTAAAGCTCGTCCTGCCATTTCTTGGCGGCGCGCACGATATCCGGCCGCACCGTGTCGTCCTCGCTCCAGCTCACCCCGACCACAGCGAGCCACCGGCTGCTGCGATGGACGAAGGCGCTCGCCGCGGGCGCCACCTCGTTGATCCGTCCGCCGGTCTGAAAGAAGAACAGGTCGCCATGGGCTCCCGTGCCGGTCCAGCGCTCAAGACGATGGAAAGCGGCCTCAAGCAGCGGCTCATCCGGCGCGACGTCCAGGAACGCCGAACGCTCGCGGTACCAAGCCGGCGCGCCAGGCTCCACGAGGAAGTCCTGCGCCTCCCAATAGGGCAGCTCGCGGATGTCGGTGAAGTCGGGCGCGACACGATCGAGCACGGGCTTCAAGAGGGCCATCAGCCCCTCCTTGCCGCCGGCGAACTGGCAGAGCAGCGTCACCGGCACCTGCCTCCCCTTGGCGGCAAGCGCGGGCGTTACCCCACCAAAGGCGATGCGCGTGCCGAGCGTCTCCGGAGCGTGGTCGAGGGCGGCGAACAGCGCCCGCGCCACCGTCCGTGTCTTCTCGCGCCAGACCAGACGACACGCCGTCACCTGCGGGTCCGCCGGCACCGTGTCGAAGGTGAAGGAGGTGCTCACGCCGAAATTGCCGCCGCCGCCGCCACGGATGGCCCAGAACAGGTCCGGGTCGGAACCGGGCGACAGCGCGCGCAGGCGCCCGTCGGCGGTGACGATCTCCGAGGCGGCGAGTTGGTCGGAAGCCACGCCGAGGCGGCGCATGTTGAAGCCGATGCCACCGCCGAGCACAAAGCCGGCGACGCCGACGCCGGGGCAACGACCATGGGTCATCATTCGCCCCGCCTGCCGCAGGGAATCATAGATCTGCTGGTTCAGCGCGCCGGCCCCCACCCGGACGCACCCACTGGCCGGCTCATAGTCGATGGCGTTGAGGGGCGACATGTCGATCAGAAGGCCACGGCTGGTGGAGAAGCCGGCATAGGAATGGCCCCCGCCGCGCAGCGCGAAGGGCATTTCGTGGTCCTGGCACCAGTTCAGCACATCGGCGATCATCTGCGGCGTGCGGCACTGCACGATCGCCTCCGGCCGGACATGACGGAAACGCAGATTGTTCGGCAGCGCGTGGGCATCAAACTTCGCATCCGAAGGGCGCAGCACCGCTCCATCGGCGATCCGCGCCAGCGCCTGCCACCGGCCGACCGGAGGGCTGAGGGCTGGTCCCGGCGCGGCCGGCAAAGTGGTCTCCGCGCGCGCCGGCGGGAAACCTGCGAGCGCGGCGGTGGCCGCCGTGCCAACCATGAAGCCGCGCCGGCTCAGGCGTGTCCTGGTATTCATTCCTTCCCCCCCTTGCTCTTGCCACCGCACGCCCCCCACCGGCCCGCATCGGGAAGGCTATCGCAACGGCATCTGCATGGGTCTCATATCGGCGCACGGTTGTGAAGTACCGTCGATACGGCGTCGTTGGGAGCGCGACCTACGCCTTGCGTGCCGGTGCGGCGCTGCGCTACGCAGCCCCCCTCACACCCGCGTCATGCGGTTCCAGGCGTCGAGGCCGGCGATTTTGTAGGCTTCGGCGAGGGTGGGGTAGTTGAACGTGTTTTCGATGAAATAGTCGATCGTGCCCTTAAGGTTCAGCACCGCCTGGCCGATGTGGATCAGCTCGGTGGCGCCCTCGCCGACGATGTGGACGCCGAGCAGGCGGCGGGTCTTGACCGAGAAGATCATCTTCATCATCCCGTTGTTCAGCCCCATGATGTGGCCGCGCGAGGTCTCGCGGAAGCGGGCGATGCCGCATTCGTAGGGGATCTCGCGCTTGCGCACCTCTTCCTCGCTCATGCCGACGGTGGACATTTCCGGCACCGAGTAGATGCCATAGGGGAAGAATTCCGGCGGGGGCGGCGGCTCCAGCCCGAAGGCGTGGCAGGCGGCGACGCGGCCCTGTTCCATCGAGGTGGAGGCGAGGCTCGGGAAGCCGATCACGTCGCCCGCCGCGTAGATATGCGGCACGGAAGTCTGCAGCGTCTTCGGCTCGACGCCGATGCGGCCGCGATGGTCGACGGCGAGCCCGGCGGCCTCCAGGTTGAGCGTGTCGGTGGCGCCTACCCGCCCGGCGGCGAACAGCAGCATATCGGACTGCACGGTGCGCCCATCCGCCAGCTTGCACACCGGCCGCTCGCGGGCGTCCAGCGCGATGGAGGTGACGGCGGCGCCGAAGCGCAGGGCAACATTGCGGTCGCGCAGATCGTGGACGAATTCCTCGATCAGTTCCTTGTCGATGAAGTCGAGAAAGGTCGCGCGCGGCTCGATCAGGGTAACGGAAACGTCCAGTGCGCTGAAGATCGAGGCATATTCGACACCGATGACGCCGGCGCCGATGACCGCGAGGCTGCGCGGCAGCCTGGGCAGGTCGACGATCTCGTCGCTGTCGAACACGCTCATGCCGTTGAATGGCACATAGTCCGGCCGGAACGGGCGGGTGCCGACCGCGATCAGCACATGCGCGCCGGTGACGGTGTCGACCTCGCCGGCCTCGCCGGTGATCTGCAGCGTGTGGGGGTCGAGAAAGCGGGCCTCGCCGCGCGCGGTCTTCACGCCATTGCGGGCGAACTGGTGCTCCAGCACGTCGACCTCATGGTCGAGCGTCTTGTGCAGGCGCGACATCAGGTCCCCCGCGTCGATATCCTGCTTGACCCGGTAGGAACGGCCATAGAAGCCGCGTTCGCGCCAGCCGGAGAGGTTCAGCACGGTTTCGCGCAGGGTTTTCGAGGGGATGGTGCCGGTGTGGACCGAGACGCCGCCGACGCGCCGGCCCTTCTCCACCACCAGCACGGACTTGCCGATCTTGGCCGACTGGACGGCGGCGCGGCGGCCGGAAGGGCCGCTGCCGATGACAATCATGTCGAAATCATACATGGCGCGACGACCGTCCCGTGGCAGCGAGGTAGGGGTACGCCCTTCGAGGCACGATGAATGCCAAGGCTCCATGACAGCGAGAGCGGGTGCATGGCCGTGCGCGCCCGCACCGGGGGCTTTCCGGGGAGGCCTTCCCGGGGGCTTGCTTTTGCCGGCGAACTGCTTCCCATCGGCACAGCAAACAAAAGGGGCAGACTCTTGAGCGATGGACGGCGCAAAGCGGGCGGGACAGCGGCCGAGATTCCGGCCGAGGACCTGACCACCGGCTCGGGGGCGCCGCTGGCGCGCGAGCGCACGCTGGAGCAGGCGCTCGGCCAGCATGTGCGCGGCATACGCCGGGATCTCGACCTCACCGTCTCCGATCTCGCCAGCGCCGCCGGAATCTCGGTGGGCATGCTCTCGAAGATCGAGAACGGGCTGATCTCGCCGTCGCTGGGCACCTTGCAGGCGATTTCCAGCGTGCTCAACGTGCCGATTTCCACCCTCTTCACCAGTTTCGAGGAGAAGCGCGACTGCTCCTTCGTGCCCGCCGGCGGCGGGGTGCGGATCGAGCGGCGCGGCACCAAGGTGGGGCACCTGTACGAGCTGCTCGGCCATGCGGTCGGTGGCGAAGTGGCGGTCGAGCCCTATCTGATCACGCTCAGCGAAGAGGCCGTGCCCTATACCGGCTTCCGCCATGCCGGGGTGGAGTTCATCCACATGATCTCCGGCGAGGTCATGTACCGCCATGGCGAGCGCACCTATCACCTCCGGCCGGGCGATTCGCTGCTGTTCGACAGCGCCGCCACCCATGGGCCGGAAGAACTGCTGGTGCGGCCGATGAGCTATCTCTCCATCATCATTTACCCGCGCGACAGCGAACGCTGATCCCCTCCCGTATACGTCTCCACAGCCGTCATCCCGGACGGCCGCAGGCCGAGCCGGGATCGTTGCCGGATGGAGAGCGATCCCGGCGCTACGCTTCGCTGCGGCCGGGATGACGGTTGACGGGAAAGCCGGATGTGGCGGGTTAATTTTCTTCTCAAGAAAATATTATTCTCGGAATATTGACGCCTGCGCGGGCGGCTCCTAAAAGGTTGGGCAGGGCTTATCGTCCATCCGCCACCCCTTGCCTGCAGGAGTTCTCCGCCATGTGCGGCATTGTCGGCCTGTTCCTGAAGCAGCCGAAGCTGGAGCCGGAACTCGGCGCCATGCTTTCGCAGATGCTCGACATCATGTGCGACCGTGGGCCGGATTCGGCCGGCTTCGCCGTCTATGGCGCCGGCACGCCCGGCTTCGTGAAGCTCACCTTGCGCGGCCCCGCCGGCACCGATTTCACCGCGCTGGGCACGCAGCTCGGCCATCCCGTCATCGCTCGCGGCACCCATGGCGTGCTGAGCGTGCCGGAGGCCGAGGAGGCATCCGTCCGTGCCGCGCTGGCGCGCCTCGCGCCGGATGTGCGCGTTGTCGGCACCGGCGCGCGCATGGAGCTCTACAAGGAGGTCGGCCTGCCCGCCGATGTCGCCAGCCGCTTCAAGCTGGAGACGATGAGCGGCACCCACGCCATCGGCCACACCCGCATGGCGACCGAGAGCGCCGTGACCACGGACGGCGCCCACCCCTTCTCGACCGGCCCGGACCAGTGCCTGGTGCATAATGGTTCGCTGTCCAACCATGCCGGCGTGCGCCGCCTGCTGGCCCGCGAGGGGCTGGAGGTGAAGACCGAGAACGACAGCGAAGTGGCCGCCGCCTATCTCACCTACCGCATGCGCGGGGGCGATACGCTAGGCGAGGCGCTGGAGCATTCGCTGGGCGATCTCGACGGCTTCTACACCTTCGTCGTCGGCACCGAGAGCGGCTTCGGCGTGCTGCGCGACCCGATCGCCTGCAAGCCCGCCGTCATGGCCGAGACCGACGACTACGTGGCTTTCGCTTCCGAATACCGCGCGCTGGCCGGCCTGCCGGGCATCGAGACCGCCCGGGTGTTCGAGCCGGAGCCGGCCAAGGTCTATTTCTGGGATCGTGCAGCATGAACCTGTCGCTGAAACCCTCCGCCTCCGCCGAGGGCGAAACCTTCGTCGATCTCGCCCACACCCCGCTGCGGGAGCTGAACTCCGCCCTGCACAAACTCGCGGCCGACACCAACCAGACGCTGTGGAAAATCGCCAACCCGGCCGGGCGCCACGCCATCGCGGCGGGGCTCGACGTGCCGGTGACAATCGAGATCGACGGGCCGGTCGGCTATTACTGCGCCGGCATGAACAAGCAGGCCTCCGTCATCGTCCACGGCAATGCCGGCGTCGGTGTCGCCGAAAACATGATGAGTGGGCTTATTCATGTGAAGGGCGACGCCAGCCAAGCCGCCGGTGCCACCGCCCATGGCGGGCTGCTGGTCATCGACGGCAACGCCTCGGCCCGCTGCGGCATCTCGATGAAGGGCATCGATATCGTGGTGAAGGGCTCCATCGGCCATATGAGCGCCTTCATGGCGCAGGCCGGCACGCTCACCGTGCTGGGCGATGCGGGCGAGGCGCTGGGCGACAGCCTGTATGAAGCGAAGCTCTTCGTGCGCGGCTCGGTCGCCAGCTTAGGGGCCGACTGCATCGAGAAGGAGATGCGCGAGGAGCATCGCGCGCTGCTGGCCTCCAAGCTGGAAGCTGCCGGCATTCTCGGCGAGGTCGATATCTCGGAGTTCCGCCGCTACGGCTCGGCTCGCACGCTCTACCATTTCCACGTCGACAACGTGTCGAGCTATTGAGGGCGCGATGACCGACCACAGCAACACCCCGCGCACGACGCCGCACACCCTGCCCCGTGCCTCCGCTACCTTCGACGACTACACGCTCTCGGAAATCCGCCGCGCGGCCGCGACCGGCATCTATGACATTCGCGGCGGCGGCGCGAAGCGGCGGGTGCCGCATTTCGACGACCTGCTGTTCCTCGGCGCTTCCATGTCGCGGTACCCGCTGGAAGGCTACCGCGAGAAGTGCTCCACCGAGGTCCTGCTCGGCACCCGCTTCGCCAAGAAGCCGATTTCGCTGAAAATCCCGATCACCATTGCCGGCATGAGCTTCGGCTCGCTCTCGGCCAACGCCAAGGAAGCGCTCGGGCGCGGGGCGTCCGCCATGGGCACCTCGACCACCACAGGCGATGGGGGCATGACCAACGAGGAGCGCGGGCACTCCACCCAGCTCGTCTACCAGTATTTGCCCTCGCGCTATGGCATGAACCCGGACGATCTCAAGCGCGCGGACGCCATCGAAGTGGTGGTCGGCCAGGGCGCCAAGCCCGGCGGCGGCGGCATGCTGCTCGGCCAGAAGATCACCGAGCGCGTCGCCGGCATGCGCACGCTGCCGGTAGGCATCGACCAGCGCTCGGCCTGCCGCCACCCGGACTGGACCGGGCCGGACGATCTCGAGATCAAGATCGAGGAACTGCGCGAGATCACCGACTGGGAAAAGCCGATCTATGTGAAGGTTGGCGCCGCCCGCCCCTATTACGACACGGCGCTGGCGGTAAAATCGGGCGCCGATGTGGTGGTGGTGGACGGCATGCAGGGCGGCACCGCCGCCACGCAGGAAATCTTCATCGAGCATGTCGGCATCCCCACGCTCGCCGCCGTGCGGCAGGCGGTGAAGGCGCTGCAGGACCTGGGCATGCACCGCAAGGTGCAGCTCATCGTCTCCGGCGGCATCCGCAACGGGGCGGACGTGGCCAAGGCGCTGGCGCTCGGCGCCGACGCGGTGGCCATCGGCACAGCGGCCCTCGTGGCGCTGGGCGACAACGACCCCCATTACGCCGCCGAATACGAGGCGCTGGGCACCCGCGCCGGCGCCTATGACGACTGGCACGAGGGCCGCGACCCTGCCGGCATCACCACGCAGGACCCGGCATTGATGGCCCGGCTCGACCCCATTGCCGCCGGGCGGCGCCTTGCCAATTATCTCGCCGTGCTGACGCTGGAGTGCCAGACCATCGCGCGCGCCTGCGGCAAGAGCCATGTGCACAATCTGGAGCCGGAGGACCTTGTGGCGCTGACCATCGAGGCCGCCGCCATGGCCAATGTGCCGCTGGCCGGGACAGACTGGATTCCGGGGCGGAACGGGGGCTTCTGACCGCGAGCCTCGAAGGATGGTAGCCGGCACGACCGGCGCGACATTTGCACGACCAACGAGCCCCAACGGGCCGGGGAACAGCGAAACCGGATTGCACCATGGCCAATGACCTTGCCCAAGCCGACCTGAAGCACGCCGCGAAAGAACTCGGCATCAAGTATTTCCTGATCTCCTATGTCGACCTGTTCGGCGCGCTGCGGGCCAAGCTGGTGCCGGCGACCGCCATCGGCGGCATGCAGCGCTCCGGCGCCGGTTTCGCCGGCTTCGCCACCTGGCTCGACATGAGCCCGGCCGATGCCGACCTGTTCGCCGTGCCGGACGCTTCCAGCCTGATCCAGTTGCCCTGGAAGCCGGAAGTCGGCTGGCTCGCCTCCGACCTCGTCATGAACAACGAGCTGGTGGCGCAGGCGCCGCGCAACGTGCTGAAATCCACCATGCTGGGCGCCGACAGCCTCGGCTACCTCATGAAGACCGGCGTCGAGTGCGAGTTCTTCCTCACCACCCCCGACGGCTCGAAGATCTCCGACACCGCCGACAACGCCACCAAGCCCTGCTACGACCAGTCTGCCCTGATGCGCCGCTATGACGTGATCAAGGAAATCTGCGACTGCATGCTGACCCTGGGCTGGGGCCCCTACCAGAACGACCATGAGGACGCCAACGGCCAGTTCGAGATGAACTGGGACTTCGCCGACGCGCTCATCACCGCTGACCGGCATGTGTTCTTCAAGTTCATGGCCCGCTCCATCGCCGAGAAGCACGGGCTGCGCGCCACTTTCATGCCCAAGCCGTTCATCGACCTCACCGGCTCGGGCTGCCACATGCACACCTCGCTGTGGGGGCCGGACGGGGCCAACCTGTTCGAGGACGAGAGTGGCGAGCTGGGACTGTCCGATCTCGGCTACAGCTTCATCGGCGGGCTGATCCATTCGGCTGACGCGCTGTGCGCCTTCACCAACCCGACGGTGAACTCCTACAAGCGCATCAATGCCCCGCGCACCGTTTCCGGCGCCACCTGGGCGCCCAACACCGTCACCTATACCGGCAATAACCGCACCCACATGATCCGCATCCCCGATGCGGGCCGGCTGGAGCTGCGCCTGCCGGACGGCGCCGCCAACCCCTATCTCGCCCCCGCCGCCATGCTGGCGGCCGGGCTCGACGGCATCCAGAACCAGCGCGACCCGGGCAAGCGGCTCGACATCAACATGTACACGGACGGCCACAAGGTGAAGGGCGCCAAGAAGCTTCCGCTGAACCTGCTCGACGCCATCCGCGCGCTGGAGAAGAACAGCGTGCTGCGCAACGCGCTGGGCGCGCCGCTGGTGGACGGCTATGCCAAGCTGAAGAACGAGGAATGGAACGCCTATTCGCGCCACCTCACCCAGTGGGAACGCGACAACACGCTGGATATCTGAGGGCGGGCGGCGGCCCCGGTAGCGCCGGCATAACCCCATCATTCCCCGGCTCAGCCCGGGAATGATGGCTCTTCAAAATGGGGAAGCGGTCCGCGAGCTATCGATGCGGTCGATAGCTACGATCAGCCGGTCGCGGCTCCAAACCGCTCCCGCGACAGGGTAGGTCTCGCTCAGCGAAAGGACCTCCCCATGACCTATCGATCGATCATTTCCGCCAGCGTCGCGCTCCTTGCCATCGCTGCCGCCACTTCCGGCCTCGCCCAGCCGGCAACGCCGCCGAAGCCGGATGCGCCCGCGCACGTCACCGCCCAGGGCGCCGCGATCTACCGGCTGCAGATCGGCGCCGTCCGGGTCACCGCCCTGTCGGACGGCTCTGTTCCCCAGGATCTCCACGCCCTGCTTCGCGACGTGACCCCGGCACAGATCGACGCTCTGCTCGATCGCAACTTCCAGGCCAATCCGGTCGAGGCCTCGATCAACGTTTTCCTGCTCGAAATGCCCGGCCGGCTCGTCCTGGTCGACACCGGCTCCGGCGAACTCTTCGGCCCCGGTGCCGGCGGCGGCCTCATTGCCAGCCTGAAGCAGGCGGGGTTCGTCCCCGATCAGGTCACCGACGTCCTGATCACCCACGCGCATTCCGACCATTCGGGCGGTCTGGTGAGTGACGGGAACCGCGTCTTCGACAACGCGACGATCCACGTCGGCAAGCCGGACCTCGACTTCTTCCTGGACCGCAGCAACATCCAGCGCACAGGCTATGACGCCCAGTATTTCGACGTGGCCGAAAAAACGCTGAGACCCTATCTCGATGCCGGCAAGGTCGAGCCGCTCCCGCCCACCGGCGAGGTTCTGCCCGGAGTCACCGCGACCCTCCATCCCGGCCATACGCCCGGCAGCGCGTTCTACACCTTGCGGAGCGAAGGCGAGGAGATCGTCTTCGTGGGTGACATCATCCACTCGGCCGCCGTCCAGTTTCCGGCGCCGGCAACGACCATCACCTATGACCAGAACCCCGACGAGGCGGCCCGCGTGCGGTCCGGCGCCTTCGCCGGCTTCGCCCATGACCGCACCCTCATCGCCGCGCCGCATCTCCCCTTTCCCGGCATCGGCCACGTCCGCGCCGACGACGGCGCCTTCACCTGGATCCCCGTCACCTTCACCAATCGCGCGCATCACTGACGCAAGAACGCGCTGAAGCAGGAACACGCTGACGCAAGAACGCGCTGAGGTCAGAGCGCTTGGATACCGCCCACCCCGGCGCAGGGGTGGGCGCGTGCCGTGAGGGGCATGCCCTGAGGGGAAGGCGCGGCGGCTCGACGGTGTCCCCGATATGCGCCATTGATTCATGTCGGCGGCGGCGATCCCCTGCGTCGGCGAGACCCGCCGGCTTCGGCCTGAACCCTGGACAGCCACATGGCCCTGAACGCCCTCGATGGACTCGACATCGATCTTCTACTGGCGTTCGAGGCCCTTCTCGACGAACCGAACGTCACGCGGGCCGCGCGACGCCTCGCCATCCGGCAGCCGGCCCTTTCGGCGCGGCTGACGCGCCTGCGCGTCCTCTTCGACGATCGCCTGTTCATCCCCGCCCCGTCGGGGCGCGGCATGATCGCAACCCCGCGCGCCCTCGATCTTCAGCCGCGGCTGGCGGCCGTCCTGGCCAATCTCGATGCCATGATGGCGTCCACCGGCGCCTTCGAGCCGGCGACCAGCACCCGGGTGTTCACCGTGGCCCTGCATGAGAACCCGGCGGTCATGCTGGTCCCTGACCTTGTTCCGCGCATCCGGGCGGCAGCGCCGGGCGTGCGGCTTATTCTGACCTTGCCGGACAAGGTCCACATGCCGGAGTTGATGGAGAGCGGGGCGGTGGATCTGTGGATCGGCGTCGGCTCGAACGCGCACGACGCCTGGTTCAGCCGCAAACTGTTCGAGGACCATTTCGTCACCGCGCAACGCAAGCTGCACCCGCGGGGGCGGGGTGAACTGGATCGCGACACCTTCTGCCGTCTCGACCATTTGCTGGTCTCCTCGGAAGGAAACCCCTTCAACGGCGTCATCGACGACGCGCTGCTGGGGTTGCAGCGACGGCGCCATGTCGCGTTGTCCGTCCAGAGCTACGCCCTCGCGCCGATGATCCTCGCGACAACCGACCTGCTCTGCACCCTGCCGCGCCGGTTTCTGGAGCGTTATTCCGAAACGCTCGATTTGTTCACGCCCCCGCTTGAGCTGCAGCCGGCGGCGGTCGTCGCCCTCTGGCATCCACGGCATCAGGGCGATGCCGGGCATGGCTGGCTGCGGGCCCAGCTGTTTGAAGCCGCCGCCGCGACCCGACGGGACTAGCCGACCGCGCGCGTCGCCCGAAGGAAGGGCGTCCATCGGCCCGGCGGATTTTCCTATCTTATCTTTTGTGCGGCATGGGCTTAGAACATTGGAGAGCATCATTGATCGTCGAGGTTCTCCGTGAAGCACATCGTTGAGCAGCTGGAACAGCGCCGCGCCGGCGCGCGCGCTGGCGGCGGCGAAAAGCGCATCGCTGGCCAGCACGCGCGCGGCAAGCTGACGGCGCGCGAGCGGCTGGACCTGCTGCTCGACACCGGCTCGTTCGAGGAATTCGACACCTTCGTCCAGCACCGCTGCACCGATTTCGGCATGGACAAGGCCGGGAAGATCCCCGGCGACGGCGTCGTCACCGGCTGGGGCACGGTGAATGGGCGCAAGGTGTTTGTCTTCGCCAAGGATTTCACCGTGTTCGGCGGCTCGCTCTCCGAGGCGCACGCGGCCAAGATCATCAAGATACAGGACATGGCGCTGAAGGTGCGGGCGCCGATCATCGGCCTGTTCGATGCCGGCGGGGCACGCATCCAGGAAGGCGTGGCGGCGCTGGGCGGCTATGGCGAGGTTTTCCGCCGCAACGTGCTGGCCTCCGGCGTCATCCCGCAGATTTCCGTCATCATGGGCCCCTGCGCCGGCGGCGATGTCTATTCCCCCGCCATGACCGATTTCATCTTCATGGTGCGCGACAGTTCCTACATGTTCGTCACCGGCCCGGAGGTGGTGAAGACCGTCACCAATGAGAGCGTGACCGCCGAGGAACTGGGCGGCGCCAAGGTGCACACCACCAAATCCTCGGTGGCCGACGGCGCCTTCGAGAACGATGTCGAGTGCCTGTTGCAGATGCGCCGGCTGATCGACTTCCTGCCCGCATGCAACCAGTCCGGCGTGCCGGTGTGGCCGAGCTTCGACGATGGCGAGCGGCTCGACCCCTCGCTCGACACGCTGGTGCCGGACAACCCGAACAAGCCCTACGACATAAAGGAACTGATCGGGAAGGTGGTCGACGAGGGCGACTTCTTTGAGATCCAGGAGGGCTTTGCGAAGAACATCCTCACCGGCTTCGGCCGTATCGAGGGGCGCACGGTGGGGTTCGTCGCCAATCAGCCGATGGTGCTCGCCGGCGTGCTCGATGCGGACGCCTCGCGAAAGGCCGCGCGTTTCGTGCGCTTCTGCGACGCCTTCGAGATTCCGATCGTCACCTTTGTCGACGTGCCGGGATTTTTGCCGGGCACCGCGCAGGAATATGGCGGGCTGATCAAGCACGGCGCCAAGCTGCTCTTCGCCTATAGCCAGGCCACCGTGCCGCTGGTGACCGTCATCACCCGCAAGGCCTTTGGCGGCGCCTACGACGTGATGGCCTCCAAGCATATTGGCGGCGACGTGAACTATGCCTGGCCGACGGCGCAGATCGCCGTGATGGGCGCCAAGGGGGCGGTGGAGATCATCTTCCGCGCCGATATCGACGACCCCGAGAAGATCGCCGCGCGCACGAAGGAATATGAGGAGCGCTTTCTCTCGCCCTTCGTGGCGGCCGAGCGCGGCTATATCGACGAGGTGATCACCCCCCGCTCGACCCGCAAGCGCATCGCCCGCGCGCTCGCCATGCTGGTGTCGAAGAAGGTCGAGGCACCGATGAAGAAGCACGATAATCTGCCGCTGTGAGGCTGATATGACCGTCGTATATGTACTCACCAATCAAGCCATGCCCGGCCTGATTAAGATTGGTCGCACAGCAGATACTATCGAAAATCGAATGAGGCAGCTGGATACCACAGGGCTTCCATTGCCTTTTGAGTGTTTTTACGCGGCCGAGGTCCAGACGCCTGATAGGGTTGAACGTGCGCTTCATGAAGCTTTCGACGATCACCGCGTGAGAAGGAACCGAGAATTTTTCTCGCTTTCTCCAGATAAAGCTAAAGCGATCATTAAGCTTCTTGAACTCAGGGAAGTTACGCCTGGCGCAGACGTGATTACAGAGATTGGCGATCAGGAAGCGTTAAATCAAGCACGCCGACGCCGGTCTCACTTCCGCTTTTCCATGCTCAATATCTCTCCTGGCTCCGAACTTGTTTCTGTATTCGATGATAATATCACGGCGTCTGTCAAAGATGATCGTTGGATCATATTTCGCGGAGAAGAAGACAGCCTATCCAACTCCGCTTTGACTATAGCCCATGAGAAGGGGCGTATGTGGCCATCCGTAGCCGGCCCATCTTATTGGAAATATGAAGGAAAGACTTTAGAGCAATTAAGACAGGCGTCGGTCTCCTCAGGCGACGAGGAATAGCACAACCATGTTCTCCAAGATCCTCATCGCCAACCGTGGCGAGATTGCCTGCCGGGTCATCAGGACGGCGCGGCGCATGGGCATTGCCACGGTCGCGGTCTACTCCGATGCCGACAAGGACGCACTTCATGTGGCGATGGCGGACGAGGCGGTGCCTATCGGCCCCGCCCCTGCCGCGCAGTCCTATCTCGACGCCGAGAAGATCATCGCCGCAGCGAAGCAGACCGGCGCGCAGGCGGTGCATCCCGGCTACGGCTTTCTCTCCGAGCGGGCGAGCTTCGCCACCGCGCTGAAGGAAGCCGGCCTCGTCTTCATCGGCCCCAATCCGGGGGCGATCGAGGCGATGGGCGACAAGATCGAATCCAAAAAGGCGGCGGCCGCCGCCAATGTCTCCACCGTGCCGGGCCATCTCGGCGTGATCGAGGATGCCGGCCACGCCGCGCGCATCGCCGACGAGATCGGCTACCCCGTGATGATCAAGGCCTCGGCCGGCGGCGGCGGCAAGGGCATGCGCATCGCCCATTCGCGCGACGAGGTCGAGGAAGGGTTCGACCGCGCCCGCTCCGAGGCGAAGTCCTCCTTCGGCGACGACCGGGTGTTCGTCGAAAAGTTCATCGTCAACCCGCGCCATATCGAGATTCAGGTGCTGGGCGACAAGCACGGCAATGTCATCCATCTGGGCGAGCGCGAATGCTCAATCCAGCGCCGCAACCAGAAGGTGGTCGAGGAAGCGCCCTCGCCGCTGCTGGACGAGGCGACCCGCGCCAAGATGGGCGCGCAGGCCGTCGCGCTGGCAAAGGCGGTGAACTACGACAGCGCCGGCACGGTCGAGTTCGTCGCCGGACAGGACAAGTCGTTCTACTTTCTGGAGATGAACACCCGCCTGCAGGTGGAGCATCCCGTCACCGAGTTGATCACCGGCATCGACCTTGTCGAGCAGATGATCCGCGTGGCGGCGGGCGAACCCCTCGCCCTCACTCAGCAGGACGTGACGCTGAACGGTTGGGCGGTGGAGAGCCGCGTCTATGCCGAGGATCCCTATCGCGGCTTCCTGCCCTCCATCGGCCGGCTCACCCGCTACCGCCCGCCGGCGGAGGGGACGAGCGAGGGCATCACCGTGCGCAACGATACCGGGGTGCAGGAGGGCGGGGAAATCTCGCTGTTCTACGACCCGATGATCGCCAAGCTGATCACCCACGCCCCGACCCGCGCGCAGGCGATTGAGGCGCAGGCGGACGCGCTCGACGCTTTCGCCATTGACGGCATCCAGCACAACATCCCGTTCCTCTCGGCGCTGATGACGCATGAGCGCTGGCAGGCGGGCCGGCTCTCCACCGGCTTCATCGCCGAGGAATACCCAGACGGCTTCCACGCCACCGCGCCGAGCGAGCGGCTGGCGCGCCGGCTGGCGGGCGTGGCGGCGGTGATCGACAATGTCGGCAATGCCCGCAAGCGCAGGATCTCCGGCCAGCTGGCCGGGCGGTCGGTGGTGTTCGAGCATCAGCGGGTGGTGAAGCTCGGCGACCTCGCCCTCGCCTGCGAAGTGGACCGCGCGGCCGGCGGCTTCATCGTCAGCTTTCTGGACGCCGAAGGCCGTCCGCTCTCCACCCACGAGTTGCGCTCGGGCTGGCAGCCGGGCGAGCCGGTGTGGAACGGGGTGTTCGACGAGGAGGCAATCGCCGTGCAGGTGCGCCCGCGCCTCAACGGCGTGGCGCTGGGCCATCGCGGCGTGGCGGTGGAGGCCATCGTCTATACCAGGCGCGAGGCCGAACTCGCCGCACTGATGCCGGTAAAGGAACAGGCGGGCAGCTTCAAGCACCTGCTCTGTCCGATGCCCGGCCTCGTCGTCTCCATCGCGGTCAGCGAGGGGCAGGAAGTGAAGGCCGGCGAGACGCTCGCCATCGTCGAGGCGATGAAGATGGAGAACGTGCTGCGGGCCGAGCGCGATGCCACCGTCGCCAAGGTGCACGCCAAGGCCGGCGACAGCCTCGCCGTCGATGCCGTGATCCTCGAATTTGCCTGAGGGGCCTGAGATGGACGAGCCGGGTTTCGACCTCGACAGTTTCCCGCCTGCGACCCGCGCGGACTGGCTGGGGCTGGTCGAGGGCGTGCTGAAGGGCAGCGCTTACGATACGCGCATGCTGACCCGCACGCCGGACGGCGCCAGCCTCGACGCCCTGCCCGAGCGCCGGCGTGACGCCGCCCCCATCGCCGGGCGGGCGGCGGGGGCGCCGTGGAAGGTGATCACCCGCATCGACCATGACGACCCCGTCACCGCCAACACCCAGATGCTGGAGGACCTCAATGGCGGGGCGGACGGCATTTCCCTGGTCTTCGCCTCCTCACCCTACGCGGGCGGCTTCGGCCTGCCGGCGCGGTTCGAGGAACTGACCGCGACGCTGGACGGGCTGCTGCCCGACATGGCGACGGTCCGGGTGGAGGTCGGCGCCTTCCAGGGGCGCGACATCGCCCTCGCCCTCGCCCGGCTGTTCGAGACGACCGACCCCGCCGCGCTCGACCTTCGCTTCGGACTCGATCCTATCGGGGATTTCGCCGCGCGGGGCGCCGCGCCGATCGACTGGGGCACGCTCTCCGCCCGGCTTGGCCAGACGGTGATGGCGCTGCGCGGGCGTGGGCTCATCGCGCCGATGGTGCGGGCGGACGGGCGGCTGCACCATGGCGCCGGGGCCACCGACGCGCAGGAACTCGCCGCCGTGCTCGCCACCGCGCTGGCCTATCTGCGGGCGCTGGAAGCGGCCGGCCTGCCGCTCGATGAGGCCGCGCGCAGCATCGAGGTGACGTTGACCGCCGATGTCGACCAGTTCGGTACCCAGGCCAAGCCGCGCGCCTTCCGCCTGCTATGGCAGGCCATGCTGGAAGCGTGCGGGCTCGCGCCATCGCCCATCGCCCTTCACATGGAAACCGCGTGGCGCGGCCTGACCCGGCACGACGCCCATGTGAACCTGCTGCGCGGCACAATCGCCGCCTTCGCCGCCGGGGTGGGCGGGGCGGAAAGCCTCACCGTGCTGCCGTTCACGCAAGCGCTCGGCCTGCCCGACGCGCAGGCCCGCCGGCTCGCGCGCAACACCCAGCTCATCCTGATGGAGGAATCCAACGTCCACCGCGTGGCCGACCCCGGCGCCGGGGCGGGCGCCATCGAGGAGCGCACGGAAAAGCTCGCCGCCGCCGCGTGGGAACTGTTCCGCGACATCGAGCGCGCGGGCGGCATGGTGGAGGCCCTCGAATCCGGGAGCTGGCAGGCCCGGCTGAACGCGGCGCGGGCGGTGCGGGCGAAGGAGATCGCCACCCGCCGCCTGCCGCTTACCGGCACCTCGGAATTTCCGCTGCTTGGGGCGGCAATGCCCGCCGTGCTCGCCCCCGCCCGCCGCCGCGCCGCGCCCGCCCCTGCCGAGGGCGCGCTGATGTGCGAACCGTTGAAGGACGAGCGGCTTGCCGAGCCGTTCGAGCGGCTGCGCGCAGCGGCGGCCTCCACAGCGCCGCGCGTGTTTCTCGCCGCCCTTGGCACGGCTGCCGACTTCACCCCGAGGGCGAGCTTCGCCCGCGCCGCCTTCGAGGCTGGCGGCATCGAAGCGCCAGGAAATGACGGTTTCACCGACATGGCGGCGCTGGTCGCGGCGTTCCGTGCCTCCGGTGCCCGGATCGCTTGCCTGTGTTCGTCCGACACGCTCTATGCCGCCTCGGCGGCGGAGGCGGCGACCGCGCTGAAGGCAGCGGGCGCGCTCAGGGTATACCTTGCCGGCATGGCGGGCGAGGATGAGCCGGCCCAGCGCGCCGCCGGCATCGACGCCTATCTCTACGCCGGCATCGACCTCGTGGCGTTTCTCAACGGGGCGCAGGCGATTCTCGGCATTGCCCAAGGGGTGGAACCATGAGCCCGGCCATCCGTTGCCCCAGGGGTAGCTCTCATGCTGCCATTAACCTAGGGACAGACCATGAAAACGCTGGATCACGGGTGGAAGATCGCCACCTGCGGCGCGGCGCTTTGGGGGGCGCTGCTGATACCGCCGGCAACGGCGCAGGAAGTTGCCGCATTGAACCTGCACGACGGCATCTGGAACGTGGCGGCCGAGCCGATTGCCGGCCCGTGCGACAAGCGGCTGGAATTCAAGCTGTCGGTGGAGGAAGGCCGGATCAGCTATGCCGGCGCCTGGCCGGTGGACGCCAGCGGCTCGGTGAGCGCATTGGGGGCGATCACCATCCGCGTCGTGCGCGGGGGCGAGACGCTTTCCGCCAAGGGCGTGGTGCGCGGCGATGTGGCGACCGGCAAATGGGAATCGCCGGTGAAGAACTGCACCGGGTCATGGGTGGCGCGAAAGGCGTAAGCCCCGCCCGCCGGCATGGGGAGAGTGCGCGATGAGTGCCATCCCCGATTTTTCCGCGCGGGAGTGGCGTTCCCCGGTGCCGGCGGCGCCGGCCTCTGCCACTGGCGACTGGACGACGCCCGAGGGCCTTGCGGTGAAGCCGCTTTACGCGCCGGCTGACCTGGCCGGCCTCGGCTTCGTCGACAGCTATCCCGGCATCGCGCCCTATCTGCGCGGGCCCTACCCGACGATGTACGCGACCCAGCCCTGGACGATCCGGCAATATGCCGGCTTCTCCACGGCTGAGGATTCCAACGCCTTCTACCGCCGCAATCTGGCGGCCGGGCAGAAGGGGCTCTCGGTCGCCTTCGACCTCGCCACCCATCGCGGTTATGACAGCGACCACCCGCGCGTGGCCGGCGATGTCGGCATGGCCGGGGTCGCGATCGACTCGATTCTCGACATGCGCACGCTGTTCTCGGGCATCCCGCTGGACCAGATGAGCGTGTCGATGACCATGAACGGGGCGGTGCTGCCGATCCTCGCGCTCTATGTGGTGGCGGCCGAGGAGCAGGGCGTCGCCCCGGCGCAACTCTCCGGGACCATCCAGAACGACATCCTCAAGGAGTTCATGGTCCGCAACACCTATATCTACCCGCCGACGCCCTCGATGCGGATCATCTCCGACATCTTCGCCTTCACCTCCACGCACATGCCGCGCTTCAACTCGATCTCCATTTCCGGCTACCACATGCAGGAAGCCGGGGCGACGCAGGACCTGGAACTGGCCTATACGCTGGCGGACGGGCTCGACTATGTGCGCGCCGGCGCGGCGGCGGGGCTGCCGATCGACGCCTTCGCGCCGCGCTTGTCGTTCTTCTGGGCCATCGGCATGAACTTCTTCATGGAGGTCGCCAAGCTCCGCGCCGCCCGGCTGATCTGGGCGAAGCTGATGCAGGATCTCGGCGCCAAGAACCCGAAGTCGCTGCCGCTGCGCACCCATTCGCAGACCTCCGGCTGGAGCCTGACGGCGCAGGACCCGTTCAACAATGTGATGCGGACCATGGTGGAGGCGATGGCGGCCACGCAGGGCCACACCCAATCGCTGCACACCAACGCGCTGGACGAGGCGCTGGCACTGCCGACCGATTTTTCCGCCCGCATCGCCCGCAACACGCAACTCCTGCTTCAGCAGGAGAGCGGCACCACCCGCACCATCGACCCCTGGGGTGGTTCCTATTTCGTCGAGCGGCTGACCGCCGACCTCGCCGCCAAGGCGCTGCGCCATATCGCCGAGGTGGAGGAACTCGGCGGCATGGCCAAGGCCATCGAGGCGGGCATCCCCAAGCTGCGTATCGAGGAAGCCGCCGCCACCACGCAGGCGCGGATCGACTCCGGCGCGCAGACCGTCGTCGGCGTCAACAGGTATCGCCCCGACCGCGAAACGCCGCTCGACGTGCTGCGGGTCGACAATTCCGCCGTGCGTGCCGCCCAGCTGGAAAAGCTGGCGCGGCTGAAGGCCGAGCGCGACCCGCAGGCGGTGGCCGGCGCGCTCGCGGCACTGGAGGCCGGCGCGCGCGGCAATGGAAATTTGCTGGCGCTGGCCATTGACGCGGCGCGTGCCAAGGCGACGGTGGGTGAGATTTCCGACGCGCTGGAGCGCGTCTTCGGCCGGCACCGGGCGGATGTCCGCACCGTGTCCGGCATCTATCGACGGGAGGCCGGAGCGATGGCCGACAAGGTTGAGAGCGTGCGGGCCCGCGTCGAGGCCTTCGCGCAGGAAGAGGGAAGGCGCCCGCGCCTGCTGGTCGCCAAGGTCGGCCAGGACGGGCATGACCGGGGGCAGAAGGTGATCGCCTCCGCCTTCGCCGATCTCGGCTTCGATGTCGATATCGGCCCGCTCTTCGCCACGCCGG
Source organism: Ancylobacter aquaticus (assembly GCF_004339465.1). Taxonomy (GTDB): domain Bacteria; phylum Pseudomonadota; class Alphaproteobacteria; order Rhizobiales; family Xanthobacteraceae; genus Ancylobacter; species Ancylobacter aquaticus. The sequence continues at coordinate 1,243,966 of NZ_SMFY01000001.1, read as the reverse complement.
AAGAAGCCGCCCGGCAGGCGGTGGAGAATGACGTGCACGTCATCGGCATCTCCTCGCTCGCCGCCGGCCATCTCACGCTGGTGCCGCAGGTGAAGGCGGCGCTGGCGGCACAGGGGCGGCCGGATATCATGGTGGTGGTGGGCGGCGTGGTGCCGCCGCAGGACTATGAGGCGGTGCGCGCGGCCGGCGCCGACGCGATCTACCCTCCCGGCACGGTGATCGCCGACGCCGCCGAACAACTCGTCGACACCCTCGCCGAACGACTGGGGCACGGGAAGCAGGCGGCGGAGTAGGCGGCGACCCATCGCCCATTGCGGCAGCACACTGACTGCGGATGCGGCAGATTGGCGGAGAGGCATCGGTGCTCTCGCAGGACCGAGCGCCCGATTTCCCTCATGGCCAGGCTTGACCCTGCCACCAAGACCTCCCTGCCGCGCCTTTCTGTCCCCGGGTCAAGCCCGGGAGATGGCGTGCGGGGCAATGGGTCCCGCCATCCTCCCACCCTTGGCACGCTGATTGCTTACAGGCTTGTATACAAGTTTGTAAGCAGACGTGCGGGCCCAGCCTGATGAACCCAGCCACCGCCAATATCGAGGAGGCGATCCTTTCCGCCATCCTCGCCGGCCGCATCAACCCGGGCACGCGGCTCGGCGAGCAGAAGCTCGCCGATCTGTTCGGCGTGTCCCGCACCCGCGTGCGCGAGGCGATGATGCGGCTGGAAACGCGCGGCGTGGTGCAGGTGAGCGCCCGGCGCGGCTGGTATGTGGTCGAGCCCTCGGCGGAGGAGGCGCGCGAAGCGTTCCAGACCCGCCGCGTCATCGAGACCGGCCTGCTGCATTCCCTGCGCGAAGTGCCCCCCGACGTGCTGAAAAGCCTGAAAGAGCACGTCGCCATGGAACGCGACGCGATTGGCGCGGGGGATGTGCATTCCCGGGCGTGCCTGCTCGGCGACTTCCACATTCATCTCGCCGACGCGCTGGGCAACCGGATGCTGACCGAGATCATCCGCGACCTCACCGCCCGTACCACGCTGATCTCCATGCTCTACCAGCCGACCGAAAAGGCCGAGGAATCCAGCCACGACCATGAGGACATCGTCGCCGCCATGGAAGAGGGCGACCTGGCGCTGGCCGCCCGGCTGATGGACGAGCACATCGGCAAGGTCGAGGCGGGGCTCGACCTCACCGCCAAGCCCGACCCGCTGGCGGGACTGCGCGCCCTGCTTTCCCCGGCGGTGTTCGCCGGCAACGCCCCTTCCGTGCCGCATACCCACGAGCACCCGCACGAGCATTCCCATTCCCACGGCCGTCCGGCCACCAAGGAGGATTGACCGCATGAACCGTCGCAGCCTTATCGCTTTTGCCGCCGGCGCCCTGCTGGCCGCCACGCAGATGCCCCTGCCCGCTGCCGCCGACGCGCTCGCCACCATCGAGGCGAACAAGGTGATCCGCATCGCCGTGCCGCAGGACTTTCCGCCCTTCGGCACGGTCGGCGCCGACATGGAGCCCAAGGGCTATGATGTCGACACCGCCAAGCTGATCGCCGAAAAGCTGGGCGTGAAGCTGGAACTGGTGCCCGTCACCAGCGCCAACCGCATCCCCTATTTGCAGACCAACAAGGTCGACCTCGTCATCTCCTCGCTGGGCAAGAATGCCGAGCGCGAAAAGGTGATCGACTTCACCACCGCCTATGCGCCCTTCTTCAATGGTGTGTTCGGCCCGGCGGATGTGACGGTGACGGACGCGGCCGGCCTCGCCGGCAAGACGGTCGGCGTCACGCGCGGTGCGGTGGAAGACCTGGAGCTGACCAAGATCGCCCCGGCCGACCTCACCATCAAGCGCTACGAGGACAATAACGGCACCATCTCCGCCTTCCTCTCCGGCCAGGTCGATCTGATCGCCACCGGCAATGTGGTGGCCGCCGCCATCCTCGCCCGCAACCCGCCGAAGAAGCCGGAGATCAAGTTCCTCATCAAGAACTCCCCCTGCTTCATCGGCCTCAACAAGAACGAGCCGGCGCTTCTCGCCAAGGTGGACGAAATCATCGCCGGCGCGAAGAAGGACGGGGCGCTCGACGCCATCTCGCAGAAGTGGCTCGGCGCCAAGCTGCCGGCGGATCTGTGAGAGCGGGGTTTGCGGGCGTGTCCCGGCCCAGCAGAGCCAATGGCGAAGCGCCGAGCCGGGACCCAGCACAGGACTCCGCCTAGGGCGCTTCCTCGGTGATCATTCCTTTGAAGATTGCCGAGGCTCCGCCGCGTTCCTCCTGGGCCCCGGATCGGCTCCGCGCGTCGCGCGGCTTGTCCGGGGAACGGCGGAATCTCTAACCCTCCCCTCTCCCGTCAGGGAGCGGCGTCCCCTTCCCCCCATCAGCGGGAGTTCACGGGCATGAACTACGCGTTCGATTATGGCTGGCTGTTCGTCTATTGGCCGGTCCTCGTGAAGGGCATCGGCATCACGCTCGAGCTCACGCTGGTCGGCGGGGTGCTGGGCGTCGCGCTCGGCATTGCCTGCGCCTGGGCGCGGGCGCTGGGGCCGGGCTGGCTGCGGCCGGTGGTGGCGACCTATGTCGAACTGATCCGCAACACGCCGTTCCTGATCCAGCTGTTCTTCATCTTCTTCGGCCTGCCGGCGCTGGGCGTGCGGATGGGCGAGCTGGAGGCGGCGAACCTCGCCATGGTGATCAATCTCGGCGCCTATGGCTGCGAGATCATCCGTGCCGGCATCCAGGCGACGCCGAACGGCCAGTTCGAGGCCGGCGCCTCGCTCGGCATGAGCCGGCTGCAGACCTTCTGGCATGTGGTGCTGATCCCGGCGCTGCAGCGCATCTGGCCGGCGCTCTCCTCGCAGATCGTCATCGTCATGCTGGGCTCGGCGGCGGTGTCGCAGATCGCGGCGGAGGACCTGACCTTCGCGGCGAACTTCATCCAGTCGCGCACCTTCCGCGCCTTCGAGGCCTATTTCGTGGCAACCGCGATTTATCTCGCCCTCGCCATCGCCCTGCGGCAGGCGCTGCGCGGCCTCGGCTGGACGCTGTTTCCAAAACGCACGGCGCGGTGAGGGAGGCGATCATGGATGAATTCACCACCTGGGACATTCTGCGCAACCTGCTGCTGGCGGCGCGCTGGACCGTGCTGCTCTCGCTCGTCTCCTTCATCGGCGGCGGGCTGGTCGGCGCGGCGCTGCTGTTCGCCCGCATCGGCGAGGGCCGGATCGGCCCCGCCTTCGTCAAGACCTATGTCGAGCTGTTCCAGGGCACGCCGCTGCTGATGCAGTTGTTCCTCGCCTTTTTCGGGCTCGGCCTGTTCGGCATCGACGTGCCGGCCTGGCTGGCGGCGGGGGTGGCGCTGATCCTGTGGTCAGCCGCCTTCCTCACCGAAATCTGGCGCGGCTGCGTCGAATCCGTTGCCCGCGGGCAGTGGGAAGCCTCGTCCAGCCTCGGCATGGGCTACCTCCAGCAGATGCGACACGTCATCCTGCCGCAGGCCCTGCGCATCGCCGTGCCGCCCACGGTCGGCTTCTCGGTGCAGGTGGTGAAGGGCACGGCGCTGACCTCGATCATCGGCTTTGTCGAGCTCTCCAAGGCTGGCACCATCGTCACCAATGCCACCTTCGAGCCGTTCACCGTCTACGGCTTCGTCGCCCTCATCTATTTCTGCCTGTGCTGGCCGCTGTCCAAGTCTTCCCAGATCCTTGAGAGGAAGCTCAATGTCGCTCATCGAAATCACTGAGGTGAAGAAGCGCTTCGGCGACAACGAAGTGCTGAAGGGCATAAACATCGACGTCGCGCCCGGCGAAGTGATCGCCATCATCGGCCGCTCGGGCTCGGGAAAATCGACGCTGCTGCGCTGCATCAACGGGCTGGAGACCATCGACGAGGGCTCGATCTCGGTGGCCGGCGCGCAATTGCTGCCGGACGAGCTGCACCTCAAGGCGCTGCGGCTGAAGGTCGGGATGATCTTCCAGCAGTTCAACCTGTTCCCCCACCTCACGGCGGGGCGCAACGTGATGCTCTCGCAGATGGTGGTGAAGAAGACGCCGAAGGCGGAAGCCGAGGCCATGGCGAAGAAGATGATGGAGCGGGTCGGGCTCGGCCACAAGTTCGATGCCTATCCGGACCAGCTCTCCGGCGGCCAGCAGCAGCGTGTCGCCATCGCCCGCGCGCTCGCCATGCAGCCCATCGCCCTTCTCTGCGACGAGATCACCTCGGCGCTCGATCCCGAACTGGTCAGCGAGGTGCTCGCCGTGGTGAAGGAACTCGCCGGCGAGGGCATGACGCTGATGATGGTGACGCACGAGATGCGCTTCGCCCGCGACGTGTGCTCGCGTGTCGTGTTCATGCATCAGGGCCGGGTGCACGAAATCGGCAAGCCCGAGGACGTGTTCTCCAGCCCGAAGACGCCGGAACTGCAGCAGTTCCTCGGCGTCGCGCACTGAGGCACCCTCTCAGTCGCGTGGGCCGGTGGGCAGAATGAGCGAGGCGGCGGCGGAGCGGTAGGCGCCGCCGGAGCCGAACAATTCCGCCACCCAGTCGACGAAGACCCGCAGGCGGCTGCTCAGATGCCGATTGGGGGCGTAGACGACGTGCAGCACGATCGGCCCGGCCTGCCAGTCCGGCAGCACCCGCACCAGCGCGCCGGACTCGAGATAGGGCGCGACCATCGCCTCGATGGTCTGCGTGATGCCCAGCCCGGCGAGGCCGGCGGCGAGATAGGCGGTGGAATCGTTGGTGGCGAGCACATGGGGCAGGTGCAGTTCATAGCTCTCCTCGCCGCGCACCATGTCGAACGCCACCGGCCGCCCGGTGCGGGCGCTGAAATAGCCGATGATGTGATGCCCCTGCGCCAATTCGCGCGGGTGCTGCGGCAGGCCGTGGCGCTTGATATAGGCGGGGGCGGCGTAGTGCATCAGCCGCACCTCGCCGATGCGGCGGGCGATCAGCGTCGGATCGAGAAGGTCGCCGCCGCGAATGGCGCAGTCGACATTCTCGGCCAGCAGGTCGACCGGCCGGTCGGTGACGCCGAGATCGAGCTGGATGTCGGGGTGGCGGGCGAAGAAGTCCGGCAGCGCGGGAATCAGCGCATAGAGCGCCAGCGACGAGGGCACATCGACCCGCAACCGCCCCGACGGGGTCGCCTGCGAGTGCGCCATCGAGCCGTCAAGCTCGTCGAGATCGGACAGCAGCGCCAGCGCGCGCTCGTAATAGGCCGCACCGTCCGGCGTCACCGCCACCCGGCGGGTCGAGCGGTTGAGCAGCTTGGTGCGCAGATGCGCCTCCAGTTGCTGGATCAGCTTGGTGACGGTGGGCTTGGGTATGTCGAGCAGGTCGGCGGCGCGGCTGAAACTGCCGGCCTCCACCACCCGGGCAAAGGCCCGCATCGCCGCGATCTGGTCCATAGCTACCGTCCTATTATTTCTATACGTGAATAATGTTATCGCAAAACGGCTATTTTTTCGACAGCGCATCGGTATTAGGTTTCGCTGCACTGCAATAGATATTGGCGATATCGGGTGGCGGCAAAGGCCGGCATCACGATGGTGGGCACCATGACCGCATTGTGGACCGAGGAGAGGCTGGAGATCGACGGGACGGCGCTACCGGCGCGCGTCTATCGCCCCGGCACGCCCCTGCGTCCGACCCCGCTGGTGCTGTACCTGCACGGCGGCTGCTTCACCGATGGCGACCTCGATTGCAGCGCACGGGTCTGCCAGCTGATGGCTGAAGCCGGGGCGGTGGTGGTGTCGATCGACTACCCGCTGGCGCCCGAACACCCCTTTCCGGCGGCACTGAACGTGTCGTTCAAGGCGCTCGGCCGGCTTTATGCCGAACGGGCGACATGGGCGGGGCGCGGCGCGCGGCTGTTCGTGGCCGGCGATGAAGCCGGCGCCAATCTCGCCACCGCCCTCAGCCTGATGGCCCGCGACCAGCAGGCGCCGCCCTTGTCCGGGCAGATCCTGCTGTCGCCCATGGTCGACCCCAGCCTGTGCTCAAGCTCCATCCACGCCGCCGCCGCCGGCGCGTCGGGGTGCAAATGGGCGGATGGCTGGCATCGCTATCTCGGCAGCGCCGACCGCGCCGCCCATCCCTATGCCGCGCCCCTCGGCTCGCGCCGGCTGGGCGGCGTCGCCCCCGCCCTTATCGTCACCGTCGACGACTGCCCGATCCGCGACGAGAGCGTCGCCTATGGCGAACGCCTGCGCGAGGGCGGCGTCACCGTCGAATGCCACATGCTCGAAGGCACGGACTGCTCCTCGCGGAGCATGGACGAAGCCATCGAGGCCGCCCCGCTTTGGGAGGGGGTCCTGCGCGACCTGTTCCAGAAATTCCTGGCGGAAAATTCCGCCGCACCTGTTCGCACCATTCGGGCCTGAGGGCCGGGAGATCCGTCATGAGTGACAAGACAATCGGCACCGAGGCCGCCCCGACACACGTCGCGCACGCCGCCATCGTTCACGATGGAACGCCCCGCACGCCCCGCTCGAAGACGCAGCGCGGCTGGCGCGAGGCCGGGCTGGCGCTCACCCTCGCCATGCTGGCAACCGCCGGCGCGGTATTCGTTTCCTGGCCGAGCTCGACGGCGCTGGCCACCGATCCCGCGCCGGCCGAAGCCGCCGCCCCGCCGGCGATGCCGGTCGAGGTCGCGGTGCTGAAGGCGCGCGACACCATGAAGTGGGACGAGTTCTCCGGCCGCCTGCGCGCGGTGGAAGTGGTGGATGTGCGCTCGCGCGTCGAGGGAGCGGTGGAGAAGATCCACTTCCGCGAAGGCGCGCTGGTGAAGCAGGGCGACCTGCTCGTCACCATCGACCCCGCCCCGTTCGAGACCGCGGTGACCCGTGCGGAATCCCTGCGCGAGGCCGCCGCCGCGCGGGTGGAACTGACCCGCAGCGAGCTTGAACGCGGCAAGCAGCTGGTCGACAACCGCACCGTCTCGGTACGCGACCTCGACCAGCGCACCAATGCCTATCGCGAGGCGGAAGCGAACCTGCGGGCGGCGGATGCCGCCGTGCAGACCGCCAAGCTCGACCTCGGCTATACCGAGGTGCGTGCCCCGGTGGACGGGCGCGTCGGCCGCATCGAGGTGACGGTCGGCAATCTCGTCGCCGCCGGTGCCTCCTCGCCGGTGCTGACCAGCCTCGTCTCGATCAACCCGATCTATGTCAGCTTCGACGCCGACGAGAACGCGGTGGCCGAAGCGCTGGCCTCGGTGGGCGAGCATGACGTGGCGCTGACCGAGATCGACCAGATCCCGGTCGAGATCACCACCGCCACCACGAGCGGGCGCACGGTGCGCGGCCATCTCCAGCTCGTCGACAACCAGGTCGACACGGCCACCGGCACCTTCCGCCTGCGCGCCGTGTTCGACAATGCCGATGGCCGCCTCGTTCCGGGCCAGTTCGCCCGGGTGAAGATGGGCCGCGGCAAGACCGAGTCGGCGCTGGCGGTGAACGAGCGCGCCATCGGCACCGACCAGGACAAGAAGTTCGTCTTCGTGGTCGGCGACGACAACAAGGCCGTCTGGCGCAAGGTGACGCTCGGCCCGCCCTCCGACGGGCTGCGCGTCATCACCGACGGGCTGAAGGAAGGCGAGCGCATCGTCGTCAACGGCCTGCAGCGCGTGCGCCCCGGCGCCGTCGTCGCGCCCGAGATCGTGCCCATGGAAACCGCATCCGCCGCACCCGCGACGGACCCGACCACCTCCGTCGCCGCGCGCTGATCGCAGCCCCGACGCTCTGCCTCCTTGGGGGAGGACGCTATGAATTTGTCCCGATTCTTCATCGACCGGCCGATTTTCGCCGGCGTCCTCTCCGTGCTGATCTTCCTCGCGGGGCTTCTGGCCCTGCGGGTGATGCCGATTTCGGAATATCCGGAAGTCGTGCCGCCGCAGGTGATCGTGCGCGCCACCTATCCCGGCGCCAGCCCGAAGGTGATCGCCGCCACGGTGGCCACCCCCATCGAGGAAGCCATCAACGGCGTCGAGGACATGCTTTATATGTCCTCGCAGGCGACCACCGACGGCGTGATGACGCTGACCGTCACCTTCAAGCTGGGCACCGACCCGGACAAGGCGACGCAGCTGGTGCAGAACCGCGTCGGCCAGGCCGAGCCGCGCCTGCCCGAAGAGGTGCGTTCGCTCGGTATCACCACGGCAAAGAGCTCGCCCACCTTCCTCATGGTGGTGCACCTCATCTCGCCCAATGACCGCTACGACATCACCTATCTCCGCAATTACGCGGTGTTGAACGTGAAGGACCGGCTGGCCCGCATCGGCGGCGTCGGCCAGATCGAGATTTTCGGCGGCGGCGACTATTCCATGCGCGTCTGGCTCGACCCGCAGAAGATCGCCGAGCACGGGCTTTCCGCCAGCGACGTGGTGGGCGAGATCCGGGCGCAGAACGTGCAGGCCGCTGCCGGCATCGTCGGGGCCTCGCCGGCGCAGGCGGACGTGGACCTCCAGCTCACCATCAATGCGCGGGGCCGGCTGGAGACCGAGGAGGAATTCGGCGACATCGTCGTGAAGACCGGCGAGACCGGCCAGATCGTGCGCCTGCGCGACGTCGCCCGCATCGAGCTCGGCGCCGCCGACTACGCGCTGCGCTCGCTGCTCGACAACAAGCAGGCGGTCGGTCTCGGCGTGTTCCAGGCGCCCGGCTCCAACGCGCTGGAAATCGCCGACAACGTGCGCGCCACCATGGCGGAAGTGAAGAAGACGATGCCGGAAGGCGTCGACTTCGACATCGTCTACGACACCACCCGCTTCGTCGACGCCTCCATCGACGCGGTGATTCACACGCTGTTCGAGGCGGTGGCCCTGGTGGTCATCGTCGTCGTGGTGTTCCTGCAGACCTGGCGCGCCTCCATCATCCCGCTGCTCGCCGTGCCCGTCTCTATCGTCGGCACCTTCGCGGTGATGTATATCTTCGGCTTCTCGATCAACGCGCTGAGCCTGTTCGGGCTGGTGCTCGCCATCGGCATCGTGGTCGACGACGCCATCGTGGTGGTGGAGAATGTGGAGCGCAACATCGAGAACGGGCTGACCCCGCGCGCCGCCGCCTATCAGGCGATGAGCGAAGTGTCCGGTCCGATCATCGCCATCGCGCTGGTTCTGGTGGCGGTGTTCGTGCCGCTGGCCTTCATCTCCGGCCTGTCGGGCCAGTTCTACCGGCAGTTCGCCCTCACCGTTGCCATCTCGACCGTCATCTCGGCGGTGAACTCGCTCACCTTGTCGCCCGCTCTGGCGGCGCTGCTGCTGCGCAGCCACGACACGCCGCCGGACCCGCTGCAGCGTGTGATCAACTTCCTGTTCGGCTGGTTCTTCCGTGGCTTCAACTGGGTGTTCGCGCGCGGCTCGCACGGCTATGGCAAGGGCGTGCGCGGCACGCTGAAGGCCAAGAGCCTGGTCATGGTGTTCTATGCCGTGATGCTGGGCGCCACGTGGTGGCTGTTCCAGGCGGTGCCGCCCGGCTTCGTGCCGGCGCAGGACAAGCAGTACCTCGTCGGCTTCGCCCAGCTGCCCGACGGTGCCACGCTCGACCGCACCGAACAGGTGATCCGCCAGATGACCGAGATCACCCTGGCCCAGCCCGGCGTTTCCAGCGCCGTTGCTTTCCCGGGACTCTCGATCGCCGGCTTCTCCAACTCGTCCAATGCCGGCATCGTGTTCTCGGTGCTCGACCCGTTCGAGGACCGGCAGAGCCCCGAGCTTTCCGCCGGTGCCATCGCCGGGGCGCTGAACCAGAAATACGGGGTGATCAAGGGCGCCTTCATCGCCATGTTCCCGCCCCCGCCGGTGCAGGGCCTCGGCGTCGTCGGCGGCTTCAAGCTGCAGCTGGAGGACCGTTCGGGACAGGGCTATGAAGCGCTGAACGACGTGACCAATGCCTTCATGGCCAAGGCGATGGCCGCGCCGGAGCTGACCGGCCAGTTCACCACCTACCAGATCAACGTGCCGCAGATCTTCACCGATGTGGACCGCACCAAGGCCCGCCAGCTCGGCGTGCCGATCAACTCGGTGTTCGAGACGCTGCAGGTCTATCTCGGCTCGCTCTATGTCAACGACTTCAACAAGTTCGGCCGCACCTACTCGGTGCGGGCGCAGGCCGACGCGCCGTTCCGCGCCCGGCCCGAGGACATCGGCAAGCTGAAGGTGCGCTCCAACAGCGGCGAGATGATCCCGCTCTCGGCGCTGCTCCGGGTGGAGACGACGGCCGGGCCGGAACGCGCCCAGCGCTATAACGGCTTCCTCACCGCCGACTTCAACGCGTCGCCGGCGCCCGGCTATTCCTCGGGGCAGGCGCAGGAAGCGGCGGTGCGGATCGCGGCGGAAGTGCTGCCGCCGGGCTTCGACTATGAATGGACCGACCTCACCTATCAGGAAATCCTGGCCGGCGATTCCTCGTTCCTCGTGTTCCCGCTGGCGCTGCTGCTCGTCTTCCTGGTGCTGGCCGCCCAGTATGAGAGCCTGACGCTGCCCATCGCGATCATCCTGATCGTTCCCATGGGCCTGGGCGCGGCGCTGTACGGCGTCTGGCTGGGCGGGGGTGACAACAACATCTTCACCCAGATCGGCCTCGTCGTGCTGGTCGGCCTGTCGGCGAAGAACGCGATCCTGATCGTGGAATTCGCCCGCGAGCTGGAGTTCATGGGCCGCAACCCGGTGGAGGCGGCGATCGAGGCCAGCCGCCTGCGCCTGCGGCCGATCCTGATGACGTCCTTCGCCTTCATCATGGGCGTGCTGCCGCTGGTGCTTTCCACCGGCGCCGGCGCCGAGATGCGCCATGCCATGGGCATCGCCGTGTTCGCCGGCATGATCGGCGTCACCTTCTTCGGGCTGTTCCTCACGCCCGTCTTCTACGTGCTGCTGCGGCGTCTGGCGGGCAACCGCCCGCTGCGGCAGCACGGCGAGGCCCATATCGCGCCGCTTGCGGCCGAGTGAGCCTTGCTGCCCGGCCGGGAGGCCAATTTCCAGTGCGTCGGTTGCCCCCTCGGCGCGCCTGAGCCCAGCCTCCCGGCCGGTATAGGTCGACAATTCCCCCCGGCGATGCCACATGCCCGCCGAGACGGGCCCACCGGGCCGGCAATGGCAGGGGTCCGCCGCACATGAAGGCCATCAGATCCGACTGGACGGACGTGGTGCTGGTGTGCCGCAAATGCGCGAAGAAGCTGGACGGCGGCTTCGGCTCCGACGGCCGGGAGGCGTTGCCCAAGGCGCTGCGCGCCGCCGTCGCCCGGCGCGAGGGCGGCAAGCCGATGAAGAAGCCGCGCCGCAAGGGCGCGCCTGTCGCCGTCATCGAGGTGCCCTGCCTCGACATCTGCCCGAAGAACGCCGTCATCGTCATTCCCGCCGGCACGCCCGGCGTCTGGGCCAGCGTGCCGCGCGGCGCCGATCTCGATGCGCTGCTGGCGACGATCGCCCCGGCGCGCGACCGCGACTGATCAGGCGGATTTTTCCGCCGGCTTTTCCGCTGTGGGCGGCGGGTTCAGCGCCCAGACCAGCGCGGTCATGATGCTCACCCCGATAACGATGCCGACCAGCCGGTCGAGCGGGGGAAGCAGCGAGGATGGCGGCCCCGGATATATGAGCGTGACGATGTAAGCGATGGCCGACTGCGTGCCGATATAGGCGTTGGGCATCTTGGAAAGATGTACCCGCGCGAAGGAGAAGATGCCGAGGAACAGCATCGCCGCCCACCAAAGCTGATCGGTCGCGTCGAGCCCGATGACCAGCAGCCCCGCCGCGCCCCCGGCAATGCAGCCGAGGATGCGCTGCCAGCCCTTATGGCGCGTGGCATTGGGGTCCGTATCCACCACGATGAGGCTGGAAATCAGCACCTGCGGCAATTGCGGCAGGTCGAACTGCGACCAGACGATGACGATGACAATGGCGCCGAGACCGGCGATCAGCGCCTGTCGCAGGGCATTCTCGGGCGTGCTCGCCACCGCCTGCGCCTTGAGCCGGGCATGCAGTTCGCCGGCATTCGGCCCCAGCGCCCAACTCGCCAGCGTGCCGCACACCACGCCGATGATGATCTCGTAGCAGCGATAATGCGCGAAGCTGTAGAGGTCCTGCGGCTGGACCATGGAAAACAGCATGACCAGCATGAAGGTCAGCCCGCCATAGAACCAGGCGTAGGAATAGGCGCTGCGCTGCTTGCCATAGGTACCGATGGCGGCGGAGGCCCCCACCAGCAGCGCCTGCTGGATCGGCAGCCCCTCCATCCATTGCGCGACGACAAAGCCGACACCCACACCGACAAGGGTGCTGAGAACCCGCAGCACGCCCTTTGTTACCAGTGCGTCGCGATCGGTGTTGGCGATCATCAGCACGCTGAGCGCCGCCCAATAGGGCTCGTCCAGACCCATCGAGAGCGCGATGTACACCGCCGCGAGCACCCCCGTGGCGGTGGCGAACGCCTGCCGGTCGACGTCGCTCATGCCTTCCGGGCGAGCGGCCTCCGCCATCGCTCAGAACCAGATCAGGACGCGGGCATCGGCGCCGTTGAACAGGCCAAGCCCCTCGGGCCAGTCATCCAGAGTCACCTCGATGGGAAAGCGCCGGGGCAGCCGCACCCAGTCGGTGGTCGGCTTGACGTAGGGGATGACCTGCGGATTGTCGGGCGAGCGGGCGACGCCGCCGGAAATGCCGCTCACCCGGCCCCAATGCAGCGCCCAGGGGTCGGAGCCCAGCGTCAGCATCACGCGCTGGCCAACCGCGATGCGGGCGAGATGGCGCTCGCTCACATTCGCCACCACGCGGCGGCGGTGATCGGTGACGATGGCGAGCACCTCGGAGCCGGGGCGCAGATAGTCCCCCACCCGGGTAACGAAGGGCGCCACGCGGCCGGCATCGGGAGCGCTCACCACCGTCTTGGACAGCTCGTACTGCGCCTTCGCCAGCCTGGCCTCCGCGGAAGCGATGGCCGCCTGCGCCACGGCCACACGTCGCGCCGTCACCGCGAGTTGCGCCTCGGCGGAGGTCACGTCGGCGCCGGCGGTGGCGACGTCGCGAGTGGCGACATCCAGCGTCGCCTCGGGCGAATAGCCTTCCGTCTCCAGCGTCTTCACGCGGCCGAGTTGGTCCATCGCGTTGGTCTGCACCGCCTGCGCGGCGGTGACGCTGGCTTTGGCGGCGTTCACCTCATCCCGCGCGAGGTCGAGATCGGCGCGGGCCGTGGCGAGCGCGGCCTGCGTCTCCTGCACCTTCAGCGCGTAGGGCGTGCGCTCGATCTCGAACAGGAGCTGGTTTGCCGCCACGTCCTGGTTGTTCTGCACCGCCAGCTTCGAGACCGGGCCCTCGATCTGCGCCGACATGACCACGATGTCGCTCATCACATAGGCGTCGCCGGTATAGGCGAAGAAGCGCACGCAGGTCTCGTAGAGCAGGAACAGCCCGAGAATCACGCCGACGATCAACGTCACCGGATGGCGGAGCAGGCGACTATTCATGAATCCAAGCAACTCCACGAGACCCGGCATGGAGCCGGCGCTGGCGCCATCATCGCGGCTTTGTCCCGCGCGCTCAATCCTCCCCCGCTACCCGGGCGGCCGCGCGAGGCGCGGCCTTTCGCTATGGTTAGCGCTCAGTGCCGCGCGAGGCAGGCACCTCCACTATGGTTAACGCTCAGTGCCGTTGCTCCTCGATGGCGGGGAGCATCGGCTCCTCGTCCTCCTCGCTGCGCTCGCGCGCGCCCGGGTGCTCCTCGATCATCGGGCCCGGCGTGCTGGCGGCGGCGCGGGCGGCGGCGGTTCGGCGGGCGCGGGCGGGCGCGGCGAGATCCTCCGGGCTCTGGTTCACCACCCGCAGCGGCGGGGCCATGCCCTTTTTGTCGGTGCCGAGATAGACCGTCTGGTGCGGGTACGGCATCTCGATGCCGCGCGCGTCGAAGGCGGCCTTGATCCGGCGGTAGAATTCGCGCCGCACGTTCCACTGGCCCAGCGGGCGGGTCTTGAAGCGGCCGCGCAGCTGGATATGCGAGGGGTCCAGCGCCTCCACGCCCACCACCTCGAACGGCGCCGTGATGGTTTCCGCCAGCGGCCCGTTCGCCACCATGTCGGCAGCCACCTCCGCCATCAGCGCCAGCGACTCGTCGATGCTCTCGCGATAGGCGATGCGCACATCGACCACCGCATAGGCGAAGTCCTTCGACATGTTCTTGACCGTCTGCACCTCGCCGAACGGAATGGAATGCACATTGCCGTCGAAATCGCGCATGTGGACGGTGCGGATGGTGATCTTTTCCACGAGGCCGGCATGGGCACCGACCTCCACCACGTCGCCGACCGAGATCGTGTCCTCCATCAGGATGAACACGCCGGTGATGACATCCTTCACCAGCGTTTGCGCGCCGAAGCCGATGGCAAGGCCCAGCACGCCGGCACCGGCCAGCAGCGGTGCGATGTTGATGCCGATCTCGGACAGCAGGATCAGGCCGCCAAGGGTGAGCAGCACCACGCGGAAGGCGTTCTGCAGGAAGGGCAGCAGCGTCTTCAGCCGGGTCGAGTTGGGATTGCCCGCCCGCAGCCGCTCGGCGAAGGCGGTGGACAGTTCCCACGCCAGCAGGCCGATGAACACCACCACGCCGATGGAGATGAGCCGGCCCACCGCCACCTGCCCCGCCTCCGAGGCCAGCCGCTCGAAGGGGCGCGCGCCCCAGATCTCCAGCAGCACGAGGCCCGCGAGCAGCACCACCAGCCCCTGCATGGCGCTGCGCAGCGCCGGCAGATAGCGGTTGGCCCGCGCCTCCAGTAGCGGATAGCGGGCGCTCATCTCGCCATTGAGGTGGAACACCCGGGCAAAGGCCCGCAGCATCAACGCGATGACCAGCGACGCCAGGCCGAGAGTCAGAACCGACAGCAGGGTCGCGCGGGCCAGGAACGCGAAGCCGCCATCGACATCGAGAGTCCAGACCAGCAGGCCGGCTATCACATAGGCGATGGCGAGGACATGCCAGAAATCGGCCACCGCATCGCGCAGCCGCGCCACCCGGCCCTCGCGGGCGCCGAGCCGCCGCAGCCGCCGCCCCACACCGCCACGTATCTGCAGGATGAACACGATGCACATGCCGGCGACGAACAGGGCGAGGGCGTTGCCGAAGAAGCGGTAGGTCGGCAGGGCCAGCCCCAGCACCCAGGCGGCGCGCAGAAGGAAATGACCGTAGACGAGGGTGTAGGTGAAGCGGCGGACCCAGAGATAGCCATAGGCCGCGCTCTCATGGTCGAACGGGAACAGCCGCATCTGCGGCGCGTCCGGTGTCAGCACGGCACGGGCGCCGGCCAGGATGAGGCGGGCCAGCACATTGGCATTGATGACGGTGACGACGGCCAGCCGCACGATGAAGTTGAGCTCCACCAGCGCCAGCACGCCGAAGGCCGCCGCCGCGAAGGCCACGATCGGCACGATGTCGATGACGGTGCGCAGCGCCAGCAGCAGGAACCGCATGAAGACGCCCCGGCCGGGTCGCGCCTCGATCGCCCGGCGCAGCCGCGCCAGCAGCCGCTTGGCGAGGTATTCGGCCAGCAGCGCGGCGGCGAGCACCGCGATGACCATCGTCACCGCCCAGCCCACGCGCTCCAGCACCAGCGGGTCCGACAGGTCGCGGAAAAGCTGCTCGGCCTGCGCCGGCAATTGCTCGATCTCGCCGACGAGCGCCAGCACCGATCCGGAAATCGCTCCCAGCGACTGGGTGGCGCCGGACAGCCAATCGTCCCGGACCTCCGCCGGGCTTTCGGTAGCGTCCACGGCGGCAGCGCCGGGCCCGCGTTCCACCAGCGCCCGCAATTGCGCGAGGAAGCGCGCCCGCGCCGCTTCGTCGCTCAGCGTGTCGAGGAGGGCGCGCAGGTCGCTATGGGAAGAAGGTGGAGAAGTATCGGGCGCAGGCGCGACCGCAGCGGCCGGCGGGATCATCTGCTGAGCGGCGAGCGGGGCTGCGAAAAGCGGTGTGGCGAGAAGGGAAAGGGCGATGAGCAGGCGGCTGAGGGCACGCAGCGGCATGAGGCCTTCCGTCGTTCGCGCCCCCTCGGCTATGGAGCCACGAGGACGCAGAGGTGAGGGAGCCGGAACGGCGTGTGCGGCTTTTTTAACGCGGCAGATGGCAAATGGTTCCGACAAATCGACAGATCGTTCCCAGGCACAGCGTCGCGATGTCGCTGTGGCCTTGCTCCCGTCACCTTCATCGACACATTGGGGCGATCGGTTCCGGCAGTGTGAGGACATGGAAGCTTTATCCGCCAGTGTGGTCGCGTTTCTTCAGGGCCACGAATATCTGATCCCGCTTGTCATCGGTCTCATCGCGTTCGGCGAGTCGCTGGTGATCATCGGCCTGCTGATCCCGGCGACGGCGCTGATGCTGGCCATTGGCGGGCTGGTGGGCACCGGCATCGTCTCGCCCCTGCCGGTGATCGGCAGCGCGATTGTCGGCGCCATCCTCGGCGATATCGTCTCCTACTGGCTGGGACGCTGGCTCGGGCCGCGCGTGGTGCACCGCCCGCCGCTGCTGCGCTACCGCGAACAGGTGGCGCAGGCGCGGCTGTTCTTCCGCCGCTTCGGCTTCGCCTCGGTGTTCGTCGGCCGCTTCTTCGGCCCGGTGCGTGCCACCATGCCGCTGGTCGCCGGCATGATGCGGATGGACCAGCGTCGCTTTCAGTTCGCCAATGTGTCCTCCGCCTTCGTCTGGGCCCCGGTGATGCTCGCGCCCGGCTGGCTGGCCGGCAAGAGCGCCAGCGAATTCGGTGCCCACAGCCACGGCGAATGGCTGGTGCTGATGGTGGGCATCACCCTCGTCATGCTGATTGCGACCTTCGTCGTGCTGCGGGTGATCAAGGGCCGCATTTCCAAGCGGCCGCGCAACCGGCGCCGCCCCAGCGGGGCCCCCGTCGCCTGATCCGCGCGCCTTGCGCACCCGTCTTAACCATTTCGTAAGGATTCGCCCGCCTGCGCGATGCCTTGCGATATTATGGGGCCGAATACGCCCGTCGACGGCCGCGCCCCGGCGCCGCCCTCGGTGAGCGACAGGCTTGGCCAAGGGCGGACGGAAACGCGCGATGATCGACAAGCTTGAGCCTTCCATCGCCCCCCAGCGGATGCGTGCCGACGAGGAAAACGGCGCCCCGCGCGCCTCGGCGGCGCCCTCCGCGCCGGCCGCCCGCGCCAAGGGACCGCCGCAGGACCCGGTCGCCTTCCAGCGCTGGCTCGGCATCGAGCAGCTCAAGGTGCAGATGCGCCGGCTGGAGCTGGAGAACAAGCGGGCCGAGGCCCCGGCGTCCCGCGCCGCGCACCCCGCTCTCCCGGTGCTGTATGGGCTGGTGCTGGTCATCCTGCTGGCGCTGGTCGCCTTCCTCGCCGCCCAGGTGCTGAACCTGAGGGAGGATGTTGCCGCGCTGCGCAGCGCCCAGGGCATCATGGCCGAGCGTCTGCAGGCGCTGGAAATGCCGCCTCCCCCGCCGCAGGCGCTGGCACCGGAAGCCGCCCCCCCGGCCGCGATGACCCCCGCCGCGCCCGCGACGTCGCTGCCCTCCCCGGCCTTGTCCAGCCCCTCCCCGGCGGATGCGCTGGTGCCGCTCGCCGGCACCACGCCGATGCCCGCCGAGGCAGAGCCCGCCACCCCGGCCCTGCCGGGCGCGGGTTACACGGTCCGCATCTTCGCGCCGATCAATACCGTGGCCAAGGCGCGGGTCGACGCCTTCACCGCCCCGCTGAAGGCGGCCGGCTTCGACGTCGTGGTCTCCGACACCGGCGTGGTGCAGACGACCAGCAACACACTGTCCTTCCACGCCGGCAGCGGCGACATGGCCAATGAGGTCGCCGAGATGATCCAGAAGCGGCGGCCGGCGCTGAGCGTCGAGTTGCGGGCCTCGCCCTCCATTCCCGAGAGCGCCCGGCAGGTACTGATCCTCAACCTGACCGAGGACGCGTTCAACTGAAGCGCGCGCCGCGCCCGTTCGGCGCCGCGGCCCTCAGGCGGCGGCGCGCCCGCGCCGGGCGGCGCGGCCGGCCTCGCGAATGGCGGCGATGTTGCCGGCATAGCTGTCCCTGCCGCCCTTGAACACGGCCGATCCGGCAACCAGCACATTGGCCCCGGCGGCGGCGCACAGCGCGGCGGTTTCCGGCGTCACCCCGCCATCGACTTCCAGATGGATCGGCCGCTCGCCGATCATCGCCCTGAGACGATAGATCTTCGGCAGCACGTCGGCGATGAAGGCTTGGCCGCCGAAGCCGGGATTGACCGTCATCGGCAGGATGAGGTCCACCTTGTCCAGCACATAGGCCAGCGCGCTTTCATGCGTCGCCGGGTTCAGCGCCACGCCGGCCTTCTTGCCGAGCGAGCGGATGAGCTGGAGGCAGCGGTCGAGATGGTGCGTCGCCTCGGCCTGCACGGTGATGATGTCCGCCCCTGCCTTGGCGAAGGCCTCGATGAACGGCTCCACCGGCTCGATCATCAGATGCACGTCGAACAGCTTGTCGGTGTGCGGGCGCATGGCCTTGATGACATCCGGCCCGAAGCTGATATTGGGCACGAAATGCCCGTCCATCACGTCGAGATGGATCCAGTCAGCGCCGGCGCTCGCGACATCGCGCACCTCCTCGCCGAAGCGCGAGAAGTCGGAGGCGAGCATGGAGGGGGCGATGAGAACCATGGGGTGTGTTCCTTCAAGTGGCTGACGTCCTGCGGCTGGGACGTCGTGCCCCCTCACCCCGACGGGGAGGAGAAGGGCGCGCGCATGCGGAGCGTTCAACCGGCGGGGCGCAGCGGCGGGTAGCTGTCGATGCCGCCGGAGAAGACACGGCTGGCGAGGATGTCCTCGGCGGTGATGGTGACGAGGTCGTCCGCCGTCACCGGCCGCTCGGAATTGAACAGTCGGTTGGCCTGGCGCAGCCGGGCGCGGTCGAGCGCGTTGCGGATGGAGCGGCCATTGGCGAAATGCGGCTGCAGCATGCGCAGGTCGATATAGCGGCGGAACGCCTCCTCTGCCTCGCGGCTCATGCGGTAGTTCATGGTGTCGAGGATGCGGGTGCCGATGGCGTCGAGCTCGCCGGCGGAATAGTCGGGAAAATCGACATGGTGGGCAACGCGAGATCGGAATCCCGGATTGGCGGTGAAGAAGCGTTCCATGCGGTCGGAATAGCCGGCGAGGATGACGACGAGGTCGTCGCGCTGATTTTCCATCACCTGCAGCAGGATCTCGATCGCCTCCTGCCCGTAGTCGCGCTCGTTCTCCGGGCGGTAGAGGTAATAGGCCTCGTCGATGAACAGCACGCCGCCCATTGCCTTCTTGAGGATTTCCTTGGTCTTCGGCGCGGTGTGGCCGATGTACTGCCCAACCAGATCGTCGCGTGTCACGGTGACGAGGTGGCCCTTGCGGACATAGCCGAGCTTCTTGAGAATCTCCGCCATGCGCAGCGCCACCGTGGTCTTGCCGGTGCCGGGATTGCCGGTGAAGCTCATATGCAGGGTCGGGCTCGTCGCCTCCAGGCCGAAGCGCCGACGGGCGGTGTCGACCAGCAGCAGCGCGCCGATCTCGCGCAGCCGCCGCTTCACCGGCACGAGGCCCACCAGCTCGCGGTCGAGCTGGTCGAACACCTCGGCCAGCCCGCTGGCGGCAAACTCGGCGCGCAGGTCAATGGACTCGGGCACCTTCGGCGTCGGGTCGGTGGCAAGGGTGGGATCGTCGATCACGGCGTCCATGTGCGTGCTCCTGCCGGCATCCTTCGAGGCGCGGCTGCGCCGGGCACCTCAGGATGACGTCGATTCAGATTCTCGCTGTGCCACGTCATCCTGAGGTGCGAGCGAAGCGAGCCTCGAAGGAGGCTCGCTGAAAAGAAAAAGGGGACCGATGCCGGGCGCGGCATTCCGACATCGGTCCCTCGCGGCCGGGGAGGAAACCGGTCGGCCGCGATTCTCCGTCGGGGGAGTAGTGGGAGACCGACGGATCAGTAGCGCGCACCCTCCGGGCGGTTGGCCGCATAGGCGCGCGTCGTGTAGCGGATCGACCGGCCCTCGACTTCCTGGCGCTCCAGCACGAAGCCGGGCTCGTCGGTGGGGCGGTCGGTGAGGAAGGAGAGGCGCAGCGATTCCCACGTATGGGTGGCATCGAAGGCGCTGAGGCGGATGTAATGCCGGCCCTTATAGGCCTTGCGGCATTCGTTCAGCTCGAACATCACGCCGGCCGCGTCCGGCACGTCGAACATCGGGTGGCCCCACAGCTCCCAATAGGTGTTGCGCGGGTGCGGGTCGTCGGTGAACTCGATGTTCACCGCCCAGCCCTTGTCGATGCAGTACTGGACTTGGCGGGTGATCTGCTCGTCCGTCAGGTCGGGCAGGAAGGAGAAGGCTCCCTGGGTCAGGCGCATGGTGGTGTCCTCATCTCTGTCTCGTTCCCCGGACAAGCGGCGCGCTGCGCCGTGCCGATCCGGGGTCCAGGAGAAAATTCGCGAAGCGGCAAAGGCTCGCGGCGAAGGCTGGCGGCTGAAGACGCGGACAGGCAGGCTGTCGTGCCTTCGGCATGTTCTGCGCTGGGTCCCGGATCGGCGCTTCGCGTTCTGCTCCGCTTGTCCGGGACACGGCCTGTTCACTCCGCAGCGGTGGCCTGGGGCACGAAGTCGGGCGTGTCGGTGGAGGTGTAGTTGAAGGTCACGTCCTTCCACACTTCCAGCGCCTGCTTCAGCGGCATGCAGTGGCGGGCGGCTTCCTTCAGGATTTCCGGCCCTTCATGCACGATGTCGCGGCCCTCGTTGCGGGCGAGGATCATCGCCTCCAGCGCCACGCGGTTGGCCTGCGCGCCGGCCTGGATTCCCATCGGGTGGCCGATGGTGCCACCGCCGAACTGCAGCACCACATCCTCGCCGAGCAGGTCGATGAGCTGGTGCATCTGGCCGGCATGGATGCCGCCCGAGGCGACCGGCATCAGCTTGCGGGTCGAGGCCCAGTCCTGGTCGAAGAAGATGCCGTGGGCGAGGTTCTGCGGCACGAAATCCTCGCGGCAGAGGTCGTAATAGCCCTTGGTGGTGTGGGGGTCGCCCTCCAGCTTGCCGACCACGGTGCCGGCATGGATGTGGTCGACGCCGGCAAGGCGCATCCACTTGGTGATGACGCGGAACGACACGCCGTGGTTCTTCTGCCGGGTATAGGTGGAATGGCCGGCGCGGTGCAGGTGCAGGATCATGTCATTGCGCCGCGCCCACTTCGCCATGGACTGGATCGCGGTGTAGCCGATGATCAGGTCGATCATGATGATCGAGGAACCGAGCTGCTTGGCGAACTCGGCGCGCTCATACATGTCTTCCATGGTGGCGCCGGTAACGTTGAGATAGGTGCCCTTGATCTCGCCGGTGCCGGCCTGCGCCTTGTTCACCGCCTCCATGCAGTAGAGGAAACGGTCGCGCCAGTGCATGAAGGGCTGCGAGTTGATGTTCTCGTCGTCCTTGGTGAAGTCGAGCCCGCCCTTCAGCGCCTCATAGACCACGCGGCCATAATTGCGGCCGGACAGGCCGAGCTTGGGCTTGACGGTGGCGCCGAGCAGCGGGCGGCCGAACTTGTCCAGACGCTCGCGCTCCACCACGATGCCGGTGGCCGGGCCGTCGAAGGTTTTCACATAGGCGACCGGCAGGCGCATGTCCTCAAGGCGCAGCGCCTTCAGCGGCTTGAAGCCGAAGACATTGCCGATGATCGAGGCCGACAGGTTGGCGATCGAGCCGGGCTCGAACAGGTCGAGATCATAGGCGATATAGGCGAACCACGAGCCCGGCGCGTTCGGCACCGGGTCGACCCGGTAGCACTTGGCGCGGTACTTGTCGCAGGCGGTCAGGCGGTCGGTCCACACCACGGTCCAGGTCGCGGTGGAGCTTTCGCCGGCCACCGCCGCCGAGGCCTCGATCTCGTCGACGCCGTCCTGCGGGGTGATGCGGAACACGGCGATGATGTCCGTGTCCTTCGGCTCGTAGTCGGGCTGCCAGTAGCCCATCTTGCGGTATTCCATCACGCCGGCGCTGTAGCGGCTGCGCGTCTCCTCGGTGGGCTTGGTCTTGTCGATCGCGTTCATCGATCTTCTCCCTGTGCGTTCCGTCGGCGCGGCGTTGGAGCACGCGCCCGAAAATCTCGTTGGAAGGCTCCCCGTGGCGGGGAGGTGTTTATTCCGCCGCCACCTGCGCGCCGCCGATCACCGGATCGAGGCTGCCGGAGGCGTAGCGCTTGGCCATGGCGGCCAGCGGCAGGACCTTGATCTGCGCGGCGTGGCCCGCCGTGCCGAATTGCTCGAAGCGTTCGCGGCAGAGGTCGCGCATCGCGTCCATGGCCGGTTTCAGGAATTTGCGCGGGTCGAATTCCGCCTTGTTGCCTTCCCCGACCTTGCGGAACTGGGCGGTCATGGCGAGCCGGCAGTCGGTGTCGATGTTGACCTTGCGCACGCCGTGGCGGATGCCGCGCACGATCTCCTCCACCGGCACGCCCCAGGTCTGGGGCATCTGCCCTCCGCTCGCGTTGAACAGGTCCTGCAGCGCCTGCGGCACCGAGGAGGAGCCGTGCATCACCAGATGCACATTGGGCAGCCGGCGGTGGATTTCCTCGATGATGTTCATGGCGAGGATGTCGCCGTCCGGCTGGCGCGAGAATTTGTAGGCGCCGTGCGAGGTGCCCATGGCGATGGCCAGCGCGTCGACCCTGGTCGCGGCGACGAAGTCCTCCGCCTGGTCGGGATCGGTCAGCAGCTGGTCGTGGCTGAGCTGCCCTTCCGCGCCGTGCCCGTCCTCCTGCTCGCCCGCGCCGCTCTCCAGCGAGCCGAGCACGCCGAGCTCGCCTTCCACCGAGGCGCCGACCCAATGGGCGGCATCGACCACCCGGCGGGTGATGGCGACGTTGTAGGCGTAATCCGCCGGGGTCTTGGCGTCTTCGCGCAGCGAGCCGTCCATCATGACGGAGGTGAAGCCGTGCTGGATGGCGGAAAGGCAGGTCGCCTCGTTGTTCCCGTGGTCCTGATGCATGCAGACCGGGATGGCGGGATACATTTCGACGAGGGCGTCGATCATCCGCGAGAGCATGATGTCGCCGGCATAGGAGCGGGCGCCACGGCTGGCCTGCATGATGACCGGCGCGTCGACGGCCTGCGCCGCCTCCATGATCGCGATGCCCTGCTCCATATTGTTGATGTTGAACGCCGGCACGCCGTAGCCGTGCTCTGCGGCGTGGTCGAGAAGCTGTCGAAGGGTGATGCGGGCCATTGGCTCTTCCTCTGGCTCAGGCGCAGGTCAGGAGGTCGCAGGTGGCATCGACCACCGCCTCCGGCGTGATGTTGAAGTGCCGGTAGAGCTCGGGCGCCGGGCCGGAGGCGCCGAAGCCCTCCATGCCGACAAAGCGTCCGCGCTCGCCGATCCAGCGGTCCCAGCCGAGCCGGGCGGCGGCCTCGACGGCGACACGCGGGGCGGTGCCGAGAACGGCGCGGCGATATTCCGGGCTCTGGCGCTCGAAAAGCTCCCAGCACGGCATGGAAACGACGGCGGCATCGACGCCGCGTTCCGCCAGCAGGTCCGCCCCCTTGAAGGCGATCTCGACCTCCGAGCCGGTGGCCAGCAGCGTCACGTCGCGCCGGCGCTTGGGCTTGCGGGCGACATAGGCGCCATAGCCGACCAGGTTCTCTTCCGAGTGCTCGGTGCGGAAGGTCGGTAGGTTCTGCCGCGAGAGCGCCAGTACCGAAGGTGTGTCCTCCGCGTGCAAAGCGAGCTGCCAGGCCTCCAGCGTCTCCACCACGTCGGCCGGGCGGAACACATAGAGGTTCGGCGTTGCCCGCAGCATGGCGAGGTGCTCCACCGGCTGGTGCGTCGGCCCGTCCTCGCCGAGGCCGATGGAGTCATGCGTCAGCACATACACGACGCGCTGGCCCATCAGCGCCGAGAGGCGCATGGCGCCCCGCGCATAGTCCGAGAACACCATGAAGGTGCCGCCATAGGGGATCGAGCCGCGATGCAGCGCGAGCCCGTTCATGACAGCCCCCATGGCATGCTCGCGAATGCCGTAATGGATGTAGCGGCCGGCGTAGTTGCCCGGTGTCACCGAGGCCATGCCCTTGGTCAAGGTGAGGTTGGAGTGGGTGAGGTCGGCCGAGCCGCCGACGGTGAGGTCGGTGGCCGCATTGATGATCCCGAGCGCCATTTCGGAGGCCTTGCGGGTCGCCACCTTCGGCGCGACCAGCGACAGCTCGCGCTTGTAGGCGGCGATCTTCTCGTCGAAATCGGCGGGCAGGTCGCCCTCCATGGCCGCCTCGAATTCGGCGCGGCGGCCGGAGGCGGAAAGCCGCTTCTCCCAGGCGTCGCGGGCCTTGGCGCCGGCCTCGGCGATGGCAGCCCAGGGGGCACGCACGCTGTCCGGCACCTCGAACGGCGGGTGGTTCCAGCCAAGCACCCCGCGCACGCCCTCGATTTCGGAGGCGCCCAGCGGGGCGCCGTGCACGGCTTCCGTGCCGGCCTTGGTCGGAGCACCGAAGCCGATGATGGTGCGGCAGGCGATCAGCACCGGCTTGTCGCTGGCGCGAGCCTCCGCGAGGGCGTCGATCAGCGCGTGATGGGCGTGGCCATCGACCCGCAGCACCTTCCAGCCCGAGGCGGCAAAGCGGGCGAGCTGGTCGGTGGAGGTCGAGAGCGAGGTCTTGCCGTCGATCGAGATGCCGTTGTCGTCCCACAGCACCACGAGCCTGGAGAGCCTGAGGTGTCCGGCGAGGTCGATGGCCTCGTGGCTGATGCCCTCCATGAGGCAGCCGTCGCCGGCGATGACATAGGTGTGGTGGTCGACCAGTTCGTCGCCAAAGCGGGCATTGAGCATGCGCTCGGCCAGCGCCATGCCAACGGCCGTGGTGAGCCCCTGCCCCAGCGGGCCGGTGGTGGTCTCGACGCCGAGCGTATGGCCGTGCTCCGGATGGCCGGCGGTGATGGCGCCGAGCTGGCGGAAGCTCTTGAGCTGGTCGGTGCCCATGTCGGCATAGCCGAGAAGATGGTTGATCGCGTAGAGCAGCATCGAGCCGTGGCCGGCGGAAAGAATAAAGCGGTCGCGGTCCGGCCAGTCGGGGCGGCGCGGGTCGATCTTCATGAACCGGCTGAACAAAGCGGTGGCGACATCCGCCATGCCCATGGGCATGCCGGGATGGCCGGACTTGGCCTGTTCCACCGCGTCCATCGCAAGCGCGCGCAGGGCGTTCGCCATGTCGTCATGGGGGATGTCGGCAGGGTCCTGGTGGGGACGCAGGCCCGGCGATTGGCTGGTCAACATGCTGTCCTCCCTTTTCACGCGGCGCGCCGCTTCTTCTCGACGAGGTTGAGGATCATCGGGGTGAGGATGAGCTGCATCGCGATGTCGAGCTTGCCGCCCGGGATCACGATGGAATTGGCGCGGCTCATCCAGGAGCCCTCGATCATCGAGAGCAGGTAGGGGAAGTCGATCCCGCGCGGGCTCTTGAAGCGGATGACGACGATGGATTCGTCGGCCGTCGGAATCCACCGGGCGATGAACGGGTTCGAGGTATCGACCGTCGGCACGCGCTGGAAGTTGATGTCGGTGTGGGTGAACTGCGGGCAGATGTAGTTCACGTAGTCCGGCATGCGGCGCAGGATGGTGTCGGTCACCGCCTCGGTGGAATAGCCGCGATGCGAGCGGTCGCGGTGGATCTTCTGGATCCATTCGAGGTTGATGACCGGCACCACGCCGATCTTCAGGTCGGCATAGCGGGCAACGTCGATATTGCCGCTCGCCACCGCTCCGTGCAGCCCCTCGTAGAACAGCAGGTCGGTCGGCGTGGGGATCGGCTCCCAGTCGGTGAAGGTGCCGGGCGGGCCGCCATATTCGGCGGCTTCCTTGTCGTCATGGACATAGTGCCGGTACTTGCCGGTGCCGGTGTGGGAATAGGAACGGAAGGTTTCCTCCAGCTCCTCGAACAGGTTCGAATCCGGCCCGAAATGGCTGTAATGGTGGTTACCGCGCGAGGCTTCCTCGGACATGACGCGCTTCATTTCGGCGCGGTCGTAGCGGTGATAGGCGTCGCCCTCGATATAGGCGGCGGCGACATCCTCGCGGCGGAAGATCTGCTCGAAGATGCGCCGCACCGAGGTGGTGCCCGCGCCGGACGAGCCGGTGACGGAGATGATGGGATGATGGATCGACATGGGTCCCTCTCCGTCAGGCGCGCAGAAGGCCGCGACGGGCGAACAGGGGCGAGCGCTCCGGCATGGCGGCAGCGTCGCGGTGATAGCGGGCGATGCGCTCGACCTCGGCGCGCGAGCCGAACACCAGCGGCACGCGCTGGTGCAGGCTCAACGGAATGAGGTCGAGGATCGGCAGGCGTCCGTCGGTGGCCGAGCCCTGCGCCTGCTCCATCAGGAAGGCGACGGGGTTGGCCTCGTAGACCAGCCGCAGGCGGCCCTGGCCGTAGCCCCGGCGGGCGTCGCCGGGATAGAGATAGACCCCGCCGCGCACCAGGATGCGAAACACGTCCGCCACCATGGAGGCGACCCAGCGGGTGTTGAAGTCCTTCTCCCGCGGCCCGTCGACCCCGGCCAGGCAGTCCTCGACATAGCAGCGTATGGCGATGTCCCAATGCCGCAGATTGGAGGCGTTGATCGCGTATTCGGCCGTTTCCGGCAGCACCAGCGCCCGCTCCTCGGCCAGCAGGAAGGCGCCGCTGGCACGGTCGAGTATGTAGATCTGGGTGCCGACGCCCACCGTCAGCACCAGCGCGGTCTGGGGGCCGTAGAGCAGGAAGCCGGCGGCCAGCTGCGCCCTTCCCGGCTGCAGCAGCGAATCCGCGCCGGCATAGGGAAGGATCGAGAAAATGGTGCCGACCGTGGCGTTGCTGTCGATGTTGGACGAGCCGTCCAGCGGGTCGACCGCGACGGCGAGCGTGCCGGCGGCATCCAGCAGAACTGCCGCGTCGGCTTCCTCGGAGCCGTACAGGGCGACCGGCGTGCCGGCGAGCGATTCGCGCACCAGATCGTCGGCGATCAGGTCGAGTTCTTTCTGGCTGTCGCCATCGGCATGATAGCCCCGCACGGTGGCGAGGGGGCCGGCCAGCGGCCCGGCGGCGAGAAGCTCGGAAATCTTCAGGCCGGCGCCGGCCAGCGCGAGCACGGCGTCGGCGACGTCGCGACGCAGGGCGTCGGCCTGCGACCACCCCTCAAGGTGGTCCTGCAATGTCGGGCGTGTCATGGCGTTCCCCAGTTATGTTTTTGTGGGCTTGAGCCCTTTGGCGTGTCGTTTCCGTGTGCCTTCGAGTGGGGACCCGAAGCGGCGGACGCCTTTTGTTGATCGCAGACTGCCTGAGTTGTCGGCGTAAGGAAATTAGAATAAACTAACCATTCACTTCAATTTATCTGAAATGTAATGTTCCATGCGTAATGCCACGCTCAAGCAGCTGCGCGCCGTCGCCGCCATCGTCGAAACCGGCAGCGTCACCGGCGCGGCGAAGAGGCTGAACGTCACCCCGCCGGCGGTGACGATGCAGGTGCAACTACTCGAACAGTATCTCGGCCTGCCGCTGCTGGACCGCGCCGGCGACCGCTTCCAGCCCAGCGCCGCCGGCCGCGAAGTGCTCGCCGCCACCGCCCGCATCGAGCAGGCGCTGGCGGATTGCGGCGCCGCGCTCGATTCGATGAAGGGCCTGCGCTCGGGCCGGGTTTCGGTGGGGCTGGTCTCGACCGCGAAATATTTCGTGCCGGCGGCGCTCGGCGCCTTCACCCGCACCCATCCCGGCATCGACGTCGTGCTCACCGTCGGCAATCGCGAGGCGATCATTGCCGGCCTGCGCGCCGACGCCATCGATGTCGCCATCATGGGCCGGCCGCCGCTCGACATCGAGGTCGACAAGACGCTGATCGGCGATCACCCCCATGTGCTGATCGCGCCCGCCGATCACCCCCTGCTCGGCCGGCGCATTCTCCCGACGGTGCTGGCCAGCTCGACCTTCATGTCGCGCGAGCCGGGCTCGGGCACGCGCGGGCTGATGGAGCGGTTTTTCCAGCAATCGGGCATCGAGCCGCGCATCGGCATGGAGATCGATTCCAACGAAACCATCAAGCAGGCTGTCATGGCCGGACTGGGCCTTGCCTTCATCTCCGCTCACACCATCGCGGCAGAAGTGGCGGATGGGCGCCTCGCCGTGCTCGATGTGGAGGGGCTGCCGGAGGTGCGGCAATGGTTCGTGGTGAAGCGCTCGGCCAAGCGCCTGACGCCCCCGGCGGCGGCGCTGACCGAGTTTTTGGCCCGGCGCGGGCCGGAATTCCTGCCCGACACGCTCCATTTGCCCGGCGTGGCCGAAGCGCGGGCCGCGAGGGAAGCACAGAGACGGGAAGCGGAAGCAGCGGAAGGACAGGCGCGCGACGGGGCATAGTCACCCCGCCCGCCACCGACCCGGCCGGGGCGCAGGGCTTTTCACCCACCCCCGGCGGCGGACGGCGCGCTATGGCGCCGTGGCGGCGCGGGGCGCCGTCGCCAGAAGTTCGCCTATCTCCTTGGCGTAGAACTTCGCCATGCCCAGCGTCCCGTGGCCGCGCGTGTCGCCGCTGGCGGGGATGAGCAGCACCCGGCCGTTCTTCACCCGCTTGATCTCGCGGTCCATGATGCCGGTTTCGGGCGGGTTGCGCTCGTCATCGGCCGAGTTGATGGCGAGCACGGTGGCGGCGATCTTGTCGAGGCCGGGCGCGGCGTTGTAGTCGCGCGAGGAATCCCACTGGTACATGAAGTCGTTGGCGTCCACGGTGAGTGGCGCCTTCAGGCGGGCGTCCAGCAGCGCATCCGCCTTCTCGCGCGTCGGCGCCATGTCCTGCAGCGCCAGCGTGCCGCCATTGGTGGCGATGCCGAAATACACATTGGCCACCTGCACGGCCTTCGGCTGCTCGGTATAGTCGCCGTCCTTCCAGTCCGGATCGTTGCGCACGGCGTCGATGATCATGCGGCGCATCATCCAGTTGCGGCTGGCCATTTCGGTCGGCTGCGACGCCATGGGCACGACGATGTCCATCGCGTCCGGATATTTGGAACCCCACAGCCAGGCGTGCATGCCGCCCATGGAATAGCCGATGATCATCCTGAGGTGCTTCACGCCAAGCCCCTCGGTCACGAGCGCATATTGCGCACGGACCATGTCGTCGTAATTGTAGCGGGGGAACTTGGCACGCAGGCCATCGGAGGGCTTGGCCGAGGTTCCCGCACCGATGGAATCGGTGAGAATGATATAGTAGCGGCTTGCATCCAGCGGCTGGCCGGGGCCGAACAACTCGCCGGCGAAGGCGGGGTTCAGCATCGAGGCGGCCGAGCCGGTGGTGCCGTGCAGGATGAGCACCGGCTCGCCGGAGGGCTCACCGACCGTGGTGTAGCCGAGCTTCAGTTCAGGCAGGACCTCGCCGGTGTGGAACTTGAAATCCTTGGCGATCCACATGCCAGTCTTGGGGGCGGGGTAGTCGGCGGCAAAGGCGGTGCCCAGTGCCGTGATCGCGACCGTGGCGGCAATCGCCACCCCGCGCAATCCGCGCATCATCATCGACATGGTAGCTCCGTTTCTTCCCTGAGACGTCGGGCTTGCTGCCCGGTTCTGATCGGCGGCCCCGGCCCTTTCGGACACTTAGCGACCCCAGCCGTTGGCGCGGCTTCGGGCCCTTGATCAGGGCAACCGTCGTTATCTTTGGTCTTTCCGCTCCAACTCGCAAGCACTTGAAAGCGCGAAAGACCAAAACGAAAGGAGACGAAACAGAAAGCGCGGCCGCCGGGCGTTTAACCCGCCTCCGACGCCGCCGCCTTGGCCAGCCGGTTCTGGCGCCAGCGCAGCAGCCCGGCGAGGCCGGCGAGGCACAGCGTGCCGATGATGAGCAGGAAGGCGGCGGCCGCCACCGTCGGGCTCACATTCTCGCGGATGCTGGCGAACATCTGCCGCGCCAGCGTGCGCTGGTTGGGTCCGGCGACGAACAGGGTGATGACCACCTCGTCCAGGGAGGTGGCGAAGGCGAATACCGCGCCCGAGATGACGCCCGGCAGGGCCAGCGGCAGGGTGATGCGCCGGAACACGGTGGCCGGATTGGCCCCCAGGCTGCTCGCCGCCCGCTCGATGGACCCGTCAATGCCGCCGAGCGAAGCCGAGACGCTGACGATGACAAAGGGCACGCACAGCACCGCATGCGCGACGATGACGCCGAGATAGGTGCTCGCAAGGCCAAGCCGCGTATACAGAATCTGCATGCCGACGCCCAGCACCACCGCCGGCACCACCATGGGCAGCAGGAACATCACCCGCAGCAGGCTGGCGAAGGGCAGGCGCGCATGGCGCAGCCCGAGCGCGGCCAGCGTGCCGATGACGGTCGACAGCGCCGTGGCGCCGCAGCCGATGATGAGGCTGTTGATGATCGAGCGCCGCCAGGTCTCGCTGGTCTGGAGTTCGACGAACCAGCGCGAGGAGAAGCTCTCGATCGGGTAGTTCAGGAACACGCTGGAATTGAACGCCAGCGGCAGGATGGCGATGATGGGCGCAACCAGAAAGAACACCACCGCCGCGCCGAAGACGATCTGGCCGGCGCGGAAGGCGGGAGAGTTTGCCGCCATTTCAGGCCCCCACCATGTTGGGCGAGCGCGACAGGCGGCCATAGACGAAATAGAGCGCCGTCGTCGTCACCAGCAGGATCAGGCCGAGGGCGCCCGCCATGCCCCAGTTCGCGGTGCCGGTGGCGAAGAAGGCGATGACCGAAGAAATCATCTGGTCCTCGGCCCCGCCGACCAGCGCCGGCGTGATGTAGTAGCCGAGCGCCACCATGAAGACGAGCAGCGCGCCGGACGCGACGCCGGGCAGCGCCATCGGCAGCAGCACATGCCAGAACGCCCGCAGGCGGCTCGCCCCCAGCGAGGAGGCCGCCGGCATGAGGTTGCGCGGAATGCCCAGCAGCACGGAGTAGATCGGCAGCACCATGAAGGGCAGCAGCACATGGGTCATGGCGATGATGACGCCGGTGCGGTTGAAGATCAGCTGCAAGGGCTGGTCGACGATGCCCACAGCGAGGAGCGCCTTGTTTATCAGCCCCTCATTCTGCAGCAGGATCACCCAGGAGGCGGTGCGCACCAGCAGCGAGGTCCACAACGGCAGCAGCACGGCGAGCAGCATCACGTTGCGCACCCAGCCCGTGCTGGCGGCGGCGATCATCGCATAGGGCAGGCCGATGAGCGCACATAGCACCGTCACCAGCGCCGCTATGGTGAAGGTCCGCACCATGATGACGCGATTGGCCGAGACATCGGCGGCGATGCTGCCGTCGGTGTCGCGCTTGAGATCGACGGCGGCGAGCAGGTTGCGGTCGGTATAGTTCGGCATGGCCCGTTGCAGAGCCTGCCAGTAGCGGCCCTCGCCCCAGCGCGGGTCGATGCCGGCGAGGTCGACGGGTTGACCGGGCGGGGCGTCGCGCACCGCACTGGCGGTGCGCCCCAGCAGGGTGCGGAAGCCCGAGACTTCGCTGTTGAGGCGGCGCACGGCATCACCGAAGGCCATCTGCTCGCTGGGCGCGCGCAAATCGGCAATGAGCGCCTCCTGCACCTGCGCGGGCGGCAGGCCGGAACCATCCCACGAGCGAATGGCGCTGGCGGTTTCCGGCATCACCTGCCGCACCGTCCCGTCGGTGACGGAGACGGCGATCATCATCGCCAGCGGCCAGACGAAGAACGCCGCGAGAAACAGGAACAGTGGCGCCACGAGGAGAAGCGCCGAGACGCGGCCGCGTGCCGGGGACCCGCTCATGAAGCGCTTCCCGGCGCCTTGTCCGGCGCGATGAGCGTGCATTCGGACGGCTCGAAGCAGGCGAACGCCGTGCTGCCGACGGCCCCCACCGGCACGCGCCGCTGTACTTTGGCGACAAGCTCCAGCCCCGGCCCGGCCAGATGGGTACGCAGATGGTCGCCCTGGTAGACATTGTCGGAAACCGTCACCGGGATGACATTGCCCGTGCCCGCCTCGCCCTGCAGGTGCAGCCGCTCGGGCCGCACCGAGGCGAGGATCGGCGCGCCGACCTCCACCGGAGCGAGCAGCGCGGCGCGCACGACGACGCCATTGGCGATCGCCACCTCGGCGATGCCGTCAGCCACCCGCTGCACCACTCCTTCAAACAAATTGGTCTCGCCGATGAACTCAGCGACGAAGCGGGTGCGCGGGCGGTCGTAAATGCCCTCCGGCGTGTCGAGTTGCTCGACGCGGCCATGATTGAACACGGCGATGCGGTCCGACATGGTCAGCGCTTCGGACTGGTCATGGGTCACGAAGATCACGGTGAGGCCGAGCGTGCGGTGCAGGTCGCGCAGTTCCAGCTGCATGTGCTCGCGCAACTGCTTGTCGAGCGCGCCGAGCGGCTCGTCCATCAGCACCACGGTCGGCTCGAACACCAGCGCGCGGGTGAGCGCGACGCGCTGCTGCTGGCCACCGGAAAGCTGCGCCGGGCGGCGGTCCTTGAGATGGGCGAGCCGCACCATGTCGAGCGCCCGGGTCACACGCTCGCCCGCCTCCGCCTTCCCCACCCCGCGCATGACAAGCGGGAAGGCGACGTTCTCGGCCACGGTCATGTGCGGGAACAGCGCGTAATTCTGGAACACCACGCCCATGTTGCGCTTGTGCGAGGGCAGGTTCTCGATGCGGGTGCCGTCGAGCCAGATGGCCCCATGCGAGGGGTGCTCGAAGCCGGCCAGCATCATCAGGATGGTGGTCTTGCCCGAACCGGAAGGGCCCAGCAGGCTGACAAATTCCCCCTTGGCGACCTGGAGATCGAGCCTGTCGACCACCTTCAGCGTGCCATAGGATTTCGTGACCTGGTCGAAATGGATGAAGGGCGCCAACCGCAATCTCCGAGTAGTGGCCTTGCGTGACGTTACCCGGCCGGGAAGCCAGCTCCAAGCAAGCGAATGGGCGGGCGGAAGTGAACGAGGGGTTCAGGCGTCACCCGGACATGGCCTTGATGCCATGTCCGGAAGCGCAGGCTGGTCGAGGTCACGCGATCCCGGCCGTTCGGCCATGCCGCCGGCCGGGAGGTGCAACCGCGTTCCCGCGCCTGGCTTACTTCGCCAGCCAGGCGTTGAAGCGCTTGGTCAGTTCCTCGACATTGTCGACCCAGAACGCGCCATCCAGCGCGATGGCGCCGGTGAGGTTGGCTTCCGTGGTCGGCAGGTCCTTCTGCAGGGCGGCGGGGACCATCGCGGCGGCTTCCTTGTTGGGCAGGCCGTAGGCGATGTATTCCGGCAGCTTCGACTGGTTGGCCGGCTCGCTGGCGAAGGCGATGAAGTTCATCGCTTCCTTCGCATTCGGGCTGTCCTTGAGGATCACCCAGCTGTCGATGGCGTAGATGCTGCCCGGCCAGACGCCCTGGAAGTTCTTGCCCTCGGTCTTGTTGATGCCGGCGAGGCGCCCGTTATAGGCGGTCGACATCACCACTTCGCCGGATGCCAGCAGGGAGAGCGGCTGCGCGCCGGCTTCCCACCACACGATGTTCGGCTTGAGTTCGTCCAGCTTCTTGAACGCGCGGTCGACGCCTTCCGGCGTGCCGAGCACCTTGTAGACCTCTTCCGGCTTCACGCCGTCGGCCATCAGGGCGAATTCGAGCGAGTATTTCGGGCCGCGACGGAAGCCGCGCTTGCCGGGAAACTTCGTCGTGTCCCAGAAATCCGCCCAGGAGGTCGGCGGCGTCTTCAGCCGGTCGGCGTCGTAGCTCAGCATGGTCGACCAGACGATGGCACCGACGCCGCAATCGCTGACCGCGGCGGAGAGGAACTTGTCCTTGCCGCCGAGCGCGGCCCAGTCGATCTTCTCGTAGAAACCGTCGGCGCAGCCGAGCTCCAGCTCCTCGGTCTCGACCTGCACCACGTCCCAGTTCGGCACGCCGGCCTTCACCTTGGCCGCGATCACGCCGATGCCGCCGTCCCAGCTCTCGTCGAGCACGGGCTTGCCGATCTTCTTGGAGAACGGCTCGAAATAGATCTTCTTCTGGGCATCCTGGTAGTTGCCGCCCCAGGACACGACCGTCAGGTCGCGCGCCGAGGCCGTGCCACCGGCCACCATCAGGCCAAGGGCGAGGCCGGCGCCGCCGATCCGCAGAAGAGTTGATGTCACCTTCATGGAATTTCCCCCTGTTGTCGCTTGTCCCCGCAGCAAAGCACGCCACCGGCATGGGCGACAGAACAGCGGGCGCCCTACCCCAGGGGGTGGTGAATATAATAACCGATCCTGCCCTGTTTTCAGGCGGATCGGCGCTCAATAGGTGGGCGGGTTGATCGCGCTCACAATCTCGCTCGGCTCCTCCGCCACATTGCGAAAACGATGCGGCAGCTTGCTGTCGAAGTAATAGGCGTCGCCGGCATGGAGTATCTTGGAGTTGTTCTCCACCGTCACCTCCACGGCGCCGCGTATGACCATGCCCGCCTCCTGCGCGGTGTGGGAGAAGGCTTCCCCCGTATCGGCGCCGACGGCATAGGTTTCGTGCAGGACGAGAATCTGCCGGTTGGGATGGTTGATCCCGATCACCCGGTAGGATATCGCCTCGCCGCTCCCCACTTCTGGCAGTTCCGAGGCTTCATAGAAGGGCGAGTAGGACGACATCTGCTGAAGCTCGGAGAAAAACCCCACAAGCGTTGTTCCCAGCGCCTCCAATATCGCGGCAAGCGTGTCTATCGAGGGGCTGATGCGGTCGCGCTCGATCAGCGAGATCGAGGAATGCGAGACGCCGGACCGCAAGGCCAGCCGGCGGATGCCGAGATTGCGGCGGCGGCGCAGTTCGCGAATTCCGGGTCCGATATGCGGCATGAGGGCCTCATCTGCGTCGCGCCATTTCCGGGCAAGGTGGAGAATATAATAGACAGGCGCGCGGGCGCCAATTGCCGACATGGGCGGCCGGCCTCACCATCGCCCGGTCCTCACAGGAAACCGCCATGCCCGCGCTCAGCACCGAACTTCGCGACCAGATCCACTCCCTCAAGGCGCCGCGTCCGGACGATGGCAGCGACACCAGCCAGATCGCGGCCACCGTCAAGGAAGTGCTGGATGCGGTGCGCGCACGCGGCGACGAAGCGGTGCGCCACTATTCCCGGCTGTTCGACAAGAGCGAGGTCAGTTCCATTGAGGTGACGGCCGAGGAGCGTGCAAGCGCCCTCGCCGCTCTCGACCCGCAGACCCGCGCCGATACCGAATTCGCCATCGAGCGGGTGCGGGCCTTCGCGCAGGCGCAGCTTGCGACCATCCTGCCGCTGGAGGTTGAGGCGCTGCCGGGCCTGCATCTTGGGCACCGGGTGATCCCGATCCAGCGCGTGGGCGCCTATGTGCCGGGCGGGCGCTATCCCCTGCTCTCCGCCCCGATCATGACCATCGTGCCGGCCAAGGTGGCGGGCTGCGACGAGGTGATCGCCTGCCTGCCGCCCACCGCGCACCCCGCCATGATCGCCGGGTGCCACCTCTCCGGCGCCGACCGCATTTTTCGCGTCGGCGGGGCGCAGGCCATCGCCGCCATGGCGTTCGGCACGGAGACCATTCCCGCCGTCGACAAGGTGTTCGGTCCCGGCAATGCCTATGTGAACGAGGCCAAGCGGCAGGTGTTCGGCCCCGTCGGCATTGACCAGCTTGCCGGGCCGAGCGAGATCTTCATCGTCGCCGACGAGACCGGCGACCCCGAGATGATCGCCACCGATCTGCTGGCGCAGGCCGAGCACGACATCCGCACCCGGGTCGGCCTCATCACCACCAGCCGCGCGCTGGCGCAGGCGACGCTGGTCGAGGTCGAGAAGCAGCTCGCCACCCTTTCCACCGCCCCCGTCGCCGGCAAGGCCTGGGCGGATTTCGGCGAGATCGTGGTGTGCGACAGCGAGGAGGCGATGATCGCCTATTCCGACCACATCGCCGCCGAGCACCTGCAGGTTCACACCGCCGACGCCCACGCCATGGCGGCCAGGCTGCGCAATTACGGCTCGCTGTTCATCGGCACGCTGGCCAGCGTCGTCTATTCCGACAAATGCTGCGGCACCAACCACACGCTCCCCACCATGGGCGCCGGGCGCTATACGGGCGGGCTCTGGGTCGGCTCCTATGTGAAGATCTGCACGCATCAGTGGCTGGACGCGCGCGGCGTTGCCGCTGTCGCCCCTCCGGCCATCCGCCAGAGCGCCAGCGAAGGCCTGGAAGGCCACCGCCGCGCCGCTGCCTTCCGCGTCCAGGGCTGATCGCCGGCACCTGACGAGACCGGCGGCTCGGTGTGCAAAGCCACCCCTCATCCCCGGGCGCGACCCGGGGACTGGCCTTCTTCTCGATATGTCGGCGAAACCGATAGCGCGGCCCCGCGGGTGCGCGCGCGAAGCCCGGCCCGATCCCGAGCGCGGTCTGGCGCAGCCGCCGTGCCGAATCAGTCGCGCCGGCCGCCGGTCAGCCAGGAAAGCAGCGGGTTGGCAGGCGAGGCGGATTTCGGCATGGCCTCGACCACGACGACCTCGTCGATCTCGCCCTTCTTGAAAGAGCCGAGGAAGGCGTCGTAGTCGGCGAGCGAGATGCAGCCATTGGAATCGCCGCGCGGCCCCAGCAGATAGGGGTGGAGCAGGAATCCATTGCGGCCATACATCTTGCCATCGCCCACCGGCGTCATGCGTACGGCCTCGGTGCCGTGGAACTTCGCTTCGCGCATGCGCAGCTTGTAACGGTTGGGCGGGGTGGGCCCGAGCATCTTCACGTGGACATAACGGGGATCGTCGAACTTGTCGCCATAGCCGGAATGCGCCTCCAGCTTCTTGCCGTTCGGCAGATAAAGCTTCTTGGCGCGGATGTCGTAGATGGCGAACCTGTCTTCGCTGGTGGGGTAGCGCAGCTCGTCCTTCGGCGCCTCGGTAGCGGCGGGCGGCGCCTCGGGAGCGGCAGGCTCGTCTTCCTCCATCGGCGGGGGAAGCGCGGCGACCTCGGCCTCAAGATCAGGCTTGCGCGGAGGGCGCGGGGCGAGCGTCAAAACGTCTTCCGGCTCGTCGCCGGACATCATCCGGCCGGCAAAGAGCGGGTTGGCCATCGGCAGAGGCACGGTGCTCACCGTCTCCATCGGCGGAACGGTCGCGTCCGGGGCGGCGGCGACGGCGACCGGGCGCGCCAACATCGGGGCGGGATTGAACAGCCAGTCGCGCGGCGGCGCAAAGGCGCCTGCCGTCTGGAAATTGCGGATGTCCTTGACCGTGTAGATCGGCGGCGGCAAGGGCTCGTCCACCACCACGCTGGCGACTTCCGGCGCGGCAGGAGCTGCCAGCAGGGGAGGATCGACGCGCGCGGCATCGGCCGGGGTCGGAATCGGGGTGTTGGAAATCCAGGCGACGGCAACCGCCACGCCAACAAATCCAACCGAGCCGATAAGGAAAGAGCCAATTAGCCGCATAGGCATCTCTGTACAGATGACGGACGTCCGCGCACGACCCGCAGGTCGTCCACGCCCGGCGTCAGCCTTCGGTTGCACACAGCACCGGCGCCCAAGCCATTGCCCGCCGGTGGCCCCCAAGCCAAATCGTTCCTAGCCAAGTTTAGGTAATATTTCATTAATGCCGCGCCCACAACCCGGCTCTGGCACCAACGCTTCCCCTTCGCATCGGTCGATCCCCTCACGTGGCCGGACACCGTATCCGGCCCGGGAAACATGTCCTGCCGATGGCGCATGGATCAGTTTGGAACTATTATAGACAGGACTACAGACCGCTCATCAGACCGGCAAACCCACGGTGTCTTGGTGACTCTTTTCGCTTTCGCCGGCCTTGTCCCGCCTTCAGCGTTCGGCTTCGTCCGCTCCCTGCTGTCGCGCCTGCTGCTGCCGGGACTGCTTCTGGCACTGGCGGCCGGCGCCATCGCGTGGGCCGGCGGGCAGGGGGTGCTCGCCGCGCGCATATGGGCCGGGACGACCGCGCTGGTGCTCGCCTTGCTGGCCATCCACATTCTTTCCAGCCTGCGGCGCGGCGAGTTCGGCCTCGACCTCATCGCCGCTCTGGCCATGGGCGCCGCCCTCGTCTTCGGCGAAAATCTCGCCGGGGCCATCGTGGCGCTGATGTTCACCGGCGGGCAGGCGCTGGAGGCCTACGCCCAGCGCCGGGCGGCGCTGGAGATGAGCGCGCTGCTGGCCCGGGTGCCGCGCACCGCCGCGCGCTATGAGAACGGGCGGCTGGCCGACGTCCCGCTCGATGCCCTGCGCCCCGGCGACTGCCTGCTGGTGCGGCGGGGCGAGGTGGTGCCGGTGGACGGCACGCTCGACAGCCCCCTTGCGACGCTCGACCAGGCGGCGCTGACCGGCGAGCCTCTGCCGGTGCGCCGGGCGCAGGGCGAGGCGGTGATGAGCGGCACGACCAATGCCGGCAACGCGTTCAACCTCACCGCCATCCATGCGGCGGCGGATAGCACCTATGCCGGCATTGTTCGGCTGGTGGAAGCCGCCCAGCGCTCGAAGGCGCCGATGGTCCGCCTCGCCGACCGTTACGCGCTCGGCTTCCTGGTGCTGACACTCGCCATTGCGGGGGCGGCCTGGGCGCTCAGCGGCGATCCGGTCCGCCTGCTGGCGGTGCTGGTCATCGCCACCCCCTGCCCGCTCATCCTCGCCGTGCCGGTGGCGATCATCTCAGGCATGTCGCGCTGCGCCGGGCGCGGCGTTCTGGTGAAGGATGGCGGGGCGCTGGAGCGGCTGGCTCGTCTGCGCACCGTGCTCATCGACAAGACCGGCACGCTGACCGGCGGCCGCCCCCGCCTCATCGCCATCACGGCGGGTACCGGCTTCGCGCCGGACGACGCGCTGCGGCTGGCCGCGTCGCTCGACCAGGCCTCCGCCCATGTCGTGGCGAGCGCTCTGGTGGAGGCGGCGGGCGAGCGCGGGCTCGCCCTCACCTCGCCGAGCGACATAAATGAGGAACCCGGTGCCGGCCTCACCGGCCGCGTGGGCGCCCATCGCGTGGCGGTCGGGGGCCGGGGCTTCGTCGCGGCACACCTCACGGGAAACGGCGGAAACAGCGAAACAGATGGCGCGGCGTTCCCGCCCGGCACCGTCTCCGTCGATGTGGCGGTGGACGGCGTGTTGGCCGGCACGCTCCTGCTCGCCGACGCGGTGCGCGAGGAGGCGCAGGCGGTGCTCGCCGCCCTGCGCGACATGGGCGTCACCCGCCTGATCCTCGCCACCGGCGACGAGACCGCACGGGCGCAGGCGATCGCGGCCGGCCTCGGCTTCGACGCCGTGCTGAGCAACATGACGCCGCAGGACAAGGCCGCCGCCGTGGTCGCCGAGCGCGCGAACGGCCCTGTCATGATGATCGGCGACGGGGTCAACGACGCCCCGGCGCTGGCGGCCGCCGATATCGGCGTCGCGATGGGCGGCGGCGGGTCGGGCGGGCGGAGCTCGGCTGCCTCCTCCGAGGCCGCCAGTGTCGTCATCCTGGTCGATCGGCTGGACCGGCTGATCGACGCAATGGCGATCGCCCGCCGCTCCCGCGCCATCGCCGTGCAGAGCGTCGTCGCCGGCATCGGCCTCTCCACGCTCGGCATGGTCGCCGCCGCCTTCGGCCTGCTGGCGCCGGTGGAGGGCGCGCTGCTGCAAGAGTTGATCGACGTGGCGGTGATCCTCAACGCCCTGCGGGCCCTGCGCGCCCCGCCGGCCGGCGCGGCCCGACAAGGCGCGGCTCGACAAGGCCTCCGCGCCTGCCCTTTCCGGAGCGCACGCTGCTGCCCAGCCGTGGGTCAGCGGTGACTGGTGTTGCCGCACGGCATCACCATATGTGCCTGCGCAGGCCCCCACCTGGAAGGGAATCGGGCTTGCCAGGAGATACCCATGAACAAGAATGATCCCCGCCTGTGGATGTGGTCGGACGCGGTCGACATGCTCAACCGTGCCGAGCGGATGCACCGGCAGATGTTCCAGCCGGTCGTGCGCGAAGAGGCGCCGGCCCGCCACCGCGCCCCGTGCTGGGAGCCGCCCGTCGACATGCTGGAGACCGACCACGAATTGCTGGTGCTCGCCGCCTTGCCCGGCGTCGACCCTGACCGCATGACGGTGTCGATCCAGAACGGCGTGCTCACCATCGCCGGCGCGCGCGTTCTGCCGCCGGAACTGCACCATGCCACCATTCACCGCATGGAACTGCCGCAGGGACGGTTCGAGCGCCAGCTCGCCTTGCCGCCCGGCCGTTACGAGGTGAACCGCCCGCGCGTCGTCAATGGCTGCCTTGCCATTGTGCTGCGCAAGGTTTGAGGGGGACTGAACCGATGACACACCCCAATTTCGATAAGTATTCGCCGCTCCGCATGGCCGATGCCGGCGCGGGCAACGGCGCCAATGGCAATGTGCCGGAGGATCAGATGATTCTCCTGCCGGTGCGCAATCTCGTGCTGTTCCCCGGCGTGGTGATGCCGGTGGCGGTGGCGCGCCCGGCCTCCATCGCGGCCGCCCAGCAGGCGGTGCGCGAGGGGCGCCCGGTCGGCATCCTCATGCAGCGCGATCCTGCCGTGGAAGAGCCCGGCCCGAACGACCTGCACCGCATGGGCGTGATCGCCAACATATTGCGCTATGTCACCGCGCCCGACGGCACGCATCACCTGGTCTGCCAGGGCGAGCAGCGCTTCCATGTCGAGGAGTTCGTGCGCGAGAAGCCCTTCCTCACCGCCCGCGTGACGCGGATCGAGGAGAGCGAGGAGCGCACGTCCGAGATCGAGGCCCGCTTCGTTCATTTGCAGGGCCAGGCCAATGAGGTGATGGAGCTGCTGCCGCAGGTGCCGCCGGAACTGGTAGCCGCCGTACGCGGTGCCAATTCGCCGGCCGGCCTTGCCGATCTGGTGGCCGCCTATGCCGACATCTCGCCCGACGAGAAGCAGGAACTGCTGGAGACGGTCGACATCGCCGCGCGGATGACCAAGATCTCGCGGCTGCTGGCCCACCGCATCGAGGTGCTGCGGCTGTCGCAGGAAATCGGCAAGCAGACGCGCGCCTCGCTGGACGAGCGCCAGCGCGAGGTGCTGCTGCGCGAGCAGATGGCGGCGATCCAGAAGCAGCTCGGCGAGGATGGCGGCAACAGCCAGGAAATCGCCGATCTCGATGCCGCGATCACGCAAGCCGGCATGCCGGAGGATGTGGAGCAGATGGCCCGCAAGGAGCTGGGTCGGCTGCGCCGCATGCAGGATTCCAGCGCCGAATACGGCATGATCCGCACCTATCTCGACTGGCTGATCGCCCTGCCGTGGACGCTGCAGGACGCCCCGCCGATCGACATCGCGGAAGCCCGCAAGGTGCTGGACGAGGACCATTTCGGCCTCGACAAGATCAAGCGCCGCATCGTCGAATATCTCGCCGTGCGCAAGCTGGCGCCCAACGGCAAGGCACCCATCCTGTGCTTCGCCGGCCCGCCCGGCGTCGGCAAGACCTCGCTCGGCCAGTCCATCGCCCGCGCCATGGGCCGCAAGTTCGTGCGCGTTTCGCTCGGCGGCGTGCATGACGAGGCGGAGATTCGTGGCCACCGACGCACCTATGTCGGCGCGCTGCCGGGCAACATCATCCAGGGCATCCGCAAGGTCGGCACCCGCGACTGCGTGATGATGCTGGACGAGATCGACAAGATGGGCTCCGGCATCCAGGGCGACCCGTCGGCGGCGATGCTGGAGGTGCTCGACCCCGAGCAGAACGGCACCTTCCGCGACAATTATCTCGGCGTGCCGTTCGACCTGTCGCGCGTGGTGTTCATCGCCACGGCGAACATGCTCGACACCATCCCCGGCCCGCTGCGCGACCGCATGGAGATCATCACCCTCTCGGGCTACACCGACAGCGAGAAGCTGCAGATCGCCCGGCGCTATCTGGTCCGCCGCCAGCTGGAGGCCAATGGCGTCACCCCCGAGCAGGTGGAGATCGACGACGACGCGCTGAAAGCGCTGATCCGCGCCTATACCCGCGAGGCCGGCGTGCGCAACCTGGAGCGCGAGGTCGGCCGCGCCGTCCGCCATGTCGCGGTCGACATCGCGGAGGGCAACGCCAGCCATGTGCGTATCGGCGTCGGCTCGCTGCCCGACCTGCTCGGGCCGCCGATCTTCGAGGACGAAGTGGCGCTGCGCGTCTCGGTGCCGGGCGTGGCGACGGGCCTCGCCTGGACCCCGGTGGGTGGCGACATCCTGTTCATCGAGGCGACCCGCATTCCCGGGCGCGGCGGGCTCATCCTCACCGGCCAGCTCGGCGATGTGATGAAGGAGAGCGCGCAGGCGGCGTGGAGCCTCGTCAAGAGCCGCGCCGTCGAGCTCGGCATCGACCCGGCGCTGTTTTCCAGCAGCGACGTGCATGTGCACGTGCCGGCGGGAGCGACGCCGAAGGACGGACCCAGCGCCGGGGTGGCCATGTTCACCGCCCTCGTCTCGCTGCTCACCAACCGCACGGTGCGCAAGGACACGGCGATGACCGGCGAAATCTCGCTGCGCGGCCTCGTGCTGCCGGTGGGTGGCATCAAGGAGAAAGTGGTGGCGGCGGCGCGGGCGGGCCTTACCCGCGTGATGCTGCCGGCCCGCAACCGGCGCGACTATGAGGACATTCCCCAGGACGCGCGGGACCGGCTGGAATTCGTGTGGCTGGAGCGGGTGGACGACGCCATCGCGGCGGCGCTGGAGCCGGGCGAGACGGCGGGTGACGCACCGACCCTCAAGGCGGCGAGCTGAACCTGCCGCACCATCAGGGGCCGTCCCGGAACACATCCGGGGCGGCCTTTTCCACGCCGCTGCCGGCAAAGATGACGCTGCGGGGGAATCCCGCTAGAGACGCCTGCCTGAACAGGGTGAACGGACGTCGCCATGGAGAGCTTCTGGTCGCATTACTGGCCGCACGTCGTGCTGGTCACGACGGGCACGGTGGGCGTCGTCGCGGCGATCCACGCGGCGATGACCAAGGACGACGTGCGCGCCGCCATCGGCTGGGTCGGCGTCATCCTGCTGTCGCCGCTACTCGGCGCGTCCCTCTATCTCGTCGCCGGCATCAACCGCATCCGCCAGAGCGCCGCCGGCCGACGGCGCGCCAGCCAGGACCGGCAGCGCCGAAACGAGCGCCCGCCCATCGCCATCGCGCTGTCGCCCAGCCTCTCGGCGATGAAGCGGCTCGGCGACCGGGTCGCGGCCTTCCCGCTGACAAGCGGCAATGCGGTGGCGATGCTCGACAGCGGGGACGAGGCCTATCCCGCCATGCTCGCCGCCATTGCCGGGGCGCAGCGCCATGTGGCGCTCTCCTCCTATATTTTCGACAACGACCCCGTCGGCGTTCAGTTCGCCGAGGCGCTGGTCGCGGCGCACCGGCGCGGCGTGGCGGTGCGGGTGCTGATCGACGCCATCGGCGCGCGTTATTCGCGCCCGTCCATCGTCGGGCTTCTGCTGGCGGGCGGCGTCGTCACCGAGCTGTTCATGGGCAACCTCATCGGCCCGCGCCTGCCTTATGCCAATCTGCGCAGCCACCGGAAAATGCTGATCGTCGACGGCACGCTGGCCTTTACCGGCGGCATGAACATCCGCGCCCAGTTCACCCGCGCCCATGCGGGCGACAGCCCGGCCCGCGACACCCATTTTCGAGTCGAGGGACCGGCGGTGGAGCAGTTGCTCACCGTGTTCGCGCAGGACTGGTCCTTCACCACCGACGAGCATCTGGACGGCCCGGCCTGGGCCGAGGGCGACCACTCCACGCCGCGCGGCCCGGTGGCGGTGCGGGTGGTCCCCTCGGGGCCCGACCGAAACCTCGCTTGCGCCCACAGCATGATCATGGGCGCTCTCACCATGGCGCAGAGCCGGGTAAGCCTGTGCTCGCCCTATTTCCTGCCCGACCAGCAGCTGATCGGCGCGCTCTCGGTCGCCGGGCGGCGCGGGGTCGAGGTGGATGTCGTCATCCCTTCCGCCAACAACCTCAAGCTCGTCGACTATGCCATGACCGCACAGCTCGACCAGGTGCTTGCCGGCGACTGCCGGGTGTGGCGGGCGGCGGGGATGTTCGACCATTCCAAGCTGATGTCGGTGGACGGCAGCTGGGCCTATGTCGGCTCGTCCAATCTCGACCCGCGCAGCCTGCGGCTGAATTTCGAGCTCGATCTCGAACTCTACGACCCCGCCATCGCCGGAGAAATCGAGGCGCGCATCGACGCCATGGTGCAGGCGGGGAGCGCTGAAACGCTGGCGACCCTCGCCGCGCGGCCGTTCATAGA
Source organism: Ancylobacter aquaticus (assembly GCF_004339465.1). Taxonomy (GTDB): domain Bacteria; phylum Pseudomonadota; class Alphaproteobacteria; order Rhizobiales; family Xanthobacteraceae; genus Ancylobacter; species Ancylobacter aquaticus. The sequence goes on along the minus strand of NZ_SMFY01000001.1, from coordinate 1,199,804 downwards.
GAAGCTGCGCAACCGCGCCATCTGGCTCGCCTCGCCCTATCTGTGAAACAGCCCCCCAAGCCACGTCATCCCGGCCGAGCGAAGCGAGCGCCGGGATCGCTCACTGATAGGGACGCGGTCCCGGCTCGCCCTGCGATCGTCGGGCGTCGACGAGCCGGCCGACGCCACATCCCTCCGCCAAAAAATAAAGCCAGCCCCGGCAAGGGGCTGGCTTGAAGGGAGACGGAACGGTCCGTCTCGGGAGGCACGGGCGGCGAGTGCTCCGCCGCCGCAAACCCTCACGCAGCGGCGACGGCCTTGAGTTCGACTTCCGAGATCGTCTTGAGGACCTGGGAAGCGATCTTGTAGGGGTCCCCCTGGGAATTGGGGCGGCGATCCTCGAGATAGCCCTTGTAGTCGTTGCGCACGAAGGAGTGCGGGACGCGGATGGAAGCGCCGCGATCGGCCACGCCGTAGGAGAACTTGTTCCACGGCGCCGTCTCGTGCTTGCCGGTCAGGCGCAGATGGTTGTCCGGGCCGTAGACGGCGATGTGGTCGTCGAGGTTCTTCTCGAACGCCGCCATCAGGGCCTCGAAATACTCCTTGCCACCCACTTCGCGCAGATACTTGGTGGAGAAGTTGCAGTGCATGCCCGAGCCGTTCCAGTCGGTGTCGCCGAGCGGCTTGCAGTGATACTCGATGTCGATGCCGTACTTTTCGGTCAGGCGCTGCAGCAGGTAGCGGGCCATCCACACTTCATCGGCGGCGCGCTTGGAGCCCTTGCCGAAAATCTGGAATTCCCACTGGCCCTTGGCGACTTCCGCGTTGATGCCTTCATGGTTGATGCCAGCTTCGAGGCAGAGCTCAAGGTGCTCTTCAACGATCTCGCGGGCGATGTCGCCGACATTCTTGTAGCCGACGCCGGTGTAATACGGCCCCTGTGGCGAGGGATAGCCGTGCTCGGGGAAGCCGAGCGGGCGGCCGTCCTTGTAGAAGAAGTATTCCTGCTCGAAGCCGAACCAGGCGCCTTCATCGTCAAGAATGGTGGCGCGCGCATTGGTGACATGCGGGGTGACGCCGTCCGGCATCATCACTTCGCACATGACAAGCGCGCCGTTCTTGCGGGCCGGGTCGGGATACAGCGCGACGGGCATCAGCACGCAGTCGGAGCTGCGGCCCTCGGCCTGCTCCGTGGACGAACCGTCGAAGCCCCACAGGGGAAGTTCTTCCAGCGAGGGGAAGTGGTCGAATTCCTTGATCTGAGTCTTGCCGCGCAGGCTCGGGGTCGGCTTGTAGCCGTCGAGCCAGATGTACTCGAGCTTGTACTTCGTCATTGCGTGTCTCTCATCACTTAAGACCGGGTGCCGAACAGCCCTGGTCGTTGTGCCGGCCGTGCGAGGAAGGTCGACCGCCAACGGCTACCCTGTTCTTATGCACACACCGTGCCACATGCGCCGCATGCCGGTGCAAACGTCGCCCTTCGACGCGCGCGGCACGCGCCTTCCGCACCTTCCGGGCGGGCCGCAAAGCTCGCGATTCGCGTTCATCCTGCGGGACTTGGGGCCGCCGGTCCGGGCGTGCGCCTCTGCCGCGCTGCAACAGGCGATGCAACCCTTGGGCGCCCCGCGCCGTTACATCGGAAGGCCTTGCGGTGTCGCGCGGCGGTGCACATATTCTATGCTCATTGTGATTGCAAAATGTGCATCTTGCGCAAACGCCATGCAAAAGATGTTATATGTAAACGAGGGGCTGGCGCAGGAACGCGCAGCCCGGAAAGGAGAAACGTGCCATGAATACTCATACCCAGCGCGAGAGCGCCCAGATCGTCCCCTTCCCCGTCGGGGGTCGTGCCGGTCTCGCCTCCCGCCGCCCCGAGCCGCTGTCTTCCGAGGCCCTCAAGGTATCGCCCCGCGTCGTGATCGGCAGCTGGTACCATGAAGAGGCCATCAAGGAAGACGGCGAGCGCACCAACTGAGCGTCCCGTGCGTGTTTCACGGACGATGACAGTGCCTCGCGCTCCCCGCCTTCACACGACGCCTCAAGAGGGCCGCGACTGACCGTCCGGCCCTCTTGTCATATCCGGGCCTCGCCGAAAGCCTTGCCGGCCCCTCTTATCGGCCCGCGCCTAGCCGAAGATCGACCAGCCCAGCCGATGGGTGAGTTTTTCCAGCGCGAGGCGGCCGAGATGCGAATTGCCGCTGGCGTCCAGCCCCGGCGACCACACCGCGATCGAGGCCTTGCCCGGCGCCACCGCCAGAATACCGCCCCCCACCCCGCTCTTGCCCGGCAGGCCGACGCGATAGGCGAACTCGCCCGAGCCGTCATAATGCCCGCAGGTCAGCATGATGGCGTTGATGCGCCGCGCCCGCTCCGGCGACACCACCGAGAACCCGGTCGCCGGGTTGCGCCCGTTATGGGCGAGGAAACGCCCGGCCATGGCGAGCTGGCGGCAGCTCATGGCGATGGCGCAGTGGTGGAAATAGACGCCGAGCGTGTAGTCGACCGGATTCTCCAGCACGTTGAACGACTTCATGTAGTTGGCCAGCGCCCGGTTGCGAAAGCCCGTGCGCTGCTCGGAGGCGGCCACCGCCTCGTCGATGCCGATCGCCGGGTCCTCGGCGAGAAAATGCAGGAACCGCAAGATCTCGCCCAGGGTGTCGCGGGGCTGGTGGCCGGAGAGGATGACGTCGGTAACGGCGATGGCGCCGGCATTGATGAAGGGGTTGCGCGGAATGCCGTGCTCGTTCTCCAGCTGGACGATGGAGTTGAACGGGCTGCCGGAAGGCTCGCGCCCCACGCGCCGCCACAGAAGATTGCCAATCTTGCCCAGCGCCAGCGTGAGGGTGAAGACCTTGGAAATGCTCTGGATCGAGAACGGCGCATCGGCATCGCCGCCCACCACCATGCGGCCCTCGCCGTCCACCACCGCGATGCCGAAGGCGGCGGGGTCGACCCGCGCCAGTTCGGGGATATAGCTCGCCACCTCGCCACGGTCGGGGCGGGCGCGCATTTCTTCGGCGATTTCGCGGACGACGGTTTCAAGTTCGGGCACGGGGATCGTTCACCTTCTTGGCTGGGGCGCCATCGCCTGTAGCGCAGCGATGGCGTGGAAGGCCAGCGCCGTGCAAGGCGAATGCCGCGCGCGGTCCCGGGCGGCGAAGCGGCGTTCTGAAAAACACGGCCCGGCAATCGCAGGCAGGGTGAGCCTCATTCCCCGCCCCCGGCGCCGCGCGGCGCCGCCCATGATGGAGTGAACCCGATGCCCCGCCGTCACGCCTCCGCCGCGCTGGCGCTTGCCAGTGCCTTCAGCCTCGCCCTCGCTTTCGGCCCGACGCCTGCCGTGGCAGTGGGCGCTCCGGTACGCAACATCGTGCTGGTGCATGGCGCGTGGGTCGACGGCTCGGGCTGGAAGGCGGTGTACGACCATCTGGTCGCCGACGGCTTCCACGTCACCATGGTTCAAGAGCCGGAGACGTCCTTCGCCGACGATGTCGCCGCCACACGGCGCGTGCTCGATCTGCAGGACGGCCCGACGCTGCTGGTCGGCCATTCCTATGGCGGTTCGATCATCACCGAGGCGGGCGTTCATCCCAACGTCGCCGGCCTCGTCTATGTCGCCGCCCACGCGCCCGATGTCGGCGAGGACGAGGCCGCGCTCGGCCGCTCCATGCCGAGCGTGCTGGCGATGACCGCCGGCGCCATCGAGAAGACCCCGGACGGCTTCACCTATCTGGACCCCGCCCTCTTCCCCAAGCTGTTCGCCCCCGATCTGCCGGTCGCCCGGGCGGAATTCGAGGCACAGGGGCAGGTGCTGGCCGCGGCAAGCGTGTTCAGCACCCCGCTCACCGCCGCCGCCTGGCAGTCGAAGCCGAGCTGGGGCATCGTCGCGGGCGCCGACCAGATCATCAATCCGGCGCTGGAGCGGTTCTATTACGAGCGGGCGGGCGCGCCGATCACCACCATCGCCGGCGCCAGCCATTCGGTCTATGAATCGCACCCGCGGGAAGTCGCCGCGGTGATCGAGCAGGCCGCCCGCGCCCTGGGCCAGGCGGAAAACTGAGGCGGCCCGCCGCCCCTTCCACCAACGGCATCCAAGGAGCCCCCATGTCGCGCCCGCCGCTCCCGCCCTTTACCCGCGAAACCGCGATGGAAAAGGTCCGCCTCGCCGAGGATGGCTGGAACAGCCGCGACCCGGCCAAGGTGGCGCTCGCCTACACGCCCGACAGCGCCTGGCGCAACCGCGCCGAATTCGTCAACGGCCGCGAGGCGATCGTCGCCTTCCTCACCCGCAAATGGGCGCGCGAGCTGGATTATCGGCTCATCAAGGAGCTGTGGGCCTTCACCGAGAACCGCATCGCGGTGCGGTTCGCCTATGAGTACCACGACGACAGCGGCAACTGGTTCCGCGCCTATGGCAATGAGAACTGGGAGTTCGACGCGGACGGGCTGATGCGCCGGCGCCTCGCCAGCATCAACGAGCACCCGATCCCGGAAGCCGACCGCGCCTATCATTGGCCGCTCGGCCGGCGGCCGGACGACCATCCCGGCCTCGGCGATCTCGGTTTCTGAGCCGGCGCCGCGGCGGCGATCACGTCGCCTGCGGCCGCCCGATCCCCGGCCTGAGCATCACCAGCGCCCCGCCAAGGACTATCCAGAAGGCCACCAGATAGGGCCACAGATTGTCCGGGAAGACCGGCACCGGGTAGACCGAATTGTACAGCGGCCACAGCATCGCCAGCGTGCCGAGGCTGCCCAGCACCAGCCACAGCCGGCTGCCGGCCCGCACTGCGTGGACGGCGGCGGCGGCGGTGACGCCGATATAGGCGACGATCAGCGCAAGCACGCCGATGGTGCCGACATTGTCGTAGTAGTTCGCCGGCCCGATGAAGGGCGCCCAGGCCAGCAGCCCCGCCAGCATGGAAAGGCTCACCACGCCCACCGCGACGAAGGGCGTGCCATGGCGCGGGTGCACTTTCGCCAGTGTGTCGGACAGACCGCCACGGCCGAGAACGAACAGCATGCGGGCGCCGGCCGAGAGCGTGCCCAGCACGCAGGAGATGGCCGATACGCACGCCGCGAGATCGAGCACGGTGGCGATGTGGATATTGCCGTATTTCAACGCCAGCGTGTTCAGCGGCGCGTCGCTGGCCGCCAGCGCCTTCATGTTGTCGAGCCCGAAGCCGATGACCTGAATGTAGGAGGCGAAGACGAAGAACAGGCCCGCCACCACCACCGAGCCGACCAGCGCGATGGGAATGGTGCGGCCGGGCTGCCCGGCCTCCTCGGCCAGCGTGGCCGCCGCCTCAAAGCCGGCAAAGGACAGCACCGCGAACACCACGGCATAGCCGATGCCCCACCAGCCTATGGCCGGGTCTGGATGGAAGGGGGCGAGGCTCAGCCCGCCCTGCGCCTCCACCGCCATCAGGATTCGGATGCCGAGAAAGACGATGACGGCAATGGAGGAGAGTTCCAGCACCAGCATCAGCCGGGTGGCAAGGCGCACGTCGCGCCAGGCGAGCAGCGTGCCGCCGACAAGGGCGGCGACCGCCACCGGCAACCACCACGCACCCAGATTCACGCCGTGGTCATCCAGCGCCGCGCGCAGAAAGTCCCCCACCAGCGCCGCGCTGCCGGAACCGCCGGCGATGTAGAGCAGCACCATGCACCAGCCGGCAAGGAAGCCGGCACGGGGGCCGAAGGTCTGGCCGATATAGGCATAGCCCGAGCCGGCGGTGGTGACGCGGCTGGCGAAGAACACGAAGGACAGGCCGACAACGCCGACCACCACCGTCCCCACCGCGAAACCCAGCGGGGCGGCGACGCCGGCGGCACCGACGGCCAGGGTCACGTTGAGCGCCATGCCCATGGTCGGGGCGATGACCGACAGGGAAAGCCCCACCGCTTCCACCGGCCCCAAGCTGCCCTTGAGAGCTTCGCCACCCGTCTTCGCCATGCCGTTCCCCTTATGCGGGTACAGTCATCCGGCAAGGGGACGGTCGAGACAATGGCGAAATTTGTTCCTAGAGCGCGATCCGGGCGGATTGAACCGACCCGGTCGTTGGGTAGCCCTCTGAAGCTCTGATCGAGAGCGCGCCGATGCCGCTATTTCGCGGGATCGTAACCCGCGTCGCGGCCTTCCGGCTTCTGCTCGCGCTCGCCGGCCTTGTCGTCCTGCTGCGGATTGGCGCTGCGGGCGTGGCCGCTCTCTTCGGGGGCGCGGTCCTTATTCTCCACGCGGCGATCCCCCGGCTTGGCGGGGTTCTTGTCGTGCTGGTCGGCGATAATCATGGACGTCTCTCCCATTGGGTCTGTCGAGTGTGGATTAGACGGGTGCGACCCCGCTCAGGCATCGTCCCGCGAGGGGTGTCGGCCGCGGCGGTCGTCCTCGGCACGGGGACGCACGAGGCCGAACTCCACCAGCAGCTGAATGACGCCGCTGGCCAAGGCGCCGCTCATCAACGCTTGCGGCTGCCGGCCGCACCGCTCATGGCCCCCGCCCGGTCGTGCGGGGGCGAGGTGCGGCCGCGCCGGTTCTTGGGGATTTCCAGCGTGCGGTGGATGGTCTCGATCTCCGTCACCGGCTCGTTGTCCTGCTGGCCCGGATCGACCCGCACCGTGGAATCGATCGGCGGGTCCTGCGGAGGGCGCTCGGCGGCTTCGATCCCCCCATCCTCGGAAGGCGCGGGAAAGCCGGGCATGGCGACGGCGCGGCCAGCCTCCGGCGGCGCTTCCGCCGTATCGACCGGGCGGAAAGTGCCGGAACCGTGGCCAGACGCATTACCCTCGTTGATCAGCATCTCGCTCGCGCGCCGCCAGTGATCGTCCGACCGACCTTCGGGCCGGCCTTCGGCCTCCCACAAGGCGTGGGCGCGCTGGCGGATGGCATGTTCGTCTGTGCTCATGGACGTTCTCCCTGTTCCACCAGATCAACGCTCGGCCGCGACACCTGTTCCGGCGTGTCGAGCCCCGGCGCCCGGGCAAGACGTGGGCGGAGCTGGATGTCGGCGATGACAGGCAGATGGTCGGACGCGTGCCGCGCTTCCGGGTCAGTGAAGCTGTGCGCCAGCATGCCGCGCCGGCTGCAATAGAGCCGGTCGAGCCGCAGCAGCGGCCAGCAGGCGGGGAAGCTGCGGATATTCGTGCTCTCCGGCAGCACCCGCGCCAAAGTCCGCCGCACCGGCCGGAAGGAGAACCAGTCGTTGAAATCTCCCATCATCACCGTCGGCGCGTCGCTGCCGTCGCGGGCCATGCGGGCGAGCTTTCGCGCCTGCCGGCGCCGCTCCAGCAAGGCGAGGCCGAGATGCACCGCGACCACTCGCAGCGGGCCCAGCGGCGTGTCGACATGGGTCTCGATCGCCATGCGCGGCTCGCGGCGGCGCACGGAAAGGTCGTGCAGCACGATGTCGTGCGTCGGCCAGCGCGAATACAGCACGTGGCCGTAATGGCCGTCCGGCACGGCGATGGTCCGCGCCTCGGCGAAATGGCCGATGCCCAGCCCTTCCAGCGGCGCCAGGCACGCCACGTCGCGCCCGCGCGTGTCGACCTCCTGCAAAGCGAGGATGTCCGGCTGGTGGCGGGCGATGAGGGCGGCGATGCGCTCCAGATTGAAGCGCCGGTCCGGCCCGACGCCGCCATGGATGTTCCAGGTCATCAGCCGCAGGCGCTGCGGCGGCGCAGCGTTCACGCCGACCTCCGCAGGCGGGCGACGAGGAATTGCAGGCCGAGCGAACAGGCGATCCACAGCCCCACAAAGCCGATGAGCAGCAGGACCCGTCCCAGCGTCGGGTTGGAAATCACCTCGACGATCTGGTGGCCGAGCGCACTCAGCACAACCAGCCCCGGCATCAGGCCGAGGGCGGTGCCGAGCACGAAATCGACCAGTCGCAGCCCGGCCGCGCCCGCCACAAGGTTGATGAAGGTGAACGGCGCCGCCGGCACCATCCGCATGGTCGCCACCGTGAGGATGCCCTGATTGGCGAGCCCCCGGCGGATGCGGTTGATGCGCGGGCCGATGAAGCGGCGGACCACGCCGGCGCCGAGATGGCGGCCAATGAAGAACGTCACCACCGCGCTCGCCAGCGCCCCCAGCCCCGCCAGCAGCGCCCCGGTCCAGCCGCCATAGACCGCCACCGTGGCGATGATGAGCACCGACACCGGAAACACCACCAGTCCGCCCAGCACATAGATGCCGACCACGGCCGCCGCGCCCCAGGGGCGCTGGGCCATGGTGTCGAGGGCGGAGATGATGCGATCCGGCTCGGCAAAGGGGGAATTGGCCCAGGCGATCACCAGCGCCGCCAGCACGGCGAGCCCCGCCAGCGCGGCGGCAATCGGCCATTTGCGCCGCCTGCCCCCGCCTTCCGAGGCGCGCTCGTCATAGAGTGGCTCAAGCGGGTCGGCGATGGCGCTGATCTGCGGCAGCGCGAGATCGGTGGCGACGCGGGGCAGTTCCACGAGGCGCCGGCCCGCCGCGCCCTGACGCGAGGCGGCGATGAGCCCGTCGCCGGCGACCAGCTCCGCCACTTGCTCGGGCGCGTGGCCGATATGCTCGCCCAGCAGGCGGTCACGGATGGCCGCCACCCCTGCGCGCTCGCCCTCGCCGCGCGCCTCGATGACGAGATCGCATTCGCTGTCGAAGCCCATGGAGCGGTTGCAGATATTGGCCGAGCCGACGCGCAGCATCCGGTCGTCGACGATGAGAATCTTGGCGTGGACGAAGACCTCGACAGTGGCGTCGCCGGCGCTCACCTGCGGGAAGACGAGGCGCGCGCGGTCGGCCAGTCCTTCCTGCTCCAGCCGCGCCCTCAGCCGCTCGCGCGGCACGCCCATCACCTGCTGCTCGATCCAGGAACGGTAGATGTTCGGCGTCACCATCAGCGCTTCGAGCGCGGGGCACTCCTTCATCCGCGCCACCAGCCGCTCGGTGAAGCGTTCGCAGGTGATGAACTGGTTCTCGACATAGATCATGCGCTCGGCGCTATCGATCATGTCGAACAGCAGGGTCTCCACCTCGCGTGCGCCGGGCGCGCCATCATAGGCCGGCAGGGTGCGGGCAATGCCGATCTCGACGTCGGAAAAATCGGTCGGCAGTGCATCGGGCCAACGGTTTCCCCGCGCCCGGGCCGGCACCAGCCGCTCGGAGGCGGCGCGCTTCCAGCGGTCGCGGAACAGCGCGCCGAGCGCATCGGCCGCCGCGCCATCGACCGCCATCTGCACGTCGTGGAACGGCTCGTAGAGGGCGCCCTGCGGGTCGCGGCGCAGCGGGTCGCCGGGCGTGTGATCGGGGGTGTCCCAGCGGTGGCCGGTGATGTCGAGCCCGCCGGAAAAGGCCAGCGAGTCGTCGATGACCACGATCTTCTGGTGGTGCGAGGCGCCGATCGGCAGTTCATCGTCGAGGCACAGCTCGATCTGCTTCGGCGTCGACCACATGAAGGAGAAGATGGGCGCCAGCTCGCGCTCCAGCGCGAACATCACCGAATAGTCCCAGAGCAGAAGCCGGATGCGCAGGCGGGGATTGCGCGCCACCAGCGCGGAAAGGAAGGCCGCCAGCGTCTCGGGCAGCCCGTCCTCGGCGGTGCCGCTCTCGCCCACCAGCTTCATCCGGCTGTCGAGGTCCCAGCCGGCGATGTGGATGGTCTCGCGCGCCTCCAGCATCGCCGCCCGCAGCGCGCCGAAATAGGCGGCGCCGTCGACCAGCACCCGCGCGCGCGCCGCGCTCTCCACCCGCCAGACGTTACGGCCGGTCTCCAGCACCGGGCCGCCTTTATCCTGCGGCTGCGGTGTCGGGCCTTCCGGTACGGGCCGCGCGGCCATCGCGCTTTCGATCAGATCCTGGCTAATGGACATCGCTTCGCATTCTTGGAGAAAACACGCCTGGAGGAAACAAGCCTGCGCTAACCGCGCAGCCGCCGAGGGGTTCCCGGGAAAGAGGTATGCGAAGGACGGATAGCGGGTCGGCGCGGGTGGCGCCGGGCTCAGCTCATCAGCGCCGCGACCAGGGCCCCGGCGCCGACCAGCAGCGCGAACAGGACGGCCACGGCGGTGACGAAGGACATGCCGGGCACGGTGGTGCCCTTGTCGTCATAGGCGCGCCCGCGCTCGTCGGTGCCGCCGCCCGCGCTCGACGTGCCCACCGGACCGGCTGCCATTGCCCGGCGCTCGGACGTGGCGGGATGGCCGGCCGCCTCGTCGTCGGTGCCGAGCGGGGCGGCGGCGGGATCGGAAAACGGCACCTTTTCGCCGGTGCGGCCGGCGTCGATGTCGCCCCGCAACTGATCGGTTTCGGACATGTCGTCCCTCCTCGCCCCGGGTACCCTGCCCGAAGCTGGAGAACCAACGCCCCATCCCACTGTTCGGTTCAGCCGGCGGGGAACCTGTTGCCATGCCGGAGATTGTTACCGCAGCAGGGTTCGACAGGGGGATGTCAGGTGGCGCCGCGCGGCCTTTGGAAAGGCTATCTCAAGCTCTCGCTGGTGACGTGCCCGGTCGTTCTGGCACCGGCCACCAGCGCATCGGAGAAAATCAGCTTCCACACCCTCAACCGGGCAACCGGCAACCGGGTCGAGGGCATCTATGTCGACGCGCAGACCGAGGAAACCGTCGACGCCGACGACCAGGCGCGCGGCTATGAGCGCGAGCCGGACAGCTATGTGATCCTCGACGACGAGGATCTGGCGGCGGTGGCGCTGGAGAGCAACCGCACCATCGACATCGAGAGCTTCGTGCCGGCCGATGCCGTGGAATGGATTTGGTACGACACACCCCATTTCCTGATGCCGGACGACCCCGTGGGCGAAGAGGCTTTCGCCGTCATCCGCGAAGCCATGGTGGCCACCGGCAAGGTCGGCCTGTCCCGCGTGGTGCTGCACCGGCGGGAGCGTCCCGTCATGCTGGAGCCGCGCGGGCGCGGCATCGTGTTGTGGACGCTGCATTATTCCGACGAGCTTCGCCGGCCGGAGGGCTATTTCGAGGACCTTGACGAGGTTGCCGACGCCGATCTGGTCGCTCTGGTCGGCAAGCTCATCGACAAGCGGACCGGCAAGTGGGACGCCGCGCTGGTGAGCGACCCGCTACAGGCCAATCTCAAGCAGCTTATCGCCGCCAAGAAGAAGAAGCGGCCGGCCAAGCGCCGCACGGCCCGCGTGGCCGACGATGACGAGACGCCGACCAATGTGGTCAACATCATGGATGCGCTGAAGAAGAGCCTTGCCGCCGAGCGCAAGCCGGGCGGGCGCAGAAGCTGAGCGCAAACAGGGCGGGGGAGCGCGGCGCGTCGTTACTCGTCGTCGGCACTGTCGGAGAGCGGCTGTGCCCGGCGCGCTGGCGGGGCGGCCCGCGATTCCAGAATGCGCTCCATCGGCAGTATCAGCGCCAGCAGGGCGATGGTGGTCGCCAGCGCAAGAAAGACGAGGTGCCAGGAGGCGATGGCGCAGGCGACGCCGAGCGCTGCGGTGACCCATACCGACGCCGCCGTGGTCAGCCCATGCACTTCCAGCCGCTCGCGATCGCGCAGCACGACCCCGGCGCCGAGAAAGCCGATCCCCGTCATCACCCCCTGCACGATGCCCTGCACCACGCGGCTGGTGGCGTCCGGGTGGCCTTCCATGCCCTCGACATTCAGCGCGGAGAGCGAAATCAGCGCGGCGCCGAGCCCCACCAGACCGAGGGTGCGCATGCCGGTGGGTTTGCCACGCATGTCGCGGTTTATGCCGACGATCATGCCGCAGCCGGCCGCTGCGAGCAGGCGCAGCAGGGCCTCGATCTCGTCCGGTGTCAGCCACCAGTCCTGCGGCAAACCTTCCATTCCCGTGTCCCCCAGCCTGCTGTCTCGATCTGCACTACGTCTTGCGCCGCCGCCCGCCCGCCGCCTCGGGCAGCGGCACGGCGGCGGCGCGGAAATCGTCCCATGGGTCGGCAGCGAGGTGAGCCAGGCGCGCGGGCGCGTCGGCGAGGGTGAACTGCGCCGCCCCGGCAAGCTGGTCGAGTTCCTCCCACGCCACCGGCATGGAAACGCCCGCCCCGGCGCGGGCACGCGGGCAATAGGCCGCCACCGCCGTGGCGCCGCGCCCGTTGCGGAGATAATCGATGAAGATGCGCCCCTTGCGCCGCGCCTTGGTGGCAACGGCAATGAAGCGGTCCGGGTCGTCGGCGGCGAGCGAATCCGCCAGCGTTTTGGTGAAGGCCTTGGCCTTCTCCCAGGTCGCCTTGGGCTTCAGCGGCGCCACCACATGCAGCCCCTTGCCGCCGGAGGTCTTGACGAAGGCCGCCAGCCCCTGCGCCTCCAGCCGGGCACGGATTTCGCGCGCGCCGTCGACGACCCCGTCCCAACCGACGCCCTCGCCCGGGTCGAGGTCGAAGATCAGCATGTCCGGGCGCTCGACATCGGCAAGCGGGGCGCCCCAGGGGTGGATTTCCAGCGCCCCGGACTGCACCAGCGCGATCAGCCCGTCGAGGTCGCCGATAGTGAGCAGTTCCTCGCCGTCCTTGTCCTTGCGGACCTTGATCGCCTTGTTCATGCCGCGCCAGGAATGCTTCTGGAAGAAACACTGGCTGGCGATGCCGTCCGGGCAGCGCAGCAACGCCAGCGGCCGGGCGACGACGAAGGGCAGGATATGGCGCCAGACCTCGGCGTAGTAATCGGCCAGACCCTGCTTGGTGATGCCCTCCTCCGGCCAGTAGACGCGGTCGGGATGGGTGAGCTTTACCTTCGAGCGGGCGGCGCTGCCTTCGGGAGCCATGCTTTCGCCCTCCACCGGCTTTTCCCGCACGATCTCGCGTGCGGGCTTGTCCTCGCGCAGGCCGCGAAAGGCAGCGTGGCGCAGATGATGGTCGCCGGTCCAGCCGCGAAACTCCACTTCCGCCACCAGATCGGGCGCCACGAAAGTGACTCCGCGCCGCTCCTCCGCCGTCAGCGCCTTGGCGAACGGGCTGCGGGCGCGTTCGCGCCTGGAAAGCTGCGCGTGAAGATCGCGCGCCACCGTCTGCGAGAAGCCGGTGCCGACCCGGCCGACGCAAACCAGCTTGCCCGCCTCATGGACGCCGAGCACCAGCGACCCTATCGCGTTCTTCGCGGCCGTGGAGGGCGTGAAGCCGCCAATGACGAATTCCTGCCGGAAGGCGCATTTTGACTTCACCCAGTCCTTGCCACGACCCGAGCGATAGGGCGCGTCGGCCCGCTTCGACACCAGCCCTTCGAGACTGAGCCGGCAGGCATGGCGCAGCATGTCGCCGCCATCTTCCGTCAGATGCTCGCTGTAGCGCAGGCCTTCTGCAGCTTGACGAAGCAGCAGCTCCAGCAGTCGCTTGCGCTCGGTCAGAGGAAGCGGGCGCAGGTCCCGGCCGTCGAGGTGCAGGAGGTCGAAGGCGTAATAGATGAAGCGGTCGTGCCGCCCTTCGCTAAGATCCTGTTGCAGAAGGCTGAAATTGGATACGCCGGCGCCGTTTTCCACCACCAGCTCGCCGTCGATAAGCGCGTTCTCCGCCGGCAACGCCTCCAGCGCCGCCGCCAGCGCCGGGCCGAAGCGGGGCGTCCAGTCGAGCCCGGAGCGGGTGAGCAGCTTCACCCGGCTTTTGCCCTTGGCCGTTAAATCCAGACGCGCCTGAAGCCGGTAGCCGTCATATTTTATCTCGTGAATCCAAAGCTTTCCGCCCGGTGCCTTCGCCACCAGCGTCGCCAGCGCTGGCTCGACAAATGCCGGTAGCGGCGCCGCATCGCCGGACGGCGTCGACGCCTTCGCCTTGCCGGAGGCCTTGGCTTTCGTCGCCGCCCGCGGCTTGGCGACCTTCGCCTTGACGCTCTTCGGCGGGACGGGGGGGTCCTCTCCCTTGGCGATGGCGTCGAGCGTGCGGCCGGTCTTCACCGAATCCGGCATCTCCTCCAGAATGTCCGGCGCCCCTTCCGGCCGCGCGGCGGCGTCCTCGACCTTCATCAGCAGCCAATTGTCCGCCTTCTCGCCCCTGCGCGGCGCCATCCGCACCAAGTGCCAGCGCCCGCTCAGCTTTTCGCCGTGAAGTTCAAATTCAAGATGGCCCTTCTTGTAGCCCTTGGCCGCGTCACCGACCGGCTCCCAGCTTCCCCGGTCCCACAGGAGCACCGTGCCGCCGCCGTATTCCCCCTTGGGAATGGTGCCCTCGAAGCTGCCATAGTCGAGCGGGTGATCCTCGACATGCACCGCCAGCCGCTTCTCGCCCGTCACCAGGCTCGGCCCGCGCGTCACCGCCCAGCTTTTCAGCACGCCGTCCATTTCAAGCCGCAGGTCGTAATGCAGACGCCGCGCCGCATGTTTCTGGATCAGATAGGCGTGCCCAGGAGCCTCGACCTCGCCGCCCTGCGGTTCCCGGGTGCGGGTGAAGTCGCGCTTGCGTCGGTAGGCATCGAGCGCCATCGCCGCCTATCCCGCCTTGCGGGTGGGGCTGGCCGAGGACTTCCCCGCCTTCGCCTTGCCGGCGGCGCGCTTTTCCGCAGGTGCCTTGCCCGCCGCTGATTTCTTCGCGGCTGCCTTCTTGGCGGCCTTCTTGGCGGCCGCCTTGGCGCCTCCCGCCACCCCCGCGCTTTCGCGCAGCGCGTCGAGCAGGCTCACCACCTTGGCCGAACTCTTCTTGGGCGGGGCGATCTTGCGGCCTTCCATCTTGGCCCGCACCAGTTCCGCGAGAGCGTCGTCGTAGCGGTCATCGAAAGTTTCAGGCTGGAAGCGGCCGGATTTGGTCTCGATGATATGGCGGGCGAGATCGAGCATTTCCGGCTCCATCTTCACCTCGCGGATATCCTCGAACGCTTCCTGTGCCGAGCGCACCTCGTAGTCATAGTTTAGCGTGGTGGCGATTAGGCCCTCGTCATGGGCGCGGATCAGCACGCTGCGTGGGCGACGGAACAGCACGGCGCTCGCCACCGCCGCCACCTTCTGCTTTCGCAACCCCTCGCGGATGACGGCGAAGCTCGCCTGCGAGCTCTGATCGGCCGGGCGCAGATAATAGGGCCGGTCGAAATAGAGGTCGTCGACCTCGCCGCAGGGCAGGAAACGTTCAATGGTCAGCGCCTTGTCGCCCTTGGGCGTCACCTCGGCGATCTCGTCCGGCTCCAGCAGGATGTAATCGCCGGAATCGACCTCATAGCCCTTCACCTGCTCCTCGCGCTCGACCACTTTGCCGGTCTGCGAATCGACGAAGCGGCGGGAAAGCCGGTTGCCGGTCTTGCGGTTGACCATGTGCAGGGAGACGCGATCGCTGGCGCTGACAGCGGTATAAAGCCCGACGGCGCAGACGAGTTCGCCCAGCTTTAGAAAGCCCTTCCATGTCGCGCGCGCGGCCATGCCTGCCTCTGTACCTGCCCGAGGTGCCGGGGTGCCTCGCGCCTAACGCGCGGGCTGGCGGCGCGTTCCACAGCCGACGGCAGCATCCCGCATCAAAACGGGCGCCGAAGCGCCCGCCTTTCGTTGTCATGCCGGTTTGACGCGCGGCCTCACATGGCCTCGTTGGGCGTGGCGGCCGGCGTGGTCGGCGCAGGCGCCGTGCCCTCGGCCGGCGTCACCCGCCACACCGTGTTGCCGACATCGTCCGCCACGAGCAGGCCGCCGCGCGTGTCGACGAGGACGCCGACCGGGCGGCCCTGCGCATTGCCTTCACCGTCGAGAAAGCCGGTGAGGATTTCCTGCGGCGCGCCGGATGCCCGGCCATTGGCGAAGGGCACGAAGATCACCCGGTAGCCCACCGGCTCGCTGCGGTTCCACGAGCCGTGCTGGCCGATGAAGGCGCCGGACGAATAACGCGGCGCCAGCGCCGGGCCGTTGGCGAAGGTGAAGCCGAGCGAGGCGGTGTGCGAGCCCAGCGCGTAATCCGGCTTGATCGCCTTGGCGACGAGGTCGGGCTGCGCCGGCTGGATGCGCTCGTCCACATGCTGGCCGTAATAGGAATAGGGCCAGCCATAGAAGCCGCCCTCCTTCACCGAGGTCATGTAGTCGGGCACCAGATCGTCGCCGATCTCGTCGCGCTCGTTCACCGCCACCCACAATTCGCCATTGGCCGGGTTCCAGTCGATGCCGACGGGGTTGCGCAGCCCGGAGGCGAAGACGCGCGAGGCGCCCGTGGCGACATCCACCTCCAGCACGGCGGCGCGGTTCTCCTCCTCGTCCATGCCGTTCTCGCCGACATTCGAGTTGGAGCCGACGCCGACATAGAGCTTCGAGCCGTCGGGGTTTGCCAGCAGGCTCTTGGTCCAGTGATGGTTGCGCCCGGCCGGCAGGTCCGCCAGCTTCTCGGCCGGCGCGGTGATCTGCGTCGCGCCTTCCTGATAGGGGAAGCTGACGATGGCGTCGGCATTGGCGACATAGAAGCGATCGCCGACCAGCGCCATGCCGAAGGGCGAGGTAAGGTTTTCTAGAAACACCGTTTTCACCTCCGCCGTGCCGTCGCCATCGGCGTCGCGCAGCAGCGAGATGCGGTTGGCGCTCGGCGTCTTCGAGCCGGCTTTTTTCATGAACAGGCCCTGCACCCAGCCGCGCAAGCCCCCGGACATACCCTCGGGCTTGGGCGGTGCGTCCGATTCCGCCACCAGCACGTCGCCATTGGGCAATTCGTAGAGCCAGCGCGGATGCGCCAGCCCGGAAGAGAAGGCCGTGACCTGCATCCCCGCCGTCGGGGTCGGGCGCGCGCCCTCTTTCCAGCCAATGGCCTCCGCCACCTTCAGCGTCGGGATTGTCGACGTGGCCGGCTCGGGAAGCTGCGGATCGGGGCCGTAGCCGGCGCTTCCCGGCAGGGTCGGCACCGATTGGTCGCAGGCAGCGAGGCCGAGGGCGAGGGTGAGGAGAAAGGGCAGCGCCAGTGAGCGCCGGCGGCGCGAATGGCTGAGAGCTAAGGGCATCGAGCATTTCCTTCGGCTGCGCCGGCCGACCGCTTCCCATCGGAGCGGGAGCGCGGGCGCCGGTGGGCGCGGGACGGGATGTGGGAGGTGAACGCCGGGCGCGCGGGATGGTTCGCGGCGATGTGCCAGGAGAGCACGGGCGCCGGAACCAACGCCCGCCGCCTGTCGTTGGCCTTGCAACACCCATCATCGGTCACAGCGACAGGAGCCACTCATGCTCGATCACCCGCGCCCGCCTTTTCAGGAGCAGCAGCAGCCGATGCCCGGGCGGACGGAGGCAATGTCGCCGCGCCCCGACCATGGCGAGGCGAGCTACAAGGGCTCCGGCCGGCTGCACGGGCTCAAGGCGCTCATCACCGGCGGCGACAGCGGCATCGGCCGCGCCGTCGCCCTCGGCTATGCCCGCGAAGGCGCCGACGTGCTGATCTCCTATCTCGACGAGCATGACGACGCCGAGACCACGGCTGCGCTGGTGCGCGAGGCGGGCCGGCAGGCCGTGCTGGTTCCCGGCGACATCCAGCACGCCGCGCAGTGCCGCGCCCTGGTCGACAAGGCGGTCGAGGCTTTCGGACGCATCGACCTTCTCGTCAACAACGCCGCCCATCAGGCGACCTTCACCGACATTGGCGAGATCAGCGACGAGGAGTGGGAACTGACCTTCAAGGTCAACATCCACGCCATGTTCTACCTCACCAAGGCGGCGGTGCCGCACATGAAGCCCGGCAGCGCCATCATCAACACCGCCTCGATCAATTCCGACAAGCCGAACCCGACCCTGCTGGCCTATGCCACCACCAAGGGCGCGATCCAGAACTTCACCGCCGGGCTGGCGCAACTGCTGGCGGAAAAGGGCATCCGCGCCAATGCGGTGGCGCCGGGGCCGATCTGGACCCCGCTCATCCCCGCCACCATGCCGGCCGAAAAGGTGGCGCATTTCGGCGAGCAGGTGCCGATGAAGCGGCCCGGCCAGCCGGCGGAACTCGCCACCGCCTATGTGATGCTGGCCGACCCGCTGTCGAGCTACGTCTCGGGCGCCACCATCGCGGTCACCGGCGGCGGCCCAATGATCTGAGACCGCACCAGATAAGGAAAAGATCATGCAGACCCAAGGATCCACCCGATCGGCCCATTACCGCCTGCGCGGCAGCGAGGGCCAGTGGCGCGTCGAGAGCGCTGGCGAGGCCGGCATGGCCTATGCCAGCAAGGAAGCCGCCTTCGAGGCGGCCGTTGCCGCCGCTTCCAACGCCATCCGCGACGGTTATGACGTCACTATCACCGTGCCCGGCGCCGGTGGAACGATGCTCGGTGTCGAGGACACCGGGCATGGCGCGGAAGACGCGACCGGCACCGCGCGCAGGGGCTGACGCCCACGCGGGGGACGCGAAGATGAGGAGACCACGATGGAAATGCTTTTCGGGCTCGGCGCCTTGCTGCTTGTCGCGGCTCTGGCCTACGCCATGCGCCAGTCGAAACGCCGTCGCCAGGCGAAGGATATCGAGCTTCCTGAAGAGAAGGTCGACCGCAAGAGCCCTTTATAGCGGCCCCCTACGCCGCCCGCGTCATGACGGAGTGGCCACCTGTGCCGGTGCACCGGCCCTCTCGGGCGCGGCAAGGCGCGCGCCGGGTTCACCCTGCGGACTCGCCAGCGCCAGCAGGGCGTCGAGCGCACGAAAATCGCCGAGAGCCGCAGCTTTTTCGCGCAGGGTGAGCAGGCGAAGCGCTGCGTCGAGGCTCGGCGCGTCCTCGATTTTCGCCGCCGCGATCAGCCGATCGGAGGCATAGTCGCCGGGCCGGCGCTCGCCATCGGCAAGCTGGGCGCGATGGAAGGCCGCGAGTTTCGGCGCGGCCGCGAGGTGCGCGACCGCCTCGGACGGCGCCGGCGTCGAGCTTGTTGCTCGCAGCTGCCGCACCCGCAATAGCACGGCGGGCGGGTCCTGCTCCTCCGGCGTGCGGAACAGGGCCGGCATGGAGGCCCGCGCAGCCCCGGTCCACAGCACCAGCGGGATCGCCAGCGCAAGGCCGAGCACGACCGGCGTCATCCAAAGGAACAGCGGCAGCGAGATGCTGAGCGCGGCGGCCCCGAGCAGCCATCCCGCCACCGTATGGGGCAGGAAGAAGCGGACGATCGACCCGGCGTCGATGCGGTCGTCGTCGCGCCGCTGCGGCTGCCACCCGCCATCGCGCCCGGCCAATATGCCGATCACCGCCACCGACTGGGTGAACATCGTCACCGGGGCGAGAAGGCCGGAAACCAGCGTCTCTCCCAGCATGCCGAAAAAGGTCCGCGCGCCGCCACCGAAACGCTGGCGTGCGGTGCGGGAAACCAGCAGCGCCGCCAACGCGAACAGCTTGGGCAGCAGCAGCACCGCCATGGTGCCGACGAACACCCACACGGCGCGCACCGGGTCCTGTGCGGGCCAGCTGGGAAACAGCGCGAAACCGGAGGGAAAATAGTCCGGCGGCACGAAGCGGGCCTGAAGTGCGGTGGCAAGCCCCGCCAGCAGCATCGCCAGCCAGAGCGGCGCGGTGAGGTAGGCGCCGATGCCGATAAGCAGATGCAGCCGGCTGACCGGGTGCAGCCCCCGCGCCGGCAGCACGGCCATGTGCTGCAGGTTGCCCTGGCACCAGCGCCGGTCCCGCACGGCAAGGTCCGCCAGCGTCGGCGGGCCTTCCTCATACGAACCCTCCAGCCAGGGAACCATGTGCATTCCCCAGCCGCGCCGGCGCATCAGCGCCGCCTCGATGAAATCATGGCTGAGGATATGCCCGCCAAACGGCTTGGGACCCTTCAACTCCGGCAATCCGGCGCCCTCGGCGAAGGCGCGGGTGCGGATGATGGCGTTGTGGCCCCAGTAATTGCTCTCCGGCCCGCTCCAGCTCGCCAGCCCTTGGGCGATGAGGGGGCCATAGAGCCGGCCGGCGAATTGCTGCAGCCGGGCGAACAGCGTGCGGCCGCCGACGATGACCGGCAGGGTCTGGATCAGCCCGGCGCTCGGATTGGCCTCCATGGCGGCGGCGAGGCGCACGACGCAGTCGCCCGTCATCACGCTGTCGGCGTCGAGGATGAGGAAGCTCTCATAGGCCCCGCCGAAGCGCGTCACCCATTCTGCGATGTTGCCCGCCTTGCGGCCGGTGTTGCGCGGGCGGCGCCGGTAGAACAGCCGACCCTCGTCGCCGCGCCGGGCCACCAGATCGAGATACCCCGCCTCCTCGGCGATCCAGACATCGGGGTCGGTGGTGTCACTGAGGATGAAGACATCGAAATGCGCCGCAGCGCCGGTCGCGTCGAGCGATTCGCAGGTCGCCTCCAGCCCGGCCAGCGTGCGCGCCGGTTCCTCGTTGTAGATCGGCAGCAAGATGGCGGTGCGCGCCGTCAGCGTGGGCAGCGGCCCGTCCGGCGCGATGCCCAGATGCCCGTTCGGCCGGCGCAACAGGCCCGGCAGACCGACCAGCGCATTGGTGAAGGCAAAGCCGATCCAGGCGAAGAGGACGACGAACAGGCACAGCACCAGATATTCCAGCAACGTCACGCCGCCGACATCGAGGACGAGGTGCATTTCACGCGCAGCCAGCACGGTAAGCGCGCCCGCGCCGCAGAGAACGAAGGCGCGCCGAACGGCGAGGCTCCATGGTCGCGGGCCCGGCGGCGGCGCCGCCGGAACCTTGCCGAGCGACTGGACCGGCATCGCCAGCGGCGCCTCGGCCGGCAGAGCGGGCGCGGGGCCCTCCCCGGCGAGTGACGCGGGCGCGGGGGCCCTCTCGCCGGAACGCCTCACGGCGTCCACCGATAGACCCAGGTTTCGGCCATGCGCTCGTCACCGCGCAGCAGGTCGGCCCGCAGCTCGACAATGCCGGCCCCGCGCGGCTCCAGCGCAAACGACACGCGCCAGCCGCCGATCTCGGGGTTCGGCTGCAGGACGATGTCCCGGATGTCGCCGAAATTGGCCGTCACCCGCGCCGCGAGGCTTTCCGGAGGCAGGTCCTTCACCTTGTCGCCGACAATATCGAGCACGAACAGCCGGCGTTCGGCATTGCCGCCGACGCGGGTCGCCGTAAAACGCCCGAGATCCGTGGAATCCGGCCCGGTCCAGCCCCAGTGCAGGCGGTAGGTGTTGCTGTATTCGCGGCCCTTGCGCAGGGACTCGCGCGGGCGCCAGAAGGCGACGATGTTGTCGTGAATCTCCTCCGGCGTCGGGATTTCGACCAGCACCACCGAACCCTCGCCCCAGTCGCCGATCGGCTCGACCCAGACGCTGGGCCGGCGCTCATAGCGCGCCTCAAGGTCCTGATAGTCGAAGAAGGAGCGCTGGCGCTGCATCAGGCCGAAGCCCCGCAGATCGGAGACGGCGAAGGAGGAAATCTGCAACCGCTGCGGATTGGCAAGCGGGCGCCACAGCCGCTCGCCGGTTCCGGTGACGATGGCGAGGCCATTGGCGTCGCACACCATGGGACGGAAATCGTCGATGCCGTCGCGATCATTGGGGCCGAACATGAACATGCTTGTCAGCGCGCCGATACCGACCT
Organism: Ancylobacter aquaticus; assembly: GCF_004339465.1. Lineage (GTDB taxonomy): Bacteria > Pseudomonadota > Alphaproteobacteria > Rhizobiales > Xanthobacteraceae > Ancylobacter > Ancylobacter aquaticus. The sequence continues at coordinate 1,178,446 of NZ_SMFY01000001.1, read as the reverse complement.
GGTCCATGTCGACCCTCGGATAGACCGTCATCTCGACGGACATGAGAGTCTCACTGCCGGGGCGGATGGTGAAGCGGTGCGCAGCCGTCGCGCTCGGGCTGTCGAGCAGCGCGTGAATGACCACCGAATCCACGCCCGGGCGTGGCTGTTCCAGCCAGAAGGCGCGGAAGGCGGGGAATTCCTCGCCACCGGCATCGCCGGTCTTTACCGCCAGCCCGCGGGCGGAGGAGCCATAGACCTGGCCCTTGCCGACGCCGCGGAAATAGCTGGCGCCCTGGAACACGGCGATCTCATCGAAATAGTCCGGGCGGTTGATCGGCCCGTGCAGGCGAAAGCCGGAAAAGCCGATATCGGTCTTCGCCGGCGGCTGGGCAACGCCGTGCTCGAAGCGGAACATCCCCGGGTCATAAGCGAGCTTGCGGGCTTGGCCGTTCGTAACCTGGTAGATGTCCACGCGATCCCGGAACAGGAAGCCGCGATGCAGCATCTGCGCCTGGAAGCCCGTATTGGCCTCGCGCCAGAGTGCCCGATCGGTGTTGAAGCGGATGTTGCGGTAGTCGTCATAGCTGAGCTTGTCGAAGGCGCCCGGCAGATCGCTGGCCGGGCCCTTATAGGGCTTGGAGGCCAACTCGCGCGCCAGCTGACGCACGGTCTGCGCGTCGAACGGAGCGACCTGATCTTCCTCTTCCGACCACGCCTCGCTGATACCAAGGCGCGATAATGGCACCGGCGCCATCGCCAGGAGACCCAAACCCAGCAACAGGTGACGTCGATGCATGCCTGACCTCGCGCGTTTCAGGGCGGCACGCCCTAACCCCCGGACAAGTGCCGAGAACGCCGTGAGTTCCGAGAATTGTGCGGTGCGGCATAATTACGCGCATGCCCCGTCGGCGCGTCCGGCCGGCGTTGTACCGCCGCACGATCTGTTCTAAGCAGCCTTTACTCGTCTGGACCCGGTGAAAGCCCGGGTGGCTCTTCCGGCCGCCGATCCGCCGGACCACGCACAGTCAGCGCTGCCTTTCCGTCTTCCCGACGGACGCCCGCTCTTTGCGAAGATTGCTCCTCATGACATTGACCACCCGCTATGTCCGCGACTGGACCTCCAATATTCGCGGCGACGTCCTTGCCGGAATCGTCGTCGCCCTCGCCCTCATCCCCGAAGCCATCGGCTTCTCGATCATTGCCGGGGTCGATCCGAAGGTGGGCCTTTTCGCCTCCTTCGCCATCGCCTGCGTCTCCGCCCTCGTCGGCGGGCGCCCAGGCATGATTTCGGCCGCCACCGCCGCCACCGCCGTGGTGATGGTCTCGCTCGTGCGCGACCACGGGCTGGAATATCTGTTCGCCGCGACCATCCTGATGGGCGTGATCCAGTTGCTCGCCGGTTTCCTGAAGATCGGGCGGGTGATGCGCTTCGTCTCGCGCTCGGTCATCACCGGCTTCGTAAACGCTCTCGCCATCCTCATCTTCATGGCGCAGCTCCCCGAACTGATCGGCGTGCCGATCGAGACCTACCCGATGATCGCGGTGGGCCTCGCCATCATCTACCTGTTCCCGCGCCTGACCCGGGCGGTGCCCTCGCCGCTGGTCGCCATCGCCGTGCTTACCCTGTTCGCGTGGTGGAGCGGGATTGATTTGCGCACGGTCGGCGATCTCGGCGAACTGCCCTCCGGCCTGCCGATGCTGACGCTGCCCAACGTGCCGCTCACGCTGGAGACGCTGCAGATCATCCTGCCCTATTCGCTCACGCTGGCCGCCGTGGGGCTGCTGGAATCGCTGCTCACCGCCCAGATCGTCGACGACATGACCGACACGCTGAGCAACAAGAGCCAGGAATGCATCGGCCAGGGCACCAGCAACATCGCCTCGGCGCTGATCGGCGGCATGGGCGGCTGCGCCATGATCGGCCAGTCGGTGATCAACGTCACCTCGGGCGGGCGGGGGCGGCTTTCCACCTTTGTCGCCGGCGCTTTCCTGCTGTTCCTGATCCTGGTGCTCGACGACATTGTCCGCATCATCCCGATGGCGGCGCTGGTGGCTGTCATGATCATGGTCTCGATCGGCACCTTCTCCTGGCGCTCGATCCTCGACCTGCGCAGCAACCCACGCTCATCCTCGCTGGTGATGCTGGCGACGGTGATCACCGTCGTGACGACGCACGATCTTGCCATCGGCGTGCTGGTGGGCGTGCTGCTCTCGGGCGTGTTCTTCGCCGGCAAGGTGTCGCAGCTGGTGGCGGTGGGCGAGCATGTCGACGAGGCGAACGGGCGCGTGACCTATGTCGTCAACGGCCAGATCTTCTTCGCGTCCTCCGAGGTGTTCCTCGCCGGCTTCGATTTCGACCAGCCGGCGCGCGAGGTCGTCATCGACCTCACCCACGCGCATTTCTGGGACATCACTTCCATCGGTGCGCTCGACAAGGCGGTGCTGAAGTTCCGCAAGGCCGGGGCATCGGTCGAGGTGCTCGGGCTCAACGAGGCCAGCGCGACCATGGTTGACCGTTTCGGCACCCACCACAAGGATGAACCAGGCGTCGCCAGCCTGCACTGACGGGCCGAGGGGCGGACGGGTCGAGCGCTAAAGTGCCCGCCCCATCGCCTCGACCCGCGCAAGCACCTCGTCGATCTCCGCATCGGTGACGGTGAGCGGCAGCGACAGGCCGATGGCGCCGTCCCCCTTGGCCGTGGTGGAGAGCCCGTGCGCGAAGGCGCTGGCCACCAGATGCGCGGCGAAGCCCGGGCCGGGCGGCTGCCCACAGCGCTGGGCATCGAACGCGACCGCCAGCAGCAGCCCGAGCCCGCGCGCACCGCTCACGGCCGGCACGCGGGCTGCGATGGCGGCAACGCCGTCCTTGAGCTGCCGTCCCGCCGCCCCGGCGCGGGCGACCAGATCATCGCGGGCGATGATCTCCAGCAGGGTCAGCGCCGCGCGCGTGGTCAGCGGGTTCTTCTCATGGGTGTAGTGGCCAAGCTCCAGCTCCGGCGCGATGTTGAGCCGGGCATCGGCGATCACCGCCGCAATCGGCACCATGCCGCCGCCCAGCGCCTTGCCGAGCACCACCATGTCCGGCGTCGCGCCGAAATGCTCGAAGGCGAAGAACCGCCCGGTCTTGCCGAGACCCGAGGGTATTTCGTCGAAGATCAGCCTGGCGCCGGCGGCGTCGCACAAGGCACGGATGCGCGGCCACAGATCGGCCGGGGGCACATGGCAGTTCGAGCGCATCGGCTCGGCAATGAGCGCCGCGATGCGCCCGGTGGCAAGCAGCTCGCCCACCTCCTCCAGCATCCGCGCCGGCCCCTCCTCGCCCGCCCAATAAGGGGTGACGTGGTGGCGTCCCGGCAGGAAGGCGCCAAGGCGCGGGTCCGGCATCGCCGAGGACAGGCCGAAGGCGCCGAAGCCGTGGCCGTGATAGGAGCCTTCCAGCGAAATCGTCTCATGCCGACCGGTGGCGACGCGAGCCAGCTTGAGCGCGATCTCGATGGCGTCGGAGCCGCCGGTGGCGAACAGCACCCGCGCCGGCGCGCCGGGCCAGCGGGCCCGCAGTGCCTCCGCCAGCGCCACGGCCGGCTCATTGGTGAAGCGGCGCGGCGTGAAGGCGAGGTCGTCGAGCTGCCGCTTCAGCGCCGCCACGATCTCGCGATGACCATGGCCGAGATGATGCACGGTGTTGCCGTGGAGGTCGATGAAGCGGCGGCCGCTCGCGTCCTCCAGCCATATCCCCTGCGCCGCCTGCAAGGCACTGACGCAAGGGCTGGAGCCCTGCTGGTGGAAGAAGGCCGCCGCGTCGCGGGCGACAAGCTCGTCGGTGTCGGTCACGGCGTCACCCTGGAAAGATCGGTCGCGGATGCGCGCAGCCTCGCGCGGCGGAAGTCGAGCTTGCGGTTCTCGATCAGCCAGACCAGCCCCATGGCCGCAAGCGCGACGGCGAGCAGAGCGAGGCTCTTGGCGGCCGCGTAGCCATAATCGCCCGAGGTGGCGTGGTTGAAGATCGCCACCGAGGCCAGCTTGTGATTGCCGGAAACGAGGAAGATCACCGAGGACAGCGTGGTCAGCCCGTCGATGAACACATAGAGCATGCCCAGCAGCAGCGCCGGCCGCAGCATGGGCAGCGTTACCCGGAAGAACCGGGCGATCAGCCCGGCGCCCAGACTTTCCGCCGCCTCGTCAACCGAACGGTCGAGCCGCTGCAGCGCCGCGCGGGCGGCGAGCACGCCGACGAACAGGTTGGAGAACAGGATATTGATGACCAGTATCGCCGAGGTTCCCGTCAGCGACAGTGCGGGGATGCCGAACGGCACGTTGAAGGCGACGACATAGCCGATGCCGAAGACGATGCCGGGCAGGATCGCCGGCACCAGCGCCAGGAACATGATGAGATGGGCGCCGGGTGGGCGCAGGCGCTCCACCACATAGGCGATGATGACCGCGAAGAGGCCGCCGATCGGCCCGGCAATGCCGGCGAGGCGCACGCTTTCCCACACCAGCCCCAGCCCGCGCTCGGAGGAGCCATAGCCGGAACCAGCGAGCCCGACATCGACCCCGACGCTAGTGAAATAGCCCAGCGTCAGGCTCCAGTCGGTGCCCCACACGCGCGTCACCGCGCCCAGCGCCATGGTGCCATAGACCGCGAGGATCAGCCCCGCGACCGCGCCCGCCGTCAGGGTCAATCCGGCGCGCACCATCGCCGGCACCGGCAGCTCGGTGCGCGCGCCGGCGGTGCCGGCATAGGATTTGCGCCGGCCGAACGCTTCCAGCGCGAGGTAGAGCAGCAGCGAAGGGATGAGCAGCCACATGCAAAGCGCCGCCGCCAGCGGGGTGTTGCGGTAGGCCGTTATCTCGTCATAGACCACGCCCGCCAGCACCGGCGTATCGCGGCCGAGCACCATCGGGTTGCCGAAATCGGTGAGGCTCAGGATGAACACCAGCACCACCGCCCGCTTGATGCCCGGCCATGCCATGGGCAGCGTCACCTGCACGAAGCTGCGCAGCGGCCCGGCGCCGAGTCCGGCGGCGGCTTCGTCGATGCGGCCATCCTGCCGGCGCAGGCTGTTGTCGAACACGATCAGCGCGGCCGGCACGAAAGAAAGCGTCTGCGCCAGCACCACGCCGAACAGGCCATAGAGATTGGTCCGGTCGGCGTCGATCAGGCCGAGCCAGTCGTCGAGCAGCGTGTGCGTCACCAGCCCGCGCCGGCCAAACAGCATGATGGTGGCGGTGGCGATCAGCACCGGCGGCGCCACCAGAGGCATCAGTAGCACCACGCGGGTGAGCGAGGGCCATGGGATGGCGCCGGCATTGATGCCATAGGCGAGCGCGAAAGCCAGCGTCACGGTGAACACCACCGAAAGCGCCGCGAGAGAGAGGCTGTTGAGCGCCGCCGTGCGCAGATAGGGCTCCTCGAACAGCTTGAGATAATGGTCGAGGCCCCAGCGATCGTCGGTGCCATTGCGCAGCGCGTCGAAGCCCTGCGGCCCGAGCGCGTCCTTCACCTTGAAGGCGAGCGCGGTGCGCTTGTGCAGCATGATGTGGGCGAGGACGAATTCGTCCGCCACCGTGCTCCGGGCGGCCTCGGGCAGCGCCTTGAGCTCCGCCGCCATGGCCACGCTCTGGTCGGAATAGGCGGCCTTGCGGTCCCAGGCGACCGGCACGCCGGCCAGCGTGAAGGCGGTGGCGGTGGCCTCCACCGTCTCGGCTTCGGTGGCGCTGGACATCCAGCGCTGCACCAACGCCTCCCGCTCGCCGGACGGCACGGCATTGAGCGCGGCGCGCGTCACCGCCTTCAGCTTGGCCGGCGGCATCGGGCCGGAAATGACGAAGCTCTCCACCAGCACGGCGCCGATCGGGTAGGCGATGAACAGCGCCAGAACCAGCGCCACTGCAGCGCTAAGCAGCAGCGCTGGCAGTCGAGCCGGCAGTTGCAAAAGCGCCGTCCTCATTGCGGTCCGTCCGCAACGACGACGGCGCGCGTGGAGTCAGGGCGCAGCACAACCGCACGGCCACGCGGCCACAACCCACCCGCCTCGAAGGACGGGCGGTCGGCGAGGACAAGGCGGCCGCAGGCGAGCCGGACGCCGAGCCGCACATTCGCCCCGAGGAAAGTGGCGCTCTCGATAATTCCGGCGATTCCGGTGCCCTCGGGGGCGATCCCGACATGCTCGGGCCGGAAAAGCCCGGTCAGCCGGGCGCCCGGCGCCACGCCGGCGGGCAGCGCGAGCGGCCAGACCACGCCCTCGGCCTCGATGCCGCCCGCCACCGCGCGGCCCTCGATCAGGTTCGAGATGCCGATGAACGCGGCGACGAAGCGCGTGGCCGGGCGATGGTAGACATCGGCCGGGCTGCCGATCTGCTCGATGCGCCCGTGCCGCATCACCGCCACCCGGTCGGAGAGCGCCAGCGCCTCTTCCTGGTCGTGGGTGACATAAAGCGTGGTGATGCCGAGCCGGTCGACCAGCGAGCGCAGTTCCCCGCGCAGCTTCACCCTTATGCGCGCATCCAGCGCCGACATCGGCTCGTCAAGCAGCAGCACTTCGGGATCGGACGCCAGCGCCCGCGCCAGCGCCACGCGCTGCTGCTGGCCGCCGGAAAGCTCGTGCGGGTAACGTCCCAGCAGAGCGTCGATCTCGACAAGCTGCGCCAGTTCTTCAATACGGCGCGCGCGGGCGGCACGCGGGCCGGCGAGCGCGAAGCCGATATTCTGCGCCACCGTCTTGGTGGGGAAAAGCGCGTAGGATTGGAACACGAAGCCCATGCGGCGCCGGGCCGGGGCCATGCCGGTCACATCCTCGCCCTCGCGCAGCACCTGCCCGGCATCGGGGCGAGCGAAGCCGGCGATGATGCGCAGCAGCGTGGTCTTGCCGCAGCCGGAATCGCCCAGCAGAGTGACGAACTCGCCCTTGGCGAGATCGAAGGACACCGCGTCCACCGCGCGATGGCCCTTGTAGACCTTACTCACCGCGCGCACGGCCAGATGCGGCCGGCTCACCTGCGGAGCCGGCCGCGCCGGGGCGCGCGTGAAGGAGGCGTCGTTCACTGCTTCAGGATGCGGCTGGCGAAGTCGCGGCGGAAGGCCGCGATGTCGACCGGGCGACGCATCTGCCAAAGCGTGATCTGGGTGAGATCGACCAGCCCATGGCCGGGAACAGCGGTGGCGCCGACCACCTTGCCCAGCACCTGCGCCGCCTCTTCGCTGGCCATGAAGTCGAGGAAGATTTTGGCTTCCGCCGGGTTCGGCCCGCCGGCGACCAGCCCGCCGCCTTCCGAGACATTCGGGGTGATGCGGCCATAGACGATTTCCACCGGCTTGCCGGAGGATTTGGTCTCGAAGCAGGTGGTGTCGAAGGTGAGGCCGATGGCGACCTCGCCCGCGCCCGCCAGTGCCGCACCGCCCGAGCCGCCGTCGGAATACTGGTAGACGTTCTCGTTCAAATTCTCGACGAACGGCCAGCCGAAGGCGTCGATGAAGGTGGTTAGGATCGCCCCTCCCGTGCCGGACTTCAAAGGCGAAGGCAGCGCGATTTCCTTGGCATAGACCGGCTTGATCAGGTCTTCCCAGGTGGTGGGCATCGGCAGGTTCTTCTGCGCCAGCCGGTCCTTGTTCACCACCATGCACATCGTGGTGGCGAAGTACTTGTTGTAGAAATCGTCCGGGTCGCGGAAGGCCGGGGCGATCTTGCTGCCATTGGGCGCGTAGGGCTCAAACACACCGGCCTGCTTCAGCTGTTCCAGCGCGACATTGTTGACGAGGTAGACCACATCCGCCTGCGGCTTGCCCTTCTCGGCGATCGCCCGCTCGGTGATGGGTCCGGTGGAGCCAGAGACGAATTTCACCTCGATTTCCGGATGCGCCTTCTTGAAGGCGGCGACCAGCGCGGTGTTGACGCTGTCGGAAGCGTTGTAGAGCACGACTTCCCGGGCAAGAGAGGGTGCCGCACCGAGCGTGGCGAGAGCAGCGGCAAGGCCGAGGGCTTTCAGCGTATCGAAGAACATCAGGGTCTCCGCAAGCGAGAGGGCGCGAGGTCGTGATATAAGTGTCGTTAAAGTGTGTGACGTCTGAATGAAGCTGCACTTATGACCCGAGACCTTTGCCGAGACCCCTCCCCATGAACTTCGCCCAGCTCCGCGCCTTCCAGGCCATCGCCACCCACCGCACCTTTTCGGAGGCGGCGCAGGCGCTGGGGGTGAGCCAGCCGGCCATCACCCAGCATGTGAAGGCGCTGGAGGAAGCGGTTGGCGCGCGGCTGTTCCTGCGCACCGGGGCGGGCATCGAGCTGACCCCGGACGGGCGCGACCTGCTGCCCCGGGTGCGGCAGGTGATGCTGATGCTCGACGACATCGGCGCCCGCATGGACGAAGGCCGCGCGCTCAGCACCGGCTATCTCGCGCTTGGCCTGTGCGCGCCCTATGTGGCGATGCCGATCCTGCAGCGCTTCACAACGCTGCATCCCGGCATAAGGCTCGATGTGCGGCTGGAGAATTCCAGCGTGCTGCTCGATCTCGTGGCCCAGCACCGGGTGGATGTCGCCATCGCCACGCTGCAAGCCCCGCACCCGGATTTCGCCTGCGACCGCCTGCTCTCGCAAGAGGTGCTGGTGCTGGTACACGAGGGGCACCCGTGGTGGGGACGCGACAAGATCGAGGTCGCGGAACTGAGGGGCCAGCGCCTCGTGCTGCGCGAGGCCGGCTCGATGACGCGGCATTTGTTCGAGGGGGCGCTGGCCGCGCGCGGCGTGCCGATCTCGCCCCATCTGGTGCTCGGGAGCCGCGAGGCTGTGAAAGAGGCGGTGGCGGCGAAGATCGGCCTTGGCATCGTGCTGAACCGCGAGCTCGGCTGCGATCCGCGCCTGCATGCGGTGGCGATCGCGGATGCGCCGGCGCGCGCCGACGAATATCTCGTCACCCGTCGCGAGACCCGCCCGCTCGGCGCCGTCGCCGCCTTCGCCACTGCGGCGCGCACGGTATTCGGCGCCCCCGTCGTGACGGACGGTCAGCCGACTTAGAACGGGGAAGCCGTCTTTATACGTTCATCGGCACCGCCTCGCGACCCGGCCGGACGCTGCCTGCGGCTTCGTCGCCCGCGCCTGCCGAAGCTGCGGATCACGCGCACTGCGCGCAGAGGCGGCACCGGAGACGGCACGCCGCTTTTGCCGGCTTCGGCCGACGCCCGGCGCCGGCCGTGCCCGCGTCAGTTGCCCTTAGCGGGGTCCTCGATCTCAACCTCCGGGCGGTCGACGCCCTGCGCCACCTCCTCGTGCCACCGGCCGCTCTTGTCCTGATAGGCGATGGGCCGGGTCTCGCCGGAAATTGACTGCCGCGCCGCGGCATCGCGCGCGGCGGCAAGTGCCGAGTCATGGCTGGGATGGGTTTCCGAGAACACGTCGCCAAGCTTGTAGGCCCAGCCCCCATCATGCTCGACGATCTCGTAGCGAATATGGCTCATGGTGATCCTCCCGCAGCCTAACCCCGGCACCCGCCGCGCGGTTCCTGCGCCCGCCCCGACAGGCTAACGATTGTCCCGGCGAAAGAATTGTCGATCCCCACGCCGGCGGGCTCTTTCGACAACCTCAGTCAGGCACGCGAAGCAGCCACCACATCCGCACAAAATCGTCGGGGGAAAGGCTGTCCCAGAGCGCCCGAAGGCAGCGTGGATGATACGGATCGTTCCACAGCCAAGTCCACGGGACAAACCGCACGCCGGCGATGCGCAGTTTCCAGCGGATGACCTCCATGTTGTCCAGCCAGGAGCCCTCGATTGGGGTGGCGGCCGGGAGCCGCACCACCGTCCCATCGTCGAAGGTGACGTCGTAAATCATGTGCTTGCCCGCCCCGGCCTTGCCCGACGAAACGGCGCAGCCCGTTTCGACGTAAGCCGCCGACGCCCAAGAGTGCAGGCGCGGCGCCTCCCAAGGGAGCAGGGGCGAGACGTAATAGCCTTCCGGCGCGAACACTTCGAAGGCCCGCACCTCCAACATCGCCACCGGGACGCTGATCGCGAGGAACAGAACGCCGGCGCCCGCGAGAAACCAGGCCGGCATGAACACGAACCGGCGCACATAGCGCGGGGGGGCGGTCTCTTCCGCGAGCCGCGCCATCATCCGACGCAGCAGCCATCGCGAAAACCGGTTCTTCCTTAGCTTAGTGATGCCTGAGATAAAAACGGTGGGTTGCCATGAGGCGGGTGACAGGGTCGCAAACATCCCGAGCGCCACCGAAATCAGGAGAGCACCAAACAGACCGGGAATGAGTGGGGAGATAAATTCATATTCATATAGTAGTCCGTTCACTTGAACGGCGATTTCAAGCACGCCCGGAAGCGTATTATTCTCAATACGTCTCCCGATTACAATCAACGCCGCAAAGAATAGAACGGCAAATAAAATTGATATTAGTCCAACAGCCGCATCGAGCGATTCGACACGGCTGTACTTCGAGACATAGTCGATGACGGGCTGCGGCACGCCCTCTCGTTCCAGCCTTATCTTGATGTCTTCCTTCTGGCTTCCGCCCACGCGCGCCTCCCCGCCAACTGTACGACGACGTTCAATGGCCGGGCAGGCTGATCGTCGCCGGCGGGCGTGGCTTGCAGATGATCGCCGCAGCGCCGCCGTTTCGGCAAGAGGCGCGGCGGAGCGCAACGCCGATTGGTGAAAGCCGCCGATCGTTTCTTCGTCCATTGCCTTGGCTGCGCAGGTGCCGAGCCGGCGCTGCCGCCCCGAATGGCCTTTTCTTAATGCAACTCGTTTGCAGTTGCATGCGCGTCGACTTGGCGTAGAATGCACCTGCAACTCATTCGCAAAAGGAGGTCGGCATGCGGAGACAATCGAGGCGCGGGATCCTGACCGCCCTTCTGGCTGCCGGCCTGGCCGGGCTCGCAGGGGCGCCCGGTGCGCTGGCGCAGGAAAGCGCGCCGCCGAAGTTCAAGGCGGTGACGACGTTCACCGTCATCGCCGACATGGCACGCAACGTGGCGGGCGATGCGGCGGTGGTGGAATCGATCACGAGGCCCGGTGCGGAGATTCATAATTATGCGCCCACGCCGGGCGACATCCAGCGCGCCCAGGGGGCGCAGCTGATCCTCTGGAACGGGCTGAATCTCGAACTCTGGTTCGAGAAGTTCTTCCAGAACCTCAAGGATGTTCCCAGCGTCGTCGTGACCGACGGCATCACCCCGATGAGCATTGCCGACGGCCCCTATAGCGGCAAGCCGAACCCGCATGCGTGGATGTCGCCGGCCAATGCGCTGATCTATGTCGACAACATCCGCGACGCCTTCGTGAAATACGATCCCGCCAATGCCGCGACCTATGAGGCCAACGCCAGCGGCTACAAGGCGAAGCTGGAGGCGGCGGTGGCGCCGATCCGCGCCGAACTGGACGCCATCCCCGCCGACAAGCGCTGGCTGGTGACGAGTGAAGGCGCGTTCTCCTATCTCGCCCGCGACTATGGGCTGAAGGAACTCTATCTCTGGCCGATCAATGCCGACCAGCAGGGCACGCCGCAGCAGGTGCGCAAGGTGATCGACGCCGTGCGCAAGAACAGCGTGCCCGCCGTGTTCAGCGAAAGCACGGTTTCCGACAAGCCGGCGCGGCAGGTGGCCCGGGAAACCGGGGCGCTCTATGGCGGCGTGCTCTATGTCGATTCGCTCAGCGAGACCGACGGACCCGTGCCGACCTATATCGACCTCCTGCGCGTGACCACCAGCACGCTGCAAAAGGGTCTGTCGCAGGGGCTGTCGCAGTGAACGCGCCCTCACCTCCCCTGTCAGCGGCGGCACTGTCCGACACTGGCCTTTCCGACACTGGCCTGTCGGTTCGCGGTCTGACCGTCACCTATCGCAACGGCCACACCGCCCTGCGCGATGCCAGCTTCGCCATTCCGCTGGGTACCATCACTGCGCTGGTCGGGGTCAATGGATCGGGCAAGTCCACTTTGTTCAAGGCCATCATGGGCTTCGTGCGCCCGGCGGCGGGGGAGATCAGCATTCTCGGGGGCAGCGTGCGTGAGGCACTGCGGCAAAACCTCGTCGCCTATGTCCCGCAGAACGAGGAGGTCGACTGGAACTTCCCGGTGCTGGTCGAGGATGTGGTGATGATGGGCCGCTACGGCCATATGGGCATGATGCGGATTCCCCGCGCGGCGGACCGGCAGGCGGTGACGCAGGCGCTGGGCCGTGTCGGGATGAACGACTTTCGCACCCGGCAGATCGGCGAACTCTCCGGCGGCCAGAAAAAGCGCGTCTTCCTCGCCCGCGCGCTGGCGCAGGATGCGCGGGTAATCCTGCTCGACGAGCCCTTCACCGGCGTCGACGTGAAGACCGAGCAGGCGATCGTCGCCCTTCTGGGGTCGCTGCGCGAGGAGGGCCGGGTGATGCTGGTCTCCACCCATAATCTCGGCAGCGTGCCGGAATTCTGCGACCGCACCGTGCTGGTGAAGGGCACCGTCCTCGCCTATGGCCCCACCGCCGAAACGTTCACCGAGGCCAATCTCGAAAAGACCTTCGGCGGGGTGCTGCGCCATTTCGTGCTCGGCGGCGCCGGGCTGCACGCCGATGACGACAGCCGCCAGATTTCCGTGCTGACCGACGACGAGCGCCCGCTGGTGTTCTATGGCGAGAAGGGCGAATGCCCGCCCCGCACCACGGAGAAGGCGCCGTGATCGACCTTCTGGCGGAGCCCTTCGGCTATGAATACATGCGCAATGCCATGTGGGTTTCGGCCCTTGTCGGCGCCGTCTGCGCGTTCCTGTCCTGCTACCTCATGCTCAAGGGCTGGTCGCTGATCGGCGACGCGCTGTCCCATGCCGTCGTGCCCGGCGTCGCCGGCGCCTACATGCTCGGCCTGCCCTATGCGGTCGGGGCCTTCTTTTCCGGCGGGCTGGCCGCTGCCGCCATGCTGTTCCTCAACCAGCGCACCCGCCTGCGGGAAGACGCCATCATCGGGCTGATCTTCTCCTCCTTCTTCGCGCTGGGGCTGTTCATGGTGTCGCTATCGCCGACCTCGGTGAACATCCAGACCATCGTGCTCGGCAACATTCTCACCATCACGCCGGAGGACACGCTGCAGCTGGTGATCATCGGCGTCGTCTCGCTGGCGATCCTGCTGCTCAAATGGAAGGACCTGCTGGCGGTGTTCTTCGACGAGGCGCATGCGCGCTCCATCGGGCTGCGGCCAACCGCGCTGAAGATCATGTTCTTCACGCTGCTTTCGGCCTCGACCGTGGCCGCGTTGCAGACGGTGGGGGCGTTCCTCGTCATCTGCCTGGTGGTCACGCCCGGCGCCACCGCCTATCTGCTGAGCGACCGTTTCCCGCGCCTGCTGATCATCGCCGTCAGCATCGGCGCCGCGACCAGCTTTGTTGGTGCCTATGTCAGCTATTTCCTCGACGGCGCCACCGGCGGCATCATCGTGGTGCTGCAGACGCTGATTTTCCTAACCGCCTTCGTCTTCGCGCCCAAGCACGGCATGCTGGCGGCGCGGCGGCGGGCGGCCGAAGCCCTAAAGGTCGAGGCGTGACCATGGTCGACACCCTGCTCGCGCCGTTCCAGTTCCCCTTCATGGTCAACGCGCTCGTCATATCCGCGCTAGTGGCGGTGCCGATGGCGCTGCTGTCCTGCCTGCTGGTGCTGAAGGGCTGGTCGCTGATGGGAGACGCCATCTCGCACGCCGTTTTCCCCGGCGTCGTCATCGCCTATATCGTCGGCCTGCCGCTGGCGGTCGGCGCCTTCGCCGCCGGCATGTTCTGCGCGGTGGCGACGGGGTTCCTGAAGGACAATAGCCGCATCAAACAGGACACGGTGATGGGCATCGTGTTCTCCGGCATGTTCGGCTTCGGGCTGGTGCTCTATGTCAAGATCCAGTCCGAGGTGCATCTCGACCATATCCTGTTCGGCGACATGCTCGGCGTCACCTGGCGCGACATTGGCGAGAGCGCGCTCATCGCCGCCCTCGTCGCCGGGGTCATCGCGGTGAAGTGGAAGGACTTCCTGCTCCACGCCTTCGACCCCGCGCAGGCTCGCGTTGTCGGGCTGCGGGTCGGGCTGCTGCATTACGGCCTGCTGTGCCTGATCTCGCTGGCTATCGTCGGGGCGCTGAAGGCGGTCGGGCTCATCCTCGCCATCGCCATGCTGATCGCGCCGGGGGCTATCGCCTTCCTGCTGACGCGCACCTTCGGCGCCATGCTGTCGGCCTCGCTGGCGATCGGGGTGGGAGCCTCGCTGCTGGGCGTCTACCTCTCCTTCTTCCTCGACAGCGCGCCGGCCCCGACCATCGTGCTGGTGATGAGCGCGGGCTTCATCGCGGCCCTGCTGCGCTCCTCGTTGACAACCCACCGGATCGAGACGGAGGATGCCGGCTAAGCGGGCGCGTTACACCACGAACATCAGCGCCAGCCAGACGAGCGACGCCGCCCGGGCGAGAGCGCTCCATCCGCCAGCCTCCTTCCCCGTCGATCGCCAGACCGAGAGGATGAGCAGAAGGTTCAGCGGTAATGGCAGGAGGAAGATCAGCGCAGCGAGCCAGAACGGGGCGCCGGCGACATGGGCGGCCAGCGCCGCCCCGCCGGCGACGAGATTGATCAGCGTGCCGACGAGCAGCATGTCCCACCAGAAGACCCGCGCCAGAGGCACCGAGCCCTGCATATGGCGTCTCACGAATTCCACAGCGACCACCCTCGCTCCGACGCCGATTGGCGCAGCGTCACCCCCTGCGCCCGACGAGGCTTTAGCGGAGGCCGGGACCGAGCGCCACAGCCCCCGCTCCGCGCACCGTCAACGCGCGAAGGCTTCGGCGATGCCCTGGTCTTCCCGATTGCGCGGCTTGAGCCCGGCACGGTCGAGCGAAACCACGCGCGGGGCCATCTGCGTGTCGACCACCGCCGGCGTCCGGTCGTCCACCCTGCCCGTCCAGCCGCCGCCCAGCGCCTTGTTGAGCGCGACATAGTCGGTGGCGATGGAGACCCTGCTGCTAAGCAGCGCATCGTCGGCGGAATAGGCCGAGCGCTCGGCGACCAGCACGTCGAGGAAGCTTGACGCACCGCTCTGGTAGAGCACGCGGGCGAGGTCCACCGCCTGCCGGTAGGACGTGGCGGAGGCGGTAAGGCTGCGATATTTGAGGCGTTCCTGCTGCAGGGCGACGCTGGCATTCTCCACATCCTGCAACGCCCCCAGCACGGCGGCGTGGTAGGCGAGGAAGTATTCGTCGCGCTGGGCCTGGGCAAACTCCACCCCCGCCTTCAGCTGGCCGGCATTGAAGATCGGCAGGCTCACGCTGGGTCCGAAGCTCCAGCTGACCGAGGAACTCTTGGCGAGATCGCCGGCCTTTGCGGCCGAAGTCGTGACCTCGCCGACCAGGCTGACATCGGGATAGCGCGCCGCCTCGGCCTGGCCGATCTTGGCGGTGTACTGGGCGTATTGGCGCTCGGCGAGGCGCACATCGGGGCGCGAGAGCAGCACATTGGCCGGCACGCCGCGCGGGATCGCCTTCACCGGCGTCGGAATCGGCGCGCGACGCTTCATGGTCGCGTTGAGCGCGCTCGGCGGCTGGCCCAGCAGGATGGCCAGCTGGTGGACGGCCTGCTGGTAGCTCGATTCGAGCTCGGGAATATTCGCCTCGGTGCTTGCCGCCTGCCCTTCCGCATTGGCGACATCGACGGCCGATGCCGAGCCGGCCTGCAGCTTGGTCCGGGTCAGGGCGGCGGTCTCGCGCTGCGAGAGCGCGGTGCGCCGGGCCAGCGCCGCCCGGGCCTGATAGCCCCGCGCCTCGACATAATAGGTCGCCACGTCGCCTATCAGGGTGAGCAGCGTGTTGCGCAGCGTCTCCTGTGCGGCATCCAGCCCATAGGTCGCTGCCTCGGCCGCGCGGCGGTTCTCGCCGAAAAGGTCGAGCTCCCAGCTGGCATTGGCACCGAGGGCGAATGAATCGAACGGGCCGGAAATCGTCACGTCGCCGGTATCGGAGACGTTGGTGCCGTTGTCGGCGCGGCTGTAGCTGCCCGAGCCGTCAAGTGTGGGGGCCAGCGCGCCGACCGCCTGCCGGCGGGTGGCCCGGGCCTGCCGCACCCGCGCCTTGGCGGTGGCGACATCGAGATTGCCGGCGACCGCCTCGTCGACGAGACGGTTCAGCGTCGGGTCGCCGAGGCGCGTCCACCACTCCGCGAGTTCCGGCGGGCGGTTCTCTGCCTCCTCGCCCGTGGCGGTGACGAATGGCGAGGCGGCTCCCCATGTCGCCGGCAGCTGCAGGCCGGGGGCGCGATAGTCGGGTCCAACCGCGCAGCCGCCGAGCAGGGCGGCAACGAGGAGCGTGCCGGCAAAACGCGGTGCCGCGTCACGGAGGGGGCGGCACGTCACGGGCGGGAAGGACATCGGTTCACCTGACGGGCGAAGAAGGGGCGCCGCGGGGCGGCGGAAATCAGACGGAACGCGCATCGCCCGCCTCCCCTACCGGAGGGGCAGACGCGGGACCCGGCGCGGGCGCGCCCGCTACCGGGTGCCTGCCCGGAAAAATCCGGCGCACGACGACGAACAGCAGCGGCACGAAGAACACGCCGAGCACGGTGGCGGCGATCATGCCGCCCATGACGCCGATGCCGATAGCGTTCTGCGCCCCCGAGCCGGCACCGCTGGCGATGGCGAGCGGTGTCACGCCGAGGATGAAGGCGAAGGAGGTCATCAGGATCGGCCGCAACCGCTGGCGCGCGGCGTCGAGCGTCGCCTCGACCAGCCCCATCCCGTGCGCCTGCCGCTCTATGGCGAATTCGACGATGAGAATCGCGTTCTTCGCCGCGAGGCCGATGGTGGTGAGCAGGCCGACCTTGAAATAGACGTCGTTGCTCTGCCCGAACAAACTTGCCGCCAGCAGCGCGCCGAAGATGCCGATCGGCACCGAGAGCAGCACCGCGAACGGGATCGACCAGCTCTCATAGAGCGCCGCGAGGCAGAGGAAGATCACCAGCACGGAGATGGCATAGAGCGCCGTCGCCTGATTGGAGGACAGCCGCTCCTGATGCGACAGGCCGGTCCATTCATGGTCGTAGCCGGCCGGCAGCTTCGCCACGAGGCCGTCGATCGCGTCCATCGCCACGCCGGAGGACACGCCCGGTGCCGCCTGTCCCTGGATTTCCACCGCCGAGGCGCCGTTGAAACGCTCCAGCCGGGGCGAGCCGAAGGTCCAGCGGGTCGAGGCGAAGGAGGCGAACGGAACCATGGTCCCGCTGGCATTGCGCACCTCCCATTTGGCGAGGTCTTCCGGCTGCATGCGGAAGTCCGCCGCCGACTGGAGATAGACCTTCTTCACCCGCCCGCGGTCGAGGAAATCGTTGACATAGGTGCTGCCCCACGCGGTCGAGAGCGTGTCGTTGATATCGGCCAGCGACAGGCCAAGGGCGCTCGCCTTCTCCTGGTCGATGTCCACGACCAGTTGCGGCTCGTCCTCCAGCCCGTTGGGGCGGGTGGCGGCAAGTTGCTTGTCCTGCGCCGCCAACCCGAGCAACTGGTTGCGCGTCGCCATCAGCTTCTCATGGCCGGCGCCGGTCATGTCCTGGAGATAGAAGCTGAAGCCGCCGGTGTTGCCCATGCCCTGGATCGCCGGCGGGCTGAGCGTGAACACCATGGCGTCACGCAGTTGCAGAGCGCCCATCGCCCGGCCGGCGACCGCGCTTGCGGAAACCGCGGGGGTTTTGCGTTCATCGAAGGCCTTCAGCCGCACGAAGGCGATGCCAAGATTCTGGCCCTGCCCGCTGAAACCGAAGCCGTTGATGGAAAACACCCCTTCGACCGCATCCTTCTCCTGTTCGAGGAAATGGCTGCGCACCTTGTCCAGCACCTTCTCGGTGCGGTCGGCGGTGGCGCCGACGGGGAGTTGCACCATGGTGATCAGGAAGCCCTGGTCCTCCTCCGGCAGGAACGAAGACGGCAGGCGCACGAACATCCATCCCATGGCGATGCCGATCACCAGGAAGAGCAGCAGGAAGCGCCCCGAGCGCGCCAATATGCCGGCGGTTCCGCTGCGATAGGCATGGGTGGTACGGTCGAAATTGCGGTTGAACCAGCCGAAGAAGCCACGGCTCTTGGCGTGCTCCTTCGGCGGCTTGAGCAGGGTCGCGCACAGGGCGGGGGTGAGGATAAGCGCCACCGCCACCGAGAGCACCATGGCCGAGACGATGGTGACGGCGAACTGGCGATAGATCACGCCGACCGAGCCGCCGAAGAACGCCATGGGAACGAACACGGCCGAGAGCACAGTGGCGATGCCGATCAGCGCGCCGGTGATCTCGCCCATCGACTTGCGGGTCGCCTCCTTCGGCGACAGCCCCTCCTCCTCCATCACCCGCTCGACATTCTCGACCACGACGATGGCGTCGTCGACCAGCAGGCCGATGGCCAGCACCATGGCGAACATGGTCAGCGTGTTGATGGAATAGCCGAACAGCGCCAGCACGCCGAACGTGCCGAGCAGCACCACAGGCACGGCGAGCGAGGGGATCAGCGTCGCGCGGATGTTCTGCAGGAAGATGAACATGACCACGAAAACGAGGACGATGGCGTCGATGAGCGTGCGCACCACTTCCTCGATGGAGAGCCGCACGAAGGGCGTGGTGTCGTAGGGATAGACGACCTCGACGCCTTCCGGGAAGGTCGGCTTCATCCGCTCGATGGCGGCCTTGACCTTCTCCGCCGTGTCGAGCGCGTTTGCGCCGGTCGCCAGGTTGATGGCGAGCCCACCCGCCGGCTTGCCGTCATATTGCGACGTGGTGGTGTAGGTCTCCGCGCCAAGCTCGACGGTGGCGACATCGTTGATGCGCACCAGCGAGCCATCCGTCGTGCTCTTGAGGATGATGTTGCGGAACTGCTCGGGCGTCTGCAGCCGCGAGCGCGCCGTGACGGTGGCGTTGAGCTGCTGGCCCGGCCGCACCGGCAGGCCGCCAAGCTGGCCGGCGGAAACCTGCGTGTTCTGTGCCTGGATGGCGGCCGATACGTCGTCCGGGTTGAGCTGGTACTTCGAGAGCTTTTCGGGGTCCAGCCAGATCCGCATGGCATAGGAGGAGCCGAACAGCTTGGTCGAGCCGACCCCCTCAATGCGGCGCAGAGAATCGTTCAGCGTGGAGTCGATATAGTCCGACACGTCGGTCGAGGACATGCGCCCGTCGGTCGACACGAAGGCGATCACCATCAGGAAGCCGGCGGAGGCTTTATCGACGGAGATGCCGTTGGTCTGCACCACGCTGGGCAGTTGCGGGGTGACGAGTTGCAGCTTGTTCTGCACCTGCATCTGCGCGATGTCGGGATCGGCCGCATTGGTGAAGGTAAGCGTGATCGTCGCCTGGCCGGTCGACGTCGAGGTGGCCGACATGTAGTCGAGGTTGTCGATGCCGGTCAGGCCCTGCTCGATGACCTTTGTCACCGAATTCTCCACGGTCTGGGCATCGGCGCCGGGATAGGAGGCGGTGACGCTGACCGTCGGCGGCGCGATCTGCGGGTATTGGGCGATGGGAAGGCTGTTCAGCGCCAGCACGCCACCGAGCATGATCAGCAGCGAGATCACCCAGGCGAAGACCGGGCGGTCGATGAAGAAACGGGACATGGGCGCGCCTTCAGTTCGACGGGTTGGTGGAGACACCGGCGGAGGCGCCCGCTGCGGTCTGGCGCTTGGCCTCACCCGCTCCGGCAGGGGGCGCGACGCTCTGCCGGCCGCGCTCGCGCACTTCGCCCGTCGTGTCGTCCACCACCACGTCGACCGGGGTGACGTCCTGGCCCGGGCGGGCGAACTGGCTGCCCTCGACGATAACGCGGTCGCCGTTGCCGATGCCGGTGTCCACCAGCCAGTTATTGCCGACGGTGCGCGACACGCTGAGCACACGCTGCTCGACCTTGTTGTCGACCGTGACGACGAGCGCCACCGGCTCGCCCTTGGTGTTGCGCGTCACGCCCCGCTGGGGGACGAGGAAACTGTTCGGCGCCACGCCTTCCTCGACCACGGCCCGCACATACATGCCGGGCAGCAGCAGCCGCTCGGGATTGGGAAACTGCGCCCTCACGGCATAGGTGCCGGTGCCTTGGTCGACATAGGCCGAGGTGAATTCCAGCGTGCCGGAATGGCCATAGGTCTCGCCATTGTCGAGCTCCAGCTTGACCTGCACCGTGGCGCCGGAAATCTTGATCCGCCCGTCGCGGATCGCCTGCCGCAGGGCGAGAAGATTGGTGCTCGACTGGGTGACGTCGACATTGATCGGATCGAGCGTGCGGATGGTGGTGAGCGCCGTGTCCTGGCTCGCCGTGACCAGCGCGCCCGGGGTCAGGGTCGATTTGTCGATCCGCCCGCCGATCGGGGCGGTGATGCGGGTGTAGTCGAGATTGATGCGGGCGGTGTCGACATCGGCCTGAGCCGCGGCGACATCGGCCTGCGCCTGCGCCAGCGAAGCGACGGCGTCGTCGTAATCCTGCTTGCTCACCGCGTTCTGCTTGATGAGCCCTTGATAGCGCTCGACCTTGGACTGGGCACTCGGCACCCCCGCTTCGGCCTTCTGCTGGCTCGCCAGCGCGCTGTCATAGGCGGCCCGATAGCTCGCCGGGTCGATCTGGTAGAGCGCGTCGCCCGCCTTGACCTCCGAACCCTCCTCGAACAACCGGGACTTGACGAGGCCCCCGACCTGCGGGCGCACCTCGGCGACGAGCGAGGCGGTGGTGCGGCCGGGCATCTCGGCGGTGATCGCCACCGATTGTGGCCGCACCGTCACCACGCCGACCTGCGGGCGCCCCTGCGCGCCGGGGCCTGGAGGCTGCGCAGCATCTTGGCCGTCGCAGCCGGCGAGCGCCAGAAAGAGGCCGAACAGGGGGACAAGGAGGGTCGAACGCGCGGAGCGATATGACGCCAAGGTCAGTTCCTCATATATAGTACCGTTGCGTACCCATATTCTCCGGCGTATGGTTCTGTCAATCGGCGACCGCGTGGTGCGGCCGAACACCTTTCCGATCAGGTGGAGTCACGGATCGAGAAATTGGGCTCTATGATCGAGCGAGAGGACGATTTGCCGATCCGATTGTTTCAGTCTGGTCAGAGTGTCGGGGGGGTACCGTTTCCGTGTCAGACGTGTCAGTCGAGGCCCAGGTGTCCACGCGCCGCACGCGGGGGCGGCCGAAGACGGCGCCGGATTCCGACCGGCGCCGGCAGATCGTGGCGCAGGCGCTGCAGATCTTCCGGGAACTCGGCTATGCGAGGATGACCACCGACGCCGTGGCGGCCCGCTGCCAGATCTCCAAGACGACGCTGTACCGGCTGTTTCCCAGCAAGACCGAACTCATGGGGGAAATCGTCGAGACCCATATCAAGAGCATGATCGACCTGCCCCGCGACTATGATCATCTGCCGCTGGCGCAGGCCCTCGACCTCATCTTCTTCAACGACATAGACGAAGAGGCCGACCGCGAGCGCTTCGCCTTCCTGCATTTTCTCTTCCTGGAGGCGGCGGTGAACCCTGAGCTCAGGGCGATCTCCGATAAATTCGGCCGCAATGCCGTTCTCAGGCTTCTGAGCGACTGGATCGACCACCAGCGTGGGCTCGGGCGGATCGACGTGCCGGATGTCCACGACGCCGCCTCCATACTGATGGACATGGTGGGGGGTTCTATCGCGCTTACCCGCGACGGACGGATGGAATGGCCCGGCAGCGAGCGGCGCCGCGCCTATGTGCGCGAGTGCATCCGGGTGTTTCTGGGCGGGGTGGCGCCCCGGCCATAACCCGCCGGCGACGCGCGCCCGCTCACCGCGAGGCGAGGCCCAGCGTCGCGCAGGTCGCCTCGCTCTCCCGGGCCAACTCCTCGAACTGGGCCGCCCGCCCGTTGCCGGCGCGCCAGAAATAGCCCATGTCGCGGCTGGCCGGCCAGCCATCGAGGGTGAGCAGGGCGATGTCGTCCTCCATGCGAAACTCCGAGCGCGCGTAAAGCTCGGGAAACAGCGACATGCCCATGCCCATCACCACCATCTGGCGCAGCGCGTCGAGACTGGTGCCCTCGTAATCCTCGCGCATGTCCGCACCACAGGCGGCGGCGAGATGGCGGGTCCGCTCGAACAGATGGTGCCCGCGCCCGAGCGTCAGCAGCCGCTCGCCACGCAGCGCCTGCGGATCGACATGGCCGATGCTGGCGAGCGGATGGTCCTTCGGCACTCCGAGAAAGATCGTCTCGCGGCACAGCCGCCGGAACGTGACGGCATGGCCGGAATCCGGCGCCGGCCCCAGCCCGCAGTCAAGCGCGCCGGAGACCACCTCGCGCAGGATCGCCGCCGGCCGTTCCTCCTTGATGTAGATCTGCAGCGCGGGATAACGGGCGTGCAGGGACGGCAGCAGATGGGGCAGGAAATAGGGGCCGAAGGTCGGCGCCACGCCCAGCCGGATCAGCCCGCCGAGATTGCGCGCCCCGCTCGCCGCCACCGCGACGATGTCGTCCAGTGTCAGCAGCACGGCGCGCGCCGCCTCGATCACCCGCTCTCCGATAGCGGTGGGCTGCGCGCGGCCGGGCGTGCGGTCGAACAGCGTGGCGCCGAGTTGCGCCTCCAACTGGGCGATCTGCACCGAAAGGGTCGGCTGCGAGACATGGCAACGTCGTGCCGCGGCACCGAAATGGCCGGTCTCGGCCAGCGAGACGGCATATTCCAGCTGGCGATGGGTCGGGCGGAAGACCATAGGCGATAGTTCCAATCTATCGAAGATATTGAGACTATGCATTGGAACTATGATTACGTCCACGTCATCCTTCCCTTACGAAAGGAGGGCGATGTGGACCAGTTTCTCAAATCGCTGACGACCCGCAGCCAGATGCTCGATGTCGAACTCGCGGCCGAGCGCCGGCGCGACAAGCCGGACGGCGAGCGCCTGATGGCGCTCAAGCGCATCAAGCGCCAATTGGTGGCGCAGATCGACTACATCCGCCGCGAAGGCCGCGACATGGCCGAGGTGAGGACATCGCGCCGACCGGGGCGCTTCACCGATTTGAGCCTCCCCCGCCTGCGCTGAGACTGCCACGCGGCGCCTGAACCCCTTACAGCCGAGGCCCGGGTCCCTCTGACGGCGTTGCGCCGCCATGTCGGTCCTCCCTGCCTGCCATCTCCAGCGCCTGTCCGCACGGAAGGCCTGTGGCGCCCGCCCGGCGCTGTAGGCCGGCGTGTGCGCGCGCCGTGAAGGCTGAACCGAGGACCCCATGGACACGTTGATAGCGCTCATCACGGCCGACATCGTCGGCACGCCCGCCTGGCTCTGGCTGAGCTTTCTCGCCATCGTCTTCATCCTGCTCGCCTTCGATCTCGGCGTGCTGAACAAGGGCGACAAGGAACTCGGCATCGGCGAAAGCCTACGGCTCTCGCTGTTCTACATTGCCGTCGCCGTGCTGTTCGGCGGCTGGGTTTGGTACGCGCGCGGGGCCGAGGCCAGCATGCAGTACTTCACCGGCTACGCCATCGAGAAGGCGCTCTCGATCGACAATGTCTTCGTCATCTCGCTGATCTTCAGCTACTTCGCCATTCCCCGCATCTACCAGTACCGCGCCCTCGTCTGGGGCATCATCGCGGTGCTGGTGTTGCGCGGCCTCATGATCGGCGTCGGCGCCGCGCTGGTGCAGGAATATGACTGGGTGCTGCTGCTCTTCGGCGCCTTCCTCGTCGGCACCGGCGTCAAGATGCTGGTCGTCAAGGAGGGCGAGCAGGACATCTCCCGCAACCCGTTGGTGCGCCTGCTCTCGCGGGTGCTGCGGGTGACGCCGCACTTGCACGGCCAGCGTTTCATCGTGCGCCAGCCGCACCCGGTGACGGGCAGGATGGTGCTCTGGGTGACGCCGCTGTTCATGGCGCTGGTCGTCATCAACATTGCCGACCTGGTCTTCGCGGTCGACTCGGTGCCAGCGATCTTCGCCATCACAACCGACACCTACATCGTCTTCACGGCAAACATCATGGCGATCCTTGGCCTGCGTGCGCTCTACTTCGCGCTGGCCGCCATGGTGCACCGCTTCGAGTACCTGAAATACGCGCTGGCGCTCGTGTTGGTGTTCATCGGCGGCAAGATCTTCTGGAACTACTTCTACGGCAAGCTCGACCCGGCGGTCTCGCTGTCGGTCACGCTGGCGATGATCGCCGGTGGCGTCGTCTTCTCCCTGTGGAAGACCCGCCACACCGGGCTCGGCACGCACTGAGCCCAAGGCCCACGCCACGGCGCGGGTCCGCCGGCGCTTTCAAGGGCCGGGCCGGCCGCCCGGGGCCCGGTTCCTGCCACCCTGATCCGGGCTGTGGGCCGCACCGTAAAAGCCGCATGAGCCCGGCTCCTGTCTGTTTCGCCCCAGCACCCGATGTCCGGGCCCCCGCCGCGCGTGTCACCTCGGCCGGGACGCTGCGTGTCGCCGCCGGCGCGATGGCGGCGGGCGCCTGTGTGTGGGTCGGGATCGCGGGATGAAACGCATCGCCATCATAGGTGCCGGCCTTTCCGGACTAACGCTCGCCCACGCCCTGAAGGGGCGGGCGGAGATTACCGTTTTCGAGAAGGCGCGCGGCCCCGGCGGCCGCACCGCGACCCGCCGCGAGTGCGCCTATCGCTTCGACCATGGCGCACCCTGCTTCACGGTGCGGACGCCGGCCTTCGCGGCGTGGCTGGCGCCCCTTCAGGCGGCGGGCGTGGTGGCCGAATGGCGGGGGCAAACCGTCAACCTCCAGGCTGGCCGCGTCACCGGCATCCGCCATCGCGCCGAGCGCCTTCTCGTCGGCGTACCGGGCATGAATGCCCTTGCTGGCTATCTCGCCGCGAACCTCGATGTGCGGGTCGGGATCGATGTGGCGCCGCTCGCGGCCGGGGGGAGGCCCTACCCTATCGCCAGCGTCTCCGGCGAGACGCTGGGCACGTTCGACCTCGTCGTTTCGACCGCTCCGGCGCACCAGACCCGGGCGCTGCTCGGCGCTGCGGCGGAAACGGTGGTCTTGCCTGAAGCCACAATGAAACCCCACCACGTCCTGATGGTCGCGTTCGACAAACCCTGGCAGCAGGACTGGATCGCGGCGCGGGTGATGGAGGGGCCGCTGCGCCGGATCACCGTCGACAGCACGAAACCCGGACGCGCCGGAGACGCAACGACGCTCGTCGTCCAGACGCGCAGCCGCTGGTCGCGGCTGCATTGCGACACCCCGGCGGAACTTCTGGCACCGCTCCTGCTGCACGCGCTGCGGGCGGCCGTGCCCTTCGACCTGCCCGAGCCCACCCTCGTGAAGGCGCACCGCTGGCGCTCCGCCGTTGTCGTGCGGGGCACGCGGCCCGGTCCGTGGATCGCGCCCGAGGGCGCGCTGGCTGCCACCGGCGACTGGGCCGCGACAAGCCGGATCGAGGAGGTGTGCATGGGTGCGCTCGACCTCGCCGAGCGGCTCAAGCGGGACCTGCCATGAGCGCTGTGACGGTCTGGTATGATTCCCGCTGCCCGCTGTGCCGGCGCGAAATCGCCTTGATAAAACGCCTCGACTCACGCGGACGGATCACCTTTGTCGATCTGGAGACGACGACCTCTTGCCCGGTCGATCGCGGCGCGATGCTGGCGCGCCTGCACGCCACCGAAGAGGGACGGCTGCTGACCGGGGCGGCGGCCTTCGCCGCCATGTGGCGGCAGATTCCGCTGCTCAGGCCCCTCGGCCTCGCGGCGCGCAACGCTCGTTTTTTGTCGTTGCTGGAATGGATCTATGTGGGCTTCCTGCGGCTGCGGCCGCGCCTGCAGAGCCTTGCGCGGCGCGTTGAGGAGACGCGCCGGTGAGGCTCGCAGTGGTCATCGGGTCGAGTGGCGGCATAGGCGGCGCATTGTTTGAGGCGCTGGCCGCGCGCGATGCCTTCGACGAGGTGATCGGCCTGTCCCGCCAGTCCGTCCCCCGACTCGACCTGCTAGAGGAGACGACGGTGGCGCAGGCGGCCCGCCATGTCGCGGAGCGGGGAACGCCGCATCTGGTGCTGGACGCCACCGGACTGTTGTCCGACGCCACGCTGCAGCCGGAGAAGGCGCTGCGGGCCATAGACCCCGCCGCCATGGCGCGCGCCTTCGCCATCAATGCCATCGGGCCGGCGCTGCTGATGAAGCATTTCCTGCCCCTGCTGCCACGCGCCGCGCCCGCCATCTTCGCGACCCTGTCGGCCAAGGTCGGTAGCATCGGGGATAACCGGCTGGGCGGCTGGTACAGCTACCGTGCGTCCAAGGCCGCGCTCAACCAGCTCGTGCGCTGCGCCGCCATCGAGCTGAAGCGCACCCATAGCGCGGCGGTGTGCATCGCCCTGCACCCGGGCACGGTGTCGACACCGCTCTCCCGGCCCTTCGCGAAAGTGGGACTGGAGACGCTCTCCCCCGCCGAAGCGGCGCGCGATATTCTGGCCGGGCTGGCGCGACTGGGCCCGGCCGACAGCGGCGGCTTCTTCGACCGGCACGGCAACCCGCTGCCGTTCTGAAACATCGGCCGCCCGGCAGCATCGGTCCTGGCGCCCGCGCACTCATTCTCCGCCCGTGTCGGGAATGGTGAGCAACTGTCCGCACGCCTTGCAATGCACGGCATCGGGCTCATGGCGCATCAGCGCGCAGGTCGGACAACGGAACGAGACCTTGTAGGGGCGGAACAGCGCTTGGGCGAGCCGCACGAAAAGCGATATCCCAACGATCATCGTGACGATCGCGGTCAGCTTGCCGGCCGCGCCAGGAAGCGTGATGTCGCCGAAACCCGTCGTCGTGATGGTGGCGACGGTGAAGTAGAGCGCGTCGATCCACCCCTCCATGCCAGAGCCCGGGCTCGCGAAGACCGTGTAGATGAAGCCGGTAATGACGAAAAGGCAGGTGACGAGGTTGATCCCGGCGCGGCCGACATCCTCCCATTCGCCATAGCCGCGCCGGCGAAGCGCGCGCCAGAAAATGTCCTTCTGCGACATCGACCAGAGCCGCAAGATTCGCAGGAAGCCCAGATTAGCCAGCCAGAGCGGCGCGAGCAGCGTGGCGAGGACGACCAGATCGACCCAGACCACCGGCTGCCGAAGCCAGTGCCCGAGATGGACCGACGAAATCGCTCGCGCAGAGAGATCCGCGGCAAGCAGCAAAGCGACGGCATAGTCGATCCACAGAAAACCCCACCATTGCTCAAGCACCGGGCCCAGAATGAAGAAGCCGACGATGACGAGGTCGATGCTGGCAACCGCCCATTGGAAGCGGGTCGCCCGCCGGTCCGTCCCCGCATAGAGCTCGCGCAGGCCACGGCGCCATCCGGAACGCGGGGTCTCTGCGGGATGAAGTGTCTGCTGCCGGCGCGATTCAAGCAGCGCAGCCACCGTCGGCCCCGCGCCGTGCGGCGGGTCCACGGGCGGCTCGTTGCCAGGCGCGTGCGCCGTCGTTTCGCTGCTGCTCGTCGCGCGCTCCATGAATCCCCCGGTGTCGGTGCGGAGAATATAGCGCAGCGCAGCGCCCGGCGAGCCGCATCATGCCACCGGCCCATCCGCTGCAAATGGCGGCTATTGATAGAGCGCGCGCATCTCCCGGAAGGAGATCAGCCGCCGCTGTCGGTTGTCCCACAGCGTCAGCCGCACACAGCCGAAGCTCTCCCAAAGGGTCAGGCGCCCGACATCGCGCAGTTCCGGATGGTCGCGCAGAACTTCGGGCAGGCGGTAATAGGGGATGCGGCTGCAGAGGTGATGCACATGGTGCATGCCGATATTGGCGCTGAACCAGCGCAAAATCGCCGGCAGGTCGTAATGCGAGGAGCCATGCAGGGCGGACTCGTGGAATTCCCAGCTCTCGTTATCGTCCCAGTGCGTTCCCTCGAACTGGTGCTGGACATAGAACAGCCAGACGCCCGCAGCCGCGCCCAGGATGACGATGGGCAGGTGAACCAGCAGGAACGGGCCGATGCCGAAAGCCCACATGAGCAGCCCCGCAGTGACGGCGATGCCCAGATTGGTCGTCATCGTGCTCACCCACGGCGTCCAGCCCTTGCGGGTGAAGCCGACGGGCAGGCGGCTCTCCAGCAGAAAGACGTAGATCGGGCCGATGCCGAACATCACCAGCGGGTGGCGGTACAGGCGATAGCGCAGCCGCCCCCAGCGGGAGCGCGCCAGATATTCGTCCACCGTCAGCGTGTCGATGTCGCCAATGCCGCGGCGGTCGAGGTTGCCGGCACTGGCATGGTGGATCGCGTGGCTGCGCCGCCAGTGATCATAGGGCGTCATCGTCAGCACGCCGATCACCCGGCCGGTCCAGTCATTGCCGCTCCGGTTGCCAAAGAAAGAGCCGTGACCGCAATCATGCTGGATCATGAAAAGGCGCATCAGCAGCCCCGCCGCCGGGAGAATGAGGAGCGCGTAGAGCCAGACCTGGTCCAGCTTGAGCGCGGCAAGCATCGCGGCCCAGGCAAGGGCGAAGGGCACGGCGGTGATGAGGAGTTCGCGGACGCTGCGGCGCGGATCGGACTGGCGGTAGTCGTTCAACCGGCGCGCCCAGCTTCTCGCATCGGCCTTCGCGAGCGCGCTTTCACCTGCCATCAACATCTCGATCTCCGTCTTTACGCACCTCGATCGCGCGTAACCGGGCGGCTCGTCGATGGTCGTGGGTTGAGGCCGCGCGGTCGGCACGGCGAGGACCCTATTGAAGCACGGAACGGTGTTGAAAATGCGCGGCGGGCGTCACTTTGTCGCTCGCTGCTGACCGATAGCGAAAGTGAAGCGCGCCTGCGCATGCCGGGGCGGCTATCGCCCCTCCCGGCCCGGGCGACCATCCAGCGGCGGCTGAACGGCTGGCGCAGCGCTATGGCCTCAACGCGGGTATTCGGCATCGAGCGGCGGCAGGGTCGAACCGATGCGCGCCCGGGATCATCATGGTAAGGCAAACGTTGACCAACTTGGGAACATCGCCGGATGAGGCAATACGAACTCGCATCGTGATTGTCGCGCCGCAGACGCCAGTCGCCTGTAGAAAGGCTTTTATGGGAGGATCGCTGATGGATGCATCTGTTCTCGTTGTTGGCGCCGGGCCCGTCGGGCTGACGCTGGCAGCCGAGCTGGCGCGCCATGGCGTGCGTGCGCGCATTGTCGACGCGCTCGCCGCACCCTTGCCCTATTGCCGCGCCATCGGCGTCACTCCGCGCTCGCTCGAAATGTTCGAGGACATGGGGGTGGCGGGAGAGATGATCGATGCCGGCCTCTGGCTCGATGGGGTGCGGATGCTGCTGCCGGGACAGCCGCCCCGGGACATCAGGCACGACTTTTCCGACCTGCCCTATTCCGCACTCGGAGTGCCGCAATACGAGACCGAACGCGTTCTTGCCGCCCATCTCGCCCGGTTCGGGATCGCGCCCGAACGTGGTGTCACCCTGGCGAGCCTCGCGCAGGACGGCGAGGCCGTCCGTGTCGAACTCGACGGCCCGCACGGCCGGGAAACCGCGTCGTTCCGCTTTGTTGTGGGCTGCGACGGGGCGCACAGCGCGGTTCGCAAGGCGCTGGGCATCGCCTTTGAGGGCGAAGGCTGGCCGTTCGAGTTCATGCTGGGCGACGTGGCCATCGACTGGGACGTCCCGCGCGGCCTCGCCCTGTTCGCGGTGAAGCCGATCGAGGAGGCGCCGCCGGATCTCTTCGTCGCGGTGCCTCTTCCGGACCGTGGGCGCTACCGCGTCTCCGCCATGGCGCCAGCACGCCTGTCGGCACCGGCCGGCGGCGGGACCGACCACGGCATCCAGGCCGACCGCCCCGGTGCCAGCCTCGCCGACCTGCAGGAGGTGGCTGACCGGCTGCTGCCGGAGCGGGCGACGCTGCACGACATGCGCTGGTCGTCGATCTTCCGCATTTCGATGCGGCTGGCCCAGAATTACCGCGACAGGAGCGTGTTCATCGCTGGCGATGCCTGCCACATCCACCCGCCAACCGGCGGCCAGGGCATGAATACCGGGATGCAGGACGCCTACAACCTCGCCTGGAAGCTCGCGCTGGTGGCGAAGGGCGAGGCGGCCGCAAACCTGCTCGACAGCTACGAGGCCGAGCGGCGTCCGGTGGCGGAGGCGGTCATCGCCCGCACGACAGACGAGAGCCGGAATTTCGGCAAGCGCGGCACCGGCGACCGATTGGCCGATACACAGGTGCTGGTGAGCTATCGCGGCGGGCCGCTCGCGCCCACTGCCGGAAAGGGGCTCTCAGCCGGCGATCGGATGCCGGATGTGCAGGGCCTGCGCCGGCATGGGCTGGGTTTCCCGCTGCGGCTGTACGAGGTGCTGAGGGGAACGCGCTTCGTGCTGCTGGTGCCTGTAGACGAGACGCCGGCGGCCGTGGAGGCCTTGGCCGCCGACCTTCATCGCCGCTGGCCGGGCGTGCTGCGCGTCGTGGTCGTGGCACCGGGCGGCTCCGCGCCAGAAGAGGTCCCCGGCATTGAGGTGCTGGTCGACGCGGCGGGCACCTTCACGGCGACGTTCGGTAGCTCGCAGGCGTGGCTGGTGCGGCCGGACAATTATCTCGGCTGGTGCGGTCCCACCGACACGGTCTCGGCAGAAGTTCTGAGTTATCTGGGCGATGTCGTCGGATTGACCTGAACGATCAGTGCGGCCCGTCGCCGGCTCGTCATGTGCCGGCGCGGGGTCAAGCCTCGGCTGCGAGTTGCCCGGGCAGAGCGGACGGCGATTGCCCGGGTTCGACAAAAACCCAGGCCTTCTTCGCCGCCAGTTCATCCGTTTGACCGTCTGAGAGCGCCTTGATGTAAGGCTCGGGCGTCAGGAATTTCGTTCCCTGCACCTTCCGAAGCGAATTGCCCTCCTCCAGCAGCCGCTTCCGTATGGTCAGCGCCCGCGTGACATCCTCGAAGATGTAAAGAGCAATCGCTGCGGCATTGTGCTGATGCGGGTGCCCGGCCGTAAGCGCGACGCGCAGCGTGTTGCAGAACACGAAGACCGGCACCTGGTCCTCCTGCAGGATCGAATCGTACAGCGCGACGGTGATCTCCGGCCTGACGAGTTCGCTCTGCAGAGTATGCATCTTGAGTGGCCTGCTCGGATCGGCATCCGGCATGTCTTTCAGCTCAAGCCAGTTGGCATAGAGATTCCGCAGGGTTGCCAGATAACCCGTGATGCGGTGTACGGCGTCATCGCGCGTGCTGGCGGCATGGCTGTAGAGCACCCCCAGATAGGCCAGCGCGCCGGCGGTGACGGTGGCCAGCGCCCCGAGGATCGCCCCGGTGAAGCCCAGCCAATTGGAGAGGTTGGCGTCGTTGATGCCGAGCACGAGCCGATGCCAAAAGGTGGCGGCCAGAGCAAATCCAATGCCTATGCCGAGCAGCACGCAGGCGGTGCCGATGACCGCCATCCGGAAACTGTCTTTCATGCGCCTTCCTATCGGGGAGCGGCACGCCGCCCTGCCGCCTCGCTAAATGGGTGGAGGCGACAGGCGACAGGGTGGAGGCGACGCGGGAGCCATCGTGCCGCTGGCCGCCCTAGCCGGGTGGGCTCTGAAAGGTCAACGGCGGAGATCATGACGCCGCCGCTTCAGCCTGGTCCTTCGCTCCTTGGGCCCGCTCTTCAGCGGGGCCGCTGGCGCGGGCGAGATTCAACGCCGTGTTGATGAGCCCAATATGGCT
This sequence comes from Ancylobacter aquaticus, assembly GCF_004339465.1. Classification (GTDB taxonomy): domain Bacteria; phylum Pseudomonadota; class Alphaproteobacteria; order Rhizobiales; family Xanthobacteraceae; genus Ancylobacter; species Ancylobacter aquaticus. The sequence continues at coordinate 1,146,867 of NZ_SMFY01000001.1, read as the reverse complement.
GAACGCCTGCGGAAAATTGCCCAGCATCCGGCCGCCGATGGGATCGTATTCCTCGGCGAGAAGACCGACATCGTTGCACAGGTCGGTCAAATGCTCGAACAGCCGGTGGGCATCGGCATAACGGCCTTGCAGCACCATCACGTCGGCGAGCCAGAAGCTGCAGGCGAGGAAGGCGCCTTCGCCCGGCGGCAGGCCATCGTCGGTCTTTTGCGTGTGATAGCGCAGCACGAGGCCATCGCGGACGAGATTACTCTCCACCGCGGCCACCGTGCCCACCACGCGCGGATCGTCCGCCGGCAGGAAGCCAACCAGCGGAATCTGCAGGACCGCGGCGTCGATGGTCGTGGACCCGTAGGCCTGCACGAAACTATTGAGTTCCGTGTCAAAAGCCTTGTCGCAGACGTCGGCATGGATGGTGTCGGCAACCTCGCGCCAATGCGCGGCGATCTCGCCATTGCCCGTGTCGGCCGCCATGTCGGCAGCGCGGTCGAAGGCGACCCACGCCATCACCTTGGAATGGGTGAAGTGCTGGCGCCCGCCACGGACTTCCCAAATTCCTTCGTCCGGCTGGCGCCACGCCTGTTCCAGGAAGGGCATGATAACGCCGCTGATGGCGGGCGTGCGCGGGTGCGGCGGCAGGCCGCCCTTGAGCGCCTGATCCATCGCATCGGCGACCTCGCCATAGATGTCGAGCTGGAACTGGCCGGCCGCTGCATTGCCGATGCGCACCGGCCGGCTGTCGCCATAGCCGGGTAGCCACGGCACCTCCCATTCGAGCAACTGCCGCTCGCCGGCGACGCCGTACATGATCTGCATCTGATCAGGCGCGCCGGCGATGGCCCGCATCAGCCATTCGCGCCAGGCCGAGGCTTCCTCGTAATAGCCGAGCTTCATGAAGGCCATCAGCGTCAGGGTGGCGTCGCGCAGCCAGCAATAGCGATAGTCCCAGTTGCGCGTTCCGCCGAGTTGCTCGGGCAGAGAGGTGGTGGCCGCCGCGACGATGCCGCCGGTCGGCTCGTAGGTGAGCGCCTTCAGCGTGATGAGCGAGCGCCTCACCAAATCCGTCCACGGCCCGACCGTCGGGCAGCGGCCGGCAAACGCCCGCCAGAAGGCTTCGGTATCCGCCAGCACCGCCTCGACATCCTGATGCGCCGGGCGAGGTTCATTGGAGGGGCCGTAGGTGAGCACGAACGGAATGCACTCGCCCGCCGAGACGCTGAACGAGCCGGTGGTGTGCAGGTCCTCGCCGTCGAGCGCGACGGGCGTGACCAGCACCAGCCGGTCGGGACCCGCCACCGCGCTGATCGAACCGTCCGGCTCGTGAGTCACCCAGGGGACGGTGCGGCCATAATCGAAGCGCACGACGAAATCGACGTCGAACTCCACCCGTCCGCGCTCGCCGACGACGAGCCGCACCAGATCGCTGGCACCATCGCGTGGCGGCATGAAGTCGATCAGCGTCGCCGTGCCCTCGGCGGTCTCGAAGGTGGTTTCAAGCACCAGCGTGTCCGGCCGGTAGCGCCGTGTGACCCGCGCGTCCGGGCTCTTCGGCGCGATGGACCAGCGGCCATTTTCCGGCGTGCCGAGCAGGGCGGCGAAGCAGGCGGGCGAATCGAACCGTGGAAAGCAGAGCCAGTCGATGGAGCCGTCACGCGAGACAAGGGCGGCAGTCTGGCAATCGCCGATCAGGGCGTAGTCTTCAATGCGGGAGACCAATGGTGCAACTCTTCGAACAGGGACAGGTCAAAGCGGCGCTGTCCAACCAGCACACCATGCCGGCCAGGGCAACATGGATCTCGGTCCCAACGGACCTCGGTCGAGGGGGGCAGGGGCCGACTGTCGGCGCGGCCGGTTCGTCCGTTCCGGCGCGCCGAGCCCACATGAAGCAGAAGGTGGAAAGCGCCTCGCCAGCGACCATCTGGCCGGCTACGCTGAAACTGTTGAAGTCGCGCCGCTGAAAGGCGTCGCCTTTGCCATAGGCCACGGCGCCCTCGGGCAAGATCATCGGAGGAGCGTCTGCCATCGACAGGATGCGCTTCCACCAGTGTCGACTTCCCCCAAATCGAAGATATGCGGCCGGCTCAGGGAACGTGGCTCACCACGTGATCTTGAATCCACCCCAGAGCTGGTGGTTGTCGTTGCCACCGCCGATTTCGGCGTCATAGCTGGCGAAGAGCGAGCTGCTGTCACTGAGCTTCACGGCGGCGGACAGGCCGATCAACGCGCTGTCGCGTGGCAGCGTGGCGCCGAATACGGTGAAGTCGGCGCCGGGAGCGGAGGCAAACGCCGCCGTCATCGCCTGCGTGGTGTCGGCGAACTCGTGCACCCAGCCGAGCCGCAGCCCGAGGTCGAGCGGCAGGCCATTGCCGAGGTCGAAGCTGGTGGTGAAGTCGGCGCCAAGCGTCGTGCGCACCGAATTGGCCGACTGGGCGGCGACGGTAAGATTGTAGAGGCTGGAGCCGGTCTCGGTGAAGCCGTCCTGGTCGATCGAGATCACCTGCAGCCGAGCGAACGGCGTGATCGCGTTCTTGAAGGGCGTGCCGAGGTCGACTGCGTATCCGGTCTCGATCTGGCCGAGAAACTGCCCTGCGTCGGTGTCGCCCTTGGCGATCCCAGCCGTCAGGCCCGGACTTGAGATCGTGCGATCCAGGCTGTTGCTAGCATTGGCGTAGCCCGCCAGCGCGTCGACATAGAGCGGGCCTTGCGTGAACGAACCATAGGCGACGGCGCTGACCGTGTCGGCGTCGGTGTCGCCTGCGAAACCACTGACCGATTGCGAGCCGGCGACATAGCCGCCGGCAACGCCGACGAGGAAGCCCGGACTGACGCGGTAGTCCATACCGAAGGCAGTGCCGCCCAGCGAATAGTCGAGGCCGGACGCATTGGCGTTGCCGCTCACACTGCCGGCGCTGCCGATGCCGCTCATCCAGACCGAGAAGCCTTCCAGCGTATCCGAGCCGGGCTCGGTGAGCGAAGCACGATCGCCGCTCACGCCGCCCGTGCGAGCGACCGACATCTGTCGTCCCACCGCGTTCATGAACAGCTGGCTGGCGCGCAGATTGACCGTGGCGAAGTCGGCGTAGGGTTGTCCGCTCAGCGTCTGCAGCGCGGTGGCGCCTTGGCCGATTTGCACGCTGGCCACCGTATTGACGAGGCCGGCAGAACCGCCGGCAGCGGCGACGGCATCCAGTGCGCCGCCCACTGCCTGCTGGTTGATGGTCAGCCCGCCCGCGCGGAAGGCGTTGGGCAGCAGCGCCAGCGTGACATAGATGTGCTCGGGATCAATCGAGACCTCAGGCGTGAGGAAGGCGGTGCCACCAGTCACCTCGCCGAAAGTGACCGTGCCGCCGGCTTCGGTGGTGATGATGGTGTAGGTCGTGCCTGGCGTGTACGTGCCCGGTTCCGCGGAGATGTCGAGCGTTCCGGCATTGATCATCACCCTGTGGTCGGCGCCGACGACGCTGATCCGGTCGCTGTCCCCGGCGGCATTGATCTCCATCTCCAGCGTGCCGCTGTTGAGCGTGAAGTTGCCGTCCACGGTGAGATGCCCGATCGAATTGCCGGGCTTGATCGTGCCGCCATTATTGGTGATGTCGCCGGTGACGTTGCCGCTGCCGCTTAGCGTGCTGCCCTGGTTGACGATGACATTGCTCGTCAGATGGCCGTTCACGGCCAAGCCGCCGGCATTGATCGCGGTGCCGCCACCCACGGTGCTGGCGCCCGTGAGAGTGAGCTTCCCGCTGCCGTTCTTGGCCAGCGTGCCGGTGCCGCTCATGCTGCCGGCATAGGTGCCGTCGAAGGTCTGGTCGAAGATCAGCGCGGCATCGTTGGCGATGTCGCCCAGCAGGTTCGCGCTCGTCCCCTGCAGGATACCCTGCTGGACGGTGAATTCGGCCAGGCCCGGGAGCTGCGACTGGAACTTGCTGGTGCCTGTGAGAGTCAGTTTTCCGACGCCGGTTTTGGTGATGGTGCCGAGCCCGAGCGTATTGCCCATGCCGGTGATATCGCCGGCAAAGGTGCCGTCGGTCGCCTGATCGAACACCACCGAACGCGCATTGGTGTTGTCGGCATTGTTGTCGAAGCTAAGATTGCCGATCAGGTTGCTGGTGTTGCCCTGGATGGTGCCGCCATAATTGTTGATCCCGCCATAGGTGTCCGCAGCGGCAGCGAGGATGAGCGTGCCCGTGCCGACCAGGCTGAGAGTGCGGGCTCCTGTTCCGCCCGACCCGATTGTGCCGGTCAATGTCAGCGTGGTGCCGGTATCGAGCTGGAAGCCGCCACCAGCATCTATCAATGTGATGGAACGATCCGTGGTGAAGCTCGAACTCGCCCAGAGGTGGCCATTATTGACCATAAGGATATCGGTTCCGGCCGCGCCAAGCTTGTCGTCAGACGCGACCTGCAGCGTACCCTCTTCGATCATGGTACCGCCGGTATAGGTGTTGGTGCCCGTGAGCTGCAGGACGCCGCCACCATTCTTGCCGAGCCGGCCGCTGCCGCTGATGTCGCCGCTCCAGATCAGCGGATTGTTCTGGACGTAGATGGCGCCGAAATCCGTCACCGTGAGATTTCGGTCTATGGCCAGCCCGGCAACCGCATTCGCGGTCGTTCCGACGCTGGCGCTGCTTAACGCGACCCCCGCGCCGGCCGCGCCGAGATTGGCATCGGTCGTAAACCTTACATCGCCGTCCACGATCCGTGTGCCGCCGCTGTAGGTGTTGTTCGCGGCCAGTTCGAGAATGCCCCCGCCCGCGACGATCAGGGCGCCCGTGCCGCCGATCGCCCCGCTCCAAGTTACCTGGGCCTGCGGGGCGCTGCTGTTCGCCCCGACATAGATGCCGCCAGTTCCGGTCAGCGTCAGGGCGCGATCCACCGCCTGCCCGTTCGCCGTGCCAATCCCGATCGCGCCGCCAGCGAGGTCGATGGGCATTCCCGTCGGGCCGAGGCTCGCATCGTCGCGGAAGAACAGCACCCCGTTCTCGACCCGCGTGCCGCCTGTCTGCGTGTTGGTTCCTTCGAGCGTGAGGTTGCCCGTGCCGGTCTTGATGAGGGTACCTGTCCCCGTCATGTTGCCGGCATAGATGCCGCTGGCGCTCTGATCGAAAATGACCTGAGCGTTGTTCAGAATGCTACCCTGGATTCCGAGGCTGTTGCCGTGCAGCACGCCGCTGTTGACGGTGGTGCCGCCGCTATAGTTGTTCGCCCCGGTCAGAGACAGCGTGCCGGCGCCGTTCTTCACGAGGGACCAGCTGCCGGCATCGCCTCCTGTGCCACCGACACCTGTCTGATCGGCGATGGCGTCGGATATGTTGACGGTCTGGCCATCTCCGGGCGTGATAACGAGCGAACCGTTTCCCGCAAGGAACATCGCCGTCCCGCTCGATCCACCCGCCTCGCCCCGGCCGAGACCGCTGCCCCCGGCACCGCCGGAAACGGCGTTGCCGGAAACGTTGAGAGGGCCGTTTACGGCGAGGGTACCGCCGTCCTGAACAAAGATCGCGCCGCCCATACCGCCGCCACCGCCACCGCCGCCGCCGGTAGGTCCGCCGGAGCCTCCCTTGCCTGCCAGGAACCCGCCGGAGATCATGGTGCTGCCGTCACCACCGCCACCACCGCCACCGAAACCGCCACTGCCGCCATAAGCCGAGCCTGAACCGCCGCCACCGCCGCCGAACCCGCCATTGACGCCATTGCCGCCGTCGGAGCCGTCGCCGCCCCCGCCTGTTCCCCCGCCTCCACTTGAGAAAGGACCGGCGTCGCCGCCATTGGCGCCGGTCGGCCAATAACCGCCGCCGCCCCCGCTGGTGGCGACAACTCCGCTGCCGGTGCCGTCGCCACCCGCACCACCGCGCGCTGCGCTACTCTGCAGACTGACATTGTCGACTGTCACATGCGCGCCATTGGCGACGAACAGCGCGCCGCCAAGTCCGGCGCCCCCGCCCCCGCCTCCGCCCAGATAGCCGCTACCGCCGCTACCGCCCTGGGCGAGCGCGCCCGTGATGGTGAGATTGCTGATCGCAACTGTCCCGGATTGCACGAACAGACCACGGTACTGGTTATCGCCCGAGAGAGTGTGGTTGCCGCCGATGAAGGTGACGTTCGTTGTGACGTTCGGCAGGTTGCTGCCAAGCGTGATGTTGCCGGTAAAGGTGATGGTGTCGCCGTTGCCGGCGCTGCTGATCGCGCTCCGAAGGTCGGAATCATTGGCGACGTTGAAGTTGGCGGCATAAGCGGGGCTTGTCAGCAACGCGACGCCCATCCCGACAAAGAGAGCTGGCATGTAACGCGGGGACAGCATCGCGAGCGCTGTCGCTCCCAGCAGTTGCGTTCCCAAGCGCGGTTTTGTCATTGAGGACGTCGCAACAGCCGCCATAGTCAGCATCCTCCAGCGCATTGGGCGGAGCCAAGCCTTTGACGCTTACCCCCATCCCATAACCTCTTGCGAGTGGAGAAGCATGCCCTCAGTCGGCAGCGCAACAGCTTTCTGACGGTGTAAATCCCACTGATACGAAACAACCAATGTTGAGACGCCAGAACGGTTTTGCTTGAGCCTGCGAGCCGGAAGAAGCTCTGGTTCGTACCGTCGATGTGCTTTGACGTGACACGTATTTGCAAATGATTAAGTGCCGCCGGCCGTGCTCAGCCGAACTGGTGGCGCCAAGCCCTCGGTGAGACGCCAAACCGGCTACGAAACTGCTTTCCGAACGATGAGGCGTCCTTGAAGCCGCAATCATAGGCGATGACCGATATGCTGCGCCCCGTGCCGGCCTCGATCAGCCTGCGTGACATGGAGAGCCGGATGTCGCGGACCGTGTCCATGATGGTCGCGCCATTATGCGTGAAGGCCCGGTAGAGCGTCGCTCGCGAGCAGCCGACCGCACGGGCGATCGCATCCGGCGACAGGTCGACTACATTGTAATTCGCGTGAATATAGCGCTTGGCGGCGAGGAAAAGCGCATTTGGATCCGGCTCTTCCCGGTCGCCGAGTCCGCGTCCGATGCGCTGGAGCAGAAGCAGCGCCAATGTGTGCAGCGCGTCGAGCGCAACCGCCATTTCCTTGACGTCGAGATGCTCCGCGTGCAGGTCCAGCGCTGCCATATGGTCCCGCACCATCACCCCGAGAGGGATGGTGTCGAGGGGCTGCACGATGCCGGGCAACTCGCCGCCGAAGGCTTCCAGCGCCTTGATCCGGGGAAGAACGACGTAGATTTCCTTGCCGACGCTCCAGTGGTAACGCATCGCCTTCGTGGCATCATAGGCGACCAGGCGGCCGGTTGGCGTGATCGGTTGCTCGCCGCCGGGACTTTCCAGCCCGACGCTGCCCTCCGCCATCAGCGAGATGATGATGGCATCGAGGGCGCCGCTGAGCCGCGCTGCCGGAGTGATGATGGTGCGGTGCACCGATCCCGCATGGCTGGCAAAATTCCCTATGGTGCCGCGCACGGCATATTTGGTGCCGAATAGTTCTGCCTCACCAGCATCCGGCACCTCAAGGTCGGCGATGCTGTAGGCAGTTTCGCGCCAGGCATCGAACCGGTCACCGGGATCGAAATCAGTCGTCGACACGCGCCGCAGCCGATAAAGCCCGGCGCTCATGGTGAGGCCGGGCGCATCTTCGCCTTCCGGAACAGCACGATCGCTCATGGTATCGGGACTCTGTGCCCATCGGGGAGACGGGCAGGCGATTGCGATGGTCGCGAGTGGCGCGATAACCTCTTGCCAGGATGTTCGTCTCCCAATGGTATATCCATTCGCCGGGAGCGACTACAGCTTTACCGATCCGTCTGCAGCCCGTTCGGCAAGCCACCTTCTGGAGACCTTGGCAATGGCGTTCGGTGCGCGAACAACCTCTCACTGGCTAGGGGCTGCCGTTGCGCGGCCCGTCCACTCCGTTGCCGCCTTGCCGGTGTAGGCGCCGCCCCGGCTTCCACATCTGCTCCACGTTCGCACTCGTGAGTTCGAGAGCTTCCGTCCATTGCGGCATGCGCCCCTGAAACGGGTTCATGTCGATCGAGTTTTGCCCGCGCCAATCTAGAGGCGCAGCAGCCGTTCGGCATTGCCGTGGCAAACCTTGGCGCGGACGTCGGCACCGATCGGCGCGGATTCGATGAAATCGCAGGCGAGCTGCGGATCCTCATAGGGGTAGTCGACCGAGAACATCACATTGTCGTCGCCTAACGCCTGAAGCGTCGCGATCAGCGCTCCCGGGTCGCATACCCCCGAGGTGGTGACGGCGATGTTCCGCTTGATGATCGCGGAAGGAAGGGCGTCGGCCGCGAGTTTCTCGCCGAGGTCGAACTCCCGCCGGCTGTCGAGGCGCCAGAGCAAAAACGGCAGCGTCTCGCCCATATGGCCGAGAATGATCTTCACCCCGGGAAAGCGGGTGAGCGTGCCCCCGAAGACGAGCCGCAACGCATGGGCCGCGGTTTCCGCCGTCCAGGCCCAGATGGGACCACCGATTTCGGGGCGATGGGCAAACATCGCGGGCTGGTCGGCCATGGCGCCGGGATGCAGATAGACCGGGACATTCAGTTCCTCGACACGCTCCCAGAAAGGCAGATAGCGGTCCTCGTCGAGATAATGCCCTTTGGTCTGGCCGTTGATGAGCGCTCCTCGAAAACCGAGTTCCCGGACGGCCCGTTCGAGCTCGGCCGCAGCGGCCTCGGCGTCGTGCAGGGCGAGATGGGCGAAGCCGGCGTAGCGATCCGGCCGCTTCTGCACCTCTCGCGCGAGGAAATCATTGGCGCCGCGCGCAAGCCGGATGGCCTCCTTTGTATCGCGGACGCCCTGAACCCCCGGCGTAGTGACGGAAAGCACCATCAGTTCTATGCCGGCCTTGTCCATCATTTCGAGCCGCAACTCGTCGAAGTCGGCTAGACGACGTTCCACATCGGCAAAGAGCGTGTCGCTCTGCGTCGGCCTTGCCACGTAGCTTCCGGCAAGCTCCGGCGTGGTGAAATGCTCTTCGAGCGCGATCTTGCGCATGGCCGCTCCTTTTGATTGCCGTCGTCAAATGGCGTCGGCGATCCGGTTACTGTTTGGGAACCGGGCAGGCCTCGGCGGGCGACTTGGTGATCTTGAGCTGATCCATCATGAAATCGGCGTTGCTCCTGGAATCGGCGAGGAGGGCGCCCGACCAATACGCCGTCTTGCAGGTGGCGGCGTCGCAATCGCCGCCAGCGGTCTGCCAGTCGCCCGTGCGGACCACGTCGCACGCGCAGATCGCCTTGTCGGGGTTGGCGGGATCGACCGTGCAAATCTTGTTGAGGCACTGCGACCAGGGCGTGCCGCTCTCGCATTTCAGCCCCTTCTTGCCCTGCTCGAACTGGGTCAGCGCGAACTGCGAATAGACGGTGCGAATGCCCTCCGCGTCCGTGCTCGGCTTGACCGTGTCGCAGGCGACCGTCGCGAGATTCGGACCTTCCTGGACATCGCAGACGCAGATCGAGATGTCGGGGTTGCCCGGCTGCGGGATGCAGGGCGCCGAGGTGCACAGGGCGAATTGCTGATGGCAGAGATAGTCCTTCGCGGCCGCCGGCTGCATCAGGCAGAGGATGGCGGCTAGACCTAGAATGGCAGGCAAAAGACGCAACATCACGGCTCGCATGGAAGGCTACTCCCGGTTCCAGTCCGCTATCGCAGTATAACGGCAGATTTTTTCCTGCTGCGATAGTCTGCCGCAGAAACGCCGATGGCGTGCGGCGCCTATTTGCTGCGGATGATTTCCGGCAGATCGAACGCCCGCCAGTCCGGCACGTCAGAGACTTCGGGAAATTCGACGCCGAACGAGGCGCGTGGATTTCATGCGCACGGACGACGAATAGCTGCCATTCGCACAGGGATCGGAGCGCCGTCGGAGCGCGGCGTCATCGCAATCAGACATATGCCGGCCCGCCACCCGGACTGGTGATCGAGAGATCGGAAATGGTCGGGATCCGGGTCCTGTGCTCAAGCCTGGGTCAGGCGCGTGCCTGCCATCGGCTCATGGAAGGAGGACGACAACCTGAGCCTACCCCATTGCGCCCTCGGCCATCGATCACCCGCCGAGTTCGCCACGGTAGTGGCACTGGAAACCGTGACCGCCCGAGGGCACAAATCAATCCTCCGGCTCTTTGCCAAAGCCGGAGGAGAAAAGGGCGTCACGTCAGTGCTGCGGGACGCCTTCAGGAGCCATCGCCTGGCAGCGTTTCACGACGTCAGTTCTCGAGAGCTCCATCTCGAACTCCCGGTTCGGTTTTCTTCCGCTTGTCGAGCAGGCTCATCACGAACACGAAGAAGGCCGGTACGAAGAAGATCGCCAGAACCGTCGCGGAGATCATGCCCCCCAGCACGCCGGTGCCGATGGCATTCTGGCTCGCCGCGCTTGCCCCGCTGGCGATCGCGAGCGGCACCACGCCGAGGGTGAAGGCGAGCGAGGTCATGAGGATCGGCCGGAAGCGCAGCTTCGCCGCCTCGATGGTCGCCTCGCGCAGCCCCATGCCGTGCGCCCGCAGGTCCTTCGCGAACTCAATGATCAGGATCGCGTTCTTGGCCGACAGGCCGATGATCGCGATCAGACCGACCATGAAGTACACGTCGTTCGGCATGCCTCGCAGCGTCACCGCAGCGACCGAGCCGATGACGCCGAGCGGCACCACCAGCATCACCGCGAGGGGGATCGCCCAGCTCTCGTAGAGAGCGGCGAGCAGCAGGAAGACCAGGAGGATACTCAACGCCATCAGGAACGGCGCCTGCGAACCGGACTGGATCTCCTGGAGCGACTGGCCGGTCCATTCATAGCCGAAGCCCTGCGGCAGCTCCTGCGCGAGGCGCTGCATCTCCGTGATCGCATCCCCCGAGGAGAAGCCCGGCGCGGCTTGGCCGGAGATGCGCATGGCGGGATAGCCATTATAGCCCACTACCTGGACCGGACCCTTGCTCCATTCGAGCGAGGCGAAGGCCGAGAATGGCACCATGCCGCCATGCACGTTGCGGGCGTTGAGGCGGAGAAGGTCCGCCGCCTGCATGCGCTGGCCCGCCTCCGCCTGTACCGTCACTCGCTGCATACGTCCCGCATTGGGGAAGTCGTTGACATAGGCCGAGCCGAGATTGGCCGAGAGGGTCGAGTTGATGTCGGCGAAGGTCACGCCGAACGTGTTAGCCTTCTCACGGTCGATGATGAGGTTCACCTGCGCGGAATCCGCCAGTCCCTCGACGCGCACTCCCGCCAGCGTCGGGCTCTGGGTCGCGGCAGTGAGCAACTGGTCGCGCGCGGCGGAGAGCGCCTGCTGGCCCGCACCCGAGCGGTCCTGCAGCCGGAAGGTGAATCCGGACGAGTTGCCGAGCCCGGAGATGGGCGGCGGCGACAGCGCAAAGGTCTGCGCGTCGCGCAGCTGCATCATCTTGCCGTTGATGCGTGCGGAGATCGCATCGGCCGAATCCTCGGGCCCGCGCTCGCTCCAGTCCTTCAGCGTGATGAACATCAGCGCCGCGTTATCGCCTCCTCCCGCGAAGCTGAAGCCCGAGATGCCGACAACACGTGCCACGGCGGGTTCGGCTATGGCGAACTGCTCGATCTGCTTGACGATTTCGAGCGTACGGTTGGCGCTTGCCTCGGCCGGGGCCTGAACGTCGACCAGAAGATAGCCCTGATCTTCGCCCGGCAGGAATGCCGAAGGCAGCCGCATGAAGCCCCAACCGAGGGCCGCGATCAGCACGAGATAGATCGCCATATAGCGGCCGGGACGGCTGGTGATCACCGATACCGCGCCGGTGTAGCGCGCCGTCACCTTGTCGAAGGTCCGGTTGAACCAGCCGAAGAAACCCTTCTTTTCCTGATGATGATGCCCTTTCGGGATCGGCTTCAGGAAGGTCGCGCACAGAGCCGGGGTCAGCGTAAGCGCGAGGAATCCCGAGAACAGGATCGAGACCACCATGGTCAGGCTGAACTGCTGGTAGATGATGCCGACCGCGCCGGGGAAAAATGCCATCGGCACGAACACCGCGGTCAGCACAAGCGTAATGCCGACGATAGCGCCGGTAATCTGCCCCATCGCCTTGCGCGTGGCTTCGCGGGGCGGCAGCCCCTCCTCCGTCATGATGCGTTCGACGTTCTCCACCACGACGATGGCGTCGTCGACGAGAATGCCAATCGCCAGCACCATGGCAAACATGGTCAGCACATTGATGGAGAAGCCGGAGATGAACATAACCGCGCAGGTGCCAAGCAGCGCGACCGGCACCACCAGCGTCGGGATAACGGTGTAGCGGAAATTCTGCAGGAATAGGAACATCACTGCGAATACGAGTGCCATCGCCTCAAGAAGCGTATGGATCACCTTCTCGATTGAAACTGCCACGAAGGGCGAGGTGTCATAGGGGATCTCGTATTTGAGCCCTGGCGGGAAGAACTGCGAAAGCTCCTCCATCTTCGCCTTCACCGCCGTTGCTGTTGCCAGCGCATTGCCGCTAGGCGTTAGTTGTACGCCAACCGCCGCGCTCGGCAGACCGTTGAGCCGGGTGGAGAAGTTGTACGATTCACCGCCGACCTCGACCCGTGCGACGTCGCGCAGACGCACGGAGGAGCCGTCCGTATTGGCGCGCAGCACGATCGCGCCGAATTCTTCCGGCGAGGTGAGCTGGCCGCGCACGAGAACGGTTGCGGAAAGCTGCTGGTCGATCGGGTTGGGCTGCGCCCCGATGCGTCCGGCCGCGACCTGCGCATTCTGCGCCTCTACGGCGCCCATCACGTCGGCGGGGGTGAGGCTGAGGCCGAGCATCTTGTCGGCGTCCATCCAGATCCGCATGGAACGCTGGGTGGCGAAGAGCTGTGCGCTGCCAACACCCGGCACACGCCGGATCTCGCCCAGCACGTTTCGGCTGAGATAATCGCCAAGTCCGACAACATCGACTGCCCCGTCCTCGGAGGTCAGGGTCACCAGCTGAAGAAAGCCGGCGCTCGCCTGCTCGACACGGATGCCCTGTTGGGTCACCGCGCGCGGCAGACGCGGTTCGACGCGGCTGAGGCGATTTTGTACCTCTACCTGCGCCTCGCCAATATCGCTACCCGGGGCGAAAGTGACATCTACACTGATGTTGCCATTAGCCTCGGAGGTGGACTCGAAATAGAGCAACCCGGGAACGCCGTTCAACTCCTCCTCGATGGGGCGTGTGACGCTCTGGTAAATCGCCTCCGGCGAGGCGCCCGGATAAGTCGTACTGATGCTGATCTGCGGCGGCGCAACATTGGGATACTGCGCGATGGGCAGCATGGGGATCGCGATAATCCCGCCGAGCATGATGAAGATGGCCACGACCCATGCGAAGATGGGCCGCCCGATAAAGAACCCGACCACGATCAGTCCTCCGTGCCGGCATTCTGGGGCGCGGAAATAGGCTTCCACGGCACGCCAGTGAATTTGGCGCCGGGGCGCATTTTCTGGAAGCCGTCGACCACTACCTGCTCGCCAGGCTTGAGGCCTTCCTCGATCACCTGCCGGTTATCATAGGAGCGCCCAGCACGAACGACGCGTAGCTCGGCGGTGCCATCCTCTTTCAGGACATAGACCTGCGGCAATCCGCTTCCGTCGCGCTGGATCGACTGTTGGGGAACGGCGATCGCGCCCTGTTGCACCCCCTGTTCAAGCGCGACGCGCACATACATGCCCGGCAGCAGATCACCCTCCGCATTAGGGAACTGCCCGCGCAGCGTAACCTGACCCGTCGTTGCGTCGACGGTCGCTTCCGAGAACAGCAACTGCCCGGCATGGGGGTAGGCGCTGCCATCGTCGAACAACAGGCGTACCGTCGCCGTACCGGCATCGGGCCCGGTGAGCGCGCCAACCTTGAGCGCACGGCGAAGAGCCAGGAGGTCGCCTGCCGACTGGGTGAAGTCGGCGTAGACAGGATCAAGTTGATGAATGGTCGCCAGCACATCGGCCGCACCAGTGCCGACAAGCGCGCCTTCGGTAATCAATGCGCGCCCAATACGCCCGCTGATGGGGGCCTTCACCTCAGAATATTGCAGATCGAGCTCTGCGGTAGCGAGGCTAGCCTGAGCGATGGCGACGTCCGCATCGGCCTGCGCGAGGGTTGCGACCGCATTGTCGGATTGCTGCGCGCTCGCGACGTTGCGGGTGCGCAACTCGGAAACGCGATCGGCCTGCTGGCTTGCCTGAAGGCGGGTGGCCTCAGCACGCTTTAGCGTCGCCTGAGCGCTCTGGACGCGCAGGCGGAAAGGGGCCGGGTCGATCCGGTAAAGCACGTCGCCCTGCTTCACCAAGCTTCCCTGCTCGAAAACCCGTTCGACGACGATGCCCGACACGCGCGGGCGCACCTCGGCGATGCGGGTCGGCGCGATGCGGCCGGGCAGGTTAGTTACGACGGGAATGTCCTCCGCCTGCGCGGTGATCACGCCGAGTGCGACCGGAGGCTGCTCGCCTCCCTGCGCACGCGCTGGCTGGGAAATCCCGAGTGCCGCGCTCGCTAGAGCGCCGATCAGCAGGAGGCGGGAGGACGAGGAAGTCTTGAACATCATGGCGATCAAACGGGCTTGAGGTCAATTGACGAGGCGCTATCGGAAATGGACGGCGGGATGGGAGGTCGCTCGGCCAGCCAACCGATCTGGCGAACGATCTTGTCACGCTCGCCGGGCTCGAACTGGTGCAGGTTCAGCCAGTCGAGCAGCATGATCCCCTGCAGGGCAAGGAAGGCCAGCCGCGCTCCATCCGGGTGGGTAGAGCCGCTTTCGATCTCTTCGAGGGTCGAGAGAATGGATTTCTTGACCGGCTCCCGGATAGCATCATCCTGCGCGAGGGCCGCACAGAGGTTGAGACCGACGGCCCGCTCCTCGTCCGAAAAGGTTCGGGTAGCAGCAGCGACGTAGCCGAGGATCTTGGCATTAGGCGCCCCGGCGAAACTGTCAACGGCCTGCTGGACGTGGTGTTCTTCAGCGGCCACGCGGCGCTCGACGAGAGCGCGGATCAACGCTTTCTTGGTCTTGTAGTCATAGATCACGCTGGCCTTGCTGATGCCGGCCTCGATGGCCACGGCCTCAAGCGTGAGATTAGCGGCCCCGCACCGCACGATGACCTGTTCGGCACAATCCAGGAGATGGCCTCGATCGATGGTCCTTCGTCTACCCATATCCCCTCGCGAATAATAACCGACCGTATGGATATTATTTGAAGGCTCCGGCGTCAACCCGGGCTCTGCCCCGCGGTCGGTTCTAAGGCGGCGTGGACGGGACAGGGGTAGCCAGCGTCGCGACCTTGCGGGCATCCGCGCGCGGGCGCACCCGTATCGGCATCGGCGACGGGCGCACTATCCTGAAGGCCTTTTGCCCCTATCAAAATACCTCCTATCGCGTCGGTCTGCGCCCGCCGTGTTCCATGATCTGGTGCTTCAGCCGCTGGTGCAGGCGCCCTTGCCGAAGGCGCTGATCGTCCCGGTCGACTCCTATGGCGCCTTGCCCGCGCGCCACGATGTCGACGCCGCCCTGCGGACCTGCGGCTAGGTCCAATCGAAATTCAGGGATTCACGGGCCGCCTGATGCGTGATTCATAGGTCTGCGCTTTGGCGGAGGTCTGCTCGATCCGGCTGTGGGGCGTTCCCGAGGCGGTCCTCGCTGACCGAGCCTATGACGCCAACAGCCTCAGTGCCCATCTGGCCAGCATCGGATTCGAGGCCGTCATCCCCTCGACCCGCTCACGCAAGACTCCAATCCCGCACAACCCGCTCATCTACAAACTACGCAACCACATCGAGCGTTGCTTCAACAAGCGCAAACACTTCCGCCGCGTCGCCACACGGTTCGACAGGCTGGCCAAACACTATCTCGCCTTCGTTCACATCGCCGCTTCCATGATCTGGATGCGGTGAATGTCGGTTCGATCTAGACGGCCGGCCGATATTCGGATCGCGCATCCGGCAACGGCGTTTGCCGAGGCGGCGCCGGTTACGCGGCGGCCGCCATCAATCGCGCCACCGCCCGACGGGCCATTTCGCGGACCAGATGGGCGCGATAGGCGCCGCCACCATGGATATCCGCGATCATCTCGTCCGCCGGCAGGCCAAGGCTCTCCAGCGCCGCAGGATTGAAGGCGCCGGCGAGCGCCGCCTCGGCCTCGCTCCAGCGGAAAACGCCGCCCTGCCCGGCGCCGGTCACGGCGACGCGCACGCCGGTTTCACCCAACGAAGCGTCTCCGCGCCAGACGAACACGCCCGCCATGGCGTAGCGCGAGGCGGGGTTGCGGAACTTCTCATAGGCCCCCTCCCCGCCGAGCGGAAACGAGACCTGAACCACGATCTCGTCCGGCTCCAGCGCAGTTTCGAACAGGCCGGTGAAAAAATCGGCCGCTGCGATTTCTCGGCGGTCCGTGACGATGGTGGCGGCGAGCGCCAGGCACGCGGCGGGATAATCGGCGGAAGGGTCGTTATTGGCGATCGAGCCGCCCAGCGTGCCGCGATTGCGCACCGCCGGATCGCCGATCAGCCCGGCCAGCGCCGCCAGCGCGGGCAGGCTCTCGCGCACCGTCGGCGAGGCCTCGACATCGGCATGGCGGGCTATGGCGCCGATGATCAGGCGTCCGTCCGCGAGGGTAATGGCGCGCAGCGCCGGCAGGCCGGATAGGTCGACAAGGTCGCTCGGCGCGGCGAGCCGCTGCTTCAGCGTGGCGATCAGCGTCTGGCCGCCGGCGAGCGGCTTGGCCTCCTCATGGGCGCGGAGCAGATCGACGGCCGCCGTGACCGTGTCCGGGCGGTGATAGGTGAAGGCGAACATGGCGCGCTCCTAGTCCACCCCATGAGCAGGGGCGGCCCCCATGGCCCGGGCACCGGCAACGATGGCCGTGACGATGTTGTGGTAGCCGGTGCAGCGGCAGATATTGCCCTCCAGCTCAGCGCGCACCGTCGTCTCGTCGAGAACGGGACCGTGGCGGCGGACCATGTCCATGGCGGAAAGGATCATGCCCGGGGTGCAGAAGCCGCATTGCAGGCCATGATGCTCGCGAAAGGCTTCTTGCATCGGGTGCAATTTCTCCCCCGTAGCTACTCCCTCGATGGTGAGCACCGCGCACCCCTCGGCCTGCACGGCGAGCACGGCGCAGGCTTTGACCGCCTCGCCATCGACATGGACGGTGCAGGCGCCGCACTGGCTGGTGTCGCAGCCGACATGGGTTCCGGTGAGCCGCAAGTCGTCGCGCAGCAACTGCACCAGCAAGGTTCGCACATCGGCGGTGACGGAGACAGCGCTGCCGTTCACGGTCAGCGAAAGGGCGCGCGCTGGAGAGTATGGAAACGAGGCATCGTCGAACGCATTCGGCTGCATTGCGCTACTCCCGTGTTGCGGCGGCGCTGGCGGTTCGGGGGCGATCACGGCGCCGCCTCGCTGGGCAGGGGCGGCGCGGGGATCGGTTGCGGGGCGACGATCTGCGCGAAGGCGCTGAAGAACTCGCCCGCCAGCTTGCGGGAGGTGCTGTCGATCAGCCGCGCCCCCAGCTGGGCGATCTTGCCGCCGACCATGGCCTGCGCGGCATAGGTCAGGAGCGTGGCGCCGTCCGCCTCGGGCTCCAGCCAGACATCGGCGCCGCCCTTGGCGAAGCCGGCGACGCCGCCCTGCCCCTCGCCGGTGATGCGGTAGCGACGGGGCGGATCGAGATCGGACAGCGTCACCGCGCCGGAAAAGCTGGCCTTCACCGGCCCGATCTTGAGAACGACCCGCGCGGTGAAGGCGGTTGCCGAATCTTGTGCCAGTTCCTGGCAGCCGGGAATGCATTGCCGCAGGATGTCAGGGTCGTTGAGGGCCCGCCACACCGCCTCGCGGGGAGCCTCGATACGTTGCGCGCCGGTCAGTTCCATATGCCACCTACATCAACAGCCTTGCGCCAGGCTCCATGAGCCCGCGCGCAAGAACCAAAGCTCCCGCCTCGCCCCGCCTGACCGCGGGCGGCGATAGGGACGCCGGGCACCAGGCGTCGGCTGCAAACTAGCAACGCCTGTGCCAAGCCTTTCCCCGCCCGGTCCCGACGCGCCTGCGCGCGCCCCGCAGCGAGGAAAACGGGTGGCGGAGGGCCGAATGCCGCCTTGTTCATCCCCGATTGCTCAAAATTAACTCACCCGGCAAGATCATTAAATATTGAGCAAATCGCCTTGAATGGTATTGTTACATAGCACACCATACCATCCGGCCTCGGCGCTGACCCGCCCGACGTCGGGGGCGCGCGACACGAAGGCCCCGCCGGGCAGGGGCCGCAGCGACAGTTTGGCGTTTCCAGCACAGGGAAGAATCGCATGTTCGCACACGGTATCCTTCGTTCCGCACGCGCCAGCCTTCTGGCAGGCGGCGTCGCCACCGGCCTGCTTGCCGCTGCGCTGGCGGCCCCCGCCATGGCGCAGGAGACGATCAAGATCGGCGCTCCGCTCGCCCTCACCGGCGGCCTCGCCGACGAAGGCCACAAGCAGGATGTCGTCTGGAAAATGTGGGTCGAGAAGATCAACGCCGCCGGCGGCATCCAGGTCGGCGATAAGAAGCTCAAGGTCGAGCTGATCGAATATGACTACCAGTCGGAGGGCCAGCGGGCCTCCCAGCTTGCCGAAAAGCTTATCAATGACGACAAGGTGCAGTTCCTGTTCTCGCCCTTCGGCTCGGGCCACACCAAGATCGTCGCCGGCGTCGGCGAGCGCTACCAGGTGCCGACCATCGCCTGCGTCGCTTCCTCCGAGAGCGTCTACGACCAGACGCTGAAATATCTGTTCGGCACCCTCTCGCCCAATGGCGGCATGACCACCGCGATGGTGAAATTCTTCAAGGAGAAGTTCCCCGAAACGAAGTCGATCGCCGTGCTCGGCCGTGACGACGTGTTCCCCAAATCCATGGCGGAAGGCATCGCCAAGGCGGCCGAGGCCGGCGGGCTGACGGTCGCCTACAAGGAGCTCTACCCGGTCGGCACCATGGACCATGCTGCCGCGCTGTCTTCCATCAAGGCCGCCAAGCCGGACTGGATCTACATCACCGGCTACACGCAGGACCTCATCCTCGCGCGCAAGCAGATGCAGGACCTCGGCATCACCGCGCCGATTGTCACCATGGTCACGGGCCCGTCCTACACGGAATTCACCCAGGGCCTCGGCCCGTTGGCCAACGGCATTTCCTCGTCGAGCTGGTGGCACCATCTCACCACCTATGAAGGCCAGGGCGTGTGGCCGACCACCGCCGCCTTCTACGAGGACTTCAAGGCCCGCACCAAGGGCGACCCGGACTATGTTCATGGGTCCTGCGCCGCGGCCGGCGAAGTGATCGTCGATGCGCTCGCCCGCGCCGGCTCGCTCGACAAAGCCAAGGTGCGCGACGCCATCGCGGCAACCGACATCCAGACCTTCTACGGCCCGATCAAGTTCGGCCCCAACGGCATGAACCTTTCCCGCGAACTGCCGATCATCCAGGTGCAGGACGGGGCCATCAAGGTGCTCGCCCCCGCCGCGATCAAGAACGCCGACATGATCGCCATGCCCTGACGGGCACGCATCCCCCACGCGCGCCGGCCCGCCCGGCGCGCGCCCTTCTTCAGTCTCGCGGCCGTCCCACTGGTTGCGACGGCGGGCCAGCGACAGGGGCGACATGGCGATCTACCTGCAGATCCTTTCGAACGGACTGATGCTCGGTGCGCTCTATGCCTGCCTGGCGGTCGGCTTCTCGCTGGTCTGGGGCGTGTTGAACGTCATCAACATGCTCCACGGCTCCTTCATCATCCTCGGCGGCTACCTCACCTTCTTCGCCTGGCATCTCTACGGCATCCATCCCGTGGTGATGCTGCCGATCGTGGCGGCGCTCATGTTCGCGCTCGGCTTTACGCTGCAGAAGCTGGTGATCAACCGGGTGGTCAGCGCGCCTGTCCTGACGACGCTGACGCTGACCTTCGGCCTCGACATGATCCTCTACAACGCGATGACCTACTGGTTCACCGCCACGCCGCGCCGGATCACGCTCGATCTCGGCGCGGTGCATCTGGGCTCCGTCGTGCTGCCGGTGGACCGGCTCATCGGCACCGGCCTCGCTCTGGCGATGACGCTGCTGCTTTATGCGGTGATGCGCGGCTCCACCATCGGCCGGGCCATTGTCGCCGTGAGGATGGACCGCTCCGCCGCCGAACTGATGGGCATCCGCACCGACCGCATCTACGCCATCACCTTCGGCATCGGCGCGCTGATGGCGGGCGTGGCGGGCGTGGTGTTCGCCACCGTGTTCCCGATCACCACCAACGTCACCGGCATCTGGCTCGGCAAGGCGTTCGTGGTCTGCGTGGTGGGCGGGCTCGGTTCGGTGCCGGGCGCGCTGGTTGGCGGGCTGGTGCTGGGGCTGGTGGAGAGCTTCGCCGGGCACTGGTTCGGTCCGCAGCAGGCGATCACCGCCGGCTTCGTGCTGATGCTGGTGCTGCTACTTACCCGGCCCACCGGCCTCGTCGGCGTGAGGGGGTACGAATGAGAAGCGGATTTCCCCTTTACGCAGCGATGGTTGCCGGCCTGCTGATACTCGCTACCACGCCGCTCTATGCCGATAATTACGTGGTGCGGACGGCGGCCATCGTCGCCATGTATGGCGCGCTCGCCACGTCGTGGAACTTCATCGGCGGCTTCACCGGCTATCCCTCCTTCTCCACCGCCGCCTTTTTCGGCCTCGGCGCCTATGTCGGGGCGATCTGCCAGCGCAACGGCATTCCGATGGGCCTCGCCTGGGCCATCGCGACGGTGACGGTGGCCGGCTTCGCCGCGCTGCTGGGCGGCATCATCCTGCGGCTGCGCGGCCATTACTTCGCCATCGGCTCCATCGCCGTGGTCGAATTGTGCCGGCTGGTGGTCTCCTCCTGGTCGAGCCTGACCGGGGGCGGCGACGGGTTGAACCTGCCGCTGATGGCCTGGCCGCCCGAGCAGTTGATGCGCTTCTTCCTGTTCGTGATGCTCGGCATCCTCCTCGCCAGCCTCATCGCCACGATCCTCGTGGACCGTTCGCGCCTCGGCTTCGGCCTGCGCTGCATCCACCAGAACGAGGATGCCGCCGCCATGGTGGGCATCAACACCACCGCCTACAAAATCGCGGCCTACACGCTCTCCGCCATGTTCTGCGCCACCGCGGGCGCGGCCTATGCCTCGTGGACCGGCTATATCGACCCCACCGATTCCTTCCAGATCGTGATGACGGTGAAGGTCGTCGTCATGGCGCTGCTCGGCGGCGCCGGCACCATCCTCGGCCCCGCTCTTGGCGCGGCGGCGTTCGTGCTGCTGGAAGAACTGTTCTGGGCGAACTTCCTCGACTGGAACCGCGCCATTCTCGGCGTCGTCATCGTGCTGCTGATCTTCTTCCTGCCCGGCGGGCTTCTCAGCCTCGGCGTGCTGCGCCGCCTGCGCGCAGCGACCGGCTCGGCAAAGGCGGA
The DNA here is from genome assembly GCF_004339465.1 of Ancylobacter aquaticus. Lineage (GTDB taxonomy): Bacteria > Pseudomonadota > Alphaproteobacteria > Rhizobiales > Xanthobacteraceae > Ancylobacter > Ancylobacter aquaticus. The sequence goes on along the minus strand of NZ_SMFY01000001.1, from coordinate 1,125,463 downwards.
GGGCGGCAAGTGATCACGCCGACAATCCAGCCCATCCTGTGCCTCGACGGCGTGTCCAAGCAGTTCGGCGGGCTCAACGCACTCACCGACGTCTCGTTCTCGCTGAACGAGGGCGAAGTCGTCGGCCTCATCGGGCCGAACGGGGCGGGCAAGACCACGCTGGTCAATGTCGTGACCGGCAATCTTCGCCGGTCTTCCGGCCGCATCCTGTTCAAAAGCGAGGATGTCGGGCTGCAGAAGCCCTATCAGGCCGCCCGGCGCGGCCTCGCCCGCACCTTCCAGATCGTCCAGCCCTTTCCTGCCATGACCGTGCTGGAGAACGTCACCGCCGGCGCGCTGTTCGGCGCGGGCGCTGGCTCGCTGGGCGATGCGCGCGACATGGCCATGCAGAGCCTCGAATTCGTCGGACTCGACGGGCTGGCGGACCGGCCCGCCGCCAACCTGGCGCTGGCGGCGCGCAAGCGGCTGGAACTCGCCAAAAGCCTCGCCATGAATCCGAAAGTGCTGATGCTCGACGAGGTCAATGCCGGCCTCAACTCGTCCGAGATCGACGGCGCCCTCGCCCTCATCCGCAGGATCGCCGAGCGCGGCGTCACGGTGCTCATCATCGAGCACCTGATGAAGGTCGTCCTCTCGCTCTCGAAGCGCCTGCTGGTGCTGCATTACGGCCAGCTCATCGCCGATGGGCCGAGCGCGGAAATCGTCGCCGACGAGCGGGTGATCGAAGCCTATCTCGGCGCCAAATTCGCCGCGCGCCTCAAGGAGCTCAACCATGGCTGAGCCGCTTCTGGCGCTCGAAGGCGTAACCTCCGGCTATGGCCAGATCCGAGTGCTGTGGGGCATGGACCTCGCGGCCCAGCCCGGCGAGATCGTTGCCCTGGTCGGCTCCAACGGCGCCGGCAAGACCACCCTGCTGCGCACCATTTCCGGGCAGATCGCTCCGCAGGCGGGCACGATCCGCTTCAACGGCGAGAGCATCGGCGGCGCGCGGCCCGATATCGTGCTCAAGGCCGGCCTCGCCCATGTGCCGGAGGGCCGCCGCCTGTTCCGAGGCCTCACCGTGCGCGACAATCTGATGCTCGGCGCCTATCTGCGCACCGACCGGGCGGCGATCGCGCGGGACCTCGACTGGGTGTTCGAGCTGTTTCCGATCCTGAGCGACCGCCAGCGCCAGGACGCCACCACACTGTCGGGGGGCGAGCAGCAGATGTGCGCGGTCGGGCGCGGAATCATGTCGCGCCCGCGCCTTCTGATGATCGACGAACTCTCGCTCGGCCTGTCGCCGCGCATGGTGGAGCATCTGGGCGAGGCGCTGCTGGCATTGAACAGGGCCGGCCAGACCATCCTGCTGGTCGAGCAGGATGTGATGACCGCCTTCGAGCTCTCGCACCGCGCCTACATCGTCGAGAACGGCCGTGTCGCCCGCTCCGGCCTCTCGGCGGAACTGGCCCGCGACCCCACCGTCAGTGAGGCTTACCTGTCGATTTAATCACAGCGATATAAGAATAATTTGGACCAATGGTTCTATCATTAGTATCATATGATTTCGTCGCGTTGCCGACCATCGCTCGCCGCCTCGCAGGAAACGCATGAACCCGTTCGATCTGCCCTCCGCCGTTACCGATGCTTCGACCTATCAGCGCACGGTCGCGCATCTGCGCGGGCGTGGCATCGTGCTGCCGCGCTTTTCCGAGCTTGCGGCACCGGGGACGATGCCCGCCGGCGCGCGCGCCATGGCGGAGGCCGCCGACAGCCACGCCCCGGACGCGCGGAACCTGTTCGGCCTGCACTGGTTCAATGAGGCGGCGACCCTCGCCGGCAAGCCCGTGCCAGCGCATATCGAGCTGCCGAGTTCCATCACCGGCGTGCCTGCGCGCATCGTGGTGATGCTCGGGCGGCATTTCCCGATGATCCAGGCGCACAAGGTGCTGGCGGCCTATGCGTGCCTCGCCCCGCGCCTCGTCACCGGCATGTTCGACCCCACTCACCACCGCGCCGTGTGGCCCTCCACCGGCAATTACTGCCGGGGCGGCATCGCCATCTCGCGCATTCTCGGCTGCCACGGCGTCGCGGTGCTACCGGGCGGGATGAGCGCCGAGCGCTTCAACTGGCTGGAAAAATGGGTCACGGACCCCGCCGACATCGTGCGCACGCCGGGCACCGAGTCGAACGTCAAGGAAATCTACGACGCCTGCGCCGAGATGGCGAAGGATGAGAGCAATTTCATCCTCAACCAGTTCTCGGAATTTCCGAACTACCTCGCCCATTACGCCGTCACCGGCGCGGCGGCCGGGGCATTGTTCCAGGGGCTCCGCGCGGGCGCGCCGGGGCTGCGGCTGGCCGCCTTCGTGGCCGGCACCGGCTCCGCCGGCACGCTCGGCGCAGGCGACCACCTCAAGGAAGAATACGGCGCCCGGATCGTCGCCATGGAGCCGGTGGAGTGCCCCACCCTGCTCTATAACGGCTTCGGCGAGCACAACATCCAGGGCATCGGCGACAAGCATGTGCCCCTCATCCACAATGTCACCAACACAGACATCGTCGCCGGCGTCTCGGATGCCGCCTCGGACGATCTTGCACTGCTGTTCGGCACGCCGGCCGGCCGCGCCTATCTCGCCGAGCGGCGCGGGGTAGATGCGGCGACGCTGGACGGGCTGGCCTCGCTGGGCCTGTCGGGGATCGGCAATGTGGTGGCCGCCATCAAGACCGCCCGCCGGCTCGACCTCGACGCGGACGACGTCATCCTCACCGTGGCGACCGACGGCGCCGCGCTTTACGCCAGCGAGCGCGACCAGCATCTCGCCCGCAAGGGCGGCAGCTTCGACCAGATCAGCGCCGGCGAGGCTTTCGGCCAGCATCTGCTCGGTGCCGGCGCCGACCATGTGCTGGAGCTTGATCACCGCGACCGCCAGCGCGTGTTCAACCTCGGCTATTACACCTGGGTCGAGCAGCAGGGCATCAGCGTCGAGGATTTCGAGCGGCGCCGCCACCAGAGCTTTTGGCGCGGGCTTCGCGCCCATCTCGACATTTTCGACGAGCTGATCGCCCGCATGAATCGCGACATCGGCATCGCGCAGGCGGCGTAGGAGAGTCATGTGACACCCCCCTCCTATCTCGACCTGCGCGAAAAGACCCGCGCGCGCGACCGCAGCCTGCGCGACAAGGTGATGTCGCTGGAGGACGCCGCGGCGCTGGTGGCGGACGGCGACAGCCTCGCCATCGGTGGCTGCACCGCCTCGCGCACGCCGTTCGCGATGATCTGGGCGCTGATCCGCGCCGGCAAGCGCGACCTTGAGGTCTCCCGCTCCATCGTCTCCACCGAGGGCGACCTGCTCTACGCCTCGGGCGTTTCGCGCCACATCATCACCTCATGGTTCAGCCAGGGCATCGTGTGGGGCGTCTCCAAGGTGATGCGCGCCTATACCGAGAGTAAGCGCGCGCGCTTCGAGGAATGGAGCCACATGGCGATGGGCCTGCGCTACCGCGCCGGGGCCATGGGCGTGCCCTTCATGCCGATGCGCTCCATGCTCGGCTCGGGCGTGCTGGACCGCGCGGAGGGCGCCCGGACGATGGAGTGCCCCTTCACCGGCGAGACGCTGCTGCTGGTGCCGGCGCTGAACCCCGAGGTGGCGATCATTCATGTCCAGCGCTGCGACGCCTATGGCAACGCCCAGATCGACGGGCTGACCTTCATGGACATCGACATGGCGATGGCCGCCAACAAGGTGATCCTCACCACCGAGCGGATCGTTTCCAACGAGCAGATCCGCCGGCATCCGGACCAGACCAAGATCGGCTTCTTCACGGTCGACGCCGTGGTCGAGGTGCCCTTCGGCAGCGCGCCGCACGAGTGCTACGGCCTCTACGAGCCGTTCTACAGCCACATGGATCTTTACGCGCAGATGACCGCGAAGGACCCGGATGCGGGGGCACGGGCCTATCTCGACCGCTTCTATCACGAGCCGAAGAACTGGGCCGACTATCTCAGCCGCATCGGCATGGCGGAACTGCTCGACGCCCAGCGGCGAGGGAGTGGCATTTATGACGACTGAACGCGCGCGCATCAGCCTTTCCGTAGCCCCGGCCTATACCGGCTCCGAACTGCTCGCGGTGATGAGCGCGCGCCTGCTCAAGGAAGGGCAGACCGTGTTCGCCGGCGTCGGCATTCCGCTGCTGGCCGCCATTCTCGCGCAGAAGACCCATGCGCCGGGCCTCACTATCCTGTTCGAGGGCGGGGTGATCGGCCCGTTCGTGGAAGCGGGCAAGCTGCCGCCCTCCACCAATGAGCAGCGCTGCTCGCGCCGCGCCAACATGCTGGTGTCGATTACCGAGGTGCTGCTGCTGCTGCAGCGCGGCTATGTCGATGTCGGCTTCATGGGCGGGGCGCAGATCGACCGTTTCGGCAATCTGAACTCCTCCTTCATCGGCGATGCGGAAAACCCGAAGATCCGTCTTCCCGGCACCGGCGGTGGAAATGACATAGCCTCGCTAGCCGACATGATCGTTGCCATGAAGCACGAGAAGCGCCGTTTCGTGGAGAAGGTGGACTTCATCACCTCGCCCGGCTTCATCGATGGCGGCGACACGCGGGCGCAGGCGGGCCTGCCCGCCGGTGGCATGTTCCGGGTGGTGACGGATCTCGGCATTCTCGGCTTCGAGGCAGAGAGCCGCGCCATGACGGTGGTGGCTCTCCACCCCGGCGTGTCAGCCGCCGACATCAAGGCCAATACCGGCTTCGAGCTGCCCGTGCCCGACGATGTCGAGGTTACGCCCGCACCGACCCCGACCGAGCTCGCCATCCTGCGCGAACTCGACCCCGAACAGCTTTACACGGCCTGATCGGCCGTCATCGGCAAGCGTGGAAACGATCATGAGTGTACCGGCCTTCGGCGTCGCGATGCGCAACTTCACCCGCTTCCCCGAGCTGCCGGATGCGGGCGCGCTGATCGACTATGGCGTGCGGATGGAGGAACTCGGCTTCGAGTCGCTGTGGGTGTGGGACCACATCCTGCTCGGCACCGACCCGCATTTCCCGATCCTCGATTCGCTCTCCCTGCTCACCGCCGTGGCCGCGCGCACCAAGACGATCAAGATCGGCACCGGCGTGCTGGTGCTGCCGCTGCGCAACCCGGTCATTCTGGCCAAGCAGCTCTCCACCATCGACCTGATCTCGAACGGGCGCCTGATGCTCGGCGCGGCGGTGGGCTGGTACAAGCGGGAATTCGACGCCGTCGGCATCCCCTATGAGCGACGCGGCAAGATCATGGACCGCAACCTCGACATCCTGAAACGGTTGTGGACCGAGGATTCCGTCAGCGGCCAATGGGACGAACTGGACCTGCGAAAAGCGGTGATGTTCCCCAAGCCCGTGCAGAAGCCGCACCCGCCCATCCTCATCGGCGGCTATGTCGATGTCGTGCTCAAGCGTGCCGCCACAAAGGGCGATGGCTGGCTGACCTATTTCTACACGCCCGAATCCTACACCGAGGCGTGGGGCAAGATATCCGCCTATGCGCAGGAGGCCGGCCGCGACCCTGCCGATCTCTACAGCCTCAACCAGCTTCCGATCTATGTCGGCCCGCGAGAGACCGGCATGCCGAAGATGCTGGAATGGCTGAACGCCGAATGGGACCTGTCCAAGGGCTCGCTCTCCAGTTTCGACAGCGCCATCGTCGGCACCCCGACCGAATGCGCCGAGCAAATCGCCGCCCATATCGCGACAGGAGTGAAGAAGATCGTCTTCGTGCCGTGGCGCTATGAGAAGGAGCAGGTGGACCTGCTCGCCCATGAAGTGCTGCCGCTGCTGCGGAAGTAAGGGCACGCCGGCGCCTGCCAACGCATCGTCATACCCGGGCCAAGTCCGGAATGACGGTATAATGCGGATTAACGCCCATCTCTCCCTGGCCGAACGGGGCCAGGCCCCTACCCCCGCAGCGCCGTCAGGCTCCCCAGCTTCGCCCACTTGCCCGCCGCTGGCTCGACGCGCGGACTGAGCGCCTCGGCGGCATAGGAGCGCTGCTTCTGGCGCGAGGGCGCGTCCGCGTAGAGCGTTGTGCGCTGGCGGGCGAGCCGCCCGGCGGCGCGGATCGCCGCTTCCATCCGGTCCGGCGGGAACTCCTGCCCATGCGTGCCGCCGGCGGCCCGGCTGATGGATTCGTCCATCAGTGTGCCGCCAATGTCGTTGGCGCCGGACCTCAGCGCATCGACGATGCCGCCCTCCCCCAGCTTTACCCATGAGGCCTGCACGTTGGGAATGAGCGGGTGCAAAGCGAGCCGCCCCACCGCGTGCATCAGCAAGGCCTCGCGCCGGCTCGGCCCCTGCCGGGTGCCGCCCTTGAGGTAAAGCGGCGCCTCCATGTGCAGGAAAGGCAGCGGCACGAATTCGGTGATGCCGCCGGTTTCCCCCTGCAGGCGGCGCAGGCGCAGCATATGGCGCGCCCAGTGGGCGTAGCTGTCGACATGGCCGAACATGATGGTCGAGGTGGTCTTGAGCCCCACGCGATGGGCATCGCCCACGGTCTCCAGCCATTCGTCCGTGTTCAGTTTGTCCGGGCAGATGAGCGCGCGCACCTCGTCGTCGAGAATTTCCGCCGCCGTGCCGGGCAGCGAGCCGAGCCCGGCCTCCTTCAGGCGCAGGAGGAATTCCGGCACCGGAAGGCCGAGCGTCTTCGCGCCGTGGCGCACTTCCAGCGCGGAGAACGCGTGGACATGCATGCCGGGCACGGCCTGCTTCACTGCGCGCAGAATGGAAAGGTAGGTCTCGCCGGAGAAATCCGGGTGGATGCCGCCCTGCATGCACACTTCGGTGGCGCCGCGCTCCCACGCCTCCCGCGTGCGGCGCTGGATTTCGGAGAGGTCGAGCTCATAGGCCCTGCCGCGCAGATGCTGGTTCTGCCGCCCCTTGGAGAAGGCACAGAAGCCGCATTTGTAAGCGCAAACATTGGTGTAGTTGATGTTGCGCGTCACGACATAGGAGACGGTGTCGCCCACCGCCTCGCGGCGCAGCGCGTCAGCGGCCTCGAAGACGTGGCGCACCCGGTCGCCGCGCGCGTCGAACAGGCTAGCGATGTCGGCCTCGCCCAGTTCGCGCCCCGCAAACGCCCGGTCGAGAACGCCATCGAGCGCGCGGTCCGGCCCGGCCAGCGCCGGCGCGGCCGGCCAGTCGACCACGAGCGCGACCTCCTCCGCCGCCCCCACCCGCCAGCCGCTCTCCTGCGCCAGCCCCGCCGCGTCGGCACGGCGCAGCACGAGGGGAGCCACGCGGGCGTCGAGCCATGTCGCCCGGGCGGCGATGGTGGCGGGATAGGCGGCGAGGCGCGGGGCGAGCGCCTTGCCCGCCTGGGCCGTTGCCGCCCCCAGCGCCGCCAGCGCCGGCCAGGGCGCCTCCGGGTTAACGTGATCGGGCGTCACCGGCGAGACCCCGCCCCAATCATTGATGCCGGCCTCGATGAGCGCCTTCAGCCCCTCCGGCTGGAGATTGGGCGGCGCCTGTAGCGAGACGCCGGCACCGAGCACGACGCGCGCCACCGCCACCGTCCACAAATGGTCCTCCAGCGAGGGCTCCGGCGCGTTTGCCATGCGGGTGCCGGGCTTGGCGCGGAAATTCTGGATGATGACTTCCTGCACATGGCCGTGCCGCTCATGCGATGCGCGGATGGCGAGCAGCGCCTCGATGCGTTCCCGGCGCGTCTCGCCGATGCCGATCAGCAGGCCGGTGGTGAACGGCACCCGCGCCCGCCCCGCCGCCTCCAGCGTGGCGAGGCGCGCCGCCGGCAGCTTGTCCGGTGAGCCGAAATGGGGCCCGCCGCGGGCGGAAAGCCGCTCGGCTGTGGTCTCGATCATCAGCCCCTGGGAGGCGGACACTTCGCGCAGGCTGGCGAGCTCCGCCTCGTCCATCACTCCCGCATTGAGGTGCGGCAGCAGCCCGGTCTCCTCCAGCACCAGCGCCGCCATGGCGCGCAGATAGGAGAGCGTGCTGGCATGGCCGAGCGCCGCCAGTTCCTCCCGCGCCACGCCATAGCGCTGCTCCGGCTTGTCGCCGAGCGTGAACAGCACCTCGTCGCAGCCCATGCGCGCGCCGGCGCGGGCGATCTCCAGCACCTCCTCCGGGGTCAGGAAGGCCCGCTGTCCCTTGCGGGGCGGATGGGCGAAGGTGCAGTAGTGGCAGACATCCCGGCACAGCTGGGTGAGCGGGATAAAGACTTTTCGCGAGACGGTGACGGTGCTGCCAAAGCCGGCATCGCGCAGCCGCGCCGCCCGCGCCATCAGCGCGAGGAGGTCGGTCTCATCCGCGAGCGCGAGGGCCGCCTCGTCGTCGAGGCGCTCGCCCGGGGAAACAACCGCCCCGCCTCGCGCTCCAGCCATCGGCTCAGACCGCCATCATCTCGGGCAGGGTGACAAGCTCGACGCCTGCCGCCTGCAGCGCCTCGCAGCAGGCGGACGCCACCGCGATGGCGGTCGGCTCGTCGCCATGCACGCAGAGCGAATCGAATTTGGTCGGCATCTTCTTGCCGTTCACCGAGATGATCTCCTCGTCGAGCACCATGCGAACCACCCGCTCGGAGGCGACCTTGGGGTCGCGGATCATCGCGTCGGCATTGGTGCGCGAGCGGAGATTACCGTCGTCCTCATAGAGCCGGTCGATGAAGGCCTCCCGCGACAGGGGCACGCCGATGTCGAGTGCCGCCTTCTCCATCTCGGTGCCGGAGAGCGCGAGATAATAGAGCGAGGGATCCACCGCCTTGATGGCGCGCGCGATGGCCCGCGCGTAATCCCTGTCGACGGCGCACATATTGTTCAGCGCGCCATGCGGCTTCACATGCGTTACCGTGGCGCCGGCATAGGCCGCCATGCCGGCGAGAGCGCCGAGCTGATAGGCGACGAGATATTCGAGATCGTCGGCGTTCATGCGTATCTGCCGGCGGCCGAAACCCCAGATGTCGTTGAACCCGGGATGGGCGCCAATCGAAACGCCATTGGCTTTTGCCTTGAGGCACACGTCGCGCATCACCGTCGCATCGCCCGCATGCAGGCCGCAGGCGACATTGACGCTCTTGACGATCTGCAGGATCGCGTCGTCATTGCCGATGTCGTAATGGCCGTAGCCTTCGCCCATATCGGCGTTGATATTCATGCGCTTCGCCACGGCAAGCCTCCCGACACCCTAGGTTCTGTTGACATTAACACATTATATAATCATGCATTTCAAGTCGAAACATACTAACATTAGTATGATTGCTGCAGAGCGGCAACGCGCGGGCGCGGAATGGGGGCACGTATGGCGGGCGGGCAGGCGATGACGGCCAGGCGGATCGACGCCCGCGCGCGCTTTCTGCCTGTGGGCGACACCGCCTTCGCCGTCGAGTTCGGCGACCGCATTGATCCCGCAATCAATGCGCTGGTGCACCGCACCGCCGCCCTTCTGGCCGAGGCGCGGCCGGAGGGGCTGGTGGAAACCGTGCCGAGCTTCCGCTCGCTGCTGGTTCATTACGACCCTCTTCGCACGAGCGCGCAGGCGCTCCAGGCGTTCATCGGCGCGTTGGAACTGGAGGACGAGGCGGGACAGGCTCCCCCGCGCATCTGGCGGATTCCCGTGCTCTATGGCGGCGAGGCCGGCCCGGACCTCACGGAGGTAGCCGCCGCCACGGGCCTGAGCGCGGCGGAGGTGATCGCCCTCCACGCCGGCACACTCTACCGGGTCTATGTGCAGGGCTTCCTGCCCGGCTTCGCCTATCTCGGCGACCTGCCGGAAGCACTCGACCTGCCGCGCCGCACCAGCCCGCGCGTGCGGGTGCCGCCCGGCTCGGTCGCCATAGCCCAGCGTATGAGCGGCATCTATCCCGTGGAATCGCCCGGCGGCTGGCACCTCATCGGCAACACGCCGCTGCGCTTCTTCGATCCGGCACGGACACCGCCAACCCTGTTCACGCCCGGCGACGGGGTGCGGTTCGTGCCGGTAGGCGCAGATGAACATGCCGCGATCCGGGAGGATGTCGCGCAGGGACGCTTCGTGCCGGACGTGGAGGGCGCGCCCGCATGAGTCCGAGCCTTCACATCCTCCAGCCCGGCCCGCAGACGACCGTGCAGGATCTCGGACGCCATGGTTTCCAGGCCTATGGGGTGCCGGTGTGCGGGGCATTGGACGGACCGGCGCTGCGGCTCGCCAATGCGCTGGTTGGCAATGAGGCCGGGTGTGCGGGGCTGGAAATCCGCCTATCCGGGCCGACCTTCGAGGTAATCGGCGGGCCGGCGCGGCTGGCGCTCGCAGGGGCGCAGGCCGCCATCGAGGTCACGGTCGGGGACGAGACGCGGCGCTATGGCGCCTGGCGCGCACTCGACGTGCCGGAAGGCGCGCGGGTGCGGCTCGGGGCGCTCACCGGCTCCGGCTGTGCCGTGCTGGCCCTCGCCGGCGGCGTCGACGTACCACTTGTGCTGGGCTCGCGCGCCACCGATCTCAAGGGCGGCTTCGGCGGGAATGAGGGCCGCGCGCTGGCCGCTGGCGACAGACTCCCCCTCGGCGAGTGGGCGGCGCAGGGCCCCTGCCTCGAACTCCCCGCCCCGCCGCGCGCCTCCGGCGAAGTTACGCTGCGCGCGGTGCGAGGCCCGCAGGCCGACGCCTTCACCGAGGCGGCGCTCGACGCTTTCTTCGCCACGCCCTACCGCGTCTCGCGCGAGGCCGACCGCATGGGGATGCGGCTGGAAGGCCCCCCGCTCGCCTTCCGCAACAGCGCCGATATCGTCTCCGACGGCATTGCCACGGGGGCGATCCAGGTGCCGGGCTCGGGCCTTCCCATCGTGCTGCTCGCGGACCACCAGACCATTGGCGGCTATGCCAAGATTGCGACCGTCATCTCCGCCGACCTGCCGCTCGCGGGCAGACTCCTGCCGGGGGCGCTCATCCGCTTCCGGGCGGTCACGGTTGGCGAGGGGGAAGAGGCACGCCGCGTCCGCGAAGCGGAAATCGCTCGGTTGATTGCCTCGCTGGCACCGGTGCGGGAAGGCGCTCGCATCGACGAGGCGGCGCTGTACCACGCGAATCTGATCTCGGGCGTTGTCACCGGGCAGGAAAGCGGCTAACCCGCCCGCCCAACGCGATTACATGATACCGAAGATGGAATGACTTCGCCGATTCTGCCCTGACCAGAGGCCGCCTCACGGCGGCGCCAGCGGACCCGACATCGCCCATGCTCAAGGATTCCTCCGCCGCGTCGGCCAATCCCGATTACCGCCGCAGCCCCGTTCCCCGCTATCTCCAGATCGCCGGCGTCATCCGCCGCCGCATCGAGGATGGCGTCTGGGGACCGAACGAGAAGATATCGACGCTCCAGGAACTCGAAGCCGAGTTCCAGGTGGCGCGTGTCACCGTGCGCCAGGCGGTGGAAGTGCTGCAGGGCGAGGGGCTGGTGCGCCGCATCCAGGGCAAGGGCACCTTCGTCTCCGCCTCTGTCGAGGACAAGCGCTGGCTGAAGCTCGACCTGAAATGGCACTCCCTCGCCGGCACGATCGGCGCCAATATTCCGCGTTTCCTCCCGGTGGCGACGCCGCCCGCGCCGCCGACGATCCGGCCCGAAGACGGCACCCCGGCCGCGCGCTACCGTTATCTGGAAAGCGTGCAGTCGCGGCGCGGCCAGCCCTATTCCTTCGCGCGAGTGCATTTCGACGCGGCGCTGCATGAACTCGCCCCCGCACGCTTCGACCGCGAACCCACCATATCGGTGATCGCCTCGCTGGAGGGGCTGAACGTCAAGCGCGCCCGCCAGTCCTTCATCGTCGGCACCGTCGAGCCGCGCGTGGCGAACCTGCTCGCGACCGGGATCGGCTTTCCCACCGTGGAGGCCCATCTGGTCATCACCGACGAGAACGACGTGGTGATCTATGTCGCCGATATCGTCTATCGCGGCGATTGCGTGCAGCTCGACATCGACCTGCTGGGTTGACGAGCGGGCCGTCAGGCCCGCCGGAACAGGCGTTTGAGCCAGTCCTTCACCACCGAGAACAGCAGCGACCCGGCATCCAGCGGGGCGGGCTGCTCGGAGACCGTCTCGCCCCGTAGCAGGGCGGTGAGATTATTGGCGAAAGCCGCCGTCAGCCGCGCGGCCATATCGCGCGCGAGCGCTCCCCGGCTCATCTGCGCGAGCGGGCCCTGCAGCACATAGGCAACCTCCACCCGGACGCGCGTCGCTTTCGCCCCGTCGACCTCGTCCAGCCGATAGGTGAGCCGCGCCTGAACCCGCGTCGCGCTGCGCCGATCGACACCGCCGCCCTCGATCGTCCCGCTCCAGTTCGCCGGATCGGCGGCGATCACGCCCGTTCCACCGAACGCGGCCTGGATCGGCCCGAGCTTCACCACCATCTCCGCATCCACCGTGCGCCCATCGCTGGGCGCCACCAGCCGCGCGCCGGGCAGGCAGGCGATCACCTGCGCCGGGTCCTGGAACAGCGCCCAGACCTGTGCCCGCGACGCCGGCACCTCGAATTCCTCCGCCAGTTCCACCGGGTTGCGCAGCGTTTCCGGCACGAAGGGGGCGCTGGCGACCTTTGCCTGCTCGCTCCCGCCGGGGCGGTTGGCGTCCGCGTTCGACAGCCGCGCCGGGGTCACCGGCAAGGTCAGCGGGGAGACATGGAACGGGGCGTCGACCGCCCGGCCGCGCGTCACCACCGGCGCCTCCCCCGCCCTGGCCCGCTCAGCCGCTACCGTACGGATGGCGCGGATGATGCCGATATAGCCGGTGCAGCGGCACAGATTGCCCGCCAGTTCATGCCGAATCGTCGCGTCATCCGCGCCGGGAAGCCGCAGCACGATATCCCGCGCCATGATGAGCATTCCCGGCGTGCAGAAGCCGCATTGCAGCCCGTGCTCCGCCATGAACGCCTCGCGCAGGCGGGCCGTCACCGGATCATCCGCCAGACCCTCCACCGTGGTGATGGAGGCGCCGTCGAGCGCGACCGGAAACGCGATGCAGGCGCGGGCCGGCGCCCCGTCGATCAGCACGGTGCAGGCCCCGCACACGCCGTGCTCACAGCCCAGATGCGTGCCGGTGAGCAACAATTCCTCGCGCACGAAATCGGCGAGATGCTGGCGCGGTTCGACCTCCGCCTCGATGTCGCGGCCGTTGATCGACAGGCGGATCGGCTTCATGCGGACTGACCTTCAGGCATGCTTTCGCTTTCCAGCGCAGCGATGGCCCGGCGGGCGATTTCACGGCGCAGCTTGAACGCGGCGGGGTCGGTCGCGAGCCCGGCCGCGCGCAGAAGGTCGTCCACGCCGCCGGGGTTGCTGAGCGCGGCGGCGGCATCGGCGATCACCACCTGCCGCGCCTCGGTGGCGCCAATCGCGAGACGCCGCGTGCCGCTCTCGGGATCGACCAGAACCGCGCACATCGCCTCGGCGAACTCGCCGACCTTGCGGCAGGACTTGCTGTAGCCGAAGCGCGCCTGTCCCGAGCGGCGCGGCACGAAAACGCCGGTGATGATCTCGCCGGGCACCAGCGCCGTCTCGAAGGCACCGAGGATGAACGCCTCCACCGGCAGCTCCCGCGTCCCCGCCGGTCCGGCGAGATGCACATGCGCGCCCAGCGCTGCCAGCGCCGTCGGCCAGTCGGCAGCGGGGTCGGCATGGGCGAGGCTGCCCCCGATGGTGCCGCGGTTGCGCACCGCGCGATAGGCGATGCCGCGCGCCACCTGCGCGAGGAAGCCGGGTGTCGGGTCCGGCACCGCGCCATCCTCGAATTCCGCATGGGTAAGCGCGGCCCCGAAGAGGATGCCCGCCGGGCGTTCCTCGAAGCCCCGAAGTTCGGGCAGGCGGGAAATGTCGACGACGCAGCCGGGCCGGGCGAGGCGCAGATTGAGCATGGGCCCGAGGCTCTGCCCGCCGGCCATCGGTCGGGCGTCGCCATCGGCCAGGGCAACGGTCGCGCCGGCCCTGTCCGCCGGGCGCAGATAATCGAAACGCGCGGCCTTCACGACGCAAGCCCTTCAGCTGATTGCCTCTCTGCGGAGGGCTGCGCCCGCGCCGCCTCCACCGCCTCGCGCACCCGGCGCGGCGTCATCGGCGAGACAGTCATCTCGACGCCGAGTCCGGCCAGCGCGTCGTTGATCGCGTTGCCGATGGCCGCAGGCGGAGCGATGGCGCCGCCCTCCCCTATGCCCTTCTGGCCGAAGCGCGTATTGGGCGAGGGCGTTTCCATATGCGCAATGCGAACATCCGGCATTTCGCCGGCGCCGGGCAGGAGATAATCCGCCAGTGTCGAGGCTAGCGGCTGCCCGTGCCCGTCATAGACCATCTCTTCATAAAGCGCTGTGCCGATGCCCTGTGCGGTGCCACCATAGATCTGGCCGTCCACCACCATCGGGTTGAGCAGCACGCCGCCATCCTCGACGATGACGTAATCGAGGATTTCCACCTCCCCGGTCTCCGGCACCACCGCCACCACGCAGGCATGGGCGGCATAGGAGAAGGTGCCGGTATCGACGGTCGGACGGTAGCCGGCGACAAGGTCGAGCCCGTCCGGGTCGATGTCCGCGGGCAGGTTCTGCGGGGCGAGATACCAGGTCGCCGCCACCTCCTTGAACGTCACCGAACCCTGCGGGCCGATTACCTGCGCGTCCCGAACCGTCACCGCCTCCATTGGTGCCTGCAGCAGATGCGCTCCGATACGGGCGATGCGGCCAGCCAGCCTTTCGCAGGCGCTCGCCACCGCGCCGCCGGCCATGACCGCCGAGCGCGAGCCCCATGTGCCGGTGGAATAGGGCGTCATCGCCGTGTCGCCATGGACCACGTTGACGAGGTCGGGGTCGATGCCCAGCACCTCGCACGCCACCTGCGCCAGCGTGGTTTCCATCGACTGGCCATGGCTCTGGCCGCCGATCCGCACCTCCAGCGTGCCGTCAGGGGTGAGCCTGGCGCCACAGGATTCGATGCCGGGAACCATGGGAATGCCCCAGCCATGATAGACTGACGTGCCGTGCGCACCCTGCTCGCAATAGACGGCATAGCCGAGGCCGATGTGCCGCCCGTCCGCCTCCCCGGCCTTCTGCCGGGCGCGGATCCCCTCATGGTCGATCATCTCGAAAGCTCGGCGCAGGCTTTCGGGATAGTCGCCCATGTCGAAATCCTTGCCGGTGATCGAGGTGAACGGCATCTGGTCGGGGCGCACCAGATTGCGCTGGCGCACCTCATAGGGTTCGATCCCGGCCGCACGCGCCACCGCGTCGACCATCAGCTCGATCGCCGTGCAGACGCCGGTACGCGCCACGCCGCGATAGGGCACGATGGGCGGCTTGTTGGAGCACACAGAATAGGTGCGGCAGCGATAGGCCGGGAGGTTGTATGGGCCCGGCAGGTTGGAGACCACCTGCGCCCCCTCCAGACAGGCGGAGAACGGGTATACCGAATAGGCGCCGGCATCGACGTGCGCCTCTGCTTCCAGCCCGAGCAGGCGGCCCTCGCTGTCGGCATAGGCGGTCATCACATAATGATGCTCCCGGCAATTGGCGGCCGCGATCAGATGCTCGCGGCGATCCTCCAGCCATTTCACCGGGCGGTCCAGCTTGAGCGACGCCCAGGCGCAGCAGACCTCCTCGGGCTGCAGCAGGCCCTTCCAGCCGAAGCCGCCGCCGACATCGGGCGCCACCACGCGGATCTTGCGGGTGTCGAGCCCAAGGCATTCGGCCAGCCCCGAGCGCACGATGTGCGGCATCTGGGTGGAGGTCCACAAGGTGAGTTGCTCGACCGTGCGGTCGAACAGCGCGATGCAGCCCTTGCCTTCCAGCGGCGCCATGCATTGGCGGCTGGTCCGCACCTCCCGCGTCACCCTGATCGGCGCATTCTTCACGCTGTCGTCGAAATTCTTCTCGATCGAGGAGACTAGGAACACGTTTTCCGGCCAGTCCTCATGGATCAGCGCACCGTCTTTCGCGGCACGCAGCATGTCGACATTGGCCGGTAGTTCCTCGTATTCGACCTCGATCTCCTCGCACAGATCCTCGGCGAGCGCGCGGGTTTCCGCCAGCACCATCACCACCGGCTCGCCGACGAACCGCACCTTGCCGTTCGCCAGCGACGGCTGGGCGGAGACGCGGAAGCCCGGCAAGCCGGTTTTCGCCAGAATGTCCTTCACCCCCGCCATGTCGGCATGGACGAAGGCGCGCCCGCGCAGATGTGCCGGAATATGCACGGCCTTGATCCGCGCATGGGCCAGCGAGGAGCGCAGAAAGGCCGCTTCCAGCTGGCCCGGAAATCGCATGTCGCCGATGAACCGCCCGCGCCCGGCAAGCAGGCGGGCATCCTCCTTCCGGCGAACCGAGGCGCCGACGCCGCGATGCGCCCCCTCACCGCCGGTGCGCTCGCCATCCTGCCCTTGGCCGGCCATTGACCACTCCCGCGGGGCCAGCCCGCATTCCACTATCTCATTCGATTATCGACATTATCGCTCGATATGTGCTTATCTTTACATAGATAGAATGATTAGAAAAGATGCAGCGGCGCGACTGCTGTGTTGCGCGCCATTCTGATGGGAAGCCGAAGGGAAAAGCGATGAAATTCGGGGTTGGCCAGCCGTTCCGCCGCGTCGAGGATCAGCGCTTCATCACCGGCGCGGGCCGCTTCACCGATGACCATCGTTTCGACGGCGAGGCGTTCGCCTGCGTGGTGCGCTCACCCCTTGCCCATGGGGTGATCAACCGGGTGGATGCAGGAATCGCCCGCGCAATGCCCGGGGTACTGGGCATCTACACCGGCGAAGACCTCGCCGCCGACGGGATTGGCGCGCTGCCCGTGGTCATCGTGCTCGACCACGCGGAAGGGGGGCGCATGCCGCTGCCCGCGCGCACGCTGCTGGCCGCCGGCAAGGTGCGCTATCTCGGCGAGCCGGTCGCCTTCGTGGTGGCGGAAACGGCGATGGCCGCCCTTGAGGCTGCCGAGGCGGTGGAACTGGACATTACCGACCTGCCCACCGTGGTCGAACCGGCGACAGCACTGGCCGACGACGCACCCCTGCTGTTCGACGAGGCCCCCGGCAATCTCGCTTTACACTGGCAACTCGGCGACATTGCCGCCGTGACTAGTGCGCTTGCCGCCTCCGCGCGGGTGGTGGAGCTGGAACTCGTCAATAACCGCATCGTCGTCGCCTCGATGGAGCCACGCAACGCCATCGGCCTCCATGACGCGACGAGCGGGCAGTTCACCCTCGTCAGCGGCAGCCAGGGCAGCCACATGATTCGCGACTTCATGTTCGAGGGCGTGTTCGGCCTGCCGGCGACGCAGTTGCGCGTCATCACCCCGGATGTCGGCGGCGGCTTCGGCATGAAGGCGATCCCCTATCCCGAGCAGGCTCTCGTGCTCTATGCCGCGCGCAAGCTGGGCCGCCCGGTGCGCTGGCAATCGACCCGCGCCGAGGCCTTCCTCTCCGACACGCAGGGGCGCGACAATGTCTCCCGCGCCACGTTGGGGCTGGACGCCGATTCCCGCTTCACCGCGCTGAAGGTCGAGACGCTGGCGAGCGCCGGCGGTGCGCTCTCCGCCTTCGGGGTCTATTGCCCCACCCTCTCCGGCCCGCCCATGGCGCCGGGCGTCTACCGTATTCCCGCTGTCGCCACCGATGTGCGCATCGCCTACACCAACAACGCGCCGATGGATGCCTATCGCGGCGCTGGCCGGCCGGAGGCCGCCTATCTCATCGAGCGGCTGGTGGACAAGGCGGCGCGGGAGATCGGCGTCAGCCCGATCGCGTTGCGCGAGATCAACATGATCGCGCCGGAGGAGATGCCGCATCGCACCGCGACGGACGTCGTCTACGATTCCGGCGATTTCGCCGGCGTGATGAAGGCCGGCCTGCGGGCGGCCGACTGGGACGGCTTTGCCGCCCGGCGGGAGAAGGGCGACGGGAAGCGGCGCGGCATCGGCCTCGGTTATTATATCGAGCGCACCGGCGTGCCCGGAAAAGAGGGCGCCGTGGTGCAGGTCGGCGCCGACGGGCAGGTCGTGGTCCATGTCGGCACCCAGTCGACCGGACAGGGACACGAGACCACCTATGTGCAGATGACCGCGCAGGCGCTGGGCCTCGACCCCGAGCGCATCACCGTCAAGACCGGCGACACCGACCAGCCGCTGCCCTCGGCCGGCGGCACGGTCGCCTCGCGCTCCATGGTGCATGGCGGCGGCGCCCTGCGTCTCGCCACCGGGGCGGTGCTCGGCAAGGCAAGCCGGGAGGCGGCGCGTCTCCTCGCTGTCGACGAGCGCGAACTGGACTTCGATTCCGGCATCTTCCGCGTGCCGGGCACTAACCGCCATGTAGGGTTGCTGGAGATCGCGGCGCAGGCGGGCGGGCTGGAAGGCGTCGGCGATTTCGAGCAGCATGCCGGCACCTTCCCGAACGGCGCCCATGTCTGCGAGGTCGACGTCGATCCGGAGACGGGGCACATCACGGTGGAGCGCTACACGGTGGTCGACGATTTCGGCCGCACGCTTAACCCGCTGGTGCTGAGCGGGCAGGTGCATGGTGGCATCGCGCAGGGGATCGGTCAGGCGATGATGGAGCGCACCGTCTACGACCCCGACAGCGGCCAGCTTCTTTCTGGCAGCTTCATGGATTACGGCCTGCCGCGCGCCGACGACCTGCCCTTCTTCGATGTCTCGACCCACAACGTGCCCTGCACGACCAACCCGCTCGGCATCAAGGGCGCCGGGGAAGCGGGCGCCATCGGCGCCCCGCCGGCCTTCGTCAATGCGGTGGTCGATGCGCTCGCCCCACTCGGCATCACCCATCTCGACATGCCACTCACCCCGGCGCGGGTGTGGCAGGCGATCCAGGACGCGAAAGGCGAGGGTTGATGACGCTCAGGGCACATCCGGCAGAGTGGCTTCGACCGGCCACCAGCCATCTTCGCGCAGGGTGAACAGCGGGCAGCCATAAGCGGCGCGCACCTGTTCGGGGGCGAGCACGCCCGCCATCGCCGCAATCCAGCGATTGGTCTGTTTCATCGCCACCACCATGCCGGCGAGCCTCGCCCCTGCCCGTTCCAGCAGCCGGAAGGCGGCGAGAGCGGTCGCCCCGGTGGAGATCGCGTCATCGACCAGCAGCACGCGCCGACCCTTGACCAGCGGCAGCAGATTGGGATCGAGCCGCAGCCGCTTGCCGGCTTCCGGGCTGGTGATCGAGGAGACCGGCTCGGAAAGCTCATCGCGGTACCAGAACTTCTTGGAATAGCCGAGCGGGGCATAGCGGCTATGTCCCAGCCGCTCCGCCACCAGCGCGGCGAAGGAGAGACCCAGCGTCGGCAGGCCGACCACGCAATCCGCCTGGAGCGCCCGCGCCTCGTCCGTCATGGCGTCGGCAAGGGCGCTCAACACCGCATGCGAGGCTTGGTTGGCGATCAGCGAGGCGGCCGCATGCACGCCATCCGGCAGCCTTCGCAGCGGCAGCACCAGCACGCGGCCATCGGCCAGTCTCACCGGGTAGCCATGGCGATGGGGCGGAGCGAAGGAAAAGCGCGCCGGAGGATCGCTGGCCAGTTCCTGCCAGTAGGAGAGTGTCGGTTCGGTGAAGTCGTCGCTCACAAGTCGCCAGCCGCCATCCGGCCCGCCATGAACTCGGCCTGGCGGATCGCCAGAGCGACGATGGTGAGCGTCGGGTTGCAGGCGCCGCCGGTGGCGAAGGCGCTGCCATCGGCGATGAACAGGTTCGGCACCTCATGGCTGCGGCCATGTCCGTCGAGCACGCCGTCCTCGGCCCTCGCGCTCATGCGATTGGAGCCGAGATTGTGGCTGGCGGGATAGGCCGGCGCCTCGACGGAACGCTTCGCACCGGCCGCCTGATGAATGGCGCTCATCGTCTTGTAGCCATGGCTGCGCATCTTCAAATCGTTGGGGTGCTCGTCATAATGGATGTTGGCGACCGACACGCCGAAGGCGTCGAGCTCGTCGTTGAGCGTGATGCGGTTGCCGGCCTGCGGCATGTCCTCGCCGGAAAGCAGCATGCCGGCCATATGGGCATATTGCTCGATCACCCCGGCGAAATCGCGCCCCCACCAGCCGGGATCGAGGAAGGCCGCCGTGGTCGGCAGGCCCATGGAGTTCAATTCGACATAATAGCCGCCGGCAAAGCCGCGCGCGGGGTCGTGGCGGACGAAATCGTCGATCATGCCGGTCATGATCTCGCCCCGGTGCATGTTCACCGGCTTGTCGAACACCGACCATACGGTCTGGATGATGTGGCGCAGATAATAGCGCCCGACATTGCCGTGGCTGTTGGCCAGCCCCTGCGGGAACATCCCGCTCGCCGAATGCAGCAGCAGGCGCGAGCTTTCCACGCAATTGCCGGCCAGCACCACGGCCCGCGCCTTCTGCCGCTGCCGGGTGCCGGCCGCATCGACATAGACCACGCCGCACGCCCTGCCGGCCGCGTCGTGCTCGATGAACACCGCCCGGCTTTGCGGCCGAAGCTCCAGCTTTCCGGTCGCCAGCGCGCGCGGGATTTCGACATTCAGCGTCGACCAGCGCGAGCCCACTTTGTCGCCGGTGACGGTGAAACCGTCCTGGATCGTCGCCGGGCGGCCGTCATAGGGAATAGAGTTGATCGCCTGCCGGCCGGTGGAGGCGTTGAGCCCCAGCGCGGTGGCGCCGGCATACATCACTTTGAAATTGTTGTTCGCCGGCAGCCCGGGCAGGCCATTGGTGCGGGTCACGCCCATTCTGGCCTCGGCGAGGTCGTAATAGGGCGCCAGCTCGGCCAGCGCGATGGGCCAGTCGATCAGGCTAGCACCCGGGATGTCGCCATAGACGGAGCGCGCGCGCATCTCGTCCTCGATCAGTCGGTAGCAGCAGCCCGACCAGTGCGTCGTGGTGCCGCCCACCACCTGGCAGCTCCAGCTCGGCGTCACTGGATGGTCGCGGCCGACGCGCCAGTCGCCGGACGCGGTGCGCTTGTCGAGCCAGGACAGCATCTCATAGCCGCCCCACTCGTCATTGACGAAATCCTCGCTGGTCAAGTGCTTCCCGGCCTCCAGTAGCACCACCTCGACGCCGCGCCGGGTCAACTCGTGCGCGAGCGTACCGCCCCCGGCACCCGAACCGATGATGACGACGACGCCGGCATCGTCGAATTCATAGTGTGTCATCCTGGCACCCTTGATGTGAGCGGAATCAGACGCCGGCCGGAGGGTCCGGGAGCCAGTCGAGATCGTTGAAGCCGCGGGCCACATAGCCGCCGAGATGCACCGAGGCGCCCTCATAGCCGAAGGCCTGCCACACCTCGACATCGTCATAGAGAAAGCGGACGGTGGAGCGCTGCACCAGCCGGAAAGCGGCGCTTTCTTCCAGCCCCTTCAGCACGGACACCCGGTAGCTCTCCGACAGGTCGCGGAAGGGCAGCGGCATCGCCGTATCCACCCGGTCGACGAATTCGGCGAAGGACTGCGCGGCGGCCGGTGCGTGCGCCGCCATCCGGTCGAAATGGAGGATGACCCGGCGATAGACCCGCTCGGGCAACCCGTCATGGGGATAAAGTGTGCGCGCAGCGGATAGCAGCGTTTCCGCGACATGGGGGTCGAGCAGGGCGAGCGTGTGCTCCCACTCCGGCCCCTCTGCCACGTCGGGCGGCGGGGCCAGTTTAGGGTCCTTGTGAGCCTTGATCCCGGTCATAGCGATCATCCCTTTACCGCGCCGAGGGTGAGGCCGCGCACGATGTGGCGCTGCAAAACGAAGACCACGGCGAGGACGGGGAGGAGGGCGGTCATGCCGACCACTGCCATCTCACCCCAACGCACGCCCTGCGAGGTGATGAGCTTTGGGATGGAGACCGGCAGCGTCTGCACCGCCCTTCCGCCGAGCATGAAGGCAAACAGGAACTCGTTCCACGCGAAAATGAAGCACAGCACGGCGGTGGCGACGATGCCGTTGCGCAGCAGCGGAAAGACCACCCGGCGGAAGATCTGCGGCTTCGACCAGCCCTCCAGCGCTGCTGCTTCCTCAAGCTGCACCGGCAGGTCGCGGCAGAAGGAGCGCAGCACCCAGATGTAGAAGGAGAGGTTGAAGGTCATGTAGGCCAGCGTCAGGCCGAGGAAAGTGTCGAGCAGGCCGACCTTGGCGAAGATCAGATAGAACGGAATGACGAGGCACACGGGCGGTGCCATGCGCGAAGCCAGGATGAACAGGAACAAATCGTCCTTCGCCCGCATCTCGAAGCGCGCAAAGGCATAGGCCGCCGGCGTGCCGATGATGACCACCAGCGCGGTGGAGACGGTGCAGAGCAGGAACGACGTCAGAAGGTACCAGTGGAAGCCGTGCTCGATGACGTAACTGAAATGCTCCAGCGTCGGCATGAACAGAAACTGGGTCGGCCGGGCGAACATGGCATCGTTCGGCTTCACCATCATCGAGGCCATCCAGAAGATGGGGAACAGCATGATGGCGGCGTAGACCACGGTAACGCTGGTCCATAGCAGAGCCCTGGAGCCTTCGGGGCGGCTTTGCGCTTCAGCCATGACGAACTCTCCCTCAGAAGGCGTTCAGGCGCTTCTTGGCGACCTGGTAGAAAACGTTGCAGAAGGCGAAGAAGGCGAGCCACACCAGCACCGCGAGCGCCGATGCCTCGCCGATGTTCCAGAACTCGAAGGTCATCTTGTTGGCGAGGATGGAGGGCGTCTCGGTGGAGATGCCGGGCCCGCCGCCGGTGAGGATGTAGATGGTGTCGAACACCTTGAAGGCGTCGATGAAGCGCAGCAGTCCGATGACGGCGAGCAACGGCGTCATCATCGGCAGGGTGATGTGGAAGAACATCTGCAACGGGTTCGCCCCGTCCACCGCCGCCGCGCGATAAGGGCCCATGGGCAACGCCTGCAGGCCGGCGAAGAAAGCCAGCATCATGAACGGCGTCCACTGCCAGATATCGACGAAGATCAGCGCGTAGAGCGCGAACTCCGGCGAGGCGAAGACCGATGTGCCCTCAAGAAGATTGAAGCGCTCCAGCACGTTGTAGGAGAAGAACCCCCACGATCCCGCCAGCATGATCTTCCACAACAGGCCGACAACGATCGGCGCCATCATGGTCGGCATGAACAGCAGCGGCACCAGAATGGACCGCCCGCGCACGTTCTGGTTCAGCACCAGCGCCCCGGCCAGCCCGAGCATGAATTCCACCGGCACCGCGATCAGCACGAAGGTGGCGGCGACCCCGATGGAGTTCCAGAAGCGGGGATCGGTGAGCAGCACCGCGTAATTGTCGAAGCCGATAAAGTCGGTCACGCGGCCGAATTTGGCGGCGTGGAAGCTCAGATAGATCGTGTACAGAAAAGGCACGAGCGAGACCACGACCAGCATGAGCATGGACGGGGCGATGAGAAGGTACGGGTACCAGAGCCGCTCGCGCGGGGCCCGCACAACGCCTTCCGCAGGGGTGATCGTGTCGCTTGCGCTCGCCATGGGAAGGTCCGTTCTCCAGGTTTCGGCACGTAGTGCCTCGCCGCGAAGCAAGGCCGAGGGGTCTGGGGATGACCGGCCCGCGAGCCCCTCACCCCATCCCTCTCCCCCGACGGGGAGAGGGAGCCGGCTGGTTCAGTTCAATGGTTCACAGCAGGTCGATCACAGCAGGCAGCTGGTGCAGAGCTTCAGCAGTTCCGCCTGGCCCTTCTTGGCGCCCTCTTCCGGCGAGATGCGGCCGAGCCCGACTTCCTGCGCAACGCCGCTCATCACGTCGTAGATCTCGTAGAATTTCGGCATTTTCGGCTTGGCCTCGGCGACATCCAGCGTCGCCTTCATCGCGACGTAGAGCGTCTTGTTGGCCGCGCCGGTGATGGCCGGCAGTGCCCAGGAGGATTCACGAATCGGCACGCCGCCCGCACCCAGCGCGATCAGCTTGTCCTGCTGCTTCTTGTCGGCCAGCCACTGGAGGAAGATGAACGTCGCCTCGGGGCTCTTGGAAGCGGTGCTGATGACCGTGACCGACGGCTCGGCCTCGGCATAGCGCTCCTTGGAGCCGGCCTTGATCGGGATGGGGCCATAGACGAATTTGCCCGCGAACGGCGAGACGCCGGGCTTGTCGATGCCCAGCACAAAGTCCGACCAGGCGATGGACTGCGCGGCGATGCCGTTGCCCATCACGGTCGGCACGTCGACCAGCGAGTATTCGGCAATGCCGGGCGGGGCGAAGGTCCACAATTCGTGCCACATCTTCAGCGCGGCGACGGTCTCCGGGCTATCGAAGACCGGCTTGCCTTCGGCGTCGATCAGGTTGCCGCCATAGTTTTTGATGAAGTTGTTCCACAATGCCGGGAAGGTCGAACCGCCCTTGATGCCCTCAAGCACGATGCCGTAGAAATCGCTCTCCAGCGGCTTGCCGGCGAGCATGGCGCCCTTCTTGCGGGTGAAGAACTCGGCGATGTCGCGCATCTGCTCGATGGTAGCGGCCGGCGCCAGCTCGTAGCCATACTTGGCCTTGAAGGCTTCCTTCTCGCCCGGATCGTCCAGCAGGTCGGCGCGCGCCCAGTAGATCTGGTTGTAGTTCCAGTTGATGAAGGAATACTGCTTCTCGCCGACGAAGGCGGCGGTCTTGAACGGGTTCTGGATGAAGTCCGCCGAGTTGAGATTCGGGTTGGCGAGCTTCGGGTCGGCCACGAAATCGTTGAGTTCGCGGATCACCCCGGCCGAAATCATCGGGCCGAGCTGGAAGCCGTGCAGCATGATCGCGTCGTAATAGCCGCGGCCGGACAGCATGTCGGCCTGGCCCTTGTTGATGACCTCGAAGTGGTTGAGCAGTTCCCACTCCACCTTGATCCCCGTCTCCTTCTCGAAGTCCGGAATGATCTTGGACAGGGTTTCCTGCAGCGGCGTGATCTCGTCGAGCACGCGGATGGTGGTGCCCTTATAGGGCTTGGCCGCCTCGGCATAGAAGGACGTGTCGTCCGCCTGCACCTGTGCGACCGGCGCCATCAGCACGGTCGAGGCCGCCAAGGCGGCGGCGAAACACCAGAACCTGCTCTTCATCGCTCTTTCCCTCTGTTTATCTTCAGCGGCTTCTTCAAGTGCCGGGCAGCGCGCGGCCCGTCGTCCCGTCGAAAAGCGCAAGCCCATCCTTCGGGAAAATCAGTCCCACCGGCCGGCCGATGCCCTCGCCCGCGCCGCTCCCGAGGGAGGCGGCAATGGCCATGCTCGTCTTCGCCTTGGCGAGCAGGGCGCCGAGATCGAGGGTGACGATGGCGTGCTTTCCGAACGGCTCGTTGGAATAGATTTCAGCGCCCACCGCGCCGGATGTGTCCGGGGCGGCGAAGGCGATGTCGTCGGGCCGCACGCCGAGACTGACCGCCTCGCTGCTCGCATTCCCGGCCGCACGGGTAAGGGCCGGCGGCAGGGCGATGCGCAGGTCGCGGCGGGTGAAGAACAGCGTGTCGTTCTCCCGCGCCAGTTGCCCCTCGATGAGGTTCATCGGCGGATCGCCGAGAAGCCGGGCCACCCGCGTACTCGCCGGACGCTGCCAGATGTCTTCCGGCGTACCGACCTGCTCGATCCGCCCGCCATCGATCACCACCACGCGGTCGCCGACCGAAAGAGCTTCCATGCCGTCCGGCGTCGACCAGAGGGTGGGCGCGTCCTGACGGGCAAGCCGGCGGCGGATTTCGCCGCGCAGCTTGTGGCGCAGCTTGGCGTCGAGATGGGAGATCGGTTCGTCGAGGATGTAGAGATCGGGCGTCTGCACCAGCGTGCGGGCGAGCGCCACCCGCTGCTTCTGCCCGCCCGAGAGCGCGCCGGGCAGACGTTCCCCGAGATGGTGAATTTCCAGAAGCTCCAGCACCTCGTCGACCCGCGCCTCGGCCGCCGCCGGATCGAGCCGGCCACCCGGTGCCTGCAGCGGCGAGAGCGCGTTGCCGCGCACAGTGAGATGGGGATAGAGCGCGTAGGATTCGAACATCAAAGCAACGCGCCGCTGCTGCGGGGGCACGCGTGCGAGATCGCGGCCGCCCAGCGTCACCGTGCCCGCATCCGGCCGCTCCAGCCCGGCGAGAATGCGGCAGAACGTGCTTTTGCCGGCGCCCGAGGGCCCGGTGATGGCGACAAGCTCGCCCGGTGCGATGTCGATGCCAATGCCGTGCAGAACCTGCTGGGCGAAGCTTTTCGAGATGCCGCGCGCGGCAAGCCCGGGATGTGCCGGCGCGCTCATGGCAGGACCTCCCGGTTTCGCCCGCTGGCGGCGTCGAACACGAGAAGCCGCGCCTCATCGATGCCCAGCACCACCCTGTCGCCCGCGCGCCAGGGCGCGGGGCCGGGGATTTCCGCAATGAGCTTCACCGCCACTTCGCCCGCCGTGTCGAGCGCGACGGTGAGAATGTCGGCATCGCCACGCGGCTCGCGATAGACGATGCTGCCGCGCGCATCCCCCATTGCGTCCGGGGCGCGCACCGCGATGTTTTCCGGGCGGATGCCGGCAATGATGGCGCTCCCGCCCGACGGCAGCGCGCCAAGGCGCGACGGGCCGAGCTGCGCGCTCCACCCGTCGCCGACCACGCGGCCTCCGTCGGCAAGTGTGGCTTCCATCAGGTTCATCGGCGGCTCGCCGATAAAGTTGGCGACGAAGAGATTGGCCGGACGCTCATAGAGGTCCTGCGGCGCGCCCACCTGCTGGAGCACGCCATGGTTCATCACCGCCACCCGGTCGGCCATGGCGATGGCCTCGGTCTGGTCATGGGTCACGAGAATGGACGTGACCTGCCGCAGCTTCTGCAGCCGCTTGATCTCGGCGCGCAGCTGCACTTTCTGGTCGGCATCGAGATGGGAGAGCGGCTCGTCGAACAGGATCACGTCGGGGTCGCGCACCAGCGCCCGGCCGATCGCCACGCGCTGCTGGGCCCCGCCGGAAAGGCCGGTCACATCCTGGTCGGCCATCTGCCGCAGGCCGAGAAGCTGCAACACCTCGCCGACGCGCTGCGCTGCCGGCTGGCCGGTGATGCCGCGCACCTTCAGCGGAAAGGCAACGTTTTCCCACACGGTCATGCGGGGGTAGAGCGCGTAATCCTCGAACACCATGGCGATGTTGCGCGCGCCGGGCGCGAGGCGGGAGACCGGGCGCTCGCCAAAAAAGATCTCGCCGGAGGAAACGGTCTCGATCCCCGCCGCCATTTTCAGCGTCGTGCTCTTGCCGCAGCCCGATGGGCCGAGCAGCGCCAGCATTTCTCCCGACGCACAGGCGAGGTCGAGCTGGCTGACCGCAGCGACCTCGCCGTAGCGCTTGGAAACGGACACAAAGGCGATGGAAGACATCCGGCACTCCAGGGCTATGCCGATGATCCATCCAAGTTCTGTGCCAAAGTGTGCTGGTTTATAGAAACTCAGGATAACCGAGTTCGGCACAGGCCGATTTCGCCGCCCCTGCACAAAACGGCGCCTCGCCCGCCGAGGCTGCACCGATTATGAGCACTGCAACGACGCGAGCAGCCGGCCGGTGTTCGAGGAAGGCCGAAGGCCCTTGAACCGGCACACCGCCTCGGGCGTGTCGATGTCGTGTGCGAAGCCGGGAAAGCGTGCAGGCTCCTGCAGCGTGGGCACGATGCCGAGCGCTTCCGCGCCGGCCCGGTGCCGCGCGAAGCTCCCCGGCCCGAAGGCCGGGCTCATGGCTTGCGGCGGCGAAACGAGCAGCGCGTTGGTGCCATCGCGGTCCTCCGCCGCGATGAGGCTTATCGCCCGGCTCGTGCCGTGGCCGGCCAGAAGCGCCTCGATCTCGCGCGGGGTCACAGCCGGCACGTCTCCCGGCAGCACCAGCATGCCGGCGGCCCCTTCCGCGTCCAGCACGGCAGCCGCCTGCGTCACGGCGGCGTTGAGCCCGGACACCTCCCGCTCCATCAGCCAACGCCCGCCAAATTCCTGCGCCAGCCGGCCGGCCTGCGGATCGGCGGTGATCACCGCGAAGCCGGCCAGTTCGCGCGCCTCCCGCAGCGCGCCCAACACGTCGCACAGCATGGCCCGCGCCAACTCCTGGCGGAAGGCGGGCGTGAACGCGCCGGCGAGCCGCTGCTTGGCAAGCGCGAAATCCTTTACCGGCACGACCGCCCAGATGCCGCCGCGCGCCCCGCTCACCCGCGTGGACCCGCCAGCCTGTCGGCGAGGGCGAGCACGAAGCGGGCAAGGCGCGTCCGGTCGTCGAGGCTGCGCATCAGCGTCGGCGTGGCCGCCACTTCAAGCCCCGTCACGCTCAGCCCCGCATCGGCCTCGTCGACGACGAAGGCGTCGATCAGCCCGTCATAGTGGCGCGCCACCGTCGCCGCGCTCGGCTCAAGTCCCAGCTCGGCCATCATCTTGGCCGTCGGCCCCTTCACCGCCTGCCCGGCAATGATCGGCGAGATGGCGATGACCGGCGCGGCGCACGCCGCGAGCGCCTTCCGCATGCCCGGGAGGGCGAGAATGGGATCGACGCTGAGATAGGGGTTGGACGGGCACAGCACCACGGCGCGGAGCGCAGGATCGGCAAAGGCCGCTGCCGCCTCGGGTGCCATCCGCGCCAAGTCCGCCCCGACGAAATCGAGCCCGATCACGCGCGGCTCGCAACGCCGGCTGACGAAATAATGCTGGAAATCCAGCCAGCCCTCGTCGGTCTGCACCCGGGTGGCGACGCTCTCGTCACTCATCGGCACAATCCGTGCGCCGATGCCGAGCCGGCGCCGCAGCCCCTCCGTCACCTGCGAGAGGCTCTCCCCCGCCGCCAGGCGCCGCGTGCGCTCGACATGGATGGCGAGATCGCCATCGCCGAGCTGGAACCACGTCTCGCCACCCAGTTCCCCCAGCGCGCGCATGAAGGTCCAACTCTCGTCGCGCCGTCCCCAGCGCTTCACAGGGTCGTCGAGCCCGGCCAGCGTGTAGAGCAGCGTGTCGATGTCGGGCGAGATATGCAGGCCGAGATGGCGGAAATCGTCGCCCGTATTGGCGATGACGGTCAATTCGCCCGGCGCCAGAACGCGGTCGAGGCCAAGCGCCAGCTTGGCACCGCCAATGCCGCCGGAAAGCGCGATGACGTGCCCGCTCATCGGAACAGATCCTCGGATTCGGGTCGCATGAGTTCGGCCGCCGGATTGGGAGGCGCGCTCCAGCGCAGCCCTCGTATCAGCACAACCGGCCGCCCCTCATCCGCCTGCCCCATCAGCAACGAGGCGGTGGCAGCTATTTCATCGGCGAAACCGATCATCGTCACCTGCAGGGCGCGGCCGAACAGGTCCGGTTCGCCGCGCCGGTCGACCAGTGCTGGCAGGCCCGCCGCGCCGATGGCCACCCCCGTGGTGCCGCGACGCCAGGGCCGGCCGAAGCTGTCGTTTATCACCACGCCGACCGCCGCCCCGCTCACCGCCTGCAAGCGCGCCCGCAGGCCTTCCGCGCTGGCGTCCGGGTCCTGCGGCAGCAGCAGCGCCAGCTCCCGACCACCGGCTTCGACATTGGACTGGTCGATGCCGGCATTGGCCATGATGAGCCCGAGGCGATGCTCGACAATCAGCACATGCGGCCGGGCACGCACCACGCGCCGGCTCTCGCGCAGCACCAGCTCGACCAGGCGCGGGTCCTTCAGCACCTGCGCGGCCAGCGCCTGCGCTTCCGGCGAAGGCTCCACCGTGGCGAGATCGACCAGCCGCCCCTCGGCCTTGGAGACGATCTTCTGCGCCAGCACGACCACATCGCCGTCGCGCCATCCAAGGCTGGCCCGCGCCAGGCCATCCATGACCAACCCCGCGAGGTCGTCCCCTTGCTCGACCAGAGGAAAATCCGGCAGCGCGATCAGTTCGAGGCGGGCGGGCGCTGTCGCCATGGCTCAGCCGAAGGCCGCGCGGAGCTTGGGCAGCACGGCGCGGGAATAGAGGGTGAGGAACCGCTCCTGGTCCTCGCCGGGCGCGTGGAACACCAGATGCCTGAAGCCGAGCTCGACATAGGGGCGGATGCGCTCGACATGCTCGTCGGCGTCGTCCGAGACGATCCAGCGGCTGGCCGCCCGCTCGGCCGGCAACGCATCGGCAAGGCGCTCCATTTCCAGCGGGTCGTCGACCGAGTGCTTCTCCTCCGGCGACAGTGCCAGCGCTGCCCAGTTCCGCGTGTCGGCCAGCGCCCGCGCCCTGTCGGTGTCGAAGGAGACCTTCATCTCGATCATCTGGTCATAGCTCTCCGCCTCCCGCCCCGCTTCCTCCAGCCCGGCGGCAACATTCGGCAGCAGCGTGTCGCGGTACAGCTCCCACGCCTTGCCGCTGGTACAGATGAAGCCATCGCCCGCCCGCCCGGCGAACTTCGCCACCATCGGCCCGGCGCCGGCGATGTAGATGGGAACCGGATTCTCGGGTCGATCATAGATGGTGGCGCGTTCTGTCCGGTAATAGGTGCCCTCGAAGCTTACCCGCTCCTCGCTCCAGAGCTGGCGGATCAACCGCACGGCCTCGCGCAGGCGAGCAAAGCGCTCCTTCATCTCCGGCCACGGCGCCCCGGTCGCGGGAACTTCGTTCAGCGATTCACCCGAGCCGACGCCGAGAATGACACGTCCGGGATAGAGCTGGCCGAGCGTGCCGAAGGACTGGGCGACCATGGAGGGGTGGTGGCGGAAGGTGGGGGTAAGGACGCTCGTGCCCATCACGATACGCGAGGTCGAGGCCCCCAGCGCGCCCAGCCAGGCGATGGCGGAGGGCGCGTGGCCGCCCGTGTGGCGCCAGGGCTGGAAATGATCGCTGACGAAGACGGAATCGAAGCCGCAGCGCTCCGCCAGAACGGCGTAGTCGAGCAGCCTGCGCGCGTCGAACTGTTCCGCCGACGCCTTGTAGCCAAGCTTGAGCATCACCCCTCCCACCACAGCGAGGGAAGATCATAGAGTCATATTAGAGTGCAGCACAATATAATAAATTATCTTTTCAAAACAACGATCTGACTTTTGATTATCGCCGTATATGCGCAACCAGCGCCTCCACGGCCATGCGATAGCCCCCCGGCCCCAGCCCGATAATGCAGCCGATCACCGCCGCCGTCAGCGGGGCGTGGTGGCGAAAGGCTTCGCGCTGGAAAACGTTGCTCACATGCACCTGGATCGCCGGCTTTGCCACCGCCGCCAGCGCGTCGAGCAGGGCGATGGAGGTATAGGACAGGCTGCCCGCATTGATGACGATGCCATCCGCCTGCGTCCGCGCCTCCTGGATCCAGTCCACCAGCACGCCCTCATGGTTCGACTGGCGGAAATCCACGCTCGCACCAAGAGCCTGCGCCCGCGCCCGGCAGTCTTCCGCAATGTTCTCAAGGGTGAGCGAGCCATAGGGCCCGGTGGGATCGAGCCCATAGAGATTGGTGTTGGCACCGCTGAGGACGAACAGGCGAACGGGCGGCAGGCTCATGATATCTCACGCTTTTTCGGGAAAGGTCAGGCGATGCGCTCATGCGGGCGGGTGGCGGCCATGACGGGGCGCGCGTCGAAGGCGGCGAACCATTCCGCCGTCGCCGGCCGGCCCTCGCGCCAGCCCATGTCGGCATAGCGGAAATCGAGATAGCCGAGCGCGCAACCGAGCGTGATGAGGCCGATATGGTGGAGTGTCGGGTCGATGAGACCGGAGCGGGCCATCTCCTCGACGGCATCGAGACCGCCCGCGATCTTGGCGAGTTGCGCCTGCGACCAGTCCGGCCAGCGCAGCGGCTCCGGACGCATCACGCTTTCATAGCGGGTGCCGACGGCGGCATCGAGCAGCCCGTCGCCGAGGGCCTGCAGCGTCAGCGCCGGCCAGCGGGCCGGGCCGACGGGGAAGATCGCGCTGTCGCCGGCGAGGTCGGCGAGATATTCGCAGATGACCGCGCTGTCATAGAGCGCGGTGCCGTCGTCCAGCAGCAGCGCCGGGATCTTGCCGAGCGGGTTGAGGCGCGTCAGCTCCGGGTCGCGCTGCAGCGGGCTCGCGGCGTTGAAGACGATGTCGATCCGCTCGGCGAGGCCGGTTTCCAGCGCGACGACCATGACCTTGCGCACGAAGGGCGATGTGGGGGCGTGGAGCAGCTTCACGGGATCTGGTCCTGCGCGCCGATGGCAGCCAAAGCGGCGCGGGCCACCTCGACATCTTCCGCCCCCTTGCCCGAGCCCACCCCGATGCCGCCGACGCAGACGCCGTCGATGACGATGGGTAGCCCGCCTTCCAGATTGGTCAGCCGCTGGCCGGCGGCGAGCGAGAGCTTGATCTCGTCGGCCGGGTTCAGCCGCGAGCTCGGCTGGCGGTGCGAGGCGGCGGTGATCGCCTTGGACAGCGAGGTCTCGCGCGACAGCAGCTTGGCGCCGTCCATCCGCACGAAGGCCAGCAGGTTGCCGCCCTCGTCGACGACGTTGATGTTCTGCGGCACCCCCATCTCGCTCGCCTTGGCGACAGCGGCGGCGAGCATTTTCAGCGCCCCCTCATGTGTGAGTTTCAGGGCCGGGCGGGTGACGGACATGTGGGCCTCATCGGGCTGGCGGAAAGGGACGGCGTGCGGCAATGGGCGGAGCCGCCCTCACCTGTCCCCCGGCACGCCATAGGAGGGTGCGGTGGAGGGGTCGAGGGCGCGGGCGACATAGGCCTCCATCTGCGGCTTCCACAGTTCCCACAGATCGGCCAGCGCGCCGATCGGGTCGGTCTCGTGCCAGTCGACGCGCAAATCCGCCACCGGCCACGATACCTCGTCGACAATCAGCATGCCGACCGAATGCACCGGGCCCTCCTCGCCGCCGGCATCGAGCGCGGCTTTCATGGCAGCGATCAGGCGATCGCCGAGGGGTCCATGCGCGCGCGCAAAAGCCTCGATCATGGCCTGCGGCACCTGCGGCGAGGAGAGGAGGTTGCCGGCCGCCACCACGTCCTCGCCCTCGGCGACATGGTGAGTGCCGAGCGTGCGAGGGCCGGAAAAGCCGGCGGTGCGGCCCCGGGCGTCGACCAGCGCGACCTGCCGGTAGTCGATATGCGCGCCCTCGGTTCGCAGCCGCGCCAGCGCCTGCGGGGCCGAGAGGCCGGACGCCATCAGGTCCAGCCCGCGCGGGCCGAGGGTCGGGTCGGTGATGTTCTGCGTCGCCACCGCGCCCACCCCGGCGCGGGCATGCGCGCAGCGCGCCGCCACGCAGGGCGAGGAGGACGACACCGCGATGCCGAACTGGCCGGTGCGGGCGCAGCGGGCGGAAATCGAGAAGGTCATGCGCGCGCCCTCACGCCGGATCGGGAATGACGGCGGTGATCTCGATCTCCACCACCCATTCCGGCCGCGCCAGCGCCGGCACCACAAGGCCGGTGGAACAGGGGAACACGCCGGCCAGCCATTTGCCCATTTCCTGATACACCGCCTCGCGGTAGCGGATATCGGTGAGGTAGACGACGATGCGGCAGATATGGCTCATCTCGCTGCCCGCTTCTTCCAGCAGCATCTTGATATTGGCCATCGCCTTGGCGGTCTGGGCGCCGGCGTCGCCCACATGCAGGCTCTCGCGGGTGTCGAGGTCCTGCGCCACCTGCCCGCGCAGGAACACCATGGTCCCGCGCGCCACGACGCCCTGCGAGAGGTCGTTGTTCAGCTTCTGCTCGGGATAGGTCTCCTTCGTGTTGAAGGGGCGGATGCGCTTATGGGTCGGCATGAAGGGGCTCTTTGCTGGAGACGGACAGGACGAAATTCGGTGCGGCGCTCACGCCACCTCAAGCCGGCGATAGCCGCGGTTGGAATAGACCAGCGGGTGCTCGCCATGGGTTTCCATCGCCACCACCTCGCCGGTAATGATCCGGTGCGTGCCATATTCGAACACGTCGGCCAGCCGGCAGTCGAAACGGCACAGCGCCCCCTGCAGAAGCGGCGCGCCGGTGACGAGCCCGCCCCACTCGCCCGCGCCGAAGCGGTCCTCGCGCAGTTCCGGCACCAGCCCGGCGAAGGTGTCCGCCACGCGCTGCTGGCCCTGTGACAAGATGTTCGCCGCGAACACGCCATTGGCGAGCAGCACCGGCAGGCAGCGGCTGTCGCGGTGCAGGCAGAACAGCACCGAGGGCGGTTCCAGCGAGAGCGAGGACAGGCTGGAGACGGTGACGCCGACGCGGCCATGCGCCCCGTCGCTGGTCACCACGGTCACGCCGGCCGCAGTGCGGCCCATGGCGTGGCGGAAGCCGGCGGGGTCGATGGCGTGCATCGCATGGCCCTCAGTTCTTGCCCGATACCTTGTCGCCCAGCACCTTGTCCGACAGGCCGGCCGATTTACGCACGAAATCGAGCGGGCCGGAGAAGTCGAAAGCGTTGTAGACCGCGTTCAGGTGATTGAAGTGCGGCGCCTGCGCGAACTGCACGAAGGTGAGGCGGTGGCCGGCATAGTCGGAGTTCAGCAGGTCGCGGGCGAAGGCCAGCAGCTTGCGGCGGTCTTCCGATTCCCACTGCTTGTTCAGCGAATAGAACTTCTTCAGCCAGTCGCCCGAGCCGGCATTGTGGAAGGCGGCGGCGTTCGGGGTGACGCAGATCTGCCCGCCGCACAATTCGCGGGCAATGTGCATCATCGCCGGTAGGTTCGAGCAGCCATGCACGCGGCCGGCATAGAGCATCGACTGGTTCGGCATCAGCAGCCCGCCCGGGCTCTTCTCCGCCAGCGCGATGGACGCGGTGAGATGGGCGTTGATGCCCTCGCGGTAGACCACGAGGTCGGCCAGCTTCTCACGCACCGATTGCAGCTTGTCGAGGCCGGTCTGCTTGGCGTTCCACATCGCCGCGCCGATCATCATGTCGGCGACATAGAGCAGGCGGTGGACATAGGGGAACGCGGAATAGCGGTGCAGCGTCGCACGGATGTACTGCGCCGCCTTGGTGTGGCGGTAGAAGAACACGTTCTCCCACGGGATCAGCACATTGTCGAAGATGACGAGGGATTCGACCTCGTCGAACCTGTTGGCCAGCGGGTAGTCCTGCGGGTCGGTGCGGCCGGCGAAGGAGGAACGGCAAATCTGCTTCACCCCCGGCGCGCTCATCGAGACGATGCCGCCGACGGCGTAGTCGGAGAGCGTCTCGTTGGTCCAGGCGCCGACAGTGGGCTTGAGGAAGGCCTGGTCGGCATAGGCGGCGGCGGTCTCGTATTTGGCGCCGCGAATGACGATGCCGGCATCGGTCTCCTTGACCACATGCACCATCATGTCGGGGTCCTGATCCTGCGGCGGCAGCGAGCGGTCGCCCTTGGGATCGGTGTTGGCCGAGATGTGGAAGATATCGTTGTCGAAGATGTTCTGCACGTGCTTGTCGACATTGTCGGCAAAGCGCGGGTCGTACTCGGCCAGCACGTCGCGGCCGTCGATCAGCGACCAGACTTCGCCGATGGTCTCGTCGCCGACGCGGGTGACGACGCCGCCAATGTCCTTCATGACGAGATCGACGGCCTCGATCTTGTCGTTCCAGTCCTTGGTCTCGCGCGGCGGCTTGTAGAAGATGGTGTTGCGCTTGTTCTCTTCGACATAGGTGAGGCGGTCCTGATAGGTCGCCTCATGCGCCATGTCGTACATGCGGGCGCGCACATCGACGATCGGCTTGAAGGAAGGGTGGGTGGTGACGTCCTTCACCCGCTCGCCGTCCATCCAGACTTCGCGACCGTCCTGAAGTCCCTGCCGATAGTCCTGCCCTGTGCGGATCATTGAAGCATCCTTTTCCTGTCAGGAAATATTGCTTTGGCCTGATAGATCGGTAAAATATTTTGATTCATTCCTCGACATAGAAAAATCTGATGAACATCTCGCTGCGCGCCCTGCGCTACGTCGTGGCCACCGCCGATTTCGGCAATCTCACCGAAGCGGCGCGGCATCTGAACGTCTCGCAGCCCTCCATCTCGGCGGCCATCGCCCAGTTCGAGGCGGAGTACGGCGTGCAGGTCTTCGTGCGCCATCATGCAAAAGGCGTGACGACCACCATCGCCGGCACCCGCATCGTCAACGAGGCGCGCCTGCTGCTGAACCATGCCCGCGATTTCGGCCAGAATGCCCGCGCCATGGCCGACGAGGTGCGCGGCGAGATCGCGGTGGGCTGCTTCTGGACCATCGCCACCCATTTCATGCCGGGCCTGCTCTCCGCCTTTGCCGGCTCGCATCCCGGCATCACGGTGAGCCTCGACGAGGGCGACCAGCAGCAGATCCTCGACGCGGTGATTTCCGGCCGCACCGAAATGGCGCTGTCCTACGAGTTCGCCCGGCCGGAGGAAGTGATGGCCGAGCCGCTGGCCGAGCTGCCGCCCTATGCCGTGCTGCACCCGGACCATCCGCTGGCGCGGCGCGAGCGCATCAGCCTCGCGGACCTGCGCGACGAGCCGTTCATCCTGCTCGACCTGCCGCATTCGCGCGACTACTTCATGGGGCTGTTCCGCTCGGTCGGGGTGGAGCCGCAGATCGCCTTCCGCTCGCGGGCCTATGAGCTGACGCGCGGCCTTGTCGGCCATGGGCGCGGCTACACGATCCAGAACGTGCTGCCGCGCACCCAGATCACCCATGATGGCGGGCGCGTCGCCTCGGTGCCGCTGACCGACACGCTGCCCCCGGTGCGGCTGGTGAGCCTGCGCCTGCGCCGGCAGGCCCCGCGCCCGGCGGTGGAGGTTTTCGGCCGCCACCTGAAGGCGGCCTTCGCGCCCGGCGGCATCTTCGAGCCCGGCACGCTCTCGCCCCGGTCGACCGTGCGCTAGCGCGATAGGGTGCGCCTATCCAGGGCATCGGCAATCTGTTTCCCGTTCGCGCGCGGGCGGATTGCCTCGGGGGCCGGCGGCTCGCTAAAGCATTGCAAGCAAGCATTTTCCCCACGCGGGCCAGCCCCGCTTTACGCGGCGGCGGGGCATTGAGAACAAGGGGCAGGGGCAATGAGCGCGCTGCGGGTGATCGGGCCATCGGACTACAGGCGCGTGCCGTGGAAAAATGGCGGCGGCGTCACGCAGGATGTGCTGCTGCTGCCGGAAGGCGCCTCGCATGAGGATTTCGACGTCCGCATCAGCCTCGCGCCTATTGTCGAGGAAGGACCGTTCTCCTCCTTCCCCGGCATTGACCGTCATATCACCCGGCTGAGCACCACCCCCCTCGCCCTTGCCTTCGCCAACGGCACAAGGGCGCTGGCGCGGCTCGAACCGCTCTATTTCGACAGCGTGCTGCAGCCGCACTCGCTTCTCCCCGAGGGGCCAGCCTGGGTAATCAACGTGATGACGCGGCGCGGGCGCTGGCATGCGCAGGTGATGCCCGCCACCGGCGGCAACGGCCCGCTGCTTGCCGCGCCCGAGGGCGGGCTGGTCATGCTGCACGCGGTGACGGGCACGTGGCAGGTGGGCGATGCGGTCGGCTCGGTGCTGGTGCGCCCCGGCGAGACCATGGTGGCCGGCGACGCGCAGACCCTGCGCATCAGCTGCGACCCCACGGGCGAGGCGGTCGTCGCGTTCCTCACGCCGACCGGCGCCCGGGGAAACGCTGCATAAGATCCACCTATGTTATGTAACGGCTAAAAGTATTTTCCGATCCAACCTCCCCGGCGCACCTTTCCTTACAGGAAAAAAACAAAGCCTTCGGAGACGGGATTGATGAAGCGGGAACATGCCCGGCGGCATGGGCCGACCGCGCGTGGCCTTGGCGTCGCGACGTTGCGTCAGGTGCGTTCATGAGCCGCGACGCCCTGGTGTTCTACAGCCCGGTGGACGATGCGCGCGCCTGGGGCGAGGCGCTGGCCGCCGAATTGCCGGATCTCGATTTCCGCGTCGACCCCGATGTCGGCGACGCGGCCGACATCCGCTACGCGCTGGCCTGGCTGCCGCCGAAGAACTTTTTTGCGCGCTTTCCCAATCTTCAGCTCGTCACCAATCTCGGCGCCGGCGTCGACGCGCTGGTGCGGCGCGACGACCTCGTGCCGGTGAAGTTCTCCCGCCTCTCCGACCCCGGCATGGTGGCGATGATGACGAGCTATGTCGTCTTCGCCGTCACCCGCTACGCTCGCGACATCCCGGTCTTCGAGCGCGCCAAGAAGCGCGGCGAATGGGACTATGTGCATCCGCGCGCGCTGTCCGAGATCAAGGTGGCGGTGCTGGGCCTCGGCGAGCTCGGCGGGCCCGCGGCGCGCATGCTGGCCATGATGGGCTTCACCGTGAGCGGCTGGTCGCGCAGCCCGAAGGACATTGCCGGCGTCGCCTCGCATACCGGACGCGAGGGGCTGGAGCGCGTGCTCGCCGAGAACGAGATCATCGTCAGCCTGCTGCCCCTCACCCCGGACTCCCGTGGCCTGCTGGGCGAGGCGGCGTTTGCCCGGATGCCGAAGGGCGCGAAGTTCATCAACGCCTCGCGCGGCGCGGTGGTGGACGAGGCCGCGCTGATCGCGGCGCTGCGCTCGGGACAGGTTGGCGAAGCCACGCTCGACGTGTTCGAGAGCGAGCCGCTGCCGCCGGGCCATCCGTTCTGGAGCCTCGACAACGTTCTGATCACCCCGCACATCGCCAGCATCACCGTGCCGAAGCTGGCGGCCCGCGATGTCGCCGAGAGCATCCGCCGCGTGCGGCAGGGCCTGCCCCCGCTGCACGAGGTCGATCCCGGCCGGGGCTACTGAGCGGGCCGACACGATTTTCGCGCGCAAGGCCGGGACCATGCCCCGGCCGGCCGATGCCCGCGCGACACGAGCCTGCGCAAAGCGCGCCCGCATGAAGGCGCGCAGCCGGACTATCCGGGCGGCTTGCCGCCCCAATCACAGAGGTGGAACATGAAGAAGCTGTGCATTGCACTGGGTGCCGTGGCCGTCATGGCCGCCGGCGTCGCCCTCCCCGCATCGGCCCAGGAAAAGCTGGTCATCAGCACCTGGGGCGGCAACTGGAAGGCCGGCGTCGAGATCGTCGGCAAGGAATTCACCAAGCGCACCGGCGTCGAGGTCGAGTACATCACCGGCGGAACGCTGGACCGTCTCGCCAAGGCGAAAGTGGCGCGCGACAACCCGGAATCCGACCTGATCAACACCACGGCCCATGTCGGCTATCTCTATCATTCCGACGGGCTGATGGAAAAGCTCGACTGGTCGAAGATACCGAATTCCGACAAGCTGTACCCGATGGCCAAGCGCTCGGACTACACGGTGGCGGACTATGTGTATGTCTACACCCCCGCCTTCCGCACCGACCTGATGCCGAAGGGCTTCAAGATCACCAGCTGGGGAGATTTGTGGAACCCTGAAGTCGCCGGCAAGCTCGGCCTGCCGGACTTCGACCCCAGCCACATCATCATCGCCGCCACCCGCCTCGCCGGCGTGAAGCCGGAAGAATGGGATCAGGTGAAGCCCAAGCTTCTGGAGCTGAAGAAGAACATCAAGGCCTTCTACCAGTCGGACGCCACCAGCCAGAACCTGATGCGCACCGGCGAGACCCCGGTGCAGGTGCTGCTGAACATCAATGGCTACCACCTCGAAAAGCTCGGGATGGCGGTCGAGATCGACGTGCCGAAGGAAGGCGCGGTCGCCGGCACCGACGTGTGGGGCATCAATGCCGGCACGAAGAAGAAGGAACTGGCGGAGCAGTTCCTCAACATCGCGCTGGAGCCGGCGATGCTGGCGCAGCTCTGCAACTTCCACAAATGCTCGCCGATGACGGCGGAGGCCAAGCTCGATCCGGAAGTCGCCAAGCTGCCGGGCATATTCACCAGCCAGGAAGAGATCGAGAAGGGCACCATCGTGCTCGAAGACAAGACCTATGCCACCCTGCTGCCGCAGTGGAAGGCGTGGTTCACCGAGAACATGATGCACTGATCGACGGCGCGACTTCCCGGCCGCAGCAAAGCAGAATGTGCCGAAGAGTCTTGCGCTGGGTCCCGGATCGGCACGGCGGCTTCGCCGTCGCTGGTCCGGGACACGGTTTCCCGGACAAGCTGCGCACCGCGCAGCGCCGAGCCGGGACCCAGGAGAAACTCTTCGGCATCCGCCGAAGGGGCTTCAGCGCCTGCGAAGTCCTCTCGCGGACAGGGCCTGCGTCCTTCGAGGCCCGGCTGGGCCGGGCATCCGCTGAACGCCGTCATGGCCGGGCTTGAACCGGCCATGACGGCTTCGCAGACGACACTCGTTTCAAACAATCCCGGATCGGCGCTGCGCCTCGTCCGGGACGACGGCAGAACCCCATGACCCACCGCCGCCCGTTCTTCATCACCTTCCTCGCCCCCGCCGTGGTGACGGCGGTGATCCTCGCGGCGGCGCTGTTCGAGGTGCTGCAATATAGCGTGCGCGAATTCGTGCCCGGCTCGCTGAATGTCGGCGGCTTCACGCTGGAGAACTTCACCCGCATCAACCGGCCGATCTACTGGTGGGTGCTGCTGGACACCTTCTACATCAGCCTGCTGACGGCGCTGTTCTCGCTGCTGCTGAGCTACCCCGTCGCCTTCGCGCTGGTGCGGGCGAGGCGCGACTGGGTGCGCTCGCTGCTGGTGTCACTCTCCATCACCCCGCTGTTTACGGGCGAGATCGTGCGCACCTTCTCGTGGATGCTGATGCTGGGCTCGGACGGCTTCATCAACTCCATGCTGCGCAAGCTTTCGCTGATCGAGATGCCGCTGCAGATCATGTATACGCGCCTCGGCGTGGTGGTGGCGCTGGTGCAGTTCTCCATGCCGGTCATGATCATCCTGCTCGCCACCGCGATCAGCCATGTCGACCGCGACTGCGAGAAGGCCGCCGCCAATCTCGGCGCCAGCCCCGGCGCGGTGTTCTGGCGCATCACCCTGCCGCTGACCCTGCCGGGCATACTGTCGGGCATCGTCGTGGTGTTCGCCTGGACCATGAGCGCCTTCTCCACCCCGCAGCTGATCGGCGGCGGCAAGGTGCTGATGATCTCCAACCTCGTCTATCTCCAGGGCTTCTCGGTGCTCAACCTGCCCTTCGCCGCGACGCTGAGCCTGATCGCGCTGATCGCCGCGCTCGGCAGCCTCGTCCTGATGAAATCGCTGACCGGCCGCCTTGAAAAGCGGCTGGCGGTTCGCTGAGGGAGAGCGCCATGACCTTTGCCAGCCTGCGTTCATTCGGCTTCTGGAGCCTCGTCGTCGCCATCCTCACCTATATGACGCTACCCACGCTGGTGGTGCTGATGACCTCGGTGAACCCGACCGAGATCCTCGCCTTCCCGCCCGAGGGCGTCTCCTTCGCCTGGTATGAGAAGGCGCTCACCTATCCCGACTTCCGGCGCGCCTTCACCAACGGGCTGATCGTCACCAGCCTCGCCTCCACGCTGGCCGTGGTCGTCGGCTCGGCCTTCGCCTGGCTGATCCATCGCTATGAGTTTCGCGGGCGCGGGGTGCTGGAAGCGGTGCTGTGGTCGCCCCTCATCATCCCGCATTTCACGCTCGGCTTCGGCTTCCTGCTGCTCGGCGGCGCGTTCAAGCTGCAGCAGGGCTATGTGATGATCGTGCTGGCGCACATGGTGCTGGTGATGCCGTTCGTGACCCGCGCGGTCTATGTCAGCCTCGCCACCATAGACCCCAACCTCGCCCGCGCCGCCGCCAATCTCGGCGCCTCGCCCTTCCATGTGCTGACGCGGATCGAATTGCCGCTGGTTCTGCCGGGCATGGCGGGGGGCTGGCTGATCGCCGCTGTGCTCTCGCTCACCGAGTTCACCGCCTCGCTCTATGTGACGGGCAGCCGGACCCAGACCCTGCCGGTGGCGATGTACAACTACATCCGCGAATATGCCGACCCGACCGTCTCGGCGGTCTCGGCGATGCTCATCATCACCACCACGCTGATCATGTTCATCGCCGACCGGGCCTTCGGCCTGCGCCGGGTGCTGGCGATCGACACGCACTGACACGACCGCACTGCCGGAGAGCCCACGCTTATGACCGCCACCAGCCCCGCCCCCGCCGCCGTCGAGCTTGTCCGGGTCCGCAAGGATTTCGGCTCGGCGGTTGGCGTCGCCGATGTGTCGCTGAAGATCGGGCAGGGCGAGTTCCTTACCCTGCTCGGCCCGTCGGGCTGCGGCAAGTCGACCCTGCTCGGCATGATCGCCGGCTTTCTTACCCCCACCGCCGGCAAGATCGTGGTCGACGGCGTCGACATCACCGATGTGGAACCCTACCGGCGCAACATCGGCATGGTGTTCCAGTCCTATGCGCTGTTTCCGCATATGAACGTGTTCGACAACATCGCCTTCGGCCTGCGCATGCGCAAGCTGCCGAAGGCGGAGGTCGCGGGCGAGGTGCGCCGGGCGATCGAGATGATGAAGCTCGGGGGCTTCGAGGAGCGCCGCGTGAGCCAGCTTTCCGGCGGCCAGCAGCAGCGCGTGGCATTGGCGCGGGCCGTCGTCATCCGCCCCAAGGTGCTGCTGCTCGACGAGCCGCTCTCGGCGCTCGACAAGAATTTGCGGGCGCAGATGCAGGTCGAGCTGTCCGAACTGCACCGCAAGACCGGGCTGACCACCATTTTCGTCACCCATGACCAGGGCGAGGCGCTGAGCCTTTCCGACCGCATCGTGGTGATGAACCGGGGCGAGGTGCAGCAGGTGGCAACGCCGATCGAGCTGTACCGCACCCCCGCCAACGGCTTCGTCGCCTCCTTCATCGGCGAGATCAACGCGCTGCCGGTGGCGCGCTATGAGCGCGACGGCGGCGAAGCCGCGCTTGTGCTGCCCGGCGCCGGCCGGCTGGTGGCGCCGGCGGAAGGAAACTTCGCGCATGGAGCGCAGGTGCGGGCCTTCCTGCGGCCCGAACATGTGCGCCCGGCCCTGCCCGGAGAGGACCGGCCGAACATCGTCAGCGGCGTGGTGGCGGCGCATATCTATCAGGGCTCGCACACCATCACCCGGGTGGAAGTGGACGGGCTCGGCCTGATCGAGACCCGCGTGACCGGCGCCGACATCGTGGGCACCCACCCGGTCGGTGCGCCCATCGCGCTGGTGCTGGATCTCGGCGATGCGGTGATGCTGGCGGCGAACGCGGGACGGATCGACGCATAAGCTGCGAGAGAAGCCGCAGCCGTGCGACCGGAAAATGCTTCTTTGCGCAAGGCCCCTCGGCGGCGCGGAACGTGTTCTCGCTGCTTGATGTCGGCGGCGTGATACGCTCCAGGCGAGCTCCGAATCTGTAGGATCGGCGTCGGAACGGAGCGTAGGGGGCCATCGCCGCTCTCGCCGGCTCGGGCAAAACAGTGGCGGCGCGCATGCAGAAATATGCCGATCCCGAATATGCCGATCCCGGCAGCGACAGCTTCATCCTCCCGGACACGGCGCGCCACGAAGAGGTCCCATGAGCGCGGCGGAGGTCACGTTGCGCGAGCATCGCGTGCCGGTGGCGGTTATCGGCGGTGGCTTCTCCGGCGCGGCCGTCGCCTGGCATCTGTTGCGCCTGCGGCCGGAGCTTGAGCGGGTCGTGCTCATCGAGCCGCGCGCC
Source organism: Ancylobacter aquaticus (assembly GCF_004339465.1). Classification (GTDB taxonomy): domain Bacteria; phylum Pseudomonadota; class Alphaproteobacteria; order Rhizobiales; family Xanthobacteraceae; genus Ancylobacter; species Ancylobacter aquaticus. The sequence goes on along the minus strand of NZ_SMFY01000001.1, from coordinate 1,082,155 downwards.
GAACTGGGGCGCGGTCTCGCCTATTCCGCAGCGGACCCGAGCCACCGCATCAACGTGCCGGCAACACGCATGTCGCTCCTTCCGGACCAGCCGACCCATTTCAACGACTGGCTCGAAGCCTCGGGCATTCTCGACGCCGACCCGGCGGCGCGCCGGAGCGAGGGTCGCAACTTCCCCGCCCGCTCGGTGTTCGGCGCTTATGTCGCCGAGCAACTGGCGGCGCTTGGCCCACGCGTCGACCATGTCATGGCCGCCGCGGAGACGGTTGAGGCGAGCGAGGGCGGCTTCCGCATCTGCACCAGCGGCGGCGCGGCGCTTCAGGCGGGCATCGTCGTGATTGCGGTGGCGCATGCGCCCCCACAGCCGCCTTCCGTCCTCGTCCGCGCGCTGGCCGGGCACCCGCGCTTCGTGCCGAACCCGTGGAAGGTCGGCGCGCTCGAAGCCGTGCGGCCCGATGACCGGGTGCTCATCGTCGGCACCGGGCTCACCATGGCCGACATCGTCGCCAGCCTGGAGCGGCTGGGCCATCGCGGGGCGATCGTGGCGCTCTCGCGCCGGGGCCTTCGCTCACATGGCCATCCGGCGCAGATGCACGAACCGTTCGGTGATTTCGTCTCCCAGCCGGCGCGAAATGCGGGAGAGCTGGTGGCGCGGGTGCGCGAGGCCGTCCGCATCGCCGCAACCGAGGGCAAAAGCTGGCACTGCGTGCTCGACCAGGTGCGGCTGCAGGGCAGCGCGATCTGGAACGAGCTGCCGCTTCCTGAACGGGCCCGCCTGCTGCGGCATCTGCGCCCGTTCTGGGACGTGCACCGCTTCCGCATCGCCCCGCAGGTGGAAGAGGTGCTGGACCGGCGCCTCGCAGAGGGCACGCTCGCCCTGCGCGCCGCCTCGCTGCGGGAGGCGGCGGTGCAGGATGACACGATCCTCGTCACCCTGCGCGAACGCCGCACCGGCGTGGTGATGCGCGAGACGTTCGACGCCGTCATCACCGCCACCGGCCCGGCGCATGGAAAAGTCTTCGCCGACAACCCGGTGCTGGGCTCGCTCGCGCGTGCCGGCCTCGCCCGGCCGGACCCGCTGCGGCTCGGCATCGAGGTGGCTGTGGACGGGCGCGCCATCGGCGCAGACGGCCTGCCGACGCGCGGACTTTATGTCGCCGGCCCGCTGGCGCGCGGCACGGTGGGAGAGCTTATGGGCTTGCCGGATGTCACCAATTACGCCATCCGCATCGCCGAGCAGGTGGCGGCGCGGCTGCGCGCCGGCGACGAGCCGGACGCCTCGGCACGGCGCTGGGTCTCCGCGTGAGGGTGCCGGGTGTCTAGCCGGACCGTGCTGGGTGCTCACGCCTCCCCGATCTCTTCTTGATGAGCGCGCGGGCGATGATGCCCGCCTATCGCCGCCGTGCCGCCCCATCCTCGCGCACCTGAATTCGCTGACCGTGGGCGCCTCCTCCCTTACCTGTAAACCCGGCGAAAGCGCTCGCGCGGTCTTGTCTCGGCTCCTCAACTGGTATAATCACTACCTCAAGATATGAGTGAGCACAGACTCACCGCGAGAGGAAACCCACGGGAGGCTGGAGCGGCTGCGCCCACGTGCGCGGCGGAGCGGCTTTGCGTGCCGAGCCAGGACAGCCGCATGCCCGCGCCACACCGGATTGAAGCCGACTACCTGATCGAGACCGCCTATGATCCGCGCCACGCCGCCGAGGCCATGGCGGGCGAGCAGTCGAGCGGCACCTTTGTCGCCATTCCCGGTGAGACGCCGGAACTGAAGGAGCGCTCCGCCGCCCGCATCGAGGCGCTGGAGCTGCTGGGCACGGTCGAGGCGCCCTCGCTGCCGGGTGCCGGCCATCCCTCAGGCGGGGAGATCCAGAGGGCGCGCGTCACCCTCTCCTGGCCGCTGGACAATCTGGGCCCCTCGCTGCCCAACCTACTCGCCACGGTGGCCGGCAACCTGTTCGAGCTGAAGCAGTTCTCCGGGCTGCGCCTCCTCGACATCCGGCTGCCGTTGGCCTTCGCACAGGCCTATGGCGGGCCGAAATTCGGTATTGCCGGCACGCGCCGTCTTGCCGGCGTCGAGGGGCGCCCGATCATCGGCACTATCGTCAAGCCGAGCGTCGGCTTCGGCCCGCAGCAGACGGCGGAACTGGTGAAGCTGCTCGCCGAGGCGGGGATCGACTTCATCAAGGACGACGAGCTGCAGTCCGACGGCCCGCAATGCCCGTTCGAGGACCGCGCCCGTGCGGTCATGAGGGTCATCAACGACCACGCCGACCGCACCGGCAAAAAGGTGATGTTCGCCTTCAACGTCACCGGCGAAATCGACCAGATGCGCCGCCGCCATGATCTCGTGCAGGAGCTGGGCGGCACCTGCGTCATGGCCAGCCTCAACTCGGTCGGCCTTGTCGGGATGATCGAACTCGGCCGCTTCACGCAGCTGCCGCTGCACGCCCACCGCAATGGCTGGGGCTATCTGTCCCGCGCGCCGATGCTCGGTTGGTCCTATGTCGCCTGGCAGAAGATCTGGCGGCTGGCCGGCGCCGACCATATGCATGTCAACGGCCTCGCCAACAAGTTCTCGGAAGCCGACGACAGCGTCATCGCCTCGGCCCGCGAGTGTCTGACGCCGCTGTTCGACGACAAGCCCTGCATCGCCATGCCGGTGTTTTCCTCCGGCCAGTCCGCCAAGCAGGCGCCCGGCACCTATGCCGCGCTCGGCACCGCCGACCTCATCTTCGCGGCGGGCGGCGGCATCATGGCCCATCCCGACGGCCCGGCCGCCGGCGTCGCCTCGTTGCGCGAGGCATGGGAGGCGGCGATGGCTGACATTCCCCTGGCCGATTACGCGCGCGACCACGCCGCGCTCGCCCGTGCGCTGGAGACCTACGCGGCATGAGCCCCTTCCCGCTCGCTTCCGCCCCGCGGTTGCCGGGCGGCACACTCATCGCCTTCTATGGCGACGACTACACCGGCTCGTCGGCCGTGATGGAGGTGCTGAGCTTCGCCGGCCTGCCGACCGTGCTGTTCCTCGGCCCGCCGACGCCCGCGCAGCTTGCCCGTTTTCGCGACATGCGCGCCATCGGCATTGCCGGCGTCGCCCGCTCGCAGCCGCCGGCCTGGATGGACGCGCATCTGCCGCCGATCTTCCAGCAACTGGCCGAGCTGAAGGCGCCGATCAGCCACTACAAGGTCTGTTCCACCTTCGATTCCGCCCCGCATGTCGGCTCGATCGGCCATGCCGTTGCAATGGCCGAGCCCATTCTCGGCGGCGGGTGGCACCCGCTTGTCGTGGGCGCGCCCGCCATTGCCCGCTACCAGGCCTTCGGCACGCTCTTCGCCGCCATCGACGGCACAGGCTATCGGCTCGACCGCCACCCGGTCATGGCGCGCCACCCGGTGACGCCGATGGACGAGGCGGACCTGCGCCTGCATCTCGCGCGGCAGACCGACATGCCCGTCGGGCTCGTCGACTTCGTCGCCATGAAGACCGGCCGGGCCGAGGAACAGTTCGCGGCCGAGCGCGCGGCGGGTGCCCGCATCCTTTCCCTCGACGTGGTCGACGACGAGACGCTGGCCGAGGCCGGGCGGCTGGTCTGGGAGCATCGCGGCGAGCGCCTCTTCGCCATCGGCTCGCAGGGGCTGGAATATGCGCTCGTGGCCCATTGGCGCCGCACCGGCCTGCTGCTGCCGGAAGTGCCGACGGCATCGCCCGCGCGCGCGGGCCGCATCGCCGTCGTCTCCGGTTCCTGCTCGCCGATTACCGCCGGGCAGATCCGCCACGCGGTGGCGCACGGCTTCGGAGGCGTCCGCCTCGACGCGACCCGCGCGGTGGATGCGGGCGCGTGGACGGCCGAGCTCGCGCGCGGGGTGGCGGCGGCGCTGGACGCGCTGGACGCCGGGCACGACCCGCTGGTCTTCACCGCCAGCGGCCCCGACGACCCGGCCGTGCCGGCGCTGGCGCAGGCGATCGAGGCGGCGGGCGTTTCCGCGTCGGAGGTCAATGCGCGCATCGGCGACGGGCTTGGGCGCGTGCTGGACGAGGTGGTGCGCCGGGCGCGGCTGACCCGCGCCATCATTTCCGGCGGCGACACGTCCGGCCATGCCGGCATGGCGCTCGGCATCTACGCAGTGACGGCGCTGGCGCCACTTGCGCCCGGCTCGCCGCTCTGCCGCGCCCATGCCGAAGGAGCCCATGACGGGCTCGAAATCGCGTTCAAGGGCGGCCAGATGGGCCGGCCGGACTTCTTCAGCGCCGCGAGGGGCGGCGCCGCCAACAACTGACCAAGGGAGAGGACCTCACATGAAAAAGATCGCCTTGCTGGGCGCCGGCGGAAAGATGGGCGTCCGCCTCGCCACCAATCTCCAGGGTTCGCCCTATGAGGTGATGCATGTCGAGCCGACCGAGGCCGGCCGTGCCCGCCTGAAGGAAAAGACCGGCCTCGACTGCGTCGACGGCGACAACGCGCTGGCCGACGCCGACGCGGTGCTCATGGCGGTGCCGGACCGCCTGATCGGCAAGATCGCGCACACCTTCATCGAGAAGGTGAAGCCCGGGACCGCCATCATCATGCTGGACGCCGCCGCCCCGCATGCGGGCGAACTGCCTCGGCGCGACGACGTCACCTATTTCGTCACCCATCCCTGCCACCCGCCGATCTTCAACGACGAGGTGACCGCAGAGGCCAAGAACGACTTCTTCGGCGGCGTCCACGCCAAGCAGCACATCGTCTGCGCGCTGATGCAGGGCCCGGACGAGCACTACGCCCAGTGCGAGCAGATCGCCCGCACGATCTACAAGCCGGTGATGCGGGCGCATCGCTGCACAGTTGAGCAGATCGCCATCATGGAGCCGGCGCTCGCCGAAACCATCGGCGCCACGCTCTGCCTCGCCTTGCGCGAGGCGACGGACGAGGCGGTGCGTCGCGGCGTGCCGCGTCAGGCGGCCACGGACTTCCTGCTCGGCCACCTCACCATCGAGCTGGCGATCGCTTTCGAGATCTTCCCCGAAGGCAAGTTCTCCGACGGCGCGCTCTATGCCATCGACCAGGCCCGGCCGGAGATCTTCAGGGAGGGCTGGCTGGAGCGCATCTTCGATCCCAAGGCCGTGCAGCGCTCGGTCGAGGAAATTTGTAACCCGCCGAAGGCCGCCTGATCGCGGCTAGCGCCGGCGGGCTTCACCGCCCGGCTCGTCCGGGGCCCTCGACGGTCCCGGACGCATGAAATCCAACAGGGACAGGAACGCCATGAACCGGATCATCGCCTTTGCGGCCGCTGCCGCGCTCGGCCTCGCTACATCGCCCTTCGCCACGCCGGCCTTCGCCAACACCATCATCAAGGCCGGCCACGGAACGCAGACCGCGCACCCCACCCATATCGCCCTGGAGAAGCTCGCCGAGATCGTTGCCGCCAAGAGCAAGGGCGACCTGAAGATCGAGATCTATCCCGACCGCCAGCTCGGCGAAGAGCGCGAGATGGTCGAGGGCCTGCAACTGGGAACGGTCGACATGGCGGTGGTCTCCACCGGCCCCCTCGTCGCCTTCGTCCCCTCGCTCGGGACCGTCGACCTGCCCTTCCTGTTCAAGAGTTCCGAGCATGCCTACAAGGTGCTGGACGGCGAGGTCGGGCAGGACCTGCTCGCCAAGTTCCAGGACCGCGGTATTGTCGGCCTCGCCTGGTGGGAGAATGGCTGGCGCAGCCTGACCAGCAAGAAGGAAGTCAAATCGCCGGCCGACCTCAAGGGCATGAAGCTGCGCACCATGCAGAACCCGGTGCACATCGCCGCCTTCAAGGAGCTGGGCGCCTCGCCGATCCCCATGGTGTGGGGCGAAGTGTTCACCAGCCTGAGCCAGGGGGTGATCGACGCGCAGGAAAACCCGGTCACCATCGTCTACAGCAACTCGCTGTGGGAGGTGCAGAAGTACATGACCCTGACGCGCCACGTCTATGGGCCGCATCTCGTCCTGTTCAGCCAGCAGGTCTGGGACCGCCTCACCCCGGCGCAGCAGACGATCCTCAAGGAAGCCCTGATCGAGGCGACGACCTATCAGCGCCAGACCTCGGCCCGGCTGGAAGCCGAGCAACTGAAACTGCTGGCCGACAAGGGCATGATCGTCGAACAGGTCGACATCACCCCGTTCCAGGAAGCGACCGCGAACACCGCCTCGGCATTCAAGAACATCGATCCGGCTGTCGTGGCCAAGATCAAGGCCGCCGCGAACTGAGCCTTGCAAGCCGGCCGCTCCCCGATGGGGGCGGCCGGTCCGCCCGCCAACAGTGCCGCAGCCCGGAGGCGTCCCGCCTCCACGGGAGAGGTGTGACATGCTCATGAAGTTCTGGACCGGCGTGGAGTGGCTGGCGCGCGCCGTGCTCTGCGCCCTGCTGAGCGCGATGGTGATCGTCTGCCTCGGCCAGGTGATCTGGCGCTACGTCTTCAACGATCCCCTGATCTGGTCGGAGGAGCTGGCGCGCTTCCTCTTTGTCTGGGTCGGCTACCTCTCGGCCTGGTTCGCCTGGAGCAAGCGGGCGCATATCGCGCTCGACGCCGTGACCTATCTGCGCCTTCCGGGGCTGGAGCGGGCCTGCGGCCGGATCGTCGAGACCCTGGTCCTCATCTATTGCGGCTGGACCCTCTATGCCTGCCTCGGCTTCCTCAGCCTCACCAACAACCAGCCCTCCGCCGTGCTCGATGTGCCGATGAGCTACGTCTATGCGGGCTACGCGGCCATGTGCGTCCTCATCATCGGCGACATCCTGATCGGCTGGGCCTATGGCGCCCGCCAGTCGTCGCCGGCCGTTCCCCAGGAGTAAGCCCCATGGCCACGGTACTCTTCGTCGCCTTTGCCGTGCTGCTCGTCCTGAACATGCCGGTCTCCTTCGCGCTCGCCGTGGCCTCGGCGCTGGCGCTGCTCTATGGCGGCCTGCCGCTGGCGCTGGTGGTGCAGAAAATGACCGCCGCGATGGACAGCTTCGTGCTGCTGGCGGTGCCGTTCTTCCTGCTCGCGGGGCATCTGATGGCCCGCAGCGGCATCGCCCGCGACATCATCGACTTTGCCGACACGCTGGTCGGCTGGATGCGGGGCGGGCTCGCGCACGCCAATATCGGCGCCGGCATGCTGATGGGCGGCATGACGGGTTCGGCCGTGGCCGAAGCCTCGTCCACGGGCGGGGCATTGATCCCGCCCATGCTGAAGAAGGGCTATGGCGCGCCCTTCACCGCCGCCGTGACGGCGGCGGCCTCGACCATTTCCGTGGTCATTCCCCCCTCCATCCCGATGATCGTGTTCGCCGTCGTCACCGGCGTCTCCGTCGGCGACCTGTTCATCGCCGGCATCGTGCCCGGCATCCTGATGACGCTGGCGCTGATGGTCACCGCGTGGCTGATCGCCGTGCGGCAGGGCTACCAGCGCGGCCCCCGCCCGACATTGGGCTCCATCGCCCGCGCCACCCGCGCCAGCGTGTGGGGCCTGCTGATGCCGGTCGTCATCATCGGCTCGATTCGCTACGGCATCGCCACCCCGACCGAGGCGTCGGTGGTGGCGGTCGTCTATGGCGTCCTTGTCGGCCGCTACGTCTACCGCACGATCGCCTGGCGCGACCTGCCGGGAATCATCCTCGACAGCGCCGTGACGACAGGCATCGTGATGCTGATGATCGCCGCCGCGTCGGTGTACGGGCTGATCGTCACCCGCGAGCAGATTCCGCAGGCGGCGGCGCAGTTCATCCTGGAGCTGACCAACAACCCGCAGCTGGTTCTGCTGCTGATCCTGTGCGTCTATCTCATTGCGGGCATGCTGCTGGACCTCGCCGCCAACATCATCATCCTGGTGCCGGTGCTGTGGCCGCTGGTGAAGCGGCTCGACATCGATCCCGTTCAGTTCGGCGTCGTGACCGTCATCGGCCTCGCCATCGGGCTGATCACGCCCCCCGTCGGGGCCTGCCTGTTCGTCACCTGCGGCATTGCCAAGACCGATCTGCTGCGCGGCAGCAGGGCGGCGGCACCGTTCATCGTCGCACTGATCGCCGTGGTGCTGCTGATCATCGCCGTGCCGGGCATCGCAACCTGGCTGCCCTATACGGCGAAGGCGATGCACTGAGCGGCCGGTCGTCGGTGCAACGCATGCTGGTCCGCCGGGGACGCCACTGGTATGCTGAACATGCCGATACGAGGCGAGACGGGACAGACCCGGCAGGAGCGTGTGAATGGCTGATGTTTCCGACACCATAGTGCGGCGAAAGCTGTCTCATGAGGTGTTCGACCGCCTGAAGACGCTCATCACCTCAGGGGAACTGGGCCCGGGCGACGCCCTGCCCTCCGAGCGCGACCTGATGGAGCGCTTCGGCGTCGGCCGCCCGGCCATCCGCGAGGCCATGCAGGCGCTGGCGAATATCGGCCTCATCGCCATCACCCATGGCGAGCGGGCGCGGGTGCAGCAGCTCTCGGCGCGCTCGCTGTTCCAGCAGGTGGACCTCACCGGGCAGATCCTGCTCTCCGCTTCTCCGGACAGCCTGGAGCACCTCAAGCAGGCCCGCCGTTTCTTCGAGCGCGGCATGGCCCGCGAGGCGGCCCAGCGCGCCACCGCCGAGGATGTGGTGCGGCTGCGCGGCATTCTGGACCAGCAGGCGAAGGCGGTGAGCGAGCCCAAGCAGTTCATCGCCTATGACATGCGCTTCCACACCCAGATCGCGGCGATCTCCGGCAACACGATCTTCGAGGCGGTGAGCGAGGCCATGCTGTCCTGGCTGCGCCAGTACTACACGGAAATGCTGACCTGGTCGGGCCGCGAGAACGTCACCCTGGTCGAGCACGAGCAGATCATCGACCACATCGCCCGCCACGATGCCGACGGTGCCGAGGCGCTGATGGTCAAGCATCTCGACCGCTCCAGCGCCCTGTTCATCCGGCAGGGCTAAGGCTCAGCCCTCCAGCCGCAGCACCGCGTAGGGCGGCAGGGTAAGCGACCCCGCGCGGATGTCGACCGCGCGCGGCGCCTCGCCGCCGAGCACGCTGGCCTCGTCCAGCAGAAGGGCCGTTCCGGCGAAAGGCAGCACCACCGTCTGGTCGCGCGGCGTCAGATTCGCGGCAAGGACGACGCGCTCCCCCGAGGACCGCTCGCCGGCCAGCGCCAGCACCCGTGCCGGGTCGCCGGAGGATATGGCGAGCGAGGGCACGCCACCCATCTCCGCCAGCCACCGCGCCGCATGGAAGACGGGGCGCAACCTGCCCTGCGCCGACGGGGCCATCAGCCCGAAGGGGCCGGTGAGCGCCGCGCCGGTGAAGCTCTCCACCCCCGCCTCGACGAGGCGCGCGGCGTAGCCGACCATCCAGGCGGCGGCGAAGAGGCCGTCCTGCCGGGGGTCCTGCCCCGCCATCGGCATCCGCCGGCGCTCCGGGTTCGGCATCACCCGCGATCCGTAGGGATTCTGCCGCATGCCGATTGTCGAGGGCCCGATGCGGTAGGGCTTGTCCGCCCCGATAATGGCCCGCGCCGAGCGCAGGATGAAGGGCAGCGCCTCCAGCGACTGCATCACCGAGCGGTCATCGGCATCGTGCACGATCGGGCAGGTGCAGTGGGTGACGTAGTCCAGCAGCGGCACCGGCGGGCGCTTGCGGTTCAGCTCGGTGAAATAGCTGAACATGCCGCCGCCGAGCCGCAGCGCCGGGAAGGCGCGGCGCGCGGCGGCATAGACCGCCTCCAGCGGCGGGCAGGACGGCCAGACGCTGCCCGGCGGGGTCGAGCGTCGGTCGACCGACGGGCAGACGGCGATGGCGTCGAGCCGCAGCCCGGCCACCGCCACCTGCCGGGCGAGGTCGCCGAATTCCTCGTCGAGCGGGCGCTCGCAGGGGACCACGCATTCCAGCGCGCACTCGCCACGGTGCGCCGCCGCAATACGGGCGAAGGCTGCGAGCGCGGCCGGCCCGTGCTCGGCGGTGGGGTCGAAATGGAACAGCAGCGTTTGCGGCGCGAGGCGCGCGAGAACATCGCGGGCGTCAAGCGTCGCGGCGGCTTCCTCGGGGGTGATCACCAGGCCGAAGGAAGGCAGCCCTCCCCCGGCCGCGCCGAGACGCAGCGACACCGGCGCCTCGTCCCGCGCGGGCGGCGCAACGGCGCCTTCCGCCGCAATGTCGAGGGTCACGCGCTGGCGCACCGGCACGCCGGCCGGCAGCACATAGGGCCAAGGCAAGGCAAGGGGGCGCACATAGGTCTTGTAGGAGGCATCGGACCAGTTGCGCTGGTCCTCCATCTCGAAGGCGTCGCCCTCCATGCGGCAGGTCGCCCGCACCCCCGGCGCTACCTGATGGGTGATGGCGCGCATATCCTTCAAGGTTTGCGCCGGGTCGATCAGCTCCGGCAGGCGCGCGGGCACGCGGCGCCCGTCGACATGCTCCACCTCGATCTCCGCGCCGGCGAGGCCGACGACAGGATGGAGGATGGTGAAGCCGCAGCGATTGGTGAGGAAATCGACCTCCGGCACCGCCTCGCCCTCGAAGACGAGGCCGGTCGGGCTGCCGACGATGCGGCCCTCATAGACCAGCCTTTCGCCGCCACCCCCGACGCATTCGGCACGGTAGCGGACCGCAAAGCGCCCCTCCCCCTCCTCGACGACGAGGTCATGGAGCGTAGGTGCATAGGTGCCCCAGTCCTTGTCCCGGACCACGAAGGACATCGCCCGCAGCACCTCGACGCCGCCGAAACGGATGTTGCGCAGATTGCCGTCGATCAGTTCGCAGCTCAGTGCCCCCGCCACCAGAAGCCGCGCGACCGGCTCCGGCTCCGGCGTGCCGAACAGCGCCAGCCGGCGGGCGGCGGAAAAGACGGGTTCCGTCATGGCGTCGCGCCCTCCGGCGTGCGGGCGACACGCGGGACGCTGCGGCGACGCCGCACCGCCCGTCCGCCCGCCAGCGCCAGCACGGCGATGACGACAAGCCCCTGCACGATGTCCTGCGTCCCCGGCGGCAGGCCGGCGATCTGCATGGTGGTGACGATGAGGATCAGCAGGAAGCTGCCGCACAGTGTACCCAGCGCCGTCGACGCGCCGCCGAAGATCAGCGAACCGCCGAGCACCACCGCGCCGAGCGACTGGAGCAGGTAGGGCTGGCCCATCTCCAGGAAGGCGCCGCCGACATAGGCGCCGAGCAGCATCCCCGTCAGCGCCGCCAGCACGGCCGAGGCCAAGAACGCGCAGGTGATCACGCGGCCGGTGCGAATGCCGGCCAGCGCCGCCGCGCGCTCGTTCTGCCCGACGGCGGAGAGGCGGCGTCCATAGACGGTGCGGCCCAGCACCACGCCCGCCACCGCCACCGCCACCAGCGCGATGACCAGCATCAGCGGCACGCCCTCAACCCTCCCGGCCGCCAGCGTCTTGAGGAAGGGGCTCATCGAGAAGCCGGCCGCCCAGCGGTTGGCGATCAGCGTGGCGGTGGCGAGAATATAGCCGGTCGCCAGCGTGGCGATGATGGCGGGGATGCGTAGGACAACGACGAGCAGCGCGTTGGCGAGCCCCGTGACCACACCGATGCCGAGCACCGCCGCTAGCGCCAGCGGCAGGCGGGCATCGGAGCCGGCGGCCACTACGATACTGGCATAGGCGCTCAGCGTCAGGACGCTGGCGATGGACAGGTCGATATTGCCGCGCCCGGTGGTGACGACCAGCATCTGGCCGAGCGCGACGAGGGTGAGGAAGCTCGCCGAGATCGCCACCCCGGACAGCGAATGCAGGCTGAACCGTCCCGTGGTGATCGACAGCACGGCCCAGAGCAGCAGCACCCCCAGCGCCGACCAGATCCAGCGATGGCGCTCCAGCCGTTCCATGAGGGCGGTCATCGGCGCGCCTCCCGGCGATCGGCGAGCGCGCGCAGCGCCAGCATGGACAGGAGCAGGCAGCCCTGCACGGCGGCATTGTAGTCGGTGGAGACACCGAGCGCACCGAGTAGCGCCCCGACCAGCGCAAGGGTGAGCGCGCCCGCGACCACGCCGAGCGGCGAGATCAGCCCGCCGATCAGCGCGCAGCCGCCCATGACGACGGCGGCGACGCTGATGAGGGTGAAGGGGCCGCCGGCATTGACGTCACTGGCGGTGTTGATGGCGGTGAGCGACAGGCCCGCCGCCAGCGCGAACAGGCCGGCCAGCATGTAGCGCAGGATGGCGTAGCGCAGCGGCGACCAGCCGCCCAGCGTCATCGCCTGCGCGTTGTTGCCGAAGCCGCGCAGGATGACGCCGAACGGCGAACGGTCTATGGCGAGGGCGACAAGGGCCGCTACACCGATCAGCACCAGCGTCGCCGGCACGTCGGCCAGCGTCCACGCAAAAGCCGCCGACAGCCATTCCGGCGACGCCCCGCCGGGCGTGGGTTGCAGGGTGTAGCCGAGGCCGATCCAGATGAAGGACGCGCCGAGCGTGACCACGATGGCGGGAATCCGCCGCAGCTGGATGGTCGCCCCGATCAGCCCATAGGCGAGGACGCAGGCGACAAGCGCCACCACCCCGAGCCAGGGCGTATCGAACAGAAGCGTGGCGCTCAGCACATTGACGAGCCCGGCAAAGGCGCCGACGCCAAGGTCGATTTCGCTGCCGCCGACGACGAACATCTGCGCCAGCGCCAACAGTACCAGCGCGATGGCGGGACCCAGCAGCAATTCGAGGCCGAACATGGAGACGGTGAGCGGGTTCACCCAGGCCATCAGCGCGAAGACGGCGGCGAGGCTGGCGAAGGGGGCGAGATCGACCAGCCGGTCCAGCAGGCCGCGTGCGCCAGCCGTCGCGTCGCGCTCCGATCCATCCGTGCTGGCGAAAGACGCATCGACAATCGCCTGCTCGGTAATGTCAGCGCCGACCAGTTCCCGCACGATGCGCCCGCCGGCAAACACCAGCACGCGGTCGCACTCCAGGAACTCGATGTCTTCCGTCGAGTGCCAGATGACGAGGCGCCCTGCCCGCGTGACCGAACCGATAAGCGCGTAGAAGTCTTCCTTGGCCGCGACATCGACGCCGCGCGTGGGGTCGTCGAACAGGATCGTGTCGGCCTCGCCCACCAGCGCCCGGGCGACCAGCGCCTTTTGCTGGTTGCCGCCGGAGAGGTCGAGGATCGGGGAATCGAAACGGGCGGGATCGAGCTTCAGTTTTTCGGCGGCGGCGCGGGCGGCGGCGCGCTCCTGCCCGTCATGGACCAGCCCCAACGGGGCCCGCCCTTCCAGCCGGCCGAGCGCAATATTGGAGAGCACGCTCCAGAGCGGGAAGACGCCTTCCTTCTGCCGGTCGCCGGAGACGAAACTGGCGTCGCCATTGCGGGAGATGCCCATGCCGGGCCGGCGGTGCAGCCGATGCAACAGGTCGCGCTGGCCGGAGCCTTCCAGGCCGGCAAGGCCGACCACCTCGCCGGCGCGCAGCACCACATCGCGCCCGAGGGGAGCGACGAGCGCACCGGAGAGGCGGACGAGATCGCGCGCGCCCTCGCCGATGGCGGGCCGGGCATCACGGCGGCCGCGCATCACGCTTTCGCTGGCCCCGCCCATCGCCTGCACGAGTGCGGCGACACTTGCCTCGACGGCAGGCCCGGACCACACGGAACGGCCGTTGCGCAGCACCAGCACCCGGTGGGCGATGTCCACCACCTCCTGCAGCTTGTGGCTGATGAAGATGAACGCGAGCCCCTGAAGCGCGCGGGCCTTGATGAAGGCGCGCATCTGGCGGCTGCGCTCCAGCCCGAGCGACGAGGTGGGCTCGTCGAGGATGACGAGGCGAACCTGCGGGGTGGCAACCGCGCGGGCGATCTCCACCATCTGGCGCTGGCCGATCTGCAGATGGGCGACGCGGGCATCGACCGAAATGCCGTGATCGGGAAACACTTCGTCCAGCGCGGCGCGAGCCCGGGCGCGATAGGTCCGGCGCCAGCCGGGCAGCGCCCGCGCCGCCTCCGGCGCTTCGAGAAAGAAGTTCTCCGCCACCGAGAGGTTGTCGCACAGCGACAGCTCCTGATGGACGATGCGGATGCCGCCGGTCTGCGCCAGCGTCGTGTCGTAGAGATCGGGGGCGATCTCGACGCCCCGGATCTGGAGGCTGCCGGCATCCGCGCGGGTGACGCCGCACAGGACGCGCATGAGCGTCGACTTGCCGGCACCATTGCCGCCGACGAGGCCCAGCACCTCGCCGGACGCGACCACGAGGTCGACGCCGTCATTGGCCCGCGTCGGGCCGAACGCCTTGCAGATGCCGGACAGCCGCACGACCGGCGCATGGAGGGCACCAATGTCCGTCCCGGCTCCGGCGGGCGAGAGGTTGAGAGGCGCCGACGCTCCGGCCCTTGCGGCCGGGGCGTCCTGCGCGGCAGGGAAGGCTGCCGTCATCTTGCGTGTCCGTGGTCTGCGTCGGGAAGCGTTAGGCCGGCGGTCAGTTGCCCGCCTTCGCCTTGAGCAGATTGTCCTGCACCCACTGCTGGGAATAGGACGGGCTGACGATCACGCCGGCCGGAAGGCTCTGGTAGTCCTTGAGGTTGTCGTCGGTGACGGTGGCGACCGGCATGATCATGAGCTTGGGCGGGTTGGCCCCCTTCACCAGCTCATAGGCCAGCCAGAAAGCCGCGCCGCCAATGCCGGGCGTGGTGTTCATCGAGATGGTGGAATAGCCGTTGGTGTCTTTCTGCTTGGCCCACCACTGGATGAAGTTGGAGGAACCGCCGCCCTCGATGACCGGCATCTTCTTCGCGTACTCGCCGCCATACTGGTCGAAAGCCTGCGCGATGCCGGTGTCGTCCGAACCGCCCTGCCCGAGAACCGCGTCGACATGCGGCAGGCTCGGCAGCGCATTGGCGACCGCCGACTGGGCGACGGAGGCGGTGGCTTGGCCATAGACGGTCGCCACCACCTTCACGTCCGGGTAGTTCTTCAGTACCGCTTCCTGCGCGCCATACATGTCGGCATCCGGCGCCGAGCCCTTCACGCCGCGCACGACGATGACGTTGCCCTTGCCGCCGATCTTCTTCAGCACCCACTCGGCCTGCTCGCGCTTATAGCCCTTGAAGTCGAAATTGAGCTGCCAGTTGCACGGGGCGGAAGCGATGGAATCGAAGGACACCACCTTGATGCCGGCCTTGCAGGCCTTCTCGATGATGCCGTTCACCGCCGTCTCGGAGGCGGCGTCGACGGCGATGGCATCGACCTTCTTGAGGATCAGTTCGGCGATCTGGCTGTTCTGCTGGGCGACGGTGCCGTCGCCGTTCAGGATGATGTAGTCGGCGATCCGGCCGTCGGCCTTCGCCTTCTCGGCGGCCTCCTTGAAGGCGTCGACCATCTGGTGGCGCCAGGTATTGCCGAAATAGGCGTTGGCAAGCGCGATCACCGGCTTGTCCGGCGTGGCGGAGGCCGGCAGGGCGCCGGCGGCAACAAGGGTAAGGGTGGCACAGGCGGTCGCGCAGGCGCGCGAAAGGGTTTTCAGGCGCATATCGTTCCTCCCATTGGCCCCGTTGGTGAGGCTCTTGATGGATGTTTCCCAGGCATCGGCGATCTTGTGCCGCTCGATGGTAGCAAGAGTATCTCATTATACCAGTTGCGCAAGCCCGTCGGCCGGGCTCATCTGTCCCCCGCAGGGCCGGAGGCTCTCCACACCGCCACCGAGGATACCCCGATGCTGGACGTGTTCGAGATCGTCGATCCCCGCTTCCGCGACCTCATTCTCCCGATTGCCGGGCTGGAGCGCCTTTATACGGGGATGCGCTGGTGCGAGGGGCCGGTCTATTTCGCCGATCAGCGCTGCCTGATCTGGAGCGACATTCCCAACAACCGGCTGATGCGCTGGTGCGAGGACACGCAGGCGGTCGGCGTGTTCCGGGCCGATTCCAACTTCGCCAACGGCAATACGCGCGATCGGCAGGGGCGGCTTGTCACCTGCGAGCACCGCACCCGTCGCGTCAGCCGCACCGAGCCGGATGGGACGCTGACCGTTCTGGCCGACCGCTATCGGGGGCGCCGGCTCAACTCGCCGAACGACGTGGTGGTGAAGTCGGACGGCACGATCTGGTTCACCGATCCGACCTATGGCATCGCCTCGGACTATGAGGGCGGCCGGGCGGAGGCCGAGCAGGAGGCGCGCTACGTGTTCCGGCTGGACCCGGGAGAGGGCGTGCTGGCCGTGGTTGCCGATGACTTCGACCAGCCCAACGGCCTTGCCTTCTCGCCGGATGAGAGCGTGCTCTACATCGCCGATTCCGGCGGCATCGGACGCGATGCCGGCAACCGCCATATCCGGGCCTTCGAGGTCCGCGCCGACAGCACGCTCGCCAATAGCAGGGTCGTCACCGAGGTGATGCCCCATGCTCCCGATGGATTTCGCATCGACGAGGCCGGGCGCCTCTGGTCGAGCGCCGGCGACGGGGTCCACTGCTACACGCCGCAGGGACAACTTCTCGGCAAGATCCTCGTGCCCGAGCGCGTCGGCAACCTCACCTTTGGCGGTGCGGCCGGCAACCGCCTCTTCATCTGCGGCCACACCTCGCTCTACGCCATCTTCGTCAACACCCGCGGCGCAAAAGCTGGAGATACCGGACCCGCGGCGCCAACTGCATAGGCGCCCGGGATCGGAGAGCCAAGGTTGAGGCCTAAAGCCTGCCCATCGCGGCCCTCCCCGACACGTCGGAAAAGCCGCTTGCCTGTCAGCGCGCCGGGGTCGTGCCGGCCATGGCGATGGTCGACAAATCGGCCTCTGCCGCCGCTGCCTTGAGGGAGGCCTCGCGGCGCTCGCTGTAGCGGCTGGTGAAGTAGTCCCGGCGGTCGCGGGTGAGCAGGGTGAACTTCACCAGTTCCTCCATGACGTCGACCACGCGGTCGTAATAGGGGGACGGCCTCATCCGCCCCGCTTCGTCGAATTCCTCAAAAGCCTTCGCGACCGAGGACTGGTTGGGGATTGTGACCATCCGCATCCACCGGCCCAGCACGCGCAGCGTGTTCACCGCGTTGAAGGACTGCGAGCCGCCGGAAACCTGCATCACCGCCAGCGTGCGCCCCTGTGTTGGGCGAATGCCGCGATATTCCAGCGGCAGCCAGTCGATCTGGCTCTTGAACACGCCCGTGATGGTGCCGTGACGCTCCGGGCTGCACCAGACCTGCCCCTCCGACCATTCCGACAGGGTGCGCAGTTCCACGACCTTGGGATGGTCGGCCGGCACGGCGTCCGGCATCGGCAGGTCGCGCGGGTCGAAGATGCGCGTTTCCGCCCCCATGGCGGTGAGCAGGCGCGCCGCCTCCTCGGTGAGCAGCCGGCTGTAGGAGCGCTCCCGCAGCGAACCATAGAGCAGCAATATGCGCGGGGGATGCGTCAGCGGCGCGGCGGGCGCGAGCTTGGCCATCTCCGGCCGGTCGAAGTGAGCGGGGTCGAGCGCGTCGGTGAAAGCGTCGAATGTCATCGAAGAACCTCGGATCGTGCGCGGCGAGAGAGGAAGGCGGCGAGCCAGAAGCCGGCGACGAGGACCACTGTCAGCGCGATGATCGCAAGCAAGACGCCGTCATACGAACCCGACATCGACCAGATGAGCGCGGCGCCGAGCGGGGCCACCGCGCGCGAGATCGTGCTCGGCGCCGACATCGCCCCGTTCACCGCGCCATAGGCCTCGCGCGTCAGCATTTCCGGCACCGACAGGCCCCGCACGATGGTGGTGATGCCGTTCGCCGCCCCGTAGAGCAGCGCGACGATGGCGATCAGCAGGAAGCTCGGCGGCAGCACGTCGAGCGCCACCAGCGCGAGCGGGAACACCGCGACCGTCACCGAGCCGATCACCCGCACCGGCGCGCGCGGCGCGAACACCCAGATGGCGACGCGCCCCGCCACCTGCGCCGGGCCGATCAGCGTCATGGCCGCCACCACGGAGGAGACCTCGAACCCCTTCTCCACCAGCAGCGGATAGAGATGGAAGGTGAAGGCCGAGAACGCGGCGGAATAGGCGGTGAAGGCCACCGCCAGCGCCCAGAACACCGGCTGGCGCGCCGCCCAGGCGACCGCCGCCCTTCCGCTGAGCGGGGGAAGACCGCCTGACGGGCGGTGGCGGGGCGCGTCGGCGGCGGGGTCGATCACCGACCCGTAGCAGCCGGCGCAGACGAGGACGTTGATTGCTGCCAGCACGAGCAGCGCCTCGCGCCAGCCCACCGTGTCGAGCAGCACCTGCACCAGCGGAATGAACACGGTGGAGGCGAAGCCGCCCCACAGGGTCAGTGCCGTGATGCCCGCACGCGCATGGGAAGGGCCGGAGCGGCGGGCGATGACGGCGAAAGCGGGATCGTACAGCGTCGCCGCCTGCAGCGCGCCGATACCGGCCACCGCGACATAGAACAGCGCCATGGATTCGACCTGCGACCACAGCACCAGCATCAGGCCGGCGAGCACCGAGCCAGCGGTCATGATCCAGCGTCCATGGCCACGGTCGATGGCGGCGCCGATCGGATAGGCGGCGAGACCGGCGAAGGCGAGGCCGAGCGTCGCCGCGCCATAGAGCGCGGTCTTCGACCAGCCGAGCTCGTGGCCCATCGCCTCGGCGATCAACGGGAAGCTGTAATAGAGCGACCCCCACGAACAAATCTGCCCGATGCCGAGCCCGGTGACGAAAAGACTGCGCCCGCCCGGCGGGCGATGCGCGTCGTCGCCGGAGGCGAGAACCCCGTCGCTCACGGCACGGCCGGGGCTTGCGCCGCCGGCTCGGCGCAGCCGGCATCGGCGCAGCATTCGTCCGCGAGATAACCGATCAGGGCGTTCATGGTGGGATAATGGGCGCGGCAGATCAGCGTCGTGGCGTGGCGCTCCTGCGTCACCAGCCCGGTGTCGACGAGGCGCTTCAGATGATGCGAGAGGGTCGAGGCGGCGATGCCGATCCGCTCCTGCAGCCCGCCGACCGGCAGGCCGAAATGACCCGCCCGGACCAGCGTCCGATAGATCCGCAGGCGGGTCGGGTTGCCAAGGGATTCGAGTTGGCGGGCGGCTTGTTCCAGATTCATCGAAATAGCCTAGGCGCCAACGCGACCCACGGTCAATCTCTGTTTCGATTTTCATGGAAATAAGATACGCGCTCCTCTCAGGGAGCGCCGGGCGCGGTCCTCGGGAACCACCACCGGCCCAGCCACAGCGCCACATGCACGAGCAGGATCAGCACCGGCACCTCGACCAGCGGCCCGATGACGGCGGCAAAGGCGACGGGCGATGCGAGCCCGAAGGCGGCGATGGCGACCGCGATCGCCAGCTCGAAATTATTGCCGGCGGCGGTGAAGGCGATGGCCGTGGTGCGGGGATAATCCGCCTCGATCAGCTTTCCCATGGCGAAGCTGATGAGGAACTGGACGATGAAATAGATCGTCAGCGGGATGGCGATGATCACCGCGTCCATCGGCAGGCGCACAAGGTCGCCGCCCTTCAGGCTGAACATGGCGACGATGGTGAACAGGAGCGCACCAAGCGTGATCGGGCTGATCTTCGGCAGGAACACGTCCGCGTACCACTCCGCCCCCTTGCGCGCGATGAGCACCCGGCGGGTCAGGTAGCCGGCGAGGAAGGGAATGCCGAGATAGATCAGCACCGCCTCGGTGATGGTCCAGAAGCTCACATCGACGACGCTCCCCTCCAGCCCGAACAGCGGCGGCAGGACGGTGAGGAAAAGCCAGGCATAGGTGGAGAAGAACAGGATCTGGAAAATCGAGTTGAACGCCACCAGCCCGGCGACATACTGGTTGTCGCCCTTGGCCAGCTGGTTCCACACCAGCACCATGGCGATGCAGCGGGCGAGACCGATAAGGATCAGCCCGGTCATGTATTCCGGGTAGTCGCGCAGGAAGATCACCGCCAGCGCGAACATCAGCGTCGGGCCGATCAGCCAATTCTGCACCAGCGAGAGCACCAGCACGCGCTTGTCGGCAAACACCCGATGCAGTTCCTCATAGCGTACCTTGGCCAGCGGCGGGTACATCATCAGGATCAGGCCGATGGCGATCGGGATGTTGGTGGAGCCGACCGAGAGACGGTTCAGCGCCTCCGGCAGGCCGGTGAACACCGTGCCGAGCACCACGCCGAGCGCCATGGCCGCGAAAATCCACACCGTGAGATAGCGGTCGAGAAAGGACAGCCGTGCGGGCGGGGGCGCGAGCGCCGAAATCTGGGACATGGGGGTTCCGGTGCGGTTCAGGGAACGTGGTTGCCGGCGGCGTCGACCAGCAGTTGGCCATCCTCCTTGCGGAATTCGCCGCGCTGCGGGGCCGGCAGCAGGTCGAGTACCGTTTCCGACGGCCGGCACAGCCCCACGCCGCGCGGGGTGACGACGATGGGGCGATTGATCAGGATCGGGTGCGCCATCATCGCGTCGAGCAGCGCATCGTCGCTGAGCGACGGATCGCCGAGGCCAAGCTCGGCATAGGGCGTGCCCTTCTCGCGTAGCAGGGCGCGGACCGGAATGCCCATGCGGATGATCAGCGATATAAGCTCCTCGCGGCTCGGCGGGGTCTTCAGGTATTCGATGATGGTCGGCTCAAGGCCGGCATTGCGGATCAGCCCCAGCACGTTGCGCGAGGTGCCGCAGGCCGGGTTGTGGTATAGGGTGACGGCGGTCATGTCGCTCTCCTCACGCCACATCGCGGCGGGGCTGAGTGGCGCCCTCGCTGCGGCCGATCTCGTTGAGCTTTGCGCCCAGCGTCATCGTGTCGAGGCTGCGGATCGGCAGGGCGGCAAAAGCGGCGATGCGGTTCTTGAGGTAGCGAAAGGTTCGCGCGAAGGCGGCTTCCTGCTCGATCCCGGTCCCTTCGACAGCAGCGGGATCCTCGATGCCCCAATGCGCCGTCATCGGCTGGCCGGGCCAGACCGGGCATGTCTCGCCCGCCGCGCCATCGCAGACGGTGAAGACGAAATCCATCACCGGCGCGTCTGCGACGGCAAATTCGTTCCAGTTCTTCGAGCGCAGGTCGCCGGTCGGATAGTCGAGGCTGTGCAGCGTCGCCAATGTGAGCGGGTTTACCTCACCTTTTGGCTGGCTGCCCGCCGAGAAGGCGCGGAAGCGTCCACCGCCATCTCGGGTCAGGATAGATTCTGCCATCAGCGAACGTGCCGAATTGCCAGTGCAAAGAAACAGCACATTGTAGATGTGGCCGGAAGAGTTGACGTCAGACATGGCTCGCCTCCTTGGCGGCAATCGTCTCGACCGGCTGGACCTCGGCCGGACAACAGGGCTGGAGGTCGGCGATCAGCGGCGCACAGATTTCAGGCTTGCCGCCGCAGCAATCCTTGAGGATGAAGGACGCGAGATCGCCCACCGCCCTGAGCTGCGCCCGGTAGATGATGAGGCGGCTCTGGCGCTCGGCCGCAATCAATCCCGCCCGGGCAAGAATGCCGAGATGGGTGGAGAGCGTGTTGTGCGGCACGTCGAGCGCTCGCGCCACCTCGCCCGCCGGCATTCCCTCCGGCTCATGCGCGACGAGCAGGCGGAAAACGTCGAGCCGCGTCGGTTGCGAAAGCGCCGCAAAGGCGGAGAGTGCCTGTTCCGTATCCATATGTCGACTATATCCGACAGATGGACTTATATCAAGCCTTCCGGCCTCATGTGCTTGCTTTGGCGATCATCGTGGCGACGCCGGACAGCGCCCTATCGCGGCGGGTTCAACGAGGTCCAGTAGGTGCCTTCCAGCGGGAAGGGCTGGTAACGCTCATGCAGCCGGCGCAGCAGGCCTTCCGGGTCGAGGTCGGTGAACAGCTCGGGGTGGAGCCATTTGGCGAAAGCCTGGAGGGCGGCGACGTTGAAGGGCGAATTGTAGAAATGATGCCACACGGCGAAGGCACGCCCAGCTTTCACTGCTGACAGTTCGGCGATGCCGACCCGCTGCGTGGCGCGCGCCAAGCTCTCTACCGCCCGCTCGGCTGAGACGTCCGGCCCGAGCGCGATCCACGCGCTGTCGGGAGGGCTCGACGCGCCGCCAATGGCGGTGCCGACATAAATGTCCGGCTGGTTGACCAGCAGGTATTCCAGGCTCACCGTCCCGGCATCGGCAAGGATGACACCCTCGGCGAGGTTTGTGCCGCCCGCCGCCGTGACGAAATCGCCCATCATGCCGCGCACCATCGTCTCGCAGCAGGGCATCAGCCCGACCCGGCTCTCGACGAAGACGCGCGGTGCCGGCGGTCGCTTCTGCGCCAGGCGCTCGCGCACGACGTCATAGGCGGCGCGCCACTCGGCGACGAACGCCGCCGCGTCCGCCTCGCGCCCCAGCACCGCGCCGAGCACCTCGATGCTCCTTGGCGTATTGACGAGCGGCGCGTTGCGGAAATCGATGAAGACGATGGCGATGCCGGCCTGTTCGAGTACCTCGATCACCCGCGCATTGCCGGCGCCCGGGCCATGGCCGTCGACCCCGAAGATGGCGACCTGCGGGCGCAGCGCCAGCGCCCGCTCCAGGCTGAAACTGTCCTGCGAGGCGCGGCCGAAGCGGGGGATCGCGGCGATGTCGGGAAAGCGGACGTGGAAGCGGGCATAGGTCGCCGGATCGACCTGCTCGTAGTCGCCCATCATCCCGACGACACGGCCAATGGGATTGTCGCGGTCGAGAAGGGCGAGGGCCGGGATATAGCGGCCCTCGCCGATGATGATGCGCTCGACCCTGTCGGGCACGGTGACGCTGCGGCCGGCAAGGTCGACGATCTCCCGCGCCGCCACGACCGCCGGCCAAAGCGCGGCGAGCAGAGCGACGAGCGCGACCGCAGGCGCGACGACGAGCCTTGCGGCACGCACTGGAGAACGTCTCGTCATCGACGGGTCAGAACTTCGCCGAGGCGGTCACGATGAAGGAGCGCCCGGGCTGATAGAGCGGCACGACATCGGCGATGTCCTGCCCATAGGTGCCGCGGCTGGCATAAGTTTCGTCGAACAGGTTGTTGACGTCGAGCCGCAGCATCAGGTGCGGTGCGGTGATCGGCCGGTACTCCGCATAGAGGTTGACGACGGTATAGCCGGGGATCGACGTGGTCAGCGTGTCGCCCCAGCCATCGGGCACGACGGTGGGCAGGTCGTCATAGTCAAGCGCGACCTCGACATTGCCGCCGACGGTCAGGCCCCATTGCGGAATCCGCTGGGCGACGACAAAGGTGATCATCTGGCCAACCGGGGTGGCGAGATAGTTGCCCGTGTCCGAATCCGCCTGCAGACCGTCGATCGTCACGTCGATATCGGCGTATTTCACGCGGACGAAGCCGGTGTCCCATTCATAGCCGGCGGCAAGCTCGAAGCCGCGCGATTCGATGTCGCGCGCCCGGATCGCGCCGAACTGGGCGTTGCTGTAGGTGACGACGCGGGCATTGTAGATGTCGGTGCGGAAGATGCTGCCCTCGAGGGTGAAGCCCTGATAGGTCGCCTTCAGCCCCGCCACGGCGTTGTTCGACGTTACCGGCTCGGCACCGCCGGCATAGTCCCAGGCCGGGTTCATGTAGAAATTCTCGGCCAGCGGAATGCCGGCCCAGACATGAGAGTAGCCGGCGCGCGCGGTCAGGAAGTTCTCGATCACGTCGTATTCGCCGGACACGTTGCCGCTGAGCCCGGCATTGTCCCATTCCTCGCCGCTCGTGCCGGTGAACCACTGATTGTCGGCGCGGCCGCCGAAGGACAGGCGGGTGCGCGCCCACGGCTCAAGGCGCGCCTGCGCGTAGAGGCCGACATTGGTCGCCTTTTCGGTGGCGGCATCATAGGGATCGTAGAGCTGGGCGGTGTCGTCATAGAAGTCGATGCCGGCGATGACATTGCCGAGGGCAAAGGAGAACTTGTTCTCGAACTTGCCGTTGAAGCTGTCCGTCTTGCCGGAGGTCGTGTACGGCGTCGGCAGTCCCGAGGCGGGATTGAGATAGGTCAGCTTGGAAATCTCGGTCGAGCTGTAGGCCACCACGAGCTTGGGGTCCCACCAGCCCTCGGGGGTCGAGTCGGTGTAGGTGAACACCGTGTTCTGGCGCTGGATATCGTAGGGCGTCACATCCGGATCCCACGGGCGCGCACCGGGAAAGTCGGCACCGTTGGCGCGGTAGGGGCGCGGGGCGTCGTCGCTGACGCTTTCATAGCTGATGCTGAAGCGGTCGCCGGTGGGAGCCTCGTAGGAGACCTTGCCGATGCCGTTGATCAGGTTCGTGCTGGTGCCCAGAACCACATCGCCATTGCCGGCGGTGAACTCGTTGCCCTGGCCGATGTTGAAATAACCCAGCGTCTCGAAGCCGCCCTGGCGGGCATAGCCGGTGACGTTGGCGAGCGAGGTGTCGCCGTTGAAGTTGAACGAGTATTTGCCGATACCGCCAAAGCCGTCCGCGTCGAGAAAGTCCCGCGCATCCTTGGTCTCATAGGCGATGGTGCCGGCAAGGGCGCCGGGGCCGGAATCGGCCGGGGCGACGCCGGCATCGACGCGTACGGCCTTCAGCACGCCCGGATCGATCAGGTTGGTGCCCATGTGGTGGAACACCTTGTTGTTCTGCCGGCTGCCGTCGATGGTCACGGCGAGGTTGGTCTCCTCGATGCCGTGGACATAGACTTTCTGCGACATGGGCAAGGAACTGCCGACCTCGATGCCCGCCTGCTCCCGGAAAACGTCGGCAAGGTTCTGCGGGTTCAGCCGCTCCAGCGCCTGCGGGCCGATGACCGTCTCGGCGACGCCGCCACGGCTGATTCCGTCACCGGCAACCGAGATGACGTCCAGCAATTCGCCTTCGATCGCGCCGTCCGCAATGCTTTCCACCGGCGCGCTCTGGCCGACCACGGCCGTGCCTTCGCCGGTGATGCGGAAGGCGATGCCGGTCCCTTCCAGCATCCGGGCGAGGGCCTGTTGCGGCGTGAGGCTGCCCTGTACCGGCCGCGAGGTGACGCCCCGCGAGGTCGCCGAAGCCAGCGTCACCTGCAGGCCGGATTGTCGCCCGAAGGCGTTGAGCGCGCTGGCAAGGGGCTGGGCCGGAATGTTGAAGGGGCGGGCCGCGCTGGTGGCCAAGGGAGCCGGTGCCGTCTGCGCGAAGCCGTAGGGCATGGCCGACAGGCAGAAAAAGGCGCTCGTCGCCATCAGGCGCAGGAGGCGCCGGTTGGTGCTGGTTCGCGCCGCGTGTGTGTCGGCGGGGCGCATCGGCGCGGTCATCAACTCTACTCCCCAGGTCGTTTCCGTGCGTTCGTCGAACGCATCCTGGGTCTCAGACGATCGAGCCGGTCGGGTTTTTCATCCCGCAGCGCAAAATCGTCTAGAAGCGCGAGAGAACCCGCATATAGGGCGAGATTTCGCGCATCCGGCCGCCATGCGGTTCCACCAGCGCGCGCAGGGCGCGGTCGGGATCGGTGAGATCGTAAAGGCCGGTGACGCGCTGCTGCGCCAGGGCGCTGTCGGGTACCGTGATCCAGGCGCGATGGTAGCGTTGCAACTGCTCGACCACGGCGGCGATCGTCGCGTCCTGCACGAACAGCCGGCCCTCGCGCCATACCGCGATGTCATCCACCGCGATCTCGCCCGTGACGAGCGTGCCGGTCCGCAGGTCGACCAGCGCGCTCTGTCCCGGCACCAGCCGGGTCTGTGCCGTACCATGGCCGGGATAGGTCAGCCCCACCGCCCCATCCGCAAGCTCGACGCCGGCATCGGTGGAGGTGAGCCGCACATTGAAGCGGGTGCCGAGCACCGTGACATCGACGCCGCCGGCATCGACAATGAAGGGGCGCGACGGATCGGAGCGCACATCGAAGAACGCTTCCCCCGCCAGCAGCCGGACGATGCGCGTGGCGCCGGTCACGTCCACCGCCACCGCGCTTTCGGCGCCGAGTTCGATCCGGCTGCCGTCTTCGAGAGCAAGGGTCTGCCGCGCGCCGGTGCCGGTCCGGTAGTCCGCCTCCATCAGCAGAACCAGCGCGGGATAGGCGAGGAAAGCCATGAGGCCGGCCGCCAGAGCCGCGCAGATACCGAGCGGACGCCACAGGCGGCGCGGGAACGCAACGATCAGGGCGGGCGTGGCATCTTCCCGGTCATGCGCACGGAGTTCGGCAGAGGCGGCGGGCACTTCAGCCAGAAGCTGCCAGGAGCGTTGGACAGAGGCATAAGCGCGGCGATGGGCGTCGTGCTCGTCCAGCCATTGCGTCAGCGATCGTGCAAGCGCGGCATCGCCGGGCGCCTCCCGCACCCGGATCAGCCAGTCCGCCGCCACCTCGTGGAGCGACATTGTTGCATCGTCAGTCAAGGCGCGTCATCGCCGCTCATTTGCGCTTCTCAGGGAAGCGGCACCGTTACCATGCAGAAGACGATCTGCTGCGCGCTAGTTTTCATGTCCCTTCCGCGATTGTCACGCGCCCGTCCGGTCGAGTTCCTGCGCGATACGCGCCAGCGCGGCGCGGACATGGCGGTGGGCGGTTGCCACCGAGATGCCCAGCCGAGAGGCGACCTCTTCAAGAGTACAGCCGGCGAAGCGGTACATTTCCAGCGCCTTGCGCTGCTCGGGCGGCAGTTCGTTCATCAGGCGCGCAAGGAGCCGGACCTCTTCCCGGTCGATGACATGGCGCTCGGGCGAGGCTTCCGGTGCCGGCTGCGCCCAGTCCGGGAGCTCGGTCGACTGCGTTCGGGACTCGAGCCTGCGCCGCTTCAAGCTGTCGAAAGCAAGGTTGCGGACGATGCGGTAGAGATAGCCGATGCCGCGCTCGGCCTCCTCATTCGCGGACGGGAATTTGAGGAAAGCGTCATGGACCACGTCCTCGGCGGCCTCGCGCGATCCAAGGATCGGCGTCGCATAGGCAACCAGTGCCGAGCGGTGCGTGGCGTAGAGGCCCGACCAGTCATTTCGTCCCATGCCGACAACATTGACCCAGGGTCACAGCGGATTGTGGATACCGGGATCAGTTTTTCGACGCAATAACAATGATTTAGAAGGACTAAAATGTGCGCGAGCGCGATCGGGCCGGGAGACGCGCGCCCCGGCCCTCATTCTCGACCCATCAGGCGCGGAAGAAGGCGCCGACCGCCCTCACAGCGGACCCATGACATAGGTGGGAAGCCAGGTGGCGATTTCCGGGAATAGGCTGAGGATCACGATGCCCATCAGCATCAGCACCACATAGGGCACCGATCCGCTCAGCACCTGCCCGGCCGGCACCTGCGGCGCGATGGCTTTCACCACGAACAGGTTGAGCCCGACCGGCGGGGTGATGAGGCCGATTTCCATGTTGATGGTCAGTACCACCGCGAACCAGTAGGGATCGAAGCCCGAGGACACGATGATCGGGTAAAGCAGCGGCGCCGACATCACGATGATGGCAACCGGCGGCAGGAACATGCCGGATACCAGCAGGAACAGGTTGATCAACCCCATCAGCACCCAGCGGTTCACGTCGAGCCCGGCAATGGCGGCGGCGACCGTCTGGGTGATGAACAGCGAGGACAGGGCGAAGGCGAAGAGTTCCGCCGACGCCATGATCATCATGATCATCACGCTTTCGCGCAGGGTGGAGGAGAAGATGTCGAAGATCGGCTTCGGCTGGAACAGCCGGTACATGATGATGACGACGCCCAGCGTCAGGAAGGCGCCCGCGCCGGCCGCCTCGGAGGGCGTGGCGACCCCGCCATACAGCACATAGAGCGTGCCGACGATGATGATGAGGAAGGGCGTGACCTTGGGCAGCGCCGCGAGCTTCTGGGCGAAGCTGAAGCGATTGCCGCTGATGTCGAAGGTGAAGTTCTTGCGCCGGCAGTCATAGAGCGCCCAGGCCATAAACATGGCGGTGAGCATCAGGCCCGGCATGACGCCGGCGAGGAACAGCCGGCCGATCGAGGTCTCGGTGGCGATGCCGTAGACGATCATCGTCACCGACGGCGGGATGAGGATGCCCAGCGTGCCGCCGGCGCAGATCGAGCCGGTGGCGACCGAGGCCGGGTAGCCGCGCTTGAGCATCTCCGGGATGCCCATCTTGCCGATGGCGGCGCAGGTCGCCGGGCTGGAGCCGGTCATGCCGGCGAAGATGGCGCAGGCGCCGATATTGGAGAGCACCAGCCCGCCGGGAACGCGGTTCAGCCAGCGGTCCAGCGCCTCATAGAGGTCGCGTCCCGCCGGGGTGGCGGCCACCGCCGCGCCCATCATCACGAACATCGGGATGGAGACATAGGCGAGGTTGGCGATGCCGGCGAACATGGTCTCGGCCAGCACCTCGAACACGCCGGGCCCGCTGGCCAGCAGCAGCCCGCCGATCGCGGTGAGCCCGAGCGCGAAGGCGATCGGCATGCCGGTGGCGAGCATCAGGAACAGCAGGCCGATGATGAGCGCGCCTGAGGAGGTGGGGGAAAGGCTCATCATGCGTGACCCTCGGCTTCATCGGTTCCGCACACGCGGCGGACCAGCTCGGCGACATATTGCAGCGACAGCAGGGCGAAGCTCACCGGCAGCGGCAGCAGCGGAATCCACAAGGTGATGGCCGCCACGGTCGAGGTGCGCCACTCATTGACATAGGCCTCGTGGAAGAAGATCGCGCTCGCATACGCCATGAGCACCGTGAAGGTGAGGCCGAGCAGCGCGCCGACGATCCCGAGCACGCGCCGTGGCCTTCGCGGCAGCGCGATCTCGATCACGTCGACGCCCACATGGCCGCGTGTCTTCAGCACATAGGGCGCACCAAGGAACATGGCGGCCGTGGCCGAAAACACCACGAAGTCGGTCTGCCAGATGGTCGGCGCGCGGAACACGTAGCGCAGGAAGATCATCTCGCAGATCACAAGCATCGCCGCGATGAGCAACAGCCCGGCAATGAGGGCAGCGACCTTGGAGAGGAGATCGACCGTTCTTAGGAACAGGCTGACCATGGGGGGCTTTCGCTTGTCGAAGGGATGGGGGCGCGGCGCGGTGGCGACACCCCCGCCTTATCGCGGGGGTGCACCGTCACGGATCATGGGCGCAGAGGTTCCCCGGCACACGCGGGCGCGCCGTGGGACGAGCGGGCTACTGGACGGACAGAGCCTTCTTGATCAGTTCGTCGCCGCCCTTCACCTTGTCGGCGAAGTTCTTGTAGGAGCTCTCCTGCGCCACCTTCAGCCAGGCGTCGTAATCGGCGGCGGACATCTCCACCACTTCGACGCCGGCCTTCTTGTAGGTGTCGATCAGCTTCTGGTCGCCCTTGCGCACTTCCGTGGCGAACCAGGCCTGCGCCTTCTTGCCAGCGTCGAGAAGCGCCTTCTGCTGCGCCGGGTTGAGCCGGTCGAAGGACTGCTTGGACATCAGCACCGGCTCATACATGAACCAGATGGCGTTCTCGCCGGGCGCCGTCAGGCACTTCACCTGCTCGAAGAGGCGATAGGAGACGAAGCTTTCCGAGGACGTGTTGGTCGCGTCGAGCACGCCGGTCTGCATGCCGGAATAGATTTCCGAGGACGGCATGGAAGCGATGGAGGCGCCGGCGGCGGCCAGCATCTGCTCGAAGGCTGGCCCGGCCGCGCGCGTCACCTGGCCCTTGATGCTGTCGGGCCCGGTGATGCAGCCCTTCTTCGAGGCGAAGGCGCCGGATAGCCACGCATCGGCGATGACGAGGGCGCCGTTCTTCTCGATGATCGCCTTGATGTCCTGCATGAAGGGCGAGTCATTGAGACGGTCGGCACGGTCAAAATTGCGCACCAGCCCCGGCATCAGCGTGACGGAGAATTGCGGCACGCGGCCCGAGGCGTAGTCGAGCGGGAAGGACGTGATGTCGAGCTGGCCCTTGGTGACGGCGCCCCACTGCTCGTTCGCCTTGAACAGCGACGAACCGGGGAAGACCTGGATCTTCAGGCCGACATTGGCCGCCTCGACGTCGCGGGCGATCATCTGCACCATCTCGTCGCGGGGGTCGCCCTTGCCGCCCGGAAACTGGTGCGAGGCGCGCAGGGTGATGTCCTGCGCGAGGGCAGAGGTGGCAAGGGCCAGGCCCCCGGCGAAGGTCAAGGCGCAGCCAAGGCTCAGGGCGCGCGCGATACGTCGCGTTGCGTTCATGGTTTCCTCCGTGTCGCCGCCTTCCGGCGGACTGTTGGCGTTTCCTCGGTGTCGTCACGTCGGGCGGTTGGTCCGCCACCTTGTCGCATTCCCGGCGCGGGCCAGCCGCCATCCGCACAGATTGAACCCATCTGCGCGGATAGCTTTCTCTAGGCACTCTGGCGATAAATGTCCTTGTAGCTGTCGCGCAGAATATTCTTCTGCACCTTGCCCATCGTGTTGCGCGGCAATTCCTCGACGAAGAACACCCGCTTGGGCTGCTTGAACTTCGCCAGCCGGCCTTCGAGCGCTTGAAGAACGGCCTGCTCGGTCAGGCCCGCATTTTTTTCGGCCACCACCACGGCGGTGACACCCTCACCGAAATCAGGGTGCGGCACGCCGACGACGGCGCTTTCCACCACGCCGTCAATGGCGTCGATCTCGCCTTCGACTTCCTTGGGGTAGACGTTGAAGCCGCCTGTTATGACGAGGTCCTTGCCACGGCCGACGATGCGGAGATAGCCGCTTGCATCTATCTGGCCGAGATCGCCGGTGACGAAGAACCCGTCATGGAATTCGCTGGCGGTCTTCTCCGGCATGCGCCAATAGCCCTTCGTCACGTTCGGGCCCTTCACCTCCACCATGCCAATCTCACCTCTGGCGCATTCCGCACCCGTGGCGGGATCGGTGATCCGGAGGGACACGCCCGGAAGCGGAAAGCCGACCGTGCCGGCGATCCGCTCGCCCTCATAGGGGTTGGAAGTGTTCATGCAGGTCTCGGTCATGCCGTAGCGTTCCAGAATGGCATGGCCGGTGCGCTCGCGGAATGCCCGATGCGTCTCCTCCAGCAGCGGGGCGGAGCCGGAGACGAACAGGCGCATATGCGCCGCCGCCTCGCGCGTCAGCCCCGGCTGGTCCAGCAGGCGGGTGTAGAAGGTCGGCACGCCCATCAGGCAGGTGGCGCGGTCCATCAGCGCGATCGCCTCGCGCGGATCAAACTTCGCGCGGAAGAACATCGACGCGCCGCTCAGCAGGACGATGTTCACCGCCACGAACAGCCCATGAGTGTGGAACAGCGGCAAAGCGTGGATCAGCACGTCCGCTTGCGTGAAGCGCCAGCATTCCTTCAGCGCGCGGGCGTTGGAAAGCAGGTTGCCATGGCTCAGCATGGCGCCCTTGGCGCGGCCGGTGGTGCCCGAGGTGTAGAGGATGGCGGCAAGGTCGTCCGGCCCGCGCGGCACATCGTCGAAATCAGCCGGGAAGCCGGCTGCCGCTTCCATCAGAGAGCCGGCACCCTCGCCGTCCAGCGTCTCGATGCAGGACACGCCGAGTTCGCCCGCCAATGCGCGGGCCTCGACCTCGATCTCCGGCCGGCAGACGAACAGCGCCGGCTCGGCGTCACTGAGAAAATACCGCACCTCGTTGAGGGTGTAGCCGGTGTTGAGCGGGAGGTAGACCGCGCCCGCGCGCACCGTGGCGAGATACAGGGCGAGGCAGGGCCAGGACTTTTCGACCTGCACCGCCACCCGGTCGCCCGGTTTCACCCCGCGCGCGACCATCAGACCGGCGAGCCGCGCGGACAGTGCGAGGACTTCGCCATAGGTCACGCCCGAACCGTCCGCCAGCAGGGCCAGCTTCTTGTCGAGAGAGGGGGCGGCGGAGGCCAGGGCGGAGTACAGATGATTGTCGGACATGACGCTTTTCAGGTGACTGGAACAAGGGCTCGGGAGGCGGGATCGACCTTGAGCAGCTTACGCACCTGCGTGCTCGCGACGATCTCGCCCTTTCCGGCGAAGGCTTCGTGGTTCTTCTCGATATCGGCGGGCGTGTAGCGGTAGTTGACCATCAGCCCCGACGCCTGCGCGAGGCCCTTGGCCGAGAGGTCGCCCATCGGGTTGATGCGCTCCAGCCGCGCGCCATTGCCGAGATGGAAGCGGGCGACCGGATCGACCGGCGTGCCCTTTGGCGTGCGGGCGGCGAGGAAGTAATAGGCGGCGATGGGCGCGAGCACGGCCGCCAGTTCCTCGCGCAGCTCCGGCTTTTCCGCCCAGTCGGGCGTGTCGAGCGTCTCCAGCGCCTTGCGGTCGGCGGCGGACAGAACCACGCTCTGTTCGGCCCGGCGCTCGGCATCCAGCCATTTGCGGAATCCGGGCACGGGCGACAGGGTGACGAAAGTGGTCAGCGCGGGCAGTTCGCGCGCGATTTCTTCCAGCACCTGCTTGATGAGAAAATTGCCGAAGGAAACGCCCGCAAGGCCCTTCTGGCAGTTGGAGATGGAATAGAACACCGCCGTGGTGGCGTCCTGCGGCCGCAGGAGCGGGCGGGCCGGGTCGAGGATGGGGAAGATGGCGCCGGGGCTTTCCTTCATCAGCGCGACTTCGACGAAGATCAGCGGCTCGTCGACCAGCGCCGGGTGAAAGAAGGCGTAGCAGCGCCGGTCCGGCGAATCGACCCGCGCGCGCAGGTCGTCCCAGTCGCGAATGGCGTGGACCGCCTCGTAGCGGATGATCTTTTCCAGCACATTGGCCGGGGTCGACCAGTCGATGCGCTTGAGCACCAGAAAACCGCGGTTGAACCAGGACGAGAACAGGTGCGCGAAATCGCGGTCGACCTCGGCGAGGTCGCGCCGGCGGACCATCGCCT
The DNA here is from genome assembly GCF_004339465.1 of Ancylobacter aquaticus. GTDB lineage: Bacteria > Pseudomonadota > Alphaproteobacteria > Rhizobiales > Xanthobacteraceae > Ancylobacter > Ancylobacter aquaticus. The sequence continues at coordinate 1,049,592 of NZ_SMFY01000001.1, read as the reverse complement.
CCATCAACTGCTCGCGCATCCGCACCAGCGAGAGCGTGCCGCCCGGCGCGAGGTTGAAGCGGCGGAACAGCTCCTGCCGGCGCGGCTCGCTGGCGCGGTGGAGGTCCGCGACGGCGGAGGGGCCGTTCTGGCCATAGGCCGCGATCGCGGCAGCGAGGCTTTCGGGATCGGGCCCGAACTTCTCGGCCAGCACCTCGAAGAAGGCGATGCTCTCGCCCGTCTTCATATGCGCGTAGCGATCGAGAATGTCGGCGGCGAGGGCGACGCCCGAGGCTTCGCCGCGCCCGGAGAGCAGTGTATGGCAGCGCTCCGCCAGCGTCTCCACCCGCGTCGCCCCGCTCACCCGGTGCGAGCGATCGAGCAGGGTGCGCCCGCGTTCGGCAATGGACGTCAGCAGGTCCGCCACGAATGAGGTGTTCGATCCCATGGCCATTCCAGCGTTGGATCTTCGCCCATGGCCGCGCCCGGCGCAGCCTCTGTATGAAATAATGACAAATTCGCATCTATAGTCAACCATCAAGTATACAAGATTGCCTCTCTTGCATTGCAACACGGAAAGTGGCTTTCTTCGCGGGGAGGTATGCCGTGCGTGGTGAACAGACCCCGAGGCTTCGCGAAGCCCTCGAAGAAGACATCGTCTCCGGCCGGCTGCGGCCCGGGCAGAGGCTTGACGAGGCTGGCCTCGCCGAGCGCTTCGGCGTGTCCCGCACGCCGATCCGCGAAGCGCTGATCCAGCTCTCCGCCTCCGGCCTCATCGAGATGCGCCCTCGGCGCGGGGCCTTCGTCGCGCTGCTCGGCCCGCGCGCGCTCGTCGAATCCTTCGAGCTGATGGCGGAGATCGAGGCCTCCTGCGCGCGGCTCGCGGCGCAGCGGCTGGGGCCGGCGGACCGGGCCGCGATCATAGAGGCGCATGTCGCCTGCCAGCAGGCCGTCGCCGCCGGCGACGACGACGCCTATTACCCCGCCAATGCGCGTTTTCACGGGGCGATCTACACCGCGACCGGCAACCGCGTGCTGCGGGCCGAGGCGACGCGGCTGCAAACCGCCCTGCAGCCCTATCGGCGCCTTCAGCTGAAGGTGCCGCGCCGGATCGCCACTTCTCTCGCCGAGCACGAGGCCATTCTGGAGGCCTTGCTCGCCGGCGAAGGCGCCGGCGCGGCGGAGCGGATTCGCGCCCATGTTCTGGTGCAGGGCGAGCGCTTCATGACCCTGCTGGCGGCTCTCCAGCAGGAAGCCCAGATGGCCGACTGATCCTGTCGGGCAGCAGCCGCGCGTTCCGGCGATTGGTTGCCATGGTGCACACATGCTCCGCGCCTGCGGAGAGTGCCGTGCGGCCGGCCCTTCCATCCCCGCCCCGCCATGGGACGCCATAGGAAGCCACTCCTGCCGACTGGTGCGTCTCATGCACGAAACGCGGGTGAAATAGCTGATTGTCCGCTCCCCGGCATTTGATGAAAGTTGGGCATCAGGGCCTCGCGCGTGACCGCGTGCGGCGAGAGTTCGAGGAGCCTTACCTTCATGGACGCAGACGCCACGTCTCCCACAGACAAGGGGGCGTCCGGTCCCCTGTCCGGCCTTCGCGTGATCGACGCCACGCATATGCTGGCCGGCCCCTATTGCACATGGCTGCTGGGGGCACTTGGCGCCGACGTCATCAAGATCGAGCGGCGGGGTGCCGGCGATTTCACCCGCATCATCGCCCCCTTCAAGGACGAGCAGAGCATCTATTTCATGAGCGTGAACCGCAACAAGCGGAGCCTTACGCTCGATCTCAAGCACCCGCGAGGCAAGGCGGTGATGAAGCGGCTGCTCACGGGCGCCGACGTCTTCGTCGAGAACAACCGTGCCGGCGTCATGGACCGCCTCGGCTTCGGCTATGAGACGGTGGCGGCGTTCAACCCGCGGCTGGTCTATGCGTCGATCTCCGGCTTCGGCCAGACCGGCCCCTATCGGCACAAGCCCTCCTTCGACGCCATCGCGCAGGCGCTTTCCGGCATGATGAGCATCACCGGCGAGGAAGACGGCCCCCCGGCACGCGTCGGCGCGTCCATCGGCGACATCGGCTCCAGCCTGTTTGCCGCGATCGGCGTGCTGTCCGCCCTGCAGCAGCGCGAGCGAACCGGGCGCGGCACCTTCGTCGATGTGGCGATGCTCGATTGCCAGCTGGCGCTGATGGAGAATGCCATCGCACGCTTCCTGAATGCAGGCGAGACGCCCCGCCGCCTCGGCAGCCGCCATCCCCTCATTGCTCCGTTCCAGGCCTTCGCGACGGCTGACGAACCCATCGCGGTCTGCGTCGACACCGCAGAACAGTGGGAGCGTCTCTGCGGCGCGCTGAACCGACCGGACCTCCTGAGCGATCCGCGTTTCCCAAGCGGTTCGGTGCGCGCCGACCGGCATGCCGAGTTGGAGCCGATCCTCGCCGAGTTGTTCCGCACGCGCGGACGCGACGCGTGGCTGGCGGCTCTCGACGAGGCCGACGTTCCGGCCAGCGCCATCAATTCGGTGCCCGAAGCGCTGCAGGACCCCCAGGTCGTGTCGCGCAACATGGTGAGGGAGGTTCCCGAAGGGTCAGGGCTGCGCTTCGTTTCCGTGCCGATCCAGATGCCGCACACGCCCCTTCCCGACGAGAAGGCGCCGCCGGCTCTCGGGGAGCACAGCGAAGCGATCCTCGCCGATTTCGGCTTCTCCCCGGAGGAGATCGGCGATCTGCGCGCAGACGCGGTGATCTGAGCAGGGAACGGTGGGCAGCGCCCACCTTCCCCGTCAGAATCCCTCCACTTCAAAAGCCCTGCGATCGAGTTCGCCAGGCACCGCACCTAAAGTGCTCAGCGGCCCTGCCAGACCGGGGTGCGCTTGCCGAGGAAGGCGGAGATCGCCTCCTGCATGTCCTGCGAGCCGTAGCAGGCGGCCAGCAGGTCGTCATCGGCATTGGCGGGCACGCCATGGTCGCGCAGGCGCAGCAGCGCCTGCCGGGTCGCCCACAGGGTTAGCGGGGCAAGCTGGGTCAGCGCTTCCGCGACTTCCTGCGCCTTTGCGTCGATCTCGTCGTCCCCCACCACCATGCGAATGGCGCGAACCGCGAGCAGGTCCTCCGCACCCAGCAGCTTGGCGCTGAAGATCATCTCGCGCGTCATGGCGGTGCTGGTCATGGCGATGAGGCGCGCATAATTGGTAAGGCTCAGGCAGTTGCCGACCGTGCGGGCAATGGGAAAGCCGAAGCGCAGCGACGGCGCGGCGATCCGCACATCGCAGGCCGAAGCAAGGAGCGCGCCCTGCCCGACGCAGGCACCGGCCATCGCCGCGACGGTGGGAACCCGCAACTGCTCGATGGCGACGATCAGGCGCTCCGCCTCGCGCTCCAGCGCGACAGCCGCCACCGGGTCCGCCGCCTCGCTAAGCGCACCCATATCCGCCCCCGCCATGAAGGCCGGCTTGTCGCCGGCCATGCCGGTGAACACCACGGCCCGGACCGTGTCGTCGGCGGCGATTTCCGCCAGCGCGGCGACGATCTCATCCTCCATGCGCGCCGACATCGCGTTGCGCACGCGCGGGCGGTTGAAGACGAGCCATTCGACGGCCCCGTCGCGCCGGCGGGCGAGATGGGGCGTATCCATGTCCTGAGAGGTCATCGCGGAATCCTGAAAGGGGCTGCAGCACGATCCGGCCAGATTGAACCGATCTGATCGGCGAATCGCCATCTAACTCTATGAGATAAGGCGCATAATCCGATCAGCGCGCCAGCTGGTCGGCGCGTGCCCTAGCTTGCCGGCGCGTCGTCGGGAACCGCGAAGATCTGGCAATGCTCCGGCGGCAGATGTACCCGGACCGGCTCTCCCGGCTGAGGGCGAATGTGCGGACTGACAAAGGCCCGCACATTCGTGTTCGCCGCGATCTCGATCAGCACATCGCGATACTCGCCGAGATAGGCCGAGCGTCGTACCACGCCGTTCAGCATGTTGGCGTCACCGCCCGCCTCGCCCAGCCGCACGCGCGAGGGGCGGATGCAGAGCACCGCCTTTGTGCCGATGCCAGGCAATCCGCTGCGGTCTTCCGCGTGAAGAAGCGTGTCCCCGATCCTCAGCTGGCCCGGGGCTTCGCGCCGCCCCGGTATTTCGTTGTTGCTGCCGATGAACGAGGCGACGAAGGCATTGCTCGGCCGCTCGAAGATATCCTCGGGCGAGCCCAGTTGCTGGACGATACCGCCCTTCATCACCGCAACTTCGTCGGCCGTGACCAGCGCCTCGCCCTGGTCGTGGGTGACGTAGACCGTGGTGATGCCGAGTTCGTCATGCACGCGGCGGATCTCGAAGCGCATTTCCTCACGCAAATGGGCATCGAGATTCGAGAGCGGTTCGTCGAGAAGAAGGATGCGAGGCTCCACCGCCAGTGCTCGCGCCAGCGCGACGCGCTGCTGCTGGCCGCCGGAGAGCTCGAAGGGGTAGCGCTCGCGCAGCGGGGTGAGGCGCACCGCTTCCAGCGCCTTGGACAGACGTGCGTCCAGCTCGGCACGGGGCAGCTTGCGCAGCTTCAGACCGAAGGCGACATTCTCCGCGACGGTCTTGTGCGGCCAGACCGCGTAATTCTGGAAGACCAGCGAGATTCCCCGTCGCTCGGGCGGAACGACGCGCTGCGGGCTGGAGATGAGTTCCCCGCCGGCCCGGATCTCGCCACCGCTCGGCGTGTCGAAGCCGGCCAGCAGCTGGAGGGTCGTCGACTTGCCGCAACCCGATGGGCCCAGCAGCGCGAGCAGCGCGCCATCGGGGATGTGCAGGTCGATCGACTTCAGGGCCTGATAGGCGCCGTAGGACTTGGACAGCTGGCGGATGTCGATATCGCTCATGGGGCAGCTCCCAAGCTGGCCGCGTTGCGGCGGCGATAGGCGGCGCCCTCGGTGACGAAACGCGCGAGGAGGACGACAATGAGCGTGGCGAACAGAAGCAGGGCGCTGGCGGCGCAGACCGCTTCGTAATTGCCGCCGTCCTTGTAGTTGTAGATCAGGGTCGTCATGACGTTGGTTCGGGGCGAGACGAGAAATATCGCCACCGACAATTCCCGCATGATCGGGATGAACACCAGCAGCCAGCCGGCGACGAGCCCGCCGCGCATCAGCGGCGCCGTTATGGAGGCGAAGGTGCGGGCCTCGCTGGCACCGACGCTGCGCGCCGCGCGTTCGAGATCCGGACTGATGCCCTTGAGGATCGAGCCGGCCTGCGAATAGGCAATCGGCAGGAATGTCGCCACGAAGGCGGCAATGATCAGCATGGCCGTGCCGTAGAGGTTCAGCGGCTGCCGCGTATAGGCGGAGAAGAAGCCGACCGACAGCACGATGCCGGGAATGATGATCGGTATGGTGACGAGCGCGGCGAGCAGGCCGGCGCCGCGCAGCAGCTTCCGCTCGACGATGTAGGCGACCAGAATGCCGATCACCATGCAGAAGCTTGCGGCGATACCGGCATAGACCAGGCTGTTGACGATGGCGCGCTGGGTTTCGGCATTCTCGAAGATCGCCCAGCGATACCAGTGCAGCGTGAGGTTGGAGGGCACGGGCCCAAGCCCCCATGCCCGACTCAGCGACACCAGCACGATCGCGACATAAGGCAACACGACCGCCGTGACCGGTACGAACAACGCAAACACCAGCGCGACCAAGCGCCAACCCTTCAGCCGGATTTTCCGGCCGGCACGCCCTTTGCCGCCCACGGTCGTGAACTGGCGCCGGCCGAGAATGCGGCGTCTCGCATAGAACAGCATGCCGGTGATGGCGATCAGCGGCATGCAATAGGCGGCCGACATGTACAGCGCGGGCGGGAAGAGCTGGTAGAACTCCGCCAGCTTCGTTGTGACCACGAGCGTGCCGCTTGGCGTCAGCAGAAAGGCCGGCACGCCGAACAGCGTCATGCCCTGAATGAAGGAGAGGATGAAGCCCACCAGCACCGCCGGCATGACCAGCGGAATGGTAACCGAAAACATCGTCTTTAGGACGCCGGAGCCCAGCGTCGTGGCCGCGTCTTCCAACTCGACCGGCATTTCCTCCAGCGCGCTGGACACCAGGGTGAAGGTGTAGGGCACGGTGTAGATCGAGCAGACGAAGATGGTGCCCGTCATCGAATAGATGTTCAGAAGCGGCCAATCGGCGCCGCTGAGGGCCCGCCAGCCGACATTGAGCCAGCCCGAATTGGGCGCGGCGAGCAGGATCCAGCCGAGAGCGCCGATGAAGGAGGGCGTGACGAAAGCCGCCATGGTGAAGAGGCGGATGAACCCGCGCATCGGCATGTCGGTGCGGGCGACCAGCCATGCCAGCGGCACACCCAGCAGGGTCGAGATGACCGCGACCGCCGTCGCCAGCAGCAGCGAGTTGAACAGCGGCGCCCAGAGCGACGTGGAGGCGAAGATCTGCGCGTAGTTGCGCAGGGTCCACCGGCCCGTGTCATCGTCGTGAAAACTGTTGAACACGATCCAGCCGAGCGGCTGGACGATCAGCAGCGCCAGCACCGCCAGCAGGATGACAAGCACGACCAACCGGAACGCATGATGGCGCCGATAGCCGACCGAGGCGGAACGCGCCGCACTCATCGGGGGTGATGAGGCCATGGGTACACTTCCGGTTTGATCAAAAGGGCAGGATACCGCCGCATCATCCGCCGATGCGAGGTGGAGCCGCTCCGGGCCGCGAGGACTCCGGAGCGGCAGAACCGGCCGGAAATGTCAGCCGATGATTTCCTTCCACTTGGCAATGCCTTCCGCCACCTCTGCGGACAGATTGTCCACGGGGTTGCGGTACCACTTGATCGATTCGAGCGTGCGCCCCTCGGCCCAGGGAACATCAGTGCGCAGGGTCGGCCAGAAATTCTTCGCGAGGATGTTCGACACTTCCACCGAATACAGGAAATCGGTGAAGAGCTTGCCGGCATTGGGGTGCGGCGCCTTGGTGGGAACCGCGGTCAGGCCGAGATTGAGGATCGCGTCGTCGGAGGGAACCGTGACGCCGATCGGGTTGCCGGCCGCCTGCTGGGTCAGAGAGTAGCTGAACGGCGCGGCGGAGCCCACCTTGCGCTCGCCGGAGAGAATGTCGGTCACCGTATCGACATTCGACTGGCCGACTTTCGGCTTCTGCTTGGCGAAGGCGCGGAGGAAATCGTCGCCGTACTTCTTGCGGATGGCGACGACCCAGCTCGCCACATCGCCGGAGAAGGCCGGGCTGCCGGTGGTGATCTGGTTGGCCCATGGCGCGTCGAGCAGCGCGGTCCAGGATGCCGGCGGGGCGGTGACCGAGGTCGACTGGTTGATCGTGGTCAGGCTGATAGCGCCGACATGATAGGTGTTCTCGGGGTCGATGCCGCGAAACGCCTCCGGCACCATGTCGATGTTGCTCGGCTTGAACGGCTGGATGGCGCCAATCTTCTGCAGGTCCTTGTAGTGGAGAAGGTTGGTCGTGCCGATCGAGTCGCACTGCACGGCGTCATTCTGGATTTCGAGGCGAAGGCGCGTGAAGATGGTCTGCGACGCCTGGCGCAGCAGGCTTACCTCGATGCCCGGGTACTTCGCCTTGAAGGCATCGCGGATTTCCTCGATGGTCTTCTGCTCGTAGGAGCCCCAGTACAGATTGAGGGCGCCTTCCTTCTTCGCCGCCGCATAAAGCTCGTCGTCCGCCGCGCTCACGGGAGTGATGCGGAGCGCCGAGGCGGCCAGGCCGGCGGCCCCGCCCATCAACACGTGTCGTCTGCTAAAAGCTGCCATCAGTCGGTTCCCCTCATTGTTATGAACCAAGCGTCTCTGGAAGGCGGTTAGTAATCCCCTGTGGTCGCGCCACCATCGACGACGATCACCTGTCCGGTGACATAGCTGGCGTCATCGGAGGCGAGAAAGGCCGCCACGGAAGCGATCTCGGAAGGCCGAGCGGTCCGCCCCAGCGGCATCTTCGCGATCCAGCTGTCGCGGAGATCCTGCGGCACGTCCTTGAGGATCGCGGTTTCGACGATGCCGGGAGCGATGGCGTTGGCGAGGATGCCGCGCCGCGCACCTTCCAGCGCCACCGTCCGCGTCAGGCCAACAATGCCGGCCTTGGCGGCGGCGTAATTTGACTGGCCGAACGCGCCAAAAATGGCGGTCGAGGACGTGTTGATGATGCGTCCCCAGCCCCTCTTGCCGACAAGCGAGAAAGCCGCCTGGCAGCCAAGCCAGGTGCCGCGAAGGCTGATGTCGATAACCTGGGTCCATTCATCGTCGGTCATCTTCGGCAGGGAGCGGTCCCGCACGATGCCGGCGACATTTGCCACGATATCCACGCCTGCGAATTTCGGCGGCAGCGCGGCAATCGCGCTGTCCCAGCTCGCGCGGCTGGCGACGTCGAGCGCCAGCGCGCAGGCCGCATGCCCCTGCCCCGCGAGACGCTCGGCACAGGCGACAGCCTGATCGAGCACGAGATCGGCGACAACGACCTGCGCCCCCTCGGCCGCGAGGCGTTCGCAGATCGCGCTGCCGATGCCCCCCGCGCCACCCGTCACCAGCGCGACATGACCTTCCAGACGCAGCGATGTCACGACGCCTCCTCCTGCTCGCCGGGCCCGATGAGGAAGACGTCTTCGCCTTCTTGAAGCGCCTCGCCGTTCTGGTTCTTCAGCGTCAGAGCGACGCGAACAATGCCGACGCCCGGTCGCGACCGGCTCGGGCGCGTCTCCAGCACGCTGGCCTCGTAATGCAGCGTGTCACCGACGAAAATGGGGGCCACGAAGCGGCGCCGGGTTTCCAGAAACGCCTCGATCGCCCAGTCGTCGATCGGCGAGCGCAGTCCCGTGCTCAACGCATGGCCGAGCATGCCGTGGGCAACCCGCTTGCCGAAGCCGTGCGCGGCGGCGAACTCGGCATCCATGTGCAGCGGGTTGAAGTCGCCCGTCAGCCCGGCGAACTGGACGATATGCGCCTCGGTGATCGTCACGCGGGCCGATTTCAGCTGCTGGCCGACCGCGATGGCGGCGAAGGCAACGCTCATGAACGGTCCCCCTTGATACGGAACAGCGGGAGGTCAGGCGTGCCTTGCACCTCGCCGAAGAAGGCCTCGACCGGCATTCCCACGCGGATATCGGCGCCGGGCTCCGCCTCCAGCCGCGACAGCACCAGCACGCCCTCGTCGAGCATCACCAGCACGCAGGTATAGGGCGTCTCGAACGCGCTCATGCCGCGCTGGATCGTGGTGAACGAGAAGATGGTACCCTGCCCGCTCGCCTCGACCCATTCCGGCGACGCGCCGGGCGAATGGATGGAATGGGCGCGCGGATACCATTGATGCATGCCGGTGACGGGACAGCGCTGGATCATCAGCCGTCCCGCGCGCGCGCCTTCCCAGAAGGGATCGGACGTCACGTCGGTCACGGGTGGCATGCCCTTCGTCATGGCTGCAGCCTCAAACGGTGAGAATGGCGGTAGCTGCGGCGCAGAATGTGCCCCCCAGCCCATGGACGAGAGCCACCTCGGCATCGGGAATCTGGAGCCCCGGCCCCTCCCCGCGCAGCTGCCGCACCCCTTCGATGAGTGTGAAGATGCCGCGCTTGCCGGGATGGTTCGAGGACAGGCCGCCACCGTCGGTATTGGTCGGGAGGCGCCCGCCCAGCGTCAGATGCCCGTCGTCGACGAAGCCGCCGCTTTCGCCGCGCCCGCAGAAGCCAAGATCCTCCAGCGCGAGCATCGGCGTGATGGTGAAAGCGTCATAGATCTGCGCGACGTCGATATCGTCGTGCCCGATGCCGGCCATGGCAAAGGCGCGGGGCCCCGAGATCGCCGCCGGCGTCGAAAGGTCGAGCGCGATCTGGCTGATCTGGGTGCGGGCCGCCGCGCTTCCGAAGCCGGCGAGATGAACCGGGCGGCGGCGGCAATCCTTCGCGCGCTCCGCGCTGGTCATCACGATGGCGCCACCGCCATCGGTGACGACGCAGCAATCGAGCTTGCGCAGGGGGGAGGCAATCGGCGTGGAGGCCAGCACGTCATCGATGGTGATCGGCGCGGTGAAGCGTGCGTGGGGATTGTTGGCCGCATGCTCGCGGAAGGTGACGGCGACCCTGGCAAGCTGCTCGGAGGTCGTGCCGTAAAGCGCCATGTGGCGCTGGGCGAACAGGGCATAGGCCGAGATCAGGGTCGGGCCGTAGGGAAGCTCAAACTGGCCCGGGCCCGCCGGCAGCACGAAGGGATCGAAGGACGGCGTGTCGAGCGGCCACCAGCGCGGGCACGCCGCGTAGCTGATGACCACCACTTCCGCGAGGCCTGTCGCGATTGCCGCCGCCGCATGGCCGGCATGGACGATGTAGGAGCAGCCGCCGACATCGGTGCTGTCGAAAAAGGTCGGGGTGATGCCGGCATATTCGGCAAACTCCGTGAGGCTGCTGACCCCGCCGCCTTCCGCCCAGTCGCTGGCGGCCACGCAGAGCCCGTCCACCTCCGAGAGGGCGATGCCGGCGTCGTCCAACGCCCCGGCGATGCATTCCATCTGGAGTGCAAAGGGGTGAAGGCGCGGCGCCTGTCGGCGTGGCGACTCATATGCGCCGACGATTGAGGCTTTGCCCGAAATGCTGGCCACGCGAGATTTCCCATCTGTCCTGCCATCGAGCCTATGTCGTTTCGACCCTCCGACAAGCAGTTTGAAGCCTGTGCATTGGTGCATCGGGCGCATCTGTCAGCTGCTTGACGAGCGCCGATAGATGCGCGTCATCTACGCCTCGGGCTAACGGTGAACGCCATGGTTCACCGTCGCAGGAGTTACTCTCGATGTCTCAAACCTTCCGCCGGCGCCTGCCGCCTCTTCTGGCATTACGTGCATTTGAGACATTTGGCCGGACTGGAACGGTGAGGGCCGCCGCGGACGAACTCTCCGTGTCGCACACGGTGGTCTCGCGTCATATCCAGAACCTGGAATCGGCCATAGGCGTGAAGCTGGTCCAGAAATCCGGTCGCGGCCTCAGCCTCACCCGAGAGGGCAAGCGCTACGCCGGGCACCTCAGCCGCGCGCTGGATTTGATCGCCAGCGCCACCGGCGAGTTATGGGGAGGCAGCAGCGATGCGCTCCACATCTGTTGCATGGCGGGGCTCGCGTCGCGACGGCTGCTGGCGCGACTGCCGGAAATCGAGCGCTTCCTTGGCGGGCGCGAGATCATCCTCCAGCCGATTTCCGCACGACCGGACTTCAGCCAGGGGGAGGTCGACGCCGAGATAAACTACCTCGAATACCCCAATTTTCCGCCGGACCTGCGCGGGGAAATCGTCTATCGGCCCCGCATTCTCGCGGTTGCGAGCCCGCCGTTCAGCGCGGCGCATCCGCACCTGCGCATGGCGGGCGATCTGGTGAAGCTGCCGCTCCTCCACGAGCGTTCGACGCGGCAATGGGAAAACTGGCTGGAGCATGCCGGCGTCGACAACGTTCCCCCGCTGAAGGGGCCCAAGCTGTGGCACGGGCATCTCGCCGTGGAAGCGGCACGGCTGGGGCAAGGCGTGGCTCTGGTGAGCGATCTCATGGCCGGCGAGATGCTCGCCTCCGGCGAGCTGATGGAGGTGTGCCCGGCCGATGTCCGGCTGGGCGCCTACTATTTCATCGCACCGGCCCGTCGATGGAACGACCCGGCCATCGCGGCGCTCCGCGAGTGGCTGCAGGGCTTTGTCCGGGAATGCATGGTGGAGCCGGAGGTCGCCGCCGCTCACTAGAGAACGCGCGATCCGATTGAACCCATCTGATAAGCTCGGACCCGCCGATCAACTCGCGCCGGCCCGGAAGCGCAGACCATCGACCAGCAGCGCCACCATGCGGCGCGCCTGCTCCGTCTCGCCATCGCTGGCCGGTGCAGCCAGCCGCATGGCGGCCAACAGCAATTCGCGGGCGTCGACGTCGGCACGAACGTCTCCGGCCGCCGCCGCCGCATCGAGCAATCCGCGCAGCGCCGGCGTGAGTTGGCCCAGCACATAGCTCGGCAGCGCCTGATACGCCGCGTCTCCCGAATGAAGCGCGGGCCCCAGGCCACGTTTGGTGCCGGCGAGGTCCACGAGGCGCTGCACCCATGACGCCAGCGCCTCCCCAGGCGGCTGCGTTCGGCCCAGCGTCACGGCTGCCTCGACACAGCCATCCACCTCGCGCTGGATAATCGCCTTGATGAGATCCGAGCGCTGCGGAAAGTGCCGATACAGAGTGCCGACCCCAACGCCCGCCTCGGCGGCGATTGTCCGCATCGGCACATCCACCCCCCCTTTGTCGAACACCGCCAGGGCAGCCCGCAGGAGGGCGTCGACATTGCGGCGGGCATCGGCCCGCAGCGGCCGGCCCGGTTCGATTGGCGCGCCCGGCCGATCCTCGTCCATCTCCGTCAACGGCGTCACCCTCTTGATAAGCGGAACAGTGTTCCATATAAAGCGGACGCTGGTTCCATTTGAAAGCTACCGTGCTTTCTCCGCATCTGCCAGACCTCATGAACGGAGACGAACATGCAGTACCGCCCTCTTGGCCGGACCGGCATAAGGGTCAGCTCCTATTGCCTGGGCACGATGATGTTCGGGAAGCTGGCCAATGCCGATCACGAGGCATGCGTCAGCATGGTCCACAAGGCCCTCGACTTCGGCATCAACGTCATCGACACCGCAGACGCCTACAGCCAGGGCGAATCCGAGATCATCGTCGGCAAGGCGCTGAAAGGGCGACGAAACAACGTCGTGCTCGCCACCAAGGCGGCTCTTCCGATGGGCGAGGACCCGAACCAGCGCGGCGGCTCGCGCCGCTGGATCACGCGCGCGGTCGAAGGGTCGTTGCAGCGCCTGCAGACGGACCATATCGACCTCTACCAGATCCACAGGATGTCACCGGATGTCGACGTGGAGGAGACGCTCTCGGTGCTCACCGACCTGATGCGGGCGGGCAAAATCCGGGCCTTCGGCGCATCGACCGTCCCAGCCTCCGATATCGTCGAGGCGCAATGGGCCGCCGAGCGTCGCGGTCTGGCGCGCTTCCGCACCGAACAGCCGCCCTATTCGATCCTCAACCGGGCGATAGAGCACGAGGTGCTTCCGACGTGCCAGCGCTACGGAATGGGCGTGATGGCGTGGAGCCCGCTGGCGAAGGGCATGCTCACCGGCCGGTACAGGAGGGGAGAACGGCAGCCCGACTCGCTGCGCGTGAAGTTCTTTCCGAAGGCGATGTCCGACGAGGCAAGCCTCGGCGCGGTCGAGGCGTTGATCCCGTTGGCCGAAAGCGCCGGCATCTCGCTGATGCACATGGCGCTGGCCTTCGTCGTCGCGCATCCCGCCGTCAGCGCCGCGATTATCGGCCCCCGCACCATGGAGCAACTCGATGGCCTGCTTGCCGGCGCCGATGTGGTGTTGACCGACGACCTTCTGGATCGGATCGACGCTATCGTGCCGCCGGCCTGTGATGTGGCGCCACTCGAAGGGGCGGCTTACGCGCCGCCGTCGATCACCCAGACCTCCCTGCGGCGCCGCTCGCTCATCGAGCGGGCCGCCGCCTGATGATCTGGAGCGCATTGGTGGTGTCGCGGCCCGGCGCGCCCGTTCGTGCAGGCCGGCGCCGGGAAGCCTTTGCCGCCTGCGTGGCAGCGGGCACGGCCTGATGCTTTAGCACAATGAAGCGCCAGCCCTGGCGCCTCCCAACCTACCGCGCGCCCGTCTCATCCCCCCCGCCGCGCATCGATCGCGAGCAGGTGCCGCACCACGGGTGGGGGCTCGATCGCATGGAAGGCGCGCACCTGCTGCTGCACATCGGCATCGGCCTGCGACACGCGATGATGCTGGCGCAGATGCTCGGCCCAGGAGTCGACCATGAACCACTCCGTCACCAAAGTCGGCTCGGCCGCATCCTCCATCACGCCCCAGGAGGTGGCGCCGTCCCGCCGGCGCGCGTGCGAGAGACGTTCCAGCACCTTCAGGAAGGCCGGTCGGTCTTCGGTCGCGATCTGATACTCGATCTGCACCAGCACCGGCCCGCGATCGCCCGGCACGGGTTGGGCGAGCAGCGGCTCAGGCCAGTGGTTCGAGGGCGCGAGGTCGCTCTCGCCCTTCGGCAGCGCGATGCGGTGCACGATGAGCCCGGAAATGACCAGCCCGGCGGCGGCCGTCGCCAGTGTCGCAGACAGGCCGATTTCCTGCGCGACGAAGCCCCAGCCGAGGCTACCCCCGGCCATTGCGCCGTTAAACACGGTGAGATAGACGGCGAGCGCGCGCCCGCGCACCCAGTTCGGCAGAATGGCTTGCGCCGTGGCGTTGAGCGTGGTCAGCGCGACGATCCACGCCGCGCCCATTACCAGCAGCACCAGCACCGCCGCCCATTTCGGCGGACCGAGCGCGAGCGCGGTCGAGGCGGCGCCGGTCGCCAGCGCGGCGGCGAGCATCAGCCCGTCCGGGCTCAGCCTCGCGCGCGCCATGGGCAGGGCCAGCGCGCCGAGAATGGCACCAGCGCCGACAGAGCCGAGCAGAAGTCCATAGAACGCCGCGTCTCCCGCCAGCAATTGCCGGGTAACGAGCGGCAGCAGGGCCCAGACGGCACTGGCGAAGGCGAAGAACACCGCCGCGCGCAGCAGCACCACATGCAGTTCGCGGCTGGAGCGGGCATAGCGCAGCCCGGCCCGGAACGCGCCGCCGAAGTGCTCGCTGAGTTCATCCTGCGTGGCCACCGGCCGCTTCCACCACAGCAGCGCAGCGATGACGAAGACATAGCTGGCGACGTCCGCGCCATAGGTCACGGCCGCGCCGAAGGCCGCGAGCAGCAGGCCGCCGACGGCAGGCCCGATGGAGCGGGCAATGTTGATGCCCAGCGAATTGAGCGCCACTGCGCTCTTCAGTTCGCCGCGCGGCACCAGCTCGGGCACGATGGATTGCCAGGTCGGCCCCATCAGCGCGGCGCCGATCCCGCCGACGAAGGTGAGCATGATGAGCCCCGACACGGTGACGAGGCCGCTCGCCGAGAGCAGCATCAGCGTGGCGCTGACGCAGCCGAGCATGATCTGGATGAAGATCAGGAACTTCCGCCGGTCGAGAATGTCGGAGAGCACGCCGGCCGGTATGGCGAGCAGGAAGATGGGCAGCATGCCGGCGGCCTGCACGGCGGCAACGGCGGCGGGCGAAGCGGAAAGGTCCGTCACCAGCCAGGCGCTCGCCACGTCGCGCATGAAGCTGCCGGTATTGCCCAGCACGGTGGCCGCCCACAGCACGGCGAAGACCGGGCGCCGCAGCGGGGCGAAGCTGCCAGCGGCGGGGGGCGGAGCCGATTTCAGGGCCTCACTCATATCTTGTCTCTCCTCAGCGCACGGCGCGCGGCGCGCGATCGTCAGACAGCCCAGCAGGCGCAGCCGAGCGCGCCCCAGAAAGCTTGCGTGTCGGAGGTCGGCACCTCGGCCCGCCACGCGCCGGCATGGGCATGACCATGGACGTTGCATTCCTGGGCGCAGCCGCACAGCCGGGCGAAAGCGTATTTGGAAGCCTGCCCGGCGGCCTGTGCGCGTTGCTGGTAGCCGCCGAAGGTGCGCACCGGCGACCAGTCCGGCATCGCCGGCGGCAGTTCGGGCGCGAGGTCCCTGAAGTCGCCCGCACCATGCACGGGCTTGCCGTCCAGCAAGGTGAGGACGGCGGTGATGTCGGCGATGGCTTCTTCCGGAACAGCGAAATAATCATCCGACAGCACCGCGATGTCGGCCAGCTGGCCGACGGCGATCTGCCCCTTCTTGCCCTCCTCGTTGGAGAACCAGGTGTTGGCTTCGGTCCACAATCGCAGCGCCGCCTCGCGGTCGAGGCGGTTCGCGGCGGGATAGAGCGCGAGCCCGCCCACCGTCATGCCGGTGACGAGCCAGGCCAGCGAGATCCACGGATTGTAGGAGGCGACACGGGTGGCATCGGTGCCCGCGCCCACTTTCACGCCCATGTCGAGCATGCGCCGCACCGGCGGCGTACGCTCGGCGGCGCGGTGGCCGTAGCGCTCGGCAAAATACTCCCCCTGGAAGGCCATGCGGTGCTGCACCGCGATGCCGCCGCCGAGCCGGGCGATGCGCTCGATATTGCGGTCGGTGATGGTCTCGGCATGGTCGAAGAACCAGTTGAGCCCTTCGAGCGGAACATCCCGGTTGACCTTCTCGAACACGTCGAGGGCGCGCGAAATGGTCTGGTCGTAGGTGGCGTGCATCCGCCACGGCCAGCGATTCTCGGCCAGCAGGCGGATGACGGGTTCGAGGTCGCCTTCCATGCTCGCCGGCATGTCCGGGCGCTCGACGCGGAAATCCTCGAAATCGGCGGCGGAATAGACCAGCATCTCGCCGGCGCCATTGGTGCGGTAGAGGTCGTCGCCCTGGCCGGGCGTCACCTGCTTCGCCCAGCCGGCGAAATCGGAAAGCTCCTCCTTCGGCTTCTGGGTAAAGAGGTTGTAGGCGATCCGCACGCTGAGTTCGCCCGCGCGGTGCAGTTCCTCGATGATCGCGTAGTCGTCCGGATAATTCTGGAAGCCGCCGCCGGCATCAATGACGCCGGTGACACCGAGCCTGTTCACCTCTCGCATGAAATGGCGGGTGGAGTTCTTCTGGTACTCCACCGGCAGCTTCGGGCCCTTGGCCAGCGTCGCATAGAGGATGGTCGCGTTGGGCTGGGCGAGCAGCAGGCCGGTGGGGTTGCCCGCGCCGTCGCGCGCGATCTCGCCGCCGGGTGGGTTGGGCGTATCCCTGGTGTAGCCCACCGCCCGCAGCGCGGCCCCGTTGAGCAAAGCGCGGTCATAGAGGTGCAGGATGAACACCGGCGTGTCGGGAGCGACCGCGTTGATCTCCTCCAGCGTCGGCAGGCGCTTTTCAGCGAACTGGTGCTCGCTGAAGCCACCGACCACACGCACCCATTGCGGGGCGGGAGTGTTGTCGACCTGCCTCTTGAGCATCTCCATCGCGTGGCTCAGCGAGCGCACGCCGTCCCAGCGCAGCTCCATATTGTAGTTCAGCCCGCCGCGGATGATGTGCATGTGGCTGTCGATCAGGCCCGGAATGACCCGGCGCCCGCCAAGGTCGAGGCGCGTCGTCGCCTCACTGGAGAGGGTCATCGCCTCCCGCGTGGCGCCGGCGAACAGCACCTTGCCGTCCTTGATCGCCACCGCCTCGGCCTGCGGATTGGAACGGTCGAGCGTCGTGACCTTGCCGTTGAACAGGATCAGATCGGCGGTGGATGGCATGATCGCTGTCTCCACTGGGATGGCCCGGCCCCTCAGGACCGGGGAGGCGCCTCGCGGCCCTCGCCCGTGCCGGCCTTGCGGCCGGGCAGATGGCCCAGAACATGATCCGGGCAATCGGCGAGGCCGATGGCGGAACGCAGGCTGTCGCCCCTGAGAAGGTGCCGGGCGACGGGCACCATTTGCTCGCCGATGAGGATGCCGAAAAGCCCGACCAGCGCCACCACCGGCGGGGCCGGCGAGCGCACGTTCATGAGGCTGTAGACGATGCCGACCAGAAGGCCGGCACTGAGGGAGGCGAGATAGAGCTTCATCACACGCCCTCCTGCGGGGCTCCGCGCCTGCTCCGTTCAACGGCCCTAACCCACGGGACCGTCACGCAGACGACGGCGGCAGCCTGTCTTCCAGAGCAGGTGGGTGAGACATGCAGCGGCAAGGCATTGCAGCCGCAAGAGGCGCGCCCCGCGAGCGTGCGGGGCGCGCCGGCGTTCAGCCCTTGATGAAGGCGAGAAGGTCCGGGTTGATCACCTCGGCATGAGTGGTCAGCATGCCGTGGGGATAGCCCTTGTAGACCTTGAGGGTGCCGTTCTTCAGCAGCTTGACTGCCTTCAACGCCGAATCCGCGATCGGCACGATCTGGTCGTCATCGCCATGCATCACCAGCGTCGGCACGCTGATGGCCTTGAGGTCGTCGGTCTGGTTGGTCTCGGAAAAGGCCTTGATGCCCTCATAGTGGGCCTTGGCGCTGCCCATCATGCCCTGGCGCCACCAATTATTGACAACGCCGGGATAGACCTTGGCGCCATCGCGGTTGAAGCCGTAGAACGGACCGGCCGGCACATCGACGAAGAACTGCGCGCGGTTCTCGGCAGTGGCCTTGCGGAAGCCGTCGAAGACGTCGAGCGGCAGCCCTTCCGGGTTGGCGTCGGTCTTCAGCATCAGCGGCGGCACGGCGGAGACCAGTACCGCCTTGGCGACACGGCCTGCCGGCTCGCCATGCTTGGCGACATAGCGGGCGACTTCACCGCCGCCGGTGGAGTGGCCGATATGCACGGCGTTCTTCAGGTCGAGGTGCTCGACCACAGCGAAGGCGTCAGCGGCGTAATGGTCCATGTCGTGGCCACCGGACACCTGCTCCGAACGGCCATGGCCGCGACGGTCATGGGCGACGACGCGGAAGCCGTTCTGAACGAAGAACAGCATCTGCGCATCCCAATCGTCGGACGACAGCGGCCAGCCATGGTGGAACATGATCGGCTGGGCGTCCTTCGGACCCCAGTCCTTGAAGAAGATCTCGACACCGTCCTTGGTGGTGATGGTGGTCATGTCAGAACTCCGTGTGTGGCTATGGCGAAGAGGCAAACATCTTGATCGCTCATCGCCTCGCCTCAATCACCTTCCGACGCACCGAACATGGTCTTGGCGTAGACGATGCCGTGGCCATAGGCGCCGCCGAATTTCTTCGCGATTCCGGTCGTCATCTCGTAGGTCCGGGTGCGGGCCCAGTCGCGCTGGAGTTCGAGCAGATATTGCAGCGAGGTCATCGGCCGGGCCCCGGCCTGGATCATGCGTTGAACGGCGCGCTCATGCGCTTCCTCGGAAACGTCGCCACAGGCATCGGCGATGAAGAAGACCTCGAACCCCTGCTCGATGGCGGACAGCGCCGGTCCGACGATGCACACGCTCGTCCAGAGGCCGGCGAGCACGACGCGCCCCCTGCCGATCTCGTTCACCCTGTCGATGACCGCCGCATCTTCCCAGGTGTTCATCGAGGTACGGTCCAGCATGGGCTGACCGGGGAACGCCTCGGTGATTTCGCCGAACATCGGCCCGGAAAAACTCTTCTCGGCCACCGTCGTGAGGATGGTCGGCACGTTGAAACCGGCGGCGGCGCGGGAAATCAGCGCCGCATTGTTGCGCAGAATGACGGCATCGATCGAGCCGGTCGCAAAGGCCATCTGCGACTGGAAGTCGATCAGCACCAGAAGATGGTTGTCGGGATCGAGGAGTTCCTTGCCGGGTGTCGGAGTCGCGGTTGGCATTGCACATCCCTGCCTGATGAGGTTCGGCGACAAGTCGTAGGGCGCGGGTCGCGGGCGGTTCAATTGTGCGCGGGAAGGAGGCCCGTTGACCCTGGGGCTAGTCCGGCCCGTTTCGCGCGGTCGCTTGGCGCAGGCAGGCCAGCAACTCCTCCGGCACCACCGGCTTGGCGAGATAGCCCTGGAAACCGGCCCGTAACGCCCGGCGCTTCGTCGCCTCGTCGGGATAGGCGGTCACGAGAATTGTCGGCACATCGAGGCCTTCCGCCCGCAGGCGGCGGTGAAGCACGATGCCGCTGAAATCACGCAGACGTATATCCGCCACAAGCACATCGACCGCTCGCGCCCGATCCGACGCCAGGAAATCTGCGGGATCGGAAAAGCACAGCGGCCGGTAGCCAATCGCATCGACCAGCGCGCCGAGGGCCGCCAGAGCCGCCGGATCGTCGTCGACGATTGCCACTGTCTTGCGCATGCCCGGGACGGGTCCATCACGCCAGACAGCGAGTGGCCCGGCCATGGTGGCGAGCTTTGCCGGCCGGCCCGGTGTGCCACAATTGGCCGGTGGGCGTAGCGCGCTACGTCCCGGAGCCGGCCAGTTGATCGACGATCCGCACCAGATCGGCGATGGTTCGGGCCTGCAGCTTCTGCATGATCTGGGCGCGATGCACCTTCACCGTCGCCTCGCTCAGTTGCAGCTGGGCGGCGATCTGCTTGTTCATCAGCCCGCTGGCGACGAGCGGCATCAGCTCGCGCTCACGCGGGGTCAATGCCGCCTGGCGGACCCGTAGCGCGGCGATTTCGGCGTCGCGCGCCCGGCGCCGACGATCGCGGCCAATGCCCTCGCGCACCGCGTCGAGCAGGTCCTGGTCGCGAAATGGCTTGAGTAGAAACTCGACGGCACCCGACTTCATCGCCGTCACCGACATGGGCACGTCGCCATGGCCGGTGATGAAGACGATGGGCGTGGCGATGCCGGCGCGTGCGAGTTCGCGCTGGAATTCGAGCCCGCTCGCCCCTCGCAGCCGCACATCGAGGATGAGGCAGCCAGGAAGGTCCGGGCACCGCGCCGCGAGGAAATCCTTCGGCGATTCGTAGGTGAGCACCTGATAGCCCTCACAGGACAGCAAGCTCTCCAGCGAAGCGAGGACCGAGCGGTCATCGTCGACGACATAGACTACTGCGTCCGTCATCGGGCTTTCTCCTCCACGCCAGACCTTGCCTGCGCGTCTGTCACAGACAGGATCGCCACGGGAAGCGAGAAATGGAAGATCGCCCCCTGCGGGGCGTTCGCGCTCGCCCAGATGCTGCCGCCATGCGCCTCCACCACGGCGCGGCAGAACATCAAACCCATCCCCATGCCGCCCGGCTTGGTGGTGATGAAGGGGTCGAACAGACGCTCGGCCACTTCGGCGGCAATGCCGGGCCCGGTGTCGGCGACGCAGACATGCACCTCGCCGTGCGCCTCCTGCGACAGGCGCACCGTCACGCGACGCGCCCGCAGCGGGCCCGCCCGCACCGCATCCACGGCGTTTTCGATGAGGTTGCGCAGGACGTGGTGAAGCTGCACGGCATTGCCGATGACGGGAGGCACTTCGCCCTCGCCCTCGCCTTCGATGGCGATCTCGACCCCATAATGGCGCGCGTCGCGGGCCGCCTCCTCGGCCGCCGCCGCAACGATTCCGGCAAGGTCCAGTTCGGCCCGCTCGCGCGTTCCCTTGGTGAACATGGTGCGGATGCCCCTGACCACGCCATTGGCCCGGTGCCCGTCCTCGACGATCCGGCGCAGCGCCAGTTCCGCCTTGTCGATGCGCGGCTCAGCCTTGGACAGCCAGCGCAGCGCCGCATCGGCATTTGTCACCATGCTGGCGAGGGGCTGGTTGATCTCATGGGCAATCGACGCGGAGAGCGCCTCCATGGCGGTCAGCCGCTTCTCCCGGCTGCGCAGCTCGGCCGCCACCGTGCGGGCGAGGCGCACATGCACCAGCGTCGTCTGGGCGACGAGGACCAGCAGGATGATACTCATCGCCACCAGCCCATAGAGCCGGCCGGCCCACCAGCCGACGCTCAGCCTTGAGCCCCCGCCGAGATAGGAGATGAGCAGCAATTCGATTCCGAGCGAGAACAGGACGATGCAGACCCACATACCCAGCGCAGACCGGCGAAACCACAGCAGCAGGGCGATATCCACGGCATAGAGCATCATCGCCAGGGCGGGCACGACCTGCCACAGCAGGTTCACCTGCCGCCCGTCCAGCATCAGCGGCGGAAGCCAGTCACGAAAGAAGAGCGTCGCCTCGATCAGGACCGTCGCAGCGACGCAGACACTTATCGCGACCAGCGAGGCGTTCGTCGTGATCTCGCGACGCGGGGCGAGTGCGAAGGCAAGCACGAAAAGCGGGAAGGCCAGCCGGCGCAGCAGGGCGAAGGCGGCCGTCACCTGCAGCCCTGCATCCATGTCGAAGCCGGTAAAGACGCCCGGAAAGGTCAGTGCCCAGGGCGCAAGCATCAGCGCCCCGAACAGATAGCCGGAAGCGAGGAAGAGAAGCGGAAGGTACCGCCGCGCGCAGTAAAGCGCGAAGAGGAGCGCAGCCGTCATCGCCTCCAGCACGAAGGTCGCGGCGGCGTAGGCCGGCACCAGTATTTCCGTATTGTGGGTGGGCAGGCGCGCAAAGGGCATCGTCGCGACGAACAGGGCGACCAGCGCGAGCGACAGGCCGCCCGCCACGGCAAGTTGCGGGCGCGTGACCCTGAAGGAGGTCTCCGTCTGGTCTTCGCCGCCCAACAATGCGTTTTCCCTCTCGCCGCTGAAATCCCCGGGCCGATGGACGCCCGCGCTGGAGCGTTCCCGAGTTGGTCCGCTTTGTCCACCGGCGGAAGCCGGAGGCCTTGAGCACGCGCCGATCAACTTGCAACGCAAGTTCATCGGATAACGCGTTATTTATCATAGAGTTAGAGGGCGACCGACCGATCAGATTGTTTCAATCTGCTCGGATCGCACTCAACGGGCCGATTTTCGGACGAAGTCGAGAAACGCGCGCATTGCCGCGCTGCTGTGTCGCCGGTTCGGGTAGTAGAGGAACCAGCTCGGCAGCTTCGGGCTCCAGTCCGCCAGCACTTCGACCAGCCTCCCGTCCTCGATCGCCGCGCGCGCATAATCGTCGAGCACATGGGCAATGCCTTGCCCGGCGATGGCCGCCTGCAGTTCCTGATGCGCCGACCCGAGTGTCAGCCGGCCTTCCGGGACGATCTCGACCGCCTCATCGTTCTTCCCGAATGCCCATGTGGCGAGGGCCCCGCCGGGATAGCGGCGGCGGATGCAGTCATGGCCGACGAGATCGGACGGCGCATTCGGCCGACCGCGTTTGCCGAGATAGTGCGGGGAGGCGACGATCGCGTAGCGCAGGGGCTGCCCCAGCGGCAGCGCGATCATGTCCTTGGCCAGTTGCTGGCCGAACCGGACGCCCGCGTCGAACCCCTGCCCGACGATGTCTATGATCGCCGCATCGCTGACGATCTCGACCTTGACCTCGGGGTGAGCCTCCATAAACGCGAAGGCGAGCGGGCACAGAATGTGGTCCACCGCCGGGCCGGGCGCGTTGATGCGCAGCGTTCCGGACGGCTGCTCGCGCAACTGATCGAGCTCGGAAAGGGCGAGGTGGATGTCATCCAAAGCGGGGCGAAGCCGGGCCAGAAGGCGTTCGCCCGCCTCGGTGGCGGCGACGCTGCGGGTGGTCCGGTTCAGCAGCCGGAGGCCGAGCGCCTGTTCGAGTGCGGCCATCGTCTGGCTTATGACGGACGAGGAAACGCCGCGCTCGGCCGCTGCCGCGCGGAAGCCGCCGCATCGAACGATGAGCGCGAAAGTCTCAAGATGGTCAAGCCGCACGGTCACGATTGATCACTATTACCGATCGGATTGATCGCCATTGATCGTCTTATCAAGCCAGTGAGACGGTGTCACCGTCCCCCTTGAACGGGAGGCCTCGGCCGCAGCGGGCAGTGGCTGCCATCGGAGGGAATGCCATGCTGACGATCAACCGACGCAAGATCATGCTGACGGCTGTGGCCGGTGCGTCCGGGACGCTGCTTGGCACAGCTGTGCCCGGCACGGGGCTCGCCCAGCCAACGGCGCCGGCTTCGGTCGGCAATGTCGGCCATTACCGTTTCAAGGTCGGCGACATCACCGCCACCGTGCTCAGCGATGGCCTCATCGGCGGCCCGCCGAAGGTCTATGCGGGAGACGCGCCGGAGGCCGAGTTGCACGACGCGCTCAGGCAGGCCTTCCTCCCCACCGACTTCATGACCCTCAACCTCAACACGCTGCTTCTGGAGATAGACGGTCGCCGCGTTCTGCTGGAGGCCGGCGCGGGAAGCACGATGGGGCCGAAGGGCGGCCGCCTGTTCGACAATCTCAGCGCCATTGGTCTTTCGGCCGACGACATCGACCTTATCGTCATCTCGCACACCCACCCCGACCATGTCGGCAATCTGCGAACCGGCGATGGCGGCCGTGCCTTTCCCCGCGCGACCGTCATGGTGCCAAAGGCGGATTGGGCGTTCTTCGTCGAGAACGAGCCGGATCTCTCCTATATGCCGGTGCCTGAAGCGTTCCAGAAGCGTTTCGCGGCCAACATCAAGCAGAGCCTGCAGCCCGTCACCCAGGGCATCGCGTTCTACGAGGCCGGCGCGGAGCTTCTGCCGGGCCTGACCACGATCGCCGCAAGCGGCCATACGCCTGGGATGGCCACCTTCCTCGTTCATTCAGGCGGGGATCAACTGCTGCTGACGGCGGATCTCGCCTATCACCCCGTGGTCAACATCGACCGACCCTGGCGTCCGGGACCGGACCGCGATCAGGAGGCCGCCGCCACGGCGCGCGGGCGCATCTTCGATCAGGCCGCAGCCGACCGGATGCTGGTTCTCGGCTTTCACTATCCCTTCCCGGGCCTCGGACGAATCCTGCGCACCGATTCCGGCTATGCCTGGGTGCCCGCCGGCTGGCAGTTCTGACCGGACGGACAAGGCACGCGCGGACATCAGGGTGTACTCCCGCCCGTCACGTCGACACTTTATCCAAGTGTCCAAAAGCCGGCAGCGGGTCCCACTTGGCTCTCAGCGGTCCGATGCCGTTCATCCGGCCAGTCTCGATGAAACCGAACGCGGCCAGTTTGGGCGAACATCCCGGACGCTCTTCCGAGCGCCCGGGATCAAGCGATGTCACGCCGCCCGGGTGGCGATGGCCGGCACTTCCTCGGAGTGGCGGATCTCCGTGCCCAGCACCTTCAGGCACTCGCGCATGAAGGCCGCCAGCGCGGTCCAGCCCTTGGCGGAGACCATGTTGCCGTCGACCAGCGCCTCAGTGGGGGAGAGGTCGACATAAATGCCGCCGGCCAGCCGCACTTCCGGTTCGCAGGCGCCGAGCGCGCCGACCCGCTTGCCGGTCAGCACCCCATCCACCGCCATGAGGATCTGCGCCCCGTGGCAGATGGTGAAGATCGGCTTGCCGGTCTCGTGGAAGTGGCGGACCATGGCCTGAATCCGCTTGTCGGTGCGGATATATTCCGGCCCACGCCCGCCGGCGCAATACACGGCGTGATACTCCTCCAAATTCACCTCGGAGAAGGTCTTGTTGATGTCGGCAAGGTGGCCGTAGCGCTCGATATAGGTCTGATGCCCTTCAAAGTCGTGCAGCGAGGTCTGGATCTTCTCGCCGGCCTTCTTGTCGGGACAGACGACGTGGACGGTGTGGCCGACGGCTTCCATTCCCTGCTGGAACACGAAGATTTCGTATTCCTCGGTGAATTCGCCCGTCAGCATCAGGATTTTCTTGCCCGGCATGGTGAGTGTCTCCGCACGAGGTGAGGGCCGGGCGCGCGAGCCCGGCCGAGGGGTGACGTTCAGAACGGCGAGTCGGGGAAATAGTATTCCTCGGCATTGTCCTTGGTGATCAGAGGTGCATCGAGCTTGAGCGAGCCGCGCACCGGCGCATGGCCGGCGAAATGCGCGGCGGTCAGATAGATGGCGGTCTTGATCATGGAGGGCGGATAGGGCGTCTCGACCGGGGTCATGGCGTCGCCCGCCTTCACCTTCTCGATGATTTCCTTCATGCCGTTGCCGCCGAGCGCGAACTTGATGTCCTTGCGGCCGGACTGCTTGATCGCCTCAAGGACGCCGAGCAGCATGTCGTCGTCATTGGCCCACACCGCGTCGATCTGCGGGTATTTGGCGAGATAGTCCTGCATCAGCTTGAAGGCCTCGTCGCTGTTCCAGTTGGCGTACTGGATGTCGAGGATCTTCAGGTCGGACCCCTTGATCCCGTCCTGAAAGCCCTTGATGCGCTCGTCGTCGATGACGGTGGGAATGCCGCGCAGCACGACGAGGTTGCCCTTGCCGCCCAACTTGTCGACCAGGAACTTCGCGGTATTGAAGCCGACCGCGATGTTGTCACCGGCGACATAGAGATCCTGGATGCTCGGGTCATTGAGGCCGCGATCCACCACGGTGATGAAGGCGCCCTTCTCCTTGATGGTCTTGACCGGCGTGGTCAATTCCTCGGAGCTGTGCGGCAGGATCACCAGAGCGTCCATCTTGCGCGTGGCGGACATGTCCTCGATGGCGCTGACCTGTGCGCTGGCCGAGGGCGAGGTTTTCACGACGACCTCGATGCCGGGGAAGGCCTTGTTGATCTCCTTCGCGGCGGCATTGGCGTGATAGACCACGCCGGCGGTCCACCCATGGTCGGCGGCGGGGATCGAGACGGCGATGATCTTCTTTTCGGCGGCCGACGCCGGGCCGGCGGCAAGAAGCGCGGTCGTAAGTCCTGCCGCGATCAGCGAATTCCTGAGCATGCGTTTCCTCCATTGGTGCGGCAGTCTTGTTTGAAGTTCGGCGCGTCGCGGCTGCCTCGCGCGCGCCGGCATTTCGCTCGCCTACCTCTTCGACATCCTCTGGATCAGCATCGCGATGATGATGATGACGCCCTGCACCGCTGCGACGAGGTACTCGGAGACGACGTCGGAAAGGACCATGAGGTTGGCGATGAATTCGAGGATCACCGCGCCGGCCACCGTGCCCCAGATGCGTCCGCGCCCACCGCGCAGGGCGGTGCCGCCGATGACCACGGCCGTGATGACCTGTAGCTCCCAGAGCAGGCCGGTGGTTGGCGTCGCTGCGCCAAGCCGGGGCACGTAGCAGATGGCGGCGATGGCCACGCAGGCGCCCTGGATGACATAGGCGGTGATGCGGACCCGCGTGACCGAGATGCCGGAATAGCGCGCCACATCCTCATTGGCGCCCACCGCCACGCAGCGGCGGCCATAGCGCGTGCGGTAGAGCACATAGGCGGCGACCAGCGCCACGCCGAGCGACACGAGGATCGGGATCGGCACGCCCAGCACATCGCCGAAATAGACCGGGCGATAGGCTTCGCGCAGGCTGCGGTCGATCGCCACCGTGCCGCCATCGGTCATGTAGGTGATGAGGGCGCGGAAGATGCCCATCGTCCCCAGCGTGGCGATGAAGGGCTCGATACGTCCTACCGTGACGATGGTGCCGTTCAGCAGGCCGCAGGCAATGCCGGTGACGAGGGCCACCGCCATGCCGAGCGGGATCGCCGCCGTGCCGACATTCGGCGCCACCGTGTTCATGAACAGGATCATCACGCCGGTGATGAAGGCGGCCATTGAGCCGACCGAAAGGTCGAGCCCGCCCGAGGAGATCACGAAGGTCGCCCCGATCGCGATGATGCCGATGAAGGCACTGCGGGTGACGACATTGGCGATGTTGTTGGCCGACAGGAAGTCGGGATTCACGAGGTAGCCGATCGCCACCAGCGCGGCGAGTGCGAGGAAGGGGCCGGCATCGCCCCAGCCAATCGACCAGTTCTGCTGGGCGCGCGGCGGCGCAGCGGCGACATCAGCCATGTGCGTTTCCCTTTGATATTTCTTCGCTCGCCACGCTGCTGGTGGCGTAAAGCGCGACATTGCTCTCCGACATGGCGTCGCCGGTGAGTTCCCCGTTGATTCGACCCGAGCGCATGACGAGGATGCGGTCGCACAACCCGATCAACTCCTGCATCTCCGAGGAGATGACGATGCAGGAACGCCCCTCCCGCACGAGCGACTGGATGAAGGCGTAGATCTGGCTCTTGTTGGCGATGTCGATGCCGCGCGTCGGCTCGTCGATGACGAGGACGGAGGGCTCGTTGAGCATCACCTTGGCCAACAACAGCTTCTGCTGGTTGCCGCCAGAGAGCTGGCCGGCCTTCGCGTCAAGGCTGCGCAGGCGGATATCGTAATGCCGCACGGCCTGATCGAGCTGCCGCGCCTCGCCCGCAAGATCGAGCCCGGCGAAGGGATGCACCCGGTCCAGCGCGGCGAGCGTCAGATTGGGCGCGAGGCGCTCGCCGAGCAGCAGGCCCTTGCCCTTGCGATCCTCCGTGAGATAGCCGAGCCCCGCTCGTGCGGCATCGGCCGGCGAGTGGAAATGGACCGGCCGGCCGTGCAGGCGGACCCCGCCGAAACTCGCGGCACGCAGGCCGAGAAGCCCCTCGAAAAGTTCGGTGCGCCCGGCGCCGATCATGCCGGCAAGGCCGAGAATCTCGCCCTTGCGCAGGGTGAACGACACGTCGTTCACGAAGCCAGGCACATGGGCGTGCTCGATTTCGAGCGCAGGCTCGCCCGGCACCCGTTCGAGCTTTGGCGGATAGAGGCTGGAGAACTCGCGCCCGACCATCAGGCTCGCCATACGCTGCGGCGTGAGGCCCTCGGCATCGTAGGTGCCGACCCTGCGCCCGTCACGCAAAACGGTGACACGGTCGGCCAGCCGTTCCACCTCGTCGAGGCGGTGGCTGATATAGAGGATGGCGACGCCGCGCTGTTTCAGCTTGATGATGATGTCGAGCAGCGGGTCGACTTCGTCGTGGGTGAGAACCGCCGTCGGCTCGTCGAAAATCACCACGCGGTGCGTGCCCAGCAGCGCCTTGGCGATCTGCACGAGCTGCCTGTTGGCGAGGGAGATGTCGCGCACGAGCGCGCGGGGCGACACTTTGCAGCCGATCTCGGCAAGCTGCGCGGCCGCCGCCTCGCGCATGGCACGCTCGTCCAGCCGGCCGAAGCGGGTCATCTCGCGGCCGATGAAGATGTTCTCGGTGACGGTCAGCGCCTCGGCCAGCAGGATTTCCTGATGCACCAGTGCAATGCCGGCCGCCTGCGCATCCGAGGGGGTGTGGAAGGCGACAGGTTCGCCATCCATCAGCATCCCGCCCTCGCTCGGCCTGAGATAGCCGGACAGCAGGCGCATGAGCGTGGACTTGCCGGCACCATTCT
Organism: Ancylobacter aquaticus; assembly: GCF_004339465.1. GTDB lineage: Bacteria > Pseudomonadota > Alphaproteobacteria > Rhizobiales > Xanthobacteraceae > Ancylobacter > Ancylobacter aquaticus. The sequence continues at coordinate 1,021,051 of NZ_SMFY01000001.1, read as the reverse complement.
CACCGATGATGGCGTGGATTTCGCCAGGCCGGATATCCAGCGTCACGTCCGACAACACCGTGACGCCGCCAAACTCCTTGCCGAGTCGCTCGGCGTGAAGGATCGGCGCGCCTTGGATGGCGGGGAGGTGAGCGAGCGCCCCAGTCATTGGTCGAACGCCGGGGACAGGCGGTCGCGCGAGCGCTCCAGATGCACCCGCATGGCGAGGCGCGCCGCGTCGACGTCGCGGGAGGCAAAAGCCATAAGCAGGGCCTCATGCTCGTCAAGCGCTTCCTCGGTGACGAGCGCATGGAACATCAGGCGGAAAATGTGAAAATGGGTGTGCTGGTGCGTCAGGGTTTCTCGAACCAGCCCGTTGCCACCGACCTCAAGAATCATGTCGTGGAAGATGGCGTCCTGCCGGGCGAATTGCGGATAGCGCGCGCGCTCATCCGCCCCTCCCCCGCGCAGATTGACGCCGGCGGCGCCGGTGAGCGCCTCGAGTGCCTGATCGGTCATGGAGGCCGCAGCCCGACCCGCCATCTCCGGCTCTAGCAGCAGACGCAGATCGTAGAGTTCCTCGAAGCGGGCACGGGTGATCTGCGGCGCGGCGCTGTAGCCGACCAGATGCGTCTTGACGACGAGACCCTCGCCCTCGAGACGCCCGAGCGCCTCCCGGATCGGCGTCTGCGACACCGCCAGCTCACGCACCAGATTGTCGACGGTGATGCGCGCGCCGGGAGGGATTTTGAGCGCCATCAGGCGCGCAAAGATCGCGTCATAGACTTCCTCGGCCAGACTGGCGGCGCGATGCACCGCAGGCGCTAGTCCACCCTCTTCAGGCAGGTACCGGGAAGCAGCGTGAGGTCTCGAACTGCGCATTGCGTTGCCCCTTGACAGCGATCAACAGCTAGCACGATCCTCTACACCACTCAATACGATATCCTATACGATTTTATATAGGCGACCAACTAAGCAATAATACATTATACCAGAAACGTGGGAGGGACCTTTGGCCGACTTCTGTGCGATGCGAATGAAGCGAGACATCATCGTCGGCAAAGGCCGGCGTCATGCCCGACGTGATATTGGTGCGCCGATGCCGTCGGGTTCATGTCCACACCGATGCGCACTTAGCCGCCTCCACCCTTTTTGAGCGGGCCCTGCCGCGCCTGGGAAGCGTGGCTCCACGTGGCCTGCCGGCGGAACCCGACGCCCCCCCCGATCACGCCGCTCGGCCCTGACAGTGAAGTTGTGCCTCCATGGTCGACCCCTTCCGAACCCGCGACGTCGTGCCGGATTTCGACCGCCACGTGGCCGACTATGCGGCGCGCAGCGCGGTGACGCGGGCGCGACTGCGGATGTGCGCGGATATCGCCTATGGCCCCTCGCCGGCGGAGAGGCTCGACCTGTTCTTCCCGCCGCCCCATCGGGCGACGGGTGCCGTGCACATGTTCATCCACGGTGGCTATTGGCGCATGTTCGCCAAGGAGGACTTTTCCTTCGTCGCCGAAACGGTGACGCGGGCGGGTGCGATCGCGGTAGTCGTCGATTACGCCCTGATGCCGGCCGTGCGGATGGAGGCGCTCGTCGCGCAGGTCCGCCGCGCCCGCGACTGGATCGTCCAACATATCGGCGCCTATGGTGGCGACCCGGCCCGTCTTACCATCAGCGGCCACTCGGCGGGCGCCCAGCTCGGTGCGCTGCTGCTCGACGCGAGCGGGCCGGCCGGCCGGATTTCGGGTGCCGTTCTAATAAGCGGCATCTATGATCTCGCACCGCTGAAAATCTCGTTCCTGAGGGATCTACTGGACCTGACCGACCGGGAAATCAGCGATTTCAGCCCGCTAGCCCGGGACTACCGGGCAGGCCCGAAGGTCCGGCTGTTGGTCGGGGAATTGGAAACGGCACCATTCCACCAGCAAATGAATGCTTTCAGCTCTCATGTGACAACCGCCACCGGCAGCAGCGTCGTTCAACGCACACTCCCCGGCCTCGACCATATGAGCATCATGGCCGATCTCGGGACACCTGGGTCCGAGGCCGCAGGCCATCTCGTGGAGTGCCTCGCAGCCGGCCCGTGAGCCGCCCGGGCGTCACCGGAGGCCCTTCGGTTGGGGCCGCGCCGCCAGTCGCTGTGCGTCGAGCAGAGGGTTGGCGGCGTTCCCCGACTGCCTTACGTCGCGTGGGGCGTCACGCTTCCGGCCAGGACGCGGATCTGCTCCTCGATGTGATAGAGCGTGCGCTGGTAGTGTTCGACGAGCGTCGCCACGGCGCGCGCTATGTCGCCCTGCAGGACGACCTCCATGATCACGCGGTGTTCCTCGATGGCGCTGCGATTGGCGGAGACAGCGGAAATCAGGATGTAGCGCTGCGCGTGGTCCATGAGTATCTCGCAGAAATCCATCAGCCATTGCGAGCCGCAATTGGCGATGAGCGCGACATGGAAGGCGCGATGGTGGATTTCCCACCCGGCGCGGTCCTGTGCGTCGCCCGTGGGCGAGCATTTCGACAGGCGGTGGAAGGCGACGACAATAGTCTCCTCCCACCGATCGTCGCGGTTATGGATGCTTTCGGTGAGCGCCGTGCTTTCCAGCCAGCAGCGGGTCTTCACCAGTTCGCGCCAGCTGTCGAGGCTGATTTCCGGAACGAAGAAGCCGCGCTGATCCTGCCGGTCGACCAGACGTTCGGAGGAAAGGCGGTTGAGCGCCTCGCGCACGGGGTTGGTGCCCACGCCATACATGGCAGCGACCGCATCAATGGCGAGCTTCTGGCCGGGGACGACGATACCCTTGAGAATGTCCTGCCGCAGTTTGTCGTGCACCAATGTCGCCGAGGTCGCCTTGTCGGGCGAGGTCGCAGGCCGGCGCCCGGCACGACGCTTCATCGTGTCCGGCGCTGCCGGCGGCTCGGCGACCAGGCTCTTTGCTTCGCTCATCGTCCTCCCCCGGCCACCGCGTTGGTACGGCGCCAGAACACCATTCGGCGTTCAGCCAGCACGACGCACCAGTACGTCGCCAGTCCCAGCAAGCTCAGATAGAAGATGAGCGCGAAGACGCGGGCCGTGTCCAGCTGTGACGCAGCGGTTCGGATGAGATCTCCAAAGCCGCGTCCGCCACCGAGGAATTCTCCGGTGATGGCGCCGGCGACGACGCCGATGGCCGCGATCTTCAGCCCGGTGAAGAACTGCGGCAGTCCGGCGGGAATCTTCAGGCGACGCAGCGTCTGCCAGCGGCTGGCACCGATGCTGCGGAACATCATGCGGGAGTTCTCGTCGGCGGCGTGAAGGCCGGCGGCGACGCCCACCACGATCGGGAAGATGGCGACGAAGGCTGCCAGCGCGACCTTGGAGGCGATGCCGAAGCCAAGCCACGCGACGAAGACCGGCGCGAACGCGATCTTCGGCATCGTGTCGATGGCGACGATGAGCGGCATTACCGCACGTTCACCGAAGTGCGTCTCTCCGACGACTATGCCCAGCGTGACACCGATGACGATCGCCATCGCGAAGCCGAACACCACCTCCTGCGCGGTGACGAGGAAGGCTTTGAAGACGAAGCCGCCGCTCAAAAGGTTGGCGCCCACCGTGATCAGTTCCGCCCCGGTGCGGGCGGGGGACGGCAGGATGATGGGCGAGACAAGGCCGCTCAAATGGATGGCCTGCCAGATGGCAACGAAAATCGCGACCAACATCGCCATGGCCACCGGCGTCGGCAGGACGTCAAGCCAGCTCTGCTTCTCCTTCCACACCGTGCTCGGCGGCGGCGAAGCGGACGATGGATCGGCAGGCGCGTGGTTCAGGGTGTCGCTCACGACAGGGCTCCCTTGCCGAGCAGGTCGCGGATGCGGTGCACATAGGCGCCGAATTCCGGCGTGGTCATCATGTCCAGCGTGCGCGGGCGCAGCAGATCGATCTCGAATGCCTCCACGAAGCGGCCGGGACGCGGCGACATTACATGGACGACATCCGACAGAATCACCGCCTCGGCGATGGAGTGGGTAACGAGGAAGGCGGTGGCGTTGGCCTGAAGGCAGATCCGCTGCAACTCCATGTTCATGAAGTCGCGGTTGATCTCGTCGAGTGCGCTGAAGGGCTCGTCGAGCAGGATAACCTTTGGCTCGCCGATCAGCATCCGGCAGATCGCCGCGCGCTGGGCCATGCCGCCGGAGAGTTCGCCGGGATAGACGGCCTCGAAGCCCTTGAGCCCGACCAGTTCAAGAAGGGTGTGCGCCTTGTCTAGAGCGGCGCGCGCGCTGTGCCGGCCCGACCGGATCTCGATGGGCAGCAATATGTTTTCCAGCGTGGTCAGCCAAGGCAGCAGCGTCGCCTGCTGGAACATCATGCCGATGTCCTCGCGCGGGCCGAGCACGGGCTTGCCGTCGAGCATGACACTGCCTTCGGAGGGCGACTGCAGTCCGGCCATGATCTTCAGCAGCGTGGACTTGCCGCAGCCGCTGGAGCCGATCACCGAGGAAAAACTGCCCTGGTGCAGCGTGAGATTCACATTCGACAGCGCCACCACATTGCGCTGCGCATAACTCTTGTTGACGCCGTGCAACTGGTAGACCGGCCGGGGCGAATGCCCGGCCGGTGCAGTGGCTTGAGCCGACAGCGTCACGGCTTGACACCCACGTTCCAGATGTCGACGAACTGGTTGGTGTAGGCCTTATCGAGATCCGGCAGGGGCGCCTTGAGCGAGCCGGTCTTCACCAGCGCCTCATGCCACAGCACGAACTGCTCGGGGTGGTTATAGCCCCAGCCCTTGCCGGGGATGGTGGGGGTGATACGGGCGCGGGCGCTCTGCAGCAGGGCGGCGGCGAAGGCCTTGTCCTCGCCTTCCTGCGGGTTCCCCGCCGTGGTGTGCTTGAGCACGGTATCGGTATTGGCCTCGTTCATGGCGAAGATCGTCGCCTTGACGATGGCGCGGCCGAAGCCCTCGATCACCTTGGGGTTCTTCTCGATATAGGCGCGGGTGGTGACGTAGCCATTGCCAAAGAAGCCGAGATACTTGTCCGGCGTGATCTCGCGCAACTTCATGCCGCGCAGTGTGAGGATGGCGCTGTCGACGAAGGCGCCGGCATAGGCGTCGATGTCGCCGCGCATGAACGCTGCGGTCGCCATGCCGCCATCGCCAACGGACAGGAAGGTGTAGTCCGTGCCTTCCTTCCAGCCGAGATCGTCGAAGATATTGCGGGTGAAGGAGACTTCCGCACCATCAGCCGTGCCCACGCCGATGATCTTACCCTTGAGATCCGCGGGCACCTTGTAGGCAGCCTCCTCCTTCACCACGAGGCCGAACTGGCTCTTGGCGAAGTGGTTGTAGATGAACAGCACGTCGACGCCGTTCGCCCGCGCGGCGAGCGTCGGGCCGACGCCGGGATGGCCGATCTGCGCCTGGCCGGCGGCGAGCGCCTGCAGCACCTGGCCGGAGCCGTCGACCGCTTCAACATGGACGTCGAGGCCCTCCTGCTTGAAGTAGCCCTCGCCGATCGCGACGTGGATGGGGAAGTGCTGGATCGCGCCCGGATGTGGGAACACCACCGTGACCCGGGTGAGCTCCTGTGCCTGCGCATGAGGCACGAAGGCGCTGGTGAGGGCGGCGCAGGCGGCGAGCGCCCCGGCGAAAAGCGTTGCAGGAATTCGAGTCATCAATGGCTGTCCCCGTTTTTGGTTAGCCGCAAGCTTGCGACTCGAAAATCGATTAAGCAAGACGCGTTCCATAAAAATGTATGATTTGCGATTTATGCCGTCTTTGCATATTCATTGCCCAACCTGCAGACTCCAATGCGGGCCCTGTGAGGTCATCGAGGATTGAAAATGGCGCGTCCCACCGTTCCCCCTGTCACCCTGCCCGTGCTTGGGGAGGACGAGCCGTTCCCGGTCCGTCGCGTCTATCTGGTGGGCCGCAACTATGTCGACCACATCCGCGAGATGAAGGAGGGCGACGAGCGTGACCCGCCGTTCTTCTTCCAGAAGCCGACCGACAGCGTGATGCCGCCCGACAGCGTGGTGGACTATCCGCCGGAGACCTCCGACTTTCAGTTCGAGGTGGAACTGGTGGCGGTGATCGGCTCGGAAGCGCGCAACGTGACGCCCGAGCAGGCACCCGACTACGTGTTCGGCTATGCCGTCGGCCTCGACCTCACCCGGCGCGACCGCCAGCGCGAGGCGTGCAAGAGGGGCGTGGCGTGGGAGGTCGGCAAGTCGTTCGACCAGTCCGCGCCCTGCGGCCTGATCGCGCCGGTGAGCGCGGTCGGCCATATCGTCAGCGGCGAGATCAAGATCGACGTGAATGGCGAGCGGCGTCAGACCGGCGATATCCTTCACATGATCTGGAAGGTACCGGAGATCATTGCGAACCTTTCGCGCTCTTACGTGCTGAAGCCGGGAGACCTGATCTACACCGGCACGCCGGCCGGCGTCGGCGCCGTGGTCCCGGGCGACCGGCTGGACGCCAGCGTGGCCGGACTTCCGCCGCTGACCATCACCATCGGCGAGCCTCGCCATCAGGCCGCATAGTCTGCAGGAACGACGCGCCGCCGCCGGCCGACAGCTGGCGGCGTTAGGCCTGGGATCTAGCGGCCCGCCTCGGCGGCCTCCGGCATCAGCTTGCTGTAAAGCGCCGACAGCCGCTCGCGGTAGCGCTGTTCCGAGAACAGCGCCGCCTGTACCCGGCCGCGCTGGGAAAGCGAGGCGCGCAGTTCGGCGTCGGTGGACAGCGTCTTGATGGCGTTGGCGATGGCGCGCGGATCGTAGGGGTCGACCAGTAGCGCGGCGTCGCCGGCCACTTCCGGGATCGAGGCGGTGTTGGCGCTGATGACCGGCGTGCCAAGCGACATCGCTTCCAGCACCGGCAGGCCGAATCCCTCATAGAGCGAGGGGAACACCAGCGCCTTGGCGCCGCGTATCAGACTCACCAGCAGCGGGAACGGCGCATAGTCGAAGCGCCGCACGCGGTCGCGCACGAAGGTCAGGTTGTCGAGCTGCTCGAGGTAGCGGTTGCTGCCCTCGTTGAGGAAGCGCAGCTCCTCGCCCGCCTTCCACGCCGTCTTGCCCAGCAGCACCAGCGGCTCCTCCACCTGCGAGGCGAGATAGGCTTCGATCAAGCGGGAGATATTTTTCTTCGGCTCGATGGCGCCGAAGAACAGAAAGTAACCCTTATATTTGAGGCCGAAGGCGCCCTCCACTTCCTCGCGCACCAGATCGTCCGGCTTGTCGACGTATTTCGCCGGGATGGAGACGGCCTGATAGGTGTTCGTGACCTTCTCTTCGGGATAGTCGAACAGCTCGACAATATCGCGCTTCGACGCCTCGGAGACGGTGACGATGTGATCGGCGCGGTTGAGCACGCCCTGGATCATCCGCTTGTAGAATTTCTTGTTGTCGAGCGTCGTGTAGGGCAGGCGCAGGGGGACGAGGTCGTGCAGCGTGTAGATGTTCGGCACGCCCGGCAGCCGGATCGGCAGCGGGTAGGTCCAGTGCATCAGGTCTGGTTTGTCGACGCCACCGACGGTGAGGAAGTGCCGGTAGGCGCTGAAATGCCAATAGCTGCGCGAAAAAAGTTCCGGCGCGTTCCAGATGCGGTCGTAATGGGGAAGGCGCGACTGGAAGGCCCGGCTGATGACCTTCCCCGTCAACGGCACATCGCGCGCGCGGATGCCCATGGGTGAGGTGCACAACTGCTTCAGCCGCCGCGCGACCTCCAGCATCAGCGATGGCGAGCCGGCATTGGGGTCGAAGAACGAGATTTCGCGCAGCAGCGGATCGGCGCTTGGCGAGGCCCGCGTGCCGTAGAGGATGTCCGTGCGATAACCGAGGGCGCCGCAGGCGAAGCTCAGATTGCGGGCATAGGTGGCGACGCCGGTGCCGGCCTCCAGCGCCAGATTGTAGCCATCGATCATCACCGTTCCGCGGCGAGGCGCGAGCGGAAGCGTCACCGATGCAGGTGCCCCCGCCCCGCCGCCGCTCTCGTCACCCCGCAACAGCCTGAACCTGCGTCAGTTGCGGCCGCACCGGCACAGGCGCCCCGCCGCCATGGGCATAGGGGATGTCGCGGATCAGTTCGTGGTCGAAGACGGTGCCCCCGTGGGGTGCGGTGATCGGCGCGATGTCGATCGGCAGGGCCTCGATGAGCGGGTCTGTGTCGAACTCGATGGGCCGCCATGCGGTGTCGATACACCACATCAGATGCGCCCAGTCGGTGCGCTTGTTGCGGCGCTGCACATAGACCGGAATCTGCGGAATGCCGAGGCCGAGATAAAGATCGGTAATGCGCAGGTCGAAACCGTCATCGGGGTCCATGACCCGGCCGATCAGCCCCTCCGGCGTGCCGCGCGGCGAGAAATAGAGGCAGGGTATGCCATAGCTCTCGGCGAACACCATGCCGTGCAGGCTGGTGGAGACGAGGCGCTTGCAGGCGAGAATCTCGTCCAGCTTCTCGCGCATCGATTCCGCGCTGATCGCCGTCAGCGTGTTGATGATACGGACGCTGCCCTCGAACTCCTTGGGGATGTGGTAGCGTTCATAGGCCTCGCGTGGCAGCGCATCGAGCCACCGGCCATCGAGATCGGAGAGATGGACGATGACACCGATCTCCCACTTCTTCTCCAGCTTCGGATTGTAAAAGCGCGGCAGCGCCCAGACAGGATCGCCGAACACCGGCGCGCCAACCGCGTTTTCCTCGCCCAGCAGCGCCCGGCTCACCGGGCCGCGCGTGGCGTGCACCCGGTAGCGCGTCGCCGGGTCGGGATGGAACGCAATGCGCTCGCCCTCCTGCCCTGTGTTGATGTAGCGGGACGAGCCCGTGCCCCACACCGAGACGTCGCCGCCCTTGAGGTTCTGGGCGATGGTCCCGACCGCCGCCATGCGTACGCTGTTGCCGTCATGCGCCTGGTGGACGATGGGCTTGCCCGACAGCAAAGCCACCATGACCGGGCTGAGGGCGTCACCCAGATTGAGATAGTGCTGGACCCGCGTCGCCGCTGCCCAGGTGAGCGGAACGGCGCCTTTGTCGCGGACGATCTGACGCAAAGTGTCTTCTGTCACGTCGCTGCTCCTTCTGGCTTGTTCAGGGGATGGCGGCGGGCGCCACCGCCTCGACGCGGTTGTAGACATCGTCAAGGCGGACGATGTCGTCCTCGCCGAGATAGGAGCCGACCTGAACCTCGATGAGTTCGAGCGGAATGCGCCCGGGATTGGTGAGGCGATGAACGGAGCCGAGCGGGATATAGGTCGACTCGTTCTCGTGCACCGTGAACACCTCCTCGCCCACCGTGACCTCGGCGGTGCCGGTCACCACGATCCAGTGTTCCGACCGATGGTGGTGGCGCTGCAAGGACAGGCGCTCGCCGGGATCGACGACGATCTTTTTCACCCGGAAGCGGCCACCGAGATTGATGGTCTCGTAGCTACCCCAGGGCCGATGCATCTTGGGGTGCTCGGTCGCCTCGTTGCGTCGCTCGGCCTTGAGCGAGGCGACGAGATGCTTGACCTCCTCCGAGCGGGCGGAGGGCATGATGAGCACCGCGTCGCCGGTCGCCACCACGGACAATCCCTCGACGCCGATGGCGGCGACCAGCGGCCCTTCGGAGTGGATGTAGGAATTGGTGGCATCGACCATCCGCACCGGGCCGCGCTGCACATTGCCCGATTCATCCGGCGCGCTGATCTCGCGCACGGCGTTCCAACTGCCGACATCGGACCAGGGGAAGCTGCCTTCCACGACGGCCGCCCGACCGGTGCGCTCCAGCACGGCATAGTCGATGGACAGACTGGGCGCGCCATGGAAGGCGGCGCCGAGCCGGCAAAAGCCGAGGTCGCGGGTGGCGTCCGCAACCGCGCGACGCACGGCCGCGACGATCTCCGGCTCAAAGCTCTCGGCCTCCTCCAGCATCACATCGGCGGGGAAGAGGAAATTGCCCGAATTCCAGAGATAGCCGGCCTCGACATAGTCGCGCGCCGTCTCGGCATTCGGCTTCTCGGCGAAGGCTTCGACCAGCGCCGCCGCGCCGCCATTCAGCACCGCGCCGCGCCTTATATAGCCATAGGAGGTGCGCGGCTCGGTCGGCGTGATGCCGAAGGTGACGATATGACCGAGCTTTGCCGTGCCGTGCGCCTTCCGGCACGCCTCGTGGAACAGCGGGATGTCGCCGATGACATGGTCCGCAGCGAGGACGAGAAGCGTCGCTTCGTCGCCATGCATCTGCTGCGCGAGCAAGGTGGCGGCGAGCAGTGCCGGGGCGGAATCGCGGCGCACCGGCTCCAGCACGACGGTCGGCTCGACGCCGATATCGCGCGCCTGACGCTGGGCGAAGAAGCGGAACTCCTCATTGGTGACGATGATCGGCGCCGCGAACATCTCGCCCTGCGCCACGCGCTGGAGCGTGTCCTGGTAGAGCGTTCCGCCCGAGGTCGACAGCGGCAGGAACTGCTTGGGCAGCGAGTCCCGCGAGATGGGCCAGAGGCGGGTGCCGGAGCCCCCGGCGAGAATGACAGGGACGATCTTGGAGTCGGACATTGATGTTCTCCTCACGTTCAACGTTGTCGAACGATACGAATTCAGAGGACGCACCGTTTATCTCGCAGTTGCGAAAAGATTATACGCAGGAATATGAACGTCAATATAATTTTATGAGGACGTTTTATTCAGTTTTACAAGTATTATCCTTTTAATGTACGAGTCATTTTTTGAGTTGATGGCAATAGTTAGAACATTTTATGGCGATATACACGACAATGAACTAGGGCGGCCCGACGACCGGCGCGGCGCCTTTCTCATGAACGGTGCCAATCTCGACGGCGAAGAACAGCCGCAGCACTGCCTCACGCACGAACGCCGGCACGCAGCGCCCCAGCCCGATCAGCATCACCAGCGGCAGCGGAAAGGCGACACTTCGCGCGCCGCGCTCCACGGCGGCGGCAATTGCGGCGGCGGCGCGTGGCGCGTCCCATTGCAGCGGGCGCCAGCCGCGATAGGCGCGGCTCATGCCGGTGTCGATGAAGCCGGGGCAGGCTACCGTCAGGCGCACGCCCCGCGCCGCCAGCACCGGGCGCAACGCCTCGCCAAAGGCGCTCAGTCCGGCCTTGGTGGCGCTGTAGGTCGGCTGGTCCGGCATGGGCATCCGCCCGGCCAGCGACGAGACGAGCACGACGCGCCCCTCGCCGCGCCGGCGCATCGAATCCAGCAGCGGCAGCACGGTGGCGATCGCGCCCTCGAAATTCGTGCGGATCTGCGCCAGCACATCGTGCAGCGGTTCGGCCTCGCCACCGCCGCCAAGGCTCGCCTCGACGCCGGCATTGGCGATCACCGTGTCAATCGGCGTCTCGGCATCGACCTCCGCAATGAGCCGGGCCAAGGCCATGCTGTCGCGTACGTCGAGGATCTCGCGCCTCACCCGCGCCCCGCGCACCCGGCAGTCCTGCGCCACCGCATCGAGCCGCGCGGCGTTGCGGGCGATCAGCAGCAGGCCGACACCCTCGCGCGCATAATGCCGGGCGAGAGCCGCGCCCAGCCCGCTTGAGGCGCCGGTGATCAGTATGTGACGCTGCTTCATGCCGGGTGCGCCCCCTCCATCGCCATGCGGGCGACAAGGCCTTCCACTGCACGCGCGATGGTGTCGGGCGCGAAGAAACCGCCGGCGACCTGCGTGCGCGCCACCACGACACGCCGATAGGCCCGAAAGAGTTCGGGGTCCGGCGCCTCGGCCTCGGTCCAGAACGCATCGAGCGTACCCTGATGCGACAGCCCCGGCATGTCGTAGGTGGCACGGCCCAGTACCTTGAGCGGCCGGCCCTCCCGCAGGGCCAGCATGGCGGTGGTGGAATTCACCAGCACCACGCCGGCGCTCATGGCCACCAGCGGTTCGATGGCGCCGCCCTCAATGAACACCACGCGCCCGGCCAGGCCATACTCACCGGCGAGGCGCGCCACCATTGTGCGGGTCGCCGGCAGGCGAGTGTCATAGGGATGGCGCTTGAGCACGAGGCGCGCACCGTTCGGTGCCGCGCGCGCGAAAGAGGCGAGCACCTCACTCGCCACCTCCTCCACCGACCGGAAGCGCGAATGCACGCGCATCTGGTAGTCACCCTCAAGCTGAAGCGGCAGAAGGAAATAGGGTGCCCAGTCGGCAATCGCCTCCCGCGCCCGGCGATCGCGCTGGCCGGCGGGCGAGGTTGTTAGCCAGCGAAACACCCACCCAACATAATCCCTTGCCGGGTGCGCCAGCGTGTGGCGGCGGTAGCGGGGAAACAGCGGTGCCAGCGCGGTGTGACCCGCATGCCAGGCGATGTCCCAGAGCGCCCGGCGAGCGAAGGGTTCGAACAGCGGGGCCAGGGGGGCCGGCTCACTTAGCCGGGACGCCGCCGCAAGAACGGCCTCCGGGGTGCGGGGCAGGTCGGAATGGGCATTGACGCCGTAGGATTCGCAGGTGATCCAGCCCGGGCGCTCATAGCCTTCCTCCAGCAGATGCAGCCGCACGCCCCGCCCGCGCCCAACGCGCACCGCCGGCGCGTGGTAAGGGCGACAATCGCCGAACAGCACGAGATCGCTGACCCCTTCCTGCGCCATCAGCGCGTCCACATAAGCCGGCCACTCATCCGGCCGGCCACGATAAAGCCGCGCGGGCCCGCGCCAAAATACCGTATCGCCGCCGCACAGATGCACTTTGACGATCCGCGCCCCGCCCCGGCGCAGTGCCCGCGCGAGGCTGATGGCGAAGGGCGAGGCAGGCCCCTGCAGAAACAGGAAGCAGCGGCCGGCAAAGGCACCTGCCACGTCGGTCCTGCCCGCGCGCCCCGGCTTCTCCGCCCCCGAGACCGGCGCCGGCAAGGCCGTGCGCCCGGCTGTGAAGCCCAGTGCCGGGCGCCCGGCGGGGGTGAGCGCCGCTTCCCTCAATAGTCGATCCGATCGACGATCTCGGCCGGCAGAGGCCAGGTCATCTCGTCCGGCGACACCGCCAGCGGCAGCGGAAAGGCGCGGATCAGCGGGCGGTCGTCATAGCTCAGTGGCCGCCACTTGCCATGCACCCAGGACAGCACGGCGGCCCAATCCGTCGGTTTCGAGCGGTCGAGGCAATAGGAGGACAGCGTCGTCCGCCCGACTCCGGAATAGAAATCCCGCATGCGGTGGTCGATCTGGTGCTGCGGGTTGCCGAGATCGAGCATCCGGCCCTCGCCGTCGCCATAGGTGGCGAACCACGCGCAGGGGATGCCGTAGGTTTCGGCGATGACGAGGCCGTGCAGGCTGGTCGACACGATGGCGCGGCAGGAGACGATTTCCGCCACCTTTGCCCGCATCGCCTCGACGGTGGGCGGGCAATGGGTGTTGATGAGCCGGATGCGCCCCTTGAACGCGTCCGGCACGCCATACCGGCGCAGCGACGCCTTGGCGGTGGCTTCGGGCGTGCGGTCTTCCAGTTCGGTGATGTGGAGAATGACGCCGAGATCATGCGTCTTCTCCACCTCCTTCATCGGCCAAAAGCGCGGCAGCATCCACACCGGATCGCCAAAGATGTCGGGAACCTCCATGCCGGCGGCCCGCAGCGTGCGGGCGCTGTTGGGGCCGCGCAGGGCATGGATGTGGAACTGGGTATCGGCCGGGCGCACATAGCCGCGCACCAGCGGATCGACCGGGTTGCGCTCGGCGTCGACGCCGGTGCCCCAGAAATGCAAGCTGCCATTGCGCTGGTTGTGGCCGATCGTGCCGACCGCGACCATGCGCTCGATCGGCTGGTCGAAGCCGGCGCGGCGTACGGTGACGCCTGCCATGCCCGCCACCATGAGCGCGCTCAGCGTATCGCCGAGATTGGCGTGCGGCGTTTCCCGCGTCGTGGCGGCCCAGGAGAGCGGGATGGAGATGCGGTCGGCATTCATCCGCAGCAGCGTGGCGAGGCCGGGGGCCATACCACCGGGCGCTGAGGTGGGAGGCACCATCGCGGAAGGCTGCGGCCGCGCCTCGCCGACGACCTTCGCCGACGCTGGGCTGGGCGTAGGCGGGGCCGGCTTCGGCGCTTGTTTCGCCACCGGCTCGCTGGTGTCGGTGTCGCGGTCCTGCTGGCGCAGCAGCGCCACATCATGCTGCAAAGTCAGCCCCTTTATGACCGGGTGATCCCAGATGCTCTTTCCCGACGGGGCCTTGAGCGGGGACGGCGTGAACGGGAACGCCGCGATCAGGCGATCGGCATCGAACGCGGCCGGCACCCAGGCGCGGTCGACGGCGTCCATCAGCGCCGGCCAGTCCGTCGGCAGGCCGCGGTCCTGGAAATAGGCGGGGATGTGGCGCCGACCAAGACCGAGATAGAGGTCGACGATCCGCAGGTCCGCCGGCCCCTCCGGGTCGAGCGCCAGCCGTCCCAGCCCGCGCGGCTCGGAGAGCGGAGAGAAATAAAGGCAGGGGATGCCATAGGCCTCGGCGATGATGAGGCCGTGCATGCTCATCGAGACGATACGCTCGCAGGCGAGAATTTCGTCGAGCTTGGCCTTCAGCGCCGGCACGCCGAGCGGCGTCACCGTGGTGATCAGGTGGATGTCGTCGCTGAGTTCGTCCGGAACCTGGTAGCGTGCAAAGGCCGGCAGCGGCCGCGCCTCGTGCGAGCGGTCAGCCAGTTCGGAGAGGTGGAGTATCACCCCGAGCTTCCACTTCTTGCGGATGCGCGGGCGATAGAAGCGCGGCAGCAGCCACGCCGGGTCGCCATACACGCCCGGACGCGGGCCGCCATTGGCCATGAGCCGCTCGGCAACCGGCCCGCTGGTGGCGTGCAGCACCATTGCATCATGCCCGGGCGGGGCGAAGGCCACCCGGCGGTCGGCCGGTGCCGATGGGTTCTTCCAGGGCGAGCAGCCGGTGCCCCACACATGCACCTGGCCGCCTTCCAGCGTGTGGCCGATGGCACCGATGGCGGCCATCCGCACCGAGTGCGACTTTGCCGGCACGCGCCGCACCGGCACCCCGCCGACCATTGCCGTGAGCACCGGACTGAGCGCGTCCTCGAAGTTCAGATAGTCCATCAGCGTGGTTGATCCGGCCCAGCCGAGCCGCACTTCGCCTTCGGTGCGAACGATTGCCTCAAGCGGTGTCTTCATACGGCCTCACGCGCTGTAAGCACATTTGAAATATCCATGAGGGCGAGTGCGCCACATGAATTAATCACAGTAGTAGTATTGTTCGATTTATTCCTCATGTCTACACCACGCTAAATATCGGTTGGCATCGAGACTTTTGGTAATTTAGCACCGTATGCCGGCACGTCCGAGCGTCGAAGGACCTGGGCGCAGCATCCCGCAGAGGCCAACCATCAGCGTGGATTTTGTATGCCACGACAGATTGCAGCGCACCCCTCGCACTACCGCAATGCAGCACAAAAGGGATGAGAACATGACTCATTCTTCAACTTAAATACTGCAACCAATCGGTAAATTGGCACCATACTGGGGATCATCACGTTATCGCCGCAAACAGGTGAGTCTTATTAGCCCGACACGAACGCGCGAACTTCGCCAACACTGGCATTAGTTTCGTTCAAAATTGCTTCCATTAGCGTAATGAAGCAAATCATTAGCATTATAGGTTTCTTGATACCTTTATTGCCGAAGAATGATGCAACAATACATGAATGAGCCCCTAGACAGATCGTCAGGTTTGATGCTGCAATGCACATGGCACGCATCATCTTCGAATGCTTTTACGGCGTTTGAAGGCTGATTCCCCTCGAAACGTCGACCATCGAAACGGGTGGCTCATGAATTTTGAGACCTTCGGGCATCAGGCCGGACGCGACTTCAACCCCGATAACGCGGTGTCGTCGGCTCCAACTCTGCGCGATACACGGATGGGCGATGAAGGAATGAATGCTGAAGAACAACTTCAGAGCGCATACGCGTTTGCCAGCTCTGGCAGAAATTACTTACAAATTTCGGAAAGCGAAAACGTCCTCGGCGGCGTGTTCGTGCAGGAAGGGCAATGCGTCGCCTGGGGCTTCAACCGTGGCGATCTGCGGCGGCCGGTCGCGCTGCGGCTTGAGGTCGACGGCGTCTGCGTCTTCGAGCGCACCACCTCGCCGGAGGCCCACATGCCCATCCACGTCACCGGCTACCGGCTCGCCGCGCATCGGCAGATGGTGTTGCGCGTCGACGACGAGAGCGCCACCGCCGGCACCTTCGCCGCCCAGACCTTTTGGACCGATGCGGAGACCCGGGAGGAACTGACCCATTTCATCGTCGGCATCGGGACATCCGCCCGCGAGGGGAGGCTACGCCACCTCGTCTGGCACGACATTCCCAATGTCACGCGCCGCCTCGAGAGTTCCGACGAGCCGCCGGCCCGCTGGCGCGCGTCGGTCTACACCCGCTACATCGCCAATCGCCTGGAGCTGAAAAGCAAGCTTTCCGGCGGCCAGTCGGTTGCCAACTGGATCGTCTCCGAGGTATTCGAGGACTGGTACAAGCGGCATGTATTCTGCCTGACCGACGAAATACATGCCCTGCTCAGCGAGCCGGTGATGAACCGGCGGGTGATGAAGCACGAGATCAGTCTCACCCTGTTCGCTTTCTGGCGCCGGCACTACCCGCATATCGACATCTTCACCGAGGAAGGCCTACGCCTCGTCCAGTACAAGTTCGCCACCGCGCCGTTCATCGCCGACAAGAACAACGTCAAGCTGGTGTCCGACGGGTTGCGCCGCTCGCTTTCCGCACCTGCCGATGTGTTCCGCAACCGCGAATTGCCGTGGAGCTGGTACTGGCTGTTCCTGCTGGAAGACCAGGGGCTGGGCAACCGGCTGCGCGATGAGGACTTCATTCGCCGCACAAGCTTCAAGGAGGTGGCGCTCGACGTCACCCAGCCCGACCGGCTCTCCTTCACCCCGAATGTCTGGCGCGCCTATTGGGGCGCCGGCGGCACGCCCGACTTCACCCGCTTCGATCTGGCGCTGATCTCGATCCTCGCCGATGCGCCCTGCCCCGACGTGGCGATTGCGGAAAGCGGCGCCGATGCCTGGCGCGAGCGGCTGTATCACGATGTCTATGCCCGCGTGCCCGAACTCTCCGCGCTCTCAGCGATGGGCCGGATAGAGGCGCCTTCCGAGGCACTGCGGGACGCGGTGCCCCGTCGCGACCTCGTCATCATCGGCCACGCCAACGACACCGGCGTCGGGCGCAATCTCAGCATGTTCGCGGAGGCGCTGTCGTCGTTCCAGCCATTGGTGTTCAACGCCGATGACGGTTCCTGCGTCAATCCCGATGCCGGCTACAATCCGACCATCGGTGCGCGGGCCCGTGTTGTCCTCCTGTGCGTGAATGCGGACCGGGCGCCGGAGATGATTGCTCGCTTCGCCGGCATCTGCGAGGACGCCCACATCATCGGCTTCTACCTGTGGGAAAGCGACCGCCCGCCGGCTAATCACACGCTGGGCGCGCTTGCCGTCGACGAGATATGGACACCGAGCAACTATGTCGCCGAGGCGTATCGCAAGATCACCCCGGTGCCGGTTACGGTGGTCGACAAGGGGCTGCACCCTCCCCTCGCCCCTGTCTCGTTCCTCGACCGCTTCCGGACCGATCCGTCCGAGTTCATCTTCCTCACGGCGGCGGAATTCGGCTCGTCCATTGTCCGCAAGAACCCGCTCGACGTGGTGAAGGCCTTCCAGCGGGCGTTCGAGGACAGCGATCTCAATGTGCGGCTGCTGATCAAGATCCGGGAGGTCAATCCCGGCCATTGGAGCAATATCGATTCGTACTGGGAGGAGATCGAGGAACGCATTGCCGGCGACGACCGGATCACCCTAGTCGAAGGCAATCTGACCGCCGAGGAATACTGGACGCTGATGTGGAGCGTCGACGCCATGGTGTCTCTGCACCGCTCGGAGGGCTTCGGCTACTTCATCGCCGACGCCATGTTCGCGGGCAAGGCGGTGGTGGTCTCCGATTATTCCGGCTCGCAGGATTTCTGCGATGCCGACAACGCCTTCCTCGTGCCGGTGCAGCAGACCCCGGCACCGCCGGAATATCTCGCCAGCCGGGGCTATATCGGCCAGTGGGGCATACCGGATGTCGAGGCGGCTGCCCGGGCGCTGTATCAGGCCGCGGCGGATGCCGACCTGCGGGCCACCCGCGCCAGCGCGGGCCAGTCCCGGGTCTCGCGCAAATACGACTTCGTCCAGTGGAGCGACGCGATTTCAGCGCGCATCCGGCACCGTATCCACGATGCCTCCCGGACGGCGCACGCGCCGTCGGAAGCGACGGCCGCTTCGGAGTGGGCCGCCTCCGGCAGTTAGGCGCTGGCGGTGCAGCCCAAAAGGCCGCGCCGCACACGCCTGGCTGCACCGCCGGCTGCCATATCGCATGAACGTCAGATGAGGTGCCGATTGGATAGCATCGTTCACGGCGCGGACGCCGCCCTCTCCTCCGGTTCGCCACAGGCACTGCACGCCGCAGCGATCATGGGCTGCGCCTGCCGGCTGCCGGGCGCTGCGGACGAGGCCGCTTTCTGGTCCCTGCTGACGCGGGGCGCCTGTGCCGTGACCGAGATTCCGGCGGACCGCTGGTCGCATGAACGTTTCCTCCATCCCGTTCGCGGCACGCCGGGCCGCGCCTACACCTTCGCCGCCGGCGTGCTTGACGACATCTTCGGGTTCGACGCGGGCGCGTTCGGGCTGTCGCCACGCGAGGCGGAACAGATCGACCCGCAGCAGAGGCTTCTGCTCGAACTGGTGCGCGAGGCGTTCGAGGACGCCAATATCCCGCTCTCGCCGCTCGCCGGGGCCAATGTCGGCGTCTTCGTCGGGGCCTCTTCACTCGACCATTCGCTGCACTTCGTTCCCGACATCGCGGCCGCCGACGCGCATTTCGTCACCGGTAACGCCCTGTCGATCATCGCCAATCGCATCTCGCACGTCTTCGGCTTCACCGGCCCGAGTCTCACCATCGACACCGCCTGCTCCTCCTCGCTGGTCGCCTTCGACCGGGCGGTGAAGGCGATCGAGAGCGGCGAGGTCGACACGGCCGTGGTCGCCGGGGTGAATATTCTGGTCAGCCCGTTCAACTTCGTCGGCTTCTCGCGCGCCGGCATGCTCTCGCCCACCGGCCGCTGCCGGCCCTTCTCCGGCGAGGCGGACGGCTATGTCCGCGCCGAGGGCGGCGTCGTCACGGTGCTGAGCCGGCTCGCAAGCGCGCAGAGCCTAGGCCGGACGCCGCGCGCCGTCGTCATGGCGACCGGCACCAATTCCGACGGGCGCACGCTCGGCATCGCCATGCCGGAAAGCCGGGCGCAGCAGCGGCTGATCGAGGAGCTCTATGAGCGGCGAGGCATCGACCCCGACGGCCTCGCCTTTATCGAGGCGCACGGCACCGGCACGCTGGTGGGTGATCCGGCCGAGGCGCGCGCCATCGGCACGGCGCTTGGGCGGCGGCGTTCGTCCCCGCTGCCGATCGGCTCGGTGAAGTCCAATATCGGCCACCTCGAACCGGCCTCGGGCCTCGCCGGCCTGCTGAAGGCGCTGAACGGGCTGGAGCGGCGCGAACTGCCCGCCTCGCTCCACCTCGACACGCTGAATCCGTCGATTGATTTCGAGGCGCTGAACCTCCGCCCCGCCGCCGAGCCGCTCATGCTCACGGGAGAGGCGAACTTTGCCGGCATTTCTTCCTTCGGCTTCGGCGGCACCAATGCCCATGCCGTCATTCGCCTGCCCGATGCCCATGAGGTTCCAGTCGCGGACGCACGCGCCATCGCTCCCGTGCTGATGATCTCGGCAACGGACCCACAGAGCCTGTCGGCCCTCGCCGAGGCCTATGCCGACCGGCTGGAGGGTGAGGCGGCGCCGGAAATCGTCGCCCATGCCGCTGCGCATGGCCGCTCCACGCTGCCCCATCGCCTGGCGATCGCGGTGAACGGGCCGGATGTGCCGGCCCGGCTGCGCCGTATCGCGGCAGGGGATGGCGAGGCCGCGCTCCTGCGCGGCACACCTCGCGGCTCGGCGGGCGGGGTGGCCTTCGTCTTCACCGGCAATGGCGGCCAGTATGCCGGCATGGGCCATGCCGCCTGGCAGGCCAGCGCGGCGTTCCGGCGCGGGATCGAGCAGATCGACGCCGTCTTCAAGCCGCTAGCCGGCTGGTCGCTGGCGGCGTCCTTCACCCAGCCGCCGAACGAGGCCGCCCTTGCCGCCACCGAGACGGCCCAGCCGCTGATCTTCGCGCTGCAGGTTTCGCTCGCCCGGGCGCTGATGGCGGGCGGCTGCGCGCCGGCAGCGGTGATCGGCCATAGCGTCGGCGAAATCGCCGCCGCCCATATCTGCGGTGCGCTGAGCCTGCTCGATGCGGTGCGCCTCATCTACTGGCGCAGCCAGCTTCAGGGCCGCACGCGCGGCTCCGGCGCCATGGCCTTCCTGATGGCGAGCCCGGAACAGGCGCAGGCGTTGATTTCGGCCGTCGCCCAGCCCGAACTCGTTATCGGTGCGATCAACGCGCCCACCGGCGTCACGCTCTCGGGGCCCAGCGTGGCCATCGACGCCGTGCTCCGCCGGGCGCGGGGCCAGGGCATGGTGGGCAAGCGCCTCGGCCTCGACTACGCCTTCCACTCGCGGGCTATGGGGCCTCTTTACGAGCCCATCATCGAAACACTGTCGATGCTAAAGCCCAGCCCACCGGCGATCCCCTTCATCTCGACCGTTACGGGGGAGCGTATCGAGGACGACACGCTCGACGCCTCCTACTGGTGGGACAATATCCGCCAGCCCGTGCAGTTCGACGCGGCGGTTCGCACGGCGGCGCGCGACAGCACCATCGGGATATTTCAGGAGATCGGACCGAAGGCCGTCCTCACCGGCTTTCTCAGGGAGATTCTCGCCGATGAGGGTCGCCCGGCCACCGTGCTCGCCTCGCTGCAGGAGAAAGACACGGCGGAGGACGACCCGGTGGAGCGGAGCCAGCTGGCTGCGCTAGTGAACGGCGCGGCGGTGGACGCAGAGGCCATGTTCGGCCCTGCACTACCCCCCGCCCGGATCCAGCTGCCCAAGACGCCTTGGCACCGCCAGTCTATCCGCCCGCCGCGCTCCTCGGAAGCGATCGACCTGATCGGCGGAGCCGGCCCCGATCATCCGCTGCTCGGCACGCGGCTGCTCGCCGGGGGCAGCGAATGGCGGGGGATGCTGGACATTGAGGCCCGCCCCTTCCTGGCCGACCACAAGGTCGGCGGCCATGTC
Source organism: Ancylobacter aquaticus (assembly GCF_004339465.1). Classification (GTDB taxonomy): domain Bacteria; phylum Pseudomonadota; class Alphaproteobacteria; order Rhizobiales; family Xanthobacteraceae; genus Ancylobacter; species Ancylobacter aquaticus. Next base: position 999,883 of record NZ_SMFY01000001.1, on the reverse strand, counting down.
GTGCTGCCGGCGACCATGCTGGCCGAAATGGTGCTGGCGGCCGGCCGCGAGACGCTTGGAACCGGGCGGCTACGGCTTGAGGACTTTGCCATACTGACGGCGCTTCGCCTGTCGCCCGGGGAGAGCGTGGAGACGCGGGTCGCCCTTGAGCCCGCCGGCGGCATCACCGTCTCCTCGCGCGCCCGGGGCTCGCAGGAATGGAGCCTGCACGCGCAGGGGCGAGTGCTTGCCGATACAGGTTTCCGTCCGGCCGCCACCGCGCGCCCGGTCCTGCCCGAAGGCGGCACCTCTCTCGACGCCGACGCGCTCTACGCCGCCGCCGCCCGGCTTGGCCTCGACTACGGGCCGGCCTTCCGGCTGGTGCGCACGGCACGGCGCGTGGGTGCCGACATCGACCTGACCTTCGACCCGCCTCAGGAAACGCCGCACCGAATGCAGCAAGCCTATGTGCTGGCGCCGACTTTGGCGGACGCGGCCCTGCACGGCCTCGTCCTCGCGGCCGAGGGCCTCGCCGCACCATCAGGCACCACGTTCCTGCCGGTTCGCTTCGCGGCGCTCACCGTGCGAGATTCGGCGCTTCCGGTGCGCGCTGCCCTGGCGATCCGGCGCGCCAGCCCGCGTGGACTGGCTCTCGATGTGGCGCTGCTCGACGCGGCGGGAGACGAGATCGCCCACATCGAAGGCGTTGAGTTGCGCGCCGTTGCGCTGACCTCCACCGAGACGCTGGACCGCGATTTCCGCCAGAGCTACGTCCGTCTCGGCCCGGCGGCGACGCAGGCGCGCCAGCGTGTGGAAGCTTTCCTCGATGCCGCCAGCGACATCGCCCCGGCCGACGATGCGCTGATCCTGGACGCACTGGCCTATGCCATCGCCCACCGGGCCGTGACCGCGATTGCCGGCGACGCGCTCCGGGACGACGTCCCGCTCGCCATCGAGGCGCTTGTCGAGCAGGGGCGGCTGGCGGCGGAGCGACGCCCGGCCTTCCTGTCGCTGCTGGAGCTTCTGGCCGAGGGTGGCCTTGCCTGCCAGATCCCGGCCGAGGGATGGCGCGTGCTGCCGCAGAGTAACCTGCCGGCGCCCGAGCCGCTGCTGCACGAGATCGCCGGGCTGGCGCCGGACCGCGCCGCCGAACTCGCCATCGGCGCCCGTCTCGCCAGCGATCTCAGCGAGCATCTGCGCGGCTCGCTCCACATCGCTCCGGGCCTGGGTCTCATCGACCAGTGGGAAAGTGCCTCCCCCGCCGCCCGCACCCTCGCCGGACAGGTGGCAGCGCTGGTCGGCGATGTAGCGCGCGGCGTCGACGCGCCGGCCTCTGTGATCGTGGTGGAGCGGCACGGCGTCCTTCTCGACGCGCTGCGCCCGCTGGTCGAGGCGGGCGACATCGTGCTTACCGTCCTGCCCTCCGACCCCACCGCCCGCCCGACCCTCGCCGACCGCATCCGGCCGTCCGTGGGTGTTTTCCTGGGGCATCAGGAAGAGGCGCCCGAGGCGGACCTCATCCTGCACTTCGATCCGCGCCTTCCGCTTGACCCCGGCGGCGAGACCGCCCGGCGGCTGAGTGGCGTGTTGCGGCCGGGAGGTGCGCTCGTCTCCTTCGGCTTCGCCACCAGCGGCTTCGCCCGGCTGATGATGCTGGACGCTCCCGCAGGCATACGCGGCAACCACCGACTGCGCGGCGCGCGGGCCGTCACCGACATCGTGCTGCTCGCCACTTCCGTGGCCGAGGCCGCTGACCACCAGGTGAGCGTGGCCGCCCTCATTGCCCTGCTGAAGGAAGACGTCGGCTCCTGCCTTATCTCCGAAGCCGGCTATATACTTGATCCCGACCCTGCTTTGCCGGTGGTGGGTGCTGCGGGCAGCGTGCTGGTCTGGCGGCTCGCGAGCGGCGAGGACGCGCGCACTCTCGCCGGTGCGCTGAACGAGGCGCGCCTGCTGCTGGAGGCATTGCGGGCGGCCCCCAAGGCGCCCGCGCTGCGCCTGCTCATGGCCGGCGATCCGCTGGGCGAGGCCCCGTCCACGGCGGCGCTCTGGGCCTTCGGCCGGACGGCGATGAACGAGTATCCCGATCTCGACATCAGGCTGATCGCGCTGGATCGGCCGGTAATCGACGAGGCCGCGATGGGCGAACTGGCGCGCGCCGTCGCTGGCGTGCCCGGCGAGCGTGAACTGGTCATTGATGGCGACGGCCTGAAGGCAATGCGCCTCGCGCCAGCGGAGCCGGCAAAGGCAGACCGTGTCCACACCGCCGCCCGCCTCGCCATGACGTTGCCCGGCTCTCTCGATCGCCTCGTCTGGCAGTCCGAGCCACGCCGCGCCCCCGGACCCGGCGAGGTCGAAATCGCCGTCGAGACCACGGCGCTCAATTTCCGTGACGTGATGTTCGCGCAGGGGCTGGTTGGCGACGACATGCTGGGACAGGGCTTTGCCGGCCCCACGCTTGGCTTTGAATGCGCCGGCACCGTCACCCGCACCGGCCCCGAAGTGGCCGGGCTGCAACCGGGCGACCCCGTGGTCGCCTTCGCGCCCGGCGCCTTTGCCACCCATGTCACTGTATCGGCCGTCGCCGTCCTGCGCGCACCCGCCGGCCTCGCCGCCGACGCAGCGGCAACGCTGCCGGTGGCCTTTTTGACCGCCTGGTACGGGCTGGTGCATTGCGCCCGGCTGGAAGCGGGCGAGACCGTTCTCATCCACGGCGCTGCCGGGGGTGTCGGCATGGCCGCCCTGCAGATTGCCCGGATGCGCGGCGCTCGTGTCGTCGCCACGGCGGGGACGCCGGAGAAGCGGGCGCTCGCCGGCCTGCTCGGCGCCGAAACGGTGTATGATTCCCGCAGCACCGCCTTCGCGCAGATGCTGCAGGCCGAAGGCGGCTGCGATGTCGTGCTGAACTCGCTCGCCGGGCGGCCGATGGAACTCTCGCTGCGGGCGCTCAAGCCTTTCGGCCGCTTCGTCGAACTCGGCAAGCGCGACTTCGTGGCCAACACCCCCATCGGGCTGCGGCCCTTCGCCCGCAACCTCACCTATTTCGGCGTCGATGCCGACCAGCTCATCGCGGCTCGGCCGGCCTTGGTCACGGAGATGCTCGCCGAGATCGGCCGCCTGTTCGAGGCCGGCACGCTGCAGCCGCTGCCTTACCGTGTCTTCGCCGCCGACGAGGCACGCGCGGCGTTCCGGCTGATGCAGGGCTCCGGCCATGTCGGCAAGATTCTCATCCGCCCGCCGACACACGTCCCCGCTCCCGTCGAGCTAGCCGGAAACTTCGTGGCGGCGGCGGAGGGCGTGCACCTTGTGGTGGGTGGTGGCGGTGGCTTCGGCCGTGAGACCGCCCGCTGGCTGGCCATGCGCGGCGCCCGCCATGTCGTCGTCGCCTCCCGCCGGGGCGTGGTCGACCCGCCGCTCGCGGTCGAGGGCGCGGACATCGTGGCCGAGCGTCTCGACGTGCGCGATCCCGAGGCCTGCGCCGAATTGATCGAGCGCCTTCGTGTCCGCCATGGGCGCATCGCGGGCGTGGTGCACACCGCCATGGTGCTGGACGATGCGCTGATCCGCGACCTCGACCACGAGCGCTTCGAGACGGTGCTCGGGCCCAAGGTCGACGGCGCGCGCCATCTGGACGCGGCGACCGCCGGGCTGGACCTCGATTATTTCGTGCTGTTCTCCTCCGCCACGACGCTGGTTGGCAATCCCGGACAGGCCGCCTATGTCGCCGCCAATGCCTATCTCGAAGGTCTTGCCCGCCGCCGGCGCCGAGAGGGCCGGCCGGGGCTCGCCATCGCCTGGGGCGCGATTTCCGATGCCGGTGTTCTGGCCCGCGACCGCGCGACCTCGGAGCAACTGAGCCGCCGGCTCGGCCTCGGCATGCTCACCGCCGCCGAGGCGCTCGATCATCTCGGCACGTGCCTTTCGGATGCCAACACGCCCCCCGTCAGCGTGCATGCGCCGGTGAACTGGCGGGCGGGGCGCGATCTTGCTGTCATGGCCGGAGCCAGCTTCGCCGCGCTGCGCCCCAGCCTTGACGACGCCACCGATGCCGGCGGGGAGGACGACCTTGTCGCGCTCATCCGCGAGCAAAGCGAAAACGAGGCGCGCGAAACGGTGCTGCGCCTTCTTTCCACCGAGTTGGGCCGCATCCTGCGGCTTCCACCGGACACGCTCGACCCGGGACGGGCGCTCAGCGACATCGGCATGGATTCGCTGATGGGGCTGGAACTCGACCTCGAAATGCAGCGCCGCCACAAGGTCGCGCTGCCCATGCTGGGGCTGGATTCCGGAGCGACGCTGCAGGACATCGCCGACAGGGTGCTGCGCAAGCTGCGCCCGCTCGCCGAGACCCCGGGTGAGGCGCCGCTCGCGCCGGGCATTCACCTTCCGGAGGAAAGCGCCCGGCTGATCGACCGGCACCTCGATGCCCCGCCGACCGCCGCCATCCTGGACGCGCTGAAGGCCAAGGCGATCACTGACGGCCGCCGCGACGGGGGCCTGCTGCGATGACCGCTCATGTCAACGATATCCGGCTCGACGCCGCCGACCGGGCGGCGCTGCTGGCCCGCATGCGGGGGCGGCCGACCGAGGCGCCACCCGCCGCCGCGCCCGCGTACGACACCTCTTTCGACACGCTGCCAGGCTATGACGAGCTGCGGATGATCCGCGCCACCGGCGAGGCGCTGGGCATCGCCAACCCGTTCTTTCGCCCTCATGAGGGCTGCGCCGGCGCGCTGACGCGCATCGACGGGCGCGAGGTGCTGAATTTCGCCTCCTACGACTATCTCGGCCTGAACAGCCACCCCGAGGTGAGGCGCACGGCGCAGGAGGCAATCGCGCTTTACGGCACCAGCGTCTCCGCGAGCCGCGTCGTGGCCGGCGAGCGCCCCATTCATCGTGCCCTAGAAGCGCGCCTCGCCGCCCTGCACCGGGCGGAGGACGCGCTGTCCTTCGTGTCCGGCCACGCCGCCAACGTCACCACGCTGGGCACCATCGTCGGTGCGCCGGACGCGGTGTTCCACGACGCGCTGATCCATAACAGCGTCATCGTCGGGGTCGAACTCGCCGGCGCCACCCGCCGCAGCTTTCCCCATAACGATCTCGACGCGCTGGAGCGCATGCTGGTCGGCGAGCGGCACCGCTACCGGCGGGCGCTCATCGTCGTCGAGGGGCTCTACTCCATGGACGGCGACGTACCGGACCTCGCCCGGCTGGTCGACCTCAAGCAGCGTTTCGGCGCCTGGCTGATGGTGGACGAGGCGCACGGCATCGGCGTCCTTGGCGCCCGCGGGCACGGCATCGCCGAACATGCGAGCCTCGATCCGGCGAGTGTCGACATCTGGATGGGCACGCTGTCCAAGTCGCTCGCCTCGTGCGGGGGCTACATCGCCGGGCCGCAGGCGCTGGTCGACTATCTCAAGGTCTCCGCGCCCGGCTTCGTCTACAGCGTCGGCCTGCCGCCGGCAGCGGCCGGCGCCGCGCTGGCCGCCCTCGACGTCATGGAGCGCGAGGGCGAGCGCGTGGAGCGGCTGCAGGCCAATGCCCGGCATTTCCTCGACGCGGCGCAGGGGGCCGGCCTCTCCACCGGCACCGCCGAGGGCCACGCCATCGTGCCGGTCATGGTGGGCGACTCGCTCAAGGCGGTGCTGCTGTCGGAAAGGCTGCTGGCGCGCGGCGTCAACGTCCTGCCGATCATCCACCCGGCGGTGCCGCACCGCGCCGCGCGGCTGCGCTTCTTCATCACGGCCGCGCACACGGCGCAGCAGATCGAAAATGCGATCGACTGGCTCGTCGAAGAGAACGTCGAGTGCTCCCGTTCCCTCGCCCCTCTCGGCCTTGGCGGCGAGGAGGGGGTGGTTGCTGCCCCCGAGTGGAGGAAGTGAACATGAAGGTCGTGCTCGACATCACCCGGCTGCTGCGGCGCTCCTCGCAGGCGACGCCCACGGGCATTGATCGCGTCGAACTGGCCTATGCCCGCCATCTGCTTGGAAGCCGTCAGTACAAGGACCAGGCCGCCTTCGTCGGCCGGGTGCGCGCCTCGACCTGGTATCTCGACGCCGAAACCGTCGCCGGCTTCATCGAGGCGTTGGCCCGGCGCTGGAAGCAGTCCGAGGGGCGGATCACCCGGCGGGAGCTGGGCAATGTGGAAGGCTTCCTTCGCCTCGCCCCGGGGACGCTGAGCGAACTTGAGCCGCCGGCCCCGCCGCGCTCGGCCTTGCCGGACGCGCTGCCGCCGCTCCAGCGCCTGTTCTCGCCGGTCAATCTGCTGCCACGCCTGCTGCGGCGGCGCAATTCGCATGGCGCGGTCTATCTCAACGTGTCGCATGAGGGGCTCAATTCCATCGCCGGCGTGCGCTCGATGGTACGCGGCCATGGGCTCAAGCCGATGTACCTGGTGCACGACCTCATTCCCCTCACCCACCCGGAATATGTCCGGCCGGGCGATGCGGAAAAGCACGAGACGCGCATGCGCACCGTGCTGAATTCCGCTGAAGCGGTCATCTGCAACTCCCAGCACACGCGGAGCCAGCTCACCGCCTTCGCCGGGCGCAGCGATCTGGTCATGCCCCCCAGCGTGGTAAGCCCGCTCGGCATCGAGGACGAGTTCGATGAGGAGGAGCCCGCCATGCCGGAGATCCACCCCTTCTTCCTCACCGTCGGCACCATCGAGCCGCGCAAGAACCATCTCGTGCTTCTGCATGCCTGGCGGGTGCTGGTGGAAAAGCTCGGCGCGCGGGCGCCGAAGCTGATCATCGTCGGGCGGCGCGGCTGGGAGAATGAGAACGTCATCGACATCATCGAGCGCTGCCGCAACCTCAGCGACCATGTGCTGGAGTGCAACCGGCTGCCCGACGGCCAGTTGCGGCGCCTGATGAAGCAGTCGCGCGGCGTGCTGTTTCCGTCCTTCGCCGAGGGATATGGCCTTCCGCTGTTCGAGGCGATGGCGCTGCGCGTGCCGGTGATCTGCTCCGATCTGCAGGCATTTCGCGACATTGCCGGTGCGGCACCCTGCTATCTCGACCCGATCGACGGGCTGGGCTGGGCCCGGGCCATCGAGGACTATGCGCACCCCGACTCGCAGGCGCGCGCCGCCCAGCTGCGCCAGCTGGCGCAGATCCGCATGCCGCGCTGGGCGGATCACTTTTCCATCGTCGACCGGATCATCGACGTCGTGGCGGATTCCCCGGCCATACCCGCCCCTTCGTCTCCCTGGCGCCCCTCCGCGAGCTTCGAGCGCAGCAAGGCGTTGATCGCCGCTGGCGAGCGTTCAGAGGCCGGGCGCTCGCTGGCGTTCGTCGCCGCCCGTCCGCAATCGAGCACGAGGTAATCCGTGGCCTGGTCCTCCGCCAACCCCTCATGCCCGGGAAGGATCGGCGCATGATCGCCATAGAACACCAGCAGCGAGCGATTGGTGCGCGCGTCGAGCGCCGCGACGACGGCGCCCAGCATGGCGTCGGCATTGGCGACATGGCGGGCGTATTGCGCGACCGGGTCGTCGAGACCGGGCAGCCGGCCCGGCCCATAGGGATCGTGCGCCTCCATGGTGATGGCCATCAGGAACAGCGCCTTGCCCGCCGCGCCGGCGGCCTCGATTTCCTGCACGATGCGACGGCCCACCGCCGCGTCGCCGACATAGGGACCGAAGCGGTCGCCCGGCACGAAGGCGGTCTCGTCGACAAAGTGCGCGAAGCCGAGGCGGGGAATGGCCCTGTCGCGGCGAAAGAAGCGCGCATCGTGCGGGTGCAGGAAGCACGTGCGCCAGCCGAGGGCACCGAGCCCGCACGCGAGCGAGGCCGGCGCCAGCCGCTCGGGGCGCAGATAGGGGTCGAACCGATCCATGCGCTGGTCGGCAAACGCCACCCCGGTCAGCATCTCCGCCTCGGAGCGGTGCGTGTAGGCGCCATAGCAGGACACTTCGAGCCGGCCATGAGCCATCGCCCGCGCGCGCAGGCGATCGTAATGCGGCAGGTCCAGCGCCACGCCGCTTCGGCGCAGATCAGTGAAGGATTCCGACTGCAGGAATATGACGGCGTCATAGCCGCTGGCCTGCACGGCCGGCGCAGGGCGCGTCTCTTCCCGCTGCCCGTCCTTCCGCCACAGGGCGAAGCCAGCCAGCAACGAGACGGAAAGGCCCTGAAGGCCGACGAAGCGTCTTGCCGGCAGGTCGAGCAGGTGCCGCGAGAGGCCGGGCAGCGCCCCGGCTATGCGGCCGGCCAGCAGCGGCACGACGAGGGCGGCGAGGCCAGCCGCCGCGAGCACGCCGAACTGGGCGGCCTCACCCAGCGCACGCGGTTCCAGCCAAGTCCAGGCCGCGATCACCCCAACCAGCAGCAGCATCACAAAGCCGAGGCCGGCGGCTTCCGTGCGTCCGAGATAGAACAGCGCCGGGTGGCGGACCAGCGTCGGAATGAAGCCGAGGTCGCTGAACACGAGCGGTTCGTGCAAATAGGCGTATTTGGCGCGGGAAATCCCTGCGAACACACCCAGCGTCACCAGCGCCGCGACAGTGGCGAAGAGCGGGCGCGCCGACAGGCCAAGCCAGAGCAGCCAGAGCCAGCCCGCGATGAGCGCGCCGAGTGCGTGGGCCTGCCAGGGCCGGCGCGGCGCGCGATCACGGGGCGGCACGGCCAGACGGTCCAGCCCTCCGGCGCCGACCAGCGTGACCGTCACGGCCGCAAACATGAGTATCGCGTCAAGCATTGTGGTCTTTTCGTTTCGCTGATTATGGTCACAACGTCAGATATTTCGGCGAAACTAAAGCCGAATCTGTATTTTCATCAATTCCAATTAGAATATTTTGGAATTATTTCTCAGTATACCGCTATTATTTATAGTATTTTTGAAGAGTCAAATGAAGAAACTAACGGTATATCGACGAAATATGGGGGCGACCGCGCATGAACAAGCTGCACACGCTCTTCGGAAAGAGCCCTACCGGGACGGATACACCCCTTAATCCGTCGGACACCTTCAAGGTTGCCCCTAAGGTCGCTCCGCCCGTGCGGAAAGAGCCCTTGCGGCCGGTGGCGCGCGGTCTGCCGGAGGCGGACGAAGCCTTTGCCCCGGCCAAGCGCGCCAAGCCAATGCGGCCAGCCGCCAAGCGCGATGATTTCGCCCTGCCGGAGAGCCACGCGGACGACCTCGCGTCGAGTCTGCCGCGCAAGGCGCGCAAGCGCCGGTCGGTCGGGCTGTGGGCGTCGTTCCTGCTGATGGTCGCCGTGCCGACCCTTGTCGCGGCGCTCTACTACGGCTTCGTCGTCTCCAACCAGTACATGTCGGAGTTCCGCTTCGCCGTGCGCAGCCAGGATTTCGCCCCGGCCGGCGCCAGCGCGGCGAGCACCGCCCTCGGCGCAGCGGCCCGCTCCGGCGGCTTTACCGACAATTTCCTCGTCGTCGACTACCTCTCCAGCCGCCAGGCGGTGGAAGACCTGATGAAGACGATGGACCTGCGCGCCATGTATGCGCGCGCTGGCGTCGACCCCCTCTCCCGGCTGGGGGGCGAGGCAACGATGGAAAGCCTCGTCTCCTACTGGCAGTCGATGATAGACGCCTCCTTCGATCTGGCGACGGGCCTTGCCTTGGTGCGCGTGCGTGCGTTCACGCCCGAAGACGCCCACCAGATTGCTGCCCGGCTCGTCACCCAGAGCGAAACGCTGATCAACGACATCTCGGCCCGCGCCCGGCGCGATGCCGTGACCTTCGCCGAGGCCGACGTCTCCCGCGCCGAGGACCGGCTGCGCGGCGCGCGCCTCGCCTTGCGCCAGTTCCGCGACCTGGAGCAGACACCAGACGCCGCCCGCACCGCCGGCGGCACGCTCGACCTCGCGATGAAGCTGCGCGGGGAACTGGCGGGGCTGCAATCCCAGCTCGCCTCGCTGCGCACCTATATGGATTCCAACGCCCCGACCGTGAAAGTGCTGGAAAGCCGCATCGCCGCGACGAGCAAGCAAATCACCACCATCGAGCGTGAAATCGGCAAGGGCGGCGGCAGCGCGAGCGCAGCCGGCGGCGTTGCACCCGGCACGCTGCCGGTGCTCTCCGACGTGCTGTCGAATTATGAGGATGTCGATCTCAGCCGGCAGTTCGCCGAGAAATATTACGAGACGACCCTCTCGGCGCTTGAACTCGCGCGTTCGGAGGCCGCCGCCCAGCAGACCTATGTCGCCACCTATGTACAGCCCGCGCAGGCGCAGGCGAGCGAATACCCGCGCCGCAGCGTCTCCATCCTGATCGTCTTCCTTGCCGCCGGCGCGCTGTGGTTCATCAGCGTCATGGTGTTCTTCTCCATCCGCGACCATGTGGCCTGAGGGGAGCGGCGATGACCTTCATACCCCCGGCCGACACGCCGGAAGACAGGGTCGGCCTCAACGCGATCCTGCACGGCCTGCACACGCAGGGACGCGTGGTTATCGCGCTGATGCTGCGCGAGATGCGGCTGCGCTCGGTGCATTCGCGCCTGAGCTATCTGCTGGCGCTGCTGGAGCCGATCCTCCAGCTCGCCATGATGATGGGCATCTTCAGCATCATCGGCCGCCGGCCGGATTTCGGCACCAGCCTGCTGTTGTTCCTCGGCACCGGCATTATGCCGTTCTTCCTGTTCACCCATGTGTCCGGGCGCACCACCAGCGCGATCCGCGCCAGCGGGCTGGTGCGGGCGCTGGCGCCCATCCAGCCGCTCGACATCATGCTGGCGCGCGCCCTGCTGGAGACCGCGACGCTACTGGTGGTAGCGGTGCTGCTGTTCACCGTCATCTATGCCATGGGCATTCCCGAGGCCATCCCGATCCGGCCCATGCTGGCGATAGAGGGCTTTGCCGCCACCGCGCTGCTGGCCATCGGCGTCGGCCTCATCAACGGGGTGATCGGCGCCTTCTTCCGGCTTTGGGCGGTGATCTACGGCGTGCTCTCGCGCTCGCTCATCTTCATGTCCGGCGTGTTCTTCGTGCCGGATTTCATGCCGCCGCAAATCCGCTACTGGCTGAGCTGGAACCCGCTGCTGCACGGGCTGGAATGGTTCCGCTCCGGCTTTTATCTCACCTATCCCACGCTCACCCTCGACAAGACGTACCTCATCGGCTTCGGCGTCGTCGCTCTCCTCATCGGCCTGGCGCTCGAACGTGTCTTCCGCGCGAGGCTGGTATGATGGCGGTCGAAATGGCGGGCATCGCCAAGACATTCCACGCAGCGCACGGCGCCCGCCGCGTGTTCGAGCGCCTCGACGCCACCTTCCCGCGCGCGACCTCGATCGGCATTCTCGGTGCGCGCGGCGCCGGCAAGTCGACGCTCATCCGGCTGATCGGCGGAGCGACACTGCCCGATCGCGGCACGATCCGCCGCCGCGGCTCGGTCTCGCCGCCTGTCGCCAACACGCAGGCCTACCACGCCGCACTGACCGGCCGCGAGAACCTGCACTTCGTGGCCCGCGTCAACGGCTTCGACGGCGACGCGGCGGCGCGCTTCGTGGGCCGCTTCACGCAGATGGAGGAGGAACTCGACCAGCCGCTGTCGAGCTACACGCGCGAGCGCCGCTCCCGCTTTCTATTCGCGGCGTCCTACGCGCTGCCGTTCGACATCTTTCTCGCCGACGAAGCGCTGTTCGGCGGCAGTGGCGCCTTCCGCGCGCGTTGCGCCGACCTGGTACAGGCGCGCCGGGCGCACGCCACGCTGATCTTCACCACCCGATCCCCCCAGATGCTGCGACGATTCGCGGACATGGGCGCCGTGCTCCATGAGGGCCGGCTGCACATGTTCGACCGGATCGGCGACGCGATCCGCCTCTTCCGCACCATCGACGACGGCCCGGCGTCCGAAACGGACGACGGGTCGGAGGAAGAGGACGAGGAGCGTCTCGCCGACGAACCCTTCGGGCCATCGGCCTGAAGTTGCCTTCCATCACTTTCGGTCGGGCGGTCCGACCTAACCTGAAGGAGCCGACATGAACGATCTTCCTGAAATCAGCCGCCAGCTTGAGCGTTTCGTGGCCCGCCGTCTGGTCGAATTCGACCAGGCCGCATGGAGAGAACTCAGCGTCCAGAAGCGCAAGGAGTGCATCCAGGCGGCCCGCCGGGCGCTGAAGGCCGAGCGCAACTATTTCGCCCGGCAGGCCAACGCGGCCCCCGCCCCCGCCGAATAGGTGCCAGCCCCCCGGCCGGCCCAGCGGCCGGTGCCGGGGGGAAGCACGGGATCAATGGCGCCGGCACAGGCCCGATCTGCGGCCGACGCCGGCGTCGCCCCTCACCTGTTGCCTTGGCCCGTCGCCCTGAAAAGTGACGTCTGGCTATTGGCTGTTCTGTTCTGAATATAGTTCAATATTGATTTTATATTACTGTGCTTCCTCGACCACAGGAAGCGGGTTTTACACCTTGTTTTGCAGTGCGATATGGAATTGGTCATCTTTGACCGTCTTAGATAGACGCTGCAAAAGTAAAAAGGATCGGGTGGCTTGATTATCCGTGGTCCGAAGGCCCGCCTTGCCGGGCTTGTCGCGCTGGGCCTTTCGCTCGGCGGTTGCGTGTTTTTTCCCGGCTCGGGGCCCGTGACCCAAGAGGTCATGCAGCCGCGCGAACCTGTCGATTACGAGATCGTCGATGTGGACTCGCATGTGGTCCAGGCCATGCACCTGTGGCGTTCGGCGAGCCTCGCCACCAGCTTCGGCGCCCGCAGGCCCGCTCCCGAAACCCGCGTCAATGTCGGCGATGTCGTCCAGGTCTCGATCTGGGAGGCGAGTTCCGGCGGTCTCTTCGGGGGCGGCTCCGCCGAGGCCGGCTCGGGCAGCGAGATGCTGCCGCAGCAGACGGTGGATCGCGACGGCCATATCAAGGTTCCCTATGTCGGCGAAGTGTCGGTCATCGGCAAGCGGCCGAGCGAGATCGCCAAAACGATCGAGCAAGGGCTGACCGGCAAGTCGATCGACCCGCAGGTGCTAATCACCTTGCCGCAACAGACCTCCGCCTCCGTGGTGGTGGTCGGCGACCTCACGGGTGCCGGCCGCGTCAATCTCAACGTGAAGGGCGACAGGTTGCTGGAGGTTATCGCCCAGGCCGGCGGCATCAAGGCGCCGCCGCACGAAACCTTCGTACGCGTGACCCGTGGCAAGCGCAGCGCGACGATGCAGCTGACCGCCGTGCTCGCCCGGCCGGACGAGAATATCTTCATGCAGCCGGGCGACACGGTCTACGTGTTCCGGCGCCCGCAGAGCTTCACCGCGCTCGGCGCGGTCAAGGGAGCGGGCGAGGTGGCGATCGACCGCGAGGACTTCACCGTCGCCGAAGCGGTGGGCTCCTCCGGCGGCCTGATCGACACCCAGGCCGACCCCAGCGGCGTGTTCATCTTCCGCTACGAACAGGCGGACGTGGTACGGGCGATTAATCCGCAATCGCCCTTCCTGTCAGGCAACAGCGTCGTGCCGGTCATCTACCGTCTCAACCTGAAGGACCCCTCCGGCTACTTCATCGCCCGCGCCTTCCCGATCCGTGCCGGCGACATCGTCTATGTTGCCAACGCCCCCGGGGTGGAGTTCACCAAGTTCCTGCGCATGGCGCTGATGATCAGTTCGATGGCCCGCAGCACCAGCACGAGCTGGTCGGTGGACTGAGCCGCCCGCGCAGGCCCTGCGCGGCGCCCCGGCTCTGGGAGGCGCCGCCCGTCACAAAGGAGGTCAGGATGCGAAAGCTCTTCCGCCTGACACCGCTGGCCGCGCTGTTGGCCGGCCTTGCCGCGCCGGCGCGAGCAGAACCGCAGGCAACCATCGCGGACTACATGGCGATGGATGTGTGCGTCGATGCCGCCGACGCCATCATACCAAACCTCGTTCCCGGCGATGCCGCCTGCGCGCGCCGGCGCGACCTGCGCCCGGGCGAGACCCCGCCCTATGAACTGCGCAACTTCCTCAATCCCGGCGGGCACTGCACGGAGGATGGCGGCACGGTGGCGAAGCTGAACCGGCCGGTGGAGCGGGGCGGACAGACCCGCATCGTCTCCTCCACCCTCAGCCTGCCGGTGAGCCCCTGCGGGGGTGCCCGCGGCCGACCGGGCAGGCCCGGCGAGGGCGGCGCCTCGATCCAGTGGCACGACGAGGGCTACGGCTTCATCATGGGCAGCTACAGCCCGGTCGCCCTCTCGGTCTACCAGACCCCCCTCTGCCGCGACGGCAGCGTTTCCTCGCGGCGCTTTTTCCGGGGCTGGGTGATCGCGCCGGCCACCGTGCCGGCGGTGGGCCAGGGCGGATTTGGCGTCTTTGAAAGCCGCCTCGCCACCGGCGCCGCCTCCGCACTGCCCGCCGCCTGCCCCACGCGCTACCGCCGGGCTTTGACCACCTGGCTGGTCGCGCCCATGCGCTACACCTCGGACCGCGAGCTGGTGTCGATCGTCTCCAGCCATTTCGCGCAGGTCAGCCGCGACGGCCTCTCGCCCGGCGCGACCCTGCAGATGGAGCAGACCTACTGGACCCGCGAATTCGGCCTCTCGCGCTGGGAGAAATGGGCGCGCGAGGACTGGGTTCACCCCCGCAGCCACCGCTCCGCGCCCGATCTCGCCCGCGAATTGCGCCAGCGCGGGCGCTGCGGCCCGGCAGTCGGGGGCACTTTCGACATTTCGTCCCGGACCCGCTTCACCGATGCGCCCGGCCATGACGACGCCTATGCGCGCGCCATCGTCGACCCCAGGTCCGGAAGGAGCCAGCTCTGGCTCATGACACTGTGCGAGGACTACACCAATATCCGCGTGCGGCCGGCCGGCAAGGCCCTCCCAGATGCCTCCGCCATCGCAGACCCGGCCTATTGGAGACCATGAGCGCGGCGCTCCCCCGCCAGTGTCACGTGACCAATGGGCAAGCAGCGCCGCCCGGTGGGCTGAAAGACATAGCGCCGAAACCTTGTCGCCGCCCCTGTGGCTCCGTTGTGCCGACGAGATGAACTACAGCGTGGTCGATGCCGTGGCGAAGCACTTGAAGCAGATGGCGACCGGGGGCGGGCTGATCGACGATCACGCGATAGCGACACTCAGCGCAGGGGCAACGGTGGAGGGCGGCGGCTGTGGCCTGGTGCGCCTCATCCAAAAAGGCGAAGCGCGTCGTCCGCGTTCGCGGCTATCGAAGCGCGCCAGACGGCGGGGGCTCCCGTCAATCCGGCCACGCTTGCAGTGGATCTCGGCGCCGATTGGCTCCAGCCCTTGGAGGGGCTGGGCCTGACGCTGAGCCGGTACATCGCGCGTTTGGCGACCGCGCCGGCTCCTACTGTAATGATCCGTCCTCACGCCCGCGATGTGCGCGACTTCGGTGCGCTGCGGCTCCTCTCCGGCGCCGTGGCTGAGGCCGCGACAACGGGCGGCATGCCGGGCGATCAACTCACCCGCATTTTTACCGCCGCTGATGAAGCGCGCGCCCTCGTTGTCGAGCGAGAGGGCGCGCGAAGGGCGGCGGGCGACGTTCCCGGCGCCCTCGTTGAACGGGTGGCCGCCCGTCCTTGGCGCTGGCCGTCACGCTGCAGTTCGACCTCAGCATGCGGCAGGGCGACGTAATCGGGAAATGGTCGCGCGACGAGGGCGAAGGTGAACCCCGGTGGCACGGCGGCCTGACGTGGAGCCACATCGAGGACGGCGTGCTCGTCAAGCGGACGAACAAGACCGCGACCAAAGTCGAGCACGATCTAGCACGTCTTCCCGACACCCAGGCCGAGATAGCCCGCGTACCGCCCGAGCGCCGTGTGGGCCCGATTATCCTGTGCGAGGGACGGGACTGCCCTACAAGCGCCGGCTCTACGCCGCCGAATTCCGGCGCGTCGCCCGCCTTGCCGGGATCCCCGATGACGTGTGGAGCATGGACGCGCGCGCCGGCGCGGTGACGGAAGCGCTCGATGCCGGCGCCGACGATTCCGACGTGATGAACACGGCCGGGCACACTCAGGTCAGCACCACGCACCGCTACAATCGCAGCTCGCTCAAGAAGACCGGGCGCGTCGCCGACCTTCGCATTGCGAGCCGCAAGAACAGCGCGTGAACCGGGCCGGGAACGCGATGGAGAACGTTATCCGAGAGAGACAGCCGCCAAGCGGCACAAGGTCTTGATATCTCTCGTAGAAAAGTGGCGCGCCCGAAGAGATTCGAACTCCTGACCCCCAGATTCGTAGTCTGGTGCTCTATCCAGCTGAGCTACGGGCGCCCGGCTTCCCGCCGGTGAAGGAGGAAGCCTGATCGCGGCGGCTGGCACCGAGGTGATGGCCGACTGCGAGGGCCCGTCTGCTACCCCGTTTGCGCGCACTTGGCAAGACGTGGCGACAACGAAGCGCGCTATCCACAGGCTTCGACCGTTTTCGCGACGTCCTCGATCGCCGAGGGCGCAGCCGCTCGCCTGGCCGTTCCTGGCTCTAGCACAACCCGGGAAGGCGAGCCGGCACTGGCGCTGTTCACCGGGAAATCACCGGCCCGCGCGTCGCGCCGGCGGCAGGCACGCCGGCTCCGGATGGCCGCACGACACGGCGAAAGACGGCCCGCCTTATAGATGGGGTGTGCCTTGCGATCCGAGACCCGCCCCGCGCCTGCGTCACCGCACCTCGAACGGCATGTTCGCGGTCGCGCCGGCGCCCTTGCCGTCGCGCAGCTCGACGAAAACCCGGTAGGCGCCCGGTTTGAGGTCCGAGACCCGTGCTCCCGAGGGTCCGCTCTGGCGCACCGCATCGGGAAAAAGCTTCGGAACCTGTTCGGGGTCGCCACCCACGCCACGGTCGACGCTCTCGGCCATGACGAACCAGCGCACCTCCATCAGGTCGCCATCCGGCTCGACGGCGTCGAGCGTGAAGGCGCCCTCCTCATCCGCGGCCCAGGCGGCAAAGGGGGCGCTCGGGTCGCCCGCCACCCGCAGGGAGGCGATGCGGGGCGCCTGGTTGCCGCCCGGCGGCTGGCCGCCCCAGGCCTGGGCCATGGCTTCCGCCGCCTCCAGCCAGACGCCATCGGGCAGCAGCAGGCTGTGCCAGCTCGGTGTCACCTCCTGCTTCTGGCCCCAGAGAAAGACGATGGCGCCCGCCCCCTGCTCCTCCAGCGCCGGGAGATAGCGGCGCAGCTGGATCGCCTTCTGGGTCGAACTCGGCTCGAAGGGGGCGCCCCAGGGGGCGTGGGCCGCCTGCCACTGGCCGAGCGCGCCGAGCTCGGTGATGATGATCGGCCCTTCCCAGCCCTGCCGGCGCGCCCGCTCGACCACGGAAGGGAGCGCGTCGCCATAGGAGTTGAGGCCGAGCACACGGATGCTGGGCGCCGCCTTGCGCAGCTTTTCCACCTTGTCGGTGCCGGTTTCGGCCAGCACGGCGAGCGGGGGATGGGCGGGATCGACCCGGGCGACCATGGCGGCCACGTCCTCGATCTCCGGCCACACCGCCGAACCGTCGGCGAGTTCCACCTCGACCTCATTGCCGATGCCCCACATCAGCAGGGCGGGATGCTCGCGATATTTCGTCACCACGGCTTCGAGCTCCGCCAGTTGCCGGGTGCGGAAGGCCGGGTCGGTGTAGTCGGCGCCCTGCCGGGGCTGGCCAACCCATAGCCCGGCGATCACCTTCAGCCCGAGCTTGCCGGCTTCGTCGAGCAGCGGGCCGGGGTCCTCGCCATAGCTGCGCACCGTGGTGGCGCCGAGGCCCGGCAGCACCGCCAGTGGCCCGTCGCCGGCGACGCCGCGCACCGCGAAGGGCTGGCCATCGACTTGGATCGCGCCACCGGACACGGTGACGGTGGCCGGCCGGGCATCCGGCGCGCCCGGCAGCACCGGCGTGGCAAGGTGAGACTGACTGTGGGCAGCGGACGTCGCGAGGAGGGGCATGCAGGCCGCAAGGCCGGCAATAAGGCTCCGGCGGCTGACGCCGCTGCGCTTGGTCACTCTCTGCATTCAGCAATGTCCTGTGGTTATGCCCCCGCCCGCGACCTCAACCGTAGGAGCGCAGCGCCCGATGGGCGTCGAGATCGACCGGGCGGTCAGGTACTCGCAGCTGGAAGGTGGCACCGATCGTGCCGGGCACCAGCTGCACATCGCCGCCATGGGCCTGCATCAGCTCGGCGGCGATGGCGAGGCCGAGGCCGGTGCCGCCACGGCTTACCGAGCCCTGGAACGCCTCGAACAGGTGTGCCTGCGCGCGCTCGGGCACGCCCGGGCCGGTATCGGCGACCTCGATGATGACGATGGCGCCCTCGCGCCGGCCGGTGATGCGGATCTGGTCGCGCGCGACATCATTGGGCGCGCGGGCGCGCAGCGCCTCGATCGCGTTGCGGCAGAGATTGAGCAGCACGCGGAACAACTGGTCGGGGTCGGCATCGACCATCAGGTCGCGGTCGACCGATTCGACGAAGCCGATGCCGGTGCCGTCTTCCCCCGCGCCGAGACCGAGCGTATCGCGCACCTCCGCCACCAGCGGGGCGAGCGCCACCATGCGCCGCTCCGGCGGCGGCTCCTGCGCCTTGCCATAGGCGAGCGTGTGTTCGCAATAAGCGATGGCGCGGTCCAGCGCCGCCTCCAGCTTGGGGGCGAATCGCTGCACCGCCGGGTCGCGTATGTCGGCGAGGCGGTCGGAAATCAGCTGCACCGAGGCCAGCAGATTGCGCAGATCGTGGTTGATCTTCGACACCGCGAGGCCGAGCGCGGCGAGATGGTTCTTCTGCTGCAGCGTCTCGGCGATCCGGCGCTGCATCGTGGTCAGCTCGCGCTCGGCCTGGCCGATCTCGTCCAGCCGCCGGTCGTCCTCGAACTCCAGCACCGGCAGGGCCGGGTTGAGCCGGAAGGCGACCATACGCTGGGTGAGGCGACGCATCGGCCGCACGAACATCCAGGCAAGCCCGAGATAGACCAGCGCGCCGGTGAGCGCGGCGATGACCAGCGACACCAGCAGCACATTGCCGGTGAAGCGCAGCATCGCCTTGCGCAACGGCGTCTCGCTGATGACGATTTCGACAAAGCCGCCCCCGCGCGGCGGGGTGCCGACGGCGCGAATCACCCGGCCATCCGGGGAAAGCAGCGTATCGAACGCCTCCCGCACCGCCTGCCACGGCCCCACGTCGCGCACATCGGCGTGGTGGTCGACCTCGGGTGGCATGTCGGAGGAGGCGAGGAGCCGGCGCGTGTTGTCGCGCTTGAGCGCCACGGTGATGGCGCCAACGCTGCGCAGCAGTTCCTGTGTCAGCTGCGGCGAAATCATGCCGTCCGGCGCGGCGTCGAGCACAAGGGCGGCGGTACGCGCGGAGGCCAGCCTGTCGGACAGCCAGTTGAGACGGTACGCCGCGACCGCAGGCACCAGAATCAGCACCTCCGCGAGCAGCACGAAGGCAAGTGTGAAGGCCAGAAGCTTGCCAGACAGGCCGAGATGGAAGCCACGACCTTCGCAGAGGCGCAGCGCAGCGGGGTCGCCTGCGACACCGAAGTCCATGACGCCCGACGGCAGCCCCCCGCCGCCAGGACGCGCGCGATCACCGTCCGCCGGGACGGCGGGCACGGTGACGCCATCGGTCCCGGCTTGCGAACGCTTCTTCATGCCAAACAACGTTTCTTCCGCTCCCGCGCCCCTCCCGGGCCCCGACTCGCGCCATCGGATGGGAGGATTACGGCAGGGAAACGACGCCGGATCAGGAAGGCACGCGCCTGTCCTCGTCCCCGGCCTGCCTCCCGCGCCCGATCACATTCATGTAAGGCGTCGACGCGCCGTTGCCAGAGGCGCCCGGATGCCGGCGCTTTTACGTTACCCTGTGCCGCTCCGTTTTCCTCTGCGCGGACACGCGCCAGCTCGCTCCCAGAACGTCAGAGCGGGAGTGGCGCACGGAGGTGGATTGGCGGACGCAACCGGGATTGGCGCATTGACTTGGGCAGGAGTGCCCCCTATAAGCCGCCCAACCACGGCTGCCCTGCCGTTGGAGTGCTTCCCGCATCTGCGTTTTTCGCCCCGGCTGGTTCCGTGGCGTACCGGAACGGGAACCTTCCGGTACCAGGGCGGCAGATCGAACAAGCGGAGAAAGACCCGTGAAGCGCACTTATCAACCGAGCAAGCTCGTGCGCGCCCGTCGGCACGGCTTCCGTGCGCGCATGGCGACCCGCACCGGCCGCAAGATCATCAATCTGCGCCGTGCTCATGGCCGCAAGCGCCTGTCTGCCTGATTTCGTCTTTCGGCCCCGTATGGCTGGGGCACGCTGCCCGGCTGCCTGAGGATGGGCGCCCTGCCATGCACCGGCTCGTCAAGCGCAAGG
The DNA here is from genome assembly GCF_004339465.1 of Ancylobacter aquaticus. Classification (GTDB taxonomy): domain Bacteria; phylum Pseudomonadota; class Alphaproteobacteria; order Rhizobiales; family Xanthobacteraceae; genus Ancylobacter; species Ancylobacter aquaticus. The sequence continues at coordinate 979,695 of NZ_SMFY01000001.1, read as the reverse complement.
ACTTCCTGGCCGCAGCGTCCGCGCTGCGTGCCAATTCGGGACCGTTGCTGCTCCAGGGGCGCGACCGCGCCGACGAGGCGCCGGCCCGCATCGGCCTCACCATCACCAAGAAACACGGCAATGCCGTGGTGCGAAACCGAATCCGCCGGCGCCTGCGCGCGGCGGCCCGCGACGCCTTGCCACGCGCGGCCAAGGACGGTTTCGACTATGTGATCGTCGCCCGGCGCGCTGCGCTCGGCACGCCTTTCACCGCCCTCATCCACGACATAGAGCGGGGAATCGCCCGCCTTCACTCAGGAAGCCGGCGCCCGCCGAAGCCTGCGCGCGCCGACGCCGCGCAGCGCCCGCCGCGCGCCGACGGAGAGCCCCTGCCATGACGTCCGAAAACCGCAATATGATTGTCGCCATCGTCATGTCGATGGCGGTGCTCATTGCCTGGCAGTTCTTCTCCGGTGTACCGCAGATGGAGCAGCAGCGGCAGCAGGCCGCGCAGCAGCAGGCGGCCCAGCAGGCCGGCGCGCCCGGCCAGGCCGGCACCGAGGCCGGCTCGCAGGCTCCCGCTCCCGGAACCGCGGCCCCCACCGCAACTGGCACCGCGCCGCGCGCGATGACCCGGGCCGAAGCGCTGGCCCGCACGCCGCGCATCGCCATCGAGACCCCGAGCGTCATCGGCTCCATCGCCCTGCGCGGCGGACGCATCGACGATCTGTCGCTGAAGGGCTACCACGAGACCGTCGACAACAGCAGCCCGATCATCGTGCTGCTCTCGCCCTCGGGCGGGCCGAACCCGTTCTACGCCGAATTCGGCTGGGTGCCGGGCGCCGGCGCGACCGTCGCGGTGCCGGCCGGCGATACGCTGTGGACCGCCCCGGAAGGCGCCCGCCTGACGCCGGAGACGCCGGTCCTGCTCACCTGGGACAATGGCGCAGGCCTCACCTACCGCCGCACCCTCTCCATCGACGCCAATTACATGTTCCATGTGCTCGACGAGGTGGAAAACACCACTGCCGAGCCGATCGCGCTGCACCCCTATGCGCTGGTCTCCCGCCACGGCACGCCGCACACGCTGGGCTACTACATCCTGCATGAGGGCCTGATCGGCGTCACTTCCGAGGGCGGGCTGCACGAGATCAAGTACCACGACATCGCCGAGACCCGTAGCCAGACCTTCCCCTCGGTCGGCGGCTGGCTCGGCATCACCGACAAGTACTGGGCCGCAACCATCATTCCCGGTTCGGAAGAAAAGGTGCAGGCCCGGTTCTCCGCCGCGCAGACCGGCAATGACCTGACCTACCAGACCGACTTTCTCGGCGATGCCGTCACCGTGGCGCCCGGCGCCAAGGCTTCCACCGATGGTCGTCTGTTCGCCGGCGCCAAGGTGGTGCAGTTGGTCGACAGCTATCAGGCCCAGTACAATATCGACCGCTTCGACCTGCTGATCGACTGGGGCTGGTTCTATTTCATCACCAAGCCGCTGTTCCTGGTGATCGACTGGATCTATCGCTTCGTCGGCAATTTCGGCGTCGCCATCCTGGTCGTCACCGTGCTGCTCAAGGGCATCTTCTTCCCGCTCGCCAATAAGAGCTACGCCTCGATGGCGAAGATGAAGGCCGTGCAGCCGGAAATTGCATCGCTGCGCGAGCGCTTCGGCGACGACCGCGTCAAGCTCCAACAGGAGATGATGGCGATCTACAAAAAGGAGAAGATCAACCCGGTCGCGGGCTGCCTTCCGATCCTGATCCAGATCCCGGTCTTCTTCGCCCTCTACAAGGTGCTGTTCGTCACCATCGAAATGCGGCATGCGCCGTTCTTCGGCTGGATCCGCGATCTCTCCGCCCCCGACCCGACGACCATCTTCAACCTGTTCGGCCTCATCCCGTGGAATCCCGCCTCGGTTCCGGTGATTGGCGCCTTCCTGATGCTCGGCGTGTGGCCGATCATCATGGGCATCACCATGTGGGCGCAGATGAAGCTGAACCCGGCCCCGCCGGACCCGACGCAGAAGATGATCTTCGACTGGATGCCGCTGGTCTTCACCTTCATGCTGGCCTCGTTCGCCTCCGGCCTGGTCATCTACTGGGCATGGAACAACACCCTCTCGGTGATCCAGCAGTCCATCATCATGCGCAAGCACGGCGTGAAGATCGAATTGTGGGACAATGTGAAGAGCGTTTTCGTCCGTAAGAAAAAGCCGAGTGCCGGCTGATGCGGGGGAACTGAACGCCATGGAACAGGCCGACGATACGTCCGCCGCGTCGGCCTTCACGGCGGACGAGATCGAAGCCGGGCGACGCCTCTTTGCCGGTGAATGGGCCTTCCTCACGGCGGCGCCCACCATCGCCACGCTGCCGCCCATGCGCAGCATCGAGATCGCCTTTGCCGGCCGCTCCAATGTCGGCAAGTCGAGCCTGGTCAACGCGCTGACCGGGCGCAAGGCGCTGGCGCGCACCTCGGTGACTCCGGGGCGCACGCAGGAACTGATCTTCTTCGGCCTCGGGCCGGAGCTGACCCTGGTCGACATGCCGGGCTACGGCTTTGCCAAGGCGCCGAAAGACAAGGTCGACGCCTGGACCGCCACCGTCCACGCCTATCTGCGTGGGCGGGCCAACCTCGCCCGCGTCTTCGTGCTGATCGATTCCCGCCATGGGCTGAAGCCGATCGACCGCGACGTGCTGGACGGGCTCGACAAGGCCGCCGTCTCCTATGCCGTGGTGCTGACCAAGGCCGACCAGCTCCGGGCGGACGAACTGGTGGAACGAGTGGCGGAGACGCAGGCCGGCCTTGCCAAGCGTCCGGCGGCCTTTCCCATCGTCTTCCCGACCTCCAGCCGCGAGGGCTTCGGCATCGGGGATCTCAGGGCGGCGGTGATCCGGCTGATGGCCGAACGCGGCATAGGCTGACCCCCGCGTCGGTCGAGCCGGCCCCGGTCGATTGATCGCCGGCTTTTGACACCTGTCATGGCAACTCCCTGTCGGGCGCGCGAGGCTCGCGCGCGCCAACAGCAGGAGACAGCCATGCCCCGGATGAAAGCCGCCATCTTCATTGAGCCTGGCCGCATCGTTCTCGACGAGAAGCCGATTCCCGATGTCGGGCCGCTCGACGCGCTGGTGCGGATCACCACCACCACCATCTGCGGCACCGATGTGCATATCCTGAAGGGCGAATATCCCGTCGCCCGAGGACTTACCATCGGCCACGAGCCGGTGGGCATCATCGAGAAGCTCGGCTCGCAGGTGACAGGCTTTTCCGAGGGCCAGCGGATCATCGCCGGCGCCATCACCCCGAGCGGTCATTCCTATGCGTGCCTGTGCGGCTGTGGCTCGCAGGACGGGCCGGCTATGAAGCACGGCTTCAAGCCGATGGGCGGCTGGAAATTCGGCAACACCATCGACGGCACGCAGGCCGAGTATGTCCTGGTGCCCGACGCCCTCGCCAATCTCGCCCCCGTGCCGGACGCGCTCTCCGACGAGGAAGTGGTGATGTGCCCGGACATCATGTCCACCGGCTTCTCAGGCGCCGAGAGCGGCGCGGTGCAGATCGGCGACATGGTGGCGGTGTTCGCGCTCGGCCCCATTGGCCTGTGCGCCGTGGCGGGCGCGAAGCTGAAGGGCGCTACCCGCATCATCGGCGTCGACACCGTGCCCGAGCGGCTCGCCATCGCCCGTCAGCTCGGCTGCAGCGACGTTGTAGACTTCAGGCAGGGCGACGTAGTCGAGCAGATCATGGCGCTGACCGATGGTCGCGGCGTCGACGTCGCGATCGAGGCGCTGGGCACGCAGGGCACGTTCGAAAACGCGCTTAAGGTGCTGCGCCCCGGCGGCACGCTGTCCTCGCTCGGCGTCTATTCCACCGATCTGACCATCCCGCTGGGAGCGTTCTCGGCGGGGCTGGGCGACAACAAGATCGTCACCACGCTCTGCCCCGGCGGCAAGGAGCGCATGCGGCGGCTGATCGACGTCATCGCTTCCGGCCGCATCGACCTCAAGCCGCTGGTCACGCACCGCTTCAAGCTGGACGACATCGAGGCGGCCTATGACCTGTTCGCGCACCAGCGCGACGGCGTGCTGAAAGTGGCTATCACGCCGTAGAAAGACAGTAGCCACTCTCTCCCTCTACCCGTCGGGGAGCGGGTTGGTGTGAGGGGCCATCCACCGCAGGGGCATCCCACTCACCCGCCACCACGCGGCGACCTCCCCCCGACGGGGAGAGGTGAGGACAGAGGTGCGGGCGGCAGAACACACCTAGCCATCATTGGCCGAAGAGAGCTGCTCCGCCGGGATATAGCCCCCCTGCTGGCGTATGCGCAGGCCCGGCCCGCCGCCGGAACTTGCCTGGCCGGGCGCCAACAATTCGACGCCAGCCTCCTCCAGCGCCCGCAGCACACGCCCCGCCTCGCCGGGGTCGAGGTCGTCAACCGCCTCGCCGCCGCGCTCGAAGGCCTCCAGCCAGGCGGGCGTCACCCGCGCCTTCCCGGCGAGTTCGGCGGCGCTCCAGCCGAGCAGGGCGCGTGCGGCCCGGCACTGGCCGGCGGAAAGGGCAAGGCTGGCGGAAAGGGTTTGGGGCATGGCACGGCTCCTCACGGACGACTTATGACCCGTCTGAGGTAGGGTGCCGGACGGCGAAAGTCATCACCCGCCCGCACCGAACCCGGCGCGCGATTCCGCTCGCAGGGGCGATCTACGCCGCGTCAGTGGCCGGCGTGCCGGTCAGCAGGGTGTGGATTGCCTGCGCGTCGCGGCAATGGCGCAGCTTGCGGGCGGTCTCCGGGTCGCGCAGCAGCCGGGCCACCCGCGCCAGAGCCTTCAGGTGATCGGCCCCCGCCGCTTCCGGCGCCAGCAGCAGGAAGATGAGGTCGACCGGCTCGCCATCCAGCGCCTCGAAGTCGATCGGCCGCTCCAGCCGGGCGAACATGCCGAACAGCTTGTCCATCTTCGCCAACTTGCCGTGCGGAATGGCGATGCCATTGCCGACGCCAGTGGAGCCGAGGCGCTCGCGTTGGTTCAGCGTCTCGAAAATCTCCCGTTCGTCCCGCTTCAGCAGCCCCGCCGCATGGGCAGAAAGCTCCTGCAGGGCCTGCTTCTTGCTGCCGACCTTGAGGGTAGGAAACACCGCGGAGGGTGTCAGAATATCGTTCAGAGCCATGAGACGATCCGCGGCGTGGCGACCCGGGTCGGGGCGAGACGAAGCGCGCGAACCGCTTCAGCAGCCGCGCGCTTCCCATGAGGCAGGGTGATCAATGGATTTCTTCCGCCAAGGCGCTGGCCGGTGGGTCCACCCAGCCGACATGACCGTCCCCGCGCCGGTAGACGACGTTGATGCGGCCATGGCCGGCATGGCGGAACACGAGGGCGGTAGCGCCGGTGAAATCGAGCTCCAGCACCGCGTTGCTCACCGAGAGGCGCGGCAGGTTGGCGGTCGCCTCGGCCACGACGGTCGGGCACCAGCCTTCGGCCGGCTCCGCGTCCTCGTGGTCGGGTGTCGAGAACACGGTGAGCGGAACGGTCTCGGCGCCCAGCGCCGGCTCACCCGCGCCGTCACCATTGCCAGCGCGGCGCTTGACCCGGCTCTTGTAGCGTCGCAGCCGCGTCTCGATCCGCCCTACGGCGGCATCGGCGCTGGCGTACGGGTCCTGCGCGTCCGCGTGGGCCTGCAGCACCGTCCCGCTGTCGAGATGCAGTGCGCAGTCCGCGCGATAGCCGGAGCCCTCGCGGGCCACGGTGACGTGGCCGGACCAGCCACCGTCGAAGTACTTGTCCATCGCCCCGGCGACGCGATCGGAAACGCGCTGCCTGAGAGCTTCACCCACGTCGAGATTTTTTCCTGAAACCCGCAGCGGCATCGTGACTAGTCCCTCTGCTGGGGCGGGACGGGAAGCGTTCGCGAAATCGCCCCTCGCCCTGCCCGAACCCCCTACATGCCCGGCCGGTGCCACTAAGAGGTATGAGCCGCGAGGGAAAGTGTCAACGAGGGGCGGTGGACAGCGTACGCGAAGGTTGTGTGAAGCGGGTGCGAAACCATTCCGACACCCCGCGCGCCGGCCTGCTCAGCCGGCGGAAACCGCCGCCTGTTTCTCGCGCCGACGCTGCACGGAGGAGGGAATCCGCATCGCCTCGCGATATTTCGCCACCGTGCGGCGAGCAATGTCGATGCCCAGCTCGCGCAGGCGCTGCACCAGCGTGTCGTCGGAAAGGACGTCGTCGGGGCGTTCCGCCTCGATCATCTGCTTGATGCGAAAGCGCACCGATTCCGCCGAATGCGCCTCGCCCCCGTCAGAGGACGAAATAGAAGACGAGAAGAAATACTTCATCTCGAAGATTCCGCGTGGCGTCGCCATGTATTTATTGGACGTCACCCGCGAGACGGTTGATTCGTGCATGCCGATGGCGTCGGCCACCATGCGCAGGTTCAGCGGCCGCAAATGCTGCACGCCGAGCGAAAGGAAAGCGTCCTGCTGGCGCACGATCTCGGTCGCCACCTTGAGAATGGTGCGGGCGCGCTGGTCGAGCGAGCGGGTGAGCCAGGTCGCCGTCTGCATGCAGTCGGAGAGAAAGGCCTTTTCGCGCTCATTGCGGGTGATCTTCTGCACCCGGGCATAATAGGCCTGGTTGACCAGCACCCGTGGCAGCGTCTCGGAATTAAGTTCCACCAGCCAGTTGTCGGTGGCGCCGCGCACGAAGACGTCCGGCACCACCGGCTGGATAATCCCGGAGCCGAAGGCGAGGCCAGGCTTGGGGTTCAGCCGGCGGATTTCGCCGACCATCTCGGCGAGGTCCTCGTCGTCGACGCCGCACACGCGCTTCAGCGTGGCGAATTCGCGCCGGGCCAGCAGTTCCAGATGGGCGAGCAATGCCGCCATGCAGGGGTCGTAGCGATTGCGCTCGCGCAGCTGGATGGCCAGGCACTCCGCCAGCGAGCGCGCGCCGATGCCGGGCGGGTCGAAGGTTTGCACCACGGCCAGCACCTTCTCCACCGTCGCCGCCGGGGCACCGAGCCGTTCAGCGACGCCGGCGAGGTCGGCGGCGAGATAGCCGGCCTCGTCGATGAGGTCGATGAGGTTGAGGCCGATGAGACGCTCGACCGGATCGCTGACCGCCAGCACCAGCTGGGATTCGAGATGGTCGGCCAGCGAGGTCTCGGCCGAGACGAAGGCTTCGAGATTGTAGCCCTCGGAATCCTGCCCGCCGCCGCCCGTTCCGGTCCATTCGGAATAGGACGGCCCCTCGCTGCTGGGAGAGGGCGCTACCGGCTCGCGGCCGGCATCGTCGGGGAAGACATTCTCCATGCCGGTGTCGAGCCGGTCCTCGATGGCGCTGCGGCTGGTGTCGAGCCGCTCTTCCAGCCAGTCCGAAACCCGCTCGTCGCGGCCGTCACGCTCGTCCCGCCCGTCCCGCTCGCCAGCGGCTTCCGCCCGCGGGTCGAGATCGGCATCGCTGGTACGCTCGCGCACAGCGCCGGCATCGGCCTCGCCCTCACCCGCTGCCGCGCGCTCGCCCTCGGGCTCCGCCTGACGCTCCAGCAGCGGGTTGCGCTCCAGTTCCGCTTCCACATAGGCCACGAGATCGAGATTGGAGAGTTGCAGCAGCTTGATCGCCTGCATCAGCTGCGGCGTCATCACCAGCGACTGGGTCTGGCGGAATTCGAGACGCGGACCTAGCGACATGGCGCGCACTCCCCACGGGCGGCGGCAAAGGAGGCGATTGGCGAGGCGGGGCCCATGCTACAGACGGAACTCCTCGCCGAGATAGAGGCGACGGACCTCTTCGCTCGCCACGATTTCATCGGGCGAGCCTTCCATCAGCACCGAACCGGAATGGATGATGTAGGCGCGGTCGATGAGGCCCAGAGTCTCGCGCACATTATGATCGGTGATCAGAACGCCGATTCCGCGCTCCGTGAGCTGGCGCACCAGCGCCTGGATGTCGCCGACGGCAATCGGATCGATGCCGGCGAAAGGCTCGTCCAGCAGCATGAAAGTGGGGCGCGAGGCCAGTGCACGGGCGATTTCGACACGCCGCCGCTCGCCACCGGAAAGGGCGATGGAGGGCGATTTGCGCACATGGGTAACGCGGAATTCCTCCAGCAGCTGGGTCAGCTGGCGCTCACGCTCGCGGCGGTTCGGCTCCACCACCTCCAGCACGGCGCGGATGTTGTTTTCCACCGACAGGCCGCGAAAGATCGAGGCTTCCTGCGGCAAATAGCCGACGCCGAGGCGGGCGCGGCGGTACATGGGCAGGTGGGTCACGTCGTGGCCGTCGAGCTCGATGCGTCCGGCATCGGCCTTAACGAGCCCGGTGATCATGTAGAAGATGGTGGTCTTGCCGGCGCCGTTCGGCCCCAGCAGGCCCACCGCCTCGCCGCGCCGCACATGCAGGCTGGCCCCGCGCACGACCTGGCGGCCGCCATAGCTCTTGGCGAGGCCCACCGCGTTCAGCATGCGCTGTTCGCCGGCCATGGGCTCGGGCGTGCGGAACGCCGTCACGGCGGGCATTGCCGGAGCGCGGCCGGCCTCGACCACGCGGCCGGGAGCGGACATGACTGCCGGCGCCTCGCGTGGTGCCTGCAGGTCCGCCGTCAGCGCCGCTTCAAAATCGGCCTGGAAACGGGCCTCGATGTCATCGGCGCCGGGCGCCGCCTCTGCAGGCCTGCCGAAACCGCGCACCGGCGCGGACGCTGACCCGGAACGCTGAGACGCTGCCTTGCCGCGTCCGACGATCGTCGAGAAAAGTCCCACGCGCACCCTCCGTGGTGAGATCACCACCCGAAAGGTGATAAACGTTCGGCGCGCCGCTGGCAAATCGCGATGCAAGAACTGGGCCGAAATGGGGGCGGAGTCAGGCAAAACCCGGAAGCGGGTGTATGCATACCCATGAGCAATGGTGGAGCGCCGCAGCGCACCAACCGGGAACGACATCCGGCTCGCAGGCGGGCGACGCCAGATGCGAACCCGTGACCCGCAGGCTCCGCAAGCGTTACGGTGCCGGTTTGGGCTTGGCCGCCGGGGCGGCCGGCTTGGCGCCAGGCAGGCCGCCGCCGCTGCCCATGCTGTTGGGCACGATCAGGCTCTCGATACGGCCGCCATCGAAGCGCGACAGGCCGCTGGTCAGGTCGACGGTCAGCCTCTTGCCGCGAATGACGTTCGGCCCGGAGGTGAGCACGACGGGGTTTCCGGTGAGGGTGATGGTGTTCGCCTTGGTCTCGAACACGCCCTGGTCGCCAGTCGCGGTCTGCTCCTTGGTGGTCACGACCACCGAACCATTGATTTCAAGCCGGCGGATGGCGGAAGAGTTGATCGGGCTGCCGGCGGCCAGCGCCTCGCCGGAAGGCGCCGCCGCCTCCTTGCCGCCCGCTTCCTTGCCGTCATAGAAAACGACGAGTTCCTTGCAGCGCATGGTGGTGTCGCCCTGCTGCACCACCACATTGCCGCTGAACACCGCCTGCTTCTGCTGGTCGCGCACTTCAAGGCTGTTGGCGTTGATGCGGATCGGCGCATCGCGATTCGCCGCGAAGCCCTGAAGGGCATTCGGCACATTATTGCCTTGGGCCAGAGCCGCAGGCGCCAGCGGGCCGAGGCACGCGGAAACGAGAAGGGCGGCGAGGCCGGCACGGGTGAAGGCGCGGGGCGTGTTCATGCCGACATGTCTAGCCGCCCCGCGCCGACGGTTCAATGAGGGTGCCTTCACGGTGTGGTTCCAGGGACGCCCGCCCCGGGGGCGACCCCCTCGGCCGGCGCAGGCGCAGCCGCGCCTGGAGCTGCCCCTTGCCCGCCATTGGCCGCCTGCCCCTCCGCTGCCGGCATTTTGAAGTCCAGCTGCACATTGCCGACCAGCAGCGCGCGCGAATCCTTCTGCGACACCTCCAGCGTGTCGGCGGTCAGCTTGCCGTCGAGATAGGTCAGCTCCACCGGGCTGTTCGACATCATCTTGCCGCCCTTGATGTCGATCGAGGCCTCCTTCAGCCGCCCGCCATAGCCGGACGAGGTGTCGAAGGACACGCCGCCATCCAGGGTAAGATTTTCGGTCTCGGTATCGTAGCTGCCGCCGATGGCGGTGAGGTTGGCCCAGCCCTTGTCCGCCAGTTCCAGCTTCGCCTCGATCTTGTCGAGGGTGATGCGGTTGGGCTGGGTCAGGTCCTGCGAGGCGGAGATCGCGGAAACATTGTAGCCGCGATTATCGGCGGTGAAGCCGTGCAGGCGGGGGAATTCCATCTTCACCTGCGTGCCCGACAGCGACACCCGCCCGAGATCGAAGGGCAGGTCGACGGCGAGGGTGAAAGGGTCGAGATAGTTGATCGCCACGGTGGCGCCGAGCGCCAGCACCACGCCGAGCGGCAGCGCGACGCGAAAGAACCGCACCCGGCGGCTGTGGCGCCGGGCGTTCTTGAACAGCTGCGCCTGCGAGCGGTCATGAGTCGCTGCGCGGCGCGCCACCGGCTCGCTCGCTTTCGCGCCCCGTGTAACGGGGGGTTCGACATGCTTGTTCATGCGCGACGGTTCATCCCCGACTGACGGCCGTCCTCCGCACCCCTGGCCGCCGCTCAAGATGGCGGCTTCCGACCGAAGGCGCAAGCCGGAGCGGCCGCACGCTCCCCACTCGCCCGAGAAGCCGGCGATTGTCGGGCGGTGCGCTCACATATGCGCGAAAATATCCTCGTCCGGCCATCCCGCGAGGTCGAGCTTGGCGCGGGTCGGCAGGAATCCGAAGCAGGCCTGCGCCAGCTCGCCGCGTCCCTCGCGCGCCAGCATGGCGGCGAGCCTCGCCTGCAGCGCGTGCAGGTGCAACACGTCGGAGGCGGCGTAGTGCAGCTGCGCGTCGCTCAGTTCCTCGGCCGCCCAGTCCGAACTCTGCTGCTGCTTGGAGAGGTCGATGCCGAGCAGCTCGCGCACCAGTTCCTTCAGCCCATGCCGGTCGGTATAGGTGCGGGTCAGTCGCGACGCGATCTTGGTGCACCACACCGGCGAGACCGTGAGGTCGAACGTCTTGCCGAGCACCGCCACGTCGAAGCGGGCATAGTGGAACAGTTTCACGATGCGCGGGTCGGTGAGCAGCTTTTCGAGGTTCGGCGCGCTGCCCGGCCCCGCCCCGGCGGGAATCTGCACCACATCGGCGGTGCCGTCGCCCGGCGACAGCTGAACCACGCACAGCCGGTCGCGGTGCGGCTTGAGGCCGAGCGTCTCGGTGTCGATGGCGACGAAGGGCGCGTTTTCGGGAGTATAGCGGGCGAGATCGACAAGATCGCCGCGATGCAGGCGGATGCTCATGGGAACCGTAGGTTTAAAAGGTTTGCGCTGCTTACCACCACCTGCCCCGCCGCAGCAACCTCCCGCTTGCCCACAGGGCCGGGCGGGCGGCGCGTCAGGCCAGCAGCGCGTCGGCGAGGAGGCCGGCGAGCAGAACCAGCCCGGCATCGCGGTTTGAACGAAACAGGCGCAGGCACAGCGCGCGGTCGTCAATGTCGAGCCGGCCTATCTGAATGGCAAGCTGCACGGTGAAGATGCCGAGCCCGCCCCACGCCCATGGCCCCGCCCCGGCCATCCCCAAGGCAAGGCCGATCAGCACCACCGCCGCGCCATAGAGCCCGACCAGCCATTTGCGGGTGTCGCCGGCGAACAGCAGGGCGGAGGATTTCACCCCCACGATGGCGTCGTCCTCGCGGTCCTGATGCGCATAGATGGTGTCATAGCCCACCACCCAGAGCACCGAGCCTGCATAGAGCAGGAAGGCCGGGGCCGGCAGCGCTTCCACCAGCACGGCGAAACCCATCAGCGCGCCCCAGGAGAAGGTGAGCCCTAGCACCAGCTGCGGAATCCAGATCACCCGCTTCATCAGCGGATAGATCGCCACCAGCCCGAGCGAGGACAGCGCCACCCAGATGGCGAAACCCGGCAGGCAGAGCAGCACCACAAGCCCGGCCAGGCCCTGCAGCGCAAGAAAGACCAGCGCGCCGGTAAGCGTCACCTGCCCGGAGGGCAGCGGGCGGGAGCGGGTGCGCTCCACCCTGCCGTCAATGTCGCGGTCGAGAATGTCGTTCCAGGTGCAGCCGGCGCCGCGCATGGCCACCGCGCCGATGGCGAAAAGCGCCGCCCACGCCGCAGCATGCCCAAAGGCCGGCGTGCCGTTCGCCGCCTGCATGCGCAGGGCGAGCGCCAGCGACCACCAGCAGGGAATCAGCAGAAGCCAGCTACCGATCGGCCGGTCAGCCCGGGCAAGGCGGAGAAAGGGGCGCAGCGCGGCGGGCGCATAGCGATCGACCCAATTGCCCGCTGAATCGGCCGGGGCCGGCGCGACGGGAGACGGCGCGGCGGTCGTCATCGGTTCAGCGCAGCGCGTCGCCACCGAGCGTGTCGAACACGCCGCCCGGAGGAGCTTCCATCGTCGGCAGCCCGGTCGACAGGCCAAGGCCCGCGGACACCGAGCCCTGGGCCGGCGGGCCGCTGGGGCCGGCACCGGCGCCGCTCTCCTGCATCTTTGCCACTTCGCAGACGCGGTTGCGCGTCGAGTTCACAGAGGTGACGTTCTCCTTGAACTTCGACAGCACATCGTCCGGCACGCCGCATTTGGCCTTGTTGGTGCTGAGGAAGGAATAGAAGGCCTGCTGCGCGTTGGCGAAGGTGCGGAACATCGGGCACAGCTCGCTGGGCGGAAGCTTCTTTTTCGAGGCGGCCTGCAGGGCCCCGCCGCGCTTTTCGAGGTCTTCGCGCAGCTTGACAACCTGTCCCTGGCACTCGGCCGCGTTGGGATTGGCCTGCTGCTGCGGCGCGCTCACGCCGGGGCTGGAGGAGAAGCCGGGAGCCGGCTGACCAATGCCGGAGTTGAAGCCGGGAGCCGGCTGGGCGGCGCTGGGGCTGAAGCCCGGGGCCGGCTGGGCCGACGGCTCGGCCTGCGGCGGCGTAACCGTCACCGTGCCAGAGGAGGCGCCGTCGGTCGAACCACCGGGCGCGCCGATCCATTGGGCGCTGGCCGGAAGCGTGCCCAGCAGGCCGACAAGCGCGAGCCCCGCCAGGGTCGCCAGCGCGGAGCCCGCCCGCAGGCGCATCGAGTGACTGTTCAAAGGCCAATCTCTCATCAGGAGGTCGATCGGTGCCGTGTCGTTGACCAAGCGTGATACAGAGGCATTAAAGATTGGGCAACATCACGGCGCACGCGATATTGCCTGCAAATTCCGGATAAAAATCGACCCATGACCCGCGCTCACGACGATTCCACAGCCGAGCCCTATGATTTTCGCGCCCAGCGGCTCTTCGTCGATGACGCCCTGGCCGAGGGTGCCAGCATCAGCCTCGACCGCGACCGGGCGCATTATGTCTCCGATGTGATCCGGCTTCCGGTGGGCGGACACCTTCACCTCTTCAATGGCCGCGATGGCGAATGGCGCGCGGTGCGCGAGGCGGGTGGGCGGCGCGAGGTGCTGCTGCGCTGCGAGGCGCAGCTGCGGCACCAGTCGGCACGGCCCGACCTCGATTATGTCTTCGCCCCGCTCAAGCATGCGCGGCTCGACTACATGGTGCAGAAGGCGGTGGAGATGGGCGCCGGCCGGCTGGTGCCTGTGATGACCCGCCGTACCCAGGCGACGCGCGTCAACACAGAGCGCATGCGCGCCAATGTCATCGAAGCCGCCGAGCAATGCGGCATCCTCACTCTGCCCGAGGTGCTGGAGCCGGTCGCGCTGCCGCGCTGGCTCGCCGACCTGCCGCCCGAGCGCACGCTGGTTTTCTGCGACGAGGCGGCGCCGCAGGCCGACCCGCTGGCGCCGCTGCGCGCGGCCATCGCCGGCCCGCTCGCCGTGCTGATCGGCCCGGAAGGCGGCTTTGCCGACGAGGAGCGCCGCCTCCTCGCCACCCGCCCCGGCGCCATCGTGCTGTCGCTCGGTCCGCGCATATTGCGCGCCGACACCGCCGCCGTGGCGGCGCTCGCTCTGGTGGAAGCCGCCCGACAAACGCTGCGCTGACGGCGCCGAAACCCGGCCAGAACACCTTCAGCCCACGAAAAATATATAATAAAAATCATTTCTTAAATCGAACAACTATAATGAGATCTAGAATACTTACTTTTTTAAAGGTCACATTCCCGTCTTACTTTTTCACCATCCCTCACCCGCCTCTTGGCTAGCCGATTCACCGTCGGCTAAGCTTCGCGATAGAGGCCATCCGGGATTGAATGCGGGGAGGACGCCATGTCTGCGGCGAGCACGGAAGAGTACCGCATCGGCATCGAGGAAGAATATTTCATCGTCGAGAACGCAGGCAAAAGCGCCCTGCGTCGGATGCCGGCCGCCTATATGGGCTCGGTCCGCGAGGCGCTCGGCCCCGGCGTCAGCGGCGAGAGGCTGCACGCGCAGATCGAAGTGATGACCCGCCCGCACCGCTCCGCTGCCGACGCCCGGCGGGAACTGCACGGGCTGCGCCGCAGCCTCGCCGAGGTGAGCGCGGGGTTCGATCTCGCCTTCATCGCCGCCGGTACCCATCCCACCGCCAATTGGCAGAGCGGCAAGCGCCCGCCAACGCAGCGCGACGACGGGCTGATGCACGATTTGCAGATGCCCGGCGAGCGCAACATGCTGTGCGGCATGCATGTGCATGTGGAACTGCCCGACGCCGACCAGCGCATCGACGTCATGCGCCGCATCCTGCCCTATCTCCCGGTCTTCGTAGCGCTTTCCACCTCCTCCCCGTTCTGGGAATCCCGGCGCACCGGCCTGATGGGCTACCGCCTCGCAGCCTATGACGAACTGCCGCGCACAGGCCTGCCGGAACTGTTCGAGAGTGCGAAAGACTACCGGGACTATATCGACGCGCTGGTGGCGGCCCGGGCGATCCGCGATTCCAGCTATGTCTGGTGGACCATCCGCCCCTCGGAAAAGCACCCGACCCTGGAGTTGCGCGCCCCGGACAGCTGCACGCGGGTGGAGGATTCGGTCGCCATCGCCGCGCTGTACCGGGCGCTGGTGCGTCATCTCGTGCGCAACCCCCGTCTTAATGTCGGCATCGACGCGGTGGACCGCGCCATCGCGGTGGAGAACAAATGGCGTGCCCAGCGCTACGGCATCCATGGCAGCTTCGTCGACCGTCACGCCCGCGAGGCGGTGCCGGTGGCGCAGGCAGTGGAGCGCCTGATCGACCAGCTCACCGATGATGCCGACGCGCTCGGCGGGCGTGCCGAACTGGAGCATCTGCGCACCATCATCAGCGGCGGCACCAGCGCCGATATCCAGATCGCCGTCTACCAGGAAGCCGCCCACCGGACCGGCAACCGCGATGAGGGGTTGAACGCGGTGAAGACCTGGCTCACCCACGCCTCGGCGCAGTAGGGGATGGGCGCAGTCGGGGAAATGGGCGTAGCAGCCGTAACGTAAGGTACGCTGGGTCATTTGCGCCGGCGCAATCTCCATTTTCGGTCGGTAGTTACAGTGATTTGCGCCGCGCCTGCGCCTGTGTATGGTCGCGCGCCAAACATGCCGGCCGGAGTTCCCCATGGCGCGAGACCAGATCGACACGCAGCCCATCGAAAGCCGCGACGAACTCGTCGCGTGGTTTGAAGAGGGCAGCAAGGCGACGTCGAAATTCCGCATCGGCACCGAGCACGAGAAGTTCCCCTTCACGTTGAACGGCCATGATCCGGTGCCCTATGAGGGCGAGAACGGCATCCGCGCCTTGCTGGAAGGCATGCAGGCGCTGAACTGCTGGGAACCGATCATGGAGGGTGAGACCATCATCGGTCTTGCCGACACGGTCGGCGGCGGGGCGATCTCGCTGGAGCCGGGCGGGCAGTTCGAGCTTTCCGGCGCGCCGCTCATCACCCTTCACGAGACCTGCGCCGAGGTGAACAGCCATCTCGAACAGGTGCGCGAAGTGGCGACGCCACTCGGCTTCGGCTTCCTCGGCCTCGGCATGAGCCCGAAATGGACGCTGGCGCAGACCCCTGTCATGCCCAAGGGGCGTTACAAGATCATGGCCAACTACATGCCGAAGGTCGGCACGCACGGCCTCGACATGATGTTCCGCACCTGCACCGTGCAGGTGAACCTCGATTTCGGCTCGGAAGCCGACATGGTGAAGAAGCTGCGCGTCGGCCTCGCTCTTCAGCCGGTGGCCACCGCCCTGTTTGCCAACTCGCCGTTCACCGAAGGCAAGCCGAACGGCTTCCTCTCCTTCCGCTCGGAAATCTGGCGCGACACCGACAATAACCGCGCCGGCATGATGCCCTTCGCCTTCGAGGACGGCATGAGCTTCGAGCGCTATGTCGACTACGCCCTCGACGTGCCGATGTACTTCATCAAGCGCGGCGACGCCTATATCGACGTCGCCGGCTCGTCCTTCCGAGACCTGCTCGCCGGCCGGCACCCCGCCGTGCCGGGTGAGACCGCTACCGTCTCCGACTGGGCCAACCACCTCTCCACCATCTTCCCCGAGGTGCGGCTGAAGCGGTATCTCGAAATGCGCGGCGCCGATGGCGGCCCGTGGCGCAACCTGTGCGCCCTGCCCGCGCTGTGGACCGGGCTCTATTACGACACCACCAGCCTCGATGCCGCATGGGACCTCGCCAAGGGCTGGACCGCCGAGGAACGGCAAAAGCTGCGCGACGACGTGCCCCGCCTCGGCTTCAAGGCGGAGATCGCCGGCCGCTCGATGCTGGAGCTGGCGCGCGAGGTGGTCGAGATTGCCCGCGCCGGGCTCGCCCGCCGCGACTATCGCGACAGCCAGGGCCGCGACGAAAGTCGCTTCCTCGCCCCCCTCGACGCCAGCCTCGCGGCCGGCCAGACCCCGGCAGAACTGCTGCTGGCGCGCTATGAGGGCGCGTGGAACCGCTCGGTCGAACCGGTCTTCATTGAGGACGCCTACTGAAAAGACGCAGGAACGGCGTGGGCGGCGGAAAACCCTACTCCGCCGCGATCGCCGCCTCGGAAATATTGTCGAGGCCTTGCACGATATGATGGGCCAGCGCGTCGGCCAGCGGCGAGGGTTCGTGCCGGTTGCGCAGCAGGCCGATACGGCAGGGGGCCAGCGTGGGAAAGCCGTCGGAGGGTCCCAGAACCCGCATGCCGGGGCGCAGACCCGATTCCGGCAGCACGGAGATGGCCAGCCCGGCTAGCACCGCCGCCGAGACAGCGGTCGAGTTCGACGAGGTGTAAAGGATGCGGAAGGGCCGGTCGGCGGACTGCAGCATGCCGATTGCCTCCTGCCGCCAGTTGCAGGTCTGCCGTCCCAGCGCCAGCGGCACCGGCGTTTCCAGATGCAGGGAATGGCGGGTGGAGCCTACCCAGAGCAACTGTTCGCGGCGGATGATTTCGGTCTCGCGGTTCATCGTCTCGCAATCGGTGATGATGGCGAGGTCGAGATCGCCGGTGTCGATGCGGTCGACGAGGTCGGTCGAGGGGTCGCACACCACGGTCAGCTCGACATTGGGATGGGTGGCGGAGAACCGCGCCATGATCTCGGGGAGATAGCGGTCGGCATAATCGTCCGGCACGCCGAGGCGCACCCGGCCCGACAGTTCGGCCGAGGCGAGGCTGGCCATCGCCTCGATGTTCAGCTTGACGATGCGGCGGGCATAGTCGAGCAGCCGGTCGCCTTCGTCGGTCAGGCGCGAGGCGCGCCCGTCGCGGGCGAAGATAGCCCGGCCGACCCGCTCCTCCAGCCTCTTCATCTGCATCGACACCGCAGATTGGGTCTTATGAACCACTTCAGCGGCTTTCGTGAAACTGCCCGTTTCAGCGATTGCGATGAATGTTCTTAATTGATCAATGTCCAGCAACACGCTCATCGGAGCCCTCACGACGGCCTATCATCAACATTCATGATATCAGCGATCATAAACATTCGCTAGTGTGATTGATTGCCGTCCTTCATAACGATCCCGCCGCGAACGGATGACGTCGATATCGGGTGGCCCAGGCGCCGGCCCGCTATCAAAAAGCCCAACGTCGTCGCTGTGCGGCCGGCACATGGAGGATACGATGTCGTATGTTGGCGAAGTCCGGAGAACCGCGTTCTCCTCGTTCGGTACCGCGGCGAGCGGTCTGCTGATCGCCGCTGTTGTGGGTTCCATCCAGTTCATCAAGGCGGTCGCCCGTCGGCGCCACCTCGCCCAGCTCGGCGGGTTCGACGAGCGCATGCTGCGCGACATCGGCCTCACCCGCGGCGACCTGCTCGACGCCTCGTCCGGCCCGCTCTGGCAGGACCCGACGGCCTTGCTCGTCGTGCGCTCGGTGGAACGCCGCGCCGCCCGCCGCATGACCATGCGCGAGGCGCTGCGCGAAGCCGCCCGCCAGGACGCCGCGCGGGAGGCCCGCCGTGACAGCGCCACCGGCCATACGTCTGTCACCCCGCGCCGCGACGATACCGTCTCCTGCGGCTGACCATGCCCGATTCCCGTATCCGGCCGCCCCCGGCCGAACGAGTCTACGGCGACATCGACCCCCTCGTGTCGCCGACTTGAAGCCCGCTGGTTCTGCCAGCGGGCTTTTTTTCTGCC
The DNA here is from genome assembly GCF_004339465.1 of Ancylobacter aquaticus. Classification (GTDB taxonomy): domain Bacteria; phylum Pseudomonadota; class Alphaproteobacteria; order Rhizobiales; family Xanthobacteraceae; genus Ancylobacter; species Ancylobacter aquaticus. Next base: position 961,228 of record NZ_SMFY01000001.1, on the reverse strand, counting down.
CTCGCCCCAGCTTGCGAAAGCGAAAGCCCATCCTTGCACCGGCGAGGATGCGCGGCCGGCGCGCCCGGTCCATATGGGGAGCGCCGGCGCGATGCCGGAGAAAGGGGACCTCTCCCATGGCACAGCTTCTCGAACTCGGCCTCGACACCTTCGGCGACGTCACCTCTAGCGCCGACGGACGGCCGCTCCCGCATGCGCAGGTGATCCGCGACCTCGTGGAGGAAGCGGTGCTGGCGGACGAGGTCGGCATCGATTTCATCGGCGTGGGCGAACACCATCGCGACGATTTCGCCGTCTCGGCGCCCGAGGTCGTGCTGGGGGGCATCGCCACGCGCACGAAGCGGATCCGCCTCGGCTCGGCCGTCACCGTGCTGTCCTCCGACGACCCGATCCGAGTGTTCCAGCGCTTCGCCACCGTCGACGCCCTGTCGAACGGGCGGGCGGAGGTCATTCTCGGGCGCGGTTCCTTCACCGAATCCTTCCCGCTCTTCGGCTTCGACATGAAGGACTATGAGGCGCTGTTCACCGAGAAGCTGGACCTTTTCGCAGCGCTGCTGCGCGACAATGGCACCCCCGAAGGCGTCACCTGGAAGGGTGATTTGCGGCCCCCGCTCACGGGCCAGCATGTTTATCCGCTGGTCGAGGCCGGCACGCTGAAGACCTGGATCGGGGTGGGCGGCTCGCCGGAATCGGTGGTCCGCGCGGCGCGCTACGGCCTGCCCATGATGCTCGCCATCATCGGCGGCAACCCGGCCCGCTTCGCCCCCTATGTCGAGCTCTACCACAAGGCGGTGGGCCAGCTCGGGGGCGCGGTACAGCCCATCGGCGTGCATTCGCACGGCTATGTCGCCGACACCGACGAACAGGCGCGCGAGGAATTTTACGCCGACTACAAGCGCATGCATGACCGCATCGGCGCCGAGCGCGGCTGGCCGCCCTATGGTCGCGACGCCTTCGAGCGCGAGATCGAGCACGGCTCGCTCTATCTCGGCGCGCCGGAAACGGTGGCGCGCAAGATCGCCAAGACGGCGAAGACGCTCGGCCTGTCGCGCTTCGACCTGAAATACAGCGCCGGCCCGCTGGCGCATGCGCGGATGATGCGTGCCATCGAACTCTACGGCACCAGGGTCATCCCGCGCGTGCGGGAGATTCTGGCGGAGGCGTAGCGCGGCCTGCCCGCTCGCACACTGTCAATCCCCGGGCGTGGCCCGGGGATTGACGACTCATCAGCTGCAATCATGGATACCCGGGCTAGGCCCGGGCATAACGGCGCTCTGGGAGCAGCCGGCGGGCCATGCCCCCACGAGAATCCGACGCCTCACACGTTCAGCAGCAGATATTCTCGCTCCCAAGGCGAGATCACCCGCATGAAGGTGTCGAACTCGGTCTGCTTCACCGCCGTGTAGGTCTTCACGAAGGACGGCCCGAGCACGGTGGCGATTTCCTCGGAATATTGCATCGCCGCCACCGCCTCCAGCAGACCGCGCGGAAGCTCGAAGTCGAGCCCCTTGGCGTCCGATTCCAGCGGCTCGGTCGGGCGCAGCCCTTCCACCATGCCGAGATAGCCGCAGGCGAGCGAGGCGGCGATGACGAGATAGGGGTTGGCGTCGGAAGAAGGCACCCGGTTCTCGACCCGCCGCGCCGCCGGCGAGGAGGGCGGAATGCGCAGGCCCGCCGTGCGGTTGTCATAGCCCCACTGCACGTTGATCGGCGCCATCGAATCGCGCGTCAGCCGGCGGTAGGAGTTCACGTAAGGCGCGAGGATCGACATGACGGCCGGCAGATAGCGCTGCTGGCCGGCGATGAAGGAAAAGAATTCCGGCGTCGGGTCGCCCTCGGCGTCGGAGAAGATGTTCTTGCCGGTCTCGCCATCCACGATCGACTGGTGGATGTGCATGGCCGAGCCAGGCTCGTCTGCGATCGGCTTGGCCATGAAGGTGGCGTAGATCTTGTGCTGCAGCGCTGCCTCGCGGATCGTCCGCTTGAACAGGTACACCTGGTCGGCGAGCACGATGGGGTCGCCGTGCAGCAGGTTGATTTCCATCTGTGCCGCGCCGTCCTCGTGGATCAGCGTGTCGATCTCCAGGCCCTGCGCTTCGGAATAGTCGTACATGTCCTCGAACAGGGCATCGAACTCGTTCACCGCCTGGATCGAATAGGACTGGCGGCCGATTTCCGGCCGGCCCGAGCGCCCGATCGGCGGCTTGAGCGGGTAGTCGGCGTCGATGTTCGGCTCGACCAGGTAGAACTCGATCTCCGGCGCCACCACGGCTTTCCAGCCCTTCTTGGCGTAGAGGTCGACCACGTTCTTCAGCACCTGCCGGGGGGCGAGCTCCACCGGGCGGCCGTCGCGGTGATAGGCGTCGTGGATGATCTGAGCGGTAGGGTCCTGCGCCCAAGGCACGATGGCCAGCGTCGAGAAATCCGGCTCCATCACCAGATCGCTGTCCACCACCACCGAATCGACGAGGTTGTCATAGGGCGGGTAGTCGCCGGAGATGGTCTGGAAAAACACGCTGAGCGGCAGGTTCATCGTCGGGCCGGACAGGAACTTGGACACCGGCATGATCTTGCCGCGCCCCACCCCGGCAAGATCCGGGACGGCGCATTCGATCTCGGTGATGCCCCGCGCGCCCATCCACGCCTTCGCCTCGGCGAGGGACGCCACACCGCGGGGATTGTCGACCGCGTCCTTGTCGGAACGCTTCTTCTTGGCCATGATTGCCTTCCTGATGCGCTTTCTGCGCCGCCAGAGGCAATCACGCCCCGCTTATGGCCGTCAAGGCGAAGCCGCCATCGCCGCCTTTCAAGGCATGGTAAAAATGTTCGCATTGTGCCGTTGAGCCGCCGCCCGAAGCCGGTTAGCGTCTACCGGCCGACATGGGCGGCGGGGGAACGGGGTCAGTCAGCATGAACACCGGCGTCACCGAGAAGACGCAGAAGACCATTGGCGGCATCCGCCGCTCTTTCGCTCCCTGGAACGACCCGCAGGCCGTCCCGCTGATCCAGTACAAGAACGTCACCAAGCGCTTCGGCGAGTTCGTGGCCGTCGACAACCTCTCCCTCGACATTTATGAGCGCGAATTCTTCGCCCTGCTTGGCCCGTCCGGCTGCGGCAAGACCACGCTCATGCGCATGCTTGCCGGCTTTGAGGACCCGACCGAGGGCCAGATCCTGCTCGCCGGGCAGGACCTCGTCGGCACGCCGCCCTACAAGCGGCAGACCAACATGATGTTCCAGTCCTATGCGCTGTTCCCGCACATGACCGTCTGGGACAACATCGCCTTCGGCCTGCGGCAGGACCGCATGGAGAAGGGCGCGGTCAATGCCCGCGTCGAGGAGATGCTCAAGCTGGTGAAGCTGGAGAAGTTCGGCAAGCGCAAGCCGCACCAGCTTTCCGGCGGCCAGCGCCAGCGCGTGGCGCTGGCCCGCTCGCTGGCCAAGCGGCCCAAGGTGCTGCTGCTCGACGAGCCGCTCGGCGCGCTCGACAAGAAGCTGCGCGAGGAGACGCAGTTCGAGCTCATGGACATCCAGATGGAGCTCGGCATGACCTTCCTGATCGTCACCCACGACCAGGAAGAGGCGATGACGGTGGCCGACCGCATCGCGGTGATGAACCAGGGCAGGCTGGTGCAGGTCGACCAGCCGGCGGTGATCTACGAGCACCCCAATTCCCGCTACGTCGCCGATTTCGTCGGCGACGTGAACATTCTCGACGCCACGGTCGAGGCGGTCGAACCGGGCATGATCACGCTGCGCCCGCTGGCGGCGCCGGAGCGGCGCTTCCGCATCGCGCAGGACTGCCCGGCCAAGCCGGGCGACAGCGTCGCCATCGCTCTGCGGCCGGAAAAGATGCGGGTCGAATTCGACGCTCCGGCCGACCCGAACGTCAACTGCCTCCAGGGCGAGATCTGGGACATCGGCTATCTCGGCGACCTGTCGATCTACCATGTCGAGCTGCCCGGCGGCGCCCGGGTCAAGGCCGCCAAGCCCAACCTCACCCGCATGGTCGAGCGCCCCATCACCTGGGACGACAAGGTCTATGTGTACTTCTCGCCCGATGCCGGCGTGGTCCTGACGAGCTGAGGAGACCTCCATGGCAAGCAAGGCGACTGGGCGATGGCTGGTCCTCGCCGTTCCTTATCTGTGGCTGCTGGCGCTGTTCCTCGTCCCGTTCCTGATCGTCTTCAAGATCAGCCTGTCGCAGGACGCCATCGCGCAGCCGCCTTACCTCCCGACCTTCGACCTGTCGGGGGGCTGGGCGCTGTTCCGGGAGAACTTCGCCGAGCTCTCCTTCGAGAATTACGGCTATGTGCTCTCGTGGGACAATGAGTTCATCGAGGCCTATGGCTCGAGCCTGTGGATCGCCGGCATCTCCACCATCCTGCTGCTGCTGGTCGGCTACCCCATCGCCTATGGCATGGCGCGGGCGCCGAAATCGATCCGCCCGACGCTGCTGATGCTGGTGATCCTGCCGTTCTGGACCTCGTTCCTGATCCGCGTCTATGCCTGGATCGGCATCCTTTCGCCCGAGGGGCTGCTCAACCAGCTGCTGTTCGCGCTCGGTATCGTCAACCGCGACGCGCCGCTGCAGATCCTCAACACCGACACGGCGGTCTATATCGGCATCGTTTATTCCTATCTGCCCTTCATGATCCTGCCGCTCTACGCAGCGCTGGAGAAGATGGACGAGACGCTGCTTGAGGCCGCCGCCGATCTCGGCTGCCCGCCCTTCGCGGCGTTCTGGAAGATCACCTGGCCGCTCTCGCTGCCGGGAGTCTTCGCCGGCTGCCTGCTGTGCTTCATCCCGGCGGTGGGCGAGTTCGTCATCCCCGACCTGCTGGGCGGCTCGGACACGCTGATGATCGGCAAGGTGCTGTGGACCGAATTCTCGGTGAACCGCTCCTGGACCGTGTCCTCGGCGGTGGCGGTGCTGCTGCTGATGGTGCTGGTGATCCCGATCGTCTTCTATCAGAACCTGCAGGCCCGCGAGATGGAGAGACGCTGATGCGCAAGGGACTCTCCTGGTTCAACGTCAGTTCCATCGCGCTGGGGTTCGCCTTCCTCTACATCCCCATCATCCTGCTGGTGATCTACTCGTTCAACGCCTCGCGGATGGTGACGGTGTGGGCCGGCTTCTCCACCCACTGGTACTGGCAACTGTTCCAGAACCAGCAATTGCTGGACGCCGCCTGGGTGACGCTGCGCGTCGCCTTCCTCACGGCCACCGTCGCCACCGTGCTCGGCACGCTGGCGGCCATCACCCTCACCCGCTATGGACGCTTCACCGGCCGCACGTTGTTCTCCGGCATGGTCTACGCCCCGCTGGTCATGCCGGAAGTCATCACCGGCCTGTCGCTGCTGCTGCTCTTCGTCGCCATCGGGCTGGATCGCGGCTTCTGGACCATCACGCTGGCGCACATCACCTTCACTCTGTGCTTCGTCTCGGTGGTGGTGCAGTCGCGCCTCGTCACCTTCGACCGCTCGCTGGAGGAAGCCGCGCTCGATCTCGGCTGCCCGCCCTTCAAGACCTTCTTCGTGGTGACGCTGCCGATCATCCTGCCGGCGGTAATTTCAGGCTGGATGCTGGCCTTCACCCTCTCGCTGGACGATCTGGTTATCGCCAGCTTCACCACCGGGCCGGGCGCCACCACATTGCCGATGCGGATCTACAGCCAGGTCCGGCTCGGCGTGACCCCGGAAATCAACGCCGCCTGCACCATCCTCATCGCCATCGTCACGGTGGTGGTGATCTTCGTCTCGATCATGACCAAGCGTCAGGAAATCGAGCGCCAGAAGGCCGAGCGCATGGCGGCAGCGGAGGGCTGATTTGTGACACGATGCGGCGGTACGACCGACGTCTCCGCCACCCGGTACCACCAACATGACCTTGCCGGCCGATATGGGCCCGCCCGCCGACGCCCGCCGCCCGCTGTCGCGGCACATTCGGCGCGGCCTCGGCTGGAGTCTGCTCGGCGTGCTTGTCCTGCTCGGCGGCTTTCTCGGTATCGAGCAGCTTGTCGGCAATTTCCACACGGTGGTCGCCGACGAGCTTTACCGTTCGGCGCAGATTGACGCTGACCAATTGGCTGGCCTCAAGGCGGAATATGGCATCGCCACGGTGATCAACCTGCGCGGGCCCTCCTCCAAACCCTGGTATCAGCGCGAAGTGGCGACGAGCCGGGCGCTCGGCATCACCCATGTCGACTTCCAGCTCTCGGCCGGGCGCGAGCTGACCCAGCCCCAGGTGGAGGCGCTGATCGCCCTCATGCGCCGCTCGCCCAAGCCTATTCTGGTGCACTGCCGCGGCGGCGCCGACCGCTCCGGCATCGCCTCCGCTTTGTATCTCGCCAGCATCGCCAAGGCCGGCGAGGAACCGGCCGAATGGCAGATGTCGCTGTTCTACGGCCATTTCCCCATACCTTTCTTCCCGGCATGGGCGATGGACCAGACCTGGGAGCGCATCGAGCCCTGGCTCGGCTTTCCCGATTCGTGAAGCCGCGTCGCCGTCGGCTATACTCGCGGCCGAGCCCCCGAATCGGACCCTGCCCGGACCCACCATGCCGCTGCGCCTTCTGCCTTCCACCCTCGTCGACCGCATCGCCGCGGGCGAGGTGGTCGAGCGTCCGGCGGCAGCTCTGAAGGAGATCGTCGAAAACGCACTCGACGCCGGCGCCACGCGGGTCGAAATCGTCATCGACGGCGGCGGCCGGCGGCTGCTGCGCGTCACCGACGATGGCTGCGGCATGAACGCCGACGAGCTGGCGCTGGCGGTGGAGCGCCACGCCACCTCCAAGCTCGACAGCGAGGACCTGCTCGCCATCCACACGCTGGGCTTTCGCGGGGAGGCGCTGCCCTCCATCGGCGCGGTGGCACGGCTCGCCATCACCAGCCGGCCGCGCGAGGCCGAAAGCGCATTCGAGATCCGGGTCGAGGGCGGCGCGAAAGCCCCGGTGCGCCCGGCCGCGCTCGGCTTCGGCACACGGGTGGAGGTGCGCGACCTGTTCTTCGCCACCCCGGCGCGGCTGAAGTTTCTCAAATCCGAGCGCGCCGAGACGGCGGCAGCGATCGACACGGTCAAGCGCCTGGCGCTCGCCCGGCCGGAGGTCGGCTTCACGCTGATCGCCGATGACCGTCCTCCGCTCACCTGGCCAGCCCGGTCGCGCGACCCAGCCGGGCAGCGCGCCCGCATCGCCGACGTGCTGGGGCAGGAGGCCGGCGGCAACGCGCTCGATGTCGAGGGGCTGCGCGAGGGAGCGCGGCTGTCGGGCCTTGCCGGCCTGCCGACCTATTCCAAGGCCAATTCGCTGTCGCAATACCTCTTCGTCAACGGCCGCCCGGTACGCGACAAGGTGCTGATCGGTGCCATCCGCGCCGCGTATTCCGACCTGCTGCCCTCCGACCGGCACCCGGTGACGGCGCTGTTTATCGACCTCGACCCGCGCGAAGTCGACGTGAACGTGCATCCCGCCAAGACCGAGGTGCGCTTCCGCGACGCTGGCAACATCCGCGCGCTGATCTTCCGCACGCTCACCGACGCGCTCACATCAGGGGCACCACGCACCACCTCCACCGCCGCCGACCGGCTGGCGCAGTTCGCCCGACGCGATTTTGACACCAGCTTCCGGCCCGAGGCGCGGCCGGGGAATCACGACTGGACGCGCTCCTGGGCGGCGCCGGAGGGCCTTGCCGGCACTCGGCCGGCTGAGGCCGGCACGGGCTTTCGGGAGGCGCCGGCGCGTTTCCATTTCGATGCCCCCGAGGGCGGGCTCGGCCTTGGCCTCGCGCCGGGCGCCGACGCCCGCGCCAATGCCGCCCCCGCCGCGCCGGAGGCGCTGGAGCGCCCGCTCGGTGCCGCCCGGGCGCAGCTTCACGAGACCTACATCATCGCCCAGACCAGCGACGGCGTCGTGGTGATCGACCAGCACGCCGCCCATGAGCGCATCGTCTATGAGAAGCTGAAGGCGGCGATGGCGCGCGACGGCCTCGCCCGGCAGATGCTGCTGGTGCCTCTCGTGGTCGAGCTTGACCCGTCCGAGGCGGCACGGCTGGCGGAGCGGGCGCCGGCGCTGGAAAAGCTCGGCCTCGTCGTCGAGCCCTTCGGGGCCGGCGCGCTGCTGGTGCGCGAGGTGCCGGCACTGCTGGGTGGTGCCGACATCACCGCCCTGCTGCGCGAACTGGCCGAGCACGCGGCGGAATGGGACGACGCGCTGCCGCTGGAGCGCCGGCTTCTCCATATCGCCGCCACCATGGCCTGCCACGGTTCGGTGCGCGCCGGCCGCCGGCTGCGGGTGGAAGAGATGAACGCCCTGCTGCGCGAAATGGAAGAGACGCCCAACGCCGCCCAGTGCAATCATGGCCGGCCGACCTTCGTCACGCTGGCGCTTGCCGATATAGAGCGCCTGTTCGCGCGGCGCTGAACGGGCGGCTGGAGTTGAGTGAGCATGGCGTCTGAGATCGACCATCCCCAAAGCTGGTACGCCGCCACGGCGAACCGCTCCTCCCCGCTGCCTCCGCTGCAGGGCGGGGCGCGGGCGGATGTCTGCGTCATCGGCGGCGGCTATACCGGGCTGTCGGCGGCGCTGCACATGGCCGAAGCCGGGCTTGATGTGGTGCTGCTGGAAGCCGGGCGCGTCGGCTCCGGCGCCTCCGGCCGAAATGGCGGGCAGATCCACAGCGGCCAGCGGCGCGATCAGGACTGGCTGGAGGCGCGTGTCGGCCTCGACGACGCCAAGGCGCTCTGGCGACTGGCCGAAGACGCCAAGGCGCTGCTTCACGATCTCATCAAACGCCACGCCATCGATTGCGACCTGCGGCCGGGGCTCATCGAAGCCGACCACAAGCCGGGCTATGTCGCCCACAGCCACGCCTATGCCCGCAATCTGCGCGACGTTTACGACTACCCCCACGCCGCGCCGCTGACCCGCGAGGAACTGCGCGAAATGGTCGGCTCCGACGTCTATCACGGCGGCATGATCGACCATGGCGGCGGGCACCTGCACCCGCTTAACTTCGCGCTCGGCCTCGCCGAGGCCGCCCGGCGGGCCGGCGCCCGGCTGTTCGAGCAATCGCGCGCCCTGCGTATCGAGGAGGGGGCGAAGGTCCGGGTCGTCACCGCCGCCGGCTCGGTGGAGGCGGACTGGGTTCTGGAATGCGGCGACGGGCTGCAGGACGGGCTCGACCGGCGCGTCGACACCCATGTCATGCCGATCTGCAACTACATCGCCGCCACCGCCCCGCTCGGGGAGCGGGCGAAGGAGATCATCGCCAACGACGCGGCGGTGGCCGACACCCGCTTCGTGGTCAATTATTACCGACTGTCGCGCGACGGTCGCTTGCTGTTCGGCGGCGGCGAGAGCTACCGGCGCGGGCTGCGGCCCAATCCCGGGGAGTTCGTGCGCCCCTATATGCTGAAAATCTTCCCCCAGCTTGCCGATGTGCCCATCGACTATGGCTGGGGCGGTGTTCTCGGCATCACCATGACCCGCCTGCCCTTCGTGCGAAAGCTCTCGCCCCGCGTGCTCACCGCCGCCGGCTATTCCGGGCAGGGGGTGATGCTGGCGCCCTATTTCGGCAAGCTGCTGGCGCACGCGGTCAAGGGTCAGCTCGGCGAGTTCGACCTGCTGGCGCGCCTGCCGGTGCCGGCCTTCCCTGGCGGGCCGCTGATGCGGTGGCCGCTGCTGGTGGCCGGCATGAGCTATTTCGCCCTGCGCGACCGGCTGTGAAGGCGACGCACTGATGGGGCTGGAAGTCTATGCAAGGCAGGTACTGGATTTCGTCGAGACGCACGCGCACTGGGCGCCGTGGATCGCCTTCATCCTCGCCTTCGGCGAATCGCTGGTGGTGGTGTCGCTGTTCTTTCCCGCCACCTTCGTGCTCGTCGGGCTCGGGGCGCTGATCGCGGCGGGCGGCGCGCCGTTCCTGCCGGTCTGGCTGGCAGCCACCCTCGGCGCCATTCTGGGCGATGCCATCTCCTATGCCATCGGCTATCATCTGAAGGACCGCGCGCCCCGCGTCTGGCCGCTGCGCAATTTCCCCGATCTCATGGCGCGCGGTGAGCGCTTCTTCCTGCGCTACGGGATATGGAGCGTGTTCATCGGCCGCTTCTTCGGCCCGCTGCGGGCGTTCATCCCGCTTATCGCCGGCATGTTCGCCATGCCGAACCTGAAATTTCAGATCGCCAATATCGCCTCCGCCATGGCGTGGGCCTTCCTCCTGCTCGCCCCCAGCGCGGCGGCGATGAAGGCGCTGGGCTACTGAGGGGCGGGCGGGGTGGCGCCTATTCGGCGGCTTCCTTGGGCGGGTTGTTGCGGTCGGAATCGTCGTCTCCGTCGCCCGCCCGCGGCGCCTTGGCCTGCGCCATCTCCCGCCGCGCCTTGGCGGGAAGCACTAGATCGAACTCGGCGAGTTCGGCCTCCGTGGGCATGACGCTATCGGGGTCCGCCTTTGCAGCCTCGATGATCTGATCATCCGTCAGCGCATCGACCTTTGACCAGTCGAACGCCTGCAAAAGCCGTTCAGCTTCCTTCGATGGCTTGTGCGAAGACACGTCTCTCGCTCCGATGTGCACGTCTCACCGATATAAGGCGCCCACGGCGCCCTCTCCAGACATACACGCAGAGTATCACACGCCCGGCGAGATCGGCCATGGCGACATAGCGCGGCTCGCCGGAGACCATTCGCGGGAAGGACGGCTCCAAGCGCAGGCGCCCATCGAAGATGAACTCGCCGAGGCGGAGCGGCAAACCGTGCTTGGCACGGTTTGCCGCGTCCTTGTCGTCGTCCCACTCGAAATCGTCCGTCTCGCCCATCCGGGCCTCCGCAAACCGTTGACGGTCAAGATAGCGGAGGTCCGGAAAGCCTGTGGGCGAATAGCGGATAGCTCTGTTGGTTACCTGTGGAAGACCTGTGGAAAGCGGTTTCCCGCTTGACCTCAGTTCTTCGCCTTGTCGACCAGCTTGTTCGCGCCGATCCACGGCATCATGCCGCGCAGCTTTTCGCCGACCTGCTCGATCTGATGGCTGTCGTTCATGCGGCGGATGCCCTTGAAGCGCGAGGCACCGGCCTTGTATTCCTGCATCCAGTCGGAGGTGAACTTGCCGGTCTGGATGTCGGTGAGCACGCGCTTCATCTCGGCCTTGGTCTCGGCGGTGATGATGCGCGGGCCGGAGACGTATTCGCCCCATTCGGCGGTGTTGGAGATCGAGTAGTTCATGTTGGCGATGCCGCCCTCATAGATGAGGTCGACGATCAGCTTCACCTCGTGCAGGCACTCGAAATAGGCCATTTCCGGGGCGTAGCCGGCTTCCACCAGCGTCTCGAAGCCGGCGCGGATCAACTCCACGAGGCCGCCGCACAGCACCACCTGCTCGCCGAACAGGTCGGTCTCGCACTCTTCCTTGAAGGTGGTCTCGATGATGCCCGAGCGACCGCCGCCGACGCCGCAGGCGTAGGAGAGGCCGAGGTCGAGCGCGTTGCCCGAGGCGTCCTGGTGCACGGCCACGAGGCACGGCACGCCGCCGCCCTTCTGGTATTCGCCGCGCACGGTGTGGCCGGGGCCCTTGGGGGCGATCATCACCACGTCGACGCTGGCCTTGGGCTCGATCAGGCCGAAATGCACGTTGAGGCCGTGGGCGAAGGCGATGGCGGCGCCGTCGCGGATGTTGGGGGCGATCTCGTCGCGGTAGATGTCGGCCTGCAACTCGTCCGGGGTGGCCATCATCATCAGGTCGGCCCATTTGGCGACCTCGGCGACGGTCATCACCTTGAGGCCGTCAGCCTCGACCTTCTTGGCGGTCGCCGAGCCGGGCTTCAGGCCGACGGCGATCTCCTTGACGCCGGATTCCTTGAGGTTCAGCGCATGGGCGCGGCCTTGCGAGCCATAGCCGATGATGGCGACCTTCTTGCCCTTGATCAGGTTCACGTCGGCGTCGCGGTCGTAATAAACGCGCATGGGTGTCTCCTTTGTCATGCGTTGGTTTTTTGGGAGGCCGGCATGGGGTTGGCCCTGCCGTAGAGAGCGAGGAACTGCTCGGTGGCCCGCGCCGCGTCCCGCTCGATATCGGCGGGCGTCAGCACCAGCGTGTCGCCGAGCAGCAGCCTGATCTGCACGTCGCGCCCCACCAGCCCGATGAAGCTGCGGAAGGCGGTCTCGGTGTCGTCGAAGGCGATCAGCCCGGCCTCGCGCCCGGCGTCGAGCACCGGCTTCAGCCGGGCGCCGATGGCGAAGCGGCCATTGGCCAGCATGATCGCGCCGAGCTTGCCCCCGCCCGTCTCGGCCTGGGCGATGGCGAAGCGGTTCAGCGCGATCGAGGTGGGGCTGGAGATCACGCCGAGCCAGTTGGTGGCGAAGCGGGTCAGGCTGTCACGCAACGCGAGGGCGTCGAGTTTCGTGCGGTCGTAGTTGCCGGCGCGGACCTTGGAGGCCTGCCAGCGCACGGTCGCGGTCAGAAGCCCGTCACGGTCGCCGAACCATTTGTACAGGCTTTCCTTGGAGCATGAGGCGCGGCGCGCCACCGCATTCATGGTCAGCTCGCCGCCCTGCTCCACCATCAGCGCCAGCACGGCGTCGAGGACCGCCTGCTGGCGCTCCGTCAACGTCTCGTCCTGCGGGTCGGCGGGCATCGTCATGGCGGAGAAAAGTCCGTACCGTACGTTACGGTTCTCCTATAGCAGCCCATGCCGCTCCGCAAGTGGCCGGGCCCTGTCGACGTCAGCGGCGGCGAAGGGCGGCGAGGCGGGCCCGCCATGTCAGGGGCTGCGCCGAAGCCAGCGCGACACCGGAGGCGGCCAGAGCCATGCCTGCCCAGGCGAGCGGCGGCATCGCCTCGCCGAGAAGCAAAAACGCGATCAGCGCCGAGCAGGGCGGCACCAGGAAGAAAAGCGCGGAAACCTTCGACACCTCGCCGGCGCGGATCATGGCGAGGTAGAGCGAAATGGCGATGAGCGAATTGCCGATGACCAGATAGGCCAGCGCCGCCACGAAGGAGACCGACCATTCGACATGCCCGTCATCGAGCATCAGGGCGAGCGGAAGCGTGAACACGAAGCCGACGGCATACTGCACGCAGTTCGTGACCAGCGGGTGCTGGGCGATGCCGTGACGCTTCTCGTAGAGCGAGGCCGTGGACATGGCGAGCAACGCCCCCACCGCCAGCAGGATGACGCCGGGCGAAGTGACCTCGATGGCGGCGCGCGAGACGATCACCAGCCCCGCACCGGCAAGCCCGAGCAGTAGCCCGCCCCAGCGCAACAGGCCGACCCGCTCGCCAGCGAAAACCGGCGCGGCGAGGCCGACCACGATGGGCTGCATGGAGACGATCAGCGCCAGCGCCCCCGCCGAGATGCCATGGCGGAACGCGAAATAGCTCAGGTCGAAATACAGGACCTGGATCAGGAAGCCGACAACGAAGAGGTTCAGCCATTCCCGTCCCGTGCGCGGCAGGGCCGGACGGAACCAGGCCAGCAGCGGCAGCAGCACCACCAGCACCAGCCCATAGCGCATTGCCAGCAGGGTGAAGGGGCCGGTGGACAGGATGCCGATCTTGCCGACGGCAAAGCCGCCCGACCAGAGCAACAGGAAGAGAACCGGCGCCGCCTGCAACCAGAAGGGTTTGCCCGTGCCGGCCGCCGGCACCACGCCTGCACTCTCGCTCACGATGTCGCGTTCCCCTCGCTCTGGCGAGGCGGCGACGCAAGGCGCCGCGAAGCACCCGCGAAAGCGGCATCTTCACATGCCTTCCGCGCTGAGGCCAAGAGCGGAGGGTGCAGTGCGGCATCGCCACCGAACGGGGCTCGACTTTCGCTGCCGCGCCATTATGTCGGGGCACCGACAGCAAAAGGGAGACCTGCGATGAGCCAGCCCACTGCCGCCGAGATTATCGGCTTCTGGCGCGACGCCGGGCCGGAACGCTGGTTCGAGAAGGACGACGCCTTCGACGCCGCCATCCGTGCCCGCTTCCTCCACGCCTATGAGGCCGCCGCCGCCGGTGCGCTAGGAGCGTGGGAGGAAACGGCCGAGGGCTGCTATGGCCTGATCCTGCTGCTCGACCAGTTCCCGCGCAACCTGTTCCGCGGCTCGCCACAGGCCTTCGCCACCGACGCGCAGGCCCTCAAGGTGGCGGAGGCCGCCATCGCGCGCGGGTTCGACCGTGCCTTCGAGCTACCGGAACGGCGCTTTTACTACGTGCCGTTCATGCATTCGGAGGAACTGGCGGACCAGCAGCGCTGCATTGCGCTGTGCGAAGCGGCGGGGGACGAGGAGGGCGTGCATCATGCCGTCGTCCATCACGACATCATCCGCGATTTCGGCCGTTTTCCGCACCGCAACCCGGTGCTGGGGCGCGACATGTCGGAGGAAGAGCACGCCTTCCTGAAGGCCGGCGGTTTCGCGGGCTGAAGCGCCCGGCGGCGCGGCGATCGGCGCCGCCGCGCCCTGTCTTCACATGCCCTCGGCGCCGCGGCCGATGGCGGCGACACCGGTGCGCGAGACCTCGACAAGGCCGAGCGGCTCCAGCAGCGAGACGAACTGGTCGATCTTCTCCGGCTTGCCGGTAATCTCGAACACAAAGCTCTCCAGCGTCGTGTCCACCGTGCGGGCGCGGAAACTGTCGGCGATCAGCAGCGCCTCCTGGCGCAGTTCGCCCTTTCCGCGCACCTTGATGAGAGCCAGCTCGCGCTCCACCGCCTTGCCGACCACGGTGAGGTCGACAACACGGTGAACCGGCACCAGCCGGTCGAGCTGGCTCTTGATCTGCTCGATGATCGGCGGTGCGCCCGTCGTCACCACAGTGATGCGCGAGAGGTGCGAGGCGTGGCTGACCTCGGAAACGGTCAGGCTGTCGATGTTGTAGCCGCGCCCGGAGAACAAGCCGACGATGCGGGCGAGAACGCCCGGCTCGTTGTCGACCAGCATGGAAAGGGTGTGGCGCTCGGCAGGCTCGATGACGGGAGGCATGGGGGCACTCTGAAAAGGGCTACTTGAAAGCGGAACATCCATCGGCCCTCATGGCCGGGCTTGACCCGGCCGCCCAGGCGTCGGCACGGCACCGCACCGCTGGGTCCCCGGGCCAGGCCCGGGGATGAGGGAGGGAGGCGAACGCGGCGAAAACCCGCGTCACACCAGCATCTTGCCTTCCTCGTCGATGGCGTCGTCCAGCGCCTCGGGATGATCGGGCATGATCATCTCGTTGTGCGGCTTGCCCGAGGGGATCATCGGCAGCACGTTCTCGGTCTTGTCGACCAGGCAGTCGAACAGCACCGGGCGGTTGACGTTGATCATCTCGTGGATCGCGCCGTCGAGATCGGCCGGGTTAGAGCAGCGGATGCCGACGCCGCCATAGGCTTCCGCCAGCTTCACGAAGTCCGGCAACGATTCCGAATAGGAATGCGAGTAGCGCCCGCCATGCAGCAGGTCCTGCCACTGGCGCACCATGCCCATATATTCGTTGTTGAGCACGAAGATCTTCACCGGCAGGTCGAACTGCAGCGCGGTCGACATTTCCTGCAGGCACATCTGGATCGAGGCCTCGCCGGCAATGTCGATGACGAGGCTGTCGGGATGGGCCACCTGCACGCCGATCGCCGCCGGCAGGCCATAGCCCATGGTGCCGAGGCCACCGGACGTCATCCAGCGGTTGGGCTGCTCGAAGTGGAAGTGCTGCGCCGCCCACATCTGGTGCTGGCCGACTTCGGTGGTGATGTAGACGTCCTTGTCCTTCACCTGGTCGTACAGTGCCTTGACCGCCTGCTGCGGCTTGATGATGCGGTCGGAGGTCGTGAAGGCCAGCGACTTGCGGGCGCGCCACTTGTCGATCTGGCTCCACCAGCCGGCAAGCGCGCGCCGGTCCGGCTCGGCCTTCATGCCGCGCCAGACAGTGAGCATGTCTTCGAGCACATGCTTCACATCGCCGATGATCGGCAGGTCGACCTTGACGTTCTTGTTGATCGAGGACGGGTCGATGTCGATGTGGATCTTCTTGGAATCCGGTGAGAAGGCATCGAGCCGGCCGGTGATGCGGTCGTCGAAGCGCGCGCCGATGCACACCATGACGTCGCAATCATGCATCGCCATGTTGGCCTCATAGGTGCCGTGCATGCCCAGCATGCCCAGCCACTGCCGGTCCGAGGCCGGGAAGGCGCCGAGCCCCATCAGCGTCGAGGTGACGGGATAGCCGGACAGCCGGGCGAATTCGCGCAGCAGGCGGCTGGCCTCGGGGCCGGAATTGATGACGCCACCGCCGGTATAAAGGATCGGTCGCCTGGCCTTGGCCAGCATCTCGACGGCGGTCTTGATCTTTTCCGGGTCGCCCTTCAGGCGCGGCTGGTAGGTACGGTGCTGGATGTTCTCCGGCCCGACATACATGCCCTTGGCGAACTGCACGTCCTTCGGGATGTCGACGACGACGGGACCCGGGCGCCCGTTCTGCGCCACATAGAACGCCTCGTGCATGACGCGGGCGAGGTCGTTGATATCGCGGACGAGGTAGTTGTGCTTGGTGCAGGGCCGGGTGATGCCGACCGTGTCGCACTCCTGGAAGGCGTCCGAGCCGATGAGGTGGGTAGGCACCTGGCCGGTGATGCAGACGAGCGGGATGGAATCCAGCAGCGCATCGGTCAGGCCGGTCACGGCATTGGTGGCACCGGGGCCGGAGGTGACGAGCACCACGCCGACCTTGCCGGAGGAGCGGGCATAGCCCTCCGCCATGTGCACCGCGCCCTGCTCGTGCCGCACGAGAATGTGCTTCACCTGGTTCTGGTGGAACATGGCGTCATAGATCGGCAGCACCGCGCCGCCGGGATAGCCGAACATGTGCTCGACGCCCTGATCGATCAGGGCCTGCATCACCATTTCGGCGCCGGTCATCTCGCGCATCATGGTCTTTTTCCTTCTACGCTCGTCGTCTCTTGCGTCGTTGCAGAATTTGCGTCGTTAGCGGAATGGTCGAAGGGAGGGCCAGAAAATCAAAAGGCCCCGTCAGGGGCCATTTTCCGCGCGTCACCGTTGGGCGGAGCAGCCTTCAGGCCAACTCCGCGGCGACGCGCCGTCCTACGATAAGGGTAATAATGTTGCGCATTGCGGCGCCGCTCCTTCGTAAAGTTGCGCGAGCTGTACAGGGGCCCCGCGCGGGCGTCAAGCCGCTCGGTGTCCGTCGGCAAAGAATGTAAAACGATAGCGTACTTTTCGTGGCGGGTGAACGTCGCTATACCGCGCGTGGAAACAGGGAGTTGGCGTTCATGACGCAGATGCGGCTCGTCGTCGTCGGAGCCTCGGGCCGTATGGGCCGGGTGCTGGTGCGCGCCATCAGCGAGGCGCCCGATCTCGTGCTCGCCGGCGCCGTCGACCAGCCCGGGAGCGAATTCCTCGGCCGCGACGCGGGCGAACTCGCCGGCTTACCGCCGCTCGGCGTGACGCTGTCCGACGATCCGCTCACTCTGTTCGCCGCCGCCGACGGGGTGATCGACTTCACCATTCCCGCCGCCAGCGTCGCCTATGCCGCCTTCGCGGCGCAGGCGCGGATCGTGCATGTCATTGGCACCACCGGCTTCTCTGCCGAAGAGGAGGCGCGCATCGCCGCCGCCGCGCGCCACGCCGCCCTTGTCCGCTCGGGCAATATGAGCCTCGGCGTGAACCTTCTGGCGGCGCTGGTGCGGCGCGTGGCGCGCACGCTCGACGAGGGCTTCGACATCGAGATCGTCGAGATGCACCATAACCGCAAGATCGACGCCCCCTCCGGCACCGCCCTTCTTCTGGGCGAGGCGGCGGCGCAGGGGCGCGGGGTGACGCTGGAGGAGAACGGCGTCTTCACCCGCCACGGCACCACCGGGCCGCGCCGCTCCGGCGATATCGGCTTCGCCACGCTGCGCGGCGGCACCGTGGTGGGCGAGCACAATGTGATCTTCGCCGGCGCCGGCGAGCGGATCGAACTCGCCCACAAGGCCGAGGATCGCGGCGTCTTCGCCCGTGGCGCGCTCGCCGCCGCCCGCTGGGCGCGCGGACGCAAGCCCGGCCTCTATTCCATGACCGATGTCCTCGGCCTCACCGATTTCTGATCCAGCCGGAGAACGACCCGATGTCCGAACGTCTTCTTGTCCTCGTGCGCCACGGCCAGAGCGAGTGGAATCTCAAGAATCTGTTCACCGGCTGGCGCGACCCGGACCTCACCGCGCTCGGCGTCGAGGAAGCAACGCGGGCCGGCGCGCGGCTGAAGGCGGAGGGCTACCAGTTCGATCTTGCCTTCACGTCGGAACTCTCGCGGGCGCAGAAGACGCTGGACCTCGCGCTGAATGAGCTCGGCCAGACCGATCTGCCGGTCATCAAGGACGTCGCCCTGAACGAGCGCGACTATGGCGACCTCTCCGGCCTCAACAAGGACGACGCCCGCGCCAAATGGGGCGAGGAGCAGGTGCATGTCTGGCGCCGCTCCTATGACGTGCCCCCGCCCGGCGGCGAGAGCCTGAAGGACACGGTGGCCCGCACCCTGCCCTATTATGTCACCGAGATCCTGCCCAAGGTGCTGCAGGGCAACCGGGTGCTGGTCGCCGCGCACGGCAATTCGCTGCGCGCGCTCATCATGGTGCTGGAGAAGCACACACCGGAAACCATCATGAAGCGCGAACTCGCCACCGGCGCGCCGGTGATCTACCGGCTGAAGGCGGATTCGACGGTGGAGAGCATCACCGACCTCGCCGGCTGAACGCCCGTCGCTGTCGGGCCACCCGCCCGGCAGCTTGCCTTTGGACGAAGCAGACCCATATGAGACGCGTGAAGACGGCTTCCCCCCTCCCGGGAACCCATTCGGGACGGCCCGACATGAAGGGGAAAACCGTCATGCGCGGGACCGCCGATCGCATTCGTCACGTCGTCAGCTTCGAGATCATCGCCCTGTCGCTCATCACCCCGCTCGGCGCGTGGGTGTTCGGCGTGCCTATGGCGGAGATGGGAGCGGTCGGGGCCGGCGCGGCGCTGATCGCCGCCGGCTGGAACTACCTGTTCAACCTCGGCTTCGACCATGCGCTCGCGCGCTGGCGTGGCTCGGTGCGCAAGACACTGGGGCTGCGCGTGCTCCATGCCGTGCTGTTCGAGGCGGGGCTGGTGGCGGCGCTGGTGCCCTTCGTCGCGTGGTATCTCGGCGTCGGGCTCGTCGAGGCGCTGCTGATGGACCTCGCTTTGGCCGGCTTCTTTCTGGTCTACGCCTTCGCGTTCAACTGGTCGTATGACGCGCTGTTCCCCATCAATGAAACGCCCCGGCCGATGAGCGCCGCCAGCCGGGGATAGCGCGACCGGCGCTCCTTAAAGCCCGCCCCACTCCTTGCAGAGCTGCCCCGCCTCCCAGCCGAGAATGGCGCGCTTGCGGGTGAGGCCCCAGTGATAGCCGGTGAGGTCGCCATTCTTGCCGAGCACGCGATGGCACGGCACCACGAAGGACATCGGGTTCTTGCCCACCGCCGCGCCGATGGCGCGCGCGGCCTTCGGCTTCTCCACGGATTGGGCGATGCTGGAATAGGTGGTGGCCTTGCCAAGCGGGATCCGCATGAGCGTCTCCCACACCTTCACCTCGAAATCCGTGCCGATGAAGACGATGCGCAGCGGATCGTCCGCGCTCCAGGTGCCGCGATCGAAAATGCGCGCCGCATAAGGGGCGGTGGCTACCGGGTCCTCGATGTAAAGCGCGTTCGGCCAGCGCCGGCGCATGTCGGCAAGCGCGGCGTCCTCCTCGCCCTCGTCGGCGAAGGCAAGGCCGCACAGGCCGCGCGGCGTCACCATGGCCAGCGCCGCGCCGAAGGGCGAGGCATGGAAGCCATAGCGCACCACGAGGCCGGCGCCGCCGGTCTTCCATTCACCCGGCGACATCGATTCATGGACCACGAACAGGTCATGCAGCCGTCCCGGCCCTGAGAGGCCGACCTCATAGGCGGCATCCAGCACATTGTCGGATTCGGTGAGCACCCGCCGCGCGGCGTCGATCGTCACCGCCTGCAGGAAGTCCTTCGGCGTCAGCCCGCACCAGCGACGGAACAATTCCGTCAGCGCGCGCGGGTGGACACCGGAAGCGCGGGCGATCTCCTCCACTTCCGGCTGGTCGCGGAAGCGCAGATTCACATACTCCACCGCGCGGCGCACGATCTCATAGTCGGCGGCGGCGATTTCAAGCGGATGGGCGGCGTCGAGATTGGGCGCGAGCACGGGCGTTCTCCTCAAGCTGGTTCCATCCCACCACGCCCGTCCGCACGGGGCCACCCGATTTCGACGGAACCGTCAGACGGCCGCGCGCACCACGCCGCGCTTGGCCTGCGCCAGCGCCCGCGACAGGTTCTCCGCCAGTTCCTCGCGCTGCGCCGTGTGCAGGAAACTGCCGATCACATAGGGCCGGCCGCGCATCTCAAGCGCCAGTCGCTGCACGCCGAAATCCTCGATCTCGTCGCGGGTCAGCCGGGTCCAGAGCGGGTTCAGTTCCTCGCGATACTCGGTCCCATCCGCCGCGACATGGCGCAGCCGGATGACGCTCGGCGTCACCGTGATTTCCTCGCAGGCGCGGGCGGCGCGGAAATTCACCCGGAATCCCCACCAGATCGCCAGCACGTCGAGCCCGAACAGCCCGAACACGGGCCATGCGCCCATCATCAGGAAGGCCACGCCGCAGACGAAGCTGATGCCGGCGACGATGCACATCACCACCATGAAGCCGCGCGGGCCGAGCGAACGATAGGGCTGGTAGCGGGCCGAAAACAGTTCCGGCTCGTCCAGGCCGACTCCTTCATTCAGGGGGGCGGTATTGGCAGCGCTCATGGCCTCGCATTATAGGTCGAAAATGGCGAATGAGGACAAGGATTCGGTGCGTCGTAGAGCGCGCCCGCGAACGAGGCCGACGGCCGAGGCCGGCTCGCCCGTTCCCGCCGCGCCGAAGGCCGTTAAATCCCGCACCCGCCCGCCCGAAGCCGGTCCCGCCCTGGCGGTGCTCGAAGAACAGGCCGCCACCCGCCCCGCCCGTCGTCGCGCGGTGGCGAATGCGGCGGCGGCGGCCATTGGCGGTGCCTTCCGGCCGTGGAGCGCGGACGAGGTCGCCACCGCCTTCGCCCGCTTCGAGGCCGCCAACCCGGAGCCAGAGGGCGAGCTCGACTATCACGACCCATACACACTGCTGGTCGCCGTCGTGCTCTCGGCGCAGGCGACCGATGTCGGCGTCAACAAGGCGACGCGCGGCCTGTTCGCGGCCGCGCCGACGCCGCAGGCCATGGTGGCGCTGGGCGAGGAGGGGGTGGCGCAGCACATCCGCACGCTGGGGCTTTATCGCGGCAAGGCGAAGAACGTCGTCGAGCTTTCCCGCCGCCTCATCGCCGAGCACGGCGGACAGGTGCCGCCCGACCGCGCGGCGCTGGAAACCCTGCCCGGCGTCGGCCGCAAGACGGCCAATGTCGTGCTCAACATCGCCTTCGGCCTGCCGACCATCGCGGTCGACACCCACCTGTTCCGCATCGCCAACCGCACCGGGCTGGCGCCCGGCAAGACGCCGCTGGAGGTGGAACTGGGGCTGGAGCGGATCATTCCCGCGCGCTTCCTGCTGCACGCTCATCACTGGCTCATCCTGCACGGGCGCTATGTCTGCAAGGCATTGAAGCCCGATTGCCCGCGCTGCCTGATCGCCGACCTGTGCCGCTGGCCGGAAAAGACCCCGGCCTGAAGGCTCATCCCGCCCTCGACAGCCTTTTGTGCAGCCGCACCATGAAGATGGTGGCGAAGACCGGGGTAATGAGGTTCAGGATCGGCACCGACACCACGAGCGCAATGACCAGCCCGCCCAGAAAGAGCGCCACGCCATGGTGCCGGCGCATCAGCGCCACCTCGTCCTCGCTGCGGTAGCGCATGGCCGCCAGCTGGAAATATTCGCGCCCGAGCAGATAGCCATTGGCGACGTAGAACACGACGAGGTTCACCCCCGGCACCAGCAGCAGCAGCAGCGCCACCAGATTCACCGCCAGCATCACGCCGAAGAACTTCAGCGTCAGCACCAGCGAGCGGCCGATCGGCAGCGCCTGCCCTTCCGGCTCCAGCGGAAAATCGGTGCGCTCCACCTGCGCGGCGACATCGTCGAGGAACAGCCCGGCGACCAGCGAGGTCACCGGCGGCACCAGGAAGATCGCGCCGATGAAGATGCCGAAGGCCGCAAGGATATCGACGGTGATTTCCGCCCAGCGCAGGTCCAGCGTCACGAAATAGGTCAGCGCGTAATGCGCGCCGATGCCCAGTGCGACCAGCAGGCCGATGGCGAGGCCGACAGAGCGCAGCAGTACCCGCCGATAGGCCGGCGAAAAAGTCTGGCCGAAAGCCGTGATCGCGTCCCGCAGCATCAAAATTCCCCCTCTGGCGACCGCCCCTAGGTAGGGCGCCCGGGCGCCTCTCTCAAGGCGATGACGCCAGGCACGGTGCAAGGGCGCGCGATCACCCCCCTTGCCTCCCTGAAACGGCCCGCGAGTCCTGATTCGTTCTTCCGCGAACAAAACATGATTCGCCGCAAGCGTTTAGCCGGCATCGGCACGCTCGGGCCGATCAAGCAGCGGCGGCGCCTTCGCCCGCTGGGCCGGCCGTGCTAGCCTGTGCGCTTCACCGCTTGAGTGCTTGCCGTATGACCCGACCGCGCCTCCCCGGCACGCTGAACCGCCGCCATTTCCTCGCCGCCGCTTCCGCCGCGCTGTTGCCCGCGCCCGCCCTCGCCCAGTCAGGGCCGAGCGATGTCGATGTCGTCATCATCGGCGGCGGCGCGGCCGGCATCGCAGCGGCACGCCGCATTGCCGAGGCCAAACGCTCCTATGTGCTGCTGGAGGCCTCCGCGAAACTGGGGGGCCGTGCCCGTACCGACGATGCCTTTGGCCTCAGGGTCGATCTCGGCGCTGGCGGCTTCGCCCGCAGCGAGGGCACGATCGCCACCAGCGCGCAGGGCGCCGGGCAGTCGCTCATCGCCCTGCCCTCCGGGCGCCGGCTGTTCGCCCATGGCCGCGAGGTGCGCGAGGGCGCCTATGACGCCTTCACCGCCGCGCTCGGCACGGCGCGGCGCGACATGCTGGCGGCGGTCGATGGCGGCAAGGATGTCGCCGCCGCCCTCGCCGTCACGAATGCCGCCCCGGCGGCCGCGAGCCCCTGGGCCGCCACGGTGGCGCAGTTCCTCGGGCCCCTGGGCTGCGGGCGACGGCTGGCCACCCTCTCGGCGCTCGATCTGGCGCGCCGCGATGCCCCGCCTGATGACACAACCAGCCCGGCCGGAATCGGCACGCTGATGGAGGGGCTCGGCGCCTGGCTGAACGTGCAGAAGGACGCGCCGGTCACGCTCGTCACGCATGGCGGGCGCTTCCACGCCGTCACGCTGCGCGGGCAGCGCACGCCGATCCGCGCCCGCGCCATCGTGCTAGCCGTGCCCGCGCCGGTGCTGGCGGCCGGGGCGATCCGCTTCAATCCCGGGCTGCCGCCACGCCTGGTGGCAGCGCTGCGGGGGATTCCCGCCGGCCATCTGGAACAGGTGGCGTTCCTGCTTCCCGGCAACCCGCTGGCACTCCAGCCCAATGAGGCCGTGCTGACGGCGGCCGGCAGCGCACCGCCCGCCTTGCTGCGCGGCCGGATCAATGGCAGCGACCTGCACGTGCTCACCTTTGGCGACGCACCCGCCCGCACCATTGCCGAACAGGGCGAGGTGGCGGCACTGCCGCTGACGCGCGACTGGCTGCGGGCAAGCTTCCCCACCGCAGAGGCCGTGATTTCCGAGGTGGTGGTCTCGCGCTGGGGCCAGGACCCGCTGATCCGGGGGGCGCTCAGTGCCGCTCTGCCGGGCCAGGGCGCGCAACGCCGCGTCTTTGCCGACACGGTGCAGAACCGGATTTTCCTCGCCGGCGAGTATGTGCCGGTGAGCGGCTGGGGCACGCTGGCCGGCGCCTGGGCCTCCGGCGAGGCCGCCGCCACCCGGGCGCTGCGCCTGTTCGGGGACGGCCCGGCATAGAGCCACCGCACGGCGCGCGTCATTCCAGCCGCAGGCGCGAAACCCCGGGCCGCGCCCGGGGATTCCAGCCCTTGCGCGCCCCGCGTCAGCCGCGCAGCGTGGCGCCAGTCTTCTTCGTCACTTCCGCGACGATCCTGCCCGCCACCGCGTCGATCTCGGCATCGGTCAGCGTCTTCTCACGCGGCTGCAGCGTGACCGACAGCGCCACCGACTTCTTGTCGGCATCGACCCCAGGGCCTTCATAGAGGTCGAACACATTCACCCCGGTGATCAGCTTGCGGTCGACGCCGGCGGCGGCCTTAACCAGATCGCCGGCGCTGACACCACGCGCCACCACGAAGGCGAAGTCGCGCTCCACCGGCTGGAAGGCGGAGAGCTCCAGCAGCGGCTTCACCCGCGTCGGCTTGGCCTTCGGCTCGGGAATGCGGTCGAGCAGGATCTCGAAGCCCACCAGCGGCGATTTTCCGTCTCCCGCCGCGTCCAGCGTCTCCAGCGCGGCGGGATGCAACTCGCCGAAATGGCCGATCACATTGGGCCCGAGCCGGAAGGTGCCGGAACGGCCGGGGTGGAACCAGGCCGGCGCATCGGTGGAAATCTGCAAATTCGCCACCGGCGCACCGCAGGCCGCGAGCAGCGCCAGCGCATCGGCCTTGGCGTCGAACGCATCGACCACGCCCGCCTTGCCCGACCAGTGCCGGCCGGCCCCGGTGGGCTTCGCCGTTGCGCGGCGCACGCCGGTCGCGGCGATGAACTGGTCCTGCGGGCGGTCGCCCTTGAACACCTGCCCCACCTCGAACAGCGCGACGTCGCCCTGCCCGCGGTCGGCATTGGCCTGCGCGGAGCGCACGAGGCCCGGCAGCAGGCTCGGGCGCATGTCGGAGAGGTCGGCGGCAATCGGGTTGGCCAGCGCCAGCGCCGGCTGGCCGCCGCCGAACGCTTCCGCCTGTGCCTTGGGCACGAAGGACCAGGTCACGGCTTCCACCAGCCCGCGCGCCGCCAGCGCCCGCTTGCCCTTGCGGGTGCGCAGCTGCAGCGTGGTCAGCACGCTCTTGCGGGCGGTCTCGTCGCGCGGGAAGGGCGTGGAAGGCACGCGGTCGAGGCCGGCGATGCGGATGACCTCTTCCACCAGATCGGCCTTGCCCTCGATGTCGCCGCGCCAGCTCGGCGGCGTCACCCGCACAGTGCCGACATTGCCTTCCACCGTGAAGCCAAGTCGGCGCAGGATCGCCACCTGCTCCTCCTCATTCGCCACCAGGCCGGTGAGCTTCTCGGTCAGATCAAGCGGGAAGTCGATCACGCGCGTGGTGTCCGGGATCGCTCCCGCCAGTGTCACCTGCGAGGCCTCGCCACCGCACAGGTCGAGGATGAGCCGCGTCGCCATCTCCAGCCCCGGCAGGGTGAAGGCGGGGTCGATGCCACGCTCGAAGCGGAAGCGAGCATCGGAGTTCAGCCCCAGCTTGCGGCCGGTCTGGGCGATGTTGATCGGCTCCCACAGCGCGGATTCGACCAGCACGTCGACGGTGCCCTCGTCGCAGCCGGATTCCTCGCCGCCCATCACGCCCGCGAGCGATTCGACACCCTTGTCGTCGGCGATGACGCACATGGTCTCGTCAAGCGCATAGGTCTTGCCGTCGAGCGCGAGCAGGCTTTCGCCCGCGATGGCGCGGCGCACGACGAGGCTGCCCTGCACCTTGGCGGCGTCGAACACATGCAGCGGCCGGTTCTGGTCGAGGGTCAGCAGGTTGGTCACGTCGACCAGCGCGTTGATCGGGCGCAGGCCGACCGCGCGCAGCTTGGCCTGCAGCCAGTCCGGCGAGGGGCCGTTCTTCACTCCGCGCACGAGCCGCAGCGCGAAGGCGGGGCACGGCGCGTCGGCGGCAATCGTCACCGAGACGGGGCACGGGAAGCTGCCAGCCACCGGAGCGATGGCGTCCTCCACCAGCGTGCCGAGGCCGGCGGCCGCGAGGTCGCGGGCAATGCCGTGCACGCCGAGCGCATCGGCGCGGTTCGGTGTCACCGCAATCTCGATCACCGGGTCGTCGAGGCCGATCCAGTCGACATAAGTGGCGCCGACCGGAGCGTCCTCGGGCAAATCGAGAATGCCGTCATGGTCCTCGGAGAGTTCAAGCTCGGCCGCCGAGCACAGCATGCCCCGGCTCTCGACGCCGCGAATGGTGCCGATGCCGAGCGTCATGTCCTTGCCGGGAATATAGGTGCCGGGCGGGGAGAACACGCTCTTCATGCCAGTGCGGGCGTTCGGCGCGCCGCACACCACCTGCACAGGCTCACCGGCGCCGGTATCGACCATGCACACGCGCAGCTTGTCGGCATTGGGGTGCTGAACGGCCGAGACGACATAAGCGATGGAAAAGCCGCGCAGCTTCGCCGCCTTGTCCTCGACGCCTTCCACTTCCAGCCCGATGCGGTTGAGCGCGCCGGTCACGTCATCGAGCGTGTAATCGCCGGAAAGATGCTCGCGCAGCCAGGAGAGGGTGAATTTCATGGGAGTGCCCTACCGTTCCGCTCGTTCATTTGCTGGAGCCCCAGCGATAGCCCTTCTCGCCGGTCCCATCGCCGGACCAGGCTAGGGGCACGTCGTCGGCCGCCACCAGAAATTCGAACCCGATATTCCGCTTCTTCGCCGTGTCGCCGTCGCTCTTGCGGTAGTCGAGAATCTTGCCCTGGCGATAAGACATCTCGGCGCGCGCGCTGTGCAGCGCCAGCTTGCCGCCGGCCTGCATGCTCTTGATGATCTCGTCTTCCGGCACGACCCAGGAGCCAGTCCAGAAGAAGCCTTCGCCATCGGTGCTGACGCCGCGGTCGTTCTCGCAGACGAAATGGAACTCCGAGACGAAATCGCGCGCGGCGCGCCTGCCGGACGAAGACGACGACGTTGACGACGATGCCGGCGCCTTCTTCACCGGGCCGCGCGTGGCCAGAACCTGCTCGCACAGCGCCGCCAGTTCGTCGGCGCCGCGCGCCTGCGCGTTGGCGAGCAACTGCTTGAGCTGCGACGTCTCCATCGCGGTGAGCCGTTCGATCGACCAGACGGGTGCCTTGCTCATGAGCTCAGCCCTCCCGCCAGCGTCGGGAAGTCGAGCGGGCGGAACCCGTAATGCGACAGCCAGCGCACATCCGCCTCGAAGAAGGCGCGAAGGTCCGGCATGCCGTATTTCAGCATGGCGATGCGGTCGATGCCCATGCCCCAGGCGAAGCCCTGATATTCGTCCGGGTCCAGCCCGCACTTGCGCAGCACATTCGGGTGCACCATGCCGCAGCCGAGAATCTCCAGCCAGTCCGTGCCCTCGCCGAAGCGTATCTCGCCCGGGCGCGAGCGGTCGCACTGGATGTCGACCTCCATGGACGGCTCGGTGAACGGGAAGAAGGACGGGCGGAACCGCATCTTCACATTGTCCACCTCGAAGAACGCCTTGCAGAACTCCTCAAGGATCCACTTCAGGTGGCCCAGCGTCGCCCCCTTGTCGATGACGAGGCCCTCGACCTGGTGGAACATCGGCGTGTGGGTCTGGTCCGAGTCGGAGCGATAGGTCCGGCCCGGGCAGATGACGCGGATCGGCGGCTTCTTCGACATCATGGTGCGCACCTGCACCGGCGAGGTGTGGGTGCGCAGCACGAGGCGCGAGCCGTCCTCGCGGGTCGGCAGGTAGAAGGTGTCGTGCATCTCGCGCGCGGGGTGCCCCTCGGGGAAGTTCAGCGCGGTGAAATTGTGGAAGTCGTCCTCGATATCGGGCCCTTCCGCCACCGCGAAGCCCATATCGGCGAAGATGGCGGTGAGTTCGTCGATCACCTGGCTGATCGGGTGCAGGCGGCCCGTCTCCGTCGGCGTCTCGCGCACGGGGAGCGTGACGTCGACGCGCTCGGTCTCCAGCCGCCTTGCCAGCGCGGCGCTCTTCAGCTCCGTGCGGCGGGCGCCCAGCGCCTCGTTGAGCCGGTCGCGCAGGCCGTTGATCGCCGGGCCGGCGCTCTTGCGCTCCTCCGGGCTCATGCCGCCCAGGCTCTTCAGCAGCTCGGAAACCGAGCCCTTCTTGCCGAGCGCGGCAACGCGGATGGCCTCCAGCGCCGGCTCGTCGGCCGCGCCCGCAATGCCGGCGGTCAGCTCGCGCTCCAGCGCGTCGAGATCGGGAAGGGCGGCAACGGGCATGGTGGATCCTCGGTACTAGGCAACGTCATCCCCGGGGTCGGCCCGGGGATCCACGCCTTGCGGACGCGGAAGGAAGGCGTGGATGGCCGGGCCAGGCCCGGCCATGATGGCGTGAAGCGGGGCAGTCAGGCGCGCTTATAGCCGGACCCGATTGAGGCGCAAAGTCGCCACGGGTAAATGCACCACGCAAGGCCACGAACGCGAAAAGCCCCAACGCTCGCGCGCGGGGCTTCTCAATTTTGGTCTCGGCACTGCCGAAAGATCAGGCGGCCTGCTTGTCCGTCGCGGCGCTTTCCAGCGCCGCCTTGGCCTGCTCGACCAGCGCCGCGAAGGCGGCGGGCTCGTGGATAGCGATATCCGAGAGCACCTTGCGGTCGACTTCGATCCCGGCCTTGCTGAGACCGTCGATAAATCGGCCATAGGTGAAGCCGAGCTCGCGGGTCGCCGCGTTGATGCGCTGGATCCAGAGCGCGCGGAAATTACGCTTCTTAACCTTACGGTCGCGATAGGCGTATTGCTGCGCCTTCTCGACGGCCTGCTTGGCGATACGAATGGTGTTCTTGCGGCGGCCATAATAGCCCTTCGCCGCCTTGAGCACCTTTTTGTGCTTGGCGTGAGAAGTTACGCCGCGCTTGACACGTGCCATGGGAGTCTCTCCTGGGACTGGCTAAGGGTGGCGTCAGCCGTTGGGCAGAAAGAATTTGCGAACATTGAAGGCATCACGCTCGGACATGACCGTGGTGCCGCGCTGGTCGCGGATCTGCTTGTTGGTGCGCTTGATCATGCCGTGGCGCTTACCTGCCTGGGCCATCATCACCTTGCCGGTGCCGGAGAGCTTGAAGCGCTTCTTCGCTCCGGACTTGGTCTTCATCTTGGGCATTTGGCTCGATCTCCACGGGCGGAAGCCTCCCCGAAGGGATGTCCGGCCCAATCTAGTGTGAGCGTTCGAACCGCCACGGCAGCCCTTGTAGCCGGGCGGTTCTTGAAGGACGCACCCCATACAGGAGCGGCGCGATTGTTTCAAGAGCGCGACAGCGATGCCCGGCATTGTTCCCCGGGCATCGCGCGCCTTGACGTCAGATATTGCAGCCGGGAGCGCCCGGCATGCACTGGCCACGCCCCTGCTGCGGACGCTGGCCCTGCGGCGGACGACCCTGCTCGGGACGGCCACCACCGGGGGGACGACCCTGCTCGGGACGGCCACCGCCGGGAGGACGGCCCTGCTCGGGACGACCACCACCGGGGGGACGACCCTGCTCGGGACGGCCGCCACCGGGAGGACGGCCCTGCTCGGGACGGCCGCCACCGGGAGGACGACCCTGCTCGGGACGACCACCGCCGGGGGGACGACCCTGCTCGGGACGGCCACCGCCGGGAGGACGACCCTGCTCGGGACGGCCACCACCCGGAGGACGGCCGGCATTGGGACCGCCCGGGCCCCCGGGACCACCCCATCCGGGACCACCCGGATTACCGGGACCGCCCGGACGACCGGGATTACCCGGCCCACCGGGGCCACCGGGGCCACCGGGGCCACCCGGCCTGCCCGGGCCATCCCAACCCGGACCGCCGGGACCGCCCGGCCGGCCAGGACCACCGGGATTACCCGGCCCGCCGGGACCACCGGGCCTGCCGGGACCACCCCATCCCGGGCCGCCGGGGCCGCCGGGACCACCCGGCCGACCCGGACCACCCCAGCCGGGGCCGCCGGGACCACCGGGTCGCCCTGGACCATTCCAGACCGGACCACCGGGCCCCCACCCGCCCGGAGGCGGCGGGCGCCAGCCCGGGCGTGGGCCCGGCGGACGCGGCCGATACCAGCGGTCATTCGTCGCGTACCAGGGCCGGCCGCGGTAATAGCGACCCCAGTAATCGTTGAAGCTGAAGGCAACGATGGGCACGCCGAACGACGGCGCATAATCGTAGAACTCGACCCGACGGCCGCGATAATCGGCCTCTATATAAGCCGCCGCCACCCAGCCGCGCATGTCGTCCACGGCCACGTCGCACCAGCTATAGTCGTCGAGGCAGCCGAAAATGGCGAGCGGAGCGCCCTCGCCCAGCACCACGACAACGGGATAATCCGTGCCGGGCCCGGCCCGCAAATTGACGTTCGTTGTCACAAATCCGCGTTCCTGCGCGAACGCGGCACCGCAAAGCGCCAGCGACAGCAGGACGCCCGCAACCAGACTTTTCATTGAAAACTCCCAAACGCTGCCGTTTGCTGACAACGCCGACCGGCTCGAAATGGACCTCTCAGTTGAGGCGGATTCATGTCGGAAATGGAGCCCCCTCCCCGGCATCGGCGTTTTTCGCTGCCAAGGCGGGCAAAAGCGCTGCGCGCACCGCTGTCACCGGCATTCCCGCAAGCACCCGCCCCGTGGTCCATCCCCTGTCCTGCCCCGTGGCCTGACATAGCGTCACGTTGCGCGGGCGGGGCGAAGCGGACAGGATGCGCGCGCTCCTGCCTGGGGCGGCGCGCGTCGCTTCGGCCATCTCTTCCCACGGAATCCGCCCTCATGTCATTCGGCACCTTGCTCGAAGCCTTCTTCCTCGGCCTGCTGGAAGGCTTTACCGAGTTCCTGCCCGTTTCCTCCACCGGCCACATCCTGCTGGCCGGCCATTTCCTCGGCTTCGAGAGCGAAGGCAAGGTGTTCGAGGTCGTCATCCAGCTCGGCGCGATCCTCGCGCTGGTCGTGGTCTATTTCCAGCGGTTTCTGAAGGTTCTGCTGACGCTGCCGTCGAGCCCGCGCTCGCGCAATTTCGTCGTCGGCATTCTCATCGCTTTCCTGCCGGCGGCGGTGATCGGCGCCTTCGCCCACGGCTTCATCAAGGAGGTGCTGTTCGAAACGCCCTCGCTGATCTGCGTGATGCTGATTCTCGGCGGCATCGTCCTGTTGTGGGTCGACACGCTGAAGATAAAGCCGGTGCATGAGGACGCCATGGCCTTCCCGCCGAAGCTGGCGCTGAAGATCGGCTTCATCCAGTGCCTCGCCATGATCCCTGGCGTGTCGCGCTCGGGCTCCACCATTGTCGGCGGCCTGCTGCTGGGCGCCAGCAAGCCGGCAGCGGCGGAATTCTCGTTCTTCCTCGCCTTGCCGACGATGACCGGCGCCTTCGCCTATGACCTCTACAAGAACCACGACGCGCTGAACGCCGATGACACCGCCCTCATCGTGGTCGGCTTCGTTGCCGCCTTCATCGCCGCGCTGGCGGTGGTGCGCAGCCTCATCGCCTTCGTCTCGCGACACGGTTTTGCGCCGTTCGGCTGGTGGCGCATCGGCGTGGGCGGTGCCGGGCTGGTGGCGCTGGCGCTGGTGGGATAGCCCGACCGCATGAAAAAGCCGCCGGCGCGGGCGCGTCGGCGGCTTTTCTTTTGGCAAGCGTCAA
This sequence comes from Ancylobacter aquaticus, assembly GCF_004339465.1. Lineage (GTDB taxonomy): Bacteria > Pseudomonadota > Alphaproteobacteria > Rhizobiales > Xanthobacteraceae > Ancylobacter > Ancylobacter aquaticus. The sequence continues at coordinate 929,692 of NZ_SMFY01000001.1, read as the reverse complement.
GCGGTCAGGCGGCTTCCGGCCGGGAGAACTGGCCGGCCTTGCGATAGCGCCAGAGATAGCCGGGCAGGATAGCGCCGAGAGCGGTGGGCGCGATGCCGAGCCCCTCCAGCGTGCGCCCTTCCGCCTTGGCAGCCTCCGAAACAACATTGTCGTAGCCGAGCAAGCGCACCTGATCGCGGGTCAGCAGCGGGTTCGGCAGCATTTCGAGCAGACGGGCGTTGAACGAGGCGAGCCCGGCCGGCATGGGCACCAGCAGGCGCTTGCGGTCGATCTCGGCCAGCAACAGCTCCATCAGCTGCTTGAAGGTCATCACTTCCGGCCCGCCGAGTTCATAAACGGTGCCGGGTGCCGCAGTTCCGTCCACCGCCTTGGCGAAGGCCTCGGCGACATCACCGACGAAGACCGGCTGGAAGCGGGTTGTCCCCCCGCCGATCAGCGGCAGCGCCGGGGACAACCGTGCCATGGAGGCGAAGCGGTTGAAGAAATCATCCTCCGGCCCGAACACGATGGAGGGGCGCATGACTACGGCGCCCGGCACCGTCTCCAGCGCCGCCGCCTCGCCCGCCGCCTTGCTGCGGGCGTAGAAGGCTTCCGAATCGGCGCTGGCGCCGATGGCGGAGGCGTGGATCAGCCGCGCGCCGACCTCTTTCGCCGCCAGCGCCACCTGCCGCGCGCCGAAGGCGTGCACCGCTTCAAAACTCTGGCGGCCGCTCTCATGCAGCACGCCGACGAGGTTGATCACCACCTCCGCCCCTTCCGCGGCCCGCAGCACCGAGGCGGGGTAGCGCAGATTGGCCTGCACAGGGACGATCTGCCCCACCGCGCCCAGCGGCTGGAGATGGCCGGCAAGGTCCGGCCGGCGCACCGCGACGCGCACCCGCCAGCCGAGCCGCGCCAGCGCCCGCACCACATGGCGGCCGACAAAGCCCGAGCCGCCATAAACCGTCACCAGCCGCTCCATCGGCGCGGCGCGCCGGACCAGCGCGGCCTCGCTCTCCAGCGGCAATTCGTTTGTGGTGTCGACCATGTGACGTCTCCCGGCCCGGCATTGGCATGCCACGACGATTAGCGCGCCGCCGCCGCAGCGTCCAGCGTCCGCGCAGCCCTGCGACGCAGCGTCCGCGCCGACGATCCCCTTATGCCAGCGCAAGGACCGGGCGAGAGGCCGGCCCGGGAGGCGGGCGAGGCTTGGGCGAGACCGGGGACCGAGGCGGGCGCGGAACGCTGACGAGGAAGGCGGGCAGCGCGAGATCCGCCGGCGGCCTCCCACGGCGCCCGCCATCGCCCGCGCACGCTGCACCCCGCAGCGGACCCTGCAGCTTGATGGTGCAGCAGCGCCCGCAATCCTCAGCGGCCCGGCCGAAGGACGAAGAGATTTCCACCGCTTGATTGCCCCTCGCGCGAATGGTGCGTTGACAAGAGGGAGTCCACACGACTATCTCTCGCCGCCGTGCCGCAAGGCACATGCCCAGGTGGCGGAATTGGTAGACGCGCACGGTTCAGGTCCGTGTGGGTAACACCGTGGAGGTTCGAGTCCTCTCCTGGGCACCATCAGGCCTTTTTAGAAGGTCCGAAGACTTCCGAAAAACGTTGAAAATGCTGGACTTCCCGAGCCAATAGGTTCCGGGAGGGTCCGGCTTTTTCCGTTGGAAGCCGGCGCAATTGGGGGTATTTCTGGGGGCATCGTAGATAAACCCCAACTGAGGCCGCCGCCTTGCCTCTCACGGAAATGGCCATCCGCAGCGCCAAGCCGATCGCCAAGCCCTTTAAGCTGGCGGATGGCGGCGGGCTTTATCTTCTGGTGAGCCCAACCGGCTCGCGGCTCTGGCGCCTGAAATACCGAATCGGCGGGCGCGAAAAAGTGCTGGCCATCGGCGCCTATCCCGACATCCCGCTTGCCAAAGCCCGCGAGCGTCGCACCGAGGCACGCCGGCAACTCGCCGAAGGCCTCGACCCTTCCGCCGTCAAGAAGGAAGCCCGGCAAAAGGTCAAGGCGGCGGTGGCGAACACGTTCCGCTCGATTGCTGAAGAGCATGTGGCGAAACTGGAGCGCGAAGGCCTCGCCGATATCACACTGAACAAGCGACGGTGGCTCTTGGGCTTCGCGTATCCCGTGCTCGGCGAGCGCGACGTCGCCACGATCACGGCAAAGGAATTGCTGGAAGTCCTGCGGGCGGTGGAGGAGACCGGCCGGCACGAAACCGCGCGCCGGATGCGCGCTGCGCTCGGCGCCGTGTTCCGCTATGCCATCGCCACCGCACGCGCCGAGAACGACCCCACCTTCGCCCTGCGCGACGCTCTGACAACCCCGAAGGTGACGCACCGCGCGGCCGTCACCACGCCGAAAGAGTTTGGCGCGCTGCTTCGGGCGATCGACGGTTACACAGGGCAACCGGCGAGCACGGCGGCACTGCGCCTGATGCCTCTGCTTTTCCCCCGGCCGGGCGAGCTACGGCTGGCGACGTGGCCGGAGTTCGACCTCGACAAGGGGATATGGTCGATTCCGCCTGAACGCATGAAGATGCGTCGCCCGCATCGCGTCCCGCTGCCGCCACAGGCCTTGGCGATCCTGCGCGACCTGCACCGCCTGACCGGCAACCAGCCCTTTGTCTTTCCGGCCATCGGCGCGGGACATAGGCCTATCAGCGAAAACACCTTGAATGGCGCGCTGCGCCGGCTGGGCTTCACCTGTGACGTTGCCACCGCCCACGGCTTCCGCGCCACCGCCTCGACCCTGTTGAACGAGAGCGGCCTCTGGAATCCCGACGCCATCGAGCGCCAGCTCGCCCACGCCGAGCGCAACGAAGTGCGGCGCGCCTATACGCGCGGCGAACACTGGGATGAGCGCACCCGTATGATGAACTGGTGGGCGGACTATCTCGACCAGATAAAAAAGACGACCAAAAAAGAGCCCTGAAATCGGATTGGTGGACAGACGCTCCTCGAATGCCACTGGACCTTGTTTGCCGATATAATGCCTTCTCGGATTCAAATGATCGGCAGGCACCATGGCTACACTCGATCACTGGATTAAAGCTGAAGCACTGAATGTCTTCCAGATTGCGCTCCTGCTGGAGGGTATCGACCCCGCACCTCTGGAGCGCCTTGGCTATCAGGGCCTTCCGCAAGAATTGCAGGACAGAACGACGGTTCACGTCGTTGGCATCAAGAATGCTGTTCGTACTGAAGACCTGTGGCCGCGCATCGCCGCCTTCGATGAATTGGGAGATCGCGACTGGGTACTAACCCTGTTTGACATTACGTCGATCAAATCATGGTTCTGGATTCGCGGCATGAAGCAAACGGTCTTCGGGCCCTATTCGCCGACCAAGAAGAGCCCTTCGCAGCAATTCAGCAAATTCTACGCGCCGAAGCTGGCGGCCGGAAATGCCGCCTGGGAAGCGGTGGTGTCAGATTCCGCTCTCCGGCGCGGCAAGTCACCCAAGCAGGCGCTGGAGACGTGGCTCACGGAGCACGCCGCCGAATACGGTCTCGTCAACAAGGACGGCTCGCCGAATAAGACCGGAATAGAGGAAATCGCCAAGGTAGCGAACTGGAATCAGAAGGGCGGCGCGCCCGCTACCCCTACCGTTTCGGCGCAACCCTCCCCCGCCTTCGGGCAAACCACGGGTAAGGTTGTCGAGAACGCTCCCCTGACGGCCATCACATGGGGGGAGGAGGACGAAATACCCTTCTAACCTTGTTCGCTATAACTCACCCCATGCAGCTAGCCGTTGAAGTGGCAGGGTTTTCTGCAATCCGCCCGGCTATTTTCGCCTGGCGCATCCGCTCATTGTTCCGTCTATGTTCCAACGAACGGAGACGGACGCCATGAGCGCCATTAAGACTGAGACGACCGCGACCACCGGCCGCGCCATCCTCATTCGCCTCGATCAGGTCAAGGCCCGCACCTGCCTCAGCCGCAGCACTATCTATGCCTATATGCGCGAGGGCCGCTTTCCCGAACCCATCGCCCTCTCTGACCGCCGCGTTGCCTGGATCGAGGGCGAGATCGACGCCTGGATTGCCGGACGCATTGCCAGCCACCGGAGCGCCTGAGCGCATGCCGGCAGGGATGAAACGGCCGCAGCGGCGCCTTCCCGTGCAACGGGTGAAGCAGGCCGCAACCTATGACGTCGCCGAAATGGCCAAGCTCCTCGGCACCCACCGCAACACGGTGCGGCGGTGGCTGAAGGATGGGCTCCAGCCCCTCGACGATGTGCGCCCCATCGTCGTTCACGGGTCCGAGCTGAAGGCCTTCCTGACCAAGCGGCGGAAGGCACGGCGCAATGCCTGCGCGCCGGACGAGTTCTTCTGCTTCCGCTGCCGCGCCCCGCGACGGGCGGCGGCCGGCATGGTGGACGTGCGCCACCGCACGGCGACGGTCGCCGCCCTCACCGGCCTGTGCGCCACCTGCGGCACGCCCATGCACCGGACGGTACGCCGCACGGCGCTGCCGGCGCTGGCGGAAAGCTACGACCTTCAGACGCTAGCACCGGAAAGACTGAACGGGTGTACCGCCCCCAGTCTGAATGGTGATCTGAAAGGAGAGTAGAAGATGGCTCGGATCAATGCCGGCAATGAGCGGCTGAAACGTGAGTATATCCATTATCTGAAGGAAGCGAAGGGCAAGAGCGAGGCGAGCCTCGACATGGTGCGCAAGGCGCTTTTGCGTTTCGAGACCAGCACCGGCTGGCGCGACTTCAAAACCTTCCGGCGCGAGCAAGCCATTGCTTTCAAGCAGCGCCTCGCCGAGACGGCAGGCGCGCGCAGCGGCGAGCCCCTGAGTGCGGCGACGCAGACGGCCACGCTCACGGCCGTGAAGGAATTCTTCCTCTGGCTCGCCTGGCGCCCCGGCTTCAAGTCGCGGCTGCATCTTCCTGATATCGACTATCTCAACCCCTCGCGGAAGGACGCCGCCAAGGCGAAGGCGCCGAAGCTGCGCGACTATCCGAGCCTGGAGCAGATTCGCGCGACCATCGCCGCCATGCCGGAAGAGACGGCCATGGACCGCCGCAACCGCGCGCTCCTCGCCTTCGCCATTCTCTCCGGCATGCGCGACCGCGCCATGGCCTCGCTCTCCCTGCGCGACCTCGACCTCGCCAAATCGCCGCCGCTGGTGCGGCAGGACCCGAACACGGTCGAGACCAAATTCGCCAAGGCCATCGCCACCTATTTCTTCCCCGTCGGCGACGACCTCGCCGCCACCGTGGCGGATTGGGTGCGCGAACTGCGCGAGGTGCATCTGTTCGGCCCGACCGATCCGCTCTTTCCACGCACCCGCATCGGACAGGGCGCGAACCTCGCCTTCGCGCCGCAGGGCATCGACCGGGCGCACTGGAGCGACGCCTCGCCGATACGCGCGATCTTTAAGCAGGCCTTCACCCGCGCCGGCCTGCCCTATTTTCCCCCACACTCCTTCCGCCACACGCTTGGCCACCTCGCGCAGACCATGTGCCGCACGCCGGAGGAACTGCGCGCCTGGAGCCAGAATTTCGGCCACGACAACATCGCCACCACCCTCAACAGCTACGGTCGGATCGACCCGCACCGGCAGGGCGAGGTGATCGGGGCAATGGCTGGGGAAAGGCCGCAGGGCGAGGCGCTGGCGCGGGAAATGGCGGCGCTGCTGGCGCGGCATGGTGCGTTGACCACAGGCTGAACCTGGAGCCATGCCCACAGCCGGGTTGACGTTTCTTAACCATGTCGCCAACTTACCGATCGAACGAAAAAATTCCTCGCCGCCCGCCCTGCTGATATTGCTTGGATTCGTGCAGGCGGTATCGGGGGCGGAAATGAAACTGGTGACTCTTGAGCAATTTGCCGATGCCCTGAAGGCCAAATTCGCCCTTCCTGGCTCTGCGTCACCTGAAGACCAGCTTAAGCCCGTCGTCGCTGAACTGCTGAAATCCGCCGGTACATCCTACGGGATCACCGTAGAGACCCGGACAGAAACCCACCTTTCGGAACACAAGGTTCGGCCCGATATTGCGGTTTATGTGGGTGGGCTGATCTGTGGCTATATCGAATTGAAGGCTCCGGGTCTTGGCGCCGATGCGCCCCGCTTGACCGGAAAGCACAACAAGGAACAGTGGGAAAAGCTCAAGGGGCTGCCGAACCTGATCTACACAGACGGGCGCGACTGGGCGCTCTATCGTGCAGGCGAACGCGTGGACGGACAACCGATCGTGCGGCTGCACGACGACCCGACCCAAAAGGGAAAAGCAGCCACGACGAAGGCCGATGCCGAGGCGCTGGAGCGCTTGTTTCGCTCCTTTCTCAGTTGGAAGCCGATTGTCCCGCACAACCCTTCAGGCCTGGCCAACTATCTTGCCCCACTGACGCGCTTCCTGCGCACGGAGGTCGAGGCTTCTCTCCTCCTCAAAGGATCAGCCGTCGAGCTTCTCGCCAACGAATGGCGGCAGTTCTTCTTTCCCGAATCCGATGATGCGAAGTTTGCGGATGCCTACGCCCAAACCGTGACCTATGCCATGCTACTGGCCCGCCTTTCCGGCGCGGCCAAACTGGACCCTGTGGAAGCCGCCAAAACGCTGGATACGAACAACGGCCTGTTGGCTAGAACGCTGGAATTGCTTGGCCAGAAAGCGGCGCGCGAGGAGCTGGCTGTTGGGTTTGAGTTGCTGCAACGCTCGCTTGAAGCCCTCGATCCGCACGATTTCCTAAAATCCAAACCTGATCTTTGGCTCTATTTTTACGAAGATTTTCTCGCAGCCTACGACCCGAAGCTGCGCAAGGATTACGGGGTCTATTACACCCCGCGCGAGGTGGTTGAATTACAGGTCCGCTTGGCCTCGGAGCTGCTGGAAAAGCGGTTCGGCAAGAAGCTGGGCTTCGCCGACGACGGCGTTGTGTTTCTCGACCCCGCAGTGGGCACCGGCACTTATCCCGTTGCGGCAGTCAAACACGGTTTGGAGAAAGTCCGCGCCCGTTCCGGTCCCGGCGCGGTGGCAGCCCGCGCCCGTCAGATGGCCGAAAACATGTACGGCTTTGAGGTCCTAGTCGGACCTTATGCCGTCGCGCATCTGCGGCTTACGCAAGCGCTCGAAGGCGCGATGAACGACGCGAAAGCCGCCGCTGGTGAGCCCGAGGAAAAACTTGCTCAGAGGTTGAAAATCTATCTAGCGGATACGCTGGAAAGCCCCAACAAGGCGCCACCGGGCGGCCTGGACCTGACACACAAGGCACTGACGCAGGAACACGAGGCGGCGCGGAAGGTGAAGCAGGAGGGCGATATTCTCGTCTGTCTAGGCAACCCGCCCTATGATCGGCAGAACATCGAAGAAGGCGACACGACCACTCAGCGGAAGGGAGGCTGGGTCCGCTTCGGGGATCAAGGCGCGCAAGGTCGATTTTTGCCTGGCACCGATGCATTGGAAAACATCCGGCAGAGGCCTATTCTTGTCGACTTCACCGAACCCGCTACGAAGGCCGGCGCAGGGGTTCACCTCAAGAACCTCTACAATGACTATGTTTATTTCTGGCGCTGGGCTCTTTGGCGGCTGTTCGAGCAGCAGACATGCGGCGGAATCGTCACCTTCATCACCGCGTCGAGCTATCTGGCCGGTCCGGGGTTCGTGGGCGTGCGCGAGGTGATGCGGCGCACTTTCGATGAAATCTGGATCATCGACCTGGGCGGCGACAACCTCGGGACCCGCAAGACCCCGAATGTCTTCAACATACAGACGCCCGTCGCCATTGCCATAGGCGTTCGCGGCGCCAAACCCACGCCCGACACGCCCGCCAAGGTCCGTTATGCGAAGATCGACGGCGCGACTCGCGAGAACAAGTTAAAGCAGTTAGACGGCATCGCGTCCTTTGCGGGTATCTCGTGGCGCGAGTGCCCGAATGATTGGCAAAAACCGTTTCTGCCGCTTGGAAAGGGGGACTTCTTCCAGTGGCCGATGCTCATAGATCTGTTCCCCTATCAGAGAAGCGGATCGAAGTTCGGTAGGCCCTGGCCGATCGCCGAGACACAGGAACTGATCGGTCGGCGGTGGGCCAAACTGCTCGGCGAAACGGGCGATTCACGCGCAAAGCATTTCAAAAACAACAAGTATCGGAAGATTGAACGCCAGTACCGAGACCACGAATCAGGACTGGCCTTGCCGATTATTTCCAGCTTGAAGCCGGGCGCGTTGGTGCCAAAGATTTCGCCCTATGCGTTTCGATCTTTCGACCGGCATTATGCAATTGAAGACATTCGATTCAATGACCGGATGGGCGAGGTTCTGTGGCGCTTGCAGGGATCCAAACAGCTTTACCTGACCGCACTCGCAACCGAAGCGCTCGGTTCTGGGCAAGGTATTATTGCCTCAGGCTCTGTGCCTGACCTACATCACTTCCGGGGCTCTTTCGGTGGAAAAGACGTAATACCCCTATATCGCGATGCCGCCGCTACCAGCCCGAACATCACCGCTGGCCTACTGGACGCGCTTGGCAGGGGCTTTGGCACTGTACCCACGGCAGAGGACCTTGCGGCTTATGTCTATGCCGTTCTCGGCGGGCAATCCTATACTCATCGGTTCTGGAACGAGCTCGAAATACCTGGCACTAGGATACCTATAACCAAGGACGGCGCGACCTTTATCAAAGCTGCCAAACTCGGCCGGAAGCTTATTTGGCTGCAAACCTACGCCGAACGGTTTCAAGGCGATGGGCGCGGCGACGAAATCCCTCCCGGCACGGCCAAGATTATCAAGGGCGTGTCGGACGGTCCTGCAAACTACCCCGAAAAGAATGAATACGATGATAAGGCGCAGGAAATCCTCGTCGGCGATGGCCGTTTTGGCCCCGTGGCGCCTCAGGTGTGGGAATTCGAAGTCTCAGGCCTCAAGGTCGTTCAGTCATGGCTCGACTACCGGATGAAGAAGCGGGCCGGCAAGAAATCCTCGCCACTGGATGAAATCCGCCCCGAACGCTGGACAGCGCGAATGAGCGACGAACTTCTCGAACTGCTATGGGTTCTGGAGGCGACGCTTGCAATGGAGCCGGAGCTCGAAAAGGTGCTCGACGAGGTCGTAGCCGGCCCGTGCTTTACAGCTGCCGAATTGCCGACGCCCAAGCCGGAAGAGCGGCTAGCTCCTGGAAAAGTCAGCACGGCTGGGGGCCTCTTGGAGATGATGGGAATAGATGACGAGGCAGACGACGGCGGCGAAGATGACGAGGATTGAAGCCCGCATTGACTGACTGCCGCTCAAGATTATCGAGGAAGGGTCAATCGCTTGGGGGTATTTTTGGGGGCATCTACTAAAATTTCCTGAATTTTTTCGTTATTCTCCAAGGCATTACTCGTTTCAGTCGAGTCCTCTCCTGGCACCACTGCTCTCCTCTTGCCCTTATGGCGCAAGAAGTTGAGCCCCATCAGAGAGTTGCGCTTACCGGCCCGTGATACAGGACCGTGTAACAATGCTCTTCCGGCTGGTTCGTCCGGTGCGTCGCAGCGACACCCGAAATCCTCAGTTTGTCCTGCGCATCCCCAAGGACCTCAAGACCCGCCTCGCGGGAATGACCCTTGAGGTGCCCCGTGGGGACGCCTTCGTCTCCATCAAGGTCAGCGAGAAGACCCAGTCCATCCGCTTTTCTTTGGGCACATCGGAGCCCACGGAAGCCAAACAGCGGCAGGCCGTCGCGGTGGCGCACCTGGAGCGGGTATTCAGCGCCCTCAGAAGCGGCACCCTCACCACCCTGACACACAAGCAGACCCTTGCGCTGGCTGGGGAGGCCTACCGGATGCTTGTGGAAAAGCATGAGGACGATCCTGGCCCCATCGAGCCGTGGGACGTGGCCATGATCGTGAACGCCACGGCGTTGGCCGGTCAGCCCCTCGGACGGGACTGGCCTCTCCGCATCGAGACGAAGGAGGAGCGGCGGCTGCGCGCCCTGGAGCAGCGTTTCGGAGTGGTTGCCGATCAGGTTCTCGCCCGCAACGGCCTTGTCGTCGACGAGAAGAGCCGCGCTGAACTGCTCTTCCAAGTCGGCCTCGCCTACAATCAGGCGACCGTCCGGCTCTCCAATAACGCAGGCGGCGACTACAGCCCCGACCCCAAAGCCGACAGGTTCGGAGCACCGTACGCACCGACAGCCCAGCCGGTGGCTCCGGTCAGGGCAGCCCGCAGGCCATGACAGTCCGGCGGCGCCGAACCATTGCCAGCACCAGCGCGAGGCCGGAGGCCGCCGCCGCCGCACCGGCCAGCGCCACGGCGGGATAGCCCAGCCCGCCAGCGATCACCGCGCCGCCCAGCGCCGCGCCGATGGCATTGCCGAGGTTGAAGGCGCCGATATTCACCGCCGAGGCAAGGTTCGGCGCGTCCGAGGCGGCTTCCATCACCCGCATCTGCAAGGGCGGCACGAGCGCGAAGCTCGCCACGCCCCAGAGGAAGATCACCACCACGGTCGGCACGGCGAACGGCATCGCCAGCACGAACCCGACGAGAAGCAAGGTCAACGCCGCCAGCGTGACGATCAGCGTGCGGTCGACCGAACGGTCGGCGAAGCGGCCGCCCAGCCAGTTGCCGACGGTGAGGCCGACGCCGTAGGTCACCAGCATCGCCGTGACGAAGCCGATCGACGCGCCGGTCTCCTGCTGCAGAATCGGCGCGATATAGGTGAAGACGGTGAACATGGCGGTTGAACTGATAACGGTCAGCGCGAGCGCCAGCAGCACCGGCCCGCGGCCCAGCACCTTCAGCTCGGACACCATGTCCCCGCCGGTATCGGCCGCCACATCCGGCAGCGTTGCGCGCAGCGCCGCCATCGCAATGAGGCCGAGCACGGCGATGCCCCAGAAGGCGGCGCGCCAGCCGACCACATCGCCAGCCCAGGTCGCCAGCGGCACGCCGACGACATTGGCGATGGTGAGGCCCATGAACATCGCCGCCACGGCGCCGGCGCGCCGGTTTTCCGGCACGAGGCTGGCCGCCACGAGTGAACCGACGCCGAAGAAGGCGCCATGGTTGAGCGACGTCACCAGCCGCGCCGCCAGCAGCATCTCATAGCTGGTCGACAGCGCCGCCATCAAATTGCCAAGGGTGAAGATCGCCATCAGGCCGATGAGCAAGGCCCGGCGCGGCACCCGGCCGGTGGTGAGCGTCATCAGCGGCGCACCCAGCATGACGCCGAGAGCGTAGGCGCTGATCAGCAGGCCGGCGCTCGGGATGGAGACGCCGAGATCGTTGGCGATCACTGGCAGCAGCCCCATGGGCGCGAACTCGGTGACGCCGATGCCGAAGGCGCCGGCCGCCAGCGCGAGAAGCGGAGGGTTCAGTTTCATGACGAGGCTTCCGGTTCAGACGAGCGGCGGATTCAGGCGGGCGAACCCTTCCTGCTGGCGATAGGGCGTGTGGGGATAAGGCGGCAGCACATCACTGGCGGCATCCAGGGCCGCCATCTGCGCGGGGGTGAGCGACCAGCCGATGGCGCCAAGATTCTGGCGCAGCTGTTCCTCGTTGCGCGCGCCGATGATGATGGAGGCGACCGTCGGGCGTTGCAGCAGCCAGTTGATCGCGATCTGCGGCACGCTCTTTCCAGTTTCCCCGGCGACCGCGTCCAGCGCATCGACCACGCGGTAGAGGTGCGCGTCCTCCACCGGCGGGGCGAAGGCGGCGGTCTCGTGCAGGCGGCTGCCCTCGGGAATAGGCGCGCCGCGCCGGATTTTTCCGGTCAGCCGGCCCCAGCCCAGCGGGCTCCACACCAGCGCGCCGACACCCTGGTCCGCGCCGAGCGGCATCAGATCGGCCTCATAGGCCCGGCCGACCAGCGAGTAGTACACCTGATGCGCGACAAAACGCGGGCGCCCGTCGCGATCCGCCGCCGCCAGCGACTTCATCAATTGCCAGCCCGGATAATTCGACACGCCGGTGTAGCGGACCTTGCCCGACGCAACGAGGGTCTCCAGCGTGGCGAGCAGTTCCTCCGCCGGGGTCGACGCATCGAATGCGTGAAGCTGCAGCAGGTCGATATAGTCGGTGCCGAGCCGGCGCAGCGCCGCCTCCACCTGGCGGATCAGCCGGCTGCGCGAGACACCCCAGTCGCCGGGCCCCTCGCCGGTCGGCAGGCCGGTCTTGGTGGAAATCAGCACCGCGTCGCGACGGCCCTTGATGGCCTCGCCCAGCACCCGCTCCGAGGCACCGTCGGAATAGACATCCGCCGTGTCGAACAGGTTGACCCCGGCCTCCAGGCAAATATCGACCAGACGGCGCGCCTCATTGGCGTCGCTCTGACCCCAGGCGCCAAACAGCGGTCCCGTACCGCCAAACGTTCCTGCACCGAAACTGAGAACGGGCACCCGCAGGCCCGACGATCCCAACTGCCTGTATTCCAAGATGGCCTCCAAAAGCGCGATCATGTTTCCTCGCACAGATGGACGGCTGCCTCTTGCGGGAGTAGGCCTCGTGCAGGCCAAGCATTTTTGAATGGAACGCAAAGATGGCTATGGAGGGCACCGACCGCGCGCGGGAACTCGACGTCTTCTCGACGGTTGCGCGCACCGGCAGTTTCTCCGCCGCCGGCCGCGTGCTGGGCCTCACTCCTTCGGCGGTCAGCCGGACCATCGACCGCATCGAGGCACGCCTCGGCGTGCGGCTGCTGATCCGCACCACCCGCGCGCTCACCCTCACGGCGGAGGGGCAGAGCTATCTCGCCGCCGCCCGGCGCATTCTGGCCGATCTCGACGAGGCGGAGCGGGTGATCGCCGACCAGGGCGCCCCGCGCGGAAGGCTGCGGGTCAGCGCGGCGTTCTCGCATGGCCGGCTATGCATCGTGCCGCTTCTGGGCGATTTCGTGCGTCGCTACCCGCATATTCTCATCGATATCAGCCTGACCGATGCCGTCGTCGACGTGGCGGCGGGACAGGCGGATGTGGCGATCCGGTTCGGGCCGTTGGCGGACAGTGCGTTGACCGCGCGACGGCTCGGCGAGAACGGTCGGGCCGTCGTGGCCTCGCCGAGCTATCTCCAGCGGCACGGCACGCCGCAGGTGCCCGAGGACCTGCTCCGGCACAACTGCCTGAACTTCAATTTCCGCCGCGCCGAGCCGGTATGGCCGTTCCGCCGCGACGGGCGCGACTATGCGATGACCGTGACCGGGACCATCGAGGCCAATAATGGCGAGACGCTGGGACAGCTCGCGGCGGACGGGGTGGGGATTGCCCGGGTCGGCAATTTCGGGGTCGTCGATGACCTCGCCGCCGGCCGTCTCGTGCCGTTGCTGGAGCCGTTCAATCCCGGCGATGTCGAGCCGATCCATGCCGTGTTCGTCGGTGGCGCGAACATGCCGGCGCGGGTTCGCGTCTTCGTGGACTTTCTGGCCGCAAGACTGCGCTGACCCCACCGGGCCGCCCGCGTGCCCCGATTGAGCGAATCGGGCCGCACTCTGATCGGATCTGCATATCCCTCTGCCGCAACGGCATGGTGATGTTGGGCCAGTCAACGCGACCCCGGCCGCCCTCAAGGCGACGATCCCTGCTTCGGCCGCGCGCGGGCCATCAGCCGGCGCAAAGGGGATCGAGCCTGGCGCACAGCTTCATGTCTGGATAAGCGATGGATAAGCCAAGAGACGGAACGGACGGCCATTCCAGCAATCGCCGCCGTTTTCTCATCGGGTCGGCTCTCACGGGCGCCCTCCCATTGCTGCCCGGCGAGGCCGGGGCGCAGGCGACACCGCCGGCGCCTGAAGGCCCCGCGCCCGTTCGCGTCGCCCTGAGGGTGAACGGCCGCCGCCACGCGCTGGAGATCGACGCCCGCACCTCCCTGCTCGACGCGCTGCGCGAGCACATCGGGCTCACCGGATCGAAGAAGGGGTGCGACCACGGGCAATGCGGCGCCTGCACCGTCCTTCTCGACGGCCGGCGCACGCTTTCCTGCCTCTCCCTCGCCGTGGCCAATCAGCAGAGCGAGGTGGCGACGATCGAAGGCGTGGCGGGCCCGGATGGCGCGCTGCATCCGATGCAGCAGGCCTTCATCGATCACGACGCCTTCCAGTGCGGCTACTGCACGCCGGGGCAGATCCTCTCGGCCATCGGCTGCGTGTGGGAGGGCCATGCCGAAACACCGACGGACATCCGCGAATATATGAGCGGCAATATCTGCCGCTGCGCCGCCTATCCCAACATCGTGGCCGCCGTGATCGAGGCCCGCGATCAGATGAAAGGGGGCTGACCATGCGCCCCTTCCACTATTCGCGCCCTCCCTCAATGGTCGAGGCCGTGGTTGAAATGCGCGACGTTCTCGCCGCCGACCCGCACGCCTCCGCCACTTTCCTCGCCGGCGGCACGACGGTGCTGGATCTGATGAAGCTGGAGGTCATGCAGCCGAGCCGGGTGATCGACCTGACCGCGCTGCGCCAGGAGTTCGGGTACATCAGACGGGACGGTGCCAGCTTCCAGCTGGGGGCCTTCGCCAGCATGGCGGAGGTCGCGGCCCATCCCGACATCATCGCCCACGTTCCGGTAATCGCGCAGAGCCTGTCGCTCGCCGCCAGCGCGCAGCTGCGCAACATGGCCAGCCTTGGCGGCAATGTGCTTCAGCGCACGCGCTGCGCTTATTTCCGCGACCCGTCATGGGGTGCCTGCAACAAGCGGGTGCCGGGGAGTGGCTGCGCCGCGCTGGAGGGCGCCAATCGCGCCCATGCGGTGCTCGGCACCAGCGCGCACTGCATCGCCACCTATCCCGGCGATTTCGCGCAGGCCCTCCTCGCCCTCGATGCCACGATCGTCGTCGTCGGGCCGCGCGGCAGCCGCACGCTCCCCTTCGCCGCGCTTCATCGGCTACCCGGCACGACCCCGCATCTGGAAACGCACCTGCACCCGGGCGAGATCATCGCCGAGTTCATCGTTCCCGCAGCCCCCTGGGCGCGGCGCTCGCTGTATCTGAAGATACGCGACCGGCAATCCTATGAGTTCGCAGTCGCCTCCGTCGCGGTGGCGCTGGATATCGACGGCGGCACGGTGCGGGAAGCGCGCATCGCGCTTGGCGGCGTGGCGAGTGTGCCGTGGCGGGCGGGCGAGGCCGAAGCGGCGCTTCAGGGCCTCCCGCTGTCCGATGAGAGCGCGCGCACGGCCGCCGCAGCCGCCTTTGCCGACGCCACGCCCCATGCCCACAACGCCTTCAAGGTCGCGCTCGGTCAATCGACGCTGGTGCGCGCACTGCTGCAGGTCGCCTCGATGGAGCCCGCACCATGACCAAGTCGCTCACTCCCGCCCCCGATGCCGCGTCAGACCGGACGCCCCAACGCTATGAGGGGCGCGCCAAGGTCACGGGCGAGGCGCATTATCCCAGCGATGTCAGGCTTCCCCGCACCGCCCACGCCTATCTCCATGTGAGCCGGATCGGCCGGGGCACTATCCGGTCCTTCGACCTCGCGCAGGCCCGCGCCGTTCCCGGCGTCATCGACATTCTGACCCATGAGACCCTCGGCGAGGATATCCGCCAGACCCCGGCGATGTACCAAGGCGGCTACATCTCCGATTCCGTGCGCCCGCTCGGCTCGGCGGAGGTCGCCTATTGGGGCCAGCCCCTCGCCATGGTCGTTGCCGAGACATTCGAGGCCGCGCGCGAGGCCTCGAACCGGATCAATGTGACCTATCACCCGCACCCCGCGCCTTCCGCCGACATGGGATCGGAGGGCGCCGTCACGCAGGCGCTGGAGCCGATGAATCTGGCGGTCGGGAATTTCGAGGTCGCCTATGCGGCTGCGCCGGTCAGGATCGACGCCGACTACTCCACCCCCACCCAGCACCAGAACCCGATCGAGCTCTTCGCCACCCAGTGCGTGTGGGAGGGCGACCGGCTGACAGTCCATGAACCGAGCCAATATGTGAACAACGTCAAGTTCGGGCTGGCCGAGCAACTTGGCATCGAACCTGAACGCATCCGCGTCGTCAGTCCTTATGTCGGCGGCGCCTTCGGTTCCAAGGGGTTCCTCACCCAGCGCACGGCGCTCGTGGCGATCGCGGCCAAGCGGCTCGGCCGGCCGGTCAAGCTGGTGGCCACACGCGAGCAGGGCTTCACCGTCTCCGGCTATCGCGCCGAGACACGCCACCGGGTGCAGCTCGCCGCTACTCGGGACGGCCGCCTTGTCGCCCTGCGGCAGGAGGGATGGGAGCTGACCTCGCGCGCCGATTCCGTCGCCATGGGCGCGGCCTCGATGACCGCCCGGCTTTATGCCTGCCCGAACGTCTCGGTGCGAGTGAACACGGTGTCCGCCGACCGCTCGACGCCCGGCTTCATGCGCGGTCCCGGCGAGGTGCCCTATGGATTCGCGCTGGAGACGGCACTCGACGAACTCGCCACTGCGCTCGACATGGACCCTATCGAGCTTCGCCGCATCAACGACACCCGGACCGAACCGATTGGCGGCCTGCCCTATACCAGCCGCTCGCTGATGCGCTGCTTCGACGAGGCGGCGGCGCGGTTCCGATGGGGGGAGCGGACGAAGCCGCCGGGTTCGATGCGCGAGGGCGACTGGCGTATCGGCTGGGGCTGCGCCACCGCCTTTTATCCTGCCTATGCCGGCAACGCCTCGGCCCGGGTGCGGCTGAGCGCGGATGGGCGCGTCCATGTGTCGAGCGCCGGCCATGAACTGGGCCAGGGCATGTACACGATGATGGCGCAGGTCGCCGCCGAGCAATTGGGCGTGCCGTTCGAGCAGGTGACGGTGTCGCTCGGCGATTCCGACCTACCCCCGGCCGTGGTCGCCGGCGGGTCTTCCTCCACCGCCAGCGTCGCCCCCGCCATCATGGCCGCCTGCGACGCCATCCGCCGCCGGCTTGGCATCGAGGGGGCCTCCCCCTCGGAAATCATGCCGGCAATGAAGGCCTCCGGCAGGGGGGTGGTCGAGGAATTGGCCGAAGTCCGTGCCCATGGCGTGGACAGCATCGCCGGCCTTTATCGCGGCAAGGCCGTCCCCTCGGGCGGCGTCCACCTGCCCGACCGGGTCCAGTTTGCTCTCGGCGCGCAGTTGGTCGAGGTCCGCGTCCACGCGCGCACCCATGAAATCCGGGTGCCCCGGGCGGTGGGCGCCTTCGCCGCCGGCCGCATCATCAACCCGCGCACCGCCCATGGCCAGTTGGTCGGCGGCATGATCTGGGGCATCAGTTCCGCCCTGCACGAGCACACCGAGATCGACCCCCGCAACGGCAGCTACATCAACGCCAACCTCGCCGACTATCTCCTGCCGGTGAATGCCGACATCGTCGATGTCGAGGCCCTCATGGTTGAGGAGGAGGACCCGCTGGTGAACCGCGCCGGGGTGAAGGGGGTGGGGGAGATCGGCGTGGTCGGCGTCGCCGCCGCCATTTCCAACGCCGTGTTCCATGCCACCGGCCAACGCCTGCGCGACCTGCCGATCCGGCTGGAACACCTCATGTGAGCCCGCGCTTTCGCCGTGGGACGCAGGGCCCCGGCAACCCTGTGAAGGAACGCAGATGACGGGACTACACCTGACGCGGCGCCATGCGCTGCGGTTCGCGCTCGCCAGCCTTGCGGGGCCCCCGCTTGTCGGCCTCACCCCTTTCGCGGGGCAGGCCGAGGAGCAGGGCGACCGCTACCCCACCGACAGCGGCGCGATCACCGTGGTGCCGATCCGGGAGGCGAGCTTCGTCCTGAAAATGTCTGGCATGGTGATCTACAACGATCCAGCCGGCGGTGCCGCCCTCTTCGAGGGGCAGCCCGTGCCCGACCTAGTGCTGATCTGCCACGAGCATGTCGATCATTTCGACCTGGCGACGCTGCGGGAGGTCGTCGGCCCGGCGACGAGGCTCGTGGTCAATCCCGCCACGATGCCGCTGTTGCCGCCCGAATTCCAGGCAAGGGCGACGGCGTTGGCCAATGGCGAGACGGTGACGGTCGGCGCGGTGCGGATCGAGGCGATTCCCGCCTACCATACCGTGCCCGCCTTCACCTCCTATCACCCGCGCGGCCGCGACAATGGCTATGTGCTCACCGTCGACGGCCGCCGCATCTATATCTCGGGCGACACCGACGCTACGCCCGAACTGCGGGCGCTGAAGGATATTCACATCGCCTTCCTGGCGATTTCGCGCTGGACACTGACGCCGGAACGCGGCGTCTCCGCCGTCCAGTCCTTCACACCCGATTTCGCCTACCCCTTCCACTATGAACGCGTCAGCGAGCGGGATGCGTTCGCCAGAGGCGTAGAGTCGGCGGGGAGCCGTACCCGCGTCGTGGTGCGGGACTGGCACAGATAAGACGGGCGGCGGGCGCTCGGGTCGCCGCCTCGGCAGCCGTCGGGATGACGGTCCCAAGGGGGGAGCCAAAGCCTTCAAGCCCGAAGCAGCCACCCCGGATATTCGCTCGGCAGGTGGCTGGCGGTGTCGAGCTCGGCCAGATCCTCCTCCTCCAGCACGATGGCCGCCGCCCGCACATTCGCGTGCAGCTGTTCAACCCGCTTCGCGCCGATGAGGACCGTGGAGACGGCCGGCTGGCGCAGCAGCCAGGCGATGGCGATCTGCGCCGGAAGGCAGCCATGCTTGCGTGCCACCGCCCGCAGTACCTCGATCAGCGGCTCGCCGCGCACGCGGTCGATGGGCGGGAAGTCCAGCGTCGTCTGCCGGCCGCCATCACCCTCGTCGGCGCCGGAATATTTGCCGGTGAGATAGCCTCCGGCGAGCGGGCTCCAGACCATCAGCCCCACGCGCTCCGAGGCGAGCAGCGGTACGATCTCGCGCTCCACGTCGCGCCCCACCAGCGAATAATAGGCTTGAAGCGAAGTGATCGGCGCGAGGCGCCGGGCCTCCGTGAGGCCGATGGCCTTCATGACCTGCCACGCCGCCCAGTTCGACAGCCCGACATAGCGGACATCACCGGCGCGCACGAGCGTGTCGAGCGCCTCCAGCGTTTCCTCCATCGGGGTCGCGGGGTCGAAGGCGTGGATCTGGTAGAGGTCGACATGGCCCAGCCTCAGGCGGGCGAGGCTGGCGCGGCACTGGGCGAGGATGTGCCGACGCGAGGCGCCCCGGTCGTTCGGACCCGCCCCCATGGCCGAGCCGACCTTGGTGGCGATCACCACCTGGTCGCGTGGGACACCGAGGTTGCGCAAGGATTGCCCGAGGATTTCCTCGCTACGTCCATGGGCGTAGACATTCGCGGTGTCGAAGAGGTTGATCCCCGCATCGAGCGCGGCGCCGACCACGGCGTCAGCCTCCTCCTGTCCCAGCTGGCCGACCTGCCCCCACAGGCCGTCCGTGCCGCCAAAGGTCATGGCCCCGAAGGCCAATTCCGAGACGAACAGGCCACTGCCGCCAAGCCTTCGCATCCGCATCGCGCTTCTCCTCAGACTGCTCTCAACACCAGCGACCGCGCCGGGCTTCGTCGTCAGGCAACGAGCCGCTGCCGCGCGCCAGTGCGCGCCGCGCGCTCGACCGCAGCAATGAGGCGACTATTGTGCAGCGCATGGGCGAAGCCGGGCGTTGCATGGCTTCCCTTCGCCAGATCGCGACCGAGGGAGCCATAGACCTCGCCCACATTGATCGAGGCGCCCGCCCAGAATCCGGCGGCGGTCGGACCGACACCGGTGGCGATCGGTGCGTCCGGCGCGATAAAATCAATGCTGGCCGACAAGGTGAGATCGCCCACCTGCACGCCGGCGAGATGGTTGCCGGAAAGCTTCAGCCAGCCGGCCAAGCCCCGAATCTCGAAGCTAAAATGCGCCTCTTCCGCCGGCACACCGGCGAGTACCTGAACAGATACCGGCGCGCCGCTGGCGGTGCGGGCGATCACGTCGACATGGTCGGCAATCTCCCGACGTGAGGTCTCCCCCGTATCGACAATCTCGATCTCCGGCCACAGAAGCTCGGTACGCGCATCGACTTCCCCGATATTTCCAAGCACCGCCTCGACAATGTCGAGCACATGGGCGGTCGTGATGGTGAGGAAGCTCGCGCCGGAGGCCGCCTTGTTGAAATAGTCATAGGCGCTCGGCGATTGCGGGCCGAAGCCGAAGGTCGTCGCGCCGACCCGTGCCGACAGAATCCGGCCAAGCCTTCCGGACGCCACGAGCTCGGCCGCCCGGCGCACGGCGGGATTATGCCGCCCCTGCAGGCCGATCGCCGTGTGGAGGGAGCCTGCTGCGGCGGCCATCTCCTCGGTCTCGGCCAGACTCGCCCCGAGCGGGGATTCGCAATAGACCGCCTTGCCAGCCGCCAGCGCCGCCAGCACCAGCGGCCGATGTGCCGGCACCTTCACGGCGACCGTGACGAGATCGATGCTCGCGTCGTGGATCAGCGCGTAGGGATCGGCGAACCAGCGCTCGGCGCCGAACGCCGCGGCCGCCGCCTTCGCGGTTTCCTCGCGACGGGTGGCCACCGCCGCGAGCATAAGGCCGGGTTGCGCGTGCAGCGCCGGGATATGCGAGGCCCCGGCCCAGCTCGCGCTCGTATCCGCCCCGATGATCCCCACACGAAATTTCTCCGCCGTCATGTCTGCTGCTCCTTTGGCCTGCACCGCGCCGTCGATGGACGGGGGTGCAGAGAGCATGGCGAGCGCGCGCGCCTCTACGCATTGGCGATCACAGTCCGGCCCGTTCCTCTCAGTGCCCGCGCGCGCCGCAAAATGTGATCGCCTGGCCGCACCGTTTGAGAGGATCGGGCGCGCTCTTGATAGAATATGCATAGTGCCTGACCACCTGCGCAGGTGAAGTAAGGGCGAAGGCCCCTCGCGCGGATGCCGAGCCAATCGAGAAGGCTTCACGCTGCCGGCCGAGGCGGTGTCGAACCAATCGGCGGGCAGATCAACCGCCTGCAAGGGAACGCTCCCACATGATGAAACCACAGTTTTCCGACCTGCTGAGTGTCATCGAGCGCCATGCCCGCTACGATTACGTGACCCCGATCGAGGGGCTGAAGGTCGGCCGTACCGATGTTCCCTCGGAGGTGGGGCACTCCATCTACCAGCCATCCTTCGGCTTTGTCGGGCGCGGCGTTAAGGAACTGATGGTCGGCGAAATCCCTTTTCACTATGCGGCCGGGGAATCCCTTCTGTGCGCCGCCGACGTGCCCGTCACCTCGCAGGTGACAGTGGCAAGCCCGTCGGAGCCTTATCTCGCGGTGCATCTGGAGCTGGACCCCGCCATCGTCGCCGACCTCCTGCTCGAGGCGGCGGGCGATACGCCCAAGGCACCGGACACGCTGGTCGCCGCCAAACACCCGTTGGACCCGGACCTGTTCGACCCCCTCATCCGCCTGATCTCCCTGCTGGAGCGGCCACAGGACATTCCGGTTCTGGCGCCGCTGGTCCGGCGGGAAATCGTGTGGAAGCTGCTGCATGGCGCGCACGGTCCGATGCTGAGCCAGCTCGCTTTCGCCAATGGCCATGCCGCCCGCATCGGGCGGACGACGGCCTGGCTGCGGGAGAATTTCGCCGCGCCGCTGTCCATTCCCGATCTCGCGGCGCAGGCGAATATGAGCGTGCCGAGCTTCCACCGGCATTTCAAGGCCGTGACCTCGATGACCCCGGTCCAGTTCCAGAAACGGGTGCGGCTGCAGGAGGCGCGCCGAACGCTGTCTGGGGCCTCCACCATATCGGCCGTGGCCTATGAGGTCGGCTATGAGAGCATCTCGCAGTTCAACCGGGACTACCGGCGCCTGTTCAACCTGACGCCCAGCAACGATGCGGCAACTCTGCGCGCCACGCTCAAGCGCGAGTTCGGACCCGTCCGGCAGAGTGCCGCCCCGGCGTGAGCGTCAGCCGGCAAAGCGGGCGATCTCGGTGGCCAGCGTGTCCATGTCGCGCTCGCGCAGGGCAAACAGCCAGTAGGGCAGCGCAATGGCCAGGGTGCCGATGCGCTCCACCCGTCCCGCCTCCAGATGGGCGCTCACCGCCCGCTCGGGCAGCAGGGCAAGGTGGCGTCCCGCCCTGAGCAGAGACAGCACCGCCATACTGGAGGCGAGCCGCAGCTTCGGGTCGAGAAGCCGCCCCGGGTCCAGCCGCTGCGCCATCAGGCCGGCCGTGATGGTGGGCGTCAGGTCGCTCTGCTCCCAGACCAGCGGCGCGTGATCGGCAAGCTCGCGCCAGCCGATATCCGCCGGCAGGCGCCGGGCAAGGGCCGGGTGGGCGCAGACGATCAGCGTGTCGGTAAACACGCGGGTGAGGCGGAACTGCGGGTGGCTCGGCATCACATTGGTGATGCCGGCATCTGCGCTTCCCCGCATCACCAGGGCGGTGACATCGTCAACCTCGGCGCGCACCAGCCGCAGGCCGGGTAAGCCCTCGCGGCCCGCCACCGCCATCTCCGGCATCCAGTGATCATAGGCATGGCCGGTACAGGCCGCGATGGCGAAGGCCTCCAACGGGCGCCGGCTCTCGATGCGCAGGATGGTCAGTTCGACGTCGCGCAGGATGCGTTCCGCCTCGCTCAGCAGCACCTGTCCCGCCTCGGTGAGCACCAGCCGCCGCCCCGTGCGATCGAACAGAGCGACGTCGTGCTTTTCCTCCAGCTTCTTGATGCAGACACTGACTGCCGACTGGGTGATGCCAAGCTGCTCGGCGGCATGGGTGAAGCTGCCGTAGTGCGCCGCCTCCAGGAAGATCTTCATTTGCTCGAAGGTCACGCTAGGTCTCCCTCGCCGGCCGTCCATCCACCGGAGCCCCGCCCCCGGGGCGCGGCGGCCGCGTTCAAATTCGGGCCACACCGCAAACGCCGGTGCTGCCAAATCGATCAGCCCCCCGCCGCATGATGAACCCGGCTCATCTTCCCCAGCCGGAACGATGATGTCGACGCCTTTCCATTAATACTATTCCGGCCTCATGAACTGAATATATGACATCGCCCATTCTGCACTCAAGTTGATCATATTACTGACTATTTTCGCGCATTATCGCCTAAATTTGAAGCATTTCATTATTTCTGCGCCGGTCTCGATTTCTTGGCGCACCGCTTGCCATTGAAAGGCCGAGCGTAGCAACGCGAGGGAAGCGGACAGACCGGGTTCGTCGCTTCCACCGCGCCGGGCGCTCGCGTCGCAGGGTGAACAGGTGAGTGGACACATGGAAATCGGCATCTGGCTTCCGGTCTATGGCGGATGGCTGCGCTCGCAGGACGCACCCACCGGGCCGGACGTGGCCGCCTGCCTCGCCATCGCGCAGCAGGCCGAGGCGCTGGGCTTCGACTTTCTCTACGCCTCCGAGAATTTGCTCAACTGCATCCACGGCCCCCGCGAAAGCGTCGCCGACGCCTGGACCATCCTTGCCGCCATCGCCGCCGTGACCCACAAGGTCGGGCTATGCGGCGCGGTAAAGCCGGGCTTCCGCTCGCCCTTCCTGGTCGCCCGCATGCTCGACACCCTGACCCGCATCTCCGAGCGGCGGCTCGGCATGAACATCGTCTGTGGCTGGTGGCGGGAGGAGTTCGATCTCTCCGGCGTCGACTGGCTCGACCATGACGGCCGCTATGACCGGGCGGCCGAGTTCCTGCGCTCGCTGCACGGGCTGTTCAACCCGCCCGCCGAGGCAAGCGCGGCCACCGGCGTGGGTGAAACTGACATTGGCGAGCCGCCGAACTACGGCCTCGACCCCGCGGCCCTGCCGGAAGTGTGGATCGCCGGCCATTCGGATCGCGCCATCCGCATGGCGGCGGAGTGGGGACACTGCCTGTTTCTCAACGGCATGGGCGACGACGACCTCAAGCGGCACATCGACAATGCCCGCCAGGAGGCCAACCGCTGGGGCCGGGAACTGCGGATCGCGGCCAATGCCTATGTCATCGCCACCGACACGACGGAACAGGCGCGGCAGCGGTGGAAATCGGTGGTCGCGCGCCGCAACCCGGACACCATTGCCTTTTTCCGCGAGGTGATCGGCGCCTCGGGCGCGGCCGCGTGGGCCTCGCTCAGCGAAGACCAGATGGTCGATTCCAATGCCGGCTTTGAACTCGGGTTGATTGGCTCGTTCGAGGACATCCGCCAACGCATTCCAAGGCTTGAAGCACTCGGCGTCAACCGCATCGTCTGCCAGTTCGACGACCCGATGCGGGATGCCGGCCCCTTCATGAAGCACGTCATCCGCCCGCTGCGCGCGGCACGGACGCTCGAAGTTGCCGAGAGTTGAAGTTTTCAATATTTTCTATAAACAATATATACAATCACCTGAGTACCCCCCATGCTCCTCACCTTTACCCGCCCCAGCCTGCCTCCCGGACGAGCCCTTTCCTGCCTTTGCAGTGCGACGGTGCCGCTCCGTGTCGAGGCGACTGCACGATGACCGAACATCCCCACGACATCACACGCGGCTTCAAGGATGTCTTCAGCCGGCTCGCCTCCGGCGTGTGCGTCGTCTCGTTCTGGCGCGGCGAGAGCGTTCACGGGTTCACCGCGACATCCGTGACCTCGGTGTCGCTCGCGCCGCTGCGGGTGCTGTTCTGCCTGTCGCGCGCCAGCGAGAGCCATTCCAGTCTGCGGCCGGGGCTGCCAGTCGGCATCTCGGTGCTCCACGCCGAGCAGCAGGTGCTGTCCGAGCGCTTCGCCCGGCGCGTGGGCGAGGGCACTGGCTACGCGGACGTGCGTCTTTCCCAGCTTATCCGCCACGCTCCGGTTCTCGATGGCGCCATCGGACAGATTGCGGCGACCGTGGTCGAGATCATTCCCTCCGGCGACCACTCCATCGTGCTGTGCGACGTCACGCACGCGCAAGCATCCAGCGATGGCGAGCCACTCCTTTACTGCAAGAGAAACTACCACAGACTTCACCACAGCCTTTAACCCTGCGGAGAATATCGCAATGGACAAATCAGTATTTGCGTCTATGCCGAGTCTCACGCCGACGCTCGGCTTCGCCTCGATGATCGGGCTGGGGCTGTTCTCGCTGGCGCTTTCCTATGCGGTGAAACTGCTGCTCGTGCGCAACACGCACGACTTCATCATCGCCGACCGCCGCGTCGGCTTCGGCTTTGGCGTCGCCTCCGTCATCTCGGTATGGACCTGGGCGATGGCGGTGATGATGAGTTCGGCCATGACCTTCCAGTGGGGCCTTTCAGGCCTGTTCTGGTTCGTGGTGCCGAACGGCCTCGCGGTCATGGCGATGATCCCGTTCGCGCGGGTACTGCGCAAGAACATGCCCGAGGGCTACACCATCTCGGAGTTCATCCAGTACCGCTTCTCGAAATCGAAGGTCGCGACCGGCATCGTCACGCTGACGATGATCTTCGGCATCGTCCTGGAGATCCTCATCAACCTGAAGGGCACCTCGCTCGTCGTCTCCACCGTGTTCGGCATCGACTGGCGGGTGGCGACCGTGGTCGGCATCGTCTGCGTGCTCACCTATTCCTATTTCGGCGGGCTGTGGACCAGCGTGATGACCGGCACGCTCAACACGTTGATGATCACCGTGCCGGCGGCGATCGTCGTCGCGGCGGTGTTCGCGGCGATCCCCGGCGGGGCCGACGCGGTGTTCGGCGCGGTCGAGACCGCCGGGCCGGAATATCTCTCGGTGCTTCGGCCCGAGGCGGCGGCGGGCTTTGGCATCACCCTCGCCTTCGGCCTGCTGGCGGCCACGGTTTCCGACCAGACCTTCTGGCAGAAGGTGTGGGCGATCAAAAGCAAGGATGTCGGCCGCACCTTCCTGTGGGCCGGCGCGCTGTTCTACCCGATCCCGATCTGCCTCGGCATGCTCGGCCTCGTCGGCATCGCCTATGGCCTGACGCCGGCCGATTTCGGCGGCGACATCGCGGCGGTCGGCCCTTACATCGTCTCGCATATCGGGCTGCCGCTCACCCTCGTGCTGCTCTATGTGCTGGTGATCCTCGCCGCCTGCTACTCCACCATTGACGGCGCCTCCTCGGCCCTGTCGTCGATCGTCGCGGTGGACATCGTGAAGCGCTATTTCCCGAGCGTCTCGGAGCGCCTGCTGTTCCCGATCACCAAGATCTCGGTGCTGCTCGGCGGGCTTGTCGCCACCATCATCGTGCTGTCGGGCGTCGACTTCACCACGCTGGTGCTCACGACCTACGCGCTGAAGACCTCGATCCTGCTGCCTCTCGTCTTCGCCATCCTGTGGCCGCGGACCAACACGCTCGGCTTCGTCGGCGGCATCGTCGCCTCCATCGCCATCGGCATGCCGATCTACGAATGGGTCGGGGAACTGGCGGGCACGCTCTCCATCGTCGCCATCGGCGGCCTCACCGTGTTCGTGAGCGGGATGCTGGGCGGCAAGGATTTCGACGTCACCAGCCTGCGCCGCGTGAGCGACGAGATCGCCAGCCCGGTTCCCGGAGCCGAGTGAAGCAACGTCGTCACCTCATCTTTCGGAAGGATTGAACATGTACACACTCATTGTCGTCCTCGGTATCGCGGCGGCCCTCCTCTTCCTCGCAGGCTTTTCGCGTGGCGTGCGCAACGCGGTTGTTGAATACAGGCGCGGCAAGGCCGAGCCAAACGACGTGCCGCCCTACAACTATGTCGGCATGGCAGCGGTCTCGGTGGTGCTGTCGGCCAGTTTCATCGCCCTCGCCGGCGTCGCCCCGATGTGGATCTATGCCGGGCCGCTGCTGGTGCTTGGCACCGCTGCCGGCATCGGCATTGCCTTCTTCGTCGAGCGCCCGAGCGTCTGAGCCGGGCCCTTCGGCCGTCTCCCTCCGAACACTACGCATGGCCGTCACCCACGGCCATGCCCGTTTCATGACCTTCCAGGCGCGAGGCCCGACCATGACGACAGCGACCAAGAAGCACGCCCATCTCCTCGGCTTCATCCAGCACGGCGTGAACAGCCACGCCACCGGCATGTGGCGGCATGCGCGCGACAAGGTCGAGTGGAACTTCGCGCGCCCGGAATACTGGCAGCACATGGCGCGGACCATGGAGCGCGGCCTGTTCGACGCGATGTTCATCGCCGACGAACTCGCGCCCTACAACACCCATGAGGACAGTTCCGACGCCATCGTGAAATGGGCCGTGCAGTGCCCGACCCACGAGCCCTCCACCATCGTGCCAATCATCACCGGCGCCACCAAGCACCTTGGCGTCGGCGTCACGCTGTCGACCGCTTTCGAGCACCCCTATTCGATGTGCCGCCGCCTCTCCAGCCTCGATCACCTCTCCTCCGGCCGGGTGGCGTGGAACATCGTCTCGTCCTACTCCAAGAGCGAATGGGACGCCTATGGCCAGCCGATGACCGACCGCAGCGGCCGCTACGAGCGGCTCGAAGAGTATATGGAGCTTTGCTACAAGCTTTGGGACTCCTGGGAGCCTGGCGCCATCATCGCCGACAAGGAATCCGGCATCTATGCCGACCCCGACAAGGTCAAGGTCGTCTCCCACGAGGGCAAATACTACAAGTGCAACGGCCGCCATTTCTGTGCCCCCTCGCCGCAGGGCCGTCCGGTGCTGTGGCAGGCCGGCTCATCGGGACAGGGGCGTGACTTCGCCGCCAAGCATGCCGAGGCGATCTTCGCCGTGCATCCGAATGTCGAGCGGATGAAGGGCTACGCCGCCGACCTGAACGAACGGCTGTCCGGCACCTACAACCGCGCGCCGGGCTCGGTGAAGCTGATCTACGGGCTGCAGACCGTGGTGGCGGAAACCCGCAGCGAGGCGCAGGAAAAATATGAGCGCATCCGCGCCTGCATCCCCCCCGAGGGCGCGCTGGCCTGGATGTCCGGCCATTTCGGGCTGGACTTCTCCAAGTTCGCGCCCGACGCCATCGTTCAGAACATCGAGGTTCCCGGCATTCAGGGCCTGTTCGATTCCATCATCTATGCCAAGGGCGGCGCGCCGGTCACGGTGAAGGAGGCCGCGATGATCTATGCGCAGGGCATGGGCATGCCGGTCGCGGTGGGCACGGCGGCCGACATTGCCGACCAGATCGAGCACTATATGGACGAAGGCGGCGCCGACGGCTTCATGCTGGCCGCCACCTACACGCCGGGCTGCTTCGAGGAGTTTGTCGATCTCGTCGTGCCGGAATTGCAGCGGCGCGGCCGTATGCGGACCCGCTACCAGGGCGCGACGCTGCGCGAGAACCTGCTGGAGCATTGAGGCCGGCATATGGGGGCCGGAGCGAACAGGCCCGGCCCCTCGCGCGCGGATTCCATGGGTGGTGCTTCCCGCGGGCGACGCCGTCTCGACAAGCGGTCCGCTTTGCGCCATTGCCTGCTTCGGCATCGAACGGGTGCCGGCAGGCCGGAGGCGCCTTTGGGACTTCACGCCATCACCACGGTGCCGCTTCGCATCAGGGCGCGCGCCCTCCCCCTGCTCGCCGCCGGCCTCGTGGCGAGCCTCGCTTTCGCCAGCCTGCCAGCCCGCGCCGACGAGGCTCCGCGCTGGCCGGACACCGCGTTCAGCCGCCTCGCGGCACTGGCGCTGGTGCAGACGCTAAACGCCGACCTGCTCGCCAATGCCAGTGCGACGCTGACGCTGGACCGCTGGTGCGCCGCGCATCGCCTCGCCGCACAGCCGGTCATCGTCGCCGACCGGGTGCGCGGGCAGGACAAGCCGGCTGACGCGGAGATCCGCGCGTTGCTCAACGTCGATGCCAACGAGCCCGTGCGCTACCGCCGGGTGCGGCTCACCTGCGGCGAAAGGGTGCTGTCGGAAGCCGACAACTGGTATCTGCCGGACCGGCTGACGCCGGCGATGAACGAGACGCTGGAAACCACCGACACCTCCTTCGGGCGCGTGGTGAAGCCGCTCGACTTCCGCCGCACCACGCTGGCATCGCGGCTGCTGTGGCAGCCCCTGCCGGAAGGCTGGGCCATGGGCACCCCGCTGCCGCCGGCAGGCCCCGGCGCGCTGGAATTCCCCGCCTTCCTGCTGGAGCACCGCGCCGTGCTGACCCTTCCGGACGGCACGCCGTTCAGCGCGCTGGTGGAGAGCTACACGCGGCAGGTGCTCGCCTTCCCGCCGCCCCACTGACCCGTAACGGGGCGGCGTGGCGCGTCAGAACGCCCCGAGATAGTCCGACTTGCCGACCGGCACGCCCTTGTGGCGCAGGATGTCGTAGGCGGTGGTGACGTGGAAGAAGAAGTTCGGCAGCGCGAAGGTCAAGAGATAGCTGGTGCCGACGAAATGCCGCTCGCCGCGCCGCGACTTCTGCACGATTTCGCGCGTCTCGCTACCCTCGAAGTCGGCCGCGTTGACGCTGGCGAGATAGTCCAGCGTCGCGGCGATGCGCTGGTGCAGCTCCTCGAAGCTCGTCTCGGTGTCGGCAAAGCTCGGCCCGGTGGTGCCGGTCAGGCGCGCGGCGGCGAACTTGGCGGAATCGCAGGCGCTCTGGATCTGGCCGGTCAGCGGAAACATGTCTGGCGCGAGCCGGGCGGCGGCAAGCTCAGAGAGGTCGAGACCGCTAGTAGCAGCGTGCTCCTCGCCCTTGCGCAGAAGGGCGTCGAGATTGCCCAGGGCGCGCTGGAAGACTGGAACGGAAGCGTCATACATCGAAAGCGACATGGAAGGTCTCCAAAATCGAGCGAACAGGATAAGATCGCGCACGATATCCTTGTCGTGCATCACCCGGAAGCGGGCGGCCGGAAATAAAAACCCCGGCGCGGAGGACCGGCCGGGGTTGATCGTATGGGGGAAGTACCGCGCTCAGATCGCGCTGTTGACCCATTGCAGCATCTTGGCCTTAGGCGCCGCGCCGACCTGGCGCGAGGCGAGCTGGCCGTCCTTGAACAGCAGCAGCGTGGGGATCGACATGATGCCGTACTTCGACGCCGTCGCCGGGTTCTCGTCGACGTTCAGCTTTACGATCTTCACCTTGTCGCCGAGTTCGCCGGCCATCTCGTCGAGAACGGGGGCGACCATGCGGCAGGGGCCGCACCATTCGGCCCAGAAATCGACGATCACCGGAGCGGAGGAATTCAGCACGTCGGACTCGAAGCTCTGGTCCGAAACCTTTTCGACGCCCATTTGGACACCTTTCACGAATCTAGAAAAATCAGGAAGTTGGCGTGAAGGTAGGTAGCCGCCCCCCCATGCGTCAAGGCGCCGTCACCCCAACGTGACGCTTTCCACCGCGCGCTCCAGCGCCGACCCTTCCAGCGTGTGGACAAGCGGGCCGGCGGTATAGACCAGCAAGGCCCGCATTTCCTTGCCCGGGAACAGCCGGGCCAGCAGCCGCGCGTAAAGCGCAACCTGCCGGACATGCGCGGGAGGCAGGGCAGACCCGGCCCGCGGCACATGGCGATCGGTCTTGAAATCGGCGATCAGCACGCGCCCCTCGCTCACGCTCAGCCGGTCGATGCGCCCGGAGATCGCCGTGCCATCGTCCAGTTCGCCCGCCAGCGGCACCTCGCCGAGGCTGCCGGGCGCGAAGAGGCCGGCGAGTTCGGGCAGGGCAAGCGTGCCCAGCGCCTCGGCCAGCAGTTCCTCGCGGGCTTCCTCCGGCCAGTCGGTGGTTGAGGCCAGCAGCCGCCGGCCCGGATCCGCCCGCGCCTCGCCCGGCAGGGAAGCCAGCGCCGCCATCAGCCGGTGCAGCAGGTCGCCGCGCTCCAACGCCCGCGCGGCGTCGCCGGTGGGCAGCGGGGCGAAGACATCGGCGCCGGAGGGACGCAGGCTTGCCCGCGCCACCGGCTCGATCACCGGCCGCGCCAGTGCCCGCGCCAGCGCCCGCTCCTCTGCCTCGGCGGGGGGCGCGACACAGGCCGGCAGCGCCGCCACGGGAGCCGCATCGCCGCCGCCGCGCCAGCGCAGCACCGTGCCGGCAAAGCCGATGGCGGGACGCTCCACCGCTTCCGGCTCCAGCGCCCCGCGCACAAGGTCGTACCAGCATTCGGCCGGACGCTGCTTCGCGCCATCGGCGCCGCACAGCACCAGCGCGGTCTCGGCACGGGTGAGCGCGACATAGAGCAGGCGCCGATATTCGTCCTGCTGCGCGTCGTCGCCGCGCTGGCGGGCGCCCGCCATGGCCGGCGTGTCGCCCTTCTTCGCCGGCGCGTGCAGGGCGACGCGCCGCCCGTCCGGCAGTTCGACCCGCAACAGCCCGGCAGTGCGGCGGGTCATCGGGCCGGAGGTGGTGTCGGCGAGGATGACATAGGGCGCCTCCAGCCCCTTGGCGCCGTGCACCGTCATCACCCGCACCTCGTCGCGCCCGGCCTCCATGTCGCGCTTGGCCTCGGCCCCGCCGCGCCGCAGGAAGGCGAGAAATCCTGCCAGCGAGGGCGCTTCCAGGCTCTCATAGGCCCGCGCCAGCGCCAGCATCTCGTCCAGCGCGTCGGCGGCTTCCGGCCCGAGGCGCGCCAGCATGGCGGAGCGGCCGCGCTCGCGCCCGAGCACGCGGGTGTAGAAATCGAACGGCCGCAGCTGCCGCGCCTCCTCGCGCAGCCGTGCCAGCCGCGTCGCCGCCGCGTGCCATTTCGGGTTCTCCCCGGCGCGGGCGGCCAGCGTGTCTTCCAGCAGGCTCTCGCGGCCGGGCGCCAGCGTCATCAAATCATGGTCGTCGAGGCCGAAGAGCGGGCTCTTGAGCACGCTGGCCAGCGCCAGTTCGTCGTCGCGCGCCAGCAGCGCGTCGCCCAGCGCCATCAAATCCATCACGGCGATATGCTCAGCCACCACCAGCCGGTCAGCCCCCGCCACATCGACGCGCGCCTGCTTCAGCTCGCGGATGATCGAGGTGAACAGCCCGTCGCGCCGCCGCACCAGAATGAGGAAGTCGCCCGGTCGGGCGGGGCGCGTGCCGTACCGCCCGGTGACGGGGAAGCCCTCCTTGATGCGCGCGGCGATATGGGCGGCGATCTTCTTGGCCAGCCGTCCCTTGGGGTCGTCGGCACTGGGCGCGTCGAGCGGGCGCTGCCAGGCGTCGACATCCACCTTCTCGCTCGGCGCCTCCGGCTCCCAAATCTCCACCAACGCGGGCAGCGCGGCGTGGATCGGCGCGTGCACCGGCGGCTTGGCCTCGGCGGAAAGGCCGCGATAGGAGGCCTCGCGGCCGAACACAGCGTCCACCGCCTCCAATATGCCCGGCGCCGAGCGGAACGAGTGCTGCAGTTCCACATGCACGAAGCCGGTGCCGCCCGCCGCCTCGAACTCGCGCCGCACCGTGTCGAAGCGGCGCGGGTCGGCGCCCTGGAAGGAAAAGATCGACTGCTTCTCGTCGCCGACCACGAACAGCGTGCGCGGCAGCCGCGTCTCGCGGGCCCCCATGCCGGCGAAGAACTCGGCCACCAGCGGACGGATGACCTCCCACTGGTCAGGGCTGGTGTCCTGCGCCTCGTCCAGCAGCACATGGTCGATGCCCTGGTCGAGCTTGTAATGCACCCAGGCCGAGGCGCCCGAGGCCAGAAGCTGCCGCGCCGCGTCGACCAGATCGGAGAAATCCAGCACGCCGCGCGCCACCTTGGCCCTGACATAGCGCCGCGCCGCCTCGCGTCCCAGAATGAGCACCGCCCGGCTGCGCTCAAAGGCGCGGGCGGCGATGAGCTCGCGCGCCAGCGGGGCGACGCGGTCGCGCTCGGCCAGAAGCTGAGGATATTTCGCACGCGCCGCCGCATTGCCGAACTGGCCGTCGGAATACGGCTCGCCGTCCTCCTTCAGGAACACGCCGGCATAGGCCTCCGCCACCGCCTCTTCCGGCGCCAGCGCCGCCGCGCGCAGGGATTGGCCGCGCTTGGCGCAATTGCCGCCTTCAAGCATCAGCGCGTCGGCCAGCCCGATCCACGCGCCGCGCGGGATCAGCGCCGCCTCGATGATGGCCCGCTCGATGTCGACGGAGGCCACCGGCCCTTCGAGTCCGACGGCGCGCGCGAGATCCTCGTCGCTCGCCGCCAAGGCCGGCGCGTCCGCCACCAGTTCCTTGAGCAGATCATTGATGCCGGTGTCGGAGGTGATCCCGACGATCAGCGCCAGCGCCCGGCCGAGTTCGCTCTCGGGGGCACCCGACGCCTGCAGCACCACTTCGGCCCGCACCCGCGCCAGCAGTTCCAGCCGCGCGGCTTCCTCCAGCTCGCCGAAGCCCGCCGGCACGCCGGCCTCGAAGGGGAAGGCGTGCAGCAGCGCGCCGCAAAAGGCGTGGATGGTCTGGATCTTCAGCCCGCCAGGCGTTTCCAGCGCCTGCGCGAACAGGCGCCGCGCCTGCGCCCGCCGCTCACCGCCGGCTGCGCCGCCATCGGTCTTGAGAATCTCCTTGTCGAGTTCCTCATCGTCCAGCGTGGTCCAGCGGCGCAGTTCGCCCAGCACCCGGTTGGCCATGTTGGCGGCCGCCGCCTTGGTGTAGGTGAGGCACAGGATGCGACCGGGCGGCACACCGCGCATGAGCAGGCGGATCACCCGCCGCGCCAGCACATGGGTCTTGCCCGAGCCGGCATTGGCGGAAACCCAGGCCGAGACCATCGGGTCGGAGGCGGAAGTCTGCAGCACGGTCGCCGCCCGCAGCGCGCCGGGGGCGAGGTCGGTGGGCTCGCTCATTCCTCGCCCTCCCCGCCGGTCGACCATTCCTTCGCCCGCGCCAGATGGTCATAATCGCCATAGCGCCCGCCGAACATCGGCCGGGCCAGCGAGGCATAGCCGCGCGAGGGGTTCTCGAAGGCGGCGATCAGCGTCTGCAACCGCGCCAGCGTATCGGTGGCGAGGCCGGCGGCGGTGCTGTCCTTGTCCACCGCGCTGATTTCCTTCACCTCTGCCGTGCCCAGCCGGACATAAACCAGCCCGGCCGCCTCCTCACCCGGCACATCGGGAAAGCACCCCGCCGCCGCCATCGCCGCCTCCAGCGGCAGCTGCGGGGAATAATGCACCGCCGTCTGTTTCGCGGTCGGCACGGCGCCGGTCTTGAAGTCGAGGATCGCCAGCCCGCCCTGCGCCAATTGCTCGATGCGGTCGGCACGCCCGGTCAGGGTGAAGCGCCCGCCGGCCAATGGCAGCCTTCCATATTGCTCGGCCAGCACGCGGCGGGTCCGCGTGCGACGGGCGCGTTCCCAGCCGATAACGCGCGGCACGAGCCGCTCGAAGCGCGCCCACCACAGGGCGTGCTCGGCGGGAAACTGTTCCAGCGGCGCGAAAGCCCGCCGCCCATAGTGCAGCAGCACCGCCTCGGCCCCCTCAGGCAATGCCTCGGGAAAGGCCTGCGCGAAAGTGCCGAGCGCGTCGTGGATCGCGCTGCCGCGCTCGCCGGCACCGGGCGCCTCGTCCAGCCCGTCGAGCGGGGCGAGGCGCAGCACGTGGCGGGCATAGATCGTGTAGGGGTCGCGCAGCCAGGTCTCGATCTCGGTGACGCTGAGCTGCTTCGGCCGCAGCGTCAGCGGCGGCGCCGGCTCGGGGCGCCCGATGCGGGCGGCCGGCTTCTCTTCCTCGATGAAGGCGCCGAGGCGGCGGAAGCGGTCGCCGCGCGCGATCGCGGCCCGCCAGCGCGCCTCCCCGCTCACCGCCGCGAGGCGCTGGAGAAAGCGCGAGGGCACGGTCGGCGCCCCGCCCAGCTTGCGCGGATAGGACAGCACCAGCTCCGGCGCGCCGCAGCCCTGCGCGAAATCGTGGGCAGAAAGGCCGATCCGCCGTTCCGGCGCCTCCAGCCCCAGCGCCGCCCGCATCGGCCGGCTGAGCCAGGGGTCGGCGCGCACCGCGTTCGGCCAGGTTCCCTCGACCAACCCCGCCAGCACCACCCGGTCGACGCCGACAAGCCGCGCTTCGAGCGGACCGAGAATCCGCAGCCGCGCGCCGGGCAAAAGCGGCGGGCGCACCGGCTGGCTGGCCAGCAGCAGCACCAGCGCGGCGGCATAGTCCGCGAGCGTCATGACAGGGGCGTGTGGGGCGCCTTCCGCCAGCATCTCGAAGGCGTGGGCAAGTTCGGCCAGCGCCGTCTCGTCGTGAGGCGAGCCGGCATCCGGGCCACTCCACGCTGCCTGCACCGCCGCACGGTGGGCTTCCAGCAGCGTGGCGAAGGCGTGCTCGCCCTCGCCCAGCGCCAGCAACGGGGCGAGGGCCTCGGAAATCCGGCGCGCCAGCGCGTCGGCAAGGGCGCGGCGGCCCTCGCCGATAGACGCCCGCGGATCGCGCGGGTGAAAATCCTTCGGGTTGAAACCTGCCGCCGCCTCGGTCAGCCCCTGCGCCCCCGCCGCCGGGCGCGGGCCGCGCAGCACCGTCATCTCCAGCGCGTCCGCGCTTTCATCGAGGGTGGCACGGTCCAGCCCGAAGCGAACCAGCGGATGGCGCAGCAGGGCGGAAAGCGGCAGCGGCGCCAGGTCCTCGCGGCAGGCATCGGCCACCAGCCGGGCAAAACGGCCCGGCCCGCTCTCCGACAAAGGCTCGCCGGCGGAATCGTCGATAGCGACCTCGAAGCGCAGCAACTCCGCCGCTACCCGCCGGGCGAGGTCGCGGTCGGGGGTGATGAGCGCGCCGGTGCGGCCGGGCACCTCCAGCACCTCGCGCAGGGCCAGCGCGATGGCGAGCGCCTCCTCGCGCGCATCCTGTGCCTCGATGACGCTCACCTGCGCCAGCGCCGCGTCGATGGCGGCAGGGTCGAGCCGGTCGGAAAGGCTCGCCCATTGCTCGGTGGAAGCGACCGGCCGCAGCGCCTCGGAAAGCAGCCTCTCGCGCCCATGGGCGCCCGGCGGCGCCAGCTCGCGCACGGCGGCGCGGTCGACCCGCATATGGCGCTGGAGCAGCAGCGCGAGGCCGTATTGCGGGTGGCTCGGCGCGCTGTCCTGCGCGTCCGTCAGCGCCTCCCATGAGCGCTCATCGAGCGCGAAATCGAGCCCCGGCAGCACGACGGCGCCGCGGGGCAGATGGGCAATTGTGGCGAGCAGCCGGGCGGTGGCCGGCATCGAGCCGGTGGAGCCGGCCGCGATGACGGGGCCGCCCTCCGGCAGGCTCGCCAGCCGCTCGGATTCGGCGGCGATCAACTGGTCGCGGCGCACGCTGGCGTCGACGCAGCCCTCCGCCTCCAGGAAGGCGGGCCAGAAGTCGCGGGCGATCTTGAGGAAGTCGAGCGCCATGTCCCAGTAGCGGTCGTGCTCGCCCGGCACCAGCGCGTCAAGCCGTTCCCACGGCACTTCCTGCGCCGCCATCTCGTCGATCAGCCGCGCCAGTTCGTCCGCCAGCGCGAATTCGGCCCCCGGCCCGGCGGCGACGGCCACCCGGCCGTCCTGCCCCGCCAGCGCCCGGCGCCACGCCCGGATGAGGCTGGCCAACGCCAGCCGCCGCGTCGTCGGTGGCACTTGGCGCGGCGGGTCGGTGTAGCTTTCGGCGAAGGCCAGCGCGTCCTCGTCGACATCGCCGACTGGCACGATGCGCGGCAGCAGCGTTACCCCGGAACCCATGCGCTGGCGCAGCGCCTCGGCCAGCAGGCGCCCGGCGCGGCGGGTCGGCAGGAACACGGTGGCGGTCGCCAGCAACAGCGGATTGCCGCGCGGGGCGAAGCCCTCCACCAGCACGCCATCGAGCAGCGCATCGGCCAGCGTCGCCACGAAGGCGGCGGAGGGCGGGATGGAGAAAAGCCGTGGGCCACGCCGCTGCGCTTCAGGCGTCATGCGCGCGCTCCGCGAGGCATCGAGGGGTGACCACCGCGTCAATCCTTGGAGCGCCGTATGGCTTCTTCGGCCTCGGCGATCGCTTCGGGCGTGCCGACATGCATCCACACCCCTTCCATGCGCTGGCCATAAAGCCGGCCGGCCTCTGCCGCGCGGCGAAACAGCCGGCTCAGCGAGAACGAGCCCTCCGGCGCGTCCGCGAAGATAACGGGTGTGATCACCGCCGCGCCAGCATAGACGAAGGGCACGGTGAGCCGTTCCGGCCGGGGCGTCAGCCGCCCCTCCCCGTCCATCAGGAAATCGCCGCGCCCATCATAGCCGATGGAGGTCACGGCCGGCGCCAGCAGCAGGCAGATGTCCATAATCTGCGGGTCGAACCGGGCGGCGAGCGTCGCAAGGTTCGGGCGGATGCCCTCAATCCAGATCGTGTCAGCATTCATCACGAAGAACGGGTCGGGGCCGAGCAACGGCAGCGCCCGGCGAATGCCACCCCCGGTTTCCAGCAATTCGCCCCGCTCGTCGGACAGGAGAATGCGCGGGCGGGTGCGCCCCGCGAGATGGCGCTCCAGCAGGTCGGCATGGGCGTGCAGGTTCACCACGGCCCGCGCCACGCCGGCCTCGTCCAGCCGGTCGAGCGCCACGTCGATAAGGGTTCTTCCATTGACCTCGACCATCGGCTTGGGGAGACGATCAGTGATCGGGCGCATGCGCGTGCCTAGGCCGGCGGCGAGCACCATGGCAGTGGTGATGGCGGTCATGAACGGCCGGGTTCGTTCGGCGTTGCGGAAGCGGGCGACGCCGGGGACGGCGAAGGCGGTGTCGTCGCGGGCGGGGCGGCGGAGGCAGAGGGGGCGGGCCGCGCGCCGGGTGGCGGCCGCGACGCGCCCGGGGCCGGCACATGGTCCTTGTACCAGCTCGACAGCCCCCCGAGATCGGGGAAGGAAAGACAGCGCTGGAGATAGCCCCAGATGCGGGGCAGGTGGGCGAGGTAGACCGGCTTGCGGTCGCGCTGGTTCAGCCGGGCAAAGATGCCGAGGATCTTGGTAGCGCGCTGGGCGCCCATCACCGCATAGGAGGCGGCAAAGGCCTTGGTGTCGAAGGCGGCATCGCCCGCCCGGCGCGCCTTCACATAGCGGGTGAGCAGCGCGAGTTCGAGAGCTTCGGGCACATCCACCCGCGCATCCTGCGCCAGCGAGACGAGGTCATAGGCGGCCGGGCCCATCACCGCATCCTGGAAGTCCAGCAGGCCGACCCGCGCCAGCCCAGCGCGCTCGGGCAGCCACATCAGGTTCGGCGAATGATAGTCGCGCATCACCCAGACCGGCTTCTGCGCCAGCGAGGGCGCCAGCGCCGCCGCCCAGAGCTGGCGGAAGGAGCGCTGGGCGTCGGCCGCCAGCCGGCTGCCGACATGGGGCAGGTACCAGTCGAGCAGCAATTCGACCTCGATCATCAAGGCGTCGAGATCGTAGGGCGGCAAATGGTGATCGAGGCCGGTGGTGACGGGAACCGTCGCCGGCAGGTCCTGCCCGTGCAGCGCCGCCAGCACGTCGACGGCGAGTTCGTAGCGCTCCGGCACCGGCGCCGGCGGGGTGCCGTCCAGCACGCCCTGATGGCCGAGATCCTCGATCACCAGCAGGCCAGCGTCGAGATCCCCGCCATAAATGGCCGGAGCCGAGAAGCCGCGTGCCCGCAACGCCCGCGCCATGGCGACGAAGGGCTTCACGTCCTCGGCGAGATGGGCGATGGCGCTGTAGGGCTTGCCGCCGCGCACCGGCGGGCCGTCGGCACGGCGCGGCGCGTTCATCAGCACGGCGTTGCGCTTGGTGCCGATGAGCCGCTCATAGCTGCGCGAGGAAGCGTCACCCTGGAGATGCCGGCGCTGGGCCGGGCCGAAGCCTACCTGGTCGATCAGCGCCCGGATCGCCTTCATGCGGTAGAGTCCGCCCGCCATCCGGCCATAGCCGAACAGGCGCACCCGGCGCATCTTCTCGGCGCCCTCGGTGGGCAGGGTGATGTGCACTTCCATCCGGTCCGGCCGCAGCACGGCGCCCTCGGCCCGCTCGGCCCATTCCACCAGCGTCACCGCCCCGTCGGTCTGTTCGCTCCAACCGAGCTCGTCGAGCTCGGACGGGTCGCCGAGGCGGTAGAGATCGGCGTGCACCACGCGATGGCGCGGCAGGTCATAGACCTGCATGAGGGTGAAGGTGGGGCTCGGCACCTCAAGCGTCTCATCGCCGGCCAGTTCGCGGATCATCGCCCGCGCCAGCGTGGTCTTGCCGGCGCCGAGGTCGCCCCCCAGCGTGACCAGATCGCCCGGTCGCAGCAGGGCGGCGAGGTCCATGGCGAGCCGCCCGGTGGCGGTCTCGTCGGGCAGAACGACGTCCCAATGCGCGACCGGCGAGGTCGGGACGGCACCTGTGCTGCGGTTGTCGACCATGGCCCTACTCCGCCGCGTTGGGGAAGGTGCAGGTGACGAGCGTGCCCCCGCCCGGCGCCGCGCTCAGGTTCACTGTACCGCCATGCAGCGCCACCAGCGAGCGCACGATGGAAAGGCCGAGTCCGACGCCGCGATGGCGCGAGCCGGCGGTATGGCTCTCGAAGCGATCGAACACCCGCGCGCCGATTTCCGGCGGGATGCCCGGCCCCGTGTCGCGCACGCGGAACACCACCTTGTCGTCCCGCCGTTCGGCCGAGAGGGTGATGGTGGACCCCTCGGGGGCGAAACCGACGGCATTGGAGAGCAGGTTATAGAGAACCTGCCGCACCCGCTTGCCGTCGGCGCGGAAGGTTCCTGCAGCGTTCGGCAGCTCGATCGACAGGCGGATGCCGCCCTCGGCGAGGCGGTCTCGCACGCCTTCCGCCGCCGCTTCCATCGTGGCGCGCAGCTCTACCTCGGCGAGGTCCAGCGTCATAGCCCCGGCGTCGATGGTGGCGAGGTCGAGAATATCGTTGATGATGGCCAGCAGCGCCGCGCTGCTCTCGGTGATGTGGTTCACATAGGCGCGCTGCTTGAGATTGAGCGGGCCGATGCCGGTGTCGTCGAGCAATTGGGCGAAGCCGATGATCGTCGTCAGCGGCGAGCGCAGCTCATAGGAGACATGGCCGACAAAGGTGCTCTTGAGGTGGTCGGCGGCGACCAGCGCCTCGTTGCGCTCCACCAGCGCGCGCTCCACCTGGACGCTGTCGGTGATGTCGCGAAGCGTCACCAGCGTGCCACCGTCCGGCAGCGGCTGGGTGGAACCGTCGAGAATGATGCCGTCGCTGCGCTCCATGCGGAACTCGGTCGGCACGCGGGCCTCGATGCCGGTGACGGCGGCGCGCAGCTTCGGCCACACCTCCCCATCGGCGGTCAACCGCCGGCAGGCCTCGGCCACGGCGTCGATATGGGGATGGGCGCCGAGCGCAGCCTTGTCGAGATTCCACAGCTGGCGGAAAGCGGAATTGGACAGGCCCAGCCGTCCGTCGCTGCCGAACACCGCCACCGCCTCAGCCAGCGCGTCTAGCGTCTCGCTCTGGATGCGGGTGAGCGAGTTGAAGCGGCTTTCCAGCGCGAGGCGCTCCGTCACCTCGTCGAACAGATAGGTGACGCCGCCTTCCGGGTTGGGGGCGGTGACGACGCGCAGCGTGCGCCCGCCCGGCAGATGCCACCAATGTTCACGCGGCTCGATGGCACGGTAGGCGGCATGCAGGTCCTCGCGCCAGACGCGGAAATCGGCCTGCTCGGGCAGGCGCCGCGCCGCCCGCAGCCGGTCGAGCACCGCGCCGTCGGTCGGCCGGTCGTCGAGGAAGGCGGCGTCGAGTTCAAACAGGCTGGCATAGGCGGCGTTGTGGAAAACCAGCCGCTGGTCCTTGCCGAAAATCGCGACCGCCGTGGCCAGTTGATCCAGCGTGCGGCGATGGGCGCCGACGACATGGGCGAGTTCCGCCCGCACCGTCTCGGCTTCGGTGGCGTCGAGCGCGATGCCGGCGGCGCCACCGCCGACCGGCACCTCCAGCACGTCGCGCACCTGCCGCATGCCGGCGATCACCACCGGCAGGCGGGCCTTGAAAGGCAGGCTCGTGGCATGCAGCGCCTGCGCCCGGCTGCGGCTCTGCTGGTCCAACAGCCACAGATCGCGGGCCGCCGCGTCGCCGCCGTCGCGGGCTTCCACCGCATGGGCATAGGCGGCATTGCTCCAGCGCAGCCGCCCGTCCTCGCCGCCGACCCAGACCGGGGCGGGCAGCGCCTCCAGCAGCGCCCGCAGCGCCGAGGTCTCGTCGTCAAGCGCGCGATAGGCTTCCTGCAGGCGGGCCTGGTCGAGGCGCACGCCGGTGATGTCGCGCAGGCGCAGCACCACGGCCGAGCCGACCGGACGCCCCTCCGCCTCGATGAAACGGCCATCCTGCGTGCCCAGCGTGGCCGTGAACGGCGCGCCGCGTGCCCGCAGCCGGTCCACCGCCGCCTCGATCTCGCCCGCCGAGGCCGGCGCCAGCCAGGCGCCGAAAGCGAGGATACGGGCAGGGGCGGCGACGCCGGTGAAGGCGGGGGTATTGCCGATGATCTCCGGCTCGGCGGCGGGATCGCGCCACACCACCACGATTTGCGGCTCGGCCATCAGCAATGCACGCGCCTCGTCGATCTGCGCCTCCAGCCGGGCGATCTCGCCAAAGGCTTCCGCCTCGCGGCGTAGCGACTGCCGGCGGTAGCGCAGATGCACGATGGCGGTGGTTGCCGCGAAGACGATGAGCCCGACAACGAGGGCAAGGCCGATCAGCGCGCTCGGGTCCTGCACCGCCAGCACGGCGAAGAGCCCGTCGTCGGGGGGCTCAGCGTGCGCGGGAAGGCTGTGGACGGCAAGGCCAAGGCCGGCCAGCCACGCGACACTCGCCGGACCGGCGGCCCCTGCGACAGAAAGGCGAGGAGCCAAATTCGGAGCTGAGCGCGAGGCACTGCCGGCACGCGTGTGCCGGCGCCAGCCATCTTCCGTCCCGCCCTTGCCGGCCGGATGCGCCATCCGCGCCCGCCTCCCCTTGCCGACTGTCGCCCTGCGCAGGCACCCCACCGTTCGTGAGGCGCCGAATCACCGAGACTTTATCGAAGCCGGAGTCGCACTAGAAGGGCCGCGAGCCGCGTCTCGGTCTCAACGCTGGCTCGGGGGTACAGGGCGCCGTCGCGCTGAGCTATAAACGCGCATGGCAAAGACTGATCAGAAGGTGATCAATTTCAGGATCGTCATCGACCAGCCGGTCGTCGGCGTTCCCTACAGCCTCCAGGCGCGCGATGAATCGCCCCTCGACGCCAAATCTTCGCGCGCGGGCGAGCCGCTCCTGTTCGATTTTCAGGTCCGCACCGGGCCGGGGCCGACATTGCTTGGCGATCAGGTGCGCCGCGAAGGGCCCGTGCGGAGATTTGTCTATATTCGCATCGGCCAGCTCGCCGGCGACCCCGCCTCGCCATGGGCGCGGCGAATGAAGATCGACATCCACGACATCGGGACCGACCTGCTGGATGACGCCGCCACCAGCGGCGGGGTCATCGAAACAACCGTCATCGGCACTGCCAAGGATGGCACGCCAAGCTGCGCCACCGTGCGCCCCACGGGGCGGCGCATCGCCGGGCCCTGAAAGCCACCCGGCCGCGGCCCGGCGTCAAAGCCGGGCGACGACCGACGCGCCTATGGCTCAGAGGCCCTCGAACAGGGCAGTGGAGAGATAACGCTCGGCAAAGGAGGGGATGATGACGACGATGGTCTTGCCCTCGCTCTCCGGCCGCGCGCCGACTTCCAGCGCCGCCGCAATGGCCGCACCCGAGGAGATGCCGACCGGGATGCCCTCCAGACGCGCAATAGCGCGAGCGGTCTCGAAGGCGGTCTGGTTACCCACCGTCACCACCTCGTCGATCACCGAGCGGTCGAGCACATCAGGCACGAAGCCGGCGCCGATGCCCTGGATCTTGTGCGGGCCGGGCTGACCGCCGGAAAGCACCGGGCTGTCCTCCGGCTCCACCGCCACCAGCCGCAGGCCGGGCTTGCGCGGCTTCAGCACCTGGCCGAGGCCGGTGATGGTGCCGCCAGTGCCGACGCCGGAGACGACGATGTCGACCTCGCCATGGGTGTCGTTCCAGATCTCCTCCGCCGTGGTGACGCGGTGGATAGCCGGGTTGGCCGGGTTGCGGAACTGCTGGGGAATGATGGCGTCGGGCAGTTCCTTCACCAGTTCCTCGGCGCGCGACACCGCGCCCCGCATGCCCTGTGCCGCCGGGGTCAGTACCAGTTCGGCGCCGAGCAGCGCCAGCATCTTGCGCCGCTCGACCGACATCGATTCCGGCATGACGAGGATCAGGCGATAGCCGCGCGCTGCCGCGACGAAGGCCAGCGCGATACCCGTATTGCCCGAGGTCGGCTCCACCAGCACGGTGCCGGCGCGGATGAGACCCGCCTCTTCCAGCGCCTCGATCATCGAGACGCCGATGCGGTCCTTGACGCTGCCGATCGGGTTGAAGAATTCGAGTTTGGCGAGAATGCGTGCCTTCACGCCCCGCTCGGCCGGCAGCCGGTTGAGCTGCACCAGCGGCGTGTCGCCGATGGTCTCGGTGATGGAGGAATAGACGCGCCCGCGCCCCGGCTTGGCGGGGGTGGCGGTTTTGGGAGCGGTGTCGGCCATGGGTGCCTCCAGCAGGCGGACCGGCATTGGGCGCGGCCCGTCATTGGCGAATTGTTTTTGAGCGGATTGTTATTCAACAACCTGCTTTCGCCGGAAGCGCTAACATATTCACGACGCCAAGTCGAGAAAACAAGTTATAAACAAAATTATATTGTGAAATCTATGCCTTCCGGCATTCCTTTGCGCAGCGTGTTCTGTGCGGCGGCGCGGCAGAGGTCTTCCACCGTCACCGCGTCGAGCGCGGCCTCGAAGGCTCGCTCCGCCTCGGCGACGGCCGGCTGCACGATATCGCGAACGATCGGGGGAAAGGCGTCCAGCGCCTCCTCGCTCTCCGCCTCGACCACGCGGACGACCTCGGCAACGGTGATCCGCCGCCGCTCGCGCGCCAGCTCATAGCCCCCGCGCGGGCCGCGCACGCCCTTCAGCACACCGGCATGAACCAGCGCTTGCAGCACCGGCTCAAGGTGGCGGGGCGGCAATTCGTGGCGCGCGGCGAGCGCCTTGGCCGCCACCGGCATGCCACGGGCGTGCAGCGCGACGTCGACGACGGCGGCGATGGCGAGAAGGCTTTTA
Source organism: Ancylobacter aquaticus (assembly GCF_004339465.1). Taxonomy (GTDB): domain Bacteria; phylum Pseudomonadota; class Alphaproteobacteria; order Rhizobiales; family Xanthobacteraceae; genus Ancylobacter; species Ancylobacter aquaticus. Next base: position 886,066 of record NZ_SMFY01000001.1, on the reverse strand, counting down.
TCGGAGAGGCGCGGCATGGTTCTTGGCTAGCGCGATATTTGCCGGCCGTCGAGCCCTGTGGAACCAAATCCACCATCTCCGCGCGTTGTTTCGTCTAAATTACTGACCTCGACCAGATGAATGCGTGTCACCGGCGCCACCACCATCTGGGCGATCCGCTGCCCGCGCTCCAGCACCAACGGTTCAGTGCCAAGATTGACCAGCAGCACCTTCACCTCGCCGCGATAATCGGAATCGACGGTCCCCGGCGCGTTCAGCACCGTCACCCCCTGCTTGAGCGCCAGCCCGGAGCGGGGACGCACCTGCGCCTCGAAGCCCGGTGGCAGCGCCAGCGCCAGCCCGGTCGGCACCGCCGCGCGGGCGAGCGGGGCGAGCTCCAGCGTCTCGCCCTCCGCCAGCGCCGCCATCAGGTCGAGCCCGGCCGAGCCTGACGTGGCATAGGCGGGAAGCGGCAGGCCCTCACCATGCGGCAGCACACGGACAGCAACCTCGATGCTCATGACTGGATCTCCAGTGGCCCCAGCGCGGCCACGATGCGGGCGATCAACTGCTCCGCGACCTCGGTCTTGGAGGCGGGCGGCCACGCTTCGGCCCCCTCGGCAGTGAGGAAATGCACTTCGTTGGTATCACCGCCCATCACCCCGCCGGGAATGCCGCTCTGGGCAGAGACGTCATTGGCGAGGATCCAGTCGCAGCCCTTGCGGGCGCGCTTGGCCTGGGCATACGCCACGACATTCTGCGTCTCCGCCGCGAAGCCGATGACGAGGCGCGGACGGCCGCCCGTCCTATGGGCGATGGTGGCGAGGATGTCGGGATTCTCGGTCAGCGCCAGCGGCGGCGGGGCATTTCCGTCCTTCTTCATCTTCTCCGGGGCCTCATCGGCGGCGCGCCAGTCGGCTACGGCGGCGGCGAAGATGGCGACATCGGCCGGCAGCGCGGCCTCCACCGCAGCCAGCATGTCGCGCGCGCTTTCCACCCGGCGCATATCGACGTCGGGCGGATCAGGCAGGGTCACCGGCCCGCTCACCAGCGTCACCCGCGCCCCGGCACGGGCGGCAGCAGCGGCGATGGCATGGCCCTGCTTGCCGGAGGAACGGTTGGCGATGTAGCGCACCGGGTCAATCGGCTCATGCGTCGGGCCAGATGTGACCAGCACATGCCGCCCCGTGAGCGGGCCGCCTGCGGCCAGCATCCGCTCCATGGCGGCGACGATTTCCAGCGGCTCGGCCATGCGCCCCGCCCCGTCCTCGCCGCGCTCGGCCATGGCCCCTGCATTCGGTCCGACAAAGGCAACGCCGTCGGCGGCGAGTTGCGCAGCGTTGCGGCGCGTGGCGGGGTTGGCCCACATCGCCGGGTTCATCGCCGGGGCGAGGAGGACCGGCCGCGTGTTCGCCAGCAGCACGGCGGAGGCGAGGTCGTCGGCGAGACCATGCGCCATCTTGGCCATCAGGTCGGCGGTGGCCGGCGCGACGATGATCAGGTCGGCCTCGCGCGACAGCCGGACATGGCCAATATCCTGCTCCGCCTCGCGGTCGAACAGCTCGGTGAACACGTGGTCATGCGAAAGCGCCCCTGCAGCCAGCGGCGTCACGAAGTGCTGCGCGGCGCCGGTCATCACCACGCGCACCGACGCCCCGCGCTCCTTGCACCGGCGGATCAGGTCGAGGCTCTTATAGGCGGCGATGCCACCGCCGATGATCAGCAGAAGGCGCTTGTTGGCAAGCATGGCGCTCCCTAGGGCCGGATCGGGTTCGTCGGCCGTTCATACAGCCAAAAGCCGATTCCGCCGACGGGCAAGCGCGAACATGCTGAATGCCGCCGCCGACCACAAAGAAAGCCGGCGGCAGCGCAGGGCCGTTCACCGGGCGAAGTCCAGCCGCGCCGGCGACGGCGATGCAAGGCCGGGAAGAAAGCTGAAATCGGACGGCGTCGTGCCATCCGCGAGCGTCGCCGCGCTGTGGCAGCCGATGCAGGAACCCACCCCGCCCGAGGCCGTCGGCTGGGCGTTGTTCTGGATATAGGTCTCCAGCGTGGCATTGGAGAGCAGGCCGGGAACGGCATCGTTGGGATAGGGAGCCGTGCGTCCGTCGAGACTGGCGCCCCACTGCGTGCCGATCAGCACATAATTGGCCAGGGGCGACCCCGCCGTCGCCAGCGCGGCCTGCCATTGGGCGTTCAGCTGCGCGGTGAGACCGTAGATCTGCCAGCAGCGCACCACTTGCGGCCCGACATAGACGGTCTGGCCGGCCACGGTCATCGGCTGGACATAGGCCTTGGCGTAAGGCGGGCTCGGGTTCCAGATAAAGCCGGGGCCGGTGGTGGAGGCGGTGGGCGCCGTGTTGGTGGCGGCGCTGGAAGCCGGGGTGAAATAGGAGGACGCCGCCGCCCCCGCCGCCGCCGCGCCACAGGAGGGCTGGTTCAGGTTGACGCAGCCGACGGGCGCTGCCGGGTCGCAGGCGCTTGCCGCGAGCGGCGCGTTGCCGGTGTGCTCGAAGGTCGACCATATCCATTCCGGCTTAAGCGCGGCATTGGGGGCGTAGTCGGGGTTGCGCTGAATGATGTGCATGCCGACCATGCCCAGTGTCACGGCGGCACAGATCGGCTGGTTGCCGCTCACCAAGTCTGGCGCCACGGTGAGCAGCGCGTTCTCGGTGATGTACCGGGCGGCCGTGTCGGTGGCGCCGAGAATGCGCCAGGCGATCTTGAGCTCCATCGCCCCGCGCGCGCCCAACGGGTCGGTGGAGGAGGCGGCGAAGGCGACCGTCCCGCCGCCCTGCACAAAGCGGTTCTGGCCCGCGACGGTCAGCAGCGTATTAAGCGGGTTGCCGCCCGGCGCGGCAAGGTAGGCGATCTCGGCGACGTTCAGTCGCCGCTCGAACAGGGTCCAGTTACCGTTGATGTCGATCAGCGGCACGTCCGTGGAGGCCTGGTAATAATCGTCATTCTTCTGCGAAGGGTTGCCGTTGCCGTCGCTGCCGATGGAAATGACCGGCAGCCCGGAGGGGTTGGCACAGGACGCCTGCACCGGGGCGTTGCCAAACACCTGGTTCACCTTCGCCCAGCCTTGCCAGACACGGGAGCCGCCGAGCGCGAGCCCCTTCGCGGCGGGCGCCGATTCCGCCCCCGACATCCAGTTCAGCCCGACGAAGCTCTGCCACGACATGTTGTCGAACGGCGTCTGGGAATCGGTGGCCGCGCTCGTCGGCGGCGCGGCGACAATGCCGTTATAGCCGATGGCATTGCCCAGCATCGGGTCGGCGCCGATATAGGCGGGAAGGGTGGCACAGGGCGTCGGCCCGCCGGCCGCGCAGAACACCGCCGCCGGGACATAGGGCGACTGGCTGTAGGCGTATTGTGCGGCCCCGCTTATCAGGCCGACCGCTCCGGCGAGGCACAGCATGGTGGTGGCACGCATCGTCGTTCCCCCCGCAATGTGGTTGCCTGAGTATCATTACACCACTTGGAGCCGAATCTCACCTTTAGATTGTTCTAATCTAAAAATACAACTCTCGATGGCGGCTTTGTTTAGAGCAACACCTGCACCAGCATCAGCCCGGCGATGGCCCACAGCGCGAGCGCCACCCAGCGATTGCCCCGCCCTTCGGCGCGGCCGATGGCCTCGGTGGTCTGCGGCGAGAGGGTGAGCCCGTCGCGGGTCGCCGCGTCGAGCTGGGCGGCGATGCGCTGACCATGGGCAATCAGTTCGGGCAGCGTCTGCAGCGAGCGGCCCACCGCACCGATGCCGGTCGCCACCTCCTCGATCCGGCCGGCGGGGCCGAGATTGCGCTCGATCCAGGCCCGCACCACCGGCTCGGCTGTCTTCCACATGTCGAGCTGGGGATCGAGATTGCGGGCGACGCCTTCCACTACCACCATCGTCTTCTGCAGCAGCAACAGTTCGGGCCGGGTCTGCATGTCGAACAGCGCCGTGACCTCGAACAGCAGCGTCAGCAGCTTGGCCATCGAGATCTGGTCGGCGCGGCGCGAATAGATCGGCTCGCCGATGGCGCGGATCGCCTGGGCAAAATCTTCCACCGAATGGTGCGGCGGCACATAGCCGGCCTCGAAATGCACCTGCGCCGTGCGCAGCCAGTCGCGGGTGATGAAGCCGAACAGGATTTCGGCGAGGAAGCGCCGCTCCTTGTGGCCGAGTCGCCCCATGATGCCGCAATCCACCGCCACCAGCTTGCCGTCCGGAGCGATAAACAGATTGCCGGGGTGCATGTCGGCGTGGAAGAAGCCGTCGCGCAGCGCGTGGCGCAGGAAGGACTGCATCACGATGCGCCCGAGCTGCGGCAAATCGTGTCCGGCGTCGCGCAGCGCCTCCAGATTGTTGAGCTTGATGCCGTCGACCCATTCGGTCGTCAGCACCTCGCGCCCGGTGCGGTCCCAATCCACCGCAGGCACGCGGAAATCGGGGTCCTCCGCGGTGTTTTGCGCCAGTTCGGACATGGCGGCCGCTTCCAGCCGCAGGTCCATCTCCATCGAGACGGAGCGCGCCAGCGTGTCGACCACCGCCACCAGCCGCAGCCGCTTGCCCTCCGGAGAGCTGCTCTCGCCCAGCCGGGCAGCGCGGTAGAAGGAGGAGAGGTCAATGCGGAAGCGCCGCTGCACGTCCGGACGCAGCACCTTCACCGCCACCCGGCGCGCCGTGCCGTCGGCCTCGATCACCTCGCCCTGGTGTACCTGCGCAATCGAGGCGGCGGCCAGCGGCAGGTCGAGCCGTGCATAGACCGCGCTTACCGGCCGGTCGAAGGTTCGCGCGATGGTCGCCTCCGCCACCTCCTGCGGGAAGGGCGGCATGCGGTCCTGCAACAGCTCCAGGTCGCGGGCGAGCTGCGGACCGACCACGTCGGGACGGGTCGCGAGGAACTGGCCGAGCTTCACATAGGACGGCCCGAGCCGCGACAGCGCCGCGCCGAGCCGGGCGGCGCTTGAGGCGGGTCCGCGCCGCTCGATCAGGGCGGCGAGCGCGAAGAGCGGCTCGGAGCCGGGCGGGCGCACGCCGGGGTCGATGCGCGAGGCGACGCCCTCGCGCGCCATCACGAAGCCGGCACGGGCGAGGCGCAGATAATCACCGAGAGGCGTGGCCACGGCGTTAGATCCGCACGCCGGAATGCAGCGCCACGATGCCGCCGGTGAGCGGCTGCCACGCCACGCGCTTCAACCCTGCCTCGCGCATCAGCTCGGCGAAGGCCTCCGGCGGGGGGAACTTGCGGATCGATTCGACGAGGTACTGGTAGGACTCCGCGTCGCCCGTCACCAGCTTGCCCATGCCGGGAATCAGCTTGAACGAATAGGCGTCGTAGATGGCATCGAGGCCGGGCACGTCGACGCGGGAGAACTCCAGCACGAAGCAGGTGCCGCCTGGCTTGAGCACGCGGCGCATCTCGGAAAGCGCCTTGTCCATGCGCGGCACGTTGCGGATGCCGAAGGCGACGGTGGCGGCATCGAAACTCTTGTCGGCGAAGGGCAGTTCCTCGGCATTGGCCTCGACGAACTCCACCCGCTCGGCAAGGCCGAGGGCGGCGGCGCGCTCGCGGCCGACGCCGAGCATGCCGCCATTGATGTCGGCGACGACAGCGCTTGTGCCCGGCCCGCCGGCTTCCACGGTGCGGAAGGAGACGTCGCCGGTGCCGCCGGCCACATCCAGCAGGCGGAAGGCGCGCGCGCTCTTGGGCGGGCGCAGGCGCGAGACCAGAAGGTCCTTCCACACCCGGTGCAGGCCGAGCGACATCAGGTCGTTCATCAGGTCATAGCGACGCGCCACCGAGTGGAACACCTCGTCGACCATGCGCTGTTTGTCGCCGATCGGCACGGTGCGGAAGCCGAAATGGGTGTCGGCGCTGGCGCCCATATCCTGTGTGTCGCCAACCATGGGTCGCGGCTCCCGCGTTCGATCCGAATTCGGGCCGGACCATAGCGGAGAGGCTGCGCGCCTCCAAGCCGCCGGGGGGAGGCTGGGAGCGACCCAGCCATGCGCGCGACGCCATCCCCGCGCACTCTCGATCCTATGACGCGCGGCGTTATGCCCGCGCGCGCGTCCCGGTCCGAATCAGTCCCGCCCGCTCAGGGGCAGCGGACATAGACCATGGTGCCGTAGCGGCCGGAGACTTCCGGGTCCATCCATTTGAGCACCAGCACCTGCCCGTCGAAGCGCACGACCTCGCGGTCCGAGCGCGCGCCCGGCGGCTCGTCCGGCAGGCCGATATAGATCGGGCCGCCCATCACCTGCTTCGACACCACCTCGGAAGGCTGCGCGTCATCGGCAAGATACATCATGAAGCCGCCGGAAGGGCCGGCATTGATAACGTAGGGCTGGCGACAGCCCTGGCGCGCCTGCGCCTCGGTGCGGGCGGCGTCCTCCGGCCGGTGATAGGCGGCAAGGCCCCATTTGCCCATCACCTGCTGCGCCGAGATCGGCGAGGTGAACTGGGGCCGCGCCGGCTCGATCGGCCCGGGCGGCGGCGGGGAGGCGCAGCCGGCAAGCACGGCGGCAAGGGTGGCGACAAACGCCAGGCGGGCAACACAGCGAGACACGTTCATTGAGCACTCCGGAACGGAAGGCTGGCGGGCGGGCGGGCAGTCAAGGATCAAGCGCGAGCCTGCCATTTCAGATCCATGTATCGGGCATAATGAATGGTCTTTACGCCAGAAGACCAGCCGAACATAGTCCGCCCGCGCCCCGCCGTCGAACTCTCCCAGCCTTCCCGGTGAGAAAATGGACCGCCGGGCGGGAGTGACCGACGTGACCAATATCCCGATCCGGCCGGCAACAGACGCGGATGGCGATGCCATCGCCGCGCTGATCGCCGCCGCCTTTTCCGAATATGAGGGCTGCGTGTTCGACCGCGCCGCCGAATTCCCCGAACTCGACGCCATCGCCAGCCATTTTTCCGCGCGCGGCGGCACCATCTGGGTCGCCGAGGCGGACGACAGCGTGATCGGCTCCATGGCGCTGGCGCCGGCCAAGGACGAGGATGCCCCCGCGGGAGGGCTGGAGATCTTCAAGGTTTATGTGGCGCAGGCCGCCCGCCGGCGCGGCGTCGCCCGCGCACTGTTCGACACCGCGCTCGACGCGGCCCGCGCCGCCGGCGCCCCGGAAATCCGGTTGTGGACGGACACCCGCTTCGCCGACGCGCACCGCTTTTATGAGCGCTGCGGCTTCACCCGCGAGGGGCCAGCGCGGGAGTGCCACGACCTTTCCGCCACCTGGGAATATCTCTACCGCCTGCCCCTCGGGGCCGCCGGCCACCCGCAAGGCTGAACCCCCATGGTCCCCTTCCTCAGGCGCGGCCACCGCCTCGCCGGCCCCGCGCTCGTCACCATCACGGCGATCGGCCTGCTGTCGATCATGGATGGCATGATCAAATACGTCACCATGGAGCATGGCGCCGGCCAGATCGCGATGCTGCGCTATGCGTTCGGGTCGCTGGCGGCCGCAGCGGTGTTCTTTGCCACCCGCACGCCGCTACCCGCCGGCGCGACGCTGCGCCCGCATCTGTGGCGCTCGGTGCTGGTGTCGATCACCGCCGTCACCTTCTTTTATTCGCTCTCCGTGCTGCAACTCGCCGTAGCGCTGGCGCTGTCCTTCACCTCGCCCTTGTTCATCGCCCTGTTCGCCGCGCTTTTCCTTGGCGAGCGGCCGGGCCGGTCCATTCTCCTCGCCCTCGGGCTCGGCTTTGCCGGCGTGCTGGTGGTGCTGTGGAACGAACTGGATGTGAGCGCCGGCGGCAGCCTCGCCAGCGGGCCGGGCATCGCCGCCGCGCTGGTGGCGGCCGTGACCTATGCGCTCGCCATGGTGACGCTGAAGAGCCGGGCGGCGCGCGACCCCGCCCCGACCATCGTGCTGCTGCAGAACGTTTTCTCCTGCGTGCTGGTGTCCCCGCTCGCCGTGCTGCAATGGACCCCGCCGACCGGGGCCGCGCTGCTGCTGTTCTGCGGCATCGGCCTGCTCGGTACGGCGGGCCATCTGTGCATGGCGTGGGCCTATGCGCGGGCAGATGCCAGCCGGCTCGGCGTGTTCGAGTACACCGCCTTCGTCTGGGCGCTCGCCATCGGCCTGTTCGCCTTCAACGAGATCCCGGCGCCGAGCACGCTGGCGGGTGCCGCCCTCATCGCCGGCGGCGCGCTCCTCGCCTCGGGGCGCCGCAAGGTGCGGGAGGCGGAAGTCGAGATCGGGCCGTGAGCCCGCCGTTGGCGCAGGGCTGGACCCTGCGCCGCAAGACGATAGTTTAGGCGCGGAATCGTCCCCCACGATGCCCCTTGCGTCGATCCACCCGGAGTTCTGCGATGCGCCCGACCCAGCGCCTGCGCGCGGCCCTGTTCACCGCCGCAGCCCTCGCTGCCGCCCTCGCCCTGCCGGCTTTCACCGCCCCGGCGGGCGCGGCCGAGCCGATCCGCATCGGCGAGCTCAACAGCTACAAGGCACAGGCCGCCTTTCTCGATCCCTATCGCAAGGGCATGGAGCTGGCGCTGAAGGAGATCAACGCTAGCGGCGGCGTCATCGGGCGCCCTCTCGAACTCGTCTCGCGCGACGATGGCGGCAATCCCGGAGACGCGGTGCGCGTCGCCACCGAATTGCTGACGCGCGACAAGGTCGACCTTCTCACCGGCACCTTCCTCTCCCATGTCGGGCTGGCGGTGTCGGAGCTCGCCAAGCGGCGCAAAGTGTTCTTCCTTGCCGCCGAGCCGCTGACCGACAAGCTCACCTGGTCGGACGGCAACCGCTACACCTTCCGCCTGCGCCCCTCCACCTACATGCAGGTGGCGATGCTGATGCCGGAGGCGGTGAAGGCCAACCGCAAGCGCTGGGCCATCGTCTATCCCAATTACGAGTATGGCCAGTCCGCCGCCGAGACCTTCAAGCGGCTGCTCAAGGCGGCGCAGCCGGATGTCGAATTCGTCGCCGAGCAGGCCACCCCCCTCGGCAAGATCGACGCCGGCCCGGTGGCGCAGGCCATCGCCGACGCCAAGCCCGATGCCGTGTTCAACGTGCTGTTCGCCGCCGACCTCGCCCGCTTCGTGCGCGAGGCCAATACCCGCCGCGCGCTGGAAGGCACGTTCGTCGTCAGCCTTCTGTCGGGGGAGCCGGAATATCTCGACCCGCTGAAGGAAGAGGCGCCGACCGGCTGGGTCGTCACCGGCTACCCCTGGTACGCGATCACGATTCCCGAGCACCAGAAATTCCTCGACGCCTATCGCGCCGCCTATGACGATTATCCGCGCCTCGGCTCCATCGTCGGCTACGCCACCATCAAGTCGCTTGCCGCCGGCATCGCCAAAGCCGGCAGCACGCAGACGGAGAAGCTGGTGGACGCCTTCGAGGGCCTGGAGGTGGATGGGCCCTTGGGCCCGTTCGTCTACCGCGCCAGCGACCACCAGGCGACGCTCGGCGCCTTTGTCGGCACGCTGGCGGTGAAGGACGGGCGGGGGGTCATGGTCGATCCCGTCTATGTCGAGGGTGCCAGCGTGCTGCCCTCCGACGCCGAGGCGGCAAAGCTGCGCCCGGCGGCGGACTGAGCCCGGCACGCGGCGGCGAACGGAAAGCAGGAAGTCGCGATGTCGTTTGAATCGCTGCTGTTTCAGGCGGTCAACGGCTTCGCCTCGGCCTCCGGCCTGTTCCTTGTCGCGGCGGGACTGTCGATCATCTTCGGCGTCACCCGCATCGTGAACATGGCGCACGGCTCCTTCTACATGCTGGGGCTCTACCTCGCGGTCACGCTGGCCCCGCTGCTGGGCGAGGTGTTCGGCGGCGCGTTGGGTTTCTGGGGCGGCATTTTCGGTGCCGCGCTGGTGACGGCGGCGCTCGGCGCGCTGGTCGAAATCGTGCTGCTGCGGCGTATCTATGCCGCGCCCGAGCTCTACCAGCTGCTCGCCACTTTCGCCCTGCTGCTCATCATCAACGACGCGGCCCTTTATTTCTGGGGGCCGGAGGATATTCTCGGGCCGCGCGCGCCGGGGCTGTCGGGCTCGGTGGAGTTGCTCGGTCGGCGGCTGCCGGAATACGACATCTTCCTCGCCGTGATCGGCCCTCTCGTGCTGCTCGCGCTGCACCTCATCCTGACGCGCACCCGCTTCGGCCGGCTGGTGCGGGCCGCGACGCAGGACCGGGAAATGGTTGCCGCGCTGGGCATCAACGAGGCAGCGCTGTTCACCGCCGTGTTTGCGCTCGGCACCGGCATTGCCGGCTTCGGCGGCGCGCTGCAGATGGCGCGCGAGCCGGCCAATCTCGCGCTCGACCTCTCCGTGCTGGGCGACGCGTTCGTGGTCGTCGTGGTCGGCGGCATGGGCTCGATCCGCGGGGCCTATCTCGCGGCCCTGCTGGTGGCGGAAGTGAAAGCGTTGTGCACCGCGCTCGGTCTGGTGGAAATCGGCGGCTATGCCTTCAACATGTCGCGGCTGACCCTGGTGGCGGAGTTCCTCGTCATGGCGGTGGTGCTTGTGGTCCGCCCGCATGGCCTGTTCGGCCGGCCGCAGCCGGTGCAGGCCCGGCGCGGGGAAGCCGAGGCGCCGCTGATGCCGCTGGACCGACGGGGCCGCCTGATCGCGCTGGCGGTGCTCGTGTTTTTCGCCGGCGTGCCGCTGCTGGGCGCCTTCATCAGCTACGCGCCGGTGCTGGCGCTCGACATGCTGATCGCCGCGCTGTTCGCCGCCTCGCTGCACCTTCTCATGGGTCCGGGCGGCCTCGCCTCCTTCGGCCACGCCGCCTATTTCGGCCTCGGTGCCTATGGCACCGCCTATGCCGCGACCGTGCTCGGCCTGCCGACACCGCTCGCCCTCGCCGTCGGAATCGCAACGGCCGCTGCCGGGGCGATGCTTTTCGGCTGGTTCTGCGTGCGGCTGGAGGGCGTCTATTTCGCCATGCTCACACTGGCTTTCGCGCAGATCGTGTGGTCGATCGCGCATCAATCGGAAGAGGTCACAGGCGGCTCGAACGGGCTGTTCGGGGTCTGGCCCGACCCGCCCTTCGACAGCGCCAACGGGCTCTATCTCGCCGCGCTGGCGATCACGGTGATCGGAGTGGTGCTGATCCGCCGGCTGGTGTTCTCCCCCTTCGGCCTCGCCTTGCGCGCCTCCCGGGATTCACGCCTGCGGGCAGAAGCCTCCGGTATCGCGGTGGAAAAGGTGCGCTGGCTTGCCTTCGCGCTGGCCGGCCTGCTGTGCGGCGCGGCGGGCGGGCTGTTCGCCTTCGCCAAGGGCTCGATCTCGCCGGAAGCGATTTCGGTCGGCCGCTCCATCGACGGGCTGGTGATGGTGCTTCTGGGCGGCGTGCACAGCCTGATGGGACCGCTCATCGGCGCCGGCGGGCTCACCCTGCTGCAGGACATGGTGATGCGCGAGAGCCCCTATTGGCGCGGCCTGCTCGGCCTGCTGATTCTCGCCATCGTGTTGCTGTTCCCGTCCGGCCTCGCCGGCGGGCTGCGCCGGATGAGGCGCACCTCATGAGTTCACCCGTGCTGGAAGTCTCGGCCCTGACCAAGCATTATGGCGGCGTGCACGCGCTCGACGGCGTGAGCTTTTCGATCGCGCGCGGCGAGTTGCTGGCCCTCATCGGCCCGAACGGCGCCGGCAAATCCACCTGCTTCAACATCGTCAACGGCCAGATCCGCCCCGATTCCGGCCGCGTCCGCCTCGCCGGGCGCGATATCACCGGCCTTGCACCGCGCCACATCGCCCGGCTGGGGGTGGGGCGCACCTTCCAGGTCGCCACCGTCTTCGCCTCGATGACGGTGCTGGAGAATGTGCAGATGGCGCTCATCGCCGCGCGCGGGCAGGTCTTCGGGCTGTGGACGGCAGCGCGCCACAGGGGGCACGGGGACGCGCTCGCCTTACTGGAGCAGACCGGCTTGGCGGCGTTTGCCGCGCGACCCGCCGCCACCCTCGCCTATGGCGACGTGAAGCGGCTGGAACTCGCCATGGCGCTGGCCGGCGATCCCGCATTGCTGCTGATGGACGAACCCACGGCCGGCATGTCGTCAGACGAGCGGCAGGCGATGATCGCGCTGGTGCGCCAGCTCACCCGCGCGCGCGGCCTCGCCGTGCTGTTCACCGAGCATGCGATGGACGTGGTCTTCGGCCATGCCGACCGGGTAGTGGTGCTGGCGCGCGGCCGGCTCATCGCCGACGGCAGCGTCGAGGCGGTGCGCGACGATCCGGCGGTGCGCGCGGTCTATCTCGGCGGCGCCTCCATCACCCTGAGCCAGACACCATGAGCACCACCACTCCCTTGCTTCAGATCGAAGGCCTCGACGCCTGGTATGGCGAGGCGCAGATCCTGTTCGGCCTGTCGCTTCAGGTCGCAGCGGGCGAGGCCGTCGCACTGGTCGGCCGCAACGGCGCCGGCAAATCGACGACGATGAAGGCGATCATCGGCCTTGTCCGGCGCAAGGCGCGCCGGCTGACCCTGCGGGGCGCCGACCTCTCGGCCCTGCCGACCCATGCCATCGCCCGCCTCGGCGTCGGCTATGTGCCGGAGGATCGCCGCATCTTTGCCGAGCTCACCGTGCGGGAAAATCTCGATCTCGGCCGCCGCCCGCGCCCGCCCGGCGCGAGCTTGCCGGGCTGGTCGATGGACGCGGTGTTCGACCTCTTCCCCCAGCTCGCCGACATGCGCGCCCGCCTCGGCGGACAGATGTCCGGCGGCGAGCAGCAGATGCTGGCGGTGGCCCGCGCCCTCGTCGGCAACCCGACGTTGCTGCTGCTGGACGAGCCCTCGGAAGGCGTGGCGCCGATCATCGTCGAGCACATGACCCGCGCCCTCGTCCGGCTGAAGGCGGGCGGCCTTTCCCTGCTGATCTCCGAACAGAGTTCGGATCTGTGCGCGGCGATCTGCGACCGGGCATACCGGATCGAGCAGGGGGAACTGCGCGGGCACGGCCCGATGGCCACGCTGGCAGCGGACGTTTCGCCGGGCGCACCCCTGTCGCCGTCGACGGCACCGACGCTCTGACAATTTGCATTTGCGAGCCGGCCGCGCTGTGCTCTGTTAGCCTGGTGGTACTGGGGGGGATGGCGGTCATGAACAGGGGCGGTCCGGACCAGCCGGGCGGCGCCGGGAGCGGACGCAGCGCCGGGGGCGACGCCGCCTATCGGCTCGACGACCAGGTCGGCTTTCTCATGCGCGTCGCCAGTCAGCGCCACACCGCCCTTTTCGCCGCGCGCATGATCGAGGGATTGACGCCGCCGCAATTCGCCACCCTGGCCCGGCTGCGCGAAATCGGCCCCTGCTCGCAGAACCACCTGGGCCGGCTGGTCCATCTCGACGCCGCCACCATCAAGGGCGTCGTCGACCGGCTGCAGGCGCGCGACCTGCTGGTCATCGGCGACGACCCCCTCGATCGCCGCCGCCGCGCCGTCGACCTGTCCGTTCGTGGCCGTGAAGTTGCCGACGCTGCTGTTCTTGTCGCTGGGGAAATCTCCGCCGCGACGCTCGAACCGCTCACCCCCACCGAACGCGAGCAGGCGGTGCGGCTGCTGCGCAAGCTCGGCTGAGGCGGCTCAGCCGCCGGAAGGCGCGAAATCGGCCAGCCGCCCGCTATAGGCCTTGGCGCGCGGCGCGGCATAGGCCCCGCTCTTGGAGGTCGCGAGCCCGACCCGCACGAGCCCCTCGGCCAGCGCCACCGCGCTCGCCACGCCGTCGATCACCGGCACGCCATGCGTCTCGCCCAGTGCGCGGGCGAGATCCGCCATGCCGGCGCAGCCGAGCACGATGGCCTCCGCCCGGTCCTCGCGCACGGCGCGGCCGATCTCATTCGAGATGCGGGCCCGCGCATCCGAGCCCACGTCCTCCAGCTCCAGCACCGCCACCTCCGAGGCCCGCACACGGGCGCAGCGCCGGTCGAGCCCCGAGCGCAGGAGATTGGCCTCGATGACGGGCACGGAGCACGACAGTGTCGTCACCACGCTGAAGCGATGGGCAATGAGGCTGGCGAAATGGAACCCAGCCTCGCCGATGCCGACCACCGGGGCGCGGGCGAGGCTGCGGGCCGCGTCCAGCCCGGTATCGTCGAAACAGGCGATGATGTGGGCATTGACGCCCAGGGCCTCGGCCTGCGCAATGGCCGCCAGCAGGCCGGGCAAGGCGAGGGCATCGTCGTAATGACCTTCGATCGACGCCGGCCCCATGGTCGACGTCGCCTCGACAATCTCCGTCCCCGGCGCCGCCACCGCCCGCGCCGCCGCCGCGATTTTCTCGGTCATGGAGCGGGTGGTGTTCGGATTGACGAGATGAATGCGCACTGGAAAGGCCCGTCGATAGGAGAATCCGCAGCCCTTTTTCTAGCACGCTCGGGCCCGCCGGGGGAACGCCGGCCACTGCCGTCCGGGACGCTCTGCCGCCGTCTCGCGCGGCACCCCGGAGACCTGCCTGACAGGTGGACGGGTGTTGGAGGTGAAGACCCCCATGCCGGGCCGGAGCCCAGAGGAGGCTCGCTTTCTTGAAAGAAGGAGAAAATGGCTGGGGCGGGAGGATTCGAACCTCCGCATGGGGGAATCAAAATCCCCTGCCTTACCGCTTGGCGACGCCCCAACGGGTCGCGGCCGGGCCGGCCGCGTTCCGTGGGCGCGGAGATAGCCACAGCTTGCCGCCGCTTTCAACCTCGACGCTTGCGCGGGCCACAGGCAGCTTATCCACCGATCGCTGCGCAAGTGGCGGCAGGCCCCTTGCCGGCCGGCTCATTCGCATGCTAGAGGCTCGCGCCGCGGCGGAGTGTAGCGCAGCCTGGTAGCGCACCTCGTTCGGGACGAGGGGGTCGCAGGTTCAAATCCTGCCACTCCGACCACACTTTCCCGAGACTATCCACGTTTCTGCCGAGACGACCCACCGCCCCTCGGGGCGGTGGCGGCGGCGCGCGTACTGTCTGGACAAGGCGCGCGCCCTCCCCATATCCGGCAGATGAAGCAGCCCCCTCGGTTCCTCGCGTGAGCGCGCCCTCTACGCCTTTTCACCCGTTGCCGTCGCCATTGACCCTGGACGGTCGCCGGCGGCTCGTCGGCGTCGAGATCGAGTTCGTCCATCTGTCCGAACGCAAGGCGGCGGAATGCCTGCAGGACGTGCTTGGCGGCACGGTCGAGGAAGAGGACCCCTACGCCTTCCGGCTCGCGCGCTCGCGGCTCGGCGATATCGGCGTCGAGTTGGACATGCGCCATGTCCACCCCCGGCGCGACGGGCCGGGACGCTCGCTGGGGCCTCCGCTTGCCTCTTGGCTCGGGGCCGCAGTGCAACCCTTCGTGCCGCGCGAGATGATTACCGGGCCACTGGACCCGGAACGGCTCGGCGAGCTCGATATCGTCACGCAGGCGCTGCGCGAGGCGGGGGCGGGCGGCGAAGGGGCGATCCTGACCGATTCTCTCGGCCTGCACTTCAACATCATGCCCGTGGCGACCGATGCAGCCACGCTGCTGCGACTGCTGCAGGCCTATCTATTGCTGGAGCCCCGCATACGGGCAGAGAGCCTGCCCAGCGCGCTGATGCGCTTCCACGCGCCGCCGCCCTATCCCACGAGCTATGTCAGGCGCACACTATCGTCCGCCTACCGCCCCGACCTCGCGGAACTCTGCGCCGACTATCTGGCGGCCAATCCGACGCGCAAGCGTTCGCTCGATCTGCTGCCGCTTTTCCTGCAGCTGTTTCCCGAGCAGGTCGGCCCGCGCATTCGCGGCAAGGTGAAGCCCCGCGCCGTGTTTCATTACCGGTTGCCCTTGGCCTATGTCGGCCGGGCCGGCTGGAGTCTGGCCGCAGACTGGAATCGCTGGGTCGCGGTCGAGGCGCTCGCCGCCGATCCGGACCGGCTCGCCGAGGCGTGCCGGCAGGTCGGTGCATAGACGGCCAGCCGCAGGCCCTCAGCTGGCGATCGCCACGACCATCGCCCCGTGTTCGCCTTTCCCGAGCGCACGGGGATTCAGGCGCTTCTCGGCCAGTTGGCGCATGCTCTCCGCTGTCCGCTGGTGGTGGACCAGCCCGACCTGCAGCAGCCGCGCACAATCGGTGCGGCCGACAGCGTCGAGCAAGCTCATCAGTGTGGCATAACGCCCCGATGTATAGGCTGCGGCTGACTGCACGGCCCCCGCAACGGCCGTGTCGAGCACGCGGCAATCGTCGATCTCGCCGGAGAGTTCCTCCGCACTGATGAAGATGCCGTCTATGGCCGGGCTTTCCGCCACCTGCGGCCGGCAATCGCGCCGACGACAAACTTGCTCGATCTGGGCAACATTGGCAGTGCCGGCGCTCGCGCACGCCTCCAGCGCCCGGCTCAAGGCCATGTCCGACGTCTTGCCGGCCATAATCGCCAGCGTCTTGGCAATCCGGCGCTCGGTATAGAGAAGCTCGCCCAGGCCCTGGACGAGGAGGTCATCGAGTGACCGGATATCTTTCGACAGCAGTCCCATGGCATATCCTCCCGCCGTAACTGAAGGTCGGAACAACCCGGCCATCCGCGAAACGCGTGGCGAGCCAGCCGGGTTCCATGCCGATGGGCCGAAAGTATTAGGCCGGGGTGAAGGTCCCGTCCGGGCGCAGCCGTTCGAGCACGCCGGTCGCCACGGCGAAATAGGCGCCCTGCAAGGTGAGCCGGCCGTCCTCGATCCTCTCGCGTATCCAGGGGAAGGTTTCGAGATTGCGCAGCGAGAGCTTGACGCACTGGTATTCGAGAATGGTCCGTCGCTCGGCGGGATCGTCGCTGAGCTTGAGCGCGATATCACGCGCCGGGCCGCCGATGCGGATCCAGTCGGGCAGGAAGTCCTGCGCCTGCGGCGGAGCGCCGTCGACAAGCGCGCCCGCACCGCCGCACAGCGCATGGCCGAGCACCACGATTTCACGCACCTCAAGGACCCGCACGGCAAACTCGATGGCCGCGCTGGTGCCGTGGTGCAGGTGATCGGGGATGGTGTAGGGCGGCACCAGATTGGCCACGTTGCGCACGACGAAAAGCTCGCCCGGCCCCGCGTCGAAGATCGTCGTCGGATCGACGCGGCTGTCAGAACAGGCGATGACCAGCGTCTGCGGCTTCTGCCCCAGAGATGCCAGTTGTTCAAAAAGCGCCTTGCGTTCCGGCCACGCGGTGGCGCGAAAGCGGCGATAGCCGTCGAGCAGTTTGTCCATCCCTCATCCTTGCGATAGGCAGGCCGCGCAATAGCTGAATAAACGTGCCGGAGCCGGCGCGCAAACGGGTCATAGCTGGCGGACGGGGCTTTGACGGCGGGAGGCACTTGATGGCGGAAGACATTCCTTTCGAGCGGCGCTTCGACGCCGTGGCGGGCATTGCCGAGGAGGTCGCGCCGGGTGTGCGCCGGGTGCTGGCCCCCAATCCGGGACCGTTCACCTTTACCGGCACCTGCACCTACATCGTCGGGCGCGGCGAGGTCGCGATCATCGACCCGGGACCGGACGACGCCTCGCATGTCGCCGCCGTGCTGGCGGCGGTGCGCGGCGAGAAGGTGACGCACCTCATCCTCACCCACACCCACCGCGACCATAGCGGCGCGTTGGCGGCGCTGCAGGCGGCAACGGGCGCGCCCACCTATGCCGAAGGCCCCCACCGCGCCGCCCGCCCGCTGCATGCGCAGGAGGTCAACACGCTCGATTCGGCCGGCGACCGCGCGTTCCTGCCGGACGTCGCGCTTGCCGACGGCGCCCAGGTGGAGGGCGCGGGATGGGCGCTTGAGGCATTGGCAACCCCCGGCCATACCGCCAACCACATGGCCTTCGTGCTGGCGCAGGAAGGCGCCATCTTCGTGGGCGACCATGTGATGGGCTGGTCCACCACCGTGGTGGCACCGCCAGACGGCTCGATGAACGACTACATGGAATCGCTCCGCCGGCTCGGGGAGCGGCCGGAGGCGCTGTATTTTCCCGGCCATGGCGGCGTGATCGCGCAGGGGCCGGCCTTCGTGGAGCGGTTCCTGCGCCACCGCCAAGCGCGCGAAACGGCCATCCTGCGGGCGCTGGAACGCGGGCCGCGCTCGATACCGGACATCGTGCGGGCGATCTATTTCGGCCTCGACCCGCGCCTTGCCGGTGCGGCGGGGCTCTCCACGCTGGCGCATCTGGAAGATCTGGTGGAGCGCGGCGACGTGCTCACGCAGGGCCCGGCGATGCTCACCGGCCTCTACCGCCTGCCCTGAGCCGCCTCAGCGGCGCAGCGGGCGGCCCTGCTGGTCGGCGAGCTCGGCGAAGAGCTGGGAAATCCGCCGTGCATTGGAGCCGAAATCGGCATCGCCGCTGCGCGCCGTCGAGCGCATGTCGACCCGCGTGCCGGTCGCAATCGGGCGGACGCGAATCACCAGATCGTCGCGCAGCCCAAAGGGCAGGCTGCGCGCCACCGCCTCGACCCGGCCATCGCGGTCCCCGCGCGGGGGCACCGCATCGACAATCAGCCATTTATGGCGCTTGGCCAGCGCCAGAAGCCCCCGGAATATCTCGTCCGGCGGCGTGTCGAAGGTCATCGGCTTGAGGCCGGGATAGAGATCGAGCTGCACCCCGGCCAGTTTCTCGCCCGGATAGAGCAAGCTGTTGGCGGCGCGCGAGCGAACGGCACTGAGGGTGACGAAGTCCGGCGGGTCCAGCGTGTCGGTGGTCACATCGGGCAGGTTGCGCACGCCCATGCCGAAGGCGGCGAGTGTCGCCGTCGGCATGATCAGCACCAGCGCCAGCGCCGCGGCACCGATGACGCGCCACAGCCCCTTCAGCCCCTCGTTCCAGATCACCACGAAGCCCGCCAGCGCCAGCACCAGCGCCAGTGCCGACACGCCCACCCCGGCCAGCACGGTGAAGAGCGCGCTGCGGAAATCGAGCGTCTCCGTCGCGTAAAGCACCGCCCCGATGAACGTCACCGGAAAGGCGAAGATGGCGGTGCGCAGGCTCCAGACCGCGAGCCGCGACATCCGCTCCTCAATGTAAAGCCGTCGGCGGATCATTGCTGGATCTCCCCCGCTCGCCTCACGCCACGGCGGCCTTGGCCCGCGCCGCGCCGAGGATCAACGCGGCGAGTTCCTCCACCGTGTCGACGACGAGGTCGGCTTCATGGGCGAAGGCGTCCACCGGCGCGGGGCCGCACCGCACGAGTACCGCCATCGCGCCGGCGGCCCGGGCGGTTTCAAGATCATGCCGCGTGTCGCCCACCAGCGCGATGGCCGACGGGGGAAGGCCGGTGAGAACGGCAAAGGCGTCCACCATCCCCGGCGCCGGCTTCGAGCCATAGCCGGAATCATGGCCATAGACCGCGCTCAGATAGGGCGAGAGGCCGAGACGGTCGGCCTGCAGGCGCGCATTTGGCTCCGCGTCATTGGTGGCAATGCCGAGCGGCAGGCCGAGGGCGTGCAGTTGCGCCAGCGTTTCCGCCGGTCGGCCGATGGGCGTGAGAAAACGCTCCCCTTCCTCGCGGAAGAGCACATCCACCTCATGGTAGAAGGCCGTATCGGCCGCACGCGCCAGAATTTCCGCCCAGAGCGGGCCATATTGGCGCGAGGAACCGGCGATCAGCGGCGAGGTCTGCAGGAAGCGCCGCTCATTGGCGACATAGTGGCTGGCGTGGAACAGCCGTTCCAGCGTCTCGCCCTCGTCTCCCGCCAGACGCCGCATCACCGCACCGGCGGCAGGTCCCCAGGTGTGGTCGAAGTCGACAAGAGTACCATCCTTGTCGAACAGAATGGCGCGTGGCGCGTTCACTGTCTGTCGCAATCCGGTTCGTCCGGGCGTGTAAGCCGGCATTGGAGGCCTGATAGCATGGATTTTCACCGGCTCCCATCCGGCCCCCGTTTTCCCCGCGCGCGTTTGTCGGCGGTCCGCCCGCATCTCGGTGCAGGCCTCATGGCCGGCCTTGCCTTTCTGGCGGCGGGAACTCTCCCGCTTTCCGCAGAGCCGGTGCAGGAGCTGAAACAGTCGATCGACGCGGCCGGCACGGCGGTCAACCGCCAGCTGGGCGAGTGGCTGGGCGTGGCGCCGGATAAGCCGGCACGGCGCAAGGCCTCGACCAAGCCGAAGGTGAACGCCAGCGTTCCGTTGCCGCGTCCCCGCCCGCAGGATGTGGGTGCGCCGGCGGCGGCGAGCACGGCGGCGGACATCCCCTCCCCCGCGCCCCGCGACGTGACGGAGGCCGGGAGCGCCCCCGCAGACACCGACGTCTCCGCGCCCGTGACGCTGGCACCGCCGGCCTCGCCAGCGGAGCCGCGCCCGACGCCGCCGACGGAGCCGGCCGTCGCCGCCTCGCCGCCCCCCGAAAGCTCGGCCAAGCCTGACGAGGAGCCCGCAGCGCAGGCACGCAACGAGGCCCCGGCACGCATGGAAGCCCCGGCAGAACCCGCTGCCGAGGCCCTGGTCCCGCTTCCCACACCCGGGCCGGAGCGCGAACTGGCCGCCCTGCCGCCGGTGCCGCACTCCGCCCCCACGCCCCCGCCTCCCGCGAGCGAGCCGGAGGGCCGCATCGCCGTCCCGACGATCTGCCCGGAACTCTCGAACGATAATCTCGGCGTTTTCACCCCCGTCGCGGTCACGGCGACCAACACAGCCTGCACGGTCGATCGGGGCGTCAGCCTTTCCGCCGTGCGGATGAAGGATGGACGGCTGGTGACACTGGAGCCCGCAGCGACGCTCCGCTGCGAGATGGCCGCCGCCGTCGCCCGCTGGGTGCGCAACGATATCGAGCCCGCCATCGCCACGCTCGGCGCGCCGCTCGACAAGGTGATGGTCGCCGCCTCGCAGCAGTGCCGGCCGCGCAACCGCGTGCCCGGCGCCAAGATCAGCGAGCACGGCAAGGGCAACGCCATCGACACGGGCGGCTATGTACTGAAGGACGGCCGGCGCTTCGTCATCGGTGTGCCGTCGGCGGGCAGTTCCGACCAGGCGATGCCGGTCGCCTTCCAGGAACAGTTGAAGGCCAGTGCCTGCGCCGAGTTCACCACCATTCTCGGCCCCGGCTCGGACGGCTATCACGAGCGGCACCTGCATGTGGACCGGGCGGTCCGGCGCAGCGGGGCGGTGCTCTGCCAATGGGCCGTCGCGGACGCCAAGGCCAAGGCCCCGAGCCCGCCGAAAAAGCCGGACATGCCGGCGGAGAATGACGCAACGGAAGGATCGAGCCGGGACGATCATCCGGCTCCGGGGGCCGCTTCCGGCGCCGAAAATCCCGGCACAAGTCAATAGGAAAGCGGCTCCGACCAAGGACGCGCTTCCGGCGCGCCCGCAGGCGCTTTAGGGTGGCCCCGGTTCCACCCGGCCGGCGGAGTAGCTGCCATGCTTACTAATCTTCAGGCTCGCGACGTCGAGACACTCGTCCACCCCTATACCAATCTCGTGGCGATCCGCGAGACCGGGCCATTGATCCTCGAACGCGGCCAGGGCGTGTGGGTGCACGATGTCGACGGCAAGCCCTATCTCGAAGGCATGGCCGGTCTCTGGTGCACGGCGCTGGGCTACAATAACGAGGAACTGGTCGACGCGGCGGCGACGCAGATGCGCAAGCTGCCCTTCACCCACATATTCGGCGGCAAGAGCCACGACCCCGCGATCGAACTGGCGGAAAAGTTGAAGGAGATGGCCCCGGTGCCCATCTCCAAGGTGTTCTTCACCAATTCCGGCTCGGAGGCCAACGACACCCAGATGAAACTCGTCTGGTACATGAACAATGCGCTCGGCCGACCGAAGAAGAAGAAGATCATCTCCCGCATGCGCGCCTATCACGGCGTGACCATTGCCTCCGCTTCGCTTACCGGGCTTGCCGGCAACCACAATGATTTCGACCTGCCCATCGCCGGCGTGCGGCACACCACCTGCCCGCATTATTACCGGCTGGCGGAAGCGGGCGAGAGCGAGGAAGAGTTCGCCACCCGCCTCGCCGCCGATCTTGAAGCCCTCATCATCGCCGAGGGGCCGGAGACGGTCGCCGCCTTCATCGCCGAGCCGGTAATGGGCGCCGGAGGGGTCATCGTCCCGCCCAAAACCTATTATCCGAAGATTCAGGCGGTGCTGAAGAAGTACGACGTGTTCTTCATCGGCGACGAGGTCATCACCGGCTTCGGCCGCCTGGGCACTGCCTTCGGCAGCGAAGCGATGGAGATGCAGCCCGATTCGATCTCCATCGCCAAGGCGCTCTCCTCCGCCTACCAGCCGATCGGCGCGGTGATGATTCCGGAGTTGATGTACGAGGCCATGCTCACCGAGAGCAGCAAGCTCGGCAATTTCGGCCATGGCTACACCTATTCCGGTCATCCGGTGGCGGCCGCCGTGGCGGTGAAGACGCTGGAAATCTACGAGCGCGAGCGCATCTTCGAGCGGGTGCGGGCGAAGATCCCGCAGTTCGACGCCCGCCGCGCCGCGCTGGAAGACCACCCGCTGGTGGGCGAGGCGCGCGGCAAGGGACTGGTGGCCGGCATCGAGTTGGTGGCGGACAAGAAGACCAAGCACCAGTTCGATCCCAAGCTCGGCATGGCGGCCAAGTGCGTAGCCTTCTGCCAGCAGGAAGGGCTGATCCTGCGCAACGTCTTCGGCGACGCCGTCACCATCTGCCCGCCGCTGGTCATTTCCCCGGCGGAGATCGACGAACTGTTCGACCGCCTCACCCGGGCGCTCGACAAGACGCTGGACTATGCCGTGCGCGAAAACCTGCTGGCGGCGTGAGGCGGGCAGCAGCCCTTCCCGTTGTCACCCCCAGCACCCGGCCGCTGCGCAAGCGGCGAGCCGGGATGATGCTGCGCGATAGACAGGGACGACAAGAGACCATCCGCCCAAACAAAAAAGGGCGCTGCCAGCGGCAGCGCCCTTTTGCTTATGAACCGTGTCGCCGGCGTCAGAGGACGACGACGTTCGCCCCCTGGGGAACGCGGGTGTAGAGGTCGATCACGTCCTCGTTGAGCATGCGGATGCAGCCCGAGGAAATCGCCTGACCGATGTATTCCGGCTGGTTGGTGCCGTGGATGCGGAACAGCGTGTCCTTGTTGCCCTGGAACAGGTACAGCGCGCGCGCGCCCATCGGGTTGTGCGGGCCGGGGCCGACAAAGTCGGGAATGCCGGCCAAGCGCTGCTTGATCTCGGGGGTCGGCGTCCAGGTCGGCCATTCGGCCTTGCGACCGACCTTGGCCTCGCCCTTGAACGCCAGGCCTTCCTCGCCGACCGTCACGCCGTACCGAATGGCCTTGCCGTTGCCTTCGACCAGGTAAAGGTACTTCCGATCCGTATCGACGACGATCGTGCCCGGCTTCTCGGTGCCGGCATAATCGACAATCGCCCGCAGATACATTTCCGGCGGCTGAATCTTCTTGTACGGCGCACCGGCCAGCAGCTTCTTGTCCCGGGGCGTCAACGACGCCTCGGGTGCCGCCTGCCGCTGTGCATTGCTGCACGCACCCAGAAGAACCGCCAACAGGACAACCGCAGCCCCGCGCAAAATCATTTCCAAAGCTCCGAATCCCGCCACGCGCGCCGTGCGCGTCAAATCGCTCGCTACCCGTCGATTAGCCCATGTGGGCGCCGCCTTGAAGGGGCCACATGACCGACACGGGTTCGTCGCCATAAGTTGTTGCGTAAAAACATCAGTTCCGTTGGAAGAGGTCGAAAAAGCCGGCGAAGGGCTGGCTAAGCCGCGAGAGGCCTTATCTCGGACCCCGACTTTGCATATTTTTGACGCAGTCGACGCCCACTTCGTCGGCAACCACCCGCAACGGGATGGTCCAACCTGGAGAATATCATGTCTACCGACGACGAAAGCCCGGCCCAACAGAGCCGTGCGACCGAGAGCCGCCCGAGCGAACGCTGGGACAGCGCAGAGCAGAGCGCCCATTGGCGCGAGATCGGCATTTCCGCGGTGGCCGCCGCCGCCCGCTACGCCTCCTCCAAGAAGACGGTATCCGATGCCCCCGTTCCGGGCGCGGCGCGGACCGACGATACGGAAGCCAAAATCATCACGCTTCGTGACGTGGAATATTTCGCGGCCTGACGCCGCCTCTTCTCCCCCGAGCCGCTGAACGACGAACCGCTCCTCACCGGGTGCCGTGCTTGTGCGCGCCCGGATCGGAATAGGCGTGCCCGATTCGCGCTCGGACGACAGCAACGGCGCAGCCCTGCGCCCTGGCATTCTCCTGCCGGTCGGGTGGTTCCACCCGACCGCAAAAGGCATCAGGCGGGCGCCCGTCTGGAATCCGCCTGCGATCCAGAGCATGGTCGGCGCCGGCGCGACACTGCCGGAGGGGCCATGATCACTGCCTATCGCATCCGAGAGGGGCTGCTTGCCCCGATTCCCGTGCAGACCGTGGACGACATTCCTGCCGATGCCGTCTGGGTCGACCTGTTCCGCCCCGGCGACGGCGAGGACAGGATCATCGAGTCCGCGCTCGGAATTTCAGTGCCGACGCGCGAGGAAATGGTCGAGATCGAGCCCTCCAGCCGCCTGCGGGTGGAGAATGGCGCCCGCTACATGACCGGCGCCATCGTCTGCAACAGCGAGGGCGAGCGACCGGCCCTGGCCGAGATATCCTTCATCCTCGCAGGCAACCGCCTCACCACCGTGCGCTATGACGAGCCCATGCCCTTCCGCCTGGTCGTGGCCAAGCTCGATCGCGCCTGCCCGCCGGGCACGCGGGGTGAACGGCTTCTACTGATTCTGCTCGACACCATCATCGACCGGGCCGCCGACATCATCGAGCGGCTGGCCGCCGATATCGATACCGATTCACAGCAAATCTTTGCCGGCGAAGCGGAGCGCTCGGGCGACAGCCGTCGGTTCCGCACCATCCTCAAGCTACTGGGCCGGCGCGGCGACCTCGCCTCCAAGGTGCGCGAGAGCCTCGTCTCCATGGGGCGGCTCGTCACCTTCCTGTCCACCGAGGGCGAGGCGCAGCGATTCGACAAGGACCAGCGCGCGCTGCTGAAAAGCATGCAGCGCGATGTGGCCTCGCTGACCGACCATGTGTCCTATCTCGGCAACAAGATCACCTTCCTACTCGACGCCACGCTCGGCATGGTCAGCATCGAGCAGAACAACATCATCAAGATCTTCGCGGTGCTCTCGGTGGTGTTCATGCCCCCGACGCTGATCGCCTCGGTCTACGGCATGAACTTCCAGAACATGCCGGAACTCGATGAGCGCTGGGGCTACCCGCTCGCCCTCATCGCCATGCTGGCGGCCGCCATTGGGCCCTATCTGTTCTTCAAGTGGAAGCGCTGGCTGTAGCGCGAGCCGTCGCGCGGGCGGCCAAGGTCGCGACGTCATGCCCGGCCTTGGGCCGGGCATCCCCGCCCGCCTCAGACGTGCTGGCCGCCATTGATGTGGATTTCCGCCCCGTTCAGATAGGACGAGGTGTCGGTGCACAGCACATAGATGATCTTCGCCACCTCGTCGGGCGTGCCGAGCCGCTGCATCGGGATCTGCTCGACGATCTTTTCCGTGCCCGGCGAGAGGATCGAGGTGTCGATCTCACCGGGCGCGATGGCGTTCACCCGCACGCCCAGCCGGCCGAAGTCCGCCGCCATCTCGCGGGTGAGCCCGGCCAACGCCGATTTCGACGTCGCATAGGCCGCCCCCGCGAAGGGATGCACGCGCGAGCCGGCGATGGAGGTGACGTTCACCACCGCGCCATGGGTGCGCTTCAGTTCCTCCAGCAGGCCGCGCGCCAGCAGGATCGGGGCGAAGAAATTCACCTGGAACACCCGCCGCCAGTCTTCCTCCGGCGTGTTGAGCGTGCCAAGCCGGGCGCCCCCCGCCCCCTTGGGCGAAATGCCGGCATTGTTCACCAGCGCGTGCAGTTCGCCATTGGCCAGCCGGTTTTTGATCTCGTCGACCGCGCGCAGCGTGTCCACGGGGTCGGAAAGGTCGACCTGGATATGATCCTCGGGCCCCATTTCCCACGGACAGTTTTCGGGAAAAGCGTGACGCGAGCAGGTGATCACCCGCCACCCGGCGGCGGAGAAGCGCTTGACGGTGGCATGGCCGATGCCGCGCGAGGCGCCGGTGAGCAGGAGGGTGCGGCGGGGCTGGTTGTTCATGGGCGATGTTTAGCTCAGCGACGGGGCGGTGTCAGGGACAAAGCCACTCAGGGAAAAGGCCATTCGGACGAAAGGGCCGCTCACGGGAAAAGGCGGGTCTTGGTCCAGTCGGTCATGTCGGCATTCTCGCGTGCGAAGACGACACGGTCATGCAGGCGGAACGGCCGGTCGTGCCAGAATTCAATCTGGACCGGGCGGATGCGGAAGCCCGTCCAGTGCGCCGGCCGCGGCACGGCCCCCAGCGCGTATTGCGCCGTGACTTTCGCCACCGCCGCCTCCAGCGCGAACCGGCCCCCCATGGGCCGCGACTGCTGGCTCGCCCAGGCGCCGATCTGCGACAGGCGCGGGCGCGAGGCGAAATAGGCGTCGGCTTCAGCGTCGCTCACCGTTTCTACCGCGCCCCGGACCCGCACCTGCCGGCGCAGCGACTTCCAGTGGAACACCGCCGCCGCCTTGGGCACGGCGGCAAGTTCGCGGCCCTTGGCGCTGCCCGTATTGGTGAAGAACACGAAGCCGCGTGCGTCCCGCTGGTTCAGCAGCACCATCCGCACATCCGGAAGGCCATCGGCGTCCACGGTGGCGAGAGCCATCGCGTGGGGATCGTTCGGCTCGCTCTCTTTGGCCTCGGCAAACCATTCCTCGAACAGGAGAAAAGGCTCCATCGAGGCGGTGAAATCACCGGATGTTAACTGTTCAGGCGCTTCCATGAGGGTCTCTTCAGGCGGAAGAACACGGGACCCATGGGCATGTTCCACAGGCAGCGGAGGCGGATGGCGCGCGGTGCGGCGAGGACCGGCCTCTCATATAAGCCTGCGGGTTCGTTCCGCACAGCACCCTGCGCACTCACTTTGCTGGCTGTCGCCCTGCTGGCCGGCGGCTGCTCCACCGCACCCGGCATCGACACGCTCGCGACGGGCTCCATCGGCCACCGGACCCCGACCCCCGAGCCGGCGCCCAAGGGCATCGCGCCCGACGATTGGGCCGCCGCGCGCACCGCGCTGGCCGAAGCGCTCCACGACAAGGACGCCGCCCCCAGCGTGCCGTGGGAAAACTACGCCAGCGCCACGCGCGGCACGGTGACGCCGCTGGGCGAGACCAGCGATGGCGGCAAATGCCGGGAATTTCTAATGAGCTTCGTGCACGAGACGCGCGAGGACTGGCTTCAGGGCGAGGCCTGCCGCGCCGGCAAGAACGGCTGGAAGGTCGACCAGGCGCGCCTGCTCGACCGTGGCTGATCCGCTCCCGCGCCTCCCGGCTGCGGACCCTTGCCGCGCCCCTTGCCGTTGCATCGCGGCAACACCGTCACTACATGCTCGGAAGCCGGAACCGCCGGACGAGAACACCATAAATGCGTGATCCCTATGACATCCTCGGCGTCGCTCGCAACGCCGACCAGAACGAGATCAAGCGGGCTTTTCGCAAGCTCGCCAAGAAGCTGCACCCGGACGCCAACAAGGACAGCCCGAAGGCGCAGGAGCAGTTCGCCGAACTGAACGCGGCGCACGAGATTTTGTCGGACGTCGAAAAGCGCGGCCAGTTCGACCGGGGCGAAATCGACGCCGAGGGCAAGCCGCGCGGCTTCGAGGGCTTTCCCGGCGGCGGGGCCAGTCGCGGGTTCCGTCGCGGTCCGCAGGGCGAGAATCCCTATGAGAGCTTTTCCTTCGGCCCCGAGGGCATGCGCCGCTCCGGCCATGGCCCCCACGACGCCGGCGGCTTCGACGATGTGATCGCCGACATTCTTGGCGGCCTCGGTGGGCGGGGACGGGGCAAGGCGCGCGGCGCGGGCGGCGAGGTGCCGCGCGGCGGCGACGTCGATATCACCGTGCCGGTCGCGCTGGAGCGAATCGTCGAGGGCGGGTCGGTGAAGGTCCATCTGCCCAATGGACGCGCGGTCGAGGTGAAGATCCCCGCCGGCGCGGCCGAAGGCCACCGCATGCGGCTGAAGGGACAGGGCGAGCCGAGCCCGTTCGGCGGCGCGCCGGGCGATGCCTATGTGGTCGTCGCCTATGCCCCGCACCGGCATTTTCGCATCGAGGGCTCCGACCTGCGCACCGACGTGCCGCTGCCGCTGGCCGATGCCGTGCTCGGCGGCAAGGTGCGGGTGCCGACGCTGAGCGGTGAAGTGGCGCTTTCCGTACCGGCCCACACCCAGTCGGGGCGCACCTTCCGCTTGCGGGGCAAGGGCCTGCCCAAGGCGGACGGCGCCGCCGGCGACCTGCTCGCCACCATGCGGATCATGCTTCCCGATGCGCCGGACCCGGAACTTGAAGAACTGATGCGCCGTCGGCGCGAGGCCACGCCGTGAGCCATACGCTGAGCCATGCCGTCCGTGCGAACCCGACGCGCACCAGCCCTCGCTTGAGCGGCTCCTGTTGCTGTGCGATAGGAACCTGCGCCCAGTAAGGTGGGCAGCAGTACGGAGCATCGTGACGAGCATGGCATCGGGCGGATTGATGAGCGGCAAGCGCGGCCTGGTGATGGGAGTGGCGAATAACCGCTCCATTGCCTGGGGTATCGCGAAGGCGGCCCACGCGCAGGGGGCGAAGCTCGCCCTCACCTATCAGGGCGAGCCGCTGCGCAAGCGGGTCGAGCCTCTTGCCGCCGAGCTTGATGCGGCCATCGTCGGCCATTGCGACGTCACCGATCCCACCACCATCGACGCGGTTTTCGCCGAGACCGAGCGCCAGCTCGGCGGGCTGGACTTCCTCGTCCACGCCATCGCCTTCTCGGACAAGAACGAGCTGGACGGGCGCTACATCGACACCACAGCGGAGAATTTCAGCAAGACCATGCTGATCTCCTGCTACAGCTTCACGGCGGTCGCCCAGCGGGCCGAGAAGCTGATGGCGAACGGCGGCTCGATGCTGACGCTCACCTATTACGGCGCCGAGAAATGGATGCCGCACTACAATGTCATGGGCGTCGCCAAGGCCGCGCTTGAGGCGAGCGTGCGCTATCTTGCGGCCGATCTCGGCCCGAAGAACATCCGCGTCAACGCGATTTCCGCCGGCCCGATCAAGACGCTGGCCGCCTCGGGCATCGGCGATTTCCGCTATATCCTGAAGTGGAACGAACTGAACGCCCCGCTGCGCCGCACCGTCACCATCGACGAGGTGGGCGACGCTGGCATGTACCTGCTCTCCGATCTCGGGCGCGCCGTCACCGGCGAGGTGCACCATGTGGATGCGGGCTACCATATTGTCGGCATGAAGAACCCCGACGCGCCCGACCTCACCCTCGATCGCGATTGAGTCGACCCCAGCGGAGCACGCGCCATGATGAAGGCCCGCCTGAAAACGCTCTTCCGCCCGCTCGCCCTCGCCGCTCTCGCGGCCGCGACGCTCGGCCTCGCCGGCATGGGTCCGGCGGCGGCGCAGTCGGGGCCCATCATCATCAATCCGCCGCCGGGCTCGGGCCTCTCCGGCCTGCCCTATGTGCCGCCGCCGGACGCGCAGGACAGCGGCGTGCCGCCGAACTTCCAGCAATACCCGCTGATGAAGCGCATCTTCGGCTTCGGCGGGGCGATCTTCCCCGGCTATGTGAGCCCCAGCGGCGGACGCAATGATCGCGATCGCCGTGGCTTCCTCACCGGGGATCGCCAGGGTCGGGTGCTGTTCGCCGCCGGCTCCGCCGATTCGCTCTGCCAGATGACGCAGGCGCCGCAGGTGAAAGTGCTCTCGGCCCCGCCGGGGGTGACACTGAACGTCAGCATCGGCAAGTTCACCGCCACCGGCGTCGACGGCGGCTCGCATCGCTGCCTGGGGCGCACCGTCGGCGGCGTGCTCGTCACCGCCAAGGGGCGGGCGCCGGCGGGAGCCACCGCGACCCTGCGCGTCTCCTATCCCTTCAAGCGCATCAGCTACACGCATGTCGTGAGCCTGCCGTCCAAATGACCCGTCGCATCTTCCTCGTCCGGCACGGTGAAACCGACTGGAACCTCGCCGGCCGCCTGCAAGGCACGCACGACATCCCGCTCAACGATCTCGGCCGCGAACAGGCGGCCGATACGGCGCGCGTGGTCGAGCGCCTGAGCGGCGGTGCGCGCCATCTCGATTTCGTGGCGAGCCCGCTCATCCGCGCCGCGCAGACTATGGCGATCCTGCGGGCCGAACTCGGCCTGCCGCCGGACGCTTTCCGCCGAGACCCGCGTCTGCGCGAGATCAGTTTCGGCCGCTGGGAAGGCTCGACTTGGCCGGAACTGCGCCGGCGCGACCCGGTGAGCCTGGCCGCGCGCGATGCCGACCCGTGGAACTTCGCCCCCCCCGGTGGCGAAAGCTATACCGAGCTCGCGACAAGAGTGCTGGCTGCCATGGGCGAACTCCAGGGCGACAGCGTGGTGGTGACGCATGGCGGGGTGGTGCGGGCCATGCTGCACGCCTTTGCCGGCATGCCTCCCAGCCAGGCGGTGGAACTGCCCGTCCGCCAGGGCGCGGTCTACCTCATCGAGAACGGCGCGTTTGAACTCGCCGTCGCCTGACGGCGCTTGCGGAGACGACCCCATGGCCGCCCAGTTGATCCACGCCGACGAGGCGCTCACGCCCCGCCCGATCTGGTGTGTGACGCCACAGAACTGGCGCACCGTGGCCAGCGACCTGCCCGCCCTGGCGCTCGCCTTCGCCGAAGCCAGCGGATTCAAGGCGGAAACCGGCTCGGTGCTCGTGCTGCCCGCGGCGGACGGGGCGATTGCCGGCGTACTGGTGGGCTGCGAGGAGGCGCCGCGCGACCCGCTGGCCTTCGGCAGGCTCGCCACCGCGCTGCCGGCGGGCGACTATGTGCTCGCCCACCCCCCGGCCGATCCGCGCCTTGCCGCTCTCGGCTTCCTTCTGGGCGGCTACCGCTTCACCCGCTACGGCAAGAGGCCCGTGACCGATGTGCGCCTTGTCGTGCCGGCGGGCGTGGACGAGGCCGATCTGCGCCGCACCGCCGAGGCGGTGGCCCTGACCCGCGATCTCGTCAACACCCCCGCCAACGACCTTGGCCCGGCCGAGATCGAGGCGGCGGTGCGCGCGCTGGCCGCCCGCTTCGGCGCGCAGGTGAACGTGACCACCGGCGACGACCTGCTCGCCGCCAATTTCCCGCTCGTTCATGCCGTCGGCCGCGCCTCGCCACGGGCGCCACGCCTCATCGACCTCTCCTGGGGCGACCCGGGCGCACCCAAGGTGACGCTGGTCGGCAAGGGCGTCGCCTTCGACACGGGCGGGCTCGACATCAAGCCGTCGAGCGGCATGCTGCTGATGAAGAAGGACATGGGCGGCGCCGCCAACGCCATCGGCCTCGCGCAGATGATCATGGGCCGCGACTTGCCGGTACGGCTGCGGCTCATCGTGCCGGCGGTGGAAAACGCCATTGACGGCTCGGCCTTCCGCCCCGGCGATGTCTTCCCCTCGCGCAAGGGCCTTACCGTCGAGATCGGCAACACCGATGCCGAGGGCCGGCTCATCCTCGCCGACGCGCTGAGCCTTGCCGACGAGGAGGCGCCCGAACTGCTGATCGACTTCGCCACCCTCACCGGCGCCGCCCGCGTCGCCCTCGGCCCGCAGCTGCCGCCGGCCTATACCGAGGACGACACCCTCGCCGCCGACCTCGCCCGCCATGGCGCGGCGGAGGCCGATCCTTCCTGGCGCATGCCGCTGTGGCAGCCTTATGCGGGGATGCTCGACAGCAAGATCGCCGACCTCAACAACGCTCCGGCCGGCGGCTTCGCCGGCTCGATCACGGCGGCGCTGTTCCTTCAGCGCTTCGTCTCCCGCGCTGGGGCATGGCTGCATCTCGACATCTATGCCTGGAATCCTTCCGCCCGCCCCGGCCGGCCGGAAGGCGGCGAGGCGCAGACCATCCGCGCCCTCGACGCGCTGTTGGCCGAGCGCTACGGCGCCTGACGCAGCGGGACGCTCGCGGGCTCGTTAATTCTTTTTTCGTCGCGCAGCGGCCATAGTCCGGGGAACAATCCGCAACCGTAACGATTGCGGACCGGGAACACGGCAATGGCGGTCGAGCTGCGTCCATCGCAGGCGTTGCGTCTCCTGCACGAGCTCTCCCTCGCGCAGGTGCGCGACGACGCGCCCGATCTCAGCCCGCGCCAGCTCGCCATCCTGCTTAGCGTCTATCTGGAAGCCCCGCCGCACACGGTGCGCGGCCTTGCCGCACGGCTCGGCGTCACCAAGCCGGTCATCACCCGCGCGCTCGATACGATGGGCCAGCTCCGCCTCGTCTCGCGCCGGCGCGACGAGGCGGATCGACGCAATGTCATCATCCAGCGTACGGTGGAAGGTGCGCTTTATCTGGAGCGGCTCGGCGATCTCGTCGTCGCCACCGCGAAAGCCCTGCCGAGATGACGCCCCCGATCGTGAGTAGCCCCGCCGTGACGCTCGACGCCCGCCTCACCCCTGCCCGGCCCGACCTTGCCGCCCGCCATCTCGAAGGGGTCGTGACGGCGGAGCGCTTCGCCGATGGCGTTCCCCATCGCGTCATCCGCCCCACCGTCCCGGTACGCGGCACCCCAGACCCAACGGCGGCGCTGGTCACGGAAGCGCTCTTCGGCGAGACGGTAACGGTCTACGAGACAGACAGCGAAGGCTGGGTCTGGGGCCAGCTCGACGCTGATTCCTATGTCGGCTGGCTGCCGGCCGAGGCCCTCGCCCCGGCGGGGCCCGCGCCGACGCACAAGGTGGTCGCGCTACGCACGCCGGTTTTCCCCGGTCCCTCGATCAAGCTTCCGCCGGACGCACTACTCTCCTTCGGCAGCCGGCTCTGCATGACCGGCGCGCGAGAGCGCTTCGCGGTGACGGCAGACGGCGGCTTCGTCTTTGCGGCCCATCTCGCCCCGCTCGACGCTTTCGAGGATGATTTCGTCGCGGTCGCCGCCCGCTTCCTCGGCGCCGCCTATCTCTGGGGCGGGCGCTCCAGCCTCGGGTTGGACTGTTCCGGCCTCGTGCAGGTGGCGCTGAATGCCTGCGGCATCCCCTGCCCGCGCGACACCGACATGCAGGAGACGGCGCTCGGCACGCCGGTATCCTTCTCCGGCGAACCCATCGACGCGCGGCGCGGCGATCTGCTCTACTGGCCGGGTCACGTCGGCATTGTCGAGGACGGCGCCACCCTCCTTCACGCCACCGCGCATTTCATGTGCGTGGTGCGCGAACCGCTTGCCGAGGCGCTTTCCCGCATAGAAGCGTCCGGCACGGCACTGCGCAGCGTCCGGCGGCTCTAACCGTTCGCCGCGACAAACGCCTCCACCCGCGCCCGGTTCAGCGCGAACCATTGCAGGGCGATCAGCACGAAACCATTGGCGAAGGGCGCGGGAAACGGCGCGGCGAGGTGTGCGAGCGCTTCCTCGACCGGAACCAGAAACGGCCGCGTCAGCTCGGTCTCGCCCGGCTCGCCAGCCTCTTCCGGCACATCGGTGGAATCGACGAGGCCGAGATAGAGCGTGGCATGTTCATCCGTCACGCCCGGCGTGGGGAGGAAGCGGGCGATGGGCAGCAGGGCGCGCGGCGCCACGCCGATCTCCTCGACGCATTCGCGCCGCGCCGCCATCTCCGCGTCCTCGCCGGGATCGATGAGGCCGGCGGCGATCTCCACCAGTTCCCCCGCGCCCGTGGCAAGCTGCGCGCCGAGCCGGAACTGGCGGATCATCACGAAGCATGCCGCCGCCGGATCATAGGCCAGCACACCGACCACCGGACCGACCCGCAGGATGTCGCGCTGCTGGCGCAGCGGCGCCCTATCGGCTCCCTCGAATGTCGCGATGAAGCGGTGATAAGGGCGAAACCCCGTGCCGACATCCTCCGGCCCGGCCAGATTGAGGTCGATAGAGCGGTCGGCGAGTTCGCCGGTTTTGGCCCGCGCGCTCATGGGGCGTCCGCCGCCGTCTCCATGTCGAAGGCCGCCGCGAACAGCGCTCTTGTGTAGTCGGTCTTCGGCCGCGCAAACAGCTCTGCCGCCGGCCCTTCCTCCACCACCACCCCGCCCTTCATCACCATCACCCGCGAGGCGAGCGCCGCGACGACGCGCAGGTCATGGCTGATGAACAGATAGGTCAGGCCGTGCTTCTTCTGCAGGTCGCGCAGCAGGTCGACGATCTGCGCCTGTACGATCATGTCCAGCGCGCTGGTCGGCTCGTCCAGCACGACGAAGGACGGCTCCAGCACGATGGCGCGGGCGATGGCGACCCGCTGCCGCTGGCCGCCGGAGAATTCGTGGGGGTAACGATGGCGGGCCTCGGGGTCGAGCCCGACATCGATGAGCGCCGCGACGACGCGGGCGTCACGTTCCTCGACGGTGAGCGTGGGCTGATGCACCCGCAGGCCCTCGCCGATGATGTCGGTGACCGACATGCGCGGGCTGAGCGAGCCGAACGGGTCCTGGAACACCACCTGCATCGCCCGCCGCCGCGAGCGCATCTGCTTGAAGCCGAGCGTGTCGATGGGATCGCCCATGAACACGATCGGCCCTTCGCTGGAGATCAGCCGCAGCAGAGCAAGGCCGAGCGTGGTCTTGCCCGAGCCGCTCTCCCCCACCACGCCAAGCGTCTCCCCGCGCCGGATCTCGACCGAGATGCCGTCCACTGCCTTGATGTGACCGACGGTGCGGCGCATCACCCCGGCCTTGATCGGGAACCAGACCTTGAGCCCAGTCGTCTCCAGCACCACCGGCGCCTCGGGATGGGGCGAAGCCGGGTTGCCGCGTGGCTGGGCGGCGATCAATGCCTGTGTGTAGGGATGCCGGGGATGGGCGAACAGCTCCGCCACCGGCCCCTCCTCGACGATCTTGCCATGGTTCATCACGCAGACCCGGTCGGCGATCCTGCGCACGATCCCGAGGTCATGGGTGATGAACAGGATCGCCATGCCGAGCCGGCGCTGGAGGTCCTTCAGCAGTTTGAGGATCTGCGCCTGCACGGTGACATCAAGCGCGGTGGTCGGCTCGTCGGCAATGAGCAGTTGCGGCTCGTTGGCGAGCGCCATGGCGATCATCACTCGCTGGCGCTGCCCGCCGGAAAGCTGGTGCGGGTAGGAGCCGAGCCGCGTCTCCGGTTCGGGAATGCCGACCTCGGTCAGAAGCTCGATCACCCGCGTCCGCGCCGCCGGCCCGCGCATGCCCCGATGCAGGAAGAGGATCTCGGCAATTTGCTGCTCTACCGTGTGCAGCGGGTTGAGCGAGCTCATCGGCTCCTGGAACACCATGGTGATGTCATTGCCACGCACCCGGCGTATCTCGCGCTCCTCCATGGCGAGCAGGTCCTCGCCCTGAAACAACACCTTGCCCGAGGGGTGGCTGGCCGCAGGGTATTGCAGCAGCTTCAGCAGCGAGAGCGCAGTGACGGATTTGCCCGAACCGCTCTCGCCGACAAGGGCCACCGTCTCGCCGCGACGGACATCGAAGGAGACGCGGTCGACCGCGAGCGTGCTCCGCCCGCCCTGCGCGAAGGCCACGGAAAGGTCGCGGACGGAAAGGAGGGGGGTGTCGGTCAATACTCGTCCTCAGCCAGAATGGTAAGCGATTCAACGTCCAGAGATACCCGGCGCAGCAGCGGTCGAGGCGGCAAACGCCGGTCCGCGCTGACAAAATGGGTGCAGGCGGCTAGCTCTGCAGTGGCGACGTGGATGGCGTCCGGCAATTTCGTCGGCGCGTGGTCCGCCCGTATCTGTGCGGTTGCCAGCGGCACGGGCCGATCAACGACGGCGATGTCGATCCTGCTCGCCGCAGTGAACAGATCACGATAAGCGTCCAGAAGTTCGTCGTCTTGCCGGCGAAGCGGCTCCACGAGTAACTCAGCCAATGTCAGTTCACTGGTGACAATCGAAGCGCGACCGTCAAGCGCGCGCGTCAGCAGCCGACCAAGTTGCTGTCCGACTATGTCGCCGGTTTCAACCATCCGGATGAAGGTGTTGGTGTCCCAGTAAAGCCTCACAATCGGCCCTATGACATCATTCGTCGCGAAGTTCGCGGATGCGCCTTACCGCTTCTTCCGTTGTGGTGCCGCGAGGTTTAACCCGTGCCCGTATATCTGCGTAGGTCAGCTTCTTGGGGTCGGCAGCGCCGGATCGTTCTTCCGGTATGACCGTCACGCGCACATGCGTGCCCTCAATCCCCTCCCGCAAATCCTCCGGCAGATTCTCGACCGGGTAGTGCTCTCGCACGATCCTGTTCATGGTCTCAATTCCTCCGAAGGCAATTGTAGCATGGCGCTGCGCCCTCATTCGAACGTCTTCCGGGGATCGAAGGCGTCGCGCACCGCTTCGCCGATGAAGATGAGCAAACTCAGCATGATGGCGACGGTGAAGAAGCCGGTCAGGCCGAGCCAGGGGGCCTGCACGTTGGATTTGCCCTGCGCCAGCAATTCGCCGAGCGAGGGCGAGCCGGGGGGTAAGCCGAAGCCGAGGAAGTCGAGCGCGGTCAGCGTCATCACCGAGGAGGAGACGATGAAGGGCAGCATGGTCAGTGTCGCCACCATGGCGTTGGGCAGCATGTGCCGCCACATGATGACGCCGTTGGAGACGCCGAGCGCCCGTGCCGCCTGCACATATTCAAAGTTACGGGCGCGCAGGAATTCAGCCCGCACCAGCCCGACTAGCGACACCCAGGAGAATAGCAGCAGGATGCCGAGCAGCACCCAGAAGCCCGGCGCGAGGATTGAGGAGATGATGAGCAGGAGATAAAGCGCGGGTATCGAGGTCCATATCTCGATAAAGCGCTGGAAGATCAGGTCAGTCCAGCCGCCGAAATAGCCCTGCACCGCGCCGGCAGCGACGCCGATGACGGACGAGATGATGGTGAGGACGAGCCCGAACACCACAGAGAGACGGAAGCCGTAGATTAGACGCGCTAGCACATCCCGACCCTGGTCGTCGGTGCCGAGCCAGTTCCACTCCAGCGCGCCGCAGCCGCCGGTGCGGCCGAGCTTTTCCACCACCGGCGCGCATTGGGCGTCGGTCAGCATCCAGGTCGGCGGTGAGGGGGCGGGGGTCGGCAGATCGAGATTGTGGGTGGAATAGGAATAGCGGATCGGCGGCCACACCATCCAGCCGCCCTTCTCCTGGATCAGGTTCTGCAGATAGGGGTCGCGGTAATCCGCCTCGGTCTCGAAATCCCCGCCGAACGTGGTTTCGGGATAGGCGACCAGCCCGGGAAAGTAATAACCTCCATCATATTCGATCAGGAACGGCTTGTCGTTGGCGATGAACTCCGCCCCCAGGCTGAGGATGAACAGCACCGAGAACAGCCAGAAGCTCCACCAGCCGCGCCGGTTGCGCTTGAAATTGGCCCAGCGGCGCTGGTTGAGCGGCGACAGGAAGGGGCGGCGCGGCCGGTCGGACGCGGCGTCCACCGGGGAGGGCGGGGGGGCGGTGTTGGCGGCGTCCATGCTCAGACGTCCCGCGTGTCGAAGTCGATACGTGGATCGACCCAGGTATAGGTGAGGTCGGAAATGAGGTTCACCACCAGCCCGACCAGAGAGAAGATGAAGAGATTGGCGAAAACCACGGGGTAGTCGCGGTTGAGCACGCTCTCGAAGCCAAGCAGGCCCAGGCCGTCGAGCGAGAAGATGGTTTCGATCAGGAGCGAGCCCGAGAAGAAGGCGGCGACGAACGCCCCGGGAAAGCCGGCGATGATGATGAGCATGGCGTTACGGAACACATGGCGGTAGAGCACCGCCCGCTCCGACAAACCCTTCATCCGTGCGGTGACGACATATTGCTTGCGGATTTCGTCAAGGAACGAGTTCTTGGTCAGCAGCGCCATGGTCGCGAAGGCGCCCAGCACCATCGAGGTGATGGGCAGCGCCAGATGCCAGAAATAGTCGAGGATCTTTCCTCCCAGCGAAAGCTGGTCCCAGTTCTCGGAGGTCAGCCCGCGCAACGGGAACCAAGAGAAGAACGAGCCGCCGGCGAACACGATGATGAGCAGGATGGCGAAGAGGAAGCTCGGAATGGCGTAGCCGACGATGATCACCGCCGAGGTCCACACATCGAAGCGCGAGCCGTCGCGCACTGCCTTGGCGATGCCGAGCGGGATGGAGATGGCGTAGGTGATGAGCATCATCCACAGGCCGAGCGAGATCGAAACCGGCATCTTCTCGGCAATCAGGTCGATCACCGACACGTCGCGGAAATAGGAGCGGCCGAAATCGAAGCGGACATAGTCCCACATCATTTTCAGGAAGCGCTCATGAGCCGGCCGGTCGAAGCCGAACTGCTTCTCCAAATCCTTGATGAAGGCCGGGTCCAGTCCCTGCGCACCGCGATATTTTGAAGAGACCGGGTCGCCCCCCGGCGCGCTCTGCTGCATGCCGCCGAAATCACCGCCGCCGCCGGAGATGCGAGCGGTGGCGGAGGTCCCCTGCCCGGTCAGTTCGGCGATCACCCGCTCGACCGGCCCGCCCGGCGCGAACTGCACGACAGCGAAGGAAACCAGCATGATGCCGATGACAGTGGGCACCATGAGGGCAATGCGTCGGACGATATAGGCCAGCATACGATCGGGTTTCTCCGCGAGGCGGGCACAAGGTGGAGGGCGGGCGCACCCGCGTCAACTTAACGTCCGTTCATGCAGGGCCGTTGCCCATTGCACGACGTGCGAATTGCACGACGCGCGAAATACCCGCCTCACAAATCGCCGTCATCCCGCCGACCTCGTGCGCGCCGACCAGATTTCGGGAATGGCGCGGGAATAGGTCGGGCGTGGCGCGGAGGGCCAGCCGAACTCGTCCCAGAAGGCGATGCGGAACTCGGCGGAATACCATTGCGGCACCCAGTAGCGCCCCGCGCGCAGCCGGCGGTCGAGCACGCGGCAGGCGGTGCGCAGTTCGTCGCGCGTCGGCGCCGCGATCACCTCCTCGATCAGC
The DNA here is from genome assembly GCF_004339465.1 of Ancylobacter aquaticus. GTDB lineage: Bacteria > Pseudomonadota > Alphaproteobacteria > Rhizobiales > Xanthobacteraceae > Ancylobacter > Ancylobacter aquaticus. The sequence goes on along the minus strand of NZ_SMFY01000001.1, from coordinate 847,250 downwards.
AGGTCGACGATCGGGTCGGCAATACCCGAGAGATTGTTGGAACCGGGAATGTTCGCCGCCGCCGAGCCGAAATAGTTGCGCAGCGACTCGCCCGGCACCGTGGACATGGAGAATCGCCGCACCGTCGTGTCGAAGTCGAAATCGTTGAGCCGGCGCTGATATTGCGGCGGATCGACGAGGCGGAAATTGGCCTCGATGCCGAGCAGCTTGAGGTTCTTGATGAAGGGCGAGGTATGGCGCTCCAGCGAGCCTTCGTCGTCGAGGAATTCGATGGCCAGGCCGTTGCCCTGCGGGTCGACCAGACGGCCGCCCTTGATGACCCAGCCCGCCTCGCGCAGAAGCTGCGTGCCCCGGCGCAGTAGCGCGCGGTCCTGCCCCGAGCCGTCCGACACCGGCGGAGACCAAGGCGGCGCCTTGAGCACCGCCACATCCTCGGCGCTCAGCCGGTCGCCCAGCCGCGCGATCAGCGCCTCCTCGTCCGGCCCCGCCGGGCCCCCCGCCTTGAGGTCGGAATTCTCGAAGAAGGATGTCGTGCGCCTGTAGGCGTCGTACATCAGGTTCTTGTTGGTCCAGTTGAAATCGAAGGCATAGGACAACGCCTCGCGCACACGCGGATCGGCGAATTTCGGACGGCGCAGATTGAGAAACCAGCCCTGCGCACCGGACGGCGTGCGGTCGGGGAGGACCTCGCGCTTCACCTTTCCCTCGTTCAACGCCGGAAAATCATAGCCGGTGGCCCAGGTGCGGGCGGTGAATTCCTGCCGGAACAGATAGGCCCGCGCCTTGAACGCCTCGAAGCCGACCTCGCGGTCGCGGAAATACTCGTAGCGCAGCACGTCGAAATTGTTCACGCCGATAGTCACCGGCAGGTCCTTGGCCCAATAGTCGGGATCGCGACGATACTCGATGAAGCGGCCCACCTCGAACCGCCCGATCTTGTAGGCGCCCGAGCCGAGCGGGGGCTCCAGCGAGCTCGCGTCGAATTCGTTGGCGCTGTAATAGGCCTTTGAGAAGATCGGCAGCGACGCGACGAACAGCGGCACGTCGCGCGCGCGCCTGGGCGCGAAACGCACCACCGCGATCGCGTCACCCTCCGCTTCCGCGCTCACCATGTCGCGCAGATTCTGCGCGATGATGGGATGACCCTTGCTCTTCAACAAATTGAGCGAGAAGGCGACATCCTCGGCAGTGAGCTTCGAGCCGTCATGGAACCGCGCTTGCGGGCGCAGCCGGAAGCGATACACCGTCCCGTCCTGCGACACCGCGACGCCCTGCGCGACCAGCCCGTAAATGGCGTCCGGCTCGTCGAAGGCCCGTGCCATCAGCGTATCGAAGATCAGATCAACGCCCTGCGCGCCGTCGCCTTTCAGGACGTAGCCGTTCAGCGAGTTGAAGGTCTGGAACGACTGGTTGAACGCCGCCGTCGGGCCGATCTGCGAGAAGGTGCCGCCCGTGGGCGCGGCGGGATCGACATAGTCGAAACGGGCGAAGTCGGCGGGGTATTTCAGGTCGCCGAACACCGAGAGGCCATGGCTCTCCGCGCCGAATCCGGGAGCGAGCGCGCCGGCGGCGGGCGGCGGCGGGGCCTCCTGCGACACCGCGCGGCGGCCGAGCAACGGTAGCAGCGAAGCGCCGGCGGCAAATGCCAGCGCTGTGCGGCGGGAAAGCGGCGCCTGTAAAAGCCGGCAGGCTCCTTCGAGACGGCCGCCTATGGCGGCCTTCTCAGGATGACGGGCCGTGATCGGCGGCTTTCCGGTCATGTCCGGCCTCCGTCATTCTGAGGTGCCCGGGCGCCGGCCGGGCCTAGACGCACGCAGGCCCCCGGCCCCTTCACCGGGCCGCTCCGGTCTTGGCCGCCTTCTCCGCGTCCCACCACCAGATGTCGGGGAAGCCATAGGAAAATTGCGGCAGTTTCTCGGGGTGGCTGAAGCGGTTCCAGCGCGCCGTGCGGGAATTGGGGTAGTTCCAGCTCGGCACCACATAGTCATGCGCCAGCAGCACCCGGTCTAGAGCGCGGGTGGCGGCGACCAGTTCCTCGCGGCTCGTGGCGTAGATCACCTTCTCGATCAGCGCGTCGACGCCGGGGTCCTTGATGCCGGCATAGTTGCCCGAACCCTCGCGGTCGGCGGCGCTGGAGCCCCAGAAGTCGCGCTGCTCATTGCCCGGCGAGAGCGACTGGCCCCAGCCCGAGATGATCATGTCATAGTCGCGGGCGCGCAGGCGGTTGATGTATTGCGAGAGATCGACCTGCCGGACATTCACGGTGATGCCGAGCCGCTCCAGCGAAGGCTTGTAGAACAGCGCCACCCGCTCGAAAGCCGGATTGGACAGCAGTATCTCCATCGTGAAGGGCTCGCCCTTGGCGTTCACCAGCTTGCCGCCCTTCACCTCGTAGCCGGCCTGTTTGAGCAGGTTGGCCGCCTCGCGCAGGTTGCCGCGGCGCAGCCCCTCGCTCCAGCCTTCCGGGTTGGCGTAGGGCGCGGTGAAGACGCTGGCGGGGATCTTGTCCTTCACGCTCTCCAGAATCTCCAGTTCCAACCCCTGCGGCAGGCCGGAGGAGGCAAGCTCGGTGTTCTGGAAATAGCTCTGCGTGCGCTTGTACTGGCCGAAGAACAGCGTGCGGTTCATCCCGTCGAAGTCGAGCGCCAGATTGAGCGCACGACGCACGCGCTGGTCCTGGAATTTCTCGCGGCGCAGATTGGGGATGAAGGCCTGCATGGAGCCGGAGGCGCGGTCTGGGAATTCCTCCAGCACAACCCGGCCTTCCTTCACCGCCGGGAAATTATAGGCGGTGGCCCAGTCCTTGGCCGATGTCTCGACCCGGAAATCATACTGGTCGCCCTTGAAGGCCTCCAGTTCCACCGTCGAATCGCGGAAATACTCGTAGCGCTGCTCGGCGAAATTATTGGTGCCGACATTCACCGGCAGACTCGCCGCCCAATAGTCCGGCACCCGCTCGAAGGAAACGGAGCGGCCGGGCTGCACCTGCTTGACCTTGTAGGGACCGGAGCCGAGCGGAACGTCCAGCGTGCCCTGGCTGATGTCGCGCGGCTTTCCGCTCGCATCCGTGCCGGTCCACCAGTGCTTGGGCATGACCCGGATCTGGCCGACGATCTGCGGCAGTTCGCGGTTTCCCGCCTGGTCGAAGGTGAACGTCACCTCGCGCTCGCCGGTGACAGCGGCACCTTTGACGTGGCTGTAATAATAGGCCTGCCGGGGGTTGTTCTTGGTCAGCTGCTCGAAAGACCACACAACGTCCTCGGCGGTGATCGGCTGGCCGTCATGCCACTTCGCCTCGGGGCGCAGCTTGTAGGTGACGGACGAGAAATCGGCGGGATAGCGCACGCTTTCCGCGATCAGGCCGTATTCGGTGGCCACCTCGTCATAGGCCGAACTCATCAGCGTGTCGTAGATCAGCTGAAGCCCGGCGGCTGGCGTCCCGCGCGGAATGATGTCGTTCAGCGAATCGAACGTCCCGTCGACCGAGAGCCGCAGCAGACCGGCCTTTGGCGCGTCCGGGTTCACATAGTCGAAGCGCGTGAAGTCCGCGGGGTATTTGGGTTCGCCCATCAGCGACAGGCCGTGCCGCCATTCGCCAGCGCCTGCCGGCGTCGCAGCGGGCGCCGGGGCCGGGTTCGGGGCCGCCTCCTGCGCCATTGCCGGACCAAGCAGGGCGAAGCCGACCAAAACGCCGGCCACGGCACCGAACAGGGCGTGGCTGCGGGACGGCGGGCGCCAGCAGAGGGCGGCGGGGCGGTCGGAGCTGCGGAACCGGGTCATGCGCGTCTTCCCTCTGGCACGTCGTCTGGCGGAGCGGCCGCGCACGGCCGCTCACGACGATTATGAAAATTGGTGGCGAATATGAAGGGGGCAGTCCTGAAAAGAATAAGGCCGGCGACGCATTGCGCCGCCGGCCTGACGTGATCGTGAAAGCCGCGCCCCGCAGGGCGAGCGCCTCAGGGTGTCGCGGGCGCCGCCGGAGCGGGAGCGGCGGGAGCCGGTTCCGCCGGGGCGGGAGCCTCGGGAGCGGGAGCCGCAGGTGCCTCGGGAGCGGGAGCCGCAGGTGCCTCGGGAGCGGGAGCCGCAGGCGCCTCGGGAGCGGGAGCCGCAGGCGTCTCGGGTGCGGGAGCCGCAGGCGTCTCGGGTGCGGGAGCCGCAGGAGTCTCGGGAGCGGCAGGTGCCGGCACGGTCGTTGCGGGCGCGGCGGACCCGGCCGGGGGCGGCGCGTTGCCACCCGTCTCGCCCGAAGCCGGAACGGTCGCCGCCGGCTCGGCAGCGGCGGGCGTCGCATCAGGCTGCGGCAGCGGCAGCGGGCTATGCGACAGCGTGTTGAGATAGGCGATCAGGTCGGCGCGATCGGTGTCCTTGGCGATACCGGCGAAGCCCATCGCGGTGCCGGGAATGTCGCCCTTCGGACTTTTGATGAAGTCGCTGAGGTCCTCGAACGTCCAGGTGCCGCCATGCGCCTTCATCGCCGCCGAATAGGCGAAGCCTTCGGCGCCGCCAATGGGCCGGCCGACAATGCCATAGAGATCGGGGCCGACCTTGGCGCCCGCGCCTTCGACGAAATTGTGGCAGGCCGCGCACTTCTTGGCCTGTGCCTCGCCCTTCTCCGGGCTGGCGGCGGCAAGCAGCTGAGCCAGCGGAACAGCGGCCGGCGCGGCCTGTGCCTCGCCCGTCAGTTCCTCCTGCACGGCGATCTCGTAGCCCGCCTTCTCCGGCCCATGGCTGGAGAACAGGATATCGGCGAACACGTTCAGACCGAGCGTGAACGTGAGCACGCCCAGGACCGCACCAGCAACCTTGTTCAGCTCGAAGCTGTCCATCGAAATATTCGCTCCCTCACCCCGGCACGCGGGCCATCCGGCTGGCCTGCAATACCCTGCGCGCAATGTATCAGCGCTCGCCTGCGACCGCCAATGACGCGCGGGAACTAATCATTTTGACGGTTCGCGTGCAACCCGTATAAGCGCCCTGCGGTGCTACGTTTCGCCACTCTGAGAGGGGCGCCCGGCACCGCGCAGTACGATGACAAGGCACCGACATGTCCTCCCAGGACACACTTATTCTTATTCCAGCCCGCATGGCCTCGACCCGTTTGCCGGGAAAGCCGCTCGCCGATCTTGGCGGCCGTTCGATGATCGTCGAAGTGGCGCGGCGTTCAGCCGCGGCGGGCATCGGCCGGGTGGTGGTCGCCACCGATGACGCGGGCGTGCGGGCCGCCGTGGAGAGCGCCGGATTCGAGGTCGCCATGACGCGCGCCGACCATGCCAGCGGCTCGGACCGAATCTTCGAGGCACTGGGGCGCATCGACCCGGACCGCCTGGTAACGCGCATCGTCAATGTGCAGGGCGACCTGCCGACGCTCGACCCCTCCCTCATTCGCGCCGCACTCGACCTGCTCGACGACCCGGCGGTGGACATCGGCACGCTGGCGGCCGAGATCACCGACGCGGGCGAACGCACCAGCCCCCATGTGGTGAAGGCGGTCGGCAGCCCGATCACCACGCGCCGGCTGCGCGCTCTCTATTTCACCCGCGCCACCGCGCCTTATGGCGAGGGGCCGCTGTTCCACCATATCGGCCTCTACGCTTACCGCCGTAGCGCGCTGGAGCGCTTCGTCGCCCTGCCGCCCTCGCCGCTGGAGAGCCGCGAGAAGCTGGAACAGCTGCGCGCGCTGGAGGCCGGCATGCGGATCGATGTCGCCATCGTCGACACTGTCCCGCTCGGCGTCGACACGCCGGAAGATCTGGAAAAGGCACGCGCCATGCTGGCCCGGGAAGCGGCAAGTCGACAGGCCGCGCACGAATCAAGGACGCTCTCATGACCAGCCGCCGCACCATCGTCTTCCAGGGCGAGCCGGGCGCGAACTCGCACATCGCCTGCCGCGAGGTTTATCCCGATCACGAGGCGGTGCCCTGCGCCACATTCGAGGACGCCTTCGCCGCGTTGCAGAACGGCGAAGCCGATCTGGGCATGATCCCGATCGAGAATTCGGTGGCAGGGCGTGTGGCCGACATCCACCACCTGATGCCGACCTCCGGGCTCACCATCATCGGCGAGTTCTTCCTGCCGCTCTCGCACCAGTTGATGGCCATCAGGGGCGCGTCGCTGGCGACGGTGAAATCGGCGGAGAGCCACGTCATGGCGCTCGGCCAGTGCCGCAACATCATCCGCAAGCTGGGGCTGAAAGCCATCGTCGGCGCCGACACCGCCGGCTCGGCGCGTCTGGTCGCCGAGGCGCAGGACGAGACCCGCGCAGCCATCGCCTCGCGGCTCGCCGCCGAAATCTACGGCCTCGACATCATTGCCGAGAACATCGAGGACGAGGCGCACAACACCACACGCTTCGTCATCCTCGCCAAGGACGGCGAATGGGCAGCCGCCAATAACGGGCCGACCGTGACCACCTTCGTCTTCCGCGTGCGCAACGTGCCCGCCGCGCTGTACAAGGCGATGGGCGGCTTCGCCACCAATGGCGTGAACATGACCAAGCTGGAATCCTACCAGCTCGACGGCGAGTTCTTCGCTACCCAGTTCTATGCAGATGTCGACGGCCATCCCGACGACCCGGGCCTCAAGCTGGCGCTGGAGGAACTGTCCTTCTTCTCCAAGGAAGTGCGGATTCTCGGCGTCTACCCCGCCCACGCCTACCGGATCGCCCTGAGGGCGTAAGAAGTCTCCAAGCAGCCCTCGACTGCGGCGGCCGCATTTGGGAGTCTCTCCGTATGACGAGCCCCACCGCGCGAATGGTCGCCGCCGGATATGACCGCTTGGCCGATGCCTATCTGGATCGGTTCGGCCTTTCAGCCGTGCGGCAACGCTGGCTCAATCGCCTTGTCGCGGCCCTTCCAAGGAAGGGAAGCCGGGTGCTGGACCTTGGTTGCGGGGCCGGCATTCCGGTCGCGCGGGACCTGGCGCTGCTCGGGCACGATGTCGTCGGGATCGACGGCTCGGCCGAACAGATTGCGCGCGCCCGCCGCAACGTTCCGACCGCAAACTTTACCGTGGCGGACATGACCGGGATCGGCTTCAACGCTGAATCGTTCGATGCCGTCTGCGCGTTCTACTCGATCACCCACGTTCCCGCTGCCGATCAGCCGGGACTGATAGCCCGTATCGCCAGATGGCTGCGGCCAGGAGGAGTTTTCGTCGCCAGTCTCGGCGCCGGCCCGGCCGGCGACTGGACCGGAGAATGGATGGGCACGGAGATGTTCTTCGGCCATGCCGGCGAAGCGGCAAGCCTCTCCCAGCTGCGGGACGCAGGGTTCGTCCTGCGCGAGAGCGGCGTCGAGCTGCAAGACAACGAAGACGTCGCCTTCTTGTGGATCGCCGCCATCAAGCCGCAGGGCTAGGTACCTACTCTGCCGCTTCGCCGGCCGCGCGCTCTTCGGCATCCTCGATGGTCTTCAAGGCATCGGGGTGCGGCATCGAGATGATGTTGTAGCCGGAATCGACGAAGTGAATCTCGCCGGTGACGCCCGAGGACATGTCGGACAGCAGATAGAGCGCAGCGCCGCCGACCTCGTCGATCGACACGGTGCGGCGCAGCGGGGCGTTGCGCTTCTGGTAGTTGAACATCAGCCGCGCATCGGCGATGCCCGCCCCCGCGAGCGTGCGGATCGGCCCGGCGGAAATCGCGTTCACGCGCACGCCCTGCGGGCCGTAATCGGCCGCGAGATAGCGCACGCTCGCCTCCAGCGCCGCCTTGGCGACGCCCATGACATTGTAGTTAGGCATCACCCGGGTCGAGCCGCCATAGGTGAGCGTGATCAGCGAGCCGCCCTGCGTCATCAGCGGCGTCGCGCGCTTGGCGAGTTCGGTGAAGGAGAAGCAGGAAATCACCATCGTCCGGGTGAAATTAGCCCGCGAGGTGTCGGCGTAGCGGCCTTTCAGCTCGTTCTTGTCGGAGAAGCCGATGGCGTGGACGAGAAAGTCCAGCGCGCCCCACTTTTCCTTCAAGGTGGCGAAGACCGCGTCGATCGAATCGAGGTCCTCGACATCGCAGGCCAGCAGCGTGTCGCTGCCCAGGCTCTGGGCGAGCGGCTTCACCCGGCGGCCGAGCGCTTCGCCCTGATAGGTGAAGGCAAGTTCCGCGCCCTGCGCCGCCAGCGTCCGGGCAATGCCCCAGGCGATGGAATGGTCATTCGCGACACCCATGATGAGGCCGCGTTTTCCCTGCATCAGATTACCCTGAAGGGGGGTGCCCTGCGTCAGGCTCATGTCCGTTGTTCCTTCCGCGGCACCGCCGCTTCGATCACGCCTCGGGATGCTGGAACACCAGCACCGCATTGGCCCCGCCGAAACCGAAGCCATTGGAGAGCACCCGCTCCAGCCGGGCATTGTCGACGCGCTCGCGCACGATCGGCATGTCAGCGAAGGCGGGGTCGATCTCGTCGATATGGGCGCTCGCCGAGATGAAGCCGTTCTGCATCATCAGGATGGAATACACCGCCTCATGCACGCCGGTCGCGCCCTGCGAATGGCCGGTGAGCGACTTGGTGGCCGAGATCGGCGGCGCCTTGTCGCCGAACACCGCGCGGATCGCCTCGATCTCCTTGAGATCGCCGATCGGCGTCGAGGTGGCGTGCGGGTTGATATAGTCGATGCCGCCCTTCACGTCGGCCAGCGCCAGCTTCATGGCACGGGCCGCGCCCTCGCCGGAAGGGGCCACCATATCGGCGCCGTCCGATGTGGCGCCATAGCCGACGATTTCGGCATAGATGCGCGCGCCGCGCGCCTTGGCGTGCTCCAACTCTTCCAGAACCAGCACGCCGGCGCCACCGGAGATGACGAAGCCGTCGCGGTTTTTGTCATAGGGGCGCGAGGCAATCTCGGGGCGGTCATTATAGTCGGACGACATGGCGCCCATGGCGTCGAACAGGCAGGACAGCGTCCAGTCGAGATCCTCGCAGCCGCCGGCGAACATGATGTCCTGCTTGCCGTACTGGATCATCTCGGCGGCGTTGCCGATGCAGATATTGGTGGTCGCGCAGGCAGCTGAGATCGAATAGCTCAGCCCCTTGATCTTGAACCAGGTGGAGAGCGTGGCCGAGGCGGTCGAGCCCATCGCCTTAGGCACCGCGAACGGTCCGACCCGCTTGGGATTGCTGTTCTTGCGGGTGATGTCCGCCGCCTCGACGATGGTACGGGTGGACGAGCCACCCGAGCCCATGATGAGGCCGGTGCGCTCATTGGAGATTTCGTGCTCTTCCAGCCCGGCATCGCGGATTGCCTGGTCCATGGCGACATGGTTCCAGGCCGTGCCACCGCCGTGGAAGCGCATGGCGCGGCGGTCGACCATCTCGCTGGCGTCCAGCTGCGGCGCGCCCTGCACCTGGCTGCGGAAGCCAAGCTCGACATATTTCTCGGCCCGGCTGATGCCGCTGCGGCCCTCGCGCAGCGAGGCAAGAACCTCCTGCGTGGAGTTGCCGATGGACGAGACGATGCCCATTCCGGTTACGACAACACGGCGCATAGGCTTCCTTTCCTTCAAAGCACGCGAGGGGAACTAGGCACGCGAAATGGCCCTGCGGGCAAATCCTCGCAAGGGCGGGCGATCACGACTGGAACAGGCCGACCTTCAGGTCGCCGGCGCGGTAGATCACCTCGCCATCGGCCTCGACCCAGCCGTCGGCGATGCCGAGCACCAGCTTGGAGCGCATGACACGCTTGAAGTCGATGCCGTAGACCACCTTCTTGACGGTCGGCAGAACCTGGCCGGAAAACTTGATCTCGCCGGCGCCGAGCGCCCGCCCGCGGCCGGGAGAACCAAGCCAGCCGAGATGGAAGCCGACAAGCTGCCAGAGCGCATCGAGGCCGAGGCAGCCGGGCATCACCGGGTCGCCGATGAAGTGGCAGCCGAAGAACCAGAGGTCGGGCCGAATGTCGAGTTCGGCGCGGATATGGCCCTTGCCGTTCGGGCCGCCATCCTCGGAAATCTCGGTGATGCGGTCGAACATCAGCATGGGCGGCGCAGGAAGCTGCGCATTTCCCTGGCCGAAAAGCTCTCCGCGCCCGCACGCGAGCAGTTCCTCGTAAGTGAAGCTCGTCTGCCGCTCGACCATCGTCTCGGTAATACCCACGCTTGCTGTTTCCATTGCCTTGGGCGGCCAAAGCCGCTGATCTTCGCGGCACGGGGCTGGAATGTTCCCGCCCCCGCCGCCTGACGCAGCGCGCTTCCTATCACAGCGCCCCGCCCGCTCAAAGCCGCCGCTCCCCGGCGCGGGCATTCAAAATGCCCGGCGTGCGATGGCACCCCTAGCACAGGCGAGACCACGGCTTGCGCCCCGGCTGCGGACCTGCAGGAGGCGCCCCTCAGGCACGCAGATTGGAACCATTACGATTATTCCGCACGATATTGCCCCGCCGCACAGCGTGCCGATATAATGCCAGATGAAAAAGGCACTGGCGCGTGCTTCCCGCATGGCCGGGTGCCTGTTGTGCTGCGGATCGACCTTACCCCCTTCGGGGCGGGAAAGGCGATAACGAATGGTTCGGAAGCAACGATGAGCGAAGGTTTTCGCCCCCAGAACCTGGCCTTCTCCCGCATGGTCGTGGAAGAGGACGGTCCCATTCTGCCCGTCGCCAAGCTGCGCGACGGTGCCGGCCGCACCGGCTGCCCGTTCCATGACGTGCGGCACATGCTGCGTGACGTCGGCCTGCGCCCCACCCGCCAGCGCCTCGCGCTCGGCTGGCTGCTGTTCGCCAAGGGCGACCGTCACGTCTCGGCGGAAATCCTGCATGAAGAGGCGATCAAGGCGCGCTTCCCGGTGTCGCTGGCTACCGTCTACAACACACTGCACCAGTTCACCGAGGTCGGCCTGCTGCGTGAGCTGGCGGTCGACGGGTCGAAGACCTATTTCGACACCAACCCGTCGGATCACCACCACTTCTTCCTCGAAGGCGAGAACAATCTCGTCGACATTCCAAGCACCTCGGTCGAGGTGGAGCGCATTCCCGAGCCGCCGGAAGGCTATGAGGTCGCGCGTGTCGACGTGGTGGTGCGCCTGCGCCCCAAGCGCCGCTCCTGAGCGCCGTCCACCGCCATTGAGCCAAAAGGGCCGGTCGCCAGACCGGCCCTTTTCGTTGTGTGCATCGACGCCTTACGGACGCCTACGCCCGCAGGAACGCCGCCAGTTCGCGCAGCGCCGCCTTGGCGGGCGCATCGCCGGCGCGGGCGACCAGCATCACCGTGGCGGCCGGGAGAGCCGGCAGGCCCAGCGCCGGCCCGACATCCACGCTGCCGGCGGGCGCGAGATGGGCGGCAAGCGGCGCCAAGGCAAGGCCCGCCGCAACCGCCGCGCCGACCGAGGAGACGCTGCCGCCGGTGAAGGCCTCGTGCCAGGCGATGCCGGCGGAATCGAGTCCCTCGATGGCTGTGGCGCGCACCCCGCAGGGCGACGCCAGCAAAGCCAGCGGCAGCGAATCGCCGCGCGCCTGCCAGTCGCCGGCGGCAAACCAGCCAAAGCGATCCTGTCGCAGAATCTCCCCCTCGCGTCGGCTTCCCTCGCGCCGCACCACGGCCGCGTCGAGTTCGCCCGCATCGAAGGCGTCGCAAAGTAGCCGGGAGAAGCCCATGCGGATGTCGAACACGATCTCCGGGCTGACTGCCGCCAGCCGGCGTAGCAGCGCCGGCAGCGTGTCGCCGGTGGTATGGTCGCTGATGCCGAGCCGCAGCCGTCGCGCCGACACCTCCCCCCACAGCCGCGCCTCGCGATCGGCCGCCAGCAGGCGGCGGGCACGTTCCAGGAACAGCGCTCCATCGGCGGTGAGGCGCACGAGGCGCGGGGTGCGCTCCAGCAGCGTTCGACCGAGCCGGGCCTCCAGCTTGCGCAGCTTGAGGCTCACCCCCGCCTGCGTGCCACCCAGCGCTTCGGCCGCGCGGGTGAAGCTGGAGAGTTCGGCCACATGCACGAAGGCACGGACGAGATCGAGGTCCAAGGGACGATCAGTCATAACAAATCGCTATCGTTTATAGTTTCAACGATAGCGTTCTAACATGGCGCCAGGCGCGTTACGACTCTCCGCACACAGATCGAAGGGAGCCACGACATGCCGATGATCCAGATCCGATACGCCACGCCGGCCCCCGCCGCAGGGCTACAGGCCGCCCTCGCCCACCGCGCCGCGCAGCTGGCGCAGCAATGGCTGGGCAAGGATCCCACGGTGACCGCCGTGCTTGTCGAGCCCGCCGATCCGGCGCACTGGTTCTGTGCCGGCCGGAGCCTGGCGGAGGCCGGCCTCGCCGCCTTCTGGCTCGATATCCGCGTGACCGAGGGCACCAATACCAAGGACGAGAAGGCGGCCTTCATCGCCGCGACGTTCGCCGCCTTCGGCGAGCATCTGGGCCCGCTCCACGGGGAAAGCTACGTGCATGTGATGGAGGCGCGCGGCGACGCCTATGGCTATGCCGGCCTCACCCAGGAGCGGCGCTATATCGCGGCGCGCCCGGGGTGAGGCTCACTCCAGCTTCTCGCCGGGATAGACACCCCAGAGGCGTTCCTGCTCGATGAAGCCGTCGAAGCCATTTTCAAAGAAGCGGCACCATTTGCCGTCGCAATGCTCGACCTTGCCAAGCACCCCGGCTTCCAGCCGGGCGCGGACCGGGGATCCTGTGGAGGGCTCGGCGTAGAGGGAAATCTCCTCGCCCGCCTTCCACGGATTCACCAGCGCCGTGCGCCGTCCCGACAGCATGGAGTGATAGACCCAGCCCTCCGCCCCGTCGGCGTCGCGAATCCGCCGCCAGGTCTCGAACTCGGCGGTGATTTCCACCGGCAGGCCTGCGCGGGTGAACACCCACGCCACGCCATGGTCGCGGGTGGGGCCGGATCGCACATTCACCTTGTCGGCCTTCAGGCTGACGAAGCGCGGCACCTGCAGCCCGCTGGTGCGCCCCACGGGTCCCGCCATATCGGGCGCCCCCTCCTGCGCCAGGGCGGGGGCCAGCCCGACACACAGAAGGGCCGACGCCGCCAGCAGCAAAGTCGTCATCCGCAGCTTCGTTCGGCCTCGAAGCCTGTTGTTACGCATCGTCTCAATCACCCTTCGCCCATCGTGGCGACGCCGTCCCGCAGCGCACTCGTGAAAACACGCCCTGCACTGCGAATCGGTGCATTTTTGTGTTTCCCGGACCCGTCTGCTAAGGAACGCCTCGCCCGGTTTTGGCGCGAGTGTGGAGCCCGTAGCGTTAACGGGAGCTTGATCGCCACGGTGAATCGTACGGGGAGCAACATGGCCCGCAGGAAGCCGCTGGTCGTCGTGACGCGAAAGCTGCCCGACAAGATCGAAACGCGCATGCGCGAACTGTTCGACGCGCGGCTGAATGTCGACGACGTGCCGATGAGCCAGGCCGATCTGTGCGAGGCGGTGGCCACCGCCGACGTGCTGGTGCCCGCCATCTGCGACCGGATCGACACCCGCGTCATCGAGGCCGCCGGCCCGAATCTCAAGCTGATCGCCAATTTCGGCAATGGCGTCGACCATATCGACGTCACCGCCGCCACCCAGCGCGGCATCAGCATCACCAATACGCCCGGCGTCCTCACCGAGGACACCGCCGACATGACCATGGCGCTGATTCTCGCCGTGCCGCGCCGGCTCACCGAGGGCGCGGCGCTGATCACCAGCGATGACGGCGCCTGGCCTGGCTGGTCGCCCACCTGGATGCTCGGGCATCGCATCTGGGGCAAGCGGCTCGGCATTATCGGCATGGGCCGCATCGGTCAGGCAGTGGCGCGCCGTGCCCGGGCCTTCGGCCTGCAGATCCACTATCACAACCGCCGCCCCCTCCCCGCCCAGATCGAGGAAGATCTTGAGGCGACGTACTGGGATAGCCTCGACCAGATGCTGGCGCGGATGGACATTCTCTCCGTCAACTGCCCGCACACGCCAGCCACCTTCCACCTGCTCTCCGCCCGCCGGCTGAAGCTGGTGCGGCCGGATGCCTACATCGTCAACACCGCGCGCGGCGAGGTGATCGACGAGCACGCGCTGATCCGCATGATCGAGCACGGCGAGATCGCCGGCGCCGGCCTCGACGTGTTCGAGCGCGAGCCGGCAGTCAGCCCGAAGCTGCTCAAACTCGCCCGCGCCGGCAAGGTGGTGCTGCTGCCGCATATGGGCTCCGCCACCGTGGAGGCCCGCGTCGACACCGGCGAGAAGGTGATCGTCAACATCAAGGCCTTCATGGACGGCCATCGCCCGCCGGACCGGGTGCTGCCCTCCATGCTGTGAGGGGGCGGGCGGCTGCGCGCTTGGAGGCTGGCTGCGCTCGTCCGGCATGTCGTCATCCCGGACGGCCGACTCAGACAAATGCAAAAATGAAAATCAGCAAAAATAAAAAAAACATCATTCAGGGCGACGCCCTTGAGATGATCCAGCATGGCCGCTTTGGCCCTATCTCCGTTGGAAGCTCACTGTCGGATGTCAAAGACTTTCTAAGTCAAATAGAAGGGCTTCAGCCTGATCATTTATCTACATACGATTCCGATGCAGAGGATACATGGGCATTTGCATTCTCCAGTTTACGTTTTTATTTGAATAAAAAACATCATGATGAATTTAAAGTATCGGCGATAGTTGTTGACGCCACAACCAAGGAGGATTCCTCTCTCGATTATGAGAACCATATCTATTTTAGGTGCCACGGATTAAGACGTGGAAACAGATTAAAAACGATACGGAGAAAGCTCAATGATATGGGAATCGACATAATTGACCAGAAAACAATCGCTTATTCCGTAGAGCTTCATACGAATCGGTATGGCGTGTTGAGTTTTCAATTTTATCCCCCAGAGGGGATAATGGAGGAAACGGCTACTTTTTCACAATTTATTATTAAATAAATTATCTTTAAGTGGGCGATTCATTTAGCCTTACTTATCAAACCAATGCGCCGCCTGCCGGCATGACACGAGCGCATGAGGGCGCGCTACCTTATATGCCCCGACAGGTCCTTGATCGTCGGGCTCTCGCCGGTCAGCGGATTCTCCGGGTCCCAGCCATAGCTCAGCGTCTCGAAGCGCATGGTGAGGGTGTCGATCATCAACAGCCGCCCGACCAGCCCCTCGCCGAAGCCGACCACGGCGCGCACGGCCTCCAGCGCCACCAGCGTGCCGGCGACCCCGGCCACCGCGCCGAGAATGCCGGCCTCGGCGCAGCTCGGCACCGTGCCGGCCGGCGGCGGCTCGGGAAACAGGCAGCGATAGGTCGGGTTCGGCGTGCCGTCCGGCCCCTTCTCATGCGGGCGCAGCGTCGTCACCGTGGCGTCGAAGCGCCCCAGCGCGGCCGAGACCAGCGGGACGCCGGCCAGCGCGCAGGCATCCGAGACGAGATAGCGGGTGGAGAAATTGTCCGAGCCGTCGATCACCACATCGGCCTGCGCGACACATTCCAGCGCGTTCGCGGCGGTGAGCCGGGCGGTGATACCTGCAAACGCGACATGCGGGTTGAGCGCGGCAACGAACTCGCCCGCGCTCTCGGTCTTGCGCCGGCCGATGGCCTGCGTGGTGTGGATGACCTGCCGCTGCAAATTCGACAGCGACACCTCGTCATCGTCGATAACCGTGAGATGCCCGACGCCGGCAGCCGCGAGATACATCAACGCCGGGGCGCCGAGCCCGCCCGCGCCCACCACCAGCATCCGTGCCTTCTTCAGCCTCTGCTGGCCGGGGCCGCCGATTTCGGCGAGCACGAGATGGCGCGCATAGCGCTCCACCTCCTCGGGGGAGAACAGCGGCGTGCGCGGCGGCGCGGAGGAACCGGCGGGAGTGTCTGTCATGGCTGAGCTATATAGCAACGAACCGCCCGCCTGCCACCGCCCCCGCGCGGCCACACCGGCATTGGCCGGCGGACGATTAGCGGCTATCTCCGTGCCATGACCCCGGATCATGAAACGCTCTTTGCCGCCGCCCGTCACCACGCCGAAACGCTGGCCCGCAGCCGGCTTGTTCTCTATGCCGGCGCCAACCTGCCCTCCCCCGAGGTGATCGCCGCCTACGCCCCGGGGCTCAGTGCCATGCCCTCCATGGGGCCGAGCTTCGACAAGGAGCAGCCGGGCACGGAACTCGTCTCGCAGTTCGAGGTGGCGGTGCGGGAAGAGGCCTGCGCCCTGTTCGGCGCCGCATGGGCCGAGCCGCGCCTGCCAAGCGCCACGCTGTGCAATCTCGCATTGTTCCACGCCTTCGCCCGTCCGGGCGAGCTGATGCTGGCGCCGGACAAGGCGCACGGCGGGCATCTGAGCCAGCGTGGCGGCGGCACGCCAGATCTCGCCGGACTCGCCTGCGCCGAACTGCCCTTCGACGCCGCCGGCCTCTGCCTCGACGCCACGGGCGCGGCCCAATTGGTTGAGGAGCGCCGCCCGCGCCTCGTCATGCTTGGGCGCAGCGTGATGGTGCGGGCGGACGACATCGCGCCTGTCGTCGCCGCAGCCCGCGCGGTGGGCGCGACGACCGTGTTCGACGCCTCGCATGTCGCCGGGCTGATCGCCGGCGGTACTTATCCCAACCCGCTGGACGCCGGGGTCGACGTGCTCGTGACGTCGACCTACAAGACCCTTCCCGGCCTGCCTCATGGCCTCATCCTCGGCCGGGACCCGGCCCAGGGGGAGACGCTGGCGCGCCTGCTCGATGCGCGCTTCCTCGCCAATTACAACGCGGCCCAGCTGCCACCGCTGCTGCGAATGCTCGGCGAGATGCGGGCGGACGCAGGCGCCTATGCCGGACGCGTTGTGGCCAACACCGCCGCCCTTAACCGCGCCTGCCGCCAGCGCAGGCTGCCGGTGATCGCGCCCGAGGCGGGCCACACGCACCAATTGCTCATCCCGATCGCCAAGGGCGTCGCGCCCCGTGAGATGATCGCGACGCTGGCGGAAAGCGGCATGATCGTCGGCCTTTGCCCGGACATCACGCGGCCCGGTGGCGCGGCGCTGCGGGTCGGCACGCAGTTTTTGGCGACGTTGGGACTGCTGGCCCCCGCGATGGAAGCGGTCGCCCACATCCTCGCCGCCCTTCTTCGGGGCGAAGAGGGCGTCTGCCTGCGCACCGGCCATGCGCCGGACATTGCCACGCGGATCGAGGCCGTACTCGCCGGGGGCGCCCATTGAACGCGGCTTCATAACCTCCGCCTTCCTCGGCACTCGCCATCACTGCCGGAGATGGGCGGTATCGGCGGTTTCGGGATGCTGATAAATTTCTGGCATCCTCCTCAAGGGATTGGCCCGGCGAAACATGACATACACCGTAGGTAGCTATCTCGCCGCCCGCCTCGCACAGATCGGCCTGAGGCATCACTTTGCCGTTGCGGGAGACTTCAATCTTGCCTTGCTGGACCAGTTGCTCGCCAATGGCGAAACTGAACAGGTCTATTGCTGCAACGAGCTGAACTGCGGCTATGCCGCCGAGGGTTATGCCCGGGCCAATGGCGCGGCGGCGGCCGTCGTCACCTTCAGCGTCGGCGGGCTGTCGATGATCAATGCCATCGCAGGCGCAAATGCCGAGAACCTGCCGGTCATCATGATTTCCGGCGCGCCCAATACCAATGACCGCGCCACTGACCATCTTCTCCACCACACGATGGCGACGACCGATTTCTCCTACCAGCTGGAGATTGCCGCCAAGGTCACCTGCTGCGCCGTGGCGATCACCTCGCCGGACAAGGCGCCCTACCTGATCGACAAGGCAATCCGCGCCGCCCTGAGCGCAAGCAAGCCGGCCTATATCGAGATCGCCTGCAACATCGCCGGCGCGCCCTGCGCGGCGCCCGGTCCGGCAAGCAGCCTTCTCGCCCGCGAGCGCAGCGATCCCGAAACGCTCGAAGCGGCAGTGGCGGCCGCCGCGGAATTTATCAGGGGCCGAAAGAAGCCGGTCATTCTCATCGGCCCCAAGCTGCGCGCGGCAAAGGCCGAGCGTGCGGCTCTGGCGCTCGCCGAGGCGCTGGGCTGCCCGGTGGCGGTGATGCCGGCGGCAAAGAGCTTCTTCTCCGAAACCCACCCGCAATTCGTCGGTATCTACTGGGGCGAGGTGTCCTCGCCGGGGACGCGCGAAATCGTAGACTGGGCTGACGGGCTGCTCTGCGTCGGCACGCTGTTCAACGACTATTCCACCGTCGGCTGGACCTCGAATCCGGCCGGCCCGAACGTCCTCACCCTCGACATCGACCACGTAACCCTCGCCGGGCATGATTTCAGCAACGTACGCCTCGCCGAGGTTTTGGTGGGCCTGGCCGGGCGGGTGGAGGCCAACCCCACCGCCCTCACCGAGTTCCGCCGGTTCCGCCCCCCGCCACCCTCCGTGCCGCCCGCCCCACCGGACGCGGCGCTCGCGCGCGTCGAGATGATGCGCCAGATCCAGCGGCTGCTGACCACCGACACCACCCTCATCGCCGAGACGGGCGACTCTTGGTTCAACAGCATGCACCTCGACTTGCCCGAAGGCGCGCGATTCGAGATTGAAATGCAGTGGGGCTCGATCGGTTGGTCGGTGCCGGCCACCTTCGGTTACGCGGTGGGCGCGCCCGGCCGGCGCGTGATCGCGATGATCGGCGACGGCTCTTTCCAGCTTACGGCGCAAGAGGTGGCACAGATGATCCGGCGCAAGCTGCCGATCATCATCTTCCTCATCAACAACCGTGGCTACACGATCGAAGTCGAGATCCATGACGGCCCGTATAACAACATCAAGAACTGGGACTATGCCGGCCTCATCAATGTCTTCAATGCCGAGGATGGCGAAGGGCTCGGCTTGCGTGCCGGCACGGGCGGCGAACTTGCCGAAGCGATCGCGCGGGCACTCGGCAATGCCAACGGCCCTACCCTTATCGAGTGCGCGCTGGACCGCGACGACTGTTCGCCCGACCTCATTTCCTGGGGACGCCGCGTCGCCACGGCCAATGCACGTCCGCCGCAACCAAGGTGAAACGAGGCGGCGCCCCGCGATGCGCCATTCGGGCACGGCTCGACGCCCGCCCGACGAAAGACCCGATGCCCCCGGTTGCCGGGGCGCGGCGGTTCGATTATGAAGACGCGTCCCGGCGCACCGTGCGCCGCAGGCACCCGTAGCTCAGCTGGATAGAGCGCTGCCCTCCGAAGGCAGAGGTCGCACGTTCGAATCGTGCCGGGTGCGCCAATCTTTTCAACGGCTTGGCTCGTTTAGTCACCCTCGAATAAGGTCGCCCCACCACCTGCGCCTCACAGAGGCGCGATCGGGGCCGTTGTAATCGCTGAAAACCGCTCCACGGCGCGGTGGCGATAGCCGGATTCAGCGACGGCAATTTGACCACCCTCTTCGCCAGGCCGGATAGCATCCGGCGCAGCCTGTCCTGGCGAGATCTTCCGGGACCCGCCTCTATTCCGATGCCGCGCGGAACACCGCGCGGGGCGCTCGCCGCGCCGCGTGATCCCCGTGCCGAAGGCGCCACATGGATCCGAACCGCGCGACTCGCGCCAAACATGCCGGGGACGCCCCCTCCTGCCGAGCCGGTGATTCGGCGACGCGGCGGCGCCGGGCCCATCTCGCCCTCGGCTACGACCGGAGTACCGTGGGACAAATGCCCCGACGGCCCGTTGGCGGGCGCCAGATGCCGCCGCAGGCAAGCCTCGGCCAATGACCGAGCGGCGGCGCCTCTCCCAAGCCGCCCAATTCCTTTAGTCCTGCGCATTTGCGCTGCCACCGACGCGGATTTGCAGACACTTGTTTTTAATTATTCGATATCCAGGAAATGAACCTCGTTTTAGAAAGACCAAACTGAAATTCATTAGAATCTATTTAAATAGTTTCTTTGTTTTTAACTTATATAAATCGAATAAATACGTGATTTGACTCAAGTATTTACTTAATTTATCCGTCCGTCCTCGAAATCAAATCAACGTTCGGCGCCGGCCGGACAGGGATGCGGGCGCCCGGTGCCCGTCGGAGAAAATCGTGTCGTCCGGCGGACGCGCGTTTCGGGGATGGACACAGATGCGCAAGACCGACCGGGGCTCTCCCCGTCACTCGACATTCGTGCGGACGGCGGGCTGGGGCGTTTCGTGGCTCGCCCTGCTGGCCGCCGCGCCGGCGATGGCGCAGGAGGTGGCCCCGCAGTCTGCGGCCTCCAGCGCAGCCGTGGTCGAGACGGATGAGTTCGTCGAGCTCGACCCCATCACCGTCGTTGCCACCCGCACGGCCGAAAGCTGGATCGACACGCTGGCGGGCGTCACCGTTCGTCGCTCGACGCAGTTGGAGACGCTGATGCCGGAGCGCACGGCGGACCTGTTCCAGGGCATGCCGGGAACAACTGCGATCCAGAACGCTAATACAAGCCAGACGCAGATCAATATTCGAGGCCTGCAAGATTTCGGCCGCGTGGCAGTAATTGTTGATGGGGCGCGGCAGAATTTCAACCAGCTCGGTCATGCCGGTGCCGGTGGTTTCTTCATCGAGCCCGGCCTCGTCGCCGATGTCGACGTGGTGCGCGGTCCGGTGTCGAACATCTACGGTTCGGGCGCCATTGGCGGCGTCGTCACGATGCGGACCAAGGACGCCGACGACATCATCGCCCCCGGCAAGAGCTGGGGTGTGGAGGCCACCGGCGAAGCCGCCGGCAACGGCTTCATGGGCTTCGGTTCGGTGCTCGGCGCCGCGCGCGTGGGCGAGAATGCCGACCTGTTCGTCGGCGGCACCTATCGCAACGCCGACAATTACCATGACGGCAATGGCGACGTGGTGCCCGACAGCGGCTTCGACACCTGGACCGGCATCGCCAAGGCGACCTTCCGGCCCGTCGAGTTCCACGAGGTCAAGTTGACGGCGCTGAACTACGATACCCAGTTCACCACCAGCGCCGACGCCAACGGCGCCACCTCCTACGGCACCCAGGCAGCCAATCGCACGGTGACGGCCAGTTGGAACTACGAGAATCCCGATGACAACCTCTTCGACTGGCGCAGTTCCGTCTATTGGAACCAGGTCGACCAGGATCAGGTGAAGGTTTCCGGCTCCTCCAACCCGATCACCGGCGCGGTGGGCGATACGCGCAGCTTCGTCATCGACACGGTGGGCTTCGACGCCAACAATACGAGCCGCTTCGCGGCCGCCGGCTGGGAGAATGCCATCACCTTTGGCGGCGACTATTTCCAGGACGAGATCGACAATACCGACGATTACGGCTTCGGCGAGGGCTACAACCCCTCGGGCGATCGCGGTGTCGGCGGCGCCTTCGTCCAGTGGAAGGCCAATTATTCCACCTGGCTGGAGGCCATCGCCGCGCTTCGCTACGACGCCTATTCGCTGAACTCGGACGATGGCGGCACCAGCGGTGAGCGGCTTTCGCCCAAATTCACCCTCGGCGTCACACCTTGGTCGTGGCTGACCCTCTACGGCACCTATGCCGAGGGCTACCGCGCCCCGACCGTCACCGAGGCGCTTGTCTCCGGCCCGCATCCGCTGCCCTTCGACACGCCGGGCACCATGTTCTACTTCCTGCCCAATCCCGGACTGCAGGCCGAAATCGGCAAGAACAAGGAAGTCGGTATCAACATCAAGAAGGACGACCTGTTCGTCACCGGCGACAAGCTGCGCGCCAAGCTGAATTACTACCAGAACGACGTCGAGGACTATATCGAGCTGGTCGAATTCGGCGATTCGACGGGCACTATCTGCCCCATTCCGGGCCGGCCGACCACCTGCTTCCCGAACGACTGGGGCGTGCCGGGTTATGCGCAGTACCAGAACGTGCAGGAAGCGCGGCTCAAGGGCTTCGAATTCGAAGGCACCTATGACGCGCGCAAATGGTTCGTCGGCCTCTCCGGCCAGATTTCGGAAGGCGAGGTCACGGCCGGCGTCTCGGCAGGCCAGCCGTTGTCCAGCATCCAGCCGGATCAGGTCAGCACCACGCTGGGCTTCCGGTTCATGGAGGAGCGCCTGACGGTCGCCGTGCGCTGGACCGCCGTCGCTGCCGTCTCCGCCTCCGACCTGCCGGTCAATTCGGTGTTCGAACCGACGGACAGCTTCAACCTGGTCAGCGTCTATGCCGGCTATCAGCCGAACGAGAACACGCTGTGGCGTCTCTCGGTGGAGAACCTGCTGGACGAGCAGTACACCCAGTATGAAAACTTCTTGCCGAGTGCCGGCCTCACCGTGAAGGCCGCCCTTACCCTGCGTTTCGGTGGCGGCGAGATCGCTTCCGCTGCCGACCCGCTTTATGTGAAGTGATGCGTTCCCGCCGCGTGGCGGGATGAGAGGAGCACGATATGTCGATAGCCACGGATGTGGAGGCACCCAACCGCGCCAAGCGCCTCAAGGCTGCCTCCACAGCCGCGCATGAGCGGGTGGATTCGGGCGTCATGCAGGCTGCCCCCTTTGCCGACGGCGCGAACTACCAGCGTTTCCTGCGCTTCCAGTACCACCTGCACCGCCGGGTCGAGACGCTTTACGCCGATGCGGATATGCAGGAATTGCTGCCGGATCTGGCCGAGCGCTCGCGCCTTGCGGCGCTTGAGCAGGACTTTGCCGACCTTGGCCTCGCCCTGCCGGAAGCGCCGTTCGGCCCCGAACTGGATCGGGCCGAGGCGCTCGGCTGGCTCTATGTCGTCGAAGGTTCCAACATGGGCGCCGCCATCCTCGCCAAGGAAGCGGCAAAGCTCGGCTTCACTGCCGAGCATGGCGCGCGCCACCTCGCCGGCCATCCCGAGGGGCGGGCGCTGCACTGGCGCCGTTTCACCGCCGCGCTCAATGAAGCCGAACTGACGGCCGAAGAAGAAACGCGGCTTGAGGCGGCCGCCAACGCCGCCTTCAGCCACGTCGAGACGCTGGTCGGGCGCGAACTCCGGAAGTAGCGCCGCTCGTACCGTCGACCCCTCGACCCTTCAGCCTCGCCCGGTGCTCCCGGGCGGGGCTTTTTCATGTGCGCGAGGCGGCCTGCGGCAACACGAAAGGCGTCGGCGGCGCCCAGCCCATCCGCACGCTCACGCCGTAAAGCTCGGCGATGCGGGCATCGGTGAGCACGTCGGCCGGCGTGCCGCGCGCCGCCACCCGGCCCTGTTTCAAGGCTACGATCTCGTCGGCCACCATGGCGGCAAGGTTGAGGTCATGCAGCACGGCGAGCACGCCGACGCCTTCAGCCGCAAGGTCCCGTATCAGCCGCAGCACCAGCAATTGCTGGGCGAGGTCCAGGCTGGCGGTCGGCTCGTCGAGCAGCAAATAGCCCGCCCCCTCGCCGCCCTCCAACTGCACCAGGGCGCGGGCGAGTTGCACGCGCTGCTTCTCGCCGCCGGAGAGAGGATCATAGCTGTGGCCCGCCAGCCCGGCGAGTTCGACCCGCGCCAGAGCCCGCTGGACGCGCGCCGCCATGTCGCGTCCGGGCGCGGCGCCGATCCCGGCCACTTCCTCCACGGTGAAGGGGAAGGCGACATGCACGCTCTGCGGCAGCACCGCTCGCAGCCGCGCCAGCTGTGCCGGCCTGAGCCCGGCGAGGTCGGCACTGTCGAGCGTCACCACGCCGCGCTGCGGGCGCCGCTCGCCCGCCAGCACCTTGAACAGCGTCGACTTGCCAGCACCGTTCGGGCCGATGAGGACGGTGACATGGCCGGGGCGGATGTCGACCGAGGCTCCCTCCAGCAGCAGCCGGCCTCCGACGGCAACGCCTATCTCCTGCGCGCGGTACATGGCTCACCCCATCAGGGCCGCGCGCCTGCGCAGCAGCAGCCAGAGGAAGAAGGGGGCGCCGAAGCCGGCCGTGACGACGCCCAGCGGCAATTCGGCCGGGCTGACAATGGTGCGCGCCACCACATCCGCCCCGAGCAGCAGCGCCCCGCCGAGCAGCGCCGCGCAGGGCAGCAGCAGACGGTGGCCGGGCCCGAACATCAGCCGGATGAGATGGGGCACGACAAGGCCGATAAAGCCGATCACCCCCGCCACCGCTACCGACGCTCCGGCCCCGGCGGCGATGCCGAGAATGGCGAGCCATTTGGCCCGCTGCACATCTATGCCGACATGGAACGCCTCCGCCTCGCCGAGCGCCAGCGCATCGAGCGCGCGGGCGAGCCGACTGCAGATCACCGCCAGCAGCACCATGAAGGGCAGCGCCGCCGCCACCTTCTGCCAGGTGGCGCCGCCGAGCGAGCCGAAGGACCAGAAGGTGAAGTCCCGCAATTGCTGGTCGGACGCCACGAAAACCGTGAGGCCGGTGCCGGCGGCGCCGAGTGCGGCAATGGCGATGCCGGCGAACAGCATGGTGACGACGGAGGTTCGCCCCTCATGCGTCGAGATGGCATAGAGCGCCACCGTGGCGATGAGGGCGCCGCAAAAGGCCATGAGCGGCAGGCCGGCGTCAGCGAGTGCCGGCGGGAGATAGAAGGCCAGGTGCCCGCCGGCGACGATCCACACCGCTGCCGCCAGAGCGGCGCCGTTGGAGATGCCGATCAGCCCGGGATCGGCGAGCGGGTTGCGGAAAATGCCCTGCGTCAACGCTCCGGCGAGCGCGATTCCGCCGCCCACCAACAGGCCGAGCAGGGTGCGCGGCAGGCGCACATCGAGCACGATCACCGCCTCGCGCAGCGCGGCGCCGCCCGGCCTTTCGCCTCGAAGCGCGGCGGCCAGGATCTCCACGATCCGTCCGGGGGCGATCGTCACCGGCCCGATGGCCAGCGAGGCGAGGAAGGCGAGGATGACCAGCACGCCGCATAGGCAGAGCGCGAGAAGCGCCCGCCGTGGCCGACGGGCACGCGGCGGCGCGACCGGAGAGACGGACGACAGAACCATGCTTACGGCGCGCCGGAGGCGGCGGCCGGGCTCGCCGGATCGTAAGCCCGCACGGGAAGCGCCGGCAAGGCAAGCTCGGGATAGATCAGCGCGGCGAGATCACGTGCCGCCTGCGGCGTGCGCGGCCCGAAGCTCAGGAGATAGCCGCCATCAATGTGGTAGAACCGCCCCGCCATCAGCGCGGACGTGCCGGCAAAAGCCGGCATCGCCTTCAACGCGTCGTCGGACAGCGCGTGGTTCTGGTCCTTCATCAGCACGATGGCGTAAGGGTCGGCCCCCAGGACCGCCTCGCCCACGGCCGGCTTGTAGCCGTGCAGCGCCGCCATCGCGTTGGATACGCCGGCAAGCTCGAACATCGCCTGCACGCCGGTGCCGGCACCGCCGACAACCGGCGCCGCGCCGGATGCCGACAGCACGAAGACGGCACTGCGCGGCGCGGGGATGCGGGCACGGATCAGCGCCAGCGCCTTGAAATCCTCACCTACGGCCTGCGCCAGTTCCTCGCCGCGCTCCGGCACGCCGGCCAGCGCCGCGATGCGCCTTATAGCGGCGAGCACGCCAGCCTCGTTCCGCGCCTCGGGTACTGTCTCGAAGGCAATGGCCGCCCCCTTCAGAACCTTGACCGCATCCGGCGGGCCGGCGCCGTCGAGAGCGATGATGAGGTCCGGGCCGACCGACAGCACGCCTTCCGGCGACAAGGCGCGGAGATAGCCCACATTGGGCTTCTCGCTCAGGGCGCGGAGGGGATAGGTGCTCGACGTATCCACGGCGACCACCCGGTCCTCAAGCCCCAGCGCATAAAGCGTTTCGGTCACGGCGCCGCCGATCGCCAGAATGCGCTGGGGGGACGACGGTGAAGCGCCCCACGCCGGAAGCCCGCCGGCGGCAAAAGCCAGGGGCACCGTCAGCAGGACCGCCGCCAAGGCCTTATGGATCGTTACGCGCCGCACCATCGCTGTTCCCACTTCTGTTCGACGCGGGCGACAATAGGCAGCAGACAGGCTCAGTTCCACCGCAAGGCGCGACAAAAAAGAGCAAAGCCAAAGATTATAAATGTAATAAATTGAAGGCGTTAAGATCAATCCGCACCCCTGCACCTGCAACATGCCTAAGAGGCGCAGAGCCCGCCTCTCCGCCGCCGGCCGCGACTGGAATGGCCCTCCCGATCACGCGACGCCGCTTTGGTGTTGCGGCGGCATCGCCCGGCGCGCGTGTCCGCCTTGGCCTCATGCCTGTTGCAGTGCGATAGGATCGGATAAGGTTCTCTAGGAATCCTCCCTCTGATCAATATAATCGGTGCGGTGCCGCGCTTGATGACCAAGGCCGAGCGTTATTCCCGGCGTTCGCGGCCATCTCTGGATTGGGCTTGATGCACGGACAGATTACCCGAGCGCCGGCGAGCGAAGACGACGATCGCATCGACGTCCATCAGATCATGGACTTTCTGGTTCGCCGCCGTCTGCTGATCGGTTTTATCGCCGTGATGACGATGGCTCTGGCACTGGGCAGCGCCTTCCTGATGACGCCGCGCTATACAAGCACCGCCGAGATCCTGCTCGATCAGGCCTCGCGCTCGGCACTGGGAGCCGAGCTCAGCGGCATGGACGCCACCTCGATGGCGGCCGCCTCGAATATCGAAAACCAGATCTCCATCATCGAATCGCTCAACCTGCTGCGCCGGGTGGTGGAAAAGGAAGGCCTCGTCAACGATCCGGAATTCGGCACCCAGGCGCCGGGGTTCTCGTGGAGGACGGCGTTTTGGAGCCTGTTCGCAGGGACGCCGGCTCCGGTCGAGGGCGGACCTCAGCCGGACCCTGGCGCCTCCAGCATTCCCGACGACATCCGCGCCTCCATCTATCGGCTGCGCGGCGCGCTTCTCGTCGAGCGCGTGGGGCGCTCATACATTCTTCAGATATCCGTCACGTCGGTCGATCGCGACCGCGCCGCGCGGCTGGCCAATGCCGTCGCCGACGCGTTCATCGTCGACCAGTTGGAAACCCGCTTCGATGCCGCCCGCCGGGCCTCGGACTGGCTGAACGACCGGCTGCAAAGATTGCGCGACGCGCTGCGCCAGTCGGAAGAGGCGGTGTCGCAGTTCCGCACCGAGCACAATCTCGTCTCGGTCGGTGCCCGCTCGCTCAATGAACAGCAGCTGTCCGAAGTCAGCGCGGAACTCGTGCAGGTGGAGACCGAGGCGGCGGAGAAGCAGGCGAAATACGAACAGGCCAAGAAGATCCTCGACGACGGCGGCAATCTCGCGACGCTTCCCGATGTGATCCGCTCGGGCGTGGTGACGAATTTGCGCAGCCGCCATGCCGAGGTGAGCGGGCGCGAGGCCGACCTCGTCACCCGCTATGGCGAGCGCCACCCGATGGTGGTGAATGTGCGCGCCGAACGGCGGGAGGTCGAGCGACAGATTTCCGCCGAGATCAACCGCATCGTGGCCAATCTCGAAAACGACTACGATGTCGCCCGCACCCGCGCGGGGGCGATGGCCGCCAACGTCGCCGCGGCCTCCGGGCAGAACACCAGCGATAACGCCCTGGCCGTGAAGCTGCGCGAACTGGAGCGCGACGCGTCCGCCAACCGCACGCTCTATGAGACCTTTCTGAGCCAGTCCAAGGTGACGTCCGAGCAATCGGAACTGGACATCCGCGACGCGCGGATCATCACCCCCGCCTTCCCTTCGGGAGCACCGTCCTTCCCCAAGAAGTCGCTTTTCCTGGCGGCCGGCACGGCGCTGGGACTGGTGCTCGGCATCGGCCTGGCGGCGTTGCTGGACTTGCTCAATGCCGGCTTCAGCAGCCCGCGCCAGCTTGAAGAGGCGACGGGCCTGCCGGTACTCGCCTCGGTTGAATGGGCGGACTTCGTGGATGGCGAGAAGACCAAGGGCGCCATCCCGATCCTCGATTTCCTCGCCGCCAAACCGCTTTCAAGGTTCAGCGAGTCCATCCGAAGCCTGCGGGCCGGAGTGCAGATGTCGGATGTCGACAACCCGCCCCGGGTCGTCGAGGTGACATCCGCCTCGCCCTCGGAAGGCAAAACCTCGATCGCGCTGGCGATCGCCGCCTCCGCCGCGAGTTCCGGCAAGCGGGTGGTGCTCATCGACTGCGACCTGCGCCGCCCCTCGATCACCCAGCAATTCGGGCTCGACGACAAGCCTGGCCTTGTCGAATGGCTGGCGCAGACCGTGTCTTCCGATGGGCTGCTGCACCGCCACGCAGCCTCCGGCATCTATGTGCTTGGCGCCGGCGCCAAGACGCAGAACCCGCCGGACCTGCTAGGTTCAACGCGCATGCAGCATCTGGTCGAGCAACTCCGGTGTGCGTCGTCAGATAATTTGAGACCGTTGTTGTTTCTCAGGAACGGAGGTTCTGGCTCATCTGGGTTTGAGGTTATGCGGCCTGCAGATGATGCTGCAAACGTCTGTCCTGGATGGTCTGGCGCTTGATCCTTTCGCGTTCGGTGAGGATGGCCTGCCCGCGGCTGAAGTAGACGTCGGCGGGCGTTAGGTTGCCGATGCTCTCGTGGTAGCGGGCATGGTTGTAATGCTGGACGAAGGCGGCAACCTGCCGTTCGAGATCGTCGGGCAGGTAGTAATTTTCCAGCAGGATGCGGTTCTTCAGGGTCTGGTGCCAGCGCTCGATCTTGCCCTGCGTCTGGGGATGATAAGGCGCGCCGCGAACGTGTTTCATGCCTTTGCCGTCGAGCCAGGTGGCGAGGTCGGCTGAGATGTATGAGGCGCCATTGTCGCTCAACAGCCTCGGCCGATGCGCGACCGTGATCTGGTCGAGCCCCGATGCCGCCAGCGCCAGATCGAGCGTGGCGGTGACGTCGTCAGTGCGCATCGTGGCGCAGAGCTTCCAGGCGACGATGTAGCGTGAGAAGTCGTCGAGCACGGTGGAGAGATAGTACCACCCCCAGCCGGTGATCTTCAGATAGGTGAAGTCGGTCTGCCAGAGCTGGTTGGGCGCCGTCGTCTTGTCCTTGAACTCGGACGCCGCCTTGATGACGATGTAGGCCGGGCTGGTGATGAGGTCATGCGCCTTCAGCAGCCGATACACCGATGCCTCCGAGACGAAGTAGCGCTTTTCATCGGTGAAGCGCACCGCAAGCTCGCGTGGACTCAGCTCCGTTTCGCGCAGCGCCAACTCGACGATCTCTGCCCGGATTGGGTCGGGAATCCGGTTCCAGGCACGGTCGGGCCGTGAGCGATGATCGGCCAGCGCCTCGACCCCGCCAGTGAGATAGCGAGCATACCAGCGATAGAACGTGGCGCGCGGGATGCCGAGCTTGTCCAGGGTGCGCCGCGCCGGCAGATGCGATCCCTCGACCAGCCGGATGATCTCGGCCTTCTCGGAGGCAGGATACCTCATGTGTCGTCCTCCCCATCCGCGAGCATGCTTTTTTTAAGCAGGCGGTTCTCCAGGGTGAGATCGGCCACGGCCTCCTTCAGGGCCTGCGCCTCTCGGCGCAGCTCCTTCACCTCGTCCGACGTCGCGGCGCGGGCCGTGTCACCGGCGAGACGGCGCTTGCCGGCGTCCAGGAACTCCTTCGACCAGCTATAATACATCGACGAAGCGATCCCCTCGCGCCGGCACAGCTCGGCGATGCTCTCCTCGCCGCGCACGCCTTCCAGCACGATACGGATCTTCTCTTCGGCCGAGAACTGCCGGCGCGTCGCTCGGCGGATCTCCTTCACGACCTGCTCTGCCGGTGCTTTCTCCGGCCCGGATTTCTGTCTCATCTGCGCTCCTGAATGGCTGCGATGATCCAGAAATCCTCCCTTCCCGAAAACCCCTAAACTGTCTCAAGAGCGCTGACGGCGGACAACCGACGACAAGGAACGGGCTGCGCTCAAGGGCGATGCGTTGACCACTTATGTGGAGGTGCACGCGGCCGGGCTGATACCCCATCTGCACGATCCCGGCTTCTTCGCCGCCGTGAGTAGCATCATCGGCTATGCCGACCGGGTGGTCCTCGCCTTCTCGGACGCGCAGGAGCGGCTGAAATGGACCGAGGCGATGCGGCTGAGCGGCTTTGAAGCCGAAATTGTCTTCGATCTCGGCGGGTTCGAGCCTCTCGCGCTCTCGCGCTGGAACAACAGCACCACGCTGCTCATTTCGCGAGGCCCCCTCACGCTTGCCGAACGGCTGGCCAAGAGGGTGTTTGATCTCGTCATCACGCTTCCGCTCTTCGTGGCCGTCGCCCCCATCATTGCGGCTGTCGCCCTCTTGGTGAAACTCGATTCCCCCGGTCCGGCCTTCTTCGTCCAGGAACGCGTGGGTCGGAACAACCGCAGCTATCGCTGCTTCAAACTGCGGACGATGCGAAGCGAAGCGACCGATGCGACCGGCGGGGAATCCACTTCACGCACCGACCGCCGCATCACCCGGGTGGGTCGGTTTCTTCGACGCACAAGCATCGACGAACTGCCCCAGCTCTTCAATGTCCTGATCGGCAATATGAGCCTGGTGGGGCCCCGCCCCCACGCGCTGGGTTCGCGGGCGGAAGGGGCGCTGTTCTGGGAACTCGTCCCCGATTACTGGAGCCGGCATGCGGTGAAGCCCGGGCTGACCGGCCTGGCCCAGATCCGCGGCCTGCGCGGAGCGACCCATAGCCGCAGGGATATCGAGGCACGGGTGGCCTCGGACCTCGAATATATCAATAACTGGTCGTTGTGGATGGACGTGAAGGTCCTTCTACTGACCGTTCGCGTCCTCATCCACCGCAACGCCCACTGAGGCGACAACGTCGCGTCAGTTTTCACCCTTCCAGCGGGAATGCGAGATCCCCGCCCATCACCGGGATTCTTCGATGAAGAGAGCCATCAAGCGCCTTATCGAACTCACGGCAATGCGCGCGCCTCACGCCGTGAAACTCCTCATTGTCCGGGCCGCCGACACGGACGTCTACTTCTCGCGCCGCCGGCCAGCCGAGTTGTCAAGCGCCTTGAGCGGTGGAAACTGAGCGGTCGAACTCCTCTCGCGCCCGACCCCGGCAAAGCCGGCCGGCCAGGGCAGGCGGCGACCTACGCAGGCAGGCGGCGGGGCCAAGTTCCAGATCAACCAAGCGGACATCATACCGGTCGATATCGACTTTTCCTTTGCGCTAAACGACCGGACGGGGAAGCTGTTTCTCGGCCGCGAGATCATCTCGACCCTCGGCGAACGGGTGGCATCGGTGCGCTATGGCCGGCTGCACGCCTTCCCGCGCACCGATTTCGGACGACGGGTCGCCGGGCGGCTGACACATTGGGAAACCACGGCCCGGGTCTTTCGCGCCGGCCTTGCGGCGTCGCTGCCCCGTGTGCGGACACCGAATCCGACCCTGCATCTCGATCCCCTCAGCGTGCTGCGCCACCGCCTTGAGCCGCGCGATATCGTCCTCTGCCACGATGTCGGACCGATCACGCATGCCGACCATTTCGCCCCCGGCGTGGATCGGCTCTATGGGCGCGCCTATGACACGATCCGGTCGGCGAAGCCGCACATGGTGTTTGTCAGCCAGACGTCACGGCGGGCGTTTCACGCTCTCTATGGCGAGGATTTTCCCTCCTCCCTGGCGATCCATATTCCGATCCGCCGGGAAATGAACGAACGCGACGAAATCCAGCCCGCCGGAGTGCGGGCCCCCTTCCTGCTCACGGTGGGAAGCATCGGCCGGCGCAAGAACCAAGCGCGCTGCATCGAGGCCTTCGCCCGCAGCGGCCTTGCGGAGCAGGGCTGGCAGTACGTGCTCATCGGCGGACGGGAACCCGGCGCCGAGGAGGCCATCGCGCTGGGAATGACGACAGCGGGCGTCATCATGCCGGGCTATGCCGACGAGGCTGAACTGCGCTGGCTTTATCGCCATGCCGGCGGGTTCGTGCTCATGAGCCTGCTGGAGGGGTTTGGCATGCCCGTGATCGAGGCCGCGAAGCACGATCTGCCGTGCCTGGTGACAGAAAGCAGCGTTCTCGCCGAAGTCGGAGGCCCGGCGATGCTGCGCGCCGATGCACTGGATAGTGCCGCCATTGCAGACGGCATGCGCGCTCTGGCGCAGATGCCAGACGCCGAGCGCGCCGAACGCCAGGCACGCAGCCGGCAGCATATCGAGCTCTTTGATCGCGACCTGATTCTCGGCCAATGGCGCCAACTGATCGACCGTCTGGCCGGAGGGCCTTCATGACCCGCCCGGCGTCGACCCACACCCGGCATGGCCTGTGCGGATGCAAGGCAGGGCACGCATGACCCCTGCCGCCGAACTCTCCGTCGGCATCGTGATCGCCACGCTGGGGCGGGCGAAGAACGTCGCGACCCTGCTGGACAGGCTGGCGCTGCAGAGCTTGCTCCCGGCCTGCGTGGTCCTGTCGATGGAAGGCGCCGAGGATGCACCGCCGGCGCGAACCTACCCCTTCCACCTGATCCAGCTTTTCGGGCCGCGCGGCTCCTGCCAGCAACGCAACCGCGCTCTCGACAGCCTGCCGCCCGATATCGATCTCGTCCTGTTTCTCGACGACGACTATGTGCCTTCGCGTCGCCTCATAGCAGGCCTCGTGCGCTTCTTCGCCGCCTTCCCGGCCGTCTCCGGGGCCAGCGGCCGCCTGCTGGCCGATGGTGTCGGCGGGCCCGGCATCACGCCGCAGGCGGCGATCGCCCTGGTCGAGTCGGAAGATGCCGGCGAGGAACGGGCGAGCCTGAGCGTCTCCCCGCCTCATCCCGGGCTCTATGGCTGCAACATGGCTTACCGGATGGCTGCCATCGGCCACAGCCGCTTCGACGAGAACCTGCCGCTCTATGGCTGGCAGGAAGACATCGACTTCGGCAGCCATATTGCCGGCCCGCTGGTCTACACTGATGCGTTTTACGGCGTGCATTGCGGCGAGAAGGCCGGGCGCGAGCACAATGGCCGCCGGCTGGGCTATAGCCAGATTGCCAACCCCTGGTATCTCAGGCGCAAGGGCACGATGCCAGCACGCTTCGCGCACCGGCTGATGCTGCGCAGCATGGCAGCGAACGGCGCCCGGCTGCTCAACCCGGAACCCTGGATCGACCGGAGAGGGCGCATGATTGGTAACTGGCTGGCGGTGCGCGATATCCTGCTGGGGCGCGCAGACCCGCGCCGTATCCTGGAGCTTTAGGCATGGCCCGCAAGGCCCCGCTCTTCATCAACGGCAAGTTCATGTCGGGCGGGGCGACGGCTGTTCATCGCGTGGCGCAGGAGTTGATCACCGCCCTGGCCGAGGCGGCGCCGGACAGGGAGATGAGGCTGCTGGTACCGCCGGGCCTTGAGCGTCTGAACAATGATCCCGGCATTCCGGCCCGTCCCGTGGGGCGGTTCGGGGGTATTGCCTGGGAACAGATTTCGCTGCCGCTGCACGTGCGTGGCGGGTTCGTGCTCAACCTGTGCAACCGGGCCCCCCTCGCGCTGCGCAACGGGCTGACGTTGATGCACGACGCGCAAGCCTTCACCGCCCCACACTCGTACCCGCTTGGCCGCAGGGTGGCGGGCCAGTGGCAGAGCCGCGCCGCCGGGCGGCGGCAGCTGGGGCTGCTGACGGTGTCGGAATTCGCCAGGTCGGAGCTTGTCGGCCTGCGCCTCGCCCCGGCGGGGCGGGTGCATGTCATCCCCAACGGCGTCGACCATGTGCTGCGCACGCCCGCGCAGGACGACATCCTGCCCCGGCTCGGGCTGGTGCCGCGCGGCTACGCGCTGGCGCTCGCCAATCTGATGCCGCACAAGAATATCCCGCTGCTGATCCGCGCCTTCGCCCGTCCCGCCCTGGCGGGGATGACCCTGGTGCTGGTGGGCGGCACCGGCCGCGATGCCTTCGCCGCCGCCGGCGTCACTGCCGGCGCCAATGTGGTGTTCCCCGGCTATGTCTCGGATGGCGAAATGCGCGCCTTGCAGACGCACGCTCTGGCAGTCTGCACGCCCTCGCTGACCGAGGGCTTCGGCATGCCGCCAGTGGAAGGGCTGAAGCTGGGAACACCCGCCGTGATCGCCCCCCGGGGCGCGCTGCCGGAAGTATGCGGGCCGGGAGCGCTGCAGGCGGACCCGCACGACCCCGCCGCCTGGGAGGCAGCGCTGCTGCGGCTGCGCGACGACCAGGGGCTGCATGACAGCCTGGCCCGCGACGGGCAGGCCTTCGTCGCCCGTTTCACCTGGCAGGAAGCTGCCCGCCGCCTGCTCGACGTCATCGACGCCGTGGCGCCAGGCTGACGAGGAGGGCGCGTGGACTTCTGCATCAATGGCCGCTTTCTCGCCGGTCCGCCCGCCGCAACCTACGCGGTGGCCGAACATCTCGCGCGCGCGCTCGCGATCCTGGTAGCGGCCTCCGACGGGCGGGAGGCCGGCCGGCAGATCCATGTGCTGGCGCCGCGCAATGCGCGCACTTCCGACGTTGCCCTGCCGGTCGAGACAGTCGGCCGCCGGATCGGCAATGTCTGGGAGCAGATTGATCTTCCACGCGCCGCCTCGGGCCGGCTCCTCATCAATCTCGCGTCGCGCAGCCCCCTCCTGCTGCGCCATGGGCTGACCATGGTCCATGATGCGCAGGTCTTCACCACGCCCGCCTCCTATTCGCTGGCCTTCCGCTCGACGCTAAAGGCCAATGTTCGTCTCGCCGGGCGGCGGCAGCTGGGGCTGCTGACGGTGTCGGAATTCGCCAGGTCGGAGCTTGTCGGCCTGCGCCTCGCCCCGGCGGGGCGGGTGCATGTCATCCCCAACGGCGTCGACCATGTGCTGCGCACGCCCGCGCAGGACGACATCCTGCCCCGGCTCGGGCTGGTGCCGCGCAGCTACGCGCTGGCGCTCGCCAATCTGATGCCGCACAAGAACATCCCGCTGCTGATCCGCGCCTTCGCCCGTCCCGCCCTGGCGGGGATGACCCTGGTGCTGGTGGGCGGCACCGGCCGCGATGCCTTCGCCGCCGCCGGCGTCACTGCCGGCGCCAATGTGGTGTTCCCCGGCTATGTCTCGGATGGCGAAATGCGCGCCTTGCAGACGCACGCTCTGGCAGTCTGCACGCCCTCGCTGACCGAGGGCTTCGGCATGCCGCCAGTGGAAGGGCTGAAGCTGGGAACACCCGCCGTGATCGCCCCCCGGGGCGCGCTGCCGGAAGTGTGCGGGCCGGGAGCGCTGCAGGCGGACCCGCACGACCCCGCCGCCTGGGAGGCAGCGCTGCTGCGGCTGCGCGACGACAAGGGGCTGCATGACAGCCTCGCCCGCGACGGGCAGGCCTTCGTCGCCCGTTTCACCTGGCAGGAAGCTGCCCGCCGCCTGCTCGACGTCATCGACGCCGTGGCGCCCGTCAAGGGCGAGAGCGGGCGGCACGCCCCATGACGGCACTGGCGCTCGCCTGCTTCTGGTTGCTGGCGCTGTGGGGCCTGTTCTCGCGGCGGCCGGTTCTGCTGTGGCTGTTCTTCGCCATGCTCCCCTTCGGTACTTTCGCCGTCGTCCCGGTTCAGCTGACGGGAGGCCTCTCGCTGCTGGCCATGCACGTCGCCGCCGCCCTGTTCTTGCTGAGGCAATTTCTGCTGCGGCGGCAGGGCCTTACGGATCTTCTGACAACCGCCTTGCGGGGGCCGGGGCTGATGCTGACCGTGTTCTGGACGGTGGCGCTGCTGGTGACCCTGTTTATCCCGCGCCTGCTGTCCGGTCAGGTCGCCGTCGTCCCGATGGCGACGGCCTATCTGGGAGCGGTGCTGCTGCGCCCGACCCTTCAGAACACATCGCAACTTGCCTATCTCACGGTTTCGGTCCTGCTGGTCTTTGCCTTCGCCAGCTTCTTCCGCGCGCCGCAGCACCAGCCACTGATCCTGCGCGGGCTGGTTCTCAGCGCCGTTGTCACCATCGTGACCGGGGTTTTGAGCTACCTCACAGACTTCCTGCCCCTCGATCCTTTCCTTGCCGCCTTCAAGAGCGCCAATTATGCGCTGCTGGACAATTCCTCCATCTCGGATGGCAGCCGTCGGATCACCGGGCTGATGCCGGAAGCCTCCTCCTATGGGGCGTTGACGCTGACGTTGCTGTCCTGCCTGTATTTCCTGCGCGGCATCGTTGACGACCGGGCGCAGTCTCTCCGCCTCAACTGCCTCATTGTCGCCCTGGCCATCCTGCTGGTGATGTCCACCTCCTCGGCCGGCTATGTCGGGCTCGGGGTGCTCGCCCTGCTGATCGGCCTCGACTGGTTCACCCGGGCGTTCCGGATCAATCGCCCGCGCTTCTCCTACAGCGGCGTCCGGCAGGACTTCTTCCTGGCACTGGCGATCATCGGGTTCGCCGCCGCCGCGGTGATGATCACGCCCGGCGTTTTCGAGCCTGTCATGGAGCGTCTCGACGACGTGGTCTTCAGCAAGGCAGAGACCAGTTCCTTTGTCGAACGCAGCTTCTGGACCGCGACATCGCTGCAAGCGGGCCTCGACAGTTATCTCGTGGGCGTCGGCCTCGGCTCGACGCGGGCCTCGAACTTCGCCGTCGTGCTCTTCGCCAGTACCGGCCTGCTCGGCTTCATTCTCTATTTCGGCTTCGTCGCGCGGCTGCTGCTGACGCCTGTCGCGACGGGCGACCCGCATCTCCAGGGGCTGGCGAGCGGGCTGAAATGGTCCTTTTTCCCGACTTTCGCGGTGAGCCTGCTGATCGGGACGACGCCGGATTTCGGTGTGTTCGAGGCGCTGCGCTTCGGCATCCTGCTGGCTTTGCTTCAGACAGGCGGCGCAACGGCGCCCTTTGCCGCGTCATCGCGCGCCCGGCCAGCACCCACCTGACGAACCGGACAATGTTAGGCCCCCGGCCGCTGCTTCCCAGCCGCACGCTTCGCCGGGCGGCTCAGCTGGGCGCGGCCTCAGATTCGGCGCGGCCTCAGTCCGGCGTGTCGTCGGCCGCGCGGGTGCGGTCGAGGAAGTCGATCAACGACACGCAGGCGCCGAGAATATGCTGGCGGGTGAGGGCGGCGGCCTCTTCCGCATCGCGGCGGATGCAGGCGAGGAGGATCCCTTCATGCTCGCGACGCGCCCGCGCCATGCCGTCGGTCAGAACCAGCTGGGCGCGCAGATAACGGTCCACGCGATCCAGCGCCGCACTGATGGTCTGCAGGAAATAGGGTCGGCCCGAGGCCTCGTAGAGGCTGTAATGGAAGCTCCGGTTCAGCTCGCCCCAATGCGAGGAGTCGGTTTCGGTGGCGAAGGCGTGGGCGAAGCGCTTGGCCGCCTCCAGCCCTTCCTCGGAGATGCGCTCGACCGAAAAGCGCAGCACTTCAGGCTCCAATAGCGCGCGAAACTCGAAGATTTCGCGGATTTCCTCGGTGGAAAGCGTGGTGACGACGGCCCCGCGATAGCGCTGGGTTGACACCAGCCCCTGCTCTTCCAGCCGTGTCAGCGCCTCGCGTACGGGGATGCGGCTGACGTTGAACATGCGGGCGATATGGTCCTGACGCAACGTCTGGCCCTCGGCGATATCGCCCTTTGCGATCGCCGCGCGCAGCGCATCGAAAATGACATCCGAAGCGGACGCCATCTGCGCGATGTCCGTAGCCTTCACCTTCAACGTGCCTGCCTCCTTAACGGCGTCGATCGAGCGCCGGTGCCATTTTTCCCGACAAACCCGCCGTTCCCCACCCTGCCGTCTTGTCGCCCGCGATGCCACCGGCCGACCACGGGTAAATTTCGCACGGCTGGCGCAAAATGGATATTGACACTTGGATCCAAAAATTGGAAGCTCTCTTCCGCCGCCGGAACCGGCATCTTCTTCGGCGCCGCGGCCATCAACAATGAAGACAGCTTCCTCCAGAGGAGAGCCATCATGGCTAAGGGATTCGGCATTCTGGCCGCGGCGGCGCTGACGCTCGCCGCCGCCCTGCCCGCGCAGGCGGACAAGCTCGACGACATCATCGCTTCCGGCACGCTGCGCTGCGCCGTGGTGCTGGATTTCCCGCCCATGGGATCGCGCGACGCCAATAACGAGCCTATCGGCTTCGACGTCGATTACTGCAACGACCTCGCCAAGGTATTGGGCGTGAAGGCGGAAATCGTCGAGACCCCGTTCCCGGACCGCATTCCGGCGCTGGTGTCGGGCCGCGTCGATGTCGGCGTCGCCTCGACCTCCGACACGCTGGAGCGGGCCAAGACGGCCGGCTTCAGCATCCCCTATTTCGCCTTCAAGATGGTGGTTCTCACCAAGGAAGGCCTCGGGATCGAAGATTACAATAGCCTGAAGGGCAAGAAGACCGGCTCGGTTTCAGGTACGTTCGAGGCGATCGCGCTCGACAATGATGTAAAGAAATGGGCGGATGGCACTACCTTCCGTGGCTACCAGTCCCAGGCTGACGTGTTCCTTGCCCTTTCCCAGGGTCAGATCGACGCGACTGTGGTCACGTCCACCGTTGCTGCGGCGATCGTGAAGGAAGGCAAGTACAAGGGCCTGATGATGGGCGGCGATGCCCCCTATGACATCGACTATGTTGCGCTGATCGCCCTTCGCAACGAGCAAGGGCTGATCAACTACCTGAACCTGTTCGTGAATCAGCAGGTTCGCACCGGTCGCTACAAGGCGCTCTACGACAAGTGGATCGGCCTCGGCGAGGCGCCCGACCTCACGGTTCCCGGCGTTTATCGCTGATCCCGACGACAACCTCCTCCCGGATCGGCCCTCGGGCCGCCTCCGGGGGGAGCGCGGCGCGAGGCTGCAGTCACTGCTGCATTCTCAAGCTGCGGACTGACCCGAGCCAAGCTGCAGTTCCGGCGCCAATCGCGATGGCGCGCCGCCCTTCCCGATCCGCCTGTAACGTCCGAGCGACGAGCGACCGATGAACTACACCTTTCACTGGCTCCCGGCGTTCCGCGCGCTGCCCGACATGCTGTGGGGCGCGCTGGTGACGCTTGAGATTGCGGTGCTCTCCATGGTGCTCGGCGTGCTCTTCGCGACCCTTCTCGCGGTCGGCGCCTCCTCGAAATATCGCGTCTTCCGCGCCGCCGCCGTCAGCTGGGTAGAACTGGCGCGCAACACGCCGGCGCTGTTCCAGATCTACATGGCCTATTTCGGCCTCGGCTCGCTCGGCATCCATCTCGACAGCTTCGTCGCCCTGCTGGCCGGCATCACCTTCAACAATGCCGGCTACCTCGCGGAGACCTTTCGCGGCGGCCTGCGCGCGGTGCCGCAGACGCAGCTACGCGCCGCCCGCTCGCTCGGCATGGGTCAGATACAGGCCTTCCGGCTGGTGATGATGCCGCAGATGTTCCGCATCGTGTTCTATCCCATGACCAACCAGATGGTGTGGGCGATCCTGATGACCTCGCTCGGCGTGATCGTCGGGTTGAACAACGACCTGACCGGCGTCACCCAGGAATATAATGTCCGCTCTTTCCGCACCTTTGAATATTTCGCCCTGGCGGCCGTGATCTACTACCTGCTCGCCAAGCTCGTCACCGGATCCGCGCGCCTTCTGGCGTGGCGGCTGTTCCGCTACTAGGGGGGCGCGCGATGTTCTCCTCCCTGTTCGAGACGACCTTCTCGTTCAACGACCTCATGTTCATGCTGAAGGGCGCCGGCGTCACGCTGATGCTCACCTTCTGGGCGGTGCTGGGCGGCACGCTGCTCGGCGTCGTCTTCGGCGTCGTCCGAGCCGTTTCCCCCTGGTGGGTGAATGCCCCGCTTGGCGCGGTGCTGGACGTGTTCCGCTCCATCCCGCTGCTGATCCAGCTCGTGGTGGCCAATTCGTTCAAGACCATCATCGGCATTCACTGGAGCCCGTTCACGGTGGGCTGCGTGGTGCTGGCGCTCTACATGTCGGCCTATTGCACCGAGATCGTGCGCTCCGGGTTCCTGGCCGTGCCGACGACGACGCGGCGTGCCGCCCGCTCGCTGGGCCTCACCTGGCGGCAGGACCTGACCGAGATCGTCTTCCCCATCGCGCTGCGCGTCGCCCTGCCGAGCTGGATCGGGCTGACGCTGGGGGTGATGAAGGATACCGCCATGGTGTGGTGGATCGGCGTGGTGGAACTCCTGCGCTCCTCGCAGGTGATCGTCACCCGCATCCACGAGCCGCTGTTCGTGCTGACCATCGCCGGGCTGATCTACTTCCTGATGAGCTTCCCCATCGCCCGCCTCGGCGCCCGCCTTGAGAAGCGCTGGCGCGAGAACGACTGAGGACCGAGATGTCGATCGAAATTCAGGACGTCCACAAAGCCTTCGGCTCGCTCGAAGTGGTCAAGGGCGTGACCATGACCGTGGAGAAGGGCGAAGTCGTCTCCATCATCGGCGGCTCGGGCTCGGGCAAGTCGACCCTGCTCATGTGCATCAACGGGCTGGAGCCGATCAATGAGGGGCGCATCCTCGTCGATGGGACCGATGTGCACGGGCGCGGCACCGATTTGAACAAGTTGCGCCGCAAGATCGGCATTGTTTTTCAACAGTGGAACGCCTTCCCGCACCTCACCGTGCTGGAAAACGTGATGCTGGCGCCGCGCAAGGTGCTCGGCAGGTCGAAGGCCGAGGCCGAGGCCATCGCCGTGGACAAGCTCGCCCGCGTCGGCCTCTCGGAAAAGCTGAAGGTTTTTCCCTCCAAGCTCTCCGGCGGCCAGCAGCAGCGCATGGCGATCGCCCGCGCGCTGGCCATGTCGCCGGACTACATGCTGTTCGACGAAGTGACCTCGGCGCTGGACCCGCAACTGGTGGGCGAGGTGCTGGACACGATGCGCTCGCTCTCCGCCGAAGGCATGACCATGATCGTCGTCACCCACGAGATCGCCTTCGCCCGCGAGGTCTCGAACCGCGTCGCCTTCTTCCACAAGGGCCGCATCCATGAGATCGGCCCTCCCGCCCAGGTGATCGGCGCTCCCCGCGAGCCCGAGACCATCGACTTCCTCAAATCCGTCCTCTGATACACCACGCGCATTCGCACGAATCTCAAGGAGCTTTCCCATGTGGCAGGGCGTCTATCCCGCCGTTACCGCCAAGTTCAACGAAGACGACACGCTCGACCACAAGGAGATGGAGCGCTGCTTCGCCTTGCAGATCGACGCCGGCGTCGACGGCATCATCGTCAACGGCTCGCTTGGCGAAGGGCCGATGCTCTCGCATGACGAGCGCCTCGCCGTGCTGAAGACCGCCAAGTCGGTGGCCGGCAAGCGGCCGGTGCTGATGACCGTCGCCGATTCCTCCACCCGCGACTGCGCGAGCCTGGCCAAGCGCGCCGCGCAGGCCGGTGCCGACGGGCTGATGGTGGTGCCGAGCCTCGTCTACCACACCAACCCGAAGGAGACGGTGGCGACGCTCTCGGCGGTGGCGCAGGCCGCCGACCTGCCGGTGATGATCTATTCCAACCGCATCGCCTACCGCGTCGACATCACCATCGACATCATGGCCGAACTCGCCAAGGACTCGCGCTTCGTCGCGGTGAAGGAGTCCTCGGACGACATCCGCCGCACGGTTGAGCTGCAGAATGCCTTCGGCGACCGCTATGACATCTTCACCGGCGTCGACAATCTCGCCTTCGAGGCGCTGGCGCTCGGCGCGGTGGGCTGGGTCGCCGGCCTCGTCGTCGCTTTCCCCGAGGAGACGGTGGCGATCTATCGGCTGATGAAGGCCAAGCGCTATGACGAGGCGCTGGAAATCTACCGCTGGTTCCGCCCGCTGCTCGACCTCGATGTCTCGACCTACCTGGTCCAGAATCTGAAGCTGGTCGAGGCGATGGTGACCGGCACCACCGAGCGCGTGCGCGCCCCCCGCCTGCCGCTGGAAGGCGAGCAGCGCGCTAAGGTCGAGCGCATCGTGCGCGAAGGCCTCGCCACCCGCCCGACCCTCGCCAAGGCGGCGTGAGCACCGACCACCGGACGCTTTCCCTGACCCCCGGGCGTGACCCGGGGACCCAGGGAAGGCGCGCTTCGTTTCCGTCTGGGTGGCCGGGTCAAGCCCGGCCATGAGGGCAACATCCATGTGCCTGAGCGTGAGAGCATGAGCGACAGGGTCGCCGCAGGCGACATCGTCATCGTCGGGGCCGGCATTGTCGGCCTCTCCACCGCGTTCCATCTGCTGGCCGAAGGCCATCGGGTGCGTCTGGTCGAGCGCGGCGGCGTGGCGGAGGGGGCGAGCTATGGCAATGCCGGGGCGCTGGCCTTTACCGACATCCTGCCCCTCGCCTCGCCCGGCATGCTGCGCAAGGCGCCGAAATGGCTGCTCGACCCCTTGGGGCCGCTCACCATTCCGCCGCGCTACCTGCCGCAGATCACGCCGTGGCTGATCCGCTTCTGGCGCGCCAGCCTGCCGGACCGCTACCGCGCCTCGATCGCGGCGCAGGGCAGCCTGATGCGCTTTGCCGCCACGGCGACGCAGGCCCTCGTGACCCAGGCCGACCTTTCCGGCCATATCCGCGCCGACGGCAATCTGCAGCTTTATGAGAGCGAGGCCGAGCTTGCCACCTCACTTGCGGGCTGGGAGGCACGGGCGCGCGAGGGGATCGAATTCGAGCATGTGCGCGGCGAACGGCTGGAGGAACTCCAGCCCGGGCTGTCACCGCGCTTCACGGTGGGCACCTTCACCCCGCACTGGCAGACGGTGAGCGACCCCTATCACTACGCGCTCGCCCTTTTCCGCAGGGTGATGGCGCGCGGCGCCGGGCTCGTCCATGGCGACGTGACCGGCGTCGAGGCCGATGCACACGGGGTGCGCCTGCGGCTCGCCGACGGACAGGTGCTGAAGGCCGGCCGCGCGGTGATCGCCGGCGGGGCGTGGTCGCGCCCGCTGGCGAAGTCGCTCGGCGATGCCATCCCGCTGGAGACCGAGCGCGGCTACAACACCACCCTGCCGCCCGGCGCGTTCGACCTGCGCCGCCAGCTCACCTTTGGCGGCCACGGCTTCGTGGTGACGCCGCTTTCCACCGGCATCCGCGTTGGCGGGGCGGTGGAACTGGGCGGGCTGAAGGCGCCGCCGAACTTCCGGCGCGCCGACGCCATGCTGACCAAGGCGGCGCAGTTTCTGCCGGGGCTGCGCACCGAGGGCGGCAAGCAATGGATGGGCTTTCGCCCCTCGCTGCCGGATTCGCTCCCCGTCATCGGCCTCTCCACCGCCTCGCCGCTTGTGCTTTATGCCTTCGGCCACGGCCATCTCGGCCTCACCCAGAGCGCGGCGACGGCCAGGCTGATCGCCGATCTGGTGGCCGGTCGCCGGCCCTCCATCCCGCTCGACCCCTTCCGTCCCGACCGCTTCTGACGAGTGACCTCCATGGCGCGACACAGCTTCTTCTGCATAGACGGCCACACCTGCGGCAACCCGGTGCGGCTGGTGGCCGGCGGCGGGCCGAACCTCGTCGGCGACACCATGATCGAGAAGCGCGCGCATTTCCTGCGCGAATTCGACTGGATCCGCACCGGGCTGATGTTCGAGCCGCGCGGCCACGACATGATGTCGGGCTCGATCCTCTATCCTCCCACGCGGCCGGACTGCGATGTGGCGATCCTGTTCATCGAAACCTCGGGCTGCCTGCCCATGTGCGGCCACGGCACCATCGGCACGGTGACGATGGCGATCGAGCACGGGCTGGTGAACCCGAAGACCCCCGGCGTCTTGATGCTCGACACCCCTGCCGGCGTCGTGAAGGCGGAATACACGCAGATCGGGCAATATGTGGAAGAGGTGCGCATCACCAATGTGCCGGCCTTCCTTTATGCGCAGGGGCTGACCGCTGAGTGCCCCGGCCTTGGCGAGATCACCGTCGATGTCGCCTATGGCGGGAACTTCTACGCCATCGTCGAGCCGCAGGAGGCGTTCGCCGACATGGCCGACTTCACCGCCGGCGAACTGGTGGGCATGAGCCCGGCGCTGCGCCGCGCGCTGAACGAGAAATATGAGTTCATCCATCCCGAAAAGCCGGAAATTCGCGGCCTGTCGCACATCCTCTGGACCGGCGCCGCCCGACACCCGGAAGCGCATGCGCGCAACGCGGTGTTCTATGGCGACAAGGCGATCGACCGCTCGCCCTGCGGCACCGGCACCTCCTCGCGCATGGCGCATCTCGCGGCACTGGGCAGGCTGAAGGTGGGCGACGATTTCGTGCATGAGAGCATCATCGGCTCGCTGTTCAAGGGCCGG
Source organism: Ancylobacter aquaticus (assembly GCF_004339465.1). Taxonomy (GTDB): domain Bacteria; phylum Pseudomonadota; class Alphaproteobacteria; order Rhizobiales; family Xanthobacteraceae; genus Ancylobacter; species Ancylobacter aquaticus. Next base: position 803,448 of record NZ_SMFY01000001.1, on the reverse strand, counting down.
GTCGAGGCGGCGGTGAAGGTGGGGAATCGCGACGCCATCATCCCCTCCGTCGGCGGCTGGGGCCGCATGACCGGCTACAACACCATCTTCATCGACGACCGCGACCCCTTCGCGCACGGCTTCGTGGTGGTGTGACGCTTTCGGCGTGCCGCGCACGACGTACCAATGACTGGCAGGGAATTCGGGAGAACGCTCATGAAGATCACCGGCATCAAGGCCTACAAGGTCGGCCTCCCGCTGAAGGAGGGCCGCTACAGCTGGTCGAACGGCAATTTCATCGAGGTGTTCGATTCCACCGTGGTGGCCGTGGAGACCGATGCCGGCATCACCGGCTATGCCGAATGCTGCCCGCTGGGCTCGGCGTACCTGCCGGCCTATGCCCATGGCGTGCGCGCCGGGCTGGAGGAAATCGGCCCTAAGGTGATCGGCCTCGACCCCACCGACCTTAACGTGCTGAACCGGCACATGGATGCGGTGCTGCGCGGGCACCCTTATGTGAAGGCGCCGATCGACATCGCCTGCTGGGACATTCTCGGCAAGGTGGCCGGCCTGCCGGTCTACAAGCTGCTGGGCGGCGCGGCGCAGGAGAAGGTCGCACTCTACCGCGCCATCTCGCAGGAAGCGCCCGAGGCGATGGCGAAGAAGATCGCCGGCTACAAGGCCGAGGGCTACACCAAGTTCCAGCTGAAGGTGGGCGGCGACGCCGACCAGGACATCGACCGCATCCGCGCCACCCGCGCCATTCTCGACGCCTCCGACATCCTGGTCGCCGATGCCAATACCGGCTGGACGCGGGCGGAAGCGGCGCGCATCTGCGCCGAAGTGGCCGATCTCGACGTGTATATCGAGCAGCCCTGCCCGACCTATGAGGAATGCCTCTCGGTGCGCGCCCGCACGGCACGGCCCTTCGTGCTCGACGAGGTGATCGACGGGGTGGGCACGCTGATGAAAGCGCTGGCGGATGATGCGATGGACATCATCAACCTGAAAATCTCCAAGGTAGGCGGGCTGACCAAGGCACGGCTGATGCGCGACATCTGCGTCGCCTCCGGCACGCCCATGACGATCGAGGACACCTGGGGCGGCGACATCGTTACCGCCACCATCGCCCATCTCGCCCGCTCGACGCCGGAGGAATTCTCCTTCTCCGCCACCGACTTCAACAGCTACGGCACGGTGGACATCGCCGACGGCGCGCCCAAGCGCGTCAACGGCTTCATGACCGCCTCCGACGCGCCGGGGCTGGGCGTGACCCCGCTGTTCGACGTGCTCGGCGACCCCGTGGTGGTGATCGGCTGAGCGCCACGCCCGTGTCCCGGACAAGCTGCAAGAGTGCAGCGCCGATCCGGGACCGAGCGCAGAGGTTCGGCGAAGCCGGCAACAACTTCGTCGGTCGCCTCCGGCGCAGTTTCTCCTGGGTCCCGGCGCGGCGCTTCGCCTTCGGCTCCGCTGGGCCGGGAAACGTATAGTCAACGCACTCAACGCGGCGAGGCCCCCATGCGTAGTTCCAAAATCATCCACATCGTCGGCTGCCACGCCGAGGGCGAAGTCGGCGATGTCATTGTGGGGGGCGTCGCGCCGCCGCCCGGCGACACCGTGTGGGCGCAGTCGCGCTTCATCGCCAGCGACAACACCCTGCGCAATTTCGTGCTGCAAGAGCCCCGAGGGGGCGTGTTCCGTCATGTGAACCTGCTGGTGCCGCCGAAAAACCCGAAGGCGGTGGCGGCGTGGATCATCATGGAGCCGGAGGACACCCCGCCCATGTCCGGCTCCAACTCGATCTGCGTGTCCACCGTGCTGCTCGACACCGGCATCGTGCCGATGACCGAGCCGGAGACGCATATGGTGCTGGAGGCGCCGGGCGGGCTGATCGAGGTCACCGCCTATTGCAAGGGCGGCAAGGCCGAGCGGATCAAGGTGCGCAACCACCCCTCCTTCGCCGACAAGCTCGACGCACAGCTGGAAGTGGAAGGGCTCGGCACGCTGACCGTCGACACCGCCTATGGCGGCGATAGCTTCGTCATCGTCGACGCCCATGCGCTGGGCTTCTCCATCAAGCCCGACGAGGCGAAGGATCTCGCCGAGACCGGCATGCGGATCGTCAAGGCGGCCAACCGGCAGCTCGGCTTTAAACATCCCGAGAATGCCGACTGGAACCACATTTCCTTCTGCCAGTTCGCCGCGCCTGTCGTGGAGCTGGACGGCGTGAAGTCCGGCGCCAATGCGGTGGCGATCCGCCCCGGCAAGATCGACCGCTCGCCCACCGGCACCGGCTGCTCCGCCCGCATGGCGGTGCTGCACGCCAAGGGCCAGCTGAAGGTCGGCGAGACCTTCATCGGCCGCTCGATCCTCGATTCGCGCTTCGAGTGCCGGATCGAAGGCGAAACGAGCGTCGGCGGGCGGCCGGCGATCCTGCCCTCCATCATGGGCCGCGCCTGGGTGACGCACACAGCGCAGCTGATGGTGGACCCGGAAGACCCCTGGCAGACCGGCTACCGCCTTTCCGACACGTGGCCCGTGTGGCAGCAGGGCTGACGCCCGCCCTCGGCTTCACCATCCTTCGAGGCTCGCGAGCGCTCGCACCTCAGGATGACGTTGTGAGCCACGATAAAAAAGAGGCGCCCGATGGGGCGCCTCCTGTATTCTAGGCCGGCGATTAAACTCAGCCGAGCGTGGCGCCGATCTTGCGCAGTTCGGGCAGGATCGGGGCCTTCGGGGTCCAGATCTTGTCGTATTCCGCGATAATCGGCGCCGCATCCGCCTCGGGCGGCACGATGATCTTGATCTCGGTGCCCTCGAAATTCTTCAGCAGCTTGGGCTCGTCCGTCACCGTGTTGTCGATCTGGATGTCGAGCGCTTCCTTGGTCGCGGCGGTGATGAGGGCGCGGTCCTCGCTGGAAAGCGACTGCCAGGCCCGGCCGGAGGCGAGCGCCACCATCGGCATGAACACCGCGTTCATCCGCATCAGCACCTTGGAAACCTTGTCGAAGCGCTGGTTCCAGCACAGATCGAGATCGGCCTCCAGCCCGTCGACCTGGCCATTGGCCAGCGCGTCGAACACCTGCGGGGTCGGGATCGGGGTCGGGGCGGCGCCGAGCAGCGAATAGAAGTCGCGGAAGGCCGGCGTGGTGTTGATGCGCAGCTTCATGCCGTTGAGGCCGGAAATCCCGGTAATCTCCTTGGCCGACATGACGACGCGGATGGTGGTGATGCCCCAGGCGAGGCCGATCGTGCCGGTTTCCTTCGGCAGCGGCTCCAGCATCCGCATGGCGATGGGCTGGCGCACCAGCTTGGCGCAGGCTTCCGTCGAGCGCACGACATAGGGCGCGAGGATGGCGGCGACGTTCGGCACCCGGTTGCCGACTTCGGCCGCCTGCAGGAAGGCCAGGTCGAGCGCGCCGGTCTGCAGCTGCTGCATCATGGCGCCTTCATTGCCGAGCTGGCCGGCATGGAAGACGGTCATGGTCAGCTTGCCGCCGGTCTTTTCCTTCAGCACCTCGCCGATCTTCTGGGCGGTGGTGTTCCAGGGATGGCCGGGCGGGGTGATGAGGCCGAGGCGCAGGTCGCGGGTCTGGGCGCGCAGAACGCCGGGAGCGGCAAGCGGCAGGGCGGCACCCGCCGCAGCGGCGGCGAGCAGGTTTCGGCGGGAGATCATCGGGGCGTTCCTTTCAACTCGAAGGGTTCAGCGAACGAGGGCAGTGGAGAGGCCGGGGAAGATCGAGAGCAGAACAAGCAGCAGGCAGGCAGCAAAGAAGAACGGCAGGGTGACGAGGAACATCTTGCCGGGCTTGGCCCCCGTCACCGCCGCCGCCACGAAGAAGCACAGCCCGACCGGCGGCGAGAGGAAGCCGAGCACGAGGTTCACCACCGCCACCACGCCGAACTGCACGGGGTCGATGCCGTAGACCTCGGTGGCGATGGGCAGCAGGATGGGCACGGTCATGATCAGGCCCGGTGCCCCGTCGATCACCGTGCCGATCACCAGCAGGATGACGTTGACCAGCAGCATGAAGCTGATCGGCCCGGTGGCGATGGACTGGATCCACAGCGCCACTTCCTGCGGCACCTTGGCGAAGACCAGCACCCAGGAGAGCACCCCCGCCGCCGCCACGAGGAACAGCACGATGCCGGAATAGACGCCTGCCCGCACCAGCATGCGCGGCAGTTGCGCCAGCGAAAGCTCGCGGGTCCAGAAGCGCCCGACCAGCACGGAGGCCAGGGCGCCGACGGCGGCGGATTCGGTGGGGTTGGCAAGGCCGGTGAGGATGGAGCCGACGATGACGATGGGAATCAGCAGCGTCGGGGCGCAGGCCATCACCGTGGCCACGCGCTCGCGCATGGTGAAGCTGTCGCCGCGCGGGTAGTTGTAGACATAGCCCATGACCGCGATGACGACGCAGAACATCGCGGTGAGCACGACACCGGGGATGAGACCGGCGACCAGCATGGTGCTGACCGGCACCTGCGCAAGCACCGAATACATCACGAACATGATCGAGGGCGGGATGATCGGCCCCAGCATGCCGGCATAGGCGGTGAGGCCGGCGGCGAAGGTCTTATCATAGCCCTTCGATTCCATCTCCGGCACCATGATCTGGGCCATGATCGCGACCTGCGCGGTCGCCGAGCCGAGGATGGAGGAGACGAACATGTTGGCCAGCATGTTCACATAGGCGAGGCCGCCGCGCAGCGAGCCGACAAAGGCCATGGTCATGGTGATGATCTGGCGGGTGATGCCGCCGCCATTCATGATCTCGCCGATGAGGATGAAAAGCGGGATGGCGATCAGCCCGTAATTGTCGACCGAGCCGAACATCTGCATCGGGAAGCTCTGGTAGAGCACCGGATTGCCGGACGCCTGGATGAAGACCACGCCGGCGAGGCAGATGGCGATGCCGATCGGCACGCCGATGAGCAGGAAGGCGAGGAAGGCGGCGCCGGTCAGCATCAGGCGACCTCTTCGGCATTGTGCAGGCCGATGCTGCTGCGATCGGGCGGCGCTGCCAGCCCCAGATCCTCGATCAGGTTCGCAGCGCTGTGGACCATCAGCGTGAGCGCGAAAAGCGGCATCACCAGATAGACCACCCAGCTCGGCCAGTTCAGCGTCTGGGTGCGCTCGGTGTAGAGGAAATTGAACGTCGCCCCGCTGTATTCCCGTGCGTCGAAACCGGCGGAGGCGATGCCGAGCGGGTCCATCCACAGCCAGCACATGGCGGCCAGCGCGAGGCCGAAGCCGAGGATGCAGAGCGTGGAGACGACGCGCATCGCCCTCGTCGCCCCCGCAGGGAGATGCTCGGTCAGCAGCGTCATCGAAAAATCGAGCCGCAGCCGCGACATGGCGGAGGCGCCGATGAAGGTGAGCCAGACCGTGGTGAAGATCGCGGATTCGTCGATCCAGTAGAGCGGGATGCGGCCGTAGCGGGTGACGACGTTGACGAGAATAAGCCCGGTGAGCAGCGCCATCAGCGCGCCGATGGCGAAGCGCTCGACGACCAGAAGGGCCTCTGAAGCCGCAGTGACGGCACGCAATGGCCAGCCACCGGCAGCAACGCCGTTGGTGTGCGACATGGTACCTGTTCCCCTCTTTTCCTGGATCGTAGATTTTATAAATTATCTCCGTCAATATGCCTGACGTGATTATTCCGGGCGTGACCACGCAAAATGAACCCGCTTCTCAAGCACCGCACCCTGACGGCCGCCATTCTCGACCAGTTGCGCAAGGCGATCCTCGACGGCACCTACCCGGCCGGGGCGCAGCTGCGGCAGGATGCGCTGGCGGCGACGTTCAAGGTCAGCCGCATTCCCATCCGCGAGGCGCTGTTCCAGCTCGACGCCGAGGGGCTGGTGCGCTTCGTGCCGCAGAAGGGCGCGGTGGTCGCCGCGCTCTCGGCCGAGGAGATCGACGACGTGTTCGAGCTGCGCCGGCTGCTGGAGCCACGCCTGCTCGCCCGGTCCATTCCTGCGCTCGATTCTGACGACTTCACCCGGCTCGACGCCCTGCACGCGGAAATGGTGACGGCGACGGCGGCGAACGATCTTGGCCGCTGGGGCCAGATCAACGCCGATTTTCATATGGCGCTCTACGCCCGGGCCGGACTGCCGCGCTCGCTGACCATCGTGCACGGCCTGCTGCAGACCAGCGACCGATACACCCGGGTGCATCTGAGCGATGTCGCCGGCATGGGCATTGTCGGCATGCAGCGGGCGGTGAGCGAGCACGCCACGCTCGCCGCGCTCAGCCGCGCCGGCGCTAGCGCGGCGGCCTGCGCCTTTCTCGACCAGCACATCCGGACGGTCCATGACGACCTGCTGCGCGAACTGGAGCGCAGCCAGCGCGAGGCGATGACGTGAACGCTGCCCTTTCCGAACCGGCCACGGTCCGGCTCAGCCTCGACGAGGTATACGCCCTCACCCGCGACACGCTGCTCGCGGCAGGGCTTGGCGAACCGCACGCGGCGGCAATCGCCCGCTCGATCACGCGGGCGCAGGCGGATGAATGCCATTCGCACGGGCTCTACCGGCTGCTTGGCTACGTCGCCTCCGTGCGCAGCGGCAAGGCCGAGCGGGAGGCGCTGCCCGTGCTCACCCGGACGACGCCGGTGATACTGAACGTCGACGCCCGCCACGCCTTCGCCCCGCTCGCCATCGAGACCGGCGTGCCGGCGCTGATCGAGGCCGCGAAGACCTATGGCATCGCCGCGCTGGCCATCCATGACTGCTATCATTTCTCGGCGTTGTGGGCGGATATCGAGCCGGCTGTCGAGGCGGGGCTCGCCGCCTGGTGCTTCACCGTCGGCCAGTGCTGCGTCGCCCCTGCCGGCGGCACGACACCGCTCATGGGCACCAACCCGATCGCCTTCGGTTGGCCGGGGCCGGAAGGCCGACCCTTCATCTTCGATTTCGCCACCAGCGCCGCCGCGCGCGGCGAGGTGGAACTGAAGCGCCGGGCGGGCGAGGCGCTGCCGGCTGGCTGGGCGGTGGGCCCGGACGGCACGCCAACCACCGACCCGGCTGCGGCCCTTGCGGGTGCCCTGCTGCCGTTTGGCGGGCACAAGGGATCGGCCCTCGCGCTGATGGTGGAACTGATTGCCGGGCCGTTGATCGGCGACCTCAACAGCCGGCAGGCGAAGGCGGTGGAGAACGGCGATTCCGGCCCGCCGCTCGGCGGCGAACTGTTCATCGCCATCGACCCGGCGGCGTTCGGTCGCGAGACGCTGGGGCAGCGCATGAGCGATGCGGAGGAAACCTTCGCCCTCGCCAAGGCGCAGCCGGGCGTGCGGCTGCCTTCCGAGCGCCGCTACGCCGCCCGCGCCCGCAGCGCCGGGGGCGTGCTGATCCCGGCCCGCCTTCTTCAGGAAATTCGCGCCCTGACGACCACCGGGGCGGAGCCGGGACGTAACGGTGGCGGCTAGTGGATCGACCGAAACTGATGGTACCCATCCGTTTCAAAAAGTTGCTCCACCAGCTCAACGCTTTGTGGGCCGACCGGGTCGCGACATCAGGGATCCCAATGTCGCGGTCGGACCACTAGCGAGCCGCCGCCTGCCTGGTTTATCTGGTGGTGGGTGTCGCGCCGATGGCGGGCCAATGACGGGCGGAGCGGCATGCACGAGCAGGCGGGGGAGGACACGCGGACGGCCGACGCGCGCACGGGCGCACCGTCCAGCCGCAACCGCAGCGGACAGCTTTCCGCCACAGCCCGGTTTGTCCTTCTGCTCCTGTTCGTGGTTTTTGGCGCCGCCGCCACCATCGCCTGGATGGCGCGCGTCCCTTCGCAAGACCATGTGCTCGCCCGCGCCGTGCTTGAGGACCGCGACGGCACACTGACCATCGACCAGATGGCCAATGCCGACTTCGCCCCGGCCCCGCCCATTCTGGCGCGCGGCTACACGCCGTCGACCTATTGGGTGCGGCTGACCATCGGCCCCGCCGACGGGGGCCCGCTCGTCCTGCGCATCCGCCCGACCTATCTCGACCGGGTCGCGCTGTTCGAGCCGGTGCCCGGCGCGCCGGACACGTGGCGCGAATATGTCACCGGCGACCGTACGCCATTCCTGGAACGCGATGTGCCCTCCGTCGCGCTCGGTTTCACCATCTGGCCCAGCGGGCCGGAGACGACCTATTATCTGCGCCTGACGACGACGAGCACCTCGATGATGCACGCCGAGGCGCTGACGCCGCAGCTGGCCGCGCTCGCCGACCTGCAGATTCACGCCAGCGAGATCTTCATTCTCGGACTGCTGCTGTGCACGTTGCTGTGGGCGGCGAGCGACTTCCTCGCCCGCCGCGACCTGGTCGTGGGCTGCTTCGCCATCAACCAGCTCTTCTTCATCAGCTACAATGTGCTGATCATGGGCTACGGCGCGCTTATCTTCCCCAATGCCGCGCCCGGCTTCGTCGATCAGCTGACCAGCATCGTCGTCATCGCAACCTCGCTGTTCTCGATCCTGACCAACAGGCTGCTGCTGCGGCAGTTCGATCTGCACCCCATCCCCCGGATGATACTGGATACGCTGCTGGGGCTCACCGTGGTCGCGCTGGGCCTGCTTATTTCGGGGGCTGCCCGCGAGGCATTGGCACTCAATGCCTATGTGGTGATGCTCATCGTTCCGCTGCTGCCGGCAATGGCCTTCGGCACGCGGCGCGAGGCCCCGCCCGGCCGGCGGACGCTGCGCATCTTCTATGTGATCCAGGCGTTCTCGCTGCTTCTGACCATGCTGCCGATCCTTGGTGTCCTGCCGGCGACGGCCTGGAACCTCGACGCCAACATCATCCACGGGCTGCTGTCCGACATGCCGCTGTTCGTGCTGCTGGCCCTGCGCTCACGCGCGGCGCGGCTGCGCGGTGTCGAGGCGCAGAGGGCACTCGACCTGACGCGCGGACAGCTGAAGCTGCAGCGGGCCCACTCCGAGATGCAGAACCGGTTCATGGCCATGCTGACCCATGAGCTGCGCACGCCGCTCTCGGTCATCCGTCTCGCGGTAGGCACCGCCAAGGTGGAGGGCGAGCCGCGCCGGCTGATCGAGGCCGCCTTCGGCAATATGGAAGGCATCATCGACCGCTGCAGCTTCGCCGACCGCATGGACCAGAAGGGCCTCGAGGTCGAGCGCACGCCGGTGGATTTGGCGGCGACGCTGCGCGCGGCGGTGTCGGCGAGCACGGAATCCGGTCGCGTCGCGCTGCGCGCCGAGGCGCTGCCCTCGATCGTCTCCGACGGACAGCTCATCGCCACGCTTTTGCACAACCTCATCGACAACGCGGTGAAATATTCGCCGGAGGGATCGACCGTCGAGGTGACGGCGGCCGTGGTGGACGCCGTTCCCGCGACGGGCGGGGCGGGGCCCTATGTCCGCATCACGGTCGAAAACGCCTGCGGGCGCACCGGCATGCCCGACCCCGCGCATCTGTTCGAGAAGTTCCACCGCGGCCCGCACGCGCGCACCAAGAGCGGTTCCGGGCTGGGGCTTTACATCGTCCACGGAATCGTCGACCTCCTCGGCGGATCGATCGCCTACGATTTCATCGAGGGAAGAGCGCGCTTCAGCGTCTGGTTGCCATGCTCAGCATAGCCGTCGTCGAGGACAATGACGATCTGCGCGCCGCCATCGTCAACGCGCTGGGCGGCGAGGGCCACCATGTCGTCGGCTTCGACTGCGCCGAAGCGATGGCCGAGCAAGGGCAGGCGCTGCGGATCGACCTTGTGGTGGTCGACCTCAATCTTCCCGGAGAAGACGGGGTGAGCCTCACCCGCCGGCTGCGCACGACCAATCCCGAGATCGGCATCATCATGATGACGGCCCGCACCCGCACCGACGACAAGCGGATCGGCTATGAGAGCGGCGCCGACATCTATCTGGCGAAGCCGGTCTCGCTCGACGAACTGTCCGCCGCCATCCTGGCCCTGTCGCGGCGGCTGCGTCCGGTCCTGTCGACCCCGGCGGCGCTGATGCTCGACACGGTGCGGCTCACCCTGGGCGGGCCACGGGGCGCGACCGCCCTCTCCGCCCCCGAGGCGGCGCTGATCGCCGCCTTCGCGCGGGCGCAGGACCACCGGCTGGAAACCTGGCAGATCATCGCGGTGCTGGAACAGGCCGACCGGGCGCCCAACCGCAATGCGCTCAATGTCACCATCTCCCGCCTCTCCGCCAAGCTGCGGCAGAGCGGGACCGCGCCGCACCCGATCCGGGCGATCCGCAACTGGGGCTACCAGCTCTGCGAGCCAATCGTCCTCACATGAGGGGTTCGCCGCGCACCAACGCGGCACCCTTTACCGTCGGTAATCTTCGGTAATCAACGCGTTAGCGACTTCGCTAGTTTCCCGCCCGACGGCAGGACACGGGGCGGGGATCGCAGAAGCATGGGCATCGCGGCTAATCGGGCGGAACGCAGGGGCGTCGTCGGGAGCATCGCCGTCGGGGGTATCGCTGTCGGGGGCACGATGATCGCCGCCCTCTCCGGCCTGACGCTGGAGGCACGGGCGGACTGCGTGCGCGACGACACGGTCGTGACCTGCGCGACACCCTCCCCCGCCGGCTATGACGAGACCGTCACCAGCGGGCGCACGGACCGGACCGTGAATGTCTCCGCCGACGTCGCGGACGGCATCGACATCACCCTCTCCACCGGCGGCGACATCACCATCAACCAGACGGCGGGAACGATCACCAACGATTACGGCGACGCGGTCTATCTGAAGACCACCGACGGCAAGATCACCGGCACGGTCGGCAGCATGTCCACCAAGGACAATGGCCTCGAACTCGTGGCCTCGGAAATCGACGTCACCGTCGCCGGCTCGGTCAGCGGCACGGGCAAGGCCTCCTCGGGCGTGGTGCTTTACGAGGTTGGTTCGGTGAAGCTGACCAATTCCGGCGGCGCCGACCATGCGATCACCGGCAACGCGGCCGGCGTCAATGTCTGGCGCGCCGATAGCCTGACCCTCATCAATGAGAACGGCAGCAGCATCAATGGCACCGCACGCGACGCCACCGGCGTCTTCGCCTATGACGTCAGCGGCGACGTGTGGGTCTCCAACGATGCCAGCTCGATCACCGGGCCCACGGCCTTTGGTGCCTGGGGCATTGGCGGGGGCGTGACCGTGCTGAACGGCAGCGGGACGATGTCCGGCTCCGATTACGGGATCGACCTCTGGGACATCGGCGGCGACGCCAGCGTCGTCAATGGCAGCGGCGTCCTCTCCGGCGGCAGCTACAGCGGCGTTTCCTTCGTGACCGTCGGCGGCGATGTGGAACTGCACAATGGCGCCGGCGGGCAGATCACCAGCATGGACGACTACGCCGTGCTGGCCTATCTGGTTGAAGGCGACACGCTGATCGAGAACCGCGGCGGCCTCATCGCATCGGCCGGTGGCGGCATCTATGCCGATGGCGCGAGCGTGACGCTCGTCAACGGCAGCGGGACCGGCGCGGACGAACTGGAGCAGTTCGGCTTCATCACCGGCGGCGTCGTCATCGACAGCGGCGCCTATTCGGCGAGTGACGACACGGGCGGCGCGACGCTTACCAACGAGGCCGGCGGCGTCATCATCAGCCAGGCCCTGCCCGTGCTCGACGGCGAGATCACCCGCGAGCAGATCGCCGCCGCCTCGGGCGACGTCGTGGTGAGCGCCTCGGGCGGCCGCATCGTCCTCGACAATCACGGCATCCTGATAGGCCGTGTCGAACTCACCAAATCCGACGACATTTTCGAGAATGCGGGCGTGTGGACCTTGGCCGGCGTCAACGAGTTCGGTGCCGGCGAGGACCTGCTGACCAACACGGGCACCATTTACGCCGCCGCCTTCGCCGAAACCGCCGAGACGACACGGTTCGATGGCCTCGAAACCTTCGTCAACCACCACTCCTTCAGCCTCGCCGATGGCGGGGCCGGCGATGTGGCGCTGTTCGCTGGCGACGTCGTCTTCGAGAAGGGCGCGGCCTACAGCCTCGATGTCGATCTCGCCGGCAATGCCGACCTGATCTCGGCCGGGGGCACGGCCACCATCGATTCCGGCGCCGGCATCCGCCTGCGGGCGGTGGACGACATCGCCTTCGGCACCGACTACCACGTGCTCACCGCCGCCGGCGGGGTGGAGGGCAATTTCGGCAATGTCGACGGCGAGGTCGAGATTTCCGCCTTTGTCGGCCTCACCTCCACCAACACCGGCAACGACATTTTTGTGCGCTTCGACCAGGCGAGAGACTTCACCGCCGCCGCCGCGACGCGCAATCAGATCGCTGTTGCCGGCGCGCTCGATACGTTGCCGGCAAAGGGGCCGACGAGCGGCCTGCGCAACGCGCTCCTGTTCCTGCCCACCGACGCGCAGGCGCGGGGCGCCTTCGATCAGCTCTCGGGCGAGGTGCACGCCTCGTCGCAGAGCCTGTTCGTCGAGCAGAGCAGCCTCATTCGCAACGCCCTGATCGACCGCGTGCGCGCCGCGCAGGGGGGCGTTGGCGCCTCCTCCGCGCCGGTGCTGAACTACGCCTCGGCGCCAAGCGCCAGCGACGCCGGCAGGGCGATCGAGAACGGCCTTGCCTACAAGGCGTCACCGGCCGCGGAGACCACGCCTGAGCGGGCGGTATGGGCCACCGGCTTCGGCTCCTGGAGCACTTTCGACGGCACCACCAATGCCGCCGGGCTCAACGGCGCCACGGGCGGCTTCCTGATGGGTGGCGACGCCGTGCTGGACGCCGGCTGGCGGCTCGGTGTTGCCGGTGGCTACAGTTCCACGTCCTTCGACGGACAGGGGGCCTCGGGCGACAGCGATAACTGGCATATCGGCGCCTATGGCGGCAACCAGTGGGGCGCGCTCGCGCTGCGCGCCGGTCTCGCCTACACGTGGCAGGACGTGTCGACCTCCCGCTCGGTGGCCTTCGCCGGCTTCGCCGACAGCCTGAGCGCCGACTACACCGCCGGCCTGTTCCAGGCCTTCGGCGAACTCGGCTATCGGCTGGACACGGCGTTCGCCGCCTTCGAGCCCTTCGCCAACCTCTCCTATGTCAACCTCGACACCGATGGCTATGGCGAATGGGGCGGCGCGGCGGCGCTCGCGTCCAGCGGCTCCGACATGGAAACCAGCTTCACCACGCTGGGCCTCCGGGCCGAGAAAGAGGTGCTGCTCGGCACGTTCGCAACGACCCTGCGCGGCGCGGCGGGCTGGCGGCACGCCTTTGGCGACATCACCCCGGTGGCGACACAGGCCTTTCTCGGCTCGGCCTCGTTCGACACGGCGGGCATCGCCATCGCGCAGGACGCGGCAGTGGTGGAAGCCGGCCTCGATCTGCGGGTCGGCGCCGGCGCCACGCTCGGCGTCGCCTATAGCGGCCAGTTCGGCGACGGTGTCACCGAGAACGGCTTCAACGCGAACTTCAAGGTGAGCTTCTGACGGTTCGCCTCGTGAAATCCCGGCGGAATGCGGGTTCCGCCGGCTCTTCGTGGCCCCACCGAAAGGCGGATTGCCACGAAGTCCCCGGGTGCCAGGGCGGGGCGCCCGGGGGATTATCTTTCGGCAAGGCGGGGCCGCCTATTCTTCCAGGTCCTCGCTGTCGACATCGGACGACAGATGCTGCACCGCCTCGCGGGTCGGCTGGCGGGTGAAGCCCTTGAGGTCGGCGGTCTGCTGGAAGTCGCGGGTGATCTCGACCGGGCTGACGACATAGGCCGTCACCAGTTCGGCGAGCGAGCGCAGCGCGTGCATGTGGATGCGCTCATAGCCGTGGGACGCATCGACGCCGAAGGTGATCAGCGCCGTGCGGACATCCGCCCCGGCGACCACCGCGCTGGCAGAATCCGAGCGATAGAAACGGAACACGTCCTTCTGGCAGCGGATGTCGTTGGTGCGGCAGAGCTCCGCCAGCTTGCGGGTGAGGTGATAGTCGAACGGGCCGCTCTGGTCGGCCATCGACAGGGTGACGCCGAACTCGTCGGAATTCTGCCCCGGCGCTGTGGTGCCGTTGTCGATGACGACGAGCGAGGCGACATCGGCGGTGAGCACGGCGGAGGCGCCGACGCCCACTTCCTCGGCGATCGAGAACAGCCAGTGAATGTCCACCGGCGTCTCGGCCTTGGCCTCGTGCAGGGCCCGGATCGCCGCCAGCATCACCGCCACGCCGGCCTTGTCGTCGAGGTGCCGGGAAACGATGAAGCCGTTGTCGAGGAATTCCGGCTGCGGGTCGATGGCGATGATGTCGCCGACCTCGAAGCCGAGATGGTGGAGATCGGCGGCGTTGCGCGCCCGCGCATCGACCCGCATCTCGACATGGTCCCAGCCGATCGGGTGCCGGTCCACCTCGTCGTTGAAGGTGTGGCCGGAGGCCTTCAGCGGCAGGATGGTGCCGCTATAGCCGCCCTTCTCGGTGAACACGGTGCCCCGCGCGCCCTCGGCGAAGCGTGCCGACCAGGTGCCGATGGGCACCAAGGAGAGCCGCCCGTTCTCCTTGAGCATCTTCACCTGGGCGCCGAGCGTGTCGACATGGGCCACCAGCGCCCGCGCGCCCAGATGCGTGCCGCCGGGGCGGACGGCGCGGATGGCGCCCCGCCGCGTCATCTCCACGCTCAGATCGAAGCTGGCGAGTTCCTTGGCGACGAAGCGGACGATGGTGTCGGTGTAGCCGGTGGGGCTGGGGATGGAGAGCAGCCGGCGCAGCACCTTGGCGAGGTAATCGGCGTCGATGGTCAGCCGCGTCATGCCTCCGCCCTCCCCTGCGGGGCATCCATCACCTGTCGCACCCCGGCGGGAATGGCGAGGGGGAAGAGCAGGTCGATGAAGCGCTCGGCGGTGGGCTGCGGCTCGTGATTGGCGAGCCCCGGGCGCTCGTTCGCCTCGATGAAGGCATAGTCCGGCCCGGTGGGCGACGTCACCATCAGGTCCACCCCGACCACCGGAATGTCGATGGCCCGCGCCACCTTGATCCCGGCGTCGACCAGCGTGGGATGAACCATGTCGGTGATGTCGTGGATGGTGCCGCCGGTGTGGAGATTGGCGGTGCGCCGCACCTTCAGCTCGCGGCCGGCGGGCAGCACGCTGTCCATCGCAAAGCCGGCGTCGCGCACCGTCCGCTCGGTCTCACCATCGCAGGGAATGCGGGATTCGCCTGATGTCGCGGCAGCGCGGCGGCGGCTTTGCGCCTCGATGAGTTCGAGAACGGTGCTGCGCCCATCGCCGACGACCGTGGCGGGGCGACGAATGGCAGCGGCCACCAGCTTGAAGTTGATCACCACTAGCCGAACATCCTCGCCCGCGACGCATTCCTCCACCAGCACCTCGCTGGCGAATTTGCGCGCCTCGGCGATGGCGGCGTCGAGCTCGTCGAGCGAGGCCACCCCGACACTGACGCCCTGCCCCTGTTCCCCGCGCGCCGGCTTCACCACCAGCCGCCCGTGCCGCTTGAGGAAAGCGGCGATCTCTTCCATCGGCGCGCTCGTGGTGAGCTGGGCGGGAACCCGCACCCCCGCCTCGGCGACGATGCGGCGGGTAATGCTCTTGTCGTCGCAGATCGACATCGCCACCGCCGAGGTCAGTTCCGACAGGCTTTCACGGCAGCGCACCGTGCGCGCGCCGAAGGCCAGCCGGAAAAAGCCGCCGGCGGGGTCCATGGCCTCCACCAGAATGCCCCGGCGGCGGGCCTCGTTGATGATGATCTGGGCGTAGGGATTGTAGCCCTCGTTCTGCTCGGGGCCGGCGAACAGCTTCTCGTTGATCGGGTTCTTACGCTTCACGGTGAAATAGGTGACGCGCTCGAAGCCGAGCTTCTCGTAGAGGGCGATGGCCTGCGTGTTGTCGTACATCACCGAGAGGTCCAGAAAGGCCGCGCCTTTGGCGGCGAAACGCTCGGCAAGGCAGCGCACCAGCGCCTCGCCAATGCCGGGCTGGCGCGCCTGCGGGTCGACCGCCAGGCACCAGAGCGACGCGCCGAACTCGGGATCGTCAAAGGCCAGGCCATGATCGACGCCCGTCACCGTGCCGATGATGCGCCCCGTCGCCTCGTCCTGCGCCACCAGATAGGTCAGCGGGTCGGGAGTGCGCGGCGACTGGAAGAACTCCAGCGGCACCGTCACCATGCCGCGCGAGGCATAGATGCGGTTGATCGCGTCCGCATCCGCCCCCGTCTCCAGCGCGCGGACCCGAAAACCGGCGGGCGGCCGTTCGGAAGGGCGATACGTCGCGAGGTTGAGCCGGAAAGTGTGGGAAGGATCGAGAAACACTTCCTGCGGCGCATGCGAAAGCAGCACATGCGGATCCTCGACATAGACGGCGATGTCGCGCCGATCCGGCCCCTCTTCTCGGAGCGTGTCGACGAGATCGGGAAGGTTGTCGAAAGTCTGGCCGAAGATCAGCCGGCCCCAGCCGACATCAAGGGCGCAATGGGATGTCACGGTGCTCTCCTCCCGCTCAGACGCCATGCGACTGGAGCCACATCTCCAGCAGCGCCACCTGCCACAGCTCCGATCCGCGCAGCGGGGTGATGTGGGAGACGGGATCGGCGAACAGCGTGTCGAGATAATCCTGCCGGAACAGCCCGCGTTCGCGCGCGGCCTGCGAACCCAACACGTCCTGCACCATGTCGAGATAGGGTCCGGAGATATATTTGAGCTGCGGCACCGGGAAATAGCCCTTGGGCCGGTCGATCACCTCATGGGGCACCACCAGGCGGGCGGCGTCTTTCAGCACGCCCTTGCCACCATGGGCGAGCTTGAAGGCGGGTGGGATGGTGGCGGCGAGTTCCACCAGCTCATGGTCGAGGAACGGCACCCGCGCCTCCAGACCCCAGGCCATGGTCATGTTGTCGACCCGCTTCACCGGGTCGTCCACCAGCATCACCTGCGAATCCAGCCGCAGCGCCCGGTCCACCGGGGTCGCGGCACCTTCCGCCATCAGATGCGCGGCGACGAGCTCGCGGCTCGCATCCGTGTCGGCGAGCCAGTCCGGCCCCAGCTGGCGGGCCAGCGTGGCGTGGTCACGGTCGAAGAAGCCGCGCGCATAGTCGCCGACCACGTCGTTGCTGTCGGCGAGCGGGGGGTACCAGTGATAGCCGGCAAACACCTCGTCGGCGCCCTGCCCCGACTGTACCACCTTGATCGACTTCGAGACCTCGCGCGAGAGCAGGTAGAAGCCGATATTGTCATAGGACACCATCGGCTCGGACATGGCGTGGATGGTGTCGGGCAGCGCACCCATCAGGTCCGAGGACGGCACGAAGATCTTGTGGTGGTTGGTGCCGAAGTGTTTGGCGATCAGGTCGGAATAGACGAACTCGTCGCCCTTCTCGCCATTGGCCTCCTCGAAGCCGATGGAATAGGTGGCGAGGTCCTTCTGGCCCTCCTGCGCCAGCAGGCCGACGATGATGGACGAATCCACGCCGCCCGAGAGCAGCACGCCGACCGGCACATCCGCCACCATGCGCCGGCGCACGGCGGTGCGCAGCGCGTCGAGCACCCGGTCGCGCCAGTCCTGCGCGGTCAGCGAAGAATCTTCCGCGCGGCGCTCATAGGGCGCCTGCCAATAGGTGCGCTCGGTGAAGGAGCCGTCCGGCGCGTAGCGGCGCACCGTGGCGGGGGGCAGCTTGCGCACGCCCTTGAGGATGGTGCGCGGGGGCGGCACCACGGCGTGGAAGCTCATATAATTGTGCAGCGCCTCGCGGTCGATCGAGGTGTCGACGTCGCCCGCCGCCAGCAGCGCCGGCAGGCTGGAGGCGAAGCGCAGGCGCTTGCCGTTCTCGGTGTAATAGAGCGGCTTGATGCCGAAGCGGTCGCGTGCCAGCACCACCGCGCCACTGTCGCGCTCGGCGATGGCAAAGGCAAACATGCCGTGAAAGCGCTCCACGCAGGCCTCGCCCCAGGCGTGGTAGGCCTTGAGGATCACCTCCGTGTCGCCCTGCGAGAAGAAGCGGTAGCCCTTGGCTTCCAGCTCGGCCCGCAGTTCGGGGTAATTGTAGATGCAGCCATTGAAAGTGAGGGTCAGCCCGAGATCGGGATCGACCATCGGCTGGGCGGCCTTATCAGAGAGATCAATGATCCGCAGGCGGCGGTGTCCGAAGGCGATGGGCCCACGCGCTTCCAGCCCGGCGCCGTCGGGGCCGCGCGGGGCGAGGACATCCATCATGGAGGCGATGGCGCGCGCATCGGCAAATGAGCCATCAAATCGAATTTCACCGGCAATCCCACACATGCGGTTCACTGTCTCCTTGCGTTTCGAGGCGTCGAGGAGAGGTCGCATCGCATCCGCCGATCCGACCTACTCCGATAGGGATAAGCGCACGGGGCGCTAAACGTTTCACCCGAGAGCCCGGTTTTTACCGTCGGCCTCCCCGGGCGACGCGGCGGCGGCGGACGGATGAGGTGGCGGAAGGCAGGGCACGTCAGCCGCCTTCGGGCCCCGTTGGGGCGAGGCGGGCCTTGACGCCCGCCATGGCGAGCGCGGCCACCGCCTCCAGTTCCTCCCCGCTCGTTCCGTCGCGGGCAAGGAGCGACATGCCGGTCTGCACCGTCTGCACGAACCGGGCGAGCGCCGCGCAATCCGTGCCGGCGGATATCTCGCCGTCGGCCACGGCCCGTTGTAGCCGGGCCTCAAGCCGGGCGAAGGTGACGGCGCGGGCCGCGCACACGAGCTCGCCGAGGGCGCGATGCTCCTCGCTGCCGACCGAGGCCAGCGCCACCATGCAGCCGAGGGGAATATCGGCGACGTTTCCGGTCAATGCAGACGCTGAATCGTAAAGCAGGGCGGCAATGGCGCCCTCGGCCGTCTCCGCCGTCCGGAACCCTGCCCAGACGAGGCCCTCATAGTTGCGCTCATAATGGCGCAGCGCCTCCACATACAGCGCCTGCTTGGAGCCGAAAGCGGCGTAGAGGCTGGGCGAGCCGATGCCCATGGCGTGGGTGAGATCGGCGATCGAGGTCGCCTCGAAACCCTTGATCCAGAACAGCCTCATGGCCTGCGCGAGGGCGGCGTCGCGGTCGAAGGCGCGCGGGCGCCCCCGGCTGCGGGAGGGGGCGGATTCCGGAGTGTCGGGTGTGCTTTCTATATTCTGCATCGATCGATAGATAATTCCTTGACGCCTCCGATCAACGGCCTTAGCTAATTCTATGTCAATCATTACAGAATGGACAGGCAATGAGCGAGTTGGTTGGTAAGCGCGCTTTGGTCACGGGTGCGTCGCGGGGCATCGGCGCCGCAATCGCGCTGGCGTTGGCGGAAAAGGGCGCGGATGTCGCCCTCACCTATGAGCGCTCGGCGGAGCGGGCGGCAGAGGTCGTGCGCTCCATCGAGGCCACGGGCCGGCGGGGCGTGGCGATCCAGGCCGACAGCGCCGACCCGTCGGCGGTGCAACGTTCGGTGGCGGAAGCGGTGGACGGGCTCGGCGGGCTCGACATCCTCGTCAACAATGCCGGTATCGCCCGCCAGGGGCCCATGGCGGAGATAAGCCTCGCCGACATCGACGCCCTGCTGAACGTCAATGTGCGGGCGGTGGTGCTGGCCTCGCAGGCGGCCCTTCCGCATCTGAAGGCGGGCGGGCGCATCATCTCCATCGGCTCGAACCTCGGGGAGCGCGTGCCGTTTGGCGGCGTGACGGTCTATTCGATGACCAAGTCGGCGCTGCTCGCCTTCACCCGTGGCCTTGCCCGCGAGCTTGGCCCGGCCGACATCACGGTGAACCTGGTGCAGCCCGGCGCGACCGACACCGACATGAACCCCGCCAACGGCGACCATTCCGACGGGCTACGCGCCTTCACCGCGCTGGCCCGCTACGGCAACCCGGGCGACGTGGCGGCGGCGGTGGCCTTCCTCGCCAGCCCGGCGGCGCGGCAGATCACCGGCTCCGCAATCACCGTCGACGGCGGCTTCAACGCCTGAACGCACAAGGCGCACCGCGCAGGGCCCGGCCGGTTCGGGACCGGGCCCTGCGCTTGCCCTTGCGCTGCCCGCCGACGGGACATCGGCAGCCTTTGACCGCCACCGACAGCCGAGCCAGCGACGCCATTTTCCATCCTGTTCCGGCAAACGTCCACGCGCTCCGCCCGCCCCCAGGTGCGCGGCCGCACCGCCGTGTCTTGACCCCGCGCTCTTGGTATGTACACTGGTCTTACCACGGCAAGACTAGGGCTCTATCCCGGCGATGGACGAGACATTCGAGATAACCCGCCTCGACGAGCAGGGCGGCAAAGGCTTCGAGAAGGTGTTCGCCTTCCTGCGCGAACGGCTGCTCGCCGGCGCTCTCAAGCCGGGCGATCGGCTGATCCCGGAACGCGATCTTGCCGCGCAGCTGGGCGTCAGCCGCCCCATCCTGCGCGAGGCGCTGCGGGCGCTGACGGTGCTGGGCATCGTCGAGATCCGCGACCGCGTCGGCACCATCGTGCGCCGGCCGGACATCTCGGTGCTGAACGACTTCTTCACCTTCGCCCTCGCCCATCGCGCCGACCTGATGGACGACATCGTCCAGGCGCGCGTGGCCATCGAGTGCCAGTCGATCCGGCTGGCGGCGGAGCGGGCGAGCGTGGGCGACCTTGAGCGCCTGCAGACCGCGCTGCGCCGGATCGAGGCGACGATCGACGATGTCGACGCCGGCGGCCGGGCCGATTTCGATTTCCATCACGCCATCGTCCAGGCCAGCGGCTCGGAGACGCTCCGCGTGCTCTACGAGTCGATGTCGGCCGTGCTGATGCGCTCGCATGTCGACCGCCGCCATCTCGTCGGCATCTTCGACATGCGGACCTACCTCATCGAAGACCACAAGCGCGTCTTCGACGCCATTGTCGCCGGCGACCCCGAGGTCGCGGACCGCTCTCTGCGCGAGCACTTCGCCATTGGCGACGAGTTCCGCCGCAAGCTCGCCATCCAGGGAGGGCCCCGGGCCAGCACGCCCGACTGAACCGCGCCACAACAAAAAACGCAGGATGCTATGGGACGGAAACAACAAGGAAGCGTCGGCTTCATCGGCCTCGGCACGATGGGCCGCGAAATGGCACGCAATCTTCTCGAAGCCGGCTTCGCCGTGCGCGTGTTCGACGTCGTGCCGGCGGCGATCGACGCTCTCGTCGCGCTCGGCGCGCAGGCGGCAACCGGGCCGGCCGATGCCGCCCGCGACGCCGACATCGCCATCACCATGCTGCCCGACACGCCGCAGGTCGAGGAGGTCGTGCTCGGCGCTGGTGGCCTTCTGGCCGATCCGCCGCGCGGGCGCCTTGTCGTCGACATGAGCACGATCGCGCCGGTGGCGGTTCGGCGCATGGCGGCCGAACTGAAGGCCAGCGGGATCGACCTCCTCGATGCCCCGGTTTCCGGCGGCCCGGTCGGCGCCAAGAATGCCGCGCTCTCCATCATGGCCGGCGGCGAGGCCGAGGCGTTTTCCCGCGCGCGTCCCTTCTTCGAGGCGATGGGCACGACCATCAATCATGTGGGCGGCCCCGGCGCCGGCCAGGCGGTGAAGCTGTGCAACCAGCTCATCTGCGGCATCAACATCCAGGCGATCTGCGAGGCCTTGGCGCTCGGGCGGGCGTGCGGGGTCGATCTCGACCAGCTCCGGCAGGTGTTGCTGGGCGGCTCGGCCGCCTCCTGGATGCTCGACAGGCTGGGCCCGGCGATGATTGCCGGCGACGACACGGCGGGCTTTCGCATCGATCTCATGCTGAAGGATTTGCGGCTGGTGCAGGAGCAGGCCCTCGCCCTCGCCGTGCCGCTGCCGGCAACGGCGCTCGTCACCAGCCAATATGTCGAGGCGCGCGCCCATGGCGAAGGCGCGAACGGCAACCAGGCGCTGTTCCGCGTCTATGACCGCATGGCCAACCAGCCGCGCCACCCCGTCGACGGCTGAGCCGCCGGCGGCCTTCCCCTTCGCCTCCTGGACAGTTGGGTGGAGCCTCCCTCATGGGTCTCGTACTTGATTTCTCGGTCGTGCTCGACCGCTGGCAGGCCCTGCTCGACGGCGCCACGCTGACGCTGCAGCTTGCCTTCATTGCGGTGGTGTGCGGCGCGGCCATCGGCGTGTTCGGCGCCATCGGCCGGCGCAGCGGCAATGCGCTGGTCGAGCGCCTGTGGGGCGCTTATGTCGAAGCCATCCGCAACACGCCGCTGCTGGTGCAGATCTTTCTCGTCTATTTCGGCCTGTCGAGCCTCGGGCTGCAATTCTCCGCCTTCACCGTCGCGGCCGTGGCGCTGACCATCAATGTCGGCGCCTACACGACCGAAATCATGCGGGCGGGCTTCGATTCCATCCACAAGGGCCAGATCGAGGCCGCCGAAGGGCTCGGCCTGTCAAAGGCGCAGATCTACTGGCACGTGATCATCTGGCCGGGCATCGAGCGGGTCTATCCCGCCCTCACCAGCCAGTTCGTGCTGCTCATGCTGGCCTCCTCGGTCACGTCGCAGATCTCCGCCGAAGAGCTGACCGCCGTCGCCAATTACATCCAGTCCGAGACCTACCGATCCTTCGAGACCTACATCGTCGTCGCGCTGATCTATGTGGCGCTGTCCTTCATCATGCGGTTCGGCTTCTGGCTTCTCGGCCTGGCGCTGTTCCCGCGCCGGCGCCGTCTCGGCACGCCGCTGTGAGGAGATGAACATGGGCGGCGCTCTCAACATCAACCACCTTCTCTTCCTCGGCCATGGCGCGCTGTGGACCATTGGGCTTTCCGCCATCGCGCTGATCGGCGGCGGCAGCTTCGGCTTCCTCGTCGCGCTCGGCCGGGTTTCGCCGAGCCGGGCGGTGCGCCTGCTCGCGGCGACGTATGTGCAGATCATCCAGGGCACGCCGCTGCTGGTGATCATGTTCCTGTCCTTTTTCGGGCTGGCGGCGCTCGGTCTCAACATCTCGCCGCTGCTCGCGGCCGGCGCCTCGATGACGATCTTCGTCGCCGCCTATCTCGGCGAAATCTGGCGCGGCTGCATCGAGGCGGTGCCGAAGCAGCAATGGGAGGCGGCGGAGGGTCTCGCCTTGTCCCGCAGCCAGCGCATGATCAAGGTCATCCTGCCGCAGGCCATCCGCATCGCCACGCCGCCCACCGTCGGCTTCATGGTGCAGATCGTCAAGAATACCTCGCTCGCCTCGGTGGTCGGCTTCGTCGAACTGACGCGCTCGGGCCAGATCATCAACAATTCGCTGTTCGAGCCCTTCATCATCTACTCGATCATCGCCCTCGTTTACTTCTCTCTTTGCTATCCGCTCTCACGCCTCAGCCGTCGGCTGGAGCGCACGGCCCTCCACAAGAAGCCGGCACTTGCGTGACACGACCCGAGGAACGCCAAGGAAACCTCCCATGAACGCTCATGTCATTCCGCCCGCCGCGCCCCCGAATGCCCCGGTCGTCGCGCTGCGCGACGTCCACAAGAGCTTCGGCGCGCTCAAGGTGCTCGACGGCGTCAGCTTCGCCGTCGGGCGCGGCGAGGTCATCGTGCTGATCGGCCGCTCGGGCTCCGGCAAGAGCACCGCGCTGCGCTGCATCGACCGCTTCGAGACGATCGACGGCGGCGAGATCGAGGTGTGCGGCCGGCGGGTCGACGACGCCCGGCTCGATGTGCGGGCCCTGCGCCAGGATGTCGGCATCGTCTTCCAGAGCTACAATCTGTTTCCCCACCTCACCATCGAGGAGAACATCACCCTCGCCCCGCACGCGGTGAAGAAGGTGCCGAAGGCCGAGGCCCGGGCGCTGGCCGCCAAGGTGCTGGCGCAGGTGGGGCTGGAGGAAAAGCTCCACGCCTATCCCGAGCAGCTTTCCGGCGGCCAGCAGCAGCGTGCCGCCATCGCCCGCTCGCTCGCCATGCAGCCCAAGGTGATGCTGTTCGACGAGGTGACGTCCGCTCTCGACCCGGAGCTCACCGGCGAGGTGCTGAAGGTCATCGAGGCGCTCGCGGCGGACGGCATGACCATGGTGCTGGTCACGCACGAGATGAGCTTCGCGCGCGGCATCGCCGACCAGGTGGTGTTCATGCACAAGGGCAAGGTCCACGAGGCGGGACCGGCCGGCATCCTCTCATCGCCCTCCACCCCCGAACTCGCGCAGTTCGTGGGCACGGGGCTCTGAGCCTTTACAACAAAATGCAAACAAGGGAGAGACGCATGATCAAGCATACGATGTTCGCGGCCGCCGTGGCGGCGGCCTGCCTCCTCGGCGCCACCGCCGCGCGGGCCGATCTGCTCGACGACATCATGGCGGCGAAGAAGATCCGCATTGCGACCGACCTGGCCATCCCGCCGTCCGGCATGATGGACGGCAGCATGAAGCCGACCGGCTCCGATGTGGACACCGCCGAGCTTCTCGCCAAGGATCTCGGCCTTGAGATCGAGTGGGTGCAGACGACGGGCGCGACCCGCATTCCCAACCTCCAGACCAACAAGGCGGACGTCGTCATCTCCACCCTCTCGGTCACGCCCGAGCGCGCCAAGGTGGTCGACTTCACCGCGCCCTATGCCGCGCTGGAATCGGTGGTCGGCGGCCTCAAATCGATCGAGGTGAAGGATTGGGACGGCCTGAAGGGCAAGAAGATCGCGGTCTCGCGCGGCACCACCCAGGACACCGCCCTGACCAACCGCGCCAAGGACGGCGGCGGGTTCGAGGTAGCGCGCTATGACGACGATGCCACCATGGTCACGGCGGCTGTCACCGGCCAGGCCGATTTCATCGCCACCTCCGCCACCATCGTCAACCAGATCGGCGTGAAGAACCCGGCGCGCCCCTTCGACCCCAAGGTGCTGATCACGACCTTCAACCTCGCCATGGGCGTGAAGAAGGGCGAGCCGGCCCTGGTCGCCAAGCTCAATGAGTGGATCGCCGCCAACATCGCCAACGGCAAGCTGAACGCGATCTACAAGAAGTATCACGGCGCCGACCTGCCGGCGAACATGCGCGGCGCCAGCTGAGCCGTCCCGCCCTCCCCAACCGGCGGCGTCCGCGAAAGGCGCCGCCGCCTTCCCACACTTCGAGGAAACCAACATGCGTCTTGTCATTGGATCCGATCATGCCGGCTGGTCGCTGAAGGGCGCCGTGATCGAGCACATTCGCGGCCTCGGGCACGAGGTGATCGATGTCGGCTCGTATGACGACCGGCCGGTCGACTTCCCCGACATCGCCCGCCAGGTGGCCGCGAAAGTCACTTCGGGAGAGGCCGAGCGCGGCATCATGGTCTGCGGCACCGGCGTCGGTGCCTCGATCGCCGCGAACAAGATGAAGGGCATCCGCGCCGCCGTCTGCCACGACATCCACTCCGCGCACCAGTCGGTCGAACATGACGACGTGAACGTCATGTGCATCGGCGCGCAGATCATCGGCCCGTGGCTGGCGCAGGATCTCGTGACGTCCTATCTCGCCGCCGAATTTTCCACTGACGAGGATTTCCGCCGCCGGGTGGAAAAGCTCCACCAGATGGACGCGGAAGGCTGACGGGGATGAGGGCCGCACGGAGGAGGCAGACGTGATCCTTGTCTTCGGATCGATCAACATGGACCTCGTCGCCTCCGTCCCGGCGATACCCCGGCCGGGAGAAACCGTGCTGTCGCCGGGCTACCGCACCTTGTTCGGCGGCAAGGGGGCGAACCAGGCGGTGGCGGCCGCGCGCATGGGCGGAAACGTCGTCATGGTCGGGCGCGTGGGCGCGGACGCCTTCGGCGACGCCTGCCGCGCCAACCTCGCCGCCAATGGCGTGACCACCGATTACATCGCGACCTGCGCCGCGCCAACCGGCTGCGCCTTCATCACGGTCGACAGCGCCGGCGAGAACGCCATCACCGTCGCCAGCGGTGCCAATGGCATGGTCGACAGCGACGACCTTCCCGAAAACCTGCCCCTCGGTCACGAAACGCTGGCCGTGATGCAGATGGAGGTACCGCTGGCGGAAAGCCTCGCGACGGCCGCGCGGGTGCGGGCTGCCGGCGGGCGGGTCATCTGGAATCTCGCGCCGGCACCGGCCGGCCTCGGCGCGGCCGATATGCACACGATCCTCGCTGCGACGGACATCCTTGTCGTCAATGAGATCGAGGCCCTGATGGCCGCGCAGGCTCTTGGCGACGCCCCCGATTTCAGGACCGCCGCGCGCCTTCTGGCGACGCAGGGCCGCGCGGTCTGTGTCGTCACGGCCGGCGCGGAGGGGGCTTTCTTCGCAACGCCCGATGGCGCGCTTCACCATGCCCCCGCCGTTCCGGTCACGCCGGTCGACACGACAGGCGCCGGCGACACCTTCGTCGGCGTGCTCGCCAGCGAACTGGCGTCGTCCAGCGGGCTGGAGCAAGCCGTTCGGCGCGCCTGCGCGGCCGCGTCAATGGCCTGCCTGGCACGCGGCGCGCAGGACGGCATGCCGACGCGCCAACAGCTGGACGCCTGGACCTCTCGCTGAACCAGCAGAACATCGGACGGCACGCGCGGCAATCCTTCAACGTGACCTCTGGATAGCTGCCGAACGCGAGTTGCCGTTGTTTCCCATCGAAGCGGCAGGCCAGTCGCCAGAGCTTGCCCCGCGTCGCGGTGACGAGAAGATGGAGGCCGCCTCCATCCGACAGTTTGAACGGCTTCTCCATGGCCTTGGCCTGGCGGATAGCGACGCCTGTCAATGGCATTGGAGGCGCCCTTTGTTGGCATCGCGAATGCCAACAAATTTCCCAAATGCCAACGAGCCCCGGAGAGCCGCCGTGAGCCTCGAATTCAGCTAAGTTGAGGAAAATTCCCGCTTTTTGAGTTTCCTAGATCCACCTAAAGCGGGGAAATGGTGCCAGGCCGGCAACGTCCATCGACGCCACGGATGCATGCCGCAGGGTTCGCGACGACGCGGCGGACCGTTTGTCATTCCCGGCCGTACGGTGTTGAGGTACAGCTCAGTGGCTCATATTCGAGCCAAAGAGCGAGGACACGATGAAGGCACTGGGTTGGTTTCTGCTCTGCAATGCCCTGATGATTTCCGCCGCCGCCGCTCAGACCCCCGACATGAAGGGTGACTGGGTCGGCAAGACCAATACGATCATTGCCGGCGTGGGTGGCCCGCATTGGCCGGAAAGCAAGGGCACGTGGGAAAAGCCGCTTCTGGCGCAGCGGGACATCACACTCCGCATTGTCGGTCAGGATGACCGCCGCTTCTGGGGCGAGAGCATCATTGCCGGCGACGCCGCCTCGGGCGGCGCGGTCACATCGGAACCCTTCATCGGAACCGTCTCAAAAGGTGGCGACAGGGTGATGATGACGGATACGGACGGCTATTTCGTCGGTGACCTATCCGGCACCACGCTTTCCTATTGCTATCTCCAGGCCGGCGCCCGGCAAGCCAATGACAAGCCGGCCGTCGCGACCTGCAATGACGTGACGAAACGCTGATTGGCTCCCTGCGGCGGTCGCACGGCCTCATGTTCGGGGGAGCAGGGCCATTGGCACCCCCGTCCAGCCGGCACGGGATTTCTCGCAGGATGCGTCGGCGGACGCCCCACGCCTGGGTGCTGTCGACCGGGTCGGACGCGATCGGCCGGCCGGGATTTCGTCCCCATTCCATCGGATTTTGAATGCCTCACCTCATCGCCCGGTTGACGACCGAACCGGCTCCGCTCGCCTGGCTTGAACGCCAGACTTGGCATCCCTGGCTTGTCGTTGGCCTCGTCTCGATGGGTGCGTTTATCGGGCAGCTCGACGCCACCATCGTCCAGCTCGCCCTGCCAACTCTCGGGCACCAGTTCGATGCATCGCTTCAGCATGTGAGCTGGATCGCGCTTTCGTATCTCGCAGCCTTCGTTGCCTTTCTGCCAATCTTCGGCCGCCTGTGCGAAATGTTCGGCCGCAAGACGCTTTATATCTTCGGGTACCTTCTCTTCATCGCCGCCAGCGCCTTGTGCGGCTTTGCCTCCAGTTTCGAGCAATTGGTGATTTTCCGCTTCCTGCAGGGGATGGGCGGGTCGCTTCTTGGCGCCAACAGCATTTCGATCCTGGTTAAAACGGTCTCGCCGGCGCAGCGGGGACGGGCACTTGGGTGGTTCGCGGCGGCTCAGGCGGTGGGCATGAGCGCCGGCCCGGTGCTGGGCGGACTGCTCCTCGAAACGCTCGGCTGGCGATGGATCTTCTGGCTCACCGTGCCGGTTGGTGCGCTGGCCATCGTCCTTGGTTGGCTGGCGCTGCCCCGCAGCACCGGCGTGCAGCCCGATCGCGCCTTCGATTGGGGCGGGGCCCTGCTGATCGGCCCGGCTCTGATCCTGACCGTGACGGTGCTCAATTATATCTCCACCTGGGGGTTGGGCTCCCCAACTACGCTCGGCAGTTTCGCCATGGCGGCGCTGTTGCTTGGGCTGCTGGTGCGGCGCGAGCGCAGCTTTGCCGCGCCGCTGATCGATCCGGCCCTGCTTCGGAGCCTTGCATTCTGCAGCGCGGCGGTAGGCGTGACGCTTGGCTATGCGCTGCTGTTCGGTATGTTCTTCCTTATGTCCTTCGCGCAGGGACACGGCTTCGGCGAGCCTCCCGGTACGGCCGGCCTGCACCTCGCCATCATTCCGGTGGCCATCGGGCTGACGGCACCGTTCAGCAACACGGTGAAAGAGCGATTGAGCGGTCGCTGGGTCGGTCCGGCGGGCATGGCGCTGAGCGGCTTTGCCGTCGCCCTGCTGTTTTCCACCCTCGGGCGGGTCGAGGATCACCGTCTTTTCGACGCTGTCGCCTATGCGCTTTTCGGCGCCGGTATTGGTCTCTTCATCGCACCCAACAACCAGGTGGCGATTGCGGCTGTGTCGCCGGCGTTGTCAGGCCCGGCCGGCTCGCTGCTCAACCTGATGCGCGCGCTCGGGACCAGTCTCGGCGTTGCCGGCGGCGCGACCATGCTGGCGTTCAATCTCGAAAGCCCGGATGGAGCACCGCGCACATGGCTTTCTTCCAGCGGCGCCGACATGCTGATCGCGGTGCGTCACACCCTGCCGCTGCTGGGGGCCATCGCCGTGCTGGCGGGCCTGGCCGCCTGGTTTGCCGCACGGAAGGTGGAATGCCGCAACAACGCCCCCTAGGCGACGCCCACCAAGGTCGGTTGATCGATCAACGCAGGGATCAGGCAACTGGGCGGCTCTTTCATAGGACGTGTTGCGCCGCGAGGAGGAGACGTTCGGAGCGGCCATCACGAATGGACGGCTTGGGGCCGTCTCCCGACGGTCAGCGATCAGGTAGGGAATGCCATTTTCTGCCCGTCTGCACCCGACCCCAAGTTGCCCTGCCCACAATGATCGACGCGTCCGAAGAGCGGACATAGCCAGGTGAGGCTTTGGATCGTAGATTCTTGGGCGAGTGATTGCTCCCGGCGCAGACGGAGTCCCACGTATGGATCTCATGAACCTCCTGAAGTCCGTCGAGGAGTTGCTTTACGAACTCGTTTCCTGGCTCCTTTTCTACCCACTGACGCTCTGGAAGTGCGTTCGCCATCCGATCCGTATGATGGCCTATGCAGAGGCGGAACTCGGATCCGACGCCAAGGTCCGCTACTCCGCCGCCATCAGCCCGCCGATCTTCCTGTTCCTGACACTGCTTCTCGCCCATCTCGTAGATCTACGTTTCGGCCTGCCGACACGCGAGTTGACTGGCGCCATGGCCGACCAGCGCAACCTCCTCCTGTTCCGCGCCGTGCTCTTCAGCCTGTTCCCGCTGATGATGGCGGCTCAGCGGATACGCAGGCTCGGACAGCCCCTCACCCGAGAGACGCTGCGCCCCGCCTTCTACAGCCAGTGCTACGCAGCGGCGCCCTTCGCCCTGTCGTTCGATCTCGCGATGACGAGCGTGCGCTATGCCAACCCGACGGCCTCGACCGTCACCGGCATCCTGCTGGGCGCCGGGCTCGTCTGGTACGTCGCCGTCGAGGCGCGCTCGTTCGTGATGCAAGCGAGCGTTGGCCTCGGCGAGGCATTGGCTCGCGTTGTCGCCACCCTCTTCGTCGGCGCCGTGCTTTTCGTCCTCATCGCGCTGGCCATGGCGTCTTTCGTCGCGCCTGCCTGACACCGTACCAGCACTCTCTGGCGCACGTACCGATCGGAAGGTGGCTATGAGGGCTCCTACAAGAGGGTCGCAGCCTTTGCCCGGGACTGGAAGGCTGCCCCGGCTGCGCGAACAGCAGACCAGCGGCTGCCGCACGTTCGTCCCCCTGGCCTTTATGCCGGGCGAGGCGTTCCAGTTCGACTGGTCGGGGGACTGGTCAATCATCGCCAGCGAGCAGGGCGACCGTCTTCGGCTATGCAAAGATGACGACTGCCCTGCTCGTCCGGCTCACGCATCACCGCCATATCCAGGAGACCGGCAATGACAGCTTCCGCTTCAAGAGCAACTCGGCAAAGCCTCCAAAACCCAAGGAAAAGCCGAGAAACTTGACCGCATCCTGACCCCAAGACCACCATCAGCCCGGTCACCTCTCAGTGAAAAACCAGGGTCATGGCCTTGGCGCGCCTACGTTCGTTCGCTTGCCGCTCATTCGACGACCAATGCGCGATCGGCCTGCACCCTGCGACGGCCGATCCGCCGGCACATCACATAGAAGGGTGGGGTGAAGATCAGGCCGAAGAAGGTGACGCCCAGCATGCCCGCGAACACCGAGACGCCGAGTACCTGCCGGAGTTCGGCGCCTGCGCCCTGGGCAAGCACCAGCGGCAACGCGCCCAGGATGAACGCCAGCGAGGTCATGACGATCGGGCGAAGCCGTACGCGCGCGGCCTCGGCGGCGGCCTCGGCCGGCGACGCGCCTTCGTCCTCGCGCTGCCGGGC
The DNA here is from genome assembly GCF_004339465.1 of Ancylobacter aquaticus. Taxonomy (GTDB): domain Bacteria; phylum Pseudomonadota; class Alphaproteobacteria; order Rhizobiales; family Xanthobacteraceae; genus Ancylobacter; species Ancylobacter aquaticus. Next base: position 772,767 of record NZ_SMFY01000001.1, on the reverse strand, counting down.
AAACTCCACGATGAGGATGGCGTTCTTTGCCGCCAGACCGATCAGCACCACAAGGCCGATCTGCGCCAAGATGTTCATGTCCATCGACATGACCAGCAGGCCGCTGACCGCCGCCAGCAGGCACATCGGCACGATCAGCATCACGGCGAGCGGCAGCGTCCAGCTTTCATATTGCGCGGCGAGCAGCAGGAACACGAACACGATCGACGCGGCGAAGACGATCAGCCCGGAATTGCCGGCGAGCCGCTCCTGCAGAGCAAGCTCCGTCCATTCGAAGCTGTAGCCTTCGGGCAGCAGCTCGGTGGCGATCCGCTCCATGCGGTCCAGCGCGGCGCCGGTCGAGATGCCAGGCGTGGCGGTGCCCTGCACCTCGGCAGCGGCGGCGAGATTATAGCGCGGAACACGGTAGGGGCCGGAGCGCTCCTCGAAGGTCGCGACCGAGCTCAGCGGCACCATGGCGCCGGAATCGCTGCGCGTCTTGAAATTGGCGATGACCGAAATGTCCTCGCGGAAGGCGCCGTCGGCCTGTGCGCGCACCTGGAAGGTGCGGCCAAGGAAGTTGAAGTCGTTGATGTAGGACGAGCCGAGATAGACCTCCAGCGCCTCGAAGACGCGGCTTGAGGGCACGCCCAGCATCTCGGCCTTCACCCGGTCAATGTCGGCATAGAGCTTGGGCGTCGAGGTATTGAACGGGGTGAAAACCCGCGTCAGCTCAGGATGGCGCGCCGCCTCCGCGACGATCGAGGCGATCGCCGCCTCAAGCTCGGCCGGCGTCGTGCCGCCCCCGTCCTGCACCATCATCTTGAAGCCGCCGGCATTGCCCATGCCGCGCACCGAAGCGGGCTTGATGGGGATGACGCGCGCCTCTGTAAGGTCGGCGAGGCGCCGTGGGAGCGCCGCCATGATGGCGTCGATCCCGAGGCCAGGGCCGGTGCGGTCGGCGAACGGATCGAGGATCACGAAGCCGATGCCGCTGTTGGACGCGTTGGTGAAGGTCGCGCCGTCGAGGCCGGCGATGGTGACGACATGGGCAACGCCCTCGGTCTCCAGAAGCCGGTTCGACAACTCGCCCATCACCTCCTCGGTGCGCGAGAGCGAGGAGCCGGGCGGCAGTTGCACGGAGGTGATGAAATAGCCCTGGTCGAGTTCCGGGATGAAGCCGCGCGGCGTGCGCTCCATCTGGAACGCGGTGAGGGCCAGCAGGCCGGCATAGGGCACCAGCATGAAGGTGCCGAGGCGCAGCACGCGCCGGGTCAGCGCCCCATAGCCGCGCGACATCCGGTCGAAGCCGGTGTTGAAGGCCTTCAGCCCGCGCGTAATCCAGCCGAGCGGGCCGCGCCTGTGCGTGACCTCTTGCGCGTGCGGCTTGAGCAGCAGCGCGCCCAGCGCCGGGCTGAGGGTGAGCGAGACGAAGGCGGAGATCAGGGTCGAGGCGGCGATGGTGACGGCGAATTGCCGGAAGAACTGGCCGGTGATGCCCGATACCAGAGCGGCCGGGATGAAGACGGCGGACAGCACCAGCGCGATGGCGACCAGCGCGCCCGATATCTCGTCCATCGAGACATGGGCGGCCTCCTTCGGGGAGAGCCCGCGCGCCAGATGCCGCTCGATGTTCTCGACGACGACAATGGCGTCGTCGACCACGATGCCGATCGCCAGCACCATGCCGAGCAGCGAGAGATTATTGAGCGAATAGCCGAGCGCCGCCATCACCGCGAAGGTGCCGATCAGCGAGATCGGAATCGCCAGGATGGGGATGAGGGCGGCGCGCCAGCTCTGCAGGAACAGCGTCACAACGACGACGACCAGCACGATCGCCTCGGCCAGGGTCACGTAGACCGCGTCGACGGATTCCTGGATGAACAGCGTCGGGTTGAACGGAATGTCATAGGCCACGCCCGCCGGCAGCCGCTCGCCGAGCCGCTGCATTTCCGCGATGACGCTCTGGGCGGTCTCCAGCGCGTTGGAGCCCGGCTGCTGATAGACCAGTATGGGCTGCGACGGGCGGCCATTGAAGCGGGCGCCGGCGCGGTAGGTCTGCGCGGTCAGCTCCACGCGGGCGATGTCGCGCACGCGTGTGACGCGGCCCTCCGTGTCGGTGCGCACGATGATGTCTTCGAACTGGGCCGGTTCCGAAAGCCGCCCGAGCGCTTCCACATTGAGCTGGAACGCGCCCTGCGACGGTGTCGGCGGCTGGTTCACGACGCCGGCGGCGACCTGGACATTCTGGGCGCGAAGGGCCTGGACCACCTCGCCCGCCGTGAGGTTGCGCGCCGCGACGCGGTCGGGATCGAGCCACACCACCATGGCGTAGTCGCGCGAGGCCGCGAGGCGCACATCGCCCACGCCCGAGATGCGCAGCAGCGCGTCCCGGATCTGCAGCGTGGCGTAGTTGGCAAGATAGAGCTGCGAGCGGGAATCGTCCGGCGACGACAGCTGGATGCCCATCATCAGGTCGGGCGAGGTCTTGCGCACCGTGACGCCGAGACGGCGCACATCCTCCGGCAGGCGGGGCTCGGCGACGGCGACGCGGTTCTGCACCAGCACCTGCGCCTCGTCGATATCGGTGCCGAGCGCAAAGGTGACGGTGATGGAGAGCTGCCCGTCGCCGGTGGCCTGCGAGGACATATAGAGCATGTCCTCGACGCCGTTGATCTCCTGCTCGATCGGCGCCGCGACGGTGCTGGCGACCACTTCCGCCGACGCGCCGGGATATTGGGCGTTCACCACGACGGTGGGCGGCGCGATCTCGGGATATTGCGCGAGAGGCAGCGTGACATAGCCTGCCAGCCCGATGAGCACGACGAGGATCGACATCACGCCGGCGAAGATCGGCCGCTCGATGCAGAAATGGGCGAGGCGCATGGGTCGCTCCTCAGCCGCCGGTCGGGGCGATGATGGCCGCCGCGCGCGGTTCGCCCTCGGCCGGCTTGGCTGTCACCTTCTGTCCGGGCCGCGCGCGCAGCAGCCCGCTGACCACGACGCGGTCCTGCGGACCGACGCCACTGCGCACGACGCGCATGCCGTCAGGCTGCCGCGCCCCGAGATTGACCTTGGAAGAGCGTATCGTGCCGTCCTCTGTCACGGTGAAGACCACCCGGTCGGCCTGATCGGTCATCAAGGCGGTCTCAGGCACCAGCGTCGCGGCATAGCTGCCGGAGAAGGGCAGCCGGACGCGGCCGAACTGGCCGGCCGTAATATGCTGCTGCACATTGGGGATGACCGCGCGGGCCCGGATAGTGCCAGCCCCCGCTTCCAATCGGTTGTCGACGAAGTCGAGTGTACCCGAGAGCGGCCAGTCCTCGTCCGATTGCCCGCGCGCCTGGATCGGAATCTGTCGCCCGTTCAGCAGCGGCACGTCGCCCCTGCGCGCGGCCGCCTGATAGGCCATCAGGTCCTGCTCGCTGATGTCGAAGACGAAATAGACCGGGTCGAGCGCGACGAGGGTGGTCAACATCGCGCCGTCTGTCACCAGCGCGCCGGTGTCGACGCGGCGGTTGGAGACGCGCCCGGCAAACGGGGCGCGCACTTCGGTGAAGCCCAGCTCGATCTCGGCCCGGCTCACCGCCGCTGCGGCAAGCGCGCGGGCGGCATCGGCCGCCTTCTTCTGCTGGCGGCGCTGGTCGAGGGTTGCCTGCGAGACGGCGTTGCTGCTCACCAATTGCTCGGCCCGCTTCAGTTCGAGATCGGCGAGCTCGACCTGCGCCTCCGCGCTGGCATGCTGGGCATGTGCCTGATCCAGCGCCGCGCGGTACGGCCGGGGATCGATGACGAACAGCATTTGCCCCGCCTGAACGACGGCACCGTCCTGGAACGCGATGGAGTGGAGATGGCCCGAAACCCGCGACCGGATCTCGACCGCCGCGCTTGGCTCGAAGCGGCCGGAAAACTCCCGCCAGTCGACGGTCTCCCGCACCACCGGCGCGGACACCAGAACAGTCGGCGGCACTGGCGGCTGCGCCTGGGCCTGCGCTTCCGACGTCGGCGCGGCGAGGTGCCATGTCAGCGCCGAGGCGACGAGTGCCGCTGTCAGGGACAGGGCGGCGCCAGCAATAAGCCTGCGATCACGGGTCATGGGTGATGTCCATCGTGGCGGCAATAAAAGCCTGCCGGCGAGTTACGGGCGCCTCATGGGCGAATGGGTCGGTGGCCAGGGAGTGGCGTTGGGGAGGGCGTCAGCAAGACCGGCATGCGGTGCCTTGGTGGGCGACGGGTCATCGTTGCCGCCGCCGGCCTCGCTGTCGCCTGCGCATCGCTCGGCGGGGGGGCCAGCGGTGCGCAAAGAAGTCTCAACATGCCGTGCGGCGGCCCGGCCTTGAGGGTTCGCGCGCCGCCGGTGATGTCAAAATACGCCTGCTCATCCGCTCACCTTTGCCGGGCAACGCTCAAAAGACCGATGAGCCGATGCTAGGGGGCGAATGTCGCGATTGTTTCCCGTGCGTCGCGAATGTTGTCTTGGCTTGTATCAGGCCGGGAGGCGGTGACGTTTTGATACACCTTCCGTTCGCACGCCCGGCGCGGCAGTCGGCCGATCATGGGCGATGCGGGCGAGCCGGTGCCCTTGCCGCTTCATCCGCCGCAGACTTTGGCCGGGATCGCCGCAGCCGGCCCTGTCGGCCGGACAGCGGCCTCCCTCAAGGCTTCAGAGCAGCTTGTCCAGCGTTATCGGCAGGTCGCGGATGCGCTTGCCGGTGGCGTTGAACACCGCGTTGGCAATCGCGGCGGCAACGCCGGTGATGCCGATCTCGCCAATACCGCGGGCACCCAGCGGCGATCGCGGGTCGGGTATCCCGGTCCAGATGACGTCGATCTCAGGCACATCAAGGTGAACCGGGATGTGGTAATCGGCGAGGGTGGCGTTCATGATCCGGCCGTTGCGCGCGTCGAACAGGGTCTCTTCGGTCAAGGCGAGGCCAATGCCCATGATCATCCCTCCCTTGAACTGGCTGGCCGCCGTCTTCGGGTTGAGAATCGTGCCGCAATCGAACGAACCCAGCAGCCGGTCGATGCGGATCTCGCCCGTCACCTCGCTCACCCGCAGCTCGCAGAAGACGGCGGACGAGCTATGCATGGCGAATTTGAGCATTTCCAGCGGCGGGCTGCCTGCGGCGATGACGCTCACCTCCTCCCGCGCCGCGCGGGTCAGGATCGAGCGATAGCTCTCGTGCCGCGCGGTGTCCGCGACATCGCCGATGCCGGCATCGACAAGCTGGACGTCTCTAGCCCGCAACCCGGCGAGCGGGCTGTCATTGCCGGCAAGGCGAAGAAGCTCGCCGGTGAGCTTTTCGGTGGCGGCCATGATTGCGGCCGCGAGCGAGACGGTCTGGGACGACCCGCCCGCCATCGATCCGGCGGGAAGAGCCGAGTCGCCCATGTCGAAACTGATGGCCTCGACCGGCAGGCCCAGTCGATCGGCGGCGTGCTGGACCTGCACCGTGGAGGTGCCCATGCCCATCTCCTGCGCCGAGCAGGATAGATTCACTGTGCCGTCGCGGCGAAGCGTGAGGCGGACATGGGCGCCGGGCATGCGGGCATAGGGAAAGCTCCCGCTGGCGCAGCCCATGCCGATGCGCCACTCGCCATCGCGTCGCGCGCCGGGTTCAGCCAGCCGCCGCTCCCAGCCGAAGTGCTGCGCTCCTTCGGCATAGGCCGTCGTCAAGGCGCGCTGGGAGAAGGCGGTGCCGCTGAGGGGATGCCGCTCGGGTTCGTTGCGCCGGCGAAGTTCGATGGGGTCGATGCCCATCTGGTGCGCCAGTTCGTCGACGGCGCATTCGATGGCGAAGGTGCCGATGGCTTCGCCGGGCGCCCGCATATAGGTGTTGGGCACGATATCGAGATCGACATGATGCTGGACGATCTCGAAACTCTTTGCATTGTACAGCGCGCGCGAGCACATCGTGTACTGCTCGGGGCAGGCGCCATAGGGGGGCATGACCGAGTAGCCGGTGTGGATGATTGCGTTGAACCGGCCGTCGGCGTCCGCGCCGATGGCGACGCGCTGCTCGGATGGCGAGCGGCCGCCGATCATGCGGTAGACGCTCTCGCGGCTCAGCATTAGGCGCACGGGCCGTCCGACGAGCTTCGCGGCCGCCACCGCGACCACCTGATGGTCCCACAGTCCCTTGCCGCCGAAGCCGCCGCCGACATAGGGCGACAGGACGCGGACCTGCTGCTTCTTCAGCCCGAACAGCTTTGCCAGCGCGTTGGCGCTGGGGGCGATCATCTGCGTCGCGTCATGCACCAGCAGCGTCTCGCCCTGCCAGGCGACCGTCACAGCGTGTAGTTCGATCGCGTTATGGTTGTGTCCCGGCGTGCGGTAGAGATTGTCGACGCGATGCGCCGCGCGGTCGACTTCCTGCGCGGCGTTGCCGACCAAAACGTGGTTTCGCTCGATGAGGATCGAGGCCGGCGTCCGGGCTGCGGCCTTCGCGTCGTCGAAGCGCGTTTTTGCCGCCTCGACGGCATAGTCGATCTCGATCAGTGAGGCGGCGTGGTCTGCCTGCTCCTGCGTCTCGGCAAGCACGGCCGCGACCACCTGACCGTTGTACCGCACCTCGTCGTTCTGAAGGATAGGCAGGCTGCTATTGCCGACGGCGGAGAGGTCGGAGACGCCGATCAGCGCGAGCGTGCCGATGCGCGGCATGTTGCGATGGGTCATTACCAGCACGACACCCGGCGCGGCTTCGGCGGCGGCGGTGTCGAGCCGGGCGATGCGCCCTCGCGTGACGGTGCTGTGGAGCAGCGCCCCGTAGCACAGGCGCTCCATCGGCACCTCGGCGGCAAAGCGTGCCAGCCCGGTCACCTTGGCCGGCCCGTCGAGCCGGCTATCCTGCCGGCCCAGCGCCACGCGGCGCTCGATCAGCGGATCGGGGGTGCCGCCCGGCAGCCATTGCGCCGGCACCCAGCCGAGTGCGGTCTTGACCGTTTCGATGACGACATTCTGCATCCGGCTCATCGATCGCTCCCGCTCAGTTCGGTAAGGACGGCGACCAGCGTGCGCCGCGCCAGTTCGACCTTGAACGCTGCCTCCGGGGGAGGTGTCGCCCCGGCCAACTCCTCGATCACGGCCGCCTCGAACGCCTCGCGCGTGGCGGGCCCTCCGCGCAGCGCCGCTTCCGCGCGAAACGCGCGCCACGGCTTCGGCGCAATCCCGCCGAAAGCGATGCGGACGTCCTCGACGCTGCCCTCACGCACCGACAGGCCCGCCGCCACCGACACCAGCGCGAAAGCGTAGCTCGCCCGATCCCGCACCTTGCGATAGGCCGAGTTGCGCGCGACCGGTGATGGGGGGATCTCGACAGCGAGGATGATGTCGCCGGGTGCAAGCAGCGTCTCGATATCGGGCCGGTCGCCCGGAAGGAGATGGAAATCGACGAGAGGGATGGTCCGCATTCCCGCTGCGCCCGCGACATGGATTCGGGCATCCAGCGCCGCCAGCGCCACGCACATGTCCGAGGGATGGGTGGCGATGCAGGAGGGCGAGGTGCCGATGATGGCGTGGTAGCGATTGAACCCGCCCTCCGCCTCGCAGCCGCTGCCCGGAATGCGCTTATTGCAGCGCGAGGCGGCGGCGTCCTGGAAGTAGAGACACCGCGTGCGCTGCATCAGATTGCCACCCACGGTCGCCATGTTGCGGATCTGCGCCGACGCGCCGGCCAGGATCGCCCGCGCCAGCATCGGATATTGCGACCGCACAAGGGGATGCGCGGCCACGGCGCTGTTGCGCGCGGCGGCACCGATCAGCAGCCCGCCCTCTGCCGTTGCCTCGATGGTACCGGGCAGCGCGGTGACATCGACCAGCGCCGAGGGCCGCTCCACACCCTTGCGCATCAGATCGACGAGATTGGTGCCGCCCCCGAGCAGCCTAGCTGCGCCGTCGCCCGCCCTGCTGAGAGCATCGGCCGTGGAGAGGGCGCGGTGATAGCTGAGCGGGTTCATGCCGTGCGCTCCGCCGCGACCTGGAGGATCGCGTCGACGATGCCGTTATGGGCGCCGCAGCGGCACAAATTGCCGCTCATGCGCTCGCGAACCTCCTCGCGGGTCAGGCGCGCCGGGGCGGCGAGATCGGCGGTGATGTAGCTCGGCACACCCGCCGCAATCTCACGTAGCATCGCGTCCGCCGCGCAGATCTGTCCCGGCGTGCAATAGCCGCATTGCAAGCCGTCATGCTCGATGAAAGCGTCCTGCAGCTTGTGCGAGCCGGCACCGGACAGGCCTTCGATGGTCGTAACCGAGCGTTCGTCGGCCTGCACCGCCAGGGTCAGGCAGGACAGCACGCGCTCACCGTCGATCAGCACGGTGCAGGCGCCGCACGCTCCCTGATTGCAGCCGACCTTGGTCCCGGTGAGATGGAGTTGTTCGCGCAGCAGGCCGAGAAGGGAAACCCGTGCGTCGTCGGGCACCGCTATCTCGGCGCCGTTGATCCTTATCGCCATCGTCTTCCTCCGATCGCCGTGATGCATCCGAGCACTGCATTATGGCGGGAAGTATGTCGAAGTTCGGATTATTCAATCTTCATGATGTACGATTTTCGTTATAAGAGCGATGAAGCTTGTGCGTTCGGTGGGTGACAAGGGCCCCAGCATCCGGCGGTACAGCTCGTAGTGAGCGGCGATATAGGCCCGCGCACGCGCCTCGCCGTCAGCCGTCAGCTGTAGCGCGACAGCCCGTCGATCCCCTTCCGGTCGATGCCGTCCCAACAGACCCTGTTTGACTAGCCGGTCCGTCGCCGAGGATATCGTGGTGTTCGCGACAGCCAGAAAGCGCGCGACATCGGTCGGTCCGCATCTGGGGTGCTCCGCGATGTAAAGCAGCGTCTGCTTGTCCAGCTCGTTCAGCGGCTTTTCCGGACCCAGCGCGTCGGCCAGCTTGTACCGGCGTGCAAAGGTCTCGAATGCCGCGCCAAGCGTGGCCAGTTCATCGTCCGTCGGGATCGTCATGGCAACCGTATAGCGTGGCTTCAGCCGGGGTTTCCAGCATCATCCAAGAGTGCGCTACAGTGATCCACCCAAACCCTATTCATTTCCGACGCTCGCCAGTTCGCGACGCCTGAACCGAAGACAGTCTCGCAGCAAAACGGGTCAGGGGCAAAACGTGGGCGATGTAGGACGGGTTGATCTTCTCGGCCTCGGCGAGGCTGCGCAAGGAGGCGAACGCGCTGCACATTGCGCCGCGATGAGTGTGAATCGGCGTGGAATAACGCCCCCGTTTTAGGGGGTATCAACGGGTGTTCGACTATCTCAAGCCGATTGAGGCCACGCCGCTTACCCGCTTCACCTCGCCCTTCGTGGTGAAGCTGCGCGACAAGGCCGAGGCCAAGCACAAGCGTTGGTTCGCGAACTATCTCAAAACCGTCCTGTCCCTGCTCTTCGCCTGGGGCAAGGAGCGCGGCCACATGAAGGACAACCCGGCGGAGGGCATCCGCAGCATCCGCCGCCCGAAGGGCCTGCCGAAGCAGAATCGCCGCTGGACCGACGAGGAGCGCCACGCGGTGCTCGACGCCGCACCGGCCCACATGCTGCCGGCGCTGGCCCTGATGATGTTTACCGGGCTGGGGCCGAAGGATGCGCTCACCCTGCCCCGCACGGCCTATGCCGGCGGCCGGATCAACACCAGCCGGTCCAAGACCGCGGAAGGCGTCATTTGGCCCGTCATCGACCCGCTGCGCGAGATTCTCGCGGCGGCGCCGGCGCATTCGGCCATCACCCTCTGCGCCAACTCGCGCGGCCGGCCGTGGACCGTTTCCGGCTTCAACTCGTCATGGATGAAGCTGCAGCACACGCTGGAGAAGGCCGGCGCCATCGGCGAGGGCCTGACGCTCTACGGCCTGCGGCACACGGTGGCGGCGATCCTGCGCGAGAGCGGCGCCGACCTGCGCACCATCGCCGACGCGCTCGGGCAGAAGACCGAGGCCATGGCGCAGATGTACGCGCAGGGCTCAGACCTGTCGAAAAAGATGGATGAGGTGGCCGGCCGCTTCGGCCACGAAGTGAACAGCCGCAGAACAAAGGATGTCAAACCGGGTCAGAAAATATGACAAACTGGCTGAAAATCACCGCCCCTTGCGCTGAAAAGTCTAGCGATATCAAGGGGGTAGATGGTGCCAGGGACGTCATCGCAAAAACCCACCAAGTAGTTGTTATTATTTATGTATCTACTATGCGATTTTTGGTGAGGCCAACACGGAGGCCAACACCAAGAAAAATGAGCATTTTGGTTCCGCTGTCGGGAACCCAAAAGGAACGAGGGCCTTCGGCACTACGGCACGAGAAATCACTCAGGTTCATGCCCTCAACGTTCGTCATCCTGACGATGAGCCTGGCCGGGTGCCAGACGGCGCAGCTTGAACATCAGCCTGCGGATCACATGCGCCCGATCGTCGGCATGACGATGGCCGAGTTCTCCCGATACACTGGCCTCACCCCAGTCGACCAATATGACATTGAGGGCGGGCGCTTGTTCGTGCTGCTGGGGCAAAAAGACATCATCGCGGTGCCGGGCAGGTTCGGCGCGCCGGGTTTGGCGAGTGCAGCGACCTGCCGGATTTTGCTCGTCGCGCGCCCGATCGGCGACGCGAGCGGCGCGTCCAATTTGCGGATCGATGGCGTGCAATGGATCGGCGAATGCACAAACAGCCGCTGATCCTCCGAACCCCACCGTAAAGGGCACTAGGACACAATGCCCGAGCAGCGGACGACAGGCGTGCCCGCAACCCACCTGGCACGCCTCTTCTCTAAACCGCTCGCCGACGAGTTCCTCGCTCTTGCGCCACGGGGCCTTCGCTCGCTCCGCCTTGTGGGCATAGAGGCGCATGCGCCGCGAATGCCTTCGCCGTCCTGAGACTCCGCGCGACGTGGCAGTCGTCGCAATAGCGGCCGCCAAGCCCGCACGGTTGATGCGGCCCGGCCATCCGGTTCAATTGTCCTTGCCGCAACGCGCCTTGAGCAGAAGTTCGCTGCGGCGGCGACGAATGGCCGGTTTGGGGACCGAAAACGGACTTGCCTTTTTCGGGAGCCATCGGAGGGATAGCGGGCACCTAGCCGAGATGCGCAAGGACAGTTGACAGGCCCAGCGCCCGGTCAGTTTGAATGTTTGATGCCCGGACAGGCCTAGGTGGCGGCCGCTCAGCTGAGCAGATAATTCGCAGACAACCAGCGATCGTGCTGGCTATCCTCGATTTCGCTTAACTCATCGTGAGGGTCTTCATCCTTAGCCTGGCGATGGCCTGTACGAAGTGTGCATCCAGTTGGTGATGATCTGTGATACCGTCAATTCAGCCGATCATCGGCGCTTGGCTTGGGCTTTCTTGTTAACGGGCACAGAATACCGTACGAAAAAACAGGGGACAGGGTCTGGGCGATGCCGACAGCGGTCGATATATTCTGTGGATCCGGCGGCGTGACGGCAGGTCTTCGCATGGCCCGCTGGCGCGTGTTGGCTGCATGCGACAACGACCCAGCCGTCGCCAACACCTACAGGGCCAATCATCCGAAGACCAAGTTCGTGAGTGGCGATATTAGCGACGACGCCACGATCGACGACCTGGCGATGAAGGTAGGCGGTGAGCATGTCGACCTCATGATCATCTGCGCGCCTTGCCAACCGTTCAGTTCCCAGAATCGGGTACGGGCCGAAGACCGTCGCAAACAGCTGATCGTGCGTGCGCTGGCCGCAGTGGAGAGGTTGGAACCTACGGCAATATTCTTCGAGAACGTGCCCGGCCTGGCGTCAGCAGCCTATAGGTCGATTCTCGATGCGGTGAAGGCCCGCCTGTCCCAACTGGGCTACGCCTTGTCCGAGCCAATGGTGCGCGATGCCGCCGATTACGGCGTTCCGCAGCGTCGTCGTCGATGCATCATGTTCGCTGCCAAGTCTCAGGCCGCTGTCAACGCCTTCGTCTCGCGTGACGTGCGCGTGCCACCACGAACGGTGAAGCATGCTATCGGCAATCTGCCGCCCCTGCTGTCCGGCGAAGCCGACGCTTGTGATATCCTCCACCGCGCCCGGGTGCATCAGCCTATCGCGATCGAAAGACTGATGAACATTCCTTGCGATGGAGGCAGTCGCAGCAGTCTGCCCCTGCGGCTGGAACTGAAATGCCACGTCGGTCGGAAATCCTCGTTCTCCGACGTCTATGGCCGTATGGCGTGGTCCGGTCCCGCGCCCACGCTCACCACTGGCTGCACCGACATCACCAGGGGCCGCTTCGCGCACCCGACGCAACATCGCGCCATTACGTTGAGGGAAGCTGCCCGGCTGCAGAGCTTCCCGGACAAGTACATCTTCACCGGCAACGTTTCCGAGATAGCCACGCAGATTGGCAACGCAGTGCCGCCTGAAATGGTCCGCGCGTTCTCGCCTGCTTTCAGGGCGGCGCTGAAAGCTGCCGCGTCGGCATGACTGCGTGCAGCCACGCCATGCTCCTCGGGGGCGGGTTCGGGAGCGCATCTAATGGCTAAGATGCAGGTCCGAGCCCGGGCCGTGGATATGCTTGGTCGGCAGCAGATCGCCGGCATTCCAACGGCTCTCCACGAGCTTTTCAAGAACGCACACGACGCTTATGCGCGTCGCGTGGAGGTCGACTATTTTCGGACGCAGCGTCAGTTGATCCTGCGCGATGACGGAAATGGAATGAGCCGCGAGGACTTTCTCAACAAGTGGCTCACCCTCGGAACTGATAGTAAGGTCGGAGCGAACTCCGGCGGACAGGTCAAAGCCCCGCGCGGGATGGCTTCAAGAAAAATCCTGGGTGAGAAGGGCATAGGCAGGTTGGCGATCGCCGCCATTGGTCCCGCAGTATTCGTCATGACCCGGGAGGATCCTGCGATCTCGGTTAAGGATGAATTGACCGTCGCCCTTGTGCATTGGGGTTTGTTCGAGGTGCCAGGGATCGACTTGGCCTCCATCGAGATTCCCGTGGTGGGTTTCGATGGCGGTTACTTGCCGACGCAGGACGACCTTGGCCGCCTCGTTGAAGATGTTCGATCATCGATTGACGCGCTCGATCTAGATGACCCATCACACCTGGCGAATACCGTCGCCTTGGATTCCATCGCCCAGGTTGACCCTCGCAGACTTGCAAACTGGCTAGCGGATGAGGCTGCAAGGGAAGACCGAGCCGACATGCCGCTGTCTGGCTCTGGGCATGGAACGCATTTCATTGTTGCGCCGGTCGATCCGATCCTCGACGCCGATATCGACGGCAAGGGGACATGGGGTTCGTCCGCCTTCGAAAGGCTTCTCCTGGGGTTCGGTAATACGTTGACCGGCGAGAACGCCGAATTCGTTGCCGAATTTCGGGACCACCATTCCGATGGCAGATCGGACGAGCTGATTGGCGCGAAGTCGTTCTTCACCATGGAAGAATTCACTTCGCTCGACCATCACTTCGATGGGCAGTTCGATGAGTTTGGCCAGTTCTCTGGGACCATACAACTGTATCGCGAAGATCCTAAGCCGTACGTGCTTAGCTGGCCAAAAGCAGTCGGCCGGCCCACAGAGTGCGGCCCATTCCGTCTCAGGCTCGGATACTTAATGGGACTTCAAGACGAGAGTCAGTTGCCGAGAGACCTCCACGGTCTTATGTACGACAAGCTGAATAGGCTCGGCGGCCTATATATCTATCGAGACGGCGTGCGGGTGCTGCCCTACGGCAACAGTGACTACGACTTCCTCAACATTGAGCAGCGTCGCACGCTAAAGGCAACGGATTGGTTTTTCTCTTACCGTCGCATGATCGGCTGGATCGATATCTCCTTCGACGAGAATGCTAGCTTGGTCGAGAAAGCTGGCAGAGAGGGGTTTCGAGAGAACCGACCATACAGGCAGTTTCGCGATATCCTCGAGAATTTCTTCCGGCAGCTGGCAATCGATTATTTTCGCAAAGAGTCCGATCTAGGCGATGATTTCCGACGCGAGCGCGAACGGATTAAGTCGGACTTCGATCGCATAAGACGGCGGGAGGCCTCGGCTTCCGGACGTAAGGTTAAGTTCTCCTCCGATCTCTCCACCGCACTATCTGTAATTGAAGCCGGTGAGCCAGCACAGGCAGTCGGCCAACTTCTCGACGGCCTTAAGGCGAATTTGGAAGCGCTCGATCGCTCTGATGGTGAAATGGGTGCACAAGGTCTACTGGAGCTTGAGGCGAGCTTTCTCAAAGAATTGGCCCAAATAAAATCTAAGACAACGGTAACCCGGCCTCGCGCCTTGGCGCCTTCTAAGAGCGTAGAGGCTGCGTGGCGGTCGTACGAACGGGCCGCCACCGCCATGCAAGGGAATCTGTTCGAGCCTGCCCGCGCAGAAGGGGTGGCCCGCATCGAGCAGTACCGCGCCACGAAGGCGTTGGCGGTCGATCGCCAACGTCGCGCCGTGGAGATTTTCTCCCGGGAGCGTGATACCTCCATTGCTGAAATCCGTAAGCTGCGCAAGGAAGCGGAGACTGCGATGGCTCGTGTTGATCGCGCCGTCCGCGATGCGGTTCAGGACGAGATCGCCGGCTTTCAGCGCGATATCGAAGGCCTCGTCGCGGCCTTGAGCAGTACCAATCTCGACGACATGCCTGAAGCAGAGGCCCACGAGCGCCAAAGAGAGATTGAAAGGAATCTTGATCAGCGGCTCGATGCCGGTCGAGAGCTCTTGGCTGGGGTGCGCGACCAGTTGATAGCGGTGGCCGAAGCTGTAACCAAGAATGATGACCTCGAGGAAACAGCCGCCGCATTGGAGCGACGCAACGTCGAACTGCAGGATCGGTTGGACCTGTACACTGACATGGCGCAAGCAGGGTCCGCGGTCGGAATCCTCGGCCATGAGTTCGAGAACGTCGCCGCTGGCCTGCGTCGCAGCATTGACAGGCTGAAGCCGTGGGCCAGCGGCACCGCCGAACTACGCCCGATCTATGACGACATCGTCTCCTATTTCGGCGAGATCAGCGACTACCTCGTTCTGTTCGATCCATTGAGCCGCCGGCGGCATGGCCGGCGTTCGACTGTAGCAGGCGTGGCAGTGGAGAAGTACATCAGCGAGGCACTGGGCGCCCGCCTCTCCGACGCCAAGATCCGTCTGATTGTCACCGACGCCTTCCGCCGGCACGATATCAAGGGAACCATGCCGGCGCTTTTGGGCGCTGCCCTGAACCTCGTCGATAACGCGATCTATTGGGCCGCAAGTGAAACTGGTGGCGACCGCGAGATCGTCTTGGACGCAGATGGTGTGGGTTGGCTGTTCCAAAACAGTGGTCCCGGTATCCCACTAAGGTTGGAAGAGCGCATCTTTGAGTTCGGCGTGAGCACGAAGCCCGGAGGCCGCGGTATGGGTCTCGCAATCTCGCGCGATGCGCTTCGCAAGATTGGCTGCGAACTGGAACTGGTGAACGCTGGTGCGAGCGATCACCCTGTTTTCAGAATCCGGGCAGCAGAGGGGGGAGACGACGCAAGGTGACCAAATATAAGTCCATCGGCGAGCTCCGCCAGTCTGCGGTCGAGGCCTTCGTCAGAACCGCGATCCTCATTGACAACGAGCCGACTTCCGACGCGCCCTCGAAATCGGGCGTGGCGCTTGTGGCCAAATCCTCAGCCTATGGCGCAGAACCGCAAGTCGCGGATCCACCGGCGGAAGCCTCGAAAGACAACCCGAAAGATGAAGCGTCGCATCGGCTCTGGATACAACCTGTTACCAACGGTTTCGCCAGTAGAAGGATAACGTGCGGCTTCTATTTCCCAGCGAATGACGACCAAGGAGTTGTGGATACCGCTCTCAACGCGGCGCGCCACGTCGACGCGGCTATTGTCGATTGGCAGTTGCGTCCGAAGGACACCGGGCCAGCGAAAGAAATAATCACGAAACTGGTCAAGGACGATGAAGGTGCTGGAGGGCGCCTGCGCCTTATCATTGTATATACAGGTGAACGCGGAATCGACGGCGAATGCGCGAAACTCCTGGCCCACCTCCAAGGTGAAGGCGTGAATGACTTAGCGTCGCACGACGAAGGCCGAGCGCTAACAGGGAAGCGTATCCGCATTGCTTTTGCCAACAAGCCTCGCGCTGTTAAGCCTGAGGAGGAATTAACCGGTCCGGGCGCGCGGCCGATATCGTGGGGAAAGCTACCGGCCTTCGTCCTCGAGCAATATTCATTCCTTGCCCAAGGAATACTGCAGTCGTTCGCGCTGAAGGCGATTGGAGCGGTTCGAGAGGACACGCACCATTTGCTTTCCGTCTTCGACAACACGTTGGACGCTGCATATTTGGCGCAGCGCGCAGGCATCGGGTCTCCCGGTGATGCCGAGGACATGATGGCCGGGCTTTTCACTTCCGAACTGGCGTGCTCAATCCAGGACCGCGGAATTACCAAAGAGGTTCTTGGTCCGTGGGGCGCCATTCACGCGTTGAAAGCGAGGGATCCGGCAGCGAAATTGAATGTCAAAAAATACTCGGACCCTGACGGTGTCTATGACGGGGTGGTGGTCGCCCCCCAAAATGGACCGACCACCATAACGACAACGGCGCCAGCGCTTCGTAAGCTGGTGCAAATTGGTCTCGACGAGTCGAAGTTAACGCTGGTCACCGAGAGGGTGATGGAACTCAAGCGGCAATTCTTTGCAGACGATGAGCAAGCCAAGCAATCGATGTCGAAATTCGCCAGAATGGCGTCTCTCGTACGCGAGGCGGATGGCCCTAGGCGGCTGACGAAAGAAGCAATCCATTTGACCGGCGGTGTCGTGGTTCGGTCACGGGCCCATCAGGGTGAAAATTCCACGGAAACTATTCTGCTGTGCGTGCAGCCTGGATGCGATGCTGTGCGGTTGAGGGACGTCACCTCGTTCCCCTTCTGCAAGCTAGTCCGCGACGATAAGCACTTCGATCTCGTCCTGCGGATAGATGGTACCGACAAGACCTTTAAGATGAACCGGCTACCGCGCGACCTGATCATGCATAGCTTCATACCCAATGGATCCCGGCAAATCGTGACCCCGACATCGTATAAGCAGAGGCTGCGGTTCAAGTCGGTCGACAAGGTTTTCTGGGAGTTTGTTGCGGAACTGCGTTTCCCAGAAAGTCAGCACTTCACCACATTGCTGGTAGGAAAATTCAATCGGGTCGCCTTGAATGGATCGGAGTGGCTGCGGCTGCAGAATCCAAGCTGAGAGTTCAACCTGAACGATTAGCAAGGGGACCAGATGGCTGAGCGGGCGAGCGGACATCTTCAATGTCCGCTTCTGAGAACCGACCAACGACGCCTGTACGATCGAAATGGCGGCGCGTAGCGGCCTTTCGTAACGACGTGCCTCAGGGTCCGCTATGGGTCAATTCTTCCCGGAGAAGAACTCTCCCCAGCTGGCTGCTCCTTCCGGAGGGCGGGTCACGCGCTGACCGAGCTCATCCATCTGGCTCCCGTCTTCGCGCAGCCAGTCCGCCGCGGCCTGGACGTCTTCGCTCTCGCCGAGGGCGCCGAGCAGCACCTCGGCAAGCGCCGGCGCCGTGGCGACCATCTGCGCCTGCTGCGGCGCGCTGATCCGCACCTGTCGCGTGTTCGTCAGCCAGCGCCGCACCGGTTCGCTTGTGATGGCCTGTGCCAAGCCTCGGGAGATAGCCGCGGCCTGGATGGCGCTGGCAGGGCGCGACAGGATGCCGGTGATCGCAGCGCCCGCCGCGAGGCCGCCGACGGCAGGACGATGGCGCCTTGCTGCAAGCGCCGGCAACGCGTTCGAGGGTGCTGCCGGAGCGGCGTCGCCCCGTGACATGCGCTGGCCGTCGATCGTGCGTATTTTCGATTGAGGGTGCGCGAGTTGCGCTGAACAGCCAGGGCCACCCGGTAAAGATGTAGCCCGGCGCATGCGCCACCCGCTCAACGGGCGAGGCAGTCCATGATCTCGGCGAGATAGGGCACACGCGCCATGCGCCACGGGCCGGGCTAGGCGTTGGTGCCGGGAAGGTGCGGTTGGCGTCCGCCCATTAGGTGACAGTCAGCTGCAGCCCCCGCCGCCAAGCCGCGTCGACCAGCTCGGCGGTGAGGTCGGCCAGCGTCGCCTGGGCAAGGTCAGTCACCGCAATACTCCTCGCGATAGGAGATGAAGCGCAGCACGTCAGCGAGATGGCTGGGATATGTGGGGTCGTCCACCACCTCGGCCTGCCGCAGGAAAAACAGCACGGCCACCATGTCCGCCGAACTCACCTCCGGCTTGTCCGCCTTGAAGGCGTCCTCCCGAGCCACCTCCCAGAACTCCTCGCGCTCCAACACCCAGACGCGCTCGCCCTGGGCGGCGAAGCGCTCGCGCAGGCGGTCCATGGCGGCGAGCACGTCGCTCATGCGCAGGGTGACAAGCTCCGCGCCTTCATAGCTCACGTCGTCATTCGGCATCGTCGTCTCCGGCGGCATCGAGGTTGGAGAGCATCATATGCTGCTGACCCGCCAGGCCGCATAACCGAGGCCGAGCCGCGGCCCTCGGGTGAGGGCCCGGATATATCAGTGGGAGCGTCAAGCGCGTCCGAAGGGTCGTCGAACCAATGCGCGGCGCGCACCGCCGGCGTGTTTGGCAGTCCACCACGCACCCAGTCCCGCGCGAGCTGCCGCAGCCCGTTGGGCGTGTCCGGGTCGATCCCGTCACGATCGATCTCGGGGATATCCCAGGCGAGAGCCAATTGGGCGTAATCCTCTGCCGCGAAGTCCGCCAGGCCGAGCCGTACCGCGAGATTGAACCGCCAGGCGCTGCTCGTGCGGTCATCACCGGCAAGCCCGCGAACGTCGCCTTGCCACAGCAGATTAAGCTTTGCGTCCCGCAAGCGAGCGACGTTGAACTTGTCCCATAGGTTGGGCGGCACCTCGCTCAGATCGGCGCATCTGATCTCCGCGATGATTGCGGCGAGGGCCGGCGACTGATCGTTGGCCGTGCCGCTTTCAATCGGCGGAAAGGCTCTAGCTATGTCGAGGAGCGAGTACCGACGTTCGGAGCGGTGCCGAACAGATGCCGGGCGTTTGGTCTGTCCTCGTTTTATCTTATCGGCGTTGGGGTAATTGATGGAGCCCGGCAGCCGGAAGATACGATCGATATTCTGCACGGCGTCGCCGTGGAGCGCTTTGGCAAGCCCCCGGCCTATCGCCTCAACCTCGCCCGCGAGGGCCCCGACAGGAACCTTTTCGCTGAGCAGCCAGATCGGCTGCGCGCCGCCGCCGCTGTCTATCGTGATGGTAGGGGGCGCGCTGCCGGACCGAAGACCGTCGACACGATCCAGAACTCGTGTCCGGGCGTGGTCGAAAGACGTGTGTTCGTCGGGCCGTGGGTCAACATCGCCAGCGACCCCGCGAATTGTGCAGATATCTGCTTTCGACAATTTTCTGTCGAGATCTCTCCCGGCATCGTGTGGGAGCGGCTCGTTCAGCGAGAAATAGAGATTGGCGGCAACTCCTTCCGCCAGGATCCACGCCCGAATATCTTCCCAGCTGCCAGGTGCAAACGTCCTGCCCCTGATGCAGTCGGTAGTTATAGCCACAAGGTTATGCCGGCCGGCGGGATCAAGCGTCTTCAGGAAGCTGATCGCAGCTTCAGCGTCGACGGCCGGCGCCGGGCACACAGCCTTGCGCTCGATGCTTTGCGCGCGCCGCACGTATTCGCCCGCCAAATCGCCAAAGTCCGTTGAAGTCGAAGGTTGCGTGCTCGCGCTGCCCGGGCCTATACTTCTCGCGTTCATTCGAATGCCTTTCCGGCCGGTGCGCTCGTGCAGGAGCCGCCGGCCGATCCATTTCAGGTGTTGTCGACGACAAGGCGCAGATGGGGGCGCTCGGGCCGCCGGCGCTGCTCGCGTCGGCGTTTTGCGACCGCCCGCCGTGCCGCGAGCTCCTGTGCCAATTCTCGGACGCTGGCCGCCGTCACGGCCTGGCGTCCATCGAGGTCAGCAGCATCGAGCGCCTGATTGCGTCGCCACTCCCGGATCGCGGATGTCGAGACACCGAGCGCTGCGGCAGCGTGGGTAATGAGGAGGACGGAAGTTTCGGTTCGCGACGTTTGCATAGGGATTGCACCTCTGCCCGAGGCTAACTCGGCCATGCGTTCGATACTTCGGCCGGTTTTTGCCGCTGTTCGATCACGTGTCGCTCCGCAGCCACCTTCATCAGGTGCGCGAGCACGCGGCCATGAATGACCCATGCCGACGCCTCGGCCTCCTGGCGAAGGCCGGTGCTGGCGATCAATTCGGCCTCCTCCGCGGCAGTCTTCATCTCGAACAACCGGCCGTCGAGCCTCAATCCCCGCCAGTAAGCGCCGACGGTGTTGCGTCCCTTTTCCACATGGAGTCGCTTCCAGACGGCGAGTGCCGCGCGCACCTCGGAAATCTGCACAAGCGCGGCGGCGGTCCAGAACGTAATCTCGTGGCCAAGCGGAGAATTGCGGGCGAAGCGGGATATTTCGCGCTCAAGAGACCGGTGCACCGCACACCTGCCAACGCGACCTCCGAGCCGCTCGAAGCGTGGGGGTTCGGAGTTGAGGAGCTGCGCCGCGCTGGAGCAACTCTCTGCGCCCGTGGCGAGCCAAGCGCCGAAGACGATGCCGTCAACTGTTTGCCAAGTCGGCCGCCATCCATCAGCGCCTCGCCGTATCTCCGGCGCCGGCTCGGCCCGCGCTTGGAGCAGGGAAGCGTAGGAGCCGCATGTTTCGGCGAGGAACCGCACGGCCGGGTTGGACATATCAAGGGCTTCGTCGCGCTTCTGTGCTCCCTGCAGATACGAAGAAGTATAGATCGCCTCACGCTGCTGGAAATTTTCAACGGCGGCGTGTTTGACAACTCCCGCACCGCGCGCCGTAAAACAATGCTTTGCGATCAGAAGGTCGGGACTGACGCGGCACAGCGTCTCATCTTCGCGCAGACGCGCCGCGAAATATAGGAAACTGTCAGGATGCGGGTTGTCGAGCCTCACTGCGCGCCCTCCGGATTGGAGGAATGCGCTTGCGGATCGAGTAAGTTGTCCAGATCAGCGTAGCGGACGAGCGTCCGGCCGCGAAGCTTTAGACGTGTCACCTGGCCGTGGCGTAGCATTCGCCAGAGAGTCGGCTCCGAAATTCCGACATAACGTGCACCGTCCGCGACGGAGCATGCAGCAGGTCGCGCTTGATCAGAGGCAGATGTCGCCCGCATTTCGATCTTCTCCTATCGACAAATATCCCGTCGAGGCTGAGAAAATCAGGCGGTATGGGACAATAAAAGCCGCCCCAATTAATGTCCCTGCTGATCGGGGGGATCCAGCCAAATTTCGGGATACCGGTCCAGAAGACGCATAATCTGCTTCGTGCTGTAGAGCCCCGGCGGATTACGGCCGTTGTTCACTCCGAGACGTGATAGTTCGGCGGGTGCGCGTCGTATAGCTTCAGCCCGACTGGCTCCGTTCTCCATAAGCTCAGTGACCACATTGTGAGCCAGCGCGGCATTCTTCAAACTATTTCGAGGCCGGCCGGGGGCTCGTTTCGACAAAAGCCGTCCGATGCCCAGGAGCCGCCCGAGGGCAATGGCCAATGGCCCGCCCCTTTCGAAGTCAGCGCGCAGCTTGGCGACATCGACACCGGTAATCGCGGCAACACCTTTCAGGACCCGGAGATCGTGCTCGTTGAGCACGTCGCGCGCGGCAAACAGTTCCGCCAAGGGAGAAACGGAACCGCCCCCATCCTTCCCCATCATCCTGCGCCTTTCATGCTGTCGAGATGATCCGCCCAAGCCTGCATCAGCTCGGTGCGTTCAGGCCAGTAGGTCGCGTGATTGTAGGCTCGCCGGATCTCGTTTTTCTCCTGGTGGCCGAGCGCGGCCTCGATCACATCGGCCCGATAGCCCCTCTCATTCAGGATCGAACTCGCCGCCGCGCGGAACCCGTGGGCTGTCATCTCGTCTTGGGTGAACCCCAGCCGGCGGAGCGCCGAGTTCATGGCGTTCTCGGATAGCGGGCGCGCGTTCGACCGGATGGACGGGAAAACCAGCTTGCTCGCCCTCGCCACCTCTTTGACCTCGCGCAGCACGTCGATGGCTTGGCGGGACAGTGGCACTTCGTGGGGGCGGCGAACTTTGGTGCGCTTGCCGTCGATGCGCCAGACGGCGGCGTCGAGCGCGATCTCGTCCCAGGTTGCCCCACGCACCTCGCCCGGTCGGGTGAACGTCAGGGCCGCGAATTGAAGCGCGCAGCGCAACGTCGGCCAGCCGTCATAGTCGTCGATCGCGGCGAGTAGGGCGCCAAGCTTCTTCTCGTCGGTGATCGCCGCCCTGTGGCGCACCTTGGGCGCCTTCAAGGCCCCCTTGAGCGGCTGGGTAGGGTCGTCCTTGGCGCGCAGGGTCGCCACGGCCAGGCGGAACACGGTGCCGATCACGCTGCGCAGCCGGCGGGCCGTCTCGCGGCGGCCGCTGCGCTCGATCTGCTGGAGCAGGGCAAGGATCTCCGCCGGAGTGATCTCCGATATCGGCCTCAGCCCCAGCGCGGGCCCCGCGAGGTCCGTGAGCATCCAGCGATTTTTCGTCACCGTCGCTTTGGCTGCGCCCTGATCCTCCAGCCGGGCAAGGTACTCGTCGGCGATGATGCCGAACGTGTCGCCGGCAGAGGTCGCCGCTTCCAGCCGCTGAACCCGTTTGTTGGCCCCGGGGTCCACACCCGAGGCCAACAGCCTCTTGGCGTCGTCACGCAGCCCGCGGGCATCTGCCAGCGAAATCAAGGGATAGGCGCCATGGGAGAGCTTCTTCTGCTTCCCCGCGAAACGGTAGGCCTGGTTCCAAAGCCTTGTGCCGTTTGGCTTTACGAGGAGATAGAGCCCGCCCCCATCGGAGAGCTTGTATTCGCGATCCGCAGGTTTGGCGGCGCGGCACGATGTGTCAGACAAAGGCATATCGCCACCATCCTGTTGGCTTCTGAGGCCAACAGAGCGCAGCTTGGGGCCAACATCAAGGCCAACAAATTCGTGACATGCAGTGATCGGACGTGACGCTAAGAGCCACTAAATGAGACCGTCCCGCCACGAATTTTCCAATGGAAACAGTGGGATATGATGCTATATGATAGGGTCTGATCCCACCCGATAGGGAGGAAATGGTGCCCAGGGACGGAGTCGAACCGCCGACACTGCGATTTTCAGTCGCATGCTCTACCAACTGAGCTACCTGGGCGTAGCCGGCAATGGCTTGAAGGCCATGCGGAGCGGGCGGGTTATAGGGTCTTGGCCGCGCCCTGTCCATATCTACGGAAAGGGAAATTCCGGCTTTCCCCAATCCTGATCGCGCATGCCGCCCGCACGTCGTCGGGCGGCGGCCTTAGGATCGGTGGGGCGAACCGGGCTGAAGGGCGCAGGAGACCCGCCAGCGCCTCCCCCGCTTCAGATGCTGGACTTCACAGCCGGAGAGATTCATCCTCGATCCAATCCTTTAAATGCCGGGAATGAACACCTAGTGGCAATACCCGCCCGGCCGCAACATTCACCCGGCCGCCACGTTGCCGGCGAGCGGCAGAGGGCCGGCTTGCTGTCTGGAAACGGCCGGTCCAGCCCGGAACAGCCTTCCCCACGGCAAGGCGGAACCGAAGGGAAGCCCGGGCGCGGCGTCAGCGTCGTCAATCATGGCGCCCCCCTCGGCTCGGCCCTCATGAGAGCCTGTTTGGACATTCCCTTGGGAAACTGCCATCCCGGCCGCAACCGGAGGCAAGAGCCGGACTAAACCTGCCAATACCGTAGCGTTCTCGCGTACAGCCTGGTGCCATTCCGGCATGGCACCAGCGGGAGCGATGTCAAACAGGCTCCAAGGTCGTCCGGCGGCGAGGGAGGGTCCTGCGTGCGTCTGCGTGCTCCCCAACGGACGGGAGCGAGTGGCCAGAGCGGCCGTTCCATCCCGGCGGGTCCTCAGAACGTGCAGGGCGACGTCGGGACGAGGCAGGGTCCCTCACCGTCTCTGCCCTCCCGCGCGCTACCTGCCCCCTCAGTCCTCGCGCGGTGGCTTCGGGGCGAGGGACGGCTCGTCGCCATCCTCGTCGTCATTTTCGGTGACGGGAATGGCATAAGCGCCGGTGAGCCAGCGGTGCAGGTCGATATCGGCGCAGCGGGCGGAGCAGAAGGGCTTGTATTTCTCCACCATCGGCTTGCCGCAGATCGGGCAGGGCTTGCCGCCGGCTGCGGGAGGGCTGCTGGCGTTCATTCCGGGTGGCCCCAGCGCTGATAGACCGGGAAACGCTCGCCGGAGAGCAGCGCCACCGTCTCCGCCAGCGGCAGGCCGACCACATTGGTGTAGGACCCCACCAGCTTGACCACGAACACGCCGGCGAGGCCCTGAATGGCGTAGCCGCCGGCCTTGCCTTCCCATTCGCGGGCCGCGAGATAGGCCTCCATCTCCTCGCGCGAGAGCCGCTTGAAGCGCACCCTCGTCTCGACCAGGCGCGTGCGAATGCCACCCTTCGGCGTCATCAGCGCAAGCCCGGTATAGACGCGATGGGCGCGGCCCGAGAGCAGGCGCAGGCACTCGGCCGCCTCTTCCGAGACATCGGGCTTGGGAAGGATGCGCCGGCCCACCGCCACCACCGTGTCGGCGGCGAGCAGGAAGGCGCCCTCATGCTCGCCCAGCGTCCGGCGGCGCGCATCGGAGGCGTCGAGCTTCTCGCGCGCCAGCCGCAGCGCCAGCCGGCGGGGAAGCTCGCCGCGCTCCGGCGTCTCGTCAATATCGGCCGGCAGCAGGGCATCGGGTTCGATTCCGGCCTGGGCGAGCAGCGCCAGACGACGCGGCGAGCCCGAGGCCAGCACCAGTTTCGGGCGGGCGCTCACGCAGTCACTCCTTTTCCGCCGGCAACCCGGCGGTCCAATTCGCCGGCACGCTAGAACATGTCCGGCCAAAGTTGAACGCTTTTCGCGATCTTCCCCATCCGCTCATCGCGGCCGGAAGCGGGTGCGGATCCGGCGCTCAAGCTCGTCGCGCACGCCGCGATAGGCGTCGAGACGCTGCTCGCGATTGCCACTGACCACCGTCGGGTCGGGCGTCGGCCAGTATTCCACGTCGATGGCGTTCGTCCGGGTCAGCTCCAGCGCGCGGTGATGCGCGTCGGGGGAAAGGGTAATGACAAGGTCGAAGCCGAGGCCCTCATTCTCCTCCAACTCCTCCAGAGTCTGCGGCCGGTGGCGGGAAAGGTCGAGCCCCACTTCGTCAATGGCGGCGGTCACGAAGGGGTCGGTCTCGCCCTTGAGCACGCCGGCCGAGCCGACATAGAGCGAGCGGCCGAACAGATGCCGCGCCAGCACCGCCGCCATCGGCGAGCGCACGCTGTTCTGCCCGCACATGAACAGAACCGATTGCGGCCGCTCCTGGCGGGGGGCGCGGCCGGGGCCGGCCGCCGCACCCTCGACGGTGCCGGGCGCGGCCACGCTCAGCCTTTCCAGTGCAGGGCGCAGACCAGCGTGAACAGGCGCCGGGCCGTGCCGAAATCGAGGGCGATCTTGTCCTTCAGCCGCTCGCGCAGCAGTTCGGAGGCCTCGTTGTGCAGGCCGCGCCGCCCCATGTCGATGGCTTCGATCTGCGAGGGACTGGACGTGCGGATGGCGGAATAATAGCTCTCGCAGACCAGAAAATAGTCGCGCACAACCCTCCGCAGCGGGCTGAGCGACAATTGGTGCTGCGCGACCGGCGCGCCGTCCTCGCGGGTGACGTCGAGCACCAGGCGCCCCTCGCTCAGCGAGATGGCAAGTCGGTAGGGACCGGGCGCCGTGTCGCCCAGCGGCGCGAAGCTGTTCTCGGCCAGAAGATCATAGATGGCTACGGCGCGTTCATGCTCAACATCGACATTGGAACGGCCGATCGAAGCGCCGTCCAGCGTCACCGCGGCCAGGCGGCGGGTCTGCGCATAGGGGTCATCCCCGGCCATCGGGCCCCCGTCAGAGGTTGAGCCGGATCGCGACAGAGCGGGCGTGGGCACTGAGCCCCTCCGCCTCGCCGAGCGCGATCGCCGCCGGACCGAGCGCGCGAAGCTGCTCCGGCCCACATTTGAGGATCGAGGTGCGCTTCATGAAGTCGAGCACGCCGAGACCCGAGGAGAAGCGCGCGGAACGCGCGGTGGGCAGCACATGGTTGGAGCCGCCGACATAGTCGCCGATCGCCTCGGGCGTATGGGCGCCGAGGAAAATCGCCCCCGCATGGTCGATCGCGTCCGCCAGCGCCTCGGCATTGGCCGCCATGATTTCCAGATGCTCGGGCGCGAGGCGGTTGGCCAGCGCCGGCGCCTCATCGAGGTTGGCGAGCAGGATCACCGCGCCAAACTCCGCCCAGCTCTTCGCCGCGATGTCGCGGCGCGGAAGGGTGGCAAGCTGACGCTCGACAGCCGCAATCACCGCCTCGGCCAGGGCGGCATCGTCGGTCATCAGGATCGACTGGGCGGCGGTGTCGTGCTCGGCCTGGGCGAGCAGGTCGGCGGCGATCCAGTCCGGGTTCTGCTCGCCGTCGGCGATCACCAGCACCTCGGAAGGGCCGGCCACCATGTCGATGCCCACCGTGCCGAAGACATGGCGCTTGGCCGCCGCCACATAGGCGTTGCCGGGCCCGACGATCTTGGCCACCGGGGCAATCGTTTCCGTCCCGTAGGCGAGCGCGGCAATCGCCTGCGCCCCGCCCACGCGGTACACCTCGTCGACCCCGGCGAGATCGGCGGCGGCGAGCACAAGCGGGTTCAGCACGCCATCGGGGGCCGGCACCACCATGGCGAGGCGCTTCACGCCCGCCACCTTGGCCGGCACGGCGTTCATCAGCACGGAAGAGGGGTAGGCAGCCGTGCCGCCGGGCACATAGAGCCCCACCGCGTCCACCGCCGTCCAGCGATGGCCGAGCTCGACGCCGGCGGCGTCGACATAGCGCCCGCTCGTCGGAAGCTGGCGCTGATGGTGGGAGCGGATTCGGCCATGGGCGAAGGCCAGCGCCTCGCGCGTCGCCGGATCGGATGCCTCGACGGCCGCCGCGATTTCGTCGTCGGTCACGCGGATGCCCAGCGCGCCGAGATCGACGCGGTCGAAGGTCTTGGAAAGGGAAATCAGCGCCGCGTCACCGTGGTGGCGCACTTCCTCGACGATCTTCGCCACCGCCTGCGCGACATCCGCCGACACCTCGCGCTTGGTGCCGAGGAAGGCGCGGAAGCGTTCCGTAAAATCGGGCGAGCGTGTGTCGAGGCGAAGCGGCATATCGTGGTCCTGCGGGTCGGCGTCCTGCATGTCGGGATCGGCGCGTCAGGGTCCTGCGGGCCCGGCCGCCACGCAAGCGCGGCAGGCGCGAGACCGCGCAGGCGCGCGGGCACCGATGTCGGCTTGTCCTATCGCAACCGCGCTCGCCGAAGACAAGCGCATTCCGTAACGCCCCGGCCATGCCCTTGGGTCGACAGGCCGCCGGCGCGACGCCTCACTCGGCCTCGTGGCAGGGCGTTCCCTTGGCGTCCCAGGCGGGACCGAGGTCCTCAAGCCCCGCTTCCATGCATTCGACATCGAGCTGCACTTCGCCGCCTCCCGAGAACAGGAAAGTGACCATTCCCGACGGCGCGTCGGTCTCCTCGAAATGGAGCGCCAGCAGGTTGAGCACGCCCTGCTTCATCTTCAGGTCGATTCCACGCACCCGCGCCCGCAGGACGCGCTCGAAGCGGAGCCCCGACCGACGTCTCACGCAGGGGCCGGCCGCCGCGGCCGCCGCACCGAGCGGAGCGTCGGCATCGGCCATCGCCTCGGCCTGGATCAACTTCTCCCAGTCGAATCGGTTGGCCAGCAGCACGAAGCGCCGCTCTTTCGGCAGAAAGGCCATGTCCGCCACAGCGACTACGGCGTCCTGCAGATGAACCGAGAGGACCGCCAGATCCTCGCTATCGAGCGCCACCAGCTTCAGCCCGGCCATTTTGTCATCTCCGCCACATCCTGTGACGCCCAGATGGCGCCGCAAGGCCTTGTCGACAAGGGGCCGGGTGACAGTGCGTAAGCGCGCGGTTCAGCCAGCCAGCCGCTCGATCTCGGCGCCGCAGGCGGAGAGCTTCTCCTCCAGCCGCTCGAAGCCGCGATCGAGATGGTAGACCCGGTGGATCATGCTCTCGCCTTCGGCGGCGAGCGCGCCGATCACCAGGGACACCGAGGCGCGCAGATCGGTCGCCATGACAGGCGCGCCCTTAAGCCGCTCGACGCCCTCGATGGTGGCGGTTTCGCCATCCAGATGGATGCGCGCGCCAAGCCGGGCGAGTTCCTGCACATGCATGAAGCGGTTTTCGAAGATGGTCTCGGTGATGCGCGAGGTGCCGCCCGCCCGCGTGGTCAGCGCCATCAGCTGGGCCTGCAGGTCGGTGGGAAAGCCCGGGAACGGCGCGGTGGTCACATTGACTGGGGAAATGCCGGCCCCATTGCGCTTTACCCGCAGCCCCTCATTGGAGACGGTGATTTCCGCGCCCGCCTCGCGCAGCGTGTCCAGCGCCGTGTCGAGCAGATCGGCCCGCGCGCCGGACAGCAGCACGTCGCCGCCCGTCATCGCCACCGCCATCGCATAGGTGCCGGTCTCGATGCGGTCCGGCAGCACGCAGTGGCGGGCACCCTTGAGGCGCGGCACGCCGACGATGCGGATGGTCGAGGTGCCCTGTCCCTCGATCCGCCCGCCCATGGCGTTGATGCAGTCGGCGACGTCGACGATCTCCGGCTCGCGCGCGGCGTTCTCGATGACCGTCTCGCCCTCGGCTAGGCTGGCGGCCATCAGCGCCGTATGGGTGGCGCCGACTGAAACCTTGGGGAACACGATCCGCGCGCCCTTGAGGCCCTTCGCAGCGCGCGCGAGCACATAGCCCGCATCGATCTCGATCTCAGCCCCCAGCGCGCGCAGCGCGTCGAGGTGGAAATCCACCGGCCGCGTGCCGATGGCGCAGCCGCCCGGCAGCGACACCTTGGCCTCGCCCATGCGGGCCAGCAGCGGCGCGATGACCCAGAAGCTCGCCCGCATCTTCGAGACCAGCTCATATGGCGCGGTGGTGTCCACGATGACCCGCGCGTCGATTTCCAGCGTCTGGCCGGCATAGGCATCGTCGCCCCGGCGCTTGCCGTTCACGGTGATGTCGATGCCGTGATTGCCGAGGATGCGCTGGAGCTGCGACACGTCCGCGAGGCGCGGGACATTCTCCAGCACCAGCTTCTCGTCGGTCAGCAGGCCGGCGATCATCAGCGGCAGGGCGGCGTTCTTGGCGCCGGAAATCGGGATCGTCCCGTTGAGCGGGTTGCCGCCGACGATACGGATGCGGTCCATGAAGTTCGATACTCCTTCAGCGCGCGACAGAGGGCGCGAACGGTCCGTGCCCGGAACGGTGTCGCGTCCGGCGCCTGTCGGCAGCGGCATGTCTGGACGATGGGGCCGATTCGTGGCGTCCCACTGTCAATTCCCGTCAATCTCTACCGCGTGTCGCCGGGCGCGACAACGCGCGCACTCAGTCCTTGCCGCCCGGCCGGGCGGGAGTGGCGGGGAGCGACGGCAGATCCAGCGGCGGCGCGGCGCCCGAGAGGCCCGGCGCCGTGCGCGTCGTCTCCGGCCGCTCTTGCTGCGCCTCTGGCAGATTTTGCGCCGCCTCCGGCAGATCCTGCGGCGGCGCTGGAGAATCCTTGCGGCCGCGCGCCTGCTGCTTGCGACGGGCGAGATTGGCGCGCAGCGCCGCCGCCAGCCTTTCGGCGCGGGCCGCTTCTTCCTGGCCGCTCATCCAATTGCCTCCCACGGGTCCGGGCGGAAGCGGGCCACCGCCCCTCGCCACCGCCATGACCTTTCACCCCTGCCGCTGTCCCCAGAATTATCGTGCAGCCATGCCAGACGAAAGGGTCGCCCGAGGCGCGAAGGGGGCGCGCCGGCGAGATCCGGCACCACGGTTTGCGCCCGGCATGCACAGGCAGCGGTGGAATTGCGTGGCGGGCGCTTGCGCCGGCCGGCGCGCTGTGGCAAACGTCCCCGCGCCTTGGTGGCCGTCCCACCAACACCCCGGCGCTGCGGTAGCTCAGTGGTAGAGCACTCCCTTGGTAAGGGAGAGGTCGAGAGTTCAATCCTCTCTCGCAGCACCATCGGAACCTCCGGAAAATTCTTTTAGCGCCGCCTGGTCGGTGACCGGGACGTCGGCTGCCCCGCCGAGAGGAACGCTTGCGCCGCATGAGGCGTTGCGCCCGCGGTATCTCAACGGGAGCGCGCGCGTGATCACCGACCTCTGGTACAAGAACGCCATCGTCTATTGCCTCTCCGTGGAAGGCTTCATGGACTCAAATGGAGACGGCGTCGGCGACTTCCGTGGCCTGATGCGCCGGCTGGACTATCTGCACGGGCTCGGCGTCACCGCCATCTGGCTCATGCCGTTTCAGGTCTCTCCGGGGCGGGATGACGGCTATGACGTCGCCGATTATTACGGCGTCGATCCGCGCTATGGCACGCTCGGCGATTTCGTCGAGTTCACGCATGCTGCCAAGCAGCGCGGCATGCGGGTGCTGATCGACCTGGTGGTGAACCACACCTCGAACCAGCACCCCTGGTTCAAATCCGCCCGTTCCGACCCGCAGTCGCCCCATCGAGACTGGTATGTCTGGTCAAAAACCAAGCCGAAGAACGCCAATGAAGGCATGGTCTTTCCCGGCGTGCAAAAGACCACCTGGACCTATGATAAGGCGGCTAAGGAATATTATTTCCACCGTTTCTACGACTTCCAGCCGGACCTCAACACCGCAAACCCGGACGTGCAGGCGGAAATCCTGCGCATCATGGGGTTCTGGCTGGAACTCGGCGTCTCCGGCTTCCGCATGGACGCGGTGCCCTTCGTGATCGCGGAAAAGGGCGCGGATACCGACGGGAAGCCGGTCGAGCATTTCAACATGCTGCGCACCTTCCGCGAGTTCCTGCAGTGGCGGCGAGGCGACGCCATCATTCTCGCGGAAGCCAACATCCTTCCCGAGGACGACAAGAAATATTTCGGCGAAGACGGCGACCGCATGCACATGATGTTCAACTTCCAGGTCAACCAGTCGCTGTTCTATGCGCTGGCGAGCGCCGACATGAAGCCACTCGTCAAGGCGCTCAATGCCACGCGGCCGGACTACGCCACGGCACAGTGGGGCCTGTTCCTGCGCAATCATGACGAGCTCGACCTCGGCCGGCTGACGCCGGCGCAGCGCGAGGAGGTGTTCCAGGCGTTCGGGCCGGACAAGTCGATGCAGCTCTATGACCGCGGCATCCGCCGCCGCCTTGCCCCCATGCTGAAGGGCGACCGCCGGATGATGGAACTGGCC
Organism: Ancylobacter aquaticus; assembly: GCF_004339465.1. Taxonomy (GTDB): domain Bacteria; phylum Pseudomonadota; class Alphaproteobacteria; order Rhizobiales; family Xanthobacteraceae; genus Ancylobacter; species Ancylobacter aquaticus. The sequence continues at coordinate 741,532 of NZ_SMFY01000001.1, read as the reverse complement.
TACAGCCTCATGCTCTCGCTCCCCGGCACGCCGGTGCTGCGCTATGGGGACGAAATCGGCATGGGCGACGATCTCGGCCTGCCGGAGCGCTATTGCGCCCGCACGCCCATGCAGTGGTCGAACGAGCCGCAAGCCGGCTTCAGCGCCGCCGAGAAGACCTATCTGCCGGTCATAGCGGAGGGTGCCTATGCCTATGAGGAGGTGAACGTCGCCGACCAGCGCCGCGATCCGCAATCCTTCCTCAACTGGATGGAACGCATGATCCGCACGCGCCAGGAGACGCAGGAAATCGGCTGGGGCGCCTTCGAGATCGTCGATGTCGGCCACGACGCGGTGCTGTGCCTGCGCTATGAATGGCGCAACAACGTCGCCGTGTTCCTGCACAACTTCCACCCGGAGGGCGTGAGCGTCCGCTTCTCGCTGGCGGCACCGGAAGGCGAGCCGAACCGGCTCGTCAACCTGTTGTCGGACAGTCATAGCGAGGCCGACGGCAAGGGCCGGCACGCCATCACGCTGGAGCCCTATGGCTATCGCTGGTTCCGCATGGGCGGGCTCGACTATGCCTTCCGGCGCACGGAGCTTTAGGACCGGGCGTCCAGCGCGACGATCACCCCCTCATGCGGGCGCAGGGAGAGGTGGCCTTCCACCCTCTCCTCGCGGTCGCGCCCGGTGGAAAGCAGCACCCGCCCATAAGTACCGGGCGGCAGGGGGATTTCGTCCTGCGCCGTTCCGGCGAGATTAAGCGCGACCAGCACGCATTCCTCCGCGCTCTCGCGCAGGAAGACCAGCACGTCGCCCAGCGCGGTGATCTTGCGATAGGTGCCGGCGTGCAGCACGGGATGGGCGCGGCGCAGGGCGATGAGTTCGCGGTAGAGCCCGAGCAGCGAGGCGGGCTGTTCCAACTGCACAGCGACGTTGCGGGTGGCGCTGTCGGCAGCCAGCGGCAGCCACGGCCGGCCATTGGTGAACCCGGCATTGGGCGAGGTGTCCCACTGCATCGGCGTGCGCTGGGGATCGCGGCCGAGGCCGAGGCCCGGCTCGTTCTTCTCCCACGGGTCCTGCGCGTCCTCGGTGGCAATCGGCACGTTCTCCATGCCGATCTCGTCGCCGTAATACATGGTCGGCGTACCGCGCAGGGTGAGCAGCAACATGGCCGCGACCCGCGACCGCCGCGCACCGATGCGCGAGGCGATGCGCGACTGGTCATGATTGCCCAGCACCCAGTTTGGCCAGCCACCTTCCGGCAGGGCCGCATCATACTCGGCGATCAGTTCGGCGAGGCGAGGCGCGCTCCAGCCGGCATGGATGAGCTGGAAATTGAACGGCAGATGCGCGCCCCCAAGATTCTCGCCGTAATAGGTCACGAGCCGGTCGATCGGCAGGTAGATCTCGCCGATCAGCACCCGGTCGTCATACTCGTCAATCACCCCGCGCAGTTCGGCGATGATCGAATGAACGTCCGGCTGGTCCGTCGAGTGGGTCTGCAGGAAGCGGCGGATATCGGGGTCGCCGGGCCCGTATTCCGGGTTGGGCGGGTTGTCGCGGAAATCGGCGTCCTTCATCAGGTGCCAGATCACGTCGACCCGGAAGCCATCGACCCCGCGCGCCATCCAGAAGCGCAGCACGTCGTGCATGGCCGCGCGCACCTGCGGGTTGCGCCAGTTCAGGTCCGGCTGCTGCGTCAGGAAGGCGTGGTAGTAATATTGCCCGCTCGCGGGGTCATGGGTCCAGGCCGGTCCACCGAAATTGCTCATCCAATTGTTCGGCGGCCCGCCATCCGGGGCGGGATCGCGCCAGATATACCAGTCGCGCCGGGGATTATCGCGCGAGGCGCGGCTCTCCACGAACCAGGGGTGCTGGTCCGACGTATGGTTCGGCACGAAGTCGAGCACGATCTTGAGGCGGCGGGCGTGCGCTTCCTCAATCAGGCGATCAAAGGCGCTGAAGTCGCCGAACATCGGGTCGATGCCGCGATAATCAGCGACGTCATAGCCGAAATCGGCCATGGGCGAGGGGAAGATCGGCGAGATCCATACCGCGTCGATGCCAAGCCCGACCAGATAGTCGAGGCGCACACGGATACCGTCGAGATCGCCGATGCCGTCGTCATTCGTGTCCTGAAACGAGCGGGGATAGACCTGATAGAAAATTCCGCGCTGCCACCACTGTGCCTGCGCCATCCGCGCCTCCCTAAGGTTTGGTCAGGCCCCGCCCCGCAACTGGGGAAGCACGAGGGCACCGAACGCCTCGATGAACGCCCGCTGGTTTAGCCCGACATTGTGAAGGTAGATGTCGCGGAAACCGAGTTCGGCGAATTCGGCCAGCCGCGCGGCATGCCAGCCGGCATCGGCCGAGATCAGGATGCTCTCATCGAGATCCTCCGCCCGCACATGGCGGGTGGCGGCATCGAACTGCTCGGGCAGCTTCAGCTCGGCCGCCACGGACGAGGTCAGCGTGTTGAAGCGCCATTGGTCATGCGCGTTGGCGCGGGCCTCCTCCTCGCTGCCGGCATAGGAGAGATGGACCTGCAGAATCAGCTTCTTGCCAGCGCCACCGCCATCGTGGAAGGCGTCGACAATGGCCCGCAGCTTGTCCAGCGGCTGGTTGATGGTGACGAGGCCATCCGCCCATCCCCCAGCCCTGCGGGCGGTCTCCGGCGTCAGCGCAGCGGCGATGAAGAGCGGCGGTGTCGCGGGGCGGGTGTAGAGGCGCGCTTCCTCGACATCGATCAGCCCGCCGCGCCGGCTCACCGTCTCGCCGGCGAAAAGCGCACGCATGATGTCGACCGCCTCCATCAGGCGGGCGTCGCGCTCGGCTTTGGCCGGCCAGCGCCTGCCGGTCACGCGCTCGTTCAGCGCCTCGCCGGAACCGAGCGCCATCCAGAATCGCTCGGGGAACATCTCCGCCAGCGTCGCCGCCGCCTGCGCGGTGATGGCCGGGTGGTAGCGCCGGCCGATGGGGGTAGTGACGACGCCGAACGGCAGCGAGGTCGTCGCCAGTGCCGCGCCGAGCCAGCTCCAGGCGAAGCCGGAATGCGGCTGGCGCTCGCTCCACGGCGCGAAATGATCCGAACACATGGCGGCGGAAAAGCCCGCCTGCTCAGCCTCGCGCACGCAGTCCAGAAGCGCGCTCGGGGCGAACTGCTCATGCGAGGCGTGATAGCCGATCCGAAGGCGGGCGTCAGGCTCGGCGCGCATGTCTCATGATCCGATGAGGCTGGAGATTCGCGGGGGTTCTGCCCGCGCAGACCCGTGGAGAACGCCCCAACCGGCCAAGTGTTTCCTGTTGCGCGCGCTCGTCCCTCCTCCCGACGGCAACCGCGCGGCGGCGAAGCGGCCAAACTTCGCCATCCACCAGCCCGCGTGGAACGTCTATGTTCGCGGCTGCCACGCGGAAAAAATTCCACCCGGGAAAGGAAGCCTACATGCGCGCTATCATCATGGGACTGTCGCTGTTCATGGCCCTCGCGGCCGGCAATGCCGCACAGGCGCAGCAGAACGATCTCGTCAAATACTGCCAGGCCGATATCCAGAGGCTCTGCCCTGCCGTCCAGCCCGGCGGTGGCCGGATCATGAAGTGCCTCAAGGCACATACCAAGGAGATGTCGGTCGGCTGCGCCCAGGCGCTGCAGAAGATGAAGGGCTGAGCCCTTTCTAAAGGAGGCCCGCCCGCAGCGTCTTGGGCGGGCCTCCGCAGGGCGCGGCCAACCGCCGTCCGCAGTGCTCTGGCTGGCCTCCCCCGTTCACCCGTGCGATGACGATCCGCACACGGAGGACGAGATGGCATCACGTGCGCTTCTGGCGATCCCGGCCCTTATTCTGGCACTGGTGACAAACGCGCCCGCAGAGGAAGGCTGTTGCGATCCCGCAGGGCCGTTCAGGCCGGGAGAGGCCTATCCCGAGACGCTGGCCACCTGCGACACGCTGGGCCACTGGGCGGACCGGGCGCCCAAGACCGATGACCGCATCACGCTCGGCATCGAGGGGGCGATCACCGGCGTTCATTCCGACGGAGTAATGGCCTATCTGCTGATGTGTGCGCCCGCGCAGGTGCAAGTGATGTGCGTCACCTATAGCGCCAATGATCTCAAACGCGGCGATGTCATGGTGTTTGGCGGCGGCTATAGCCGGGTCGACGCACATCATGTCGTACTGGACCCGTGCCTCGCATCGGCGCCCTAGAAGGTCGTCGAACGCGGCCCCGCCGCCGCCGCCCCTCCCAGACGTGCTCACGCTTAGTCCCAATCGAACCGGATGAACACGTGTTGCCTTCCAGTCGGCAGTGCGGCCACTGTCGCAACCGTTCATCGCGCGCCTCCGCCGCTCCTGCTAACCAGCGGCAGGAACGATGCGGCATAGCCGGCGACACGGGCCGTGGACAGCGCCGATCCCTCCCGAAGGACCACCGGCGACAGATGACGCTTTTCATGCGGGTCAGATATTGGAACAATCCCGTCCGCCGCCCGCTTCTGTCGGCAGCATCACGACGAACATCAATGCTCCGGGAGACCTCATGATAACAGCCATCAGCCGCCGTTGCCTCCTCGGTTCGCTCACGGCTGCGGCGCTTTTGGCCGGCGCTCCGGCGAAGGCCGCCGCTCCCGTGGTCGTCAGCTCCAAGATCGACACCGAGGGCGCCGTGCTCGGTAACATCATCGCGCTGGTGCTGGAGCACGCCGGCATCCCGCTGACCCGTCGGCTGCAGCTCGGCCCCACCAAGATTGTGCGCACCGCGCTGCTGGCGGGCGAAATCGACATCTACCCGGAATATACCGGCAATGCGGGCTTCTTCTTCAGCATGGCCGACGACCCGCTATGGAAGAACGCCGGCGAGGCCTATGCGAAAGCGCGGGATCTCGATGCCGCGAACGCTCTTGTCTGGCTGGCACCGGCGCCGGCGGACAACACCTGGGGCATCGCGGTGCGCGGCGATGTGGCGGCGCGCGAGAAGCTGGCGACGCTGGAGGATTTCGCCCGCTGGGCAAAGCAGGCCGACGATGTGAAACTTGCCGCCTCGGCCGAGTTCGTGGAAAGCGCGGCGGCGCTCCCCGCCTTCCAGGACGCCTACGGCTTCACGCTGTCCGGCGACCAGCTGCTCGTCCTATCCGGCGGCGACACCGCCGCGACCATCAAGGCGGCGGCGGAAGGCACGTCTGGCGTCAATGCCGCCATGGTCTATGGAACCGACGGCGCCATCGCGGCGCTCGACCTCAAGGTGATGGCGGACACCAAGCATGTGCAGCCGGTTTATCAGCCGGCGCCGGTGATCCGCAAAGCGGTGCTCGACGCCTATCCCCAGATCGCCGCGCTGCTCGCGCCGGCCTTTGCCGGCCTCACCTTGCCGACACTTCAGCAATTGAACGCGCAGGTCCAGCTTGAAGGGCTCGACGCCCGCTCCGTCGCCGAGGGCTATCTGAAAGCGCAGGGGCTGCTCGGGTGAGAAGCCCGGCCGGGCGGCAGCCGGCGCCTTTCCTGCGCGCCGGCTCCGGGCTCGATGGCCTGCCGCTGCTCATCTGCGCCATCGCCCTCGCCGCCCTCCTGCTGGGCGGTTTCGTCGTGGTGGCGCCCAATCGCCTGCAGTCGGGCACGCCTCTCAGCCTCTGGCAGGCGGCGGGCCCCGGCGGGGCTGGGGCCCTGCTGGCGCTGCTCGTGGTAATCGCGACACTCGCCGCGCGCCCTGCGCTGCGCTTTCGGCGGGTACTGATCGGCCTTGCCGCTGGCGGCCTCATGGTGATGTCGCTGGCGCTGGCGGGGTCGGCCGCGAGCGAACAGGGGCTTGCCGCCGGCCGGCTGACGCGGGTATCGCTCGGCGCCGGTTTCTGGACCCTGTTCATGGCCGGGCTGCTCCTGCTGGCCGACGGCGCAGAGCGTGAGCCGAGCCGCGCCAACAAGGCGCTGCCCCTCCTCGCCACGCTGCTCGGCCTCGCCGCACTCTTGGCCAGCGGGCACCTGTCGCAGCTGTCGCTGGCGCGTGAATATGCCGTGCGCCACCAGGCCTATCTGGACGAACTGGTGCGCCATCTTCAACTCACCGGCGCGGGCCTCGCTCTCGCGCTCGTCGCCGGGGGAGCGATCGGGCTGCTGGCCTATCGGCGGCCGCAGCGGGCCGGGCCGGTGTTCGCCGTGCTCAACATCGTGCAGACCATCCCCTCTCTGGCACTTTTCGCCCTCCTCATCGGGCCGCTGACGATGCTGACCGCGCTTCTCCCGGCCCTCCGGCAGCTGGGGATAGCCGGAATCGGGCCCGCCCCCGCGATCCTGGCGCTGGGTCTCTACGGCCTGCTGCCGGTCGCGCGCGGCGTGCATGCCGGCCTTTCCGCCGTGCCGGGCGCCGCCGTTGAGGCGGCGCGGGGCATGGGGATGACCGAGGGCCAGATCGTCCGCCACACACTGGTTCCTCTCGCCCTGCCGACGCTGCTGCAGACGCTGCGGCTGACGCTGGTGCAGCTTATCGGCCTCGCCGTGCTGGCGGCGCTGATCGGCGCCGGGGGGCTCGGCACCTTCATTTTCCAAGGGCTGGGCCAAACGGCGGCGGACCTCGTCCTTCTCGGCGCGCTCTCGGCCATCGCTCTCGCCCTCCTCGCCGATACCGCCCTGCGCGGGCTTGCTCTCCTCTTCACGCGGGGGCCCGCGCGGTGATCCGGTTCGAGGGTGTCTCCAAGAGCTTCGGCGGCGCGAAGGCCGTCGACGACGTGACGCTATCGGTCGCGCGCGGCACGATCTGCGCGCTGGTCGGGACCTCCGGTTCCGGCAAGTCCACATTGCTCCGTCTGGTCAATCGGTTGCTGGAGGTGGACGCGGGCAGCATCCGGTTCGACGGGGAAGATGTGACCCGCCTCGCCCCGGTCGAACTGCGCCGGCGCGTGGGCTATGTCATCCAGTCGGTCGGCCTGTTCCCGCACTGGACAGTGGAGCGCAACATCGCCACCGTGCCGCGCCTTCTGGGCTGGTCCTCGGCGCGGATCGGCGAACGGGTGGCCGAACTGCTCGACCTCGTCGGCCTGCCGCCCGGGCTTCACGCACGTCGCTATCCCGATGAGCTGTCCGGCGGCCAGCAGCAGCGCGTGGGGGTAGCGCGGGCGCTGGCGGCCGAGCCCGAGCTGTTGCTGATGGACGAGCCGTTCGGCGCGGTGGACCCGCCGACGCGGCGCGGGCTTCAGGACAGCCTGATCGCCATCCAGCGGCGCACCGGCACCACCATTCTTCTCGTCACCCATGATGTGGAGGAGGCGATCCGCCTCTGCGGCACGCTGGCCGTGCTCCACCACGGGCGGCTCCTGCAAACCGGCACGCCAGCCTCGGTGCTCACCCACCCGGCGAGCGACGAGGTGGCGCGCTTTTTCGGCGGGCCGCTCTTGGGGCTCAACCGGCTGAAGGCCCTGCGGGTCGGCGACCGGGCGCATGTCGCTGACCCGCCCGCGGCGGAGGGCGAGCCGATCGACACGGACGCTACGCTGGAGACTGCACTGGCCCGCATGGTGGCGGAGGGGCGCTCGCGGCTGCCGGTACGGCACCTCGCCGATGGCAGGAGCGGCGTTCTCGATCTCGCCGATCTGGTCCGGCCGTGAGCCTGGCGAGGGCAATGCGTGCGGCGGGGCGCCTCGCCCGCCGGCCGGTGGTCGGGGTCGGCGCGGTCTTCCTGGGGCTGACCTTCGGCATGGGCGCGCTGGCGCCGCATCTCGGCTTTCTGTTCCCCGAGGGCACACGCCTCGTCTACACCCGAGCAACCTTTCCCGAACTGGTCGCCTCGCACGCCCTGCTGACGGGATCGGCGAGCCTTATCGCCATCGGCATCGGCCTTGCCGCCGCGCTCTTCGCCACCCGCCCTTCCGGCCGCGCCTATGCGGCGACGCTGGACCGGCTCGGCGCGCTTGCCCAGACCTTTCCGCCCGTCGCGGTGCTGGCCCTCGCGGTGCCGAGCCTCGGCTATGGCGACCTGCCGACCGCCTTTGCCCTGGTACTTTACGGGGTGCTGCCGGTGATGGGGGCCGGGATGGCGGGGCTGCGCAGCGTTCCGGCCTCGGTGCTGGAGGCGGCGGACGGCAGCGGCTTTTCACCCGCCGGCCGGCTGTGGCGGATCGAGCTTCCGCTCGCCGCGCCGATCCTCCTCGCCGGCATCCGCACCTCGGTGACGATCGGCATCGGCACGGCCACCATCGGCTCGACCGTGGGCGCCCTGACCCTCGGCTCGCCCATCATCGATGGCCTGTCGGGCGACAACCCCGCCTTCGTGCTGCAGGGCACAGTGCTGGTGGCGCTGTTCGCCGTCACCGTCGATCTCGCCCTCGGCGAGGTACAGCGCGCGCTGCCGCGACGCGCGCCGTGATCCCTCACCCGGGCCGTTTCAGTTGCCGTGGCCCGAGCGCTCCTGGCAGCGATAGCCGGCGAGGCACTGGCTCTGGTCCTGTGAGGGAATCCAGCTCGGCGCGCCCCCGTCGGCGGCGTCGCACAGGCTGGGATTGGAAACGACGCGGCTGAGCTCGCCGCCGCCGGTGTCGAACACCACCTGGCCGCGCTGCTGCACCAGCGCACCCACCGCCGTGCAGCTCATGGTGGCGGAGCGCGGCGTTTCCTGCGCCACGGCCGGGGAAGCGGCGAGGATCAGCGCGGCGGACAGGAGAAGGACGTTTCGCATAGGGGGCTCCCGCAAGTTTTTGTCGCACCCGTGGCGAGGGCGACCGCCGGCCCGCCCGGCGGGCCGTTGCGTCATCCTAGCAAATCCGCAGCGCCGCGACAGTGGAACGCCCTCTCACCGCGAGCCTGACGTCGCAGCACCTTTTGGCGGTCAGCGAATGAACTCGATAGTGTCGAGCGCGATGAGCTGGCTGCCTTCATGATTATTGTGGTGCAGCCGGCACAGCATGAAGCGGTCGGCGACCTCGATTGGGCCATAGGCGGTGATCATGTCGCCGCTGCGCAGCTTGATGGTCAGCGCATGCTTGCGCTCGTCCTTGGCCACCTCCCGAAGCAGGTCGCAGATGGTGCGGTCCGTGGTGCAGATGTTCATGGCGTCTCTCCCGTGACGCCGCGCCTTCATTCCGCGCGTGACGCCGCGCGGTCACGCGGCTTATCCCGACACCAACATGCGGAACATCATCCGGTTCCGAAAAGCCGCCCGGCAGACCGCAAGTTGCTGCTCCATTGAGACTTTCCGCTACGGAAGAACTCAGCCGGCGAGGCGACGGGCGCGGCGCTTGCGCAGCACGGCGATGGTCGCCAGCGCGATGAGGATGACCGCCATGGAGAACAGCGTCGTCACCGTGCCCAGCGCATAGAGCACCGGGGTCGTGACATTGGTGGTCATGCCGTAGATCTCCAGCGGCAGCGTATTGAAGCTGCCCGAGGTCATCAGCGTGCGGGCGAATTCGTCATAGGACAGGGTGAAGCCGAAAAGGCCGACGCCGACGAGGCTCGGCAGGATGATCGGCAGCACCACATGGGCGAAGGTCTGCCAGGGGCTGGCGCCGAGGTCCCGCGCGGCCTCCTCATAGGCCGGGTTGAAGCGGTTGAAGACCGCGAACATGATGAGAAGGCCGAAGGGCAGCGTCCAGGTGAGGTGGGCGCCGAAGGCCGAGGAGTACCAGGCCGGCTCCAGCCCGAACACGTTGAAGGCGAGGCCGATGCCGAGCGAGATCAGGATCGAGGGCACGATCAGGCTGGCAATGGTGAGGTAGAACAGCGGCCCGCTGCCGAAAAAGCGGCGGCGAAAGGCCAGCCCCGCCAGCAGCGAGACCACGACCGTGGTCAGCATCGTCATGAGGCCCAGCACCAGCGAGCGCGAGAACGCACCGCCGAAATCGCCCACCGCCTGCTGCTCGAACAGCAGGCTCTCGAACCAGCGCAGCGACACGCCGTTCATCGGGAAGGTCAGTCCACCATTCGGCCCCTGAAAGGAGAGGATGAAGATGGTCGACAGCGGCCCGTACAGGAACAGCACGAACAGGATGAAGAAGGCCGTGAGCACGTAGAAGCCGGGGCCGCGCTTTTCCGAATTCATGGCTGCGTTTCCGTGTCGAGGGAACCTTCGTGCTTCGAGACTCGCTCGCGCTCGCACCTCGGCATGATGGAGACGTGCTCCAACCGAACCACGTCCTCCTGAGGTGCCCGGGCATCGCCCTCGCCTCGAAGAATGCCCCCCAAACGCTGCCTTCCCGCCCCCACGTCACAGCTCCTTGCGAATGTTGACGATGCGCAGGATGGCGGCGACCAGAAGCAGCACCAGCACCAGCAGGATCACCGCATTCGCCGCCGCCGCAGGGTATTGCAGCAGCGCGATCTGGTTCGCCATCATCAGCCCGACCGAGGCCGACTGCCCCCCCGACATGAAGCGCACGGTGATGAAGTCGCCCATGACCAGCGTCACCACGAAGATCGATCCGATGGCGATGCCGGGCTTGGCGAGAGGAATGATGACATTGGTAAGGATCTGGAAGGCGTTGGCGCCGGCATCCCGCGCCGCCTCGATCAGCGCCCGGTCGATTCGCATCAGCGTGTTGAAGATCGGCGTCACCATGAACAGCGTGTAGAGGTGCACCATCGCCAGCACGACCGCGAAGTCCGAGAACAGCAGAAACTCCAGCGGCTGGTCGATCAGGCCCATCGACATCAGCGTCTGGTTCAAGAGCCCGTTGCGGCCGAGGAACGGAATCCACGAGATCATGCGGATGATGTTCGAGGTCAGGAACGGGATGGTGCACACCAAAAACAGCACCATCTGCATCGTGGTCGAGCGGATGTGGAAGGCGAGGTAATAGGCGACCCAGAAGCCGACGAGCAGCGTCACCGCCCAGACGATGACGGTGTATTTCAGCGTGTTGAGATAGGTCTTCCACGTCACCGACGAGGTGATCGTCTCCTCGTAATTGGTGAAGACGAAATCCGGGAAGATCTGGATCGAGTCATAGTCCCAGAAGCTCACCATCACGATGGTGGCGATCGGAAGCACGAGGAACGCCGCCAGGATCAGCGTAAGCGGCGTCGCCTGCAGATAGGGTGCGATCCGGGACAGGGTCATGCGGGGCTTCCGGTGGCGGCTTCAATCGTGTGGACCGTCATCCCCGGGCTTGACCCGGGGATCCATGTCTAGCCGCCGCCGCCCCGACAAAGGCGTGGATGGCCGGGTCGAGCCCGGTCATGACGGCGCCCTTGGAGGCAAGCCACGTCACGCGGCGATGAACTCGTTCCAGCGGCGGACCATGTAGCGGTCCTCGTCCATCACCGAGTTCCAGCAGGCCACCGCACCCATGCGCTCCTCGAAGGAGCCGCCATCGCGCACCGCGCCGGCCGCGTACATCACCTTGCCCTCGGGCGAGAGAATGTCGGTCTTGGCCGGCTGGCCGAGCATCCAGAACGCCCATTCGTCCGGCGTCATGTTCTTCTCGGCGGTGGAGAGCACGGCGGAATAATAGCCCTGTCGGTTGAGATAGGCGCCGACCCAGCCGGAGAGGTACCAGTTGATGTATTCATAGGCCGCGTCGAGTTGCGCGCCCTTCAGGTGCTTGGCGATGCCGAGCCCGCCGCCCCAGGCGCGGTAGCCCTCTTCCAGCGGCTGGTAGACGCACGGAATGCCCTTGGACCGCACCGCCGCCACCGCCGGTGACCACATGGACTGGATCACCACCTCGCCCGAGGCCATGAGGTTCACGCTCTCGTCGAAGGTCTTCCAGAAGGCGCGGAACTGGCCCGCCTGCTTGGTCTTGATGAGGAAATCGATCGTGGTGTCGATCTCCGCCTTTGTCATGTTACCCTTGTCGCCGTATTTGATGATGCCGGCGCTCTCGCAGATCATCGCCGCGTCCATGATGCCGATGGACGGGATGTTCAGGATCGAGGTCTTGCCCTTGAAGGCGGGGTCGAGAATGTCCTTCCAGTTCTTGATCGGCCGGCCGACGAGATCGGGGCGGATGCCCAGCGTGTCGGCGTTGTAGATGGTGGGGATCAGCGTCATCCATTGGGTCGGGGCGGACGCGAACTTCTTGGAGTCCGGCCCCTCGACGAAGCCCACCGTGTTGGGCGCCGTGCCCTGCGCGACCACGGATTCCGGGGTCAGCTTGCCGGTGGTGAAAATCGGCACGATCTGGTCGTAATACTTGATCTTGTTCACATCCATCGGCTGCAGCGTGCCGGCGGCGAACACCTTCTTGCAGATCCAGTATTCGATGTCGGCGATGTCGAAGGAATTGGCCTGCGTCACCACGCGCTGCGACACGGCATCCGAATCCAGCGCGGTCATCTGCAGGGTGATGCCGAGGTCCGCCTTGCACTTCTCGGCGATGGCGTTGAGGTTCGAGACGCCGGTGCCGAACTGGCGCAGGGTGATCGGGTTCCGCGCCCACACGGTCGGGAAGCCGGTGACGGCCTGCCCGCCGACGGCAAGGCCACCCAGCGCCGCCGCCCCCTTCAACAGGCCGCGGCGGCTCACGCCAGCGCTGGCGTCAACGGTCTTGAGGGCCTTGCCGGTCTTGGCGCCGGTGCGATCCGTGGTCTTCTGGCTCATGACTGTCTCCCGAGCTTGTCGGCGGTGGCGTGGAGCGATTAACGAATTCAGGCTGCAGGCGACGCCTTGAGGATGTGAACATCCTGCGGCGTCCAGGCGAGCGGCACGGCATCGCCGACGCTGAGCGGCGCGGCGAAGAAAGCGGTTTCCGGCACCTGCACGGCGAACTCCGCCACGCCGGGCGCATTGAGCGCCACCTGCACCTTCTGGCCGTGATATTCGATGTTCTGCACCAGGCCGGTGAGGCCGCAGCCGGGCATCGCCCCCGCGCCCAGCGTCACCCGGTCGGTTCGCACGGCGATCTCTACCGGCTCACCTGGCTCCAGCCCGGACTGGGGCGCTCTCGGCGCGCGGAAGGAAGCCCCGCCCGGCACCTCGAACGTCATGTCGTCGTCGCCGATCGCGGTCACGCGCCCGGCGATCACATTGTGATCGCCCATGAAGCGCGCGACGAAGGCGGTGGCGGGGCGGTTGAACACCTCGCGCGGCGTGCCCGCCTGCTCGATCCGCCCGCCATTCATCACCACCACGAGGTCGGAGAGCGCCATCGCCTCCTCCTGGCTGTGGGTGACATGGATGAAGGAAATGCCGAGCTGGAGCTGGAGCTTCTTCAGTTCCTGCCGGACCTTGATCTTGAGGAAAGGATCGAGGGCGGAGAGCGGCTCGTCCAGCAGCAGCACCTGGGGATCGGTGATGAGCGCCCGCGCCAGCGCCACGCGCTGCTGCTGGCCGCCGGAAAGCTGGGCCGGGCGGCGCTCGGCGAGGTGGTCCATGTGGACCAGCTTCAGCATCTCCATCGCCTTGGCCCGGCGCGAGGCCTTGTCGACCCCCTTCATCTTCAACGAGAAGGCGACATTGTCGACCGTGTCGAGATGGGGGAAGAGCGCGTAGCTCTGAAACATCATCGCCGTGCCGCGCCGGGCCGGCGGCAGGTCCGTCACCACGGTGTTGCCGAGGCGAATGTCGCCTTCGGTGATGCTCTCATGGCCGGCCATCATCCGCAGCGTTGTGGTCTTGCCGCAGCCGGAAGGGCCGAGAAGGCAGCAATAGGTGCCGGCCGGTATCTTCAGCGAGACGGATTCGACCGCCAGTGCCGCGCCATAGCGCTTGGTCACGTCGATCAGTTCAATGTCGGCGCCCTTGCTCATGTGGTCGGCATGGCTCCCCTGCTGCCCGGACAGGCGGTGCTTCACGCAAGCGATATGCCAGTCAGGCAACCCTGCCGCGAATCACGGCCCGTCTCGCTCGCCGAAAGCCGGCGCCCGCCCATTGCGGAGCAGAGTACCTTACTTTCCACACCATTGCCTAGCGAACAGGCAGAGAGCCTCCGCGTTGCTCAATTCGTGTCCGTGCGGCACACCCGCCTGCGACAGATGACGGATTGAGCGTGACGCCGCGATGCCGCACTCTAGATAGATCAACAGCCCGCAGAGGCACGCCCGCGCATGGAGCGCGGACAACAGGGAGATCGCCGGATGATACGCACGCTCATCGCCGCCACCATGGCCTCGCTCTTGGTTGCGCCCCTGGCCGTCGGCACCGCCGCCGCTCAGGAGTTCCCCACTCGCCCGGTCACGCTCGTCATCCCCTTTTCCGCTGGTGGCTCCACCGACCTGGTCGGCCGCCTGATCGCCGAACGCATGAGCGCGGAGCTCGGCCAGCCGGTGGTGGTGGAAAACAAGGGCGGCGCCGGTGGCAATCTCGGCGCGGCGCAGGTCGCCAAGGCCACGCCGGACGGCTACACCATCCTGATGGGCACGGTGGCCACCCACGCGCTGAACCCCACCCTCTACAAGAAGATGCCCTATGACCCCGTCACCAGCTTCGCCCCGGTGTCGCTGCTGGTCGTGGTGCCCAACGTGCTGGTGGTGAACCCGGACTTCCCCGCCAAGACCACCGAGGAACTGATCGCGCTGCTGAAGAAGGAGCCGGGCAAGTACTCCTACGCCTCGTCCGGCAACGGCACGCCGCTGCATCTCTCGGGCGAACTGTTCAAGAGCATGGCCGATGTCGACATGCAGCACATTCCCTATCAGGGCGCCGGCCCGGCACTGATCGACGTGCTCTCGGGGCAGGTGCCGATCATGTTCGACAACCTCCCCTCCTCCACCGGCCACATCAAGTCCGGCAAGCTGCGGGCGCTGGGCGTGACCACGGCCAAGCGGGCGCCTTCCTTCCCCGACCTGCCGGCCATCGCCGAGGCGGTGCCGGGCTATGAAACCTACACCTGGAACGCCGTCTTCGCCCCCGCCGGCACACCGCCGGAGGTGGTCGCCAAGCTCAACGCCGCCGCCAACAAGGCGCTGGCTGACCCCAAGGTGCAGGCCCGCCTCGCCGATTTCAGCGCCGTCTCGGTGGGCTCGACGCCGGAGGAACTGGGCGAGCATGTAAAGAAGGAAATCGCCAAATGGGCGCCGATCGTGAAGGCATCCGGCGCGCAGCTGGATTGAGAAAGGGGCCGCTCGTCCGTCGCCCTCCCTCTCCCCATTGGGGAGAGGTGGCCCGCAAAGCGGGTCGGTGAGGGGGCATGGCACCCTTGCACGCCCCTCACTCCAACCCTCTCCCCGATAGGGAGAGGGGGTAGGCACCCTCAGAACACCGTGCCGTCGGCGTCGATGGCGAGCGGCGGCGGGCCGGCGGGGGGGCGGCGCTCGGCAGCGATGCGGCGCCCCGCCGTCCACGTGCCACCTTGCAGCAGCTTGGCGAGCGGGAATTGCGAGGCGTCGAGCCCGAGCCGCTCGCGCACCCGGTCGGCGAGCCCGTCCATCAGCGCCACGGTGAGTGCGCGCCATTCGACGACCATCTCCGACGACACCGCGTGCTTTTGCACCGGATCGAGCGGTGTGCGCGGCACGATCGCCCCAAGGTCGATCAGCAGCCCGCCATTGCGGTATTCCGGCAGCGCGGTGAGCGCGTCGAGATCGGTGATGGCAAGGCCCGATGCCTCGAACGGCTCCAGCAGCGAATAGGTCAGCCATTGCGACAGCTTGTGGAACGGCACAAGCTGGTCGGAGAGATCGCCCATCCGCACCGCCGGGTGGCGCCCGGCATCGCCCATGGCAACGCCCGCCACCTCCAGCCCCGACGGCCAGATCACCGCGAGCCCGTCGAGCAGCGCCTTGAGAATGCTCTCGGCCGGCAGCCGGCCGATGCGCGCTTGCGGGGCCAGCGTGTCATAGAGCCCACCCGGCCGCCCGGCCGGGCCGAACACATCCGGACGCGCCGCAACCGCCTGGCCGAGCCGGTTCAGCAGCGCCGCCCGCCCGGCAAGCCCGACCAGCGGGTTGGCCTCGGAGACCTGAAAGAAGCGGCCGAGCGTTGCCGCATCAAGGGCGACCAGGGCCGATGCGTCGGCACGCAGCGGTTGCGCGGGATCCGAGGCGAAACCGCCAGCCGCGAACATGTCGAGGCTCGCCACCGCCAGCCCTTCCGAGCGGCCGATGGTGAGGCCCGTCGCTTCCTCATGATAGCGCCAGACGTCGCCCGCGCCGGCGTCGAGCAGCACGCTCACCACGCCGAGGTCGATCATGGTGCGCGCCCGCTCGGCGGCGTCGACGCCCTCCAGCCGTGCGGCCAGAGCCTGCCAGCGCGCCACCCCGCCGGCATCGAAGTGCCTCCAGCGGCTGTGATAGGGGATATCGAGGGCCGGATAGTCCAGCCGGGTCACCTCAGCCACATAATCCGCCACGCCGTCCAGCGCGCCGAGATCGACGGTGAAATGCGGCGAGCGCCCTTCCCGGACATAGTCGAGCACCTGATGGCTGCGGGCCCGCACGGCGGCCGGGGAACGCAGGGCGGCGAGTTCGGGGGGAATCATCGGGGTTGCTTCTTCCAATTGAAACCAACGTCATCCCGGACATGGCGGAGCCATGAGCCGGGATCGCGTCATCATGTGCCCTTGTCTGGCATCGATCCCGGATCGGACCGACGGCCCGTCCGGGATGACGGAGAATGAGGAGAGGCGCCCCTACTCCTCCAGCGCCCGCCCTTGCGTGGCGTCGAACTGGCTCTGGAAGCCGCCGCCGAAATAACCGGCCGACACCTTCGCCTCCATCTCGACCCGGGCATCGGGCGGGATCAGGTCCTCGGGGATCGCCACCCGCTCGCCCACCGCGATGCCGGCCCGCTCCAGCGCGTTGAACTTCATGTCGCTCATCGAGGCGAAGCGGTCGATCCGTGTGATGCCGAGCCAGTGGAACACGTCCGGCATCAGCTCCTGGAAGCGCATGTCCTGCACCCCGGCGACGCATTCGGTGCGCTTGAAATAGGTCTCGGGCAGGTCGCCGCCCTCCTGCCGCTTGCGGGCGTTGTAGACGAGGAACTTCGTTACCTCGCCCAGCGCGCGCCCCTCCTTGCGGTTGTAGACGACGAGGCCAACGCCGCCCTTCTGCGCCATCTCCACGCAGATCTCGATTCCATGGGCGAGATAGGGCCGGCAGGTGCAGATGTCGGAGGAGAACACATCCGAGCCGTTGCACTCGTCATGCACCCGGCAGGCGAGCGGGGTGACGCCGTCGCCGATCCTGGCGGGATCGCCGAACAGATAGAGCGTCATGCCGCCAATGGGGGGCAGGAAGACCTTGAGGTCGCCGCGTGTGACGAGTTCGGGGAACATGCCGCCGGTGTGCTCGAACAGCGCCCGGCGCAGCGCGCCCTCGCTTACCCCGAAGCGCTCGGCGATGCCGGGCAGGTACCAGACCGGCTCGATCGCCGCCTTGGTGACGCGCACGTCTCCCTTCGGGCCGATGATGTCGCCGTCGATCTTCAGCCGGCCGGCGCGCAGCGCGTCGCGGATTTCCGGCATGTCGATATGGGCGCGGGTGATGGCGATGCTCGGGCGCACGTCGAGCCCGGCCGCCACCGCGTCGCCGAAAGCCTCGCCGATCATGTGGCCGAACGGGTCGAGCGAGACGATCTTGCCCGGATCGCCCCATTGCGGGTGGGGGCCGATGATGTCGGAGGGCGAGGTATTGGTGAGGTCGGCCTTGAAATCGGCCGGCAGCGCCCCGGCGGCGATGGCCAGCGCGCGATAGACCGCATAGCCGCCGGCATGGGTGCCGATGGCGTTACGCCGCTTCATGTCGGTGAGGGTGGCGACGACAGGGCCGCGCAGGGCCGGGTCGGGCGCGCCCCAGTTCAGCACCGGCCCGTCGGCGGCGACGCCGGTGGACGCGCCGTGGGAGGTAAGGACGATATGATTGCGGGAACGACCGCCTGCACTGGCATTGACGGACATGGTTTGCTCGCTTCGACATCGGCGCCATCGCCGACACTCTGGAAGCAACGTATGTGAGCGTGGATTGGCCGGTTCCGCAAGGGGGCGGCCGCTGGCCCGGCGAAAAATCGGACGGACTGGTCCGTTTCTTGTATCGCGTTTCGCGCTATCCTGCCGCCGATGACGGGTTCCGGCACCGTGCCGCGGCCCACGCCATGTGAGGACGACGCCGACATGAACGCGCCCACCAGCCCCAAGGCCGCCCTGCCGGCGAACACCGTCGTCGTCGACCACCCGCTGATCCAGCACAAGCTGACGCTGATGCGCCGCTCGCGCACCCCGGCCAACGAGTTCCGGCTGCTGCTGCGCGAAATCAGCATGTTGCTCGCCTATGAGGTGACGCGCGACATGCCGACCGAGCTGATCGAGATCGAGACACCGCTGACGACGATGCAGGCGCCGATCCTCGCCGGCAAGAAGCTGTGCCTCGTCTCGGTGCTGCGCGCCGGCGGCGGCATTCTGGAGGGCATGCTGGAAATCCTGCCCGCCGCCCGCGTCGGCCATGTCGGGCTCTACCGCGACCCGGTCTCGCTGGCCGCGGTGGAATATTATCTGAAGCTGCCACGCGATATTTTCGAGCGCACCGCCATCATCCTCGACCCGATGCTGGCCACCGGCAATTCGGCGGCGGCGGCGGTATCGGAGGTCAAGGCCGCCGGGTGCCAGTCGGTGAAGTTCGTCTGCCTGATCGCCGCGCCGGAGGGGCTGAAGACGCTGCACGACGCCCATCCCGACGTGCCGGTCTACACGGCGGCGGTCGACAGCCACCTCAACGACCATGGCTATATCGTGCCGGGCATCGGCGATGCCGGGGACCGCATCTTCGGAACCAAATAAGGCTTTCGCCGGGGGCCGGACCGATCTAGGCTCAAGTCAAATGTCCCTAGGGTTCCGGCGCCGGCCATGTGTCGCGGCGTGCTGGTCCGAGAGGGGCAGCCGGGCGAGCCGCCATCGCCCGGTCCACGGCGGGACAAAAGCCCGGGAGGCTCGCGCGGCGGCATTCGCGGCGAAGACCCTTCCGCATGCGTCGGGGTCTCCTCGCGAAGGTCGTCAGGCCCTTCGACGAATGGAGACATGACATGCGTCATTCCCACACGATGCGTCACGCGCCCGAGCGCTCCACCCGCAAGGCGGGCCTTGCGGCCGTCCCGCAGCGCCGGCGCCTTCATCACCCCAATTTCGAGATCAAGGGGATGCAGGGCTGGAAGGCGCTGGAGGCCGAGGAAAGGCTGTCGGAAGACGGCTGGCGCAAGGAGCAGCAATGGGCGCTCGACATGGGCCTGCCCGGCGCCGACTCGATCACCGACAAGTCGATCCCGACCTTTGCGCGCGGCGAGCTTCCGCATTTCGCCGGCATCAACACCTTCATGAAGGCCCCTTACGTCGAGAATGTCCGCGATGTCGGCCGTTACGACGCCGCCGTGCTGGGCATTCCCTTCGACTCAGGGACCACCTACCGCCCCGGCACCCGCTTCGGGCCGCAGGGCATCCGCCGCATCTCGGCGCTCTACACCCCTTATAATTACGAGCTGGGCGTCGACCTGCGCGAGCAGATGACGCTGTGCGATGCGGGCGACGTGTTCACCATTCCCGCCAATCTGGAAAAGAGCTTCGACCAGATTTCCAAGGGCGTCAGCCACGTCTTCTCCTCCGGCGCGCTGCCGATCATGCTGGGCGGTGACCATTCCATCGGCTTTCCCTGCGTGCGCGGCATCGCCGAATGCACGTCGAAGCGCATCGGCATCATCCATTTCGACCGGCATATCGACATCCAGGAAAAGGATCTCGACGAGCGCATGCACACCACGCCCTGGTACTGGGCGACCAATTTGCCAAATGTCTCGCCCAAGAACCTCGTGCAGCTCGGCATCGGCGGCTGGCAGGTGCCGCGCTATGGCGTGCAGGAGGCGAGGAAGCGCGGCACGAACGTGCTGACCATCGACGATATCGAGAAGATCGGGCTGGAGAAGGCGGCCGAGATCGCGCTCGAACTCGCCTGGAAGGACGCCGATGCGGTCTACATCTCGTTCGATGTCGACAGCATCGACTGCGGCTTCGTGCCCGGCACCGGCTGGCCCGAACCCGGCGGTTTCCTGCCGCGCGAGGCGCTGAAGATCCTCGGGCTGGTGGCGGCCGAAGGACTGTGCGGGCTGGAAGTGGTGGAGGTATCCCCGCCCTATGACACCTCGGACATCACCGCCCTGTTCGCCACCCGCGTCGTGGTGGAAGCGCTCGGCTCCATGCTCGCCCATGGCAAGCTGGGCAGCCACAAGCACATGATCGACAAGCCGGTGAGTTTCTGAACCCGCGCCTCGAAGCACGCAGAAGGCCTAAAACATATGCATCGTGGCCACGACCATCATCACCACGACCACGGCGCCGGCGCCGGCGGGCACAGCCATTCCCACGCTGAAGCCCATGCGCATTCCCACGGCCATAATCACGGCCAGCCGCCGCGCGCCGCGCAATGGCAGACGCCGCATCTGCCGCAGCCGCCGGAAGAGGTTGGGCACGCCCCCGTCGAGTCCGACCTCGATCTGGTGGAAAAGGCGTTCGTCGAGAGCTTCGCCACCGCCAGCGACCCGACCAGCTTCCTGCGCCTCGCCCGCATTCCGTTCGACGCCATGACGGCGGAGGGCACGCGGGTCAGCCTGCTGCGGGTCGAGACCGGCGAGACCACCGATGTGGGGGCGGTGATGCCGCATCTGGGCGGCGGCAGCTTCCGCTACGACCCGCTGCCCGCCGCCATGACCTCGCTCCGGCGCACGCTGCGCTTCGTCTATTTCAACGGCAGCGCCTCGGTGCCGATGACGCTGGCGCAGGTGCGCAGTCTCGCGGAGACGTGAGCACGGCGCGTTTCCAATAGGCGCGCCCGATCGCCGCGTCGGGGGGCTGCCGGGTTGATCGGAACGGCTCCAAAGTTCATGGTGCCCGGACAGTGCCTCGCTGGGTCGCCGGCGATGCCCAGTTGGGATGCGCCATGGACTACGCCCGTTTCTTTCAGGATGCCGTCGATACGCTCAAGAATGAGCGTCGCTACCGCACCTTCGCCGAAATCGAGCGCGACACCGCGCGCTTCCCGCACGCCATCTGGCACACGCCGCAGGGCAAGCGCGACATCGTCATCTGGTGCTCCAACGACTATCTCGGCATGGGCTGCCACGAGGCCGTGGTGGAGGCCATGTGCACTACGGCCCGGCAGACCGGCGCCGGGGCGGGCGGCACCCGCAACATTTCCGGCAACAGCCATGCCGTGGTGGAGCTGGAGGCGGAACTTGCCGACCTGCACGGCAAGGAGGCCGGCCTCGTCTTCACGTCAGGCTATGTCTCCAACCAGACCGGCATCGCGACGCTCGCCCGGCTGATCCCCGACTGCCTGATCCTGTCGGACGCGCTGAACCACAATTCGATGATCGAGGGCGTGCGCCAGGCCGGGCGCGACAAGGTGGTGTTCCGCCATAACGACCTTGCCCATCTGGAAGAGCTGCTGCGCGCCGCCGGCGAACGGCCGAAGCTGATCGTGTTCGAGAGCATCTACTCGATGGATGGCGACGTCGCCCCCATCGGCGCCATCTGCGACCTCGCCGAGCGCTACGGCGCCATGACCTATCTGGACGAAGTGCACGCGGTCGGCATGTATGGCCCGCGCGGCGCCGGTGTTGCCGAGCGTGACGGCGTTATGCACCGTATCGACGTGATCGAGGGCACGCTGGGCAAGGCGTTCGGCGTGGTCGGCGGCTACATCACCGGCACGCGGGCGGTGATGGACGCGGTGCGCTCCTACGCGCCCGGCTTCATCTTCACCACCGCGCTGCCCCCGGCCGTGGCGGCGGCGGCCGCCGCCTCCGTGCGCCACCTCAAGGCCTCGCCCAATGAGCGCACCCGCCAGCAGGCGCAGGTCGCAAAGGTCAAGCGGGCGCTGGATCTGGCTGGCCTGCCACAGCTTGTCACCGACACGCATATCGTGCCGATCATGGTCGGCGATGCCGAGGCCTGCAAGGCGGCCAGCGACATGCTGCTGGCCGAGCACGGCATCTATATCCAGCCGATCAACTACCCCACCGTGCCGCGCGGCACGGAGCGGCTGCGCATCACCCCCGGCCCGTTCCATGACGACGCGCTGATCGCCCATCTCGCGCATGCGCTGACGGATGTGTGGAGCCGGCTCGGGCTCGGCTTCGTCAAGCGGGCGCAAGCGGCGGAATAATCCGCCGCCAAAGGCAAACATCCGGCGGAGTAATCCGTCGCGCTTCAGTCCTTTGGCTCGGTCTTGTCGATGTCGAGATTCTCGGACGGGATGGCTGCCCGGCCGAAGAACAGCCGGGCAATGACCGGGATCGCCAGCGCGAGGCCGAGAAAGCGCACGAGATGGTGCGCGGCCACGAAGGCCGGGTCCATGCCGAGCACGAAGGCCATGATGGTCATCGCCTCCAGCGCGCCGGGCACATAGGCCACCAGCACCTTGGGCAGCGGCTCGTCGGCGAGCCAGGCACCGAGCACGGCGAAGGCCAGCGCGACGGCGGTGGCGATGAAGAGCGCCACCAGCGAATCGACGAAAAAGTGGCGCAGCGTGGCGATGCGCGTGCCGGCAAAGCGGCTGCCCGTATTGGCGCCCAGCACCACGAAGCCGACGATCAGGAAAATGTCGGGCAACCGCCCCTCGATCAGCCCGAAGCCGTGCACCAGCGCGCTCGCCAGCATGGCGCCCACCATGGCGCCGCCGGGAAAGCGGCTGCGCTCGGCGAGAAACCCGCCAAAGATGCCGACGCCGAGCGAGGCGAGGAAATTCGTCAGGTCCGGAACCACCGGGTTGATCGGCAGCGTGCCCGACGGTTCATGGCCGAGCCCGCCGATCGCCGCCGGCAGCAGCGCCACCAGCACGAACAGCCGCAGCGACTGGCCGAACACCACCCGCCGCGTATCGGCGCCGGAGCTTTCCGCCAGCACCAGCACGGTGGAGAGCGCACCCGGCGCGGCGGCGAAGAAGGCGCTGCGCCGGTCCCAGCCGGCGACCTTCTCCAGATAAAGGATCACCGCCCCCATCATCACGGGGACGGACGCCACCAGCACCGCCATTGTTACCGGCCAGGCGGTGATGCCGCTCATCGTCTCGGGCGTAATCGCGGAGCCCATCGAGGTGCCGAGGATGATGTACACGCCAAGCCGCGTGTTCTTCTCCACCCCGACCGGCGCCCCGAGCAGCGCCGCCAGCGCCGTCGCCACCAGCGCGCCGGAGAGCCAGCCCGCCGGCATGGCGAGAAAGGCGAAGAAGGCGCCGCCGGCAAAGGCGAGGGCCAGCGTCGCGCCATACCAGGCGAGGCGTTTGGCGGCGGGCAGCTTCAGAAAGACGGGAAGGGGCATGGGGCAGGAACCGGCGGCACGCTGGGCAGGCGCGCGGAGCCACCTGCGTCGTCACGACATTTGCGGCGGATCAATGCGACGAATGCCGGTCCGGGTCAAACTCCCTGCATGCATAACGCAACCCTGATCCATGCAGAGCGGGCCGTGCCCCGCTACACCTCCTACCCCACCGCGCCGCATTTCACCGGCGCGATCCGGGCCGGCGCGCATGCCGACTGGCTGGCCGTCCTGCCGGCGCAGGCCGATGTCTCGCTCTACCTGCACGTGCCGTTCTGCCCGGCGCTGTGCTTCTATTGCGGCTGCACCACCAAGGCGACGCGCCGGGCCGAGCCGGTGGCCGCCTATGCCGAACGGCTGGAGCGCGAGATCGACCTCGTCGCCGCGCGCATCGGCACCCGCGCCGTCACGCACATCGCCTGGGGCGGCGGCACGCCGAGCCTGCTGGGGACGGCAACGCTGAAGCGGCTGGGCGAAAAGCTCGCCGAGAACTTCCGGCTCGACCGGCTCGCCGAACACGCCTTCGAGCTCGACCCGCGCGAGACCGACGCAGGGCTGGCCGACGCGCTGGCCGCCATGGGCGTCGACCGGGTCAGCCTCGGGGTGCAGGATTTCAGCGCCCATGTGCAGCGCGCCATCGGACGCATCCAGCCCTTTGCCACGGTGGAGCGCGCCATGCGCATGCTGCGCGAGGCGGGCATTTCGGCGATCAATCTCGACCTGATGTATGGTCTGCCGCACCAGAGCGAGCGCGACATACGCCGCACCACCAGGCTCGCCACGCTGCTGGCGCCGGACCGGCTCGCCTTGTTCGGTTACGCCCATGTGCCGTGGGTGCGCGCCAACCAGAAGAGGATCGACGAGGCCGCCCTGCCCGGTGCCGCCGAGCGGCTCGACCAGTCTGAGGCAGCGCGCGAGGTGCTGCTGGCCCATGGCTATGTCGCCATCGGCCTCGACCATTTCGCCCGCGCCGACGATCCTCTGGCCCGCGCGGCAGCCTCCGGCCAGTTGCGGCGGAATTTCCAGGGCTATACCGCCGACCGGGCCGATGTGCTGATCGGCCTGGGCGCCTCGGCGATCAGCCGCTTTCCGCAGGGCTTCACCCAGAACGCGCCGGACGCCGGTTCCTATATGCGCGCCATCGACGAGGGCGGCTTCGCCACGGTGCGCGGCATCGCCTTCACGCCCGAGGACCGCCAGCGCGGCGCCCTCATCGAGCGGCTGATGTGCGACCTCGAAGTCGATCTCGACCCCTCGACCCTCGCCGAGGCTGCGCCGCGCCTCGCCGGCCTCGCCGCCGACGGGCTCCTCACTTTGGAGGGTCGGCACGTCGCCATGACCCCCGGCGGGCGTCCCTTCGTGCGCCTCGCGGCGGCCGCGCTGGACCACCGGCTGCAAAGCCAGAGCGCCGCCCGTCATTCGGCGGCGGTGTGACGACATCGGCGAGGAAAAAGGCGCCCCGCGTCGTGGGCGCCCAGTTGCTGGAAGGCTATTGCTGGAAAGGATGGCGGAAGGCGCCGGCGGGACAGGGTGCCGCGCGAAGCTGGAGGGCTCAGAGCGCCCCGGCGAGGCGGCGCATGCTACCTCGATCCTGGATGCGCACTTCATCGGCGCGCTGCAGCACCACGAGGCCGCGCCGCTTGAGCTCGGAAAAGGCCCGGCTCACCGTTTCCAGCGTCAGGCCGAGGAAATCGGCGATCTCCTGCCGCGTCATGGACAGATGCAGCGTCGTGCCGACCATGCCGTCCGGCATCAACCGCAGCAGGAAGAAGGCGACGCGCTCCAGCGCCGACATGCGGCCGAGCATCAGCGCGTGTGCGTGCATCACGCAGAGCTGCGCCTCGAAGCGCCGCAGCAGCCGTGCGGCCAGCACCGGGTCTCGCTCCAGCGCGCCGCGCTCATGGGTGTTGATGGTGGCGGGGGTGAGCGTCTCGGCCGAGCACGCATAGATATCGGCATGGGCGAGGCCGAACACGTCGCCCGGGCCGAGCAGTTCCACCACCTGGCGGCGCCCGTCCGGAAGCAACTTGCTCAGCATCACCGCGCCTTCGACCACTTCCATGATGCGGCGAGCGGGATCGCCCTCATGCAGCACGGTGACATGGGCGGCGATCCGCACGGTCGGGCAATGGGGCTCGGTGCCATAGGGCGGGCGCACGGTGCCGCCGGTGCGTTCGTCGATGATCTGTCGCATCTGTCTGGCTCCACCCCTTGATCTTGCGCAAGGCTAGAGCGCCAGGAGGGGCGGCGCAGTTCGGGGGGCTGCGTAAGGGACTTTGCGGAGCGGCGCCGGAAACGGGGCCGCCCGCCCCGCCGATTCCCGCCGGCGCGGCGCGTCAGGGGGCCGGCAGCACGCCGGCGATGGCGTCGACATCGAGCGGCTTGCGCATCACCCCGTCCGGCACCAGGCCACGCAATTGATGGTCGATGAAGCCCTGCGACTGGCCGGTGATGACCACCACGCGCGGCGGCGCGGCGAGGTTGAGCAGCCAGCGCACCAGATGCGCGCCCGATATGCCGGGCAGGCTGAGATCCACGATGACCGCGTCCCCTGCCTCGGGCAAAGGCCCCTTGAACAGGCTTTCCGCGTCGCGATGGGAGACCACCGAGTGACCGATATTGCGCAGGATGAGGGCGAGCGAATCGCTCACCCCGGCATCATCCTCGACCACGTGAACACGCAAGGGCTGCCTCCCGCTCTTTAGCGCAGAGGGTGGACAAAGAGCGGGGGCGTCAGCAATTCGTAGGGATGCGTAGAGGCCGGCACGCTGCACAGGCGGCAGCCGCGCCGCCCTATCAGTCGCGCATGTCCTTGAGGACGATACGCACGAGATCGGCGGCGTTCTTGGCGCCGAGCTTTTCCATGATGCGCGCGCGGTGCACCTCGATGGTGCGCGGTGAGATGCCGAGCGTGCGACCCGCTTCCTTGTTGGAGGCGCCGGAGGCGATCTGCACCAGCACCTCGCGCTCGCGCGGGGTGAGCAGGTCGTGGCCGGGGAAATGCGCGGTCAAGAGGTCGCCGGGTTCGGCCGAGGCGCGCCGTCCATGGGCGGCGATGGCGTCGCGCACCCGCTCCAGCACGGTGTCTGCGTCGAACGGCTTCTCGATGAAGTCGAGCGCCCCGTGCCGGATGGCGTCCACCGCCATGGGAATATCGCCCTGCCCGGAAATGATGAAGATCGGCGCCGGGTAGCGGTCGGCCTCCAGCTCTTTCAGTATGTCGAGGCCGGAGCGGCCCGGCATGTGCACGTCGAGCACGATGCAGGAAGGAACATGGGTGCGGGCGACCGAGAGAAAGGCGGCACCGTCCGAAAAGCCGCGCACATGATAGCCCTCAAGGCTCAGTACGAGCGAGAGCGCATCGCGCACCGCGGCATCGTCGTCGACGATGAAGACCTCACCCAGATGCGCCATCAACGCCCCCCCTCAACCGACCTCGTCCGGCATCGCCGCCGCCGGCAGGACCAGCGAGAAGCACGCGCCGCTGCCGTTGCCACCGGGATCGACCAGCAGGTCTCCCCCGTGGTTCTGGGCGATCGTCCGCGAAATCGCAAGGCCGAGTCCCATGCCGCGACGTTTTGAACTGGCGAAGGCCTCGAACAGCTTCGGCAGCGCTTCCGGCGCGATGCCGGGGCCGTTGTCCTGGACTTCCAGCACCACGCTGCTCTCGCTCGCGCGTGTGCGGATCCGGATCGCCGGATCGGCAACGCCTGCGGCGGCCTCGATGGCGTTGCGCACCAGATTGACCACGATCTGCTGGATCTGCACCGGATCGACCGAGACCGGCGGCAGGTCCACGCCCGGCTGGCGGTCAATGCGGATGCGGTGGCGCTGGCCGAGCAAGGTGAGGTCGATCGCCTCGTCGATCAGCGGATCGAGCGGGCGCACATGGCGCTCGGGGTCGCGCTTTTCCACGAACTGCCGCATGCGCTGAATGATGTGGCCGGCGCGCTCGGCCTCGCCCGCCGCCTTGTCGAGAATGTCGCCCAGCACCGTCACGATATCGACGCCCCGGCTATGCGCGCGGCGGATCGCCTGCAGATAGAGCATCAGCGCGGTCAGCGGCTGGTTCAGCTCATGGGCGATGGCGGCCCCCATCTCGTCGATGGCCGAGACGCGGGCGAGGTGGACGAGTTCGCTCTGCAGGTCGGCGAGCCGCTGCTCGCTCTCCTTGCGCGGGCGCAAATCGCGCAGGATACCGATGAACTGCCGCCCGTCCGGCGTCGCAGCCTCGCCGACCGACAGTTCCAGCGGGAAGACGGTGCCATCGGCGTGCAGCCCCTGCACCTCGCGGCCGATGCCGATGATCTTCTTCACCCCGGTGCTTATGTAACTGCCGACATAGGCGTCGTGGTCGCGGGCATACTGGGTCGGCATGACCAGCTTGACGTTCTGCCCGACCGCCTCGGCGGCGGAGAGCCCGAACATCGTCTCGCAGGCCTTGTTGAAGATGAGAATGCGCGCGTGCTCGTCGATGACGATGATGCCGTCGGCAGCGGTATCCAGCACCGAGAGCAGCCGCGCCTCCGAGACGGTCGGCGGGCGCAGCGCTTCGGCAGGTGGCGCGAAATCTTTCATGATTTCAGTCTGCTCCGCCGGGGCGCGGGTCGCAACCGTTCACCGCTGCAGCCAGCGCACCAGCCGGTCGGTTGCCTCGCTCATCTGCGCCTCGCCGCGGGCGAAGCACATGCGGATATAGCTCTCCCCGCCCGGGCCGAACGCCGTGCCGGGGGCGAGGCCGATGCCTGCCTCGTCGACCAGCTTCAGGGCGAGCGCGCGCATGTCTGCCTCGCCCTCGACGCCGAAGAACATGTAGAAGGCGCCCGGCGGCGAGGCGAAGCGCACCCGGTTGGACGCGGCCAGCCCCTTGGCCACGATGTCGCGCCCGCGCCGCGCCCTCTCGATCTGGTGGGTGACGAAGCTTTCCCCCCGCTCCAGCGCCGCCACGCCGGCCCGCTGCATGAAGGCCGCGACGCCGGAGGTGGAATACTGGATCAGGTTTTCCAGCACCGGCCCGAGCGAGGGGTGCGCCTCGATCCAGCCGAGCCGCCAGCCGGTCATCGCCCAGTTCTTGGAGAAGGTCTGCACGAAGAGGATGCGGTCGTCTTCCTCCATCACGTCGTGGAAGGAGGGTGCGAGGGCGGGCCCGGCCTCCTCCGCTTCGTAGAAGAAGCGGCCATAGATCTCGTCGGCCACGATCCACAGCCCGTGCCGGCGGGCAATATCGAGCACGCCGCGCAATGTATCGACGGAGGCGACAAAGCCGGTGGGGTTGGCCGGCGAGTTGATGAAGATGACCCTCGTGCGCGGCGTCACCGCGCTCTCCAGCCGGTCGAGATCGAGCCAGAAGCCACGCGCCACATCGAAGGAGAACGGCACGAAGACCGGACGCGCGCCGACCACCTCGGCCGCTGCCGCCGCATTCGGCCAGGAGGGCGAGGGAATGAGTATTTCATCGCCGGCCGACAAGGTAAGCGCCAGCGCCACCTGGATCGCCTGCATGCCCGAGCCGGTGACGTAATAGCGCTCCGGGTCTTCCGCCACGCCATAGAGGCGGTGCATGTAGCGGGCAAGCGCTGCGCGCAGCTCCGGAATGCCGCGCTGCCAGGTGTAGAAGGTCTCGCCCGCCGCCAGCGAGCGGGTCGCCGCCTCGCTGATGAAGGCCGGGGTCGGCAGGTCGCCCTCGCCGGCCCAGAGCGGGATCAGCCCCTCGTGCCGGCGGCCATAGTTCATTACCTCGACAATTCCGCTTTCCGGCAGGGAGAGCGCCTGCGGGCGGATATGGTCGAGCAGCGAGGGCTTGGCGAGAAAGGGGGCGTCGGCGGACATGGGGAAACCTGACAGAGGGCGCGGGCCGCCAGCCTACAACCGACGGGCGCCATGGATTCATCAAAAGACGTGACCCGTCGATGAATGGAAGCGATGGATCGCGCCAGCGCCCTCAGCCTTCCTCCTCGGCGATGCGCAGGAGATAGGCGCCGTACTGGGATTTTTTCTGCGCCTCGCCGAGCGTGCGCAGCTGGGCCGCATTGATGAAGCCGGCGCGGAAGGCGATCTCCTCCGGCGAAGCGATGCGCAGCCCCTGCCGGCTTTCCAGTATCTGCACGAACTGCGCCGCCTCGATGAGCGATTCCGGCGTGCCGGTGTCGAGCCAGGCGAAGCCCCGGCCCATCATCAGCACGTCAAGCTCGCCGCGCTCCATATAGGCGCGGTTGACGTCGGTGATCTCGATTTCGCCGCGCGGCGAGGGCGTCAGGCCGGCGGCGATTTCCACCACCCGGTTGTCGTAGAAATAGAGCCCCGTCACCGCGAGATTGGAGCGCGGCACGGCCGGCTTTTCCTCGATGGAGATGACCTTGCCGCCCTCGCCCATCTCTACCACGCCGTAACGCTCGGGGTCCTTGACGGGATAGCCGAACACGGTGGCGCCGCTGGCGCGGCCGGCCGCCTTGCCCAGCAGTTCCGGCAGGCCGTGGCCGAAGAACAGATTGTCGCCCAGCACCAGCGCCACGGGATCGTCGCCGATGAAATCGCGCCCGACGATGAAGGCGTCCGCCAGCCCGCGCGGGCTCTCCTGCGTCGCATAGCTCAGCGACAGGCCGAACTGCGCGCCATCGCCCAGCAGCTTCTGGAACAGCGGGCCGTCATGCGGCGTGGTGATGACCAGAATGTCCCTGATGCCCGCCATCATCAGCGTGGTCAGCGGATAGTAGATCATCGGCTTGTCGTAGACCGGCAGGAGCTGCTTCGACACCACCAGCGTGATCGGGTGAAGCCGCGTGCCGGAGCCGCCGGCGAGGATGATGCCCTTCATGTCGCGGTCCTTGTCCCGTGAATTCAGCTCGCCGGCGAGGCCAGCAATTGGTCGACCACCTCGGCCACCCGGTCTTGCCAGGGCGCGGGGCGATAGCCGCTCGCCTGCGCGAAGGCTTCGCTCGACAACTCCGAATTGGCCGGCCGGCGCGCCGGGGTCGGGTAGTCCACTGTCGCGATCGGCACGATCTCGGGATGGCGGCCGGTGTGCAGGCCGGCCCGCTCCAGTATCGCGGCGGCGAAGGCGCACCAGTTCGTCGCCCCGGTGCCGGCGAGGTGATAGGTGCCGGGCGCCAGCGTCCCGGCGGCAAGCGGCACGGCGGCGGCCAGCAGGCCCTGCGCGATGTCGACGGTCGCGGTGGGACAGCCGCGCTGGTCGGCGACGATGGTCAGCCGGTCGCGCTCAGCGCCAAGGCGCAGCATGGTCTTCAGGAAATTCCCGCCATGGACGCCATAGACCCATGAGGTCCGGATGATGAGATGGCGCGCCAGCCCCTCGCGTACCGCCCGCTCGCCCGCCTCCTTGGAGGCGCCATAGACGCCGAGCGGGGCGACGGGGTCGCTTTCGACATAGGCGCCTTGCTTGGTGCCGTCGAACACATAGTCGGTGGAGAGATGGATCAGCGCCGCGCCCTGCGCTGCGCAGGCATCCGCGATCAGCCCCGGCGCCACCGCGTTGATGAGATGGGCACGCTCGGGCTCGCTTTCCGCCCGGTCCACCGCCGTATAGGCGGCGGCGTTGATCACCACGTCCGGCCGCGCGGTCGCCAGCGCCCGCGCCAGTGCGGCGGCATCTGATATGTCGAGCCCGGCATGGTCGAGCGCCACGAGGTCGTGGCCGGCCTCATTCGCGCGCCCGGCGATCTCGCGGCCGACCTGCCCGCCGGCGCCGAGAAGCAGAAGCCGGGTCATGTCGCGAGCCCGATGCGCTGGCGGGCGTAGCGGGCCTTCAGCGGCTCCCACCAGCCCGGATTGTCGAGATACCAGCGCACGGTCTTCTCGATGCCGCTCTCGAAGGTCTCCGCCGGCACCCAGCCGAGTTCGCGCTGCAGCTTGCCGGCGTCGATCGCGTAGCGCGCATCATGGCCGGGGCGGTCGGTGACGAAGCTGATGAGCTTTTCGCGCGCGCCGAGGCGAGGGTCGGGCACCAGCCGGTCCATGATGGTGCAGATGGTGCGCACCACGTCGATGTTCCGGCGCTCATTATTGCCGCCGACATTGTAGCTCTCGCCCGGCCGACCGCGCGTGGCGATGAGGTCGAGGGCCGCCGCGTGGTCGTCGACATAGAGCCAGTCGCGCACATTCTCGCCCTTGCCATAGACCGGCAGCGGCGCGCCTTCCAGCGCGTTGAGGATGGTGAGCGGGATCAGCTTTTCCGGGAAATGATACGGCCCGTAATTGTTCGAGCAGTTCGACATCACCACCGGCAGCCCATAGGTGTGGAACCAGGCCCGCACCAGATGGTCCGAGGAGGCCTTGGAGGCCGAATAGGGCGAATTGGGCTGGTAGGGCGTGTCCTCATGGAACAGCCCTTCCGCGCCGAGCGTGCCGAACACCTCGTCGGTGGAGATGTGGTGGAAGCGGAAGCGCCCGCGCGCCGGCCCGTCCAGCCCGCGCCAATAGGCCAGCGCCTCTTCCAGCAGGGTGTAGGTGCCGACGATGTTGGTGCGGATGAAGTCGCCCGGCCCGTCGATCGAGCGGTCGACATGCGACTCGGCGGCGAGGTGCATCACGAGGTCGGGCCGGAACTCCGCCAGCGCGGTGCGGAAGGCGGTGCCGTCGCAGATATCGGCCTCGACGAAGCTGTGGCCAGGCAGGTTGTGCACCTCGGCCAGCGAGGCAAGGTTTCCCGCATAGGTGAGCTTGTCATAGGTCAGCACCTGCCGGCCCTGCCGTACCAGACGGCGCACCACGGCCGAGCCGATGAAGCCGGCGCCGCCGGTGACGAGAACGCGCTGGGCGGGAACGCTCATGGCCTCACGCTCCGGCCGGCTCAAGGGTGAAGGGCGTCGCATAGTCGTGCAGCAGTGGCGCGGCCCGGTCCTTGCCCGACAGGATCGCTGCCCCGGGCGCTACCGGCCAGTCGATGCCGAGCGCAGGATCGTCCCAGCGAATGCCGGCATCGTTGGCCGGCGCATAGGGGGCATCGACCTTGTAGGCGACCAGCGTGTCCGGCTCCAGTGTACAGAAGCCATGGGCGAAGCCGTGCGGCACCAGCAATTGCTCCCCCCCGGCGGCGGTCAGCGTCGCCGCAACCCACTGACCATAGGTCGGCGAGCCCTTCCGGATGTCGACCGCTACGTCGAAAATGGCGCCGCGCACCGCCCGCACCAGCTTGGCCTGCGCCATGGGCGGTGTCTGGAAGTGCAGACCTCGCACCACGCCGACCTCCCGCGAGAGCGATTCATTGTCCTGCACGAAGGCGATGTCGATGCCGAAGGCGTCGAATTCCGGCTTCTTGTAGGTCTCGCAGAAATACCCCCGGTCGTCGCCGCGCCGGACCGGCTGGACGAGAATGACATCGGGAATGGCAAGGCGGGTGAAGGTCGTCATGTCGCTCTGCACTCGACGGGAACTCCCGCGCTTCTAGGGCATTTTGCGCGAAGGTTGATAGACTTTCGCGCCGAGAAAAGGCTTCGGCTTGCTGATTGCGGAGCCCGCTTCCTATCAGGCGACCCCACC
Source organism: Ancylobacter aquaticus (assembly GCF_004339465.1). Lineage (GTDB taxonomy): Bacteria > Pseudomonadota > Alphaproteobacteria > Rhizobiales > Xanthobacteraceae > Ancylobacter > Ancylobacter aquaticus. Next base: position 708,909 of record NZ_SMFY01000001.1, on the reverse strand, counting down.
CGATCGGAAGGGGCTCCAGCCTGTCTCGTGCCGCCTGAACCGGCCTCACACGGCCGGCGGAGGCGCGGCGGGGGCGGCGGGGGCGGTCTCGGCCTTCCGGGCGAGAATGTCGCGGATTTCCGCCAGAAGCACCTCCTCCTTGGTCGGCGGCGCGGGCGCCGGCGGCTCCTTCGCGGCGTTGCGGCGCAGGCGGTTGATGCCCTTCACCACCAGAAAGAGAATCCAGGCGATGACGAGGAAATTGATGACCACAGTGAGGAAGTGGCCATAGGCAAACACCGCGCCCTGCTCACGCGCGGCGGCGAGCGAGTTGGCGGTGACGCTGGACGACAGCCCGACAAAGTAGTTCGAGAAATCGAGCCCCCCGAACACGGCGCCGACGACGGGCATGAACAGGTCGGTGACGATCGAGGAGACGATCTGCCCGAAAGCAGCGCCGATGATCACGCCGATGGCGAGATCGACGACATTGCCCTTCACCGCAAATTCGCGGAATTCCTTAAGAACCGTGCTCATGACGCCCCCGGTTTGCTTCACCCAGTGCGGGCCACTGTGATACGCCGCGCGCCGGCCCGCAACTCCGGAAGATGCGGCCGCCGCCGCGCGCACCGCGCTTGCCGGACGCCGCGCACCCGGCGCATAAAGGCAGCGGCTCCACGCCGCCGGGAGAGTGCATGCTTCAGGCATGGTCGATCATCGCCGTTGCGCTCGTCTATATCGGCTTTCTCTTCGCCGTGGCGAGCTTCGGCGACCGGCGCCTGCCGCGGCGTGGGCGCGAGGGGCGGCCCTATATCTATTCGCTCTCGCTGGCGGTCTACTGCACCTCCTGGACCTTCTTCGGCTCGGTCGGCCTCGCCACCACGCAGGGCATCAACTTCCTGACCATCTATATCGGGCCGATCCTGGTCTTCGCGCTGGGCACGCCGTTCCTGCTGCGCGTGGTGCGCCTCGCCAAGGCGCAGAACATCACCTCGATCGCCGATTTCGTCGCCGCCCGCTACGGCAAGAGCCAGGGCGTGGCGGCGCTGGTGGCCTGCGTCGCCATTGTCGGCTCGCTGCCCTACATCGCCCTCCAGCTCAAGGCGGTTTCCGCCGCCCTTCTCGCCATGCTCGGCGATTTCGACGGGCTGGGGCTGCATTACCCTCTGGTGGGCGATCTGGCGCTGACCGTCGCGGTGGCGATGGCGGTGTTCGCCGTGCTGTTCGGCACCCGCCATATCGATGCTACGGAGCATCAGGAAGGGCTGATGCTGGCGGTGGCGACGGAATCCATCGTCAAGCTGGTCAGCTTTCTGGCGGTGGGGCTGTTCGTCGTCTTCGGCATGTTCGCCGGCCCGTGGGACCTGTTCGAGAAGGCCGCCGAGAAGGGCGTGCTGCCGGTGCTGACGGATGGCTTCACCCTGGGCAGCTGGGCGGCAATGACGCTGCTCTCGGCGCTCGCCATCCTACTGCTGCCGCGCCAGTTCCACGTCGCCGTGGTGGAGAACACGTCCGAGAACGAGATCCGCACCGCGCGGTGGCTGTTCCCGCTCTATCTCGTGCTCATCAACCTGTTCGTCATCCCCATCGCCGTCGCCGGCCTCATCGCCTTTCCACCCGGCTTCATTGACGGCGACATGTATGTGGTCACGCTGCCGCTGTCGGCGGGCGCGCAGGTGATGTCGCTGGTGGCCTTTGTCGGCGGCCTCTCCGCCGCCACCGCGATGGTGATCGTCGAGACGGTGGCGCTCGCCGTCATGGTGTCGAACGACATCTTCATGCCGCTGATGGTGCGCGGCCGGCGGCTGCGCGAGGGCGACGAGAGCGGGCGGGCCGGTGCCTCGTCCGACCATGTCGACATGGGCCACCGCCTGCTCACGGTGCGGCGCATCGCCATCTTCGCCATCCTGCTGCTGGCCTATCTCTACTACCGCGTCACCGGCGAGGCGCAGCTGGCGCAGATCGGCCTCCTGTCCTTCGCCGCCGTCGCCCAGTTCGGCCCGGCGCTGCTGATCGGCCTGGTCTGGCGGCGCGGCACCGGGCTCGGCGCGCTCGCCGGCATCGCCGCCGGCATCGCGCTCTGGGCCTATACGCTGCTGCTGCCCAATCTCGTCGATGCCGGCCTGTTCAGCCCGGCGCTGGTGAGCGACGGGCCGATGGGCCTCGCCTTCCTGCGCCCGCAGGCCCTGCTCGGCGTGCAGGCGAGCCCGCTGGTGCATGGCGTGCTGTGGAGCCTCACCGTCAACGTGCTGGTGTTCTTTGCCGCTTCCATGCTCCGCCGGCCCACCCCGATCGAACGGCTGCAGGCCAGCGTGTTCGTGCAGAGCGAGCACGTGCCCTCCGCCCCGAGCTTCCGGCTATGGCGCTCGCCGGTGACGGTGGGCGAACTCATCGCCACCGTCGCGCGCTATCTCGGAGAGGAGCGCACCCGCGCCTCCTTCGAGAGCGTCGCGGCAATGCGCGGGGTCTCGCTGGAGCCGGGACGCGAGGCCGATTTCCAGCTCATCCGCTATGCCGAGCACCTGCTCGCCTCGGCCATCGGCGCCGCCTCCTCGCGACTCGTGCTGTCGCTGATGCTGCGAAAGCGCACCGTCTCCACCAAGGCGGCGCTCAAGCTGCTGGACGATGCGTCCGCCGCCATCCAGTACAATCGCGAGATCCTGCAGACCGCGCTCGACCATGTGCGCCAGGGCATCGCGGTGTTCGACCGCGACCTCCGGCTCGTCACCTGGAACCGCCAGTTCGGCGAAATGCTGGACCTGCCGCCGGAAATCCTGCGCATCGGGGTGGGGATCGACCAGATCATCCGCTTCAACGCCACCGCCGGCCAGTTCGGCGCCGGGCCGGTGGAGGAGATCGTGCGCGAGAAGCTCTCGCGCTACGCCCGGCGCAATGTCGCGTTCCAGGAACGCCTCGCCCCGCGCGGCGTGGTGATGGAGGTGCGCGTCAGCACCATGCCGGATGGCGGGGTGGTCGTGACCTTCACCGACATCACCCCGACAGTGGAGGCGGCCGAAGCGCTGGAGCGCGCCAACGAGACGCTGGAACGGCGCGTGCGCGAGCGCACCAAGGCGCTGGAAAACCTCAACGCCCAGCTGGCGCAGGCGAAATCCGAAGCGGACGAGGCCAACATCTCGAAAACCCGCTTCCTTGCTGCCGCCAGCCACGATATTTTGCAGCCGTTGAACGCGGCCCGGCTTTACGCCACCAGCCTGGTCGAGCGCGCCGAGGTCGGCGACGAGGCCCGCCTCGCCCGCAATGTCGATGCCTCGCTGGAGGCGGTGGAAGAGATCCTGGGCGCGCTGCTCGACATTTCGCGGCTTGACGCTGGCGCCCACAAGCCGGAATTCGCCGCGCTGCGACTGGACGAGATCTTCCGCCAGCTCGACGTCGAATTCGCGCCGATGGCGATGGAGAAGGGGCTGCGTCTGACCTTCGTGCCAAGTTCGGCCGCCGTGCGCTCCGACCGGCGGCTGCTGCGCCGCCTGTTGCAGAACCTCGTGTCGAACGCCCTCAAATACACGCCACGCGGCCGGGTGCTGGTGGGTGTGCGGCGCCGGCGCGGCAAGCTGCGCATCCAGGTGCTGGACACCGGGGTCGGGGTGCCGCCGGGCAAGCAGAAGCTGATCTTCAAGGAGTTCCAGCGGCTGGACGAAGGCGCGCGGGCGGCGCGGGGGCTGGGGCTCGGTCTGTCCATCGTCGAGCGCATCGCCCGGGTGCTCGGCCACACTATCGCCCTGTCCTCGGTGCCCGGCAAGGGCTCGGTCTTCACGGTGGAATTGCCCACGGCCCCGGCCATCCCCGCCCGCGCGACGCCCTCGCCGCGCGCGAGCGTGCCGCTGGCAAGCCTGCAAGGGCTCTGCGTTCTGTGCATCGACAACGACCCGGCCATTCTCGATGGCATGGAGACGCTGCTCAGCGGCTGGGGCTGCGAGGTGCTGAAAGCCCCGGGAATCGACGAGGCGCTGGCCATGCTGCGCGAGCGGCGCACCCCGCCCGACGTGCTGCTGGTCGACTATCATCTCGACACGGGCGACGGCATCGACGCCGCCAAGCAGCTGCGCTGGAAGCTCGGCCAGGGCCTGCCGGCGGTGCTGATTACCGCCGACCGCTCCAAGCGCGTGCGCGACGGCGCACGGGCGACCGAGATGGAAGTGCTGAACAAGCCGGTGCGCCCGGCCGCGCTACGCGCGCTCCTTGCCCAGTGCCGCGCGGCGAGGGCAGCGGCGGAGTGAGGAGGCGTTCAGCCCTCCGCGTCGCTGAGCGCGGAAAGCGGGGCGCGCAGCGAGAGGACGACGCCGGTGGGGGCGTAGCTCAGTGTCGCGGTGCCGCGAAAATAGTCGCCCAGAAAGCGCTCGATGATGCGCGAGCCAAATCCCTGTCGGGTCGGCGGCGACACCGGCGGGCCGGATCGCTCCGCCCACTGAAAATGGAATTCGGGCGAAGACCCCGATCGGTCGATCGACCAGGTGATCTCGACGACGCCCAGCTCATTCGACAGCGCACCGTATTTGGCTGCGTTGGTCGCGAGTTCGTGCAGCGCCAGCGACAGGCCGAGGCTGCACCGCGACGACAGGCCGATGTCGGGGCCCTCGATCAGGAAGCGGCCGCCGTTCACGCCATGGGGCGACAGGGCGCTCTGCACGACATCGCGGACCGAGGCACGGGTCCATGTCATTTGAGTCAGGATATCCTGTGCGTTGCTCAGAGCCCCAAGCCGGGCGGCGAAGGTCGAGCGGGCGTCCTCCACCGTCACGCCGGATCGGATCGTCTGGTTGGCAATGGCCTGCACCATCGCCAGCATGTTCTTCATGCGATGCTTCAGCTCGAATGTCAGAAGACGCTGCTGTTCGGCAGTCGCCTCCTGCTCGCGGATGGCGGCTTCCTTCTCAGCCAGCGACTTGCGCAGTTCGAGCTGCGTCATGGCCTGGCGGGCGAGCAGCTTCAGGGTGCGGATCTGATGCTCGTCAAGCTGGCGGGGCCGGAAGTCGAGAACGCACATCGTCCCGATCGGCAGGCCACTCGGCGTCGTCAGCAAGGCGCCGGCATAAAACCGCAGGCCGGGCGCGCCCGTAACCAGCGGATTGCAGTCGAACCGCGAATCCTTTGTCGCATCCGGAATGATCAGCATGTCCGCTGCCAGGATCGCCTGACCGCAGAAGGAGGTTTCCAGTGGCGTCTCCCGGACGCCGAGACCAACCTCGGCCTTGAACCATTGCCGCGTCGTGCCAACCAGGTTCACCACCGCGATCGGCGTCCCGCAGACCTGAGAGGCGATCTGCGCCAGATCGTCGAAATCCTGCTCGCGCGGGGTATCCAGGATTTGATAGCTTTCGAGGGCGGCGAAGCGCTCCGCCTCGGTCCAGCCGGCGATGGGGGGAAGCCCGGTGCCGTGGCGCGGCATGTCTTCGCGCAGTATGTCTTGGCGCAAGATGTCTCTCAGTCTCTAAGACGACGCGGAAACCCCACCAACTGGGGCATTCGTGGAATGCGTCGCGGCGCTCACCGCCACATGCGCTATATAGGGCCGGGGCAAGGCAAGAATAGGGTCCGTTCGTTTCGGCGTCGGCGCTGGCGTGAAGGTCGCGAGCCGGCACGTGCTGGGGATTGCCGCGACGTTGGCGCCGCGCGTGCCCTCACCCCGCCGGCTGCGAACCCTGCGCCCAGGTGCCGCCCTCGATCTTGGAGGCGGCGATCACCGCCTGCGTACGGCTCTCCACCCCGAGCTTCTGCAATATGGCGGAGACATGCGCCTTCACCGTCGCCTCGGAGACGCCGAGCTCATAGGCGATCTGCTTGTTCAGCAGCCCTTCGGACAGCATCATCAGCACCCGCACCTGCTGCGGGGTCAGCGTGGCGAGGCGGGAGACGAGGGCCTGCGTCTCCTTGTCGGAGCCGCCGGCGAGGTCGACATCCGGCGGGGTCCAGGTGCGGCCCTCCAGCACGGCGGCGATGGCCTCGCGCATGGTTTCCACCGCGCTGGTCTTGGGGATGAAGCCCGAGGCGCCGAATTCCATGCAGTTGCGGATGACGCTGGATTCCTCGTTGGCGGAAACCACCACCACCGGAATGCCGGGATATTGCGCGCGTAAGTACATCAGCCCGGAAAAGCCGCGCACGCCGGGCATGGTGAGGTCGAGCAGGATGAGATCGAGATCGCTCTCGCGCTCCAGCAGCGCCTGAAGGTCCTCGAAGCCACCGGCCTCGAACAGCTCCGCCGCCGGAAACTGGCGGGACACCGCCTCACGCAGCGCGCCCCGGAACAGCGGGTGATCGTCGGCGATCACCAGCCGGAAACTCGTCGTCGTATCCACGCGCAGCGGCCCCTTCCACCTGCACAGACCCGCTCTCGGCGCAGGCCGGCGCCGCGATCATGGTGCGGACGGACCGCCACCGCAAGCCGCGAGGCCGGCAGGCCCGCAGCGGCCCGATCGCAGGTCAATGCTCGACCTTTAGTGGGCCTCGCCGACAAACGCCACAACCAATTCGCGCCGGTGCGGCCGCACCCGGTGCTCGACGAGATAGAGCCCCTGCCAGGTGCCGAGCGCCATGCGCCCGCCAATGACAGGCACGGCGAGATGGACGCCGGTGAGCACCGCCTTGATATGGGCGGGCATGTCGTCGGGCCCCTCAAGATCATGCACCCAGCCCGCATGGTCCGGCGCCAGCCGCTCAAATGCGGTGAGAAGGTCGGTCTTCACATCAGGATCGGCGTTCTCCTGAAGGGTGAGCGAGGCGGAGGTGTGCCGGCAGAACACCGTCACCTCGCCCTCGCTCGCCGCTATATCGGCCAGAAACGCCGCCACCGCCTCGGTGATTTCAGTAAAGCCGCGCCCGTTAGTGTCCACCGCGAGAAGGCTCGTGAACCGCCGCGTCACCGCGCTTTCAAGCACGTCGCCCTGCCGGATCCGCGCCATCGGCATGCCTCCTGTCACCCTTGCGCGCTGGACGTAGCGCGCCAGCTAGGCTTGGATAGACCCGATCAGCCCCTGATGACAGGTCCTTCGCCACGCCCTTTCCGGAGTGTCGCTTGCCTATGAGTTCAAAGCCTTCCCCGGTGCCGATGCGCGCCGCCGCCCCGCTGGCGGTCGATCCCGCCCTGTTCGACCCGGCCGCCATCGCCCCCGACACGCGCGCGGTGAATGCGAGCATCATCAAAGCGCTTGGCGCCGTGCCCGACCGCTGGGTGTTTCCGATGGCGATGCTGCGCAAGCTGCGCCTCGAAGGCAAGGGCCCGTTCCCGCTCTCGCCCGAGAGCCCATTGGCCAAGGTGGTCGAGATCGAGGGGCCGCACGGGCAAATCCCGCTGCGTATCCTCACGCCCCCGGCGCCGCCCAAGGGCGTCTACCTGCACATTCATGGCGGCGGTTGGTGCCTGGGCTCGGCGCGGGAGAATGATGGGCTGAACCATCGCTTCGTCGAGCGCACGGGCTTCGCCGTGGTCTCTGTCGACTACCGGCTGGCGCCTGAAATCCCCTACCCGGCCGCGCCCGATGACTGCGAGGCCGCCGCGCTCTGGTTGCTGCGCGAGGGACCGTCGCGCTTCGGCACCAACCGCTTCGCCATTGGCGGGGAATCGGCCGGCGCCAACCTCGCGGTCGCCACGCTGCTGCGCCTGCGCGACCGGCATGGGCTGAACGCGTTCCGCGCCGCCAATCTCAATGCCGGCGCCTATGATCTCGCGCTGACACCGAGCGCGCGGCGCTGGGGCGACGAGCCGCTGGTGCTCAACACGCGGGACATCAACGTGTTCGTCGGCCATTATCTGCGCGGAGGCAGCGATGTCGCGTCTCCCGATGTCTCACCGCTCCAAGCCGATCTTACGGACCTGCCGCCGGCCCTGTTCACCATCGGCACCCGCGACGCGCTGCTCGACGACACGCTGTTCATGGCGCCGCGCTGGCTTTCCGCCGGCAACGCCACCGAGCTCGCCGTCTATCCCGGCGGCTGCCACGTCTTTGTCGGTTTTCCCGGCTCGCTGGCCGATCAGGCGCTCGCCCGCATCCACGCCTTTGTCGGCACCTGCTAGAGCACTTTCTCGTCGCGAAAGCCTGTCAACTTTCGCGGGAAATACTCTAGAAGGGCTCGCCCTTGGGGGGCGGGGTCGCCGCCGACCCGTCCGTCGGCAGGTCCTTGCGCAGGCGCTCGATCATCTCGACAAAGCGCTGGAAGGCATGCTCGGCGAGGTCGATCGCCTGGTCGAAACGCTGGCGCGCCTGCGCTGGCAGTTCCCCGTCTGCATCGGGCGAAGACGCGGCGGGAGGCGAGGCATCGGGTGGGGCGGCATCGGGGGACGTCGCCGGCGGTGGTGCCATGATGTCGGGCACGCCCCCGCCGCCGGAAGCGCGGTTCTTCTCCAGCGCCTCGAGTCGAGCCTGAAGCCGGCCGATCTCCGCCTCCAGCGCCCGTCGGTCATCGGGCACCGTCTCGCAGACCCAACTGCTGGAACGCTGGGCGCAGAACGACATGGCGCCGGATTCCGTGTCGAGCCGCATCAGCCCGCCCTCCACCGGCTGCACGGTGAAGCGCACCCGTTCGACCGCGGCGGACGGATCGGCCCCGGGCTTGCCGGCGGCCGTTTGCGCTTGCGCGAGCACGCTTCCGGCAAGCACGGCGACACCCGCAAGCGCGGCCCTGGCCGAGATACTGAACTCACCCATCGCGAACCCTCCTGCGGCGCCGGCGCGTCTACGGCGTGAACGGCGCCCGTCCGCTCGACAACGCACCGTCGAGCAGTTCGATCCGATCCTGACCCCAGAACACCTCGCCGTCGAGCACATAGGCGGGCGATCCGAACACATCGGCCTCGATGGCGGCGTCGTGATTGGCCTGATAGATCGTCGCCGTCCGGTCCTGCGCGCCCGCGTCGAGCAGTTCGGCCGGCAGGCCAAGCTCCGCCAGCACGGCGGCGAGCGTCGCCGGGTCGGCGAGGTTTTCCTCGCGCTGCCAGACACCGGACATCATCCGCTGGACCAGCGGGCCCACATCATGGCCGGCGATCTGCGTGGCGATGACCAGCCGGTCGGCCGGCTTGGGGTCGAACGGCCAATGGGCCGGCTTGATGTTGAGCTCGATGCCCCGCGTCTCGCGCCAGCGCTTGAGCTCCAGCAGCCGATAACGCTGCCGGGCCGGATGGCGCTTGGAGAGCGGCAGTCCCCCGGTCTCGGCGAAGAGATCGCCCAGCTGCACCGGGCGAAAATTCACCCGCACTGCGTTGCGGCGCGCCAAATCGAGAAACATCTCATGCCCGATGAAGGCCCAGGGACTGATGACGGAGAAGTAATAGTCGATCGAACGGGACATGGGGGCACTCGGCAGAACGGGTTGATCTGGACCTTGCCGCCCACGCTAAAGCATTTTCGCGCGCTGTGGGGCACCGTTCGCGCATGCCCACGCAAAAGCAAACGGCGCCCACGAGGGCGCCGTCGCTGTGTCGTCGATCGCAGGGGAAGCGTTCAGGCGGCGCTGCGGGACGAGAACGCGGCGACCATCTGGCGCAGTTCGCCAATCGCGTCCTCGATCTCGACTTTCTGCTGCTCCAGCAAAGCGAGCTGCTCGCCGCATTTCTCGGCGGTGAGGGCGAGCCCGCCGGCCGGCACCGCGCTGCCTTCGCGCAAGGCCACCATGGCCTTGATCTCCGCCAGGGTGAAGCCGAGCTTCTTGCCCTTGAGGATGATCGCGAGGCGCGAGCGCTCGGCCGCGCTGTAGAGGCGCGTCAGGCCTTCGCGACGTGGGGCGAGCAGGCCCTTGTCCTCATAGAAGCGCAGGGCGCGCAGCGTCACGCCGAATTCGCGGGCGAGATCGCCAATGGTAAAAAAAGCGCTCTCGCCGGAGGCGGCAAGGGCGATGTCGGGGGTGCGTTCGGCCTCGTAGGAAGTGAAATCCATCTGGGCAGCTCCGGGGAAAACGGCGGGTAACGCGACAGCGATGTTGCCCCACTGTCGCAGAGAGGTTGCCGCTAGGGGAGAAAGTCACACCCGACGTTAGGGAAACTTACTGTTAAATGAAAAGTCATCTAATTGATTATGTTGCATTTTTTCAATTTCGTCAGTCGACCTCACCCCCTCCGCTAAGTGCCGCCCGGCCGGTTTCATCAAGCGTCCGGCCCGTGCCACGAGGCCGCGGAACTCCTCGCCTGGTACCTTGATTCCCGCCAGACCGGCGCTCGCGGCACCTGCCGCCACCTCGGCGGACGCCAGCGACTCTGGCACGCGTTAACGCGCCCTTTACCAAGATTCGTAACAGTTGCAGTCGGCAGCCTCCTGCGGTCGCCGCGGTGATTCATGCCGCCATTCGTGCCGGAGCGACGGAGACCAAGGTGAGGCAAGAGGCCCCTTCGACGACCGGACAGATCGCTCCCGAGGCGTGGCGCGCCATGAGCGAGGCGGCCCGGCGGGCTGGCCTTCCGCTCGACCAATGGCTGCGCGGACAGCTCATGGGCACCACCGCCGCCGGCACGCCGCCGGCCGGCATTGACGGGTTGAACAACCTCGCCGAGTTGCGGCGCCGCATCGAGGAACTTGCCGGCCAGATCGGCCGGGCCGACCTTGCCACCGCGACCGACCTTGCCGCGCCGGCCGAGCACCCCGCCTCTTCGCCCCCGGCAGACGTTTCCGCGATGGTGGCCCCGGCCCGTGTCGCCGCGCCGGAAAGCCCCCGCGCGCCTTCCTCCACCGGCTCGACCTATGCCGATGAGCGGCTCGCCGCCGCCATGCGCGAGATCGACCAGCGGCTGGAGGCCCTGCAACTCACCCGTCGGCGCACGGTGACGCCGGAGGCCGCCCCGAGCCCGGCTGCCATCGAGGCTGCGGTGGCCGAGATCGCCGCCCGCCAGAGCGAGCTCGACCGTGACGGCCGACGTCGTCGTGTCGAGAACTCGCCGGAAGCCCTTCCGCCCGCGGCGTCGGCCCTCGAATCGATCGCGCCTGAAACTCCCTCGCCTGAAGCACCATTGCCTGAAGTGCCGGCACGTCCCGCCGCGCCGCTGGCGCAGGAAGCGCTTACCGCTCTCCAGAACGAATTGTCCGGCCTGCGGCAAGCGGTGGGCACCCTGGCGCCGCGCCGCTCGGTCGACGAACTCCAGCGCGTCGTGCAGCAGTTGGTCGAACGGGTCGAGCGCTCCGAAACGCGCGACGAGGGGCTGCGCGCCACGCTGGCGGCGCTGCGCGAGATGATCGGCGGGCTCCGTCTGCCCGAACCGCCGGACCTGCTGCTCGGCCGCATCGGCGCCCTGGAACGCAAGATCGACATCGTCAACGCCAAGGTGGTCGACGGCGCCACGGTGGCCCGCCTGCAGGCGCAGATCAGCGAGATCCGCGAGCTTCTGGCGCGCGCCCTGTCGTCGGATTCGGTGCGGCTGCTAGCCGAGCAGGTGTCGCTTCTCGCCAGCCGCGTGGCGGAGATGGCGGCCAGCGAGGACGAGGCCGTCCGCACTGCGTTCGGCTCGTTGGAGCAGCGCATCGAGACGTTGTCCGAGCGGATCGGCACGCCCTCCCCACTCCCGCTCGACGACCTGCTGGGGCGCCTCGACGCCATCCAGACCGACCTCGCCAGCGCGCGCCGCGAGTTGCCCGCCGGCATGGAGACGCTGATCAAGGGTCTGTCCGACCGTATAGAGCGGATCGAGCGGCCGCTGGAGCGGGCCGACGACGGCGCCCGTTTCGAGGCGCTCGGCCGACAGATCGCGGACCTCTCGCAGCGGGTCGGCAAAGCGCTCGACGGTACGGGCGTTGGCGGTACCGCGATTACCGGCACGGAGATTCCGGGGCAGCTCTCCAGCCAGCTTGCCGGCATCGAACGGGCGGTCAACGACCTGTTCATCCAGATGGAAGAGACGCGGGCAAGCTTGCTGGCGGCCCCCCGTCCTCGCCCGCCGTCCGGTTCCGGCAGCGACCCGGAAGGCGTCGCCGCCCTTATCCGGCGGGAAATCGCCGCGCTGGAGGGCCGGCTGGCCGCGGAGAAGCCGACGGAGCGCGCATCTTTCTCCGCCGCCGCCGCCGAGGCGGCGGTCGCAGCCGAACTGGCCAGCCTCGCCGCCGTGCCACCCCAGGTGAAGGCGAGCGCGATCACCGAGCCCGCGTTCACGCCCGCGCCTGCCTCGATCCCGAAAGCCTTCGAGCCGCAGCTCATGCGCGCCGCGCTGGAAGCGCTCAGCCGTACCTCCGCAGCGCCCCGCCGCGCGCCGGTCGATACGCCCTCGCGCCCGGTTTCCGAGGCCGAGGGCGCTCCCCCGGCAGCAGACGCGGCACCCGGCGACAGTGCCCCGAGCCGGGCCGCCTTCATCGCCCAGGCCCGCCGCGCCGCGAGCCCCGCTGCCAATTCTGCCCTAAGACCCGCCGCTAATCGGCCCCCGCCGGGCGCGCCGGTGGAGCTGCGCAGCCATATCGGCACCCGCGCGGCGCCGCCGCCGGGCCGCTGGCTGGCGCGCATCCGCGCCACGCTGGTCATCGCCCTGTGCGGATCGGCGCTCGCCTATGGTTCCTGGCATCTGCTGGCGCAGTTCCGGCAGGAGCAGCTGAGCGCCGCCGGCCCCGCCACCGTGCCGGGGCCCGAGGACATCACCGGCTCAATCGGCAACGGCGCCCCGCGCGCCCCGGCCGCCCCGTCCAGCCTGTTCTTCTCGCGCTAGAGCACGCGCCGGTCAGCTTGCAACGCAAGTTGATCGGATAACGCGTTCTCTATCATAGAGTTTAGAGCGCGACCCGGTCAGCGGTCCGGCAGGCAGGCGTGGTGGGCGATGCGGTAGGTGCGCGCCGCCCCCACCAGATGCGCGTCGAAAGCGCCGCCGAACAGGCCCGCCAGCGCGGCATGGCGAATGTTCAGCCCCCCCGCATAGGCGCCGAGCGCCGGCATGACGAGGCGCCGGCCATCGGTGGCGAAGCAGCGTCGGCGCAGGCTGCGCCCGCGCACCACCACCCGCGCCACCGGATGGAAATGCCCGGCGATTTCGCCCGCACCGCTCTCCCGTACACGGCCCTCCGCCGGCTCGTGGCGCAGCGTCAGCGGGCCGAGCGTCAGTTCGCCTGCATGCCGGCCGCCGATACCCGGCATCGGCTCGGGATCGTGATTGCCGGCGATCCAGACCATGTCGCGCCCCTGCGCCAGCGCCGCGAGGCTCACGCGCTCCTCCTCGCCGAGCCGGGCGGCGCCACCGCGATCATGGAAGCTATCGCCCAGCGCGATCAGCGTACGCGGGTTCCACCGCGCGACGAGGTGCGCCAGCAGCGAAAGGGTGGCGCGGGTGTCGTAGGGGGGCAGCGGCACGCCGCGCGCGGCGAAAGAGGAGCCTTTTTCCAGATGCAGGTCGGCGACGATCAGCGCCCGCTCGGCCGGCCACCAGAGCGCGCCAGCGGGATCGAGCACCAGCCGCGCGCCGGCCAGCTCGATCTCGCTCTCGCCCGTGCGTTCATCGGCCAGGGTCGCTGTCATCGTCGCCGGCACGCATCGCCTCCCTGATCAGTTCGTCCTCGGCCTCGGCCAGCAGCGCGTCGGAGGCCCCGCCCGCGACCATTTCGCGGCCGATCTCCAGCATCACGGGCACCGCCAGCGGCGAGACACGCGGCAAGGCGAGATGGTCGATTCGGCCCCGTATCCGCGTGAGCATGTCCGAGAGCCGGCGAATGTCCAAGAGCCCCGTCGCCGCATCCGCCCGCGCCGCGCGCAGCAGCACATGGCCCGGCTCATGCCGGCGCAGCACGTCATAGACGAGGTCGGTGGACATCGTCACCTGGCGGGAATTCTTCTCCTTGCCGGGGAAGCGCCGCTCGATCAGCCCGGCGATAACGGCGCATTGCCGGAAGGTGCGCTTCATCAGCGCGGATTCCGCCAGCCATTCCTCCAGATCGTCGCCGAGCATGTCGGCGTCGAACAGAGCGTCGAGCGAGAGCCGCCCCTGCGCGATCGCCAGCGACATGTCGGAGACGCCATAGATCACCAGCGCATAGTCGTTGGCCATGAAACCCAGCGGATGCAGCCCGGCGCGGTCCAGCCTTCGGGTCAGCAGCATGCCCAGCGTCTGGTGGGCGAGCCGGCCCTCAAAGGGGTAGGCGACGAGGTGATAGCGCCCGCCGCGCGGAAAGGTCTCGACCAGCAGGTCCTCCTGTCCCGGCAGGCGCGAGCGCAGCTTCTGCAGTTGCAGCCAGTCGCGCACCTGCCCGGGCAGGCTCGACCAGCGTTCCGGCTCGGAGAGCAGCGCCCGCACCCGCGCGGCCAGGAAGGTGGAAAGCGGAAACTTGCCGCCGGCATAGGAGGGAACGCGCGGCTCCTTGGCATGGCTGCGGGCGACGCGGACCTCGTTCTCGGCAATGGTGAGATATTCCAGCACCTCGCCGGCGAAGACGAAGGTGTCGCCCGGGCTCATCGTCTCGACGAAATATTCCTCCACCTCGCCCAGCACCCGCCCGCCAAAGCGCGCCTTGGCACCGGCAAGGCGCACTTTCAACATGGTGGATTCGACGATGGTGCCGACATTGAGCCGGTATTGCTGCGCCATCATCGGGTTCGCAACGCGCCAGCGCCCGTCCTTCATCTGCCGGATGCGGGCGAAGCGCTCATAGGCGCGCAGCGCATAGCCGCCGGTGGCGACGAACTGGACCAAATCGTCGAAATCCGCGCGGGCAAGGCCCGCATAGGGCTCGGCGGAAACGACTTCCGCAAAAAGCTCGTCAGCGTCGAACGGCGTGGCACAGGCCATGCCGAGCACGTGCTGTGCCAGCACGTCGAGCGCGCCGGTGCGGATCACCGCGCCATCCTGCGCCCCCGCCCGCACCGCCTCCAGCGCGGCCCGGCATTCCAGCACCTCGAAGCGGTTGGCTGGCACCAGCACGGCGCGGGAGGGCTCGTCCAGCCGGTGATTGGCCCGGCCGATCCGCTGCATAAGGCGCGAGGAGCCCTTGGGCGCGCCGACATTGACCACAAGGTCCACCGCGCCCCAGTCGATGCCGAGATCGAGCGAGGAGGTGCACACCACCGCCTTCAGCCGCCCCTCGCCCATCGCCGCCTCCACCCGCCGGCGCTGCGAGACGTCGAGCGAGCCGTGGTGCAGCCCGATGGGGAGGTTGGCGTCGTTGATGTGCCACAGCTCCTGGAACAGCAGCTCCGCCTGCATGCGGGTATTGACGAACACCAGCGTGGTCGTGTGCCGCTCGATCAGGCCGTAGATTTCCTTGAGGGAATGGCGCGCCGTGTGCCCGGCCCAGGGCACATGGGCGGCGCTGTCGAGCATGGACAGGTCCGGGGCGGCGCCGGGATCGGCCACCACAAGCTCCCCGATCTCCCCTTGCCCGCGCTGCGGCACCAGCCAGCGGCGCAGCGTGTCGGGGTCGGCCACGGTGGCGGAGAGGCCGACCGTCTGCACGCCGGGCGCGAGGCGTCGCAGCCGGGCGAGGCCGAGGCTGAGGAGATCGCCGCGCTTCGAGCCGGCCAGCGCGTGCAATTCATCCAGCACGATGCGCTTGAGGTCGGCGAAGAGCGGCTCGGCGTCGCCGGAGGCCAGCAGCAGCGCGATCTGCTCGGGCGTGGTCAGCAAGATGTCCGGCGGGTCGCGCCGCTGGCGCTGCCGGCGCGAGGCGGGCGTGTCGCCGGTGCGGGTCTCGATGCGGACAGCCAAGCCCATTTCCTGCGCGGGCCGCTCCAGATTGCGGGCGACATCGACGGCGAGCGCCTTCAGCGGCGAGATGTAGAGCGTGTGCAGCCCGGGCGGGCGGGCGCTGTTGCGCGGGGCGGGCCGCCCGGCCAGTTCCACCAGGCTTGGCAGGAAGCCGGCCAGCGTCTTGCCCGCGCCGGTGGGGGCGATGAGGAGCGTGGACCGGCCTTCGCGCGCCCGGGCCAGCAATTCCATCTGATGCGCGCGCGGCGCCCAGCCCCTGCCGGCAAACCAGCGTCGGAACGGCTCGGGCAGAAGGTCGTCGGGCGCGGCATCAATGATCACGGCGACAAGCTAATGCCTCGCCGCGCAATTGCGAGGGGGAGCCCGGTCTCGCTCACTCCTCGCGCTGCGCCACCACGACCAGGCCGGGCACCGGCCGGTTGTGTTCCTTGCGCGCCCATTCATCGGTAAAGGCGATCAGGCCCAGCCCCGCTCCGGCCAGGGCCTCCCGCACATAGTCCGGCGCATGGGCGAAGCGCAGCGTGTCGCGCAGCAGCACCCCCGTGCCGTCATGGGTTTCGGTGGTGAAGGCCAGCAGCCCGCCCGGCTCCAGCACGCGGCGGCTCTCGCCAAGGATGGGGGCGAGGTCGTCGAGGTAGCAGAAGGCGTCGCCGGCAAAGACCAGATCGACCTCGCGCGCCTGCCGCTCGCGCAGGTAGGCGACCATCTCGCCGGCCGCCAGCGTGTCATAGATGTTCCGCCGCCGGGCCAGCGCCACCATGTTGGGCGAAAGATCGACGCCCTCCATCGTGCCGATGCGGTCGACAAGGCGGGTGCCGACCAGCCCGGTGCCGCAGCCGAGATCCAGCCCGTGCGCGAAGGCGAAGGAGCGTTCCAGCCGCGCGCAGACACCGGCCAGCGCGGCGTCGATCACTTCCGGCCCGCGATAATCCAGCCGGGCCAGCGCGGCGTCGAAACGGTCGGCATATTGATCGAACAAAGCGCGGACATAGGCCGGACTCATGCCCGCCACCTCGCCCTCCAGCCGGGCGAGGCGCAGCGTGGCACCCAGCGTGTCGGCAGGATCGAGAGCGAGCGCCTGCTCGAAGGCGGCGCGGGCGCCGGGCGCATCGCGGGCCGCCTCACGGGCCTCGCCGAGCAGGAACCAGCCCGGCGCGTAATGGCCGGCGCGGGCCACCGCCTCGGTGAGAAGCTCGGCCGCGTCGGCGGCCTTACCCTCGTCCATCAGCGCGCGCGCCCAGTCGATCCGGCGATCGACCGTGGGGTCGCCGGAGGAAAGAATGAGCCGGCCGGGGGCCATGTGCGGGGGTCTCGCGAAAAAGCTGGAGGGCGCCCTATATAGGTTCCACCATGCGCCCGGAAGAGCTTCTCCACACCACCCCACAGGGGCTTTATTCGCCGGCCGGCGACTTCTTCATCGACCCGACGCGGCCGGTGGCGCGGGCGCTGATCACCCATGGCCATTCGGATCATGCCCGGTCCGGCCACGGCGCGGTCATGGCGACGCGCCAGACGCTGGAGATCATGGCCATTCGCTATGGCGAGGCCTTTGCCGGCACGGTGCAGGCAGCCGATTATGGCGCGCGGCTGGATGTGAACGGCGTCGGCGTCACCTTCCATCCCGCCGGCCATATTCTGGGCAGCGCGCAGATCGCGCTGGAATGGCGCGGCTGCACCATCGTCGCCTCGGGCGACTACAAGCCGGGCGCCGACCCCACCGCCGTGCCGTTCGAGCCGGTGCCCTGCCACGTCTTCATCTCCGAGGCGACCTTCGGCCTGCCGGTGTTCCGCCATCCCCCCGCGGCCGACGAGATCGCCAAGCTCACCGCCTCGCTGGCGCTGTTTCCCGAGCGGGCGCATCTCGTCGGCGCCTATGCGCTGGGCAAGGCGCAGCGGGTGATGGCGCTGCTGCGCGCCGCAGGGCACGACCGGCCGATCCTGCTGCACGGTGCCATGGAGAAGCTGACCGCCTATTACCGCACGCAGGGCATCGACCTCGGCGACACCCGCCCGGCCCGCGACGCCTCCCCGGCCGAGCGCGCCGGCGCGGTGGTGCTGTGCCCGCCGGGCGCGCTGGCCGATGTGTGGTCGCGGCGCTTTCCCGATCCCGTCACCGCCTTTGCCTCGGGCTGGATGCGCATCCGCGCCCGCGCCCGGCAGAACGGCGTCGAGCTGCCGCTGATCATTTCCGACCATGCGGACTGGGACGAATTGCAGGTCGCCATCCGCGCCACCGGCTGCGAGGAGTTGTGGGTGACGCACGGGCAGGAAGACGCGCTGGTGCATTGGGCAACGCTCGCCGGCTTGCGCGCGCGGCCGCTGCACATGGTCGGCTATGGCGAGGAAGAGGGCGAGAGCGCCACCCCCGAGGCGGAGGCGGCCACGACGCCCGCCGAAACTCCGGAGGCGACGCCGTGAACCGTTTCGCCGCTTTGCTCGACCGCCTCGCCTATGAGCCGCGCCGCAACGGCAAGATTCGGCTCATCGCCGATTATTTCCGCCACACGCCCGACCCCGAGCGCGGCTGGGCGCTGGCGGCGCTCACCGGCGCGCTGTCCTTCCGCAACGCCAAGCCCGGCCTGATCCGCCAACTCATCGGCGAGCGCACCGACCCGGTGCTGTTCGCCCTCTCCTATGACTATGTCGGCGACCTCTCGGAGACGGTGGCGCTGATGTGGCCGGCGCCGCACGGGCTGAACGACACCGAACCGCCGCCGCTCTCGGCCATCGTCGAAACCTTCACCCACATAGGCCGCGCCGAGATGCCGGCGGTGCTGACCGCGCTGCTCGACCGGCTGGACGAGACCGGGCGCTGGGCGCTGTTGAAGCTCATCACCGGGGGGCTGCGCATCGGTGTCTCGGCCCGCCTCGCCAAAACGGCCGTGGCGGCACTGGGCGACCACGCGCCGGACGCGATCGAGCTGGTCTGGCCGGGGCTGACGCCGCCCTATCTGGAACTGTTCGCCTGGGCCGAGGGGCATGGGCCCAAGCCCGAGACCGAGGACCCCGCCCCGTTCCGCCCGGTGATGCTCTCCCATCCGCTTGAAGAGACGGATATCGGCCGGCTCGACCCGGCGGAATTCCGCGCCGAATGGAAATGGGACGGCATACGCGTGCAGGCCGCGCGAGCGGCGGGGCAGGACGGGCAGCACGTCACGCGGCTCTACAGCCGCACCGGCGAGGATATTTCCGGCGCCTTCCCCGACCTTGCCGAAGCGCTGGCCTTCGACGGGGTGGTGGACGGCGAACTGCTCATCCTGCGCGAGGGGCGGGTGCAGTCCTTCAACGTGCTGCAGCAGCGGCTGAACCGGAAGACGGTCTCGCCCAAGCTGCTGATGGAGTTTCCCGCCCATATCCGCGCCTATGACCTGCTGGTAGAGGCGGACGAGGATCTGCGCGAACGCCCTTTCGCGGTGCGGCGGGCGCGGCTGGAGGCGCTGGTCGCCGCCCATCCCGCGCAGGGGCGGCTCGACCTCTCCCCCCTCGTGCCGTTTGCAAGCTGGGACGACCTCGCCGAGGCCCGCGCCGACCCCGCCGCCCATGGCGCGGAGGCGGATGCCGAGGCGGTGGAAGGGGTGATGCTCAAGCGCGCGGACAGTCTTTATCTGCCCGGCCGCCCCAAGGGCCCATGGTGGAAATGGAAGCGCGACCCGCACAGCGTCGATGCCGTGCTGATGTACGCCCAGCGCGGCCACGGAAAGCGTTCCTCCTATTATTCCGACTACACCTTCGGGGTTTGGACGGAAGCGGGCGAACTGGTGCCGGTCGGCAAGGCCTATTTCGGCTTCACCGATGCCGAGCTGATCGAGATCGACCG
Source organism: Ancylobacter aquaticus (assembly GCF_004339465.1). Taxonomy (GTDB): domain Bacteria; phylum Pseudomonadota; class Alphaproteobacteria; order Rhizobiales; family Xanthobacteraceae; genus Ancylobacter; species Ancylobacter aquaticus. Next base: position 689,506 of record NZ_SMFY01000001.1, on the reverse strand, counting down.
CTTCGTGCGCCGCCACACGGTGAACCGCTTCGGCCCGGTGCGCGAGGTGGTGCACACGCAAACCGAAGGGCTGGTGGTGGAGGTCGCGTTCGAGGGGCTGGCCCGCTCCACCCGCCACCGCTCCGGGCTCGCCATGCGTTTTCCCCGCATCGCCCGGCTGCGCTGGGACAAGCCGCCCGGCGAGGCCGACCGGCTGGAGACGCTGGAGCGAATGATCGGCGATGGCGACGGCGGCGGTGACCAAAGCCACGCTCCCCGCCGGGCGGCGGCCGTGCTAGGGAAGCAGCGTTCGCCTGCCGAGGGAGCCTGATTCATGGCCGACACCAACAACAGTCTCTCCCGATGGATGGGCGGCTCGCCCTTCTGGGTGCTGCTGCGGCTGATCGCGCTCTCGGTGGTGGTCGGCGTCATACTTGCCGCGCTGGGGCTCGACCCGCTGAACATTCTCTCGAGCCTGGAGAGCCTGCTGCGGCATTTGTTCAATTTCAGCTTCGAGGCGATCGAGCGTCTGTGGCGCTATTTCGTCCTCGGCGCCGTCATCGTCATCCCGCTCTGGCTCATCCTGCGCATCGCCAACCGCGGCCGCTGATCCCGTGAGCGTGAGCCTCGCGCTCGCCGGCCGGGTCGAGGTCACGTCCCGGCGCTTTCTCGCCATCGCGCTGCCGGCGACGCTGGCGCAGATGACGACGCCGGTGCTCGGGCTGGTCGCCACCGGGGCCATTGGCAGGCTGGGCGATGCGGTGCTGCTCGGCGCGGTGGCGCTGGGCGCGCTGCTGTTCGATTTCGCCTTCTGGATTTTCGGCTCGATCCGCATGGGCACGGCAGGCCTCACCGCGCAGGCGCTGGGGCGCGGCGAACGGGTGGAACTGCGCGCCGTGCTGGTGCGGGCACTGTTGATCGCCGCCGCCATCGGCCTCGTGCTTATCGTGCTGCACGCCCCGCTGGCCGATCTCGCCTTTCTCGGCATGGGCGCCAGCGAGGGGGTGCGCAGCGCGGCAACGCTCTATTTCTCCATACGCATCCTGTCGGCGCCCTTCGCCATCGGCAATTTCGCCGTGCTCGGCTGGCTGGTCGGCATCGCCCGCACCGATATCGGCCTCGGCCTGCAGATCCTCATCGCCGCCGTGAACGCGGTCGCCACCGTGCTGCTGGTGCTGTGGTGGGATTTCGGCATCGCCGGCGCGGCGAGCGCCAATGTGCTGGCGGAAATCACCGGCACGCTGTTCGGCCTCATGGCCGCCGCCCGGCTGGTGGGCCGTGACTGGCGGGTGCCGTGGCGCACCGTGCTCGACCGTGCCCGGCTGATCGAGACGGTGGCGGTGAACCGCGACATCATGGTCCGCACCGCGCTGATTATGAGCGTGATCCTGTTCTTCACCGCGCAGGGCGCCCGGCAGGACGACGTGACGCTGGCCGCCAATGCGGTGCTCTACAACATCGTCATGGTCTCGGCCTTCTTCCTCGACGGTTTCTCCACCGCCGCCGAACAGATCTGCGGGCAGAGCGTGGGGGCGAAGGACCGGGCTGGTTTTCGGCGCGCGGTGCGGCTGGTTCTGTTCTGGGGCTTCGGCTTCGCCGCGCCCGCCTCCGCGCTGCTTCTGGCGGGAGGCGGACCGCTGATCGACCTGCTCTCGGCCAATGAGCAGGTGCGCGAGGTCGGCCGCGCCTTCCTGCCGCTGGCGGCGCTGACCCCGTTGCTCGGCGTCGCCGCCTTCGCCTATGACGGCATCTATGCCGGCTCGACCTGGGCGCGCGACATGCGCAACATGATGCTGCCGGCGGTGGCGCTGTTCTTCCTCGCCTGGTGGCTGACGCTGCCGCTCGGCAATACCGGCCTGTGGCTCGCCTATCTCGCCTTCATTTCCGGGCGCGGGGTGTTTCTGGCGCTGCGGCTGCCGGCGCTGGAGCGAAGAACGTTCGGCTAGAGCATTTCCCGCGAAAGTTGACAGACTTTCGCGACGAGAAAATGCTCCAGCTTATTGCTCAAGCCGGGAACGGCGCCGCCACCAGTTCGCGCGCGCGGCGTCCGGTCAGCGTTGCGAGCGTCGCGTTTTCGCGCGCCAGACGCGCCACCAGGCCCTCCTTGATCTTCTCCACCAGCCCCAGTCCCTCATAGACCAGCCCGGAATAGAGCTGCACCAGGCTCGCCCCGGCTTCGATCTTGGCGAGCGCGGTGGCGGGGCTGTCGATGCCGCCCACCCCGATCAGCGGGAAGGCGCCGTCCACCCGCACATAGGTTTCCGCCAGCATGCGGGTGGAGAGAGAAAACAGCGGCCGGCCGGAAAGCCCGCCGGTCTCGCCCTTGAAAGGGGAGCGCAGGCCGGACGGGCGGGCGATGGTGGTGTTGGAGACGATCAGCCCGTCGATCCGCCGCCGGCGCGCCACCGTCACCACGCCGTCGAGATGGGGCAGCGCGAGATCGGGCGCGATCTTCAGCAGCAGCGGCACGCCGGGGGCGGCCGCGTCACGCGCCTCCACCACCCGCGCCAGAAGCTCGTCCAGAGCGTGCTCCTCCTGCAGGTCGCGCAGGCCCGGCGTGTTGGGCGAGGAGACATTGGCGGTGAAATAGCCCGCCACCCCGGCAAAGGCACGGATGCCGGAGACATAGTCGGCGGCGCGGTCCGTCGAATCCTTGTTGGCCCCGACATTCACCCCGACAAGGCCGGGCGCCCCGCGCGCGTTGCGGGCGGTGAGCCGCGCCAGCGCCGGCGCATGCCCGCCGCTGTTGAAGCCGTAGCGGTTGATCACCGCGCGGTCCTCGGTGAGGCGGAAATTGCGCGGGCGCGCATTTCCGGGCTGCGGGCGCGGAGTGATGGTGCCGACCTCAACAAAGCCGAAGCCGGCGCCGAGCATCGCGTCCGGCACCTCCGCTTCCTTGTCGAAGCCCGCCGCCAGCCCCACCGGGTTGGGAAAGGCGAGGCCGAAGGCCGAGACGGCGAGACGGGAATCGTCCACCGGCGTGGGCCGGGGCGGCAGGCAGGCCAGCGCGCGGATGGAAAGCCCGTGCGCGGTCTCCGGGTCCATCAGCCGGGCAAAAGGAAGCGCGAGGTCGAGCAGACGGCTCATGAGGTCATCCTTCCAGCGCGGGAAACACATGGCGCCCATGCGGGCCCAGCGGCAGCTCGCGTGTATAGGCCACCGCGTCGAGAGAGAGCGGGCCATAGAGATGGGGGAACAGGTCGCCCCCGCGCGAGGGCTCCCAGCGCAGCAGTGCCGGATCGAGGCGCTCGGTGCGTATGGCGACCAGCAGCAGATCGTCCTGTCCCGCGAAATGCCTGGCCGCCGTCTCGGCAACCTGCCCGGCGGTCGAGAAATGGGTGAAGCCGTCCGCCACGTCGACCGGCGCACCCTCGAACCGCCCGGCGGCCTCGGCCGCCTGCCAGAGCGTGCGCGGCGCGATCTTGTAGATGAGGGTTGCCTGCGCCACTGCCATGTCCGTATCCCCCGCGAATTGCCGTCGCGGCCCGTCCTACCCGCCCTCGGCCGCACTGGCAACGCGGCGCCAGGCCTGGATGATGGCCTGCGCGGAGAGGCGGATGTCGTCATCGGTGGTAGAGGCGCCGATCACCGAGAGCCGCATGATCCAGCGCCCCCGCCAGTTCGCCCCGGCGGCGAAGCAGGTGCCGTCCTCTTGCACCGCCGCGAGAGTGGCGCGGGTCAGCGTATCGCCGGCGGCGATGTCCGCCTCTCCGCCGAAGCGCACCGCCACCTGGTTCAGCGCCACCTCGTTCAGCACCGTGATCCCCGGCGTGGCGGCGAGCAGCCCCGCCAGCAGCCGCGCCTGCGCGCAATGGCGCTCCACCATGGCGGCGATGCCGGCCCGGCCGAAATGGCGCAGCAGCGCCCAGGTGGCGAAGCCCCGGGCGCGGCGCGAAAGCTCCGGCACATAGTGGGAAGGGTCGCGCTCATGCTCGCTCACCGGCGGCAGGTAGCTGGCGGCAATCGTCATCGCCCGGCGATGGGCGGCGGCATTGCGCACGATGGCATAGCCGCAATCGAACGGCGTCTGCAGCCATTTATGCCCGTCCGTGGCCCAGGAATCGGCGCCCTCGACCCCACAGGCGAGGTGCGCGCGCGTGGGGCAGGCCCGCGCCCAGAGGCCGAAGGCGCCGTCCACATGCACCCAGCCGCCGCGCGCGCGGGCGAGCGGCACGAGCCGCTCATGGGCGTCGGTGACGCCGCTATGGATATGCCCGGCCTGCGTCACCACGATCAGCGGCGCGCCTTTGGGCACGTCGCGGGCGAGCCGCTCCTCGAAGGCGGCGGGCTGCATCACGCCCTGCGCGTCGGCCGGCACGCGGATCAGGCTCGCCTTGCCGAAGCCGAGATAATGTAGGGCGGAAAAGACACTGGCGTGGGCCTCCTCGCCGATCAGCACCCGCACCGGCGGGGCGCCGAACAGGCCCTGCGCCTCCACGTCCCACCCCGCCCGCGCCAGCACCTCGCCCCGCGCGGCGGCGAGGGCGACGAAGCTTGCCATGGTGGCGCCGGTGACGAAGCCGACCGAGCTTTCCGCCGGCAGGCGCAGCAGCTCCAGCAGCCAGCGCGCGGCCACCGTCTCGGCGGCGGCGGCGGCGGGCGCGGCCACATGATTGGCGGTGTTCTGGCCCCAGGCGGCGGTCAGCCAGTCGGCGGCGACTCCGACCGGGTGGGAATTGCCGATGACCCAGCCGAAGAATCGCGGCCCGGTGGAAGCGTGCAGGCCCGGCTCAGCCCGCGCCACCAGCGCCGCCAGCACCTCTGGCGCCGCCATGCCCTGCTCGGGCAGCGCCTCGTCGAAGGCGGCGACGCAGTCGCCATAGCTTGCCGGCGCCCGCTGGTGCGCCGGCAGCGCCCTGCGATAGGCAATGGCACGGCGCGCCGCCGCCAGCAGTAGGGCCTCGGTATCCTCGTCTGGCGCGTCGTCTCGTGTCATCCCGGCCCTTGCCCCGAAGGGCGGCCATCCTAGGCGGGGCGCGCGCCCTGTCCAGAGCCGGCCGTCGGACGCCTCGAAAGCGCGGCAAAGAGGCTGGACAGCGGCGGGAATAGGGTATAATTCCTATTCATCAGATAAAAATCCGATCGCGAATCATGCTCAGCCACGCGCATATCTGGCGCGCCCTGGACACGCTGGCGGAACGGCTGGGCCTCAGCGCCTCGGCCCTCGCCCGGCGCGCCGGGCTGGACGCCACCACCTTCAACCGCTCCAAGCGCGAGGCGCCGGACGGGCGGCCGCGCTGGCCCTCCACTGAGAGCATCGCCAAGGTGCTGGCCGCCACCGGCACCAGCCTCGACGATTTCATGGCGCTGATGGATGGTTCGGGACGTCGCGCCATTCCGCTCATCGGTTTCGCCCAGGCGGGCGAAGGCGGCTTTTTCGACGATGCGGGCTTTCCGGTCGGCGGCGCCTGGGACGAGATCGCCTTTCCCAATGTGGGGGACGAACACGCTTATGCGCTGGAGATCGCGGGCGATTCCATGCTGCCGCTGTACCGCGACGGCGATGTCGTCGTGGTGTCGCCCGCAGCGCCGATCCGGCGCGGCGACCGGGTGGTGGTGAAGACCCGGGAGGGCGAGGTGCTAGCCAAAGAGCTGAAGCGCCAGACCGCCCGCACGGTGGAACTGCGTTCGCTCAACCCCGAGCATCCCGACCGGATGCTGCAGGACGGCGAAATCGCCTGGATCGCCCGGGTGCTGTGGGCAAGCCAGTAACAGCCTCCCCGTAAAGCCCCTGATGTGGAAACGGCCCCGCGTGGGGGCCGCCTCTCGAAGCTCGTTGGGCGCCTGCGGTCAGCAGCGCACCGCCACGCGGCGGCCATAGCGATCATAGGCGTAGCAGTCGCCGGGGGAGGTCGCCGCGCCGATCACAGCGCCCGTGCCGGCGCCAACCGCCGCACCCACCGCCGCGCCGGTGCCGCCACCCGCCAGACCGCCGATCACCGCGCCGGTGCCGCCACCGATGAGCGCACCGCCGGTGGCGCGGCGTTCCGTGGTGGTGCAGGCTGCGATGCTGAGCGTGGCCAGCGAAAGCACAACGATCTTGAGCATGATCCCTCTCCTCTTGAGCATGCCGGACCTGCCCAGCAGATCGCGACGGCATTTCCCCGATGTCGACGGCCGCACCAGCGCGCGCATGACGCGGCCGGCAGACGACCGTTGAGGTAACGTGCACCTGCCGCGTCGGTTCCACGTTCAGGAAGAAGGGCGAGGATTGCGGCCTTGCACCCGCCGCCGCGCCGAGCTGATGGATTTTTTCGGGGAGGTCTCCATGACCATCCGGCGTGGAGACGTCGTGCCCGATTTCGCGGCCGAAACCAGCGAGGCGCTCCAATCGCAGCGCAGCGGAGAGCCGGGATCGCCCGCCTGATGGCACGACCCGGATCGGCCTCCGGCAGTCCGGCCCTCAAGGCTGCAGCGGCTTGCGGTACTGGATGAAGCCGGTGCGCTCGGCCACGCCATTATAGAGCCGCTGCGCCGTCAGGTTGGTCTCGTGCGTCAGCCAATAGACCTTGGGGCTCCCCTTCGCCGTCGCGTCGGCCGCGACATGGGCGATCAGAGCCTGACCCAGCCCGCGCCCGCGCTGGCTGGCGTCGACGAAAAGGTCGTTGAGGTAGCACACATCGCCTACCCACCAGGTGGAGCGATGGAACAACCAGTGGGTGAAGCCGACGGCCTGCCCGCCCTCGTCGAAGGCCAGCGCGCCATGCACCGGCTCGGCGGGGTCGAGCAGGCGTTGCCACGTCGTCTGCGTCACGTCGGCGGGAAGCTCGGCCTCGTAGAAGGTGAGATAGGCCTGCCAGAGCGGCAGCCAGAGCGCGTGATCGTCGGGGTTGAGCGCGCGAATATCCGTCATGCCAGCACCATGCCTGCGGCAAGGTCACTGCCGCGCAAGAACTCGTCCGCCGCCATCGCCCGGCTGCCGGCCTTCTGCACCTCGACGAGCCGCACCGCGCCACCCGCCCCGCAGGCGATGGTCAGCGCCCCGTCCAGCAGCGTGCCGGGGGCGCCGGCGCCGTCCGTCCGCGTCGAGCGCAGCACCTTCACCCGCGTGCCGGCGAGATCGAACCACGCGCCGGGGAACGGCGAGAGGCCGCGGATATGGTCGTGCACCGCCTGTGCCGGCTTGCTCCAGTCGATGCGGGTTTCGCCCTTGTCGATCTTGGCGGCATAGGTCACGCCCTCGGCTGGCTGCGGCTGGAACGAAAGCGCCCCGCGCTGCAACCCCGCCAGCGCCCGTCCCATGAGATCGCCCCCGACGATCATCAGCCGGTCGTGCAGTTCGCCCGCCGTCATGTCCGGCCCGATGGCCACACGCTCGACAAGACCCACCGGCCCAGTGTCGAGCCCGGCCTCCATCTTCATCACGGCGACCCCGGTCTCGCTGTCGCCGGCCATGATGGCGCGCTGGATCGGCGCCGCACCGCGCCAGCGTGGCAGCAGCGAGGCGTGCAGGTTCAGGCAGCCCAGCGTCGGCAGGTCGAGGATGGCCTGCGGAAGAATGCGGCCATAGGCGACCACGACAGCGGCCTCCGCCTCATGGGCGGCGAAGGCCTCGGCCGCCTCTTCGGTGCGCAGTGTCGACGGCGTCAGCACCGGAATGCCGAGCCGCTCGGCGGCGCGGTGCACCGGCGAGGGCACGAGATCGAGCCCGCGCCGCCCGGCCGGGGCCGGCGCGCGGGTATAGGCGGCCACCACCTCGTGGCCGGCACCGACAATCTCGACCAGCGTCGGCACGGCGAAATCCGGCGTGCCCATGAAGACGATGCGCATCAGACCTCCCGGCGACGGTCGAAAAGGGAGCGGCGGGCGGCGGGGGTCAGACCCCGTCGCGCTCCTTCTTCGCGAGCTTGGTGAACTTGGTGATCACCCGGTCGCGCTTGAGCTTGGAGATATGGTCGATGAACAGCACGCCGTTCAGATGGTCGATCTCGTGCTGCACGCAGGTGGCGAGCAGCCCGTCGGCGTCGATCTCCTGCGTCTCGCCGTTCAGGTCCATATAGCGGACCCGCACGCGCGCCGGCCGCTCGACATCGGCGTAATATTCGGGAATCGACAGGCAGCCCTCGGAATAGACCGACAACTCCTCCGAAGAGGCGATGATTTCCGGGTTGATCAGCGCGATCGGGTGCTTCTCGCGCTCGGCTTCCTCGTCGTCGGCACCTTCGGCCCTGGCTTCGCGCGGGCCGACATCGACGGTGACGATGCGCTCGGGAACCCCGACCTGGATCGCTGCCAGCCCGATGCCGGGCGCGTCATACATGGTCTCGAACATGTCCTCGACGATGGAACGTATGCGCGCATCCACCCGCATGACGGGATCGGAGAGCTGGCGCAGGCGGGTATCGGGGAGGATCACAAGAGGACGTATCGACATGGCGTCCAGATAATCGCTGGCCGGGCTTCGGTCAACGGAACGAATGCCCGGATTGCACTGGATGTTCACTCTACGTTCGCGTCCCGCGTCGAATCTGCTAGAAGCGGGTCATGGATCAGGTTCTGTTCGTCATCGGCGGTCATCCCGTGACGCTGGCGCAGATGGTGGGCGGCGCGGCGGCGCTGGCTTTCCTGCTGCTGGTGGCGGTGCTGCGCGCGGTCTCCCGCAGCGCCCGGCAGAACGCGAGCGAGGCGGACGAGCAGGCGCGCCGCGCGGACGAGCTGGAAATGCGGCTGGTCGAATTGGCCCGCACCCAGGCGGAAACCGTGGGGCGGGTGCAGTCCATGGCCGAGGTTCTGGCGCACCGTCAGGGCGAACTCGCGCGGGCGGTGGCCGAGCGGCTCGACGCTTCCTCCCACCGCATGGGCGAAAGCCTCGCCCGCGCCAGCGAGGCGACGCATGAGAACCTCGCGCGGCTCAACGACCGGCTCGCCATTGTCGACCAGGCGCGGGCCAGCCTCGGCGAACTCTCGGGACAGGTGATGAGCCTGCGCGAGACGCTGTCCAACAAGCAGGCGCGCGGCGCCTTTGGCGAGGGACGACTGCAGGCCATCGTGTCGGACGCCCTGCCGCGTGACAGCTTCGCCTTCCAGCACACGCTGGGCAATGGCCGGCGCGCCGATTGCGCGATCTTCCTGCCCGGCGACAAGCGTCCGCTGCTGGTCGATTCCAAATTCCCGCTGGAGGCGATCACCGCCTTTCGCGAGGCGCGGACGCCGGAGGCCCGCAAGCCGGCCGAGGCGCGGCTGAAGGGGGATGTCGGGCGGCATGTGAAGGACATTGCCGAGCGCTACCTCATCAGCGGCGAGACGCAGGACGTGGCGCTGATGTTCGTGCCGTCCGAATCCGTCTATGGCGAGTTGCACGAGCATTTCGACGACATCATCCAGCAGGCCTTTCGAGCCCGCGTCATCCTCGTCTCGCCCTCGCTGCTGATGCTCGCCGTGCAGGTGGTGCAGTCTATCTGCAAAGACGCCCGCATGCGCGAGCAGGCCGACCTCATCCGCGCCGAATGCGGCAAGCTGGTCGCCGACGTAGTGCGGCTGCGCGAGCGCGTCGGCAATCTGCAGCGGCATTTCGGCCAGATGAACGAGGACGTGGCGCAGGCGCTGACCTCCGCCGACAAGATCGCCCGGCGCGGGGAACGCATCGAGCAGCTCGAATTCGAGGCGGACGGGCCGGCAGGCGATCCGCTGCCAGAGCTGCTGCCGACCCCGCCGCTGTCCACATCTTCACTGCGCGGCGCGGCGGAATAACGCGCCCGTCTTTAATCCGTCCAATTCGCAGGATGAGGCTTTGCTGATAGTTTGATAGAACGTTTCTATCGTGACGTCTCAGAAAGCCTCCCGCGTGATCGACCGTTTTGAACTTCTGCTCGCCCTCGCAAAGGAGCGCCATTTCGGCCGCGCCGCCGAATCCTGCGGCGTCACCCAGCCCACCCTCTCGGCCGGCCTCAAGCAGCTTGAGGAACAGCTCGGCGTGCGCCTCGTCGAGCGCGGCTCGCGCTTCATCGGCTTCACCCCGGAAGGCGAGCGGGCGCTGCAATGGGCGCGGCGGGTCATCGGCGACGTGCGCGCCATGCGGCAGGAAATCGCCGGCATGCGCAAGGGACTTTCGGGCCATCTGCGCATCGCCGCCATTCCCACCGCCATGCCGATGCTCTCCGAGCTCACCACGCCGTTCCACGCCAAGCATGCCGATGTGCGCTTCACCCTCATTTCCGCCTCCTCCAACGAGGTGCTGCGGCTGATCGAGAATTTGGAGGCAGACGCCGGCATCACCTATCTCGACAACGACCCGCTTGGCCGGCTGAAGACCGTGCCGCTCTACAAGGAAGGCTACCGCTTCCTGACTTCCGTCGGTGCCCCGCTGGGAGACCGCACCACGGTGACATGGGAAGATGTCGCACAGGTGCCGCTGTGCCTGCTCACCCCCGACATGCAGAACCGCCGCATCGTCGACAAGCAGCTCGCCGAGGCGGGCCACGCCAAGATTGTTCCCATGCTGGAAGCCAACTCCACCATCGCCCTGCTCTCGCATGTGCGGACCGGCAAATGGGCGAGCGTGGTCGCCAACACGCTGGCGGACGTATTCGCCTTTCCCGCCAACATCCGCTCCCTCCCGATCGAGGGGCCGGAGGTGCTGCACCAGATGGGCCTCGTCGTGCTCGACCGCGAGCCGATGACACCGATCGTCACCGCCCTGCTGGCCGAGGCGCGCGCTGTCGCACCGGGGCTGACCGAGCGGATTTGAGCGGCTGATCTGCGCGCCGGCGCTCTCCGAACAGGCCTCAGCCCGCCACGCGCTCCTTCGCACCGACTTGCGACGATACCGGCTTGTGAACAACACCCTTCTCCAGGATGACCATGGAGTCGTGCACGTGAATGCCCGTGCAATGAGAGCTGACGGAGGGATGAACGACGCCGTTCCAGTGATACCAGTGATGGATGTCGGCAATCACCTCGCCGATGTAGCGGAAGAAATTGCGCCTGGCCCTGTAGCCGCCGCCGAAATCCCGCCAATAGGCGGTATGGAGGTCCTCGATCACATATATCCCGCCATCGCTTAGGCGGCCGAACAACGCCTCCAGCGACACGCGGAGGTGCTTCATCTGGTGGCTGCCATCGTCGAGGACGATGTCCACGCCACCCATTTCGTCGACGACGGACTGCAGGAAGGCCACGTCGTCCTGCGACCCGATCCGGACCTTCCCGGCCACTCCGTCATACTTGATGCATTCCGGGTCGATATCGATCCCGTGGATGAGGGCGTCGGGCCCGAAATATTTCCGCCACATCTGCAAGCTTCCACCCTTGCTGACCCCGATCTCCAGAAATTTTACTTTACCGCCGCGAAACGGCGAAAAATATCGATCGTAAAGCGGAATATAGTGGTGCCATTTGTGAACAATTCCGACATCATTTTCCGAAAAAAACGCAAGCATATCGCCGTTATAATCATATTTACGAGCAATATCTTCGTAGACTTCTTTTACATCGGCGTAGGGAAATTGATAGCCCATGGGGCGGGGTCGCAATATCGCATCTTCCCACCGAAGAACGCGCTTGGGCAGGAAGGGTCTCAGTCGCGCCCGGACGCTCATGTGCATCACCTTCATCGAGACCTGAACAAACGCGCAGCATACGCACGTGCGGGCAGGTAACAAGACAGACGGCAGACAGCAGCGGCAGGCGTCGGCAGCAGGTATTGTAACTTTGCGTCAGCAAAGCAGCGCTCTGTGTAGCCGGCATGCATGGGCGGAACCGTATTCGCTTTGGACGGTTTATCCCGCGACGCGGCGCACGCCGCGGATCGACGTGGAGGCTTACATGCTGGGTTGGGCGCTGACTTTTCTCGTGGTGGCTTTGATCGCCGCCGTTCTCGGCTTCGGCGGCATCGCCGGGACCGCCATCGAAATCGCCAAGATCATCTTTTTCGTCGCCATCATCCTGTTTCTGGTGTCGGCGGTGTTCGGCTTCATGCGCCGGGGACGCGCGCCCTGACCGGCGCTCGTTCCTGAGTGACTCAACACACAAACGCCCCCGGCCGAAACCGGGGGCGTTCTCGCGTGGGGGTGCGAGTTGGACAGCTGTATGTGCGAAGGTCATCGTGCCGAACGGGGCCGGTCAGGCGAAGGCGGCTTTAAGGCCGGTCAGGTGCGCTCGGCGGCAAGAACCGCCCGCGTGGTCTTGTCGGGGCCGAAATCGCTGGCATCGTCCAGCGCCAGCATTTCGCCGAGGCGCTTGCGCGCGCGGTTCACCCGGCTCTTGATGGTGCCCACCGCGCATTGGCAGATGTCGGCAGCTTCCTCATAGGAAAAGCCCGAGGCACCAACAAGCACCAGCGCCTCGCGCTGGTCGGAAGGCAGTTGTTCGAGAGCCGCGCGGAAATCCTCGAAGTCCAGATGGGTGTTCTGGTCGGGATTGCTGGTCAGCGTCGCGGCGAACGCGCCGTCCGAGTCCGGCACTTCGCGCCGGCGCTTGCGGTACTCGGAACGAAAGAGGTTGCGCAGGATGGTGAACAGCCAGGCCGGCAGGTTGGTCCCCGGCCGAAAGCTGGAAATGTTGGCGAAGGCGCGCAACAGCGTCTCCTGCACCAGATCGTCCGCGCGATCGACGCTGCCCGACAGCGAGATGGCAAAGGCCCGAAGATTGGGAATCGCGGCGATAATCTCGTCGCGCAAGGTCGGATCGAACCTGCTCACTTCCGTCCTCCGCCCTCACTGGACGGGGTGTCCGCCTTGTCGAGCTTGGAAAGAAGGTCCATGAACCGATCCGGCACGCCTTGGCGCACCACGTCGTCATACATGGCCCGCAGGTGCTGGCCGATCTTGGCCTGGATTTCGCTGCCGAGGACGGTTTCCTTTCCGCCTTCGTGATGTGAAGAAAGCCCATTCGCCGCAGCGGACACGCTCTCGGAATGATCGTCACTCATCAATTTCTTTCCCGACATCGAGCCCCCGGAATGGTCGAGAGGAGTTGGCTCCGTCGCTAGATACGCAGTCACAACGACCCAGACGCGAAACGGTTCCGGGGAATTGTCGGTGCAGCACATAAATTTTTTGCGTACTCTGGAACCGAACGCTCCATCATGCGTTAACAGCCGCTTCACAATTGCAGCTTCGGGGAGACGCGAGTGAGCACTTCTCAACTTGTCGCGCAGCACCTGCCCTTTCTGCGCCGCTATGCGCGCGCACTGAGTGGCAGCCAATCGGCTGGCGATGCCTATGTTACGGCCATGCTAGAGACCCTCATCGCCGACCCCAGCACGCTTGACCGCTCCGTGGACCCCCGCGTGGCGCTCTACAGCCTTCTCACGCGCCTGTGGGATTCGGTTGCGTTGAACGCGCAGGTCGACGCCGTCCCCGCCCCGCTGCAGGGCGAGCGGCGCCTGGGTCACATCACCCCGGTGGTGCGGCAGGCCTTCCTTCTGGTCTCTCTGGAAGGGTTCACGGAAGAAGAGGCCGCCGGCATCCTGCAGATCGACGTGCCGACCCTGCGCAAACTGGTCGAGGATGCCGGGCGCGAACTGGCGGCGGAAATCGCCACCGACGTGCTCATCATCGAAGACGAGCCCTTCATTGCGCTCGATCTTGAGGGCCTCGTGGAGGGCCTCGGCCACCGCGTCACCGGCATCGCCCGCACCCACACCGAAGCGGTGGATCTGGCACGGCGCAAGGCGCCCGGACTCATCCTCGCCGATATCCAGCTGGCCGACGGTTCGTCGGGGCTCGATGCGGTGAATGAGCTGATCGAGAAGACGGAAGTCCCGGTCATCTTCATCACCGCCTATCCCGAGCGCTTCCTCACTGGCATTCGCCCGGAGCCGGCGTTCCTGATCGCCAAGCCCTTCCAGCCGTCGACCGTCGCCGCCGTTATCAGCCAGGCGCTGTTCTTCGAGCGACGCGCCCGCCCGCGGGAGCAGCGCGCCACCGCCTGAGCGCAGATAAATGCCCCTGCCCGACAATATCGACCTCGTCGACAACGCTGCGCGCTGGATCACGGTCCTGTCGTCGCTGGCGATTTTCGTGGGGCTGGTGCGCCTGCTGCACCTGCGCCGCAATCTCGCCCTCCGCACACGGCTCCTGGGCTTGCTTCTGGCAACCCTGGTGCTGATGTTCGGCCTGCTGTCGCTGCTCGTCATCTTCGACACCGGCAACACCTACCCGATGCTGCCGACGGCAGTGCGGCTGGGCATCAGCCTGCTGAACCTCATCGGGGCGGTGGCGCTGTGGTCGAATTTCGGGGCGCTGCTCGACATGCCGATGCCCCGGCAGGCAGTGAGCGAGCAACGCCGGCTCACGCTGGAACTCGCCACCGCCCTGCAGCGCTACGAGATGGCGCTGCGCGGCTCCAATGTCGCGATCTTCACGCAGGATCGCGAGCTGAACTACACCTCGGTCAGCAAGCCGCTGTTCGGCTTTCCGGTGGAACGGGTCCTCGGTTCCACCGATGCCGATCTGCTCGGCGAGGGGCAGGCACAGGCGCTGACGCTGCTGAAGCGCGAGGCGCTGGCCGCCTCGGCCTCACGCAAGGGCGAGATCGAGATCGAGGAAGCCGGCCGCAAATGCTGGTATGACATCCATATCGACCCGCTGCGAGACCTCGCCGGCACCACGGTGGGGCTCACCGGCGCCGCCGTCGATGTGACCGAGCGCAAGGAGAACGAGCAGCACCTGCGCCTTCTCATGCGCGAACTGACCCACCGCTCGAAGAACCTGCTGGCGGTGATCCAGGCCATGGCCCGGCAGACCGCCCGTCACGCCGGCTCGATCGATGGTTTCGTGGAAATCTTCAGCGCCCGGCTGCAGGCTCTGTCCAAATCGCACGATCTGCTGGTGCAGGAGAGCTGGTATGGCGCCTCGCTGCCCGAAATGGTGCGCTCGCAGCTTGGCCATCATCTCGACCGCGAGAACAGCCAGTTCACCATCGAGGGACCCAACCTGTTCCTCAAGCCGGAGGCGGCGCAGAATATCGGCCTCGCCATCCACGAACTCTCCACCAATGCGGCCAAATATGGCGCGCTTTCAGTGCCGACCGGCCATGTCGACATCATCTGGGCGCAGCGCTCGGCCGAATCCGGCGGCGGTTTCGAGCTTTCCTGGCGCGAGCGCGGCGGACCGCCCGTCACCAAGCCCGCCGGGCGCGGCTTCGGCTCGCTGGTGATCGAACGCAACCTGGCCCGCGCCCTCGATGGCACGGTCAATCTCGACTTCGCGGCCACCGGCCTCGTCTGCACCGTTATCGTGCCGGAATATCACCTCATCCCGGACCGCTGATCGCGCGGCCCGGCCCCGTCGGCGACACGTTCCCCGGCGGCGCCCCCCTTCCCCCACGCGAAAACGTGATCGTCGGCGGGAACGCGGAGCCCTCCTGCGCATTAACGTTAATATGACGGCGACGTGGTCGCCGCCCAGATTTCACCGATGCAAATCGTCTGCGGACAAGCTCCGGCGGCGGCGTGGTTCACGTCGCTGTGCCGATGGCGGCTGCCTGCGGATACAGCCGGAAGGAGAGCCGTGATGACGGGCATCGACAGCATCTTCAAAGGTTCAGCCTATCTTCTCGGCGCCGCGACCGGCGTTGCTCTCATGGTGCCGCTTGCCGCCGGCGCCCTTGCCACGGGGTCGATGACGCGGGTGGCCCCGCAAGCCATGGCGATCGAAGCCTTTGGCCCCGAAGCGGGCGCGCGTCAGGCGCATCTCGTCAATCGCAGCGGCAAGGGTGCGCGTTTGGACGTTGCGCCGCGCCCTGCGGTGTCGTCGCGCCCCAAGATGTCATCGGACTCCCCGGCGGTGATCGTCCCGGTCCGGGCGCCGGCCAGCACGCAAACGCCCACCGTCGTCACCAACCAGCCGGAGATCGCTCCCGTGGCGCCCGCGCGCGCCACCCGCACGCCCAAGGGGTGCCTGTCGGCGCTGGGCGTGACCAAATCCAGTCTATCGACCGAAGAGCTGACGGTTTGCGTCGCTGATGCGTCGATGATCGGTCGCGGCTGATCCGTTCATAATAATATACCTCTGGCACAAATCGAAAAATAACTGGAACTTCTTCCATTCCGTTACGTTTCTACTGCAGATGATCGAGCAATCGATCTGACTTTGAAATCCTGAAACACGACGGAGATGACGATGACCAGCAAGCTCGCGACACTCACCGCCGCCGCTGCCCTGGCGCTCGCCCCGGCGGTTGCCTTCGCCCAGAGCCCGGCCCCCGAGACCACCACGCCGCCCGCCGCCAGCCCGGTTCAGCCGGACGCTGGCAACCCGCAGGCCCCGGCGGCCGAGATGCCGGCGACCACCCCGACGCCCGGCACCGCCGATAGCGCGGCTCCGGCCGGCGCGGCGATGGCCACCCCGGCCACGCCCAAATTCGTCAACGCCCAGAGCTCGGGCCAGTGGCTCGGTTCGGACCTCACCGGCACCGAGGTCGTGACCGCCACTGACGAGAAGCTCGGTTCGATCAGCGACGTGCTCGTCGAGCGCGATGGCAGCATCGTCGCCGTGGTGATCGATGTCGGCGGCTTCCTCGGCATCGGCGCCAAGCCGGTCGCGGTATCGTTCGATTCGCTGACCGCCACCCCGACCGATGACGGCGAGAAGGTTGTCGTTACGCTCTCCAAGGAAGAGCTGAACGCGGCGCCGGAATTCAAGAGCCTGGAGCAGGCCCGCGCGGAGACGCCCAGCACCGGCGCCACCACCAACTGATCCAGCCCTAACGGTTCGGCCGCTGCGCGCGGCCCTCATGTAGCGACCGCCGGCGCCAGCCGTGCCGTCAGGATAGATATGCCCGGCCCTCGCGCCGGGCATATCTCGTTTCAGGGGGGGCCGGGCCCCCTCGGCGCTGCTTTCGCGAAAAGGCACGCCTTCCTTCACGGCGGCGCACGATGACGGGGGGCGCCGGATCGGGTAAAGCGGATATCCGACCAGCCGGACCCCGCCATGACCGAATCCCGCCGCCGCCCCGACCATCCCTTCAAGGACCTGTTCGACATCGACGCCATGCGCGTCGAGCTCGCCGCGCTGGCGCGCGAGGTGCTCGACAAGGGACAGCCCGGCCGCGAGATCGAGTTGCGAACGCAATTGGCGCGGCGGCTGAAGACCGCCTATCAGCACGGCCACCAGGTCGCCGAGCGCTGGCTGATGGTAGAGGGCTCCGGCCGGCGCTGCGCCGAGCGTCTGTCGCGGCTGCAGGACGAGATCATCACGCTGGTCCATGAGCTGGCGGTCAAGACGCTCTATCCCTCCGACAACCCCTCCACCTCCGAGCGCATGGCGATCGTTGCGGTCGGCGGCTATGGGCGCGGGCTCATGGCGCCGGGCTCCGACACCGATATCCTGTTCCTGCTGCCCTACAAGCAGACCGCCTGGGGCGAAAGCGTCGCCGAGGCCATTCTCTACGTGCTGTGGGACATGGGGCTCAAGGTCGGCCACGCCACCCGCTCGGTCGACGAGTGCATCCGCCAGGCGCGCGGCGACATGACGATCCGCACCTCGCTGCTGGAAGCGCGGCTGCTGATCGGCGAGAAGAAGCTGTTCGACGAACTGGTCGCCCGCTTCGACAACGAGGTGGTGCAGGGCACGGCGGTCGAGTTCGTCGCCGCCAAGCTGAACGAGCGCGAGGAACGCCTCAAGCGCGCCGGCCAGTCGCGCTATGTGGTCGAGCCCAATGTGAAGGACGGCAAGGGCGGCCTTCGTGACCTGCACACGCTGTTCTGGATCGCCAAATATGTCTACCGCGTGCACGAAACGCGCGAGCTCGTCGCCAAGGGGGTGTTCACCGCCGAGGAAGCCAAGATCTTCCGCCGCTGCGAGAATTTCCTCTGGTCGGTGCGCTGCCACCTGCATTTTCTCACCGGCAAGCCGGAGGAGCGGCTATCCTTCGACCTGCAGCGCGAAATGGCCGAGCGTCTCGGCTACCTCGCCCATCCCGGGCTGAAGGATGTCGAGCGCTTCATGAAGCACTATTTCCTGGTGGCGAAGGATGTCGGCGATCTCACCGCCATCGTCTCCGCCGCGCTGGAGGAGCGCCACGACAAGCCGGTGCCGCGCCTCGACCGGATGATCGCCCGGCTGCGCCGCTCGGGCCGGCGCACGCTGAAGGAAAGCGCCGATTTCATCGTCGACAATGACCGCATCAATGTCGCCGATGCCAGCGCCTTCGGCCGCAATCCGCTCAATCTCATCCGTATTTTTCATCTCGCCGGCAAGCATGGGCTGAACTTCCACCCGGACGCCATGCGCCTCGCCACGCGCTCGCTCAAGCTCATCGACCACAATCTGCGCGAGAGCCCGGAAGCCAACCGGCTGTTCGTCGAGATCCTTACCTCGAAGGAAACGCCGGAGATCGTGCTGCGGCGGATGAACGAGACCGGCGTGCTCGGCCGCTTCATCCCGGAATTCGGCCGCATCGTCGCGATGATGCAGTTCAACATGTACCATTCCTACACGGTGGACGAGCATCTCATCCGCTCCATCGGCGCGCTCTCGCAGATCGAGCGCGGCGACCGCCCCGATTACGGGCTGGCCAACGAGTTGATGCCACAGATCAAGAACCGCACGCTGCTCTATATCGCCGTGCTGCTGCACGACATCGCCAAGGGCCGGCCGGAGGACCATTCCATCGCCGGCGCCCGCGTCGCCCGCCGCCTGTGCCCGCGCTTCGGCCTCAACGCGGTCGACACCGATACGGTGGCATGGCTGATCGAGCAGCACCTCACCATGTCCACCATCGCCCAGTCGCGCGACCTCTCCGACCGCAAGACGATCGAGAACTTCGCCGCCGTGGTGCAGAATCTCGAGCGGATGAAGCTCCTCCTGATCCTCACCACCGCGGACATCCGCGCCGTCGGGCCGGGGGTGTGGAACAACTGGAAGTCGCAGCTGCTGCGCACGCTCTATCACGAGACCGAGCCGGTCATCACCGGCGGGTTCTCCGAGAGCAACCGCAATCTGCGGGTCGCCCGCGCGCAGGGCGAGCTGCGCGCCGCCCTCAACGGCTGGGACGCCGCCGCGCTCGACGCCTATATGGGCCGCCACTACCCCACCTACTGGCTGCAGACCGACCGCATGCACCAGATGGAGCATGCGCGCTTCATCCGCGAGACCGAGGAACACGGCAAGGCGCTGGCCACCCGCGCCGATACCGACCCCAAACGCGGCATCACCGAACTCACCGTCTTCGCGCCCGACCATCCCAAGCTGCTGGCGGTCATCGCCGGGGCCTGCGCCAGCGCCGGGGCGCATATCGTCGACGCCCAGATCAGCACCACCACCGACGGGCGGGCGCTCGACACCATCTCGCTGACCCGCGCCTTCGAGCAGGACGAGGACGAGGTGCGCCGCGCCGACCGCATCGCCGCTGCCATCGAGAAGGCGCTGGCCGGCGAGATCCGGCTGCCCGAGGTGGTGGCCCGGCGCACGCCGAAGCGCCCGCGCGCCTTCACCGTGGAGCCCGAGGTCACGCTCAACAATTCCTGGTCGAACCGCCACACCGTGATCGAGGTGACGGGGCTCGACCGGCCGGGCCTGCTCTACGGGCTGACGCAGACGCTGTCGCGGCTCAATCTCAACATCGCCTCGGCGCACATCGCCACTTTCGGCGAGCGCGCGGTGGACGTGTTCTACGTCACCGACCTGATGGGCGCCAAGATCATGGGCGCCGCCCGCCACTCCGCCATCCGCCGCGCCCTGCTGCAGGTACTCGACGCCGACGACGAGGCCAATGCGGCGTAGGGGGCCTTCCCGAAATCGCCCCTTAACCCCCGCTTAAAAGCCCTGATTTAGAGTTCGTTTACCGGCTCAATCAGGTGCCCTCGGGGGCGGAGGTTCATGTTCGGACGACGCGGCGACAGAGAGAGGCGCGAGCCGGTGCTGGGCACGCCCGGCTTCGACGGCGACCTGCGCCTGAACGCCGACGACCGCCCGACGATTCCCACCGCTCCTCTGGAGCGTGAGCGCCCCCGCACCCCGCGCAAGGCACTGCCCAAAGCCCGCCCCCCGGCACAGGCCAGCCGGCGCAGCCGGCACGACGACTGGTCCGACGCCGAAGAGGCCGATTACGAGGACGAGCCGCGCATGGCGAGGAACAGCCGGGGCCGGGCGCGCGAGGATGAGCGCCGCCGCGGCACCGGCCGCGAAAGCGGGCGCCGCCGCACGCCGAAGCGCGGCCTTTTCGGCCGGCTGGTCTATTGGGGCGTGGTGCTCGGCCTGTGGGCGGCCATCGGCATTATCGGGCTCATCTTCTACGAGGCGAGCCAGCTGCCGCCGATCCAGAACCTCGCCATTCCCGACCGCCCGCCCACCGTCATCATCCAGGGCGCCGACGGGCAGGCCATCGCCACGCGCGGCGAGATGGGCGGCACCAACGTGCCGCTGCGCGCGCTGCCGCCCTATCTGCCGCAGGCGTTCGTCGCCATCGAGGACCGGCGCTTCTATTCGCATTTCGGCCTCGACCCGCTGGGCCTCGCCCGCGCGGTGGTGGTCAATCTCACCCAGGGACGGGTGCGCGAGGGCGGCTCCACGCTGACCCAGCAACTGGCCAAAAACCTGTTCCTCACCCAGGAGCGGACGCTTTCGCGCAAGGTGCAGGAACTCATCCTCTCGCTGTGGCTGGAGGCGAAATACTCCAAGAACGAGATTCTCGAACTCTATATGAACCGCGTCTATTTCGGCGCCGGCGCCTATGGGGTGGAGGCCGCCGCGCAGCGTTATTTCGGCACCTCGGCGCGCCAGGTCACGCTCTCGCAGGCCGCGATGCTGGCGGGGCTGGTGAAATCCCCCTCCGCGCTCGCCCCCACACGCAATCTGGAGGGCGCGCAGGCCCGGGCCGAGGTAGTGCTGGGCGCGATGCAGGAGGCCGGCTTCATCACGCCGGAGATGCGCCGCACCGCCCTCGCCCGCCCCGCCACCGTGGCCAAGGCGCAGGGGCCGGATTCCTATGGCTATGTCGCCGATTGGGTGCTGGAGCAGGTGAAGGCGCTGGTCGGCCCGGTGACGCAGGACCTGATCGTCCAGACCACGCTCGACCCCGCCCTCCAGGGCGCCGCCGACAAGGCGCTGAAGGACGCGCTGGCCAAGTCCGGCAAGAAGCTCGGCGTGGAGCAGGGCGCGCTTGTGGTGATGGACACCGGCGGCGGCGTGCGGGCGCTGGTCGGCGGGCGCTCCTATGAGGAGAGCCAGTACAACCGCGCCGTCAGCGCCCGCCGGCAGCCCGGCTCGTCCTTCAAGCCCTTCGTCTATCTCACCGCCATGGAGCGCGGCCTGACGCCGGAGACGCTGCGCGAGGACGCGCCGATCAAGCTCAAGGGCTGGAAACCGGAGAACTTCTCCAAGGAGTATCGCGGCGCCGTCGACCTCAGAACCGCGCTGGCGCTCTCGCTCAACACCGTCTCCGTACGCCTCGCGCTGGAAGTGGGGCCGGACGAGGTGGTGAAGACCGCGCACCGTCTCGGCATCAATTCCAAGCTGGAGCCCAACGCCTCCATCGCGCTGGGCACCTCGGAAGTCTCGGTGCTGGAAATGGCGAGCGCCTATGCGCCCTTCGCCAATGGCGGCGTCGGCGTCACCCCGCACATCATCGAGCGGGTGCGCGACCGCAACGGCACGCTGCTCTACGCCTATGCCGAGGCCGGGCGCGGCATGGTGATGGCGCCCCCGCATGTGGCGATGATGAACCGCATGCTGCAGGACGTGCTCACCATCGGCACCGCCCGCCGCGCCGACCTGCCGGGATGGCCGGCGGCCGGCAAGACAGGGACGAGCCAGGACTACCGCGACGCGTGGTTCGTCGGTTACACCGGCCGCTTCGTCACCAGCGTCTGGCTCGGCAATGACGATTCTTCGCCGACGAAGAAAGCCGGCGGCTCCGGCTTGCCGGTGGATATCTGGAGCCAGGTGATGAAGGCCGCGCATGCGGGCCAGCCGCTCGTCGCCCTGCCCGGCACTGACATTCCCGCGCCCGTCGCCGGGCGGCTGCCGCCCGGAGAGGTGCCGGACGAGCCGGTCGTCACTGGCGGCGCCCAGCGCGCCCCCGCTGCCCCGCGCCCAAGCCTCGACAACTGGCTGCTCGACAAACTTTTCGGGAGTGGCTGAGGCCGGCGACGGGCGAGCGGCGACCGCCCCCTTCGTCAACCTGGATCGGTCCAGCGTCCCGTCCGGGATGAAGGCGCGGGGCTACTCCGCCCCATAGCGGTGCAGGCCGGCGCCATGCTTCTTGAGCCAGAGCTCGGCGGCGTGACGTTCGGGGAACAGCCTATCCACCGTCGCCCAGAAGCGCGGGCCGTGGTTCATCTCGCGCCGATGCGCCACCTCATGGGCAGCGAGATAGTCCAGCACCGAGGCCGGGGCGAGGATGAGCCGCCAGGAGAAGGAGAGCGCCCCCGCGCTGGAACACGAGCCCCAGCGGCTCGCCGTGTCGCGCAGGGTAACGCGGGCAAGGGTGACGCCGAGCGCGCCGGCGTGCCGATGCGCCGCCGCGACCAGATCGCGCCGCGCCTCGCGCTTGAGGAAATCCCCCACCCGGCGCGCCACATGCGCCGCGTCCCCGGCAACGAAGAGCGCCGCCTCATCGTTCTCGCTGCCGGTCCAGACCGTGCCGCGCGCCTGCGGCCGGTGGACGATGCGGTGCGGGGTGCCCCGCAGGGGAAGGATCGCCCCCGGTGCGAACGCCACACGCTCGGGCAGGCGGGCGAGTCGCACCTCCACCCAGCCGGCATGGCGGCGGGCGAAGTCCAGCGCCTCCGGCAGCGTTCCACGGGCGGGAAGGGTCAGCACCACGTCGCGCGTCGCCGCGCGGACCCGCAGCGTGTAGCGACGGCCGCGCGGGTTGCGGCGCAACTGGACGACGACCTCCTCGGCCGTCAGCGCCAGCCGGAAATGGCCGGGCTCCGGCTCGGCCGGAGTCTTGCGTCGGGAGGATTGGAGGGCGCGGAAGAGCATGCGACGACCGGGCCGGGAAAGTTGGTCCCAATTATGGCGCCGGCAGCGCCGGCGTCATTCTCGTCAGGCACGCGGGCTCGTCAGCCACGCAGGAAGGCGGCACGCCGCACGGCGCGCCCGCCTCTCAGCGCGCGAGGCGACGCCGGTTGCGGTCCTGCACCGGCTGGTAGGCGATGCGGGCGTGATAGGCGCAATAGGGCAGCCCGGTCTTGGAGCGGCTGCCGCAGTAATGGAAATCGCCCTTGCCGGGATCGCCAACCGGCCAGCGGCAGGTGAATTCGGTCAGGTCCAGAATGGTGCAGCGCTCGCCCATGGGGATCACCTTGGCGACCGGGTCGGACGCGACCTCGGGCTCCGGCTCCGCCATCATCTCCACAACAGGCGCGAGCGCCGTGTTGCCCTGCACCATCGGCCGCATGACCTGGGCGCTGGCAGCGGGACGCGGCTTGCGCGGACGGGGCGCCGGCGAGGCGGCCGCCTTGGCGCGGCCGGAAAGACCGAGCCGGTGCACCTTGCCGATGACCGCGTTACGGGTGACGCCACCGAGTTCTGCCGCGATCTGGCTCGCCGAGAGCCCCTCCGACCAGAGTTTCTTGAGCAGCTCGACGCGCTCGTCCGTCCAGTTCATCGCATGGTCTCCTTCGTGCCGACCGGGAGGCGGAATCCCTCACCCCTTCGGCAAGTCGAACTTGCCGAACCCAACGCCCGCAAACGCCACCAGGGAAATTGCCGCCGCACGAGATGTCGTATCTCACTGGGGGGAGGCTACAATATGCGCGCAGTCGGAGCGAGTAGGTTCATGTCCGAAACGATCGTTTTCCCCAGTTAGAGTCCGCACTGCAACACTCCCCTGTGAAGCGGAGTCGGATCAAGCACTTGTCGGATGCCGGGCGGAACCGCCGGGTACCACTTGGCTGGCCGGGGCGCCCGAAGCCTTGGAACCGTTCCGATTTTCTCCACTTTTAGCCTAGGTGCGTTGTCTCGCGCCGCCGGTGCGGCGAAGATGCAAGCGCAGCTTCCGCCCCCAAGGGAGACGTCGATGAAACCGCTTGCCGGTGCCTTTTCCTGCCTGGCCGTCCTTGCCGCTTTGTCGGCACCGGCCATCGCCACGCCCGCCTCGCCCCAAGCCTTTGCACCCCACGTCGTCGCGCCGCTCGCGGGAGAGGCCGCCGGATCGCGCGTCACCCCTGTTGCCCAGGGCTGCGGCCCCGGCGCCTGGCGCGGGCCGTGGGGCGGTTGCCGCGACACGCCCTATACCGGGCCGCTGCCCGGTGGCGGCTATGCCGGTCCGCCCGGCGCCCCGGTCTATTACGGCAATGGCTGCCCGCCCGGTTTCTGGCGCGGCCCCTGGGGCCATTGCCGCGACACGCCCTATCACGGGCCCCTGCCCGGTGGCGGCTGGAAGCCCTGATCGCACGCGCTGACGGAGACAGACCATGGCCCACACCTTCTCTCTGGCGACACTCGTCACCGTGCTCGCCCTCACGACGGCCGCCCATGCGCAGAGCCCGGCCCCCGAGTCCCCGCCGCCCTCGGCCGAAGCCGCCCAGCCGCTCGTCGACCTCTACACGGACGAGGACGCGCAGGCGACGCTCGACGCCCGGCTGATTGCCCTCAAGACCGTCCTTCGCCTCACGCCGGAACAGGAGAAGCTCTGGCTGCCGGTGGAAGAGGCGATCCGGCAGGCGGCGAAGAATGCGGCCGGCCGCGCGGCGGACCGTGCCGAGGCGGAACCGGCGCAGGACTTCCTCGATGTGCTGGAACGTCTGGCCGGAGCGGAAGCCGCCCGGGCCGCCGACCTCACTTCGGTCATCACCGCCGCCCGGCCGCTGGTCGCCGCGCTCAGCGTCGAGCAGAAGCGCCGCATCCCGGCCTTCCTCGGCATGACCGACGACGCAGGGCGCCCGCAGCCGACGCTGGAACTGTGGATCTTCGAGGCCGAGCAGGAATAGCGCGCGCCGCCCGCACGGCGCGGCGGCAATTCGCGCCCGCCGGGCGGCCCAATATTGACCACAGGCCCCCAATCGATAGAATTGCCGCATCGGGTGCCGCCCCCCCAAGGGCGGCACGTTTCGTTTTGGGGCAGGCGCAGACCCGTCGGGGGCGCCTCAAGCTTGAGAGAGGGAGGGGCGCGGTGATCACCCCCATCCTGCCGACCTATAACCGTGTCGACCTCGTCTTCGAGCGGGGCGAGGGCGCTTGGCTGTTCACCCGCGAAGGCGAGCGATATCTCGACTTCACCGCCGGCATCGCGGTGAACGTGCTCGGCCATGCCCATCCCCATCTCGTCGCGGCGCTGACCGAGCAGGCCGGCAAGCTCTGGCACCTGTCCAATCTCTTCCGCATCGAAGGCGGTGAGCGCCTCGCCGCGCGCCTTGTCGCGGCGACCTTCGCCGACACCATGTTCTTCACCAATTCCGGGGCGGAGGCGCTGGAATGCGCCATCAAGATGGCGCGCAAGTACCACTCCGCCAATGGCCGCCCTGAGCGCGCGGGCATCATCACCTTCGAAGGCGCCTTCCACGGCCGCACGCTCGCCACCATCGCCGCCGGTGGCAATCCGAAATATCTGGAGGGCTTCGGCCCGGCCATGCCCGGCTTCGACCAGGTGCCGTTCGGCGACATGGCGGCGGTGAAGGCGGCCATCGGCCCCGAGACCGGCGCCATCCTCATCGAGCCGGTGCAGGGCGAGGGCGGCGTGCGCGCGGTGTCGTGGAGCTTCCTGCGCGAGCTGCGGGCGCTGTGCGACGAGCATGGCCTTCTCCTCATCCTCGACGAGGTGCAGTGCGGCGTCGGGCGCACCGGCAAGTTCTTCGCCCATGAATGGGCCGGCATCACGCCTGACATCATGGCGGTGGCCAAGGGCATTGGCGGCGGCTTTCCGGTCGGCGCCTGCCTTGCCACGCAGGAGGCGGCAAAGGGCATGACGGCGGGCACCCATGGCTCGACCTATGGCGGCAACCCGCTGGCCATGAGTGTCGCCAATGCGGTGCTCGACATCGTGCTGGAAGAAGGCTTCTTCGAGCGCGTGCTCGCCACCTCGACCCGGCTGCGCCAGCGCCTCGCCGAACTGAAGGACCGCCACCCCTTGGTGATCGCCGAGGTGCGCGGCGAGGGGCTGCTGCTCGGCCTGCGCACCGTGGTGCCGAACACCGACCTCATCGCCGCCATGCGGGCCGAGGGCATGCTCGCCCCGTCGGCGGCGGAGAATGTGGTGCGCCTGCTGCCGCCGCTGACCATCGGCGATGCCGAAATCGACTCGGCCTTTGAGAGGCTCGACGCCGCCTGCGCGCGGATCGAGCAGGGCCTGGAGGCCGATACGGCAAAGGGAGCGGCCGCATGAACGCGATCAACCCGGGCCCCGTGAAGCATTTCCTCGACCTCGACCAGCTGCCGTCCGGCGAACTGCGCTCGCTGATGGATCTGTCGAAGGACCTCAAGAGCCGCAAGCGCGAAGTGGCGCTGGAAAAGCCTTTCGCCGGCAAAGTTCTGGCGATGGTGTTCGACCAGCCCTCCACCCGCACGCGCATCTCGTTCGATGTCGCCATGCGCCAGCTCGGCGGCGAGACGATCATGCTCACCGGCGCCGAGATGCAGCTCGGGCGCGGCGAGACCATCGCCGACACCGCGCGGGTACTCTCGCGCTATGTCGACGCGATCATGATCCGCATCCTCGACCACGCCGCGCTCGCCGAGCTGGCCGAGCATGCCACCGTGCCTGTTATCAACGGCCTGACGCGCGAGTCGCATCCCTGCCAGGTGATGGCGGACGTGCTCACCTTCGAGGAGCATCGCGGCCCGATCGCCGGGCGCACCGTCGCCTGGACCGGCGACGCCAACAACGTGCTGGTGTCCTGGGTCCATGCCGCCCAGCGCTTCGACTTCGCGCTCAACGTCGCCACGCCGCCGGAGCTTTCCCCGCGCCCGGCGCTGGTGAACTGGGTGCGCGAGACCGGCGCCCGCGTCACGTTCGGCCATGAGGCCGAGGCGGCGGTGGAGGGCGCGGACTGCGTCGTCACCGACACCTGGGTGTCGATGGGCGACGCCGAGGCCGAGCGCCGGCACAATCTGCTCAAGCCCTATCAGGTCAATGGCGCGCTGATGCGGCGGGCGGCGCCGGGCGCGCTGTTCATGCACTGCCTGCCGGCCCATCGCGGCGAGGAAGTCACCGACGAGGTGATGGACGGTCCGCAATCGGTGGTGTTCGACGAGGCGGAGAACCGGCTGCACGCGCAGAAGGGCATCCTCGCCTGGTGCCTGGAAGGCACGGCCGGCTGAGCCGGCAATGGGCCCGCCCTGCCTCCTCCGGCAGGCGCGGTCCGCGCAGCGCACCGGCGGGGGCGAGCCCCCTCGCAGAGTTCCACCAGCGCTCCTATATGGGCGGGCGACATGACAACACATTCCCCCTCCCCCGCCCCCACGCCCCGTGGCCCCGATCCGCGCGCGGTCGACGACCGCGTCACACCGTTCCACATCGACGGGCTCGATGTGCGCGGGCGCGTCGTGCGTCTTGGCACCAGCCTCGACGCCGTACTCGCCCATCATGACTACCCCGCCGCGGTCAAGCGGCTGCTCGGCGAGGCCGTGGCGCTCACCGTGCTGCTCGGCTCGACGCTGAAAATCCAGGGCCGCTTCATCCTGCAGACCCGTACCGACGGGCCGGTCGACCTGCTGGTGGTGGATTTTTCCGCCCCGCAGGATGTGCGCGCCTATGCCCGCTTCGATCTGGAGCGGCTGGAGGCGATGCAGGCCGGCCTGGCGCCCGGCTCCGGCTTCGACAGCGGCGCGCTGCTCGGCCATGGCCATCTCGCCATGACCATCGACCAGGGACTGAGCGTCAACCGCTACCAGGGCGTGGTCGCGCTGGAAGGCGGCGGGCTGGAAGCCGCCGCGCACCAGTATTTCACCCAGTCGGAGCAGATTCCTACCCGCGTGCGCCTCGCTGTGGCGGAAGAGATGCACCCGGGCGGCGCCCCATCCTCCTGGCGCGCCGGCGGGCTGATGGTGCAGTTCCTGCCCACCGAGGGCGGGCGGGTGCGCCCGGTCGACCTGCATCCCGGCGACGCGCCGGAAGGGACCGAGCTCCCCGAGGCATCGGAGGATGACGCCTGGGTCGAGGCCCTGTCGCTGGTGAGCACGGTGGAGGATATCGAGCTGGTCGACGCCGAGCTTTCCAGCGAGCGGCTGCTGTTCCGCCTGTTTCACGAGCGCGGCGTGCGGGTGTTCGAGACCGAAGGCGTGGTCGCCAAATGCTCCTGCTCGCGCGAGCGGGTGATGAACGTGCTCGGCAGCTTCACGCAGGAAGAGCGCGCCGGGCTGGTCGAGGACGACAAGATCGCCGTCACCTGCGAGTTCTGCGGCCGCACCTACGACTTCAAGGCCGAGGAAATCGTCGACGTCGCCGAGGGTGACGACGCCGCCAGCACCTGAGACACCGCGCCTCCCCCGAACACGTGATTCCCGGGCTCGGCCCGGGGATCCACGCCTTGGCGGACGGCGCCCCTTACCCCACGCACTCCGCGATCAGCCCGGTAAGAAACCGCTCGCAGGCGCGCAACTGGCTGACCTCGATATATTCGTCCGGCTTGTGCGCCTGGTCGATCGAGCCGGGGCCACAGATGATGGTGGGGATGCCCTGCGCCTGGAAATGTCCGCCCTCGGTGCCATAAGCCACCGTATAGGTGCGGTTCTGGCCGGCCAGACGCAGCGCCAGAAGCTCCGCCTCCGAGCCGGTCTGGGGGCTGAGCGGCGGCACCCTGTAGATGAAGTCGGTGGTGATCGACGCGTCCGGCGCCGTCTCCAGCAGCCCCGGCAGCACCTTCTCGCGGGCGAAGCGCTCGAAGCGCTCCAGCAGCGCGTTCTCGTCGAAGCCGGGCAGGCCGCGCACATTCCAGCGCAGCGCGCATTGGCGCGGCACGATGTTGCCGGCGGTGCCGCCATTCACCACCGTCACCTGCACCGTCGTGTTGTGCGGGTCGAAGCGGCCGGAGGGGTCGCCCGCCTCGATCAGTTCGGCGCGGATGCGGTCAAGCTCGCCGATCAGCGCGGCGGCGGCAAAAATGGCGTTGGCGCCGAGCTGCGGCATGGAGGAATGCGCCTCCCGCCCGGTGACGGTGGTGACATAGGCGATGCCGGATTTGTGCGCGTCCACCACCCGCATCGAGGTCGGCTCGCCGACGATGCACGCGCGCGGCAGGGGCAGGTCCACGCCCAGCCGGCGCACTGCCGGCACCACGCCGGTGCAGCCGATCTCCTCATCATAGGACACCAGCAGGTGGATCGGCGTTGCCAGCCGCGCCGCCACCATCTGCGGCACCAGAGCGAGGCAGCAGGCGAGAAACCCCTTCATGTCGCAGGCGCCGCGCCCATAGACCCGGTCACCCTCGGGCGTCAGGGTGAACGGGTCGGTGCTCCAGGGCTGGCCGTCCACCGGCACCACGTCGGAATGGCCGGAAAGGCACACGCCGCCGACACCGGCCGGGCCGATGGTGGCGAAAAGGCTCGCCTTGTCGCCCTCCGGGCTCGGGACGATGACGCTCTCGATGCCGAAGGCGGCGAGGTAGTCGCGCACGAAGGCGATGAGGTCGAGATTGGAATTGCGGCTCGTCGTGTCGAAGGCGACCAGATAGGCCAGAAGTTCCTCGGTCGTCGTACGTACGGCCAGCATGGAGAATCCCCGTCGCGATAAGCACCCACCATAAAGGGTTCTGGTGCGGCGCCCAACTAGCGCCGCCAGAAACTCGGCAGGAAGAGCACGAGAACGGTGAACAGCTCCAGCCGCCCGGCCAGCATGCCGAGCGAGAGAAGCCAGGTCACGCTGTCCGGCAGGCTGGCGAAATTCTGCGACGGGCCCACCACCGGGCCGAGGCCGGGTCCCACATTGGCCACCGCCGTGATCGACGCCGAGAAGGCGGTGACAAGGTCGAAGCCCAGCGCGTTGATCGTGATGGCGATCATCATGAAGGTGGCGAGGTAGAGAAAGGCGAAAGACAGCACCGACGCCACCACATCGTCGCCGATCGGCTTGCCGCCATAGAGCACGGGAAACACCCCGTTGGGGTAGATGACGCGCCGGAGATGCTGCTTCAGCGCCGAGCCGAGAATGGCGATACGGAAGCTCTTCATGCCGCCGGCGGTGGAGCCGGTGCAGGCCCCCAGAAACAGCAGGATGAAATACAGCGCCTCCGTCGGCGGGCCCCAATTCGTGTAATCGTCGGCCACGAAGCCGGTGGTGGACATGATCGACACCACGTTGAACAGCCCGTTGCGCAGCGCCACCTCACCCTCGTTGATCCCTCCGCTCACCTGCTGGACGGTGGAAATGACCGTGAACAGCGCCACCAGCGAGAGGAACAGCCGTACCTCCGGATTGGCGAAAAGCCGGCTGAAATCACCCGCCAGCACCCGCACATAAAGCACGAAGGGCAGCGAGCCGGAGAGCATGAAGAAGATGGCCGCATACTCGATGGCCGGGCTGTTGAAATAGCCGATCGAGGCGTCGTGGGTGGAAAACCCGCCGGTGGAGATGGTCGCCATGGCATGGGCGACGGCATCGAACACGCTCATGCCGCAGAACGCATAGGTCAGCGCACAGGCGAAGGTGAGGAAAACATAGGAGGCGAGGATGCCCTTGGCCATCTGCGCCGCACGCGGCAGCATCTTTTCCGATTTGTCGGAAGATTCAGCGCGGAACAGCTGCATGCCGCCGATCCGCATCATCGGCAGGAGCGCGATGGCCATGACGATGATGCCGATGCCCCCATACCAGTGCAGGAAGGCGCGCCAGATGAGCAGGCCGGGCGGGCGATTATCAAGGCCGGAGATCACCGTCGCGCCTGTTGTGGTCAGCCCGCTCATGGCCTCGAAATAGGCGTCGGCCAGCGACAGGTCGGTCTCCGCCCACATGAAGGGGATGGCGGCGAAGGCGGAAAGCAGGACCCAGCTCAGCGTGGTGAGCACGAAGGCCTGGCGCAGCGACAACTTCTCCACCTCGCCGGACCGGCCGGCCAGCCACAGCGACAGGCCGACGAACACGGTGATGACGGAGGACGCGGTATAGGCGAGGAAATCTCCGCGGCCGGCGACAAGGTCGACCAGCGCCGGAATCATCATCATCGTGCCGAGAATGGCGAGCAGGACGCCGAGAATGGCGGCGATCGGGCGAAAGTCGATCACGGGATCAGGAGACCGTTCGGCGCGGCGTGAAGCTCACGGCATGGAAGCTGCCGCCACCATAGCTGCTTCGCCCCACGGCCGGAAGCGCCATCGGCACCTCTCGGGACGCTCAGTTGAGCGTGCGGGCCTCGCCCGGAACATCGAGCGAGAAGGCCGGCACCTCGGCGTCGAAGCTCTCGCCGGACGTCGTCATCAGGCTGTAGCTGCCTTCCATGATGCCGGTGGAGGTCGGCAGCGGCACGCCGCTGGTATATTCAAAATGCCCGCCGGGCGGCAGCACCGGCTGCTCGCCGACCACCCCGGCCCCGCGCACTTCCTGCACCCGGCCGAGCGCGTCGGTGATGATCCAGTGGCGCGATTTGAGCTGCACGGTATCGACGCCGAGATTGAGAATCTCGATCGTGTAGGCCCAGAAATACTGGCCACGCTCGGGATCGGAGCGTTCGGGCGCGAAGCGCGGAATCACCGTCACCTGCACGCCTTTCGTCGTCGCCCGATACATGCCCGCTCTCCTGCGCCTCCCGATTCGCCCACGCCAGACCAATGAAGGGCCTTTGGCGGCCGAGGGCAAGGCATTCGCGGGTCACGCCTGCGTTTGTACACCGCCGCCGGGTACCGTGTCGCCCACCTGCCCGCACACCTGCCGGCGCGCCGCCCTCACTCCGTCTCCAGCGCGCGGGCGATGTCGTCGGTGAGGTCGTCGACATGCTCCAGACCGACCGAGAGCCGCACCATGCCGTCGGAAATGCCCATCTCGACCCGCGCCTCGGGGCTGAAGCGCTGGTGCGTCGTGGTCGCGGGGTGGGTGACGAGGCTCTTGGCATCGCCAAGATTGTTGGAGATCCGCGCCAGCTTCAGCCCGTTGAGGAAGCGGAAGGCCCCCGCCTTGCCGCCCTCGACCTCGAAGGTCACGAGCGTGCCGCCGCCGCGCATCTGCCGCGTCGCCAGTTCGTATTGGGGATGGTCCGCGCGGAAGGGGTAGATCACCCGCGTGATGCCCGGCAGCTCGGCCATCCGGTCCGCCAGCAGTGCGGCGCTGGCCTGCGAGCGTTCGACCCGCAGCGGCAGCGTCTCCAGCCCCTTCAGCATCACCCAGGCGTTGAACGGCGAGATCGACGGGCCGGTCTGGCGCAGGAAGGTCTGGAGATGGTCGGTGAGGAATTTCTCCGCGCACAGCACCACGCCGGCGAGGCACCGCCCCTGCCCGTCAATATGCTTGGTGGCGGAATACACCACCACATCGGCCCCCAGCGCC
Organism: Ancylobacter aquaticus; assembly: GCF_004339465.1. Lineage (GTDB taxonomy): Bacteria > Pseudomonadota > Alphaproteobacteria > Rhizobiales > Xanthobacteraceae > Ancylobacter > Ancylobacter aquaticus. Next base: position 657,226 of record NZ_SMFY01000001.1, on the reverse strand, counting down.
AGCGGGCTCTGCAGCATCGGGGTGGCGAAGACGTTATCGACGATCAGGCAGGCGCCGGCCGCCTTGGAAATCGCCGCCACCGCCGCGATGTCGACCAGTTCCAGCGTCGGGTTGGTCGGGCTCTCCAGGAAGAACACCTTCGTCTCCGGCCGCACCGCGCCCTGCCACGCGGCAAGGTCGGTGCCGTCGACCAGCGTGGTGGCGATGCCGAAGCGCGGCAGCAATTCCTCGATCACATAGCGGCAGGAGCCGAACAGCGCCCGCGCCGCCACCACATGGTCGCCGCTTCTCAGCTGGCACAGCAACGAGGCCGTCACCGCCGCCATGCCCGATGCCGTGCCGCGCGCCACTTCCGCGCCTTCCAGCAGCGCGAGGCGGGCCTCGAACATCGCCGCCGTCGGGTTGGAATAGCGGGTATAGATGAAGCCGGGGTCCTCGCCCTTGAAGCGGGCTTCCGCCTGCTCGGCGCTCTCGTACACATAGCCCTGGGTGAGGTAGAGCGCCTCCGACGTCTCGCCGAAGGGCGAACGCAGGATGCCCCCCTGCACGAGGCGGGTCTCGGGCCGCAGCTGGGCGATCTCGGCGGGGGAGAGCTTGGGTGTCTCGGTCATCTGCGGCTCCGGTATCTCATTCAACCGGGTCGCTCGCGCGTCGTGTCGCGCGGCCCCGGCCTGTTTAGCAACCTTGTTTAGCGTGGCGGCAAGCCGGCCGGCTCAAATGACCACGTCGATCATTCCGCATACTCCCGCCCCCGACATGCCGTCAAGCCGTGTCGACGACATGCACGCTTGGCGTGAAGGGGCGCGTCCGCTAAAGCCAACGGCACGGTAGGACAAGCCATCATCAGCGGAGCGGCGCGCGTGGCCGAGAACGGCATGACAGTTTCGGGCACGGCGACTTCGGGGCTGGCCGGCGCGGGCATCCTGCCCGGCCACGCCATCGAGGCGCTGGCCGCGCGCGGCGCCATCCGCACCGCCCGCCCCTTCGATGCCGACCAGGTGCAGCCCGCCAGCCTCGATCTGCGCCTCGGCCCGGTCGCCTGGCGCATCCGGGCGAGCTTCCTGCCCGGACCCGGCGAGACGGTGGCAGAGCGCCTCACCCGCCTCGGCCTGCACCAGCTCGACCTCACCGGCGGCGAGGTGCTGGAAACCGGCTGCGTCTACCTCGTGGAGCTGGAGGAAGCGCTGGCGCTGCCCTCCGACATCGCCGCCTCGGCCAACCCGAAAAGCTCCACCGGCCGGCTCGACGTGTTCACCCGCGTCATCGCCGACCGCTCCCGCGCCTTCGACATCGTGCCCGCCGGTTATCAGGGCAAGCTCTATCTGGAAATCAGCCCGCGCACCTTCCCGATACTGGTACGGCAGGGCTCGCGCCTGTCGCAAATCCGCTTCCGGCGCGGCGACGCGCGGCTCGACGAAGCGGGCATCGCCGCCCTGAACGCCGCCGAGCGGCTGGTCGACAGCCCGCTGGTCGATGTCGCCGGCGGCGGCATCGCGGTGAGCGTCGATCTCTCGGGCGAAGGCTTTGGCGGCCTGCTCGGCTTCCGCGCCAAGCGCCACACCGGGGTGATCGACGTCGACCGGCGCGCCGCCTGCGAGGTCGAGGATTTCTGGGAGCCGCTGGTGACGCGCGGCCGGCGCGAACTGGTGCTGGACCCCGATGCCTTCTACATCCTCGCCTCCAAGGAGGCGGTGCACGTTCCCCCCAGCCATGCGGCGGAGATGGTGCCGTTCGACCCGCTGGTTGGCGAGTTCCGCGTGCACTATGCCGGCTTCTTCGACCCCGGCTTCGGCCACGACGCCGCCGGGGGGCGAGGGGCCCGCGCCGTGCTTGAAGTGCGCTCGCGCGAGGTGCCGTTCATCCTCGAAGACGGCCAGATCGTCGGCCGCCTCGTCTATGAGAACATGCTGGAGCGCCCCCGCACCCTCTATGGCGAGGGCCTCGGCTCGAACTACCAGGCGCAGGGACTGAAGCTGTCCAAGCATTTCAGGGCTTGGGCGCGGGACTGATTTTTCGCCCGCTTCGGCCCTTCGGGTGGCGCCGCCCTCAGCCCGCCGGCGGGTCGCGGCCTTCCACGAACGCCCGCAGCAGATGGTGGGCGATCGCCATCCGCGGCGGGGCCATCAGGCCGTCGGGGTGGGTGCGGGTGAGCAGCAGCCGCGCCTCGTCGCGGGAAAACCAGCGCGCGGCTTCCAGCTCGTTGGGGTCGATGACGATCGCGCGCGAGGCGGCCTGCGCGACAAAGCCCGTCATCACCGACATCGGAAACGGCCAGGGCTGCGAGCACAGATAGCGCACCGCGCCGGTGGCGATGCCGGTTTCTTCCAGCGTCTCGCGGCGCACCGCGTCCTCGAAGGTCTCGCCCGGCTCGACGAAGCCGGCGAGGCAGGACCACATGCCGGGCGCGAAGCGGGCCGAGCGGCCGAGCAGGCAGTCGTCGCCATCAACGGTGAGCATGATGACGACGGGATCGGTGCGAGGAAAATGCTGCGCGCCGCAGTTCGGGCAGTCGCGTCGCCAGCCGGCCTCCGCCGCCGCGAGGTGCCCACCGCAATTGGAGCAGAAGGTGCGCCGCGCGTGCCAGGCCAGCATCGCCTTGGCGGTGGCGATCTGGCCGGTTTCCTCCACGCTCGCCAGTTCCCGCACGGCGATGGCGCGCAGGTCGATGACCAGCAGGTCGGGCCGCAGTTCCGGCTGCTCGGTGAGCGCGCCCAGCGCGGTGGCGGGAAGCGGCAGCACGAGATGCGGCACCTCGCCCTCCAACCCGAGCAGGCACGCCTCGCCGAGCCGCCCGCCCAGCGCCACCGCCTCGGCGAGCGGAAACAGCGCGGTGCAGGAGCCCGGCCCTTCCTCCATCCCGGCAATGAAGCCCGGCAGCCGGCGCAGGACAACGCTTTCGCCCGAGATCAGGCAGGCGCGCGCACGAGGATCGCGCAGAAAACTCTCCATTTCGCCGCGCCGCAGCCCGGCGCGATCGAGCCGCGCGCCGGTGTAGCCGAGATGCGGCCACAGGCCGAGCGAGGTCTGGTCGGTAGAGGGCAAGTCGTTCATGCCGCGAGCGCCTCGCGCAGTTGGGCCACCAGCCGCATCGCCTGCGGCGCCGCATAGGTCTGGCGCTCGCCACCCACGCCCCAGACGGCACCGGGCCAGGCGGCATCGTTCTCGAAGCGGGCAATGACGTGGATGTGCAGCTGGCGCACCATGTTGCCGAGCGCGGCGACGTTGAGCTTGTCGCAGCCGGTCTGCGCCTTCAGCGCCCGGCTCACCGCGTCGATCTCGCCCCACAGCGTCGCGCGGGCGTCGGAATCGAGGTCGATCAGTTCGGCAAGGCCGGGCCGGCGCGGCACCAGGATGAGCCATGGAAAGCGGGCATCGTCCATCAGCCGCACAGTGGCGAGCGCGAGGTCGAGCACCGGGAAACTGTCGCCCTCAAGGCGCGGGTCGAGGACGAAGGTCGAGGCATCGCTCATGCTGGCGCAGGCTCCCCAGGCCCGCCGGAGTGCGGGCGCGGGTGAAGCTATAGCGCCGTGCGGGACGCCGTGCCATCGCCTCGCGCACACGATGGCGGCGCGCCTGCCCCGCGCGGGCTGCATTTGTGGCGCGCGTCACTTTGTCCTAGAGAGGAGGCCGCGACCCCCGCCGAAGCAGCGTGCCATGACCCTCACCGTGCCGACCGATTCCCTGCGCCGCACCGCCATGCCGGTCCTGGTGGCGCTCAGCGCCGCCCATTTCCTCAACGACATGATCCAGTCGCTGATCCCGGCGATCTACCCGCTGATCAAGAATGCCTATGCGTTGGATTTTGCCCAGATCGGCATCATCACCCTCACTTTCCAGATTTCAGCCTCCCTGCTGCAGCCGCTGATCGGCCTGTATACTGATCGCTACCCCATGCCCTATTCGACGCTGGCCGGCATGGGGTTCACGCTGGTCGGGCTCGTCGGCCTCGCCCATGCCGGGACCTACCCGATGCTGCTGGTCGCGGCGGCTTTCGTCGGGATCGGCTCGTCGATCTTCCACCCCGAGGCGACGCGCATGGCGCGCAAGGCGTCGGGCGGGCGCCACGGCTTCGCGCAGGGGCTGTTCCAGGTCGGCGGACAGACCGGAGGCGCCATCGGCCCGCTGCTGGCCGCCTTCATCATCGTGCCGAACGGCCAGTCCAGCCTCGCCTGGTTCAGCGCCGCCGCGCTCCTCGCCATGCCGCTGCTGTTCTGGACCGCCCGCCATCGCGCGCTGGCCGTGCCGGTCCGGCTGGCGGGACACGCAGCCGAGCCGGAGGTGGCGCACCGGCCGTTCCGCGAGGTCGCCTTCCCGCTGGCGATCCTCATCGTGCTGCTGTGCTCGAAGACCGCCTATACCGCCAGCTTCACCTCCTTCTACACCTTCTACCTGATCGAGCGTTTCGGCGTGTCGGTGCAGGCCTCGCAGCTCATGCTGTTCCTGTTCCTCGTCTCCTCGGCGGCGGGGGTGCTGTTCGGCGGCATGCTGGGCGACCGCATCGGGCGCAACAAGATCATCTGGTTCTCCATTCTCGGCGCCCTGCCCTTCACCCTGGCGCTGCCTTATGTCGGCCTCGCCGGCACGGCCGTCCTCACCGTCCTCATCAACCTCATCATGTCGAGCGCCTTCGCCGCCATCCTGGTCTACGCCATCGACCTGATGCCGCACCGCATCGGCCTTGTCGGCGGCTTCTTCTACGGGCTGGTCTTCGGCCTTGGCGGGCTGGCGGCGGCGGCGCTGGGGATATTCGCTGACCGCTACGGCATCGACGCGGTCTACCAGGTCTGCGCTTTCCTGCCGGCCTTCGGCCTGCTCGCCTTCCTGCTGCCCAGCCTGCGCGGCGCCCGGGTGTCCTGAGGCGCAGGCGCTGCCGCACGTCATGCGCCGCTGCGCTTCATGGGAGTAGAGTAGCGGGTGAGTCGGCCCCGCGCCGGCGCCCCGCCACCCTTCACCACGCACGGCCCCCATGAGCGAACTGCGCAGCCTCTACCCGCCGATCGAGCCCTTCGAGACCGGCATGCTCGATGTCGGCAACGGCCATTCCATCTACTGGGAGCGCGCCGGAACGAAGGGCGGCAAGCCCGCCGTGTTCCTGCATGGCGGCCCGGGCGGGGGCATTTCGCCCGCCCACCGCTCGCTGTTCGATCCCGCCCGGTATGAGGTGATCCTGTTCGACCAGCGCGGCTGCGGGCGCTCCACCCCCTATGCGGAGCTGGAGCACAACACGACCTGGGACCTCGTCGCCGATATCGAGCGGCTGCGGGAGATGTTCGGCTTCGCGACATGGCAGGTCTTTGGCGGCTCGTGGGGTTCGACGCTGGCGCTGGCCTATGCGCAGACCCATCCCGGGCGCGTCAGCGAACTCATCCTGCGCGGGGTCTACACGCTCACCCAGGCCGAGCTCGACTGGTATTACCGCTTTGGCGTGTCGGAGATGTTCCCCGACAAATGGGAGCGCTTCCTCGCCCCGCTGAAGAGCGTGGCCGAGCGCGCCGACCCGGTCCGCGCCTATCGCGCTTTGCTCACCGGCACGGACGAAGCCTTGAAGCTGGAGGCGGCCAGGGCCTGGTCGACCTGGGAGGGCGAGACCATCACCCTGCTGCCGGACGCCGGCTTCACGGCGGCGTTCAGCGATGGGCATTTCGCCCTCGCCTTCGCCCGCATCGAGAACCATTATTTCGTCCACAAGGCGTGGCTGCGCGAGCGCCAGTTGCTCGACGATGCCCACAAGCTGAACGGCATCCCCGGAATTATCGTGCATGGACGCTACGACATGCCCTGCCCGGCGCGCTATGCGTGGGAACTGTCGAAAATCTGGACCGATGCCGAGCTGCATCTGGTCGAGGGCGCCGGCCACGCCTATTCCGAGCCCGGCATTCTCGACCGCCTGATCCGCGCCACGGACACATTCGCCGGCTAGAGGCGGGATGCACGCCAAGGAGCCTTGCCGATGATCACATTGTCCCGCCGCGCCGTGCTCGCCTCCGCGCTGCTGCCGCTCAGTGCCGCCATGGAGCCGGCCCGCGCCCAGTCGGCGCCCGATTTCGGCAAGGTGGCGCCACCCATTTTCAGCGCGCTGGCCAAGGCGAACGACATTCCCGGCCTGGTGGTCGGCATCACCCGCAATGGCCAGCACGAGATCCTCGCCATCGGCAGCACCGCGCGCAAGGACGGCCGTCCGGTGGACGGCAGCACGCTGTTCGAGCTGGGATCGGTCAGCAAGACCTTCATCGTGGCGCTCGCCGCGCTGGCGGCGGAGCGCGGGCGGCTCGACCTCAACGCGCCGCTGGAGAATGTCGCCCAGCGGCTCACCGGCACGCCCTTCGGCGCCCTCACCCCCATCGACCTCGCCACCCATGCGACCGGCGGCATGCCGCTGCAATTGCCCGACGGCATCCGCAACGAGAAGGAACTGGTCGAGTGGCTCGCCGCCTGGAAGCCGGCCGCATCCCCGGCAACGCGCCGGGCCTATTCCAATGTCAGCATCGGCGTGCTCAGCCTTGTCACCGCGACGGCGCTCGGCACCAGCTTCACCCGCGCGGCGCAGCGCGATCTGTTTCCGCTGCTCGGCCTCGACAGCACCTATATCGACGTGCCCGAGGACGCCATGGCGCGCTATGCGATGGGCTACACCAAGGCGGACAAGCCGGCCCGTCTCACCCCGTCATTGTTGGGCCCGGAAGCCTATGGCGTGAAGTCCACCGCGCTCGACATGCTGACCTTCCTCGACGCCAATATGGGGGTCGGCACGGTGGCGCCGGATATGGCCCGGGCGCTGGCCCGCACCCATACCGGCTATTTCGAGACGGCGAGCTATGTGCAGGAGATGATCTGGGAGCGCTATCCCTGGCCGGTCGGACGCGACCGGCTGCTGGCCGGCAATTCCCTCGACATGGCGATGAAGCCGCAGCCGATCACCCGCCTCGACCCGCCCTCCCCACCGGCGCCGGCGAGCTTCATCAACAAGACCGGCTCCACCAACGGCTTCGGCACCTATGCGGTGATGCTGCCGGCGGAAAAGCTCGGCGTGATCGTGCTGGCCAACCGCAACTACCCCAATGAGGAGCGGGTGAAGGCGGTCTACGCGCTGGTGGAAGGGCTGCTCGGCGGGGCGGGCTGACACCCGCGCCGTACCTCCGGCTTGGGCCGCGCCATCACGCGGCCTTGGCCGTGGCGCCCAGCCGGATGAAGGGCACGCCGGCCAGCAGCACGCCGACGCCGACCAGCGCGCCATAGCCGGTATAGGCGATGCTGGCATAGAGCAGATAGGCGCAGGTGAGGCAGAACAGCGCCGGGGTCAGCGGGTAGAGCGGCGCCCGGAAACGGTCGGTCCGGCCACTCTCGCGCTGGCGCAGAAGGAAGAACGACACCCCGACCAGCCGCAGGAAGAACCAGAACACCGGCGCGGTATATTCCACCATCGCCTGGAAGCCGACGCGCGTGCTGGCGCCGAACACCACAAGGGCGAGCGCGATGGCGCTCTGGGCGAGTATGGCGTTGACCGGCATGTTGCTGCGCTCTTCCCACAGGCCGATGCGACCCAGCAGCGGCAATTCCCGCCCCAGCGAATAATAGAGCCGGGCGCCGGTGAAGATGGTGGCGTTCATCGTGCTCAGCGCCGCAAAGCACACGAGCAGCGCCACCGCCAGCGAGGCGCCGGGCCCGAACAGCTGGTGCAGCGTGTCGGCCGCCACCACGTCGCTGGCGCGCAGCCCGTCGAGGCCGAGGACGTTGAGATAGGCGAGGTTGATGAGGAAATACAGGCCGGTAATGACCGCCACGCTGATCACCAGCACGCGCGGCATGTTGCGCCGGACATCCTTCATCTCGCCGGAGAGATAGGCAACCTCGTTCCAGCCGCCGTAGGTCAGCAAGATCAGCACCATGGCGAGGCCGAACGCGCCGCTCGCCGAACCCGCGTCGGTGGCGGCCGGGGCCGGCGTCGGGGCGCTGCCCAGCGCGAGGCCGAAGCCGGCGATGGCAAGCACGGCGAGGATGGTGAGGATGGTGAAGACGAGTTGCAGGGTCCGGCTCTGCCGGGAACTGGTCAGGTTGATCGCGGTGAAGACCATGATCGCCCCTGCCGCATAGAGCGCCGGTCCCCAGGGGCCGAGCGGCAGCACGCCCTGGGCATAGTCGCCGAACACGAAGGCCACCGCCGCGATGGCGCCGGTCTGGATCACCGTGAGCCTGGCCCACGCGAACAGCAGCGCCACATGCCGCCCCAGCGCCCGGCGCAGATAATGATACTCGCCCCCGGCATGGGGATAGGCCGAGCCGAGTTCGGCATAGACGAAAGCACCGACGAGCGTGACGGCGCCGCCGATCAGCCAGAAGCCGACAAAGGCCCATTCGCTCGACACGTTCAGGGCGACGATCTGCGGCGTGCGGAAAATCCCGATCCCCACCACGATGCCGACCAGCATGGCGATGCCGTCCAGCGCCGACAGGCTCGCCTTCGGTGTCCCTTGCGGGGCGCCCTGCGCCGCCGAAGCGGGGTCGGCGGCCGCGACGGAGTCGCGCGCAATCGCGATGGGCTTCACGGGGGACTCTCCAGTTTCAGCTTCGGGAAGGGGGCGCCGGGCCGCCGTCGGGCGCGCGCCAGGGCAGGCAAGCCGGCAGCCGGGCGGCGCAGCGGAGGCCGCCCGGCTGGGGACATGAAGGTTCGTCTCAGCTGCGGACGGCGGTCCAGTTTTTCATCGGCCCGTCCGAAGCCGTGCCGGAGAGGCTGTTGCCGACCACCGCGCCGACATACTCGATGCCGCCGGCGGTGAAGCGCAGCTCCTTGCCGACAACGCGGCCATTCTCGATCGGCGTCCCGCCGAGGTCGCCCGTGACCTTCTGATAGGTCTGCGTCAGCCGCAGGGGCTGCTCGCCAAGGCGCCAGTCGCCTTCCACCTTGGCGGGCACGATCCACATCAGCGCGGTGCACCACTGGCGGCATTCGTCGCCGAGGCGATCGACCCGGTCGGCCTCCCAGTCGCCCATGGCGAAACTGTTGGAGACGACACGCGTGCCGGGCTCAAGTTCGAGAATCTGCGGGCGCAGCCGCTCGTTCAGCTCCGGCAGGAGGAAGAGGGTGAGCACCTGCGCCTTGGAGAAATCGGTCTCGAAGATATCGGCCTGTTCGAAGGTGGCGCGGTCGGCGACGCCGGCCGCCTCGGCCCGGCGCTTGGCCAACGTGACCATGTCGGGATTGTACTCGATCCCGTGGGCGCGCAGGCCGCGCTGGGCCGCCGCGATCACCGTGCGCCCGTCGCCGGCGCCGAGATCGATCAGATAGTCCTGGGGGCCCACCGCCGCCATGTCGAGCATGCGCTGGACCAGCGTGTCGGGCGTCGGCACCCACACCACGTCCTTGCCGGGTTGGCCGGACTTGGGATCGTACCCTTCCTCCGCCGGGGCGGTGGTCTGCGCGCCCGGCGCGATGGTCTCGGCGCCCGGGGCGATGATATCGGGCGGGGCTGCGGCGGGAGGCGGGGCGATGGCGGGGGGCGCAGTGACCGGGGGCGCCGTCTGCGCCAGTGCCGGAGCGGCCAGAGTGAGCGCGCCGGCAGACATCACCGCCGCGACAGCGCCCGCCAGAACGGTGGAGCGCGGCACTCGGCGTGACACGCGCTTCGGCATCGTGACGTATTGATGAATACTTTCCGACTTGATACAATTTGATACAGTTGAGGATGCGTCGATGGCCTGTAACAACTTACCACTCCTTCGGTTGATACTTGCTCTGTCGAGCAGAATAAAACTCTTACGCTGAGTAATATTCACCATTGATCATGACCATTCAAAAAACGTTGAGGATTTTTCGGTCACAACGCTTTGAAGGGAGGCTTTCCGAATCGCCCCGATGCCCTAGGGGTCGTTGACAAAGGGCGTGGTGCCGGCCCATTTCATGCGGATGAGCGACAAGACGATCAAAGGCCCGGCGTCGTATTTTCCGTCGATCGAGAAGACGTATGGACGGCCGATTTCGGAGTGGAAGGCGCTGGTGCGCGCGGCGCTGCCGGCCCGGCACATGGAGCTCGTCGCCATGCTGAAGACCCAGCACGGCATGGGGAACGGCCACGCCAATGCCCTCGTCGCCCACACCCTCGCCGAGGACGGCGGCCGCTAGAGTGGGCCTCTGCCGCCTCTTGCATCCCCGGCCCATCTGTCCGATATAGGCGCCGGGAGGTTGGCGGTGGACGAGCCACTCGCCAACCGGGTCAGATCCGGAAGGAAGCAGCCCCAACGAGCCCGGATCGGGTCTCTGTCCAGCCTCCCACCCTGCATGCCGCTTGACGCCCCATCGGGACGCGCCGCTGCCATGACAACGACGCCGCCGGCCGACGCGCCCACCATCCTTCCTTTCGTCAAGCACCACCGGGACGGCAGCCTCTGGGCCCGTGGGCAGACCTGCAACGGCGAGCCGACAGGCTATTGGGAATGGTTCCGCCGCGACGGCACGCGCCTGCGCTCGGGCATGTTCGACCAAGGGCGGCAGGTTGGCGCGTGGACCACTTATGACAGCGCGGGAAAGGTCTACAAGGTCACGACGATGAAGCCGTCGCCCTGATCGGCCTTTCGCCGTCCCCGCCTTTTTTGAGCCGCCCGTGGCCGTTGCGTTGCCCCATTGCCCGCCCGCGATGCTATGAAGGGCCCATGAGCGCCGACACCCCCGACATGTCCGACCTGACGCCTGCAACCGATGACGGGCCGGGCTTCGACCTTGGCCCGGTGCCGGCCGTGCCGGCGGCAGCCGCCACGCCCTATCGCGTGCTCGCCCGCAAATACCGGCCGCAGACCTTTGCCGACCTCATCGGCCAGGAGGCGATGGTCCGCACACTGAGCAACGCCTTCACCTCGGGGCGCATCGCTCAGGCCTATATCCTCACCGGCGTGCGCGGCGTGGGCAAGACCACCACCGCCCGCATCCTCGCCCGCGCGCTCAATTACGAGCCGGCCGACGGCCCGGTGGGCGGGGGCGCCCCCACGCTTGATATGCCGGTGCTCGGCCGCCACTGCCGAGACATCATCGAGAGCCGCCATGTCGACGTGCAGGAGATGGACGCCGCCTCCAACACCGGCATCGGCGATATCCGCGAGATCATCGAGGCGGCGCGCTACAAGCCGGTGCTGGCGCGCTACAAGGTCTTCATCATCGACGAAGTGCACATGCTCTCCACGGCGGCCTTCAACGGCCTGCTGAAGACGCTGGAAGAACCGCCCGAGCATGTGAAGTTCATCTTCGCCACCACGGAAATCCGCAAGGTGCCGGTCACGGTGCTCTCGCGCACCCAGCGCTTCGACCTGCGCCGGGTCGAGGCCGGCACGCTGGCGCGCCACCTCCACGGCATCTGCACGGCGGAAGGGGTGAATATCGACGCCGAGGCGCTGAGCCTCATCGCCCGTGCGGCGGAAGGCTCGGTGCGCGACGCGCTCTCGCTGCTCGACCAGGCCATCGCCCATTCCGGCGGCCAGACCTCCGGCGCCATGGTGCATGGCGAGCAGGTGCGGGCGCTGCTCGGCCTCGCCGATCGCGGCCGGGTCATCGACCTGTTCGAGGCGCTGATGAAGGGCGACATCGCGCAGGCGCTGACCGAACTGCGCGAGCAATATGATTCCGGCGCCGACCCGGCGGTGGTGATCGCCGACCTCGCCGAGTTCACCCATCTCGTCACCCGCATGAAAATCCTGCCCGAGACGGCGGATGACGCCGCTCTGGTGGAAGCCGAGCGCACGCGCGGCCGCGATTTCGCGCGCGGCCTGTCGATGCGGGGGCTCTCGCGCGCCTGGCAGATGCTCACCAAGGGGCTTTCCGAGGTGCAGCAGGCGGCCAAGCCGATGCAGGCGGCGGAAATGGTGCTGGTGCGCCTCGCCTATGCCAGCGATCTGCCCACCCCGGACGAAGCGCTGCGCCGCCTGCGCGACGGCGCGCAGGAAGCACCCGCCCCCCGGCCTTCCGGCGGCGGCGCCGGAATGGGCGGTGGCTCCGGCGGCGGTTCCGCCATGGCGGCGACCGCGCCCCGCAGCTATGCGGCACCGGTCTCCGCCCCCTCGTCCGCGCCCAGCGCGGCGAGCCACCTCTCGGTCGCGTCCCGCAGCGCGCCACAGCCGGCCGCGCCCGTGGCACAGCCCGCGCAGGCGGCCGCGCCGGCCCCGGGCCTTGCGGTGTCGAGCTTCGAGGACCTCGTGGCGCTGGCCGCGTCGAAGCGCGATCTCAAGCTGAAATTCGCGCTGGAGAACCATCTGCGCCTCGTTGCCTTCGAGGATGGACGGCTGGAAGTGGCGCTGGCGCCGGGCGGCTCGACCCACCTGATCCAGGAACTTCAGTCAAAAATCTCGGAATGGACGGGACGGCGCTGGCTGGTCGCCCTCTCGCGCGAAGAGGGCGAGCCGACGGTCGCCGAAAAGGCCGCCGCCCAGCGCGACGCGATGATGACCGGCGTGCGGGCCGACCCCTTGGTGGCGGCGGCGCTGGCCCGGTTTCCCGGCGCGGCGATCGTCGATGTGCGCTCGCTCGCAACCGAAGAGCCTGCCGGCGACTTCACCACCGATACCAACGACGCCGATCTGATGGCCGCCCGCGACGACGGGCCGGGCGCGGACGACGACATCGAATTCTGACACAGGAGCAGCGGATGAAAGACCTTCTCGGCATCATGTCCAAGGTGAAGGAGATGCAGTCCAAGATGGAGCAGCTCCAGGCGGAGCTGGAAGCCATCGAGGTCGAGGGCGCCGCCGGCGGCGGCATGGTCACGGTGCGCCTCACCGCCAAGGGCGCGCTGCAGGCGATCCATGTCGACCCGAGCCTGCTCAACCCGGACGAGGCGGAAATCCTGGAAGACCTGATCGTCGCCGCCCATGCCGACGCGCGCGCCAAGGGCGACCGCATCGTGCAGGAAAAGACCCAGTCGATCACCGCCGGCCTGCCGATCCCCCCGGGCATGAAGCTGTTCTGAGCGACGGCAGAGCGTTGCGCCCGCTCCCCCTCTCCCCGTCGGGGAGAGGGTTGGGGTGAGGGGCCTTCTCTGTCGCCCCGGACACGCCCCGGGGGGGCCCCCCCCCCCCCCCCCCCGGGCCCCCCCCCCCCCCCGGGGGGGGGGGGGGGGGGGGGGGGGGCCCCCTTCTCTGTCGCCCCGGACACGCCCCGCCCCCTCACCCGCCGCTGCGCGGCGACCTCTCCCCTCGGGGAGAGGTATAGAACATCCGGACCTGACGCCGCTCAGCCCCTCGCCTGCCCTTCCACGACGACCATCACCGCCGCCGCGATGTCATCGGCCTGCGCGGCAAGCGGCCCCTTGATCCGCCCATAGAGCGCGAACACCGCCGGCTGCACCACGCAGCCCAGCGCCATGGCGCTGGCGAGGGTGACGCGCCCGGGCGGAACGCCGGCCCCGCGCAGCATCTGCGCCACCGCTTCCACCACATTGGCCTCCGGCGCCTCCGGGACCAGGCCAAGATGCTCGTGCTGGTGGATCAGCAGATAGGCGAACAGCGCCGGCTCGGCGTCGAACAGCGCGCAGGCCAGGCCCACCACCGCCCGCAGCTTGCGCTCCAGTTCCCGCTCCGCCGCGTCGATGGCGCAGATCTCGGCCGCCAGCGTCGCGTAGCGCGTGAGGAAAAGCTCGCGGGAGAGCTTTTCCTTGGAGGGAAAATGCCGGTAGAGCGCCCCCTCGCTCACCCCCACGCCCAGCGCGATATCACGCACCGAGGTGCCGGCCACGCCTTTCTGCGCGAACAGTTCCAGCGCCACCGCCTCGATCCGCGCGCGCGTGTCGGCGCCATCGCGGCCCCGGCGGGCGGGCGCCGCCCTCATGCCCCGTCTCCGACGGTGGCCCGCGCGGCGAGCATTTCCAGCGCGAGGGTGCGCGCCTTGGTGAAGTCCACCTTGCCCGAGCCGAGCAGCGGCAGGTCGCCCATGCGCAGGATGTCGGCCGGGATCATCAGTTCGCTCACGCCGCGCTCGCGGCCATGCGCCTGGAGGGCGGCGCGGGTGAGGTCCGGCGCGGTGGTCATCAGGATGATGCGCTCGCCGCGCCGCGCGTCCGGCACCGCCACCGCCACATGCTCGGCATCGGGCCGCAGCGCCGCGACCATGGCGTCGATGGCGGCGAGCGAGATCATCTCGCCGGCGATCTTGGCGAAGCGCTTCACCCGGCCACGAATGGCGACGAAGCCCTCCTCGTCGAAGGCGACGATGTCGCCGGTGTCGTACCAGCCCTGCTCCGGCGGCTCGATCACGCCCGGCGCCTCGGCGCGGAGATAGCCGAGCATGACGTTCGGCCCGCGCACCTGCAGCCGCCCGCCCTCCTCGATGCCGGGCATCGTCTCCAGCCGGTGGTGGATGCCCGGCAGCATCCGCCCCACCGTGCCGACGCGGTTGAACATCGGCGTGTTCACCGCCAGCACCGGCGCGCATTCGGTGACGCCATAGCCTTCCAGAATGCGGTGGCCGAACTTCTCCATCCACACCCGCCGCGTCTCCGCCTTCACCGGCTCGGCCCCCGCCACCACGAAGCGCAGCGAGCGGAAGTCGTAGGGGTTGGCGGTGCGGGCATAGCCCATGAGGAAGGTGTCGGTGCCGACAATGGCGGTGGCGTTGGTGGCGTAGACCAGTTCCGGGATGATCCGGTAGTGCAGCGGCGAGGGGTAGAGATAGGTCTTCAGCCCCGACACCATCGGCAGCACCAGCCCGCCGGTCAGCCCGAAGGAATGGAAAACGGGGAGCACGTTGAACATGATATCGGCGGGCGAGAAGTCGATCCGCGCCGCGACCTGCGCCACATTGGTCAGGATGTTGCGGTGGGAGAGCACCACGCCCTTCGGCGTGCCCTCGGAGCCGGAGGTGAACAGCACGAAGGCCGGCTCGTCCGGGTCGGCCGGCTTGGGTGCGGGCAGCGGCAGCATGGCGCGGATCTTGTCCGTCGTGGTGACGGAGGCGCGGATCTCCTCGCTCATCAGCACGCGGACATGCTTTTCGAGTTCCGCCACTTCCGCCTCCAGCCGCGCCTTCTCGATGAAGGCGCGCGAGGCGACCACCAGCTTCACCTCCGCCGCCTTGCAGGCGAGGACGAGATTGGCGGGGCCGGCGGTGTAGTTCAGCATCACAGGCACGCGGCCGTGGCGGGAGAGCCCCATCAGCACCACGGCGATGCCGGCGGCATTGGGCAGCAGCACGCCGACCTTTTCGCCCGGCGCGGTTTCCCTGGCCAGCTTGTCGCCGAGGATCTTCGCTCCGAGCAGCAGCTTGCGGTAGGAAAGGATGGTGCCGAGCGGGTCCTCCAGCACGATGCGCCCCATGCCGAGCCGCACCGCCGCGTCTTCCACCGCCTGATAGACGGTGACGTTGGTGTGGCTGGTCTCGAAGACGAGGTCGCTCATCACGTCGTAGAGCGCCGCGCCGGCTGCCCGGCGACGCTTGCGGCCGAGCAGTTCGCGGTCGACCTTCAGCTTGCGCGGCGGCAGGATGGTGACGCGCACCTTGGGAAACAGGCGCTTGCGCGTCTGCTGGCCATCGAGGCGGGAGAAATAGGTCTGCTCCAGCCCCTCGATCCGCACCGGCACGACAGGCGCGTCCGCCTTGTCGGCGATCAGCGCCGAACCGTCATAGATCTTCATGATCGAGCCGGTGACGGTGATACGTCCCTCGGGGAAGATCACCAATTGCTCGCCCTGCTGCACCTGGCGGATCAGGTCGCGGGTCGCCATCGGCTTGGTAGGATCGAGCGGGAAGGCCCGCACGAGGCTGAGGAACGGCTTCACCCACCAGGCCTCGGCGATGGCGCGGTCGACGGCGAAGACGGGATCATTGTCGAGCAGCGCCATGATCAGGGGCGCGTCGAGGAAGCTCACATGGTTGATGGCGATCACCGAGCCGGGCCCGGCGGCCTTGAGATGCTCGGCCCCCGTCACCTCGACGCGGAACAGCACCCGGAACACCAGCTTGATCAGGTCGCGCAGCACCTGGCCCTGGAAGGCGCGGCCGGCAAGGATGGCGACGACGAGGCTCGCCGCGCCGATCAGCCCCAGCAGGGCCGGGGCGCCGAAGCCGGCGAACTGGAGCCCGGCGACGATGACCGCACCGGCCACCATGAAGGCGGCGTTCAGCACGTTGTTGCCGGCGATCACCCGGGCCCGGCGGTCCTCGCCTGCGGCGGCCTGGACAAAGGCGAAGGTCGGCACCACGAAGGCGCCCCCCGCCGCAGCGAGGCCGATCAGCCCGATGGCGGCGTGCACGCCTGGGCCCGAGGTGAGGAATTCATACCAACCGATCGGCGCGGACGTCGGGGTGAGCGAGCCCATGAGCAGCGCCAGGTCGATGGCGAAGACGCCCATCAGCAGGCCGGCGACCGGCACCAGCGCCAGCAGGATGTGGCCTTCCGACAGCTTGGCGGCCAGCGTCGAGCCGATGGCGACGCCGATGGTGAACAGCACGAGGAACAGCGTGACCACGCTCTCCACCCCGCCGACATTCTCCTTCACCAGCGTCGGCAGCAGCGAGAGCACCACCGCCCCCACCAGCCAGAACCAGGAGACGATGAGCGCGCCGCGCCAGATGGGCTTCTCGGCGCGGATATCGGCCAGCAGCGTCATCGTGCTGCGCCAGATATTGCGGTCGATCACGAGATCGGGCGCGCCCGGCAGGGTGTGGGGGATTCCCCGCGCCGACAGCCAGGCGATCACCGCCAGCACGAAGGTGAAGCCGGCCACCGCCCATTCCCCGGTATGGGTGAAGGCCAGCGCCCCGCCCACAGTGCCGCCGAGAATGGCGGCGAAGGTCGCCATCTCGATCAGCGCGTTGCCGGAGACGAGTTCGTCCTTGGCGAGGTGGTCGGGAAGGATGCCGTATTTCACCGGCCCGAACAGCGCGCTCAGCGTGCCCATGAAGAACAGGCCGACGAACAGCAGCGGGATGGACTGGATGACGAAGCCGGCGCTGGCGATAAGCACGATCCAGATCTCGGCGAACTTCACCCGCCGGGCGATCAGCGACTTGTCGTAGCGGTCGGCAAGCTGGCCGCCGAGGGAGGAGAACAGGAAGAAGGGCAGGATGAAGATGCCGCCGGCCAGCGTGACCAGCGCGCCGCCATTCGTATGGGCGATGCCGTAGAGGATGAGCAGCGCCATCGCGTTCTTCACGAAATTGTCGTTGAAGGCAGCGAAAAACTGGCACCAGAACAGCGGCGCGAAACGCCGGGCCGTCATCAGCCGTGTGAACATCCTCGATCCCCTCACCGCATTGTCAGTGAGCGATCACTTACATAAAGCGAAATGGACGTCAACTACCCTTCCTGACGGCGGCCTTTTACATCGGCACGCCGAGCAGCGCCGCGCCCAACAGCAGGCCGTCATGAGCGGCGAGTTGCAGCCGCGACGGCGTTCCCGCCCCATGCAGCATCAGCGTAGTGCCGAGGCTTGCCAGCGCCCAGCCGGCGCCCACCGCGAGGAAGGCGATGGCGATCGTCACCGCCTCGTGTGCCTGCGCCACCATCGCCGCCGCGCCCAGACACAAAGCCAGAGCGAGCAGCGCCAGCGTTGTCGCTCCGATCCACCGCGCCAGCACCCCGCCCGCCAGCGCCGGGGCGTACATCGCCACCACATGCCAGGCGACGACGCCTGATATCAGCGGCACGCCCACCCCGCAGCCGGCCAGCGACAGCGGCGCGCCGGCCATGGCGGAGGTCATCGCCCCCCAGGCCAGCGCGCCGATCAGCGTCGGCAGAAGCAGCGTCCGCCACGCGGTCGTCGGCGGGCGGGCTTCCGTCGCTTGCATCGCCTCAACGGTCTGTTTGGCATGGGAAAAACGCGCCTGTGGCAGCGCGACGGCGAAGCCCAGCGCCCCGAGCTGCGCCAGCGCGGCGAGGATCAGCGTGCCGGCGAAGGTGTAGGGAGCGAACGCCGCCTCCGCCATGCCCGCCAGCAGCGGCCCGGCAAGGCCGGCCAGCGCCCCGGCGCCGATGAGCCGCGCCACCACGCCGGCCCGCGCGCCAGTGGCCGAACCCAACGCCGCCGCGTGGCGGTAGAACATGCCGAAACCCTGCGCCGCCCCGAGCCAGGCGGCGCCCAGCACCAGCATCGGGAAGGCCCCGAGCATCATCGCATAGGCCGCCACCAGCCCGCCGGCGACGCCGAGGCTGGCGCCGAGCGCGAAACCGGCGCGCCGGCCGAAATTGTCGAGCAGAAAGCTGGCGGGAAGGCTGGCCAGCGCCGCCCCGAGCAGCAGCGCGGCGAGCGGCAGCGCGCCAAGTTCCGGGCGCGGCGCCAGCATGGCCCCGGCCAGCGGCAGCACGCCCAGCGTCAGCGCCTGCGCCAGCACGACGAGGGCAAAGCCGCCGCACAGCCGCCCGATGCCGGGCGCGCGGCGCAGCGGGCGCGGCGTGTCTTCCGGGCAGGCGCAGCCGAGCCGTCCCGCCCGCGCCGCCTCCACGTCGAACAGATCGCCGGCGCTCATCCGCGCGGCTCCCGGTCGCCGGACCCGTGGCGCAGATCGTCATCGGAGAGAACGCGCACCGCCGCCCCCTCGATGTCGTCATATTGCCCGGCGCGCAGCGACCACAGAAACGCGACCAGCCCCAGCAGGCCGAGGCTCAGCGCCGCCGGCACCAGATAGAGAAGCACGCTCATCTCGCCACCTTCCCGCCCGCCATCTTCCCATCCGTCCGTGCCCGCAGCGCGTTGAGCGTCACGATCACCGACGAACCGGACATGGCGAGCGCGGCCACCAGCGGTGTCACAAAGCCGGCCACCGCCAGCGGCACGGCGATGAGATTGTAGACCACGGCGATCATCAGGTTCTGCCGCATCAGGTGCCGCGCCCGGCGGGCGACCTTGATGGCCGTCGCCACCGGCGCCAGCCTTTCGCCGAGAAACACCGCGTCGGCCTGCGCCCGCGTCACATCCGCCGCGCTGATCGGCGAGAGCGAGACATGGGCGCTGGCGAGCGAAGGCGCGTCATTGAGGCCGTCGCCCACCATCAGCACGCGGCGCCCCTTGGCGGCGAGGCTCTCCAGCACGGCGATCTTGTCGCCCGGCCGCATCTGCGCCCACCATTCCGCCACGCCAAGCCGCGCCGCCACCGGCGCCACCGCCGCCCGCCGGTCGCCCGAGAGCAGCACGATGTCGAGGCCGGCCGCGCGGAGTTCGTCCATCACCTCGGGCGCATCGCGGCGCAGCGCCTGCCTTATGTCGAGCACCGCGCAAGCCTCGCCCAGCCGCACCGCGACCCGCGAGGCGTCGGGCGCGGCATCGGCACGGGCGCCCGCCAGCGCCTCGCAGCCGCAAAAGGCCGGGCTGCCGAGCCGCGCCGTCACCCCGTCGATCTCCGCCTCGACGCCTCCGCCCGGCACTTCGCGCACCGCGTCGAGCGGGCGCGCGTCCGGGTGGGCGGCGGCGATGGCCCGCGCCAGCGGGTGGGTGCTTGCCAAAGCGAGCCGCGCCGCTGCCGCCAGAAGGGGCGCCGGCACGGTGGAGGTGTCGGAGAGGCTCGACTCGGGCAGGGTCAGCGTGCCGGTCTTGTCGAAGGCCACGGTGTCGATCTCGGCCAGCCGCTCGAACGTGTCGCCGGAGGCGATCAGCACCCCGGCCCGCATCAGCGTGCCCGCCGCCACCACCTGCACCGCGGGCACGGCGAGCGCCAGCGCGCAGGGGCAGGTGATGATGAGCACCGCCACGGCGATCAGCACCGCCTGGTGCAGCGAGGCCCCGGCGATCAGCCAGCCGACCAGCGCCAGCAGCGCCGTGGTGTGCACCATCGGGGCGTAGAGCCGGGCGGCGCGGTCGGCGAGCCTGATATAGCGCCCGCGCGCGGTCGAGGCCTTGTCGAGCAGCCGCTCGATCTCGTCGAGAAACGTGTCCTCGCCCGCCGCAACGGTGCGCAGCCGCAGCACGCCGTCATGGATGAGGCTGCCGGCATGCACCATGCCGCCGGCCCCCACCGCGCGCGGCAGCGTCTCGCCCGTCACCAGGCTCTCGTCGACCGAGGCGGTGCCGGAGAGCACCAGCCCGTCCACCGGCGCGCGCTCGCCCGCCCGCAGCATCACCTCGTCGCCCGGCTTCACGGCGCCGGCGGGCACGGTGACAAGCCGGCCATCGGCCTCGATGCGGTTGGCGGACACGGCCTTCAGCGCGGCGAGATTGCCGGCCTCCGCCCGCGTGCGCCGGCGCATCGCATGGTCGAGAGTGCGCCCGGCGAGCAGAAAGAAGAGCAGCATCACGGCGGAATCGAAATAGGCGTGCTCGGCATGGTGCAGCGTCTCGTACACCGAGACGCTGAGCGCCAGCAGCACGCCGAGCGTGATCGGCACGTCCATGTTGAGCGAGCGGGCCCTCACGGCCCGGATGGCGCTCTGGAAGAAGGGCTGGCCGGCATAGGCGGCGGCGGGCAGCGCGATCAGTGCCGAGAGCCAGTGGAAAAAATCGCGCGTCTCGGGGGTGATGTCGGTCACATTGCCCGACCACACCGACACCGAGAGCAGCATGATGTTCATCGCCGCGAAGCCGGCAACGCCGAGGCAGCGCAGCAAATGGCGGGAGGTGGCGTTGTCGATCGCCTCCAGCCGGTCGGCCTCGAAAGGCCAGGCGCGATAGCCCGCCTTGGCCAGCGCCTCCAGCACAAGCGCCGGCGCCGGCTCGGCCCGCGCCTCCCAACCGATGGTGAGGCGGTGGGTGGTGTAGTTCAGCCGCGCGCGCGCCACCCCCGGCAGCGCTTCGCACCCGTCCTCGATCTCGTCGATGCAGGCGGCGCAGTCGATGCCCTCGACCGCAAAGGCCATCTCCGCCTGCCCGGCGGGGTCGCGGCGCAGGAACAGCGAGTAATCCTGCGCCACCGGCGCGGCGGCAACCGGCGCTGGCGTCGCGGGGAAAAGAAGGGCCTGCGTGGCCATGGGTGGGTCTCCCGCCGCTA
This sequence comes from Ancylobacter aquaticus, assembly GCF_004339465.1. Classification (GTDB taxonomy): domain Bacteria; phylum Pseudomonadota; class Alphaproteobacteria; order Rhizobiales; family Xanthobacteraceae; genus Ancylobacter; species Ancylobacter aquaticus. Next base: position 636,339 of record NZ_SMFY01000001.1, on the reverse strand, counting down.
CCGGATGACGACGCGGTTGGTGGAGCGGAACAGGCGCTCGCCCTCGCGGCTGAGTTCGATCACCAGTTCCCACTGCCCGGACGCCACCGTGTCATCGGCACGCCACCGGCCCGCGCTCACCCGAACCGGATCGAGTGTCACGTCGAGCCGCCGGTTCGTGGGGTGCTGGAGCGTCACGGCGAGCACCGCGTCGGCGATCGGCCGGCCGGCGGCATCGCGGGCCGACACATCGACCCGGCCGGGTTCGACATGGGCGTCGACCTGCCAGTGGCGGGCCTCCTGCGCGGCTGCGGCCTCGCTTTCGGCGCGGAAGGCGAGCCCGGCCTTGTAGGAGCTTTCCGTCTCCACCCCGCCGAAGCTCGTCACCGCCGCCCGCACGAGGAAGAAGTTGGCGGTAAAGATCACGCCGAAAAAGGCGAGGAAGCAGATCAGCACGGTGCGGCCCGTAAGAGGCCGGCCGTTCCCGTCGTCGAGCCCGTTCACAGGCGAGGCCATGGTCGTCCTCCGGTTTTCAGGGACCCTTGAAATGGTCGGGCGCGGTCGTCGTCTCGCCGCCGATCACGTCGGTGACGGAGAACACCACCGGCAGCGAGGCATTGGCCGGCAGCTTCGCGGCGGTGGAGACCAGCGCCCGCAGCTCATAGGTCTGGTCCGGGCCGACCTCGACCACGGGATGGCCGTTTTCGGTCTGCGAGAGGCCGCCGACGATCTCCAGCCGCCCCTCCGGCACCCCGTCCACCGCAATGGCGAAGCGGCGCGGCAGGGGCTGCTTGTTGACGATGCGCAGCGTGTAGGCATTGCGCAGCGCCCCGTCGGAGAGGCGCACGAAAAGCGGGTTGCGGTCATGGATGACGGACACGCCCTCCGAACCGCGCATGGCCAGCGCGGCGACCATGATGGCGCCGATGAGGAGGATCAGCCCCGCATAGAGCAGCGTGCGGGCGCGAAACACCTTCGCCACCGGCGCCAGCCCCTGCTGGCGGCGCTCGATGTTCATCTCGGTGTCGTAGGCGATGAGGCGGGTCGGCCGCCCGACCTTGCCCATCACCGTGTCGCAGGCGTCGATGCACAGGCCGCACTGGATGCAGGCGAGCTGGCTGCCGAGCCGGATGTCGACCCCCGTCGGGCAGGCGGCCACGCATTGCCGGCAGTCGATGCAGTCGCCCGACGGCACGCCGACTGCGCGCAGCGCCTCGCTCTTCTTGAGCGAGCCGCGCGGCTCGCCGCGATCATGGCGATAGGTGACGTTGTAGGCGTACTCGTCCGTCAGCGCCGCCTGGATGCGCGGCCACGGGCACATATAGGTGCACACCTGCTCGCGCATATGGCCGGCGAGCACATAGGTGGTGAAGGTGAGGATGGCGATCCAGAGATAGGCGACCAGCGGCGCGGTGCCGGTGAAAAGCTGCCAGACCAAGGTCGGCGCGTCGGCGAAGTAGAGCACCCAGGCGCCCCCCGTCCACCACGCCACCATCAGCCATAGCGTGTGCTTGGCCGCCGCCTCGAAGGCCCGCTGGGTGCGCGAGGCGGTCTTCAGCTTCTCGCGCCGCTCGCGCGGGTCGCCCTCGACCATGCGCTCGATGGCCTGGAACAGGTCGGTCCACACGGTCTGCGGGCAGAGATAGCCGCACCAGAGCCGGCCGGCGACCGCGTTCATCAGGAACAGCACCAAAGCGGCAAGGATCAGCAGGCCGGTGAGGTAATAGATTTCCTGCGGCCAGATCTCGATGAAGAAGAAATAGAACCGCCCGTTTGCGAGATCGACCAGCACCGCCTGCGAGGGGGCGTTGGGGCCGCGGTCCCAGCGCAGGAAAGGCAGCAGATAGTAAATGCCGAGGGTGACGATCAGCAGCGCCCACTTGATGCGGCGGAAGGTGCCGTGCACGGCGATGGGGTAGATGCGGCGCCGGGCCTCGTAGAGGGGGGCCTCGTCGTCATAATCCGGCGGTTCGAGCCGTTCCACCTTGGTCGCCATGTTCATGTCGGTCCCCGAAGCCTGCGGTCCGCGCCGGCATGGAGGTGTTCTAAACCCGCCTGTCGCGGCCGTTGATCCGGGGCTTGCCGGGCGGAAAAATGCTTATGCGGCGGGACGTCGCTGAGACGCCCCGCCGCATCGCTCACCCCCCTGCATGCACGCGCTACCGCCCGCCCCCGAGCGCATGCACATAGACGGTGAGGGCCTTGATGGTTGTGGGGTCGAGCCGCCCGCCCCAGGCCGGCATCATGCCGGCGCGGCCATTCGCGATGGTGGCGATCACGCTGTCGCGGCTGGAGCCGTAGAGCCAGATGCCGTCCGTGAGGTTGGGGGCGCCCAGCTCCACATTGCCCTTGCCGTCCGCGCCGTGGCAGGCGGCGCAATTGGCGGCGAACACTTGCCTGCCCTTGGCGAGGTCGGGCGTGACCCCGGCCGGCACCGGCAGGGCGGAGAGCGAGCGCGCATAGTCGGCCACCGCGACGATCTCCGGCCGCGCCAGCATGGCGTCGCGCCCGAAGGCGGGCATGTCGCCGAGATGGGCGTCGGCATCGGTGGAGCGGATGCCGTGCAGGATGGTCTGCTGCACCTGCTCCAGCGAGCCGCCCCACATCCAGTCGTCGTCGTTGAGGTTGGGATAGCCGATGGAGCCGGCGGCACCCGTGCCGTGGCACGGCGCGCAATTGTCGCCGAAGGCGGCGCGGCCCTGGGCTCGGGCGAAGGCGAGAAGCTCGGGGCTGGCCTCGATCTGTTCGAGCGAGGCGTCCTGCAGCTTCTGCGCGAACGCCCCGCGCTGGGTGCGCAGGTCGGCCAATTGCACCTGCACCGCGTCGCGCGACGTCCAGCCGAGCACGCCGGAGGTGTAGTTGGACACCAGCGGCCAGGCGGGGTAGGCGATCCAGTACAGCACCGCCCAGACGATGCAGGCGTAGAAGGTCCACAGCCACCAGCGCGGCAGCGGGTTGTTCAGCTCGCGGATGCCGTCCCACTCGTGGCCGGTCGTCGAGACGCCGGTGACGGCGTCCACGTTCGTGTGATGCTCGGCCATGGTCAATCCTCGCGCAGCGGCATGCGGGCGGCGTCTTCAAACTGCTTGCCGCGCCGGGGCGAAAGCGCATAGGCGAGCACGCAGAGGAAGATGCCGACGAAGTAGAGAAGCCCCCAGGTCTGGGCGAATTCGGCGAGGGCGCGATAGGTCTCGTTCATCCCGGCCTCCTCAGCGGATGTTTGCCTTGTCGTCGTAGAGCTTGAAGTCGACCATGGTGCCGAGCGCCTGCAGGTAGGCGATCAGCGCATCCGCCTCGGACAGCACCCTGGGATTGCCGTCGAAGTCGCGCTGCTGCGCGCCGGGATAGCGCTCCACCAGCCCGTCGGCGTCGGCATCGGGGCTGGCCTGCGCCCGCAGGTCGGCCAGCGCCTCGGCCACCATCGCGTCGGAATAGGGCACGCCGAGCACGGCGTTCACCTTCATGTCGTCGGCGATCTCGTAGGTCTTGAGCGGCGTCTTCGCGAGGAAGGGATAGCCCGGCATGATCGAGCCCGGCACCACCGAGCGCGGATCGGCGAGGTGCTGGCGCTGCCATTCGTCGGAATATTTGTTGCCAACGCGGGCAAGGTCCGGCCCGGTGCGCTTGGAGCCCCACTGGAACGGGCGGTCATACATGCTCTCGGCCGCCAGCGAGTAATGGCCGTAGCGCTCCACCTCGTCGCGCAGCGGGCGGATCATCTGCGAGTGGCAGTTGTAGCAGCCCTCGCGCACATAGATGTTGCGCCCGGCCAGCTCCAGCGGCGTCCAGGGACGCACGCCGGAGACCTTCTCGATCGTGCTCTTGAGGTAGAACAGCGGCACGATCTCGACCAGGCCGCCAATGGCGACCACGATCAGGATGCCGATCATCAGCCAGATCGAGTTCTTCTCGAAAAAAGCGTGCCGGGCCCAGACGGATTTCTTGGTGGCGATGTCAGCCATGGTCGGGGTCCTCACTCAGCCGGCACGAGGGAAGGGTGGCGCAGGTCGGTGCCGGCCTCCGCCAGATCCGGCTGCCTGATCGTCATGAACACGTTGAACGCCATGATCAGCGCGCCGACCAGGAACAGCACCCCGCCCACCGCGCGGATGATGTAGAAGGGGTGCATCGCCTCGACCGTCTCGATGAACGAGTATTCGAGGAAGCCGAGCGAGGTGTAGGCGCGCCACATCAGGCCCTGCAGGATGCCCGACACCCACATCGCCGAGATGTAGAAGACGATGCCGATGGTCGAGATCCAGAAATGCCAGTTGACGAGGCGCAGCGAATACAGCTCGCGCTTCTGCCAGAGCCACGGCACCAGGCAGTAGATCGCGCCGAAGGAGATGTAGGCGACCCAGCCGAGCGCGCCGGCATGCACATGGCCGATGGTCCAGTCGGTGTAGTGGGAGAGCGAGTTGACCGACTTCACCGACATCAGCGGCCCTTCAAAGGTGGCCATGCCGTAGAACGCGACCGACACCACCATCAGGCGCAGCACCGGGTCGGTGCGCAGCTTGTCCCAGGCCCCCGAGAGCGTCATCAGCCCGTTGATCATGCCGCCCCAGCTCGGCATCCACAGGATGATCGAGAAGGTCATGCCCAGCGTCTGCGCCCAGTCCGGCAGCGCCGTGTAGTGCAGATGATGGGGGCCGGCCCAGATGTAGATGAAGATCAGCGCCCAGAAGTGGATGATCGACAGCCGGTAGGAATAGACCGGCCGGTCGGCCCGCTTGGGAATGAAGTAATACATGATGGCGAGGAAGCCGGCGGTGAGGAAGAAGCCGACCGCGTTGTGGCCATACCACCACTGCACCATGGCATCCTGCACGCCCGACCAGACGATGTAGGATTTCGGCGAGAACACCGACACCGGGATCGCGGCGTTGTTGCCGATGTGCAGCATCGCGATGGTGACGATGAAGGCGAGGTAGAACCAGTTCGCGACATAGATGTGCGGTTCCCGCCGGCGCCAGAGCGTGGCGAGGAACACCAGCAGATACGCCACCCACACAGCGGTGAGCCACAGATCGGCGTACCATTCCGGCTCGGCATATTCCTTCGACTGGGTGATGCCGAGGAGATAGCCGGTGCCGGCGAGAAGTATGAAGAAATTATAGCCCAGCACCACGAACCACGGCGCGAGATAGCCGGCGAGGCGGGCGCGCGAGGTGCGCTGAACCACATAGAACGAGGTGCCGATCAGCACATTGCCGCCAAAGGCGAAGATCACCGCCGACGTGTGCAGCGGGCGCAGCCGGCCGAACGCCGTCCAGGGCAGATCGAGGTTCAGCCAGGGAAAGGCGAGCTGGAAGGCGATGATAACGCCGACCAGGAAGCCGGCAATGCCCCAGAACATCGCCGCGATGGTGGCGAACTTTACCGGGCCGAAATTGTAGTTCGGCTTGCCCTCGATCTCCCGCGCCGGCAGGTCCGCCGGGCGGTCGACATAGCGGTTGAGGATGACGAACACCGCCGCCAGGCTGGCGAAGGCGGAGAGATAGGCGTGGAAGGCATAGGCGGCATCGTGCGTCTTCGCCGCCACGGTAATGCACGCCAGCGCGAGGACCGCGAAGACGAAGGCGAGACCGCCCTCGCCGAACGTCATCTTCTTGCCGCTCTGGTCGACGCCCGGTTCGGTGGCACCCGAGCCGCCTGCCTCGCCGGCGGCGCTGTGTAGCTGCGTCATTCGACCCTCCACGTTCCGATCGGCCGATCTGGAACGACTCCATGATGTGGGGCGAGCTTTCGCGCCGGAGGCCGGCGACAACCTTGATCCACATCAAGGCTAAGGGTCTTCACGGACGCGGGGAGCCGGCGGCCGAATGCCGCGCATTGGATCGGCCGCCCTCCCCGCGGGATCGTCATCCCGGCCGGAGCGAAGCGGAGAGCCGGGACTGCTCTCCATCCGGAAAACGACCCCGGATCGGCCGGCGGCCGTCCGGGATGACGACCGGAGGACATCCCTCGCCTCACCTGCGCCCTTGCGGCGGTTCGCCGATGGCGTCTAAGACGGAACACGCCGCAGGCGCGGCGGGCCAGAAGACAGGGCAATTCATGATCCGCTTTCTCTTCCGCTTCGTGGGGCTGTGGGTTCTCGCCGGTGCCTTCGTCGCCCTGGTGCTGGACGGCGTGCGCTCGATCGCCTCGTCGGAGATCGTCACCACCCCGCTCGGCGTCACTTGGCTCGCCGTGAGCCCGGACCTGCTGGCGCGCTTCCAGGCCTTCGTCGAGGGCAGCGTGTCCGTGACGGCGTGGGAATATCTCGTCGTGCCGGTGCTCGGCGCGCCGCTCTTCGCGGTGCTCGGCGTCGCCGGCGCGCTGCTGCTGCTGATCGGCCGCCGCCCCGCCGCGTGAAGGGCCGCGTGATGCCGGGCGCGTGATGGCCTCCGCCCTCGCGCGAAGCCCGGTCACTCCCCATATTGGCGTCAGTCCATGAAGGGATGTGCCCCATGTTCTTCTCCAGGAAGAGTATCGACCTGCCGACCCCTGCCCAGGCGCTGCCCGGTCGCGCCCGGGAACTGCCGACCGCCCGTACCCATGCGGTCAACGGCCACGCGCTGAAGGGCCCCTACCCGGAAGGCTTCGAGACCGCCATTTTCGGCCTCGGCTGCTTCTGGGGCGCCGAGCGCAAGTTCTGGCAGACGCCCGGCGTGTATGTGACCGCCGTCGGCTACATCAACGGCATCACGCCGAACCCGACCTATGAGGAGACCTGCACCGGCCTGACCGGCCATGCCGAGGCGGTGCTTGTGGTCTATGACCCCTCTAAGGTCAGCTATGCCGAGCTTCTCAAGCTGTTCTGGGAAATCCACGACCCCACCCAGGGCATGCGCCAGGGCAATGATGTCGGCACCACCTACCGCTCCGGCATCTATGCCACCTCGCCCGAGCAGCGGGCGCAGGCGGAAGCCAGCAGGGCGGATTACGACGTGGCTCTGAAGGCCAAGGGCTTCCCCGCGATCACCACCGAGATCGTCGACGCCCCGCATTTCTACTTCGCCGAGGACTACCACCAGCAGTATCTCGCCAAGAACCCGAACGGCTATTGCGCGCTGAGCGGCACCGGCGTCTCCTGCCCCATCGGCACCGGCGTGGCGGCCTGACCAGACAGGGCGCGGCGGGTTTTCCCACCGCGCCCGACGCGCCCGCTCAACCGCCCACCTGTCGATTCCTGCACCTATCCTCCCCGCTTCTTCCTTTGCCGGGAGGCATCATTGTAACGTTCGCGCCTCGCTGATCGAACGAGGAACGCGCCCGTGACCTCCTTCCGCCCCCTCCTCTTGCCCTTGGTCGCCCTGCTGCTCCCGGCCGGCGCCGCGCTGGCGCAGCAGCCGGCAGCGGCCCCGGTGCCCAAGCTGCCGGCCGTGCTGCGCGATGCGCGCTATTGCGAGCTGGTCGCGGTGCACCTGACCCTGGAGGGCCTCAAGGCCTCGGTCTTCAACACGCTCGGCTTCGACGACTGCCCCGCCGACAAGTGGGACGCCCTCACGCGGCGCGAACTGTTCCGCCAGTTCGACACGCTTGCCGTCGTCATGAACGGCCCGCGCCATTTCATCATGGACGGCATCATCGCCTCGGGCGAGACGAAGACCGGCGAGGTCATCACCGTGGGCGGCATCGTCATGGCCAGGCGCGCGGAAATCGCGCTGTCGCTGCATCAGGCGATGGGGCCGGCCTATACCGAGCAGACCATCGACCGCGAGACCACCTATCGCTTCGATGGCGGCAAGCCGGTGTTCCAGCTCAACGGGCCGGACGGTGCGGTCTATGTGATGCAGGCCTATGCGCAGATCGTCGATCCCACGCTGAGCTATGCCGACCTCGCCGGTCTCGGCAGCCGGCTGAAGTCGCCGGCGGGCTGGAGCTACAGCACCCGCACCCCGGACCAGGACCTTCTGCTCACCGCCAAGGGCACCGCCATCGTCATCCAGGACGAGCTGAAGAACACCTACCAGAAGGTCGTGGCAAACTGAGGCGCGGCGGCTCTGCGCGGCGCGCGCAGCCGCCCCCTGTCAAGCCCCCTTGCCGCCATCGCGGCGCCGTGGCACCCATCTCGCACCCGCGAGAGGCGGGGTCAGGCCAGGGTGACGGACGCATGGAAAAGGTCATCGAACGCATCATCCTGCTCAGCCGCTGGATCATGGCGCCGTTCTATCTCGGGCTGGTGATCGCGCTGGCGGTGCTGCTCTACAAATTCGGCGTCGAGCTGTTCCATTTCGTCACGCACGCGGCGCAGTTCGACGAGAGCGACACCATTCTCGGCATCCTGGCGCTGGTCGACCTCACCTTCACCGGCAGCCTCGTCATCATCGTCATCTTCTCGGGTTATGAGAATTTCGTCGCCAAGATCGACGGCTCCGGCCATGCCGCCTGGCCGGAATGGATGACCAAGGTCGATTTTTCCGGCCTCAAGCAGAAGCTGCTGGCTTCCATCGTCGCCATCTCCGCCATCGCCCTGCTGAAGGCGTTCATGAACCTCGATCGCGGCGTCGATGAAAAGCAGCTCATGTGGCTCGTCATCATCCATGTCGTGTTCGTGCTCTCCGGCGTGGTGCTGGCGTGGACCGACCGATTGTCGGAAAAGAGCCACTGACTTTTTCCCGAAAAATCTCGTTCATTGACTTTAATGGACGAGAATTTTATGTGATAAGTTGAACGAACTCCTTCGGACGACCGCCGCGATGACCGATTCCGCTCCCGCCACCCCCGCCGCCGGGCGCCGCGCCGCCCGCGCGCCGGCGCGCATGGCTCCGCTCGCCCGCCTGCCGGTGTTCTTCGCGATGGCCGGGCGCCGGGTGGTGCTGGCCGGCGGGTCGGAGGCGGCGGCGTGGAAGGCGGAACTGCTCTCCGCCGCCGGCGCGCATGTCGAGGTGCTGGCCACCGAGCCGTGCGAGGATCTGCTCGCGCTCGCCGCCGCGCCGCCGGACGGCCCGCTGCTGCTCATCGCCCGGGACTGGACGCCCGCCGACCTCACGGGCGCCGCGCTCGCCATCGGCGCCTTCGAGGACGACGAGGAATGCGCCCGCTTTGCGCAGGCGGCGCACACAGCCGGCGTGCCGGTCAATGTGGTGGACAAGCCGGCCTTCTGCGACTTCGCCTTCGGCGCCATCGTCAACCGCTCGCCCCTCGTCATCGGCATCTCCACCGACGGCGCCGCCCCGGTATTCGGGCAGGCGGTGCGCGCCAAGATCGAGGCGGTGATCCCGCAGGGCTTCAAGCGCTGGGCCGAGGCCGCGCGCGGCTGGCGCCCGTCCGTCGCCGCGCTCGCGCTCTCCTATCAGGGCCGCCGCAGCTTCTGGGAGCGCTTCACCCGCGCCGCGCTGGAGACGCCCGAGGCCGAGCCCTCGGAGGCCCTGCGCGAAAGCCTGCTCGGCCGCGCCGAGGTGGAACGCACCGACACGCCGCGCGGCTCGGTCGCGCTGGTCGGCGCCGGCCCGGGCGACCCGGAACTGCTGACGCTGAAGGCCGTGCGCGTGCTGCAATCGGCCGATGTCGTGCTCTATGACGACCTTGTCGCGCCGGCGGTGCTGGATGTCGCCCGCCGCGAGGCGAGAAAGATGCTGGTCGGCAAGACCGGCTACCGCCCCTCCTGCAAGCAGGACGACATCAACGCGCTGATGGTCTCGCTGGCGAAGCAGGGCAAGCGCGTGGTGCGCCTCAAGGGCGGCGACCCCATGGTGTTCGGCCGTGCCGGCGAGGAGATCGCGGCGGCGCAGAAGGCCGGCCTGCCGGTGGAAGTGGTGCCGGGCATCACCGCGGCGCAGGGGGCGGCGAGCCGGCTCACGCTCTCGCTCACCCATCGCGACCATGCCCGCCGGCTGCAATTCGTCACCGCCCATGCGAGAGACGGCAAGCTGCCGCGCGATCTCGACTGGCAGGCACTGGCCGACCCCGCCGCCACCACGGTGGTCTACATGCCCCAGCGCACCTGGGGCGAGCTCGCGGGCAAGGCGATGGAGGCCGGGCTCGACCCGGCGACGCCGGCCATCGCCATCTTCTCCGCCACACGGCCCGAGGAGCGGCAGGTGCCGGCCACCGTCGGCACGCTGCAGACGGCGCTTGAGGCGGCCGTGGCCGACGGCGCCGGTGGCCCGTGCCTCATCCTGTTCGGCCACGCCATCGGCGAGGCGGCCGCCTTCGCGCTGCCGATTGAGGCGGAAGAGAACGCCCACGTCGCGCAGGGGTAAGCCCGTTTCCCGGACCAGCGGCACAGCGTGCCGCGCCGCTCCGGGACCCAGGGGGAACCCCGCGCAGCGCCCAAACCTCACAGAGAGTGCGGCAGAAGGGTTATTCCTGGATCCCGGCGCGGCGCTTCGCCTTCGGCTCCGCTGGACCGGGAAACTGTCCCACTAGCCGATCCGCTCTTCCAGCGTCGCATAAAGCGGGTTTTCCGCCGCGAACACATAGTCGAGCGGGCCGACCGACACCGTCGCCGCGCCCTGCTCGCGCAAAAACACCGCGAGCGCGTGCAGCGTGTCCGGCGGGCAGTGCAGCGTCACCATGCCGGACGAGGTCGGCGCGCCGAACGGCGCCAATGCGCGGAAGCGGCGCACCGCCTCCTGCACCACGCCGGCGTCGCAAGCGGCGAAGCGGGTCTTCACCTCGCGCATGGTCGCCGCGCGCTTGGCGGCGGTGACGCGGTCGAGCAGCGCCCGCGCCGCCGCCTTCGCGGCCGGGTTCCAGTCCGCGTGCAGGGAGGCAACCAGATTGGCCTCCGAGCGCAGGATGACGCCGTCGTCGATCACCTTCAGCGCGTTGGCCGCGAGCGTCGAGCCGGTCGTGGTGATGTCGACGATCAGCTCCGCCGTGCCCGCGGCCGGCGTGCCCTCGGTGGCCCCGAGGCTCTCGACGATGCGGTAGTCGACAATGCCGTGGCGGGCGAAGAAGCCGCGCGTGAGGTTGAGATATTTCGTCGCCACCCGCACCCGCCGGCCGCGCGTGGCGTGGAAATGCGTCGCCACGTCGTCGAGGTCGCGCATGGTGCGCACGTCGATCCACGCCTGCGGCACCGCCACCACGACATTGGCCTGGCCGAAGCCCAGCCCCTCGATCAGCAGCACCTTGGAATCGGCGTCCGGGATGCTCTCGCGCACCAGATCCTCGCCGGTGACGCCCAGATGCACCGCGCCGGCGGCGAGCTGGCTGGCGATTTCGGACGCCGAGAGATAGGCGACCTCCACCCCTTCCACCCCGGTCAGCATGCCGCGATAGTCGCGGGACCCGCGCGACTGGGTCAGCGACATGCCGGCGCGGGCGAAGAAGCCGGTGGCGTTTTCCTGCAGCCGGCCCTTGGAAGGCACGGCGATGATCAGCGGTGCGGTACTCACGGGCGGGCCTCCACGGCGTCGAGACGGCCGAGCCACACCGCGAAGCCGACGGCGGGGATCGGTTCGCCGGCACCGAGCCGGCCGAGCAGCCCGTCATAGCGCCCGCCCGCCACCAGCGGCGCGCCGGCCCCGTTCTCGTGCAGCTCGAACACCATGCCCGAGTAATAGTCGAGCGGCCGGCCAAAGGCGGCGGCGAAGGAAAGCCGGCCTGGCTCGATGCCCTGCGCGGCGATGAAATGGGTGCGGGTCTCGAAGGCGTCGAGCGCGCGGCCGAGATCGAGCCCCGCCTCGCCCGCCAGCGCCCGCAGGGTCGCCGCCGCCTGGTCGGGATTGCCGGCAATGGCGAGATAGCGCTCGATCACCGCCACCTTCTCGGCCGAAAGGCCCTCGCCGTCGCCGGGCGCCGCCTGTTCGAGAAAGCGCTCGGCGATTTCCGACACGCTGCGCCCGCCCACGGTGGAGATGCCGGCAATGGAGAGCAGGTCCGTCACCAGCGCGCGCGCCGCGTCGGGGTCGGAGCCCGCCAGCGCCGAGAGCACGCCGGCATGGGCGGTGACGCCGCCGGCCTCCGGGCGCTGCTTCAACAGAGCAAGGTCGGCACCGAGATCGCCGGAGCGGGCGAAATCCTTGATCAGCCGCCGCCGCCACAGCGGGGGCAGGTTCAGCGCGTCGAGCAGGGTGGCGAACAGGCCGGCATCGCCGAGCCGGATGGTGGGGTCGATCACCCCCCACAACGCCGCCGTCTCCAGCCCCAGCGCCAGAAGGTCGGCGTCCGCCGCCTCGCGATCATGCCGGCCGAAGGATTCGACACCGGCCTGCAGCAGCTCGCCGCCCGGCACGTCGGAGCGGAACACCGGGCCGAGATAGGCGAAATCGCGCGGCTGCGCGGCGCCCTCGCCGATGTAGTGGCGGCACACCGGCAAGGTGAGGTCCGGCCGCAGGCACAGCTCGTTCCCCTCCGGATCTGTGGTGATGAACATGGTGCGCCGCATTTCCTCGCCCGAGAGGTCGAGAAAGGCGTCGGCCGGCTGGAGCACCGGCGGCTCGACGCGCGCGAAGCCGGCCCGCGCATAGAGCGCGAGCAGTTCCTCGGCGTGGCTTTGGTCGGCGGGCATGGGCGGGTCCGGTCTGCGGGTAAATGGGCCGTTGATGAAGCTGCGCGCTTCTAGCAAAGCCCCGCGCCCCGGTCCATGCGGGGGGCGCGAACATGGTTTCCGGGCGGGAGTGTCCCGGACAAGCGAAGCCGCAGGCGGAGCGCCGATCCGGGACCCAGGAGAAGACCCGCCGCAGGCGGCCATATGCCTTCGTATCGAGCACCGCCCGCCGCCGGTTAGGGGAAAGGATGCGCCTAACCCCCTGGGCCCCGGATCGCGCCATGCGGCGCGTCCGGGGAACAGGGTGCACACGCTGCCCCCCTCACCCCAACGCGGCGCCGTGCGGGACGCCGTGATGGTCGAGCAGCTCGCGCACCTTGGCCACCAGCTCGTCCTCGCCACAGGCGAACTGCGCCGGGCGGCTCTCGCGCCACTCGGCATTGTCGGTGATGGCGGCGGCGGCCTTGGCGCCCTCGATCAGATCCTTGATCTGCACCTGCCCGCTAGCCCGCTCATCCGAACCCTGGATGACCACGCAAGGCGAGTTGCGGCGGTCGGCATATTTGAACTGGTTGCCGAGGTTCTTCGGGTTGCCGAGATACATTTCGGCGCGGATGCCGGCCTGCCGCAATGTGCCGACGAGGCCCATATAATGCGCCGTCTGGTCGCGATCCATCACCACGACGACCACCGGGCCGAACTCCGGCGCGGCGTCCTGCTTCAGATAGGACAGCGCCGAGGCGAGGCGCGAGACGCCGATGGAAAAACCCGTAGCCGGCACAGCTTCCCCCCGGAAGCGCCCGACCAACCCATCATACCGCCCGCCGCCGCCAACGGAACCGAAGCGCACCGGGCGGCCCTTCTCGTCCTTCACCTCGAAGGTCAGCTCGGCCTCGAAGACCGGGCCCGTATAGTATTCAAGGCCACGGACGACGGAGGGATCGATGCGGATGCGGTTGGCGTAGCCGGCTGCGTTTACAAATTCCCGGATCTCATCAAGTTCCGCCTTTCCTGCGCGATAGGCGTCGTTCTCGGCAGCCTGGCCCGCTGCCGGATCGAGCGAAGCAAGCACGATCTCGATCTGCCCCTCATCCAGCCCCGCGCCTTTGGTGAAGTCGCCGCTCTTGGCCTCGGGGTTCTCCCAGCGGCCTTCGCCGAGCAGGTCGCGCACGCCTGAGATGCCCACCTTGTCGGACTTGTCGATGGCCCGCAGAACCGTTAGCCGGCGTCCGGCATTCTCGTCGCCGCCGAGGCCGATCGCCTCCAGCACGCCGTCGAGAACCTTGCGGTTATTGACCTTGATGACATAGTCGCCGCGCGCGATGCCCAGCGCTTCCAGCGTATCCGCCATCATCATGCAGAGCTCGGCATCCGCCGCGACAGTCGGCGCGCCCACCGTGTCGGCGTCGAACTGCATGAACTGGCGGAAGCGCCCCGGTCCGGGCTTCTCGTTGCGAAACACCCAGCCGGCGCGGTAGCTGCGGAAGGGTTTCGGCAGCTTGTCGAAATTCTCCGCGACATGGCGGGCGAGCGGCGCGGTCAAATCGTAGCGCAGCGACAGCCACTGCTCGTCATCGTCCTGGAAGGAGAACACGCCCTCATTCGGCCGGTCCTGGTCGGGCAGGAATTTCCCAAGCGCGTCGGTATATTCGATGAAGGGCGTCTCCAGCGCCTCGAAGCCATAGAGCTCATAGACCCTGCGGATGGTCTCCAGCATCGCCCGCGTCGGCACGAGCTCGCCCGGCCCGCGATCGGCAAAGCCGCGCGGCATGCGGGCGCGGAGCTTGGTGGGTTTGTCCTTGGCCATGGGCGCCGTCCTTCACGAGTGTCGGCGCGGGTTTAGAGGATGGGGCGCGTGGCGGCAATGCCGGGGCGGCGGAAGGGCATGGCCGAAGGGGTTTGGCGGGGGCCTCAGGCGGCGGCGCGCGGTGGAAGAGATGTGGCCGAAGGGTTTTTCCTGGGTCCCGGATCGGCGCTGCCTTTCAGGCAGCTGGTCCGGGAACAGAGATTGCCCGTGTCCCGGACCAGCCACGCCGCAGGCGGAGCGCCGATCCGGGACCCAGCAAAGGCTCTTCAGCCCAATCCCTTTTAATCGAACAGTTCCGCCACCGCCTCCTCGGCAATCGCGAAGCCGGTGGAAGCGCCGGTGCCGCTCGTCACCACCACGAGGCGGATATGGTCGTGCGGCCGGTCGATGAAGGCGAGCCGGTCGGGCGCCGAGGCATAGGTGCCGATCCAGCGCTCGGCGACAGGCGGCCGGCGGCCGAACAGGGCGGCGTATTCGTCGAGGATCAGCTCGTCGACGAAATCGGGCGCGAAGGGGTCCGGGGTCGCGCCATAATGATGGCTGTCGCCCACCACCAGCGACCCGTCGGCCGACTGCACCACGATGAGGTGTACGCCGTGCTTCAGGTGCTCGGCCTGCTCGGCCGCCAGCAGCCGCTTGAGCGCCTCCGCCTCGGGAAGTTCCGCATAGCCGAGATAGCGCCCGAGCGAGAGGTCGGTCATCACGGAGCCCGGCAGGGTGCCCAGCGCGGGGTCCTTCACCCGCAGCATGTGCAGCTTGCAGCGGGTGACGCCATAAGCCTTGAAACGGTCCTCGAACAGGGTGTGGAAATCGTCGCCCGGCGCCACCACGATGCGCGACGCCCTCACCTCGCCGGAGGAGGTGACGACCCGGCCCGGCTCCACCGCTGTGACCGCGCTCTCGCGGCGGAACTCCACGCCCTCGCTGGCCAGCCAGGCGGCAAGGCGGGGAATGGCGTCGCGCGATTCGACGCGCATGTCGTGCGGGCTCCACAGCCCGCCTGCGAGGTCGCCGGTGAGCGCCGGCAGCCGCTCGCGCGCCGCTTCGGCGGTGAGCATGTCGCAGCCCTCGCCCATTTCCGTGGCGCGGAACGCCTCCAGCACCGCCATCGCCTCGGGGCGCCGCACGGCCACCAGCAGGCCGCGATGCACCACTTCGATGCCAGCCTTCGGCGCCACCTCGGCCCAGATGTCGCGCGAGCGCATCGCCCGGCGCCAGCACGTCCCGCGCTGCTGGCCGGTGACGGTAATGAACCCGAAATTGCGCACCGAAGCGCCATTGGCCTGCGCGTCGCGGTCGATGAGAACCGTCTTCAGCCCGCGCCGCCGCGCCGCAATAGCGTGGCCGAGACCGACGACACCCGCGCCGACAATGGCGAGATCGAAACTGTCCGACATGAGAAGGGTCCGCGTGGAAGGGGATATCCGGGAAGCGGCCAAGCCTATAGCCGCTCCCGCCCGCCCGCGCCACGCGACCTTGTGCGCGCCGCCCGGCCCGGTTCAGTTCGCGGCGGCAGAATCGCTCAGCTTCAGGCCGATATCGGAGAGGTCGGCCCGCACCTTGCGGGCAACGCCGGCATCGGGAAAAAAGCGGCCGATCATGGCATCGGGCTCGCTCGCCCAGCCCGGCGCGATGGCGACCAGCTTGGCGACGTCGGCCCGCGCCTCGTCATCCTCGCCGGCGAGATGGCTGGCCAGCGCCCGCGCCAGCAGCCCCGGCGCGTAGCCCTCGCCCATCAAATGGTCCGCCGCGGCCGCCGCCGCCGGCACGTCGCCCCTGAGATAGGCGGCGATCACGCGGTGATAATCCACCCAGGGCGGCATGCCCGGCGCCGCATGGGCCGTCTGCGCCAGCATCGCCTCGCCGCGCGCGGTCTCCCCCAGGGCGATCAGCCGGCCACCGAAATCCGCCAGTATGTCGACATCATAGGGGTTGAGCTCCAGCGCGCTGGCCCCCGCCGCCAGCGTGGCCGCGCGCTCGCCGCGAAAGAAATGCACGTCCATCAGCACCCGGCGGGCGAAGGCGCTGGTCGGGGCCAGTTCCACCGCCTGTTCCGCTGCCGCCAGCGCGCGGTTGAGCGCCGGCGTCGCGGCACGCGAGGGGGCGCCGGCGCGGATCTCGTCGAGATGCAGTTCGGCCAGCAGCGCGTAGCCGAGCGCGAAGGTCCGGTCCGCCGCCACGGCCTTCTCCAGGCAGTCGCGCGCCTCGTCATGCTCGGCCGGCAGATAGGAGCGCCAGTAGGAATAGGCGATCAGCACGCAGCCATAGGGCCCCGCGATCGCCGGCCCGCCGGCGGCGGTGACGCGCGCCCGCGCCCGCGCCTGGATCACGCCATAGGGCTCGGCGATGGCCGCCATGATGTCCCGCACCAGGCCGATCTCCAGCGCCGTGGCGTCGCCGCCCCGGCGCAGGCTGTCGAATTCGCGCGACCAGACGATGGTGCCGTCGCACAGGTCGGAAAGGCGCAGCAGCACCGAGAGCGTGCCGTCATCATGGTTCTCCACCAGCCCACCCAGCGCGAAGGCGGAACTGGGGGAGGCATTCTCGCCCGAACAGCGCAAAGCCGGGCGCGCATCCGGGCTTGCGAGGACATCGAGAAGGTCGAAGCGGGCCAGCGCGTCGCGCACCCGCACCTCGATCGCCTCGGCGGTGAAATCGCCGCTGGTCACCCCGCCGCCACCCGCCGCACCGTCGCCGGACGAGGCCACCGGGCCGCCGGTCGATTCAAAGTCGCGCACCTCGATCATCGGGATACCGAGCCGGTTGGTGCGCTCCAGCGGCACCCATTGGGAGCCCGCCAGCACTCCCCGCAGCCCGAGCGGATCGAGGCTGCCGACCGCAAGGCCGGAGACGACAAGGGCCACGGCCACCAGAAGCACGCCCAGCGCCAGGCCGAGGCCCATGCGGCGCGGCGCGGCGGCCGGCCGCGTGGCAGCAAGAGAAGCGGCAGCAGAGGCAGGAAGCGGGTCGGCGCGCCGCTCATCGGGAGTGCCGCGCGAAGGGCCGTCCGGCGAAGGGGCGGCCTCCGCCGGGTCGGCCAGGGCTGCCGGCGCCTCGGCTGCCATCGCGGGAGCCGCCGGCCGGGGCAGGAAATGCGGGACATAGCTGCCCCGCGGAATGGCTATTTCGAGGCTGTCGCCAGCACCGGCGCCGGCGTAATAGCGCTCCAGCGCCCGCCGCAGCCGTGTCGCCTCCACCCGCACGATCGGGTCGGCTTGAGGATCGAAGGAGGGGTCGCGCCCCAGCGCCTCGACGGCGATGGTGTAGCCCTTGATCGCCTCGCGGCGCCCGTCAAGCGTCGCCTCGACCACGAAGCGCAGGATATTGGCCAGTTGCGGCGAGGAGCGCAGTTCTTCGGAGGCGAGCACATGCGACAGCGCCCCCCGCACCGCATCGGGGGAGGCGGCGTCGGTTCCGGGCGTCTCGACCGTCGTGCTCTCGGGCACCGCAACGTCCTAATCCTGCGCCGTCCCGGGCCCCACGCCCCGGACACGGCAGAAACGCTCTCATGTGGAAGGCGCGCCACACTCACGCAGCTGACGCAGCGTGAACACCCCTACCTCTGCCGGTCGTTGATGGCCGCGATGAGGCCGCCGGGTCAAGCCGGCCGGTGACGCGGCCGGCGCGGCAGAAGGGAAAGTGATCACATCATGATTATTTCTCGTGAGCGCATCCTGCTTACGTATTATACATGACTAAAAAAGCGCGGCTTGTCCCCTTCGCCGTATCAGCCGGAGTCATCCATGTCTGCTTACTCTTCCGCAGCCGCCAGCCCGAACGACCTCGAAGCCTTCTTCATGCCCTTCACGCCCAACCGGGCGTTCAAGGCGCGGCCGCGTATGCTCTCGCGGTCCAAGGACATGCACTACTACACGCCGGAAGGGCGCGCGGTGCTCGATGCCACCGCCGGCCTGTGGTGCGCCAATGCCGGCCACAACCGCGACCCCATCGTCGAGGCGATCCAGCACCAGGCGGCGGAGATGGATTTCGCCCCGCCCTTCCAGTATGGCCACCCCAAGGCCTTCGCCGTCGCCGCCCGCATCGCCGCGCTGGCGCCGGGCGATCTCGACCACGTCTTCCTGTGCAATTCCGGTTCGGAAGCGGGCGACAGCGCGCTGAAGATGGCGCTCGCCTACCACGCCATCACCGGCAACGCGACGCGCACCCGCCTCATCGGCCGCGAGCGCGGCTATCACGGCGTCGGCTTCGGCGGCATTTCGGTCGGCGGCATTTCGCCGAACCGCAAGCTGTTCGGCGCGCTGCTGCCCGGCATCGACCACCTGCCGCACACCTATAATCGCGAGAAGCAGGCCTTCTCCAAGGGTGAGCCGGAGTGGGGCGCCGAGCGCGCCGACGCGCTGGAAAGCCTCGTCGCCCTGCACGATGCCTCCACCATCGCCGCCGTCATCGTCGAGCCGATGGCCGGTTCCACCGGCGCCATTCCCGCCCCGGTCGGCTATCTCAAGCGCCTGCGCGAGCTCTGCGACAAATACGGCATCCTGCTGATCTTCGACGAGGTCATCACCGGCTTCGGCCGCCTCGGCTATGCCTTCGCCGCCGAGCGCTACGGCGTGGTGCCCGACATGATCACCTTCGCCAAGGGTGTCACCTCGGGCGCCGTGCCGATGGGCGGCGTGCTGGTGCGCAAGCACATTTACGACGCCTTCGTGAAGAGCGACGACCCGGTCATCGACCTGTTCCACGGCTACACCTATTCGGCGCATCCGCTGGCCTGCGCCGCCTCGCTCGCCACGCTCGACCTCTACCGCGAGGAAGGCCTGTTCGAGCGCGTGCGCGAGATCGAGCCGATCTGGGCCGACGCCTTCCACTCGCTGCGCTCCAAGCCCGGCGTGCTCGACATCCGCACCGTCGGCCTCGTCGGCGCGGTGGACTTCGAATCGCGGTCCGACGGCGTCGGCCGCCGCGCCTATGAGGGCATGGAGCGGCTGTTCCACGACGAAGGCATGATGGTGCGCACCGCCGGCGACACCTTCGCCGTAAGCCCGCCGCTCATCGTCAGCGAAAGCCAGATGGGCGAGATCGTCGAAAAACTCGGCCGCACGCTCGACGCGATTTTCTAAGCCGACGCGCCGCAGCACGACACTCCGGCAAGGGCGCCCTCAGGGGCGCCCTTTGCTTTTAGCGCTGGCGCTGTATAGCCCTGCGCCATGCCCGCTCCCCTCGCACCCCTGCCCATTGACGATGCGCTGCCGGAACTGACCGCCGCCCTGCGCGCGGGCAATGCCGCCGTGCTCGTTGCCCCGCCGGGTGCCGGCAAGACGACGCGGGTGCCGCTGGCGCTGCTCGGCGAGCCCTGGGTCGCGGGCCGCAAGATCCTGGTGCTGGAGCCGCGCCGCCTCGCCGCCCGCGCCGCCGCCACCCGCATGGCGCAGACGCTGGGCGAGGAGGCGGGCCAAACGGTCGGCTACCGCGCCCGCTTCGGCTCGAAAATCGGCCGCACCACACGCATCGAGGTCATCACCGAGGGCATCTTCACCCGCATGATGCTGGACGACCCGGAGCTTTCCGGCGTCGCCGCCGTGCTGTTCGACGAGTTCCACGAGCGCAGCCTCGACGCCGATCTCGGCCTCGCGCTCGCGCTCGACGCTCAAGGCGCGCTGCGCGAGGATCTGCGCCTGCTCGTCATGTCCGCGACGCTGGACGGCGCCCGCGTCGCCCGGCTGCTGGCGGGGGCGCCTGTGGTGGAAAGCCTCGGCCGCGCCTTCCCGGTCGAGACCCGCTATGCCGGCCGGGACCCGCGCGCGCCCATCGAGCGGCAGATGACGGAGGCCATTTCGCGCGCGCTGCGGGAGGAGAGCGGCTCCATCCTCGCCTTCCTGCCCGGCGCCGCCGAAATCCGCCGCACCGAGAGGTTTCTGCGCGAGGCGCTCCATGATCCCGCCCTCGACATCGCCCCGCTCTATGGCGCGCTCGCCCCCGCCGAGCAGGACCGCGCCATCGCCCCGGCGCCGCCCGGCCGGCGCAAGGTGGTGCTCGCCACCTCCATCGCCGAGACCAGCCTCACCATCGAGGGGGTGCGCGTCGTCATCGACAGCGGCCTCGCCCGCGTGCCGCGTTTTGAGCCCGGCGTCGGCCTCACCCGGCTGGAAACGGTGCGGGTGTCCCGCGCGGCGGCGGACCAGCGGCGCGGGCGGGCCGGGCGCACCGAGCCGGGCGTCTGCATCCGCCTGTGGAACGAGCCGGAAACCGCCAGCCTGCCCGCCTTCGCCACGCCGGAAATCCTCGCCGCCGACCTCTCCCGGCTGGTGCTCGATCTCACTGTGTGGGGCGCGCGCGATCCGGCCACCCTCGCCTTCCTCGACCCCCCGCCCCCCCCGGCGGTGAAGGAGGCGAAAGCGTTGCTCGGGGCGCTGGGCGCGCTCCACGCCGACGGGCAGGTGAGCCCGCTCGGCCGCGCCATGGGCCGCCTGCCGCTGGAACCGCGCCTCGCCCGCATGGTGATCGAAGGCGCACGGCGCGGCGCCGGGGAGGAGGCCGCGCGCATCGCCGCCCTCGTCTCCGAGCGGGGACTGGGCGGCGACGCGCCCGATCTCGCCCACCGGCTGATGGATTTTGCCCGCGACCGCTCCCGCCGCGCCGAGGAGGCCCGCCGGTTGGCGGAGCGCTGGGCCGGCGAGGCGGCGAGGCAGGTTCAGATCGAGGGCCCGCAACCAACGCCCGCCGTGCTGCTGGCGCTGGCCTTCCCCGACCGCATCGCGCGCGGGCGCGGCGATGGGCGACGCTTCGTGCTGGCGAACGGGCGCGGAGCGGCGCTGGACCCCGCCTCCCCGCTCGCCCGCGCCCGCTTTCTCGCCATCGCCGAACTCACCGGCACCGCCGACGAGGCCCGCATCCTGCTCGCCGCCGAGCTCACCGAGGCCGAGATCGAGGCCGAGTTCGGCACGGACATCACCGAGGGCGTGGAAACCGCCTTCGATTCCGCCGCCGGCGCCCTGCGCGCCCGCCATGTGCGCCGGCTCGGCGCGCTGGTGCTGGCCGAGCGCACCGCGCCGCTGAAGCCGGGGGAGGACACCGCCCGCGCGCTCGCCCACGCCGCCGCCGCGCGGGGGCTGGAGCGGCTGAACTGGTCCGACGCGCAGCGGCAATGGCTCGACCGCGCCCGCTTCCTCCACGCCAGCGCCCCCGATCTCTGGCCGGACCTGTCCTGGTCCGCCCTTGCCGCGACCGTCGAGGGCTGGCTGGCGTCGGCGCTGGGCGACGTCACTTCGCTCGGCGCGCTCGATACTGAGCGGCTCGGCCGGGCGCTCTCCACCCTGCTGCCGTGGGAGCTTTCCCGCCGCATGGAGACCGAGGCCCCCACCCATATGGAGGTGCCGACCGGCTCGCGCCTGCCCATCGACTACGGCACTGACGGCGGCCCGACCCTGCATGTGCGGGTGCAGGAACTGTTCGGCCTCACCACGCATCCGTCCATTGCCGGCGGGCGGGTGCCGCTGGTCCTGTCGCTGCTTTCCCCCGCGCACCGGCCGATCCAGCTCACCCGCGACCTGCCCGCCTTCTGGGCCGGCTCATGGCGGGATGTTCGGGCCGACATGCGCGGGCGCTATCCCCGCCATCCCTGGCCGGAAGACCCGGCCCATGCCGAGCCCACAAGGCGCGCCAAGCCCCGCAGCTGAGCGCGGGCGCCCCCCGCCAAAAGACCGTCACGTCTTTCCCGCCTGGTGCCCGCCACGTCGTGGAGGACCGGGCCAAGCGCGGCCATGACGGCTTTTGCCTACCCATAGCTGACGCTCCGCCCCACGTCGCGGTTGCAAAGTATTAACCATCCCCCAGCGGCAAACATTAACCACGGAGCAAGAGCACGCGCGGTTGGCGCTGGTTTTAACGCACGGTCAAGATGTGGGGCGCAAGCTGTCCTCATAACAAGATCTGTCCCAAGACAGATGTCATGCGGATGAATTCAAGCAGAGACAGGTCCATGCGCGAAATGGTGGAACGGGAAATGGTCGGGCAGTCGATGGCATCGCGCCGCCGCACCGCCGTCGCACGCCGGTCCCACGGCACTGGCCTCGAATACGGCCTCATCGCCGCGGCGCTGGCCGTTGCCATCGTCACCGTCGTTGTCGGCGTCGGCACCCGCTATGGCGGGCTGCCGGCGTCCACCTCCGCTCTCTCGGTCGACGCCGCGGTGCGCTGAGCCGCGCGGCGCCACGTTTGCCGCCCGGCGCGGGTCAGCCCAGCAACGGCGCCCGGCGCCGCGGCACGACGGCGCGCTGCACCAGCAGCTTGTCGACACGTCTTCCGTCCATGTCGACCACCTCGAAGCGCCAGCCCATCGTCTCGAACACGGCGCCTTCCTGCGGCAGCGCCTTGAGCTCGTGCAGCACCAGCCCGGCGGCGGTGTGGAAGCCGGCATCCTGGGGGATGCGGATGCCCAGCACCTCGGAGAGTTCGTCCAGCGGGGTCGAGCCGGCGACCAAATAGCTCCCATCCGCCCGTTCCACCACATCCGGCTTGGCCACGCCCGCCTCGTCCAGCACCACCGTGCCGGCGATGGCGTCCAGCAGGTCGGCGGGGGTGAGGATGCCGACCATGGAGCCATATTCGTCCACCACCAGCGCCAGCGGCGAATCCGCGTGGCGCAGCGACTTCATCGCGTCGAGCGCCCCGGCGGTCTCCACCATCACCACCGCCGGCTTGACGAAGCGGCGCGGGTCGGGGGTTTCGCCGTCGAGATAGGCTTCGAGCAAATCGCGGATGTCGATGACGCCGACGCTCTCCTCCGGCGTGCCCTCGCAGGCCGGCATGCGGGTGTGGCGCGTCTCGCGGATCGTCTGGCGCACCGCGTCGGGCTCGTCGGTCAGGTCGATCCAGTCCACATCGGTGCGCGGCGTCATCACCGCCCGCACCGGCCGGTCGGCGAGGCGCATCACCCCGGCGATCATCTTGCGCTCGTCCGGGTCGATCACGCCGGCGGTCTCCGCCTCCATCACGATGGCGCGGATTTCCTCGTCGGTCACATTGTTCTCGTCGCTGGTGCCGTGCTCGCCCAGCAGGCGCAGCACGACGCGCGAGGAAATGTCGAGCAGCCACACGGCGGGCGCACCGATGCGCGCCAGCATCACCATCCCGGGCGCGACCAGGCTGGCGAGCTTTTCCGGGCTGCGCAGCGCCAGCCGCTTGGGAATCAGCTCGCCGATGATCAGCGAGACATAGGTGATCGCCGCCACCACGAGCGAATAGCCGAGGCCGCCGGCGAGACCGGGCGAGACACCTTGCGCCTGCAGCCATTCGCCCATCATGCCGCCCAGCGTGGCGCCGGAGAAGGCGCCGGCCAGAATGCCGATCAGGGTGATGCCGATCTGCACCGTGGAGAGGAAGCGTCCGGGGTCGGCGGCCAGTTGCAGCGCCATGCGGGCGCCGCGCGAGCCATTATCGGCCAGGGAGCGCAGGCGGGCCGGGCGGGCGGACACGACGGAAAGCTCGGCCATGGCGAGCACGCCATTGATCAGGACGAGCAGGACGACGACGGCGATTTCAAAAAGGGGCATTGGCTCGGGGTTGGCAATCAGGGATAGCCAACATCTAGCACGGCCGGCGCCATTCGCCATGCCGGCGCTGTCGCACCCTGTTTGACGCCTGCCGCGCGGGCGCCTAGAAGCGCCGGAACCTCTCCTTGCCGCCGGCGGAACCGCAATGTCCTTCAACAGTTTCGGCCATCTTTTCCGGGTCACCACCTTCGGCGAGAGCCATGGGCCCGCCATTGGCGGGGTGATCGACGGCTGCCCGCCCGGCATCCACTTCCGGCTCGACGAAGTCCAGGCGGCGCTCGACCGCCGCCGCCCCGGCCAGTCGCGCTTCACCACCCAGCGCCGCGAGCCGGACGAAGTGAAGATCCTCTCCGGCACGCTGGCGCAGGAGGACGGCACGCTCATTTCCACCGGCACGCCGATCGCGTTCCTGATCGAGAATGTCGACCAGCGCTCCAAGGACTATTCGGCGATTTCCGAGAGCTACCGCCCCGGCCATGCCGATTACGCCTATGACGTGAAATACGGCCTGCGCGACCATCGCGGCGGCGGGCGCTCCTCGGCGCGCGAGACGGCGGTGCGCGTCGCTGCCGGCGCCGTCGCGGCGAAGGTTCTGCCCGGCGTCACCATCACCGGCGCGCTGGTGCAGATGGGCGAGATCGGCATCGACCGCGCCAACTGGGACGACGCGGAGATCGGCCGCAACCCGTTCTTCTGCCCGGACGCGCAGGCGGCCGCGCGCATGGCGGACTATCTCGACGGCATCCGCAAGTCTGGCTCCTCGGTCGGCGCGGTGATCGAGGTGGTGGCCGAGGGCGTGCCGCCGGGCCTCGGCGCGCCGCTCTACGGCAAGCTCGACGCCGATCTGGCGGCCGCGCTGATGAGCATCAACGCGGTCAAGGGCGTGGAAATCGGCGAGGGCTTCGCCAGCGCCACCCTCACCGGCGAAAACAACGCCGACGAGATGCGGATGGGCAATGACGGCCGCCCCGTCTTCCTCGCCAACCATGCCGGCGGCGTGCTCGGCGGCATTTCCACCGGCCAGCCGGTCGTCGTCCGCTTCGCGGTGAAGCCGACCTCCTCCATCCTCACGCCCCGCCATACGGTGACGCGCCACGGCGAGAATGCCGAGATCGTCACCAAGGGCCGGCACGACCCCTGCGTCGGCATCCGCGCCGTGCCGGTGGGCGAGGCGATGGTCGCCTGCGTGCTCGCCGACCATTTCCTGCGCCATCGCGGGCAGGTCGGCACGCCGCCCGCCTGGCCGCTCCCGCGCTGAGGCTGGCACGACCGGCTGGAGCGGCGCGAAGGGGCCGGCATCACTCCGACTTACGTGGAGAGGCAGGCGGGGACGAAAATACCTGTCCTATTTTGTGCTTACCGTGGCCATGCCATACTTTCTCTTCGGTTTCCTTGGAGGCAGTGGGGCATGTATCTTCCGGAACCGCCCGGTGCGAACAGGCCGTCGTTGCTGTATTTTTGCGACGAATCTCACATACGTACATTTGCGTGGATGGGCATAGGCGGGCTTGCCGTTGCACCAGCGCCCGCCGCTGAAATCGCGAAGGAGATGGAGCGCCTGAAGCATAATCGGCGGGTTTCGCCGCACTCCGAGATCAAGTGGACTAAAGCAAAATCAAAACCTGATATCTGCCGCGACTATCTGGATTTGATGGAAAGTCTAATCGTAGAGAACCATGTTCATTTTCATGTGCGGTTCTCTCCGTTCCAAGAATACGATCACA
This sequence comes from Ancylobacter aquaticus, assembly GCF_004339465.1. Classification (GTDB taxonomy): domain Bacteria; phylum Pseudomonadota; class Alphaproteobacteria; order Rhizobiales; family Xanthobacteraceae; genus Ancylobacter; species Ancylobacter aquaticus. The sequence goes on along the minus strand of NZ_SMFY01000001.1, from coordinate 610,893 downwards.
AGGCTAGCGGCAACCGAAAAGAGACAGATACCGTCAGTAAAGCCTATTACCAACTCTTGGTACATCGCGCCGGACGGTTTTATGGAAGCCAGGCCAAAATACTTGTCCGACCAGACGCGGGCGACTGCACATCGAACCTTCCAAAGCTAATGACAGCCGTTAATGCCGAGGTGCGCCTTAAATACCGGGTCCCACACGATGCGATCACCCATATCCAAGCTAGGAATTCTGAAGACGACCCGATGCTTCAGCTATTGGATGTATCGCTAGGCGCGCTTACCTCTGCAAGAAATGGCGGCCACCTAAACGGCGAGTTGTCGGCGATTAAAACCGAACTGGCCGCCTATGCGGCGGCTAAACTACCGGTCGCCATCGACCATAATCACGCCCCGCGGCACAGGCGATTCAGCCTTTGGAACGTGACCCCCAAATGGAAGAAGGGCGCGGTCCCAACGCGCTAGGGCCGGCTAGGCCCACTCCGAAGCTTACCCTCAGGTATTCGCACGTTGAGACAATCTCAACATAGACGAGTAAAGGAAAAAATTCAAGCATCATTCCAGATTCTCGCAGCGATATCGTCGCTGCATGACCCTCGAAAATCGCCTTGGCCTCGTCCGAACCGAATTCGCGCGCGACGCGCCACGGCGATAATGTAGAGATCGCAATAAACAACCCGCACGATCCCGGATCGGCTGAACGACCGTCCGGGATGACGACGCAGGACCGTCAAAGGAATAAAATCCTAGACACGCCTCCCTTTCTCTGCCATCCTTGCTCCACCTCATCCCGACGAAGGGGCGCAACCGGAGCGACCGGTTCGCGCGGGATGGGGGGTGGTGGCCGTGCGGCGGGACTAACGCACCCTGGCGCCCGGCGGCCCAAGCCATGCGTCCCCGGCCGGTCTTCCCACCGGCCACGGGGCGAAGCGCGTCGTCCGTCCGATAAGGGCGAGCCGGCGCGTGAAGCACCCCACAGGGGAGGATAGAAAGTGACAGTCCTCCCGGGCGCGCATGGAGCAAGCCTAGAAACACCGCGTTGCGGGGCGCCGGAGACGGCGCGTCGGACGGTTGACGACCAGCTTGCACCACTCTTCACACACGGTGCAGGCGACCGCCGGGGCTTCCGTCCCGGCGCCCCGCACGCCCTTTCAGAAGGGCGGAAGGCGACGTGCCGGCCCGCAGCTCCGCGTCCGAACGGGCGACGGGGCGCTTCAGCGTGCGCGCTCGGGACGGCGGATCGGTCCACGCGAAGAATTCAGTATTACTGAAACATCCGCGAATTTTCATTGCCACCTAACGATGGCAGTCCTATCGTTTCGCGATGAAACTCGCGGACTGGCTCACCACATCAGGCACGACCCGCAGCGCCTTCGCGCGCGCCGTCGGCCTGTCGCCGGCCAGCATCACCGCGCTGTGCAAGGACGAACAGGCCTGGATCTCGCGGGAAGCGGGCGGGCGCATCGCCGCCGCCACCGGCGGCGCGGTGACGCCGAACGATTTCCTCGGGCTCGCGAGCGTGGAGGCGATATTCATGACCGACAATCTGCAGGCCCGCGTCGAAGCGGCGATCGAAGCCTTCGCCCGGGGCGAGATGCTCGTCGTCACCGATGATGACGACCGCGAGAACGAGGGCGACCTCATCGTCGCCGCCCAGTTCGCCACCCCCGAGAAGCTCGCCTTCATCGTCCGCCACACCTCGGGCATCGTCTGCACCCCGCTCACCGCCGAGCACGCCAAGCGGCTGCGGCTCAACCCGATGGTGACGGACAACGACGCCCCGCACGCCACCGCCTTCACCATCTCGGTGGACTATCGCCACGGCACCACAACAGGCATTTCCGCCGAGGACCGCACCGCCACCGTGCGCGGCCTCGCCAATCCCAATGCCGGCGCGGTGGATTTCGTGCGGCCGGGGCACATTTTCCCGCTCATCGCCAAGGAAGGCGGCGTGCTCATGCGCTCGGGCCACACCGAAGCGGCGGTGGATCTCTGCCGGCTCGCCGCGCTGGAGCCGGTGGGCGTCATCTGCGAACTGGTGAACGACGACGGCACGGTGATGCGGGGGCCGAAAGTCACCGAGTTCGCCAGCACGCACAAGCTCGCCCGGATTTCGGTCGCCGACCTCATCGCCTATCGCCAGCTGCGCGAGAAGCTGGTCAGTCGCACCGCCGAATTCGCCGCTCCCACCGTGGTCGGCGAGATGCACGCCATTTCCTATGTCACGCCCTTCGAGCCGGTGAACCACATCGCGCTCGTCCACGGCAAGATCGGCGATGGCCGCGACGTTCTGGTGCGCCTGCACCGCGCCGACCCCATCGGCGACGTGTTCACCGGCGGCAAGGCGATCCGCGCCTCGCTGGAGCGCATCAAGGCGGAAGGGCGCGGCGTGCTGGTCTATCTGCGCGACGGCACCACCGGGGTGCCGGTCTCCACCATGGGCGACGAGGAGCGGATCGAGAGCGCCAAGATGCGCGACCAGAACTGGCGCGAGGTCGGGCTCGGGGCGCAGATCCTGCGCGATCTCGGAATCTCCTCCATCCGCCTGCTCGCCTCCCGCGCCCGCACCTATGTCGGCGTCGCCGGCTTCGGCATCGAGATTACCGGCACCGAAACGCTGGACGTCTGACCCCCGGCGCACCCGCTCCTACCCCGGTAGCGTCCGCTCACGCGAACGGCATCGGGGGCGGGCAAGTGCCTGCACTTTCGGCTTCTGGCCCCCTCCCCCTCGTGTCACCATGAGGGCGACGGTTCTCTGACACGTCGAGATTCCGTCGCCGACGGAGGTCGCGATGCCGTGCGTGCGTGCCGCTTTCGCCCTGTTCGCCGCTTTGTGCAGCCTGACGGCAGCGGGCGGCGCCCGCGCCGATGACATCGTCGATGTCGAACTGGTGCTGGCGGTCGACGTGTCCTATTCGATGGACCTCGACGAGCTCGCCCTGCAGCGCGAGGGCTACATGCAGGCCGTCACCTCGCCGGAATTCCTCAACGCGCTGCGGCTCGGCCCCAATGGCCGCATCGCCATCGCCTATGTCGAATGGGCGGGCTCGGACGAGCAGAAGCTGGTGGTCGACTGGACGCTGGTGGGAAGCGCGAGCGAGGCGCGCGCCTTCGCCGCCGCGATCGGGGAGGCGCCGCTGCGCCGGGTCTACCGCACCTCGATTTCAAGCGCCATGAACTTCAGCGCCGACCTGATCGAGGGCAACGGCATTCGCGGCCTGCGGCGGGTGATCGATATTTCCGGCGACGGCACCAACAATCAGGGCCCGCTGGTAGACGTGACGCGCGACGCCATCACGGCGCGCGGCATCACCATCAACGGCCTGCCACTGATGCTCAAGCAGGCCACCGGCTCGCTGCTCGATATTGGCGACCTCGACATCTATTACGAGGACTGCGTCATCGGCGGCCCCGGCGCCTTCGTCATTCCGGTGCGCGGGCCGCATCAATTCGCCGACGCCATCAAGACCAAGCTGGTGCTGGAGATCGCCGGCGTCACGCCGCCGAAGAAAACGCTCATCCGCCCCGCCTCCGCGACCGAGCCCCGCGTCTCCTGCTCCATCGGCGAGCGCATGTGGATGGAGCGCTGGGGCAACTGAGAGCGCCGGTTCAGCGCCGGAACACCCCCACCAGCTCGACATGCGCGGAATAAAGGAACTGGTCGACCGGGGTGACGCGCTCCAGCCGGTAGCCGCCCTCGATCAGTATCTGCGCGTCGCGGGCGAAGGTGGTGACGTCACAGGACACGCCGATGACTAGCGGCACTGCGCTCGCCGCCAGCTGGCGGGCCTGCGCCTCCGCGCCTTGGCGCGGCGGGTCGAACACCGCAACGTCGACGCCCTTCATCTCCTGCGCCAGCAGGGGCCGGCGAAACAGGTCCCGCACTTCGCCCGTCACCGGCTTCAGCCCCGCCACGCCGCGCACTGCCTTGTTCAGCGCCTCGATGGCGGGGGCGGAGGATTCATAGGCCGTCACCCGTGCCCGCTCGGCGAGGCGCAGGGTGAAAGTGCCGACGCCGGAAAACAGATCCACCGCCCGCACCACGCCGCGCGCGCGCTCTTCCAGCGCCTCCATCACCAGCCGCGCCAGCGCCGCCTCGCCCGCCGCCGTCGCCTGCAGGAACGAGCCGGGCGGCAGCGCCACCCGCGCGCGGCCCATGGTGAGCAGCGGCGGCTCGCGCTGGAGCACCAGCTCGCCATGCCGGGTGAGCCGCGCCAGCCGGTGCTCGCCGGCGATCTCAGCCAGGGCGGCGACGCGGTTCGGCTTCAGCGGGCCGCTGCCGCGCACATCCATGTCGAGCCCGGTCTCGGTCGCCGTCACCTGGATGTCGAGCGGCTTGGCGATCGGCACCAGTTCCTGCGCCACTGCCCAGGCGGCCTTGAGCGCGCCATCGAGGCCGGGGGCGAGGATTGGGCAGGCGTCGATCGCCACCACCGCATGGCTGCGCCGCCCGGCGAAGCCGACCGCGAGCACGTCGCGCCCTTTGGGTGCGCTGCCTCCTGTACCGCGCGCATGAAACGTGGCCCGCCGGCGGCCCTCGCCATGCGCCGGCAGAAGCGGAGCAACCTCCGTCTCCAGGCCGGCCCGCGCCAGCGCTTCGACCACGAGCGCGCGCTTCCACGCCTCATAGGGCGCCGGCGCCCAGTGCTGGAGCGCGCAGCCGCCACACGGGCCAAAATGCGGGCAGATCGGTTTCACCCTTTCCGGGCTCGGCGCGAGCACCGCGAGCAGCCGCGCCCGGTCATGCTCGCGCTCCACCTCCACCGCCTCGCCGGGCAGCGTGAGCGGCACGAAGACGGAACCCTCCGGCGTGTCGGCAATGCCGTCGCCCCGGTGGCCGATCCGCGCAACATCGAGCTTGGTCACGCTCATACGGGCTTCACCTCTGTCATCATCCATAAGTTATAATGTATTTACGAAAAAATAATTGGGTTCACATACCCGAAAACTAGAGACTCCATGCTTACTTCAATAATTTACGCTAATGTCGGCGCCGCTGATTCCATTTTTCAAGTTGGACAGCCGCCTTTACTTCGCACATGCACATAATAATAAGTCTCTTAACCTGGGAAAAGGGGGAAAGAATGTCGCTTGTTTCGGCTCTTGCCATCAGTATCGGCGTGCTGGGGGGCGTCGCCACCTGGCTGTTTCTCGGACCTCTGGCCGGCGGCCTGCAAATCTGGGTCGCGTTCATCGCCTGGGCCTGCTTCTTCCACTGCGGTGGCAAGGAAGCCGGCCTCAAGGCAACGGTAACGGCCACCATCGCCGGCGCCGTGATGGCGTGGCTGACGCTGCTCGCGGTCAGCCGTGGCGGTCTTGGCGAGACGCTGGGCCTGCCTGTCTGGGCCGGCATCTGCGTCGGCGTCGGCGTGCTGGTGATGATCCTGCTCGCCAACCTGCCGGCCTTCGCCGCCATTCCGGCGATGGTCTACGGCTTCGCCGCCATGGCCGGCTATGCGCTGCTCGCCACCGACGGGCTCGCCAACCTCACCGCCGGGAGCCTCGCCAACCCGCTGGTGACGATCGTTCTGTCGCTGATCGTCGGCGCCTTGCTCGGCTATGTCTCGGAAAAAGTCGCCGGGATGCTCGTCGCCAGCGGCGGGCAGACGCGCCGCGCCTGACGGGCGCCGCCGCATATCGTGAGAAGGCGCGGGCGGTCTCACGCCGCCCGCGCCGCCACGAGGAGGCATTCCTCGTTGCCGTCACCACCGAGAATCGGCGAGACGAGGCGGTGCGTCACCTTCCAGCCGAGCTCGCCCAGCAACGCCTCGATGCGCGAGACCGCCTCCGCGCGGGCGCCCTCATCCTTGACGATGCCCCCTTTTGACAGCTTGTCGCGGCCGACCTCGAACTGCGGCTTCACCAGTGCCACCAGACGGGCTTCTGCAGCTTGATGAGGCAGCAGCGCCGGCAGTATCTGCTGCAGCGAGATGAACGACACATCCACGGTGACGATGTCCGCCACAGGCACCGCGCCCGGCGCCAGGCTGCGTATGTCGGTTTCCTCCAGCGAGACGACCCGCGCATCGCCCCTCAGCCGCTCGTGAAGCTGCCCGCGCCCGACATCGACCGCATGAACCCGTACGGCCCCACGGGCCAGCAGCACCTGCGTAAACCCACCGGTGGAGGCGCCAACATCCAGCGCTTCCAGCCCCTTGACGCAGAGCCCGGCGACGTCGAGGGCCGCCTCCAGCTTCAGCCCGGCCCGCGATACCCACTCATAGGCCTCCCGCGCCTCGATGGCGGCGGTGGCGAAAATCGTCTCGGAGGGCTTGGCGACCCGCTTGCCATCGGCAGTGACGAGCCCGGCCTCGATCGCCGCCTGCGCGCGGGCGCGGCTGTCGAAGATGCCGCGCTCCACCAGAACGCGGTCGGCACGGTCGCGGCGTGGCGAAGGGGCAGGGGACTTTGCGGAGGACGGCGGGCGCATCGCCGGTCGACCCGGCTCAGCCGCGCAGCAGGGCAAGTGCGGCTTCTTCCTCGCGCCCCAGCGCATTGAAGACCCCGCGCACGATACCCTCGGTGTCGAGCCCGGCCTCGTGCATCTGGCTGGCCGGCGAATCCTGCTCGATGAAGCGGTCCGGCAGCGCAAAGGTGCGAATTTTGAGCCCGCGGTCGAGCGCCCCCGCCTCGGCCAGAAGGGTCAGCACATGGCTGCCGAAGCCGCCGACAGCGCCTTCTTCCACCACCACCAGCACCTCGTGCTCGCGGGCGAGCCGCAGCACCAGTTCGCGGTCGATCGGCTTAGCGAAGCGCGCATCCGCCACCGTGGTCGACAGGCCGAAGCCGGCGAGCTGGTCGGCGGCCGCAAGGCAGGCGGCGAGCCGCGTGCCGAGCGAGAGCAGGGCGATCTTCGAGCCCTCGCGCACGATCCGCCCACGACCGATCTCCAGCGGGGTGCCGCGCGCCGGGCGCTCCACGCCCACACCTTCGCCACGGGGATAGCGGAAGGCGATCGGGCCTTCGTCATAAGCGGCGGCGGTCGCCACCATGTGCATCAGCTCGGCCTCATCGGCCGCCGCCATCACCACCATGCCCGGCAGGGTGGCCAGCATCGGCACGTCAAAGGCGCCGACATGGGTGGCGCCATCGGCCCCCACCAGCCCAGCCCGGTCGATGGCAAAGCGAACCGGCAGGCGCTGGATCGCCACGTCATGGACGATCTGGTCATAGGCCCGCTGCAGGAAGGTCGAGTAGATGGCGCAGAACGGCTTGTAGCCCTCGGTCGCCAGCCCGGCGGCGAAGGTCACGGCATGCTGCTCGGCGATGCCGACATCGAACGTACGCTCGGGAAAGGCCGCGCCGAACAGGTCGAGCCCGGTGCCGGCCGGCATGGCGGCGTTGATGGCGACGATCTTGTCGTCGTGCCGCGCTTCCTCGATCAGGCTCTCGGCAAACACCCGCGTGAAGCTCGGGGCGTTGGAGGTCGCCTTTTTCTGCGCGCCGGTGGCAACATCGAAGCGCTGCACGCCGTGATACTTGTCGGCGGAGGCCTCGGCCGGCGGGTAGCCCTTGCCCTTCTGGGTCACGACATGAACCAGCACCGGGCCGGTCTCAGCGTCGCGCACATTGCGAAGAATGGGCAGTAGGTGGCTGAGATTATGGCCGTCGATCGGCCCGACATAATAGAAGCCGAGTTCCTCGAACAGCGTGCCGCCGGTCCAGAAACCGCGCGCGAATTCCTCTGCCCGCGCCGCCTGCCGGCCGAAGAACTTCGGCAGATTGCCGGCGAGTTGCTTGGCGGTTTCCCGCAGCGAGCGATAGGTGCGCCCCGACAGCAGCCGCGCCAGATAGGCCGACATGGCGCCCACGGGCGGGGCGATCGACATGTCATTGTCGTTGAGGATGACGATGAGGCGCGAATCCATCGCCCCGGCATTGTTCATCGCCTCATAGGCCATGCCGGCAGACATGGCGCCGTCGCCGATCACGCACACCACATTGCGCTGGGCGCCCGCAAGGTCGCGCGCCACCGCCATGCCCAGCCCGGCAGAGATTGACGTCGAGGAATGGCCGGCGCCGAAGGGGTCGTATTCGCTCTCGGTTCGGTTGGTGAAGCCGGAGAGACCCCCGCCTTGGCGCAGCGTCCGCATACGCTCTCGCCGCCCGGTGAGAATCTTGTGCGGGTAGCACTGGTGGCCGACATCCCAGATCAGCCGGTCATTGGGTGTGTCGAAGACATGGTGGATAGCCACCGTCAGCTCGACCACGCCGAGCCCGGCGCCGAGGTGGCCGCCGGTCACGGACACCGCGTCGATCATCTCCTCGCGCAGTTCCGCCGCGATCTGCGGCAACTGCTCCTCCGGCAGGCGGCGCAGGTCGGCCGGCTCGCGGATCGTGTCGAGTAGCGGCGTCGAGGGACGGGTCAAGAACGGCTCCGAAACACATTCGCCGGCCGCGCGCACAGGGGCGCGCCGCCGAGCGAAGTCCAACGGCATACACAAGGACGGCGGGGCGCGCAACGCACGCTCGCGCGACCCCGGGCGCGGGACCGGACGCAACCGCATGTGGAGACCGCGCATGCGGGTCGACGCGGCGTTGGCCTCCCGGCCCGGCTTCCGTTAAAAACGCGGGATGGAAGCACGAGTCGCGACGTCGGCGCACAGGGACGACAGGCCGGAGGCGCCCGCCGGCACGGGGGCCGCCACCGACAGCCCGCGGGTCGACGAAGCCAGCCCCAAGGCGCCGTCCAGCCGAGTCTTCCGTCGGCTGGTACTGTTTTTCCCCGGCCATGACCCCACCGACATGGATTATCACCATGGCCGTTTTGCCAACCAAGCGGAGCGGTTCGGCAAGCTGTGGTCGGTCGAGGTGAGCGTGACGCCCCGGCTCGACGACGGCGAGCAGCACTATGCCCGCTGGGAGGCGAGCGCGCGCGGCCCCAATTGGTCGACCCGCACCGAGTATCGCATCCTGCGCTGGGAAGACATCATCGGCGCGCTCGACGCTAGGCCCGACCCGGTGCGGCTGTGGCGCGGCTTTGGCGGGCTGTGGGACTTTCTGCGCGGTGGCGCGGCGCGGGGCTATTTCCGCGCCAGCCCGCGCTATGGGGCCTTCTTCTTTTTCCCCTATCTCATCTGCGCGCTGTTTATCGCCGGAGCGGTTCTTGCCGGAGCGGTGGCGCTTTGGACGTTGGGGTCGGTCCTTCCCGCCCCGTTCGCCTGGCTCGCGGCCCTCGCCGCCGGCAGCGCCACCTTCTTCGCCCTGTTCCACCGGCCCGGACGCGACTGGCGCCTGCATCAGGCGCTCGACGACTGGGACCTGGCGCGCGACTACCTGCGCGACCGCACTCCCGCCCTCGACGCTCGGCTCGACCGCTTCGCCGACGTGCTGTGCGAAGTGGTGCGCGCCGGTGGCCATGACGAGATCATCCTGGTCGGCCACAGCCTGGGGGCGACGTTGATGCTTGGCGTGATCGAGCGCGCGCTGGACCTCGATCCCGGGCTGGCGGACGGCCCGATGCGGGTGAACCTGCTCACCTGCGGCGCCACCATCCCGAAGCTCGCTCTGCACGCCAAGGGCGGCAAGGTGCGGAGGCAGGCCGCCCGTGTTGCCGCAACCCCTCGCCTGACATGGGTCGAGTATCAGGCGCGGCACGACGCCATCAATTTCTACAAGTTTCACCCGGTGACGCTACGCCGCGCCGGCTTCGATCACCCCGAACCCAGCCCGCCGGTGCTGCGCAATGCCAACATCAAGGAAATGCTCACCCACGCCAAGCTGAAGCGGCTGCGCTGGCACGCCATGCGGCTGCACTACCAGTTCCTGCTGGCGAATGAGCAGAAGGCGCCCTACGACTATTTCATGTTCGCCCTCGGCCCGCTTTCCTTTCCCGACCTTTCCTCCCGCGCAGAGGGGCCGGTGGGTCGCTTTGCGGCGGATGGCTCCCTGATTGCCTGAACCAACGGACGCTTCATGACCCTTCTCGTCGCCGCCAAGATCGTGTGGGCCGCCGGCTGTATCGGCTGGTACGTCATCCGCCTGCCCTTCGAGCGCAAAGTGAAGCGCGAGCGCGTCATCGACGCCCGCGACCGGCTGCGCGAGCTTGTGCTGCTTTCCTGCTCGACGATGGGTCTCGGCATCGTTCCTCTTCTCTGGGCGACCTCTCCCATCTTCAACGCAGCGAACTACCCCTATTCGCTGCTGCAGTTCGTGCTCGGCACCCTCACCTTCATCTTCTCGCTCTGGCTGTTCCGCCGCACGCACCGCGATCTCGGCAAGAACTGGTCGGTGACGCTGGAGATCAAGGACACGCACAAGCTCATCACCGGGGGCGTGTACCGGCACGTGCGCCACCCGATGTACTCGGCCTTCTTCCTGTGGGCGCTGGCGCAGCTCATCCTGATCCCGAACTGGATCGCCGGCCCGGCCGGCCTCATCGGTTTCGGCATTCTCTATGCCTTCCGCATCGGCCGCGAGGAGAAGATGATGCTCGACACCTTCGGCGACGAATACCGCGCCTACAGCGCCCGCACGGCGCGGCTGATTCCCGGCGTGTACTGAAAGAAGGGGAGCGCGGCATGCTGGAGCTTCGGCCGAACTGCGAATGCTGCGACCGCGACCTGCCGCCGGAGACGCGGGAGGCGCTGATCTGCACGTTTGAGTGCACCTTCTGCGCCGATTGCGCCGGTGAGGTGCTGAGGGGCATCTGCCCCAATTGCGCGGGCGAGCTGGTACGGCGGCCGGTGCGGCCGGCGGCAGCGCTGACGCGTCACCCGGCCTCGACGGTGCGGGTGTTCAACCCGGCGTGCCGCAGCCGGCTGACGGGCTGAATACCGTGCCGGTGAGCCGCGTTCCCGCGAACCCCTGTCCGGCGACCTGCGTACAGAAAGCCGACCATTGGCACCCCGTGCAGGCCGCACGGATGCCGCCCTCGGCAAAACCCCGGCGCATCCGCTCGACCCGCTCCACCGTCAGGGCGATCGCCCGGCCGGCTTCCAGCGGGCGGCCAAGTAGCTTCGCAATCGCCGCGCGCGCCTGCACGTCGCGCATGGCAACGCTGGCATTGCGGCAATGGTGCTCGGGCTCGCCCAGCATGGGCGCGCAGATATCGTCCGGCCCCTCCACCAGTTCCACCGCTTCGCCTGCATCCAGCCGGGCGACGATGCGCCGGTAATTCGCAGCGAAGGCGGGGGTATAGCCCTTACCGACGAAGGTGAGCAGGCAGAGCAGATGGTGGGCGCGCAGCCGCACGGTCATGGGGTAAGGCCTGGCGCGCGGGGAGGCCCTGCCCTCGCGCCTATTCCCCGTCCAGCGGCTGGGTGCCGGCCGGGCGGCCATCGGCGCTAAGCGTGATCTTCTCGACCCGCGCCTCGGCATCCTTCAGCAGCGCGTCGCAGCGCGCCTTGAGTGCCTCGCCGCGGGCATAGAGCGCGATGGATTCCTCCAGCGGGACATTGCCGCCTTCGAGCTTGGCGACGATGGTCTCCAGCTCGGCGAGGGCCTTTTCAAAGCTCAGCGCGTTAACGTCCGCCGCGTCGGTCATCGCGTTCTCCTCAATGAGTCGCGCCCCTTATACAGGCAGCGGGCGCCATGCTCACCCCCATGCCGCGCCCCTCACCCGCGCATCAGCGCCATGACATGGGCGGAGGCCGAACGGGCCAGCCCTTCAAGGTCGTAGCCCCCTTCCAGCACCGAGACGATCTTGCCACCACAATGCTTGTCGGCGATGTCCATCAGCTTCTTCGTCACCCAGGTATAGTCGTCTTCCAGCAGGTTGATATTGCCGAGCGGGTCGCGCGTATGGGCGTCGAAGCCGGCGGAAATGATCAGCAGTTCCGGCCCGAAGGCCTGCAGGCGAGGCAGGATCCGGCTCTCGAAGGCGGCGCGGAAATGCTCGCCATCGTCACCCGAACGCAGCGGCGCATTGACGATGTTGTCGGTTGTCCCGCGCTCGCCCACCGCGCCCGTGCCGGGAAACAGCGGCATCTGGTGGGTGGAGGCGTACATCACGCTCGGGTCGGAGAAGAAAATCTCCTGAGTGCCATTGCCGTGATGCACGTCGAAATCGACGATGGCGACACGGCCGATGCCGTGCACCTTCTGGGCATGGCGGGCGGCGATGGCGACATTGTTGAACAGGCAGAAGCCCATGGGGGTCCGGGTTTCGGCGTGGTGGCCAGGCGGGCGCATGGAGACGAAGGCGTTGCTCACCTTGCCGGACAGCACCTCGTCGACACCGAGCACCGCCCCGCCGACGCCGCGCCAGATCGCCTCGCCGGTGCCGGGCGACATCACCGTATCGCCGTCGATCCGCACCATCCCCTCATCCGGGCTCGCTTCTTCCAGCGCGGCCACGTAATCCTCGGGATGCACGCGCACGATATCCTCGCGCGCCGCCACCGGCGCCTGCTCGCGCGCCAGCGTGGCGAACTGCTCGCCCTCGAACACCCGGTTGAGCACCCGCACCCGGTCGGGGCGTTCGGGGTGGCCGGAGGGCGTGAGGTGTTCGAGGCACGCGTCGTGCGCGATCAGCAATGTGGTCATGGGGGTCCTTTGGCGTCTTTTGGTCGTTCCGGCCGTTGGCTGTCCTCGCCCGGCGGCTGGTGGACGATATGCCACGCTGCCGCGCGGGGCCAGCCTGAGCCCGCCGATTCCCGTGCGGACTGGCACGACTGCCTCACCGAGCCCACCGTTGACCGGCACGACGGGACATCCTATCGGAGCGCGCCTGAGCGGGAGATGCAAGCGGTGGCCGAGAAAACCAGCGACGGGGCGGAAATGCGGGTGCGAGCGACCCGGGTGCTGCCGTCGGACGCGGCCGGCATCGCCGAAGCCGCACGCCTTCTGCGGGCCGGCGCGCTGGTGGCGCTGCCGACCGAGACCGTCTACGGCCTCGGCTGCGACGCGACCGATCCTCTCGCCGTCGCCAGTCTCTATGCCGCCAAGGGCCGGCCGAGCTTCAACCCGCTCATCGCCCATGTCCCCGACATCGCGGCAGCGCGGCGTGTCGGCATCCTCACCCCGGCCGCCGAGACGCTCGCTGCCCGCTTCTGGCCGGGACCGCTGACGCTTGTGGTGCCCGCCCTTGAGGGCGCTACAAGCGAACTGGCCCGCGCCGGCCTTGCCAGCGTCGCCATTCGAATCCCTGCCCACCCGGTGGCGCAGGCGGTGCTGGCGGCTTCCGGGCGGCCCATTGCCGCTCCCAGCGCCAACCGCTCCGGCCATGTGTCGCCCACCACCGCCGACCATGTCCGCGCCGATCTCGACGGCCGCATCGACCTGATCCTGGACGCCGGGCCCTGCGCGGTCGGGGTGGAATCGACAATTATGGACTGCACCGGCAGCACGCCGGTGTTGCTGCGCCCCGGCGGGCTGCCGCGCGAGGCGATCGAGGCGGCGCTCGGCTTCCCTTTGGCAGACACCGCGCCATCGCTCGAAACCGCCGGCTCGCAGACCGCGCCGCTCGCTCCCGGCATGCTCGCCTCCCATTATGCCCCCTCCGTGCCCGTGCGGCTCGACGTTCACCATGTCCAGCCCGGCGAGACGCTACTGACCTTCGCGGGCGCCCGCCCGCCCGGCAGCGAGGCGGCGGCGCTGGTGCGCGACCTCAGCCCGTCCGGCGACCTCGTCGAGGCGGCATCCCGCCTGTTCGCCCTGCTGCGCGAACTCGACGCCGGCGGCGCAGGCGGCATCGCCGTAGTGCCGCTGCCCCGTCACGGGCTTGGCGAAGCGATAGCCGACCGCCTGCGCCGGGCCGCCGCCCCGCGCCCCGACTGAATGACGCAATTCCAGCTTCTTCGCCCATTGCCGTAGCGGCATTAACGCTCGGGCAAGGTTAATGCGCGACAACTGGATGGCCGGATGCGTCCGCTCTTGCCTGTGACCAGGGAAGCACGCAGCGGCGGGTTCTGTTGCGTGATGGTGCGTAGGCGTCGGGTGAACATGCGAATCTCAACGCGCGTTCGGAGTGTGGGGAAGACCGGCGCCACCGCGCTGGCGCTCCTCTTCGTTGGCTCCTCCGCCATTGGCCTGCAGGACGTGCGGAGCCGCCTGACGGGCCAGCCCGGCGTTGCCGAGCGGGTCCGCATCTCCATCCTCGGCGAGCCGGTGCATCTGCTGAAGGCCTCCACCTTCTCTTGGCCGTCGCGTTCCGCCCTGCTCGCCCCTTCCGAGATCACCATCCCGCCGCCGGCTGCCCTGGCGGTCGACATCAACCGCACCGCCAAGGCGGACAGGCTGGCACTCAAGTCGGCGGCACCGCTCGATGCCGACCCGCTCGCCGTCTCCGGCGTGGCCACGCCGGCGAGCCTCGCCGGTGCCGGCACCGGAACCGGCACCACGCACGGCGCCGGCATCGGCACGGAACCGGCCAGCTTCGCCGGCACCGGCACCGATCCACTGGAAGACGACGACAACGCCGAACTCGCCGCCGCACCGGGGGATGGGCTTTACGCCGTAGCGGCCGGCGACCCGACCGGCGACCCCGCCCAGCTGGAGCTGGATGGTCCAGGCCTCGATGCCCGCGAGACCGAAATCCGCGTGCCCGGCGACGGCGCGCTGGCCGCAGCGCTGGACGGCGCCGGGACCGCGCCCGCGTCCTCGTATGAAAGCGATCCGGCCCTTCCGCTCTATCGCCAGAACGCCTTCATCTTCGGGCTGGACGAAACGGCCCTGCCGCCCCAGCCCTTCCTGCACATGAGCGCGTTGCCGGCGGGCGACAGCGGCACCACGGACGCGCCGAAGGCAGAGGACGACCTCCAACGCGTCACCGAAGGGCCTTCGCCGGCCGAGCGGCTTGGCCTCGCCGGCAAGCGGCGCGAACGGGCGGAAAAGTGCCTTGCCGAGGCGGTCTATTTCGAAAGCCGAGGCGAACCGCTACGCGGGCAGGTTGCCGTGGCGCAGGTGGTGATGAACCGCGTTTTCTCCGGCTATTACCCCGCCGACATCTGCCGCGCCGTCTACCAGAACGCCCATCGTCGGCTCGCCTGCCAGTTCACCTTCGCCTGCGACAGGGTCCGCGACGTGGTGACGGAGCCGGAGCTGTGGAAGCAGGCGAGGGAGATTGCCGGCGACATGCTGGAAGGGCGCGTCTGGGACCCGAAGGTCGGCCGGGCGACGCATTACCATGCTCGTTCGGTTCGCCCCTACTGGATCCGCGAGATGCGCAAGCTCGACCGCATCGGCGAGCACACCTTCTACCGCCCTCGCCGCTGGACCAGCTGAGGCCCGGATAACGGGCGCCGACGCAAGCGGCGCCGCTCTCAGCTGGCGCAGATCGCGCAATCGGCGATCGCCGGCTGGCCCAGTTGCTGGGCGAGAACCAGCGCCTGTTCGCGCGTGTCCGCCGCGTGCCAGCGGCCACTGGGCCCGGAACCGTCTGCGTGAACGCCACGCCCGTTATTGCACATGCAGCAACTGCGCCGATGGACCCGTGCATAGCCATGCGTCAGGTTCTCATACACCCAGAATTCGGCCATCCGTCGCCCCCGCCCCGTCGCAACGGGCACCTTAGCACCGCTAGGCCAACAAGAAAAAGCCCGGCCTGAGCCGGGCTTTTGTCGTTTCGCAGGATCGGACGCTCAGTTGAGCTTCGACGTTACTTCGGCCACGGCCGCGTCGAGGACCCGGTCGGCGGCGCTGCCGACAAGCTGGGTGGTCAGCAGGAGTTCCGAAGCCTTCACCGCCGCATCGGCGGCGGCGGCCTTAACCTCGGCGAGCGCCTGCGCCTCGGCCTGAGCGATCTTCTGCTCGGCCATTTTGGTGCGGCGAACGATGAGGTCCTCCAGCTTCTGCTTGGTCTCGGCGGCAAGGCGCTCGGCCTCGGCCTTGGCGGTGGTGATGATCGCCTCAGCCTCTTCCTCGGCCTCGCGCTGGCGACGCTTATACTCGGCGACGAGCTTCTGCGCCTCTTCCTTCAGCCGGCGCGCCTCTTCCAGCTCGTGCCGGATGCGGTCGCCGCGCGCGTCGAGCTTGGAAACCATGCCCGAGAAGGCTCCTGCCTTGGCCAGCAGGAGAAAGAAGATCACGAAGGCGACGGCGACCCAGAAAGTATCGCTACCCATGGTGCGCTCCTCAGCCCTTGATGGCGGTGTCGACCGCCTCTTCGACGGCGCCCGGCGCGGGCGTGGCGCCGATCAGCGTATTGACGATGGTGCCGGCCGCCTCGACGGCGATGCCGCGGACATTGGCCATGGCCGCTGTCTTGGTGGCGGCGATCTGCACTTCGGCCGCCGCCAGCTTGACGTTCAGGTCGGCCTCCAGCGACTTGCGGCGCGTCTCGGCTTCCGCCGCCAACGTGTCGCGCGTCTCGGTAGCGATGCCATGGGCCTTGGCGCGGGCGCTGGCGAGCGCCGTTTCATAGGCCTCGGCCGCCGCTTCGCTTTCCGCCTTCAGCTTGCCAGCTTCCTCGATGTCGTCGGCAATGCGGTCATGCCGTTCTTCGAGGATGGTGGCGATGCGCGGCAGGGCCACGCGGCTCATCAGCAGGTAGAGCGCGGCAAACGCGATCACCAGCCAGAGGAGCTGCGAGGGAAAGGTGTGAACGTCGAAGGGGGGGAAGTTGCTACCGTGTGCTTCTGCTGCGGGCACGGCAATCTCCACACCACTCGCGGCCGGCAGGGTGCCGGGCGACGCCTGGGCGACAATGATAGCGGCCGGACCGTGGGGCTCGGACATGGGTTCAGACTTCCTCGATCACTGCTGAGTGCATCTCATCCCGGCTGCGCAGGCCCGCTGGGGCCCGCGCAGCCGGGTGAGGCATCAGACCACGAAGAGGAGGACGAGGGCGACGACGAGCGAGAAGATGCCCAGACCTTCGGCGAGCGCCGCGCCGATGAAGGCACGAGCGAACTGGCCATCGGCCGCCGACGGGTTGCGCAGGGCGCCCGAGAGGAAATTGCCGAAAATGGTGCCGACGCCGATGGCGGCGAGACCCATGCCGAGCGTGGCGAGACCGGCGCCGAGGAACTTGGCGGCTTCCGCTTCCATGATCTTCTCCTGTTGGAATAGTCAGATTGGTTGAATGGCTGGATGAGCTTCCCGCGACGCGCGGCTCAGTGACCGGGGTGCAGCGCGTCGTTGAGATAGATGCAGGTCAGCACCGCGAACACATAGGCTTGCAGGGCGGCGACCAGGAATTCGAGGGCCGTCAGCGCCACCACCATGGCGAGCGGCAGTACCGCGCCGAACCAACCGACGACGCCCGACGCCGTCATCATCACGATGAAGCCGGCGAACACCTTCATGGCGATATGGCCCGCCAGCATGTTGGCGAAGAGACGCAGCGAAAGGCTGATGGGACGCGAGAGGAACGAGATGACCTCGATCACGACCATGAAGGGCAACAGGAAGGCCGGCACGCCCGAGGGGACGAACAGGTGCAGGAAGTGGGTGCCGTGGCGCACGAAGCCGTAGATGATGACCGTCAGGATGACCACCAGCGCCAGCGCGGCGGTAACGATCAGATGGCTGGTGACGGTGAAGGCATAGGGGATCATCCCCACCATGTTGGCGGTCAGCACGAAGATGAAGAGCGAGAAGACGAGGGGGAAGAACTTCATCCCCTCATTGCCCGCCGAACCGCGCACGGTGGAGGCGACGAACTCGTAGGAGAGCTCGGCCATCGACTGCAGGCGCCCGGGAACCAGAGTGCGGCCACGGGTGGCGAAGGTGAGGAAGAAGAACACCAGCGCCACGATGCCGAACATGAAGGCAGCGGAATTGGTGAAGGCGAGCTCGATGCCGCCAGGCTGCCCCAATTCCACGATCTTGATGATCTGGAACTGATGGATCGGATCGATCACACTGCCGCTGGCCATCGCCGGTCGCTGCCCTCAACACGCGGCGCCGTCGGCGCCCGTCCCCATCTCAAGCACCGCGAGAGCGGCACCGTCCGTTTATCTGGCGCCCGCCGCAGGGCCGGCACCGAATTCGTCACGCCCCGCCTTTCGGTGGGCTTTTGCGGCCGGTTTCCCCCGCCGCGCGCATCATGTTCACGATGCCCGCGCCAAAGCCCAGCAGCATGAAGACGATCATTCCCCAAGGCGCAATGCCGAGAAAACGATCGATGGCCCAGCCGAGGCCGGCACCGACCAGCACGCCCGCGACGAATTCGGCACCCAGCCGAAACGCCAGCGTCATGCCAGCTGAAGACGACGTCCGGTCCACCGTGGCGGACGCCCTCTGCTCGGCTTGCCGCTCGGCCTGCACCTTGTCCAGCGCACTGCCAAGACCGCGAAGCCGGCCGGAGAGTTCAGCCTCCGACGGGTCCGGCTGAGCCGATCCACCATGGTCGTCCGTGTTTTTTCGGTCGCCCATCATCCGCACTCAAGCCTGACCGGAGAAGGATTTCCCGACCCCGAAGACGGGCGCACCATAGTGTTCGCTCCTAGGGGTGTCAAGGATGTGAACACATCTTTTAAGTAGCTGTAATAACTCGATAAAAGCAAAGTCAGGACGCTCTGTCGCAGGCGTTTTGGCCGCATCCTGCGCTAAGGGAAGGGGTCCACGGTGTTTTTGGCATGCCAGCATCGCGGCCGAAACAGCGCGCCGGCCCTTCAGCTCGCCTCGAGAAAGCGCTCGGCAGTGGCGAGATCGACCGACACCAGCTTCGACACGCCGCGCTCCGCCATGGTGACACCGAACAGGCGGTTCATCCGGCTCATGGTGATCGGGTTGTGAGTGATAGTGACGAAGCGGGTCTCGGTGAGGCGGCGCATCTCGTCGAGCAGGTTGCAGAAACGCTCCACATTGGAATCGTCGAGCGGCGCATCCACCTCGTCCAGCACGCAGATCGGCGCCGGATTGGTGAGGAAAACGGCGAAGATCAGCGCCATCGCGGTCAACGCCTGCTCACCGCCGGAGAGCAGGGAGAGCGATTGCGGCTTCTTGCCGGGCGGCTTGGCGATGATGTCGAGGCCGGCCTCCAGCGGGTCGTCCGAATCAGTCAGCACCAGCTGCGCCTCGCCGCCGCCGAACAGCGTGGTGAAGAGCTGGCGGAAATGCCCGTCGACGACGTTGAAGCTGACCTGCAGCCGCTCGCGCGCCTCGCGGTTGAGGCCATAAATGCCTTGGCGCAGGCGCTTGATCGCCTCGGTCAGGTCGTCGCGCTCGCCCGTCAGGCCTTTCTGCTGGGTCTCGATCTCGATCAGTTCGTCTTCGGCGCGCAGATTAACGGCACCGAGGCGTTCGCGGTCGGCCTTCAGCCGGCCGAGCTGCAGGTCGAGTTCGGCCAGAACCGGAAGTTCCGCCTCGGGGGTGAAGCCGGCGATCTCGCGCGCGCTTTCGGGCGGGCCGTCGAGCACGTCGCCGATTTCGCGCGCTAGGTCCTCGCGGCGCTGGCGGGCGGCTTCCACCCGCGCCTCGGCGCGGGCGCTTTCCTCGCGGGCGGCGGCCAGTGCGTCAAGCGTGGCGCGGGCCAGCTTGTCACCCTCCGCCTGCAGTGATTCGGCGCTCGCCAGCCGGTCGGCCGCCTCGCGGCGTGCGGCCTCCGCACGGGCGACCTCGTCGAGCAGCGCCCGCCGCCGGGCGGCGAAGCGCACCGGCGCGTCGTCGAGTTCCTCCCGCTCGCCGGCGGCTTCCGTCAGGCGTGCCTCCAGCGCCGCCACCCGCTCGCCCGTTCCGCCGGCCCGCGCTTCCCAGGAAGCGCGCTCGGCGGCGATGGTGGAGAGTCGCCGGATGCGCTGCTCGCGCTCGCGCACCAGCGCATCGGCCCTTACCCGGGTTTCCGCCAGCACGGCACGGTCCATGGCAACGCGGGCGCGGATTTCCGCCAGCTGCGCCTCGCCCTCGGCCGGTGGGGGCTGGTCGGCAATCGCCTCGCGGGCCTCCTCCAGCGTGATCGCGGCCATCTTGCGATCTTCCTGAAGGCGCACCAGATTGGCACTGAGGGCGGCGAGGCGGGCGGTCTGCTCGGCGGCGGCACGCTCGGCGCGGGCAAGCTCGTCGCGCGCGGTCTCCATGGTGCGCAGGCCGGCGCGACGGGCCTCGCGGGCAGCGTTTTCGCGGGCGCCGGCCGCGCGCAAGGCGGCCTCCGAGGCTTCCAACGCGCGGCGATGGCGGGCCACCTCGGCGCGGGCGCCTTCGAGCTGCGCCTCGACATCGGCCAGCCGGTTGCGCTCGGCGAGGCGCCGGGCTGCGGCGGTCGGCGCATCGGCGGCGGCCACAAGGCCGTCCCAGCGCCACAGATCACCCTCGCGGGAGACGAGCCGCTGCCCGCTCCTGAGCTGTCCGGCGAGGCGTGGGCCGTCCGCGCGCGCCACCACGCCGATCTGATGGAGGCGGCGGGCCAGCACCTTGGGCGCCACGACATGGGCAGCAAGCGGCTCGGCGCCCTCGGGCAGCGGCGCGTCGCCGAGCGGAGCGACCAGCGCCCAGTGGACAGGCGCCGCACTGTCCGAGGGCGCGTCGAGATCGTCGCCGAGCGCCGCGCCAAGGGCGGCCTCGAAGCCGCGCTCCACCTCGATGAAATCCAGCACCGGCGACCAGCGCCGGGGCGTGCCGACATCAAGCAGCTTGGCCAGCGTGCGGGCTTCCGTGTCCAGCCGCTGGGCGGCCCTTTCGGCGTCGGCCAGAGGGCGTCGGGCGTGGTCGAGCGCGGCGCGGGCGCCCGCATGGGCGTTCTCGGCCTCCTGCGCCGCCGCCTCGGCGGTGACGAAGGACTCCTGCGCCAACTCGGCCTTCTCGCGCCGCTCGTCGAGCCGGGCAGCGTCGACATTGGCCTCCAGCTGCCGCTTCTGGCCGGAGAGCTGCTCCGCGTCGCGATCGAGGCGGGACAGGCGCTCGCCCGCCTCGCGCAGCGCCCGCTCCAGTGCCCCGCGCCGGGCGGAAGCCTCGGCATTGGCGGCGGTGGCATCGGCGAAGGCGCGCTCGGATTCGGAAAGCCGGCCAACGGCTTCGCCATTGAGCGCGAGCGCCTCGTCCTCCAGCTGGGCCGCCTGTTCCTGCGCGAAAGCCAGCTCCTCAGCTTCCTGGGCAAGACGCTCCAGCATCTCGCCGGCATCCTTTTCCAGCGCCCGCTCGCGCTCCATGTCGCCGGCAAGCTGGGTGAGGCGCCGGTCGAGTTCCTCGCGGCGGGCACCGGCGCGGGCTTCCTCGCGATCAAGTTCGCCGCGCGCCAATGTCAGGCGCTGCAGCGTGGCGGCGGCGACGGCATCAGCCTCGCGCAATGCCGGGATTCCATGGGCCGCCAAGGCTGCAGCGCGTGCTGCTTCGCCCTGCTGCAGAGTGCGGGCGGCAACCTCGCGGACTGCAAGATCAAGCGCCCGGCTGGCCTCGCCAAGCCCCCCCTCCGCTTCCAGCCAGCGCAGCCAGAGCAGCGCCGCCTCGGCCTTGCGGATATCGGCGGAGAGCACCCGGTAGCGGGACGCCTGCCGCGACTGGCGGCGCAGCGCGTCGAGCTGGCCGGTGATCTGGCCGATAACGTCTTCGAGGCGGGTCAGGTTGGTTTCGGCGGCGCGCAGGCGCATCTCCGCCTCGTGCCGGCGGGCGTGCAGGCCGGCAACGCCGGCGGCTTCTTCCAGCAGGCGGCGCCGCGCGGTCGGCTTGGCGCCGACGATCTCGCCGATCTGCCCCTGCCGGACCATGGAGGGCGAGCGCGAACCGGAGGAGGCGTCGGCGAACAGGATCTGCACATCGCGCGCGCGCGCCTCGCGCCCGTTAATGCGATAGGAGGAACCCGCCTCGCGCTCGATGCGGCGGGAGATTTCCAGCATGTCGGCGTCGTTGAACACGGCCGGGGCCGAGCGGTCGGCATTGTCGACAACCAGCACCACCTCGGCGGTGTTGCGCGAGGGCCGCGTGGTCGAGCCGCCGAAGATGACGTCGTCCATGCCCTCGGCGCGCATGGCCTTGTAGGAGCTTTCGCCCATCACCCAGCGCATGGCCTCGACAAGGTTCGACTTGCCGCAGCCATTGGGCCCCACAATGCCGGTGAGGCCGGGCTCGATCAGCATTTCGGTCGGCTCGACAAAGGTCTTGAAGCCGGTGAGACGCAGGCGGGTGAATTTCATGTCCCTAGGGTGAAGCCCGCCAGCCACAAGTTCAAGTGGCGCGCGGGCCGCGATCCACGACATGTTGCGGTTGGAGGGTTCAATCGCCCTCTCCCGCGTGCGGATCAGGCGGACGGCCAGCCGAGCCAGAGGCGCAGGCGCGCATTGACCGCCAGCGCCGCCAGCGCGAAGCCGCAGCCAAGCGTGATGTCCACCACCCGGTCGGCAGCGGCATAGATCGGCATGGCCGTCAGCGTGCCGACAAGCTGCAGAAGCAGAATGATGAACGCCGCCATCGCCGCCATGCCCAGCGCGCCGTGCAGCTTCTGCCCCGGCCAGCGCACCAGCGCCGCGAGGGTGAGGCCGACCATCAGCCCGGCCGGTGAGGTGACGAGCGCGCCATAGAGAAAGGCCACCCCCGCCCCCAGCACCGTGCCCAGCGCGAGATCGACCATCACCCGGCGGCTGAAATGGGTGTCGTCGCGCAGCACGATCACCACCGCGAACACCGCCCATTGCGGGTGCGGCAGGCCGAGCAGGCGGCCCACCAGGAAAGACGCCGCCACAGCCACCGCGACAATGCCGGCGAAGAGCAGCCGTTCCCCCTGCGTTGCCCGCAGATGCGCGGCGATGGCGCTCAGCGTCGGCGCGGTGGAGGTCCGCC
The DNA here is from genome assembly GCF_004339465.1 of Ancylobacter aquaticus. Taxonomy (GTDB): domain Bacteria; phylum Pseudomonadota; class Alphaproteobacteria; order Rhizobiales; family Xanthobacteraceae; genus Ancylobacter; species Ancylobacter aquaticus. Next base: position 588,304 of record NZ_SMFY01000001.1, on the reverse strand, counting down.
ATAGGCCGGTCATCATGTCCCACCCCACCGACATCAGCCAGGCATAGGCGGCAAAGAGGACCACTACCCCGACATCGCCGGGCCGGAAGGGCACGTCCAGCGCGGCGATCGCGGTGGCGAGACAGAAGAAGCGCGCGGCAAAGGCGGCGCTGGGATGAACCGCCTCCACCAGCGCATAGAGCGCGGCGGTGGCCACCAGCGCGGTAGCCGTCAACCAGAGATGGCCCGCCACGGCGGCCCCGAGCAAGGCGCCGGCCAGAACCACCAGGCCGGCCGTGGCAAAGAGCACCGCGCGATGCCGGGCAGAGCCACCCGTGTCGAGCGTGAACCCTAGAATGCAGGTGAGCAGCGCATAGCCGACCCAGTAATTCTGGTGCAGCACCAGCCCGGCAACCATCGGCGCCATCGCCGTGGCGGTGAAGCGCAGCGAGCGGGCGATCAGCCCGTCGCCATGCCAGCGCGGCAGACCCCCGCCGGTGGGACGGGGAAGTCCCGGCCGTTCCGGGTCCATGGACGGATTCATGGGAGGACTCTTGGGCGGTTCCACCGATGAATGACGTTTTGGCGGCATCGCTTTACCCGGTCTTTACCCTGTCCGGCGGAGATTGTGGATACACGAGTTCCGTTGCGTCCGTTACGAGTAGGGTAGAGCGTTCATGAAGGTCGTTCGCAACGGGGAAGCCCCGAGGGCTCCCCGATCCGGCATTGCCCGTTCCGCTGGCCTGCCCTCCAACCTTCCCCTCGACAGCATTGTGCGCGGCGATTGCATCGCTGCCCTGTCGCGGCTTCCCGCTGCCTCGGTCGACCTCGTCTTCGCCGATCCTCCCTATAATCTCCAGCTTCAGGGCGAATTGAAGCGCCCCGACGACAGCCGGGTCGACGCGGTGGACGACGCCTGGGACAAGTTCGACAGTTTCGAGGCCTACGACGCCTTCACCCGCGCCTGGCTGCTGGCGGTGCGAAGGGTGCTCAAGCCCACCGGCACGCTGTGGGTGATCGGCTCCTACCACAACATTTTTCGCGTCGGCGCGCTGTTGCAGGACCTCGATTTTTGGATCCTCAACGACATCGTCTGGCGCAAGACCAACCCGATGCCGAATTTCCGTGGCCGGCGCTTCACCAATGCCCATGAGACGCTGATCTGGGCGGCACGCGAGCCCGAAGCGAAAGGCTACACCTTCAATTACGAGGCGCTGAAAGCGGCCAACGAGGATGTGCAGATGCGCTCCGACTGGCTGTTCCCGATCTGCTCGGGCCATGAGCGGCTGAAGGACGCGGACGGCCACAAGGTGCACCCCACCCAGAAGCCGGAGGCGCTGCTGGCCCGCGTCATCCTCGCAGCCTCAAAGCCCGGCGACGTGATCCTGGACCCCTTCCTCGGCTCGGGCACCACGGCAGCGGTGGCCAAGCGGCTGGGCCGGCATTTCATTGGCATCGAGCGCGACGCCACCTATGCCGACGCCGCACAGGCGCGCATCGACGCGGTGGAGCCGTTGCCCGATCTCGCGCTCATTCCCGCGCCCACCGCCCGCGAGGCGCCGCGCATCGCCTTTAATTCGCTGGTCGAACGCGGCCTGCTCACCCCCGGCACCCAGCTTACCGATGCCAAGGCGAAGGTGCGGGCCATGGTGCGCGCCGATGGCACATTGTCTCTGGAAACCGCCCCAGGCCTCGGCCAGATCGGCTCGATCCACCGCGCCGGCGCCCTCGCCCAGGGCCTGGAGGCGTGCAATGGCTGGACCTACTGGCACATCGCGACGCGCGAGGGGCTCAAGCCGATCGACACGCTGCGCGCCGTGGTGCGCTCGGAAATGGCGATGGCAGCGGAATAGACGGGCCGCGCTGGTCCGCCGGGGTGCCCCGCAATAAAAAAGGCCGCCCGGATGGGCGGCCTCGTTATCTCAGGTGCAAAAAAGTCAGAGATTGCCGGCCTTCTTGACCGCATCCTTGATCTCGCCCTTGGCCTGCTGGGCCTCGCCCTTCAGCTCCTGGGCCTTGCCCTCGGCCTGAAGACGCTCGGAATCGGTCATCTTGCCAATGCCCTGCTTCACGTTGCCGACAGCCTCGTTGCCCATGCCCTTGGCCTTGTCCATCGTGCTACCCATGGTCGTCATCTCCTGTTCCAATCCGCTCTGTTGCGGCTTGCAGGAATAACGAGCGAGGCGGCCGAAGGTTCATTCGGGGTCGATGAAAAACGGCTGGGCGTGGGCCAGTACCTTGCGCATGACACTCGGAAACGCCTCGGCGTCAACGTCGTGCGCTGTAACCCAGCGATGCCCGTCCGGAGCAGGCGCACCGGCCGGCACATCCGCCCTCCACAGCTGTAATTCCAGCGCAAAATGGCTGAACACATGAGTGACGGTGGCGTTGAGCGCCGTCCACGTCGCCTGGAGCGGGGCGTGCGCGCCGGGATGAGCGACGCCGTTCGGCTCCCACGGGGTGGAGGGCACCTCGCTCATGCCCCCGAGCAGCCCCTTTGGCGCACGCGAGCGCACCAGCACAGCGCCATCCGCCCGCACCGCGAGGAAAGCAACACCTTGGCGGGTAGGCCGCGCCACCTTCGCCGCCTTGACCGGGTAGCGCTCGGGCGCGCCCTCGGCCCGGGCGGAGCAAGGGCTTTGCCACGGGCACAGGACGCAAGCGGGCTTGCGCGGCGTGCAGATGGTGGCGCCGAGGTCCATCATTGCCTGGGCGAAATCGCCATAACGCGCCTGCGGCAGCAAGGTGAGCGCCAGCGCCCGCAGCTTCGGCCGTGCCTTCGGCAGCGGATCGGACACGGCGAAGAGCCGCGCCAGCACCCGCTCCCAGTTTCCGTCCACCGGCGCGGCACGGCGCTCGAAAGCGATGGAGGCGATGGCGGCCGCCGTATAGGGGCCGATGCCCGGCAAAGCGAGGAGCGCCGTCTCATCGGCCGGAAACTGCCCGCCATGGCGTTCGGCCACCGCCTTGGCACAGGCGTGAAGATTGCGGGCACGGGCGTAATAGCCGAGCCCCGCCCAAGCGGAAAGCACCTCAGCTAGCGGCGCGCGTGCCAGCGCCTCGACGCTCGGCCAGCGGCGCAGGAACGCTTCGTAATAAGGAGCGACCGTCACCACGGTGGTCTGTTGCAGCATGATTTCCGACAGGAACACCCGGTAGGGGTCCTGCCTCGCGCCCGGCGGGGCGCGCCACGGCAGGCGGCGCTGGTGGCGATCATACCAGGCGAGCAGCACGCCCGGATCGGGCGGCGCAAGCGCGGCTTTGGCGACGGCTGGATTGGTAGCGGCAGGCATGCGATCCTCAGGCACAATTCCCGCACCGTGGCCGCTTCAGCCCCGCCGGGCAAGACGAGAGTGTGATGGCCCCGCGTTCCCGACCCCGCCCGCTTGCCGACCTGATCGACGGCACCATCGCCGAGAGCTGCCGCCAGCGCGGCCTCGCCTCGGTGGAGATCGTCACCCGCTGGGCCGATATTGTCGGCGAGGCGCTCGCGGCGCGGGCGGTCCCGATAAAGCTCGCCTGGCCCTCGCGGCCGGACAGCGGCGAGCCGGGCGTGCTGCATGTGCGGGTCGAAGGCGGCTTCGCCATCGAACTGCAGCACGACGCGCCGATCGTCATCGACCGTGTGAACCGCTATTTTGGCTGGCGCTGCATCGGCCGGCTGGCGCTGAAACAGGGGCCGGTGCCGCGCCCGCGCCCGCGCTTCCGCTTTCTGGAACCCGACCCGGCGGAATTCAGCGCCGCCCAGCAGAGGATCGCCGCCACCGCCGGCGCGTTCGAGGACGATGCGCTGGCCACCGCTTTGGCGCGGCTCGGCGCGTTGGTGACGCGCGAGACGCGCGGCAAGGTCAGCGAAAAGGCACGCAGCCACCGTCCCGGTTTCACGCAGCGGTGAGGGGCGGGGTGGCGCCGCCCCGTTGCCAGAACGGCGTGCGGGTTGTAGGCGCTAGAGACAGACGCAAGACGCGGATAAAACACACAGGCATTCAAGGCGGGCGCGAACGTCCGGCTGGTTCTGGAGACCGACAATGATCGACCGCCGTCGCTTCCTCGAAAGTATAGGCGCCCTCGCCCTCACACTCGCCGCCTTCAAGGCGCTGGGCGGTAGCCTGATTGGCCGCGCGGAAGCGCAGACCGTCGACACCGAGAAGCTGATGGCGCCGGGCGCCCTGCCCGACCAGGTGCTCGGCAAGGCGGATGCCCCGGTCACAATCGTCGAATATGCCTCGCTGACCTGTGGCCACTGCGCGCATTTCCACGAGACCACCTATCCGGTGATGAAGGAAAAATACATCGACACCGGCAAGGTGCGCTTCATCCTGCGCGAGTTCCCGCTCGACATCGTCGCCAAGGCGGCCTTCATGCTGGCGCGCTGCGGCGGCGAGGGAAAATACTACCCGATGACCGACACGCTGTTCGAGACCCAGAAGAACTGGGCGTTCTCGAACAATCCGGCGCAGGCCCTCCTCGCGATTGCCAAGCAGAGTGGCATGACCGAGGAACAGTTCAACACCTGCCTCAACGACACCGCGCTGGCCGGCCAGATCGACGAAGTCGCCAAGCGCGGCGCCACCGATTTCGGCATCGATTCCACCCCCACCTTCTTCATCAACGGCAAGAAGGTGTCCGGCGCCCTGAGCCCGGAACAGCTCGACAAGGAACTGGCGCCGCTGCTCGGCGCCAACTGACGCCCGGCCGTCGGGGCCTAGGTGGCCAACCACGGAAATGACCCTTCGCCCGGCGCGGCCGCGCGCCGGGCATTCAAGGGTTGCCGCGCGCCCGACAGGCACGTCACGCGCGGACGGTATCGCGTACCTGCCAGGCCGTGTTTGGAGGGGTCGGCATCCACTTCGGTGGAGACGCGGCCGGGGACGATCTTCGACAGTTCGGTGCGAAGTTCAGCGCCAGCGGGTCGCAGGTCGCAGGTCGCCGACACTCGGCCGCTTGCAGCCGACCGCCGCAAAATGGGGAACCGCGTGACAGGCGGGGCGGCGTCTGCGCCCTGCCCCCGCCCCGGCACACGCTTCGAGGGTGCGGCTGCGCCGCAGCGCGATCTGTGCGGATTTGAGCAATCCGATCGGTAAGCTGATGATCGACTACAGATAGAGAAACTAACCGATCACCTTGCGATGCGCGCTGTTGGCGCGTGCTCAAGTAGTCCGTTTGGACATTTCATCACACGCATCTTGCCGGGTGGACCGCAGTTCCTATCCAAGCCAACGGCGGTTCCAGGTAGAAAATCCCGGCTTTCGGCCTTCAGCTGCGGCCGGAATGACCGCCTACAAGGGGTTTTTCAAACCGACCCCAAGCCATGGAGCCGGCGGACCTTTGCGCCGGCGGACCTTTGCGCCGGCGGGCCTTCTCGCCGACGTCGCGCCCCTCACCCCGTGCCTCCGGTTGCACGGCTGGCGTCGGGACGGGCGGGTAGCACCCGCCACAACGCCCGTCGCTGGAGTGGACGCCCGGCGCGTGGTCATTCCTGGACCGATATTGCCGCTCTTCCCGACGGCAGCCCCGGCGACAGCAGCGGCAGGCCCCCGCATGGCAAGCGCGGCCCGTGACACAGTCCGGCTCCCGCCGCTTCGTGGCGTCCTTTCCGTTCAAACCCGATAGCCCTCCGCGGGGATCGCCATCACTCCGGCAGGACGATGCGGCCGGCGGCGTCGAAGGGGAAACCGGGATTGTGGGCGATCTCCCAGGGGTGCCCGTCGGGATCGGCGACATAACCGGAATAGCCGCCCCAGAACGTCGGCTGCGCGGGCCGCAGCGCCCGCCCGCCCGCCGCCACCGCGCGGATCAGCGTGGTGTCGACCTCCGACCGGCTTGTCCGGTTGCACGCCAGAGCGATGCCGCCGAACGCCCCGGGGCGGCCCGCCAGCACGCCGGCATCGGCGGCAAGCTCGGTACGCGGATAGAGCGAGAGCACCACGCCGCCGGCATCGAAGAAGGCGGCGCCCGTGGCCTCCTTCACCCGCCGCTCCAGCCCCAGCGCCGCATAGAAGGCCACCGCCCGCGTGAGATCGGCCACGCCAAGCGTCACCAGCGAGAGCCGCAGAGGCGGCATTGCGCGTGCCATCGCCTTCGGTTCGGTCGCCAGAGCACCCGCCGCCACGCCGGCTTCCTGCTCGTCCCGCTCCATATCGCCCTGCCCGCTCATATGGCTTCTCCAAACAACGACAATTGCTCGCCCTTCTGCGGCGGGCGGGTGAAATGGCGGGTGGTCAGGCGGATATGGCGGCGGTTGAGCCCGAGCCGCTCGCTGGCGATCTCGAAGCGCCGCGCCAGCGTCCAGGCATAGGGGCCGGTGCCCGTCATGCGCTGGCCGAAGGTCGAATCATACTCGCGCCCGCCATGCAGTTCCTTCAGCAGCGAAAGCACATGGCGGTAACGGTCGGGAAAATGAGCAAGCAACCATTCGCGAAAGAGGTCGCGAATTTCCAGCGGCACCCGCAGCATGACATAGCCCGCTTCCGACGCGCCCGCAGCCACCGCCGCATCGAGAATGCGCTCCAGTTCCGCGTCGGTGACGGCAGGGATCACCGGCGCCACCAGCACGGCGGTCGGCACGCCCGCCTCGGAAAGCCGGCGCAGCGTGTCCAGACGGAGTTGCGGCGTCGCCGCACGCGGCTCCATGATCCGCGCCAGCTTGGCATCGAGCGTGGTGATGGACAGCGCCACCTTGACCAACCCTTTCTCCGCCATGGGGCCAAGAATATCGAGGTCGCGCACCACCAGCGCCGATTTGGTGACAATGCCGACCGGATGGCCGAAATCGCGCAGCACTTCCAGGATGCGCCGGGTGAGCCGCCATTCGCGCTCGATCGGCTGGTAGCCGTCCGTATTGATGCCAAGCGCGATGGTGCGCGGCTCATAGCCCGGCTTCGACAGTTCCTTGGCGAGAAGCTCCGGCGCGTCCGGCTTGGCGAACAGCTTTGTCTCGAAATCCAGCCCGGCCGAAAGGCCCTGATAGGCGTGGGTGGGCCGCGCGAAACAATAGACACAGCCATGCTCGCAGCCGCGATAGGGGTTGATCGAGCGATCGAAACCGACATCGGGAGATTCATTGCGGTTGATGATGGTTCGCGGCTTCTCCACCGTCACGCTGGTGCGGAAGGGCGGCAGATCGTCCAGCCCCTGCCAGCCATCGTCGAAACGTTCCCGGCTGTGCGGCTCGAAGCGGCCGGCCGCATTGGACAGGGCGCCCCGCCCGCGCCGGCGATTCTCCTCCACCATCCAGTCCGGCATGGGCGGAGGCGCAACCGCGTCGATATCGGACAGGCCGGTGAGGTCACGGGCGACCTCCGCCCGCTCCTGCGCGCGGGCGTCACGGCGCTGCTGCGCCAGCCGTCCCAGATGCCGGGGAGCGGCAGGGGGCAGGAGTGGGCCGGAGGGCTGATCGGAAGCGGTGCGTTGCATGGCAGAATCTCCAGCGCAGACTTTCTCTCTAACGCAGCCTTGAGAACATATCAAGAACATTGACTGAATTGCGACAGCCGGGCTGTACGGGCGCAAAACGGTGCGATAGGCAGGAAAGGCTTTCTCCGTCAGGCCCGGGACGCCTTCCCGGCCTTCTCCAGACCCGGATCATCAAGGGTGGCCACGGCGTGATCTCGGTCGTCATTCCCACAGGTACGGGCGCCAAGCGGCTGATTCCAACCCTCGCCTCGCTGGTGCCGGGCGCCGCCGCCGGGCTGGTGCGCGAAGTGCTGCTGGTCGATTCGGCGATGTCTGGAGACGTCGCCGAAATCGCCGACGCCGCCGGCTGCGAGTATCTGGCCGGACCGGCCGATCACGGGGCGCGGCTGCGCCAGGGGGCTGCGGCGGCGCGGGCTTCCTGGCTGCTTTTCCTGGAACCAACCGGCCTGTTGCAGGAAGGCTGGTCGCGCGAGGTGCGCAATTTCACCGACCAGGTCGAGCGGACCGGCGCCACCGAGCGGCGGGCGGCCACCTTCCGGCTGGCGCTGGACGGGTTCGGCGTCTCGCCGCGGGTGCGGGAAGCCGCCGCCGTGATGCGCCACGCCATCACCGGCCGGCCGCGCCCGGAACAGGGACTGCTGGTCCATCGCCGGCTCTATGACGCGCTGGGAGGCCATACACCGGGGCCGCACGCAGATCGCCGCCTGCTGGCGCGGGTGGGGCGCAAGCGACTGATCTTGCTGCGCTCGCAAATCCTGCTGCCGGATGGAGGCTGACGTCAGCCTACCGGCGCGCGCAGCTTGCCGCGCTTGAGGTGCTCGTCGAGTCGGGGAAGGATCTCGACGAAATTGCAAGGCTTGTGGCGGATGTCGAGCTGGTGGACGAGGATTTCGTCCCACCCGTCGCGACAGGCACCCGGCGAGCCCGGAAGACAGAAGACATAGGTGGAATTGGCGACGCCGGCGGTGGCGCGGCTCTGCAGGGTCGAGGTGCCGATCTTGCCGAAGGACACCATGTGGAACACGGTCGAGAAGCCTTCCATGCGCTTCTCGAACAGCGGTTCCACCGCTTCGGGGGTCACGTCGCGGCCGGTGAAGCCGGTGCCACCTGTCGTGATCACGACATCGACGCCCGCATCAGCGATCCAGCCGGAAACCTGCGCCCGGATCGCCTCGATATCATCGGCCACGATGGCGCGGGCGGCGAGCGCGTGGCCGGCCTGTGCGATGCGCTCGACCAGCGTGTTGCCGGAACGGTCATCGGCCTGTGTTCGTGTGTCCGAAATGGTCAGCACCGCGATGGAAAGCGGCACGAACGGCGTTTCACTTGTGTCCGGCATCATAGGTCGGCCTTTGCGCGGGGCACGTTCAAATGGCGCCCTGGAAGGTGTTGCACTGCTTCAGCGAGCCCTTGTCGAGCCCTTGCTTGAACCACTTTACCCGCTGGGCGGAGGTGCCGTGGGTGAAGCTGTCGGGCACCACATAGCCCTGCTGGCGCTTTTGCAGGCGGTCGTCGCCTATGGCGGCGGCCGCGTTCATTGCCTCCTCGATATCGCCGTCTTCGAGAATACGCCACTGCGCATTGGCGTGGTGCGCCCACACCCCGGCGAGGCAGTCGGCCATCAGTTCGACCCGCACCGAGAGCGCGTTGGCCTCAGTGGGCGAAGCCTGGCGCTGGCGCGTCTGCACTTGTTCGAGCAAGCCGATCTGGTTCTCCACATGGTGGCCGACCTCGTGGGCGATGACATAGGCGGCAGCGAAATCGCCCGGCGCGTTGAAGCGCTTGTTCAGCTCGGTGAAGAAGGCGGTGTCGAGATAGATCTTCTGGTCGCGCGGGCAGTAGAACGGCCCGACTGCGGAATTGGCCGAGCCGCAAGCCGAGCGGGTGGCGCCGGAAAACAGCACCAAGCCCGGCTCGCGATAGGCCGAGCCCTCGCCCTTGAACAGTGGGGTCCACACATCTTCGGTCTGGGCCAGCACGACGGCCGCGAAGTCGCCGAGCTTCTGGTCCTCGGTGCTGAGCGTGCGCGCCGGCGCGTTCTGGCCCTGCGGCGATGTCTGCTGGCTGGTGCTGCTGCCATCGCCCAGCAGTATTTCGGCACCGCCGATGAGCACCGCCGGGTTGATGCCGGTGGCCCAGGCGATGAGGCCGACGATGATCAGCCCGCCAATGCCGAGCCCGCCACGTCCCATACCGCCGCCGCCAAGCCGGCCGCCAAGGCCACCGCCCTGCCCGCGCCGGTCCTCGACATTACGGCTCCGCCGGAAATCTTCCCAACGCATCCCCTACCTCCGCCGCACAGGTCCGCTGCCTTGCGCAGTGTGAAGCACCCGCAGCAAGGCAGCAATGCGCCGGGAGGCATCCGGTTCCGCCGCCCCTACGCCGCGGATCGCGCAGGGGCCTCGATCCACTGGCGGGCGAGCGTCAGGTCGGCTTGCGAGAGGCCATGTCCGGCCGGCAGCACGCGGTGGTCGAGGTCGGCCCCGGCCGCCCGCAACTGCCCGGCGAGACGGGCGGCATTCTCTTCCGGCACGATGGGGTCCAACGCTCCCGAAAGCAGCAGCACGCGGTTGCCTGCAAGATCGGCCGCCGGCGGGTTGGCGAGCGGCACCATGGCCCGCATCAGCACGGCAGCGGCGAGCACGCCCGGTTGCGTCAGCAACAGCGCGGCGGCGATGTTGGCGCCGTTGGAGAACCCCACCGCGATGGGCGCGGCGAGCCCGTAGGCCGCCCGCGCCTGCGCGATGAAGCCGGCGAGTTCGGCGGCACGAGCGCGCAAATCGTCCTCGTCGAACACGCCCTCGCGCAGGCGACGGAAGAAGCGCGGCATCCCGCCTTCCAGCACTTTTCCACGCGGCGACAGCAGCGCGGAGCCCGGCGAGATCATGTCGCCGAGCGGGATCAGGTCGTTCTCGTCGCCGCCGGTGCCGTGGAGCAGCAGCAGAGGGGGAGCATCCTGCCGGGTGGCAGGCTCAAAGCGATGCACGAAGGAAAGCGCGGCGTCGGTCATGACGGCCTCCTGAGAGTTCGGGCCCAAACCAATATTTCCCTCATCCCGGCGTGACTCGGGGATCTAACGTCCCAGCGAGCGCGGGGCGCATTCCCGGGTGGCCGGGTCAAGCCCGGCCATGAGGGGAAGCGACAAGGCGTGGGTGGCGCCGCCCGATTCAAGGGCGGCGCCGTCGGTTCACGCGAGCTCGGGCAGCACGGCCTCTATCTGGCTGCGGCGCTTCTCAAGGAAGTCCGGCAGCTTCAGTGCTTCGCCGAGGGTCGCCGCCGGCTCGTCGGCCGCGAAGCCGGGAATGTCGGTAGCGATCTCGAACAGGACGTGGCCGGGCTCGCGGAAGTAGATGGACCGGAAGTAGTTGCGGTCCTTCTGCTCCGTGGTGGCGATGCCGTGGTTCTCCGCCAGTTTCTTCACCATGGCGAACTCGGCCGCGTCATCGGCGGCGCGGAAGGCGATGTGGTGCACCGAACCGCCGCCCATGCGGGCGGGCAGGAAGCCGCCGGCCTCATGGATGTCCACGATTCCTCCGACCTCCGTACCCTCCGCCTTGAAGCGTACCAGCGAGCCTTCGCGGCCAATCTCGGAGAAGCCGAACACATCGGTCAGGATGGCGCCGGTGGGCGCCGCCTCGGCCAGCAGCAGGTTCACGCTGTGAAAGCCGCGAATGGCGTTCTCAGCGGGAACGTCGGTGCCGAGCCAGGCCGTCTCGTTCTCGGCGCCGGGCACACCGACCAGCGCGAGGCGCATGCCGTGCGGGTCCTTGAAGGCCAGCACGCTCTCGCCGAAGCGCTTCACCGGCGCGCTGTGCGCCACGCCCTTCTCGACAAAGCGCTGTGTCCAGTAACCGATGGAACCTTCCGGCACGCGGAACGCGGTCTCTTGCGCCTCGCCGATACCGAGCCGGCCGGGCGCGACATGGTCCCACGGAAAGAAGGTGAGGATGGTGCCGGGCGCGCCGACCTCGTCGCCGTAATAGAGGTGGTAGGTGCCGGGATCGTCAAAGTTCACGGTCTTCTTCACCAGCCGCAGGCCGAGCGTACGGGTGTAGAACTCGACATTGCGGCGCGCATTGCCGGCGATCGCCGTCACATGATGGATGCCATTGCGGTTCATGATCTTGCCCTCTTGTGAGCGCAACCGGCGCTCTCCTTGCGACAAGAGATAACCCGGCAACGACGCAATGCCAGCCCTTATCAATTGCGTTGACGCAATCTCATCTGTGCTGCTATCGTCAATCGCGCGGACAAGCTGGCCGACAGGGAAAAATCCCGCATCGGCGCAGCGATTTAAGCCGACACCCCAGTGAGGAACGCATGGCCGAGCCGTTCAAGAACCTTGGCTGGGACGACTTCCGGCTGATCAAGGCGGTGGCCGATGCGCGCGGCCTGCCGGCGGCCGCCATGGCGATGAACGTCAACCATTCCACGGTGTTCCGCCGGCTCAAGCAGATCGAGGACCAACTCGGCACGCTGCTGTTCGAGCGCCACCGCACCGGCTACGCGCTCACCCCGGCCGGCGAGGAAATGGTGGCGCTGGCCAACCGGCTGGACGAGGAGATCACCGCCGTCGGCCGCAAGCTGGCCGGCCGCGAGCCGGCGCCTTCGGGCGAATTGCGCGTGACGACGCCGGATTCGCTGCTCATCCACCTGCTGATGCCGATGCTCGCTACCTTCCGCGAGCGCTACCCGGAGGTGCGGCTCGACATCGTGCTGAGCAACCAGCCGCTGAACCTGTCCAAGCGCGACGCCGACGTCGCCATCCGTGCCACCGACAATCCTCCCGAGAATCTCGTCGGCCGGCGTGTCGCGCGCATCGCCTGGGCGCTGTATGGCCGTGCCCTCGATTTCCCCGAGCCGCGCGCGGTGACGCCGGAGCACTTGGAGACCAGCAACTGGGTGTCGCTGGGCGACAGTCTCGGCTCCCTGAAGACGGTCAAGTTCGTTCAGGAAAACGTCGCCGCCGACAAGGTCGCCTACAAGATCAACAGCGTGCTCGGCATCGCCGAGGCGGTGGAGGCCGGCATCGGCATCGGCCACCTGCCGTGCCTGATCGGCGATGCCCGGCCCTCGCTGGTGCGGCTGGGGCCGCCGAACAATGATTACGCGGCCGATCTGTGGCTGCTGACCCATCCGGACCTGCGCCACTCGCCGCGCGTGCGGGCCTTCCTCGACTTTCTCGCCGGCGAGATCGCCCGGCACCGGCGCTTCATCGAAGGGCAGATCGAACTCCCGGGGGAGAGCGGGCCGGACAAAGCCGCGCTGGAACCGCTTGCGCCAGCGGCCGACGCTACGGCTTGAGGCGCGCCAGCAGCCGGTCGCGCAGCCGGCTGAGATCGCTGGTCAGTTGGCGCAGTTCCTGCGAATCATGGTCGAGGCACACGCCCATTTCGGCGGGAACCCGCTCGGCCTCGCAGCGCAGCGCCCGGCCCTTGTCGGTGAGATAGACCCGCACCTGCCGCTCATCGGCCGCGTCGCGCACCCGGCGCACCAGCCCGGCGCTCTCCAGCCGCTTGAGCAGAGGGGTCAGCGTGTTGGTCTCCAGCAATACCCGCTCGCCGATCTGGCCAACGGTCAACCCTTCCTCGGACCACAGCGTCACCATGGCGATATATTGCGGATAGGTCAGCCCCAGCCGGTCCAGCATCGGCTTGTAGACGCGGTTGAAGGCGTGATTGGCCGAATAGACCGCGAAGCAGAGAAAGTCCTTGAGCTTGAGCGTGTTATCGGTGTTGGACATATCGGAACCATGCGTGCCTCAAGATTGGCACCGTGCGCCAGGCCAGCGCCGGCGACAAGCGGGTTTTTGCGTAACGCCGGCTCGATTTCCGGGCCGGCCGTGGAACCCGGTTTGAAGATGGCGCCAGCGTCCTCTATAGCAGGCGCAGACGTGATGCGGGCGATGAGGTGCTTATGTCGGGTGGAGCTGCGACGACCAGGCCGGACGGCCTGAGCGAGGCGCCCTCGCTCGCCGATCTGAGCCCGACCGGCCGGCGCTCGGCACGGCTGCGGCTGCGCGCGGCCTGGATGTACTATGTCGAGGGCATGACGCAGAGCGCCATCGCCGAGGCGCTGGACATCGGCCGCGTCACCGTGGTGCGCCTGCTCGCCGATGCCCGCCAGCTTAACGAGGTGAAAATCTCGCTCAGCCGCGAGATCGCCGAACTGCCACGGCTGGAAATGGGCCTGCAGAAGGCGTTCGGGCTGCGCGAGGCGGTGGTGGCCCCGGTCTCCGGCCCCTTCGCCGATGCCACCAGCGCCATAGGGGCGGCCACCGGGCTGTTCATCTCCGACCTCATCCGCTCCGACATGAAGATCGGCTTCGGCTGGGGCCGCACGCTGATGCGCGCGCTCGGCTTCATCGACGAGAAGGCGGTCACCAACCTCTCCGTCATCTCGTTGCTGGGCGGCATCACCAAGGCCAAGCAGTACAACCCTTCCGAATTCGCCTGGCAGCTTTCGCGGCTGTTCCAGGCCGATTGCCATCTGATCGCCGCCCCCGCCATCGTCGACAGCGTCGAGACCAAGCAGGCGCTGATCGAGCGCTGCGGCCTCGGCACGGTCTACGCCCTCGCCCGTGAGATGGACGCGGTGGTGTTGAGCGTCGGCGAGATGGAATCGGAAAGCACCTCGCTGCGCTTCGGCTTCTTCTCCGATGCCGACTGGGCCTCGCTGATCGCCGCCGGCGCGGTGGGCGACGTGGTCTATAATTTCATCGACATCGAGGGCCGGCCGGTCGACCACCCGATCAACACCCGCGTCATGTCGATCCCGATCGAGACGTTGCAGGCCACCCCGGAGCGCATTCTCACCTCCGGTGGGCCGGGCAAGGCCAGGGCTGCGCTTGCCGCGCTGCGCATGCTGCGCCCCACCGTTTTCATCACCGACGAGATCACCGCCGCAGCGGTACTGGAAGAGGCCGGCGCCACTTACTGAACGCGGAAGCGCGGGATGCCGGCGCGCGCGCCCTTTGCCTCGGAACAAATGTCGAGTACCGAAGAACAATGACGCATGCGCCGAAAGGCGTAGGCGCGCCTCAGGGAAGGGTTGGGCGTATGCTCGGTGCAACTATGCTCGGTGCAAGCGGGATCGTGCGGACAGGGATCGCCGCCGAACTGGAACAGTGGACCGCCAAGCACGGGCCGGTAACGATCGGCCTCGCCGGCGCCGGCCAGATGGGCACCGACCTCATTGTGCAGGCCGCCCTCATGCCGGGGGTCCGCATTGGCGCGGTGGTCGAGCTGAACGCGCAGGTCGCCATCGACGCCGCGCTGATGGCCGGCCACCGGCGCGAGGACATCGTCAGCGCCTCGTCGCCTGCCTCCATCGACCGCGCCATCGAGGCCGGCCACTTCGCTATCACCGACGACTACCGCGCCATGTGCGCCTCCGGCCATGTCGACGTGGTGATCGACGCCACCGGCAGTCCCAATATCGGCACGCTGGTCTCGCTGGAGGCGATCCGCAACGGCAAGCACGTGGTGCTGCTGAGCGTGGAAGCCGACATCACAATCGGCCGCTACCTCAAGCAGGAAGCTCGGGCGGCGGGGGTCGTGCTCACCGGGGCGGCAGGTGACGAGCCGGCGGCCACCATCGAGCTGATCGGCTTCGCGCAGGCTCTCGGTTTCGAGATCGTCTGCGCCGGCAAGGCCAAGAACAACGCTTTCAAGCCCGACGCCATCCCCGACGAGTTCGAGGCGGAGGCGAAGGCGCGCAACATGAATCCGCGCATGCTGGTCGAGTTCGTCGATGGCTCCAAGACCATGGTGGAGATGACCGCGCTCGCCAATGCCACCGGGCTGGTGCCCGACGTGCCGGGCATGCACGGCCCGGCGGCGGACCGCGACGTGCTGGCGCAGGTGCTGTGCACCAAGGAGGATGGCGGCATCCTCTCGCGCTCCGGCGTGGTGGACTTCACCCTCGGCAAGGGCGTGGCGCCCGGCGTGTTCTGCATCGTCAAGCCGCGCCATGACCGGGTGACCGAGCGCATGGCCGACCTCAAGGTCGGGCCCGGCCCCTGCTTCGCGCTGATACGCCCGTTTCACCTCACCAGCCTGGAAGTGCCGCTCTCGGCGGTGCGCGCGGTGATGCACGGCACCCGCGACATGGAGGTGCTCGACCATCCCGTGGCCGAGTGCACGGCGGTGGCCAAGCGCGACCTCGTGCCCGGCGCGCTGCTCGGCCGGATCGGCGAATATGATTATCGCGGTTACACGATGAGCTGGCGCGACGCCCGTGACAGCTTCGCCCTGCCGCTGGGCCTTGCCGAACGCGCCCGGGTGCTGAAGCCGGTCAAGGCCGGCGAGCGGCTGACCTATGACAATTGCCTGCCCGACGAGCAGCTCATCGTCACCCAGATCCGCCGTCGCCTGGACCAGGCCGACGCGCAGTTCCTGGCAGCTTAGGCGGACCGGCCGGCGAAGACGTCATCCCGGACGGTCAGCAGGACCGCGCCGGAACCGCCGCTGCGCGCGTCGAGGCCGGCTGGCGGCCGGCACGTCGGCGTGAGGAGGCTATGCGGGCAGGTGGCCCGGCGCGCCGTTTCTCGCGGCGCAGGACGGCGGGCGCATCGCCCGGGCCGCCGCCCGGCACACCGTCAGGACCGGGCCTGCCCCGGCCACCCACGTCGTTCCCCGTCATGACGCAACCATAAGGCGTGAGGTAGGTCGCAGATGCCCGGCGCAGGGCCGGGCATGACGGCAGCTCAGGAGGTGGACCGGCTGGTCTCAGGCGCTGCCGGGAGGAGAGTTGGCGAGGGTGGTGAAGCGGGCGTCGACGAGCCGCGCCTCGGCCTCGGCTAGCGCCTCGGCGAGCTGGCGCACCTGGGTGGGGTCGAGCACCAGTTGGAGGGCCGGCACCGGCTCGCCGGGCTTGGGCTGCTGGGCGCCGATCTCCAGGCGCAGGCCCACCTTTTCGGTCCCGAACAAAGCGGTGGTGAAGGCGAGCATCGGCCACACCTTCAGATGCCCCTTGTCGTCCTTCTCCCAGTCGTCAAAGCGCTCGGCCATGGGTATCTCCTTCGTATGTGTCGCCCCCCGTTTAGCATCGAACCCGCAGCACGCGACAGGCACGCCGTGATGTTCTCTCAATGGAAATCGCGCGACTTGGGCAGCACGCGCACCTGGCGCGGGTGGCCCTGACGGGTGCGACGGCCGGCCAGCAGGTGCCCGGCGGCCGGCGGTGCATCAGGCCCGCCCCGCACCCGCTCGTCCTGTCCCGGATCGGCCTGCGGCGAGGGCATCTGGCGCACATCCTCGAACAGGCGGGCGAGGTCGCCGGTGCGGTCGAACACCCGCTCGCCCATCACATGGATGACGCCCTCCTTGCTCTTCTGCACCCGCCCCTCGACCACCACCAGCCGCGCGCCCATCACCTCCGCCCGGTAGCGCTCGAACTGGCGGGTCCACAGCAGCACGTTGACGATGCCGGTTTCGTCTTCCAGCGTCATGAAGATGGCGTTGCCCTTGCCCGGCCGCTGGCGCACCAGCACGATGCCTGCCGTCCGCACCCGGGCACCATCGCGCACCCCTGCGATCTCCGCACTGGAGGCCACCCCCTCGGCGGCGAAGAGCGGGCGCAGAACGCCCATGGGATGCCCCTTCAGCGACAGGCGCGTGGTCTGGTAGTCGACGGCGATCTGCTCGGGCAGCGGCATGAGCGGCAAATGCGCGTCCGCATCCGTGCCAAGCTCGCGCGCCTGCGCCACCGCGAACAGCGGCAGCGGCTCATCGTCCGGCAGGCGCCGCATGGCCCAGGCGGCCTCGCGCCGGTCCAGCCCCATGGAGCGGCAGGCATCGGCATCCGCCAGCTTGGCCAGCGCCGCCACCGGCAGGCGCGAGCGATGGGCGAGAGTCTCGATATCGTGCAGGAAGCCCCGCTCCCGCGCGTCGGCAAGCTGCAGGCTCCACGCCTCCTTGAAGCCATCGAGCTGGCGCAGGCCGAGCCGAAGGGCCAGCGGCACGCCGGGCGCGTCGCGCTCCAGCGTGTTGTCGTGGAAGCTGTAATTCACATCCGGCGAGCGGATCTCGACCCCATGCTCACGCGCGTCGCGCACGATCTGCGCCGGGGCGTAGAAGCCCATGGGCTGGGAGTTGAGCAGCGCAGCGGCGAAGATCGCGGGATAGCGGCATTTCAGAAAGGCGGAGATGTAGACCAGCTTGGCGAAGGAAGCGGCGTGGCTTTCGGGAAAGCCATACTCGCCGAAGCCCTTGATCTGCTCGAAACAGCGGGCGGCAAAGGCGGGATCGTAGCCGCGCGCGCTCATCCGCTCGACCAGCAGCTTCTGGAAGGTGCCGATGGTGCCGTGATGGCGGAAGGTCGCCATGGCGCGGCGCAGATGGTTGGCCTCCACATCGGTGAATTCCGCCGCCACCATGGCGAGTTGCATCGCCTGTTCCTGGAACAGCGGCACGCCCAGCGTGCGCGACAGCACCTCGCGCAGTTCGCCGGGGGGATGCGGCGGCGCTGGCGAGGGATAGTCCACCTTCTCCAGCCTGTCGCGCCGACGCAGATAGGGGTGCACCATATCCCCCTGGATCGGGCCGGGGCGGACGATGGCGACCTGGATGACGAGATCGTATAGCCGGCGCGGCTTCAGGCGCGGCAGCATGTTGATCTGCGCCCGGCTCTCCACCTGGAACACGCCGATGGAATCGCCCGCGCACAGCATGTCGTAGACATCGGCCTGCTCGCGCGGCACCTCGGCAAGGCCCCAGTCGGTTTCCTCATGGGCGCGCAGGAGGTCCAGCGCCTTGCGGATGCAGGTGAGCATGCCGAGCGCCAGCACATCCACCTTCAAGAGGCCGAGCGTGTCGATATCGTCCTTGTCCCACTCGATGAAGGTGCGGTCCTTCATCGCCGCCTTGCCGATCGGCACCGTCTCGTCGAGCCGGTGCTGGGTCAGCACGAAGCCGCCGACATGCTGGGAGAGGTGGCGGGGAAAGCCGAGCAGGCGCGTGGCAAGGCCAAGCGCCCGCGCCACCAGCGGGTTTGACGGGTCGAGCCCGGCCTCGCGCGCCTGGCGCTGGTCGATTTCCTTGCCCCAGCTGCCCCACACCGTGCCGGCGAGGCGGGCGGTGACGTCCTCGGTGAGGCCGAGCGCCTTGCCGACATCGCGGATCGCGCTTTTCGGGCGATAGGAGATGACCGTGGCGACGATGCCCGCCCGCTCGCGGCCATAGCGCTCATAAATATACTGGATCACCTCCTCGCGCCGCTCATGCTCGAAATCGACGTCGATATCGGGCGGCTCGTTACGCTCGCGGGCGATGAAGCGGGAGAACAGCAAATTGCTGGTGGCGGGGTCCACAGCGGTGATGCCGAGGACAAAGCACACCGCCGAATTGGCCGCCGAGCCGCGCCCCTGGCACAGGATGCCGCGCTTCTTGGCGAAATCGACAATATCGCGGATGGTGAGGAAATAGGGGGCGTAGCCGAGCTCGTCGATGAGGCCGAGCTCGGTTTTGAGCTGGCGCTCCACCTTGTCGGGCACGCCGTCGGGATAGCGGAGGGCGGCGCGCTGGAAGGTCAGCTCCTCCAGCCGGCCCTGCGGGGTGTAGCCGGGCGGCACCGGCTCCTGCGGGTATTCATATTTCAGCTCGCCAAGGGAAAAATCGAGGCGGGCGAGATAAGCCGCAATCTCCTCCAGCGCGTCGGGCGCCTCACGGAACAGCCGGGCCATCTCGCCCGGGCTTTTAAGATGGCGCTCGGCATTGGCCTCTAGCCGCCGCCCCGCGCTCTCGATGGCGACGCCTTCGCGGATGCAGGTGAGCACATCCTGCAGGTCGCGCTGGTCGGGATGGTGGTAGAGCACGTCATTGGTGGCAATGAGCGGCACCCTCGCCTTTGCCGCCAGCGCCTTCAGCCCCGCCAGCCGGCGCCGGTCGTCGCCGCGCCGGCGCATCGCCGCGCCGAGCCACAGCGCGCCGGGTGCCGCTTCGTCGAGCTTGGCCAGAAAAGGGGCAAGGGCCGGCAGGCCCTTAGCCGGCATATCATCAGGCGGCATCAGAATGAGCGACAGCCCGCCGGCATCGGCCAGCAGGTCGTCGAGCAAAAGCCGGCACTCACCTTTCCCAACCCGCAGATTGCCTGTCGTGAGCAGCCGGCACAGCCTTGCCCAGCCGGCCCGCGTCTGCGCATGGGCGACGATGTCGGGCGTGCCGTCGGCAAAGACCAGCCGGGCCCCAACGGCAAGGGTGAAGGGAAGTTCCGCCCCCCGGCCGGCATCGGCCGCCGCCTCGGCCTGGGGGCGCAGGAGAAGAGCGAGAATGTCCTCCTCCGCCTCTTCCTCCTGCTGCGTCTTTCCGTCGGGAGAGGATGCGGCCCCGCCCCGCGCCAGGCTTCGCGGCGTAGCGGGCGCAGACGCGTCGTCATCCTGGAGAAATGTCGCCTGTTTCCGCGCCTCCCAGAATCCCCTGTACCGCGCCTCGATCTCTTTCACCGCCGCATGCGCCCGCACCACGCCGGCCACGGTGTTGCGATCGGCGATGCCGAGCCCGGCATGGCCGAGTGCGATCGCCTGCCCCACCAGATCCACCGCGTGGGAGGCGCCGCGCAGGAAGGAGAAGTTCGAGGCGGCGACGAGTTCCGCGTAGAGGAGCGCGCGTGCATGTGGGTGCATCATCGCCTCACGGAAACAGGCCGTGCAGGAACCAGCGCGGCGGGCCAGCCTCACCTTGCGCCTCGCGCTCGTACAGGCCGGCGCGGAACAGCCAGAAGCGCCGGCCCTCGCGGTTCTCCACCCGGTAATAGTCGCGGGTCGGCGCCGCCTCCGGCCGCCGCCACCATTCCGCGGCGAGGCGCTCGGGCCCCTCGGCACGGGCGACCTCATGCACCACGCGCCGCCAGCGGAAGCGCAAGGGCGGGCCGTCCGGCACCTCGGCCAGCGCCTCCACCGGCTGGGGCGGGTCGAACAGCGTCAGCGGGCGCACCAGCGCCTCGGGGGGCGGCGAGGGCGCGGGCAGCGGAACTCCACCCGCCGGCACCAGCGCGCTGGCGCGGTCGGGGTCGTGGGTGTCGCGCTGGAGGAAACGCAGCACCCGCTCGCGGCCCAGCCGCACGCCAAGCCGGTCGACCAGCGCCGCAACTTCCTCTTCCTCCACCGCGCGGCCGTCGAGGCTCACCTGTGCGGGGGAGAGCGGCTCCGCCCGTATCACGCCGAGCCGCACCAGATCGAAGCCGAAGCCGGGGTCGAGCGGATCGGCAAGCGCCTCGATCCGCTCGTGCCAGAGCCGGGCAAGCGCCACCCCGTCGCGCAGGGGCCGCGCCGTCTCTATCTTCAACCGCCGCACCGCCCCATCGGTGCGGAAGAAGCACGCCTCGAAGGCCCGCCCGCCCATCGCCCGCGCCTCCAGCATCAGGGCGAGGTCGTCGACCAGACGTGCGAGCGTCGCCTCGATGTCAGCGGTGCGGGCGATGGGCTCGGCAAAACGTCGTTCGGCGATGCATTCCGGCAGCGGGCGACGCGGCACAAGGCGCACATCCTCGCGCCCCAGCGTGCGCTCCAGCCGGGTGAGAAGCTCCCTGCCGAAGCGGGCGGCGAGGGGCGTGCCGGGGCGAGCGGCAAGGTCTCCGATGGTCTTGAGCCCGGCGCGGGAAAGCCCGGTGACGATCTCCGCGCTCACGCCCAGCCGGGCGACGGGCAGGCCGGCGACCGCCTGAGCCTCCCCGCCCGGGGGCACCACGCCCGAGCGCCCCACGCCCCCCTGCCCCGAACGCGCCAGCGCCCGCGCGGCATCGGGCGTGCCGGCAATCACCGCGAACGCACTGGCGCCATGGCGCTGAAGATGGGTGAGCAGGCGCGTGCGCAGCGCCGCCTCGCCGCCGAACAGATGCGCGCAGCCGGTGATGTCGAGGATCAGCCCGTCCGGCACCCCCTCGGGGGTGTCGAGCGCCACCAGCGGCGTCCAGCGATCGCAATCATCCGCCACCTCCTCCAGAAAGGCGGCATCGGCGGCAGGGTCATGGTCGATGACCGCGAGCCCGGGCACGCGGGCGCGCGCATCCGCCAGCGTCAGGCCGGGGGTGAGCCCGGCCCGGCGCGCGGCACGGTCGACGGCGGCGAGACGCAGCGCGTTCTGCACCTTCTCGACGAAGACCAGCGGCGCCGGGGCAAGGGGATCGTCGAGCGCTGGATCGCCCGCACGCCCCCCTCCCCTCGCGCCCTCAGCCGGCGCGGCGCAGCGCAACGACCTCGCCCCGCCCCGCCTCCTGCGCAGCCGCTCCATCCGGTCGGCCGGCAGGAACGGGAACCACAGCGCGAGATAGCGGGTCGAGGTCGCGGAAGGTACAGGCCTCATGGTCCCACTCCAATATCCAGTCGCCGCCCTCCACCGGTCGCCCGCCCTCACCGCCGCGATGGCGCAGCAGGGTGGCGTGGAAGGAAGGCCCGCCTGGCGCGTCACCCGCCAGCGGCGCCGAGGCCGCCGGCGTCACCCGCCAGCGCGTCGCCACAGCCGTGGGGGCCGGCTGCGCGGTCCTGTGCAGCAGAAAGCTCGTCACCCCGGAGGTCGCCGCCCGCAAGGCGAGGCGCCGCGTGGCGGTGAGGTCGAGTGCCTTCGGCGTGCCCCATATCTCGATGAGCAGCGCGCCAAGGCCGGCGCAGCGCACCGCGTCGCCGGCCGCGCGCAGCACCTCCGCCCCGTCGCGCGCCCGCACCAGGATGAGGCGCGCCGGGTCAAGGCCGAGCGCGGCGAAGCCCGGCGCATCGAGCCGGCCGAACTCAGCCTCCGCCATATCCTGGCGCACCCACAGCAAGGGCCGCCCTTCCGCCCCGCCACGGCGCACGGCCCGCAGCGCCAGCGCCAGCGCGAAGCCGGTGGCCGCCGGCATGTCGGCGCTCGCCGCCGCCTGCACCTCATGCAGGGCGCCGCGGGCGAGACGCACGCCGCCCGCCTCCGGCCCGGCAGCGCCAAGGCAGAAGGACGAACCGACGCCGGGCAGACGCGCGCCCTCCAGCCCGGCGAGCCTCTTCCTCAGCGCCGCCACATCGCGGATCGGATCCATGGGGGGCTTTCATCGTTCATGTTTTGTTCCTACTTAAAACGACTCCATCCGCGCCGAGAGTCAAGCCATCAGTGAGAGCCTCACCCCTGCTTGGGGTATCCACCGGCCGCGCCGCCCGAAACGTCCACAGCACGTTGCCGGCAGAGTGCCAGCAAGCGACATATTCGTAAGGGTTCAGGTTCGTAAGGGTGCCGGCGCCACAGAGCCGAAGCGTTGAACAGGAACGGCCTCAGCGGCGCCAAGAACAGGCTGCCGGGAGAGCGTCATCGCCGCGAGAACGGCGCGCCAGGGCGGCACCGGGGCGCCCCTTACTCGCGAGTAACTGAAGTGGCGTGCGCCGCTTCGTCGGCGGTGACGAGGCGGCCTTCCTCGGCCCTGTAGTAGAACTGGCTGGCCACCATCCAGCCCTTGAGCGGGCGTAGCGGCGGAATGCAGGTCAGCAGCAGCACCGGCAGTGTGGTGACGAGGTGGACCCAGTAGGGCACCTGAAATGCCACTTCCAGCCACAGGCCGAAGATCACCGCCGGCACGCAGACGAAGCAGATGACGAAGAAGGCCGGGCCGTCCGCCGGGTCGGCAAAGGAATAATCGAGGCCGCAGACCTCGCAGCGCGGCGCCAGCTTCAAGAACCCGTCGAACAGCTTGCCCTCGCCGCAGCGCGGGCAGCAGGCACGCATGCCGCAGGTGAAGGGCGACAGCCGGGCATAGTGCCGGTCGGCGGCCGGCACGGAAGGCAAGCGGGCGGACATGGCGGTTCTCCTGCGCGCCGGCACTCATCGACGCAAGCGCACTGACGGCGCACGGTACATTCAAAAACTAGTCAGTGACGCATTCAATGTCAATACAATATTATATTGACTGTATATTGACCGCATTTCAGTTCGTCGCCGCCAAACCGTCGCGAAAACGCGCAAGGCCGGTAACGGGAGCGGGTCATTAACCAATTGCGGGCATGTTTCCGGGGATAAACGCCACGGCGATTCGCCGAACACGAGTCCTGAAGTCGCATGAGTAACGTTGTCCCGTTCCCCGTCCGTGTCCCCGCTCCCGAGAGCGAGGGCGACCTCGATATCGACATCCTCACCGCCGTCGATGTTGCCATACGCGATCTGCGCGACATCGCCTTCCGGCTGCGCGGCGATGCGAGCGGCCAGGAGCAGGCGCATGAATGCCTCGACATGCTGACCCGCGCGCTGGAGAACGCCCGCGCGCAGGGCTGAACCGGCCGGCGCAGGGCCGCCCCACGCTCAGCCGATCAGCTGGTGCAGCAGGAACAGCCCGGTCTTGATGAAGGCCCAGACAACGCCCGAGACGACGCCGAGCGAGGCGACGGCCACCGCCATACCGGTGAGGATCCATATCCCGTCACGCTCCAGGATGCCGAGCGCGAGAATGCAGATGGCCAGCGCCGGCAGCATGTTGCCAAGCGGGATCGGCAGCACCAGTACCACCGCCAGCACGAAGCACATCACCCCGACGATATTCTCCGCCGGCGGGTGCGCGAGCACGCCGAGGCGTGGCCGCAGCAGCCTCTCCGCCCGGGCGAGCCAGGGCGTCGCCTTGGCGACGAAGGCGGCGAAATCCTTGCGGGCGATGGAGCGGCGGGCGATGATCGGCGGCAGCCAGGGCGACCAGCCGAGCGCGAGCTGGGCGGTGAGGAAGACCAGCGGCGCGCCGAGCACCGAGGACGTGCCGGGCGGGGTGGGCAGCGCGTTGGGCAGCGCAAAGATCAGCATCAGCGGCCCGAAGGCCCGCTCCTGCATCACCTTCAGCAAATCGCCCACCGCAATGCGCTCTCGCGATTCATCCGCCGCAATGCCGTTCAGCACCTCGGACAGGCGCAATGCCGCGTCCGGCCCGGCGGTCTGCCGGTCTTCGGCACGGTCTTCGGTCGGCGGCGGGGACAGCACGGCGGACGACACTCCTCCCGGGGGAACCTGGAGACCGGGACGATCGCCCCGCCCGCCGCGAAGACAGGACAGGCGGGTCGGCGCACCCCAGATCAGGCCCGCGACGGGACCTTTCCTTCACATAGGGACGGAATGTGACAATGGCCAGAAGCTCGGACGAGAACCCCGGGCCACAAGCCGCTGCTCAGGTCCAGCTGAACAGGAAGGCGCCGACAGCCACAAGCGTGATGACCACCACGGCGATCGAGTGCTTCATCGTCCAATTGTGCAGCGTCACGGCGTTGTTCCCTATGAATGTTGCCAAGCTGTGGCCTCTCCGGCCGGCTCCGTCAACATCATGTCAGTTGAAGATGCGAAGCGAAGCCTTTAGGAAGGCGCCCCTTCCGGCGGGAGCTTTTGCATGAATTTCGGCCCCACCCCATTTTGCGGCCTCGATTTCGGCACGTCCAACACCACGCTGGCCTTCTGGCGCGAGGGCGGCCCGGTGCTGGCGGCGCTGGAGGACGGCATGACCACGGTGCCGAGCGCGGTTTTCTACGACCGGCAGGGCGCGCTCGCCATCGGCCGCGCCGCCATGGCCCGCTATGTCGAGGGCGAGGACGGACGGTTGATGCGCTCGCTCAAGGCGGTGCTGGGCAGCGCGCTGATCGAGGAGAAGACCCAGATCGGCCGCCGCGCCATCGGCTTTCGCGAGGTGATCGCCGATTATCTCAGGGCGGTGAAGGCGCGGGCGGAAGACGATGCCGGCACCGGGCTGGCCAGCGTGGTGCTCGGCCGGCCGGTGTTCTTCGTCGATGACGATGTGGCCGCCAATCGCAAGGCGGAGGACACGCTGCGCACCATCGCCGCCGATATCGGCTTCCGCGAGATTTCCACCCAGTTCGAGCCCATCGCCGCCGCGCTCGACTATGAGCAGCAGGTGGCGGGCGAGGAAATCGCGCTCATTGCCGATATAGGCGGCGGCACGTCGGATTTCTCCATCGTCCGGCTGGGCGAAGGGCGCCGGGGGCGCGAGGACCGTACCGACGATATCCTCGCCAATGACGGCGTGCGGATCGGCGGCACCGATTTCGACCGCACGCTGAGCCTTGGCGCGCTGATGCCGCTGCTGGGCTATCGCAGCCCGATGAAGCGCCCCGGCCGCGATGTGCCGAGCGGTTATTTCCACGAACTGGCGACCTGGTCGAGCATCAACCGGCTCTACACGCCCAGGACCGTGCGCGAACTCAACGAGGTGCGGCGCGAGGCGGCCGAGCCGCACCGGGTGGAGCGCCTCATCCGGGTGATCGAGGAGCAGCGTGGCCATACGCTGGCGATGGAGGCCGAGGCGGCGAAGATCGCGCTAGCCGAAGCCAAGGAGGCCCGGGTCGATCTCAGCTGGCTGGAAGCGGGGCTGTCGGTGGGGGTGACGCCGGACGAACTCGTCGCCCACACAAAGGGCCTGGCCGATCGCATCGCCCGGCGGGTCGGCCTCTGCCTCGATCAGGCCGGGCTGAAGGCGGGCGACATCGACGCGCTGTTCCTCACCGGCGGGTCCACCCGGCTCGCCCATGTGCGCGCCGCCATCCGCGCGACCGTGCCGCAGGCGCGCACGGTGGAGGGCGACACGTTCGGCTCGGTCGGCACCGGCCTCGCCATCGAGGCCGCGCGCCGCTACGGCAAATTCAGCCGTGGCGCAGATGGAAGGACTTCGGTCGCGTGAGGTTCTCGAAGCCGATGCGCGAGAGCGAGGCCCCGCGCCCGGTGTCCTTCACCCCGGTCCAGGCGAGGCCCGGGTCGAGATAGTCGCAGCGGTTCATGAACACGGTGCCGGTCTCGATCTCGCTGCCCAGCCGCTCGGCCGCCTCAAGGTCGGTGGTCCAGACCGAGGCGGTGAGGCCGTAGGCGCTGTCGTTCATCAGCGCCAGTGCGTCCTCATCGCCCTTAACCTTCATGATGCCGACCACCGGGCCGAAGCTCTCGTCCCGCATGACCGACATGGAATGATCGACCCCGGTCAGCACCTGCGGCGCGAGATAGGGCGTGCCTTCCCTGTCGGCGGGAAAGGCGGCGGGATCGATATGGGACGTCGCGCCCCGGTCCACCGCCTCGCGGATCTGGCCGCGAATGAGGTCGGCGAAGCGCTTCTGCGCCATCGGCCCTAGCGTCGTCGCCTCATCAAGCGGGTTACCGAGCACGTAGTTCGAGGTGAGGTCCACGAAACCGTCGACGAAGCGGTCATAGAGGCTTTCGTGCACATAGATGCGCTCGATGCCGCAGCAGCACTGGCCGGAATTGTAGAAGGCCCCGTCCACGAGGTTCGCCACCGCAAAATCGAGATTCGCATCGGCCCTGACATAGGCGGGGTCCTTGCCGCCCAGTTCCAGCCCCAGCGGGGTGAAGGTGCCCGCCGCCGCCCGCTCGATGGCCCTCCCGCCCTCCACCGAGCCGGTGAAATTGACGAAGTCCACCGCCCCCGAGCCGATGAGGCGGGAGGTCTGATCGTGGGTCAGCACCAGATTGACGAACAACCCCTGCGGCAGGCCGGCGCGATCCATCGCCATCTGGAAACGCTCCCCGACAAGGAGGGTCTGCGCGGCATGCTTGAGCAGCACGGCGTTTCCCGCGATCAGCGCCGGGGCGATGGTGTTCACCGCCGTGAGATAGGGATAATTCCAAGGCGCCACCACCAGCACGAGGCCAAGCGGGTCGCGCCTGATGTAGCGGGTGAAGCCGGGCCGGTCGTCGTGCGGGATGACCGGGGCCAGCGCCTCCTCCGCCATGTCGGCGACATAGCGCACCCGCTCCTCGAAGCCGCCGAACTCGCCGCCATAGCGCACCGGGCGGCCCATCTGCTGGGCAAGTTCGGGCACGATCTCCTGGTTCATCGCCAGCATGGCGTCGAGGAAGCGCAGCACATGCGCCGTCCGCTCGGCAATGGGCACACGGCGCCAGTCGCGCTGTGCCGCGCGGGCACTCGCCACCGCGCGCTCGATCGCCGCCTGCGTGGCGGCGGGACGGCGGGCCAGTTCCGAGCCGTCGATCGGCGAAATACAGACGATGTCGTTCATGTCACACCCGCGACGGCCTCGCGGATGGCGTTCCGCAGGCGGGAAGATATAAGATAGAGTGGATTCGTACAGCCCTCAGGGCTCCACGCGGGCCCCTGTCAACCTGGGTTGCAGATGGGCCGCAATTCGCTTAATTCGCCCGAATTCAGACTGAATGGTCTTATATTACCCCCTGCCTGCCGTTATGATGCGCCACGATACCGGCGCCACACTCTCCCGATCCTCCCTCATGACCATGATCGGTATGCCGCGATGAAGCCGAACAAGTCGAGCGTGTCGCCGCTGGGGCCGCGAATCGTCTCCGCCCGCGCCGCGCGGCCTGAACATGAGGACATGTTCGACCTCGCGCCGATCTCGCTGTGGCTGGAGGATTTCAGCGCGGTGCGCGAGCTTTTCGATCGCTGGCGGGCCGAAGGCGTGACATCGCTGCGCGACCATCTGCGCGGCCACCCCGATCGCGTGGCCGAGTGCTCGGCGCGCATCAAGGTGCTGCAGGTCAACCAGCGCACGCTCACCCTGTTCGAGGCCAGCAGCCTGTCCCACCTCGTCGCCAATCTCGACAAGGTCTTTCGCGACGACATGCTCGTCACTCATATCGAGGAATTGTCGCAGCTCTGGGACGGGCATACGAGCTTTGCCAGCCAGGCCGTCAACTACACGCTGACCGGCGAGCGCCTCGATATCCAGCTCAAGGGCATCGTCCTGCCCGGTTACGAGGAGAGCCTCGGCCGCGTCCTGCTTTCCGCCGAGGATGTGACCGCCCGCGAGACTGCTCGCCGCCAGGCCGCCAGCGCGGAGCGCTATGCCAAGGGGCTGTTTCAGCACTCGCCGGTGTCGCTATGGGTGGAGGATTTCTCCACCATCAAGCAGCTGATGGACGATCTGCGTTATCGCGGCATCGAGGATTTCCGGGTGTTCACCGATGTGCACCCTGAATTCGTGCAGCGCTGCCTCAGCGAAATCCGGGTGATCGAGGTCAACCACCATACGCTGGAAATGTTTGGCGCCGGCAGCACCGCCGAACTCACCGAGAATGTGGCGGATATCTTTCGCGACGACATGCAGCGCCATTTCCGCGAGCAGCTGATCGAACTGTGGAACGGCCGGATCTTCGACACCCGCGAGGTGGTCAACTACACGCTGGGCGGCGAGCTGCTGCATGTGCATCTGCAGTTCTCGGTGCTGCCCGGCCATGAGGACGACTGGTCGCTGGTGCAGGTGGCGCTCACCGACATCACCGCCCGCAAGAAAGCCGAGGCCTATCTCGAATATCTCGGCAAGCACGACGTGCTGACCAAGCTTTGCAACCGCACCTTCTATGTCGACGAGTTGAACCGGCTGGAGCGTCGCGGGCCGTTCCCGGTCACGGTCATCATGATTCACCTCAACGACCTGAAGAAGGTCAACGATCATCTCGGCCAGGCCGCCGGCGACATGCTGCTGCGCCGCGCCGGCGAGATCATCGCCAAGGCTGTGGACCCGCAGCACTGCGCCGCCCGCATCGCCGGCAACGAATTCGCGGTGCTCATGCCGGGGACCGATGCGGAAGCGGGACATGCGGTAATGGAGAACATCCGCGAGCTGGCGGTGCTCAACAACCAGTTCTATTCCGCCAGCACACTCAGCCTGTCGCTCGGCCTCGCCACCAGCGCGCCGGGCGACCGGCTGGAATTGGTGGTCCGCCGAGCGGAAGCGAAAATGGTAGAGGACCGGCGACCGGCCGATCCCGGCCTTTGACCCCCGTCCACTTGAGACAGGCGTGTGCCCGCCTCAGGCGCCGGCCCGCACGGTCAGGTCTTGCAGCTCGGCCAGATGCACGAAGCACAGCTTGTTGCCCTCGGGGTCGCGGCCATAGGCGCCGTAATAGTCGGGGGCATAGTCCGGCCGCAGGCCCGGCGCTCCCTCATCAATGCCGCCATTCGACAAAAGCGCCCGCCACGCCGCGTCCACCGCCGCCGGCGAGGGCGCGGCGAAGCTCACCTGCGTGCCATTTCCCCAGCTCGCTGGCAGGCCGTTGAACGGCAGCTGCACGAAGAATTGCGGCCAGCGCCGCCCCGGCATCAGCCACATCGAACCGGGCGGCCCGCCATCGGACGGCTCGTCGACCCGCTCCAGACCAAGCGGCGCCAGCACCGCGTCGTAGAAGGCGGTCAGCCGGGAAAGATCACGCGCGCCGAGGATGATGTGGCTGAACATCGGGGCCTCCCTAATCCTGCTGATGCACGGCCATGCCGGCGACCCATGTTTCCCCATCCGGGACGCGCCGCGCAAGCCGAGGCGAGAATGGCCCGCAAAGCCGTGACAAAGGGTCGACACCGGCCCGAATGCGCAGTAAACGGTGGCCAGGGAATTACATCGACTTCCAGTTTGTTTGGAAGTTTTCACATATATGGATTGTAAATGAGCAATCTTCACACCGAACGTGTCCTGTCGGTGCATCACTGGACCGACAACCTGTTCACCTTCACCACCACGCGCGACCCGGCGCTGAGGTTCAAGAACGGCCAGTTCGTGATGATCGGCCTGCAGGTGGACGGCAAGCCGCTGCTGCGCGCCTATTCCATCGCCAGCGCCAATTACGAGGAGACGCTAGAGTTCTTCTCGATCAAGGTGGCGAACGGACCGCTAACCTCGCGCCTCCAGCACCTCAAGGTCGGCGACGAGGTGATCGTCGGGCGCAAGCCCACTGGCACGCTGCTGGTGGACTATCTCGTCCCCGGCCGCCGGCTCTATCTGCTTTCCACCGGCACCGGGCTGGCGCCGTTCATGAGCCTGATCAAGGACCCGGAGACCTACGAGACCTACGAGAAGGTCATCCTCGTCCATGGCGTGCGCACGGTCGGCGAACTCGCCTATCAGGACTTCATCGAGAACGAGCTGCCGGAGAACGACTATTTCGGCGAACTGGTGCGGGAAAAGCTCGTCTATTACCCCACCGTGACGCGCGAGCCCTATCGCAATCAGGGCCGCATCACCGACCTCATCACCTCGGGCAAGCTGTTCGCCGATCTCGACCTGCCCCCCCTCGACAAGCAGGACGACCGCGTCATGCTCTGCGGCAGCCCGCAGTTGCTCGACGACATGCGCGTCATTCTCAAGGAAAAAGCCTTCGAGGAAGGCTCGACCACGGAGCCGGGCGACTTCGTGATCGAAAAGGCATTCGTCGAGAAGTGAGGCGATGCGGTCGCCTCAGGGGCGCGCCGCTTTTCTCAGCGCACCCGGCGGTCGGAATCCCAGCGGTCCCGGTCGGCGCGCGCCGCCTCTTCCGGCGACAAGACGCGGTATTCGGCCTCGATAATATCGGGGCCCCCGCTGCGGCCGGTGCGCCGGCGCCCGCCGAACAGGCGATAAGCCAGACCGGCGATCACGATGATGGGAAAGACAACAAGGAACACGCTGGCCGCCACCAGCGCCAGCGCGGTGCCGAGCGCCAGCGCGACGGCGACGACGAGCGCCACCTGCCACCAGCTCACTTTTCGGACAGTGAAACGCATACGATCGAACGGGTCGGTCGAGCTCATCCTTTAGGTCTTTCCTCCTGACGCGGTCACCCCGCGAAAATGCGATATGGGGAGCCGGCACGCGGCATTCCAGCGCCGCATGTGCAATTTCAATGACACGGCGTCCGGAGCCCTTCCCATCGGAGGGGCCGCGGGCCGGGACCAGAACGGGGGATGCCGATGCTACGCGACGCGGTGGAAGACGATCTCGCCGGCATTCTCGCCATCTACAATCACGCCGTGCTGAACTCGACAGCGATCTGGAACGACACCCCGACCGATCTCGCCAACCGCCTCGCCTGGCTGCGTGACCGGCAGGGGCGCGGCTACCCGGTCATCGTCGCTGCGGAGGCGGGCGAGGTGCTGGGCTATGCCAGCTTCGGCGACTTCCGCCCCTTCGAGGGCTTCCGCATCAGCGTCGAGCATTCGGTCTATGTGGCGGAGGCGGCGCGCGGGCGCGGGCTGGGGCGAGCGCTGGTGGAAGCCCTGTTCGCCCCGGCCCGGGCGCTCGGCAAGAAGGTGATGATCGGCGGCGTCACCGGCGGCAACGAGGCCTCCCTCGCCCTGCACGCCCGCCTCGGCTTTCGGGAAACCGGCTGCATGCCCGGCATCGGCACCAAGTTCGGCCGGCGGCTCGATCTCGTCTTCGTGCAGAGAGAGTTGTGAGCGAAATTTATATGGTTGTGTTTTTTAAATAAAACAATTTATAGTTGTGGCTCTCAGTTTGGGGGCTGCTATGACCGGCCACTATTATGTTTGGGCAGTCGCTGCCCTGATCGCCATTGCGTTTCCGCTCATTGTAATTGCCATTCGAGGCAATATACGCGCTGAACGCATCGGCATAATCATAGAACTCGAAAAAGCATTTCAGTTCCCAACCAAAAATCCCTCGCTCGAATTAGTTAAGTCAAAATACGATCAAGCTGAGAATAAGATAAAAGCGCGCCAACTTATATTCAGCGCGATACCCTATATGATGATATCCACGATCGGAATCGGCATTATACTGACCCCAGTGGACACCGTCTTCGACGGAACGACAGCCACGAGGGGGGCGCTGTTCCATCCACTCCTGTTCATGACCAATCTGGAGAAGTGCCCGCCTCTGCCGGCCACTCAAAACACGCTGGAGCCACAGGCGGCGCCTGCGGCATTACCCGCTGAAGCGGCGCCGGCCGCACCCTTGGCAATGCCCGGAACTGTGACGGAATGTGACTTCGCTGACGCCTTAACGATACTCGCCTTCACTTTCGCCGGCGGCATCCTGTTCTCGCTGCACTATCTGTTGCGCGCCGTGACCAATTTCGAGTTGGGTCCGCTGACCTTTCTGCGGGTGACGGTGCATATGCTGTTCGCACTTGCCACCGTCATGGCGCTATGGCGCTTTTCCCCCGACCTGCCGATGTTTCGAGAGTTCGGATCTGCCTGGTACATAATCGGCTTCGCCTTCGGGTTTTTCCCGGAATTCGGACTGCGCTATGTGCTCTCCCGCTTGCCGCTTTACGTGAAGGGGCACAGGCAGGACCTGCTGCCCAAATCGCCCATCGTCCCGATCCAATTGATCGACGGGATCGACGCCGGCTCAGCCTTCCGTCTCGAAGAGCTGGTGATCTACGACGTTCAAAACCTCGCCACTTTCAACCCGATCCTGCTGCACGTCGAGACGCCCTTCGGCTTCTACGAGTCGATCGACTGGGTGGCGCAGGCGCAATTATGCACCATCGTCGGGCCGGAAGCGTTCCTCGATCTTCGTCTTCGCAACATTCGGACGATCTTCGACCTCGAGCGGGCCACACTGCACCACGGCTCGTCGCCCGCCATCCGCCGCGGGATTGCCGACATTGTCATGCCGCCCGAACAGAAAACGGCGGGACACCTGCCTGAAGGACAGGCGCCCATCGAATTGTCCGACGACGACCTCGTCCACCTCTTCACGGTGATGATGGACGACCTTCACGTCCACCGGCTGCGGCAAGTATGGGAAACCGTGGTCACGCGCCTCGGCACCCAGTTCGATTACCTGTCGCCGCTGGGGAAACCGCTGCTGCCCAAATAAAAAGGGCGCCCGGCGGGCGCCCTTTCATCATTCACGCTCGCCTCCGGTCGCTCAGTAGCGGTAGTGGTCCGACTTGAAGGGGCCTTCCACCGTCACGCCGATATACTCGGCCTGGTCGGGGCGCAGCTTGGTGAGGTTCACACCGATCTTGGCGAGGTGCAGCATGGCCACCTTCTCGTCCAGCGACTTCGGCAGCACGTACACTTCCTTCTTGTACTTGCCGTCCTTATTGTTGGCGTAAAGCTCGATCTGCGCCAGCGTCTGGTTGGTGAACGAGGCCGACATCACGAAGGACGGGTGACCCATGGCGTTGCCAAGGTTCACCAAACGTCCCTCAGACAGCAGGATCATGCGCTTGCCGTCGGCAAAGGTGATCTCATCGACCTGCGGCTTGATGTTGTCCCACTTCAGGTTCTTCAGCGACGCGATCTGAATCTCGTTGTCGAAGTGGCCGATGTTGCAGACGATCGCCCGGTCCTTCATCGCGCGCATGTGCTCGATGGTGATGATGTCCTTGTTGCCGGTGGCGGTGACGAAGATATCGGCAATCGGTGCCGCCTCTTCCATGGTCACGACCTGATAGCCCTCCATCGCCGCCTGCAGCGCGCAGATCGGGTCGACTTCGGAGACCATCACGCGGCAGCCGGCCTGGCGCAGCGAAGCCGCCGAGCCCTTGCCGACATCGCCGAAGCCGGCAACCATGGCGACCTTGCCGGACATCATGACGTCGGTGCCGCGGCGGATGCCGTCGACCAGCGATTCACGGCAGCCATAGAGGTTGTCGAACTTCGACTTGGTGACGCTGTCATTGACGTTGATGGCAGGCCACAGCAGCGTGCCGGCCTTCTGCATGTCGTACAGGCGATGCACGCCCGTGGTCGTCTCTTCCGAGACGCCCTGGATGCTGTCGGCGATCGCCTTGAAGTAGCCCTTGGGCTTCTCCTTCAGCTGCTTCTTCAGCAGGGCGAAGAACACTTCCTCTTCTTCCGAGCCGGGCGCGTCGAGGAAGGCGGTGTCGCCATTCTCGGCGCGCAGGCCGAGATGGACATACATGGTGGCGTCGCCGCCATCATCGAGGATCATGTTGGGGTAGCCGCCGCCATGCCAGTCGAACAGCTTGGCGGTGTAGTCCCAGTATTCGGTCAGCGTCTCGCCCTTGATGGCGAACACCGGCACGCCGGCGGCGGCGATGGCGGCAGCCGCGTGGTCCTGCGTCGAATAGATGTTGCACGACACCCAGCGCACATCGGCGCCGAGCGCGACCAGCGTCTCGATCAGCACGCCGGTCTGGATGGTCATGTGCAGCGAGCCCGCGATGCGCGCGCCCTTGAGCGGCTGCGCGGGGCCGTATTCCTCACGGGTGGCCATCAGGCCCGGCATTTCGGTCTCGGCGATCGAGAGTTCCTTGCGGCCGAACGGGGCGAGGTTGATGTCCTTGACGATGTAGTCGGTGGCAAAGGCCATGATGGATTTCCCTGCTGCCTGACGCAAAGCGGTGCGGATGAGCTGGCTGGGGTGATAGCAGCCGCGCTCCGCAAATACAATAACGATATAAAGATGTCTTTATATGACGTGTGAGATTGAAGAGTGCGAGCGCGGCGGGCTCATTCCCCTTCGCCGAAGCGGTCGGACACGAGCGCCTCCAGCGCCTCGATGGCCGCCTGCGCCTGCGGGCCGCTGGCCTCCACCAGAATGGTCGTGCCGGGCGCCGCCGCCAGCATCATCAGACCCATGATGGACGAGCCGCCGACGGTCTCGCCGGCGCGGGTGACGCGCACATCCGCGTCGAAGCGCTCCACCGTCTGCACGAATTTCGCTGAGGCACGCGCATGCAGCCCGCGCTTGTTGACGATGGCCAGTTCCCGCCGCAGAGCGTCCGTGGTGGCGCTCATTTTCCGGCCAGTACGCGGCTGGCGATGTTGATGTATTTGCGCCCTGCCTCCTGGGCCTGCGCCACCGCCTCGCCCATCGGCACCTCGCCGCGCACGGTGGCGAGCTTGACCAGCATCGGCAGGTTGATGCCGGCGACCACCTCGATATCCGGCGAGTTCATGACCGAGATGGCGAGATTGGATGGGGTGCCGCCGAACATGTCGGTGAGGATCACCACGCCGCCGCCGCTGTTCACCGCCGCGACCGCATCGACGATATCCTGCCGGCGCCGCTCAATGTCATCGTCAGGGCCAATGGTGATCGTCTCGATGTGGGACTGCGGTCCCATGACATGTTCGAGCGCGGCGCGGAATTCGCTGGCAAGGCGTCCGTGCGTTACGAGTACGAGACCTATCATCTTGCTCCGCCGCACGTCGGTTCGACGCGACTGCAATGCTACTGCCGGAGGCATTGAGATGGGAGTGCCCGCCGCCCCCTTTGCGGGGCGCACATCATCGTTGCGCTGCACATGAATGGCAAGTACCGCTGGGGAAAATCCGCGCGAGGCCGCAAGCGACCCGCTGCCGCACCGGGAGAACCTAGTCCGGCGCGGACTCGGTGAGGAGCAGCGCCAGCACCTGCTGCACCCCATCGCCGCCAGCAAACACCGGCAGACGCTCGATTTCTAGCCCCTCGATCGCGACACGCCGCGCCGAGGGCTCCGGCAGGCGGGCCGCGTCGTCAGCGCCGAGATCGACCACCAGATCGACCGCCGCCTCCGCCGTGAAGGCCAGGCGCCGCAGGCCGAGGCCGCGTATCTCGATCAGCCCGGCGAGATAGTGCGGCGCGGAGGCGAACAGCCGGGCGCCCCGGCGCGAAAGAAACACTCGGTCATCAGCCACCAGTTCGACCGGCGGCGCCAGCCCGCCCCGCCCCGCCAGGATGAGTGCGAAGGCCAGATGCGACTTTCCCGCCCCCGAGGCACCACGGATCAGCACCCCCCGGTCGCCGATGCGGACGCAAGAGGCGTGCACCGTGGGCTGAAGAGCCGCCGCCGCGCTGTCCTTCGCCTGCGCCATGTCCTCCCGCGCCTCAACTGGCCGGCAGGCGGACGACGAAGCGCGCGCCAGCGAATTTTGGTGCCGGCGGCGTCTGCATATCGTCTTCCGCATTTACCACATCGGTCGTCACAGCCGCCGGCGCGGCCACCTTGGCCTTGGCGCGCGAGGCCCTCGGCTTCTTCGCGGCCGGCGGTGGCGGGCGGTCCTCTGCGGGACGGTTCTCCGCCCAGATGCGTCCGCCATGGGCCTCGATGATCTGGCGCGAGATCGACAGGCCGAGCCCGGAGTTCTGGCCGAAACCCTGCTCCTCGGGCCGGTCGGTGTAGAAGCGCTCGAAGATGCGGCTCACCGCGTGCGGCGGAATGCCCGGTCCGTCATCGTCGACGATGATTTCAATGGTGTCGCGGTTCCGCCGGCAGGCGACGCGAACCTCGCCGTCCTTGGCAGAGAAGGAGCGGGCATTGTCGATGAGGTTGTTGATCACCTGGCCGAGGCGGGAATCATGGCCGGGGATGACATAGGTAGCGGCCGTCACCGCCCCTTGCCCCTGCCCCGGCGCCGGATCGAAGGTGAGGCTCACCCGCACCCCGTCGCCCCGCAGCACGTCATTGTGCACGCCAGCCACGGTGTTGAGCAGCCGGACAAGATCGACCGGCTCGGATTCCTGCCGCTGCAGTTCGGCATCGAGCCGCGAGGCGTCGGAAATGTCGGTAATCAGGCGATCGAGGCGCTTCACGTCATGCTGGATCACCTCCAGCAGCCGCCCGCGCGAGACGTCGGACTTCGCAAGAGGCAGCGTCTCCACGGCGGAGCGCAGGGAGGTGAGCGGGTTCTTCAATTCGTGCGAAACGTCGGCGGCAAAGCTCTCAATGGCCTCGATCCGCGAATAGAGCGCGTCGGTCATGTCGCGCAGCGCCCCGGAGAGATGTCCGATCTCGTCCGAGCGGCTGGTGAAATCGGGAATTTCGACCCGCGAGCGGGTCCGCCGGCGCACCCGTTCGGCGGCATCGGCCAGTTTGCGCACCGGCCCGGCAATGGTGCCCGCGAGCAGAAGCGAAAGCACCACCATCACCGCCATCGCCACGAGAAACACGCGCACGATGACCAACCGCTCGGCCGCCACCGCCTCGTCGATCTCGCCGCCCTGGGTGGAGAGCAGCAGCACACCGAGAATGGCGCGGAAGCGCTGCACCGGCACGGCGACCGAGACGATGACCTGCCCGCGGTCGTTGATCTGCACGGCGCTGGCCTTCTGCCCCTGCAGCGCCTCTATCACCGCCGGGTAGCCCTTGCCGTTATTGGGGCCCAGCTCCTTGTAGAGCGGGAGGTCGCCGCGCTCGAACCAGAACTTCATGCTGTTCCAGCCGCGCTCCATCCAGTTGGGCTTGGGCGTGGTCGGCGCTGCCATTTCGAAGCGCAGGATTTCGCCGCGCGCATAAAGCGAGCGCGAATCGAGCAGCAGCGCACCGTCCCGGTCATAGATCCGGGCCCGCGTGCCGGTGGGCTCCACGAGGCGCTTGAGCACCGGGGCAACGCGCTCGGGATTGATCGGGAATTCGAGTGGGGCGAAGCCTTCTTCGCCAGGCCCGTAACTCTCGCCCGCCTTCAGCTCCAGCAGCCGCTCGGGGTCGATGGTGATGGCGTTGGTCTCGACCTGCGCCGAGGCGGCGATGGCGCCGGCGATGATCTCGCCCTGCACGATCAGGCTCTGCACCCGCGCGTCGATCAGGCCGGCTCGAAATTCGGAGAGGTAGAGGATGCCCGAAACCAGAACGCACATGCCCGCGAGGTTGAGCAGCACGATCCGGCGGGTGAGGCTGGAAAAACTCTTGAACGCAACGAAGTTGCGCGCCCGGCGCAAGGCGCCGAGAAGCCCTGCCCGTTCGGGCGAGCGGGACCTGTCCATCGGGTCCCCGTCCTCGACGACCGCCTGGCCGGCGCCATTCCGGGTCAGTTCCGGATCGAGCAAGGACCCGCTACTCCTTGAAGCGGTAGCCGACGCCGTACAGCGTCTCGATCATCTCGAAATTGTCGTCCGTCACCTTGAACTTCTTGCGAAGCCGCTTGATGTGGCTGTCGATGGTACGGTCGTCGACATAAACTTGGTCGTCATACGCCGCGTCCATCAGCGCATTGCGGCTCTTCACCACGCCGGGGCGGGTGGCGAGCGCCTGCAGGATGAGAAACTCGGTGACGGTTAGGGTGACGTTGTCGCCCTTCCAGGTGCAGGTGTGGCGCTCTGGGTCCATGCGCAGCAGGCCGCGCTCCAGCACCTTGGCGCTGTCGGTCTCGCGCGGCAGGCTGCCATCCTTGGGGGCGAAGCGGCGCAGCACCGCCTTCACCCGCTCGACCAGCAGGCGCTGGGAGAACGGCTTCTTGATGAAGTCGTCGGCGCCCATCTTCAGGCCGAACAATTCGTCGATCTCGTCATCCTTGGAGGTGAGGAAGATCACC
Organism: Ancylobacter aquaticus; assembly: GCF_004339465.1. Lineage (GTDB taxonomy): Bacteria > Pseudomonadota > Alphaproteobacteria > Rhizobiales > Xanthobacteraceae > Ancylobacter > Ancylobacter aquaticus. The sequence continues at coordinate 550,000 of NZ_SMFY01000001.1, read as the reverse complement.
GGCATGTCGCTCTTCTGGCGCAGCCGGCGCAGCAGCTCCATGCCGTCCATGCGCGGCATCTTGATATCGAAGATGGCGAGGTCGGGCGGATTGGTCTTGAAGCCGTCCAGGGCGGTGGCGCCGTCGGTATACGTCTGGATGCGATAGCCCTCCGACTCCAGGGCGATGGAAACGGAGGTAAGAATGTTGCGATCGTCGTCGACGAGAGCGATGGTCGGCATCTGCGCACTTTCCTGTTCGGCGGCGGTACACGAAGGGGTGAACCCCGCCGGCGTGGCCACAATGTGACACGCAAACTGATTCAGCGGAAATTAGCGCGTTTCGCTCCCGCCCGCCAATTGCGGCGAAGCGCTTGACGGCGGGCACGGCGACGCACACCTCTTGGCCATATAGGGAGCAGCCTTTCCACATGTCAGAGTCCTCTTCCACGTCAGACGCTTTTGACCCCGCACAAGCGGTTAAGCGCCTGATCCGCGAAAGCCAGACCGCCGCCCTGGCGACCCTCGATGCCGATGGCGGCCCCTACGCCTCGCTGGTCCAGCTCGCTACACTGCCCGATGGTGCCCCTCTGCTACTGCTCTCCCGGCTCGCCCGCCACACCGCCAACCTGCAGCGCGACACCCGCGTCTCGCTGCTGGTCGATGAGCATCGGCCGGGCGACGAATTGCAGGGCGCCCGGGCCGGGCTGAAGGGCCGCATCGAGGTCATCAGCGCTCCCGACATGCTGGCCACGGCGCGCCGCCGCTTTCTCGCCCGGCACCCGGATGCGGCCGGCTTCGTCGGCTTCAGCGATTTCGCGTTCTACCGCATGGAGATGGAGAGCGCCCATCTGGTCGCGGGCTTTGGGCGGATCAAGGACGTCGAGGGCGCCGCACTCTCCACCCGCGTCGACGATGCCGCCGGGGTGCTGGCCGCCGAGGAAGGCGCGGTCGCGCACATGAATGCTGACCATGCTGATGCTGTCCAGCTCTATGCGCTCCATCTCATCGGCACCGGCCCCGGCCACTGGAAGCTGGCCGGCCTCGACCCCGAGGGCTGCGACCTGATGGACGGGGTGCAGGTGCGCCGGCTCGACTTCGGCCAGCGCGTCACCACTGCGCAGGAGATGCGCGCGGCGCTGGTCGAACGTGCCAATGCCGCCCGGGCGGCGGCGGTGTGAACCCGTCTTACGCGTCGACTTTTCCCGTTTTGGCCACATAATCGACCCGGAAACTCACGCAAAACGCCCCTTTGGACTCCCATGGTCCCGCCTCCTGTCATGCGTAGGAGGAGCCGACCGTGAAGCAAACCGGCGCGCCGAGCGACCATTCCACCCTTGAGGGCCTTGATCCCGCCGGCACCGGCCGGGTGTTCTGGAACCTCGGCATGGCGGCCCTGTGCGAGCGTGCCGTGGCGCGGGGCGAAGCGAGGCTTTCCACCACCGGCGCTTTGGTCGTCTCCACCGCCCAGAGCGGCCGGGAGATCAGCCTCGCTCTCGTCGACGACGCGGCGAGCGAAAGCGGTGCGGCCCCGGCAACGCCTGCCCCGCAGGCCGGCAAGGAGGCCCCCGCCCCAAACAGCGTCGCGCCTCTTACGCGCACGCATTTCGAGGCGCTCAAGGCCGACATGCTGGCTTATGTCGGCAGCCGCACGCTATTCGGGCAGGATCTGAGCGTCGAGACCGGGCCGGGTCGCGGCCTTGCCCTGCGAATTTTGTCCGAACAGGCCTGGCATGCGCTGTCCATGCGCCACCTCATCCGTCCCTGCGCGGCGGCGGAGGGCGGAGAGATGGCGACCCGCCTCACCGTGTTGTGCGCTCCGGGCTTCCGCCCCACCCCCGAGACCCATGGGGTCGCGGCCGACGGCGCACTCGCGCTGGACCCCGCCAACGGGTTGGCGCTCATCGCCGGCACGGCCCGCAGCGAGGTGATCCGCGCGGCGCTCGCGCACCTGCTCGTCGGCCCGCTCATGGAACAGAAGGTACTGCCGCTCGAAGCGGCCGCCACCACCGGCCCGACCGGCAATGTCGCCCTGTTCCTCGGCGGCGCCGGCACGGGCAAAAGTGCATTGGCGGGCGCGCTGGCGAATGGGCTGACGGACGATGGCGTGTCGGCGCGCATCGCCGACGGCGCGCTCGGCTGGGGCGAGGAGGGGCTTATCGCGCTGGAGGCAGGCGCCTATGCCCGGCCCGCCGACCTCGCCCACTCCGCAGAGGCGGCCCGCGCGGCGCGGGGCTTTGCCGCCGTGCTGGAAAATGTCGCCCTCGATCCGGCCAGCCGCACGCCCGACCTGACCGAAGCGGCAAGCACTGCCGCTTCCCGGATCATCCTGCCCGCAGACCCCTCGGACGGCGCCCCTCACCCTGCCATGGGCCCGCCGGCGCATCTGTTCTTACTGGTGCAGGACGCAAGCGGCGCGCTCCCCGCCATCGCCCGGCTGAACCCGGCACAGGCGCTTGGCCATTGCCTTTCCACCACGGACGGCGTCCCCGCGCTGGCGGAGTGTCACGAGCCGCGGCTGCGCCGGCTCCTCGCACAGCACGCGCCCAGTTGCTGGCTGGTCAATACCGGCTGGGTCGGCGGGGCTGCCGGCACAGGCCAGCGCGTACCGCCGGACGCCAGCCGTCGCCTCGTCGACGCGGCGCAGGCCGGCGAGCTGGCCTCGGGCGAATGGCGCACCGATCCGCATTTCGGTTTCGAGGTGCCGGCCGCCCTGGAGGGCGTCGACCCCGGCCTGCTCGATCCGGCGCAGGCCTTCGCCAGCCATAGCGATCATGGCGCGGCCGCCCGCCGGCTGGCGAGGTGGTTTGCCGCCCAGCTCGCCCGTTTTGAGGCGGCTTCGGGCGAGGCACAAGGCGCGCAGCCAGAGAGCGCGCAGCCGGGGATGGTTCTTGCGGCGGAATAGCGCCACACTCGGCCCGCCTTTCACCACTGGCGGAGGAAGAGATGAGCCTTGGAATTGCGCCCCTCTCCTTCGGCAGGCTCGCCGGCGTGGCGCTCGCACTGGCAGCGACGCTATTGCCCGGCGATGCGCGGGCGGCGACGCGCGTCACCTTCACTGCGCCGCAAAATTACCGCGACGGCAATCTCGCTTGGGGGCCGGTGGACCAGCGCCTGACGTTGGAGGGGCTGCAGCGTCTCATCCAGCGCCTCGCCGCCAAGCGATTGCCGACGGGTACCGATCTGGACATCGCGGTGATCGACCTCGACCTCGCCGGCGCGATCAATCCGTTACGCTCGCGCACGGGAGAGCTCCGTGTCATGCGGCAGAACACATGGCCCTCGATGACGCTGCGCTACACGTTGCGCCGGGGCGGCAAGGTGATCGCACGCGGCGAGGACACGCTGCGAGCGATGAACTACCTCATGGACCCGGTGGCAGTGCGCTCCACCGAGCCGCTGCGCTTCGAAAAGGCGATGCTGGACGACTGGTTCCTCAGCCGCTTCGCCTCCCTGTCGGCAAAGCCGCCGGCGAGCTGAACCGGCTCAGATGAAATAGAGCCAGGTCAGCAGCGCGAAGCAGGGCAGCAGGAACAGCCCCGACCAGACCATGTAACCGAAGAAGCTCGGCATGGCGACGCCGCGGCTCTTGGCGATGGCGAGCACCATGAAATTGGGAGCGTTGCCGATATAGGTGAGCGCGCCCATGAAGACCGCGCCGGCCGAGATCGCCTCCAGCGTCACCGCATAGCGTGTCATCAGTTCCTGCGCGTCGCCGCCCGCCAGATTGAAGAAAACCAGATAGGTCGGCGCGTTGTCGAGGAAGCCGGAAAGAAGGCCGGTCATCCAGAAATAGCCGGCATTCACCGGCTCGCCGGCGGCGTCCGTCACCAGCGCCACCAGCGGCGAGAGCGCGCCGTCGGCACCGGCTCGCAGGATGGCGATCACAGGAATGATGGTGAGGAAGATCGCCGCGAACAGCTTGGCCACCTCGCGGATCGGCTCCCAGTCGAAGCCGTTGCGCTCGCGGATAAAGGCCGGCGTGATCCAGATGGAAATCCCCGCCAGCGCCAGCAGGCTGAGATCACGGGCTATCGAGGGCAGCGGCACATGGGTGCCGAATATGTTGAACTCGATGCCCGGCTTCCACAGCGCGCTCATCAGGATGGCAGCGATCACTCCCGCGAGAAGCGGCAGGTTGCGCAGCCCGCACAGACCGAGCCGCTCCGTATCGGGCGTCGGGTCCGGCTTGGGCGGCAATTTCTCCTCGCGCGCATAGAAATAGCGATCGAGCAGATAGAACGCGCCGAGCAGGATGACCGCCACGAAGGCGGTATCATGGAACAGATGCTGCGTTGTCCAGAAGAAGTCGACGCCCTTGAGGAAGCCGAGAAACAGCGGCGGATCGCCCAGCGGCGTCAGCGAGCCGCCAATGTTCGACACCAGGAAGATGAAGAACACCACGGTGTGGACGTTGAAGCGTCGCGCGTCATTGGCGCGCAGCAGCGGGCGGATCAGCACCATGGAGGCCCCGGTGGTGCCGATCAGGCTCGCCAGAACCGTGCCGATGGCGAGCAGGGCCGTGTTCACGCCCGGACTACCGTGCAGATTGCCGGTGAGCAGAATGCCCCCGGAAATGGTGAACAGCGCGAACAGCAGGATGATGAACGGGATGTATTCCAGCAGCGCCGCATGGGCCACCTCATAGGTGGCGAGGCCTCCCCCATAGATGAGGATGAACGGCACCAGGAAGGCCAGCGCCCAGAACAGCGCCACCTTGCCATAATGGTGATGCCAGAAATGCCCCGCCAACAGCGGAATGATGGCGATCGACAGCAGCATGCCGACAAAGGGAAGTCCCCAGACGAGGGGCAGGCGCGCGCCCTCTATCCCCATGCCCTCGGCGGCATGGGCCGGCAGGGCGGCCCCGATCACCAGCGTGGCGAGCAAGGGCAGGCCGCGCAAGGAAAACAGGCGCTGGAGAGAAAGGCCCAGGATGGCACGCGCGGCGGCTCTCGTCGTCGTCATCAGTCTCCCCCGTACGGCGCTCCCCGCGCTGAAACCGGTTAGCAACCCGCTGCCGGAGTGTCGAGCAAAACCACAGCGCGGCGGCCCGGTATCGTCGAGGCGCGGGGGCGAGAGGCGCGCCCTTTGCGGCCCGCGCGCCGGTGCGCTAGACGAAGCAGCCCGGTGGCCAACCGGCCGACCCTGAGGATGCCATGCCCCGCGCCGTCGCCGGCCCCGAAATCGAACGCCTGATCCAGTTGCTGGCCCGCGTGCCCGGCCTCGGCCCCCGCTCGGCCCGACGGGCGGCTCTGCACCTCATCAAGAAGCGTGAGCAACTGATGAGCCCGCTTTCCAGCGCCTTTGAAGACGTGCTGGGCAAGATCTGCACGTGCCGGGTTTGTGGCAATATGGACGTGCGCGATCCCTGCTCGATCTGCATCGACGACACGCGCGATCCCGCCCTGCTGGTGGTGGTCGCCGATGTGTCGGACCTGTGGGCGCTGGAGCGGGCGGGCGCGCTCAACGCGCGCTACCACGTGCTCGGCGGTACGCTGTCGCCGCTCGACGGGATCGGGCCGGAGGAGCTCAACCTCGCCTCGCTGATCGCGCGGGTGCAGGGCGACACGGTGACGGAAGTCCTTCTGGCGCTTGGCGCCACGGTGGATGGGCAGACCACCGCCCACTACATCACCGAGCTTCTGCGGGAAGCAAATGTGAAGGTCACGCGCCTCGCCCATGGCGTGCCGGTGGGCGGCGAACTCGACTATCTCGACGAAGGCACGCTCTCGGCGGCGATCCGCGCCCGCACCAGCTTCTGAGGCTGCAGCCGGCTGCGGGGGAACTGCGGACACTGCTGCATCTGACTGCAGAATCCAGACTGCAGCGCTGCCGCCTCAGCGTCCGCCGGCTGCCAGCTCGCGGAAATGACCGCGCGCCTGCAGATAGGCCAGCAGCGCCAGCCCCGGCAGGGCGGCGACCGAGGTGATGGCGAAGAACACGATCCACCCCGTCTCCACCGCAATGAAGCCGGCCGAGGAGGCGAGGAAGGTCCGCCCCACCGCCGCCAGCGCGGTCAGCAGCGCGTATTGGGTGGCGGTGTGGGCGCGGTTGCCGCAGAGCGCCGAGATATAGGCGACGAAGATCACGGTGCCGATGGCGCCGGCGAAGTTCTCGACCACGATGGTTATCATCAGCGCCGGCACGTTCACGCCCATCCAGGCCTGCCAGGAGAAAGCGAGATTGGACAGCATCTGCAGGATGCCCCCCACCCAGAGCGCGGTGGAGAGCGGCATGGCGCGGGCGATCACCCCTCCGGCGAAGCCTCCGGCCAGCGCCGCCGCGAAGCCGACACCCTTGACCACGCCGGCATAGGTCGCCTTGTCGAAGCCGATGCCGATGACGAAGGCGCCGGACAGCGCGCCGGCGAAGGCGTCGCAGAACTTGAACAGCACCACGAAAAGAAGGATGGCGACGGCGCTGTTGCGGGTCAGGAACTCGCTGAAGGCGCCGACCGCGGTCTGCATCACCCGCTTGGCCACCTTGCCCTCGCGCGGGGGCGCATCGGCGGGCGCAGGCGGTTCCTTGGCCATCAGGGCGGCGAACAGGCCGACCCCGACCATGGCGGCGGCCGCGAGATAGCCCCACGCCCACACCTCGGCGCGCGGCGCGCCCAGCACCTCGAACCATGCCACCAGCAGCACCACGCCCGCACCCGAGGCCAGCATGCCGACCCGGTAGGCGGCGACATAGCCGGCCATGCCGGCGGCCTGTTCGCGCACCTCCAGGCTCTCGACGCGGAAGGCATCGACCACGATGTCCTGCGTCGCCGAGGCGGTGGCGACCAGCAGGGCGCCGAAGGCGACATGCCAGGGCGAGAGCACCGGGTCCTGGAAGCCGAGCCAGGCGACGGCGAGGATGAGCAGAAGCTGGGTGAACACGAGCCAGCCGCGCCGCCGCCCCAGCCAGCGCCCCAGCAGCGGCACGTCGAGCGCGTCCACCAGCGGAGCCCAGATGAACTTGAAATTATAGGGCACGCCGACCAGCGCGAAGAGACCGATGGTGGTGAGGTTCACCTGCGCCTCGGCCATCCAGATGGTCAGCGTGGCGCCCGAGAGCGCCAGCGGCAGGCCGGAGGAGAAGCCCAGCAGCACGACGATGAGCACGCGCCGGTGGAGATACACAGCGAGGCTGGCGAGAAGGCCGTCCTCGTCGCGGGCGGCAGCAGCGTTGCGGGCGGTGTCGGTCATGGTCAGCGGTCTCGGCGGGGTGCTCGCTGGCGCGCGATTCGGGGGGCGTCCCGCCTATCTCTAAAGCGCTTTCGCCCCCGATTGAATCGCCAACACCATCACGCCGCCCTTTCGCAAGGAGACGCGGGCCGCCTCGCCCCGACGGCCGAGAGCGGGAGCGGCGGCGACATCGGGCGCCGTGTCGCGCAAGAGCAGCGGCGCGCCCCGCCATCGCGTACCCCGCTATCTGACATAACGGTTGGCGACGCCGCTCTCGTCGCGGCTTGGCCGCGGGTCTTCGAGGCGGCGCTGGTGAGGTCCGGCCAGCGCTGCGGGTCGAGCCGCCGGTCGGTTATTGGCGAATACGAGGGAACAGGCGTGGCCCGGGCCCGCAAACTCGCCCGCCACCCGCCGAATTGCCATTTCGGCGGTAGCGACGTGGACGTCCATCGGACGCCGAGCCGGGCGAGGTTGTGGGAGCGCGGCGGCGCCGGGGCGCGGTGGAGCCCCGGCGGGAGGGGCCGGGGCCTGGTTCGTCAAGGCAGACCTTGTCGCCTGCCGGAGCGACGGGCGTCCCTCTCAGGCGGGTCCGTCCGCGTGAAGGGGGTGCGTGAAGGGGGGGGCGTGAGGCCGGAGGCTTGCCTCTCCACGGAGGCTTGCCCCTACGGCTTCAGGCTCGCGTCGAGGGCGGCGGCAAAACCCTTGAAGGAGAGCGGCAGCGTCACCGGGCGGCGGGCGCCGTCCTCGAAGGAGAAGCTGCCGGCCTCGCTGGCGGCCTTCAGGGCCTGCACCGAGGCTGCGTCCAGCTCGGTCTCGGCGAAGCAGCCCTGCGGGCAGCGCGTGAAGACGAGCGCCAGCGGCTTGGCCTTCGCGCTCACCTGGACCTTCACCCCGGCCGGCAGCCAGACCCCGGCGGGCAGCTGCACGACCAGCCTTAGCGGTGCCTTGGCATCGGCCCGGCCGACCGCAACGCTGGCGATCAGTCCCTGCCCCTGCGCCTGGATGTTCTGGACCACCTCGCAGGTCCGCCCTTTATCGCTCGCGACGCACCGCACCACCCAGTCCTCATAGGTGGCGGTCGTGAGGCCGGGCCGCGCGGCCGCCGGGGGCGCCGCGGCCGGTTGCTGCGCCGAGGCAGCGCCGGCGAGGCCGAGGCCTCCCAGCAAAGCCGCCAGCATGAGGAAACGATGCGTCATCATATCACTCGGTCAGGTGCGGTCGCTTGCGCAGAGCACGCGCCGTTCGCTCAGAAAGAGAGGGAGAACTGCGCGCTGAAGGTGTTCTGGTTGGCCTCGCCGGCCAGCTGGCCGGCATAGTTGAACTGCAGTTCCGCGCTCTCGGACAATTGGTAGCCCAGCCCGACGCCGACCAGCGCCACGTCTTCCGCGATCGGCACGCCCTGCACGCCGAACGGGGTGGTGCCGCCATTGGCGAACAGCATGGTGGCCGACGCATCCGTGTCGCCAAAGGCATGCTGCCAGCCCAGCGTCGCGCTCGTGGTGAGGGTGCGGCCCGCCACCGTGAAGCTGGTGGCCGCACGAATGCCCAGGGTGGAGTAGAACGTGCCCTGCGAAGGCGCGTCGACCGAAAGTGCCGAGGCGATCGTCCCGCTTTCGGTGAATCTGTCGCCGGATATGTTGACATAGGCGAGGCCGACGAAGGGCTCGAAGGCATAGGCCCCGACCGACATGTCGTAGCCGATCTCGCCGAACAGCTGGGTGGTGCCCACCGTGTAGTCCGCGTCGTTGGCGCCGTAATAGCCGGGGAAGAACACCGAGCGCGACGCCGATATGTCGTGCCAGGTGTAGGAGGCGCCGCCGCGCAACGCGACAGCGTCGAACTGAGCACCGGCATAGAGGCCGATATCGTAATTATCCATCGAGCCCGAGGACGAGCGGGCGTCGACATCGAACGAGGTCCGGCTGTAGCCGCCGATGAGGCCGACCCTCACATTGTCGAGCACCGCCACGTCGACGCCGCCGAAGACGCCGCCGACCGTGTTGCTGACCGAGGCGGCGTTGGCATTGCCCGAGGTCTCGCCCCAGCCGCCGAAGCCTTGCGCCCAGAGCGTCGGGGTGAAGCCCTGGCCCAGCTGTGCCGAGGCCGGGCCGGCCGCTTTCGCCGCATAGGACAGGGCGCCGGCGGACGGGGCGGTAAGCGACTGGCGCAGCCGGCTGCCGACCGCGTCGCGCAGATAGATCGACTGCTGCTGGATCACCGTCCGGGCCGAGGTGTAGACCTCGCCCGTGAGCTGGTTGAAGGCCGGCGCCACGGCGCCTTCCGGCAGCGAGAAGATCGCCTCATAGAGCGTGTTGCCGCCGCCCAGCGCCTGCGCCGCCACGGCCACGCCCGCCTGGTTCGGCGTGCGGGCATAGTCGACGAAGTTCTTGCCGTTGCTGACCAGGGTCAGGAACACGTTCTGCGCGTCATAGGTCAGTTCCGGCGTCAGGAAGGCGAAGTCCGACGTCGCGGGGCCGAAGGTGCCGGTCAGCGTGCTGGACGTGGAAAGGATGGTGATCGTGCCCATCGAGGAATAGTTCCCCGGCGTCGCCACCACCTCGACGCCCGCATCCGGGGACAAAGTCACCGCCCCGGTGGCGGTGATCAGGTCGTGCGCGCCGTCCGCCGTGATGTCCACCTCGTAGGTCGAGCCGGCATTGAAGGCGACGGGGCCATTCACGGTGAGCGTGCCGGGCGAAGTGCCCGGCGCCACCGTGCCGCCGCTGTTCACCGTGAGGGCACCGATGGTCGCCGTGCCGCCGAGCACGCCGCCCTCGTTGAGGGTGAAGGCCGAACTGTTGGTCGACCCGGACGCCAGCTGTACATTGGCATCGTCCACCGAAATGGTCCCGCCATAGGAGGCGGAGAACAGCACCGTGCCGCCGCCGGTGAAGCTCACCGTGCCATTGCCGGTGACAGCGTCGGTGAAGGCGTAGGTGCCGGAACGGTCGAACACCAGGCTCGCATTGTTGACCACCTCGCCGGCCAGCGAGCCGGTGGTGCCGCCATCGCCGATTTGCAGCGTGCCGTCCGAGATGGTCGTCACGCCGGTGAAGGTGTTGGTCGCGGTCAGGATCAGCAGGCCGTCGCCGGTCTTGGTCAGGCCGCTCTCCCCCGAGATCACGCCGGAGAGGGTCAGCGCCTGCGATGCGTCCACCTCGAACGTGCCCGCCGTGGAGGCGGTGCCGTCCAGTACCACCGCGCCGCCAAAGTCAAACGTGCCGCTGGCGCGGAACGTGCCGGCCTCGCCGACCGTCAGCCCGCCGCTGCCGAGTGCGTTTGCGGTGTCGACGCGCAGCGTGCCGGTGGTGATGGTGGTGCCGCCGGAATAGGTGTTGGCGCCGGTCAGGTACAGCGTGCCGCTGCCCGCCTGCACCACCGCGCCGGTGCCGGAGATCGCCCCCGCCATGGTGAATGCGTCGCTGCGGTTGAACGCCAGCACGCTGTTATTGGTCACATCGCCAAGGATCGACCCCGCCGCGCGGCCATTGCCGATCTGCAGCGTGCCGCCGGAAATGACGGTGCCACCGGTATAGGTGTTGGCGCCGGTCAGCGTTAGCGTGCCGGTGCCGGTCTTGGTCAGCGCCCCTTCGCCGCCGAGCACGCTGTCGGCGCCGATGTCGAACCCGTTGGAATCGATCGTGCCGCCGCCCGCCGCGAGCGTGACATCGCCCGCATCGAAGCCGGAGAGGAAGTACGACTGGGTGGCCGTAGCCCGCAGCGTGCCGCCGTCGAGGGTGATTGACCGGGTCCCCGGCGAGTAGTCCTGGTAGAAAGAGCTCGCCGCCATGGTGCCGCCGTCCTCGACGGTGATGCTCGCATTGGTGCCGTAAGAGCCCATGGAGACCGAGTTGGTGCCAGCATCCCACAGCGAGCCGGCGCCCGTCACCGTGATGGCGCCCGTGCCGTACTCGGAAAGGGCCATTGTGACATAGCCGCTCAGCACCGTGCCCCCGGCGGCGACCGTGACGATGCCCTCGCCCGCGACCCCGACAGTGAAGGAGCCGCCCGCCAGGTCCAGCGTGGACCCGGCACCCGTGACCGTCACGATGCCCTGGGATCCCCGGTAGCTACCGAGAGCGGCCGATGTGCTCGACACCTTGCCGCCGGCGGCGACAGTGAGCGTTCCCTTGGCACCGGTATTCGCGCCGATCGTCAGAGAGCCGCTATTGGTCCAGCTGGAGCCGGCGCCGGTCACCGTTGCCGTGGACATAACCGTCGCATACTGCCCGATCACGCCGTACGTGCCGGTCACCGAGCCGCCATGGGAAATGGTCATCGCGCCCACGCCGGATCCGCCGACGGTCACCCCGCCCGAGCTGGTGACGGTCGAGTCCTCCCCCGTCACCGTGAGCGAGCCCGACGAGCCGTCTCCAGAGCCGACCGCGACGAAGACGGCGCTCGCCGCGCCGCCGTCGGAAATGGTCAGCGTGCCGGCGCCATCACTGCCCACGACGAGACCTTCCTGGAGGGTCAGGTTCGATCCCGCTCCCGTCACCGTGGCGGTGCCGTCCCCGCCGACTTCGCTTCCAAGTGAGACCCGGATCGCCGTCACGGTCGCGCCATCGGAAATGGTCATGGTGCCGGTGCCGTAATTGCCGACCAACACCCCTTGCTCAGAGCTGAGAGCGAGGCTCGTGCTCTCCCCGGTCACCGTCAGGGAGCCCGACGTGCCGGCATCGCTTCCGATAATGGGGGCTTGGGCTGTGGAGGTGCCGCCGGAGAAGATGAGCGACCCGTTGGACGCCACCATGTCTCCGCCCAGCGTGTTGTTGCCGGTGAACTCCAGCGTGCCGGCGCTGGCCGTGGTGCCGCCGGAATACGTGTTGTTGCCCGACAGGACCAGCGTGCCGTCGCCGATCTTCTCAAGGCCGGTGGTGCCGATAAGTGCCGAGCCGATGGTGGCGCTGGCGTCGGTGGCGACGGAAATACCCGTCTGGCCCGAAATCGCAGCCAGCGTGATGCTGTCGCCGGAAAGCGCGTAGCCGTCGACGTCGAACTGCATGCCGGTGACGGAAATCACGCCCGGCGCGCCGGCCACGCTCACCGCGCCGCCCGTGCCCGCGAAGATCGCCAGCGCGCCGTCCCACGTCCCGGCGGTGGCCCCGGCGGCGTCGGTCCAGTTGGTGTTGGCGGCATTCCACGTGCCCGCCCCGCCGACGACTTCAGCGCCGCCCGGCTGGTCGACCGCGCCGTTCCAGTAGGGGTTGGCAGGGAGCGGCTCGGCATGGCTCGCGGGAGCGGCGAGGCTCAGCGCCGAGATCAACGCCGATGACAGCAGCAGCCCGCGCCGGAACGCGCGCCGCCGCGCCCCGCCGGGGCCCTTGCCGGCAAGGGTCGCGACGCAGAAAGCTGCACGGCTATCGACAGTCTCGAAACGCTTCATCTGCACATTCCCACATGGTCGGTAACCGCGCGCCGGAGCCGGGCCGGGAGACGCGCCTCTGACGGGCACCCCCGCCGCAACACGCTTCCAAGATCTGCCGCTCCGCCGAAAGGCGCGCGTCCCGCACAATTTTTCATTTGTTTCCGGCATACCGCCGGCGGTTGCTCAAGGGGCGACAGGCGGCCTCCCCGGTGTGCGCCGTCAGGGACACGGGCGAGGCAGGTCGGCGAATGGTTGGCCGCCTCGACATTCGCGTGCCGGCACACTTCGCGTTCTCGTCCAGCATGTCGTACCGCCCAAGCACTGCTCTCGCCAATGCGCGAGTCCCCGCCGCACTATGCGCGAAGACCACGGTACCGCGATAGGCGGATTCTGCCGACGGCGCCTGCCTGGCGCTCCAACCGCACCTATCTCTCCCAACGTTGCAGATTTACCACGCAGAGGGCGGCCCGATCACGCGGATGCGGACGGGGCGCGAGCCGGCAGGGACGTCCCGCGCCCTGAGCGCGGCTTGCACCGCGCCGGCGGGGAGGTCCCACGATTACCTGGCGAAGGCCGGCATCCCGGCCTCGAGCGCACCGGCGACAGGCCGGATGCCCGGTCAGGCGAGGGAGACAGGGGGGATGTCCTTGCGCGCGGGGCTCTCGTCCGGCATCGGAATGACGTCGACCTCGACCTTCAGCTTCTGCTTGCCAGAGCCGAAGATGACGCCGCCGATCGGGGCGACATCGGTGTAGTCGCGGCCCACCGCCAGCACGACATGATCGGTGGCGACATGGAGCGCGTTGGTCGGGTCGAGCCCCTGCCAGCCGATCTCCTCGCCGCACCACACCGAGACCCAGGCATGGGTGGCGTCGGCGCCCTGCAGCCTTTCCTTGCCCGGCGGCGGCTCGGTGCGCAGGAAGCCGGAGACATAGGCCGCCGGCAGGCCGAGCCCGCGCAGGCCGGCGATCATGATATGGGCGAAATCCTGGCAGACGCCGGCCCGCAGCTCGAAGGCCTTCAGCGCCGGGGTCGAGACATCGGTGGCGCGCGGGTCATAGGTGAAGTCGGCATAGATCCGGTTCATCAGGTCGAGCGCGCCGGCCAGCATGGGACGGCCGGGCGGAAAACTCTCCGCCGTCCATGAGGTGATTGCAGGGCTCAGCACCACGGCCGGGCTAGGGAAGAGGAAATGCGCCGGCGAGAGGGCGGAAAGGTCGGCGCTGCCATTGGCCGCCTCGCGCGTCTCTTCCCAGGAGGGACCCGAACCGGGGGCGACCTCGGGCGGCGCCGTCACCTCGACCCGCGCCCGCGTTTTCACGATGAAGCTGCGATGGGGCGTCTCGATGCGGATATGCACCACCTTGTTGCCGAAGAAATCGCGCGTCTCGGTCCATTCCACCGGCTCGGGCTCGACGGCGAAATGGCTGGCGACGACGCGCTGGTTCGGGCGCTCCACCGGCACCATGCGCACCACATGGCGCGCCACCGGCACCGCCGAGGCATAGGAATAGGCCGTGCTCTGATGAATGTCGTATTTCATGCCAGCAGGTCCCACGGCGTCTCCACCGGCTGGCGATGGATGAAATAGCGCTCCGCCACCTCGTTGGAGAGCTCCATCAGCCGGCTCTCGATCTGGCCGAGGCGGGCATCGTCGAACTCGACGGCGTCGAACGCCTTCATCGTCGCCGAAAGACGGGCGACGAGACGCTCCTCGGGGGGCGGCAGCGCATCGCCGGCATGGCCGGGCAGCACGTCCAGATGGTCGCTTATGGCGGCAATCTGAAAGGCGAGCGAGCGCGGATTGACCGGGTCGAGCAGCACCAGATCGAGCACCGGCGCGCGGCTCTCCACCATCACATAGCGCGAGCGATAGGTGATCTGGCTGTCGCACAGCTCCAGCAGCACATCGAGCGTGCTGGCGCTCGGCGTCTCGCCGACGAGAGCGCGGGCGAAGCGGCACACCGCGATGGCGCGCTCGATGCGGCGGCCGAGATCGAGGAAGCGCCAGCCGGCCAGCCGGTTCATGTTCTCCGAGGCGAGGCCGGAGAAGGCGGCGAGCGCCCGCAAGGCGCGGTCGGCGCGCTCATAGGCATCCGGCTCGGCGCTGCCCGGGGGGGCCGGCTCGGCCATCATCAGCCCGAGATCGGCGAGCGTGCGCCAGGCATCGGGCGAGAGCCGGTCGCGGATCACCGAAGCGGTGTGGCGGGCATTGTCGATGAGGTTGGGAAGGGCGCCGGGCCGGTCGCGCCGCGTCAGCGCCGCCAGCACATGGCGGATCGGGCGGGCGCGGGTCAGTTCGTCCGGCACCGCGCCCCAGGATTGCAGCAGGTCGAGCAGCGCCGGCACCGAGCCGCCGCCGCCATCGGCGGTGGAGGACAGCCGGCCGGCCAGTGTCCGCAGCAGGCGCAGCGTGCATTCGGCCCGCTCGACATAGCGCCCGAGCCAGAAGAAATTATCCGCCGCGCGGCTCGGCAGCGGGCCGGTCTGGCGCTTCACCTCCACCGCATCGGGGGCCGGCAGCAGCGTGGTCTGCTCCACCGGCGCGGCGTCCAGCACCCACACATCGGCCGAGCGGCCGCCGCCCTGCATCGACACGGCGCGGGCGTCGAGGCTGTCGGAGACGCGGCAGAAGCCGCCGGGCATGACGGTCCAGCCCGATTCGGTGGCGGCGACGAAAATGCGCAGGATGAAGGGGCGCGGCTCCAGCCGCCCATTGCTCCACACCGGCATGGTGGACAGGCGCACCGCCTCCTGGCCGACAATGTCGACCCCGCGGGTGCGGATGGCGTGCTCCACCGCCGCGCGGCGGAGCGGATCGAGATCGGCGCCGATCACCGGCCCATCCTCCAGCGCGCCCGGCACCGGCCGGCGGAAGGCGGGGGAAAGCACCAGGTCGTCGAGGCTGTCGAGCACCCGTTCGCGCTCGGCCGGCTGGCCGCACCACCAGGTGGCGACATTGGGCAGGATCGGCGCCTCGCCCAGCACCTGGCGCCCGAGCCGGGGCAGGAAGCCCATCATGGCGGGGGCTTCCACCACGCCGGCGCCGAGCGCGTTCGCCATCGCCACCCCGCCGGCGCGGATCGCCTGCATCAGCCCGGGCACGCCGAGGCGCGAGGAGGGGTTGAGCTCCAGCGGGTCCGCGTAATCGGCATCGAGGCGGCGCAGCAGCACGTCCACGCGCTTGAGGCCGGCCACGGTGCGGACATAGACGATGTTGTCGCGCACCGTGAGGTCGTCGCCCTCCAGCAGCACGAAGCCGAGATAGCGGGCGAGATAGGCGTGCTCGAAATAGGTCTCGTTGAGCGGGCCGGGGGTGAGCAGCCCCACGCGCCCCTCGCCGGAACGGTCGAGCCGGGTCAGCCCCGCGCGCAGCCCCTGGAAATAGCTGGCCAGCCGCATGACGTTGAGCGAACGCGCGAGGTCCGGCAGCGCCCGCGCGATGGCGATGCGGTTCTCCAGCGCATAGCCGGCACCCGAGGGTGACTGGGTGCGGTCGGAAAGCACCCACCAATTGCCGTCCGGCCCGCGCCCGATATCGGCGGCATAGATCTTCAGGAAGCTGCCGCCATGGGGATCGACCCCGACCATGGGGCGCAGGAAATCCGGATTGCCGGCCACCGCCGCCGCCGGCAGCGCGCCCGAGGCCACCAGCCTGCCCTCGCCGTAAAGGTCGGAGAGCAGTCCTTCCATCATCTGCGCGCGCTGGATCAGCCCGCGCTCCAGCGCCCGCCATTCGGTGGCGTCGATGACGAGCGGCAGATGCGAGATCGGCCAGGGTCGCTCGCCGCCATTGGGGTCGTCATAGACGCGGTAGAACACGCCCGAGCGGTAGAGGTGGCGGTCGGCGGCGCGGAATCGCCGGTTGACCTCCTCCACGCCCATCTCGGCCAGCGCCGCCAGCAGCGAGGTCCAGTGCGCGCGCGGGCGCCCTTCGCCATCCACGAGTTCATCGTGAACGCCGGGAAGCGGCTTGTACTGCGCCAGGAGCGCCTCGACGGCCGCTTCTTCAAAGCGGCGCGTGCGCGCCTGCGGGTCCGTACGAACGGGCATGGCTTCCTTTCAGCCCCGCAAAGGATGGGCATACCATCCCCTTGCCGCCACCGCACGCCCCCTGCGCGCCAAACCGACGCGACCGGCCCCGCAAGACCGGACCTGTGGCTGGAATGAACCATGCCGGAGGACCAGCGCCCGGCTGGCGCTGGTCACATCCGCGCCCGTCACATCCGCGCCGGGCGGCGCAGGTCCAGCGTCGCGGGGAATTCGCTGGAGGGCTCCTCGGGCGGGACGAACAGATAGCCCGGCGTGTGGCCGTAGTCCTGGAAGCGCGCCAGCCGCCGGGCCTGCGCCTCATAGGAGTTCACCGGGAAGGTCTCGTAGTTGCGCCCGCCGGGATGGGCGACATGGTAGACGCAGCCGCCCAGCGAGCGGTTCGACCACAGATCGACGATGTCGAAGGTCAGCGGCGCCTGCACCGGCAGGGTCGGGTGCAGGCCGGAGGCCGGCTGCCACGCCTTGAAGCGCACCCCGGCGACATACTCGCCGGAGCGCCCGGTCGGCATCAGCGGCAGGCGGCGGCCATTGCAGGCGACGACGTGGCGGACCGGGTTGAGACTCTCCACCCGCACCTGAAGCCGCTCCACCGAGGAATCGACGAAGCGCACCGTGCCGCCGGCTGCCCCTTCCTCGCCCAGCACGTTCCACGGCTCCAGCGCCTGGCGCAGTTCCAGCGTCACCCCGCCACGCTCGACCTGGCCGAAATAGGGGAAGCGGAACTCGCGCTGCGCCTCGAACCACAGCGGATCGACCCGGTAGCCGGCCCGCCCGAGGTCGTGCAGCACGTCCATGAAGTCGGCCCAGACGAAATGCGGCAGCATGAAGCGGTCGGCCAGCGCCGTGCCCCAGCGGGCGAGCGGGCCTTCCTGCGGCTCGCGCCAGAACCAGGCGATAAGCGCGCGCAGCAGCAATTGCTGGGCGAGCGACATGCGCCAGTCCGGCGGCATCTCGAAGGAGCGGAACTCGACCAGGCCGAGCCGACCCGTCGGCCCGTCCGGCGAGAAAAGCTTGTCGATGCAGATCTCGGAGCGGTGGGTGTTGCCGGTGACGTCGGTCAGCAGGTTGCGGAACAGCCGGTCGACCAGCCAGGGCGGCGGCGCCATGCCCTTGCCGGGCGTGGGCACGCTCGCCATGGCGATTTCGAGTTCGTACAGCGCGTCATGGCGCGCCTCGTCGACGCGCGGCGCCTGGCTGGTGGGGCCGATGAACAGCCCCGAGAACAGATAGGACAGCGCCGGGTGGCGCTGCCAGTAGGTGATGAGGCTCTTCAGCAGGTCCGGCCGGCGCAGAAACGGGCTGTCCGCCGGCATGGCGCCGCCCACCACCACATGGTTGCCGCCGCCCGTGCCGGTGTGGCGCCCGTCGACCATGAACTTCTCGGTGCCGAGGCGCGAAAGCCGGGCTTCCTCGTAGAGGTCGCGGGAAATCTCGACGCAGGTCTTCCAGTTGGCGGCGGGGTGGACATTGACCTCGATGACGCCCGGATCGGGCGCCACGCGGATGACATTGAGGCGCGGATCGACCGGCGGGGTGTAGCCCTCGATATGCACCGGCAGCTTGAGCTCAGCCGCCGTCACCTCGATGGCGGCGAGCAGGTCCAGATAGTCCTCCAGCCGCTCCGTCGGTGGCATGAACACGCACAGCCGCCCGTCGCGCGGCTCGACGGTAAGGGCGGTGCGGACCGAGCCGGTGCCGGTGAGCACCTGGCCGACCTGCTCCTGCGAAGGCTCCTCGCTCGCCGAGCGACGGTAGCGCTGCTGCAGCACCTCGGCATCCGGCAGGTCGCCGGAGATGGCCATGGGGTCGGCGGGGTTCACATAGGGGTAGGCGGCGGGCGGCACCCAGGGCAGGCTCGCCAGCGGCAGGCGGAAGCCTGCGGGCGAATCGCCCGGCACCAGGAACATGCGGCCGCGCCGGAACTGCCACTTCTCGCTGACCCAGCCGCGCGAGGCGCGGGCCTGCCAGCGCTGGATCGGCAGCACGTAGCCGCTCGGCTTGCCCAGCCCCCGCTCGAAGACGCGGGCGAAGCGCGCCCGCGTTTCGGCATCCTCCAGCTTGGTGTCGAACGGGTCGACATTGTCCGGCAGCTCGCCTTCCTTGATGATCCAGTGCGCGGGGTCCTCATAGGCCGGCTCGGCATAGGTGGCGTCGACGCCGAGGCTGTCGGCCAGCGTCTCGATGAAATTCTGCGCCTGCGTGATGGTGGCGCCGGCCTGCACCTCGGTGGCGACCAGCGAGGGATCGCGCCAGATCGGCTTGCCGTCCTTGCGCCAGTAGAGCGAGAAGGTCCAGCGCGGCAGGCTCTCGCCCGGATACCACTTGCCCTGGCCGTAATGCAGCATGCCGCCGGGGGCGAAGCGGGTGCGCAGGCGGCGGATCAGCTCATCCGCCCGCGCCCGCTTGGTGGGGCCGACCGCCGAGGTGTTCCACTCGGCGCCCTGATAGTCGTCGATGGAAATGAAGGTCGGCTCGCCGCCCATGGTCAGGCGCACATCCTGCGCCGCCAGATCGGCATCGACCTTGTCGCCGAGCGCGTCGAGCGCCGCCCAGGCCTCGTCCGAGAAAGGCAGCGTGACGCGCGGCTTCTCGGCGATGCGCGTCACCCGCATGTTGAACTCGAACTCGGAGTTCGTGCCCTCCTCCGCCGTGAAGCCGCCGGTGATCGGCGCCGCCGAGGACGGGTTCGGCGTGGCGCAGAGCGGCAGGTGGCTCTCGCCGCACAGGAGCCCGGAGGTCGGGTCGAGCCCGATCCACCCGGCGCCGGGCAGATAGACCTCGCACCAGGCGTGAAGATCGGTGAAATCAACCTCGGTGCCGGTCGGCCCGTCCAGCGCCTTCACATCGGGCTTGAGCTGGATGAGGTAGCCGGAGACGAAGCGGGCGGCGAGGCCGAGCCGGCGCAGCACCTGCACCAGCAGCCAGCCGGAATCGCGGCAGGACCCACAGGCCAGCGCCAGCGTCTCGTCCGGCGTCTGCACGCCGGGCTCCATGCGGATGAGATAGCCGACGCGGCCCTGCACCTTCTGGTTCAGCTCGACCAGATAATCCACCGTCATCGACCCGGCGGGGGGGCGGATGCTGTCGACGAAGGCGTCGAGGCCCGGGCCACCCTCCTCCAGCTCCAGATAGGGAATCAGCTCCTTGGCAAGGCCGGGCGGATAGGCGAAGGGCAGGCGTTCGGCATATTCCTCGATGAAGAAGTCGAACGGGTTGTACACCGTCATGTCGGCGATGAGGTCGACCTCGACCCGGAACTCGGTCGCCTTCTCCGGGAAGACGAAGCGGGCCATCCAATTGCCGAACGGGTCCTGCTGCCAGTTCACGAAATGGTTCGAGGGCGTGACCTTGAGCGAATAGCTCTGCACCGGGGTTCGGCAATGGGGCGCCGGCCGCAGCCTGATGATCTGGGGCCCGAGCAGGACCGGGCGGTCATAGGTGTAGGCCGTGACGTGATGCAGGCTCGCGAAGATTGTCATAGGCACCAACCGACAGACGAAGACGACGCCGCACGCGCCCGGAAGCGGCGTGCGGAGCGGAACGGTGTGATGAACGCAGGAATCGTGCCGCAGGGCAATGGGACGGGCCGTCTCCGGCGGAGGCGCCAGCCCGGGCCGAACGAGGCGCGGGCGCAAGCCGCCAGCGCGCGAGGTGCCGCGCGTCGCCTAGAGCGGCGCCAGCGCCGTGGCGCGAATTGAGGCGCAGGGGGCGAGGTGCAGGGGGCAGATCGTCGGGGCGAGGCGCAACACATGCGCGCCACGCGCCGGCTCACGCCGAATGCGCCGTTCCCTCGCCCGGCGCGGTTCCGGCAGGCGCGGTTCCGGCAGGCGCGGTTCCGGCAGGCGTCTTGCCGCGCGTGCGCCATTCCTCGAAGCGCTGCAGCACCGCATAGAAGGACGGCACGAACAGCACGGCGAGGCAGGTGGAGGCGAGCATGCCGGAGAACACCGCGATGCCGATCGACTTGCGCGAGGCGGCGCCCGCGCCGGTGGCCAGCACCAGCGGCAGCACGCCGAGGATGAAGGCGAAGGAGGTCATCAGGATCGGTCGGAATCGTAGCCTCGCGGCCTCGGTCGCCGCCTCGGCGATCTCCATTCCCTCCGCCCGTTTCTCGCGCGCGAACTCCACGATCAGAATGGCGTTCTTGGCCGAGAGCGCGATCAGCAATATCAGCCCGATCTGGGTGTAGAGATTGTTCGAGATGCCGAGCCCGGTGAGCGCCGCCACCGTGCCGAGCAGGGCCAGCGGCACCGCAAGCAGCACCGCAAAGGGCAGCACCCAGCTTTCATACTGGCCGGCGAGGACGAAATAGACCAGCAGGATGGCGAGGCCGAAGACGAAGTACACTTCGTTGCCGACCACCTCCTCCTGATAGGACATGGCGGTCCAGTCGAAGCCCATGCCGGCCGGCATGGTCCGATCGGCGACCTGGTCCATGATGTCCAGCGCCTGGCCGGAGGAGAAGCCGGGGGCCGGCGCGCCCTGGATGGTGGTGGCGGGGTAGAGATTGTACAGCGTGATCAGCGGCGGGCCGAAGGCGGGCTCGACCTCGGCCAGAGTGCCGAGCGGCACCATGACATTGTCCGGCGTGCGTATCTTCAGGTTGAGGATTTCCTCCGGCGTGCGGCGGAAATCGGGCTCGGACTGGATATAGGCCTGGAAGGTCTGGCCGAACTCGTTGAACTGGGTGACGTAGCTCGACCCGACATAACCCTGCACGGTCGAGAACACCTGACCGACCGTCACGCCCAGCGTTTCGGCCTTGACGCGGTTGATCTTGAGCAGCAGCTGGGGAACGTTGGCGCGGAACGAGGAGGACAGTCGCTGCAGCGCCGTCTGCGTCGCGGCGTTCGACAGGATCTGCTGCGTCACCGCCTGAAGCTCGGCGAAATCGAAGCTGCCGTCCTTCTGCTGCAGCATCATGGTGAAGCCGGACGCGTTGCCCACGCCCTGGATCGCCGGCGGTACCAGCACGAAGGTGAAGGCCTTGTCGACCTGCCGCAGCTCCTTGTTCAGCGTGTCGTAGATGTCGCGCAGCCCCTGCCCGGCCTTGTCGCGCTCATCCCAGGAATTGAGCATCACATAGGCGACGCCTCCATTGGGCAGGGTGGCGTTGTTGTCGAGCACCGAGACGCCGGAAATGGCGATGACGTCCTTCACGCCGGGTGTCTTGCCGGCGATGGCGGAGATCTGGTCCATCACCTCGGTCGTGCGCTGCAGCGAGGCGGCGTCGGGAAGCTGCGCGCCGATCAGCACATAGCCTTGGTCCTCGGTCGGCAGGAAGCCGGTGGGCACCCGCGTGATGCCCCACACCGCCAGGCCGATCAGCACCAGCCCGACCGTGACCACGATCCCGCTCGCCTTGACCATGTGGTGGATGAGCCCGGCATACCAGTGCTCGGCCTTGTTGTAGACGGCGTTGAAGCCCCGGTAGAAGAAATTGCGCTGGTCTTCCGGCACCGGCTTGCGCAGCCACAGCGCGCACTGGGTCGGCTTCAGCGTCAGCGCGTTGATCGCCGAGATGAAGGCGGTGGCGGCGATAACGAGGGCAAACTGCTTGTACATCTGCCCGGTGAGGCCGGGCATGAACGCCGCCGGCAGGAACACCGCCATCAGCACCAGCGTGATGCCGATGATCGGGCCGAGCAGTTCGTCCATCGCCTTTTCGGCGGCCTCGCGGCCCGGCAGGCCCTTCTCGATATGGCGCGCCACGCCTTCGACGATGACGATGGCGTCGTCGACCACGATGCCGATGGCGAGAACGATGGCGAACAGGGTGGACAGGTTGACCGTGAAGCCCATGGCCGCCATGGCGGCAAACGTGCCGATGATCGTCACCGGCACGGTGGTCGCCGGCACCAGCATCGCCCGCCAGTCCTGCAGGAAGACGAGGATGACGATCAGCACCAGAATGCCGGCCTCGAACAGGGTCTTGTAGACCTCCGAGATCGAGGCGTTCACGAAAACGGTGGTGTCGAACGGCACGGCGAAGGCGAGGCCCGGCGGGAAGCTCTTGGCGAGCTGCTCCATCTTCGCCCGCACCTCGGTCGCCACCTGCAGCGAGTTCGCCTCCGGCAGCTGGTAGATGCCGAGCGCCGCCGCCGGCTTGTCGTTGAAGGTGAAGATCTGGCTGTAGGTCTGGGCGCCGATCTCGACCCGCGCCACGTCGCGCAGCCGGGTGATGCGTCCGCCATCGGCGTTCGACACCTTGACGATGATATTTTCATAGTCGGCGACGTCGTTGAGACGACCGTCCATCAGCAGGCTGAACTGGAAATTCTGGCCCTTCGGCACGGGCGGCATGCCGACCACGCCGGACGCCACTTCCTGGCTTTGCTGCTGGATGGCGTCGATCACATCCTGCGGGGTCAGCTGGCGGGTCTGCAATTCGTCGGGATTGAGCCAGACGCGCATCGCGTACTGGCCTGCGCCGAACACCGCGACATTGCCGACGCCGTCGAGGCGGGCGATCTCGTTCTGCAGGTTGATGACGCCGTAATTGGCGAGGAACAGGCTGTCATAGGTGCCGTCGGGCGAATAGAGCGTGACGAATTGCAGGATCGCGGTCGACTTGATCTGCGTCGTCACGCCCTGCACCTGCACCGCCTGCGGCAGCGAGGCGAGCGCGATGGCGACGCGGTTCTGCACCAGCACCTGCGCCATGTTCGGGTCGGTGCCGATGGCGAAGGTCACGGTCAGCGTATAGGTGCCGTCGCTGGCGCTGGTGGACTGCATGTACAGCATGTCCTCGACGCCGTTCACCTGCTGCTCGATGGGCAGCGCGACGGTGTCGACCAGCGTGCGGGCGCTGGCGCCGGGATAGAGCGTCGTCACCTGGATGGTCGGCGGCACGACGTTGGGGTATTGCGCCACGGGCAGCGAGTAGAGCGCGACGGCGCCGATCAGCACGAAGACCAGCGCGAGAACGTTGGCGAGGACCGGCCGTTCGATGAAGAAGCGGGAGATCATGGGACGGGCCTTCGGTTCAAGCGGGCCGGAGCGAAAGTCGCGGGGTCGTCGTGGGATAGTGGCTGGCGTTCGGTGCGTCGTTCGGCGGTGGGTTCGCCGGCGGTGAATTCGCCGGCGATGAGTTTTTCGACGGTCCGTTCGCCGGCCGTCAGTTCGCCGGCTTGTCCGGGGTCGCGGCCCCGGTCTTCGAGGCGTCGGTGCTGGCCGCGTCACTCTTGGCCGCGTCACTCTTGGCCGCATCACTCTTGGCCGCATCGGGCGTCGCCGCCGCGCTGCCCGCCGCCGTGACCTCGACCGGCGCCACCTTGGAGCCCGGCGTCGCCCGCTGGATGCCGCCCACCACCACGCGATCCCCGGCCGCAAGGCCGGTTTCGATCACGCGGTTGTCGCCGATCTGCTGGCCGACGGTGACGATCTTCTGCTCGACCACGTCGTCCTTGTTCACCACCAGCACATATTTGCCCTGCTGCGCGGTGCCGATCGCCGTATCGGCGACGAGGAAGGCGTCGGGAATCTGCTTGGCGGGAATGCGCACGCGCACGAACAGGCCCGGCAGCAGCTGGAGCGTCGGGTTGTCGAACACGCCGCGCACCAGCAGCGTGCCGGTGGCGGGGTCGACTTCCGGCGACACATAGTCGAGCCGGCCCTTGTGCGGGTAAGCGTCGCCCTCGTCCTGCAGGCCGAGATCAATCTCGATCTGCTTCACATCCTCGATGGTCCGGCCCTGCGCCGCCAGGGCCTGCTTGATGCGCAGGACCTGATTCTCGCCGATGTTGAAATAGGCGTAGATCGGGTTCATCTGCACGATGGTGGCGAGCTTGGTCGGCTGGGTATGGCCCACCAGCTGGCCGACATCGGCGAGATGGCGGGTGACGATGCCGTCGAACGGCGCCTGCACCGTGGTGTAGCCGAGATTGATGGTGGCGATCTCGATATTGGCCTTGGCCGCGTCTACCGAGGCGGCGGCCTCGTCCCGCGCCGCGCGCGCCTTGTCGACGGTCGCCTGCGAGGAGAAATCCTGCTGGCCGAGGGTCGACTGGCGCTGGAACTCGGCCTGGTTGTTGGTGAGCTGGGCCTCGGCCGAGGCGAGCTGCGCCTTGGCCTGGTCGAGATCGGCCTGATAGGTGTTCTGCTGGATGAGGAAGAGGCGGTCGCCCTTCTTCATCACCGCGCCATCCTTGTAGTCGATCGACATCAGGAAGCCCTCGACACGAGCGACCAGATCGACCGAGTTGATGGACGCCGTGTTGCCGGTGAATTCGAGATAGCGCGTCACCGCCTGCTGCACGGGCGTGGCGACCGTGACCTGCGCCGGCGGGGGCGGGACATATTTATTCTCTTCCGAGCACGCCGCCAGCAGCACGGACGTCATCCCGACGCCGAGCAAACCGGCTCCCGCACGCCGCCAACCGGCCTTACTCACGCTCGGACCCATTCCACTCTCCCGTGGCGCCATTTCCGCCACCGGACTATACCGCCGAGCGCCCCCTTGTCTAGTTGCGCCCATCTTCGCGTATTCAATAAAAAGAAATGTTTCAGAAATAGAAAATCGCGAAACATACATTTGTCATCTTGTGCAACCGGCGGCGCGGCAGCGTGTCGAACCCCGCTTCGACGACCTATTTGTCCGGCGGAAACGGTCGCTATAGTTCGCCTCACCCGCCAGCTTCGCGACATCACCGCACCTTTTGGACGCCATCGAGGTCGAGCGCCGATGGCGCCACCGGAAGATCTTGCACCGCGCCGCGCCGCGCCGCGCCGACCCGGCGTGCATCGGCCCGGCCCCCTTTTCGCGAGGGCCGGGGCCGCCTCGACTTTTGCCGTGCATCGACTAGGCTGCGCCGGCGCGGCGAACTTGCAGCCCGAGTTCCGGTCCGGACGCCGCGGCGGACCGCGAGGCCTTTCATGTCGCACACGCCCCTTCGCCACCGCGCCCTTCTCGCCACCCTGTCGCTGGCGGCGCTGCCGGCCGCGGTGCTTTTCCTGCCGGGGGCGGCGCCGGCCGCACGTGCACAGGCGGGCGATGCCCGCTTCGCCGGCCTGTCGCTCGCCCAGGGCGACATTTTCACCAATGACGTGGGAACGGTGATGGGGGTGACGGTGGCCAACAACACCGCCGCCACGGTCGGATCGGCCACGGTGGAGTGCACCTTCACCGCGAAAGGCAAGCCGGCGGGATCGGCGGGCACCACCATCTACAACATCGTCGCCGGCGCGACCGGGCAGGACCGGGTGAACCTGATGGGCCCGAAGGCCGACGCCGCCAGCTGCGCCATCACCGCCATCGGCGCGCCGCTGAACTGACGCGCACGACGCCCGTCGGCCCGGCAGACGCGGACAGGATGCCTGCCGGAAGGGCCGTCGGACCGCACGAAACGTCGCTTTTCAACAGCCCGGCACGATTGGCCACGCCGGCTTGCGCGCGGCGCTTGCCAGAGTGGCGCGCTTCGCTATATTCCGCGCCTCTTCGATGGTTCGCGGGCGCGCCCGCCGCGATCGAAGGCATCCGGCCTCATGGGCCGGCGACGGAGGGGTGGCCGAGTGGTTGAAGGCGCACGCCTGGAAAGTGTGTATACGGGAAACCGTATCGCGGGTTCGAATCCCGCTCCCTCCGCCACTTCAGTCCCAAGCTGGGCACGCCTATTGCCGCCGATTTCCCTCCCGAGACGGCAGCCAGCGTTCTGAGCAAGTCTCCCTTCGATCCGATGATGCGGACTTCCCTCGCTCCGACTTCCACGCGCTGAGCCAAGGCGCGCAAATGATCGCGCCGGTAGCCACCACCTTCGATGCGCATGCGCTTGCGGGCAATGTCGGCGAAGCGCGCAACCATGGCAGGCGTGACGGCATCTTCGCCTGAAGTCGCGAGAGAGGTTTGCGCGCGGGCCGCATCGGCTTGGGCTTGGTCACGGATCGCCTTCAATCCGTCTATACGCTCCTTCAGCGCCGGATCGGTGATGTCGGCGACGCCTGATTCGATGGCGGCATAGAGCCGGCGCAGCCGCTGATCCGCCTCTGTCCCGCGCTTGATGAGTTCGGCGATGTGCTCGCGCCGCCGCTCAAGTCGCTCCTGGCGGTGGCTTCCGCGCTTCGGCCGTTTGCGCTTGATGTCCACCGTCTAGATAGCCAATCTAAAGCGCGATACACCCGCCGTCGCCTCTCCGAAATCGGTGCACGAACGTACAAGCCCGACCGTTGGGGGGCGCAACACAAAAGATCGTCAACGCGAAGGCGCGTTGGACCTCGATAAAGCTGCCAAACGCGACCGTAATGCGTTCGAGAAAGCGATGGCTGGTCGCGATTCTGACAAGAACGGATTAAATATGAATAGCAACATTAAAATGATTTATGAATACATTGGAGAGAACATTGAAATATTGCTCAACGACGAGCCATTTAAAAACTATAAGTTCACGCTGAATGTAGAAAATGACATACCTAATTATCTGTACATGTACGTTTGTGAAAAACATGGATTTGAGTTTCAATGCGATGAAGACAAACGAATTACATCGATATTTGTATCCAGAGAAAGCGACCTTTCTGACAGATTAGACGTTCGTATTGATTGGGATTCTCATGAGGTACGCCATCGGCTAGGCGTCCCTACCAAATCGGGAAAAATATGGGACCGGTTTGACCTCACCAAGTATGCCTTGCA
Organism: Ancylobacter aquaticus; assembly: GCF_004339465.1. GTDB lineage: Bacteria > Pseudomonadota > Alphaproteobacteria > Rhizobiales > Xanthobacteraceae > Ancylobacter > Ancylobacter aquaticus. The sequence continues at coordinate 522,802 of NZ_SMFY01000001.1, read as the reverse complement.
TGTATCGTACGGGAAATCTAATTTAATTGAGATGATTACTTTGATGCGTAATGATGTTATCCCACAGGGATAGTTTTGCATGGGAGGTTTCTGAAGTCACCAACGCCATGGATCATCAATGAGAGCCGCTTAAGCCCTGTGCTTTGCGGCAAGAAGCGGGCAGCTACGGCACGTTAAGCAGCCCGGCCGACAGGCCGCAACGATCGACCCTTTCCCCAAGCCATCCGAGCGGCCAAATAGCTAGCGGCGGACACGCTGCGGTGAGCCGTGCGTCCAAGAGCGCGGACCAGAATGCCAGCGGTAAGCTCGCAGACGCGGCCTTTCGGCTCACGGCTCATGCGATGCAGCAACCCGTGCGGTCGGCACCCGTGGCATGGGTGAGGTGCAGTTCGGTGGGGAGCATTTCGGCGCGCATCGCAGTTGGGCCGTTGAGCCCTTCGCCCGAAGGGCACTTGGCCGCTTGCTCGCTGTGCGTCTTTGCCGAGATGCAAGCGAAAGTTGCTCGCTATGGAGAAGGCAGCATAGCCGCAGCGCGCTTCGAGGAATTCGATAGGGCGGCGAGTGCAGGGGCTGAGCCGCCGTCATTCTGTTGGCGCTCTCGACCAACCATGACGGTGTTAACTATGACGGTGTTATTGTCATCGGACTGGGGAGTCACAGTTCAGGAGCGCCCCTCCAGCCTTGAAGCGTAGCGCACAAGCAGGCTCGCGTCGTCGCACGCGGCAAGATTGATGATGGCGTCCAGGAGCTGTTCGGTCTGGGCCGGCCCGATCACGCCGGTGGCGAGGCTGCGGTACTTTCCGGCGATGTCCGCATCGGACATCGGGTTTTCCAATGAGCCGAGGGCGTGCTCAACGCGGCGCTCCAGCGTACGCCCATCCTCCAGCACGATGCGGATAAACGCCTCGTTCTTGCGATATCCCTCCTGCGGCCGGGCAACGACTTTCGCGCGCAAATCTCGCAATGTCGTATCTTCAAGGCACATCCGGCTGAAGTGCGCGACGCGTGCGTCGTGATGGACGGCGGCAAGCGCGGCAGCCTGCGACAGGCTGAATTTGCTCTGTAGAGGCGTTTGCGGGTCCATGTGGCCGGCAAGCTGAATCGCTACGGGGGAAACCGTCAGCTCGATCCGCGCAATCGCGCCCGGCACCACGGCGCTGTCGCGACATATTGCGGCAACGCCATCAATGACCGCGTGCGTGACGATGGCGCACGGATAGGGCTTGAACACGTTCAATTCGATCTCGAAGCCGGCGCCGAGATCGGCCGCCAGTTCCTCCGGCGCCTCCATATCGGCATAGACACGCGCCAGCCCCTTTCCACCCTCTATCGGTCGCGCTGGGGCGGAGAAGCCGTGCGACGCCATTACGGCCGCGAGCAGACCGTCGCGCGCCGCGCGGCCGGGCGTGAGTGCCTTGCACGCGGTTCCATACATCTCGCGCAGGCCAGCGGCCTGATTGGCGGCGATGCCCATCGCCGCGACCATGGCCGGAGGATCAAGGCCGAGAAGCTTCGCCGCCCCCGCGGCAGCGCCCACGCCACCCGTAATGCCCGTAACGTGCCAGCCGGGGTTCTTGCCACCCAGCAGATGATTGGCCAGCCGGCAGGCGATCTCCGTTCCAAGAACGAAGGCCGCTATGAAGTCACGGCCGCTCACGTTCCGGAGCTCCGTGATGGCAAGCAGCGCTGGCAGCACGGGTCCACTGGGATGGATGTTGGTGTGCTTCATCTGCGTCGCATCGAAATCAAGCACGGCGGAGCCGATGCCGTTGACGAGGGCCGCGCTCATCGCGTCGAGCCGTTCCGATCGCCCGATGACCGTGAACGGCCCACCCGCACCAAGCGCCTCGACCGAGGCGAGCGCCGATTGGGTTTCTTCGTGATGGGCCCCACCAATGGTGACACCAAGGAAATTGACCAGTGAACGGCGCGCGGCGTCGAGAGCCGGCTGGGAAAGCTGGTCATAGCCGGTGCCGGCCACGAATTCGGCCAGGCGAAGCGAGAGCGTGCTGGACGGATTCAAGGACATGAATGACCGCCATTCACATGGACCGATTGGCCGGTGATATAGCGCGCCCCCGGCCCGCACAGCATCCGCACCATGGCCGCGATCTCCCACGGCTCGCCCCGCCGACCGAGCGGCGGCATGCGCTTCTGTTTGAACTGCGAGCCGGCATGGCGGCGCATGGCGCTGCTCTCGGTATTTATGGTGCCCGGCACGACGCAATTCACGGTGATGCCGTCGCCGGCGAGGTCGAGCGCGAGCGCCTTGGTGAAACCGGCCAGACCCGCCTTGGCAGTGACCACATGGGCGCGCTCGCGGGCGCCGGTGTGCCCGGTTTCCCCACCGATATTGATGATGGTGCCGCCGCCCGCCGCCTGCATATCCGGCAGGACGGCCTGAGCAAGATTGAAGGCGCCATCGAGCACGATCGACAGTATCCGCTGCCAGTCGGCGAGCTGGATATCAGCGAACGGCGTTTCCTCGCGGACGGCGGCGCAGTTCACCAGTATCGAGATGGGGCCGAGGGTGCCCCGCGTCTGTGCCGCCATCTGCGCCACAGATTGCGGATCGCGCACATCGCCCAGCACGGCGAAGGCGCGGCCCCCTTGCGCCATTATGGCATCGACCACATCGCGCGCCGCCTCTGCATTGCTATGGCCTGCGACCGCGACCGCCGCCCCGCCGCCAGCGAGGTCTTCGGCAATCGCCCGGCCGATATTCCGGGTGGCACCCGTCACGAGCGCCACCTGTCCATCCAGTTCCCGCAGCATGTTCGCGATCCCGCTGGCAAATAGAGGGAGGACTTTTAACTGGGCGCCTCAGTTGGTGCCGATGCCCATGTCCCCAAGGATCAGATCGAGGCTCTTTTCCTCTTCCTTGCAGTACGCCGCGAATTCATCGTGCTTCATGAGCTTTGCGGTCTGGAAAGCCGCGTCGGCGGATTTCTTGAAATCCGGGTCCTGCATGGTGGCCTCTACGACGCCTTCCCAATAGGTCACGGCTTCCGGCGGCATGTCCTTCGGGCCGATCAAACCGCGCCAGTTGGAGACCACGGCATCGAAGCCGAGTTCCTTCCAGGTCGGGACATCGGCAACACTGCCGGTCATGCGTTCCGGCGCGCTGATCGCCAGCAGGCGCAACTGGCCGGCCTCGACCTGCTTTGCAAGGCTGCCGACGCTCGCGGGGACGACGTCGACATGCTTGCCCATCACCGCTGTGCGCGCCTCGCTGCCGGCCTGGAACACGACCGTCTTGAGCTTCGAGACGTCAACGCCCGCAAGCTTGGCCGGGAGGGCAATGGCCTGATGGTTCGAGTTGCCCCGGCTGGTGGCTATGCCGATCGACAGCGACTGGGGGTCCGCCTTCAGCCGTGCCAACAGGTCGTTGGCATCCTTGATCGGCGAATCCGGGTGCACGGCGACGCCGATATACTCGGCGAAGACATGGCCGATCGGCGTCACCTCGTCACAACCGATCGGGGACCGTCCCGCAAGCTTGTTGGAGACCATGCTGGCGCCGGCGATCGCCAGGTTCTCGCCGCTGCCGGCATGGCTGTTGTTGAGGTACCCGAGGCCCACCGCCCCGCCGCCACCGGGCTTGTTGGTGACGATGACGTTGTTCTTCACGGTGCCCTGCTTTCTCCAGATCGACTGGAACTGCCGGGCAAGCTGATCGGGCGACGTACCTGGACCGACCGTTACAAGAATTTCGACGTCACCCGTTGGCTCCCAGGCGCTGGCGGGCATGACCGTGGCGGAGAATGCGAACGCGAGGGCGGTCGCGCGGCCGAAGATGCGGGCTCGAGACATAGATTCCTCCCATTGTGTTTTTGTTTATGATATAAATATATATATATTTATATTTGAGTCAAAGCGTTTCTTGGGCGACGCCTTTGGTCTCACAGGGATCAGGGCAAGGAGATGTGGTAGCGGAACTTGTCGCTGCGCCCGATGGTGCGACGCCACTCGATGACCGAGCCGCGGTGTCCATAGGCGGTGCGCTCGACGATCATCACCGGCGTCGACAGCGAAATGCCAAGCAGCGTCGCCTCGCTTTCCTCCGGCAGCCCGGCGCGCAGATCTTCCTCCGCGCGCAGCACAAGCACGCCATGACGACGTTCCAGCACGGTATAAAGGCGCTGGTCGTCGAGCGAGAGCGTTTCGAGGCCGGGATAGGCCGTGCTGTCGAGATAGGAGATGTTGAGACTGATCGGCTCGCCATTTCCAAGCAGCATCCGGCGAACGCGATAGATCGGCGTACCTGGCGGGCTCTGAAGCCGCGCCGCTATGTCAGGGTCGCCGTCCTCGATCAGGGTCGTATCCAGATGGCGCACGCTCGGCTCCATCGGGCTGTTGGCCTCATCGCGGAAACGGAAGAACCGACCAAAGCCACCCCGGGTGTCGAAGCGCGCGACAAAGGTGCCGCGGCCCGGCGTCCGCGTGAGCAAGCCCTCGCGCACCAGCGCGAGAACGGCCTGCCGTATCGTGCCGACGCTGAGCCCGAAATGGCGGGCCAGCTCGGCCTCGGTCGGGAGCATGTCCCCCGGCTTCCACCGCCCCTGTTCCAGATCGGCGCGAAGTTGCTGACGCACACTCTGATAAAGGGGCAGGCCATTGTCCTGATCGGCTGTCAGACTCATGCCGTATCTTCCGTCACACCAACGAGTTCGACCTTGAACTCTTCAAGCTTGTCCTTGACGGTGAGGAATACCACATCCTCGTCGCCGATCGCCGTGATGGTATGAACGACACCGGCGGGGATGTAGACCACTCCGCCCTTTGTCACGGTCATCTCCTCGTCGCCGACGATGGCGTGAACGGTCCCCTGCACCATGTAGTTGAACTGCTCGGCATTATGCTTGTGCGGCTTTGAACCCGTTCCCGGCGTCTTGCGCGCCAGACCCAGGATCATGCGCTCGCCCGGAACCTTGGCGCCGAAGGACGAGGTCACGCTGGGCCCGAAGGCGAACTGCTCCATGTCTTCGAAGCGATGGAAATACTTCATTGTTCCTGTTCCCTCAGGTGGTGAGTACGCGTGGGTCGAAAAGCTCCTCGGGGGCGACGGCGCGCGCCGAGAGCGACTGGTCGAAGGAGTAGCGGCACAGCGCCTCGATGGCCGCCCTGTTGGCCTCAAATCCGTAAGGCCAGTGGTCGTGGCCCAGGGCCTTCCTGGTATTCGCAAGTTCGACCTGCAGCCAGGGCAGCATCAGCGGGAGGCTGCCCGCGTTCGCCATCGCCTCAAGGCGCCGATAGCCGGCATCGCGCGCCAGCACGAAAGCTTTGAACAGCCGGCCGGCCAGCGTGGGATCCGCGTCGACCAGGCTGCGGCGAACCGCGACGAGGTGCATGATGGGGAAGATTCCGCTCGCGGCGAAATAAGCCTGTTCCGCCGCCCGCGAATCCGGAAAGAGGCGGCGGACCGGCGCGGAGCCGTCGAGAAAACAGGCCGGGGGCTCGGGTGCCACCACCGCGTCGATCTCGCCGCGCGCAAGCAGCGCGTTCAACGTCTCGGCGGGGTCGATCGGGCGAATATCCTGGCCTGGACCCGGTGCGAGCGGGATCCGCTCCTTTCGCCCCGCAAGGTTAAGCCCGCCGGTGACGTAGCGCACGGAGCGGTGATCGAGGCCGAAATGTTCCTGCAGTATCCCCCGCACCCAGACGCCTGCCGTCATCTGAAATTCGGGCGTGCCAACCACTTTGCCCCGGAGATCGGCCGGCGCGTCGATACCGCGATCGGCGCGCACATAGATTGAATCGAAGCGGAAGAAGCGCGAGAGAAACACCGGCAACGCGACATATTCCGACACGCCGCGCGAGAGGTGAACCAGATAGCTGGATGCCGACAGCTCGGTCACATCGAATTCAGCACGCTTCAGCGCGCGGGGGAAAATTTCCGGCGGCGGCAAAGCGAGCGGCGCGAGCCGGCCGCCCTCCAGAACGGTCTCGCCAGTAAAAAACGCCTCGGTGCGGTCGGTCCGGCCGCAGGCGAAGGTGAGAACCCCGCTCATGCGACGCCCGGGACAGTGACGTCAGCCTCTGACACGACCGTGTTGCGAAGCACGCCAATACCGTCGATCTCGACTTCCACGACGTCGCCCGGCTTCATGTAGACCGGCGGCTTGCGCGCCGTGCCCACGCCACCCGGCGTGCCGGTGATGACGACGTCGCCCGGCTTCAGCTCGGTGAAGCTGGAGATGTAGGCGATGAGATGGGGCACGGTGAACAGGAAGTCGTCGAAGCCCGCCTGCTGCATCACCTGACCGTTAAGGCGCGTGGTGACGCCATGTGAGGCGACGTCGCCGAACTCGTCGGGCGTCACCAGCCAGGGGCCGAAGGCGCCGGTGCCCCAGAAATTCTTGCCGGGAAGGAACTGGTGGGTGTGGCGCTGGAAGTCGCGCAGGCTGCCATCATTGTAGCAGGAGTAGCCGGCGACGTGCGAAAGGGCGTCCTCTTCCCGGATGTAGCGCCCACCCGTGCCGATGACGAAGGCAAGCTCCCCTTCATAGTCGAGCTGGGTTGAAACGCGCGGCAACACCATGGGCTCGCCATGCCCGATCTGGCTGCGACCCGTGCGCGGGAACAGCGCCGCGTATTGCGGCATTTCGCGGCCCATCTCCGCGATGTGCTTGGCATAGTTCAGCCCCACGCAGAAGATCATGTCGGTATCGGGAATGACCGGCGCGTAGTGCAGACCGGCCAGCGGAACGCGCGGGGCGCCGGCGATCGCCGCTTCCGCTGCCGCGATGCCGCCGCGCTCCAGCAGCGCGCGCAAGCTACCCCAGCGCGCGTCCCCATCCCCGCCGAGCACCGCGACCTCGTCGCCAATAACGGCGCCAAAAGCCAGCGCCTGCGCGCTGCTGCGAAACGAGACGAGTTTCATGCGCCTTCTCCCTGTCGGCTTTCCTTTGCGTCAGCACAGGACCCTACCGGGAGTGCCGCGCCAGGGCAATAATACATATATTTATATATTTGCACATAGTGGCCGATGGTCCTAGGCTGGGGGCAACTCGATAGAAAACGGGAGGGCCCCAATGGGCAGGTCAATCGCGATCGCCGCCTTTTTGATCGGCAGCAGCTATCTCGCCATCGCCTACAACATTCCCACGCGCGCTGCCGAGGACCCGGTAGGGCCGCGCATGTATCCGATGCTGCTCGGGGGAGCGATGCTCCTGATCAGCATGATGCTCTGGATGGAAGCCCAGCGCGCCGTGCCCGTCGCCGCCGCGCCGGTCGACCCCCTGCTTCAGCGGCGCCAGCGTCTGGGCATTTTCGGTGCCGCGGCAGCGGCGGTCGCCTATGCACTCACGCTGGAGAGCGTGGGTTATCTTCTGACAACTTTCCTGCTCATGCTCGGCGTGACGTCCGCGTTCCACCGGGGGAAGCTCGCGACCAACCTCGCGGTCTCGCTAGGCACAGCCACGTTCCTCTACGTCGGATTGAAGCGGTTCCTGGGCGTTCCGCTTCCCTCCGGCATCCTGTCATTCCTGGGTTGAGGAGCAGGTCATGGAGTCGCTTCCCTACATGATTGACGGCTTTGCCGTCGCTTTGCAGCCAACCAACCTGATGTTCGTCTTCGTCGGCGCGCTGCTTGGAACGATCATCGGTATTCTTCCCGGCATCGGGGCCACCGCCGGCATCGCCCTGCTGTTGCCGCTGACCTTCGGCCTTGAGCCGGTATCGGCGCTGATCATGCTGTGCGGTATCTACTACGGATCATCCTACGGCGGCACAGCGGCCTCGGTGCTCATCAATACGCCGGGCGACGGAACCTCGGTCATCACCGTCTTCGACGGCTACCCCATGGCGCGCAACGGGCGTGCGGGCGCTGCGCTGGCGGTGGCCGCCGTTGGCTCCTTCGTCGCGGGAACGATCAGCGTCATCGCGCTGTCGGTGCTGGCCATTCCCTTCGCATCTGTCGCGCTGGAATTCGGACCCGCCGAGAATTTCATGCTGATGGTGTTCACCATGTCGGCCGTCAGCGCGTTCACCGGCGGTTCCCTGGCAAAGGGCATGTTCTCGGTCTTTTTCGGGCTGATGATCGCGACAGCCGGCATCGATCTGCAAAGCGGGCAGGAGCGGTTCACTTTCGGCTTTCCGACGCTCCAGGACGGCGTTCCTTTTCTGTCCATCGTCGTGGGTTTCTTCGCGCTGACCGAGGTGCTCTACCAGATAAAGGCCTGGTACGCGGGCGAGCTGAAACCAATCAAGATCAGCGGCAAACTGTGGTGTACCCCGGAGGAGTGGCGGCGCTCGATAGGACCCATCACCCGTGGTGGCGTGATCGGTTTCCTGGTCGGCATCCTTCCCGGCGCCGGCGGCATCATCGCCACGGTACTGTCCTATGCGACCGAGAAGCGGCTATCCAAGCATCCTGAGATGTTCGGCAAGGGCGCCATCGAGGGCGTTGCGGGCCCGGAGGCCGCCAATAATTCCTCCGTCTCGGGCAACCTCGTTCCGCTACTGACGCTGGGAATCCCCGGCTCGGGAGTGACCGCCGTTCTCCTGGGCGCCTTCATCATGTACGGCATCCAGCCGGGACCTCAGCTGATGCAGGAACAGCCCGCGCTCGTCTGGGGGTTGATCGACAGCATGTATGTCGGCAACGTCATTCTTCTGGTGCTGAACCTGCCGCTGATCGGGCTGTTCGTCCGCATTCTCTACCTGCCGTCGGGCATCCTTATGGCCGGCATTCTCGTGGTCGCGCTGACCGGCGTCTATTCGGTCAACAACTCGATCACCGAGGTCTATCTCGCCCTTGGATTTGCGGTGGTCGGCTACTTCTTCCGCAAGGCGGCCATTCCGGTGGCGCCGCTGATTCTGGGCGTCGTGCTGGGCAATCTGATGGAGCAGGCGTTCCGGCAGGGCATGACCATCTCGGGCGGCGACCCTCTCATCTTCCTGTCCACCCCGGTCTGCCTGATCCTGGCGGCTTTCACGCTCTTCTCGCTTCTTGCGCCGACGGCCCAGCACATCTGGTCGCGCCGGCGGCCGAGCGCGAAGTCGCTGGTCTGAAGGCCGGCGACATGGAGCACCGGCCAAGTCCGACCCACCTCCAGCGCCACGGGCACCTGGCCTTGCCCGTGGCGCTGGTGTCGGTCGCCACCGTTCTAAGTCTCGCGTTTCTCGGTCCTTCGGGCTTTGTCGCAGGGCTATGGGCAGGCACGGCCGACTTCGCCTCCCTTGCTCCCCGCATCATGGCAGCCGTCATACTGGCGGCCGTCATGCAGGCCTGGCTGCCTCGCGAGGGCCTGGGCAAATGGTTCGGCGAGGGGCGGGGCGTGAGGGGCCTCGCCATCGCTTCGGCGGCGGGAGCGGTCACGGTTGGCGGTCCGTTCGCCTCTTTTCCGCTGGTCGCCGCGCTTGCCGCTGCCGGGGTCGAGGCGGGACTGCTCATCGCCTTCCTCACCGGATGGAGCCTGATCGGCATCCAGCGGATCATCATCTGGGAATGGCCGCTGATGGGCTCTGATTTCGTGGTGCTACGTCTGGCCTCCTGCATCACCCTGCCGGTGCTGGCGGGGCTGTTGATGCGCCGACTTTCGCGGCGCTGACGCCATGCTGGTCGATTACCTCATGGGCGCCGCAGCCTGTGCCGCCGTCGGGGTCACGGCCATCCGCGATCGCGCGCGACTGAGGCATGCACTTCAGATTGCCGTCTCGACACTCGGCCGTACGATACCCGCCCTGTTCCTGGCGGTGCTTGCCGCGCAACTGCTCACCCCGCTGATTCCGAACAAGGTGATCGGCGGCTGGATTGGACCTGAATCGGGAATGGGCGGGGTGCTGATTGCGTCAGCCTTCGGCGCGATCATTCCCGGGGGGCCCGTCGTGTCCTTCCCGATCGTCCTCATCTTCCAGGCGGGGGGCGCGGGATCACCGCAGCTCATTGCCCTGCTGTCCGCCTGGTCCGTGGTCGCCATTCACCGGCTTGCCGCGTTCGAGGTGCCGCTGATGGGCGTCCACTTCGCCCTGCGCCGTCTCGCGGCTTCGCTGGTGCTGCCGCCGCTGTCCGGCTTGATCGCCCTTCTGCTGTCCTGAACCCAAGCGAGCGCCCCATGAAGATTGTCTCCGTCACCGCCTCCGTTCACAAGGTCGAGGTCCCGCTCCCCTTTACCGAGAATCGAACGACGTCCTGGGGATTCGTCTTCTGCGAGGTCGGCACGGATGACGGCATTACCGGCTATGGGCTGACGGGCAAGATGCTGCCCTTCGCCGTCGCCGACACGCTCAGGCGCGATGTGGGCCGGCTGGTCAAGGGCATGGACCCGCGCGACACCGAGGCGATCCATCACGCCGTTTGGCGCAAGCTCAACATGAGGTGCCAGACAGGGGTGATCGTCCACGCGCTCTCGGCGCTCGATATTGCGTTGTGGGATATCGCGGGCAAGGCGGCGGGACGCACTGTCGCGCAGCTGCTCGGCGGTTTCAGTACCCGGGCCGACACCTACTGCACCTTCGGTGTTCCCGACTACGACATCGACCAGCTGACCGCCGCGGCGCGGCATTCCGCCGATCAGGGCCACCCGTTGCTGAAAATGGTGGTGGGGGTAGCGAAAGGCGGCTGGCGGGAGGATCTGAAGCGCCTGCGCGCGGTGCGCGACGCCATCGGAAGCGAACGGTCGCTGGCGATGGATGCGAATTACTGCATGAACGGCGTCGAAGCCCGCGCGCTCTGTCAGGCGGCGGAGGAACTCGATATCGCGTTCTTCGAGGAGCCCCTGCTGCAGAACGATGCCCGCGGCCTTGCCGAATTGCGCCGGCAAACCCGGATCCCGATCGCTGCCGGCCAGATGGAGGGGCACCGCTGGCGCTACCGCGAACTCATCGAGCACCGTTCGGTGGATATCCTGCAGCCCAATTGCTGCTATGGCGGTGGCTACACCGACACCCGGAAGGTCGCGCACGCGGCCCAGATGTTCAACCTGCCCCTCGCTGTCGGCGGCGGCTGGCCGACCTTCAACCTGCATCTCATGGCGGGCCTGTCGAATGGTGGGCCGGTGGAGTTGCACGCCATCACCACCGCCGTATGCGACCTGCTCTTTCCCGGAGCCGCGACGTTTGACGGCCTTTGCCTGAAGGTTCCGGAGGCACCGGGACTGGGGGTCGAGCCGAACCACGCCTTTCTCAAGGACACCCTGCAGCAGCCCTAGGAGCGTGTGCGAACCATGAAGTGCGGTCTCCCCGCCGGCATGTTCGCTACAGGCGCCAGCGCAGGCAGCGGCCGATGACGCCGACGATCCCCTCGCGAAACAGCAGCACGCAGGCGACGAATATGGCGCCCTGGACGACGGTGACCCACGCGCCGAGATGCGCCAGGTAGTTCTGCATGGTGATAATGACGGCCGCACCGACAATAGGTCCGAACACCGTGCCCATACCGCCCACCAGCGTCATCAGCACCACTTCGCCCGACATGGTCCAGTGCACGTCTGTGAGCGTCGCGAGTTGAAACACCAGCGCTTTCATGCCGCCAGCAGCACCTGCTATGGCGCTCGAAATCACGAACACGGCCAGCTTGTAGCGCGCGGCATTGTAGCCAAGCGATATCGCTCGCGGTTCATTCTCGCGGATCGCCTTCAGCACCTGCCCGAACGGCGAGTGGATGATGCGGAAAATACCCAGCAGGCCGGCCATGAACAGCGCCAGCACGACGTAATAGAGCACACGGTCGTCGGACAGGTCGACCAGACCGAACAGATGCCCGCGCGGAATTCCTTGAATGCCGTCTTCGCCGTGGGTGAACGCCGCCTGCAGGCAGAAGAAGAACACCATCTGCGCCAGCGCGAGCGTGATCATCGAGAAATAGATACCCTGCCGGCGAATGGCGAGGGCGCCGAACACCAGGCCGAGCCCGGCCCCCGTCAGCGCGCCGAGCGGAACCGTCAACTCCGGCCCGAGCCCCCACGACTTGGCGGCATAGCCTGTGATGTAGGCGCCCATGCCGAAATACGCGGCGTGTCCGAACGAGAGAAGCCCGCCATAGCCGAGAAGCAGGTTGAACGCGCAGGCGAACAACGCGAAGCACAGCAGCGTCATCAGGAACATCGGGTAGACCGCAAACGGCGCCACCAGCAGCACGGCCGTCAGGGCAATGAACAGGCGCCCATAATGCGCAGCCGGCTCGGCCGCACGCATGGGGGTCGGCGTCGCGGTAAGCGGCGGCACGGCAATTTCCTGTACCATCGTCATGCTGTCCTCCCGAACAGTCCCGCCGGCTTCACGAGCAGAACGATTGCCATGATGACAAAGATCACGGTCGTCGAAGCCTCGGGGTAAAACACCTTGGTCAGGCCCTCAATCAGGCCCAGCGCAAAGCCGGACACGATCGCCCCAAGGATCGAGCCCATCCCGCCGATCACCACCACCGCGAAGACGACGATGATGATGTCGGCACCCATGTTTGGATTGACCGAGTAGATCGGTGCGGCCAGCACCCCGGCAAGTGCGGCGAGACCGACGCCAAAGCCATAAGTGAGCGTCACCAGTAGCGGAACGTTGATGCCGAACGCCTGCGTCAGCGCCGGGTTTTCAGTCGCTGCCCGCAAATAGGCGCCGAGCCGGGTACACTCGATCAGCAGCCAGGTGCCGAGGCACACCGATACCGACGCCACAATCACCCACGCCCGGTAATTGGGCAGGAACATGAAGCCCAGCCGCTGGCCGCCCGCCAGTTCTGGCGGAATGGCGTAGGGCATGCCGGACGCGCCATATTCGTTGCGCAGCAGGCCCTGCATGATCAGGGCAATGCCGAAGGTAAGCAGCAATCCATAGATATGATCGAGCTTGTAGAGCCGGCTGATCAGCAAGCGCTCGATGACGACGCCGCTCGCACCGACGATAATCGGCACCAGCAGCAGCGCCCACCAATAGCCGATGCCGAGATAATTCAGCAGCATCCAGGCGACGAAGGCCCCGAGCATATATTGGGCGCCATGGGTGAAGTTGATGATGTTGAGCAGACCGAAGATGATGGCGAGACCCAGACTCAGCAGGGCATAGAACGAGCCGTTGATGAGGCCGAGCAGCAACTGGCCGAAGAGCGCCTGTACGGGAATATCGAGAAACGGGATCATCGCTCACACCCCCAGATAGCGGTTGAGCCGGGGCAGGCTGTGTTCCAGATCGTCATTGTCGACCATGTCGACGATGCGACCCTGTTCGACGATGTAGTGGCGATCGGCAACGCCCTGCGCGAACCGGAAATTACTTTCGACCAGCAGGATGGTGAAGCCGCGCTGACGCAGCGCGCGCAAGGTCGCACCGATTTGCTGCACGATGACCGGGGCGAGCCCTTCGGTAAGCTCGTCGCACAGCAGGAGCTGGGCGCCGGTGCGCAGGATGCGCCCGAGCGCCAGCATTTGCTGCTCCCCACCTGACAGCTTCGACCCATGGCTCGCCAGCCGCTCGCGAATGTTGGGAAACAGTTCGAAAATCTGCTCATCGCTGAGACCGCCAGGTCGTATCCGGGGCGGCAGGTGCAGGTTTTCCTTCACCGTGAGGCTGGCATAGATGCCGCGCTCCTCCGGGACATAGCCGACCCCGAGCCGGGCGATCTGCCGCGAGGTGTGGCCGATGGTCTGTTTCCCGCCAATGCGGATCGAACCCGTACGCCGACTAACCATTCCCATGATGGAGCGCAACGCCGTGGTCTTGCCGGCCCCGTTGCGGCCCAGCAGGGTCACGACCTCGCCCTCGGCTATATCGAGATCAATGCCGTGCAGAATGTGGGATTCACCGTACCAGGCCTCAAGGTTCTTCACCGCCATCAGGGGCGTCGCGGAAGCGCGCTCAAGCATGCCCGGCTCCGATATAGGCTTCGATCACACGCGGATCGCTGGACACCGTTGCGTAATCCCCCTCGGCGAGGACACGCCCGCGTGCCAGCACGGTGATGCGGTCGCAAAGGTCCGCGACGACGGAAAGATTGTGCTCCACCATCAAGATGGTGCGGCCAGCGGACGCCTTTCGGATCAGCGCCGTGATGCGGTCAATGTCCTCATGGCCCATTCCCGCCATCGGCTCGTCGAGCAGCATCATGTCGGGTTGCAGCGCCAGCGTGGTCGCAAGTTCCAAAGCACGCTTCCGCCCATAGGAAAGCTCGCTTGCGTGCCGGCCGGCATCTCCCGCCAAGCCGACCTCATCCAGCAACTCAAGCGCCTGAGCATCGTAGCGGCGCAGCAGTTTCTCGGATCGCCAGAAGTCGAAGGAAAAGCCGCGCTGCCGTTGAAGGGCCACGCGCACATTCTCCAGCACGCTCATGTGCGGAAACACCGCCGAAATCTGGAAGGACCGCACCAGCCCCAGCTGGGCGATGCCCGCCGTCGGCACCTTGGTAATGTCGCGGCCATTATAACGGATGGTGCCCGTCGTCGGCGTCAGGAACTTCGTCAGCAGGTTAAAGCAGGTCGTTTTACCGGCGCCGTTGGGCCCGATCAGCGCGTGGATCGCGCCGCGCCGAACCCGCAGATCGACATCCGAGACGGCATGAAACCCGCCGAAGCTCTTCGAAAGCCCTTCCGTCGCGAGGATGTGGTCCTCGGTCATTGGCGTTTCCTCCTAGTGCCGATCCCGCATGATTCTTTTTGCGAATCTTGGCGCGGTACCGTCCGGTCGCTCTGTATCAGAGCGGTCAGCCGGGGTGGGAAGCACAGCATCCCCACCCGTCCAGGCCAACCGAGCTCAGGCCGGCAATTTGATCCGATGAAGCGGTCGCCCGCCAATGCCCAGAGCGAGGATGACCACCACCTCGTTCGCCCGCGGCGCGTCGGGGATTGTGATTTCGGCCGCGTCCATCTGGTCGAAGTCCCAGATTGAGGTCTTGCCGGTGAGCGGGAAGGTGATAGCCGCGCCGGGCGCGCCGATCTTCTTCGTCGAGGGGATGATGTCCTTGCCGGCGACGGCTGATCGAACCGGAGCGCCAAACTTCGGATGCAACAGCGCGGCGGCGTGCTCGATCTCGCCCTCCGTGCCGACGATCGCGGCCTTGCCATAGTTCTGGATGGCTTCCGGCCCAACGCCGAGTATTTCCAGCCCGCGCTCGGCGAGCAGGGCCGAGACTTCGGCACCAAGGTCGTAGAGCGGCGCAAGTTCCTCCACATGCTTGCCGGCAAAGGGATTCGTGATGACGGCGGCAATGGTGACTTTGCGCGAGGGCGGAGACACGGCCTTTCCGATCTCGCTATGGGTTTCCTCAAGCTGCACGACGATTTTACGCACCTGCATGGCAGACATGGTCACTCCGTAGATTGCGCTGGATGAAGGAGCGCCGGCGGCAATGCGCCGGCGCTGAGGTGGCCTCGCGAGTGGCCCGCTCAGTTGACGGCGAGGGAGCAGCCGCCCTGGTCGAGCGGGCGGAAGGCTTCAGCCGCCGGAATGGTGGTGCGCAGGGTGTAATAGTCCCACGGGCCCTTGGATTCCGACGGCTTCTTGACCTCCAGGAGGTACATGTCGTGGATCTTGCGACCGTCGATACGAATAGTGCCCTCACCCATGGCGATGTCTTCCGTGGGCATGGACTTCATCTCCGCGACGACCGCCGCACCATCCTTGGAATTGCCGAGCGCTTCCACGGCCTTGAGATAGTGGATGACCGAGCTGTAGACGCCGGCCTGCACCATGGTCGGCTTGCGCCCGTCCATGGCCTTGGAAAACCGCTCGGAGAAGGCGCGGGTTCCGTCGTTGAGGTCCCAGTAGAAGGCAGATTCAAGTATCAGCCCCTGCGCAATCGGCAGTCCCGCCGCATGGACGTCGGTGATGTAGACGAGAAGACCGGCCAGCTTCTGCCCACTCTCAACGATGCCGAACTCGGCCGCTTGCTTGAGCGAATTGCTGGTATCCACGCCAGAATTGGCGAGCCCGACGATCTTGGCGCCCGAGCTTTGCGCCTGAAGCAGGAAGGACGAGAAGTCTGCGGTGTTCAGTGGCGTCAGCACCTTGCCGAGCACCTTCCCCCCGCTCTTGAGCACGACGGCCTCGGTGTCCCGCTCAAGAGCGTGGCCGAAGGCATAGTCGGCAGTGAGGAAGAACCATGTATCTCCGCCGGTCTGTACGATTGCCTTGCCGGTCCCGTTGGCCAGTGCCCAGGTGTCATGCGTCCAGTGGATTGTATTGGGTGAGCAGGCCTTGCCGGTCAGTTCGGAGGTTGCCGCGCCCGAAACCAGCTCGACCTTGTTCTTCTCACGGGCAAGCTGGGCGATGGCGAGAGCGACGGCGGAATTTGTGACGTCGGTCACGACATCAACACCGTCGATGTCGAACCAGCGGCGCGCAATGTTCGACGCGACGTCCGGCTTGTTCTGGTGGTCCGCCCCCAGAACGTCGATCTTCCAGCCTTTGGCGAGCAGGCCGGAATCCTCGACCGCAAGCTTCGCGGCCGCGATCGAGCCGAGCCCGCCCATGTCAGCATAAAGCCCCGATTGGTCGTTGAGGACGCCAATCTTGAGTGTCTTCTCCTGTGCAGAAACGGGCGCGGTTGCGCAAAACACAAATGCAGCGATGGCGCATGCGGATACGATCTTCATCAGTCTCTCCTCCTGGCGTTTCCTCGTGGGTCGTTTTTATCGTCGTCGGCTGACGTCGTTGCGTCCGCCGTTCAGGCGTCGTTCCAGTGTGTCACCCCCCTGCCCGTGCCATCGGCACCTCGTCTTTCAGCGTGGCGAGGAAGCGTATGATCCCGGCATAGTCGACCCCGCGGCCGTCCTTGCCGATGAACCGTTCGTAAAGTGCCGAGGCCGCGTGGCCGAGGGGCGTCTCTGCACCGGCGAACCGGGCGCACTCCTGCGACAGGCGTAGATCCTTCGCCATCAGTTCGGCAGCGAACCCGGGGCGGTAGTCGTGATTGGCCGCCGAGGTCGGCACAGGGCCAGGCACGGGGCAATGGGTTGTGAGCGCGTAGCACTGGCCCGAGGCGTTGGAGGCCACATCGAACAGCGCCTGATGCGACAGGCCGAGCCCGTCCGCCAACAAGAAGGCTTCACTTACGGCAATCATGTTGATGCCCAGGATCATGTTATTGCAGATCTTGGCGGCCTCCCCCGCGCCAGCTTCGCCGCAATGGACGATGCGCCGGCCCAGTTTCTCCAGCAGCGGCAGGCCGGCTTCAAAGGCTGCCGCCTCGCCACCGACCATGAAGGTCAGCGTGCCGGCGGTGGCGCCTTCGACCCCGCCCGACACCGGCGCATCCAGCGACAGCATGCCCGCCTCGTGGGCAATGCTGTGGGCGCGGCGGGAGCTCTCGACGTCGATGGTCGAACAGTCGATGACCAGCCCACCGGCCTTCATCACGGTAACGGCGCGGCTCCATACCTCGATCACGGATGGGCCGGCATTGAGCATCGTGACGAGGATGTCGACGCCGGCCGCCGCTTCGGCCACCTCGCGCGAGACGGCGACGCCATGCGAGGCGGCCGCATCCCTACGCTCGGCGGAAATATCATAGCCACGCACCGTGTGGCCCGCTTTGACCGCATTCGCGGCAAGGGGCGTCCCCATATTGCCCAACCCGATGAACGCTATGATCGCCACGGCTGTTTCCTCACGTTTCCCGCCTTGTTGCCTTAGCGATAGCTGTTCATTTGATGGGCATCTATCTACCATTTTCGACAATCCATTGTGCATAAATCGACAACCCTGCTACGCTGCGCGGCATGAGCACGACACCGAACTGGGAGCATTTGCGGGCGTTGCTTGCTGTGGCACGTACCGGCACATTGTCCGGCGCGGCGGCACGCCTCGGGGTCAAGCATTCGACAGTAGGCCGTCACTTGACCGCGCTCGAAGAGGCGACCCAGACCAAGATCGTCGATCGCAGTCCGACGGGCATTACCCTCACCGCCGCGGGTGCACGCCTCGTCGAGGCGGCGGAAGCGGTCGAAAACCAGATATTGCTGGCTCAGGAGGAGATCGGCGGGCGGGATCTTTCAGCGGGTGGCACCGTGCGCGTCGGCGCGCCTGACGGCGTCGGCACCTTCTTTCTCGCCCGCCACCTCAAGCCACTGCTTGATACCTACCCGAACCTCACGGTGCAGCTCGTCGCCATGCCCCGGTTGTTCAACCTGACAAAGCGCGAGGCGGACCTCACCATCGTCCTGGCGATACCGACGCAAGGGCGCCTGGCCATCCGCAAGCTCACCGATTACACGCTCGGGCTCTATGGCAGCGTCGATTATCTCGCCGCGAACCCACTCATCGTTGAGCCGAATGATCTTCGGCGCCACCGCTTCATTGACTACATCGACGACCTCATCTTCACCGCCGAGCTTGATTACCTCGACGAAGCTGCCCGCGGCGCCCGGGCCGCCTTTCAGAGTTCAAACATCATCGCCCAGATGAACGCCGCGCGCGCAGGAGCCGGGCTCGCCGTGCTGCCGCACTTTCTGGGCGCTCAGTTCCCGGAACTGACACTGGTGCTGCCGGATACGGTGCGGCTGACGCGCAGCTGGTGGCTCGTGGTCCATGAAACACAGCGCGACATCGCGCGCGTGCGGATCGTCATGGATTACATCAGCGGGCTGTTTCATGCCCACCGCGACCACTTCAACGCCTGACGGTTGAGGCAAAGCCCAGCGCGACATCCGAAAAAAGGCCGCAGCCGACTGCACGAGAGAAGCGCACTGGGGTTCGCGTCATCGCGCCACTGGCTCCATCCGCTCCTCGGCCCATCCAGCGATATCGCCCGGCCGGGTCAGCCAGATCTGCTCGTGCCGCGCGGCGATGTGCTCCAGCGCCCTCGTCAAGGCGCGCAGGCGGAAGGGCTGGCCGGAGATGAAGGAGTGCACCACAACGCTCATCACCAGCGGCTGGGTGGTTGATGCCTCCAGCATCTCGTCGAACTCGTCGATGATCATCTCGGCGAAGTCGCGGGCACTGGCCTGCCGGCCGATGATGGTGGTGCTGTCGTTGAGCTCCAGCGCGTAGGGCATCGACATCAGCCGCCCGGTCTGGGTGTTCAGCCACACCGGCTGGTCGTCCATGCGGAAATCCGCCACGTATTTGAAGCCTTCCGCCGCCAGCAGGTCGAGCGTCGCCGGGCTGTGGGCGAGCCACGGGCTGGACCAGCCGGCGGGCGGGGCGCCTTCCTCGCGGGTGATGCGCTCGACAACGGCGCGCAGATAGGCGGCCTCGTCCTGTGGGTTCATGCCGGCGAGCGTGTGCGAATTGCTGATGCCATGCGCGAGGAACTCGGCGCCGATCTCGCGCGCCGCAGTGATGACCGCCGGGGCGTGGTCGTAGACCGCCGTGTTCAACAGAACCGCCGGCTTGATACCGAACGAGGCGAGCCTTTCGAACAGGCGGAAGGCGCCGACGCGGTTGCCGTAATCGCGCCAGGAGGCGTTGACGAGATCGGGCTTGGAGGCGCCGGGGAACAGGTCCTCGGCCAGTCCCTCGCCGAAGGAGTACTCCTCGACGCCCACCGCGATATAGACGGCGAGGCCGGTGCCGTTCGGCCAGCGGTAGGTGGGGCGGTCCTTGATCGAGGACGAGCTGTAGCGGCCGTGAGTCACAAGCGCGGGGGCGGACATGGATGGGTTCCTAATGGCAGGCGTCGGCATCGCCGAGCCAGCGGTTCATGCCGACATCCAGGGCCGAGGCCTTGGCATACATGGCGCGGTAAGAGGGAAGCAGGCGCTCGGCGGCCTTTGACGCGGCGTGCAATGCCGGGGCGCGGGCGGCGAACAGCTCGCGCGCCTCGGCCCGCAGCGCCGGCTCGTCCATGGTTGTAAGGTGGCCATTCTCGAACACGATCCGGCCGGCCACCATGGTGAGCACGACGGAGCCGCCATTCTCGCAATAGACCAGCTGGCGATGCAGGTCGTTCAGCGGGGTGAAGGCGAGCGTGTCGAGGTCGACCAGCGTGACATCGGCAAGCCTGCCGGGTGTGATGCTGCCCAACTCGTCCTGCAACCCCATGGCGCGGGCGCCGCCGCGCAGCAGGCAGTCGAGGATTTCGCCGGCACGGGGCCAGGAGTCGTAGTCCGGGCCGGTGATGTTGTGGATGAGGCCCGCCATCTTGGCGACACCCCACATATTCACCGCGTCGTCGGCGATGGATTCGTCGGTGCCGAGGCAGATCGGAATGCCGCGCCGGCGGATGGCGCGGAACGGCATGACACCGCTGCCGAGCCGCAGATTGCTGATCGGGTTATGGGCGATCACCGCGCCACTGGCGGCGATCAGGTCGAGATCGTCCTCGTCCACCCAGATGGCGTGGATGATGTTCATGCGCGCCGACAGCAGGCCGAGATCGGCGACGTAGCGGACCAGCGAGCGGCCGTTGAAGCGCTCATGCCCCAGCACGCGCTGCAGCTTGGTTTCCAGAATGTGGGCGTAGAACGGCAGGCCATGGGTGCGGCTGAGATCGTCCAGCGCGTGGAAATACTCGGTCGAGACACGCTGCGGCGCCGAGCAGGAGACGGCGGCGCGCAGGCGCCCACCCTCCGCGCCATGCCAGCGCGTGATCAGGTGATGGTACATGCCGAGCAGGCTCCGCGCACCGAACGCGCGCGGGCGCGCCAGTTCCACGCGCAGGTCGGGCGGCAGCAATTCCTTGAGAAAGGGCAGCTTGTCGAGCTCGGGCAGTTCCGGCTCGTCGAGCGCGAGCGTGGCGCGGATGCCGCTATCGGCATAGGCCTGCATCACCGCGTCGAGGATGTCGGTGGTCGGCTCGGGGACGAAGAAGGCGTCGTCCTGCACAGATGTGACGCCGGTTTTCAGCATCTCGGCGCAGGCGAGCTGGGTGCGGACATAGGCCTCGCGCGGCGTGGGACGCAGCGCTTCCAGCGCGGGAGACTCGTACAGCATGAAAATTTCGAGCGGCAGGCTGTCGAGCCGGCCCTTCATGTGGTTCACCGACGAGTGAAAATGCGCGTTGATGAGGCCAGGCATCAGCAGCTTGCCGTGCCCCTCGATGAGGCGGGCATCATCGGGCGCACGCGGAGCGGCATCGACGCCGACCGCCGTGATGCGATCGCCCTCGACCAGCACATCGGTGGCCGGCGACATGCCGCGCGTCCCGTCGAGCTCAAGCAGATGGACGCCCCGGAACAGCGTGCTCATGACGCAGGCTCACTGAACAGCCGGCCCCAGCGCCGCCCGCGCGTGTCGGCGTGGCCGATCATGTGCAGGCCGTGCCACACCGCCAGCGTGACGGAATCGAGGATCGGGATGCCGAGCTCGCGTTCCAGCGCGTCCACCCCATAGGCGGCGGGGAAATTGGTGCACCAGGTAAGGATCGCGTCGGGTCTTGCGGTGGCGACATCGCGGATCATCGCCGCGATGGCCTCATCGGTGACCGTGGCGTAGGCGAGATTGTCGGCGATGCCGGAATGCGCGTGCGCCACGACTTCCAGCCCCTCACGCTCAAAACCGGCGACGAGCTTGGTCTGGTAGCCGGTGACGTAGGGGGCGACCACGGCGATGCGGCGGGCATGGAGGCTGCCGAGCGCGGCTTCCAGCGCCAGCGAGGACGTAGTGGCGGGGATGCCGGTCTCCCCGGTCACGCGGCGGCAGAGTTCGCGGTCGACGTCGAAGCCCAGCGTCGCGCCCTTGCTGCCGTTCCACACGAGGACGTCCGGCCGCGCCTGCGCCAGCAGCCGGGCGGCGCCCAGCATGCCGTCCCAGTCATAATCGTCCGGGAACAGGTCCTTCGCCCCGAACACCGGGGTGCGGGAGAAGTGGCCGGACACCTCGGGGAAATCAGCGAGAATGGCTGAAGTCACGCGCTCGACCACGAGGTTGGCCGAGGGGGTGATCATGCCGATGGCGGCCCGATAATCCGGGCGAAGCGAAGAAGGGTTCACGCCGCGTCCTCCCGCACCAGCCGGTTGCGGTCCGCCTGCCAGCTTGCCAGCACCTCGCTGCCCGGCCCGATATCGGGCGCGACGGCATCGACCACATCGTTCTGGCGCACCGCGATCAGCGGCTCCTCGCCCGGGCGGCGCAGGTAATAATGCGTGCTGATGCCGTGATAGACCACCTGCTCGACCGTCATCCGTGCCGCATTCGGCCCGGCCTCGCCAGTGGCCGGGGCGATCCGCACCGATTCCGGACGCAGCGCGATGGTGGCCTGTCCGTCGGCTGGGGGTGTGCCGTCCAGCGCGAGGGTGAGGCCGTCGCCGGTGGTGACGAGATAGCCGCCGGTCTCGCGCCGGGTCACACGGCCATGGAAGAAGTTCGAGGTGCCGATGAAGCTCGCGACGAACCGCGTCGCCGGGTTCTCATAGACCTCCTTCGGCGTGCCGACTTGCTCAATGCGGCCATTGTTCATTACCGCGACGCGGTCGGAGAGAGTGAGCGCCTCGTCCTGGTCGTGGGTGACCATCAGCGTGGTGATGCCGAGCCGCTGCTGCAGCTGGCGCATCTCGATCTGCATGTTCTCGCGCAGCTTCTTGTCGAGCGCGCCGAACGGCTCGTCGAGCAGCAGTACGGAGGGCTCCACGATCAGCGCGCGGGCCAGGCCGACGCGCTGTTGCTGTCCGCCGGAGAGCTGATGCGGCAGCCTCTCGGCAAAGGCGGAGAGCCGCACGGTATTGAGCGTCGCCGTCACGCGGCGGGCGATCTCGTCCTTCGGCACCTTCCGCATTTCGAGCCCGAAGGCGAGGTTGCGCGCGACGGTGAGGTGGGGGAACAGCGCGTAGTTCTGGAACAGCATGCCGATGTTGCGGCGATGCACTGGCGTGCGGGTGACGGAGCGGCCGGCGATGCGGATATCGCCGGCGCTGGGGTCGATGAGGCCGGCGATCATCCGCATGATCGTGGTCTTGCCGCAGCCCGAAGGACCGAGCAAGGACAGCACATGCCCCGGCTCGATGGTGAAGCTGACACCGTGCACGGCACGGTGCGCGCCATAGCTTTTCTGCACGTCGTCGACCGCGATGTCGGCCGCGCGGGTCGTGCCTTCGGGGAGCGGATTCGCCATTGCCCTAGGCCGTGAAGATCTGGTTGAGGTTTTCGATCCAGCTGGACCGGACCGAGTTCACATAGGCCCAGTCCGGGCTGAACAGGCCGAGTTCGTCCATCTTGCTCTCGGGATAGGCGAGCAGGCCGGCGATCTCGGGCTTGAAGCTGAGGCCGCCAATGGCGGGCGCGGCGAGCGCGGTCTCGGCCAGGCCCTGTTGGACAGCCGGGTCCAGCATGCGGTTCATGAACTCGGCACCGAGGTCGGCGTTCGGGGCGTTCTTCACCAGTATCTGGCAATTCACGCCGGCGAAGGCTCCCTCCTTGGGGTAGCACATGTCGATGCTCGCGCCCTTCAGCTTGTAAGGGTAGACGTATTTGGAATATTCCGGCCCGCCGATCGCGCCCTGACCCTGCGCCACCAGCAGCGGCGCGTCATCGGTGCTGTAGAGGTTCAGCACGTTGGGCTTCAGCTCCTTCAGCTTTGGCCACGCCTGGTCGGCAAGGTACTGCGCTTCCTTGTAAGGCTTCCCGCTGGCGATGGCGGCGGCAATGATGACGGTGAACACGCTCGGCGTGGTCTTGGTGCCGACCAGCGAGACCTTGCGGGCAAAGCGCGGGTCCCACAGCTCGGCATAGCTTTCCAGCGGCTTGGTGACCTGCGGATTGTAGAACAGACCGGCCGAGGAGATGGCGAGCGCGACGCCGTAGCCGTCATTATAGATGAAGCGCGGGTAGACCTTGGCGAGGTTGGGCATCTTGTCCCGGGGCAGCGGGTCGATCAGCCCTTCGCGCTTGGCGATCTCGACGCCGAGATCGTCGACGAACATCACGGTGAACTTCGGCGCCTCCTTGCCGGCGCGCAGCAGCGCGATCTGGCCGAGCGTCGACCCCTGCTGGGCGTCGACCTTGCAGTCGAAATCCTTCTCGAAAGCCGGCAGCACCTGCTTGCGGATGAATTCGCCCTGCACGCCGCCCCAGATGCCGATCTGCATGGTCTTGCCGGCGGCCCAGGCGTTGCGGACGAAGAAGCTGGGGGCGGCAAGGCCCGCGGCGGTGGCAGCGCCCGCCTTCAACAGGCGGCGGCGGCTTAGGCTGGCGGAAAGTATCTTCGGTGTGGTCGTCGTCATGGCAAGGCTCCGGGGTTCGCGCTCCGGCCCGGGCCGCGCGCAGCGATTGAAAAGGCGATGCGTGTTCGAGGCGGGTGGCTAGAAACTCATGGCGCGTCTCAGGCCGGCAAGGCGCTCCAGCACCAGCACCATGAACAGCGAGAAGAAGATCATCAGCGAGGCGATGGCGGCGATGCCGGGATCGAACATGCGGCTGATGAGCGAGAGCATCATCATCGGCAGCGGCACGTGCGAGGCATCGAACAGCCACATCGAGACCGCGTAATTGTCGAACGAGGTGACGAAGGCGAAAAGGGCGCCGGCCACCAGCCCCGGCATGATCTGCGGCCGCGTGATGCGCCAGAACGCGGTGAACCGGCCCGCGCCCAGTGTGCGGGCGGCTTCCTCAAGGCCGGGGTCGACCACCACGAGGCTGGCGGAGACGGTGCGCACCACATAGGGCGTCGTCACCAGCACGTGGCCGATCCACAAATTCAGGAAGGCATCGTTCGAGCCGATCGACGAGAACAGCCTAAGCAGTGCGATGCCGGTGACCAGCGAGGGGAAGATCAGCGGCGACAGCACCAGAGCCTGGATCACGCCCTTGCCGGGAAAGGACAGCCGCACCAGCCCCACCGCGGTGGGCGTGCCCAGCAGCACGGCGCCGCAGGCGGCCGTCGTGCTCAGCAGCACGCTGAAGCTGAAGGACGAGGTGAAGTCCGCATCCTGCAGCACCTTGCCATACCATTCCAGGGTGAAGCCCTTGGGCGGGAAGGTGACGAACGGGGTGTCGGAGATCGACAGCACTATAGGGAAGATCAGCGGCAGCAGCAGGAACAGCACGATGAGGAAGGTGAGCGTGTAGATGAGCGGCGCGGCGCGCCCGAGACCGTTCTCCGACATCACGCGGCCTCCGTCGCACGGGAGCGGAAGCGCCGCTCGATCAGCGCCATATAGGCGAGGTTGATCGCCATCACGATCAGCACCATCGCGGTGGCGATGGCGGCGCCGAACGGCCAGTCGAACACGGTGAGAATCTGCTCTTCCACCAGCGTGCCGAGCATCTTGGTGAAGCTGCCGCCGAGCAGCGCCGGCAGGATGAAGGACGAGGCGGTGAGCGAGAACACCAGCGTGCAGCCCACCCCGAGCCCCGGCACGCTGAGCGGCAGCGTCACGCGGCGGAACACCGCCAGACTGGACCCGCCGAGCGTGCGGGCCGCGTCTTCCACCGCCGGGTCGATGCGCCCGATGGCGGCGGCGAGCGGCAGCACCATCATCGGCAGGAACACCTGCATCGAGCCGATGATGACAGCCCATTCGGTGTAGAGAATTTCGACGGGTCCGAGGCCGATGGAGGACAGCGCCCAGTTGAGCACGCCGCTATTGCCGTTGCCGAGGATGATGCGCCAGCCATAGGCCCGCACCACCACGTTCACCAGCAGCGGTGCGATCACCAGCACGGTGATCGCCCGGCCGATCAGCGCCGGTCCGCGCGCGATGACCAGTGCCAGCGGATAGGCCAGCAGCATGGCGCCGATGGTGGTGAACAGGCTGATGCGCAACGTGGTGATGATGACGTTTCGGTAGAGATCGACGGCGCCGAGCCGGATGTAGTTCGCCAGCGTGAACGTGTCGCTCAGCGTGCCGTCGGGCATCTGCTGCAGGAAGCTGTAGCGCACCATCAGCCCGACCGGGATGATAAACACGGCGAGAAAGAAAACCACCACCGGGCCAAGAAGGACGAACGCCGGAAGCAGTCGCCGGCGTCGCGCGGCGACACCGGATGCCGCTGCAACAACGGGGATCGGCCTGGAACCTTCGGTCAGATCGAGCGACACGGAGCACCCTCATCAGAGAGGAGGCGGCGCCAGCGCGCCGTTTTGACGTCGATAATCGTACATAGGATTGTCGACAAAACAATGCAGTTATGTGCACCAATTATTTGCGCGTCATGATACAAAAATGGGCACTTCACTCGACATCTGATCGGCTACATGTCTACATGCGGTAGCAATTTCGATACGGTGGGCGATGGCACGCGAGGATGGAACCGGCGACGTGGGCGGTGGCGCGGACGCGCAGGACGACGCGCGCGGAGGCGGCGCCGACGACGCCATCTACGCGAAGATCCACGCGGCCATCGCCGCGCAGGATCTGCCACCGGGCACGCGTCTGCGCGAAGATGAGATGCGCCAGATCTTCGGCGTCAGCCGGGCGCGCATTCGGAAGGTGTTCTCGCGGCTCGCCTATGCCGGGCTGGTAACGATCGAGCCCAATAAGGGGGCCTCGGTGTTTCAGCCGACGCCGAAGGAAGCCCGCGAGATCTTCGCCGCGCGACGTGGCATCGAGGGCACCATCGTGCGGCTGCTGGCCGGCCGGCTCGGCAAGGCGGAACTCGCATCGCTGAACCGCCACATCGCCCTGGAGGTCGCCGCCGAAGCGCGCCGCGACTGGCAGGAGATGGTGCGGCTGTCCGGCGAGTTTCACCTGCTGCTGGCCGAGATCGCCGGCAACGGCATCTTGCTGCGCTTCCTGCGCGAGCTCATCACCCGCGAGGCGCTGGTGATCCTGGTCTATGAGAAGCCCGGCCAGCCAAGCTGCTCGCACCACGAACACCAGATGATCCTCGACGCACTTCTGACGGACGACGACGCGCAGGCCGTTCTGCTGATGGAAGAGCACCTCGGCAATGTGGAGGATCGCCTTGATCTCGACCGCGACACCCGCAAGAGCGTCGATCTTGGCAGGCTATTCGCCGGGGCTTGACCCTCCTCGGGCTTCGCGGCGGGTGCGACGTCGTCACTCGGGATAGGTCTCGCCCTGATCCGGTACATCCTTGTGGAACAGGATGAACACCAGAGGATTGCCGGGCTCGGCCATCGCGTCGCTGCGCTGGCCGGTCACTTTTCCGGCCACGCCGCTCGTGTATTCGGCGACCAGTTCGCCGAAGCTGTCGCGCTGGACGGCGACCTTCTGTCCGGGTTTCACCTTGTCGTTCAGCCCGACCAGATGCTCGACGATCCCGCCTGCGGTCGCCAGGATCGGGAACGCACTGTTGCCGACGAAGACGCTCACATCCTTGCCCGTGCGCCCCATCGGCCCGGCGACGATGCCGTGATGCTTGAGCACGTTCATCGTGCCTTCCACGAACAGCGCGATCATCCCGAGGTCGAGCACGCGGGCCGCGCCGATTTCCGGCGTGAAGGCGGGAATGCCGACGTCCATGAAGGCGTTGTGCAGGACGCCGGGATAGACGTGGTTGTCGAAGATCTGGCCGACCGGATAGAGCTCCACCATCGCCTTGACCCCCGGCACATCCATGCCGCCAATGTTGAAGGCGGCGACGTCGAACCCGGTGGTCCCGGTGTGGAAGTCGATGGCGGCATCGGCGTTGGGCCGCAGCAGCCGGTTGAACAGCAGGCCGGCATGGCGGCTGGGGGCGGTGAGGCCGTTCTCATTGCCGGGCCATTCCCGGTTCATGTCGATCAGATCGGCGCCTCGCCCCGCATTGGGCCATCGGCGCTGCATGCCCTCCAGAGCCGGGCGCGACACGTCGGTGACGGCCATGACCGTGCCCGACATCCGGGCCGGATCGAGCTGGTTCATCACGGTCTGGACCGTGTGCACGGAACTCATCTCGTCGCCGTGCACGCCGCTGACCAGGACGACACGCTTTCCCGGCTGCGCGCCCCGGGCGACGGTGACGGACACATACCAGTGCTGTCCGCTGGGCATCTCGACGCCCTGGAAATACAGATGATGCTTCTTTCCCGGCTCCAGATCATTGACGTCGAGCGCGCTGACGACCTTCTTCCCCTGGATGACGTCGCCGGTATAGACGGTCGCCGCTGCCACGCCGGGGGACGGGCCGGCAGCGTCCACCGTGCTCTGGGCGTTGGCGGAGGGAGCAGCGGCGACCAGCCCGGCCGAGGCACTGATCGTCGCAGCGGACGCGATCATGAAGTTCCGGCGGTCGAGGCGCTCGTCCGGCTTGTCCGACATGACGTGGTTCCTTCCCGTGAGTTGCCCGCCCCTCTCCGGGCATGGTTACCCCCAGCGGCGCCGAGTGCAATGCCGCCACAGCCATGCGCGCTCCTCTCGGGGCACGGCGCAGGCGGCTGGATCGCCGATCGGGTGGTGTCCTCGCCATATTGACCGTGCGGGCGGCCCGGGCCTGCCTTTACAAGGCTGGGCCGGGCCGCCCGCGATTTCTCATTGAGGTCGCGTGATTGTCGAACCTTGAGTCACGCGATGCTGGAAGCGCGGAAGCGTCGCGCCAGCGCCTCGGAACCGCGCGCCAGAAGTCCGGCGTCGGAACCGACGGCGGTGAAGATGTTGCCGGCCGCGATGTAGCGACGGGCGAGCCCTTCGTCGCCGGTGAGAATGCCGGCGCGGTTGCCGGCCTTGACGATGCGCCCGACCAGCCCTTCGATCAGCGTGACCACCGCCTCATTGCCCTGGTCGCCGAGATAGCCGATGTCGGCGGAGAGATCGCCCGGCCCGATGAAGACGCCGTCAATCCCCGGAACGGCGCAGATCGCCTCCAGATTCTCCATGCCGAGCTTCGATTCGATCTGCACCAGAACGCAGATTTCCTCTTGTGCCCGGCTGTAATAATCCTTCACCCGGCCGAAGCGCGAGGCGCGCGAGGATGCCGCGAAGCCGCGTACGCCCTCCGGCGGGTAGCGCGTATAGGCCACCGCGGCGGCCGCCTGCTCGGCCGTCTCGACCATCGGGAAGAGGAAGCTCTGCACGCCGGCATCGAGATAGCGCTTGGCCCAGATCGCATCGGTGACGGGCGGGCGGACGATCGGTTGCACCTTGTTCTCCATGCAGGCCTGAAGCTGCGAGAACACCATGGGCAGTTCGTTGGGCGAGTGCTCGGTGTCGATCAGCAGCCAGTCATAGCCGGAGCCGGCGAGGATCTCGACGGTGATGTGGCTGGCGAGGCTGCACCAGAGGCCGAGCTGCTGGTCGCCGGCATGGATGCCGCGCTTGAAGTGGTTGGCAGGTAGTTCCACGAGACGATCCTTTGCTCTCAGTAGATGGACGGCTCGCCGACAGGCGCGCCAAAGGAGGTTTCCAGGAAGTCGAAGTCGCAGCCCTCATGCGCCTGCCGGATGTGGCGCGAGAACATCCACCCATAGCCGCGCTCGTAATGCGGCAGCGGCGGGATCAGCGCGGCGCGGCGGCGCTCCAGTTCCTCCTCGGCGACCAGCATGTCGATGCGGCGGGCGGGCACGTCCACCCGCACCAGATCGCCCGTCCGCAACAGCGCCAGCGGGCCGCCGACATAGCTTTCGGGCGAGACATGGAGGATGCAGGCGCCGTAGCTGGTGCCGCTCATGCGCGAGTCGGAGAGGCGCAGCATGTCGCGCACGCCCTGCTTAACCAGCTTCTTCGGGAGGGGCAGCATGCCCCATTCCGGCATGCCGGGGCCGCCAAGCGGGCCGGCATTGCGCAGCACCAGCACATGGTCTGGCGTGACGTCGAGGCCCTCATCGTCGACGGCCGCCTTGAGGCTGGGATAATCGTCGAACACCAGCGCCGGGCCGGTGTGGGCGAGCAGATGCGGCGCGCAGGCGCTCGGCTTGATGACGCAGCCTTCGGGAGCGAGATTGCCCCGCAGCACCGCAAGCGCGCCCTCGGCATAGATCGGGTTGTCGACGGTGCGGATGACGTCGTCGTCATGCACCTTCGCGCCGGCGATGTTTTCGCCGAGCGTTCGCCCGGTGACGGTGAGCGCGTCGAGATGGAGGTGGTCCGTCAGCCGGCTCATCAGCGCCGGCAACCCTCCCGCGAAGAAGAAGTCCTCCATGAGATAGGTCTCGCCGGAGGGGCGCACATTGGCGATGACGGGAACGATCCGGCTCGCCCGGTCGAAATCGTCGAGGCCGATGTCGACGCCGGCCCGGCGCGCCTGCGCGATCAGGTGGATGATGGCATTGGTCGAGCAGCCCATCGCCATGGCGACGGTGATCGCGTTTTCGAAGGCGGGGCGGGTGAGGATACGCGCGGGGACGAGGTCCTCCCACACCATGTCCACGATGCGCCGCCCGCAGGCGGCGGCCATGCGGTTATGGCCGGCATCGGCGGCGGGAATGGAGGAGGCGCCGGGCAACGTCATGCCGAGCGCGTCGGCGATGGCGGTCATGGTCGAGGCGGTGCCCATGGTCATGCAGTGGCCGAACGACCGGGCGATGCCGCCTTCGATCTCGTTCCAAGCCTTCTCGTCGATCAGGCCCGCGCGTCGCTCGTCCCAGAATTTCCAGGCGTCGGAGCCCGACCCCAATGTCCGGCCCTTCCAGTTGCCGCGCAGCATGGGCCCGGCCGGCAGGTAGATCGCAGGGACGCCCGCGCTGGTCGCCCCCATGAGCAGCGCCGGCGTGCTCTTGTCGCAACCGCCCATCAGCACCGCGCCGTCGATGGGGTGGGCGCGGATTCCCTCCTCGATCTCCATTGCCGCCATGTTGCGGTAGAGCATCGACGTCGGCTTGAGGAAGGTCTCCGAGGCCGAATGCACCGGAAGCTCCAGCGGGAAACCGCCGGCCTGCAGCACGCCGCGCTTGACGTCCTCGACGCGCGACCTGAAGTGCCCGTGGCAGGGGTTGAAGTCCGACCAGGTATTGAGGATGCCGATGACCGGCTTGCCCACCCAGTCCTCCGGCGCATAGCCCATCTGCCGCAGCCGCGAGCGGTGGCCGAAGCTGCGCAGGTCGTCATGCGCGAAATAGCGCGCGCTGCGCAACGTGTCCGGCGTCTTGCGCGTTTCGGTCTTCGCATTTGCGTTCATGGAAGGCACCCGTACGAAGCCGGGCCCCGATGTTCGAGGCCCGGCGAAGGTCACTTACTGGCTGGCGATTTTTCCGTCCGACACCACCTGGCGCCAGCGCTCCTCTTCCGCCTTCTGGAAGGCGGCGAACTGCTCGGGGGTATTGGCGACGACCTCGAAGCCGAGGTCGTTGTATTTGGCCTTGACGGCCGGATCGCCCAGCGCGGCGGCGAAGGCGTCGACCATCTTCTGCTTCACCTCGGCCGGCAGCCCCTTCGGCGCTGCGGCGGCCTGCCAGGAATAGACGTCGAGCCCGTCGACGCCGGCTTCCTTCATGGTCGGCACGTTCGGGAGCAACGGGTTGCGCTCTGCGGCGGTCACGCCGAGCACCTTCAGCTTGCCGGCCTTGATGTGGCTCGCGACAGCCCCGAGGTTCTGGAACGACACGTTGGAGTGGCCGGCCATGAGATCGGCGATGGCCGGTCCGCCGCCCTTATAGGGAACGTGGATGCCGGTGGTGCCGGTCTGCTGCCAGAACAGCGCCGCCGTCAAATGGTCCGACGATCCGGCGCCGGAGGTGGCGAACGTCACCTTGTCCGGGTTCTTCTTCAGATACGCCACCAGTTCCTCAACCGTATTGGCCGGGAAATCCGGATTGGCGACCAGCACGTTCGGCGTGCGCACCGCCACGGTGAGCAGGTCGAAATCCGTGCCCGGCGCATAGCCGAGCTTGGGGTTGAGCGCGGGATTGATGGCGAAGACGCCGATCGAGCCGACCAGCAGCGTGTAGCCATCGGCCGGCGAATTCTTCACGTGCTGCGCGCCCGACGCGCCATTGGCGCCCGGGCGATTGTCGACCACCAGCGGCTGGCCGAGCTTTTCCTGCATCTTCGGCAACAGCAGGCGCGCCGTGCTGTCCGAGGCGCCGCCGGGCGGAAACGGCACCACGACCGTCACCGGCCGATCGGGAAAGGACTGGGCCAGCGCCGGGGCGGCGGCAGCGCCGGCACACAGCGCCGCTGCCAGCGCCAGCGAGGCAATCTTGAGATGGGACATCGTTCCTCCTGTCGCGTCGGATGGGGCAGGAGCCGGCGCCGGCTTGGCGTTGGCGCGTGGTCTCCTCCGGTCCCCGGCTTCGCGGGGTTGACCCTTATGGGCCGGCAACTGAAACACTAATGCATCAGTGCCGTCAACTCAGCTTTGCGCTATGGTGCGTGAATGGACATCCCAAACCGCCCGCGCCCCACGCGCGACCCCTCCCGCCATGCCGCGCCGCAGGTCTTCGACTATCTGCGCGAGCGAATCATTGCGCTGGAACTGCCGCCCGGGACGCTGATCTCGCGGACCGAGTTGCAGGAACTGTTCGGCTTCTCCTCGACGCCGGTGCGCGACGCGCTGCTGAAGCTTCAGGAGGAATCGCTGGTCGATATCTTCCCCCAGCACGCCACGATGGTGAGCCCCATCGACCTCCGGCTCGCCCGGCAGGCCCATTTCCTGCGCCGCTCCATCGAGCAGGAGGCTTTGCGCACGCTGACCCTGATGGAGGAGCGCGCCGCCGTCGTGCAGCAACTGGAAGCGGTGATCGACGTGCAGGCGGCGCTGCTGGCGCGCGGCGACCTTCCGGGCTTCGAAAAGGCCGATCGCGAATTCCACCGCATCTTCTTCGAGACCGCCGGCGTGCCGGACCTGTGGAAAATGACCCGCCGCTATTCCGGCCATATCGACCGCATTCGCCGGCTGCATCTGCCCATGCCGGGCAAGGCGCTGCAGGTGATCGAGGATCACCGCGCCATCGTCGCAGGCATCGCTTCCGGCGATGTGGCGGCCGCCCAAGGCGCGCTGCGCGAACATCTCTCCAAGTCGCTGGCCTTCACGCCGGATCTGCGGGCCCGCTGGCCGGATTATTTCCGCGATTGAAGCGAGCCGTGCCGGGTCTACGGACCGAGTGCTATGACGTGACGAAGCGCTCCAGCTTGCCCAGGGTCTGCAGACCCAGTTCCACGGCGCCGAAACCCTTCGCCTGCTGGAACTCGGCCGCCGTGCTGAACACCATGCCCAGCGTCACCTTCGTCGCTCCGTCCTGATCCTCCAGCAAGGCCCAGGCGTCGGCGTGCTTCGGCCCGTTCTCGCCCCAGAGCAGCGCGTAGCCGATCCTCTCCTCGGGGCGGACCTCGATGTAGCGATGGTGGTTCGGGTAGACCGTGCCGTCGGGCCCGATCATATCGAACAGCCATTCCCCGCCCGTCCGCAGGTCGATCCTGCTGGTGCGGCAGGAAAACCCCTCCGGGCCCCACCATTGCGGCAGCGTCTCGGGGTTCATCCAGCTGTTCCAGACGATGGTGCGCGGTGCGCGTATCACGCGCTGGAGCACCATCGTTCGCCCCGCCACTCCCGCGAGATGATCCAGTCCCGCGCTGAAGCCCTGTCGGTAGCCGGCCTCCATATTCCCGGCCAGCGAGGAAAGCTGCACCGTCACGACCAGCCGGCTGCGTTCCTCCGTGCCGGAGAAATCGGCTGTCACCAGCGCCGCCGATTGCGTTACGCCCTCGGACGAGACCACCTCGTAATTCACGCTGCGCAGCGCCGGCCGCAGTTCGAGCCAGCCGCACTCGCAGCGGATATCCGGCTGACCCTCGACCTTGCAGAGCGAGACCTCGCGCCCACCCACCCGGGTGTCGGCCTCCAGGAACTCCACGAGGACCGAGGGCGTGGGAGCCGCCCAGACCGCCCGCGCGGCGGGGGCGGTCCAGGCCTGCCACAGCGCCGACAACGGCGCGGCCACGTCCCGCTCGAAGGTCAGTGTCGCAAAGCGGCCTTCCGCCGCATCGCGCGCCCCGTGTATCCCGTCCGGATCGAGGTTCGACATCATGGCGTGCGCTCCTTCATCGCCTTCATCGCAAATGCCTCCAACCTGTCGAGGCGGGTTTCCCAGAGGGCTCGCTGTTCATCGAGCCATGTCCGGACCGGCCGCAGGGCCTCGGGAACGATGGCGCAGGTGCGTACCCGCCCATCCTTGGAGGTGGCGATCAGACCCGCTTCCTCCAGCACCGAGAGGTGCCGCATCACCGTGGGCAGCCGCAGGCCGGTGGGTTCCGACAATTCCGTGACCGGCGCCGGCCCTTCCGCGAGCCGGGTCAGGATCGACCGGCGGGTCGGATCAGCCAGGGCGTGGAAGAGCAGCGAGAGGTTCGGATCATGCTTAGTCATGTCGCTAACTATCACCCGATGCGCCAGGCACGCAAGAAAAACTTCGTCAGTTTGCTAAGTGTTCTTGTCGGCGTCAGAAGTAGGTCATCTGGCCGCCATGGTGAGCCAGGCGTAGGCTGCGAGCGGGGTGTTGTGCTCTCCGCGCGGTCAGAGAAAATTCACGGAAGATCGTGCAATCTGGTCCGGGGTCTCGGCGATAACCGCCCCTTCTGTTGTTCGGGGCCTCGGCGGTAGCTGAACCCCTATTATCTCGGGTTCAGCGATGGCGACGACTTTTTCCCGGCGCGGATTTCTCGGTGCAGGCGTTGGTGCGGGCGCGACGCTTGCAGGTGCGACGGGCGCGCCAAACGCCGCTTTCGCGCAATTTGCGATCAACGCGGGCGATGGCGGCCTGCTGGCGCTCGCCCGCGACATGCAGGGCCGGCTTCTGCTGCCGGACGATTACGCCTATCGCTACAGCGCCCGTTCCAACAATGCGCGCTACGACAATGTGCTGCCGCGCGCCATTGCGCTGTGCGCCTCCGAGAGCGACGTGGTGCGGTGCCTGCGCTGGGCGCGCGACAATCGCGAAGTGTTCGCGGTCCGCTCCGGCGGCCACTCCTATGCCGGCTACTCGACCACGCCGGGCCTGCTGATCGACATGCGTGCGCTGAACCGGATCAGCGTCGATCCTGACCAGCAGACCCTCACCGTGCAGGGCGGCGCCACCAATCAGGACGTGGCCAACGTGCTCAGCGCCTACCCGTTCGCCATCCCGTCCGGCCGCTGCCCGACGGTCGGCGTCACCGGCCTGACGCTCGGCGGCGG
Organism: Ancylobacter aquaticus; assembly: GCF_004339465.1. Classification (GTDB taxonomy): domain Bacteria; phylum Pseudomonadota; class Alphaproteobacteria; order Rhizobiales; family Xanthobacteraceae; genus Ancylobacter; species Ancylobacter aquaticus. The sequence goes on along the minus strand of NZ_SMFY01000001.1, from coordinate 488,011 downwards.
CTGGGGCTTCGCCAGCACGCATGCCGGCCTGACCTGCGACCGGCTGCTGTCGACCGACCTCGTCCCGGCGGGCCTGGAGCCGATCACCGCGAGCGCGCAGACGAATGCCGACCTGTTCTGGGCCCTGCGTGGGTCCGGCGGCGGGAATTTCGGTGTTCACACCCGCCTGACCTATCGCATGGTGCCGGTCCACGAGGTGACGGTCTTCAACATCGTCTGGCCGGCGCAAAAGCAGGTCGAACTGATGCTGGCGCTGCAAGATCTGCAGCTCAGCAACCCGCGCGACATCTCCACGCGCAGCAAGGTCGCCGCCGAACGGGCCGGAGCTTTCCTTGGCCGCGACCAGTTTGCCGCGCAGACGCTCGGCGTGTTCTACGGCCCGGAAAGCGCCTTCCGCGAGTTGATCCAGCCGCTGTTCCGGCTGCTGGAGCCGGCGCGCGCCCACATCAGGCAGATGGGCTACTGGGAAGCGCGCGACTATCTGGTGACCGACGACCCGGAAGGGTTCTTCGATGTCCGCTCCAGCATGGTGCAGGAGCAACTGGCCGCCGACGCGCTGGAAGCGTCGCTGTCCTGGATGTCGAAATGGCCTGGCGGCTCGATGCGGCAGGCGAATATGGGCATCCTGTTCGCAATCGGCGGCGCAGTCGGCGACAAGAAGCCTGACGAGACCGCCTATGTGCACCGCGGTTCCAACTTCATCTTCGAGATGGAGCGAACCTGGTCGCCGCTGGATCCGCCGCAGCTGCTGGAGCAGCAGGCCCGCTGGCTCGACGACTATTTCGCCGACATGCAGCGTTTTGTGCTTCCGCGTTCCTATGTGAACTTCCCCGACCGGACGCTCAAGGACTGGCAGCAGGCCTATTACGGCGAAAACCTCGCGCGGCTGAGCACAGTCAAGCGTCGTTATGACCCGGATAATCTCTTCCGGTTCCAGCAAAGCATCCCGCTGTCGCCGGCGTAGCGCCTGAGGTGTTCCGTTCCCATCACCGGCCGCGCCGGCTCCCGGTGCTGTCTCGGGCGAGGGCTGGAGACGGCGGGTCGTGCGGACCTACGCTCCCGCTTCGAGCTCCGTGTCAGGCCTCTGCGGCAATTGATGTCACGGGCGAGGCGCGGTCCCGGCAGATATGACCTTCGATGTGGCTGGCGAAATGCGCCGCCGCCTCGGAAAGCCCCTCGCGTCGACGCCAGAGCATGAGGTCCACCGGCGGAAGAACGGGCAGGCCGCAGTTCTCGGGAAGATTGACGAGGCCGCGGGCATGGACGGATTCGGCCAGAACGATGATCGCCGCATCCGCCAGTGCCATCGCCTGTAGCCCGGCAATGCTTTCCGAGACGCAGGCGACGCGCCACTTTATGCCGGTCTCGTTGAGTTCCATCAGCGCCAGATCGCGGTACAGATTGCCTTCCGGCAGCAGGGCCAGCGGGATCGGCACGCGCCGATGCGCATCCCCTCCTTCGGCGCCGAGCCAGACCAGAGCCTCCTCCCGAAGATGCACGGCGTGGGCGGATTTCGGCTGGACGCCCGGCATGCGCGTGACGATGGCAACGTCGACAAGGCCGCCGTCCATGTCCGTCGCAATCTGCCGCGTGAGGTTGCAGCGGACCGATACCTCGACCCGAGGATAGGCCGCGCGGAAGCTTGCCAGCGTCGCCGGAAGCAGGAACGCGGCATACAGGTCCGGGCAGGCCAGCGTAACCCGGCCCTCGATTTCATCGGAGGCGAGCTTGGCCTGCGCCTCATCATGCAGGCGCAGCACGGCCCGCGCATAGGGAAGCAGCATCTCGCCGTAAGGCGTCAGCCGAAGCTGGCGCAGGCTGCTCTCGAACAGGGGGCGGCGCGCCGCATCTTCAAGCCGACGTATTTGAAGGCTGATGGCCGGCTGCGTGCGGCCAAGTTTCTCAGCAACGCGCGTCACACTTCGCTCCTCGACCATGAGAACGAAGGTTCGCAGCAGAACGATTTCGAGTGATCGGATCATCAATAATAAATATCACTTATACTCAACCAAAACATTATAAATTTGTCGAGATGAACGCTTCAATCCTACACTGAAATACGTAGAAATACTGAACATAAGATGGGCTAATGCACGTCATAAAGGCATCGACTGCGCACGGTTTGTGCACTGGGCACCTTGCCAGGGAGGCGAGCGGTGGATAAGCGCCCCGCCTTCCTTGAGGTTTGCGCGGTCACGAAGCGCTATGGCGGGCTCGTTGCGCTCGACGCCTGCACCCTCGCCATCGCCACCGGGGGCATAACGGGGCTGATCGGTCCCAATGGCGCGGGAAAGACGACGCTGCTCAATGTCATGACCGGGCTGGTGCGGCCCGATACCGGCTCGGTGCGCCTGTCGGGTGTCGACATCACCGCGCTGCCGGTCCATCGCTTCGCCGAAAAAGGCGTGGCCCGCACGTTTCAGATCGTGCGTGAACTTGGCAGCCTCACCGTGTTCGAGAACCTGCTGCTCGCGCCGCGCCACCAGTCGGGCGAGGGCGTTGTGGCGGCCCTGTTCGGCCGGCGCAAATGGTGGGCGCAGGAACACGCCAATGCCGTGCGTGCCCGCGCCCTGCTGGAGCGCATCGGGCTCTGGCATCTGGCCGATCAGCCCTCCTCCGGCCTGTCCGGCGGGCAGAAGAAGCTGCTCGACATCGCCCGCGCCCTGCTGCTCGAACCTCGGCTCATTCTGCTGGACGAGCCGGGAGCGGGCGTTTCGCCGCCGCTCAAGCTGGAGATGATCCGGCTGGTGCGGGAACTGAGGGCGGAAGGCGTCACCTTCGGCATTGTCGAGCACGACATGCATCTGATCGGCGAGCTTTGCGACCATGTGCATGTGATGGCCGAGGGCCGCCTGCTGGTTTCCGGCCCCTTCGAGCAAGTGTCGCGCGACCCGCGCGTCGTCGAAGCCTATCTCGGAGCGGCGGCATGACCGGGGGAAACAGAAGCGGGGGAAACAGCATTCCGGCCCTGGCGATCGAAGGGCTGCGCGCCGGCTATGGCCGGGGTGGCGACATCGTGCGCGGCATTGATCTGCGTCAGGACCCCGAGACCATCCTCGCCGTGATCGGCCCGAATGGTTCGGGCAAGTCGAGCTTCGTGAAGACCCTGGCGGGGATGCTCGATGTCCGGGCCGGGTCGGTGCGGGTGACGGGGCATGACGTGACCCACGAGGCCCCCGCACGCCGCGTTTCCGCGGGCCTTGCCTATGTCCCGCAGGAAGCGAACGTCTTTCCCAACCTGACCATCGGCGAGAATTTCAAGCTCGCCACCGAATTCCTGCGCGGGCGCGCCGGGGTGGGCCCGGAACAGCGCGAGCGGGTGCTCTCGCTGTTTCCCGAACTGGCGGGACGCTTCCGCGCGCGGGCCGGGGACCTGTCCGGCGGCCAGCGCCAGATGCTCGCCTTTGCCAGCGCGCTGCTCGCCAACCCGGAAGTCCTGCTGCTCGACGAACCGTCGGCAGGCCTCTCGCCCAAGATCGTCGACCAGACCATGGAGGCGGTGCTGCGTGTGCGCGAGGCGGGCGTCACCGTGCTGCTGGTCGAGCAGAATGTGACGGCCGCCCTGCGCATCGCCGACGAGGCGGTCGTGCTTGTCGCCGGGCAGTTGAGCCTGCGCGCCCGCGCTGCCGATCTGCGTGCCGCCGATCTCGGCGAACTGTTCTTCGCGAAGGTCGTCTGACATGGTCGCGCAGCTTTTCCTCAATGGTCTTGTCACCGGCCTTCTGCTGGCGCTGCCCGCCCTGGCGCTGACGCTGGTGTTCGGCGTGCTGAAATTCGCCAATTTCGCGGTGGGCGCGATGCTGACCCTCGGCGCCTATGCCGCCTGGGTCGCCAATACCCAGCTGGGGCTCTCCCTGCCGGCGTCGGCGGCGGTCGCGGCGATCACCGTCGCCCTGACAGGCATACTGTCCGACCAGCTGGTGTTCGAGCGCCTGAAGAACCGCGACTCGATCTCGCTTCTGGTCGCGTCCATGGGGCTGTCGCTGGTTCTGGAAAACATCTGCCGCTTCTTTCTCGGCAATGCCAGCCGCAGCTTCGACGTGCCGATTTCCCGGCCAATGCGCTGGGAGGGGCTGCGGATCAATCAGGAACAGATCACCACGGCCCTCACCGTGTGCGTCTGCCTGGTGCTGGCGCACCTGCTGCTGCGCCACTCGCCGCTCGGCAGGGCGATGCGCGCCGTGGCGGACAACCCCTCGCTCGCCGCGACGCGCGGCGTCGACCGGCGGCTGATCGCGCGCCTGACCTGGGCCCTGGTCGGGGCGTTGATCGGGCTGGCGGGCGTGCTGGCGGGCCTTGACCGCTCGATCGACCCGCAGATCGGCTGGAACTACCAGATCCCCATCTTCGCGGCGGCCATTCTGGGGGGCCTGGGCTCACCCGTGGGCGCTGTCGTGGGCGCCCTCGTCATCGGCATCGCGGAAGAGATGTCCGCCCTCCTCATCCCCACCAATTACCGGCAGATCGTGAGCTTCACGGTCATCCTCGTCCTGCTGCTGTTCCGCTCGAACGGCCTGCTGAGTGCCAAGGCGGTGCGCAAATGATTGCCTACCTCATCACGATCGCCATCCTCGTCATCATTGCCGCGCTGATCGGCCTGGCGCTCAATCTGCAATGGGGCCTCGCCGGGCTGGTGAATTTCGGCGTGGTCGGCTTTGTCGCCATCGGCGCCTACACCACCGCCCTGACCGCGCCCGCCATCGGCTGGCTCCCGGCCATGCTGCTCGCCGCCTTTGTGGCGGCAGCGCTCAGTGCCGGGCTGGCGCTGCTGTCGATCCGGCTGGAGGAAAACTACCTCGCCATCATCACCATCGGCTTCGGGGAGGCGGTGCGCCTCGTCATCCTCAATGAGGGCTGGCTGACCAACGGGGCCCTCGGCATCGCCGACATCCAGCGTCCGTTCCCCGGCCTCACCGAGCGGTTCGGCGGCGACATCGTCTTCGTCGTCTTCGCCATCGGCGTGCTGGCCGTGGTGTTCGTCGCGCTGGAAGGATGGACGCGGGCGCCGTTCGGGCGGGCCCTGCGGGCCATTCGCGACGATGCCACCATTTCGGCGGCTCTCGGCAAGCCGGTGTTTGCCCTGCGCGTGCGGGCCTTCGCCATCGGCGGTGCGGTCATGGGGCTGGCCGGCGCGCTGCAGGCCTTTTATCTCACCTATATCGACCCCAGCCAGTTCTCCGCCATCGTCACCTCCTATGCCTTCATGGCGGTGATTGCGGGCGGGCGCGGCTCCAATGTGGGGCTGCTGGTGGGCGCGGGGTCGATCATGGCCCTGCTGGAGGGCACGCGCTTCCTGAAGGACTTCATCTCGGTCATCGACGGCGTCCAGCTCTCGGCGCTGCGCCTCGGCCTGATCGGCGTCGGCATCATTCTCCTGCTCATCCTGCGCCCGCAGGGCCTGGTGCCCGAAGCCCGGCGCAAGGCCGCCGATGTGCTTGCAAAACCGAGAGAGGCTGCCTGATGGCCCGCGTCACCCCGCTTCCTTCTTCCGTGCTGCCGGCCGAACAGGCGGCGCTGTACGAGCGCTTTGCCTCGGGCTATGCGAATTTTCGCGGGCAGGCGGCCACGCTGGCGCATGTACCCCCCGCCCTCGACGGCCTCTACGCGATGCTGCTCGGCCTGCGGGCGCAGGCCACTCTCCCGCTTCGCTATGTCGAACTGGCGGTGGTCTCGGTCTCCAAGCTGAACGCCTGCCCCTATTGCGTCGCCCACCATGAGCCGCTTCTGGCCGTCGAAGGCGTGCCGGAAGACGCGATAGCGGTGCTGCCCGGCTTCGATCATCCCGCCTTCGACGCCACAGACCGGCTCGTCATCGAATATGCCGGCCTCGTGACCCAGCGCGCCTGGGGCATACGCGACGAGGTGTTCGAGCGGCTGCGGGGGTGTTTCTCGCAGAGCCAGATCGTCGAACTGACGCTGCGCATCGCTCTGGCCGGCTTCTTCAACCGCTTCAACGACGCCCTGCAGGTCGATGACGACCTTTCCCCCTCGTCCAGCCCTTCCGCAAAGGAAACACCCGATGAGTGAGCGTTCCTTCTCTCCGAGCCGCCGAACCGTTCTTGCCGGCCTCGGCTCCCTGCCCCTCGGCTTCTCCCTCGGGGCTCCCGCCCTCGCGCAGGCGGGCGACGTTCCGATCGGCATGGTCCTGCCGTTCTCCGGCGCGACGGGTGCCTATGGCCCGGCGATGAAACAGGCGGCGGAGCTTGTCGTCGCCAAGGTGAACGCTGCCGGCGGCATTCTCGGCGGGCGCAAGGTCAAGCTGATCATCGAGGATTCCGAGACCAGCGCCACGGCCAGCGTCGCCGCCAGCAAGAAGCTGCTGGAAGTCGACAAGGTCGAGATGGTGGGCGGGTTCTGGGGCAGCCCGGAAGCGCTTGCGGCCAAGCCGGTCATTCTCGCATCGGACAAGGTGCAGATGCTGTCCTGTGCCGCCGATGCCGTGACCGAAGGCGAGACGAAGGGGCTGATCTATCGGCTGCAGGCGCGCAGTTCGCAGTGGGGCCCGGCCGGCGCCAAGGTGATGGACAAGCTCGGCGCCAAAAGGGTGGCCGTGCTGGCGCAGCAGAACCCCTTCGTCGTGGCGATGATCGAACCCTTCAAGGCCGAGATGGCCAAGCTCGGCGGCGAGGTCGTGGAAGTCGTGATGTACAATCCCGACCAGGCCTCCTACCGCGCCGAGGTCGAGAAGGTGTTCTCGCCCGGCTATGACGCCGTCTTCTGCCTTCCCCTGCTGACCGATTTTGTCTCCATTGCCAAGGAGATCTATCGCGGCGGGTTCGACTCCAAGGTGGTCGCCCTTGGAACCGGCGCCGATGCCGAGGGCAAGTTCATCCAGTCCGTGGGGCCGGAAGTCGCCGAAGGCATCTATCACCTCCAGCCCTCGCCCCCGATCGACAGCCCCTCCTATGCGAAGTTCGTCGAGGAAATGGGCGCGCCCAAGGGCACCGTCTTCCTGTTTGCCGGAAATGCCTGGGACCAGGCCTGCATCGCCCTTCTGGCGATGGAGCATGCCAAGACGCAGGAAGCCGCCGTCTGGACCCGGTCGGTGCGCGAAGTGTGCAACCCGCCGGGCGAGCCGGTGGACGACATCGTGCAGGCGCTGGCCATGGTGCGCGCGGGCAAGAAGATCAACTTCAACGGCGCGGGCAGCACCTGCGACTTCGACGAAGCCGGCAACTCGCTCAACCGCTCCTTCTACGTCCAGCTTATCAAGGACGGAAAGAACACGCCCTTTGCCGTCGTAAGCTGACGGCCCTCTCGATCCCGCCTATTGGACATCAACCGCGCGCGGCATTCGTGCCGCGCCGCAGGGAGGCGTGTGCCCTTGACGGCATGCGGATAAATAATGAGCAATCCCAAGCAGATGCATCTGTGTGGCTTCATGGTGGCGGGCCCGGTGGTGCACAGCCACGCCATCTGGCGCAACCCGGCCCATGAGACACCCTTCCTGACCCTGCCCTACTATGCCGACATCGCCCGCACGCTGGAACGCGGCATGTTCGATTTCGTCTTCTTCGCCGACCGGCTCGCCATTTCGGATCGCTACGGCGACAGCCATGAGATCGGCATCGGGCTCGGCGACCAGGACGCCACGCGCATGGACCCGATGCCGATCCTGGGCGCGATGGCGAGCGTCACCACCCATCTCGGCCTTGGCGCGACCCGCTCCACCACCTATGACGCGCCGTTCAACCTCGCCCGCGAGTTCGCCACGCTCGACCACCTGTCGGGTGGCCGGGCGGCGTGGAATGTCGTGACCTCGATGAATGACGGCGAAGCCCTCAACTTCGGCCTCGCCGCCCATCTCGGGCATGACGAGCGCTACGACCGTGCCGACGAATTCCTCGACGTGGCGTTCAAACTCTGGGACAGCTGGGACGCCGACGCCCTGATCCTGGACCGCGCGCGCGGCCTTTATGCCGACCCCGGCAAGGTGCATTACGCGAACCATGCCGGAACGTTCTTCCGCTCGCGCGGGCCGCTGAATATCCCGCGCAGTCCTCAGGGCCGGCCGGTGATCATCCAGGCCGGCTCCTCGGGACGGGGCAAGGCCTTCGCGGCGAAATGGTCGGAGGTGATCTTCGCGCTCCAGCCCAGCCTCGCGCGCATGGCCGCGTTCAAAGCCGACGTGGTGCGCGCGCTGGAGGTGGAGGGCCGGGCGCCCGACGCGGCCAAGGTGATGATGGCCATCATGCCGTTCATCGGCAAAACCCGGGCTGAGGCGGAGGCCAAGCGGGATTTGCACGACAGCCTGGTCGATCCGCGCGTCGGCCTGTCCACCCTTGCCGCCCACGCCAACGCCGATTTCGGTTCACTGCCGCTGGATGCCACCATCGACGAGATTGCCGACACGGGCAGCAAGGGAAACCTGGCCGCGCTACGTTCCATTGCCGGCAATGGATCCATGACGATTGCGGAGGCGGGCCGGATCTACGGGCGCGGCATCATGTGCCCGCGCGCTGTCGGGACGGCGCGGGATGTTGCAGACGAACTGATCGCCATCATCGATTCCGGCGCGGCGGATGGCTTCGTGATTTCGCCCGCCTTCCTCCCCGACACGTTCGAGGATTTCGTGAACGAGGTGGTGCCGCTGCTTCAGGCGAGCGGGCGGCTGCGTTCCTCCTATGCCGAAGGATCGTTGCGCGAGCGACTGGCGGGCGCGGGGGGCGCGGCATGAGCGGCGGGCCCGCAGCGATGGCCGCCCCTCGCGCCAGCGTGGATGCGGCGGCCTTCAGGGCCACCATGCGCCGTCTCGCCGCCGGCGTGACGGTGGTCACCAGCCGGCACGGCGCGCGGCTGAACGGCATGACGGCGACGGCGGTGTGCAGCGTCAGCGCCGACCCTCCGCTCGTGCTCGTGGTGGTCAATCGCCGCAACGCCTCGCATGAACTGATCACGCGGGGGCGGGCCTTCGCCCTCAACTTCCTCGGTGCCGACCAGTCCGAACTTGCCAACCTGTTCGCGGCAAGTGGCGGCAAGCGGTTCGACACCATTCCGCACCGGCTGGGAAAGACCGGCTGCCCCCTGCTTGAGGGATGCACCGCGCTGGTCGAATGCGAGCTTGAGACCCTTCACGATGTCGCAACCCATACCGTCTTCATCGGTCGCGTTATCGACAATGAAACGTCGCAAAGCGCGCCATTAACCTATCACGACGCGCGCTTCTGGGCGCTCCGGCCAATCGACGGCCAGCGCGGCGTCGACTGAGGCCGGGCGGGGCACCATGACCGGCACCCCGCCTCCGGCTCACCAGTTAAAGCGCACGCCGCCCCAGAGCTGATGGTTGTCGCTGCCGCTGCCCAGTTCCGCATCATAGCTGGCGAACAGCGTGGCATTGTCCAGGATCTGGGCTTCCGCACTGATGCCGACGAGTGCGCTGTCGCGCGGCTCCGGCGCACCGAACACGGTGAACGACGCCCAGGGCGCGGCGGAGAAGGCCGCCGTGAACGGGCGGGTGGTGTCGCCGAACTCGTGCACCCAGCCGAGCCGCGCGCGGAGATCCAGCGGCATGCCGCCAACGTCAAGCCGGGTGCTGAAATCGGCGCCCAGCGTCGTGCGTACCGAGGTCAGCGTCTGTCCGCTCGCGGTCAGGTTGAAGTCGCTGAAGCCGGTCTCGGTGAAGCCGCCCTGATTGGCGCTCACCACCTGGAGGCGGCCGAACGGCGTGATCGCACTGGTGGAGCCCCCATCGATGGCGATGCGGTAGCCGGTCTCGATCTGGCCGAGGAACTGGTTGGAGGACGAGGACCCGTTGGCGATGCCGAAGACGCCGGGCACCGCGAACTTGCGCTCCAGCTCATTGCTGGCATAGGCGTAGCCAAGCAAACCGTCGACATAGAGCGGGCCCTGCGCGAAGGAGCCGTGCAGGGCGACGCTGCCCGCCTCGGTGTTGCCGTCGCCCATGAAGCCGTCGACCGACTGCGAGCCGCCCACATAGGCGCCGGCAACGCCGATCTGGAAGCTTGGATCGACCCGGTAGCCGATGCCGAAGGCGGTGCCGCCCAGCGAATAGGAGAGGTCGGCGGCGTTGCCATTGCCGTCGACGCTGCCCTTGGTGCCGATGCCGCTGACCCAGGCGCTGAAGCGGGACTGGCCGTCGAGGTCCGGCGCACCGAGGGCGGCGCTCTGCCCACCAACGCCCGCGCCGCGATCATTCGCCATCTGGCGGCCCACCGTGTTCATGAACAGCTGGCTGCCGCGCATGTTCACCGTGGCGAAGTCGGCATAGGGCTGGCCGCTCAGCTGCTGCAGCGCGGCGGCGCCGGAGCCGACAGGCACATTGGCGAGCGCGTTGATCAGGCCGGGAGCGGTGCCGCTGGCATTCACGAGATCAAGGACGCTGCCCACCGCCTGCTGGTTGGCCGTGACACCGGCCGAGCGGAAGGCGTCAGCCGCGAAATCGAGGGTGAGGTAGAGGTTCTGCGGGTCCGAAAACAATTCGGGAGAAAGGAAGGCGGTGCCGCCCGTGATGGAGTCGAAATGCGCCGTGCCGCCGCCTTCGGCGGTGACGATGGTATAGACGGTGCCGGGCGTGTAGTCGCCGGGCTCCATTATGACGCTGAGGGTGCCGGCCTTGATGGTTGCCGTATGGCCGGCGCCGACGACGATGATGCGGTCGCTCTCGCCTTCGGCATTCACCTCCACCACCATCTCGCCATCGTCGAACTCGAAATCGCCGTTGATCGTGATGTGGCCGATGGAGTTGCCGGGGTTGATCTTGCCACCATTGTTGGTGACCTTGCCGTTGATCCGGCTGCTCCCCTCAAGCGTGCCACCCTTGTTGACAGACACGTCGCCGTTCAGCGTGCCATTCACGGAGAGGAGGCCGTAATATTCGATGTTAGTGCCCTTGCCGGCGCTGTTCAGGGTGCCGTTCAGGGCAAGGGTGCCCCCCCAGATAGTGGTGCCTTCGCCGGCCGTGTTCAGGGTGCCGTTCAAGACGAGGGTACCGGTATTGACCGTGGTGCCGCCAAGGGCGCTGTTGATGCCATTGAGGGTCAGCGTCCCCTTGCCGTTCTTGGCGAGCTCGCCTTCGCCTTCAAGACCGCCTGCATAGGTGCCGTCGACAATCTCATTGAAGGTTACCTCCGTTCCTTCGGCGACATGGATCTTGCCGACGAGGTTCTTGCTTGAACCCTCAAGATAACCTTGCTGCACATCGAAGGCGTAGCCGTCGGCCAGCCCCGCGAACTTGGTCTCGCCGGTCAGGACGAGGATGCCCGCGCCGGTCTTCACAACGGTGCCGTACCCTGTCTCGGTGCCGAGGCCTGTGATGTTGCCCGCAAATATACTGTAGATTTCATCTTGCTGGAAGACGATCGAGCGGGCATTTGGATTGTCCGCGTTGTAGTCGAATATGATGTTGCCCTTCAGCGTGTCGGTGTTGCCTATGATGGTGCCGCCGCTGTTGACGATGCCGGCATAGGTGCTGGTGCCGTTGAGCACCAGCGTGCCGGTGCCCAGCAGGCTGAGCGTGGTGCCGCTGATCGCGCCCGTGAGGGTGAGCGTGGTACCGCTGTCGAGCTGGAAGCCGCCGCCCGGCACTCCCCCAAGCGTGACGGCGCGTGCGGTGGTCATGCTCTGGGTCACCCAGAGGTGCCCGTTCTCGGAAAGCTCCAGCCCTGCGCCCGCCGCGCCCAGCTTGTCGTCGGAGGCCACCTGCAGCGTGCCGGCGCGCACGGCCGTGCCACCCGTGGCGTTGTTGGTGCCGGTGAGGTTCACGATACCGCCGCCGGACTTGATGAAGGTGCCGTTGCCGCTGATGGTGCCGGCATAGACCAGCGGATGGAGCGCGGAGGAGAGACCGCCCGAGCCGACGATGTTGAGGTCGCGGGTCATGGTGAGATTGGGCGCGGCATCGGCCGTTGTGCCGACGACGCCGCCATTCTGCAGCGTGATCGCCTGACCGGCCGTGCCGAGATTGGCGTCGGTGGTGAACAGGGCCTGTGCATTGCTGCCGATGACGCGCAGGCCGCAGGTGAAGGTGTTGTTCGCCGCCAGAACGACGGTGTTGCTGTTGACGTCCAGCTGGCCGGAGCCGCTGATGACGCCGCTCATGGTCGCGACGGCGTCGTTGGGGGTGGTGCCGCCCGTTGCAGCGAGGCCGCCGATGCCGGTGATGGTGATCGCCTTGTCGAACGCGGTCGCCCCCGTGCCAAGCATCAGCGTGCCGCCATTGAGGCCGAGGGTCGACCCCGCGCCAAAATTGCTGGCGGTGGTGGTGACGAGGGTGCCGCCGCCCGAGACCGTGGTGGCGCCCGCAATCGTGCTGGTGGCGCCAAGGGCGAGCTTGCCGGCGCCACTGACGGTGATCGCGCCGGTGCCGGTGATCGCGCCGCCATAGGTGCCGTCGAAGGACTGGTCGAAGATCAGCGCCGCATTGTTCTCGATATTGCCGGCGAGGCTCTTGCTGTTGCCCTGCAACGTCCCTTCCTGCACCTGGAATTCGGCCGTGCCGGCAGTCTGGGACGTGAAGTTGCTCTCGCCCGTCAGGGTGAGCTTGCCGGCGCCGGTTTTGACGACGTTGCCAAGACCCGGGGTCGAGCCGGTGCCGCCGATATTGCCGGTGAAGGTGCCGTCCGTGGCCTGGGCGAAAACCACCTGGCGGGACGTGGTGTTCGCGGCGTCGCTGTCGAACCGGATGGCCCGCCCGAGCGAGGAGGAATTGCCCTGCAGGGTGCCGCCATAATTCGCGAAGCCGGCGTGAGAGTTGGCGCCGGTGACGACGAGCGTGCCCTGGCCCGTCTGGTTGACCACGCCGCCGGTGATCGCGCCGCTCAGGCCGAGGGTCGTTCCCGCCCCCAGTTCGAAACCGCCTCCGCCGGTGCCCACATTGATGGCCCGTCCGGTGGTGAAGGACTGGGAGGCCAGCAGGCGGCCGTTGTTGGAGAATGCCAGCGTGCCGGCGGCATCCCCGAGCCGTGCGTCGGAGTCCACCTTCAGGGCGCCGCCCTGGATCGAGGTTCCGCCGGAATAGGTGTTGGTCCCGCTGAGTTCAACGACATTCGCACCGCTGACGACCAGAGTCCCGGTGCCGCCGATGGCGCCGCTCCAGTTCACGGCGTGCTGCGCGCCGGAAATGCCGCCTGTGCCGGTGACGGTCAGGTTGCGGTTCGTGGTGAAATTCGCCGCCGCATTCGCCGCCGCGCCGACCATGCCGCCCTCTGTCACCGTGACCGCCCCACCGACGGCGCCGAGATTGGCATCGGCGGTAAACAGCGCCGTTGCGCCGCCGGTGACGTTCAGGCCGCCGCTGAAGGTGTTGTTGGCCGCGAGAGCGACGGTGCCGGCATTGACGTCCACCGCGCCGGCGCCGCTGATGACGCCGCCCACGGTCGCAATGCCGCCGCTTGAGCCGAGGCTACCCCGGTTCGTGACTGTAATGGCGTTGGTGATGCCGACCCCGCTGCCAAGCAGCAGCGCGCCATTGTCGAGAGCTATGGTGCTCGCCGCTGCGAGAGTGTTGGCAGCGGTCAGGTCAAGCGTGCCATTGCCCGTCACCGAGGTGAGGCCGGTATAGGTGTTGGCGCCGGTCAGCGTCAGCTTGCCACCGGTGACGGTCATCGCCCCGGTACCGGACATGATCCCGGCATAGGTCCCGGCGGCGGGCTGATCGAACACCACGCTGGCATTGTTGACGATGCCGCCCTTGAGGCTCGTCGAATTGCCGCGCAGCACGCCGCCGCTCACCGTGGTGCCGCCGGTATAGCTGTTGGCGCCGGTGAGAGTGAGAGTGCCGGCGCCGGTCTTCACCAGTCCCCAGCTGCCGGCATTGGCGCCGGTGCCGCCGAGGCCTGTCTGATCGGTGATGGCGTCGGAAATCGTCTGCGTTTCTCCCGCAGCGGAGGAGAGACCAAGAGTGCCGTTTCCGGCGAGGAACAGGCCGGCGCCAGCGGCGCCGCCGTTCGCGCCAGCGGCACCGCTAATCCCGCCGGCTCCCGCCCTGCTGCTGCCGCCCGTTCCGCCCCCGACAGTATTGTCCGAAAGTGTCAGCGTGCCGGTGACGGAGAGCGTGCCGCCATCCTGAACGAAGATGGCACCGCCCATTCCCGCGCCGCCGCCACCACCACCGTTAAACCACGAGTAGCCACTCGTAGGAGGCCTGCCCGCGCCGCCGTTACCCCCGAGAAATCCGCCGGTGCCAATGTTCGCATCCAGGGAGCCGCCGCCGCCGCCGCCGAACCCGCCATTGCCACCTTTTGCCTGACTTCCACTGCCCCCGCCGCCAGCGCCCCACTGGCCATTGCCGCCATTCCCGTCGCCGCCCCCGATGGGGCCGCCCTGCCCAACGCTGCCGCCTGTGGAGGACTGCCCGTTGCCTGCATTGGGGCCGCTGCCGCCACCGCCACCGCCCTGGGAGGTGGTGTCTCTGCCATCAATGACACCAACGCCGCCGTTGCCGCCGACGGCACTGTTGTTCGTCAGGATCACGTTGCTGAGGGTGACGTTCGCCGCCGCGCCGACAAAAAGTCCGGCGCCCGTGCCCGCCCCGCCGCCGCCGCCGCCGCCGCCATTTCCGCCACTCGTGCCCTTGGTGGTCAGGTTGGACAGATCGAGATTCTGGATCGTCACCGTGCCGGACTGGACATAAAGCCCGTTGGCGTTCGTGCCTTCCTTGCCCACCAGCTTGTGGCCATTGCCATTGATGGTGACGTTGGTCGTGATGGTGCCGGCCTTGCCCTTGCCGCTCAGCTCGATATCGGCTGTGAAGGTGATCGTGTCGCCATTGGCCGCCTTTGAGACGGCGTCGGCCAGCTGGGCCTCGTTGGCGACATTGAAATTCGCCGCCAGTGCCGGCGTCGCGGCCATGCCGAGCCCCAGGGCCAGCAGCAATGCGGGCAGCTTGCTGCCCGCGCCTGAAGAGAGGCCCGTCTGGCCGAGCCAGGCCTGCGCGCGGTTGCGGTGGCGACGGAGGGGAGCAACGGAGGCGGACATCGGCATATTCCCATGAAACTGTGAACGACGAGGCGCGGCCGTCCCTCTGTGCGAGGCGGGCAGCGCGCAGGCCTGCGATCGCGGCGCCGGCCTTCGCCCCGCGGTCGAATGAATGAAGAGGATGAGGTCCAGCAGCGTCGCCGCCGATCCGGCCTGGCGCCTCAGACGGATCTAGCGATCAGTGCCGGTGCGCGAGCGGTCGGCGGAGCCGGATGCGCCGGGTCTCGGAGCAGGGCATGCACGAGATGTCTTCGTCCCGGCCCCTGCGTATCCGGCCGCGCGTCGCGCCCCCATGGCCGAGCCCGTCCACATGGAAAATTTGCCATCGTCCCCTACCCCATTGCTGCCAATGATGGCCCCTCGCATTAAGCGCCGATACGCTGCGTTCCCATCAGAATAGGTAACATGACACCGCCTTGGAACGGCTTGCCGTAGCTTTACCCGTGCCGGGCTCTCCGCATCCTCCAGAGAAGAACCTGACACAGGCCAGGCCGACATTTCCCGATTGCTGCACGCTTATTGAGGCCGGCAGGCGCGACTACCTCAAGGCCACCCATAACAGGCGATTGTTTGCGGATTATTTGAAAATATGGCCAAATATGGCGTGCCGATAGCACGTAAGTGTATGAAGGTATTATATTCCTGTCTGGACCATCGGAATCTTCCCGCTCTTCCGTCACGGCGAGGCCGGGAGTTGCCAGCCACCGCCGCGCCGTTTCTTTGCCGGCAATTTCCGCAGGATCGGGCCCATGGCAGGCCCTTATTTGCCTGCTGTTTGAAGGGCCATAATTCCGTATGGTCAGGTTCGATGTCAGACGCGACCGCTAGGCGGCGCGCACGTCTTTCTTCTGCCGGGTCACGCGACATTGACCGGGCAGGCGGGGACGCGTTCAGATGGGATGTGGGATGCGGCAGACAGAAGGCCTGGTGTTTGGCGACGTCGTTATGGATCGCAGCTGCCTGTTTGCTCATCGCGACGGCAAGCAGATACGGTTCACCCGCAGCGAGCGATCGCTCCTTCTGGCCTTGTCCCGCAACCCGCATCGCCTGATGCGGCGCAGCCAGTTGCTCGACGTCGTCGCGTCGGCGGATTCCGACACCTCGGACCGCAACGTCGATTTTCTCATCAATCGGCTGCGGTCAAAGCTCGGCGACAGCGCGAAAGCCCCTCGATATATCGCCACGCAATATGGCGAGGGTTATGTCTGGATCGCCACCTCATTGCCGCCGGCGACCCCGAGGCCCGGCCTCGGATCGGCGCTCAGGCTTCCGGCAATTGTCGCTGTCGTTGCGCGGCGTGATCAAGGACTGGGCAAGCACGCGGACGTCATCGCCGGACAGTTGCGCGACGCGATTGCCGACAAGGTCGGCGCGGGGCAGACGGTGATCGTCGCGGGGAGCGAGGAAGGCGCAGCAGCACGGTATGTCCTGCATGTCAGCCTTCAGGACAATGAAGGCCGCCTCGATTGCACGGCCGCCCTTCGGGAGATGCCCTCCCGGCGCATTATCCGCGCCTCGCGTCTCGAACTCGCAGACCCCGGCGCGGCGTTGCTTCCGCCGGAGGTCGAACGCGCCACCCATGCCATCGTCGAGGCGTTGCAGAGGAGCCTTGCCGAGGCCTCCGAAGGGCTGGGCACGCCCACCGACCAGCCGCTCGACATTCGCCTCCGCAAGGCGACGACGCTGTTGTCGACCTCCAACCCCAAATGGCTGGAGAAGGGCCTGCAACTGCGCGCGGCGCGGGAGCAGAATCCGGCCAGTGCCGACATTGCCCTGCAGTGGGGCCTGCATCTGTTCGCACGCCTCGTCCTCGCCAACCCCTTCACAGGCATCAGCCGGGGCGAGCGCGACGATCTGGAAAGCGAGATCGAGGCGACGGCTCTGGAATGCCTGCCGCTCATCGAGAGCAATCCCCTGCTGATGCTGGCCGCCGCCAAGCTTCTCTATTTCGTCAATCGCGGCCATCTGGAACTGGCGGAGGATCTTGCCGAGCGCGCCTTTGCCCGCACGGCGGACTCTGCCGCCGCCCTGCCGCTGCTCGGGCAACTCCGGCAAGCGCGCAGCGAGTTCGCCGCGGCGGTGGCGTTCTTCGATCGCGGCATCGAGATGGCGGAACCCGGTTCCGAGTTCGATCTGCATATGCGCGTGCTGAAATGCATCGCCTTGCTGGCCGCCGGCGACGGCGAGGCGCTGAAGGGGGCAGCGTCGTTCGCCTTCGACAGCCCGCATTCGCCGCCGGATCTCAGCGTGATGGTCGCCGCGCTGGTGACGCCGGCCGGCCAGCCGCTGCCGAAGGCCGTCAGCGATGTGCTGATCGCCGCCGGTCGCGACGGGGCCCGCAACGCGATCGAATACACCTACATGACCTCGGTGCGCCATCTCACCTCGCCGCAGGCGCGCGCCAACATCCTGCGCGAGCTTGCCGGCCGTTTGACCGGGCTGCACGGGACGGATGTCATTCCGCCGTTTGTGGTGAGCGCAACGGGCCTGATCGCGGCGACCTGAGGCCGCCCTTGCCGCGCCATTTCCCGTGCGCCTTGCGGGGGCAGGACAATGGCGCGGCTTTCAAACACTGCGCAAACAATTGCCTGCTAGGGGGATCAATTGAAAAGTGCCCTACCTGCTCGATGCCTTGTGCGCCGACTGGGCCACTAAAGCGGTGACGCGACCGCGTCGATCGCGTGGGCGTAACATTGCCTCGATTGTTTGCCGGCCTGACGAGCCGACGCAGCCGCCCCCTGGGCAGGCAGATTCTTGGAGACCGATGTATGAATACCTGGGGCTTGGCCATGCGCGTCTCGTTTGTCCGCCGGGGAGCCCTGGCGCTCGCCGCCACCCTCCTGCTGATCTCCACGGCGCCGCCGCTGCAGGCGCAGACCGTCCCCCTGACGCTTGGTGCGTTCCCGCCGGAAGACGTCGTCCCGCTCGCCCGGGGCGGGACGGAGCGGGCGCTGGCGGATCTGCCGGCGGCGATCGACAGCGTGATGCAGCGCAGCGGCGTCCCGGGGGCAGCCGTTGCGGTGGTGCATGGCGGCAAGACGGTGTTCGCGCGCGGCTTCGGCGTTCGTGAACAGGGCAAGCCGGCCTTGATCGACACCGACACCGTCTTCCAGCTGGCCTCGCTGTCCAAGCCGATCGCCGCCACCGTCGTCGCCGCGCAGGTGACGGCAGGTGTGGTGAAATGGGACGACAAGGTCGTGCAGCTCCTGCCCGGCTTCGCACTCAGCGACGCCTATGTCAGCGCCAATGTGACGGTGGGCGACCTGTTTTCGCATCGCTCCGGCCTGCCGCACGCGGGCGGCGACACGCTCGAAGACATCGGCTTCGACCGCGCCGCGATTCTGGAGCGGTTGCGCCAGCTACCGCTGGCGCCGTTCCGTATTTCCTACGCCTATTCCAATTTCGGGCTCACCACCGGGGCCGAGGCGGTGGCGCGGGCGTCGGGCCAGTCATGGGAGGACCTGTCCCGGAAGGCGCTCTATGGGCCGCTGGGCATGACGTCCACCAGCTCGCGCTATCAGTACCTGCTCACGCGCGAGAACAGGGCCCTGCTGCATTCGCTGGAGGCCGGGCGGTTCACGCCACTCTACCAGCGCGACCCCGACCCGCAGTCGCCGGCCGGGGGCGTGTCTTCCAGCGTGACCGACGTGGCCGAATGGATGAAGCTGGTGCTCGCCAATGGCCGCCATGAGGGGCGGGAACTCATCGCGCCCGCCGCACTGCTGCCGGCCCTTCGGGCGCAGGCCTTCAGTTCGCCGGCTCCCACCATCGGCGCGCGATCGAGCTTCTATGGTTTCGGCTTCAACGTTTCGGTGGATGCCAACGGCCGACCGGACCTGTCTCATTCCGGCGCCTTTGGAACGGGTGCGGGCACGTTCGTGCGCTTCCTGCCGTCTGCCGACATCGCCATTGTGGTGCTGACCAACGGCGCACCTGTGGGGGCGGCGGAGGCGATCGCCAGCCATTTCATGGACATCGTCCAGTATGGCGCACCCACCCGCGACTGGTACGAACTTTTCCACCCGAGGCTGATGGCCTTCAACGACCCCGCCGGCGATCTGGCGGGCAAGACAGCACCGGCGACGCCGGCGGCAGCCCGGCCGCTGGCCGATTATGTGGGCACCTATGAGAACAGCTTTTTCGGCCCGGCGCGGATCACGCAGGGCCAGGATGGCCTGGTGCTGGCTCTCGGCCCCGGCACGCTGTCCATGCCGCTGACCCACTGGGACGGGGACATTTTTGCGGTCGCCCCGCGCAGCGAGAATGCGCCTTATGGCTCGCTGTCTTCCGTGCGCTTCGTGGTGAAGGCCGGCAAGGCCGCCGAACTGAAGATCGACTATCTCGACGCCGAGGGCCTCGCCACATGGACGCGGTGAGCGCGCCATGGTCGGCTGCGAGCACAGCGTTTCGACCGTTGGTTAATTGTGCTAGGCAACGGAGTGGAATGGCGAACAGCACAGTACCGGATGGACGCAGGGCCGCGCGCGGTCGCGATGCTGGCGCTGGGCGCGTGCCTGCTGAGCGGCTCGCCGTCGGACGCATCGCCGGCAGGGGCCGCCATCGCCGGACAGCCCGCGACGTCCCCCGCGACGCCGGCCCGGCCCGGCGGGCGGGCGCCCGACAAGGCCAGTGCGGCCGCGCTTCTCGCGCCTGTTGCGCGTGCGCCGGCGGGTTTGGTCGCTCCCTCCTATTTCAGTTGGCTGACAGAGCCGCCGCGTGAAGCGCCGACCGGTGGATGGCTGCTGGCGCAGGCACAACCGACGCCGCAACTCGAAGCCTCCCGGCATGTGACCACGATCGTGGTGCCGATGCGGGTATCTCCGGCATCGAATTCGTCCGCGGCAGAATCGTCCGCCATTTCTGACCCCGTGCCCGCTCCCGTGCCCCTGCCGCCGAAGCGGCTCGCCGAGGTGCGCCGCGTCATCCTGCCGGCACTGGTGCCGCTGCCGCCTCCGCGCCTCCCGGAAACGGCGCCCGCCACCGCGCTGGCGATGGCGCCCGAGGCCCAGCCGGAAGACGTGGCAGCGATGCCCGACATTGCAGCCGAAGCGGAGGCCGCCGCCCCGCGCGAGGATGCCGCAGCGCCCATCGACGACAGCCCCGAGCCGGCCAACAGCCGGCCGACGGCCGAGCGGGCGCCGGCCCACATCGAGGCGCTGATCCAGCGCCACGCGGAGCGCTTCGATGTGCCGGCGGCGCTGGTCCGCCGTGTGGCGTGGCGGGAAAGCAGGTTCGACCCGAGGCAGCGCCATGGCCCCTATTGGGGACTGATGCAGATCCGCGTCGACACGGCGCGGGGCCTCGGCTTCCGTGGCGCGCCAAAGGACCTTCTCGACGCCAATACCAACATGACCTACGCGGTCGCCTATCTCGCCAATGCCTACCGCGTCGCGGGACGCGACGAGAAGCGGGCGGTGATGCTGTATTCCAGGGGCTACTACTACGAGGCCAAGCGCAAGCGGATGCTCGGTTCGCTGATCCGCACGGCGGACATCGAGCCCTAGAGCGCTTTCGATCCGGTGGAATCACCCGATCGGAAAGGGCTTTTCAATCAATAAGCCAGAGCATTTTCTCGCCGCGAAAGTCTGTCCACTTTCGCGGAAGGGCTCTCGCCGGCCCGGCGCCGTCACCGAGGTTCAGTGCCCGCGCCGGCCGTTCAGCGTGACGAACAGGGCAAAGGCGCCACAGGTGGCGGCGGCGAAGAAGGCGAGCCCGTGCAGGGTGCTGTCCATCGCGAAGCCCGCCAGCAGCGGCCCGAGCAACGCGCCGAGGCCCCACATCAGCCCCATGGCGGCATAGATGCCGATCAGTTCCGCCCCCTTGAAGCGGCTGCCGACCAGCGTCAGCATGATGGTGTAGATACCGACGAACGCGCCGCCCCAGAAGAACAGCAGCGTATAGGTGGCAATCTCGTTCTGCAGGGCCAGCGGCCACGCCAGCGCGCCGAGCATCGACGCCACCGCCAGCGCGGTGACCAGCTTGACCCGGTCCACCTTGTCGCCGAGCCACCCGATCGGCAGCTGGAGGAGGATGGCGCCGATCATCATGCACGACATCAGCCGTGTGGCGCCGCTCTCTTCCCAGCCGAGATTGACGGCATAGATGGCGAGGAAGGAAAGGCCGGCGGTCTCGATCGCCGCGTTCAGCACCACGGCCGAAATCGCGACCGGCGCGAGCCGGATGAAGCGGAGCGGGCTGCCCTTCGCCGGCTCGTCGAACACCGGCGCCTGCACCTTGGGCGAGGCGACGAAGCCTGCGGCAAACAGCGCGATACCTGCACCGACGAGATAGGGGGCGGAACCACCGGAGCCGACCACGGAAAGGATCAGCGGGCCAAGGGCGAACCCAACCGAAAGCGCGGCGGTATAGGCCGCCATGGCGCGGGCGCGGGTCGCTTCCGTGCTCAGGCTGTTGGTCCAGGCCTCGGACAGCACGAACAGGATCTCCGAGGCCATGCCGAGCACGAGCCGAAGCGGAAACCAGAGCCAGATGAGGGGAATGGCGGGAAACGCGCACAGCGCCAGCGCCGCGACGACGAGGGCGATGATGACCAGCCGGCGGATGCCGAAGAACGCGACGATCCGGGGCAGCAGCATGGCGGTGATGAGGACGCCGACGGCATGCATGGCCGCATTGGCGCCGATCAGGGTCTCGCTGAAACCGCGCGCGGTCAGGTCGAGCGCGATCAGCGCCGCGCTCAGGCTGTAGGTAAGCCCGAACATCATCGCGGTCGCGATGACGGCGCCGCGCGAGAACAGGCTGGCGGGCTGCTCTGCGGAAAGCGGCGTACTCATACCGGGCGTGCCTCTTTACCATCCGCCGGTGCGGACCGGCCCCACTTCAGGAAGCCCATCAGGCGCATGCCCCAGGCCACTTCATTTTTTTCGACGATCCGCGCCATGGTGCGGGCATAGTCGAGCACCAGCCCGGGGGTCCATGTCGCCGAATTCGCGCGGCTGCGGATCATCGCCGCCACCCAGATATCGGGATTGGTCAGCAGCGCGAGCAGGCGCAGCCATGGAAAACGGCTCGCCATCGACCCTTCGAGCGCCGCGTCGAGCGCCTGTGCCACCACCACCGAGCAGTTGCGGTTGGTGAGATTGTAGGTGTCGTCCTGCTTGTACCCGGCCCACAGCGCGCGCAGGCGGCGCGGACTGTAATTGTGGAACTCGACATTCGCGTCCGCCGGGCACCACCATTCGGACTCGTATTGATAGGAAGGCTGGAAGCGGCCTTTCAGGTCATTCTCGTCGCCGGCGCGGAGCGAGGCGATGAAATCGCTGCTGGAGCGCTCGACCTCGAGAGCGGGATAATGGCTGATATAGAGGTCCGGCGGCATCTCCAGCGCGGCATGGCCGGTCGAGATCACGCCGTGGCCGTCCACCGCCGCGATATAGCGATCGACCAGCAGCCGGTGCTCGGGGGCGTAGGCCGAGCCGACCGGAGTCCAGACATGGACGATCATCGGCTGTTCCGGTAGTGTCGCGCTTTCGCCGGTCTCGATCAGGATCGGGGCGTTGTCATACCAGCCGCGCCCGGCGAAGATCGGCAAGGCGAGGATGCCCGCTTCGCTTTCCAGCGTGCGGAACATCAGCCCGACGCGGAGCAGCAACCACCCCGACAAGGCCAGCAAAAGGCTTATGCAGAAGGGAATGTTGCGGGCGCGGGGCATCGGCCATTCGGTGATGATAAGCACCGCGATGAGCAGCTCGATCACGCCGAACGCCGCCATCATCTTCCAGCCGGGAAAGCGCACCACGAGCGCGGTCGCCACGCGGCAGAGCCCGTCGAGCACGAAAGCGAGGGCGAACAGGTAGGCGAGCGCCAATTGCGTCGAGATCGGCGGCTGGATGATGAGCACCCCAACCATCAGCAGGGCCGCCGCCTTGAGGAAAAGCAGGGAGCGCATCGCCCCCCTTGCCCGACCTATGAACACGAACAGCGCAATCAGCCCGTTGAGCACGAAGACGAGGCCCAGCGTCTCCTGCATGGCGAGCGTCACGCCATCCGACGCATCGATCGCCAGCATGATGGCCAAGGTGAGAAACACACCGCCGAGCACGGCTATGACGTACCATCGAGCGCGGAACGATTCCGCGCCGATCAGAAGAAAGGAAAGCTTGAGCATTGATAAGGATGTCGACCGAACAACGGGCGCCTAACCTGCCATTTTGCATCCGCGAAGGGAAGCGGCCGTTTGGCCACGGTCGGCCGCCACACGGCCCGGCCGCCGCAATACGCCGACTTTCGGACGGCGCTATCGGTTAAAACCGTCGGCAATTCGGAGACCTCACCGGCCGAGAACTTCGCCGGCCGCCGTACTGACCGCCTGCGTCAACTGGTTCAGCGCGGCCGCGTGGAGGCGGGTCACGGTCCAGTAGAGCGGCACGTCGACCCGGTGCGCCGGCGCCAGCTCGATCAGATGGCCGGCGGCGATGCGGTCCTCCACCATCGCGCAGGGGTGCATGCCCCAGCCCAGCCCGACCAGCGTCATGTCGAGGAAGCCATGGGTGGAAGGCACCCAGTGGACCGGGCCCACCCGCTCAACGCCCAAGGCCGCCCGCGCCCAGCGCGCCTGCAGGAAATCCCGGCGGTCGAAGCGCAGGCAGGGCGCCTGTTCCAGCGCCTGCGGGGTGATGCCGCGCGCAAAATAGCGGGCGACGAATTCCGGGCTGGCGCAGGCCGCGTAGCGTAGCGCGCCCAGCGACAGGGTCCGGCATCCCTGCACCGGCTCGCGCTCGGCGGTGACGGCGGCCATCACCTCGCCGGCGCGCAGCCTGTTGGCGGTGTGCGCCTCATCGTCGAGCGTCAGGTCGAGCGACACGTCCGCCACACGGCCGAAGGCGGCGGCCGCCGCCGGAAACCAGGTGGCGAGGCTGTCGGCATTCACCGCCACCGGCAGGGTCAGCCTGTCGCCGGCTCCGGCGGCCGTGCTGCCGAGCGCCGGCGCCAGATCATGCTCCAGCAGGCGTACTTGGTCGAGATGGGCGCAGAGGCTGCGGCCGAGTTCGGTCGCCTCGCAGGGCTGGCCGCGCACGATGAGGATCGCCCCGAGCCGCTCCTCAAGCCCGCGCACCCGCTGCGACACCGCCGACGGGGTGATGGCGAGCGCGGCGGCAGCCCGCTCGAACGAACCTTCCCGCACGACGGCGGCGACAGCGGCAAGGGCGGGATAGTCCAGCATGGATGAAGTTTTGCTTCATCGACCTTAGAAGAACAAGTTTTACTTGATCGGCGCGGCGCGGCACCACCACGGCATGACACAGCCCCTCCTGCCCCCGTTCCTCATGCCCCAGTTCTTCATGCCCCAGTTCTTCCTGCCGTTCTGCACCGGCTTCCTGCTCTCCGCCGCGCTCATCATCGCCATCGGGGCGCAGAACCTGTTCGTGCTGCGGCAGGGGCTGCGGCGCGAGCATGTGGGCGCCATCGTGCTGTTCTGCGGCACGGCCGACGCGTTGCTGATCGCCGCCGGCGTGGCGGGCGTCGGGGCCTTTCTCGCCGCCCTGCCGCAACTGGCGACGCTGCTGGCGCTTGGCGGTGCCGGCTTTCTCGGCTGGTACGGCGTCCAGGCCCTGCGGCGCATGGCGGCGCCCGAAGCCATGGCCGTCATCGCTGCGGGCGACACGACGCTCACGCGCGCGCTGCTGGCCACCGCCGGCTTCACCCTGCTCAATCCGCATGTCTATCTCGACACCGTGCTGCTGATGGGGGCGGCGGGCTCGGCCCAGCCCGAGGCGATCCGCCCCGCCTTCGTCGCGGGGGCGGCCGTGGCGAGCTTCGTCTGGTTCGCGGCGCTCGGCTATGGCGCCCGGCTGCTGCGGCCGCTGTTTGCCCGGCCGGCCGCCTGGAGGGTGCTTGATGCCGGCGTCGGCGTCGTCATGCTCACGCTGGCCGCCTCCCTGGTGATGCGCGCGCTGGCGATGCCCGGCTGAGCCGCCATCGCCTCGGCATGGGCAAGGCGATTGCCGGCAAAGGTTGCGGCGCCCGCGCGCACCGGCGATGGTGGCGCAACAAGAAACGTCGTCATCCGGGAGAAGGCGGTGAGGCTCCGCATTTCGGCTCTAGCCATGATCGGCCTGTGCCTGCTCATGGTGCAGGCGTGGCCGGCCGACGCCCGCCCCCTGCGGATCGTCACGTCTTTTCCGCCGTCCATGATCGACCTGTACCGCAAGGCGTTTCGGCAGGCGCGGCCGGATATCGAGGTCGAGTTCGTCCAGCGCAAGACGACCGCCGCCGTGGCGCTGATCACCGGCGGGGAGCGGCTGGACGCCGACCTGTTCTGGGCCTCGGCGCCCGATGCGTTCGAGCTGCTCAAGCTGGAGGGCCGGCTCGCCCCGCTGGTCCCCCGCGACACCGGCACCCCGCCCGTGGTGGCCGGCTATCCCGTGAACGACCCGGCCGGCATGTATCTGGGCTTCGCCCTGTCCGGCTATGGCGTGGTGTGGAACGAAGCGTATCTCGCCCGCCATGGGCTGAGCGTTCCCCAGCGCTGGCGCGACCTCACCGCGCCGATCTATCACGGCCATGTCGGCATCTCCTCGCCGTCTCGGTCCGGCACCACCCACCTCATGGTCGAGGCGCTGCTGCAATCGGAGGGGTGGAACACCGGCTGGGCGGTGTGGCGGCAGGTCGGCGGCAATCTCGCCACCGTCACCGCGCGCAGCTTCGGCGTGGCGGCCGGCGTATCGCGCGGGCGTTTCGGGGTCGGCATCACCATCGACTTCCTGGCCCAGCCGACGGAGCTGGATGCCGGGCCGGTACGGTTCAGCTTTCCCGAGCAGAAGGTCTTCACCCCCGCCAGCATCGCGCTGCTCAAAGGGGCGGCGAACCCGGAGGCGGCGAACGCCTTCGTCGATTTCCTGCTGTCGGTGCCCGGCCAGCGGCTGCTGCTTGACCCGCGCATCGACCGCCAGCCCATCCGCCCGGAATTCTATGCCGATGGCGCCACCGATGGCCCGAATCCCTTTGCCCTCAGCGACGAGGCGGCGACCTGGAGCTTTGACGCCGGCCGCTCGGCGCAGCGCTACGAGCTGATCAACATCCTGTTCGACGAACTCATCACCTTTCCACTCACCGAGGCCGCCGACATCTGGCGCACCATCTATGAGGTGGAGGCGGCGCTGCTCGCCGGGCCCGACACCGAAGCCGCCCGGGAGGTGACGCGGGCGCGGGCGCTTCTGGCACAAATGCCGTTCGGGGAGACCGAAGCCGCCAGCATCGCCAGCCGCGTCAAGCTGGTGCGCGTGCCGCGCGGCCTGCCGGCCCCGGCGGAGCAGACCGCGCTGACCGCGCGCATCCAGACATGGACCGCGCAGAATCTCAGCGAGGCACGCGCCGCCGCCGAAACCGGGCGGCGGCACCTCGTCGAGCACGGGCGGCTCCCGGCACTGCGGGCCGGGAAGGCCGCCCCATGAGCGTGGAGAGAACCCGCTTCGGCATTGGCGGGCGCCTGCTGCTGGCCTTCATCGGGGTCGGCGCGCTGGCGGTCATCGCCTGCCTCGTCGGCTGGCTTTCCTATGCGCGGCTCTCGTCGGAACTCGATTCGATCGCGCGCGGCCATGTGCCGGCGCTGGTGTTCGCCGCCCGGCTCTCGCAGGCCGGCGGACGCCTGACGGCCGCGGCGGCCGAGCTTGCCACCGCCGAGCGCCGCGACGCCCATGATGTGGCGATGGAGCGCGCACGCGGCCGGCTCGGCGATCTCCGGGGCCTGCTGGAGACCGCGCCGACGGGCGAGGGCTCGCAGGGGTTCAGGGCGCTGCGTCGCCTTGTCGATGCGCTCGGCAGCACGCTCGACGCCGTGGACGAGGCCGCCCGCCGGCGTTTCGAGATCGAGGCGCGCACCCGCGCCATCGTCGACGAACTGCGCTGGCTGCAGGCCGACCTCGTGGACGAGGTCGAGCCGCTGGTCGAGGATGCCCGCTTCAATATCAATGCCGCGCTGGAACAGGTGGGACAGGCGGGCGAGGTCGCGCGGACCGCGCAGCGCATCCTGCGCGACGAGACTTCCAAGACCGAGGCGATCCTCGCGTTGAGCGCCCAGGCGCATCTGTCCATCGGCCTGCTGGGGCAGGTCGCCAGCGTGCGGGTGCCGGAGGATCTGCGCCAGACCGGCC
This sequence comes from Ancylobacter aquaticus, assembly GCF_004339465.1. Classification (GTDB taxonomy): domain Bacteria; phylum Pseudomonadota; class Alphaproteobacteria; order Rhizobiales; family Xanthobacteraceae; genus Ancylobacter; species Ancylobacter aquaticus. The sequence continues at coordinate 460,964 of NZ_SMFY01000001.1, read as the reverse complement.
ATTTCCTCGGCGAAGCGGTGGACGAGTTGGTCGTCGAGGGCAAGAGGCTGCAGGGCTGGGCCGACAGCATCACCGTGCGCCAGATCGTCGGCCGCCTCGCCGCGCTGGCCGATGCCGAAATCGGCCTGCCGGGCCTGCGCCTGGCGGAAATCGCGGCCTCCGAGGAGGGACAGAAGCTGCTCGGCACCAGCCGCGACCTCGCCGCCGAACTCGGCGGGAGCATTGGCGGGGTCGCGCGGCAGATCGAGACCGATGCGCGCGCGGCGGCCGCCCGCGCGGCGGAGGCCATCGTCGTCGGCCGCAGCCTGCTGCTCGCCATTGCCCTGCTGTCGCTCGGCGTTGCCGTGCTGGTGGGGTGGTTCTATGTCCGGCGCAGCCTGATCGCCCGGCTGGAGCGGCTCACCCTCGCAGCCGGGGCCATTGCCAGCGGCGGCGCGGTGGACCTGCCGGCGCCCCAGGCGCAGGGCTATTTCGGCGCGGACGAGCTGGACGAACTGTCCCGCGCGCTCGCCATTTTCCGGCAGACCCGGGATGAGCTGGTCCAGTCCGCCAAGCTCGCCGCGCTCGGCCAGATGGCGGCGGGCATCGGCCACGAGCTCAACCAGCCCCTCGCCGCCCTGCGCTCCCACGCCCATAATGGCGCCGTGCTGCTGAAGCGCGGGCGCACCGAGGACGCGGCGGAAAGCCTCGCCCACATCGAGGGTCTGACCGTCCGCATGGCGCGGAGCATCGCCCATCTCAAGCGCTTCGCCCGGCGCCCCGAGCCCGAAATGGGAGCCGTCAGCCTCGACGCGGTGGTCGAGGGCGCGCTGTCGCTGTTCGCCCAGCGCATTGCCGACGAGCATGTCGAGGTGATACGCGCCGTGCCGCCGGGGCTGCATGTCCTTGCCGAGGAGGTGCGGCTGGAACAGGTGCTGGTCAACCTCTTCGCCAATGCGATGGACGCGGTCCACGGCGCCCCGCAGCGGCGGATCGAGGTGCGGGCCCGGCGCGGCGCGGAGCATGTGAGCATCGAGATCAGCGACACCGGCACGGGGATCGGGGACGGCATGCACACGGACATTTTCGACCCGTTCTTCACCACCAAGCCACCGGGCTCGGGCCTCGGCCTCGGCCTCTCGCTGTCGTTCAACATCATCCGCGATTTCGGCGGGCGCCTTCTGCTGAGGGAAAGCTCGCCCTCCGGCAGCACCTTCGCCATCGAACTTCGCGAGGCCGCATGAGCAACGCGATGACCAACCCGCCCGACGTGCTGCTGGTGGATGACGACGAGGAAGTGCGCCGCGCCTATGGCCAGACGCTGGAACTCGACGGGCTGACGGTCTCGACAACCGGCAGTTCGGCGGCGGCCCTCGCCTCGCTGTCGACCCGCTTCGAGGGTGTCGTGGTCTCCGACGTGCGTATGCCCGGCATGGACGGCTTCGGCTTGCTCGACGCCGTGCGCCGGCTCGACCCCGACATTCCCGTCCTGCTGATCACTGGCCATGGCGACGTGCCGATGGCGCTGCGCGCCCTGCGGGCCGGGGCGTGGGACTTCATCGAGAAGCCGGCCGACCCGGTGCTGCTGGTGGAGACCGTGCGGCGCGCGCTGGAGCAGCGCCGGCTGGTGCTGGAGAACCGGGCCCTGCGCGAACAAGGGGCCCGGGATGAGGCGCGCGCGGACGATGTCTGGGCGGGAAGGCTCATCGGCCGCGCCGAGCCGATGCAGCGCCTGCGCCGAACGCTGGCCGTGCTCGCCGACACCCGCACAGACGTGCTGATCTTCGGCGAGACCGGGACCGGCAAGGAAATGGCGGCGCGGGCCCTGCACGATTTCGGGCGGCGCCGGGCCGGGCGCTTCGTCGCGGTGAACTGCGCCGCGATCCCCGAGAACATGATCGAGAGCGAACTGTTCGGCCACGAGGCGGGGGCCTTCACCGGCGCGCGCGAGCGGCGCATCGGCAAGATCGAGCATGCGCACAAGGGCACGCTGTTCCTCGACGAGATCGAATCCATGCCGCTGGCGGCACAGACGCGCCTGCTCCGGGCATTGCAGGAACGCAGCATCGAGCGGCTGGGGTCGAATTTAGAAATACAGGTCGACATCCGCGTGCTCGCCGCTACCAAGGTCGACCTGCTGGCGCTGTCCGGCGAGGGGCGGTTCCGCGAGGACCTGCTCTACCGGCTCAACACGGTGACGGTGCGCCTGCCGCCGCTGCGCGACCGGCACGAGGACATTCCCGCGTTGTTCCGGCATTTCGTCGCCACTGTCGCCGCGCGCGACGGCGTGCCCACCCGCCCGGTGGAGACCGGGACGCTGGCGGGCCTGATGCGCCGGCCGTGGCCCGGCAATGTGCGCGAACTGCGCAACGCGGCCGAGCGTCATGTCCTCGGGCTGGAAGAGGCGGAAGAAATGGAACTGGCGCCGGCGGGCGCGCCGTCGCTGGAGGCGACGGTGGACCTCGCCGAACGGCAGGCTATCGCCCAGGTTCTGGCGCGCCATGGCGGGCGGGTCGGGCAGAGCGCCGAGGCGCTCGGCATCTCGCGCAAGACTCTCTACCTCAAGATGCGCAAGCACGGGCTGGAGCGCGACGCGGTCGAGGACTGACGCGCGAGGACCGGGGATCGAGGGCGGATGTTACCGAAATGACCCGTCCGGCCGTTCCCGCTGTTACCCCGATTGCCCAGCCGATCGGCACCCGCAGACACCGCACTTCGGGATATTCAAGAATATCAGCGACTTGCGTTTCTCCGCCCCGTTGGCACGCGGGTTGCGGATAGGCAGGCGCGGTCCCCGGGCCGCCAAGCCAAGCCTATTGGGAGAAAACGCCATGATCCGTTCCGCCGCCCTCGCGGCCACCCTTGCGCTCGCCTCGTTCACCGCCATTCCGGCGGCCCTCGCGCAGTCCGGCAAGGTCACCGTCGTCACCTCCTTTTCCAAGGACGTCACCGATCCGATCAAGGCCGCGTTCGAGAAGGCCAACCCCGGCGTCATGCTCGACGTCCAGAACCGCAACACCAATGCGGGCGTGAAATATCTCGACGAGACCCGCTCCAACCCGCAGACCGACCTGTTCTGGGCCTCGGCGCCGGATGCGTTCGAGGTGCTGAAGTCCAAGCAGTTGCTGCAGAAATTCACGCCCACCGCCGAAGGCATTCCCGACAAGATCGGCGCCTACCCGATCAATGACCCGGACGGTTATTATTTCGGCTTCGCGGCGTCCGGCTACGGCATCATGTGGAACACGCGCTATGTCGGCGCCAATGAGCTGCCGGAGCCGAAGGAGTGGGGCGATCTCGCCGCCGCGCCCTATTACGACCATGTCGCCATCGCCTCGCCCGCCCGCTCGGGCACCACGCACCTGACCATCGAGACGATCCTGCAGGGCGAAGGCTGGGACAAGGGCTGGCAGACCATCAAGGACATGGCCGGCAATTTCCAGACCATCACCGACCGCTCCTTCGGCGTGCCGGAAGCGGTCAATTCCGGGCAGGTCGGCTATGGCATCGTCATCGACTTCTTCGCCTTCTCCGCCCAGGGCTCGGGCTTCCCGGTGAAGTTCGTCTATCCCACCGTGACCACCGTCGTGCCGGCCAATGTCGGCATCGTCGCCAATGCGCCGAACGCCGAGAACGCACAGAAGTTCGTCAACTTCCTGCTCTCGCCCGCCGGCCAGGAAGTGCTGCTTGAGCCCAGCATCCGCCGCCTGCCGGTGAACCCCGCCGTCTACGCCAAGGCGCCGGAGGGCTACCCGAACCCCTTCACCGATGCGCGCTTCAAGGCGATGACGATGTTCGACGTCGAGAAGTCCGGCAAGCGCACGGCCGTGGTCGACACGCTGTTCGACCAGCTGATCTCCTTCCAGCTGGACGATCTGAAGTCGGTCACGAAGTCGATCCATGAGGTGGAGGCCACGCTCGCGGCCAAGGACAACCCGCAGGCCCGCGCCCTCGTCAAAGAGGCCCGCGCGCTGATCGGCGCCGTGCCGGTGAACGAGGAGCAGGCGTCGGGCCAGGAAGTGCTCGCGGCGTTCAGCGGCGGCAAGGAAAAGGGCGCCCGGCAGGCCGAGATCGAGCAGCAGTGGGCTTCCTTTGCCAAGGACAACTACGCCAAGGCGAAGGCCAAGGTCGCGGAAGCCGCCAAGCTCGCGAACTGAGCCGTCCCGGCCTGACCTTCCCCCAATAGGACGCGGCGTCGGCGCCGCGTCCCCTCATTCCACGCCATTGCTGGAGCGTGTTGCATGTCGCTCGCCTTCACCCAGGCCCCGGCGCGTCGCTGGCGCATGCCTGGAACAACCGGCCAGATCGCCCTGGCGCTCGGGCTCGCGGCCTTCCTTCTGGCCTTCCTGCTGGTGCCGGTCGGCTCCGTCATCTATGTCGCGTTCACGGAGAAGGGCACCGGCGGCTTCACGCTGATCAACTTTGCCGACTTCTTCCGCACCGACCTGTTCATGCGGTCGTTCTGGAACTCGTTCTACGTCTCGGCGATGACGGTGGTGCTGGCCTCGCTGTTCGCGCTGCCGCTGGCCTACATCACCACGCGGTTCGAGTTTCGCGGCGCGCTCATCATCCAGACGCTCGGCTTCGTGCCGCTCATCATGCCGCCCTTTGTCGGCGCGGTGGCGATGCAACTGCTATTCGGCCGCAACGGTTCGGTGAACTTGCTGCTCAACGAGTATCTCGGGTTCCGCATCCCCTTCATGGAAGGGCTGAACGGCGTCATCTTCGTCCAGGCCATCCACTATTTCCCCTTCATCCTGATCAACCTCTCCACCGCCCTGCGCAACATCGACCGCTCGATGGAAGAGGCGGCGCAGAATCTCGGTTCGTCCGGCATGCGGATGTTCCGGCGCATCGTGCTGCCGCTCGCCATGCCCGGCTATGTCGCCGGCGCCTCGCTGGTGTTCGTGAAGGTGTTCGACGATCTCGCCACCCCCCTTCTGCTGAACGTGAAGGACATGCTGGCGCCGCAGGCCTATCTGCGCGTCACCTCCATCGGCCTCACCGATCCGATGGGCTACGTGATCGCGGTGGTGCTGATCGTGGTGTCGGTGCTCGCCATGTGGGTGTCGGCGCTGGCTCTGCGGGGCCGGGACTACGCCACCACCCAGCGCGGCGGCGGCGGGCTGGCCAAGCGCACGATGCGGCCCTGGGAGCAGGTTGTCGCCTATGGCGTCGTCGGGCTCATCCTCGCGCTGGTGCTGGCACCGCATCTGGGACTGCTGCTGCTGTCCTTCGCCACCATCTGGTCGTTCAGCCCGCTGCCGGACGGCTTCACCCTGGCCCACTACTCCAGGGTGTTCGGCGAAAGCTCGGTCTACATCAAGAACACGTTGATCTACGCCTCGATCGCCGGTCTCATCGACGTCGTGGTCGGCACCGCCATCGCCTATCTGGTGCTGCGCACCAAGCTCATCGCCCGCCACTGGCTGGACTGGGCAGCCACCGCCGCGCTGGCGGTGCCGGGCGTGGTGCTGGGCATCGGTTATCTCCGCACCTTCTACGATATCCGCATGCCGGACGGCACGCCGCTGGCGACGATGTGGATCGTGCTGGTGATCGCGCTGGCGATCCGCCGCCTGCCTTATGCGCTGCGCGCCTGCTATGCCGCGCTCCAGCAGATTTCCGTCTCGCTGGAAGAGGCGGCGGAAAATCTCGGCGCCACCAAGCCCCGCACCGTGCGGCGCATCGTGGTGCCGCTGATGATGGGCGGCATCCTCGCCGGCTTCGTTACCAGCTTCGCCACCGCGGCGGTGGAACTCTCCGCCACGCTGATGCTGGTGCAGTCCAACGCCGACGCGCCGCTGGCCTATGGCCTGTATGTCTTCATGCAGTCCGCCGCCGGTCGCGGGCCCGGCGCGGCGCTCGGCGTCATCGCCGTGGTGCTGGTCGCCGCCTGTACCCTCATTTCGCAATACATCATTGATCGCAACCAGAAGACCACGGGGGCCGCCCGATGACCGCTCACGCCATCCAGGATACCGCAGTGGCCGTTCTGCACACGGCGGCGCTCGATCTGCACATCGAGGGGGTGAACCTCTTCTACGGCACCAATCATGTGCTCAAGAACGTCAATCTCGACATCAAGCCGGGCGAGTTCTTCGCTTTTCTCGGCCCGTCGGGTTGCGGCAAGACCACGCTGCTGCGGCTGATCGCCGGCTTCAACACCGCCGACACCGGCCGCGTGCGGGTGGGCGGGCGCGATATCACCGACCTGCCGCCGTGGAAGCGCGATGTCGGGCTGGTGTTCCAGAGCTACGCGCTGTGGCCGCATATGAGCGTGGCCCGCAATGTCGCCTTCGGGCTTGAGGAGCGCGGCGTGAAGCGGGCGGAAATCCAGCGGCGCGTCGCGGCGGCGCTGGAGATCGTCGGGCTGAGCCATCTCGCCGAGCGCCGGCCTTCCCAGCTCTCCGGCGGCCAGCAGCAGCGCGTCGCGCTCGCCCGTACCGTGGTGATCGAGCCCAAGGTGCTGCTGCTCGACGAGCCGCTCTCCAATCTCGACGCCAAGATGCGGGTGCAGGTGCGCCGCGAACTGCGCGACCTGCAGCAGCGGCTTGGCCTCACCACCATCTTCGTCACCCATGACCAGGAAGAGGCCAACACGGTCTGCGACCGCATCGCCGTGATGAATGACGGCGTGGTGCAACAGGTCGGCACGCCGGTGGAACTGTACGAGCGCCCGGCCAATCTGTTCGTCGCCACCTTCCTCGGCACCGCCAACGTGCTGGAGGGCACGGTCGTCACCTCGGGCGAGGACCGCCATTTCGAGAGCCTCGGCGGGCTTCGCATCGCCATCGCGCGCGATGCCGTGCTGCCGGCCGAAGCGCGGCTGGTGTTCCGCCCGCAGGTGGCGAAACTGTCGAAGGACAAGCCGGTGAGCGCCAGCGCCTTCGAGGGCGAGATCATGCGCCGCGAATTCCTCGGCAGCATCATCCGGTTCGGCATTCTCATTGCCGGGCAGGAGATCACCGTCGACGAGGTGTTCCACCCCGGCGTGGTCGAACCCCATGAGATCGGCAATCGCGTGTGGGTGGAGATCCCGGCATCGTCCGCTCTCTGGCTCGGGCCCGGCAGCGGCGCCTGAAGGCGGCGCCCCTCCCTCCGTCGGCCGCCGCCATTGCGGCCGACGGCCGGCCCTTGTGCTGCGCCGGCGCCGTGCGCGACGGGGATGACTCCTGTCCCCCAAGCCTGCGCAATAGCCCGCTTTTACCGCTCAGCCTGCGGCGCAAGCGGGTCGGCGCGCGCTCCTGCACGACCCGGTAGGCCGCCGCGCGCCTAGAGGCCGATGCCCGGCCTGCCCACCGCTCCCACGCCTTTCACACGTCCCGTCTCCCCCGGTTCCTGGCGGGGACGCCTGCGCTTGTTCCGCGCCGTCGCGTCGACGGAATTGGTATGCAGGACAGGTTGACGATCAGTCTATCAACCTGTCATACCAGACCAGATGATCATGCGGCGGGACGAATGTTCGCCATCGCTCCCTCCGGCGGGGCGATCCGAACGCGGCGTCTGCCGTCGCTGCGAAACGTTGAAGGGCTGTGAGACATGAAGATTGCGATCGTCGGCTGCGGTGTGGTGGGTTCGTCCTGGTCTCTGGTTTTCGCCCGCGCCGGGCATGATCTGGCCATTTATGACCGCACCCCGGCGGCGGCCGAGGCGGCGCTTGCCTTCGTGAGCGCGGCCGATGCCGCGCTCGCCACCCGCTGCCGGATCGCCACCAGCCTCGCCGACGCGCTGGCCGGCGCCGACTATGTGCAGGAGAGCGCCCCGGAGCGGCTGCCGATCAAGCAGGCGCTCTATCGGGAGATGGACGCGCTTCTGGCGCCGACCACCATCGTCGGCAGCTCGACCTCCGGCTTCCCCGCCTCGGTGTTCACGGAAGGGCTGGCGAACGCCGCCCGCTGCCTGGTGGCGCACCCCATCAACCCGCCGCATCTGATCCCGCTGGTGGAACTGATCCCTGCCCCCTGGACCGCCACTGAGACGCTGGACTTCACCCGCGAGTTGATGGCCGGCGTCGGCCAGAGCCCGATCACCCTGACACGCGAGATCAACGGCTTCGTGGTCAACCGCCTGCAAAGCGCGCTTCTGGGCGAGGCTTTCCGGCTGGTCGAGGACGGCATCTGCACCCCGGCCGAGGTCGACGCCGCTGTCGCCGACGGGCTGGGCCTGCGCTGGTGCTTCATGGGCCCCTTCGCCACCATCGACCTCAACGCCGCCAACGGCGTCGCCGAATACTGCGCCAATCTCGGCCCGATGTATTACGGGCTGGCCAAGGAGCAGGCCGACCCGCGCGAATGGACGCCCGAGCTGGTTTCCACCATCGAGGCGAAGATGCGCGCCGACGTCCCGGCCGAAGACCTCGCCGCACGCCGCAAATGGCGTGACGGCTTCCTCGCGGCCATCGTCGACGCCAAGCGCGACATAACGGGGAAGCTGGGCGCATGAGCGGCTTCGGCACCCCGGCACATCTCCGCCGCGACCGGCTGTCCGACAAGATCGCCAAGGACATCGAGGAGCGGGTGCTGTCGGGCGAGCTCAGCGTGGGGGACCAGCTGCCGTCCGAGCGCGAGCTGATGGCGCATTACGGCGTCGGCCGGCCGGCGGTGCGCGAGGCGCTGCTCTGGCTCAGCAAGACCGGCATGCTCTCGGTGGCCAATGGCGACCGCACGCGGGTGACGGAGCCCGTGCCCCGCGACCTGCTGCAGCTTCTGTCGGGCGCGGCCAAGATGCTGGTCGCCCGGCCGGAAGGCATCCGCCAGTTCCAGAAGACGCGCATCTTCGTCGAGGTCGCGCTGGTGCGCGAGGCGGTGCGGCTGGCCACGGACACGGATATTGCCGAGCTGGAGGCGTTGCTTCTGACCAATGAGAGCAGCGCGGGCGATATCCCCGCGTTCTCCGCCAGCGACGACGCCTTCCATCACCGCATTGCCAGCATCGCGCAGGATCCCCTGCTCGATACGCTCTATCACGTCGTGCTGGAATTGCTGGAGGAGCAACGGCGCTTCTCGCTCAGCCATCCCCACGGGCTGGGCAAGGCCATGGCGGCCCATCGCCATATCTTCGAGGCCATCCGCGACCGCGACGCGGACCGCGCCGAGGCGGCGATGCGCGAGCACCTCGAAACGGTGATCAAGACCTATTGGGACATGCGGGCGCAAACCCTGGGCGCACCCTGACCGGGACGCCTCCGAACGGGACCACCACCCGGACCGAACATCTGCAAAGGCTCTGAACATGCTTCTCGGCTGCATTGGCGACGACTTCACCGGCTCCAGCGATCTGGCCAACACCCTGTCGAAGCAGGGCATGCGCGTCACCCAGTATTCCGGCGTGCCGAGCGTGCCGGCCGACCCCTCGGTCGAGGCCGGCGTGGTGGCGCTGAAGTCGCGCAGCATTCCGGCAAGCGAGGCCATCGCCCAGTCGTTGGCGGCGCTGGAATGGCTGAAGGCGCAGGGCTGCACGCAGTTCCTGTTCAAATATTGCTCGACCTTCGACAGCACGCCCGAAGGCAATATCGGCCCGGTGGCCGCCGCTCTCGCTCAGGCGCTCGACGCGCGCAAGGTCGTGGTGTGCCCGGTGTTTCCGGGCGCCGGCCGCACGCTTTATCAGGGCCATCTGTTCGTCCATGACCGGCTGCTGAACGAGAGCGGCCTGGAAAACCACCCGCTCAACCCGATGACGGATGCCGACATCCGCCGCTGGCTGGCCCTCCAGACCGACATGAAGGTCGGGCATGTCGGCTTCGCCACCGTGCGCAACGGCGCCGTCGCCATTGGCGAGGCGCTCGCCCGCGCAGACGCGGAAGGCGCGCGGCTCATCGTGGTGGACGCACTTTCCGATGCCGACCTGATGGAGATCGGCGCGGCGCTGGACGGCGCCCCGCTCATCACCGGCGGTTCGGGCATCGCCATGGGCCTGCCGGACAATTTCCGCCGGCAGGGCCTCCTGTCCGGCGAAGGCAGCACCTGGCAGGGAGTCGAGGGTCCGTGCGTCGTGCTCTCGGGGTCGTGCTCGACTGCCACCCGCGGCCAGGTCGCCCGGCATCGCACCGACGGCCTGCCGGTGTTCGAGATATCGGCCGATGACGCCGTCGCCGGCCGGCTGGACGCGCAGGCGATTGCCGACTGGGCGCTGGCGCAGACCGCGCGCTCCCTGGTGTTCTCCTCCGCCGACCCCGAACAGGTTCGGCAGGCCCAGGAGACCCATGGCCGCGAGACCGTCGCTTCGGCGATTGAGGCGCTTTTCGCGGACATCGCCCGGGCCCTGGTCACTGGCGGCGTCGGGCGCCTCATCGTCGCCGGGGGCGAGACCTCGGGCGCCGTCGTCGAGGCGCTGGACCTGACCTCGCTGGAGATCGGCCCGGAAATCGCGCCCGGCGCCCCGGCGCTGCGCGCTGTCCCGGCCGGCGGCCGTCCGGTGGCGCTGGCGCTAAAATCGGGAAATTTCGGCGGCGTGAATTTCTTCGCCGAGGCCGACGCCGTTCTGCGCGGCCACTGAAGCTGCGGCCTGTCGCCGGCGAGCAACGTCGGCGCCGGGCCGCAAATCACAAGACCAAAAGGAGGATATGACGTGTTGAACAACACCGTGAAGATGCTGAAGCTGGCGGTCTTTTCCGCCGTTTCTGCCCTCGCCCTTTCCGCGGCCCCCACGCCCGGCCTTGCCCAGGACGTGCTGAACCTCAAGCTCGGCCACATCCAATCCGAGCAGGACCTTTGGCACCTCGGCGCCCAGAAGTTCAAGGAAGAGCTGGAGAAGCGCTCCAACGGCGCCATCACGCTGACCATCTACCCGAACTCGACGCTCGGCGGCGACCGCGACCTGGTCGAGGGCATGCAGATGGGCACCGTGGATTTCGGCCTGATCGCCGGCGTTCTCGGCAACTTCGCCCCGTCCATCCAGCTGCTGGAACTGCCCTACCTGTTCCGCTCGCAGGACGAGTTCGACAAGGTCGTGAAGGGCAAGATCGGCGAGGAAATCGCCGGCAACGTGGTGGAAACCGCCAATGTCCGCATTCTCGACTGGTGGGAGCGCGGCTCGCGCCAGGTGACGGCGAACAAGCCGATCAACGGCATCGAGGACCTCAAGGGCCTGAAGATTCGCGTCCCCGAGATTCCCGCCATGGTGACCACCTGGCGCGCCATCGGCGCCAACCCGACCCCGATGGCCTGGAGCGAGGTCTATACCGGCCTTGAGCAGGGCGTCATCTCGGCCCAGGAAAACCCGATCCCGTTCATCTATGGCGGCCGGATCAACGAAGTGCAGTCGAACCTGTCCTTCACCAACCACAAATACGAGTATGTGACGCTGTCGATCAGCGACATGCGCTGGAAGCAGCTGACCCCCGAGCAGCAGAAGATCGTCGTCGAGGCGGCCAATGCCGCCACGGCGTTCGAGAACGAGCAGGTCCGCACCAAGACGGATGAGATGCTGAAGTCGATGGAGGCCGCTGGCCTCAAGGTCAGCCGTCCCGACACCGCGCCGATCGCTGCGGCGGCGGAATCCGCTCACGAAGCCTTTGCCGCCAAGGTCAACCCCGACCTCTACAAGCGGATCAAGCAGGAACTCGGGCGCTAAAGCACGCGCCCCCCGGAACGGTGGAACGAGCGTTTCCTCCGTTCCGGGTCGCGACCACCGGCGCACTGCCTGAGGGAGAGACGAGCTTGGACAAGCTGGATCGGCTGATACACATATTTCTGCTCTGGGCCATCGGCGCGCTGATGTTCGCCATGATGAGCGTGACCTTCGCGCAGGTGATTTCGCGCTATGTCTTCGAGAATTCGCTGAGCTGGTCCGAGGAACTGGGCCGGTACATCTTCGTCTGGATCACTTTCCTCGGCATGGCCGCCGCTTTTCAGTCCAAGGCGCATATCGCACTGGACTTCCTGGTGTCGCTGCTGCCGGCCCGGCCTTCGCGGGCGCTGACCGTACTGAATACGCTGCTGGTCGCCGTGGTCAGCCTGGCGCTGGTCGTCGGCGGCATGTCGCTGATCAAATTCGGCCTGCACCAGCGCAGCGCGGCGCTCGGCCTGCCCATGTACTATGTCTACACGGTCATCCCGTTCAGCGGGGCGGCGTTGCTGTATTTTGCCCTGCGCGCGACGTGGAAGAACATGACCTCCGGCGGAAAGATCGCCTCATGATCGCCCTTCTCCTCTTTGGCGGCTTCGCGCTGTTCCTCATCCTCGGCGTTCCCGTCGCCTTCGGCATCGCCCTCGCCTCGCTGGCCGCGATCCTCTATCAGGGCTACCCGATGGCCCTGTTCGGCCAGCGGCTGTTCACCTCGGTGGATTCCTTCCCGCTGATGGCGATCCCGCTGTTCATGCTGGCGGGCTCGCTGATGGGCCATGGCGGCATCACGCGGCGCATCATCAATCTGGCGCTGGCGCTCGTCGGCAATATTCGCGGCAGCCTCGCCCATGTCGTCACGACAAGCGGCGTGATCATGGGCGGCGTCTCCGGCTCGGGCGTGGCCGATGTCGCGGCGCTGGGCTCGGTGATGATCCCCGAGATGAAGAAGCGGAACTACGATGCCGGCTTCTCCGCCGCGCTCGTCGCCTCCTCGGGCAGCCTGGCGCTGATCCTGCCGCCGAGCATCGCCATCATCATCTATGGCGTGTCCAACCAGGCCTCGATCGGCGACCTGTTCCTCGCGGCCATCGCCCCGGGCATCGTCATCGGCCTCGGCTTCGCGCTCTACTCCTATTTCTACGCCGTCCGGCACGGCTATCCCACGGAAGGCCGGGTGAGCGGCGCCGAGAAGTGGAAGCGCTTCAAGGAGGCGAGCTGGGCGCTGATGATGCCGGTCATCATCATCGGCGGCATCCGCATGGGCGTGTTCACGCCCACCGAGGGCGGCGCCGTGGTTGCCGTCTATGCCTTCCTGATCGGCCTGTTCGTCTACAAGGAATTCACCCTCGCCGACATCCCGAAGATCTGCATGGAGGCCGCCATCGCCACGGCGGTGATTGCCGCCATCATCGCCGCCACCTCGCTGTTCGGCTGGCTGCTGACCAATGCACGGCTGCCGCAGACCATCGCCGGGGCCATTCTCGGTCTGACCGAGAACAAGATCCTGCTGCTGCTGCTGATCAACCTCATGCTCCTCGTGGTGGGCATGTTCCTCGACAGCGGCCCGGCCATCCTATTGATGACGCCGATCCTCGCGCCCGTGGCCGCGCATCTTGGCGTGGACCCCGTGCAGTTCGGCCTGGTGATGGTGATCAATCTCACCATCGGCCTGCTGACACCACCTGTGGGAACCGCGCTGTATCTCGCCAGCAGTATTTCCGGCGTGCCGGTCATGAAGCTGTCCCGGGCCATGCTGCCCTTCATAGGTATCATGCTGGCCGTGCTGGCCCTCGTCACCTATGTGCCCGGCTTCACCAGCTGGGCGCTGTCGAACTAGTCCCCTGAAGGCCGGCGCCGCGGCGCCGGCCTTCCCTGCGCAAGCGGAGGAGGAAAAAAGTGAGCCGGAATTCCAAGGCAGAGCAGCTGTGCGCGCTCTGCAAAAGCCTGTTCGATCGCGGCTATTCCGTCGGCGGCGCCGGCAATGTGTCGGTCCGGCTGGAGGAAGGCGGCTTCCTGGTCACGCCGACGGGCGGCAGCCTCGGGCGCCTCACCCCGGCAGACCTCGCCGAGATCGACGCCGCCGGCCAGCCGGTTCCGGGGCCGAAGCCGTCAAAGGAATTCGCCTTCCATCTCGCCTTGTTCGAGTGCCGGCCCGAGGCGGGGGCGATCGTGCATCTGCACTCCACCTATCTCACCGCCCTGTCCTGCCTTGAGGACCTGCCCACCGACAACGCCCTGCGCCCCTTCACGCCCTATTACGTGATGCGTGCCGGCTACATGCCGGTCATTCCCTATTACCGGCCGGGCGCATCGGAGATCGCGCGCGACCTCGCGGCCGCCGCGAAGGCACACAAGGTGAATGCCTTCCTGCTCGCCTCGCACGGCGTGGTCGTGCTGGGCAAGGATGTCGAAGACGCGGTCAACAATGCCGAGGAGCTGGAAGAGACCGCACGCCTCGCCTTCATCCTGCGCGGCGAGAAGATCCGCTACCTCAACGAGGCCGAGATCGCCGAACTGCGCGCCATGGCGCGCTGAGAGCCGGCTCAATTGAGCCGGCAAAGAACCGGCGTCGCGTGGCGCCGGTTCTCTTCATCACGATATGACGCGGCTTCAGGCGACGAGGAAGCCGGCGCCAACCGGGTCCTTGCGGTCGATCAGCCAGCGCGCGGTGCCGAGCAGGCCGGCCGTGCCCTTCACCGTCGGGCGCACGGCGCGCACATCGTTGAGCTTCGTCTCGCCGACCAGCTCGCCCTCGAAAGTGCCGGTGCCGAGCAGGCCCTCGGAGGTGATGGGCTGGTTGAGCCCGATCACGCCGCGCGCCTCGAACATCGCCATCATCGCGCTGGTGCCGGTGCCGCCGGGGGAGCGGTCGAGCTGGCCGGCGCTGAACACATGGACGTTCTTGTACAGCGCGCCTTCAATGGTCGGCTCATGCCAGAAGGTGACGAAGTTGAAGTTGTTGATGTGGCCGGCGGTCGGGTGCTGGATCTTCACCTTCTCGCGGATCGCCTCGCGGGCGAGGATGCCGAGGCGCGAGAGTTCCGAGCCGTTCTCCGGGCCGATCTTCAGCGACGTGCCGCGCAAATCGATGATGCCGAAATAATTGCCGCCCCAGACGATGTCGGCCTTGAGCGGGCCGACGCCCGGCAGGTCGAAGGCGATGTCCTGCGCCGCGACATAGGCCGGCACATTCTCGAAGCGCGTCCACAGCACCTCGTCGCCCTTCGTCGCCACCTCGGCCTGCACCAGGCCGGCGGTGGTTTCGAAGCGGATCTTGGTCAGACCGTCTTCCGAGCGCCGCACGAAACCATGCGCCACCATCGCCATGGCGACCGCGATCGTGCCGTGCCCGCACATGTGGGAATATTGCGTGCCGTCGATATAGATCAGGCCGGCGTCGTAGTCGGGCGAGGAAGGCGGGGTGAGGAACACGCCGAACATGTCGCGATGGCCGCGCGGCTCGCGCATCAGCGCGGTGCGCACCCAGTCATAGTTCGCCTCCAGGAAGGCGCGCTTCTCCAGGATGGAGGAGCCGGCGGGATAGGGAATGCCGCTGTGGATGATGCAGAGCGGCTCACCCTCGGTGTGGGTGTAAATAACGTCGAAACTATCCTGCTTGCGCATCGCGAAGGCTCCGTTGGACTTAGGGCTGTTGGCGCTCGGACAGCATGTCGAGGCCGATCAGCAGATCGAGAAGGATGATGACGAGCGCAGCCGCGACGATGGTGATCGCGGACACCGCCGCGATCGTGGGATCGATCGTGTACTGCACGTAGTTGAACATCTTCACCGGGATGGTGTTGAGCGCCGACGTCGTGTTGAAGATCGACAGCTCGACGTTGATCCAGGAGGAGATGAAGGCGAGAAGCGCGCCCGAGACGATGCCGCCGCGGATCTGCGGCAGCACGACCAGGAAGAAGGTGGCGACCGGCGTGCCGCCGAGGTCCATCGAGGCCTCTTCCAGCGCACGCTGCTCCGGGGTCAGCAGCGGCAGCACCGAGCGCAGCACGAAGGGCATGACGATGACGACATGGCCGACCAGCAGCGCTTCGAACGAACGGGCCAGCCCGAAATCATTGCCGAACTGCAACAACGCGGCGCCCAGCACCACATAGGGCAGCACCAGCGGCGACATCAGCAGCGAGGACACGCCCGCCCGCCCGGCGAAGACGTAGCGCGCCAAGGCAAGGCTCGCCGGCACCGCCAGCAGCACCGCTACCGCCGTCGCCGCCAGCGCCAGCAGGGTCGAGGTGATGAACGCCGAGACATAGGAGGGGTCGTCGAACAGCACGCCGAACCATTTCAGCGTCAGTCCCTGTGGGGGAAAGGCGAGATAGCTGGTCTGCGTCAACGACGCGCCCATGATTACCACCAGCGGCAGCACCAGATAGGCCATGGCGGCCAGCGCGATGATGCGGATGAGAAGCCGCGCGATCATGCCGCCCTCCGCCCGCGCTCGCCGATGCGCCCGGCGAGGGTGACGAGGACCAGCGTCAGCACCAGCAGCGTGACGCTGAGCGCACCGCCATAGTGGAAATCGAACACCGAGGAATATTGCTGGAAGATCAGCATGGAGAAGACGGTGATCTGCCCGCCCGACAGCAGCGCCGGCGTCACATAGGCGCTGACCGCCAGCGCGAACACCATGATGGCACCGGAGACCGCGCCCGGCAGGCACAGCGGCAGGGTGACGAACCAGAAGGTGCGCGCCGGCCCGACGCCGAGATCGGCGGAGGCGTCCTCCAGCGCGGTGTCGATCTTGGCCAGCGCATTGCCGACCGACAGCACCACGAAGGGCATGAGGATGTAGACCATGCCGATGAGGATGCCGGTCTCGGTGCCGAGGAAGCGGATCGGCCGCTCGGTCATCCCCATCCCCATCAGCCCCTGATTGACCAGGCCGGTGCGCCCGAGCAGCACCATCCAGCCGAAGGAGCGGACGATGTTCGAGGTGAACAGCGGCACTACGATGAGAATGACGCAGGCCCGCCGCCAGCTACGCCAGCGCACGATCCGCACGAGATACCAGGCGAGCGGAAAGCCGATCAGCAGGCACAGCGCCGTGGTGGCGAGCGCGATGCGGAACGTCACCCACAGCACGTCCCAATGATACTGGTCGAACAGGATGCGGGCATAGTGCGCGAAGGTCAGGCCGCCGTCGTCTGTCGTGAGGCTGGTCAGCGCCACCACCGCCATCGGCGCCAGGAAGAAGGCGGCGAAGAAGGCGAGCGGCGCGAACAGCAGCAGGGCCAATGTGGTGCGGGAAGCGGCCACCGCCTTCACTCCGCGATCAGGTGCAGCGCGGCGGGGCGCAGGCCGAGCGTCACAGGGCTGCCGGGCCGCAGCTCCACGCCCGACATGCCCAGCCGCGCCACCTTCAGCACAGTCTCGCCGCAGCGCACGAACAGCGTGGTGAGAGGGCCGATGGCCAGCACCTCCTCGACGACGCCTGGGAAGGTCGCGAGATCGTCCGGCACGTCGCCGTTGACGAGAACGATGTCCTCCGGCCGGGCCATGGCGAAGCGCATGCCGGACGCGGCGGGAAGCTCCGCCCCGCCGATGGCGAGGCGCGCGTGGCCGGGTCCGGCCGGCTCCAGCGCGATGAGGTTCGGCTCGCCGACGAACTCGGCGACGAAGCGGGTCGCCGGGGCGCGGTAGATCGCCTCCGGCGTGCCGGTCTGCTCGATGCGCCCGGCATTCATCACCACGATGCGGTCGGCCATCGCCATGGCCTCCTCCTGGTCGTGGGTGACGAAGATGAAGGCGATGCCGAGCTTTTCCTGGATGTGCTTGAGCTCGATCTGCATCCGCCGGCGCAGCTTCAAATCGAGCGCGGAAAGCGGCTCGTCGAGCAGCAGGAGCTTCGGTCGGTTGACGATGGCGCGCGCCAGCGCCACGCGCTGCTGCTGGCCGCCGGAAAGCGCGCGCGGCAGCCGCGTGCCCATCTCCTCCAGCCCGACCAGCGCCAATGCCTCGGCAGCCCTCGCCTGCGCCTCGCGGCGGCCCACCCCGGCGCGGCGCGGGCCATAGGCGACATTGTCGGCGACGCTCATATGGGGAAACAGCGCGTAGCTCTGGAACACCGTGTTCAGCGGCCGGCGATAGGGCGGCGCGCGGGTGATGTCCTCGTCCTCAATTCGGATGCGGCCCTCATCGGGGGTCAGGAAGCCGGCGATGCAGCGCAGCAGCGTGGTCTTGCCGCAGCCGCTCGGGCCCAGCAGGGCGATGAACTCGCCGGGCTCGACCACAAGGTCGACCTCGGCCAGCGCCCGGTGGGCGGCGAAGCGCTTGGAAACGGCGTCGATGGACAGAAGTGGCTGCACGGATCATGTCCTCGCGGGAGAGCGGACGGCACGGCAAAGGGTGGCCGTCCGAGGTCGGCGAAGCCAGACTACGCCAGAGCCGGCGCGCGCGGGTTAGGGACCATTGCGCGAAAAGGCTCGGCCTCGGGTGGGGTGGAAGGCCCGCCCGGAAGCTTCCCTTGGAAGCCGCGCCCGGGCGGGCATGCGTCTCGTGTCGCGCGCGTTATTTGCGGGCGATCTCGCGGTTCCAGGTGTCGACCAGCTCGGCGCGCTTGGCGTTCACCTCGGTCCAGTCGAGCAGATAAAGGTTCTCGACCGAGCCCTTGGCGCCCCAGGGCAGCTTGGCGGCGGTCTCGGGCGAGACGCTCACGCCCTTCACCGACGGGCCCAGGAACAGCTTCTCGGCGAGGCACTGCGAGGCGGCCGGGGTCAGCGCGGTGTCGATGAACTTCTGCGCCATCTCCGCGCGCGGCGCGTTCTTGACGAGGTGCAGGCGGGCATCGGTGGCCCACACGCCCTCTTTCGGCACGGTAAAGCCGATCGGCAGGCCCTTGGCGATGAGATCGAAGGCGCCGACATTGAAATGCGCGCCGATGATCGCCTCGCTGCTCTGGAAGGCATTGGAGGCGGCGCCCGAGGAATCGAAGAACAGCGCCGGCTTCAGCTCCTTGATCTTGGCGAAGACCGGGGCGAAGTCACCGGCCGGGGCGTTCCAGATCTTGTGCAGGAAGAACAGGAACGGCACGCCGGAGGAATTGGCCGGCGAGGGGATCGTCACCGCATCGGCATATTCCGGCTTCCACAGGTCATTCCAGGAGGTCGGCGCCTCGGGAATTTCCTTGGTGTTGTAGGTCAGGCCGAGCGAATAATAGCCGGTGCCGACGGCGTAGGTGCCGTTGGCGTTGGTGTAGACCGCCTGCGGCAGGGCATCCTTGAGGTTCGGCACGCCTTTCTCGGTGATCGGCGCCAGCACGCCGGCAGCTTCCGCCAGCTCGCTCACGCCGCCATCCATCCAGGCGACGTCGATGGTCGGGGCGTCCTTCTGCTGCTGCAGCTTGGCGAGGGTGACGGTGGAGGTGCCGACTTCCGGCACCACCGCGACGCCCGTCGCCTTGGTGAAGGGATCGGCGACGCAGGCTTTGAACGCATCGCCCCAATTGCCGCCATACCAGGCGACGTGAAGGGCATCCTGCGCCGATGCCGGCGCGATGGCGGCGGCCAGCGCGAGCGCCGATGCCGTAACAAGACCGGGTAAGCGTGCCATGTTGTTTTCTCCCCTCATGTGCAGGCAGCGGGCAGTGTCGTCGCCTGACGCAGCGTTGGCTTGCAGGATCGGGCCAGAAACTTTGATATGAGCGACATGACGTCCCCGCCATCCCTCGTTCCGCGACACGACGACGACCCCCCTGCCGTGGCGGGCCGGCTCTCGCCGCTCAGGGTCGGCTTCGTGCTGCTCGACCAGTTCACCCTCGCCGCCTTTGGCGGGCTGATCGACGCGCTGCGGCTCGCCGCCGACCATGGCGGGCGCAGCCGGCAGATCCACGCCTCATGGACGGTGATGAGCCTCGACGGCACCCCGCGCCGCGCCAGTTGCGGCGTGGTGATCTCCGACAGCGCGCCGCTGCTCGACCCTGCACAGTTCGACTATATCGCGGTGTGCGGCGGCAATGACTATCTGAACGAGCACCAGCCGCCGGCGCTGCTGGACTATCTGCGCCGCGCCGCCGCTGGGAGGGCGCGGCTGATCGGCGTCTGCACCGGCACCTTCGCCATCGCCCAGGCGGGGCTCGCGGCACGGCGCACCGTGTGCATCCACTGGAATGTGCTGGAGGCTTTCCAGGCGCAGTTCCCGACGCTCAATGCCGTGACCGACAAGCTGTTCGTCGATGAGGGCGACCTGCTTTCCTGCGCCGGTTCCACGGCGGCGATCGACCTCGGGCTCTATCTCGTCACCCGCCATTGCGGGGCGGCCAAGGCCAACCAGGCGGTGCGGCACATGATGCTGCAGGGCATGCGCCCGCCCTCGCTGCCGCAGCCGCATTTCTTCGCCGATCTCGCCAGCGTTACCGATGCGCGGGTGCATCAGGCGGTGCATTTCATGGAACAGCGGCTGGACGATCCCCCGTCCATGGAGGCGGTGGCGCGCTATGTCGGCTGCTCCTCCCGCCAGCTGGAGCGCGCTTTCGGCGCGACGCTCGGCATCGCGCCCGCCGCCTTCCAGCGGCAGCTGCGCACGCATTATGCCTGCTGGATGCTGGAGAACAGCCCGCGCTCCATTACCGAGATCGCCTTCGATTGCGGCTTCTCGGATGCGGCGCATTTCTCGCGCGAATTCCGCAACGCCTTCGCCCTCTCGCCCCGGCAGTACCGGAGCGAGCGGCTGGCCGCGCGCAAGACCACGATCATTGCCACCTCCTGAGGGCGTTCTCCGTCGAAGCCGGTTGACTCCCGCGCGGGGAAGATGCTCCAGCCTGTCGGTCGCAGGGCAGTTTCTCGGGGCCCAGGAGGGCGCGCCATGGACACCCGCCATCTCGAAGCCTTCCGCGCCGTCTACGAGAACGGCTCGATGAGCGCCGCCGCGGTGCTGCTGGGCAAGTCCCAGCCGGCGATCAGCAACCTCATCGCCCGGCTGGAGGACGAGATCGGGCTGAAGCTGTTCCACCGCGCCCATGGCCGGCTGGAGGCGACGCCCGAGGCCGAGACCTTCTTCGCCGCCATCGTGCGCACGCTCGACGCGATGGACCGCACGCTCGCCATCTCCCGCAACCTCAAGGGCCTGTCCTCGGCGACGCTGCTGATTGCCAGCCCGCCGGGCCTCGCCACCTATCTGCTGCCGCCGATCATCGCCGACGTGCTGAGGGAGAATGCGGGGGCCACCGCCCGCTTCATCACCCGCTCCTCCTATGCGGTGCGCGATCTCGGCACCATCGGCGCCTTCGACGTGGGGTTCGCTGAACTCCCCATCGACATCCATGTCGCCTCGCTCGAACTGTTCGAGGTGGCGTGCATGTGCGTGATGCGGGCCGACCATCCGCTCGCGCAGGAGCGCTGCGTCGGGCCGGAGCAGCTCGATTCCCTGCCCTTCGTCACCCTGTTTCCCGAGCACATCACCCATATCGCCGCCGCCGAGGCGTTTTTCGAGGCGCAGGCCCACTGGAACGTGGTGGCGGAGGTGGAGTTCTTCGGCACCGCCTGCGTGCTGGTGCAGCAGCTCGGCGCGGTGACGCTGGTCGATCCCGCCACCGCGCGGTTCTTCCAGGCGATGGGACTGGTGGCGATCCCCTTCCGCCCGCTCGTGCCGTATCGCTTCGGCATGTTCCGCCCCAGCACCCGGCCGCCCTCGCGCATTTCGGTCGCCTTCATGGAGCGCTTTCGCCGCATCGTCGCGCCGGACCTCGCCGCGACACGGTGAAAGCGGCGGCACTTCCCGCCCGCCCGCTCAATCCTGAGGCAGCGACACCCCGGCGGGACGAAGGCCATAACTTTGCTTTATGGATTCCCCACTATTTCCCGATTGACGTTGGCGCCAAATAGAACGGAGATCAGCGGGTGAGAACGGCCTGCTTGAGGGAGCCAGCATGACCCACTCGGCGACGCGGCGCGTGGCGGAACTTGGCCTCGTCCTGCCCAGCGCGAGCGGGGGCGAGGGCTATTACGGCACGCTCTACGGCAAGATGAAGCCGCATTATCTCAGCGACAAGCTGCTCTTCCTCTCCGGCCAGACCGCAGGCGTCGACGGCGACGGCAAGGTGCTTTTCCCCGGCCGTCTCGGCCGCGACCTCACCGTCGAACAGGGCTATGAGGCGGCGCGGCTCACCGCGCTGAACTGCCTCGGTTGCATCAAGGATGCGGTCGGCGATCTCGACCGGGTGAAGGGGCTGGTGCGCTCGCTCAACTTCATCGCCTGCGACCCCTCCTTCACCCAGCCGCATCTGGTGGCGAGCGGGCTTTCCGACCTGTTCGAGCAGGTGTTCGGCCCCGAGATCGGCGTCGGCGGGCGCGCCTCCATCGGCGTGATGTCGCTGGCCGACGATTATTGCTTCGAGACCTGGGTGACGGTGGAACTCCACTGACCCGGCAGACGACCGATACAAGAACACCCGGCCAAAGGCCGGAAACCTACGCAGCGTGCAGAACGCACGGTCTCTTCCAGAGGAGAACTCGCATGACGATGACTCGCATTGCCGCTGCCATGGTCGGCATCGGCCTTCTCGCCTCCCCCACAATGGTGCGGGCGGAGGAGATCACCATCGGCTTCACCGCCGCTCTGTCCGGCGATTTCGCCGCCTTCGGCCTCAACATGCGCAAGGGGCTCGACCTCGCCGTGGAAGCGCTGAACAAGAAGGGTGGCAATACCTACAAGATCGACGCGGTGGACGATCGCGGCGAGGCCCGCGAGGGCGTGCTGATCGCCCAGCGCTTCTGCTCCGACAAGAATGTCGACGTGGTGATGGGCTATTCCTTCTCTTCCATCGCGCTCGCCGCCGTGCCGGTCTTCAACGAGTGCAAGCTCCCCGTTCTGGCCTCCGCCGTCACCAGCCCGGCGCTCTCCAATGTCAGCCCCTATTTCCGCCGCAACGTGCTCACCGACGCGGTGCAGGGCGCGATGATGGGCGACTATGCCGCCAAGACGCTGGGGCTGAAGCAGATCTATGTGCTGAACCAGCAGGATGATTACGGCATCGGCGTCGCCAAGGCGTTCTCCGAGGCCGCGGAAAAGGACGGCGCGAAGATCGTCGGGAGCGAATCCTACCTGCTCGGCTCGAAGGATTTCCGCACCCTGCTGACCAAGGTGCGGGCCGCCAAGCCGGACGCCATCTTCATCGGCGGCTTCTACACCGAAGCGGCGAAAATCGCCGAACAGGCGCGCGCGCTCGGCATCAAGGCGCAGTTCCTGTCGACCGACGGCGCGCTAAATGTCGAGCTGATGAAGCTCGGCCGCAGCGCCGTGGAAGGCATGATCGTCTACGGCATGTTCGACCCCGCAGTGGCGACCCCGGCGACGGAGAGCTTCCTCACCACTTACAAGGCCACCTTCAAGGAAGACCCGAGCGCCTGGGCGGCACTGGGCTATGACGCCGGCATGGCGCTCGGCGCGGCGGTGGAACTCGCCGCCAAGGACGGCCCCGTCACCCGCGAGAGCCTGAACACCGCCTTCGGCAAGCTCAAGGACGTGCCCGGCGTCACCGGCCCCACCACCTTCGACGCCTCGGGCGACCGCGCCGGCGCGCTGTATTTTCTTGAAGTGAAGGACGGGAAATTCGGCCTCGCCCCCAAGCAGCCCTGAGCTGACGCTTCACGCATCCCCCCTCTCCCCGTCGGGGAGAGGGCTAGGGCGAGGGGCACCGGGCGGGGCGGGCATCGCCCTGAACGGAACGCCCCGAACGGCAAACCCCCACCGGGAACGCAGGCAGGCGAACAAGGCAGGCAATGGACTATCTGGGACAGTTGCTGGCAAACGGACTGGTGCTCGGCGCGATCTATGCCCTCGCCGCCGTGGCGTTCACCCTGGTGTACGGCGTCGTGCGCCTGGTGAACTTTGCCTTTGGCGAACTGTTCATGCTCGGCGCCTTCCTCACCGCCTCGCTGATGCTGCCCGAGGTCCGGCTCCTTGGCATGATCGTGCCGATGCCGGGCTTCTCGCTGCCGGTGGCCGCGCTGGGCGCCATCGTCCTCACGGGCGCGCTGGGCGTGCTGGTCGACCGCATCGCCTACCGCCCGCTGCGCAATGCCCCGCGCCTTGCCCCGCTCATCACCTCCATCGCCGTCTCGGTCGTGCTGCAAAGCCTCGCCCAGACCATCTGGGGCGCCGAAGAGCTGCGCTTTCCCGAATTCCACCTCGCCACCCTGCCCCCGGTGGTGCTGTTCGATTCGATCTATCTCTCGGTGATGGACCTTGTGGTGATGGCGACCGCGCTCGCCGCCATGCTTGGCCTGTCGGCCTTCATCGCCCGCTCCTCGCTCGGCCGGGCGATGCGGGCGAGCGCGGAAGACCAGATGGCGGCGACGCTGGTCGGCATCCCGGTCAACCGGGTGGTGGCCGCCGCCTTCGCCATCGGCTCGGGCTTTGCCGCGCTGGCCGGGCTGCTCTACGCGCAGACCTATGGTTTCGCCCATTCCAACATGGGATTTTTGCCCGGGCTGAAGGCGCTGACCGCCGCCGTGCTGGGCGGCATCGGCTCCATTCCCGGCGCTGCGCTGGGCGGTCTCATTCTCGGGTTGGTCGAGGCGCTGGGCGCCGGCTATCTGCCCAATGGCACCGCCTGGAAGGACGCAATCAGCTTCGTGCTGCTGGTCGGCCTGCTCTATCTGCGCCCGCAGGGCCTGCTGGGTAAGCCCGAGCTGAATTCCGCCGGGCGGGGCAGCCTGCTCGGCGGCGCCTCGGAATTCGGCGCCGCGTGGCTGCGGGCGGGCTTTGCGAAGGTCGACGGCCTGCTGGCGAAATCCGCCGCCGCCGGTCCGCGCGCGGCGCTCGTCCTGCTGGCCCTTGCCGTCCTCGTAGGACTGCTGGTGCCGTCCGACTACTGGCTGCGCATCCTCACCATGGTGGTGATCTACGGCATGCTGGCGAGCGGGCTGAATGTCATCGTCGGCTTTGCCGGCCTGCTCGACCTCGGCTTCGTCGCCTTCTGGGCGGTCGGCTCCTACCTCACCTCGATCCTGTTCGTGCTGGTGCTGAAGGACCAGTTCGGCGTCGCCCCGGCCGATATCTGGTGGCTGCTCTATCTCAATCTGCCGCTCGCCGGCCTGCTCGCCGCCGGCTTTGCCGTGATCCTCGGCACGCCGACCTTGAGGCTGCGCGGCGACTATCTCGCCATCATGACGCTCGGCTTCGGCGAGATCGTGCGCGTGGTCGCCATCAACTGGATGGACCTCACCAACGGCCCGATGGGCATTCGCGGCATTCCGGCGCCGAACCTGTTCGGCATCGCGCTCGGCTCGCCACGGGCACAGTTCTTCTTTGCCCTGGCGCTGGCCGTGCTTGTCGTGTTCGCCATCGCCCGGCTGGTGCGCTCCTATGTCGGGCGCGCCTGGGTGGCGATCCGCGAGGATGAGGAGGCGGCGGAGGCGATGGGCGTGCCCACCGCCCGCTACAAGCTCTATGCCTATGCCGCCAGCGGCTTCGTCGGTGGCTTTGTCGGCGTGTTCTACGCCCACAGCCAGCAATATATCAGCCCGCTGAACTTCTCGCTTTTCGAGAACATCCTTCTGCTGATGCTCGTCGTTCTCGGCGGGCTCGGCACTTTTGTCGGGCCGTTCGTCGGGGCGCTGATCTGGATCGTTTTCCTGCAGCTGGCGCTCGATCTACCTTTCGTGCAGGCCTACCCCGAAACCCGCTTCGCCCTGCTCGGCGTGGTGCTCATCGTGCTCATGGTGTTCCGCCCGCAGGGGCTGGCCGCCAGCGCCCGCGTCGCCCTCACGATGCCAGGAGCCCGGCCAGGAGCCCTACCAGGAGCTCGCGCCGGACGCGCGAAGGAGGCGGCATGAGAGCGCCCTCCCCCGCGCCGCTGCTGGAGGCTCGCACCCTCACCGTGCGCTTTGGCGGGCTGGAAGCGGTCGGCGGCCTCGACATGGCCATCGCCCGCGACGCCATTCACGGGCTGATCGGACCGAACGGCGCCGGCAAGACCACGGTGCTCAATGTGCTCACCGGCTTCATCCGCCCGACGCAAGGCCAACTGGTCTTCGACGGCGAGGAAATCGGCGGCCTCGGGGTCAACCGCCTTGCCCGACGCGGCCTCGCCCGCACCTTCCAGAACATCCGCCTGTTCGGCGCCATGACCGTGCTGGAAAGCGTGCTGGTCGGCGCCCATCAGCGCTTTTCCGCCAACGCGCTGTCGCTGGTCTTTTCCAGTCGCTCGGCGCGCGAAGCGGAGCGGGCGATGATCGCGCGGGCCTATGAGCTTCTCGACTTTGTCGGGCTGGGGGCGGAAGTGGCGGACCGGATCGCCACCACGCTTTCCTATGGCCACCAGCGCCGGGTCGAGATCGCCCGCGCGCTGATCGCCTCGCCCAAGCTCCTGCTGCTCGACGAGCCGCTGGCCGGCATGAACGCGGTGGAGAAGGCCGAGATTGCCGATCTGGTCCGACACGTGCGGGCGCAGGGAATCGCCGTGCTGCTGATCGAGCACGACATGCAGGTGGTGCGCAGCCTCTGCGACCATCTCACCGTGCTGGAATACGGCCGCAAGCTGGCCGACGGACCGCCGGAGGAGGTGCTGGCTGATCCGGCGGTGCAGGCCGCCTATCTCGGAAGGGCGAGGTGATCGAGATGAGCGCCCCCTCGCATGCCGACCATGCCCTGCCGGTCGAACCGCTGCTCAAGGTCGCGGGCCTCGCCGTTTCCTATGGCCGCATCCGCGCCGTCGACGGCGTCGATCTCGCCGTCGAGCCCGGTCGCATCGTCTCGCTGGTCGGCTCCAACGGGGCGGGCAAGACAACCACGCTGATGGCTCTGTCCGGCCTGCTGCCGCTCTCGGCAGGGCACATCACCTTCGCCGGCGAGGACATCACCACGCTGGCGCCGGATCTGCGGGTGGCGCGCGGCATCGCCCATGTGCCGGAGCGGCGCCGCGTCTTCGCCGGCATGAGCGTACGCGAGAACCTGATGCTCGGCGCCTATTCGCGCGACGATGCTGTGGATATCGCCAGCGATCTCGAACGGATGGTGGCGCTGTTCCCAAGGCTTGGCGAGCGCATGGCGCAACTGGCCGGCACGCTTTCGGGAGGCGAGCAGCAGATGCTGGCGATCGCGCGCGGGCTGATGTCGCGCCCCTCGCTGCTGATCATGGACGAGCCCACCATGGGGCTCGCCCCGCAGATGATCGACCTCATCCTCGACACGGTGCTGGAGATCCGCAAGCAGGGCATGACGGTCTTGCTGGTGGAGCAGAACGCCGTCGAGGCGATGCGCCTTTCCGACCACGTCTACATCATGCGCCTGGGCCGCATCGTTCACGAGGACAGCGGCGCGAACATCGACCCGGAGCGCGTGAAGTCTTTCTATCTTGGAGCAGATGCATGACGGAATACGCGGCCACGGCCCCACGTATGCGGCTGGGAACCTTCCTCGGCGTGCCCCAGGCCACCTCGGCCAGCGCCGGGCAGATCGCCGTCATCGGCCTGCCCTTCGACTGCGGCACCAACGCCACCCGCATCGGCTCGCGCCAGGGGCCGGCCGCGTTCCGTGCCATGTCGAGCGAGGTTCGCCCGTTCTACCCCCCGCTGGCCGATGTCGACCCGCGCGCGGGCGGCCGGGTGGTCGATCTCGGCGATGTCGACGTGGTCGCCTCCGATCTCGGGCCCTCCATGGCGGCGATGGAAGCCGCCATCTTCGATGTGGTGCAGGCCGACGCGGTGCCGCTGTGCGTCGGCGGCGACGGCACGGTGACGCTCCCGGTGCTGCGGGCGCTGGCCCGGCGCTTTCCCGAGCTGGTGCTCATCCATATCGACGCGCATACCGACGCCTATCCCGGCGAGGACATCAACACCGGCACCACCTTCACCCGCGCGGCGCAGGAAGGGCTGATCGACACCAAGCGCTCCTTCCACATCGGCGCGCGCGGCACGATGCTGGTGGCCGGCGCCTATGAGCACACGCGCGCGCTCGGCTACCGGCTCATCCCCGGCGAGGAGGTCCGCCGGCGCGGGCCCGAGGCCATCGCCGCCGAGGTGCGCGAGGTGGTCGGCAACCGGCCGGTACACCTTTCCTTCGACATGGATTATTTCGACCCCTCCGCCGCGCCTGGTGTCGCCACCCCCACCTGGGGCGGGCCGCCGGTGGCGGAAGTGTTCGACCTGCTGCACGGGCTCAAGGGGCTCGATCTTGTGGGGGTCGACCTCAACACGCTGAGCCCGCCCCATGATGTGCAGGGCATGTCGGCCATGCTGGCCGGCCATGTCGCCGTCATCGCCCTTCATCTCGTCCAGCTCGGCCAGGCGGAGCACCGCCTGAATGCCGGGCATCGCTGAACGGAGGCCATCATGAGTCTCGAAACGACGCTGGTTCCCGAACCCTATGTCTGGTCCGAGCCGCCGCTGGGCGACGCCAAGAGCGCGCCGACGCGGTTCTACACCGACCCGGAGGTGTTCAAGGCCGAGGTGGAACACATCCACATGAAGAGCTGGTTCTTCGCCGGCCGGCTGGAGGAGGTGGCGAACCCGGGGGACTACAAGGCGCTCGACAGTGTCGGCGGGCCGGCGCTGCTGGTGCGCGGCGAGGACAATGTGCTGCGCGCCTTCGCCAATGTCTGCCGCCACCGCGCTTCCATCATCATGGAGGGCTGCGGCAACGCCAAGAACCTCACCTGCCCCTACCATGCCTGGAACTACCGGCTGGACGGCACGCTGGCCGGGGCGCCGGGCATGCGAGAGGTGCCGAAATTCGAGAAGCCGCCGCACGGCCTCATGCCGATCCGCATGGAGGTGTGGGAGGGCTCGGTCTTCCTTAACTATGACGACGCCGCCCCCGACCTGATGACCCATCTCGGCAACATGCCGGAGCTGGTCGGCAGCCACCGGCTGGGAGAGATGGTCAAGACCTGGCACATGGAAATCGAGACGCGGTGCAACTGGAAGCTGCTGCTCGAAAACGCCATGGAGACCTACCACACCGGCATCGTCCACGCCGCCACGGTCGGCGCCCAGCGCTCGGTGAGCTTCCCTACCCAGGGCAACTGGCACGTCATCCAGGTGCAGTCGAACCGCTCCATCGCCGTGCTCGGGCAGGAGCCGCCCTTCCCGCCGATAGACGGCCTTTCCGAGCAGGCACGCAAGGGCACGTTCTTCACCGTCATCGAGCCTACCGTGCAGTTCGTCTACGCGCAGGACTGTGCGTGGTGGCTGGCCGTGCGGCCCATCGCGGTCGATCGCTCGGTGCTCTCGGTCGGTGGCTGCTTCCCCAAAGCCTGCACCGAGTTGCCCGATTTCGAGGAGCGCGCGGCGCCCTATTACAAGCGCTGGGAGGCGGTGGCGCTGGAGGATGTCGACATCCTGCAGAAGCAGCAGATCGGCCTGTCCTCCCGCCTCGCGCGTCCCGGTCCGTTGTCCTGGCGCGACGACATGGTGCTGGCGATGAACCGCTGGGTGATGGCGCAGCTCCCGGCCGAGATCGTCGCCGGCATGAGCGACGGAAACGGATGACCCCCATGCGCGTGCTGCTCACCCACAACCGCGACCTGCTCAAGCATTTCTACGGATACAGGGCGGTCGACGCCCTGAAGGCACTGCCGATCGAGCTGGTGATGAACGACAGTAATGAGCCCCTGTCGGGAGACACCCTCGTGAAGGCGGCGGAGGGCTGCGAGGTGGTCATCTCAGACCGCCTCGCAGCCGGCCCGCGCGACGTGCTGGAGCGGCTGAAGGATGTCCGGCTGTTCACCCGCTGCGCCGTCGACATGCGCAATATCGACGTCGATGCCGCCTCCGATGCCGGCATCCTCGTCTGCAACTGCTCCTCGGGCTATGCCGACGCGGTGGCCGAACACGCGCTCGCCCTCATGCTCGACCTTGCCCGCAACATCACCCGCGACGCCGAGCGCTACCATGCCGGGGAGGCCTCCCACGCCATGGTGTTCGGCCGGCAGATGGCCGGCGCCCATGTCGGGGTGATCGGCTATGGCTCGATAGGCCGGCGCATCGTCGAGCTGGCGCTGGCCTTCAAGATGAAGGTCACGGTGTATGATCCCTATGCCCGGATCGACAATGGCGCGGTGATCCCTGTGGGACTGGACGAGGTGCTCTCCAAGCCCGATTTCGTCGTCTGCGCCGCCTATGCGACGCCGGAGACCGAGCGGATGATGAACGCTGGCGCCTTCTCTCGCATGCGCCGGGATGCGTTCTTCATCAACGTCGCGCGCGGCATTCTGGTGGACGAGGACGCGCTGGAGCAGGCACTGACCTCCGGCACCATCGCCGGCGCCGGGCTCGATGTCGGTGACGGCCCGGACCAGCAGCCGTCGCTACGCCTCGCCCGCCTGCCCAACGTCGTCGCTACCCCCCATTCGGCCGCCTTGATGATCGAGCCGTCCGAGTTTCAGGCGATGGAAACGGTGGAGCAGGTGAAGGCGATGCTGGAGGGGCGCCTGCCGATCCACGCCAAGAACCCGCACCGCCTGCCCAATTGGCTGTCGCGATGAGCGGCCTCATGCCCGCGCGCGCGCCGGTCTTCACGCCTCCCCCCGGGGCGTGCGACTGCCACATGCACATCTATGGCCCGGCGCAGGTGTATCCGCCGGCCCCGAGCTCGCCCTTTCCCCCGGTCGCCGGCGGCGACATCGCGGCCTATCTCAAGGTGCGCGAGGTGCTCGGCCTCACCCGCGCCGTGGTGGTGCAGCCCTCGGTCTACGGTTTCGACAACCGGGCGACGCTCGACGCGATGGCGATCCTCGGGGACGAGGCGCGCGGCGTCGCCGTGGTCCCGCCCGATGTGAGCGAGGAGGAGCTGGAACGGCTCACCCGACTCGGCATACGCGGCATCCGTTTCTTCATGATCGGCGGCGGCGCGCTCGGCTGGGAGGATCTAGAGACCCTCGCCGCCAAGACCGCCGCCTTTGGCTGGCATGTGCAGATGCAGATGGACGGGCGGCTTCTGCACGAGCAGGCGGACCGCCTCGCCCGCCTGCCGGGCCGGTTGGTGATCGACCACAACGGAAAATTTCTCGAACCTGTCGGCCTCGACCATCCCGGCTTCACGGCCCTGCAACGCCTGCTGGATGGCGGGCGCACCTATGTGAAGACCTCAGCCGTCTACGAGACTTCGCGCCACGGCGCCCCCGACTACAGCGATGTGGCGGCGCTCGCCCGCGCGCTGATCGCCTTTGCTCCCGAGCGCTGCCTGTTCGCCACCAACTGGCCGCACCCCTCCAAGCCCGGCAACCCGCCGGACGATACGGCTCTGGTCGACCTGTTTCGCGACTGGTGCGGCAGCGATGCTCTTGCAGCGAAAATCATGACAGACAATGCGGCGGAGCTGTATGGCTTTGCGCCACCCCAGCCCGAGCAGGAACGCCTCCCGTGATCACGACCCAACGCACCGACTTCTTCGGCCCGGCCCGACCCACCCTGTTCGCCCGCGACGCCGCCATCGCCACCTCGCATCCCCTCGCCACGGCGGCCGGGCTTGAGGTGCTGCAGGCCGGCGGCAATGCGATGGATGCCGCGCTGGCGGCGGTGGCGACGCAATGCGTGGTCGAGCCGGCGATGACCGGGATCGGCGGCGACTGTTTCGTGCTTTACGCCCCTGCGGGAAAACCCACCGTCGCGCTCAACGGCAGCGGCCGCGCGCCGATGGCCGCCACCGTCGAAGCTCTGAAGGCGGCGGGGCTCACCACCGAGATCCCCCGCACCAGCCCTCATTCCGTCACCGTGCCGGGCGCGATTTCCGCCTGGACGCGGCTGCACGCGGACTATGGCAGCCTGCCGATGGACCGGCTGTTCGCCCGCGCCATCGACTATGCCGAGAACGGCTACCCCGTCACCCAGCGCGTCGCCTTCGACTGGGCCGACGACTTTCCCCTCCTGGTGCAGGACGAAAACGCCACCGCCTTCTTCCTCAAGGACGGAAAGCCGCTGGTGGCCGGCGACCGCCACGCCCAGCCGCTGCTCGGCCAGCGCCTGCGCGATATCGCGGCCCGGGGCGCGCGCGCCTTCTACGAGGGCGAGACCGCGCAATCCGTGGTGCGCTACCTCAACAGCCTTGGCGGGCTGCACACGGTGGAGGATTTCGCGGCGATGACCGACGGCGCGTTCTACACGACGCCGATCTCCAGCGACTATCGCGGCTACACGGTGGAAGAATGCCCGCCCAACGGGCAGGGCCTCGCGGCGCTGATGATCCTCAACATCCTGCGGGAGTTCGACCTCGGCGAGGGCATGTCGCTCGCCGACCGGGTGCATCTCCACGCCGAGGCCGGCAAGCTCGCCTATTACAACCGCGACGCGCTGCTCGCCGACCCGGCGGCAATGACCGTGCCGGTGGAGACGCTGCTCTCCGTCGAAACCGCCCGCCGCCTCGCCGCCCGCATCGACAAGAGCCGCGCCCTGCCGCCGGCGCTATGGGACGAGCCCGAGCACAAGGATACCGTTTACATCAGCGTCGTCGACCGCGACGGCAACATGGTGTCGTTCATCAACTCGCTGTTCCACGGCTATGGCTCGACCCGCATCGACCCGGCGACCGGCGTGCTGCTGCATTCGCGCGGCGCCTCGTTCCGGCTGATCGAGGGGCACCCCAACGCCATCGCCCCCGGCAAGCGGCCGATGCACACCATCATTCCCGGCCTGCTGCGCAAAGATGGCGAGGCGGTGGGCACGTTCGGCGTGATGGGCGGGCAGTACCAGGCCTCCGGCCAGGCGGCGCTGCTCTCCGGGCTGTTCGACCGGGGCCTCGACCTGCAGAGCGCGGTCGATGCGCCCCGTTCCTTCGCCCATGACGGCGTCGTGGAGATCGAGAGCACCTATCCCGAAAGCCTGCCCGCCGAGCTGGAAGCGCGCGGCCACAAGGTAACGTTCGCCATCGAGCCCTTCGGCGGGGCGCAGATCATCCTGCGCGATCCCACCAGCGGCTTCCTGATGGCGGGCTCGGACCCGCGCAAGGATGGCTGCGCGATGGGCTTCTGAGCCGGCAAAGGTCGGCGCCTGTTCAGGGCGCCGGCCTCGCCTCAGGCACTCCACGGCCCGAGGCTTTCGGCGACCTCGGCGACACGCTGCGGGCCGCCGAGCCCCATCCATACGGCGGCGGCGCAGGCGGCGAACAGTTTCTGCACCCGCATGTCGGTCTCGTCATAGATGTAGCGGGCCTGCGAGGCGGTGTTGAACATGCCGATCACCTCGCCCTTCCACATGACAGGCACATAGACCGAGCAGCCGACCCGGCCGGTCTTGATGATCTGGCGGAAGATCGGGTCGACATCGGTATTGGGCACCACGGCCGCCAGCTTCGTCTGCACGGCATGGCCGGGCCGGCTGTCGGTGACGGAGATGCGGGCACGGCCGAGGCCGAAATTGTCGGCGAAGACGATCATGTGGTCGCGGCTCGGGGCGATGAAGAAGCAGGCCGAGACGACGAACTGCGTCTCGCCCGGCTTCAGCGCACCGGGCTGGTTCACCGCGTCCGGGTCGCCGAGCAACCCGCGCGTGGCATTGGTGAAGTGGCGCACCCCTTCCTCGGGGTCGCTCTCGCGCCACGCCGCCTCGTTGGCGTCGTGCAGCACCTCGATGGCGCGGGCGTGGAAATCGGCGGTACGGGTCATGATGTCACTCAGTGGCTGAGGCGGGCGGGATAGGTGTCGGGCGCGATCTCCATGCATTGGCAGCGGCGATAGATGCGCTCGTAATGGGGGGAGATGCGCTCCACATCGATCTCGGACGCGGAGAGCTGAGGTTCGATGCGGCTGTGCGCCTCGCGGATCTCGCCGATGATCGCCGCCTCGTCGATCCGCGTCAGCTTGCCGTCGCGCTCGATCACCTCGCCATCGACCATGACGAGGTCGACCTCGGCCCGGCTCGCCGCATAGACCAGCTGGTTCACCGCATTGTTGAGCGGGGCGAAGGGGATGCGGTCCAGCCGGTAGCCGACGATGTCGGCGACACGCCCTTGCTCGACGGCGCCCAGCTCCTTGTCGCGGCCGAGCGCCCGCGCGCCGCCCATGGTGGCGGCGTAGAACGCTTCCTCGGCCCCCACCCAGTCGGTGTGGTCGCCGCGCAGCTTCTGCAGCAGCGCGGCCAGATACAGCGCGTTCTGCATGTCGGTGCCCTCGATCGAGCCGCAGCCATCCGTGCCGAGGCTGACATTCACCCCCGCCTTGAGCAGTTCGCGCACCGGCGCGAGGCCCGAGCCGACCTTCAGATTGGAGGGCGGGTTGTGCTGGATCGACACGCCGGTGCGGGCGAGCAGGTCGATTTCGCGCGGGTTCAGCCAGATGCCGTGGATGAAGGCGGTCTTCGGCTTCATGAAGCCGATGCGGTGGAGATATTCGATCATGGTCGAGCCGTAGAACAGCTGCCCCGTTACCACCTGCATCCGCGTCTCCTGGACATGGATCATCAGCGGCAGGTCGAAATCATCCGCCATCCGCCGCACGTCGAGCAGGAATTCCTGCGTGCAACGCTGCGGCGCCGAGGGGGCGGCCATATAGGCGACGCGGTGGGTCGATGGGTGATGGTCGCGCGCGAGCCCGCGCACGAAGTCCAGCAGCTCGGCGCCGCTATACATGCGGGTGCCGTCGAACTCGGCCAGCAGTTCCTTGGGGAACTCCTCGTCGACGAAGGGCACGGCGCGGAAGAACGGCTTGTCGAACAGGGTGATGCCGACATTGGCGCGAATGCCGATGTCCTCATAGGCCTGGAACACCTGCTCGACATGGTCGGGGCGGATGCGCGGGCTCTGGTTTGTGTCGTCGCACAGCGTGGTGGTGCCGCTGCGCACCGCCTCGATGGCGCCGATCATGGTGCGGAGATAGACATCGCGCGGTGTCAGCTCGATGGGCTTGAGCGGGCGGACATAGTTCATCCAGAGCTCAAGCGGCAGATTGTCCTTGCGGCCCTTGTAGAAGCCCTCATGGCTGTGATGGTGGCCGTTGATCAGGCCCGCCGCGATCAAGAGCTCGCGCCCGTCGATCACCGTTCCCGGCGCCGGCTCGCGCGCGCCGGCCGGGCGGATGTCGGTGATGAGGCGGCCGTCGATCTCGATGTCGACCGGCGCCGGCGTCGGGGTGGCGTTCTCGCCGGTCAGCGCATGGCAATTTACAATGGTGGTCTTCACGCGGCGTCTCCCGATGTGGCGAAGCTTTGTTGGGCAGCAGGCGGGCGGGACGGCAGGCGCCCCTCCTCGACGGCATGGCAGGCGACGAGCGCCGCCTCGACGCGGATCGGCAGCGGTCGCTCGCGGGCGCAGCGCGCATTGGCCAGCGGGCAGCGCGGGTGGAAGGCGCAGCCGGTCGGCGGGGCGAGCGGGCTCGGCACCTCGCCGGCGAGGCGGGCGCGGTCGCGCTTGGGCGCGCGCGGGTCGGGCACCGTGTCGAGCAGCAGCCGCGTATAGGGGTGCAGCGGCCGCCCGAGGATCTGGCCGGCATCGCCCTGCTCGACCAGCCGGCCGAGATACATCACGCCCATGTCGTCGGCCATGTGGGCGACGACGGCGAGATTGTGCGAGATGAGAAGATAGGTCAGCCCGCGCTCGCGCTGCAGGCGTCTCATCAGGTTGAGAATCTGCGCCTGCACCGACACGTCGAGCGCCGAAGTCGGTTCGTCGCAGACCACGAAGGCGGGGTTCGCCGCCAGCGCCCGGGCGATGGAGATGCGCTGGCGCTGGCCGCCGGAAAACTGGTGCGGAAACTTGGCGGTGTCGCCCGGCGACAGACCGACCGTCTCCAGAAGCTCCGCCACCCGCGCCGTGAGCGCCGCCCCGCGCGTCATCAGCCCATGGGTGAGGATCGGCTCGGCAATGATCCGGCCGACCCGCCACCGGGGGTTAAGGCTCGCATAGGGATCCTGAAAGATCATCTGCAGATTGCGGCGGTAGGGCATGGCGGCGTGGCGGGTGCGAAAGCCCGCAATGTCGACGCCCATGAAGGACACGCTGCCCCCGCTCGGCCGCTGGATGCCGGCAATGGCGCGGGCGATGGTGGACTTGCCGCAGCCGGATTCGCCCACCAGAGCGAAGGTAGAGCCCCGCGCCACCTCGAACTCGACCTCCTCCACCGCATGCACGGTGCGCCGGCCGGCGCCGGTGACAAGCCGCTTGAGCAGAGGCGGCGAGGCGTCGAAGCGCACGGTGAGGCGGTCGACCGAAAGAATCGTATCCTTCACGCCGTTCATGCCGCGCTCCTCGCGGCCGGGTCGGCCAGCCAGCAGGCGACCTCGGAAGCGCCTGCGGTGAAGGTCAGCGGCCGCTCGACCGCGCAGCGGGGCAGCGCCTGCCCGCAGCGCGGATGGAAGGCGCAGCCCGGCACCGGCGCGTCGGGGCGCGGCATCGAGCCGGGAATCTGCGCCAGTTCCACGTCCCGCCGGTGCATGTCGGGGATCGAGCCCATCAGGCCGCGCGTATAGGGATGGGCCGCCTCGGCGAGCAGGCTCTGCGTCGGGCCTACCTCGACCAGCCGGCCGGCATACATGACGGCGACCCGGTCGGCGACCTCGGCGATCACCCCCATATCGTGCGTCACCAGCATCACGGCGGTGCCGCGCTCACGGCACATGGCGCGCAGCAGATCGAGGATCTGCGCCTGGATCGACACATCAAGCGCCGTGGTCGGCTCGTCGGCGATGATGAGGCGCGGCTCGCAGCTGAAGGCGAGCGCCAGCACCACGCGCTGGCGCATGCCGCCCGACATCTCGTGCGGATAGCTCGCCAGCCGCTCGCGCGGGGCGGGAATGCCGACCTCGGCGAGCAGGCGCGCGGCGCGCTCCACCGCCTCCGCCTGCGTCAGGTCGAGATGGGTGCGGATGGTCTCGGTGAGCTGGTCGCCGATGGTCATCAGCGGGTCGAGGCTGGTCAGCGGGTCCTGGAAGACGGCGGCGATCTCCCTGCCGCGCAAGGCACGCATCGCGTCCTCATCCAGCGTGTCGATGCGCCTGCCGTCGAACAGGATGCGCCCGGCGGCCTGAAAGGCCGGACGCTCCAGCAGGCCGAGGACGGCGGTGCCGGTGACCGATTTGCCCGCGCCGGATTCGCCGACGACGCCGAGGATTTCGCCGGCGGCGATCTCGAACGACACGTCGTCGATGGCGGTCATCACCCGGCCGCGCCGGGCGATCTCGACCCTGAGGCCCTCGACCTTCAGCAGCGCGCTCATGAAGCGAGCTTCGGGTTGAGCGCGTCGCGCAGCCAGTCGCCGAAAATGTTCACCGACAGTGAGAGCAGCACCAGCAGCAACCCTGGCAGGGCGCTGATCCACCAGTCGCCGGAGAACACGAACTCGTTGCCGATGCGTACCAGCGAGCCGAGCGAGGGCTGGGTGGAAGGCAGGCCGACGCCGAGGAAGGACAGGGTGGATTCGGTGAGGATCGCCAGCGCCAGATTGATGGTGGCGATCACCAGCACCGGGCCGAGCACATTGGGCAGGATGTGGGAGAGCAGGATGCGCGGCGTGCTCACCCCGGTGACTTTCGCCGCCAGCACATAGTCGCGCCCGCGCTCCACCAGCACCAGCCCGCGCACGGTGCGCGCATATTGCACCCAGAACGAGGCGGCGATGGCGGCGATGAGGATCGGCACCGCCAGCTCGGCGTGCAGCGCAGCCGGCATGGCGGTGCGGGCCACGCCGTCGATCAGCAGGGCGATGAGGATGGCGGGAAAGCTCAGTTGTACGTCGGCCGCACGCATGATGAAGGCGTCGAGCACCCCGCCGAAATAGCCGGCCATCAGCCCCAGCAATACGCCGGCAAGGGCAGCGGCGGCCACGCTGGCGAGGCCAACGACCAGCGAGGTGCGCAGCCCGTACAGCATGGCCGAGAGCATGTCGCGGCCCTGCGGGTCGGTGCCGAGCGTGTAATAGTCGCCGAACATACCCTCGCTGGCGGGCGGCAGGCGGGCATCGGCGGCATTGGCGGCGGCGGGGTCGAAGGCGTCATAGGGCGCCAGCACGGGGGCGCCCATCGCCGCCACCAGCAGAGCGAGGCCGACCAACGCCGCCAGGATCGCCACCGGCGAGCGGCGGAAGCGATAGGCGAGATCGCTCTCCCAGAAGCCACCAAGCGCATGGCGCAATGCGATGAGGCTCATACCGTCCCCCTCACGCCGCCACCGGACCGCACGCGCGGGTCGATGGCGACATAGGCGAGGTCCACCGCGAGGTTGATGACGGCGAAGCACAGGGCGATGAGCACGAGATAGGCCGCCAGCAGCGGCACGTCGGCGAACTGGATCGCCTGGATCACCAGAAGCCCGAGGCCCGGCCACTGGAACACCGTCTCGACGATAATGGAGAAGGCGAACACATTGCCGAACTGCAGGCCGATCATGGTCACAACAGGCACCAGCGTGTTGCGCAGCGCGTGCCGGTACTGGATCGCGCGCGGCTTCAGCCCCCGTGCCCGCGCGAAGCGGATGAAGTCGGCGCGCATCACCTCCAGCATCTCCGCCCGCGCCAGCCGCAGGATCAGCGCCAGCTGGAACACGCCCAGCGTGACGGCGGGCAGCACCAGCGCGCGCAGGCCGCTTGTGGTGAGCAGCCCGGTGCTCCAGCCTCCGATTTCGACCACCTGGCCGCGCCCGAAGGACGGGAGCCAGCCGAGCCAGACCGAGAAGAACAGGATCAGCGCGATGCCGATCAGGAAGGTCGGCAGCGCGACGCCGATCAGCGAGGCGGCCATCAGCGCCTGCGAGAGCCAGTGGTCGCGGTGGAGCGCGGTCCACACCCCCAGCGGAACGCCGACGCCGGTGGCGATCAGCATGGAGATCAGCGCCAGTTCCAGCGTCGCCGGGAAGCGCTCGGCGATCAGCGTCGCCACCGGCTGGCCGAAGCGGTAGGACATGCCGAAATCGCCGGTCAGCGCATTGCCGACGAAGCGGGCGAACTGCAGCACGAAGGCGTCGTCCAGGCCCAGCGCGGTGCGCATCGCTTCGCGCTCGGCGAGGCTGGCGCTCTGTCCCACCATGTTGTTGACGGGATCGCCGACATAGCGGAACAGCGAAAAGCTGACGAAGGCCGCGACGAGGAGCACGAGCACGGTCTGCCCGAGCCGTCCGAGAACGAAACTCATGTCGCGGCCTCCCTTGTCAGGGCGTCAGTCGACGCTGACCCATTTCAGCTCAAGGCTGTCATCCGAGCGCTGCACCACGTTCACCCCCTTGCGCACGCCCCAGGCGAGGCCGGCCTGATGCACGGGGATGTGGCCATAGTCTTCCTTGTCCAGCATCATCGCCTCGAAGATCATCGCGTTGCGCTTGGCCGGATCGACCTCAACCTCGATTTTCTGCGTCAGCTCATCGACCTTGGGGTTGGAGTAGTTGCCGACATTGTAGGTGCCGACCTTCTCCACCGGCGTGTTCATGGTGTCCTGCAGGGTGGAGTGGGCGTCGTAGCTCAGCGGCTGCCAGCCGATCATGGCGAAGGAGGTGTCGCGGGCCAGCACCTTCTCGAAGAACTTCGAGCGGGTCTGGGCGTTCAGCGTCACCTTCAGCCCAACCCGGCCAAGCATGCCGACAATGGCCTGGCAGATGCGCTCGTCGTTCACGTAGCGGTCGTTCGAGCAATCCATGGTGAAAGTGAAGCCGTCGGGATAGCCCGCCTCCGCCAGCAGCTTCTTCGACGCCTCCGGGTCATAGGGGGCGGCGCGCGCGTCGAGCTTGGGATCGTAGCCATTGATGCCCGGCGCGATCATGGTGCCGGCGATGTGCGAGGTGCCGCCCATGATGCGGTCACGGATCGCGTTCATGTCGATCGCCTGATAGATCGCCTGGCGGACGCGCTTGTCCTTGAGGGGGTTCTTGCCCTTGGCGTCGGAGTTCTGCAGCTCGTCGCGGTGCTGGTCCATGGCGAGCATCATGGTGCGCAGCTCGGAACCCTTGATCACCGCGGTGCCATCATTGCCCTCGATGCGCGCGACGTCCTGCTGCGGCACCGGGTAGACCATGTCGACCTCGCCCGAGAGCAGGGCGGCGACGCGGGTGGCATCGGACTGGATCGGGGTGAACACGACCTTGGCGACGTTGGACGTCTTCTCACCCCACCAGTTCGGGTTGGGCACCAGCTCGGTCTTCACGCCGGCCTGCCGCGACGCGATCATGAACGGGCCGGTGCCGTTGGCGTTGGTCGAGGCGAAGTTCTCCACCTTGGCCTTCACGCTCGCCGGCGCGGTAGCGCCGTTCTTCTCCGCCCAGGCCTTGCTCATGATGTAGGTGGAGGTGATCTGCACCGGCAGGATGGGGTTCGGCTTGGCCATGACGAGATCGACGGTGAGATCGTCCACCTTCTTGATGTCGGTCACGGAGGCGACGGTGTAGGCCATGTCCGATCCGTCCTTCTTCACCCGCTGCAGCGAGAAGATCACGTCATCGGCGGTGAGCGGGGTGCCATCGGCGAACTTCACGCCCTCGCGCAGATGGAAGCGCCACACATTCGGCTCCGGCTGCTCCCATTTGGTGGCGAGCGCCGGCACCAGTTCGAGCTGCTTGCCGCGCCCGACCAGCGGCTCGTAGACCTGACCCAACCAGGACAGCGTGAAGGTCTCGGCCAGCGCGTGGGGATCGAGCGAGGCCGGATCGACCCGGTAGGCGTAGCGGAAGGTCTTGCCCTCCTGCGCCAGCGCCGGGGCCGGAAAGAGCACCGGCGACGCGGCGAGGAAGGCAGCGGAAAGCGCGGTCGTCAGCAGAAGGGGCAAGCGCATGACACGGCTCCTGGAAGGATTTTTGAATTCATTATCGTCCTTCAACTCTGCAACAACTAAGTGGTCACTTAAATACCAAATAGTAGGCACCGCGCCGGAAGCGTGGCCAAGGCGATGCCGCGCGGCGCGCCATGTTCTGCACGAGAACTATGCAGATTCATTGGTTGCGAGCCATTCGACCAGATTGACGAATGTCGGCACTCAGGGCAAGACGAAGGACGGACGGCGCGGCGATCACGCTGTTGAACGCGGCGACCGGTCATCAACGTGGCTTCTGTCGGGTCATTTTTGAATGCAAAATATCGTCGCTCACCCCCGGCATCTGATCGGCATGCTCACGCCCTCCTCCAACACCGTGCTGGAGCCCTACACGGCGCGGATGCTGGAGCCGCTGTTCCCGGACGTCTCCGCGCATTTCGGCCGGTTCCGGGTCACGCGCATCGCCCTTGACGACAGCGCCTCGGACCAGTTCCGACAGGAGCCCATTCTCGCCGCCGCCGAACTGCTGGCGGATGCGCGCACCGATGTCATCGCCTGGAACGGCACGTCGGCAAGCTGGCTCGGCTTCGATACCGACGAGCGGCTCTGCGCGGAAATTCACGCCCGTACCGGCGTGAAGGCCACCAGCGCCATCCTCAGCCTCAACCGGCTGATCACGGCGCGCGGCGTGAAGCGGCTCGGCCTTGTCACGCCCTATACCGACGATGTCGGGGCGCGCATCGTCGCCAACTATGCCTCCATCGGCGTCGAGGTGGTAGCCGGCGCCCATTGCGGCATGTCCGACAATTTCTCCTTCGCGGAAATCGGCGAGGAGCGCATCGGGCAGATGTGCGCCGAGGTCGCCGGCGCGGCGCCGGACGCCATCGCCATCGTCTGCACCAATATGCGCGGCGCACTGGTGGGTGCGCAGGTGGAGCGCGCCCTCGGCATTCCGGTTTTCGATTCCGTCAGCACCACCCTGTGGGGGTGCCTGCGGGCAATGGGCATCCCCACCGCCCCGCTCGCCCCGTTCGGCGCGCTTTTCGCCACGCCTTCCGGGGCCGGGCTGGCGATGGCCGGGGAGTGAGGGCGATGGCCGCGCCGGCGCCGGAAGAGACGGAAACCGGTACGCTGCACGAGCAGATCGTTGCCAAGCTGCGCGCCGTGCTGCTCAATGGCGAGTTGGCCGATGGCGCGCGTATTCCCGAGGCGCAGCTGTGCCTGCGCTTCGGCATTTCCCGCACGCCGCTGCGCGAAGCGCTGAAGGTGCTCGCCGCCGAGGGCTTCATCGAGCTGCGGCCCAATCGCGGCTCCATCGTCGCGCCCATCGACCCAGTCGAGGTGGGCCATCTGTTCGAGATGAAGGGCTCGGTGGAGCATATGATCGGCCGGCTCGCCGCTGTGCGGGCGACGGACGTGGATGCCGCCCGGATCGAGCGCGCCCATGCCGAGCTCGGCGGCCATCCCGACCCGGCCGTCTATACGGCGCTCAACCAGGACTTCCACCGCGCGCTGGCAGTGGCCACGCACAATCCCGTGCTGGTGCAGACCTATGACAATCTGCAAAAACGGGTGCTGCGGCTGCGCTTTGTCGTGAACGAGAACCCGACCCGCGTTGCCCAGTCCTTCGGCGAGCATGAGGGCATCATGGTCGCCTTCCGCGCCCGTGCGCGTCTCGATCTCGCCGAGCGGCTGGAAGAGCACAACCGGCTCACCGGCGAGGCGGTAAGGCGGGCGCTCAAGGGCGAGGGCGCCTGAGCCCGCGGCCGCACCCGGGGCGGATTCGAGGCACTCCCTGCCCGCCCGGCGCGCAGGGGCGTGTCGAAGTCCCGGAAGTTCGTTCGGGAACAGCGTGTTGAGTGGGCAGGCCCTGGCCAATCAATCGGCTTTACGGCGCGACCGGCCCGCTGCAAACTAAGTAAACACTTAATTGCGTCTCGCCCCTGCCCTGTCCACCCCCCACGCCCCCAAGCGCGGCGACAAATGCGTCGCCGACGGCTCCCCCCGAGGGCAACGTGAATCGCAAGCCGCCCGCAACGCCACCGGAGGAGGCCCGTCGATGGACCTGATCGTAAGGAATGCCCGCCTTCCCGATGCTCCCGACCGCACCGTCGATATCGGCGTCGAGGCCGGGCGCATCGTGGTGATCGAGGCTGGCCTTGCCGCCGAGGGCGAGGAACTGGATGTCGGCGGGCGGCTCGTCTCGCCGGGCTTCGTCGAGAGCCATATCCATCTCGACAAATCCTGCATCCTCGACCGCTGCCAGTCGGTGCGCGGCGACCTGCCCGAGGCGATCGACGAAGTCGCGAAAGCCAAGGCCGGCTTCACGCCGGAGGATGTCTATGCGCGGGGCAAGCGCACATTGGAAAAATGCCTGATGCAGGGCACCACCCATATGCGGACCCAATTGGAGGTCGATCCCGGCATCGGCCTGCGCGGGCTGGAGGGGGTGCTGCCGCTGATCGAGGAATATCGCTGGGCCATCGACATCGAGATCTGCGTCTTCCCGCAGGAGGGGCTGCTCAACAATCCGGGCACGGATGAGCTGATGGTGGCGGCGCTGAACAAGGGCGCCCGCGTTGTCGGCGCCGCGCCCTACACCGACAGTGACCCGCACGGCCAGATCGACCGCGTGTTCGAGCTGGCACGCGAATTCGACGCCGATATCGACATGCATCTCGACTTCGGCCCGAGCGCCGAGACGCTCGACCTCGATTATGTCTGCACGCTGGCGGACCGCTACCGCTGGGGCGGGCGCACCGCCATCGGCCATGTCACCAAGCTGGCAGGGGCGAGCCCGACCCGCTTCGACGCGGCGGCGCGGCGGATGCGCGACGCCGGGGTGGCGTTGACCGTGCTGCCGTCCACCGACCTGTTCCTCATGGGCCGCGATTGCGACTGCAACCAGCCGCGCGGCGTCACCCACACCCACAAGCTGATCCAGCATGGCGTGAACTGCTCGCTGTCCACCAACAATGTGCTGAACCCGTTCACGCCGTTCGGCGACTGCTCGCTGGTGCGCATGGCGAACCTCAACGCCAATATCTGCCATATCGGCGCCGCCGCCGACATTCGCGAGTGCTTCAACATGATCACCGCGCGCTCCGCCCGGCTGATCAACGCCCGCGACTACGGCCTCGCGCCCGGCAAATCGGCCGATTTCGTCGTGCTGGACTGCGAGCGGACCGAAGAAGCGGTGGCCGAGCTCGCCCCCGTCCTGTTCGCTTACAAGCGCGGCCGGCGCACCCTGACGCGGCCCGCAGCACTGCTGCATCGCCCGCCGGCCAGTTGAGTGAAACGCATGCCGCCTGCCGACCCCCATCACCGCACCGACGGCCGCCCGCCGGATGAGCCCTTCGGT
Organism: Ancylobacter aquaticus; assembly: GCF_004339465.1. Lineage (GTDB taxonomy): Bacteria > Pseudomonadota > Alphaproteobacteria > Rhizobiales > Xanthobacteraceae > Ancylobacter > Ancylobacter aquaticus. The sequence continues at coordinate 417,446 of NZ_SMFY01000001.1, read as the reverse complement.
GCGTTCTGCCAGGAGAACCACGTGGCCTGCCCCGCCACGGGCGACGGGCCCCTTTCCGGGCTTGGGTTCGGGCTGAAGGACGTGTTCGACGTCGCCGGCAGCCGAACCGGCTTCGGCCATCCCGCATGGCTCGCCAGCCATCCGCCCGCGACCGAGACAGCGGAGGCGGTGACGCGCCTGCTTGCCGCCGGCGCCGGGCTGCGCGCGCGCACGGTGAGCGACGAGCTGTGCTACTCGATCTCGGGCGAGAATTTCCATTACGGCATGCCGATCAACCCCGCCGCCCGCGACCGGCTGCCCGGCGGCTCGTCCAGCGGTTCGGCGGTGGCGGTGGCGGCCGGGCTGGTCGATTTCGCCATCGGCACGGATTGCGGTGGCTCGGTGCGCGTGCCGGCGGCCTATTGCGGGCTGTTCGGCATGCGGCCGACCCATGGCGCCATCGCGCTGTCGGGCGTCGCGCCCTTCGCGCCGCGCTTCGACACGGTCGGCTGGTTCGCCCGCGACGCCGCCCTGCTGGGACGCCTGGGAGACGTGCTGCTCGGGGGCACGCCAGGCCCCGGCTTCTCCCGGCTCGTGGTCGCCACCGATGCGTTCGAGCGGTGCGACGCCAATGTCCGCGCCGTGCTCGATGAAGGTGTGCAGCGGCTCGTCCGGGTCCTGCCCGCCCGCAGCGAGGCGCCCCTCAGCCCGCCCGGCCTCGACCGCTGGCTCGACATTTTCCGCACCGTGCAGGCGTGGGAAATCTGGCAGTCGCTTGGCGGCTGGATCGAGCGCGAGCGTCCGGGCTTTGGCGAGGGTGTCGGCCAGCGCCTTGCCGCAGCCGCCAAGGTCGGCCGGCCGGAGGCGGAGGCCGCCCGGCAGCAGGCGGACGCCATCGCCGAGGAGTTAGAGGCGACCATCGGTGACGCGCTCATCTGCCTGCCGACGACGCCGGGCCTGCCCCCGTTTCGCGCCACCGCCTCGGCCGAGATCGAGAACGCCTACCGAACGCGCGCCATGCAGTTGCTGTGCCCGGCCGGGCTCGGCGGCCTGCCGCAGATCACCCTGCCGGTGGGAACAGTGGATGGCGCGCCGGTAGGGTTGTCGATCCTGGCGCGACGCGGTCGGGACATGGCATTGCTGGAGGTTGCAGCGCAGGCGTTCGCCGATCTGCCCACCCCGCCGGAGAAAAGATGAGTTCCGTACCGCCCCAGGATGCCGCGCCGGCCCCCGTCCGCACCCCGGGCAAGCGCAACGCTGCCGCGACCCGCCAGCGCATTCTCGACGTGGCGATGGCGGAATTTTCCGCGCACGGTTTCAGCGGCAGCCGCATCGAGCGCATCGCCGCCGGCGCCAGCGCTAATGTCGGCATGATCTACCATTATTTCGGCAACAAGGATGATCTCTACCTCGCGGCGCTGGAGGCCTCCTACAAGATCATCCGCGACCGCGAGCAGACGCTCGACATCGCGCATTGCGATCCCCGCCAGGCGCTGCGGGCCCTGATCGAGCTGACCTTCGATTTCCTCGCCACCGATCCGCATTTCGTGCGGCTGATCATGAACGAGAACCTGATGATGGGCCGCACCGCCGGCCGCTCCGCCACCATCCCGCACATGACACGCCCGCTGCTGGAGCAGTTGCGCACGCTTCTGGCGCGGGGCCAGAAGGAGAAGATCTTCCACCGGGAGATGGACGCCGAGAATCTCTATATCTCGATCCTCGGCCTGTGCTTCGTCCACGTATCGAACCGCTACACGCTCGGCAGCATGTTCCAGCATGATTTCGCCGAACCGGACTGGCTGGCCCGGCGCAAGGCGATCGTGGTGGACGTGGTCACGCGCTCCATCGTCGCCACGCCGGCCAAGTGACGACGAGAAGAGAACCGCCAAGCCGGCTGCGGGCCCCCTCCGCCCGTCACACGGCGTCGCGCAGCACGGCCTTTTCCGCAATATCGGCGATGATCTCGCGCCCGCGCAGCATGTCTTCGATGCCGAGATAGTCCTGCATGTAGTGGCCGCGATAGCCGCGCCGCTCCAGCTCGCGGAAGATGTCGGCAAAGTCCACATTGCCGGTGCCGGGATAGAGATGCTCCTCGATCTCGCCGCGATTATCGGCCAGCCGAACCTCGCCGCAGCGGCTGAGATCCATCACGTCGAGAAAGCCGCCAATGCCGCATTCCAGCATGTGGGCGTGGTTGGTGGTGAAGGCCCAGCGCAGCGCCGGCGAGGTCAGCCGCTCGAAATAATACAGCGCCTCCTCCGGGTCGTGGACGAGATATTTCACCTCGGCGCCGGCCGGCTCGGGGTTCATGTTCTCCAGCAGGATCGTCATGCCCTCGTCTTCGGCAATGGTGCTCATGCGGGCGAGGCGGGCGACGGCGATGTCCATCCGCTCGCGCTTGTCGGCGGTGAAGTGATAGCCGCCATGCATGATGACCCAGCCGGCGCCGATGGCCTTGGCGGCGCGCAGATAGGCCGTCAGATAGGCATCCGTTGCCTCGCTGAGAAAGGGCGAATCCTCCGCCACATTCACCGCCGACAGCGTGTGCAGGCCGAGCGTGATGCCGGCTTCCGCGATCCTCTCCCGGGCGCGGGCGAGGCGGGGATTGGCGGGGTCGAGCAGGGCAGGGTCGGGGTCGAGGCAGATATTGAGGAAGCGCACGCCATTGGCGATCGCCCAGTCGAGGCCGGGCTCCAGCCCGATCCGCCGGTTGAGATCGATGCCGATGCGGGAGCGGAAATCGTTGTTCATGGGGATTCTCCTGCGCTCGCCGGGCGCGGACGGGACGTGAGCATCCCGGCGATAACCGGGATGGCGATGAACAGGACCGCCGCGAGCATGAGCGCCGCCGCGATCGGCCGGTCGATGAAGATCAAGGCGGTGCCGTGCGACATGGTCAGGGACTGGCGCAGCGAGCTCTCGAACATCGGGCCGAGCACGAGGCCGAGGACCATGGGCGCCGCCGGCCAGTCGAACCGCTTCATGGCCCAGCCAATGGCGCCGAAGCCCACCACCAGCCAGCAATCCTCCAGGCTGTTGGCCTGCGAGAACACGCCGACCAAGCAAATCGCGAGGATCGGCGGGTAGAGCCATTTATACGGCACTTTCAACAGCTTGGCGAAGAAGCCGGCGAGCGGCAGGTTCATGATCAGCAGCAGGAGATTGCCGATATACATGCTGGCGATCACCGCCCAGACCAGGTCGGAGTTCTGGGTGAACAGCTCCGGCCCCGGCCGCAGCCCGAACATGATCAGCGCCCCGAGAATGATCGCCGTGGTGCCGGAGCCGGGAACGCCGAGCGCCAGCATCGGCACCAGCGCGCCGGCGGCCGCAGCGTTGTTGGAGGATTCGGGCCCGGCCACGCCCTCGATGGCGCCCTTGCCGAATTCCTCGGGATGGCGGGAGAGCTTCTTCTCCATGATGTAGGCGATGAAGCTGGCAATGGTCGCCCCGGTGCCCGGCAGCACGCCGACCAGAAAGCCGACGAAGGAACCGCGCAGGATCGGCATGCGGCTGCGCCGCCAGTCCTCCCGCGTCGGCAGCACGTTCTTCACCTCCGCCACCGGACGGGCGGAGGCGGTGGTGCAACTCGCCAGCACCTCGCCGACGCCGAACAGGGCGACGGTGAGGACGATGAACTCGATGCCGTCGAGCAGCCAGATCATGCCGAAATCGAAGCGCGAGACGCCACTCTGCGGATCGATGCCGATGGTCGCCAGCAACAGCCCGGCGACGCCCGCCGCCACCCCCTTGAGCACCGAGCGGCCGCTGACCGCTGCCAGCGCGACGAGGCCAAGGACCACGAGGGCGAAATATTCCGGCGGGCCGAAGGCGAGCGCTGCCTGCGCCAGCGGCGGTGCCAGCAAGGTGAGGCCCAGCGTCGAGATGGTGCCGGCGATGAACGAGCCGATGGCGGCAATGCCGAGCGCGGCGCCGGCCCGGCCCTTGATGGCCATCTGGTAGCCGTCAATGCTGGTCATCACCGTCGAGGATTCGCCGGGAACGCTGATCAGCACCGAAGTGATGGTGCCACCATATTGCGCGCCGTAATAGATGCCGGCGAACATGATCAGCGACGCCGTCGGGTCGCTGCCGAAGGTCAGCGGCAGAAGAAGCGCGATCGCCGCCGAGGGGCCGATGCCCGGCAGCACCCCAACCAATTGGCCGAGGAACACGCCGATGAAGCACATCATCAGGTTGTTCGGGGTCAGCGCGGTGCTGAACCCGCCGCCGAGATCCATCAAGGCTTCCATGTCAGAAATCCCAGGTCACGAGCGGAAGGGGAATGCTGAGCCAGTGCACGAAGATCAGCGCCAGGCTGGCCGTCACCAGCCCCGCCACCACGGCCGAGCGCAGGAGCGGAAGCCGCTCGACATAGAGATAGATGAACATCATCAGGCCGAAGACCGGCAGCAGGAAGCCGATGAAGCCGAGGCTCGCCACCACCACGACCAGCGCGCCGAGGACCAGCAGCGATTTGGTCAACGGCTCGCGCTCTTCCGGCTCGGCCTCGCCGAACACGAGAGAGAGCGCCACCGCCGCCGACAGCAGGAAGAGCAGCGTGCCGTAGACCAGTGGCAGAAAACCTGAGTCCGGCGCGAAGCCGGACCACAGGGGATAGTCGAACGCGCCGACCATCCAATACAGGCCGAGCAACGCCCAGCCCACGGCGAAGCCCATGTCGCCGGTGAGGACTTTATCCTTCATGGCCCGCTCCTCAGGCCGGCTTGGCCAGCAGACCGCGATAGAGCTTTTCCTGCGCCGCGAGGAAGGCAACGAATTCGGCACCAACGATGGGGGCCTCGGTGGCGACATTGTCGGCGATGTATTTCTTCATCGTCGGCGAGGCCGAAACCTTCTCCATCACCCCCTGCCAGTAGAGCTGCGCGGCGGGGTCGACGTCCTTGGGCACCGCGATGCCGCGCCACATCTGGAAGTTCGGCACGTCGAGCCCGATCTCCTTCAGCGTCGGTACATCGGGCATGGCGGAAAAGCGCGTGTCGCGGAACACGCCGAGCGCGCGCACCTTGCCGGAGGCGAGCTGGCCCATGAACTCCAGCGGGTTGCCGATGGTGCCGTCGACATGGCCGCCCAGCAGCGCGGTCATCGATTCACCGCCGCTATTGAAGTTGACCGGGTTGATGTCCTTGCCCAGCGCACGGGAGAAAACCGTGATCGCCATGATGTCGGTGGTGCCGCCGGTGGAGAAATTGAAGGTCTTGGTCGGCTTGGCCTTGATGTCGTCGATCAGTTCCTGGGCGGTCTTGTATTTGGAATCGCCGCTGACGAAGAGCAGGAAGTCGTCGAGCATGAAGTTCATGATCGGCTGAACCTCCGTCAGCGTGCGCGCCGCCGGGTTGAGGATCGGCGTGATCTGCGTCGTGCCGTTGATCAGGATGATGGTGTTCGGGTCCTTGCGCCGGCTCGCCGCGACATAGCCGATGCCGACAGCACCGCCGCCGCCGGGACGGTTGTTGAGCACCAGCGGCTGCGGGATCAGTTTTTCCTCGACGATGATCTTGCCCACGATGCGGGCTAGCAGGTCCGAGCCGCCGCCGGCGGCAAACGGAATCACCAGCTCGACGTCGCGGGTCGGCACCCAGCCGCTCTGGGCGAAAGCCGAGGTGAGAAATCCCGCACCGCCCGTCATGAGGCCTGCCGAAGCGGCAGCCCCGAGCGCAAAGTCCCGGCGTGAAAGCGTCATGGTCCCCTCCCAGGGATGGTTTTGGCGTTGCGTCGCTTTGGACGCATTTGAATTATGAATTCAGTTTGGCACTTTCCCGGGGGAAAGCAACTGAATTCTCCAACATCGCCGGGAGGGCTAAAGCTCAACTATTTCAAGGAAATAGGACTCGTTTCCGACCCCTGTCACGCGACTGAGGGGAGTCAGGCTCTGCGCGTCGACAAGCCAGAGAACGCTGCTGGCGGGCGCGCCGCGCGGGCCTCCGGCCACGAGCACGAGGGCGCCGTCCGCCGTCACCGCGACGCCGCGCGGACAGGAAGGCGAGCCGGCCGGCCCCTCCAGCGTGGTCCGCCGCGCCTCGCGCCACTGGCCGTCCGCGCCGCGCTCCAGCCGCGAAAGCGTGCCGGTGCGGAAGCAGGCGGCAAAAGCGCTCCGTCCGTCGGGCGCGAAGGCTACGCCCATGGGCCGGCTCGGCCGCCCGTCATCGCTGCCGATTACGACCGCGACCGGCGCTGCGCCCTCCCCGCGCCGCAGCGCGGCGAGGTCGAGGAAGCTGACGCTGTTGCCCTCCTCCCCGGTGCGCGGGCATTCCCGGTTGGCCACAACCGCCTGCGTGCCGTCGGGGCTGGCGGCGATGCCGAACGGGCCGGTCGGCAGGGAGAAGCGCACCAGCGGAGGATGCGGCCCGCCCGAGAGCACATCGGCGAGAGCGAAGACGCTCACCGTCCCGCTGCCGCCATCGGCGGTCAGCACCAGATCCGGCACGCCGCGCGCAATGGCGATGCCGGCGGGGTTGGGGAAGCCGCCGAAGCCTTCATCCGGCGAGGGGCGCGGGCAGGGCCGGCCCGCATGCGGCAGAACGAAATTGTGCAGCACAGCCGGGGCGGCCATGTCGATCACGCTGACCTCGAAGCCGCCATCCTCAAGCCCCTCGCCCTCGCCGGCCGCCACCAGCACATGGCGCCCATCCGGGGTGACGACGCAGCCCACCGGGCCGAAGGTGCGCGTCGGCAGCAGGATGTCGGGCGCGCTGGCCTGTCCCGCCAGTGCCGCCCGCAGGTCGAACAGCGCCACCGCGCCGGCATGGCCGTGCGGGCAGCCCTGCATCGCCTGCGGCGCGGTGGCCCCGGCATGATTGACGACGAGAAGCCTGTTCAGCGCCGGCACCGCCGAAAGGCTCACCGGCAGGCCGACGGCGGCAAAGCGCGCGCCGTCCTCCCCCACCAGATCGGGGGTGACGCGGGGCCGCGAGACCACGGCCCGGTCGCTGTCGTGATGGGCGAGGTCGAGCGCCGTGTCGATGTCGACCACGGCGACGCTCGCATCCCAGCGGCCGCTCACGAGGGCGAAGCGTCGCGCGCGCACATCCATGGTCACACCCGTCCTGCGGCCCCAGCGCCGGCGCGCACCATGCCGCCTCCCCCACGGGCGGGCAACCGGGTGTGGCTAGGTCGAGGTCGCGTCAGCGGCCATGGGCGCGCCGCCAGGCGGCGGGGGTGGCGCCGGTCAGGCGGCGGAAGCTGCGGGTCAGGTGCGCCTGATCGGTGAACCCGGAGGTCGAGGCGATCTCGGTGATCGGCAGGTCGGAATCGGCGAGCAAGGCCTGCACGTTCCGCAGCCTCGCCTTCATGTGCCACTGATAGGGCGGCACCCCGGTCGCCGCCTTGAAGGCGTGGCTGAAATAGGATTGCGACAGGCCGGTCAGTTCCGCCAGCTCATGCAGCCGGATGTTGCGCGAGCAATTGGCCTCGATGAAATCGGTCACCCGCCGGAGCTGGCGCGGCGACAAGGTTGCACGCGCAACCTGCGCGCCCGGCGCGGCGCGGCCGAGCCGCAGCAGGTCGATGAACAGCGCCAGCGTCAGGCCGTCGCCATAGAGGTCGTGATGGCGGTCCGGGCCGGTGCATTCATCGGCGATGAGCTGCGCCAGGGAGAAGAGGCGGGGATCGATGAAGTCGAGGCGCGGCGTCGTCAGCCGGTCATCGGCGAGATCCTCGCCCAGCCGCTCGCTGAGCGTGGGCGCATGGAAGTGCAGGTCGAGATGGCGCACCCGCACTGGCTCGTCGATATGCGACCAGACCGGCATGTCGGCGGGAACGAAGCTCATCCGGTGCGGGGCGCGCTGCACCGTGCGGGTGCTGCCATCGGCGGAAAGCTGCACATCCGAGCGCGCCCCCTCGCGCTCCAGCACCACGAAAAGCCGGGCGTCGCGCGAGACATAATGGCCGCGCGCCCCCGCCGCGCAGGCGACATGCCAGACATCGGCGATGATCCCGTTCCAGCGCCGCCAGTGCAGGTCATCGAGAAGGGTTATGCCTTCCACCGACGAGGTCATGCGGGGTTGGAATGTCATCCTGCGCGCCATTCCCCAAGATCAATACGGGGGTTAATAGATTAGAATCGATATGAACTAGCAAATCGCCTTATTCTGGCGCCAAATCCATTCGATCAAAGCGCAATAGAAAACACGATCGTCCAAAATACAAGAGGATGCGACAAGAACGGCTGGATGTTCATTGATATGAAGCGGTGTTTCCTGAGGCCGGAGGGAAACGCTTCTTATAATTCATCTCAACTGTTTTAAGGCGGGTACCATGATGCGCGAACGGCTGGGCCTCTCGATGGTGTCGCTGCTGATGGGCAGCGCGGCGGTTTTTGTTCCGGCCAGCATGGCGCGGGCGCAGGACGGCGCGGTGGCGATCGAACTCGAACAGGTGGACATCGAAGGTCAACGGGCCAACGCCGATGTCGACGGCTATGTCGCCCGCACCAGCACCGCCGGCACCAAGACCGACACGCCGCTCATCGAGGTTCCGCAGTCGATCTCCGTGGTGACGCGCGACCAGATGGACGCCCGCGCCGTGCAGAATGTCGGGCAAGCGCTCGACTACACGGCGGGCGTCGTCTCCCAGCCCTTCGGCACCGACCCGCGCTTCGACTACCCGATCATCCGCGGCTTCGCCGCCGATAACAGCATGTATCTCAACGGGCTGAAGCTGATGCGCGAGGCCGGGACCACGGCCATCGACCCCTACGGCATGGAGCGGATCGACGTGCTGCGCGGCCCCGCCTCCGTGCTCTACGGCCAGGGCAATCCCGGCGGCCTGATCGACTTCATCTCCAAGCGCCCGACCTTCACCAATTTCGGCGAGGTGCAGGCGGAAATAGGCAGCTTCGACCGCTACACCGGCCGCTTCGACATTGGCGGCGTGATCCCGGACCATTCCGATTTCGCCTACCGTTTCACCGGCCTCGCGCGGGACGGCGGCACCCAGACCGATCATGTCGACGATAACCGCCTGTTCTTCGCCCCGGCGCTGACCTGGCAGCCCTCCACCGACACCTCGCTCACCGTGCTGGCCAACATCCAGTACGACCAGTCTGGCACGCCGGTCGGGCTGCCGGTGCAGTACACGGTGGATGCCGATGGCGGCCTGCGGCTGCCGCGCAACCTCTTCCTCGGCGATCCCGACTACGACAACTCCAACCGCACCTTCGGCAGCGTCGGCTACGAGTTCAAGCACCGCTTCAACGAGACCTGGGAGTTCCGCCAGAACGCCCGTTATGCGGTGCTCGATTGGGACTATAATAGCCTCTATTACAGCGCGCTGAGCACCACGAACCCCTTCGTGGCGGACCGTGGCTCCTCGGACAACTCCGAAGACCAGCAGACCTTCAATCTCGACAGCCAGCTTCACGGCAAGTTCGAGACCGGCGCGCTGAGCCATCGGGTGCTGATCGGCGTCGACTATCGCCGCTACAGCGAATCCAACTCCACCGATTTCGGCACGGCGTCGCCGATCAACATCCTGTTCCCGATCTACAACCAGCCGGTCGGCTCGGCCGCGCCCTGGTACACGGCCGATGTGGACGGCACCATTTCCCAGACCGGCATCTATGCGCAGGACCAGATCCGGCTGCAGAACTGGCTGCTCACCCTCGGCCTGCGCCATGACTGGGCGACCACCGATTCCACCAGCCTGACCAATTTCGGCGACACCGCGCAGAACCAGGACGACAGCGCCTTCACCGGCCGCGTCGGCCTGACCTATCTGTTCGACAACGGCATCGCCCCCTATTTCAACTACTCCACCTCCTTCGAGCCGGTCATCGGCAACATGCCGACCCAGCTCGGCGGCGCCGCGTTCCAGCCGATGCAGGGCGAGCAGTTCGAGGCCGGCGTGAAGTACCAGCCGGTGGGCTGGAATGGCTTCTTCACGATTGCCGGCTATGACATCACCCAGTCCAACGTGGTGTCCACGGAGCTGATCGACGGCGTCAGCTATGAGACCCAGCTTGGCGAGGTCAGCGTCAGGGGCTTCGAGTTCACCGCCGTGGCGGGACTGGCGGACGGGCTCAACCTGATCGCCAATTACACCTACATGAACGCCGAGATCACCGAGGGCCAGTATGCCGGCAACCGCCCGGCCAATGTCCCGGAGAACATGGCCAATGTCTGGCTCGACTACACCATTCCCTCGGGCACGCTCGCCGGCTTCGGCTTCGGCGGCGGCGTGCGCTTCGTGGGGGATCGCTACGCGCTGGACGACAACAGCATCTTCCTCAGCTCCAATACCCTGTTCGATGCCGCCATCCACTATGAGAAGGGCCCCTTCAAGGCCCAGCTCAACGTGAACAACATCGCCGACGAGACCTATGTCGCCAGTTGCGGCTTCTTCGGCTGCTACTATGGTGATGGCCGCACCGTGGTCGGGACTCTCTCCTACAAATGGTAGACCCTGCCCGCCCAGCGCCGGCCGGCGCGCTCTGGTCCCTGTGCGAGGTGGCCTTCACGCTCGGCGAGCGGGCGATCCTCAGCCCCCTGACGCTCGACCTTCCGGCCGGGCGCGTCTACGGGCTGATCGGCCCGAACGGCTCCGGCAAGAGCACGCTTTTGAAGATGATGGCGCGCCAGCTCGCCCCCAGCAGCGGGGAACTGCGCTTCGACGATCGGCCGCTCGGTGCGTGGTCCGGGCGCGCCTTCGCCCGCGAAGTCGCCTACATGCCGCAGTTCATGCCCGCGTCCGACGGCATGAATGTGCGCGAGCTGGTCAGCCTCGGCCGCTACCCCTGGCACGGCGCGCTCGGCCGCTTCAGCCCCGAGGACGAGGCGCGGGTGGAAGCGGCGATCCAGCGGGCGGGGCTCGCCCCGTTTCGCGAGCGCGCGGTAGACAGCCTGTCCGGCGGCGAGCGCCAGCGCGCCTGGCTGGCGCTGATGCTGGCGCAAGGAGCGCGCTGCCTGTTGCTCGACGAGCCGACCTCGGCGCTCGACATCGCCCACCAGATGGAGGTGCTCGCCATATTGCGCGAGCTGGGCGGCGAGGCCGCCGGCGGGCCGGGGCAGGCCGGCGCCATGACCGTCATCGTCATCCTGCACGACATCAACCTCGCCGCCCGCACCTGCGACGCGCTGCTGGCGCTGCGCGGCGGCCGGCTCCTTGCCCATGGGCCCTGTGATGAGATCATGGAGCCGGAACGGCTGCGCGCGATCTACGGGCTCGACATGGGCGTCATGGCGCACCCCGTCAGCGGCACGCCGATGAGCTACGTGCTGTGAGATCCGGGCCGGGGCTCAGCCGCCGCGCCCTGCTCGCGGCCGCAGCAACGCTCGCGGCGCCGGGCGCCCGCGCGCAGGGAGCGGCGCTGCGGGTGGCCACAATCGACTGGGCGCTGCTGGAGACGCTGCTCGGCATGGGGATCACGCCGGTGGCCGCGGCCGAGCTGGTGCTGTTCCGCACGGTGGCGGTGGAGCCGCCGGTTCCGCCTTCCGTGATCGACATCGGCCTGCGCGGCGCGCCGAATTTCGAGGCTTTGAGGCTCGCCCGCCCCAGCCTCATCTTCAGCTCGAACTACTACGCCGAGATGGAGCCGAAGCTGCGCCTTGTCGCGCCGGTGGAGACCATTTCCATCTACCGTACCGGCGATCCTCCTTTCGCGCGTGCCGAGGCGGCAGCGGTGCGGATCGGGGCAGTGACAGGGCGGGAGGATGCCGCCCGCGCGCTGATCGCCGACGTCACCGCTCAGCTCGTCCGGGACCGCGCGAACCTCGCCGGACACGCCGGCCGGCCCGTGCTGGTGCTCAATCTCGGCGATGCCCGCCATTTCCGCGTCTTCGGCGCCGACAGCCTGTTCGGCGAAGTGCTGGGGCGTCTCGGCCTCGCCAATGCCTGGGGCGAGCGCACCTCCTATGCCGCCTCCGCCCCCATCGGGCTGGAAGCGCTGGCGCGCTTTCCCGAAGCGTTCCTCATCGTCCTGCGCCCGGTGCCGCCGGACGCCGCGCGGGTGCTCGGGCAGAGCGTGCTGTGGAACGCCCTTCCCAATATCCGCGACCGGCGCCTCGCCGTTCTCGACAGCGTCGACCCGTTCGGCGGGCTGCCGGCGGCGGCCCGCTTCGCCCGGCTGCTGAGCGCAGCGCTGCGAGCCGAGGGCGACGCGGCGGGCCGAGGGGGCGATCTTGGCTGAGCTGACGCTTCCCCGACCCGCCAGACGGCGCCCGCTCCATATCGGGCTGGCGCTCGGCCTGCTCGGTACGCTGCTGTTCGCGCTGGTGCTGGCCCGCCAGCCGACGCTGGCCGGCCCGGACGCACCAGCGCTGCAGCAACTGCTGCTCTGGCACAGCCTGCTGCCGCGTGCGGCGACGGCGCTGCTGGCGGGGGCGGCTCTGGGGCTTTCCGGCGCGCTGCTCCAGCGTGTGCTGCGCAACCCGATCGCCGATCCCTCGACACTGGGCATCGCCGCCGGCGCCCAGCTGGCGCTGACGCTCGCCATGGCCTTCGCGCCGGCGCTGCTCGCCTTCTCCCGCGAAGGCACCGCGTTTGCGGGCGGCATCGTCGCCGTGGCGCTGGTCCTGGCGATGAGCTGGCGGCGCGGCTTCGAGCCGGTCACGGTCGTCGTCGCCGGCATGACGCTGTCGCTGATGGCGGGGGCGATGAGCGCGGCGCTGATCCTGGCGCGCGGCGACTATGTATTCTCGCTCTTCATCTGGGGCGCCGGTGCGCTGCACCAGCAGAACTGGCAGCCGGCGCTGCTGGTCGGTACAAGGCTGGCGCTCGGCGCCGCGGCCGCCCTGCTGCTGCTGCGCCCGCTCGACCTGATGACGCTGGACGATGCCGCCGCCCGCAGCCTCGGCGCGGCGGTGCAGGGGATGCGGCTCGGCATCATCGCGCTGGCCGTCTGGCTGGCGGCAAGCGTCGTCTCGCAGGTGGGCGTGATCGGCTTTGTCGGCCTCGCCGCCCCCGCCTTCGCCCGCCTCGGCGGCGCGCGGCGACCGGGCGCCCTGCTGCTCGCCTCGCCGCTGATCGGCGCGCTGATGCTGTGGATCACCGACAGCCTCGTGCAGCTGACGGCCAGCGACGGTGGCGACCTGATCCCCACCGGCGCGGCGGTTGGCCTGCTCGGCGGGCCGCTTCTGCTTTGGCTGCTGCCGCGCCTGCCGGTCTCCGCGCCGCGCCAGCCCATGGCCACGGGCCACACCCGCCGCCTTCGCCGACCCGGGCGCGCCCTGGTCCTGCTGGCGGCCGGGGCACTGCTGATGGCCGCCCTCGCGCTGCTGGCCGGGCGCGATCTCGAGGGCTGGGCGCTCGCCACCGGCCCGCTGCTGGCGGAGCTGGCGGCCTTCCGCATTCCCCGCATCGTCGCGGCGGCGGCGGCGGGCGGGCTGCTCGGGGCGGCAGGCGCGATTATGCAGCGGCTGACCGGCAACCCGCTGGCCGGCCCGGAAGTGCTGGGGGTGAGCGCCGGCGCCGGTGTCGGGCTCGCCATAGCGCTCACCCTCTCGCCCGCGCCGAGCGCCGCCCTGCTGCTCGCCGCCAGCGCCGGCGGGGCGCTCGGGGCACTCGCGCTGGTGCTGCTGATGGCGGCGTGGACCGGATTCGCGGCGGAAAGGCTGCTTCTGTGCGGCATCGCGCTGGGCTGCACCGGGCTCGCCATCCTCTCCGCCGTCTTTGCCGCCGGCGGGCCCGGCAGCTTCCGGCTGCTGGCCTGGATGTCCGGTTCCACCGACAAGGTCGGGGCCAATGAGGCCTGGATGCTCGCGGCCTGCGCGCTGGTGCTGCTGTTGCCGGTCGCCGTTCTCGGCCGCTGGCTGGACATCCTGCCGCTCGGCGCGGGGGTCAGCGCCTCGCTCGGCGTGCCGGTCGGCGCCAGCCAGCTCATTCTCACTTTGCTGGCGGCGCTGATGACCGGGGTGGCCGCGTTCTTCGTCGGCCCGCTGAGCCTCGTCGGCTTGATCGGCCCGCATCTGGCCCGCCTCTCCGGATTTGTCTCCGGCCGCGCCTTCGTCTTCGCCTCGGCACTGATCGGCGCGGGAGTGCTGCTTCTTGCCGACTGGCTGGCCCGCATGCTGGCCTTTCCCTATCAGCTGCCCACCGGCCTGCTCGCGGCGCTGGTCGGCGGCCCCTACCTGATCTGGCTGCTGCAAAGAGGAGGACGCCGGCATGGCTGACCGTTTCACCGCTTATGCCCACATACCCTGCACGGCGCCGGCCGACCTGCTTGCCCTTCTGTGCGACCGGCTCGAACCGGAGGCGACCCGACACCGCGCGCCCGGCACCGCCCGGCTGGAGAACTGGTGCGGCGAGGTCGATCTCGCCATCGAGGCCGGCCGTCTCGGCCTGCGCGCCCGCAGCGCCAGCGAGGACCGGCTGGCGGTGCTCAAGATGCAGCTGGCCGAGCACATCCATGCGGCGGCGGCCGGCACCGTTGCCGCCTTCGCCTGGGAAGGCCATGGCGCGGGCAACCCGTCCCTGCCCTATTTCCGCGAGATGCGCGTCGCCTCGACCCGGCAGTTGACGCCCCTGATGCGTCGCGTGGTGCTGGAAGGCGACGCCGCGCATTTCGCCGCCGGCGGGCTGCATGTGCGGGTGCTCATTCCCCCTGCCGGCCGCGATCCGGTCTGGCCGCACACGGCGCCGGACGGGCGCACGATCTGGCCTACCGACGCGGACGCGCTGACACCGCGCGTCTACACGGTGCGGGAGGTCGACAACGCGCGCGGCGAAATCGCGCTCGACGTGATGCAGCATCCCGGCCTTGCCACGCCGGGGGCGGACTGGGCCCGCCGGGTCCATGCCGGCGACCGGGTCGGCCTGCTCGGCCCCGGCGGCGCCGGCCTGCCGCCTGCCCGCTGGTACCTGCTGGCCGGCGATGAGACCGCGCTGCCGGCCATTGCCCGCATGGCGGCCGCCCTTCCCGCCGATGCCGAGGCGGTGATCCGGCTGGAAGTGGCGGATGCGCGCGAGCACCAGCCGTTGCCTTCCCCCGCCCGGCTCGACGTGCAATGGCTGCACCGCGACGGTGCCGCCCCCGGCACCGGCGATCGGCTGGAACAGGCGGTGCGTGCCGTCCGCTTTCCGCCAGACGGGGACGAGGTGCACGTATGGGCGGGCTGCGAGCAGAAGACAGCGCGGGCGCTTCGACGCCTTGTCACCGGCGAGCGCGGCCTCGCCAAGCGCCGGTGCGCCATCGCCGCCTATTGGCGGCTTGGCCATCCGGGTATCGATCTGGCCGACTGAGGCCGCTATAAGCGATCCATCATGCAGCTCATCCGGCCTTTCCTGACCTATTACGCCCCCTATAAGGGGCTGTTCATGCTCGATTTTTCCTGCGCGGTGGTGTCCGGCCTGATGGAGCTCGGCTTCCCGCTGGCGGTGAAGCTGTTCATCGACCACCTGCTACCGGGGCAGGACTGGCACCTCATTGTGTGGGCGGCGGTGGGCCTGCTGGTGATCTATTTGCTCAATGCGGCGCTGATGGCCATCGTCACCTATTGGGGACACATGCTCGGCATCAACATCGAGACCGAGATGCGCCGCCGCGCCTTCGACCATGTGCAGAAGCTGTCCTTCTCCTTCTTCGACAACCACAAGACCGGGCATCTCGTGGCCAAGCTCACCAAGGACCTCGAAGAGATCGGCGAGGTCGCCCATCACGGCCCCGAGGACGTGTTCATCGCGGTGATGACCTTCATCGGCGCCTTCGCGGTGATGCTGAGCGTCAATGTCGAGCTTGCCATTCTCACCGCCATCATCGTTCCCGCCAGCGCGCTGATCACCACCCGCTACGGGCGACGGATGACGGAGAATTTCCGCGCCTTGTTCGGCCGCGTCGGCGCCTTCAATGCCCGGATCGAGGAGAATATCGGCGGCATCCGCGTGGTGCAGTCCTTCGCCAACGAGGAACATGAGAGCCGGCTGTTCGCGGTGGAGAACGCCAGCTACCGCAGCACCAAGCTGGAGGCCTACCGGCTGCTGGCGGCCAATGCCTCGCTCTCCTATCTCGGCATGCGGCTGACCCAGGTCGTCATCATGCTGGCCGGCACCTGGTTCGTGCTGCGCGGCGAGCTGACGAATGGCGGCTTCGTCGGTTTTCTCCTGCTGGTCGGGGTGTTCTTCCGGCCGCTGGAGAAGATCGCCGCCGTCATGGAGGTGTACCCCAAGGGCATTGCCGGGCTGCGCTCCTATCTCGACTTCCTCGCCACACGGCCTGATGTGGCCGACCGTCCCGGCGCGGTCGGGCTGGCCAATGTGAAGGGCGCCATCCGCTATGAGGGCGTGCGCTTTGCCTATGGCCCGGCGGCGCCGGTGCTGAAGGGGATCGACCTCGACATCCGCGCCGGCGAGAGCGTCGCCTTCGTCGGCCCCTCCGGCGCCGGCAAGACCACGCTGTGCTCGTTGCTGCCCCGCTTCTACGACGTCACCGGCGGCCGCATCACCATAGACGGCAACGACATACGCGATGTGAGCCTCGATTCGCTGCGGCGGAACATCGGCATCGTCCAGCAGGACGTGTTCCTGTTCGGCGGCACGATCCGCGAGAACATAGCCTATGGCCGGCTGGACGCCAGCGAAGCCGCGATCCGCGAGGCGGCGCGCCGGGCGCAGCTCGACGGCCTGCTCGCCGAGCTGCCGCTCGGTCTCGACACGGTGATCGGCGAACGCGGGGTTAAGCTCTCGGGCGGGCAGAAGCAGCGGCTCGCCATCGCCCGCATGTTCCTCAAGGACCCGCCCATCCTCATCCTGGACGAGGCGACCTCGGCGCTCGACAGCGAAACCGAGTGGGAAATCCAGCGCGCGCTGGCGGCGCTCTCGGTGGGCCGCACCACGCTGATCATCGCCCACCGCCTGTCGACCATCCGCACCGCCGACCGCATCGTCGTCGTCACCCGCGAGGGCGTCGCCGAGCAGGGCAAGCATGCCGAATTGCTGGACCGGGGTGGGCTCTACGCACGCATGGTACGGACCCAGTTCACCGAAGCCGACCGCATTCCGGCGTAAGCGGCGCCGGCCGCATTCCCGGCCAGCAAAAAAGTTTTGCCACGCCCGGAACCTTTGGGGCGCAGGGCAGTTTATGGGCGCCGGGCGAATGCGCCGGCGCGTGGCAACCGTGGCGCCAGCGATGGCGTGGCCCGCTTCGTGTCGTCTTTTCAGGGGAGTGATGGCGGCGTGCAGTTCAGGGCGCTCGGGGAGAAGCCGATGCTTCTCTATGCCATTCTCGCGGCGCTCACCGCGCTGGTGTTTCTGGCGGATCTTTCGTTTCCGCTCGGCGTGGCCGTGTGGGTCATCTACTTCATTCCGGTGGTGTTGGCCTATCTCGCCTTGCGCACCTTTGTGCCGCTCGTCACCGCCGCCGCCGTCACCGGCGTCATCGTAACGGGCTTTCTGGTCGACAGAGCCGGCATCGACCCCAGCATCGCCCTTCTCAACCGCTCCATGGGCATCACCACGGTGTGGATACTGGCGGCGACGGGCTTTTTCTTCATCCGCAACAAGCTCGCCGTTCGCCGCGAGGAATGGATCCGCACGGCGCAGGTCGATCTCTCGCGCCGGATGATGGGCGACCTGTCCAGCCGGGAGCTGGGGGAGCGCGTCCTCACTTTCCTCGCCGAGCGCCTGGGCGCGCAGGCCGCTCTCTTTTATATCCGCGACAGCGACGCCTTCGCCCGTGCCGCGAGCTATGGCGTGCCGGCCGAAGCGCCCGTTCCGGCCCGCATTCGCCGGGGCGACGGCCTTGTCGGCCAGGTCATCGCCGACAAGCGCAGCTTCACCGTTGATACCGTGCCCGAGGGCTATCTCTATTTCGGCTCGTCGCTGGGCAAGGCCAAGCCGGACTGGCTGCTGCTAACCCCGACCCGCGAGGATGACGAGGTCAATGGCGTGCTCGAACTCGGCTTCCGCCGCAAGCCGGGCATCGAGGCGCTGGAGTTTCTGGAGCGCACCGCCGGCGTGGTCGGCGTCGCGCTGCGCTCGGCGCAGTACCGCACCCGGCTGGAGGAACTGCTGGAGGAAACCCGTCGGCAGGCGGAAGAGCTGCGCGCCCATGGCGAGGAGCTGACCGCCGCGAACGAGGAACTGAACGAGCAGAGCCAGGCCCTGCAGGATTCGCAGCGCCGGCTGGAGCGGCAGCAGGCGGAGCTGGAGGAATCCAACGCCCAGCTGGAGGAGCAGACCCAGCTGCTGGAAGCCCAGCGCGACGATCTCGCCCGCACCCAGGGCGCGCTGAAGGAGCGGGCGAACGACCTCGCCACCGCCAGCCGCTACAAGTCCGAATTCCTCGCCAACATGTCGCATGAGCTGCGCACGCCGCTGAACGCGCTGCTCATCATGGCGCGGTTGCTGGGCGAGAACCGGCACGGCAATCTGACCGAGGATCAGGTGGGCTTCGCCCAGATGATCGAAACCTCGGGCAATGACCTTCTCACCCTCATCAACGACATTCTCGACCTGTCGAAGATCGAAGCCGGCAAGCTGGAGCTGAGGCCCCAGCAGGTGGAGATCGCGGGCCTCGCCGAGAAGCTCATCCGCAGCTTCGAGCCGCAGGCGGCGCAGAAGAGCGTCGCCCTGCGGGCCGAGATCGGGCCGCAGGTGCCGCAGTTGCTGGAAAGCGACCCCCAGCGCCTCGAACAGGTACTCAAGAACTTCCTTTCCAACGCGGTCAAGTTCACCGCGCAGGGCGAGGTGGTTCTTTCCGTTCAGGCGGCGCCCGGCGACCTCCTCGTCTTCTCGGTCCGCGATTCCGGCATCGGCATCGCCGAGGAACAGCAGGAGGCGATCTTCGAGGCCTTCCAGCAGGCCGACGGGACCATTGATCGCCGCTATGGCGGCACCGGGCTCGGCCTGTCCATTTCCCGCGAGCTCACCATTCTGCTCGGCGGCGAAATCCAGCTGGAAAGCCGGCTGGGCGAAGGCAGCACCTTCAGCCTGGTGGTGCCGACCCGCTTCCGCGGTATCGTCGTCGACAGCGCCAGCCCGGCGCCCCCCGCCCGCTCGGGCCGCCGCAGCCCTGCCGTCCGCCGTGAGGCGCCACAGCCGGCGCCGACCGACGAGACGACCGGCCTCTCCGCCCGGCCGCCGGCCGGCATCGACGACGACCGGACGCGCCTGACCGCCGGCTCGCGGCTCATCCTGGTGGTGGAGGACGACCTCGCCTTCGCCCGTATCCTGCTCGATCTCGCCCATGAGCTCGGCTTCCAGTGCATCGTCACCGCGACCGCCGATGACGGGGTGATCGCCGCGCGGCAATATCTGCCGCACGCGGTGGTGCTCGACATGGGGCTGCCCGACCATTCCGGCCTCACGGTTCTCGACCGGCTGAAGCACGACGCCCGCACCCGCCACATCGCGGTGCATGTGGTCTCCGCCAGCGACTACGAGCAGACCGCCATGGCCTATGGCGCGGTCAGCTACATGATGAAGCCGGTCAAGCGCGACGAGTTGGTGCAGGCGCTGGAGCGCCTCGAATTCCGCATGGCGCGCCAGCTGCGCCGCATCCTGATCGTCGAGGACGACCCCGCCCAGCTGCGGGGCCTGAGCGAGCTTCTCTCCGCCAAGGAGGTCGAGACGCTTGGCGCCGCCACCGCCGCCGAAGCGCTGGCCCGGCTGGAAAGCGAGACCTTCGATTGCATGGTGCTCGACATGACGCTGCCGGACGCCACCGGCTTCGATCTGCTGAGCCGGCTCGCCGACAACGAGGCGGCGGCGTTCCCGCCGGTCATCGTCTACACCGCGCGCGAACTTACCGATGCCGAGGAGCTTCGGCTGCGCCGCTACTCCAAGTCGATCATCATCAAGGGCGCGAAATCGCCGGAGCGGCTGATCGACGAAGTGACGCTGTTCCTGCATCAGGTGGTGTCCGACCTGCCGGTGCAGCAGCAGAAGCTGCTCGCCACCTCGCTCAACCGCGACGCCCGCCTCGAAGGCCGCCACATCCTCGTGGTGGAGGACGATGTGCGCAACGTCTTCGCCCTGACCAGCATTTTCGAACCGCACGGCGCCCGGGTGCAGATCGCCCGCAATGGCCGGGAAGCACTCGAACTTTTGGAGAAGGCAGAGGGAGGCGAGCCGATCGACCTCGTGCTGATGGACGTGATGATGCCGGAGATGGACGGCCTCACCGCCACACGCGAGATCCGTCGGCGGCCGGGCTGGGAGACACTGCCGGTCATCATGCTCACCGCCAAGGCGATGGCGGACGACCAGGAGCAGTGCCTGGCGGCCGGCGCCAACGACTACCTCGCCAAGCCGCTGGACGTGGACAAGCTGCTGTCCCTCGCCCGGGTGTGGATGTCGCGATGACCGGCCTCTCCAGCGTGAGCGAGAAGATCGAGCTCGACCTGCTGGTCGAGGCGATCCATCGCCGCTACCACTATGATTTCCGCTCCTATTCGCGCTCCTCGCTGAGCCGGCGGGCCGAATTACTGCGCCAGCGGCTGCACTGCGACACGCTTTCTCATGTGCAGGCGCGGCTGCTGCGCGAACCCGAGCTGCTGCCGATCATGATCGACTGCCTCACCGTGCAGGTGAGCGAGATGTTCCGCGACCCGACCTATTTCCGCACCCTGCGCGAGGAGGTGATCCCGCATCTGCGCACCTTCCCCTCGCTCAAGGTCTGGGTAGCGGGGTGCAGCGCCGGGGAGGAACTCTACTCGCTGGCGATCCTCTTCCGCGAGGAGGGGCTGGAAGCGCGCACCATGTTCTACGCCACCGAGATCAACCCGGTGGCGCTGGCCCGGGCCGAACTGGGCATCTACGAACTCGACCGCATCCCCCTCTTCACCGAGAACCACCGCAAGGCCGGCGGGCGCTCCTCGCTGTCGGACTATTACACCGCTGCCTATGGCGGGGCGGTGTTCGACAAGTCGCTGCGCGCGCGCACCGTGTTCGCCGAGCACAGCCTCGCCTCCGATCAGGTGTTTTCCGAGATGCACCTGATCTCCTGCCGCAACGTGCTCATCTATTTCGACTCAAGCCTGCAGGACAGGGCCCTGGGGCTGTTCAGGGAGTCGCTCACGCGCGGCGGTTTCCTGGGGCTCGGCATGAATGAGAGCCTGCGCTTCTCCGAGCATGCCGACGCCTTCGCGTTCTTCGCACCCGATGAGCGCATCTATCGCCGGCTGGCGATGGTGGCGCCGATGGAGGCCCGCCATGGCGTCGCCTGAGCCGGTTAAATTCCTCCTTGTCGACGATATCCCGGAAAATCTGCGCGCGCTGGAGGCTCTGCTCAAGCGCGACGGGCTGGCCCTCTACAAGGCTCGCTCCGGGATCGAGGCGCTGGAGCTTCTGCTGGAGCACGATTTCGCCCTCGCCTTGCTCGACGTGCAGATGCCGGACATGGACGGCTTCGAGCTGGCCGAGATGATGCGCGGCACCGGGCGCACGCGGCGCGTGCCGATCATCTTCGTCACCGCCGCCGCTACCGATGAGGGCCGCCGCTTCAAGGGCTACGAGGCCGGTGCGGTCGATTTCATCTACAAGCCGATCGACCCGCTGATCCTCAAGAGCAAGGCCGATGTGTTCTTCTCCATTGCCCGCCAGCATGAGCAGCTGGCCTTGCAAAAGAACGCGCTGGCCACCGCCGCGGCGGAGCTGAAGGGCGCGCTCGACCGGCTTCAGGCGCACACCGACAATTCGCCGCTCGCCATTGTCGAGTTCGACCCGGACATGCGGCTGCTCGGCTGGTCCAAGGGCGCCGAGCGCATGTTCGGCTGGACCGCGCCGGAGATGATCGGCCATCCGCTCGCCGAACTCGGCTGGATGCCGGACAGCTGCATCGCCGATCTGGTCACGCTGTTCTCCGCCTCGATGGCGGACACCTCGCACCAGCGCGGGCACGACACGGTGCGCTGCCGCGCCCGCGACGGCAGCATGCTCGACTGCGAATGGTACAGCTCGGTGCTGCGCCGCCCGGACGGCACGCCGGTCTCGCTGAGCGTGCAGATTCTCGACATCACCGACCGCCGCCGCGCCGAAGAGACCCAGCTTCTGCTCATTGGGGAACTGAACCACCGGGTGAAGAACACGCTGGCCAGCGTGCAGGCCATCGCGACCCAGACCCTGCGCCATACCCGCAATCCCGACCAGTTCTCCGACACCTTCTCCGGCCGCATCCAGGCGCTGGCGCGCGCCCATGGCATGCTGAGCGACCGCACCTGGCAGGGGGCCGACCTCATGGACCTCGTCCATGACCAGCTTCGTCTCGGCGCGGTCGATCCCGCGCGGCTCCACGCCAGCGGCCCCCGGGTGCAGCTGCTGCCGCAGCCGGCGCTGCGGCTGGCGCTGATCCTGCACGAGCTGGCGACCAATGCGCTCAAATACGGCGCCTTCTCCCGGCCCACCGGCCGGGTCGTGCTGGAATGGTCTGTGGAGGGCGAGCAGCTTCAGCTGCGCTGGCAGGAAAGCGGCGGCCCGCCGGTGCAGGCGCCGCTCAAGCGCGGCTTCGGTTCGACCCTCATCGACAGCAGCATGAAATCGGACGGCGGCACCTCGTCGGTCTCCTTCCGCAGCGACGGCGTGGTCTGGGACCTCGCGATGAAGCTCGACGGCCCTGCCACCCCGAGCGCGGAGCGGACGGCACGGGCGCCGGCCACCGGCGGGGCCGTCCCGTCGCGCGGGGCGCAGGCGCTCGATGGCTGCCGCATTCTGGTGGTCGAGGACGAGGCACTCGTGGCACTCGAACTCATCGCGGTTCTCGAAGATGCCGGCGCCACGGTGTGCGGCCCGGCGCGCACGGTCGAGGAGGCGCTGGCGATGATCGAGGGCGAGAACTTCCACGCCGCCCTGCTCGATGGCAATCTCCACGGCAAGCCGGTGGATGCGCTGGCCGCCGCGCTGACCCGGCGCGGCATTCGCTTCGCCTTCGTCAGCGGCTATGGCCGCGAGAGCCTGCCCGCCGCCTTCGGCCACGCCCCTGTCATCGGCAAGCCCTTCACCCCGCACCAGCTGGTGGAGATCGCCGGCGAGCTGGCGCGGCGGGAGGAAAACGTGGTCGCCTTCCCCGCCGCCGCCTCCCCGCGCTGACCTGGAGCACGCGCCGATCAGCTTGCAACGCAAGTTGAGCGGATAACGCGTTCTCTATCATGGAGTTAGAGGGCGACTGACCGATCAGATTGATCCGATCTGATCGGATCGCACGCTAGCCGGCGAACTGGGCGAGCACGCTTTTGTCGACCTTGCAGATATAGGTGTATTTGGGATTCACCACCTGCGTGCAGCGGGCCTCGGCGATCTGGCCGAGCAGCATGTAGCCTTCCGCCGCCGGGATGCCGTAGTCGTCCTCCAGCCAGTAGATCATCTCCTGGAAGGCGATCCGCATGGCGTCCTCAAGCGGGCGGGCGCAGCCGAGCGTGCAGATATGCGTCGGGGTTTCGATGCGGGGGTGATTGAGCCGCTTCGGCGCCTCCTCCAGCATCACCCGCACGGTGAGCGTGGCGCCGATCTCGATGGCGCCCATGCCATTGGCCTCGCCATCGCCCTGCAGCGCGTGGCAATCGCCGAGGAAGAGATGGGCACCGTCATGGTTGACGCGGAACATCACACTGTTGCCGGGGGTGATCTCCTGCACGTCGAGATTTCCGCCATGGGTGCCGTTGTCGACGGTGAGCACGCCGCCATGGACAGGCGCGACACCGGCGACGCCGATCATCGGGCGCACCGGCAGCTTCACCTTGTCGCTCCAGTGGACGATCCCGTCCTTCACCTCGACGACGCGGGTGAGATGGCCGAACTCCTTCTGCCGCACCCAGTCCGGGAACATGCCGATGCCCGGCCACAACGCGGTGAAGCCGAGCGTGTCGAGCTCCATGCCGATGATCTCCAGCTTCAGCATGTCGCCGCGCTTGGCACCCTTCACCTCGATCGGCCCGGTGGCGCCGTTGACGAAGGGCAGGTCGACATCCGCTTCGGTGAGCTGCTGGCCGAGATGGCGGATGGTGCCGTCATTGGCGTTGATGGCGCATTCGACGACGAAGGTCTCGCCGGGCGAGACAGCCGCGACAAAGGCATCGTTCGCCGACAGGGCGTATTTGATGTTGCCGGCCTTGCTGACACGCTGGTTCATGGTCACTCCTCTGGGCACTGACGCGGACGGTCGAAACACCTCTCAGCCCAGGCGGCGCCAGGGCATGAGCAGCTTTTCGACCTTTCCGACGATGAAGGTTAGGACAAGCGCGAGCGCGATGGTGGCGACCAGCGCGGCGAACACCTTGGGGATGATGTAGAGCGAGCCGGCCTTGAAGATGGCGTGGCCGAGCCCTTCCGAGGACGACATGAACTCGCCGACGATGGCGCCGATGAGGGCGAAGCCGACGGTGAGCCGGAAGCCGGCGAAGATATCGCTCAACGAGGCCGGCACCACCAGCTTGCGGAAGATCTGGAACTTCGAGGCGCCGAGCGTCCGCATCAGGTTGATCTGGTCGTCATCGACCCCGACCGCGCCCTTGTAGGACGTCACCAGCGCCACGATGACCACGGAGAGCGTCGACATGGCGATCTTGGAGGTCAGCCCGGTGCCGAACCAGATGATGATGATCGGCGCCAGCGCGATGATCGGGATCGAGCCGAGCGCGATGACGAAGGGCTCGATGACCCGCGAGACGAAGCGCGAATACCACAGCGACAGCCCGACCAGCGTGCCGATGACGTTCCCCACCAGAAAGCCGAGCAGCGTCTCCACCCCGGTCACATAGGTGTCGCGCCACAGGCTGCCGTCGCGCGCCATGGTCAGCAGAAAGCCGCCGATGGCGGAGGGCGAGCCGAACATGAAGGCCGCCTGCTTGTCGAAGGCGGTCATGTATTCCCAGAAGGCGATGAAGGCCGCCAGCAGCGCAATCTGGCTCGCCAGCACCAGCAGGCTGGCGCGCAGGCGCGAGCGCCGGTGCGCCGCCAGGCGCATGCTGGCAGCGTCTTCGGCGGCGGCGTGCGCCGCGGCGTCGACACCAGCAGGGGCGCCGGCGCGCGGCGGAGGGGGGGAACCGTTCATGGCGTTCCTCCTAGTTCCGCGTCACGTCGAGATCGGACCAGATGCGCCGGACATAATCCACGAAGCCCGCGCTCTCGCGGGCGGCGATCATGTCGGTGCGCTCGGTGCCGAGTGCGATGTCGTAGACCGCCTTCACCCGCGTCGGGCGCTTGCTCAGCACGATCACCCGGTCGGCGATGGAGACCGCCTCCTCGATGTCATGGGTGATGAGCAGCACCGAGCGCCGGCTCTCGCGCACCAGCTTGGCAGTGTCGCTCTCGATCAGCAGCTTGGTCTGGAAGTCGAGCGCGGCGAAAGGCTCGTCGAGCAGCAGCACGTCGGGCTCGTTCACCAGCGTGCGGGCCAGCGCCACGCGCTGGCGCATGCCGCCCGACAGCGTGGTGGGGTAATGGTCGGCGAAACCATGCAGGCCGAGCTTGTCGAGCATCACATGGCTGCGCTCCTCGGCTTCGGAGGCCGGCACGCCGCGTATCTCCAGCCCGAGCATCACGTTGCGCAGCGCCGTCCGCCAGGGCAGCAGCAGGTCCTTCTGCAACATGTAGCCGACGCCGGCGGGCTGGCCGGACATCGCCTCGCCGAACCAGCTCACCCGGCCGGAATCGGGGGCGATGAGGCCGCACAGCGTGTTGAGCAGCGTGGTCTTGCCGCAGCCGGAGGGGCCGACGATAGCGACGATCTCGCCCTCGTTCAGCGTCAGGGACAGGTCGCCGATAACAGGGACGACCCGCCCGTCGGCATCGAAGCTCTTGGCCACGTGCTCGACCTTGAGCGGGGGGACGCCGGCTGCCGCCGGCGCACCCGCCTTCGCCGCGAGGGCGGGAGAGGCCACCGTGCTCACCCGAGCTGCTTGACGGCCTTGTCGGCGAAGGAATTGTCGATGATCTGGTCGAAGCTTACCGTGCCCTTGATGTTGCCGAGGTAGATCTGCATGTCCATCAGGTTCTTCCACTGGTCAGGCTTGGTGACGACCGACTGCGCCGGGATGAGATATTTCAGCTGGGCGTCGATCGCCTTGTCGACGACCTCACCCGGCAGGTCGGGGAATTCGAGCCGCGCCACTTTCTTGGCGAAGGCCGGGTCGGCATAGGTCTTGCGCGAGGCTTCCTCGAACGCCGTGACCAGCGCCTGCACCATTTCCGGGTCCTTGGCGATGGTGGTGGGCAGCACCATGATGCCGGTATTGCAGAACGGGCCGATATAGTTCGAGAAGTCGAACACCACCTTGGAGCCCTGCGCCTCGGCGGCGGCGACGCTCGGCTGGTAGGCGACCGCCATGTCGGCCTGGCCCGCCAGCATGGCGCCGATCTCGGTGCCGGGGCTGACCGGGACGATGGTGACATCGGTGCCGAGCTTGAGGCCGGCCTGCTCGACCATGCGCTTGGTCACGGAATAATTGGTGTTGGGCTCAGGCGAGGTGACGACCTTCTTGCCCTTCAGGTCCTTCGGATCGGTGAAGGGCTCCATGGTCTTCGACACGCCGAAATAATGCGCGCGCTGCACCACCGTGCCGACGACGACGCCGGGCCCGCCATTCTCGCGCGAAATCTGCGCCATGGTGGCGTCGCCGATGGCGAAATCGGCCGAACCGCCGAGCACGGCGGCAAAGGTCTGGGTGTCGCCGCCGGCGGCGGAAACCTTCATGTCGAGCCCGTGCTTCTCGAAGATGCCGTCATGCATGCCGACATAAAGGTTGATGTAACCGAGATTGTGCACTGCCTCGCTGAAATTCACCGTCTTCAGCGGCGCCGCAATGGCGCGGGTGGCGACATAGGGCATGGCGACAAGGCCGCCGGCCGCCACCGCCGTGGTCTTGAGGAAGTTGCGACGATCGACGCCGTTGCGGAAGAATGTGGGCATGTGCGCTCTCCGGTTCCCGAATATTCGAGATATTGGCGCCATGAGAAATTGCCCCGTGCTGCGAGACAAGGCGAAATAGGGCGCAGGTTTACAGCCTGCCCATGCGGCGGGGCGAACGCAACGCTTATAATGACGCTTTTGACACGTCATCTGATCACTTCTTGCCGTTGCCGTGCCCACATCAGCCGCGTGACGATGATGTTCTTGGCTCAGCTTCCGGCTTAATGTCATTTTTGCCAGAATGGCCGCCCGATAAATCAGCATCCTGCCTCCCCGATGGGCCTTGCCGGACGCGCGCACTTGACCTGCCGCGTGCCCGCGCGCCAAAACGGGCCGGCCCGGCGTCGCGGAAATCCCGGACCGGGCGCCGGGTGCGGGACGCGCGGGCGGCAACAGGGCAAGGGCAGGCCGGTGACGACATTCGGCAGCGCAGAGAACGGTTCCGGTGCCTCGGGCACGCCCTGGCGGGTCGGCGTGCTGTTCTCCCGCAAGGGGCACATGCGCGAGCCGGAGACCGAGCATTTTCGCGGCACGGCCCTCGCCATCGAGGAGATCAACCTCGCTGGCGGCGTTCTCGGCCGGCCGATCGAGCCGGTGTGCTACGACCCGGAATCGAGCCCCGAGCTTTATCGCCGCTCCGCCGAGCGGCTGCTGACCGAGGACGGCATCAGCACCATCTTCGGCTGCTGCACCTCCTCCTGCCGCAAGGCGATCCTCGCCACGGTGGAGCGCCGCAACGCTCTACTCTGGTACCCCTCGCTCTATGAGGGCTTCGAGTACTCGCCGAACGTGATCTACACCGGGGCGGCGCCGAACCAGAACAGCCTGCAGCTCGCGCGGCATCTGCTGTCCCGCTTCGGGCCGCGCTTCTACCTTGTCGGCTCGGACTACATCTACCCTCGCGAATCCAACCGCATCATGCGCGACCTCGTCTCGCGCGAGGGCGGCGAGGTGGTGGCGGAAGCCTATGTGCCGGAGCAGCCGCACGAAGACCAGATCCGCCGCGTGGTGGAGGATATCCGCCGCCGCGCGCCCTCCGTCGTGTTCTCCACCGTTGTCGGCCAGGGCGCGCACCTGCTCTACCGCATCTTCCGCGAGGCAGGGCTCGACCCGCGCACCATGCCCATCGCCAGCCTCACCATGGCGGAAGGCGAGATCCGCGCCATCGGGCCGGAACTGTGCGTTGGCCACATCACCTCGGCGCCCTATTTCTCCACCGTCGACACCCCGGCCAATCGCCGCTTCGTCGCCGCCTACCGGGCCCGCTTCGGCCGCGACGCGGCGGTGACGATGTATGCGGAGGCGGCCTATTTCCAGATCCATCTCTTTGCCGATGCGCTGGCCCGGGCGAAGTCGCTCGACACCCAGCGCCTGGTCGACGCCGCGCTCGGCACCGAGTACGACGCGCCGCAGGGCCGCATCCGCATCGACCCCGACAACAACCACACCTATCTGCTGCCGCGCATCGGCATGGTGAACGAGCATGGCGATTTTGACGTGGTGTGGGAGGCCAAGGCGCCGGTGAAGCCCGACCCCTACCTCGTCGACCACATCTACGACCATGCGTGAGGACGCGCCGGAGAACGCCGGCGGGCGGCCGGCATGAGCGCCTCGCAGCTCATCCAGAACCTGCGCAACACGCGCGTCGCCGTGGTGCATCCGCGCGACCAGGATGGCGACGATCTGGTGCGCCAGCTCCAGCGCATCGGCTGCCAGGTGCAGGTGGTCTGGCCTCCGCCCTCGCAGCTGCCGCTGCCGCTCGACGCGGTGTTCTTCCTGCTCGACCGCGACACACGCAGTTCGATGCCATGGCGGATGGCGGACCTTGCCATCGCCCATATCGCCATCGTCGACTATGAGAACCCGACCGTGCTGAAGGCGCTGCTGGATTCCAGCGCGCATGGCGTGCTGGTGCGCCCGATCCGTGCCTCCGGCGTGCTCTCCAGCCTCGTGCTGGCGCTGTCGCAGCGCGGTTATGAGGGGCGGCTGCTGGCCAAGATCGGCAAGCTGGAAGACACGCTGCGCACCCGCCGCGATGTCGAGAAGGCGACGCGGCTCTTGATGGGCCTGCGCAACCTCTCCGAGGACGACGCCTATCAGTTCCTGCGCAAGCAGGCGACCGCCAAGCGGGTGCCGATCGGCACCATCGCCGGCTCGATCATCAACGCCCACGCCATGCTGGCGGAACTCGACCGCGACGGCGAGCCGGACAAGTAAGGCCTGTTGCCTAAGTCCTGGGCAAATGAAGCCATGCCTTTATCCCGTGCATTGACGCTTGACAGGGCCCCGCCGCTGCGCTTCCATAGGTCCAACGCTTTGTGAGCGTGGCGGCAGCGTTGCCGCCCTACATCCAGGCTATGCAGCCCTCGATGGTGCCGAAAGGCACTGCCGGGGGCTTTTTGTTTTCACGCTGCGGGCCATCGCGGCGATCGCAGAGGTGTGCCTCCATGCCGGTCTCAAGCCTTGTCCGCGTCGCCTGCATCCAGATGGAGCCGCGCTTCGGCGACACCAGCGCCAACGTCGCCCATTCGCTCGACCTGATCGCCCGGGCCGCCGACGAGGGGGCCAAGCTGATCGTGCTGCCGGAGCTGGCCAATACCGGCTACGTGTTCGAGACCCGCGAGGAAGCGTTCTCGCTCGCCGAGACCATTCCCGACGGCCCGACCTGCCTGGCCTGGGCGCAGATCGCCGCCGCGCGCGGCCTGCACATCGTCGCCGGCATCACCGAGCGCGCGGGCACCGCGCTCTATAACAGCGCGGTGGTGATCGGCCCCGATGGGCATATCGGCACCTATCGCAAGATGCATCTGTGGGGCAACGAGAACCTGTTCTTCGAGCCCGGCAATAACGGCTTCCCGGTGTTCCAGACCCCGCTGGGGCGGATCGGCGTCGCCATCTGCTACGACGGCTGGTTCCCGGAGACGTATCGGCTGCAGGCGCTGCAGGGCGCGGACATCGTCTGCGTGCCGACCAACTGGGTGCCGATCCCCGGCCAGGCGGAGGGCCGCGAGGCGATGGCCAACATCCTCGCCATGGGCGCCGCCCATTCCAACTCGCTCTACATCGCCTGCGCCGACCGCATCGGCACCGAGCGCGGCCAGCCCTTCGAGGGGCAGAGCCTCATCATCAGCTACACCGGCTGGCCCGCCGCCGGCCCGGCGAGCCGCGAAGGCGAAGAGATCGTCGCCGCCGAGATCGACCTCGGCGCCGCCCGCCGGGCCCGCAACTGGAACGACTTCAACCAGGTGCTGCGCGACCGGCGCACCGACGTCTACGCCGAGATGCTCGGCGCCGACATTTCCCGGGGCTGGTACTGAGCCCGGCCCCTTCACCGCCCTCCACCGCTGAAAAACAACCCATAACCTTCCGGAGAAAGCCTATGTCCCGTACCTCATTGCTGATGGCCGGCGTGTTCGCCGCCGGCCTGCTCACCGGGCCGGCGCTCGCCGCCGACGACACCATCACCATCGGCATTCCCGTCGGCCTGTCCGGCGCCAATTCGGTGGTCGCGCCCTCCGTCGTCCAGTCCGCCGAACTCGCGGCCGAGGAGATCAATGCCAAGGGCGGCATCCTCGGCAAGAAGGTGGTGCTCGAAGTCGCCGATGACGCCTCGGGCGCGGCCGGCGCGCAGAAGGCCTTCGACTCGCTGATCTTCCAGAAGAAGGTCGACGCGCTGATTTCCATGGAGACCTCGGCCGCCCGCAATGCCGGCCTGCCGATCGTCAATCGCGGCAAGGTGCCCTACATCTACACCTCGTTCTACGAAGGCCGCTCCTGCAGCCCGTTCATGTATGTGAACGCCTGGGTGCCCGACCAGCAGGTCGCCCCCATTGTCGACTTCTTCAACAAGGAAGGCGCCAAGACCTATTTCCTGATCGGCTCGGACTACGCCTTCGGGCGCGGCATGCTGGCCTTCACCAAGGACTATATCGAGAAGACCGGCGGCAAGATCGTCGGCGACGAATACGCCCCCATGGACGCCACCGACTGGACCGCCATCCTCTCCAAGGTGAAGGCCGCCAACCCGGACGCCATCATCACCTCCACCGCCGGCGGCGCGCCCAACGTGACCCTGACCAAGCAGCTGCGCGCGGCGGGCATCAAGTCGCTCTATGGCAACCTCGCCGTTGACGAGGGCACCGCCAAGGCCATGGGCCCCGATGCCGAGGGCATCTACATCGCCGGTTCCTACTTCACCAATATCGACACCCCGGCCAACAAGGCGTTCCTCGCCGCGATGGAAAAGAAGTTCGGCGCCGAGCTGAAGACCCCGAACGACCTCTCCGTGCCGCAATATGAGGCCGTCTATGCTTACAAGGCGGCGGTGGAGAAGGCCGGCACGACGGACGCCGCCAAGGTGATTCCGGCTCTGGCGGAAGTCGCGGTGGAAGGCCCGCGCGGCACCATCGTGATGAACAAGCAGCGCCACGCGCCGCTCACCATGTATCTCGGCCAGGTGAAGGGCGACGGTTCGGTCTCCATCATGTCGACCTTCGAGAATGTCGATCCCGGCGAGCAGTGCCCGAAGCTGAAGTGAGCGTGCGCCCCTTCGCCTGAAGGGTCCCGAAGCGACGCGTCACGCCCGCCATAGGGCGAGAGTGACGCGAAGCGCCGGGTGAGGAGCGGCGGCTTCCGTGCCCGCCTGCCGCCGCCCCTCACCCCGTTTCTCCTCCTGCGGGGAGACGGCTTGCCCGCCGCCGATGGCGTGATCCTTGCGACCCGCCCTCCGACGTCATCCTGAGGTGCCCGGCAGCGCCGTGCTTTGAGGGATGCCCGCCCCGGGGACCGGCTCTTTTCCTGCATCCTTTCAGGCTCGCTGCGCTCGCGCCTCAGGATGACGTCACCGCCGGTAGAGCCATCCGTGCCTCCAACTCCAAGGACCCTCGCATGATCGGCCAGATGCTGGACATCGTGACGACCGCCGCCATCCTCTATGCGGTGGCGACCGGGCTGCTGCTCGTGTTCGGCGTCATGAAGATCATCAATTTCGCCCATGGGGGGCTGATGACGCTCGGCGGCTATGCCGCGCTCGTCACCACCCAGGCCGGGCTGAACCCCTGGCTGGCCATTCCCGCCGCCGCGCTGTTCGGGGGCGTGGTCGGCATGGGAATTGAGCGCTTCGTGGTGCGCCCGCTCTATAACCGCCCGCTCGACGCCATCCTCGCCACCTGGGGCCTGTCGATCATCATCGGGCAGCTCATCACCATCGCCTTCGGGCGCGGCGTGCAGTTCGCCGCCTCCCCGCTGAACGGGACGCTCGATCTGTTCGGCGAAAGCTACTCCGCCTACCGCCTCGCGCTGGTCGGCATCGCCGCCGTGCTCGGCATCGCCCTCACGGCGCTTCTTCAGGGCACGCGGCTCGGGCTGGAGACGCGGGCGGTGATCATGAACGAGGATCTGGCGCGCGGGCTGGGCATCAATAGCGGGCTGGTGCGCTTCCTCACCTTCACCCTCGGCTCCGCGCTGGCGGGCGTCGCGGGCGCGCTCATCACGCCGCTGTCGAGCGTCGACCCCGGCATGGGCGTGCCCTGGCTGGTGAACGCCTTCATGCTGGTGCTGGTGTCGGGCGCCTCGCTGCTCAGCCTGCTCTTCGCCTGCCTGGTGCTGGGCGGGGCGCAGGTTCTGGTCGCCACCCATTTCAGCCCGGTTCTCGGAGGCCTCACCATCGCCGTGCTTGCCGCCGTCATCCTGCGCATCCGTCCGAAGGGGTTCGCCCGTGACTGAAGCACGCCGCCTCTCCCTCATCCTCGCTGTCGCCCTCGCGGCGCTGGCGGCGATCTTCGCCGGGCCCTATGTGCTCGACACCTATTCGGTGAACGTGCTCACCCGCTCGCTGCTCTATGCGGCGGTGGCGCTGACGGTGGACCTCCTGTGGGGCTTCCTCGGCATCCTCACCTTCGGCCAGTCGGTGTTCTTCGCCTGCGGCGCCTATGCGGCAGGCCTCGTCTTCACCCATATGGATTTTTCCACCTCCAACGCGTTTCTGGCGCTGGGGCTGGGAGTCGGCGGGGCGCTGCTGGTCGCCGCCATCGTCGGCTGGCTGGCCTTCTGGCACGGCGCCTCGGCGCTCTATGCCTCGGTCATCACGCTGGTGCTGCCCATCGTGGCGACGCAGCTGCTCTACTCGGGGGGCACCTTCACCGGCTCGTCGAGCGGGCTGTCCGGCTTCATGAGCTTCGACCTGTCGATGGAGGCGTGGTTCTGGCTCTCGGGCAGCTTCCTCGTTGGGGTGACGACGCTGGCCTACATCTTCGTCAAGAGCGATGCCGGCCGCCTGCTGGTCGCCGTGCGCGAAAACGAGCAGCGCTGCAAATATCTCGGCCTCGACACCTCGCGGCTGAAGATCCTGGTCTATCTCGCATGCGCCGCCATCGCCGCCGTCGCCGGCTATATCTATGCCGGCTATGCGATGGTGGTGGCGCCCGAGCTCGCCGGCTTCGTGTTCGGCACAGAGCTGGTCATCTGGACCGCGCTCGGCGGGCGCGGCACGCTGCTCGGCCCGGTATTCGGCGCGCTGATCGTCGACTATGAGAGCGCCCAGCTCGCGGGTGACTATCCCTTCGTCTGGCAGCTCATCATCGGCACGCTGTTCGTGCTGGTTATCGTCGCCTTCCCGCGCGGCCTGCTCCCCGTGGTGTTCGACGTGCCGCGCAAGCTGCTCGGGCTCCTGCGCCCGCGCACGGCCGCGCCGGCAACCTCGGTGACGCTTTCCACCCTCGACCCCGCAAGCACCCAGGGCGTCGAGCCGGGCGACGGGCCGGCGCTGGCGGTGGCCGACGTGGTCAAGCGCTTCGGCAGCCTCACCGTGCTGGAAGGCATCGACTTCGAGGCCCGCGCCGGGGAGCTGGTCAGCCTGGTCGGACCCAACGGCGCCGGCAAGACCACGCTGATGCGCTGCATCGCCGACGGCGCCGAGCGCTCGGCCGGCACCATCAAGGTCAACGGCTACGACATCGGCCGCAAGCCGCCGGAGGCGTGCGTCGCGCTCGGCGTCGGCCGCAAGTTCCAGATGGCCAATGTGTTCGAGACGCTGACCGTCGCGCAATGTCTGCAGATCGCCCGCGTGCGCCATGCCCGCCCCTCGCTCTGGCGCCGCGCCAGCGACTTGCCCTTGCCGGAAGCGGCGATGCACGTGCTCGCGACCACGGGGCTGGACCGCCAGCTCGCCACCCCGGCGCACCTGCTCTCGCATGGCATGAAGCAGGCGCTGGAACTCTCCATGGTGCTGGCGCTGGAACCGCGCGTGCTGCTGCTCGACGAGCCGACCGCAGGCCTCACCAAGACCGAGCGGATGCAGATCGGCGCCATATTGATCGACCTCGCGAAGAAGCAGGGCCTGTGCGTGCTGCTGGTGGAACACGATCTCGACTTCGTGCGGGAGATTTCCTCGCGCGTCATCGTCCTTCACCAGGGCCGCATCGTGCTGGACGGCTCGGTGGAGGAAGTGGTGGCCTCCGAGCTGGTCAAGCAGGTCTATGCCGGCTCCGGCCATGCCGGCATAGACCACGAGACGGCGCCCACCCCGAGCCAGGAGATGCCGGCATGAGCGCGCTTTCCGTCGAAAACCTCTCCAGCGGCTATGCCGGCGCCGTGGTGCTGCGCGAGGTCAGCCTCGCCCTCGCGCCGGGCGAAATTCTTGCCGTGCTGGGCAAGAACGGCATGGGCAAGTCCACCCTGCTGAAAGCAGTGATGGGTTTCCTGCCGAAGATGACCGGCACGGTGGCCATATCAGGCAGCGAGGCGACCCGGCTCTCCCCGCACCGGGTGGCCCGCCTCGGCGTCGGCTACGTCGCGCAGGAAAAGGCGCTGTTCCAGGACATGAGCGTGGAGGAAAACCTGCGCCTCGCCATACGCCGCCCGGATTTCGAGGCGGCGCTGGCCGAGGTGGAAGCCTCCTTCCCCTTCCTGCTGCAACGTCTCAAGCAGCGCGCCGGCACGCTCTCGGGCGGCGAGCAGAAAATGCTGCTCATGGCCCGCTCGCTGGCCACAGGGGCCAAGCTCCTGCTGGTCGACGAGATCACCGAAGGGCTCCAGCCCTCGGTGATCGACCGGCTGGCGGGCGTCATCCGCAGCGCGCGCGAGCGCCATGGCACCACCATGCTATTGGTGGAACAGCATCTGCCCTTCGCCCTTGCGGTGGCCGACCGCTGGGCGGTGCTGGACCGCGGCGAGTTCGCCGAGACCGGCGCGACCTCCGAGCCGGATTCCCGCGCGCGGGTGCTGAAACATCTGAGCGTGTAAGGGAGCCCGAATGACCTTCTCCATCGTCGCCCGCTGCCCCGGCAGCGGCCTGTTGGGCGTGGCGGTGGCGACCGCCGTTCCCGCCGTCGGGTCCATGTGCCCATTCTCCAAGGCGAAGGTCGGCGCCGCCTCGACCCAGTCCTGGGTGAATCCCTATCTCGCGCTCGGCGTGCTCGATGCCATCGCCGCCGGGATTTCCGCCCGCGCGGCGCTTGAAGGCGCTCTTGCCGAGGACGACGCCCGCGAGTTGCGCCAGATCGGCGTCGTCGATGGCGCCGGGGAGGCCGCCGCCTTCACCGGCGCGCAGTGCACGCCGTGGTGCGGGCAGGAGATCGGCGACGGCTTTGCCGTGCAGGGCAACATGCTCACCGGCCCGGAGGTGATCGCCGCCATGGCTGCCGCCTACCGCGCCAGCGATGGCCAGCCGCTGGACGAGCGGCTGATGCGGGCGATGGAAGCCGGGGACGCGGCCGGCGGCGACAAGCGCGGGCGGCAATCGGCCAGCCTGCGGGTGCAGGGCGAGGAGGATTATTGCGCGCTCGACCTGCGCGTCGACGAGCATGCCCGGCCCGTCGCCGAGTTGCGCCGGGTGCTGGAGATCGCCCGGGTCCAGCTGGTGCCCTTCGTGGAAGGCATGCCCCGGCGCGGCGTCAAGGCCGGCCCGGCGCCGGAGACCGTCACCGCAATGCTGGCGCTTTCCCCGCCGGACCGTCCGGGTGGCGGCGGCAGCGGGCCGGGCTGAGATCGAACACTCCCGAACGGGCACCGCACACGAACAGACCTTGCACGAAAAATGGCGGCCCCTTGCGGGACCGCCATTGCTTCAAGGCACGCTCTCGGAAGAGCGCCGCGCTCAGTTGGTGCTGCGCGCGTTGCCTTCGATCTGGTTGGCGATGTAGGGCTCGACGCCCTGGGTGCTCGGCTCCATCGTGGTGGCGTTGCGCCCCTCGACCATGGTGCCATAACCCTGCTGCGACCAGCCGTCATTGGCCGGGGCGCGATAGGTCTGCGTCTGGTTGGTCTGCGGCGACCAACCAGAATTGTCGCCGATGACCGGGCGGTTGGTGTCGGCAAGGGCGGGGCCGACAAACGCAGCGGCGAGAACGGCACCCAGCATCGGAATGGAAACGGTCTTCTTCATAATCAAAATCCCTTGAAGAGAGCGACACTTTGACACCATATACGGCACCAAAAGCATCACGTCTTTTGTTTCAACTCTCATTCACCTTGCCACAACACATCAGCGCAGCCGGTGAATCTGCCAGGACAACGTGAGCCCCTCGCCATTGTTTCCGCTCCACGCGCGATTCCAGATCGCAATCACGTGATGCGCCGCACCCACCTGCGCCGCAGCGCAGCACAATGGGCGCTTTCCGGCCGCTGTCGGTCATCGGAATAAAGCGCGGAGCCTACTCGCCGCGCGGAAAACGCTGGCCATCTTCCAGCACGTTCAGGTCCATGTGGTTGCGCATATAGCGCTCCGAGGCCTGCTGCAGCGGCTGGAAATCCCAGGGGTAATAGGCCCCGTTGCGCAGCGCTTCATAGACCACATGCCGCCGCGCCTGGCTGGCGCGCACCTCGGCATCGAAGCGGGCGAGGTCCCAGCGCGCCGTCATCGCCGCCGTCATCTCGGCCATCACGGGCGCGCAGGCGGGGTCCTGCGCGCGGTTCACCAATTCCTGCGGGTCCTCGTCAAGGTTGGTGAGGATCGGCGGGTCGAGATCGCACAGGATGAGCTTCCACGGCCCGTCGCGCAGAGCCACCAGCGGGGCATAGGAGCCCTCCGCTGCGTATTCCATCGGCACCGGGCTGCGCGCGCCCTCCCCCCGGGCCGGCCCGACGAGGCTCTCGCCGTCGGTCCACGGCATCACCGAGGCGAGATCGAGCCCGACCAGTTCGGCCAGTGTCGGCAGGACGTCGAGCGTCGAGGCGGCGCGCTCGACGCGGGCGGCCGGCAGGCCGGGCGCGGCGATCATCAGCGGCACTCGCGCCGAACCCTCCAGGAAGTTCATCTTGAACCACAGGCCGCGCTCGCCAAGCATGTCGCCGTGATCGGAGACGAAGATGACGATCGTGTTCTCGCTCAGCCGGCAGCGCTCCAGCACGTCCAGCAATTCGCC
Organism: Ancylobacter aquaticus; assembly: GCF_004339465.1. Classification (GTDB taxonomy): domain Bacteria; phylum Pseudomonadota; class Alphaproteobacteria; order Rhizobiales; family Xanthobacteraceae; genus Ancylobacter; species Ancylobacter aquaticus. Next base: position 380,312 of record NZ_SMFY01000001.1, on the reverse strand, counting down.
GATCTTCTCGTCGACATAGGAAATGTTGGCGAAATAGGCCCGGCGCGAGCGACGCACATCCTCGTCGGTCACATGGCTCGCCGCCTGGTCGCTCGCCAGCATCAGCCGCTGGGCGTGCGGGTCCTGCTCCTCAAAGGGAATGGGCGGCACGATGGGGTCGAGCGCCGGGCAGTCCTCATACAAATCCCAGAAGCGCTTGCGGGCGACATAAGGGTCGTGCGGGTGGGTAAAGCTCACCGTCAGGCACCACGGCCGGGCGTCGTGCCCGCGCGCGAGGTCGTAGAGCTTGCGGGCGGCGTGATAGGCCACCTCGTCGTCATATTCGAGCTGGTTGGTGATTTCCGCCACCCCCGCGCCCGTCACCGAACCCAGATTATGGTACCACCAGTCGATCCGCTCGCCCGGCTTGGTGTAATCCGGCGTCCAACCGAAATCGGCGGGGTAGATGTCGGTGGTCAGCCGCTCCTCGAAACCGTGCAACTGGTCCGGCCCGACGAAATGCATCTTGCCCGACAGCGCGGTGTGGTAGCCGGCGCGGCGCAGATGGTGGGCATAGGTCGGGATATCCGAGGTGAACTCGGCGGCATTGTCATAGACCCGCGTGCGGCTCGGCAGCTGGCCAGACATGAAGGAGGCGCGCGCCGGGGCGCAGAGCGGGCTCGCCGTATAGGTGTTGGCAAAGCGCACGGAGCGCTGCGCCAAAGCCTTGAGGTGCGGGGCGTGGAGGAAGTCGGCCGGCCCGTCCGGGAACAGCGTCCCGTTGAGCTGGTCGACCATCAGGACGAGAATGTTCGGGGGATCCGTCGGGCGGGTCATTGGCACGTTCCACGCGGCAGGCTTTTCGCAGGCAGTGAGGGAGGCCGGCAGCAGGGGTCGCCGGCCCCACGGGTGCTCACAGGCCGAGCGAGGACTTCACCGCCGGCAGGCCGGGCTTGCCGTCGAGCGTGGTCACGCCGTCGAGCCAGGGGCCGAGCGCGGCCGGATTGGCCTTGATCCACGACTTGGCGGCGGCTTCGGGGGTCTGCCCGTCATCGAGGATCTTGCCCATCATGGCGTTCTCCGTCGCCAGGTCGAATTTCAGCTGCTTGAAAAAGGTCGCCGCGTTCGGGCACTCGGCCGACCAGCCGGTGCGGGCGAGGGTCCGCACGCTCGCGCCGCCGAAATCGGCGCCGAAATAGGCGTCGCCGCCGGAGAGATAGGTGAGATCGAAGCTCTCGTTCATCGGGTGCGGTGCCCAGGCGAGGAAGACGATCCAGTCCTTGCCGCCCTGCGAGCGCTTCACCTGCGCCAGCATCGCCTGCTCGCCCGATTCCACCACCTTCCAGCCCTTCAGGCCGAAATCATTGGCGTCGATCATCTTCAATATGTTCTGGTTGGCCGGCGCGCCGGGCTCGATGCCGTAGATCTTGCTGTCGAACTTGTCGGCATGGGCGGCAAGGTCCTTGAAGTCCTTCACGCCGCCTTCCGCGACATAGCTCGGCACGGCGAGGGTGAACTTGGCGCCTTCGAGATTGGTGGCCAGCACGTCCACCGCCTTCGCCTCGTCCAGCGCGTCGATGAACTTCTGCTGCGCCGGCATCCAGTTGCCGAGGAAGACGTCGACATTGCCGTTCTTCATCGACTCATAGCCGATCGGCACCGAGAGCGTCTTCACGTCCTGTTCGTAGCCGAGGCTGTCGAGCAGCACGCCGGCGATGGCGTTGGTGGAGGTGATGTCGGTCCAGCCGGGATCCGACATGCGGATGGTCTTGCAGGAGGGCGCGTCCGCCGCCGCAACGGGGCCCGCGAGGAGAAGGAGCGAAAGGGCCGAAGCGGCCAGCACGGTACGGGTCATCATGAGACACCTCTGGAAGGGGATGAGACGCGCGAAATGTGCAAGGACCCACCTTGTGAGGCCGGTGGCTTCCTTGCCTGACGCCCATCAGGCGGTTAAATGTTTTGGCCTGTGAAGCCCTATATTTTCGATGATAGGCATAAGCTGTCTCTATGTCTGAGCGCGCTCTCGACCTCGGCTGGATTCGTGTCTTCGAGGCCGTGGGCCGGCTCGGCTCGATCACGGCGGCGGCCCGCGCGCTCGGCCTGTCGCAGCCGGCGGTGAGCTATGTGGTGCGGGAGCTGGAAACCCAGCTCGGCACGCCGCTTCTCGTGCGCGGCCATCGCGGCAGCACGCTCACGCCGGCGGGGGAGGCGCTGCATCGCGCCACGAGGGCGGCGGCCGGCGAGATCGACACGGCCGCCCGCGCGGTGCGGCGCCTGAGCCGGCGGCCGGTGGTGCGGCTGTTCACCGATTACGGCTTCGCCTCCTTCTGGATGATGCCGCGCGTCGCCGCTTTCCGGCAGGTGCGGCCGGAGACCGACGTGCACATCATCGCCTCCGCCGGGGCCGACCACGGACTCGACGGGGCGGAGGACGTCGCGGTGCTGTTCGGTGCGCGGCGGGACTTTCCACCCGAGAGCGTGCAGCTGATCGAGGAACGGATCTGGCCGGTGTGCAGCCCCGGCTTCGCCGCCCGCCACGGCCTCGGCGAGAACCCGGCGCGCATCGGCAACCTGCCGCTGCTGCATCTGGAAAGCACCCCGCATCCGCGCTGGTTCGGCTGGAGCGACTGGTTCACCGCGATGGGGCTGGCGCGCGGGCCGGCGGCGAGCGATCTCAGCCTCAACACCTATGGCCTCGTGGTGCAGGCGGCCATGGCGGACCAGGGGGTGGCGCTGGGCTGGGCGGGGCTGATCGACGGGGCGCTGGCCGACGGCACGCTGGTCGCCATCGGGCCGCCGCTGGCGCGCCGCGAGACCGGCTACTGGCTGGCGCCCGGCACCACGCTGTCTACGCCGGCGCGCGATCTCATCGCCTGGATTCTCGGCGAGGCGCGCGGAACTCTCGCAGGTGGGCCCACGCGCGAAAAAGGTTCTTGACAAGAAGGTAACTTCACGCGAGCCTAAGAAACGAGCGACGGGCAAGGCTGCCCAATGTCGCGGCACTTTCGGTGAACATTTCCAACGACGGCGTTTTCGCGCTGCTGGTTGGTGGCAACGACGCCCACGGCCTGACGGCCGGCGGGCGTTTTTTTGTTTTGGGCTTCGGCCCGGGAGTCGTTCGGGCCTTGAGCCCGGTTGGAGCGAGGCGTGTCGAAGCACTTCCGCATAGGCGTCATGCTCTCGACCACGGGACCCTACAGCGTGGTCGCCCGCTCGATGCTGAACGGCGCGCTGCTGGCGGTGGCCGAGCGCCCGGCGCCGGGTATCACCGTCGAGCCGGTGGTGGTCAATCCCGGCGGCGAGCTGCCCCGCTACGCCGCGCTGAGCCGCGACCTGCTGCATGACGGCATCCGCCATGTCGTGGGCTGCTACACCTCGTCCAGCCGCAAGGAAGTCATCCCCTGCTTCGAGAAGCATGACGGCCTGCTGTGGTACCCCTCGCATTATGAGGGCTTCGAGAGCTCCAACAACGTCATCTACACCGGCGCCTCGCCGAACCAGCATGTGCTGCCCCTCGTCGACCACGTGCTGGCGACGCTGGGCTCCTCGGCCTTCTGCGTTGGCTCCAACTATATCTGGGCGTGGGAGAACACCCGCATCTTCCGCGAGGCGATGACCGCGCGCGGCGCACGGGTGCTGGCCGAGCGCTATGTGCCGGTGGGCGACACCGAGATCGACCAGGTGGTCGAGGCGATTCTGGAGGCACGGCCGGCCTTCGTGTTCAACAATCTCATCGGCACCAGCAATTACGCGTTCTTCCGCGCCTTCCGCGCCGCCTGCGCCGCGCGCGGCATCGACCAGCGCAAGACCTTTCCGGTGGTCAGCTGCACGCTGTCCGAACCGGAGCTGGAGGAGATCGGCCAGGAGGCGGTGGACGGCCATCTCTCCTCCTCGGTCTATTTCTCCTCGCTCGCCTCCCCGGCCAATGCCGCTTTCACCCGCTTCTATGGCGAGACCTTCCCCGACGGCCCGGCCACCTCGGCCGATGCGGAAGCCTCCTATATCGCGATGAAGCTGCTCATCCTGTCGCTGGCCGAGGCGGGAACCGACGATGTGGAAGCGGTGAAGGAAGCCGCCACCCGCCAGCATCTGCTCGCCCCGCAGGGCGAGGTGCGGATCGACCCGCAGACCCTGCACGCCTATCTGACGCCACGAATCGGGATTTCAAATGCGCAGGCGCGCTTCGACATTCTCGTCGAGGCGCCCGGCCCGGTGCGACCTGACCCCTATCTCGTCCAGTCCTCGCCGCGCTACGCGGTCGCTGCCCGCAACGCGTCACTGAGAGTGGTAAAGTGATGGCACCTCGGCTGCTCCAGAACTTCAATGGCGGGCGGGCGCACATCGTCACGTCCAGCCTCACCGCGGTGGAGGCGCTCGAAAAGACGCTCGGCAAGCTGGGCGTCGGCGCCGTCTATCCGGAGCTGGTGGACGGGCGGGCGCAGATCGACCTCGCGAGCCTGCAGCCCGAGCGCGACATCCTGTTCATCGACGGCGATCTCGACAACCCGGTCGCGCTGGACATCGACGCCGGCTCGCATCAGCCGCCGGTGCCGGTGATCGGCCTGGTCGGCGTGGAAGCGCCGAGCCGGCTCAAGCACCTCATCCAGCTCGGCGCCTCGGCGTTCCTGCGCAAGCCGGTGCAGGGCGGCGCGGTCTATACCGCGCTGTTCCTCGGCATCAACCAGTTCCTGTTGCGCGGCGACCTCCGGGCGCGGCTCGACGACATGGATCGCCGCCGGCGTGGCCGCCGCGCGGTGGTGAAGTCCATCATCGCCCGCATGACGGAGGCGGGCGTCGATGACGACGAGGCCTATGAATGGCTTCGGCGCGAAAGCATGCGCTCGCGGCAGACCCTTGAGGCCTATTGCGAGGCGTTCATGACGGCGAGGGCTGGCCCCCTCGATGGACCGATGCAGCACCGCCCGGCGGAGCCACGCGCGGAAAGAAGATAACCTTTCACAGGAGAAGAAAATGAACGGGAAGACCATGCGGGGGCTGCGTGCCGCAGCCCTCACGGGGACGCTTTTGCTCAGCGTCGCCCACGCTTTCGCCGCCGATCCGATCAAGCTCGGCGTGCTCGAAGACCAGTCCGGCGACTTCGCCGCCGCGACCATCGGCAAGGTGCACGCCATCCAGCTTGCCGCCGAGGAGATCAACAAGGCCGGCGGCATCGACGGCCGCCCGCTCGAACTGGTGATCTACGACACCCAGTCCGACAACACCCGCTACCAGGAATTCATGCGCCGCGTGCTGCAGCGCGACAAGGTGGACGCCGTCTTCGCCGGCTTCTCCTCCGCCTCGCGCGAGGCCTATCGGCCGATTGTCAACCAGTTCGACGGCCTCGCCTTCTACAACAACCAGTATGAAGGCGGCGTCTGCGACGCCAACATGATCGTCACCGGCGCGGTGCCCGAGCAGCAGTTCTCCACCCTCATCCCGTGGATGATGGAGAAGTACGGCAAGAAGGTCTACACGCTCGCCGCCGACTATAATTTCGGCCAGATCTCGGCCGAATGGGTGCGCAACATCGTCAAGGAGCATGGCGGCGAAATGGTCGGCGAGGATTTCATCCCGCTCGGCGTGTCGCAGTTCTCGCAGAACATCCAGAACATCCAGAAGGCCAAGCCCGACTTCGTGGTGACGCTGCTGGTCGGCACCGCTCAGGCCTCCTATTACGAGCAGGCCGCCTCCGCCAACGTCGACCTGCCGATGGCTTCTTCCGTGAACGTCGGCCAGGGCTATGAGCACAAGCGCTTCAAGCCGCCATCGCTCAAGGACATGTACGTCACCACCAACTACATCGAGGAAATCGACACCCCGAAGTCGAAGGAATTCGTCGCCAAGTTCAAGGCCAAGTTCCCCGATGAGCCCTATGTGAACCAGGAAGCCGAGAACTCCTACCTCGCCGTCTATCTCTACAAGCAGATGGTGGAGCGCGCGAAGTCGACCAAGCGCGACGACCTGCGCAAGGAGATCGCCAAGGGCGACGTCTGCATGGACGCCCCCGAGGGCAAGGTCTGTCTCGACCCGAAGAGCCAGCACATGTCGCACACCATCTACCTCGCCAAGGTCGGCGAAGATCACTCCATCACCTTCCCGAAGGTGTGGGAGGACATCAAGCCGTACTGGCTGGGCGAAGCCGGCTGCGACCTGACCAAGAGCGACCCGAGCGCGCAGTACACGCCGTCCAACCCGCCGCCGAAGAACTGATTTCTCCGCTCCCTCATGGCCGGGCGTGACCCGGCCATGCAGACTTCCCGGCCTTCACCTGCGTGACGGCTGGGCCCCCGGTCAGGCCCGGGGATGAGAGGATGGGATTATCGTTCGCGTATCTTCGCACCGTCATCCTGAGGTGCACGGCCAAAGGCCGGCCTCTCACCCAATGCGGAAGCCGCCCTGTTCCCCTCGGCGGCTTCCGGAGCATCGCCCCGGCCCGCCCCCCCAGTTTTGGCCGGGGCGATCGCTGATCCGCAAAGACGTCTTGCCATGAACGGCGTCATCCCGAGGTGACGCTCAATGCGTCATCCCGAGGTGCCGGCCGACAGCCCGGCCTCGACGGAGGCTCACCCGGACGACCATCCCGCGAGGCCGCACCTCAGGATGAGGCCGTCCCCTCGAAGCGAAAGATTAAGGGCCCCACCGCACATGGATGTCGGAACACTCGCCTTCTCCGCGCTCTACCAGTTCGGCGACGCCTTCGCCTTTCTGGTGCTGTCCGCCTGCGGCCTCGCCGTCATCTTCGGCATGATGGGCGTGATCAATCTGGCGCATGGCGAATTCATCATGTGCGGGGCCTATGTCACCGTCTCCGCCGCCCATGCCGGCGTGCCGCTGCCGCTCGCCATCCTCATCGGGGCTCTTGTCTCGGCGCTGGTCGGGGCGGTGGTGGAGATATTGATCATCCGCCATCTCTATGACCGGCCGCTCGACACCATCGTCGCCACATGGGGCCTCAGCCTCATCTTCACCCAGGGCACGCTGATCGTTCTCGGTTCCACCATGACCGGCGTCGGCACCCCGTTCGGCAGCTTCACCGTCGGCGATTATTCCTATTCGCTCTACCGCCTCGTTCTGTGCGGCATGGCGGTGCTGGTCATCATCGGGCTCTACGCGTTGTTCAACTGGACCCGCTTCGGCGTCATGGCCCGCGCCACCATCCAGGTGCCGCACATGGCCGCCGCTCTGGGCATCGACACGCGCCTCGTCTACAGCCTGACCTTCGCGCTGGGCGCGGGCCTCGCGGGCCTCGCGGGCGGGCTCTACGCCCCGACCATGACGCTGGTGCCGACCATGGGCACCACCTTCATCATGGAAGCTTTCGTCACCGTGGTGGTCGGCGGCGCCGACGTGTTCCTCGGAACCGCCCCGGCGGCGGCGGTGCTCGCGGTGGTCAAGGCCACCATGACCTCCTGGTACGGCCAGCTCGCCGGCCAGATCGGCCTGCTCATGGCCGTGATCATCGTCATCCGGGTGCTGCCGCGCGGCATCTCCGGCTTCCTCCTGCGCGAGCGGGCCTGATCCCGGACACGGAAACCAGCACATGAACGCGCTCTCACGCTTTTTCCGCCGCCTCGAAGGCCCGCAGACGCTGGGCCGGGGGCCCGGCTTCTGGGTCGGCTTCCTCGTCGTGCTGGCCGGCGCCTGCGCCTACCCGCTGTTCTCGGACGGCTACACGGTCGGCAACACGGTGTACTTCTTCACCTGGATCTTCATGGCGCTCGGCCTCTCCCTCATCTGGGGCTATGGCGGCTCGCTGAGCTTCGGCCAGACGGCGTTCTTCGGCATTGCCGGCTATGCCTATGGCATCCTCACCATCAATTTCGGCGCCGCCTACGGCTTCACCTTCGTTGCCCTGCTGTTCGCGGTGGCGATCGCCGCGCTGTTCGCGGCGCTGCTCGGCTATTTCCTGTTCTTCGGCCGCATCTCCGGCGTGTTCCTCGGCATCGTTACCCTGTCGATCACCCTGGTGCTGGAGCGCTTCATGGCGCAGACGGCGGGGCCGGAATGGAAGATCGGCGCCGCCCGGCTCAACGGCTTCAACGGCATGAGCAACATGCCCCCGCTCACCCTGCCCTGGCCCGGCGGCGACATCGTGCTGTATCCCGACGTGCAGCTCTATTATGTCGTGCTCGGCATGCTGGTGCTCGTATATCTGGGCCTGCGCATTCTGGTGAACTCGCCCTTCGGCAATGTCCTCGTCGCCATCCGCGAGAATCCCGAGCGGGCGGAAATGCTCGGCTACGACATCCGCAAATACCAGCTCGGTACCTTCGTCATCGGCGCGGCGCTCGCAGGGTTGTCGGGCGTGCTCTACACCAGCTGGGGCCAGTACATCACGCCCTCCTCCATGGGCATGACCGCCGCCGCCCTGCCCATCGTCTGGGTCGCGGTCGGCGGGCGCTCGGACCTCACCACGACGCTTGTCGGCACCGTCACCGTGCTCGCCGTGTTCCAGGCGCTCACCATCCATGGCAGCCAGTACGCGCTTGTGGTGATGGGTGTGATGCTGGTGCTCACCGTGCTGCTGGCGCCGCGCGGCCTCATCTATGCGCTGGCCCGCCTCGTCGCCCGGCCCTTCTCAAAACGCGCCTCCAACGGCCAGCCGGGAGACGCCTGATGCCGATGCTCCAGACACTAGGCCTCAACAAGCGCTTCGGCGGGCTGCACGTCACCAACAATGTCGACCTGACGCTTGAGGCCGGCGAGGTGCACTGCCTCATCGGGCCGAACGGTGCCGGCAAGTCGACCCTGTTCCGGCTGATCCTCGGCGAGCATTTGCCGAGCAGCGGCGCCATCCTGTTCGGCGGCGAGGACATCACCAGCCTCAAGCCGTTCCAGCGCATCCGCCGCGGCATGAGCGTCAAGTTCCAGGTGCCCGGAATCTTCAAGGCGCTGAGCGTGCGGCAGAATCTCGAAATCGCGATGCAGCACCATTACGACCCGGCGGTGCTTGCCGAGGAGATCGACAAGCTGCTGGAGTTCCTCAACCTCACCGAGGATTCCACCCGCCTCGCCGGCAATCTCTCGCACGGCCAGAAGCAGTGGCTGGAGATCGGCATGGCCATCAGCCTCAAGCCGCGCCTGCTGCTGCTCGATGAGCCCACCGCCGGCATGTCGCCGGAGGAAACCCATGCCACCGGCGAGATGGTCAAGCGCCTCAATGCGCAGGGCATGACCGTGCTGGCGGTGGAACACGACATGGCCTTTGTGCGCCAGGTCGCGCAGCAGGTCACGGTGCTGCATCTGGGCCGGGTGTTCGCGCAGGGCACGATCGACGAGATCGTGGCCAATGAGGACGTCGCCGCCATCTATCTCGGCCAGACCACGGCACACGAGACCGCGCACGAGCCGGCGGGAGCACCCCATGCGTAAGGAAATCATGCTCTCCACTCTCGGCCTGCGGGCCGGATATGGCGGCAAGCCGGTGCTGCAGGGGCTCGATATCGAGGTGCGGCAAGGCGAGATCGTCGCCGTCATCGGCCGCAACGGTGTCGGCAAGTCCACCCTGATGAAGAGCCTCATCGGCCTGGTGCCCGCGATGGAAGGCTCCATCGTGTTCGGCGACAAGCCGGTGGAGCAGCTCTCCGCCTTCAAGCGGGCGCGGCTCGGCATCGGCTATGTGCCGCAGGGCCGCGACGTGTTTCCCCGCCTTACCGTGGGCGAAAACATCGCGGTGGGCGGCATGCGGGCCGGGCGCGTCACCGAGGCCGACCGCGAGCGCGTGCTCGGCTATTTCCCCATCCTGCGCGAGCGCTGGTCGCAGCGCGCCGGCACATTGTCGGGAGGCCAACAGCAGCAGCTCGCCATCGGCCGGGTGCTGGTGGCCAATCCGCAGCTCATCCTGCTGGACGAACCCTCCGAGGGCATCCAGCCCAACATCGTGCAGGACATCGCCCGCATCATGGTCCAGCTCAACAAGGACACCGGCGTCACCGTCGTGCTGGTGGAGCAGAACATCGACATGATCCGGGCGATGGCGCAGCGCTGCTACGTCATGGACAAGGGCCGCGTCGTCGCCGAACTCACGCGCGAGGGGCTCGCCGATGGCGAGGCCATGCGCCGTCACCTCGCCGTCTGAACGGACAGCCAGCAATCCAAGGAGAACACCATGTCCTGGCTCCAGAATTCCCTCATGGCACGCAAGGGCCTCGCCAAAGGCCAGGCGGGCGCCACCCACTCCCTCACCGAGGCGGAGCAGGGCAAGTACCACTATGTCTACGGCCCCTATGTCGACCCGGTGCTCAAGGTCGATCCCGGCGCGGTGGTGGCAGCGGAGACGCATGACGCCTTCGAGGGCGCGATCAAGAGCGAGAGCGACAACCCGCTGGAGATCCTCAACTTCCCCTATCTCAACCCGCAGAACGGCCCGATCTTCGTCAATGGCGCGGAGAAGGGCGACACGCTTGCCGTCTACATCAAGAACATCGTCCCGCGCGGTCCGCAGCCGGTCGGCACCACGCTGATCATGCCGGACTTCGGCGGCCTGGTGCCGACCAAGGACACCGCGATGCTCAACGCGCCGCTGCCTGTCCGGGTCAAGAAGCTCCATGTCGATGCCGAGACCGGCACCAAATGGAGCGACAAGATCACCCTGCCCTACGTGCCCTTCATCGGCACCATCGGCACCTCGCCGGAGATCGAGGCCATCACCTCGCTGCAGCCGGACTATTACGGCGGCAACATGGACCTGCCGGATGTCGGCATCGGCGCCGTCATCTATCTCCCGGTGAACATTGCCGGCGGCCTGCTCTATCTCGGAGACTGCCACGCCACCCAGGGCGATGGCGAACTGTGCGGCGTCGCGCTGGAGCACCCCACCGTCACCACCATCCAGATCGACCTCATCAAGGGCTGGACCATCCACACCCCGCGCCTTGAGACGGAAGAGTTCATCATGTCCATCGGCTCCACCCGGCCGATGGAGGACGCCACCCGCATGGCCTATCGCGACCTCATCCGCTGGATGGCGTCGGACTACGGCTTCGACGAGATCGAGGCCTACATGCTGCTGACCCAGTGCGGCCGCGTGCGGCTCGGCAACATGGTGGACCCGAAATACACGATGGGCGCCTCGATCCTGAAGTCGTACCTCACGGCCTGAGCGCCCCTTCCCCTCTCCCGCCGGGAGAGGGGAGAGCCCCCGCCGCATCTGCCGCGCACCTTTCACGCCTGCCCAAAGCTGAACGTCATCCTGAGGTGCCAGGCAATGCCGGGCCTCGAAGGAGGAAGGCTGCGTGCGTCCTGCGCGAGCCTCCATCGAGGCTCGCCGAGCTCGCGCCTCAGGATGACGCTGTTCTCAACCGAGCCCGGAGACCTCCGATGACCACCACGCTCAAGGTCGCGACCGTCCAGTTCGAGCCGACGATGTTCGAGAAGGAGCGCAACATCGCGCGCCTCGCCGATCTGGTCACGCAGGCCGCAGCGGAAGGGGCGAAACTCATCGTGACACCAGAAATGGGCACGACAGGCTATTGCTGGTTCGACCGCGCGGAAGTCGCCCCCTTCGTAGAGCCGATCCCCGGCCCGACCACCGACCGCTTCGGTGAGATCGCCCGCGCCCGGGGCTGCTACATCGTCATCGGCATGCCGGAGGTCGATCCCGCGACCAACCTCTATTACAATGCCGCCGTGCTCATCGGCCCGGAAGGCGTGGTCGGCACCCACCGCAAGACCCACCCCTATATCTCCGAGCCGAAATGGTCCGCCCCGGGCGATCGTGGCCATGTCGTGTTCGACACGCCCGTCGGCCGCATCGCCCTGCTGGTCTGCATGGACATCCATTTCATTGAGACCGCCCGCCTTGTCGGGCTCGGTGGCGCCGACATCATCTGCCACATCTCCAACTGGCTGGCCGAGCGCACCCCGGCGCCCTACTGGATCACGCGGGCGGTCGAGAACAGCTGCTACCTCATCGAATCCAACCGCTGGGGGCTGGAGCGCAGCGTGCAATTCTCCGGCGGCAGCTGCGTCATTGGCCCGGACGGGGCCATCGAGGCGGTGATCGATACGGGCGACGGCGTCGCCTGCGTCGACATCGACCTGGAGCGGGCCCGCGCCCGCCGCATGCTCGGCGAACCCGTGTTCGAGCAGCGCCGGCCGGAGCTCTATATGGAGCTGCCGACCAACACTTTCACTTGGAACCCGCTCGACTTCTTCACGCTCTACGGCCACCGCCCGCTGCCCAAGGGCCGGCGCTCAAAGGTCGCCGTCGCGCAGTTCGCCCCCACGGGGGACATCGCCGCCAATCTCGACCGTATCGAGCAGCTCGCCGCCGAGGCCCGCGCCGACGGGGCGGAACTCGTGGTCTTCCCCGAGCGCGCCATCACCGGCCTCGACGCGCCGGCCGCCGTGAAGCTGGAGGGCGAGGCGGTCGCCCGCCTCATCGCCATCGCCACGCGCCACGGCCTGCACCTCGCCGCCGGTCTCGCCGAGGACGAGGGTGGCACGCTCTACAATTCCGCCGTGCTGGTGGGCCCGCAAGGGGTGATCGGCCGCTACCGCAAGACCCACCTCGACGCCTCGGACCACAATTGGGCAACGCCGGGCGACGAGTGGGGAGTGTTCGACACCAAGTTCGGCCGCATCGGCCTGCTCATCGGCCACGACGCCGCCTTCCCGGAGGCCGGCCGCGTGCTGGCGCTGCGCGGCTGCGATCTCATCCTCTGTCCGGCGGCGCTGCGCGGGGCGCTCACCTCCGCCCATGCCGGAACCGCCATCGCCCAGAACTACCCCATCCCCACCGGCGCCGATCCGCATCACTGGCACCTGATGCGGGCGCGGGCGGGCGAGAACAACGTCCACCTCGCCTTCGCCAACGTGCTCGACGAAGCCTCCGGCTATGGCGGCAAGAGCGGCGTGTTCGGGCCGGATACGTTCGAGTTTCCCCGCCGCGAGACGATTCTCGGTTCGGGCGAGGGCGTCGCCACGACGGAGATCGACACCACCAATCTCGACACGCCCTACCCCACCAATGTGGTGCGGCGGAAGGATCTGGTGACGATGCGCCAGCCCCATCACTATCTGCCGCTCATCCGCTGAACGCCGGCGCCTCATCCACAAGCCACGTCGCGCACCTCGCGTGGCGTGGCGCTCTTGCGCCCGAATGAATATGGTCTCGCCTTCCCCTCAAGCGATTCCGTGTTCCGCATGACCGATAAAAGCACCCTCGCCGCCGCCATCGCCCGCCAGATCGCGCAGACGATCGCGCAGGAGATAAGCGCGCGCCCGCAGCAGGCGGAAGCCGCCATCGCCCTGCTCGACGAGGGCGCCACCGTCCCGTTCATCGCGCGCTACCGCAAGGAGGCGACGGGCGGGCTGGACGACACGCAGCTGCGCCTGCTCGGCGAGCGGCTGATCTATCTGCGCGAGCTGGAAGCGCGGCGCGCCGCCATTCTCGACTCCATCCGCCAGCAGGAGAAGCTCACCCCGGAGCTGGAAGCCTCGCTCGGTGCCGCCACCACCAAGGCGGAGCTTGAGGACATCTACCTCCCCTTCAAGCCCAAGCGCCGCAACCGGGCGGAAATCGCCCGCGAGCGCGGCCTCGGCCCGCTGGCGGAAGGCATCCTGGCCGACCGCGCCGCTGTGCCGGCCGAGCTGGCGGCCGCCTATCTCACCGACGAGGTGGCGGATGTGAAGGCGGCGCTGGAAGGCGCGCGCGACATCCTTTCCGAGCAGTTCGCGCAGAATGCCGATCTGCTCGGCCGGCTGCGCGGGCATCTGCGGCAGAACGCCAGTCTTCGCTCCCGCGTAGTTGAGGGCAAGGAAGAGGCAGGCGCCAAGTTCTCCGACTATTTCGACCATGTCGAGCGCTGGGCCACCGCGCCGAGCCACCGCGCGCTGGCCATGCTGCGCGGGCGCAACGAGGACGTGCTGGCGCTGGAGATCGAGGTCGACGCCGACGACACTCGCCCGCTCAAGCCGGTGGTGCGGATGATCAATGAGGCCTACGCCATCGGCGACCGGCTGCCGGGCGACATCTGGCTGATGGAAGTCGCCGGCTGGACGTGGCGGGTCAAGCTGTCGCTGCACCTCTCGCTCGATCTGATGACCGAGCTGCGGATGCGGGCGGAGAAGGAAGCGATCGACGTCTTCGCCCGCAACCTGAAGGACCTGCTGCTCACCGCCCCGGCCGGCTCGCGCACCACGATGGGGCTCGATCCCGGCATCCGCACCGGGGTCAAGGTGGCGGTCGTGGACGGCACCGGCAAGCTGCTCGCTACCTCGACGGTTTATCCGTTCCAGCCGAAGAACGATGTGCGCGGCACGCAGTCAGAGCTGGCGCGGCTCATCCGCGCGCACGGCGTCGATCTCATCGCCATCGGCAATGGCACTGGCAGCCGCGAGACCGAGAAGCTGGTGGCGGAGCTGTTGGCCGCCCTCCCCGCCTCCGAGGCCGGCACCAAACCGCTCAAGGTGGTGGTGTCGGAAGCCGGCGCCTCGGTCTATTCCGCCTCGGCGCTGGCGGCGGCGGAATTCCCCGGCCTCGACGTGTCGCTGCGCGGCGCGGTCTCCATCGCCCGCCGGCTGCAGGACCCGCTGGCGGAGCTGGTCAAGATCGACCCGAAGTCGATCGGCGTCGGCCAGTACCAGCACGATGTCGACCAGTATCACCTCGCCCGCGCGCTCGACGCGGTTGTGGAAGACGCGGTGAACGCCGTCGGCGTCGATCTCAACACCGCCTCCGCCTCGCTGCTGGCGCGGGTGTCGGGGCTCGGCACCGCGCTCGCCGAGGCCGTCGTCGCCCATCGCGACGCCAATGGCCCCTTCGCCAGCCGCAAGCAGCTGAAGGACGTCGCCCGGCTCGGGCCGCGCACTTTCGAGCAATGCGCGGGCTTTCTGCGCATCCGCGACGGCAATGAACCGCTCGACGCCTCCGCCGTCCATCCGGAAGCCTATGGCGTCGCCCGCAAGATCGTCGCCGCATGCGGGCGCGACCTGCGCACGCTGATGGGCGACAGCGCGGCGCTGTCCGGCCTCAACCCCAACGCCTTCGTCGATGAGCGCTTCGGCCTGCCCACGGTGCGCGACATCATCGCCGAACTCGACAAGCCCGGCCGCGACCCGCGCCCCGCCTTCAAGACCGCGACCTTTGCCGATGGCATCGACGACATGAAGGACCTGAAGCCCGGCATGGAGCTGGAAGGCACCGTGACCAATGTCGCCGCGTTCGGCGCTTTTGTGGATATCGGCGTGCATCAGGACGGGCTGGTGCATGTCTCCCAGCTCGCCGACCGCTTCGTAAAGGACGCCCATGAGGTGGTGAAGGTCGGCGATGTGGTGAAGGTGCGGGTGCTGGAGATCGACCTCAAGCGCAAGCGCATCTCGCTCTCCATGCGCCGCGATGCCGCCGCTGCCGGGGCGAAGCCGCAGGGCGAACGCGGCGCGGCCGAGGCCCGGGACAAGCCGGGCGCGCCGCGCACGCCCACTCCCCGCCCGCCGGCGCGCGAACCGCAAAAGGCACCGCAGGGCGCGCTCGGCGCGGCGCTGATGGACGCGCTCAAGCGGCGGTAGAGCGCTATCCGGCTGGCCTGAGCCAATCTATGGTGAACCGCCCTCTAACTCCATGATATATAATGTATTATCCGATCAGCTCGCGTTGCGGGCTGATCGGTTGGCGCTCCCGCGCGGGGCGGCGCGTCCGCCATGGGCGCGGCCAGTGACCGTGCAGCGACCTGTGACGGGGAGCAGTTGGCGGCGGCGTGTTTTTCGGGCTAACTCCTCTCCCCAGCAGCGCCCCTGCACGAGCGCCTCGCACCTCAGGCCCGCATGACCGCGCGCTATGACCTCGGTTCACGCCCCCCGAACGTCGTCCTTCTGACGGCGGTGCTGCAGCATATGGGGCTGATGGCGGTCACGCTGGTCTTTCCCCTGCTCGTCGCCCGGGCGGCCGGGGCGGATGAAGCGCTGCAGGCGCGCTATCTCCAGCTTGCCATGCTCGCCATGGGCGTGGCGACGCTGGCGCAGGGCTGGGGCGGGCGCGTCTTCGGCCTGCCGCGGATGGGAAGCGGCTTCCTGCTGCCGGCGGTGTTCACCGCGGCCTATCTTCCGGCGGCGCTCTTCGTCGCCCGCAAGGGCGGGCTTGAGGCGGTTGCCGGCCTCACCATCGCCGCCGGGCTCACCGAGATCGTGCTCAGCCGGTTCATCAGCCGGCTGCGGCCCTTTCTGCCGGTCGAGATCGTCGGGCTGACGGTGCTGATGATCGGCATCATCCTCGGCATTGTCGCGCTGAAGCTCATCGTCGGCTACGACACCGGCCACCCGCTGGTGCTGTCGCAGACCGGGCCGGCGCTCGCCGCGCTCGCCATCATGATCGGCGTCGCCGTGTGGGGCGGGCCGCGTCTGCGCACCATCGCGGTTCTCCTCGGGCTGGGCGCCGGCCTCGCCCTCCACCTGTCGTTCCATCAGCCTGTCGGCGCCGTCCACCTCGACGCCGGGGATTTCGTGCCGGGAGGACTGACCTGGCCGCTGCTGACCCCGCGCTTCGATCTGGTGCTGGTACCGGGCTTCCTCGTCGGCGCGCTCGCCTGCACGCTGCGCGCCTTCGGCGATGTGGTGGCCAGCCAGAAGATCAACGACCCGGACTGGAAGCGTCCCGACTATGCCAGCATCGAGGCCGGGATATTGGCCGACGGTGTCGGGACGCTGGCGGCGGGGATGATCGGCACGATGGGGCTCAACACCTATTCCGCCAGCGTGGGGCTGTCGGTCGCCACCGAGGTGCTGGCGCGCCGGGTGGTCATCGGCGTCGGCATCGGCTGGATCGCCCTCGCCTTCCTGCCCCGCGCGGCCACGCTGCTGCTGGTGGTCCCGCAGGGCGTGCTGGGCGCGGCGCTGCTGTTCGCCGCCACCTTCGTGGTGCTGTCGGGTATTTCCATTCTGGGCCAGCGCGTGCTCGATGCCCGGCGAACGCTGACGATCGGGCTGGCGCTGTTTCTCGGCCTGTCCTTCGACGACCTGCCCGGCTTCTATGCCGAGCACCTGCCGCCCGCGCTGCAACCCTTCATCACCTCGTCCCTCGTTCTGGCCCTGCTGGCGGCACTGGTGCTGAACGCGCTGTTCCGCATCGGCACCCGGACCATTCACCGGCTGAGCTGGAGCCCACGTGACGGCCACGCGCCGCTGCGGCACTTCCTGGCCGAGATCGGCGCCCGCGAGGGCGTGCGCGCGGAAGCCCTGCTGCGGGTGACGCAACTGGCCGACGAGTTTGCCGAGGCCGCGCCGAGCCTTTCGCCGACATCGCTTATCACCGTCACCGCTCGCTTCGACGAGTATGCGCTGGAACTAACCTTTGCCTGGTCCGGACGCGCGCTGGCGCCGGGCCCGGGACTGACCCTCGATATCGACGCGGACGAGGACGCGCAGATGAACGGGGTGGTGTTCGCCCTGATGAGCCGCCTCGCCGACCGGCTGACGGCGCGCGAGCTGCCCGAGGGCCGGCACGAGCTGACCTGCCGGATCGACCAGTAGCGGCTCAGGCGGCGATCAGCAGTATCCAGCCGGCTGCCATTGCCATGCAGGCGAGCGTGACCGGCACGCCGGCGCGTGCGAACTCCCCGAACGAGATCCGCACCCCGCAGGCCGCCGCCTGTTCCACCACGATGATGCCGGCAAGGCTGCCGAAGACGATGAGATTGCTGGAAAAGCCGGTGCCCAGCGCCAGCGCGGCGCCCAGCGCCTCGGCGTCAGCACCGGGGGTGAGGAAGGGAATGA
This sequence comes from Ancylobacter aquaticus, assembly GCF_004339465.1. Classification (GTDB taxonomy): domain Bacteria; phylum Pseudomonadota; class Alphaproteobacteria; order Rhizobiales; family Xanthobacteraceae; genus Ancylobacter; species Ancylobacter aquaticus. The sequence goes on along the minus strand of NZ_SMFY01000001.1, from coordinate 362,624 downwards.
GCAGCATGACGGCAGGGTTGTTGCCGACGATGTTGCTCAGCGCGCCGCCCACGAGATAGAGCGACAGCGGATCGTCGAGGTTCAGCCCCATGGCGCGCATGCCGCTGAGCAGTTCCTGCGGCAGGCCTGTGGCCGCCATCGCGGCATTGACCACGAACAGGCCCATGATCAGCAGCAGCAGATCACCGTCGATATGCGCGAGCAGGTCGCGCGAGGCGATCTGCCGGTTGATCAGCAGCACGCCGGCGGCGCCGAGCGCGATCAGCTCGCGCGGCCAGTCGCTGAAAATGAACGCCGCCACCACGAAGACCGTCACCAGCCCGGCTTTCGCCGTCTCCACCCGATCGAGTTTTACCGGCGCGGGTGCCGGGTCCGCCGACGGCACGCCGGCGCCTTGCGGCAGCGTCCAGCGCCCGCGATAGATCAGCGCCACGATCCCCCAGACCAGCGGCAGCGAGGCCAGCGCCGGCAGGCCGGCAATGGACAGGAACCCGTTGAAGGACAGGCCGAGCTGCTGGGCCGCGATCATGTTCTGCGGGCTGCCGATCAGCGTGCCGGCGGACCCCGTATTGGCGGCGAAGCAGAAGGCCAGCAGGAACGGAACCGGGTTGAGCCCGCGCGCCAAAGTGAGCGACACCAGCAGCGGCGTCATCGCCACCACCACCACGTCATTCGTCAACAGCGCCGACAACCCGCCCCCGACACCGACCAGCACCGCCAGCAGCGCAGGCGCGCTCACCGGCAGCAGCGCCACGCGCGCGGCAGTCCAGCCATAGAAGCCAGAGACGACGAAGGCGGACGACACCACCATCAGCCCGAACAGCATGCCGACGCTGGCATAGTCGATCGAGTCCCACGCTGCCTTGGAACTGATGCTGCCGGCCACCATCATGGCCAGCGCGCCGACAACGGCCGCGCCGGTGCGGTCCACCTTGAAGCCCGGCAGCTTGCCGAAGCCCATGGCGACATAGACGAGCAGGAAGATGAGGAGTGTCAGCGCCATGGCGGATACGGTCTCGGCGAAACGCGGGCCCCGGGCCGCGAAGGGGCCAAGGCTTAGGCGGCGGGGGTCGCGGGCGCAAGCCGGGCAGAATGACGTCTGGGAGATCAACCCTTCCGAGCCGCGCCGCTCAAAGCTCCTTCGGCGCACGCGGCGCGATGAGCCCCCGGACGTAGCGCGCAACCATGCCCGGCGCCTGCCACGGCGCGCGCAGGATTCGCCGCCCTCCGCCACCCATCAGCGCCTGCGTTGCCCTCAGCGTGAGATGCCAGCGCGGCAGCCGGGTGAACCGCTCCAGCATCCGCAATTGCGCCGGGTCCGCCGGCAACGGATTGGGCAGGCCGAAACAGGCCTCGGTCAGCGTGAGGAGGCGCTGCGTCGGCCGTTCCCACCCCGCCGCCCTGACGCGGGCAATGAAGGCCGGCGGCACGACGCCGCCGAAATCGTCATGGATGCGCCCGACCAGATCGAGCACCTTCACCAGCGGAACCTCGGCCGTCGCCAGCCGGGTGTACAGCAGCGGGCTGGTGCATTGCGCCAGCGAGCACAGCGCGCGCGACAGCGGGTCGAGCCGGCCGATCCGCTGTCCTTCCCAGTCCAGCCACTCCACCCCGGCGGCGATATCGCCCGGCAACAGGGCGTCGTGGGGAGCGATCACGCTGTGGTGCAGCTCCACCCGCGCCATCTCGTCGGGATGGAAGAAGGGCGGATAATGCCGCCGGCTCTCCTCCGGCCCGTCCGAGGCGTAGCCAAGGCTCCTGAGCACGCCCATCGCCACGCGCCGCTGGCTCTCGCCCGGCACCCACATGTCGAGGTCCATCATCTGGCGCCCGGCGGCGGGGCCGTCCGGCGGCAGCAGCGACAGCGCCCCCTTGAGCCATACCGGCTGGACACCCGCCGCATTGAGCGCCTCGCCCAGCGTCCGCATCTGCCGCCGGAAACCCTCGTTGCGCTCCGTGTTCCAGGCCGCCACGGCCGCGAGCACATCGGCCAGCTCCGCGTCGACGCGGTCGCCGAGCCCATGGCGGGCGAGGGCGACGGAAAGGGCGGGAATGAGCCGATGCGTGTCCGCCTGGGCGAGGAGGGCTCCCCATGGCGTCACTGCGGGCCAGTCGGCCAGCAACGGGTCGCGGGTGGAGAACGGCGATACGAGGGCGCAGAGCAGGCGCAGGCCTTCAAGGGCGGGAGACCGGCTCGGCATGGCAACCCCTGACAGCGCCGGCGGCGCGGCGTGGCGCGCGGATCAGGCGCTCGCGCTAACGGTATTGGAGCCTTCCCGGGCAGGCAAGCACGCGGGCTTGCGGCCAGGATGGCAGCGCAGTTCGCGCTGTCTCATAACACGCTAGAGGTACCAAGGAACTACCTTCGCCCCGCCTTCCAACCTCCCCCGACGAGATGAATATGTGCAAGACGCCTTCGCTGACCGAGCCGGAAAAGACGGCCACCACCGACGAGCCTCGCCGCGAAACCCTGCGCCGGCTCGGCCGAAGCGCCGCCTATGCGGTGCCGGCCACGCTGGCGGTGATGATGATGGGCCGGGCCGTGGCGGGCAGTTGACGACAGACCGGCAGAGGTTCATTTTTACCTCTCTCGGCTCGATATATCTGGGGGCACCATGGCGACTGATCACGAACCGACGACCGGGCGGGACGCTCCCGCCTCCAGCCCACCCCTGGAAGGCGCCGAGCTGCGCCGGCGTGCGGCACTGGCCAAGCTCGGCCGGGTCGCCGCCTACAGCGTGCCCGCCACGGTGGGCCTGATGATGATGTCCCGTTCCGCTCGGGCAAGCTGATGGCGGCAGCGGCATCGCTCCGCCGCCGATGACGCGGCGCGGCCCCGACTTCACACACCTTTTTCGGGAGACCTCGCATGGACCATCCTGATAAATTCTCCGACGATTTGCCGGCCCCGGCGGTGCGCCCTTCGGCAAGTGTAGCCCCGGCGCCGGGCGAGGCGGCCGACCCCCGCCGGCGGGCGGCACTGGCCAAGCTGGGGCGGACGGCCCTCTATGCGGCGCCGGCAACGGTGAGCCTGATGGCGATGACCCGCTCCGCCCGCGCCTGCTGACGTCTGCCCGCCCGGCTCTTGATGCCGGGCGAGGACATGCCCTACCAGGCCCTGGCCCACCGGCATCTCTAAAGACCTGCACCCGCCTCAGGAGGGATGCCGCCGATCGTTCGGAGCCCTCGATGCCAGCCGAAGACAACGCCCACCTCGTCAAGAAGCCGCTGCAGACCACCGACGAACGGCGGCGAGACGCCCTGCGCCGGCTCGGCAAGGTGGCGGCCTACTCGGTGCCGGCAACGCTCAGCCTGATGTCGGTCCGCCGCGCCGCCGCCGACAGCTAGGGGGTGATCTGCCGAACAGCGTGCGCTGCATACGGGTCGGTATGTGCTCCCGAGCGTTTTCCTATCGACCGGATCATTGCAGGCGCTCCAGGACCTGCCGCCTTCTCGGCTTATAGTCAGTGCGGCAGGCGGCGGGCGCCTTCTGGCCCCCGCTTGGTTGGTGAAGGCACGCCATGACGGACATCGTTTTCCCCGCGACGGTCGACACCGACCCCGGTGCCCGCAGCGCCGAGCCGCGCTTCTATTTCCGCGTTCTCGACGACGTGCTCTTTGTCTTCGACAAGGACCGCGACATGGCGCACGCGCTTAACGCGGCCGCCGCACGGCTTTTCCTCACTTTGCCCGACGCCTTCGTCACGCCCACCGCCCTCGGCGAGGCCTCCGGGCTCGGCACGCAGGATCTCCGTGATTGCCTCGGCGCGTGGGAGGCGTTCGGCTGGATCGAACGCGATGGCGCCGGCCGCGTGCGGCTGCGGGACGAAAGGGCGCCCCGGCCGGACGAGACGCGCGCCACAAGCCTCGTCCCGGCGGGCGACGAGAGTCTGGTTGATCGCTACCAAGTCCGGCTGGCCGGCTCATCCGTCGCGTTTCGCCTGTTCGTCAGCGGTGGCGGATCAGAGGGCCCCGGCGGGGAGGCGGCGCTAGACGACCCGTCCGCTTTCGACGACGCGCCCGATCCCGATTGCTTCGCCGCCCGGTTGGCGAGCGGCCGGCGCATGTTCGGCTTCTTCGGCGGCTTTCTCGATCCCGCCCCGGATCGTCATCCCCCCCTTGCCACCATCCATCTCGTGGTAACGCCGGACGGTTTCCTGCTGCGCTGCGGCCCGCGCCGCCTGTTCACCGAGAAGGTCGCGGTCGCGGTCGGCAAGGTGCGGCTCTGGCTGCTCGATCTCGTCTACCGCCACCCCCGCCCTTGCGTCTTCGTCCACGGCGCGGTGCTTGCCACCACTGCCGGCGCGGTGGTGATGGCCGGTGTATCGGGCGCCGGCAAGAGCACGCTTTCCGCCTATCTGGTCACGCGCGGCTGGCGCTTCGGCACGGATGATTCTCTCGCCCTCGGCTTTCGGGATGGCGAGGCGGTGGTGCTGCCCTGCCCCGGCGCGATCAATGTCAAGTCGGGGAGCTACCCCACCCTCCTGCCCTTCCACCCCCAGCTGGCGGCGCTGCCGCTGATCGGCGTGGGCGAGAAGCGCGGGCGCTATCTGCCTGTGCCGCTCGCTCTCCATCTCGGCCCCGAGGGTGGCGAGAACCATGTCCGCTGCTTCGTCTTCCCCCGCTTCGAGGCGGGAGCGCCGACACGGGTCGCGGCGATCTCGTCCTCGCAGGCGCTGCTCGAACTGATGGACGCGGAATTCGATCTCGCCGAGGAGGCCGGCGCGGCCGAGTTCGACGCCTTCTTCGACACGCTGGACCAGCTGCCGCGCTACGCCATCGTCTATAGCGACCTGTTCGAGATGGAGGCCGTGCTGCGCCGGTTGGTAGCGGGCGAGGAAGGCTGAGGCCCGGGCGGCGACCTCACGGCGGGGGAAGGCGGCCGCCCAGTTCCTCGTCGATATAGGCGTCGAGTATCGCCGCAAAATCCGTGTCGCCGACAAAGCCCAGTTGCTGCGCTCGGGCCGGCGCGAAACGCTGCGGCCAGCTCCCGACCACGCGGGTCACCGTGGCATCGGGTGCGCGGCGGATCAGCCCGGCCACCCGCTCACCGGCCCGCGCCCGCAGCGCCGCGATCTGCTCGCCCACCGTCACCGAGACACCGGGCATGTTGAGGCTCCGACGCGCGCCAAGCGGGGCGGTGTCCAGCGTCGCGGCATGGGCGAGGTAGGACACGGCGGCGCGCGGCGAGGCGATCCATACCCGCATCGCTTCCTCCACCGGCAGCACCGCCTCCAGCCCGTTCAGAGGCTCGCGCATGATGCTGGAGAGGAAGCCCGACAGCGCCGCATTGGGCCGGCCGGGGCGCACGCTCACGGTGGGCAGGCGCAGCGCCAGCCCGTCGATGAAACCCCGCCGGCTGTAATCCGCCAGCAGCAGCTCCACCATCGCCTTCTGCACGCCGTAGCTGGAGGATGGGGCGCACAGATAATCGTCGTCGACCATTTCCGGGCAGGGCGCGCCGAACACGGCGAGCGAGGAGGCGAAGACCACGCGCGGCCGATAGCCCGGCAGGACGCGGATCGCCTCCAGCAGCGCCCGCGTGCCGTCGAGATTGACCCGGTAGCCCTCCTCGAACCGCGCTTCCGCCTCGCCCGAAACGATGGAGGCGAGGTGGAAGATCACATCCGGGCGCCCCGCCACCAGTGCCTCGGCCGCGCCGGGCACGGCATAGTCGCCGGCGTGGCACTCCACCGGGAAGGGCAGCGCCTGCGCCGGCGCGGGGTCGACCACGTCGTGCAGCACGGCGCCGGCGACCGGCGCCCCTTCCAGCCCTTCCGTCGCCAGGCGTGAGAGCAGTTTGCGGCCGAGCATGCCGGCGGCACCGAGGATCAGGATCTTCATCGACAGCTCTCCCGGATCGACATTCTGGGGCGAATACCCCCTCTGTATCAGGCGACCTCTGCCGCGTCCCGGCGCGCCCGCGCCATGCGGCAGGCGACATCGAACGCCGCCTGGATGGCGCCCCAGCCGGCCTCGCCCTTGCCATAGCGATCGAAGGCGGTGCCATGGGCGGGAGTGGATATCGGGATCGGCATGCCGCCATGCACGGTGACGCCCCGCGAGAAGCCCATGAGCTTCATCGCGATCTGCCCCTGGTCGTGATACATGGTGACGATCGCGTCGAGCTCGTCCTTTTTGAGGAACAGCGTGTCGGCGGGGAACAGGCCGAGCACCGGCAATCCCTGTGCCCGCGCCGCCTCGATGGCGGGGGCGATCACGTCGATCTCCTCGCGGCCGAAGCTGCCATTGTCGCCGGCATGCGGGTTGAGCCCGCACAGGGCGATGCGCGGCTCGGCCACGCCCACCCGCACCAGCGTCGAGTGGATGAGCCGGATGGCCCCGACGATCCGCTCCTCGGTCAGCAGGCCGGCCACGTCCTTCAGCGGCACATGGCTGGTGACGCGGCTGGTCCACAGCCCGTCCAGCGCGTTGAGTTCGCCATAGGGACCGTTAGGCTGCAGCATTTCGGCGAACCAGTGGGTCTCATCAGGGTGGCCGAGCCCGCCCAGATGCAGCGAATGCTTGTTCAGCGGCGCGAAGCACACCGCGTCGGTCACGCCGGCCGTGGTATAGTCGATGGCGCGGCGCAGCGTGTCCATGGCGTAACGCCCACCATTGGCGGTGGAGACGGCGCGCTCGAACGGCGCTTCGCCCCGGCCGCGATAATCCACCAGCACCGGCACGCCGGGTGTGAACTCCGGCCGCTCGGCGTCGGTCGCGAGCGCGTAGTCGAAGCGCGCGCCGCAGATGCCCATGGCTTCTTCCAGCTCGTCGCGGTCGGCGACGATGAGGATGTCGGCGGCGTCGCGGTTCGGCGCGTGGGCGAGCAGGCGGACGACGAGTTCGGCGCCGATGCCGGCAGGGTCGCCCGGGGCGATGGCGATACGGGGGATCATAGGTGTCTCCTTGATGTCGGCGCGCTTGATGTCGGCGTGAGGGTCAGGCGTCGGCCAGCGCGGGAACGGATGCGCCGAAGAACGCCGCGTCCTGAAGCCGGCGCAGCGCCAGCAGTTCTGACCCGTCTTCCACCGCGATGTCGGCCATGGTGATCAGCTGCCCCGCCGCCACAGGCCGGACGAGGGTGCGGTTGGCGGCGAGGTAGAACGGCGCCGGTGCGTCCGGCGTCAGCGCCATGGCCGGCACCAGCTCCGCCGTGGCGCCCTCGATGGTGTGGTGATGCCCGCCCATGGCGAGAACGCCGCCGGCCGGCAGATGCTGGGTGGCGCGGGCCACGAGGTCGAGATGCGGGTGCGGGTCCATGCCGCCGCTGGAGGCGCCGAGCAGCGCCGCCTCCAGGATCGTGGTCGCCGCCTCGACGCCAAGCAGATGGCGCGGCAAATACAGCATGGCGGTGGCGCCGGAGCGGGAGACGACATGGCCCTTCTCGGCCAGCATGTCCCAGGTCTCGCGGTCGGTGCAGCGCACCACCACGAACACGCCGCCGGCAAAGCTCGGCTCGTGCGGTGCGCGCAGGCAGTGGAACACGTCGATCCGCTGTTCGCCAGCGAGCAAGCCGCCCTCATTGAGGCCGGCGAGCAGGTCCGGCACCTCGCTGATGCGGGCGATGGGGGCGTGCAGGTCCGGCCGGTCGGGCAGGAATCCGGTGGCATTGCCGACAATGAGCAGCTCGCACAGATCCGGCACGGCGCGCTGCGGCAGCATGGCGGCGACCTCCGCCCGGGCGGCGACGATCGCCGCGGCCGGGCGCGCGCCCATCGTGAGATGCGCGGCCATGCCGGGGGCGGCGATGGAGCGGCCATTGCTGGTCAACTCATCCGTCGCGGCGTCGAACACGAAGTCATATTCGCTCGACTTGCCGGCCGCGACAATCTCGAAGCCCAGAATCTGCGCCCAGGTGACGAGGCCGATCAGCAGGCTCGGCTGGTCGCCATCCACCGGCGTCGCCACCACCCCGCGCGCGGCGGCCATGCGGGCGAGGCCGGGGCCGACCACGCTGTCGAGCTCTTTCGACACCACGGCGAGATGCTTGCCGGCCTCGATGGTGAGGCGGGCATGGCGGGCGCCGGCCTCGGGATGGCCTGTCGCCTCCACCACCACCTCGACCGGCAGGTCGATGACGGTGGCAAGATCGCCCGCCGCCACGAAATCCCCCGCCGCAAAAGCCGCCAGCGCCTCGGCGGGCGTCGAACAGACATGGATGCGCGCGGGATCGATGCCGACCGAAGCGAGCGCGCTGGCAGCGACCGCCGCGTCCCGGTCCACGGCGACGCGGCAGCGCATGCGCGGCACCCGCAGGCCCTGCGCCAGGAAGCTGCGGCCGAAGCCGCCGGTGCCGACGACACAAGTCTCGACCGGCGGCCGGTCAACGGCGAAATAGCGATGGAAGTTCATGCCTTGCCTCACTGTCGGTCCGGCCGCGAGCGGCAGCGCCGGGGAACGACGAGGGCGGCGGGGGGCGAAGCGCCTGCGGCCCGCACGGGGCGGGTGAATGCACGCGCCCGGCAGCGCGGGCGGCGCGGCCTGCTTCTCCTCGACATTTCCTCGCGTTCCAGCGCCTCTTGCTCGGGCGTCTGTGAACTCTCGTTTCACATATTGCATGCAATCATGCGCATAAATCAAGCCGTCTGGACCAACAAAGCTGAATGTGCGAGGATGTTTGCATGCAATATCTGCAAGACGCCATGACTCCAGAGGATGTCCCGGAAGAGGCGCCGGAGCCCCGCAATCTGCGCGGGCGCAGCGCCGCCCATGTCGCCGAGCGCATTCGCGACCGCATCCTCTCCGGCGCCTTGCCGCCGGGCGAGCGGCTTTCGGAGCGCAGCCTGACCGAGGGTCTGGGCGTCACCCGCACGCCGCTGCGCGAGGCGTTCAAGATTCTGGAAGCCGAGGGGCTGCTCAACATCGTGCCCAATCGCGGCGCACAGGTGGTCGAGCTTTCCTCCGCCGATGTCGACATGGCGATGGAACTGCTCGCCGGGCTGGAAAGCGTGGCGGCGGAGCTGGCCTGCGCGCGCGGCACCTCCGAGCAGTTCGCGGAAGTGGCGGCGCTGCATGCGCGCATGGTGGCCTGCCAGCGCGCGGGCGATCTGGTCGGCTATTTCCGCATCAACCAGAACATCCACCAGAACATCGTCGACTGCGCCCACAACCCTGCCCTGTCGCGGGTCTACCGCGCCGAGAGCGCGCGGGTGCGGCTCTATCGCTTCGCCGGCAACCGGGTGAGCGCGCGCTGGAGCCGCGCGGTGATGGAGCATGAGCAGATACTGCTCGCCTTGCAGCAGCGGCAGGGCCCGCTGCTGCGCGAATTGCTGCGCGCCCACCACCTCAATGGCTGGCACGTCACCCGCAAGGTGCTGGACAACGAGGTGCAGCCGGACCTCTAGAACGCATGCGCGTTCAGGTGCCGGTCCATTTCGGTACCGCCTTGGTCTTGGCGAGAAAGTTTTCGACGCCACGGCGAAAATCGTCGCTGCCATAGACCTCTTCGACGATCGCCTCGATGTCGGGCAAGGTGCCGAGCGCCAGCCGGCGGATCGTCTCCTTGCTGGCGCGCGTCGTGAGCGGCGCATTCTCCGCCGCGCGCGTGGTCAGCGTGGCGATCTCGGCGTCCATCGCCTCCTGTTCGACGATCTTCAGCAGGAACCCCGTGTCGAGCATTTCCTGCGCGGTGATGATCTCGCCGAGCAGCACCATCCGCTTGGCGATGCCGACGCCCGCCGCGCCGCCGATGCGCGCCATGGAGAGCGCGGAGAGGCAATTGCCCAGCGTGCGGCCGATCGGCGAGCCGAAGCGCGCGCCCGGCGTGGCGAGGCGGAAGTCGCAGGCCGAGGCGATGTTGAGCCCGCCGCCGACCGCCCAGCCATCGACCACGGCGATGGTCGTCACCGGAATGGCGTCGACCGCCCGCATGCAATCGTCGATCTTGTGCTCATAAGCGATGCCGTCGACGCCGCTGGTGAACTTGGTAAAGCCTGAAATGTCCGTGCCGGAGACGAAGGCCTTGCCGCCGACGCCCCGGAACACCGCCACCCGGATGGACGAATCCTCCGCGATCCCCAGCGCCGCGTCGCGCAGGTCCAGCCACATCTGGCTGGTCAGGGCGTTGTGCGCCTCCGGGTTGTTGAAGCGGACAAAGGCGACGCCGCCGGTCTTCTCGACATCAATGCGCGGGGTGCTCATCACACGGTCTCTTTCGTCGTCGCGGGCTTGAGGAGGCCCTTTTCCACCAGCTCGCGGCGAAGTTCCGCGCCATGCTCATCCAGCAGCGGCGGCGGCAGGCGGATTTCCTGCGGCGTGGCGCTCATCTTCACCGGGAATCCGAGCGCGCGGAACTCGCCCTCCACCGGGTGCGGCACCATCTGCACCATCTCGCGGGCCACCGCCTGCTCGCTCGTGACCGCCTCGCCATAGTCGAGGATCGGCGCGGTGGGCACGCCCGCCTTGGTGAGCGCGTCGATCCATTGCTCGCGCGTGCGGGTGAGGAAGGTGGGCGTCAGTTCCTCCATAAGCAGCAGGCGGTTGTTCACGCGCGCCGCATTGGTGGCAAAGCGCGGGTCGTCCTGCAGTTCCTCGCGGCCGAGCACCTTCAGGAAGGTGATCCACAGGCCCTGATTGGCGGCGCCGATGACGAACCAGCCATCCGAGGCCTCCACCGCCTGATAGGGCGCCGACATGCGGTTGGCCGAACCGATGGGAGTCGGCGATTTGCCGGTGCCCCACAGCTCCGTCGTCTCCCAGATGGAGAGCGCCAGCGCCGCCTCGAACAGCGAGGCGTCGATGTGCTGGCCCTCGCCGCTGGTCTGCCGGCCGATCACCGCGCTGAGAATGGCGTAGGCGCTGAACAGGCCGGCGCCGAGATCGGCGACCGCGATGGAGTTCTTCGCCGGCTCCATGTCCGGGAAGCCGTTGGAGCTCAGAATGCCGGAAACCGCCTGCGCGATCAGGTCGAAGCCCGGCCGCTGCGACCACGGCCCGGTCTGGCCGAAGCCGGAAATGCTGGCATAGACGAGGCGCGGGTTGATCGCCTTGAGCGTCGGGTAGTCCATGCCGAGCCGGCCGGCGACTCCGGGGCGGGCATTCTCCACCAGCACGTCGGCGGTCTTCACCAGCGCATAGAGAACCTCGCGGTCGGCGTCGGACTTCAGGTCCAGCGTGATCGAGCGCTTGTTGCGGTTGAGCGCCAGGAAGCCCGGGCTGTCGCTGCCCTTGAGCCGAAAGCCCATGGAGTGGCGGGTGGAATCACCCGTGCCGGGCGGCTCGATCTTGATGACGTCGGCGCCCATATCCGCCAGCAGCATGCAGCAGAAGGGCCCCGCCATCACCTGCGAGATGTCGAGCACGCGAATGCCTTGCAGGGGCAGCGCCATCAGAAATTCCTCCCGTTTCGATTGTCCTCGGCCCGCGCCCTGGCGGCGCTCCTCGCCGGTCGGCGTGATTCTTCGTGGCTTGCGCGCCCTTGGTGGCGGGCGCAGAGGCAAAGGCTGGCGCCGCCCCGATGCCGGTCCGCAACGCCCAATACATATATCATATATGATTTATCGGCGAGGCAAAACCCCGTCGAAACCGCCGCGCGGGCTAGTAAAGCTGCTCTGGCGCGCCTCAGCGCCGCCGGGAACGCCCGCGCCGCGAACCGCCGCCGGGCTCGATCGGCGTCTGCGCCGCCGCGAGACGCTCTTGCTCCTCCAGCACCACGTTCATGCGTGCGCGCGAGGCTTCCAGATGCGCGCGCATCGCGCCCTCGGCCGCCACGGCGTCGCGCGCCAGCAGTGCCGCGATGATCGCCTCGTGCTCCTGCAGCGCCTTGGTGGTGGCGTTGGTCTTGAACAGGAAGCGGAAGATGTGGAGATGAGCGTGCAGCCCCTCCACCGTCTCGGCGATGAAGCGGTTGCCGCTCGCCGCCGCCACCAGACGGTGCAGGTTCGCATCGCCCTCGGCAAAATGGGCATAGGCCAGCTCGTTGCCGGTCTGCGCGTCCGACATCTCCCCGGCGAGGCCGGCAAGGCGCGCCAGCGCGCCGTCGTCCGCCTTCTGCGCCGCGAACGCCGCCGCCGCCGGTTCGATCAGCAGACGCAGGTCGAACAAATCGTGCACTTCCCGCCGGGTCAGCAATTCGGCGGCGCGGAAGCCGACATTGGGAATCTTGTAGGCGAGCTTCTGCGCCTCCAGCAGCGTCAGCGCCTCGCGGATCGGGGTCTGGGAAATGTCCAGCTGCCGCGCCAGCGCCTCGATGCCGATATGCGCGCCGGGGGCGATCTTCATCGTCACCAGCATGGAGAGCAGCTGCTCGTAGGCCAGTTCCACCAGCGACTGCGGATAAGCCGGCCGCCGTTCTTCGCGTGTGACCAGCCGCGCGAACGACAGCGGCTCCTGATTGTTGGCAGCCATGAGAATCGAACCCAAACCCGTAATGATATAAGATATAGGTTTTCATCATGCGAACCAAGCCAGCTGCCAGGTGGCCCCTCCACAGGCTGCCGAAGTGACGGCCTGACAGTCCCGGCGTGAGTGCGGGCGGCTGCCTCCGGGCGGGCGACGGGCTCCGTGGGGTGCCGCCCGCCCGGAGGGCCTTCACCAATTGACCGCGATATACTTGGCCTCGGTGAATTCCAGCAGCCCGTGATGAGCGCCCTCGCGCCCGAGCCCGCTCTGCTTGACGCCGCCGAACGGGGCCGCCGGGTCGGAGACGAGGCCGCGATTGAGCGCCACCATGCCGTATTCCAGCCGCTCGGCGAGTTGGAGACCGAGCTTCATGTTCTCGGTGTAGACATAGGCGGCGAGGCCATATTCGGTGTCGTTGGCCATCCGCACGGCGTCCTCGACATGGGCGAACGGCACCACGGCCGCCACCGGGCCAAAGATCTCCTCGCGCAGCAGATCAGCGTCGAGCGACACGTCGGCGAGCACCGAGGGGGGATAGAAGAAGCCCGCCCCCTCCGGCGTTTTGCCGCCGAGGCGCACGCTGGCGCCCTTGGCCACCGCGTCGTTCACCAGCGTCTCGATCTTGTCGATGGCGGCGCGGTTGATCATGGCGCCGCACTGGCTGGCCGCGTCGGTCCCGGCGCCCATCTTCAGCGCGCCCATCTTCTCCACCAGCTTTTCGACGAAGGCGGGGTAGATGCCCTCCTGCACATAGAAGCGGTTGGCGGCGGTGCAGGCCTCCCCGGCATTGCGCATCTTGGCGATCATCGCGCCGTCGATGGCGGCATCGAGATCGGCATCGTCCAGCACCAGGAAAGGCGCGTTGCCGCCCAGTTCCATCGAGGAGTTGATGACGTTGTAGGAGGCCTCGCGCAGCAGGATGCGCCCGACCTCGGTGGAGCCGGTGAAGGATAGCTTGCGGGTGCGCCGGTCGCGCAGGATGGCGCTGCACACGCTGGCGGGGTCGGAGGTGTTGACGATGTTGACCACGCCCGCCGGCACGCCGGCCTGGCGCAATATCTCGCCCACCGCCAGCGCGGTCAGCGGCGTCTCTTCCGCCGGCTTGAGGATGCAGGTGCAGCCCGCCGCCAGCGCCGGGGCGATCTTGCGGGTCGCCATGGCCGCCGGAAAATTCCACGGCGTGATCAGCAGCGAGATGCCGATCGGCTGATACTGCACCATGATGCGGTTGCCGCCGGCCGGGGCGATGGAGAGATCGCCATTGATGCGGACCGCCTCCTCCGCATACCAGCGGAAGAACTCGGCGGCATAGAGCACCTCGCCGCGCGCGTCCGGCAGCGCCTTGCCGTTCTCCAGCGCGATGAGCTGGGCCAGCCAGTCGACATTGTCGACGATGGCCTGGAAGCAGCGCTGCAGGATGACCGCGCGGGCGCGCGGCGGGGTTGCGGCCCAGCCCGCGGCGGCGGCCTCGGCCGCGTCCAGCGCCGCCATGCCGTCGGCGACGGTGGCGTCGGCGACGGAGGTCAGCACCCCGCCGGTCGCGGGGTCGAGGATGTCGATGCGCTTGCCCCCCGAACCGGGCACCCAGGCGTCGCCGACCAGAAGGTCGGTCGGCACCGGGAAGCTCGCCTTCTCGAATCCGGGGACGAGATAGGTATTGGCGGCCTTCTGGACCGTCGCGCTTGCAGTGTTGATGGTCATCGCAGATGTCCCCGTGTCAGAGGTCGCGCAAAGCGGCGCGTTCGCCGGCAAAGGCAGCCTGGGTGATGTTCAGCATGGCGGCGAGGTCGAGCGGGCGCGGGTTGTTCTTCACCAGCCGCTCCGCCTTGAGCGCGCCGGCCGCCACGTCCTGCTGATGGCCGGCACCGAGGCCCAACGCCTCCAGCGAGCGCGGAATGCCGATTTCCGCGAACAGCTTGGCCACCTCATCGATGAAGAGCTGCGAGCGCGCCTCCACGCCCATGCTCGCATGGCCGAGGCCGACCACTTCGGCCAGCTCGGCGAAGGCTTCGGGGTTGGCGGAACGGTTGAACTGCATCACGTAGGGCAGCAGCGTCCCCACCCCGTCGCCATGCGAGGTGTGGGTGATGTTGCCTACCGGGTATTGCAGCGCATGCGCCGCCGCCGTGCCGGAGGTGCCGAAGGCGCAGCCGGCCGCGAGTGAGGCCAGCATCAGCCCTTCGCGCGCCTCCACATCGCTGCCGTCAGTGCAGGCGCGGGCGAGATAGCGGAACACGTTCACCACCGCCAGCTTGGCGAAATGATCGGACAGCAGGTTCTTGCCGATGAACACATGCTGCTCGGTCAGCATCGGCTCGGCCGGGCGGGTCTTGCTGGTAAAGCCCTCCACGGCATGGGCGAGCGCATCGGCGCCGGAACAGGCGGTGAGCCCCTTCGGGCACGTCATGGTCAGCTCGGGGTCGCACACCGCCATGTGCGGGATGATGTAGGGGCTGGCAATGCCGATCTTGGTGCCGCGCCCGCTGTCGAGGATCACCGCCACCGGCGTCACTTCCGAGCCGGTGCCTGCGGTCGTCGGCACGGCGATCAGCGGCAGCACCGGGCCGGGCACGGCGAACTCGCCGTAATAGGCGCTGACCTCGCCGCCATGGGTGAGCAGCACCGACACCACCTTGGCCATGTCGATACAGCTGCCGCCGCCGATGCCTATGATGCTGTCCGGCTTGAAATCGCCGATTCCGGCAACGCAGTCCTGGATCGACTCGATCGGCAGGTCGGCGATGGTGCCGTCATAGACGCGGGCCTCGACCCCATGCGCGGCGAGGTCCGCCAGCAGGTCGGCGAAGACCGGCAACTGCGCCAGCCGCGCATCGGTGCACACCAGCGTGCGGGCGCCGATGCGGGCGGCGGCCGCGCCGATGACATGGCGTTGGCCGCCTCCGAAGAGGATGGTGTGGGGCAAGCGCAGGGCTCCGAACATGGCGGCTCTCATTCGCTAATGGTTACTGAATACCTTTTGACACGTGCGCCGACCAAGGCGCGCCTGTCACCGAGGCTTAGCTGCTGTGGGTCTGGCCTTCTTCCCTGCCGCGCCGGAACAGCGCGCCGAACAGCGCGGTGATCAGCGGCAGCGACAGCAAGAGAATGCCAATGCCCATCATGGTGGCGACGAGCGATCCCTCGAAGAAGACGCTGAGCGAGCCCCCCGAGGAAAGCATGGACTGGCGGAAGGCATCCTCCGCCTTGTCGCCCAGCACCACCGCCAGCACGAAGGGGGCGAGCGGGTATTCGAGCTTCTTGAAGACGTAGCCGACGAGGCCGAAACCGAGCGCCACCCAGATGTCGAACACATGGTTCGAGACGGTATAGGCGCCGATCAGGCAGACGATGGCGATGAGCGGCCCGACGACGGTAAAGGGCGCGCGCAGGATCCAGGCGAAGATCGGCACGGTCGCCAGCACCAACACCACGGCAATGACATTGCCCAGATACATCGAGGCGATGAGGCCCCAGACGAAGTCCGGCCGCGTGGTGAACAGCATCGGCCCGGGCGACAGGCCCCAGATCATCAGCCCGCCCATCATGACAGCCGCCGTCGCCGAGCCCGGCACGCCGAGCGCCAGCATCGGCAGCAGCGCGCAGGAGCCGGCGGAATGGTCGGCCGTCTCGGGGGCGACGATGCCCTCGGGCTCGCCCTTGCCGAAATACTTGCCCCGGCGCGAGAAGCGCTTGCCCAGCGCATAGCTCATGAAGGAGGCGGCGGTCGGCCCGCCGGGGGTGATGCCCATCCAGCAGCCGATCAGCGCGCTGCGCAGCAGCGTCACCCAGTAGCGCGGCAGCTCGGCGAGGGTGCGCAGGATCACCCGCAGGCTGAGCTTGGCCTTCACCCCATCGAACTTGTAGCCCTCGTCGATGGTGAGCAGCAATTCACCGATGCCGAACAGGCCGATGACGACGATGAGGAAGGAAATGCCATTGGTAAGCTGGGTGATGCCGAAGGTCAGGCGGCCCTCGCCGGAGATGGTGTCCATGCCCACCGTGCCGACGGCAAGGCCGAGCATGATGCACACCAGCGTCTTGAAGGGCGAGCCGCCGGCCATGCCGATGAAGCTGGCAAAGGCCATGAAATAGACGGCGAAATATTCCGGCGAGCCGAACTGCAGCGCGAAGTTCGCCACCCAGCCGGAGAGCAGCGTGATCACCACCACGCCGACCATGGCGCCAAAGCCGGCCGAGCCGAAGGCAAGAGTGAGCGCCCGTACCGCCTCGCCCTGCTTGGCCATCGGGTGCCCGTCGAAGGTGGTGGCGACGGAGGAGGGTTCACCGGGAATGTTGAACAGGATGGAGGTGGTCGACCCGCCGAACAGCGCGCCCCAATACATCGAGGTCAGCAGGATGATCGCCGCGATCGGGTCCATGGTGAAGGTCAGCGGCAGCAACAGCGACACGCCGTTCGGCGCACCGAGGCCCGGCAGCACGCCGACGACGAGACCGAGCAGGACGCCGATCACCATAATCATCACGTGATGCATGGTGAGGGCGACGACGAACCCGTCCATCAATTGCCCGAAATTGCCCATGACGCTTCCTCAGTCCGCTTTTGTTTTCAGTAGATGCCGAAATATTCGAGGATGGGCCCCTTGAGCAGCGGGACCATGAACAGCTTCTCGAACACCACGAAGTTGACCGCGATGACCAAGAGCGCCGTGGCAAGGCTGGTCAGCGTGCGGAATCCGGCGGAAACCCGCATCGTGTAGAAGATGTACAGGCCCATGCCGATATAGAGCCCGAGCCAGGCCGAGATCGCCGTCATCGCCACGATCGGCAGCACGAAAGCCACCAGCAGCCGCAGCCGCGTCCCGTTGATGAAGGGCTCCTCGGGCACGGCGCCTGAAACGCCATGGGCCGCCTCAGGCCGCGCGCCGGCATATTTCCAGAAGGTCTGCGCCAGCGTGGCGAGACTGCCCAGAAGGATCAGGCAGCCGATGCCGAAGGGGAAATAGCCCGGCTCGGGCCCACCCGGCCCCCATCCGATGCCGTTCTCCGTCGAGCCGTAGCAGATCAGCGCTCCGACGCTGCCGGTCAGCACCGCCGTTGCCACTTCCATGGTCTTGCGGGAAATTTCCATCGCGCTCACTCCGCGGGAGCCCGGGACGCCGGCCAAGGCCGGCGCCCCGTCTCGCCCCACCCTGGCGTCGGCCGAAGCCGACGCCCGTCTCGTCCGTCACAGGCGCCGGACCAAGCCGGCACCTGGCTTCACTGGCTGGCGGGCAGCAGCCAGTTATTGTCGGCGTAGATCTTCTCGTAGTTCTTGATCTGCTCGGCGAGGAAGGTCTTCAGCTCATCGCCAGTCATGAACTTGGTGATCTGGACGTTGCGCGTCGTGTAGTCCTTGAACTCCGGCGTATCCATCGCCTTCTTCATCAGGTCGGTGTAGTAGGCGAGCGCCTCAGGCGGCACGTCGGCGGCCATCCACACGGTGCGCGGCTGGACGAAGTCCTTCACATCGATGCCCGACTCGACGCAGGTCGGAATGTCCGCCCAGCTCATGCCGTCGGCCACCACGGTCTTGTCGGTGAGACGGGCGGAGGTGAACACGCAGAGCGGCTTCTGGTTGCCGGCCTTCCACTGCTCCAGGCTCTCGCTCGGGTTATTGGTGTTGGCCTCGATATGGCCGCCCGCGACCTGGATGGCGGCTTCGCTGCCGGACTTGTAGGGGATGTAGGCGAGGTCGATGCCGGCGGCGCGCTCGACCAGCGTCACCACGGTCTCGTCGGCATCCTTGGCCTTGGCGCCGGCGACGCGGACCTTGCCCGGGTTTTCCTTCGCCTTGGCGACGAATTCCTGCGCGGTGTTGATGCCCGACGCCTTCGGGTTGGCCCACAGGATGAACACGTCGAACACCATGGACGCCACCGGCGTCAGGTCCTTCATCGCGTAGTTCACCTTGGTGCCGAGCGGCAGCACATAGGCGTCCTGGGTGCCGAAATAGACCTTGTAGGGGCTGCCGACATTGTCCTCGGCGTAGTTGAAGGCTTCGGAGCCGGAGCCGCCCGGCTTGTTGACGACGATGAGCGGGGTCTCGACCAGGTCGTTCTTGGTCAGCGCCGCCTGGACCACGCGGGTGAAAATGTCCGAGCCGCCGCCGGGACCGGCGGAAACCACCAGTTCGACCGGACGGTTCGGCTTCCATTCGGCCATCGCCGCATTTGCTGCCGTGAGGCCGATGGCGAGCGCGGACGCGGTGAGAACGCCCTTACGGAGCGAAGTGATCTGCATGTCGTTTCCTCCCAGTTGCCCTGCGCGTCGCGGCCTCTCGCCGCCCGCATCCGGGCAATCATTGCGATATGGCGGGCTGCCTTTGCCGGCGGCCTTCTTGTTGCTGTTGCCTCGCACCCGGCGGCGGAACGGGCCGCGCCGCGTCGAGGGAAAGTGTGGACCGACCGCAAGGGACGTCGTGCGGGATCGGCAGGGCACACCCCGGGGCAAGATGCCCGGCGTGGCCCGGTTACGGGATGGCAGGTCCGCTACCGCGCCAAATCCTATATCATCTATGATATTGTCGGATGCAAAGATCAAGCGTCTTTTGTCTGGCGCCGCAGCTAAACGTTCATCTCCCTCCGCAGACGGTCCGCATGTGCGGGCTGAGGCGTGGGGAAACGCGCTTCCTGGCGCGCGCCCCTGCCCGCGCCTCGCCGGCCGGACCGGCGGTTTCAGGCTTACCTGTGCCGGGGCGATGTCGCTCGCCCCGGGGACGTCGTCGGCATGCCGCCCGGGGCGCATTCCTGCACGCCGGCGCGACAGCGGTCGAAACGGCCGCGCGGCGCGCAAAGCCGTTGCGGGCACGATCCTTCCCCGGAAAATCGCCGGGCGATCGCCGCGCCGACATCCACGGGGCCGCGACGACACCGCCGTCGCGCGGGCCATACCCGGCAAACGGCATCGCCTCGCGATCCGCAGGCGATGCTAAGCGCAACTGGTATGACAGGTCAACAGGTGCGGGCAGAACGAAGGCGTCGCGCGCTCAGCCCGCCGGGCGGTTGCGGTCCCAATAGAGCGCCCCCACCGATTCCAGATGGGCGCGCATCGCCGCTTCCGCCGCGTCGGGGTCGTGAGCGGCAATGGCCTCATAGATGCGTTCATGGAAGGCGAGCGCCATCTCCTTCGCCTCCGCGATCTTCAGCGTGACGCTGCGCTGCTCGGACAGCCATTGCACCACTGCGCGATGCACGCCGTCGAACAGCGGATTCTGGGCGACCAGCACGATCTCGTAGTGGAAGGCGATGTCGGAGGCCTCGAACGCCGCCATGTCGCCAATGTCGCGCCGGTTGCGGGCAAGCGCGTCGCCGATGCGGGCGATATCGGCCGCGCCTGCCTCGCGCGCGGCATGGCGGGCCAGCGCCATCTCCAGATGAAGCCGCGCATTTTGGAAATGACGCATGCCGGCAGGATGGGCGAGATAGGAGCGCACCGAAGCCGAGAGTTCATGGATGAAATGCGTGGGGTCCGGCCGCACAACCCGCGCCCGCTCGCCATTGGCAATCGACACCAGCCCGGCCTTCTGCAGCGACATCAGCGCCTCGCGGATCGCCGGCCGGCCAACCTTGAACTGCTCCATCAACTCGCGCTCGGAGGGCAGCACGTCGCCCTCGCCCAGTGTGCCATCGAGCATCAGCTGCTGAAGGCGCTCGGCCACATCCTCATAGATGCGGCGGCGGCGGATCGGTTCGATATCGAGCACGGCAACTCCCCTGGCTGGTATGAAAGGATCACCGGCCCGGCCGAACTGTCAACCGCAAGATGCCGCGCGCGGCGTTACCGCGCCTTCGGCCGCACCACGACCGTGGCGGAAAGACCGGACACCAGCCGCACTTCCGGCGGCAGCGGGCCGAGCTTGATCCGCACCGGAATGCGCTGGGCAAGGCGGATCCAGTCGAAATTCGGGTTCACCTGCGCCAGCAGGCCCTCGCCGGGAATGGCGATGGCGCGGCTCAGCCCCTCGACCACGCCGTCGATCACCACGCCGCCGGCCATGAGCTCCACCCGGGCCGGGTCGCCCTCGCGGATGGCGGGCAGCTTGGTCTCCATGAAATAGGCGTAGACATAGAAGGAATGGCTGTCGACCAGCGCCAGCATGCCATCGCCAACCCGGGCATAGTCGCCGGCATCGACGTTGAAATTGGTGATGTAGCCGTCGGTCGGCGCGCGCACGCGGGAACGGTCGAGATTGATCTGCGCCGTGGTGAGCGCCGCCTGCGCGGCATCGAGTTCGGCCTGTGCCTCGGCGGCGGTGGAGGCGGTGAATTCAACGGTCTGGGCTGCGATCGCGGCCGCGTCGGCGCGCTCCAGATTGGCGTCGCGCCGGGCGGTGTCGCGGGCATAGGTCAGCGCCTGCTGCTTCAGCTCCACATTGGCCTGCGCCTGCCGCAGCGCCGCCGTGAAGCGCTCCTGGTCGATGACGAACAGCACGTCGCCCTTCTGCACGAACTGGTTGTCGCCGACATTCACCGCGTCGACGAGGCCGGAGACATCGGGGGCAATCTCCACCACCTGCGCCAGCACCCGCGCGTCGCGGGTCCAGGGCGAGACGGTGTAGTAGAGCCACAACCGCCAACCGACGAAGACCGCCGCCCCGGTCGCCACCAACGTGACGCCCACCCGCAATGCCGGGCCGATGTTCATCGCAAGACCTCTCTGAGCGCCGGCAGCAGGAAAACGATCATGCCGAACAGGATGATGTAGAGCGCCGCGTCGAACAGCGGCCGGTGCCAGACAAGGCGATAGAACCCGGCCCGCGCCAGACCCCAGCGCAGCAGCAGATAGGGCCCCAGCGCCACCACCGCCCAGATGAGCGCCGGCGGAAAATACACCCCCAGCGCCTCCAGGGTGAAGAAAGGCCAAGCGGTGCCCATCTCACGCCTCCCCGAAGGCGTGCAGGAAAAACGGCCGGTCGATGTCGAAGCGGTCGGCGATGAAGCGCAGCGAGGCCCCGGCGCGCAGGTTCAGCCCGGCCGCCGGCGAGCCGGGGGGCAGGTCGATCGCGGCCAGCGCCGCCGCCGCCTCGCGCGCGGTCGCCTCCGCCTCGCCGACCCGGGCCGCCAGATCCCGGCCGGCGGCGGGAAATGCCTCCAGCTGCGCGGCGAAACGGTCGAGAAAACCGGCAACGAGGCCGCGCGTGCTCTCCGCAAGCTCCGGCACCGTCAGTAGCCGGCGCAGGCGCCCCAGTTCCAGCCCGGTCGAGGCCGCCCCCAGCGTGCCGCGCAGGAAATCGTCCTCGCCCGGCCGGGCGAGCGCAAGGCGCGGCAGCAGCTCGGCCAGCGCCCTGACGATCTCGCGCAGGATGACCCGCTCATGGCGCACGCCGCGCGCCGCCTCCGGCAGCCGCGTGCCGAGCGTCGTCGCCCAGAGCCGCCGGCGCGAGGCGCGCGAATTCACCGGCAGCAGGTTGAGCAGCACGAGGGCGAGCGCCATGCCGAACAGGGTCGCCAGCGTTGCGTTGAAGAACCCCGCCTCGTCCGGCTGGAAGACGTTGCCGGTGCCGATTTCGGCGACGAAGAACCCCCCGAAGGCGATGCCCGCCCAGGCCATCTGCGGCGTCCCCGCCATCAGCCCTGCCGGAAACATGGCGAGCACGAGGAACAGCCCCAGCGCCTCGAAGCCCTCGATGCGCGGCAGCACGAACACCATGGCGAGAAACGCCGCCGCCATGCCGAGCGCGGTCCACAGCAGGAAGGAAAAGCCGAGCGCCCCCGGCCGGTCCTGATTGACCGCAAAGAACAGGAGGACGGCAAGGCCCGAGGCGGCGTTGAAGCCGTCGGCCCACTCGCTGGCCGCCCAGAAGCCGCACATCATGAGCAGAACGAGCCCGGCCCGGAGCCCGGCGAGCCAGGCCTCCCGCTGCGAAGTCGGCGAAGCGGGAAGAGCCTTGGCGGGCAGGGCCTTGGCCGGCCCGCGCGGGGCAAGGCGTCGCGGCGGGCGCAGGCTCGCCGCCTCGCTCACCATCACCATGGAGAGGCCGTGCAGCAGGTCGCCGGCCCGGCGCAGGATCAGCACCCCATCGGCCAGCGGCACGAAGGGAACGCGCCCGGTCATCGCCTCAAGGTCGGCGCTGGCCGCGTTGAGCGCGACCCGGGCGGCGAGCAGCTCGGAGCGTACCCGTCGCGGGTCTCGAAACGCCGAGGGGTCGCCGGCGAGCCGCTCCAGCCGCGCCGAGACGTCCGCCATCACGGGGCCCAGCCGGTCGGCCACCGGCCCTGCCCCTTCCACCTGAAAATCGTCGAGCCGCACATAGAGCCCGCGCGCCACGGCCAGCACGCGCAGGAATTCGTGGGTCATGCGGCGGAGCCCGGCATCGCTGGCGCGCATCTCCGGCGCTTCAAACACGGTGTAGGAGCGCAGCGCATCGAACTTCACCACCCCCTCCACCATCTCCCGGCGCAGCGCCGCAAAGGTGGCCTGCGGCGTCCGCGGCTGCAGCGCCACCGCGCCGTAATGGCAGAGGCGGCCGAACAGCGTCACCAACTGGCCGCGCAGCACGTCGCCGGCATAGACGGGAAAAACCAGCACGCTCACCGCCGTGATGCAGGCGATGCCGATGACGATCTCGGCCGTACGGTCAAAGGCGATGTGCCAGGCCTCGGTCGGCGCAAAAGCCCCCTCCAGCCCGACCAGCAGCGCGGTGTAGCCGGCCAGCAGGAAGCTGTAGGCGGCATAGTTGCGCCGCTGCGTCGCGAGGGTGAAGCACAGGCCGAGCCACAGCGCGAGCGAGCCAATGAGCGGCAGCGGTGCCTGCGACCAGAGGCCGAGAATGACGAGCCCCGCCGCCGCCCCGCCCAGCGTTCCGACGATACGGAAGGCGCCCTTCGCCACGGCGGCGCCGGCGGTCGGCTGCGCCAGCAGATAGACGGTGAGTGCCGCCCATTGCGGGTCCTGCAGTTCGAGCCAATAGGCGGCGGCAAGGGCCACGACCGCCGCGCAGGCCGTGCGCAGCGAGAAGGCGACATTGCGCCAGCCGAGATCGACGGGGATCGCCGCGCGGACGCTCTTCCAGAGGTCCGGGAGTGCGGTGCCGGCCGTTCTCATGGTGCTCCAGGGCATCGGGAGGAAACACCGGGTGGCCGGCGCGGGACCGCGCCCGACATCGCCGCGAGCTTACCAACAGCGCGCCGTGCCGCGCAATGGTACCGGCAAAGGGGTCGCTCCGGAGCCCGGCCTCACCAGACCAGGGTCGGCGTCGTCACCGGCGCGCACCAGAGGGCGAACTCCTCCGGCGTCAGAAGCGCCAGCGTCACCGAGAGCCCCGCCATGTCGAGCGAGGTGACGAAGGTGCCGACGAGTGCCCGCGCCGGCACGATGCCGTGCTGGCGCAGGAAAGCGCGGGTCAGGTTATGGGCGAGGTGCAGTTCGATCGGCGGGGTGCCGCCAAAGCCATTGACGATCAGCAGCGGGCGGGCGTCCGTCAGCGGCGAAAGCTGCGCCAGCACCGGCTCGCAGAGCAGCCGCACGATCTCGTCGGCACCGGCGCGCCCAGTGCGGTAGAGCCCCGGCTCGCCATGAATGCCGACGCCGATCTCCATCTCGTCCGGGCCCAGAGCGAAGGTCTCGCGGGTGTTGTCGGGAAGGGTGACGCCGCGCAAGGCCACGCCCATGCTGCGCAGCCGCCCGGAAAGACCCTCGCCGAGCGCCTTCAGGCCGGCGAGGTCCTCGCCGCGTTCGGCCGCCGCGCCGAGAAGCTTTTCCACCACCATCGTCCCGGCGACACCGCGCCGCCCCCGGCTGCGGACGGAAGGGCCATAGGCGGCATCGTCCTCGACGATCACCGTCTCGATGCGGTGGCGGTCGGCGGCCATTTCCGCCGCCATCTCGAAGTTCATCACGTCGCCATCATAGTTCTTCACCACCAGCAGGCAGCCGGCGCCGGTGTCGGTCTCGTCCATCGCGGCGAGGATCTGGTCGGGCGTCGGCGAGGTGAAGACGTGGCCGGTGCAGGCCGCATCCAGCATGCCGACCCCGATGAAGCCGCAATGCAGCGGCTCGTGCCCGGCCCCGCCGCCGGAGATTACCGCCACCTTGCCCGGGCTGAGGGTGCGGCGGCGCACGAATTTGTCGTCGCGGCCGAATGTGACGAGTTCCTCATGCGCGGCGACGAAACCGGCGAGGCTCTGTGCCACCGCCGTTTCGGCGGCGTGGAGGATTCGCGTCATCCGATCATCGCCCCCTCTGGCGCCATCTATGGCGCCCTTTGCCGCGCTCCTTGCAGCGTTCGCTGCCGCCGCGCCCGCTCAGCCCCGCCTGCAGGGGCGCGCGCGCCGCTTTCCATCACGTGCATTCAATCGCCCCCGTTCACCAGCCCCGCCATCTTAGCCACGAAGTCGGAAACGGCGTCGTCGAAGCTGCGGTTCTTTTTCTCGTCGCCGAACTCCGGCACCATCAGCGCCAGGGTCCGCATCGTCGACGCCCCGCCCACCTCCGGCAGCCGGCCGGGATGGGCGGCCTGATAGGCGGCGAGAAACCGTTCCTGCTCCGCCGGGCTGAAATGGCACACCCGCAGGATGGTCGGCAGATGCCGCGCCGGCAAGGGCGTGTCGTAGCTGGGGCTCGTGACCTGGGTCACGAAGCTGCGGTGCTTGCCCAGTGCCGCCGCCAGCCGCTGGCGCGTGCCGGAGGGTCGGTTGTCGAGAATGTCGGAGAGAAGGGTCTTGTAGGCGATCACCGCCTCGTCGCTGGTCTCGCGCGCCATGCCTAGGCGCGCCCCGGCGGCAGGGCTGGGAAAGCGGCGCCCAGCGCCGCGCGCAACGCGGGAAGGCGCCTCGGCGCCACCGAGAGCCCATCGAGGCCAAGGGCAAGGAGGCGGCCGACCGCCGCCGGCTCGGCGGCGAGGTCGCCGCACAGCGACACCGGGCGGCCAAGCGCGCGGGCCGCCGCGCAGATGAGGTCCAGCAGCCGGAACATCGCCGTCTCCGCTCCCGCATAGAGAGGCGCCACGGCAGGATTGTCGCGCGCCGCCGCTGCGAGATACTGCATCAGATCGTTGCTGCCCACGGAAAAGAAGGCCGCCTGCCCAAACAGGTCGAGCGTCAACGCCGCCGCCGGCACCTCCACCATGATGCCGAGCGGGGGCCGCCTGCCCTCGATTCCCTGCCGCGCCAGCCGCACCGCCTCCTCGTCGAACAGCAGCGCCATCGCCGCAAGTTCGGCCGGCAGCGTCACCATGGGCAGCAGCACGCTGACCGGGCCATGCGCCGCCGCGCGGATCAGCCCGCGCGCCTGGATGCGGGCGAGATCGGGATGGGCGAGCAGAAAGCGCACCCCGCGCGTGCCCAGCACACCGGCGGGGTCGCCCTCGGTAAGGCCCGGCAGCGCCTTGTCGCCGCCGAGATCAAGCATGCGCAACGTCACCGGCTTGCCGGCGAGATGGTCGAGGACGCGGCGGTAGACCGCCAGGTGCCGCTCCTCGCTCAGCGCCTCGGCGGCGCTGGTGAGCAGAAACTCGGTCCGCACCAGACCGACGCCGTCCACCACAGCGGGATCGAGCGTGTCGAGATCTGCCAGCGTGTCGAGATTGGCGAACAGGAAGGGCCGGTCGGGGACGGCCGAAGCGGCGCGAAGCGGCTCCCATGCGGCGGGTTCGCACGCAGGGACGGGCGAAAGAAGGGGCGCGAGGTCGGGCGCGGAGGGCGACGCGGCCTGTCGCGCATCGGGGTGGAGGCAGGCCATTCCCCGTGTGCCGTCCACCAGCAGCGGCTCGCCGGTCTCTCCCGGCAGCGCCCCGAGACCGACCACCATCGGCACGCCGCGCGCCCGCGCCAGCAGGGCGACATGGCTCGCCGTGCTGCCCGCACCAAGCGCGATGGCGCCGCCGCTCGACCAGTCATGGGCGAGAAACACGCTGGGCGGCATGTCGCGCCCGACATAGACCGCGCCGGGCGGGAAGTCGGCGCGGGTGCGGCCGGCGAGCGCGTCGAGCACGCGGTGCTGAAGGTCCATCAGGTCGACGGCGCGCAGCACGAAAGGGTCGCCATGGGTTGCTTCGCCCTCACCACCCCCACCGGCCATCTCGTCGATCTGATCGTTCAGCGCCGCCGCGAAGGCCAGGGCCGCTCCCTCGCCCGCGCCGATGCGCGCCAGGGCGGGGGCCAGCAGTTCGCCATCGAGCAGCAGCTCGATCTGGAAATCGAGAATGCCGGCGCTTTCCGGGTCGGCGCGGGCGGAGAGTTCGCGCAGTTCGTGAACCGCCCGGCTCACCGCCGCTTCCAGCGCCGCACGGGCATCGGACCCGTTGCCGGCAAGGCCGGACGGCGCCGGCGGTTCGCCCGCCCGGTGGACCGGGCCCACTGCCCGGCCGGGCGAGGCGGGGTGGCCGCGAAAGTCACGAGGGGCGGCCATCGGCACGCCCCGCCTTGCGATCCTCGTCGAAATTGCGCCGCACCAGCCCGCTGAGCGCCGCGATAGCCTCCTCCGCACGTGCTCCTTCAGCGCGAATTCTGATCTTAGTCCCGCGCCTTATGCGGGCCCCGATGATTTTGACGATGCTCTTGCCATTGAGCCACTCGCCCGATCCGTCCACCGCCACCTCGATGGTGCAGGGAAAGGTCTTGGCAAGTCGGGTGAAGGCGACCGAGGGGCGCGCGTGCAGCCCCACCCCGTGCGTGACCTCCACTTCGGCCTGGCAGCGATGGGCGGAAGGCCGCCCGATGGAGGGAGCGATGTCGGCCATCACGCGGACAACTCTTCGGCCGTAGCCACCACCCGCGCCAGCGTCGAGCCCCCCGACGCCTCCGCCGCCGCCACCACGGCGCCCTCCACCAGCGGGGCGTTGCAGATGGCAATTCTGGCCGCGCGCGCCGGCCCGAGCATCTCCACCGCCGCCTCGCTATTGGTCTCCGCCCCGCCGAGGTCGACGAAGATGGCGACGCCCGCCTCCGACCATGCCGCCTCGATAGCTGCCAGAATGCCGGCGACATGGGTGCCGAGCCCACCCTCCACATTGCCGCCCGTCCAGGCGAGCGGCACGCAGTCGCCCACCATCTGGCGCACCATGTCGGCAGCGCCCTGCGCCACCAATGGCGAGTGCGAGACGATCACGATTCCCACATTGGCGATGCGCGCGGGGGTCATGACGGCGCTTGCTCCTTGAAATAGTGGCAGATGGTCATGGTGAGCAGGGCGCAGCTCGACGCGCCGGGGTCCTCGTGACCGATCGAGCGCTCGCCGAGATAGGACGCCCGGCCCCGCCGCGCCAGCATCATTTCCGTTCCCCGCGCCGCGAGGCGGGCGCATTCGGCGATGCGGACCGGGGCGGCGTGGCTGGCTAACTCCGCCTGCACGGGATAGAGCACATCCAGCAGCGTCTTGTCGCCCGGCCCGGAGCGACCGCGCCGCGCCACCGCCGTAACCGCCACAGCGAGGACGGCGGCGAAATCGGTCTCTTCCTCCCGGGCGTCAAGCTCCCGCACTGCCAGCTCCCGGGCGGCCAGATCCCGGGCGGCAAGGCCGCGCCCGAGCTCCATCAGCAGCGTGCCGTAAAGCGGTCCTGCCGCGCCGCCGATGCTCATGACCAGCACCAACCCGATACGTTCCAGCGCCGCCGGCAGCGGCAGGACGGAAATCGCGTCGCGCTCGCGATACACGGCCTCCAGACCGCGCCGCATATTGGCGCCATGGTCGCCATCGCCGATCGCGCTGTCGAGCCGGCCGAGATGCTCGCAGTGAAGCTCGATTTCCTCACGGCACAGACCAATGAGTGCGCTGAGATCGGCGGCATCGAGCGGCATCGGCTCCCTCCCAGCTTCCCGGCTCAGCCGCGCGCAGCCAGCGCCTCGAACACCTTGGCCACCGCCAATGCGCCGGGATCGGGCGACCCTTCCAGATCGCGCGCGGCGACATAGGCCGCCCGTCCGGCCCGCGCCCGTACCATTGCCTTCGTCGCCTCGGCCCCTGCCGAGGCGGCTGCGGCAGCGCCCGTGAGATCGCCGGCCGAGAGCGCCCTGAGGGCGGGATCGAGCGCGTCGATCATGGTGCGGTCGCCGGGCACGGCGCCGCCATAGAACACCACCCGATCAAGGCCGGCCAGCAGCGCGGCCGGGAGTTCCCGCCCTTCCCCGCGCGCCTGCGCGGCGGCGGTGAAGAAGATGGAGAGCAGCACGCCGCTCGATCCACCCATGGCGGTGCCGAGTTCCGCGCCGATGGCCTTGAGGGTCGCCGCAACATCGGCAAGCGGCAGTGTGGGGAGCTTTGAGTCGATGGCGCGGGCGCCGTTGGAGACCGTTGAACCTGTATCGCCATCGCCGGCGCGGGCGTCGAGCCGGTTGAGTTCCTCCTCCAGCCCGATCAGCGTGGCGCAGACGTTGCGGATCACCGCCTCGGCGGCCGCGTCCGTGCTGGCCGCAGACGCCTCGGCCGCCGGCGCGGACGGCGCAGCCAGCACCTCGACCCTGCTGGGCGCGACCGCCGGGCGCCAGGCGAGCGGCTCGGCCGGGGCGGTCAATGCTGCCGTGCGGTCGGCGTCGAGCCGCAGGAAGGAAAGCGAGAAGCCGTTCATGTTCAGCGCGGTCATCAGCGCCGCCGGGCCGATCACCAGCTTCACCCCGCGCCCGAGCAAAGACGCCAGCAGCGCCTCGGCGATCAGGCTCATCTCCAAAGGCGGCACGGCGCCGAGATTGTTGATCAGCAGCGCATAGTCGGCGTCAGGGTCGAGCCGGGCCGCGAGGCGCGCGCTCATCAGCGCGACGATGTCGCCGGCTGGCTGCAGCGGGATACGCTCCACACCGGGCTCGCCATGGATGCCGAGGCCGAGTTCGCCCTCATCGGCGCCCAGCCGGGCCTCGAAAGGCTGGCCGGGAATCGAGCAGGAGGACAGCGACACGCCAAGCGAGGCGATGTCCGCCGCCGCCGCGCGCGCCGCCGCCGCCACCGTGGCGAGATCAGCGCCCGTCTCGGCGAGATGGCCGGCGATCTTGTGGACGAACAGCGTGCCGGCGACGCCGCGCGGCTGGGGGATATCGGGCAGCGCGATGTCGTCCGCGACGATCGCCATCTCGACCTTGAAGCCCTCCATGCGGGCGCGCTCGGCGGCGAGGCCGAAATTCAGCCGGTCGCCGGTGTAGTTTTTCACCACCAGCAGGCAGCCGGGCTTGCCGGTCACGGCGCGGATGGCGGTGAGCACCGCCTCGACGCTGGGCGAGGCGAAGATTTCGCCGGAAACGGCAGCGGTCAGCAGCCCCTTGCCGACGAAGCCGGCATGGGAGGGCTCGTGACCAGCGCCGCCGCCTGAGACCACGGCAACCTTCGATTTGTCCCAGTCGGCGCGCAGGACGACCTTGATGTCGGGATAGGTGTCGAGCCGGGCCAGCCGGCCGGGCGGCGTCGTGCGCAGCAGCCCGTCCAGCGCTTCGGTGACGATGCTGTCCCGCCGGTTGAAGAAATGTTTCATGGCTGCCTTCCCATCCGTTCGACGCGACATACGGCGCGTGACCGTTCGTCTTTACGCATGTCCGCTACACAAGCCGCTGGCCGTCCCTGCCGAAATAGAGCGGATTCTTCAAGGACAGGCTGATCGGGTCACCGGGTGCCACCGCCATATCGGGATCGGCGAGCGTCACCAGCTTTTGCTCGCCTAGCTTGATGTGCAGGTGGTTCTGGTCGCCGAGATGCTCGATCCAGTCGATCCGCGCATTGCCCCCCTCCTCCCGCGCGATGGCGATGTGCTCCGTCCGTGCGCCGATGGTCTTCGTCCCCGGCGGCATCTCCACGCCGGGCAGCAGGCCGGCGGGCAGCAGATTGATGTGCGGCTGCCCGAGCCGCGCCGCGACGTGGAGATTGGCCGGATCGGCATAGATCTCGCGCGGCGTGCCGATCTGCACGAGACGCCCCTCGGCGAGAATGCCGATGCGGTCCGCCATGGTCATCGCCTCGATCTGATCGTGGGTGACATAGAGCAGCGTCGCGCCGAGGTCCTTCTGGATGCGCTTCAGTTCCAGCCGCAGTTCGCCGCGCAGCTTGGCGTCGAGCGAGGAAAGCGGCTCATCCATGAGGTAAATGGAGGGTCGGCGCACCAGCGCCCGGCCGATGGCGACGCGCTGCATCTCACCGCCGGACAGGCGGGTCGACCGGCTCTCCAGCTTGTGGTCGATGCGGACCATCTTCGCCACCTCGCGCACCCGCGCGTCGATGGTGGCGGCATCCATTCTGCGCGCGGGGGAGCGCAGCGGAAAGGCGAGGTTCTCGTACACGGTCAGGTGCGGATAGAGCGAATATTGCTGGAACACGAAGGCGACGTCGCGGCTCGCCGGGGCGAGCCCCGCCATCGGCCGCCCGCCAATGCTCACCGTGCCGGCGTCCGGCGTCTCGATGCCGGCGATGAGGCGGAGCGTGGTGGTTTTTCCCGCGCCGGTGGGGCCGAGGAGAACCACGAACTCGCCATCGGCGATGTGCAGGTCTATGCCGTCGACCGCGCGCTTGGCCCCGCCTTTGCCAAAGCTCTTGGTCATGCCCTTGAGCGTCACATCAGCCATGGCGGGCCTCCTGGCGCAGCGCACCCTCGTGAAGGACGGACGGGATCACCCGGCCGGAGCCGGCGTCGAACAGCGACAGCCGCTCGCTCTTGAAGGTGAGGCCGACCGGCTCGCCGATGCTGAAACTCTGCTCGGCCGGGAGCCGCGCGCGCACCAGCCCGCCCTCGATTTCCACGGTCACGATCTGGTTGGTGCCGAGATATTCGCTGCCATAGACCGCGCCGCGCAGCGGCGAGGCGTCGGAGAAACGCACATGCTCGGGCCGCACGCCGAGCGCCAGTTCGCCGGGCGCGACATCCCTGCGCAGTTCCGGCATCTCCACCTCCGCCGCGCCGATGCGCGCCACGCGTGCGCCCTTGGGCAGCCCCGCCTTGAAGCGGATGAAGTTCATGGGCGGCGAGCCGATGAAGTCGGCGACATAGATGGAGGCGGGGCGGTCATAGATTTCCTGCGGCGTGCCGAACTGCTCGATGACGCCATGGTTCATCACCGCGATCTTGTCGGCCATCGCCATGGCCTCGATCTGGTCGTGGGTGACATAGACCGTGGTGGCATGGATGCGGTTGTGCAGTTCGCGCAGCTCGCGCACCATCACCTCGCGGAACTCGGCGTCGAGCGTGCCGAGCGGCTCGTCCATCAGGAAGCACATCGGCCGGCGCACGATCGCGCGGCCGAGCGCCACCCGCTGGCGGTCGCCGCCGGCGAGGCCCGACACCGGATGATCGAGGATGTGGTCGATCTGGAGCAGGCGCGCGGTTTCCTCCACCCGCGCCTTGATCTGCGCCTTCGGCACGCCCTGGGCGAGCAGCGGGAAGCCGATGTTCTTGCGCACATTCATGTGCGGGTAGAGCGCGAAGAGCTGGAACACGAAGGCAATGTCGCGCTCGCTCGCCCGCCTGTAGGTCACGTCCTCGCCGGCGAGGCGGATGGTGCCGCCCGTCGGCAGTTCCAGCCCGGCGATCATGCGCAGCGTCGTGGTCTTGCCGCAGCCGGAGGGGCCGAGCAAGGCGAGAAACTCGCCGTCCTCGACGGTGAAGGTGGAATCCTGCACGGCGACGAACTCGCCGAACGCCTTGCGCAGATGCTCGACCCTGATCTCGGCCATGCGCCTACTCCGGGAATTTGGACACGATCATGAACATGAACGTGCCGGCGAGAAGGGTGACGAGGGAATAGGTGTAGAGGACCAGCAAGAAGGGCTGGAACAGCATGAGGAAGCCGAGCGCGATCACCGTGACGGCGACCGCCTCCATCGGCCCGCGCCGCAGGAAGAAGGGGCGGCGGGGCTTGGCGGGGGTGAGGCTGTGCGGGGTAAGACTTTGGTCCGTCATTTGCGCACCGCCCCGAAGGTGATCCCACGCAGGAGCTGCTTGCGCAGCAGGATGGTGAAGACAAGGATCGGCACGAGGAAGATCGTCGTGCCCGCCGCCACCGCCGGCCAGTCCTGCCCGCCCTCGCCGATGATGGTGGGGATGAAGGGCGGCGCGGTCTGGGCGCTGCCGGAGGTGAGCAGCGAGGCGAAGGCATATTCGTTCCAGGCGAAGATCAGGCAGAAGATGGCGGTGGCCGCGATGCCGGTGGTCGCCTGCGGCAGCACCACCTTGCGGAACGCCTGAAGGCGCGAATAGCCGTCGATCATCGCCGCCTCCTCATATTCGCGCGGGATCTCGTCGATGAAGCCCTTGAGCAGCCAGACGGCGAGCGAAACGTTCACCGCCGTGTAGAGCAGCATCATGCCGAGCGCGGTGTCCGACAGGCCGAGCTGCCGGTACATCAGGTAGATCGGGATGGCGACGGCGATGGGCGGCATCATCCGGGTGGAGAGGATGAAGAACAGCAGATCATCGGCCAGCGGCACCTTGAAGCGCGAGAATCCATAGGCCGCCAGCGTGCCCAGCCCCACGGCGAGGAAGGTCGAGCCGAAGGCGATGATCAGCGAATTGGCGAAGCGCGGCAGGAAGTTGGACGATCCGGCGATCACCATGTTGCGCTGCCGTGTGACGGCATCGCACACGCCGTCCGGTTCCGGCAGCGAGGCGATGTATTCCGCCGTCTGCCGCGTGCGGGTGGTGAACAGGTTGCAATAGCCCTCGATCGAGGGGGTGAAGAGGATTTTCGGGGGATAGGAGATCGAGTCCGGCGGCGACTTGATCGAGGTGAGGAAGATCCACACCAGCGGGACCATGGTGACGACGGCGTAGACGATCACCAGCGTCGCGGCGATGCGCTTGGAGCGCGAGCTGGGCTCGACGACCGAATGGGCGGCGTTGACCGAGGTTGTTTTGGCGGACGGTGCTTTGGCGGAGCTCATCGCTGCTTCACCCTGTTGAGCGCCTTGACGTAGATGTTGGCGAGGCCGAACACCGCGACGAACAGCACGATGGCGAAAGCCGAGGACCGCCCCGTCGCCCACGCCTCGAAGGCGTCGCGCTTGAGCGTGATGGAGGCGACCTCGGTGGTCGAGCCGGGCCCGCCGCCGGTGAGCAGGTTCACCATGTCGAACATCTTGAAGTTCTCGATGCCGCGAAACAGCACCGCCAGCATGATGAAGGGCAGCGCCATCGGCACGGTGATCGACCAGAACTGCCGCCAGTTCGAGGCACGGTCGACCTCGGCCGCCTCGTAGATGTAATCGGGGATGGAACGCAGCCCGGCGAGGCAGATCAGCATCACATAGGGCGTCCACATCCAGGTATCGACGATGATGATCGCCCAAGGCGCCAGGTTCACGCTGCCGAGCATCTGGATCTCGGAGGTCGGGATGCCGGTGAGGAACGAGACCGCATAGGCGAACAGGCCGATCTGCGGCTCGTAGAGGAAGCGCCAGAAATTGCCGACCACCGCCGGCGACAGCATCATCGGAATGAGGATCAGCGTCGTCCAGAAGGCATGGCCGCGAAACTTGCGGTCGATGAGATAGGCCAGCGCGAAGCCGATCAGCGTCTGCAGCAGGATGGTCCAGAAAACGAAATGCGCGGTGGTCTGCATCGACACCCAGATGTCGGGGTCGTTGAGCACCCGCGTGTAATTATCCAGCCCGACATGCTTGACCTCGGCATTGGGCCGGTTGGCGCGGAAATTGGTGAAGGACAGGTAGATCGCCCAGAACAGCGGGAAGATGTTGATCGCCAGCAGCAGGACGATGGTGGGGGCGATGAACAGCCAGGCGATGGCCCGGTCCGAAAGCGCCCTCACCCTCACCACGAGGCGTTCCGGCGTCGCCCGCGCAGCCACCTCGGCGGCCTTGTCGGCATAGGAGTTGGGGGATGTTGTCACGCGCGCACTCGCTGGCGTCGGCTGAAAAAGGGGCGACCCGGTCAGGTCGTTGATGCGACCGGGTCGCCGTCGGGAGGAAGCGGAGCCTTCTCCCTCTCCCTGACGGGGAGAGGGTTGGGTGAGGGGTCTTCGACGCTTCGCAGGCGCGTCCCCCCTCACCGACCCGCTTCGCGGGCCAGCTCTCCCCCTAGGGGAGGGGATAAGGACAACAAAGACGTCAGATCTTGCCGTCTTCCTTGAAGATCTCGGTCCAGTCCTTCTCCAGGCCGTCGAGCGCTTCCTTCGCCGTGCCCTTGCCGGCGACGACATAGTCATGCACCCGCTTCTGCATCGCCTGCAGCAGCTCGGCATAGGAGGGCTCGGCCCAGAAATCCTTCACGATCGCCATGGATTCCAGGAAGGCCGGGGCATAGGGCTGGCTGGCCTTGAAGCCGGGCGCGTCGACCACCGCCTTCAGGCAGGAATAGCCGCCGAGCTGCCACCATTTGGCCTGCACGTCCGGCTGGGCGAACCACTTGATGTATTGCAGCGCGGCGTCGCGCTTGTCGGAATAGGACACGACCGAGATGCCCTGCCCGCCGAGCTGGGCGAAATGGAACTTCTCCGCCGGGTTGGGGAAGAACCCGATGCGGTCGCCGCCGACCTTCTCGTCCTTGTAGAGGCCGGGCCAGGTGAAGGCGAAGTTCATCTGCATCGCCACCTGGCCGGATTTGAAGGCGTCGGCGGCCTCGACCATGTAAACATTGGAGGCGCCCGGCGGGGTGCAGCAATCATACAGGGACTTGTAGAATTCGAGGCCCTTCACCGCGTCCGCCGAGTTCACATAGCCCTGCATGTCATAGGGCTTCTTGGGGTTTTCATACATGAAGCCCCAGTCATAGAGGACGTTTGTCACGCCCATGGTGATGCCTTCCGAGCCGCGCTCGGTGTAGATCGAGGCGCCATAGACGGTCTTGCCGTCGATCTGCCGCTTCTGGAAGAATTCGGCGATCTGCTTGAGCTGGTCATAGGTCTTCGGGGCGGCGAGGTCCCAGCCATACTTGGCCTTGAACTCCTTCTGGATTTCCGGGCGCTCGAACCAGTCCTTGCGGTAGGTCCAGCCGACCACGTCGCCCATCGCCGGCAGGGCCCAGTAGTTCGGCGTGTTCTTCGGCCATTCGGAATAGCCGACGACTGTCGCGGGAACGAAGTCATCCATCGAGATGCCTTCCTTCGCGAAGAAGTCGTTCAGCTTCACATAATGGCCGTTCTCGGCCGCGCCGCCGACCCACTGGCTGTCGCCGATGATGAGGTCGCACAGCTTGCCGCGCGAGTTGAGCTCATTGAGGAAGCGGTCGGCATAGCTCGTCCACGGGACGAACTCGAACTTCATGTCGATGCCGGTCTTGGTGGTGAAATCCTTGGAGAGTTCGACCAGCGCATTGGCCGGGTCCCAGGCCGCCCAGCACAGCGTGAGCTGCTCGGCCTTCGCGGCCTGCGGTGTCGACATCAACGCACAGACGGCCGTCGCCCCGAGAAGGGGTATCCACTTCTTCAGCATGCTCTCCTCCCAGAGAACGAAGGGCTTTTTGCCCTCTCGATAGCCTCACGCCGGCACGACCCGCGCCGGTTCGATTTAGCATTATGTTTAGTTATGTCCAATTTGCTCAACATGACAAGAGCAATTCGTTGCTGCACTGCAACGGTGCGGGGGGACCGTCGGCAGCGCGTGCGCTGACCGCAGCGAAAGCTCCGGCCCACCACCGGACCGGCGAATCCCCGCCGTTCCGCCGGGAGCCCTGGCGAGCGTGCCGCATCGGGCCGGGGACGAGCGGCCAAGCTGCGACGCAGACACGCGCTCTGGCATGCCAGAAAGCGGCCACAATTGCTGCATTGCACCTAAACGAAGGTTCGTTTCTTTCGCTTTTTGCGCTATTGCGAGCCCATATGGTTTCGTATAGCGTCGATACGAAGATAAAAACGAAAGCACTCCTGACGTAAACGAGTGCTGCGGGAGAGACGCTTGAACGCTCGGATTCTCGACGAGATTTACGACCTTGCGATCATAGGCGGGGGCGTGAATGGCTGCGGCATCGCGCGTGACGCCGCCGGCAGGGGCGTGTCGGTCGTGCTGCTGGAACAGGGCGATTTCGCCGGCGCCACCTCCTCCGCCTCGACCAAGCTGATCCATGGCGGCCTGCGCTATCTCGAACAATACGAGTTTCGCCTCGTGCATGAGGCCCTCGCCGAGCGCGAAGTGCTGTGGGCCATCGCCCCGCACATCATCCGCCCGCTGCGCTTCGTGCTGCCGCACCATGCGGGCCTGCGCCCCGCCTGGCTGCTGCGCCTCGGCCTGTTCCTCTATGACCATCTCGGCGGGCGAAAGCTCCTGCCCGCCACCCGCACCCTGGACCTGACGCGCGACCCCGCCGGCCGGCCGCTGCGCGAGGGCTACCGCCGCGCGTTCGAATATTCCGACTGCTGGGTCGAGGACAGCCGCCTTGTCGTGCTGAACGCGCTCGACGCCGCCGAGCGCGGTGCCGACATTCGTCGCGGCACCCGCGTGATTTCGGCGAGCCGCGAGGCGGAGTTCTGGCGCGTTGAATTTGAAGAGGACGGGACGCGCCGCGTCGTCAATGCGCGGGTGCTGGTGAACGCCGCCGGCCCCTGGGTGCACGAGGTGCTGGCCCATGTGCTGCGCGCCAACTCGCCGGCCAATGTCCGCCTCGTGCAGGGCAGCCACATCGTCGTGCCACGGCTGTACGAGCACGACCGCGCCTACATCTTCCAGAACGCGGACGGGCGCATCATTTTCGCCATTCCCTATGAGCAGGACTTCACGCTCATCGGCACCACCGACCGCGATTTCGGCCGCACGCCGAGCCCGCCGGTCGCGAGTGAGGAGGAGATCGCCTATCTCTGCGCCGCCGCCAGCGAGTATTTCCGCCAGCCGGTGACGCCGGGCGATGTGGTCTGGACCTATTCGGGCGTGCGCCCGCTTTACGATGACGGCGCCTCCAAGGCGCAGGAAGCCACCCGCGATTACGTGCTCGAACTTGACGACCAGGACGGGCGCGTGCCGGTTCTTTCGGTGTTCGGCGGCAAGATCACCACCTATCGCCGCTTGGCCGAACACGCGATGCAGAAGCTGGCGCCCTTCCTGCCCGGCGCTTCCAAAACCTCGTGGACCGGCACCGCGCCGCTGCCGGGCGGCGATTTCGGCGTGCACGACCAGCCGCGCGTGGTCGCCCAGCTCCTGCGCGCCCATCCCTGGCTCGACGAGCATCTCGCCCGGCGCCTGGTCGTCGCCTATGGCACGCGCGCCATGCGTATCCTCGACGGCACCCGCTCCACACACGATCTCGGCCGCGTCTTCGGCGCCGACCTGACCGAGGCGGAAGTGCGCTATCTGATGCGCGAGGAATGGGCCCGCACCGCCGAGGATGTACTATGGCGGCGTTCCAAGCTCGGCCTGCGCTTCTCGCCCGACGAAATCACCGCGCTCAACGCCTTCATGGCCGAGAGCGCCCTTCATGGCGCATCGCCGGCCTCGCTGCGGGGAGTTGCGCAATGACGCTCGAACTCGATCACGTCTCGCTCAGCGTGCGCGGCGCGCCCTTCATCAAGGACGTTTCGCTGCGGCTGGAGCGCGGCAGCCTCAACGTGCTGCTCGGTGCCACCCTTGCCGGCAAGACCAGCCTCATGCGGCTGATGGCGGGGCTCGACGCCCCCACCACCGGGCGCGTACGGATGGAGGGGCGCGACGTCACCGGCGTTTCGGTGAAGAAGCGCAGCGTCGCCATGGTCTATCAGCAGTTCATCAACTACCCCTCGCTGACGGTGTACGAGAACATCGCCTCGCCGTTGCGGGTCGCCGGCCTGCGGAAGGCCGAGATCGAGGAGCGCGTCCTCTCCGCGGCGAAGCTGCTGAAGCTCGACCCCTATCTCCAGCGCACCCCGCTGGCGCTGTCGGGCGGCCAGCAGCAGCGCACCGCCATCGCCCGCGCGCTGGTGAAGCGCGCCGATCTCGTCCTGCTCGACGAGCCCCTTGCCAATCTGGACTACAAGCTGCGCGAGGAGCTGCGTGAAGAACTTCCGCGCATCTTCGCCTCCACCGGCGCGGTGTTCGTGTACGCCACCACCGAGCCGACCGAGGCCCTGCTGCTGGGCGGCCACACCGCCACGCTGCTGGAAGGCGCCGTGACGCAGTTCGGCCCGACCGCCGAGGTCTATCGCCGGCCCGCAAACCTGCCGACCGCACGGGTGTTCTCCGACCCGCCGCTCAACGCGCTGCGCGTGACCAAGCAGGCGCACACGGTGCTGATGGAGAACGGCACCGTGCTGCCGGCAAGCGGGGCGCTGGCGCAGGTGCCGAACGGCGTCTACACGATCGGCGTGCGCGCCCATCATCTCGGGGTGGAAGATGTCGCCACCGCCGAGCGCACGCTCGCCGGCAACGGCCTCATCCGGCTTGGCGCCACCATTGCCGTGACCGAGGTCACGGGCTCGGAAAGCTTCCTGCACATGGACATGGGAGCGGAGCGTCTCACCGCCCTCGTTCCCGGCGTGCGGCGGCTGGAGCCCGGCGCGCCGGTGGAGGTGCTGATCGACCCCCGCCGCATCCTGCTGTTCGACGCCGAGGGACAGGCCATCGCGCCCGCCCGCGACGCGGCGGCTGCCTGAGGGAGAGCACCATGGCCAGCATCACCCTCGACGGTCTCGCCCATGCCTACCGACCCGATCCGCGCGGCCCGCAGGACTACGCGCTCAAGGAAATCAACCATGTCTGGCGGCAGGGCGGCGCCTATGCGCTGCTCGGCCCTTCCGGCTGCGGCAAGACCACGCTGCTGAACATCATCTCCGGTCTCGTGGTGCCGACACGCGGAAAAATCCTGTTCGACGACCGCGATGTCACAAGGCTGCCGACCGAGGCGCGCAATATCGCGCAGGTGTTCCAGTTTCCGGTCGTCTACGACACGATGACGGTGCGCGAGAACCTCGCCTTCCCGCTGAAGAACCGCAGGATGCCGCGCGAGGCCATCGCCCGCCGCGTCGAGGAGATTGCCAGCCGGCTCGACCTGACCTCGGTGCTGGATCGCAAGGCCTCCAACCTCACCGCCGACGCCAAGCAGAAAATCTCGCTGGGGCGCGGGCTGGTGCGCGAGGATGTCGCCGCCATCCTGTTCGACGAGCCGCTGACCGTCATCGACCCGCATCTGAAATGGCAGCTGCGCTCCTCGCTGAAGGAACTGCATCGCGCGCTCGACCTGACCATGATCTATGTCACCCACGACCAGACCGAGGCGCTGACCTTCGCCGACACGGTGGTGGTGATGCACGACGGCGCCGTGGTGCAGACCGGCACGCCGGAAGAGCTGTTCGAGCGCCCGGCCCACACCTTCGTCGGCCATTTCATCGGCTCGCCGGGCATGAACGTGCTGCCGGCAAAGGTCGAGGGCCGCACCGCGCATGTGGGCGATGTCGCCATCGCGCTTGATCGCGGCTACTCCGCTTTGCCTCGGGGCGAGCGGATCGAGCTCGGCGTGCGGCCGGAATTCGCCACGCTCGCCGCGCCCGGAACCGGCTTGCCGGTGAAGGTGACGCGCATCGAGGATATCGGGCGCGCCCGCATCGCCCGCATCGAGATTTCAGGCAATCCCGCCGCCGCCATGGTGCCGGAGGAATTGTCGCTCGATGGCGACAGCGCCGGCC
Source organism: Ancylobacter aquaticus (assembly GCF_004339465.1). Classification (GTDB taxonomy): domain Bacteria; phylum Pseudomonadota; class Alphaproteobacteria; order Rhizobiales; family Xanthobacteraceae; genus Ancylobacter; species Ancylobacter aquaticus. The sequence continues at coordinate 322,842 of NZ_SMFY01000001.1, read as the reverse complement.
TCACCCTCGATCCCCGGCAGATCCACATCTATGCCGACGGGGTGCTGGTGCCCGGCGAAGCAGCAAGCCGCGAGGGAGCCGTTTGATGGACAAGCCCGTCAACAACCGCGCCTGGCTGCTGGTCGCCCCGGTGTTCCTCATCGTCGCCTTCTCGGCCATCCTTCCGATCATGACGGTGGTGAACTATTCGGTTCAGGACACCTTCGGCAACAACCAGTTCTTCTGGAACGGGCTCGGCTGGTTCCAGGAACTGCTCGATCCCTCGACCGAACTGGGCGGGCGCTTCCTCGACGCCCTGTGGCGCAATTTGCTGTTCTCCGCGATCATCCTCGCCATCGAGGTGCCGCTCGGCATCCTGGTCGCGCTGTCCATGCCGCGCGAGGGCTGGAAGGTCGCCGCCACGCTGGTGATCATGGCCCTGCCGCTGCTGATCCCGTGGAACGTGGTCGGCACCATCTGGCAGGTCTTCGCCCGCGCCGATATCGGCCTTGCCGGCTGGGCCATCAACGCGCTCGGCATCGACTACAATTACACGGGCGACCCGCTGGCGGCCTGGATCACCATCGTGGTGATGGATGTCTGGCACTGGACCAGCCTCGTGGCCCTGCTGTGCTATGCCGGCCTGAAGTCCATCCCGGACGCCTATTACCAGGCCGCGCGCATCGACGGCGCCTCGCGCTGGGCCATCTTCACCACCATCCAGCTGCCGAAGATGAAGCGGGTGCTGCTGATCGCCGTGCTGCTGCGCTTCATGGACAGCTTCATGATCTACACCGAGCCCTTCGTGCTCACCGGCGGCGGCCCCGGCAACGCCACCACCTTCCTGTCCATCGACCTCGTCAAGATCGCGCTGGGCCAGTTCGACCTCGGCAAGGCGGCGGCGATGAGCCTGGTCTACAACCTCATCGTGCTCGCCCTGTGCTGGGTGTTCTACACGGTGATGACAAACGCCGGCACCGAGCGCCGGCACGAGGAGAACCCGGCATGAGCTCGACCTCGCAGCCCTCCTCGCGCGCCGGCGCCTTCGTCATGGCGCTGTATCTCGCCTTCCTGATCCTGCCGATCTACTGGCTCGTCAACATGAGCCTGAAGACCAATTTCGAGATCAACACGACGGTCTCGCTGTGGCCGAACGAGATCACCTTCGAGCACTACATCAAGATCTTCACCGATTCGAGCTGGTATTCGGGTTACATCAATTCGCTGACCTATGTGGCGCTGAACACCATCATCTCGATCACCCTGGCGCTGCCGGCGGCCTATGCCTTCTCGCGCTACAGCTTCGTGGGCGAAAAGCACCTGTTCTTCTGGCTGCTGTCGAACCGCATGGCGCCCCCCGCCGTGTTCGCCCTACCCTTCTTCAATCTCTATTCGGCCATCGGTCTGTTCGATACGCCCTGGGCCGTGGCGCTGGCGCACTGCCTGTTCAACGTGCCCTTGGCGGTGTGGATCCTGGAGGGCTTCATGTCCGGCGTGCCGCGCGAGATCGACGAGACGGCGGCGATCGACGGCTATTCCTTCCCGCGCTTCTTCATCAAGATCTTCATGCCGCTGATCGCGAGCGGCATCGGCGTCGCCGCCTTCTTCTGCTTCATGTTCTCCTGGGTGGAACTGCTGCTGGCGCGCACGCTGACCGCCACCAACGCCAAGCCGATCGCGGTGACGATGACCCGCACCGTCTCCGCCGCCGGCATGGACTGGGGCCTGCTCGCCGCCGCCGGCGTGCTCACCATCATCCCCGGCGCGCTGGTGATCTGGTTCGTGCGCAACTACATCGCCAAGGGCTTCGCCCTGGGGAGGGTGTGATGGCTGATAACTCCTTGGCTATTGCCGACGTCAAGATATGGGCCGAAACAATATTCTCGGCCTTGGAAAAATCGGGCATCACCACCGTTCCGATTAATGATCAATATTACCGCGCCGTCGCCGGAAACATTTTCGATCTCAGCGAGAATGATGAATGGGGCGTAGGCGACGTTTGCGATGACATCGTTGATCTGCGCAGTGCGATGGCCGACTACAACGCCAACGAAGGCATGGTGCTTTGGGACGCTCTGGAGCACTTGCAGGGCATCGTGGGCTTTTTGGCCCATACGGCCGAGAGCACGGGTGCCGTCGCTTTCCTCAAGAACGATGGGGAGGCGTGACGTGGAACAACTCGCCGAGAACACCGCCTGGATGGCGTGGACCTGGCCGACCGCGGCGTTCTTCGCCGTCATCGCCAGCCTCCTCCTCGTATTCACCGTGCTGGCGCTGTGGCGCCCCGAGCGCGCCCGCGTCGGCGTGCTGGGCATTCCCACCACGCGCGGCGACCGGCTGTTCATCACGCTGCTGGGCAGCGCCTTCATCAATCTCGCCTGGCTGGCCCTGGTGGGACCCAATCTCGGCTGGGCGCTCGCGCTCTGCCTTGTCTACGCGCTGGCGGTGTTCCGCCTCGTGTGAGTTCGCCTAAGCGGCATGAAAGCCGCGGAATTCTGGGAAGAAACGGGAGGAAAGACCATGTTGCCGTCTAAGAGCCGAGGCCGGCTTCTGCTGGCCGCCAGCGCCGTGGCGCTGATCGCCTTTGCCGCGCCCGTCCGCGCGGACGAGGCCGCCGCCAAAAAGTGGATCGACAGCGAATTCCAGCCCTCCACGCTCTCCAAGGACGAGCAGATGCGTGAGCTGGAATGGTTCATCAAGGCTGCCGAACCGTTCAAGGGCATGGAGATCAACGTCGTCTCCGAGACCATCACCACGCATGAATACGAGGCCAAGGTCCTCGCCAAGGCGTTCTCCGAGATCACCGGGATCAAGCTCACCCACGACCTCATCCAGGAAGGTGACGTCGTCGAGAAGATCCAGACGCAGATGCAGTCGGGCAAGAACATCTACGATGCGTGGGTGAACGATTCCGATCTCATCGGCACCCATTTCCGCTACAAGCAGGCCGTGCCGCTGACCGACTGGATGGCTGGCGAGGGCAAGGACGTCACGTCGCCGTCGCTCGACCTGCCGGACTTCATTGGCATCTCCTTCACCACTGCGCCCGACGGCAAGGTGTACCAGCTCCCCGACCAGCAGTTCGCGAACCTCTATTGGTTCCGTTATGACTGGTTCACCAATCCGGACATCAAGGCCAAGTTCAAGGCCAAGTACAATTACGAACTCGGCGTGCCGCTGAACTGGTCCGCTTATGAGGACATCGCCGAATTCTTCACCAATGACGTGAAGGAAATCGACGGCGTCAAGGTCTACGGCAACATGGACTACGGCAAGAAGGACCCCTCGCTCGGCTGGCGCTTCACCGATGCGTGGCTCTCCATGGCCGGCAATGGCGATCGCGGCCTGCCCAACGGCAAGCCGGTCGACGAATGGGGCATCCGCATGGAAGGCTGCCGCCCCACCGGCTCGACCGTCGAGCGCGGCGGCGACACCAACGGCCCGGCGGCGGTCTATTCCATCGCCAAATACATCGAGTGGCTCAAGGCCTACACGCCGCCCCAGGCCGCCGGCATGACCTTCTCCGAGGCCGGCCCGGTTCCCGCCCAGGGCAACATCGCCCAGCAGATGTTCTGGTACACCGCCTTCACCGCCGACATGGTGAAGCCCGGCCTGCCGGTCATGAACGCCGACGGCACGCCGAAATGGCGCATGGCCCCCTCGCCCAAGGGCGCCTACTGGAAGGACGGCATGAAGCTCGGCTACCAGGACGTCGGTTCCTGGACCCTGCTCAAGTCGACCCCGGTCGACCGCCGCAAGGCGGCCTGGCTCTACGCCCAGTTCGTCACCTCCAAGACCGTCTCGCTGAAGAAGAGCCATGTCGGCCTCACCTTCATCCGCGAGAGCGACATCTGGGACAAGAGCTTCACCGAGCGCGCGCCCCAGCTTGGCGGCCTGATCGAGTTCTACCGCTCGCCGGCCCGCGTGCAGTGGTCGCCCACCGGCGCCAATGTCCCGGACTACCCCAAGCTGGCGCAGCTCTGGTGGCAGGCGATCGGCGATGCCTCCTCCGGCGCCAAGACCCCGCAGGCGGCCATGGACTCGCTGGCGCTCGCGCAGGAATCGGTGATGGAGCGCCTGGAGCGTTCCGGCGTGCAGGGCGAATGCGGCCCGAAGCTGAACGCCAAGCAGCCGATGGAATACTGGGTCAATCTCGCCAAGGAATCGGGCAATCTCGCGCCGCAGCCCAAGCTCGCCAACGAGAAGCCGCAGGGCGAGACCATCGACTACGACACGCTGATCGGCTCCTGGCCCGCCACCCCGCCGAAGAAGAACTGACGCGGGTCAGCTGATCCCGGCGCCGGGGCATCGGGAGCGCATCAAGGCTCCGCCCCGGCATCTCGTCCCGGACGTCCGCCGTCCGGGGCCCCCTTTGCCCGTCATGCCGTCGCCCGACGGCATCCCGCCCGACATGGACACTCATCCCGGACAGGTGCGAACCTTCCGGGATGACGCCTTTTCGCGGAGCGCCACGTGACGACCCATCTTCTCGCCATCGACCAGGGCACCACCTCTTCGCGTGCCATCCTGTTCCGGCCCGACACCTCCATCGTGGCGCAGGCACAGCAGGAATTCCCGCAGCACTTCCCCGCTTCCGGCTGGGTGGAGCACGAGGCGGAGGACCTCTGGCGCACGACCCTCGCCACCTGCCGCGCCGTGATGGAACAGGCTGGCCTCACGGCCGCCGACATCGCCGCCATCGGCATCACCAACCAGCGCGAAACCACCGTGGTGTGGGACCGCAAGACCGGCGCCGCCATCCACCGCGCCATCGTCTGGCAGGACCGGCGCACCGCCGATCTCTGCGCCCGCCTGCGCAGTGAAGGGCACGAGCCGCTGGTCAGCGAGCGGACCGGCCTGATCCTCGACCCCTATTTCTCCGGCACCAAGATCGGCTGGATCCTCGACCACGTGCCGGGCGCCCGCGCCCGCGCCGAGCGGGGCGAACTCGCCTTCGGCACCGTCGATAGCTGGCTGCTGTGGAAGCTCACCGGCGGGCAGGTGCACGCCACCGACGCCACCAACGCCGCCCGCACCTTGCTGTTCAACATCCACACCGGCGCCTGGGACGACGATCTGCTGGCCCTGCTGCGGGTGCCGCGTTCCATGCTGCCCGAGGTGAAGGACTGCGCTGCCGATTACGGCACCACACAACCGGAAGTCTTCGGCGGCGCCATCGCCATTGGCGGAATCGCCGGCGACCAGCAGGCCGCCACCGTCGGCCAGGCCTGTTTCCAGCCGGGCATGATCAAATCGACCTATGGCACCGGCTGCTTCGCCCTGCTCAATACCGGCCCGACCGCCGTCATGTCGCAGAACCGCCTGCTCACCACCATCGCCTACCAGCTCGGCGGAAAGCGCACCTATGCGCTGGAAGGCTCCATCTTCGTCGCCGGGGCGGCGGTGCAGTGGTTGCGCGACGGGCTCGGCATCCTCAAGAACTCGGCCGAGAGCGAAGCGCTTGCGGAGGCCGCCGACCCGGCCCAGCAGGTCTATCTGGTGCCCGCCTTTGTCGGCCTCGGCGCGCCGCACTGGAACCCCGATGTGCGCGGGGCGATGTTCGGCCTCACCCGCAATTCCGGCCCGGCGGAATTCTGCCTCGCCGCACTGGAGAGCGTCTGCTACCAGACCGCCGACCTGATCGCGGCGATGAACGCCGACTGGGCGCGCTCGGGCGCGCCGGGCCACCGCACGCCGGTGCTGCGCGTCGATGGCGGCATGGTGGCCTCGAACTTCGCCATGCAGCGCCTGTCGGACCTGCTGGCCGCGCCGGTCGACCGGCCGGTGATCCGCGAGACGACGGCGCTGGGCGCCGCCTATCTCGCCGGGTATCACGCCCACATCATGCCGGCGCCGGGGCGCTTTGCCGACAGCTGGCGGCTCGACCACCGCTTCGATCCGGTCATGCCGGCGGAAACCCGCGAGACCAAGCTCGCCGGCTGGCGCGACGCGGTGCGCCGCCTCACCTTGCCCTGAGCGACGCAGCCAAATCCCTGCTTCGGCTCAGTAACGCTTCACGAAAAGGCCACGCCGGGCATAGACGGCGGCGGCTTCCTCGATGAGGGCAGCGACGCGGGCGGCGCCATAGTCGCGGCGCAGCAGCGCCGCCCGGTCGAGAAGCTGTTGCGCGTCGGCAGCCCGGCCCGGCCGCAGCAGTTCATAGGTGTCGAGAATCAGCTCCTGCGGCACGCGAACCAGATCGGCGGCGCGCTCGAAGTTTTCCGCCAGCGTCGCGCGGCCGGCGGCGCGGGCAATTTTCGCCTGCAACATCAAGGCCTCAGGGGTGATCGCGATATCCTCGGCGCCGATGTCGCCGGAGAGCACGGCGTCCAGAGTGAGGGCGGAAAGCGGCTTGCCGGTGGGGGTCCTCACCCGCTCGGGCGCTTTCTCGGCGACGGGGTAGAGATCGAGGTCGCTCATCGGATCGGCGCTCATTGGGCAGCCTCCGGCGCACGCATTTCGGGGCGGTAGTCGAGTTCGACGGGGTGACCGCCCGGTTCGATGAGGCCGGTCTCGATGGCGTAGAGCAGCGCCACCCGCACATGGAAGCGGGCGCCGAGCGCCTCGCCATGGGTCGGCACCATCACCGGCTCGGGCGCCTCGCCGAAGGTGTGACGTGCGGCGTTGCGGCCCAGCGCCCGGTAATGGTCGAGCCCGGCGAGGGGGGCGTTGGAGAAGAGTTCGAGGTTCATGTGCGGCATGCGGTCGGCCTGGTGCAGAACCGTCGTGCCCTTGGCCTGGATACCGATGCCGAAGCCCGACCCCGACAGCCGTGCTGCGGCGAGGCCGAGAAAGGAGGTGTCGGCGGTGTGCAGCATCCGCACCACCCGCGCCGTGCCGCCCCCCGCAGTGATGCCGCCGACCAGCGCCGCCACCACATCGGCCAGCGCGTGGCCGGCCGTGGTCTGGTGCAACTGGCGGCCGAAGCCGGGGCTGACGCCGATCACCACCTCATGCGGGTTCACACCCTTTTCCGCCGGACCGGCGGGCACCAGCCAGTCGGCCTCCGCGCCGCCTTCGCCCACATTTTCCGCCGCCAGCACCCGCTCGCGGGTGAGAACGTTGCGGATGCCCTGCACCGCCTGCCAACGGGGCTCCGGCATGCGGTAGCCGGTGCCCGGCCCGCTATAGTTGTTGGGATCGTTGATGGCGCTCATCACCCGCCCGTCGCGCACCATCGCGGAGGTCTGGAGATAGTCGCCGGAAATGCGCTGGCGCAGCATAAGCAGCAGGTTCTCGGCCTCCTGCGTGAAGCCGCGCCGGGCGAGCGCCCGCACCACGTCGATGGCGGTGAGGCCGCGCGCCTTGATGGCAGCGCTGATCGGCGTCACCTCGCCGGCAGTGTAGCTCTCCGTCTCCTCCGAGCCGGAGGCAAACACCACCGACATCATCCGCGCCCGCGGCACGCTGCCGAGGCCGAGTTCCTCCATCACCGCCGCCAGCGCCTCCACCGCCCGCACCCGCAGGCCCAGCACCTGGTCCTCCTCCACGGGGGTAAGGCCGCCATCGGTCTGGAAATCGCGCTGGAGCAGCAGATAGTCCTCGATTTCCTCGCCATTGAAGAGCGAGGGGTTGAACGAGTTGTCGTATTTCTTGATCGAGCCGAAGCCCGAGCAGATGAGGTCGGAACCCGCCAGCAGATAGGGCGTGATCTTGGCGCCGACACGGATTTCGGATTCGCTGGTGCGGCAGTCGTTGCCGGAGGCGCATTCGAGGCCGAGCCAGACGGCGATGAGGTTCTCCGCCATCAGCTCGCGCACCCCGCCGGCCATGGAGGCGGTGAGCGGGGCGCCGTCAATGCCGCCATTCTGCGTGCCCTGCACGCCCATCGCCCGCTGCAGGCACAGGCAACGGGCTTCGAGATAGAGCAGCGAGCGCTGCTCGTGAAAGCCCATCAGCAGTTCCGATGCCGCGCCCGAGGTGCAGCGGGCCTTGATGCCGCGCGAGGCATAGGCGGCGGTGAGCAGCGCCTTCGACCACGGCGTGTCGTCACCGTCGATGAAGGCGCGCTCGGTGCCGTAGACCGAAACCGTCTCGGCATAGGAGGCAAGCCCGGCAAGGCCGATCTGCAGTTCCTCCGCCTCCTCGATGGAGCACTGGAACAGCACCCCGCCACGCCCCACCGCGGCCCCCACCGTGCAGGCCAGCGCATTGGCCCAGCTGTTGGAGGCGACGCGCATGGTGGTCTCGATCTCGTCGAAGCCGAGAGCGACCGCGACGGCGGCGTCGGCGGCGAGCTGGAGCGGGTCGTCCTTGGCATTGGTCACATGGGCCTGGTTTCCGGGGGTCTGGCGCTGGCGCATCTTCGCGTAGGCGAAGGTGATCTCCAGCGCCGACAGCCGGCCCACAACCTCGGCGAGGCGCGCCGGGGTCAGCCCGCGCGCCAGCGCTTCAAGTTCCTGGCGGGGCACATTGATGTCGACCAGTTTGCGGGCGATGTCGCCCGGGTCCATCGCCATCGCGGTGGCCGCCATGTCGGGGTCGATATGGTGGGCGGCAATGAAGGCGTCCAGAATGTCGAAATCGGCGGCCGGCTTGCCGTCCATCACCGTGACCCGGCCGCCCTCGATGCTGAGGGAGGGCGCGGGGTCATACGGGCTGTGGAACACCGAGAATCCGGCCTCGGGGTTTTCCGCCGCGAACAGGTCGTGGCGCAGCGGCCGCTCGTCCCACTCGGCGAAACGGCGCCAGCGATTGGAGTTTTGGGGCGCATCGTCTCGGGGCAGATCGCTCATGCTCGGGCCTCCCGCACGGTCCTCTCCGGGACCCACCTCACGATAGTGAAGACGGGGCGCAGGATAAAGCGGAGGACGGCCGCCTGTCCGATGGCGGGACAGCGAGAGCCGAGGCGCAAACGCCCCGCCACAGATACCCCGCCGGTGGCGATCAGCCGGCCGCGACGAGACGCTGCTCCTGTACGCCGAGGCCCGAGACCGAGAGCCGCATGGTCTGGCCGGGGGCGAGATAGACCGGCGGCTTCATGCCGAGGCCGACACCCGGCGGCGTGCCGGTGGAGATGATGTCGCCCGGCTGAAGGCTCATGAACTGGCTGACATAGGCGACGATGGTCGGCACGTCGAAGATCATGGTGCGGGTGGAGCCGGACTGGCGGCGCACACCGTCCACCTCCAGCCACATGTCGAGCGCCTGCGGGTCGGTGATCTCGTCGGTCGTCACCAGCCAGGGGCCGATGGGGCCGAACGTGTCGCAGCCCTTGCCCTTGTCCCAGGTCCCGCCGCGCTCCAGCTGGAAGCTGCGCTCGGACACGTCATTGACGACGCAATAGCCCGCGACATGGTCATAGGCATCTTCGACGGCGATATATTTAGCCGGCTTTCCGATCACGATGCCGAGCTCGACCTCCCAGTCGGTCTTGGTCGAGCCACGGGGAATTTCGACATTGTCGTTGGGGCCGACGATGCAGCTCGTCGGCTTCAGGAACAGCACCGGCTCCTCGGGAATCGGCTGTCCGGCCTCCATGGCGTGGTCGGTGTAGTTGAGCCCGACGCAGACGAATTTGCCGACCGCGCCGACGCACGGCCCCAGGCGCGGCGCGCCCTCGACCGCCAGCAGGTCCGCAGGGTCGAGTTCGCGCAGCCGGGCGAGGCTTTCCGGCAGCAGGGCCTTGCCCTCGATGTCCGACACCAGCGAGGAAAGATCACGCAGCACGCCGGCCGCGTCGATCAGGCCGGGGCGCTCGCGCCCGATGTCCCCATAGCGAACGAGCTTCATCGACCCTGTCTCCCTGCCGTCGAAACCACCTGCCGGCCCTGCCGGGCGCGCCAAAGACCTACCGGCAAAGCCCGGCCGCGTCGAGGCCGGGCGCGATGAACCGCGCCGCGTCGAGGCTTGCCTTGCCGGCAGTCGGCCTGCGCCGGCTTGTCGAATCGAGGCCGCTCTCCTATCGCTCGACGCAGGGCGCGCGCCGGCCGTGCGCCGCACGCACCGGGGAAATCGCCATGGGCCATGTGCTGGTGGTCGGAAGCGTCAATGTCGACCGCATCTGGCGGCTCGCCGCCCCGCTGCAGGCCGGCGAACGGCTGACCCGGAGCGACGTGGCGCTGCGCTTCGGCGGCGGCGGCTTCAACACCGGCGCGGCGCTGCTGGCGCTGGGCCATCGCGTGACGCTGGTGGCCACGCTCTCCACCGACGCTGCCGGCCGCGCCTGCCGGGACCGGCTGGAGACGATGGGGTTCGACCTCAGGCACCTGCGCGACACCGACGCGCCGACCGTACCGCTGGACATTCTGGTCGACGCCGCCGGCGAGCGCACCATCATCGCCCCCGCCGCGTCGGAGGCGCGCCGGCTCACCGCCCTGCCCGCGCTCGACGTCGACATGGCCTATGTCAATATCCGCCGCACCGCGCCCGGCCTGCTGGACGCGCTGGCCGCGCGCACAAAGGTGGTGGCGCAGGTGCCGCTGGAGCACACGGAGCGTCGGCCGGCGCATATCCTCATTGCCTCGGCCTCCGACCATGCGCTGTTCGCCGGCGCCGACGCCTTCCGTCATGCGCGGGAGATCGGCGGCGAGGGCCTCGCGGCGCTGGTGCTGACGCAGGGGTCCGGGCCGGTGCAACTGTTGCAGGCACAGGGGCGCAGCAGCGTCGCGGTACCGCCGCTCGCCACCCCGGACCACACGACGCCGCCCGACACGACGGGGGCGGGCGACGCCTTCGCCGCCGGCTTCATCGACGGATGGATGGCCGGCGAGCCGCCGCAGGCGGCGGTGCGGCGCGGCAGCGAGATTGCCGGGCGGATGCTTGCCGGCGCGGCCGGCTTCCTGCGGCCGGCGCCGCTGCCGCTGGCCACCGCTCTGGTCGCCACGGGCTGACCCGGCGCTCCGCCCTCGCGCCAGGGCGAGCGCCTCAACCCTCGTCGGGAAAATTGGCGTCGAGTTCGTCCAGCCAGACCTGCGCCCCGGCGTCTGAGGGCGCTCGCCAGTCGCCGCGCGGCGAGAGCGAGCCGCCCGAGCTTATCTTCGGCCCGTTGGGCAGCGCCGAGCGCTTGAACTGGTTGGCGAAGAAGCGCTTGAGGAACAGCGCTAGCCAGTGCCGAATCTCGGCGCGGGAATAGGCGCGCCGGTCTTCGGCCGGAATATTCGCCGGCCACGCGCCGCGCGCCGCGTCCCCCCAGGCATGCGCCGCGAGATAGGCGATGCGCGAGGGGCGGAAGCCGTAGCGGGTGAGGTAGTAGAGGTTGAAGTCCTGCAGCGCATAGGGGCCGACCACCTGCTGGGTGGACTGGATGGTCGCGCCGGCCTGCGCCGGCACCAGCTCGGGCGAGATTTCGGTGGCCAGCACCGCCTCCAAAGCGCGCGCGGTCTCGTCCGACACGTCGCCAGAGGCGGCGACGAAGCGGATCAGGTGCTGGATCAGCGTCTTCGGCACCGAGGCGTTGACGTTGTAATGGGACATGTGGTCGCCCACGCCATAGGTGCACCAGCCGAGCCCCAGTTCGGAAAGGTCGCCGGTGCCGACCACCAGCCCACCTTGCTGGTTGGCGAGGCGGAACAGGTAGTCGGTGCGCAGCCCGGCCTGCACGTTCTCGAAGGTCACGTCATAGACCGGCTCGCCCTGCGCGAAGGGGTGGCCGAGATCAGCCAGCATCTGCCGCGCCGCCGGGCGGATGTCGATCTCGCCGCCGGTAACGCCGAGGCTGTCGATCAGCGCCTGCGCATTGGCGCGGGTGGCCTCGGAGGTGGCGAAGCCCGGCAGCGTATAGGCGAGAATGTCCATGCGCGGGCGGCCGAGCCGTTCCATCGCCCGCACCGCCACCAGCAGCGCCTGCGTCGAATCGAGGCCGCCGGAAACGCCGATCACCGCCCGCCGCACACCGGAGGAGGCGAGCCGCTGGGCGAGGCCCTGCACCTGGATGTTGTACGCCTCATAGCAATCCTCGGCGAGGCGCTCGGGGTCGGCCGGCACATAGGGGAAGCGCTCGATCAGCCGCTGCAGCGGCGCCGGCGCGGGCGGAGCGCCGAGGTCGAAACCAACAGCGCGGAATGCACCCGTGCCCTCGTCGCGCACGCAGTCGCCGAAAGTGTTGGTCCGCATGCGCTCCTGCCGCAGGCGCTCCAGGTCGATATCGGCGGCGAGCAGGGTGGGCCCCATGGGGAAGCGCTCGCTCTCGCCGAGGCAGTCGCCATTCTCGAAGATCGCCGCCTGCCCGTCCCAGGCGAGATCGGTGGTGGATTCGCCCGGCCCGGCGGCGGAATAGGCATAGGCGGCGAGGCAGCGGGCGGAATGGCTGGCGCACAGCAGCCGGCGGTGGCGCGCCTTGCCGATGGTGATGTTGCTGGCCGAGAGGTTCAGCAGCACCTCCGCCCCCGCCAGTGCCGCCCGCGTGGACGGCGGCAACGGCACCCACAGATCCTCGCAGATCTCGACATGGAAGGTGAAGGGCACCTCGCCCTGCGCGCGGAAAAGCAGGTCGACGCCGAAGGGCACCTCGCGGCCCGCGACCGCGATCGTTCCCGAGGTGCCAAGCCCCGGAGCAAAATGGCGGCGCTCATAGAATTCGCGGTAGTTCGGCGGGTAGCTCTTGGGCACCACGCCGAGGATGGCGCCGCGATGGATCACCACCGCGCTGTTGTACAGCGCCCCCTCGCGCCGCAGCGGCGCGCCGACGACCAGCACCGGAAAGAGTTCGCGCGAAGCCGCGACGAGTTCGGCAATCTCCGCCTCCACCCGGTCCAGCAGGGCGTCCTGAAACAGCAGGTCGTCAATGGCATAGGAGGACAGGCCGAGTTCGGGAAACAGCAGAACGCCAATGCCCTGCGCGTCGGCGTCGCGCGCGAGCGCCAGATGCTCGCCCCGCGCAAAGGCCGGATCGGCCACCCGCCCCCGCGGCACGCCGGTGCCGATGCGCAGGAAGCCGTGGCGATAGAGACAGTGCGAATCGGCCATTACGCCCTCATCAATGCAATAATGGGCTGATATTTAACCGCTCATGCGCCGCGAACCAGCAAAAGCCGCACCGACCTTGTGCCGTGCGCGCCGACGAAGGCCGCCGCCCGCTCGCCGCCGGCGCGGCGCAGCGGCACTGTGCATGGCAGGGTTCGCCGTGCTGCTTGTAGCCCCGCCCCCGCATGCCCACGCGGCGGAGCCGCCGGGCTCGCCTTCCGCTCGCGCCGTCAAGGCGTGCACGGTGGAAGGGCCGGGCTTCACCACCATCCCCGGGTCCGACACCTGCCTGCGGCTCGGCGGCTATCTCTGGGCCGAAACCTACGCCAACAGCTACACCGACTATCCCGCCGCCAATGCCCGCAACTATTGGGTGTCCACCTTCGGCTTCGTCACCGACGCCCGCACGCGGACCGAATACGGCACGCTGCGCTCCTATGCCGACCTGCGGATCATCTGGCGCACCGCCGATCCCTGGGGCGCCGGGCTCGCGGACGGGGCTGATTTCCAGCCCTACGACATGCGCATCGAATTTGCCGGCTTCACCTTCGGCTATCTCCAGTCCTTCTTCGACTTCTACGCCAACGCCAATGTGCTCGGCACCGACCCAGTGACCATCGGCGACCAGACCCAGCTGCCCGTGCTCGGCTATAGCTGGCACCTGGCGGACGGATTTGTCGCCCAGCTTTCGCTCGAAGGATCGAGCCAGCGCGATAATGGCATCCTGCCGGTGGTGGCGAGTGGCCCCGACTTCGCCGCTGGCGACGATGCGGAGGCGGGTGGGGCCGCGCGCTGGCCCGAGATCGTCGCCACCTTCGGCCAGACCGGCGACTGGGGAAACTTCCAGCTATCCGGCGCGCTGCACCAGATCGCGCAAGCGCCCCTGAGCGAGCGCACCGGCGCATCGACCGGGGAGTGGGGCTATGCGCTGCAGGCCGGCGTGATGTTCAACCTGCCCTTCATCGCGTCGGGCGACACGCTCTATCTGCAGGCCGCCTATGCCGACGGGGCGACCTCCTATCTCGGGCTGGTCGACCCCGGCGGCCGGTTTTCGGCGCCCGATGCCTTCCAGCGGCTCGACGGCTCCCTGTCGAAGGTGGCGGGCTGGAGCGCGGTCGGCCAGTTTCTGCACAACTGGAGCCCGACCTGGAACTCGGCCTTTTTCGGCGGCTATGGACGGTTCGACATCGCCGACCCGCTGGCGCAGATCACCTATGGCGCCACCGGCATCGGCAACTGGAATGCCGGTGCCAACCTGACATGGGCGCCGGCGGGACCGTTCGCGGTCACGCTGCAATATGACTACAACCTCTACGAGGCCGATGGCTTCCGCCCCGGCACGCAGGGGCCGGCGCTGGCCTCACGGGCGGCGAGCGAACTCATGCTGATGTTCGCCACCACCTTCTGAGGTCGGCGCGGCGTCAGGGCGCGCCCATCTCGTCCAGCGCCATCGGCGATTCCGGCAGCACCTGCCCGCCGTCGATCACCATGCCCTGGCCGGTGATGTAGCCGGCTTCCTCGCTGGCGAAGAACAGCGCGGCATTGGCGATATCGAACACGGTGCCGAGTTTCTTCATCGGCACGCAGGCGGCGGTGGAGGCGATATAGGCCTCGCCCATGCCCTCCATGCCCTCGGTGAGGATGTTACCCGGCATCACCGCATTCACCGTGATGTTCCAGGGCGCCAGCTCGATCGCCGCCGTCCGCATGAAGCCCATCTGCCCGGCTTTTGAGGCCCCGTAATGGGTCCAGCCGGGAAAGCCGGTGATCGGCCCGGTGATGGAAGAGGTGATGATGATGCGGCCTTTCCTCGCCGCCTTCATCGCCGGCAGCACGGCGGAGACGGTGAGGAAGGTGCCCTTGAGATTGGTGCCGATGACATGGTCGAAATCATCGCCCGTCATCTCGCCGAGCTTGGCGGCGGGGAAGATGCCGGCATTGGCGCACAGCACGTCGATGGAGCCGTAGCGCTCCAGCGCCGCCTCAGCCATCGCCGCCATGTCATTCGCCTTGGTCACGTCGGCGGCGAAGGCGGAGGCCCTCTCGCCGATCTCGGCCGCCACCTTTTCGGCCTCGGCGAGCGAACGGCTCACCACCAGCACGTTGAGCCCGGCCTGGCCGAAGCGGAGCGCGAGGCCACGCCCGATCCCCTTGCTGGCGCCGGTGACGATGACGGTCTTGCCTTCAAGCGACGTGAACATAAGCGGCTATTCCCGACTGATCTCTGGAGTTTGTTTCCCGGCAAACCATACCGCCGGCAGCCGGCATGCCGTCAAAACAGGCTGCCTGCCTTTTCATCAGGTTGAGCCGCAAATTTAGTGTTGTAAAGCCCAAATCCAGATGTTTAGGATCACACACAGTCCAACATGTCTCCCACATCCGCCCACGCCGGATGCCGAACGAATGCGCGGCCGCCCAAGGTTCCGCGCCAACAATCCAGAGGGACTTCGAGATGGCGCATATTTCGAGAAGGTCGGTCTTGCAGGGCATGGGAGCGGGTGTTGCCGCGCTCGCCGCCGCCGGTCCGCTGTTCAACGCCAACAAGGCGTTCGCCGCGCGCGAGAAGGAGCTGAACATCCTGTGCTGGGAGGGCTACAACTCCGCCCAGGTGCTGGACCCGTTCCGCTCCCAGACCGGGGCGACGGTGAAGGCGGAAAGCCTGACCAACGACCCCACCATGATCAACCGGCTGCGTGCCGGCGAGATCAACACCTGGGACCTGATCAACGTCAACAATCCCTGGGCGCGCAAGGTGATGCTGCCCGAGAAGCTGATCAAGCCGCTGCCCAAGGCGGAGTTCGAGCCGTTCTTCGAGACCATGCTGCCCATGTTCAAGCCGCCCTACAAATGGGCGATGAGCGAGGACGGCGCCGAGCTGATCGGCATGGCCCAGCGCTTCGGGCCCTATAGCTACGTCGTCAACACCGACAAGATCTCGCGCAAGACGGCGGAAGACACCGGCTGGGACCTGTTCAACGACCCCGCGCTCGCCGGCAAATACGGCATTCTCGAATCCGACGACTGGAACGTCTTCAACATCTTCATCATCGCCGGCATCGACCCGTTCAAGGTCCACACGCCGGACGAGATGGCCACGTTCGAGG
Source organism: Ancylobacter aquaticus (assembly GCF_004339465.1). Classification (GTDB taxonomy): domain Bacteria; phylum Pseudomonadota; class Alphaproteobacteria; order Rhizobiales; family Xanthobacteraceae; genus Ancylobacter; species Ancylobacter aquaticus. The sequence goes on along the minus strand of NZ_SMFY01000001.1, from coordinate 306,856 downwards.
AAACCGCCAAGAAGGTCTTCAAGGGCGCCAAGCTGATCGGCGACATCGCCTCGATGAACCAGGCGCTGATCTCCGGCGAGATCGACCTGCACATGACCGGCGGCACCTATTCGGTCTCCCCCGCCCGCGCCGACGGCCACCCGAATCTGCGCGGCATCACCCCGCTCAAGGGCCCGCTGCCCGGCGGCAAGGGCGGCATCGCCTGGATCGAGATCACCTCGACGGTGAACAACCCGAACCTCTCGCCGCTGGCGCTCGACTTCCTGAAATATGTGCAGGCGCCGGATGTCGCGCACAAGGTGGCCTTCGCCGAAGGCACCTTCAACCCGGTCTCGCAGATGGGCAACAAGGCCTGCTTCGACCTCTTCACCAAGGACGAGCTGGACGCCATCCAGTGGGACAGCCTGCAGGAAGAGATGGACCGCTCGGCCGAGTACGACATCGTGCCGGACTACGACAAGGCGCTGGACCTGATGAACGCCGCCAAGCGCCTGCGGGGGTGAGGGCGTTCCGCCCCGCACCTCAGCGTGAGGGTCGAAATCGGCCCTCGTCATCCCGAGGTGCCCGGCGCTCGGCGCCGGGCCTCGAAGGACGCAGGCAGCGCCCGCCAGCGTCCTTCCTTCGCCTTTCCCCGGCGGCGCCCGTCCGCCACCGGCCCATGACGGAAGACCTGATGCTCCAGACCATTCCGGCCGACCCGCAGAGCGCCGAATTGCCGCCGCCCAAGCCCATCCTCCAGCTTGTCGGCATCCGCAAAAGCTTCGGCACCTTCACCGCCGTCGAGGGCATTGATCTCGACGTGCGCGAGGGCGAGTTCCTCACCATTGTCGGCCCCTCCGGCTCGGGCAAGACCACGCTGCTGCGCATGCTTGCCGGCATGGACACACCGAGCGAGGGCAACATCACCCTGCACGGCCAGCTCATCAACGACGTGCCACCCAACAAGCGGCCGACCTGCCTGGTCTTCCAGTCGCTGGCGCTGTTTCCGCACAAGAGTGTGGGCGAAAACATCGCCTTCCCGCTCAAGGTAAAGGGCGTGGATGCGGCCGCCCGCAAGGCGCGCGCGCTGGAACTCATGCGCGTCGTCCGGTTGCCGGAAAGCTACTTCGACAAGAACGTGATGAAGTGCTCGGGCGGCGAGCGCCAGCGCGTCGCGTTGGCCCGCGCGCTCGCCTATGACCCGGAAGTGCTGTTCTTCGACGAGCCGCTCTCGGCCATCGACTACAAGCTGAAGAAGACGCTCGAGAAGGAGCTGAAGGACCTGCACCGGGAAACCGGCAAGACCTTCATCTACATCACCCATTCGCTGGAAGAGGCGATGGTGATGAGCGACCGCATCGGCGTCATGCGCGCCGGCCGCATCGTGCAGATCGGCACGCCGGAGGAAATCTACGGCGCCCCGGTCGACCGCTTCGTCTGCGAGTTCGTCGGCGAGGTGAACACGCTCAAGGTGCAGCGCAGGCCGGACGGCACCTGGGAAGGCGTCGACGTGCCGGGCACCTTCACCCTGGCGCCGCCGCGCGACGGTGCGGTGCTGGACGAGGCCTTCGTGGTGGTGCGTCCCGAATTCATGCGGATTCTCGGCCCCGGCGAGAGCGCCGACAACCGACTCGAAGGCGTGGTCTACAACGAATATTCGCTCGGCTCGCGCATCCAGTATCAGGTGCGCGTCGGGGCCAAGGTGATGCTGGTCGAGCTGTCGCGCGGGCGCGCGCTGCCCGCCAGCGCCGACCGCCGGGTGACGCTCGGCTGGGACGCTGCCGACGCCTTCACGCTGGAGAGCTGAGCATGGCCGACCTCGCCATTGCCTCGCCAAGCGAGGCCGCCGCGGAAAGCGCCGCGCAGCTTCGCCGGGGCCGGATGCTGTCGGTCGGCGCGCGCTGCGCGTTGCCTGTCGCCATCCTGCTCGGCATCGGCTTCCTCGCCCCGCTGGTGGCGATCTTCGGCTATGCCTTCGCTACGCCGCGCAGCTTCGATGTGTTCGCCAGCTTCACCCTGGCAAATTTCGCCACCCTGTTCGACACCTCCAACACGGTGTGGCTGTCCTTCTTCTGGTCCTGCGGGCTGGCGCTGCTCACCGTGGCGATTCTGGCGGTGGTCGCCTATCCCATCGCCTATGGGCTGAACCTCGTTTTCGGCCGCTGGTCGGCGCTGATCAGCGTGCTCTTCGTCTTCCCGCTCTTCGTCTCGGAGAATGTGCGGCTCTATGGCTGGGTGCTGTTCTTCATCAAGAGCGGCGTGCTCGACGGCACGCTGAAATGGCTCGGCCTCCCCGGGGGGCCGGAGGTGCTGTACACGCCCGGCATCACCCTCTTCGGCATGGTCTATACCTACCTGCCCTTCATGCTGTTTCCGATGACGCTCGGCCTCGCGCTCGTGCCGCGCGACCTCGTCGACGCCGCGCGCGACCTCGGCGCCGGGCGGCTGTTCATCTGGCGCGAGATCGAGTTGCCGCTCGCCATGCCGGGAATCCTGATCGGCATGCTGCTCACCTTCGTGCTCGCCATCGGCGCCACGGCGGAGGCGAAGATCCTCGGCGGCCAGTCGATCATCGTCATCTCGCACGATATCGAGATCGCCTTCACCTATTCGCAGAACTGGCCGCTGGGGTCCGCACTGGCGGTGGTCGTCACCTTCTTCATCGGCGCGCTCACCCTGTTCGCCCTGTCGAAGCTGGACCTCGACCGCATGCTGGGGAGGCGCTGAGCCATGGGCCACAAGCGCACCAATGCCGCGATCTGGTCGTGGACCTTGTTCGTCCTCGTCGCCATCTACCTGCCCATCGTCTGCGGCGCGCTGGCGAGCTTCAACAAGAGCCGGTATTTCGGCTTCCCCATCAAAACCTACTCGACCGAATGGTGGCAGAAGACGCTGGATTCGATCGAGATCGGCATGATCGTGAAGACCTCGATCTCGATCGCGCTGCTGGTGACGGTGTTCTCCGTCGTCATCGCCACCTTCGGGGCGCTGGCCTTCGCCCGCTATGAGTGGAAGGGCCGCAAGCTCTACCAGAAGCTCATCCTGCTGCCGATTTTCTTCCCCCAGCCGGTGCTCGGCCTCGCCATGCTGCTCGGCTTCAACGCCGTCGGCATCCAGACCAGCTGGATGACGGCGGTGTTCGCCCACATGATCTGGATCGTGCCCGTGGTGACGCTCGTCATCGCCATCCAGGTCTACGGATTCGACCCCTCGCTGGAAGAGGCGGCCTATGACCTCGGCTGCTCGCGCACGCAGGTTTTTCGCGAGGTGACGCTGCCGCTGCTGTGGCCGGGCATCTGGTCCGGCATGCTGTTCGCGTTCCTGCTCTCCTGGAGCAACTTCCCGCTCTCGCTCTACACGACGGGCGCGGACTCGACGATTCCCGAATGGCTCTACGCCAAGATGGTCGCCGGCTACACGCCGATGGTGCCGGCGCTCGGCACCATGGCGACGCTGGGGGCGGCGGGCCTGCTGCTGGCGGGTGGGCTCGTCGGCATCCTGCTGCGGCGGCGGGCGGCGGCATGAGCATGGGGGACACGCTCGCCCGGGCCGGCCGCCCCACGCCCCGCCTCGACAAGGCGGCGAGGCAGGCGCGGATTCTCGCCGAAATGCGCGCCTCGGCCACGCTGCGCGTCGGCGATCTCGCCACCGAGCTGAACGTTTCGACCGAAACGATCCGGCGCGATCTGTTCGAGCTTGGCGAAAAGGGCCTGATCAACCGCACCTATGGCGGCGCGGTACGGCCCTTCGCTTCCGAGCCCTCCGTCACCGAGCGGCACGGGCTGATGGTGGCGGAGCGCGAGGCCATCGCCGCCGCCACCGTGCAGTTGATCAAGCCGAAGGAAGTGATCGCCATCGGCGCCGGCGCCACCACCACCCATGTCGCCCGACGCATGGCCGCCGCGTGTCGCGATCTCACCGTCATCACCCATTCCTTCTCGGTGGCGACGGTAGTTTCCGCCAACCCGACCATCGAGGTCATCATGTGCCCCGGCCGCTACAACGCCCGCGAGGGCATGATGGTGGGGGTTGAGACCGGCGAATTCCTGCAGAACTACAATGTGAACCGCGCCATTCTCGGCATTTCCGGCATCACCACCGATGGCCTCGCCGACGCCGAGCCGGACGCCGCCTTCGTCTACCGGGCGATGATGAACCGGGCGGCGCAGACCATCATCGTCTCCGACCACCAGAAATTCGACGTGCCCTCGCTCGCCATCTGGGCGCGCATCCCCGACATCCAGCACCTCGTCACCGACCAGGCGCCCGAGGGCGCCATGGCGCGCGCGCTCGGCCGGGCGCGGGTCGAAATCACCGTTGCCGAGACGTAGAGCATGACCCAGCCGATCTATGACGCCGCCTTCCTGTCGCGCATCGAAGACGCGCTGCGCGCCGCCCTGCCGCGCTGGGGCCTTTCGGGCGAGACCGAGCTTCGGCTTCTCACGATTTCCGAGAACGCCACCTTCCGCGCCCAGGACCGCGCCACGGGGCGCGAAATTGTGTTCCGCGTCCACCGGCCGGGCTATCACAGCCGCGCCGAGATCGAATCCGAACTCGCCTGGCTGAGCGCGCTCGGCCGCGAGCAGGTGGTGCCGACGCTGACCCCGGTGCCGCAGACCGAGGGCAGCCTTATCGCCGAACTCGACGAGGGCGGCACGCGGCGGCACGCGGTGGCGTTCGAGCGGGTGCCGGGGCGCGAGCCGGCGGAGGGCGACGACCTCGCCCGCTGGTACCGCGAGCTTGGCGCCATCAATGCACGGCTGCATCTGCACGCGCGGCGCTGGCAGCGCCCGGAAGGCTTTACCCGCAAGCGCTGGGACTATGACGCCATGCTGGGCAAGGTGAAGCTGTGGGGCGACTGGCGGGCCGCGCCCGGCCTCACGACTGCGGGCCGCGCCGTGCTGGAGCGCACCGACGCGGTGCTGCGCGACCTGCTGGATGATTACGGCACCGGCGAGAAGCGTTTCGGCCTCGTCCATGCCGACATGCGCCTTGCCAATCTGCTGGTCGAGGGCGACAGGCTGTCGGTGATCGATTTCGACGATTGCGGCTTCAGCTGGTATCTCTACGACTTCGCCTCCGCCGTCAGCTTCAGCGAGCATGAGCCCTATATCCCGACGCTGCAGGCGGCGTGGATCGAGGGCTATCGCAGCGTGGCGCCGCTCACGGACGACGACTGCGCCATCCTCCCGGTGTTCATCATGCTGCGCCGGCTGCTGCTCACGGCGTGGATCGCCTCGCATGCGGAAACCCCGACCGCGCAGGCGCTTGGCGAGGGCTATACCCACGGCACGGTGGACCTCGCCCGCGCCTTTCTCGCCACCTACGACGCGCCGGAAATGGGCGCTGCAGCCGGGAGGGCGGCCTCGTGAAGAGCCCGAATCCTCAGGAGCAGCAGGAACTCCAGATCCTCTCGCTGAACGCCTTTTCCGGCTCCGGCGGTCCGATGGCGCCCGACGTCGCCGCACTGGTGGACCGCCGCCGCCGCGCCTTCGGCGCCGGCTCGGTGCTGTTCTATGACGAGCCCCTGCGCATCGTGGGGGCGGAGGGTGCGTATATCCATGCGTCCGATGGGCGGGCCTATCTCGATTTCTACAATAATGTCCCCACCGTCGGACATTGCCACCCCAAGGTGGTGGAAGCGGTGCGGGCGCAGATCGGCACCTTCAACACCCATTCGCGCTATTTGTTCGACGTGGCGCACGACTATGCGGAAAAGCTGCTCGCCACCTTTCCGGCCGAGCTGAGCAATGTCGTGCTGGCCTGCACGGGCAGCGAGAGCAACGACCTGGCGCTGCGGCTCGCCCGCAAGGTGAGCGGGGGCGAGGGCATCATCGTCAGCCGCACCGCCTATCACGGCAACACCGCCACCGTGACCGAGGTCTCGCCCTCTTCCTACAGAACCGGCGCGCCGCCGCGCCATGTCCGCATGGTGCCGGCGCCAGACCCGGCGCTGTTCGGCAATGATGTGGCACAGGGCTTTGCCGACGCGGTGAAGGCGGAGATCGCCGCGCTGAAAGCGGACGGCATCGGCTTTGCCGGGCTGCTGGTGGACACCATCTTTTCCTCCGACGGCGTCTATGCCGACCCGCCGGGCTTCCTGAAAGCGGCGGTGGAGGTGGTGCGCGCCGCCGGCGGCCTGTTCATCGCCGACGAGGTGCAGCCGGGCTTCGGGCGCACCGGCGAGGGTATGTGGGGCTTCTCCCGCCATGGCGTGGTGCCTGACATCGTCACCATGGGCAAGCCGATGGGCAATGGATACCCGATCGCCGGCCTCGTCACCCGGCCGGAGCTGCTCGACGCCTTCTGCGCCGATTTCGGCTATTTCAACACCTTCGCCGGCAGCCCGGTGGCCTGCGCCGCCGGGCTTGCCGTGCTGGAGGCGATCGAGGAGGACGACCTCATCGCCAATGCGGCCCGCGTCGGCCGGCATCTCGCCGCGCGGCTGAGACGGTTGCAGGCGCACGCGCCGATCACCGCCGTGCGCGGGACCGGACTCTATCTCGGGGTCGAGTTCGGCACCGAAAAGGGGCCGGCGCCGGACCTCGCCAAGGGGCTGATCAACGGCCTGCGCCAGCGCGGCATCCTCATCGGCGCCGCCGGCCGCTATGGTAATGTGCTGAAGATCCGTCCCCCGCTCTGCGTGACCACCGCACATGCGGATGCGCTGGTCGACACGCTGGAAGAACTGCTGGCTTAGATCAGGCGAACAGCGCCAGCAGGCTTTCCAGCCGGTCGATCTCAAGGTCGACGCTCTCGAAGCCGCCGCCGCTGGGGGTGTAACCGACCACATAAAGCCCCGCCGCGCAGGCGGAGAGCGCGCCCGAAAAGCTGTCCTCCACCGCCACCACGCTTTCCGGCGGCAGGCCCAGCCGTTCGCACGCGCGACGATAGGGTTCGGGGTCGGGCTTGCCGTGGGCCACGTCGTCGAGGCTGATCGAAAAGGAAATCGCGTCCGCGATGCCGAGAGCGGCAATGTTGGCGTCCACCACGGAGCGGCTGGAGTTGGAGACGCAGGCATGCGCCACGCCACGCGCCGCCAGCGCACGAATGGTGGCGACCGCGCCCGGCAGTGCGATCAGGCTGGCACGGTTGTCGACATAATGGGCGTCGATGCGTGCCGCCCAGTCGGCTTCGGCGGTCTCGGCCGGCATGCGGGGCAGCACCTGCTTCCACACATCGCCCATATGAATGCCGCGAAACGCCTGGTCCGGAAGGTCGGAGAGGTCGGCACCGAACGTGCGGCTGGCGGCGACGAGGGCGCGATGGTGCAGCGGCTCGCTGTCGATCAGCGTGCCGTCGATATCCCAGGCGACGGCCTTGAGCGGGCGGCGGCTCATGAGGGCCGGCCTTCGAGGCGGCGATAGAGGTCGCGGTAGCGGGCATAGCCGGCCGCATAGGTCGCGGCATAGGCTGGGTTCGGCTGCAGCGTCTCGTCCTGCTCGACAAAGCGGGAAATGCCGCTCCAGGTCGCCGCGCCGATGCCGACCGCCGCCGTCCACGCGGCGCCGAGCGAGGAGCCGGGATGCCCCTTCAGCCGGTGCACCGGCTTTTGCAGCACGTCGGCGACAATCTGCATCCACACAAGGGAATTCGAGCCGCCATCGGAAACCAGCACGCGGCCGGCCATATGCCCCATGTCCGCCAGCACCTCGACATGGTGGGCGCAGGCATAGGCATAGCCTTCCAGCAGCGCCCGCCAGACATGGCCGATATCGTGCGAAAGGGTGAGCCCGTCAATGACGCCGCGCGCGGCGGGATCGTGGATCGGCGTCTTCTCGCCGAGGAAATAGGGCAGCACGGTCAGCCCGTCGGCACCCGCCGGACGGGCCTGCGCGAGAGCGTCGAGATGCTGGTGCAGGCTGAGCCCGGCCTTCTCGGCGGCGCTCGCCTCCCCGCCCGCGAAGTTGCGCACGAACCAGTTCAGCCCCGAGCCGCCGGTCGCCATGCAGCCATTGGGCATGTAGAGGCGGGGAATGAGGTGGTAGTCGAGATAAAGTCGCGGGTCCGGCTTCACCTGGTCGGTGGCGACCAGAACGTCGATGGCGCCGCCGAATTTGAGCAATACGTCGCCGCGCTGCGTCACCCCGGCACCGAGCGCCGAGGCGATCATGTCCGCGGCGCCGCCGATAACAGGCGTGCCGGCGGCAAGGCCGGTCTCAAGCGCGCCCTCGGGCGAGACCCGGCCCATCACCTCATGCGAGGCGGTCTTGCGCGGCACGGCCTCGCGCGGAATCCGTGCCCAGGCGACGAGATCGTCGTCGATGGCGTGGCGGGAAACGTCGACGAAGCCGGCCTCCAGCGCCCAGTTCTGCTCCACGGCCCGCTCGCCGGTGAGGCGCCAGTTCACATAGTCATAGGAGCCGAACACGGTGGCGATGCGGGCGAACACATCAGGCTCGTGGCGGGCGATCCAGCGCAGCTTGGCGGTGACGAGCTGCTGGTTGATGCCGTTGCCTGCCTTGGCGATGAAGCCGGCCTCATCGCGCTCGGCCCGCAACTCGGCCACTTCCGCCCCGCAGCGCCCGTCGCTCTGCTGGATGGAAGGGCGCAGCAGGCGGCCCTCCCCGTCCAGCAGCACCACGGCCGGCAGCATGCCGGTGACGCCGATGGCGGCGATCTCGGCCGGGTCGATGCCGGCGCGCTCCACCAGTTCGCGGGTGATGGCGCAGACATTCTCCCACCACTCGCCGGGGTCTTCCTCGGCCCAGCCAGCATGCTTCGAGGTCAGCGTCACCGGCCGCGAGGCGACAGCGAGAATCTCCCCCGGCAGCTTCAGCAGCAGGCCGATGGTGGAGGTGGTGCCGATATCGAGGCCGAGAACGCAGCTCATGAAGCAACCGGGCAGGAGGAGGGGGCCAACTCAGCGGATGGAATTCACCACGTCCATGAAGCGCGACACCCGCGCCTGCTCCACCGCGTTCCAGGTGTTGCCGTCGACCTTGAAATGGGTGCCGATGACCACGCCCGAGGCGACCGAGAAGATGTCACGGATATTGTCGACGTTGACGCCCGTATTGGCGAAGATCGGCACGTCCGTCACCGTCTCGGCCACCTTCTTGAGGTGCGACTGGTCGGCCGGCTGGCCGGTGATCGGGCCGGAGACGAGAATGGCGTCGGCGATGGAGGAGAACACCGCGCTCTTGGCGCGCAGCTCAATGGGGCGCTGGTCGAGCGAATGGGCGAACTCGGCATTGATGTTGAAGAGCATCTTCATGTCGTCGCGCTTCAGGTCGTGGCGCAGCCGCGCCGCCTCGGCACAATTCGGCTCCCACAGGCCCATGTCGGAGGCGAACAGGCCGGTGAAGATTTCGCGCACGAAAGAGGCGCCGCTGACGGCGCCGATGGCGACGGTGGCGACGGGGTCCCAGAGATAATTGACGCCGAACGGCACCTTCAGGCTCGGCTTCACCGCCTGCACGATGGCCGACATGGCGGCGATGGAGGCGGGGGAGCCCTTGAAGACGTAAGGGCGGTCGTTCTCATTGCCGAACATGATGGCGTCGACGCCGCCGGCCTGCAGCTTCTCGACATCGGCGAGCACGCCCTCGATCAGCTTGTCGAGGCCGCCATCGGCATCATAGAGCGGCGCGCCGGGAAGGGCGCCGATATGGGCCATGGCGATGACGACCTTCTTCTTGTCGCCGAAACACTCGAAAACCATTCCAACTACTCCTTGAGGGGACGGCGCGCGGGGCGCCTCAATGTCCGGCGGCGGGCGGCGCGATGCGCACCTCGACACGCGCGGCGGCAAGTGCCGCGGCGATGCGCGAGGGCGGCTCGGCGTCGGTGATGAGCAGGTTGATGTCGGCAAGGGTGCCGACCTGGACCAGCGACATGCGCTGGAACTTGGCGCTGTCGCACAAAAGGATCTTGAACCCCGACCGGCGCAGATAGACGCGCTTCATGTCGGTGTCCTCGAACGAGTAGTCGAAGAAGCCCTCCGCCGTGATGCCCGAGGTGCCGAGCACGGCGACGTCGAACCACAGCTTCTCGAACTGGGCGACGGCGGTGGGGCCCCACACCGACATTTCCTCCGCCCGAACCCGGCCGCCGGCGACATAGACCTCCGGCGCGCCGCCATCGAGGCGGGTGGAGACGCGCAGGCTGTTGGTGAAGACCTTGAGATGGCCGACCTCGCGCAGATGCGCGGCCATGAGATAGGTGGTGGTACCGACATCTATGGCGCAGGTGCGATAGCCGGCGATGATGCCGGCGGCGCAGGCGGCAATCGCCGCCTTCGCCTCGCTGCCGCGCCGCAGGCGGGCGTCGAAGCGCGGCTCCTCGCTGTCCATGGCGACGCTGGCCGGTGCCTCGGCGAGCATCGCCCCGCCATGCACCCGCACCAGCCGCCCTTCGCGCTCCAGCTCCAGCAGGTCGCGGCGGATGGTCATGTCGGACACGCCGAGCTCGGTGGCGAGGGCGGCGACGCCGACGGAGCCGGCAGCGGCGAGATGATCGAGAATGCGGGCGTGGCGCACATGCGAGAGCGGGCGCGGACGGTCCTCGCCCGCGGGCGCCTCGGCCAGGGCATTCTCACGGAAAGACACGTCTTCGGCCATCGCTACCCCCCTGCCTGATCGCGGGTCCGTTGCAGAGAAGCGGATTCGCGGCCGGTCGGCTCATTCTGTTTAATCGAAGGATCGCACAAGATCAAACACAAGAATGCACTTGATGTGCGTCTATGTTCGTATAGGCTGACGAGCGAACATCAGGAGTTTCGCATGAGTCCGACCGCCGCGCCCGCCCCCTCCTATCACGAGCTGAAGGGCAGGCTGGCCTTCGTCACCGGGGCGGCGGCGGGCATCGGGCGGGCCATCGCCGTGGCGCTGGCCCGGCAGGGTGTGCGGGTGGCGATCGGCGACATCAATCTGGCGGCGGCGCAGGAAACGGCGGCCGCGCTGGGCGGGGGCGCCATCGCGGTGGAGATCGACGTGCGCGCCCGCGCCTCGGTCGAGGCTGCTTTCGCCCAGGTGCTGGAAGGACTCGGCGGCTGCGACCTGCTGGTCGCCAATGCTGGCGTTTCCACCATGCGGGCGGCGCTGGAGCTGACCGACGAGGAATGGGATTTCAATTTCGACGTCAACACACGCGGCGTCTTCCTGACCAACCAGATCGCCGCCCGGCACTTCGTGGCGCATGGCAAGGGCTGCATCGTCAACACCGCCTCGCTCGCCGCCAAGGTCGGTGCGCCGTTCCTGGCGCATTACTCCGCCTCGAAATTCGCCGTGCTCGGCTGGACCCAGGCGCTGGCCCGCGAACTCGCCACGCACGGCATCCGCGTCAACGCCGTCTGCCCCGGCTTCGTGAAGACGAGCATGCAATCGCGCGAGGTCGAATGGGAGGCCACGCTGCGCGGCGTGACGCCAGAGCGGGTGATCGAGGACTACATCGCCCAGACCCCGCTCGGCCGGCTGGAAGTGCCGGAGGACGTGGCCGACGTCGTCGTCTTCCTCGCCTCCGAGCAGGCGCGCTTCATGACCGGACAGGGCGTCAACGTGACCGGCGGCGTCTACACGACCTGAGCCGGCAACCCGGACACGACGTGATCGAAATTTAGCGAGCCTCGTTCGTTTTAAGACTTGTGATGTTCGTTTTTGTCCGCTTACACTCCGCGCGCCAGCCAAGCACCGGGCGGAGTTCTCCTCTTCCCTCCGCTCCGCGTGGCGGGGCCCTGCCCCTGCGGGCAAAGGATCGCTGATGTCGTCGATCGAACTCGATCATGTCTCCAAGCTCTACGCCAACGGCGCCTATGGCGTCCGCGACGTGGACCTTTCCATTGGAGACGGCGAGTTCGTGATTTTCCTCGGCCCCTCGGGCTGTGGCAAGTCGACGACGCTGCGCATGATCGCCGGGCTGGAGGGCATCACTTCGGGCGAGTTGCGCATTGGCGGGCGCTGCGTGAACAATGTCGCCCCGCGCGACCGCAACATCGCCGTCGTCTTCCAGTCCTACGCGCTCTACCCGCATATGAGCGTGCGCGACAATATGGGCTTCGGCCTGAAGATGCGGGGCGTGGCGCGCGCCGTCATCGACGAGAAGATCCGCGACGCCGCCGGCCTGCTCGGCCTCACCCCCTATCTCGACCGCCGCCCCGCCGCGCTGTCCGGCGGGCAGCGCCAGCGCGTGGCGCTGGGCCGCGCCATCGTGCGCGATCCCGTCGCCTTCCTGCTCGATGAGCCGCTGTCCAATCTCGACGCGCAGCTGCGGGCGGAGATGCGGCTGGAATTGGTCAAGCTGCACCGCCGGCTGGGGCGCACCATCGTCCACGTCACCCACGACCAGGTCGAGGCGATGACCATGGGCGACCGCATCTGCATCATGCGCGACGGGCGGATGATCCAGGTCGGCAAGCCGCTGGAGGTTTATGCCGACCCGGTCGACACTTTTGTGGCCCGCTTCCTGGCCACCCCGCCGATGAACCTGGTGCCCGCGCGGGTTGAGGGGCGTGGCGACGGGCTGGTGGTGGTCGGCGACGGTTTCACCGTCGAGGTGCCGCCGATGCATCGGCCCGCCTATGCCCCGCTGGCCGGACGCGCGGTGATTTTCGGCCTGCGCCCGGAAGACCTGCACGAGGCGCCGCAGCCGGGATTCGCCCGCATTGAGGTGGCGGTGGTGGCAATGGAATCGCTGGGGGTGGAGAACATCCTCGTCGGCCAGCTCGGCACCGGGGATGGGGGCGGCAAGGACACGGCCAAGCCGCAGGAAATCTCCGCCCGTCTCTCGCGCCATTTCACCGCGCCGGTGGGCGCGCGCGTGCCGCTCTATCTCGACCCGCTCCCCATGCACCTGTTCGATCCGGAGACGACGCGGGCCTTTCCCCGTCCCAGCCTCCGCCTCGTGACGAACTGAGGGAGGGGGCGGCATGCGGCGCATCGGACTTCACCTTGGCCTTCTCTTCGCCTGCGCCGTCATTCTCGTGCCCCTGCTCTGGGTCATTCGCACCAGCCTGCTGCCCGAGCACCTGTCCTATTCGCCGGAGCTGATGCCGGCGGTGACGCTCGACAATTATGTCGACCTGTTCACCTCCACCCGCTACGGCCAGTCCTATCTCAACAGCCTGATCGTCGCCTTCGGCTCGGTAGTGGTGGCGCTGCCCTTCGCGGCGATGACCGGCTATGCCTTCGCCCGCTTTAAGACCAGCGGCCGCGCCGGGCGCTTCGCCGTGCTGGCGACGCAGATGCTGCCGCCGGTTGCCATCGTGCTGCCGGCCTTTGCCCTGCTGCGCACCGTCGGCCTCACCAATTCGCTGACCGGCCTCATCATCGTCTATGCCGCCGTGAACCTGCCCTTCCTCATCTGGATTTTGATGGGGTTCTTCGAGGGCATTCCGGTGGATCTCGAATGGGCGGCCCAGACCGATGGCGCCACCGCCTGGGGCGCGTTCTGGCGCATCGTGCTGCCGGTCTCGCTGCCCGGCATCGCGGCGGCGGGCGTGCTCGGCTTCATTCTCACCTGGAACGAGTTCCTGTTCGCGCTGGTGCTGAGCGGTCCACAGACCGCGACCGTGCCGGTGGCGCTGGCCTCGCTGCAGACCTCCAACGGCGTGCAGATCGCCAAGGTTTCCGCCGGCGTCGTGCTGGCCGTGCTGCCGCTGGTGATCGCCTCGCGCTTCATCCAGCGCTTCATCGTCCAGGGGCTGACCTTCGGCAGCGTGAAGTGACGGACCTTTCTGCCGCGCCCATTCGGGCGTGCGCCAACACGGCGGGCAAAGCCCGTTCCAGAGGAACAGGAGAACGAGATGCAGTTTAAGTGTAGCCTCAAGGCGGCGCTGCTCGGCGCCACCCTTCTCGCAGTGGCCGGCCCGGCCCATGCCCAGAACGTCACCCTGCGCGCCCTGATGGAGGACGTGCCGGAGACGCAGATCATCGAGAAGCTGCTGCCGGAATTCGAGAAGGAAACCGGCATCAAGGTCGAGTTCGAGAAGATCGGCTATGGCGACATGCACGACAAGCTGGTCGCCCAGCTGGTTTCGCCGGAAAGCTATTACAACCTGCTCGAAGTCGACTTCCTGTGGGCGGGCGAATTCCCCGCGGCCGGCTGGCTGGAAGACCTGAACCCCTACATCGCCAAGTCGGGCTTCGACCTGAAGCCGTTCATCCCGTCCATGCTGGAACTGCTCGGCCAGACGAAGGACGCGACGCCGATCCTGCCCATGTACAATTACTCCATGGGCCTGATCTACCGCACCGATCTGGTCAACGATCCCAAGATCAAGGCGGACTACAAGGCCAAGACCGGCAAGGAACTGGCGCTCCCGACCTCGCTGGCCGAGTATGTCGCGCTCTCCGCCTTCTTCAAGGCGAACACCCCGGTCGTCGGCGCCGCCATGCAGGGCCAGCGCGGCGACCCGAACGCGATGGAATACTCCAACTACCTGTTTTCCGCCGGCGGCGCCTATCTCGATGCCGACCGCAAGGTGGTGCTGAACAGCCCGCAGGGCCTGACCGCGCTGAAGGCCTATGCCGAGAACGTGCAGAAGGGCGCGCAGCAGGGCGCGCTCTCCGCCACGCTTGACGACACGATGCGGCTGATGTGCGCGGGCGAAGCCTTCAGCATGGTCACCTATTGGTGGATGCTGCCGCAGCTCGACAATGCCGAGAAGTGCCCGAAGGTGGCCGGCAAGCTGGCGCTTTCCGTCATGCCTGGTGGCCATGGCGAGAGCGGCGGCTGGGGCTGGGGCATCCCGAAGAACACGTCGGATGAATCCAAGGACGCGGCCTGGAAGTTCATCACCTGGGTGCAGGGCAAGAAGATTTCCATCGCCCGCGCCATGGATGGCCACGCGCCGGTGCGCTCGGACGTGTTCGAGGACGCGGCGGTGCTGAAGAAGTACCCCTTCTACAAGACCGGCCTTGAGGTCGTCGCTTCCGGCAAGTCGTTCCCGATCTTCGCCTATTCGGCGCAGTACGAGGACGTGCTGGGCGCCCAGCTCTCGCTCGCCGCCGGCGGGCAGGCCAAGCCCGAGGACGCGCTGAAGGCGGCCGCCGACGGCCTGACCCAGCTGCTCAACAAGTGACCCCATCGGCCGGGACGCTGCGTGAGCCCCGCAGAGTCCCGGCCATACGGCGCGCCAGCCTTCCCCCTCGTCGGCTGGCGCGCCGGTCTCTTTCTCGACATGTTTACGACGGAACGGACGACGCGCATGCGCTTTGCGGCACTGGCGGATCGGGACTGGCGCACCGGCTGGGCCTTCGCGGCACCGGGGCTCATGACCCTCGCCATCGTCATGGGCCTGCCGCTGGTCTATGCGGCGCTGATCTCGGTCTCCTCGCTGACCCTGCTCAAGCCGATGCTGCTGCCCCTCACGGGGTTGAAGAACTTCACCATCGTGATGAGCGACCCGCTGTTCTGGGACGCGCTGTGGCTGACCATCAAATATTCCGTCATCACGGTGACGGGGGAATTCGTGCTCGGTCTCGGCGTGGCCTTGATGCTGAACCGGGCGGTGACGATGAAGCCGGTCTATTTCGCCATTCTCACCATTCCCATGGCGATGTCGCCGGTGAGCGTGGCGCTGATCTGGCGCATGCTGCTGCAGCCCAATCTCGGCATCGCCAACCAGCTGCTGGAAAGCCTCGGCCTGCCCCGCGTCGACTGGCTGGGCAATGCCGATTTCGCGCTGTGGACCATGGCGGCGATCGACATCTGGCAGCAGACCTCCTTCGTCATCCTGATCCTCGCCGCCGGCCTCGCCTCGCTGCCGCGCGACCCCTATGAGGCGGCGGAGGTGGACGGCGCCTCGCCGCTGCAGCAGTTCTGGTACATCACCCTGCCGATGCTGCGGCCGGTGGCGGCGATCGCGGTGATCATCCAGCTGATCAACGAGTTCCGCACCTACGACCTGCCCTACATCCTCACCAAGGGCGGGCCGGGCAATTCCACCGAGGTGCTCAGCTTCTTCGCCTACCGCCGCGCCTTCCTCGGCCTGCACCTGAACGAGGGCGCCGCCGCCGCCTTCGTGCTGCTGCTGATCGTGCTCGGGCTCACCATCCTGTTCTTCGCCACGCTGGAACGCCGGCGCTGACGTCAGAGCCGATCAGCGGTCGATCATTCGCATCTGCTCTTCCGGGTAGCGCGCGCCTTCCACCGCGATGGCGGCGAGCGCCCGGTCGATCGCCGCCAGCTCCCCCGGAGCGAGCGCGATCCGCGTGGCGGCGATGTTCTCCTCCAGCCGGTGCAGCTTGGTGGTGCCGGGAATGGGCACGATCCATGGCCGCTGCGCCAGAATCCAGGCGAGCGCGATCTGTGCCGGCGTGGCGACAGCCCCCTCGCCGCCCCGCGCCGCCGCCACCTCGCGCAGCACGTCGATCAGCGCCTGGTTGGCGGCCAGCGCCGCGGCCGTGAAGCGCGGCTGGCTGGCGCGCATGTCGCCCTTGGGGAACGTGGTCGAGGCGTCCATCGCGCCGGTGAGGAAGCCGCGCCCGAGCGGGCTGAAGGGCACGAAGCCGATGCCCAGTTCCTCCAGCACGGGGAATATCTCCTCTTCGGGCTCGCGCCACCACAGCGAGTATTCGCTCTGCAGTGCCGTGACCTTCTGCACCGCATGGGCGCGGCGAAGGGTGCCGACCCCGGCCTCCGACAGGCCGAAATGCAGCACCTTGCCTTCGCGGATCAGCTCGCCCACCGTGCCGGCAACGTCCTCGATCGGCACGTCGGGGTCGACCCGGTGCTGGTAGAGCAGGTCGATATGGTCGGTGCGCAGCCGCTTGAGCGAAGCCTCCGTCACCGCGCGGATATGGTCGGGCCGGCTGTCGACGCCGATCCGGCGGTTCGTTCCGGGCTCTATCTTGAAGCCGAATTTGGTGGCGATCTTCACCCGCGCCCGCAGCGGCGCCAGTGCCTCGCCGACCAGTTCCTCATTGACGAACGGACCATAGAATTCGGCGGTGTCGAACAGGGTGACGCCCCGCTCCACAGCAGCGCGCAACAGCGCGGCGGCATCCTCGCGGGCCGGCGCGGTGCCATAGGAGGACGTCAGCCCCATGCAGCCGAAACCGATCTCCGACACGTCGAGCCCGTCATTTCCGAGTGTGCGCGTAAGCATGGGGTCCTCCATCGGGCAAATCAGGCGGCCATTGATAGCCCCTCCGGCGCCTCAAGACAGCGTCACATTTGCGAGGCCGTGAAAATGCCGAGGCGGCGCAGCAGCATTTTCTCGCCTTCCAGCACGGCCATCAGCGCCACCCCGATGGCGATAATCATCACCCCGTCGACCAGCGCCACCGGGCGCGTGTCGAAGATTGCCTGCATCAGTGGCAGATAGGTAAAGGCGAACTGCCCGGCCACAACGGCGACCAGCGCCAGCAGCACCGCCGGCGTGCCCAACGCGCCGCGCCAGGTGATCGAGCTCATGTGCAGGAAGCGCACGTTGAACAGGTAGAAGATCTCCATCACCACCAGCGTGTTGACGACGAGGGTGCGGGCCATCTCCACCTCCTGCCCGCGCCACAGCGACTGGAAGAACATGCCAAAGGACACGAGGGTAAACAGCACCGAGACCAGCACCACCCGCCACAGCATGAAGGGGGTGAGAAGCCCGGCGCGGGCGGGCCGGGGCGGGCGCTCCATGATGCCGGGCTCGGTCGGCTCGAAGGCCAGCGCCAGCCCGAGCGTGGCGGACAGGATGAGGTTGATCCAGAGTATCTGCGCCGGGGACATCGGCATGGTGAGGCCAAGCAGGATGGCGCCGATCACCGCCAGCACCTCGCCGCCATTGGTCGGCAACGTCCAGGCGATCATCTTGCGGATATTGTCGTAGACGGTGCGGCCCTCCTTCACCGCCGCGACGATGGAGGCGAAATTGTCGTCGAGCAGCACCACTTCCGCCGCCTGCTTGGCCGCCTCCGTGCCCTTGCGGCCCATGGCGATTCCGACATCGGCCTGGCGGAGCGAGGGCGCGTCGTTGACGCCGTCGCCGGTCATCGCCACCACCGCGCCGGTGGATTGCAGCGCCCGCACGATGCGCAGCTTATTCTCCGGGCTGGTGCGGGCGAACACGCTGGTGCTCGCCGCCATGTCGACGAGCACCTCATCGGAGACCGCATCCACCTCAGCGCCCGTCACCACCACAGGGTTCTCGGCGAGGCCGAGCTGGCGGGCGATGGCACCGGCAGTGGCGGCGTGGTCGCCGGTGATCATCTTCACCCCGATGCCGGCGCTGCGGCATTCGGCAATGGCCGCCACCGCTTCCGGGCGCGGCGGGTCGATGAAGCCGACGAGGCCGAGGAAATCGAACCCCTCGCGCATATCGTCGAAGGAAAGGCGCTGCGGCGCCACGGCGAGCCGCTTCATGGCGAAGCCAAGCACCCGCTCGCCGGCCGCCGCCGCGCGGGCGATCGCCGCCTCCCACACCCCGCCGCCCGGCGCGCCCGAGAGCTTCAGCACGTCTTCCGGCGCGCCCTTGACGAAGACCACCGCCTCGCCCTGCGGGTCGCGATGGAGGCTCGCCATGAAGCGATACGCGGCATCGAAGGGTATCTCGTCGAGCCGCGTAAAGGCGCCGCGCTCCGCCTCCGGACTGAGCCCCGCCTTGAGCGCGAGGGCGACCAGCGCCCCCTCCATCGGGTCGCCTTCCGCCCGCCAGACGCCGTTCTCGGCATGCAGGTGCGCGTCGTTGCACAGAAGCCCGCAGCGCAGCAGCAGCGCGGCCGCTTCGGCCGGGTCGCCGCGCGCGTCCTCGCCCGGCGGCTGCCAGCCGAGCGCGCCCTGCGGGTCATAGCCGATGCCGGACACCGCGATCTCGGCGAGCCCGGCCTTGGCGAGCACCAGCCGCCGGGCGGTCATCTCGTTGCGGGTCAGCGTGCCGGTCTTGTCGGAGCAGATGACCGAGGTCGCGCCCAGCGTTTCCACCGCCGGCAGCTGGCGAATGACGGCGTGCTGCCGGGCCATGCGCCGCACGCCGACGGCCAGCGTGATGGTGATCACCGCCGGCAGCCCCTCCGGCACCACGCCCACCGCCAGCGCCACCACCGCGATCAGCGCCTCGCTCCAGCCATAGCCGCGCACCGCGACGGCGAAGGCGAACAGCGCCGCCGCCCCCGCGAGGGCGACCCAGGTGAAGCGGCGCGCGAAGGCGTCGACCTGCCGCAGCAGTGGCGTCGCCAGCGGCTCGACATCGGCGATAAGCCGGCCGATGCGGCCGATCTGGGTATGCGTGCCGGTGGAGACGACGATGCCGGCGCCCTGCCCGGCGGCGACCGTGGTGCCGGAAAATGCCATCGAATGACGGTCGCCGAGCGCCGCTTCCACCGGCGCGGGCGCTTCGTTCTTGGCGGCCGCCACGGATTCGCCGGTGAGGAGGGCCTCGTCGACCAGCATGCCGCGCGCCCGGATGAGCCGCGTGTCCGCCGGCACCCGGTCGCCGGCCTCCAGCAGCACAAGATCGCCGGGCACGAGGTCGCGGGCATGGACGCTCCGGCGCCGGCTGGCGCGCACCACATTGGCGTGCGGCGCGATCATGTTGCGGATGGCCCGCAGCGCCTGTTCCGCCTTGCCCTCCTGGATGAAGCCGACAAGGGCGTTGACCAGCACCACCGCGACAATCACCCCGGCATCGACAACGTGGCCGAGAGCGAGCGCCGCCGCCGCACCGGCGAGCAGGAAAGTAATCAGCGCATTGTTGAACTGGGCGAGAAAACGAACCAGCGGCGGGCGGCCGGGCGGCTCGGGCAGCGCATTGGGGCCATGGGTGGCGAGGCGCGCCTGCGCCTCCTCCGGTGTCAGCCCGGCACTGGTGACGCCGAGCCGCCCGGCCACCTCTTCATGGGGGATCGCGTGCCAGTGGGCCGTCTCGGGGACGGACGTCATGCGGGGAAAAGCGGCATCGGGCATGGGTCGAGGGCGCTCGCTGACGTTGCGTGAGCCCGAAACCTAGAAGCGCCTCGTCCCCCGGCCTAGCGGGGTTTCCCGTATGCGGTGGCGTTAGCAGCGCCCGCGTCAGCGCGGGGCGCGCTTGGCGAGGATGCGCTGGAGGGTGCGCCGGTGCATGGAGAGGCGACGGGCGGTTTCCGAGACGTTGCGGCTGCACAACTCGTAGACGCGCTGGATATGCTCCCAGCGCACCCGGTCCGCCGACATGGGGTTCTCGGGCAATTGGGGCTTGTAGTCGCCCTGGGCGTTCAGCGCGGCGCAGATGTCGTCGGCATCGGCCGGCTTGGCGAGATAGTCGACGGCGCCGATCTTCACCGCGTTCACGGCGGTGGCGATGTTGCCATAGCCGGTGAGGATGATGCCGCGCGCTTCCGGCCGGCGGCGCTTGAGCGCGGAGATCACGTCGAGCCCGTTGCCGTCGCCGAGGCGCATGTCCACCACCGCATAGGCCGGCGCGCTGCCCTCGACGCTGGCGAGGCCGTCGGCCACGGTTTCCGCCGTCGTGACCATGAAACCGCGCGTTTCCATGGCCCGCGCGAGGCGCTGCAGAAACGGCCGGTCGTCATCGACGATGAGCAGAGTGCGGTCCTGCGGTTCCATGGCGATATCGAGCATCTCAACGCTTTCCCATGTGCCGGCTGCGGCATTGCCGGGCGCGGCCCGAGAGCGCCACCCGCGATGCGTTGCCAATTCGACTTTAGCCCCAGCTTATACCCCGTGGGCGGCCAGAGCAAAACGCCACACCCCTTCTACGGTCGTGCCGACGGCCCTTTCGCCGCTTCCGGTTCACGATCGCCTGATATGTCGATCACCGCGCGCGGCCAGCGCACCCCCACCGAGGCGCCATGGGCCGGGGGCGGACGGTTGACGAAGGTGAGCCCGGCGCCGGTACGCTCCAGCAGCGTCTTGGCGATGAAGACGCCGAGGCCGAGGCCGTTCTGGTCCTCGCCGTCCGACTCCGCGCCGCGCTTCCAGCGGTTGCGGCCGCGGCTGGTGACATAGGGCGCGCCAATGCTGTCGAGCAGTTCGATGGGAAAGCCCGGCCCGTCATCGGTGACGCTGATCGTCACCTCGTCCTCGCTCCAGCTGGCGACGATGTTGACCTCGCCCTTGGCGAAGTCGACCGCGTTCTCGACAATGTTTCCCAGCCCGTAGAGGAGGCCGGGATTGCGGGCGATGATCGGCTCGCCGGGGGCGCCACTGGGCAGGGTGACGGCGATGGTGATGCCGAAATTGCGGTGCGGCGCCACCACATCCTCCAGCAGATGCGAGATCGGCATCCGGTCGAACGGCGCCTCGCCGGCATCCAGCGTGGTCAGCCGGCGCAGGATAGCGCGGCAACGCTCGGCCTGCTCGCTCACCAGCTTGACGTCGTCGCTCATCGGGTTGTCGGCCGGCAGCGCCCGCGCCAGCTCCTTGGCCACCACGGTGATGGTGGCGAGCGGCGTGCCCAGCTCATGCGCCGCCGCCGCCGCCAGCCCGTCCAGCGCCGAGAGGTGCTGCTCGCGCGCCAGCACCAGCTCGGTGGCGGCAAGCGCCTCGGAGAGTTCGCGCGTCTCCTCCGCCACCCGCCAGGCGTGCACGCCGATGAAGGCGATGGCGATGGCGAGCGCCAGCCAGATACCGACGAGATAAAGCGTCGGCAGTTCCGGCACCTCGCCCAGCGCGCCGCTGGCGGCCCAGGGCAGCGGCATCTGCCAGAAGCCAACCAGCGCCGCGCAGGCCGCCGCCAGCATGCCGAGCAGGATGGTGGTGCGCGGGGAGAGCGCCGTCGCCGAGATCAGTACCGGGGCGAGAAAGAGCAGCGCAAAGGGGTTGGCAAGCCCGCCGGTGAGAAACAGCAGCGCGGCCAGTTGCAGGATGTCATAGGCCAGCAGCCACGCCGCCTCCACATCCGACAAGCGCCGCGCGCCGGGATTGCGCAGCCGCAGCGCCAGATTCAGCCAGGCGGAAAGGGCAACGACCGCCAGGCTGGCGCCGATCGGCAGCGAGAAGCCGAGCAGCCACTGCACCACGACGATGGCGACCGTCTGGCCGGAAATCGCCAGCCAGCGCAGCCGGATAAGCGTGTCCAGCCGCAGGCCGAAAAAGCGTTCGCCAATGGGATGGTCGAGCGAGAGCGACATAAAAGCCCCTTGCTTGGCGCCGCCGGGCACCCTTTCGACCTCTATAGCGCCACTGCCGGCCTGAGCGCGAGAGCCGGCCCCGCGTTGACGCGCGCGCGAAAGAGCCTATCTATGCTGCAACGCACAAGAACGGCCCGGCCAATCAACGACGCGGCAGAAACGACCCGGACGGGCGGAATCGGTTACGGAGGCACTCATGGCGATCGGCGTTTTCGGTGATGTGCCCGACGCGGAAGAAGCGGTAACAGCGCCCGAAGTGGCGGTCGAGACCGCCTCGGCGCTGGCACGCCCGATGTACTGGATGTTCGAGATGGGTCACGCGGCGCTCGATCCGCTGCGGGTGATGGCCGATGCCGGCCGGCTGTTCTACCGCAACCCCGCCAACCCGCTCAGCCATACCGGCTTCGGCAAGACCATGTCCGCCTCGCTGGAGATGTTCGAGCGCACCACGCGGCGCTATGGCAAGCCGGAATGGGGCATCGACGAGGTGACGGTCGGCGGGGTCCCCGTGCCGGTCGAGATCGAGACGGTGTGGGAGCGGCCGTTCTGCAAGCTGCTGCATTTCAAGCGCCATTTCACGCATAAGCCGCGCCGGCCGCAGCCGCGCATGGTCATCGTCGCGCCGCTGTCGGGCCATTACGCGACATTGCTGCGCGGCACGGTGCAGACCCTGCTGCCCAATCACGACCTCTACATCACCGACTGGGTGGACGCCCGCAATGTCCCGGCCTCCGAGGGACCGTTCAGCCTCGACGACTATATCGACTATGTCATCGACATCTTCCACCACCTCGGCGGCGGGGTGCATGCGCTGGCGGTGTGCCAGCCGGCGGTGCCGGTGCTGGCCGCCGTGGCGCGGATGGAGGAGATGGGCGACCCCGACGTGCCCGCCTCCATGGTGCTGATGGGCGGGCCGATCGACACCCGCGAGAGCCCGACGGCGGTGAACCATTTCGCGCAGGAGCGCGGCATCGAGTGGTTCCAGCGCAACGTCATCACCACCGTGCCCTGGCCCAATGCCGGGGTGATGCGCCAGGTCTATCCCGGCTTTCTCCAACTGCACGGCTTCATGGCGATGAACATGGAGCGCCATCTGAAAGCCCATGCCGACATGTTCGGCCATCTGGTGAAGGGTGACGGCGATTCCGCCACCAAGCACCGCGAGTTCTACGACGAATATCTCTCGGTCATGGACCTGCCGGCGGAATACTACCTGCAGACGCTGCAGACCGTGTTCATCGACCATGCCCTGCCGAGGGGAACGATGACCCATCGCGGCGAAAGGGTGGACACGTCGAAGATCCGCAATGTCGCGCTGCTCACCGTCGAGGGCGAGAACGACGACATTTCCGGCGTCGGCCAGACCCGCGCCGCCCAGACCCTGTGTTCCGGCCTGCCGGAGGACATGAAGGCGCATTACCTTCAGCCGACCGTCGGCCATTACGGCGTGTTCAACGGCTCGCGCTTCCGCGCCGAGATCGCGCCACGCATCTCCGATTTCGTGCTCTCGCATAACTGGCCGAAGAAGGGCCACAACCGGCCGGAGGACGGCACTCCAGCAAACGGGAAATAACCGCCCGTTTTCCGGCGGCGCGGGCACGGGCGCGATGCTAGCGTCGCCTCATGCTGACCGATACGCCCCGCGACCTGTTCGACCTCACCCTGCCGGACGCGGCCACGCTCCACCAGGCACTGCTGGCGCGTGATTCGCGCTATGAGGGACGCGTCTATGTGTGTGTCGCCACGACCGGAATCTTCTGCCGGCTGACATGCCCGGCCCGCAAGCCGCTGGCGGAGAACTGCACCTTCCGGACGACGATCGGCGCCTGCATCGAGGCGGGCTTCCGTCCCTGCAAGCGCTGCCATCCGCTCCGGCCGGCCGCCGAGGCGGACCCCATGATCGCGGCGCTGCTTGCTTCGCTGGACGCCCGCCCGGCCTACCGCTTCGGCGAAGAGGACATTGCCCGCATGGGCCATGACCTCTCCACCGTCCGCCGCGCCTTCAAGCGACAATTCGGCATGACCTTCCTCGACATGGCCCGCCACCGCCGGCTGCGCGAGGGGTTCGAGACGCTGTCGCTCGGCGGCTCGGTCATCGCCGCGCAGCAGGAGGCGGGTTTCCAGTCCGCCAGCGCGTTCCGTGCCGCCTTCGCCCGGCTGATCGGCTGCGCGCCGGGTGAGATCGCCGGCGAGGGCCGGCTGCTCGCCGACTGGATCGGCACGCCGCTCGGCGACATGATCGCGATTTCCAGCGCCACGCACCTGCATCTGCTGGAATTTGTCGAGCGGCGCGGCCTGCCGGCGGAGATCGCCCGCCTGCGCAAGGGCGTGAAGGGGGAGCTCGGCATCGGCAGTGCCCCGCCGACCGAGAGCATCCGCACGGAACTCGCGGCCTATTTCGCCGGCCGGTCGGCGGGTTTCGCAACCCCGCTGGCGCTGGAGGGCAGCGCCTTCACCCGCGCGGTGTGGGCGGAGCTACGGCGCATACCCGCCGGGGCAACGGCGAGCTATGCCGAGATCGCCCGGCGGATCGGCGAGCCCTGCGCCATCCGCGCGGTGGCGCGGGCCAATGGCGCCAACCAGCTCGCGCTCGTCATTCCCTGCCATCGCGTCCTCGGCACGGACGGCGCCCTTACCGGCTATGGCGGCGGGCTGTGGCGCAAGCAGCGGCTGCTGGAGATCGAGGCGCAGTACCGCGCCCGCCCGGCACCGGCGGGGTGACGGGCAACCGGCGGGGTCGCCGTGCCCCGCCCGCTCAGTGCGCGCGGGCGAACATCTCGTTGAAGGAATAGCCGGAACCGCGCACGGTGCGGATCGGGTCAGGCTGGCGCGGGCGGTTCAACGCCTTGCGCAGGCGGCCGACATGCACGTCCACGGTGCGCTCGTCGATATAGACGTCCTGCCCCCACACGCCGTCGAGCAGCTGCTCGCGCGAATAGACGCGGCCGGGCGACTGCATGAGGAATTCCAGCAGCCGGAACTCGGTGGGGCCCAGATGCAGCTCGCGGCCGGCGCGGTGCACGCGCTTGGTCTCGCGGTCGAGCTCGATGTCGCCGGCCCGCAGCAGGGTGGAAATGTGCTCGGGCTTGGCCCGGCGCAGAAGCGCGCGCACGCGGGCAACCAGCTCGGGCACCGAGAACGGCTTCACCACATAGTCGTCGGCGCCGGTGGCGAGGCCGCGCACGCGCTCGGTCTCCTCGCCGCGGGCGGTGAGCATGAGGATCGGCATGCGCTCGGTTTCCGGCCGGGCGCGCAGGCGCCGGCACAGCTCGATGCCGGAAAGGCCCGGCAGCATCCAGTCGAGGATGAGAAGGTCCGGCACGCTTTCGCGCAGCCGGGTCTCCGCCTCGTCGCCCCGCCCCACATTATCGACCGAATAGCCTTCGGATTCGAGATTGTAGCGGAGCAGGAGGGTGAGGGGCTCCTCATCCTCCACGATCAGTATGTTGGTGGGCATGATCTCGTTCCCGAGCGTTCGCGGGCCGTTGGCGGCGTCAGGCCGGGAACGCGACGCTGGTCAGGCTGGTGGTGTCCTGCTTGGGCCGCTCCTCGGTGAGAAGCTGGCCGGTCACAAGATAGTGGATCGTCTCGGCGACGTTGGTGGCGTGGTCGCCGATGCGCTCGATGTTCTTGGCGCAGAACAGAAGATGCGTGCACAGCGAGATGTTGCGCGGGTCTTCCATCATGTAGGTGAGGAGCTCGCGGAACAGCGAGGTGTAGAGCACGTCGACTTCGCCATCGCGCTGCCAGACATCGAGCGCGCGGGCCTGGTCGCGGGTGGCATAGGCGTCCAGCACCACCTTCAGCTGTTCGAGCACGATGTTGGACATGTGCTCGACGCCGCGCACCAGCTTCTGCGGGTGGAACTCGCCGGTGAGGGCGAGCACGCGCTTGGCGGTGTTCTTGGCGAGGTCGCCGATGCGCTCCAGATCATTGGCGATCCGCATGGCGGCGACGATCTCGCGCAGGTCGCCGGCCAGCGGCTGGCGGCGGGCGATGATGAGCACCGCCTTTTCCTCGATCTCCCGCTGCAGCAGGTCGACCGGGCCGTCGAGCACGATCACCTTCTGGGCGAGTTCGCTGTCGCGCTTGACCAGCGCCTGGACGCTGTCGGCGACGAGACGCTCGGACTGGCCGCCCATCTCCACCACGCGGCGGCCGAGTTCCTTGAGGTCGGTGTCGAACGACGAGACGATATGTTCGGTCATGGGGCAGGCCTCTCTCGTCGCGGGCTCAGCCGAAGCGGCCGGTGATGTAGTCGCGGGTGCGGGCTTCGCGCGGGTTGGTGAAAATCTCGTTCGAGGCGGCGACCTCGATCAGTTCGCCGAGATAGAAGAACGAGGTGATGTCGGCGCAGCGCGCCGCCTGCTGCATGTTGTGGGTCACGATGACGATGGTGAATTCCTGCTTCAGCTCGTCGATCAGGTCCTCGATCTTCGAGGTCGAGATCGGGTCGAGCGCCGAGGTCGGCTCGTCGAGCAGGATCACTTCCGGCCGCACCGCGATGGTGCGGGCGATGCACAGGCGCTGCTGCTGGCCGCCGGAGAGGCCGAGCGCCGAGGTGTGGAGGCGGTCCTTGGCTTCTTCCCAGATCGCCGCCTTGCGCAGGCACCACTCGACGCGCTCGTCCATCTGCGCCTTGTTCAGGCGTTCGTGCAGGCGCACGCCGAAGGCGATGTTGTCATAGATCGACATCGGGAACGGGGTGGGCTTCTGGAACACCATGCCGATGCGCGAGCGCACGACCGTGGAATCCAGGTCCTTGCTGAGCAGGTCGGCGCCGTCGAACAGGATCTTCCCTTCCGCGCGCTGGCCGGGATAGAGCTGGTACATCCGGTTGAAGATACGCAGCAGGGTGGACTTGCCGCAGCCCGAGGGCCCGATCATCGCGGTGACGCGCTTTTCCGGGATCTCGAAATTGATGTTCTTCAGCGCGTGGTTGTCGCCGTAATAGAAATTGAGCTTATCGACCTTGAGCTTGGGCTCGGCCGAGGGCGCGGTGGCGCGGTTGACGGCGGAAGCGATGTCGATCGACGTCTCGGGTGCGAAATTCATGGTCCGTCTCACTTCATCTTCGCCAGGACGAGGCGGGAAAGGATGTTCAGGGTCAGAACCCCGACGGTGATGATGAGGGCGCCCGCCCAGGCCAGGGCGACCCAGTCCTCGAAGGGGCTGGCGGCGTATTGGTAGATGGCGATCGGCAGGCTGGCCATCGGCGCGTCGAGGCTGAGCGACCAGCCATTATTGCCGAGCGAGGTGAACAGCAGCGGCGCGGTCTCGCCGGCGGCGCGGGCCACGGCCAGCAGGATGCCGGTGACGATGCCCGCCCGGCCCGCGCGCCAGGTGATGAAGGTGACGACCTTCCACTGCGGCGCACCGAGCGCGAAGGCCGCTTCGCGCAGGCCGATCGGCACGAGGTTCAGCATGTCCTCGGTGGTGCGAACCACCACGGGGATGATGATGATGGCCAGCGCGATGGCGCCGGCCCAGCCGGAGAAGCCGCCGAAGGGGACGACCAGGAGCTGGTAGACGAACAGGCCGATGAGGATCGACGGGGCGGAGAGCAGCACGTCATTGACGAAGCGCACCGCGTTGCCGACCTGCGTCCCGCGGCCGTTCTCGGCCAGGAAGGTGCCGCACATCAGGCCGATCGGGGTGCCGATGACGAGCGCCACGCCGATCTGGATCAGCGAGCCGACAATGGCGTTGAGCAGCCCGCCCCCGGCGCCGGGCGGGGCGGTGATCTGGGTGAAGACATGCGGGCCGAGCGCGGGCAGGCCGCGCGCCACCAGGGTCCACAGGATCCAGGCGAGCAGGACGAGCGAGAGCGCGGCAAAGCCGACGCTGATGGCCTTGACGGTGTAGTCGGTCGCGCGACGGCGGGCGAGGGATGCCATGTGTGTCTCCACTCAGCCCTTGAGCCGGGACCGGACGAGCAGGCGCGAGAGCGCGAGCACGATGAACGAAATCACGAACAGGATGAAGCCCAGCTCCAGCAGCGCCTGCAGCTTCAGCGAGCCGATCGAGGCCTCGGGAAACTCGTTGGCGATGGTGGAGGCGATGGTGGCGCCCGGTGCGAAGAGCGAGGCCGACATGCGCGTGGCGTTGCCGATGACGAAGGTCACGGCCATCGTCTCGCCGAGCGCGCGGCCAAGGCCCAGCATGACGGCGCCGACCATGGCCGTGCTGCCATAGGGCACCGAGACGTTGCGGTAGACCTCATAGGTGGTGGCGCCGACGCCGTAGGCGGATTCCTTGATCATCGGCGGCACCGATTCCAGCACCTCGACGAACATGGCGGTGATGAAGGGCAGGATCATGATCGCCATGATCAGGCCGGCGGTGAGCATGCCGGCGCCCAGCGGCGGGCCCTGGAACAGGGCGCCGATGATCGGCAGCGGGCCAAGCCACTCGATCAGCGGGGGCTGCACATAGGCGGCCATCAGCGGGACGACGATGAAGAAGCCCCACATGCCGTAGATGATCGACGGGATCGCGGCGAGCAGCTGGATCGCCACGCCGATCGGCCGGCGCAGGGGGCCGGGAGCAATCTCGGTGAGGAAGAAGGCGATGCCGAAGGACAGCGGCAGGGCGATGATGACGGCGATAACGGCACTGAAAATCGTGCCGAACACCATGACGCCAGCGCCGAAAACCTCCGTCACCGGGTTCCACGTCGTCGACCAGATGAAGGACAGGCCGAATTCGCGGAGCGCCGGAAGGCCACCCTCGAACAGCATGGCGATGATGAGACCCAGCAGCAGCAGCACCAGAATGCCGCTGCCCCAGAGAATCCCGACAAACACGGGGTCACTGACCCGGCCCGTCGGCTTGCGCGCGGCAATCAGGCCGTTGCCCGCCTGCCTTCCGCTGAGAGTGGCATCCATGTCGTGTGATCCTTGGAGCGCCTTGTCACCCGGAAGCCGCGATCGGCCTGAGGGGCGGCGTGCTGTGACGGAGCGTGGGCGTCGCGGGCGTAGAATATCGTCTGGCTGGGCAGACGAGAAGAGGCGGCCGGGTGGGCCGCCTCTTCCCCTTGCGGAGCAGGATCAGTTGGTCCAGACGGCCTTGCCGTCGGCCTTCACTTCAGCCGACCAGGCCTTGCGCACTTCGTCCGCGACCGAGTCCGGCAGCGGGATATAGTGCAGCTTCTCGGCGATGGCGTCGCCCTCGGCGCCGTAAGCCCAGTCGAAGAACTTGATGGCCTCGGCCGACTGCGTGGCGTTGGCCGGGTTCTTCGGCAGCAGGATGTAGGTCGCGGAGGTGATCGGCCAGGCGCCTTCGCCAGCGGTGTCGACCATCGAGGCGGCGAAGTTCTTCGCGCCCTTCCAGTCGGCGGCGGCCGCCGCTTCCATGAAGGTCTTGGTCTCGGGCTTCACGACCTTGCCGGCCTTGTTCACGAGGTCGGTGGTGGCGAGCTTGTTGGCGGCGGCGTAGATGAACTCGACGTAGCCGATGGCGCCACGGGTGTTCTTCACGGTGCCGGCAACGCCTTCATTGCCCTTGGCGCCCGCACCGGCCGGCCACTGCACGGAGGTCGCGGCGCCGACATTGGACTTCCAGTCCGCGCTGGCCGAGGTCAGGTAGGAGGTGAACACGAAGGAGGTGCCCGACGAGTCCGAGCGGTAGACCGGGACGATGGCGATGTCGGGAAGCTTGGCGTCCTTGTTCAGGGCGACGATCTTCGGGTCGTTCCACTTGGTGATCTTGCCCTGGTAGATCTGGGCAATGAGGTCGCCGTTGAGGGTCAGCGCATGGTCTTCGCCGAGGTTGACGATGGCGACGACCGAACCGATCACGGTCGGGAACTGCAGCAGGCTGGCGGATTCGAGCTTGTCGTCCTTCATCGGCGCGTCGGAGGCGCCGAAATCGACGGTGCGGTTGACGATCTGGTTCTGGCCACCGCCGGAGCCGATCGACTGGTAGTTCAGGCCGGTGCCGGTCTTTTCCTTATAGGCGGCAGCCCAGGCCTGATAGACCGGCGCCGGGAACGAGGCGCCGGCGCCATTGATGTCGGCGGCGAAGGCAGCACCAGACACGAGGGCGCCGAACGACAGCGCCGCAGCGCCGAGCAGATAGTTGAATTTCAAGGGTCTTCTCCTTAGGTCGGGAGATCGGCGGCATCGCGGTGGAAAGCCCGGATGCGCGATTGGCCGAAGCGCGATTGACGTTTCACACGGGAGTCTTACCGCCCGGCTGCCAAGGTTCTATGACCCTTCGATGAAGTCTTGATGACAATTCAAGCTATTGACAGTGTTGACGTTATCGCCGTGTCGCGGAACCCGTCGAAAGACGGACCGAGAATGTCGAGCCCGCGCCCGGCACGCTCTCGATGCCCATCTTGCCGCGATGCCGGGCGACGATGTGCTTGACGATGGCGAGCCCGAGCCCGGTTCCGCCCTGCTCGCGCGAATGGGCGGTGTCGACGCGGTAGAAGCGCTCGGTGAGGCGCGGCACGTGCTCGGGGGCGATGCCGGGGCCGAAATCGCGCACCGTCACCAGCGCGTCCGTGCCCTCTCGCGCGATGGCGATCTCGACCCGCCCGCCGGTGGCGCCATATTTCAGGGCGTTTTCGACCAGATTCTCGAACACCCGGATCAGCTCGTCGCGGTCGCCGCGCACCTCCACCGGGTCCGCCGGGTGCTCGAAGGCGATCTCCACCCCGCGCTCGCGGCCCAGTGGGGCGAGCGCGTCGCGCACATGGCTGACCACGGCGACAAGATCTACCGGCGCCTCGGGGCGAAGATGCGCGTTGAGCTCGATGCGCGAGAGCGACAGCAGGTCGTCGATCAGCCGCGACATGCGCCGCGCCTGCTCGTTCATGATTTTCAGGAAGCGCTCGCGGGCACTGGAATCGTTGCGGGCCGGCCCCTGGAGGGTTTCGATGAAGCCGGAGAGCGAGGCCAGCGGGGTGCGCAGCTCGTGGCTGGCATTGGCGACGAAGTCGACGCGCATCTGCTCGACTCGGCGCTGCGGGGTGAGGTCGACAAAGCTCAGCAGCACCGCCTCGGTCGGCGCGCCCTCGCGCAGCAGGCCGGAACGGATCGGCACGATGTCGGCCCGCAGCCAGCGGTCGATCGGCACGCGCTCGGCAAATTCGATGCGGCGGGCGGCACCGTCGGCGATCGAGGCGCGCAGCGCCTCAAGCACTTCGGGCACGCGCACGGCGAAGGAAACGGGATCGCCGACCCGCACGCTGGCGAGGAGCCCGACCGCGCCGGCATTGGCGGTGAGCACGGTGCCGCGCGCATCGAGCAGCAGCGCCGCCTCGGGCAAAGCGCGCACAAGCGCCGGCAGCCGCTCTTCGGCGCGAGGGATGGGCCGGGGCTCGCCGCTCAGGCGGGCGAGGGCCGCCGCGACCGGGCGCTTGCGGCTGGGCAGCATCGCCCCGACCGCGACGAGCAGGCCGATGGCCAGGCCCGCGCCCGGCGTCATCGTGCCGGCCCAGCACGCGCCACCGAGCCCCAGGGCGGCGGCGGCAAGTATCCACCGCGCGCCGACGAGGCGCTCGCGCAGCGTATCTTCCGCCAGAGGCTGCGACTCTCCGAGGGCCATGCCCACACGTCCTGCCCGATGTTTCCCCGCGCCTCTTCCAGGCGCGCCGTGCTTTGCTGATATGCTTTCGGCGAGGCTGCCGAAAGGCGAATCGCCTCAGGCGCCGAACCTTACGCAGGTCGGCACGTTGCAGCTTATGTTATAGTTGAAAGGCTTCCATATGACGAAGAGGCCGGCCGCGCCCTCCCCCGCCGACGAAGGGCAAGCCGCGAAGGGTATACCCGCGACGGGAAAACCCACCAAGGCTAAGGCTGCCAAGGGAAATTCCACCAAGGGCAAGTTGACCAAGGGCAAGTCGACCAAGGGCAAGCCTGTCAACGGCAAGCCCGCCTCCGCTCCTCAGCCGGGCGGGCATGAGGCCGAGCTCTTCGCCGCCGTCGCCGCATTCTCGGTGGACGCGCCGGACTTGCCGCCGATCATTGCCGCGCACGCCTATGGCAGCGGCTCCTATCCCTATAGCGACCGGCCCAAGCGCAAGATCTATGAAAAGGATCTGCACGCGCTGCAGATCGAACTGCTGAAGTTGCAGGAATGGGTAAAGGCCCAGCACGAGCGGATCGTGATCGTCTTCGAGGGGCGCGATGCCGCTGGCAAGGGCGGCACCATCCACCGGCTGACGCAGCACCTCAACCCGCGCTTCGTGCACGTCGTCGCGCTGGACAAGCCGACCGAGGTGGAAGCCGGGCAATGGTATTTCCAGCGCTACATCGCCCATTTGCCGCGTCGGGGGGAAATGGCGATCTTCGACCGCTCCTGGTACAACCGCGCCGTCGTCGAGCCGGTGATGGGCTTCTGCACCCCGGCCGAAAGCGCGCATTTCCTCACCCAGGTTCCCGTTTTCGAGAAGATGCTGGTGGATGACGGCATCCGCCTGTTCAAGATCTGGCTCGACATCGGGCGCGAGATGCAGCTGCTGCGCCTGCATGAGCGCCATCTGGACCCGCTCAAACGCTGGAAGCTGTCGCCGGTCGATTTCGCCGCCCCGGCGCGCTGGGATGCCATCGCGGCGGCACGTGACACGATGATCGACGCCAGCCAGGCGCCGGTGCCGTGGTCGGTGGTCCTGGCCAACGATAAAATGCGGGCGCGACTAGGAGTCATACGCCAAATCCTCGCCCAAATCCCGTATGAGGGCAGGGATGATGGCGTCGTCGGCATTCCCGACCCCGCCATCGTGCTTGATGGACGCCGCTTTCTGGGCCGTCAGCCCACCTGAAGAACCTCGAAGGGACCTCGATGCGCCGCCAGGGGATCGCCAGCCTGATGCTCGGCATCTGCATGTCCTTTGACATTGCCGGTGCTGCCGCCGAACCCATGCCCGCCCCGACGGCCGACTACCGCGCTCGCGCCCGCGCGCCGCAAGGCGTGCAACTGGATGTGTTTCACCATCAGGGCAAGGTGCGGGTCGAGGTGGCGAGCGGCAACCTGCCCAACGGCATGGTCAGCCTGATCGATCTCCAGAACAGCAGCATGATCGTGCTGATGAACGTGCCCGGCATGGACCGCATCGCCGTCGAGATGGACATGCCGCCCGGCTTCGCCTTTTCCGATGCCAACCGGCAGGGCACCCGTGCCGGCAGCGGCGAGGCGCTGGGCGAGGCATGCGAGATCTGGCGCTTCGAGCCGAAAGCGCTGAACCAGCCGGTGGAAAGCTGCATCACCGCCGACGGCATCGTGCTCAGGACCACCACCTCGATGGGTGGCAAGCCGGCGGTGCTGTTCGAGGTCACGGAACTCACGCGCGCGCCCCAGGACCCGGCGCAGTTCGCCCTGCCCAAGGGCATGAAGGCGCGGAAGGTGCCGTCCAGCATGCGCAGCCTGCTGCCCGACCTCATCCGCTGACGCCCGCGCGGCTCGAACCGCGCTCCCGACAGGAGCGCCCCCGCCGCATCAGCCGGCGGCGCGACGACGCTCGTCCTTGCCAGAAGCGTCGTCCGGCGCCGCGTCCGGCTTGATCACCGGCAATGCGGCCAGCGGGTCCACCGAGACGCCCTTGGTTGCGGCGGTGCGACGACGGCTCATCATCAGTTCACGGGCGCCCATGAGGGCGAGCGCGATGGCGAAGGGCGTCACATAGTAGAGCAGGCGCAGAAGCAGCAGCGCGCCCAGCAGCGGCTCGGTCTCGAACTGCGGCAGCGCCACCAGCATCGCCGCGTCGAACACGCCGAGCCCCCCCGGCGCGTGGCTGGCGAAGCCGAGCAGGGTGGCGGAGATGAACACCACGCCGAGCGCGATGGGGTCGATAAAGGGCTGCTGCGGCATCAGCACATACATGGCGGCGGCGCAGAAGGAGAGGTCGATGATGCCGATCACGATCTGCAGCAGGGTCAGCTTCCAGCCCGGCAGGGTGACGGTCCAGTGCCCCTTGCCGACGCCGATGCGGCGCGGCTTGAGCCCGACCCAGACGACATAGGCGGCGAGGCCGGCAAGAAGCGTCAGCCCGATCAGCCGGTTCACCCAGGGCGGCAGGTGATCGACCGCGCTGGCGGCCCAGGGCTCGACGGTGATGCCGAGGCCGAGAATGGCGATGTTGCCGAGCCAGAAGGTGAGCCCGGTGATGAAGCAGAGCTTGGCCACGTCCACCGCGCCCAGGCCGTGGGCGGAGTAGATGCGGTAGCGCACCGTGCCGCCGGTGAAGGCGGAGAAGCCGATATTGTGGCCGATGGAATAGGATGTGAAGGAAGCCAGCGCCGCGACCCGATAGGGCACATGCGGCTTGCCGATGGTGCGCAGGGCGAACCAGTCATAGAAGGTGAGCGTGAAATAGGCGCCCGCCACGAACAGCGCCGCCACGCCGATCCGCCAGGGCTCGGTGCCCGAGATCGCTTCCAGCACCTCGCGCGGCCGGATGTGGCGCAGCATCTCGTAGAGAACGAAAACGGCGATGCCGATGATGACCAGGCTCGCGACCAGACCGAGCGTGTGCCAGCCGAGCCGCGCGCGCAACCAGCCGGGAATCAGCTTCAGTCCCGTCATTGCGTGCGTCTCTCCCCTGTCGCGCCGAGTTGCCGGGCAGCCCTAGCAGACCCGGCCGGCTTGCGAAACACGTTCGGCGGCTCCGGCGTCGCATTAACGCACCCAGCCGCTCCGCTCGCTTTCGCGCCTGTCTGCACGCAGATGGCGGCGCCGGTGCGACAACGCAATGACAGGCGCGCCGGCGTGAGGCGGGTCGCGCTCCACTAGAGCCGGACCGGGTAGCCGATCTCGATGGTGCGCGGGCGCGGCAGGCCGAAGCGGTCGACCGAGCGCTCGGCATTGCGGGCGAGAAAGGCGAAGACGTGGGCGAGCACGTCCCGCACGCCCTGAATGTCGTCGGGCGGCATCACCCGCTCGTGGCCGATGACGTAGACCGCCTCGTCGGGGTCGATGCCCTGGGCATAGAGGGCGGGGCCGAGCACGGCGGGCACGTCGATCTGCTGCATGTAGCCGAAGCGCACATCGACGCGCAGATGGGCGGAATCGAGGGGCAGCACCCGCACCCGCTCGTCCACCGGCACGCGCGGGCGCGAGGCGATCCACACCGAGACGATGACGGCGCGGGTGAACTGCACGTTGAGCAGCTCCGACACGCGCCCCAGCGCCACCGGCGTCACGGCGCCGCCGCGCGAGAGGAAGATGGCGGTGCGCGGGCTTACCGCGCAGCCCGCCGGGCGGCCCCGGGCGACGAATTCGTCGAGCGGCTCGGTGAAGCGGCGCTGCTGGATGCCGAGCCCTTCCAGGCCGCGGCGCCAGGACACCATGATGACCAGCACCAGCGCGGCGATGGTCACGGGCAGCCAGCCGCCATCGTGCAGCTTGGTGAGATTGGCGGCGGCGAAGGACAGGTCGATCACCGCCAGCCCGCCGGCAAGGCCCACCAGCGCCGGCCAGGGCCACTGCCAGCGCCGGCGGACATAGGCGACGAACAGGATGGTGGTCGAGACCATCGCCATCGCCACCGCGATGCCATAGGCGGAAGCCAGCCGGTCGGACGAGCCGAAGGACACCACGATGGCGGCGCAGGCCGTCATCATGATCCAGTTGAGCCGGCCGACATAGATGTGCTGGTCGTTGCGCTCGCTGGTGTAGCGGATGCGCATCGGCGGCAGGTAGCCGAGCTCGATGGCCTGCTTGGCCAGCGAGAACACGCCGGTGATGATCGCCTGCGAGGCGATCACCGTCGCCAGCGTGGCGAGGATCAGCAGCGGCACCTCGAACATGTCGGGCGCCAGATCGTAGAACGGATTGCGCACCGACTCGCGGTGCACCAGCACATGGGCGCCCTGGCCGTAATAGTTGAGCAGCAAGGCGGGCATGGCGACGAAGAGCCAGGCGCGGGCGATGACCGGCCGGCCGAAATGGCCGAGATCGGCATAGAGCGCCTCGCCGCCGGTGATGGCGAGGAAGGTGGCGCCGAGAATGGCGCCCGCCAGCAGTGGATGGTCGGCGAGGATCAGTATGCCGTGGCGCGGGTCGAACGCCGCCAGCACCTGCGGCGCCTCGACGATGCCGTGGAGGCCGAGGGCGGCCAGCGACAGGAACCAGACCAGCATCACCGGCCCGTAGAGCGCGCCGATGCGTTCGGTGCCCGCGCGCTGCGAAATGAAGACGAGCAGGATGACCAGCACCGTGGCAGCGACGATCCAGTGGTCGAGCGCAGGCGCGATCACCTCCAGCCCCTCAATGGCCGAGAGCACCGAAATAGCCGGGGTCAGCACGCCATCGCCAATGAGCATGGCGGCGCCGATGAGGCCGGCGACCAGCAGGAACAGGCGCCTTCCATTGGCCGAGCGCTGCAGGTCGAGCAGCGTGACCAGCGCGAGGATGCCGCCTTCGCCGTCATTGTCCGCCCGCAGCACCAGCATGACGTATTTGAGGGTGACGGAGAGGATGATGGCCCAGGTGATCAGCGACAGCAGGCCGAACACGTCGGCATCGGCAATGCCGGGCCCGCCCACCGCGTTGAGCCCCTGCTTGAAGGCATAGAGCGGACTGGTGCCGATATCGCCGAACACCACCCCCAGCGCCGCCATCTCGGCGGCGAAGGGAAGCGCCCGGCGGCCGGTGGGGCGGCGCTCAGCCATGGGCCCCCCGCTCGCCATCCGCACCGCCACAGGGCGAACCGGGACGGAACCGGCCGGCAGGACCCGGCCGGCCGGCGACGAGCGCGCGGGCGGGGCAGGCGATCAACAGAGAAAAGGCGGCGGGACGAAGCATGAGGGCCGGATTCGCGCGGGGCAATGCCGTGGCATCGGGGGGCGTCGCAGCAATACTCCGCCGCGCTACCGACGCCAAGCGCTGTCTCGGGGCGGCCTTTAGATCGTCAGCACTGACGCCCACGCGAATGTGAAGACACACGAAAAGACCGATAGTGCACTCACAATCGGAGATGAGGGAGGGGGATGGGGGGGGCGGTTTAATCCCCCTCCCTCTACCAGCGGGCCTGTGTTGTCCAAAGGCTTGCGGGCTCCTTGAGACCAGACCCGCTGGCGCGTCTGGATCAATAAACGGTTCCATGCCCGCGAGCAACATCGACTGAACCGTTCGGTCAATTTGTTTGACCGTCTCTCCCGGGCCACCTGCCGCGTTGATTAAATGTGCCCGGCACTTCAAACTAAAGTTGCGACTAAGTCGTAATTGCTCATTCTCATCAGATTGTTCATGGCCTCATTACCGGACTTCGCCCATCAACGGATCGAGCGCCGGCCGGCCGGCGAACAGCACGCCGAGTCGGAACCCGGGGAATCGGCGCCCAGCGCCTCCGGCAGCCCCCCCACCAAGCAGGGCCAGATCCTGCGCGGCGCACGGGAGGTCTTTCTCGCGTCGGGCTTCGACGGCGCCAGCATGGGCGAAATCGCGCGGGCTGCCGGCGTCTCGAAGGGGACGCTGTACGTCTATTTCGACTCGAAGGAGAACCTGTTCACCGCCCTGGTGACGGATGAATGCAAGCGCACCGCCGAAGCCTGCTTCGACCTCGATCCCGACGGCCCCACCGTGGAGACCCTGCGGGGGCTCGCCTGCCGCTATATCCACGCCATGCTGGAGCCCGGCCATATCCGCACGGTGCGGATGGTGATCGGCGTCGGGGAGAAACTGCCCGATATCGGCCGCGCCTATATGCAGGCGGGGCAGGAGGCCGGGGTTGCCCGGCTGTCCGGCTGGCTGCGCGCCAAGATCGCGCAAGGCGAATTCGTCATCGAGGATGTCGAAATGGCCGCCTGGCAGTTCATGCTGGGGTGCCAGGGCAAGCTCATCATGCCGATGCTGTTCGGCGACAATACCCGCCCGGACGCCGCGACGATCCGCAATGTGGTGGACCAGACGGTGGGCTCCTTCCTCGGTGCCTTCGGCACGAGCCGGGCCGCCATTGGCGCCCATTACGGCACGGAACTCGCCGGGGCGCCCTTCCCTCCGCCGGCCAGCGCCGGCTAGAGCATTTTCCGCGAAAATTGGCAGACTTTCGCGACGAGAGAATGCTCCAGTTTGTTGATTAATGAGCACGCGCCGATCAGCCCGCCATGCAAGCGCATCGGCCAGCCGATCGGACACTGCTTTCCAGCCGGGATTGCCGGCCCTGTCATGTCGATCAGGTCATTCCACCTGATCGACATGGTCTCTATTGCGAGAAACCGCCGGTGGAAGGCGCCGGAGCCCCGATCCACTGGGTCTGGCTGTTGTCAGGAGACGGTGCGGGCGCGCTGGCGGCCGGTGCCGGTGTGGCAGCCGCCGCCGCAGGAGCGGGCGTTGCCGGCGCCGGGGTGGCGGGCGCGGTCTGCACCGTGGCGCTCGGTGCCGAGGGGCTGGTGCGCGGCGCGGCGCTGGCGGCGGGCGTAATCTGGCGCGGCGTGGTGCTTGGCGCGGGCGTCGCCACGGGTGTCGCGCGCGGCGCCGCCGTGGCGGCAGGCGCCGGGCGTGGCGCCTGCTGGGCCTGCGGCTGGGCGCGCGGGGTGGTCGGACGCGCCCGCACGGGCTTCTCTTCCTTCCCCTGCGGGTCGAAGCCGACATAGACGATATAGCGCTCGGACAGGCCCGGCGTCGGAAGCGGGAAGTTCACGTCGTCGGCCACCAGGCCGAAATCGACCTGCATGACGCCGGCGCCGACTTCCACCGGCACGGAATAGAACTTGGTCCACACCGATTTCGGTGCCGGGCCTTCCTCGACCACGGCGAGGCGGATCGGCACGGTGAGCTTGCCCGGGCCGCCCTTGGGGCCGAGCAGCACCCGGCCCTGGATGCCGACGCGCATGTTCATCTCGGGGGAGGTGAAGCGGCATTCGCGCGAGAACTGGCCGAGCGTCGCCTGATAGCGCACGCCGCCATCGGAAGGTTCCGTCACCTGCCAGGCCGCCGCGCCGGCCCGCACCTGGACCGGCGGGCAGGTGAAATCGGAGGCATCGGCGACACCGGGCGTGACCGCTGCCGTGCCGGCGGTCGGGGCCACGGTCGTGGTTTCCATGGACGAGCCGAAAACGCCCTGGTCGCCCGCATTGCCGGCGCCCATCGGGCCGTCATTGCCGTCACCGCCGCCAATGCCGTTGCCGGCGCAACCCGCCAGCAGGAGAGCGAGCGCCGGGAGCGCCAGCCACTGGCGGGCGCGTCCGGCATGCGACCGCGCGCGCCTGATGCGGCCGGCGGCTTTGTCCACCACATCGCCGTTCAAACCGTCGCCGATCCCCACGTTCCGGCTCCCAACGTCCCCGATACCCATACGCATACTCCCCGCCGTGGCGGCTGGATGAACCCCGACGCCTTCCCCCGCGGCGCCGGATGGCCGTGCTGAACCCATACGTTCACGGACGCTCTTATAGCAGGGGATCGCCGACAGGGAACATGCCCTGACGCCCTCCCGTCAAGCTTCCGCGCCGAGGCGGGGCGCGCAAACGCCCGCGCGGTGCCGGCAAGCCGTTACTGGGTCAGCCCCTCGGGCTTGCCCACCAGGCTGAACAGCAGGGCCGGATGCTTGTCCAGCCGCGCCGCCACGCGCTGCACGTCGTCCAGCGTCACCGCCGCCACCAGCTGGTTGCGGATGTCGATATAGTCGATGCCGAGATTGTCGATCTGGATCTGCAGCAGCTGCGAGGCGACCTTGGCCGAGCTGTCGAAGCGCAGGGCGAAGGAACCGATGAGGTAGC
This sequence comes from Ancylobacter aquaticus, assembly GCF_004339465.1. Classification (GTDB taxonomy): domain Bacteria; phylum Pseudomonadota; class Alphaproteobacteria; order Rhizobiales; family Xanthobacteraceae; genus Ancylobacter; species Ancylobacter aquaticus. Next base: position 267,213 of record NZ_SMFY01000001.1, on the reverse strand, counting down.
TCTTGGCGTCCTCCAGCTCCTCCGCGCTCGGGCCGACGGTGAGCAGGCGCTGATATTCCGCCCGGATCAGATCCGCGCTCTCGCCGGCGCGCTCGTTCTTGGTCGCCGTGCCGCCAAGGATCAGCGCCGCGTGGTCGAGCGGGGCGAGGTGGCTGTAAACCGAATAGGCCAGCCCGCGCTTTTCCCGCACTTCGCTGAACAGGCGCGAGGAAAACGCCGAGCCGCCGAAAATATGGTTGAGCACGAAGGCGGGGATGAAGTCCGGGTCGTCGCGCTTCAGGCCGATGCCGCCGAAGACGATGGAGGTCTGCGGCACGTCGAGCGTCTTCACCACGTCGGTGCCGAGGCCTCGCGGCTCCACGTCCGGCACCGGGGTCAGCTGGGCCTTGGCCGGCAGGGCGCCGAACATGGCGTCGAGCGCCGGGCCGAGCTTCTCCGCCGTGATGTCGCCGACCACGGCGATCTTGAGATTGTCGCGGGCAATGGTGCGCCCGACATAGGCCTTCAGATCGTCGCGGCTGATGACGGGCACGCTCTCCAGCGTGCCGGCCACCGGGCGGCCATAGGGATGGCCCGGGAAGGCGGCGGCCGACCAGCCGAGGCTGGCGAGCGACGAGGGGTCGTTCAGCCGCCGGCGCAGCTGGGCAAGCTGGCCCTGGCGGATGCGCTCCACCGCCTCGTCGTCGAAGCGCGGCGCGTTCACCGCCAGCGCCATCAGCGCGAAGGCGTCGTCGACATTCTCCGACAAGGTGCGCAGCGAACCGCCGAGGCTGTCGCGCGAGGCGTCGAAGCGCAGTTCGATCGCCTTCTCCGCCAGCCGGTCCTGGAACGTGCGGGAATCGAGATCGCCGGCGCCCTCGTCGAGCAGCGAGGAGGTGAGGCTGGCGACGCCGGGCTTTTCCGCCGGGTCCTGCGCCGCGCCGCCGAGAAAGGCGATCTCCATCGCCACCAGCGGCAGGGTGGTGTCGTGCACCAGCCAGGCCTCGATGCCGCCCGGGCTGATCACCCGCTGGATGCGGGTGGTCTCGGACTGGGCGAGGGAGGCGGGGGCAAGGGCGATTGTCATGAGCGTGGCCGCAGCGAGGGACAGGAGGGAACGGGAAACGCCGAAGCGCCGCTGAACGGCGCCGCCGGTCACGAGCGGTCCTCCGCCGGGGTCGCCTTGTCGGCGCCCGGCTCGGGCAGGACGGCGGCCGGGGCGGGCTTGACCTGCAGCAGCTGGCTGGTCACGGCGCGGGCGGGCACCAGCCAGCGGCGGGCGGCGTCGCGCACCTGCTCGGCGGTAACGGCCTTCACCAGATCGGGCCAGATCTGCACGTCCTGCGCGGTGGAGCCGGTGGCGAGCGCCGCGCCATAGATGCGCGCCAGCGTCGCCTGGTTGTCCTGGGCATAGATCGCCTCGGCCACCAGCCTCGTCTTGGCGCGCTCCAGTTCCGCCGGGTCCGGCCCGTCCTTCGCCAGCGCGGCGATGGTCTCGTCGAGCGCGGTTTCCAGCGCCTCCATCGTCACCTCCGGGCGGGGGGTGACGGAGAGGCCGAAGCGGGTATCGTCGAGCGCAGTGGACTGGTACCAAGCCCCGGCATTGGCGGCGACCGCCTTGTCGACCACCAGCGAGCGGTAGAGCCGGCCGGTCGAACCGCCGCCCAGTACCTGCGAGAGCACGTCGAGGGCGGCGCTTTCCTGCTTGTCGCCGCGATAGGACGGCACGAGGTAGCTGCGCGACAGGCTCGGCTGGCCCACGCGCCCGTCCGCCAGCGTCAGGCGGCGCTCGGCGCGCGGCGGCGGCTCCTGCGGGCGGACCCGCTCGGCGGTCTCGGCGCGCCGGGCGACCTTGCCATAGGTCTCCTCGGCGAGCTTCCTCACCTCTTCCGGCTCGACATCGCCGGCCACCACGAGGATGGCGTTGTTGGGGGTGTAGAAGCGGCGGTAGAAAGCGAGCGCGTCCTCGCGGTTCAGCTGCCGGATCTCGTCTTCCCAGCCGATGATCGGATGGCCGTAGGGGTGGTTGACGAACATCGCCGCCTGCGCCGCCTCGGAGAGCTGCGAGGCGGGGTCGTTGTCGGTCCGCATGCGGCGCTCTTCCAGCACCACGTCGCGCTCGGGCAGCACCACCTCGTCGGTGAGCACCAGCCCGGTCATGCGGTCGGCCTCGAAGCCCATCACCGTGCCGAGATTCTGCTTGGCCACGCGCTGGAAATAGGCGGTGTAGTCCTGCGAGGTGAAGGCGTTCTCCTGCCCGCCAAGCTTGGCCACCACCTGCGAGAACTCACCCGCCGGGTGGGTGGCGGTGCCCTTGAACATCAGATGTTCGAGGAAATGGGCGATGCCTGATTTGCCGGGCTGCTCGTCGGCCGAACCGACCCGGTACCACACCATGTGGGTGACGACGGGCGCCCGATGGTCGGGCACCACCACCACCTGCAGGCCGTTGCCGAGGGTGAATTCCGATACCTCGGCAGCGTCGGCGCGCGAGGGGGCCGTGGCGAGGCCGGCGGCGGCGCCGGCCAGCAGCATCAGAGCGGGCATGATTCTTCCAGTCACAGCTTCATCCGTTTCGGCGGCCGCCCGTATGGCGCCGGAGGCGCGCGGCCCGGGAGCGGGCCACGCAGGGCGGGGATCGCTGCACAATGTAGCGACGAAGCGTGCGCGACGCGACGCGCGGCGCATGCGCTTCACCGCGAAGTGAGAGCCCCGCATCAGGGCAGGGGCCGGCGCGGCCGGGTTCGTCGCCGCAAGAGGCGCGGCGCGAGGGCCTCCCGCGTCGTCAGGCGGTCACTTGTTCGGCTGGCTGCGGTCGAACCAGGCCGGCATCTTCCAGTCCTTGTCTTCCGGACGGTCGGCGACGACACCGTATTTGGCGCCGGGCGCGGGCGTCTGGTAGCCGGGTGGCGGCTGGACCAGCGATTCCCGGTCCGGCTCGCCCTCGAACGGCACGGATTCCTCGGCCTTCTTGTTCCCCCAGCCGAAGAAGTCGAGCTGGTTGAGCGAGAGGCGGTTGTCGTCGTTGGTGCGCCGGTTGTTGAAGCCGGAACCCGTCGCCTTGCCGGCCCTGTAGCCCTTGTCGAGCTCGGCCGGGGTGAGGGTGCGCGAATTGGTGTTGCCGTCGCGGGCGATCGATTCCCAGGCTTCGGACCAGTTGGTCTTTTCCGCCTGCTCGCGGGCGATCTCGTCATGGTCCTTCGGCCAGGCCGGGTTCTGCGAGATGGCCGTGGCGTCGCGCGGGGGCGGAAGAATGTCGCCGGTCGGCGGCACCACCAGCGGGGCGCGCTCGCGGTAGTCGATATTCGGCGGGGGTGGCGCCACCAGGCCGAGGCCGGTGAGCAGCTGGCCGGTGAGGTTCATCTCCGGCGGATCGTCATTGGCGAAGGCGGGGCCGCTGGCGAAGGCGCCGACCATCGTGCAGACCAGGGCACCCCGCAGAAGCGCGGCGCGTGTGGCATGAACTCGTTTCGTCATCCGGTCGTCTCCTGCCGGTCGGGTGAGGCGGGCGAGATGCCGCCCCCGCGCGACCGCTCAAGCGTGCGGAAGATCCGATCTCACCTCAGGGCGGCGATTTTGCGGCGCCCCCGAAAAAGGAAGCATACAAAAGCACGCCCACTCCGGCAACAATGGCGACATCGGAGAGATTGAACACGTACCAGTAGAAGCCGAAGGCGTGCAGCGAGATGAAATCGAACACCGCGCCATAGGCCGCGCGGTCGATGGCGTTGCCCAGCGCGCCGCCGATCAGCAGCCCCAGCGCCGCCGCCTCCAGCCGGTTGTCGATGCGCGCCAGCCAGAGCCAGAACAGCAGGGCGGCCGCCACTTTCAGCCCGCCGAGAATCCACCAGCCCTCCGCCCCCAGCGAGAACAGCCCGTAGCTGATGCCGGTGTTCCACGCCCAGACGATGTCGAGAAAGGGTGTCACCGGCACGATGCCGTCGGGGCCGAAAGCGACCCCGTGCAGCACGGCGAGCTTGGACGCCTGATCGGCGACCAGCGCCGCCAGCGCGAAGGCGCCGCCGTAAAGGGTGAACGGGCCGGCGAGGCGCAGCTTCACGGGGCGCCGCTCATTCCGCCGCCCGCCGTGCATGGGCGAGTTCGCGCAGCGCCATGGCGTCGCGCGGGGTCACGTCGGGATAGTCCGCATCCGTCCCGACCAGCGGCGAGATCTTCCACGAGCGGGCGCATTTGTGGCCCGTCGCCCGGTTCGGCACCACCGCCACGCCCGGCACGTCGGGCAGGCGGAAGGCGTCTTTCGGGCCCTCGTCCGGCATCAGATGCGCGTCGGAGGTGATGCACACTTCGGCGAGGTCCACCGCGCTCACCGCCGCGAACAGGTTGGCGTCGCTCACATGCACCACCGGCGCCGCCTCCAGGCTGGAGCCGATGCGCTTGGCCGCGCGCTCCACTTCCAGCGCGCCGAGCACCACGCGCCGCACCTGGCGGATCTTGCGCCACTCGTCGGCCAGCGTGTCGTCGCGCCATTTCGCCGGCGTGTCGGGGAAGGTGGCGAGATGCACCGAGCCGGTCTCGGAGGGGAAGCGCGCCAGCCAGGTCTCCTCCGCCGTGAAGGGAAGGATCGGCGCCAGCCACACGACGAGGCGGGCGAACACCTCGTCCAGCACGGTGAGGCACGCCCGCCGCGTCACCGAGGAGGGCGGGTCGCAATAGAGCGCATCCTTGCGCACGTCGAAATAGAAGGCCGACAATTCGCTGGTCATGAACGCCGTCAGCGCCGCGTGCACCCGCTTGAAGTCGAACGCGGCATAGGCCTCGCGCACGGTCCCGTCGAGCTCGGCCAGCCGGTGCAGCACCATGCGCTCCAGCGCCGGCATGTCGGCATAGGCGACGCGCTCGGCCTCGCGGTAATGGTGCAGCGAGCCCAGCAGCCAGCGCAGCGTGTTGCGCAGCTTGCGATAGGTCTCGACCGTGGTTTTCAGGATTTCAGCGCCGATACGCAGATCGTCGGAATAGTCGGAGGCGCACACCCACAGGCGCAGGATGTCGGCGCCGGAGTTCTTGATCACCTCCTGCGGGGCCACCACGTTGCCGACCGATTTCGACATCTTGCGGCCCTGCTCGTCGAGCACGAAGCCATGGGTCAGCACCACGTCATAGGGCGGGCGCCCGCGCGTGCCGCAGCTCTCCAGCAGCGAGGAATGGAACCAGCCGCGGTGCTGGTCCGAGCCTTCCAGATACATCACCCGGTCCGGCCCGCCGGCAAAGGCGCGGTTCACCTTCAGATCGTCGCGCACTTCCAGCGTGAAGGCGTGGGTGGAGCCTGAATCGAACCACACGTCGAGAATGTCGTCGACCTTGGACCACTCGGCCGGGTCGTGGTCGTTGCCGAGGAAGCGGGCGGCCGCGCCTTCCTGGTACCAGGCATCGGCACCCTCGGCCGCGAAGGCGTCGGCGATGCGCTGGTTGACCGCGTTGTCGCGCAGGATTTCCACCGTGCCGTCGCCCCGGTCGCGCACGAAGACGGCGATCGGCACGCCCCAGGCGCGCTGGCGCGAGACCACCCAGTCGGGCCGGTTCTCGATCATGCCGGTGATGCGGTTCTGGCCCGAGGCGGGCACCCACTGCACCTGCGCGATGCCGCCGAGCGCGCGCGCCCGCAGCGTGTCGCCGGCATGGGTCGAGCCGTCCGCCGCCGCAATGTCCTTGTCCATCGCGATGAACCATTGCGGCGTGTTGCGGAAGATGATCGGCGCCTTGGAACGCCAGCTATGGGGGTACTGGTGCTTCAGCCGGCCGCGGGCGATCAGCTTGTCGGCCCCCGCCAGCGCCTTGATCACCGCGTCATTGGCGTCGCCGTCCTTGCCCTTGTCGTCCATCACGCGGGCGCCGGCGAACAGCGGCACATGGTCGTAATAGCGTCCGTCCGGGCCCACCGTGTGTGGCACCTCACCCAGATGCGCGGACATGAACAGGTTGAAGTCGTCGGCGCCGTGGCCGGGGGCGATGTGGACGAAGCCGGTGCCGGTGTCGTCGGTCACGAAGTCGCCGGGCACGACAGGCACGCAGAAGTCGAAATAGTCCCTCGCCCCCTCGACGCCCTTGAGCGGATGGGCGCAGACCAGATGCGTCGGGTCGACCTCGCGATGGCGCTCATAGCCCGTCACCCGGGCGGCCTTGAACACCTCTTCCGCCAGCTTGTCGGCAAGGATGAAGTGCTCGCCCACCTTGGCCCAGTTGTCGTGCGGGGCCTCCGTCACCTCGTAGACCGCATAGGTCACGTTGGGCGAGAAGGCGATCGCGCGGTTGCCGGGGATGGTCCAGGGCGTCGTCGTCCAGATGACGACCGAGGCGCCCTCATAGGAGGGGAACAGGTGGATGTCGGCCGCTTCGCTCGCCGGCTCCAGCCCCTTGGGCAGTCCGCCGGCGGTCGCCGCGCTCTTGCGGTACCCGGTGACGGGGAATTTGACGAAGATCGTGGACGAGGTGTGGTCGTGATACTCGACCTCCGCCTCGGCCAGCGCGGTGCGCTCGACCACCGACCACATCACCGGCTTGGAGCCGCGATAGAGCAGGCCATTGCCGGCGAATTTCACGATCTCGCGGGCGATCTGCGCTTCCGCGTCATAGCTCATCGTCACATAGGGGTGCGACCAGTCGCCCTCGACGCCGAGCCGCTTGAACTCGGCGCGCTGCACGTCGATCCAGCCTTCGGCAAAGCTGCGGCATTCCTGGCGGAACTCGACGACCGGCACCTCGTCCTTGTTCTTGCCCCGCGCGCGGTACTGTTCCTCGATCTTCCACTCGATCGGCAGGCCGTGGCAGTCCCAGCCCGGCACATAGTTGGAATCGTGGCCGAGCGCGCCCTGCGAGCGCACCACCACGTCCTTCAGGATCTTGTTCAGCGCGTGGCCGATATGGATGTTGCCATTGGCATAGGGCGGGCCGTCATGCAGCACGAAGCGCGGCTTGCCCTCGCCCGCCTTGCGCTGCTGGCCGTAAAGGTCGATCCGCTCCCAGCGCGCCAGCAGCTCCGGCTCGCGCTGCGGCAGTCCGGCGCGCATGGGGAAATCGGTCTGCGGCAGGAACAGGGTCGCGGAATAATCATGCGCCGTTCCCGCGCCGGCCGGTTCCCCGGCGGGCTCGTTCCCGTTGCGACCATCGCTGTTGCGGCTCGTCATGACGCGCTCCTTGCCATCGCCGCCCGGTTTAAGCGCAGCGGCTTGCGCGTGCAAGGGAGGGGACGGCTGGCGGTCAAGTCGGTTAAGCCGCTACGCGCAGTCCCAACGCTGGGTCCCGGATCGGCGGTGCGCTTCGCGCACCTTGTCCGGGAAACGGTATCCCGGCCCAGCGACGCCGCAGGCGGAGTGCCGAGCCGGGACCCAGCGTTGACAATCCTTGGCCGAAACCCTGGCTCTTACTACCCCAGCGCCGCCCGCGCCTTGGCGCTGTCGATGTCCATCTGCGCGATCAGCGCGTCGATTCCGTCGAATTTCAGTTCCGGCCGCAGCCAGGCGTGGAAGGCGACGGGCAGCACCCGGCCATAGAGGTCGCCGGCGTAATCGAAGATGAACGTTTCGAGCCGTGGCGCGCCATCATCGAAGGTCGGGCGGCGGCCGAAGCTCGCAACGCCCTTGTGGCGCACGCCGTCGATCTCGACCGTCACCGCGTAGATCCCGTGCGCCAGCGTCACCGCCGGGTCGAGCCGCATATTGGCGGTGGGGTAGCCCAGTTCCCGCCCGCGCTTGTCGCCGTGGATCACTTCGGCCTCGATCTCGAACGGCGCGCCCAACATGTGGGCGGCCTGCTCGACGCGGCCCTGCGCCAGCGCGGCGCGGATGACGCTGGAAGAGATTTGGGCGCCCTCGTCGAGCAGCGGCGCAACGATCTCCACCCCGAAGCCATGACGCCGCCCAGCCTCGCGCAAAAACAGCGGCGAGCCGCCGCGCGCCTTGCCGAAGTGGAAATCGTAGCCCGCCACCACCATGGAAACGCCGAGCCGACCGACGAGGATCTCGGCGACGAAATCCTCGGCCTCGCGGCCCGCCATCGCGGCGTCGAAGGCCAGCACCACCGCCCCGTCGAGCCCGGTCGCCGAGAGGCGCCGCAGCTTCATCGGCTCGGGGGTCAGGCGGAAGATCGGCTCGGAGGGACGGAAGAAGGCGCGCGGGTGCGGCTCGAACGTCACCGCCAGCGCCGGGCGGCCGAGCGAGCGGGCCTGGTCGATGGCGGTGCCGATCACGGCCCGGTGGCCGCGATGCACGCCGTCGAAATTGCCGATGGCGACCACGGGGCCGGCGAGCTCGGGCGGCAGCGCGTCGTCCTTGCGCAGGACGGGGAAAGGGTGCGGGGTGGCGGCGGCGTGGGTCATGTCAGCGCTAGGCAACGGAAAGGGCGTCCGCCGGCGGCGGGCCCGGATAAGCTCGCCTGCTAAGTGGCCCCGTCCCGCCCCGGCGTCAATGTGGGAGTGCGCGGCGGGAGACGGCGCGCGCTACCAGGCGAGGCGCGTGGTGACGGCGGTCGGGCGGCCGGGCCCGTCGGCGAGCAGCCGGGCGAGGGCGCGCGGCTCGACCTCGGCGCCATGCTCAAGGCCGAGCTCGCCGGCATGGATGCCCGCCGCGACGAACAGGCAGTCGATGCCATAGCCCAGCGCGCCGGCCAGATCCGTGCGCAGCGCGTCGCCGATGGCAAGGGTGCGCGCCCGCTCCACCGGCGCCCCGCGCAGCTTTTCGGCGGTGGCAAAGGCCGTCTCGTAGATCGGGCGGTGCGGCTTGCCGCAGAACACCACCTCGCCGCCCAGTTCCGCATAGGCTTCGGCGATGGCGCCGGCGCACCAGATCAGGTCGCCGCCGCGCTCCACCACGATATCGGGATTGGCGCAGATGAAGGGCAGCGCACGCTCGCGCGCCGCCGCCAGCATGTCGGCATAATCGTCCGGCGTTTCCACCGTGTCGTCGAACAGGCCGGTGCAGACGATCAGTTCGGCCTCCTCGAAGGAGGCCTGCGTGAGGTCGAGCCCCTTATAGATGCCGAGATCGCGCTGGGGGCCGAGATGCCACATCTTCACGCCCGGCCGCCCGGCCAGCAGCGCGCTCGTCACCATGCCCGACGTGACGATGGCGTCGTAGGCAGTGCGGGGAACGCCGAAACCGTCGAGAATGCGGGCAACGCCTTCCGGCTCGCGCGGAGCGTTGGAGACGAGGATCACCGTGGCGCCGCCCTCGCGCGCACGTATCAGCGCCTCGGCGGCGGCCTGCGAGCCGAGGACGCCATTGTGCAGCACGCCCCACACGTCACACAGGACGAGGTCGTAGCGGGGTGCCAGCGTGGCGAAGGACGAAACGAGGGGCGGGGCGCTGTCAATTTCCATGCGGTGGCGATTGCCATGGGTGCGCGCCGCGCACAAGGCCCGCCCCGGCAGGGCAGGGCTGCACGCGGCGTCCGGCACCGGCCTCAGGGGCGGAAGGAGGGGCCGTTGGTGATGACCATGCCGTGGCCGGCCACCTCGTTGGCGCGGGGATAGACGCCCCCGAGCACCTCGTCGAAATGGCGCTTGACCGCCTGGTGACAGCCGCAGCACAGGCTGCGCAGCCGGTCGGGAGCAGCAATGCGGATGCGCCCGCGCAGCGGCTCGACCGCGCCGGCCTCCCTCATCTGCCCGAGCACCCGGCTGATATAGGGCCGGCCGACCGCCAGCATGGCGGCCAGCTGCTCCTGGGTGAGGCTCAGCGTTTCGTCGCCGGTGCGGTCATAGGCGGCCAGCAGCCATTTGGCGGTGCGCTGGTCGATGGAATGGGTGGCGTTGCAGGCGACGGACTGGAAGACCTGCGCCAGCAGGCAATCGGCATAACGGGCAAAGAGGTTGCGCAGCGGCGGCGAGGTTTCCTTGGCCCGCTCCAGTTCGCCACCGTCGAGCTTGAGCAGCGGCCCGCCCATCTGCACCACGGCGCGGGAAAAGGCCGGCAGCCTTCCCTGGCTGACGATGCCGCCCACCGCGCCCTCGCGGCCGATGCTGGTGATTTCCACCTGCCGCCCGTCCTCCAGCAGCACCATGAAGGACAACAGCGCCTGCCCGCAGGGAAAATACACATGGCGCACATCGTCGCCCGGCTCGTAGAGCACGGCGCCGGCCGGCCGGTCGATCCGGCGCAAATGGCCGCGCAGCAGGGCGAAATCGGCCGGGCGCAAGGCACCAAGCAGGTTGTTGCCGCCCGACGAGGTGACGGCGACGCCGTTGCCGCCGCTTTCTTCGCTGGTGTCGACGCGCATGATGCTCTCCCCTTTTGCCGCCTTAACGCACGGGCCGGAGAAATGTTCACAAGCGGACAGAACTCGGATGACGAGTTAGGTACAAACAGGCACACTCGCGCACCAGCGGACATGGCAGCGCGTTAGGGAGTCCGGTTAATGCATGCGACTTCCACGGCGGGCCATCCGGCGCAGATACCGTTAGACCGGGGAGCGGCCGCCCGCGCCGGGTGCCGGCCTTTCGCGACCGGCACTGCCCGTGCGGCCTTCGCCCATGACTGACGGCGTGGCCCGTCCGCGGGACTCTGACATCGTTGGAGAGAGCAAATCGGTCGCGCAGGGGCGCGGGGACGGCTCGCTCTTCTGGTCGCTGGTGCGTGCCGCCCAGCCGCTGCGCCGCCATCCCTGGCTGGCCGACGCGGTCGGGGTGGCGATGTTCGCCGTGTCGCTGGCCCTGCGCTTCGCGGTGGACGGCGTGCTGCCACCCGGCTTTCCCTTCCTCACCTTCTTTCCGGCGGTGATCCTTTCCACCTTCTTCTGTGGGCTGCGGCCGGGAATCACCTGCGCGGCGCTTTCCGCCTTCGCCGCCTGGTTCTTCTTCATCGGCCCGGCCAACGGCATGCGGGTGGACGGCCAGTCGCTGATGGCGCTCGGCTTCTTCGCCGTCATCGCCGCGATCGACATCACGCTGATCCATTTCACCTTCAGCGCCGCCGACCGGCTGCGCACGGAGAAGGAAACCTCCGCCCGGCTCTATGAGAGCCAGCGCACCATGTTCCAGGAGCTGCAGCACCGCGTCGCCAACAACATGCAGTTCGTCGCCGCCCTGCTCACCCTGCAGAAGCGCAAGGTGGGGCAGGATGCGCGGCAGGCGATCACCGCGCTGGACGAGGCACGCTCGCGGCTCGACACCATCGCCCGCATTCACCGCCAGCTCTACGCGCCCGAGCGCCTCGACCTGCCGACCGACCAGTATCTGAGCCAGCTCTGCTGCGATCTCGTCACCGCCTCCGGCGCGACGGGCATAAGCTGCACGGTGGACGCGCCCAACCTGCCGCTGAGCGTCACCCAGCTCACCACCCTCTCCATGCTGGTGGCTGAGATCGTCACCAATTCGCTCAAGCACGCCTTCGTCGACGCCGATGCCGGGGTGATCGCCATCACCGTCCTGCCCTGCGGAACAGACAAATACGAGATGACCGTCGCCGATGACGGGCGGGGCCTGCCGCCGGATGCGGACCTCTCGCGCAGCGAGGGGCTCGGCTGGCGCATCATCCAGAGCCTCGCCGCCCAGCTCGGCGGCAAGGTGGAGCTTGCCAACCGGGTGGAACCCAGCCGCGGCACGGCGGTGCGGGTCCAGTTCGCCGTCATCTGAGCCTCAAGCCGTCCCCACCCGGCGCCGCCGACAGCCCTTTCGGCGTTCACCTGAGGCGCCTTTTGGCGTAAGAGCGACACCGCGCGCCTGCGGGCGGCGGGTCCATCTCTCACCGGCGGGGCAGCCATGACTGAGACGTTCGATCTTCTCCTCAAGGGCGGCACGGTGGTGAACCAGGACGGCACCGGCGCCCGCGATGTCGGCATCAGCCGGGGTCGGATCGCTGGCATCGGCAGCTTCGATCCGGCACAGGCGGGCGAGACGATCGACTGCACCGGCCTGCACGTGCTGCCGGGCGTCATCGACACCCAGGTGCATTTCCGCGAGCCCGGCCTCGACCACAAGGAAGACCTCGAATCGGGCTCCCGCGCCGCCGTCATGGGCGGCGTCACCGGCGTGTTCGAGATGCCCAACACCAACCCGCTGACCATTTCGGCCGAGGCGCTGGAGGGCAAGCTCTCCCGCGCCCATCACCGCATGCATTGCGACTTCGCCTTCTTCGTCGGCGGCACGCATGACAATGTGAAGGACCTGCCCGAACTCGAAATGCTGCCCGGCGTGCCCGGCATCAAGGTGTTCATCGGCTCCTCCACCGGCTCGCTGCTGGTGGCGGACGATCCCGGCGTGCGCGCCATCCTCAAGGTCATCCGCCGCCGCGCCGCCTTCCATTGCGAGGACGAGCCGCGCCTGGAAGAACGCAAGGGCCTGCGCGTGCCGGGCGACGCGTCCTCGCACCCGGTGTGGCGCGACGAGATCGCGGCGCTGACCGCCACCACCCGCCTCGTCACCCTCGCCCGCAGCGAGGGCAAGCGGGTTCACGTGCTGCACATCACCTCCCAGGAGGAGATCGAGTATCTGCGCCAGCAGAAGGATGTCGCCACGGTGGAGGTGACGCCCCATCACCTCACCATGGACGCCTCCTGGTACGCCTCGCACGGCACGCTGGTGCAGATGAACCCGCCGGTGCGCGACGCCCGCCACAAGGCGGCGCTGTGGCGCGGCTTGGCCGAGGGCGTGGTCGACGTGCTCGGCTCCGACCACGCGCCCCATACGCGGGAGGAAAAGGCCAAGCCCTACCCGGCGAGCCCGTCCGGCATGACCGGGGTGCAGACCTTCGTGCCCACCATGCTCGACCATGTGAACGCCGGCCGCCTGACGCTGGAACGCTTCGTCGACCTCTCCAGCGCCGGCCCGGCGCGGATCTTCAACATCGCCACCAAGGGCCGTATTGCGGTGGGCTATGACGCCGACTTCACCATCGTCGACATGAAGCGGCGCGAAACCATCCGCAACGAATGGATCGCCTCCAAGGCCGGCTGGACCCCCTATGACGGGGTCGAGGTCACGGGCTGGCCGGTCGGCACGCTCATCCGCGGCCGTCGCGTCATGTGGGAAGGCGAACTCGTCGCCCCGGCGCAGGGCGAGGCCATCCGCTTCCTGGAGACGCTGGCGCGGGGGTGAGGCGACGCCTCCAGGCCATCCTTCGAGGCGCGCTGTGCGCGCACCTCAGGATGACGGCGTATCAGCAGCGAGGAAAAATCCGTCATGCTGAGGTGCCGGCCGGCAGGCCGGCGTTGAGGCACGCCCCCTCAATAGGTCACTTCCGCCAAATATAGCCCGGCCGAGGGCGCCATCGGGCCGCAGCGGATGCGGTCGGCGGCTTCCAGCGCGGCGGTGACGTCGTCCGGCGTCCATGCGCCCTCGCCCAGCTTCACCAGCGTGCCGACCATGGAGCGCACCTGATGGTGGAGAAACGAGCGCGCCTGCGCGTGCACCCTTATCTCCACCCCCGGCCCCTCCAGCGGCACGGTCTCCACCTCCAGCCGGTCCAGCGTCTTCACCGGCGAGGCGGCCTGGCAGCCAATGGCGCGGAAGGTGGTGAAGTCGTGCCGCCCCACCAGCCGCAAGGCGCCCAGCGCCATCGCCCCGGCATCGAGCGGACGTTGCACCCGCCACGCCCGGTTGCGCTCCAGCACCAGGTCGGGGCGGCGGGCGATGATGCGGTAGACATAGCGCCGCCCGGTGGCGGAGAAGCGGGCGTGGAAATCCTCGTCCGCCCGCTCGGCCTCCAGCACCGCGACGGGATGCGGGCGCAGATGCGCGTTCATCGCGTCGCGCACCGTGTCCGGCTTCCACTCGCGGGCCAGTTCGATATGGGCGACCTGCCCGGTGGCGTGCACCCCGGCATCGGTGCGGCCGGCGCCGTGCACCACCGCAACCTCGCCGGAAAAGCGGCGCACCGCCTCGCCCAGCACACCCTGCACGGTTGAGCCCGCCGCCTGCATCTGCCAGCCGACAAAGGGCGTGCCGTCATATTCGATGGTGAGCTTGTAGCGCGGCATGGTGCTCTGTAGCGCCGGATGGCGGCGCCGTCACCTGCGCGGACGCCCTCCCAGCCCACCCTCATCCCGTCCCCCTTGCCCCGGCGCACCGCCGGGGGCATCGTGCGGCCCGAAACGGAGCCCGCAATGCCCGCCCATGATGCCCCTGATCAAACCGTCGGTTCCGGCGACCATGTCGTCCTGATCGACGGCTCGGCCTATATCTTCCGCGCCTATCACGCCTTGCCCCCGCTCACCCGCTCCTCCGACAAGCTGCCGGTGGGTGCGGTGGCAGGCTTCTGCAACATGCTGTGGAAGCTGGTGCGGGCCGGGCAGAACGGCGGCGGATTCGAGCCGAAGCCGACCCATCTCGCCGTGGTGTTCGACAAGTCCGAGCAGACCTTCCGCAAGGACATCTACCCGCTCTACAAGGCGCAGCGCCCGGAGCTGCCGGAGGATCTGCGCCCGCAATTCCCGCTCATCCGCGAGGCCACCCGCGCCTTCGACCTCGCCTGCGTTGAACAGAGCGGCTTCGAGGCCGACGACCTCATCGCCACCTATGCCGAGATCGCCAAGGCGAAGGGCGCCCACGTCACCGTCATTTCCTCCGACAAGGACCTGATGCAGCTCGTCGATGGCCTCGTGCGCATGTACGACCCGATGAAGGACAAGGCGATCGGCATCGAGGAGGTGTTCGAGAAATTCGGCGTCACCCCGGACAAGGTAATCGACGTGCAGTCGCTGGCCGGCGATTCGGTGGACAACGTGCCCGGCGTGCCCGGCATCGGGGTGAAGACCGCCGCCCAGCTGCTCGCCGATTATGGCGACCTCGACACGCTGCTGGCCCGCGCCGAGGAGATCAAGCAGACCAAGCGCCGCGAGAACCTGATCGAATTCGCCGACCAGGCCCGGCTGTCGCGCCAGCTCGTCACCCTGAAGCGCGACGTGCCGCTCGACGTGCCGCTCGACGACATCGCCGTCATCGAGCCGGAGGGCCGCAAGCTCATTGCCTTCCTCAAGGCGATGGAGTTCACCACGCTGACCCGCCGCGTCGGCGAGGCGTACGAGATCGACATCGCCGCCATCGAGCCCGATCCCGGCCTGAAGGCGGGCGGCAACGAGACCGCCCTGCTCACCGCCGGGCTCGACCCGGACACGCGCGAGACGGCGGTTCCGCTGGAAGATGCGCCGAGCGCGGCGGAAGGCTTCACCCCGCAGGCGCTCGCCGCCGCGCGTCAGGCGGAAGCCCGCAACACCCCGGTCGACCGCTCGCGCTACGAGACGGTGATGTCGCTCGCCCGCCTCCAGGAATGTGTCGCCCGCGCCACGGAGATCGGCGTCGTCGCCGTCGACACCGAGACCACCGGCCTCGACCCGATGCAGGCGGAACTGGTCGGCTTCTCGCTCGCCACCGCACCGAGCGAGGCCTGCTATGTCCCGCTCGCCCACAAGGGCGGCGACGAAGGCCTGTTCAGCGAGGGGCTGCTGCCCGGCCAGATTTTTCCGCGCGACGCGCTTGCTGTCCTTAAGCCGCTGATGGAGGACCCGTCCGTCCTCAAGATCGGCCAGAACCTCAAATATGACTGGCTGGTGCTCAAGCGCGTCGGCATCGAGGTCGGCCCGTACGACGACACGATGCTGCTCTCCTATGTGCTGGACGCCGGCGCCTCGCCGCACGGCATGGACCCGCTCTCCATGCGCTGGCTCGGCCACACCCCGATCAAGTTCGAGGAGGTGTGCGGCAAGGGCAAGGGGCAGATCCGCTTCGACCGCGCCCCGCTCGACAAGGCGAGCGAATACGCCGCCGAGGATGCCGACGTCACGCTGCGCCTGTGGCGGGTGCTCAAGCCCCGCCTCGCCAGCGAAGGCAAGGCCGGCGTCTACGAGACGCTGGAGCGGCCGCTGGTCGCCGTGCTCGCCCGCATGGAAGCGCGCGGCATCATGATCGACCGGCAGATGCTCTCGCGGCTGTCAGGCGAATTCGCGCAAGGCATGGGCCGGCTGGAGGCCGATATATCCGAGATGGCGGGGGAGAGCTTCAACCCCGGCTCGCCCAAGCAGCTCGGCGACATCTTGTTCGGCAAGATGGCCATTCCCGGCGGGCGCAAGACCCCCACGGGCGCGTGGTCCACCGGCGCCGACGTGCTGGAGGAACTGGCCGAGCAGGGGCACGAACTGCCCCGCCGCATCCTCGACTGGCGCCAGCTGCAGAAGCTGAAATCCACCTATGCCGACGCGCTGCCCTCCTATGTCCACCCCGAGACCGGGCGCGTGCATTCCTCCTTCGCGCTGGCGGCCACCACCACCGGCCGGCTTTCCTCCTCCGAGCCGAATTTGCAGAACATCCCGGTGCGCTCCGAGGAAGGCCGCAAGATCCGCAAGGCCTTCATTGCCGCCCCCGGCCACAAGCTGATTTCGGCCGATTATTCGCAGATCGAATTGCGGCTGCTGGCCGAGATCGCCGACACCCCCTCGCTGCGCCAGGCCTTCCAGGACGGGCTCGACATCCACGCCATGACCGCGTCGGAAATGTTCGGCGTGCCGATCGAGGGCATGCCGGGCGAGGTGCGCCGGCGCGCCAAGGCGATCAATTTCGGCATCATCTATGGCATCTCGGCCTTCGGGCTGGCCAACCAGCTTTCGATCCCGCGCGAGGAGGCGGGCGCCTATATCAAGCGCTATTTCGAGCGTTTCCCCGGCATCCGCGCCTATATGGACGAAACCCGCGCCTTCGCCCGCGCGCATGGCTATGTCGAGACGCTGTTCGGCCGGCGCTGCCACTACCCGGATATCACGGCCAAGAACCCGTCGATCCGCGCCTTCAACGAGCGCGCGGCGATCAATGCCCGTCTGCAGGGTTCGGCCGCCGACATCATCCGCCGCGCCATGGTGCGGATGGACGGCGCGCTGGCGAGTGCGCGGCTTTCCGCCCGCATGCTGCTGCAGGTGCATGACGAACTCATCTTCGAGGTGCCGGATGACGAGGTCGCCGCCACCATCCCCGTGGTGCGCGAGGTGATGGAACTCGCCCCCTTCCCCGCCGTGGCTCTGAAGGTGCCGTTGAAGGTCGACGCCCGCGCCGCCGAGAACTGGGACGAGGCGCACTGAGGGGCTCTGACACGCCGTCATCCCGGCCGAGCTCCGCGAGAGCCGGGACCGCGTGCCGGCTTCGCGCCTGAGAGCGATCCCGGATCGGCCTGCCGCCGTCCGGGATGACGGCAGCCTCGTCCCACGAGAGCACCGTCATCCTGAGGCGCGAGCGCAGCGAGCCTCGAAGGATGAGCGCTGAAGAGCGGCCGTCGGCCCTGCGGGGGCCCGTAGGGGTGGCGGCAAGGCCGTCATCCCGGCCGAGCGCCGCGAGAGCCGGGATCGCGGGCCGGCTTATTCTGAGAGCGATCCCGGATCGGCCTTGCGGCCGTCCGGGATGACGTCTTCCCTGGCCCCGCGCCCCCCCTCAGAACTCGACGTCCAGTTCCTCCATCTCGTCCGGCTCCGCCAGAGCCGCCGCCAGCCATTCCTGCATGGCGGGCAAGGCGAGCATGGTCCGGCAATAGGCCCGGCTCGCGGGGTCGAGCGGCACGTCATAGGTGGTAAAGCGTGCGCAGACCGGGGCGTACATCGCGTCCGCCATGGTCGGCGCCGCACCGAACAGGTACGGCCCGCCATAGGTCTTCAGGCACTCGGTCCAGATGGTGACGATGCGCAGAATGTCGCCCTGCGCGCCGGCCCACACCTTGAAGCCGGGATGGTGCGCCTTGAGGTTCATCGGCAGCGCCGAGCGCAGATTGGCGAAGCCCGAATGCATCTCGCCGCAGATGGAACGGCAATGCGCCCGCGCTGCGCGGTTCCTAGGCAGAAGCCCGGCCTCTGGCGCCCATTCGTGCAGATATTCGGCAATGGCCAGCGTGTCCCAGATGCGCAGCCCCTCATGGTCGAGGCGCGGCACCAGGAAGGACGAGGATTGCAGCAGCAGCTCGGCGCGGATCGCCGGGTCGTCGGCGGAGACGGCCACCTCCGCCACATCGAGACCCGCCAGCCGGCACAGCAGGAAGCCGCGCAGCGACCAGGACGAATAGTTCTTGCTGCTGATGATCAGCACCGCTGCAGGTTCGGCCACCTCGGGGGCAAGCACCGCGGCCGCCTTCGCCGGCTTCGCAACGGCCTTGATGCCTGCCTTGGCGCCTTCCTTGCTGCCTGCACCCTTCGCCGGTGCCTTCGTCGTCCCGCGCGCGGCGGGGGTGACGTTCGGCTTGGAGGTCTTGGTCGGCGCGGGCATGGCAGGCTTCCTGTTCCGGCGGGGCGTAGACGATACGGCCCCGCAACCGCAATCACACTTCGTGCCATTCCTGACGGGCGTGTTACGCGCGCCCCGCTCGCCCCGGCATCCCCCGCGCACGCCGGGGAGGAGAGAGCCGCGCGCCGTCCTACTCTGCAACCGCCTTGGCAGCGGCCTTGCATCCGCTCTAGGATGGATGCGGCAGGCCTCAGTGCCGGCGAACCGTGCGCCCCGCACCGCACGCCGCATGTGGACCTTCTGCCGGAGCGCGCATGACCTCTCGTCGCCCAGACCGTCGCCGATCGCGCTGCCGCCCCGAGGGCTTTTGCGGCAAGTCCCTGTGCCGGAAGATCCCCCGCCGATGATCTATGCCGCCTATCAGGCCCAGTCCGACCTCTTAGATCCGATCCGCCTGGCCGCGCGCCTCTCGCGCCAGATGATCGGCACGCTGGGCGGCTTCGGCGACACGCCGCTGCTGCGCAACCTCACCGCCACCTTCGAGATGATCGAGCGCGCCGGGCTCAGCCACGAGCGGCCGGCCTTCGATATCGGCACCGTCACCTCAGGCAATCGCGAGGTCGAGGTGCGCGAGGAGGTGGTGCTCACCCTGCCCTTCGGCTCGCTCGTGCATTTCGCCAAGGATGTCGAGCAGAAGCAGCCGCGCCTCCTCGTCGTCGCCCCGCTGTCCGGCCATTTCGCCACCCTGCTGCTGGACACGGTGAAGACGCTGCTGCCGGAGAACGACGTCTACATCACCGACTGGCACAATGCCCGCGACGTGCCGCTGTCCGCCGGCGGCTTCGGCTTCGACGATTATGTCGGCCATGTCGTGCGCTTCCTGGAGGAAATGGGGCCGGGCGGGCATGTGCTCGCGGTGTGCCAGCCTTGCGTGCAGGTGCTCGCCGCCTGCGCGGTGATGGCGCAGGAGAACAACCCCGCCCAGCCCCTCTCGATGACGCTGATGGCCGGGCCTGTCGACACCCGCATCAACCCGACCAAGGTCAACGAGCTCGCCACGTCCAAGCCGATGGAATGGTTCGAGCAGAACCTCATCGCCACCGTGCCGCCCGGCTACAAGGGAGCGGGGCGGCGGGTCTATCCGGGGTTCCTGCAGGTGAGTGCCTTCATGGCGATGAACCTGCAGCGCCATGTGAAGGCGCATGTCGGGCTGTTCGAGGATCTCGCCATGGGCGAGCACGAAAAGGCCGGCGCCACCAAGACCTTCTATGACGAGTATTTCGCCGTTCTCGACCTCGATGCCGCGTTCTTTCTGGAAACCATCGACAAGGTGTTCCAGCAGCACGAGCTGCCGCGCGGCGTGCTCACCTATCGCGGCGGCAGCCTCGATTTCCACGCCATCCGCCGCACCGCGCTGCTCACCGTGGAGGGCGAGCGCGACGACATCTGCGCCGTCGGCCAGACGGTCGCGGCGCAGGACATCTGCACCGGCCTGCGCCCGCATCTGCGGCGCCACCACATGCAGGCCGGCGTGGGCCATTACGGCGTGTTCTCGGGCCGCCGCTGGAAGGGCCAGGTCTACCCGCTGGTGCGCAACCACATCCTCGCCGCCGACGCGTGAGGGAAGGGGCCCTGCCCCAGGGCCTTCGTCATGCCGAGGTGCCGGCCGGAAGGCCGGCCTCTCACCATCTCTCCTCCCCGCCCCCCGTCACGCCCCCGTCACCATTGACGCGGCAGGCTGCGGCGCCCCATGGTGCGCCCGCATCATCCCCCTTTTGGAACCAAAGGAGTGTCCCCGCGAATGTCAGTCTGGCCGGTCTACGGAAAAATCGACGGTCCCCTCGTGCTCATCGGCTTCGGCTCGATCGGGCGCGGCATCCTGCCTCTCCTGGAGCGGCACTTCGATTTCGACAAGGAACGGTTGACCGTCATCGACCCGGTGGACGACCACCGCGCCCTGCTGGACGAGCGCGGCATCCGCTTCGTCCAGATGGCGATCACGCGGGAGAACTACCGCGACACCCTCACCCCGCTGCTCACCACCGGCGGGCGCGGCTTTGTCATCAACCTCTCGGTCGACACCGGCTCGGTCGACATGATGACGCTCGCCCGCGAATGCGGCGCGCTCTACATCGACACCGTGGTCGAGCCCTGGCTCGGCTTCTATTTCGACAAGGACGCCACCGCCGCCAGCCGCTCCAACTATGCGCTGCGCGAATCCATGCTCAAGGCCAAGCGCGCCAGCCCCGGCGGGCCGACCGCCGTGTCCTGCTGCGGCGCCAATCCGGGCATGGTGTCCTGGTTCGTCAAGCAGGCGCTGGTCGACATCGCCAGCGATACCGGCCTTGCTTTCGAGGAGCCGACCAGCCGCGAGGGCTGGGCGGCGCTGATGAGCCGGGTCGGCGTCAAGGGCATTCACATCGCCGAGCGCGACACCCAGCGTGCCCGCGACCCGCGCCCCTTCGGCATCTTCGTCAACACCTGGTCGGTGGAAGGCTTCGTCTCCGAGGGGCTGCAGCCGGCCGAGCTCGGCTGGGGCACGCACGAGACCTGGATGCCGGAGAACGCCCACACCCATAATTTCGGCTCCAGCGCGGCGATCTACCTGATGCAGGCCGGCGCGGCCACCAAGGTCCGCACCTGGTGCCCGACGCTGGGCCCGCAGCACGGCTTCCTCGTCACCCATAACGAGTCGATCTCGATCGCCGACTATTTCACCGTCCGCAACGGCGCCCAGGTCGCCTACCGCCCGACCTGCCACTATGCCTACCATCCCTGCAACGACGCGCTGCTGTCCTGGCACGAGACGTTCGGCAATGAGGGCCGGTTCGACGGCGAATGGACGATCCTCGACGAGAACGAGGTGGTGGACGGGTGCGACGAACTGGGCGTGCTGCTCTTCGGCCATGCCCGGAACGCCTATTGGTACGGCTCTCAGCTCACCATCGAGGAAACCCGCCAGCTCGCCCCCTACCAGAACGCGACCGGGCTGCAGGTGACCTCCGCCGTGCTTGCCGGCATGGTGTGGGCGCTGGAGAACCCCGAGGCCGGCATCGTCGAGACCGACGAGATGGACTACCGCCGCTGCCTGGAAATCCAGAAGCCCTATCTCGGCACGGTGAAGGGCTATTACACCGACTGGACCCCGCTGGACGGCCGCCCCGGCCTGTTCCCCGAGGATATCGACCCCTCAGACCCCTGGCTGTTCCGCAACGTTCTGGTGCGGTGAGCCTATCGACAGGCGGGGCGGCACCGAGCGGCGGCCGCTCCCGCGTGCCGCCTTTCCGTCCGGCCGTCGGCGTTGGTCAGGGCGCGGTCGAAGTGGCTTTCGCCGCCAAGCGCTCGCGCAGCGACATGGCGCGGAGCTGAACGGGATCTATGCCCTTATCTTTCGCCACCCCGTCCAGAAGGGCCAGCAGCTCGGCCGCATTGACCATGCGCTGGAGGTCGACAATATGCTGCGCGGCCTCGATGTCGAGCTGGCGGTCGCGCGCGACATTGGGAGCGGCTAGCGCACTGTCGAAGTCGAAGCGCATCCGCGCCCCGAAATGGGTGCCGATAAAAAGACTGAAGGCGAAGCACAGCACGAAGCCTGCCGTTCCAACCTGTTCGCGAACACCCTTTGTGCCGATCAGGTAGGCGAGCGTGCCGCCGAGGAAGGCGAGCGCCGCCGGCAGAACGGCGTTCACCGCAGGCGTGCGGCTGTGCCCCATGATCGAGCCGGTCACGAACCCCAGCAGGGCGAACGCCGCCGCGCAAACCAGCAACGCGGCTCCGTTCCGGGTGTAGCCGAGCGCGCGGGCCAGCAGGAAGCACAGGAGCGCCAGGACTCCGGATACGGCGATCGCCGTGAGAAGAACGTTCAGCATCGACAAGGTCAGGAGTTGCATGGCCCGCCCCTCACTCAACCTGTCCGCGAAGGTCCAGCCGCTCCGCTGCGTTCGGCACCATGATGGAGGGGTTTAAACCCTTTAGAGGATCGGATGGCGTCACCGGGGGGCGGCATGTAACTTTACACAATGCGATCTCCAACGCGGGCTTCGGAGGATCGCAATTGCAATCTTGAGCTGTGTTAACCGCATTGGCGGCGGCGCCCGTCTCCTGGGCGGAACCGGCTGGCGAAAAGCCGATTAAACACAACGAAATCAGGAATAATCGGCGCATGATGCTTGGCCCTCATCGTCCCGGCCGAGAATAGCATGATGCAGCCTTTGGTTGAAATAATCTTTGCGCGGCCCCTATTTCTCCCACCCGTCACACCGTCCCCCCGACGCCTCACCCCAGCGGCCGGCCGATGGTCAGGCAGCGCTGGCGCGCGGCTTCCAGCCCCTGTGCGATGACATCGGCAAGGCCGGCGGCGCGCAGCGCCTCCAGCCCGGCGGCCGTGGTGCCGGCATAGTCCACCATCTCCTGCACGAAGTCCGCCGCCGGCCTGTCGGACTGCGCCAGCAGCGCGCCGGCGGCGTGGAACAGCTGGCCGACCGCCCGCCGCGCCACCTCCGCGTCGACGCCCTGCGCCTGCGCATAGTCCTGCACGCTCGCGGCAAAGGCGGCGACGAAGCCCGGCACCGGGCCGGTGATGGCGGTGAACACGTCGATCTGGCCCTCCGCCGGCACCTCGTCGGTGATCCCGCAGGCGGAGAACAGCGTTCGCACCAATGCCCGGTCGGCCTCGGTCACCCCGGCGCCGGCGAAAAAGGGGGAATAGGCCATGCCGATGGCGGCGGCGGGCGACGACATCGCCCGCACCACCCGCGCCCCGCCGCTGATGAGCGCCAGTTGCTCCACGCTCACCCCGGCCATGACCGAGACCACCAGCCGCCCCGCCCCCTCGAAGCGCAGTGGACGCCCGGTGGCGGGTGGCAGGGCGAGGAGGAGCGTGTCGCAGCGATCCGCCAGCGTCTGCACATCGCGTGTCCAGTTCAGCCCGGAAAACCCAGCAAGGGCGGCGACAGGGCCGGAACGGTTGGCGATCCACATCCGCGTCGGCTCCACCGTCCCCGCCCGCAGCAGTGCCCCGCCGATCGCCGCGCCAAGCTGGGCGCAGCCCACCAGACCCAATGTGCCGTGAATTTTGTCCATGTCGCCCCCTTCCGCCGTGAACCCCGGCGCGCCGGGCAGCGTACAACATCCCGGCCGGAAGCCGTGCGGGCCGCCGGGCGGGCCGGAGCGTGCGCCTGCGACATGCATCCGGTTGGAATGCGCCGCCGGTCCACCTATAAGCACGGCAGAAGCTGCCGGCAGCGATCTGTCGAGGGAGTACCGATGACCAAGCCTGTTCCGGTGGACGCGGCGCACGTCGCGCTCCACCCCTCGCCCGATGGCGGGTTGCCCGCCGGCCATCCCCCTGTCGCCCATGGCAAGATCGGCGTGCTCATCGTCAATCTCGGCACCCCCGATGGCACCGACTACTGGTCGATGCGGCGCTATCTCAAGGAGTTCCTCTCCGACCGCCGGGTGATCGAGGTCAACCGTGTTCTGTGGTGGTTCATCCTCAACGTCATCATCCTGTCCCGCCGGCCGCAGGCCAAGGGCAAGGATTACGCGACCATCTGGAACAATGAGCGCAACGAGGGCCCGCTGCGCACCATCACCCGGGCGCAGTCGGAAAAGCTCGCCGCCGCGCTCGGCGTGCGCAGCGACCGGCTCGTCTTCGACTGGGCGATGCGCTACGGCAACCCGTCCATCGCCTCGCGCATCGAGGCGCTGCAGGCACAGGGCTGCGAGCGGCTGCTGCTGGTGCCGCTCTACCCGCAATATGCCGCCGCGACCTCGGCCACCGTGTGCGACGCCGCCTTCGACGCGCTGAAGAAGATGCGCTGGCAGCCGGTACTGCGCGTCGCCCCGCACTGGCCGGACGAGCCGGCCTATATCGAGGCGCTGGCCAACTCCATCACCACGGAACTCGCCACGCTGGACTGGGAGCCGGAGCTGGTGCTCGCCTCGTTCCACGGCATCCCGAAGGAATATTTCGACAAGGGCGACCCCTATCACTGCTATTGCTACAAGACCACGCGGCTGGTGCGCGAGCGCCTCGGCTGGCCCGAGGGCAAGCTGCGCCTCACCTTCCAGTCACGCTTCGGCGCCGCCGAATGGCTGCAGCCCTACACCGACAAGACGATCGAGGCGCTGGCGAAATCCGGCGTCAAGCGCCTCGCTGTGCTCACCCCCGGCTTCGTGGCCGACTGCCTGGAGACGATGGAGGAAATCGCCGGCGAGAACGCCGAGATCTTCCACCATAATGGCGGCGAAAAGTTCCACTTCATCCCCTGCCTCAACGACTCACCCGGCGGCATCAACGTGCTGGAAGCGGTGGTGACGCGCGAGCTGAAGGGCTGGGTGGAGCTGTAAGGGGCGTAACGTTTAGTCGAGACCTTACCGACGGCCTTCGCGGATGCAGAGGGCCACCCCTCCCGACGAGAGCCGCGCATGACCGAACCCGCCCCCCGCACCGAACTGCAAAAAATGCTGGCCGGCGAGCTTTACCGGGCCGGCGACCCGGAGATCCAGGCGGCCCAGCGCGCCAACTTCGCCTGGCTGGCGCGGTTCAACGCGTCACTCACCCTCTCGCGCGAGGAGCGCCGCGCGCTGCTGCGCGAGGGGCTCGGCTCGGTGGGCGAGCGCACCGGCCTCCGCCCGCCCTTCCATTGCGATTACGGCTTCAACATCCACCTCGGCACCGGCGTCTTTCTCAATTTCGACTGCGTGATCCTCGACGTGGTGGCGGTGCATATCGGCGACGGCACGGAGATCGGCCCGGGCACCCACATCTACACCGCCGACCACCCGCGCGACCCGGAGGTGCGGCGCGCCGGCCTGGAATTCGGCCGCCCGGTCACGATCGGCCGCAATGTGTGGATCGGCGGCAAGGCCGTCATCCTGCCGGGCGTCACCATCGGCGACGATGCGGTGATCGGCGCGGGCGCCGTGGTCACCAAGGACATCCCGGCCGGGGCGACGGCGGTGGGCAATCCGGCGCGGGTGCGGGCGGCGCGCTGATCCTCGCGCCCTAGTCGTCGCGCGCAGTGCCGGCGAAACGGTCGGTGAAGGCCAGCACCGCATAGGCGGCGAGGAACAGCACGCTCGCCGCCATCAGCCAGCGCACCTGCGTCTCGCTCACATCGGTCTCCAGCCGCATCAGCGCCTTGAGCAAGGTGATGGCCGAGATCGCCATCAGCGAGGCGAACAGCTTCAGTTTCAGCCCGGAAAAGCTGATCCGCATCATCCAGGCCGGCGAATCCGGGGCGTGGCGGCGGTCGATCTGCTCGACGAAATTCTCGTAGCCGGACTGGATGATGATGACCATCAGCCCGCCCACCAGCACGATGTCTATCAGGGTGAGCAGTTCCATAATGACCGCCGTCTCGGTCAGGCTGGGAAGCAGGAACGCAAAGTTCCAAAGCCGCAGCGCGAAGGCAATGACCAGCAGCACCAGCCCGAGCGACAGGCCGAGAAACAGCGGCACCATCGCCCAGCGGCTGAGCAGCACCACCCGCACGATCTGCCGGCCAACCCAGCCCGAAGTCGCGGGCGCTGACACCGGAGAAGCGTCGCGCGGCGGGTCTGACATCATGCTCCGCGCCTCCGCGCTGGCATCCGGGGCGCGGGAAGCGCCGGATGAACATCGAGATTAGCGGAGGAAAGTGACACCATCAAACGCGATGCCGGCCGTTGCCTCCGGATGCGACGCCGCCTTCTCCCCCTCCCGCCAGTCGGGCGGCAGGTGGAAGGTGGCGATCAGGCCGGCTTCGCCGGCGCGGGTGAGGGTGAGGGCGCGGCTTCCCGGCACGCGGACGAGCCAGCCGAGGATGAGCAGCCGCTCCAGCAGGCCGGCGCCGAGCCGGCCGGAGAGGTGCGGGCGCCGCTCGCTCCAGTCGAGGCAGGTACGGCACAGCGGGCGGCGGGAGGTTTGGCGGGAAGTTTGGCCTTGCCCATCGAGAGCGAGGCCGAAATCGGCCAGAAACGCCCGCCCCTGCGGCGTCGGCTCGGCGGCGTCGCCCTCGCCCGAGAGGCGCATATGTCCCCGCGCCTCCAGCGCGGCGAGCAGCGCCACCGCCAGCCGCCCGGCAAGATGGTCGTAGCAGCTGCGGGCGAGGCGCAGCGCGCCATCGCGCGGGCCGGGCGGGCGATGACGGGGTGGGCCTGCTGTCGCGGCCACCATCAGCGCGTGCAGCACCTCGGCGATCTCGGGCGAGGCCAGCCGGTAGTAGCGGTGCCGCCCCTGCGCCCGCGCCGCCACCACGCCGGCCGCCCCCAGCTTCGCCAGATGCCCGCTGGTGGTCGGCGCGCTCACCCCGGCATGGCGCGCCAGTTCCCCCGCGGTCAGCGCCTGGCCGCCCATCAGCGCCAGCAGCATGTTGGCGCGCGCGGGGTCGCCCAGCAGCGCCGCGATCTCGGCGATGCGGGCGCCCGAGGCAAAGGGCAGGGCGGCCGTGGCGCGGGACACCGGGTGGTTCATCCAGCCACTCTAGGCGCAGGCGCCGCGTGCGTCAGCCGCCAACGCTTCGGCCACGGCCGAAACATCGGCGCAGCGCGGTCGGCTAGACAGGGGCCCCCTCATGCCGGATGCCCCATGGAAAAGCCCCGCCTCGCGGTCGAACTTGCCCTGCTGCTGCTGTTGTCGACGCTGTGGGGCGCCTCCTACAGCTTCATCAAGATCGGCGTGGAGACGATCCCCCCGCTCACCTTTATCGCCGCCCGCACGGCGCTGGCGGGCGCGGTGCTCTATGGCGTGCTGCGCGGGCGCGGCCTGCGCCTGCCGGCGAACCGGGCGACGTGGCGCGCCTTCCTCATCCAGGCGTGCCTCAACAGTGCGGTGCCGTTCACCCTCATCGCCTGGGCGGAAACGCGGCTCGGCGCCGGGCTGGCCGTCATTCTCAATGCCACCACGCCGATCTTCGCCTTCCTGATGGCGGCAGCTACCGGCCGGCATTCCTCCGGCGGGGTGCTGCGGCTGGTGGGCGTCGCCTGCGGGCTGGTGGGCGCCGGCCTCGTGGTGGGCACGCAGGCGCTTAATGCGGAGGCCCTCGCGACGCCGTCAGCGCTGCTGGCGCCGCTCGCCATCCTCCTCGCCACCGCCTGCTATGCCGGCGCGGCGCTGTTCGGCGCGCGTTTCGCCGGGCTCGATCCGATGCTGCCGGCCTGCGGCTCGCTTCTGTGCGGCACCGCGTTGCTGGCGCCGCTGGCACTGGTGGTCGACCAGCCATGGACGCTTTCGCCCTCGCCCGCCTCGCTGGCGGCGCTGGTCGCGCTGGCGCTGGCCTGCACGGCGGCGGCCTTCGTGCTGTATTTCCGCCTGCTGCGCACGCTCGGCCCGGTGGGCGCCACGGCGCAGGCCTATGTCCGGGTGCCGATCGGCGTCGGCATCAGCGTCGTGTTCCTCGGCGAGGCGCTGGCGCCCACCGCCTGGCTCGGGCTCATCGCGGTGGTGATCGGCGTGGCAGCCATGACGGTGCCGGGGCGCTCACGCTGAGCTCCCGCAAAACAAAACGGCCGGCGTGTCGCCACGCCGGCCGCTTCTGTCATTTTCGATCAGCCGTCAGGCGGCTGAACGAAGACGGATCAATCCGTCTTCTCGGCCTGCTTCTTCAGCGCGGCACCGAGGATGTCGCCGAGCGAGGCACCGGAATCCTGCGAGCCGAACTGGGCCACGGCTTCCTTTTCCTCGGCGATTTCGAGCGCCTTGATCGAGACCTGCACCTTGCGCGCCTTGCGGTCGAACAGGGTGACGCGGGCATCGAACTTCTCGCCGACGGCGAAGCGGTCCGGACGCTGGTCGCCGCGGTCGCGGGCCAGTTCCGAGCGCTTGACGAAGGCGGTCATGTCCGAGCCGATGATCTTCACATCGACGCCGCCATCCTTCACGTCGATCACTTCGCAGGTGACGATCGCGCCCTTGCGGAGCTCGCCGGAATCCTGGAAGGGGTCGCCGCCGAGCTGCTTCACGCCGAGCGAGATGCGCTCCTTCTCGACATCCACGTCGAGAACGACCGCCTTGATCATGTCGCCCTTCTTGAACTCCTCGATCACCTGCTCGCCGGGACGGTTCCAGTCGAGATCCGACAGGTGGACCATGCCGTCGACGTCGCCGTCGAGGCCCAGGAACAGGCCGAACTCGGTCTTGTTCTTGACCTCGCCCTCGACCGTGGCGCCCGCCGGATACTTCTCGGCGAAGGCGTCCCAGGGGTTCTGCAGCGTCTGCTTGAGGCCGAGCGAGATGCGGCGCTTGACCGGGTCGACCTCGAGGATCGCCACTTCCACTTCCTGCGAGGTGGCGACGATCTTGCCGGGGTGGACGTTCTTCTTGGTCCAGCTCATCTCGGAGACGTGGATCAGGCCTTCGATGCCCGGCTCCAGTTCCACGAACGCGCCGTAGTCGGTGATGTTGGTGACGCGACCCTTGAAGCGGGCCTCGACCGGGTACTTGGCCTCGATGCCCTCCCACGGATCGCCGAGCAGCTGCTTCATGCCGAGCGAGATGCGGTGGGTCTCGTGGTTGATCTTGATGATCTTCACCTTGACCGTCTGGCCGATGGAGAGCACCTCGGTCGGGTGGTTCACGCGGCGCCAGGCGATGTCGGTGACGTGCAGCAGGCCGTCAATGCCGCCGAGGTCCACGAACGCACCGTAATCGGTGATGTTCTTGACCACGCCGTCGATGACCTGGCCCTCTTCGAGATTCTGCACCAGCTCGTGGCGCTGCTCGGCGCGGGTCTCTTCCAGCACGGTGCGGCGCGACACGACGATGTTGCCGCGGCGGCGGTCCATCTTGAGGATCTGGAAGGGCTGCGGGTTGTGCATCAGCGGGCCGACATCGCGGATCGGGCGGATGTCCACCTGGGAGCGCGGCAGGAACGCCACGGCGCCGTCGAGGTCGACGGTGAAGCCGCCCTTGACCTGGTTGAAGATCACGCCGGTGACCTTCTCGGTGGCGTTGAACGCCTTCTCGAGGCGGACCCAGCTCTCTTCGCGGCGGGCCTTGTCGCGCGAGAGGACGGCTTCGCCCAGCGCGTTCTCGACGCGCTCGAGATAGACCTCGACCTCGTCGCCGACCTTGATTTCCTGGTCGCGGCCGGGGCCGGCAAATTCCTTTAGTGCCACGCGGCCTTCGGTCTTCAGGCCGATATCGATGATCGCGAGATCCTTCTCGATCGCGACGACGATACCTTTGACGACCGAACCTTCGGCGAGCTCCGATTCACCGAAGCTCGCTTCGAGCATGGCGGCGAAATCGTCACGTGCGGCGGCAAGCGTTTGAGTAGCGGACATATAAGCTCCTTGCCAGGATCTGCGCCGGATTGGGTTGAATGAGCCTTCTCCTCCACGGGCGCCGGGACTGGCAGGCCCGGCGCTGTCCGCTCAAGGAGCGAACCCGGCGCGCTGGCCGTGGGGGACAAGGCTTTGAAAGCTTTTTTACGCGGCGCCGCCCGGGCGCGGCCCCTCAGATGGAGCCGTCACGCACGGAAACGCCGAACTGTCCGGGGCACGCCGCGAGGCAGGATCGGAGGACAGGCCTCCAAGCACGGAGAGCGCGCATCCCGCGCCTCCGGCCCTCCCGATGAACCGCCTCGAAAAGAGGGTGGCCCGGACCAGCGCGTGAAATAGCGCAAGGGGAGCCGAAGGGCAAGGGCGGGGGGATGAACTCCGCTCCCACATTGCCTTGCCCTTCATCCGTGTGCATTCTCTTGTAACTAAATTGCAGAAAGAGAACTCGTGGAAAAGAACCCGGCCTCGAACTGGCAAAGCGATCCTGCTGGAAGGGTGCGAAACATCTCTTTGGCACCAAGTGCCAAAAACACCTTATATCCGCTCTTCGAAGCAGTAATGAACTCAATTCATGCCGTAGAAGAGAGATTTGGAAAAGATCATATTTCAAATGGTATAATTGATATTACAATTATACGTCAAGATGAAAATTGTATTGGATTCAGGATCGACGACAATGGTATTGGATTCACTCCGTCCAATATCAGCTCGTTCACTCGAATGGACTCTCAGACGAAAGCAACGATCGGCGGGAAAGGTGTCGGTCGCCTTCTTTGGCTAAAAGTACTAGAGAAAGCTCATATAAAAAGTACATTTATCAACGAAGACAAAATAACTACAGTTGATTTTGATTTCTGTATCGACGATCCACTTTATGGTTTTCTTCGTAAAATTGACAGTCATCCGTCTAATATTGGAACGTCAGTTAATTTATATCCGTACAAAATAGAGTACGCCTCTCAGATACCGAAGAAGGCGTCAACTATTGCTAATCGCGTTTTGGCACATTTTATAAGTTACTTTATAAATATAAGCCAACCCAAAATTACCGTCATTGATAATGATAATGTAATCGATCTATTCGATCAGTTCACGTTGTCAACGGAGAGAGATCAGGATTTTAGTTTCAGTATCGACACCGATGCTGGCTCAACGCAATTTACTGTTCATTGCTTCTTATTGCCGAAAGCCATTTCGGATGATGAAAAGAGCACTAATGCACTTTATCTAGGGGCCAACGGTAGGGCTGTTAAACGTTTTGACATGGACGCCGTGCTCGGCCTCAAAGCAATAGATGGAAAATACGCATTTCTCGGATACGTCGAATCTGACGCTTTGGACGATAGCGTCAACGAGACACGGACTGAATTTTCAATTTCAGACGAAAGCATATCCGATATTGTCGACAAATCAAAAGCTATAGTTCACACATTTTTAGCTGCCGAATTAAAGGATATTCGCGACCGACAAACGAATGTTGTCGCGGCTCTACGCATTGAACATCCTAGATTTTTGAGCATCGCAAGCGACCCTAAAACTGTCGCGGACTCCTTGCACTACGCAACTCAATCGAAAGAAGAGATATACGTAGAACTGTCTAGGCAATCTCTACGCGCATACGAGCGCCGAAAGAATGGGTTTAGGAAATCACTACAGAAAAAACTTCCGGATATTCATATAAAAGCTGCGGAATACGTATCCGGCCTAAAGGCTGAATCTCTTTCGTCATTGGCTGAATATGTGATGAAACGTAAATTGATACTGGAAGTGTTCGAAGACAGTTTAAAATTTAAAGATGTAGAAAAACAGTCTTCTGAATATGAAGATATATTACATGACATAATATGCCCTCTGAAATCGACTACAGATGAGCTTGAATATGAAGATCACAATTTGTGGATTGTAGACGATCGTTTGGCATTTTATTCATATTTTAACTCTGATATTAAGCTTCGAAAACAAGTTGATGCCCCAACTCGCCCGGATGATCGCCCAGATATTTCCGTATTTGATTTGGGTCTTGCTTTTCAAAATGACGACACGTCTACGCCGATTACAATAATCGAGTTTAAGCGGCCGAAAATTGACAATTATAGTTTGGCAAATAACCCAATTACGCAAGTTCGCAAATACGTTGATGACATGCGCGATGCCGGTCAAGCGGTTCGATTTGATGGATCTCCTCTTCGGGCTATAGATCAAACGACGCCGTTTATGTGTCACATAATCGCGGATATGACGCCAACTTTGAAATCTGTCATGAAAGATCTAGGATCATTTCATCGACGAGCTGGTTCAAATAGTTATTATTGCTGGGATCCATCATATTCGATATTTATCGAAATTTCGTCTTTCAAAGATGTGCTTCATTCGGCTAAATCTCGTAACCGAGCGTTCTTTGAGCGAATCGGACTTACCTGAATTGCGAGACGTCTTCGAGTGAGCGGGCGCTAGGCGGGCGGGGCTTCGGTGCGGTCCGCCCCCAGTCCGGAGAAGCCCCCTCACCGCCGCCCCGCCCGGATCACCACCGCCACCCCCAGCAGGATGATCCCGGTGCACACGCCGGCAGCGATGACGGCGGCGGGGGTCATGCGGGCGCCGCCGGACAGGCGCAGGGGGCCGAAGCGGACCTCGTAGGCCGCCTTCATCTCTTCCGGGTGGGTCGTGGGGGCGGCCAGCCAGTCCAGCGCGGAAGCGGCAGCCTGTCCCCGGGCTGCGGGCTCCTCTGCAGCCTGAAAGGCCCGTTCTGCAGCTTGAGAATGCAGCACAGTCTGCAGCGTGCCGGCGGGGGCATCGGGGTGTCGCGCCCGGCTGCCGGCGACCTCGGGGATGGCGGATTCGGCGGCCATAAGGGGCTCCTCGATGGTGGGCTGGCGCGGATTATGCGCGCGAAAACGCCGCCGCCGAAGCTCGAAAACTGCCGCTTTCCGGCCCGCGAGCCCTGCGTCAGACGCGGGGCTCGCCGCCTCTCCGGCCGCCCGCCGCCTCAGCCGGGCCCGCCGGGCGCCACCCGTGCCAGCCACACATCCATCACCCAGCCGCGCGCCGCCTTCACCCGCGCCCGCGCCTCCGGGATCGCCGGGCCCACCTCGCCAAGCCGGCCCGCCAGGAGCACTTCGCCCGCCGTGCCGAGATTGGCGCCCCACCAGATATGCCCGTCAAAGCCGCGCGCCATCAGCGCCGCCAGACCCGACCCGTCGTCGAGCAGCACGGCGAAGGCGCGCGCTTGCGGGGTGGCCGCCGCCACATTGCGCCCGGTGGTGAGCGCGACCTCCTCGCCAATGGCGTTGAGCGGGATGGCGTGCGCCGCGCACAGCATCTGGAGCGCCGTAACCCCTGGAAAAACCTCGATATTGAAGTCGGCCTGCCCCTGCGCCCGCTCCAGCACCCTCAAGGTGGAATCATAGAGCATGGGGTCGCCCCAGACGAGCAGAGCGCCGGTCTCGTCCTCCGCCAGCTCGGTCGCGATCAGCCCGGCCAGCAGGTGCGCGCGGGCGTCGTGCCAGTCCGCCACCGCGCCCTCATAGGTTTTTCGCGCGGTGTCGAGCGGCGCGGGGGCGCGCTTCGGGCTGGGGGCGCGCACCACGCGGTGGCTGGGTTTGCCGAAGCGGGCGATCAGCGCCTGCCTGGCCGTCACCAAGTCGCCCGCACCCTCCGATTTGTCGAGCAGGAAGAACACATCCGCCTGGCCGAGCGCTTCCACGGCGCGGAAGGTCAGCCCGTCGGGCGCGCCCATGCCGATGCCGATGACCAGCACGGCGCGCATGGCTCAGGGCGCCGGCGGGGTGAGGCCGCGCGCGGCGAAAACCGTCTTGGCAATCATCAGCGCGTCCAGCGCGGCGGGGAAGCCGGCATAGAGCGCCATCTGCATGATGACCTCCACCACCTCCTCGCGCGTGGCCCCCACATTCAGCGCCGAGCCGATATGCACCTCCAGCTCCCGCGCCGCATGACCCAGGCACACCAGCCCGGCGACGGTGGAGAGCATGCGCGTGCGAAGGTCCAGTCCGGGGCGCGAATAGACGTCGCCATAGCCGAACTCGAAGATGTAGCGGGCGAAATCCGGCGCCACCTCGCCCAGCGCCGCCATAACGTCGGCACCGGTACGACCGGTGATTTCCGCGAGCCGGGCCTGTCCCCGAATGAGGCGGTCGTCGCCGGCGGCGGGGGTGGCCTGTTTGGCCGGATCGACCTGATCGTTCACCTCATCGCCCTCTCTCATATGCCTCATGCCCCATCGGCAGGGCGGCGGCGCTCGACCAGCGCCAGCGCCGCCTGCCAGCTCTGCTCGACGTCGAGACCGGTATTGTCAAGGATATCAGCATCGGCGGCGCAGATGAGCGGGGCGCTGGCTCGGCCGCTATCTCTCTCATCGCGCTTGAGAATATCGGCGAGCACCGCGTCGAGCGTCACGCTCTCCCCGCGCTGGAGCAACTCACGGTGCCGCCGTGCCGCCCGCGCCTCCGGCTTCGCCGTGACGAACAGTTTCACCTCCGCCTCAGGAGCGATGACGGTGCCGATGTCGCGCCCGTCCAGCACCGCCCCGCCCGGCTGGCGGGCGAAATCCTGCTGCAGGGCCAACAGCCTGGCACGCACCTGCGCAAGCGCGGCGACCCGCGAGGCGGCCTCGCCGAAGATGCCCGCTTTCAACGCTTCGGGATCGAGCGTGGAGAGGTCGAGCCCGCCGGCGAGCGCGGCGAGGGCCGCCTCGTCATCGAATTTGACGTGCTCGGCCAGAGCCCTGGCACCCACCCCGCGGTAGAGCAACCCGGTGTCGAGGTGCGGCAAACGGTAATGCGCCGCCAGCCGGCGCGCGATCGTCCCCTTGCCCGAGGCGGCCGGCCCGTCAATGGCGATGATCATGCCGCGACGACCTCGGTGTCGATCAGCGCGCCGAGCCCACGCATTTGCGACAGGAAGGTGGGGAAAGAGGTGGCGATGAAGGAGATGTCATCCACTTTCAAGGGCGTATCGGTGGCGAGCCCCATCACCAGGAAGCTCATGGCGATGCGGTGGTCCATGTGGGTTTCCACCGTGC
Source organism: Ancylobacter aquaticus (assembly GCF_004339465.1). Classification (GTDB taxonomy): domain Bacteria; phylum Pseudomonadota; class Alphaproteobacteria; order Rhizobiales; family Xanthobacteraceae; genus Ancylobacter; species Ancylobacter aquaticus. The sequence goes on along the minus strand of NZ_SMFY01000001.1, from coordinate 232,792 downwards.
CGCCCCCCGGCGCGGCGCCGGCGCCGGCGACGATCAGGTCGTCACCCTCAATGCGGTAGGCGACGCTCGCCTGCGCAAGGCCCTCCGCCACCGCGGCGAGGCGGTCGGATTCCTTCACCCGTAGCTCCGAGAGCCCGTTCATCCGCGTCTCGCCAGTGGCGAAGGCGGCCGCCACCGCCAGCACGGGGTATTCGTCGATCATCGACGGGGCCCGCTCTGCCGGCACATCGACGCCGGTCAGCTTGGAGGCCCGCACGCGAATATCGGCAACGCTCTCGCCCCCTTCCACGCGCTCATTCTCGAAGCTGATGTCGGCACCCATTTCCCTGAGAGTGATCAGCAGCCCGGTGCGCAGCGGATTGGTCATGACCCCTTCGATGACGACGTCCGAACCCGGCACGATCAGCGCCGCTACCAGCGGAAAGGCGGCGGAGGAGGGGTCGGCCGCCACGCGGATCGGCGCCGGCTTCAACTCGGGGCGGCCCTTCAGCGTCACCTTGCGGCCGTGTTCGCCATAGGGTTCCACCGTCACCTCGGCACCGAAATGGGTGAGCATACGCTCGGTGTGGTCGCGGCTCGCCTCCTTCTCGATCACGGTCGTCTCGCCCGGCGCGCCGAGGCCGGCGAGCAGCACGGCGGACTTGATCTGCGCCGAGGCGACTGGGCTCTCATAGGTGATCGGCACCAACTCCTGCGGCCCTTTGAGGGTGAGCGGCAGGCGCCCGCCCTCGGCAGCGTCCACCACCTCGGCACCCATCTGCTCCAGCGGGTCGAGAATGCGGCGCATCGGCCGACGGCGCAGGCTCGCATCGCCGTCGAAGGTGGCGGTGATCGGGTTGCCGGCCACCACGCCCATCATCAGCCGCGAGCCAGTGCCGGCATTGCCGAAATCGAGCACGCCTTCAGGCGCGCGCAGCCCGCCGACTCCAAGGCCACGCACCCGCCATTCGCCCTCGCCCACCCGCTCGACATCCGCCCCCAGCGCGGCGCAAGCCTTTGCGGTGTTGAGCACGTCCTCGCCTTCAAGCAGGCCGAAAATGCGGGTCTCGCCGATGGTGAGCGCGCCGAAGATGAGCGAGCGGTGCGAGACCGACTTGTCGCCGGGGACGCGCACCCGGCCCTTGAGCGCCTGGGAGCGGCGGGCGAGGGCGGGAACGGGGAGGTCGGCGTGGCCATTGCTGCTCATCAGAAAAGCCTTGTCTTGCAGAGTTCAGGGCTCCCGGCCGGGAGCGGTAACGCGGAACGCCGGCAGAACTCTTCCCCGGCGGCGTAATCGGCGCCCCTCCTAGCATGCGGGCGTCCTTGCCGCCACGGCCCTCGCAGATGCGGCTTGACTCCGTCTCGCCAGCGGTTCAATGGGAGCACCCTTCCATCACCACCCGAGGTCCGAAACCGTGGTGAAAGCTGAATTAGGCACCAAGCGCGTCTGCCCTGTCACGGGGCGGAAGTTCTACGACCTGAACAAGGATCCGGTGATCTCGCCCTATACCGGCCAGATCGTCCCGATCACCCTGCCGGTGACGCGCGGCCGCGCGGAAGCGCCGCGTGCCGTCGTGGCGCCGGTGGTCGACCCCGAGCTGGAAGAGGTCGCCGAGGTCGAGCTGGTCTCGCTGGAGGACGCCGACGAGGAAGCCGCCGGCACGCCCAAGGCAGCGGCGACCGACGACGATCTGGAGGTCGACGACGACGAGGTCGCCAGCGACGATGACGACACCTTCCTCGAAGAAGACGAGGACGGCGACGATGACGTGACCGATCTCATCGGCGACGGCATCGAGGACGACGAGGAAAGCTGAGCAAGGAAAGCTCTGGGGACGGATCACTCGATTTGAAATCGAGGCTTGCAGTCCGATCCGCCATATGCTTTACGACCACTCCGCCCCGGGTTGATCCGGGTCGGCAAGTCCGGATGACAACCCAAAGTGCGGCGCCCCGGCGCTTCACGCATCCGGCACCCTCGGTGGGGCCATAGCTCAGTTGGGAGAGCGCTTGAATGGCATTCAAGAGGTCGGCGGTTCGATTCCGCCTGGCTCCACCAATTAAATCCCCTAACGCTCTGATAAAATTGGGTCTTTTCTGATCGCCTTCGGGCGCACCCCAACATTTACCCCAACAGCCGGCTGGGCTTTGGGCAACCGTCGGCGAACTTTGGCGGGATCAGGCGGGAACAACCGTGATTCTGCGGGATCGCCTCCGCCAAACTCGACTGCATGGATGATCAGGTCTTAGGCTCCCTCCGAAATCGAGGAGGCGGCCATGGTCGATCTGCGCGTTATCGAGGGCAGTGGTAGCCCGGAAGAACGACGAGCTGCATATGCAGAGGCGATGGCGGCAGACGCGTTTTCCGGGCTTGCCATCGAAATTCTGCGAGCGGTCGCACGAGGCCCTGATAACGCCTATCGCACCAGCGTAGCGCTCCAAGCCCTGTACGAGAGGTTGGCTGCCGCCGATGTGCATCTTCACGCCTCTATTCATGAGGGGGTGCGGGATGTCCACGAACGGTTGATGCCAATTGGCCGGGATCCGTATGACGCGGAGCTGCGATGGCTTCTGCAATGCGCGCTTCGGCTCGCTGCGGAGATGCTGGCGACGGACGGTTTCGCGAAGGGCCGCGCTTCACAACGGCAGGACGATTTCAGGCGAGCGCTTGAAAGCTATCTGATCGAGAAGGAGGGTTCTTCGCGCCGAGGAGGCGGAAGCTACCTCTCGGGATTGCTGCGGCAGTTGGCGCCGCTGCCCCCTACGCCTTCGCCGCCCCGCGTTTCGGGCAAGCGGAAGCCGAAGAAGACGGCGAAACCCGCAAGGACATAGTCTGCGGACCCGCGTAAGGGGCATGGAGGGTGACGGTTGGCTTCAGCGTCACTCGTAGCAATCGGGCTGTCGCCCGCCTGGACGGCTATCCGGGCAGCTCGGACGACGGCTGCCCAGGCTCGATGTAGACCCATGCCTTCTTCGCGGCGAGGGCGTTCGTCTGTCCGTCGGAGAGCGCCTGGATGTAAGGCTCAGGAGTAAGGAACTTGGTTCCCTGTACCTTCCGGAGCGGGGTGCCTTCCTCTAGCAGCCGTTTCCGGATTGTCAGCGCCCGGGTGACGTCCTCGAAGATGAAGAGGGCGATTGCCGCAGCATTGTGCTGATGCGGGTGCCCTGTCGTGAGCGCGACGCGCAGCGTGTTGCAGAACACGAAGACCGGCACCTGGTCCTCTTGCAGAATCGAATCGTACAGAGCGACGGTGATTTCCGGCCTCACAAGCTCGCTCTGAAGCGTGTGCATCTTCAGCGGCCGGTTCGGATCAGTCTCCGGCATGTCCTTCAATTCGAGCCAGCTGGCATAGAGATTGCGCAGGGTCGCCAGATAGCCGGTGATCCGATGCACGGCATCGTCGCGCGTGCTGGCGGAATGGTTATAAAGCACCCCCAGATAGGCCAGCGCGCCGGCGGTGACGGTCGCGAGAGCCCCCAGGATCGCCCCGGTGAAGCCCAGCCAATTTGAGAGGTTCGCATCATTGATGCCGACCAGGAGCCGATCCCAGAACGTGGCGGCCAGAGCAAAACCAATGCCGATGCCGAGGAGCGCACAGGCGGCACCGATGACCGCCATCCGGAAATTGTCTTTCATGCGCCGCCCTCTTGGGATTTGATCCTAACAGTGCAGAGCGGTGGTCACCAGCATGCCGGCTTTCGCGCGTCGTGCGCCTGCACGTGAGGTCGGCTATATCGCTCTAAAACCGCCCCGCCTGTAAATCCCTACATTTGACTCGTAACGGGCGCTCTGGTGTCGCCGGCCCCTCCGAGCTTCCAAGGCCCGAATGGCCGCGAGCGAGTCTCCCTGAGTCAGCAAGCAGCCCTCGGTATCTTATGTGCCGACGTTGTCAGTGCTGATGTCCCCTTCGCGGGGAATTCTGCCGCTTCGACGAGCCTCAGCCCTGCGGCCAACGCCGCACCCTCGCCGCCGGCTACACGCTCCGCCGTCCACTCCGCCGCAATCGCGGCCGGGACACGGCTCCCTTGCTCGCCCGGCTCAGCGCCCCAGGCATCGCGAGGCCACTTGCCGCTGTGCCACGTCGATTTGACGAGGCTCGGAGCCGGAAGGTTGCGGGGCCATGCAGCGGGGTGCGGGTCATTCCCCGGCTCGGCATCGGAGGCGCCGCCGTACTCCTCCCATGAGCCCGAGAGGAACGTGGCGGCCTGCTTCACGTAGCTCGTGCCAAGCTTGCCCTGCCGCACAGCCTCAGCGCGGTAGGCCTGCGCGGAAGCGATGAGCCGATCCGGCGGAATGCCCTTGCCGATGAGAGCGGCAAACCGGGGTTTCGCCTTTGCCCAATCCTGCGATCCATCCCGCTTCGGATAGGTTGCCCTGAACTCTCGAAAGGGGCCTTCGATATCGAGCTTTGATTGAGGGACTATAGGGTTATCTTTAGATATAGATATAGAAGCTTTTTCCTGGGTTTCCTTCTGCAAACCCGCCGGGTTTTCGGGATCTTTGTTTTTCAACGACTTAGGTCGTCCGCCCCTAGTTCCGTTTTCGCGGGCGACACTCGCCCGTTGGGAAGCCCTCAACTGCTCTTGAGAGAGCCTTGACTGCACCCACTCGCCGGCCTCGCCGAGGGTCCAGAACGCCATGACGCGGGGCCGGATACGCGCCCAGGTCTTCGCCGAAACCCGCGCCCAGCGTGCCAAGCTTGTATCGTCGTCCGGGAGCGAGCACCCCGGCCGACGCCACGCCACCATAAGCAGCATGAGGTAGGCTCCAGTCTCCTCGGCCGTGAGATGGGTGGTGTCGGCTATGAAAGCGTCCGTGAAGAGGGGGAGAACCGGAAACGCGGTCATCAGTGCACCCCTTCCTTGCTGGGATCACGTACGGCGGACGCGGCAATATCCACCTCCAGCGTCACCGAGGACGTGGCCCCGTTCCGGTTCTTGGCGGCGATCAACTCGACCGTGCCGCGCACCTGATCCAGGCGAGCCAGTGTCTCCGGCTTGCAGTCTTTCCCCTCGGCTTCCCGCGTGAGGTAATATTCCTCGCGGAAGACGAAGAGTACCACGTCGGCGTCAGCTTCGATGTCGCCGCTTTCCCGGAGGTCGGACAGCTGGGGGCGCTTGTCGTCCCGAGCCTCAACCCCGCGATTGAGCTGAGCCAGCAGCACCACGCACACGCCCATCTCCTTCGCCATGGCGCGCAGGCCGGCGGTAATCTCGCCAATCTCGTACACACGGTTGCCCTTATATCGGTCCGTGGCGGTGAGATACTTGAGGTAGTCGATGTACACCGTGCGCAGCTGCTCGCCCTTGGCTGCCAGGCTGCGCTTGGTGGCAAGAACGCGGGCTTTGATCTGCGCCACCGAAAGCCGGCTGGAGAAGTCGGCATAAAGCGGGAGCGTCTTCAACCGCGCGTCTGCTTCCAAAAGGCGCGACATCTGCCGATCCATCAGATTGGCCCGGCGCACGCTGGCGTAATGGATCGCCTCACCCCGGCACGTCGCCATGTCCGCCAGGACGCGCGCGCTCCAATCTTCCTCGCCAAGCTCATGGGAGAAGAACAGACCGGGGTTGCCAGCCGCCGCGCTTTGCCAGGCAGACGACGTGCCCACGGTCGTCTTACCCATGCCGGGCCGGCCGGCGATGACGACCAACTGGCCCGGCCGCCAGCCTCCCATGAGCGCATCGAGCGCAGGCCACCCCGACGTCGCGCCGGTCTCGATGGGCTCACCCATGCGCGCGGCGTTGACCCGTTCAACGAGGGCACCGGAAACCTCGCCCGCCGCCCGTCGCGCCCCCTCACGCTCGACGACGAGGGCGCGCGCTTCATCGACGGCGGTAAAGATACGGGTGAGTTGATCGCCTGGCATCCCGCCCGTCGTCGTGGCCTCAGCCACGGCACCGGAGAGGAGCCGCAGCGCGCCGGAATCCCGCACATCGCGAGCGTGGGGCCGGATCATGACGGCGGGAGCCGGTGCGGTCGCCAAACGCGCGATGTATTGGCCCAGCGTCATGCCCAACCCTTCCAAGGGCTGGAGCCAATCGCTCCCGAGATCCACCGCAAGCGTCGCCGGGTTGGCGGGAGCCCCCGCCGTCTGGCGCGCTTCGATGGCTGCGAAGATCCGCGCGTGAATCGGCTCCGCGAAATGCTCCGGCGTGACGAGGCCGACCACTGCCGGGAAGGCGTCGGGCATCGTGAGAAGGGCGCCAAGCAGTTCCTGCTCCACCTCGACAATGGCATCGCCATCATGCGGGTGAGCAGCGCCCCCCGAATGGGGAGCGCCGTGCGTGTCAGTGGAGAGCATCAGGCGCCCCCTGCAACAAGTCGACGGTACGCACACCGTCCTGACGCCAAGCTGCCAGAGCGGCGCAGGCGTCATCATAGGAGGGGCCATCCCACACACCGAGGCGGTCGCCTTCCTCGCCAACGTACTCGACGAAGAACCAGAACTTGCCGACGTTGGACGGGTCGGTGTCCTTGGTGATGACGCCACCGTTCAGCACGGCAAAGGGGCGGTTGCGGTAGCGAATGACGTTCACGGGCGCCTCCCGTATTCCAGCGGTGCGCCGGCCGCGACGGGCGGCGGGGGCGGAGCCGTGGCGCCGGTACGCTCCAGCACCTCAATCGGCGAGCGCAGGATGTACCGGGCATGGGTGCCGGCAAAGGCGCCCGCGTGCGGCTCATCGACCGTCTCGACGGCGACGCCTTCAGCCCTCAAGAGCCACACGTAATGACTCCACCTCGGCGCGGGATTGGAAACCGGGGTGAGCCCCCGGTCGCCGGCCTTCATGAGCTGATCCAGCGCCCAGGCAGCACGCCCGTTCACCGTGATCACCTTGCCGTCTTCACCGCCCAGGCGGGCGCGGATGAGGAGAGATTGCGGGCCGCGCATCAGCAGGCCTCCTTACCGAGGCCCGCCTGTTCGGCGTGGGCGAGCGCAACATGGAAGGGAACACGGCAGCGCTCGGCGAGACGGCGGGCAATGACGTGCAGGGGGTTCGCATACAGCGCCCGCGAGGGGCGCCAGTCGAAGAGCGGCAGGCCAGAGGTTGGCTGAACTTCCTTGCCCGGACTCCGGGCGTGAGATATAAAGGACATTGAAATCAATCCTGCCAGGGATGGGGTTTCGGACGCTTCAGAGAGCCCGGTGCCGCCACAGCGCCGGGCTTTCGCGTTCTCAGGCAGCAGTGCTCGCGACGCGCGGCAGATTGCTGAGCCAAGCCTCGATGGCGGCGCGCGGGATCACGGTGCGACGGCCGACTTTCCGGGCATCAAGCCGCCCGGCGGTAATCTCGTCATAGAGCTTGTTGCGGCCGATGCTCAGGACGCGCATGGCGTCGTTCACGTCATAGGCCAGGGTTTCAGTGTCGATCCGGTCAGGCGACTTGCGCATTTCGTGTCCTCAGCGGTGAAACGTCGATGACGTGTCCGGCGTTTGTTGCCGTTGCTGAGAATTTGTGGGTTGATAATCATGCCGTCAAATTGTGCAAACGTGCCGCACGATTAAAATTGCGCACGTTTATTTACGAGGACCCTGCGGTCCGGATTTGTTATTTCCTTTCAGTTCCCTAGCTATTGATCTGACCTGAAGCCTATCGACTGAAAAGCCAAGGCTTCTGACCAATTCGCCGGCCTCATTCTGGGTCACTTTGTTCGGGCTCTTGCTTATAGCTCGACGCTCGTTCTCCTGCTCTATGATGGCTCGCACCTGTTCATCTGTGGGGCGGCCCGGTCGCGATGAAGTCTCATCGCACTCGCTCGCCTCTAACGGGGCCGCGAGACGAGCGGGGAATGGCCATATTCGAGCTATGTCGGGAGCTCTCACCTGCAAATGGGTATACTCCGGCACTCGATTAGCGCCATGTAGATCGTCGTGCGCCCAATCCTGCCATTGCTCCCGTGAAGCCCGCCCAACATAATCGATGTAAGGACGGCGGCCCATAATGAGCGAGAAGGGCGCGTTAACTGCGTATGGAGGGTTCATCTCCACTCCCGACAGCAGCACCCCATCGACACGCTCAGCAAATCCAAGACCGTGCCGACGACCCATGAGGAGAACGGAACCGTCGACTATCCGCATATGAAGGGCGTCTGCGGCTTTCCTCCATATGCCGGCATCGCGGGCGTCAAATGGGGTGGCCCCCCCTTCGCTCGCTATCCAGTATATCGCCTCAGACAAGGCCATTTCCCCGCCGATGTGTGGGTCCTGCGGCAGGCCCAAAAGCATCGGCTCCCCCGTGGCAACATCGGGGGGTGACGGTCCTTCATCTTCTTCGTCGTTCATGCCCTACTCAATCATATGTTCGCCGAAGCTGCGCACGCTGGTTCGGGAAGATGTCAGAACGTTTTGGGCGACAGCATGCAACTCCCTGATCCTGATGCATCGTAACGAAGAAGGTCAATGAACAGGGGCGCGAACATCGTCGCTCCCCACCCTTTCAAGGTGCCGGGGTGTCACCGGCAGCGAACCGGGGCGCCTCGTCTTCGCAATCCACATCGCCGTCGATCTCGTCGAGCAGGAGCATCAGATCCTCGACGACGTTCTCGATGAGCTGGCGCATCGTGGGCGTGATGGCGATGAAGGTTGTGGGCTCGGGGCGCTGGTTCATTCTGCTGCCTCCGCCACGGGGGCTCTCAGCCGCACTATCCCCTTGCGCATCGCAATGTCGTTCCGCGCCCGAACCATATCGTTATAGGCGTCGAGCACCCAACCAGACACGACGTCCAAGCGGTCCAGAGCGGCGCTTATGGTGAGCTGCGCGGCATCAATCGCCTTGTCGTCCAAGTCGCCTTTGTGGGCCAAGGCAATGCCAACCGTGCGGACCATCGCAATCGCGAAGTCCAAGGCAGTGTTGGCGTCTTCCGTGCTGTTGATCTGACAGTCGCGGGGGCCCGGCAGCAATTCTTCGGTCGGTGTGGTCCGTGCCATGTCACACCCCCTCAAAGAATGCGAGCGCAGCGCGGGCGAGGTTCGGCGCCGCATAGTCGCCGGGGGCCTCATCGCCGAGGCGGACAGAGAGCCGCAGGGCATCTAGCGCCACTTCTTGCGACAGCGCAGGCGGGAGTTCCTCGTCGCCGAGCGCAGCGAAGGCCGCATGCTCGAAGTCTTCCGGGATATCGCCCGGAAACGAGCGCATAACCACTTCCTCGTCGTGAAAGGCCCGGATCATATCGGCGAGCGGATCGTGACGCACAGGCGCAGGCACGCAAACCGGCATCGTGCCCATGTCCTGCGGTGCGGCCGGCAGGAGCGCGGCGGCAGCGGCGGCGAGCGTTGCAAAGTACATGTCTTCGCCGGTCCGCTGGTCGGCTCCGGCGGTGCCATACCCGGGGCGCCATTCCGAAAGCTCCGCTTCGCCGACGCTTACCAGCCAGCTAGCGAATTCGCAGAGTGAACGAAGGCCGGCGGGCGACGTGGGCACGGTCGACAAGGCGGCGATTGCTGCCAAGCTCTCGATGCGGTTCGTCGCGTCCACCTCGTCGTCGCTATCCCATCGCTGGCAGGCATCGACATAAGCCGCCCGCGCGACCTTGTAGGCGTTCACGGCGATGATGGACGGATCGGCCTCGGCGGAGCAGGCGGGAGCCGGCAGGGCGCCAAGCAGCGGCGCCAGAGCAGCCCCGCGAATGAGATTGCGGCGGTTCAAATTGGACATGTCTTCCTCCGTCCCGCGCGCAATGCGGCGGGGTTTTGTTGGCGGATTGATCGGATGACGTGGTGAGGTTCAGGTCGGCAGCAGCAGCCGCACCGCTCGCTCCAGCGTGGCGAAATACATCTCTTCGACGTTAGGGACGTCGAGCATCCTCAGCGGTATGCCGGGGGTGTAATCGCAGAGCCCGCAGCCGACCTCGGCGAATTCCCGCGCCAATTCAGCGCCGAATTCCCCGAATGCCCGTAAGCCGGCGAGGGTCGTCGGCGTGGTTCGCAGGGCCGTAATGGTCGTGCGGCACTCATCATCTCCCGTCGCTTTCGCCGCAGGATCTTTCTCTTCGTTGGGGATCGTCCAATCGTCGCAACAGGCCACATAGCGCGCCCGCGCCTGCCGCCTCGCGTGGATGGCCGCAAAGATGGGATCGACGGTGCCCGCCGCGAGCGGGCCGCTGACGGCGTCCGGAATGGCAGCCGAAACCGGAAGGGCGGCTGCGACGCACATGAAATTGCGGCGTGTCGTCATTGGATGGCCCTCAATGGTGAATGTGCGCCATGGCGGCACGGGAGAGTTCGGCTGCTCGGGCGTGCAAAGTCGGGAGCATGGCGCTCTCGTCTCGGGTGACCCGTTCGGCGGCGTGTATCGAGAGAATGCGAAGCTCGACCTTGGCGAGTTCGGCGGAGATGGCCGGAGCAATGGGCGCAGGCTTGCGAACCTTCTTTGCATCCGCCCAGGCGAAGCGGAGCCCTTCCGACATGGCGGCGCGCCATGTCGGCAGCTTCATAGCCGGGCGCTTGCCGCCGTAGCGGATTTCGGCGGACCAGCGGCGCTGGTAGTGCTCCCGCTCGCGCTCGATCATCTGCCGCGCGTGAGCCACTGCTTTCCGCATGATGGCGGAACGGTCGTAGCTGACATCAGGCAAGCCGGTGGCGTTGGCCGGAACGATGGTGTTCGGCATGGGGTTGCTCAGCGCGTTTAATTTCGATACCCTAGGAATAATTCAACTCCTGAGGCTACGTCAATGCCTCAGGGATAAATTTATCCTTCAGGATTAATTCTAACGATGCTGACGAGCGAACAGGTGCGAGCCGCCCGTGCGATGCTTCGATGGGAGCAAAGACAGTTAGCGGAAGCCTCGGAGGTCTCGCTTCCTTCGATTAAAAGGCTTGAATCGCTACCGGGTCCGCTTGCGGCCCAAGCGCGTACGGCGAGCGCTATCCAGCGCGCATTCGAAGCCGCCGGCATCGAGTTCATTCCAGAGAATGGCGGCGGCGCGGGTGTCCGGCTGGTGAAGAAGGCCGACTAAGCGTCCAGAGCTTGAGTTGAGGCAAAAGTGCAGAGCGGATCTCAATGTCGTTGATGGACCTAAGTGCGAGCGAGCTGTCTCGCCTGATAGCAAGCCGCGCGCTGAAGCCATCCGAGTTGATGGAGGCGTACCTAACGCGCCTGACCGCCGCCAACCCGCCCATAAACGCCATCGTCTCTTCGCGTGAGCCGGAGGCGCTTCTGGCTGAGGCGAGGTCGCTGGACGACCTAACTCCACGCGGTTGGCTCCACGGCATTCCGATTGCGGTGAAAGACCTGGTTGAGGTGCGCGGCATACGAACCACGTTCGGCTCGCCGCTCTATCGGGATCATGTGCCCGAGCAGGATGATCTGATCGCCGAGCGCATGCGCGCAGCCGGCGCCATCTTTACCGGCAAGACCAATACGCCGGAGTGGGGTCAGGGAAGTCACACCTTCAACCTGATATTCGGGACCACTCGCAATCCCTACGACCTGAGCCGATCCGCAGGGGGATCGTCGGGCGGCGCGGCGGCCGCTTTGGCAGCGCGGCTGGTACCTGTCGCCGACGGGTCGGATATGATGGGAAGCCTGCGAAACCCAGCGGCCTTCTGCAATGTCTATGGGTTCCGGCCCAGTTGGGGCCTCGTTCCGGCCGATGCGACGGGCGACACGTTCCTGTCGACGCTGGCGACGGACGGACCCATGGCGCGCACTATCGACGATGTCGCGCGCCTGCTGGAAACGCTCGCCGGGCCCAATCCGCGCGCGCCCTTCGGGCGAAGCTCAACGACGTTCTCTGACCGGCTCGACACCGACCTGCGCGGCCGTCGGGTCGGCTGGCTTGCCGACTGGGGCGGCGCCTATGCGTGCGAGCCGGGCATTCTTGATTTGTGCGGCCAGGGTCTGCGAGTGCTTGAGGAGCTTGGCGCCAAGGTCGATCTGATTCCCCCGCCGTTCGCAGCGGAGGAACTGTGGGAGGCTTGGATCAGATTGCGGGGGTTCCTCAATGCAGGCTCGAAAGGCGCCCTTCTTGCGGATCCGAAAAGCCGAGACCTCCTCAAGCCGGAGGCCCAATGGGAGATCGAGCTCGGCCAGACGGTGACGGCATCTCAAGTCTATGCCGCGAGCGTCACCCGGTCGCGCTGGTACTCGGAGGCTGCGAAGCTCTTCGAGCACTACGATTTTCTCGTGTTGCCCTCGGCGCAGGTTTGGCCGTTCCCCTCGGATTGGCGCTGGCCCGGTTCAATTAACGGCCGTGCCATGGACACCTATCACCGCTGGATGGAGATAGTCGTCCCCGTTAGCCTAATTGGGCTTCCCGCGCTGGCTCTCCCCTGTGGATTCGGCGCGAGTGGTCTGCCCATGGGAATGCAGCTCATAGGGCCTGATGGCGGCGATGCCGACGTTCTGGCTGCCGGGAATCAATATCACTTGGCCACGAACTGGCCCGCGATTGCCCCACAGGACATGCGAGCGTAGCTATGGGACTCGCTGGAGTGCCTAGTTCGCCTCGGGCTTCCGCCGGCCACACTGCCGGCCGCAGTCAGCACTCATCCGGCTCCGAAATCCCCAGCTCGCGGGCGGCGGCGTTCACCCCGCTCTCGGGGCGCCTGCCGGAAGGTTTCGTTTCAACCTGAGACGAAACCCTCTTGAGTTCGATCAGCTCAACCCAGCGGGAAATCTGTTCGTCCCGCTCCAGCTTGGTGAGTTCGGCACGGTGAGGCCTGCCGGCCGGTCAACACGTTGACGTCGTCGAGTGCACTTTCTCCCATGGGGACGCCTCCACTTTCCCGCCCACGCAATCTGCGGTCGCCCCTTCATGAATGGCCCTTACTTTGAGGCGTAGCTGAGCTACCATGCCTCCGGGGCGGGAGGCGTGTATGTTGAGGGGGATCCTCGCGGCTGTTGCAGCGCTCGCTATGGCGGGCTGCGCCACTTCGTACACAACGCCTGCGGCCGTTCGGCTTTCGACGGAAACCGTCCTCATTGGTACGACGACCGCCGCGCTCTCTGGGGGAACCTTCGAAGTTTCGGCACCGGACGGAAGCCTTAAGTGTGCCGGCACCTACGACGCATATGATACCTCGGCAGTTCTATCCGCGCCCTTCACTTGCTCGGATGGTCGCTATGGAACTGTCACGGTCACCCGCAGCCCCGACCGCCTGTCAGGCAAGGGCACCATTTCCCTATCAGACGGGTCGGTTGGAGCCGTCGCCTTTGGAAAGGACGCTGCGGCTGCAATCGAACCGCCCCCGCCGGAAAGTCCTCCAGTGCTGGCCGGTCTCGCTGCGGCAGCCACTGCGCCCGCCTCACCCTATGGATCGGGCTGCCAAAGCACCAACACGTATGGCGCCATGTCCTGTGTGACTGGGAGGCCGCGAACAACCTATGTCCGGGGATACTACCGCCGAAATGGTACCTATGTGCGGCCGTATTATCGAAGTCGGAAATAGATCAGTGATAGCGAAAATGCGGGCGTGGTCGCGCGATTGCCGGCGTGGGACGCGCGTAGCTTTCGTGGTTGTAGCGACTACAGGCGTGCATGTCTTTGGTGCGCCCGCGATTGCAGCGACGTTCGTGGGGCAGGCGACCGTAATTGACGGCGACACTCTGGATATCCACGGTCAGCGCATCCGCCTGCACGGTGTCGACGCGCCGGAGAGCCGCCAACTTTGCGAGCGAGCCAATGGGATAGAATATCGCTGCGGTCAGGTGGCAGCTCTCGCCCTGGCAGATTGGATCGCGCGCGCGGCGGTATCGTGCCGGCAGAGCAACGTGGACCGTTGGAAGCGAGCAATTGCAGTCTGCACCGTTCGCGGCGAGGACATGGGCGCTTGGCTCGTAACGTCGGGGCATGCGCTCGCCTTCCGGCGCTACAGTCTCGACTATGTGGCCGACGAGGACGTGGCGAGAACAGCGGCGGGCGGCATCTGGCAAGGGCCGCTTCGTACCGCCCTGGGATTGGCGGAGGGGAGAGCGTTAGAGCCATGCCGAGCGGTTACGAAAAGTCCGACGATTACGGCGGTCCCGAGCCCGGCTGGAATGGCATGCGATCGATCGTCGTATTTGTAGGCCTTTTGGCGCTAGTCCTGTTGGTCGGCCTTCAGTGGCAATGACTGGTGCCCGCATCGGACCATATGGCAGCACTGCCCAAGCGGTGGGTCTTTCCGGCATCCGCCGCCGTGCGCCTCGACCGGCTGTGCTCAAGCCACGTTAACAGGGCGCTCAGAGCAAGCATCGTTGCCATCTGTTCTCCGCACCGCGCTTCGATGGCTACCGGGTGCGCGCCGCATCACGCTGCTGCTGCAGTTCCTCGGCCGTTGGCTCCGGCGGCGGTCGCTGAAAGACAATTCCGCAGTTCTTCTGGATTGAGATTTTCTCGATTGCGTCCATCTCGCCCTTCAATCGCGCCAGTTCATAGGTGGTGGCGTCATCACCACCTATGAAGAATAGGGCGGGCCAGAAAATGACGATGCCCACGGTGGTCGCAACCGCGTCACCTGTGGCCTGCTTATTTTGAGCGCCAGCGGCATGCTGAACCCGAACCGAAATTCGCTCGGCCTCTTGGCCAATTTGCTCGCAGCTGTATTGCTCATAGCCGAGGGGAGAAACATAAGCCGCCGTCACTCGGTCGGCCGACTTGGCGCACGCGCCCACAGTGGCTGCCGCCAGCAGCGCAACCAAAACCATCTTCATCGCATGCCCCCAGTCCCACGGTTGTATGTACTGGGGAACCGGTCGGGCTTTCAATCACAATTGACGCTTCGGAAGTCCGGAAGCTAGCCACCGGTGGCGGTCGCATGCGAAGAGGGCCGGCGGCGAAGCCAAGCTCGCTGACGCTACTGTCGTGGCATTCACCGAAGCTTGGCGATCCCTATGCCGTCGAGCTTCGCCCGGTCTTTGATGGATTCTTCGCTACGCGTCATCGCTTTTGAAATCGCCCTGAGCGCCATACCCTTCTTGGCTAGAAGCTTCAGCTTTTCCAACTCCTCATAGGTCCAGGGCTGACGGTGCCGTTCAAATCGTTCGGCCATGAGTGCTCCTATTTCGCCGGACCCGACCTCGGCGATTCGGCCAACTTATACCAGCCTTGGCAGCGAGCGTGCCGCGCGTGGCCCATGTGACCCTCCCATCCCACAACAGCACAACGCGCATGGATGCTCTGGGGTCGTGCATACGGCATGACAGATAGCGCTACCGGAAGTCACCCTCAGGAGGTTGCCAAATTCCACCGTCTGTCACTCAATGGCGACGAATCGAGCGGCTGCAAATCAGCAGCGACGCCGATAACCAGGAACCAAAACAGCATCAACGCCGCCGGTCTGATAATGGCGATGCAAACGAAAACGGACCCCGGCGTCAGATTGAGGAATGCGCGTGACCGAGGAAGACCTCCCGGAAATCGAATATTCGCCGCTCAGCGGTAGCGTGTCGGACGAGACTGGCGAAACGGTCGAGGTCGCTATCTATCGCATCGTCGGCAGCACCGATGGCTGGGCCCTGGAGGTTATCGACAGCGATGATGCCTCCACGGTTTGGGAGGATCTATTCGCCACCGATCAGGACGCTCTTGACGAATTCCGCAGCGTGGTGGAGGTCGCCGGCCTTGCCAGCTTCCGAGAAGCCCCGAGCGGCGAGATTGACATCGGGGCGGACATCAAGCCGAAGCATTAACGCCGTGATCCTGAGACGGAGGCTGCGGCAGTGGCCCTGGCCCCGTGGCGGAACGCTGGCACCGTGGAGCGCGTATGGCCGCCTAGATCAGAGCCGGGTGAGCAGCTCAGTTTTTTTAGCCGCGAATTCCTGTTCTGACAGAATCCCTTTCGCGAGAAGGTCAGCTAGACGCTCGATCAAGCCGAGTATGTCGTCTGGGTTGCTCTCTCCCGGCCTGACGATTGGAATGGCGTCAACAGTGGCGAGAAGGCTAAGAAGGGCAGTAGCCTCGGGAGACGTCGCAGGGACTCCGCCCGGCGTCGAGGGGATCTCGCTGGGAGGCTCGTTCCGTGAGGTCATGTCCTTTAAGGCGGTATCAAGCGTTGCCAAGTCGACGCGGGGAAGGTCGGCGAGCATTACGGGACCAAAGTCGCTGGAGAAGCTGATGGACCGGCCGTCGGCTGGCTGCTGCCGAGACAATCCCGAGAATGTATACTCGCCGGTGTCATATACAATCTGGGCGCCGGCCTGCTCCACCACCAATCGCCGAGCGCGGGGGAAGAAGGCAAAACGGAAGTGGTCTTAGGCGCCCGAGGCGTATGGGATGCCGAATTCCCTTGGCCATGAGGCTCCTGGGTCGACGTCAGGACGGACGTCCCTACCCTCGCCGCCGGTTTCCTGCAATTGCGGACCTCCCGTTCAATTCCGTCGACAAAAGACTGACATTTAGATTATTGGGGTCGACTGGTCGCCGGATACCTAAGCCACAACGCTCCATGCCCGGTCGGGCCAGTGCAGCCGCAGGAGTTTTATCTATAGGCCTGCGTGGCTATCTTGGTATGGCGAAGTTTGGTTGTATTTCACCGGAGGTATTTGGGCCTTCTTGTTTCGATAACGTTACGGCAAACAAGAGAATTACGCCATCAATTCAGCCGCAGAGGTAACCGGCGGCCAAACCGCAGGGACCAATTGACCGATAAGGGGACGATGCCACGTGCATATGCCGAAGCGCCTTGCTAGGCATTTTTGATCATTGGAACGACGTTCTCCGCCGGCCTTGACCCAATGAACTTGGACCAGGCATCCATGAGCTTTCGCCGCTTCGCAAGCGCATCGCCGCGCCGGTAGGCGCGCTCGACCTCATCCCCCACGACGTGAGCAAGTGCGGCCTCCGCAATCTCGCGTGGAAATGCGGTGCGCTCGCCGGCCCAGTCACGGAAGGAAGAGCGAAAGCCGTGGACGGTCACTGTTGATAGATCCATGCGCTTCTGAAGGAGCGCCAGCATCGCCATATTCGAATGAGGCTTGCCCTTGCGAGGGCCGGGGAAGACGAAGCCCTCCTCTCGACGGATCACCTGAGCTGCGTCGAGGATTTCAATCGCCCTGTCGCTAAGCGGCACGCGGTGTTCCTTGCCTGCCTTCATGCGGGACGCGGGGACCGTCCATATCTTGGCGTTGCGGTCGACTTCCTCCCACTTGGCTCCAACGACTTCGCCGGAGCGGGCAGCGGTGAGGATGGTGAACTCCAGCATAAGCGCTGCCACGGCCTCGCGCTTGCGCAGCTCGATGATGAACGCGGGCACATCGGCATAAGGCATGGCAGGGTGATGGCCCCTCTGGAGCTTCTGGCGACGCGGCAGAAGGTTGTCGAGGTGACCGCGCCACCGGGCAGGGTTCTCGCCCAAACGATGCCCTTTGGCCTTTGCGGCATCCAGCACACGCTCGATGCGGCCTCTAAGCCGGGAGGCGGTTTCCTGCTTGGTCTGCCAGAGCGGTTGAAGCACCTCCAGAACGTTTTCGGTGGACACCTCGGCAATCGGAATGGGGCGGAGCTTGGCGGCGTAGACCTCTAGCGTGTGCTTCCATTGCCAGCGGTGCTTCTCATTTCGGAAGCCCGACTTGATGTCGTCAACGAGTTGGTCCGCGAACACGCCGAATGTGACGGCGGCACTCTTCTCTGCCTCTTCGGCGCGGCGGACGAGAATCGGGTTTTCGCCGGCAGCGACGGTCTTGCGTGCCTCTGCGGCCTTTTCCCTAGCCACAGCCAAGGGGACCGACGCAGCCCCGCCCAATCCCATTTCCTTCAACTTGCCCTGCCAGCGGAACAGAAACAGCCACCGCTTAGCTCCGCTGGGATCAACCACGAGGTAGAGCCCGCCGCCGTCGGAATGCCGGCCTGGCTTGCTAAGGCTGGCGACCCCCCGAGCGGATAGCTTGTTCACCTCACGAGCCATCCGGCACCCCAACTTACCCCAACATTTACCCCAACAAATTACGGTGCTTCCGGCAAACGTCAACAAACATTGAGAATGCGAAGGGGGCACAACATCCTATGGATTATGGGCTTCTTAGGACGCCGGCAATCGCAGGAGGACGCGAATTAGGTGGAGCCTGGCTCCACCAATTCTCTCCCCAACGAAAACAGTCCACTCCCTGCCGGCGCCTTGTCGGGCGTGCCCGCGCCGGCTCAGCGGGCAATTCACCGATCAGATTGAAACAAGCTGATCGGCGCGTGCTCGCGCGCCGGAGCAGGGGCCGCGTTGACACGCCGTCCGTTTGCTCCGGGACAGCAGACGGCCCAGCCCGGCCCGGGCATGCCGGGCAGGGCCCTTTTCAGCTTCGGCCTCAGCTGGGTTCAGCGAGGCTCGGTGCCGCGCATTGCGTCGACGCTCCACGGGCCGGGACCGGCGAAGGTCAGGTAGAAGAACACGAAGCAGTACAGCGCCGCGAGTTCGCCGCCATTGACCAGCGGGTAGAAATCCTTCGGCGCATGGACGAGGAAATAGGCCACGGCCGTCATACCCGAGAGGATGAAGGCGGTCGGGCGCGAGAACAGCCCGATCAGCAGCAGCGCCCCGCCGACCAGTTCGATGATGCCGGCAATGCCGGGCATAGAGGTGAGGCTGACCCCGCTCATCTGCGTGGCCGGAAAGCCGAGCACCTTGGTCGTCCCGTGCTGCATCAGCAGCAGCGCCGAGGCGATGCGGAGCAAACTGAGGACGTGCGGGGCCAGTCGCGTCAAATTGCCAATCATGGGTCGTCCCTCTCGGGGCTTGGGGTTGCCGGCGCCTGAACCTGCCTTAACGCCATCGCCACGGCAATCGGGTAGCATCGGCGCGGAGGGTGCGTGGCACAAAGTTCATGACGCAACTGCGAATGATGGATTGAAGGTAAGACCTCAAAACGCTAGACCAAGAGTGGGAAAAGGCTCGGCGTCTCTGGCGGGGCTCGAGCCAACCCGTTGGCGTTGCGTACATTTCAGCCATGGCTGAATTTCCATCACGGCACCGGGGCGCTTAGTCGCTCCACCCAACAGGGCATCTGCAATGACGAAATGGGTCTACACCTTCGGCGACGGCACTGCGGAAGGTGCGGCGGAGATGCGCAACCTGCTCGGCGGCAAGGGCGCGAACCTCGCGGAAATGTCGAATCTCGGTCTGCCGGTGCCTCCCGGCTTCACCCTCTCGACCGAGGTGTGCACCTCTTATTACGCCAATGGCAACGTCTACCCCGACAGCCTGAAGGCCGATGTCGACGCCGCGCTCGCCCATGTCGGCGCCCTGGCCGGCCGACGCTTCGGCGATCCCGCCAACCCGCTTCTGGTCTCCGTGCGCTCGGGCGCCCGCGCCTCCATGCCCGGCATGATGGACACGGTGCTCAATCTCGGGCTGAACGACATCACGGTCGAGGCGGTGGCCGCTTCCTCGGGTGACGCCCGCTTCGCCTATGACAGCTACCGCCGCTTCATCCAGATGTATTCCAACGTGGTGCTGGATTTCCCCCATCACCATTTCGAGGACGTGCTGGACGGCTTCAAGGCCGACCAGGGCTTCAGCCTCGACACCGACCTTTCCGCCGATGACTGGAAGGAAATCGTCGCCCGCTACAAGGCGCTGGTGGCCCATGAACTCGGCAAGCCCTTCCCGCAGGACCCGCACGACCAGCTCTGGGGCGCTATCGGCGCCGTGTTCGGCTCGTGGATGAACCAGCGCGCCATCGTCTATCGCCGGCTGAACCAGATCCCGGAGAGTTGGGGCACGGCGGTGAACGTTCAGGCCATGGTTTTCGGCAATATGGGCGAGACCTCCGCCACCGGCGTCGCCTTCACCCGCAACCCCTCCACCGGCGAGAACGCGCTCTATGGCGAGTTCCTCATCAACGCCCAGGGCGAGGATGTGGTGGCCGGCATCCGCACGCCGCAGAACATCACCGAAGTCGCCCGCATCGGTGCCGGCTCCGACAAGCCCTCAATGGAAAAGGCGCTGCCGGAGGTCTATGCCGAGTTCGTCCGCATCGCCGGCGTGCTGGAGGGCCATTACCGGGACATGCAGGACCTCGAATTCACCGTCGAGCGCGGCAAGCTGTGGATGCTTCAGACCCGTTCGGGCAAGCGCACGGGCAAGGCCTCGCTGCGCATCGCGGTGGAACTCGCCAATGACGGCGTCATCACTCGCGAGGAGGCGATCGGCCGGGTCGATCCCGCCGCGCTGGACCAGTTGCTGCACCCGATGCTCGACCCCGCCGCCGACAAGAAAGTGATCGGCTCCGGCCTGCCGGCCTCCCCGGGGGCCGCCTCGGGCGAGATCGTGTTCTCCGCCGACGAGGCGGAACTGCTGAAGACTCAAGGCCGCAAGGTCATCCTCGTTCGCATCGAGACCTCGCCGGAAGACATTCACGGCATGCATGCGGCACAGGGCATCCTCACCACGCGCGGCGGCATGACCTCGCATGCCGCCGTGGTGGCGCGCGGCATGGGCAAGCCCTGCGTCTGCGGCGCCGGCACCATCCGCGTCGACTATGCCGCCGGCACCCTCACCTCCGGCGGCGTGACGCTGAAGAAGGGCGACATCCTCACCATTGACGGCGCCACCGGCCAGGTGATCGCCGGCGCGGTGCCGACCCTGCAACCCGAACTCTCCGGCGAATTTGCCACCCTCATGGGCTGGGCCGACGGCGTGCGCCGGCTGAAAGTGCGAGCAAATGCGGAAACCCCGCTCGACGCGCGCACGGCGAAGAATTTCGGCGCCGAGGGCATCGGCCTGTCGCGCACCGAGCACATGTTTTTCGAGGGCGACCGCATTCGTTCCGTACGCGAAATGATTCTCGCGGACGACGAGAAGGGTCGCCGCGCCGCACTTTCCAAGCTGCTCTCGGCCCAGCGCTCGGATTTCCAGCAGTTGTTCGAGATCATGGACGGGCTCCCCGTCACCATCCGCCTGCTCGACCCGCCGCTGCACGAATTCCTGCCGCACACGGATGAGGACATCGCCGAGGTGGCGCGCGGCCTCGGGGTCAGCGCCGCCAAGCTCGCCGCCCGCAAGCGCGAGTTCGACGAGTTCAACCCGATGCTCGGCTTCCGTGGCTGCCGCCTCGCCATCGCCTTCCCGGAGATTGCCGAGATGCAGGCGCGCGCCATCTTCGAGGCCGCCGTGGCGGCGCAGAAGACCACCGGCAAGAAAGTGGTGCCGGAAATCATGGTGCCGCTCATCACCGGCAAACGCGAGTTCGACCTCGTCAAGCACGACATCGACACGGTGGCGAAGCAGGTGGAGACTGAGACCGGGGTAACGCTGGAATATCAGGTCGGCACCATGATCGAGCTGCCGCGCGCGGCACTCAAGGCCGGCGAGATCGCGGAAACGGCGGAGTTCTTCTCCTATGGCACCAACGACCTCACCCAGACCACCTATGGCATCTCGCGCGACGATGCCGGCACGTTCCTCGGCACCTACATCGCCAAGGGCATCTTCGCGGTGGACCCCTTCGTGTCGATCGACACCGAGGGCGTGGGCGAACTGGTGCGGATCGCCACCGAGCGCGGCCGCGCCGTGCGCCCCAACCTAAAGCTCGGCATCTGCGGCGAGCATGGCGGCGACCCGGCCTCGGTCGCTTTCTGCGAGGAAGTCGGGCTCGACTACGTCTCCTGCTCGCCCTTCCGCGTCCCCATCGCCCGCCTGGCGGCGGCCCAGGCCGCGCTGAAGGTGAAGGCGGCAAGCCAAGCGTGAGGGGACGGGGTGGGCGCTGCTCGCACTTTCGCGGCCGCAGAGAGCGTCGTCATCCCGGCCGCAGCGAAGCGAAGAGCCGGGATCGCCTTCCAGCATCACGCGATGCCGGATCGTCCGGCGGCCGTCCGGGATGACGTTGAACTAGGATCACGGTTGGATCAGCGGCTGCGGAGTGGGTCGACTACCAATGGGATAACCGCAGGCGCGACGCCATCGCGCCGTCGGTTTCCGTTTTGTTCCAGAAATAAGCTGCGATATAATTCCGCCCGAAGGAGATTCGGATGGACAACTTCACTCCAAAACGACTGTATCGCGTCCTTGATTTGCCCGGCTTCCGCGGGTTTGAAGATCTCGTCATTCGCCATGGCCGAGCAATGCTGGATGATTGCAAGCGTGATGAACTTTCCAAAGACATATTCGGTCTCAGTTATCTCGAAACCCTAATACTGGAGCATGAGAACAGCTACGAGAGTGAAACGGCCGAATTAGATGAATATCTGGCAATTCCTATACTCGACAATTTAGGTCTAGATTTTAGAAATGACTACCAAAAGCCGCTAAAATGCACAAAGGCATTCTGTCGTCAGGCCGAATACGCCATTAAATTCAATCAATGGACGCCCGAGGTTGTCCTTGGCCAGGAAGACGTAATGGCCGACCGGCTATCCCGGGACGCAGAACGATGGCTGGCTGAACGGCATAGGTAATTCTATGTGCATTCACTTAGCTGCGGTCTTGAGCCAAATACCGCGCCTCGCGCGGGTCATTTCGTCGAGGTGGATCGCGCCCAGCTAGCGCCTTAACAGCTTCCGCCACTAGGTCCGCCTTCGCAGCAAACGGTGCGTGGTGCGGGCGGCGGAGATGATTTAACCCGCCATCGCTTCCTCGCTGCCTCATACACCTCGCCGCGCTCGCGCTTGCCGACCGCGACAACCACATGCAGCGCGGGGCGGATCAAGGAACCCCGCCGCAAGCGTTCCGCTTCGACGCGGGAAGAGGAGGGTATGATCCCAGAGCGGGCCTTCGGCCGTCCGGGCTGACGTGCTGTAAGCGCCGGGCGTGAGTCGGCCGCTTACGCCTCTAGGGCGCAAATGGCGCCTCGTTTAGGTAGGCGATTTTGTTCACCCCGCCGAAGGTCTCGACGAGAAAGGGGACTTGAGGCCCTTCCAGTATGCCATCTTGCGGGTATCTGAGGGCAAACTGGGTGGTATCACCGTGAAGTTGGGCCAGTCGCTCTATTTGCTCCTCTAGAAATCCCGGGTGAAAGTCGGGAGCAAAACACCACCTTGGATTTTGGGCTGCCAAGGTGTGAACTTCGACGGTGACTCTTACTGCCTCGTCTCGTATTCCCTTGTTCTTGGGCTCATGCCAGAGCTTAGCAAGATTGTGGCTGAATTTCTTCTTCACGTTATCCGGTGTCCAACCTGCACTAATGAGGTTGGCTTTGAGTAAAAGCTCCACGCCGTGCGCGGTAAGCTGAAGCGCAGGCAAGAAGAGGATCCCGCGCACATATTTTGAAGATTTGATCAACACATCGACAGCTTCAAAGTGCCGTTGTGCTCTAATCAGCCACCGGCAATAAGCGCTCTCTTCGAATCCCCCCATTGTCTCACCCGCCCTTCGCCGCCGCCTTCAGTCGGTAGAGTGCCTCCAGCGCCTCGCGGGGGGTCATCTCGTCGGGTTGGAAGCCGTCTAGCGCCGTCTTCACCGCCGCCGCCGCCGGGTCGGCCTTCGCCACCGGGGCGGCGGGCGGGGGGGCGCGGTTCAGCGCGGCGAAGAGGGGGAGGTCGTCCAGGATGCGCTGGGTGGGCGCGGCACGGTCGGCGCTTTCCAGTTCGGTCAGCACGGCGCGAGCACGCTCCACCACCGCGTGCGGCAGGCCGGCGAGCTTGGCCACCTGGATGCCGTAGGAGCGGTCCGCCGCGCCCGGCACCACCTCGTGCAAAAAGATCACCTCGCCCTCCCACTCCTTCACCTTCACTGTCGCGTTGACGAGGCGGGGCAGGCGCTGGGAAAGCGCGGTAAGCTCATGGAAATGGGTGGCGAACAGGCCACGGCAGCGGTTGGTCTCGTGCAGGTGTTCAAGGCTGGCCCAGGCGATGGAGAGGCCGTCGAACGTCGCGGTGCCGCGCCCGATCTCGTCGAGGATCACCAGCGAGCGCTCTGTCGCCTGGTTGAGGATGGCGGCGGTCTCCACCATCTCGACCATGAAGGTGGAGCGCCCGCGCGCAAGGTCGTCCGCCGCGCCGACGCGCGAGAACAAACGGTCCACCACGCCGATGCGGGCGAGCGTCGCCGGCACGAAGGCCCCGGCCTGGGCGAGAATGGCGATCAGCGCGTTCTGGCGCAGAAAGGTCGACTTACCCGCCATGTTGGGGCCGGTGACGAGCCAGATGCGCCCGGTGCGGGCGCCCTCCGGGGGTGAGAGGTCGCACTCATTGGCGACGAACGGCCCGCCATCCCGGCGCAGCGCCTGCTCCACCACCGGGTGGCGGCCGCCCTCGATAGCGAAATCGAGCCCGTCGTCCACGTCGGGGCGCACGTGGCGCTCCTCCACCGCCAGCCTGGCGAGGCCGGCGGTGACATCAATGACCGCCAGCGCCTCGGCGCAGGCGCGGATCGCCTCGGTCTGGCCCATCACGGCGCCGACCAGTTCGTCGAAGATGATCTGCTCCAGCGCCAGCGCCCGCTCGCCGGCGCTGGAAATCTTCGCTTCCAGCTCGGCCAGCTCGGTGGAGGTGAAGCGCATGGCCCCCGCCATGGTCTGGCGGTGCATGAAGACGACGTCGAAGGGCGGCTCGCGCAGCTTGTCGGCGTTCTGCTGGCTCACCTCGACGAAATAGCCGAGCACCGCATTGTGCCGGATCTTGAGGGCGCGGACCCCGGTCTCCTCGACATAGCGCCGCTCCAGCGCCGCCACCACGCGCCGGCTCTCGTCGCGCAAGGCGCGGGTGGCGTCGAGCTCTTCCGCATAAGCGAGGCGGATGAAGCCGCCGTCGCGGCGGTTGAGCGGCAGTTCATCGTCGAGCGCGGCGGTGAGCGTTGCCGCCAGCGCCGGGTCCACGCTCTTCAGCGCGGTGGCGGCGGCCACCAGTTCCGTCGGCGCCGGTGCGGCGTCGATCAGCGCGGCAATGGCCATGCCCTCGCGGAGCCCGCGGCCGATGGCGGAAAGGTCGCGCGGACCGGCACGTCCCAGCCCCACCCGGGAGAGCGCGCGGGCAAGGTCGGGCACGCCAGCGAGGCGCTCGCGCAGCTGGGCGCGCAGGGCGGTCTCGTCGACCAGACACTCCACCGCATCGAGCCGATCGGCCACCCGGCGGGGGTCGGTCAGCGGTTCGGCGAGGCGGCGGGCGAGCAGGCGCGCGCCGGCCGAGGTGACGGTGCGGTCCACCGCCGCCCACAGGCTTCCCGTGCGATCGCCGGTGGTGGTGCGCAGGATTTCGAGGTTAGCCCGCGTCGCCGGGTCGATGATCATCGCGTCACTGGAGGCCTCGCGCTGCGGCCGGCCGAGCGGGGGGCGCGCACCGAGCTGGGTACGCTCGATATAGGCGACGATGGCGCCGGCGGCGGCGAGTTCGGCCCTCGAGAAGGCGCCGAAGGAATCGAGCGTTGCCACCTGGAAGAAGCCGGCAATGCGGCGCCCGGCGGTCGCGCCGTCGAAGCTCTCCCTTGGCAGCGGCGTCACGGCCGGCAGGGTGCGCCATAGCGGGCGGAGATCGGCCTCCTCATAGACCGCATCGGCGACCAGCAATTCGGCCGGCTCGATGCGGGCAAGGTCGGCGGCCAGGCGGCCGCTGTCGGTTTCGGCGACACGGAAGGAGCCGGTGGAGATGTCGGCGAAGGCAAGCGCATAGACATAGCCGTCGCCCTCCTCGCAGCTTCCGCCCTTCACCCGGGCGAGGCTCGCCAGCACGTTCTCGCGCCGCGCGTCGAGCAGCGCGTCCTCGGTGATGGTGCCGGGGGTGACGAGGCGGATCACGTCGCGCTTGACGACGCTCTTGGGGCCACGCTTCTTCGCCTCGGCGGGCGGCTCCATCTGCTCGCACACGGCGACGCGGTAGCCGGCGGCGATCAGCTTGTGCAGATATTCCTCGGCCCGGTCCACCGGCACCCCGCACATGGCGATGTCCTCGCCCTGGTGCTTGCCGCGCTTGGTGAGCACGATGCCGAGCGCACGCGCGGCGATCTCGGCGTCTTCGAGGAACAGCTCGTAGAAATCCCCCATCCGGTAGAACAGCAGGCTCCCCGGATTGGCCGCCTTGATCTCGATATACTGCGCCATCATCGGCGTGACGCGCTCGGCCTCGCCGGGGGCCTTGGGCGCGGTGGTGTTCACGGGCTGATCCATGAAAGGGACGCTGGCAGAGGCAGGGGCCGCGTTTCAAGCGCCATGGCCGGTTATCCCCCCTAAAGCGCGACGCCGCGCAGCGCCTCGGGGTCCATCAGCCCCATCAGCCGGCCGGCGGCGGCGCGGGCGAAGCGCAGGGTCAGCGCCCTGCGGGTGGCGCCGGCCATGGGGTGGTGAGGCGCCTCGCGCATCAACCCGGCGCCGAACGGGTCGGCGACCAGGATGCCGGTGTCCTCGGGAAGGATGTCCAGCGGGAAATCCGGCCCGACGGCGAAGAACAGCCGGTCGCAATGCTGGCGGTACTCGGCCCATTTGCGGTCAGTGCGGAAGTCGATGACCGAGGACTTGATCTCGATCACCCATACCTCCCCGCGCATGTCGAGCGCGGCGATATCCGCCCGGCGGCCGGAGGCCAGGCAGAATTCCGGCACGCCCATGAGCCCGCGCGCGCCAAGATAGCGCAGCGCCCCGCGCTGGATGCCGCGCGCGGTCTCCGACTGGCGCCCGTCCGGGGGCATGACGAGGTCGGGCAGCACAAGGTCCGGAAAGCTGGTATCGCTCATCCCCGTACTCTATCCGTTCTCCTGCGTGCGTGGGAAGGGGGCCGGCTCTCCCGCCGGAAAGGGGCTTTCCGCCGTCTCGATTGCGGGGGCGTCTTCGCCGCGCGAGAAGGGCGGAAGTTCGGCGCCGGCCAGCACCGTTGCCGGGGCCGGCGGAGGCGTGCCGTCGTGCAGCCGGCGCACCACGGCGAAGGCACAGATCAGCGCCGCCACGCCGAAGGCGACCGAGCCCAGCGCCTGCCCGGCGATGACCCCCTCGACGCCGTACCAGCGCCCGCCCAGCCAGACGAAGGGAATGGTGCCGAGCGTCGCCCGCCCCCAGTTGAACAGGGTGGAGAGCAGCGGCGCGCCGAGATTGTTGAACGCGGCATTGGCGACGAACAGCGCGCCGAAGAACACATAGGCGCCCGCCGCATAGAGGCAGAAAAACTCGACCAGCGCCACGCCCTCCGCCGACAGGCCGAACACCCCGGCGATGGGCTGGTGGGCCAGCGCCAGCAACAGCCAGACGCCGAGCACATAGGCCACGGTGAGCTTCAGGCTGTCGCGCACCGTCTGCCGCACCCGGTCATAGCGTTGCGCGCCCACATTCTGGCCGATCACCGGGCCGATGGCGCCGGTGAGCGCGAAAAGCGGGCCGAAGGCGACAGGGATCAGGCGGCCGATCACCGCCCACGCCGCCACCGCCGCGTCGCCGTGCGGGGCGAGCGCGTGGGTAACATAGGCATTGCCGACCGGGGTGGCGATGTTGGTGAGGATTGCCGGCACCGCAATGGCCGAGAGCGGCGCCAGATCGCTGACAAAGTCGGCCAGCCTCGGGCGAGCCGCGAGCCGATGCACCCGGATGACGGCGTTGAGCCCGTAGGCGGTCATGATGATGCGCGCCAGCACCGTGGCGATGGCCGCGCCTTCGACGCCGAGGCCAAGCCAGAGAATCAGTAGCGGGTCGAGCACCGCAGTGGCGAGGCCGCCCGACAGCGTGACCCACATGGAGCGCCGCGCGTCGCCAATGCCGCGCAGCGTGCCCGACGCCGCCATGCCGATGCCGAGCAGCGGCGTCGAGGGCAGCACGATGAGCAGAAAATTCCGCGCCAGTTCCAGCGTGCGCCCCGTGGCGCCGAGCAGCGCCAGCAGCGGGCCGAGGAAGGGCAGCATGGCGAGCGTCATCAGCCCGGTGGCCAGCGCCATGTAGATCAATGACGAGGTGGAGAGGCGCCGCCCGTCGCCCACCCGTCCGCTGCCGATCGCCCGTGACACCAGTGCCGAACCGGCGATCATCACCCCGATGCCCACCGAGGTGGTGAAGAACATCACCGTGCCGGCATAGCCAATGGCCGCAGCGAGTTCCTCCTCGCCGAGCATGGAGATGTAGAACAGGTTCAAAAGGTCGACGACGAACACCGCCATGAGGCCGACCGAGCCGGCCGCCGTCATGGTCGCGACATGGCGCAGGGTCGAGCCTTCGACGAAGCGGGCCTTGAGCGGCTTGCGGGTGGAGGGCGTGTCCATGGGCTGGATATGGCATGCGCACGAGCCGTCGGACAGGTTCGCCGCTGCAAGCCATGGCTTGCACGCCCGCCCGGCACGCGGCCATGCCTGCGACACAAGGCGATGATTGAGAAGCGTCATTGAAATCGGCTAGAAGTGCACTCCCCGATCCGGCCGCCCGCGCGGCCCTTCGCGCCGTCCCTGACCCCGCTCCCCGTGCACGGACCCGCCATGACCGCCGAGACCACCGCCGAGACCATCGACGACCACACCAAGGCCCGCGTGCTGGTGCAGGCGCTGCCGCACATGCAGCGCTATGACGACGCCGTCATCGTGGTGAAATATGGCGGCCACGCCATGGGCGACGAGCAGGTGGCGCGGGATTTTGCGCAGGACATCGTGCTGCTCGAACAGTCCGGCGTGAACCCGGTCGTGGTGCATGGCGGCGGCCCGCAGATCGGCGCCATGCTGGCCAAGCTCGGCATCAAGTCGGAATTCGCCGCCGGGCTGCGCATCACCGACAAAGCCACCGTCGAGATCGTCGAGATGGTGCTGGCCGGTTCGATCAACAAATCGCTCGTCGGCTTCATTAATGAGGCCGGTGGCAAGGCGCTGGGCCTTTCCGGCAAGGACGGCAACATGGTCGTTGCCTCCAAGGTGACGCGCTCGGTGCGCGACCCCGATTCGAACATCGAGCAGGTGATCGACCTCGGCTTCGTCGGCGAGCCGGAGACGGTGGACACCACCGTGCTCGACCAGATCCTCGGCCGCGAGTTGATTCCGGTCCTCGCCCCCTTGGCCACTGGCAAGGGGGGCGGCACCTTCAACGTCAATGCCGACACCTTCGCCGGCGCCATCGCCGGGGCACTCGACGCCAAGCGGCTGCTGCTGCTGACCGACGTGCCCGGCGTGCTCGACGCTGACAAGCAGCTCATCAAGGAGCTGACCATCGCGCAGGCCCGCGCGCTGATTGCCGACGGCACCATTTCCGGCGGCATGATCCCGAAGGTGGAAACCTGCATCTACGCGCTGGAACAGGGCGTAGAGGGGGTGGTGATCCTCGACGGCAAGGTGCCGCATGCGGTGCTGCTGGAACTGCTGACCGACCACGGCGCGGGAACGCTCATCACGCGGTGAGCGGCAGTACGTCATCCCTGGTCCCGCCGATGTAAACGTCACTCGGTATGACGGCGTGACGGGGCCGGGATGACGAAGGCCTCGCCCGGACGGCCGGCATTCGCTATGGAGGAAGCCATGACGCTATCCCCCGCTGCCGCCCCATCGCCCGTCGACGTCTCGCGCACCGACTTCTCCCACGTCGAGACGTGGGTGTTCGACCTCGACAACACGCTCTATCCGCCCGGGCTCGACCTGTGGCGGCAGATCGACATGAAGATGCGCGCCTATATCGCCAACTTCCTCGGCCTGACGCTCGACGAGGCGTTCGCGCTGCAGAAGGGCTATTACCGGAAATACGGCACTTCGCTGCGCGGGCTGATGATCGAGCACGCGATGGATCCGGACGATTTTCTCGCCCACGTCCACGCCATCGACCTCGCCAGCCTCAACGCCGCCCCGGCGCTCGGGGAAGCGCTGGGCGCGCTGCCGGGGCGCAAGCTGGTCTACACCAACGGCTCGCGCGGCCATGCCGAGCAGGTTCTCGCCAAGCTCGGCATTTCCGACCACTTCGCCGATGTGCACGACATCGTCTCCTCCGAGTTCCACCCCAAGCCGCACGAGATCGCCTATCGCGGCTTCCTGCAGCGCTTCGACGTCGACCCGACCCGCGCGGCGATGTTCGAGGACCTCGCCCGCAATCTCGAAGTGCCGCATCAGCTCGGCATGCGCACCGTTCTGGTGGTGCCACCGGGCCTCGCCGTGAACCCCGCCGACCGCGAGGCGTGGGAGCATGAGGGCCGCGACGGTGCCCATATAGACGTGGTGACGGACGATCTGACGGCATTGCTGGTCAGCCTGCGGGCGGGGATGTAGCCACTCGACCGTTGACAGAAGCGCCCCGCGACCGGACAAGACCGCGAACAGCGGAGAGTGACATGTCGAGCCAGCTTCAGAGCATCATCGAGACCGCCTTCGAGAACCGGGCCGAGGTCAATTTCGAGACCGGCGGCGAGATCCGCCTCGCGGTGAACGAGGCGCTCAGCCTGCTCGACGCCGGGACCGCGCGCGTTGCCGAGCCGGGCGCAGATGGCAACTGGGTGGTGAACCAGTGGCTCAAGAAGGCGGTGCTGCTCTCCTTCCGCCTCAACGACATGACCGCCATTCCCGGCGCCCCCGGCGGCGCCCATTGGTGGGACAAGGTGCCCTCCAAGTTCGAGAGCTGGGGGGAGGCCGAGTTCCGCGCGGCCGGCTTCCGCGCCGTGCCGGGCGCCATCGTCCGCCGTTCCGCTTTCATCGCGCCTAATGTGGTGCTGATGCCGTCCTTCGTGAATCTCGGCGCACGCGTCGATGCCGGCTCGATGGTCGACACCTGGGCGACGGTCGGCTCCTGCGCGCAGATCGGCAAGAACGTGCATCTTTCGGGCGGCGTCGGCATTGGCGGCGTGCTGGAGCCGCTGCAGGCCGGCCCGGTTATCATCGAGGACGACTGCTTCATCGGCGCCCGCTCGGAAGTGGTGGAGGGCGTCATCGTGCGCCGCGGCGCGGTGCTCTCCATGGGCGTGTTCATCTCCGCCACCACCAAGATCGTCGATCGCGCCACCGGCGAGGTCTTCGTCGGCGAAGTGCCGGCCTATTCGGTGGTCGTGCCCGGCGCCCTGCCCGGCAAGCCGCTGCCCAACGGGCAGCCCGGCCCTTCGCTCTACTGCGCGGTCATCGTCAAGCGGGTGGATGAGCAGACCCGGTCCAAGACCTCGATCAACGACCTGCTGCGGGACTGAGGGCGCGCCTCGGGCTCGAAGCCACCTCAAACCGATGATAAAGCGTAGTGGGAAGCATCGTGCTACATGTGTGTCCGTTGCAGAGTGGACTGTCTCTCTCGCCATTGCGATAACACCAATAACTCCTGCTCCCGACGGTTGCGGCAATGTAGTTCGATAGCCGGAGGCATTAGAGATGGCGAAGCGTAATCGGGCACCAGAAGTATCGTCGTCCGATCCGGGAGCAATACAATATTTAAAAGGCCTTCGAGACGCTGTAAGGCCGATTCACAGTGAGGCTGCGGCGTACTTAGATCCGATACTGTCTGATATTACAGATTCGCCTGAAATCGCCGCCGACCCCGTCGAGATCCTGCGCACGCTCATCCGCTGCCCTTCGGTGACGCCGCACGAGGGCGGCGCGTTGGCCTATCTCGACGCGCTGCTGTCCAATGCCGGCTTCGCCACCCACCGGGTGACACTCACCGGCCCGGACACGCCGGATGTGGAAAATCTCTACGCCCGCTTCGGCAGGCGCGGCCCCAATCTGTGCTTTGCCGGCCATACCGACGTGGTGCCGCCGGGCAATGCCGAGCACTGGCGCTTCCCCCCTTTCGAGGGCGCGATCCAGGACGGGATGATCTATGGTCGTGGCGCGGTCGACATGAAGGGCGGCGTCGCCGCCTTCATCGCCGCCGGGCTGGATTTCGCCGCCGCCCATGGCCATGACCCCGATCACGCGGACCTGCCGGGCTCGGTCTCCTTCCTGCTCACCGGCGACGAGGAAGGCCCGGCCATCAACGGCACCGAGAAGCTGCTGCGCTGGCTCGCCGACCGGGACGAGCGAACCGACCATTGCGTGCTGGGCGAGCCCACCTCGCGGGCGGTGCTGGGCGACATGGTGAAGATCGGCCGGCGTGGCTCGCTCTCGGGCACGCTCACGGTCCATGGACGGCAGGGGCATGTGGGCTACCCACACCTCGCCGAGAACCCGATTCCCGGCATGGTGAAGCTGCTCGCCGCGCTCAAGGCCGAGCCGCTCGACGGCGGCAACGATCATTTCCAGGCGTCAAATCTCGAAGTTGTCTCGGTCGATGTCGGCAACCCGGCCTTCAACGTCATTCCCGCCGAGGCGCGGGCGCGCTTCAACATCCGTTTCAACGATCTGTGGACGCCGGACACGCTCGCCGCCGAGATCGCGCGCCGCATGACGACGGCGGCCGGCAACGAGGTGCGTTTCGCCCTCGCCTTCGAGGAGCGCTCCTCTGACAGCTTCCTCACCGCCCCAGGGGCGTTTGTCGACCTCGTGGTCGAGGCGATCCGTGAGGCCACCGGCCGGCGGCCGGAACTTTCCACCACGGGGGGCACCTCCGATGCCCGCTTCATCAAGGATTGCTGCCCGGTGATCGAGTTCGGGCTGGTCGGTACGTCCATGCATGCGGTGGACGAATCCACGCCCATCGACGAGGTCCGCGCCCTCGCCCGCGTCTATGCCGGGGTGTTGGCTCGCTATTTCGCCGTTTTTGGGCGCTGAACGCGCGCGCCTATCTGCTCTTCAACCCCGGTGACAGCGCGTCGACGCGGCTCGTGCTGTTCATGTCGCTGGAATAGAGGTCGACCTGCACGCTGCCGCTGATCTTCACGCAGGTCGATGAGCCGGGCAGGCGGGCGAAGCCGGCGCCATGACTGGCGCAGGCGGGATCGGATTTGACCCCCGCCGCGTCGGCCTTGCCGCTGGGCCCGGACGCCTGCGCCAACGCTGGGAGGGTGCCGAGGGCCGTCACGCCGGCAACCAGCGCAGCGATGGCGCCGAGGTGCCGCGAAACCGTTCCGCGTTGCGCCGTGCTGCCCATCATCCGCTCCCGCTGCCCTCAAAAATCGAACCTTCCGATCCGAATGCGGCTCCAATCGGGCGCGGTCAAGCGCTGGCCGCGCCGGAGCGCCGCCCATATCCGGCTAGAGTGCGATCCGATCAGATTGAACCAATCTGATCGGTAAATCGCCCTCTAACTCTAAGAGAGAGAACGCGTCTCCGATCAGCGTGCGATGCATGCTGATCGGCGCGTGCTCTAAATAGCGCCGAATCGCCCGACCGGAGACCCAGCATGCCGAACCCCATCCGACCTGTGCTCGCCACCAGCGCTGCCGTGTTCCGCGACGGGCAGGTGCTGCTGGCTCGGCGCGGCCGTGCGCCCTCGCTTGGCCTGTGGACGCTGCCGGGCGGCCGTGTCGAGCCGGGGGAGACGCTGGCGCAGGCGGCCATCCGCGAGGTCGCGGAGGAGGTGGGCGTCGCCTGCGAGATTCTCGGCGTCGCCGGTGCGCTCGACATCATCCAGCGCGATTCTTCCGGTGCGCTGACGGCGCATTTTGTCGTGGTCAGCCATGCCGCGCGATGGGTCGATGGTGAGCCCAGCGTGGGGCCGGAGGCGACGGAAGTCGGCTGGTTCCACCCCGCCGCCCTGCCGCAGGAGACGACGCCCGGGCTCGCCGGCATTGTCGAGGCCGCTTGGCTGCTGGCGCAGGCCGATGACGCGCCGCAGGCCCAGTAGGCCCGTGCGGGCCCTTGACGCCCGCGCGGCGCCGGCGCACCACAGCCGCATGCGACCCACTGCGCCCGGCCCCCTCCTGCTCGCCCTGCTGCTGGCGAGCCTCGCTCTCGCCCCGCGCCCTGCGGCGGCGCAGTCGACGCAGGGCGGCGCGCCGCCCTATGAGGCCGAGCTGCTGCATCTGGCTGAAATTCTCGGTGCGCTGCATTATCTGCGTCCGCTCTGCGGCGCGGCCGAAGCGACGCGCTGGCGCGACGAGATGCAGGGAATGCTCGACATCGAGGCGCCCTCGGGCGACCGGCGCGGCCAGCTCACCGGCGCCTTCAACACCGGCTATGAGAGCTACCGGCAAGTCTACCGCGTGTGCACGCCTTCGGCGGAACTGGCCAGCCAGCGTTATCTGGAGACCGGCGCCAAGCTCGCCCGCGATGTCGCGACCCGCTACGGCAGCAACTGAGGCGCACCGCAGCCGGTGCTCGTCGAACGATTATGTCACACCTGTCGCATTTATGCCGCGTCAAATTAACCGTCCTTCAATTCTTGGGCGGACGTACCGGCGGGGCATGCTAAGGTTCGGGTGTTGCGTGCCCCGCGGGGCGGGAACTCGGCACGCGGAGGATTTGGTTTGTCTCAGCTTCCTGGAACGCTCGATATCGACGACAAGGCCGACCAGGCTCACGAGGACGAGCGCCATGCCGCGCTTGCCTATCTCGATGAGGCGTGGAACGAGGCCGTCTATGACGGGCTCGACGAGGACTGCCTCGCGCAGGCGGCGCTGTTCACCGCCATCCGCTCCATGGTCGCCACCTATGGCGAGGAAGCCGCCGCCGGTTTCGCCGAGCGGCTGGCCGAGCGCATCCGTGGCGGCGAGTACACCATTCCCTATAATCGCCAGTAGCGCGCGCTCCGGCTGCGGGGCATCCGCCTTCCAACCCTATGACAAAAAACGCTTTGTTCGCTCAGTAGCGGCGCCAGGCTGATCGGCGCGTGCTCTATCCGTTCCGCCGGACAAAGATTTCCAGCCCCTCGACGTCGGGTTCCAGGAGCGTCCAGCCGCGTCCGGCGTAATAGGACGCCCGTCGCTCTTCCGCCGCCAGATACACGCATTCATGACCTGCGGCGAAGGCTGCCTCGGTCGCGCGCACCACCAACGCCGCGCCGATCCCCTGCCGCCTTGCGTCCGGCTCCACCCAGAGCGCCGCCACCCAGGGCGTCAGCGCCGGGCGCAGGTCGACATCTGCGGCAATGAGGGCGACACAGCCGAGGAAGCGGTCCTGTTCATGGGCGACGAAGGTCGATGGCACCACGCCCGGGCCGAAGCTCTCGTCGAGCCGGGCGCGCAGGGCGGCGAGCGGCACGCCCTTCGCCTCCCACCAGGCCCGCCAGACGCGCTCGGCCACCACGGCGGCGAAAGCGGGAACCTCGCGCAGGTCCGACATGCGGCAAGGGGATGTCATGCGGCCGATTCTCCAGACGCAAAAAGCGCAGCGACTTGCGTCACCGCGCTTCTATAGCTCAGCCCCGCCGATCCGGCAGGGGTGGAAATCTCTCGCGTCCTGCCGACCGGGGCAGGGCCGCGCGGCGTCGTCTCAGCGGGGAGCGCCGGGAACGACCTTGGGCTTCGAGGGCAGCAGGCCCTCGCGCTGGGCGCGCTTGCGGGCCAGCTTGCGCGCGCGACGGACGGCCTCAGCCTCCTCGCGGGCGCGCTTCTCGGAAGGCTTCTCGTAATGCCCGCGCAGCTTCATCTCGCGAAAGATGCCTTCGCGCTGCATCTTCTTCTTCAGAGCCTTGAGGGCCTGGTCGACGTTGTTGTCCCGAACGAGAACCTGCACGTGTCTTCCTCTTTCGTGCTTCGCGTATCGCGTATCATTGAAGTCTGGCGATTGGCGCGGGTCTCCCGAAACCTACGGGACGGCGGGCAGCCAATCAGGGTGAGCGCACATAGCAGGACTCTTTCGGCTTGTCCATCGCCCGCACGCCAGTGAACCCCACAAAGGCCTGCGAGCATGCGCCTTTGTCCCTTCTGCGCCCTCTCTCGCCGAGGCGCCGAGTCATTTCGCGGAACAGCGAGCGCCGTCACACGCCGGCGATGGCGATCACCTCGGCCACGGCCGCCTTGCTGCGGAAGGCAAGCGCAGCCTGATACTCCGGCGAGTGATAGCAGGCCAGCGCGGTCGCCAGATCCTTGAACGCGACCAGCACGTTGCGCGAGCGGGCCTGCCCATGCACGCCCTCGTGACGTCCACCGCGCACCACGAACCACCCCTCATATTTGGCAATGGCGATGGCGTCAGCAGCGACATAGGATTTGTAGGTTTCCATGTCGTGCACGTCGATCCGCATGACCCAATAGCCGGTGCCGGGTCCGTCCGCCGCGCCGGAAAGCGTCGCCGCCGCCGGCTGGTCGCCTTCATAGCCCTCGATAATGAGATGCTCGCCCTCCGAGGAAGCGACGCGGTGGGTGTAGGCGGCCTGATATTCCGGCGATTGGAAGCAGGCGCGCGCGGTCTCGAAATCCTTGAACTCGACCACGACGTTGCGCGCGCGGGCGGTGCCCTCCAGCGCCCCCGGCGTGCCGCCGCGCACCAGGAAGCGCCCGCCAAAGGAGGCGATCGCCGGTTCCGCGCCCTGCAGATAGGGCTTGTAGCCGTCGGCATCGTGCACATCGAGGCGGCTGATCCAGTAGCCCTTGGCCATTGTTCTCGGTCCTTCTGCGTCGGTTCAGGAAAGCGCGCGGGCGATCTCGGCCTGCACCGCGCGGGCGGCGGCGGCGGGATCGGGCGAGGCGACGATGGGCCGGCCGACCACGAGATGGTCGGCACCGGCGCGAATGGCGGCAAACGGCGTGGCGATACGTTTCTGGTCGCCGGCCGCCGTGCCGTCCGGGCGCACGCCGGGGGTGACGATGGCGCCCTTCGGCCCCAGCGCGGCCCGCACCGAGGCGGCGTCGGTCGGGGCGCAGACAATGCCGTCAATGCCGATCTCGCGCGCCTGCGCCACCCGGCGCGCCACGGTCTGCGCGACGCCGGCGCCATAGCCGGCCTCGGCGAGGTCGCCCTCGTCATAGGAGGTGAGCACGGTGACGGCGAGAATGCGCAGCGGGCTCGCCCCCTTGCCTTCCATCGCCGCGCGCATGGTCTGGGGATAGGCATGCACGGTGGCGAAGCTGGCGCCGAGCCCGGCCAGGCTGGCGACGCCGCGCGCCACCGTGTTGCCGATGTCGTGCAGCTTGAAGTCGATGAACACCTTGCGGCCATCGGCGACCAGCTCGCGGGCAAGGCCGAGGCCGCCGGCGAAGCCGAGTTCATAACCGATCTTGTAGAAGCTCACCGTGTCGCCCAGCCGGGAAATAACGCTTTCCGCCGCACCGACCGAGGGCAGGTCGAGCGCGACGATGAGCCGGTCGCGCGGATCGGAAACAGGGGCGTGCATGAAGACGTCTCCGCGCTCAGGCGCGCAGACCCGCCCGCAGCGCCGCCTGCTCGATAAGCGTTGTCATCACGGCGCGCAACCTTTCGCGCGCCTTCTCGTCGTGGAAGTCGCCGCGTTCGTCGAAGGCTTTGGACGCACCCGCCAGCATCACCTGCTCGGCCAGCACGAGAGCGCCGAGGCCGAGCGCCAGCGTCTGGCGCAGCATCATCGCGGCGCGATAGCCGCCCAGCCCGCCGGGCGAGGAGGAGCCGATGGCAAAAACCGGCCCCTTGAAGGCGTCACCCTCCCCGCCGCGTACCCGGCTCGCCCAGTCGAGCGCGTTCTTCAGCAAAGGCGGCAGGCCGGCATTGTATTCAGGGGTGACGATGAACACGCCGTCGGCGCGCGCGAGTTGGTCGCGCAGCTGACTGGCGGCGGCCGGTACACCCTCATGCGCTTCAAGATCCCCGTCATAGATCGGCATCGGGTAGTCGGCGAGCGACAGCAGCACCGGCTCGCACGCCATCTGCGCCAGTTCCTTGGCGGCCAGCCCGGCAAGGCTGGCGGAGAACGAGCCGGTACGGATCGAGCCGGCAAAGACGAGGATGCGGGGCAGGCGCATATGGGCCTCCTTGTGCCGGGCGAACCGTGCGCCGGGCGTCACGCCTCGGCTGCGTTCAACTCCGCGGGCGCCGCGTGATGCGTGTTGGAGCGATACACCCAGACGCGCGCCGGCGGCAGGTTGGCCCAGATGCGCTGGCTGACATGGGCGTCGAAGCGCTCCGGAGCCAGCGGCACCGGCGAGACGACGGCATAGGTGAACTGGATGAAGGGCGCGCGCGGCGTGCTCAGGCCGAACGCCTGATCGAGCAGGCCATGGCGCTCGGGCGCGGGGCGGGTGAAGAGCGGCAGGCTCGACACCACGGCCGCCGAAGGGCGGTCAAGGTGGCTTTCTACCGTGAGCGCCATGTTGTAGGCGTCGCCCTGGATAACGGTGGCGGCGGGGAAGCGCAGGCGCAGCAGCTTGCAGAATTCCGGGTTGTACTCGATCAGCACTAGCCGCTCCGGCGCGACGCCGCGCGCGATGAGCGCCGCCGTCACCGGGCCGGTGCCGGGGCCGAGCTCGATCACCGGGCCGTCCTGCTCGGGGTCGACATAGCTCGCCATGGTGCGCGCCAGCGCCCGGCCCGACGGCGAGACGGCGCCGGTGCGGAGCGGGTTCTGCAGCCAAGACTGGAGGAAGCGAACTTCGTCGGGCCGCTCTTTCGGCGAGGGGCAGGCAGAACGATGGAGCATGCGACTTCGATTCCGGTAAGCCGTGGCGGGAAGGCGCGGCAACGCAAGAGTGGCGAGAGCCGCGAGACGACGCAGCGAGGCAAGGGCGGCGCGGTAGGAAACCAGGGTCAACAGTAGAGGCCGGACGGCCTCCTGTTAAGGCCTCGCGATGACGCGCCGATTACGTTTTGCCGCTTATTCGGCGTCGCCGGCAAAGAAATCCTTCACCCGGGCGAAGAAGCCGCTCGACTCGGGATGGGTGTCTTTTGAACATTCTGCATCGAACTCGCTCAGAAGTTCGCGCTGACGCCGCGTCAGGTTCTGCGGCGTTTCGACGACAACCTGCACATACATGTCACCGCGCGTGCGGCTGCGCAGTACCGGCATGCCTTTTCCAGAAAGGCGGAAACGCTTGCCGGACTGCGTGCCGTCGGGAATCTTCACCTTGGTGGTCTCGCCGTCGATAGTCGGCACCTCGCACGTACCCCCGAGCGCGGCCGTGACCATGGAAATCGGCGCCCGGCAGAAGAGGTCCGCCCCGTCGCGCTGGAAGAAATCGTGCGGGGCGAGCGACAGGAAGATGTAGAGGTCGCCCGGCGGGCCGCCGCGCACCCCCGCCTCGCCCTCATTGCCGAGCCGGATGCGGGTGCCGTCCTCGACACCGGCGGGAATGCCCACTTCGAGCGTGCGCTCCTTGGTGGTGCGGCCGGCGCCGTCGCAGGCCGGGCACGGGTCCTCGATCACTTGGCCACGCCCCTGGCAGGTCGGGCAGGTGCGCTCCAGGGTGAAGAAGCCCTGCGCCTGGCGAATGCGCCCGGAACCCGAGCAGGTGCGGCAGGTGGTGGGCTGGGTGCCGGGCTTGGCGCCGGTGCCCGTGCAGGTTTCGCAGATGATCGAGGTCGGCAGGCGGATGGTGGCGTCCTTGCCGGAGAACGCCTCCTCCAGCGTGATTTCCATGTTGTAGCGCAGGTCCGCGCCGCGCTCGCGCCCGCCGCGCCCCCCGCCGCTGGCGCCGCCGCGCCGGCCGCCGGACATGCCGAACAGATCGTCGAAAATATCGGAGAAGGTGGAAGCAAAATCGGAGCCGAAGCCCGGCCCGCCCGGCGCGCCCATGCCGCCATCGAAGGCAGCGTGGCCGAATCGGTCATAGGCGGCGCGCTTCTGCGGGTCCTTGAGGACCTCATAGGCCTGGCTGATTTCCTTGAAGCGAAGCTCGGCATCGCCATTGCCCGGATTCTTGTCCGGATGCCACTTCATCGCGAGCTTGCGATAGGAGCTTTTCAGCTCGCCATCGCTGCAGGTCTTGGTGACTTCGAGGAGTTCGTAATAGTCGGTCTTGGACATGGGTCGCTGTGCCGTCGCATCGTTGGCCGCCGCCGGCGCATCCCGCAGCGGGCGGTCCTGGCCGCCATGCAGGAAACCTGCCGGACGCCCCGGCCGTGATCCTGCGTGCCGGGCTTACGCTGACCCGTGGCGGCTGTGGCACCCGCCGCGCGGCCACGGAAAGAAATCCGCCCCCGGAACGGAATCCGGGGGCGGCGCTCAGATGTCGGTCAGGCCGACTTCTTCTTGTCGTCGTCGACCTCGGTGAACTCGGCGTCCACCACGTCGTCCTTCGGCGCCTCGTCACCACCGCCGGCATCGCCCTGCTGGGAAGCGTACATCGCCTCGCCGAGCTTGAGGGACGCCTGCGCCAGCGTGTTGGTCTTGGTGACGATCGCCTCGCCATCGTCACCTTCCATCGCCGCCTTGAGGTCGGCGAGGGCGGTCTCGATGGCGGCCTTCTCCGGCGCGCCGACCTTGTCGCCATAATCGGCGAGCGACTTTTCGGTCGAGTGAATCAGCGCCTCGGCGTGGTTCTTGGCCTCGACGGCGGCACGCCGCTTCTTGTCTTCCTCGGCGTGCGCCTCGGCGTCCTTCACCATCTTGTCGATGTCGGAATCCGACAGGCCGCCCGAAGCCTGGATGCGGATCTGCTGTTCCTTGCCGGTGCCCTTGTCCTTGGCCGAGACATTGACCAGGCCGTTGGCGTCGATGTCGAAGGCGACCTCGACCTGCGGCACGCCACGCGGCGCCGGCGGAATGCCGACGAGATCGAACTGGCCGAGGATCTTGTTGTCCGCCGCCATTTCGCGCTCGCCCTGGAAGACCCGGATCGTCACCGCCGTCTGGCCGTCCTCGGCGGTGGAGAAGACCTGGCTCTTCTTGGTCGGGATGGTGGTGTTGCGGTCGATCAGGCGGGTGAACACGCCGCCCAGGGTTTCGATGCCG
Source organism: Ancylobacter aquaticus (assembly GCF_004339465.1). GTDB lineage: Bacteria > Pseudomonadota > Alphaproteobacteria > Rhizobiales > Xanthobacteraceae > Ancylobacter > Ancylobacter aquaticus. The sequence continues at coordinate 192,445 of NZ_SMFY01000001.1, read as the reverse complement.
AGCGAGAGCGGGGTCACGTCGAGCAGCAGCACGTCCTTCACGTCGCCCGCGAGCACGCCGGCCTGGATCGCGGCGCCAATGGCGACCACTTCATCCGGGTTGACGCCCTTGTGGGGCTCCTTGCCGAAGAACTGCTTCACCACTTCCTGCACCTTGGGCATGCGGGTCATGCCGCCGACGAGAACGACCTCGTCGATCTGCCCGGCGGTGAGGCCGGCATCCTTGAGCGCCTTCTTGCAGGGCTCCATGGTGCGCTGGATTAGGTCGTCCACCAGCGCCTCGAACTTCGCGCGGGTGAGCTTCATGGTCAGGTGCTTGGGACCGGAGGCATCCGCCGTGATGAACGGCAGGTTGATCTCGGTCTGGGCCGCGCTCGACAGCTCGATCTTGGCCTTCTCGGCGGCTTCCTTCAGCCGCTGGAGGGCGAGCTTGTCGTTGCGCAGGTCGATGCCCTGCTCCTTCTTGAACTCGTTGGCGAGATAGGTGACGAGCCGCATGTCGAAGTCTTCGCCACCCAGGAAGGTGTCGCCATTGGTGGACTTCACCTCGAACACGCCGTCGCCGATTTCCAGAATCGAGACGTCGAAGGTGCCGCCGCCGAGATCGTAGACCGCGATCGTGCCGGCCTGCTTCTTGTCGAGGCCATAGGCGAGGGCGGCCGCCGTCGGCTCGTTGATGATGCGCAGCACTTCAAGGCCGGCGATGCGGCCGGCGTCCTTGGTGGCCTGGCGCTGGGCGTCGTTGAAATAGGCCGGGACGGTGATGACCGCCTTGTCGACCTTGGCGCCGAGATAGGCCTCCGCCGTTTCCTTCATCTTCTGCAGGGTGAAGGCGGAAATCTGCGAGGGCGAATACTTCTTGCCGTCCGATTCCAGCCACGCATCGCCATTGTCGCCGCGCACGATCTGGTAGGGGACAAGCTTCTTGTCCTTCTCGACCATGGGGTCTTCATAGCGGCGCCCGACAAGGCGCTTCACCGCGAAGAAGGTGCGCTCGGGGTTCGTGACCGCCTGGCGCTTGGCCGGCTGGCCGACGAGGCGCTCGCCATCCTCGGTGAAGGCGACGATGGAGGGCGTGGTACGCGCGCCTTCCGCGTTCTCGATCACCTTCGGGGTCGAGCCTTCCATGACCGCGACGCAGCTATTGGTCGTGCCGAGATCGATGCCGATGACTTTAGACATATGTTTCTCCTTCCGGCAGGCCGGCCGGACCTTCTTGAAGCACCCGGAGAGGAACGGACTGAATGCCGTGCCCCCGGACCGGCCCCCAAACAATTGGGTACGACGCTATCCGCGCCGTTCGTGGCCGATATAGGGGGCGGCCGTTTCCGCCGCAAGAAGCAGCGTGCGCGGAAAACATGCGCTGCGCAAAAGCCTCGCCCGGCGCGAGGCCCCATGGAGGCCTGTCGCCCTAGGGGGCGGGCGCGAAAGCCGGCTGGAAACGCCCGGCGAGCGCCCGCAGCACCCCCACCTGGTCGCCCAGTTCGCGCCAGTGGCGCGGGTTCAGTTCCAGCATGGCGACCGCGCCAGCCGGCGGGCGCACCATCTGCACCACACTGTCCCAGTCGATGCCGCCCCAGCCGATCGGAAGATGCAGGTCGCCCTCGCCAAAGGCCACCGCCTCGGCCGGGTCGTAGAACCACAGGTCGCCCGGCCGGCGCTCATTGGGGCGGCCGAAGGAATCGTGCAGGTGGAAATGGGCGACATGCGGCGCCAGTGCCGCCATCTCGGCGATGGGGTCGAGCCGCGCATCGGTGCAGCGTATATAGGCGTGGCTCACATCGAGCGTCGCCTTCACCGCCGGATGGTCGATCGCCGCCAGTTCGCCGGCGAGCTTGGCCGGGGTCGCCGTCTCGCGCACGTTGATAAAGCGGAAGATGTTCTCCACGCACAGCGTCACCCCCTTGGCCGACGCACGGTCGCCGGCACGGGCGAGGGCGTCGCGCTGGCGCGAATAGGCCACTTCGAGGTCGTCGTCGGGGTCACGCACGAAGCCGGCATGGACGACGAGGTGCTGGGCGCCGACGGCGGCGGCGATGTCGATATGGGCGGCGAGCACCTGCTCGTGCCGCGCCAGCCGCTCGGGCAGGTCCATCAGGTTGATGGCCAGCGCGCCATGCACGCTGTAGCCGAGCCGGCGCCCCTTGAGCGCCTGCACGAGATCCTTCAGACGGTTGTCGAGGATGCGCCCTTCGACCACGAGGTGCCACGCATAGACCGGAAGCTCCACCATATCGACATCCAGCGCTTCGGCCTCGTCGAGCCCGGCGCCCACATCGTCGAACTCGGGACTCCCCTCGCGTAGGGAGAAGCCGCAGGCGCGAATGGCGGGAACCGGGATGTGGAACTGCATCGTGTCGATCTTCCCCAGGGATAGGCGTGAAAGAGACGCGGCGACCGCGCGGCCTGTTTACGCCGTATATATGGCACAGGCGTTACGGGTCGACCGAATCGTCTGGAATAACGGTAGGTTAGAAGTTGTCCAACGCGCCAGGAACGCGCCGGTCGGGTCACATTTTCGGCGTCATCCAGCCGGCGACGGCGCCCTGCGAATCACGCACGATCGCCACTCGACCGACGTCGGGGACATCGAAAGGCGCGCGCAGCAGGGTACCGCCGGCGGCCAGAGCCTTCTCGCACCGGGCGTCGACGTCGTCGACCGCGATATAGGACAGCCAGTGCTCCGGCACGCCGTCGAATTCCGGCCCCTGCAGGGGGAAGATGCCGCCCACCTGCCTGTCGCCCTGGCGGATGATCCAGTACTCCGGCCCGCCTTCCATAGGCATCGCATCGAAGGTCCAGCCCAGCGCGGCGGCATAGAACGCCTTGGCGGCCGGGATGTCGCGGCTATTGAGCTCGTTCCAGACGAAGATGCCGTGCGGCGGCTCGGTTTGCCCTGCGTCTTCCACGGCGTTGCCCTCCTTTGTTAACCCCGTGGACACCATAACCCGAAAACCACCGCCGGGTTCACCGTCCCTGGCCGCCCGGCCCGCCATGTTCACGCCGCTATGGCTTGCGATGAGGCGCGAACCCTTCTAGACCGATTTCAGGCGCCGCCTGCCGACGGTCCGCAAAACCCTCCCGGAAAATGCAGCTCTATCACCATCCCTTCTGCGCCCATTCGCGTCTGGTGCGTCTCGCCCTCAGCGAGATGGGCATCGAGCCGGAACTGATCGAAGAGCGGGTCTGGGAGCGCCGGGCCGATTTCCTGATGCTCGACCCCGCAGGCGCCACCCCCGTGCTGGTGGAGGATGACGGCTTCGTGGTGCCGGGCATCGACCCGATCACCGAATATCTCGACGAGACCCGTGGCAGCGCGCTCGGTGCCCGCCGCCTGATGCCGGTGCATATCGGCGAGCGGGTCGAGGTGCGCCGGCTCAGTTCCTGGTTCAACCACAAATTCTACGCCGAAGTGTCCGAGCCGCTGGTGCGCGAGAAGGTGTACAAGCGCTACACCCCGCGCGAACTCGGCGGCGGCCCTCCCGACATGGCCATCATCCGCGCGGCGCGGGCCAATATCCGCTATCATCTGCAGTATATCGGCTGGCTGCTGAAGGCGAGGAACTGGCTCGCCGGCGACCGGATGACCTATGCCGATCTCGCCGCCGCCGCGCATATCTCCAGCGTCGACTATCTCGGCGACGTGCCCTGGGAAGAGGATGAGGGAGCGAAGATCTGGTACGCGCGCATCAAGTCGCGTCCCGCGTTCCGGCCCCTGCTCGCGCTGACGATGGCGGGCATGCCGCCGGCACCGTGCTACGCGGATCTGGATTTCTGACGCCGGAGGCGGCCAGGGACTATCTGTTCGCGCTGGCCCGCGAAGAGGGCTTCGACGCGATGGGGATCGCGAGGGCCGACGCCATCCCCCATGCCGGCCCGCGCCTCATTCAGTGGATCAGCGAGGGCGCGCATGGCGAGATGGACTGGATGCCCGATACCGCCGCGCGCCGTGCTGCGCCCGCCAATATGTGGCCGGACGTCGCTTCCATCCTGATGCTCGGGCTGAATTACGGGCCGGACGAAGACCCCCGCGCTTTGCTCGGCCAGCCCACGCGGGGCACGATCTCGGTTTATGCCCGCGGTGACGATTATCACGAGCTCATCAAGGGCAAGCTCAAGCGCATCGCCTCGCGCTTCGTGCCGCGCGCGGGCGCGGCGGGGACGGTCGAGGTCAAGGTGTTCGTCGACACCGCGCCGCTGATGGAAAAGCCGCTCGCCGAGGCGGCCGGGCTCGGCTGGCAGGGCAAGCACACAAACCTCGTCTCGCGCGACAAGGGCTCATGGCTGTTTCTTGGTGCCATCGCCACCAACCTCGCCTTGCCGCCGGACGATGCGGAAGTCGACCATTGCGGCTCGTGCCGCGCCTGCCTCGACGCGTGCCCGACCGGGGCTTTTCCCGCGCCCTACCGCATCGATGCGCGCCGCTGCATCTCCTATCTCACTATCGAGCTGAAGGGCGCCATCCCCCGCGAGTTGCGCCCGCTGGTCGGCAACCGCATCTATGGCTGCGACGACTGCCTCGCCGCCTGCCCGTGGAACAAGTTCGCCGCGCTCGGCCGCGAAATGCGCCTTTCCGCGCGCGACGAAAACCGCGCCCCGACGCTCGCCGAGCTCGCCAGGCTCGACGATGCGGCGTTCCGGGCGCGCTTCTCGAAAAGCCCGGTCAAGCGCATCGGCCGCGCCCGTTTCCTGCGCAACGTGCTGGTGGCGATCGGCAATTCCGGCGAGGCCGGGCTCGCTGTCGAGGCCGAGCGGCATCTGGGCGACGGGCACCCGCTGGTGCGCGGCGCGGCGGTGTGGGCGTTGTCCCGCCTGCTGCCGCCAGCCGACTTCGCGGCCCTGCGCGCCGCCCATGCCGGCGAGGCCGATGCGCAGGTGAGTGCGGAGTGGCGGCAGGCACCGACTGATTCAGCGGGAGAGGCCCCATGACCGGAACCTTGCTCTGCCTCGGCCATGGCTATTGCGCGCGGCGCCTCATAGCCCTCCATGGCGAGGCCTTCGCCCGGCGCATCGGCACCAGCCGTTCGGGTGAGCCCGGCGCCGGCATGGAGATGCTGCGCTTCGACGGGGTGCCCTCCCCGCTTGTGATCGCCGCCGCCGCGGAGGCTGACGCCGTGCTCGTCTCCGCCGCGCCGGGGGAGGCGGGCGACCCCTTCCTCGGGCCGCTCGGTGAGGCGCTGGCGGCAGGGAAGGGGCCGCTGGTCTATCTCTCCACCATCGGCGTCTATGGCGATTCCGCCGGCGCATGGATCGACGAGAGCGCGCCGCTCGCCGCCACAGTGCCAAGGGCGCGCCGCCGCATCGAGGCGGAAAGCGGCTGGCAGGCGCTGGGCCGCCACCTTGGCCGGCCGGTCGCGGTCCTGCGGCTCGGCGGCATCTATGGCCCCGGCCGCAACGCGCTGGTCGACATGGCGGACGGCACCGCCCGCTGCATCGAACGCGAAGGGCAGGTGTTCAATCGCATCCATGTCGACGACATCGCCGACGCCATCCATGCCGCCATCGCGCAACGCGTCGACGGGGTGGTGAATGTGGTGGATGACGAGCCCTCGCCCTCCTGCGCGCCGGTGCGCTTCGCGGCGGCACTGCTCGGCCTGCCGCCGCCCGTGCCAGAGAGCTTCGCGGAAGCCGCCCCCCGCATGTCGGCCATGGCCCTGTCCTTCTGGGCCGATAACCGGCGGGTGAGCAATGGCCGCCTGCATACCCTTCTCGGCGGCGCGCTGCGCTACCCGACGTTCCGGGAGGGCCTGTCGGCGCTGGCGCCGACGTTGCGCGAAAGTTAGAGCGCGAGCCGCAGGCCCGCAGCGCTCAGGCGTCCTCCTCGGCGTGGCCGCGGCGAATGCTGCGCACTACCGACCAGATGAGAATCACCACCAGCGGCACGGCGATGGCGATGGCGACGCCGACATCATAATGCAGCCCGGCGGCCTCGGCCCGGGCATGCAGCCCTTCCAGCGCATAATGCAGCAGGCTGATGACGTAATAGGAGATTGCAGCGACGGAGAGGCCTTCGACCGTCTGCTGCAGGCGCAATTGCATGCGCGCGCGGGAATTCATGCTGCGCAGCAGGTCGCGGTTCTGTTGCTCCAGCTCGACATCGACCCGGGTGCGCAGGAGATTGGCGGCACTGGTCAGCTTGACCGACAGATTGGCCTGCCGCTGCTCGATGGCCTGGCAGGTCCGCATCGCCGGCTGCAGCCGGCGCAGCAAGAACTGCTGCCATGTGGGATAGCCAGAGATCGGCCGCTCGCCGATGGTGCGCAGGCGCGAGGAGACGATCTCCTCATAGGCGCGGGTGGCGCCGAAGCGGAACAGCGAGGCGGCGGCGTCCGCCTCCAGCTGGGCGGCGAGCCCGGTCAGCGCATGGAGCAGCTTGTTGTTGGCGGCAAGCCCCTCGCTCTGGCGCATCTGCTCGGTCAGCGCGGAAAGCTCCTGCTCGCTGTGCGCCACGGTGGGGGCAAGACGCTGCGCCTCCGGCAGGCCGAGCAGAGCGAGGGTGCGGTAGGTCTCGATTTCCAGCACCCGCTGCACCAGCGCCCCGGCGGCATCGTCCGTCATGCCGCGATCGCGCACCAATATCCGCACGAAGCCGGAGGGGTCGGGCTGGAAATCGGTGGCGATCTCAGCGAAGCCGTCCTCGACATCCGAGCGCGCGAGGCTGGTGCGGTCGAACAGCCGGTCGAGCGGGAGCGCGTCGGCGGTGTCGGTCACCAGATGCAGGTCCACCGCCACGAGCAGGGGCCCCGGCTGCGGCAGCTGGGTGAGCACGTCGGAAAGGCTGGCGCCTGAAGGCTGGAAGGGCAGGCTGCCCTCCACGACATCCTCGGCCGGCACTTCCCAGGTGTAGGTGGTGAATTCGGCGTGGCGTTCCCAGCGCAGCACGAAGCGGCCGAAGGCGACGCGGTGCTGCTTGGCGTCACGGCCCGGCGCCGGCTGGCCGCGCGCCAGGCACAGGCTGGCGAAGGCGGCGCGATCGGCGAGCGCCTGGGCGCGGTCGACGAGAAACGCGACGTGCAGGATGCGGGCGGGGGTCGACACCGCCACGAAGGGGCGTGCGTGCAGCTCCGCCAGCACCGGGGCGCGCAGCGGGTGATCGTAGAAGGCCTTGCCGGCGGCCGGGGCCGTCGCGTTAGCTGTCACCGGGCCTGCTCCTCACCTGCCCCCGCCACCTACCGTCGCAGCGGGGGAACTCCGCGCCGACAAGTGGGTTGCATGCTCGCGGTTCGCTGGCAAGAGGGCGCTTTTGCGCGCTCGCACAGCCACGAGGCCGTCAGGCGGGCGCGAAAAGAGCGTCGAGACGCCTCGTCACTGTTGCCCATCGGCATCATGCCTTCGGCAAAGCGGCGGCGATTTAGAATCTGTTTGCAAGGGTCGGGGGCCCAGAGCATGAAGTCAGACGGTCTTTTCGGGATTTGTGACATGAGATTTTCGCGGGTCTTGGCCGTGTGCCTCGCCTTTGCCGCCCTGATGGTCGTCGGTCTCTCTGCCCCGGCCCACGCCCAGTCCAAGCAGAACCAGCCCCGCGTCTACCTTCTGCGCGGCCTCGCCAACATCTTCTCGCTGGGCATGGACGACCTCGCCGCCAAGCTGCGTGCACGCGGCGTCGAGGCGAGCGTGCATTCCTATGTCGATCTGGAAATTCTCACCCGCACCGCCGTGGAGCAGGCGAAGGCGGGCAAGCGCCGCGCCTCGCCCGTGATCATCATCGGCCATTCGCTCGGCGCCGACGCTGCCGTCACCATGGGGAACCGCGTGACCGCCGCCGGCGTTCCCGTGCCCCTGGTGGTGACCTTCGACCCGGTGACGGCGATGACGGCCTCATCCAAAATCGGCAAGGTGGTGAATTATTACCAGGCCGGCGGCTCCGGCAAGGCGGTTTCCGGCGCGCGGGTCGAGAATATCGACCTCACGGGCTCCGGCGCGCTCAGCCATTTCAACATCGACAAGGCGGCCGAGCTGCACAACAGGGTCATTGGCATGATCCAGCGCGCCCCGCGCCCGCGCGCGGTGGCCGCCAAGCCCAAGCCCAAGCCCGCAGAGACGTCCGCCGAGGCACCTGTCGCGACCCCCGCCGCTGCGGCCGTGGTGCCCGTGGCAGCGCCCGCCGCAACGCCGGCAACGCCCGCTGCCACCCCCGCGAGCGTTCCGGCGGTGCCCGTGCCTGCCGCCACGACCCAGAGCGGCGCCGCGACGCCGGCCGCCGGTACGGAAACCGCCTCGGCCCCCAGCGCCGTGCCGACCGCGCCGGCCGGGACCGGCACGTCGAACTGATCGACCCGTTACAGAAGAAAGCGGCGCAGACCCGCAAGGGCGTCTGCGCCGTTGGCTTTTGAGGGCCCGCCCTCAGGCCGGCTGCACCGAGAACACCACGAACGTATGCATGTCGCCGTCTTCGTCCCGCAGCGAGACATACTCGCCCGGCACGAAGGCGTGGTCGCCGAAGCGGTAGCCCGTCTCGTCGTCGTCGCCAGCGTCCTCTTCGTAGTCGAACACCCAGCTCGACCCGCCGACGCCGCCGGCGCGATGCACCAGCTTGCCCTGCTCGGGCGCCTCATTGGCCCAGAAGCGGGTCACGGTGCAGGCCGCGCGCAGGTCCTTCCAGGCGTCCGAATCGATATGGCCTTCCCCGTCCAGCGGGGCGAGGAACTCGTAGCCGTGGCGGGCGCTGCCATCCGGGAATTCCTTGGAGCGGGCGAGATGCAGACGGATGCGGCTGAGTGTTCCGGTGGTGGCCCCCTCGGCGGCGCCTTCTGTGACCTCGTTCATGCGCGTCTCCCTGATCCTGGCCGGGCGGTGATGCGCGGCCTTTGGCATTGGCCTTAGGAGCTAGACGTGCGCGCTGCCTTGATCGCGCGCAAGGGCTGGAAGGCCAGCCGGGGCCTGAAACGTCCGCAAGCCCGCCTGAACCTGTGTGATCGCCCTCGCTGCGGCGCGCGGAAGGGGGAACACGTAACATTCATCCTTGGTCTAGTTTTTTTACCATAGGAAGGCGACGCGCTTTTCCCTAGAATGGCTCGAAAATCGGAAGCGTCCGTCGCAAGAGACGTGGCTGCCAAAACATTCGTTGGGAGGAAGCCCATGTCCGGTCTCGTCATGCCGGCGCCCAAGGCCGATGTGCTGGCCCGCCGCGCCCAGATCATCGCCGATCTACGTGCCCTCGTCCCTGGCGAGGGGGTGATCGACACCGAGGCCGAGATGCGCCCCTTCGAGAGCGACGGGGTGACGGCCTATCGCCAGCTGCCGCTCGTCGTGGTGCTGCCCTCCACCACCGCGCAGGTTTCCCAGGTGTTGGCCTATGCCAATGCCAACGGCATCCCCGTGGTGCCGCGCGGGGCGGGCACCTCGCTGTCGGGCGGCGCGCTGCCGCTGGAAGACGGCATCCTGCTCGGTATGGGCAAGTTCAACCGCATCCTCGACATCGACTTCGCCAACCGCACGGTCGTCACCCAGCCGGGCGTGACCAATCTCGGCATCACCAATGCGGTGGCGGATAACGGCTTCTACTACGCCCCCGACCCCTCCTCGCAGATCGCCTGCACCATCGGCGGCAATGTCGGCGAGAATTCCGGCGGCGTGCACTGCCTGAAATACGGCCTGACGACCAACAATGTGCTTGGCGTCGAGATGGTGCTGATATCGGGCGAGATCGTCCGTCTCGGCGGCAAGCACCTTGATTCCGGCGGGCTGGACCTGCTCGGCCTCATCGTCGGCTCGGAGGGCCTGCTCGGCGTAGTGACGGAGGTCACTGTCCGCATCCTGAAGAAGCCGGAGACGGCGCGCGCCGTGCTGCTCGGTTTTCCCTCCTCGGAGGCGGCGGGGGCGTGCGTCGCCGCCATCATCGCCGCCGGCATCATTCCCGGCGGCATGGAGATGATGGACAAGATGATGGTGCACGCCGCCGAAGCCTTCCTCGGCGCGGGCTATCCCCTCGATGTCGAGGCGCTGCTGATCGTGGAACTCGACGGCCCGGAGGCGGAGGTGAACCACCTGATCGACCGCGTCGCCGAGATCGGCAACGGGCTCGGCTGCATGACGCTGCGCGCCTCCACCAGCGAGGAGGAGCGCGTCGCCTTCTGGGCCGGGCGCAAGGCTGCCTTCCCGGCCGTGGGGCGCATCTCGCCGGATTATCTCTGCATGGACGGCACCATTCCGCGCAAGGCGCTGCCTCTGGTGCTGCGGCGCATGGAGGAGATGTCGGAAAAATACGGGCTGCGCTGCGGCAATGTCTTCCATGCCGGCGACGGCAACCTCCACCCGCTGATCTGCTACGACGCCAACACGCCGGGCGAGCTGGAAAAAGCCGAAGCCTTCGGCGCAGACATCCTGCTGCTCTGCGTCGAGGTGGGCGGCGTGCTCACCGGCGAGCACGGGGTGGGGGTGGAGAAGCGCGACCTCATGCCCTCCATGTTCAACGAGATCGACCTCGACCATCAGCAGCGGCTGAAATGCGCCTTCGATCCCGAGGCGTTGCTCAACCCCGGCAAGGTCTTCCCCGTGCTGCGCCGCTGTGCCGAGCTGGGGCGCATGCATGTCTCGGGCGGCAAGCTGCCCTTCCCCGATTTGCCGCGGTTCTGATGACCACCCTCCTCGTCCGCAACGCCACCGTGCTCGTCACCATGGACGGTGCCCGCCGCGAGATCGCCGGCGGGGGTCTTTTTGCGCGCGATGGCATCATCGAACAGGTCGGCCCCAGCGAGGCCCTGCCGGCCACCGCCGACAAAGTGCTGGACCTCTCGGGCCATGTCGTGCTGCCGGGGCTGGTGAACGCCCACCACCATCTCGACCAGACCCTGACCCGCAACCTTCCGGCGGCGCAGAACGTCAATCTGTTCCGCTGGCTCACGGCGCATTACCGGCTCTGGGCGGCGCGCACGCCGGAAGCCTCGCGCACCGCGACGCTGGTGGGACTGGCCGAACTTGCCCTGTCGGGCTGCACCACCTGCTTCGACCACGCCTATGTGTTCCGCAATGGCTGCGCGGTGGACGACCAGATCGCCGCCGCCCGCGAGATCGGCCTGCGCTTCATGGTCTCGCGCGGCTCGATGTCGCTCGGCCAGTCCCGGGGCGGCCTGCCGCCGGACGACTGCGTCGAGGACGAAGACGAGATCCTCAAGGACAGCGCCCGCGTCATCGCCCGCTATCACGACGCCGCGCCCGGTTCGCTGCTGCAGATCGCCCTCGCCCCCTGCTCGCCCTTTTCGGTGACGCCGGAGCTGATGCGTGACAGCGCGGCGCTGGCGCGGGAAAAGGGCGTCCGGCTTCACACCCATCTTGCCGAGACCATCGACGAGGAGCGCTTCACCCTGGAGCGCTTCGGCAAGCGGCCGGTCGCCTATATGGAAGAGCTGGGTTGGCTGGGCGAGGACGTGTGGTTCGCCCATGGCGTGCATGTGAACGCGCACGAGATTTCCTGCTTCGCCGGTGCCGGGGTCGGCGTGTGCCACTGCCCCTCCTCCAACATGCGCCTCGCCTCCGGCATCGCCCCGGTGAAAGCCTATCGGCGCGCAGGCGTGAAGGTCGGGCTGGGGGTCGACGGCTCGGCCTCCAATGACGGCAACAACCTGCTGGGCGAGGCGCGCCAGGCGATGCTGCTGGCGCGATTGCAGATCGCGCTGCGCCCGCCCGAGGGGCCAGACACCACGCTGTCCACCGCCGACCCCTCGCGCGATCATGAGTGGATGAGCGCGCGCGAGGCGCTGGAGCTCGCCACACTCGGCGGCGCCTCCGTGCTGGGGCGCAGCGATATCGGTGCGCTGGCGCCCGGCATGTGCGCGGATTTCTTCGCGTTGCGGCTCGACGATGTCGCCTTTGCCGGCGGGCTCTCCGACCCGGTGGCCGCCGCCCTGTTCTGCAGCCCCGGCCGCGCCGCCTTCACCTATGTCCATGGCCGCCCGGTGGTTTCCCATGGCGAAGTGGTGACAATCGACCTGCCAGCGGTGGTGGCGGAACACAACACGCATGCCGCGCGGCTCGCCGCGCTTTCCGGAGGTGCCTGAGATGAGCGAGAGGCTGTGTCCGCGCGACGAGGCCGATGTGGTGGAGGCCGTACGCTGGGCCGTTGCCAATGAGCGCACGCTCGATGTCGCCGGCAGCGGCTCCAAGTCGAGCCTCGGCCGGCATATCCAGACCGATGCGACACTGGAGCTGAAGGGCCTGACGGGCGTCACCCTCTATGAGCCGGAGGAGCTGGTGCTGAGCGCCCGGGCCGGCACATCGGTGGCGGAAATCGAGGCGCTGGTCGCGGCCTCCCGGCAGATGCTGGCCTTCGAGCCGATGGATTTCGGCCCGCTGCTGGGCGTTGCGTCGGGCGGCGGCACGCTGGGCGGGCTCATCGCCTGCAACCTCGCCGGCCCCCGCCGGCCGAGCGCCGGCGCGGCGCGCGACCATGCGCTCGGCCTGCGCGCCGTTTCCGGCCGGGCCGAGGCGTTCAAGGCCGGGGGCCGGGTGGTGAAAAACGTCACCGGCTACGACCTGCCGCGCGGGTTGTCGGGCTCCTATGGCACGCTCGCCGCCTTCACCGAGCTCACCATCAAGGTGCTGCCGCGCCCGGAAACGGTGGAGACGCTGCTGGTGCTCGGCCTCGACGACGCTGCGGCGGCCGGGGTGATGAGTTCGGCGGTCGGCTCCTATTACGACGTGTCCGGCGCGGCGCATCTGCCGGCCGAGGTCGCCGCGCATATTCCTGCCGTCGCCAGGGCGGGAATGGCTGTGACCGCGCTGCGGCTGGAAGGGGTGCAGCCCTCGATCCTCCACCGGCGCGGCAAGCTGGAGGCAATGCTGCGCGCCCATGGCACGCTGTCCTTCCTCGACGCCGACGCCTCGCGCGCCTTCTGGCAAGCGGTGCGCGATGTGGAACCGTTCGCAGCGCCCGAAAACCTGGGTCCCCGGGGCAAGCCCGGGGACGAGGGAGCGTATCTGGAAAATCTCAAAGCCGTCTGGCGCGTCTCGGTGGCGCCGATGGCCGGGCCTTCCATCGGCGCGGCCCTGCGCGAAATGGGGGCGATGAGCCTTTACGATTGGGCGGGCGGCCTCGTTTGGGTGCAGATGCCGGGCACCGAGCCGCTTACCGCGCGCGTGCGGGCGGCGGTCACGGACGCTGGCGGCGGCCATGCGACGCTGATCCGCGCCTCGGCGGCGGCACGGGCGGGCGAGGAGGTGTTCCAGCCGCTCGACGCCCTTACCGGCGGGTTGATCGCACGGATGAAAGACGGCTTCGATCCCGGGCGCGTGCTGAGCCCGGGCCGTATGTATGCGGGAGTGTGAGCCATGCAGACCAGTTTCTCCCTCGCCCAGCTCGCCGATCCGCAGACCGCCCGCTCCGAGCAGGTGCTGCGCGCGTGCGTCCATTGCGGCTTCTGCACCGCCACCTGCCCGACTTATGTGCTGCTGGGCGACGAACTCGATTCCCCGCGCGGGCGCATCTACCTGATCAAGGACATGCTGGAGAACGACCGGCCGGCGACGCAGGAGGTCGCCAAGCATATCGACCGCTGCCTCTCCTGCCTGTCCTGCATGACCACCTGTCCCTCGGGCGTGCACTACATGCACCTTGTCGACCATGCCCGCGACCATGTGGAGAAGACCTATCACCGCCCGCTGATGGATCGGCTGACCCGCGCGCTGCTGGCGCGGGTGCTGCCGAACCGCACCTTGTTCCGCCTCGCCATTGGCGGGGCGATGCTGGCGCGGCCCTTCGCCGGCCTGTTCGCGGCGGTGCCGGCCCTGCGGCCGATTGCGGCGATGCTGCGCCTTGCCCCCGGCCGTCCGGCGACCCGCTCGGCCGATGAGGGCGTGCGCCGCTTCCCGGCGCAGGGCGAACGCCGCGCCCGCGTTGCCCTGCTCGATGGCTGCGCCCAGCCGGTGTTGCGGCCGGAGATCGACGCGGCGGCGATCCGGCTGATGACCCGCATGGGAGTGGAGATCGTGCGCCCCGTCGGCGGGGGCTGCTGCGGCTCGCTCACCCATCACATGGGCAAGGAAGATCTGGCGCTGGCCAATGCCCGCGCCAATGTCGATGCCTGGTGGCGCGAGATCGAGGGCGAGGGGCTCGACGCGATCATTGTGACCACGTCGGGCTGCGGCACCACCATCAAGGATTACGGCCATATGCTCCGCACCGAGCCGGCTTATGCCGAACGCGCGGCCAAGGTCTCGGCGCTGGCGCAGGATGTGAGTGAGTTCCTGGCGGTGCATGAGCTGCCCGCCCCGGTCATCGCCCCCGGCATCCGCGTCGCCTACCACTCGGCCTGCTCGCTGCAGCATGGCCAGCGGGTCCGCACCCCGCCCAAGGCACTGCTGGCCAGCGTCGGCTTCACCGTGCTGGAGCCGGCCGAGGGGCATCTGTGCTGCGGCTCGGCCGGCACCTACAACATCCTCCAGCCGGAGATCGCCGAGCGCCTGCGCGCGCGCAAGGTGGCCAATATCGAGCGCACCGAGCCTCAGCTGGTCGCCGCCGGCAATATTGGCTGCATGACCCAGATCGGCGGCGGCTCAAGCCTGCCGGTGGTGCACACGGTGGAACTGCTCGACTGGGCGACCGGCGGGCCGATGCCGGCCGAACTGGCGGACATTCGCGCGGCAGCGTGAGGGCCTGACAGGGCACGCGGCGCGCGGCTATGATGGCGCCTCGTGTCTTTCCCCGGTCCGCGCTGTCGGGTCGTCATCCCGTAGGTGCGCGTCGGTGCGCCTCGGAGTGTGTCCCTGTCGCTGGCGCCGTCCTTCGAGGCGGGGGCGGGGGCCGGGCACCTCGGGAGGTCGTCGTTCGAGGCGGCAAAATCCGTCGCAAGAAACAAGGTTGCCCATGCCCCGTCCCCGGCTTCTCGTCCTTTCCCTCGGCGGCACCATCACGATGACGGCGAGCGCAGGCGGGGGCATCATGCCGACGCTGGGCGCCGCTGAACTGGTCGCCGCCGTGCCCGGCCTTGTCGAGGTGGCGGAGATCGAAGCGCGCTCGCCTCTGAAGGTCGGCAGCGCCTCGCTGACGCTGGAAAACATCGCCGAGGTCGCGGCCGACATCAACGCCGCCTTCGCGCAGGGTTTTGACGGCGCGGTTGTCGTCCAGGGCACCGACACCATCGAGGAAACCGCCTTCGCACTGGACCTGCTGGTGCGGGACGCGCGCCCGGTGGTGGTGGTCGGCGCCATGCGCGGCGCGCAGCAGCCGGGGGCCGACGGACCGGCGAACCTCCTCGCCGCCGCCCTCGTCGCCACCAATGCGGACGCGCGGGGCCTCGGCACGCTGGTTGTGATGAACGACGAGATTCACGCGGCCCGCTTCGTGCGCAAGGCGCACACCGCGCTCACCTCCGCCTTCGTGTCGGACACGGCCGGCCCGCTCGGGCTGGTGGCGGAAGGGCGGGTGCGGATTTTCGCCCGCGTGGCGCGCCCGTCGCTTCCGGCTCTGGCGGCCGGCATGGGCGCACTGCCGCCGGTAGCGCTTCTCAAGATTGCGATGGGGGACGATGGAAGGCTGCTGCGGGCGGTGCCGGGCCTCGGCTTTGCTGGCCTCGTCATCGAGGGGGCAGGGGCGGGCCATGTACCGGCGGCGATGGCCGACATCGTCGGCGAGGTCGCCGCGGGGATGCCGGTGGTGATCGCCAGCCGGACGCTGGCCGGGCCGGTGTTCGAGCGCACCTATGCCTATCCCGGCTCGGAAATCGACCTCCTCGCGCGCGGCGCGCTCTCCGCCGGGCTGCTGACCGGGGTAAAGGCCCGCCTGCTGCTCACCCTGGCGCTGGCGTCCGGCTGGAACCGCGACGCGGTAGCGGGGGCGCTCTCAGCCTATGACTGACGGCGTTCTGCAAGCGCCGTGATACCGAACGCCCAAACGCAAACGGGGCGCCCGAAGGCGCCCCGCTCGAACTCTGGAAATCAGAGGCCGATCACTCGGCGGTGCCGGTCTCGCCATCCTCGGCGGGCTTCGCCTTGGCTTCGAGGTCCTCGCCGGTCTCCTGGTCAACGACCTTCATCGACAGTCGGGTCTTGCCGCGCTCGTCGAAGCCGAGCAGCTTCACCTTCACCTTTTCGCCTTCCTTGACGACGTCGGAAGGCTTGGCCACGCGCTCCTTGGCGAGCTGCGAGACGTGCACGAGGCCGTCCTTGGCGCCGAAGAAGTTCACGAAGGCGCCGAAATCGACGACCTTGACCACCGTGCCCTCGTAGATCTGGCCGATCTCGGGCTCGGAGGCGATGGACTTGATCCAGTTCAGCGCCGCCTTGATCGATTCGCCCGAGGCGGAGGCGACCTTGACCGTGCCGTCGTCCTCGATGTTGATCTTGGCGCCGGTCTTCTCGACGATCTCGCGGATCACTTTGCCGCCCGAGCCGATCACTTCACGGATCTTGTCGACCGGGATCTGGATCACCTCGATGCGCGGCGCATGCTCGCCGAGCTCGGAACGGGCGCCGGTGAGCGCCTTGTTCATCTCGCCGAGAATGTGGATGCGGCCGTCCTTCGCCTGGGTGAGGGCGACCTTCATGATCTCCTCGGTGATGCCGGCGATCTTGATGTCCATCTGCAGGGCGGTGACGCCCTTGTCGGTACCGGCCACCTTGAAGTCCATGTCGCCGAGGTGATCCTCGTCGCCGAGGATGTCGGAGAGCACGGCGAACTTCTCGCCCTCAAGGATGAGGCCCATGGCAATGCCGGCCACCGGGCGGCGCATCGGCACGCCGGCGTCCATCAACGCGAGCGAGGTGCCGCAGACGGTCGCCATGGAGGAGGAGCCGTTCGACTCGAGGATCTCCGACACCGCGCGCAGCGTGTAGGGGAACTCGTGCGCGGGCGGCAGCAGCGGGCGGATGGCGCGCCAGGCAAGCTTGCCATGGCCGATTTCGCGGCGGCCGGGCGAGCCCATGCGGCCGGTCTCGCCGACCGAGAAGGGAGGGAAGTTGTAGTGCAGCAGGAAGCGCTCCTTATAGGTGCCTTCCAGGCTGTCGATAAACTGCTCGTCCTCGCCGGTGCCGAGCGTGGCGACCACGAGGGCCTGCGTCTCGCCGCGGGTGAACAGCGCCGAGCCGTGGGCGCGCGGCAGAACGCTCGCCTCGGCGACGATCTGGCGGACGGTCTTGGTGTCGCGGCCGTCGATGCGGATCCCCTCGTCGAGGATGTTCCAGCGGACGATCTTGGCCTCAAGCTCCTTGAGCACCTCGCCCAGAACCTGGGCGTCCGGCACTGGCTTGCCTTCGGCGGCGAGGGCGGCGTAATGCGCCTTGGCCTTCGCCTTGGCCTCGCCGACCGCCGCGTAGCGGTCCTGCTTGCGCACGATCTTGTAGGCGGCGCGCAGATCGCCGTCGATCAGGCCACGCACGTCCGCTTCCAGCGCCGAATGGTCCGGCGCGGTGTAGTCGCGCGGCTCCTTGGCGGCCTTCTCGGCGAGGCGGATGATGGCGTCGATCACCGGCTGGAAGTGGCGGTGGCCGAACATGACCGCGCCGAGCATCACTTCCTCGGAGAGCTCCTTGGCCTCGGACTCGACCATCAGCACGGCGTCGCCGGTGCCGGCAACCACGAGGTCGAGCGCCGATTCCTTGACCTCGTCGGTGGTCGGGTTCAGCACGTATTCATTGTCGATGAAGCCGACGCGGGCGCCGCCGATCGGGCCCATGAACGGCACGCCGGACAGGGTGAGCGCGGCGGAGGCGGCGACCAGCGCCACGATGTCGGGATCGTTCTCAAGGTCGTGCGAGAGGACGGTGATGACGACCTGCGTCTCGTTCTTGTAGCCGTCGGCGAAGAGCGGGCGGATCGGGCGATCGATCAGGCGGGAGACAAGCGTCTCCTTCTCGCTTGGGCGGCCTTCGCGCTTGAAGTAGCCACCCGGGATGCGGCCGGCGGCGTAGGTCTTTTCCTGGTAGTTCACGGTCAGGGGGAAGAAGTCCTGGCCGGGCTTGGCGCTCTTGGCGGAAACGGCGGTGGCGAGCACGGTGGTGTCGCCATAGGTCGCGAGCACGGCGCCATCGGCCTGGCGCGCCATGCGGCCGGTCTCGAGGGTGAGCGTGCGCCCGCCCCAGTCGAGTTCCTCGCGGTGAATATCGAACATGTCTGTCTCTGGCTTTCCGAAGCGGGGCCATGGGCAAGACGGCGAGAGACTCCGGCGATGGGGCGGCCTTTGGCAAGGCGCCGCCACGGGGTCCCCAGTGGGGGACCACGAGTCTCCGGCGATCCTGCCATGGCGCGCCGCTTCACTATCGGTCGCGGCGAGCCCCATGCCCGCCACATCTTGCGTCTTCAGCGCGGCGGGTCATCCGCCCGCGCCGTCTTTCAGCGTGCGAGGCCCGCGCCAGAGCGGCGCGAGCCTCGCATGTCAGCTCAGCGGCGGATGCCCAGGCGCTGGATCAGCGACTTGTAGCGGGCTTCCTCGGTCTTCTTGAGATAATCGAGAAGACCGCGGCGGGCCGAAACCATCTTGAGCAGGCCGCGGCGGGAATGATTATCCTTCGCGTGGCCTTTGAAGTGGCCGGTAAGGTTGCTGATGCGCTCGGTGAGGATCGCAACCTGCACTTCGGCCGAGCCGGTGTCGTTCGGCTTGGTGGCGTATTCCTTGATGAGCGCCTGCTTGCGCTCGGCAGTGATCGACATCGGGATCTCCTTTTCCATAAGGGAGGGGGTGAAGAAGCGCCTGCGCGCCGCTTCGGGCCATTGAGGCCGGCCAAGCCGGGATGTCGTCCAGCACGGTCGATGCAACAATGGGTTCGCGCGGACGAGGGGTCCGCGACGCGCGCGCACCATACACGAAAACGTTGGGGGCGCTAGTGAAAGCTGGGAGCGACAGCCGAGCGGGAATTCTCGCGCCCACCCCGTCCTTTACTTGCCGGAAAGGAAGATCCGCTTGGGGTGGATCTCGCCGGCCTCGGCCTCGCCCAGCGCGATGAGGCGGCCGCCGGCGGTGATGGCGACCGGGCCCTCCAGCACCGGCGCGTCGCGCCCGCGCAGGATGATCGGCTGGCCATGGGCGAGGCGGGCGGCGTCGGAAGACGAGACGCGCAGCGACGGCAGGCTCTCCAGCCCGATCTCCACCGGGCGCAGGGCGTAGCTCGGCGGCGCGTCGTCCATCGCCTCGGACACTTCGCGCAGCTTGGCCAGCGGGATCAGTTCCTCCTCGGGGAAGGTGCCGACCCGGGTGCGGCGCAGGGCGCAGATATGGCCGCGCGCGCCCAGCGCCCGGCCGAAATCGCGGGCCAGCGAGCGCACATAGGTGCCCTTGCCGCATTCCGCCTCGAACACCGCATGATCGGCGTCCGGCTGGTCGACCAGGTCGAGCGAATGGATGACCACGGTGCGCGCGGCGAGCTGGACCTCGACGCCGTCGCGGGCGAGGTCATAGGCGCGCTCGCCATTGATCTTGAGGGCAGAATAGTTCGGCGGCACCTGTTCGATCTCGCCACGGAAGCCGGGCAGCAGGTCGAGGATCGCCTCGCGCGTCGGGCGCAGCTCGGAGGTCTCCGTCGGCTGGCCCTCGCTGTCGTCGGTGTCGGTCTCGATGCCCCAGCGCACGGTGAAGCGATAGACCTTGCGCCCATCCATGACGAAAGGAACGGTCTTGGTCGCCTCGCCGAGCGCGATCGGCAGGCAGCCGGAGGCGAGCGGGTCGAGCGTGCCGGCATGGCCGGCCTTCTTGGCCTGGAACAGCCATTTCACCGCCCCGACCGCCTGGGTCGAGGTCATGCCGACCGGCTTGTCGAGCAGCACCCAGCCATCGACGTCGCGCTTGGGCCGGCGCTTGCGCGGGGCCTCGCGGGCCTCGTCGGTGGGCGGCACGGGGGGAGCGTCGACGGGGGTTTCAACGGGGGCATCGTCATGAAGGCGGGTGGGGTCGAGCGGGGCGTTCATACCGCGTCCTCTTGGTCGTTCGGGTCGTTTTCGGGGCCATCGAGGTCGCGCTTCACCTGCGGCAGGCGCAGCAGGGCGTCGATGCGCGAGCCTTCCTCGAACGAGGTGTCGATGCGGAAGCGCAGCTCGGGAATGGATTTCAGCGCGAGGCGGCGGCCGATCTCGCCGCGCAGCGGCTTGGCATTGGTTGCCAGCGCCGCGATCGCCGCCTTCGGGTCCTTGCCGCCGAGCGGCATGACATAGCAGGTGGCGATCTTCAGGTCCGGGCTCATGCGCACTTCCGGCACAGTGATGACCACCCGCGTCAGCGCCGGATCCTGCACGTCGCCCCGCGCCAGTACCTCGGCGAGGGCATGACGCACCAGCTCGCCCACGCGCAGCTGGCGCTGGCTCGGGCCGCCGCCCGAGCTCGCTTTGTTCTTCATGCAATCAAACCTTCAAGGCCCCGCCCACACCTGGGGGCATCGGGGCCGGCCGCGACCGGAGCGAACGGGCTTGGACCGCGCGCTCCCGTGAAAAGGCCGCTCCCGCGTGCGGGAACGGCCAAAGCTTGCGTGCGCCTTGTGCGCTCAGAGCGTGCGCTGCACGACCTCGACGCGGTAGCACTCGATGACGTCGCCGGCACGCATGTCCTGGTAATTCTCGAAGGACATGCCGCATTCCTGGCCGGAATGCACCGTGTTGACCGCATCCTTGAAGCGGTTGAGCGTCGCCAGCTTGCCTTCGTGGATGACCACGTTGTCGCGGATAAGGCGAACATGCTGGCCGCGCTCGACGACACCGTCGGTGACGAGGCAACCGGCGACCTTGCCCACCTTGGAGACCGCGAAGATCTCCTTGATGAGGGCATTGCCGAGCATGGTCTCGCGGTTGATCGGGGCCAGCAGGCCGCCCATCGCCGCCTTCACGTCATCCACCAGGTCGTAGATGATGTTGTAGTAGCGGATCTCGATGCCGGCACGGTCGGCCGCGTCGCGGGCTTCCTTGTTGGCACGTACGTTGAAGGCGATGATCGCCGCGCCGGCCGTCTCCGCCAGCGTGACGTCGCTCTCGTTCACGCCACCGGCGCCGGAGTGGATGATGCGGGCCTGCACCTCGTCAGTGCCGAGCTTCTCCAGCGAGGAGGTGATCGCCTCGATGGAACCGGACACGTCGCCCTTGATGATGAGAGGGAATTCCTTCCGGCCGGCCGTCTTGGCCTGGCTCATCATCTGCTCCAGCGAACCGCGGACGGTGGCGGAACGGGCCGCCGCCTTCTCGCGCTTCTGGCGCTGGCGATAATCGGTGATCTCGCGGGCACGGGCTTCGTTCTCGACCACGGCGAGACGGTCGCCCGCCTCCGGCGTGCCGCTGAAACCGAGCACCTCGACCGGGAAGGACGGCCCGGCGCTGGCGACATTGGCGCCCTTGTCGTCGATCAGGGCGCGCACGCGGCCCATCTCGGCACCGGCGACGACGATATCGCCGACACGCAGCGTGCCGCGCTGGACGAGGACGGTGGCGACAGGGCCCCGGCCACGGTCGAGCTTGGCCTCGATGACGGTGCCTTCCGCGTCGCGGTTGGGGTTCGCCTTGAGGTCGAGCACTTCCGACTGCAGGGTGATGAGCTCCAGCAGCTTGTCGAGATTGGTCTGCGCCTTGGCCGACACCTCGACTTCCAGCGTGTCGCCGCCGAGGCTTTCCACCTGGACCTCGTACTGCAGCAATTCGCTACGCACGCGCTCGGGCTTGGCGTCGGGCTTGTCGATCTTGTTGATCGCCACGATGAGCGGCACCTTAGCGGCGCGGGCGTGGTTGATGGCCTCGATCGTCTGAGGCATCACGCCGTCATCCGCCGCCACCACCAGCACCACGATATCCGTCACCTTTGCGCCACGCGCACGCATCGCCGTGAAGGCGGCGTGGCCGGGCGTGTCGATGAACGTCACCTTGCCGCCGAGCGGCGAGGTCACCTGGTAGGCACCGATATGCTGCGTGATTCCGCCGGCCTCGCCGGACACGACATTGGCCTTGCGGATGGCATCGAGCAGCGAGGTCTTGCCGTGGTCGACATGGCCCATGATGGTCACGACGGGGGGGCGCGACTCGAGGTGCTCTTCGGTGTCCGTGGTGTCGAACAGGCCTTCTTCCACGTCGGATTCAGCGACGCGGCGCACGCTGTGGCCGAGTTCCTCGGCGATGAGCTGGGCGGTGTCGGCGTCGATCACGTCGGTGATCTTCACCATCTGGCCCTGCTTCATCAGCATCCGGATGACGTCGACCGCGCGTTCGGACATGCGGTTGGCCAGCTCCTGGATGGAGATGGTCTCCGGGATGATCACTTCGCGGGCGATCTTTTCCTTCGCCTCGACATGGCGATGACCGCTCATGCGCTGGGTGCGCCGGCGGAACGAGGCGACGGAGCGCTGGCGCTCGTCGTCGGACGACTGGGCGGTGACGACGGTCAGGCGGCCGCGGCTCTTCTCCGGGCCGGCGGGACGGGTCGGCTTGGCCGGGGCGGCGGGGCGCGCGGGGGCCCCACCGGGACCGCGGCGGACCGGACGACGATCGTCTTCCTCGGCATCCATCGGGCCGCGCGGCGTGGCGACGCGCGGCGCGCCGGGGGCGGCGGGCGCCTGCGACAGGCCGGACGGCGTAGCCGAACGCGGCGCATTGCCGGCCGGTGCCGAGGCAGCGGCGGGCTGGTCCTCGCCGAAACGCTTGCGCGCTTCCTGCTCGGATTTGCGCTTGGCTTCCTCGTCGAAGGCGCGGCGGGCGTCTTCCTCGCGCTTGCGGGCCTCGGCGGCCTCGCGCTCGATCTTTTCGCGGGCTTCGCGCTCGGCGCGGCGAACCGCTTCGATCTCGGCGCGCTTGCGATCCTCGACCTCACGGACACGGGCGTCCTGGAGGGCGGCGGTGCGGGCGCGGGCTTCCTCTTCCGTCAGGGTGCGCAGCACCACGCCGCCGGGACGGCTGCCCTGCGGGGCCAGACGGGGACTGGAGAGATTGGCGCCCGGGGAGGGCTGGGTGCGCAGCGGCGGCCGGCCCGAAGGCTGGCTGGCCGGCGTGCTCACCGGTGCCGCCGGGGCGGCCGCGACGCTCGGGGCGCTCGCGGGGCTTGGCGCGGGGCGCGCGGGCGCGCTCGCCGGTGCCGGACGCGCGGGAGCGCTCGGTGCCGGGCGGGCAGCCTGTGTGGCGGGCGGGGCGGATGCCGGCGGCGAAGCCGGTGCGGCCGCTGCCGGCGCCTCGGGCTTGTCGCCCGGGCCGAGCACGCGGCGCTTCACCTTCTCCACCACGACGGACTTGGACCGCCCATGGCTGAAGCTCTGGCGGACGACGCCCTGCTCGACAGGTCGCTTGAGCGTGAGGGTGGTCTTGCCGCCCTGTCCGACGCCCATCGTCTTCTCGCCGGGGTTCTTCGTATCGGTCATTCGGTATCCGTTCCTGTACCTTTCCGCCTCATGCGGAAAGGCCCCACTATCGTCGGCCAGCCTGCTTACTCCGCGCGCCAGCCTTCGAGCCTTTTCATTCGCGCGAGGAACCCCGCGCTCGTCGGATGCGCGAGCAGCGCAGCATGTACCACATTTGCCCGCCCTAGCGCCAAGTCCAATTGTGTTCCCGGCAGGCTGTCGATTCGGGCGATTTCCCGTCCGGCAGCTTCACCGATCCGCCGCGCCAGAGCATCGAGCTTCCCGGCCCCGTCCGGGGCGGCTTCGCTCGCATGCATCAGCACCGCGACCTTCCCGCTCTGCAGCGCCTCGATCACCTTGGCGTTGCCTGTCACCACCTGCCCCGCCTTCTTGGCGAGGGCGAGGGAGGCGAGGGCATCCTTTTCCAGAAGCTGCCCGACCATGTCGGACAGTCCCGGCTCGGCTCGGCCCTTGCCCTTGAAGGCGCGCGAAAACGCCTTCCGCTTCAGGGCTTCGGCGAGCACGGCGTGCCGTGCCGTCACCCAGGCGCCGCGCCCGGGAAGCCGGGCATGGATGTCCGGCACCACCGTGCCATCCGGCGCCACGACGAAGCGCAGCAGTTCATCAACCGGCCGCACAGTCCGGCTGGCGATGCACAGCCGGGTCGGCGCGCGGCCCGCATCCGGCAGGCCGGCATCGGTCAGCCCCACATCCGCCTGGTCGGCGCCGGCGGCATCGGTGTCGATGTCTGCCGGTTCCGCCCCGTGGGGGGCCGTCTCGTCCGTCACCGCGTCCATTCCCTTCGGTCCCGAAGCCGTGCCGGTCCGGGCGGTCAGGCCTGGCTTTCGTCGGCCTCGGCCGTCTCGACCTCCCCGGCCTCGTCATCGACGGGACCAGCGAGCTCTTCGGCGGTAATCCAGCCGGCCATGACGCGGGCCTGCATGACGAGAGCTTCGGCGGCCTCGCGGGAAAGCTCGAAGCCTTCCAGCGCGCCGGCGACACGCACCACCTCGCCATCCTTGCGCTCGGTCCAGCCGACGAGATCATCGGTGGCACAGCCGGCAAGGTCCTCGACCGTCTTGATGTCGTTCTCGCCGAACGCCACCAGCATCGGCGAGGTGACGCCCGGCACCTCGCGCAGCGCGTCTTCCACCCCGAGTGCCTTGCGGCGCTCGTCGAAGGTGGCTTCCACCTGCGCCAGATGGGCAAGCGCGCGGTTCTGCAGTTCCTGCGCCGTGTCCTCGTCGAAGCCCTCGATGCTCGCCAACTCGTTCAGCGGCACATAGGCGATTTCCTCGACCGAGGCAAAACCTTCCGAGGCGAGGAGCTGGCCCATCATCTCATCGAGGTCGAGCGCCTCGGCGAACATGGTGGTCCGCTCGGCAAAGTCCTTCTGCCGACGCTCGCTCTCTTCCGCCTCGGTCATGATGTCGATGTCCCAGCCGGTGAGCTGGGAGGCAAGGCGCACATTCTGACCACGGCGGCCGATCGCGAGCGAAAGCTGGGCATCCGGGACCACAACTTCAATACGCTCGCGGTCCTCGTCGAGCACAACCTTGACCACTTCGGCCGGGGCGAGCGCATTGACGATGAAAGTCGCGACGTCGTCGGACCACGGAATGATGTCGATCTTCTCGCCCTGCAGTTCGTTCACCACCGCCTGCACGCGCGAGCCGCGCATGCCGACGCAGGCGCCGACCGGATCGACCGAGGAATCGCGCGAGGTGACGGCGATCTTGGCGCGCGAGCCGGGATCGCGGGCCACCGACTTGATCTCGACGATGCCGTCATAGATCTCAGGCACTTCCTGCGCGAACAGCTTGGCCATGAAATGGGGATGGGTGCGGGAGAGGAAGATCTGCGGCCCGCGCTGCTCGCGGCGCACGTCATAGACATAGGCGCGGATGCGGTCGCCGGTCTTGAACACTTCGCGTGGCAGCAGTTCGTCGCGGCGCAGCGAGGCTTCGCCGCGGCCGAGGTCGACGACAACGTTGCCGTATTCCACGCGCTTGACCGCGCCATTGACGATCTCGCCGATGCGGTCCTTGAATTCCTCATACTGCCGGTCGCGCTCGGCCTCGCGCACCTTCTGCACGATGACCTGTTTTGCGCTCTGCGCAGCAATGCGGCCGAAATCGAAGGGCGGCAGGGTGTCGGCAATGGAATC
Source organism: Ancylobacter aquaticus (assembly GCF_004339465.1). Lineage (GTDB taxonomy): Bacteria > Pseudomonadota > Alphaproteobacteria > Rhizobiales > Xanthobacteraceae > Ancylobacter > Ancylobacter aquaticus. The sequence goes on along the minus strand of NZ_SMFY01000001.1, from coordinate 167,059 downwards.
GCCGATCTGCGCCGCCGGGTTCAGCCGGCGCGCGCCGACAAGGTCGATCTCGACGGCCGGGTTGTCGACCTGCTCGACCACCAGAAGGTGGCGGGCGAGGCGCAGCTCGCCGGTGCGCGGGTTGATCTCGGCGTGGATGTCGGTTTCGGCGCCGTAGCGCGAGCGCGCCGCCTTGGCGATCGCATCCTCCATCGCGGCGATCACGATGCCCCGGTCAATCGTTTTTTCCCGCGCGACCGCGTCGGCGATCTGCAGGAGTTCGAGCCGGTTGGCGCTGACGACGGCCATCAGTGCGTCTCCTTCGCATGGGATTTGCGTTTGGCGTTGGATTTCTTGCCGGGCTTCGCGGCGCCCTTGGGCTTCAGCATCGGCTTGGACTTCTGCTTGACCGGCATCTTCTTCGGCGGAACGACGCGCGGGGCGACACCTTCGCCGCCCACGAACATGTCCTCATCCGCAGTATCGTCGTCGCCGTCGTCGGCGTCGTCGCCGTCGAGCGGCACCTCGCCGATATCGGCGAAGTCGATGTCGTCCTCGTCGATGCCGGCGCCTTCGCGCAGCGCCTTGTCGCGGCGCAGCGCTTCGCGGATCAGCGCGTCGGTCATCACCAGGCGGGCGTCGCCGATGTCGGAAATCGGCAGGGCGACGGTGTCGGGCGCGCCGGCGGGCGCGTCGGGCAGGCGCAGCAGCGCCTCCTCACCCTTGGCGCCGACCAGGATGCCACGGAAGCGCTTGCGCCCCTCCACCGGTACGGCCATGTCGATCTTGACGTCGTGGCCGGCCCAGCGATGGAAATCGGAAATCCGCACCAGCGGCCGGTCGATGCCCGGCGAGGACATTTCGAGATTATAGACCCCGGTGATCGGGTCCTCGACATCGAGCACCGGCGAGATGGCGCGGCTTGCCGCCTCGCACTCGTCAATGCCGAAGGAGCCATCGGGGCGCTCGGCCATGATCTGCAGGGTCGGCGGACTGCCACCGGAGATCTTGGCCCGCACGAGACGGAAGCCGAGGCCGTGCAGCACCGGGCCGACGATGCCGGCCACACGGGCGGCGGGGCCGGCCTCGATGACGAGGCGCGGCTCATCGAGACGGCCCTCGGGCTGGGTGTCCACGTCGGTGGCGCGGGCTTGCGTGTCGTCGGCTTCGGTTTCGCTCATCGTCCTCATCGGATCGCCTAACGATCCGCAATGCAAAAAGAGCGGGCCCCGGCGACGGAACCCACTCTCAACCGATCAGATGATCGTTTGTGAGATCGTTGAATGACCCGCTTATACAGCCAAACCGATCCCGCGTGCAAGGGAGCGATGGAACCGGGCGATCACGCGGGCCGGGCCGCCATTTCCGTCCGCGCCGTTGCGAGGGCCCGCAGCGGCGGTTGCGGCCGGCGAAGGCGCGTCGCATAAGCGGCTCATGTCTGTCCGAACTCCGCACGACGCCATACTGCGCGAGCGCGCGCCCGCCAAGGTGAACCTCACCTTGCGGGTGCTCGGCCGGCGCGCCGACGGCTATCACGATTTGTCGAGCATCGTCGCTTTTGCCGGCGTTGGCGACCGGCTGACGCTGCTGCCGGGGGCGGAACTGGCGCTCGCCCTTGAAGGTCCGGGCGCGACGGCGCTTGCGGACGAGGGCGACAATCTGGTGCTGCGGGCGGCGCGGGCGCTAGCGGCGGGTGTGCCCGGGCTGGTGACGGGGCACTTCACCCTCTCCAAGCGGCTGCCGGTGGCGGCCGGCCTTGGCGGCGGCTCGGCGGATGCGGCGGCGGCGCTGCGGCTGCTGGCGCGGGCGAACGGGCTCGATCTCGGGGATGAGCGGCTGGTCGAGGCGGCGCTCGCCACCGGATCGGACGTGCCGGCCTGCCTCTATGGATGCTCTTGCCTGATGGGCGGGCGCGGCGAGGCGATCACCCCGCTCGCCCTGCCGCGCTTCGGCGCGGTGCTGGTGAACCCGCGCGTGGCGGTGGCCACCGCCGATGTTTTCCGCATGCTGGCGCTGGCGCCGGGCACACAGCGCGCTGCAGCCTCGCCCGAGCCGGCCGGCGCGTCGCGCTCGGGGTTGCTCGCCTGGCTGCGCACCGAGCCCAACGATCTGGAGCCGCCGGCGCGGGCGCTCGCGCCGGTGCTCGGCGCGGTCGAAGAGGCACTCGGCGCGACGACGGGCGCGCGGCTGGTGCGGATGTCCGGTTCGGGCGCCACCATGTTCGCGCTGTATGACGACTGCCGCGCCGCTGCGGCAGCGGCCAAGCGCGTGGCCGGGGCCCATCCGGAATGGTGGGTGAAGTCGACCATACTCGGATAGGGCAGGAGTCCAAGATGCACACAGCCCTGTTCTTCGCCGCCGCCGCCCTGCTGGAAATCGCCGGCTGCTTCGCCTTCTGGGCGGTGATCCGCAGCGGGGCGAGCCCGCTCTGGCTGGCGCCGGGAGCGCTGAGCCTCATCGCTTTCGCGGCGGCGCTGACGCAGGTCGAGGCGGCGGCCGCCGGGCGTGCCTTCGCCGCCTATGGCGGGGTCTATGTCGCGGCGTCGCTGGTGTGGCTGTGGGCGGTGGAAGGCCTGCGGCCCGACCGCTGGGACCTCGCGGGCGGAGCGGTGTGCCTTGCCGGCGCGGCGCTCATCGTGTTCGCGCCGCGCGGCTGAGGGGTTAGCGCACCCGCGAAATGCAGAAATCGACGACGTCGAGCAGCGCGTCCCTGGCCGGGCTGGAGGGGAAGACGTCGAGCGCCTGCTTGGCCGCCAGGCCATAGGCGCGGGCGCGCTCCACTGTCGCGGCGATGGCGCCATGGCGCACGAGCAGGGCCAGCGCCTGCTGGAGGTCGCCCTCGCCGATCTCGCCCCGTTCCAGGCAGCGGCGCCAGAACTGCCGTTCCGTCTCGTCGCTGTTGCGCACCGCCAGCACCACGGGAAGCGTGATTTTGCCCTCGCGGAAATCGTCGCCGACATTCTTGCCGAGATCGGCCTGCGAGCCGCCATAGTCCAGCGCGTCGTCGACCAGCTGAAAGGCGATGCCGAGATTCATGCCATAGGCGCGGCAGGCGGCCTGCTCGGCCGGCGTGCGCCCGGACAGCACCGGCCCGACTTCGCAGGCGGCGGCGAACAGCTCGGCGGTCTTGCCGCGAATCACGGCGAGATAGGCGTCCTCGTCAGTGGCGATGTTCTTGGCGGCGGCGAGCTGGGCGACTTCGCCCTCGGCGATGACGACGGCGGCCGTGGACAGAATGTCGAGCGCCCGCATGTTGCCGACCTCGATCATCATGCGGAAGGCCTGGCCGAGCAGGAAGTCTCCGACCAACACGCTCGCCTCGTTGCCCCACAGCATGCGGGCGGCGAGCTTGCCCCGGCGCATCTCGCTGTCGTCGACCACATCGTCATGCAGCAGCGTCGCCGTGTGCATGAACTCGACCGAAGCCGCGAGCTTGACCGTGCCATCGCCCTGATAGCCCGCCAGCGCGCCGGTCGCGAGAGTCAGCATCGGGCGCAGCCGCTTGCCGCCGGAGGAAATGAGGTGCTGGGCAACCTCTGGGATCATCGCCACGTCGGAGCCGGTACGCGAGAGGATCAGCGCGTTCACGCGCCCCATATCGGCCTGCACCAGCGTGACGATGCCGGTCAGCGAGGCTTCGGACCCCGTCACGGCGGGAGTGAAGGAGTAGGCGACGGACACAGGGGGCTCCCTCAGCAATGGCGACGGCGAGCGGCGATGCGCTCGTGACCCGAGGGGTTCTCATAGCTTACCGCGCCGGAAGGCGAAAGTTGTCGTCTGCCCTCGACGCCTGCGGATCGGGAACGCCGAGGGGTGCGGAGGGGCGCCGAGGCCTTTGGGCGACGCAACCAGGATCGGCCGCGGCGAGACCTCGAAAGCCGCTGTTGCGGAGATCACAGTGCTTTGACTAGTATCGCGATACTATGATGTTGCGGTGATACGGATTGGCTTTTTTCAGGAAGATCGGCAAGGAGTTGGGGCGCTGGCGCTCCAAGCTGCGCAGTGCGCCCTGGATGTTCCTGGGTGCCGTTCGGCGCCGTGACTACGATTCCAGGCGCCCGCATAGTGTAAAGATCACACCGGGAAACCAGCCCATTGCCGAGCAGGTCGCCATTCTGGTGATCTTTCCGCGCGACGGCATACCCGATTCCACTTTTGCCACGCTGGCCCATTTCGCCCGGAACGGCATCGCCTGCGTCGTCGTGTCCAATGCTACCCTGCGCGAGGGGGATCGCGAACGGCTATGCGCAGGCACGCATCTGGTGATCGAGCGGCCAAATCTCGGCTATGATTTCGGCGGCTTTCGCGAGGGCATTCTCACCCTGTTCGACCGGGGCGTGAGGCCCCGCATGCTCTTCCTGATGAATGACAGCCTGTGGTTCCCGCTGCGCCCCGACTGCGACGCGGTGGCGCGCTGCCAGCAGGCGAAGGAAGACATTTTCGGCTTCCACCTTAATTGCGCCCCGCGCTTCGGCGTGAACCACGAGTATGTGCAGTCCTATTTCCTGCGCTTCTCGCAGCGTCTGGTGGCGAGCGAGGCTTTCCTAGCCTTCTGGCGCGACATGCCACTCATCGACAACAAGCATATGGTGGTCCGGCGGCTTGAGCGCGGCCTGTCGCGCCATTTCGCGCGGCGCGGCTACACGCTGGGCGCCTTCGTCCACTGGCGCACCGCGATCGACCGGCTGATGGCGCTGGACGACGCGGACAAGCTGTCGCGCCTTCTCGCCTATCAGTGCCGGCTCAACCCCAAGGACGCGGCAGCGATCCGGCCGATGCTGGAGCAGGGCTGGGCACCGCTGCGCATCCGCGACGCGCTCGCCGGCCCGATCCGCCGCAAGCGCCTGTTCGCTTCGTTTCCGATGATGCACCCCGAATTCGTGCTGGACCTCGGTTTCCCCGCATTGAAGCGCAAGCTGTCGATCCAGTACCGCGAACTCGTGCGCCTCGGCCTCGACGCGGATTTCGAGCCCGCCGTGCGCGCCGAAATGCAGCTCTGAGACGGCCGGCCCGGCGCCCCCGGGTGTGCGGCGGCGAGTTTTCTGAGCGGCTTGCCATGCGGGCGGCTTGCTGCCTCATATGGCGGATGCACGAACTTCTCCGGACCAATGACGTCGTCCTCCTCTCCGCCATCACCGCCCTGCTCGACAGCGCGGGAATCGGCCATCTCGTGCTCGACCAGCACATGAGCGTGATGGAAGGCTCGATCGGCCTGCTGCCGCGCCGGCTGCTGGTGGAGGGCGAGCGCGCCGACGATGCGCGCGCCCTGCTCGACGAGGCTGGCTTCGGTGCCGCCCTCGGCGACGCATGAGCGGCGCAGTGAGCGCGCCGGGGGATGACGAGACCCCGACCGATGACGGGTTGAGCGACGACGCTTTCCTCGGCGGTCGCCTGCGCCTGCTGCAGCCGCTGCGCGGCCACCGCGCCGGCCATGACGCGCTACTGCTGGCGGCGAGTGCGCCGTATGCCGGGTGCGCGGTCGATCTCGGCGCCGGGGTCGGTGCGGCCGGCCTCGCCTTCGCCGTGCGGGTGCCGACTGCGGCGCTGACGCTGGTGGAGATCGACCCCGCGCTGGCCGCACTCGCCGCCCGCAACGCGGCCCGGCAGGCGCCGAACCTTGCCGCGCGGGTGAAGGTGGTGAACGCCGATGTGGCCCGGCTCGGCCGCCCCTCCGGCCCTGAGGCGCCGGCGGCCGGTGCGGCCGATCTCGTGCTGATGAACCCGCCCTTCAACGACCCCGCCCGCCACCGCGCCTCGCCCCATGCCGGAAGGGCGCTCGCCCATGCGATTGCCGATGCCGATGTCGAAATCTGGCTGCGCGCGGCGGAGCGGCTTCTGGCACCGGGCGGGCGGCTCGCCTTGATCCACCGGCCGCAAGCCATCGAGGCGTTGCTGGCGGGGCTGAAAGGCCGTTTCGGCGCCGTGACGATCCGCCCGGTGCATCCCTCGCCCGGCGCGCCGGCGCACCGGCTGCTGATCGGCGCGCTCAAGGGCCGCCGCACGGCCCCCGCTTTCCTGCCCGCCATCACGCTGGCGGACGGCGCCGGGCGCCCGAGCACGCTGGCCGAGCATGTGCTGCGGGCGGGCGGCGCCATCGGGCCGGAGTGACGAAGCGTCATCTCTTCGCGCGACGACGCATTGAGCGAACGCCAAACGCACCCTATCTCTTGGGCATGGCAAACTCATCCGTCTTCAGCGATTTCCGCCGCCGTCTCGATCCCTTCCTGCCCGCCCGGCTGCGCGGCGGCACGCCCGTCGTGCCGGTGGTCCGGCTGAGCGGGGCGATCGGCATGGCCAGCCCGTTCCGTCCGGGCATCACCTTCGCCAATACGTCGCGGGCGCTGGAGCGCGCCTTTGCGGTGAAGGGCGCCAAGGCGGTGGCGCTGGTGATCAATTCGCCGGGCGGCGCGCCGACCCAGTCGCACCTGGTCTTCAAGCGCATCCGCTCCCTCGCGGTGGAAAAGCAGCTGCCGGTCATCGCCTTCGTCGAGGATGTCGCGGCTTCGGGCGGCTACATGCTGGCCTGCGCGGCGGACGAAATCGTCGCCGATGATTTTTCCATCCTCGGCTCCATCGGCGTGGTGAGCGCCGGCTTCGGCTTTCCCGCCGCGCTGGAAAAGCTGGGCATCGAACGCCGCGTCTACACCGCCGGCACCCGAAAAGTGATGCTCGACCCGTTCCAGCCAGAGAAGGCGGAAGATATCGAGCGGCTCAAGGCGCTGCAGCAGGAAATCCACGCCGCCTTCGTGGCGTTGGTGAAGTCGCGACGCGGCGATGTGCTTTCGGGCGATGACGAGACGCTGTTCTCCGGCGAGTTTTGGGCGGCGCCGCAGGCGCAGGAGCTCGGCCTCGTCGACTCCATCGGCGATCTCAGGGGTTTCCTGCGCGCCCGTTATGGCGACAAGGTCCGCACCCCACTGATCGAGGTAAAGCCCGGCCTGTTCGGCCGTCGCTCGCCCGGCGTGGGGATTGGCGGGGAACGGGGCGGCGGCCTGGCGGCCGATATCGGCGCCGGCGCGGCACAGGCCCTCATTTCCGCCGCAGAGGAGCGCGCACTATGGAGCCGCTTCGGGCTTTGACGTAACCCTGCCGCACGCTTCCGGAAACATCCTCATGCCGCCCGTCTTCCTCGTCGCTCTGGGTGCCCTCGGCACCGCCGCCCTCGTCAAGGTGCTGGTGCGCGAATCGCGCCGCGTGAACACCGAGCTGGACGCCCAGCGGCGCGCCGAAAAAGCCGGCGCGCTCGACGCCCGCGCCACGCTGCGCCGCGATCCCGCCTCCGGCGAGTACCGGCCGGGCGATTCATAGGGCGCGGCGCGGGCCGCCGGCGGCGCGCTGGAACGCCTCCAATGTTGCAACCCGGTCCCATCATTACCGCGAATTCACTTTATATGCCGTGACTTAACCCTTACGCCTTGCGGGATAGCGAGGATGGGACGGCGCGATGTTGCAGAAGGCGGAAAGCAGCTGGACGGGAGAGAAGACGACGCGCCGGCGGCGCCGTCGCCGCTGGCCGTGGGCCCTCGCCGCCGCGCTGCTCGCCGGGGCCGGCTATTACCACTATGCCGGCGGCGCCGCGCCCGAGGCGGCGCCCGCCTTCCAGACCGCCACCGTCGAGATTGGCGACATCGAGACCAGCGTCAACGCCATCGCCAAGATGCAGCCCAAGACCTATGTCGATGTCGGCACGCAGGTTTCCGGGCAGCTGCGCACCATCCACCCCGCAGTCGGGGATGTCGTGAAGAAGGATGACCTGCTCGCCGAGATCGACCCCACCGTCTACCAGACCCGCGTCGCCGGCGACCGTGCCAGCCTCGACAATCTGCGCGCCCAGCTGGCGCAGGCGGAAGCGCAGCTGACGCTGGACCGGCTGCGCAACGAGCGCGCGCAGCAATTGCTCAAGAACCAGTCCGGCAGCAAGGACGCGGCCGACGCCGCCATGGCGACCGAGCAGATCAGCGAGGCCAAGATCGACGCGCTGAAGGCGCAGATCGCCCAGATGCAGGCAACGCTGGACGGCGACCTCGCCAATCTCGGCTACACGAAGATCTACGCGCCGATGGACGGCACCATCGTCTCCATCACCGCCCGCGAAGGCGGCACGCTGAACGCCAACCAGTCCGCCCCGATCGTGCTGCGCATCGCCGACCTGCAGACCATGACCGTGACGGCGCAGGTGGCGGAGGGCGACATTCCGCGCATCACCGTCGGCACGCCCGCCTCCTTCTCCACGCTCGGCCTGCCGGACCGGCGCTGGCGCGGCACGGTGCGCCAGATCGAGCCGACGCCGACCATCGTCAACGACGTGGTGCTCTACAATGTGCTGATCGACGTGCCCAATGAAGACCTGATGCTGATGACCGACATGACGGCGCAGGTGTTCTTCCGCCTCGGCGAGGCCAAGGGCGTGCCGCTGGTGCCGACACCGGCGATCCGCACCGCCCGCGACGGCTCCCAGAGCGTGCGCGTGCTCACCCCGCAGGGGCCGCAGGAGCGCGCCGTGAAGACCGGCCTGTCCAACCGCAGCCAAACCCAGATCACCGAGGGGCTCGGGTCGGGCGAGACGGTGATAACAGGCACCAATGCCGCCGCCGGCCCGCGCCCGGGCGGGCGCCCCCCCATGCCGCCGCGTCTGGGCTGAGGGCGATGAACGAGCTCGCACGCCATGTCACGGAAGACCGGCCGGCAATGCCGCTATCCGAGGAAATGCGGCCGATCGTCGAGCTGGTCGACGTCAGCCGCATCTACCCCAATGGCGAGAGCGTTGTGCGGGCGCTGGACCGGGTGTCGCTCGCCATCATGCCCGGCGAGTTCATCGCCATCATGGGCCAGTCGGGTTCGGGCAAGTCGACGCTGATGAACATCATCGGCTGCCTCGACCGCGTGTCCTCCGGCCTTTACCGGGTCGACGGGGTGGACGTCGAAGACCTCGGCCCGGACGAGTTGGCGGAACTGCGCTGCTCGGCTTTCGGCTTCGTGTTCCAGCGCTACAATCTTCTGCCGAGCCTGACGGCGGCGGAAAATGTCGCCATTCCCGCCATCTATGCCGGCTCGGGCCGCGAGGCGCGCGAGGAGCGGGCGCATGAGCTGCTCGCCCGGCTCGGCCTCGGCGAGCGCAGCGAACACCGGCCGAACCAGCTTTCCGGCGGCCAGCAGCAGCGCGTCTCCATTGCCCGGGCGCTGATGAACGCGGCGCCGGTGATCCTCGCCGATGAGCCCACCGGCGCGCTCGATTCGCGCTCCGGCGAGGAAGTGCTGGCGCTGCTCGGCGAGCTGAATGCCGAGGGTCACACCGTCATCCTCATCACCCACGACCCCGATGTCGCGGCGCATGCCCGGCGCGTGGTGCGCTTCCAGGACGGGCGCATCGTCTCGGACGAACGGCGCGAGGAAGAGCCCGCCCGCGCGCCCCTGCCCGGCACCGGCCCGGCGCGGCGTGGCGGGCTGGCCCGCTTCGTGCCGGACCTCGCGGAAGCGGTACGGATGGCGTTCGCCTCGATGACGGCGAACCTGTTCCGCACCGCGCTGACCCTGCTCGGCATCGTCATCGGCGTCGCCTCCGTCATTACCATGCTGGCGGTGGGCGATGGCGGCAAGCAGAGCGTGCTCGACCGCATCTCGCAGATCGGCACCAACCTCCTCATCGTGCGGCCCGGCGCACCGGGCATCCGCACCGCCGGCGACAACGCCACCCTGCTGGCGGAGGACGCCGAGGCGCTGAAGGTCATTCCGGGCATCGACGCCATCGCCCCGGACCGTTCCGGCCGCTACACGCTGCGCTATGGCTCGCTCGACTATTTCACCACGGTGACGGGCACGACGCCCGACTATCTTGCCGCCCGCGATTGGGCGATGGCACGCGGGGTGATGTTCACGCCGGCCGATGTGCGCGCCTATGCGCCGGTGACGGTGCTGGGGCAGACCGTGGCGCAGAACCTGTTCGGCGCCGATGACCCGATCGGGCGCTATGTCATGGTCAAGAACGTGCCTTACGAGGTGATCGGCGTGCTTTCCCCGCGCGGCGCCAACGCCTTCGGACAGGACCAGGACGACGTGGCGCTGGTCCCGCTCTCCACCGGCTTCGTGCGGGTATTCGGCCGGCAGTTCCTGAACTCGGTCACGGTGAAGGTGACCAATGCCGACGATATTCCGGCGGTGGAGGCGGCGATCACACGCACCCTCACCGAGCGCCACCAGGCCGAGGACTTCCAGGTGCGCAACACCGCGCAGTTCCTGGAAACGGCGATGGAGACGCAGAACACGCTCACGCTGGTGCTAGGCTGCGTCGCCGCCATCTCGCTGCTGGTGGCCGGCATCGGGGTGATGAACATCATGCTGGTGAGCGTGACCGAGCGTACCCGCGAGATCGGCATCCGCATGGCAACCGGCGCGCGCATGAGCAACATCATGCTGCAGTTCAACACCGAGGCGCTGGTGGTGTGCTCGGTCGGCGGGGCGGTGGGCGTCGGGCTCGGCCTTGCCGCCGCGCTTGGGCTGGAATGGATGGGCGTGACCATCGTGCTCTCGCTGCTGCCGCCGCTGCTGGCCTTCGCCTGCGCCTTCCTCACCGGCCTCGTCTTCGGCTACCTGCCGGCGCGCAAGGCGGCCGGGCTCGACCCGGTGGTGGCGCTGGCCTACGAGTAGGGGCTCGACCCCCGCCATCCCTGACGGGCGAAGGCCGGGCCGGGATCGTAGATCATGCCGTGGCACGTTTCCGGCTCTCCGGCTGTACCTGCGGCCGGGATGAGGGCGGAATGGGCGGCGCCGCCGTTCCGGATGACGCGTGCGGGCAGGCCCACCCCTTGCCCCCCGCCGCCCAACCGTTTAGGCGAAACGCTGTGTCGGGGCGCTGGAGGTTTGCCGCATGAACGTTCTTCTGCTCGGCTCGGGGGGCCGCGAGCATGCGCTCGCCTGGAAGCTGGCGCAGAGCCCGCTGATGGGCGCCTTTTTCGCTTTGCCCGGCAATCCCGGCATCGCCTCGCTCGCCACCTGCCTCACTGGCGTGCCGCTGGAGGACCACGACGCCATCGTCACCCTGTGCCTGTCGGAAAAGATCGACCTCGTCGTCGTCGGCCCCGAGGCGCCGCTGGTGGACGGCATCGCCGACCGACTGATGAGTGAGGGCATCGCGGTGTTCGGTCCGCGCCGGGTGGCGGCGCAGCTGGAGGGCTCCAAGCTCTTCACCAAGGAATTGTGCAAGGCGCACGCCATTCCCACCGCCGCCTTCGGCCGCTTCACCGGGGTGGAGGAGGCGCGGGCCTTCGTCCAGCACCACGGCGCGCCGATCGTGCTCAAGGCCGACGGGCTGATGGCCGGCAAGGGCGTGATCGTGGCGATGACGCTGGAGGAGGCGCTGGCGGGCATCGACGAGGTGTTCGCCATGGGTGGCATCGGCACCGAGATCCTGATCGAGGAATTCCTCGAAGGCGAGGAAGTCTCGTTCTTCTGCCTCGTCGATGGCGAGACGGTGCTGCCCTTCGGCTCGGCGCAGGACCACAAGCGCGCCTTCGACAATGACGAAGGGCCGAACACCGGCGGCATGGGTGCCTATTCGCCCGCCCCGGTCTTCACCGCCGAAATGGAGCGGCGCACCCTCCACGACATCGTCAAGCCGACCGCCCGCGCGCTGGCCGACGCGGCAAGTCCGTTTCGCGGCGTGCTGTTCGCCGGGCTGATGATCACGCGCGAGGGGCCCAAGCTGATCGAATACAATGTCCGCTTCGGCGACCCCGAATGCCAGGTGCTGATGATGCGGATGGAGGGCGACCTGCTGCCACTGCTCGCCGCCGTCGCCACCGGGCGGCTGGAGGACCAGCCGGTGCCGCTGAAGCCGGACGCGGCGATTTCCGTGGTCATGGCGACCAGGGGCTATCCCGGCCCCTATGGCAAGGGCTCGCAGATTGGGGGACTGGAGGCGGCCGAGACAATCCCCGGGGTCAAGGTGTTCCACGCCGGCACCCGCCGGGAGGGCGACGACATCCTCGCCCATGGCGGGCGTGTGCTCACCGTCACCGCGCTCGGCGGCAATGTCGCCGAGGCGCGCGAACGCGCCTATGACGCCATCGCCCGCATCGACTGGCCGGAAGGCTTCTGCCGCCGCGACATCGCCTGGCGCGCGCTGGACGCGTAAAGGGATGCGGGCCGGCCTGCCGGCAAATGCGGCCGCTCGCACTGGCGCCCCCGCGTCACCGTGCCCATGTTCAAACAAATGCCGCGGGCCCGTGGCAGAAGAAATGCATGGGCGAAACCATGGATAATTCCACCTCTGGGCGGCGGCGTCCGCCGGCAGGCGACGCCCCGGTCGGCGACCCGCCGCAGGCGCCCGTGCTGTTTGTGCCGCCAAAGGGCGAGGAACCGGGCGCGGCCAGCGCCGTCATTTCCTCGGGCGGCGGCACGGTGCCGGGCGCCCCGACGCACCGCGTGCCGACGCTCGGCGTGGCGCTGGGCTCGGGCGGGGCGCGCGGCCTCTCGCATATCCTCGTGCTGGAGGCGCTGGACGATCTCGGCCTGCGTCCCACCGCCATGGCCGGCGCCTCCATCGGTGCGCTGTTCGCCAGCGTCTATGCGGCCGGCATGCCGGCGCGCGACATCCGCCACATGGTGACGCACATGCTGCGCAAGCGCAGCGACGTGATGAAGCGCCTGCTCGCCGCGCGGGTGGGGCGCATCGCCGATCTATTCGGCGCGGGGCTCGGCAACCCGGTACTGATCGACGCCGAGCGCTTCATCGGCGGGTTCCTGCCCGAGGCGGTGCCGGAGACCTTCGAGGAACTATCGATCCCCCTGCAGGTGGTGGCGACCGACTATTGGGAGCGCTGCGAGCGCACGTTCGCTCGTGGCCCCATCCGCCCGGCGCTTGCGGCCTCGCTGGCCATCCCCGGCCTCATCCGCCCCGTCCAGCTGGATGGCCACACGCTGGTCGATGGCGGGGCGGTGAACCCGCTGCCGTTCGATCTCCTGCGCGCCAAGGCCGATGTAGTGATCGCCGTCGACATAACCGGCGGCCATGGCACCGAGATGCGCGGCGTGCCGGCCCCGTTCGAGGCGATGTTTGCCACGCTGCAGATCATGGCCTCGTCTATCGTCGGCGAGAAGCTGAAATCCGGGGCGCCGGACATACTCATCCGGCCCAATGTGAATGATTTCCGCGTGCTCGACTTCTTCCGCGCCGCCGCCATCCTCAAGGCAGCCGAGCCGGTGAAGGACGAGGTGAAGCGCCGGCTGGAGGCGGTTCTGGGGTGAGGTCGCCCTACCCCCGCCGCCCCGCGAAAAACTCCCGCAGCAGGTCGGCCGCCTCGCTCTCCCCCAGCCCGCCATAGAGGTCCGGCCGGTGATGGCAGGTCGGCTGCGCGAAGAAGCGCACGCCGCTTTCCACCGCCCCACCCTTGGCGTCGGCCGCGCCGTAATAGACTCGGCGCAGGCGGGCGAAGGAAATCGCGGCCGCGCACATGGTACACGGCTCCAGAGTGACGTAGAGATCGCAGTCGGTGAGCCGATCATTGCCGAGACGCACGGCTGCCCTGCGGATGACCAGCATTTCCGCATGGGCGGTGGGGTCGGACAGTTCGCGGGTGCGGTTGCCGTCAGTGGCGAGCACCGTGCCGTCCTTCACCAGCACGGCGCCCACCGGCACCTCGCCACGGGCGGCGGCGCTGGCTGCCTCCATGAGGGCGAGCCGCATGAAATCGCGGCGCGCTCCCCCGCTACGGGCGTTGGCCGTGTCGGAATCATTGCTCGTCAAGGCTCTACTCGTCTAAAGCTCGCTTCATACCGCAGGACATGCTAGCACCCGCGGCCCGGAGACCGGATCAATCCCCATGCCCAAAAACACGCCGCCCCGCAAGGAAATCAACCGCGTTCCCCGCGCCGCCCGCCCGGCCGGGGCAGAGGAGGCGGGCCCGCGTGAGGCGGAGCGCATCGCCAAGGTGGTGGCCCGCGCAGGCCTCGGCTCGCGCCGCGAGATCGAGGAGTGGATTCTTGCCGGCCGCGTCGCGGTGAATGGCGAGGTGCTGGAAAGCCCCGCCCGCACGGTCACGGCCGAGGACGAGATCACCGTCGATGGGGTGAAGCTGCCGGAAAAGGAGCGCACGCGCCTGTTCCTCTACCACAAGCCCAAGGGCGTGGTGACGACCAATTTCGACCCCGAGGGGCGCCCCACCCTGTTCGAGATCCTTCCGGCCGGCCTGCCGCGCCTGGTCTCGGTGGGGCGGCTCGACCTCAGCACCGAAGGGCTGATCCTGCTCACCAATGATGGCGGGCTGTCGCGGGTTCTGGAACTGCCGGAAACCGGGTGGCTGCGCCGCTATCGCGTGCGCGCCAAGGGCGACATCACCCAGGACAAGCTCGACGCGCTGATCGCCGGCGTCACTGTCGACGGCGTGCATTATGGGCCGATCGAGGCGGTGCTGGACCGCGTGCAGGGCGCCAATGTGTGGCTCACTCTGGCGCTGCGCGAGGGCAAGAACCGCGAAGTGCGCAATGTGCTCGGCTCGCTCGGGCTCGACGTGAACCGGCTGATCCGCCTCTCCTATGGCCCGTTCCAGCTCGGCGAGCTGCCGCAGGGCGAGGCCGAGGAGGTGCGTACCCGCATCCTCGCCGACCAGCTCGGCGAGACGCTGGCCAAGGCCGCCGGCGCCGATTTCGACGGCCCGATGTTCAACCATGCCGAGGACGATGCGCCCCGCGCGTCCAAAGCGGCCGCCAAGGGTGCCGCCAAGCCGCGCTACACCAAGCCGGAAGGCACCGAGGACCGCCACCGCCGCCTGCCCATCGACACCGAGCCGGGCGAGGGCAAGAGCGTGAAGGCCGGCATCGTGGCCGATCGCAAGGGTCGCAAGGTGCTGGTGCAGCGCGTGCGCTCCACCGAAGCCCCGCCCGAGGACGCGCCCGCCCGCCCCGCCCGCGCCCGACGCGACGAAGAGCGTGCCGCCGTGCGGACGGGCGAACGCCCCGGCCCGGCGCGCGGTGAGCGCGGCGGCGAGCGGACCTTCCGCAAGCGCCCCGATGGCTCGGCCGGCGACGCCCGCCCCGGCCGCGAGGATCGCCCCTTCAGCGAGCGCCCCGCCCGTGCCGGCGCCTCCAGCCGCGACCGCAAGGTCGGCGGCCCGCGCCCCTCGCGCCCGCGCTTCGAGCGTGAAGACGAGGCCGGCGAGCGCCCGCTCCGCCCCCGCGGCGACGCCGATGCGCCGCGCGCGGAACGCCCGGCGCGCGTGGATCGGCCGGAACGCGGGGAGCGTCCCGAGCGCGGGGAGCGTCCCGAGCGCCCCTTCCGCGAGCGCGCCCCGCGCCCTCAGGGCGAGCGCGGCGAACGTCCCGCCCGCAGTGCCGCACCTTCGCACAGCGAACGCCCCGAGCGCGGCGAACGCCCGGCCCGGCCGGAACGTCCCGAAAGCGGGCGCTCCTTCCGTGGCGCCGGCAGCGCGCGGCCCTATAGCGGCCGGGTGAAATCCGAACAGTCGCGCAGCTTCCGGCCGCGCCCGGAAGGCGACGAGCGCCCCGCACGTCGCGAGCGTCCCGAGGGGGATCGCCCGCAAGGGGAGCGCCCGTTCCGCGAGCGCACGTCGCGCCCCGAAGGCGAGCGGCCCGCGCGTTCCTTCCGCCCCCGGCCGGAGGGCGATGAGCGTCCCGCCCGTCGCGAACGTCCCGAAGCTGGGCGTCCCGAAGGTGGGCGTCCCGAGGGTGAGCGTCCCTTCCGCGCGCGCGACGATCGTCCCCCGCGCGGCGATCGCCCCTCCGGCGGCCGTTCCTTTGGCGACAAGCCCTCGGGCGGCGGTGGCAAGAGCTATGGTGCCAAGAATTTCGCTGACAAACCGGGGGGGCGCCCGTCCGGCGGCAAGCCGTTCGGGAAGCCCTCGGGCGGCCGTCCGGAAGGCGGCAAGCCGGCCGGTCGTCCGGGTGGCGGCAAGCCGTTCGGGGGCAAGCCTTCTGGCGGTAAGCCTTCTGGCGGTAAGCCTTCCGGTGGCAAGCCTTCGGGTGGACGGCCCTCCAGCGGCAAGCCCGGCCGTCCGCCCCGCTCGCCGCGTAGCTGACAGGCGCGGCCATGCGGATCGTCGGCGGGCGCTTCAAGGGGCGGGCGTTACGCGGCCCCTCGTCCATGGCCACGCGCCCGACCTCCGACCGGCTGCGCGAGGCGCTGTTCAACGTGCTCGCCCATGCCTATGGCGACGCGGCTGACGGCGCCCGCGTGCTCGACCTGTTCGCCGGCACCGGCGCGCTGGGGCTGGAGGCGCTGTCGCGCGGGGCACGGATAGCCGTGTTCGTGGACGATGCACCGGAACCCCGGGCGTTGATCCGTGCCAATGTCGAGGCACTCGGCGTCGGCGGCATCACCCGCATCTTCCGCCGCGACGCCACCGCGCTCGGCGATGCCTTCGCCAGCGACGCCTTCGACCTTGTGTTCTGCGATCCGCCCTATGGGAGCGGCCTCGCCGAAAAAGCGCTGGCCGGCGCCTTGGCCGGCCACTGGCTGGCGCCGGATGCGCTGCTGGTGGTGGAGGAGTCGGTCGAAGCCGCCTTCGCCGCCCCCAAAGGTTTCGAGGAACTGGAGCGCCGCCGCTACGACACGAGCGAGATCATTTTTCTGCGCGCCGCGCCCGCCTCACAGGGGCAGGACGCCAAGGGCTAGGCTGTCCCAGACGACGCGGAACGGAAACACCCCGACCTGCTGTTCGGCCCCCGCCGGTGTGCCGGCGAAGACCAGCCCCATCGCCACATAGCCGCCGATCCCACGACGAAGGACCAGCGCGCCGGAATCGCCCTCTCTGGCCGGCAGCCCGCCTCCGCCGGCCGGCACCCGGAGCGACCAGTAGCGCCCGACAGTGCGGACCGCGCCGTCGATCGCAACACTGCCGCCGGCCATCTGCTGGGGGAAGCCGCAATAGACGGTGCCGCGCGGCGTCACGTAGAAATACTCCGTGCCCTCGCCTTCGCGAAAGATATCGAGGGCGTTGATGTAGGCGTTGCCGCCCTCGACCTCCCAGGCGCCGGCCGCAATGCCGGGCAGGAGTTCGATCACCGCCGCGTCGGCGGCGATGACGGGTGCGGAAAGCCGGGTGGCCAGCACCGCATGGCCCGCCCCGGCCACACCCGACGCGGGCCGCCAGCGCACCGGACGCGGGAGCGCGCCGGAAAGATCGGTGACGACATGGGCGCAGGTGAGCGCGAAGGCGCCGCGCTCGGTGTGGAAGGTGAGGGCGCAGACACCCGTCTGGTTGTCGAAGCTGAGCAGGCCCTCACCACTGCGCAAAGCGAGTGCGCGCATATGGCCGCAGCCGACCACATCGGTGCGCAGCGCCCCGCCCCCGCGCGTGGCGATCTCGGAAGGAACGCAGCCCTGCGCGGGCAGGTCGTCGGTCTTCGCCTCGACATGCACCACAAGGCAGCGCTCGCCGGTCGCCTTTCCGCCGGTGAACTTCCGCCCGAAGCCGGTGGCAATGACATTGGGCAGCGCCATGAGCGCCCGCGCTTCGGGCAGCAGGCCGGGGAGCGCCCCTTCGCCCAGGCGCGGCACGCGCGGGGCCAGATGGCGCAGCGGCCGCGGTGGCGGGAGAACCTTTCCCGGGGGCCGTCCCCTGCGGATCATCTGCCTCCACCCGGAGGCTTCACGGTGCCGGCGCTGCCGCCGCCAGAGGCTGCCCCGGCCCCGGTTGCCGGCCCGCCCCCTTCCTTCCCGCCCGGGACCTGCGGCGTCTGGCTGGCGACTTTCTGCTGGCCGACGGCCGGAAGGATCATCAGGTCCTCGCGGCGCAGCAGCGGGCGCAGCCGGACGAGGTTGCCCTCCTCGTCGAACACGAACTCGTACACGCCGAAGCGTCCGGTGGCGCCGCCAGTCGTTGCCGTTCCGCTGAACGACGTCAGGGGAATCTTGTCGGCGAGCGTCGTCAGCAACTGGATGAAGGCGGTGGCGTCCTGCTCGCTCTTCATCGCCTTGATGAAGCCGCGCTCGAAGGTGACATCCATCGTGTGTTTGGAGAGGAAGGAGCCGAAGCGAAGCGCATAGGCGCGGTTGTAATTGGGCACCATCTGGATATCGACGGCCTGATCGTTGACGATCAGGATCGGCTTCACCTCGTAGAAGCGAATACCCTCTATGGTTGAGTCAGGCGGCACCGGGATCGCCGTCACATAGGCGCAGCCACCCAGCAGTGGGGCCAAAAGAAAGACCCACAAACACTCACGCACGTGATCCATAGCGCGTCCCCCGCCCCCAGGGGAAACTATGCGCCAATTCGCACCGAACGCAACCTATGCGAGCGCCTCTTCGGAAGCCCTCAGGAAGTGATTTCCTCCACCGCCGCCAGAATGCGCTCAAGGTCCTCCGGGCGGGACAGGCGGTGGTCGCCGTCCTTGATGAGGCTCAGCACCACGTCGTCCTCGGCGAGGCAGGTGACGAGGCGCAGCGCGTGCTGCCAGGGCACATCAGGGTCGGCCACGCCCTGCAGGATACGCACCGGGCAGCCGACGGCGAACGGCGCGCCGAGCACGAGGTTGCGTCGCCCATCCTCGATCAGCGACCGGGTGATGACCTGGCCGGGGCCGTATTGCGAGGGGCGCACCCATTGGCCGTCCCGCATCACGGCGGCGCGCGCCTCCTCCGGCATCGCCTTCCACATCAGCTCCTCGGTGAAATCGGGCGCCGGGGCGATCAGCACCAGCGCGGCAAGCCGGCCGGCCTCGCCCCGCGCCGCCAGCGCCCTCGCGAGAAGCAGCGCGATCCAGCCGCCCATGGAGGAGCCGACCACGACCTGCGGGCCGGAGGTCTCGGCGTCGAACACGGCGAGGGCGTCCTGCGCCCAGCGGGAGATGGTGCCGTCCTCGAAGGCACCGGCGGATTCGCCATGGCCGGAATAGTCAAAGCGCACGATGCGCCGCCCGGTGCGCGCGCCCCACTCGGCCAGCGCCTGCGCCTTGGTGCCGCGCATGTCCGAGAGGAAGCCGCCGCACCACAGGACGCCCGGCCTGTCGGCGCTCGACAGCCCCGGAGTGACGCGGACCGCGATCGCCCTTGCGTCGTCGCCGACGGTGATAAAGCGGGGAGCGTCGTTGGTGTCGGCGGGGTGGTTCATAGCGGGTCCTTCCTCACCGTCGGACGGTGCCGCGAAGCGGAGCTGGCCGGCCGCATCTTGCGATTCGGGCCGGCAACGCCATCTTGGCTTACAGCCAGGGATCGCGGACGAACAGCATGCCGGGGCCTCCAGCGGGCACACGCGCTGCTGGCAGGAACCGTGGCATGCGTAATTACATGCGATCGCGGCCGTCACGCCGTTGACTTCTGCCGGGTTTGTCACGATCTTCTGCGACCGTTTTACGCGCGCGGAAATCAGCCGGCCGGCGACCTTCGAGGCGCGGTGAAAACGTGACTATCTGAAATGGCAGAGGAGAAGACGCCATTCGTCGCCCCATGAGACCCGTCGCGCCGGAAAAGGACGGTCCGCGCGTCAACGAAGACATCCGCATCCGCGAAGTTCAGCTCATCGATCAGGAAGGGCAGAACCTCGGCGTCATACTTACGCGCGACGCGATCGCGATGGCGCAGGAGGCTGGCCTCGACCTTGTCGAGATCGCGCCGAATTCGGCGCCGCCGGTCTGCAAAATTCTCGACTATGGCCGGTTCAAATACCAGAACCAGAAAAAGGCCAACGAGGCGCGCAAGAAGCAGCACGTCGTCGAGATCAAGGAAATCAAGCTGCGGCCCGGCATCGACACCCATGACTATGATGTGAAGATGAAGTCCATCCACCGCTTCTTCGACGAAGGCGACAAGGTGAAGGTCACCCTGCGCTTCCGCGGTCGCGAGATGGCGCATCAGGAGCTGGGCTACAAGCTGATGAACAAGGTCAAGGAAGAGCTGGCACCGATCGCCAAGGTCGAGGCCGAGCCCTCGCTCGAAGGCCGCCAGATGGTCATGGTTCTGGCGCCGCGCTGACGCGCGCCGGCCCTTCGATCATGCGCGTCGTCCCCGGGCCTCGCCCCGGGGATTAACGTCCTTCACGAACCGAATCGCGGATGGCCGGGGTCCCCCCGGCCATGACGCGGGGTTCGTCATGTCGTGCCAATATCCCCCGTGCCAATCAGGCTGCCTTGCCGCGTAGGCCGCGCGACCCTGGCCGCCTAATCCGGCAACGCGCCGTTCTCGCCCAGCACCGCACCGGCGAGATAGAGCGAACCGGCGATCAGCACCCGTGGCGCCGCGCCGACCGGAAAGGCCGCCAGCCCCTCCAGCGCGGCGGCGACGCCGGCGGCGGTGGAGGCATCCATTCCGTGCGCCCGCGCGGCTGCCGCGAGGGCTTCCGGCGGCGCTCCCTTGTGCTCGCCGGGCACCGGCACCGCCACCAGTTCACGGGCGAGGCCGGCGAAGGGCGCGAGGAAGGCGTCCGCGTCCTTGTTTCCGAGCATGCCGACGATCAGCACCAGGGGCCGCGACACCCGGTCCTCCAGATCGGCCAGCGCGGCGGCGAGTGCCTGCCCGCCGGCGGCGTTGTGGCCACCGTCGAGCCAGATATCGACACCTTCCGGTGCCCGCTGCGTCAGCGGACCGGGACCGAGGCGCTGCAGCCGCGCCGGCCATTGCGCCGCCCGCATCCCCTCCTCGAAGGCATGGGCCGGCAGGCCGAGATTGGCCACCCGCAGCGCTTCCACCGCCAGCCCGGCATTGCCGATCTGGTGCGGCCCGACAAGGCGCGGGCGCGGCAGGTCCATCAGCCCAGCCTCGTCGGCGACGACCAGCCGGCCGCCCTCCTCATGCGCCTGGTAGTGCTCGCCCATGACCGAGAGCGGGACGCCGAGCCGCGCCGCCTGCCGCTCGATGACGGCCAGTGCCTCGCGCGACTGGTGGCCGAGCACGGCCGGCACGCCGCGCTTGAGGATGCCGGCCTTCTCGCCGGCGATCTCCGCCACCGTCTCGCCGAGAAAATCGACATGGTCGATCGAGACCGGGGTGATGACGCTCACCAGCGGCCGGTCAATCACATTGGTGGCGTCGAGCCGGCCGCCGAGGCCCACCTCCAGCAGCAATATGTCGGCGGGAACCTCCGCGAACAGCAGCAGCGCCGCCGCGGTGGTGATCTCGAAGAAGGTGATCGGCTCGCCGCCATTGGCTTCTTCGGCGCGCGCAAGCGCCTGGGTGAGGCGGGCATCGTCGACCAGCGCGCCCGCCAGCCTGATGCGCTCGTTGAAGCGCACCAGATGCGGGGAGGTGTACACGTGCACGCGCTGGCCGGCGGCTTCCAGTATCGCCCGCATGAAGGCGACGGTGGAGCCCTTGCCATTGGTGCCGGCGACATGGATGACCGGCGGCAGGCGGTGCTCGGGGTGGCCGAGCCGCTCCAGCAGCCGCCACATGCGGTCCAGCGACAGGTCGATCAGCTTCGGGTGCAGGGCCAGCAGGCGGTCGAAAATGTCGTTCACGGGCGGCTGCGGCCCCTGCGCAGGGACGGGGCCGGCAGCGGGAAGCGCGGTCATGGATGCCTCAGGCGCTGGTGGGCGCTACACTTTTGGGCGCGACGCTCGTGGCGGCGGGGGCCGGCAGCGTCGTCGCAGGCAGAATCGTAGCCTCGCTCGCCGTATCCTCGGCAGTCGGCGGGTTGGCTGCCGGTAGCTTGGGCTGGTCGGCAAGCGCCGCGGGCGCCGGGGCGCGCATCAGCAGGCGGCACAGCCGGGCCAGCGTGGCGCGCATCTCGTGGCGGTGGACGACAAGGTCGATCATGCCATGGTCGCGCAGATATTCGGCGCGCTGGAAGCCTTCGGGCA
Source organism: Ancylobacter aquaticus (assembly GCF_004339465.1). Taxonomy (GTDB): domain Bacteria; phylum Pseudomonadota; class Alphaproteobacteria; order Rhizobiales; family Xanthobacteraceae; genus Ancylobacter; species Ancylobacter aquaticus. The sequence continues at coordinate 145,333 of NZ_SMFY01000001.1, read as the reverse complement.
GTTTCTCCCGGATCGTCTGTTCGATGACGCGCGGGCCGGCGAAGCCGATCAGCGCACCCGGCTCGGCGATCTGGATGTCGCCCAGCATGGCGTAAGAGGCGGTGACGCCGCCCGTGGTCGGGTTGGTCAGCACCACGATATAGGGGCGCTTGGCCTCGCGAAGCTCCTGGATGGCGCAGGTGGTGCGCGGCATCTGCATCAGCGAAAGGATGCCCTCCTGCATGCGCGCGCCGCCAGAAGAGGCGAACATGATGAAGGGCGTGCCGCGCGAGGCGGCGGTCTCCAGCCCGGTGACGATAGCCTCGCCGGCCGCCATGCCGAGCGAGCCGCCCATGAAGCCGAAATCCTGCACCGCCACGGTGACGGGCAGGCCTTCCAGCTTGCCATAACCGACCTTCACCGCGTCCTGCGCGCCGGTCTTGGCGCGCGCGTCCTTGAGGCGGTCGAGATAGCGCTTCTCGTCTCGGAACTTCAGCGGATCGACCGGCACCTGCGGCAAAGCGATGTCGTACCATTTGCCGCCGTCGAACACGGAGCGCAGCCGCGAGGCGGGGTCCATCCGCATGTGGAAGCCGGAGCCGGGGACGACGTGGAGGTTCGCCTCCAGATCCTTGTGGAACACCATCTGCCCGGTCTCGGGGCACTTCACCCAGAGATTTTCCGGCACTTCCCGGCGGTTCAGGAAGGAGCTCAGCTTGGGGACGACGTTCGAGATCCAGTTCAACGGTCAGGCTCCGGACGGTGGCGCGGCGACCCGCGACAAGGTTTCCCTGCCGCCGGCCGCCCCTCATCTAATGCCGCAGAAGGGCGATGAAAAGGCGCAACAGCGATTCGGCCGTTTGCCTCGCTGGTGCGCCGTCTATTCCGCCGCCTGGCGGCGCACCCCGCGCACCGCGTCGGCGAGCCTGCCGACAAGGTCGGTGACGGCGGGCAGGGTCGCCGGCGTCGCGCGGTCCTCGGCATCGAGCGTGGCGCGCAGCGCGTCGATCAGCGCCGAGCCGACCACCACGCCATCGGCGTTGGCGGCGATGGCAGCGGCGCTCTCGGGCGTCTTCACGCCGAAGCCGACAGCGACGGGCAGCGCCGTGTGGCGCTTGATCCGCGTCACCGCCTGGCCTACGGCGGCGGGATCGGCCTGCGCCGCGCCGGTGATGCCGGTGATGGAGACGTAGTAGACGAAGCCCGCCGTGTGGGCGAGCACGGCCGGCAGGCGCTTGTCGTCGGTGGTGGGGGTGGCCAGGCGGATGAAGTCGAGCCCCGCCGCCAGCGCCGGCAGGCACAGCTCATTGTCCTCTTCCGGCGGCAGGTCGACGACCACGAGACCGTCGACGCCGGCCGCCTTGGCATCGTTCAGGAAGCGCTCGACGCCATAGACATAGACCGGGTTGTAATAGCCCATCAGCACCACGGGGGTGGTGTCGTCGCCTTCGCGGAAGGTTTTCACCATGGCGAGCGTCTTGGCCAGCGTCTGCCCGGCCGCCAGCGCGCGCAGCCCGGCCGCCTGGATCGCCGGGCCGTCGGCCATCGGGTCGGTGAAGGGCACGCCGAACTCGATGATGTCGGCGCCGGCCGCCGGCAGGGCCTTGAGCAGGGCGAGCGAGGTCTCGAAATCAGGATCGCCGGCGGTGACGAAGGTAACGAGCGCGGCACGCCCCTCGGCGGCGCAGGCCTTGAAGCGCGTCTCGATGCGGGTGCTCATAGGCTCGTTCCCAGAATGTCCGCCACCTGCGGGATGTCCTTGTCGCCACGGCCGGAGAGGTTCACCACCATCAGGTGATCTTCCGGCAGGGTGGGGGCGAGATCAGCGACCCTGGCCAGCGCGTGCGCCGGCTCCAGCGCCGGAATGATGCCTTCGAGCTTGGCCACCAGCTGGAAGGCGGCGAGCGCCTCGTCATCGGTGGCGGAGATGTAGGTGGCGCGGCCGGTGTCGTGCAGCCAGGAATGCTCCGGCCCGATACCGGGATAGTCGAGGCCGGCGGAGATCGAATGCGCCTCGGCGATCTGGCCGTCGCCGTCCATCAGCAGATAGGTGCGGTTGCCGTGCAGCACGCCCGGGCGCCCGCCAGTGAGCGAAGCGGCATGCTGGCCGGAAGGAATGCCGTGGCCGGCAGCCTCGACGCCGAAGATCTGCACGCCGGGGTCGTCCAGGAAGGGATGGAACAGGCCCATGGCGTTGGAGCCCCCGCCGATGCAGGCGATCAGGCTGTCCGGCAGGCGGCCTTCCATCTCCAGCATCTGTTCGCGCGTCTCGGTGCCGATGATGCTCTGGAAGTCGCGCACCATGGCCGGGTAGGGGTGCGGGCCGGCGACGGTGCCAATGCAATAGAACGTGTCGCTGACATTCGTCACCCAGTCGCGCAGCGCCTCGTTCATCGCGTCCTTGAGCGTCTTCGAGCCGGACTGCACGGGCACCACGGTGGCGCCCAGCATCTTCATGCGAAACACGTTCGGCGCCTGCCGGGAGACGTCGACGGCGCCCATATAGACCACGCATTCGAGGCCGTAGCGCGCGCAGAGCGTGGCGGTGGCGACGCCGTGCTGGCCGGCGCCGGTCTCGGCGATGATCCGCTTCTTGCCCATGCGGCGGGCGAGCAGGATCTGGCCGAGGACGTTGTTCACCTTGTGCGAGCCGGTGTGGTTCAGCTCCTCGCGCTTGAAATAGATCTTGGCACCCATTCCGGGGGAGGCGCCGGCGCGCAGATGCTCGGTCAGCCGCTCGGCGTAATAGAGCGGGCTCGGGCGGCCGACATAGTGCTTCAGCCCGGCATCCATCTCCGCCTTGTAGGCGGGATCGGCCTTGGCCTCGTTATAGGCCGTCTCCAGATCGAGGATCAGCGGCATGAGCGTTTCGGCAACGAAACGGCCGCCGAAGAGGCCGAAATGCCCGTTGTCGTCGGGGCCGGTGCGGAAGGAATTGGGAGCGTTCACGACGGGCTCGTCTCTCTGGCAGGTGAAGGCGGCGTCGGCTGGGTGCCGGTGGATGTGGCGTCGGCGAATGTGTTCCCGGTGGGCCGGCGGGGCTCGCCCTCCGCCTCGGCCGCCCGCGCGGCGCGCAGGAAGGCTTCGATGCGGGACGGGTCCTTGATGCCGGGTCCACGTTCGACACCTGAGGATACGTCGAGACCCGGCGGATGGATGAGCCGCACCGCGCTCGCGACGTTTTCGGGATCGAGCCCGCCTGACAGCATGAAGGGCCGGGCAAGGTCAAGGCCGGCGAGAAGGTTCCAGTCGAAGGTCACGCCATTGCCGCCGGGCAGCGTGGCGCCCTTGGGCGGCTTGGCGTCGAGCAGCAGGCGATCGGCCGCCGCCTCATAGGCGGGCAGCGCGGCAAGGTCCTCGCGCGCGGCGATGCCGAGCGCCTTCATGACCGGCAGGCCGAAGCGCGCTTTTATCGCGGCGACGCGCGCCGGTGTCTCGTGGCCATGCAGCTGGAACATGTCGGGACGCAGCGCGTCGAGGATGGCGGCCAGCGTCGCGTCGTCGGCATCGACGGTGAGCGCGACGATCTGCGCCCGCCCCCGCGCCTGGGCGCCGAGGACGGCGGCGGTGGCGAGGTCCACATGGCGCGGCGAGGGGGCGAAGAACACCATGCCCACCATGTCCGCACCCGCACCGAGCGACGCTTCCAGCGTCTCGGCTGTGCTGAGCCCGCAGATTTTGATCTCAAGCGACAAGGCCGCCTCCCTGAAGACAGCCACCTAGCACGGAACCGCCCGGTGAGGCGAGGGCGCCGCCGAAGGCTGCGTTGAAGGCGCGCGACATTGGGCGCCTCGTCCCATCTGGCGCCGGACGCGCGATTATCACCGACCCGAACAGTGAAATGTTGGGCGCCGGGGTTGAAAATAGCCCTTCCGTGACGACATTCAGCATGCTACTCACATTTGACTGTGAAATTATTCAATTCACGCACAAATAGTGGATATAGCGGCCATCACCCCGGTCGCATCCCGTCCCGACCGTGGAGACTGCCCATGCGCCTCTCGCGCCGCCTGATCCTGACCTCGACCCTGGCTGCCGCCCTCGGCCCGTTCGCGCTTGGCGCCTTCGCCCCGCAGGCCCGCGCTGCCGAGCCGAACCAGATCCTCAACGCCTCCTACGACATTGCCCGCGAGCTGTTCGACGCCGAGAACAAGCAGTTCGAGCCGGCCTACAAGGCCAAGACCGGCAAGGACATCAAGGTCAACCAGAGCCATGCCGGCACCTCCAAGCAGGCCCGCTCGATCGTCGAGGGCCTCGAAGCCGACGTCGTGACCTTCAACCAGATCACCGACATCACCTTCCTCGTCGACAAGGGCTATGTGGCCAAGGACTGGCAGACCCGCCTGCCCAACGCTTCCTCGCCCTGGTACTCGTTCCCAGCTTTCCTCGTGCGCGAGGGCAACCCGAAGAACGTGAAGAACTGGGACGATCTCGTCCGCGACGACGTGAAGCTGGTCTTCCCCAACCCGAAGACCTCGGGCAACGCCCGCTACACCTATCTCGCCGCCTATGCCTTCGCTCTGGAGAAGTTCAACGGCGACGTCGCCCAGGCCGACGCCTTCGCCAAGAAACTGCTCTCCAACGTCGTGGTGTTCGACACTGGCGGGCGTGGTTCCACCACCACCTTCGTGGAGCGCGAGCAGGGCGACGTGCTCATCACCTTCGAGGCCGAGGTGATCGGCGTGAAGGATGCCTACAAGGACAGGAATTTCCAGGTCGTCGTGCCGGAAGTGAGCCTGCTCGCCGAATTCCCGGTCGCGGTGGTCGACAAGGTGGTCGACAAGCGCGGCTCGCGCCAGGTCGCCACCGACTACCTGACCTACCTCTATTCGCCCGAGGGGCAGAAGATCGCCGCCGAGTTGAACAACCGCGTGGTCGACCCCAAGGTATCCGAGGAGTTCAAGGCGAAATTCGCCCCCGTTCGCCTCGTCAAGGTCGAGGACGTGTTCGGCGGCTGGGCCAATGCCCAGAAGACCCACTTCGCCTCCGGCGGCAAGCTCGACGAGCTGTTCGTCGCCCAGTGAGGGGAGCACACCGCAGCCGTCATCCCGGGGCCCGGCCCGGGGATGACGGCCCGCTCGGGAGCCCCGTCCCCGCTGGACATTCGCGTTGAATTGCGGCATGGCCGGGCTTGTCCCGGCCATCACCGTTTCCGATAAGGCCCGTGCCGAAGGCGCCGCCGACCGAAGGAGCCGCCCGTTGAACCGCGTCATACCGGGCCTCCCGCTCTCGCTCGGCATCACCGTGCTCTATCTCAGCCTGATCGTGCTGCTGCCGCTCGGCGCGCTGGTCTGGCAGGCGCTGGATGTCGGCTGGGAGCGCTACCTCGCCATCATGAGCGGGGCGCGCACCATGGCCGCCTTCCGCATCACGCTCTCCACCGCCGCGCTCGCCACGGTGTTCAACTGCATTTACGGGCTGGCGCTGGCCTGGGTGCTGGTGCGCTACGAGTTTCCCGGCAAGCGCTTTCTCGACGCGCTGGTCGACGTGCCCTTCGCCCTGCCCACCGCCGTGGCGGGCCTCGCCCTCTCGGCGCTGTTCGCCAAGAACGGCTGGTTCGGCGGGCCGCTGGCGGCGATCGGCGTCGAGGTCGCCTACACCCCGCTCGGCATCGCCATGGCCATGGCGTTCACGTCCATTCCCTTCGTGGTGCGAACCGTGCAGCCGGTGCTGGAGGATCTCGCCGCCGATGTCGAGGAAGCGGCCGCGACGCTTGGCGCCTCGGACCTGCGCGTTTTCGCCCGCATCATCTTCCCCGCCATCCTGCCGGCCTTCCTCACCGGCGCCTCGCTCGGCTTCGCCCGCTCGCTGGGCGAGTTCGGCGCCATCATCTTCATCGCCGGCAATCTGCCGCTGAAAACCGAGGTGGTGTCGCTGCTCACCTTCATCCGCATCGAGGAATATGACTACCCGGCGGCCGCGGCCATTGCCGCGACGCTGCTCGGCTTCGCCTTCGTCCTGCTGTTCCTGGTCAACATGATCCAGCTCTGGCAGCAGCGCCGTATCGGCACGGGGGACTGAGGCCATGGCGCGCGAACCGCTCATTCCCGAGACCGCACATCCCCCCCGCCGCATCCGCGTCGGCGACGGGCCATTGGCGCGCTTCCTGCTGATCGGCAGCGTGCTGCTCGTCACCGTGCTGGTGCTGGTGGCGCCGCTGCTGGCGATCTTCGCCGAGGCCCTCCGGCACGGCATGGCCGCCTACGCCGCCTCCTTCGCCGCGCCCGATACCCAATGCGCCATCGGCCTCACCGTCTTCACCGCGCTGATCGCGGTGCCGATCAATGTCGGCTTCGGCATCGCCGCCGCCTGGTGCATCGCCAAGTTCACCTTTCCCGGCCGCAATCTGCTGGTGGCGCTGGTCGAACTGCCCTTCTCCATCTCGCCGATCATCGCCGGCGTCGCCTATCTCTTCGTGTATGGCGCGCAGGGCCTGCTGGGGCCATGGCTGGAAGCGCACGACATCAAGATCATGTTCGCCGTGCCGGCGATCATCCTCGCCAGCCTGTTCGTCACCGCGCCCTTCGTCGCGCGCGAGTTGATCCCGCTGATGATCGCGCAGGGCACGGAGGAGGAAGAGGCGGCGGTGACGCTGGGCGCCGGGGGCTGGCGCATCTTGCGCCTCGTCACCCTCCCCAATGTGCGCTTCGCCCTGCTTTATGGGGCGGCGCTGTGCAACGCGCGGGTGATGGGCGAATTCGGCGCGGTGTCGATCGTCTCGGGCAATATTCGCGGCCAGACCAACACGCTGCCGCTGCAGATCGAGCTGCTCTACCAGGACAACAACGCGGTGGCCGCCTTCGCGGTGGCGACGCTGCTGACCCTGGTGGCGCTGGTCACGCTGGTGGCCAAGGCGATCATCGAGCGGCTCGACGCCGCCCGGGTGAAGGCGCAGGGCAAGCCGGGGCATTGACGCTTGCGCCGCCTGCGTGCTTCGAGGCCGCCCATGCGGGCGGCACCTCAGGATGCCTGCGGCTCATGCCGATCCTTGGCCGTCAGCCCTTCAGCGCCTTCCACACCAGTTCGGCGGCGGCGAGGTCCTCGATCGCGGTGCCGACCGACTTGAACAGGGTGATCTCATCCGCGCTGCCGCGCCCTTTTGATGTGCCGGCGGTCAGCTCGAACAGGTCGCCCTGGATGGCGTCCGCCGCCAGGACGCCGCTGGCGAGCGGGATGACGATGTCGCCCGCTTCCTTGCCGGCACCGGCGCGGGTGTCGACGTAGACCCGCGACCGGCGGATCGCCTCGTCATCGGCCTCGCGCATGGTCGGGGTGAAGCCGCCCACCAGATCCACATGCTGCCCCAGCTGGAGGTAGCGCCCCTCGACAAGGGGCTGCGGCGAGAGCGTGGCGGAGGTGACGATGTCCGCGCCGGCAATGGCGACACCCCGGTCGGCCTCGGCGCGGGCGTCGAAGCCCTCGCCGCGCAGGCTTTCCGCCAGCGCCTCGGCCTTGGCGGGGGTGCGGTTCCACACCGCAATGGTACGGATCGGGCGCACGCTGGCATGGGCGCGGGCGAGATAGGGCGCCAGCGCCCCGGCGCCGATCACCGCGAGCGTGCTCGCATCCTCGCGGGCGAGATAGCGGGCGGCGAGCGCGGAAGCGGCGGCCGTGCGCCACACGGTGAGGGCGCGGGCGTCCATCACCGCCAGCGGCTGGCCGGTGGCGCCGGAATTGAGGATGTAGAGCCCGGTGATGCTCTCGATGCCGCGGGCGGCATTGCCGGGAAACACCGTCACCAGCTTGGTGCCGAGCATGTCGTCCTCGCCGCCGCCGCTGGTCCAGGCCGGCATCAGCAGCGCCGTCGCGTCGCCATCGGGGCGCGCCATGGTGTGGTGATGGCGCACCGGCACGGTGATGGAGCGGCGAAAGGCCGCCTCGATGGCGTCGATCAGCGCGGGAAAGGACAACAGCCCGGCGATCTCGCCGGACGAGACGAAACGAAGATCACTCATGGAAGGTCTCGTCAGGCCGCGTCGCGGCGATGGGTGAGCACCGGGCGTGCCGCCGGTTCACGGCTGGCGGTGCGCAGGGCCTCCACCTCGGCATGGGCGGAACGCGCCTCGCGCGCTGCCGTGCGGGCGGCCCGGCGGTGGCGGCCCTGGCTCAGCCACGCCGCGACCCCGCCCAGCACGACGCCGAGGATCATCGCCGCGAAGACGATGACGAACAGCGGTGCCTCGATCGACCAGCCGCCGGCCCCCGTCAGCGGGTCGACCACCAGCGATACCGGATGGCGGTTGGCCACGGCGAGCATGACAAGCCCCACCGAGACCGGCAGGACGATGAGGATCAGCAGAAGACGACGCAGCACGAATTCTCCTTCGGCGGCTTATTCCAGATCGACGCCATCATTCAGGCGCTCGCGCATTTCCTTGCCCGTCTTGAAATAGGGCACGGCCTTGCCGTCGACATCCACATGCGCGCCGGTGCGCGGGTTGCGGCCGGTACGCGCGGGACGCGCCTTCACGGAGAAGGCGCCGAAGCCGCGCAGCTCGACCCGGTCGCCGCGCGCGAGCGCCGCCACGACCTCGTCGAGAATCGCATTCACGATGTTTTCGACATCGCGTTGATAGAGATGCGGATTTGCCTCAGCGATCCGCTGCACCAGTTCGGACTTGATCATCGACGCCCCGGCCCCTTTTTTGTTCGGCTCGTCGGTACTCCAAAAAATTTATATTTTGGAAGCTCTTGGCCCCGTCTAGCCTCCCCGAGGGTGCCAGAGGGCCAGAAGACCGTCAAGGCGGGCCTGCGCTGCGGCCCCACCGGCCGCATCTGCCACGATCCGGGCGAGATCTTCAAGCCCGATCAACGACATCAGCCTTATGGAAATACCGTGCAACCAGCCAAATTCATCGCCGGCACGGCGCGTGTGCCAGTCACGTACGGGAAGATCCTTATCCACCCCCCGCTCGCGCTCCAGCCAGTCGCGACCGGTGCGTTCGTCGCCGATCTCGTCGATCAGGCGCAGCGGCAGGGCCTGATGGCCGGTGAACACTCGCCCATCGGCCGCGAGCGCCAGCTTCTCGCCGTCCAGTAGCCGGCGTTCGGCCACCAGACCCTTGAACCAGTCATAGCTGTCCTCGACCAGCGAGCGCACCGCCGCGCGGGCATCCTCGGTGGGCGGATCGAACATGTTGGGCGCCGCCTTGAGCGGGCTCGACTTGATCTCCTCATAGGAGATGCCGACCGTCTTCATCAGCTCGGCGAAGTTCGGAAACTGGAACAGCACGCCGATTGAGCCGACCAGCGCGTTGCGCGGCGCGACGATATGGTCGGCCCCCATGGCGGCGATATAGGCGCCCGATGCCGCGATGCCGTTGACCACCGCGACAATCGGCTTCTTCTCCGCCAGCCGGCGCAGCGCGTCGTAGAGCGCAGCCGAGCCGACCACCGTGCCGCCAGGGCTGTCGATCGAAAGAATCACCGCCGTCGCACCGGATTTGCCGATGGCGTCCAGCATCTCGATCCGCTCGCGTTCATTGCGGATGATGCCGCCAATGGTGACGCGGGCCACATGGGCCGAGGCACGCGGCAGCATCGCGCCATCGCTCCACCAGGCAAAGGCGCCGAGCCCGCCGAGCAGCACCACCAGCAGCGCAAGTACCCGCCAGAAGGCGAGCTTGCGCCGCAGCCGGCGGCGGGCGAGCACCTCGTCGACGTCCAGTGCGCTTGCGGCCATCGCGTCCTCCCACTCCTAGGCAAAGGCGTAGCGGGCGAGCGGGAGCGACGCAAGGGCGGGCGGCGCGCGCGGACGGTGCGTCGCAGCCGCGTCATCCCGGACGACCGATCACCGGGATGGGGCCGATGCGGTCAAGCCCGGGCAGGACGAGGCGCGCGACGTTGCGCGCCCGCTACCCGCCATGCGTTTCGAGAAACGCCTCGACCGGCAGCGCACGGAAATCCTCCAGCGCGGCGCGCAGGCGGGAATGCTCCCAGTCCCACCAGGCCAGCGCCTGCAGGCGGGCGGCGATGGCGGCGGGGAAGCGCTCGCGCACGGGCCTGGCCGGCACGCCGGCGACGATGGTGTAGGGGGCGACGTCCTTCGTCACCACCGCGCCGGCCGCGATGACGGCGCCGTCGCCGATGCGGCGGCCCGGCAGCACGATGGCGCCATGGCCGATCCACACATCATGGCCGATGGTCACGCCCTGCGCCCGCCGCCAGGCGAAGAACTCCGGCTCGTCCTGCGCATCGTCGAAATAGGCGGAGGCGCGGTAGGTGAAATGCGACTGGCTCGCCCGCTGCATCGGGTGATTGCCCGGGTTGATCCGGGTCATGGCGGCGATGGAGGTAAACCTGCCGATGCGCGCATAGGCGATGTCGGAATCGTTGACCACGTAAGAATAGTCGCCCAGCTCCACTTCGAGCAGCTGGGTGCGCGGGCCGATTTCGGTGTAGCGCCCCAGTGTCGAGCGCGTGACCTCGGCGGTAGGGTCGATTGTCGGCGCCGGGCCGAGCTTGAGAGCCATGGCCCCGCCTCCGCCTTAGCTGCCGAAGGGAAAGCGGGCAACCAGCCGGAAGGGGCCGGCCTCCTGCCGATAGAGCGCGATTTCGCGCACGATGAGCGGCCCGTCGGCGCCGCTTGCGGCGAAATGCTCGGAAAGCTCCGCCTCGGCCAGTGCCCGCTCCTCCTCGTCCAGCGAGCCGGTCAGCGTCATGTGGAAGCGGAAATCGTCCAGCACATAGGGATAGCCCCAGCGCGCGAGATATTCCTGCTGGCGCGCGGTGAGCGGCGCGCGCAGGCGCTTCTCGCGTTCGGCTTCGCTCATCGGGGCACGGAAATCGTCAAGCGCGGCCACCGTGCCGGCGGCGAGCCGGTCCAGCGCGGCGCTCGGCGCGGCGAGGCGCAGGGCGAGGAAGCGGCCGATGCTCGCCAGCTTCACCCCGGGGGAAGCGAAGCCGGCGCGGTTCTGGGCGAAGCGGGCGCAGGCGGCACGCAGCTCCGCCTCGCTGCGGCCCGGAGCCAACCGGAACGGCGCTTTCAGCGTGCCGTGGAAGCCGTAGCGGCGGGGCTCGGCGGTGATCTCGCGCCAGCGCGCGGCATCGAAACGGCGCAGCGGCAGCGACGCCGCCTCCGTGCCGGCCTCCGCGTCATAGCCGAGCGCGGCAGACCCGAAGCGCCAGAGCGGGCTTTGCGCCGGCGGGGCGAAATAGAGCGCATAGCGCGGCGTCGCCGGCCGGGTGGCGGCGGCCTCGGCGGGGAGCGCGGTAGCGTTCGGCAAGGCAGACATGGGCGTGCCCCTTCAGAAGACGCGCCGGCCGGCGACAAAGACCTCGTCGATCCGTGGCGTGTCGTCGGCGAGGCGGAAGCGCACCAGGTCGGCCCGCAGGCCCGGCTCCAGCCGGCCGCGATCCTCCAGCCGGGCGAGCCGGGCGGGCGCGGCGGTGACGAGGGCCAGCGCGACGGGGAGGGTGAGCCCGGCGGTGCGGGTCAGCGCCAGCGCGGCCTGCAGCAGGCTCGCCGGCACGTAGTCGGAGGCGAGGGCGTCGAGCAGCCCCTCGCTCGCAAGGTCGCGCATCGACACGCCGCCGGCATGCGAGCCGCCGCGCACCACGTTCGGCGCGCCGCCAATGGTGGCGAGGCCGCAGTCGCGGGCGGCGCGGGCGGCCTCCATCGTGGTCGGGAACTCGGAAATCGTGCACCCCGCCGCCACCGCCTCGTCGACATGGGCGGGCGTGGTGTCGTCATGGCTCGACAGCACGAGGCCGGAGGAGGCGAACAGCGCCACCATCCGGCTGTAATTGTCGGCGACGGCGCCGCGCGCGCGCTCGATCCGGTCGGCGACCTCGGCGTCGATATCGCCGCCGCTCTTGCCGATGCCGGTGAGATAGACCTTCAGATGCTCGACATTGCGCCACTGGCGGGTGCCAGGCGTGTGGTCCATCAGCGAGGCCAAAGCCAGAGTCGGGCGGCCCAGCGCCGCGTCCACGAGGTCGGGCAGGGTGCGGTCGGTCAATTCGCAGCGCAGATGGATGCGGTGGTCGACGCGGAACAGGCCGCGCTCGACACCCGAATCGACCGCGTCGAGCATCACCTCATAGAGCGCGCGCCGGTCGGCCTTGGCCTGATCGAAGCCGCCGGCGCAGATCGCGTCATAGACGGTGGTGACGCCCGAGGCGGCCATTTGCGCGTCATGCGCCAGCGCGGCGGCGCGGGCATCGGGCCAGATCACCCGTGGGCGCGGCACAAAGTGGCCTTCCAGCGCATCGGTGTGCAGGTCGATCAGGCCTGGCGCGAGATAGGCGCCCTCGCAATCGACGGCGGCGGGAAGATACGAGCGGCCTTCGTCGATCGCGCGGATGCGCCCGTCCGAATGGACCAGCGTGCCGTCGACGACGCGGTCTTCGAGAACAAGGCGGGCATTGGTGAGAATCACGTCCATGGCGGCGCGTCTCGCATGTTGTTGTGACCGTTCGATGAAGTGGCGGAAAGACGGAGGGGTCCGTTGATACCCCCACTCATGCTCCCGCTCATATGCCGCCTGCCCCGCCGTCGCCGCGCGGATCATGCGCGCCTTCCAGCCCGACCTTGCCGGGATGCAGGACCACCGCCCCCGCATGGCCCATCAGGTCGCGGCGCGGCGCGGTATCGATCTCGACATCGTGACCCACGGAGGCGAGCTGCTCGGCGAGGGCTTCGTCGATTCCCTCTTCCAGCCGTAGCCCGCCCTCCAGCCGCCAGCGCGGCGCCGCGATCGCCCTGCCGAGCGGCATGCCGAACGCATAGCGGGTGAGCACCGCCGCCTCGGTCTGCGGCGAGCCTTCGCCGCCGCTGGCGCCGAAGGCGATAACGCGCCCGTCCGGCAGCGCGGCGAGGCCCGGACTGAGCGTCACAGGCGGGCGGCGTCCGGGCTGCAGCGGGTTGAGGGCGCGCGGGTCGAGCGAGAAAGCCGCGCCGCGGTTGTGCATCAGCACGCCGGTGGAGGGCAGCACGAGGCCGGCACCGAAGGACGAATGCAGCGACTGGAGATAGGAGACCATGACGCCGTTCTTGTCCGCCGCGCCGATCCACGCTGCGCCGCCCGCCGCCGCGCCGATCCCGTCCCGGTGTGGCCAGGGCAGAGCGCGCTTCGGGTCGATGGCCGCCGCCTCGCGCGCCAGAGCCTCCGGGGTGAGGAGGTCGGCGGGGTCGGGGCTCAGAAGGGTTGGGTGGGTGATCGCCGCCTCGCCCATCCGCACGGCGCGCTTGCCGGCCTCCACCAGCCCGTGAAGATGGGCGACGCTCTCCATTCGTGTAACGCCGAGCCGGCCGAAGAGGGCGAGGGTCAGCAGCGTCGTCAACCCTTGCGAGGGCGGGGGCGCGGCCCACAGCGCCATGTCCGGCAGTTTCAGCTTGAGCGGCGGGCGGGTGAGGGCGCGATAGGTGCGCAAGTCCGCGCGCGTCAGAGGACTGCCGGCCCGCTTCAGATCGGCGGCGATCTCGCGCGCGACCTCGCCCCGGTAGAAGTCGTCGAGCCCGGCCCGGGCCAGCTGCGCCAGCGTGTCGGCCAGCCGCTCGCAGGGCAGCACCGTGCCGACCGCCGGCACCTTGCCATCGGGCTCCAGGAAGGCGGCGCGGAAACCGGGCACCGCGTCGCGCTCGACCTGCGCGTTCACACTCGCCCGGTGCTGCGAGGGCGAAACGGTGACGCCGGCGCGGGCCTGCTCGATCGCCGATTCCAGCAGCCGCCGCATCGGCATCCGGCCGCCATAGGCGCTGGCCGCTTCCTGCGCCAGAAGCCAGCCGCCCACCTGCCCGGGCACGGTGAGCACGGCGAGCGAGCCGTACGCCGGGATCTCGTCATGGCCGCGCTCGCGGAAGAAAAGGGCGCTCGCCCCCTCGCCGGCCGGGCCGGCGGCATCAATCGTGGTGACGCGCCCGGCCGGATCGCGGATCAGCCAGACCCCGTCCCCGCCGAGCTGGCTGGTGTGCGGGCAAACCACGGCCAGGGCGGCGGCGGCAGCCAGCGCCGCCTCCACCGCATTGCCACCTTCTTCCAGCACGGCACGGCCGGCTTCCGTCGCCTGCAAATGGGGAGTGGCGACCATGCCGGCGCCGGAGCGCGCGCTCTCAAAAACCAGATCGTGAGCCATTTCGCACTCTCCAGCGGTGGCTCCGGCGACCGGCAGCTTGACCCGCGCGGCCGGGCATAGCAGTTTGCGCCCCGCCGAAGTAGACGGATTGGGACGAGATGAGCACGGGCCGACGCATTCGCTGGGACAATGTCAGCACGGTAGGCAGCGCCGCCATCCTGCTGGGCGCCGAACTCATCGGCGCGGGCCTTGCCGCCGGCTGGGCGCTTGCCGCCCTGTTCGAGGCCGGGCTGGTGTGGGAGCTGATCTTTGAGGGCATCTTCGGCCTGCTCGCCATTTACGGCATTTATCGCTTCGTGATGAAGGCGAAGTCGATCGAGCCCTTCGTCGAGGGCTGATCCCTTCGCCGCCACCGGCCGAAAGACGCATCGCGCGCCCCCATCAAAACGCCGGCAGAGCCAAGCTTTGCCGGCTTTCTTCGTTTTAAAGCCCCCCGCACGGGTACCACGCTGCCTGAATCGGCCGTGAACGACAAAAAACCCGCACAACCCGCTTGCATATGACGGTGCGAATCCATACATCGCCCTTGCCCAACATTCGCACGTGCCTGTGGTCGCGTGCCGATCGGCGGAAGTCCGGACAAGAGGCCGGAAAGTCGCCAGTCAGATCGGTAGCCGGAGGCGAAACCGGCGCACCTCGCTCTCAGCGGGGAACGTGACTTGAAGCAACGACGTAGCGGGCTTTTTTAGTCTCTGTCGGCCCTCCAAAGGTCGGGAAACTGAAGAGGCACTACATCTTGCCGGGCGTGCGGTCGGGTCTCCCGTACCAAGCGAAGGCATCGAACGGACGCTGCGCTCTCCACACGCGCTGGCGGACGGTTTCGTGCCACGGCTCCATTCCATACGGCCAATCGGCAAAAGCCGTGCGGCTGGCGAACGGATGCGCATTCTCGCCATCAACGCGGCCCATTGGCGCCGCGGGCGGGTGTTCGCATCCAGATGTTCGCTTCATCTGGTTCGAAGCTTCGGGTCTGTGGGGATCTGCCATGACTGACCGTATCCGTGAATTTCTGCGCACCCGCCGTGAAGACGGTCCCTGCGTCGTTGTCGATCTCGACGTCGTCCGCACCAATTATGCCGCCTTTGCCCGGGCGCTGCCGGACACCCGCGTCTTCTATGCGGTGAAGGCAAACCCGGACGCGGCGGTGCTTTCCGCGCTAGCCCAGATGGGCTCCTGCTTCGACTGCGCCTCCGTGGCCGAGATCCAGATGGTTCTCGCCACCGGCGCCACCGCCGACCGCATCTCCTTCGGCAACACCATCAAGAAGGAGCGCGATATCTCGCGCGCCCATCAGCTCGGTGTGCGCCTGTTCGCGGTCGACTGCGTCGAGGAAGTCGAAAAGATCGCCCGCGTCGCCGCCGGCTCCAAGGTGTTCTGCCGCATCCTGTGCGACGGCGCCGGCGCCGAATGGCCGCTCTCGCGCAAGTTCGGCTGCGAGCCCGACATGGCCGTCGACGTTCTGGAGCACGCCCACCGGCTCGGGCTGGAGGCGCATGGCGTCTCCTTCCATGTCGGCTCGCAGCAGAAGAATGTCGAGGCGTGGGATTCGGCTTTGGCCTCCGCGTCCGCCATCTTCCGCGCCTGCGCCGAGCGCGGCATCTCGCTCTCGCTGGTCAATCTCGGCGGTGGTTTCCCGGCTAAGTACCTGCAGGACGTGCCGGCGGCGGAAGCCTATGGCGAGGCGATCTTCCGCGCCTTGTCCCGGCATTTCGGCAACGCCATTCCGCAGACCATCATCGAGCCGGGTCGCGGCATGGTCGGCGCCGCCGGCCTGATCGAGGCCGAAGTGGTGCTGATCTCGAAGAAGTCGACCACCGATTCGGTGCGCTGGGTCTATCTCGACATCGGCAAGTTCGGCGGTCTCGCCGAGACGATGGAAGAGGCGATCCGCTACCCGATCGTCACCGCACGCGACGGCGATGCGGTGGAGCCCTGCGTGCTCGCCGGCCCGACCTGCGATTCCGCCGACGTGCTCTATGAGAAGACCCCGGTCATGCTGCCAGTGTCTCTGGCGATCGGCGACAAGGTGCTCATCGAGGCAACCGGCGCCTACACAACCACCTATTCGGCGGTGGCGTTCAACGGCTTCGACCCGCTGCGATCCTATGTGATCTGAGCGGGCGGCGCCCGCTCCCCCGGCCCTCCCGGACGCCGCAAGGCGATAGTCCGGGATCGCCGGACCGACGGCCAATTCACAATTCCCTGTCCCTCTTTGCCCGGCGATCCCGGGTGTTGGAGGCCATCATGTCCCTCACTTCCGCTCCCGCCATCTCGCTCGAGACCCCCGCCGATATCGCCCAGCGCGAAGCGCTGCTCGATCTCGCCTTCGGCCGCGCCGCGCGTCTCGCCAAGACCAGCGAGCGCCTGCGCGAAGGCCGCACGCCGGCGCAAGGCCTCGCCTTCGCCTCGCATGGCCCGGACGGGCGCGTGGCGGCGACGTTGCGCCTGTGGCATGTGAGTGCCGGTCCCGGCCGCCCGGCGCTGCTGCTCGGCCCGCTGGCGGTGCATCCGTGGTTCCGCGACCGGGGCCTGGGCGCCGCGCTGATGAATACCGCCATCTGCGAGGCGACGCGTCTTGGCCATGGCGCCATCCTGCTGGTGGGGGATGCGCCCTATTACGCCCGCTTCGGCTTCGATGTCGGGCTGACGGAGGGCCTGTGGCTGCCCGGCGCTTTCGACCGCAGCCGTTTCCTCGGTCTGGAACTGACCGCCGGCGCGCTCAAGGGCGCGCGCGGCATGGTCAGCCCGACCGGCACGCCGGTGGAACTGCCGAGCCTCGGCGATCTGGTGGCGCAGGGCGGAACCGGCGAGCTTCGCCGCTCGGCGTGAGGCGGGGGCTGCCTTGGCGTCGCCAAAGCGCCGTCATCCCTGCCGAGGCGCAGCCGCAGAGCCGGGATCGGTTTCCACGTAAAAAGCGATCCCGGAGCGGCCATTGGCCGTCCGGGATGACGTTACGCGGGGGATGACCTAGCGCGGTGGCGACGTCGTGCGAGGCCGGCCTCAGCCGACGCTGAGCTCGACCGGGATGTTGCCGCGCGTCGCCTTGGAATAGGGGCACATCTGGTGCGCGGCCTCCAGCACTTCCTCCGTCTGCTCGGGGGTCAGTGCCGGCGCCTTCAGCGAGAGCTTCGCGGCGAGGCTGAAGCCGTCATCGCCCTTCACCAGCGACACCGCAACGGTGACGGCGGCGCCGGTCACGTCCAGCTTCTTCTGGTGGCCGACCGCCTCGACGGCGGAGCCGAAACAGGCAGCATAGCCGGTGGCGAACAGGTGCTCGGGCGTCGTCTTGCCGGAATCGAGCACGCCGTTCTTGGGCATGCCGAGATCGACCGAGACCGAGCCGTCGCTGGTCTGGGAATGGCCGCCCCGGCCGCCAATGGCGGTGGCGGTGCCGGTGAAGAGAACGGTGCCGGACATGAAAATCTCCCTGGAACATGATGGACGGTCGGAACGGAGCCGCCCCTTCCTAAGATGGGGCGGCTTGCGCACCGGGCAACCGCACCAGCGAAATCGCCTTTCGAACATGCACGGCTAAAAGCGCGCACGTCCACGAGACCTGTTCCCGTTTCGTTTCTTTGCGCTTGCCCCGTTGCCCGGCGCGTCGTACCTCTCGGGCAACCCGCCCGCACCGCCGGGCCCCCCAAATCCGGAGCGCGCCTCCATGCCGATCGCGATCCTGAAGGAACGTGCCGTCGCCCGCATCGCCGGGGCTGACGCCACCCACTTCCTCGACAATCTGCTCACCGCCCGCACCCCCGCTCCCGGCGCCGCGCGTTATGCCGCGCTGCTCGCCCCGCAGGGCAAGATCGTCGCCGACATGATGGTCCTGGGAACCGAAGGCGGCTTCCGCCTCGACATTCCCCGCTCGGTCGCCGCCGATCTGCTCAAGCGGCTGCAGCTCTACCGGCTGCGCGCGAAGGTCGAGATCGGCCTGCTCGATGACCTCGCCGTTGCGGTGGCCTGGGGCGGGGCGAGCCCTCTGGTGGACACGCTTGCCTATGACGACCCGCGCCTGCCCGCGCTCGGCCGGCGTTTCCTGCTGCCCGCGGCCGAGGCGTCGCAGATCGCGATGGTGCCGGAGGCCGAGTGGCACGCCCACCGCATCGGCTTCGGCGTTCCCGAAGGCGGGCAGGATTTCCTCTATGGCGACGCCTTCCCGCACGAGGCGGACATGGACCAGCTCGGCGGCATCGACTTCGACAAGGGCTGCTATGTCGGCCAGGAAATCGTCAGCCGCATGCAGCATCGCGGCACGGCGCGCACCCGCATCATCCCGCTCGCTTTGTGCGGGCCGCCGCCCGCCGAGGGCACGCCGATCACCGCCGGCGGCAAGAGCATCGGCCGCATCGGCTCGGGCGTGAACGGGCGGGCGCTGGCGCTCATCCGGCTCGACCGGCTGGAGGAGGCGCGCGCCGCCGGCCACCTCGTCGAGGCGGAGGGCGCGGCGCTGGTGCCCGAGCGCCCCGGCTGGGCGCGCTTTGCCGTTCCGGGCACCGAGAACGCATCATGAGGGAGAATCGGCCGTGAAGGTCCATACCCATGAGGATGGCGTCACCCGCTGCGCCTGGTGCGGCACCGATCCGCTCTATGTCACCTATCACGACACCGAATGGGGCGTGCCGGAGTATGACGATCGCGCTCTGTTCGAGAAGCTGATCCTCGACGGCTTCCAGGCCGGCCTCGCCTGGATCACCATTCTGCGCAAGCGCGACGGTTTTCGCGCGGCGTTCGACGGATTCCAGCCCGAGATCATCGCCCGCTACACGCCGGACAAGGTGGAGGCGCTGATGCAGGACGCCGGCATCGTGCGCAACCGCTCCAAGATCGAATCGACCGTGCGCTCGGCGCAGGTCTGGCTCGACATACAGGAGCGCGGGCCGGGCTTCTCGCAGCTGCTGTGGGACATGAACGGCCCGGTGCTGGACAATCGCCGCGAACCGGGCGACCCGCCGCTCGTCACCTCGCCGGTGGCGGTCACGATGTCGAAGGATTTGAAGAAGCGCGGCTTCAACTTCGTCGGCCCGACCATCGTCTACGCCTTCATGCAGGCGGTCGGCATGGTGAACGACCACGCCGTCACCTGCCACCGCCATGGTGTGGCGGATTTTGGCGCGCGGGCCTAGGGCGGGACGATGAGCAACGTCCACGAGGCTGCCCCAACAGAGCCGACGCCCGCAAAGCCCGCAGCTGCGGCCAAGCCGGCGCGCGCCTGGCAGCGCATGCTGTCGGGGCGGCGGCTCGATTTGATCAACCCCTCGCCGCTCGACATCGAGATCGAGGACATCGCCCATGGCCTCGCCCGCGTCGCTCGCTGGAACGGCCAGACCCGCGGCGAGCACATCTTCTCCGTCGCCCAGCATTCCGTGCTGGTGGAGCTGATCGCCCGCCGGCAGGCCGCCCTGCGCGGGGCCGCCATCGACCGGCGCTGGCGCCTCGCCATGCTGCTGCACGACGCGCCGGAATATGTGGTCGGCGACATGATCAGCCCGTTCAAGGCGGTGATCGGCGGCGACTACAAGGCGGTGGAAGCGCGGCTGCTCGCGGCGGTTAGCCTGCGCTTCGGCCTGCCGCCGCACTGGCCGGCCGCGCTCGTGGCGCGGGTCAAGGCCGCCGACCGCGCCAGCGCCTTCCTGGAGGCGACCCGGCTCGCCGGCTTCGAGATCGCTGAGGCCCGCCGCCTGTTCGGCGCGCCCTGCCCGCTCGACAGCGCGGACGAGCGCGACTACCTCTGCCCCTGGAGCGCGGACGAAGCCAAGGCGCGCTTCCTCGCCCGTTTTCAGGAACTGGTCGCGGAGACCCCATGATCCACGTCTGCCCGCTCTCCCGTCTGGAGGAGACCGTCACCCGCACCGGCGCCGAGCATGTGTTGAGCGTGATCAACATCGCAACGCCGGTCACGCTGCCGCCCACGGTGCTGCGCGAAAACCACCTCTTTGTCGGCTTCAACGATATTCTCAGCCCCCAGGAAGGGCTGGTGCATCCCTCCGCCGAGCATGTCGATGCGATTATCGGCTTCGTCAGGCGCTGGCCGCGCCGGGCACCGCTGGTGGTGCACTGCTATCTCGGCGTCAGCCGCTCCACCGCCTCGGCCTATATCGCCGCCTGCGCGCTGGCGCCGGAACGCGACGAAGCCGAGATCGCGCAGGCGCTGCGCGCGGCCTCCCCCATCGCCACGCCGAACGCCATGCTGGTGGGGCTCGCCGATGCCGCGCTCGGCCGGCAGGGCCGCATGAGCGCCGCCATCGCCGCCATTGGCCGTGGCCGCGAGGCGATGGAGAACGAACCGTTCGAGATCAGGCTGGGGTAAGGCCGCCGTCATCCCCAAGGCTTGGCCCGGGCATGACGTGCCTTGTGGCGTCTGGCAGGCGAGGACGCCCGCTCAGCCCACCGGCACGCCGGTGGCAGGCAGCACGACGACGCGGGTGCCGGTGGGCGCGCGGCGGTACAGGTCGATGATGTCCTGGTTGATGAAGCGCACGCAGCCCGACGACACCTGCGTGCCGATGGTCCACGGCTCGGTGGTGCCGTGCAGCCGGTAATAGGTGTCGCGCCCGTTCTTGTAGAGATAGAGCGCGCGCGGCCCCAGCGGGTTGGTCGGCCCGCCGGGCAGGCCGCCGGCATAGGGGCCGTAGCGCTCGGGCTCGCGGGCGATCATGGCCGGGGTGGGCGTCCAGCCCGGCCATGCCGCCTTGCGGGCGACGACGCCCTCGCCCCTGAAATTGAATCCTTCCTCGCGGCCGACACCGACGCCGTAGCGCAGCGCCCGGCCATTGGCCATGACGAGATAGGCGAAGCGCTCATTGGGGTCGACCACGATGGTGCCCGGCTGGTAGCGCGTCGGATAGGCCACTTCCTGGCGCAGGAAGCGCGGGTCGATCTGGCTGAGGTCAACCGCCGGCACCGGGTGGGGCTCGTCGGTGATCGCCGCATACATACGCAGATAATGCGGGTCCATCGTCGGCGGCAGGACGCGGCTCGTCAGCGGCTCGCGCGTGGTGGCGCAGCCGGCGAGGGCGAAAGGCGAGGCGATCAGGAACAGACGGCGGTCGAGGAGCATGGGGGGCGCACGCGGGAATTGAGACGGGGGACGGTGAAATAGAGCAATGAGTCTCACCTACAGGCCAAGCATGGCAAAGTTCGTGAAACGGCCGATCACGGGCGTGTCACTGGCCGCTATTGCGCGGGGGTGTTGCGCTGATGCCTCACTTGAACTGTAACGCGACACCTCGGCCCGCAAGCCATTGCGCACTTCCATCAGTTTTGCTGATGATCATCCTGAAAATTATTCGTTTTCCACGCGAGGGGGCCCGGCGCTAGCTTGGCGTTCCCCTGGGCGGTCCGCCGCGCCGCGCCGATTCGAGGCCCCCGATGTCCGCCGCCGTCGACGCCCCCCGGCCCAGCCTCGCCACCCGCGCGCCCCTGCTCATCGTGCTGTGCGGCTGCCTCATCGCCATGCTCAGCTTCGGCCCGCGCGCCTCCTCGGGCCTGTTCATGCTGCCCATGACCGGGGAATATGGCTGGGGCCGCGACACGTTCGGCCTTGCCATCGCCATCCAGAACCTGCTGTGGGGCGTCGGCACGCCCTTTGCCGGTGCCGTCGCCGATCGCTTCGGGGTGACGCGGGTGCTGTGGATCGGGGCGGCGCTCTATGCCGCCGGCCTGGCGCTGATGGCCTATTCGGCGACGCCGGGCCTGCTGCATCTGTCCGCCGGCGTGCTGGTCGGCTTCGGGCTGTCGGGCTGTTCGTTCAACATCGTGCTCGCCGCCTTCGGCAAGATGCTGCCGGAAAAATGGCGCCCGCTCTCCTTCGGCGCCGGCACGGCGGCCGGCTCTTTCGGCCAGTTCCTGTTTCCGCCTCTGGCGGCGGGGCTCAACACCACCATTGGCTGGCACCAGACGCTGCTCGTCTTCGGCCTCGCCATGCTTCTCATCATGCCGCTGGCAATGGCGCTGTCGGGCGCGCCTCCCGCCAGCAAGGCAGGCGAGCGCCAGCAGTCGATCGGCGCCGCGCTGGGCGAGGCCTTCCGCCATCCCAGCTATGTGCTGCTGGTGCTCGGCTTCTTCACCTGCGGCTTCCAGCTCGCTTTTGTGACCACCCATCTGCCGGCCTATCTGATGGATCGGGGCCTCTCCATCACGGTGGGCGGCTGGACGCTGGCGGTGATCGGGCTGGCCAACATCGTCGGCTCGCTCGGCTCGGGCTGGCTGTCGAGCCGCATGCCGCGCCGCTATTTGCTGGCGGGGATCTATTTCGCCCGGGGCCTCGCCATCATCGCCTTCCTGCTGCTGCCGGCGAGCCCGGTGACGGCGATCGGCTTCGGCATCGTGCTCGGCCTGCTGTGGCTCTCCACCGTGCCGCCGACCTCGGGGCTGGTGATGCTGATGTTCGGCACCCGCTATCTCGCCATGCTCTACGGCTTCGCCTTCTTCAGCCACCAGGTGGGCGGCTTCCTCGGCGTGTGGCTCGGCGGGCTGCTTTATGAGAGCCTCGGCTCCTATGATTTCGTCTGGTGGCTGTCGGTAGCGCTCAGCTTCGCCTCCGCCATCATCAACCTGCCAATCGTCGAAAAGCCGGTGGTGCGGGCGCCGGTGCCGGCGGCAGGCTGAAGAACGACGCGCGTTTGCCGGGTGTTAACCCTCATCCTTCACCATAGGGACCGTGGTACCGATGGCGTTGCGGCGGGGCCACACAAGGCGCGTCGCATGCCCCTGCAGGAGGGGCTGATTCGCCGCGCGGCCTTGACAAGGCAGGTCCTTCGCAGCGCATCGTAAAAACTCCCAAGCGATGGAAACCCTCATGCGCCTGTGTTCTGCCCTGCCGGCCGCCGCCCTTCTCGCCGCCACCGCCGTGGTGCCGATGGCTTCGGCTTCGGCCGAAACGCTGACGGCGCAGGCTGCCCAGCGCTTCGTCATCGGGCAGACGTTCTCCTACACCTGCTATGAGGGCACGGTCGGTTCCGGCCGCATCATGCCCGACGGCTCGGTCGCCGGCACCATCCAGATGCGCGGCAAGGGCAATGCGCGCCATGTCACCCTGCCGGCCGGCACCATTATGGTGCGCGGCGAGTCGGTGTGCGCCAAGCTCAAGGGCATGGCGTTCCAGCCCTGCTTCGAGCTGGAGAAGACCGACAAGGTGAGCTTCCGCGGCAACCTCGCCGGGGCGGACCGGCTGTGGTGCGAGTTCAAGCGCGGCGGCAGCGGCCGCACCCGGCTGGCCGAGCGCGCCGTGTCGTCCAAGACGGCAGCAGCCCGCGCCGAAGCGGCGGCCGCGCAGATGACCGCCGAGATCGTCTCCGAGAAGTAACGTCGCCGCGTGTTCGGCGGGCGCGCCCGCATGCCGGGTATGCGACGGCCCCCGGGGCGATGTTCCACGCGCCGCCTTCTGTGGCCGGGGGCGACGTGTTTTTCGGCACGCGGCTGTCAATCGTTACAATATTGCGGAAATGCAAGAATGCTCGGGTAAACGCGGCTATCGCGTTGCGCCGGGCGTTGGATTACCTCCGAGCGACGACAGGCGCCGCCTGCCCCGCTCCTCCAACGCTCCCGTGAGACCC
This sequence comes from Ancylobacter aquaticus, assembly GCF_004339465.1. Classification (GTDB taxonomy): domain Bacteria; phylum Pseudomonadota; class Alphaproteobacteria; order Rhizobiales; family Xanthobacteraceae; genus Ancylobacter; species Ancylobacter aquaticus. Next base: position 121,724 of record NZ_SMFY01000001.1, on the reverse strand, counting down.
GCCATGATCGATTCCCGCTCCGCGCCCTATGGCGCCCTTCTCCTTCGCGTCGCCCTCGGCCTCATGTGGGTGACCCACGCCCTGTTGAAATACGCGGTCTTCACCATTCCGGGCTTTGCCGGCTTTCTCGGCAGCCTCGGCCTGCCGGAGGCTCTGGCCTGGCCGGTGTTCCTGGCCGAGCTGATCGGCGGCCTGCTGATCATTGCCGGCGTCTATGCCCGCCATGTCGCGCTGCTGCTGATCCCGGTCATGGCCGGCGCGATGAGCGTGCACATTCCCAATGGCTGGCTGTTCTCCGCCGCCGGTGGCGGCTGGGAGTATCCCGGCTTCCTCATCGTCGCGTCCTTCGCGCTCTGGCTGATCGGCGACGGCGCCCTCGCCCTGCGCTCGCGCCCGCTGCTCTTCCTTGGTGCCGCGGCCCGCTGATTGCGACGTCCGATCAACGAAAAAGGGCGGGTCCCGCGAGACCCGCCCTTTTTTGCGTCCGTAGAACCCAACGAGGCCGGCCTCAGCCGCCATTGCCCGGCTTGGCGCCTTCCTGCGTCTTGTCCGCCGCCGCCTTCTGCGGGGCGGGGGAGGGCGCCGCCTCGGTCTTCTGGATCGTCGCCGTGCCGGCCTTGATGCGCTCGGCCTCGTCGAGGCCCACCGCGATCTTGCGCTCGATATCCGCCAGTTCGTCCGGCTCGGGCTTCAGGTCGCGGGCATGGTTCCACTTGAAGCGGGCTTCCAGCTTGCGATCGACCTTCCAGTAGGCATCGCCGAGATGGTCGTTGATCACCGCCTCGTTGGGCTTGAGCTCCACGGCCCGCTCAAGCTCGCGCACCGCCTCGTCATAATGGCCGGTGCGGTAATAGGCCCAGCCGAGGCTGTCGATGAAGAAGCCGTCATCGGGACGCAGCGCCACCGCCTTGCGGATCATCTCGGTGCCGGCCTCCAGGTTCACCCCCTGGTCGATCCAGCTATAGCCGAGATAGTTCAGCACATGCGGCTGGTTGGGGCTCAGCTCCAGCGCCTTCTTCAGGTCGGCTTCGGACTTTTCCCACTGCTGGGTGCGCTCGAAGCAGGTGCCCCGGAAATAATAGAGCACCCAGTCCTTGGCCTGCGGCGTGCCGAGCTGGTCGATGGCGCTGGTGTAGACCTCCGCCGCCTCCGCGAATTTTTCGTTGGAGCGCAGCACGTCGCCCAGCGCCATGATCGAGCGCTGGTCCTTCACATTCGCGCCAACCACCTGCTTGAGCGCGGCCAGCGCCTCGTCATGCTTGTCAATGGCGTCGAGGTTGAGGGCGCGCTGCACCTCGGCATTCATCTTGAACGGCGAGCTGTCGGGCACGGCGGCGTAGAGGGCGATGGCGTCCTCGTGCCGCTTCATGGTCTCGAACAGGTCGGCAAGGGTGATCGCCATCAGCGGCTGCGAGGGATCGAGCCAGCGGCCGAGCTGGAGATAGACGAGGGCGAGGTCCTCGCCGCCCTGCCGGCCGAGCGCCGCGCCAAGGCCGTACAGCACCTCCGCCGCGCCGGCGGTCGGCGTCGTCACCAGCGGCGGAAGGGTCTTGCCGGCGTTCAGCTGTTCGAGCGAGCGGGCCACCAGCGGGTCGCCGGGCACCAGCTTGTCGAACGCCTCATAGGTGGTGATCGCCTCGTCCTTGCCGGCATTGCGCGAGGCCCAGCGCGCATAGGCATCGACCACGCGCAGCGTGCGCGGATCGAGCTTCAGCGCCGCCTCCAGCCGCTGGCCGGCCTCTTTCTTCACGCCGGCCGCATCGAGCAGCAGCCCGGAGTGGAAGTCCTTGAAGCCGGCATACCATTCCGGCCCCTGCAGCGCGTCGATGGCCTTGACGCCGGCGCGCGCATCGCCCGAGCCGAACTGGCTCCAGGCGCTGAGCAGGGTGGCGTTCAGCTCGGCGATGGCACCCTGGCCGGAGCGGCGCAGATTGCTGCGGGCGGTGACAAACTGCTTGGCCTTGATCGCCCGCACGCCGAGAACCAGCCGTGCCAGCGTGTGCTCGGGATCGATCCGCACCAGCCGCTGGGCCAGCCCGACCGCCTCCTCGATAGAGCCTTCCGCCAGAAGAGTAAGGAAGGCGCGCTCCAGTAATTCGCGCTGGCGGGGGAACAGCCGGGCCAGTTCGCGGTAATAGGCGGCAGCCGCCGCCGTGTCGCGTTCGGTGATGGCGAGGCGCGCGGCGAGATAATTGCCGGCCGGCGAAGAGCGGGCGATGAAGTCTGCAGGAGGGGCGTCGGCACGCGCGGGAAGGGCGACGCCCAACGCTGTGAGCGTGGCGAGAATGGCCGCTCCCGGCCGCAGCGAACGTCGAAACGTCAAGTTGGAACCTCCTGCGGCAAACGAAGCGCCCCGCGCCACGCAAGGTGACACCGGGCTCCGGCCTTTGTGGCAGATTGGTCCTTTTTAGCGGCCCCTGCAATAACGGGAGGCTAATGCGGACCGGGCCCGTGAGGGCCCGGCATCACATTTTCAGACGCGTCGGCCAAGAATAAGGCCGACCACCGCCGCACCGGCCGCAATGGCCAACACCGTCTTGACGCCGCCCGGCATCAGCGCGCCGGAGGCGGCACCCGCCACCGCGCCAGGCACAAGGCCCGGCGCCACGGGCGGGACACCATAGGCCCCATACCCGCCATAAAACGCCGGCCGCCGCCGTCTGCGGGTACGCAGCAGCGCCGCGATCAGGAAAATCAGCCCGACCACCAGCGTAAAGCCGGCCAGCACCAGCGACGCGGTGAGCGCATCATAACGATGGGCAAGCACGATGAAGCTCGCCACCATGGAGAACAGCGCCGCCAGCCCGATCAGCAGGCCGCCAATGGCGAAGAGCAGCGCCGTGATGCCGGCCCTGCGCGCCGTCAGCCGGATTTCCGAACCGAAGATGGACAGCAGCAGGCGGAGCATCACCGCCCCCGCGACAGCAGGCCGAACAAGAAGCCCACACCCAGCGCCGCGAGCACCGAGCCATAGGGGTTGCGTTCAATGGTCGCGCCGAGGTCGCCGCCCAGAGCCTGCGCCCGCGCCTTGGCGTCCTGCAGCGCAGCGTAGCCCTCTTCGGCGAGGCCCGAGGCGGCCGCCTCGGCGCGTGCGGCGCCGTAGCGGAGCCGGCCGGTGATGGCATCGGCCGCAGCCCCGCCCTCGGACTTGGCGATGGCGGCGAGCGTCTCGGTCAGCTTCGCGACATCGCTCCGCAGCGTGGACAGATCGGCGGACAGCTTGGCGAAATCGTCCTGCGCATTGGGTTGGGCCATGGGTCTCTCCGGAGGTGGGACATTGAAATCGGACAGCCTGACAACGCGGGCGCGCCTGCCATGGTTCCCACTCTAGGCGGTATTCAATGGCGCTGGAACTCGTAGTATCCCGGCCGGCGGCCTTCCCGCAGCGCTTTCGCCTCGTAGCGCGTGCCTGGCCAGCCGGCCCAGGCGAGGCGCCAGTCATCGGCACGTTCCGCCGTCCAGTCGAAGCGCGGATCCGCGAGAAGCTGGCGCAGCGTCCACGCCGCGTAGTGCTCGATATCGGTGGCGAAGCGGAAATGCCCGCCGGGCACCAGCAGGCGGGCGATGCGGTCGATGTTGTCGGCCTGCACGAAGCGCCGCTTCCAGTGCCGGCGCTTCGGCCACGGGTCGGGGTACAGCAGGTCGATGCGCGCGAGGCTGGCAGCGGGGAGGCGGTCGAGCAGCGGAATCACGTCGTCGCCATAGAGCCGGACATTGGCCAGACCCTTTTCGCTGACGCGCGTCGTCGCCTTGGCGATGCCGTTGAGAAACGCCTCGGCGCCGATATAGCCGATATCGGGGTGGCGCTCGGCCTCGGCCACCAGATGCTCGCCGCCGCCAAAGCCGATTTCCAGCCGCACCTCGCGCACGGGGTGGGGGAAAAGCGCGGCAAGTGCGTTCGCGTCATGCGGCGCCGTGCCGATGTCGTCCAGCGCGATGGAAAGGCGCGGCAGGTCCTGCGCCAGGTGGGCGGCCTGTGCGGTGCGCAGCTTCTTTCCCTTGCGTCGGCCATAAAAGGCGGCGTCGCGGGGGGCACCGATGCGGCCGGCGGCCGTCTCGTCATTGTTGGGGTCGTCGGCTGTCATGCGGACACTCGAAATGAAGGCGGGGCGGACATTGATTGTCCGCCCCGCATAATCACAGTGTTTTTCGCGCGCAATCGGGCGCGGGCGAAGCCGATGTCAGCCGACGGCCGACTTCAGCGCCGCGACGAGATCCGTCCGCTCCCAGGAGAAGCCGCCATCGGCTTCCGGCGCGCGGCCGAAATGGCCATAGGCGGAGGTGCGCGCATAGATCGGCTTGTTGAGGCCGAGATGCTCGCGAATGCCGCGCGGGCGCAGGTTCATCACCTCGCGCAGCGCGCTCTCAAGCTTGGCTTCCTCAACCTTGCCGGTGCCGTAGAGATCGACATAAACCGCCAGCGGATCGGACACGCCGATGGCGTAGGCGAGCTGGATGGTGCAGCGGTCCGCGAGTTCGGCGGCGACCACGTTCTTGGCGAGGTAGCGCGCCGCATAGGCCGCCGAGCGGTCGACCTTGGTCGGGTCCTTGCCGGAGAAGGCGCCGCCGCCATGCGGGGCCGCACCGCCATAGGTGTCGACGATGATCTTGCGGCCGGTGAGCCCGCAATCGCCATCCGGCCCGCCAATGACGAACTTGCCGGTCGGGTTGACGTGCCAGACGGTGGCCGGCGTGATCCAGCCCTCCGGCAACGCCTGCCGGATATAGGGCTCCACGATGCTCCGCACGTCATGCGAGGAGAGGTCGGCGTCGAGGTGCTGGGTCGAGAGCACGATCTGCGTCACCTCGACCGGCTTGCCGCCCTCATAGCGCACCGTCACCTGGCTCTTGGCGTCGGGGCCCAGCACGGTGCTCTCGCCGGAATGGCGGGCATCGGCGAGCAGCTTGAGGATCTTGTGGGCGTAATAGATCGGCGCCGGCATCAGTTCGGGCGTCTCGCGGCAGGCATAGCCGAACATGATGCCCTGGTCGCCGGCACCCTCATCCTTGTTGCCGGCGGAATCGACGCCCTGGGCGATGTCGACGGACTGCGCGTGCAGATGCACGTCGATCGCCGCCTTCTCCCAGTGGAAGCCGTCCTGCTCGTAGCCGATATCCTTGATCGCCAGCCGGGCGATATGGCTCAGGAAATCCTTGGTCAACTGTGCCGGGCCGCGCGTCTCGCCCGCAATCACCACCCGGTTCGTGGTGGCCAGCGTCTCGGCGGCCACGCGCAGATGGCTCGGGTCCCAGCCGAATTCCGGGCCATGCTTGAAGAAGGCGTCGACGATCTCGTCGGAGATTCGGTCGCACACCTTGTCCGGGTGGCCTTCGGAAACGGATTCGCTGGTGAACAGATAGGCTTGGCGGGACACGCGTCGGCTCCTCGATTCTCGGCCGGCGCATATGCCCGCGCCCGACCGCGCATCTTTTGCAAGCGCGGTCGGGACGGTCAAGGTTTTAAAGGCGGAATCGTTCGGAAAAAAGAACGCTCCGGCGTCACGCCTCACGCCGCCGGGGTCGGCTCGGCCAGAGCCTCCACCAGGTCCACGATACGGCGGCGGACCTTGCTGTCGGCGATCTTGAGGAAGGCGCGCGTGAGGGCGAGCCCTTCCGACGATGCCAGGAAATCAGAGACATAGGCCGGCGAGGCGTCCTCGGAGAAGCCGGCGACGTCGCCCAACATGGTGGGCGCGCCGTCGAAGAAGAAGGCCACCGGCACCGAGAGCACCTGCGAGATATTCTGCAGGCGGCTGGCGCCGATACGGTTGGTGCCCTTCTCGTATTTCTGGATCTGCTGGAAGGTGATGCCGAGGCTCTCGCCGAGTTTTTCCTGGCTCATGCCGACCATCATGCGGCGCATGCGGACCCGGCTGCCGACATACTTGTCGACGGGATTGGGAGATTTCTTCGTCATCGGCTTCCCCGACTGCAAACAAAAAATACCTCCCCCCCGGTTCAGAGGGAGAGAAGCAGTGCCCGAGCCCGCTCGCACTTTAGGCGCAGCGCGTGCCGGCGTCGATCAATCTAGACGTGCATAGCTCGCAGACGCAGCACGAGCGCAACGCCGAGGCAGCCCATAAGCAACATTCCGGGTATCCCCCTGCCGAATGAGGCATAAGGGGTGGAGGACAGAGCTTGCGGCAGGCTGTCGTCCAGTACGCCTCGCACACCCAAGGGTAGAATCGCCCTGATTCGTCCCAGTGGGTCGACAATGGCAGAGATGCCATTGTTCGTTACCCTGACCAGGGGCAACCCTTGCTCGATCGCCCGCAGGCGGGACTGCTCGAAATGCTGGTAGGGACCCGGGGTGAGCCCGAACCAGGCATCATTGGACAGGTTGAGCAGAAAACCCGGTCGCGTCCCCGGGCCGCCGGGCCCCGCGCTGGACGCGGGCATCACCTCGTCGGGAAAGATCGCCTCGTAGCAAATCAGCGGCACCGCGTCGGGCAGGCCGGGAATGGCGAGCAGGCTGCGCGAGGTCGCGGCGGCAAAGCCCCCGCGCAGGCGGGTCAGCGCCTCCAGCCCGATCGCCTCCAGCGTTTCCTGAAACGGTAGATATTCGCCGAAAGGAACAAGGTGGACCTTGTCGGCATTCCCCCGGATCGTCCCCTGCGAATCGATCACCCGCACGGAATTGAACACGTCCGGCCGCTCGCGGCCCGGCACCGGCTGGTAGCGCGCGGCGCCGGTGACGAGTGTCGTGCCGCGCGGCAGCATCGCCACGATCCGCGCCAGCGCTTCGGGCTCGCGTTCGAGGAAGAACGGGAAGGCCGATTCCGGCCAGAACAGGTGCGTCACGCCGGCAAGTCCGCCCGCGCTCTCGCTGGTGGCGAGATAGAGGTCCATCACGGTGCGGCGGGCGTCGTAGCGGAATTTCTGGTCCTGCGGCAGGTCCGGCTGCATCAGCCGCAGCCGCACGTCAGGCACCGTTCCGACGTCGGTGGTGGCCAGGCGCCACTGGCCGCCTGTCCACAGGGCCGCGAGCAGCCCGACCGCAAGGACGAGCGGCACGTGGCGGGCACGGCGCGAACCGAGCGGGCTGAACAGCGCCGCCGGGCTCGCCAGCGTCGCCAGCGTGATCAGGCACAGGCCGATGATCCCGATCACCGAGGCGCTTTGGGCAAACCGCAGGTCGGTGGCCAGCGCATAGCCGAAATCGTTCCAGGGGAAGCCCGTCAGCAGCGTGCCCCGCGCTGTCTCCGCCAGGGTAAGCGCCGCGGCGAAGGTGAGAATGCGCGATGGCCCGGCGGTCCACAGCAGCCGGGCCAGCACGCAGCCGAGCCCGGTATAAAGCGCGAGGCAGGCAGGCAGGCCGATCACCGCGAACGGCATCAGCCACATGAAGATTTCCGCCTGCACGAGAAACGCCTGGCCGATCCACCACAGGCCGGCGACGAAATAGCCCATGCCGAACAGCCAGCCGGCGAAGAAGCTCGCCCGCAGCGCCCGCCGCAGCGGCAGGCCGGCGGTACCGTCGATCAGAAACACCAGCACAGGCAACGTCAGCGCCAGCACCGGCCACAGCCCGAAGGGCGGCATGGCCAGCGCCGAGAGCCCGCCGGCCGCAAGGGCGGCAAGCGCGCGCCAGCGGCCGGACGCGGCCTGCAGGCGATCGGGGGTCAGCACCGGCAGAGCCCGAGCCGGGCGCCTGCCCGGGCACCAACCCTCATGTCACGCAGCATCGGTGTCGCGGCGCGGGTCGCTGCGGAAAGCCTCGCCGGCCTGCTGGGCCGGCGGCGGCAGGGCCCGCGCCGCGGCCGGGGCGCTTTCGCCGACGGCCAGCCGGGCGTCGGCACTCCCCTCGCCACGGCTGGGCGAGAGGCGCAGGCGCTTGACCCGCCGGGGATCGGCATCGAGCACCTCGATCTCGAAATTGCCCGGCCCCGGCACGATCTCGCCGCGCACCGGCACGCGGCCGGCCAAAGTGACGATCAGACCGCCCAGCGTATCGACCTCCTCGGCCTCCTCGCCGAGCGCGAACGCCGGGTCGATCATGTCAGCGACATCCTCGAGGCTGGCGCGAGCGTCGGCGATGAAGCTGCCATCGGGCTGGCGGGCGATGGTCGGGGTCTCGTCCTCGTCGTGCTCGTCCTCGATGTCGCCGACGATCTCCTCGACCAGATCCTCCATCGAGACGATGCCGTCGGTCCCGCCATATTCGTCGATGACGAGGGCGAGATGGATACGGCTCGCCTGCATGCTGGCGAGCAGCTCGATCGAGGGCATGGAAGGCGGCACGAACAGCAGCCGGCGGATCAGCTTGGCGCCGCTGAGCGAATTGCTGAGATCGATGGCCTTGAGGTTGAAGGCCGGCCGGGGGGCCTTGCCGCCCATGGCGGGCGCCTCGGCGACGGCGGCCTCGCGCGTGCCGTTTCGCGGGGTCGGGGCGCGCGACGTGCCGGCGCGGGGTGTCATCGCGCGCTGTGTCAGATAGGTCACGAGATCGCGGATATGGACCATGCCGACGGGGTCATCGAGCGTGTCGTCATAGACGACGAGGCGCGAATGCCCGGCATCGGCGAAGACGGCGAGCAGTTCGCCCAGCGAAATGTCCTTCTGCACGGCGACGATGTCCGCTCGCGGCACCATCAGGTCGCCAATGCGTAGCTCGCGCAGATCGAGGATGCTCTTCAGCATCGTCCGCTCGGTGGCGGTCAGGTCGGCGCCGGGCTCGGCGCTGGTCGCGGCGAGGATGGCGGCGAGATCGGTACGCAGCGAGCCGGTGGAACGCCTGCCGCCAATGAGGTGGCGGAGCCGGTCGAAAAAGCCGGCGCGGGGCTCGCTGGAGCCTCCGCCGGCCTTGCTTCGCTGCCCGGCGCTCGCCGTGGCGCTACTGGAAGCGCCGTTACCGGAGGCGCCGCTACTTGGGCCCTCACCGCCCCGGGGGGCGGAGGGCGAGCTTGAAACAGGATCGGACATCGCTCTTTGGGTCAGTTGCTCGGGTCAGGGAGTGAGAACGGGTTCAGTGTCGGCATAGGGGTCGGCAATCGCAAGCTCTGCGAGCACGCGGCGCTCCATCGCCTCCATCTCCTCGGCCTCTTCCGCGACCTCGTGGTCGTAGCCGAGCAGATGCAGCGTACCATGGATCGCCAGATGCGCGAGATGGTCGGCGAGCGGCTTGCCCTCCGCCTGCGCCTCCCGCGCCAGCGTCTCATAGGCGATGGCAATGTCGCCCAGATGGGGATCGCCGCCGGCGCGCGCTACCTCGGGGGTGGGAAAGGACAGCACGTTGGTCGCGTAGTCCTTGCCGCGCCAGTCGCGGTTGAGCGCCCGGATGGTGGCGTCGTCGGTCAGCTTCACCGCGATCTCGGCGCCGTCCATGTCGATCTCGTAGTCGCTCAGCGCCCCGGCGCAGGCCGCGAGCACCGCGCGCGTGACAAGATCCTCGGCACCGGCCAGGGACGACCAGGGTTCGGCCTCGACCAGCACGTCGACCTCGATGCGCGGCGCCTCGCTCATCGGCGCGGCATTCCGGCGGGGGCGGCTGCCCGCGCCGCCGCGTCCTTGGTGTCATAGGCGGCGACGATACGGCCGACCAGTTCGTGGCGCACCACGTCAGCGGCACTGAAATGGCACATCTCGACGCCCTCGACGTCCTTCAGCAGCCCCACCGCCTCCGCGAGGCCGGAGGTCTGCCCCGGCGGCAGGTCGATCTGACTGGGATCGCCGGTGATGATCATGTGCGAGTTCTCGCCCAGCCGGGTGAGGAACATCTTCATCTGCATCGAGGTGGTGTTCTGCGCCTCGTCGAGGATGACGCAGGCATTGGCGAGCGTGCGTCCGCGCATGAAGGCCAGCGGGGCGATCTCGATCTCGCCCGAAATCATCGCCCGCTCGACGAAGGCGCGGTCCATCAAATCGTGCAGCGCGTCGTAGATCGGGCGCAGATAGGGATCGACCTTCTCCTTCATGTCGCCGGGCAGGAAGCCGAGCCGCTCGCCCGCCTCCACCGCCGGGCGGGAGAGGATGAGCCGGTCGACCACGCGGCGCTCCAGCAGGTGGACGGCATAGGCCACCGCCAGCCAGGTCTTGCCGGTGCCGGCCGGGCCGACGCCGAATACCAGCGTCTGGCGCTTGAGCGCGCGGATATAGGCGTCCTGCGCGGCGGTGCGGGCGCGCACCGGGCGGCGACGGAGCTGGATCTCGTCGAAGCTCTGCGTCTTGGTGGCAGCGTCGAATTCAAACAATTGCCCCTGCGCGGCGGCCTCGCGCAGCACGCCCTCGACATCCCCGGGCAGCAGCTCGCCGCCCTTCTTCAGCCGGGCATACAGCGTCTCCAGCACGTGGCGCGCTTGCTCGCAGGCCTCGCGCGGGCCTTCCAGCGTGACATGGTTGCCGCGCTGCTCGGCGACGATTTCCAGCCGCCGCTCGATCAAGGCGAGGTTCTGTCCGTAATGGCCGAAAAGCTGGCTGGCGATCCGGTTGTCGTCGAAGGCGAGGACGATCTGTCCGGGCGCCTCGTCATCGGGCGGCTCCATCCAGCGCGGGGGCGCCGGCGTGGGGCGCGGCGCCGCGCGCGGTGAGGCCAAGGCACGTTCCGTCTCGCTACCAGATCCACTACCAGGTCGACGCACGCTCACGCCTCCAGCTTCTCGCTCTGCCCGATGAAACGCGATTCGCGCGACGGCCGTTCGACGAAGAATTCGCCGCCGCGTATCTCGCCCGTAAGATTTCGTGTGCTCACCTCGCGCACCTCCACCTGCGCCAGCGTGCCGATGGCCTCCAGCGGGCCGTCGACGACGATGGACTGCAGATAGGGGGAGCGCCCGATGAGCTGGCCGGGGAAACGGCCCGGCTTCTCCACAAGTATGTCGAGCACCCGGCCCCGGCAGGCGACATCGAACGCGGTTTTCTGCGCGTCGAGCCGCGCCTGCAGCGCGTGGATGCGGGCCGATTTCACTTCTTCGGGCACCTGCCCGTCCATGCCCGCCGCCGGGGTGCCGGGGCGCGAGGAATATTTGAACGAATAGGCGGAGGCGAAGCCCACCTTGTCCACAAGGTCCATCGTGTCGGCGAAATCGGCGTCGGTCTCGCCGGGAAAGCCGACGATGAAATCCGAGGAGAAGGCGATGTCCGGGCGCGCGGCACGCACCTTGGCGACGATCTCGAAGAACAGCTCGCGGTCATGCTTGCGGTTCATCGCGGCGAGGATGCGGTTGGAGCCGGATTGAACGGGGAGGTGCAGATAGGGCATCAGCGCCGGCATCTCGCGATGGGCGGCGATCAGCTCGTCATCCATGTCGCGCGGATGGCTGGTCATGTAGCGCACGCGGGCAATGCCGGGCACCTCGGCGATGCGGCGGACCAGTTCCGGCAGGTTGGCGCTGCGGCCGCCGGCGTCGAGCCCGTGATAGGCGTTGACGTTCTGGCCGATCAGCGTGACCTCGCGCACCCCGGCCTCGGCGAGGCGGATCACCTCGTCGAGAATCTTCGGCAGCGGGCGCGACACTTCGGCCCCGCGCGTATAGGGCACCACGCAGAAGGTGCAGAACTTGTCGCAGCCTTCCTGCACGGTGACGAACGCCGCCGGGCCGCGCTTGGCGATCGCCGCCCGCGTCGGCGGGGGCAGGAAATCGAACTTGTCCTCGACCGGGAATTCGGTTTCGACGATGCCGGCGCGCCGGTTGCCGCCGCGCCGCTGGGCATCGGCGACCAGCTCGGGCAGCTTGTGGTAGCTCTGCGGGCCGACCACAAGGTCGACGCCGCGGGCGCGCTTGAGGATTTCGGCGCCTTCCGCCTGCGCCACGCAGCCGGCGACCGCCACCATCTGCCGGCGGCCGGCCTCCTCCTGCGCCTTCTTCAGGCGGCCAAGCTCCGAATAGACCTTCTCGGCGGCCTTCTCGCGAATATGGCAGGTGTTGAGGATGACGAGATCGGCGTCGTCGGCGCTGTCGGTCTCGACATAGCCCTCTTTTGCCAGCGTGTCCGTCATGCGCTGGGCGTCATAGACGTTCATCTGGCAGCCGAAGGAGCGGACGTAGAGCTTGCGCGTTTCACTCATTGCGTGTCGATCGACCCGTGCCGCGCGGCGTCGGACGACGCGGCGGCAGTCTGCGTTGGCAACCCGAGGACGCGGCGGGCGCGCGCTCGCAAGGCGCCCTCATCCATCGCCGCCCGGTCCCAACTCGGTATCGCGCAGGTCGAGATCGTCCAGCTCTCCAGAAGTGACGCCCAGAGTTTCTGTGTAGCGGGATTCCCGCGAAAAGGAAATGCGCTCGCGCCGCTCCTGCCGCCGCAAAGCCTTGAATACCGCACGCTGTCTCTCATCTGGGCCGCCCGGTAAGAGCCTGCGCCAGCAGGGTGCGAACCGCGCGCTCGGCCTCCTGCGTCGCCGCCTTGCGCCCGCCCGCCGCCAGCGTCTCGCCGAAGCGCAGTTCCACCTCGATGCCGCCGCGCCGCAGCACCTCCATCAAATGCGGGGCGAGGTCCATGTCGCCATACCAGGCGAGGCGCGGGCGCCCGGCACGGCCGAGCGGCAGGCCGGAAAGCCCGACATAGGCGATGGCGAGCGGCTGGATCGCCGCCGCCCCGGCCTCCTCGCCCAGGCTCTGGCGGGCGGCGCCGACCAGTGCCGAGCGGAAGGGCAGCACCCGGTTGCCGTCGCTGGAGGTGCCTTCCGCGAACAGCACCACCGGGTCGCCGTCATTCATCCGCGCCGCCATCTCCCCCGCCACGCGGCCGGTGGCGGTGCGCGAGGAGCGGTCGACGAAAATGGTCCGCTGGAGCTTCGCCAGCAGGCCTATGCCCGGCCAGGCCGCCACCTCGCTCTTGGCGACGAAACACAGCGGCAGGCGCGAGCCGAGCACGGGAATATCCAGCCAGGAGGCGTGATTGGCGAGGATCAGCAGCGGCCGCGTCGGTGCCGGCTTCCCGATCACCCGCACCCGCACACCCACCAGCGCCAGAATGGTGCGATGGTACAGCACGGGCAAGGTCCGCCGCGTCGGTAGCCTCAGCGCCACCGACAGCCACTGCAACGGGATGCCGACCAGCGTAACGAGCACGACCAGAACGATCACCAGCCAGGCCCGCAAAATGTCAGTCCTTCCGCGACGGATCGGAAGGCTTGGGGGGCTCGGCGGCCGGCGGCGTGTCGAGCGGCACGCCGTAGAGCTCCAGCCGGTGGCCGATCAGCCGGTAGCCGAGCTTGCGGGCGATCTCCTCCTGAAGATGCTCGATCTCCTCGGAGCGGAACTCCACCACATGGCCGCTGCGCACGTCGATGAGGTGGTCGTGGTGCTCGTCCGGCACCGGCTCGTAGCGCGAGCGGCCATCGCGAAAATCGTGGCGGGCGATAATGCCGGCATCCTCGAACAGCTTCACCGTGCGGTAGACGGTGGAGATGGAGATGCGGTCATCCACCGCGACGGCGCGCCGGTGTAGTTCCTCGACATCGGGATGGTCCTGCGCATCGGCGATGATGCGGGCGATCACCCGCCTCTGGTCGGTCATCCGCAGGCCCAGCGTGACGCAGGCTTCCTCGATCGCTGTCGGCTTGTCGTTCATTCCTCGGCCTGTTTCCTTCAGCCCGCATCGGCCGGTCTTTCCGCGCCCGTCCGCCTTATGGCGCAGCAAAGCCCGCAAGGGCAATGGTTTCTCTCAGGCGATGTCGCGCCGCATGGTGAGCGCGGCCACCGGCATCCCTGCGCTGTCGCGATAATAGCCCGGACGGCGGCCGATTTCGCGGAAGCCGGTACGGGCGTAGAGCCGCAAGGCGGGCGCGTTGCCGTCCTCGACTTCGAGGAACACGGCACGATAGCCCTCCGCCGCCAGCGAGCCGAAGGCGGCCTGCACCAGCTTCAATCCGATGCCGGAACCGCGCCGCCGGCGGTCCACCGCAATCGAGAGAATCTCCATTTCCGGCGTCACCCCGCTCAGCAGGATGAAGCCGACCGGCGCGCCGCCGGGGCCATCGGTGGCCACAAGGCCGCGGGTCAGCCGGTTGGCGATGAGGCGCTCGAACTCGGCCGCGTCCCAGCCAAGCCGGAAGGACTGTGCGTGAATCCGCGCCAGCGCCTCGGCATCGCCGGCGCGCAGGGCGCGCAGCGAGACCTCGCGGGCACGCCGGCGCGTCATCCACCCGAGCCATGCCGGCAGGCCGGTCATCGACGGGCGATCCGCCCGCCGGTCTGCGGCTTGGCGTCGGCGTCGCGCAGATAGAGCGGCTTGGGCTCGGAGCGGGCGGGATCGGCGACGCTGGCGATGCGTGCCAGCCACACAGGGTCCGGCGTCGCGGTGGCCCGCACCTCGACAGGCGGTTGCGCGCCCATCGGCCAGGCATCGGCAAGCAGGCCGGCACCGGAGCCCACCAGCCGCACCGGCCCGTTGGCGACCGAGCGGGCGGCGTCCTTCACGCTCATGACGCGGGGGCTCACCAGCACCCGGCCGGCCGGGCCGATCATCTGCAGATAGACATTGCCGTGGCGGGCGTCGATGGCGGCGGCCACCGGCACCGCGTCGTCGCGCGCCAGCAGCGGCGCGGCCAGCACCGTCAGCGTCGGCAGGCCGAGAACCGGCTTGCCGGTGGCAAGGCCGAAGCCGCGCGCGGCGGAGATGCCGACCCGCAGTCCGGTGAAGCTGCCGGGGCCGACAGTGACGGCGAACAGGTCGATCTCGGTGAAGTCCGCGCCCGCCGCCACCAGCACCCGCTCCACCATCGGGATCAGCGATTCGGCATGGCCGCGCGCCATGACAACATGTTCCACCGCGCGGGTCTGGTCGGTGCCCATGTCGTGCAGGGCCGCCGAACAGGCCTCAAGCGCGGTGTCGATGGCGAGGATCAGCATGAGCCAGAATCAACAGGGTGGAACGCGGTGCATGCGCCACCATGCACATGTGCGCGCCCGTATGGGAAGGGAACGGCCGGCGCCTGCGCGCCGCCGTCCTCAGACCGGGCGGACCTCGACGACATCGGGCACGAAATGGCGCAGCAGGTTCTCGATGCCGTTCTTCAGCGTCGCGGTAGAGGAGGGGCAGCCGGCGCAGGAACCCTTCATGGCCAGGAACACCACCCCGTCCTTGTAGCCGCGGAAGGTGATGTCGCCTCCGTCATTGGCGACGGCCGGGCGCACGCGGGTGTCGATCAGCTCGCGGATGGTATCGACCAGCCCGGCATCCTTGGCCTCGAAGAAAGCGTCGTCGGCGGTGTGCTCATGGTCTTCGGGCAGGATCGGCTGGCCGGAGACGAAATGCTCCATGATGGCGCCGAGAATCGCGGGCTTGAGATGCGCCCAGTCGCCCTGCGCCTTGGTCACGGTGACGAAATCGGAGCCGAAGAACACGCCGGCAACGCCCGGCACCTCGAACAGCCGCACCGCCAGCGGCGAGCGGGCGGCCTCGTCGGCGTCGCGCGCCTCGAAGGTGCCGTCCCCGAGCACGGACCGGCCGGGCAGGAATTTCAGCGTGGCAGGATTTGGCGTGGCTTCTGTCTGGATGAACATGTCGGTCTCCTTGCCAACCGGGGTTCAAGGCCGCGGCGACGGGGGAATCTGCACTTTAGATAAGCTCTGACCGGTACGAGGGGAAGAGGCGGGCGCCTCCTCTCGCCGGCGACGCCGTTCCCGCTCACGCCAGCGCGTCGATCTCCGTGTCGGAGAGCGTGCCCGGCACGAGGGTTATCGGCACCGGCAGGCTCGCCCATCCCCCCTTGGCCAGCGAGGCGATGAGAGGGCCCGGTCCCTCATGGCCGGTGCCGGCGGCGAGCACGAGGATGGCGATGTCCTCGTCTTCCTCGATGATTCTGTGGATCTGCTCGGCGATGGCGCCTTCGCGCAGCACCCGTTCGGGGTCGATGCCGGAAACGCCCTGCGCCCGGGCGGAGAGCAGGTCGAGCCGGGCCTCGGCCTTGTCGGTCGCCTCGGCCCGCATCAGGTCGGCGACGCCGAGCCACTGGCTGGGGGCGTCGTCCAGCTGCAGCACGCTGAGCAGCACCACGCCGCCGCCGGTCCGCGCCGCGCGCCGCGCCGCGTAATAGAGCGCGCGGTCGCATTCCGGCGTGTCGTCGGCGAGGACGAGAAACTTCCGGCGGTGGCCGGGTTCGTGGCTTTGGCGCCGGCGCGGCATGGGCTCTCCCCCGACGGTCGGTATGACCGCGAAAAACTAGCGCACGAAGCCGACAATGTCGCGGACATTGGCCATGGTGGCCTCCGCCAGCACCCGGGCCCGCGCCGCGCCGTCGCGCAGGATCGCGTCGATATGCTCCGGCTCGGCGACAAGCCGCTGCATCTCGGCGCCGATCGGCCCGAGCTTGGCGACCGCGAGGTCGACCAGCGCCGCCTTGAAGGTGGAGAACTGGCCGCCGCCGAACTGCGTCAGCACCTCGTCGCGCGCCACCGCGCCCAGCGCGGCATAGATGCCCACGAGATTCTCCGCCTCCGGCCGGCCCTTCAGCCCGTCCGCCTCGGAGGGCAGCGGCTCGGGGTCGGTCTTGGCCTTGCGGATCTTCGAGGCGATGAGGTCGGCATCGTCGGTGAGGTTGATGCGCGAGAGGTCGGAGGGGTCCGACTTCGACATCTTCTTCGCCCCGTCGCGCAGGCTCATCACCCGCGCCGCCGGCCCGCCGATCAGCGGCTCGGGCAGCGGGAAGAACGCCTCGCCCAGCCCGTTGGCGGCGATGGAGGGGCCGAAATCGTTGTTGAACTTCTGCGCGATGTCGCGGGTCAGTTCCAGATGCTGCTTCTGGTCCTCGCCCACCGGCACATGGGTGGCGCGGTAGAGCAGGATGTCGGCGGCCATCAGGTTCGGGTAGGCGTAGAGGCCCACGGACGCGGCCTCGCGGTCCTTGCCGGCCTTCTCCTTGAACTGGGTCATGCGGTTGAGCCAGCCGAGGCGCGCCACGCAGTTGAACACCCAGGCGAGCTCGGCATGGCCCGAGACCTGGCTCTGGTTGAACACGATGTGGCGCGTGGGGTCGATGCCGGAAGCGATGAAGGCGGCCGTGACCTCGCGAATCTGCCGCTTCAGGTCGGCCGGGTCCTGCCACACCGTGATGGCGTGCATGTCCACGACGCAATACAGGCAGTCATGGCTCTCCTGCAGCGCCACGAAGCGCTGTATGGCGCCGAGGTAATTGCCGAGATGCAGGTTTCCGGTCGGCTGGACGCCGGAGAACACGAGCGGCTTGAATTCCATGTCGGGACGTCCTTGGTCTGCGCCCTGCCGTGCCGTGGAAATAGCCCCCGGCGCGGGGGCGCTATGGCACGCATGACCTTCAGGGGCAAGCGGTTGAGGCGCTATTTGCGAAAGCCCGCCCGCAGCGCGGCGATCTCGACGCCGCCCAGCGCCAGCACCGCCCCGGCATAGACCGCCGCCCCCAGGGCGACGAGGCCGGCCAGCGCGGCGGCGGCCGTCAGCCCGCCATCAGCGAGGGCGCCCGCCGCGAAGGGCTGCGCCAGCGCCACCGTCCCCGCCATGGCGAGCGCCGCCACGACCAGCCGCGCCAGCCGGCGGCGCGCGGGTGCCGGCAGCACGATCAGCCGTCGGCGACCGAGGCCGACGCACAGCCCGGCGAGCCCGACGAGGCTGGAGACCAGCACGCCCAGCGCCGGCCCCGCCATGCCGAGCGGCTGCACCGCGAGGAACCCGACCAGCGCCCCCGCCGGCAGCGCCGCGAGGCTGGCGGCGGTGACGAGGCGGGACAGGCCGCGCGCGAAGGCGATGGTGATCAGCACCTTTTCCAGTGCCTGCGCCGGCAGGGTGAGCGCCAGCAAAGCGAGCGCGCGCGCAGTGAGTTCGCTCGCTTGCGGGTCGAAGGCGCCGCGCTCGAACAGCACCACGACGATGGGGTGGGCCAGCACGGCAAGGCCGAGCGCGGCCGGCAGCGAAAGCGCCAGCGCCGCCTCGAATCCTCCGGCGCCCAGCCCGCTTTCGCCCTTGTCGCGCCCGGCCGCCGCCAGCGCCGGCAGCAGCACCGCCCCGGCGCTGGCGCCGACGAGCCCCAGCGGCAATTCGACGAGGCGGGTGGCATAGAACAGCGCCGCCACCCCGCCGCCAATCCCCGAGGCGGCCGCCGCCGCGATGAGAAAGCGCAGCTGCGGCAGGGCGGCGGCCAGCAGCGGCATCGCCGCCCCGGCCAGCAGCGGCAGCGCGGCCCGGAGATCGGCGGACGCGACCGAGAGCTGGACGAAACCGCGCGGCACGGCGGCCAGATTCAGCACGAACTGCGTCAGCGCCCCGGCCACGGCCCCCGCCGCCAGCCAGGCGAGCGCGGTCTCCATCCCCATCGTGTGGGCGCCCGCCAGCCACAGCATCACCAGCAGCGCGATGACCGCAACATTGGCGGCGGCCGGGGAAAAGGCGGGCCGGGCGAAGCGCCCGCTCGCATTGGCGAAGGCGGCGAACACCCCCGCGAGCAAGGCGAGCGGCAGGCACAGCACCGCCAGCCGCCCGGCCAGCACCGCGCCTTCCGCACGCGGGCCATCCCCGGCGAAACCCGGCGCCAGCACGCTCACCACGGCCGGCATGAACAGAAAGAGTAGCGCGGCCAGGGCAAGGCCGGCCAGCGCGAAGAGAACCACCGTCGCCCCGGCCAGGCGTCGGCGCGTCGCCGCTTCCTCCGCCTGCGCCAGCCCCGGCAGCAGCGCGGCGTTGAGCGCGCCCTCGCCGAGCAGGCGGCGGGCGATCTGCGGCAAGGCGAGGCCGGCAACGGAAGCGTCGGCCACCACGCCGGTGCCGAACAGCGCCGCCACCCCGGCGTCGCGCGCAAAGCCGAGCACGCGCGAGGCGAGCGTCAGCGCGGCGACGGTGGAGGCGTGTCGGAGCAGGGCCATGGGCTAGCAATAGTCGGCCGGCGCGGGAAGGCAAAGCGGCGCCTTGGGGCCGGGGCTTCGGTTGCCCGCGCACCGTTCGCCCCCTCATGGTCGGGCGCCATCCAGACGGGAAGCCCGCGCTCCCCGCAAGCCGACCGGGCTTCCGGGTCGAGCCCGGGGATGAGAGGGAATCATGGTGCCGGCAGGCCCCGCGAGAGCACAGCGCGCGGCGGCGGCGTTGCGGGATGGGCGCCCGTCTGCTACCGCGTGACCCGCCGTCGTCCCCGGCGAAACCCTGCGGAGAAAAGCCGTCCATGACCGTCCCCCCGCTCGATGTGATCGGCTTCGGCAACGCCATCGTCGACGTGATCTCCCGCTCCGAAGAGGCCTTCCTCGACCGCCACGGCATGCGCAAGGGCGGCATGACGCTGATCGACGAGGCGCGGGCCGAGGCGGTCTATGGCGCCATGGGGCCGGGGGTGGAGATATCGGGCGGCTCGGCCGCCAACACCATGGTCGGCATCGCCTCGCTGGGCGGGCGCGCCGGCTTCATCGGCAAGGTGCGCAATGACGAGCTGGGCGGCATCTTCGCCCATGACATCCGCGCCGCCGGCGTCGCCTACGCCACGCCCGCCGCCAGCGACGGCCCCGCCACCGCCCGCTGCCTCATCCTGGTGACGCCCGATGGGGAGCGCACCATGAACACCTATCTCGGTGCGGCGCAGGACCTTTCCCCCGCCGATGTCGACGAAGCCCTCGTGGCGAGCGCAAAGGTCACCTATCTCGAAGGCTATCTCTGGGACCCGCCGCCGGCCAAGGAAGCCTTCCTCAAGGCCGCCGGCATCGCCCATGCGGCCGGGCGCACCGTGTCGCTCACCCTGTCGGACGCCTTCTGCGTCGGGCGCTACCGGGCGGAGTTCCTGAAACTGCTGCGCGAGGGCACGGTCGACCTCGTCTTCGCCAATGAGGCGGAGCTGATGTCGCTCTACGAGACCGATTTCGACGCCGCGCTCGCCCAGCTGCGGCAGGACGCGCGCCACGCCGTCGTCACCCGCAGCGAGAAGGGCGCGCTGGCCGTTTCAGGGGGCGAACGCGTCGAGGTGCCGGCCTTCCCGGTGCCGAAGCTGGTGGACACCACAGGGGCGGGCGACCTGTTCGCCGCCGGCTATCTCCACGGTTTCGCCAGGGGTTTCGGTGCGGAGGAATGCCTGGCGCTCGGCGCGCTCTGCGCGGCCGAGATCATCAGCCATATCGGCGCCCGCCCGGAGCGGCCGCTGAAGGCCTATGCGGAAGAAAACGGCCTCGCCGTCTAGAGTGCGATCCGATCAGGTTGAACCAATCTGATCGGTAAATCGCCCTCTAATCCTAAGAGTGAGAACGCGTTCTCCAGGGCCTGCGCCCGACGAAAAAGAACAGGCCGGTGAGGGGCCGGCCTGCTTGAGTTGGGAAGTGCCCCTGCCCGAAGGCAGGGGAAACAGACGCGGTAAACGTCGCTCGTTCAGAAGTGGCGAGGTCAGAACTCGTCGCCGCCGCCGCCGAACCAGTCGTCACCGCCGCCACCGAAGAAGCCGCCATCATCGGCGCCCGCATCCGTCGGCTCGTCGGCAGCCGCCGGCTCTTCAGCCGGGGCCTCGGCGGGTGCTTCGGCCGCTTTGGCCTCGCCGCCGCCGAACATGCTGCCAATGGCGCTGCCGAGCAGCACGCCGCCCGCGACACCCATTGCGGTCTGCGCCGCGCCGGCCAGGAACCCGCCGCCGCCCGGACGGCCGAAGCCGCCCGGCTGCTGGGCCCCGGCGGCGCCCATCGGGCCCCCCATGGGCTGGCCGTCCTGCGCGGCGCCGGAGCGCCAGGCCGGCGACGCGCCGGCCGGGATGGCACTGCCCGCGCCCATCGGAGAAGCGGCGCGCGGCATGGAGGGAACGGAGCCGCGGCGCGCCGGCTCGCTGGAGCCGAACAGCCCACCGAACAGCCCGCCGCCACCGGCCGGTCGCGCGGTTTCCTGTGCCTGCTGCGCCTGCTGTTCCAGCGCCTCGATGCGGGCCTGCGCCTGCTGCAGCGCGTAGTCCTGCATGACGATGGTCTGCGCCATCAGATAGGGCGCGGCCGGCTGCTGGCCGACGCGCTGGGCGATGAAGCCTTCCGCGTCCGCGTCGCGCGGCCCGGACTGGCGCTCGGCCTCGGCGAGCTTGGCGAAGAGGCCGTCAATGGCCTGTCGGTCCTGGTCATTCATGGACGTGTTCCTTCGCTAAATGGTCGTCTCACTCCCGCTCGCCGGTCAGATTCAGCAGCAGCTGGAAGATGTTGATGAAGTTCAGGTAGAGCGAGAAGGCACCGAACACGGCGAGCTTCTGCTGCGATTCGGCGTCGAAATTGTCGGCGTACTGCTCCTTGATCGACTGGGTGTCCCAGGCGGTCAGGCCGACGAAGACGAGGATGCCGACCACGGAGACGATGAACTGAAGCATCGTCGAGCCGAGGAAGATGTTCACCACGCTGGCGATCACCACGCCGATCAGGCCCATGATCAGGAACGAGCCGAACTTCGAGAGGTCGCGCTTGGTGGTGTAGCCATAGAGGCTGGTGGCGCCGAACATGGTCGCGGCGATGAAGAAGGTGCGCGCGATCGAGGTTCCGGTGAACACCAGGAAGATGGACGCCATGGACAGGCCCATCACCGCGCAGAACGCCCAGAACATGGTCTGCGCGCTCGACGCCGACATCGACTGCATGCGGAACGAGAAGATCAGCACGAAGGCCAGCGGGGCCAGCATCACCACCCATTTCAGCGGGGAGGAGAAGATCGGCACATAGAGCGCCGGGGTGGTGCCGACGACGAAGGCCACCACGCCGGTCAGCACGAGGCCGAGCGCCATGTAATTGTAGACCCGCAGCATGTGGCGGCGCAGGCCTTCGTCATAGACGGCCTGGTCGACGCTCGCGGTGCGGGACCACTGGAAGCCGGAATTCGGCGTGTTCATGTCAGTCTCCTGATGAGAAGCATCTGGGGTCAGTAGAGCGACCGGGCAAGGCGCGCGGCCGCCCGGTCGAGATCATCGGAATCGGTAGCCGGATTCGTCTGGGCGACGAGGGCATAGGCCACCTCGCCAATCTGCCAGTAGGCGGCGGTGAGCTCGTCCTGCGGCACGGTGGTGGCCGGCACCACGTCGAAGCCGCCGGGCCGCACCGCGAAGAGCGAGGCGGTGCCGATGTCTCCGGCCCGCACGGTCATTTCCACGCTCGGGCCGAAGGTGGAGGGAAACACCTGCACATCCTCCACCTTCCAGCCTTCCGGCAATGCCGGCATGACGATGGCGGTGGCGGAAAGAATTTCCGCCGGGTCGTAATGGCTCGTGCCCGGCTGCGAGGGCATGCCGGCGCGCACGAGGGCGGTGCGGTGCGAGCGCACGGCGTCGTCCAGATAGGCCGGGCTCAGCCCCGAGGCGACGACGCGGCTCACGCCGAAATGGCCGAACTGCGCGTTCGCCATCCAGCCGGCACCCACCAGCATCGCCACCATGGCGGCAATGCGCAGGCGACGGGTCCAGCGCGCCCGCGACAGAGCGCCCTGCAGCCGACGCGCCGCTTCCACCGTGGCGAGCCGCGCCGCCGCCGTGGAGGCGGCGCGCGGCGTTTCGGCGAGCGCCAGGCGCAGCTCGTCGCGGATGCGCAGATCGCCCATCACCCGCGAGGCCGCCGCAGGGTTGGCACTCAGATAGGCCTCGACATCGATGCGGCGGGCGACGCTCAGCTGGTCGTCGACATAGGCCTGCAGGTCGTCGCCGGAGACGGGATCAACGGGACGGTTCATCCGTACCTCCTACGATTCGCAAATGGTTGGAGTCCCCCGCCGCCGTGCCGTCCTCCATGGCCCGCAGCGTGGCGCGGGCGCGCGACAGGCGGGACATCAGCGTACCCTGGGGTATGCCGAGCGTGGCGGCAGCCTCGGCATAGCCGAGCCCCTCGATGGCGACGAGATGCAGCACCGCCCGCTGCTCCTCCGGCAAGGCCATGAAGGCGTCGCGCACCTGCGCGAGGCGCAGGCGATGCTCCTGCACCGGCGGGGCGGTGGTGTCCGCGAGATCGAGGCTGTCGGCCTCGCGGCGGGCTTCGGCGATGCGCGAGCGGCGGCGGTCGATGAAGACATTGTGCAGCACCGACAGCAGCCAGCCGCGCAGCCCCGTGCCTTCCTGCCCCAAGCCTCGATGCTGTTGCCCCCCCTTGCCGGGCGCCGCACGGTCGGCGTCGAAGCTGCCGCGCCGCTCATAGGCGCGCACCAGCGCGTCATGAACCAGGTCTTCGGCTTCGATGTCGTCGCGCGTCAGGGTGCGCGCATAGCGCCGCATCACGCCGAGCTGGGCCGGCACGTCGAAGGAGGTCTCGTCGCGCTTCATGTTCCGTATACGGAGCCGTCGCCGTCTTTCATCCCGCCCTCGCCTGATTTTTTGTCGCGGCCCGCATAACGTAGCGGCAGGCACGGCGCTTTTCACAACAGCGAAAGCGCCCGCCCCCTCGTGCTGCATTGCACCCATGCAATCAGCTCGTAGCCCCCCTGCCGCCATCGCGCTTGTCGCGTTCGCCGGGCCGGGCCTAACTGGCCGAACCGACGGCACCGGCCGGCGGCTCAGCAGGAGGTACGAACGGTGCATCAGGCGACAGGCGACGGCTCCACCCAAGGCATCCTCCCGGCCCTCGCGGCGCAGGCGGAGGAACTCTCCGGGTGGCGTCGCACCCTGCATGCGATGCCGGAAACCGCCTTCGAGGAACATCGCACCTGCGCCTATGTGGCGGCGAAGCTGGAGAGCTTCGGTTTGCCGGTCCATCGCGGCCTCGCGGGCACCGGGCTGGTGGCGACACTGAAGGGACGAAATCCCGAAGGTCCCGCCATCGGCCTGCGCGCCGACATGGACGCGCTCGACATCCATGAGGCCACCAACCTGCCGTACCGTTCCGACACGCCGGGCAAGATGCACGCCTGCGGCCATGACGGCCACATGACCATGCTGCTCGCCGCCGCGCGGCATCTGGCCGAACATCCCGACTTCGCCGGCACCGTGCATTTCATCTTCCAGCCGGCGGAGGAGAATGAGGGCGGCGCAAAGGTGATGGTCGATCAGGGCCTGTTCGACCTCTTCCCCATGAAGGCGGTCTACGGCCTGCACAACTGGCCGAACGCGCCCTTCGGCTCCTTTCTCGGGCGCCCCGGCGCCATGTTCGCCGCCTTCGACATTTTCGAGGTGAAGGTGATCGGGCGCGGCGCCCACGCCGCCATGCCCCAGCGCGGCATCGACCCGGTGCTCACGGCGTCCCATATCGTCGCCCAGTTGCAGTCCATCGTCGCGCGCGCGGTGAACCCGCAGGAAGCGGCGGTCGTCACCGTCACCCAGATCCATGGCGGCGACACCTGGAACGTCATCCCCGACGAGGTGGTGCTGCGCGGCACGGTGCGGACCTTCGCACCCGCTATCCGCGATCTCGCGGAGGAGCGCTTCCGCGCCATTGTCGTGGGCGTCTGCGCCGCGCAGGGAGCAAAGGCCGAGATCCACTATGACAGGCGCTACCCTTCGCTGGTGAACCACCCGGCCGAATTCGGCCACGCGCTGGCGGCGGCGCATGCCACCGTGGGCGCGGCGGTCGATGCCGATTTCGAGCGCATCATGGCGGCGGAGGATTTCGCCTACATGCTGGAAGAAGTGCCCGGCGCCTATCTCTGCCTCGCCAGCGGGCCGGGGCCGAACCTGCACAACGCCGCCTATGATTTCAACGACGCGCTGCTGCCCGTCGGCGCCAGCTACTGGGTGAATCTCGTGCAGACCCTGCTCGGCCCGGCGACGCGCGGGTGACGGCTTGAGAGCGGGCGTGTCGTGACCTCCGGTTCTTCCTCCGCCCCACCCAATGGGCGCACGCCCTTCATCATCGGGCTCGGCGTCGCCCAGCTCTGCTCGTGGGGCAGCCTCTATTACAGCTTCCCGCAGATCGCGCAGGCCATGGGCGCGGATCTCGGATGGTCCAAGGCCGAGCTTTACGGCGCCGCCACGCTGGGGCTCGCTCTGGCCGGCCTCGCTGCCTATCCCGTCGGGGCGGCCATCGACCGTGGCCATGGACGGGCGATCATGGCGGGGGCCTCGCTGCTGGCCGGCGCACTTCTGGTTCTGTGGGCGCAGGTGGAGAGCCTGGCGCTGTTCTATGTCGCGGTGGCCGGCATCGGGGCGGTGCAGGCGGCGACGCTTTACGAGCCGGCCTTTGCCGTCGTCGCCCGGCGTGCCGGCCCGCTGCGCGCCCGCGCCGGCATCACGGCGCTCACTTTGTGGGGCGGGTTTTCCTCCACCGCCTTCATCCCGCTGATCCAGCTGCTGCTCGGCGCGGTCGGCTGGCGCGGCACGCTGCTGGTGCTCGGCGCGGTGAATATCCTCGTCTGCGCGACCGTGAATTTCCTCGCCGTCGATGCCCGGCGCGACCGGGCCACGCCCTACCCCGAAGCCCGTCGCCTGCCGGGCGCACCGCGCTCGGTGGTCGGGCAGGTGATCCGCCAGCCGGTGTTCTGGGCACTGGCCGTGGCCTTCACGGCCTACGCCGCCATGTTCTCCGGCTTCACCTTCCACATGTACCCGCTGCTGCTGGATCGCGGCTTCGACACGGCGACGGTGGTCAGCGCCCTCGCCCTCATCGGCCCGGCACAGGTCGGGGGGCGGGTTCTGGTGTCGCTGCTGGCGCCGCGCGCGCCGGTGCGGGTGGTGGGCGCGATCATCGTCGCGGTGTTCCCCCTCGCCTTTCTCGCGCTGGAACTGATCCCACCCGATTTCGCCTTCGTGGCGCTGTTTGCGCTTGCCTATGGCGCCGTGAACGGCATCATCACCATCGTGCGTGGGCTGGTGGTGCCGGAACTGCTGACCCGGCGCGCCTATGGCGCGGTCAACGGCGCATTGGCGGTGCCCGCCACCCTCTCCCGCGCGCTGGCCCCGGCGGGCATGGCCATGTTGTGGACCGCCACCGGCTCCTATGACGCCGTGCTGCTGGCGGTTGCCGCGCTTGCCGGCCTGCTGGCGCTGGGCTTCTGGTGCGCAGCGGCGATGGCGCAGCCGCTCGCGGAGGGGGATTAGCCCGCAAGGCCCATCGCGCCGTCATAGGTGAGCTTCAGCGAGATGAGGAACAGCGCGCCCATCACCAGCTTGAAGAACAGCGCCTCGGGCAGGCGCCTTGTGAGCCAGACGCCGACAAAGGTTGCCGCCACCGCCACCGGCATCAGCGCCGCCGTGACGGTCAGATTGGCCGGGTTGAGCTGGCCGAGCGCGGCATAGGGGATGAGCTTGATGGCGTTGATGGCCGCAAAAGCCAGCGTGGTGGTGCCGGCATAGACCATCTTCGGCAGGCGCTGCGGCACCACATACATCTGGTAGGGCGGCGCCCCGCCATGGCTGACGAAGCTGGTGAAGCCGGAGACCGCGCCCCAGAACAGCCCGCGCGGCAGGTCGGCCGGCCGCGCCACCTGCCCCGCCCCGCCGAGCCAGCGGATGAGGCAGAAGGCGAGGCCTATCACGCCGACGATCAACATCACCATCGCATCGGTGACGATGGTGGCGGTGGCCCAGCCGATGCCGATGCCGACCGTGGCGGCTGGAATGAGAATGGCGAGATTTCGCCCGGAAAACTCGCGGCGATACGCCCAGACGCCGAACATGTCGCTGACGACATAGACCGGCAGCAGCAGGCCGGCCGCCACCACCGGCGACATGAACAGCGCCATGGTCGGCACGGCGAGGGAGCCGATCATCGGCACGCCGCCCTTGCTCATGCCGACAAAGAAGGCGGCAACGCCGGCGGCGAGGACAAAGCCGAGATCGGGCACGAACATGAAGGCGGGAACCGGCGAAGGGGACGGAGGAGGGCGGTGCCCTCCTCCTTGCAACTGCGACAAAACGGCGATCCTGCAGCTTGACGAAGCAGCAGTTCATGCCGTCTGCGGTACAGCGATCAGGCCGCCTTGGCGCCGTCCAGACGCTTGGCCACCAAAGCACGCAGCGCATTGAGATCGCGGACGAATTGGCGGATGCCCTCGGAGAGCTTTTCCGTCGCCATCTGGTCCTCGTTGAGCGCAAAGCGGAAGCCGCGCTCGTCAAGATGCATCCGCTCCGGCGCGCCCTCGGTGTTCGCCGGGTCAAGCTTGCGCACCAGCGTGCCCTCGTCGGCGGCGAGCTGGTCGAGCAGCGAAGGGCCGATGGTCAGGCGGTCGCAGCCCGCCAGTGCCTCGATCTCGCCGGTGTTGCGGAACGAGGCGCCCATCACCACGGTCGGGATGCCGTGCTTCTTGTAGTAGGCGTAGATCTGCCGCACCGAGACGACGCCGGGGTCGGTCTCGGCGGTGAACGGGCCTTCGCCGGCCTTCACATGCCAGTCGAGAATGCGGCCGACGAAGGGCGAGATGAGGAACGCGCCCGCATCCGCCCCGGCCGCCGCCTGGGCGATCGAGAACAGCAGGGTCAGGTTGCAGTCGATGCCTTCCTTCTGGAGGATTTCCGCCGCGCGGATGCCTTCCCAGGTGGAGGCCAGCTTGATGAGGATGCGCTCGCGCCCGACGCCGCGCTCTTCATAGTGCTTGATGAAGGAACGCGCCTTGGCGAGCGAGGCCTGCGTGTCGAAGGAGAGGTCGGCATCCACTTCGGTGGAGACGCGGCCAGGGACGATTTTCGACAGCTCCGTGCCGAAATTCAGCGCCAGCCGGTCGCAGGTCGCCGAGACGACCGCGTCCGAGGTGCCGCCCTGCTTGGTGCCCCAGTCGAGGGCCTCGTCGACGAGGAAGGAATAGGCCTGCATTTCCGCCGCCTTGAGCAGCAGCGTGGGATTGGTCGTGCAGTCCTGCGGCTTCAGGCGGCGCACCGTCTCGATGTCGCCGGTGTCGGAAACGACGACCGTCATGGTACGCAGTTGGTCGAGCTTGGAGGGCATGGCGCTATCTCTCTTCTCGCGGGAAAGGACCCCCGTGGTCCTGTCCGCAGGCACGGAGCGACGGATCGGCTTCGTTGGACCACATTTGGGGCGCTGTCTTCAAGGTGCGCAAGCGATGACGCGCATGTGACATCGCTCTCAGACTGGCCTTGTCGCGGCTTCGCGAGAGGCGTAATTCTCCATCTGGTGTGCGGCTTGGGCCAGCGGGACCTTCCATGGACGACATTCACTACCGCGAATACAAAATCCTGCTCCGCCCGGAGCGCTTCTTCGATCCGCACCAGTTCGAGGTCTACTGGCACAAGCTGTGCCTGATCGCGCCCGAGTTCAAGGTCGAGCCGACGACGAACAAGGACGGCTTCAAGCGCCAGGTGCGCGAGGTGCTGTTCTACGACACGCCGGACTACGATCTTTATCGAAACGCCTTCATCCTGCGCAAACGCACCTTCTACACCGATGGCTGGCCCGAGCCGGAGCATGAGCTGACCCTCAAGTTCCGCCATCCGGAGCTGGCTGTCGCGGCGGCGGTTGATGTCGTGCCCCATCTCAGCGGTCACGCCGACATCAAGTTCAAGGAAGAACTGCTGCCGCTGAAGGACAGCCTAGGGGGCATGCGCTCGCTCTATTCGCATAATTGCGTGCTGCTCAGCCCCGGCCTGGTGCTGGACGCGGGGCTGGAGCGCATCACAACTGTGTTTCCGGAACTGGCCGACCACTGCCCGGCCGACAAGGCGGCGACAATCTCGCTGGTCAACAACCTCCCGGTCGAGGAAGTGCAGGTGAATGTCGGCTCGTTCGATTTCGGCCACGGGCTCACCGCCAAGGCGACCATCTCGGTCTGGCGCGACCGCGCCACGGAAAGCGCGATCATCGGCGAATTCGCCTTCCAGGCGAAATTCGACCGCTACGACGCGCTTCACGCCAAGGCCCGCGAGCGTTCAGAAGCTTTCTTCAAGGCGGCACAGACCCAAGCGCCGGAATGGGTGAAGCTGGGCGCCACCAAGACCGCGCTGGTCTATAATTTCGGCAAGCAGCTCGTGGCCAGCCACGAGGGCTGACGCCGGCCCCCTCACATCCGGGAACCGCCCCCGCCATGAGCTTTTCCGTGCCGCCTGCTCCCGGCGCCGCGCCCGACGCCGGGCTCCATGCCGGGGCGACCGCCGCCTATGCGGTGCCGCGCGGCGTGCGGCTGTGGGATATCTTCGTCACCTTCCTGTATATCGGCGCCATCAGCTTCGGGGGCGGCGTGGTCGCCTATCTCCGGGCCAGCCTGGTGCTGAAGAAAGGCTGGCTCGACGAGGAGCATTTCCTCTCGGCGCTGGAGATCGCCCAGGCGCTGCCCGGCCTCAACGCCACCAATTTGAGCATCATCGTCGGCGACCGTCTGCGCGGGGTGGCCGGCGCCATCGTCGCCTTTGCCGGCATGACGCTGCCCGGCGGCAGCATGGTGCTGGCGCTCGGCGTCGCCTATGCCGCCAACGCCCATAACCCCTATGTCAACGCTGCGCTGGTCGGGGTGGGCGCGGCGGCCGTCGGCATGCTCTCGGCGGTGACGCTGCAGATCGGCCACAAGCAGCTCGGCCAGATGCTGAACGTCGCCATCATCGCCGCGACGGTGCTGATGGTGAGCTTCCTGCACATTTCGCTGGTCTGGGTGCTGCTGACCGTCGGGCCGGTGGCGGTGTTCCTGTTCCGCCCGCGCAGGGGCGGTACGGGCGAGGGCGATGCTGACGAGGGCGAAGGGAAAGCCCCATGAACGAGAACCTATCGGTCCTCGGCGTCTTCTCGCTGCTGTCGATCCTGGCGGTTGGCGGCGGCGCCGCCGTGTTGCCGGAAACCAAGGCGCTGGTGGTAGAAACCCATCACTGGCTGACCGACGACCAGTTCCGCGACATTTACGGCCTCGGCCAGGTGGTGCCCGGGCCGAACATGCTGATGGTCATCGTCATCGGCTACCACGTCACCGGCTTTCTCGGCGCGCTGATGGCGTTTGTCGGCTTCTTCCTGCCGGCGGGGGCCATCTCCTGGGCGGCGTCGCGGGTCTGGGACCATTTCGAGGGCTCGCCCTGGCGCCGCTCGCTGCAGCAAGGGTTGGCGCCGCTGGTTGTCGGGCTGATGGCGTCGGGCACCATCTCCATCGCCCGCACGGCGATCGACGGCACGCTGACCATCATCATCGCCTTCGCCGTGTTCGCCGGGGTCTACTGCGTGAAGAAGGTGAACCCGGCGCTCCTGGTGCTCGGCGGCGGGCTGGTGGGCCTCGCTTTGCTCAGCGGCACGGGGGCGGGCATGCCCCCGCCCTGACGGCCCGTCGCCGCCCGCCCCTACCCCCGGCGTTCGGGCAGATAGGGGCTGACCGCATGGGCAAGACCCGGCGCGGTCAGGCTCTGCAGCCACACCTTGCCGGGGCCGGAGAGCCGCACGAGAAACAGCCCGTCCCCGCCGAACAGCGCGTTGCGCACCCCGCGCATCGTCGTCATCTCGAAGGACACGCTCTCCTCGAACATTCCGACATGGCCGGGATGGACGAGCAATTGCTGGCCCGGCTGAAGCTCATAGGTGACGAGCTCGCCGCTCAGCTCGACAAAGGCGCTGGCGTGGCCGGCGAGCTTCTGCAGGATGAAGCCCTCACCGCCGAACACCGCCCCGCCCAGCGTCTGCTGGAAGGCGGTCGTCACCTCGATGCCCGGCGAGCCGCACACGAAGCCGTGGCGATGCACGAGATAGCCGCGCCCAGGCTCCACCGCGATTTCCACGAAGCTTCCCGGCAGCTTGGCGGCGAAGGCGACATTGCCCGGCCCGCGCTGGGCGTGAAACTCGGTCATGAACAGCCCGCCACCCGAGACCGCCCGGCTCATCAGCCCGAGCAGGCCGCCCGCCCCGCCGCCGGCGGTGGAGGTGTTCAGTGCGATGTCGCCGGACATCCAGGACAGCTGGTCGGGCACGCCGACGATCCGGTCGCCGGCATCGAGCTGGAGTTCGAGAACGGGCAGGGTGGTGCCGATGATCTTCGAGCGCATGGAAGGTCTCCGGGTGGCGCGGCCACGCGGCGAGGCGCGGTCAACGGGGGGGCATGGCACCGAGTTTAAGCGGCACGAGGCGCGCTGTCGCCCGCCACGCCGCTCACGCAACAAATTTTCCTTTGCTGCATGGGGTTACGGCTGGTGCGGGGCAAGGCCCGTGCTATCGTGCCTCGTTTTCGCCATCTTTCCCCTGGGAGTGCTTCATGCGTAATCCCTACATCTCGTCCGTTCTCGCGCTGCTGCGCCGGGCGGTGTTCGCCGCTGCCCTGGCCTTCGCTGCCTTCACCGGCGTGGGCCTGGCCTCCGGCACGGCCGAGGCCGGCGTCGCCACGCCCGGCCTTGCCACGCCGTCGGCCGTTGCCGCCGACATCCTCGCCCCCTCGACGTCGCTCACCGAGAATGTGCGGTGGGTCTGCGGCCCTTGGCGCTGCGGCTGGCGCCCGAACTGGAACAATTGGTACGTGCCCCCCTATGCCCGCGGCTGGGGCCCGCCGCTGCGTCCGAACTGCTTCTGGCGTCGCGGCTGGGGTGGTGGCTGGGTGCATGTCTGCCCCTGACGCGCCTCTGACGCATCTGCCTAATGTCGAGGAAGGGCGCATTTCCTGCGCCCTTTTTCGTATCCCTCGTGCCCTACCTCCCCTTTCCTGACGGCCGGCTTCAGTCCCGCGCGCTCAGCTCGCGCTCGCCGCGATGCACGGTGAGTTCACCCGGGCGCCCGGCGCCGCGCCGGCGATACACGCTCGGCCGGCGGTGCTTGAGCGCGCCCCGGCGTGCCCGCCGCCCGCGCACCTCACCGATGGTGAGACGGCCGATCATCGCATAGGCCGGCCGGCGGCTACCGTCCGCCTCGCTGACCAGCATCGGCAGGCCGAGCGCCTCGCTCCAGCCACGCCATTCCGCCACCACATCGTTGATATGGGGCGCACTGTAGAGCGTCACCGACAGTGCCGGGTCTTCATGCGCCAGCACGATGGCGACGCCGTCGCTGTCCCCGTCCGGGTCGAGCAGTTCCACGGCGAGGCCCTGATAGGCGGCGAGCGGGCGCGCCGCCCTCATCGGCACGCCGGCAACGCGGCGGCGCAGCACCACGTGGTGACGACCGAGCTCGACCTGCCGCACGCGGTCATCGGCGCCCGGATCGGGCGTTTCGAACCGGAGCGGCCAGCCCTCCGGCACCGTGGGGCGCACAAGCGCCACGTAGTCGCAGGCGGCTGAAAGCCAGGCCGCGCGCTTCTCTGCTTCCATCTTCTGTTGACGCATCACGCATCTCCCCGCCGATCTTCTGGCTCTGTGGCCTCGGTCGTAGGGACACCCTAGTTGCGGGCGGTTGCCGGCCCGCTTAAGGGACATGGTTGACCGTTTCTTCTCAGCGGGGAATGGCTCCTATGCTTGATGAAAGCTTGTCGGAATGGCTCGCAATGCCGATATCGCGTTTGCAATCCTCGCCTCTCCCGCGTACTCCCCGCCGATGGAACCCATGCCAAGCGTTGCCGCCAACCTGCCTCCCGCCGATCCTCTCGCCGACCCTGCGGTTGCGGCCCGGCATCTGGCCGAAGCGGTGGTCGCGGCGGGCGCGGTGGCGGTGGAGATGTTCCGTGCCGGCGTGAAAAGCTGGTCCAAGCACAACGATTCTCCCGTCACCGAAGCCGACCTCGCCGTCGATGTGATGCTGCGCGAGCGGCTTAGCCTGGTCGGGCCGGACTATGGCTGGCTGTCGGAGGAGACGGTGGACGAGCCCTCGCGCCTGTCGCGCCGCCGGGTGTGGATCGTCGATCCCATCGACGGCACCCGCGCCTATATGGCCGGGCGCGCCGACTGGTGCGTCGAGGCCGCGCTGGTGGAGGATGGCCGCCCCATTGCCGGCGCCCTTTTCGCTCCCGTCACCGACGAGCTTTTTATTGCCGTGCTGGGCGGCGGCGCGACGCGCAACGGCCAGCCGATCCATGTCTCCACCACCCGTGCGCTGGACGGCGCGGTGATCGACGGCCCGGCCCCTTGGCTCGCCCATCTCGACCGGGCGGGCAGCTGGCGGCGGGTCGATCGCATCCGTTCGCTGGCGCTGCGGCTCGCCCGCGTCGCCACCGGCGAGCTCGACGCGGCGCTGGCCTCTCC
Source organism: Ancylobacter aquaticus (assembly GCF_004339465.1). GTDB lineage: Bacteria > Pseudomonadota > Alphaproteobacteria > Rhizobiales > Xanthobacteraceae > Ancylobacter > Ancylobacter aquaticus. Next base: position 88,900 of record NZ_SMFY01000001.1, on the reverse strand, counting down.
CAACGGCAATGATTGGGACCTTGCCGCCGCGGACCTTTTGGTGCACGAAGCAGGCGGACGGCTGACCACGCTCGACAGTCGTCCGCTCGCCTATAACGCGCCGGTGCCGCGGCATGGGGCGCTGGTTTCCGCCGGCAGCCTGCTGCATCCGGCCCTCGTGGCTGTGGCGCGCTGACGACCCACGAGCACAGGACGCGACCGGAATGCCCGAGACCACCAGTCCCCAGCTTCTGCACCTCGTCTTCGGCGGCGAGCTGGAGAAGATCGACGGCCTCACCTTCAAGGATCTCGACGCGCTCGACATCGTCGGCGTCTACCCGAACTACGCCACCGCGCATGTGGCGTGGAAGGCGAAGGCGCAGCAGACGGTCGACCAGGCGCAGACGCGCTATTTCATCGTGCACCTCCATCGCCTGCTGGACCCGGAAGCCAGCGCGAAGACCAGCTGACCGCCGGCATTTCGCATGTGGCGTCGACTGCGCACCTCACCGACGGTCCGCACCGTTCTCGGGCGCGGTATGGCGTCCTATCTTCGCCTTGTGTGGCGCACCCAGCGCGTGGTGATGGAGCCGGCCAATCTGTATGAGCTGGCCGACGCCCAGCTGCCGATGATCCTCACCTTCTGGCACGGCCAGCATTTCCTCACCCCTTTCCTGGTGCGCCCCTACCACCGCGCCAAGGTGATGATCTCGCGCAGCGCGGATGCCGATGTGAACGCCATCGCCGCCGAGGCGCTCGGCATCGGGGCGGTGCGCGGCTCGGGCGCGCAGGGGCGCGATTTCCGCACCAAGGGCGGGTTTAACGCTACGCTGGAGATGATCCGCCATTTGGGCGAGGGCACCAATGTGGCGATGACCGCCGACGTGCCGAAGATCTCGCGCATCGCCGGCCTCGGCGTCGTCACCATTGCCAAGCATTCGGGCCGGCCGATCTACCCGGTCGCCATCGCCACCTCGCGGCGCATCATCGCCCGCAGCTGGGACAAATCGGCCATCCACCTGCCGTTTGGCCGTGCGGCGGTCGTCGCCGGCGATGGCGTGCGGGTCGCCGCCGATGCCGGCCCGGAAGAACTTGAGGCCGCGCGGCGCGAAGTGCAGCGCCAGCTGGAGGTCGCCACCGCCCGCGCCGAGGAACTGGTCGGCCGTCCCGAGGAGGCGAGGGCGCTCGCCCGCAAGGGCGCCGTCGAGGCCCCGGCCACTGCCGCGCGGACCGGAGATACCGCGCCCGCTCCTTCCCGCAACGGCTGACGCGCCATGGCCCGCGCCCGCTCCCCCTTTCTCGTGCGCCTCTACCGGGCGGCGACCTGGCTGGCGACGCCCTTTATCGGCCTTCTGCTTGCGCGCCGGCTGAAGCGCGGCAAGGAAGACGGCGCGCGGCTGACGGAACGCTATGGCCGGCCCAGCGCGCCGCGCCCGCGCGGGCCGCTGGTGTGGGTGCACGGTGCCAGCGTCGGCGAGATGATCGCCGTGCTGCCGCTGATCGAGCGGTTGCGCGGGCGGGGCTTTCGCGTGCTGTTCACGTCAGGCACGCTGACCTCGGCGCGGCTCGCCCAGGCGCGGCTGCCGCCCGATGTGCCGCACCAGTTCGTGCCGCTGGATTCGCCGCTGTTCCTGCGCCGCTTTCTCAAGCACTGGCGGCCGGACCTCGTGCTCCTGGTGGAATCCGAATTGTGGCCGAACCTCATTATGGAGGTGAACGCCCGTTCGACGCCGCTGGTTCTGGTCAATGCGCGGATGTCGCCATCCTCCTTCGCCAGCTGGCGGCGCGTCCACGGCAGCGTGTCGGCACTGCTGGCGCGGGTCGATCTGTGCCTGGCGCAGGGGCCGGAAGATGGCGAGCGCCTGCGCCAGCTCGGCGCGCCGCGTGTCACCGTGACCGGCAACCTCAAATTCGACGCCCCCCCGCCCCCGGTCGACATCGCCGCCTTCGACGCGCTGCGGCTGGCGACGGCCGGGCGCGTGGTGTTCGTCGCCGCCTCCACCCATCCGGGCGAGGAGGAAATCGTCATCGAGGCGCATCAGCGCCTCTCCAAGGAACTGCCGAACCTGCTCACCGTCATCGCCCCGCGCCATCCCGAGCGCGGCACGGCGGTGGTGCAGCTGGCGACGGCGGCGGGCTGCCCGGCGGTGCTGCGCAGCGACGGCTACCAGCCCGACAAGGGCACCGCCATCTACGTCGCCGACACGATCGGCGAGCTCGGCCTGTTCTACCGCCTCGGCCCGGTGGCGCTGCTCGGGGGCTCGCTGGTGCGCAAGGGCGGGCAGAACCCCATCGAGCCGATCAAGCTCGACACGGCGATCCTGCACGGGCCGCACGTGACCAATTTCAGCGCGCTCTATGCCCGGCTCGACGAGGCCGGTGGCGCCGGGCAGGCAAGCGACGGGCGCTCGCTGGCGGCCGCCGTCTACATGCTGCTGGCGGACGGGGCCTCGCGGCAGACAATGATCGCAGCGGCGCAGGTCACGGTGGAGAGCTTCGGCGGCGCGCTGGAGCGCACGCTGGGCGCCATCGATCCCTATCTGGTACAGATCAGGCTGGAGAGGCACTGAGCGGAATGCAGGCACCGCAGTTCTGGTGGCGTCGGGAACGCGGGCGGCTGGCGCAGCTGTTGGCACCGCTCGGCGCGCTGGTGGGCGGGGCGACGCTCGCCCGCATGCGCCGGCCCGGCATGAGCGTCGGCGTGCCCGTCATCTGCGTCGGCAATCCCACGGTGGGCGGGGCCGGAAAGACGCCGACCGTGATCGAAATCGCCCGCCGTCTCACCCTGCGCGGCCATAAGCCGGCGGTTCTCACACGCGGCTATGGCGGCCGGCTGAAGGGCCCCCAGCGCGTCGACCCGCTGCTGCACGGCGCCGACGAGGTGGGCGACGAGCCCTTGCTACTGGCCCGCAGCACACCGACCTTCATCGCCCGCGACCGGCTGGCCGGCGCCCAGGCGGCGGCACAGGCGGGCGCCGACGTGCTCATCATGGATGACGGCTTCCAGAACCCGGCGCTGGCCAAGTCGCTGTCGATCCTCGTCATCGATGCGGGGGTCGGCATCGGCAACGGGCTGTGCCTGCCGGCGGGGCCCTTGCGCGCGCCGCTCGCCCCCCAGCTGGAACGGGCGCAGGCACTGCTCGTCATCGGCGAGGGCGCGCCGGGCGAGCGTGCCGCGCGCGAAGGCTATGCGGCCGGCATCGTGGTGCTGCGCGGAAGGCTGGCGCCGGAAGCGCAGGCGGTGGCGCGGCTGTTCGGCAAGCGCGTTCTCGCCTATGCCGGCATCGGCCGGCCCGCCAAGTTCTTCGAGACACTGCGCACGCTCGGCGTGCTGACAGTGGCGACGCGGGCCTTTCCCGACCACCATGTCTATACCGCCGCCGAGGTCGAGGAACTGCGCGCGCAGGCGCAAGCGATGGACCTGCTGCTCGTCACCACCGAGAAGGACGCCATGCGCCTTGCCGGCAGCGAAACAGGCCAGCCGCTGATCGAGGTGTCGGACGTGCTGCCGGTGCGAATGGCGCTGGAGCCGCAGAGCGCCAAGGCGCTGGAGCGCATGCTGGGCGGGCTGGAGGCCGGCCCACGCGACCATTGAAACTCAGCCGGGCTTGAGCCTGTCGGGATAGAGCCGCGCCAGCACCGCCTGCGGGGTGGCATAGGCTTCCTGCAGGTCCACGCTCCAATAACGCAGTTCGTCGAGCGGGATCGCCTCGCCGGTGACGGCACAGCGCACGAACGTGCCGGGACGCACGACGCGGAAGTCGCCGTCGAGGTAGCGCACTTCGGCTTCACCCGAGGCGGAAAATCGTTCGAAGCGGTTCATGGCCCGCTCCTCCTGTCGGTTCGGTTGGCGCAACAATAAAGACCCGGCAGGGGGTCCGGCAAGCCTGTTGCCACGACATGGCGCGCGACGCTGCCGTCATGTGTCGAACAAGGTGGGTTGGCGAGGCTCGTCCGGCAAGGGTGCCGCACGTGCCTTGGCTGCACGTGCCTTCGTTGGCCGCGACGGGGAAGGGGGCACGTCCGGACCGCTGGCCATCGCCTGCACCGCCACACGGCCGTCGCGGAATTCGATCTCCAGCGCGTCGCCCGCCGTGATGCCGGCCGCCGCATGCACGGGCGCGCCGGCGCTGTCGCGGACAAGAGCGTAGCCGCGCGCGAGCACCCCCTTGTAGGACAGCGCGGTGAGCAGCTTGGCGGCGCCGTCGAGCCGCCCGGCCCGCTCGATCGCCTGCTGGCGCTGGCAGCGGCGCAGCCGTTCCCGCGCGTTCTCCAGCCGGTCGCGGCCGCGCTCCCGCCGGTCCCGCAGCGACTGGGCGATGAGGCGAAGGCGCGACTCGGCGCGCGTGAGAAGCAGCCGGTGGCGGGCGGTATTGGCCGTCAGTTCGCGCGGCAGCCGTGCGGCCACGACGCCGACCCGCTCGCGCCGGCGGGTGAGAGCGGCGACCAAAACCTGCGGTGACAGGCGGCTGCGCACGCCCGTGAGAGCGAGCCGGTGCGCGCTCGCATTGGCCTTCAGCGCGCGCGGCAGGCGCTGGCCAGCGATATCGAGGCGCTGGCGCGGTAAAGCGAGCACGGCATCGGCACTTGGCAGCAGGCGGGCTAGGCCGCGCAAATCGCTGCGCCTCCGGTCCAGTTCGCGCGCGAACGAGGCGCGCAGCCGCGCGTGCAGTTGCGCCACCTCCGCAACGAGGTCGGCGCGCACCGGCACCGCCATTTCGGCCGCCGCCGTCGGGGTGGGCGCGCGCAGATCGGCGGCGAAGTCGATCAGCGTCACGTCGGTCTCATGGCCGACGGCGGAGATCAGCGGGATGGCGCTTTCCGCCGCCGCGCGCACTACGCTCTCCTCGGAAAAGCCGAGTAGGTCTTCCAGGGAACCGCCGCCGCGCGCGACGATGAGCACGTCCGGGCGGGGGATCGACCCGCCGGTGGCAAGGGTCAGGCCCCCAGCAGGGATGGAATTGAAGCCGCGAATGGCCGCGCTCACCTCAGCCCCCGCCGTGTCGCCCTGCACCCGCACCGGCCACACCAGCACGGGACGCGGGAAACGGTCGGCCAGCCGGTGGAGAATGTCGCGGATCACCGCCCCGGTGGGCGAGGTGACGACGCCGATGACGGCCGGCAGGAAGGGGGGGCGGCGCTTGCGCTCGGCCGCGAACAGCCCCTCGGCGGCGAGGCGGTTCTTGCGCTCCTCCAGCATCGCCATGATGGCGCCGGCGCCGGCGAATTCCAGCTGCTCGATGACGATCTGATAGGAGGATTTGCCGGGAAAGGTGGTGATGCGGCCGATGGCGACCACTTCCAGCCCCTCTTCCGGCCGCAGCTTCAGCCGGCCGAACACGCCCTTCCACACCACGGCGTCGAGCCGGGCGTTCTGGTCCTTCAGGCTGAAATAGGCGTGGCCCGACGAGTGCGGCCCGCGATAGCCGGAGATCTCGCCGCGCACCCGGACGTGGCCGAAGGAATCTTCCACCGTGCGCTTGAGCGCGCCGGAGAGTTCCGAGACGGTCCAGTCGGCGGCGTTGGAGACGGGCGATTCGGGCGGTGCGTCGGGCATGCCCGAGTGATAGTCGGATTCGGGACGGGCGGGAACGGGGGCGGGCCGGTCACCCCTGCGAGCGCCGTCATCCTGAGGTGCGAGCGAGCGAGCCTCGAAGGATGGTCGTTCGGCGCCCCCATGACATCCTTCGGGGCCCGGCCATTGGCCGGACACCTCAGGATGACGGTGTTCCCTGGCGGCGCGGGAAGTGCGCCCCACCTTGATCCCCGCCCTTGCCCGGCTTAGGTTGCGCCGCCTTTTCAAGCCAACCGCCGGCCTTTCCCGATGATTGATCCTGCCCTGCCCCCGCACATGCGCCCGGACAATTCCTTCCAGGGCCTCATTCTCGCGCTCCACGCCTTCTGGGCGGACAAGGGCTGCGTGGTGCTGCAGCCCTATGACATGGAAGTCGGCGCCGGGACCTTCCACCCCGCCACCACGCTGCGCGCGCTCGGTCCGTTGCCGTGGAAGGCGGCCTATGTGCAGCCCTCGCGCCGGCCCAAGGATGGGCGCTACGGAAAGAACCCCAATCGGCTGCAGCATTATTACCAGTACCAGGTGATCCTGAAGCCTTCCCCGGCCGATCTGCAGGACCTCTATCTCGCCTCGCTGTCGGCTATCGGCATCGACCTGAACCTGCACGATGTGCGCTTTGTCGAGGACGATTGGGAAAGCCCGACGCTGGGCGCCTGGGGGCTGGGCTGGGAGTGCTGGTGCGACGGGATGGAAGTCTCGCAATTCACCTATTTCCAGCAGGTAGCCGGCTTTGAATGCGCGCCCGTCGCGGGCGAGCTGACCTATGGGCTGGAACGCCTTGCCATGTATGTGCAGGGGGTCGAGAACGTCTACGACCTCAATTTCAACGGCCGCGAGGGTGACGAGAAGGTCACCTATGGCGACGTGTTCCTGCAGGCGGAAGAGGAATATTCCCGGCACAATTTCGAGCATGCCGACACCAGAATGCTGTTCGAGCAGTTCAAGATGGCCGAAAGCGCAGCAGCGAAATATCTCGAAGCGGGCTGGGAAGATGGCACAAAGGCCCGCCATCTGATGGCGCAGCCGGCCTATGACCAGTGCATCAAGGCCAGCCACGTCTTCAACCTGCTCGACGCGCGCGGGGTGATCTCTGTCACCGAGCGGCAGAGCTATATTCTGCGGGTGCGCGAGCTTGCCAAGGCATGCGGCGCCGCCTGGCTGGCGACCGCGGCGGGCGGCACGCCTGCTCCCTGACCCGGCCTTCCCGGCCGGGAGCGCCTCCGGCCGCACGCAGTGAAGTCTCGCGTGCGGCTTTCCTGAACGGACGCCTCCCCTCCTGCGGCCCGACGTGCTAGGGCCTGCAGCGACCTTCCCGCAAGGGCGCACGCCGCAAGGCACCGCCCGCCAGCCGACGTGACGCAGCGCCATGCCTGATCTTCTGCTCGAACTGTTCTGCGAAGAAATTCCTGCCCGCATGCAGGCCGGCGCGGCGGAGAGTCTGCGCAAGCTCGTCACCGATGCGCTGGTCGAGCGCGGCCTGGTCTATGAGGGGGCAAAGGCATTCGTCACCCCGCGCCGGCTGGCGCTGGCCGTGCACGGCCTGCCCGCCCAGCAGCCGGATACCCATGAGGAACGCAAGGGCCCGCGCGTCGGCGCGCCGCAGCCCGCAATCGACGGCTTCCTGAAAGCCGCCGGCCTCACCTCCATCGAGCAGGCCAGCATCGAGAGCGACCCGAAGAAGGGCGAGTTCTATATCGCGCGGCTGCACAAGCATGGCCGCGCCACGCCGGAGGTGATCGCGGAGATCCTGCCCGCCGTGATCCGCGCCTTCCCCTGGCCGAAGTCGATGCGCTGGGGCAAGGGCTCCACCAGCCCGACCACGCTGCGCTGGGTGCGGCCGCTGCAGTCGATCCTGTGCACCTTCGGCCCGGAGACCGAGGAGCCGGAGATCGTCGCCTTCGAGGTCGACGGCATCCGCTCGGGCGACACCACGCGCGGCCACCGCTTCCTTTCGGAGGGCACGATCCGCGTGCGCCGGCTGGAAGACTGGATGGCCAAGTTGGAAGCCGCCTTCGTCGTGGTCGACCGCGAGCGCCGCAAGGACATCATCCTCGCCGACGCAAAGGACCTCGCTTTGGCGCAGGGTCTTGAGCTGGTGGAGGATGCCGGCCTTCTCGAGGAGATCGCCGGGCTGGTGGAATGGCCCGTGGTGCTGATGGGGTCGTTCGACCCGGCCTTTCTCGACGTGCCGGACGAGGTGGTGCGCGCCACCATCCGCATCAACCAGAAATGCTTCGTCTTGAGGGACCCCGCCACCGGGCGCCTCGCCAACAAATTCGTGCTGGTGTCGAACCTTGCCGCCAGCGATGGCGGCCGGCAGATCATCGCCGGAAACGAGCGCGTCATCCGCGCCCGGCTGTCGGACGCCAAATTCTTCTGGGAGACCGACCAGAAGACCAACGCCACCGTGCCGCTGGAAGACCGGCTGGAAAAATTCGGCAACGTCACCTTCCACGAAAAGCTCGGCTCGCAGCTGGAGCGCATCAAGCGCATCGCCGCGCTGGCGAAGGCGCTCGCGCCCATCGTCGGCGCCGACCCGGAGCTGGCCGAGCAGGCCGCGCTCTACGCCAAGAGCGACCTGCGCACCGAAGTGGTGGGCGAGTTCCCCGAGGTGCAAGGGCTGATGGGCCGGTACTATGCCCGGCTGGAGGGCCTGCCCGAGGAAATCGCCGCCGCCGCGGAAGAACACTACAAGCCGCAGGGCCCGACCGACCGCGTGCCCACTGCGCCGGTGTCCGTCGCCGTGGCGCTGGCCGACAAGCTCGACACGCTTGCCGGATTTTGGGCCATCGACGAGAAGCCGACGGGATCGAAAGATCCGTATGCCCTACGCCGTGCGGCGCTCGGAGTGGTGCGGATCAGTTTGGATAATTCTCTTCCCCTTAAACTGGCGCCAGTCTTGAAGGTTGCCGTGGAGCAGTCTTCGAGAGCCACTCTTGAGGTCGCCAAAGCATCGGGCGGGTCGGTCGGCGGCGGAAGAGCTACTAGAATTGTCGAAGGTTGGGGGGCAACGGATGTCGACGTTATCGACCTGCTCTCCTTCTTCGCCGACCGCCTGAAGGTCCACCTGCGCGAGGCCGGCGCCCGCCACGACCTCGTCGATGCCGTCTTCGCCCTCCCCGATCAGGACGACCTCCTGCTCGTGGTGAAGCGGGTCGAGGCGCTGGGGCGATTCCTCTCGACCGAGGACGGCAAGAACCTGCTCGCCGGCACCAAGCGCGCGGCGAATATCCTGCGCATCGAGGAGAAGAAGGACGGCGTCGCCTATGAGGGCGGCGTCGATGTAGTGCTGCTGCACGAGCCGGAGGAGCACGCGCTGGCGGAATCCATCGCCGCGCTCGGCCCGCAGATCGAGCAGGCGCTGGCGCGTGAGGATTTCGAGGCCGCCATGGCGCTGCTGGCCGGGCTTCGCGCCCCGGTCGACGCCTTCTTCGAGAAGGTGACGGTGAACGCGGACGACCCGGCGCTGCGGGTCAACCGCCTGCGCCTGCTTGCCGACATCCGCGCCGCCACCCGCACCATCGCCGATTTCGACCGCATCGAGGGGTAGGGCGGCCCTGCCGGAACATCGTCATCCCGGAACGGCCGCCAGGCCGTATCCGGGATCGCGCCCCCCGTCCGCCAATGGCCCCCACTTGCCCCGGCGGACAAGCGGAACCATCCGGCGCGCGGCGGCTTATGTCGTTACCATTCAGCGGAGCGTCTCATGGACATCAACATCATCGCCATCCAGCCGATCGTCGCGCTGATCGCCGGCATCCTCATCCTCGTGATGCCGCGCCTGCTCGCCTACATCGTCGCCATCTATCTGATTTTCATCGGCGTTTCGGGCCTGCTTGGCACGGGCGGGCTCGAAAATCTCGGCCAGCGGCTCGGCATCTAGCCCCCTTTCTGCGCGCCGCCTCTACCCTCGCGCACTGCGCCAGTGCGGATAGGTGACATAGGCCGTCACCGCGCCCTCTTCATGAGAGCGGATGGTGACGGCCTCGCCCTTGGGCATGTAGACGATTTCACCGGGGCCGGCTTCCACCGTCTCGGCCCCGGTCGACACCGAAAGCCGCCCGGCCAGAAGGATCATGATGTCGTCGACAGCCATGGTTTCGGTGAGTGTCTGGTCGGGGGCGTAGCGGCCATAGCCGATCGTGACCGGTCCGCCATGGCGCTCATCGACCAGATTGCCGGCGTAGATTTCCGCGTCGCTCCCGGGCGAGCGCTCCAGCGTGACATCGGCAAGGGCGAATTTCTGCAGTTTCATCGTCATCTCCATGCGGCATAGCCGGCGCGCCGATGGGCGCCCTGTGGGGATGACGGGTGCGCGGGCGGCAGGTTCCCGGTCTGAACCGCTTGTGACAACCGGCGCCCGGCCTGTGCCGAGCGCCGGATGGTTCGCGGGAGCCTCCCGATACGGCGGGAGGGCGCCCTCTAACTCTATGATAGAGAACGCGTTATCCGATCAACTTGCGTTGCAAGCTGATCGGCGCGTGCTCTAGCCGCGCGTCGCGCGGGGCAGCACGAAGCGCTCGATGGCGTGGGCGACGCCGTCCTCCTCGTTGCTGAGGGTGACGAAATGCGCCTGCTCCTTCACTTCCGGCGCGCCATTGCCCATGGCGATGGCGAGGCCGCCGACCCCGAACATCGGCAGGTCGTTCGACATGTCGCCGATCACCGCCACCTCGTTGAGCGGCACCCCGTAATGCCGGGCGAAGGCGCGCACGGCATAGCCCTTGTCGGTGCCGGGGGGCGTCATGTCGAGATATTTGGCCTGCGAGCGCCGCGCCGTGGCGCCCTCGCCCACCAGCGCCTGAAGCTCGGGCTCGCTCGCCGCCAGCATGTCGAAATCGGTCGAGGAAAACACGATCTTGCCGGCCCGGGTGATGTGGTCGCCGAAATCCTCCACCACGGTCGGCGGGAAGGCGACGGTGCGGGTCTCGCCGGCGACATAGGTGCTGTTCGGGTCGGTGACGAACCACTCATTGTCGGCGAACACCCAGACGGAGGCCCCGCGCGACGTCATCAGCGCGATGCCGGCGCGGGCCGCTTCGGCGGCGACGAAATGCTCCTCCACCACCGAGAAGTCGCGGCGCAGGATGGAGCCGCCATTAAAGCCGCCGAACAGGTCGACATTCAGCGCCTCCACCATCAGCTTCATACCGCGCGGCGGGCGGGCCGAGACGGCGGCAAAGGCGATGCCGGCTTCATGAAGGCGGCGCACAGCCTCGACAGTGGCCGGGGCCACCTGTTTCGCCTTGTTCACCAGCGTGCCGTCGACATCCGACACCATGAGGCGGATCCGCGAGGCGGGGGCGCTTGTCGCTCCCCCGCGCTCGTCGGTTGCGTCAGCGAGGTTCGATACGCTCATCGTGGGCGATCCCTTTCGAGCGGAAGCCATTGGAAGCCGTCCTGCGCCAGCATCACGTCCGACATGGCCGGGCCGCTGGAGCCGGCGGAATAGTACTGCACCTCGTTCTCGCCACCCCCGACCGCCTCCAGGATCGGCTCCACCGCCTCCCAGCCGGCCTCGATGGTGTCGGCACGCTGGAACAGGGTGGGGTCGCCGCACAGGCAGTCATAGATCAGCGTCTCATAGCCGGTGGAAGGCGCCGCCTTGAAGTAGTCGGCATATTTGAAGCTCATCTCGACATCCGAAAGCTTGACCTTGCGGCCGGGCACCTTGGCGGCAAAGCGCAGCGAGACGCCCTCGTCGGGCTGGACATGGATGACCATCAGGTTCGGCTTCAGCGCCGTGGGCAGATGGCGGAACAGCACACCCGGCGCCCGCTTGAACTGGATGGCGATTTCGGTGCGCCGCACCGCCAGCGCCTTGCCGGTGCGGACATAGAACGGCACGCCGTTCCAGCGCCAGGAATCGACGAAGCACTTCAGCGCCACATAGGTCTCGGTGCGGCTGTCGGGATCGACGTCCTTCTCGTCGCGATAGTCCTTCACCGCCTCGCCATTGACGAAGCCGGCGCGGTACTGGCCGCGCACCGCCGCGCCGATCGCCTCACTCGGGCGCATATGGCGGATGGCTTCGATGACCTTGGTCTTTTCCGAGCGCACCGCGTCGGCATCGAAGGAGTTCGGCGGCTCCATCGCGGTCATGGCGAGCAGCTGGAACATGTGGTTCGGCACCATGTCGCGCAGCGCGCCGGTCGCGTCGTAGAAGCCGCCGCGCTGCTCCACCGTCACCGTCTCGGCGGCGGTGATCTGGACATGGTCGATATATTCCTTGCTCCAGATCGGCTCGAAAATGCCGTTGCCGAAGCGCAGCGCCATCATGTTCTGGACCGTTTCCTTGCCGAGGAAATGGTCGATCCGGTAAATCTGCCGCTCGTCGGCAACCGCCAGTAGGCGCCGGTTGAGCGCCTTCGCCGACGCCATGTCCGATCCGAAGGGCTTTTCCACGACGATATGGCGGAAGGCATCCTCGGTCTCCTTGAGCAGGCCGGCGGCGCCGAGCTGCTCGGAGATGGTGGCGAAGAAGCGCGGCGCCACGGCGAGATAGAACACCGCATTGCCGGTCTGCGCATTGCGCTGGTCCAGCCGCTCGCGGATGCGCCCATAGGTGGCGGGGTCCTCGAAATCGCCGGAGACGTAGAAGATCCGGCTGATCAGCCAACACCAGGTCTCGCCCTCGGTATCGAGCGAGCCCGGCAGTTCCTTCACCGCGTCGGTGAGGAAGGCGCGGTAGTCCTCCTCGCTCTGGGCGACATGGTCGACGCCGACAATGGCGAAGTCGTCGACCAGCACGCCCTCATGGGCGAGGTTGTAGAGCGAAGGCAGCAACAGGCGCTTGGTAAGATCGCCCGAGGCACCGAAGATGAAAAAGGTCGAGGCCGGTGCCGGCGCCGTATCGGGCGCCAGCACCTTCTGGCCGAGGACGACGGACTCGCTTCCCATGGATCGCTGGCCCGCTTACTTGGTCTTGAATTCGGTGTGGCCACCGAACTGGAAGCGCATCGCCGACAGCAGCTTCTCGCCGAACGTATGGTCCTGGCGCGAGCGGAAGCGGGTGTAGAGCGCGGCGGAAAGCACCTCGGCGGACACCGCCTCCTCGATCGCGGCCATCACGGTCCAGCGACCCTCGCCCGAATCAGCGACTTCGCCGGGGAAATCGCTCAGCTGCTCGTCCTTGGTCAGGGCGATGGCCGAGAGATCGAGCAGCCAGGAGGACACCACGCTGCCGCGCCGCCAGACTTCGGAAACGTCCGCGAGATCGAGCGTGAAGCGCTCATTTTCCGGAAGGGCCGTGGAATCCTTGTGCCGGAGAATCTCGAAGCCTTCGGCATAAGCCTGCATCAGGCCGTATTCGATGCCGTTATGCACCATCTTGACGAAATGGCCGGAGCCGGCCGGGCCGCAATGCATGTAGCCGTGCTCGACACGGGAATCGCGCCCTTCGCGGCCGGGCGTGCGGGGAATGTCGCCAAGGCCGGGGGCGAGGGCGGCAAAGATCGGGTCGAGGCGATCCACCGCCTCGTTGGTGCCGCCGATCATCATGCAATAGCCGCGCTCGAGGCCCCACACGCCGCCGGAGGTGCCGACGTCGATATAGTGCAGGCCCTTGGGCTCCAGCTCGGCGGCGCGGCGGATGTCGTCCTTGTAGAAGGTGTTGCCGCCGTCGATGATGACATCGCCCGGCGCCAGCATGCCGGCCAGGGTGGAAATGGTGCTCTCTGTCGGCGCGCCGGCCGGCAGCATCACCCAGATGGCGCGCGGCGCGTCGAGCTTGGCGACGAGATCGGCGAGATCGCCAGCGGGCCGGTTACCTTCGCCGCCCAGCTCCGTCACGGCGGCCTCGTTGCGGTCCCACACCACGCAGTCATGTCCCGCCTTGGTGAGACGACGCGCGATATTTCCACCCATGCGGCCGAGGCCAACGATTCCGAGCTGCATCTGCTTTTCTCCCCGATACGACGCCCGCGCCCACGAACCCAGCGGTCCGGGCCGGCGCCCGTTGCATTCAAGCCGAATGTCTAGGCCAAGCCTATGCCGACCATGCGACAATTGAAACGGGCGCGGGTGTGAAACCGCCCCCATCTGCCGGCGGCGGCGCGTTCACAACTCAGGAAGAGAACTCGGTCTCGTGCTTCAGCACGTCCTCGGCCTCGGGGTTGAGCGGGCGCGCGGGACGCTCGGGAGCGACCAGCGGCTCGGGTTCGAGCGGCAGCGGTCCGCGATCTTCGCCCTCGGCGAGCTGCCGGCGCAGACGCTCCATGTCACGCTGGCGCACATCGGCCACGGTGGCCTGCGCGGTCGCGGCGTCAATGCCGTTGGCCCGCAGGGCGGCCTCGCCGAAGGCAAGCGCCGATTCGAAAGTCTCGCGGATCTCGTAATCCACCCCGCGCCCGCGCAGCGCCACCGCATGGGTCCGGTCGAAGGCCCGCGCGTGCAGGCGCACATCGGGCATGTTCTGGCGGATGATCTCGACAATACGGTCGGTGGTCTCGCGCCGGTCGACGCAGACGGCGACGACCCGCGCCCGATCGGCACCGGCGGCGCGCAGCACGTCGAGCCTCGTGCCGTCGCCGTAATAGATACGGAAGCCGAAGCGGCCGGCGTTCTGGATCATCTCGACGTCGTTGTCGATGATCGTCACCTCCAACCCGCGCGCCAGCAGGCATTGCGAGACGATCTGGCCGAAGCGGCCAAAGCCCACGACCAGCACCGAGCCGTGCGCGTCGCTGAAATCCTCGCTCGGCAGGGCGGTGGTACGGCGCTCAAGCCGCCGGGCCAGCTTCTCCCCGACCAGCGCCACCGGCGGGCCGAGCAGCATGGTCATGGCGGCGCAGGCGACGAGCATGTCGGACTGGCGCGAATCGATCAGGCCCAGGCCGAGTGCGAGTGGAAACAGCACGAAGGAGAACTCGCCCGCCGGCGTCAGCACTGAGGCGGAGCGCACCGCATCGGCCCGCGTGCTGTCGGAAAAGCGGAACACCGCCCACACCGACACCGCCTTCACCAGCGTCACCAGCAGCGTGCCGATGATAAGCAGCGGCGCGTTGGCGAGCACCACCTGCAGGTTCATCGACATGCCCACGCCCATGAAGAACAGGGCGATCAGCAAGCCACGGAAGGCGTCGATATTGGCTTCCAGCTCGTGGCGGAAACTCGATTCGGAGAGCATGACGCCGGCCAAGAATGCGCCCAGCGCCATCGACATGCCGGCCGAGGCCATCAACGCACCGGCCCCGAGCACCACCAGCAGCGCCGCCGCCGTCATCACCTCGCGGGCCCCGGAACGGGCGAGGATGCGGAACAGCGGGGTGAGCAGATAGCGCCCGGCGCCGACGATGAGCAGCATCGCGCCGAGGATGATGGCCACATGCTCGGCCGAATCGAGGAAGCTGCGCTCCTCATGCACGCCCTGCCCGAGAAACGGCAGCAGGGCCAGCAGCGGCACGATCGCCATGTCCTGGAACAGCAGCACGCCAAAGGCCCGCTGGCCATAGGGCTGGGCGAGTCCGCTCTTTTCCTCCAGCAGTTGCAGCGCGATCGAGGTCGCCGACAGCGCCAGGGCCATGCCCGCCACCAGCGCGCCGCGCCAGTCGAAGCCGGTGGCTGCGTAGTGGGTCAGCACGGCAATTGCGGCGCCGCTGAACAGGAGCTGCGCCGTCCCCAGCCCGAAGATCGCCCGCCGCAGCGCCAGCAGCCGCGAGAATTGCAGTTCCAGCCCGATGATGAACAGCAGCAGCACGACGCCGATCTCTGCGACGGTGATGATCCGCTCGGGATCGTCAAACGCCCCGATGCCGGAAGGGCCTATCGCAACCCCGGCCAGGAGGTAGCCAACGATCGGCGACAGGCCGAGCCGGCGCGCCACCGGAACGGCGATGACGGCAGTGGCGAGAAACACCAGGGCCCCCAGCAGCAATCCGTGTCCGTCTTCATGCATGGACCCGCCATCCCTTGCCCGCTGCCTCGCCTCACAGTAGCGGATCGGATGACGCGCGCCGATGGCGGAAGCATGATGGAACCGCAAAGAATCCACCCGGGAGGCGGCGATTGGGCAAAATCATGCGTCCTGGAAACTCTTGAGGGAACATGACCTTACGGCAGCTAGAACGACGCGGACCCGACATGGAAAGGCCGGCACCGCCCTTCGGCGTGCCGGCCCTGCGGGCGGATCGCCCCGGCTCAGTGGTGGTGCGCGGTCGGGCCGGGGACGTCGAGCGTCGGGCGCGGGGCGGGAATGGTATCGCGGCTGACCTTGGGCAGCGAGCGCAGCGCTTCCAGCACGTCCGGCGCCAGTCCCTCGCCGCCGGCGGCGATATGGTCCTCGATGCGGGCGCGCATGCGCGGGTCCCAGAAGTCCCGGATGTGCTTGGCAACGCCCTTCACGGTCTTCTCATGGCCCTGCGGCTGGAAGAACTTGCCGATCTGGTTCGCCATGTAGACCAGACGTTCCATCGTGTTAGCCGACATGGGCGATACGTTCCTTCTCTGCCCCGTCCAGCACGATGCGATGGGGGTGGGTAAAGACTTCGAATCCATCATCGCGGGCGATGGCAACGAGCGTGATGCCCGCTTTCTCCGCCGTGCGCAGGGCAAGCGCCGTAGGGGCGGACACCGCCACCAGCACCGAGGCTCCGAGCATGGCGGTCTTCTGCACCATCTCGATCGACACACGGCTGGTCAGCAGCACCACGCCGCCGCCCGCAGCGTGGCCGTCGCGGACGAGATGGCCTACGAGCTTGTCGAGCGCGTTATGGCGCCCGACATCCTCGCGCACCGCCACCAGCCCGGCTTCGGGTTCCCAGAAGGCGGCCGCATGCACGGCGCGGGTCTGGTGGTTCAAGAGCTGCGCCGGCGGCAGCGAGGCCACGGCGCGGGAAATCTCGGCGGCGCTGAACCGCGCCCCGTCCGGCACGGTGCGGGCGGGCTTCACCGCCAGTTCGAGGCTTTCGACCCCGCACAGGCCGCAGCCAGTCGGGCCGGCGATCTGCCGACGGCGCGCCACCATCTGGCCGGCGCGCGCCTCGTCCAGCCACAGCCGAACCTCGACCCCGAGCACGCCAGCCTCGTCCTCGAATTCCAGCGTCTCGATGGAGAGCACGTCGGCGAGGCTGTCGATCACGCCCTCGGTCAGGCTGAAGCCATAGCCGAAATCGTCGAGATCGGCGGGAGTCGCCATCATCACGGCATAGGTCGAGCCGTTATGGACGATGGCGACCGCTGTCTCCTCGGGGATCGCCCGCTCGCCCACCGTCGCTCCCGAAGGAGTGACGGCAAGGCGCGAGACGCGGGCGACCGGCGCGATCATCGGCGCGAGGCTCCGCTCACTCCGCCGCAACCGCGATACGGCGGCTCTGGCGGGTGAACTCGTCATAGTCTTCCTGCCACTCGGACGGACCGTTCGAGCGGGCGATCTGCACCGCCGTCACCTTGAACTCGGGGCAATTGGTGGCCCAGTCCGAGAAGTCGGTGGTGACGACATTGGCCTGCGTCGTCGGGTGGTGGAAGGTGGTGTAGACGACGCCCGGCGCCACGCGGTCGGTGATCTGCGCGCGCAGGGTGGTGGAGCCGGCGCGGCTGTCGATCCGCACCCAGTCGCCGTCGCGCACGCCGCGCTGCTCGGCATCATGGGGGTGAATTTCCAGCACGTCCTCGGGATGCCAGGCCACGTTCTCGGTGCGGCGGGTCTGCGCGCCGACATTGTAGTGGCTGAGAATGCGGCCGGTGGTCAGCAGCAGCGGGAAGCGCGGGCCCGAACGCTCGTCGGTGGCCACATATTCGGTGAGCACGAACTTGCCCTTGCCGCGCGCGAAGCCGCCAATGTGCATGATCGGCATGCCCTCGGGATTGGCGTCGTTGCAGGGCCACTGCACTGAGCCCATCTCGTCGAGCTTCTTGAACGACACGCCGGCGAAGCTCGGGGTGAGGGCGGCGATCTCGTCCATGATCTGCGAGGGGTGGGTGTAGTTCCAGTCCATGCCGATGGCACGAGCCAGCATCTGGGTAACTTCCCAGTCGCCATAGCCGTTCTTCGGCGCCATCACCTTGCGCACGAGCTGGATGCGGCGCTCGGCATTGGTGAAGGTACCGTCCTTCTCCAGGAAGGTGCAGCCCGGCAGGAAGACATGGGCATAGGCGGCGGTCTCGTTCAGGAACAGGTCCTGCACGATCACCAGCTCCATGGCCGCGAGGCCGGAAGCGACGTGATGCGTGTCCGGATCGGACTGGAGAATGTCCTCGCCCTGGATGTAGATCGCCTTGAACGTGCCGTCGACGGCGGCGTCCAGCATGTTGGGAATGCGCAGGCCCGGCTCGGGGTCAAGCGGGCGGCCCCACATGGCCTCGAAGGTGGCGCGGGTGGCATCGTCGGAGATGTGGCGATAGCCCGGCAGTTCATGGGGGAACGAGCCCATGTCGCACGAACCCTGCACGTTGTTCTGGCCGCGCAGCGGGTTCACGCCGACGCCGCGGCGGCCGATATTGCCGGTCGCCATGGCGAGGTTGGCGATCGCCATAACCGTGGTCGAGCCCTGGCTGTGCTCGGTGACGCCGAGGCCGTAGTAGATCGCGCCATTGCCGCCGGTGGCGAAGAGGCGGGCGGCGGCGCGGATCTGCTCGGCCGGAACGCCGGAAATCTTCTCGACTTCCTCAGGCGAGTGGCGCGGATCGGCGACGAACTCGGCCCAGTCCTGGAATTCCTCCCAGTCGCAGAACTGGCGCACATATTCCTCGTCCACCAGACCTTCGGTGACGACGACATGGGCCAGCGCGGTGACGACGGCCACATTGGTGCCCGGCTGCAGCGGCAGGTGGTAGTCGGCCGTGACGTGGGGCGAGCGCACGAGGTCGATGCGGCGCGGATCGATGACGATCAGCTTGGCGCCCTCGCGCAGCCGCTTCTTCATCCGCGAGCCGAACACCGGGTGGCCATCGGTCGGGTTGGCGCCGATCACGAGGATGACGTCGGAATCCTCGACCGAATCGAAGTCCTGCGTGCCCGCCGAGGTGCCGAAGGCCTGGTTCAGGCCATAGCCCGTCGGCGAATGGCAAACGCGGGCGCAGGTATCGACATTGTTGGTGCCGAAGCCGGCGCGGATGATCTTCTGGACGAGATAGGCTTCCTCATTGGTGCAGCGCGAGGAGGTAATTCCGCCGACCGACTTGCGGCCATAGGTGTCCTGGATGCGCTTCAGCTCGGAGGCGGTGTAGGCGATCGCCTCTTCCCACGACACTTCGCGCCACGGCTCCGTGACCTTGGAGCGGATCATCGGCTTGAGGATGCGATCCTGATGCGTGGCATAGCCCCACGCGAACCGGCCCTTGACGCAGCTATGGCCGCGATTGGCCTTGCCGTCCTTCCAAGGCACCATGCGGACCACTTCCTGGCCGCGCATTTCCGCCTTGAAGGTGCAGCCGACGCCGCAATAGGCGCAGGTCGTCACCACCGAATGCTCGGGCGTGCCGATGTCGATCAGGCGCTTTTCGGAGAGGGTGGCGGTCGGGCAGGCCTGCACGCAGGCGCCGCAGGAGACGCATTCCGAGGTGAGGAACGCTTCCGACTGGCCGGCCGATACGCGGCTGTCGAAGCCACGGCCGGAAATGGTTAGCGCGAACGTGCCCTGCACTTCCTCGCAGGCGCGTACGCAGCGGTTGCAGACGATGCACTTGGAGGGGTCGTAGGTGAAATAGGGATTCGACTCGTCCTTCGGGATGACCAGCTCGGAGGAGGGAGCGAAGTGATTGGCGCCCTCCATTCCGTAGCGGACCTCTCGCAGGCCGACCGCGCCAGCCATGTCCTGCAATTCGCAATCGCCATTGGCGGCGCAGGTAAGGCAGTCCAGCGGATGGTCGGAAATGTAGAGCTCCATCACGCCCTTGCGAAGCTGGGCGAGACGCGGGGTCTGGGTATGGACCTTCAGGCCCGGCGCAACCGGCGTGGTGCAGGAGGCCGGGGTGCCATTGCGGCCCTCGATCTCGATCAGGCACAGGCGGCAGGAGCCGAAGGCCTCCAGCGAATCGGTGGCGCAGAGCTTGGGAATCTGCGTCCCCATCTCCATCGCCGCGCGCATGATGGAGGTGCCTTCCGGCACCGTCACTTCCATACCGTCAATGGTGAGCGTCACCATCTTGTCGGTCTTGGGAGCGGGCGTTCCGTAGTCGATCTCATGGATGAGTGACATGGGCGTCCTCCTATTCGGCGGCTTCGAGGACGACGCGCGGGGGCGCACCGAAATCCTCGGGGAAATGGTTCAGCGCACTCAGCACCGGATACGGGGTAAACCCGCCAAGGGCGCAAAGGGATCCGAGCTTCATCGTCTGGCAGAGGTCGGTGAGCGTCACGAGGTTCGCCTCGACCCGCTCGCCGGCAATGATCCTGTCCATCAATTCGACGCCACGCGTCGAGCCGATGCGGCAGGGCGTGCACTTGCCGCAGCTTTCCACGGAGCAGAACTCCATGGCGAAGCGGGCCATCTTGGCGAGGTCGGAGCTCTCGTCGAACACGACGATGCCGCCATGGCCGATCAGCGCGTCCTTGGCCGCGAAGGCCTCGTAGTCGAAGGGCAGGTCGAACTGCCAGGTCGGGACATAGGCGCCGAGCGGGCCGCCGACCTGGGCAGCCTTGACCGGCTTGCCGGTGGCGGTGCCGCCGCCGATGTCGTTGATCAACTCGCCCAGCGTGATACCGAAGGCGGTTTCGAACAGGCCGCCGAACTTCACATTGCCGGCGATCTGGATCGGCATCGTGCCGCGCGAGCGGCCCATGCCGAAATCGGCGTAGAACTGCCCGCCATCCGCCAGGATATGCGGCACGGCGGTGAGCGAGAGCACGTTGTTGATGACGGTCGGCTTCTGGAACAGGCCCTTATGCGCCGGCAGCGGCGGCTTGGCCCGCACCGTGCCGCGCTTGCCTTCCAGGCTGTCGAGCAGGGCGGTTTCCTCGCCGCACACATAGGCGCCGGCGCCCATGCGTACTTCCATATCGAAGCTGTAGGGCGAGCCGGCGATATTGGCGCCAAGCATGCCATTGGCCCGCGCCACCTCGACCGCCTTCTCCATCGCCCAGATGGCGTGCGGATATTCCGAGCGGGTGTAGACATAGCCCTTGGTGGCACCCACCGCGATGCCGGCGATGGTCATGCCCTCGATCAGCTCGAAGGGGTCGCCTTCCATGATCATGCGGTCGGCAAACGTGCCACTGTCGCCTTCGTCCGCGTTGCAGACGATGTATTTCTGGTCGCCCTTGGCGTCCGCGACCGTCTTCCACTTGATGGCGGTGGGAAAGCCGGCGCCACCGCGCCCGCGCAGGCCGGACGTCTTCACTTCTTCGATAATGCCCGCCGGGCCCAGCGTCAGCGCGCGCTCCAGCCCGCGATAGCCGCCATGGGCGCGGTAATCCTCAAAGGAAGCCGGGTCGATGATGCCGCAGCGGGCGAAGGTGAGGCGGGTCTGCTTCGCCAGGAAGGGGTGCTCTTCCGGCTTGCCGATGCGCAGCGCATGGTCGCCGCCGGTCAGGAAGCCAGCCGCAAACAGGCCTTCGACGTCGCCAGCATCGACCGGACCATAGGCGATGCGGCCCTGGTCGGTGACGACCTCGATCATCGGCTCCAGCCAGAGCATGCCGCGCGAGCCGTTGCGCACGATCTCGATCGGCTGGCCGGACGCCAGCGCAGCGGCGGCGATGGCTTCGGCCACCTCGTCGGCGCCGCAGGCGATAGCGCAGGCGTCCTTGGGAACGTAGATGCGAATGGTCATGGAACTGGTGCTCACGACTGCGCCTCCGCGATCAGAGCGTCGAGCCGGCGCTCATTGAGCCGCGCGACAATCCGGCCGTCGAGCATGGCCGCCGGCGCCGTGGCACACAGGCCGAGGCAATAGATCGGCTCGACGGTGACGCGCCCATCCGCCGTGGTCTCGCCCAGCTTGCAGCCCAGCTTGTGCTCGGCATGGTCGGCCAGAATGTCGCCACCCGCCGCCTGACAGGCCTCGGCGCGGCAGATCTTCAGTACGTGGCGACCGGCCGGCTCGTGGCGGAAATCATGATAAAAGGTCACGACGCCGTGGACTTCGGCGCGGGAGACGTTGAGCTTCTCGGCCAGCATCGGCACGACGGCGTCGGGCACATGGCCAAACGTCTCCTGCACCGCGTGGAGCATCGGCATCAGCGGGCCTTCCAGATGAGCGAACTCATCGATGACCGCGCGGGCGCGCTCGTCGCTCCAGGGTTCGTAATGCGGCATTTCTCCCGTAGCCTTCTTTTAGAATTTTCCAAAGGTGAAGATGGTACGTGGCGGAAGCGAAATCAATTCAGGTGTTCCGTGCCTTGATAGAATTTTTCTATCAACAATCTGGCGGAGGCCGCCCTTACCTTTCGTCAGCCTCTTTTGTCCGATGTTCATGGATTGTTCTTGACGTCGCGTCGTGACCCCCTATCCTGTCACCAGCGTGCCTGACGATGTTTACGGTCGTCGCGGTACGGACGGAGGGGCGAATGGTCCAGCGGGTGGCGACAGTGGCGTTCGAGGGCGTCGAGACGCGCCCGGTCGACGTTCAAGTTCAGGTGAGCCCGGGCCTGCCCGCGTTCAATCTGGTCGGCCTGGCCGACAAGGCGGTCACCGAGGCGAAGGAGCGGGTGCGTGCCGCCCTCACCGCTTCCGGCCTCGCCCTGCCCGCCCGGCGCATTACCGTCAATCTTGCGCCCGCCGACCTGCCGAAGGAAGGCAGCCATTACGACCTGCCGATCGCGCTGGGGCTGATGGCGGCGATCGGCGCCATCGCGCCCGATGCGCTGGACGGGTTTACCGTCGTCGGCGAACTGGCGCTCGACGGGCGCATCGCGGCGGTCGCCGGGGTGCTGCCGGCCGCGATCGGCGCCAATGCCCGCAGCCATGGCCTCATCTGCCCCGAGGCCTGCGGACCGGAAGCCGCCTGGGCCAGCCCGGATATGGCCGTGCTGGCTCCGCATTCGCTGATCCAGCTGGTCAATCACTTCGCCGGGCGCCAATTGCTCGCCCGTCCCGAGCCACGCCTGGAAGCCGGCACGGCGCACCTGCCTGATCTCACTGACGTGAAGGGGCAGGAAACCGCCCGGCGGGCGCTGGAAATTGCCGCCGCCGGGCGCCACAATCTCCTGCTCAGCGGGCCACCCGGGGCCGGCAAATCGATGCTGGCGCAGCGGCTGCCCTCGATCCTGCCGCCGCTCACACCCTCCGAACTGCTCGAAGTGTCGATGGTCGCCTCGGTTGCCGGCACGCTGCAGGGCGGTGCGCTCACCAGCCGGCGCCCCTTCCGCGCCCCGCACCACTCCGCCAGCATGGCGGCGATGGTGGGCGGAGGCATGCGGGCCCGACCCGGCGAGGTATCGCTGGCGCATAATGGCGTGCTGTTCCTCGACGAACTTCCGGAATTCGCCCCGGCCGTGCTCGATTCCCTGCGCCAGCCTCTGGAAACCGGGGAGGCGGTGATCGCCCGTGCCAATCACCGCATCTCCTACCCCGCGCGCTTCCAGCTCATCGCCGCGATGAACCCCTGCCGCTGTGGCCGGGCGGGCGAGCCGGGCCAAACCTGCCGGCGCGGTCCCCGCTGCGCGGCAGAGTACCAGGCGCGCCTGTCCGGCCCGTTTCTCGACCGGGTGGACCTGCACCTCGACGTGCCGGCCGTGGCGGCGGTCGATCTCGTGCGGCCCGGCCCTTCCGAGCCCAGCGCCGCCGTCGCGCTGCGGGTGGCTCAGGCGCGCGCCGTGCAGCGCGAGCGCTTCTGCGCACTCGGCCGGCCTGACCTGTTCACCAATGCCGAGGCCAGCGGGCCGGTACTGGAAGAGATCGCGACCCCCGACGCCGCCGGCTCGGCATTGCTGGCAGACGCAGCCAAGCTCATGCGCCTTTCGGCGCGCGGCTATCACCGGGTGCTGCGGGTGGCGCGCACCCTGGCCGATCTTGCCGGCGCCGAGGCTGTCGGGCGGCCCCATCTCGCCGAGGCGCTCGCTTACCGCGCCGCCGCCGACCGCAACGCCACCGCCGCCTGAAGAGGAGGCGGCAGGGTAAGGCGGCCGGCTTGGCGCAGGGCGCCGGCAAAATCGGGAGCGCCGGCCGAGGCGCGGGACGGTGAAGGAGGCCCGGCACGCCGGGCGGAGGCGGCGCGAAGATGTAGGTGCCGCACGGTGGGGGACGCTGCCGTTCTGGGGCTGCCCATTCGCACGCGCCGCCGCTCCGACGCCGTCCGTTCGGGGGTGCCGAGCCGTGAGGGTGTCGAGACTTTCGTGTGTACCGAGGCCTGTGTGTACGAGGGCTGCGTGTGGCAAGACGTGTGAGTGCACACGCTTGCATGTGGCCAGACCAGTGCGTGCGAGGCCTGTGTGCCGAGGTTTGCGAGGAGGCATTCAGCCACGCGGACATGTGGCGGCGCTGGCATGTGCGCGCCGGCGCGTCGCAGAGGGCAGGGGGTGGCTGGCGGCCATCGTTGCACCACGCGGTCACGCATCCGCAGAGGCGCGGCCAATTCCTCGCCGGAGCATCGTTGCCTCGCTCGCGCAGTAACGCCCCTGCAGAGGGCTTCGCACGGTGGTTGAGGCGTGGCGTATGGATACTCCAATCACCCAGAGAGACCGTTTGGACACCAACTCGGCACACCCTCAGGCCGACCGCAGCGGGTGGCGGATGGCCGGGATCGGCGCCGGCATGCCTTGCCGATACCGGACGGCACCCGGGATCGTTGCGGGATGATGCGGGTGGAAGAGTCTCCAAGCGGACATTCGCATTTCGCCGTACACGGCGCCGGTTGGGACCGCCGGGTCGCGCCGCGCCGCCATCCCGACGAGCGCCCATCGGCGCTGGCGCGGGTGCCCCCGGGCGGGACCAGACGCATGATGTTGACCAGTTGTGCATCACGTTGACCAGTTGTGCATCGCCCTTCCCGGCACTGGCCCGTTTGCCCCTGGGCGCGACACTCGCCTTCGTGCGACCAGTCATCCTTGCGTCCCCCGTGGGGCGCGAGGTGGTCGATGACGGGACACTCCCCTCGCGCAGCCAGCCATCCCACCGGCGAGTAGCGCCGGCGACACGCGTTCCCGGCGCGTGCCGGCGGCCTGTACTGCCGCTGGGGGAGGCCGACGCGGCCGGGCTGTCACATGGGCGTCCGAGAAATGTGATTCCTGTCACAAACCGCTATAGTGAAGGCAGCGTGGGGGTCGGTCATGACGCAGTTGTTCGCCGATGGGACTGTCGAGACACCGCCGTCATCGCGGCTCTCCGCCCTGACCGCCGCGCTTGCCATGCCCGGGCTGGCGGCCTGGCGCAGCTTGTTCACCCCCGGGAGCACCACGCCGGGGCCGAAGGCCGCCGCGCCGCTGCGGCTGGTGCCTGCGGCCTTCACTCCCTCGCGGCTGCTGCCGGCGCTGCGTTCCTATTCCGGCGTGCGCCATCGCGGCAGCCGGGGCGAGCCCGGCCCGGCGACGCTGGGGCGGATCGGCGGTCTGGAAGTGCGCCTCGCGGTGACGGCGGCGGATGTGCGCCGCGCCCAGCGCTTGCGCTACGAGGTGTTCTACGAGGAAATGTCGGCGACTCCGGTCGCTGCCATGCGGCTCACCCGGCGCGATGTCGATGCCTTTGACGGCATTTGCGACCACCTTCTTGTGCTCGACCATGAGTCCTGCCGAATGGTGCGCGGGCGGCGGGTGCCGCGCGTGGTCGGCACCTACCGGCTGCTGCGCCAGGAGATCGCCGAACGTCACGACGGTTTCTACACCGCCGGCGAGTTCGACATCGCCCCCCTATTGGCGCGTCATCCGCACCGGCGCTTCCTGGAGCTCGGCCGCTCCTGCGTGCTCGCCCCCTATCGCAACAAGCGTACGGTGGAGCTACTCTGGCACGGCATCTGGGCCTATGTGCGCCGCCACGGAATCGATGTGATGTTCGGCTGCGCCAGCCTTGAGGGCTGCGATCCGCAGGCGCTGGCCCGGCCGCTCGCCTTCCTGCATCATTTCGCGCCCACCGATCCCGAATGGGCGGCGCAGGCGCTGCCCCGCCATGCCGCGCCGATGGATCTCGTCCCGGTCGAAGCGCTGGATGCCAAGGCGGCGCTCGCCTCGTTGCCGCCGTTGATCAAGGGCTATCTGCGCATCGGCGCCCAGATCGGGCGCGGCGCCGTCATTGATCGCCAGTTCGGCACCACCGATGTGCTGATCGTGCTGCCAGTGGAAAAGATCAGCCCGCGCTATGTCGATCATTTCGGGGCCAATGGCGAGCGCCACGCCGCCTGATTCCGGCGAGGCTGTCAGCCGGTCCGGAAGTCGATCCCGCGCCCTCCCACGTGTCCGTCCCTTTGGGGCGTCGCCACATCCCCTTCGCGCCGTCCATCGCGCGCGCCTCAGTCTTGCGTGAAGACGGGCGCCCTCCCATATCGCTTCCAACGGGATGCCTGAACGGGGTCCCATCACACAAAGTCGCTTCAGACGAGGACTTTGGGAGCATGTCGCGTATTCCCTCGCTGTCGAGCCCCTTCCTGCTCGGCTTTGACGAGGTCGAGCGGGCGCTCGACCGGGTCATGAAAGGTTCCGACGGGTACCCGCCCTATAATATCGAGCGGGTCGCCACGGCGGAACAGCCGGAAAAGCTCCGCATCACCCTTGCCGTCGCGGGATTCACCCGCGAGCAGCTGGAGGTGACGGTGGAGGAGAAGGAACTCGTCATCCGTGGCCGCCAGAGCGAAGAGCACGGGCGGGTCTTTCTTCACCGTGGCATCGCCGCACGCCAGTTTCAGCGCGTCTTCGTGCTGGCCGAGGGCATGCGGGTGATCAGTGCCGAGCTGAAGAACGGCCTGCTCTGCGTCGAATTGGTTCGGCCGGAACCGGAACGCGTCGTCCGGCGTATCACCATAGCGACGGATGAATGACGCAGCCCCAAGCCGGTCTCGACTGTGCGCAGAGGAGTAGCCGATCATGAACAACGAATTCCACATCGACCCCGCCGCCGCCGGTTCGGCGCTGGCCGGCGCCCTCACCGCGGAAGATTTCGCCAATCTCGGCGGCGGGCACATCGCCTATCTGCGTACCATCCGTTCCGAAGAGGCGGCCGAGCTCTTTCCGCAGGCCCATCTCTCGCCGGGCCTGACGCTGTTCACCCTGCACGCCGCCGATGGCACGCCGATCATGCTGACCGACAGCCGCGAAGCGGCGATCGCCAACGCCATGCAGAACGAGCTGGTGACGCTCAGCGTCCACTGAACCAGCGCTACGCGGCTCATGAAAAGACGGCACCGTCTCGATCGAGGCGGTGCCGTTCTCATCTCTCACGGGCAAGGCCGTAGATGGCCCCCGTCGCCGGCCCCGCGTTCAGGCGCGCTTGGCCTCGATCATGTCCCACACCGTCACCGCGATGTCCGGGCCGCCGATCCTTTTGATGGCGCGGATGCCCGTCGGCGCGGTGACGTTGATCTCGGTGAGGTGGCCGTCGATCACGTCGATGCCGGTGAGCAGCAGCCCGCGCGCGCGCAGTGCTGGGCCCAGCCGCTCGCAGATTTCGCGCTCGCGCGGCGTCAGGTCTGTTTCGGCCGCCGCCCCGCCGCGCACCATGTTGGAGCGCAGGTCGCCCTCGCTCGGCACGCGATTGACCGCGCCGGCAAAGACGCCGTCCACCAAGATGATGCGCTTGTCGCCATGCTTCACCCCGGGAAGGAAGCGCTGCACCACCCAGGGCTCACGAAACGTGCTGGCAAACAGGTCGTAGAGCGAGCCAAAATTCAGATCGTCACGGGTGAGGCGGAACACCGAAGCGCCGCCATGGCCGTAGAGCGGCTTCATCACGATGTCGCCGAACTCGTCACGGAACGCCTTGATTTCATCGAGGTCGCGGGTGATCAGCGTCGGCGGCATCAGATCGGGAAAGTCGGTGACGAAGATCTTCTCCGGCGCGTTGCGCACATGGGCGGGGTCGTTCACCACCAGCGTGCGCGGATGGATGCGCTCCAGCAGATGCGTCGCGGTGATGTAGTTCAGGTCGAAGGGCGGGTCCTGCCGCATCAGGATCACGTCGAACGTGTCGAGCCGCACGCGCTGGGCGGCGCCGAGCGTGAAATGGTCGCCCTTCACATCGCGCACTTCCAGCGGCTGCACGGTGGCGAACACCTCGCCGTCGCGCATCGCGAGGCGGTCGGTGGTGTAGTAGGAGAGCGAATGGCCGCGGGCCTGCGCTTCCAGCATCAGGGCGAAGGCGGAATCGCCGGCAATATTGATGCGGTCGATCGGGTCCATCTGGACGGCGACGTTGAGGCTCATGTGAGTTCCGTCTGCGACAGGAGGGAGCCGGCCTGAGGCGGAGTCGCCCGGCGGCATTCGCCTTCCTGTTTAATCGCTCGCGCGGCGTGGCGCCACGGCCTCGTTACCCCCGCTCATTCCGCCTCGAAGGCCCCCGGCAGATGCAGCGGCGGTGCCCCGGGGGCCACCAGCACCACATCGAGCCGCATATCGAGCCCTGCCAACTCGGGGTGGCGGGAGAGATAGATTTCCGCCGCGCCAACGATACGCCGGCGCTGGCGCAGCAGGATCGACTCGGCTGCGAAACGAAGCGAAGCGCGCGCCTTGACCTCAATGAAGACCACCAGCCCGTCGCGCCGCGCCACCAGGTCGATCTCGCCACGCGGGGTGCGGGCGCGCCGCTCCAGAATGGCGAAGCCCTTGGCCTCGAACAACGTCGCTGCGGCAGCCTCCGCCTCGACGCCACGGGCGAAGGCGGCCCGCCGCCGCCGCAGCGCCGCCTCGGGCGGGGCCTCCTCCGGCCGCGCCTTGTCAGCCATCGCCGCCCTGCAGCGCCAGCGCCCGGGCATAGACAGCCCGGCGGGGCAGGCCGGTCGCGGTCGCCACCGCCGCCGCCGCATCCTTCACCGAGAGCGTGGCGAGCGCCGCCCTGAGGGCCGCGTCGAGATCGGCGGCGCTTGATTCCTGCGCCCCCGGCGGGCCGATCACCAGCACGATCTCGCCTCGGGGCGGGCCGGCCTCGGCATAGAAGGCGGCGAGCACGTCCAGCGTGCCGCGCCGCGCCTCCTCGAAGGTCTTGGTGAGTTCACGGCACACCGCCGCCGGGCGTGGGCCAAGCCCGGCAGCGAGGTCGGCGAGGCTTTCCGGCAGGCGCGGGCCCGATTCATAGAGGATGAGAGTCGCCGGCAACGTCTTGAGTTCGCTGATCCGGGTGCGGCGGGCGCCGCTCTTGGCCGGCAGGAAGCCCTCGAAGAAGAAACGGTCGGTCGGCAGGCCCGCTGCCACGAGAGCAGCGAGGCTCGCCGAGGCGCCGGGCAGGGGGACCACCCGGTGCCCGGCCTCGATCGCCGCCGCCACCAGCTTGTAGCCGGGATCGGAGACCAGCGGCGTGCCGGCATCCGACACCTGCGCCACCACGCCCCCTTGCGCCAGCCGGGCCAGCAGGCGGGGGCGCGCCTGTTCGGCATTGTGGTCGTGATAGGCGACCAGCTTCGTTTCGATTCCGTAGCGCTCCAGCAGCCGCCGTGTGATGCGGGTGTCCTCGCAGGCGATGATGTCGGCGCCCGCCAGCGTTTCAAGCGCGCGCAGCGTCACGTCGCCGAGATTGCCGATCGGCGTCGCGACGATGTAGAGGCCGGGCTGCGGGCGCGCGGCGGGAAGACTGTGCGCGCCGATGCGAAAGCTGCGGGCGGCGGCCGTGCCGGGGGCGGTCTCAGGGGGAAGCGTATCGGAGGAAAGCGTCATGGCGGCGCATTGTAGAGAGCCCCGGCGGCGCCGTCATGCGTCTCGTCATGCGCCCGTTCGTGCTCCGGCGCGGTGAACGCGCGCCGCGAAAAGTGGCCGATCGCGGGGATATTTCGACGTTTCAGGCTCAACGGGCCGGCAGCAAGGTGACAGGGCGAGTCCCGCCGTCCTAAAAAGGGACAGCGACGTCGGCCAGGGTGGCGGGCGCACAGCCGAGCCGAACGCACCGCATGAACGCGAAGGACACGGCCGCGATCCGCCCACGCCTCGCCCGGACCAGCCGGCGCGGCTTTCTCCTCATGGCCGGCGCGGCAGGATTGGCCGCCTGCTCCTCGGGGCCGGAGATGAGTTCGCCGCAGGCAGCGCTGCCGATGCCAGAACTGCCGCCGGACCCCAATGCGGGCCTTGGCACCGGCACCCCCATCGGACTCATCCTGCCGCTCGGCGCCAGCGGCAATGCCGGCGCGGTCGCTCTCTCGCTGCGCAATGCCGCCGAAATGGCGCTGTCGGAGTTCGCCGGCGCGCGCATCCGGCTGATCGTCAAGGATGATGGCGGCACCGGCCCGGGCGCCCAGGCGGCGGCCCAGCAGGCGCTGGATGAGGGCGCGCGCGCCCTCATCGGCCCGCTCTTCGCCCATTCCGTCGCCGCCGCCGGCCAGGTGGCGCGCCAGCGCGGCGTGCCGCTCGTCGGCTTCTCCACCGACACGAATGTCGCGACGCAGGGGGTCTATCTCCTCAGCTTCCTGCCGCAGACCGATGTCGAGCGGGCGATCCGTTACGCCGCCGCGCAGGGCCGGCGCTCCTATACCGGGCTGGTACCGGACAACGCCTATGGCTCGGTGGTCGAGGCGGCCTTTCGCGAGACCGTACCGACTGTCGGTGGGCGCGTCGTCGGACTGGAGCGCTATAGCGCCGGGCAGGCGGCAGAGGCCGCGCGCCGCCTTGCCGGCTCGGTGGCGCAGGCCGATGCGGTATTCCTGCCGGACGCCGCCGACACCGTGCCGCAGATTGTTCAAGCGCTGTCGGGGGCCGGCGCGAACCTTGGCGGCAAGCAGCTCATCGGTACCGGCCTGTGGGACGATGCCAAGCTGTTCGCCAATCCTGCGATGAATGGCGGCATCTTCGCCGCGCCCGACACGGCAGGCTTCCGCGCCTTTGCCACGCGCTACCGGGGGCGCTTCGGCCGCGAGCCGGTCCGCACCACCACGCTCTCGCACGATGCGGTGTCGCTGATGGCGGCGCTGGTGAACAGCTATGGCGAAGCCGGCATCACCGATGCGGCGATCCAGAACCCCTCGGGCTTCTCCGGTGTCGACGGCATTTTCCGGTTCCGCGCCGACGGCACCAACCAGCGTGGGCTGGCGGTGATGCAGATTTCCGGCGGCACCACCCAGATCGTCAGCCCGGCCCCGCGCAGCTTCGCGCAGGGAATGTGAATTTCTGCTGGTTCCTACCTATGGCGGCGTCATCCTGAGGTGCGAGCGCAGCGGCCTCGAAGGATGACGGCCATCGAAAAGGGATGGACCGACCCGCCTACGCCGCCAAGTCGGCGACGATGGCGTCGAGCACCGGCAGGCCGAGAGCGGTGGCGCGCAGGCGCTCATCCGGCATCACCTCGATCATGCCGTCCTCCAGCAGTGCCGCCACCCGCGCCGGGTCGAGGACGCGCCCCGCCAGCCGGGCGAAGCGGCGAGCGTCGATGCCCTCCAGAAGACGCAGGCCCATCAGCAGATATTCGTCGGCCTGCTCGGCGAGGGTGAGCGTCTCGTCGACGATGACGCCATGGCCCTGCGCTTCGACCCGGGCCACCCACTCCTCCGGCCCGCGCTCGGTGGAGGTGGCGACCCGCCCCTCCGGCGTGTCGAGGCGCCCATGCGCACCGGGGCCGAGCCCGGCATATTCGCCATAGCGCCAGTACAGCAGGTTGTGCCGGCTCTCCGCCCCCCGGCGGGCATGGTTGGAAACCTCATAGGCCGGCAGCCCGGCAGCGCGTGTTGTCTCCTGCGTCACGTCCCACAGCGCGCGGGCGGCCTCGCTGTCGGGCACGATCAGCCGTCCGGCGCGGTGCAGCGCGGCAAAGGGCGTGCCTTCCTCGATGGTGAGCTGGTAGAGCGAGAGATGCTCGCAGCCCTCGTCGATCGCGCGGCCGAGCTCGCGCCCCCAGTCCTCCGGCTTCTGACCGGGGCGGGCATAGATGAGATCGAACGACACGCGCTCGAAGGCCGCGCGCGCCACCGCCACCGCGCCCAGCGCTTCCTGCGCCGTGTGCATGCGCCCCAGCGCTTTCAGCGCGGCATCGTCCAGCGCCTGCACGCCCAGCGAGACGCGGTTGACCCCCGCCGCCCGGTAGCCGCGAAAACGCTCCGCCTCGACGCTGGTCGGGTTGGCCTCCAGCGTCACCTCGGCCCGCGCGTCGAGCGGCCAGGCATCATGGATGGCGTCGAGAATCGCCCCAACCGTGGCCGGCTCCATCAGCGAGGGGGTGCCGCCGCCGAAGAACACGCTGTGGGTTCGCCGCTGACCGACGCGCGCGCGTGTGTGCGCGATCTCGGCCCGGAACGCCGCGACGAACCGCGCCTGATCGGGCGGGGCGTGGCGGACATGCGAGTTGAAGTCGCAATAGGGGCACTTGGCCTTGCAGAACGGCCAGTGCACATAGACGCCGAAGCCGGGATCGAGCGGCGGCGGCGCCGGGGCGCGCTCAGTCAAAGCTCGCCCCGAGACAAGCCTGCGCCAGCGCCATGAAGGCGCGCGCGCGGTGCGAGAGGCCACGGCCGAGCGGCGGCAGGCCGTGCTTTTCGGCCCCGGACATCTCGCCGAAGGTACGCGGATTGTCTTCCGGCTGGCCGTCGGGCTGGAACATCGGGTCATAACCGAAGCCTGCCGGCCCGCGCGGCGGCCATACCAGCGTGCCGTTGACCACGCCCTCGAAATCCTCGACATGCCCGTCCGGCCAGGCAAGGCACAGGGCGGAAATGAAATGCGCCCGGCGCAGATCGGGCAGTTCTGCACCCGCGTCGCGAAGTTCCTCCTCCACGCGGGTCATCGCCGCCATGAAGTCCTTCTCCGGCCCCGCCCAGCGGGCAGTGTAGAGCCCCGGCGCGCCGCCGAGCGCGTCGACGCACAGCCCGGAATCGTCGGCGAAGGCGGGCAGACCGGCGGCGGTCGCGGCGGCGGTCGCCTTGATGCGGGCATTCTCCGTAAAGGTGAGCCCGGTTTCCTCCGGCTCCGGCAGGTCGAGCTCGCCGGCGGACACGGCGTCGATGCCATACGGCGCCAGCAGGCCGGCCATCTCCTCCAGCTTGCCGGGGTTATGGGTGGCGATGACGACGCGGCCTTCGAGCCGACGGTGCGCGGCAGTGCTCATGCGACGGCCAGCTTCTGCAGGTCGACCAGCTTGGCGACACCCGTGCGGGCAAGGCCGAGCATGGCGTCGAACTCGGCCTGGGAGAACGGCGTCTTCTCGGCGGTGCCCTGGATTTCCACGAAGCCGCCGGCGCCGGTCATGACAAAGTTAACGTCGGTATGGGCGTCCGAATCCTCGGCATAGTCGAGGTCGAGACGCGGCTCGCCATCGACGATGCCGCAGGAAACGGCGGCGAGATGATCGCGCAGCGGGATGGCGGGCAGCATGCCGCGCGACTTCATCCAGCTCAGGCAGTCATGCAGCGCGATCCACGCGCCGGTGACGGCGGCGGTGCGGGTGCCGCCATCGGCCTGGATGACGTCGCAATCCACGGTGATCTGCCGCTCGCCGAGCTTTTCGAGATCGACCACGGCGCGCAGCGAGCGGCCGATGAGGCGCTGGATTTCCTGCGTGCGGCCGGACTGCTTGCCGGTGGAGGCCTCGCGGCGCGTACGGTCGTGGGTGGCGCGCGGCAGCATGCCGTATTCGGCCGTCACCCAGCCGCGGCCCTGTCCCTTCAGCCAGGGCGGCAGGCGCTCTTCCAGCGTAGCGGCGACAAGCACATGGGTCTCGCCGAACTTGACCAGGCACGAACCTTCGGCATGGCGGAGCACGCCGCGCTCGAAGCTCACGGCACGCATCTCGTCGGGAAGGCGGCGGGAAGGGCGCATGCGGACGGTCTCCTGAACGGCGGGAGGCAGTGGACTGTAGCCTCGCCCTGTGGCCGGACCTTGTAAGGGCGGCGCGGGCCGGGCGCAATCGCCGCGCGCGGACTCCAGACACGGCCCGCGCCGGCGGCGCGTGAACCGGGCCGGCTTGTACATGGCTGGCGAATACCGAGATAATAGCCACCCATGAACGGGTAGACGAGACAGGGAACCAACTCGGCGATGCCCCTCGATCCATTTCTGTCGGCCACCGCGCCCTCGCTGGCGCGGCTTGACGAGCGTTCGCGCGAGATTTTCCGGCAGATTGTCGAAACCTATCTGGCGACCGGCGAACCGGCCGGGTCGCGCAACATTTCCCGCCTCATTCCGATGACGCTGTCGCCGGCCTCGGTGCGCAACGTGATGGCGGACCTTGAGGCGGCCGGCCTCATCTTCGCCCCGCACACCAGCGCCGGACGGCTGCCGACGGAGCGCGGTCTCCGCTTCTTCGTCGATGCGCTGCTGGAAATCGGCGACGTCTCGGAGGATGAGCGCAATTCGATCGAGACCCAGGTGCGCGCCGCCGCCCGCGCCCAGACCGTGGACGGGGTGCTGGCGGAGGCCTCCAACCTGCTCTCCGGCCTGTCGCGCGGCGCTGGCGTCGTGACCACCGGCAAGACCGACGTGCGGCTCAAACATATCGAGTTCGTCCCGCTCGACGCCACCCGCGCGCTGCTGATCCTCGTTTCCGACGATGGTGAGGTCGAGAACCGGCTCGTTCCGCTGCCCAAGGGCCTGCCTCCCTCGGCGCTGGTGGAGGCAACCAATTTCCTCTCCTCGCTGACGCGCGGGCGCACGCTGACCGAGCTGCGCGCCGAGGTGGAGCGCACGCTGGCCGCCCGCCGTGCCGAGCTCGACGAGGTGACGGCGCGGGTGGTGGAAAGCGGCATGGCAAGCTGGTCGGGCGGCGAGAAGGCCGACCGGCGGCTGATCGTGCGCGGGCAGACGCGGCTGCTGCAGGACCTGCGTGCCATCGAGGATCTGGAACGGGTGCGCCTGCTGTTCGACGATCTCGACGCCAAGCAGGAAGTGGTCGACCTCCTCGGCCGGGCCGAGGACGCGCAGGGCCTGCGCATTTTCATCGGCTCGGAGAACAAATTGTTCTCGCTGTCAGGCTCCTCCACCATCGTCGCGCCCTATCGCGACGGGCAGGGAAGGGTGGTCGGCGTGCTCGGGGTGATCGGTCCAACACGGCTGAACTATGCCCGCATCGTGCCAATGGTCGACTTCACTGCCCGCGTGGTCAGCCGGGTTCTCGGCGGGCCGGGCACCGACGCGGCTTGATTTTTGCGCCGTCCGACCCGATATGGCGGGCGTCCGCGTGGCCCGGCCGCCGGGCACGACCATTCCCCGACGAGGTATTCATGAGCGACGAGAACCGCACTCCGGCCGATCAGCCCGACGTGGCAGACCAGACTGCCGACGCCGAAAATGGCGCGGCCGCCGCGCCGGACGATCTCGCTGCCGCCTTCGCCGCCGAAAAGGAGCGGCTTGAGGCCGAGATCGCCGCGCTCAAGGACAAGTTTCTGCGTGCCTTCGCCGAGGCTGACAATGTGCGCCGCCGCGCCGAGCGCGAAGTAGCGGACGCCAAGGTCTATGGAATCACCGGCTTCGCCCGCGACGTTCTCACCGTGGCGGACGATTTCGAGCGCGCCTTGGGCGCCATCGACGCCGACGCCCGGGCCAAGGCCGAGGGCACGCTGAAGACCCTGCTGGAGGGTATCGACCTCACCGGGCGCGCCCTGGTGCAGGCGCTGACCAAGCATGGCGTGGCGCGGATCGAGGCGGAAGGCGCCAAGTTCGATCCGAACATGCATCAGGCCATGTTCGAGGTGCCCAATACCGAGGTGCCGTCGGGCACCGTGGTTCAGGTGATCCAGCCCGGCTACAAGCTCGGCGAGCGCGTGCTGCGCCCCGCCCTTGTCGGCGTGTCCAAGGGCGGCCCCAAGGCGCCGCCGGCCGAAACTCCGCCCGAGGGCTGAGACGAGCACACTTACCCGGCGCGCCTTTCTGTCGGTCGGAGTCGCGTTAAAAAAGGGCCCTTGCGAGGGCCCTTTTCATTGTCTGTTCTGCAGGAGAGGTCAGCGCAGGGCGACCCCGTCGCGAAGGGCGCGCATGGCGCCGTAATCGGCGTCGAAATTTTCCGTGGGAGCCACGCCGACCATACGCAGATAGCCGGTGCGGCCGAAGCTCAGCCATTGCGCCACCTTCACCGGCTTGCCGGTCTGCTGGTCCACCGCATTGGCGATCAGCTCGAAGCCGGGCTGGCCACCGATCCGCAGCGGGCCGCCGCGTTCGACGCGCAGTTCCTTGATACCCGGCACGCTCGTGATCGCCCGCTTGGCCGCGGCCTCGCGCTCCTCCTCGCGGATTTCGCCCGGGCCGACGGCGACGATGAAGAAGGACTGGGTCTGCGGCCCGCCCTTGCCCGCTTGGCCGGCCTCGCCGGTTTCGGGCTTGGTGAGCAGGACGGCACTGGTGCCGATCACCTTCATCACCTTGTAGCCCTCCGTCTCGTCGACGGTGAAGGGCAGCTTGGCGAGCATCTCCTCGGTGCTCGGCGGGGCACGGAAAACCACGGTCTTCAGCGCCTCCTCGACCTTGGCGTCGGGGTAGCGGGTGGCGGAAGCCTCGGGGAACTGCACCGTAACCATGCCGGTCTGCTCCTTGGCGCCGGCAATCAGGATCCATTTCTTCAGCGCCCCGGTACCGACGGTCTGAAAGCCCTTCAGCAGCACGGCGGGCACGCCGTCGGCCAGCGTAACGTCGCGCCGCTGCTCCACCGTGACGCCCTGCTTCTGCAGTTCCTCCGGTGCGAAATTGGCGGTGATCTCGGCAAAGGCGGGCTTGGGCATTTCAAGAACGAGGATCGAGGCGCTGGCGGCGCGATCCTGGAAGCCTGGCACGCCGGGCACGGCCACCATACCTTCCGGCGGCACCATGCCGATCGTGCCGTCATTGGCGAAAATCGTCTGGGCGGAGGCGGGAAGGCCGAGCACTGCCAGAGCAAAGGCGGCGGCGGCAAAGCGGGCAACAAGGCGCATTCGCAATCCTTCGAGCTTAAGGTAGCTGTAACTTCGCTCTTTCTGCGGGCGCATCAAGGCCGAATTTCGCTCGGCCCCGCCGGATGCACCCGCCGTAACGTCAGATTGATCCGCCCGGGCTGCTTCAAGAGGGTCGAGGTACCAGGATAGATGCGGTCGATGCCGTGAAAGGCCAGCCGCGCCGGGCCGGAGAGCAGCAGCGCGTCGCCCGAGGCGAGGCGCAGCGAGCGGGTAGGGTCCTTTCGCGCCGTTCCGCCGATGCGGAACAGCGCCGTGTCGCCGAGCGAGAGCGAAAGGACTGGCGCGGAAAACTCCTCCTCGTCGCGGTCCTGATGCAGCCCCATCCGGGCGCCGGGCGCGTACCAGTTGATCAGGCACGCCTCCGGGGCCAGCGGCGTGCTGGCCAGCTCCGCCCAGGCCCGCGTGAGCACGGCTGGCATGGGCGGCCACGCCTCGCCGGTTTCGGGATGGGTCGGCTGATAACGGTAACCTGTTACATCCGACACCCAGCCGAGCGGCCCGCAGCTGGAGATGCGGACCGAGAAGGGCGTGCCGGTGCGCGGCATGCGCGGGGTGAACAGCGGCGCGGCAGCAAGAACCTCGCGCAGTTCATCCGCCAGCGCTTCCTGTCCCGCGCGATCCAGCCAGCCCGGCCAGTAATGGCAGCCGGGCATGATCTCGACGGCCGCCGCCATCCTAGAGCTTCCTCAGCGAGACCACCTCGACCTCGTGGTCGCCGCCCTTGCGCAGGATGAGGTCGGCGCGCTGGCGGGTGGGCAGGATGTTTTCCTGCAGGTTCAGCAGATTGATCGAGCGCCAGATGGCGCGGGCGGTGGCGTCCGCCTCGGCGCCGGTCAGGCTGGAATAGCGGTGGAAATAGGCCTTGGGGTCGCGGAAGGCCGTCTCGCGCAGGCGCATGAAGCGCTCGACATACCAGCGCTCAAGGATCGTCTCGTCGGCGTCGATATAGACCTTGAAGTCGAAGAAATCGGAGACGAAAGGAATACCCTTGCCGTCCTTGGGCGGGCGGCTGGTCTGCAGCACGTTCAGTCCCTCGACGATGAGGATGTCCGGCTGGTCGACCTCCACCCTGAGGTTGGGCGTCACGTCATAGTCGAAATGGCTGTAGACCGGCGCCCGCACCGGGCGGCGGCCGGCCTTGATGTCGGTGAGGAAATGCAGCAGCGCCGGAAGGTCGTAGCTCTCGGGAAAGCCCTTGCGCCCCATCAGCCCTTCCCGTTCCAGAATGGCGTTGGGCAGAAGAAAACCGTCGGTGGTGACGAGTGCAACCTTCGGCGTGTTGGGCCAGCGCGCCAGCAGCGCCTGCAGCACGCGGGCGGTGGTGGACTTGCCCACCGCCACCGAGCCAGCGACGCCGATGATATAGGGCATCTTGCCGTTCTGCTCGGGGCCGAGAAACTTCTGCATCTGGCGGAACAGCTTCTGCGTCGCCCCGACATAGATCGACAGCAGCCGCGACAGCGGCAGGTAGATCTCCTCGATCTCGGGGATCGACAGCCGGTCGTTAAGTCCCTGAAGCCGCTGGATCTCGTCCGGCTTCAGCGGCTGGGGGGTGTCGGCACGCAGAGCCGCCCATTCGGCGCGGCTGAAATTGCGGAAGGGCGACAGCACCGCCCCGTCGAGCTTCAGGTCCATGGTAGCGTTTCCCGGCTCGCCCGGACATTCAAAGCGCCAGGCGTTGGTCGACCGTATACCACTTTAGGAGGGGACGTGATACGGCCCAGCCCGCGCCTGCCGGCGGCGCCGAACGGGATGGTCGCGACGGCCTCAGCCCTTGGGGCGGGACGCCTTTTCCTCCAGGCCGGACTGGTTCGTCCGGCGGCCGAGCTCCGCATACACATCATCCAGCGACACGCCGCGCGCCTGAAGCAGCACGGCCAGATGGTAGAGAAGATCGGCGGTTTCGGAAATGACCGCTTTGGTATCGGTGCCGACAGCGGCGAGCGCGGTCTCCACCGCTTCCTCGCCCAGCTTCTGGGCGCATTTTGCGACACCCTTGGCGATGAGCGCGCGTGTGTAGGACGCCTCACCCTCGGCCGCTGCCCGGCGGGCGACGATGGCGGCAAGGTCCTCAAGCGTGACGCGGGCGGGACTGTCGCTCATCGGCCGGCCTCCTTGATGGCGCTACCGCCAATGTCACCGCCGCCAAGGCGAACGGGAAGCCCGGCCGCGCCGAGGGCCTCCTTGGCCGCGCCGATGGTGAAGGTGCCAAAATGGAAGATCGAGGCCGCCAGCACCGCCGACGCCCCGCCCTCGCGAATGCCGTCCACCAGATGATCCAGCGTGCCGACGCCGCCCGAGGCGATGACCGGCACCTTCACCGCGTCGGAAATGGCGCGGGTCAGCTTGAGGTCGAAACCCTCGCCGGTGCCGTCGCGGTCCATCGAGGTGAGGAGGATTTCGCCGGCGCCGAGTGCGACGACCTCCTTCGCGTAGTCCACCGCGTCGATGCCGGTGCGGTTGCGCCCGCCATGGGTGAAGATCTCCCAGCGGTCGGGCTCGCCCTCGGCCGAGACCTTCTTGGCGTCGATGGCGACGACGATGCATTGCTCGCCAAATTTTTCCGCCGCCTCGCGCACAAACTCCCGCCGGTTCACCGCCGCCGTGTTGATCGACACCTTGTCGGCGCCGGCGTTGAGCAAGGCGCGGATGTCCTCAACCGTGCGGACCCCGCCGCCCACGGTGAGCGGCATGAAGCACTGCTCGGCGGTGCGGCTCACCACGTCGATCAGCGTGCTGCGCGCCTCTACGCTGGCGGTGATGTCGAGGAAGCACAATTCGTCGGCGCCGGCGGCGTCATAGGCCTTGGCCGCTTCCACCGGATCGCCGGCATCGCGCAGATCGACGAATTTCACGCCCTTGACGACCCGCCCGTCCTTCACGTCGAGGCAGGGGATGACGCGGACCTTGAGCATGGACGCCTCGTCTTTCCCGCTCATGCCGGCAGCCCGGCGACCAGCGCCAGCGCCGCGCGGGGATCGAGCCGCCCGTCATAGAGCGCGCGGCCGGTGATGGCGCCTTCAAGCTTGGCCGCGCGCGGCTCCAGCAGGGCCGTCACATCGTCCATCGAAGCAAGCCCGCCCGAGGCGATGACCGGAATGGAGATGGCGTCGGCCAGCGCGATGGTGGCGTCGAGATTGAGGCCCTTGAGCAGGCCGTCGCGGTCGATGTCGGTATAGATAATGGCGGAAACGCCGGCATCCTCGAAGCGCTGCGCCAGCTCCAGCGCGGTGAGGTCCGAGGTCTCGGCCCAGCCTTCCACCGCCACGCGCCCGTCCTTGGCGTCCAGCCCCACCGCCACGCGACCGGGAAAGCGGCGCGCCGCCTCCTTCACGAAGGCCGGGTCGCGCACCGCCGCCGTGCCGAGGATGACGCGGGTGATGCCCTTTTCCAGCCAGTCCTCGACCCGGGCGATGTCGCGTATGCCGCCGCCGAGCTGTACCGGCATGCCCACCGCTTCGAGAATGCGCTCCACCGCCACCGCGTTCACCGGCTGGCCGGCAAAGGCGCCGTCGAGATCGACGATGTGCAGGTAGCGGAACCCCTGCGCCTCGAACTGCGCCGCCTGCTGGGCGGGGTCATGGTTGAAGATGGTGGCACGCGCCATGTCGCCCTGCTGCAGGCGCACGCATTTGCCGTCCTTGAGATCGATGGCGGGAAAGAGAATCACGGCGCCCACTTCAGGAAATTGGCGAGAAGGGCAAGGCCGAGGCGCTGACTCTTCTCGGGATGGAACTGCGTTCCGGCGATATTGTCGCGACCCACCATGGCGGTGATGGCACCGCCATAGGAAGTGGTCGCGATCACGTCGCCCGGACGTGCGGCGTTGAGGTTATAGGAATGGACG
This sequence comes from Ancylobacter aquaticus, assembly GCF_004339465.1. Lineage (GTDB taxonomy): Bacteria > Pseudomonadota > Alphaproteobacteria > Rhizobiales > Xanthobacteraceae > Ancylobacter > Ancylobacter aquaticus. Next base: position 48,656 of record NZ_SMFY01000001.1, on the reverse strand, counting down.
AAATAGGCGTCGAGCCCGTCTTCGCCGGTGGGGATACCGTCAAGCAGCGGGTGCGGGCGGGCCACATCCAGCGAATTCCAGCCCATATGCGGGATCTTGAGGGCGGCATCGGCCGGCTCGATCTTGACCACATCGCCCTCAATCCAGCCAAGCCCGGCGGTCTCGCCATGTTCAAGGCCGCGCGTGGCCATCAGCTGGAGACCGACGCAAATGCCGAGGAAAGGCCGGCCGCGCTCCATCACCACCTCGGTCAGCGCCTCCACCATACCCGGCACGGCGTCCAGCCCGCGCCGGCAGTCGGCATAAGCGCCGACGCCCGGCAGCACGATGCGATCGGCCCGGCGCACCACGTCGGGATCCGCCGTCACCAGCACGCTCTTGCCGCCGCCGCCCTCACGCGCGGCGCGCTCCAGCGCCTTGCCGGCGGAGTGGAGGTTACCGGAGCCATAGTCGATGAGAGCGACGGGCGCGGGGGGGGTCATCGGGCGGCCTCCGGGAACAGGCCCAGCACGACGGCCTGCGCCGGCCGCGCCGCAGCGTTGATGCGGGCGCCGCCGACCGGCGGCAGAGGAAGCCGGGCGACAGCGACCTCGCCGAGACGGGCGTCGAAATAACGCTGCTCGGCGGCTTCGAGCTTCTGTGCCACCACGCAGCCGGCCTCCTCATAGCCCTTGCCGACGAGCTTGGCGCGGCGCAGTCCCGGCAGGCCGACCGCCACCGCGACATTGGCGACCAGCAGCAGGGCGAAGGCGCGATCCTCCAGGTCCAGCACGAGGATCGCCGCGATCACCGCGCCCTGCGCCAGCACATAGACGATGAATGCCAGCCAGAGGCGGTGGCGCAGCAGCACCAGCGGCGCGAGGAGAAGCGCGCTCCAGGACACGCGTTCGGGCACGAAGACGAAGCCGTCAGCCCAGCGCAGGGTCGTGCGCGCCGCGTCCCCCTCCTCGGGCTCGAAGACTGTCCAGACCGCCATGAAGCTTTCTCCGCCCGGCTGTTCAGCCGCCAAGGCTGCCCTTGGTGGAAGGAATTTCGCCCGTCGCCGCCGGGTCGATCGCCACCGCCACACGCAGCGCGCGGGCCAGCCCCTTGAAGCAGCTCTCCGCTATATGGTGCGCGTTGGCGCCATAGAGAGTCTCGACATGCAGCGTCAGCCCGGCATTCATCGCGAAAGCCTGGAAGAATTCGCGCACCAGTTCGGTATCGAACTCGCCGATCTTCGGCACCGCAAATTCGGTGCGGAACACCAGGAACGGCCGGCCGGAAATGTCGAGCGCGACGCGGGTCAGCGTTTCGTCCATCGGCAGATGCAGGCTGGCATAGCGGGTGACGCCGCGCATGTCGCCGAGTGCGGCCTTCACCGCCTGGCCGAGCGCAATGCCGACATCCTCTACCGTGTGGTGGAAGTCGATATGCAGGTCGCCCTTGGCCTCGATCTCCATGTCGATGCGGGAATGGCGCGCCAGCAGGTCGAGCATATGATCGAAGAAGCCGACGCCGGTCGCGATCGTGCCCTTCCCCGTGCCATCAAGATCGACGGCGACGCGGATCTGCGTTTCCTTGGTGGCGCGGGTGATGCTGGCCGTGCGCATGGCAAAGAGCTCCCGGAAAGAGCGGGCGTCTTAGCAGCTAAAGTGTTGCGATGCCATATGCCGAGCCTTTCCCTGCGTGCAAGGCTGGCGCGCGGGGAGAAAGGCCGTCATCATCGCGGTATCGCCCGCGCCTGGGAGTTCTTTCGATGGACCTGGCCACGCTGCGCACGCGCGCGCCCCTGTTCCTCGCCGTGTTCATCGACATCTTCTCTTTCGGCCTGATGTATCCGCTGATCGTTGCGCTCTTCGAGAGCCCATCGTTGACGAGCGCCTACAGCCCGGCGACGCGCGACACGCTGCTGTCGCTGGCCTTCTCCCTGTTTCCGATCGGCATGTTCTTCGGCTCGTCGATGCTGGGCGACCTGTCGGACGCGCTGGGCCGCCGGCGCACGCTGATGATCTGCATGGGTGGGCTGGCCGGGAGTTACGCGCTGATGGCGGTGGCGCTCTCCGTCGGGCATCTCTGGCTTTTCTTCATCGGCCGCCTGCTCTCCGGGCTGATGGCCGGTACCGCGCCGATCGCCCAGGCGTCAGTCGTGGACGCCGTGCCGCAGGACCAACGCAGCGCCGCCATGGCGCAGGTCGTGCTGGTCAATACGATTGGCATGGTGGCGGGCCCAGCCATCGGAGGACTGCTCGGCCACTTCGAGCTCCGCCTTCCGCTGATGGTCGCTCTGGTGCTTTGCGTCGTTACGCTGGTCAGCCTCAACTCGGCACATTTTGCCAGGGATGAGTCCCGCCGCGTCCTCGCGCTTGACTGGAGGCAGCCGTTCCGCCTGCTGGCGCGGATCGGGAACCGGCCCGCGATCGTCATGCCGGCGGCTTCCTTCTTCCTATTCCAGCTCGGGTTCCTCATCTACTACACCTTCATCCTCATCGAGATGCAGCGCTCCTACGGCTTCACGACGGCCGGGCTCGGCCTGTTCTCGATGGTGATGGGCATCGGGTGCGCTTTCTCGTCGGCCATCGGATTTCCGCTGGTTCGCGCACGGCTCGGCAACGACAAGGCGACCGCCCTCGTCGGGCTCGCCCTGTGCGGTTTCTTTCTCATCGCCAGCTCGCTGCCGTTGCCGGCCGGGGCGCAGGTCGCGCTGGGTTTCCTGTCGACCTCCAGCAACATTCTCGCCTTCATAACCCTGCTCGCCGCCATTTCCTCGGCGGTGGACGAGAGCGAGCGGGGCTGGGCACTCGGCATCGCTAATGCGGGGGTCGCGCTTTCTGTTCTGATCGCCGGACTGCTGAGCAGCCTGCTGGTCGTCCTGCCGGCCGATGCGTTTCTGGCGGCCGGCGGAGTCATCGTCCTGATTGCTCTCCTTCCGGGCCTCCGGCTCCCGGAAGCGCCGGCCGCCGCCGCCGACCCCGAGTTGCGCTGACGCTTCGAAGACTTAAGTAAGTGCGGACGTAACAAGACCCCGATACAGAGCCCTTCATGACCCATTCCCCCGATACGATCTACGGCACCACCATTGTCTCCGTCCGCACTGACGGGCGCGTCGCCATTGGCGGCGACGGGCAGGTGACACTCGGCAACACGGTGATGAAATCCAACGCCCGCAAGGTGCGCCGGCTCGGCAAGGGGGACGTGATCGGAGGTTTCGCCGGGGCCACGGCGGACGCCTTCACCCTGTTCGAGCGGCTGGAAGCCAAACTGGAGCAGTATCCCGGTCAGCTGCAGCGCGCCTGCGTCGAACTCGCCAAGGACTGGCGCACCGACCGCTATCTGCGCCGGCTGGAAGCGATGATGATCGTGGCCGATGCCAACGTCACCCTCGTGCTCACCGGCACCGGCGACGTGCTTGAGCCGGAAAACGGCATTGCCGCCATCGGCTCGGGCGGCGGCTTCGCGCTGGCGGCGGCGCGGGCTTTGGCCAACAGCGGCACGGACGCCGAGGCCATCGTGCGCAAGAGCCTCGCCATCGCCGCCGACATCTGCATCTACACCAACCACAATGTGGTGGTGGAGACCATCGGGTGACAATCTCGGAACGCACCGTCCTCATCGCCACCGAACGCGGCGTCATCACACCGCATCAGGCCGAACGCCTGCGCGCGCTTGAGGTAGAGCTGGCGCCCGGCACCGACGCCGCCATTCCGCAGCCGGACGATGACGAGCGGCTGCGCTTCATTACCGGCTTCGGCGACATCTTCGTCACCATCGGGCTGGCATTGTTCCTCGGCGCGCTGGGCTATTTCGCCGAGGCGGTCGGCGCTGCCGCCATGTGGGCGACGGTCGGTGCGGCCAGCTGGCTGCTGGCGGAATTCTTCACCCGCGTGCAGCGTATGGCCCTGCCCAGCATCGTGCTGCTGGTGGTATTCTGCGCCTCGGTGTTCATGGCGTCGTCCGCATGGTTCGGCGTCATCGAGCCTCTTATCCCGAGCCTCCTGTCGCTCAGCGAGGATCCGCTGGTGCTGGTGCTGGCCGGACTGGCGACGCTGGCCGCCGCGATGGCGCATTATTGGCGCTTTCGGGTGCCGATCACCATCGCCGCCGCTGCCGCCGCCCTGGTCGCGATCGTGGTCGGCCTTGTGGCGGCGATGGTGCCCGGGGGCCTCGCGGCGGCAATCAATCCAGTGCTCATGCTGTGCGGCCTCAGCGTCTTCGCCCTCGCCATGCGCTTCGACATGAGCGATCCGCAGCGGCTCACGCGGCGAACCGACATCGCCTTCTGGCTGCATCTGCTGGCGGCCCCGCTGATCGTGCATCCGCTGATCCGCGGATTCATATGGCCGGACGGCGCGCCCGGCGAGGGAAACGCGCTGCCGATGCTTGCGGTGTTCGCCGGGCTCGGCGTCATCGCGGTGCTGATCGACCGCCGCGCGTTGCTGGTTTCCGGGCTCGCCTATGCCGGCATCGCCTTTGCCTCGCTCATCAAGGTCAGCGGCTTTAGCGGCAGCGCGACGCCGCTGACCATATTCGTGCTCGGCGCCTTCATCCTGCTGCTCAGCGCCCTGTGGCACCCGCTGCGCCGAGCAGTTCTCGCGCTGCTGCCGGCCGGATTGGCGCGACGCCTGCCCAATCCGAATGTCCTTCCCACCACGCGGACCGCATCTTCATCATGACCAGCTTCTCGCCTCGCGAAATCGTCTCCGAGCTCGACCGCTACATCGTCGGCCAGCACAAGGCCAAGCGCGCGGTGGCCATCGCCCTGCGCAACCGCTGGCGCCGCCAGCAGTTGGAGGGCCAGCTGCGCGAGGAGGTGCTACCGAAAAACATCCTGATGATCGGCCCGACCGGCGTCGGAAAGACGGAAATCTCCCGCCGTCTCGCCCGCCTCGCCGGTGCGCCCTTCCTGAAGGTCGAGGCCACCAAGTTCACCGAGGTCGGCTATGTCGGCCGCGATGTCGAGCAGATCATCCGCGATCTTGTGGAGATCGGCATCGGCCTGGTGCGCGAGGTGCGCCGCAAGGGCGTCGAGGCCAAGGCGCATCTGGCGGCCGAGGAGCGAGTCCTCGACGCCCTCGTCGGCGCCACCGCCTCATCGGGCACTCGCGAGAGCTTCCGAAAGAAGCTGCGCGACGGGACGATGGATGACAAGGAGATCGAGATCGAACTCACCTCCGGCGGCCAGGGCATGCCGATGTTCGAAATTCCCGGCATGCCGGGCGCGCAGATGGGCGCCGTCTCGCTCGGCGACATGCTCGGTAAGGCCTTTGGCGGCAAGTCCAAGCCGCGCCGTGTCACCGTGAAGGACGCCCACCCCCTGTTGCTCTCCGAAGAAGCCGACAAGCTGATCGACCAGGACGCCATCGTGCAGGAGGCGATCCGCTCGGTGGAGGAAAACGGCATCGTTTTCCTCGACGAGATCGACAAGATCGCCGGCTCGGAACGGCGGGGCGGCGCCGATGTCTCGCGCGAGGGCGTGCAGCGCGACCTGCTGCCGCTGATCGAAGGCACGACCGTCTCGACCAAGCACGGCGCGGTGAAGACCGACCACATATTGTTCATCGCCTCCGGCGCGTTCCACGTGTCCAAGCCCTCGGACCTGCTGCCGGAGCTGCAAGGCCGGCTGCCGATCCGGGTCGAGCTGGAAGCGCTGACCCGCGAGGATTTCACCCGCATTCTCACCGAGACCGAGGCCAGCCTGGTCAAGCAGTCGGTGGCGCTGATGGGCACGGAAGGCGTGGAACTCGTCATCACCGAGGACGCGGTAGCAGCCATCGCAGACATCGCGGTGCAGGTGAATGCCAGCGTCGAGAATATCGGAGCCCGGCGGCTGCAGACGGTGATCGAGCGGGTGCTGGACGACCTGTCCTTCACCGCCCCGGACCGCGCGGGCGACAAGGTGGTGGTCGATGGCGAGTATGTCCGCACCCGCGTCGCCGACCTCGCCGGCAACACGGATCTGAGCCGCTATATCCTCTGATTCGGAGCCGTAACGAGAGAATCGAGCCGGTGGAGGTTTCACGTGAAACGTTCAGGCGGGAAGGGCGCAGCTGTCGGCTGCGTGCTTCGAGCACGGCCGGCGCCTCAGCATGACGGGCGGCGACTATCCGCAGTGCGATCCCCCAACGCCGTCCCGAGGTGCGAGCCGGAGGCGAGCCTTAAGGATGTTCACCGAAACGTCCAACTACCCTGGCCGCCCCAGAATCTTCAGCCGGCCGAGCAGTTCGGCCACCGCCTCGGGGGGCAGGGTGGCAATTTCGCGCGCCAGCAGATTGGCCAGCTCGGTTGCCTCGGGCGTGAGGCCCGACGTGTCGACCACCACGCGCGGGTCGGAGAGTTCGGCCAGCGCCCGCAGCGCCTCCGCCTCGTCCCAGATCACGTTGAAATAGGCCATGATGCGCTGGAGCATCAGCCAGGTCGGCTGTCCGCGCTTGCCGTGCTCCAGCGCCGAGAGATAGGCGGCGGAGACGCCGATCGTTTGCGCCATCTGGCTGAGCGTCACCCCGCGCGCGGCCCTCAGCTCGCGCAGGCGGCGGCCGAAGGGCGTCACGTCCCGCCTCCCCGAAGCCGGCGCACCCGGACATAGAGTGCGCCTTCCCCGCCATGTCCGCGCCCGGCGGTCTCGAAGCCGAGCACCACGGTGCGCAGTTCTGGCGCACCGAGCCATTGCGGCACCAGTCGCCGCAACACGCCGCGCCCGCCCTCGCCGGCAAGCACGCTCATCGCCTCGCCCTTGCCGGTAATCACCAGCACCAGCCCGTGGCCGGACCCCTGAGCGCCGCGCAGAAAGGCGATCAGCCGTCCATGGGCGGCGGCCTGTGTCAGGCCGTGCAGATCGAGGCGCGCATCCACTTCGGCCCCGCGCGACAGGCGGCGCCGCAGTTTCGGCTCCAGCGGGGCGAGTGGCGGCGGACCGGGGGGCGGCTTCGGAGCGGCGACGACCGGCAGCGGCACCGCCCGCTTGGCGCGGGCGGGCTTCTGCGGGGCCGTCTCAGCAGCCACTACCGGGACAATCTCCACCTGGGGCGCCACCCTCTTGGGGCGGATCGGCCGGACCGAGCGCGTCACATGCTCCCACAGCGCCGCCTCTTCGGCATCAAGGGGGCGGCGCCGGCGCGGACGCGGGCGCTGATCAGGCGGGCCGGCCATCACGGCGTTTCCGACACGGCGGCGGGGAGCAGCGCCCGGGGCGCCTGCGCGGGTCTCGGCTTGGGCAGCGGCACGCGGGCACGGGCGGGATCGAGGGCGCGCGGCAGCAGGAGCGTGAAGCGGCCGGGATGCTGGATGCGCCCGGCGACGGTGCCCGCCTGCGTGCCCGCACCGAAGAAGATGTCGGCCCGCGCCGGGCCGATAATGGCCGAGCCGGTATCCTGCGCGATCATCAGCCGCTCGAACGGTTCGCTCGCCCCCTCCAGCCCGGTGGGCAGCGCGGCGTCGAGATAGAACGGCGTGCCGTAGACATGGATCGCCTTGTCCACCGCAATGGAGCGCCCCGCCATCAGCGGCAGGCCCTGCGCGCCCACCGCGCCGTCGTCCGGCTTCAGTTCATGGGCGATACGGAAGAAGATGTAGGAACGGTTCTGTCGCATCAGTTCGCGCCCCTCCGGAGGGTGGGCGGCGATGTAGGCGCGGATGGCGTCCATCGACATCTTCTCGCGCGGCACCAGCCCGCGCTCGATGAGCAGGCGGCCAATCGGCGTGTAGGGCTGGCCATTATGCCCGTCATAGTTCAGCCGCAGCACCTCGCCGTCGGGCAGCCGCACCCGCACCGAGCCCTGTATATGGGCGAAGAAGGCATCGGCGGGGTCGCGGATCCAGGCGACGACCCGTCCCTGATCGCCCAGCGCTCCATCCTCGATGGCGGCGCGGTCGTGATAGGGCACCAGCTTGCCTTCCACCTTGCGGAAAGCGCCGCTCTTGTTGGTCGGGGGGCCGCCGCCGGGCGGTGATTCGATGACGAGATCGCCGGGGCGGGCATAGAGCGGGGTGGCGAACTCCCCCGAACGGATCCGTGATCCCTCCACCTCCGACTCATAATAGCCGGTGAGGAAACCGTTCGCCTGCTCCAGCGCGGCGATGGTGTAGGGACGAAACTCTTTCTCGAAAAAGGCCTGCGCCTTCTGGTCGCTGATGTTTTTCGGCAGCCGCGCCGCCCGGGCACAGATCGGGCGCAGGGCGGCGAAGACCGGGCGTGACGGGGTGACGAGATCGCCCTTGCGGGCGATAGAGCCGCAGCTGCGGCGGAAGGCAGCGAAAGCTTTGGCGTGGTCGTCCTGCGCCCAACCGGGCAGGTCCGCGAACCCGGTCGGCTCAATCACCGCCTGCGGAAACAGCGGCGCCATTGCGGCGCGCGCCGGACCGGACCCTGGCAGAAGGGCGCCGGTCAGAATGCCGGATAAAGCGAGGATGAGACGAAGAGCGCGCACCGCGCCATCTTCTCACGAAGCCGCTTCGGTGGCGACAAGCTTCCAGTTGGGATCGCGGGCGCCCAGTTCGCGGGCGAAGGTCCACACATCGGTCACATCGGCGACCTGCTCGGGATCGCCATCAACGACGCCGCCTTGCTTGTCGTGGGTGACGGAAATCAGCTGCGACAGGAAGCGCACCGTGATCTGCGCGGAGTTGCCACGCGCATCGGCCTCGACGATATCGGCCTTCTCGATGCCCACGAACTGAGTCTCCATCGTCTCGCCGCGCTGCTCGCGCTCGGTGATGGCGGCGGAAAAGCCATCGAACACATCGCGCGCCAGCAGATCCTTGAGCGCGGCGCGGTCGCCATGGGCGAAGGCGACGACGATCATCTCATAGGCAGCGCGGGCGCCGGTAAGGAAGTGCTTGGCGTCGAAGTCGCGTTCCTGCGCGGCGATCGCGTCGAGGCCATTGGCGACGGCCGAGCCGACCTCGGCCACGCCCGCCCAACGTGCCGGCGAGGGTTCCGCATCCTCCACCGGCTCGACCGGCGTGGGCAACGGAGCCGTGTCATTGGCCGTCCCGGGGAAATTCACCACTTTGTCGCCGGGGCCGGCCGGCGCCTTGGCGGCATCGCGACGCGAATAGGGGTCGTAGGGCGGCCGCTCGCGCCCCGTACGCTGCCCCAGCACGCTCCGCAGCCGTATGAAGATGAATACGGCGAGGGCCAGGAAGATGATCGTATAAATATCGAACACGTCGCAGTTCGCCGCTGTTAGCCGCCGCCGGAGCCGTTCCGGCGCGGGACTGTACATCATGTGGTGCCGAGGCGGTGACTTCCAAGGAAGAACCGACCCTTTCGCATGACCTATTTACGACGTCTGGCCGATTTCGCCACCCCATCCCTGCCCCAGGGTCATCACTTCGAGCGAAACGGTGCGGCCGGACATCCATTCGCACAGTAGAGCAAGCCGGCAGCTTCCGCCAAGCGGGTGGTTCGTAGCGTGCTCCGTGCCGTGACTGCTCTGGCATGCCAGAGCAAGCCGGAAAGGGCACCGAAGCGCGCTTGTGAGCCGCATCCAACCGTGTTAGCGACACCCGCCCCTTGAAAGACCGGCTGAGGCGGGATCACCGACCCAGCGGCACCATCGCCGGCGCCTTTAACGGCCTAACCCGGCGAACCCTACGGAGAAACCTATGGCTGAGACCGACAACGCCCAGATGCCGACGCTGCAGGTGCTGACGCAGTACACGAAAGACCTGTCCTTCGAGAATCCGGGCGCCCCGGAATCGCTGGTCGTGAAGGGCCAGCCGCAGATCGGCATCCAGATCAACGTCAACGCCAAGCCGATGCGCGAAGGCTCGGAATATGAAGTCGAGCTGAAGGTCGAGGCCAAGGCCGAGCTGAACGGCAAGACGCTGTTCGCGCTGGAGCTGGTCTATGCCGGCATCTTCCGCGCCCAGAACGTGGCGCAGGAGACCATCCACCCCTTCATCCTGATCGAATGCCCGCGCATGCTGTTCCCCTTCGCCCGGCAGATCGTTGCCGACACGGTGCGCAATGGCGGTTTCCCGCCGCTGATGATCGACCCGGTCGATTTCGTCACGCTCTATCGCCAGCGCATGGCGCAGCAGGCGCCGAGCAACGTCCTCGCGTCCTGACGCGCACGGCTTTCTGATCTACGGCACGGCCGGCGGCGTCAGCTTCCGGCCGTGTATTCGTTCCAGATAGCGTTTTCGCCCAACGTGGCGATAAAGGCGGCATGGGCGGCATCTTCCGCTTCGCTCCGGCGCGGTGCCAGCGGGCGCGGGCGCTGCAGGGGCGTGGCCACCTGACCTTCGATCACGATCGTCGTTGTCGTCTCGGTCGCCGTCAGGCTCATCGCCGTCTGCTTGCCGCCGCACAGCTCGGCATAGACTTCCGCCAGCAACTCTGAATCGAGCAGCGCCCCGTGCTTGGTGCGGCGGGAACTGTTGATGCCGTAGCGGTTCATCAGGTCGTCGAGACGATTCGACGCACCGGGGTGCCGGCGGCGGGCGAGGGACAGCGTGTCGATCACCCGGTCGAAGGTCAGCGCCGGCCGGCCGATTTTCGCCAGTTCCGCATTGATGAAGCCGATGTCGAAAGCCGCGTTGTGGATCACCAGCGGGTCGCCGCCGATGAAGGCGAGGAAATCGTCCACCACATGGGGGAAGAGCGGCTTGTCGGCGAGAAAATCGCTGGACAGGCCATGTACGTTGAACGCCTCCAGGGGCATGTCGCGCTGGGGGTTGAGATAGACGTGGTAGACCTGCCCAGTGGGAATGCGGTTGAGGATTTCGACGCAGCCGATCTCGACCAGGCGGTCGCCGGTGAGCGGGTTGAGGCCGGTGGTCTCGGTGTCGAGCACGATCTCACGCATCGCCGTCTCCCTGTTCCGCATCCGCGCCGCGCGTCGCCCGCAGCTGGCCCAGCAGCTCTGCCACGGCGGCCCGGGCCGGGTCGAGCCCCTGACTGGTGTCGACCACAAAATCGGCGCGCCGGCGCTTCTCTATATCGGGCATCTGCCGGGAGAGAATCGCGGCGAAGGTCGGCTCCGTCATTCCGGGCCGGGCGAGGACCCGGGCGCGTTGCACCGCTTCCGGCGCCGTGACGACCAGGACGGCGTCGACCCGGTCCTGAGCGCCAGTCTCATAAAGCAGCGGGATGTCGAGCACGGCGACAGGCTCGCCCGCTTCCGCCGCCCGTTCGAGGAAGGCCTTTTCCCGCGCCCGGACCAGCGGGTGGACAATGGCCTCCAGCCGCTTCATCGCCGCGTCATCGCCCAGCACAAGTGCGCCGAGCCGGCTGCGGTCGATCCGCCCGTCGACCGCCACGCCGGGAAAGGCCGCCTCCACCGGGCCGACGCCCTCCGCGCCATAAAGCGCGTGCACGGCGGCGTCCGCATCGTGCACCGGCACGCCGAGCTCGCGAAAAATCTGCGCGGTGGTCGATTTGCCCATGCCGATGGAGCCCGTGAGCCCCAGCCGGAAGGGTCGGCGAGGGCTCACGCGAGTTGCCCCTTGGTCTTAAGATCGGCGATCGCGAGTGCCCGCAGTTCCGGCGTCACCTGCGGGCGCACGCCGAACCAGCGCTCGAAGCCCGGCACCGCCTGGTGCAGCAGCATGCCGAGCCCGTCCACCGTGGCGAGCCCGCGCGCCTTGGCGGCCTTGAGCAGCGGCGTTTCCAGCGGCACATAGACAATATCCGTCACCAGTGCATCCGGCGACAGGGCTGAGAGGTCGATGTCGAGCGGCGGCTGGCCCTTCATGCCGAGCGAAGTGGTATTGACCAGCAGCCGGCAGCCCATCAGCCGGCCACCGAGATCGCGCCACTCTATGGGCTGCACGCGCGGGCCGAACGTCTCGCGCAGCGCCTCTCCCCGTGCCCGCGTGCGGTTGGCCACCACCACGCGGTCCCCCCCCCGCTCCAGCAGCCCGTAGACGATGGCGCGCGCCGCGCCGCCCGCCCCGAGCACCACGGCCTCTCCAAGCGCCCGCGCCCATTCCGGCTCAGCGGCGTCGAGATTGGCAAGGAAACCATGCACATCGGTGTTGGCGCCGTGGAGATCACCGTTCTCCAGCCACAGCGTATTGACCGCGCCGAGCGCCTGCGCGACGGAATCGCGCGCCACGCAGGCACGGAAGGCCGCTTCCTTATGCGGCACGGTGACATTGCCGCCGATCAGGCCGGAGGCGGCGAAATCGCTGAAGAAAGCCTCGATCGTCTCCGGCGCGACATCGCGCACGCCATAGGTGCCGTCGATGCCATGCTGGCGCAGCCAGTAGCCATGGATGAGCGGCGAGCGGGAATGGCTTACGGGATGGCCGATAATCGCCACATGTCGGGTCACAGCAGAAGTCCCTGAGAGCGCAGAAAGGCCAGCAGCGGCAGGAGCGGCAATCCCAGTATCACCGAATGGTCGCCCTCGACACGGGTGAACAGGTGGATGCCGAGCCCTTCCAACTGGTAGCCGCCGACGCTGGACAGCACCGCCTCGCCGGCGGCGTCGAGATAGGCGTCCATTGCCGCCGCGTCGAGCGCGCGCATGGTGAGGTGGGCGCTCTCCACCGTCGTGAACAGCACCGCACCGTCGCGCGCCACCGCCACGGCCGAGTGCAGCGCATGGGTGCGCCCCGCCAGAAGGGCGATTTGCGACTGCGCCGCCGCCCGGTCCGCCGGCTTGTGCAGGGCCTGCGCCCCCAGCGCCAGCGTCTGGTCGGCGCCGATGACCAGACGGCCGACCTGCGCGGCGCTGCCCGCCAGCGCCTTGGCCCGGGCAAGGGCGAGCGCGACGGCCTGCGGCCCTGCGCCCGCTTCCACCGCCTCTGCCTCAAGGGCGCGCTCGTCCACCTCGACGCTCGCCACCTCGAACGGCAGCCGAGCTGCCTCCAGCAAGGCGCGCCGCGCCGCGCTTTTGGAGGCAAGAACAAGCGGATCCGCCCCGCGCCAGAGGCCGTTGTCGGGCAGGAAATCAGCCATTGGGATTCTCGGTCAACCTGCGGCGGCGTTCCTGCAGCAGGGCGATGATCGCCGCCGCCGTTTCCTCGATGGAGCGCCGGGTCACGTCGATCATCGGCCAGCCATGGCGCGCGCACAGCCGGCGGGAGAAGGCGATTTCCTCGGCCACCGCCTGATGGTCGGTATAGGCGTCGGCTGCCTGCGCGGCGTTCAGCCCGAGCAGCCGATTGCGGCGAATCTCCACCACCCGGTCGGCGCTGGCCAGCAGGCCGACGATCAGCGGCCGTTTCAGCTCGGCAAGGCCCGACGGCACCGGCAGGCTCGGCACCAGCGGGATGTTGGCTGTCTTGATGCCGCGATTGGCGAGATAGATGCTGGTCGGCGTCTTGGAGGAGCGGGAAATGCCGAGCAGCACCACGTCGGCCGCCTCCAGCCCGTCCACATGCTGGCCGTCATCGTGCATGACCGTAAAGTTCATCGCGTCGATGCGGCGGAAATAATCGCCGTCGAGCTGGTGCTGGCCGCCGACGCGCGGCTCCGGCACGCCGCCGAGATAGGCCTGGAACAGTTGCACGACAGGCGCCAGCACGGAGAGCACCGGCACGCCATGTTCGCGGCAATAGGTCTTCAAGCGATTGCGCAGTTCCGGATCGGTCAGGGTGTAGAGCACGATGCCGGGGAACTCCTCGATCGCCTGCACCACCTTGTCGAGCTGCTTGTGCGAGCGCACGAGGGGATAGATGTGCTCGATCGGCTTCACGTCATACTGCGCCGCCGCCGCCCGGCCGACGCTGATCAGCGTCTCGCCGGTGGAATCCGACACGAGATGGAGGTGGTAGTAGCTCTCCGACGGGCGGGCGGAATCAGTCACCCCGGTCATCCACAGGCCTGTGCATAAGGAGGGAACAAGCCACGCCCTCCGCACGTTCGCAAGAGTGCCCTGGGGACAGAGGCCGTTTTCCTCCACAAGCCACCGGCCTGTGCGTCCCATCGCGGTGGGGCATGCGAACTGCGTGGATAAACCGGCCTGCCCCACCTAAGCCGTTGGAGCAACACCCGTCTCTGATCGCTTCCGGCCGGCCGAGCCGGCGTCAGGCTGGGGGTCGATTGTGAGCGGCGAGGAACATGTCTAATCCCCTGCTCTAAACACAGACAACTTTCGATTCTAAGTGATTAAAGAAGTATGAAGAGCGCGGGGATAACGGGACGGTGAGCAGCATGGCAGGGACGGAAGGGCGGGTGGCAGCGTGAGCGGACAGTCGATCATGCTGCAGGCACTGGATGGAAAGGTGCCAACGCGCACGCCGATCTGGATGATGCGCCAGGCGGGGCGTTATCTCCCGGAATATCGTGCAGTGCGCGAGAAAGCCGGCGATTTCCTCACCCTCTGCTACACGCCCGATCTTGCCGTCGAGGTCACGCTTCAGCCGATTCGTCGCTTCGGCTTCGATGCGGCAATCCTGTTCTCCGACATTCTTGTCGTGCCCCATGCGCTCGGCTGCCCGCTGACTTTCGAGACAGGCGAGGGCCCCCGCCTTGTGCCCGTCACTAACGGCGCCGAGCTTGCCGCTCTCCGCGAGGATCTCGATCCCACGAAGATCGACCGGGTGCTGGAAGCGGTTGGCCGCATCCGGGCCGAGCTTCCTACCGAGACGGCACTGCTCGGCTTTTGCGGCGCGCCGTGGACGGTGGCGACCTACATGATCGCCGGGCGCGGCACGTCGGACCAGGCGCCGGCCCGCCTCGCGGCGCTGACCGATCCGGATTTCTTCACCGCGCTGATCGATCGGCTGGTGGAAACCTCCGCCCGTTATCTCGTCGGCCAGCTCAAGGCCGGCGCCGATGCGGTGCAGATCTTTGACAGCTGGGCCGGCGTGCTGGACCCCGAGAGTTTCCGTCGCTGGTCGATCGAGCCGATCCGCCGCATCGTTGCCTTGGTGCGTGCCGAAGTGCCGGGGGCGCGGATCATCGCTTTTCCCAAGGGGGCGACGCTATCCGGCCTCTCCACGATGGTGCAGGCCGCCGGCGTCAACGCAGTGGGACTGGACTGGACGGCGGACCGCCCGGCGACGCGCTATGCGCTGGGGGGCAAATGCGCGCTGCAGGGCAATCTCGACCCGCTCACCCTCATCGCCGGCGGCCGGGCGCTGGACGCTTCCATCGACGCCATCCTTGCGGATTTCAACGGTGCCTCGCATGTGTTCAATCTCGGCCACGGCATTCGCCCGGAGACGCCGATCGCCCATGTGGAACGGATGATTTCCCGCATCCGTGGCGGGTAGGCGGCGGACGGGCGGCAGCCTGGGGGTGGATTGTCCATGCTCTACGAATGGATCAAGGCGCTGCACGTCATGGCCATCATCTCGTGGATGGCGGCGCTGCTCTACATGCCCCGGCTGATGGTCTATCACTGCGACGCGCCCGTGGGATCGCCGCAGTCGGAAACCTTCAAGGTGATGGAGCGGCGCCTGCTCAAGGCCATCGCCCGTCCCGCGATGGGGGTGAGCTGGCTGGCCGGGTTGTATCTCGCCTGGCAGGGCGGATGGTTCGCCTCAGGCTGGTTTCACGTGAAACTGGCGCTGGTCATCGGGCTCAGCGTGGCGCAGGAATATCAGGCCCGGTGGGTCGCCGATTTCGCTGCTGACCGGAACAGCCGGCCGGCGCGCTTCTTCCGGCTGATGAACGAGGTGCCGACGCTGCTGATGATCGGCATCGTCATCATGGTCATCGTAAAGCCGTTTTAACCCGTTCAAAGCGTCATGCGGCAGGCTTGCGCCGGTTCGCGGCTTTGCCTATGGTGCGCGGACTCCACGAAGCTGGCTGTCACTCCGTTCAGGCGGGCATCTTCCCCGATGCCGCACGGTGTGCCGGACAAGAAGCCGATCCCCTCGGCCTGGGTCCGCAGACCAGCGCTTCCCACCTTTTGTCGTTTCGGCGGGTGTTTTTCCCGGCCGGGTACGTCCACATCAGAATATCGAGGCCCTTTCCCATGGGGGAAATGAAGCTCCAGGACCTCAAGTCCAAGAACCCCGCCGAACTTCTCGTGGTTGCGGAGGAGCTTGAGGTCGAGAACGCCAGCACGTTGCGCAAGCAGGAGCTGATGTTCGCCATTCTCAAGCAGGTTGCCGCCAAGGATACCGACATCATCGGCGAGGGTGTGGTCGAGATCCTCTCTGACGGTTTCGGCTTCCTGCGCTCGCCGGACGCCAATTATCTGCCCGGCCCTGATGACATCTATGTCTCGCCGAGCCAGATTCGCCGCTTCGGGCTGCGCACCGGCGACACGGTCGAGGGCCAGATCCGTTCGCCCAAGGATGGCGAGCGCTATTTCGCCCTCCTCAAGGTCAACACGATCAATTTTGAGGACCCGGACAAGATCCGGCACAAGATCAATTTCGATAACCTGACCCCGCTCTATCCCGACGAGCGGCTGAAGCTGGAAATCGAAGACCCGACGCGCAAGGATTTCTCTGCCCGCGTCATCGATGTCGTGGCGCCGATCGGCAAGGGCCAGCGCGGCCTCATCGTCGCCCCGCCGCGCACCGGCAAGACCGTGCTGCTGCAGAACATCGCCCAGTCCATCACGACCAATCATCCCGAGTGCTACCTCATCGTGCTGCTCATCGACGAGCGGCCGGAGGAAGTCACCGACATGCAGCGCTCGGTGAAGGGCGAGGTGGTCTCGTCCACCTTCGACGAACCGGCCCAGCGCCATGTGCAGGTCGCGGAAATGGTGATCGAGAAGGCTAAGCGCCTGGTCGAGCACAAGCGTGACGTGGTGATCCTGCTCGATTCAATCACTCGGCTCGGCCGCGCCTACAACACCGTGGTGCCGTCCTCCGGCAAGGTGCTGACCGGCGGTGTCGACGCCAACGCCCTGCAGCGCCCCAAGCGCTTCTTCGGCGCGGCGCGTAACATCGAGGAAGGCGGCTCGCTGACCATCATCGCCACCGCGCTGGTCGATACCGGCTCGCGCATGGACGAGGTGATCTTCGAGGAGTTCAAGGGCACCGGCAATTCCGAGGTCATTCTCGACCGCAAGGTCTCGGACAAGCGGGTGTTCCCGGCCATCGACATCACGCGCTCGGGGACCCGCAAGGAAGAGCTGCTTGTGCCGGCGGACGTCTTGAAGAAGATGTATGTGCTGCGCCGCATTCTCAATCCGATGGGCACGGTCGACGCCATCGAGTTCCTGGTCGACAAGCTGCGCCAGACCAAGACCAATGGCGACTTCTTCGACTCGATGAACACGTAAGGCCAAAACATAAGGCAAGCACACCCACGGCAAAAAGCCGGGGTGAGGCCGCTGGGAGGCGGGGGCATGCAGGCAGGGCGGATCTACCGGCTTTCGTTGATGTCGTTTCCCGCCGCCCTGTTTCTGGCGCTGCCGGTTCACGCCGGCGTCGCCGAGCGCGAGCCGCCGCCGGCCGAGCTGTGGATCTTCGTCATCGGCATCGCGGCGCTCAGCTGGGTCATGGCCTGCCGGCGCTGGTGGCTTCCCCTCGCCGTGTGGCTGCCCACCGCCCTGTTCGTCGCCAGTCTCGTCGCCGATTTCGCCGACCCGGTCATCGGGCCGGCGGTGCGCGAGGAACTCGGCCTCGCCTATGTGCTGCAGGCGGACCTTGCCGGGGCGCTCATGCTCGTCGTGCCGCTGATGCTGGCCAATATCCGGTTCAGCCGGAAAGACTGAGCCCGCGCACGCCGAAAGCGTCGCGAAAGGTCGGCATGGCGACATGTGCGCATTCGCAATCCAAAGTGCCGATTGCGGGCATTAATGCGGCATCATCGCCAATGTCGGATCGTTTCGCCTCTGAAATGATGGCCTCCAGAAATGACTCGTGGCGGGCAAACGCCCGCGGGTCCGATCCATCCATCGCAAAAAACTTGTCGCCCGCCAGCGGCCATTTCTGTTGAAATACGGGCCTGTGGGGGCTTTTGTCCCCAACTTATCCACAGGCCTGTCCCCGGCAGCTTGTGTCCGGCGATGCCGGCCCGATTCGGGCAAATCTCCGCCTCGCTCTCAGCCGCCAGCCACCACTTCCGCCAATCGATTCGATTCCGTAACGGGAAGCGAACACACCCCGCCGGCGCAGACAAAAGCGGCCGCGTGCATGCCGTCGGCACGCAGGCTTTCCGCCTTCGCACGGGCGGGGTGATCGGCCGAAAGGGCGGCCGGGTCTTCCACCCGCTGCACCGTGATGTCGACGCGGGGCAGGCGCCGCGCCGCGTCAGCTAGCGCTTCGGCCCCTTCGCCCGCCCCGATGACGACGATCTCCGGCGCGCGCAGCCGGCTGTCGAGCGCGTTGAGCAGCCCGGCATGGCTGTAGAGGTTCGGGGCCGCGCGCGGCAGCAGGGCATCGAACAGTCGGTCGGCGCGGGTACGGTAGGCATCTTCGCCGGTCAGCGCGGCGAGCCGCACCAGATTGCGGGCGATCAGCGCCTGCGGGTTGGTGACGGCATCGTCCGCCGTAGCCTCGGGCCGCAGGATCAGTCCTTCGGCATCGTCGGCAGTGAGATAATAGCCGCCATCTTCCGTCGCATGGTGGGTCTCTAGTTTTCCCTGCCAGGCGACCGCGTGGTTGAGATAGAAACGCTCGCCGGTCGCCTGATTGAGAGCAAGGGCGGCGCCGATCATCGCGGCGTAGTCGGAGGAGAGTCCGGGGAACACCAGCCGTCCTTCCCGCCAGCTATGGCCGAGCCGCCCATCCTTCACCATCGATTCGGCAATGAAACGGAAGGCGCCTTCCGCCAACTCCACCCATTCCGGCCGACCGAGGCGCGGCGCGGCGCCGACCAGCGCGCTGATCATCAGCCCGTTCCAGTCCGCCAGCACCTTGTCGTCGCGGCCCGGCGGCACCCGCGTCTCGCGCACGCGCAGCAGCTTGTCGCGCAGCATGGCGAGCCGGATTTCGTCGGCGCCCGAGCGCTCCATCTCCTTCAGTCGATTCGGGATCGAAACGCCTTCCCAATTGCCGAAGGGTACGATGTCGTAGTGGCGGGCGAAGAACTCGGCATCCTGCGCCCCCAGCGCGTCCAGCACCTGCTTGAGCGTCCAGACGTAATAGCGCCCCTCATGGCCCTCGGAATCGGCGTCGAGGCTGGCGGCGAAAGCGCCCCCATCCGTCATCATCTCGCGCTGCAGCCAGCCCACCGTCTCATCGGCGCGGGCACGGAACAGCTCGGCCAGGGTCTCGCTATAGGCGAGGCCGAGCAGGTCGAGAATCTGCGCATTGTCGTAGAGCATCTTCTCGAAATGCGGCACCAGCCAGCGCTCGTCGACGGAGTAGCGGGAATAGCCGCCCCCGATATGGTCGTAGATGCCGCCCTCGCTCATGCCGTCCAGCGCGTGCAGCGCCGCGTCGCGCAGCTTCGTGCGGCCGGTGCGCTCCCAGCCGCGCCACAACAGTTCGAGGAACGGCGTGTTGGGGAATTTCGGCGAGCCCTGCAGCCCGCCATGCTCGGTGTCCATGATGCCCAGGATGCGCCCGGCGATATCGTCGAGCTCGTTGGTGCCGATCACGACCTCGCCGGCGGGGCGGGCTTTCTGGCGCAGCCGCTCCAGCAGGGCGGCGCGGTTCTGGGTGATGCGCGGATCGCCCGAGGCATAGGCGCCGGCCATGGTCTTCAGCACCTCGGTGAAGGCGGGCTGGCCGTAGCGCGCCTCCTTGGGGAAATAGGTGCCGCCCCAGAACGGTGCGGCCTCGGGGTCGAGGAACATGGTCATCGGCCAGCCGCCCTGCACGCCGAGCTGCTGCAGCGCGGCCATATAGATCTGGTCCACCTCCGGCCGCTCCTCGCGATCGACCTTGATGTTGACGAACAGCTCGTTCATCACCGCCGCCGTCGCGTCGTCCTCGAAGCTTTCATGCGCCATCACATGGCACCAGTGGCAGGCGGCGTAGCCGATGGAGAGCAGGATCGGCCGGTTGGTCCGCCGGGCTTCCTCGAAGGCTTCGGGCGTCCACTCCCACCAGTCGACGGGGTTGTCCTTGTGCTGGAGCAGATAGGGGCTGGCGGCGGCGGCGAGCTGGTTGGGCAAGATGTCGCTCCGGCTAGGGACACAGTATCGTGGCATGGCGGCAGGCGCTCGTTTCAAGAGAGCGACCGACTCAAAAGATAGGGCGTAGCGGGTGGACCTGCAGGAAAAAAGCGCAATCACGAAGAGCGAGATCGACAGGGGCGCCGTCGCCTCAGTCGCAGGCGGCGACACTATCGCGGCGGTGTCCTCCGGCAGCGGCGGCGCGGTCGCGGTCATCCGGCTGTCGGGGCCACAAGCGGGAAGAGCGCTGGAGGCGCTGGCGGGCCGGCGTCCTGAGCCGCGCCGGGCGCATCTGGCGCGGCTGCGCCATCCCGCCAGCGGCGAAGTGCTTGACCAGGGGCTGGCGCTCTGGTTTCCGGGACCGCGCAGCGCGACGGGCGAGGACATGGCCGAACTGCAGATCCATGGCGGGCGTGCCGTTGTGGCCGCCGTGCTCGGCGCGGTGCTCGCCGTACCCGGCCTGCGCCCGGCGGAGGCGGGCGAGTTCACCCGCCGCGCCTTTCTCAACGGCCGGATGGACCTCACCCAGGCCGAGGGCCTTGCCGACCTGATCGGGGCGGAAACGCAGGCTCAGCGCCGGCTCGCTTTCGCCCATGCTTTCGGCCATCTCGGCCAGCGTGTAGAGGACTGGCGCCGCCGGCTCATCCGCGCCATGGCGCTGGTCGAGGCCGGCATCGACTTCGCCGATGAGGACGACGTGCCGGCCGGGGCGAGGGCGCTGGCGCGGCCGGAGGTGGAGGCCTTGTCGCTGGAACTGGAGACGGCGTTGGCCGACCGGCGCGGCGCGATGGTGCGCGAGGGCGCGCTTATCGCCATTGCCGGCCTCCCCAATGCGGGCAAGTCGTCACTCATCAACGCGCTGGCGCAACGCGACGTCGCCATCGTTTCGGACGAGCCCGGCACCACGCGGGATCTGCTGGAAGTCGCGCTGGATCTCGGCGGCCACAAGGTCACGCTTGTGGACACCGCGGGCCTGCGCGAGGCGACGAGCAAGGTGGAGGCGGAGGGCATCCGCCGGGCGCGCGCCCGGGTGGCGCAGGCCGACCTGATCCTGTGGGTGCATGACCTCTCTGCCGGACCCGTGCTTAAGGTGTGCCCATCCATCGAGGCCCAAGCGCCGCTCTGGCTGGTCGCCAACAAGATCGACAGGGCGGCGGGCGAACCCAGTTATGCAGCCAGCTGGGCGGCGCAGGTTCGCGCTGTGTCGGCGACCAGTGGGGAGGGGCTGGCTGAACTGACCCGTGCCATTGGCAGCTTCATCTCTGCCCGCGCGGAAGGCGAGCACCCGGCGCTGATCCGGGCCCGGCATCGCGCCAGCGCGGCGGAAGCCGACGCGCATCTCGCGCTCGCGCTCACGCAGTGGGAGACTCTGGACGACGAACTTCTGGCCGAGGAGCTTCGTCTCGCCGCCCGCGCGCTCGGCCGCATGACCGGGGCGATCGGCGTCGAGGATCTTCTCGATGTCGTGTTCCGCGAATTCTGCATCGGCAAGTAGCTGCCCGGCCGGGCTGGATTCACGTGAAACAGAGCGGCCACTAGGGCCGATTCGTAAACGAAATGTTTCACGTGAATCAGGTCGCCCGGCTGTCCACAGGGGGCGGCGAGAGGGCGGCGGCTTGACGGCGGGGCAAATCGCTGGCTGAACAGCGCATCCCTCCGCCCGCCGAGACGCGCGCGCCCGTTTCGTGGCGCGATAGAAGCCTGCGAGCCCGTCCCATGATCGCTCCCGATCTTTCTTTCGACGTCGTCATTATTGGCGGCGGCCATGCCGGCACCGAGGCGGCCGCCGCTGCCGCGCGGCTCGGTGCCCGCACGGCGCTGGTGACGCACAGCCACGCCACGCTCGGCACCATGTCGTGCAACCCGGCCATTGGCGGGCTCGGCAAGGGGCACCTCGTGCGCGAGATCGATGCGCTGGACGGGCTGATGGGGCGCGTCGCCGACCAGGGCGGCATCCAATTCCGCCTGCTCAACCGCCGCAAGGGCCCGGCCGTGCGCGGCCCGCGCGCCCAGGCCGACCGCAAGCTCTACGCGCAGGCAATGCAGCGTGAGATCGAGTCCCAACCGAACCTGTTCGTGGTTGAGGGCGAGGCCGACAGTCTCACGCTCCGGGAGGGCCGCGTCACCGGCCTCGTCCTGGCGGATGGACGGCGGGTGTCCGCCGGTGCCGTCGTCGTCACCACGGGCACTTTTCTCAACGGGTTGATCCATATCGGCGACCAGCAGATCCCGGCGGGGCGGATGGGCGAGGCGCCGGCGCGCGGCCTGTCCAACTCGCTCGCGGCGTTGGGCATGCGGCTCGGTCGGCTCAAGACCGGCACGCCGCCGCGTCTCGACGGGCGCACCATCGACTGGCGCGGGCTGGAGATGCAGGATGGCGATTCGCCCCCGGAACCTTTTTCCTCGCTGACCGAGGCAATCACCAATCCCCAGGTGAAGTGCGGCATCACCCGCACCACGCCGGAAACCCATGCGGTGATCCGTTCCAACATTGCACGCTCGGCCATGTACTCCGGCAATATCCAGAGCGTAGGTCCCCGCTACTGCCCATCCATCGAGGACAAGATCGTCCGCTTCGGCGAGCGTGAGGGCCACCAGATTTTTCTGGAGCCTGAAGGTCTCGACGACCCCACCGTCTATCCCAACGGCATTTCCACCTCGTTGCCAGAGGAGGTTCAGCGCCTATTGTTGGCGACCATTCCGGGGCTGGAAAGGGTCCGCCTTGTCCGCCCGGGCTATGCCATCGAATATGACCATGTCGACCCGCGCGAGCTTGAGCCGACGCTGGAAGTGCGCAAAGCTCCCGGACTGTTCCTCGCAGGTCAGATCAACGGCACCACCGGCTATGAGGAAGCCGCCGCGCAGGGGCTTGTCGCCGGGCTCAACGCGGCCCGCCGGGCGGGAGGCGCGGACGGCGTCACCTTCGATCGGGCGGAAGCCTATATCGGGGTGATGATCGACGATCTGGTGACGCGCGGCGTCACCGAGCCCTACCGCATGTTCACCTCCCGGGCGGAATACCGGCTCTCGCTGCGGGCCGACAATGCCGATCAGCGCCTGACGGCCAAGGGGGACGAACTCGGTCTTGTCGGCGCCGCGCGACGCGTGCAGTTCACCGCCCGTCGCGAGGCGCTGGCGCGGGTGTCGGCGTGGACCCGCTCGGTGTCGATCACTCCGGGGGAGGGCGACGCGCATGGACTCACCCTGAACCGCGACGGCCAGCGGCGCTCAGCATTCGATCTGCTGTCCTACCCGCATGTCGGCTGGGCCGATATCTGCCGTATTTGGCCAGAGGCCGGGCAGGAGGAACCGCGCATCGGCGAGCAGGTGGAGGTGGATGCAAAGTACGCGGTCTATCTGCACCGGCAGGAGGCCGACATCGCTTCGTTCCGCCGCGACGAGGCGGCCGAGCTGGCGGAGATGGACTATCGCGGCCTGGCCGGCCTCTCCAACGAGATCAAGGCGAAGCTGGAATCGATTCGGCCCCGTACCATTGGTCAGGCGGGCCGCATCGATGGCATGACTCCCGCAGCGCTCGCGCTGCTGGCGGCGCATGCCCGCCGGGTTTCCTGAGGCGCGCGTTGCGGGCTCTCGCTCGTGATGGCGCGGCGTGATGGTGGCGGCGCGATACGGTATATTGCGCCATGTCCCACATCGATTCGGCCGACCGCTCCCGCGCCCTGAGCCTCACGCCTGTTTCACGTGAAACAGAACAGCGGCTCGAAATCATCGTCGCTCTGCTGGCAAAGTGGCAGCGCACCATCAATCTCGTAGCGCCGGCGACGCTGCCTGTCGTCTGGACCCGTCATATCGCGGATTCGCTGCAGCTGATGCCGCTGGCGGGGGAGGCGACACGTTGGGTCGATCTCGGCTCGGGCGGCGGGTTTCCCGGCCTCGTGGTGGCGGCGGTTCTGGCGGAGCGGCGCGATGCCGATGTGACATTGGTGGAGAGCGACAGCCGGAAGGCCGCCTTTCTGCGCGAGGCGGCGCGGCTCGCCGACCTGCCTGTCACCGTGCTGCCGTCGCGAATCGAGCAGGTCGCCGCCGTCGTCGCCCCCGGCGTCGAGGTTGTCTCGGCCCGCGCGCTTGCGCCATTGCCGAGACTGTTGGAATTGGCATTACCCTTCCTTGCACAAGGAGCGACCGGTCTGTTCCTCAAGGGACAAGATGTTGATAACGAATTGACCCAGGCATCTAAATCTTGGAGAATCGACGCTGAGATTAGGGCGAGCCTCACCGATGGTGGCGGGCATGTCCTGATCGTCCGCAAGGCGGTTCCTCTGGGGCCCGAAGCGGTCGGCGGCAAGAGTTCGGGCGGCAAGGGTTTTTCGCAGGGTGGACACCATGGATGAGGCTTCGCTCGCTCCCGCCGCGCCCCGGCCGGTTCCCCGCGTCCTGGCCCTTGCCAACCAGAAGGGCGGGGTCGGCAAGACCACGACCGCGATCAATCTCGGGACCGCGCTAGCGGCGATCGGCGAGACGGTTCTGATCATCGATCTCGACCCGCAAGGCAACGCGTCCACCGGCTTGGGCATCGACCGCCGCAGCCGCCGGGTCTCGACCTATGACGTGCTGACCGGAGAGATCGAGCTTCGCGAGGCGGTGCTGGAAACGGCCGTGCCGCGGTTGCATATCGCGCCCTCCACCATGGACCTCTCCGGCATCGAGCTGGAACTCGCCACCCAGCGCGATCGCGCCTATCGCCTGCGCGACGCGATCCGTCGTCTCAACGGAACGGCGGAGCAGTATGAACGTAGCCGAAATGATATTGATTACACCTACGTTCTGATTGATTGCCCGCCCTCGCTGAATCTCATCACCGTCAACGCCATGGCGGCGTCGAACGCCATTCTGGTGCCGCTGCAATGCGAGTTTTTCGCGCTGGAAGGCCTGTCCCAGCTGCTGAAGACGGTGGAGCAGGTGCGGACCACGCTCAATCCGCAGCTGACCATCCACGGCATCGTGCTGACCATGTTCGATGCCCGCAACAATCTCTCGACCCAGGTGGTCGACGATGTGCGCCAGTTCATGGGCGCCAAAGTCTACGAGACCATCATCCCGCGCAATGTGCGGGTGTCGGAGGCGCCGTCTTATGGGAAGCCGGTGTTGCTCTACGATCTCAAATGCGTCGGGTCGCAGGCCTATCTTCGTCTCGCATCCGAAATAATTCAGCGTGAGCGCAGTTTGCGCCTCGCAGCGGCGTAGGGAGGGGGCGATGGCCATGGCGGAAGACGGCGGACGCTCGCGGCTCGGGCGCGGCCTTGCGGCGCTGATCGGCGACATGGGCGAGGACAGCGGCGCGGCCAATGACCGTGGTCGTATCGGTGGCGGTGCCCGCAAAGTGCCGCTCGCCTTCCTGCGGCCCAATCCGCGCAATCCGCGTCGCAGTTTTGCCGAGGGCGATCTCGACGATCTCGCCGCCTCCATCCGCGAGCGCGGCATCATCCAGCCCATCGTCGTGCGCCAGGTCGCCGGCGAGCGCGAGGCCTATGAGATCGTCGCCGGTGAGCGCCGCTGGCGTGCCGCCCAGCGCGCCGGCATCCATGAGGTGCCGATCGTCGTTGTCGAAGTCGACGACCGCGAGGCGCTCGAAATCGCCATCATCGAGAACGTGCAGCGGGCCGATCTCAACCCGCTGGAAGAGGCGGCCGGATATCAGTCGCTGGCCGACCAGTTCAACTATTCGCAGAACGACCTGGCCCGGGTGATCGGCAAGAGCCGCAGCCATGTTGCCAACACGATGCGGCTGCTGCGCCTGCCGGAGACGGTGAAGCAGTTCCTCGCCGATGGCCGCCTCTCGGCCGGCCATGCGCGGGCGCTGCTCACCCAGGACGACCCCGAGGCGCTGGCGCAGGCCATCGTCGCCCAGGGCATGAACGTGCGCGCCATCGAGGCGCTGGCGCAGGAGCTCAATGTCGCCAAGGCGGAAGCTGCCGGCAAGCCGCCGAAGAAGGCCAAGCTTCACCCCGCGCTCGACGCGGACACGGCCGCGCTGCAGCGCCGGCTTTCCGACGAACTCGGCCTCGCCGTGACGCTGAAGCATGATGGCGAGGCGGGCGAAATCCGCATCCGCTACTCCTCGCTGGACCAACTGGACGAGGTCTGCCGGCGGCTGGCGGGAATCTGAGGGCTCAGCCCCGTTTCGCCTGACCGGCCACCTGCAGCAGGGCCCGCTCGGCGATCGCCGGGCCCAGCGCCGCGTTGCGCCGGGCGGCGAGCAGCGCGTCGTCGAGCGCGAACAGTGCGGTCTCCAGCCGGGCGACGGTCCAGCCGCGCAGTGCCTTCTCGATGAACGGCTTGCGCCGGAAATGGATCGCCGGCCGCGCGCCTTCCACCGTGCGCTCGACACTGCCGCCAGCCTCGATGACGAGCCGCATCTGGTGCAGCGCTTGCGCCGTGCGACACACCGCGCCCAGCACGATATCGGCCCGCATGCCCTCGCCGGTCGCCTTGGCGAAGGCGCTCGCCATCTCAGCCGGCTGGCCGGCGAAGGTGGCGTCGGCGATCTCGTCCAGCGCCAGGCTGGAGGCGTCGCCGACAATGGCGCGCACATGGGCGCTGGTGATGCGGGGCTCGCCTGTGGCGTAGATCAGCAGCTTGGCGATTTCGCCGCGCGAGGCCATGCGGTCGCCGCCGAGCAGCGCCAGCAGCTCGCCGCGCGCGTCGCGGTCCAGCGCCATGCCGGCCTCCGCCATCATGGTGTCGACGAGACGGGCGAGGTCGCGCTCCGTGTCGGCGTAGCAGGCGATGGCGAGGGCGTGCGGCGAGGCCTCGCACAGCGCCCGCAGGCCCATGCCGCGCTTGAGATCGCCGGCCTCGATGACGATGATGGCCTGTTCCGGTGGCGACGCCAGCAACGCTTCGACCGCCGGAATCACGTTGCGCGAGCCGACCCGGAGCGAGACTACCCGCCGGCCGCCGAACAGCGCCATCGTTCCGGCCTCGTCGACCAGCCGGCCGGGGTCGCCGGAAATCTCGTCGCCGTCGAGCCGGACAATGCCGAACGGGTCGTTCGAGCCGGCGCTGGCGCGCGCGAGATAGGCGCGGGCGCGCTCGCGCACCAGCCCGCTATCAGGACCGAACAACAGGACGACGGGGCGCAGCGGGTCGAGGCGGCTCAGCGTCGCCTCGACATCGCCCGGCCGGACAGCGACCATGGACGGCCTCAGCTCCTGGGAGCACGGGTCAGGAAATAGGAGGCGAGCTGGCTCTTGATCGTCTCGGCGGCCACCGACGCGGAACGGTTCTCCGCGTCGCGAATCGCGCGGGCGCGGGCGAAGCGCTGATAGCCGCTGTCCAGCGAGGCCTTGCCGCTGGCTTGGCCTATGCGCAGCGGCGTCTTGGTATTGCCGGCCTCATAAAGCTGCCATTTGACGTCGACCGAGACGATTTCCACTTCCGGCAAACCGGTGAGCGGGCTGACGACGGAGGCCTCAGCCGTTTCGCTGCGGACATCCAGGATCAGGCGATAGGGCGCGCCAGCCGGATTTCCCGCACCGCCGGTCAGCGCGAAGATCAGGTCGTTGCGCACCTCGTCGCCGACCCGGCCGGCGGAGAACACCACCTCGATCTGGCTGAAACTCTCCTGGAGCACCGAGCCCTGACCGGGGGTCGTCTCGGCATACATGGGCTGGAAGCAGCCGGCCGCAGAAAGGGCAAGCAGTCCCGCCCCGGCGAGACCGAGCAGACGGCGGCGTGCGGGCATCGTGTTCCTCCGGTCAGGCGACGACATTCACAATCCTTTGCGGCACGACGATGATACGCTTCGGGGCGCGCCCGTCGAGTGCCTGCGCGATCAGGTCGAGGGCGAGCACCGCCTTCTCGACCTCGGCGGGGCTGGCATTCCTGCCCACCACGATCTCGCCGCGCCGCTTGCCATTGATTTGAATCGGCAGCGTAACACTGTCCTCGACCAGCAGATCGGCCTCGACCTCCGGCCAGCCGGCCTCGGCCATCAGCCCGTCACCGGCCAGAACCTGCCCGCATTCCTCGGCCAGATGCGGCACCATGGGCGCTACCACGGCGGCCAGAAAGGTCGCGGCTTCCCGCAGCGCGAAGGCCATGTCGGTCCCGACCTCACCCTTGCGGGCGTCGGCGAGCACGTCGGCGAATACATTGGCGAAGGCATGCACCCGCGCCACGGCGACATTGAAGCGCAGCCGCTCGATATCGTCCGCCACCTGAGCCGCCAGCCTGTGGGCGGCGCGGCGCAGCGCCATCGATTCGGTTCCGAAATCAGCCGGGCGCGCCACGGCGTCGGGGGCCAGTGCCACCGCTTCGCCGACCAATCGCCAGATCCGCTGGACGAAGCGCCAGGCCCCTTCGATGCCGGCGCTGGTCCATTCGCTGTCGCGTTCGGGCGGGGTGTCGGCGAGCATGAACCAGCGGGCGCAGTCGACGCCATAGGTGTCGGCAACGATTTCCGGCGGCACCACGTTGCGCTTGGATTTCGACATCTTCTCCGGCGCACCGATGGTGACGGGCTCGCCCGTGCCCACTTTCACCGGCCGGCCCTCGCCGTCGCGCTCGACCTCCTCGGGGAAGAGCCAGCGTCCTTCCGCGTCCTTATAGGTTTCGTGGACGATCATGCCTTGGGTGAACAGTCCGGCGAAGGGCTCTGCCACCGAGACCCGGCCAAGCTTTTTCAGCGTGCGGATGAAGAAGCGCGAATAGAGCAGGTGCAGGATCGCGTGCTCGATTCCGCCAATATACTGGTCCACCGGCAGCCATTTGTCGGCGGCGCCCTTCTGCAGCGGCGCGGTGCCGGGTTCGGCGGCAAAGCGCGCGAAGTACCAGGACGAATCGACGAACGTGTCCATGGTGTCGGTTTCGCGCCGGGCGGGCGTCCCGCAAGCCGGGCAGTTCACATGCTTCCATGTGGGGTGGCGGTCCAGCGGGTTGCCCGGCTGGTCGAAGGTCACGTCCTCGGGCAGCCGCACGGGCAGTTGGTCCTCCGGGACGGGGACCGGGCCACACGTGTCGCAATGGATGATCGGGATCGGGCAGCCCCAATAGCGCTGGCGCGAAATGCCCCAGTCGCGCAGCCGGTAGTTCACGGCTCGCTCGCCCACCGTAGCGTCGCCGAGAATCTGGTTCTCCAGCGTCAGCGCCACCTTCTCCTTCGCCGCCGGCACGGTGAGCCCGTCGAGGAAGCGGGAGTTGAACAGCGTGCCCTCGCCCTCATAGGGCGCCTCGGCCACCGAGAAACTGGCCGGGTCGACATCGGCCGGCAGCACGACAGGGGTGATCGGCAGGCCGTATTTGCTGGCGAAATCGTGGTCGCGCTGGTCATGCGCCGGGCAGCCGAAAATGGCGCCGGTGCCGTAGTCCATCAGCACGAAATTGGCGACATAGACCGGCAGGTCCGGCCCGCCGAGCGGATGACGCACCTTCAGCCCGGTGTCGAAGCCCATCTTCTCCTGGGTCTCGATCTCGGCGGTGGAGGTGCCGCCGCGTCGGCATTCCTCGACGAAGGTGGTGAGCGCCGGGTGTGCCGCCGCAAGTTGCTCGGTCAGCGGATGGCCGGGCGAGAGTGCGAGGAAAGAGGCGCCGAACAGCGTGTCCGGGCGGGTCGTGTAGACCTTGATCTCCTGCGGCAAACTTTCCGGCGCGTGATCGACCACGAAACGCACATGGAGGCCCTCGGAGCGGCCGATCCAGTTGCGCTGCATCAGGCGCACCTTGTCCGGCCAGCGCTCCAGCGTGTCGAGCCCGGCCAGCAACTCCTCGGAGGCATCGGAGATGCGGAAGAACCACTGCGCCAGCTTGCGCCGTTCCACCAACGCGCCGGAACGCCAGCCGCGCCCGTCGATCACCTGCTCATTGGCGAGCACGGTGTTGTCGACCGGGTCCCAGTTGACCTCGCTCTCGCGCCGATAGGCGAAGCCGCCCTTGAGGAATTCGAGGAAGATGCGCTGCTGCTCGCCATAATAGGAGGGATCGCAGGTGGCGATCTCGCGCGACCAGTCGAGCGAGAGGCCGAGCAGCTTGAGCTGCTCGCGCATGGTGGCGATGTTCTCGTAGGTCCACTTGCCCGGATGGGTCTTGCGCTCGATCGCGGCGTTTTCCGCCGGCAGGCCGAACGCGTCCCACCCCATGGGGTGGAGGACATTGAAGCCCTTCATGCGCTTGAAGCGCGCCACCACGTCGCCCATCACATAGTTGCGGCCATGGCCGATATGGATGCGCCCCGACGGGTAGGGAAACATTTCGAGCACGTAGTATTTGGGACGCGGATCGTCGTTGCGGGTGCGGTAGATGCCGCGTTCGTCCCAGATCTTCTGCCAGCGGGGCTCGGCCTCGCGGGCATTGTAGCGCTCGGTGCTCATGGACAGGCTTCTTGGATCGGCAAACATCGGAAAAAAGGGCGCAAACCCTCAGGAAAAAGGTTCACGGATGGCGCCGGACTAGGCACCAACTCGGGTTCCCGGTCAACCTTTTCGCTGCATTGCGGGGAAGCGCAGGCCCCGGACCGGCAATGCGGCGCTTTTCCCCCACGCTCACATTCCCGCGCGGGCACGATTGGCGTATCGAGGGCGGCGGGATCACGAGGAGGGAACGATGGAGCCGGACCGGACCGATGACGTCACTGCGCACGACGTCACCGCGCGTCTCGCGCAGGTGCGCGAACGCATCGCGCAGGCCTGCCGCGACAGCGAGCGCGATCCTGCCTCGGTCCAGCTGATCGCGGTCTCAAAAACATTCGGGCCGGAGCACATCGCCCCGGTCATCGACGCCGGCCAGAGGCTGTTCGGCGAGAACCGGGTTCAGGAATCGGCGGCGAAATGGCCGGCGCTGCGCGCTTCCCATCCCGATCTTGAACTCCATCTGATCGGCCCGCTGCAGACCAACAAGGTGCGTGAGGCGCTTGCCTTGTTCGATGTCATCCAGACGCTGGACCGCCCCTCGCTCGCCGCGGCGCTGGCGAAGGAGCTGCGGCGCGAGGGCGCCCCGCCGGCGCCGCGCCTGCTGGTCCAGGTCAATACCGGGGAGGAGCCGCAGAAGGCGGGCGTTGCGCCAGGCGAGATCGACGCCTTCCTCGGTACGTGCCGCGAGGTCCACGGGCTGGCGATCGAGGGGCTGATGTGCATCCCCCCCGCCGACGAGCCGGCCGCGCCGCATTTCGCCCTGCTGGCCAAGATCGCCGCCCGCCATGGGCTGAAAACCCTCTCCATGGGCATGAGCGGCGATTTCGAGACCGCCATCACGCTGGGGGCGACCCATGTGCGGGTCGGCAGCGCCATTTTCGGCGGCCGCTAGAGCATTTTCCGCGAAAGTTGACAGACTTCGCGACAAGGAATGCTCCAGCTTATTGATTAAAGAGCACTTTCTCCTCGATCAGGTGATTCGATCTGATCGGAACGGGCTCTAGGCACCGCTCGCGGCCAGCCGACGCCGGCGCCGGTGCACCAGCGCCCGTCCCATCTCGATGCCGGGCTTCTCGATCGCGATGAAGCTCAGCCACGCCAGCGGCACCGTCAGCACGCACACTGCGAGGATGAAGGCCACGCCGTCGACATAGGGGTGAACGATCCCCATGACGATGGGATGCAGCAGATAGACCGAAAAGCTGATCCGGCCGAGCAGCAGCAGAAACTGCTCGAACCGGGAGCCCGGCGACGACAAACGGACGCGAAACAGCGCGACGAAGAACACAAGCGGGGCCAGCACCCAGGGCAGGACGGCGTGGTGAAGCTGGATGGCCGGGTGGGAGAAATGCCCGAAGGCCACCCAGTTCGCCACCAGCATGAGCGCCATGAAAACGGCGCCCGACAGGAGAATCTCGCGGCGCCCGATCTCCCCTCCGGCAAATCGGTAGCACTGCATGCCGATGACGGCGGCGTAGAGCATGCCGATCCTGCCGAAGGGCAGGCGGATCTCCAGCAGCAGCGAGAACACAATTAACACGACCATGCCGAGGGGATAGGCAAGGCTCAGAAGCCGCAGGCCCCGGCGCCCCAGCAGGAAGAAGCTGAGCCCGAACAGGCCATACCAGGCGAACTCGATGGGCAGCGTCCAGGTGACGCCGAGCAGGGCGGGAACCCTGGCGAAATCCTGCAACAGAAGCAGGTTCATCAGCCAAACATAAAAGGAGCTCGACGCGGCGGACGGGATGACGCCGAGCATCATCAGCGTCGCCAGCAGGGCAAAGGCGAACAGGGTGAGCGGATAGATACGGAACACCCGCCGCAGCGCGAAGGCCTGCCAGTCGGAGGCTCCCCGGACGGAGAGCGGAATGACGAAGCCGCTGATCAGGAAGAACAGCACGACGCCGAACACGCCGGGCGCCAGTTCCAGCAGGTACCACAGCCCCGGCAGGCCCGAGGATTCCGCCACGTGCTGTACGACGACGGCGGTTGCCGCGATGCCGCGCAGCACGTCGACGATTTCGATGCGGACCTCGCGCCGGTCGGCGGTTTCACTGCGTTCCTGCGCGCTCAATTCCTCGTGCCCCCGCCCCGCGCGATCCGCTTCCCGAACCGACGGTCGCCGCGCCTTCATTGTGCCTCGACCCGCGAGGCGGCGCCACGCCGAACTGTGCGGGGTGGCGACATTTTGCCGGCCCGGGCCTTGCGCCTTCAGCCGATGTTTTCGCGCACCGCCGGGGCCGCTGCCAGGTCGAGAAAGGCCTCTGCCGCCTTGGTGGCGTAGCGTTCGCGATGGCGCAGCGACAGAAAAGGGCGCGACGGCAGGGGGTAGTCGATCAGCGCCATCGTGCCGGCCCTGATGGAGCCCTCGACCACCCGGCGGGAGATCACCGTGACGCCGCTTCCCGCTTCCACCGCCGCCCGGACCGCCTCGTTGGAAGGGTATTCCAGCACGACACGCAGCGCGCCGTGCGCGATGCCCGCCGCCTGGAGATAGGATTCAAAAATGGCGCGCGTGCCCGAGCCCGGCTCGCGAAGCACCCAGGGGCCTTCCGCCAGCTCGGCCGTGGAGGTGGGAGGGCGCCAGTGCCAGGGATGCGTCACGGGCGCCACCAGCACCATCTCGTCGGCGGCGACCGGCGCCGCCACCAGAACGGGCGCCTCGACATCACCCTCGATGAAGCCGAGATCAGCGGCGCCTTCCTGCACAAGAGCGGCGACGAAGTCCGTATTGCCGATGACGAGGCTGACCGCCACGCCGGGGTAGCGTCCGCGATAGCGCTCGATCAGCGGCGGCAGCCAGTAATTGGCCACCGTCTGGCTTCCGGCCAGTGCCAGCGCTCCATGCACCAGCCCGGCGAGATCGGCCAGCACCTTCTCGGCGGCGCTGGCGCGGGCGAGCACGGCGCGCGCCTCAGGCAGGAACAGCCGCCCCGCCTCAGTGAGCACGATGCCCCGGCCGACGCGGTCGAACAGGCGTGTCGCGTGGCGCGCCTCCAGCGCCGCGACTGCGGCACTGGTCGCCGAGGGGGTGAGGTGGATATCCCTCGCCGCCTGCGTGATGTGCTCGCGCTCGGCTACCGCAACGAAGATGCGCAGCTGCTCCAGGGTCATCCACCGTCGTCCTCGGCCTTGCTCAGGCGAACATCTTTACCAGAGCGAGGCTGAACAGGGCGATGAAGACGAACGCGGCGAAGCCGAGAAGAAACGGTCGCAGCCCCTTGGCGCGCAGCTTGGCGATGTCGGTTTCTAGCCCCATCGCCGCCAGCGCCATGGAGAGCATGAAGGTCGTTGCCAGCACCAGCGCCGCCTTCACCTCGGTGGGCAGGGTGATGAGGCTGTTCAACCCCACCATGGCGAGGAAGCCGAGCACGAACCAGGGCATGGGTGGGCGGGCGCGGCCGGAATCGCGGCCGTTCCGGCGGGCATGGCGGGCCGCCATCAGGCCAAGCCCGATCACCATCGGCGCCAGCATCATCACCCGCGAGAGCTTGGCGATGGTGCCGAATTCGCCGGCTGCCGGCCCGCCCTGATAGGCGGCGGCCACCACTTGGGCGATTTCGTGGATCGAGGCGCCGGCCCATAGCCCATAGGCATGCGGCGAGAGGCCGAGCACCACGGGGAGCAGCGGATAGAGGAACATCGCCACCGAGCCGAAGACGGTGACGCAGGCCACCGCGTAGGCGACATCTTCGTCCGGCGCGCGCGTTACCGTATTGGTGGCTATCACCGCCGAGGCGCCGCAGATCGAGGTGCCGGCGGCGATGAGCTGGGCAAGCCCCCGCTCCACCCCCATCAGCCGGCCGAGCCAGGTGGTGAACAGGAAGGTCGATACCAGTGCCAGGGCGATCACCGCGAGGCCGGCGGCGCCCACTTCGGCGATCTGCGCGGCGGTGAGCTGCAGCCCCAGCAGCACGATGGCCGCGCGCAGGATGCGCCGCATGGCGAAGGCGACGCCGGGCTTGGCGCGCACCGGCGTGCCGATGAGGTTGTGGAAGCCGATGCCGATCATGATGGCGAGGATCATCGGGCTCAGCACGCCGACCATGGGCAGCTGGCGCAGGGCGAAGGCGAGCCCGGCAATGCCGGCCGTCAGCGCGAGGCCCGGCAGGATCGCGCCATGGCGGACCCAAGCCGGCCGGGGCGCCTCGGCGGTGTCGATATGCGCGACCATGTTGCGTCTCCCCTCGCGACAAATCTTGTAATCGCAGGGGATGATCGTTCGATCCAGCGTATTATATCGCATAAATCGTTCGATATAATTGGATGGTGGGACTTTCCCGGCGGGCCGTGCTCGACCCGGCCACCCCAGCCTTCAGGCCAGGAGGACGTAGGGAGGCTGGGTCCCCCGATCAAACGCGGGGATGAGGGCGTGGGCCAGATGAAGATTCTGCGGAGAGGGCCGGCCGGGCTGTTGATGCCGGGGCGGAGAAATGGTGCCGCTTGTCAGACTCGAACTGACGACCTCCGCATTACGAATGCGATGCTCTACCAACTGAGCTAAAGCGGCACGCGCGGCTCTGATAGCTGCGAAGCGCGGCTTTTTCAAGCGGCGCGGCGAGCGGATGCGCGCGCAGGGCCGGCGAAAATGAGTCAGCCCGTCCCGCACGACGGGCGCTCATGCCCTGAGACGGGTCGCGCTCAGCCCCAGGGTCCCCGGCGCGGCCCCTTGGCCCGCCCCCACACATTGCCGGAGGGGCGCGCTTCGGCTGCCGGGGCGTGCCGGCCGGCGGCGGGCGAAGCCGGAGCATAACCGCTCGCGTCCATCTGCTGCGCCAGCGCCTGGAGCGCGGCGATGCGGTTCTCGGTGGCGGGGTGAGTGGAGAACAGGCTGTCCATCCGCTCGCCCGACAGCGGGTTGATGATGAACATGTGGGCGGTGGCCGGGTTGTGCTCGGCCGGCATGTTCGGCACCTGGTGCGCGGCATTGGAAATCTTCGCCAGCGCCGAGGCCAGCCACATCGGTTGGCCGCAGATCTGGGCGCCCAGCTTGTCGGCCTCATATTCGCGCGAGCGCGACACCGCCATCTGCACCACCATGGCGGCGAGCGGGGCGAGGATCATCATGGCGATGGTGCCGATGATGCCGAAGCCGCTGTTGTTGTTGCGGTTTCCGCCGAAGATCATGGCGAAGTTCGCCAGCATCGAAATGGCGCCCGCCAGCGTGGCGGTGATTGTCATGGTCAGCGTGTCGTAGTTCTTCACATGCGCCAGTTCATGCGCCATGACGCCGGCGACTTCCTCGCGCGACAGCGAATTGAGCAGTCCCGTGGTGGCGGCCACGGCCGCATTTTGCGGGTTGCGGCCGGTGGCGAAGGCATTGGGCTGCGGGTTGTCCATGATGTAGACGCGCGGCATGGGCAGCTGCGCCCGGGCGGCGAGCTCTTCCACCATCCCGTAATAATCCGGCGCGCTGGCACGGTCGACCTCGCGGGCGCCGTACATGGACAGCACCATGCGGTCGGAATTCCAGTAGCTGAACACATTCATGCCGGCCGCGACCAGCAGCGCGATCATCATGCCGCCCTGGCCGCCGATCATGAAGCCGACGCCCATGAACAGCGCCGTCATGCCCGCGAGCAGGATCGCCGTACGGAAATAGTTCATCTGTCCCTCGTCACGCGCCGCACCTTACGGCAGGTCCGGCATGGAAATGGGAAGCGCCGCCCGGCCGCGCAAGATTGCGCTCGCGGCGCGCTGGCGGGGCGGCGAGGGCGGTGGCTTGCGCGGGAGGCTTGACGCGGGCGCGCAGCGGGTGGTTCCAATGGCGCATGAGCCAGAGCGATCCCCGCGTGCCCGCCGATCCGACCGTTTCCCTCGCGGGCCCGTCCGGCCCCAGCGATGCACCGGCCCCGCACCGGCCGCTCTCTCCAGCCGCCGAGCGGGCGCTGGCCGAGGCCGCCGCCCGTCGCGCCGCCGCCGCCCCGCTTGCCTCCCCGAAGGAGATCGACGGCCGCAACGGACCTGAGCCGGTGCGCTATGGCGACTGGGAAGTGAAGGGAATCGCGACCGATTTCTGAGGGGTCAATCTCGTAGCGCCTACTCGTCAGGCCCGCCGGGCCGGTCGCGGCGCAGCGATTTGACGCCGGCGCGCTTGGCCTTGCCCTCCAGCCGGCGGATCTTCGAGCCCAATGTCGGGCGGGTCGGGCGCCGGGTGATCGGCACGATCGCCGCCTCGCGCACCAGCTCCACCAGCCGGGCCAGCGCATCGGCGCGATTCTGCTCCTGCGTCCGGTAGCGCTGGGCCACTAGGACGAGCACGCCATCCTTGGTAAGGCGCCGCCCCGCGAGCCGGGACAGGCGCTCCTTGACGTGATCGGCCAGGGTCTTGGAGCCGCGCACGTCGAAGCGCAGCTGCACCGCGCTCGACACTTTATTGACGTTCTGGCCGCCGGGACCGGAGGCCCGGACGAAGGTTTCCTCGATCTCGTCCTCGTCCAGCCAAATCCGTGGCGTGACCGGAATCATGGCCGCCGCGCGTCCTCGATCGCCTCCAGCCGCTCGCGCACCCGGTCGAGATCGGCCAGCGTCGCCGACACCCGCTCGCTCAGCCGCTGCGTCAGCTCGCGGGCGGCGTCGGGGTAGCTTTCCAGCGTGCGCAGGAACACGTTGCGGGGGATGCGCAGGACCTCCGCCGGCTCCAGCGCGGTGGCGGTGGCGGGCCGCCGCGTCTCGGTCAGCAGCGCCATCTCGCCGATCAGCGCCCCTTCGCCGACGCGGGCGCTCTGGCCCGGCCGCGCCGCCAGGTGCGGGTCGTCCGGCGCGACCCGCAGGCTGCCGTCCTGCACCACATAGGCGCAATCGGCCGGCTCCCCCTCGTGGAAAAGCACCTGCCCACGCGCCAGCGCGAAATGCTCGACGCTGATGGCGATAACGCGCAAAGCCTCACGCCCCATCAATGCGAGCGTCGGCACACGTTCCAGAAAGGCGATGTCGTCCTCGATGGACATTCGGCGGGCGAAACTCCAAGGCAGGACGAATCAATCGGCCTGTCAGGGCAGCAATTTGTACCCCCCAGCCTCGGTGGCAAGCAGGCTGGGGTGGGACGGGTCCTTCTCAATCTTCTGGCGCAGGCGATATATATGCGTCTCAAGGGTATGAGTCGTCACGCCCGAATTATAGCCCCAGACTTCCTGCAGCAGTATTTCGCGCGCCACCGGCTTTTTTCCAGCCCGGTAGAGGTAGCGAAGTATGGCCGTTTCCTTCTCGGTGAGGCGAATCTTGGAGTTGCGTTCTGTCACCAGCATCTTGGCACCGGGCCGGAACGTATAGGGGCCGATGGTGAAGACCGCATCCTCGCTCGCCTCATGCGAGCGCATCTGTGCCCGGATGCGGGCGAGCAGCACGGCGAAGCGGAAGGGCTTGGCGACATAGTCATTGGCGCCGGCTTCCAGCCCCATGATCGTGTCGCTGTCGGTATCGTGGCCGGTAAGCATGATGACCGGCGCCTTGAAGCCGTTCTGCCGCATCACGCGCACCGCCTCGCGACCGTCCTTGTCCGGAAGGCCGACATCCATCAGCATGAGATCGACCCGCGTCGTCTCCACCTCGCTGATGGCGGCCGTCGCGCTGTCGACGGAAACCACCTCGAACTCGTCATAGAGCGAGAGCTGCTCGACCAGCGCCTCGCGCAGATCCTTGTCGTCGTCGACCACCAAAACTCGCAGAGCGTTCGCCATATCGCTTTCCCGAATATCTGCGTTCCCGAGTGGCCGCTGGCCGAAGCCCTTGTTCATGGCGCCTCGCGCGTCCACTCTCACGCAAGGCTGGAGTGAAATGCCGTATGTCCCGAGTAGGCAGGCGAAGGGCATTCGGCAAGCGTTGCGCCCTTGCGAGACGAAGGTGCTGCCGCTTCGTGACGTGATCGTGAACGGAAATGGCGTGAAGAAGAAGACCCTTCGTACAGAAACGCACGGGAAATCACGCTTTGCCTCCCGCCTTCGAGTCGTCCTGCGCCCGGCCGGTCAGGCCCGCCAGCATGGATGGCTCATACTCGATGGCCGCGCGGTTCCCGTCGCGCTGGGGCGGGCCGGCATCCGCGCGGACAAACGCGAGGGCGACGGCGCCACGCCGAGGGGAATCTGGCATGCGCGCGAGGTTCGCTACCGGGCCGATCGCGTTCCGCGCCCCATTACCGGCCTGCCCGCGCTGCGTACCCGTCGTGGGGACGGCTGGTGCGACGATCCCCGCGACGGCCGTTACAATTGCCTGGTAAGGCTGCCGGTGGGTGCCTCGCACGAGGAGATGTGGCGAGAAGACGGGCTTTACGATCTGGTCGTGGTGCTTGACTACAATAGCTGCCCCCGCCGTGCCTGGCGCGGTTCCGCCGTTTTTATGCACATCGCCCGGGGCGCCTTCGAGCCGACGGCGGGCTGCGTCGCCTTCCGCCCGGCTGATCTGCGCCGGCTGCTGGCGCGCCTCAACCAAGCGACGGTCATCGAGATCATCTAGTGTGCCGAGCGCGACATTCGGACCCCGATGTCGCGACGCTATCGGCCCACGAACTGAACGGCCGCGACGGAAACACATCCGGTCGCGGCCGCCTTTCGCGCAAATCTGGCTAGATCAGGTCCTAGCGGTAGACATACCAGCAACGGCGCACCGGCCGGCCCCAGCGGTCACGACGCACGGCGCACACCCGTCTGCGCCGACGCCGACGGTGGCGGCGTCCCGGTCGCGGACCGGGAGGTCCCCATTGGGTGGTCTCGACCTCAGTCCCGTCCGGCGTATGGCCGGCGGTTTCGGCGTCGGCAGCGTCGATATCGGGGAGCCCTTCAGGGGCGACACCCTTGATCTGGCCCAGTACCGTCGCCTGAGCCGGCGAGAGCAGCGCGCCCACAGCGCTGGCGCCCGCCAAAACGCTGGCGAGACCGAGCAGGAAGCCTCGTCTGTGCATTTCGTCCTCCACTATCTCCACCCGGACGCCGAGACGGGCTCTGGGCTCGACTCAACGCGGTAACGGTGGATTGGTTCGCCAACCGTTTTCACGGTGCGACACAATCGAGGCTTCGCGGTGGCAAGGCCGGCGAACACGGGCCCCGAACCTCCCGCTTTGCCGTATCGTTTCCCTTGCCGTTTCCCTTGCCGCGCGCCATGGCGCGCGCGATAGTCACGCCAGCGAATCGCAGAGGTCGGACATGAAAGTCTTCGGCATGAAAGTCTTGGACACGCAGGTGCTGAACATGAAGGTGTTGGGCACCAATGTCCTGGGATGGACGATGCGGCTGGCGCTGGCCATCGCCATCGCCCTGCCTCTGCTGGCGGTGAGCCCGCCCGCCCAGGCAAGCAATTCGACCGGGGCGCTGATCGGCGGTCTGGTGGCCGGAGCACTCATCGGCTCGGTGGTGACGTCCGCCGCGAACCAGCCGAAAACCTATTATTACGCGCCGCCTCCGCCGCCCCCGCCGGCCTATTACCCGCCCCCGCCGCGTCCTGCCTACGGCCCGGGCTATTGTGGCGCGCCGCCTTATCCGCCGTGCCGCACGCCGGTCTATTGAGACGCATCGTTCCGTTCCTTCCGGACACGCACAGGGCACTCCCATGCTGAAGACGGCCGCTACCGCGCTTTGCCTGATCCTCGGCCTCGCCGCCGCGCAGGCACAGGATTCCTCCGGCGCGGCCTCCGGGCCTTCCGCCGCCGTGCCGCCGCCCGCCCCGGCGGTGGACACGCTGCCCGCTCCGATTACCTGTTCCTTCGAGAAGGTGTTCGTCTGCGAAGCCTCTGGCTGCGCGCCCTCGACGGAACTTGGCACGATCGACCTGCCGGCGCGTTTCCTCATCCATTTCGGCGAGCAGATCATCGCCAGCGTGTCGGACGACAACGTGCCGCATATCAGCTCGATCCAGAGCGTGATCGGCGATGGCGACACGCTGATCCTCGACGGCAATGACAACATGGCCGCCTGGGCGATCGAGCTCTCGCCGTCCAAGCCCGAGGCGACGCTGACCACGCTGGCCGGCGGCAAGGTGCTGACCGCCTTCGGCACCTGCAAGCCGGCCGAGTGAACCGGGCGGCTGCATTCCATCGGGCGCACCCGTGACGTTGATCGCCACGGGTCCGTTCCGAGGATAAACTTCCGGCTTCATGCGCCGGCTTTTCACTTGGCGGGGCGATTCATTTCGTTATAGAGAACCGCACCGTGCGGGCGTGGCGGAATGGTAGACGCGACGGACTCAAAATCCGTTTCTGGTGACAGAGTGTCGGTTCGAGTCCGACCGCCCGCACCAGCCCCGATCTCCGAACACGAAGCCTCCGGACGATGACGCCCCGCCTTCGGGGCGCCGGGGCCGCTCAGCTGAGATAACCCTTGTCCAGCAGAAACGCGAAGATGTGCTCGGCCGCCGCCTCTGCGGCGAGGGCGCCGCTTTCTATCGTGATCTCCGGGTCGAGCGGGGGCTCGTAGGGGCTGTCGATCCCGGTGAAGTTCTGGATCAGCCCGGCGCGGGCCCGCTTGTACAGCCCCTTCACGTCGCGCTCCTCGGCCACCTCCAGCGGGGTGTCGACGAAGATTTCGACGAACTCGCCCGTTTCCAGCCGTTCGCGCGCCATCTGTCGCTCGGCCCGGAACGGCGAGATGAAGGACACGAGAACGATCAGCCCCGCATCCACCATCAGCCCGGCCACCTCGGCCACACGGCGGATGTTCTCCACGCGGTCGGCATCGGTGAAGCCGAGATCCTTGTTCAGGCCGTGGCGGACATTGTCGCCGTCGAGCAGGTAGGTGTGCCGGCCCAGCGCGTTGAGGCGCTTCTCGACGAGGTTGGCAATGGTGGACTTGCCCGCGCCCGACAGGCCCGTGAACCACAGGACGGCCGGCTTTTGCAGCTTCAGCCCGGACCGGCTGGCCTTGGAGACGTCGAGCGCCTGCCAATGCACATTGGTCGCCCGCCGCAGGCCGAAATCGACCATGCCGGCACCCACCGTCTGGTTGGTCATGCGG
The DNA here is from genome assembly GCF_004339465.1 of Ancylobacter aquaticus. Lineage (GTDB taxonomy): Bacteria > Pseudomonadota > Alphaproteobacteria > Rhizobiales > Xanthobacteraceae > Ancylobacter > Ancylobacter aquaticus. The sequence goes on along the minus strand of NZ_SMFY01000001.1, from coordinate 7,445 downwards.
TCGATGACGATGAAGGCGCCGGTCTGGGGAATTTCGGTAAAGCGATCCAGGGCGATGGGGTCGTGGGTGGCGATGTTGACCACCGCCACATCGTTCAGCGCCAGCGTCTTGGCGGCGAGCTTCTGGAAGCTGTTCACGTCGATGCGGTGCTTGATCTCCGTCACCGACATGACGACGGTGCGCGTTCCGATCTTCATCAGATAGGGGCGGCCGGGCAGGAGCGAATCCTCGTGCATCCAGATGAGGTGCGCGGCGAACTGGTCGGAAACATCCGGCCGCGCGTCCGCCGCCGCGATCACGTCGCCACGGGAGGCGTCGATCTCGTCCTCCAGGGTAAGGGTCACGGCCTGGCCCGCACCGGCGTGCGGCAGCTCGCCATCGGCGGTGACGATCGAGGCGACCCGCGAGGTCGCCCCCGAGCCCGCGATGACCACCGTCTCGCCGACCCGCACCGTGCCGGAGGCCACCGTGCCGGAGAAGCCACGGAAATTCAGGTTGGGACGGTTGACCCATTGCACCGGCAGGCGGAACGGGCGCGTCATTGCCCCGCTTTCCACCTCCAGCGTGTCGAGATGGTCCAGCAGGGAAGGGCCGTCATACCAGGGCGTGTTGGCGCTGCGGCCAATGACATTGTCGCCGTGGCGGGCGGAGATTGGAATCGGCACGAGGGTCCGGAAACCAAACTCCGCGGCGAAGGCGCGATAGTCGGCAACGATCTGGTCGAACACGGACTGGGAATAGTCCATCAGGTCGATCTTGTTCACCGCCAGCACCACGTCCTTCAGCCCCAGCAGCGAGACGATGAAGGAATGGCGCCGGGTCTGGGTGAGAATGCCCTTGCGGGCATCGACCAGGATCACCGCCACGTCGGAATTGGAGGCGCCGGTCGCCATGTTGCGGGTGTACTGCTCATGGCCGGGCGTGTCGGCCACGATGAATTTGCGCCGCTCGGTGGCGAAGAAGCGATAGGCGACGTCGATGGTGATGCCCTGTTCGCGCTCGGCGGCCAGCCCGTCGACCAGCAGCGCAAAGTCGAGGTCGTCGCCGGCGGTGCCGTGCTTGCGCGAATCGGCGGCCAGTGTCGCCAGCTGGTCCTCGAACAGTAGCTTGGTGTCGTAGAGCAGCCGGCCGATAAGCGTGGATTTTCCGTCATCCACGCTGCCGCAGGTCAGGAAGCGCAGCAGGCCCTTGGCCTCGTGGCGGGCGAGATAATCGGCGGTGCTGACGGGGGCGATCGCCTCGTTCATCAGAAATACCCCTCGCGCTTCTTCTTTTCCATCGAGGCGGCCTCGTCATGGTCGATGAGGCGGCCTGCGCGCTCCGACGTGCGTGCCAGAAGCATTTCGCCGACAATGGCTTCCAGCGTGTCGGCGTCGCTCTCGATGGCGGCGGTGAGCGGATAGCAGCCCAGCGTGCGGAAGCGCACCCGCTTCATCTGAGGGACCTCGCCGGGCGCCAGCGGCAGGCGGGCATCGTCCACCATGATCAGCTGGCCGTCGCGCTCCACCACCGGCCGATCGGCGGCGAGGTAGAGCGGCACGATCGGGATGTTCTCGGCGAGGATATATTGCCAGATGTCGAGCTCGGTCCAGTTGGAGAGCGGAAACACCCGGATCGATTCGCCCGGCCGGACGCGGGCATTGTAGAGGTTCCAAAGCTCGGGCCGCTGGCTCTTCGGGTCCCAGCCATGATTGGCGGTGCGGAAGGAAAACACGCGCTCCTTGGCCCGGCTCTTCTCTTCATCGCGCCGCGCACCGCCAAAGGCGGCATCGAACCCGTGCAGCGTCAGCGCTTCCTTGAGGGCCTCGGTTTTCATTACATGAGTGTAGAGCGACGAGCCGTGGTCGAACGGGTTGATGCCTTTTGCGAGGCCGTCCTGGTTCGTATGAACGAGAAGCTTGAAACCGAGCCGTGCCGCCATGGCGTCGCGAAAGGCGATCATCTCGCGGAATTTCCACGTGGTATCTATGTGCATCAGCGGAAAGGGCGGGGGCGCGGGATAGAACGCCTTGGCCGCGAGATGCAGCATGACGGCGGAGTCCTTGCCGATCGAATACAGCATCACCGGGTTGCGGAACTCCGCAGCCACCTCCCGCATGATGAAGATGGATTCCGCTTCCAGACGCCTCAGGTGCGTCATCCGTTCTGACGACATCAAACCCGCCTATCTCTTGAGACTTCCGCTGCCCGGTGCGGTGTTTGGATGACGATTCTTCCCTCACGGCGCGCCGGCGGGGTCGCGCCCCTCCGGCGACGGGAACGTTGCCTGCGCTGCATCTCGCAGCAAGGCGCAGAACACGTGCCGGATGATCGTGCCGAGACAAATCTCACGCGACCGTTCCTAGACCGGCGGAGGGGCAGGGTCAATATCTCACAGGCAACAACTGGTAAGGCCAAAAAATCCCAGAAAAATGTCGTGATGAAATATTTTTCCCAGAATGCCTTTGCCCTATTCGCCCGGCGCCCGTCCACAGGGAGAGCCAATGTGTTCTCTGCGGCAGCGCGTCAGCTCGGTGCGGTCCAGCCGCCGAGCCGGGTATAGAGCGCATCGCGCAGCTCTCTTATGTCTCGGTTCATGGCGCCGAGATGGGCCGGGCTCTGCCCGGAGGCGCCGAGCAGCGCATCGCCAAGGCAGCCCGCCTGCGCCTTCAGCGCGCGCCCCTTATCGGTGAGGGCGACGACGACCTGGCGTTCATTGTCGGGGTTGCGCGTCCGGTGCAGGTGCCCGGCCGCTTCGAGCCGCTTGAGCAAGGGCGTCAGCGTGCTCGATTCCAGCGCCAGCTTCTCGGCGATGCCGCCCACCGTCAGCCCGTCCTCCCGCCAGAGCACGTTGAGCACGAGATATTGCGGATAGGTCAGGCCGAGTTGGTCGAGCAGGGGCTTGTAGACGCGCTGGATCGCCATAGCAGCGGAATAGATGGTGTAGCAGAGCTGGTCGTCCAGCGGCACGGGCGGGTTGGCTTTCACGGTCATCATGGGCTCCTTTGCCACCTCATATAGCCGCACGGGCGCAAAAAAGAATATCGCGATAACGAATATGCTGGACAGGCGTGCGGGGATCAACTACCTAACCGATATTGCGATAACAGTTATCGCGTATCAGACACGGAGCAAGACGATGAACACCAAGACCCGCAGCCTCCTGGCCACAGTGGCCGCCGCCGCCAGCCTGTCCTCCGCCGCCGTTTCGCTCGCCGCCGAGGGGATTCCGGCGTCGCAGCCGGTCCGCAATGTGGTGCTTGTGCACGGCGCCTTCGCCGACGGTTCCGGCTGGCGCGGCGTGTATGACCAGCTGACGCAACGCGGCTACCGCGTCACCATCGTGCAGAACCCGCTCACCTCGCTGGAGGATGATGTCGCCGCCACGAAGCGCGCGCTGGCCCGGCAGGACGGCCCGACGATTCTGGTCGGCCACAGCTGGGGCGGCACGGTCATCACTGAAGCTGGCGTCGACCCCAAGGTGGCGGGCCTCGTCTATGTCTCCGCCCTTTCCCCTGACGCCGGCGAAACCACGGCCCAGCAATATGAGGGCTTCGTCACCCCGCCCGAATTTGTTCTCGACATCCATGAAGATGGCTTCGCCTATGTGAAGCCGTCGGACTTCAAGGCGGGCTTCGCTGCCGACACCAGCGACGCCGATGCCGCCTTCATGCGCGATTCGCAGGTGCCGATTGCCATGGCGTCGTTCGGCACTAGGCTGACGCAGGCGGCCTGGCGCAGCAAGCCGAGCTGGGCGGTGATCGCCACCGACGACAAGGCCTTTGATCAGCGCATGCTTCAGCACATGGCCAAGCGCATCGGTGCCGAGGTCACGCAGGTTCCGGCCAGCCACGCCGTATTCATGACCCAGCCCAAGGCCGTCGCCGACGTGATCGACAAGGCCGCGAGGAGTGCCAGCGCCGCCGCCCGGTGAGGTGCCGGCAAGGCGCGGCGCGCGGGCTGCGCCGCGTGGCAAGCGGAAAGAGGCGGCCGGAAAGCGGCGTGTGGAAAGGCTGGCAGGTGGCGTTTTTGGCGTCGCCTGCCGTCGCCGTTTCAGGCCGTCGCGCGAGGGCGGTAACGTAGTGGCCGGCCTTGCGTGGATACTCCCTCCAGTATACTGAAACTCCGAGCCGCGTGCGCACGCGGAACGCGTGGTGCCCGGATGCCTCATTCGCCCGATGACAAGAAGCGTGCCCTGACACGGCTGCGGCGCATCAAGGGCCAGGCCGAAGCGCTGGAGCGCGCGATCGAGGCGGGGTCGGACTGCAACCTGCTGCTCCAGCAGATCTCGGCGCTTCGCGGCGCCGCCGGCGGGCTGATGGCCGAGGTGCTCGACATCCACCTGCGCGAAACCTTCGAGCATGCGAGCGTGGACGCCGCCGCGCCGCCCGCGACCGACGGTCTCGACGCGACCATGAAAATTCTACGCACCTATCTGAAATAGCTGCACCAGATCCAAGAGGGAAAATCCATGAAATCGCGCGCCGCCGTCGCCTGGGAAGCCAAGAAGCCGCTGACCATCGAGACCATCGAGATCGGCGGGCCCCGGCCCGGCGAGGTGCTGGTCGAGATCATGGCGACCGGCGTGTGCCACACGGATGCCTACACGCTGGACGGGCTGGATTCCGAGGGCAAGTTCCCCGCCATTCTCGGCCACGAGGGCGCGGGCATCGTGCGCGAGCTCGGCGCCGGCGTTTCGTCGCTCAAGGTCGGTGATCACGTCATCCCGCTCTACACGCCGGAATGCCGCAGCTGCAAAACCTGCCTGTCGCAGCGCTCGAACCTGTGCACCTCGATCCGCGCCACGCAGGGGCAGGGCCTGATGCCCGACCGCACCTCTCGCTTTTCCTGCGAGGCGGTGGGCGGCCGGGGCAGTGAGATCTTCCACTATATGGGCTGCTCGACCTTCTCCAACTTCACCGTGCTGCCGGAGATCGCGCTCGCCAAGGTGCGCGAGGACGCGCCCTTCGACAAGATCTGCTACATCGGCTGCGGCGTCACCACCGGCATCGGCGCGGTGGTCTATACCGGCAAGGTCTGGCCGGGCGCTAACGTGGTGGTGTTCGGCCTCGGCGGCATCGGCCTCAACGTGATCCAGGGCGCCCGCATGGTCGGCGCCGACAAGATCATCGGCGTCGACATCAACCCGGCCAAGGTCGAGATGGCCAAGAAATTCGGCATGACCGATTTCATCAACCCGCTGGAGGTCGGCAACGACAAGGTGGTGCAGGCGATCCAGGACCTGACCGATGGCGGCGCCGACTTCACCTTCGACTGCACCGGCAATGTGAATGTGATGCGCCAGGCGCTGGAAGCCTGCCATCGCGGCTGGGGCACGTCCATCGTCATCGGCGTGGCGCCGGCCGGGGCGGAAATCGCCACTCGCCCGTTCCAGCTCGTCACCGGGCGCAACTGGCGCGGCTCGGCTTTTGGCGGCGCGCGCGGGCGCACCGACGTGCCGAAGATCGTCGACTGGTACATGGAGGGCAAGATCAACATCGACGACCTGATCACCCACACCATGCCGCTCGACGAAATCAACACCGCCTTCGACCTCATGCATGAGGGCAAGTCGATCCGTTCCGTGGTGATCTACTGATGGGCGCGACGATGGAAACGATCAGCACCGCGAAATCGCATGGCGGCGTGCAGGGCGTCTATCGGCATGATTCGACGGTGACCGGCACGCCGATGACCTTCGCCGTCTTCGTGCCGCCGCAGGCGGTCGAGGGCCCCGTGCCGGTGCTGTGGTATCTGTCGGGACTCACCTGCACCCATGCCAATGTGATGGACAAGGGCGAATACCGCGCCGCCGCTGCCGCCCATGGCGTCATCATCGTGGCGCCGGACACCTCTCCGCGCGGCGCCGAGGTTCCCGACGAGCCGGAGAACTGGCAGTTCGGCTCCGGCGCCGGCTTCTATCTCGACGCCACGCAGGCGCCCTATGCCACGCATTACCGGATGTATTCCTACATTGTCGAGGAACTCACCGCGCTGGTCGCGCAGGAGTTTCCCGCGGATATGAGCCGGCAAGGAATCTTCGGCCATTCGATGGGCGGGCACGGCGCGCTCACCATCGCGCTGAAGCATCCTGACCGCTTCAGGAGCTGCTCGGCTTTCGCGCCCATCGTCCAGCCTTCGACGGCGGACTGGTCGCGGCCGGCGCTGGAAAAATATCTCGGCGCGGATGAGAGCGAGTGGCGGGCCTATGACGCCGTGGCGCTGATCGAGGACGGACGCCGCTTCCCGGAATTCCTGGTCGACCAAGGGTCGGCCGATTCTTTCCTGGAGACTGGCCTGCGGCCGCAGCTTCTGGCGGACGCCTGCAAGGCGGCCGGCATCCCCCTCACGCTCACCCTGCGCGAGGGCTACGACCATTCCTATTTCTTCATCTCCACCTTCATGGCGGACCACATCGCCTGGCACGCGACCCGGCTCCGCCGCTGAAGGGCACCGGCCCGGCGTCACCCCTCGCGCGGGGTGACGCGCCTCGTTCTCAAAAGCGGTAGTTGAGGCCGATCTTGACCGCTTGGAACGCCGCCGAGTTCGAGGCGTCGCGGCCATCGGCGATGGTGGAAGTGCCGATCACGTCCTCATAAACCGGCCGCTCGACCAGATCGCACCACCGACCCCCGAGGAGGCCGCATGCGGTCTGGTTGCGCACCACCCAGGCGGTGCCCACCTGCTTCGAATAGGTCTTAGTCACGCCGGAGCGCGCCTTCCAGAACATGAAGCTCTCGGCATCGAAGCCGGCGAAGGAATACTCGGCCTTGACCGACCACCGGTCGTCGATGGCGTATTCCGCACCGGCGCCGAAGGTGAAGCCGGTCCGAGTCTGTCTGGCCGTTTCGGAGAAGCTGATCTCCGTCCGGGTTCCGCCGGGATTGTTCGCGTCCGCGAAGTTGGAGATGTACTGTGTCCGCTCCTCGGTTTCGCGCAGAAAGGCCACGCCGGCGGTGCCGTAGACAAGCCACTGGTCGGTAAGTGCGTAGCCGGCCTTCGCGCGGATGGTCGTCATCCAGTCGAAAGAATAGTCGGTCTGGGCTTCCTGCATGCGATTGGCGATCAGGGCTGACCCCTCGGTGGCGCCAAGGACACTCGAACTTCCCATGCCGGCATGAAGATAGTCCGCTTCGGCGCCGATCACGAAGCCGTTGGCGAACTGGTAGCTATAGCCGACCTGCCCGCCCCAGATTCCGCCGCTGAAGGTTTCATCAGCTGATTCTGCGAAGGCGCGCGGGGCGTAGCTGCCATCCGCCAGCGTCATAGTGCCGTCGACCGAACCAAAGCCATAGCCGACCGACCCGCCGGCATAGAGGCCGGTCCACCGTTCGCCATTCGCGCGCAGGTGGAAGGGGAGCGGGGCAATCTGCTCTTCGCTCCCGAAGGTGCCCGTGAGCGTCGCCATGAAGGTGCGGCCCGGAGCGGGCATGTCGGTGTTGTTCAGCGCGTCGACATAATAGGTG